>NZ_JYMR01000009.1 GCF_000938255.1 Bradyrhizobium sp. LTSP849 | reverse complement strand
CCTGAGAGCTTGTGACGCTTTTACTTGTTCGGAACGGAGTGGAGTTTCTTGTCGCGGTAAATGGCGGGTCTGAGTTCGTCGATGAGCTCTCGTTTATGCGCTGCGGAGGCGGTTGCCTTGCAGGATGTTGTTGGTGAGGGCGTACCAGAGCACGACGGCGCGGACCTTTTCGATCCCGCGCACGGTCAATTGCCGTAGGTTCCAGTTGCGCCAGCGGGCATGGATGCACTCGCATATCGAACGGGGCTTGTACCGGGCCTTGCCCTCTTTGCTCGCCATCCGCGCACGCCAAGCCAGTACCCCCGCGCCGTCGCCGCGTCGCGGCAGGTAGGGGTCGGTGCCGTGCTTGGATTGAGTGGGCGGGCAAAAAACCTCTATGCCCTCGGCATGCGCCCACTCGATGTCTTCCGCACTGCCAAAGCCGCCATCGACGAGATGGTCTTTGGGCAGGCCGCCAGGGCGCGTGCGCTGCCGCTCCAGCATGGGCCGCATCAGCCCGCGGTCGGACCCCGTGTTGCATACCTTAACGTCAGTGACGAACTGCTCGCCGGCCGCACTCGTCACCTGCACGTTGTAGGCTGGGCGGAAGCCGCCATCCGCCATCTTCATGACCCGTGCATCGGCGTCCGTCGTCGACGCGCGCGGCTCCTTCGGCGTCTTGCCATTGCCTTGCTTGCTCTCGCGTTCCTTGCGCTGCTGCTTGATCTCGGCAAGCGCCGCCTGCGCCGCTTTCACGCGCGCGCTGCGTTCCTCCGCGGCTCGCTCCTTGGCTGCCCGGGCGCGCTGATTGCTGGCGTCAGAGCGCACGTCGACTTCGCGCTTGAGGTCTTCCACCACCGTCTCAGCCAGGGCCAGATGCCGCTCGAGTGTCGCCTCGCGCCGGAACGAGGCGGCTCCCGCGCTGGCCCGGACCCGCACCCCGTCCTGCGCCAGTGTCGCCAGATTGACGAGACCAGCCTTCGCCAGCGCCGCCAGATGCTCGCTGAGCAGCCGGTCCAGCAGGTCGGCGCAACCGACCCGGAAGTCCGCCAGCATGTGATAGTTCACCGACACCCCGCCGCACAGCCAACGATAGGCATCGTGGCTCTCGCACAGTCGCTCCAATGCTCGCGCGCTGCCGACGCCCTCGCTGGTGGCTGAGAGCCACAGCGCCAGCAAAAGCCGCGGCGAGGTCGCGGGGTGACCGGGGCGGTCGCCCCTGGCCTTGATCCGGTTCTCCAGCTCACTCAGATCAAGCTCTTCGACATAAGACCAGATCAGGCGCACCGGATGGTCTTCCCCGATCAGGCTCTCGATATCCACCGCTCGCAACGCGATCTGGTCGCGCTGTGGCTCACGCAGCCGTGGCGCGCCGAGCGGCGCCGCGTCGGCTTCAGGCTTCGATTGCGCCGGCAGATCACCGAACAATTCATCGGCAGCCATCTTCGCCTCCCGCCAATCCATCATCGCCAGAGAATCACATGCCACCGGCATTCGGACAGATTTACCTGGCACGCTGCCAAAAAATCACACGCTCTGAGGTGGCCGCTTCTTCAGCGGCCCTCGAAGGGCGACGGCCCGGTTGCATCGGGGCCGTGCATCCTTCGAGGCTCGCTGCACGGTGCGTTGCACCGTACAGCTCGCACCTCAGGATGACGGAACTGGCAGGGATGCGTGCCCCTAAAAATTTACCCGGTTCGAGATCGCCCCATCCACGATGAGATTGGAGCCCGTGGTGAACGATGACACCGGGCTTGCCAAAAACACCGCCGCGCTCGCGATCTCCTGCGGCGTCGCCATGCGGCCCGTCGGGTTGCGGCTCATCGCATCTTCGTAGCGCTTGGGCATGTTCTGCTCGATCGTATTCCAGACGCCGCCCTTGAAATAGACCGTGCCCGGCGACACCACGTTGACGCGGATTTTCTTCTTGGCATATTGCCGCGCCAATCCCTTGGCCATGTGGATCAGCGCCGCCTTGATCGGGCCGTAGGAGCTGGCGAGATCGGCCTGCGCCGCCGAGATCGAGGAGATGATGACGAAGGCGGCGTCCCCGCTCTTTTCGCCGCTTGTCTTGAGAAACGGCCGCGCGGCGTCAAACGCATGCACGGCGCCGAGCAGGTCCAGCCGGAAATTTTGCTCCCACGATGCCGCATCATGACCTTGCGCCATGGCGCCCGCATTGGAAAACAGCATGTCGATGCCGCCGAGCTCTTTTGCGGCACCCTCGATCCAAGATTTCAGCGCCGCGCCGTCGCTGATGTCGACCGGCCCGCCGGTGGCGCGGATACCGCTCGCCTTCAACTCGGTGACGGTCGCCGCGACCTGATCCGCATTGCGTGCGCACACCGCGACATTGCTGCCTTCACCGGCCAGCGTCGCCGCAATCGCCCGCCCGATGCCGCGCGTGCCGCCGAGCACGATGGCGTTCTTTCCTTTGAGACCGAGATCCATTGATGGCACCTTCTTGTTGATCCTGCGGACCTTAGTTGTTTGAACGAGGATATCGAATTCGTTTTCGGTGTCATACCCCGCGCAAGCGGGGTATCCAGTACGCCGTGACGTCTCGGCTCTATCATCAGTGTCTCTGGAATACTGGATCATCCGCCTTCGCGGATGATGACACCGAGTAAAATGGCCAAGAGCGCGCCGTACTCACTCCGGTGCGGCGCCCACCGGCGGGCCGCCGGGCGGGCGGTGTAGGTAGGTCAGCGACACGTAGGCGCCGGCCCATGAGCCGATCGCCGCGAAAGCGACATAGAAGGCGTTTTCGGTGTAGCTGATCACGGCGTAAGAGGAGAGCAGATACCAGACTGCGCTCCAGTTCGCGGCCGGCACGCGCTTGCGTGCGATCACGGCCGAGGTGAACATCACATAGACTGCGTCGGTGGCCGCCGTTGCGATGAATACGGCGCCTGCGGTGAGGGGATCGATGGCGGCCATTGCATGCCTTTATGTGGTAATGGAAGGTCGCAAAAACTAAGGGAGATAAGCGGCCATGCAAAGCCCCTCCAACATTCTCAGTGACATCTGGACCTCCGCCGATGGCGATAAAGCCGCGCTCGAACGCGTACGGCTGACCGGCGAGGAGCCGCAAATCCCGTCCTCGTTCCGCGTCGCCGTAGCCGGACAAACGACCATCGCCGCCGCCGGCCTTGCCGCCGCGGAGATCTGGAAGCTGCGCAGCGGCGTGGCGCAGGACGTCAGCGTCGACATGCGCCACGCCGTCGCCGAATGCCGCTCGGAGCGTTATTTGCGCCTCGACGATAAGCCGCCGCCACCGGCCTGGGACGCCATCGCCGGCGTCTACAGGACCGGCGACAACCGTTTCGTCCGCTGTCACACCAACTTCCCGCATCATCGCGACGCCGTCTGCAAGGTGCTGGCTTGCGAGCCCGAGCGCGAGAAGGTGCAGGCCGCATTGATGCAATGGAAGGGCGAGGATTTTGAAACCGCGGCCTACGCCGGCGGCGGCGTCGTTGCCCTGATGCGCTCTTACGACGAATGGTCGGCGCTGCCGCAATCGCGTGCGCTCGCAGAACTGCCGCTGGTCTCGATCGAGAAGATCGGCGATGCCCCGCCAAAGCCATGGCCTAAAGGCGATCGTCCGCTCTCGGGCCTTCGCGTGCTCGATCTCTCCCGCGTCATCGCAGGTCCTGTTGCCGGCCGCACGCTCGCCGCACACGGCGCGGATGTGCTGCTCGTCTCGGGGCCTGAGCTGCCGGCCATTCCCTGGCTCACCATCGACACCGGCCGCGGCAAGCTCAGCACATCCATCGAACTCAAGAGCGAGGCAGGACGGGCGCAACTGCGCGAGCTGTTGAAAGAGGCCGACATCTTCTCGCAAGGCTATCGCCCGCGCGCGCTCGGAGCCCTCGGCTTCTCGCCGGAGGATACAGCCAGCATCAATCCCGGCATCGTCTATGTGACGCTGTCGGCCTACGGCCACGTCGGCCCCTGGGCCGAGCGGCGCGGCTTCGATTCACTGGTGCAGACCACGACCGGCTTCAACCACGCCGAGGGACAGGCCGCCGGCATCGACGGGCCGAAGGAATTGCCGGCGCAGATGCTCGACCACGCCACCGGCTATCTGATGGCGTTCGGCGCGATGATGGCCAAGGCCCGTCAGGCCCGCGAAGGCGGAAGCTGGCATGTGCGGGTGTCGCTGGCGCAGACCGGACGCTGGCTGTGGAATCTCGGCCGGCTCGAAGGTGGGCTGAACACCCCGGATCTTACGGGCGAGGCCGTACATTCTGCGTTCATGGAAACGGTGTCATCTGGCTTTGGTACACTGATGGCGGTGCGCCATTCGGCAGTGCTGTCGGCAACGCCGGCGCGTTGGAGTCGTCCGGCCATGCCGCTCGGCAGCCATCCGCCGCAATGGCCGGGGCGAAGCTTACGTGGACCTGACGTGGCAAAATTTTAACGCAAATTCAAAGGCGAGCCGCACTTTTTAGGTTGTTTGAAATCTCAATTCAGCACTATTAGCGCGACCGATGAGGCAGTCGCTTGCCGAGATCGTCGCGGACTTGACCGGGCCCCATGGTAGTTGAAAATACCAAGCGATTGCAGGTGTTTACAAAACAACGGGTGATCACATCCGTAGTTTTACTGGCGCTTGCAGGGGCCGGGGCCTACGGCTTTCTCTTTGCGGGCGCCAAGGACAAGAGCCATTCCGAAGTCTCCAGCCAGTCGCGCCGGAATGCGCAGAATTTCACGCCGACGCCGTCCGAATGGGCGACGCTGACAATCGAACCGGTCAAGAGCAAAGCCTTCAGGGCCGAATATGTCACCGAGGGCAAGGTCGCCGTCGATGAGGACCGTTCGACGCCGGTGTTCTCGCCCTATGCAGGCCGGGTGACCAAGCTGCTCGCCAAGCCGGGCGAGAGCCTGACCCAAGGTCAACCGCTGTTCACGATCGAGGCCGCCGACACCGTGCAGGCCCAGAACGATTTCATCACGGCGATGACGTCGCAGAACAAGGCGAAGTCGGCGGTCGATCTTGCCGACATCCAGTTCAAGCGCGCCAAGGACCTCTATGAGGGCCATGCCGTCCCGCTGAAGGACTATCAGCAGGCGGAAGCGACCCAAGTCCAGGCGCAGAACGACATGCGCTCCTCGGTGACGGCGCTGGAGGCCGCGCGCAACAAGCTGCGCATCCTCGGCTTCACCGACGAGATGATCAAGGCGTTCCAGGACAAGGGCGCCATCAATCCGGAGATCACGATCTATTCGCCGATCGCGGGCACGGTCGTGCAGCGCAAGATCGGCCCCGGACAGTACGTCAGTGCTGGCGCCAGCGATCCGGTCTTCGTCATTGGCGACCTCTCCACGGTCTGGCTGATCGCCTTCGTGCGCGAGAGCGACGCGGCCTCCGTCTCCGTCGGCCAGGACATCTCTGTCAACGTGATGGCACTGCCGGGCCGTCCGCTGACCGCCAAGATCAACTACGTCGCCACGGCGATCGATCCCAACACCCGCCGCCTGCTGGTCCGCGCCACCATCGACAACAAGGACGGCCTGCTCAAGCCGGAAATGTTCGCCAACGTCACGATCTATTCGGCCGGCGATCGTGCAGCGCCTGCAGTGCCGAAGCAGGCACTGATCTACGAAGGCGATCAGGTCCGCATCTGGATCGCGCGTGAGGACAAGTCGGTCGAATTGCGCCAGATCAAGGTCGGCCTCATCAATGGCAACCTCGTCGAGGTGACCAGCAACCTGAAGCCCGGCGAACAGATCGTCACCAGAGGCAGCCTGTTCATCGACCGCGCGGCGTCCGGTAGCTGATCGACGACCCAAGAAACTGCGAAGACCTGAATGGATCGTCTCGTCGCCCTTGCCGTCAACCGACGCTACCTGATGGTCGGCATGTTCGTCGCCGTGCTCATCGGCGGCCTGATCGCGTTCAACCAGCTCAACATCGAGGCCTATCCCGACCCGACCCCGCCGATGGTCGACATCGTGACCCAGAGCCCCGGTCTGTCGGCGGAAGAGATCGAGCGTTACATCACGATCCCGATCGAGACCCAGGTCGCGGGCCTGAAGAACCTCACGACCATCCGCACGATCTCGCTCTACGGCCTCTCCGACGTCAAACTCCAGTTCTCCTTCGCCTACACCTATGACGAGGCGCTGCAGCAGGTGCTGAACCGCCTGGCGCAGCTCGCGCCGCTGCCGGGCAACGTGCAGCCGCAGATCTCGCCGCTCAGCCCGATCGGCGAAATCTTTCGCTACCGCCTGGTCGGCCCGCCGAACTACAGCGTGCTCGACCTCAAGACCATCCAGGACTGGATTCTTCAGCGTCGCTTCCGCTCCGTGCCCGGCGTGATCGACGTCACCGGGTGGGGCGGCAAGAGCAAGACCTATGAGCTCCAGGTCGATTTCAACAAGCTTGTCGCCAACGGCCTGACGCTGCCGCAATTGTTGCAGGCGGTCAGCAATTCCAACGTCAATGTCGGCGGCAACACCGTCAATATCGGCCAGCAATCGGCCGTGGTGCGCGGCGTCGGCCTGATCCGGTCGATCGACGACCTTGCCAACACCATGGTGGCGCAGTCCGGCGGCAATCCGGTGTTGGTGAAGGATGTCGCCACCGTCACTGTCGGCCAGAAGCCCCGTCTCGGCATCGCCGGCCTCGATGATGCCGATGACATCGTGCAGGGCATCGTCCTGATGCGCCGTGGCGAGCAGAGCACGCCGACCATCAAGCGCGTCGAGCAGCTCGTCGCCGAGATCAACAACTCGAGCATCCTGCCGCCGGGCGTGCGCATCGAGCGCATCTACGACCGCAAGGACCTGATCGACCTTACGACCCACACCGTCCTGCACAACATGGTGGTCGGCATTTTGCTGATCGTGCTGTTGCAGTGGATCTTCCTCGGTGACCTCCGCAGCGCGCTGATCGTCGGCGCCACGATTCCGTTTGCACTGTTCTTCGCCGTGATCATCCTGGTGCTGCGCGGGGAATCGGCCAACCTGCTGTCGGTCGGCGCCATCGATTTCGGCCTGATCGTGGACGCCACCGTCATCATGGTGGAAGCCATCTTCCGCCGCCTCACGCAGACCACGCCGCCGGCGGAATCCGAGCAGATGTCGCCCGAGACGATGTTCGGCATGAAGAGCCATGCCATCCTCAGCGCCGCGGCCGACGTGTCGCGTTCGATCTTCTTTGCCGCCGCGATCATCATTGCGGCCTTTCTGCCGCTGTTCACGCTGTCCGGCGTCGAGGGTAACATTTTCGGGCCGATGGCGCGTACCTATGCCTACGCGCTCGCCGGCGGCCTGCTTGCGACCTTCACGGTGACGCCGGCACTGTCCGCGATCATCCTGCCCGCGCATGTCGAGGAGACCGAGACGAGGATCATGCTGATCCTGCACCGGATCTACATGCCGGTGCTGCATTGGGCCGTCGCCAACCGTGGCATCATGCTCGGCGCCGCCGTCGGTCTCGTCCTGATGACGGTGGCGCTTAGCCGGCTGCTCGGCCTGGAGTTTCTGCCCAAGCTCGAGGAAGGCAACCTCTGGGTCCGCGCCACGCTGCCGCCGACCATCTCGCTCCAGGAGGGCAACAGCTACGTCAACGAGATGCGCAAGCTGATCCGCGCCCGGCCCGAGGTGGAATCCGTCGTATCGCAGCACGGCCGTCCCGACGACGGCACCGACGCGGCCGGCTTCTTCAATGCCGAGTTCTTCGCGCCGCTGAAGCCCGCGAGCGAGTGGCCGGGCACGCACGACAAGGAAGAGCTGACCGCGCAACTGCTCAAGCAGCTCGACGACCGCTTCCCCGGCGTCGAGTTCAATTTCTCGCAATATCTCCAGGACAACGTGTCCGAAGCCGTCTCCGGCGTGAAGGGCGAGAACTCGATCAAGCTGTTCGGCGGCGATCTCCAGGCGCTCACCGACACCGCCGCCAAGATCAAGTCGGTGCTGGCGACCGTGCAGGGCGTCACCGACCTTGCGGTATTCACCTCGCTCGGGCAGCCGACGGTCCAGATCGACATCGACCGCGCCAAGGCCGCGCGCTATGGCCTCGCCCCCGGCGACATCAACGCCACCATCAAGGTCGCGATCGGCGGCGACACCGCGGGCGATCTCTACGAGCCGGGAAGCGACCGTCATTTCCCGATCATCGTCCGGCTCGCGCCGGAATACCGCAGGAGCGCGGAGGCAATCCAGAATCTGCGGATCGGCGCGCCCGGACCGAACGGCACCGTCACGCAAATTCCGCTGAGCGAGGTCGCCACGATCAGCCTCGTCTCGGGTGCGGCCTATATCTATCGCGAACAGCAGGAACGCTATCTGCCGATCAAGTTCTCGGTGCGCGAGCGCGACCTCGGCAGCGCCATCCGCGAGGCGCAGCAGAAGATTGCCGAGCAGGTGCAGTTGCCGCCCGGCTCGCACATGGAGTGGGTCGGTGAGTTCGGCAATCTCCAGGATGCGATCAAGCGGCTGTCGATCGTGGTGCCGATCTCGCTGGCGCTGATCGCCGTCTTGCTCTGGTTCAATTTCGGCTCGATGACCGATACGCTGCTTGCCATGAGCGTGATCCCGATGGCGATCTTCGGCGGCGTGCTCGGGCTATTGATCACCGGCACCGCCTTTAGCGTCTCGGCGGCGATCGGCTTCATCGCGCTGTTCGGCATCGCCGTGATGGACGGCATCATCATCCTGTCGCAGTTCAACCAGTTGATCGATGAAGGCATGGACCGCGTCAGCGCGGTGATACGCACCGGCGAGTTGCAGCTCCGCCCGGTGCTGATGACCTGCGTCGTCGCAGGCGTCGGCCTGCTGCCGGCCGCGCTGTCGGGAGGGATCGGCTCGCAGGTGCAGAAGCCGCTCGCGGTCGTGGTCGTCACCGGCATGATGCTGGCGCCGATCGTGATCCTGGTGACGCTGCCGGTGCTGATCTCGTTCTTCTCGCGCCGCGCGCGCTGACGCGCATTGTTTGAGCATGATCTCCGCGCAAACGCGTCCCGCGTTTGTCGCGAGGGAAAACCGCTGCACACTTTTCCGGATCATGCTCTCACAACATCCGCTGCGTGATCCGCACCAGCATTGTGGTGCCGAGCCCGAGCAGCATCAGGCTCGCGAACCGGCTGCTCAGCGACAGCATCCGCGGCGTCAGCCGTGATCGCGCGGTTGCGACCATCGTGCTGAGCACGGTCCACCAGACCGCCGAGCCGACGAACACCCCAGCGATCAGTGGAGCCGCCGCGGATTGCGCGGAGAACGCATTCAGCGCGGCAAGAAACAGGATGACCGTGAGCGGATTGGTGAATCCGAGCGCGATGGCGCTGAGATAGGCGCGCGCCAGGCGCACCCGGTCGATCTCGTTCGTTTCCTGAAGCATCAGGGAATTGCGATGCGTCCGGATCGCGAACCATAGCAGCGTGAGGGCCGAGACGATGCCGAAGCCCGCGGCATTGGCTTCGACCCACGGCTGCGCAAGCGAGCCCAGGCCCAGAACCGCAAAGGCACTGTAGGCGAGATGGACGGTTGCTGCGCCGAAGCCTGTTGCGAGGCCCGTGGCCATCCCCGATGCCAATGTACGTTGAATACACAGCATTCCCATTGGGCCAATCGGAGCCGCGACAGTGAAACCAATTCCAATGCCGGAGAAAAGTGCGGCAAGATAATGCGATAAAGGCATGCGACCGTACGAACAAATGAAATCTGTTCGTGTGCGTACCGGCGAAAATGAATCGTCGCCTCAACCGAACGGGTGAAAAGCGGACGAAAGCATCAACACGTTCGTGTGAGTCAGTGTCGTCGTGCTCTCGCGACAACAGTTCCAAGACTCAACGTGGAACCACATCGCACTTCGTTTGAACCTAATCGGACTTGTCGCGACTCAGAAGCCGTAGAGTCGCGCAGGATTGTCGACCAGGATTTTCTTGCGCACGTCGGCATCCGGCGCCCACGCCGGGAGCTGGTTGAGCAGGCGGCCATCGTCGATCGCGTGGAACGGTGCGATATCGGTGGCCTTGCGGCCCTCGACTTGCGCCGAATCCGGGTGCGGCCAGTCGGTGCCCCAGATGATCCGGTCCGCGTTCGCGGCGATCAACGCACGTGCATAGGGCACCATGTCCTGATAATCGGGCGCGAGGTTCGACGAGCGGTAGGCGCCTGAAATCTTCACATAGGCCTTGCCGGATTTGACCAGCGCGATGAGGTCGGCAAAGCCGGGCTGCTCGAGTCCGAGCGAAGCGTCGAGACCGCCGAAATGGTCGAACACCGCCGGCACGGGTGAAGCCAGCACGAGATCCCTGATCGCGGAGATCATCGGCAGTGTGGTGTAAAGTTGCACATGCCAGCCGCGCGCCTTCATACGCTCGATAGCGGCGGTGAAACGATCGCGGCCGACATTGGGATTACTGACGCCGTCGGTCGCAAGATTGATGCGGATGCCGCGAAAGCCGTCCGCATGCATCGCGTCGAGCTCGTTCTCCGTGGTCTTGTCGTCGATCACGGCGACGGCGCGCGCGGTCGCGCCGCGCGCCTTCATCCCGAACAGGCTGGAAGAATTGTCGGTGCCGTAGACGCTCGGCGTGACGATGACCACGCGCTCGATGAGCAGCGCCTTGTGCAGCGCTGCCATTTCCTCGGGGCTCGCCGGTCCCGGCGTATAGACGCGCCCCACAAAGAACGGAAATGTTCCGACATCGCCGTGGATATGGGTATGACAATCGCAGGCATGCGCCGGGACGTCGAAATTGATCGGCGTCGCGGGTTGCGCTGCGCGCGCGTAAATTTGGTCGGTCATGGCTACTCCGGCTGCGAGGAAGGCGCGCGGAACGATATCACATCAGCCGGGCAGTCCCGCCACGTCGGCGCATAGCTGTTCGACGAGTTTCGCAACCGGCCGCGCGCCGTCGACGCGTACGACCGGGCAGGGCAGGCCCGCGAGCCACGCTTCATGTTTTGCGAGACTGCGACCTTCGCGATCGCCGGCCTCGTAATGTGAGGCCCACTCGACGAACGACTCTGTCTCATCATGTCGCCAGCCGCCCGGCGCGACGGCATCGGCGCCGAAATGCGTGGCCTCGCGGGCTCGCAATCGCTTCAGCCGGATTTCGCGCGGCGTGGTCACGTAGACGACGAGATCGAACAGCGGGACGAGTTCGTCACCCCAACCGGTCACGGTCCCGCTCAGCACCCAATCGAGACGCGGCAGGAAGATCTCGCGCATCAGGCGCAGCCGATCTATGGCAGGGCGGGTCGTCTGGTAGGGCGGCGCGGTCGGCAGCCAGAAATAGTCGTCGCTGTCGTGATGCGGCAGCGCAAGCTGGTTCGCCAACGCACGGCCGAGCGTTGTCACGCCGGAGCCCGACGCGCCCATCAAGTGAATGCGGCAGCTTTTCATATTCGTTTCCTGGGAAGGCTTGAACCAAACAGACGACGGTTTGACTAATGATCCGCGCTCCCGGATCATACCCGTCCCGCTGGAATCATCTCATGCAAAAATCTTTTGGCAAATTTAAAGCAGGCGTCTCGGCCGCGGCCATCCTCGTGGCGCTGTTTGGCGTCTACGGCTTCCGCAAATTGCAGGCGCTGGCGGCTGATCCGACCGGGCCGAAGGATTGCCGGGCTACCGACGACATCGGCGAGCGGGGCAAGATCGATCTGGACAAGGTGCGGGCGATCGCGCCGCTATCGGGCGTAAAATGGTCGCAGCTCGGCGGCAGCATCAATGACGCGAGCTGCCTCAACCGCACCGAGATCTACGGTATGGTCGAGGTGCACAGCATCGACGATATCACGAGGACGCTGGCCTTTGCCCGCGACAACAAGCTGCCGGTGACGACGGCGGGCGTGCGCCATTCCATGGGCGGGCAGGCCTTCCGCAAGGGTGGCATCGTGCTGGACATGCGCGGCTTCAACCGCATCACGCTCAACGAGGCTGCGCGCAGCATCACCGTGCAGCCCGGCGCGACCTGGCACGACATCCAGATCGCGCTGCATCCGCGCTTCGCAGTCCGCGCCATGCAGTCGACCGACATTTTCAGCGTTGGCGGCTCGATCTCGGTCAATGCCCACGGCATGGATCATCAGGCCGGCGCGCTGGCCCGCTCGATCAAGGCGATGAAGGTGATGCTGGCTGACGGCTCGATCAAGAGCGTCTCGGCGGCCGAGAATGCGGAGCTGTTCAATCTCGTGGTCGGCGGCTACGGTCTGCTCGGCGTCATCATCGAGGCCGAGCTCGACGTCGCCGACAACACGGTCTACCAGACCGGGCGGCGTGTGCTGGATTACAAGGCGTTTCCCGCGCTGTTTTCGGGCGAGATCGAGAAGGACAGCAATATCGGCCTGATGTACGGCCATCTCTCGACCGCCCCGAGCAGCTTCTTGCAGGAAATGCTGCTCTATACCTACACCAAGGCCGACGGCACTGATTTCCAGCGCCAGCCGCTCGGCGAGGTCAGTGGCACGAAGCTGCGCCGACTCACCATCAATCTGTCCAAGCAGGGGCCGTTCTTCCAGGAGCTGAAATGGCTCTCGGAGAAGCACATCGAGCACCGCATGGAGAGTTGCACGGTGACGCGGGCGCAGGCGATCGCCTCGGGCGAAGCCTGCCTCGTCAGCCGCAACGATCCCATGCACGATTCCGTGCCTTACCTGCGCAACGCGTTGCAGGACGAGACCGACATCCTCCACGAATATTTCATTCCGCGCAGAAATTTCACAGCCTTCGTCGACGGCATGCGCAAGATCATGCTCGCCAACAAGACCAATCTGCTCAATGCCTCGGTCCGCATCGTGCACAAGGAAGACAACTTCTTGACTTATGCGCCGGAGCCGGCGTTCTCGTTGGTGCTGTACATCAACCAGCCCGCGGACGATGAGGGCAATCGGCACATGAAGAAGACGACCGAAGAGCTGATCGATCTCACCATCGCCAATCAGGGACGCTTCTTCCTGCCGTACCAGCTCTATTATTCGCGCGACCAGCTCAAGAAATCCTATCCGCAGATCGACGACTTCTTCGCGGCCAAGCGCAAATACGACCCGGCCGGGCTGTTCACGAATACGATGTACCAGAAATACGCGTCGTAAAGCATGATCCGGAAAAGTGTGCAGCGGTTTTCCGGAAAGATCATGCTCAACAGTAAAGCCTGAAGCGCGCCCCGCGCGCTTCAGGCACACGCTCAGCTGCGCTTCGGCGCCAGCCCGTTGCAGCCGCCGGCCTGCTCGGCGTCGAGAACGAGCAGGGCACCGGCCGTGTAAAGCCGGCCGACAAAGTCGGCGGCATCGGAACGAGCGATCGTGACGTAGGCGCTGGACGACAACACACGTCCGTTCGCCTTGGCGATCGCTGCGATCGCTTGTGCCTGCGGCCCGATCACGGCCAGCGAGCGGCCGGGCGAAGTGCCGAAGGTGAGGGCGATAACGAGCGCAAGCCAGCCGGCGACGACCAGTGCGACCGCAAGCGCGATCCTGCCGAGTGGCCGCAATCTTGTTCCGCTAGTAGTCGTAGAAATGCTCAAGGCTCACACCTTTGGCCGTCAGGGCGCGCTTGATCTCGACCAGCCGGTCGATCCTAGCCCTCAGGCCGGCGCGGCGAAAGCCCGGCTTTGCGTCGAGATCGAGTGAAAACAGTTCCGTGGTGTCGGCAATGTCGAGTTTCGCGTCCTTTGGTGCGATCACCGTGACGAGGATGTCGTGATTGCCGGCGATCTCCACCAGGCGGTGACCGCCGTCCAGCAGCTTGCTCAGGATCTCGGTGAGCGCCTTGTAGCGCGGTGCCTGCACCAGCTGCCAGTCCGGCGACAGCGCGCGGACCGGTGTGAGGCGCGGCTCACCGGCGAGCACCTCGGGCGGCAGCGTCGCCACCACGAACATGATGTCGCGCGGCTCGTCGTCATTGGCGGCATCGAGCGCGGATTGGATCGCGTGGGCGTAGCCGATCTTGAGGAAATATTCGGTGCCGAGCGCGAAGTCGCGCTCCCACGTGCGCAACTGGCTCGGCGTCGGCGCCGAGATCGCCTCGAGCCCGTCAAGCTTGTCGCGGAACGGATATTTGAACCAGGGCACGGTGTAGAGGAACGCAGCGTAGTCCTGGAGCACCGCGCGGGCATATTCGTCCTGCGGCGTCAGTCGGTCGCCCCTGATCCATTCGAAGACGCGGCCGATCGTGTTCTCGTAAAATCCCTTGATCGCGTATTCGGTCGAGTAGCTGATCCCGATGACGTAGATCATCATCTTGACGTCGAAACGCGATTCCGTCGCCGCCGGCATGGCGCGGTTGATGGTGCAGAAGCTGCGCCAGAAGCCGAGGATGTGGCGGAGATAGCCGAACTGGCTCTCGCTGGAATGATCGAGGAAATGGCCAAAATCCTCGAAGGAATAGACGATGTACCACTCCGGAAAGGTGAAATAGGTGTTGTCCAGCGGCCGGCGATAGCCCTTCTCGGTGATCGGCGGCAGCGTCACGGCGGCCGTTGCCGCTGATGCCGCCTGCGATACGGGCTGGCAGGTCCCTTCGATGTAGGCAAGCGGCGCGAGAATCGCGAAGGCGATCAGCGCGAGTAGCGTCAGGACAATGCGGCGCAGGCGCTTAAGCATGGGCCGGTCGCGTGCGCGGCGCCAGCAAATAGCCGATCAGGATGGCGAGACCGCCCAGGCCAAGATGCGGCGCATTGGCGAAGATGCGTGTCGCGAGCGGCAGGTTCAGCACGCCGTTGATGAGAATGC
This sequence comes from Bradyrhizobium sp. LTSP849, assembly GCF_000938255.1. Lineage (GTDB taxonomy): Bacteria > Pseudomonadota > Alphaproteobacteria > Rhizobiales > Xanthobacteraceae > Bradyrhizobium. The sequence goes on along the minus strand of NZ_JYMR01000009.1, from coordinate 43,494 downwards.
CGAAGTCGAGATAGCCGCTGCCTGTGAGGAGGCCCAGTACGCCGTCGGCGAAATAGAACACGCCGAACAGCTGAAAGAACAGTTCGGACGCGCGCCGCGAGGTCAGCGCCGCGGTCAGCGCCCACAGCGCGGAGACCAGATGCAGGCCGTCGGCGTACCAGGTGCGGCGGAACAGGCCGAAGATCATGTCGTTCTGGTCGATGAAGGCCGGGATGTAGCCGGTCGCGATGACGAATCCGAGCAGCGCGGCATAGCCAAGGGCGCAAAATCTGATGATGTCCATGGATCCTCCGGTCGCGTCTCGAATCTTGCCAAGTCTAGAGCGTCGCAAGCGCCTTGAGCAGGGCATCGTTGAAGGTTTTGGGATCTTCGATCTGCGGAATGTGACCGAGCCCGGGCAGCAGGGTTAAGTGCGCCTGCGGCAGCAAGACGTTCAAATCACGCGCCTGCTCAAGCGGAGTCACCGTATCCAGCTCGCCCCAGAGGATGGCAACGGGCTGTTTCAGGCGTGCATAGGCGTTGCGGTCCGCGCTTTGGGCGGCGCGATCGGAGCCCGCGAAATAATACAGCCAGTCGGCGATGTCGGATGTGCTGTTCTGCCGGGAGAGGGGGCGTTGTAGGATCTCGACATATTCGGGCAGCGCGCGATCCTTCTTCGCGATCAGCGACTTCAGCAGCATCCTCGTCGCAAAGGGATTGGTGACGGTGAGCGACACCAGAATCTCGCGCAACCATTTCGGACGAAGCAGCGCCGGCGCATCTGACGGCGCGGCCGTCAGTCCGAGCGCTGCATCGACCAGCACCAGTGCGCGGGCACGATCCGGGAAGCGCAGCACCAACTCGGTCGCAGCCCCCGCGCCGAAAGAATGGCCGACGATGATGGCAGGCTGCACGTTAAGCCGCATCAGCATGTCGTTCACGCGCTCGGCCTGGTCCTGTCGCGTGTAGCTGCCCGGCCGGTCCGAGAAGCCGAACGGCGGCAGGTCGAGCGCAATGACGTGATAGCCTGCGCCTGCGAGCGCATCGCTTGTCGCGCGCCAAAGTTCGCTCCAGGCTGCCGTGCCGTGGAACAGCACGATGGGCGTGCCTGTCGCGGGGCCTTTCTCCTGCACGAAGACGTCGCCGGAACGCGTGGAAACCCAATGCCCCGTCGATGGCGCAAGATCGCCGCGGCCGGCCGTTTCGCGAACCCAGGCGGCGATCCGAAATCCAGCGATCGCGACGACCACCAGTATTAAAACAATGAGGCACAGTCTGGCTGTGCCGCGGAGAAGTTTGAAAATCAAAATGGCCCTCGGCGAACCGACGCGAATATCTAACTGCCACTCTAGCCAAGGTAGAGCGACCGGCTATCACAAAATGCGAGGCCGCGGTTAATGATTTACTGCTCAGACGCTCATGCGCCGCGGTTTGCAGGTGAGCGCACTCACGCAACGCGACTCCGTTTTGATGCCCGCCCGCCTGCTGCAGGCTGTGCTGAGAGCGTTAGGCCCAAAGCACCAACGATACGCATGACCGTGCCAAACTCTGGATTGCCAGTCTCCCCGAGCGCCTTGTAGAGACTTTCGCGATTCAAGCCGGCCTTCTTCGCGATCCCGCTCATGCCCCGTGCACGCGCGACGAGGCCGAGTGCATCACGCACGAAGTCAGCGTCCCCGGTCTCCAATGCTGCTGCGATATAGGCAGCCTGACGCTCTTCGGTGTTGAGATAGTCGGCAGCATCAAATCGCGTTGTCCTGGATGCCGCCTTGGTTGTTGTTTTCGCTACCTTTGGCATCACACTGTCTCCGCCAGCTCCTGGGCTTGTTTAATGTCTTGCCGTTGCGTGCGCTTGTCGCCGCCACACAGCAGGATCACGATCTGCGCTGCGCGCTGCACATAGTAGATCCGGTAGCCCGGACCATAGTCGATGCGCATTTCCCGGACACTGCCGCCGACGCTCTTGCTGTCGCCGGGATTTCCCATCTCCATGCGGCGAATGCGGACGGTGATGCGGGCAAACGCGTTGGCATCCTTAAGGTGGTTCAGCCACTCCGAAAAATGCTCGGTTTGCCTCACCTCGATCATGGGAGGCGACTGTAGTTCATGGGCTACAGGACGTCAAGCAGACCGGTGCGGCGGGTTGAGACGATCGATGGTGCTGCGGCGCTGGATATGCCGCGAATGATCACTGCCCCGACGGCGTGCGCAGACCGTGCCAGGCGTCGCGGACCTGCTGGTAATGTACCTCGGGCAGATAGTCTGGCGTGTTCAGGCTCAACGTCTTGACGTCGAGATGACCGACGGCGCTGAGCAGCGTGTAGGAGGCGATGACGCGGTCGCGCAGCGCCCCGATCAGGCGCGCCTTGGCCTGGATCAAATCGGCCTGCGAGTTCAGCACGTCTACGGTCGTGCGCTGTCCGCCGGCGGCCTCGCGCTGCACGCCCTGGAGCGCGACGGTCGCCGCCTTCACCTCGGACTCCGAAGCCGAGACTGCGATCTTGGCGCCTTCATTGGCCACCCAGGCGCTGGTCGCCGCGGTGCGCGCCTGGTTGCGGACCTGGTCGAGCACCAGCCGGCTTTGCGCCGTGACTTCCTTGGCCTGCCGGGTCTGTGAGGCGGCCTGGCCGCCGTCATAGATCGGCGCAGTGACGTTGGCGACGATCGAGGCCTGGTCGGTGGCGAAGGTGCCAAGGGTCTGGTCGCTGTCGCGGCTGCGGCTGGCGCTGCCCTGGATGCTGGCGCTCGGCAGCAGCGCGCCTTCGGCGACGCGGATGTTGGTAGAGGCGACATCGACGTCGAAGCCTGCGGCCATCACGGCCGGGTGCTCGCGGATTGCCATCGTCATCGAGTCTTCGCGGCTCTTCGGCAGATAGCGATCGACCACTTCGGCGGGCCGAAGTGCCGAGGGCGCATTGCCGATCACCTGGGCGTAGGTGGCCTGGCTCACCGCAAACGCGACTTCGGCGGCGTTGAGATCGGCGAGGCCACGGCTGAGGCGCGCCTCGGCCTGCGCGGTGTCGGTCGGCGTGACGTCGCCGGCGTTGAGGCGGCGCTGGGTGACGGAGAGCGTCTCGCGCAGGAAGGCGACGTTGGAGCGCTGGGCGTCGACCAGCGATTGGTTGGCGAGCACGTTGGTGTAGGCAGTCACCGCATCGAGTAGCACGCCTTGGCCGACATTGCGCAGCGCTTCGCGCCCCGACTGCACCTGGAGTTCCGCCACCCGTACGCTGTTGGCGGTCCGGAAGCCGTTGAACAGCGTTTGCGTCACCGTGACGCCGATTGTCCACGGCTTCAGACTCGCGGTCTGGATGGTGTTGTCGGGCAGCAGGTTACGAACCGCTTGCAAGCCGGCGCTGAGGCTCGCCACGATCTGTGGCCGGTAGCCGGCGAGCGCCTGCGGCACGGTCTCGTCGGTCGCGCGCTGTCGCGCGCGCTCGGCATTGAGCGCCGGATTGGTCTGGTAGGCCTTGGCCAGCGCCTCGGGCAGGGCTTCTGCCCATGCTGCGGCGGGGAAGGCACAACAGAGCCCCAGCGCGGTCCATGTCGCCAGGACAGGACCCACGCCCGATCGACGCCGCGTCATCACGCGACCAGCTCTGGCGGCACGCCCAATCATGTAATCCCGCAAAACCCCGGCTGTCCGCCCCCGCCGACGGCGACCTCTTACCTGTTTAACCAGCGCCGGTCCCGCAGGCAAACTGCCGCGGAGGAAACCCCCATGAATTCCATGCTTGTTGCAGGTGCGTCACACACCGATCCTGCCCCAAATGCGCTATAGGGGACCCGCGGCGCCTTCCAATCCCGTCAGGCGCCTTTGTCATGCGGTCCGGACCCCCACGGATGATGCCGAAATTCTTCTCCGATCCCGATGCGCTCGCGGAGGAGATCATTCGCGACGTCGGAACCGATTTGGTGGTTGGTCTGCCGCTCGGCCTCGGCAAGGCCAATCACGTCATCAACGCCCTCTATGCGCGGGCCTGCGCCGATCCTGACATCAAGCTGACATTGCTCTCGGCGCTGACACTGGAAAAGCCGAGACCGAAGGGGCTGATCGAGCATCGCTTCATCACGCCCGTGATCGACCGGCTATTCGGTGGCTATCCCGATCTCGCCTACGCCGATGCGTTGCACGAAAATCGGCTGCCGGCCAACATCAACGTCGTCGAATTTTTCTTTCTTGCCGGACGCTGGCTGCATGTGCCGGCCGCGCAGCAGAATTACATCTCGGCCAACTATACTCACGCGGCGGGCTATCTGCTGGCGCGCGGGCTCAACGTGGTGACCCAATTGGTGTCCAAGCGCGTCGTTGACGGCGTGCCGCGCTACAGCCTGTCCTGCAACACCGACACGACGCTGGATGTGCTGCGCGAGCGCCGCGCCGGCCGTGCATCGTTCAAGCTGATCGCGCAGGTGAATTCCGAACTGCCGTTCATGCCGGGTGCGGGCGATCTTCCGGCCGATGAGTTCAGCGCCGTCCTGGAGAGCCCTGCGACCGACTTTCCCCTGTTCGCACCGCCGTCGGAGCCGATCTCCGATGCCAAATACGCGATCGGCCTGAACGCGGCATCGCTGGTGCGCGATGGCGGCACGCTTCAGATCGGCATCGGGCAGATCGGCGATGCGCTGGCGCAGGGCCTGATCCTGCGCCACCGCAACAGCGGAGCTTTTCACGACGTCGTAACCCGGCTGTCGCCGGCGCGGCCGGCGGTCGCGCAGGAAGCCGGCGCCTTCGAGACAGGCCTCTATGGCGTCAGCGAGATGCTGACCGAAGCCTTCATCGGCCTGATCGACGCCGACATTCTCAAGCGCGCCGTCGACGGCGTGGTGTTGCACGGCGCTTTCTTCCTCGGTCCAAAATCCTTCTACCGCGCGCTGCGCGAGATGCCGCCGGACCAGATCGCGCGCATCCAGATGATGCCGGTGTCGTTCACCAACGAGATCTACGGCGAGGAGGAGCAGAAGCGCCGTGCCCGCATCGATGCGCGCTTCATCAACAACACGATGATGGCGACGCTGTTGGGCGCGGCCGTTTCCGATGGCCTCGACGACGGGCAGGTGGTGAGCGGTGTCGGCGGGCAGTACAATTTTGTGGCGCAGGCTTTTGCGCTCACGGGCGCGCGCTCGGTGCTGACGCTCGAGGCAACGCGGCAAGCCGGCCGTGCGCTGAAATCCAACATCCTCTGGCGCTACGGGCACGAGACCATCCCGCGGCATCTGCGCGATATCTTCATCACCGAGTATGGTGTCGCCGACCTCAGGGGAAAGTCGGACGCGGATGTGATTGCGGGCATGCTGGCGATCGCGGATTCGCGCTTCCAGGACGAACTGGCGCGGGTCGCGAAAGACGCAGGCAAATTGCCGCGCAGCTACGACATTCCGGCGGCCCATCGCGAAAACCATCCGGAGCGGATCGCAACTGCGCTCAAGTCCGCGCGAGACGCCGGCTTGCTGCCATCGTTCCCGTTCGGCTGCGATTTCACGGATGTGGAGCTACGCCTCATTCCGGCGCTGGAGATCCTGCAAGACGCGCAGCGCTCGCCGCGCGCGCTCGCAGGCTTGCTGTGGCAGGGGCTGATACGAACTCCCGACAGCGCTGACGAGGCATGTCTCGCACGCCTCGGTCTCGATCGCCCAAAAACGTGGGCTGAACGTGGCTATCGCGCGCTGGTCAGCGCGGCCCTCGAACAGAGCCGCGCGGCGTAGCGACCCTACCGGTTCTTGTTCACCGGCTTGCGCTTCTCGATGAACGCCGCCATGCCCTCGGAGCGGTCTTCGAGCGCGAAGGTCGAGTGGAACAAATTGCGCTCGACGCTCATGCCTTCGGCGAGCGTGGTCTCGAAGGCGCGGTTGACCGCTTCCTTCGCCATCGCAACCGCGGGCCGCGACATCGCCGCGATCTTGTCGGCCGCCGCCATCACCTCGTCCATCAACTTGTCGGCGGGCACGATGCGGCTGACGAGGCCCGAGCGCTCGGCTTCGGCTGCGTCCATCATGCGGCCGGTGAGGCAGAGATCCATCGCCTTGGACTTGCCGATCGCGCGCGTCAGGCGCTGGGTGCCGCCGATGCCGGGAATGGTGCCGAGCGTGATCTCGGGCTGGCCGAACTTGGCTGTGTCGGCGGCGATGATGAAATCGCACATCATGGCGAGCTCGCAGCCGCCGCCCAGCGCATAGCCCGCGACCGCGGCAATGGTCGGCTTGCGGCAGCGCGCGACGCGGTCGCCGCCGATCGCGGCAAAATCCTCGGAGAACATGTCGATGAAGCCCTTCGGCTGCATCTCCTTGATGTCGGCGCCGGCGGCAAAGGCCTTCTCGCTGCCGGTCACGACGATGCAGCCGATGGCGTCATCGGCCTCGAGGTCGTCGACGGCGGCCGCGATCTCGCGGAAGACGCCGAAGGAAAGCGCATTGAGCAGCTTCGGCCGGTTCAGCTTGATGATGCCGACCGCGCCTTTGCTTTCGACGATGATGTGTTCGAACGTGCTCATGCTCCACCCACGCTTTTGATTGAGCGGGCAATCTGCCCGCTGGCGGGGTGGGCTTCAAGGGCCAAAGGCCGCCGGAACGCGCGGCGAGATGCGCGTCCCGGGCAGGGGCCTCAGGCCATGAACATGCGTGCGGCAGAGGCCAGCGTCAGCAGCGTGCCGACGCCGATGAAGATCTTGCCGATCAGGGAGCTCTGGTCCCAGGCCGAGTTCGGCTGGCTGCTTGCCATCACCGGCGCCGGACGCGGCTGCGCGTCGGTTGCGGCCACCACCGCCTTCTGCGCGGGCGGGTTGTCCTGTTGCAGGGCGCGATCGATGTCGTTGAGCTGGTCGGGAGGGACGACCTGGGTCTCGGCACCGGGGGCGGCAGCGGTATTATCGGCTGCTGCCTGCACATTGTCGTTGGCGCGGCCGGTCAATGCGCTGGCCGCTGCGGCGGTCGGCGTGTCGGCCGCGGCGAGCTGCGCATTGGCGTTGGCGACGTCCGGCGGCATCTGGCTCGAGGCCGGCACGTCATTGCCGGCCTCTTTGCCAGCCTTGGGCTCGTCGGTCTGCGGCGCGGCGTCCTTCTTGTCGGCCTTGTCGTCGGATTTCTGCGCGGTCTTGCTGCTGGTGCGGCGGTGAGAGTAGTGGCGCCGCTGCTGGCTCGGCTTGACCGCATCGGCTTGCTTGCTCGCGCTGTCCGGTTTTGAGCTTGCGCTCGCGCTCGGCGCGGCCTGTGCGGCACCTCCGAACAGCAGGAATAGTCCGGTCAGAGCAACCAATGCCGCGCGCCCGCTGGCTTTCATCATGTTGACGATCTCCCCAATTCACCCGTCCCGGAGCGAACAGAGACCCCGGCCCATGACGACAACGGGGCAAAAAATGGGAATCTTCGGGCTAGACCGGGCAAAAACGCGGCAAACCCGTCGGGCGGCCCGGGCAGCCGGGTGCAGGGCCGGTCGATCGGTGTTATGAGCGCTCGCGGGTTTTTGCGGCTGCATCGAATGCCGGGTCTGACGTCGATCACGATTTCGTGATGAGGCGAGTGCCGGTGTAACAAACTGACAGAGCGGCCGAATTGCATGGTGAGGGGCGCGCGTGCGCGGACGTGAGGACGAGTGGACCGACCTGATGCGGTCGGCCATGGCAGGCGATGATGCGGCGTATCATCGCCTGTTGAAGGCGGTCACACCGGTGCTGCGCGCTGCCGCGAGGCGTGGCCTGGCGCGGGCCGGGCAACCTCCCGATCAAGCCGAGGATATCGTGCAGGAGATTTTGTTGGCGGTGCATCTGAAGCGGCACACCTGGGACAGCGAAGCGCCCTTCGCCCCCTGGCTGTTCGCGATCGGCCGCAACAAGCTGATCGATGCGCTGAGGCGGCGCGGCAGGCGCGTCTTCGTCAACATCGACGATTTCGCCGAGACCCTGCCGGGCGAGGCGCCGCAGGAGACGGCCTCCACGGGCGAGGTCACCGCACAGCTCAACACCTTGCCGCAGCGCCAGCGCGACGTGTTGCAGTCGATCGCGGTCGACAGCGCCTCGATCAAGGATACGGCGACGAAATTTTCGATGAGCGAAGGTGCGGTGCGGGTCGCGCTGCATCGGGGCCTTGCGGCCCTCACTGCCAAACTACGGGACCACTAGTCATGGATACCGATCAACTCATTCGCACGCTTGCGGCCGACAACCCCCACCGCGCCCCGCGCGTCGGTGCGATGTTGACCATGGCGCTGTTGGTGGCAGCCCCCTTGTCCATCCTGATCTTCGCGACGTTCCTCGGCGTTCGGCCCGATGTGATGACGGCGATGCATAATCCGTTTTTCGACATGAAGTTCGCGGTCACGCTGTCGCTCGCGATCCCCGCGATCATCGTCAGCCTGCATCTGTCGCGGCCTGAAGCCTTGATGCGCGGCTGGGGCTGGCTTCTGCTGCTCCCCGTCGGACTGCTTGCGGTTGCGATTGGCAGCGAAGCGATGATGGCGCCGGCCATGCCGATGACGATGCGGCTCGTCGGCAAGAACTCGCGGTGGTGCATGTTGGCGATCCCCGCGATGTCGCTGCCGCTGCTCGCGGGCGCACTGTTCGGACTGCGCCATGGCGCGCCGTCGCGGCCGGTGCTTGCCGGCGCGCTTGCCGGCCTGCTGTCGGCCGGGCTCGCCGCGACGCTCTATGCGTCGCACTGCACGGATGACTCGCCGCTGTTCGTCGCGACCTGGTACACGATCGCGACTGCGGTCGTGACCGCGATCGGCGCCGCCGTTGGCTCAAAAGCGCTGCGTTACTAGGGCAGATTTGCCATCAGCGTAACCTCCGCATCCGCGCTCAGTGCGCCGGCCACGGTCGCATTCATGAATGGCGCATATAAGTTCATGCCATTGTGAAGGACTAATCCCGTTCGCGGCTAGAAACTAACTTCGGTTGGACGACTTCTATCCAGAGCGTCGTTGGACGCTGCTGTAGCGAGGGATATGCCCAACCATGCGAAAACCCAGCGCATTCGAAATGTCGCGGCGGAACCTTCTGATCGGAACCGCCACGTCGGTCGCGATCGGCGCTGCGTCACGCTCCGCCCAGGCTCAGAATTCCGCCACCGGATCTGCCGCCGATGCGGAGGAACCGCCCGCGATGGCGACGGTGTCCTTCAACGTCAATGGCGAGATCCGCGCCCTGAAGCTGGACACCCGGACCACGCTCCTCGACGCGCTGCGCGAACATCTCCATCTCACCGGCACCAAGAAGGGCTGTGACCACGGCCAATGCGGTGCCTGCACCGTGATCGTCGGCGGGCAGCGCATTAATTCATGCCTGACATTGGCGGTCATGCACGAGGGTGACAGCGTCACCACGATCGAAGGGCTTGGGACGCCGGAGCATATGCATCCGATGCAGACCGCCTTCGTCAAGCACGATGGCTTTCAGTGCGGCTATTGCACGCCAGGACAGATCTGTTCGGCCGTGGCCGTGCTCGACGAGATCAAAGCCGGCATTCCCAGTCACGTTACGGGTGACCTCAACGCAGTGCCGCAATTGACGAACGACGAACTGCGCGAGCGCATGAGCGGAAACATCTGCCGTTGCGGCGCCTATTCCAACATCGCTGAGGCAATCACCGAGGTTGCTGGGAGGCCCGCATGAAGTCATTTACCTATGAGAAAGCGAATTCGCCTGCGGCGGCGGCTTCTGCGGCCGTCAGGACCACTAACGCGAAATTCATCGCCGGTGGCACCAATCTGCTCGACCTCATGAAGCTTGAGATCGAGACGCCGGCTCATCTGATCGACGTCAACGGCCTGGGCTTCGACAAGATCGAACCGACGCCCGAGGGCGGCCTGTGCATCGGCGCGCTGGTCCGCAACACGACCTTGGCTGCCGACGAGCGGGTTCGTCGTGATTATGGCCTGCTGTCACGCGCGCTGCTTGCGGGTGCGTCGGGCCAGTTGCGCAACAAGGCGACCACCGCCGGCAATCTGCTGCAACGGACGCGTTGCCCGTATTTCTATGACACCAATCAGCCGTGCAACAAACGCAATCCCGGCAGCGGCTGTGCTGCTATCGGCGGCGTGACCCGCCAGCATGCGGTCATCGGCTCGAGCGACGCCTGCATCGCGACGCATCCGAGCGACATGGCGATCGCGATGCGCGCGCTCGATGCGAGCGTCCAGACGGTTCGTTCGGACGGTACGACCCGAAATATCCCGATCGCCGATCTTCACCGTCTGCCGGGAGACACGCCGCATATCGAGACGACGCTTGCGGCCGGCGAGTTGATCACATCCGTGACGCTTCCGAAGCCCGTTGGCGGAACGCATATTTATCGCAAAGTGCGTGACCGCGCCTCCTACGCGTTCGCATTGGTCTCGGTCGGGGCAATCGTTCAGCGCGATGGAACGGGGCGCGTTGCCGTCGGCGGCATCGCTCACAAGCCCTGGCGGGTCGAGGCGGCCGAAGCCGAGATGCAACGCGGCGCCAAGGCCGTCGCCTCACGTCTGCTCGACGGTGCCAGGCCGACCCGAGACAATGCATTCAAGCTGGCATTGGTCGAGCGTACGCTCGCCGCCGTGCTCACCGACGCGAAGGGTTGAGCCATGAAATTCGATACGCCCGCAACCACCAATCCGATCGATCAGCTCAAGATCATCGGGCATGCGACCAGCAGGATCGACGGTCCTCTCAAGACGACGGGGAGGGCAACCTACGCCTATGAGTGGCACGACGTCGTCTCAAGCCCTGCCTACGGCTATATTGTCGGTGCTGCCATCGCCAAGGGCCGGATTGCATCGATGGATCTGTCTCGCGCCAAGGTCGCGCCTGGCGTGATCGCGATCGTCACCGCGGAAAATGCCGGCAAGCTCGGCAAGGGCAATTACAACACGGCGAAGCTGCTCGGCGGCCCCGAGATCGACCACTATCACCAGGCCGTCGCGGTCGTTGTTGCGGAAACTTTTGAACAGGCCCGCGCCGCCGCCCAGCTTGTCCAGGTCAGCTACAGCGCGACCACGGGGGCGTTCGACCTGTCCGCCGGACGGGATGGCGCCGCAAAACCTCGCGGCCGCGGCGACGACCAGCCGGACACCAGTGTCGGTGATTTTCCGGGCGCCTTCGCGGCTGCACCGGTGCAACTCGATGCGACCTACACCACCCCGGATCAGGCCCATGCGATGATGGAGCCGCATGCGTCGATGGTGGCCTGGGATGACGACAAGCTGACGCTGTGGACCTCCAATCAGATGATCGCTTGGACGACCGGCGATGTCGCCAAGACGCTGGGTCTGCCGAAAGACAATGTTCGTCTCATTTCACCGTTCATCGGAGGAGGGTTCGGAGGAAAGCTGTTCCTCCGTTCAGACGCGATCCTCGCAGCATTGGGTGCCCGCGCGGCCAACCGTCCGGTCAAGGTCGCCATGCAGCGGCCGCTGATGTTCAACAACACGACGCATCGTCCGGCGACGATCCAGCGCATTCGCATCGGTGCTGACAGGGACGGCAAGATCACCGCGATCGGACATGAGAGCTGGTCGGGTAACTTGCCGGAAGGCAGGCCGGAGACAGCGGTTCAGCAGACCCGTCTGCTCTATGCCGGCGAGAACCGGATGACGGCGCTGCGCCTCGCCATGCTGGATCTCCCCGAGGGTAACGCCATGCGTGCGCCGGGCGAGGCGCCCGGCATGATGGCGTTGGAGATCGCCATGGACGAGATGGCGGAGCGGCTGAATCTCGATCCCGTCGAATTCCGCGCACGCAACGACACCCAGGTCGATCCCGAACATCCGAGCCGTCCCTTCTCGCAGCGGCAGCTCGTCGCGTGCATGAAGACCGGTGCGGAACGCTTCGGGTGGAGCGCGCGAAATGCCGAGCCCGGCAAGCGGCGGGAAGGCCGCTGGCTGGTCGGCATGGGTATGGCTGCCGCGTTCCGCAACAACCTTCTGATGAAGTCGGGTGCGCGCGTTCGTCTCGACAGAAGCGGGACCGTGACCGTCGAGACCGATATGACGGACATCGGAACCGGCAGCTACACCATCATCGCCCAGACCGCGGCAGAGATGATGGGGCTGCCACTTGAAAAGGTCGTGGTGCGCCTCGGCGATTCCAGCTTCCCCGTATCCGCCGGCTCCGGCGGGCAGTTCGGTGCGAACAATTCGACCTCGGGTGTCTACGCTGCCTGCGTCAAGCTGCGTGAGGCGGTGGCACAGAAGCTCGGCTTCAATTCCGCTGACGTCGCGTTTTTGGACGGGCAAGTGTCCTCGGGTAACCGAAGCGTCCCGCTGGGACAGGCGGCGTCGGACAGCGAGCTCATGGCGGAGGATTCGATCGAGTATGGCGATCTCGCCAAGACGCATCAGCAATCCACGTTTGGCGCTCATTTCGTCGAGCTCGGCGTCGACGTGGCGACGGCAGAGATCCGTGTCCGCCGCATGCTCGCCGTCTGTGCCGCAGGCCGCGTCCTCAATCCGAAGACGGCGCGCAGCCAGGTGATCGGCGCAATGACGATGGGCGTCGGCGCGGCGCTGATGGAAGAGCTGGCGGTGGACAAGCGCACCGGTTTCTTCGTCAACCATGATCTCGCCGGCTACGAGGTCCCGGTTCATGCCGACATCCCGCACCAGGACACGATCTTCCTGGACGAAACGGATCCGATGTCTTCGCCGATGAAGGCGAAGGGGATCGGTGAGCTCGGGCTATGCGGCGTCGCTGCGGCGCTCGCCAACGCCATCTACAACGCGACCGGGATACGCGTACGTGACTACCCGATCACGCTCGACAAGCTGCTGCATCGCATGCCCGACACATGACGGTGACGGCCGTCAGGCCGCCGGCGTCGCGCCCTGCTGCATGCGGTGGAAGCGCAGCACCTGCTGCGCTGTGGAGCTGCGCAGGGCTTCGTAGGTATCGCGCTGCTTCAGCATCTCCGTCTGCGAGCCGCCGGAGAGTTTTTCGCGCATGGCAATGATCGCGCGCACGCTCGGCCATGACATGCCGGCGACCTTGGCGAGGATCATCACGCCCTCGGTGCGGCTCTCGATCATCAAGTTCTCGGCGGTCTCGACCGAGACGCCGGCGAGCGCGGCGAGCCCCGCATTGGTCTCGTCGAACTTGCCCTGCTCGGCGAAAGCCGTGACCTGTAGTTCGTTGAGACGGCCGTCGGCGTGCAGCGATTTCACCAGAGCACGCGCCATCTCGGTCTGCCTGGTCATGGCGGCGGCACGGATCCGCTGGGCCGCTTCCTGGACCACGCTCGACACTTCGTCGGCGAGATCCGGATGGGCCGCCTCGAGCTTCCTGCGCACGCTTAGGGAAGCCTTCGCAATCAGCCTCAGATAGTGATGCCGCGGCAGGTCCGGCCGCAGGCCGATGCAGGTGGCGAGGTCGTCGTCGCGCTCGGCGCGGGTGACGAGATCGGTCAGACTTCCTTCGGAGAGCTGCGCGCCCGGGTTCGCAGCGGTCGATTGCACCACCTCGTCGTTGCCGCGCATCACCAGCACGTCGGTCAGCTCCTCCGAAAGCACCCGCCGCAGCGAGATCGCCCTGAGATGCGCCTGGCTCTTGCTGCGCGCGATCTCGATCAGGGTCGTCTCGTCCAGCCGCTCCGACTTCGACAGCACGGGGCCGGCGACCTCGATCACGTCGTCAAGCGCAAGCGTGCGGATGATCTGGGGCGGCGCGGCTCCGATCGGCGCGAGGCGGTCGGCCAGCAGTGCCCTGGCCGAGGTCTCGATCTGATCGACCAGGCATTGGAACACGTCGTCGAACACCCGGATATGCTCGTCGGAATAATCCACCGCGTTGTTGATGAAGAGATCGGTGACGCGGCGCAGCGTCTCGACCCGGCGCGCAACGGTGCCGTGCGAGAGCGCAGACTGCAATTCGTCGAGCAGGTTTTCGGATGTCTTGGCGGATTTGGATCTCATAGCCCTGTCCTGGAGCGTTCGGTCCGGTCGCCGTTTCTGTGCGACCGGCAGCAAATGGATTGGTCAGCTTGTTGCAATGCGGTTGCGCCCTTGCGCCTTGGCGGAATAGAGCGCGCTGTCGGCGCGCGCGAGAAACGTGTCGGCAGTATCGTTGTCGCGCAGCGTCACGACGCCGGCGGAAATGGTCACCTGCATACCGGGCGAGAATGCGCTCCAGTCAAGCTCGGCGACGATGCTGCGCAGCCGCTCGAGCATGCGCGATGCAGCGTTGCCGTCGGTGCCGGGCAGCAGCAGCAGAAATTCTTCGCCGCCATAGCGGCCGAAACGATCGTCGGGGCGGATATTGGCGAAGATGGTGATGGCAAAGGTGCGCAGCACCTCGTCGCCGACGGGATGGCCGTGGGCGTCGTTGATGCGCTTGAACCAGTCGAGGTCGATCAGTGCGATGGCGCAGGGCGCCGTCGCTTGCCGCGACTGTTCGACCTCGACGTCGAGAAGCCGCATGATGCAGCGACGGTTGTAGGAGCCGGTCAGCTCGTCGAGCTCGGCGAGCTCCTCGATGCGCTGATAGGCCTCTTTCAGCTCGATGCTGCGCCGGTACAAGATCTTGCGCAGCGTGGCGCCGAACAGGCCGAGGAAGGCGCACTGGCCGATCACCAGCACGAAGCACAGCATCGAGGCGGTCCGCTGGAGCCTCGTCGCAACGGGCATGCCGATCGGCAGGTCGGAGGCGAGGAACACGGCCGCGAGCGCGCTGGTCGCGATCGCCCAGGTGAGCATCGCCTGGGCCGAGGTCATGCGCAGCGTGCCGAACGCGAAGATCAGGAACAGCACGCTGATGAAGGCAATCCCGATCGTCGGTACCGACACCAGGAACACGAATTGCAGCGCCATATGCGCCGAGATCTGGAACACGGTGAGATAGTGGTCGTTGTGCTTGTCGCCGACGCCAGCCTCCGACATCACGATGAAGATGCCGATGATCAGGACGCCGCCGACCCAGAACAGCGACGGAACGTTCATATGAACGGCACCGTCATAGGCGTAGAGCAGCAGCACAAAAGCGCCGAGCGAATAGCTTGCGATCTGGCCGACATACATCTGCCGGCGCTGCCGGATCCGGCGCGCCAGCACCTCGGGCGCTGCCGCCGCGGATGTGAGGACGAGATCCGCGACTTCAGCGGCATTCCTCTCCGGAAAGGACGTCGCGGCCGTGCTCATGGTCCCGCCAATGGTGGATGTCAGCCGAAAAAATCTACGTGGCAAGCCTTTAGGTTTGGTATCCTTTTGCACCGAATCCCCGGGGGACGCCGCGCGGGCGAGGGGCCCTTGAACGGCGCGGAATTTTCCGGCCAGTTAGGCATCGCAGGCGATATCGCGGACCAAAGCCGGCGCTGTGCGACATAAGCTGCACGGGGCTGTGTTATGGATCGGGCTCGATCGGGCCGTCTGTGCCGGCCCACGGCGTTCCGCAGGAAAGTGTTTCCGTATTATGTTACCGTTCTGGAGCGACGCGGCCGGCCACCACGGGTGGGACAAGGAAAATGCGCGTATGTGGGGTAGATCACACAGACCCCCGTATGACTGCGGTAGGTTGAAGAATTTCGTCCCTACCGTCGAACCGTCCACCGTATCGCCCCGACCAACCTTGCGAGACGGCCTTTGAGCGTGACACAGGCGGCTACGGACGAGGTCCTGATCGCCAGGATCGCCCAAGGCGACCGGCTCGCCATGCAGGTGCTGTACGGGCGGCATCATGTCAGGGTGTATCGGTTCGGGCTCAGGCTCGTGCGCGATGAACAGACGGCAGAGGACCTCATCAGCGAGGTGTTTCTGGACGTCTGGCGTCAAGCCGGCAAGTTCGAGGGCCGATCCGCCGTTTCCACCTGGCTGCTGGCAATCACCCGATTCAAGGCCCTGTCTGCGCTCCGGCGCCGGAAGGACTTTGAGTTGGACGACGAGGCCGCCAATGCGATCGAGGATTCGTCCGACAATCCAGAAACGGCGGTTCAGAAGAAGGATACCAGTGAAGCGTTGCGGGAGTGTCTGACGGGCCTCTCGCCGGATCATCGGGAAATCGTCGATCTCGTCTACTACCACGAGAAGTCCGTGGAAGAGGTGGCCGAAATCGTTGGCATTCCGGAGAACACTGTGAAGACGCGTTTGTTTTATGCGCGCAAGAAATTGGCCGAACTGCTGAAGGCAGCCGGCATTGAGCGAGGCTGGCCATGATGGCGTTGAGCAAGAAGATGCTGGAGCAAGAGCCCAGTGAGATCGAGTTGCTGCTGCCGTGGCACGCTGCCGGCACGCTGAACGCGCGCGACGCCCGCCGCGTTGAGGAAGCGCTCGCCAGCGATCCGGAGCTCGCCCGCCAATATGCGGCGATCCGCGGCGAGTACGAAGAGACTATCCATCTGAACGAGAGCTTGGGCGCTCCCTCGGCGCGCGCGATGCAGAAGCTGTTCGCCGCGATCGATGCCGAGCCGGCGCAGGCCTCCGGTTCGCTGCCGCTGTCGGCGCGTATCTCCACCTTCTTCGCGAGCCTGTCGCCGCGCACGCTGGCCTGGTCGGCGGGCTTTGGTGCCATCGCGCTGTTGCTTCAGGCCGGCATCATCGGCGCGGTGCTGATGAAGACTCAGCCCGCGACGTTCGAGACCGCCTCGCTCTCGACCAGCGCGCCGATCACGCGTGAGCTCGGAGCCGCCGCGCCGGCGCGGGCGCTGGTGCGCTTCACGCCCGAGGCGCGCGTCGCCGACGTCACCGCGCTGCTCGACAGCTACCAGGCTTCGATCATCGGCGATGCCAAGGGCGGCATGTTCCGCCTCCAGTTTGACAAGGCGATGAGCCGGGACGAGCTCGCCGCACTGCTCGGCAAGATGCAGCGCGAGAAGTTCGTCAACCTCGCCGTGGCGGCGCCTTAGGCGCGCCGCTGAACCAATGACGCGCAAGTCCGAGAGTAAGTTGCGAGCCGGGGCCTATGCTTCGTCGGTCGGGGCCGCGCTTCTGCTCGCCGCCTGTCTCGGTATCGAGGTCGCCCACGCCCAGGCGATCATGCGCACGCCCACCATCAGCCTTCCCTCGCGCACGCCGACGATCTCTCCGAGCGTGGCGGCAAGGGCCGTGAGCGTCGATCGCGGTCCGCGTGTGGTCACCACCACACGGATCTCGGCACGGATGGCGCCGACCTCCGTGCTGCCCTATGCGCACTACTCGCCGAACCTCTATCCGGCCTGCACCGCGGCCTATCGCGACGCCGACGGCGAGTGCCTGGCGCAGCCGAACGCGAGCGGTGACGGCTCCGGCAAATCGGCCAAGAAGAGCGCCGGCAATGGACGCCGCAACAACACGCCGGTCGCCGTAAACCTGCGCAGCTTCGCCAATGAATTCGTGGCCGAGATCGACAGCGCGCTGTCGCTGGCCGAAGCCGATGAGCTCGCACGCCGCCACGGCCTTGCGCGGATTGCATCCGAGAATTTCCCGTTGATCGGGGCCACGATCGGCCTGTTCCGCATCACCGACGGTCGGCCGTATGAGACGGTACGGCGCGAGTTCGCCGCCGACGGCAGCGTGCGCTCGCTCCAGCAAAACTTCCGCTACGTGCTCCAGGACCAGAAGTCGGCGGTTCCGACCGAGGGCGACCCCGCGCAATATGTGCTGGCAAAGCTCCGCCTGCCGCAAGCGCACACGCTGGCGCATGGCGCCAATGTCACGGTTGCGGTGATCGATTCCGGGATCGACGCCAAACATCCCGAGCTCGCCAATTCCATCGCCGACACTTTCGACGCGCTCGGCAGCACCGAGGGACCGCATGTCCACGGCACCGGCATTGCGGGCGCCATCGTCGCGCATGCACGGCTGATGGGCAGCGCGCCGGAAGCGCGTATCATCGCCATTCGTGCCTTCGGCGGCACCACGGGCGGCGCCGAGAGCTCGTCCTATATCATCCTGCGGTCGCTGAACTACGCCGCCGAGCACGGCGCGCAGATCGTCAATATGAGCTTTGCCGGTCCGAAGGACGCGGTGATCGAGCGCGCCATCGCGGCGACCGCGGCGCGCGGCCTGGTGCTGATTGCGGCGGCCGGCAATGCCGGCGCGAAATCGCCGCCGCTCTATCCCGCCGCCAATCCCAACGTGATCGCGGTCAGCGCCACCGACCAGCAGGACAGACTGTTCACCGCCTCCAACCGCGGCAATTACATTGCGCTGGCCGCACCCGGCGTCGACATCTTCCTGCCGGCGCCGGACGGCAAATACCAGATGACATCGGGCACCTCATTCTCGGCCGCCTATGTCTCCGGCGTCGCGGCACTGCTCCTCGAGCGCAACTATGCCCTGAAGCCGGAAGCGCTGCGCATGACGTTGGCGAAGACCGCGCGCGACCTCGGTTCACCCGGGCGTGATGATCTCTTCGGCGACGGCGAGGCCGATGCTTTTGCCGCAGTCATGGCTGTTCCGGCCGATAGCGCGACGCCGGTTGCGGCTGTGTCCGGTACAACAAAACGTGAAGATGTCGAGAAGCGTCGCGACGACCCTGGCATCCGCGCAATCGACCAACCTTCGCTGTCGAGCGCGGACGATAAAGCCACGATTTCTCAGGTGGATAGGCCGGCGACGCGATAGCGGCTGCGACAAGATTGCGCGCCTCGCGAAGGTTAAAAAATCGAACGCCGCGTTGAACGTTCAGCCCCCTGCCAACGACCTAAATATGTGGGAGCGGTTATCCCTCCCCATCAGTCATATTAGGCGCGAGCGCCCATCCACCCCAAGCGCCCATATGGCTCGACCCGTCCGGTTGTCCCCCCGGACGGGTCTTTTCTTTTTGGGGGTCTGATTTCTTGAAGCGCCGTATGACATCAGCTTCCGGTTGAGAGATTGCGGCTGGCTCACCGCCACCGCTCGGCCCCGGCGCCGCAGGCGCGCTATGCTTGTGCGGAGCTTGACTCCAAAACCCCTTAAAACTCCGCACGACTACGGACTTTTGCGACGAAAGCCGTGTCGTTGCTGGACAAGTCGAAACTTTTCCACAAAATATTCATGTCGCGTCTAAATTGATTCGTGTGCGTTGCGTCCCCGCGTCCGTATTTTTCTCCTCACGGGCTGGTTCATGACACATCGCCAAGAGTCTGTTCGCGCGTCTGTGCGCGCCGCGGCTTGCGACCCCGCCATTGCGGCGCGCTGGTGCGCTCTCGCCGAGCAGCGGCTGGAACATCTTTCCGAAATGTTCGAGACCGGACGCTGGCGCCGCTACCATTCCGAAATCGCATTCCTCGAAAACATCCAGGAAGCCAAACGCGCGGTCCAGACCTGGCGCGCCATCGCGACCGGCGAGGACGTCGCCGCGGCCGCCGCGAGCGTGACCACCGCGTTCGGCTGGTCGCCGGCGACCCTGTCGCGTCCCGCCCCGCGAGAGAAGCCGCAGACCTTGCAGCCCAAGGCCGTTCACATCCAGCCCGAGACGGCCGTGCCGGTCAGGCTCGATCCCAAGCCGGATGCACTGGCCGAGGTGACGGAAGCCCCGCTTGCCCCGAGCGCACCGCTTGCGACGCCTGCTACTGTGGCATTGTTCACTGCGCCTGCCGCTGTCGCATCGCTCAAGGCTCCCGCTGCGAAGGCGCCGCTCACCGCACCTGCGGTGAGGCCGCCGGCCGCCGCGCCCGTTGCTATGGCAGCGTCCACCGCGCCTGCTGTAAGGGCACCGATTGCCGCGTCCGCTGCAATGGCGCCACTCGCCGCACCCGCTGTGAGGCCACCACTGACCACGCCTGTCACGATGGCAACGCTCCTGCCTCAGTTCGCCCCGCCGGCCGCCGAAATCGTCGCAGCCCCCGAGCGCGTCGTCGAATTCACCTTCAGCCTCGACGGCCTGGAAGCGAAGTACCCGCTGCTGCGCAACGCGTTCTGAGAGGATTGTTCGAGAGGGTAGTAACCTTCTCCAACCCCGTCATCCTGAGGCGCGAGCTCTGCGGTGCGCAGCACCGCGGGGCGAGCCTCGAAGGATGAGCGGCCCGTCTGCCAACCGCGCGCCTACTGCCGCACCGCATTTCCGCTGACCACCACCTGCGCGAACCTCTGTGCGCCGTCCGCCGACAGATCGGACGTCACGGCACGTGCATGCTCCAGCCCCACCACGGCGCCGCGCGGGGTCTCGGAGATCATGTTGTTGTTGACGAGTGCTGTCCCCGCGCCCGGCACCACGGAGACGCCGACGCCGGCCAGCGCCTTGCGGATGACGTTGCCGGAGATCACGACGTCGCGCAGATATTTGCCCCAGCCGGCGACGATGCCGTAGGACGGCGCATTCTCGATCACGTTGCCGGTCACCGATGAATCCGCCTCGATATAGATGCCGACGCCGGCATCGTCGTCCGGCGCGGTGCCGATCGGCCGCTTCGGGATCAGATTGCGGATGATGTTGCCCTGGACCACCGCAATACGGCCGCCTTCGTTGAAATTGCAGACGGAGACGCCGATCGCAGCGCCGTCCACAATGTTGTTGGCGATCACGGCGGCCTCGAACGCAAACTCCGAATAGAGCGCGACCTCGCGCACGTCGCTGACGCTGTTGCCGGTGATGTGGATGTTGGAGGCCGAGTTGCCGCGCACGGCGGAATAATCGCAATTTTTGATGCGATTGCCGCGCACGATGACGTTGCCGGCGCGGAAGGCGTTGATGGCGTTGCCATACTGGCCGGAGCCGCCGGGGCCGGCCTTGATGTCCTCGATGCGGTTGTCCGCGACCAGTGTGCCGTCGTCGCCGATTCCCGTGCGCAGGATCTCGATGCCGTTGTCATTGGTACCGACAATGGTGTTGCGCGAGACGCTGAGACCCCTGGCATCGAACGAGACCACGGCTGTCGCCGCGATGTTGGTAAAGATGTTGCCGGCGATGTCGCCGGACACCTGCTCGAGCCAGATGCCGCTGCCGCCGGACCCCGTGATCTCGCAATCATTGATGCGGACGTCGCGCCCGCCGAGCACGTGGATCAGTCCGCGCCGTGTCGGCAGCGGAATGCCGCCACCATCAAAGGTGATGCCGGTGATGCCGATCGAGTCCGAACCATCACTCTGGATCGCGGAGGTGCTGCCGGTGAAAATGAACTTGGTCGCGCCGCGCACGCCGATCAGTTGCGCGCCATTCGGCAGTCGCAGCAATCCGCTGCGGTAGATTCCGGGCGGCAGCGCCAGCGGCATCTGCGCTCGCGCGGCCTCGTCGATGGCGCGCTGGAGCACGCGGGTCTGGTCCTCGCTGCTACCGGGCCGCACGCCATATTGGGTCGCATCACGACCAAGCAGCGACGTCAGCGGCGCCGCGCGCGCGGCGTCGGCCGGCATGGCCAGCGCGCCGGCGATGCCTGCGGTCGAAGCTCCGATGAGATGACGGCGGTTGAGATCCATGGCGCGTCCTTGCGGCGGACGCGGGACGTGTCCGCGCGGATTAGGTAGCGCAGAAACGGGGCGGGGCGGCCGGCGCCGCGAGGATTGTTCGTAGTAGGGTTAAATGTTTACGCAAGCGGAGGTGCCGTAGGGTGGGCAAAGCGTAGCGTGCCCACCCTTATCGCTGCGTATGTCGTTGCATGGTGGGCACGGCGCAAGGGCGCCTTTGCCCACCCTACGAAACGCGCGCCTTTCGTGCCAATTGCACCATCTCCATCAGCATCGCTTCGCCGGCATCCACCAGTTCCTCCAGCGTGATGCGCGGCGCGCCCTTGCGGCGTACCGCACCACTTCGCGCGAGCAGGGGAATGTGGATGAACGCCGCAAGTTGCGGCCCGCCCGCCTTCACGTTCTCGATCGCGCGCCAGCTCAGATAATTGCAGAGATAGGCGCCGGCGTCGCGCGAGGAACGCGCATCGATGCCGGTGAGGCGCGCGGCGCGCAGCAACCGTGCGGTGTGCGGACCGAACATCATCGCGTCCGCATGGCCAGCGATGCCGCGCTTGCTCGATCGGGTGTTGGCGGCGTCCGGCCAGAGCATCGTGACCGCATTGCGCGCGCGGGTCTCGATGCGCAGGTAGGAGGTCCGCGCCGCGAGGCCGAACATCAGCAGTGCATCCGGCTTCACCTTCGCAATGACCTCCGGCAATTGCCGGTCGACCGCGGCATAGGTCACCGGGAAGATGTGGCTCGCGATCTCGACATCATCGAGCCCCGGCCGGCGCAGCCGCGTCAGCCGTGCGACCAGCGGCTGGGTCGGGTTATATGGCGCGCCCGGAAACGGCCCGAAGCCGGTGAGGAGAATGCGGAGCTTCTCGCTCATTGCAGCAACTCCAGAATCTGCTCGGCGGCGAGCGCCGGCGTGAGATGGCCGTCCGCCACTTCGGCCTCGATCTTCCGGACCTTTGTCCGCACCGAGGCCTCGCTGCGCAGTCGCGCCAGCATCCGCTGCTCCAGCATCGACCACATCCATTTCACCTGCTGCTCGCGCCGCCGCGCGGCGAACTCGCCGGACGCGTTCATCGCCTTGCGGTGATCGATGATTTTCTGCCAGAGCTTTGCGATGCCGTCGCCGGTCAGTGCCGAATAGGTCTCGACCGGCGGATGCCAGTGCTCTGAGCGCGGCGTCAAAATGTGCAGCGCGCCGCGATAGTCCGCGGCCGTGATGTTGGCGCGCTTGAGATTGTCGCCGTCGGCCTTGTTGATCGCGATCATGTCGGCGAGCTCGACCAGGCCCTTCTTGATGCCTTGCAACTCGTCGCCGCCGCCCGGCAGCATCAGCGCAAGGAAGAAATCCGTCATGTCGCAAACGGCCGTCTCGGACTGGCCGATGCCGACGGTTTCCACCAGCACGACGTCGAAGCCGGCCGCCTCGCAGAGCAGCATCGCCTCGCGCGTTTTGGCCGCGACGCCGCCGAGTGTGCCTGATGATGGCGAGGGGCGGATGAAGGCATCGTCGGAGGCCGACAGCCGCGCCATCCGCGTCTTGTCGCCGAGGATCGAGCCGCCGCTGCGTGCCGAGGACGGATCGACCGCGAGCACCGCGACCTTGTTGCCCTGTTCGATCAGGTAAGTGCCCAGCGCATCGATGGTGGTGGATTTGCCGACGCCGGGCGAACCGGTGATGCCGACGCGCACCGCCTTGCCGGTGTCGGGCAGCAGCATCTGCACCAGCTCACGCGCCAGCGCCTGGTGGTCGCCGCGCCGGCTCTCCACCAGCGTAATGGCTCGCGCCAGCGCGGCGCGACTGCCGGCGCGGAGGTCGCGGGCGAGGAATTTGATGTCGATGGATTTGCTAACGGTCATCATTGTCTTCGCGTTCAGCCGCTAGCGGCCCGACATGCGAATGTGTCTTTCGGCGCAGGATTTCAATGGTGGAAGGTGGACCTGAATAATGTCCCAAACGATTTCGGCTTTTGTCATATGATAGGCGTGACGCAGCAGATTTCCGAAGTCGATCATCTTGCGCCAGTCGATCTCTGGCTCGGCGCGCTTTACGTCATCCGGGATGGATCTCGACGCCTCGCATATGATCTCGAGAAGACGTTCGACTGCCAGCCGAGCGGTTTTTTCAGAGACGAATTGCTCGAATGTGGAGCCCTTCACGACAATTTCGATGTCGGTGATGGCTTCCAGAATGTCCCGCAGCCGGTCTTCCACGGTCGGCGGCATTCAGAAGACCTCGATCAGGTCATCCGCGATCCGCTCTGCCATGCGCGGCTTCAGCAAATCTCGCATCGATAGTTGCGCCTGAAGGCCGACATGGTCTTCGATCAGGTGCAGGGCCTTGAAGTAGTCGAACTGTGGTGTTTCCTTGCGCGAGGTCGTCTCGACCAGGACGTCGAGATCGCTATCAGGACGGGCGTCGCCTCGCGCGCGGGACCCAAACAGGTACAGGCGCGTGACGCCCGCAGCCCTCAGGGCGGGAGCAAGCTCTCTGAGCTTCCCGACAAGCGTCTTGAGCGGAATGTCTGCGACATCGGTCATGGCTGGATACTAGCACGAGGCAGCCGTCCGGCCCAGCGATAGCGGGGCCGGCACTAACGCCTTGGCGGGCAGGCGAGGGTCCCTCAGCTTAAGGGATGTTGCCGCGGGTTCGGCGTCCAGCACGAGCTCACGAGGCCTTGGCAAAACCGGCGGCCTTCATGGCCTGCCCCATCTGGGCATCGGCCTGGTCCATGAAGGTTGCGAACTGGCTGGCATCACGCCACACGGTGCCGAAGCCGCGCCTGGCCATGAAATCCTTGAACTCGGGGGAGTCGTACACCTTCTTCAAGGCCGCGGTCAGCTTGGTGGCGATGTCCGGGGCCAAGCCCCTGGGCGCGGCGATGCCGCGCCATGAGCTGGTGGAATAGTCGACGCCGAGCGCCTCCTTCAGCGTCGGGACGTCGGGGAAAATCGGATTGCGTTCTGGCGCCATGATCGCGAGGCTCCGCGCCTGGCCGGCCTCGATCGTGGCCCGCGCCTCCGGCACCGAGCAGGTGGTGAGATCGAGGCTGCCTGCGACGAGATCCTGCATGGCCGGTGCTGCGCCATTCGACGATGACCACAAGACCTGATTTGCCGGCAATCCCATCGCCTGCATCCAGCCGACGAGCGCGAGATGCCAGATGCCGCCTTGTCCCGTGCCCGATGCCTTGAACTTTCCCGGCGGGGCCACCTTAATGGCATCCGCGAGCTCTTTCACCGTCTTGTAGGGTGAGGACGTGGAGACCTGGATGCCCGGCGGGTCTTCGTTCATTAGCGCCAGTGCCGTGAAATTCCGCGGCGTCAGATGCGTCAGGGCCTGCCAATGCAGCATCGAGATTTCGACGGTCAGCATGCCGATCGTGTAGCCATCCGGCGGCGCCGTGGCGATCTCGGCATGGCCGACAACGCCGGACCCGCCGGTGCGGTTGACGACGTTGAAGGGCTGGCCGAGCTCCTTTTCCAGGAGAGTCGCGATGATGTGCGCGGTTGCATCCGATCCGCCACCCGCACCCCAGGGCACGATCAAGCTCACCGGCCGCGCCGGATAGGCTTGCGCGCGCGCAGGCGTGAGGAGAGCGGAAGTGGCAGCAGCCACAGAAGAGGCCGCGAAGGTGCGGCGCGTGATCCCTGACATCAATGTTCCCGGCGGCGCCCTCGGGAATCGGGCTTGTGTCCTGATCGCATTTTACGCGGCTTTGCGCGGATGTCGCAAGCGGCAGGCCTGCGGCGCTGTGAGCAACGCCTCTCGTCCCGTATGGCGATCACTGCGCCTCGTCAGCGTCGCCCTTGGGCCGCGCGCCGCCGAAGATGCGTGCGCCCTCCACCGTAAGGTAGGGCTTCAGCGTCTCCCACGGCACGAAGGCGACATATTGGCCCTCGGCGTAGGGGCCGAACGCGTAGGGTGGATAGTGGAAGGTGAGGCCGGAGCTTTTTCCCGCCTCGGTCGACGGCGCGAGCGTCACCGCACCGATCTTGAGCAGGTTCGGCTCAACGCCCTTGAACCATTCGTCGGTCGCGGTCTCGCTGGTGTCGCGCTTCTTCTTTTCGCTCCTGAGCGAGGCGATCACGGCCTTCACCATCGCCTTCATGGTCGCGCCGTTGTCGGCGGTCTCAGTGAGGAACGGGCGGATCGAGATGCGCTTGTTCTCGGACTTGTCCCACAGGATCGTGTTCACGTCGGAATTGGGATGGGCGCCGTGGGTGTCCATGTAGTCGTCGCGCAGCAGGCTGACATAGCGGTCGGCAACGGCGGAGCGAATGCTGTATTTGCGCTCAAAGTCCCACCCGCCGTCTTTGAAAAACTGTGGATCTTCCTTGCGCGAAGCGGCAGCATCGGCGGCGTTTTTGTCGAGCCATTTCTTGCCCTCAGTCAGGCAATCCGCCGCCAGCGCCGCATCGGCCTTGATCTTGTCGTCGAGGAAGACGCGGGCCTCGATATTCCTGTTTTTGATGACGGCGTCGGGCTTGGGATCGGCGGCATGGGAAGGGGAGGCGAGGGCGATCGCAACGACGGCCGACAGAGCCGCGATGGTGCGCAGGAGCAGGCCCGTATGCGCATTTGCACGATGATATGTCACGTTAGTATCCATGAATTTCATACTCTCTTCGGCGCAGCCGTCTCCGAGCATCTGCCACAACATGGAGATCGCAAGATGAACCGGTGCAGAACGCCCGTTGCGAACACCGGGTCGTGAAGTTTGGTCGCGGCAAACCGCCTGCCGGTTTGATGGTTGGGAGGCCGAAGCGGCGGCGGAATTACTCCGCCGCCTCGCTATGCCCGAGCCGGGCATTCAGCTTGCGGATCAGCTCCTCGGCCGCATCCGCAATCACCGTGCCGGGCGGGAAGATCGCTTCCGCGCCGGCCGCATAGAGCGCGTCGTAATCCTGCGGCGGCACCACGCCGCCGACGATGATCATGATGTCGTCGCGGCCCTGCTTCTTCAGCGCGGCCTTCAATTCCGGCACGGCGGTCAGGTGGGCGGCGGCGAGCGAAGAGACGCCGAGGATGTGCACGTCGTTCTCGACCGCCTGCCGCGCGGCTTCGTCGGCAGTGGCAAACAACGGTCCGATGTCGACATCGAAGCCGATGTCGGCGAAGGCGGACGCAATCACCTTCTGGCCGCGGTCATGGCCGTCCTGGCCGATTTTTGCGACCAGGATGCGCGGGCGGCGGCCTTCCGCCTCCTCGAAGGCGTCGATCAGCGCCTGAACCTTCTCGACCCGGTTACCCATGCTGGACGCCTCCCGCTTGTAGACGCCGGTGATGGACTTGATCTCGGCGCGGTGCCGGCCGAACACCTTTTCCATCGCGTCCGAAATCTCGCCGACGGTCGCCTTTGCCCGCGCCGCGTCGATCGCGAGCGCAAGCAGATTACCGTTGCCTTCGCCGGCCGAGCGCGTCAGCGCGGCGAGCGCGGCATCGACGTCCGTCTGGCTGCGCTCGGACTTCAGACGCGTCAGCTTGTCGATCTGGAGCCGACGCACATTGGTGTTGTCGACCTTGAGGATGTCGATCGGGGCTTCGTTAGTCGGCTTGTACTTGTTGACCCCGATCACCGCCTGCTTGCCGGCATCGATCCGGGCCTGGGTCTTGGCGGAGGCTTCCTCGATGCGCAGTTTTGGCACGCCGGCCTCGATGGCCTTGGCCATGCCGCCGAGCTCCTCGACCTCCTGGATGTGGCCCCAGGCTTTCGCCGCGAGGTCGCGCGTCAGCCGCTCGACATAATACGAGCCGCCCCAGGGATCGATGATGCGCGTGGTGCCGCTCTCCTGCTGGAGGAACAGCTGGGTGTTGCGGGCGATGCGGGCCGAGAAGTCGGTCGGCAGCGCCAGCGCTTCATCGAGCGCGTTGGTGTGCAGCGACTGGGTGTGGCCTTGGGTGGCCGCCATCGCCTCCACCGTCGTGCGCATCACGTTGTTGAACACGTCCTGCGCGGTCAGCGACCAGCCCGAGGTCTGGCAATGCGTACGCAGCGAGAGCGAGCGCGGGTCCTTCGGGTTGAACGGCTTGAGCAGCTTCGCCCACAGCAGCCGCGCCGCGCGCATCTTGGCGACTTCCATGAAGAAGTTCATGCCGATCGCCCAGAAGAACGACAGCCGTGGCGCGAAGCGGTCGACGTCGAGGCCGGCGGCAAGGCCGGCGCGAAGATATTCGACGCCGTCAGCGAGCGTATAGGCGAGCTCGAGATCCTGCGTCGCGCCGGCCTCCTGCATGTGATAGCCGGAAATGGAAATGGAATTGTATTTCGGCATCTTCTGCGAGCTGTAGGCGAAGATATCGGAGATGATTCGCATCGAGGGCGCGGGCGGATAGATGTAGGTGTTGCGCACCATGAACTCTTTCAGAATGTCATTCTGAATCGTCCCTGAGAGCTTTTCCGGCGGCACGCCCTGTTCGCCCGCGGCTGCGACGAACAGCGCCAGGATCGGCAGCACGGCGCCGTTCATGGTCATGGACACGCTCATCTGGTCGAGCGGAATCCCCGCGAACAGCGTGCGCATGTCGTAGATGGAATCGATGGCCACGCCGGCCATGCCGACGTCGCCGCCGACGCGCGGATGGTCGCTGTCATAGCCGCGATGGGTGGCGAGGTCGAAGGCGACGGAGAGGCCCTTCTGTCCAGCCGCGAGATTGCGGCGATAGAACGCGTTGGAATCCTCCGCCGTGGAGAAGCCGGCATATTGCCGCACCGTCCAGGGCTGGTTGACATACATGGTCGGGTAGGGCCCGCGCAGGTAGGGCGCGATGCCGGGATATGTGTCGAGGAAATCGAGGCCGGCGAGATCGGCCTCGCCATAGGCGGGCTTCACCAGAATGCCCTCGGGCGTCAGCCACGGCTCGGCGCTGCCGATTGGCGCGGCGCTCGCGGCCCGCTCGAAGGCGATGTCTGCGAAGTTCGGAATGCGGCTCATGGTTTCAACCATATCATAGGCGCTCAATCATGGTCCGGATGCTGATGGCTGACGATGGTTGCCATCTTCTCCGGTCCGTAATTCTGTTGCGTGGTCTGGCTCGGCAGATTGGAAATCCCGACCACCCAGCCGAGGCGGGATTCGGTTCCGTACTGCCGTGTCGGCACCAGCCGGTCCGGGCGGTCGAACGCGCCCGTCATGATCTCGATGCGCGGGCCGTCGATGCGGCGGAAGCTCAGGGGTGTGCCGCAGGCGACGCAGAAATCCCGCATCGCGATCGAGGACGACTGGAACGTGGACGGCGTGCCTTTGGTCCAGGCGAAGTTGTCCTTCTCGATTTCGGCGAAGGAGGCGAACGGCGCGCCGCTGGCCTTCTGGCACATCCGGCAATGGCAGATCGAAATCTTGTTCGGTGCTGCTGAAATCGCAAAGCGCACTGCGCCGCATTGGCAGCCGCCGGTGAGAACGGGTTTGCTCGCGTCCGTCATGGCTGTTCCATCCGTCGGTAGGCGTCTTGCAACGTCGCAAGCGCATCGCCCCCGGCGAAGACAAAACCCGTGACGCCGGCGGCCCGCAACGCCGCCTCGGCATCAGTCGGGCGGCCTCCCAGATAGATATGTCGTGCTCCGGCCGTTTGCAGGGCCTGCGCGGCGGCTTCAGCATGTTCCGCATAAACCTTGTCGCTGGAACAGAGGCAGGCAAGCTCGGCCCCGGAGGCCTTGAACGCGGCGGCGAGTTTGGCCGGATCGGCAAAACCCTCGCCGTCGACGGCCTCGATGCCGCCGGTCTCGAAGAAGCTCTTTGCGAAGGTCGCGCGCGCGGTGAAATCGGCGGGCGTGCCGAGATTGGCCAAAAACACTTTTGGCCGCGCGCCGCGTGCCTTCAGCGCCGCATCGGATTTGTCGCGAAGTGCCTCGAACGGTTGTGCGAGCCTGATCGAGCTGAGCGCGTCGAACTTGTATTTCTGCTCGCCGTAAGGTGCGAGCGCGATCGGCGTTGCGTTGAGCACCGCCGTCTCGCGCTCATGCAGGTTCGGAAACTCGCTGGCGCCGGTCAGCACGTCGCGGCGCTTGGCGATGTTGGCGTCGCGCGCTTTTCGCGCGGCTGCGACCTTGCCTTGGAACAGGCCCTGCTGAAGCGCGGCAAAGGCGCCGCCGGCTTTCTCGCTGTCCTGGAACAGCGCCCAGGCTGCGTCGCAGAGCTGCGCCGTCAGCGTCTCGATGCCGCCGGAGCCGGCCGCGGGATCGCTGACCTTGGCGAGGTTGCTCTCTTCCAGCAGCAGGAGCTGGGTGTTGCGTGCCGCGCGCCGCGCGAACGGGTCGGGCAGGCCAAGCGCCAGCGTATGCGGCAGCACCGTGATCGCATTGGCGCCGGCGAGGCCCGCCGCGAACGTCGCCATGGTCGCGCGCAACATGTTCACATAGGGATCGCGCTGCGTCAGCATGCGCCAGGCGGTATCGGCGGTGATGAACAGCGGTTTTGGCGTCAGCCCGCAGGCCGTCTCCACGCGAGCCCACAACAGTCGCAGCGCGCGGAACTTTGCCATGGTCAAAAACTGGTCGGCGTCCGCCGACAGCCGCGCATAGACCATGCCTTGCACCTGCTCCAGCGGGACGCCCGCACTTTCGATCGCGCGCAGATAGGCAACGCCGCAGGCGAGCGTGAAGGCGAGCTCCTGCACTTCCGATCCACCGGCATCGTGGATCACGCGGCCATCGGCGGACGCAAACGGACCCTTGAAGCCGAGCGCGGCAAGGCCCTTGATGCCGCCGGTGACGGCAGGAACGATCTCCTCCCAGGTGTAGGGGCTGTGGCCCCACACCGCGCAGGCCGCGAGCGGATCGAGTCCGAAGCGGATGTTGCAGGCCGAGGGATCGATGCCGTTGCTCTTCACATATTCCGCGACATGGATCGCCGCCATCCGCGATTGCGGGCCGACCTGGAGCTCGATGCCGATCCCGGCATCGAGATGAATGTCCTTCAAGACTTTCGCGATCGCATCGGCCGTCGGTTCCAGGCCGAAACCATGAGCGCCGCTGCCGCCGGCGAACACCAGCGAAAGCCCCGTCGCGCCGTTCTCCAGATCCGTCAGCGCTTGCGCGTTCGCGGCAGCCGCATCCGGATGGTCGATCCGCTGCATGACCTGCCACGGCGCCGCCGCAGGCCGACCCACCACGGGCGCAACGCCCTTGGCGCGCGGATAGAGCGGATCGATCCTCACACCGTCATAGGTCTTGCCGACCAGCTTCTCGAACGGCGCGCCCTTCAGCACGCCATCGACCAGCTTGCGCCAGTCCGCGTCCGTTGCCTTGGGAAAATCGGCCGCCAGCGGCAGATCGTCAGTCACGGAGGTCATGCGGCGAGGGGCTCCCGAAAATCTTGTTATTCGCAGGCGAAATTGCCACGGCCGGCCGTCCCTGCAAACGGTTGTTTTTGGTTAACCGGTATCCGGAAGCCGTTCAATGCCTTGCGTCGAGACGCTGGCGAGGCCGTCACCAACGCGGATGCCACCGATCACGCGGTCCGGCGCGATTTCGGCGAGCGGCACCAGCACGAAGGCGCGCTCGAACAGGCGCGGATGCGGCAGCGTCAAGTCGGGCTTTTGCAGGCTGATATCGTCATAGGCGATCATGTCGAGATCGAGCGTGCGCGGCCCCCATTGCCGCTCCTTGACCCGCGTGCGGCCGAACTTCTGCTCGACCTTCTGCATCACGAACAAGAGCGCGTGCGGATCGAGGCTGGTCTCGATCTCGATGCAGGCGTTGATGAAGGGATCCTGGTCCTCATCGCCCCAGGGCGGGGTCGCATAATCCGAAGAGCGTGCGATCAACGCGGCTTGCGCCATGCCGCAGATGTGGGCGATCGCCTTTCGGAATGTCGCGCGGACGTCGCCGACATTGCCGCCGAGTGCAATGAGGACGCTCGCCATGTCAGGGATGCCGCGAGCGCGTCAGCATGATGCCGACGTCGTCGAAGATCGCGGCGATCGGCGCGTGCGGCTTGTGCACGGTGATCTTCACCGCACGGATGCGCGGGAAGTGCGACAGGATGGCGTCGGCCACCGCGCCGGCCGCGCGCTCCAGCAGCTTGTAGTTGGTGTTCTTGAACGCCGCCGTCGTGGTCGCCACGACTTCGGCGTAGGACACCGTATCGGCGAGTCGGTCGGTGCGCGAAGGCTCCGACAGGTCGGTATAGAGCTCGAGATCAATGACAAAACGCTGGCCGACTTCGGTCTCATGCTCCATCACGCCATGGCGGGCATGGATCGACAGGCCGGTCACGAAGATCGTATCGGTCATTGCTTGCTTTCGATTGCGTTCGCGACCCGCAGGGCCTGCAAGGTCTCGGCGACGTCATGGGTCCGGATGATTTTTGCACCGTGCTGCGCGGCGATCAGATGCGCGGCGATCGAGCCGGCGAGCCGCTCTTTCGGCTCCGACGGCGACACCGAGGCGATGAAGCGTTTTCGCGAGGCACCAACGAGGATCGGCAGGCCGAACATCTCGAATTCGCGCAGCCGCGCCAGCGCAATCATGCTCTGCTCGGCGGTCTTGCCGAAGCCGATGCCGGGGTCGAGCACGATTTTGTCGCGCGCGATGCCGGCCTGTGCCGCGATCTCGAGCGAGCGAGCGAAGAATGCTTTCATATCCGCGATGATGTCGATCGCGGGATCGGCGCTGTCGCGGTTGTGCATGACGATGACGGGCACGCCCTTCGCGGCGACCAGCGGCGCCATGGCGGCGTCGCGTTGCAGACCCCAGACGTCGTTGGCGATCGCAGCGCCCTGGTCGAGTGCGAACGCCACGATCTCGGCCTTCATGCTGTCGATCGACACCGGCACGCCGAGCGCCACGATGTCGGCCAGCACCGGCTTCAGACGGGCAAGCTCGCCTTGCACTGTCACGGGCTGGGCGCCCTTGTAAGGGCGGGTGGATTCCGCGCCGATATCGATGATGTCGACGCCATCAGCGATCATCGCCCGCGCCCGCACCAGCGCCTGGTCCGGCGCGATGAACTCGCCGCCGTCGGAGAAGGAGTCCGGGGTGACGTTGAGCACGCCCATCACCGCCGGGACAGGCCGCTCCAGCAGCGTCCGCAGCACGTCAGGCCCGGCCGAGCCGGCCGGCGGGACGGATGGAGAGGGCGAGGCGTTCATGCGCGTGGCTTTGCGCGGTCGGGGAGGGGGAGTCAAGACGGGATGGGGGCATCGCCAGACCCAGCCGCCTCTGATGTTGGGGCAGTCTTGCGCATCATCCCCGCTGTCGTCCCGGCGAAGGCCGGGACCCATAACCCCAGGGAGAAGTTAGGCGAAGATTCGTAGTTCGGTACCTCTACCTTCTACGATTGATAGATTCCGCGGTATGGGTCCCGGCCGTCGCCGGGACGACTGAAAGATCAATACGTAATCTTCGGCGCCAGCTTCTTCGCCTTGGCGATGATGTCGCCGACCGACTTCTCCGAGGGCAGGATGCGGACCAGCCGCTTCCTCTCGTTCGCCTCCCGCATGCTCTGGGCGAGCCTTGCCGGATTTCGATAAGAGAGCTCGCGCACGGTGGTGACGCCGGCGGCGCGGACCAGGCCGACCTTCGCCCGGCCCATGCCGGGAATGCGCATGTAGTCGGAGACGTTGGCCCACTCCAGCAGCAGCTGCTCGCTGATGCCGGTCTTGGCCGACAGCGTCTTGCGACCCTTGGCGGTGCTGGCGGCCTCCAGCAACCCATCAGTGGTGCGGATACCCTGCGCCTTCAACTTGCTGGCGGCAAAGGCCGGCAGGCCCTCAATCTCGGAGATCGGATATGTCATGATACTCAATGTGAAATGCGGGAGCCTCAGGCGAACTGGCTGAGGCCCGGCGTCCCCGCGATGATCTTGCCCATCTGATCCGCTCCGATTTTGTCTCGGCCGAAGCGAAAAAGTTCACGGGCGATCGTTTGAATGTCGGACATGCCGAGTCCCAGGCCCATCAGGCGCGTGCCGACGGCCATCAGTCCGCCGCCCATCAGCCGCGACAGTCCGCCGCTGCTGCTGGACGCCTCGATTGCTGCTTCTGCACCGGGGATCTGTTCGATCAGGGCCTGCACGCTGTCGGACGGGCCTTCGCTGCGGAGGAAGCCCAGGATAATGCCGACGGTCTTTTCAGCGACAGCACTATCTATGCTGGCGTTTGTCGCCAGCCGCCCGATCAGCTCGTCCATATGGCCTGCCCCTCAGCCCGATCACATGCCGGATTATTTGCGAAAAATGATCTTGAGCCGGTGCGATGTGAAATACAAGCGATGAACGCATGCGACGTCGCGATTCATCTTCAATCGCGCAGAAAGTGTTGCAACGATGCAAGAGCGGAGAAGGAATCAACGAAAAATTGCCGCGGTGCGAATGTATCGCTCCGACTTTCGGCGGATGCCGCACTGGCATTCTCCGACAATGTCGCATGTCGGAGCGTCTTGAATGGTTTCAATCGGCTTGCGACATGCGTTAAACTACGGAACTGGTGAGCTTGAGTTTCAATACGCGAAACAAGCGGACAGAATAGAGAGAGTGATGACGGCACAGGACAACAAGCTCGGCGATACCGACGACAAGATATTCGTCGGCAAGGGAGACGAGCAGGCCTGGCTGACGCTGGCGCTCGCCAATCGCCACGGCCTCGTCACCGGCGCGACCGGAACAGGCAAGACGGTGTCGCTGCAAGTCATGGCGGAAGGATTTGCGCGCGCCGGTGTTCCGGTGTTCGCCGCTGACATCAAGGGCGACCTCTCCGGCATCTCGGAGGTGGGGGAGGCCAAGGATTTCATCGTCAAGCGTGCAACCGAGATGGGGCTGACATTCCAGCCCGACCAGTTCTCGACGGTGTTTTGGGACGTGTTCGGCGAACAGGGTCATCCGGTGCGAGCCACCGTCACTGAGATGGGGCCGCTGCTGCTGGCGCGCATGCTCGATCTGAACGATGTGCAGGAAGGTGTGCTCAACGTCGCCTTCCGCGTCGCCGATGACAACGGTCTTGCCCTGATCGACATGAAGGATCTGCGGGCGCTGCTGGACGCGATCGTTCCCGATACCAGCAAGAAGGGGCCGGATGCGGAAGAGGATGCGCTGGCACCGATCCGGAAGGCGGCCCAGGGTTTTGGCAACGTCACCAAGGCCACGGTCGGCACCATCCAGCGCCAGCTCCTGGTGCTGGAGAACCAGGGTGGCACAAAGTTCTTCGGCGAGCCGGCGCTGACGCTGAAGGATTTCATGAGGACCGATCGCGACGGCCGCGGCATGGTCAACATCCTCGCCGCCGACAAGCTGATGCAGAGCCCGCGACTTTACGCGACATTCCTGCTGTGGATGCTGTCAGAATTGTTCGAAGAGCTGCCCGAGGCCGGCGATCCGCCCAAGCCAAAATTGGTGTTCTTCTTCGACGAGGCGCATCTGTTGTTCAACGATGCGCCGAAAGCGCTGATGGACAAGATCGAGCAGGTGGTTCGCCTGATCCGATCCAAGGGCGTCGGCGTCTATTTCGTCACCCAAAATCCGATCGACGTGCCCGACCGCGTGCTCGGCCAGATGGGCAACCGGGTGCAACACGCATTGCGCGCCTTCACCCCGCGCGACCAGAAGGCGGTCGCCGCTGCGGCCCAGACCTTCCGGCCCAACCCGAAGCTCGACACGGGCAAGGTGATCATGGAGCTCGGCAAGGGCGAGGCACTGGTGTCCTTCCTCGAAGGCAACGGCACGCCGGCGATGGTCGAGCGGGTGATGATCCGCCCGCCATCGGCCCGGATCGGGCCGATCACGCCGGAGGAGCGCAAGGCGATCATGGATGCGAGCCCGGTGAAGGGCAAATACGACACCGCTGTTGATGCCGAGTCCGCCTACGAGATCATCCAGAAGCGCATCGCCGGCACGGCGGCGCCGGCCGACGGCCCGGCGGGTGGAAGCGGTGGCGGCATCCTCGGCCAGATCGGCTCGATCGTCGGTACCATCTTCGGCACCAACACCGGACGTAATCGGCTGACGACCGGCCAGCGCATCGCGCGCGACGTCACGCGCACGGTGACCGGCAAGGTGGTCGGCGGCGTCGTGGCCGACCTCGGCAAGTCGGTCGGCGGCCAGCTTGGCGGCTCGGTCGGCCGCGCGCTCGTCCGCGGCGCGCTCGGCGGACTGCTGCGAAGGTAGGCAGAACGACCGGATTGCGGGCTGCCGGTCCGCTCCGGTTGCGCGGGGCAGCGTTTGTCTGCCAGGTACAAATTCGGGTGAGGGGGACTCTCCAAGCGTCGGTCGGTCTGCTACGTGCTATGTGTTTCCGACTGGACATAATGTGACATCACCGGATCTATCAGACAAACCGCGCGCACTCCGCCTCCCATCGCTCAGCGCGCCGCTCGATCTGCTCTTCCTGCTCTGCTGCGTCATCCTCACCGCCGACGTCCTCGGTCCCGAGATCTTCGGCCGCGGCAAGACCAAGGATTATGCGCTGTGGTATTGGGCCGGGCAGCAGGTGCTGCATGGCGGCGCGCTCTATCCCAGCGACATCCACTACCAGTTCGGGTTCATCTATCCGCCGCTGCCCGCGATCCTGCTGGCGATCCCGAGCTGGTTCGGCAAGATCCCGCTCTACATCGTGCTGTCGATCCTGAATGTGGTGGCGTGGTGGTACACGGGGATCCTCTCCAATGCCATGACCGGATCGGACCGCAAGCCCGGCCCCTGGCTGGAAGCGCTGCCGGCGCTGATCACCGTGACCTTCGTGTTCGACATGTTCGATCTCGGCCAGCCGAACCTCGTCCTGCTGGCGATGATGCTCTACGGCTTCTGGGGCATGCAGCATCGGCGATCCTGGCTTGCAGGCTTCATGTTCGCACTCGCCACCGCCATCAAGGTGTTTCCCATCGCGGTGCTGCCCTATCTGATCTGGCGGCGGCAGTGGGCCGCTGTCGTCAGCATGCTCGCCTTCATCGGCATCCTGCTCTACGTCGTGCCGGCGCCCATTCGCGGGTTCGAGCGCAACGCGGCCGAGCTCAAGACCTGGTACCAGGGCATGATCGGGTCGAGCTCGGAAAAGGGCTTTGGCCAGCGCGACGAGCAGAATTGGTCGTGGGTCAACCAGTCCATCATTGCCGTGACGCACCGGCTGGTCCGGCCGCTCAACTACAATCAGGAAGATCCCGACAAGCCGCCGCGCACGATGAATGTCATCGACGTCGACTACAAGACGGCGAACTGGATCGTGCTCGCGGTGTCGGCGTTGCTCGGGCTCGGCTTCGTCGCGGTGATGCCACAGCGAGCGCGGCGAACGGCGCGATCGGATGCCGAGGAGCTCGGCATCCTGTTCTGCCTGATGACGGTGGCCTCGCCGTTGGCGCGGCAATACTATTTCATGTGGCTGTTCCTGCCGATGACGGTGCTGATGCATCGGGCCGCCTTCGACGAGCGGCCGAATGTGCGGCTTGGAACCTGGCTTGCGCTCGGCGCCGCCGGCATTCTCATGCTGTTGTCACTGCCGCCGTTTCCCAATGTCATCCAGGCCTGGGGCAATAACCTCGTCGCCACGGCGATCCTCGCAGGCAGCCTCGGCTGGCACATCCGGCATCCGCCGGTTGCGGCTAGCTCCGGCGCCGCGGCAGGGCTAAAACCCAAGACGTCTTAACACTCAAGACAAAGCCTAAGCCATCTTGAGACCAACAGTCAGGGAATACGACCATGGCCAACGCGCAGCTTCAATCCGTGCTCGATCACATCGACAAGGAGTTTGATAACAGCCTGGAGCGTCTGTTCTCGCTGTTGCGGATCAAGTCGATTTCCGCCGATCCGGCATTTGCGAAAGATTGCAAGGCGGCGGCCGAGCATCTCGCCAAGGATATCGCGAGCCTGGGCGTCGCCACCGAAGTAAGACCGACCGCCGGCCATCCCGCTATCGTCGGCAAGACCAAGGCGGGCGGACGGCCGCACGTAATCTTCTATGGCCATTACGACGTGCAGCCGGTCGACCCGCTCGAGCTCTGGCACCGTCCGCCGTTCGAGCCCGCGGTCACCGACCATGCCGACGGCCGCAAGATCATCGTTGCGCGCGGCGCCGAGGACGACAAGGGTCAGGTGATGACTTTCGTCGAGGCCTGCCGGGCCTGGAAGACAGTGACGGGCTCGCTGCCGATCGACATCACCTTTCTGATCGAGGGCGAGGAGGAAGTCGGCTCGAAAAATTTCGTGCCGTTCATCGAAGCCAACAAGGACGAATTCAAGGCCGATTACGTTCTGGTCTGCGACACCGGCATGTGGGACCGCAACACGCCGGCGATCACGACGTCGCTGCGCGGCCTGCTCTATGAAGAGGTCAAGATCACGGCCGCCAATCGCGACCTGCATTCCGGCGTGTTCGGTGGCACCGCGATGAACCCGATCCGGGTGCTGACCAAGATTCTCGGCGGACTGTTCGATGACGACAACCGCATCACCATTCCCGGCTTCTATGACGGCGTGAAGGATACGCCGCCTGATATCCTCGAGCAGTGGAAAAAGCTCGGCTTCACGCCGGATTTCTTCCTCAAGCCGATCGGGCTGTCGATCCCGGCGGGAGAGAAGGGGCGGCTCCTGATCGAGCAGGCCTCGACGCGTCCGACCTGCGACGTCAACGGCATCTGGGGCGGCTATATCGGCGAAGGCTCCAAGACGGTGATCCCGTCGCATGCCTCGGCAAAGGTCTCGTTCCGCCTGGTCGAGGGGCAGGATCCCGCGAAGATCCGCAAGGCGTTCCGTGAGTATGTGACGGCGCGGCTTCCGGGCGACTGCAAGGTCGAGTTCGGCGACCACTCTGCCGGGCCCGCCATCGCGCTCGACTGGAACATGAAGCCGCTCGCTGCCGCCAAGCAGGCGCTGACGGAAGAGTGGGGCAAGGAGACCGTGCTGATGGGCTCGGGCGCCTCGATCCCGATCGTCGCCGACTTCAAGCGCACGCTAGGGCTCGACTCGCTGTTGGTCGGCTTCGGGCTGGACGACGACAACATCCACTCGCCGAACGAGAAATACGACCTGCGGAGCTTCCAGAAAGGCATCCGCTCCTGGGCAAGGATCCTCGCCGCGCTGGCGGAAGTGAAGTAGGGCACGCGGCCGTAGGGTGGGCAAAGGCGCAAAGCGCCGTGCCCACCATCTGTCCCGGATCGCGATAGAAGAGGTGGGCACGCTTCGCTTCGCCCACCCTACGACGCGTCCAAAATAAAAACGCCGCCCGGAATTGGGCGGCGTTTCATTCCGAAATGTGTAGAGGGTGTTGAGGCCTACCCTACACCAAATCCCGAAAATTTCAAGACCGGTAGCCCGGCAGTTCGCGATCAAGCTTGCGCAGCAGCGGCGGCCACACCAGGTTCGTGGCGCGCAGCTCGGCGCGGTCGCGGTTGGCGAGCAGCTCGGTGTTCTTGTCGATCGCGACGTCATCGACCGGGTAGACCGGCGTGCCCAGCGCGCGCGTGCGCACCTGCATCGAGCAGGCGCGCTCGAGGTGGTACATGCGCTCGAAGGCGGAGGCGACCGAGCGGCCGACCGTCAGCGTGCCGTGGTTGCGCAGCAGCATGTGGTTGTGGTCGCCGAGATCCTTCTGCAGCCGCGGCCGCTCGTCATGGTCGAGCGCGATGCCTTCATAGTCGTGGTAGGCGATGTCGTGGGTGACGAGCTGGGCGGTCTGGTTCAGCGGCAGCAGGCCTTCGGCGCTGCTCGACACCGCGGTGCCGTCGAGGGTGTGAAGATGCAGCACGCAGATGGCATCCTCACGTGCCTCGTGGATCGCCGAATGGATGGTGAAGCCGGCCGGGTTGATGCTGTACTCGCTCTCGGAGAGCTGGTGGCCGTGCAAGTCGACCTTGACCAGGCTCGACGCCGTGATCTCGTCGAACATCAGTCCGTAGGGATTGATGAGGAAGTGATGGTCCGGGCCGGGCACGCGCGCGGAGATGTGGGTGTCGACCAGATCGTCCCAGCCGTACAGCGAGACGAGGCGATAGCAGGCGGCGAGATTGACCCGTTGCTGCCACTCGGCCTCCGTCATGTTCGACGGCACTTCCTTCAGGCGGGCTTCAGCTGGTGACATGGCAAATCTCTCCGAACCTCGTTGTTTCGGGGAGGGAGCGTAGTCGCGGGTGAGGCTGGCGGCAAGGCGGTCAAATCGCAGCAGCCAAGCGTAGCCCGCATGGAGCGAAGCGGAATGCGGGGGGCCTCACCCAAGGTCCCGGATTTCGCTTCGCTCCATCCGGGCTACAAGGGAGAAGAATTTTACGGCGCCGGGATCGAGAGCAGGCTGGAGATGCTGCGGCCGCGGATGTCGTAGACGCGAGCGAACACCACATCGTCGCGCTTGATCTCGACCAGGACCGGCGCGGTCAGGCCCTTGCAGTAGAACTCGCCGAGCGTCATTGCGAAATCGGCGGCGTTGGAATCCCAGCCGATGGTGAAGTCAGGGCCGAGCGCGACCTGGGCCGGGCGCTGCGGACCGCACACGGCGACCTTCCATTTGCGATTGCGCGGCAGCACTTCCTGGCGCTCGACGAGCTGCTCGCGCAATTCGTCGGAGGCCTGCTTCAGCGCCAGGCCCCAATAGTCCAGCATGAAGCGGTCGTCGGCGGCGCGCACGGTGCCGGCGATATGGTTGAAGTGGGTGTATTGATACGGATGCAGCCGGATCATCTCGGCCAGCGGCAGCGCCAGGCCGAAGCAGAAGGTGGCAAGCACGACCGGCTGCCAGGCGCGGTGATTGGTGCGCAGGCGCTCCATGGCCCAGGCGAAGGCAACGCCGCCGAGCACCGCCATTGGCGGGATGACGAAGACGAAATGGCGGATGCCGTTGTAGAGCGCCGGTCGCTTCACCATCGCGATCGCGAGTGGCAGGGTCGCAGCGAGCGTGAGCATTAAGAGGATGGTCTTGCGGCGGGCCGGAACCTCGCTACGCGGCAGCAGGGCGAAGGTGCCGATCACGGCGCCGGTCATCGCCACCAGCATCACCTCGGGAAGCTGAAGTGCGAACAGCGTTGGCAAATAGGACCAGGGCATGTCAGGCACGGACACGATCGCGCCGTCGAACATTTCCTTCCAGGGCTTCTCGAAGAAGTGCGAGAAGTAGGTCAAAGCCTCGAAGGGATTGCCGGGCTCCATGATCGACCACGGCCAGATCAGGCCCATGACGAGGTAACCGAACGCAAGGCCAGGCAGCAGCACGTAGACGACATGGGCGAAACGACGGGCCGCCTCGCGGACGCCCTCGGTGCGCAGCTCCTCGAGGAACAACGGCATGAATCCGACCATGGCGTAGACCAGCGCGAGCCCGCCGAGAATGCGGCAGCCGATCGAAAGGCCGGCGCCGAGGCCGACGATCAGGATCGTGCGCGGCGAGGGGTTTGGATATTCTTCGGCAAGCCGGACCAGGCCCAGCATCAGGATGATCATCGCCACCGCGAAGGGCGCATCCTTCGGGTTCATGAACATGTGGCCGTAGAAGATCGGGCAGAGCGCGAGCAGCAAGAGCGCGGCAAGGCCGGCAAGGGGGCCGCCGATGCGACGGCCAAGCCGCCACGTCACGGCAAGCCCGATCACGCCGACGACCGCGCCGAGCAGGCGGCGCGTCTCGAACAGCTCGAGCGGCAGCACTTTGTGCAGGAGGGCTGCGACCATGTCGAAGCCGCCGCCATACATATAGAGGTTGGCGAACGAGAGCGCGGCGGTGTCCCTGAAGCCGGAACCGAACAAGCGCAGCAGCAAATCGGCATATTCGGCGTGGGTATAGTCGTCCCAGCCGAGCCCGTAGTCGCGGAAAGTCAGGCCTGCGATGACGGCGACGGCAGCCAGCACCAGCATGGCGAGGTCGTCGCAAGTCCGTTCAACCGAGCGCCGGAAAGGCGTGTCGATCGCCGAAGTCGTGATGGATGTCATGGCTATTGGTGACCCGGAATCCCCTCTTGGCCCTGCTGGTGCGCATGGACCTGTACCCCGGAATCCCTATAGCGCAGTTCCATTACCAAGTAATTGGGCATTATGGCTAAATTCCTGATGCGACGCAGCAAATTCAGAAACCGAAGAGCAGGTTAGAAACTAGTGGGCCGTAGCTGAAGGGAATGTGAATAAGTCCCTGATATCCTTCCCTTTAGGAACAGCGCCGGCAATTGGTCGTTGGCGAGGAACACAGTATGACGGTATCGTGGCGTAACGGGTGTTGCGCATGGATGCGCGACCGAGGGTGGGTTCGATGGTCTTGGTATTGCTGATCGCAGGGATCTTCGCCGTGGTGGCGGGTCTCCTTGCAATCCTTTTTGGCTACACGGTCAGGGATTTCAGCCTCGGTAGCACCCTCATAATCTCCGGCACGGTCGGCGTCTGCTCCGGAATGTTACTGGCCGGCCTCTATGTCGTGGCCATGGAACTGAAGAATATTGGCCGCCGACTGACCGGTTCGGCCGCGCCGTCGGAGGTTCGGCTCAGGCCCGTGCTGCCGCCCGGCGTTGCGACGTCCGGCGCGTCCGAGCCTGCCCCGGGGATGAGGGCCGAGCCGCAGCCAT
Organism: Bradyrhizobium sp. LTSP849; assembly: GCF_000938255.1. Lineage (GTDB taxonomy): Bacteria > Pseudomonadota > Alphaproteobacteria > Rhizobiales > Xanthobacteraceae > Bradyrhizobium. The sequence goes on along the minus strand of NZ_JYMR01000009.1, from coordinate 1,803 downwards.
CGCCCGCCGCGCCGCCATGGCAGGGCGAAGCGCCTGTCCGCGATCGCCCGCGCGTCGAGGCGCCGGAAGAGCCGGAAGTGCCTCCGCCGGCGGCTCCGGAAGCTCCGCGCCGGCGCAACCTGATGTTTGCCTCGAGCTCCCGCAAGGAGCGAGAGCGCGCCGAGGCGAAGACGACCGACAGCCCGCCGCCGCAAGCTCACGACGAGCCTGCGGTGCCTGCCGCGCCTGAGGCTCCGCCCGCGAGCTTCGACGACGCCTGGCCGAAGCCGGACCGTATGCGGGCACCGGAGCCGACCGTGGCGCGTCGCCCGCCGCCGCCGCTGCGCTCATCGTCGACCTTCGAGCCGGCCCCACCTCCGCCTGCGCCAGAGCCGCCTCCGCCGCCCGCGGAGCAGCCGCCGGTGACCGTGCTCAAATCCGGCATCGTCGACGGCATGGCCTATTCGCTCTATTCCGATGGCTCGATCGAGGCCCAGATGCCGGAGGGCATGATGCGCTTTGCCTCGATCGACGAGCTGCGCGCCCATCTCGACCAGCGGTCCTAGGGCATGATCCGGAAAAGTGTGCAGCGGTTTTCCGAAAAGATCATGCTCAAACAATAACCTAAAGCGTGATGACGATTCATCCTAATCTCATCACGCTTTAGACCAGCCGGGATCAAGTAAAGCGCCGCCGTTCTTGTCACCACAGCAGTAATCGGCTCATATTCGCCAGTCGTCGTATTTCAGCCAAACGTATTGTTGACAGAAAATACTTCACCATCGCCAATGCAGTGCGACGGAGCCAAATTGGAGAGAGGTCGAGCCCATGTCGGATGTTGGGGCTAAAAATTTCATCGAGCTGACGGCCAACATCGTCTCGGCCTATCTCAGCAACAACCCGACGCCGGCCGGCGAAATTTCAAACCTGATCAGCCAGGTGCATGGCGCCTTGGTGCGAGTCTCCTCAGGTCGCGCGGAGACGGCGCCGCTTGAACCCGCAAAGCCTGCGGTCTCGCTGAAGAAGTCGATCGCGCCGGACTATCTGGTGTGCCTGGAGGACGGCAAGCGTTTCAAGTCGCTGAAGCGCCATCTGCGCACCCAGTACAACATGACGCCGGAGCAATATCGCGAGAAATGGGGCCTGCCGGCCGACTATCCCATGGTCGCACCAAACTACGCGGTGGCGCGCTCGCAACTAGCGAAGAAGATGGGATTGGGGCAGCAGCAGCGGAAGCGGAAGTAAAGCCGCGCCCCGGATTTCGTAGCAACCATTAAAGCGCGCCCGATTGCCGGCGAGCATGACGCCGTGCTTGCGGCCGTCAAGGCGTGGCCTGGCGGCAGCGGAGATGGGGTTGGGCCGGAGCGACGGCCAGCCTTGACGGCCGCGGCGCGCGGCGTCTTTGTGACGGCAGGTCGGGACGAAGAAACGGTGCTTCGGCCGAACAAAGAAACGCGGTCAGATGGCTGGCGGGCTGGCGACTTCAGGCGATTCTTTTTGCCAGGGTGTGCCGCGGGCTACGACTGTGTTGGCGAAAATCAGCAGCTTTCTGGCGCAAGCGATCCGAGCGCGCTTGTGCTCCTTGCCGGCCCCAGTCAGCTTTTTATAGAACGCGATCAGCTGCGGATTCCAGCGAAAGGACGCCGGTAGCGCCGCATTGAACAGCGCGCGGCGCAGCCGTTCACGCCCGCCCGCAATGTGACGGACGCCGACGTGATTGCCGCTGTCATCGTCATAAGGGGCAAGCCCTGACAGTGCGGCGGCTTGTTCGCGCGTGATCTGACCGATCTCGGGCATCCGCACCAGAATGATAATCGCGGTCTT
>NZ_JYMR01000008.1 GCF_000938255.1 Bradyrhizobium sp. LTSP849 | reverse complement strand
GTAAGCATCCGGCGAAGACCGCGCGCGGGTCATTTTCGGCTCAGGCGGCTTGATCAACGTTCCGGATGGCAGAGCGCCAATTCCATGGCAGCAGTTCGTCGAGCCTTTGGACGGGATGCTCGGCGATGCGCGCCAGAACGTCGGCGAGCCAGGCTTGCGGATCGACGTCGTTCATCTTGGCGGTGACGATCAGGCTGTACATCACCGCCGCCCGCTCGCCGCCGCGATCCGAGCCGCAGAACAACCACGACTTCCGACCTAAAGCGATGCCGCGCACGCCACGCTCCGCCGCATTGTTGGACAGGCAGATGCGGCCGTCATCGAGGAAGCGGGTAAATGCGCTCCAGCGCTTGAGCATGTAGTCCATGGCCTTGGCGACATCGTTGCTGCGCGAGAGCTTGGCGCGTTGTGTGCGCATCCAGGCTTCCAGATCGGCCACGAGCGGCGCGCTGAGTTCCCGGCGAACTGCCTGGCGCCTTTCGGCGCTCTGACCGTTGATGGTCCGCTCGATCTCGAACAGGGCGTCGATCCGGCGGACTGTTTCCAGCGCCAGCGGCGAGATCACTGCCGGCCTCTTGCCCTGAGCCTTGCGACGCGCATTCTCGGCCAGATCAGCCATCACGAAGAACGGCCGCCGGGCATGGACCCAGCACGCGGCTTCCAGGATCGGACCTGCGTTGCGGCCCGGTTCGTAAAGCCTGCCATAGCCGCCATAGGCATCGGCCTGGAAGATTCCGCTGTAGTTGGCCAAGTGAGCCTGGGGATGCTCGCCGGCCCGATCGCGCGAGTAATAGAACACCGCGCCCGGCGGGGCCTGCCCTCCAAAAGGCTTGTCGTCGCGCACATAGACCCAGATCCGGCCGGTGTCGGTCTTGCCTTTGGCCAGGACCGGAACCGTGGTGTCGTCCCCGTGCAATCGCTCGGCGCTCAGTACGTAGGCCTCGAGGCGCTTGAACAAAGGTGCCAGCGCCGCGGTGCAGCCGCCGACCTGGTCGGCCAGGGTCGACAGACTGATCGGCACGCCCTCCTTGGCATAGCGCTCCGCTTGCCGGTTCAGCGGCTGATGTTGACCAAACTTCTCGAACAGCACCATCGCCAGCAGGCTTGGCCCCGCCCAGCCGCGGGCAAGCACATGGAACGGCGCCGGAGCCTGGCTGATCTTCTCGCAATCACGGCAAGTAAACTTCTCGCGGACGTGCTGGATCACTTTCCAGGATTTCGGGATCACCTCCAGCGTCTCGGTGATGTCCTCGCCGAGCTTGGACAGCCGCGCGCCGCCACAGCAGGCGCACGCCACAGGTCCCGGCACGATCACCCGCTCGCGAGGTAGATGCTCCGGGAACGGCTGGCGTGACGGCCGCTTGCGCGTGAACGACGCCACCTTCGTGGTTTTGGCCGCGGCCATTTCGGCGGCGAGTTCGTCCTCCGTCGCCGAACTCTCCAGCTCCTCCAGCGTCAGTTCAAGCTGATCCAATAGCCGCGCGGTACGCTCCGAGCGCGGACCATGGCGGTCGCGGTTGAGTTTCTCGATCTGCAGCTTCAGATGGGCGATCAACGCCTGGTCGTCGGACTGCCGGGCACGGGCGGCCGCAGCCTCCGCCCGAGCAACGATCAATGCCGCTTGCAGCGTTTCGATGTCGTCTGGCAGCGATTCAAGGCCGTCACCCATGGCCCCGATGGAATCACAAAAGAGGCGATTTGAGGCGTCTTTTCTTCCGCACCTCAGAACTTTTTTGAGCCTATCCTGCGCTCTGTGGCCGCCACGTGTGCTGCGGATTGCGCCAGTCGATCGCCTCCAGCAGATAACTCATCTGCGCCGCGCTCAGCCCCACCACACCGCCCACCGTCGCCGGCCAGACAAAACGGCCACGGTCCAACCGCTTCGCGTAGAGCGACAATCCAATTCCATCGTGCCACAAGGCCTTGATCAGCGAACCGCCGCGTCCGCGGAACACGAAGACATCTCCGGCGAACGGATCGCGACCAAGGCTTTCCTGCACCAATAATGACAAACCCTGCATGCCCTTGCGCATGTCAGTGTAGCCGGTCGCAATCCAGATGCGTGCGCTCGAAGAGACTGGGATCATCGACGCTCCAGAACCTGCAGCACCCGCGCCAGGGCGGCCGCATCGACGCCCGCATCGACAATCACCCGACGATCCCGGCCAACGACGATCACCATCTGCCCGCTCGTCGCTGTGGCAGCAACCGCCGGCTCGACCTCAGCGGCAAGGACGACCCGCGCAAAGCCGGATTGCTCGCTTTGAGGGCTGATCGGCTCGGGACCGAACGAGCGCCGCCATGTCATCAGCAACGAACGTGATATGCCATGGCGTCTTGCTGTCGACGATATCGCGCGCGGCGCTTGAAAGCTTTCGGTCACGATCCGCAGCTTTTCGTCATCCGACCAGCGTCGCCGGCGACCAGTCTCGACCACCTCAAGCCGTTCAAGCTGAGTACTGCGCTTATGGCTGTCCATAAGGACTGTTACGCACCAATTGGACTAATCCAACAAGGCGGCCCTCGCCGGAGGGAGACGGTGAACTCAACGCCAATAGCAGGCAGGAGTGAGTTGAGTGCACCGTTGTTGGGGTCCAGGAGGGCGTGGCAAAACCAGAAAAATGTGATAGATTCGAGCAATGCCAAAGCAAAAACAACAGACTGGAAAAACCGTCAAGGGCGGCTTCGTCGTTGGCCGTGCCGGCTTTGCTAAGATCAGCGATGTTGAAGGCATTCGGCTGAAGCCGGCCATGAAAAAACGGGCCACCGAAGCCGCCGCCAAGGGCCTCTCAGCGGAAGAGTATCGCCGCTCGATTTTGCACAGCTACCGCAAGCGCTAGGCGTCATCGCATGTACGATGCGATTGACGATCCCTACACCTACGAAAACTCCACGGTTCTTGTTAACAAGCTCGACCTGCTGGACCAGGACGACCTCGACGATTTCGAAGCCGAAATTTCCAGCGCTCGATCGGCCGAGCCATTGCCCGAAGGCCAGCTGGACTTCGCCCACTATTGCGCCGTTCATCATCATCTTTTCCAGGATGTCTACGAATGGGCAGGGATGCCGCGAACGGTCCGGATGTCCAAACAAGGCAGCCCGTTCTGCTTTCCTGAACATATCGACACGCAGGCAGCGAAGCTTTTTCTGGATTTGAAGGCCGACCGTTTCCTGGAGAATCTGCCCGCAGCCGAGTTCGCGGCGAAGGCTGCGCACTTCCTTGCCGAATTGAATGTCATCCACGCATTCCGCGAAGGAAACGGGCGCTCTCAATTGTCGTTTTTTGCCATGCTGGCTGATCGGGCAGGCCATCCCCTCGATCTGGAAAGGCTCGACCCTGGTGCCATGCTCGACGCCATGATTGCCAGTTTTGACGGGGATGAAACCGAGTTGGCCCAAATCATAGCTGGCCTAGTTACCGTATAATCCGTCACGGCGACAGTTCACTCAATCGACGCTGTCCGCCAAGCGTGAACCGAAGCCGCAGGGTTGGCGATGGCGAATGAATTTGGTGTACTGTCGCCGCAACTCATTTTCGCATTCAGACCATGCCGGGTTCGTCACCGGCCAAAACACGTTCGACGGGGGAAGCGACCCGGGGCATCTTCTAACGCGACGTTTGAGAGGATCCTCGATGACAAGACTTCATGTCCTGGCCCTGCTGGGCGCGGCCCTGTTCGGGCTTGCCACGGCGCCGGTTGCGGCCGACACCTATCCGAGCCGCCTGGTGACCGTCGTGGTACCCTATCCCGCCGGGGGATCGGTCGACGGCGTCGCGCGCCTTCTCGCGCAAAAGCTGACCGAGTCGTTCGGGCAGAGTTTTATCGTCGAGAACCGCGCCGGTGGCGCCGGCGGTATCGTCGGCGCGAACTATGTCGCCAAGGCCGCGCCGGATGGCTACACGCTGATGCTGACCGCGTCGATCCATGTGGTGACGCCGTTCCTGCACAAGGCCGTTCCCTACGACGTGGTCACAGACTTCACGCCGATTTCGCTGGTGGCCAGCGGACCGCTGATCGTCAGCACCAATGCGCAGACGCCCGCCAAAAATCTCAAGGAATTCTTCGACCTGGTTCGCCAGGATCCGACCAAATACACCTTCGCGACATCGGGCTTCGGCTCGGCCGGGCACATGGCGATCGAACTGCTCAAGCGCGATGCCGGTGTCGACACCCTGGTGGTGACCTACAAGGGCGCAAGCCCCGCGCTGACGGACCTGATGAGCGGGCAGGTGCAGCTGATCGCCGATCCGATCCTGTCGTCGCTGCCGCTGGCGAAAGCCGGAAGCATCAAGGCGCTGGCCATCACCAGCACCAAGCGCGTCGACATCGCTCCGGAGATTCCGACCGTGGCTGAGTCCGGCATGACAGGCTTCGAGTTCAGCTCCTGGTACGGCCTGTGGGGCCCGAAGGGCTTGCCCACTGAGCTGGTCACGACGATTCAAGCCGAGGTCGCCAGGATCGTGCAGCGGCCGGAGGTGAGGGAACGCTTCGCGCTTCTCGGTTTCGAGCCGCTCGGCTCCACGCCGGATTATTTCGCCGGTTACATCAAGAGCGAGATGGCGAAGTACGAGCAGATCATCAAAGACGCGAACATCAAGGCTGAATGAGAGTGGCGCACGCGTGATCTGGGATTAGGGTGGCAGTGCAAAGCCTTGATATAAAGCAAATTGAAGTCGCCTCCGATAGGAGGAGTTATCTCGGAGAGCCGACCATGCAAGTACGCTGGCTGACAGGCGAGACGCTCCATGGAATGTTGACCACACTCGTAACTCCATGGCTGTTCCTGCTCGCGTCCGGTTGCCTCATGGCAGTGGCTTGGTCATTGGTGAACTTCTACGAGAACCAAGTTCGCCTGCTGCTATTATTCTTCTTGGCGTCTCTAGCTGTGTTTCACGTCATCGCCTGGTGGACGGCGGGATTATCGGATGAAAAAACGTACAAATTCGTCGATTACATATTCCTGATCTTCAGCCTCGCTGCTCTAGTCGCAGTCGTAGACGTACAATCAGAAGTGTCCAAGGAGAGGCTCTCCGAAGCGAGCAGGGTGTATTCTGTGTTTGAGAGCGAGCGGTGCCAAGATCCATATTCTAGGCGGTGCAGATTCTTTAGGAAGCAACTGGAGACCATAGATCGCAGCCGTGGAACGTCGTTGCTTGAAATGTGGGAGCTCTATCTCGATCAGGATCTTGAGCTTCTTAGAGAGAAGTGGAATGGCGGAGAAACCGACGAGATCAGAGTGATCAAGGGCGACCTTGAGCGATTTTATGCGACGTACCAGCGGTTGGAGCGCGCCCGGGAGTATGTCCTGACGTACAAGTCAGCATTCGATCGTTTCCTTCCGCTATATCTTGCTGCGATTGCTGCGTGCATTCGCCTGACGAAGGTAACCGCCGAACTCATGAAGTGGTACAGGGCTAAGCCGGCTTGACGCGGACCCATCGCGGACCGGAGCCGCAGAGCCATCAGGGTGGCGGTGACGAATGGATTTAGTTCACTGTCACTGTAACTCCACGCATCAGGATGACCCGCCGTGGCGGGCGATGATTGAATGTCAACAGATCGAGGGGAGACTGATGGCCGATGAGAAACGAAGGCTCCTCTGGCATGGCACGGTCCTGTTCTTGATCGGCTTGCTGACGGGGTTGGTCGAGCAGCATTTTGCAAATGTGAGGATGGGGCTGGCCGCCCATTTGGAGGGCGTGATGAACGGCACGTTCCTGCTTGCCGTCGGCGCCATCTGGAACGAGGTCAGGCTATCGACACGTACGAAGGCGGCGGCCTATTGGACGCTGCTCATTGGAACGTACGGCAATTGGACCGTCACCACATTGGCTGCCGTGCTTGGGACAGCCGCACTCTCGCCGATCACGGCGGTGGGGCACGAAGCGGAGCCCTGGAAGGAGGCGATGATCACCGCCGGGTTCGTATTCATCGGCCTGGCGATCATCGTGGCCGTCATCCTGCTGATGTTCGGGTTGCGGAGCACGGCAAAGCCGGAGTGAGGCGACGAGCGGCAAATACCAATCGCGGTGACGGTGCATTCAACCGCAGGGCATAAGCCATCCGCACCGGACAAGTGATCTCGCAACCGCAACCGCGGACGTCCTGGTGACGAGGGGCGACAACAGCCGGGAACAAGTTGCGCCTTGGTCCGTTCGTTCCACTTCGGCAATTCACAACAGCCGGTTCGCATTGACGTCATGGAGCCAGGCGGCATGAGTTCTGTTGATCCGATAGTTGCAGGTTCGTCCACCTCGGCGTCGGGGGAAACCTTGCGCAGGGACCGCTCGCCCGAGAAGATACCTCCCAAAACGTCCGATCCTGTTGTGCAGAAAGATGCCGACGTCAGGTCAGAGAAGCCTCAAGCGGATCCGGAGGGTCGACGGACCGACCGCAAGCCGCAGGACACCGATCAGACTCCGGAAAAGGGGCCCACGGGAGTAAAAGGCGCATTCCGCAAGCACCCGATCGCGATGATCGTCTGCCTTGGATTGATCGTCGTCGGAATCATCGCAGGCATCGCATGGTATCTTCACGCCCGTCACTACGAGAGTACGGACGATGCGTTTATCGATGGCCGGTCGGTGCTGGTCAGCCCGCAAGTCTCCGGCAGCATCGTCAGCGTCAATGTCACCGACAACCAGATCGTGAAAACTGGCGATCTGCTCGCGACCATCGACGCGCGAAACTATCAAGCCGCGGTCGATCAGGCCGACGCGCAGATCCGTCAGAACGAAGCGACCGTAAAAAATGTCGAAGCCCAGATCGCGGGGCAAAAAGCCCAGGTCGATCAGGCCACCCAGCAGGTGACGGAGGCGGCATCGGCGCTCAAATTCGCAACTGACGAAAACACCCGCTATCAGGACCTCGTGCAGAAGGGCGCCGGGACTGTTCAGCGCGCGCAACAGGCCTCATCCGACTTCAACGGCAAGCAGGCCGCCCTTGACGCAGCCAACGCGGCCAAGGTGGCGGCCGAACGGCAGATCGACGTCCTGAACGCGCAAAAGGTCGGCGCCGCGGCGCAACTCGATCAGTCCAGGGCACAGAAAGATCGCGCCGACGCCGATCTGCAGCGAACCGAGTTGCGCGCAACCGTCGACGGACGGGTGACGAAACTGACGGCGGCCGTCGGCGCACTGGCAGCACCCGGGCAGGCGATCATGATTGTGGTGCCGCTCGACATCTGGGTCACGGCCAATTTCAAGGAATCGCAACTCGCCGACATGCGCGTCGGCCAGCCCGTCGATATCAGAATTGACGCGTTCGGCGGCCGCAGTTTTCCCGGCCAGGTCAACAGCGTTCAGGCGGGCAGCGGAACCGCGTTCAGTCTGTTGCCGGCCGAAAACGCCACCGGCAATTATGTGAAGGTGGTGCAGCGCGTGCCGGTGAAGATCACCTTCAACCAGCGTCCCGATATTGAACTCGGACCGGGCATGTCGGTCGTTCCGACCGTCACCGTCCGTCCCTGAGGGGATGGTGGTAAATGCCTGACGCAGCGGCCAAGGGCGAATATGGTGACGCGAACCCCTGGATCATTGCCGTCCTGGTGGCGATCGCGACCTTCATGGAAGTGCTCGACACCACCATCGCCAACGTGGCCCTGCGTTACATATCGGGCGGCCTCGCCGTCAGCAGCGACGAGGCGTCCTGGGTCATAACCACCTATCTGGTCGCCAACTCCATCGTGCTGTGCGCCAGCGGCTGGATTGCCGAGATGTTCGGGCGCAAGAACTTCTTTCTGGTCTGCATTGCGCTGTTCACGGCGAGCTCGCTGATGTGCGGCTTTGCGTGGAATCTGCAGTCCTTGCTGGTGTTCCGCTTGTTGCAGGGTCTGGCCGGCGGCGGCATGACGCCGGTGGCGCAATCGATTCTGGCCGCGGCCTTCCCACCCGCCAAGCGCAGCCAGGGGTTTGCGCTCTACGGCATCGCCGTGGTCGTGGCACCTGCCGTCGGGCCGACACTCGGCGGCTGGCTGAGCGACAATCTGTCCTGGCACTGGTGCTTCCTCATCAACGTGCCGGTCGGATTGATCTCGCTGGTGCTGATCTACATGATCATTCCGAGTTCGCCGGAAAAGAAGAAAGAGCGCGAGCGGATGTGGGCCAAGGGCCTCGACTTTGACTGGGTGGGCTTTCTGCTGATTGCGATTTTCCTCGGTGGCCTCGAGGTCGTTCTTGACCGCGGCCAGATCGACGACTGGTTCAGCTCGAGCTTCATCGTCACGTTCGCGGCGATATCCGCCACCGCACTGCTGCTGTTCATCCCGTGGGAGCTCAATCGCCCGAAACCGCTCATCGACATCAAGATGCTGACCGGACGCCAGTTCGGCACCTGCTTTCTCATCATGCTGGTGACCGGCGCGCTCCTGATCGCGACGACGCAGATCGTGCCGCAGCTGTTGCAAGAGGCGTTCGGCTATACTGCCACCCTGGCTGGTCTTGCGATCTCGCCGGGCGGCGCGGTGACGATGGTGATGATGGTGGTGGTTGGCCGCCTTGGATTCGTCCAGCCGCGCTATCTGATCGCGGCAGGGGCGGCGATAGCCTGTTATGCGATGGTCGACCTGCTTCGCATCAACCCTGATGCAGACTACTGGTACTTCGCCTGGTCACGCATCTATCTCGGTATAGGCTTGCCGCTCGTCTTCATTCCGATCACGACAGCATCCTACGATGGCATTCCGCCTGACAAGACCGATCAGGCTTCGGCGCTGATCAACCTTGCGCGAAATTTCGGCGGATCGATGGGCGTGGCGCTGAGCCAGACCGTGCTGGCGCGGCGTGAGCAGTTTCATCAGAGCCGTCTGGTCGAACATATTGGCTCCTGGAATCCGTTCTATAACGATACGTTGAGCCGGATACAGGGATATCTGAATGGGCGCGCGGCCACCGGCAGCTCATCCGGAACCAGCACGGCGATTGTCAATCAGATGGTGCAGAACCAGGCTACGCTCCTTGCCTATATCGACGTGTTTGTTGCGCTGGGCGTGATTGCCGGGGTGATGGTGCCGCTGGCCCTGACGCTGCGCACGGTCAACCGGAGCGCCGGTTCGAAACCCGCCCATTAGCATTTTGCCACGCCGCGCCGGGTGAACGCGGTTCGGCACAGTCACCGCAATCCCAGCCGGACCCAAGATCCTCGCATTGAGCCTTGTCGAGTTGACCCGAGCAGGACATCGGCGATAGCCTGCCGGCAGCTTGTCGCGCTTTGTTGCAATTTTGAGCTGAAGATACTTGCGGCGGAACGGCGTCCCGCAGATGCGCCGGTTATTTGGGGGGAAACCTGATGCAGAAGCTTTTTGCAATTCTTGTCATTATCATTGCCTTGTCCTCGCCGCAGCTCGCGAAGGCCGGACCGAGCGAAGACGCCGCAATGGTCCGCGCGCAGTGGGAAGAGGTCTACAATTCCGGCGACGCCGACAAATTCGTCGCGCTCTACACCAAGGATGCCACACTTTTCGGATCGACGGCCCAGCTCTTCACCGGTTCAGACGGCGTGCGTGCCTACTACAGCAAGCTCCCGCCGGGCATCAAAGCAAAGATGGGCGATCAACAGGCCATCGCGGTCGGGTCGAATGTTCTCCTGAGCTCCGGTTTCGCAAGTTTTACGCTGAAGGATGGCACCGTCGTCCCGTATCGCTTGACCCTCGCTTTGGTGAAGGTCGACGGTCAATGGCTGATCGCCCAGCATCACGGCTCGCCGGTCCCGAAATGAAGTCTCGCAAACGCCGGAGATATCATGACCTTCGTATCTCGTCGTGGACTATTGGTTGGTAGCGCGGCACTGGCTGCTGCAACGGGTTTGCCATTGGCCGGGTCATCCCGCGCTGCTGCCCCGCTCGCCGGACAGCAGGCTCCGGGGTTCTATCGATACCAGGTCGGGGATTTCGAGGTCAGCGTGATTTCGGACGGCGCGCTCAGGTTTCCGGTTGAGGGCTTCGTGACGAATGCCAGCACCGATCAGGTCAAGGCCGCGCTCACAGCGGCGTTCCGTAACACGGATGGGTTGACGGTCCCGTTCACGCCGATCGTCGTCAACACGGGAGCGAGGCTGATCCTGATCGACACCGGCCTTGGCGATGCCGCGGTTGAGCGCACGAAGGGGACTGCGGGCCAGTTCGCGGCCAATTTGAAGGCTGCGGGTCTCGATCGCGGGGATATCGACGCCGTCGTCATATCTCATTTCCATGTCGACCACGTCGATGGCCTGCTGAACGCGGACAACAAGCCTGCGTTTCCGAATGCCGAGATTTTCGTGCCGGCGGCCGAACTGAAGTTCTGGATGGACGACGGCGAGATGAGCCGTGCTCCGAAGGGGCGGATCGAAGGGCTGTTCAAGAACACCAGGCGGATCATCGCAGCGCTCGGCGGCAAGGTGACGCCCTTCGAGGCCGGCAAGGACGTGCCGGGCAATGAAATCGTGCCAGGGCTCACCGCTGTTGCAACACCGGGGCACTCCGTCGGCCACACGTCGTTCGTTCTGTCCTCACGCGGCAGAAGCGTGTTCGTTCAGGGTGACGTCGCCCATATCCCGGTGCTGTTTGTCGAAAATCCCAGCTGGCACGCCGCGATCGATCAAGACCCGGTCATGGCCGAAGCCACCCGTCGCAGAATCTACGATATGCTGGTGGCGGAGAAGATGCTGGTTCAGGGCTTTCATTACCCATTCCCAGCCCTTGCCCATATCGAGCGGACCGCGAATGGCTATCGCGAAATTCTGGTGCCGTGGAGCACCAGCATCTAGGCAGTCCGTCTCGCGGGAGCTATCTCGTCTTGAGACATCCGCGATCGGAATTACGGAATTTCGGCGAAATGCGGTGACAGAGTTACGGTGCTCACCGCAATTCATGGCCTGAGCAAAATTGACCATCCCAGATTTTGGAACCGGGCTATATCCGCATCATGGCTCCGAACACGCTCACGCGCGAAGAGTTTGCCTCGCTGCTTAAGGTCGGCAACTGCTCGACATTGGACCCGCCAGCAGCAATTCCCGTCGAGCACAGCACCAAACTGATCGCGCTGGGTTATATGGTCGACTTGGTAGGAAGGCTGCGGATGACGACGCCCGGCAGGCACCGGATAGCGGTAGGGGCCTGAAGGTCGCCGTTCTGCTACTAGGCTGCAATCCGTTGTTCGACGGGGGCCGTCAGGTGCTTGAGCACTTCCGCATGCTCGAGGTCAGGGACCGCGATGGCCGTGTGGCTGTACATCGCATGCGCGCGCGAATTTGCGATTCTGTCCAGGATCTCTTTGCCCTTGATGACGTGGAGGCCCATGCCGTCGCCGGACGGGAAGATCGCCAACACCACGTCATAAGCCGCGATGACGGCTCTGAGCGCCTCGGCCTTGTCTTCGGCGACATCGACAAAAACGCGAACATCGGCTGCGAGTTCACGCAGCTCATCAAAATCCAGCACTGTGGGGGTACTCCAACGCAACGATACTGCGAGGAGCTTGGATGGGTTGGGTTACTGAAGTCTCAACAGCGCATGCCGAGTCACAAGTTTCACGATGAGGTGACTCCATTATGGAGTCAGACTCGCAAAACGAGTGTCCCGCTGCTGACCGATGTCGGCCCTGGGTGGAATTGAAGCGCGATGCGCGCGACGGCTACATCACGTGAAGCTACATCACTTGGCGTAGCCCTGAGAACGGAGCCATGCGATCTTGCGATCCCCGTTGATCCAGTCGTCGGCATCTGCCTTGCTGGTGAAGCCTGTAATCTGGCGCTGCTCGTGGTCGGGGTAGTCCGCCAGTATTTTCCAGTCGTTGTCTGAAATGCGGACGGTTTTGAAGGTCACTTTTGTTTTAGCCATGCAGCATTATGCAGGAGCTGGCCCCAAAAGTGAACCCGCCTTGAGCTTTGAAGCAACCTTGGGCGGCGGGGCAGGCATCGGGGCCCGGCCAATCGGCGGGGTTGGGCCGTCTGCAAAGACGTCCAGGTCTTGGATATCAGGTCTTGGGGATGAGGTCATGGAGATGGCCATGCGAGAACGCGTGACGAACCAGCAGAACTCCATAGGGATATTGTTGTTTTCGATTTCTGGTGTCGTATCGAATAGCCCAACAGAGGCGGTTGTCCGGGTCAAAAAGATGAGGAACCCACGCCCAACTGCGGCTTGCGTTTTCGGCCTCGATAGGTTCTAAGCCCGGTTGCTTCATGACCGTAGGCATGAATAGAAGCGCGCCGGGTAGTTTTACGGCGTCCCAGGCAGAGCTACATCGTGGCTCGCGCGCACCCAATTCAGAGGACTTTGAGACATGGCGAAGATGACCAAGACCCAGTTGATCGATGCAATCGCAGAGGGCACGCAGCTTTCGAAGAACGACGTGAAGTCGGTTATCGAGTTCATGGCGACCGTCGGCTACAAGGAGCTGAACGAGTCCGGCGAGTTCGTCATTCCCGGCTTCGTCAAAATGTCAGTCGTGAACAAGCCTGCGACCGAAGCCCGCATGGGCGTCAATCCCTTCACCAAGGAGCCGATGCAGTTTGCGGCGAAGCCCGCGAGCAAGTCGGTCAAGGCGTCGCCGCTGAAGGTCGCCAAGGACTCCGTCTGATCCGGCCATCGCGCGCCGTAAAAAGCGAAAACCCCGCCTGGGGAAGGCGGGGTTTCCTGATGGGGGTGAAGCCTGGGGGAAGCTTCACTTATAAGACGCGCCAGCGCTGAGAAGGTTCACTGTCTGAGGACAGGAGAGTGCTCGGCGATCGCGATCGGGTTTTCCTTTTCGCCAAGAGTCGCAAGTCATCAGTCGCAATTCATCGCCCGCGACCGAAAGAGAAAAACCCCGCGCGGGGGAGCTGCGGGGTTCTTCAATGCTGGCGGTCGCGTCGCACAACCGACAGCACCATCGATTTCAGTCTGACAATGCGGAGGCGGGGCGTTCGTTCCAGCGTTGCGAACGAGCGGGCGCTTTGTCTACAAAGAAAAACCCCGCGCTTGCGCACGGGGCTCTCTAGCCGACGGCAATGGGATTTCAGCGCCTAGCCGCCAGCCGTGTTTCTAACTTAAGGTTGAAAATCCAAAAAGCAACAGCGCCGCGGTGACGGAATATGTCCGTCAGGCGGCGCTGCAGTATGACTGGGCGCTGAAATCCCCAGCCTCCATGGGTCTCGCGCCACCAAAAAGGTTCAAGGCGACGTGATGAGGAAATCTCTGGCCAGGGCTGGACTTTTTGTTCTCATTTTGTTCTAGTGAATCGCCTTGGAGGTGACTCATGACGATCGAGAAACAGCGCGAAGTGATCAGGCTCTGGAATCAACTCAGGAAGGTCGAGGGCCCGGCCGCCGAAGAACTCCGCATCCAGATCCTCGAATGCTTTGCGGAGAAGAGCAACGCCAAGCGCGCGGCGTGAGAGGTCTCGCCGGACATCGATAACACGCGGCAATAGCTGCGTGTCGAGCAGGGCATGTCGCGAGATCGTCAGCTCGCGAGATCATGAGCGTGCTTTGCGCGCGTCTCGAAATTCTCATCTCGAGATTCCTGCCGCCGGCAAAGTGATCAGTCGCGTCTTCATCCGTCATTAGGATTCGCTTCGCGTTGATATTTCCGACTCCGATTCGTTCTTTGAGAACGAAGTGGAGTCGGATGCAGAACAAGTCGTGGCTGTCTGAATCTCGACGCAGGGCCTGTATCAAAACGAGTCAGCTTGATGTGTCGCACAGTCGTTTGCTCAAGGTGCGGCCGCTCCGCATGACGTCGACAGTGTCGAGGTGAATCGAAGATGCGCTCGCGCGATGCAAACCAATTGTTAGGAGTTGCTCCGCGCCGATTTCGTCGATTCCGATTCGTTCTTTGAGAACGAAATGGAGTCGAAGCTGGAACAAAGCCGGTCGGCGAACCGCGAGAAGCTCCCCGGCGGCATCTCGACGCTCTGCGCGTCCGGCGCTATCGTCGCTGACGACGGCGGGCGCATCCATGAAGAACGGGCTTTACTCCATCCACATCCACATGCTCGACGGCGTGAAGGGCCGCGACAGCGGCGTGCTGGTGCTGCGGGACGGCGTGCTGCTCGGGGGAGGGCCGTATTTCTGGTCGCACGGGTCGTACAGTGTCGGCAACGGCACCTGGAAGGGTGAGCTTGCCACCAACCAGCATTCGCCGTTCGCCGATCCGCTGGTCCGGCCGCTGTTCGCTGGCGCAGAGGCCACCAGTGGCTTTTCCGGGACGTTCAGCGGGGATGACGCCGAGGTGTTCGGCACCGTGCTGGTCGCGGGTCATCGCAGTCTGGGTTTTCGCGCGACATTGAAGTGGCTTGCCGAGATCTGAGGCGTCTCGGCGAACTCCTAACGAAAGCTTGCAGCGGTCGCGATAACCCTATTCGGTTAGGTTAAAAGCCCAATCGCGTTGCGCTTGCGCGCCGTTGGGATAGGTGTCTGGCAAAGACAACAAGAAAACCGATTTTGCCAATGACCCCATTTTTAGAACCATCGTTTTATCAAGGCGACCGCCAGACCTATCGGCGCGTTGCCGTCGTCGGCACGCTGTTCTGTCTCGCTTTCGTCGTGATCAGCTTTTCGATGCGGCCGCAGGACGAGGACACGCGCGTTGCGGTCAAGGCCGACCGGCTGATGCGCACCGCCGGCCAAGCGCCGCACGCGAATTAAGACTTGTCGCTATGAGGTCGGATCGTCGGCACCCGTCTGCCGGCACGAGGTCCCGTGCGTTGCGAGCGCCACGAAGCCGGCATAGCCGGACAGATTGAGCAGGATGTCGAGCCACGCGGGCATGTTGAGCCTCTTCTCATGAAGGCACGATCAACGTGCGCGCGAGGCGCACGTTCCCCGCTGACAGAAGAAACGCCACTCAGAGTGGGGAGGAGGGGTCAAGCCGCCGGCCCAGCGTCGGAACCGTCTCCGTGGACGGCGTTGCCTTGAGGAACTCCGCAATGGCGCGGGCGAGCTCGCCGTCGGTCATGGGCGTCGGCGGCGGGCGCAGGGCGCCGAAGCCGAAATTGCGGACGATCTCGTCGTAATGCTGCTCGTTGGTGTTGGGAACGAGCCGGCGGATGCGGGCCAGCAGCGCTGATATCGGCAATCTCTCATCCCAAGGTGCCGTCGCCGTGGGCAGCCAGTTACGTCTGCTGCCATTTTGTCCGTTCGAAACTGAAAAACCCCGCCAGCACCGCGGAGATGCTGACGGGGTCTTCGTGCTGTTACCTCTACCGGATAGCGGAGGCTCCGCACTTGAAACCCCAATACTTGTGAGGCGATTTCGTTCCCTTCAGGACGGAGTTTTTTTCGCATACCTTGCGGCGCCGACATAGCCGCTCCGCGCAACCATCGCAGGCGGATGACGTTGTCTCTCCAGATGTGAAGGAGACACGCATGATGAAGAAAACATTGGCAGTTTTGGCGACGATCGCGGCGGTTGGCGTGACGGCGGTTGCGGCGCCAGCACCTGCGGAAGCGCGCGGTCGCGGCATTGGACCGGGCTTGGCGTTCGGTCTCGCCGCAGGCGCGATCACTGCTGGCGCGGTCGCGGCGTCCGGTCCTTATGGCTATGGTCCCGGCTACGGCTATGGTCCCGGCTAC
Organism: Bradyrhizobium sp. LTSP849; assembly: GCF_000938255.1. Classification (GTDB taxonomy): domain Bacteria; phylum Pseudomonadota; class Alphaproteobacteria; order Rhizobiales; family Xanthobacteraceae; genus Bradyrhizobium. The sequence goes on along the minus strand of NZ_JYMR01000008.1, from coordinate 244,259 downwards.
GGTTATTATGGCCGCCCGGCCTATGCCTACGGTCCTGCCCCGTACGCCTATGGACCAGGCTACTATCGCCACCGTTATTACCGCAATTATTGGTAATCGCAGGTCATAACCGACAAGTGAAAAGCCCGGAGCAATGCTCCGGGCTTTTTTCATGCGCGCGCATCTGGCGCGATATCCTACGGCCAGAGCGAGGGCCGCTCCACCCTGCGGGCGTTCTCGAGCGTCGACACGAAATACTCGTCACGCTCGCGCTTGAACTTTTCCTGCGTCGCGCGGAAGGCGGCAACACGTGCGGCGATTTCATCTCGTTCGCGAATCTTGCGTTGTTCGTCTTCGGTCATGTCAAATCCCCACTACACCTGAGTCTGTGTGCACTGTTGAACTCAAGCACTGCCGCCGCAATCACGTTGAGTCGCGTCAACACATGCATTGGCGCTTCTGATTGGGGCGTCAATGGGGAGGAGGCATTGCAGGATTGTGATAAGCGAGGGTCGGAAAAAATTGCCGACCGCGGCTTGCGCGGCAGTGGATAAGAGCGTCAACAATCTTGTCGCTTGAACGTGTTGCAGCTAGCGCGAAAGCAAAGCGGGAGGCGGCGAGTGATTGCATCAGACCTTCAAAGCGGCGTTGAACGGCTCGGCGACATGATCGCCGAAGCCAAGACCATCGTCCCGTTCACCGGCGCCGGTATCTCGACCGAATGCGGCATCCCGGACTTCCGCTCGCCCGGCGGCCTCTGGACCCGCAACCGTCCGATCCCGTTCGATGAATTCGTTGCCAGCCAGGACGCGCGGGACGAATCCTGGCGCCGCCGCTTTGCGATGCAAGAAACCTTCGCGGCTGCAAAGCCTGGCCGCGGCCATCGCGCGCTCGCAGCGCTGCACCGCGCCGGCAAGGTTCCCGCGGTCATCACCCAGAACATCGACAATCTGCACCAGGCCTCGGGCTTTGCGGCCGACCGCGTGATTGAACTTCACGGCAATACCACTTATGCGCGCTGCATCGGATGTAGGCACGCCTATCAGCTCGACTGGGTGAAGCGCCGTTTCGACGACGACGGCGCCGCGCCGAACTGCACCGCGTGCGATGAGCCGGTGAAAACCGCAACGATCTCATTCGGTCAGGCGATGCCGGAGGATGAAATGCAGCGCGCGACCGAGTTGTCGCAAGCCTGCGATCTCTTCATCGCGATCGGTTCCTCGCTCGTGGTGTGGCCCGCGGCGGGCTTTCCGATGATGGCGAAGAACGCCGGTGCACGTTTGGTGATCATCAATCGCGAGCCGACCGAGCAGGACGATATCGCCGACCTCGTGATCCACCACGACATCGGTGAAACACTCGGGCCGTTCGTCCGTAATTGAACGGTCGTTTTTGATTCGCGCCTGTGCAAGCTGTTCATAGGTTCCGGCGAATCTCTTTTTTGTCTATGCCTCGCAACCGGGAGTGTTATCTTTTGATTCGAGAGATTCGCGTCGCGTCCAGTTGAGAAGATTCTCTGAAGGTTCTCGAAAGACGCGTGATTCGACGCCGCCACTGAGGGCGGGTTGCATGGCATGTGTGGGGTCCGGGGTTATGGGGTCGTCGGACGGATTTGAGTCCAAGAAGCTGGGAGTTCCCGCAGCCGGCGAACACGGCGGCGGTCGCGATAGCGCGCTCAGTCCCTTCACCGGACTTGGTGAGGCCAGCGCCAACCTGGTCGAGGTCCACGGCGTCATCAAATGGTTCGACGCCTCAAAGGGCTACGGCTTCATCGTTCCCGACAATGGCTGGCCCGACGTGCTCCTGCACGTTACCGTGCTTAGGCGCGACGGCTTCCAGACCGCTTATGAGGGCGCCCGCATTGTCGTCGAGTGCATCCAGCGCGCCAAGGGTTACCAGGCCTTCCGCGTGGTCTCGATGGACGAGTCGACCGCGATCCATCCGGCGCAGATGCTGCCGCCGCGCACCCATGTCACGGTCACCGCGACCAGCGGGCTGGAGCGGGCCCAGGTCAAATGGTTCAACCGGCTCCGCGGCTTCGGCTTCCTGACCTGCGGCGAGGGTACCCCCGACATCTTCGTGCACATGGAGACGCTGCGCCGCTTCGGCATGACCGAATTGCGGCCCGGCCAGTATGTGCTGGTCCGCTTTGGGCCGGGCTCCAAGGGCATGATGGCGGCTGAGATCCATCCCGAGACCGGATCGCCGGGATTGCAGTCGCACTAACGGCTTCCAACTCCCGCAATCGTGAGCAGAGGCGCATGGTCGGGACCATGTGCCTTTTCTGGCTTTTCCGGCGATCGCCGCGTAAGGATTGCGCCAGTTCCACGTCTTGAGCGCCGTCCCGAGTGCATCCCATGAAGCTTGATCGAAACACTGTCTGGTCCCTCGCCAGAGGCTGGCTTGCTGCCATCCTCGTCGTCGCCGGCTTTGCCGTTGCCAGCGCGCCCGTCCGGGCCGCCAGCTTCCAGCCGCTCGAGATCGTCACCAAGAACGGCGTGCAGGTGTTCTCGGTGGAGATGGCGACGACGGAGGAGGAGAAGCAGACCGGACTGATGTACCGCAAGGAATTGGCCGACGGCAAAGGCATGCTGTTCGACTTCAATCCCGAGCAGGAAGTGTCGATGTGGATGAAGAACACCTACATCTCGCTCGACATGATCTTCATCCGCGCCGACGGCCGCATCCTGCGCATCGCGGAAAACACCGAAACGCTGTCGACCAAAATCATCGCGTCCCACGGCCTGGCCCGGGCCGTTCTGGAGGTGCCGGCGGGCACCGCGCAGAAATATGGCATCCGCCCCGGCGACCGCGTCGGCCATCCGCTGTTCGGCAGCAAATAGGGCCGCAAACAGGGCCGAGCGCGGGGGCATTGCCGTCTTGCTGGCGTGCCGGGAAGCGTGTATCGACGGGGCTCGCCGGACATTCGGGGTATAGCGCAGCCTGGTAGCGCGGCAGTTTTGGGTACTGCAGGTCGTTGGTTCGAATCCAGCTGCCCCGACCAGTCCCGAATTTGGTGTCCTCGGCCTTGATGTCTCTTCAGGCTGGATGTCTTCAGATTTGCGGGCCGCGATCCGGCCTCAGGACAGCACCCAATTCCCTAGTCGCCAAGCCAGCCAGCCAAGCGCGGAAATCCAGCCGACCATCGCGATCCCTACGATCCCCAGCCAGCAGAGCGCAAACAGCGATGTCCTGGGCTCTTGTGCCTCGGGAAGTTTCTCAGTCGTATCAAGTTGGCTCACAGCGTCCCCTTGCCTTGCGGCCTGCTGTTCATTGGTCTGCGCTTGCTCCTGATAATTCACCGGGCCCCCCTCCATCTCACGGGGACGTGAGACGATCCGGTTGTCCATGTCGGCGCGCGCGTCCTGCTGACGCGCCTGTCCTGTGCAGTGCGGGAAAGCCCTGCAACTCTTTGCAACTCAATCGGTTGCGGCCGTTCGGCCGGAAATCCATCTCGATGGACGCGTACCCTTTTCACCGCGCAGCAGCATGCACACGTCTTGCGAGTGTGCCTCCCGGGTGACACCTCGAATCGAGAACGCGTGGTAGTTGTTGCGCAGCATCTGTCGGGGAAATTATCCAATGAAAAAATTGCCACTCGCGATCGCCATTCTGGCGATGAGCGCCAGCAGCGCGTTTTCCGCCGATCTCGCCGCGCGTCCTTATACCAAGGCGCCGCCGATGATTGCTGCGATCTATGACTGGAGCGGCTTCTATATCGGCATCAACGGCGGTGGCGGCTCCGCTCACACCTGCTGGGACCTGATCGGTTTCGGCGCGGAAGGATGCCACAACTCGACCGGCGGTACCGTCGGTGGTCAGGTTGGCTATCGCTGGCAGTCGGCCAACTGGGTGTTCGGCCTCGAGGGGCAGGGCAACTGGGCTGACTTCTCGGGCAGCAACACCACGCCGGTTGGCGGCAACCCGCTTGGCGGCGGAAGCATCCGGACCCGGATCGACGCCTTCGGGCTGATCACCGGCCAGGTCGGCTATGCCTGGAACAACGTTCTCGTCTATGCGAAGGGCGGCGCTGCGGTCGTGAGCGACAAATACGACGCGATCTTCGCCGGTGCCGTGGTCGATACCGCCAAGGCAACGCGCTGGGGTGGCACGGTCGGTGCGGGCCTTGAGTTTGGCTTTGCGCCGAACTGGTCGGTCGGCGTCGAATATGACCACATCTTCCTCGATAGCCACGACACCGCGCTGACGGCGGTCCCTGGTGGTGGCGCTGGCGGCACCATTCACGTTCGCCAGGACGTCGACATGGGCCTGGTGCGCCTGAACTATCGCTTCGGCGGCCCGGTGATCGCCAAGTACTAAGTGAAGTACTGGGCAAGCCGGGGCGGCGGTCCGAGCCGCCCCGACCAACCCGCTCCTGATTGCTCGTGCTGATTTTTCGTCGCGCTCGCGACGCCTGATTTCGGCGCGGTTCGCGTTGAAGGGGAAGAGCAGGCGCTGAGATGGCGCCGAGCCAAATCTCCTTCAGGCGAAGCTTCCTTCAGGCGAGGTTCTCATGTCGATCAGTGCGATTGCTTCATCTTCCGCGGCGGTGACGGCAACGCCGTCAACATCAGCAAATTCGTCCTCGGCCGCTTCGTCGACTGCGGCAACATCATCGACGTCTGCGACGTCGTCGACATCAGCGACCTCGTCAACGTCGTCGACCTCATCCTCGCAATCGGCCGGCGGAAGCTCCGGCTCCGGCGGCAGCGGCGGCTCGTCCAAGACGGTCGTCAGCGAGGTCTCGACCACCGTCAACGGAATGACAACGACGACGATCACCTATTCCGACGGTACGACCGAGGTGGAGACGTCCCCCGCCAGCTCGCAAGCCAGTCAGGGCGGTCAGCCCGGACAGACCTACAATTCGCAAGGCGCTCTCAGCTCCAGCGCCAACAGCGCGTCGGCCCCGAGCAGCGGGGTCTGAACGGCGATCAATCGCTGACACCAGGGGCGCAGTCAAACGCGACGCCGAACCCTCAGCGTTTGTTCTTCGCGAGACGCGACTTCTGCGCGATTTTTGCTGGAATTAAAACAGGTTAACCGGCGCAGAATTACCAAAGCTTCATCGAACCTTTGGGCGTCGCCGCAGACATATGGATGTTGGGGATTTCAGCGCCCAATGACTAAACGGACGCCGCCAAGCGATGATACTCCGCTTGCGCGGCGTTGCGCTTTTTGAAGGGGCTCTTCAGTTCGAGGCGTACCAGCCTGCCGGGAACGGGATCAGCGGCCAAGCCGGATAATTGTCGTTGGCGCCTTTCGGCAATCTATCGGCGAGCGGCTTCGCAATTGGCGTCAGGGGCGGCGAAACCATCGCCAGTCGCAAATATACATTTTGCAAATTCATGATCATCAACCTGCACAGTTCAAAAATTCAGTCTGAGTTCGAAATCGCTACGCGCGCCTCGTAAATGGCGCCCTCATTCTCAAATCGCGCACACATCTTAGGAAAGATAGGCAAGCGTTTCAACCGGCAAGACACCACGTCGAGTAAGGTTGATCGGTTAGGTTAAGCGCGAGACGTCGTTGCGGCCGCCTTGGTGACTGTTATCAAACCAGTCCCGGCTTGCGACGATGGGCCATCAGCCAGCTCACACGACGTCACATTCGTCGCAGCGTTTCGTTTCGCGCGAGTTGTCCGTCATGGCTTTCGATCTCACCTCTAGAACTCTCCGTCCGCGGTCGAACTGGACCGAGATCTGGCACCTCTGGACCGTGATCGTGCCGCGCCGCTCGATCAATGGGCAGCTGGTCTATGGCAAGGTCTGGCGCCGCCATGACGGCCGCGACTGGATCTACAAGAAGTTCACCGAGTACGACGGCGAAGCGGCGGCCTGAGCTAGCGCCGCTTCCACGGGCTCAGGCAACCTTCAAGCAGCCTTGGCCGCCGTTGCCGCTGGCTTGGCCGGCGGCGGCTTCAGCGGCTTGTCCTGCCGCTTCGACCAGGAAATGTAATAGGCCACCGTCGTCATGATCGCGATGCCGGCGATTGAGACGAACAGCTGCGCGAACACCGAGCCCGAACTCATCGACAGCTCGAAATGTCCGACGAAGGACAGGAACACGCCGACGCAGAACACCGCGAGCGATTGCTGGCCGCAGACGATCACGGGATCGAAGATCTTCCACTCCAGGCCCGGCCAGTCCTTCGGCACGAAGCGGATCACCATGATCACGATCACGACGAAATGGATGAAGCGATAGGGCGCGAGGTTGGTCTTGTCGTTCGGGTTGAAGTACGAGAACAGCCATTCCGGGAACATGCCGGCGAGGGTCGGGAAGCGGCCGGCCATGGTCATCACCAGCGCGAACGCGAGATAACCGAGACAGAGCCACAGCGTGATCGGTGAGTTGATCACTGTCCCCGAGCGCCGCGCCCCGCCCATTGCGCACCAGGCGCCGAACACGAACAGCACCTGCCAAGCATACGGGTTGAAGTACCACTGGCCGGCCGGATAGGCGGTCAGATTCCAGCCGAAGTGCCGCGCGGAAAGCCACAGCACGATGGACACCGCCATCGTCAGGTCTGGCTTGCGCAGCATGAACCACAACACCGGCGGAAACAGGCCCATCAGCACGATGTAGAGCGGCAGCACGTCGAGATTGAGCGGCTTGAAGCGCAGGAACAGGCCCTGCCGCAGCGTCTCGGTGGCGTTGTCGACGAGGCCGGCGACGTTGAACTCGTTGATCATCTCGGAGTCGCCGAAGCGCAGCGCCAGATAGCTGATCGAGGCGATGTAGATCACGAACAGGATGATGTGGGCGACGTAGAGCTGCCAGACCCGCTTGGTGAGCCGGGTGGCGCCGACCAGGAAGCCGCGCTCCAGCATCATCCGCGCATAGACGAAGGAGGCGGTGTAGCCGGAGATGAAGACGAACAGGTCGGCGGCATCGGAAAAGCCGTAATTGCGCGTCGTGATCCAGTTCACGATGTTGTCGGGGATATGGTCGAGGAAGATCGCCCAGTTCGCGACGCCGCGAAACAGGTCGAGCCTGAGGTCGCGGCCTTTTTCGGGAAGGGTTGCGCTGATGTTCAGGAAGGCCATGCGACGGGAGCTTTCGAAGGGGACACTGGAAAACGCAGGCGCCGGCGGGACGGCCGTGGCTGCCCCGGGCTTCCCGCCGGGAGCGTGGCGGGTACGCAATTGTCACGGTGCAGCATAATGACTATACCCGTCGGTGAGATGACCGGGGGGCCGGAATCACCGATTTGGTCCCGAAAGGCGTCTCTATACTATGCCCACGGTTTCCACCAACTGCTACCGTGACGCATCAAAATCGAACGAAAAGACGAAGAGGCCGGACAGCCAATGACCGCACGCATTTTCAAGCCCGCCAAGAACGCGATGCAATCGGGCCGGTCCAAGACCAAGGAATGGCAGCTCGACTACGAGCCGGAGCAGCCGCGCGCGGTCGAGCCGCTGATGGGGTGGACCTCGTCCGGTGACATGAAGCAGCAGATCACGCTGCACTTCCACACCAAGGACGAGGCGGTCGCCTATTGCGAGCGCAAGGGCATCGCCTACCAGGTGATCGAGCCGAAGGAGTCGCTGCACCGGCAGGTCGCCTATGCCGACAATTTCTCGTTCCGGCGCGGCGAGCCCTGGACGCACTGAGCCCATCCCGGCGCCTGAGAGCTCTTGGCAGCGATTCCGCCGCGTGCTTCGCTCATCTGAGGCATGACGGGATCATGACGAGGTGGGGGTATGGCTGGGCGTCATCAGCTCGACGGCGTCGACTTGCGGATATTGTCCGAGCTCCAGCAGGACGGGCGCGTCCGCAACAACGAGCTGGCGCTGCGCGTCGGCGTCTCCGCGCCCAACTGCCTGCGGCGGCTGAAATCGCTGTTCAGCCGCGGCGTGATCCGGGCGGTGCGCGCCGTCATCGACGAGCGGCTGCTCGGCTATGAGGTGGTGTCGTTCGTCTCGATCCAGCTCGGCAGCCAGGCCCAGCCGGTGCTCGAGGCGTTCGAAAGCTCGATCGCCGCGATCCCGCGCATCCAGCAGTGCTGGCGGATTTCGGGCGATACCGACTATCTCCTCAAATGCGTGGCACCGAGCGTCGAGAGCATGCGCCAGCAGCTGCTGCACTTCGCGGCGATGCCGAACGTGAAGAACGTCCGCAGTTTCCCGGTGCTGGGCGTGGCCAAGGATGTGCCGCTGCCGGTCCAGGAGATCGCGACGGCATCGGCGGGGTAGGGCTGCTGACGCAGCTCTTTTCACAAAAATCCGAAGTGGTGGAGGTCGCGCGCATGGCCAATCCGATTCGGATAATGTCACAAAAGCTTAGTAACTAACCTAACTGTGACATGTGATTTAGGCAGTACTGCAATGCGCTGAACCGTGATTGTCGGTTCCGGTGCGCAGCCTACATCCGAGGTGTGAACCCTCAGCTTGCGTCGCATGCCGAGGCCTCTTTTGTGGGACCCTGAAGCAGGAAAAGACATATGACCCCGATTTCGAAGACGTTTGTCGCCTCCGCTGCGACGCTGTTTGCATCCGCGTTTCTTGTGTTGAGTGCGCCGGCCGCGAAGGCTGACGATTTCTGCATCACCAACGGCGCCCAGGCCGCTCACGGTTGCGGCTATCCGACCATGGAAGCCTGTCGGGCGGCGTCTGCCGGTATGGGCGGCTCTTGCTCGCAGGCCGGCGGCGCGAAGACCACCAACGACGCGCTCGCGTTCCAGCCGAAGCAGACGAAGCAGCCCAAGCTTCGTTCGGGGGCGCAGACCAACTCGAACTAAGTTCAGCGTCGAGATTGGTTTTGAAGCATTGCGGCCTCCGCGTTTGATCGCGGAGGCCGTAAGCGTTTGTAGGGCTCAGCGATACCTGCTGCGAAATTCGCGCGGCGAGGCGCCGGTCCAGCTGCGAAAAGCCCGGGAAAAGCTCTTTTCGTTGCGGAAGCCCGCGATCTCGGCGATCCGCTTGATCGGGGTGCGGCCGCGCATCAGTGCCTGCTTGGCGAGCTCGAGTTTTGCTTCTTCCTTGAGATTGCGTAGCGAGGTTGCTTCCTCGCGCAGGCGGCGGTGCATGGTGCGGGTGGAGAGCGCGAGCTCGCTTGCGATATCCTCCGCGCCGAGAATGCGTCCGCGCGCTTCGCGCAGCACGCGACGGACTCGCTCGACCAGGAGTCGGTCGCGGCGATAGGGCCGATAGGGCAGCACGGTGAGGCGCAACGCGCCCTTGAGCATGGTGTCGAGATCGGCGGGGCTGCGGGTGAGTGGCAGCGAGAGATAATGCTTGTCGAACGTGATGCTGGCATGGTCCGCGCGGAAGCGGACGGTTTTGCAGAAGATGGTCGGGTAGACCGACACGTGTTCGGGTTCGGGATAGGGGAATTCTGCGGCGCGGAGGGCGATGGCTGAATCGACCGCCCAGCAGGAAAAGCCGAGCACGTAGCGGAGCAGGGTGACCAAGCAGAACTCACGGAGGGCGCCGAGGTCGCGCTGCTCGCGAATGGAAACGGTCGCGGTGTCCTCGCTGGCCGAAAGCTCGAACAGCACGTCCTCGGTGAGCAGGCGGTGATGCCGGCACCAGCGCTTCAGCGCGACCTCCAGATTGGGCGCGGTGATCGAGGCGCGGCACAACATGCCATAGGTGCCGAAAGGCAGCCGGCGCGAGAACCAGCCGAGCGCCTCGTCGTCGAGCTCGCGCATGGCATGGCCGGCCAGCGCTTCGAACTGGGCGGCCGTCACGCGCCCCTCCATCGATTTGACGAGGTCTGGGAGCACCTGTCCCTTGGCCAGCGCCTCGGCCGGATCCTGCCCGTAGCGGGCGTAGGCGGCGACCACACCGCGCACGAAGGCGGCGGGGGTCATGGCGCGGCGGGGTGTCGCGGTCGCGGCTCGAAAGGGCATGGAAAATCCTCGCCAAACTTGGCGGAAAATGCAACCTTTTCGACCGCCACGGCGCCCGGGCGAAGGTAGGTTCGGGCGAGAATAAGAATTCGGAGGAATCGCCTTGAACATCCCGAGCATCGATTTCGATCTGGGCGACGACATCGGCATGCTGCGCGACACCGTGCGCGCCTTCGTCGAGGCGGAGGTCGCCCCGCGCGCTGCCGAGGTCGAGAAGGCCAATCTGTTCCCGGCCGACCTCTGGAAGCGTTTTGGCGATCTCGGCCTGCTCGGCATGACCGCGCCGGAGCAATATGGCGGCTCCAACATGGGCTATCTCGCCCACGTCGTTGCCATGGAGGAGATTTCGCGCGGCTCGGCCGCGGTGGGGCTGTCCTACGGCGCCCATTCCAACCTCTGCGTCAACCAGATCCGCCGCAACGGCAACGACGCGCAGCGGCAGCGCTATTTGCCCAAACTGATCTCCGGCGAATTTGTCGGCGCGCTCGCGATGTCCGAGCCCGGCGCCGGCTCCGACGTGGTCTCGATGAAGCTGCGTGCCGACAAGCGCGGCGACCGCTACGTGCTCAACGGCTCCAAGATGTGGATCACCAATGGCGGCGATGCCGACGTGCTCGTGGTCTATGCCAAGACTGATCCGGAGGCCGGCCCGCGTGGCATGACCGCGTTCCTCATCGAGAAGGATTTTAAGGGTTTCACCCACGGCCAGCATCTCGACAAGCTCGGCATGCGCGGCTCCAACACCTATCCCTTGTTCTTCGACGACTGCGAAGTGCCGGAAGAAAACGTGCTCGCCGGCGTCGGCGAGGGTGTCAAGGTGCTGATGTCCGGCCTCGACTATGAGCGCGCCGTCCTCTCCGGCGGTCCGCTCGGCATCATGGCCGCCTGCATGGACGCGGTGGTGCCCTACATGCACGAGCGCAAGCAGTTCGGGCAGCCGATCGGCGATTTCCAGCTGATGCAGGGCAAGCTCGCCGACATGTATTCGACCTGGCAGGCGACGCGCGCCTATGTCTATGCCGTGGGCAAGGCCTGCGACCGCGCCAACCACGCGCGCAGCTTGCGCAAGGATGCGGCCGCCGCGATCCTCTATTCCGCCGAGAAGGCGACGTGGATGGCGGGCGAAGCGATCCAGGCGCTCGGCGGCGTCGGCTACACCAGCGAGTTTCCGGTCGGACGTCTCTGGCGCGACGCAAAGCTCTACGAGATCGGCGCCGGCACCTCGGAGGTTCGCCGCATGCTGATCGGTCGCGAGCTGATGGCGGAAACGGCTTAAACCCTCCACGCAATTGCAATTGCCGCGAAACCTGTTCGCGGTCTCTCACCACATCACCAGAAACGCGGGACCCCATGCCGCTCCATTCCAGCATCGATCCATCGTCATCAGATTTCGCGCGCAATTCGGAAGCCATGCGCGGGCTCGTCGCCGATTTGCGTGACAAGCTCAGCCAGGTCGCCGGCGGCGGAGGCGAAGCCTCGCGCAACCGCCACACGTCGCGCGGCAAGATGCTGGCGCGCGAGCGCGTCGATCTCCTGGTCGATCCCGGGACGTCGTTCCTGGAGCTGTCGCCGCTGGCGGCCCACGGCCTCTATGGCGGTGACGTGCATTCGGCGAGCGTCGTCACCGGCGTGGGGCGTATCTCGGGCCGCGAATGTGTGATCGTCGCCAACGATGCCACCATCAAGGGCGGCACCTATTATCCGATGACCGTGAAGAAGCATCTGCGCGCGCAGGACATCGCGCGGCAGAACAATCTTCCCTGCGTCTACATGGTCGATTCCGGCGGCGCCTTCCTGCCGCTCCAGGACGAAATCTTTCCGGACGAGCGGCATTTTGGCCGCATCTTCTACAACCAGGCACAGATGTCGTCACAGGGCATCCCGCAGATCGCGATCGTGATGGGCTCCTGCACGGCCGGCGGCGCCTATGTGCCGGCGATGTCGGACGAGAGCATCATCGTGCGGAATCAAGGCACCATCTTCCTCGGCGGTCCGCCGCTGGTGAAGGCCGCGACCGGCGAGGTGGTGACCGCGGAAGAGCTCGGCGGCGCCGACGTGCATTCGCGGCAGTCGGGCGTGACCGATCATTATGCCCAGAACGACGCGCATGCGATCGGTATCGCGCGGCGGATCGTCGGTACGCTCAAGCCGTCGACGCGGCCGAACCTGAACATGCATCCGCCGCGCGACCCGCTGTTTGCAGCAGAAGAGATCTACGGCGTGGTGCCCGTCGATGGCCGCAAGCCGTTCGACGTCCGCGACATCATCGCCCGCGTCGTCGATGGCTCGGAGTTTGACGAGTTCAAGAAGCTTTACGGCACGACGCTGATCTGCGGCTTCGCCCATGTCTGGGGCTATCCGGTCGGCATCATCGCCAACAACGGCATTCTGTTCAGCGAGAGTTCGCTGAAGGGCGCGCATTTCATCGAGCTGTGCTGCCAGCGCGGCATCCCGCTGGTGTTCCTCCAGAACATCACGGGCTTCATGGTCGGCAAGAAATACGAGGCCGGCGGCATCGCGCGCGACGGCGCCAAGCTGGTCACGGCGGTTGCGACTGCCTCGGTGCCGAAATTCACCGTCGTGATCGGCGGCTCCTACGGCGCCGGCAATTACGGCATGTGCGGCCGTGCCTATAGCCCGCGCTTCCTCTGGATGTGGCCGAACGCGCGCATCTCGGTGATGGGCGGCGAGCAGGCCTCGATGGTGCTGAGCCAGGTCCGCCGCGACAATATCGAGGCCAAGGGCGATAGCTGGTCGAAAGAAGAGGAAGACAAATTCCGCAACCCCATTCGCGCGCAATATGAGAGCCAGGGGCACCCGTATTACGCGACCGCGCGTCTCTGGGACGACGGTGTGATCGATCCAGCCGACACAAGACTCGTGCTCGGGCTTGGCCTCTCGGCGGCGTCGAATGCGCCGATCGAGCCTACGAAATTCGGCCTGTTCAGGATGTGATGCGATGGACCGTTCAAAGCTCTACCGGCGTTTTCGCACGCTCCTGATCGCCAACCGCGGGGAGATCGCTTGTCGCGTCATCCGCACTGCGCGGGCCATGGGGCTGCGCACTGTCGCGGTGTATTCCGAGGCCGACCGCGATGCCATGCATGTCGCGCTCGCCGACGAAGCCGTGCTGCTCGGGCCGGCGCGTGCGCGCGACAGCTATCTCAATGTCGAGCGGCTGATCGAGGCTGCGCGCAAGACCGGCGCGGAGGCCGTGCATCCCGGTTACGGCTTCCTGTCGGAAAATGCCGAGTTCGCGCAGGCCTGCTTCGATGCCGGCCTGGTGTTTGTCGGCCCGACCGCCGCGATGATGACGGCGATGGGATCAAAATCCGGCTCGAAAGCGCTGATGGAGAAAGCCGGCGTGCCGCTGGTGCCCGGCTATCACGGCGAGGCCCAGGACGAGGCGACGCTTGCGAAGGCGGCTGAGAAGGTCGGCTTCCCTGTGCTGGTCAAGGCGTCCGCCGGCGGCGGCGGACGCGGCATGCGCATCGTGCGCTCGGCGGCCGAGCTTGGGCCGGCGATCGTCAGCGCCAAGCGCGAGGCCAAGGCCGCGTTCGGCGACGATCGCATGCTGATCGAAAAATATGTCGACAATCCCCGGCACATCGAGGTGCAGGTGATCGGCGACAGCCATGGCAATCTGTTGTCGCTGTTCGAGCGCGAATGCACGTTGCAACGCCGGCACCAGAAGGTGATCGAAGAAGCGCCGTCGCCGACGCTCAATCCCGCGCAGCGCGAGACCGTCTGCGCCGCCGCGCGAAAAGCGGCCGGAGCCGTCAACTATGTCGGCGCCGGCACCATCGAGTTCGTCTCCGACGGCAAGGATGTGTTCTTCATCGAGATGAACACCCGCCTCCAGGTCGAGCACCCCGTGACCGAGCTGATCACCGGCGTCGATCTCGTCGAGTGGCAGCTGCGCGTCGCCTTCGGCGAGGCATTGCCGCTGAAGCAGGACGAGATCCGGCTCAACGGCCACGCCATTGAGGCGCGCGTCTACGCCGAAAACCCGACCAAGAACTTTATGCCGTCGGTCGGCAAGATCTCGACATGGCGGCTGCCGGCGGAGACCGGAGGTTTGCGTATCGACGCCGGCTATCGCGAGGGCGATGCGGTGTCGCCTTACTACGATGCGATGCTGGCCAAGATGATCGCATGGGCACCGACGCGGGATGTCGCGATCGAGCGGCTCAACCGCGGGCTGGAAGATTCCGACGTCCGCGGCATCGTCACCAACATCCCGTTTCTGTCGGCGCTGATCACGCATCCAAAAGTGCGGGCGAATGCGATCGACACTGGGTTTATCGAGCGTGAGCTGGCGGTCCTGACTTCAGCGGCACCGGCGCCCGGTGAACTCGAGCTCTGTGCGGCGGTGGCCGCGATCGTCAACGACGAGCGCAAGACCGCGCAGAACTCGCCGTGGCACACCTTTGGCTGGATGCCGGTGGGCCGCCGCCAGCGAGGGTTTTCTTTCCGTGTCGGGCATGGGCCGGAACATAAGATCACGTTGAATTACGGCAGTGGCCCGTCGACGCTGGTGATCGGCGAGCGCGAGCTGGCGTTTGCCGTCGTGCCAAAGGACGGTGGCTTCGACCTGACGCTTGACGGCGTGAAGTCACAGGTCGCCGCTGTCATCGACGGCCACGAGCTGTATTTGCGCACGCGCAACGGGCGGTTCGATCTGCACTGGGTCGATCCGTTCGGCGGCGAGACCGAGGAGCAGGCCGGCGCGGACAAGATCGCGGCACCGCTGCCGGGCACGGTCGTCGCCGTGCTCGCGGAGGAGGGTGCCAGCCTCGAGAAGGGCGCGCCGATCCTGACGCTGGAGGTGATGAAGATGGAGCAGACGCTGCGCGCGCCCTATGCCGGCGTGCTGAAGTCCATCAAGTGCAAGGTCGGCGACATCGTCCAGGAGGGCGTCGAGCTCGCCGTGGTCGAAGCTTCCGGTGAGTGACATGAGCGATCCCGTACGCATCATCGAAATGGGGCCGCGCGACGGCCTCCAGAACGAGAAGACGCCCGTCAGCGTCGAGGCGCGGATTGCTTTCGTCGAGGCGCTGGTGGCAGCCGGCTTGCACACCGTCGAGGTCGGGGCGTTCGTCTCGCCCAAGGCGATCCCGCAGATGGCAAGCTCGGATGCCGTGCTGCGCGGCGTTGCCCACGTGAAGGGCGCCGAATTCCACGTGCTGGTGCCGAACGAGAAGGGCTATGACGCCGCGCGCTCGGCGGGTGCGCAGGTCGTCTCCGTGTTCGCCGCGGCCTCTGAGGGCTTTTCGCGGGCCAACATCAATTGCACGGTCGTGGAGTCCATCGAGCGCTTCAAGCCGGTGCTGGCGCGCGCCAAGGCGGATTGCGTCAGAGTGCGCGGCTATATCTCCTGCGTGCTGGGCTGTCCCTTCGACGGCGAGATCAAGCCCAGGGCGGTCGCCGATCTCGCCACGACGTTGTGGGATCTCGGCTGCTACGAGATTTCGCTCGGCGACACCATCGGCGTCGGCACGCCGACCAAGGCCAAGGAGATGCTGCGCGCGGTGAGCGCCAATATCCCGGCGGCCAAGCTCGCGATGCACTTCCACGACACCTACGGCCAGGCGCTCGCCAATCTCTACGTCGGCCTGGAGGAGGGCGTCCGCGTCATCGACGCCGCCGCCGGCGGCCTCGGCGGCTGTCCGTACGCTCCCGGTGCGACTGGCAATGTCGCGACCGAGGATGTCGTCTACATGCTGGAGGGTATGGGGATCAGGACCGGCGTGGACATGGAGAAGCTGCTGACGGCGACGAATGCGATGAGCGGTGTGCTGGGCAAGCCGCCTGTGAGCCGCGTTGCATCGGCGCTGAACGCGAAGAAGAGGCGGGCGGCGTCGTAACTCCCGTAGGGTGGGCAGAGGCGCGTAGCGCCGTGCCCACCATCTCTCAACGATCGCAATTCCAAATGGTGGGCACGCTTCGCTTTGCCCACCCTACGGCAGTTGTGATTGCCTCTACCTGCTTCCGTCCGGCCCCATCACCAGGTCCGGCAGTGCGGTCGATATTCCCGGCACGAGGCAGAGCAGCAGCACCGCGCCCATCATCAAGAGCACGAAGGGCAGAGTGCCCCAGATCACCTCGCTCAGCGGAATATCCGGCGCGACGTTGCGGATGACGAAGATATTCAACCCCACAGGCGGATGGATCAGCCCCATCTCCATCACGATGGTCATGACCACGCCGAACCAGATGATGTCGAAATTGGCCGCCCGTAAGGGGGGCAGGATGATCGGTGCGGTCATGAGAATAATCGAGACCGGCGGCAAGAAGAAGCCGAGCACGACCACCATCACGAGGATCGCGAACAGCAGGCCCCAGCGCGGCAGGTGCATCGCGACGACGGATTCGGCGGCCGATTGCGAGATGTGCAGATAGCTCATCACGTAGGAATAGAGCAGCGACATGCCGATGATCATCATCAGCATGGTCGATTCCCGGATCGTCGACTTCATGATGGGCGCAAGGTCGCTCGGCCGCCAGACACCGTAGATCGCCGCGATCAGCGCCAGCGCCAGCAGGCCGCCGAGGCCGGCGGTCTCCGACGGAGTGGCATAGCCGCCATAGAGCGCGGCCATCACGCCGGTCAGCAGCAGGACGAAGGGCAGCACGCGCGGCAGGACGCTGAAGCGCTCGGCGAGTGTGTACTCGTCACGGGCCAGGATGGCGGCCTCGGGGCCGCCCTTCTTGTAGATCGCTTCAGCAGCGGCATATTCCTTGCGGAAGTGGATCACCGCATAGGCGCCGAACAGCGAGACCAGCAGCAGGCCGGGCCCGATGCCGGCGAGGAACAGCCGTCCGAGTGATTTTTCGGCGGCAACCGCGAACAGGATCATGGTGATCGAGGGCGGCAACAGGATGCCGAGCGTGCCGCCGGCGGCGATGATCCCCGCGGCAAAACCGCCGGAATAGCCGCGCTTGCGCATCTCGGGGATGCCGGCCGAGCCGATTGCCGAGCAGGTCGCGGGCGACGAGCCCGCCATCGCTGCAAACAGCGCGCAGGCGAAGACGTTCGCAACGCCCAAGCCGCCGGGCACGCGGTGCAGCCAGGCGTGCAGCGCCGAGTAGAGATCCTGGCCGGCGCGCGACTTGCCGATCGCCGCGCCTTTCAGGATGAAGAGCGGGATCGACAGCAGCGTGATCGAGGCCATCTCCTCGTAGACGTTCTGCGTCACCGTATCCAGCGAAGCGGCGGGCATGTAGATGCCCATGAACACGACAGCGACGGCGCCAAGGGCAAAGGCAATGGGCATGCCCGAGAACATGGCAACCAGTGTCGCGAAGCCGTAGGCGAGGCCGATACCGAAAACGCTCATGGCCGCCTGGCTCCAGCGAAGGGCAGCGCAAGCTGCACGAGAACCTGCACGCAGAGCAGGCTCATGCCGAACGCCATCAGCGAATAGGGGATGGCGAGCGGCGGTGACCACATCGAGTTCGAGACCTGGCCGTCGACGTAAGCTTCATGCGCCAGCGTCCAGGATTTCCAGGTGAAGAACGCACAGAACAGAAGCGTCACCACGTCGACGAACCAGAGCCGGGCCTTGTTTGCCAGCGGCGAGAGCAGGCCGACGAAGGCCTCGATGCCGATATGACCGCGGTTCTGCTGCACATAGGCCGCGGACATGAAGGTGGCGCCGACCAGCAGGAACACGGCGGCCTCGTCCTGCCAGTAATTGGCGGCGTGGAACAGCGCGCGGCTGAGCACGCTGTAGCTCAGGATGGCGCAGGCAGCGACCAGCGCGAGTGATGCGAACACGACGATGATGCGGTTGAGGACGGCGAGGCCGCGATCGAGCGCCGCCGCAAGGCCTGTGCTTGCGGCAGCGGTCGCCTGGTCGTCACGATCCGGAAGCGGACCGTGGATCATGCTGAGACGTCGGAGGCGAGCTTGAGCAAATTCGCCGCGGTCGCGGTCTTGGCGCCGTAATCCTTCCACGCGGTGTCGCGGGCGATATCGCGCCACTTGCCGACGGTCGCGGCATCGAGTGCGCTGACCTTGGCACCGGCCTTCTCATAGACCTTGGCGACCTCGACATCATCGTCCTGCGCGCCCTGCCGGCCGAAGGTCTCGAGCTCCTCGCCGACAGCGAGCAGGATGTCCTGCTGGTTCTTCGGCAGCTTGTCGAAGATCGCCTTCGACATCATCAGCGGCTCGAGCATGAACCAATACGAAGCACCAGCGCCCGAGGTCAGCGACTTCGCGACCTCTTCGAGGCGGAACGAGATCAGGCTGGTGGAGGAGGTGATGCCGGCATCGCAGGCGCCGGTCTGCATCGCCGCGTAGATTTCGTTCGAGGGCACCGACAGCACCGAGGCGCCCGCGGTCTGGAGCACCATGTCCATTTCGCGCGAGCCGCCGCGCACCTTCATGCCCTTGGCATCTTCCGGCGATACGATCGCCTTGGAGCGGCTGGCGACGCCGCCGGCCTGCCACACCCAGGAGAGCAGGATGATGCCCTTGTCGGCGAGGAAGTCGGTCAGCGCCTTGCCGACCGGCTCTTTCTTCCAGCGCATGCCCTGGTCGTAGGTGGTGACCAGGCCGGGCATCAGGCCGATATTGGTCTCCGGCAATTCGCCGCCGGCGTAGGGCATTGGATAGAGCGAGATGTCGAGCGCGCCCTTTCGCATCGCGGAGAACTGCGCATTGGTCTTGATCAGCGAGGAGTTCGGATAGATTTCAGCCGCGATATCGCCATTGCTGCGCTTGGCGACTTCGGCTGCGAACATGCGACAGAGCCGGTCGCGGAAATCGCCCTTGTCGATGGTGCCGCCCGGGAATTGGTGCGAGATCTTCAGCGTGGTCGCGGCGTGTGCGGTGCCGATGCCGAAACGGAGAATGGCGGGTGCTGCGACGGCGGTCGCGAGCAGGTTGCGGCGGCTAAGCATGACTTGATCCCCTTGGACTGTTCTTGTTGGCACGATCGGGTTTTGAGGCCGGCCTCGGGGCCCATCCTAGCCGGTCTTCCACCCGATATTCTCTCATCTGATAGTTCGAGACCGAATGCCGCGGCAAGTGTTGGCCTTGCTGCGCTGCACACTTGCGGTCACTGCCGGTTTGAGAAACCGGCGGTGCCACTGCGCACGAGATTGCGGCGAACACGCGGACGGCGGACACCACAAATTTGTCAGTGACGACGTAACAAAGCCGGCCGTCCATCCGTCGAGATTGAATAGCGGCGTCCGTCGCTAGCAAACCTCATTCGAAGGACAATGAATCATGACCATTCGCACCCGCATCGTGCTCGGCGTCTCGGCTGCCGCTCTCTCGCTTGGCCTCGCGCTTTCGCCGGCCGCCTTTGCTCAGGACAAGATGGGCAAGGACGATGGCATGATGAAGAAGGACACGATGTCCAAAGACGGCATGAAGAAAGACACCATGTCCAAGGACGACGGCATGAAGAAGGACACGATGTCGAAGGACGGGATGAAGAAGGACGATGGGATGATGAAGAAGAACTGATCTCGCGCCGTGATGCCGGGACGCCTCGACGAGGCGAGCCCGGCGTTTCGCGATTTCGGTTTGGTTGTCTGTCATCGGGCCACGCTTTCGCGCGGGCCCGGCAAGACCGTCCCGTCGTGACGCGTGAACGGAGGCGTGCCTCAGTTCAATTTCAATTGAACGTTACTTGTGAACGTTACTTGCGCTTGGCCTTGCGGGCGGCGTAGCGGGCGTCACGCTTGGCCTTTTGCTCAGCCTCGGCTTCAGCCGCCTTTGCGGCCGATTCTTCCGCTTCACGAGCGATCCGCGCGGCTTCGAGGGCCGCGGCTTCTTCGTCGCGACGCTTCTGCTCGGCCTTTTCCACCTCGCGCAAAGCCTTTGCCTCGGCGCGCTTGACCGCGAGGGCCTCGCGCTCGGCACGCTTCGCCACAACCGCGGGATCATCGGGCCCGGGCTGCGATTTGAATTTGTTTAAAAGATTCTTGCGCGCTTCCTGCGCCGCCTTTTGCCGGTCTGAAAACCCGGGTTCCCTAAATCCACTCACGGGCCTTGCCTTCCTCGCTTTCAATCTTACATCATTGCCTGTTGGTACGTCGGCTGGGCATAGCAGGCACCACGCGACGCAGATGCGTGTACATCCGCGCGCGCCGCAACGCCACCCATATTCGCAGCCGATCAGGTAGACGAAAATTCGCTGTACCAGCCGATCCCTTCGTAGCCCGGAAAAACTGCCGAATTGTGATGTCCCTCATAAGGGGCCACGGAGGCGGCGCCTAGCGTTCGCCCCGATACGAGACGGAGCACGGGCATGTCTTTCTTCCGGCTGAGCCTGAAGGCGCTCGCAATCATCTTTGCGGTGGCGGCAGTGGCCGGCGCAGCGTTGCTGCTCGCCCGTCCGCAACCGATCGAGAATGCCGTTCTGGGGACCGGCTGGGAGTGCAGCCGGACCGCGTTCGTGCTGACGACTTGCGCGCCGCGGGTCCAGCAGGCGATCCCGGCGGTCGAAACCTCGGGCAAGGAGGCGGTCAGGCCCACCAGGGGCTGAGGGGGATGTGACGCGACGTCGCGGAGGTGATAAAGCCGCCGCTCCAAGCGACAAGGTCGTCATGTCCAACGAACCAGCCAAGCCTGAATCAGCCAAGCCTGAACCAGCCGAAAAGCCCAAATCAGCGCCAAAGCCCCAATCCGGCGACAGCCGCCGCGGCGCCATCGCGGGGTTGATCATTGCCGCCGTGATTCTGGGCGTCGGCCTGTGGCTCGCCCGGGACCTTACCGCCGCCAGCAAGCTGCAGGATTGCCTGATGTCGGGGCGCAGCAACTGCAACGTGATCGAGCCGGCCCGCTAGCAGCATTCCCGGGACACATCCGGACGAAAAATTGCCGCGATCTTAAACATTTGTAACGGGACTTGGCTGATCAAGCAGGTCAGTTTTGTCAGCCGGCATCAGCCAGGCGCGATCCGAATCGTCTATCGCGCGTGGACCACGGCAATCGAGAGAATAGGGGTCAAGCACGCATGAGTGCGTCCAGCCGCATGAAGATCATCATTCCCTTGGTTTCGGCCATGTCATTGCTCGCGCTTTCGGCGCAAGCGCAGGACGCAGGTCCGAAAAGAGACGGCCAGGGGCCGGGCGCCGGTGCGCCGCCCCAGAACAATCAGCAGAACATGCGCAAGGGTCCCCCGCCGCAGCAGGCGGCCCGGCCAGGGCCTCAGCCCGGCGGCCCTGTTCACGCCGGTCCCGGTCCCGGTGCTGGTCCGCACGGTCCTGGTGGCCCGCCCCCTGGACGCTATGCGCGCGGCCCTGTGCCGGCGCGCGACTGGGGCGGACACGCCTATCGCGGCAACCTCGCCTGGGATGGCGGGCGCTGGCGCCATGAGGTCCACAACGGCCGTCCCGGCTGGTGGTGGGACGTCGGCGGCGTCTGGTATTATTATCCGCAGCGGATGGACGGCCCGCCCGCCTATATCTCCGAAGATTATGCTGACGACGTGCCGATGGCCTACGCACCACCGCCGGTCGCCTATGAACCGGCACCGCCGCCGCCTCCACCGGTCGATCCTGGCGCGAGTGCGCTGGGCGGCGCCATCGTTGGCGGTGTGCTCGGCGGGCTGATTTCCGGCAGAGCCTCGGGTGCAGCAGCGGGCGCCGTGATCGGCGGCGCCACCGGCGCGATCGCCGGCGCTACCGCAGCCTCACGTCCCGGCTACTATCTGGCCGAGGGCGTTTGCTACTACCGCTATCCGAGCGGCCAGTATGTGCAGGCCGATCCGCGCGCCTGCTACTGAGCCGTGAAGCGAAATCCGAATTGAATGAGGCGGGCGCGATGCCCGCCTCATTTGTTTCTGGATGTCACAAGCGCCGTGTTTTTGCGGATGAATCCTTGCGGCGGCGCACAACAACTGCCTTAAATTTCGACTGGCGCTTCCTTCCGCATCACGCGATTGATCAAAGAAAAAAATGGAGACGTGAGTCGAAGGGGACAGAAACATGTTGGATGCAGTTCAGATCAGCTTGGCGCTATGGGCCATGATCGTTTGCGGGGGGATCAAGGCAGTGCAGATCGTGCACTACCTGTTCTGACGCGCGAACGAGAGAGCGTGGCGCGGTGTTGTCGCGCTCTAGGAAACAAGCCAGTTCAGGAACGCCATCACGGCCCAGACCAGAGCGCCGATCCAGACCGTCATCACGATGGCGATGGTTGCGAGAAAGGCGAGGCCGTGCAGGTCGGCTTTGCGCGATGATGCCGCCGCGTCAGCCTGTGCTGCGGCTTCAGCTTCCTGGGTCATGAGGGGAACAGCCATCGATCCTGTGTCGCTTTCTGTGGAGCGCTGTGCTGCTGTTTAGCGGACGCGCCGGGCCGCGGCTGTGATGCAATTCACAGATCACCGCTTCGTGCGCGCGGCTTGAGCCGTTTGAAACCGCCAGTGCAATTCCCTATGGGCCACAATTTTAGCGTGCCGAAAGCGTCGAAAACACGCCTCGTACTCCGCATTCATACGGACAAATTTGCCACGTACTTGTCCAGATCGCCCGGTTAGAGTCGGCCTCATGTGTACCAAGTACGATGCGCAGCATGAAGCCGAGGCGGCGATGAAGCGCGCCGCAGCGTCAGAGGGCGCCGACCGGCAAAGACTCATCGAAATCGCCCTGGCCTGGTTTCAACTCGCCCGCGATCGGCGCGATGACGAGCGGACGGACTGATCGCGTCTCCACCAATGCCAAGAAGCGGACGCGTTGTGTGATCCAGGGGCAGCCTTCAACGGCGGCAGGCTCGCAGGTAGGAACATCCGATCTGGACCTGCGTTAGCTGGCTATGACCGATCCCGAGTTGCGCGCACAGTCTTTCGAGATTGCCTGGAGATATCTCGACCAGTCCGGGCTGCTCTCCGGCGAGCATCAGGATTCAGCCCGCTTCATCCTGAACAGGATCGACCGCATGATGCTGCGTGGCGAACGGCGCAGGCTACTGCTGTCAAACGCCGCGATCGAGGCCTACCGGTTGCGGCCTGTGCTCGTAACCATGAATGCATGATCGATCCGCGGCCGAACGAGGCTTCTGGTCGCTGCCACCCGCCAGCGACCGAACGGCGAAAGCAAGTTGATACTGGCTTGCCGCCACATCCATAATGGACGTTTGCGCCACCTCGAGGCGTTTTGCGATCCCGCCTGCGCTCAGGTCCACGACCGCGTCCATCGCCAAAAAAGACATTGCGATGACGGCGGCTCCGGCCGCAACGGCAATTCCTGTCCATTCGGATGACGGCATCACAAAACCCTTCGACACCTATCTTGCATGCCGGATAGGTAGGGTTCTCTGGTCGTCTGGACAGGCCTGTGCACGCGTTCTTGAAGTGCGACAGATTTGCAAAGCGTTGAGGGCTTGGCGATCCCGGCAGGAATCGAACCTGCAACCCTCAGAGTAGAAATCTGATGCTCTATCCAGTTGAGCTACGGGACCGTCTGGCGCCAGCCTCGGTTTGGGGGGCGGGCTGTTCATCTACCATGCCAATAGGAAATATCTGGTGTTTCGCCAAGCCTGAACCGAACCGTTTTCCTCAAAGCTGCGACAAAGCGGAACGGCGGAGTGTCAGGGTGCCGGGTTGAGCGGCCGCGGACTGGACGATGGTTCACATCGCCGGGAACGCTGGCTAGCTTCCGGGACACGGCCGCCGGTCGACTGGCCTGGTATTGCTGCGCCGTTAGGACGGTGGGTGCGGCGGTATCTTGATCGGTCTCCTCTGGGCTTGGCTTGCCATGGCGCATGCGACGTTTTGCTATCCTGGTTCCATCGCCTTGAGTCGGTCACCTTTCCGAGCATTTCATTGCCTGCCGCGGCGTTCGTCCGCGCTTCCTGGAGTTTCCGTCATGATCGGTCTGGTTCGCGCCGTCACAATCTGCGCAACGCTTTGCTTTGGGCTGGTTTCAGCACAGGCCGCCGACAAGGCGTTCAAGCGTGACGATCTCGCCGATTCCGCAATCAAGCTGGAGGCCCAGATCAAGAGCGAAGCGGGGCCGGTCGCCAAGTCCGGCGCGACGCTGCGCACCGATGCCGACGCCGCCTTCAGGCGCAACGATTTCCGCACCGGCCTGTCGGTGCTCGGCCAGATCGCGGCGACCGCGCCGGAGGACGCCGGCAACTGGCTGCGGCTCGCAAAAGTCATCTTCCAGATCACGCCGAAGAGCTCGAGCGAGCAGACCTTCCTGCTGGAGCGGGCCTCGACCGCCGCCTACGTCGCTTATCAGCGCGCCGGCAATCCGGGCGAGGAGGCGGACGCGCTCGCGGTGCTCGGCAAGTCGCTCTCCGAACGAAAACTGTGGCGGCCGGCGCTGGATGCATTGCGGCTGTCGCTCGACATGCGCGAGGTCGCTGACGTCCGCGGCCAATACGAGAAGATGCGCGACGAGCACGGTTTTCGGCTGCTCGACTACACCGTGGACTCGGATTCGGCGAGCCCGCGCGCCTGCTTCCAGTTCTCCGAAGAGCTTGCGAAGCGCACTGATTTCGCTCCGTTCCTGGCGCTCGCGGGCCAGGACAAGCCGGCGCTGTCGGCCGAAGGCAAGCAGCTCTGCGTCGACGGGCTGAAGCATGGCGAGCGCTACAACATCAATCTGCGCGCCGGCCTGCCGTCGACGGTGAAGGAAGGCCTGCCGAAATCGGCCGAGTTCAACATCTATGTGCGCGACCGCAAGCCCTTCGTGCGCTTCACCAGCCGCGCTTATGTGCTGCCGAAAACCGGCCAGCGCGGCATTCCCGTGGTCAGCGTCAACACGCCCGCGGTCAACGTCAACGTATTCCGGATCGGCGATCGCAATCTGATCAACACGGTGGTCGACAGCGATTTCCAGAAGACGCTGTCCAAGTATCAGCTCTCGGATCTCGGCGATGAGCGTGGTGTCAAGGTCTGGTCCGGCGAGCTTGCGACCGCGATGACGCTGAACCAGGACGTCACCACCGCATTCCCGGTCGACCAGGCGCTCGGCGAGCTGCAAGCAGGCGTCTATGTGATGACGGCTGCGGCCAAGGGCCCGGGCTCGGACGACGACTCCCAGCTCGCCACGCAATGGTTCATCGTCTCCGATCTCGGGGTAACAGCCTATTCCGGCAATGACGGCATCCATGTCTTCGTGAACTCGCTGGCTTCGACCGATCCGGTCGGGAAGGCCGAGGTACGGCTGGTCGCGCGCAACAACGAGATTTTGGCGACCCGCAAGACCGACGACTCCGGCCATGTCCTGTTCGAGGCGGGGCTTGCACGCGGCGAGGGCGGGCTGTCGCCGGCGATGCTGACGGTCACGGGCGAGAAGGCCGACTACGCCTTTCTCAGCCTGAAAACCTCCGCCTTTGACCTGTCCGATCGCGGTGTCGCGGGCCGCGTGGTGCCATCAGGCGCCGATGCCTTCGTCTATGCCGAGCGCGGCGTCTACCGCTCCAGCGAGACGGTCTATCTCACCGCGCTGTTGCGCGACGGGCAGGGCAATGCCGTGATAGGTGGCCCGCTGACGCTGGTGATCGAGCGCCCCGACGGCGTTGAATTCCGCCGCGCCGTGCTGCCCGACCAGGGTGCTGGCGGGCGTACGCTCTCCGTGCCGCTCAACTCCGCCGTTCCGACCGGCACCTGGCGCGTGCGCGCCTTCACCGATCCGAAGGGCTCCTCGGTCGGCGAGACCACCTTCATGGTCGAGGACTACGTTCCCGATCGGATCGAATTCGACTTGTCTGCCAAGGACAAGCTGATCAAAGCTAACGCTCCTGTGGAGCTTAAGGCCGACGGCCATTTCCTCTATGGCGCGCCGGCCTCGGGCCTCCAGCTCGAGGGCGATATGCTGATCGCGCCCGCGAGCGAACGCCCGGGCTTTGCCGGCTACCAGTTCGGCGTCGATGACGAACAGACCACCTCGAACGAACGCACGCCGCTGGAGAACTTGCCGGAAGCCGACGCCAACGGCGTTGCGACCTTCCCGGTGACGATGGACAAGCAGCCAGCCTCGACGCGTCCGCAGGAGGCGCAGATTTTTGTCCGCATGGTCGAGACCGGTGGTCGCGCCGTCGAGCGCAAGCTCGTGCTGCCGGTTGCGCCCGCCGCCGCCATGATCGGCATCAAGCCGCTGTTCGGCGACAAGAACGTTGCCGAGGGCGACAAGGCCGAGTTCGACATTGTCTTCGTCTCGCCCGAGGGCAAGACGTTGCCCCGCGATGGCTTGCGCTACGAGCTCCTGAAAATGGAGTCGCGCTACCAGTGGTATCGCCAGAACAATTACTGGGAGTACGAGCCGGTCAAGTCGACCTCGCGCGTTTCTGACGGCGACGTCACGATAGCGACCGACAAGCCATCGCGCGTTTCGCTTAACCCCCAGCCCGGCCGTTACCGGCTCGACGTCAAGTCGAACGATGCGGACGGCCCGGTGACCTCAGTGCAGTTCGATGTCGGCTGGTATTCCGACGGCAGCGCCGACACGCCGGACCTGCTGGAGACCTCGATCGATAAGCCGCAATACGCCTCCGGCGACACCATGACGGTGTCGGTCAATGTCCGCACGCCCGGCAAGCTCACCATCAACGTGCTCGGCGACCGCCTGCTGACGACGCAGACCATCGACGTCAAGGAAGGCACCGCGCAGGTGAAGCTCCCGGTCGGCAAGGATTGGGGCACCGGCGCCTATGTCGTGGCGACGCTGCGCCGTCCGCTCGATGCCGCCGCGCAGCGCATGCCGGGCCGGGCGATCGGATTAAAGTGGTTCGGGATCGACAAGCAGACCCGTACGCTGCAAGTGAAGCTGACGCCGCCGGCGCTGATCCGGCCCAATGCGACGCTGAAAATCCCGGTCAAGCTCGACGGGCTCAATCCGGGTGAGGATGCGAAGGTGGTCATCGCCGCGGTCGATGTCGGCATTCTCAACCTCACCAATTACAAGCCGCCGGCGCCGGACGATTACTATCTCGGCCAGCGCCGCCTCAGCGCGGAGATCCGCGATCTCTATGGGCAACTGATCGACGGCATGTCGGGCACCCGCGGTCAGATCAAATCCGGTGGCGATGCCGGTGCTGCCGAGCTTCAGGGCTCGCCGCCCGCGCAGAAGCCGTTGGCGCTGTATTCCGGCATCGTGACCGTTGGCGCAGACGGCACTGCGGAAGTGAGCTTCGACATTCCCGAGTTCGCCGGCACCGCACGCGTCATGGCGGTGGCGTGGACCGCGACAAAGCTCGGCCGCGCCAACACCGATGTCGTGATCCGCGATCCCGTGGTGCTGACCACGACCCTGCCGCGTTTCCTGCTTAATGGCGATCACGGCACAGCCAATCTCGAGATCGACAATGTCGAGGGACAGGCCGGCGACTACATCATCAACGTCAAGACGGGCGGCCCAGTGAAGATGACCGGCAATCCCGCAACCACGGTCAAGCTCGCAGCCAAGCAGCGCAATTCGTTCTCGCTGGCGCTCGACGCGACAGCGGCGGGGCAGGCCACGCTCGATGTCGACATCAAGGGGCCGAACGGGCTTGCGCTCGCGCGGCACTATGCATTCGACGTCAAGGCGGCGACGCAAGTGCTGGCACGGCGCTCGATCCGGACGCTGGCAAAGGGCGAGAGCCTGACGCTGACCTCGGATATGTTCTCCGATCTCGTGCCGGGCACCGGCAGCGTCTCGGTGTCGGCGAGCCTGTCGACCGCGCTCGATGCGGCGACGATTCTGAAAGCGCTCGACCGCTATCCCTATGGCTGCTCGGAACAGATCACCAGCCGCGCCATGCCGCTGCTCTATGTCAACGATCTCGCGGCCGGGGCACATCTGGCGATGGACACTGAGGTCGACCAGCGCATCCGCGATGCGATCGAACGGCTTTTGGCTCGTCAGGGGTCCAATGGCTCATTCGGCCTGTGGTCGGCCGGCGGCGACGATGCCTGGCTCGACGCCTATGTCACGGACTTCCTGACCCGCGCCCGCGAAAAGGGCTTTGTGGTGCCGGACGTGCTGTTCAAGAACGCGCTCGATCGCGTCCGCAACTCCGTCGTCAACGGCAACGAGCCGGAGAAGGACGGCGGGCGCGATCTCGCCTACGGCCTCTACGTGCTCGCCCGCAATGGTGCAGCGCCGATCGGCGATCTCCGTTATCTCGCCGACACCAAGCTGAGCAATCTGGCAACGCCGATTGCGAAATCACAGCTTGCGGCAGCGTTGGCCTTGGTTGGTGACCGCAATCGTGCGGAACGCGTCTATGGTGCCGCCCTCGACAGCCTTGCGCCGAAGCCGGTGCTGGAGTTCGGCCGCACCGATTACGGCTCGCAGCTTCGCGATGCTGCGGCGTTGGTATCGCTTGCCAGCGAGGGCAATGCGCCCAAGGCGACGCTGACGCAGGCGGTGTTGCGGGTCGAGACCGCGCGCGGGCTGACACCGTATACATCCACGCAGGAAAATGCGTGGCTGGTGTTGGCGGCGCGGGCGCTGGCCAAGGAAAACCTCTCGATCGAGGTCGACGGGCAGTCGGTCAAGACCGCACTATATCGCAGCTACAAGGCCGCGACGCTGGAGGGCAAGCCGCTGAAGATCACCAACACCGGCGATGCGCCGGTGCAGGCGGTGATCTCGGTGTCGGGCTCGCCGGTCACGCCGGAACCGGCAGCGTCCAACGGCTTCAAGATCGAGCGCAATTACTTCACGCTCGACGGCAAGCCCGCCGACATCAGCAAGGTCAAGCAGAACGACCGCTTTGCGGTGGTGCTGAAGATCACCGAGGCCAAGCCTGAGTACGGCCACATCATGGTGTCCGACTATCTGCCGGCCGGCCTCGAGATCGACAACCCGAAGCTGGTGTCGTCGGGCGACAGCGGCACGCTGGACTGGATCGAGGACGGCCAGGAGCCGGAGGATACCGAATTCCGCGACGACCGCTTCACAGCGGCCGTCGACCGGGCCTCGGATTCCAAGGCGGTGTTCACGGTCGCCTATATCGTGCGTGTGGTGTCGCCCGGCAAATACGTGCTGCCGCAAGCCTATGTCGAGGACATGTACAACCCCTCGCGTTATGGACGCACCGGCACGGGCAATGTCGAGGTGCGGGCGGCGAAGTGAGTGATGGCGCGATGAGTGCGGTCAACAAGGACGGCAGTGGAGCAGGGCGACGCGGTGTTATGCGTGCCCTCTCGGCCGCCGCGCTTGCGTTCATCCTCGCCATCGGTGCCTTCGTCACCTGGGTCTACTCGCTTGGGCCTCTGCCGTTCGACGAGTCGCGCGCGGTCTCCACCACCATCGTCGATCGCAACGGCAAGCTGCTGCGTGCCTACGCCATGGCCGACGGCCGCTGGCGGCTGCCGGTCGATGCCAAAGCCAATGTCGATCCGACCTACCTGAAACTACTGCTCGCCTATGAGGACCAGCGCTTCTATGCCCATGACGGCATCGATCCGCGTGCGCTTGGCCGCGCCGCGTTGCAGCTCTCGACACGTGGCCACATCGTGTCCGGCGGCTCGACCATCACCATGCAGCTGGCGCGGCTGATGGAGCCGCGGCGGCAGCGCTCCCTCTACGCAAAGCTGCGGCAGATCGTGCGCGCCATCGAGATCGAACGCAGCCTAAGCAAGAGCGAGATCCTCGATCTCTATCTCGCGCTCGCGCCCTACGGCGGCAATCTCGAAGGCATCCGAGCCGCCTCCATTGCCTATCTCGGCAAGGAGCCGAAGCGGCTGTCGCTGGCGGAGGCCGCGCTGCTGGTGGCGCTGCCGCAATCGCCGGAGACACGCCGGCTCGATCGCTATCCCGATGCGGCGCGTAAAGCCCGCGACCGCGTGCTGGATCGCATGGTCGAGGAGCATGTGGTCAGCGTCGACGACGCGACGCAGGCCAAGGGCGTGCCCGTACCAAAGCTGCGCAAGCCGATGCCGATCCTGGCGCCGCATGCCACCGATACCGCGCTCGCGACCATCAAGGATACGCCGGTCATCAAGCTGACGCTCGATGCGAACTTGCAGAAGGTATTGGAGCCGCTGGCACGCGACCGCGCCATCATGCTCGGACCGAATATCTCAGTCGGCATCATCGTGGTCGACAACGAGAGCGGCGATGTACTCGCGCGCGTCGGCTCGGCGGATTATTTCGACGATAGCCGGGCAGGGCAGGTCGACATGACCCGCGCCATTCGCTCGCCGGGATCGACGCTGAAGCCGTTCATCTATGGGCTCGCCTTCGAGGATGGTTTTGTTCATCCCGACAGCCTGATCGACGACCGTCCGGTCCGCTTCGGCTCCTACGCGCCGGAAAATTTCGACATGACGTTCCAGGGCACGGTGCCGGTGAAGAAGGCGCTGCAGCTCTCGCTGAACGTTCCGGCGATCGTGTTGCTCGATCGCGTCGGCGCGAGCCGGCTGGCCTCGCGGCTGCGGCAGGCCGGCGGCAATCTCATTTTGCCAAAAGACGAGGCGCCGGGGCTCGCGATGGGCCTAGGCGGCGTCGGTGTGACGCTCCAGGACCTCGTTCAGCTCTATACGGGGTTCGCCCGGCTCGGCACGACCAAGCCGCTGCGCGAGGTTATGGCCGATAAGGACGACCGCGAGCCGCTCCGGCTGTTGGACCAGGTCGCGGCCTGGCAGGTCGGCAATGTACTGCTCGGCACCCCGCCGCCGGAAAACGCCGCCCACAATCGTATCGCCTTCAAGACCGGCACCTCCTACGGCTATCGCGATGCCTGGTCGGTCGGGTTCGACGGCCGCATGACTATCGGTGTCTGGGTCGGCCGGCCCGATGGCGCGCCGGTTCCTGGCCTGATCGGCCGCGTCGCGGCCGCGCCGATCCTGTTTGATACCTTCGCCCGGACCGGCAAGACGCTGACCCCGTTGCCGAAGCCGCCGAAGGGAACCCTGGTTGCCAGTAATGCCAAACTGCCGTTGCCGTTGAAGCGGTTCCGCCCGGTTGGGGAACTGGTCCGGACCGGGGGCGAGCAGGCGCTGCACATTCAGTTTCCGCTCAACGGTTCCCGGATCGACGTGGACCGCTCGGGCGGGCTGGAGGCTGCCGCCATGCCCGTCAAGGTCGCCGGCGGGGTCTTGCCGATGACTGTCATGGTCAACGGTACGGCGCTTGGCGAGATCGACGGCCGGCGCCAGCGCCTGATTGATCCGCCCGGTCCGGGCTTTGCAAGGCTGACCGTGATCGATGCCACGGGCGCCGCGGACACAGTTGTCATTCGAATTCAGTGACCCCGGCTTAAGCGGTTGTGGCGATGGCGGTTTCATCGTAAGCGGAACCAATGGCCGAGACCTATCCCAGCCCCCGTTTTGGCGCGCCGCGCGAGCCGAAATCGCCCGTGAATCCGGGCAGCCGGCTCGCGCTGATGCTCGACATCGCCACCGCCAGCCACGCCCGCGCGGTCGCCTTTCTGGTGCTGTGCGCGCTGCTGCTGTTTCTGCCGGGCTTCTTCACGATTCCGCCCGTTGACCGCGACGAGGCGCGCTTTGCGCAGGCCACCAAGCAGATGGTGGAGAGCGGCGACTATGTCGACATCCGCTTCCAGGAGGACGTCCGCTACAAGAAGCCGGTCGGCATCTACTGGCTGCAATCCGCCGCTGTTGAAATCGCCACGGCGCTGAAGCTGCCGAAAGCCGAATTGCGAATCTGGGTCTATCGGCTGCCGTCGCTGATCGGCGCGATCGGCGCGGTGCTCATGACCTATTGGACGGCACTCGGCTTCGTGACGCGGCGCGCCGCGGTGCTCGCCGCGCTGCTGGTGTGCGCCTCCGTCCTGCTCGGCGTCGAGGCGCGCCTCGCCAAGACCGATGCCATGCTGCTGTTCTGCGTCGTCGCCGCGATGGGCGCGATGTCGCGGGCCTATCTGTCCTGGCAGCGCGCCGAGGACGAGACCCATCCGCCCTGGAGCTGGCCCGCGATCTTCTGGACAGCGCTTGCCGTGGGCATTTTGATCAAGGGTCCGCTGATCCTGATGTTTGCAGGCCTGACCATCGTCGTGCTCGCGATCCAGGACCGCGATGCCTCCTGGCTGTGGCGGCTGCGCCCGGTCTGGGGCCTGATGTGGATGCTGGTGCTGGTGCTGCCCTGGTTCATCGCGATCTTCTGGCGCGCCGGCGACGCCTTCTTTGCGGACTCGGTCGGCGGCGACATGCTGAGCAAGATCGGCGCGCAGGAATCCCACGGAGCGCCCCCAGGCGTTTATCTGGCGCTGTTCTGGATCACTTTCTGGCCCGGCGCGCCACTCGCTGCGATGGCGGCGCCTGCGGTGTGGCGGGCGCGGCGCGAGCCCGGCGCGCAGTTTCTGCTGGCCTGGCTGATCCCGTCCTGGATCGTGTTCGAGGCGGTGCTGACCAAGCTGCCGCATTACGTGCTGCCGCTATACCCTGCGATCGCGATCCTCACCGTCGGCGCGCTGGAGCGGCGTGTGCTGTCGCGCTCCTGGCTGATGCGCGGCTCGGCCTGGTGGTTCGCGATCCCCGCGGCCGCCTCGATCATCGCAGTGGTCGGCGCGGTCATGCTGACGCGGCAGCCGGCCTTCGTGGCGTGGCCGTTCATTGCGGCCTCGCTGATCTTCGGTCTGTTCGCCTGGTGGCTCTACGACAACAACCGCGCCGAGCGCTCGGTGCTCAACGCGCTG
Organism: Bradyrhizobium sp. LTSP849; assembly: GCF_000938255.1. GTDB lineage: Bacteria > Pseudomonadota > Alphaproteobacteria > Rhizobiales > Xanthobacteraceae > Bradyrhizobium. The sequence goes on along the minus strand of NZ_JYMR01000008.1, from coordinate 211,860 downwards.
GTCGCGGCCCTGATGCTGGCGGTCGTGGTCTACGGCATCGTGCTGCCGTCGCTGACGCCGCTATTTCCGAGCATCGAGGTCGCGCGCGCCCTGCGCAACGTCACCTGCGTCGGGCCGAAGGCGGCGTCGGCCGGCTATCACGAGCCGAGCCTCGTCTTCCTGACAGGCACGCAGACAGTGCTGACCGATGGTTCTGGCGCGGCTGATTTCCTCAGACAGGGGAGCTGCCGCTTCGCGCTGATCGAACAGCGCTCGGAGCGCAGCTTCGTGCAGCGCGCCGAGGCGACCGGGCTGCGCTACAAGGTCGGCGCGCGCATCGACGGCTATAATTTCTCGCAGGGACGCGCGATCTCGATCTCGATCTTCCGTTCCGAAGGCACCGAGTAGGATGCCGGCGTCCATCGATATCGCGCCGCGCGCGAGCTACCCCGCGCAATTGGTCGCGGTCTCAGGGCGCGCGCTGGCACAGCTCGTGCGCACGCCCTCGCATTCGCGCCGCGCCGCGGCTGCGCGAAAACTGGCGCGGCACGCACTGTGGCTCAGTGTGGCCGGCGCGGCCGCGGTCATCACGCTCATGCTCGCCTTTGATCTGACCGAGATCCAGTTGATGCCGGCGCGCGGCGCGCCGGGCCTCTGGCCGATCCGCATCCTCACTGATTTCGGCAAGGACGAGTATGTGCTCGTGGTGCTGGCTGCGGCGCTCGTCGTGGTCGCGCTTGTTGCGGCCGGCTTGCATGGCACTCGCCGTACACTGCTGCTCGGCCTCGGGACTCGGCTCCAATATTTGTTTCTGGCTGTTGCCGCGTCGGTGTTTATTGCCGAGATCCTGAAGTTCATCATCGGGCGCGGCAGGCCCTTTGTCGGCGGCAAGGCCAATCCGTTCAACTTCGTTCCGTTCCAGGGCACGGAGGCCTATTTCAGCCTGCCATCCGCGCATGCGGTCACGGCATTCGCGTTGGCATTTGCGGTCTCCGCGCTGTGGCCGCGGCTGCGCGTGTTCATGTTCACTTACGCAATCGTGATCCTGCTGACGCGGCTGGTGCTGCTCGCGCACCACCCGAGCGACGTCGTGGCCGGCGCCCTGGTCGGCATGGTCGGCGCCATGGCGGTGCGCTACTGGTTTGCGGCCCGCAGGCTCGGCTTTGCCATTCGCGCCGACGGCATCATTGTGCCGCTCCCGGGACCGGTCGGCGGGCACCTCAAAAGGGTTGCCCGCGGGGCATCCGCCCCATAAAAGCGGCTGCCTGCCGGGGCCGCCGGTTCCCCGAGCCAATGCCCCGAGCCAAGCCAATCCAACCACGAGCTTTCGATTTGTCGTCGTCCCAGCCTTCGGTTTCCATCGTCGTTCCCGTGCGCAACGAAGCCGACAACATTGCGCCCCTGATCGAGGAGATCACCGCCGCGCTCGACGGCCGCTGGGTCTACGAGATCATCTATGTCAACGACGGCTCGACGGATGCGACCGGCGACCGGCTCGCGGCGATCATGACGCAACGGGACAATCTGCGGCAGCTTCGCCACGCCAGATCAGGCGGCCAGTCGGCGGCGGTGCGCAGCGGCGTCCGCGCGGCGCGCGGCACGATCGTCGCGACGCTCGATGGTGACGGCCAGAACAATCCGGCCTTCCTGCCCGACCTGATCGCGGCGGTCGAGAAGGGCGCGAATGTCGGGCTTGCCGCGGGCCAGCGGGTCGGGCGCAAGGACACTGGTTTCAAGAAGTTCCAGTCGCGGGTCGCAAACGGCGTCCGCAATGGCATCCTGAAGGACGGCACGCGCGATACCGGCTGCGGGCTGAAGGCGTTCCGGCGCGAGGTGTTCCTTATGATGCCCTATTTCGACGGGCTGCATCGGTTTCTGCCGGCACTGGTCCGCCGCGAGGGGTTTGACATCGCCTATGTCGACGTGATCGACCGGCCGCGCCGTTCGGGCGTGTCCAACTACGGCTTCTTCGACCGGCTGTGGATCGGGATCATGGATCTCGCCGGCGTGTGGTGGCTGATCCGGCGCAAGAAGCCGACGCCAGATGTGACTGAGGTGAAGGCATGATCATTCAATACGGTCAGGCGCTGAGCAACTATTTCTACGACGTCTTCGTCGCCAAGTTCGATTTCTGGCTGGCGTTCGGCCTGGTTGCGCAGCTGTTCTTCACCGCGCGCTTCCTGGTGCAATGGATCGCGAGCGAGCGCGCCGGCAACAGCGTGGTGCCGATGGCGTTCTGGTTCTGCTCGATGGGTGGCGGCCTGATGACGCTGGTCTACGGCGTCGTCAAGCGCGAGCCTGTCATCATCCTCGGTCAGGCGCTGGCGACCATCATCTACATCCGCAACATCATGTTGATCATCAAGAACCGCGGCCGCGCTGCGAAGACTTGAATCGCTGAAGCGGCTTGATCAGCGCGGCAAGGCCGACGCTGCACCTGACGCGGGCAGGGCGGCCGCATCCGCCTCAGTCCTGCGATAGGGTTCACCCGCCGCATCCAGCACGGGATAGGCGACCGAGCAGATGTGCGAGTGGATGCGGCGCAAATCGCGCAGCACGTCCAGATGCAGCGACGTGGTCTCGATGGTCTCGGGCCGGCCTTCGCGCAGGCGGTCGAGATGGCGCTCGACGGCGGTGAGCTCGGTGTTCTTCAGCGCGGTCTTCTCCACCAGCAGCTTGCGCGCCTCGTTGGCATCGCCCGACATGAACACGCCGAAGGCGATCCGCAGCGACTCCATCGTGCGCTTGTGGAAGGCGGCGAGCTCCTCGGAACCCTCGGGCGAGAACTGGAAGCGCCGCTTGATCTTCTTGGTGGCGAGCTCGCTCAGATTCTTGTCGATGATGTCGCCGATATGCTCGAGATTGATGGCGAAGGAGATGATCTCCATCGCGCGCCGGCCCTCGCCCTCGTCGAGGCTGCCGCGGGTCAGCTTGGTCACGTAGAGCTTGATGGCCTCGTCGAGACTATCGACGACGTTGTCCATCTTCGAGACCTGGTCGACCAGCGTGCGGTCGCCGGTCATCATCGCTGCCATCACCTTGCGCAGCATGACCTCGACGAGATCACCCATCCGTAGTGTCTCGCGAGCGGCGTCGGCGAGTGCGAGTGAGGGCGTCTCCAGCGCAGTCTCGTCGAGATAGCGCGGACGGGCCGGATCGTCCTCCCGCACGCGATCGGGCAGGAGCCGGGTCAACAGCCGCGACATCGGGTCGAGCAGGCCGATGAAGATGACGGCCGTGCCGACATTGAAGGCGATGTGGAAGGCCGCCGTCATTTTCGCGAGATCGGGCTGCCAGTTATGCATGTGCCCGGCGATCGCGTTCAGGAACGGCAGGACGAGGACGATGCCGACCACGCGGTTGATAAGATTGCCGACCGGCAGGCGATAGCTCGCGGGATCGTCGCGCTTGGCGCCCTCGAACACGGGATTGATGGCGCTGCCGAGATTGGCGCCCAGCACCAGGGCCAACGCCGCATCAGACGTGATGAACTGCGAATAAGCCAGCGACATGATCAGCAGCACGCTGGCGAGGCTCGAATGCACCGCCCAGGTGACGACCGCCGCGATCATGATGCACAGAACCGGATCGCCGGTGATGGAAGCCATCACGACGCGGACGCCGGGCGCGTTCTCCGCCGGCGCCAGCGTGTCGAGTAGGATGTGCAGCGACAGCAACATTAGCCCGAGGCCGATCAGGATGCGGCCGATATCCTTGATGCGTGAGCGTGGACCGGAGCGGAAGGCGACGAGCCCGAGCACGAACAGTACCGGCGCGACGGCTGCGATATTGAACGACAGCGCCTGCACGATCAGCGTGGTGCCGACATTGGCCCCTAACATGATGGCGAGCGCGGCGACGAGGCTGAGCAAGCCCTCGGCGGCGAAGGAGCTGGTGAGCAGCGCGGTCGCGGTGCTGCTCTGGAGCAGCGCCGTCAGCCCGAGGCCGGCGGCAAAGGCGCTGAAGCGGTTGCCGAGCGCCTTGCCGAGCGCGCGTCGCAGGTCGGGGCCGAAGGCGCGCAGAATGCCGCTCTGGACCATATGGAGGCCCCACAGCAGCAGCGCCACGCCACCCATCAGATCAAGCAGAACCAACGTTCCCATGCTCCGTGTCCGGATTAGAGTCGAGGGGTCAGGCTAACGCCAAACGACTGGGGATCAATCCCTTTATTCGGAAGAAGTTTCCGCGTGCCCGTGCCGGAGGCATGCTTGCCGGTTATGAAGGCAGACCCGTCAGACGTAGGCCTTCTTCGAAGGCGGCAAGGTCCCCGGCGCGCCGCAAAGGCCATACGTTTGCGAAATTGGCGATCCGGACCTGCGGGTCGAGCTCGCGCAGGCGGGCGACGGCTTTGTCCCGGTCCTCGTTGCGTCCGGCTAGTGCGCCGCTGACTGCCGCCATGATCAACGCTGCGGCGTAGTTCGGGTTCTGCCGAAGCGCGCGCTGAGCCCAGTCCAGCGCCTCATCGTAACGCCCGGCAAAGAAGTGGGCCAGCACGACTCCGTTCTGGACGATGAAGATCAGGGGATCGAGCGGGCTCAGCCGTATCGCGCGCTGGAGATGCTCGATGGCAAGGTCGGGGTCGCCGAGAAACGCCCGGACGTACCCGCTGAAACGCCAGGCCGCCGCGAGATTGGGGTTGAGGTTCAGGGCCCGATCGATGAGCGCGGCGCCATCGTCGAGATTGGCGGCGACGAATGCCAGGGCGAAGCCCGCCTGGGCGAGCGCGATTGCGTCGTCGAGACCAAGCCTGGCGGCCTTTCGTGCTGCGACTTCAGCGGCGGCAGTTTCCTGTCTGGTATCAGCGACCCAGCCATTCGCTTTGCGCCACACATAGCAATACGCGCTCATGCCATGGGCGGTCGCGAAGTTGGGATCGATCTCCGTGGCACGCTGGAAGTTCTGGAGAGCTTCGACGTTGGCGTCTTTCGTCCCCTGATAGATGTTTGCCATGCCATGCAGGTAATAGTCGTAGGCTGCGAGCTTGTCGGTCGGCTTGTGCTTGGCGCGCTCGATCTCGGCCTGCTCGAGCTTCGGCGCGATCGCGCCGATCACGCTGGTCGTCACCTCGTCCTGGAGCTCGAACACGTCTTCAAGCGCGCCGTCGAACCGGTCTGCCCACAAATGCGCGCCGTTCGAGGCGTCGATGAGCTGTCCGGTAATGCGCACCTTGTTGCCGGCTTTGCGCACGCTGCCTTCCAGCACGTAGCGGACGCCGAGCTCGCGCCCGACCTGCTTGATGTCGACCGCCTTGCCCTTGTAGGTGAAGCTCGAATTGCGCGCGATAACGAACAGCCAGGTCATGCGCGACAGGGCCGTGATGATGTCTTCCACCACGCCGTCAGCGAAATATTCCTGCTCCGGATCGCCGCTCATGTTGGTGAAGGGCAGGACTGCAATCGAGGGTTTCTCAGGCAGCACCAGTGCGGCCGGTCGATCAGCCGGCCTCGTCGCGGACGTAGCTCCCGCTGCCGGGCGCGCTCGCCACGCCCGCATCGGTTCGGAGATGTTCTTGAGCGACTGCTGCCCCATGTCGTCATAGGCGATTTCGGTCTTGCCCCTGATCTGGCGATAGGCATCGTCCGAGATGCAAATGCCGCCGGGCTCGGCAATCCCCTCCAGGCGCGCCGCGATGTTGACGCCGTCGCCGAAGATATCGTCGCTGTCGATGATGATGTCGCCGACGTGAATGCCAATCCGGAACTGGATGTGCTTTTCGGCAGGCATGTCGACGAAGCCGCTGGCCATGGCGCGCTGGATTTCGACCGCGCAACGCACGGCATCGACCGCGCTGCCGAATTCCACCAGCATGCCGTCTCCGGTGGTCTTCACGATCCGTCCGCGATGCTCGCTGATCTTGGGGTCGACGAGCACCTGGCGGCAGCTCTTCAGGCGCGCGAGCGTGCCTTCCTCATCCTCGCCCATCAGGCGGCTGTAGCCGGCGACGTCGGCGGCAAGGATAGCTGCCAGACGGCGGTCGACCCGGGCGGTCATGCTTTCAAATCCATCGTCGGTCGGCAATCTGTACGGGCAAGACGCAATAGCCATCGGCTTATACGTCAAGCCCGGCGAGCCGTCGATAGCAGCCGGATCGTTACAGACGGATCCGGGTCAGGAATTCGATGCGGCCTTCAACGCCGCAAAGCCGCGATCGAGATCGGCCTTGAGATCGTCGACACTCTCGAGCCCGATATGCAGACGCAGTGTCGGACCACCCGGCGCCCACTTCGTGGCGGTGCGATAGTCGTCGCAATCGAAGGGAATCGCCAGGCTCTCGAAGCCACCCCAGGAGAAGCCCATGCCGAACAGCTTGAGTGTGTTGAGCATGGTGTCGACCGCCTTCTGCGGCGCCGGCTTCAGCACGATGCTGAACAGGCCCGAGGCGCCCGTGAAGTCGCGCTTCCAGATCGCGTGGCCCGGATCGGTCTCCAGCGCCGGATGCAGCACGCGCGCGACCTCGGGCCTGGCAGCGAGCCAGTGCGCCATGCCGAGCCCGGAACGATGATGCTGGGCGAGCCGCACCGAGAGCGTGCGCAGGCCGCGCAGCGCGAGGAAGACGTCGTCGGGGCCGGCGCAGACGCCGAGCAGGCGGATGCCTTCGGCAATCTGGGGCCAAGCCCTGGCGTTGGCCGAGATGGTGCCGAACATGATATCGGAATGGCCGCCGATATATTTGGTGGCAGCCATCATGCTGATGTCGACGCCCTGCTCGAGCGAGCGGTGATAGAGCGGCGTCGCCCAGGTGTTGTCGTCGATCACGAGCGCGTCGCGCGCATGCGCGACCTCGGCAATAGTGCGGATGTCGGGCATCTCGAACGATTGCGAGCCCGGCGCCTCGACCAGCACCGCGCGGGTGTTCGGCTTGAACAGCTTCTCGATGCCGGCGCCGATCAGCGGATCGAAATAGGTGGTCTCGATGCCAAGGCGGGCGAGCATGCCGTTGCAGAAATTGCGCGTCGGACGGTAGACGTTGTCACAGACCAGCAGATGGTCGCCGGCCTTCAGCACCGAAAGCAGGGTGGTCGAGATCGCCGACAGCCCCGACGGCACGATGCCGACGCCGGCGCATTGCGGCCCCTCCAGCGCCATCAGCGTGTCCTGGAACGCCCGCGTGGTGGGGCTGCCGTGGCGGCCATACGTGAACTCGCCGCGATGGGCATGCAGGTCCTCGGCGGTCGGGTAGAGCACGGTCGAGCCGTGGAACACCGGCGGATTGACGAACCCCTTCTGCGCCTTGGTGTCGCGGCCGGAGGTGACCAGCCGGGTCTCGGCGTGCTGTTCGGAGGGGTGCGAGGAATCCATGCGTCTGCTTTCAAAAGCGCGTTTCCCCCGGGCGCCAATTGCGCCGGCGGGCCGGCCGGAGGCCGCAGATGTTAATAACAGAACACAGAAGAGTCCCGTCAACCCCTTGACCCGGCTCGCCAGTCGTTCTGTGATGCGCAGGTGCTATTCAGTCGCCGCATGTTGAGGGGCCTGCCGCGACCTTCGATCCATCGTCTGACCGGACCTTGCGCCACGGCCATCACGGCGGGCGCCCGCGGCGGGGATTAAGGTATGGCCTCAAGGGATGGGCGGGTGTTCGGCAAGGTTTCCCAGCATGACTCTTGCAAGGCAAGCCTTAGTAGGATTTGCCCTGGCAGAGACGATCCTGAGACAACATTCCTGACCTTGAGACGACTTTGAAAGGCCTTCAACTCATGAAACGCGTAACCCTGGCTCTCACTCTCGCTCTCGCCGCCGGCCTCTCTGCCCAAGCCGCCGACGCGCAAACGCTCAAGACCGTCAAGGACCGGGGCGTCCTGGCCTGCGGCGTCAGCCAGGGCCTGCCTGGCTTCTCCTCGCCCGACGACAAGGGCAACTGGACCGGGCTCGACGTCGATGTCTGCCGCGCCATTGCTGCCGCGATCTTCAACGACCCGACCAAGGTCAAATTCGTGCCGACCTCCGCCAAGGACCGCTTCACGGCGCTGCAGTCCGGCGAGATCGATCTGCTCTCGCGCAACACCACCTGGACCCTCTCGCGCGACACCTCGCTCGGCGCCAACTTCACCGGCGTAACCTATTATGACGGGCAGGGCTTCCTGGTGAAGAAGTCGCTCAAGGTCAATTCGGCGCTGGAGCTGAACAGCGCCTCGGTCTGTGTGCAGACTGGAACCACCACCGAGCAGAATCTCGCCGACTACTTCAAGGCCAACAACATGAAGTACGAGGTGATCGCGTTCGGCACCAACGACGAAACCGTCAAGGCCTATGAAGCCGGGCGTTGCGACGTCTTCACCACGGACCAGTCGGGCCTCTACGCCAACCGCCTGAAGCTTGCCAATCCCAACGATCACATGGTTCTCCCGGAGATTATCTCGAAGGAGCCGCTCGGACCGATGGTGCGCCACGGCGATGACCAGTGGTTCGACATCGTGAAGTGGACGCTGTTTGCGATGATCACCGCCGAAGAGCTCGGCGTGACCTCGAAGAATGTCGACGAGAAGGCCAAACTGGAAAACCCGGAGCTCAAGCGCGTTCTCGGCAGCGATGGCAATTTCGGTGAACAGCTCGGCCTGACCAAGGACTGGGTGATCCGGATCGTGAAGGCCGTCGGCAATTACAATGAGGTGTTCGATCGCAACGTCGGTGCGGGCTCGCCGCTCGGCATCAATCGCGGTCTCAACAATCTCTGGAATAAGGGTGGTCTTCAGTACGCGCCGCCGATCCGCTGATCCCGCTTGATCTGCAGGCCAGCGGCAAATGAGTACAGAGGCCCGTAAACCGCCGCTCCAGATCGCGCTGAAGATCAGGCGGCTCTTGGGTGGCAAGGCAGGCTGGAACGGCGTCGCCGTCCAGTTTGCCTTCGCGGCGGTCCTGGGCTGGATCGCCTACGAGATCATCTCCAACGCCCGCGCCAACCTCGAAAACCAGCACATTGCCGCCGGCTTCGGTTTCCTCAGGAACAATGCAGGGTTTGACGTCAATCAGACCCTGATCTCCTACACCGGCTCGGACACGTTCTTCCGTGTATTTGTGGTCGGGATTCTGAACACGCTCGTGGTCTCGGTGGTGGGCATTGTCTTCGCCACCGTGATCGGTTTCATCATCGCGCTGTGCCGGCTGTCTCCGAACTGGCTGCTGTCGCGCATCGGCGAGATCTACGTCGAGCTCATCCGCAACCTGCCGCTGTTGTTCCAGATCCTGTTCTGGTATCTGGCGGTGCTCGCGGCCCTGCCCAATCCGCGGCAGAGCATTTCGCTCTTCGGTGTGGCCTTTATCAACAACCGCGGCCTGATCGTCCCGTCGCCGGTGGGCGAGTCTGGCCTCGGTCCGTTTCTGGCGATGCTGGCCCTCGGCATTGTGGCCTCACTGGCGTTGCGCTTCTATGCGCGGCGGGCGCTGTTTCAGCGGGGACAGGTGATCCGCATCTGGCCCTATGTGCTGACGTTCATCGTCGGTTTGCCGCTGGTCACGATGCTTGTGTTCGGTGTGCCCTTCATCTTCGAATTTCCGCAGCTCAAGGGCTTCAATTTCGCCGGCGGTTCGCGGGTCATTCCGGAGTTCGTGGCGCTGACGCTGGCGCTATCGACCTATACTGCCGCCTTCATCGCCGAGATCGTGCGCGCCGGCATCCTGTCCGTCCACAGCGGACAGATGGAGGCGGGATCGTCGCTGGGCCTGAGCCGCGGCACCACGCTGCGGCTGATCGTCGTGCCGCAGGCGATGCGCGTGATCGTACCGCCGCTAACCAACCAATACCTGAACCTCACCAAGAACTCCTCGCTGGCGGTCGCGATCGGCTATCCTGACCTGGTGTCGGTCTTCGCCGGCACGTCGCTGAGCCAGACCGGGCAGGCGATCGAGATCATCGCCATGACGATGGGCGTCTACCTCCTGATCTCGCTCATCACCAGCGGCGTCATGAGCATCTACGGGTGGCGCATCAGCCGGAGCCTCGGCGCATGACCGACATCACCGCGTCATCCTTCGTCCGTGCGGACATCGTCGCCGAACGTCCCGCACCGGTGAAGACCACAGGCTTCATCGGTCTGCTGCGCACCCGGCTGTTCAATTCGCCGACCAACATCCTGCTGACGATCCTGGGCGCCTTGCTGCTCTGGTTCACCATCATTCCGTCCGTCAGGTTCCTGATCGTTGATGCGGTCTGGACCGGGACGGACCGCACCGCCTGCCTCGCTGAGAACGCCGGGTTTACGGTCGGCGCCTGCTGGCCCTACATCCAGGCCAAGCTGCCGCAACTGATTTATGGCTTCTATCCGGAGGCCGAGCGCTGGCGGGTCAATCTCGCGCTCATCCTGGCGGTGGTTCTGCTGCTGCCGCTGCTGATTCCGCGCCTGCCGGCGAAGGGGCTCAACGCCGGCCTGTTCTTCTTCGCCTTCCCGGTGGTGGCGTTCTTCCTGTTACATGGCGGCGGCATCAAAGGCTTCGGCCTGAGCTGGACGGCCAGCGCACTGGAATTGTTCGACGACAGCATCAGCAGCGCCGGGCAGGTCCTGCTCAGTCTCAGCAAGACGTCAGCCATCGCGCCGCTGCTCTGGGTCGTCGGCAACCTCGTTGTTCTGGTCGGCACCGCGATCCATTGGCTGATCTTCCCGCTGACCTGGCTGCGCGATCATATCCAGGGGACGGGCCAGTCGATCTGGGTCGATTTCGCCATCACCACCGCCTTTGTCTCGCTGATCGTCTTCTTTCTCGGAGGCGGCGTCCGCGGCGGCGGGCGCGCTCTCGCATCGAGCATCGCCACTTTCATCGCGATCGCAATCGTCATCAAGCTGATGGACCTGGATCACGGCGGCCTGCCGATCGTCGCCACGAATCTGTGGGGCGGCCTCTTGGTAACGCTGGTGGTCTCCGTCACCGGCATCGTCACCTCGCTGCCGATCGGGATTGCGCTGGCGCTTGGCCGTCGCGCTTCTATCCCGTTGATCCGGATCTTCTCGATCGCCTTCATCGAGTTCTGGCGCGGCGTGCCGCTGATCACCGTGCTGTTCTTCGCCACCTACATGCTGCCGCTGTTCCTGCCGGGCAATTTTTCCGTCGATGGTCTCGTGCGCGCGCTGGTCGGCATTGCGCTGTTCACCGGCGCCTACCAGGCCGAGAACGTCCGTGGCGGGCTCGCTGCGATCCCGCGTGGGCAGGGCGAGGCGGCGGCGGCCCTGGGGCTGTCCTGGTGGAAGACGACGTCGCTGATTGTGCTGCCGCAGGCACTGCGCCACGTCATACCGAACCTCGTCAACAGCTTCATCTCGCTGTTCAAGGACACCTCACTTGTGTCGATCGTGGCGCTGTTCGACCTGTTGGGCTCGCTGCGGGCGTCATTCTCCGACCCGAAATGGTCGACGCCGTCGACGGCGTTCACCGGCTTCGCCTTCGCCGGCATCATCTACTTCCTGTTCTGCTTTGGAATGTCGCGCTACTCGCTCTTCGTCGAGCGCCGTCTCAACGCCCACCGCCGCAACTGATCGAGCTCGCCATGTCAGCCAAACCGATCGTCAACATTTCCGGCCTTAACAAATGGTACGGCGAGTTTCACGTGCTGCGCGACATCGACCTGGAGGTCGAGAAGGGCGAGCGCATCGTGATCTGCGGCCCTTCGGGCTCGGGCAAATCGACCCTGATCCGCTGCATCAACGCGCTGGAGGAATTCCAGGAGGGCGAGATCGTCGTCGACGGCATCGAGCTCGGGCCGAACCTCAAGCATGTTGACGCGGTCCGTCGCGAGGTCGGCATGGTGTTCCAGAGCTTTAATCTGTTTCCGCATCTGACGGTGCTGGACAATTGCACGCTGGCGCCGATCTGGGTCCGCAACATCCCCAAGAAGGACGCCGAAGCGACCGCGATGAAATTTCTGGAGCGGGTCAAGATCCCGCACCAGGCCAACAAGTTTCCGGGCCAGATGTCCGGCGGCCAACAGCAGCGCGTCGCGATCGCCCGCGCCCTGACCATGAACCCGAAGGTGATGCTGTTCGATGAGCCGACCTCGGCGCTCGACCCGGAGATGGTCAAGGAGGTCCTCGACACCATGGTCGACCTCGCCAAGGAGGGCATGACCATGCTGGTCGTGACCCACGAGATGGGCTTTGCGAAGGAGGTCGCGAACCGCGTGGTGTTCATGGACGCCGGCCAGATCATCGAAGCCAACACGCCGAACGAATTCTTCGCCAATCCCCAGCACGCGCGCTCGAAGCTGTTCCTGAGCCAGATCCTCCGCTGATTTCGCAGATTTCGTAGGGTGGGCAAAGGCGCCCTTGCGCCGTGCCCACCATCGATCGGCGATCTCGCGGCGACATGGTGGGCAAGCTACGCTTTGCCCACCCTACAAGGCTGCGCCTGATTCCCGCGGCATCCCGGAGGCGCGCCGATCGGCCGGCTAGGCTTGCGAATCAGTTAGACTCTTCGCGGGCCATCCTTCGGAGAGCGACCTTGCAGAGCAGCGCTGGCGCGCGCGCGTTCCAGAACGCGCGATTGCAGAAGAAGTTCAAGAAGCAGGCGGACGCCATCCTCTCCGCCGCGGTCGCAGCCCATGATCAGGGCCGATATGCGGAGACGGAGGTGCTCTGCCGTCAGATACTGAAAGAGCTTCCGGATCATTTCGGCGCTTTGCATCTGCTTGGGCTGAGCGCGTTTGGGAGTCGGCACTTGGAGGAAGCAAGACAGGCTCTCAAGCATGCCGTGACCGTCGACCCGCGCTCGGCACACGCCCTTTCCGATTTGGGAGCGACGCATTTCGCACTTGGGCAATACGAGGAAGCGCGCACGTACCTGGAGCGCGCCATCGCATTGAAGCCGAGTTTCCCGGTGGCCTTGGCCAATCTCGGCAATGCCTTGCTGCACCTCGACCGCGTCGAGCAGGCCATCGAACTGTACGATCGCGCCATTCGGCTGAAGCCCGACTATGTCGATGCGCTGTGCAATCGTGGCTTGGCGGAGCTGGCAGTGCAGCAATTTGACCGCGCCAGACAAAGTTTCGAGCGCACTTTATTGTTTCAGCCGCGACACGTGGAGGCGCTCGTCGGCAAAGGTTTAGTCAACATCGAGCTCAAGAACTACGACGAGGCGAGAGGCGCGCTCGAAGCGGCGCTCGCGATCAGGCCGGGTTCGGCGAAGATCCTGGCGAACCGCGGACGGCTCAATCTTGAGCTTTCGCGGTCAGAACAGGCGGCGGCGGATTTTGACGCGGCGCTTGCGCTTTCGCCCAAGCTCGAAGTGGCCTTGCAGGGGAAGGCACAAGTCTCGCTCAACATGGGGAATACGGCGCAGGCAATCCTGGCCTGCACCACCTTGCTCGAGGAAAATCCGCGCTCCGCGATGGCGATGGCGCTGCTGAGCGCCTGTTTTGCAAACCAGGGCGAGATCGCATCGGCGATCGAACTTCTCGACGCTGCGCTGGCCATTGCGCCGGATGCGGGCTTGATCGGGCGAAAGATCTTCTTTCTGGATTTTCTCTCCGACGCCGATTTCGCGGTCCAGCAGGCAGCGCGAAAACATTGGTGGGATGCGATCGGCACCAAGTTGCCGCAGAGGAAGCTTTCACCCAGGCAGCTTGATCCGGATCGGCGGATCGTGATCGGTTATGTGTCTGCCGAGTTCTGGTACCACTCGGCGGCGTTCGCGCTGTTGCCGGTGCTGCGCCATCATGATCGCGCCAAATTCGAAATCGTCTGCTATTCGTGCTCGCCGACACAGGATGAGGTGACCGCCAGATTCAAGCAGTTGGCGGACATCTGGGTCGACGCCTGGCGGCTTTCGGATGACGAACTGGCCGATCGTATTGAGGCCGACAAGGTCGATATCCTGATCGACGTGTCCGGGCATACCACCGGCAACAGGCTCTCTGTCTTCGCACGCAAGCCGGTCCCCATCCAGGTCTCAGGATTCGGACATGCGTCCGGTACGGGCCTTCAGACCATGGACTACGTGCTTGCGGATCCAATCTTCATTCCGGAATCGGCGCGCCATTTGCTCGCCGAAAAAGTCTATGATCTGCCGTGCCTGAACACGCTCGATCCGATCCTGGATGTGCCGCCTTCGGAGCTTCCGATGCTCCGCAACGGTTACGTGACCTTCGGCGTGTTCAACCGCATCAACAAGATCTCGGACGAGGCCATCCGCGTGTGGTCGAAAGTGATGCGCGAGGTGACGGGATCGAGGATCATCATCAAGCATACCCTGCTTGACGATCCCCTGGTGCGCGAGCGCCTCCTCGCGCGATTTGTGGCGCACGGTATTCCCGAAGCGAATATCACCTGCCTGGGCTTGACCCCGCGTCACGAGCATCTGCGGGCCTTTGCGCAGGTCGACATTTCGCTCGATCCATTCCCGCAAAATGGCGGCATCAGCACCTGGGAATCCCTCTATGCCGGCGTTCCCGTCGTTGCCAAGCTCGGCAACGCGTCGTCGTCGCGCGCCGGTGGCTCGATCGTGGCGGCCGTCGGCCTCAATGATTGGGTCGCAGAGGACGACCAAGGCTATGCCGCGATCGCTTGCAAGTATGCAGCGCAGCCGGATTATCTGGCGAAGTTGCGGGCGGATTTGCCGGCTCAAATCGCAAGTTCACCCGCCGGCAATGTCGAGATCTACGCGGGCAGGGTCGAGGCGGGCTATCGCCAGTTCTGGCGCGACTATTGTGCCTCGGCTTCGAAGGACGGCGAGGGCGCCGAAGCTTAAAATTTTACGCAATTTCGTCGCGGGCTAAAAACCATGCCGCTTGCGACACCCCGCCGTTTTACGCGTCCGAAAGCTCTTTCTGTGCATGTGCCGCAAAAGGGGATGCGTCAATGCTCGGTTTCTTGTTCGGTCTCAATGCCCGCCTCGGGCGCTTGCATTTCTTCCTGGCCTCGGTCGCGCTTGCGATCGTGATGACCGCGATCTGCTTTGCGATCGCGATGGCCGTGCTGCGCACCACTTCGCCCAGCATGATCCGGCCGGAAGATCTCATGACGAACTGGGCCATCATTGGTGCGATTGCCTTCTTCGGACTCGCGACCTTCACGCTGCAATCGATGCGCATCCGCGACATCGGCTGGGATCCGGTTTGCGTCATCCCGGCCTGGTTCGCGCTCATGATCGTCGATTACGTCGTCGCAGGGCGGTTTCCGGCCTGGGCGATCGGGCAAGAGCACCAGGGCACGGTTGTCGGCGGGCTGGTCAACCTCGCGCTGATGCTTGCGCTCACGTTCTGGCCGAGTGCCGATAGCGAAGGCTCTTACGGCAGTCCCCGCCAGCCGAACCGGAGCGCGGCGAACCCGTCGCTCTCGGGCGCACGTCTGGCGCGCGTGTCGCAGGGTGTGCCGCGTCCGACCTGGAGTTAGCCGTCTGAGGCCTAGACGTAGGGCGGCTTGATGTTGCTGCGCTTCTCCAGCCATTCCGGCACCGGCAAGTTCTTGGCGCGCATGAAGTCGGCGTTGAACAGCTTTGATTGATAGCGGCTGCCGGAATCGCAGAGCACGGTGACGATCGTCTTGCCCGGCCCGAGCTGCTTGGCGAGGCGCATGGCGCCGGCGATGTTGATCCCGGTCGAGCCACCGAGGCACAGGCCCTCGTGCTGGAGCAGTTCGTAAATCAGCGTCACGGCGTCCTCATCCGGAATCACGAAGGCGTCGTCGACCTTGGCGCTCTCGACGATGGCGGTGACGCGGCTGAGCCCAATGCCCTCGGTAATGGAGTCGCCCGGCGTCACCTTGGCCTCGCCATTGCGGAAATACTCGTACATGCCGAAACCCTGTGGATCGGCACAGGCGACGCGGATGTCCTTATTCTTCTCCTTCAGAAAGCGGCTGATGCCGGCGAGCGTGCCGCCGCTGCCGACAGCGCTGACGAAGCCGTCGACCTTGCCACCGGTCTGCTCCCAGATCTCTGGGCCGGTCGATTCGTAGTGCGCCTTGGCGTTGTCGAGATTGTTCCACTGATCGGCGAACAACACGCCGTTAGACTCGCTCTTGCGCAGCTCGTCCGCAAGTCTGCGGCCGACATGCTGGTAGTTATTGGGGTTAGCGAAAGGCAACGCCGGCACTTCGATCAGCTCAGCGCCGCACAGCTTCAGAAAATCCTTTTTTTCCTGGCTCTGCGTCTCCGGGATCACGATCAGCGTGCGGTAGCCACGCGCGCTCGCCACCACCGCAAGCCCGATGCCGGTGTTGCCGGCGGTCGATTCCACAACCAGCCCGCCCGGCTTCAACTCGCCGCGCTTCTCAGCTTCCAAAATCATCCATTTGCCGGCGCGGTCCTTCACCGACTGGCCGGGATTCATGAACTCGGCCTTGCCGAGAATGGTGCAGCCGGTCAATTCCGAGGCGCGCTTCAGCTTGATCAGCGGGGTGTTGCCGATCGCTTCGACAACGTCGTTTTTGATGGTCATGTCAGGCAATTACCGGCTGGTTATGACGTGGGCGCCGACCCTAAAGTAGGGTCGCCGACCTTACAAGCGACCCCTTGCAAGCCGACCCCGCAAACTCTTATTGCTGCTTTGCGAAGATGACCTGCCGGACGTCGATATTCCCGGACAGGAATCCGGCCTCGCAATAGGCGAGATAGTACTCCCACAGCCGCCGAAACCGGTCGTCAAAGCCGAGCGGGACGAGGCCGGGCCAAGCGTTACGGAAGTTATTTCGCCAGGTGGCAAGCGTCTTGGCATAATCTTGCCCAAAGATGCGCTCGCGGATGACGGGGACGCCGAACCGGTCGCCGAGCGACTTCAGCACGGCGGGCGAAGGCAGCATGCCGCCGGGAAAGACGTAGCGCTGGATGAAGTCGACCTCGCGCCGGTAGCTCTGGAACAGCCTGTCCTGGATGGTGATGGCCTGGATGCCGGCAAGCCCGCCCGGCAACAGCCGGTCACGCAACTGTGCGAAATATCGCGGCCAGAACTGCTCGCCGACCGCCTCGATCATCTCGATCGAGGCAATCCGGTCGTAGCGGTCGCGCTCGTCGCGATAATCCTGGAGCCGGATCTCGACCTGCTCGGACAGGCCCGCCTCGTGGATGCGCTTGCGCGCGAAATCGCGCTGTTCGGTCGAGATGGTCAAACCCACGACGCGCGCGCCAAAAGTCTTGGCGGCGAATTCGGCGAAGCCGCCCCAGCCGCAGCCGATCTCGAGCAGCGTCTGGCCCGGCTTCAGGTCGAGCGCCTCGGCGAGCCGGCGATACTTGTTGGCTTGTGCCGCCGTAAGGTCGGTGGTGGATTCCTCGAACAGCGCCGAGGAATAGGTCATGCTGGGATCTAGCCAGGCCGCGTAGAACGCATTGCCGATGTCGTAATGGGCGTGGATGTTGCGCCGCGCCTGGCGGCGGGTATTGCGGTTCAACCAGTGCTGCACCACCTGGACGAACCGCATCAGGGGCTTGTCGCGCAGCATGGTCTGGATCAGATCGTGGTTGACGCAGAACAGGTACAGGAACTGCGTCAGGTCCGGCGTGTCCCAGTCGCCCGCGAGATAGGCTTCTGCAATCCCGATATCGCCGCCGTTGATCAGGCGCGAGGCGAAGCTGTAATTGTGCAGCCGCATTACCGCGTTCGGGCCCGGCTCCTGCCCGCCGAGCCTGATCATGCGACCGTCCGGCAGAGTGACGTGCAGCGTGCCGCGCCTCAGCCGTGAGCCGAAGGTGATCGCAAGGCGGACGAGACGCGGCAGGTCAGCGAACGCTGTTTCCACATTATCGGGCGTCACCGAGATGGCGTGCGGCATCGGCGGATCCATCACCTCAACTGGTCCAGTCCGACCGTGAGCCAGGCGCGCCCAACTCTCCATTTCGCCAGATCCGAGCACGCCCCGCATACGGTCAGCGACGGATAATATATGTGGGCGTTTCGCCGGCCGCCAAGGTGGTTTCGGCGCGAAGCGTCCCCGCGACATCAGGTCGTGGCACCAGCCGCGCGCCCTTCAGCCAGAGCCGCAGGGCTTCCCAATGGATCGCCGCCATCACCTTGAAGCTCACCAGCGGCAGGGCGAAGAACGATCGCAGCAGGGCACCCGAGGTCAGCGCCCGGCGGCGGCCGTTGAAGGTCGCCGCGAGCAGCGGGCCGTCGCAGTCGGTCTCCAGGATGCGCAGCTTGATCGTGTCGGCTGGCGGCAGGACGCGGAAATAATAGCGCATCGCCATCGGCAGGAAGGGCGAGACGTAAAACAGCTTGTCCTGCTGCTGCCGCAGGCCCGCATCGCTCCATTCGCCTGGTTTCACCGGCAGGACGTAAGGATGAATATCGCCGAAGGTGTTGCGGACTTCGTAGATCACCAGCGCCAACGCGCCACTGCGGTGATAGCAGAAATAGACCGCAAGCGGATTGAAGCCGTAGCCGAGCAGGCGGGGATAGCAGAGCAGCTCGACGCGGCCGCCGCTGAGGTCGATATCGTGCGCGGCGGCACAGCGCTCGGCGTAGGCCTTCAGGGATGAGCCGTCGCGCGCGCCGTGGTCGGTCTCGTGAAAACTGTAGAGTGCGGCGCGGTTGACGCCGAACAGTGGCGATTGCCGGTCGGCTTCGCCGAGCCGGTCGAGATCGATCAGCAGGCTCATGACGCGGTAGTTGAAACGATGGCCCATCGGCTTCAGCCGCGCATGCATGACATCGCCGAGATAGAGCGAGGCGGGATCGGTTGCGGGCAGAGCTGTCGTCACCATCGCGCTACTCCGCGGCCTCCGCCAGCTCGACCGGCGCCTCGCGCCACGGCGCGACGGCGCCGAGCGCCTCGGCGACGGCAAGGCCGGAGCGCAGGCCGTCTTCGTGAAAGCCATAGCCGGTCCAGGCGCCGCAGAACCAGGTGTGCCGCTGCCCCTGGATCTCGCCCAGTCGTTTCTGTGCGGCAAAGGCCGCCGCATTATACTGCGGATGCTCGCAGAGATATTGGCCGAAGGTGAGTTCAGGCGCAGGCTCGAAGGGCGGGTTGAGGCTGACGAACAGCGGCTTGTCGGGATCGACGCCCTGGAGCCGGTTCATCCAGTAGGTCACCGCGACATCGTTCACGGCGCGTCCCTCGCGCTGCCAGCGCAGGAAATTCCACGACGCCCAGGCCCGCCGCCGCTTCGGCATCAGCCTGACGTCGCGATGCAGATACACCTTGTTGGGGGCATAGCCGATGGCGCCGAGGATGTCGCGCTCGCGTGGATCTGCGTCGAACAGCATCGCAAGCGCTTGGTCGCTATGAGCCGCGATCACGACGTGATCGTAAGTCTCGTGCTGGCCGCGACTGTCGTGAACGACGACGCCGTGCGCGGTGCGATTGATCGATGTGACGGCGCAGCCGAGCCGGATGTTGTTCTTGAACGAGGCCTGGAGCTGCTCGACGTAGCGCTGGCTGCCGCCCTTGACCGTGCGCCAGACCGGCCGGTCGTAATGCAGCAGGCGATGGTTGTCGAAGAAGGCGATGAAATTTTCGGCCGGGAAGTCGAGCATCTCGCTTGCGGGGGCGGACCAGATCGCCGCGCCCATCGGTGCGAGATAGTCAGCGAGCAAGCGCTGCGAGAATTGGCGTTTCCGGAAATAGTCTCCAAGCGTCAATCCGGCGAGACGGCCGTTGCGGAGGTCGTCGACGCTCTGTCGGCCGAATTTGAGGATGCCTGTGACCATCCGCAGGTAAGACGGGGAGAGCAGGTTGCCGGGCTGGGCAAACAGGCCCGCGGCCATCGCCCACCAATCATTGCCGCCGCCGCGCCATTCGAAACGACCGCCGTCGGCGGACACGGCGAAGCTCATGCAGCTTGCGACCGTCTCGACACCGAGATGCGCGAACATCGCGGTGAGATCCGGATAGTTGAGCTCGTTGTAGACAATGAAGCCGATGTCGACCGCGACCGGCGTCCCCTGGTAGTCGATGGTAACGGTGTGGCTGTGGCCGCCTGGGCGGAGCTCGCGGTCATAGACCGTCACCGGATAGCGCTGTGAAAGCGTCCAGGCCGCCGCGTTGCCGGCGATGCCCGTCCCGATGACCGCGATACGCATGCGTAAATGTCCCTGCCTCGTGCTGGACAAGCTACGGTGCGTTGCGGCGCAGGTTTCAGTGGAGTGCGGGTGGCCTTCGCTGGTCTTGCTGCCAGTGTGGCCACAATATCACATGAAATCTTGGTAAGCTTGAATGCGCTTCTGGATGGCGCCGGAATTCAAAAAAGCCCTGCACGACAGGTACATTTGGTATTTTACCAGTCCAGGCGCCAGCGCGTTCGGGGGTGTCTTTCGCAGGTGCGGGACTGTCCCGCAGTTCCGCACCCGGCTAGGATAGATTTCAGGTTCCGCAGAAAGCATCACCGCTGTGAACGAGTTGCCCAAAGCCCCCCGACTGTCCCGCTGCGAATCGGTTAATCCGGCTGCGCGGCGGCGGTTCGGTCTGCCCGGCAGGGGGTGGATGTGACACAGCGGGTTCCGGCGGTCGCCATGCGGCAATCCCTTGGTTCTGCGTCCCGAGCGGGGCGCTGGGTCGCCGTACTGTGCCTTGCGGCAAGCTCGGGGGCGTGCGTCCTGACCCAGGACCTTCCCGATCCAGCGCTCGATGTTCCCGCGCAGTACAAATACGCCGGCAAGCCGGACGCGCCGCCGACGCCGGATTGGTGGCGCGGCTTTCGGTCCACGGAGCTGACGCAATTGATGGAAGAGGCGCAGACCGTCAACCTCGACATCGCCGCCGCCGTCTCGCGCATCGTCGAGGCCGACGCTCAGGCGCGACAGGCGGGCGCGGCGCTGCTGCCGAGCCTGTCGGGGAGCGGATCGGAGACCTATTCGCGCACCTCCGGCTCGAGCGCGTCCGGCCTGACCAATGGTGGCCGCGAGGTCGTCAATTATTCGTCGTCGCTGAGCGCCAGCTACCAGCTCGATTTCTGGGGTCAGAACCGCGATGCGCTGCAAACGGCGGAAGAGACCGCCCACGCCAACCGCTTCGATCGCGACGTCGTCGCGCTGACGACCCTTTCGGGCGTCGCCAACGCTTATTTCCAGGTGCTGGCCTCGCAGGACCGCATCAGGACCTCACAGCGCAACATTGCGAGCGCACAGCGCATCCTCGATGCCGTCAAGGAGCGGCGCAAGGCCGGCACCGGCACCGACCTCGACGTCGCCCAGCAGGAGAGCGTGCTGGCCAACCAGAAGGCGCTGGTGCCGCCGCTGCGCCAGACGCTCGACCAGAACGTCAACGCGCTCGCCGTGCTGGTGTCGCGGCCGCCGGAGAGCGTGCGCGTGCTCGGCGGCTCGCTGGACCGGGTCGCGATCCCGCGCGTGACGCCCGGCCTGCCGTCCGAACTCCTGACACAGCGGCCTGACATCCGCCGGCAGGAAGCACAGCTTGCTTCCGCCACGGCGAATATAGGCAATGCCCGCGCGCAATTCTTCCCGACCATCCAGCTGACCGGCAATGGCGGCTATCAGAGCTCGGCGCTGGTCTCGCTGTTCCAGCCGCACGCGGCGTTCTTCCAGCTGGTCGGCAGCGCAACGCAGCCGATCTTCGACGGCGGCAAGATTTTGGGCAATTTCGAATACGCCAAGGCGCGGCAGGAGGAGTTGCTCCAGACCTACCGCAAGACCATCGTCCAGGCCTTCAGCGACGTCGATAATGCGCTATTCTCGATCAAGCAGACCACGATCAAGCTGCAATTGCAGCGCGATGTCCTCAACGCCTCGCGGCGCGCCTTCGATCTGTCGGAGCAGCAGCTGCGCGCCGGCACGGCCGACATCGTCACCGTGCTCAACACGCAACTGACTCTGTTTACGGCGGAAGACGCGCTGTCGCAGGCACAACTCGCACGATTGCTTGCCATCGTCAGCCTGTATCAGGCGCTCGGCGGCGGCTGGGAGCCGCGAATGGAGAAACCGGTCAATGCTCTTTAAGCCGGATATGAAGGATGATGCGAAGCCGGGGGCGGTGAAAAAATCGCGCAGCCGCGGCTTCGTCATGACCCTGATCACGCTCGCGATCCTCGGCGGTCTCGGCTATCTCGGCTGGACCATCATGCATCAGCAGCCGCAGCAGCAGGGCAATGGCCGCAATCAGCGCCCCGATTTGCCCGTGCCGGTGCTGGCGGCAACGCCCCGGGTGCAGGACGTGCCGGTCTATCTCGACGGCGTCGGCGCGATCCGCGCGCTCAACACCGTGACCGTGCGCTCACAGGTCGACGGCAAGCTGATCGCGGTGAATTTTACCGAAGGCCAGGACGTCAAGAAGGGCGACGTGGTCGGCGAGATCGATCCCGCGCTCTACCAGGCGACGTATGACCAGGCCGTCGCCAAGAAGGCGCAGGACCAGGCCCAGCTCGCCAACCAGCGCATCGACCTGACGCGCTACGAGCAACTCGCCGCCTCCAATGCCGGCTCCAAGCAGCAGGCCGATACCCAGCGCGCGCTGGTCGCGCAGACCGAGGCGCTGGTCAAGGCCGACCAGGCCTCGATCGACAATGCGGCGGCGACGTTGAGCTACACCAAGATCGTGGCGCCGCTCTCGGGCCGCGCGGGCTTGCGCCAGGTCGACCAGGGCAACATCATCCACGCCGCCGACACCACCGGCCTCGTCGTGATCACGCAATTGCAGCCGATCGCGGTGTGGTTCAGCCTGCCGCAGCAGCAGATCATGCGCGTCAATGCGGCGGCGGCCAAGGGCTCGCTCGCAGTCGACGTGTTCGGCAATGACGGTGTCACCGTGATCGACACCGGCAAGCTGACCGGCATCGACAACCAGGTCGACCAGACCACCGGCACGCTCAAGCTCAAGGCGGAATTCCCCAACGCTCAGTACCAGCTCTGGCCGGGCCAATTCGTCAATGTCCGCTTGAAAGTCGAGACGCTCATGCAGGCGCTGGTGGTGCCGACATCGGCGGTGCAACGCGGTCCGATCGGCACCTTCAGCTACGTCATCGGAGAGGGCGACATCGTTTCGGCCAAGCCCGTGACGGTGACGCAGCAGAACGAGCATGACGCAGTGATCGCGAGCGGCCTGTCGCCGAACGACCGGGTCGTGACGACGGGCTTTGCCAATCTGTCCGACGGCTCCAAGGTCATCGTCGGTCGCGACGAGCAGACGCCGTCGGCCGATCTCGCCCCGCGCAAACGTACACGTGCGCCCGACGGCCAGAAAAAGGATGGCCAGAAGGACGGCGCGTCGAAAGATGGCGCCAAGGATTGGCAGGAGCGCCGCGCCAAACGGCAAAGCAGCGAGGGCGACCAGAAGGGCCAGACTGGCCCTGCACCGGCGCCGGCTCAGGGGACTGGGGCCGAACAATCGGGAAGTGGAGCCAAGCAGCCATGATCCCGACAACAGCCGCTTAAGCGGCAGGCGTATCCCATGGGTGTTTCCGAACCCTTCATTCGCCGGCCAATCGCGACTTCACTGCTCGGCATCGCACTGCTGATCGGCGGCGCGCTCGGCTATTTCGCGCTGCCGGTCTCGGCACTGCCGCAGGTCGACTTCCCGACCGTGCAGGTGACGACGCAGCTGCCCGGCGCGAGCCCCGACGTGATCGCCTCGCTGATCACCGCGCCGCTGGAACGGCAGCTAGGCCAGATCCCGTCGCTGTCGGCGATGAACTCGACGAGCTCGTTCGGTGTCAGCCAGATCTCGCTCCAGTTCGACCTCAATCGCGATATCGACGGCGCCACCCAGGACGTGCAGGCCGCGATCAACGCCGCGGCCGGCGTCCTGCCAAAGACGCTGCCTTATCCGCCGACCTACGCCAAGGTGAACCCGGCGGATGCGCCGGTGATGACTTTGGCGTTGCGCTCCGAGACGATCTCGCTGCGGGCGATGAGCGACATCGCCGATACGCTGTTGGCGCAGCGGCTGAGCCAGATTTCCGGCGTGGGACGCGTCTCCGTGCTCGGCGGGCTGAAGCCGGCCGTGCGCATCCAGGCGGATCTGGCGCGGCTTGCGTCCTACGGCATCGCCATGGAGGATCTGCGCGCGGCGATCTCCAATGCCAACGTGTCCGGGCCGAAGGGCTCGCTCGATGGCGCCCAGCAGTCCTACATCATCGCGGCCAATGACCAGATCGCGGCGGCCGACGCCTACCGTCCCATCATCATCGCCTATCGCAACGGCTCGCCGGTCACCATCGGCGATGTCGCGCAGATCGTCGATGGCCTCGAGAACGACCGCACCGGCGGCTGGTACCAGGGCACGCCGGCCGTCATCATCGACATCCAGCGCCAGCCCGGCGCCAATGTGATCGACGTCGTCAGCCAAATCCGGGCCGAAATCCCAAAAGTGCAGCGCGCGATTCCGGCCGGCGTGCACCTGACCATCGTCTCTGACCGCACGGTCACCATTCGCGCCTCGGTCCATGACGTCCAGTTCACACTGATCCTCAGCGTCGTGCTGGTGACGCTGGTGGTGTTGTTGTTCCTGCGCTCGCTGCGGGCAACCCTGATCGCCGGGGTGGCACTGCCGCTGTCGCTGATCACGAGCTTCGGCATCATGTATTTTGCCGGCTTCAGCCTCGACAATCTGTCATTGATGGCGCTCACCATCGGCACGGGCTTCGTGGTCGACGACGCCATCGTCATGATCGAGAACATCGTCCGCCACATGGAGAATGGCGACAGCGCGATGCAGGCCTCGCTCAAGGGCGCCAGCGAAATCGGCTTCACCGTGATCTCGCTGACGGTGTCGCTGATCGCGGTGTTCATCCCGCTGCTGTTCATGTCCGGCCTTGTCGGGCGCATGTTCCGCGAATTCGCGCTGACGTTGACGATCGCGGTCGTGACCTCGGCCGTGGTCTCGCTGACGCTGACGCCGATGATGTGCTCGCGCCTGCTTAAACACACTCATGAAGAATTCGCGGTGCCGGGGTTGGCTGCCGTCAGCCGCTTCATCGACCGCACCGTCGAGCTCTACCACCGGACGCTGCTTGTGGTTTTGCAGCACCAGCGCACCACGCTGGTCGTGACCTTCGCCACGCTGATCGCAACCCTGGTCCTCTACGTCGTCGCGCCAAAAGGCTTCCTGCCGCTCCAGGACACCGCCTCGATCACGGCAGTGACGGAGGCGGGGCCCGACGTGTCGTTTGCTGAA
This sequence comes from Bradyrhizobium sp. LTSP849, assembly GCF_000938255.1. Classification (GTDB taxonomy): domain Bacteria; phylum Pseudomonadota; class Alphaproteobacteria; order Rhizobiales; family Xanthobacteraceae; genus Bradyrhizobium. The sequence goes on along the minus strand of NZ_JYMR01000008.1, from coordinate 186,904 downwards.
ATGCAGAGGCGGCAGGCGGAGGTCGCCGACGCCATCAAGGCTGATCCTGATGTGACCGGCGTGGTCTCGGTGATCGGCGCGGGCTCGGTCAATCCGACCACCAATGTCGGGCGTCTCGTCATGAGCTTGACGCCTCGCGGCGAACGGCGCGACGATGTCAGCGCGGTCATCACCCGGTTGAAGGAGAAGGTGGCCGGCATCCCCGGCATGACCGTCTATTTCCAGCCGGTGCAGGACGTGCAGATCTCGACCCAGTCGAGCCGCTCGCAATATCAGTATACGCTGACCGGCACCGACGCGGCGCTTGTCTCCGAATGGGCGAAGAAGCTCGTTGACGAGATGCGGCGCGATCCACTGTTCCGCGATGTGTCCTCCGAGGCTCAGGAAGGTGGCCTGCGGGCGCAGCTCGATGTCGACCGTACCCGTGCTGGCCAGCTTGGCGTTAACCTTCAGGCCATCACCGACACGCTGAACGACGCCTTCGCACAGCGCCAGATCTCGACCATCTACGGCCAGGCCAACCAGTACCGCGTGGTGCTGGAGGCGCTGCCGATGTACCAGCGCGATCCCTCGATCCTGTCAAAGCTATATCTACCGGGCGGCGCGAGCAGCGCCCTCGTCGGTGCGCCCAACGCCCAGGTGCCGCTCGACGCGGTGGCGACGCTGAAGCGCACCACGGCGCCGCTCGCGATCTCGCATCAGGCGCAATTCCCGGCGATCTCGCTCAGCTTCAACCTCGCGCCGCGCGCGGCGCTGGGCGACGCGGTCGAGGCGGTCAAGACGATCGAGACCAGCATCGGCATGCCCAACAGCATCGTCGGGGTCTATGCCGGCGACGCGGCCGAATTCGCCAAGGCGCTGGCCGGCCAGCCCTGGCTGCTGCTCGCCGCCGTGATCACCATCTATATCGTGCTGGGCGTGCTCTATGAGAGCTACATCCACCCGATCACGATCCTCTCGACGCTGCCCTCGGCCGGCGTCGGCGCGATCCTGGCGCTGATGCTGTGCGGGCAGGACCTCTCGGTGATCGGCCTGATCGGCATCATCCTGTTGATGGGTATCGTCAAGAAGAACGCGATCATGATGATCGACTTCGCGCTCGAGGCCGAGCGCAAGCAGGGCATGCCGGCACACGAGGCGATCGTGCAGGCCTGCCTGTTGCGCTTCCGCCCGATCATGATGACGACCTTGGCGGCGCTGTTCGGCGCGTTGCCGCTCGCGATTGAAAGCGGCACCGGCGCCGAGCTGCGCTTTCCGCTCGGCATCTCCATCATCGGCGGCCTGCTGCTGAGCCAGTTACTCACGCTCTACACCACGCCCGTGATCTATCTCGCGCTCGACCGCATTAACCGCCGCCTGGAAAACGCACTGCCGCCTGTAGAGCCCGGAGGCCCACCGGTCGCCGGCGCCACCGAGGGGATGCAGTGATGGCATCGATCTCGGAGCCCTTCATCCGCCGGCCGGTCGCGACCACGCTGCTGTCGATCGGGCTGTTCCTGCTGGGGGGCGTCGCTTACGAGTTCCTGCCGGTCGCCTCTGTCCCGAACGTCGACTTCCCCGCCATCTTCGTGTCAGCAAGCCGGCCGGGCGCCGATCCGTCGGTGATGGCCGCGACCGTCGCCGCGCCGCTGGAGCGGCGCTTGGGCGAAATCGCAGGCATCAACCAGATCACCTCGACGTCTTCGCTCGGCACGGCCAACATCCAGCTTCAGTTCGACATCGGCCGCAACATCGACAAGGCCGCGCGCGACGTGCAGGCCGCGATCAACGCCGCGCTGGTCGATCTGCCCAGCGACCTGCCGTCGCTGCCGCGCTTCCGCAAGGCCAATTCGGCCGGCGCGCCCGTCTTCGTGCTGGCGCTGACCTCGAAAACGCTGTCCGCGAGCGCGATCTACGACGTCGCCGATACCGTGCTGGCCCAGCGCATCTCGCAGGTGCCGGGCGTTGGCGATGTGACGGTGAGCGGTGCCGATCAGCCGGCGGTGCGGATCCAGCTCAATCCGGTGGCGCTGTCCAACGCCGGGATTGCCACTGACGATGTTCGCACCGCCATCATCAACGCCAACCCGCTCGGTCCCGTCGGCATCTTCAACGGCGAGCGCCAGAGCGAGACGCTGTCGCTGAACAAGCAGATGCGCACGGCCGCAGAGTTCCGCAACATCGTCATCAAGAGCTCCAACGGCAATTTCGTGCGGCTGTCCGATGTCGCCGACATCGAGGACGGCGTCCGCAACGCCCGTTCGATTGCCTGGTTCAACAAGCAGCCGGCGGTCCTGATCCAGATCACCAAGCAGGGCGATGCCAACGTCATCGACACCGTCGACCGGGTCAAGGCGCTGATCCCTGACCTGAAGCAATGGATCCCAGCCGGGGTCGACGTCTCCACCCTGGTCGACCGTACCACCACGATCCGCGCCAGCGTGATGGACATGCAGTGGACGCTGCTGGCGACCGCCATCCTGGTGATGGTCGTGGTGTTCGTGTTCCTGCGCCGCTTGACGCCGACGATCGCGGCCGGCATTTCGGTGCCGCTGGCGCTGGCCGGAACCTGCGCCGGGATGTGGGTCGCGGGCTTCTCGATCGACAATCTGTCGCTGATGGCGCTCGCGATCTCGGTCGGCTTCGTGGTCGACGACGCCATCGTCATGATCGAGAACATGTTCCGCAATCTCGAGCATGGCATGCGACCGTTCGAGGCGGCGCTGGAGGGTGCCAAGCAAATCGGCTTCACGGTGGTCTCGATCAGCCTGTCGCTGATCGCGGCCTTCACGCCGCTGATCTTCATGGACGGCATCGTCGGGCGTCTGCTGCGCGAATTCTCACTGACGCTGACCTTCGCGATCGTGGTCTCGACGCTGGTGTCGCTGACGGTCACGCCGATGATTTGCGCCCATTACATCCGGCAGACCACGTCGGGATCGGCCACGCTGTTCGATCGTGTTATCGAAGGTTCGCTGACACGAGTCGTCGCTTTCTACGCCCGCACCTTGCGCACCGTGCTGGAATTTCCGCTGCTGACGCTGCTGGTGTTCTTCGCCACCATCGGCCTCACGGTGGTGCTCTACATCAAGGTTCCCAAGGGTTATTTCCCGACCGACGATTCCGGCTTCGTCATCGGCGCGACGCGCGCCTCGGCCGACATCTCGTTTCAATCGATGCTGAGCCTCCAGCAGCGGCTTGCCGACATCGTGATGCAGGATCCGGCCGTGGCCGGCATCGGCTCGACCGTCGGCAGCGGAGGCGGGGGCCCCGGCGCTGCGACCTCAAACCGCGGCACGATGTTCATCACGCTCAAGCCGCCGGAGGAGCGCGACCACATCTCGACGCAGGTCGTGATCGACCGTCTCAGGCGCGCTTTGTTTCCCGTGCCCGGTATCCGCCTCTTCATGTTTGCGGCGCAAGACGTGCGCGCCGGCGGACGGCAGAGCGATTCCGACTACCAGTACACACTCTCCTCGACCGATCTCGACTTGTTGCAGAAATGGGCGCCGATCGTCGCCAAGCGCATGGAGACGGTCGAAGGCATCACCGACATTTCTAGCGACCGCGATCCCGGCGGGCTTCAACTTACTCTGAACATCGACCGCCAAAAGGCAGCGATGCTCGGCGTCAAGGTCCAAGACATCGACAACGCGTTGAACAACGCCTTCTCGCAGCGGCAGATCTCGATCATCTACACCCAGCGCAACCAGTACATGATCGTGCTGGAAATCGACCCGAAATTCCAGGTCGACCCATCCAACCTCGATCGAATCTATGTTGCCGGCGCCAACAACGTGCAGGTGCCGCTGTCGGCCGTGGTGCATGCGACGCGCAGCCTCGCAGCGCTCGCGGTCTATCACTCCCAGTCGGTCCCCTCGACCACGGTGTCGTTCAACCTGCTGCCGGACGTGCCGCTGCAGGCCGCCACGCAAAACATCCAGCGCGCTGTCGACGAGCTGCACATGCCGGAGGGCATTCGCGGCAGCTTCGACGGCAATGCCGGCGATTTCGCCAAGACCAGCGGCCGTCAGCCGCTGCTCATTCTCGGCGCGCTGGTGGCGATGTATATCGTGCTCGGCGTGCTCTATGAGAGCCTCGCCCATCCGCTCACGATCATCTCGACGCTGCCCTCCGCCGGCCTCGGGGCGCTGCTTGCGCTGCAAATCACCAACACGCCGCTGACGGTGATCGCCTTCGTCGGCATCATTCTGTTGATCGGCATCGTCAAGAAGAACGGCATCATGATGGTCGACTTCGCGCTCGATGCCGAACGCCAGCGCGGCCTGTCCTCGGCGGAGGCGATCTTCGAGGCCTGCCAGGCGCGCTTCCGTCCAATTCTGATGACGACGATGGCGGCGCTGTTTGCCGGCATTCCGCTGGTCGTTGCGACCGGGCCCGGCACGGAGCTGCGGCGCCCGCTCGGCATCACCATCATCGGCGGTCTGTTCGTCTCGCAGATCTTGACGCTCTACACCACGCCCGTGATTTATCTGCTGATCGACCGCCTGCGGCGGCGCTCCGAGCCCCGCGCGCTGGCTGCGCCGGCGGAATAGGCGGGTTGTTGAAGCGCCGCGCGGAGCGTATAGCGGCGGTCATGTCCAACCCATCAGACCTGACCGCTGCGGCGCCCGAGCCGATCCCCGAATGTCCGCACTGCCAGAAGCCGATGCCGCTGTGCATCTGCGACAGTGTTACGCCGATCCAGAGCCGCCTCGGGCTTCTGATCCTCCAGCATCCGCAGGAGCAGGACAGGGCGCTCGGCACCGCGCGGCTGACTGCGAAGCATTTCCCCAAGGCGACTTTGCGGGTGGGCCTGTCCTGGCCGAGCCTGTCCAAGGCGCTCGGGCATCCCGTCGACAATGCGTCGCACTGGGGCGTGCTCTATCTCGGCTCGGCGCGCGCGGCCGATCTCGAGGCCGAGGGCGAGATCGTGGCCCTGACCCGCAAGGGCGAGATCGCCGAGAACCAGCGCGCCATCCTCGGCAAGCTCGAAGGTGTGGTGCTGCTCGACGGCACCTGGAGCCAGGCCAAGGCGCTGTGGTGGCGCAACCCCTGGATGCTGAAATGCCAACGCGTGATCCTCAACCCGTCGCGTCCCTCGCGCTACGGGCGCTTGCGCAAGGAGCCGCGCAAGGACGGACTGTCGACTATCGAGGCGGCCGCGACGATTCTGGCCGGCCTGGAGCGGCGCCCTGACATTGCCGAGACGCTGAATGCCAGTTTTGAACGGCTGTTAACACGCTACCGCGAGGTCCAGGCCGAGATGCCGGAATTGGCGCCCAAGCCGCCGGTGAAGGACCGCCGACGCGGTGTCCGGCGCGGCAAACGAGCCTAGCTCCAGCCCACCTCATCCGTACGGTTGATTGCCCCCCGTGGAGCGGGCAGATACAGACCACCGGCCGACAGGCCCGTGACCTGCTATCCTGTTGCAGCGTCGTAAAATCCGGAATGCAAAAAGGGGCAACCGTATTCAGAGCGCAGCGAAGGAGATCCTGGCCCAGGCGGCGCAGTTCGATCGTTGGGGCACGCTCGCCCTGATGGACATCTCGCTGCGCTACCGGCGCACCGTGATCGGCCCGCTCTGGATCACGCTGACGCTCGCGGCGACGATCGTCAGCGTCGGCACAGTCTATGCGGCGCTGTTCAAGCAGGAGATCACGGGGTTCCTGCCGCCTTTCGCGGTCGGCTTGATCGTCTGGACCCTGATCGCCACGACGCTCCAGGAGGGGTCCAACATCTTCGTGGCCTCCGGTCACCTGATCAAGGCGGTGCCGGCGCCGCTGATCGTGCATGTATTGCAGATGATCGCGCGCAACGTCCTGATCTTCGCGCATCATCTGGTGATCGTGGTCCTGCTTTATGTCGTGATGCCATGGCCACTGCACTGGAACATCATGCTCGTCGTGCCAGGCTTTGCGATTCTGCTGGTCGTGCTCCTCGGCGGCTCGGTCGCGCTCGGCATGCTCTGCGCGCGGTTTCGCGACATCGGCTCGGCGATCGTCAGCGGCCTGCAATTCATCTTCTTCCTCACGCCGATCATCTGGACCGAGGACAGCGTGCGCGGCACCGCGTTCCACTGGCTGACGCGGGTCAATCCGTTCGCGACACTGCTCGATCTCGTGCGCAAGCCGCTGTTGTCGCAGCCGACGGATGCGGAGCAGTGGTTGCTCGGGCTGGCCTATGCGATCGCGATGGCCGTGATCGGCCTCGGCTGCTACGCAAGGTACCGCCACCGCGTGGCGTACTGGCTGTGAGGCGCGGATGAGCCCCCAAGCCCACATCGTGCTTCGCAACGTTTCGGTCAATTTTCCGGTGCTGTCGTTCCGCGACCGTTCGCTGCGCAGCCGGTTCGTTCGTGCCGTGACGCTGCGCCGGGAGGCGCCGCGCCCGCACATCGTCAGCGCGTTGAACGATATCAATCTCGATATCCGTGCCGGCGACCGCGTCGCCATCGTCGGCGCCAATGGCGCCGGAAAGACCACGTTGCTGAGGGTCCTGGCCGGGATCTACCATCCGACGGTAGGCGACGTCGACGTGCTCGGCCGCTGCCTGTCGCTGTTCGACCTGTCGGCCGGCTTCGACGAGGAGGCCACCGGCTACGAGAACATCATGCGCCGCGGCCTCGTGATCGGCGCACGGCGCACCGAGATCGACGCGCGGCGCGCGGAGATCGCCGAATTCACCGAGCTCGGCGACCGGCTCGACCTGCCGCTGCGCACCTATTCCAGCGGCATGATGCTGCGCCTGATCTTCGCGGTCGCGACCGCCGTCGAAGGCGAGATCGTTCTGCTCGACGAATGGATCGGCGTCGGCGACCAGCAGTTCCGGAAGAAGGCACGCCAGCGGCTCGATGAGATCGTGGCGCGCGCCGGCATTTTGGTGCTGGCCTCGCACGACATTGATCTGATCAAGAGCACCTGCAACCGCGCGATCCTGCTGCAAGAAGGCCGTATCACCGCAGCCGGCACGACCGACGAGATTCTCGGCCGATACCTCGGTGGCGAGGCGAGGGCATAGCCGGCTCGGGGTTGCCTAAACCCTTGATCCCCTATATTGCTCCGCCCTCGTTGGGGCCACGTGGCGGAGTGGTTACGCGCCGGTCTGCAAAACCGTTTACTCGGGTTCGAGTCCCGACGTGGCCTCCATCACAAGCCTCTGATATTTAAGCGCAAATTGGAATTCGGTGCGGGTTCCGCCGACCGGCGGACAGAGCCTGCTTGTGCGCGCTCACCGGGTTTGCCCGGGGCTTGCTGGAAACCCCCGATTCAGGCCCGATGGCATAGACTTCGCATCTGCGAAGGGATTGCAGTCCCAACAATCGAGCGCTGGAGAGCACGTGAGCGACGTCGTCCGATTTGTCCCGAAATCTGAGCTGGAGCGGGCTCGCCTCATTGCCGAGGCCCGTGCGATCTATGACAGCATCTTCCCACCGGCCGAACCCGACAGGGCGCCGCAGGATGGCGAGGAAAGCGTCAAGAATTGATCGCGGGCCGCGCGGACGCGCGGTTTACGCGTCCGTTCGCAAGGTAAACGGTCTCAGCAGGACGCGTACCAGCTGTCCGGAAAGGGCAGGAGGGGCCAGGCGCCCTCGTTGTCATTCGCGGCCTTGGGCGTCGCGTCGAAGCTCCACGAGCGGGGCACGAATTCCTCCTCCGGCCCGAACGCCAATTCTTCCAGGACCATGGCGTCGCGGACGGTGTCCAGCAGCAAGTTGAATTCGGCTTCGCTCATCACACCCTCCGGAACGCGGATGGCGCACTGTCGCAGAGCCGATTTGTTTCCCGATTGAGCCGATCGTTCGCATTTTAACGATCCGGCGATCGGGTCCCGTTTGGTTAGCGATTCCTGAAAAATCCCCGCGCAAATTTAGGCAACCCGGGCGGGCTGCCAGTGTGAAAGAGATCACATTCACCGCGATTTATTCCTCCTACCTCTTTGCATACACCGGCCGACGCGGGCCGGGCGGGTAGAGCGGACAGGAGAGCGGTCATGAAGGCGAGGTTCTTGCGGTTTGCGGGTGTGAGGAGCCGGGCGCGTCGCGCTTCGACGGTCGGGCTGTTTCTGACGCTGTTTGCCACCGTCGCCCACGCGGAGCCGGGTACCCCTGAGCAGCGCCGGGCCTGCAGCCCGGACGTCTATCGGCTTTGCGCCGGCGAAATCCCCAACGTCCGCGCCATCACGGCGTGCCTGCGGCGTAATAAGGCAAGCTTGAGCGAGGCTTGCCGCACCGTGTTTGATCAGGCCGGCGGCTGACATAGCCGGTCTGTGGATTTGTGCGCAGCAAGTAGCTCATGCGCGCTCGCGAATCCGGCATGGTCGGCCTGTGGATATGCTGCGGACAGGCTGTGGAAGACGGTGATGTCCCGCCGATGTCAGTCGCAGATGCGTCTTCAGGGCGTCATATCTCTGTTAAATCGCCTCACCGAATGATTCCCTCATCGTGCAGATCCCTGCATGATTCGAGATTATTTGGTTCTCCCGAATTCGGAATCCCGTCCTGCGGCGCTTTGCGCCAGCGAACAGTTTTTGTGCAGCGGCTTGCCCAATTCACAGGCCCGCCCCATCCAATTTATTGTACGCCCGCGGACAAGCTTTCCCATCCGCTCTCCCCCTAGGCTCGCTCCCGAGTTTTGGAACATGGCCATTGCCATGACAATTCGAAGGAGCTGGACATGGAGAGACGGGTTTTGTCCCAGACGCACCGGGGAATGGCGCGTGAATCGTTGCCGTCGCGCAAGCTCGCGCTTGGCGCCCTCATCGCTTTCGGCGCTCTCGCCGCAGCACCACTGAGCGCGCAAGCCGCGGCGCCTGCGGCCTGTGCCGCGCTCCAGGAAAAATATCCGGACTGGAAGGGCAAGACGCTCGTCAATGCCATCAACCCGCACACGCCGGGCTATGAGACGATCGACCCGAAGGATCCCAACAAATATATCGGCTTCGACATCGACATCGGCGAGGCCATCGGGGAATGCCTCGGCTTCAAGCTGACCTACAAGCCGGTGACGTTTGCCGCCCTCCTGACCACGCTTGCCGCGGGACAAGCCGATATCGTCATCTCTGACATCTACGCCACCAAGGAGCGCGCGAAAGCCGCCGACTTCATCACCTATTCAAAGGTGTTCGACGGCGTGCTGGTCGCCAAGGGCAATCCGAAGGGCATCAACGGCATCAACATGTCGATGTGCGGCGCGGCTGCCGCCGAGAACACCGGCTATGTCGAAGTGCCCCTGATCCAGGCCCTGATGCCGGAGTGCAAGAAGGCCGGCAAGCCCGAGCCCACGGTCCAGCTCTATGACAACAATGCCAACTGCATCCAGGCGATCCTCGCCGGCCGCGCCGACACCTATGTCAACGACGTCAACACCGTCGACAGCGCGGTCAAGGCCTATCCGGACAAGCTGGAGAAGGCGATCGCGGTGACGATCCCGTATTCGGTCGGCATCGCCGTTCCCAAGGACAAGCCGAAATTCCGCGACGCCGTGCTCGCCGCACTGATCGAGGTGCAGAAGGCCGGCACGCATATGGAGCTTCTGAAGAAGCATGGGCTCGACGTGAACAACTTCAAGGAGCCTGACATTCTGACGGCTGACTGATGTCGCTGTTCCTCCATTACCTGAGCATGCCGTATCTGCTCGAGGGCATCGAGCTCACCCTCGAGGTGACTGCCCTCGGGCTCGGCGGCGGATTGATCCTCGGATTGATCCTCGCCGGCATGCAGCTCTCACGCTTCTGGCTGCTGGCGGCAATCGCCCGGGCTTACACCGTGATCTTCCGCGGCACGCCGCTGATCCTGCAAATGGTGTTCGCCTACGACGCGCTGCCGCATATCGGCATCAAGCTGCCGGCCGTCTTGGCCGCCGGCCTCGCGCTCGCCTGCAACGAGGCGCCGTTCATCGCGGAGATGCTGCGCGCCGGCGTGCTCGGTGTCGATCGCGGGCAGGTGACCGCCGGTCAGGCGCTCGGCATGACGCCGTCGGTGCTGATGCGCCGGGTGATTGCGCCGCAGGCGATCCGCACCATGATTCCCGCCTTCGGCAACGAAGCCGTCAGCGCGCTGAAGAATTCCTCGCTCGCCTCCGTCGTCGCGGTCCAGGAGCTGACGCTGCGCTCGACCCAGCTGGCGTCCTCGACCTTCGACTTCTTCTCGATCTTCTTCGCCTCAGGCCTTTTGTACCTCGTGCTGACCTTTGCCATCAGCATCATCCAGCTTTTCGTCGAATGGCTGCTTGATCTCGACCGGGCCAAGGACGGCAAGAAGGGCCGTGAGCGCAAGCTGGCTGATTATTTGCCATGGCGGCGCGTCGATCTCGCGACCCAGCTCGAGCCGGCCGGCGTGACCATCCCTGATCCCGTGCAGGCGGAACTCACCGACACGCCGCCGCTGGCTTTGACGCGCGAGGAGCGCACCCGGCGCGCGGTGACGATCGCGCGCAACAACATCGCGGTCGAGACCAAGGACCTCACCAAGAGCTACGGTACGCAAAAGGTACTCGGTGGCCTCGATCTCACCGTCCGCATCGGCGAGGTCGTCGCGCTGCTCGGACCCAGCGGCTCCGGTAAGAGCACTCTGCTCCGCTGCATCAACCATCTCGAAAGCTGGGATGGAGGCACCGTGCGCGTCGGCGGCCGCCGCCTCGGTTTTGATGACGACGGCAAGCTGCTGTCGCCGCGGGCCATCGCCAATGAGCGGGCGACCGTCGGCGTCGGCATGGTGTTCCAGCAGTTCAACCTGTTCGCGCACCTCTCGGCCAAGGAGAACATTGCCGGGCCTCTGCGATGGGTCCACGGCATGACCAGGATCGATGCCGACCGCCGCGCCGCCGAGCTGCTCGAGCGCGTTGGCCTGACCCATCGCGCCGATGCGCTGCCGCGCCATCTCTCCGGCGGCCAGCAACAGCGCGTCGCCATCGCGCGTGCGCTCGCGCCGAACCCGAGCGTGCTGCTGCTGGACGAGCCGACCTCCGCGCTCGACCCCGAGCTCGTCAACGAGGTGTTGGAGGTGATCCGCCGGCTCGCCATCGACGACGGCCTCACCATGATCATCTCGACGCACCAGATCCGTTTTGCCGATGAAGTCGCCGACCGCGTCGCTTTCTTAAGCGGCGGGTCGATTATCGAGGAGGGGCCGGCGCACGAGGTTCTCACCAATCCCCGCAATCCGCTGACCGCGCGTTTCCTCAGCGTCATGGAAGCCGACAAGACTCCGGAGGCGGTGCGATGAGCGCTGTCTCCGCCAGGTTCAAGACTCCCGAAGAGGCCACGTCATGAAACACTTCACGCTGCCGGTTTCGCCGAAAACCGTTCACTGGGGCTATTTCTCCAAGAAAGTCGCGCCGTCCCTGACGCTGCGCTCCGGCGATCGCGCCACCATCGAGACACTGACCCATCACGCCAATGACGATTACGAGCGGATGATCGCTGGTGATCCGGGCGCCGAGAGCGTGTTCCAGTGGACCCGCGAGCACAAGGCGGTGGCGCGCCGTGGCTCAGGTCCCGTCGAAGGCCCCTTCATCCGCGGCGCAGGCGAGGGGATCGGCGTGCATCTGTTGACCGGTCCGGTCGCGATCGAAGGCGCCGAGCCTGGCGATATCCTCGAAGTGCGCATTCTCGACGTCCGGCCGCGGCCGAGCTGTAGCGCCTGCCATGCCGGCCGCTGCTTCGGCTCCAACGTCGCGGCCAACTGGGGCTTTCACTATCACGACCTGATCGAGGAGCCGAAGCCGCGCGAGGTCGTCACCATCTTCGAGCTCGATACCTCGGGCGAGCCCTACGCGAAGGCCGTCTACAATTACGTCTGGACGCCGCAGACCGATCCTGACGGCATCGTGCATCCGACCATCGATTATCCCGGCGTACGCGTCGATCACGCCACCATCAGGAAGCGCGAGAACATCCTCGCAAGCGTGAAGGTGCCGGCGCGGCTGCACTTCGGCACCATGGGCCTTGCACCTTCGGAAGCCGATTTTGTCAGCTCGATTCCACCGAGCTACACCGGCGGCAATATCGACGACTGGCGCATCGGCAAGGGCGCCCGGATGTTCTATCCAGTCGCGGTTCCCGGCGCCTATTTCTCGGTCGGCGATCCCCACGCGGCCCAAGGCGACAGCGAGCTTGGCGGCACCGCGATCGAGACGTCGCTGACCGGCGATTTCGAGTTCATCCTGCACAAGAAGGCCGACCTTGCCGGCACCAGCCTCGAAGGTCTCGATCATCCGATGCTGGAGACCGATCAGGCCTGGTCGTTCTACGGCTTCACCTATCCGAACTATCTCGCAGCGCTCGGCGCCGACGCACAAACCGAGATTGCCAATCACAGCAGTCTCGACCGTGCGATGCGCGATGCGTTCCGCAAGCTCCGGCGGTTCCTGATGACCGTGCACGGCCTCAGCGAGGACGAAGCGATCTCGCTGCTATCGGTCGGCGCCGATTTCGGCGTCACCCAGGTGGTCGATGCCAATTGGGGCGTCCACGGCACGATCCGCAAGAACATCTTTCGGTGCGACTAATGCGTTGAAGCGAAGCCTGTTTTCGGGATGAGAGGATGAGCAGCGATCGTCATTTGCGGCCCGTCGCTGCGACGGATGAGCGCGCTCGTCTGGCACAGAGGTTGCTTCGATCGACTGCAATCTGGGTCGATCCGATGAGCTTCCGTCCCTTCACAAGCGAGTCCTATGCGCAAGACGACCGCCCCGAAGCCTGGCGGGACGTGCTGGCTGCGATTGGCCTGCAACCGGCGACCGGCCATTCGTTCTTCGATGGTCACGCGACAGCGTCGCATCGCCACGCCGCGGGCGTTGCGCTGACGCGCATGGCGGCCGGCGCACAGAGCGTTGGTCCGCTCTCGCAATCGAACGAAGACCTGCCGATCGCGCTGATGCCTGTCGAGGACGGCATGGTGCTCCAGAGCGCAGGCGGCCACCGCATCGTTCCGGTTGGTCATCTCGTGCTGCTGCCGCGGAGCGGGGACTGGAGCATCGTGTTCCAGCGCGACATGCGCGCCATCGTGCTGGCGGTGACGTCTGAAGCGCTGCACGGACGTCTGTCGGGCAAGCCACGGCTCGGCGAGCCACGGGTCGTTCCACCCAGCGGCTTTGCCGATGTGTTCGCGCGCCTGCTCGATGCGACCGCGCGCACGCTTGATACGTTGAGCGATGCCGAATGGAATGCGGTTGCGCAGTCGCTCGTTGACCTGCTTCTGACGCTCGCGCATCAACTAGCGGCCTCGACGTCAGATGCCGGATCGAGCGCGACGCAGGCCGCGCTGCTGCACCGGATCTGCCAGACCATCGAGCGCAGGCTCGACGATCCCGAACTGGTGCCAGCCCGTGTCGCCCAGGCCGAGGGGATTTCCGAGCGCTATCTGCAAAAGTTGTTCGAGACGGTCGGCGACAACTTTACCCATTACGTCCGCGAGCGCCGGCTCCAGCGTGCCTGGGCCGATCTGTCCAACCCGGCGGAAGCACATCGCTCGATTTCCGAGATCGCCTACGCCTATGGCTTTGGCGATTCCGCGCATTTCAGTCGCGCCTTCCGCCATCGCTTCGGCTTGCCGCCACGCGAGTTCCGCCAGCAGGAGGCGGAGCGCGCGACGACGCAGCACGGGATCACCGGTCAGCGCGGCTGGCCACAGGATGCGCTGGCGCAGCTTCGCGTGCATCAGGCGGGTGCGGAGGCGCGCAGCAATGTCGCCCGCGCTGACTCCGATGCGCCGAGAGCGGCCGGACGCAAGCACCACCATCTTCCGATCGAGGCCAGCCGGGTTCATTGGGGTTATTTCAGCCGCTCGCTCTCGCCGCAGCTCGAGATCACCTCGGGCGATACCATCACTATCGAGACGCTGACGCAGCATGCCTCCGACGATCCCGAACTGATGATCGCGGGCGATGCCGCCGCAGAGAGCGTGTTCGGCTGGACACGGGACAAGAAGAACGTGGACCGCCGCGGCGCGGGCCCGATGGACGCCAGCGTGTTCGGTCGCGGTGCCGGCGAGGGGTTTGGCGTGCACATCTGCACGGGGCCCGTGGCGGTGAAGGACGCCCAGCCCGGCGACGTGCTGGAAGTGCGAATACTCGACATCGTGCCGCGCGCGAGCCGCCATCCCAAGCATGCTGGCCGTGTGTTCGGCTCTTCGGTCGCAGCCTGGTGGGGCTATCATTACGACGAGTTCCTGTCAGGACCGAAGCCGCGCGAGGCTGTGACGATCTACGAGATCTTCGACGACACGGATGCGCCGCATGCCCGCGCGCTCTATTCCTATCGTTGGGAGCCGCAGACCGATCCGTTCGGCGTCGTTCACCCCACTTACGACTATCCCGGTATTCCCGTCTTGCCCGGCACGGTGAAGCGCCGCCACGATGTGCTCGACGGCATCCGCATTCCCCTGCGTCCGCATTTCGGCGTGATCGCGGTGGCGCCGCGCGAGGTCGATTTCATCGACTCTGTGCCGCCGTCCTATTTTGGCGGCAATCTCGACAATTGGCGGCTGGGGAAGGGGGCGAGCGTCTATCTTCCGGTCTCCGTGCCCGGCGCGTTGTTGTCGGTCGGCGATCCCCATGCCGCGCAAGGCGACGGCGAGTTGAGCGGCACGGCAATCGAATGCTCGATGACCGGAACGTTCGAGGTGATCCTGCACAAGAAGGCCGATCTCGCAGGCCAACCGTTCGCCGATCTCAGCTATCCCTTGATCGAGACCGCGACCGATTGGGTGCTGACCGGCTTCAGCCATCCCAACTATCTCGCCGAGTTCGGCGCGCAAGGGCAGAGCGAGGTCTACGCAAAGTCCTCGCTCGACCTCGCCATGAAGGACGCGTTCCGCAAGATGCGGCGCTTCCTGATGAACGTGAAGGGTCTCAGCGAGGACGAGGCGATCGCGCTGATGTCGGCCGCCGTCGATTTCGGCGTGACCCAGGTGGTAGACGGCAATTGGGGCGTGCACGCCATCATCAGCAAGCGTCTGTTCCAAAACTCCCCTTAAAGCGCGCGCCCTAAGCAAGGACAATCAAGTGAAATTCCACATGATCAGCGGCGGACCGAAGCCGGTCGCGCCCTTCAGCCACGCTGTCGAGACCGACGGTTTTGTCTTCGTCACCGGCCAGATGCCGGATACGCCGCAAGCGCCGGGTGTGCTGCCCGATGGCATCGTCGAGCAGACCCACGCGGTGATGGAGAATTTGAAGGTGGTGCTCGGGGGTCTGGATCTCGGCCTCGAGCACGTTGTGATGACGCGGATCTACCTCACGCGCTTCAAGGAAGACTACACGGCGATGAACGAGACCTACCGCACGTACTTCGCACCCGGCCGCCTGCCGGCCCGCACCTGTGTCGGCGTCACCGGGCTTGCCTACGACGCGCTGATCGAGATCGACCTGGTGTGCCGGCGGCCGTAACAGTCCGTCTTTCGTAGCCCGGATGAGCGAAGCGATATCCGGGACCGCTGGTCGCCAGAATCCCGGATATCGCTTCGCTCATCCGGGCTACAACCCCTTGCGTTGCCTGTCGGGCAAAACACCCAAACAACGGGTCAATCCGCTCTCGCGAAACATTCCACTTTACCGAAATTCTGTTTTCTCGTATTCAAGCGCCACCTCATCCCAGTCAGAGGGGCGTATCGCAATCGTCACGAAACGCGGGATGAGCCGTGGTGGACGCTGGACCGCGTCGGCGCGAAAGGCTTCGCAGGGCGGGACACCGTGAGCGAAAAGCGTCGCGCACACGACCGGTGCGGTCCGCGTACGGCAAAACCGTGTCGTCCTGGCGCCCGGGGTCTGTGCGCCAAGTCTTGTGGTGATGTGTGCTGCCCGACCGGGCGCACGCATCAGCCATCCGCAAGGCGACGGGGGCAATAGTGCATCGCTCCCCGGGGAGAACTCGGCATAAGCCGTCAAACCACTACGCAGGGAAGGCCGGTTGTTTGGCTTCACCTGTATGCCGCTGTGCCCATTTTGTAGCGCAACTTTCGCACAGTGGACCGCGGGTGCCAGCCGGCACCCGGTCTTCCCTGCGCCCTCTGACGGAGGAGGGGGTGAGATGAAGCAAAGCTCGGGCGAAGCAAGTCGCGAGGACGCAGATCTGTGTCGGCCTGCACATAACGCGCACTGCCCATCACCGTCATCCTGAGGTGCCGGAGCGAAGCGGAGGCCTCGAAGGGTGAACGGCCCGGCTGCATCCCGGCCGCTCATCCTTCTAGGCTCCCGATGGGGCGCATCGCGCCCCATCGCTCGCGCCTCAGGATGACGGCGACCCAAGGCTCCAACGACGTGAAGGGAACGGCACCGGGGCTGTCAAAAGCTCTCTCGACTTCGCCTCAAACTGCAACCCGCGCGTGCAAGAAGTCTTGATCGGCGGTGATCTAGGGGTGATTGCCCCACCTTGAACGCGTCGCCCACGGCCAGCGACTAATCCATAGAGTGCATAAGGATCAGTGGAATGTGATCGACCTTCCCCCTTGTAAAGCACCAAAATGGTGCTTTAGTGCTTTCCATGAGCCCGTCGCCCCGAAATGCGCCATCGGCGCTTCGATACAGGCTTGCCCCTGACCCGGCCGCCAAGGCCGCGATGGAGGCGACGTTTAGGGCTTATGACCGCATGATGGAGATTCTGGACGAGGTCGCGCGGAGCCATAACGTCGGCTCCAACGTCGTCCTGCTGCATGCCCATGCCTATGAGCCGATCCGGAGAGAAACCGCGCTGCCCTCGCGCCTGGTGACCCTGGGCCTGCGGGACCGCGCCGACTATCGCGCCGCGCAAGGCCGCCGTCTGCCGCTCGACGACAAGCTCGCCAAGATCAAGGGGCCCGCCACCATTTCGATTGCGACCGTGCAAGGGCGCTTCAGCGTGCCCTTCGACTATGCCGGCTACGCGGAGGGCTGGGGGCAGAGCGCGCCCGCGCACCTCATCCGCACCGACGACGGTTTCGAGGTTCACTACGGCGTAACGCCGAACAGTCTGCCAGAGGAGGAGAACGCCATGGATACCATCGCTGCCGCTCCCGAAAACTTCCTGTCACGGGTCGGACGTCTGATCGCCGGGATCGCCTATGACGCGATCGAGCAGGCGGAGGGCAAGAACAAGCTTGGAGTGGTCGGACAGGCCATCCGCGAGATCGAACGTGCGGAAGGCGAGGCGCGTGACGCGCTCGCGTCTGCGCGGGCCGAAGAATACCGTCTCAACGCCAGGCGCACCGAGATCGAGCGCGAGATGACGGATCTCGCACCCAAGATCGAAGGTGCTGTCGCTGATAGCCGCGACGATCTCGCGCGCGCCGGAATCGCACGGCAGATGGACCTGGAGGCGCAGTTCGAGGTGCTCTCCCGCGCCATCGACGAGAACAACGAGAAGATCGAGAATAGTGTCACCTCGCTGCGCGCCGTATTGTCGGCGCTCCAGGACGCCGAGCAGCGCCGCGCCGATCTCGAAAAGAGCGAGGCTGCCGCAAGCCACCAGGCCTCGACGTCACCCCGGAAGCCCGGCGGTGCATCGGCCGCGGCGAAGGCGCTGCGCGCGGGCAGGGCGGTGGCACGCGCCACCGGCGTTCCCGCAGCTATCCCGTTTTCAAGCGACATCGACGAGCTCAGCACGTTGCATCGCGACAAGGAGATTGCAGCGAGGCTGGCCCGGTTGAAGTCGCGCTCCTGAGTCATGTGTCATGAGCGCAATGCTCGAACACGTCATGTCGCCGGAGGTCAGGCCGTTCGCGATCGCAGCGGCCATGATCCTCATCGTCGGCTCCGTCGAGGTGGTCTCGATGCTGGTCGGGGCCTCGCTGAGCGAGCTGCTCGGCACCAACATCGATTTCGGCCACCCCAGCGACAACGGCGTCATCAACGCCATTTCCTGGATCAATGTGGGTGGCGTGCCGCTTCTGATCTTCCTGTTGCTGGTGCTCGGCGCCTTCTCCATCACCGGCTTCCTGATCCAGGACATCGCACGGATGGTCGCCGGTCCGTTGCCGGCAACCATCGCCTCGGTCGGGGCGATCGTGGTGTCGGTTCCGCTGGTCCGTGCCGCCAGCGGCGCCATCGCGCGGGTCATTCCCAAGGATGAAAGCTATGCGGTCGGCCTCGGCGATCTCGTCGGCCGCGTCGGCGAGGTCGTCATCGGTCCGCTCGACCAGGGTCCGCCGGGCCGGGTCAGTGTCGCCGATGTCCACGGTAACAGGCACTTCGTCTGGGCGGTCGCGGCGCCCGCATCGGGACCATTGCCGCAAGGAACCCTGGTCCTTCTGGTCGATCGCGTCGGCACCCGCTTCGTGGCGGTCAAGGCCGACGATGAACTCAAGCCGTCCAAGCCCACTCTAAGCAGTTAGCAAGTCATTATTGGAGAAAGTCATGTTCGACATCGCAGTCCCGGCCATGATCGGCGTCGCGCTGATCGTCGTCCTCGGGATCGTCTTCACCATCCTCTACAAGCGCGCCACGCGCGACGAGGCCTTCGTGCGCACCGGCCTCGGCGGCAAGAAGGTCGTGCTCGACGGCGGCGCCATGATTCTGCCGATCTTCCACTCCTACGCCAGCGTCAATTTGAAGACGCTGCGGCTCACCGTCGAGCGCAAGGAGCGGGAATCCCTGATTACCAAGGACCGCCTCCGCGTCGACATCGTCGCCGAGTTCTACGTGCGCGTCCGTCCCGACGATGAGAGCATTGCGCTCGCGAGCCAGACGCTGGGCGCGCTGACGAATGACGCCGAAGCCCTGCGTAACCAGGTCGAAGCAAAATTCGTCGACGGCCTGCGTTCGGTGGCGGCCACCATGAGCATCCTGGAGCTTCAGGAAAAGCGTAGCGATTTCGTCAAGCACGTGCAGGCGACCGTGGAGTCCGACGTGAAATCCAATGGTCTCGAGCTTGAATCGGTGTCGCTCACCAAGCTCGACCAGACGGATGTCAAATTCTTCAATCCGGAAAATTTCTTCGACGCCGAAGGCCTGACCCAGCTCAAGACCGTCACCGAGACGCGCCGGCGCGACCGCAACTCGATCGTGCGCGACAACGAAGTGGCGATCGCGCAGAAGGACCTCGAGGCACGGCAGCAGACCCTGACCATCGAGCGCACCAAGAAGGAGGCCGAGCTGTCGCAGGAGCGCGACATCGCCAACAAGACCGCGAGCACGCGCGCCGAAGTCGCGACTGCGACGCAGACCGCCCGCCTCACCGAGGAGAACGCCCGCATCGATACCGACCGGGCGGTCGCCGAGAAGGAGGCCGGCGCCAAGCAAGTCAAGGAAACGGCCGTCATCGAGTCGGATCTGGCGATCAACAAGCGCAAGACCGACGCCCAGCGCGAGATCCAGATCGCGACGCAAGAGAACGAAATCCAGATCGCCTCCAAGAGCAAGCAGACCTCGGAGGCCGTCGCCGAAGCCAAGACCGCGGAAGCCATCGCTGTCTCCGCGGAGGAAAAGGTCGTGACAGCCCGCGCCGTCGAGGTCGCCGATCGTGCCCGTCTCACGCAGGTGCTGGCCGCGCGAACCGAGGCCGAACGCAAATCCACTGAGGTGATCGTCGCGGCCGAAGCCGAGAAGAAGGCGGCGCTCGACCGCGCCGAGGCCACCAAGACAGCGGCCACCGCGGAGGCCGAGTCCAACAAGATCAAGGCGGTCGGCGTCAGGAACATCGGCGAGGCCGAGGCTGCAATCATCACGCTCAAGAATGAGGCGCAGAACAAGCTTGGCGCCAACGTCATCGACTTCGAGCTCGCCAAGAAGCGGATCGAGACCATGCCCTCGGCGCTGGCTGAGATGGTCAGGCCGATCGGAAACCTCAAGGACGTCCGCATCCTGCACACCGGCGGCGCATTCGGCGGCAATGGCGGGGCGGGCGGCAATGTCGGCTTCGGCGAAGGGCTCGCCGGCGAGCTTCTCAAGGTGCACGCGCTGCGTCCGATGATCGACGAGATCCTGCGCCAGAGCGGCTTCGCACCGGGCGAGGATCCCGTGAAGACACTGGTCGGCGCCGTCACCGGCAAGGGCAACGGTGCCGCGGTAACGCCGGTGGCTGCACCTGCTCCGGAGAAAACAAACGCCGCCGATCTATGAATGCCCATTCATTGCTGCGGAGAATTCGAATCGGTAAGAACTGGCTTGTTGCGCGTCTCGCGTCGCGCAACGAGCCGGAGTGCAGGTCGATCGCGTGTTGAACCTTTCGATCGCGCTCCGGACGAATCTCTGAGGCAACGCCATTTGTTGTCGCGGCGCCGGCGTAGATCGACGTCAGCCGCCGGAAGCCGTTTTCGATCGGGGGAATTTACATGAAGTATTTTCTGTCTGGACTGATCGCCGTGGGTCTTTCACTCGCCGCCACGGCGTCCTTCGCGGCTGACGCCCGCAACGTCACCGTCGTCAACGAGACCGGCTATGCCATCAAATTCCTGGGCTTCAACGCACCGGACGATGGCCTGGACGAATGGGACAACGAGCTCGACAAGGTCTTGCAGAACCAGGCCTCGACCTATGTCGAGTTCGACGATGATGGCGAGGGCTGCGTCTGGAACATCCGCGTCGACTGGCAGAACTATGACGAGACCGTGCTGTGGAAGAACGTCAACCTCTGCAAGTTTACGGCTCTGCGGCTGCGCTACGACTCCGGCACCAAGACCACGTCGTTCATCGCCGAGTAATCTTGCCTTCGATGGCCGGGAGGAGGGGCCGCACAGGCCCTTCCTCGATGCGTTGCGGAAGATGACGAATTCGTCCTTTGCAAGCGCAAGCGGCTTTGTTATACGCAGCCGCGCGCGAACGACTAGTTCGCCTTTTCCTCGGTAGCTCAGCGGTAGAGCATCCGACTGTTAATCGGATGGTCGCTGGTTCGAATCCAGCCCGGGGAGCCAACTTTCACCGTATTTTCAATGGCTTGCATTTAGACTCTGATCTGACGCGCGATCTCGTTGCGGCAAGTTCTCAAGCGCAAGTTCTCAAGCGGATGTGTACGGTGGGGCTATCGCTGCCGCCGGGGTGACGCCAAATCGACTCAATTCGAATCGAGCTTCGCAGCGCCGGGCCTTCACGGAGCTGATTCCCATGCGAGACATCCAGGTCGACCGTTCCCAATTGGCCCCCTCTATTCTGCCGGCCGACATTCCCGAGCTCAGCGACGATCAATGCCTGGCCTGTCTCGCGCGGGCCGTCGAGGCACCCGATTCGGCGCGGCTGGATGAAGTCGCTGCATTGATCGGCCGCCTTGCGGTCGCGATCGAATAGGCCCATCTCGCTTCCGATGCCGTAACTTGCGGAGCCCGTAGGCCCGCCCGGGCCAACGGACGTGTTGCGTTTTCGCGGAGCCTGCTCCAAAGATGCCGCAACTTTCGTCCGCGGCGTCGTCCGCATTGCAGGGTTCGCAAATGTCCGGTTTCTCGACCGCGCGCCAAAAAATGGTCGATGGCCAGGTGCGCACCACTGACGTCACCGATCGCCGCATTCTCGACGCCATGCTCACGGTTCCGCGCGAGGCCTTTGTGCCCGCGACCAGGCAGGCCCTGGCCTATCTCGACCTCGACCTCGACGTGAGCGAGGGGGCCGCCAAGCGGTACCTCATCAAGCCGGCGCTGACTGGCAAGCTGCTCCAGGCCGCCGAGATCGGTGAGGGCGACAACGTGCTGGTCGTCGGCTGCGCCACCGGCTACCTCGCGGCGCTGACCGCGAAGCTGGCGCGCCATGTCACTGCGACGGAATGCGATTCGGCACTGGCGGCGAAAGCCAAGGATGCCTGCGCCGCGATCGGGCTCACCAACGTGACCTGCAAGGCCGCCGCCTGCGCCGACGGCGATTCGGCTGCCGCTCCCTATGACGTGATCGTCCTCAACGGCGCCACCGAGGTGACGCCGGAAGGGTTGTTCGACCAGCTCAGGGAGGGCGGTCGTCTGGTGGGGGTCTCCGCCGAATCCAGGCCGTCGCGGGCCATGATCGTGACCCGGTCCCATGGCGAATTCGGCTATCGGCCGCTGTTCGATGCCGCAGCCCCGGTGCTTCCGGGGCTGGAACGGGCCGCCGCCTTCGTCTTCTGACGGCCGAAACCCTGTTAAAATACCGTTCTGAATCAGAAGTGTGGCCGGGATGCTGCACGTGAAGAGTTTCCACTGAGAACCACTCAGAGGTAGTTCCGTCGCGCTTGACCGCGTCCTATGTTGCGGCGGGGCAACGACTCCACTTGGATACGGTAACCAGGCTCGCGGGCACGAGCCTGACGTGAGAATGAACGGAATTTCAGGGATGCATGGGGTGAAGCTCTTCACCGGAGTTGCGGTTTCGGTCCTGCTGACGGCGCTTGCCGGGCCGACGCCTGCCTTGGCGGACACGATCGAGGCTGCGCTGGTGCGCTCCTATCAAAATAATCCGCAGCTCAACGCGCAGCGCGCCCAGGTGCGCTCGACGGACGAGAACGTGCCGCAGGCGCTGTCGGGCTACCGCCCCAAGGTCAATGTGACCCTCGGCACCGGGTATCAATATCAGGATATCCAAGCAGCGCAGAAGGCCTCGCCGATCAATGGCGTCCCCCAGTCCAACAGCGCCAGCCTGAACGTGACCCAGACGCTGTACAACGGCAATCAGACTGCCAACAAGACGCGTGCGGCGGAGAGCCAGGTCTCGGGCTCCCGCGAGGCGTTGCGCGTGCTCGAGCAGACGGTCCTGCTGCAGGCCGCCACCGTCTACATGGATTATCTGCGCGATGCGGCGACGCTGGAAGTCCAGCGCAGCAACGTGCGCGTGCTGGAGCAAACGCTCAAGCAGACGCGCGATCGCTTCAATGTGGGTGAGGTGACCCGCACTGACGTCGCCCAGTCCGAGGCGCAGCTGGCAGCCGGCAGGACGCAGGAGCTCACCGCCGAATCGAATCTGACCACCACGCGCGCAAACTTTCGCCGCATCATCGGCAATGAGCCGGTAGCCCTCGCCCCGGGTTCGCCGGTCGACCGCTTCCTGCCGAAGACGCTTCCCTCTGCGGTCAGTCTCAGCTTGGTCGAGAATCCCAACGTCACGGCCTCCATGTACGGCATCGACGTCAACTATCTCCAGGTCAAGATCAACGAAGGCGCGCTGCTGCCGACGGTCACGGTCCAGGCTGCTGTCAGTACGGCCTATCAACAGACCCTGACGGTCTTCCGAACGAATACCGCGTCCGCCATCGCGACTGCCTCCATTCCGATCTTTCAGGGCGGCGCAGAATATTCGCTGATCCGCCAATCGAAAGAGAACCTGGCGCAGCAACGCCTGAATCTTGAAACCACCCGCGATCAGACCCGTGCCAACCTCGTGCAGGCCTGGGGCCAGCTGGAAGCCGGCAAGGCGCAGGTGCAGTCCGCGCAGGCTCAGGTCACGGCGTCCGAGATCGCGCTGAACGGCGTGCGCGAAGAGGCCAAGGCCGGTCAGCGCACCACGCTCGACGTGCTCAACGCGCAGCAGGCGCTGGTCAACGCGCGCGTTGCGCTCGTCACCGCGCAGCACGACCGCGTGGTCGCGTCTTATTCCGTGCTCAGCGCGGTTGGCCGCCTTGCACCGCAGGTGCTCGGCCTTAACACCACGGTTTACGATCCGAGCGTGCACTACCAGCAGGTCCGCGACAGCTGGGTCGGCGTGCGCACGCCTGACGGACGCTGATTGCCGTAGTTCTCCGGTCGGCCTCGCAAACAGTCGAGGCCGACTGGCGCTTTGCTTGCAATCATCAAAATCCCTGACATAGCCTTGCCAAGACGTTGCGGGTCGATTCGCCCCGCATTCGATGTTGCGTGCGTAATGCTGGAGTGACGGGGCAGGGGCGCACCGCCGCACGTTGAGCCGTGATCTGGGGACAAGTCTGGCTGTCACGACGAAAATGTCGGGCCGCCCGTCCGGAACCGGCCAATCCTGTCGTGCTTGGTGTAAAACAACGCATGCGAGGGCGTTGATGATGTGGAGTCGGAGATGACGCAGCCTGCAAAGGTCACAGAACCCTCTATGGAGGAGATTCTGGCCTCGATCCGGCGCATCATTGCCGACGATGAGGCCAAGCCGCCGCCGGCCGAGGCCGCGAAGCCAGCCCCCGCCGCGCCTGCGCCGAAGCCGCAGGCGATGAACGACATTCCACCCTCCAAGGTTGCCCCGGCTGCGAAGCCTGCTGCTGAGAGGCCGGCGCCGCCGCCCGCCGCGGCCAAGCCGGCGCCCCCTCCGACCCCTGCTGCGGTTGAATCCAACAACCAGGACGATATCGACGCGCTGCTGGCTGGCCTAGATGGCGCCACCGCGGCGCCGGAGGTGCGGGTGCCCGAACCGGAGCCTGAGCCCGAGCCCGAGCCCGAACCTGACGTTCTCGAACTGACCGACGAGATGGCGGTCGAGGTTCCCGCGCCGACGCCGTCGCCCCCGCCGCCGAGCTTCCGCAAGGTCGAGCCACGGGACGATCTTGAGTTCGCTGAGCAGCCGGCCCCGCCGCGCCGTGCGGCCCCGCCGCCGTCTTACGAGCCGGTTGATTACGATGCGCCGCCGTTGCCCCCGCAACAGCCGATCCTGGCGCAAACGACGGTGTCGGCGGTCGAATCCGCCTTCAATTCCCTGGCCCACACGGTGCTCAGCAGCAATGCGCGGACGCTGGAGGATCTGGTTAAGGAAATGCTGCGCCCGATGCTGAAGTCCTGGCTCGACGACAATTTGCCGGGGCTCGTCGAACGCATCGTGAAGGCCGAAATCGAGCGGGTTTCGCGCGGCGGCAGGTAGGGTGGGCCGCACCGGCCCCGATAAAGGCCTGCTCTTGTGTCATATTCGGCTGGCCGGTCGGGTCGGAAAGCCCTTTTGCCGCTGAGCTTTCCGTTGACTTGAACCCCGCACGCGGCTTTCTAGCAGCCCCATGATCGAGAAAAATTACCAGCCCGCCGATATCGAAGCCCGCATGTCTGTTGTGTGGGAGGACAGCCTTGCCTTCAAGGCCGGCCGCCCCGACCGCCGCGATGCAGTGCCCTTTACCATCGTGATCCCGCCGCCGAATGTGACGGGCTCGCTGCACATGGGCCACGCCCTCAACAACACGCTCCAGGACATCCTGTGCCGGTTCGAACGCATGCGCGGCCGCGACGTGCTGTGGCAGCCCGGTACCGACCATGCCGGCATCGCCACCCAGATGGTGGTCGAGCGCCAGTTGATGGAGCGCCAGCAGCCCGGCCGCCGCGAGATGGGCCGCGAGAAGTTTCTGGAGCGGGTCTGGCAGTGGAAGGCCGAGAGCGGCGACACCATCATCAACCAGCTCAAGCGGCTCGGCGCCTCCTGCGACTGGTCGCGCGAGCGCTTCACCATGGACGAGGGCCTGTCGAAGGCCGTCGTCAAGGTGTTCGTCGAATTGCACCGCGACGGCCTGATCTACAAGGACAAGCGGCTGGTGAACTGGGACACCAAGCTGCTGACCGCGATCTCCGATCTCGAGGTGCAGCAGACCGAGGTCAAGGGCAGCCTCTGGTATCTGCGCTATCCGATCGAGGGCAAAGCGTTCAGCCCCGAGGATCCCTCGAGCTTCATCGTCGTCGCCACCACACGCCCCGAGACCATGCTCGGTGACACCGGCGTGGCCGTGCATCCGGACGACGAGCGCTATCAGAAGCTGGTCGGCAAGCACATCATCCTGCCGCTGGTCGGCCGCAAGGTGAAGATCGTCGCCGACGACTATTCCGATCCCGAGAAGGGCTCGGGCGCGGTGAAGGTGACGCCGGCGCATGACTTCAACGATTTCGAGGTCGGCAATCGCCACGGCCTGCGCCGCATCAGCGTGCTCGACAAGGAAGGCTGCCTCGATCTCCTAGATAACGAGGATTATCTGCGCGACCTGCCTGAGGGTGCGTCGCAACTCGCCGAGGAATTGCACGGCGTCGACCGTTTCGCCGCGCGCAAGCGCATCGTCGAGCGGTTGGAGAATTTCGGCTTCGTCGAGCGCATCGAGCCGCACACCAACATGGTGCCGCATGGCGATCGCTCGAATAGCGTGATCGAGCCGTACCTGACCGACCAGTGGTACGTTGACGCAAAGACACTCGCAAAACCCGCGATCGCGGCGGTGCGCTCGGGCGAAACCACTTTCGTGCCGAAGAACTGGGAGAAGACGTACTTCGAGTGGATGGAGAACATCCAGCCCTGGTGCATCTCGCGCCAGCTCTGGTGGGGCCATCAGATCCCGGCCTGGTACGGTCCGGACGGCAAGGTCTTCGTCGCCGAGACCGAGGAGGAGGCCGTCAGCCACGCGCTCGGCTATTACGTCGAGCAGGAAGTGATCACGGTCGAGCAGGGGCGCGAGATGGCGCTCGACCGCAACAAGCGCGAGGGCTTCATCACCCGCGACGAGGACGTGCTCGACACCTGGTTCTCCTCGGCGCTGTGGCCGTTCTCGACGCTCGGCTGGCCCGACGACACGCCGGAAGTGAAGCGCTACTACCCGACCAATGTGCTGGTCACGGGCTGGGACATCATCTTCTTCTGGGTGGCCCGAATGATGATGATGGGCCTTCACTTCATGAAGGAGCCGCCGTTTTCGACCGTCTACATTCATCGTCTCGTTCGCGACGAGAAGGGCGCCAAGATGTCGAAGTCGAAAGGCAACGTCATCGATCCGCTCAACCTCATTGACGAGTACGGCGCTGACGCACTCCGCTTTGCGTTGGCACGCGAGGCGGCCCATACGCATGACATCAAGCTGTCGTCGCAACTCGTCGAGATCAATCGCAATTTTGCGACCAAGCTCTGGAACGCCTGTCGCTTCGCGGAGATGAACGATTGCATCTTGCCCGAAGGCTTTGAGCCGGCGAAGGCGAAGGAGCCGCTGAATCGCTGGATCGCACACAAGACTGCGGAGGCCACTCGCGAGGTGACGCAGGCTCTTGAAGCTCACAGCTTCAACGATGCGGCGAGCGTAATGTACCGGTTCGTCCTAAACGTCTATTGCGACTGGTATGTCGAACTCGCAAAGCCTGCGCTGCTCGGGGCAGACGGCCCGCTCAAGGCCGAGACCCGCGCCATGGTTGCGTGGGCGCGCGACGAGGTGCTGAAGCTCCTGCATCCCTTCATGCCCTTCATCACCGAAGAGCTGTGGGAGGTCACCGCCAAGCGCGACGGCTTGCTCGCGCTGGCGCCATGGCCGCTGAAGCCGGACGTGCCGACGCCGGAGCAACTCGCCATGCTCGCCGCAGCGGTCGGACCGACCGATCCGCTCATCTCGCCGATGTTGGTCATGCCGATCTTCGATCATGCCGATTTCACCGATCCCAAGGCTGAAGCCGAGATCGGCTGGGTGATCGATCTCGTCACGCAGATCCGTTCGGTGCGCGCCGAGATGAACATCGCGCCGGCAACGCTGACCGCGCTGGTGCTCGCGGGGGCCTCGGCCGAGACCAAGGAACGGGCGCCGCGCTGGACTGACGTCGTCAAACGGATGGCGCGGCTCTCCGACATCTCCTTCGCCGATCGCGCGCCTGACGGTGCGGTTCAGCTTCTCGTGCGCGGCGAAGTGGCCGCATTGCCGCTGAAGGGCGTGATCGACGTCGCCGCCGAGCGCACGCGTCTCGACAAGGAAATCGGCAAGGCCGATGCCGACATCAAGCGCGCCGAGTCCAAGCTCGCCAACGAGAAATTCGTCGCCAACGCGGCCGAGGAGGTCGTCGAGGAGGAGCGCGAAAAACGCGAGGCCGCGCTGGGGCGCAAGGCCAAGCTGCTGGAGGCGATGGAACGGCTGAAGCAGGCGTCGTAGGCCTATTTCGGAAACGGCTTGCTCAAAAATTTCGAGCCCTTGACGCCATAGCGCCAGGGCAGCTCGACCGCCTTGGTGAGGCCGATCCGGATGCCCGTCGCGACCTCCACGTCCTCCGTCCGCGCATGCAGCGCAATCGGCGGCCGATCCAGCGGCAGGGCGTTGTGGGCGATGGTGATGCCGAGCGCTTCCGTCAGCTTGCCCGGGCCCGAGCAGAGCGCATGCACATCGACCGCGTGACGGCGGCGGCGCATTTTGGCGATGCCATGGGTCGGCTCCAGGGCGCGGATCAGCACGGCGGCGGCCGAACCTTCCTCCTCGCAGACGAAGTTGATGCACCAGTGGATGCCGTAGGAGCGGTAGACATAGACGTAGCCGGGCGGGCCGAACATCACCTGGTTCCGCGGCGTCGGGCCATTGTAGGAGTGCGCCGCCGGCTCGGTATGATGATAGGCCTCGACCTCGACGATGAGGCCGCCGACGCCGTCGACCAGCAGGGTGGCGCCGATCAGGTCGGGCGCGACCTCGTGGACGCTGCGTCCGAAAAAGGCACGCTTCAGGGCCTTGCCGAGCCGCGGTTTGGAGCCGTTCGATGCTGGAGCCATTCGAGATGAGAATCGCTTGAGAACAGAGCAAGATATTGCCCATATCTGCCATGTTCCCTGAAGCGGCGCGAGCCGGGTTGCGATGGCGAGCGAGACCGATTAGGTAGGACCTGAACAGACCGGACACCCCATGGTCGTTATTGTCGACACCATCTCGAACCCGCTGCGCCCGCGTCACCCCGAAAAGGTGAATCGCCCCGACTCCGCTTCGCCGCCGAAGCCGGACTGGATCCGCGTGCGCGCGCCCAACACCCGCGGCTATGCCGACACGCGCAACATCGTGCGCGCCAACGGCCTGCACACGGTATGCGAGGAGGCGGGCTGCCCGAATATCGGCGAGTGCTGGGACAAGAAGCACGCGACCTTCATGATCATGGGTGACACCTGCACCCGGGCCTGCGCCTTCTGCAACGTCAAGACCGGCATGCCGAATGCGCTGGACGCAGCCGAGCCGCACAACGTCGCCGAGGCCGTGGCCAAGCTGGGCCTTGCCCATGTCGTCATCACGTCCGTCGATCGCGACGATCTCGCTGACGGCGGCGCCGAGCATTTTGCCCAGACCATCCGTGCCATCCGGGTTGCGTGCCCCTCGACCACGATCGAGATTTTGACGCCCGACTTCCTGCGCAAGGAGGGCGCGCTGGAGGTTGTCGTGGCCGCCAAGCCCGACGTCTTCAACCACAATCTCGAGACCGTGCCGTCGCGTTACCTGACGGTGCGGCCCGGCGCGCGCTACTTCCACTCGATCCGGCTGTTGCAGCGGGTCAAGGAGCTCGATCCCGCGATTTTCACCAAATCCGGCATCATGGTCGGCCTCGGCGAGGAGCGCCACGAGGTGCAGCAGGTGATGGACGATCTGCGCTCTGGCGACGTCGACTTCCTCACCATCGGACAATACCTCCAGCCGACCCGCAAGCACCACGCGGTGATGCG
Organism: Bradyrhizobium sp. LTSP849; assembly: GCF_000938255.1. GTDB lineage: Bacteria > Pseudomonadota > Alphaproteobacteria > Rhizobiales > Xanthobacteraceae > Bradyrhizobium. Next base: position 157,700 of record NZ_JYMR01000008.1, on the reverse strand, counting down.
CTATGTGCCGCCGGATGAGTTTTCGTCCTATGAGAAGGTCGCCTACACCAAGGGCTTCCTGATGGTGTCGGCGAGCCCGCTCACCCGTTCGTCGCATCATGCCGGCGAGGATTTCGCAAGATTGAAGGCCGCACGGGCCGCGACCGCCCGCTGAACCGCTATGCCTAAATTTTCGAGCAAGCGCCGTGTCCATCACAGCGCATCCGAGATGTTTGATCTGGTCGCTGATGTCGAGCGCTATCCGGAATTCGTGCCGCTATGCAGCGCGCTGAAGATCCGTCAGCGCATGCCGAAGCCCGACGGCACCGAGGTGCTGGTCGCCGACATGACGGTGTCGTTCAAGCTGGTCAAGGAATCCTTCACCAGCCGGGTGACGCTCGATCGCGCCAACCTGAAAATCCTGGTCGAATATCTGCAAGGTCCGTTCAGTAATCTCGAGAACCGTTGGACCTTCGAGCCCAAAGGCGATGATGTCTGCGACGTCGGCTTCTTCCTCGCCTATGAGTTCAAGAGCCGCATGCTGGCGCTGCTGATGGGCTCGATGTTCGACGCAGCGTTTGCGCGCTTCTCCACCGCGTTCGAAAAACGCGCGGATGCGGTCTACGGCCGGCCGAAGCTGGCGTCGACCTGATCAATCCACCGCCTTCACGATATCCGGCGGCTGCGAGGCGTAATACGCCGCGGCCGCTTCGATCTCCTGCGGGGTCAGCGCGCGTGCGATATTGCGCATCTGCTGACTGATGTCGTTGCGCCGCTCGCCGCCGGCAAAGGCCTCGAGCTGGGCCTTCATATAGGCCTCGGACTGGCCTTCGAGCCACGGGCTGCCGGTCTTGTTGTCGAGACTGCCGTGGCACGCGCCGCAGGGCGCAATCCCGCGCATCGGTGCGCCATAGATGACGATGTTGGGCTTGGGCAGTTGCGGTGTCGGGTGATAGGCCGGAAGCCGCGGCAGATAGGCGTAGTAGTTCGAGAGATCGGCGATCTCTTCGTCCGTCAAATTCACCGCAAACGGCGACATCACCGCGTTGGTGCGCGCGCCGGATCGGAAATCGTGCAGCTCCTTGTAGATCACGGCCGCATACTGGCCGGCGAGGTTTGGCGAGTCCGCGCGGCTGATGCCGGTCGGGCCATGGCAGATTGCGCAGCGCTGGGCGAGGGTGGCGCCACGGCCGATCGCCTCCTGGCTCGGGCGCGACAGTGTGTGCGAGGTCAGCACGACCTCCGACAGGCGTTTTGTCTGTTCGGGCGCCGTCACGTTTGCCGCGCGTTGCGGCACGCCGGCGGCGCTACAGATCGCGTCCCAGAAATTGGCGAACTGAACCCAGGGCTGCGCGAACGGCAGCACGATGAAGCCGGCAATCGCCGTCACGATGAGCATTGCGGCGATGATGCCGACGCCCGCGGTGAAATGGCGATTGCGGAAGGTGAAGAGGTCGCGCGCGCTCATCACTGCGCTCCCACATAGACGGCCGGCACCGACGTGCCCTCGGTCAACGCCAGCGTCAGGATCGGATAGCCGTAATTGGTGATGGTGAGCACGATCATCAGCGCCACCCATAGGGCATGCGTATTGAGCGCGACCGGCACGGTCGCCGGCTGGTGCACGGCGATCGCAAAGCGGTACGGTCCGGCATCAGCCTGCGGCGCGCGCATGCCGCGGGCCAGGATGACCAGGAACAGCAGGCCCGAGGTCAGCAGGATGAAGCCGCCGAACGCCGAGAATGTCACCGAGAGCGCCTGCGGCGCGATGGCGGGATGGCCGAAGTCGAAATAGGCCATGCGGCGCGGCATGCCCAAAATACCGACCCAATGCCAGGGGAACGTCGTGACGATCATGCCGATGAACCACAGCCAGAGCTGGGTGCGGATCAGACGGAGATCGATCAGCTCGCGGCCCGTCAAATGCGGCCACAGATCATAGGCGATCGCAAAGTACATGATGACGATGGCGCCGCCGAAGATCAGGTGGAAATGGCCGGTGATCCACTGCGTGTTGTGGATGGAAGCATCGAGCTGATAGCTCATGTTGATGAGGCCGCCGGCGCCGCCGAGGCCGAGCATCACGAAGGAGAAGGCGAGCGCCAGCATCATCGGATTGTCCCAGGGCAGCGCTCTGATCCAGCCGAACATCCCACGGCCGCCGCGCAGCCGCGCGGCGATCTCGACCGAGGCGCAGATCGTGAAGACCGTCAGCAGCGTCGGCAGCGCAACCAGCGCCGTAAAGGCCGAATGGATGAACTTGAAGCCGGCGCCGACCTGCGGATCGGCGAAGGTGTGATGCATGCCGATCGGCATCGCCACCACCAGGAACAGGATGAAGGAAATCCGCGCCATCGTGTCGGAATAGACCCTGCCGCCGATCGCGCGCGGCACGATGGTGTAATAGGCGATGTAAGTCGGCATCAGCCAGAAATAGACGATGGCGTGCAGCGTCCAGGAGAAGAAGACGCGGGCAAGACCGGCGTCGATGGTCGCCTTCAGCCCGACCGACACCGGGATGATCTGCAACAACAGCTCGAGCGCCGCACCGACCGCGGTCCAGGCCCACAGATAGGAGCCGGCGACATTGGCGAACATCGCGAGCGGCACCGGTGCACCGGGATGGGCCTTGCGCCAGACTCGTAGATTGATCGCCATCAGCGCGACCCAGATCCAGGAGCCGACCACGACCAGCACGACGCCGATGTAATAGAACGGGCTGCCGATCAGCGGCGGATAAAATGTGTAGAGCACCGAGGCGCGGCCGAGCGCGATTGGGATGATCGCCATGACGCTGCCGAGGACGATCAGCCAGAACCCGGCCCAGGCCCAGCGCACCCCGACCAGGCGCTGCTCCAGCGCGGCCTCGCTGATGGCATAGCCAAACCCCATCGCGACCAGGGTCGGGAACACGTAGCCCATCACCGTGCCGTGCGCGGTCAGCGAACGGTAATAGAGTTCGGGATTGGACAGCCATGTGCCGATCGGGCTGCGGATGAACATCTGCCAGGCGCCGAGCGTGAGTGCGACGCCGAACACCGAGAAGGCAAACCAGAAATGCGCGAGGATGAGCTTCCTATTGGCCAACACAGCTCAGCCTCCCGCCGCCCTTCGCGCGATTGGCGAAGTCGGCCTTGTCGATCACCCGGACCTTGCCCCACATGCCCTCATGCCCGAAGGAGCAAAACTCCTGGCAGGGCATCAGATAGTCGCCGGTCCTGGTAAAGCGCATGAGCTGCTCGGAGATGTAGCCGGGCACCAGCATGGTGTTGACGTTGGTGCCCTGAATCAGGATGCCGTGCACGACGTCGGCGCTGGTGGCGCGCAGCGTGATCGGCGTATCGACGGGCACCACGATGCAGGCCGGCGTGAAGGAATATTGCTGGCCGATCGCGCGCACGATCACGGCGCCGTTAGCCTCCAACACGCTGCCGAGATTGCTCTCAACGAATTCGCCCGCCAGATGCAGCCGCGACGGATCGGTCGTCTCGACGCGCGGCTGCGGCATGGTCGCGCGATGAATGCCGGCGAACGCCGCCAGCAACGCCATCATCACGACGATGATCACAGCGATGGTGGCCCAGCGCCGCTCGACGCGGGCAGCGACCTCGGCGCTGCGATGACCGTCCTCCTGAGCGCTCATTGCAGCGACCCGCGCGGCAGGAAGACGAACAGATAGAATGCAAACCACATCGCGACCACGCAGGCCGTGGCGATGCCGGCGACTGCAATGGCACCGGACGGGCCCTGGGCTACGACCTCCTCGACGGCCTGATCGGCGGCAGCGGGGCTGGTCGGCGGGTCGGAATTGAACATGGCGCCTCTCAGTTCAGCGGTGCGGAGCGCAGCTCGTTGGCCTCGCGCGCCGAGACCGGCGTGCCGCGATTGCCCCAGGCGGTGCGGATGTAGGAGACGACGGCGGCGACCTCGTTGTCGGACAGGAGGCCAGCGAAGGGCGGCATGCCGTAGGGCATCGGATTGCCCTTGGTGCCCGGCGGATAGCCGCCATTGAGCACCATGCGGATCGGATTGACCGCGGACTGCATCTCGATCGACTGGTTGTTGGCGAGCGGCGGCCAATGCGGCGGCCTGCCTTCGCCCTGCGTGCCATGACAGCTCGCGCAATTCTTGTCGTAGACGGTCTTGCCGAGGCTGATCAGCAGGCTGCTCTCGGTGGTCGGCAGCGCCGAGCTCGGCGGCGGCGGAGCCGAGGCCTCTGCGATACCCTTGAGGTACACCGCCATCGCCCTGGTGTCCTCGTTGTTGAGATATTGCAGGCTGTTGTGCACGACCTCGGCCATCGGGCCGTAAACGACGCCACGCGTGGAGACACCGGTCTGGAGCAGATCGGTGATGTCCTTGATGCTCCAGTCGCCGAGCCCCGCCTCGCGATTGGAGGTGAGGGACGGCGCGTACCAGTTCTGCATCGGGATCAGGCCGCCCTTGAAGGCGTCCGATTGCGAGGTGCCGCCGAGCGCGTTGATCGGCGAATGGCACATGCCGCAATGGCCGAGGCCCTCGACCAGATAGGCCCCGCGATTCCATTCGGCCGATTTGGATGCGTCCGGCTTGAACTCGCCCTCGCTGAAGAACAGCGTGCGCCAGCCAAGGATGAGCTGGCGGTTGTCATAGGGGAAGCGCAGCTCGTGCGGCTTGTTCTTCTGGTTCACAGGCTGAATCGAGCGCAGATAGGCGAAGATCGCATCGCTGTCGGCGCGCGTGACCTTGGTGTAGGACGCAAACGGCATCGCCGGATAGATCAGCCCGCCGTCCGGGAAGCGGCCATTGTGCATGGTCCGGTAGAAGTCGTCGGCGCTCCATTTACCGATCCCCGTCTCCGAATCCGGCGTGATGTTGGAGGTGTAGATCGTGCCGAACGGGGTCGGCATGGGGCGTCCGCCAGCGAACAGGCGGCCTTCCGACGCGGTGTGGCAGGCGGTGCAGTCGCCGGCGCGGGCGAGGTATTCGCCGCGCGCGATGATATCGCTGGTCTTGTCGCTTGTTTTGTCCTGCGCTTGGACAGCCGTCGTGAGTGCGGCGAGAGCGAGGAGCGTGATCGACAGTCTCAAGCCCATCATCCGCCTCATCAATTCGGCTGGCTGCCGCAGCCGAACGGCAGCGCGTAGGTGCCTTTCGGTACGGGGACCGGGTTGGTAGGCGCCGGGCGCGTCGCGAGCCAGGCCGCGACTGCGGTGACGTCGGCCTCGGTCAGGTGGCCAGCGACGAGCTGCATGCAGTCGGGCGACTTCGCCGTGCGGGTGCCGTAGCGCCAGGCGCCGAGCTGGGCGCTGACGTAAGCGGCGCGCAAGCCGAGCAGGCCGGGGATGCCGGGCTGCATGCCCGTCAGCTCCGGGCCGTGGCAGCTCACACAGGCTGGAATGTTGCGGTTCGCATCGCCGCTGGTGGCGAGCAGCTCGCCCTGCGCCAACACGTCCTTGCTGACCTCGCTCGGCGCCGGCTGCGGCAGCGGGGGATGCTCGCTGGCAAAATACTCGGCCATCGCCTCGAGATACGGATCGGGCAGAAACTCCAGCAGATAGTTCATCGGCGGGTATTTGCGCCGGCCACTGCGGAAGGCGAGGAGCTGGTTGTAGAGATAGCCGGCCGGCTTGCCGGCGAGACGTGGAAAGTAGACGTCGCTGGTGCCTTCGCCCTTGTTGCCGTGACAGGGCGTGCAGGCCTCCACCCGCGCCGCCATCGTGTCCGGCGGCTGGTTGGCCGTTTGGGCGGCCGCACCATCAATAGCGACGAAGGTGGCGATGGCAGCGAGTGAAGCTACGGTACGAGCGAACACAGTGTCGCCCTCCAGAGGGCTGGGCCGGTTGATTCCTGGCCACAACGTAAAGCGGCGTTGTTGCGCCAGTATAGGCGTGCAGAAGCTCTGAAGGGAACAAAGACGTTTGGTCGCGCCGCGGCCTCGCAGATCATGATCGATTTCGACAAATCTGCGTGCAATTTGAAAAGCAAGTGCGACGTCGTGGTCTCGCGGCGCTTCTCACTCGGCGCAGCATAAGGAAACGTAGCTGGCGACGGCATCGCAAGCTCTACGCACAACCGTCAATTTGAACTCGGCGCTCCCGGGAGTGACAAGTGCAGTTTGTGCCAAAATACGATGTGCTGACAGAACACCCCTTGCCATCGGCGGCACACGTAGAACGGCTGCATGTCTGGTGCTGATCAACTACAATACGAGTCGGGCGCGGGGGCTTGTATGGCGGGACCAGGGGACATGGCACGCTGGAAGCAATCGTGGAGTGAGGAAGACCTCAGGAGGCTGAAGACACTCGCGGGCACCAAGCCGATCACGATGATCGCAAAGGAGCTCGGCCGGACCACGGGAACGGTGCTTGCGAAGGCGATCGAGCAAAAGCTCCCTGTCATGTATCGGATCACGCAGACGCAACAATGATCGGGACACCGCAACGCCGATGCGGTCAAGCCGCGCGCCCGGTCATGCAAGTGCGTGGCTTGCGACGGTGCGAGGCGCTTCAGCCTCGCGGCGACCGCGGCGGCCTGCGCTTTGCAGCGTGCCGTCTCGGCGTCCGCGTCACGCGCGGGCGCAGGCGGGTTGCGGCGGCAGCACGGCGCGGCTTGACCTGGGCTTGCGGGCCGCGGGCGAGATCCATCAGCATGCGCAGCGCCTCGACCACGGAGCGGGCGCGCACGGCAGAGCGGCCGATCGCGCCAAAGCGCTGCTCGCGGTGGACGATGCGGCCATCGCGCGCGGCGACGGCGAAATGCACGAGCCCGACCGGCTTGCCGGGCGTGGCGCCGCCGGGGCCGGCAATGCCGGTGATGGCTACCGCAAGATCGACGCCGGCGCGCTCCAGCGCACCGACCGCCATGGCGGTCGCGGTTTCCTTGCTGACAGCGCCGAAATTCGTCAGCGTGCTGGCCTCGACGCCGAGCATGGCGCGCTTGGCATCGTTGGAATAGGTGACGAAGCCGCGGTCGATCACATCGGATGAACCGGGGATGTCGGTCAGCGCGCCGGCGACAAGTCCGCCGGTGCAGGACTCAGCGGTCGCGATCGTCAGCTTCCGCATGCGGCACAAATCGAGCAGCGAGCGGGAGAGGGCGCGTGCGTCGCTGCCGGCCATGGCCTAGACACCCCAGGGAAGGCGAATGGTGGCGCTCGCGGTGGCCGCGATGCCTTCCTCGCGGCCGGTGAAGCCCAGCCGCTCGCTGGTCGTCGCCTTCACCGCGACGCGGGAGATGTCGACGCCGGAAATCTCGGCAATGCGCGCGCGCATGGTGTCGCGCAACGGGCCGATCTTCGGCCGCTCGCAGATCATGGTCACTTCGAGATTGGCGACTCGGCCGCCACGTGCGGTCACACGCTCGATGGCGTATTTCAGGAACTGGTCGGAGGAGGCGCCCTTCCACTTCGCATCGCTCGGCGGAAAGTGCGAGCCGATGTCGCCGTCGGCCAGCGCGCCGAGAATGGCGTCAACCAGCGCATGCAGGCCCACATCGCCGTCGGAATGAGCCAAAAAGCCTTTCGTGTGCGGCACGCGCACCCCGCAGATCATCAGGTGGTCGCCCTCGCCGAAGGCGTGCACGTCATAGCCCGTGCCGGTCCTGATGTCGCCGAGCAGGCTGGCCAGGCGCGCTTCCTCGCGCACGAAATCTTCGGGAGTGGTGAGCTTCATGTTGGCAACATCGCCTTCAAAGGTCGCAACCGTCAATCCCGCCCATTCGGCGATCGCGGCATCATCGGTGAAATCGCTGCGTCCGTCCTTGGCCGCGCGACGATGCGCTTCGAGGATGACATCGAAACGAAAGGATTGCGGCGTCTGCGCGATGCGCAGCCGCGCACGGTCCGGCGTGTCCTCGACATTGCCGCCTTCGCCGATGAGCTTGATGGTGTCGGTCACGGCAATGGCGGGGATCGCGGCGCCGGTGCGGCTGGCCGCATCGATCGCGCGCGAGATCAGACCCTGCGAGACGAAGGGCCGCGCGGCGTCGTGGATCAGGACGATGTCCGGCTTGTGCCTGGCGAGCGCTTCGAGACCCGCGAGCACCGAGGCCTGACGGGTGGCGCCGCCATTGGTCGGCGGCTCGTGGCTGAGCCCTGCGACCGCTGCCGTGAACATGGCGCTGTCGTCAGGGTTCACCACCGGCTGCACGGCAAACACGTCCGGATGACGGCTGAAGGCTTCCATGGCGCGGAAGATCACAGGCTGCCCACCGATCTCGCGATATTGCTTCGGGCCGCCGGCACCCGCGCGCAGGCCACGTCCAGCCGCGACGAGAACGACTGCGGTGCGTTGTGATTTCGCCATAGGACTCAAATATTCAGTTGATGGTGAACAGTCGGGGAGTGGGTAATTGACGGCATGCCTCTAGCACGGCAGGCCCGCAAAAAAAGGGGGTTTCCCCGGATTGTGGGAAACAGCACTTTGCTGCACCGCACTTGAAAGATTTGCAGAACTGTCTAAAGTGTAGGCATGACGCTTGACTGCACAAGAATTGTGCGCAAGATAGGTCATGGCAGCGCGATCAAGCCCTGCCAAGTCAACGAGACCACCGTGACCGGCCCGGCAAGATCAGGCTCTAAGCCGTTGAAAATAGGCGACATTGAAATCGCGACCCCGGTCTTCCTGGCACCGATGTCGGGGGTGACGGACTCGCCTGTCCGACGGCTCGCAGCCGAGCTCGGGGCCGGTCTGGTCGTGTCCGAAATGACTGCCAGCGATGATCTCGTCAACGGCCATCCGATGTCGCGGTTGCGATGCGAAGCGGCTGGAATTGGCCCGCATGTAGTTCAGCTCGCTGGTTGTGAGCCGCACTGGATGGCGGAAGGTGCGCGGATCGCCGAAGCCGAAGGCGCAGATATCATCGACATCAACATGGGCTGTCCGGCCCGCCACGTCACCGGCGGCCAGTCCGGCTCGGCGCTCATGCGCGACCTCGACCATGCCGTCAGCCTGATCGAGGCGACGATCGCGGCGGTGAAGGTGCCGGTCACGCTGAAGATGCGGCTCGGCTGGGACGACCGTAGCCGCAATGCGCCGGAGCTGGCACGTCGCGCCGAAGCCGCCGGCATCAAGCTCGTCACGGTCCATGGCCGCACCCGCTGCCAGTTCTACAAGGGCGAGGCCGATTGGGATGCGATCCGCGCGGTGCGCGATGCCATCTCCATTCCCCTCGTCGTCAATGGCGACATCACGTCGTATGAGAAGGCGCTCGCAGCGCTCGAAGCGTCCGGCGCCGATGCCGTGATGATCGGCCGCGGCGCCCAAGGCCAGCCCTGGCTGCCCGGCCAGATCGGCCGCCGCCTCAAGGGCGGGGCGGCGGAAGCCACTCCGTCGCTCGAGAGCCAACTCCATTATGTCCGCACCCTCTATGAGGGCGTCTGTGCGCTCTATGGCCTGCGTGTTGGCCTCAGGCATGCACGCAAACATCTCGGCTGGGCGCTCGACGTCGCCGCCGATGTGAGCCGTGCGCCGGCTGAGAAGCTGAAAGCCTGGCGCCAGAAGATTCTGACCTCCGAAGATCCGCACCTCGTCCACCACTCACTGCAAGATGCCTTCGACGACTTCGCATGGAGCGCTGCTGCATGAGCTCAGCTGCTGAACATCGTCGGCCTGTTTTGTCCGACAGCGATGCGATCCTGGACGCTTTGCCCAATCCCGTGCTCCTGATCGGGCCGGACGGCAAGATCGTCGGCGCTAATATCGCCACCGAAGCCTTTTTCGAGATCTCGACGCAGTTCCTGAAGCGGCAGTCGCTGAAGGAACTGGTGCCGTTCGGCAGCCCCTTGCTGGCGCTGATCGACCAGGTGCGCTCGTCGAACTCGCCGGTCAACGAATACAAGGTCGATCTCGGCACGCCGCGCATGGGCGGCGACCGTCAGGTCGATCTCCATGTCGCCCCGCTCACGGAGCGGCCGGGCCATATCGTGGTGATGCTCCAGGAGCGCACCATCGCCGACAAGATGGACCGCCAGCTCACCCACCGCAGCGCCGCGCGCTCGGTGATAGCGCTAGCAGCAATGCTTGCGCATGAGATCAAGAACCCGCTTTCCGGCATCCGCGGCGCGGCACAGCTGCTGGAGCAACAGGCTTCCTCCGAAGACCGCATGCTGACGCGGCTGATCTGCGATGAGGCCGACCGCATCGTCACGCTGGTCGACCGCATGGAGGTGTTCGGTGATGAGCGGCCGGTGGTGCGCGGTCCCGTCAACATCCACTCCGTGCTCGATCATGTGAAGCGGCTGGCGCAGTCCGGCTTTGCCCGCAACATCCGCTTCATCGAAGACTACGATCCCTCGCTGCCGCCGGTGCTCGCGAACCAGGATCAGCTGATCCAGGTGTTCCTCAATCTGGTGAAGAATGCCGCGGAAGCCCTGATCGATGTCGCCGACGGCGAGATCCAGCTCACCACCGCGTTCCGCCCCGGCGTGCGCCTGTCAGTCCCCGGTCAAAAATCCCGGGTATCCCTACCGCTCGAATTCTGCGTCAAGGACAATGGACCAGGCGTGCCGGACGATCTTCTGCCCAACCTGTTCGATCCCTTCGTGACCACCAAGCAGACCGGCAGCGGTCTCGGCCTGGCGCTGGTCGCAAAGATCGTCGGCGATCACGGGGGCATCATCGAATGCGAGTCTCAGCCACGCAAAACCACCTTCCGCGTGCTGATGCCGATGTACTCGACATCGGTCAAACATGCCGATCACAGCAGTCGCGACGGCTCTGCCGGGAAGTCGTCGTCTGCATCACAGGGGGCAAAATGAGGATTAACGATGCCCGCAGGTAGCATTCTCGTCGCTGATGACGATACCGCCATCCGCACGGTTCTCAACCAGGCACTTTCCCGCGCCGGCTATGAGGTCAGGCTTACCGGCAATGCCGCGACGCTGTGGCGTTGGGTCAGCCAAGGGGAGGGCGATCTCGTCATCACCGACGTGGTGATGCCGGACGAAAACGCCTTCGACCTGCTGCCGCGGATCAAGAAGATGCGGCCGAATTTGCCGGTCATCGTCATGAGCGCGCAAAACACCTTCATGACGGCGATCCGCGCCTCCGAACGGGGGGCGTATGAATATCTGCCAAAGCCCTTCGACCTGAAGGAGCTGATCGCCATCGTCGGCCGCGCGCTCGCAGAGCCGAAGGAGCGGGTCTCGACGCCGGACGACGACGCAGAGATGGAGGCAATCCCCCTGGTCGGCCGCTCGCCGGCGATGCAGGAAATCTACCGCGTGCTGGCGCGGCTGATGCAGACCGACCTCACCGTGATGATCACGGGCGAGTCCGGTACCGGCAAGGAGCTGGTGGCGCGCGCGCTGCACGATTACGGCAAGCGGCGCAACGGCCCGTTCGTCGCGGTCAACATGGCGGCGATCCCGCGCGATCTCATCGAGTCCGAGCTGTTCGGCCATGAGCGCGGCGCCTTCACCGGCGCCAACACCCGCGCCTCCGGCCGGTTCGAGCAGGCCGAAGGCGGCACGCTGTTCCTCGACGAAATCGGCGATATGCCCATGGAGGCACAGACCCGGCTGCTGCGTGTCTTGCAGCAGGGCGAATACACCACCGTCGGCGGCCGCACTCCGATCAAGACCGACGTGCGGATCGTTGCCGCCTCCAACAAGGATCTGCGCGTCCTGATCCAGCAGGGCCTGTTCCGCGAGGATCTGTTTTTCCGCCTCAACGTCGTGCCGCTGCGGCTGCCGCCGTTGCGCGAGCGGATCGAGGACCTGCCGGATCTGATCCGTCACTTCTTCGCGCTCGCCGAGAAGGACGGCCTGCCGCCGAAGAAGCTCGACGCGCTGGCGCTGGAGCGGCTGAAGCAGCACCGCTGGCCGGGCAACGTGCGTGAGCTCGAAAACCTCGCGCGGCGTCTCGCCGCGCTCTATCCGCAGGACGTGATCACGGCCTCGGTCATCGACGGCGAGCTCGCGCCGCCCTCGGTCAGCCCGGGTGCTGCGGTCCAGCAAGGTGTCGATAATCTCGGTGGCGCCGTCGAAGCCTATCTGTCCTCGCACTTCCAGGGCTTCCCGAACGGCGTGCCGCCGCCGGGCCTGTATCACCGCATCCTCAAGGAGATCGAGGTGCCGCTGCTGACGGCCGCGCTCGCCGCCACCCGCGGCAACCAGATCCGCGCCGCCGATCTGCTCGGCCTCAACCGCAACACGCTGCGGAAGAAGATCCGGGATCTCGATATCCAAGTGTATCGGAGCGGGGGTTAGTTTTTCCGGGACGGTGGCTCAGCTCCCCTACCAAAGGTGAGCTGAGCCGGTCCGGATTGCGCTGGCCTTTGTGACTCACGCGGTGAGCCAAAGTCTGCATCTGGCTGAATGTTCCGCTGGAACGCAAGAATTGGTCATGCATCCGCAGCGCGCGGCGTCGCACCTATCTGATCAGACGGGCTGAGACCGGCTGGATATTGGCCATTTGCGCCGTCTGGTCCTGCCTGCTTGGGCCGTTGACCAGGAGGTCGGAGGCCACGATCAGCAGCAGCACGGCCGAAACCATCATCGCGAGAAAGAACTTGTCCATGCCGGGTCAAGCCGGAATGGCGGGATTCCGTTCCCGGTCATCGGCGTCTGGTTGAGACGGCCTCCTGTGGATGCGCCCGTCCGTCGCGACGAGGGCGCCGCGGAATTGTCGCAATTCAGCAACTTTGAGGGTTCGAATTCAAGGATTACGGTGGGCCTTACGCGCGGATAATTCCTATTTCTTGCTGAATCGAATAATTCCGTCCCAACTCTCCGCGGGAGGCTCTAGCAGGAAGCCTGCCACACGATCCAGATAGATTCCGGCCAGCACGTCTTCTGGATAATCATCCGCAAACGTCTCGATGGCGTCGAGCGCACGTAACCAATCCTGGCTGGCATACACCTCGTAGACGTGGTCCCAGTCCTCGACGAGCTTCCTTATTGCCGGCGAGACGCGAAACTCGTCAGGACCGTTGATGGTGCCGAGCAGTTCAAAAATATCGATGGGTTTGTCGACACCCTTCGGCCGGCTGCGGTCGACGTGCCGAAACAGAAATTCATCCGAACAGACATCCGCGATCAGCCCGCTCGTCAGAATGCTGCTGCCGTAAAACTTATTCAAACCTTCCAGGCGAGCAGCGATGTTTACATTGTCGCCAACCGCCGTGTAATCAATTCGGTCGGATGATCCGACGTTACCCAGTACGGCTTCCCCGACGTGAATTCCAAACCTCGTGTGCCAGGCAGACAGCCCCTTGTCGACCCACTGCACATTCAGGCGTCTCGATGCGGCGCGACATTCCAGCGCCGCCATGCAGGCCACGTGTTCGTGGCGCGCGACCGCCAACGGCGCGTTCCAGAAGGAAAAAATGGCGTCACCGATGAATTTGTCGACCGTTCCGTTTGACCTGATGATCAGGGACGCCAAGTGTTCAAAGTACTCAGACATGTGGGCCATGAGGTTATCCGGCGACATGGCCCCGACAATCGGCGTGAAGTCCTTGACGTCAGTGAACAAGATGCTGACGCGACGGGTCTGGCCACCGACCGCAACCTCGCTCTCGCTTTCCAGGATGTCCTTCACAAGGGCTTTGGGCACGAACTTGGATACTTCGCGAATGGTCCCCTTCATGCCCGACATCGATCGGATCAGCGTGTTTACTTCATGTACGCGGGATCGCAGCTTGATCGGATCATCGAGCTCGAACGCACGTATTAGTTCCGCTTCTTTGGAGAGCTTGGCGAGCGGCATCGAGATCGATCGCGCGAGATAGATGATCGCGGGCAGCGTGAGGAAAAAAATCAGAAGTGCGACGGGAATGCTTCGACCGGCGGCGTCGGCCAGGCTGCCCTGGAAATCGGAAAGGGGCGCTGCGTACAACTGAAAGAACGCGCCGCCATCCCTGGCGACTTGACGGTCCACGGTGGCCAGATACGTCATGCCGGCCACCTTGAAGTCCGCCAGGCCATAGGCGCCCTTGTCGGAGAATATCCGTAGCGCTTCTCGGACCACCGGGTCCGTCAGGTCCGCGGTCGTCGCTAGATCGATCGCGGGAGCGTCGCGGAGGCCGGAGCGCTTGAACAATTGTTGTGGATCGAAGTGGGCCAGCAGGCGATTCTTGTCGTCGAATGCCATGAAGCGATGCGCGTCATTAGCTCTGATCGAGCGGATGTAGAGCATCAACCGATCAAGCGTGAGGTCGACCCCGACAACGCCGCCATGCTCGAGCGCCTGCGCCAGGGTCATCCCGACCTGCGACGTTGCCGCGAACAGATAGGGCAGGGTCCGGATGATCGTCTTCGGACGTTCCATGGCGTCACGATACCAGCCGCGGCTCCGAGGGTCGTATGGCGGCGACGGATTGGTGAGCGTTCCGATCTGTCGGGCCTCGCTATCGAAGAACAGTCATGTCTGCAAGCGAGTGCCATCGTCGCCAGCGCGGATTTCCTAAATGGCGAACCGGGTAAGAGGCGGCGCTTGTAGCTCTTCGAGGAAAGCCTTTTCCGAGTCGGAGAACGATAGTGCGTGAAAGAAATTGCCGTTCTCGTAGCCGACATAGATGGCCGAGATCTGCGGGTTGACCTTCAGGCTGCTCAAGATCAGTTGCCGAACTGCATCCTTGGATCCGGCTGACGATTGCAGAGAAGGCATGTTGCGAAGAACGTTGGTCAGCAAATAGGCTGGCGTAAAAAATGCAAGGCGCTGTTCGTTGATCCGGTTGATTGTACTTCGGAAAGTCTCCGCGGCGACTTTGAGGGCCGTCCTGCGGGTTTCGAAATAATTGGTGACCGTGACAGCGGTTCCGACCAGTAGAGCGACGATGAGAAACAGCGACAGAACCGTCGTGAAGAGTGTGAGGCGAGGTGGGCGGGGCTGCGACATGTCCATTACGCTGCTCAATCAAGCTGGCGCGGACAAATCGATAACGCGCTGCGAGAGATAGTCGACCCAGTAACGGAGAAAGGGATCGGCTTCCTCGAGCTTCTGCTTCAGCTTCGCCTCGCTCACCGCCAGCACCTCGCAGCCCTGTGTCGTCACCGCCGTGGCGGTGCGATTGGCTCCGGCCATCAACGCGTGCACACCGAACATTTGCCCGGACCTCAAGGTGGTGACCGTGCGCTGTTGGGGCGTGCCGAAGCCTATGAAAATCGTGGCATCGCCGCGAAGCAGGATGTAAGCAAGCGTGCCTACTTCGCCTTCGGCGAAAATGGTTGCTCCCGCAGCGAAGATCCTGCGGCTCAGATCCTTGCGCACCGACTGAACCGATCCTTGTGTAAGTCCGGGCTCCGAAGTCATCCCGGCACCCCGCTTGCTGGCAAGCACTGAAGCTCAGGCCGCGTCATTTTACTGTTCCGGGAGGTCTGTGCTGAGTTCGGGCGCTGGCCGCCCTGATCTCGCTGATGGCTGCGAGCAAGGTCGTGTCCTGTAACGGTTTCCGCAGATAGGCCTCGGCCCCCGCAGCAGCGCAGAGTTCGTGCATATCGCTGTCGGTATGGGCGGTAATCACGATGGTCGGAATCCGGATTCCCACGTGATTGAGATGACGCTGCAGTTCAAGACCGTTCATTTCCGGCATCTGCAGGTCGAGGATGAGGCATTCGGGCAACGCATCGGACGTTGCGTCGGGAAGCGCAGCAAGAAAGTCGCGGGCCGAGCCGTATGTTCTGGCCTCGATGGCGCGCGTCTTCAACAGCCGCGCCAAGGCTTTCAGCACCGGCGGATCGTCGTCAACGATTGCAATCCAGGGCGAGGGTTGCGTCATGGGGCGAACGATGGACCCCGCCACCACACGTTGTCGAGTTGGCCCTAGGGCCAACAGCGCGGCGTTGCGAATTATGGTCGGCTACCGTCAATTCCGGCTTTTTCTGCGAGGCGGACGAGGTCGGCGACGGATCGTACTCCGAGCTTGCTCATCACCCGGCCGCGATGGACTTTCACCGTCTTCTCGACAGTTCCGAGGTCTCCCGCGATCTGCTTATTGAGCCGTCCAGCAACCACATGAGTCATCACTTCGCGCTCACGCGGCGTCAGCATTGCCAATCTGGCCTGGATCGAGCCCAGGCTGGCGTTGGCGGAGCGGTGCTCCGCATCTTCCTTTTCAGCCCGTCCAATGGCCGCTAGTAGGTCCGTATCGTTGACCGGTTTAGTCAGAAAATCGATGGCGCCGGCCCGCATGGCGCGCACGCTGGTGGGAATGTCATCCTTACCGGTCAGGAAGATGACCGATCTCTGTGATCCGCCGGCGCTTAGCGCCTGCTGCAGTGCCAGTCCGTCCAGATCGGGCATTGAGACGTCGAGGATGGCACAACCGCGGATCAAGGCGTCGTGGCTGACGAGAAATGCCTGCGGCGAAGTGAATGACCGCACGTCGTACCCTCTCGCTCGCAATAGTCGACCAACTGCCTTCAGCACGCCGGCGTCGTCATCAACGAGAAAGACGGTGAATGCACTATCCATCATTGGGCCGCCATCAGCATGAGGCGAGCAGGCAGCGAAATCTCGGCAACAGCTCCCCCCGCGTCGTCATTTCTGAGGTTGAGGGTTCCGCCGTGCTTTCGAATAATAGACAGATCGTCAGGCCAAGCCCCAGGCCATGATGCTTGGTTGTGTAGAACGGCGTGAACACCTGCTTTTCATCGACCGGCCTGATCCCCGGTCCTTGGTCCTTCAGCCGAATCGCGATGTCTCCGTCGGGGGTCCGGCTCGTTCGAATGTTGACGCGGCGCTGCTCTACCGGGGTCGAGGCCATCGCGTCCATCGCATTGACGACGAGATTAAGGAGCACTTGCTGCAGTTGCACGGAATCGCCGAGCACGGTGGGAAGACCGGCAGCAAGATCAGTCTCGACCATAACGCGCCGGCGGATCAGTTCACTGCGCAGCAGTGTCGTCGTGGAATCGACCATCTCGTTGAGATCGATTCGCTCGGATCGGCTCTCACCCTTTTTGAGCAGGCCGCGCAGCCGCTGCACCACCTCGCCGGCACGATTGTCCTCCAGCACGATATCCCTCAGCGTGTCCCGCACCTCGGCGAGGTTAGGAGGATCCTGGTCCAGAAGATAAATCGCCGCCTGCGCGTTCGACAGGATCGCCGTCAGTGGCTGGTTGACTTCGTGCGCGATCGCCCCGGACAGCTCGCCCAATGCAGAGACCCGCATCAAATGCGTGACCTCCTGTCTCTGCAACTCCGCCTCGGACTCCGCCGCTTTCTGGTCGGTGATATCGACGAGCATTCCGCTGAGCTGATCTGGTGCTTTTATGCCGTCGAAAGGAGCACGCGCGCGAATCCTGAACCAGCGGATCTGGCCGTCGAGGCGGACAATGCGGATGTCAGTAACAGCGGCGTGCCCGCGCGATACCCCGCGCAGGGTCCGCACTGCGATGCGCCGATCTTCAGGGTGGGCCGCAGCGAGAAACGTCTCGCGTGTGAGAAGCGTATCGCTGGCAAGACCAAACATCGTCCGGCAATGATCGGTCGTCCATAGCTCGTCGGTCGTCCGATCGAACTGCCACAATCCGATATTCGCGGTTGCGGCCGTAAAGGTCATTCGGTCCTCGCTCTCCTTGAGCGAACGCTCGGCCTGCCGTCGCCGGCGCAGTTGAACCAGCAGGACAGCGACGCCCCCCATCAGCAAGGCAATGACCAGCGCCACCGCTGACGTGAGGTAGCGATGTTCCTCCCAGAGGCTCGGTTCCTCGAACAAAACATCCGTACCGGGCGGAAGATTGCCTTGCTTCAGGCCCCACCGCGCCATCGCTCTCGAGTCCACATGGAATGCTTGGGTTGGATTGACTTTCGGTGGGAGCGAAGCGGGATCTTTCCCGGCGCTGACTGCAAGAACCAGCTCGGCCGCGGCAGCCCCGTGCGATTTGAACGTCTCGAAAAATCCGCCCACGACCCCGGTGTCGAGGTAAGTGTTGTATGGTCCATAGATCGGGGCAGGGGAGATCCGGACGAGTTCGCGGGCTACCTCCCTGCCGACAAAAGCTTTTCCTGTACCATCAGCAAAGAAAGTCAAAAAGATAACAATCGCGTCGTTCGGTATTCGCGAGACCTCGCTGACGAGCGCATCGAAAGAAAGTCCAAAAAGATAAGTCGTTTCAAATTTTCTGTCATGTCGTTCGATGGCGCCGCGAGCCGCTTCGTGCCATCGACGGTCTTCGAGAGTAACATTGCTGCCGATTACAATGAGCCGGCGTGTGGTGGGCTGAAGCAGTTCAGCCAGATGGAGGGTTTTCTCAAAGTCGAGGCCGACGAGGACGCCAGTAACATTGGCAGGAGGATGCAGGGCGGAATAGGTTGCTTGCGAAACTCCGGCAAACACCACTGGAATCTGCGGAGCTACGACGTCGCGGTAGTTCATGATGAACTGGAGTGCCGTACCACCCACCACAACGAGCACGTCCGGCGGTCGCGCGGCATATTTTTCGCGCAGGAAGGTGGCCGTCCGCACCTCGTGCGCGTTATCGGCGACGCGCACGAGATCGAGAAACTCAGCGTCGATTGCGAGCTTTTGCGAGCTTCGTTCGCGAAGGCGACTTTCTATGCCGTCTATGACCTGAGTGGCTGCGGGAAACGTGTAGTTATAAGCGCTCAAGATAAGGATGCGCCGCGGTGCGTCGTCCGCGCGCGAATGTATGCCTGGCAAAGAGAGCGCAACAGCTATCAGCAGGAAAACACTGGCCAAGGTGCCGCCGCGATTCACTCTTGTTGTTGGTCGTTCAAATCGATCGACGTTTTTCACGAGTTGTGACCCAGCTTCGGGCACCAACGGTAAGCTAAAACCTGTGGTCGCAACTTGTCGAGTCCAGCGGATTGTAGCTGGCGCGGAACTGACCGGAGCCAAACCTCAAGACGATCTGCGCCATGCACTTTGTGCCATTTCGTCCGAGCGACTATGCAGTTTGTGCCAATTCGTCGAGAGGGCACTTGCACGCCGGCCTGGACCTAGGTCCAAGTTTGTACAGCAGCCTTGCGGGTTAACGTCCTCTGAGAATGCGTCTCGCCAGGTGTCACCCGGCTAAGACCCTCCGCGCCCAGGTGAGTGAACACAGCCTCATCGTCTACTGCAAGCAGCATCCCGAGATGAAGATCGTCGAGGCGATCGACGTGATCTTCAAGCGGCAACAGTGGACCAAGGTCCAACTAGGCTCATCGACGCTGCGCTTTAGATTTACCGCTCTGTCCGGCGATCATCATACGAACCGCTGCTGAGTGTGTTTACAAATACGGAGCATCCGACGTGAGCTTAGCGCACGCAACGGTCGCAGACGTCTGTGAAAACTGCCCGCCGAACTCGATCTTCATTCCGGGCGGAACGTTTCGTATGGGATCGGATCGGCACTATCCCGAGGAAGCTCCATCCCACAGGGTGAGCGTCGATGGCTTCTGGATTGACCGCACGCCGGTGACGAACCGGCAATTCAAGGAGTTCGTGCGCGCTACCGGCCATGCCACGTTCGCCGAGGTCGCTCCCAATCCGAAGGACTACCCGGACGCCCTGCCACACATGATCTTCGCAGGGTCGCTCACCTTCACGCCCCCGGATCATCCTGTCGATCTTCACGACTACAGCCAATGGTGGACACTGCTCAAGGGCGCCAACTGGCGCCATCCTGACGGCCCGGAAAGCAATATCAAGTCACTAGACGATCATCCCGTCGTGCACATCGCCCATGCCGACGCGCTCGCCTATGCCCGATGGGCCGGCAAGGATCTGCCCACGGAAGCAGAGTGGGAATTTGCCTCGCGTGGCGGCCTCGATGAGGCCGAGTACGCCTGGGGTGACGAGCTTGTTCCGGGCGGTGTCCATCAAGCCAACATTTGGCAAGGTCACTTCCCGTTCGAGAACCGGAGCGAGGATGGCTACGAGCGCACCTCGCCGGTATCGACCTATCCGCCAAACGGTTACGGCGTCTTCGACATGATCGGGAATGTCTGGGAATGGACCAGCGACTGGTGGGCGCCGAAGCACCATGCCGATGCAACGAAGGCCTGCTGCATTCCGCAAAACCCGCGCGGCGGCTCCGAACATGACAGCCACGATCCGTCGCTGCCACTCAGCCGGATACCGCGCAAGGTGATCAAGGGCGGCTCGCACCTCTGCGCGCCAAACTATTGCCGGCGCTACCGACCGGCTGCGCGCCATGCCGAACCGATCGACACGTCCACCAGCCACCTCGGGTTTCGCTGCGTCACACGTCCAGGGAGAAAGTGATGACTGAGAAGAAGACGACTGAAGACTTCAGCCGCCGCAAACTGCTTGCGGCCTCAAGCTCGCTTGCCACCATTGCCGCCTTCTCGGCAATGGCACCTGTCCAAACTGCTCAAGCGCAGGCGACCACGCAGCCATCGTCCTCGGCCGGCGGATCAAAGCCGAACATCATCCTTATCCTGTCGGATGACTTTGGTTATGGCGACTCCGGGCCCTACGGCGGCGGCGAAAATCGCGGCATGCCGACGCCGAGCATCGATCGTCTCGCGGCCGAAGGACTGCAATTTATGTCTTTCTACGCACAGCCGAGCTGCACGCCGGGGCGTGCCGCGGTACAGACCGGCCGAATTCCAAATCGTAGCGGCATGACCACTGTGGCATTCCAGGGGCAGGGTGGGGGCTTGCCGGCGGCGGAATGGACGCTTGCGTCGGTTTTGAAGACGGCTGGCTATAGGACGTTCTTCACGGGCAAATGGCATCTCGGCGAGGATGATTATGCGATACCGAACGCCCAGGGTTATGACGAGATGAAGTATTGCGGGCTCTATCATCTCAATGCTTACACATACGCCGATCCGACATGGTTTCCCGACATGGACCCTGAACTGAGGGCGATGTTCACGAAGGTCACCAAGGGCGCGCTGTCCGGAAACGCCGGCCAGCCCGCGAAGGAGGATTTCAAGATCAACGGCCAGTACGTCAACACGCCGGACAAGGGCGTGGTCGGCATCCCCTTCTTCGACGACTATGTCGAGAAGGCCTCGCTTGAATATCTGGATCGCAACAAGGCATCGGGCCCCTTCTTTATGAGCATCAACTTCATGAAGGTGCATCAGCCCAATATGCCGGCGCCCGAATTCCAGGGCAAATCGATGTCGAAGAGCAAGTTCGCAGACTCGGTCGTGGAGAACGACACGCGTATCGGCCGCATCATGGAAAAGGTGCGGTCCCTCGGGCTCGACAAGAACACTTATGTGTTCTGGACGACCGACAACGGTGCGTGGCAGGACGTTTATCCGGATGCCGGGTATACGCCTTTCCGCGGCACCAAAGGCACCGTTCGTGAGGGCGGCAACCGTGTCCCGTCCCTCGCATGGGGGCCCGGCATCAAGGCCGGCACGAAGAACTCCGACGTCGTCGGCGGTCTTGATTACATGGCGACTTTCGCGAAGCTCGCCGGCGTGAAGCTGCCGGAGAACGACCGCGAGGGTAAGCCCATCATCTTCGACAGCGTCGATATGTCACCGATCCTGTTCGAACCGGCAAGTCGGAGCGTAAGAACTGGTTCTACTTCACCGAGTCGGAGCTGACGCCCGGTGCCGCCCGTGTTGGCAATTACAAGGCCGTGTTCAATTTGCGCGGTGACAACGGTGCCCAGACCGGTGGCCTGGCGGTTGACACCAATCTCGGCTGGAAAGGACCGGAGTCCTATGTAGCGACGGTTCCTCAGGTTTTTGATCTCTGGCAGGACCCGCAGGAGCGGTACGACATCTTCATGAATAACTACACGGAGCACACGTGGTCCTTGGTTACGATCAATGCCGCGATCAAGGATCTGATGCAGACTTACGTGAAGTACCCTCCACGGAAGATTCAGAGCGAGACCTACGCAGGACCGATCACGATACAGCAGTACGAGCGATTCCAGTTCTTCAGGGATTCGCTCGCCAAGAACGGCTTCCAGATCGGCATGCCCAATGGCAACTGAGGTCAATCGACGGAACGGCCCCGGATCGCGGGGCCGTTCTGCTGTTCGGGCGCGAACTGAATTACAAGGGCCGAGGACCTATGAACGGAAGCTTCGTTGATCGTCGCATGATGCTGGTGGCTGCGGGGATGCTGTCGTGGGCGATAGCCATACGTCGAGCTGCGGGTGCCTCTGCTGTTCAACCTCCACCGCGCAAGATTCGAGAGAACTGAGAAAGCGGTCGAACACCGTCGAATCCCAAGCTCGGCGTTTTGATAAATCGTGGCAAAAACAAGAAGCTGAATTTGGTAAGCCACTGAGATCGCGTGGCTATTTGACACTGTCGCGTCTCGGCAACAATGTGGTACGAATACATCAGTATCCGCCGCCGCCGCGGACCCGTTTTCAGCACCCCATTGCCGGAATGACCAGCGCAGACACCTCGGCCGCATCCTTTGACACGGCCCCAGCCGAAGAGCCCCGGCGCTGGTCGGTGCGACGCTGGCTGGCGCCGTTTGCCGTGGCGCTGGCGCTGCTGTCGGCCTTCCTGACCTTCCTGGTTCTGACC
Source organism: Bradyrhizobium sp. LTSP849 (assembly GCF_000938255.1). Classification (GTDB taxonomy): domain Bacteria; phylum Pseudomonadota; class Alphaproteobacteria; order Rhizobiales; family Xanthobacteraceae; genus Bradyrhizobium. The sequence goes on along the minus strand of NZ_JYMR01000008.1, from coordinate 135,312 downwards.
GGACTGACAAGTATCGACCCGACGCCCGAGGTCGTCCGCTCGTTCTATCTGATCAATGCAGGCACGATCCTGCTCCTGGTCGGGATCATCATCCGCGAGCTCTGGCAGCTGATCCTGGCCCGCCGGCGGGGCCGGGCGGCGGCGCGCCTCCACGTCCAGATCGTCAGCCTGTTCTCGATCGTGGCGGTGCTGCCTGCGGTTCTGGTTGCCGTCGTCGCCAACGTCACCCTCGAGCGCGGCCTCGACCGGCTGTTCTCCGGGCCGACCAAGGAAGTGATCCAGAACTCGCTGACGATTGCGCGGGCCTACATGCAGGACCATGCGCAGCTGATCCGCGGCGACATTATCGGCATGGCCAATGACATCGCGCATGCGCGACCGCTCTACGACCAGGATCGCCGCTCGTTCCGTGAATTGCTGACCTCCAGCGCCAGCTCCCGCAATCTGCCGGGCGCGATGATCATCGACAAGAACACCAACATTCTGGAATCCGCCGACACCGGCATGCGGCTGGCCTATTCGCCGCCGGCGCCGGACTTCCTCAGCAACGTCAACGAATCCGAGCCCGAGATCGCGGTCCTGCCGGATGCGAACTTCGTCGCCGCGGTGATCCGGCTGCGCGCCTTCAGCGACACCTTCCTCTATGTCGCGCGTCCCCTTGATCCCAACGTCGTCAACCAGCTCAAACAGACCGAGGTGAGCGTTGCCGAATACGCCCAGATCGAGTCGCGCCGGCTCGGCATCCAGGTCGCCTTCGCGCTGATGTTCGCGGTGATCGCGCTGACCATTCTGATGGCCTCGGTGCTGATCGGATTGAACTTCGCCAACTCGCTGGTGGCGCCGATCCGGCGGCTAATGAACGCAGCGCATACGGTTTCGACCGGTGATCTCAACGTCAAGGTGCCGGTGCACCAGTCGGAAGGCGACCTTGCCCAATTGGGCGAGACTTTCAACAAGATGACGCAGGAACTGCGTAGCCAGCGCGACGAGCTCGTCAATGCCAGCGATCTCATCGACAGCCGCCGCCGCTTCATCGAGGCCGTGCTGTCGTCGGCGAGTGCCGGCATCATCGGCGTCGATACGTCCGGCAGCGTCGGCATCCTCAACCGCTCCGCCGAGAAGCTGATCGGGCACTCCGAGGCGGAGACGCTCGGCCATCCGCTCTCCGACGTGCTTCCCGAGCTCGACGAGATGATGAAAGCCGCGCGGGAAGGGACCCAGCGCCTGGTCCAGGGCCAGATCACGATCACGCGCGACGGGCAGGAGCGCAATCTCTCGGTCCGCGTCAGCGCCGAGAAGAACCAGCCGCACGACAGCTACATCATCACGCTCGACGACATCACCGAGCTCGTGTCGGCACAGCGCACCTCGGCCTGGGGCGACGTGGCGCGCCGCATCGCGCACGAGATCAAGAACCCGCTGACGCCGATCCAGCTCTCGGCCGAGCGCATCCGCCGCAAGTTCGGCAAGGATATCACCGAGGCCAAGGACAAGCAGATCTTCGAGCAGTGCACCGACACCATCGTGCGCCAGGTCGACGATATCAGGCGCATGGTCGACGAGTTCTCGCGCTTCGCGCGGATGCCCAAGCCGGTGATGGAGGGCGAGGACGTCGCCGACGCCGTGCGGCAGGCGGTGTTCCTGATGAAGGTCGCTCATCCCGAGATCGATATCGAGGCGGAGTTCAAGGAAGATCCGCTGCGCGCCCAGTTCGACCGGCGGCTGATCTCGCAGGCGGTCACCAATATCGTCAAGAACGCCACGGAGGCGATCGAGCAGGTCCCGCCGGAGGAACTCGGCCAGGACAACGGAAAAGGCCGCATCGACGTCGTGGTGTCGCGCGAGGGCGAGGACGTGCTGATCGATGTTATCGACAACGGCATCGGCCTGCCCAAGGTCGCGCGCTCGCGCTTGCTGGAGCCCTATGTGACAACGAGGGCCAAAGGCACCGGCCTTGGGCTAGCGATCGTCGGCCGCGTGCTGGAAGACCATGGCGGCCGCATCGAATTGAAGGACGCCTCCGACTTCCGGGAAGGCCAGCGCGGCGCCTGGATGCGGATGCGCTTTGCGATCTCCGGCACGCCGGCGAAGGCTGAGGGGACCGAGCTGGCACCCGCCGCCAAAGCAACCGTCACGGAAATCGCCAAGGAAATCGTCAAGGATACGGCAACAAAAGAGCCGGTAGCCGAAACCAAAGAGCCGGCTGAAAAGACTAATGATTCAACGAAGATCGAAGCCTCAACAGGCATCTGACAAGACAGGCGCGTCCCATGGCAAGTGAAATTCTGATTGTCGATGATGAGGCCGATATTCGGGATCTCGTTGCGGGCATTCTCGAAGACGAGGGCTTCGTGACCCGGACCGCGCGCGACAGCGATACGGCGCTGGCCGAGATCGGCAATCGCAGGCCGCATCTGGTGTTCCTCGACATCTGGCTCCAGGGCTCCAAGCTCGACGGCCTCCAGTTGCTGGAGCAGGTCAAGAAGGACAATGCCGATTTGCCGGTCGTGATGATCTCCGGCCACGGCAACATCGAGACCGCGGTCGCGGCGATCAAGCGCGGCGCCTATGACTTCATCGAAAAGCCGTTCAAGGCCGACCGGCTGATCCTGGTCGCCAACCGTGCGCTGGAGAACTCGCGGCTCAAGCGTGAGGTCAAGGAGCTGAAGCAGCTCGCGCCGAGCGCAAGCTCGCTCGTCGGCCGTTCGCCGAGCATGAACCAGCTGCGCCAGACCATCGACCGAGCGGCGAAGGCCAACAGCCGCATCCTGATCGTCGGCCCCGCCGGCGCCGGCAAGGAGTTGACCGCGCGCACGCTGCATACGGCCTCGGGCCGCGCCGATGGCCCCTTCGTCGTGATCAATGCGGCCGCGATCACGCCGGAGCGCATGGAGCACGAGATGTTCGGCGTCGAGCAATCCAACGGCGAGCACGCGCGCAAGCCCGGCGCGCTCGAGGAAGCCCATGGCGGCACGCTGTTCATCGACGAGATCGCGGACATGCCGCGCGAGACCCAGAACAAGATATTGCGCGTGCTGGTCGACCAATCGTTCCAGCGTGTCGGCGGCACCGGCAAGGTGCAGGTTGACGTGCGTATCATTTCGTCGACCGCACGCAATCTCGAGGAGGAGATCGCGGCCGGCCATTTCCGCGAGGACCTTTATCATCGCCTCTCGGTGGTGCCGATCCGTGTGCCGGCGCTGTCGGAGCGGCGCGAGGACATCCCTGAGCTGATCGACTATTTCATGGAGCAGATTTCGGCGGGAAGTGGCCTGCCCAAGCGGCAGATCGGCCAGGATGCGATGGCGGTGCTGCAATCGCATGTGTGGCCCGGCAATGTGCGCCAGCTCCGCAACAACGTTGAGAGAGTCATGATTCTGGCCGCAGGCGGGCCGGAGGTGATCATCACCGCGGACATGCTCCCGCAGGACGTCGGCTCGATGGTGCCGGCGATGCCGACCAGCAACAATGGCGAGCACATCATGGGCCTGCCGCTGCGCGAGGCGCGGGAAGTGTTCGAGCGCGACTATCTGATCGCCCAGATCAGCCGCTTTTCCGGCAATATCTCGCGCACTGCGGAGTTTGTCGGCATGGAGCGCTCGGCGTTGCATCGGAAGTTGAAGGCGCTCGGCGTCGGTTGACGCCGCCCAACGGTCACATCACGCGAGGAGAAATCACCGATTTCCGTAGTTTTTCGGGGCAGTTCGGCGGGTTCTGCCGCTTGAAGCGGCTTGCCTAATAAGCCGACCTGTCCTCTAATCATACCGCTGTCCCTCCGAGGGGGATCTCATGAGGGACGGCAACCGGAAGAGGCTCCAAAATTTTCAAAAGAGGGCCGCAACCGGTGCAATAAAAAGAAACTCAAAGCGAGAAAAAAACAATGGCGGCAGACCGCGCACAAAACCTACAGGACACCTTCCTTAATCACGTTCGCAAAACCAAGACGCCACTGACGATCTTTCTGGTCAACGGAGTGAAGCTCCAGGGCATCGTGACCTGGTTCGACAATTTCTGCTTGCTGCTTCGGCGCGACGGTCACTCGCAGCTTGTCTACAAGCACGCGATCTCAACCATCATGCCGGGCGCTCCGATCCAGCTGTTCGAAGGCGGTGAGGATCAGCCGGCTTGAGAGTGATCTGATTGGAACCCCGGAATTTCGACGGGGATGCCGACCGTCCGCGGCCGGCAGGGGCTAAGCAAACGGGGCGGGTGCTTGTCATCGGCCCCTATTTGCGGGTGCGCGCAGGCGATGCCGACGCGCAATCGGAGAGTCATGTCGTGCGAGACGTCGAAGCCCGGCTCGACGAAGCCGCCGGCCTCGCGCGCGCGATCGATCTCGTTGTTGCCGACGCCATCATCACACCGATCAGCCAGATCCGCCCCGCGACCTATATCGGCAAGGGCAAGGTCGAGGAGATCGCCGCGCTGGCCAAGAGCCTCGACGTCGAACTCGTGGTGATGGATTGCGCGCTGGCGCCGATCCAGCAGCGCAATCTCGAGAAGGAGTTGCACGCCAAGGTGCTCGACCGCACCGGCCTGATCCTGGAAATCTTCGGCCGCCGCGCCAAGACCAAAGAAGGCTCGCTCCAGGTCGAACTCGCCCATCTCAACTACCAACGCTCGCGCCTTGTCCGCTCCTGGACCCATCTCGAACGCCAGCGCGGCGGCTTTGGTTTCATGGGCGGTCCCGGCGAAACGCAGATCGAAGCCGACCGTCGCCTGATTCAGGAGCGCATCTCCAAACTCGAGGGCGAACTGAAGAAGGTGCAGGCGACGCGCCGTCTGCACCGCGCCGGCCGCCAGCGCGTGCCGTACCGCGTCGTGGCACTGGTCGGCTACACCAATGCCGGCAAATCGACGCTGTTCAACCGCTTGACGCGCGCCGACGTGCAGGCCGCCGACATGCTGTTTGCAACGCTGGATCCGACGTTGCGCGCGCTCACCCTGCCGCATGGCGGCAAGGCGATGCTGTCGGACACCGTCGGCTTCATCTCCAATCTGCCGACGCAGCTCGTCGCCGCCTTCCGCGCCACGCTGGAAGAGGTGCTCGAGGCGGACGTCATCCTGCATGTGCGCGACATCTCGCACGAGGATGCTGAGGCGCAACAGAGCGACGTCGACGCGGTGCTGCGCCAGCTCGGCATCAATCCTGATGACTCTGGCCGCATCATCGAAGTCTGGAACAAGATCGACCGTTACGACGCCGAACAGCGCGAGGAGCTGCTCAACATCGCCGCGCGCAGGCCCGAGGATCACCCGGCGATGCTGGTCTCGGCCGTGTCAGGCGAGGGGATCGACGCACTGCTCGCCACCATCGAGGAACGCCTGGCTGCAACGCGCACCACGCTCGATCTCTCCATCGACGCCGCCGACGGCGCCGGCATCTCCTGGCTGCACCGCAATTCCGAGGTGCTGGCGAAAGAGCTGCACGACGGTCGCTTCGACATGACGGTGCGGGTGGATGAGACCAAGCGCGATATCGTGGTCAACCGCTTCGACGCCGTACCGCGTCTGTCCGCGTAGTTGGTGTCGTCCCGGCGAAGGCCGGGACCCATACCGCGTGATCTTTCGATTGCGATTGGTAGAAGTACAGAACGACGAGTCTTCGCCAAACTCCTCCCTGTGGTTATGGGTCCCGGCCTTCGCCGGGACGACAATGGAGTTAGCGGTGAGCTTCCTTGCGTTCTTTTGACACCGACTTCTCATCCCCCTTCGCCGCATTCCACAGCGCATCCATCTCCGCCAGCGACGCCTGCTCCAGCGTCCGCCCCTGCGCCTCCAGCGCGCGCTCGATGAAAGCAAAGCGGCGCTCGAATTTCACGTTGGTCGCGCGTAGCGCTGCTTCCGGATCGGCGTCGACATGGCGGGCGAGATTGACCAGGGCGAACATCAGGTCGCCGATCTCTTCCGCAACCTCCTGCTTGTCGTTGCGGTCGAGCGCGGCTTCGATCTCGTCGGCTTCCTCGCGGATCTTTTGCAGCACCGCCCGCGGGTCGTTCCAGTCGAAACCGACTGTGGACGCCTTGCGCTGAAGCTCCATGGCGCGGGTCAGCGCCGGCTGGCCGGCCTTCACGCCCGCGAGCAGGGACTTGTGCGACGGCGTTGCTTCCGGCGGTCGGCGCGCGGCGCGCTCGGCTTTCTCCTCGGCCTTGATGCGGTCCCAGACTTCCTTGACGTGGGAGGAGGCGAGGTTGCCGTTCTTGTCGGCGAAGACGTGCGGATGGCGCCGGATCATCTTGCGGGTAATGGCCTCGACGACGTCGCCAAACGCAAAGGCGTTCTGCTCCTCGGCCATCTGGGCGTGGAACACGACCTGCAACAGGAGATCACCGAGCTCCTCGCGCAAATCGTCGAGATCGCCGCGGTCGATGGCGTCGACCACCTCATGGGCCTCCTCGATCGTATAGGGCGCGATCGTCGAAAAATTCTGCTCGAGGTCCCAGGGGCAACCGGTCTTCGGCGTGCGCAGTGCCGCCATGATCTCGATCAGGCGGGAAATGTCGCGGGAAGGGGTCATCGCGGGCAGTCTCCTGGGTCCAAAACCTTATGCCAAAAGCCGGCCGCCGTTCCCAGCGCCGGCATGCGGAACAGGCCGATTTCCACCGATTGGCGCGCAGGTCGCGCAGTGCTAAAGCGCGGGCCATGAGTGACGCATTTTCATCACAAACCGCGCTGGTGCTGTTTTCCGGCGGTCAGGATTCCACCACCTGCCTCGCCTGGGCACTGAGCCGCTTCGCGCGCGTGGAGACACTCGGGTTCGACTACGGCCAGCGCCACGCGGTCGAGCTTGCCTGTCGCGACCGGCTGTTCGACGGCATCAAGGGCCTGCGCGCGGATTGGGCTTCCAGGCTCGGCGAGAGCCACACGCTGTCGATCCCGACTCTGGCGTCGATATCGGACACGGCGCTGACGCGCGACGTCGCCATCGCCATGGGCGCCGACGGCTTGCCGAACACGTTCGTGCCTGGCCGCAACCTGGTGTTTCTGACCTTCGCCGCGGCGCTGGCCTACCGGCGCGGGATTACGCACATCGTCGGCGGCATGTGCGAGACCGACTATTCCGGTTATCCCGATTGCCGCGACGACACCATCCGCGCCATGCAGGCCGCGCTCTCGCTCGGCATGGCGAGATCGTTCGAGCTGCATACGCCATTGATGTGGATCGACAAGGCCGCGACGTGGAAGCTCGCGCATGACCTCGGTGGCGATGGGCTGGTCGACCTCATTCGCGAGCAATCACACACCTGCTATCTCGGCGAACGCGGGGCGCAGCATGATTGGGGGTATGGATGCGGGGAGTGCCCTGCGTGCAGCCTGCGGGCGAAGGGGTGGCGGGAGTATGTGGCGGGACGCAAATAGCACTCCAACCTCTGTCGTCATCGCCCGCGAAGGCGGGCGATCCAGTATCCCAGAGACTGTGTTTGAGCCGAGACGCCGCGGCGTACTGGATTCCCCGCCTTCGCGGGGAATGACAGCGGTGTTTGGAGCGACTACCGCGCAAAATCCTCAGGCCGCAACTCGATCGGCTTGCCATGCGGCGTGCGGTCCGCGGCGTGATCCCAGGCGTCGCGATAGCGGTGCAACGTCTCCGTCGACGCGACGCCCTTACGGGCGACCAGCCCTTCCAGCGTGGCGAGCCAGTGCAGATAGTAGGTCTCGCCGGTATCGGGATCGCCGGCGGCTTGCGCGCGCTTGATCTCGGAGGCCAAGGCCGCGGCCCATTCCGGCCAGGTGAACACGCCGCGGTCATGCAGTGTCAGCGTCATCGCGAACGCGTGTGCCTCCCAGGGCGCGCGGAACACCGGGCCGTCATCGTCGCGGGGAATGCTTGGAATAGCCGCCGTTGCGGCAGCAGCAAGCGTGGCGCTCATCACGCGGGGTCCAGATACGGCTCGAACGCATCGATCGAGACTTTCAAGGTCGGATCACCGTCGGCGCCCCAGAGATCGCGGCCTTCGAACACGACCGTGTAGAGCCATTGCGGATTTTCGCCGAGCTCCATCGCCGCCGAATCCGGAAACACGTGGCAGCCATGGTTGAGCTCGACGACACCGACATGGCCGCGCACATAGCGCGGCAGCCTTGTGTGCGTGCTCGGATGAATGTTCTTCGCGCGTACGCGATCGCCGATCTTGAATTTCGCCGGCGCCGGAGCAGGGCGGGCGAACTTGCCGCGCACCATGCTGCGCTCAAGCCCGGCAAGCTCCAGCTTGCCGGGCTTGAGCGCCTTGGCCGGCTGCACCGCGTGACCGGCGGCGACGTCCTCCCGCGAGATATAGCCCTTCTCGACCAGCATCTCCTCAAGCCCCAGAAACCATTTCTTGTAGTAGGAGCTCGAGAGATAGACATGCGGCGGCAGCGTCTCGCGATAGAAGCGCGAGGTGTCGATGTTGAAGGCGCCGGCAGCGCCCATCGCGCGCACCATTGCCAGCACGCGACCTTCCCACGCCGCGTGGAACACCGGCTCGTTCGGCTCGGGCTCGACCTTGCCGAACCCGTCCATGCCGCCCATGTCGTGCACGCCGTTCATGACGCCGCTCCAGGCGTTTTCGCAAAGCCGGTGCCAATCATGGAATCGCGCGTGACGAGTTCGGCGAGCTGTTCCTCGCTCCAGCCTTCGGTGCCCTCGGGTCGCATCGGCAGCACGAGGAAGCGCGTCTCGGCGGTGGAATCCCACACCCGGATTTCCATGTCCTTCGGCAGCGTGACGTCGAAATCGGCGAGCACGCCGCGCGGGTCTTTCACCGCGCGCGAGCGATAGGGCGAGGCCTTGTACCAGACCGGCGGCAGCCCGAGCATTTCCCAGGGGTAGCACGAGCACAGCGTGCACACGACCATGTTGTGCCGCTGCGGCGTGTTCTCGACCACGACGAGATGGTCGCCGACGCGGCTGACATGGCCGAGCGTGCCGATGGCTTTCGAGCCATCCTCCAGCAGCGCCGCCTTGAAGGCTGGATCGGTCCATGCCTTGGCGACGACGCGCGCGCCATTATGCGGACCGATCTTGGTCTCGTAGGCCTGGATGATGGCGTCGAGCGCGGCCGGCTCGACATAGCCTTTTTCGGTCAGGATCGTCTCGAGCGCGCGCACGCGCAGCTCGGTCTCCGACAATTCCGAATGATCGTGGTCGTGGTCGTGATGGTCGTGATCATGGCTCATGGGCGAAAGATTAAGCGAATCTTTCCCTGCCTGTCGAGGGTTCGTTGCAGCGCAATCCAGCCACGTATTCGTGACGCCGTTTGTGCGCTAACATCAGCGAAAATCAGCTTCGGCAAAAATAAGCTTCGGAGAGGCCTGATGAAAGAGTTCGTCAAGATCGAGAAGGGTCACGGGCCCGAGGGGCGGATTGCGGTGGTGCGGTTCGACCGCCATGACGGCATCAACGCATTGTCTCCGGAGGTGCTGCGCCAGCTCACTGCGGCAGCGCGCAGCTTTGAGGATGACGCGACGACGTCCGTCGTGGTGCTGACGGGCAACGCGGGCGCGTTCAGCGCGGGCTTCGACCTGAAGGATGCCGAAGGCCGCTCGCGCAAGGAGATGGATCTTGGCACGCTGCGGCGGCATCTCAAGCTGGGGCCGCGGCTGACCCATGCCTGGCAGGAGATGGAGCAGGTCACGATCGCTGCCATTGAAGGCTTTTGCGTCGGCGGCGGCGTCGCGCTTGCGGTCGCGCTCGACTTTCGCATCATGGGCAGCGATGCGCATCTGCGCGTGCCCGAGATCGGGCTCGGCATGAACATGAGCTGGCAGAGCATCCCGCGCATGCTGCATCTGATCGGGCCTGCCCGCACCAAGCAGGCGGTGATTTTGGCCGACGAGCGCATCAGCGCGGACGAGGCCTACGAATGGGGCCTGGTGGAGCAGGTCGTCGACCCCGGCAAGGCATTCGATGCCGCCATGGATCTCGCCCGGAAGGTGGCCGTGCAGCCGCCGCTCTCCGTCGCCATGACCAAGCTCACCGTCAACCGGCTCGCGCATGCACTGGATGATCTCACAAGCCACATGGACCTCGACCAGTTCGCGCTGGCGAGCCTCTCCGAGGATCACAAGGAGGGCGTCGATGCGTTCCTGGGCCGCCGTAAGCCGCGGTTCAGGGGACGATAGAACGCACCCCAGGCCATTGATCGCGCCTCGGACAGTCCTTATACGCCGCGGCAGGGACAAAACGGCTCGGCCAACGGGCCGGCAAAATGCGATGAAAACTGAGGGGGAGGGCTCATGACCGCCAACACGCAGGCGCCCGAAGCGAAGGGGTTTCGCTGGAAACTGATCGCGCCGCTCGTGGTGTGGCTGGCGATCTATTTGTCGCCGGTGCCATCAGGGCTCAACGTCAACCAGTGGCACTATTTTGCAGTTTTCGCCGCGGTCATCACCGGCCTCATTCTGGAATCAATGCCGGTCGGCGCGGTCGGCCTGATCGGGCTTACGGTCGCCGGCGTCGGTGGCTATATCGATCCCGATCCCAGCAAGTCGCTGCGCTGGATGCTGTCCGGCTTTGCCGAGAGCACGGTCTGGCTCATCGTCGGCGCTTTCGTATTCTCGATCGGCTATCGCAAGAGCCAGCTCGGCCGACGCATCGCGCTGGTGCTGGTGCGACGCCTCGGCAGCAACACCCTTGGTCTCGGCTATGCGGTCGCAATGTCGGACTTTCTGCTCGCGCCGGCGACGCCATCGAACACCGCACGCAGCGGCGGCATCGTCTATCCCATCATCAGCAACATCCCGCGCATCTACGGCTCCGAGCCCGGCCCGACCGCGGGCAAGATCGGCACCTATGTGATGTGGACCGCGTTCGCGGCGACCGCGATCACCAGCTCGCTGTTCTTCACTGCGCTCGCGCCCAATGCGGCCGCACTTGCGATTGCCAAGAAGACGGTCGGGGTCGATGTCAGCTGGGGCCAATGGTTCATCGGCTTTGCGCCGCTCGGCCTCCTGCTGATGATCCTCGTTCCGTTGCTGAGCTACGCAATCTGCCGGCCGGAGGTGAAGCACAGCCCCGAAATCCCGGAATGGGCGGCAAAAGAGCTCGCGGAGATGGGCCCGATGTCGCGCAACGAGTGGATCATGCTGGCGCTCATCATCCTCGCAATGTTCCTGTGGATTGCGGGCTCAAGCCCGGACATCCACGTGCCTTTGCTCGGCTCGAACTTCGTCAATGCGACCACCGTCGTGTTCATCGTGATCTCGCTGATGCTGGTCACGGGCGTGATCGAGTTCGTCGACATCGTGAGCGAGAAGAGCGCCTGGGAGGTATTCTTCTATTTCACCTCGCTACTCACGCTGGCCTCAGGCCTCAACGACATCGGCTTCATCAAATGGTTTGCGAACGAATTCGCAAAGCCGCTCGTCGGGCTGTCGCCATCGACCGCGATGATCCTCTTGGTCGCGCTGTTCTTCTGGATCCACTATTTCTTCTCGAGCATCACCTCGCATGCGGCGGCCGTGCTGCCGGTGGTGCTGGCGGTCGGCTCGGGCATCCCTGACCTGCCGGTCACGACGCTCGCGATGCTCTGCATGTATTCGCTGGGCCTGATGGGCGTGATCTCGCCTTACGCGACCGGGCCGGCACCGATGTATTTCGGCAGCGGCTATATCGGGAAGGGGCAGTTCTGGGGCTTTGGCCTGATCTTCGGGCTGCTCTATTTTGCCGGGCTGCTGGTGATCGTGATGCCGTGGTTGCAGATGGTTCGCTAGGCTCGGCCGCAGGCTGATCCCCCCAGCAGATAAATCTTCTTCGCCGGGGCGGGATTGGGAAAACTTCGTCCTACGCCCCGCAAATATCTGAAATTGCAGGAAAGTCCGGATTGGGCGATGGTGTACTGCAGTGCAGCGCGCCTGACCGGAGCGACCTGCCGCTGTTCCACCTCCAGTCGCTTGGATAGCGGCCCGGGTCTCGTGCGCTTTTCGGGCGGGCGAGCTAATGATCGTGAATGAAAGCCGCTTCCATGAACGCGCACCCATCGCTGGTGGTCGGAGAACCGATCGAGACCCGAGACGCCCCTGCCACGGCTGAGCCGGACGCGATGGTCCGCTTCGAAGGCATCTCGAAAACCTATCCGGCCTATCGCGGCAAGCCCGGCGTCAATGCGCTCGAGGGGATCGACTTCGCGATCGCGCGCGGCTCGATCACCGGCGTGATCGGCCGCTCCGGTGCGGGCAAGTCGAGCCTGGTCCGGCTGATCAACGGGCTGGAGAAGCCGACCACGGGCCGCGTCGTCGTCGACAACAGCGATATCTCTGCGCTCGCAGGCCGCGAATTGCGGCTGGCGCAGCGTTCGATCGGGATGATATTCCAGCACTTCAACCTGCTGTCGTCGCGCACCGCGGCTGCCAATATCGCGCTGCCGCTCGAGATCGCCGGCTGGTCCAAGGCCGCCATCAAGGCACGCGTCGCCGAACTGCTCGACCTTGTCGGGATCGCCGACAAGCACGACCGCTATCCGTCAGAGCTCTCCGGCGGCCAGAAGCAGCGCGTCGGTATCGCCCGCGCGCTGGCGACGCGGCCGAGCGTGCTGCTGTCGGACGAGGCGACCTCGGCGCTCGATCCGCAGACGACCCGCGCCATTCTCGATCTGCTTGCCAACATCAATCGCGAGCTCGGGGTGACCATCGTGCTGATCACCCACGAAATGTCCGTGGTACGCCAGCTCGCCAAGGAAGTCGTCGTGCTCGATGCCGGCCATGTCGTCGAGAGCGGCCATGTCGCCGACATCTTCACCCATCCAAAACATCCGATCACCCAGTCCTTCCTGGCCGAGGTGATCGGCGACAGTCTGCCGGTCTCGCTGGCGAGCCGGATCGTGCCGGAGCCGGTTGTGGGCAGCCGCGCCGTGATCCGCGTCCAGGTGCGCGGGGCAGGGGCCGGCGACACGCTGATCGCGCGGCTTGCCCGCGAGCTCGGCCTCGACGTCTCGCTGTTGTCGGCGCGCATCGACGAGATCGGCGGCCAGCATGTCGGCTCGCTGGTGCTCGGCATTCCCGGTGGCGAAAGCGCGGCGACGCGCACCCTCGCATGGCTGTCTCAATATCAATTCTCGGCGGAGCGTCTCGGCTATGTCGCCTGAACTCATCAATCTGATCATCCAGGCCACCTTCGAAAGCCTGTACATGGTCGGGGTCGCGGCGCTGCTCGGCACCGCCCTCGGCCTGCCGCTCGGCGTCTTTCTCGCAACCAGCAGGAAGGGGGAGCTGTTCGCGGCGCCCGCTGTCAATCGCGTGCTCGGCATCGTCGTCAATGCGACGCGTTCCACACCCTTCATCATCCTGGTCGTGGCCATCATCCCGTTCACGCGGCTGGTGGCCGGCACCTCGATCGGTTCGACCGCGGCAATCGTTCCGCTGACGATTGCCTCGACGCCGTTCATCGCGCGCCTCGTGGAAGCCGCGATCCGCGAGGTCGATGGCGGCCTGATCGAAACCGCGTCCTCGTTCGGAGCATCGCCGCTCCAGATCGTGTTCAAGGTGCTGATCCCGGAGGCGCTGCCCGGCCTGCTGCTAGCGCTGACGCTCGCGGTGGTCAGCCTGCTCGGCTACTCCGCCATGGTGGGCGCGGTCGGAGGCGGGGGCCTCGGCGATCTCGGCATCCGCTATGGCTATCAGCGTTTCATGCCGGAGATGATGCTGGCCGTCGTCGTGGTGCTGATCGCGCTGGTGCAGATCGTCCAGAGCGCCGGCGACTATCTGGCGCGCCGGGTCAACCGCCGGCTGCGGCATCGCTGAGACAGGTCAGGCAGCTAACCTCGCGCGGCGCAGCGTCTCCGAGGGCAGCTCCGAGAAGTGCCGTTTGTAATCCAGAGAGAACTGGCTGAAGTGCCAAAAGCCGTGCTGCACGGCGACGTCATAGACGGATGTCTCGCCAGCACCGGCGCGCTTGAGGTCGCGCCGCACGCGGTTCAGGCGCATCGCGCGCCAGTAATGCATCGGGCTCGTGCCCAGCACCTCCTGGAAGCAATAGCCGAGCTTGCGCGGGCTGGCGCCGACCGCCTTGCAGACTTCCAGCAGCGAGAGCGCGCGATCGCCGCTGCCATACATAAGTTCGCGGGCACGATCGACCGTGCGCTTGCGCGCGGTCGCGCTGCGACCGGGATCACTCGGCCGCGCTGTTGGCAGCATGTCCATGATTTCGACGAGGAGGGCGTCCTCCAACGCCTGCCGCGCGGCCGGGTTGCCGAACCGTTCGGGCGCGGTGGTGATGGTCTCCTGGATGGCGGCAAGATGGGCGCGCAGCCGCGCGACCGGCGCCTCCGCCATCTCGATCACCCGCATCTGGTGCCAGACCGCGCGCGGCAATTCGATATCGAGACGTGAAGCCAGCTCCTCGATCAGCGCCGCGCTGGTGACGACGCCGCGGAGCTCGAACGCCTTCGGCGTGCACATGTCGACTTCGGCATCGATGCAGGCGATGACGTTGGCGCCGGTGGCGCTCGCGCCGTTGCAATTGATCTCGCCGTCGCCGTGCCAGGGTAGGCCAATGCCAAAGCTGCCGGCGCCGAGCTGGCCATATTGGCGCACCTGCTGGCTGGTGATCTCACGGAACACTTCGACGCGGGGTAGCGAAAGCTGGGTAAAGCTGCCTTGGAACGCGCCGGCGCTGATCTGGTCGTAGCTCAGCCGCCAGCGGCCGAGGCCGGCGCAGTGCTCATCGACATCGCTGCTGCTGGCCTGGAACAGGTTGGCAGCCGAGTCTTGAATCGGAAGAGTTGCGCTTAAGGCCATGACAGCACGTCGGAATTCTTAGGCCGAACGATCAGCAAGAACCCTGCCAGACTGGCATGGCCATGGCTGGTGTCCAGCAAAATATTGCGGGATTTCGATAACGCCCGATGGCGTCGAGATGCAGTGTCCTCCTTCTCGACATCGGCGTCGAGATTGCTTCGCGGAGGATCGAGATGCGACCGACCGAGATCATGCGCGGCAGCCCGGCCGCGCCCGAGGCCCAGGTGACCCGCGCCAACTGGCGCAGCTTTCCCGCGATCCACTGGGGCTTTACCCACACCCGCGAAGTGCTGCCGACCGCGGAGGTTCGCCGCTCATCCCATCCAACGCCGATCACGAGTGCCCCGCGTGAACTGGCCAAGCTCGGCTTTACCGCGCCCGACGGCAAGCCAACCACGATCGAGGCGACGCTGCGCGAGACCTTTGGCGATGCGCTGCTCGTCATGCACCGGGGCACGCTGATCCACGAATGGTACGGCGACGGCATGAGCGTGACGACGCCGCATCTGATTTGCTCCATCAGCAAGTCGGTCGCAGGCACGCTCGGCGGCGTGCTGGCCGCGCGCGGGCTGGTCGATCCGGAGGCGAGGGTGGTGCGTTACGTGCCGGAGCTCGAGACTTCGGTCTACGGCAACTGCACCGTCCGCAACGTCCTCGACATGGCGGTCGCCATCAAGTTCGAGGAGGACTACGAGGATCCCGCCGGCGACGTCGCGCGCTATCGCTTCTCCTCGGGCTGGGATGTGCCGCCGCCTGGTGTCGAGGCCGGCCATCAGCGCGCCTATCTCACCACGCTGCGCGGCACCGGCAAGCCGCACGGCAAGGTGTTTCACTACGTCTCGACCAACACCGAGGTGCTGGGCTGGGTCTACGAGCGCGCCTGCGGCATGCCCTATACGCGCATCCTGTCCGAATATCTGTGGCAGCCGATGGGTGCGGAGGAAGACGGCTCCATGACGCTCGACAGCCACGGCATGGGCCGCATCGCCGGCGGGCTTTCGGTCACCGCGCGCGACCTGTTGCGCTTCGGCGAGATGATCCGCTGCCGCGGCGTCGTTGGCGGACGACAGGTGGTGCCGGGTTGGTGGATCGACGACATCCACGAGAACGGCGATCCCAAGGCCTGGGCCGACGGCGACCTCGCCGAGTTCTTCCCGGACGCGCGCTACCGCAGCAAATGGTACACGCTGGATCCGTCACGCAACGATCTCGCCGGGATCGGCATCCACGGCCAGTGGCTCTATATCGACACGGCCTCCGACACCGTCATCGTCAAGCTCGCGACGCAGCCGAAGGCGATGGACGTGCCGCTCGACCATCGCTGGCTCGCCGCCTTCCACGCCATCACCGCGCATCTCGCTTAGCGCTGAACCTCGGACATCATCATGCTCGATACCGTCAAAGCCAAATCACAGACCGTTACGCCACATGCGCTCGATCCGCTGACGGCTGAAGAGATCACCGCGGCCTGCACGCTGGTGCGCGCTGCAGCGACTTCGCCAGGAAATTGCCGCTTCCCCACAGTGCGGCTGGAAGAGCCGACCAAGCAGGAGCTTGGCAGTGGGGAAGGGCTGCCGCGCCGCGCGTTTTTGCTGACGCTCGACGTGACCACCGGTGAGGCGATCGAGCATATCGTCGATCTCGGCCGCAACGAGATCGTCGCGCGCAAGGTCATTCCGAACCGCGAGGCGCCCTATGGGCAGCCGCCGGTGATGCTAGAAGAGTTCTTCAAGTGCGAGGCCGTGGTCAAGGCCGACCCTGGATGGCGAGCGGCGATGCAGCGGCGCGGGCTGACCGACAAGGATATCGAGCTGGTCCAGGTCGACCCGTTCTCCTCGGGCTTCTTCGACATGGAGTTCGAGCGCGGCGCGCGTATCGTCCGCGCCGTCAGCTTTTTCCGCGAGCACCTCCAGGACAACGGCTACGCCCATCCGATCGAGGGCGTGGTCGCGGTCGTCGACCTCATCGGGGGGAGGGTCATCGACCTCACCGACGAGGACCCGATAATCCCGATCCCGCGCAAGAAGCGGAACTACGGCGCCCACGAAGTCACCAACCCGCGCACAGACATCAAGCCGCTGCATATCGAGCAGCCCGAAGGCGCGAGCTTTCGCGTCGATGGCTGGAAGGTCGACTGGCAAAAATGGAGTTTTCGCATCGGCTTCACGCCACGCGAGGGCCTGGTGCTGCATCAGCTCGCCTACCAGGACGGCGAGCGAAAGCGCGCGCTGATCCATCGCGCCAGCGTCACCGAGATGGTGGTGCCTTACGCCGATCCGACCGCCAACCATTTCTGGAAGTCGGCGTTCGATGCCGGCGAATACGGGCTCGGCATGCTCGCCAACGCGCTCGAGCTTGGCTGCGACTGCCTCGGCAACATCCATTATTTCGACGTGCCCGCTGCCGACAACAAGGGCGAGCCCTTCGTCATGCAGAACGCCATCTGCATGCATGAAGAAGACTACGGAATTGCCTGGAAGCACTACGAATTCCGCAACGGCCTGTTCGAGGTCCGTCGCTCGCGCCGGCTCGTCATCTCGTTCTTCGCCACCGTCGGCAATTACGACTACGGCTTCTACTGGTATCTCTACCAGGACGGCACGATCCAGCTCGAGACCAAGCTCACCGGGATCATCCAGACTGCGGCCGTGCAACCCGGCGAGAAGTACAAATGGGGCGGCATGGTCGACGACAATCTGGGTGGACCGACGCACCAGCACTTCTTCAACGTGCGCCTACACATGGATATCGACGGCGGTGGCAACACCGTCAGCGAGCACGACTTCGTGCCGCGGCCCTGGGGCCACGACAATCCGCATGGCAACGTGTTCGACACCACCACGCGTGTGCTGTCACGCGAGCGCGACGCGGCGGCGATCGCCAATGGCGAGACCGGCCGGTTCTGGAAGATCAGCAATCCCAACCAGACCAACTCAGTCGGCAACGCGCCGGCCTACAAGCTCGTCGTCAATCCGAGCCCGCTGATGCTGGCGCAGGAGGGGAGTTACGTCCGCAAGCGCGGCGGCTTTGCCACCAAGCACGTCTGGGTGACCGCGTTCGATAAGGACGAAAAGTACGCCAGCGGCGACTATCCCAACGTCCATGCCGGTGACGACGGCCTGCCGCGCTATGCAGCCCAAAACCGCAACATCGAGAATGCCGACATCGTGCTGTGGCACTCCTTCGGCCACACCCATGTCTGCAAGCCCGAGGATTTCCCGATCATGCCGGTCGAATATACCGGCTTTGTCCTGAAGCCGACCGGCTTCTTCGCGGCGAACGCGGCTGGCGACATTCCGCCGGACCGCAACAGCCGCAGCGTGCTCGCGGGCGAGGGGAAGGGCGCCGGCGGCGGAGGGGCGTGCTGCCACAAGAGCTAGAACGGAATGAGGTTCACCTCTCCCCGTTAGGGAGGTCTGATATTTTGCCGCAAGACGTGACTCATCCTGAGGGCCCGCCGGAGGCGGGCGTCTCGAAGGATGGGCTGCAAGGCGACCTTTACTCAGCCACCAGTTCGACGTCGCTCAAGCGCGGCGGTCCGACCGACGCCGGGCCAGCAACGAGCTTTTTGAGGTCGACCAGCAACAAATCCGCAATGTGCGTGAGTTGGTGGAGGGGGATGCTCGTCTCACCGCTTTCGGCACGCGACACAAACTCGGGCGAGACGCCAAGCAGGTTCGCAATCTCGATCCCGGTATAGCCGCGCGCCTCCCGCGCGCCTCTCACCTGCGCGCCAATATGCTGCCTGTGCAGAGCCTGCTCTGCTTCGGTCATCATCAGGACCTGTTCGTCCGCGCTCGCAACGCCATCCGCGAACGCGATGCCGAGCAGCCGCCGCTTCTGCCATGCAACACGACAGGCCTTTCGTAAGCCGTCGGCAAAGATCAGCGTCGCCTCTGTCGGAAACGCCAGTGACCAGTCGAGCTTCAGTCTTGCTCCCGTGCCGGACACGTCGCTGATCGTGCACGGCACGCTCACGGTGCCCCTGGCGCCCTCAAACGCGATAATCCCGGTCCTGGCCGTGGATTGCCTGGTCGCAGCGCGCAATTCGCTCATGGATGTCGAACCCTGGATGTCCAGCACCCGCTGGCACAGAACGTTGCGGCCGTTCCGCATGATCAACGAAGACCCCGCAGATGATTTTACCTCCGGGGTTCCCTGGGCTCAATCAAACCCCGAGGGCATGGTGAAGGATTCGTTCTCCGCGCTCCCCTCGCGGATGAACCTTCCCGCCGCGGACCGGCACAAAGACTGGAGATCGCTCCCAGCCTTTCGGAAATCGCAATGAGATCGTTTGCCTTGCTCTGCCTGCTCGTGTTCGCCACGCCCGCGCATGCGGCCGCGCCCGAGCAGCACTATCTCGATCTGCGCGACCGTGGCATCGCCAAGTTCTCGAAGGCCGCGGAGAGCGATGAAACCTCCAAGCAGCACGACGCGGCGATCAAGGAGCTGACAGGCGTGTTGCGAAGCCTGATCGGGCCGATCACCATCAAGGGGCTGCCTGCGGAAGCAAAGTCCAATGTGGACACGCTGTACAAAGGAGACTCGGGCTTCGGCCATCTCGACGGGCTCGGTTTCGCGACGGAAGGCGACAAGCTTCAAGCTGTGGTGACCACCACCGCGCTGCTCAAGCATTGGCTTGCCGAGCACCGCGAGGACGGCATGCCGCAGGAGATCGACGCGGCGTTCAAATCGGACCGCTTCTACTATCAAGCGATCCAGGACTCCGCGTTCGGAAAATATGCGGAGCTGCCGATCACGAAGCCCGCATCGGCAAGTGTCGCGGTTGCCGTGCTGGGCCTGCGCGGCAATGGCGATATCAAGGGACCGCCGAGCGAAATCGACGTCGTCGCAATCCAGGGCGACAAGGTCTTCTTCCTCGCCGCCAGCGACGCCGTGAAGACGGCTGAAATCCCGGCCTGCGAGAAGGTCTGGAAGCAGATGATGGCAAAACCCATCAACAAGAAGGACCCGCGCGGCGACATGACCCGCGAAGACAACGCGATGACGGCGTTTACCGCGTGCTTCGCCAAGGAAGCGCCGAGCCAGGGCTGGTTCGCGGCAGCCGTCAAGAAGGCGCAAATCCAGCTCGACATGCTGCCGCTGCGCTGAGGCCGAGACTCCAGCCGCAGCCGCCTTCGCCAAATATCCCCTAGCTGATCTATTTCAGAGGGCGCCTTGACGGCAACGACCCTATGCTTTCAACTTGAGGTATAGACGACCGGGGGCGGGCGGCCATGGAAGCAAATAGCCACGAAGCTCTGGTGGGCGAGTTTCTAGCTGAGATCAACACAGCAATCGAAAATCATGGAAAGGCCTACACGTGGGATACCTTCTGGTATCAGTCCATCGTCGTGACCTCTGCCATTTGCGGAATCCTTTCGTTGATATTTGGAACGGCGGCGAACGACCCAAAGGTTGCCGGCATTTTCGGTGGGATAACCACAATCGGGACGGTTTTGACGCAAACATTGCATTGCGTGAAGGCTCAGGGCTGGCAGTCCGCAATGAAGACTGAGCTGGAAGCAATCAGACTTCAGCTCGTATATGAGCATGCTTCACCGCCGTCAGCCGAAGCGCTTGCTGATCTGTCGAAGCAGTACCGGGATCTGAAGTTGAGAATGGCTGCTGAATGGCAGCGACTGATAAGCTCCCAGCCCGGCGGCATCAATCTCAAGGGCAAGGGCAACAAGAACGCAGCCGAATAGCGGAAACAAGAGCCCTCCTGAGAGGGCCTTAACGCCTGCTGCCGCCCCCGAGATTCCAGCCGCGGCCGCCTTCGCCAAAGATCTCGTGGCCGGTCGGCGTCACCACCACCGTGTCCTCAAGCTTGATAAACCCGCGCTTGGGATGCTTCATCGTGGTCTCGATCGACACCACCAGGCCGGGCTCGAGCGGCAACCTTGCATCGACATCGTCGTAGGGCACCGGACCCTTGGCGGTCAGGCGAGGGGCCTCGTGGCTGACGAGGCCCATGCCGTGGGCCAAAAACTCCGTGCAGCCGTGTTGGCTGATCTGGGCGAGCTGGCGCTCGGCTGCGACGTAGATGTCGCCGCCCATGGCGCCCGGCCGGACTGCTGCAAAGGCGGCGCGCTGGACCGCTTCGATCTCGGCGAGACAATCCTTCAACTCGGTGTCCGGCTCGCCGAGCACGGCCATGCGCGCGAGATCGCCGATATAGCCGTGATAATTGCCGCCGGAGTCGAGCGACAGCACATCACCTTGCTCCCAGCGCTGAGATGACGGCGCGCGGTTATGGCTGCTGCCGCAGGCGAGCAGGCAATACTCGAACATCAGTCCGCGGTTGGCTTCGGCGACGCGCAACGCATCCGACAATTGCTGCTTGGTCGTGCCCGGGCCGTGCTGCGAGATCACCTCCAGCATCGAGGCGATCACAAGCTCCGAGGCTGTCTTGAGCTGTGCCAGTTCATCCGCCGACTTCACCGCGCGCAGCCGCTCCAGCACCAGCAGCGCGTCCTTGAGTTCAGCACCGGGCAGGGCGTCGGCCAGCGCCTTCCCTGCGTCCATCGGCAGGAACGCCATCTCGACGCCGACCCGCTTCAACGGCATGCCGGCATCCCGGATCAGCGCGACGGCCCGCGCGATGGCATCGACCGAGCCGTTGGACTCGGTGCGGACCTGCGGCACCCATGGCGGCGTCACGGCGCGCTGATGGGTCTCCAGCCGGTGGCCGATGTAGACGGCCTTGTCCGGCGCGCCCTTGGGATAGACCAGGACCGGCAGATAGCGGCTGACGCCCATGGCATCCATGTAGTCGAAGAAGATCGCGCGCTCGGCGCCAAGCAGGTACTGCACATTGTGCTTCGACGTCGCAACCAGGACGTCGAGGCCGGCGGCCTCCATGAGACGATCGAGCTTGGCGGCGTCGAATGGAATGGCGCGCGAGCTGCTCGCGCGGGCGACGTTCTCCTGCATGACGAAACCTCCCAATGGCGGCGCGGCTTGAACGCCTTCGTCCGCTTGTTGCCTTGGTTCTTGTCTTGATCGTTGTCCTAGGCTTCACCGCAGAGTCTGGAACGGGAGCGGGGGCCTGGCTAGCCTCGGATTTGGCCGGCCTGATCTGCACAAAGCTAGAGGCGGGACTTGCGGCGAGGGGTGGATGCCGCCGGCACGTGAATCCGGGCCCTGTCGGACGAAGGAACGTCCTTGATGTAATCGACAAAGGCGCGTAACGGCGCAGGCACCAGCCGTCGCCCGGGATAATACAGATACGGCCCCGTGAAGCGCTGCCACCAGGGCTCAAGGACCGGTTCGAGCGCGCCGCTTTCAAAGTACGGGCGCAGCCAGTCCTCGAAAAGCGGCACGATGCCGGTGCCCGCGATCGCGACGTCGACGAGGAGATCGGTGGCGCCGCCGAGCTGCACGGTCAACGGCCCCGTCACGTCGACCCTGACGACTTCGCCGTCGCGCTCGAATTCCCAGACCATCGCCGTCCCGCTCGGAAACCGGCCTTGGAGACAGGTATGGCCGAGCAGATCGCGCGGGTGCTCCGGTCTTCCGCGTCGATCGAGATAGGCCGGTGAGGCGCCGAGAGAAAAGCTTTGCTGACGCGGCCCGATCGGCACTGCGATCATGTCCTGCTCCAGGCGTTCGTCATAGCGGATGCCGGCGTCGCAACCGACGGCGAGGATATCAACGAAACTCTCCTCGACGATGACCTCCAGGCGAATGTCCGGATAGGCGGCGAGAAACCCCGGAACGATCGCCGGGAGCACCAGCCGGGCTACGCTGACGGGGACATTCAGCTTGAGCGTCCCCGCCGGCTGGTCACGCAGCCCGTGCGCCACGTCGATCGCGGCCTCGATCTCGCTCAACGCGGGACTAAGCCGCTCGAGCAGGCGATAGCCCGCCTCGGTCGGACTGACGCTGCGGGTTGTCCGATTGAGCAATCTGACGCCGATCTGCGCCTCGAGCCTGCGAACCGCCTCGCTCAGGCCGGATGCGCTGAGACCGCTGATGCGGGCGCCATCGCGAAAGCCGCCGGCGCGAGCCACGGATACGAATGCGTGGAGATCAGCGATGTTGGATTTCATTGTTCGTCATTTCGTACAAGCTGTACGAATTGTGCCTATTTTCGTGCACCCCGACAAGGCCTAACTGCGGTGGGTCAAAGGAGACCGACCATGAGCATTGTTCAACAATCCGGTACGTTCAAACTCAGTGACCGCACCGTCTATCGGTCGGGCTACGGCGCCATGCAGCTTGCAGGGCCCGGCGTTTTCGGGCCGCCCAAAGATCGCAACGCGGCGGTGCGCGTCCTGCGCGAGGCCGTCGCGCAAGGCGTCAATCATATCGACACCAGCGATTTCTACGGACCGCACGTCACCAACCAGATTATCCGCGAGGCGCTGCACCCTTACCCCGACGACCTCACCATCGTCACCAAGATCAGCGCCCGGCGCGGTGCGGATGCATCGTGGATTCCAGCCATGTCACCGGCGGAACTGACACAAGCCGTGCATGACAATCTCCGCAATCTCGGGCTCGATGTGCTTGACGTCGTCAACCTGCGCAGCATGCTGGACGTGCATGGCCCCGTCGAAGGATCACTGGAAGCGCCGCTCACCGTCCTGGCCGACCTGCAACACAAAGGATTGGTGCGCCACATCGGGCTCAGCAACGTCACCCCGACGCAGGTCGCGGACGGGCGCAAGATTTGCGAGATCGTTTGCGTGCAGAACTACTACAATTTGGCGCACCGCGACGACGACAGGCTGATCGACGATCTCGCGCGCGCCGGCACCGCCTATGTGCCGTTCTTTCCGCTTGGCGGCTTTAATCCGCTGCAATCCTCGGTTCTGTCCGAGGTCGCCGCGCGACTTGCCGCGACGCCCATGCAGGTCGCGCTGGCGTGGCTGCTTCGCCGCTCGCCCAACATCCTTCTCATCCCCGGCACCTCGTCGGTCGCTCATCTGAAGGAGAACCTGGCGGCGACCGAGCTCGTTTTGCCCGACGATATCATCCGCGAGCTCGAGGGCGTCGCCAGCAAAGCTTGATGGTGCCGGTATTTCGGCGGACGCAAGTGCGCGGGGAGAGTGGCAGCCCGGCGGATCCAGAATGGCGGGGAGGCCGTAACAGCCGATTGGCCTCGCCATCGAAGCGCGCGTGGGGCTGCAGCAGTCGCACGATCTTGAGGTTCGGTGCGAGAGTGCTCACCGATTTGTGGTCAAATCGCCCGCTTCCATTACCGCGAAGTAACATCGCGCGGCTTTCACTTCTGACTTCCGATTTCTAAGTCTTCCTTCAACCGCAACACTGGCCGCGTGAAGCCGGGAACGCGACCAGGGTTTATCGAGCGCTTATTCGTCGACCCTCGAGCCGAGAACATCCAGGAAGCGCAGGAGGCTGGGCCGCGCGGACATCGTCCGCGTGCAACGCTTTACTGCTGGTCTGGACGCCACGGAGACCGCATGCGGCCGCCGTGGGGCGAGGAGTGCCCCGATGGGTATCGTTCGTTTCGCTTTGCGATTTCCCCACACGTTCTACGTGGTCGCTGCGTTGATCCTGTTCCTGGGTGCCGTCACCATATTCGCGATGCCGACCGATATCTTTCCGGATATCGACATTCCGGTCGTCACCGTGATCTGGAGCTACACCGGCTTGAGTACGCCGGAGATGGAGCAACGCGTCACCACCTACAGCCAGTACTCGATCAGTTCCAATGTCAACGGCATCAGGAATATCGAAGCGCAGACCATGGCCGGCCTGTCGGTGCAGAAGATCTACTTCCAGCCCGACGTCAATCTCGACCTGGCCATCTCGCAGATCGTCTCCGCCACCAACGCCATCCGCGCGCTGATGCCGCCCGGCATCCAGGCCCCGGTCGTCGTGCAGTTCAACGCGTCGAGCGTACCTGTGCTCCAGGTCAGTCTGAGTTCCGACACGCTGAGCGAGCAGCAACTCTACGACTACGGCATCTACCGGATCCGGCAACAACTGGCGCCGATCCCCGGCATCACGCTGCCGACACCCTCGGGCGGAAAATATCGGCAGATCATGGTCGATATCGATCCCGCCAAGCTGGTCGCGAAGGGGTTGACGCCGCTCGACGTCGTCAATGCGGTCAACGCCCAGAACCTGACGCTGCCGGCCGGCACGGCGAAGATGGGCGACAAGCAATATGTGGTCAGGACCAACGCGACGCCGCCTTCGATCGCGGACCTCAACGACATCCCGATCAAGGTCGTGAACGGCGCCACCATCTTCGTCAAGGACGTTGGCCAAGTTCACGATGGCTGGCTGGTGCAGCAGAACGTGGTGCGTCAGAACGGCCGTCGCTCGGTCCTGCTCAGCATCATCAAGAACGGCAACGCCTCGACTGTCAGCGTGGTCAAGGCGGTCCACAAGGCGCTCGTGGCCGCACGCGCCGCCGCGCCTCCGGGGATGCAGATCAACGAGCTGTTCGATCAGTCGGTGTTCGTCAAGCAATCGGTGGAAGGCGTGCTGCGTGAGGGCGCAATCGCTGCCGGATTGACCGCGCTGATGATCCTGCTGTTCCTGGGATCATGGCGATCGACACTCGTGGTCATGATATCGATCCCGCTGTCGATCCTGACCTCGCTGATCGTTCTCTACTTCCTCGGCGAAACCCTCAACACCATGACGCTGGGCGGGTTGGCGCTGGCCGTAGGTATTCTGGTCGACGATTCCACCGTCACGATCGAAAACACCCATCGTCTGCTCACAGAGGAGGGGATGCCGCTGCCACAGGCGACGTTGCACGGAGCGGCCGGCATCGCCGTACCGACGCTCGTATCAACGCTCGCGATCAGCTGCGTCTTCACCTCCGTCGTCTTCCTGGAAGGTCCGGCCAAATATCTGTTCACGCCGCTTGGCCTTGCCGTGGTCTTCGCGATGCTGGCGTCCTACGGCCTGTCGCGGACATTGACGCCGATCATCATCGGCCTCCTGCTCAAGGGCGAGCACCACGATGCACCCGGTACCGCGCCGCGCGGGCCATTCGGGCGATTTCACGCGGCGTTCGAGCGGAATTTCGAAACGATGCGCCACGCCTATTCGCGCTCGCTGACCGGATTGATCGAGCATCGCTTTATCATTCCGGCCGGGATGGCCGCCATTCTGGTCCTCGGCGTCGTGCTGTTTCCGCTGGTCGGCCGGGATTTCTTCCCGGTGATCGACGGCGGGCAAATTCAGCTCCACGTGCGCGCGCCGGCAGGTACCCGTATCGAGAACACGGAAAAAATCTTCCAGGAGGTCGAGGACAAGATCCGCCAGGTCATTCCGGACAAGGACCGCGCGTTGATCGTCGACAACATCGGCTTGCCGGCGCGCTCCTATAATCTGGCCTTCAGCGACGGCTCGACCATCGGCGTCAATGACGGTGTCATCCTGGTTTCGCTGAAGGAGGGGCACCAGCCCACGGCCTACTACGTGCGCAAGCTGCGTGAGATCCTGCCGGCCGCGTTTCCGGAAGACACGTTCTACTTCCAGGCCGCGGACATCGTCACGCAGATCCTCAATTTCGGGCTGCCGGCTCAGATCGACGTACGCACCGTCGGCTACGACAAGGCGAACAATCTGAAGGTCGCGGGCGAACTGCGCCAGCGCATCGCCGCGATCCCTGGGATCGTTGACGCCCATCTCCAGCAGGAGGTCAACGCGCCGGCCTTCTATGCGGATATCGACCGCACCCGCGCGGCGCAACTGGGCCTCAACGCCGATACGATCGCGACCAATCTCAATGTCAGCCTGAGTTCCTCGGAGCAGGTCACGCCGAATTTCTGGACCGACCCGACTTCCGGCATTCCCTATTACTTCGCAGTACAGACACCAGAGCGCCAGATCGCCTCGCTCAACGATCTCGCCAATACGCCGGTGTCGACGTCGCTCGCGGCGGCACAGACCGATACGCCAATTCCCGGCCTCCTGGGCAACGTCACCACCTTCCGGCGCACCACGATTCCGACCAACGCCAATCAGGCCAACGTGCAGCCGGTTTACGAAGTCTATGCCAGCGTCCAGGGCCGCGATCTCGGTAGCGTGTCGAGCGAAATCGACAAGGTCACGGCCGATCTCCAGAAGCAGCTCAAGCCCGGCAACACCATTCAGGTGAGCGGCCAGATCCAGAGCATGAACAGCGCCTTCATCAATCTCAGCACCGGTCTCCTGTTTGCGGCCGTCCTCGTCTATTTGCTGATGGTCGTGAACTACCAGAATTTCGGCGACCCCTTCGTCGTCATTCTGGCCCTGCCGGCGACGCTGTGCGGCATCCTGGCGATGCTGTTCATCACCGGCACGACCCTCAACGTGCCGTCCTTGATGGGGGCGATCATGGCGGTCGGCGTCGCCTCCGCGAACTCGATCCTGCTCGTGACCTTTGCCCGCGAACAGCAGCTTGCAGGCAAGACCGCTTTCGAGGCCGCGATCGAGGCCGGCCACACCAGAATCCGGCCGGTGCTCATGACCGCCGCCGCGATGATCGTCGGCATGATTCCGATGGCCATCGGCGCAGCCGGCGAGGAGCAGAACGCCGCGCTGGCCCGCGCCGTCATCGGAGGCCTCCTGTTTGCAACGCCGACCACGCTGCTGGTCGTGCCCTACCTGTTCGCCATGCTTCGCAAGGGCAACGACGGCAAGACACATCACGGGGTATTTGACGAGGTGCTGGAATGAACTTCAACGGACCCATCAACGCCGAGCGCGTGACGGAGACGGATCGGGACCAGGACGTCGCGCCGCGGCGGAGCGCGCGTCGGGGAGGGCGCCTCGCCGGCTTTGGCCTGATCCTCGTAGCCGGCACGGCGCTCGCGACCGGCGCCTGGAGCCACTACGCCGAGCACCGCGAGGTGCTCGCAACGGCCGAGCAGGCGCGCGACTTCGTCCCGCAGGTCCGAGTCGCCACCGTCGAGCCCAGCGACGATATCGACGTCGTGAAGCTGCCGGCGACGACCTCCGCCTTTGCCAGCGCCAACATCTTCGCACGTGCCAGCGGCTATATCGCCACCCGGGCGGTCGATATCGGCGACCACGTCAAGGCAGGGCAGCTGCTCGCCGAAATCGTCGCTCCCGAGCTCGATCACCAGATCGCCCAGGCCGAGGCGACACTCGCCCAGCTCAATTGGTCGTTCCAGCAGGCTCAGGCGAACCGGACACTCGCCCAAGTCACCTGGGACCGCGACCGGCCGCTGGTCGACAAGGGATGGGTCACGGCCCAGCAAGGCACCATCGACGAGCAGACACTCAAGGCCCAGGAAGCCGCGGTGTCGGTGGCGCAGGCCAATATCAGGGCGGAGGAGGCGCAGTTGCAGGTGCTCCGCCAGCAAAAGCTCTATCAGCGCGTGGTGGCCCCGTTCGACGGCGTCATCACCCAGCGCAACATCGACGTCGGCAGTCTGGTCCAGGCCGATGCGACCTCTGGCACGTTCATGTTCACGCTCCAGCAGGGCAACGTCATCCGCACCCAGGTGTTCGTGCCGCAAGACGCCGCATTCGGCCTGAAGCCCGGCATCGCCGCGGTGGTCCGTGTGCCGGAGATCCCGAACCGGACCTTTCCAGGCACCGTGACCCGGATTGCGGATGCGCTCCAGCCGGGCTCAAGGACGCTGCTGACCGAGGTCGATATTCCCAATCCGGACGCCGCGCTCACGTCGGGTATCTACTGCACCGTGGAACTGCACATCCCACGCCAGACGCCCAGCTTCCGGGTCTCCGCCGACGCCGTGATCTTCAATGGGGACGGCATGCAGGTCGCCGTCGTCGACCATGGCGTCGTGCACCTGAGGAAGATCGGCGTGCTGCGCGACCTCGGCCGCGAGCTCGAAGTCGACAGCGGCATCAAGCGTGGCGACCAGGTCATCCTCAATCCGACTGTCGATCTCGCCGACGGCGCCAAGGTCCGAGCCCGGCCGCCGACCGCCGTGTCGTAAGCCGCGGGGGCTGGGTCGAGGCGAAAGGCGAGTGGCGCTGGGCGCAGCGCCATGTGTCCGCTTGCCTCCAGGAGCCCGTGGACATCCATATCCTCGATTCGCATAAGGTATATTATGGAATATATTTATATCTAATTAGATCAGATATTTAGACAGAACTCCTGCCACGGCGTCTGCGATCCAGCGCTCACCTCGCTCTGTCCTTGACGGCTACTGTGCATGGGGTTGTTTTTCACATTTTGAATCCGGCCCATCGCGCCGAAAGCCGATATTGCCGCAACGATGTCCGGCTGCAATAAGCGAGGCTTCGCGAGATCGCAGATGACCTTCAGGCCTTCCGTCCGTATAGGTTTGCGTCTCACAACAAAAACAAACGTTTGAGGAAGCAGACCCATGAGTTTCTCCCGCCGCACGCTTCTCAAGGCCTCCGCCGCGACCGCCGTCTTTGGTGGCGTCAGCGCGCCTTATGTGGCCCGTGCCCAGGCTGCCGAGTTCTCCTACAAGTTCGCCAACAACCTGCCGGAGTCGCATCCGTTCGTGGCGCGCGCCCGTGAGATGGCCGCGGCCATCAAGACCGAGACCAATGGCCGGTTCGACTTGCAGGTGTTCCCGAACAGCCAGCTCGGCTCCGACACCGACATGCTGAGCCAGGTGCGCTCCGGCGGCATCGAGTTCTTCACGCTGTCCGGCCTGATCCTCGCGACGCTGGTGCCGGCGGCCTCGATCAACGGCATCGGGTTTGCGTTCCCGGATTATCCCACGGTCTGGAAGGCCATGGACGGCGACCTCGGCGCTTACGTCCGCGGCGAGATCAACAAGGCCGGCCTCGAGGTCATGGACAAGATCTGGGACAACGGCTTCCGCCAGACCACGTCCTCGACCAAGCCGATCAACGGCCCGGACGACTTCAAGGGCTTCAAGATCCGCGTGCCGGTGTCGCCACTGTGGACCTCGATGTTCAAGGCGTTCGATGCTTCGCCCGCCTCGATCAACTTCGCGGAGGTCTATTCGGCGCTCCAGACCAAGATCGTCGAGGGCCAGGAGAACCCGCTGGCGCTGATCTCGACGGCGAAGCTCTACGAGGTGCAGAAATACTGCTCGATGACGAACCACATGTGGGACGGTTTCTGGTTCCTCATGAACCGCCGCGCCTGGGCTGCGCTGCCGGACGATATCAAGACCATCGTCGCCAAGAACGTCAACGCGGCCGCCGTCAAGGAGCGCGAGGACACCGAGAAGCTCAATATCAGCGTCAGGCAGGAGCTGGCGGGCAAAGGCCTCACGTTCAACCAGCCCGAGGTCGGGCCGTTCCGCGACAAGCTGCGCTCGGCCGGCTTCTACAACGAGTGGAAGGGCAAGTACGGCGACAAAGCCTGGGATCTGCTCGAGAAGTCCGTCGGCAAGCTGTCGTAACGCGTCAACAATAGGGGCCGTGCCATGGCTCATGTCGATATGACGCCAGCCGTGGCCGGCGAGGTGGCTGGGGCCCCTCGCCGCCGGCCTGTGCTTGGCTCCATCGAGCTTGCGCTGAAATGGCTGGTCGAGATCCCGGCGGCGATCCTGGTCGTCGCCGAGGTCGTGATCCTGTTTGCCGGCGTGGTCTCGCGCTACGTGCTGCATGCGCCGCTGGTGTGGTCGGACGAGCTGGCCTCGATGCTGTTCCTGTGGCTGGCGATGCTGGGCTCGGCGGTCGCATTCCGCCGCAGCGAGCACATGCGGATGACGGCGCTGGTCGCAAGCGTCGGACCGAGGCTCTGGGCTTATCTGGACGTGGTCGCGACCTGCGCCGCGCTGGCGTTCCTGCTGCTGATCGTTCACCCCGCCTATGAATACGCCTACGAGGAAAGCTTCATCACGACGCCTGCGCTCCAGATCTCCAACACCTGGCGCGCCGCGGCGCTGCCGGTGGGCATCTGCCTGATGGTGCTGTTTGCGCTGTTGCGGCTGCTGCGCGTCGGCGACCTCAAGACGCTGCTGATGGCCGCGGCAACGGTCGTGGTTCTGATTGCCCTGTTCTGGCTGGCGCAGCCATTGCTCAAGCCGCTCGGCAACATCAACCTCATCATCTTCTTCGTCGGCGTGGTCGGATTCTGCGTGTTTGCGGGCGTGCCGATCGCGTTCGCCTTTGGCCTCGCGATCTTCGGCTATCTGGCGCTGACCACGCGGACGCCGCTGATGGTGCTGGTCGGACGCATGGACGAGGGCATGAGCCATCTGATCCTGCTCTCGGTGCCGCTGTTCGTGTTCCTGGGGCTCCTGATCGAGATGACCGGCATGGCGCGGGCCATGGTGGCGTTTTTGTCGAGCCTGCTCGGCCATGTCCGCGGCGGCCTGCACTACGTGCTGGTCGGCGCCATGTACCTGGTGTCCGGCATCTCCGGCGCCAAGGCGGCCGACATGGCGGCCGTTGCACCCGTGCTGTTTCCTGAGATGAAGCAGCGCGGCGCCCGCCCCGGCGATCTCGTCGCGCTGCTGGCTGCGACCGGTGCCCAGACCGAAACCATTCCGCCGAGCCTGGTGCTGATCACCATCGGCTCGGTCACAGGCGTCTCGATCTCGGCGCTGTTCACCGGCGGCCTGTTGCCGGGCGTCGTGCTGGCGCTAACGCTGTCGGGGCTGGTCTGGTGGCGCTATCGCGGTGAGGATCTGAGCCACGTTCGGCGCGCGACCTCGGGCGAGATCGGCCGTGCGTTCGTGGTCTCGATCCCTGCCCTGACCCTGCCCTTCGTGATCCGCTACGCCGTGGTCGAAGGTATCGCAACGGCGACGGAAGTCTCGACCATTGGCATCGTCTATGCACTCCTGATCGGGCTCCTGATCTACCGCCAGTTCAACTGGCGGCGGCTGTTGCCGATGCTGATCGAGACCGCCTGCCTGTCCGGTGCGATCCTGCTGATCATTGGCACGGCGACCGGCATGGCCTGGGGCCTGACCCAATCCGGCTTCTCGCGCGCGCTCGCGGCCTCCATGACCGGCCTGCCCGGCGGCTCCGCAACCTTCATCGCGGTCTCGATCCTGGCCTTCGTGGTCCTCGGCAGCGTGCTGGAGGGCATTCCCGCAATCGTGCTGTTCGGGCCGCTGCTGTTCCCGATCGCGCGCCTGGTCGGGGTGCACGAGGTGCACTACGCCATGATCATCATTCTGGCGATGGGTATCGGGCTATTCGCCCCGCCGTTCGGCGTCGGCTATTATGCCGCCTGCGCCATCGGAAAGGTCGATCCGGCCGAAGGTATCAGGCCGATCTGGGGTTATCTGCTGGCGCTGCTGGTGGGATTGATCATCGTCGCGGTCTTCCCGTGGATCTCGATCGGATTTCTTTGAGCGGCCGTGAAGGAGAATGTCGATGAGTGAGCGGCAGAACCAATACACTATCGGCCTGGACAAGACGCCCGCCAACTACGTGGCGTTGACGCCGCTGAGCTTCCTTGCGCGCAGCGCCGCGGTCTACCCGGATCATCTCAGCACGGTCTATGATGGCCGCAGCTTTACCTGGGCGCAGACCTACGAGCGCTGCAGGCGCTTTGCCTCCTATCTCGCCGGCAAGGGCATCGGCGTCGGCGACACCGTTGCAGCGATGCTGCCGAACATCCCGGCAATGAACGAAGTCCATTTTGCCGTGCCGATGGCCGGCGCCGTGCTCAATGCACTCAACATCCGCCTCGACGCATCCTCGATTGCCTTCCAGCTTGAGCACGGCGCAGCGAAGATCATTTTGGTCGATCCGGAATTTTCCGGCGTCATCACCGACGCCCTCGCCCAGATGAGCGGCCCAAAACCGTTCGTGATCGATGTCGACGACGCGTCATTCAAAGGCGGCAAGCGGATCAGCGAGATCGAATATGAGGCGGCGGTCGCGCAAGGCGATGCGAGCTTTACGGCGATCCCGCCCAAGGACGAATGGGACGCCATCGCGCTGAGCTACACCTCGGGCACGACGGGCAATCCCAAGGGTGTCGTTACCCATCACCGTGGCGCGTATCTCAACGCCGTGAGCAACATCCTTGCCGGCAATCTCGGGCAGCATCCGGTCTATCTCTGGACGTTGCCGATGTTCCACTGCAACGGCTGGTGCTTTCCCTGGACCATGGCGGCGGCCGCCGGCATCAATGTCTGCCTGCGCAAGGTCGAGCCGACCAAGATCTTCGAGCTGATCAAGACGCACGGCGTCACGCATATGTGCGGCGCGCCGATCGTCTACAACACGCTGATCAATGCGCCGGACGCGCCGAAAGGCAACGCCATCCGCCGCGTCGTCGGCCTGATCGCCGGCGCCGCACCTCCGGTCGCCGTGCTCGAAGGCGCGGAGAACATCGGCATCAAGCTCACCCATGTTTACGGCCTGACCGAGGTCTACGGTCCTGCCTCCGTCTGCGCCGAGCAGCCGGGCTGGGACGAGCTCCCCGCCGCCGAGCGCGCGCGGATGAAGCGCCGGCAGGGCGTGCCCTACCCGCTGGAGGAAGGCGTCACGGTCATCAATCCGCAGACCATGCAGGAGGTGCCGCGCGACGGCGAGACCATCGGCGAGGTCATGTTCCGCGGCAACATCGTGATGAAGGGCTATCTCAAGAACGAGAAGGCCACCAAGGAGGCGTTCGAGGGAGGCTGGTTTCACACCGGCGATCTCGGCGTGCTCGACGAGCACGGCTACGTCATCATCAAGGATCGCTCCAAGGACATCATCATCTCGGGCGGCGAGAACATCTCCTCCGTCGAGGTCGAGGACATCCTCTACAAGCACCCGGCCGTGCTGTTCGCAGCCGTGGTCGCCAAGCCCGATCCGAAATGGGGCGAAGTGCCCTGCGCCTTCGTCGAATTGAAGGACGGCGCGAGCGCGACGGAGGCTGATATCATCGCCTTCTGCCGTTCGCATATGAGCGGCTTTAAGACGCCGAAGGCGGTCCTGTTCGGGCCGATCCCGAAGACGTCCACGGGCAAGATCCAGAAATTCCTGCTGCGCAATGAAGTGGGCTCGGCGAAGGCGATTTCGGCCTGAGCCGACCGCCCGTCCCATATTCCCGTAGAAGCGCGGATTGACGTCGCGTCTCCGCGGTCGTGGTGATTCGAGCTGAAACCGTTCGTGCACGTTTGACGACATCGAGACATCACAGGAAAAGATTGGAAAACGTTAGAGACGCATTTACGTTTCCCTCCCGTCGGATTCGCTGTTTCCACCTGATTCGCCGCGCGAGCTGCGCGGCCGGCGGCCGGCGCGGTTGGGGCGCTTCATGCGGTTGGTGTCGTGAGCGCAGACGCGCGCGTGCGTCTGCCGCTGCTGCTATTGACGGCCGGATTGCTGCTGCCGCACGCGGCTGAGGCGCAGGTGATGCGCGAGTTCGGCGCATTCGGAGGCACGGAAAATTTTGGACCTCAGGGTCCGAACGCGCCAGGAGGCGGCTTTAACAATTTTGGCGGCAACATGGGTGGTCCCATGTTTGGTGGCCCGCAAGGATCGGGATTCGGCGGCGCGCCGTACGGCAACGGCAATGGTGGCGGCGCAGGGATGCAGCCGAACTACGGCTGGAACGCCGAGCCGCCAGGCCTCGCCGGCGCGGCGCGGTTCGGCATGCGGCAGGCCTTTGGCGGCGGCTCCGGCGCCTCGTCGCAGACTGAAACGGCGCAGGTCACGTTCCTGGCGATGACGCAGTTCACCCAGACCCTGCTCGATCCCGCCATCGAGGGGCGTGGGATCGACCGCGCCGAGTTCGATGCGGAGCTCTCGGCCTATGCGGATATGGGCAGCGACCGCACGCATGGCGGCATCGGCCGCGAAGCGTATGAGGCGATCTACGGCAAGCCTTCGCTCGCAGCGGCGCACTGGAGCATCTGGGCGGCCGGCTTCGGCGGCTCGCAAACGTCGACCAGCGGCTCAGGCTCGGCCGACCGGAGTTTTGCGACCGCGGTCGGTGCCGACTATTCGCTTTCGCCGCAGACACGGATCGGTTTTGCGCTCGCCGGCGGGGGTACTGGCTTTGCCAACAATTTTTCCAGCGGCCGCTCCGATCTGTTCCAGGCCGGCACCTTCGTCAGGCACTCCGTCGGCTCGGCCTATGTCGCGACTGCGCTCGCCTATGGGTGGCAGGCCATCACCAACGACCATTCAGTGACGCCGGCCGGCACGGACCCGCAGCTCAACGCGGCCGTCAACGCCAACGCCTATTCCGGCCGCATCGAGAGCGGCTACCGCTTTGCGATGCCGTGGCTTGGCATCACACCTTACGCGGCTGGCCAGATCACGATGTTCCGCATGGTCACTAATCCTGGCCAGCCAGCCTACTCGGCCGATGCACCCGCGGTGACCTCCGGCAGCAACAATTTCACCGATAGCCGCAGCGAGCTCGGCCTGCGCGTGAGTACATCGTTCCTACAGGCTGGCGGCCTCCTCGACTTGCGTGGCCGTCTCGCCTGGGCACATGATTTCAGCGCAACGCAATCGATGCCGGCGGTATTCCAGGCCGTATCCCCTCAAGGCTTCGTCATCGGCAGCACAGCGCTTGCGCCGAACTCGGCACTGACAGGCGTGTCGCTCGAGCTGCGCGCCATCAACGGATGGTCCGCCTCGGCGAACTTCGACAGCGAGCTGTCGAGCCTCGTGCGCTCCTATACCGGCAAGGCCGTGTTGCGCTACGCTTGGTAGATTAGTGCGTCTCCAGCCGCAGCCCGTCATAGGCCGGCACCACGCCCGCGGGCAAAGATTGCCGGATCACTTCGTAATCGACGTCGGCCGTCATGTTGGTGATGACGGCGCGCTTCGGCTTGAAGCGTTCGATCCAGGACAGCGCATCGTTGATGCTGAAATGGCTGGGATGGCCAGTGTAACGTAAGCCGTCAACGATCCAGAGATCGAGATTCTCCAGCGCGCCCCAACTCTCGCGCGGAATGTCGTTGAGGTCGGGCGTGTAAGCGGCATTGCCGATGCGATAACCGAGCGCGGGGATCTGGCCGTGCTGGACCAGGAAGGCGGTCATCGTGACGTCCCCGCCCTTGCCACTGATGGTCTGGCTCTCTCCCGCCTCGATCGAGTGATGGCTCAGGATCGGCGGATAGTCGCTGCCCTCAGGCGAGATGTAGCAATAGGAGAACCGCGCCATGATGTCGTTGGCGGTGGACTGGTTCATGTAAACCGGAATGCGCTTGCGCATGTGAATCACGACCGAGCGCAGATCGTCCATGCCATGAGTCTGGTCGGCGTGCTCATGGGTCAGAAAGACCGCGTCGATGTGATCGACATCCGTCGAGATCAACTGCTCACGCAGGTCGGGCGAAGTGTCGATCACGATGCGCGTGGTGCCGTGGCCTGATGTCTGTTCGACCAGCAGGGAGCAGCGTCGGCGGCGGTTCTTGGGATTATGGGGATCGCAGGCACCCCAGCCGAGTGCCGGGCGCGGCACGCCGGCGGAGGAGCCGCAGCCCAGGATCGTCAGCGTCAGTGTCATGCGGCTCCTGCTCTTACGCTTTCACCTTGGAGAACAGGCGGAAGAAGTTTTCACTGGTCTGGCGCGAGATCTCTTCGAGCGACACGCCGCGCGTCTCGGCGAGCACCTTTGCGACCTCGACCACATAGGCCGGCTCGTTGCGTTTGCCCCGAAACTTGCCGGGCGCAAGATAGGGCGAATCTGTTTCAACTAAAATACGGTCGGACGGCAGTTCGGCCGCGAGCGCGCGCAAGGCCTCCGACTTCTTGAAGGTCAGGATGCCCGTGAAGCCGATATAGAGCCCCAGCGACACCGCCTTCAGCGCCAGTTCGCGCCCGCCCGTGTAACAATGCAGCACGGCGCGAAACGATCCCTTTGCCGCTTCCTCCTCCAGGATGCGGCCGCAGTCCTCGTCGGCCTCACGGGTGTGGATCACGAGCGGCAGGCCGGTGGCGCGAGCCGCGGCAATGTGGGCACGAAAGCCCCTCGCCTGCGCCTCCGGCGAGCCGTCGTCGTAGAAATAATCGAGCCCGGCCTCGCCGAGCGCGACGACCTTGGGATGCTGGGTCAGCGCGATCAACTCGTCCGGCGCGATACCGTCTTCCTCATCCGCGTTGTGCGGATGGGTGCCGACCGAGCAATAGACGTCGTCGTAGCGCTCGGCGATTGCCAGCAGATCCTTCAGCCGCCGCACCCGCGTCGAGATCGTCACCATCCGGCCGATGCCGGCCGCACGTGCGCGCGACACGATCCCGTCGAGATCCTCCGCAAAGTCGGGAAAATCCAGATGACAGTGGCTATCGACCAGCATCGTGCGAACGCCTTACGCCGCCGGCTCGATGTAGCGCGGGAACGCCGGCGTCGGCGCCGGTAGCGTCGAGCCGGGCGCGATGCGCCTGGCGCCGCCAAGCATGGTGAAGTCGCGCTCGCCCGCGGGGATGCCGAGGCTGTCGAGCAGCAATCCCGAGGCTGTCGGCATCGCCGGCTGGGCCAGGATTGCGATCTGGCGCACGACCTCGGCGGTGACATAGAGCACCGTCTTCTGGCGTGCCGGATCGGTCTTGGCGAGCGCCCACGGCGCCTCGCCCGCAAAATAGCGGTTGGCTTCCGCAACCACGGCCCACACGGCGTTGAGCCAGTGATGGATCTGCTGCGTCGCCATGGCCTCGCGGGACGCTGCGAGCATTGCGTCCGCCTGGGCCAAAATCGCCTTGTCGTTGTCGCTGAATTCGCCGGGCTCCGGCAGCACGCCGCCGAGCTGTTTGGCGATCATCGACAGCGAGCGTTGCGCGAGGTTGCCGAGATCATTGGCGAGATCGGCGTTGATGCGCGCGACGATGGCTTCGTGGTTATAGTTGCCGTCCTGGCCGAACGGCACCTCGCGCAGGAAGAAATAGCGCATCTGATCGACGCCATACTGGTCGGCGAGGTTGAAGGGGTCGACCACGTTGCCGACCGACTTCGACATCTTCTCGCCCCTGTTGAACAGGAAGCCATGGGCATAGACCCGCTTCTGCACGGGAATGCCGGCCGACATCAGGAATGCCGGCCAGTGCACCGCATGAAAACGGATGATGTCCTTGCCGATGATGTGCAGGTCGGCCGGCCAATAGCGCCAATTCTTGTCGCTTTCGTCAGGGAAGCCGACGCCGGTGATGTAGTTGGTCAGAGCGTCGACCCAGACATACATCACGTGCTCTTCGTCGCCGGGGACCTTGACGCCCCAGTCAAACGTGGTGCGCGAGATCGAAAGATCGCGCAGACCGCTTTTGACAAAGCTGACCACCTCGTTGCGGCGCGCATCCGGGCCTATGAAATCCGGATGCTCCTCGTAGAGCTTCAGGAGCTTGTCCTGATAGGCCGACAGGCGGAAGAAATAGCTCTTCTCCTCGACCCACTCGACCGGAGTGCCTTGCGGGCCAAGACGCACGCCGTCGTCGTTCACGCGCGTTTCGTCCTCGGCGTAGTACGCCTCGTCGCGAACCGAATACCAGCCGGAATAGGCGTCGAGATAGATGTCCCCATTGGCGGCCATGCGCCGCCAGATCTCCTGGCTGGAGCGATGGTGCTGTTCTTCGGTGGTGCGGATGAAACGGTCGAACGACACGTTCAGACGCTCGTCCATCTCCTTGAAGCGGGCGGCATTGCGGGCGGCGAGCGCCGACGGGGTGAGACCCTCGTTCTGCGCGGTCTGGATCATCTTCAGGCCGTGCTCGTCGGTGCCGGTCAGGAAGAACACGTCCTTGCCATCGAGACGCGCGAAGCGCGCCAGCACGTCGGTCGCGATCGCCTCATAGGCGTGGCCGATATGAGGGCTGCCGTTGGGATAGGCGATCGCGGTCGTGATGTAGAAGACGTTGTCACGGGCGGGCGCCGCTACAGACGCAGCCGGCTTCGGTGCAGGCGGCGCCTTGGGTTTCGAGATCTTGGGATTCGACACCTTGGGCTTCACAGCCTTCGGCGGAGCGACGGCGGGAGCCGGTGCGGAGGGAGGCGCCGTCACCGTCGTCTTCTTGGTTACCTTCTTCGCCGGCGTCTCCTTCGCGGAAGCCTTGACGGGCTTTTTTGCTGGCGCTTTCTTGGTAGCCTTCTTGGCGACGACCTGCTTTTTCGCAGCCTTTTTGTCGACCTTCTTTGCGGTCTTCGCAGCTTTCTTTCGAGTCGCGTCTTGCTTCTTTTTCTTTGCAGCGTTCTCTTTTTCAGCCTTCGCTTTTGCTCGTTCCTTTGCGGCCTTCTCTCGCGCTGCTTTCGCTCGACGCTTCTGTTCCGCTAGCTTCTTCGCCGCAGCCCGTTCGGCAGCAGTAGGCGACTTCTTTTTTGCCTTACGCTTGCTCAATTTATTCTTTGGCTTCTTCGCTGCCACCACGAATTCCTTCACCGGATTCTCAAAATTTGGAAACGAACCTGCGCCTAGCGCGTTGCGTCCGCCAGCCAGCCGAACACCGAGAAAACCAACGGCTTTCGCTCCAGATTGTAGGTTTCGGTGTCGCGCGCAGCGCGGACGATCTTTTCCCATACCTCTGCAAGGCGCGCAAGGCGCGGCAGGTTCTGGTTGGCATTGGCCTCATCGGCGTGCAGGCGTTCCGCGATCCAGCGGTCGATGCCGTCGATGAAGGCCGCGAGCGCGACGCGGTCGCTGGTGCCAAGCGAATCGCCGAGCGTATGTAATTCGCGCGGATCGACCTGCGGCAAACGTGCCAGCAGTGCCGCCGTGCGCTGTTGGAGCTTGAGCGCATCGCCGCCGAGCAGCGTCAACGCCCGCGCGACGCTGCCCTCGGAGGCCTCAGCGGCTTCGCGCAGCGCCAGGTCGGTCGGAGCGAGCTCAGCGGTTGCGGCCGCAGCAGCAATCACCTCGTCGGTCGCGAGCGGGCGCAGGCGCAGCTTGCGGCAGCGTGACTGAATTGTGGCGAGCACGCGCGCCGGCGCGTGGCTCACCAGCAGGAACAGCGATTGCTGCGGCGGTTCCTCGAGAATCTTGAGAAGCGCATTCGCCGCATTTGGATTGAGCTCATCGACGGTGTCGACGATGCAGACGCGCCAGCCTTCGGCCGCCGCCGTCGAGCCGAAGAACGAGATCGTCTCGCGCGTCTCGTCCACCGTGATCACGGTGCGCATCACGCCGCGGTCGTTGGCTGTCCGCTCCAGCGTCAACAGGCCGCCATGCGAACTGGCCGCGACTTGCCGCGCCACGGGGTGGTTGGGATCGATCGCGAGGTTTTCGGCGCGCTGCACGGAAGGCGCCAACGGCTGGCCGTGCGCGAGCACGAAGCGCGCCATGCGATAGGCCAGCGTCGCCTTGCCGATGCCCTGCGGCCCGCCGATCAGCCAGGCATGCGGGATGCGGCCGCTGCGATAGGCCGCGAGCAGCGCCGTTTCCGCCTCGCGATGGCCGTACAGAAGGCTGGTCTCGCGCGGGTGCGGAATGGCGCTCTCGCGCTCGGCTTGACGCGGGCTCATGCTGAAACCACCGATGCCGGCGTAGGAAGCAGACGTTCGCGCAGCGCGGTCCAGACGCGGCTAGCGACCGTGTCGAGGTCGGAATTGGCGTCGATCAGCACGCAGCGCCCGGGCTCATCTGCCGCGATCTTGCGATAGGCCTCGCGCAGGCCCTGATGAAACTTGAGGTTCTCACCCTCGAACCTGTCAGGTGTGCCGCTGCCGCGCCGCGTGGCGGCGCGCTGCAAGCCGATCTCGACCGGCAGGTCGAGGACGATGGTGAGATCCGGCTTGAGATCGCCGATCGTGACCCGCTGCATCGCGTTGATGAGCGCGGCCGGCACGCGGCCGAGGCTGCCCTGATAGGCTCGCGTCGAGTCGGCGAACCGATCGCACAGCACCCAGGTGCCTTGACTGAGCGCGGGCGCGATCAATGTGCGGACATGGTCGTCGCGCGCGGCGGCAAACAGCAGCGTCTCGGCCTCGGGTCCGAGCAGCTTGCCCATGCCCGACAGCACCAGATGGCGCATGATCTCGGCGCCAGGGGAGCCGCCGGGCTCGCGCGTGACGAGGGTGCGCAACTTGGCCGCATTGAGGCGGTCGGCAAGCTTCTTGATCTGGGTCGACTTGCCCGTCCCCTCGCCGCCTTCAAAGGTGATGAAGCGTCCGCGTCCGGACGGCCGCTGTCCCGCGATCTCATTCATGATCAGAGCTTCTCGGCGCCTGCGCGAAACATGCCGATCACGAGCTCGCTGGCGCCGTCGATCGCGCGCCGAACGGTCGAGCCGGTACCGATCGCTTCGGCGGCATAGACCGGCGTCTCCACCGCGATGTTGCCGCTGCGCCAGACCCGCACCACGCCGACCTTCTGGCCGGCCTCTACAGGCGCACGCACCGGGCCGCTATAGACGACGCGCGCGATCAGCTTGTCGCCGCCGCTCTTGTGCACCATCACCTTCACGGGCTCTTTCGCGACGAGCTTCACCGAGCGGCTCTCACCGCCAAACACCTTGGCGTAGCCGACTTGCTGGTCGGCAGCGATCAGCGTGCGGGTCTCGAAATTGCGAAAGCCCCATTCCAGCATTTTCTTGGCTTCGGTGGCGCGGTCCTCGGGATCTTCCAGCCCGTTGACCACGACGATCAGCCGCGTGCCGTTCTGCACGGCCGAGCCGACCATGCCGTAGCCGCCTTCCTTGGTGTAGCCGGTCTTCAGGCCATCAGCGCCTTCCATCGAATTCAGCAGCGGATTGCGGTTGGGCTGGCGGATCTTGTTCCAAGTGTACTCCTTCTCGCCGAACAGCTTGTAGAATTCGGGGAAGTCCAGGATGATATGGCGGGCGAGGATTCCGAGCTCGCGCACCGTCATCTTGTTGCCGGGGTCCGGCAAACCGTTGGAGTTGCCGAAGGTCGATTTGGCGAGGCCAAGTTCGCGAGCGCGCTTGGTCATGAAATCCGATGCGAAGATGCGCTCGCTGCCGGCGATGCCTTCGGCGAGCGCGATGCAGGCGTCGTTGCCGCTCTGGATGATAGCGCCATGCAGGAGGTCGTCGACCGAGACCTTGCTGTTGATCGCGGCGAACATGGTTGAGCCGCCGGAGGGCGCCCCGCCCCTGCGCCAGGCATTCTCACTGATCCGGTATTCGTCGGTCAGCTTGACGTCGCCCTTCCTGATCGCGTTGAACACGACTTCCGCGGTCACAAGCTTCATCATGCTGGACGGCGCGCGCAGCTCGTCGGCGTTCTTCTCGAACAGCACGCTGCCAGAGGAGGCCTCGATCAGGATCGCGGTGGGGGCATCGCCGTCAAAGCCCGCGTCCTCGGTTTTCTTGGCGCCCTGGACGCTCTGGTTGGCGGCATAGAGGACCCCGCCCCAACTGACGCTCGCGACCAGCAGCCCGGCAACGAGCCCGCGCATCAAGGCTCCGGCCGTGAACCGGGTGAGATGCAGCGAAGTGAGAGGAAATGCCATGGCGAAGCCCTGAGAGCGGCGTTCTAACAGTTGGAACCGGTGCGAACAACACGAGGATGGCTGCTTGCCCCGGAGATTGCACGATTCTCATCGCGCCCCTATCGTGGCACCTGATGTTTCTCGACCAAACCCCTGAAACAAGGCGGAAAAGCGATGTCATCCACCCGCGTCGTCAAGGCCAATGGGATCGACCTCTTCATCCGCGAGGCCGGCCAGGGACCGCTGGTGGTGCTGTGCCATGGCTGGCCGGAATTGTCCTATTCCTGGCGGCATCAGATTCCGGCGCTCGCGGCCGCCGGATTTCACGTCGTCGCCCCCGACATGCGCGGCTACGGCGAAAGCTCGGCGCCGTCCGACGTGGCCGCCTATTCAATCTTCGACATGGTCGGTGACGTGGTGGGCCTGGTCCAGGCGCTCGGCGAGACCAAGGCGATTGTGGTCGGCCACGACTGGGGCGCGCCGGTCGCTTGGCATGCGGCACTGTTCCGTCCCGATGTCTTCACGGCTGTCGCGGGCCTCAGTGTGCCGCCACCGTTCCGCGGCCGCGGCAAGCCGCTCGAGCTGTTGCGCAAGGGCGGCGTGACCAACTTCTACTGGCAGTATTTCCAGGCCCCGGGTGTCGCGGAAGCCGAGTTCGAGCATGACGTCGCCCGCACCATGCGCACCGTGCTCGGCGGGCGTGGACTTGCCGATCCGGCCGCCGCGATGTTCGTCCAGGAGGGCAAGGGCTTTCTCGGGCACGCGACGGAAGAGGAGCCACTGCCGGCGTGGCTGAGCGAGGCCGACCTTGCTTATTTCACCGAAGCCTTCCGCAAATCCGGTTTCCGCGGCGGGCTGAACTGGTATCGCAACCTCGATCGCAATTGGGAGCTGACCGCGCCCTGGCAGGATGCGCAGATCCACCAGCCCTCCCTCTTCCTTGCCGGCTCAGACGACGCCGTTATCACCGGGCTGATCGGCGCCAAACGCGTCAACGAGCTGGAGCGCGTGCTGCCCAATCTCACACGGAAATTGATCATCGAGGGGGCCGGCCATTGGGTGCAGCAGGAGCGGCCGGACGAGGTCAACGCCGCGCTGATCAGATTCCTGAGGGAGAGTGCGGCTTAGTACAGCCCGCGACCGCTCAGGATGCCGCGGGCCTCGGCAGCGCCGTCAGACGGGCCATTGTCTGTCGCGTAGCGGCCGTCCTCGTCATAGGACACGGCGCGGGCGTTCTGGAGCGCGCGGCCACGGCTGCGGCTCGAGGCCGACATCTCCGAGGTCGCATTGATCGAGGCGACATCGGCTGAAGTGTTGCCGAGATTGTAGGGCCGCCCCTCCGGCGTCGGAACCTCGCCGCGGATGGCGCCGCGGGTCGATGACGGCAGCTCCGGCACGAAGGGCCTCGCCGAGGCGACCCGGACCATCGAGGGCGACGGCGCCGGAACGCCGGTGCGCAAGGTGGCCATTAACTGGCGGTCGTCGGAGCCTTCAAGCGGCGCCCGGCCGACGTATTCGACGCGGACCCTGGCGATACCATTGCCTTTGAATTCAAGGAGTTCGGCGGCTTTGTTCGAAACATCGATAAGCCGGTTGCCGTGATAGGGCCCGCGGTCATTGACGCGGACGATCAGAGACATGCCATTCGAGAGGTTGGTCACCCGCGCATAGGACGGCATCGGCAGCGTCGGATGCGCCGCCGTCAGCGAGCCCATGTCGAACACTTCGCCATTGGCAGTCTGGCGGCCGTGGAAATCGTCGCCGTACCAGGACGCCATGCCCTCGGCGCGGTAGTTGACGTCCTCCTCCGGCACGTAGGTCCGTCCTCCAACCACATAGGGCTTGCCAACGCGGTAGGTGCCGCCCCCCTTCGGGACTGGATCACCCCAAGCTAC
The DNA here is from genome assembly GCF_000938255.1 of Bradyrhizobium sp. LTSP849. Classification (GTDB taxonomy): domain Bacteria; phylum Pseudomonadota; class Alphaproteobacteria; order Rhizobiales; family Xanthobacteraceae; genus Bradyrhizobium. The sequence goes on along the minus strand of NZ_JYMR01000008.1, from coordinate 91,499 downwards.
GACCCGCGGGCTCGAGGACACGCCGTATTTCGGGTCGACGCGGCTGGCGAATTTGCCCGACGAGGCGCAATTGGCGAGCGCTAGGCAGGTGGCGACCGCCGCAACGCTACGCGCGGCCCGCACCACCGAATCTGATCGTCGGATCCCCATTCGCCCCAAATACCATTTCGCCGGAGATGGACCCAACCCGCTTTGGCTACGGGGATCACCTTCCGGTCCGCAAGCTCCGAGGCGGCCCACCACCGCGCTCGGAAGTCGCGACGATAACGCAACCGGAACACGGCGGAAATGGGGAGCCCACAGCGTTCGCGCCGAGATGGTAAACAGGACGTTCGCCCTTCCCCGTTGATCTACGGAGCACGACAGCCTCGTTTGTGCCAGTCCTGAACAATCTGTTGCGCCAAATCCTCACTCCACCCCCATTGTCTCGATTCTCACTGGAATTCTTTTGACTGTGCAGGGCCGCCCGCGTTTTCTCGCGTGCAAGGGCGGATTGGAATTTAACGATGATCGAGACGGTTTCGGCACTGATGGGTTTGGTAAGCGCGGGGATCTTCCTGGCCCATGCGTTTGAAGGCTACCGCACGAGGGCCTGAAGGCACTCGCGCGGGCGACATTGCATCACCTCTTCATGACAGCGCGTTCGGGCAATTTTAATCGATCCGACCGAGCATCAAAGACGAGAGCAGCAGGTGTCCCATGCGCAACCATGACCTCGTATCCGATGGCTTCCTGGCATTGACCGCTGGCGGTCTTTTCCTGCTCTGCTCGAGCCTTGTGGCTCTGGCCTTCGGCTGATCCTCCAACCGCGCTTCCACCTTGCGAGACCCGCTGCACTACTGCGACGCAGCATGCGTATTTGTCCGGGATAGCTCTACTCCCGTTTAGTTGATTGAATTTTCGCGGTCGGCGCCTCGACTCATTTCAAGAGGCCATCACCAACGAGGGTGACGCACATGCTTGCCGAGAAATTCTTCCTGGTCCTGGAATCGCTGATCCGCGGCGACCGCACCTATCCTGACGGAAGTCCCCGGGTCATCAGCACCTCCCCGCACGTGCCGGTGCAGATGCCGAACCAGAAGTAACTGAGGCTCCTTCTCAGGCTCAGCCACGCGCCATTCAGCGCAAACCCAACAGCGAGCGGCGGTAGAGGCTGTCGCGGGCTTCATTCAGGCAGACGAAGCTTCCCTCAAAACCCTGGCCGTAGCGCTTCTGTCCCCTGGCGTAGTAGACGCCTTTCCTGAAATCCAGCCACACCACCTTGTCGACGGGGCAATGCCGCTGCGCCTGCGCCGCATCGCGAAATGGCGTCAGCGGCAACGCCGACACACCCGTGGTACCGGTACAAAGGATCACGATCGCGCTGAGCGCGATACCGGCGATATTGCAGGACACCTGTCGGCCTCCGATCCGGGCCGTGTGCGCGACGGCCTTTCGGGCAGGATAGCACGGGACGGCGCGATCCCCAGGCCGCGAGCAGGATCGCGTCTTCCGTCGGCCATCTTGCCGGGCTACATGGGATCAACGTCACTTCAACGCGTGGACACCGAATGTCGGCCGAGCCTGAAACCAGCACCGGACCCCGCCCGCCAGCGCCGCGCCTGGCCCTGTTGCCAATGATCATCTTCGGCTCGCGCTGGCTGCAACTGCCGCTCTATCTCGGGCTGATCGTGGCGCAATGCGTCTACATCGTGCTGTTCCTGAAGGAGCTCTGGCACCTCTCCTGGCACGCGATCGACCTCACCGAACAGCAGATCATGATGAGCGTGCTGGCGCTGATCGACGTCGTGATGATCTCGAATTTGCTCGTGATGGTCATCGTCGGCGGCTACGAGACCTTCGTCTCCCGGCTCGATCTCCAGGGCCATCCCGACGAGCCGGAATGGCTCGGCCACGTCAATGCGAGCGTCCTCAAGATCAAGCTCGCGATGGCGATTATCGGCATCTCCTCGATCGCGCTGTTGCGCACCTTCATCGAGGCCGGCAATCTCGGCTCGGACCGCGCCGGCTTTACCGAGACAGGCGTGATGTGGCAGGTGCTGATCCACATCACCTTCGTGGTCTCGGCGATCGGTATTGCCTATGTCGACAAGCTCAGCGACAGCGGCATGCGCAAGCACGCCGAGTGAGGCGGGTCGCCTTGGCCCTTCGCCTCAAGCCACGGCACAGCTTGGTGCAGGCCGACCGGACGTGCCCGTCAGCTCCGCACCAGCCTGATCGGCTAAGCGACGATGTTTACTGTTCGTTAAGCAGACTCACGGCCGCATGGCTTTGGGGACATCGAGAGCCGACGCATGAACAGAGAGCTTCGGGAATTTCGACGGCTTGAGCGTGTGTGCCTGGAGCAGGCTGCGCTCTCGACCATGGACCTCGCCCGAACCGGGCTTCTGAAGGTGGCCGACGACTGTCGCCTCGCAGCCGAAGCCATCGAGGCGCAGGCCCCGGCCCGCGGGCCATTGGCTGGTGCCGTCCAAGCACTGAAGATCGCTCTGAACGCCGCGCTCCCTTCCCGGCACTAAGCCAGGCCATTCGCGTTTAGTGAGAATACCTGCGCGAGGCTTGTCCGGTCAGCCTTTGCTCGAGGCCGTCTCTTTGCCAGCAGCTTGCTCGCGCGCGAGCCGTTCGGCCCTCAGCCGCTCACGGTTGGCATAAAGCGCCTTCTGCGCGGCCTCATGGTCGCGCATGGCCTTTTCCGCCTCGATCCGGCGCGAAGCATCGCGCGCCTGGCGCTGTTCAGGAGTCAGGGGTTTGCGTCGGAAGGAAATATCTTCTGTCATGGCGCGATAACGCGGGGATGAGGAGAAAGTTCCACGAGACGCACTTGACGGTGCATTTGGATCCGACGGAAAGAGGTGAGTATTCAGCCTCTTAACGGGATAGGAGGAGGATCGGTTCTCAAGGCGGGTTCCCTCGGCCTCCCCTTCCCTTGGCAAGCGGCGCTCGTCGCACGATCAGGGTCAGCACAAAAACTCGAAAACAACCCCATGCACAGTAGCTAAGTCCCAGCGGCACAATACTTTTGGCATCCGCGGCAACGCCGTTTGACCCGTCGGGCAAAACAATGGCATTCTGCCATCTTCGGAAAATCCGTTGAGAGCTTTGTCGAGGCTGTTTACGTTGCGCCCCTCGCCCCAGCATCTTGCCGATCATCGTCATACCCAACTCACGCTCGGCTGCATTGCTGCCGCGATCGGCGCTATGTTATGCTCGTCGCAGAACCGGGAGTTTCTTGATGCGCAAAATCGCCGTCGCCGTCATGCTTGCCCTGATCGCCGCCCCCGCGCTGGCGCAGGACCATGTTCAACAGTATGGCGAACAGCCCAAGGATAAGACGCCGTCGGAGAAGGCGGAAGACGATCGGGCTGAGCGCGCCTATCAACGCTCCCTCAACAATGTTCCGAACCAGAAGCCGGTCGATCCGTGGGGAACTGCCCGCGGCGATGATACGTCGAAGAAGTCGGCCGCGCCGGCCAAGCCGGCTGTGAAGCAGTCGTCTAAGGCCAAGAGCGGCAGCACCGCCAATTAGCAAAGATGCGTGAAAGGGCGGCTCGCTTCGTCCGCACCACGACGCGCAGTAGCTCGGGATTGAGAATTTGACTCGTGCCGGCGCGCCGCTTCGATTGGTGGCATGCCTCGATCTGTCCGCCGCCACACGCCTACGCACGCCGACGGCCGGCCGATCAAGATTACCTTCGGCAAGATGCGGGAGATGGGAGTGCGCGGCCTCCTCGTCTATTGCCATTGTGGCCATCATGTTGCTCTGGACGCCGACCGCTGGTCGGACAAGGCAGACACTTCGATGGCGCAAGCGAATGGGAAATCTCACCGCACTGAAAGTGAAAAACGCCAAGGCCGGCGACAAGCTCGCCGACGGTGATGGGCTAAGGCCGGACGTCGACAACAACGGGAACGCGAGTTGGGTCTTCCGATTCAAATCGCCTGCGACTGGCAAAGAAAGGTTCATGGGTTTGGGTCCGTTCCGGGACGTGGGCTTGGCGTCATTTCGTTGCCGCTTCCACGGCATCCAGGAGCGTCATGTCGCGGTGTGATTCGCAGAACCGCGAGACCCTGTTGGCATTGCGGTTGAGAGCCTGTGTGTCGACGATGGGATTATTCCGGCGACCAGCATAGAAGCCGCTCAGCCAGACATTGACGGTTTGACTATGGGTAATGCGTTGCGTGATATACTGATCGCAGGTAATTTTGGAAACGTCGACCATGACCTGGGCTTTGGCTGCTTCAATCGGAGCCATCGTGCCGAACAGTGCGAAGACAGGTCCGAGAACTCTGAATCTAGCCATCTGTAGTCCCACCAGCGACTATCCCTTTTTCACACGGTTCTGCATGCGATGAAGCATCCGCTTGACCTGGATCAAAGGAAGCGCGGGCATGTGGAAAACTGCGGCGAGATAGGCCAATTTGGCACGACGTCGCCGGAATGCAGCGGTCTCGCCTTGGGACGCGATTGGCCCGTAAAGGCCGATCAACCCAGTTCCAGCTCCAAGTGAATCGCCTGCGGGTCTCGCGTCGCCGCGGGTTTGAACCCAAGCTTTTCGAACACCCTACGCATCGCGGTATTCTCCGGCAACACCTCTGCTGTCAGTCCCTTGAGCCCGGCCTTGCGCCCGAGTGCGGTAAGGTGACGCGCCAGCATGGCGCCGACGCCGCGGCCTTGCCAGGCATCAATGACGACGAACGCCATCTCGGCGCGTCCGGGTTCGAAGACGACGTATCGGCCGCCTCCTATGATCATTGTGCGGCCGGTCTGCTCGACCTGGGCCACCAGGGCAACGTGATTACTGAAATTGATATCCATGAAGAACGCGCGCTCTTTGTCGGAGAAATGGCGCTTGATCCCGAAAAATCGGCGCTGCAACGACTGCGCGCTGGTCTGGTCCAGCGCACCGAGCATGCCGTCCTCGTCTTCCGGCCGAAGCGCCCGGATTTCGACCAGGCTGCCGTCGCGCAGTTGCTCGCATACACTGTAGTTGGCGGCATCCGACATGCGGCTCTCGTCGCGGGAGATTCGGACAGGGCGACTGCCCGGTCGTAGACATGAGCCGAGGGCCGGCCGCTGTCGCTTGATCTGGATCAAGTGCACGGTGTGAACGCGGCGGCCATGCTTGGCGGCCGGTCAGTGCACAGTCGACCCATGCAGGTGGGATCGCGGAGCCGTGGGGCTTGGTCTGGATATCGTTCATAATACCTTGGCGGAGCGGCGTGATGATCACAGTTCCGGAATTGGTGTCACAAGCTCTGGGCGCGTTTCTAACGACGGAAACCAGAGACAGGTTTGGCGCTTCGCACGCCGGTCTGACCGAGCTGCTTCCTTTTGCGGCCAAGCTCACCCTGGAGTGCATCGGCAACAGCGACGCCCTGTACCACAATATCGAGCATACGTTGCTCGTGACCCTTGCCGGGCACGACATCCTGACGGGACGAGCGCTGCTGCGGCCTACCACGGCAAATGACTATGCGAACTTCATTCTGGCATGCCTTGCTCATGACATCGGATATGTGCGGGGCGTCGTTCAAGGCGATGAGGACGAGCTGTTCGTTGCAGACGTGAACGGCCGCACTGTTCGCCTGCCGCGAGGATCGTCCGACGCAGCGCTGGCGCCCTATCATGTCGATCGATCGAAACTGTTCGTGCTGGAGCGGCTGGATTCCGTCGAGGCGCTGGACGCGGACAGGGTCGCCCGGGCAATAGAATATACTCGGTTTCCCTACACCATATCCTCGAATGACAGCCTGATCGAAGAGGAGGGGCTGTTGCTGCGGGCCGCCGATCTCATCGGCCAGCTTGGCGACCCCAACTATCTGAGGAAGTCGAACGCGCTGTTCTACGAGTTTGAGGAGATTGGGCTGAACAAGACGTTGGGTTACGCAACGCCAGCGGACATCGTCTACAAATATCCCCAGTTCTATTGGAGCAACGTCGCTCCCCAGATCCAGCCGGCGATACGCTATCTCAACGTGACGTCTCGCGGGCGTCAGTGGATAGCCAGTCTCTACGGCAACGTGTTCAGGGCCGAGCGCGAGATGAACCTGTCCGGACCGCAGCTATAGCAGGCGCCGACCGTCTTGATCTGAATCATGCTCTCAGCTCCGGCCGAAGCCGCGTCCCTCCCCCGATGCGTTCAGCTTCCTTTGGGAGTGGTCCTTGACTGCGACTCGCCAAGGCCGGGATTGATGGCGAGCGACGCTCCGGCGGCGCCGCCGGCTTCATAGGCCGTCATCGACACCATCCGGCTGGTGCTGCGCTGGGTCCGGATCTTGAGGTCGAGCTTGTCGAATTCTGCATCGACCACCGAAGTCTTGAGGACGACCAGCCCGCGGCCGGTGCTTTCGTTAACCTGATCGCGACTGACCTTGATCGCCACCAGCCTGTCCGCGATTGAGGCCACCATTCCGAGCGCGAAGGAGGCATTGGCCAAATGCCGCTCCTGGTGCCGGAACCGGGCGTAGTCGACCGAGGTCTTGAAGCGGCCAAGCTCAGTGCGCACGGCGCCGTCGATCAATTCGGCCAGATAATGCGCGACCTCGACATCCGCGCCGAGACCGAAGAACACATAGCTGCTCTCGCCGGCCGCGTTCTTCTCGCGCCAGACCCGACAATCGCAGAAATGAGCGACCGCGCCGATGCAGTCGTCCAGAGGAATTCGCTTCTTGCGATGGGTCTCGTAGACCCTCCGTTCGCACGGCGACGCGCGCAGCTCGACGTCGGAGAGCGATAAATCGTGGCGATCCAGCAGTTCGGCGACCTTGGCGGCGGCAGACAGCGCCTCGTCCTCGGTGCAGCCATTGGCGATGGTTTTGGCGCGCAACGCCTGAATGCGAAGCTTCAGCTTGTCGAGCGCGGCCGGATTGAACGTCTGATTCACCGATCACCTGCCCGGGAATGCCCAACCGACAGGCCCCGGGCGGCTTTACTGGCGGAAGGGTGCCCCCGTCAACGCCTTTGAAATCAAGCGCCTTATCGATCTTGGGTGCAAGACATCTACGGTCCTGGCTACGGAGCGTCCCGCTGTCCGGCTCTTCCGATGTGATCGTCTAGCTGGACCTGCGGTGTCACCTCATCGAAATCGTGATCTGGCTGATGTTGGCCGCGAGTTCGAGTCCCGCCTTCGGTCCCTGCAACGCGATGGTCACGCCCTTCTCGTTGCGCAGGTGAACGCCGTTGACGCCACCAACCAACGCAAAGCCGCCGCCGACGGAGCTGTAGGTGCCGGCAAAGTCGCCGACGTCGCCGATGCCGGACGCCCAGCCATCAAGCCGGCCGACCGTCGCGCCGACGGTGATGCCGAAACTCATGCCGGTGATGCTGAAGGGATAGGACTTGCCGCGATACGTCAGCACACCGCTGCCGGCGCCGCCGCCGATCAAGAGGCCGGCCTTGACGACCCTGGCGCGGACATGGCCGGCGGCTTGCGCGAAGGATTGCGTGCACGGGGCGGCAAGCGCGAGCGTCAGGACGAGGATCACGATCAAGCGAGATGCCCGCGGGCGCAGCATTATTCGCCATTCAGGGTTTCGCAGCATCGACCTTCTTCCAGGTCTGGTCGGGATCAAACAGCGTCGTGCGCGGTGCGACGAACTCGGTCCGTGGTCCCAAGTCTTTCTGATAGACAGTGCCGGCGTGATTGACCAGGAAGGTCATGACGCCGGAATTGCCGTACTCGGCGGGCCAGGCGATCAGTGCAAAGCCACCGATCATCTTGCCATTGACGACATAGTTGAGCGCGCCGCCCGGCGCGTTTGACCCCTGCCCCTTCAGGATACGGAAATAGTAGCCGTGATAGGGCGCCGGCCCGTCCTCGGCCTTGTAGCCCTCGCTCGATGCCTGTGCCGCCAATGCGCCGAGCGGGCTAGGGTCGCTGTCGTCGCGCCAGAACAACCCGTCCTTCTTGCCTGCACTGCTGACAATGCGCTGCGCGTACACGCCGGCCCCCTCGCCGCGATCCTTGTCGGCGTATTCGTTCTCGGCATCGGCGAAGGCGAGGCTGGTCTGGATCGCATCGAGCTCATTGCGGCCGATACGGCGATACAGCACCTCGATGCGGCCTTCGGCATTATCGAATTCCCAGCCGGTCTTGGTGTTGGCGAGTGGAATCGGAAACGGGAAGTCATCCGGTCCCAGCATCAGCGTCGCCTTCTTGTTGCCCTCCGTCTTGATCGAATGTTTGGCGTCATACATCGAGCTGAAGCGTTGCCGGATGTCGGCGTCGGCGACTTCGTCGCCGGACGAGACGATGTCCTGGGCGGCGCTGCCGAGCACTTTCAGGATGGCCCTGTCCGGGCCGCTCTTGACGGCGGCCGCGAGCGCTGCCGCAGCCTCCTCCGGTGTCGGATAGGACTGCTGCGCCTGGGATGGCGAACTCATGAGCGCCAGCGCCATGATGACCGGCAAGGTCGCACGAAGAAGCAATTTCAAGCCCATCATGGCGTCACCTCCGCGGGGATCCTCGCGCCACCGGCGAGCCAATCTCGGTAGGTGCGAAGCTTCAAACCGAGCTTTTCGTAATAGACCCGGAGATAGCCATCGGCTCCTCGGGTGACCGCTTTCGGCATCACCTCTTCGACCTCCTGCGCGATGACGCCGACATAAGCCTTGTCGCTGCCGATATAGCTGAAGCGGTAATAGCCGAGGCCGTTTGCGAGGTGGCCGAGCAGAACAACATCATGCTTCAGCGCGATGTCGGAGCGCCGCCCACCGCCACCACCCCCGCCGCGACCGCCTCCTCCGCCACCACCATGGAAGCCACCGCCCCCGCCACCGCGTCCCGCGAAGCTCGCGCCACCACCGCCGCCACGCGGCCCCGCGCTCGCCATGCTGGACCGACCGCGGGCCGATGCCGCTGCCGCCGAGCGGCCCGACGATACGTTCAACGCGCCGCCGCCACCACGGTTCGCGGCCTTGGCGCCGCCGCTCTTTGCACCAGCGTTCTTGGCACCAGGATTCTTGGCACCAAGATTCTTGGCACCGGCGTTCTTGGCACCACCCTTGGCGGCACGATCACCACCAGCCTTGGCGCGATCCCCCGCGCCCTGACGGTCACCACCTCGATCGCCTGCGCGGTCTCCTGCACGATCTCCAGCGCGATCTCCAGCACCTGGCCGGTCCTGTCCCGGCTTCAACACCTGCTGTCCGTCGCGCCCGCGGAAATCCATGCGGTCGGCCGCACCGGCCTTCAAATTGCTATTGCCGAAGCGCTGCTGAACATTCGCGTTGTTGTAGCGTACGCCCTGGCGATGCGCCGGATTGTGCTGCCAGCCGTTTCCAATGTTCGTGGTCCGGTGATTGATATAGACGTTGCGGTTGCCCCAGTTGCAGCCGCCGCCCCAATAATTGCCCCAGCGGCCGATGGCCCAGGCCGTGCCGAAGGCAAGACCCGCCGCGACGACGCCTGCACCGATGTAGGACGGGTAGCCGAAATAGTAGGGCGGATACTCCGTGTAGGGCCACGCTCCGCAAACCGTTGCCGGCTCGTAATACGGCACGTACATCGTGTCGGCGACGGCCGGTTCGATCACGATCACCTGCTTGCTTTCCTGGGTCTGGACGCTGACCTTTTGCTGCTTGGTGGTGACAAGCTTCTTGTTGTCATAGGCCTTGGTGCGCAGGCGCTGGACCGCATCCATCACATCCGGCTGCTGCGCGAGCACGGCGTCGCCGAGCGCCTTGGTCCAGTCGAGCTTGTCGCTCATCATCGTGAGGACCTCGGCAGTCGAGGCCAATGCCTTGATGCTGTCGTCCCAGGACTGCTTCTCGACCTCGGTCTTCAGTGCATCGCCCTTCAGGCTCTTCTCTTTCAGCCAGCGATCGGCCTGCACGACCTCCAGGGGATAGGTCGATGCCGCCAGGACATTGGCGAGCAGCTCGTCGGGATAGAGGGCGATCGGGGCCACCAGCGCCTCGAGCTGCTCGGGCTTCAGCAGCTCGGCAACCGGCGCCGGCGGACTTGCCGGCTGCACCTGCGTGCTCGGGGCTGCCGGCGGCGTGGCCTGCGCCATGGCAGCGCTGGGAACCGCCGCCACAAGCGCAAGCGCCATCAGGGTCTTGCCGCAGTGAAACATCACAACCTCCCCAAACATACTGCCCGCGAGGATCGCGCCGGAGCGTCGGCGTTTGTTGATCGAGATCAAGGAAAAGCTGCTCCGAGACCTTGTTGCGGCGCGACAGCGGCAGGGCAGCCGGATCTCGGTGTCAGCGAGTGATCGGGAGCCTGATCGAAAACACCGCCCCGCCCCACGGCAGGTTCTCGACCTCGATCGTGCCGTGGTGGGCCTCGACAATGGTCTTCGCAATCGCAAGTCCCATGCCCATGCCCTGCGGCTTGGTGCTGAAGAACGGATTGAAGACGTTTGCGAGATCGCCGGACGCGATGCCGGGACCGGTGTCGGCGATCTTGATCTCGGCTCGGTTGCCGACCCGTACCGTCGCCACGCTGACCTCCCGCTTCCTCATGTCGGCGTCGGCGACCGCATCCATGGCATTGATGATCAGGTTGAGCACGACCTGCTGGAGCTGCACGGCATCACCCTTGACATGCAGGTCGGTGGACGGAGGGACATAGGTCAGCGCGATGCGGCGTCCGTCGGCAACGGCCGCCACCAGGCCGATCGCCTCCCGCACCGTGTCGTTGAGCTTGAGGTTCTTGATCTCGAACGGCGTCTTCTTCAAGACGCTGCGCAGCCGGCGGATCACCTCGCTCGCCCGCTGATCGTCGCGCCTGATATCGCCGAGGATCTGCCGTATCTCGTCCATGTCAGGCGAGGCGCCCTTGAGCATGAGCTCCGCCGTCTCCGCGTTGGTCAGGATGGAGCCGAGCGGCTGGTTGAGCTCATGCGCGATCGAGGTCGTCAGCTCACCGACCGTCGAATAGCGATTGGCGTGCGCGAGCTCGGCGAGACGCTGGAGCGATTCGACCTCCGCAACCTGACGACGCCGGCGCTCGTGCAACAACACGCTGATCAGGCCGGTCTGCACCAGGATCACGGCGGCGATCAGCAGCAATTGCCAGCGGTAGGTCTCCCACAAGCCCGGATCACGGAACATGATCTCGCTCCCAGGAGGCAGATTACTCTCGCTGATGGACCAGCGTTGCAGCTCCCGCCAATCGTAGCGTGGCGTTCCGAATTCGATCGTCTCGTATTTGATGCCGGCCGGCTTCTCGCCACCGAGGATGCGGATGACGGCATCGACGGTCTTCCGGCTCGTCTCTCCGGTCAGCTGCATCGGGCCGCCGACGGTGCTGCCGAAGAAGGCCTCCTGGTAGGAGAAGATCGGGGCGTTGGCAACCGCGTGGAGGCTGCGCAAGGCGATGTCGCCTTCGTAGACGATTCCCGCGGCATCGACCGACATCAGGCCCCAGAACAGCACCGTGTTCGGCGGAAGATTCGCGGCGCGCTTGAGGACCTCATCGAACGCCAGGTCCGAATACCACGTGAGGCTGACGCGATTCCCCAACGGCTTCAGCTCCCGCTTCACCTCGTCGATCCAGAACTTCTCGAGCGGAGATGCGCCAATCACCATGGCAACCGTCTTCGTGTCCGGCAGAACACGGAGAATGTTGTCGAACACGGCCATGAAGTCATTGTGGACCGACACGACGACGTCATTGTCGGTGAGGTCGAGGCGGTTCACGAGCCGCTGCTCGACCACGGTCAGCACCATCGGCGTATCGGGAAAGAGGGTTTGCCGATATCGCTGCACGAACCGCGCCGCCGGCGCGCCGATGCTCAGCACGATGTCAGGCGGCGCGCCCTCGTAGAGCGAGTGCAGATAGTCGACGAAGGGCGCTTCCGGACCCGGATTGTTGAAGCGCGCGGAGAGCAGGGCGTGCTCCTGGATATCGAGGGGCCAGCGCGACTGCTGCTCCAGCCCTGCCTTGATGCTGCGCGCATATTCGCTCCAGGGCCGGAATTCGCGGCCGAAGGAATGCAGCACCAGCACGCGCTTGAGTTCTCCGCGCGCGCTGCGTTCGGCGGCTCCGGCCGCGCCGGACAGGAGGCAGACGGCGAGCAACAGGCCGAGCAACGCGGCCGCGACTGACCGCGGCATGACCGAGGCTATCAACCTGCGCCCGCTCATCCGCCTCCCCGACGGCTCTCTCCGGCCGTTGCTGGCCACAATTCTAGCGAGAAGTGAGGCGCTTCGACAGACCTCACGCAGGCCGCTTGCCGGCGTCAGTGCCCGCTCAGCACCAGCGTCTTGATCGGCAGCAACAGCGCCTGGATGCGCAGCAGCATGGCGTGCACGAGGCCGACGCCGTCGACGACATGCAAGGCAATGGCGCGGCCGGTGCTAGTCTCCTTCGCAGAGATCTCCTCATGGTTGCTGGTATAGGCGTTGACGATGCAACTGCTGCCCGGCGTCACGCCTTCAAGCCCGCCTTTGTAGAGCGGCTCCATGAATGCCAGGATCGTGCCGGGTCGCGCGACATTCTGTGCCTCGATGAGCTGCTCTCCGCTTCGGAACTGTCCGGCCGCGATGTAGTCCTGTACATTGGTGATGACCATCGGAATGATGACCCAGGGCCTTGATATGCAGGTCGCTTCCGCCACCATGCCGACTTGCAAGACCTGAGCCTCGATCTGGCCAAAGCCCGCCTGCAGACCCTGCCGGCCCGCGCCATCCGGGACAAGCACGCCCGCCGGCCGCAACAACTGATTGACCACGTCGCCGACGCGGACCAGGAATTGCTCCACCCGGCCGTCAACACCGGCGCGGACAAAAGTCTTGTCCAGATCCACCTGCGCCTCGGCCAGCGTCGCTTCGGCGCTGGCCTTCTCGGCCGGCAAGAGCGTCGAAACGCGCAAAGCTGCCGACTGCCTCGAAGCCGTGGCGGCGTCGACCCCGGCCTGCCGCTGATTGACGATCACCTGCAGCTTTTCAATGTCGCGCTGCGGCACGATGCCGGGATTGCGACGCTGCAACTCGGACTTGACGTCCAGTTCATCCTTGGCCTGCTGAAGGTTGGCCTTGGCTTCCTCGATCTGCGCGTCGGCCTTGATCACGTCGGATTGCGCGGTCGTCAGCGACGCATCGACCTCAGCGATCTTGCGCTTGGCGGTTTCCAGAGCCGCGCGTTGCTTCGAGCTGTCGAGGCTGAAGAGCACGTCGCCCTTCTTTACCGCCTGGCTGTAGCCGACATTCACTTCCGCGACCCGGCCCGAGCCCTCGGGCAGGATCGGCACCGTACGGTAATAGAGCGTCGCCGAGGTCGTTGACGGGTGAAAGTAGAAGATCATGGTGATCAGCGACACCGTGAGCATCAGGCAGCCGGTGATGCCCCATCGCAGCTCGTACCAGATGGAAAAGAACGTGATCTCCTTGCCGAACCGCTTGCCCTGGGCATAGCGGCGGTAGAGGTAGTCCGGCAGGATCGTCAGAAGGGAGCAGAACATGAGCTCAAACATGGCTGTGCTCCTTCTCCTTCGGGACTGACTTCTCTGCCGGCGGGCCCGGTTGGTCGGATTCGCGCCCGTCGCTCGGCGCAGCGTCGGCGATCCTCTCGACGGAACCGGCAATGCTGCGCAGCGGCGTACCGAAATCGGGCAGGTCGATCATCGCGAGCAACAGGCCCGCCACCCAGAAAATGTGCAAGTGCGTAAAGAGCGAGATGATGCCCAGCACCGCCACGATCTCGAATTGCAGCTTCTGCGACTTGTGAGCCATCCGCTCAGGCAGACTGTGCAGCTTCCAATAGAGCGTGCCCACCCAGAGTATGGTTCCGATCAGGAAGATGCCCATCACCACCGTCAGCGTATCCACCCCGCTTCCCGGTGCGAGATAGAAGGGCAGATGATGGGGGGCCATCGGATGAAGCTGATCGCTCAAATCTCTCTCCCGGTCAGAATGCGGCTCACTCGGAATGTGCGACAGCGTGCGCAACGAGGTTGCGAGAACGGTTGATTTGAATCAAGGGAATGCCCCTTGCCAGACCTAGCCTACCTCAGAAGCCAGAATGCACCTATAGGAGCACGTCTGCCATGCCCGGCATCGATGATCTGATCCCCAGCGCCATGCAGATCCGGAAAGAAGCCGCGCTCAAGGAGGCCGAGAAGGCGGAGGAATATGTCCGCCTCGCCACCGCCACCGAGGCCGAGAAGCGCGCGTTGATCGAGCGGCTGAGCAAGCCGTCCGGCAAGACCGAGGAGGAGAAGGTCAAGCTCGCCTCGACCATCATTCAGCGTGCAGTGCGAAACGGGCTGACCGAGGTGCAGGTCTACCGCTTCCCCAACTCGCTCTGCACCGACAAGGGACGCGCCATCAACCAGATGGAGAAAGGCTGGGAGACCACGCTGACCGGCATTCCCAAGGAGATCTTCCAGCTCTGGACCGACCATCTGAAGCCGCGCGGCTATCGCATCGCGTACCAGATCATCGATTTTCCCGGCGGTGTGCCCGGCGACATCGGCGTGATCATCTCATGGGGCGACGACTGATCATGGCCAAGGACAAGCCTGCGGAGAAAATGAAGCGCAAGGACTATGAGCAGGAGCTGGAAAAGCTCCAGGTCGAGCTGTGTCACCTCCAGGAATGGGTGAAGACCGAGAAGCTGAAGGTCATCATCATCTTCGAAGGCCGCGATGCCGCCGGCAAGGGCGGCACCATCAAGGCCTTGACCGAGAAGGTAAGCCCGCGGGTCTTCCGCGTCTGCGCCCTCCCCGCGCCGTCCGACCGGCAAAAGTCCCAGCTGTTCCTGCAACGCTATATCGAGCAGTTTCCGGCCGGCGGCGAGATCGTGATCTTCGACCGCAGTTGGTACAACCGCGCCGGCGTCGAATACGTGATGGGCTTCTGTACGCCTGCCGAGCACAAGCGTTTCCTGGAACTGTGCCCGCTGGTCGAGAAATTCGCAGTGGACGCCGGCATCATCCTGATCAAGCTGTGGCTGGAGGTCGGGATGGAGGAGCAGGAGCTCCGCTTCCATGCCCGTATCGAGGATCCGTTGCGGCAGTGGAAGCTGAGCCCGATGGACACCGAGTCATTCGGCCGTTGGTACGACTACTCACGCGCCCGCGACATGATGTTCGAGGCGACCGACACCCGGCACGCGCCATGGCGGCTGATCCGCTCCGACGACAAGCGCCGAGCGCGGCTCAACGTCATCTCGCACATCCTGAAGACGATCCCCTACAAGAAGATCGTGCCGGCCAAGGTCAAGCTGCCAAAGCGCTCTCACAAGGGCCGCTATAACGATCAGGCGAGTTTGCGCAGGATGAAGTTCGTCGAGGAACGGTACTGAGGCAAAGCAGGCCGCGCCGGGAGCGCGGCCCGATCGTCCTGTCTTTACTTCAGCCGGATCGTGACGCCGCCGACCGCAGCCGACACTTCCGCGCCGACCCTCGGGCCGCTGAGCTGAAGGATCACGCCATTGCCGTTCTGCAACTGCACGGCGCCTGCACCCGCCGCAACCGCCCCACCTGCTCCGCCGGCCGCGTAAGAGCCTTCGATCGATTGGGGCCCTCTCAGATTGAGAGCGCGGCCGACGAACTTGGTGGTGGAGGCACCGATCGTGAAGCCCACGCTCATGCCGGATACAGTGAACGGATACTTCTTGCCGTGAAGCAGGAGGACTCCCTCCCCGCCGCCGACGCCAATGATGAACCCGCCTTTGGTGAAGACGACCGCAACCTGGCCGGTCTCAGCCCGCGATGCCGTGCTGAAACCGACGACGCTTGCAAGCGAGGCGACAACGGCGGCGCAGATGGCGACTTTTCTCATGACTTTCGTTCCCCTTTGGTTGTGACGTCGAGCTATTAGGCCAAGATCATCGCGAAGTAGCCAAACACGGTGAGCAGGATACCCGAGACGGCATAACCGACCGGGAATCCGATCCAGGGCACGGAACTCTGGATTTCGACCGCCGCCTCACGGCACGGACCGGAATGCGACCGGGCACCGGCAACGCCGCCCATCAGCACAGCCGGGTTGATCTTGAAGACGTGGAAGCCGATCGCCCAGACGATGAACGGCGGGATCGTGCAGGCGATGAAACCCGCAACGAAGATCTTCAAGGCAACGGCACCGGTCAGCTGCGCCAGCAATCCGGCGCCGGCATTGATACCGACGATGGAGACGAAGACAACGAGGCCGAGATCCTCCAGCACGTTGCGCGCCGCGTTTGGCGTGTTGCCGAAGAACCGCAGCCGCGACACGGCCGAGGACACGATCACGCCCGACAGCAACAGACCGCCGGCATTCCCGAGGCCGATCTTGGCGCCGAAGGCCGGGAATTCGATCATGCCGATCAGGAAGCCGAGGATCATGCCCGCGGCCAGTGTCAGCAAATCGGTGGAGGTGTTGGTGCGCGCGATGCGCCCCCACATCTCGCCGAGCTCGTTGACGGCGGACTTCAGGCCGACGACCGTGATGATGTCCATCCGTTGCAGCTCGGTCTTGAGACCGGCCGGAATCTGCACCCCACCGCGTTCGACCTTGCCGATCTGCAACTGACCAGCAATGGCCTGCTCCCGGAAGGATTCGAAGGTCCGTCCGACCATGTCCTTGTTGGTGACGAGAATCTCGGCCTGATCGAGGGGAACACCGAGCGCCTTGGCATCGGCGACCTCCGGGCCGATCAGGCCCATCTTGTCGGTGAGATGCGCGGTTGCGCCGCCGAGCGCGACGACGTCACCCTTTTGCAGCACGAGGCCGGGATCGGCTCCCAACGGCTCATCGCCGCGCACCACGTTGAGGATGCGGTACTCCGGATTGACCGTGCGGAATTTGGCGATGCTCATGCCGACCTGCGCCGGATTTTCGAGCCGGTAGGCACGCAGGCCGAACTGCCGATAACCGGTCAGGCCGCCGCCTTCGAGATCCTTGACGCCAAACTCCTGCTCGTACTGCCTGGCCGCCGCCTTGGCATCGACGCCCCACCAGCGCGGCAGGTATTTGCAGATCAGGATGATGCCGACGGTGCCCCAGATATAGGTGATGCCGTAGGATAGCGCGATCATGCCCGACGCATCCTCGGGCTTCATGCCCTCAGGCAGCTTCACGACGCCCGACGTGATGGCCTGCTCGGCCGAGCCGATCGCGGCCGACATGGTCTGCGACCCCGCCAGCATGCCGCCGGCGGCACCGATCGGAAGCGCGAAGAGCCTCGAAAGGATGACGACGAGCGCCAGACCGAGCACGCTGGACACCAGCGCCAGGATGCAGAATTTAAGGCCATCTCCCCTGAGGCTGTTGATGAAGGACGGACCCACGCGAAGGCCGACCCCATACATGAACAAATAGTAGAACAGGCTCTTGGCGAAAGTGTTCAGCTCGAGCTTCACACCGTAGACCGACGCCCAGACCGACAGGCCCGCGCCGACCACGATGGCGCCGGCAACCATGCCGAGACCATAGCCTTTGATGCTGGCTCGCCCGATCCAGACGGCGAGCCCGACGACGAAGAACAGCAGCAGATATGGATTCTGCTGCAAGAACGTGAAAAAGCCCTGCATGTTCGCCCCCTGTTATGACGCAGCCTTGAGCTTCGGCGGAGCGCTCGGCTTTGGCCGGCCGAGCTTCGCCAAGGCTTCGGTACGCACGAGCTTCAGCCCTTCCTTGGCGTCGTAGCCATGGATCTCCTTCACATCGAGCTTGCGCATGAAGTCGATGGTCTCCTGGGTGATGACCTGCCCCGGCACCATGATCGGGAAGCCCGGCGGATACGGGATCACGAAATTGGCTGAGACGAGCTCCGGACCGGCCTTGAGTCGCCGGTCAATCTCGGAATCGCCAAGGCGGATATGTTCGCAACCCGCCGCGTCATAGGCGGAGTAGAAGCCGCTGCGGATGTCCCCTTCGTTGGTCTTGGTGCCGGCATCGCCGCGGAAGCTCGGATGGAAATGCGAGAAATTCGGCAGGTCAGGCACGTCGGTCATCAAGCTCTTGACCCGCGCTTCGAAGGTCTTCTTGGCATTGGCACCGCCTTGCGCAAGCCCGCGATCGACCTCGCCCGCGATCTCGGCGAGGACGCGGATCAGATGCGCGACGTCGCTGCGGGTGTTGTTGATGTTGGACTGGACCAGCACCGAGTTGCGTGAGGTCTTGTTGACTTGGATGTTGTACTCGTTGGCGAGGATGCCCTTGAATTGGGTACCGTCAAAGCCGGCCATGCCGCACACCAATGTCATCCGGGTCGGATCGAGGCAGAACTCATCCTCGTCCAGGCTCTTGAGCGTATTCGCCCAGTTGACGCCGGGTGCGAGATAGTCGGTGAAACCGCTTTGGCGGTATTGCGTCGGCACCATGACGTCGGCGCCGAGAATGCGGAAATACTTCGAGAGCAGCGCGTTGTTGTTGGCGGCATGACGGATGGCGAGCGCGATTTCCATCGCGTTGGCGACAAGACCGTACCCCTCGAGCTCCATCTGACGCCGCGAGATGTCGAGGCTGGCGATAAGCTGCTGGTTCGGACTGGTCGAGGCATGGGTAAAGACGGCCTCCTTGAACTGCTGCTCGACCGTGTGGAATTCGACGTCCTTGACCGAGAGCATGGAGCCCTGCCGGATCGCCGACATCGACTTGTGGGTCGAGTTGGTCTGATAGACGCGCAGCCGGATCTGTCGCGGATCGGGAATCAATCGCGTCTTGAGCAACACCTCGTCCGACGGAGTCTTGCCGAGCTCTGCCTGCTGCTTCTCGTAAGCCGCGACCGACTTCGGATCCTGCATCCAGACCTCGATCTCGTTGGCGGCCCCCATGGCTGTGCGCCGGCGCAGGAACGGCGAGAAGCGCGCGAAGCCGAACCAGGCCTCATCCCACAGGAAGATCAGGTCCGGCTTGATGGCGAGGCATTCCTCCATGACGCGGCGGGTGTTGTAGATGTGGCCGTCAAAGGTGCAGTTGGTAAGGTCCAGCATCTTGACCCGATCGAGCCGGCCATCGGCCTTCGCGCCGAGCAGCGCCTGCTTGATCGTCTTCAGCGGCACCGCGCCATACATCGAATATTCCGTCATCGGAAAGGCTTCGACATAAAGCGGCTGCGCGCCTGCGAGCACCATGCCGTAATGGTGCGACTTGTGGCAGTTGCGGTCGACAATCGCGATATCGCCCGGCGCAAGCAGCGCCTGCACCGCCATCTTGTTCGAGGTCGAGGTACCGTTGGTGACGAAGAAGACGCGGTCGGCGCCGAGTGCCCTCGCCGCCTTCTCCTGCGCCTTCTTGATGGTGCCGGTCGGTTCCAGCATGCTGTCGAGGCCGCCCGTGGTGGCGCTGCTCTCTGCCAGAAACAGGTTCGGGCCGTAGAACTCGCCCATGTCGCGGATCCAGTCGGACTTAAAGATCGACTTGCCGCGGGCGATCGGCAGCGCGTGGAACGTCCCGATCGGACGCTGCGCATATTTCTTGAGATTGTCGAAGAACGGCGTGTCGTAACGATCCTGGATGCCTTCGAGGATCGACAGATGCAGCTCCAGAAGCTCCTCGACCGAATAGAAGATGCGGCGAACGACGCTGGCTTCAGGGTTGCCGGCCAGCTCCTCGACGTCGCGATTGGAGATCATGTAAAGATCAAGCTCGGGACGGACCCGCTTGATGATCTGGGCGAGCCGTAGCGCGGAAGCATCAGCCTCGTCGTTGAGACCCGCCGATGCGGTGATCGAGCGAAGCACCGGCGCATCGTGCCGCGAGCGCAGGCCGAAACCCTCGTTGACGACGACAGCCCCGAGATTGGGATTGAGCATGGTCGCGCAGAAGGCATCCTCCAAGCTGCCGACGATGACGGGCTCATAGATGAAGCCATCCTCCGGACGGCGCAGCTTGCGCCATTCGGCGGCGAGCGCCGGCCATTGGCCAGGTGACACGCCGGTGACAATCAGGGTTTCGAAATAGGGCCGACGTGCCTTATGCGTGCCGAAGGTGGACGACACCAGTTCGGGCGTATCGCCATCGCCATCGTCCTTCGCGCTCCAGTCTCCGGCGTGCTGGCGAAAGGATCGCGTCGCCAGGGCCTGGGTTATCCGGGTCGCAAGCGACAGCGACGCGGCCGCATCGCCGGCCGAGGCTGCTTCGCGCAGGGCCGCCATCAGTTGCAGGCCGGGATAACCGTGGAATTCTTCCGTCACCGATAGGCTGGCCAGCGCCGCGTCATAGGCCGCGCGATCGCCGCCGCGGGCCCAGCCCTTTGCGGCCTCGACCAGATCACGCCAGTCATCGGCTCGCGCGCCGGGACCGGAAAAGAACTGGTCGATGCGCTTCTGCGCGGGCTTTACGTCCTTTGCCATGCGTCTCTCCCGATCCTTTGGGGCGAAAAGTGATGCGGGATCGTGCTGTCGGCACGGGGCGCTCCATTGATCCAAGTCAACGGTCGGATGCATTCCGGAGGCATTTGTCATCGCCGAGAACGCTGTCGAGCGACCGCAGCCACTGGCCGCTGTCGGTCTTCTCGGCCAACCCCTCCGCCCGCAAGAGATCGCGCAGTTGCGCATGCGCGCCGACGATGCAGAAGGCGATGTGCCGGGAGGCGAGCTCGTCGTAAAGGTCGTGCAACATGCGCGCGCCGGCCAAGTCGATGTAGGGCGACGCCGAGAGGTCGCAGGCCACCAACTTGACGTCAGTCGATCTGTGGAGGGCGTCGAGAACCGCCTGCTGGATGGTCTCGGCGTTGATGTAGAGTAACGAAGCCTCGGGGCGGAAAGCGATGACGCCGACGAGCGGCTCGACGCCGTCGTGCCTGGCGTTATCGGAATAGCGGCCGGTGCCCGGAAGCCGGCCGAGGAACGCAATGTTCGGCTGCGATGCACGCGCGAGCAGCAGAAAGATCGATGCAATCGACGCCAGCAGGACGCCTTGCAGAATTCCGAGCAGCAACACGGCCACCAGCGCAATCGCGGCGGCATAGAAGTCTATCCGGCTGACTTTCCACATCCGCAAGAGCGCGCGGACATCGACCAGCTTGTAGACGGCGGCAACGACGATGGCGGCTAGCACGGCCTTGGGCAGATTGGTGAGCAGCCCTGTGAAGAACAGGAGACACAGCCCGAGCGTCACCGAACAGATCACCAGGGCCAGAGGTGTTCGTGCGCCGGCACTGTCGTTGACCGCAGATTGCGACAGGCCGCCGGCGACGGGATAGCCATGGCCGAGCGCCGCTGCGAGGTTCGCCGCGCCCAGCCCCAAAAACTCCTGCCGGACGTCGAGCGGATAGCCGTGCTTGGCGGCAAAGCTGCGCGCCGCCGATACGCCCTCGATATAAGCCAGCAGCACGCAACCGGCAGCGAGCGGAAAGAGATCGTCGAACTCCAGCAGTCCGAATGTCGGTAACCCCAGCGCCGGCAGCCCTTCCGGGATCTTCCCGGTAACGGGTACGCCCAGGGCCGGCAAGCCAAGGAGCGTGGTGACCGCGATCGCAAGCGCCACGATGGTGATCCCGACCGGCTTGCCCGGCAGAAGCCGCTCGCCAAACAGCAGCAGCAGAAGCGCAACCGCGCCGATCGCCAGCACGAGTGGATCGAGATGACCGAGTTGCCCCATCAATTTGACCGCACGGTCGAAGAAATTGTGGCCGCCGCCGGCAACGCCGAGCAGGCTCGGCAACTGGCTCATGATGATGGTGAGCCCCGCGCCGGCCTTGAAGCCGACCAGAATGCTGTCGCTGACGAGGCGGACCAGCACACTCAGCTTGAACACCCAGGCGATGAAGCATAGCACCGCGACCGCAAAAGCGGCGAGGCTTGCGATCTGCGCGTAGCGAACCGCATCGCCACCGGCGAGCACGCCGACGGTCGCAGCGATCATCAGGGAGATTGCCGAGGTCGGGCCGATTGCGAGCTGCCGCGACGCCCCGAGCAAAGCATAGCCAATGCCGCCGAGCATGTAGCCGTAGACGCCGATCTGCGGCGGAAGGCCGGCGAGCGCGGCATAGGCAAGCGAGACCGGAACAGCGTAAGCGGCGAGCGTGATGCCGGCCACGGCGTCGGCGGGAAGCCATTCGCGCCGATAGGCGGCGAGCCAGCCGCACGGCGGAAAGAACCGCGTCCAGCCTGGGGCGGACGACGCTTTCATTGCGGTACCTCTCGGTGTGACCTCTCGCAGCGCAACAGCACGACCAGCAGCGCGACCACGGGAACACCGAGCGCGAGATTGGGAATGCTCTTGGTCGCGAAGGCGCCAACCGCTGCGCCGAAGCCGAACACTGCGCACAACGCGAAAAAGATACCCGACAGGCGCAGCGTTCCGACCGGTGCATCTCCGGCGGCAACTACAAAGATGTTTTCGATAGCTTGGCGCATGTTTCCGGTGATCATCACTGTGCTGCAAACGGCGCCTTTGACCTTGGTGAATATCGCGGTCTGCATGGCTGCAACGACCGAAATTCCGAGCGTGCCGGCCATATTCGGGAGCCTGTTGTGCAAAATTCCGATTGCGATCAGCAACAGGATCTCGATCAGCGTACTGATCGCGCTGGCCCGTTCGCCGGCGGCGCGGCGCAACCAGGCGGCAATCACAATACCGACCGCAAACGCCAGGATCGGGGGCACGAAGTGGAGCGCCTTGGCCCAATTGCCGGCGGTCGCATAGACCCAGAGGAAGATCAGGTTAGCGGTCTGGGCATTCGCCATCACACCGTGGATGATCCAGGTATAGGCGTCGATATAGCCGCCGGCGAAGGCAAGCAGCAATACGATCTCGACCGTTTCATCGCGGCGGATCGCGCCGGCTGCGACCTCCAGAGTGCTCATGGTGACGATGCGGGCTCACGCGCGTTCTGCATGACCACATAGGCAACGCCGTACCGCCGGCGTGGATTGATCTGGATCAAGCATTGCTTGCGATCTTGAGACTCAGATCGCCGCAACTGGTCTGGCGAGACTTGCACCATGGATACCGTCAAGTGGGTGATCTTTACGGCTCCGGAAATCTTCCTGCTGCTGTCGATCGCGCTCGGCACCATTCTCGGCCGCGTCCGGATCCTAGGATTTTCGATCGGCACCACGGCGTGCACGCTCATCGTGGCCGTCCTGATCGGGCAGCTCGGGACCTTTGCGTTCCCGTCCCTGCTCAGGGTCATTCTTTTCAGCCTATTCGTCTTTACGATCGGCTACCGATCCGGACCCGAGTTCTTCGCCTCCCTGAGCATCCGGACCCTGGCGCAGGTTGCGCTCGCGCTCGTACTTGGCGGCACCGGCCTCGTCATCGTTCTCATATTTGCCAATGCGTTCGCGCTCGGTCCCGGCACCGCTTCCGGCCTTGCTGCGGGCGCCCTGACGCAATCCTCCGTCATCGGCACGGCGTCCGGTGCCCTGTCCCAACTCGGACTCGCCAAGGATGTGCTGGAGCAGCAGAACGCGAACATCGCCGCCGGGTACGCCGTCACCTACGTTCTCGGCTATATCCTCACACTCCTGTACGTGCCGTTTGTCGCGCCGAAGCTGATGCGGATCGATTTGAAGGCGGAAGCCGCAAAGCTCGAGGCGGAACTGGCGGGGGGCAGCCCGCCACAAACTGAAAATTTGCATTACCGAAAATTCCAGGCGCGTGCCTATCGGGTGTCGGTCGCGGCGGGGCGGACTGTCGGCGCCGTCGAAGGCGAGATCGGCAGCCGTAGCGTGGTCGAGCGGATCGTGCGTCAGGGCACCGATGTCGAGCCGCATGTCGACACAGTTCTTCAAGCAGGCGACGACGTCGTCATCGCGGGACGAACCGCCGCCCTTGTCGCCGCAAAACCGATCATTGGCGCCGAGATCGACGCCGACGAGATCCTGAAGGCGCTTCCGGGCAACGTGATCGATGTCCACGTCGATAACCGCAAACTCCATGGCCGCTCCGTCAAGGACGTGGCTGAACGCGTCGGCGACAATGCGCGCGGTGTTTTCCTGCGCAAACTCACGCGGATGGGTCGAGAGGTTCCCTTGAGCGCGGACACCCGCGTCTATGTCGGCGACGTCATGACGCTGGTCGGCAGCACCCGCAACATCGAGCGTGCCGCCGCGAACGTCGGACAAATCCTGCGCTCCGAAGATCGTACCGACATTGCATTCCTTGCCGCCGGCATCGCCGTGGGCCTGCTCGCCGGTCTTGCGAGCGTCAAGATCGGGTCGGTACCGTTGACGCTGGGCGGCGGTGGCGGCGCCCTGATTGCAGGGCTCTTCTGCGGCTGGCTACGGTCGCGGCGGCCGACGATGGGCGCAATGCCGCCTGCGGCGCAGCAGACGCTGAGCGATATCGGGCTCGGCGGCTTCATCGCAGCGATCGGCCTCGGCAACGGCCATGCGGCCTGGGTCGCGATCCAGTCACATGGCCTGCTTCTGGTCGGCATGGGCCTCGTCGTCACGCTGGTGCCGCTGATCGTGACGACCTTGTTTGCCCATCGCGTGCTCCACATGAATCCGGTCATCATCTGCGGCGCGCTGGCCGGCGCCATGACGGTCGACGCCGCCGTGACTGGTGCCTGCGAGGTCGCCGAAAGCCAAACGCCGGTGCTCGGCGTCGCCGTGCCCTACGCCGTCGGCAACGTCGTCCTGACCGTGCTCGGCCCGATCATCGTGGCCAGTACGTTCGCCGGTTGAGGGAGGCGCGTATGAATCTCCGGCATGCACCAACTCCAAAGTCGATGGCGGCGGCGTTGCTCCTCCTGGCCTGCCTGCTCGCTCCGGCGCGCGCCGAGGACGACGTCCGTATTCAGGAGGAGGTCTGGGTGCTGCCGCTGCCGCTCCCGATGTTCGCCTATGTGGTACGCCCCGTTGGCGACGGTCCCTTCCCGCTCGCGATCATGAACCATGGCGTGTCGCTCAAACCGGTCGATCGCAGCTTCTTTCCGCTAGTAGAATTCCGCGACGCCGCGAAGTGGTTCGCCAAACGCGGCTATTTCGTCGTGGCACCCGTCGGCACGGGATACGGCGCAGCCGCCATCGACATTCCAGAGCGCGGTCTCTACGGCCCGTTCTTCGCCAAGGTCGGCAACTGCACCAACCCGAACTTCCATGACGCCGGACGTGCGTTGGCGCTGGCCGATCTCTGGATCATCGACTACATGATCGCCGAGAAACGCGTCCTCCCGAAGGACGTCGTCGTCATCGGACAATCCGCCGGCGGCTGGGCTTCCATTGCGCTGTCGAGCGTGAACCCGCCGCAGGTCAAAGCTATCATCACCTTCGCAGCGGGACGCGGCGGCCGGGTCGACGGCAAGCCCAACAACAACTGCGCACCGGACAAGCTGGTCGAGGCGACCGCGGATTTCGGCCGGACCTCGCGGGTGCCGATGCTGTGGTTCTACATCGAGAACGACACGTTTTTCGGCCCTGCTCTGTCGCAGCGTATGCACCAGGCCTTCACCACAGCGGGTGGGCGGGCCGAATATCACCTGATGCCGCCGTTCGGCAATGAGGGGCATTTCTTCATCGGTTCGCCTGATGCGATCCCGATCTGGTCGCCGCTGGTGGCGAAGTTTCTCGACGCGCAGAAATGAGTGCGAATACGGATGCCTGGAGGCTGAGCCATGACCAGCGCACGTGACTGTCTCTCGGGCGTTCTCGTGGCAGCGATTGCCGGCGGGGCGTCGATCGCGGACGCGGCGGCGCGAGAGAAATCTCATGCGACGACGCCCGCCGAAGTCGCAACGCGCGGCCAGCGGGAGGCAAAGGACATCACCTATGGGAGTTGGCGCAAGCTCTGTTTCAAGGCGGGCGGCGCGCCGACGCTGTGCCGCACGTCGATCACCGGCACTTTTCCGACCCGTCAAATGGCCGTGCGCCTGGATCTCATCGAGCGTGAAGGCGACCGCAACGGACGACTGCAATTGTTCGTGCCTGTCGGGATGTATCTACAGCACCCGGTCAAGCTGACCGTCGACCAAGGCAGCTCCTATCGCGTGCCCTACACGTGGTGTCTCGCCAACGCCTGCATCGCGGCCGACGTTGCCGATCCCAACATCATCAAGGCCATGGAATCGGGAAACGCGCTCGTCCTTGAGGTCGTCGATTTCAACCTTCTTTCGCTGACGACCTCGCTGCCGCTGGCGCAGTTCGCCGCAATCCACAAGGGTGCACCGGCACAGACGCTGGAGCAGGAGATCGATGAATGAGCGGCCGCCACCCCTGCTAGATTGCCCCTGAAACAGCGCGCTGGATCGGCTCCATCAACGACTGCGCCCTGAAAGGCTTGGTCAGATATGCAATGCATCCCGACTCGACCGCGGCAGAGTGGTTCGCCTGGCTGTCATTGCCGGTGATGTAGATCACCGGCGCCGTGATACCCTCCTCCGCAAGACGGCGGCGCAGATCGATGCCGGACTGACCGTCCAGATTGATGTCGATGATGATGCAGGCGGCCTTGTCGTGCTCGCCGTGATCGAGCAGCGCATGCGCCGAGTCGAACAACAACACGGTGAAGCCGTGCTCGCGCAAGAGCCGCTTGATGCTCGTGCGCATGGATGAATCATCGTCAACGACAATGATAGGTCTGTGCGGCGACAATATCGTCGGCCTCTATCTTGACCATCGGGCAATGTACGGGCGTGGCGACCAGTTCCAAAGCTTGACCTGACGGCGCGCCATGAATTGATCCACGCGCTCTCTACAGCACCGTCAAGAAGCTTTCATATTGTCCCATTGGACAGGTCGCTCAGCGGAAACCCGTCGGCGGAAGGCTCCGTCTAGGCGGATGGTCTGCTTTCGGGATCGAGCATTCCGAGCCGCTCCGCGAGCGACACCAGCTCCGCAAGCGAGGACACCTGCATTTTCTCCATCACCTGGTGACGATGCGCCTTCACGGTGCGTTCGCTGGTTCCGAGCTCATAGGCGATCTGCTTGTTGATCTTGCCGCGCACGATCAGATCGAACACCTGGCGCTCGCGCGGTGTCAGCGACGCGACCAGAGTGCGGAGCACATCGAGCTTGCCGCGCTGGCTTCGCTCGGTCTTCTGACGAGCCAAGGCACGTTCAAGCGCGTCGATCAACTGTTCCGACGACACCGGCTTGGTGAGAAAATCCTCGGCACCAGCCTTGATGGCCCGCACCGTCGTTGCCGTATCGGCGTGCCCGGTCAGGAAGACGATCGGCAGCTTCGAGCCGAGCCGGGTGAGATGGTTCTGCAGCTCGGGACCGGTGAGCCCCGGTATCTGCACGTCGAGCAGGATGCATCCCGGCCGCTCGTCGTCCGGCAGACGATCAAGCAGATCCTGGGCGGACGCATAGGTCGCGACGTCATAGCCGGCAAGCTTCAACCGGCGCTCGATCGCTGTCCGGAACGAAGCGTCATCGTCGACGATGTGAACGAAGCCAGGCAACTTTCACCTCTTGAGAAGACAATGCCGACAGGGCGTTCGAGCCAGTTGGAGAAGCCGATGATCAGTTCAACGGGCCGACGATATCGGTCGCATCGGCACGTCTACGAATCGAATCAAAATGAGCAATGCTGGCGAACAGGCCTTCTCATTCCGTGCAGGAAAATGCCGCCCTGTCCTTTCGTACAATGACCTTAGATACAATGGTTGATAATACGGCCTTCGTCGTACATCAACCGCAGCGCGACACGGCGGGGCGCATCCCGAAAAACGAAATGGGTCCTAGTTTCTGACAGACCAATTCAGCGATTAGTTGAGGAGTTGGGCCATGTTTGTGCGCATCGCAACCGACCAGTCACCGCGCCCCAATTCTCTCCGCGACTTCGGAATGACCAGCGCGTCAAATCCCATCGTGAGTTTGAGCGAATTCACCTACAAGAAGGGCACCGAGGTCTACGGCGAGAAGGAGCCTGCCGAGTACGTCTATCAGGTCAAGTTTGGTGCGGTGCGGAGCTACAAGCTGCTGACCGACGGACGGCGTCAGATCGGCGCGTTTCATCTCGCCGGCGACATTTTCGGGCTTGAGAACGGCGGCGCACACCGTTTCACGGCGGAGGCGATCGTCGACACCACCGTTCGCCTGATCAGGCGGCAAAGCCTCGAACTGGTGGCCGAGAGCGATGCCATGGTCGCCAAGAACCTGCTCGGCATGACCACGACCAATTTGCAGCACGCCGAAGATCACATGCTGCTGCTGGGACGCAAGACCTCGCTGGAGCGGGTTGCCGCCTTCCTGCTCGAGATGGACAAACGGTTGACCGCCGCCGGCGTCATGGCGCTGCCGATGTCGCGCCGCGATATCGCCGACTATCTCGGCCTGACATTGGAGACCGTGTCCCGTGCGTTGTCGCGGCTGCACGAGTTCGGCGTGCTCGGCTTCATCGGCAACAACCAGCGCCAGATCGTGCTGCTGGACCGGCTGAAGCTCGCGAGCCTTGATTTGCAGTCTTGAGCAGCCTTCACTGTTGGCGAATGGCACAAACTGCACATCACATCGGCTCAATCCAATGTTAGCCTCGCTCCATGTGGAACGAGATCGCATTCCGGATCACCGTCGTCGTCATCGGGGCCCTGCCCGTCGCGTTCACGGCGATCATCCTTTTCCTGAGGTGAATTTGCCTCTGCGGGATACCGTTCGTCCCATCGGGATCATTTGAGGCCCGGCGCTTCGGTCACGCCGAGGTGTTCGAGTGTCTTACGCAAAACCTCGAACAGGATGGCGGCCGACCAGCCGAACAGCAGCACGCCGTTCATGGCGGTCAGCGGGCCGATGAGCCGCCATTCGCGTACTGGTGTGATATCGCCGTAGCCGAGCGTGGTGTAGTTGACGAAAGCGAAATAGAGCAGCTCGCTGCCGGGTGCCGCGGCCTGGATGATGCCGTACGTCCAGGCCCATGCCAGGATTTCCAGTGTGTGCGCGACCTGCAATACTGCAGCCGTTGCGATCATCACGCCCATCAGATGCAATCTTGGTCTCTCCGTTTGCCGAAGGCCTGCGCTTGCGCCGCGCGCAATCGAAACGGCGACGACGGTCACCAGGGCATGGATTCCGATATTAGTCATACTGACCAGCGCGCCGACGAGGAACTGAAGCAGCATAAAGGACCGACCAGTTTTTCAGCTTCAGGGACCTGCGTCAGCGCGACGACGGCCCGTTCAGCAAGAACGCCAACGTATGCCGCGCGATCGCAAGTTCATCATCGTAGGGTTGGCCATCGCTTCCAGCCGCTCGGCTGAGATGAAACGCACTGTCGAAGCAGGCGACTTGCACCAGCGCCGGATGATTGGCGCGCATAGAACGGATCGGCGCGAGATTATGCGGCAGACGCAACGGCGCCAAAGCGACCAACTGCTCCAGTCGAACCATCACGGCGTCATCAATCAAGACCGGTTGAGCGTCGTTCGGCCCGGCGTGAGCGAGGCGATGTCCCACGGCCAGCGGCTCGACCCCCAGTTCGTCCCGAAGCCATGCGTCGACGACCGTGAATGCCGCCGCGACATCACCGACATCGTCACTGCGGTAAACGCGATGCGCCAACGAATCTCCGTTCATTCGGTGCGCCTTAAGGCGCGGACAGCTGCCCAATCCGCCAAGCCTTCCCTTGATTTGCTGTTCCAGCCTCCCCTCGCCTTGCACGGAGAAGAGCTCGAAGCTCACCCCCGCCACATCGGCATCGATAGCGAGGATTGAGTCCATGGCGGTCAATCACCAACCAGGAGCACCCGGCCGGCCACCGAGGACACTTGTCTGAGTGCGCAATCACTCTGCGGCGCCTGATGATCCATCGACATGCCCGAGGTCACACCTCACCTTCTCGCACTCAAGGCGCGTGAGAAGTTCAGGGTTTGACTTATGTCAAAGGTGCGACAGGTGTCCGTGATGCGCGCGCATTCAAGCCGTGGCACGCTCGATCCGGATCCACGCCGCCGCCAGTTCCCAGGCAACCGACAGGATGATCGGCCCGATAAAGAGACCGATGATCCCATGTGCGAGCGTTCCGCCGATGACCCCGATCAGGATCACGAGCGTCGGCGTCGTCAGGCCACGTCCCATCACGAGCGGCTTCAGGATGTTGTCGAGGAGGCCGACAGCGATGAAGAACGCGGTGAGAAGCAATGCCGTGGTGACATCCTTCGCTGTCCAGATCCAGATGATCACAGGAAGGAGAACGAGGAAGGGGCCGATCTGCACGATCGACAGCAACAGTGCGACGAATGCAAGCAGGCCAGCACTCGGGACGCCTGCGAGCTTGAAGCCGATGCCGGCCAACAGCGACTGCAAGATCGCGACTCCAATGACGCCCTGCGACACAGCGCGGATGGTTGCGCCGGCCAGCTCCAGAAAATGCTCGCTTTGCTCCGGCACGATGCGGAACAGGAAGCCGCGAACGGCGGCAACAAGCTGCGGTCCGTACGGGAGGAGGAAGCCGGCGACGAACACCGACAGCAGGAACTGAAGGGTACCGAGGCCGGCATCGCCGGCGAACGACAGCATCATCCCTGCAAGCGGTTTGAGATACGGCGCCGCCTCGCGCAGAATGGCGCGAACGTTCGTGTAGGCTTGGTTCCAGAGATCGTAGAGCTGCGGACCGATCACCGGCCAGTCCTTGATCCGCTCGGGCGCGGCCTGAAGCACGAGATCGCCGGTGCCGATCTGGCTCGCGATATCCCTGATCCCTTCGACTGCGCTGACGCCTAGCCAGGCAACAGGACCGATGATAATGCCGAGCGTGACGAGGGTGAGGATGGCCGCGGCCAAGCGTGGGCGGCCACCGAGGCGCTTGGCGACCCAGCTGAAGGCCGGATAGAACGCCACCGCCAGCACCGCGCTCCAGGTCAGGATCGGCACGAACGGCTGGATGATCAGAAACGTCCAAAAGATCAGCAGCGCCAGCAATCCTAGCCGGATCACGAGCTGAATGATGCCTTCGGCGGGCAGGAGTTGGCGAAGTGTTCTCAAGGCTTGAGGCCTGACTCTCGACGCACGGCAAACTCTCGCGGAGTCTAACGGCTCGTCTTGAGCGGCAGGCTTGATCCATGTCAAGCCAATGGCAATCGCTTTGCTCAGGAAAAACGCAATTGCCTCAACGCATTAGCGCCAACAATTGGACGGAGCGGTGAGCAGCATACTGGCGGAAGGGGTGGGATTCGAACCCACGGTACCCTTTCGGGCACGCCGGTTTTCAAGACCGGTGCCTTAAACCACTCGGCCACCCTTCCAAGCTCGGAATGGCTGTCGCTTAACGCAGTCGGTGGCGCAAGGCAACGCGAAGTTGGGGGCCTCGCTCCAACCTGCCCCCTTCGCCGAACCCGGTCTGTCAGGTGAGCGTCAGGCTGCATCTCTAGCTTGGGCAACATGCCGGCCGCACCAGCAGCGGCCGTCCCTCAGCAATCCCAGACACTGGCGACACCTCCCAGGGCATCGCTGGTTGCGAGGTCCGGTTGGATTAGCCTCCATTTCCGGGCCTCGTTTGGCTGCCCGCAAAAGAAAACGCGGCGCCCCGTGAGGAGCACCGCGCGAAGTTTTCTTCGTTGCGCTGTTTTCAGTAGCCGCAGTTTCCGCAGCTCGGGGCGACCGGGGCGTAATAGGAATAGCCGGGCGAGACCATCTCGACGCGTTGGCGCGTGGCGTATTGCGGCGGGATACGCTCGTACTGGACGCTCGGCGGCGCCACCATCACGGTCTGCGGGACCATCACGGTGCGATACTGCGCGGGCGCGCGATGCGCGACCGTGGCGCCGGGCGACACCATCACGGTCTCATCGATGGTGCGGTATTGCGGCTGCACATATTGCTGCTGGTAGCAGGTCGTGCACGGCGGCGGCGTATAGCAATTGTAGCAGCCCGCGGAGGCAGCATTCGTCATCGAAATCGCGGCGACGAGCGTTGAGAAAACGACAGCAAGAGTACGAGACATTGTGGTGGCGCCCCAGTTGCCCGAAATGGATTTGCGAAGGTCGCGCGCAGTATACGCCGCGAAATCCCGGGCTGCCGAAGTTCGTCGGGGCATCCTTAATGCGAGCGACCGATTTTTGCCGGTCGCTAAGAACTTGTTGACCATGCGTGAGGCGTGACCGCGACAACCGCGATCACGCCCGCGCAGGACACATTTACTTCGAGCGCCGCTTCACTTCGCGCACCGCGCCGCGCGCGGCGCTGGTCGTGAGCGCGGCATACGCCTGGAGTGCGGTGGAGACATTGCGCTTGCGGCCAATCGCCTGCCAGGCGGTATCGCCCTTCGCCTCTTCCGCGGCGCGGCGCTTGGCGAGCTCCTCGTCGGAGACCTCCAGGCTGATGCTGCGGTTCGGAATGTCGATTGCGATGCGATCGCCGGTGCGCACGAGGCCGATGTTGCCGCCTTCGGCGGCTTCCGGCGACAGATGGCCGATCGACAGGCCGGACGAGCCGCCGGAGAAGCGGCCGTCGGTGACGAGCGCGCAGGCTTTGCCCAGGCCCATCGATTTCAGATAGCTGGTCGGATACAGCATCTCCTGCATCCCAGGGCCACCGCGCGGGCCTTCGTAGATGATGACCACGATCTCACCGGCGACGACCTTGCCGCCTAAAATGCCCTCAACGGCCGCGTCCTGGCTCTCAAACACACGGGCGGGGCCTGCGAATTTCAGGATCGAGGCGTCGACGCCGGCGGTCTTCACGATACAGCCGTCCTGCGCGAGGTTGCCGTAGAGCACGGCGAGGCCGCCGTCCTTGCTGAAGGCGTGCTCGAGATTGCGGACAACGCCCTTCTCGCGATCGGTATCGAGCTCGTCGTAGCGGCGCTCCTGGCTGAAGGCGACCTGGGTCGGAATTCCGCCGGGCGAGGCACGGAAAAAGGTGCGGACCGTTTCGCTCTTGGAGCGCTTGACGTCCCAGCGCTCCAGCGCATCGTTCATGGTCGGCGCATGCACGGTCGAGACCGACGTGTCGATCAGGCCGGCGCGATCGAGCTCGCCCAGAATGCCCATGATGCCGCCGGCGCGATGCACGTCCTCGACATGCACGTCGGCGACCGAGGGGGCGACCTTGCAGAGCACGGGCACGCGGCGCGACAGGCGGTCGATATCCTGCATCGTGAACTCGACTTCGCCTTCATGGGCAGCGGCGAGCAGATGCAGCACCGTGTTGGTCGAGCCGCCCATTGCGATGTCGAGCGTCATCGCGTTCTCGAACGCCTTGAAGTTCGCGACGTTGCGCGGCAGCACGGAGGCGTCGTCCTGCTCGTAGTAACGGCGCACGATATCGACGATGGTGTGGCCGGCTTCGAGGAACAGTCGCTTGCGATCGGCATGGGTCGCCACCACCGTGCCGTTGCCAGGCAGCGCAAGACCCAGCGCCTCGGTCAGGCAGTTCATCGAATTCGCCGTGAACATGCCCGAGCACGAGCCGCAGGTCGGGCACGCCGAGCGCTCGATCACCTTGACGTCCTCGTCGCTGACCTTGGAGTCGGCGGCGGCCACCATGGCATCGATCAGGTCAACCGCCTTGGTCTTGCCCTGGAGCGTGACCTTGCCGGCCTCCATCGGGCCGCCCGAGACGAACACCGCGGGGATGTTGAGGCGCAGCGCGGCCATCAGCATGCCGGGCGTGATCTTGTCGCAATTGGAGATACAAACCATGCCGTCGGCGCAATGCGCGTTGACCATGTACTCGACGCTGTCGGCGATCAGCTCGCGCGACGGCAGGCTGTAGAGCATGCCGTCATGGCCCATGGCGATGCCGTCGTCGACCGCGATGGTGTTGAACTCCTTGGCGACGCCACCGGCCTGCTCGATCTCGCGCGCCACGAGCTGACCGAGATCCTTGAGGTGGACGTGGCCGGGCACGAACTGGGTGAAGGAGTTGACGACCGCGATGATAGGCTTGCCGAAGTCGCCGTCCTTCATGCCTGTCGCGCGCCAGAGGCCGCGGGCGCCCGCCATGTTGCGGCCGTGGGTGGTGGTGCGGGAGCGATAGGCTGGCATGGCGGTTTCCGTCCTGGTTGGGTCAGCCGGGCGGGAAAATCGAGCCGCCTCAGGCCTTTCCGGCCGGATAGCGCACGGGGTGGCCAGGCGCAACGGGAACTTGGCCCGGACGGGGCCGGATCGGCCTTTCGCAGGCCTCCCCTGCTCCCGGCGCGGCCCATAGCCAAGGTCGCGTCAGCGCCGGACAGACGCCGCAGCTAGCGCTTCGGCTTGGGCAGCACAACTCTCCCCTGCGAGGCAATGCCGCCCCACTTGGCGGACCACCCGACTTCCGAGGCCGAGGCCGGCTCGATGCCTGCGGGACCTCGCGCACCCTGCAATGCAAACAGGGCGCCCTGGGGATCGACGCATCGCGCGATCCAGCAGCCATCGGGTAATTCGAGCGGCCCCTGGAGAATGCGGCCCCCGCCAGCGTTCACCTGCTTCGTCGCAGCGCCGATGTCCTCGACATTGAAGTAATGCAGCCAGCTCGGCTGAGCCACGCTCGGGACTTTGGTGAGCACGCCGCCGACGGTCTGCCCACCCGCCGAGAACAATTGATACAAGTCCGCCGAATCTGTTTGAGCGTCGGCCTTCTGCCAACCGAACAGCTCGCTGTAGAAATCGAAGATCACGGTCCGGTCGGCGGCCATTAGCTCATGCCAGCCAACGTGCCCCGGCGCGTCCAGCCGGCCCGGTTTCCCTCGGCCATATGTCGGTGTTTTGATCAGCCCGAACGTCGCGTTCTGTGGATCGGCAACGACTGCTATGCGGCCAATATTGGTGTCGGTCGGCGGCACAAAGATCGTGCCCCCGAGCCGCCTGATCTGCACGGCAGTCCCGTCCAGATCGTCGACCGCGACGTAAGCCATCCATCTCGGCGTGGCTCCGGATTTCCGCCCCTCTTCCGGGATATCCATAAGCCCGCCCAGCGGAGCGCCGTCGCTCCGAAGCACCGTGTAAGGCATGTCCGGAGTCGATTCGTCCTTCATACTCCAACCGACGGTCTTCCGATAAAACGCGCCTGCCGCCGCGACATCCGTGGTCATGAGTTCGTACCAAGCGAAACGTCCGCGTTGATCCGCCACGCCGATCTCCCCTTCAAGCCTGGATGCGATTGCGGCACTGCACCAAGCTGCACGCGCACACACTGTGCGGATCGTCGATGCATTCTGTCAACGAGGCGCGCCGATTCTGTTCATGAAGATGAATGCATGCTGAACGCGCAACGAGATGTTTTAATGCGCGCGAGCGTTGATTGCGCTATATCCAAGGCGTAGACTTAGCGCGACGGGGACGTTTCTTGCAATGCTCGGAGGTTCGACCATGCGGCAGGCGAAACAAATGTCTAAAGGGAAGAAGCGCGTCACTAAAGTCGCCGTACCGGCGCTCGGAGCCGCAGGGCTGACGTTTTCGCTGGCGGGAAGCGCATTGGCGTCCGCCGTGCCGACACCCGACGTACACCAATCACCGCACTTTGGACCGGGTCAGGCCATCACGTTCGGTGAAGAGGAAATGGCCGACGTCAGTCTCGCCACCTTCCATCTCTTCGACAAGGAAGACCTCAGTGGTCGCGTGCAAGTCGCCTGGCGCGGCTGCGGCGGCTGTCGCGGCTGCGGAGGCTGTCGCGGCTGCCGGGGCTGCCGATGTGGCGTCGGTTGCCGAGGCTGCGCCGTTGGTGTGGTGGGATGCGCCGTCGTATCATGCGCCGGTTGCTGTGCATCGTGGGGTCGCTGCCGCTGGTGCTAGACCTCGGCACGTTCCGAATGGCGTATCTACAAAGCCGACATATCATTGGCCGGTCCTGCAAAAGGGTCCGGCCAATTGCTTGGTTTCGCTCCTGCGCTTGCGCCGGCGATCTGGACGTAACGGCAACAGGATCAGCGTGCTGACTCAATGACTGCCAATCGCAAGACCCGCGTTGCGCGGCAGACCCGCAAAGACCTTCTCCGATTTGCACCGAACTTCACCGCCTACGTACTCCCGCCCGATGCGGTTTGCCTCTATTCCGAGGATCGCAAGTTCTTCCTGCACGGCGAACTCTACTGCGCCCTCGCTACTGCGATCGGGCAACAGGGCAAGGCCAGGCCGGAGATCATTCGCCTGCTTTCGAAGCGCTTCCCGGTCGACAAGATCGAGGAGGCGATCAAGCGGCTGCTCGATCGCCGATATGTCGTCGCACGGACCCTGCAAGCATTTGACGAGACCGTCGGCGGTTTCTGGGCAGGCCTCGGTCTGTCTTTGGAGGTCGCCGAACAAAATCTTCGCGATTGCCCCGTGCAGGTCGAGGCGATCGACGTCAAAGGCGCCAAGGAGCTGACCGCAGCCTTGAGTAAGCTCGGCGTTCAAATCGCCAAGCGCTCGCCGAAGCTCACGATCACGCTGGCGAACGATTATCTTGACCGGCGGCTCGGCGAATTGAACCAGGAGCGTGTGGCCGGCAAGACGCCATGGCTGCTGGTACAGCCGTCCGGCGCATTTCCGCTGGTCGGGCCCGTGTTCAAGCCGGGCGAGAGCGCCTGCTGGACCTGCCTGTTCGATCGCATGATCCGCAACCGGGAGATCAAGGGGTTTCTTGACCGCGAACAAGCGCGTGCGGTCGCCGTATCGTCACTTGTCAGCGACAGCGTCGGACAGACTGCAATCCATTTCGCGGCCGTCGAGATCGCCAAGGCAATCGCCTCGGGCTTTCGCACCGATCTGCACGATCACATCGCAAGCTTCGACCTCGCCGGCGCCGTCATCGCCAAGCACTACGTCGCGCGACGCCCGCAATGTCCGACTTGCGGCAGCAGGAAGCTGAACAACCCGAGCCGGTCTCCGACGCCGGTCGAGATCGCCGAAGGCAAGAAGCTCGTCATGACCAGCGGTGGATATCGCACCGTGACGTCGCGGGCGACGGTGTCGCGCTTCCGCAAGCATGTAAGCCCGCTGACCGGCGTGGTCACCCGGCTCGAGCGGATCGACGCCGATCTGCCGATGAACACCAATTACTTCGCCCAGCACAATTTCTCCGCGCCGGCCCATAGCATCGACCAGCTCAGGTCCGGATTGAGCGGCGGCAGCTATGGCAAGGGCTCGACCGCCGAGCAGGGCGAGGCCAGCGCGCTGATGGAGTCGATCGAGCGCTATTCGGGCATTTTTCAAGGCGATGAAATCAGGAAGACACGCCGCTTTGGCGATTTCGCGCCGGGCGATGCGCTTCTTCCCAACGATGTCCAGCTCTTCAGCGAAACGCAGTTCAAGCACAGGTTTCTCCAGCAGCCGGACGATTCCCATCCGGTTCCGGAGCCATTCGATGCCTCGGCGAAGACCGAGTGGTCGCCGGTCACATCGTTGCGCGACAAACGCTTCAAATATCTGCCGACCGGCCTCCTGTACTTCTTCTACGGTGGCTTCCATACGGATTCCAACGGCTGCGCAGCCGGCAACACCCGCGATGAGGCTATCGTCCAGGGCTTCCTCGAACTGATCGAGCGCGATGCCTACGCGATCTGGTGGTACAACCGGGTGCAGCGCGCCGCGATCGACCTCGAGCAGTTCGACGATTTCTACGTCCGGGACCTCCAGACTCAATTTGCGGAAGCCGGGCGCAAGCTGTGGGTGCTCGACGTCACCAGCGATCTCGGCATTCCCACTTACGTGGCGATCATGCACTGGATGCAGAATGGTCACGAGAATATCGAGTTCGGTTCCGGCGCGCATTTCGACCGCCGTATCGCACTGCTGCGCGCCCTCACCGAGCTGACCCAATTCATGTCCGTCGGCATGATGGGCGGCGCAAGCGGCGAGAAGCCGAGCCTTGACGGTATCACGCCGCTGCGCCTGGAAGACTATCCGTTCCTGATACCGAGCGACCGCCCGATCGTCCCCCCGGCGCCGAGCCTCAAGCTTCACGACAATACGCGTGACCAGGTCATTGCCTGCGTCGAGATCGCCGCCCGTGCCGGCTACGATTTCCTCGTGCTCGACCAGACCCGGCCCGACGTCGAGGTTCCCGTCGTCAGGGTGCTCGTTCCAGGCTTGCGTCATTTCTATCGCCGCTACGCGCCTGGCCGCCTTTACGATGTCCCGGTGAAGCTCGGATTGTTGGACCGGCCGCGACTGGAAAGCGAGTTGACGTCGTTCCTTCCGCACACCTGAAGGGCTGCTCTTTCGTGCGCGCTCCCCGGAAAAAGCCGACCAGGACAATCGCGCCCGACATTGCCGCCCGATTGAGCCATCGTTTCTCCCTTCAGATGCAGCTGGACGGAAACATCACCGCCTCTCTGGGCGACTATTCCGTCAACCTCGGACAGTTCAGCGCGGCCGCGATGGATCGCGCGCGACATCTGAGCACCGGCCTTCCGCTCGCGTCCTTTGCAGGCAAGAGCGCTCTCGCCAAGGAAGTCGACGCGCTGGCGCATCGGCTGGCCCGGCAAGGACTTCTGGAATACCGCCTCCCCTCCTCTCGTGACGAGCAAGACCTCGTGGTCATCGAGCCCCAGGTCGCCGAATACTGGCCGCGACGCGCGAAGCTCGGCAGCCGCGATACTATTGTGTTGTCTCGCTTTGCCTATCTGCGCCGTCGCGGCAATGAGATGGTGCTGGAATCCCCGCGCGCCGGCGCGCTGTTCCGGATTGGCGATCCCACCATCGCCGCGACCCTTGCCGTGCTGTCGCAGCCTCGGAAGATCAGCAAGCTCAACCTGCGGGCTGGCTCCTCGACGCTCTATCTGCTCGAACTGTTGCTGGACAGCCAGATCCTGCTCAAGCTCGCTGCGAAAGATGGCGACGGCCTGCGGGTGAATGAGGGCGACGGCAATCTCGTTCTCTGGGATTTCCATGATCTGGTGTTTCACACGCGGAGCACCGAGGGCCGGCAAGCCAATCCGGTCGGCGCCGCCTTCACCTATGCGAGCGTCGTTCCGCCGTCGCCCGCCGTGCGTCCGCCCTGGCCCGGCAGCAAGATCGACCTGCGCAAATTCTCCTCCTCCGAACCAGACTCACCCTTCCCAAAGCTGTTGCGCGAACGTCATTCGACGCGGGATTTCGACGACAAGCATCCGGTCACGCTCGGCGAACTCGCGCAATTTCTCGACACCACCGCGCGCGTGATGTCCGAATGGAAGAGCGGCCCCTATTTTGACGGCGGTTCCGAGGTCGACTACAGCACACGGCCTTATCCGGCGGCGGGCAGTGCCTACGAGCTGGAATTGTACCTGACGGTCTCGAGCTGCGAAGGGCTTGCGCGCGGACTCTACCACTACGATGCAGGAAGCCACGCGCTTGTTGCGATCAGCGCCTCCACTCAACAACTCCAGGCGCACGCGGCGGCAGCCCAGTTTGCCATGGACGCGCCGGGTCAGCCGCAAATCCTGATCACGATCGCCGCGCGCTTTGGCCGGATCTCCTGGAAATATAGCGCAATCGCATATTCGCTGATCCTGAAGGATGTCGGCGCCCTGCTCCAGACGTTCTACCTGGCGGCGACCGATATGGGCCTCGGCGGCTGCGCTATTGGCAGCACCAACATCGATCTGTTCGCGAAGATGACGGAGCTGGAATTCCATGTCGAGAGCCCGGTCGGTCAATTCGCGCTCGGGCGCGGCAGGAAGCTCGATATCCCAAGCTAGACGCTCGGGCAATTCGGCTCTCACCTCAAGCCAGTCGCGTTATTGCAGGGTCGGATCGAGCCTGTCGCGCAGCCAGTCGCCGATCACGGAGACCGCCAGCGTCGTGACGACGATTGTGGTGGCCGGCGCCAGCATGATCCAGGGGGCCCGCGTGAGGTATTCGCGGCCGTAGCCGACCATGTTGCCGAGGCTGGTCATCGGCGGCTGCACGCCGAGGAAGGACAGCCCTGACTCCATCAGGATCACCTCGGGGAAGACCAGCGTGGTCGAGACGATCAGGGTCGAGGCGATGTTGGGCAGAATGTGCCTGAGATAAATCCGCGCCGGCGTCGCACCGAGCTGCCGGACGGCAGCGGCATAACCTTGCGCATTGGCGGAAATGGCGAGGCCGCGGGCGATGCGGGCATAGCGCTCCCAACCGAACAATCCCATCAGGCCGATCAGCAGCGGCAGCGAGTTGCCGAAGAAGGCGAGCACCGCGAGCGCCATGATCAGGAAGGGCATGCTGGCCTGGAAGTCGGTCAGCATCAGCACGAACTGCTCGACGACCCCGCGGAAATGCGCGGCGAGGAAGCCGAGCGTGGTGCCGACGACGGCCGAAATCGCGGTTGCGCCGAAGGCGATCAGCAGCGAGATGCGGATCGAGACAAGCAGTCGCGACAGCACGTCGCGGCCGAGCTCGTCGGTGCCGAGCCAGTGCGCGACATTGCCGGGCGCAGACAGGCGATTGCGCAGGTCGAGTTGGGTGTAGCCATAGGGCGCAATCTTCTCGGCGAAGGCGGCAATCACCAGCATCGCGATGATCCAGGTGACCGCCAGCGCGACCGAGACCGGTATCGCCGGCAGGCTGATGCGGTAGCGAACGGCGCTGTCCTTCATCGTCGCGTCCGTCATGCGTGGGCTCCTTTGGCGCGCAGGCGCGGATCGAGGAAGCCGTAGAGGAAGTCGACGATCAGGTTCGACGTGACCATGGTCAGCGCGACCAGCAGCAGGATGCATTGCACGACGGCGAGGTCGCGGTTGGCGACGGCAACGACGAGCAGGCGGCCTACCCCCGGCCACGAAAACACGCTCTCGACCACGACCGCGCCCGCAATCAGCGTACCCACCATGAAGCCCAGAATGGTGACGGTCGGGATCGCCGCGTTCGGCAGCGCGTGCGAGATCACAACTCGGTGCCAAGGCACGCCTTTGGCCGACGCCGTGCGGATATAGGGCTGGCCCAGCACTTCCAGCATCGCGCTTCGCGTGAAACGCGCCAGCACGGCCGCACCGCCGAGGCTCAGCGTCGCGATCGGCAGGATGGCGTGACGCCAGCTGTCCTGCCCACCCGACGGCAGCCATCCAAGCTGCACGGCGAAGACGAGCACGAGCACCAGCGCAAGGACAAAACTCGGGACCGTGAAGCCGGCCACCGCCGTCATCATCACGGCGCGGTCGATCGCGGTGCCTCGGTGCAACGCGGCGTAGATGCCGGCGGGAATGCCGAGCGCCACCTTGAACGCGAAGGCCGGCAAGGTCAGCGCCAGCGTCGCCGGGATCCGCTCCAGCACGAGCTGGATCGCGGGCCTTCCGTCGCGCATGGAGCGGCCGAGCTCGCCCTTGGCGATGGCACCGAAGTAATCGAGATACTGGAACCAGATGGGATCATCGAGGCCCCAGGCCTTGCGGAAGGCGGCGAGGACCTCCGGCGGCGCTTCCGGTCCCAAAATCATCAGCGCGGGATCGCCGGAGAGACGCAGCACGATGAAGGCGAAGGTGACGACGAGGACGATCGTCAGGGCCGCGCGTCCGATGCGAATGGCGAAATAGCGTGCCATCAGGCCGCGTCCCGCGTTTGGACTTGCGGCCCCGTCACGAGATGGCAGGCGACTTGCCGGTCACCACCGACGGCCGAGAGAACCGGCGTCTCGGTCGCGCAACGCGCAACCGCGCGCGGACAGCGTGGATGGAACGCGCAGCCGTGCGGACGCGCGGCCGGGTTCGGCGGATCGCCCGCCAACACGATGCGGCCTGCGCTGCGTCGGCCGGGCGCGGGCGAGGCCGAGACCAGCGCTTGCGTATACGGATGCTCCGGCCGTGCAAAGAGATCATCGGCGCTGCCGATCTCGACGATGCGGCCGAGATACATCACCGCCACGACATTGCTGATCTGGCGGACGACGCGCAGATCATGGCTGATGAACAGCAGCGTCAGTGCGAGTCTTTCCTGGAGATCGGCGAGCAAGTTCACCACCTGCGCCTGGATCGAGACATCGAGCGCGCTGACCGGCTCGTCGCAGACCAGGAAATCGGGTTTTGTCGCAAGCGCCCGCGCCAACACGATGCGCTGGCGCTGCCCGCCGGAGAGCGCCCCGGGATAACGCACACCATGCGCCGGGGTTAGCTCGACCGCGCGCAGCAATTCGCGGACGCGGTCGTCGCGCTCGGCCGGCGTGCCGAGCCCGTGAATGTCCAGCGGCTCACGGATTTGCGCCGCGACCGGCAAGCGCCGGTCCAGCGCGCCCAACGGGTCTTGAAAGATCATCTGCATGCGCGCCCGTTGCGCACGCCACGCCGGCGTTCCAGGCGCAGCCATCGGCTTGCCGTCGAACCGCACCTCGCCGCGATCCGGCGGCTCGAGACCGAGCACGATGCGGCCCGTGGTGGATTTGCCGGAACCGGACTCGCCGACGAGGCCCAGCGTTTCGCCTTTGGGAATTGTGAGCGACACGCCGTCGAC
Organism: Bradyrhizobium sp. LTSP849; assembly: GCF_000938255.1. GTDB lineage: Bacteria > Pseudomonadota > Alphaproteobacteria > Rhizobiales > Xanthobacteraceae > Bradyrhizobium. The sequence continues at coordinate 49,431 of NZ_JYMR01000008.1, read as the reverse complement.
CGCGTGAACTGCGGTGCTTCGGCCGAACATTCCGGAGCGCATCGCATAGCTGCGCGAGATCGAGGACACCTCGACGAGCGACGCGCTCATTCGGCGGCGATCCCGAGCAGCGCGCGGCGCGAGGCCTCAGCGCGAATGCAGGCGACGGCGCGGTCGTTCGCGATCGGCGCCAGGCTCGGCGCGGCAAGGCCGCACGGCTCGGCCGCCAACGCACAACGAGGCGCGAAGGCGCATCCATCAGGCATTTTCGCGGGATCAGGCACCGTCCCGGGAATGGCGGTGAGGCGCCGGCGCGGCCCGTCGAGCGGCGGCAGCGCGCCGATCAGGCCTTGCGCATAAGGGTGCACGGGATCGGCGAATATCTGGTTGGCCGGGGCCTGCTCGACGATGCGGCCGGCATACATCACGGCGACGCGGTCGCAATTTTCCGCGACGACGCCGAGATCGTGGCTGATCAGGACCATCGCCATACCCATCTCGCGGCGGATCGACGACAGCAGCTCCAGGATCTGCGCCTGAATGGTGGCGTCGAGCGCCGTCGTGGGCTCATCGGCGATCAGCAGATCGGGATTTCCGGCCAAGGCCATCGCGATCATGATGCGCTGGACCTGGCCGCCGGAGAACTCATGCGGATAGGCGGAGAGCCGGCGGCCTGCGTCGGGTATGCCGACGAGGTCGAGCAGCCTCAGCGCTTCCGCTTTCACAGCCACGCCCGAGAGATCACGATGCAGCGCCAAGGCCTCGCAGAGCTGCTTGCGGATGGTCAGTACCGGATTGAGCGCGCTCGCCGGATCCTGGAAGATCATGGCGACCCGCCCGCCCCTCACCTGGTCGAGCTCGGCGGAAGGCGCGCCAAGAATCTCGCGCCCGTCGAGACGAACGGAGCCAGAGACGCGTGCATGCCGCGGCAACAGTCCCAGCGCGCCAAGCCATGTCACGGACTTGCCCGATCCGGACTCGCCGACGAGGCCGAGGGCCTCGCCCTTGTGCAACATCAGGTCGACGCCGCGCAGCACGGGCACACCGTTGAAGGCGACACTCAGGCCCTCGATGCTGATCAGCGGCGTCACCGATCAGACCTCGAAATTGCCGGCGCGGAAATCCATCGCGAAGGCCGGCGACGCCTTCCACTTGATCGATTTCGGCTTGGCCGTGAAGGTCGCGTTCTGGTGCAGCACCGTATAGGCGGGATCCTCGCGCTCGGCGATCTCCAGCATGCGGTGGAACGCCTTCTTGCGGGCGGCACGGTCGGTCGAAGTCTCCAGGAATTCGGAGAGTTTGTTCAGCTCGGCGTTGGTCCACTCGCCGATCTGCTGCTGCTGGCCGTTCGGGCCATGCTGGGCCACCAGCGATGACACGGGATCGTTGAAGGCGGCGGAGTTCGACCAGTCGCGCACGGCGCGGTTCGGCGCCCGTTCCATGATCTGCGACCAGTTCTCCTTGGTCTCGATCTCGACGTTGAGGCCGACCGATTTCCACATCTCGACCAGCACCTGCGCGGTCGCGACCTGGTTGGTGTAGTAATTGTTGAGCAGGCGATACGGGATCAGATCGCCCTTGTAGTTGGCCTGCTTCAAGAGATCCTGCGCAAGCTTCGGATCATAGGCCGGCACGCTCCAGTCGGCGTTGAACATGTCGCCGTAGAATTCCCACTGCAGCCCCTTCGGCACGCGGGTGCGGCCGGCCCACAGGCTGTCGACGATCGCCTGACGGTCGATCGCGTGGGTGAAGGCGCGCCGCACCAGCGGATTGGCGAGCTGGGCGTGGTTCTTGTCGAACACGGTCAGGCGGTGATTGAGGATGGTGCCGCCCTGCACTTCGAATGCAGCGTTCTTCTCGATGCCGGCGATCTGGTCCGGCGGGATGTCGCAGGCGAATTGGTATTCGCCCGAGAGCAGGCCGTTGATGCGGCTTGCCACTTCCGGCACTTCGAGGAAGCGGATGCGCTTGAGCGGCGGCCGGCCGCCCCAATATTCGTCATGTGCTTCGAGTGTCAGCGACACGTCGGGCTTGAGCTCGACGACCTTGTAGGGGCCGGTCGTGATCGGCTTGCGCGCCCAGTCGAGATAGCTCGCGGATTCAGCCCAGGCGCGGCGGTTTGCGATGTCGGAGCCGTAGCGCGACAGCCGGCCCTCGATGGTGACGTCGAGCGTCGCGTTGTAGAAGCGCACGGTGTACTTGTCGACGGCGTCGACACGCACGAGGTCCGGCCAGATGCGGCGAGCGACCGCGGGCACATCCGGCGGCAGTTCCTTGCCGGGCTTCGGCATCGGGATCTTCTCGAACGCCTGGATGGTGGAGCGGCTCTTGGCCTCGGTCTCGCCGAACATGCGCTCGCGGCTGAACGTGAAGACGACGTCTTCTGCCGTCAACTCGTCGCCATTGTGGAACTTGACGCCCTGACGCAGCTTCACCTCGACGGTCTGGTCGTCGATACGGCGCCATCCGGTGGCAAGCCCCGGCACGGCCTCAAGGCTGCCGCGCCAGTTCTTGGAGATCAGGCCCTCCCAGATCGAGGAGAAGAACACGCGCTCGCCGACATTGGACTGCTCGCGCAGCACGTCGAGCACGTTCGAGTTGGTCACCTTCTGCACGGCGATGGTTACCGACGGACGGTTGTCGGCCTGTCCGATCGCAAAGCGTGGCAGCAGAAGTGTGCTCGCGGCAGCGCCGCCGGACTTGAGGATGGTACGACGGGTGAGCTTGCGCATGACGATGGACCCCTGCCCTCTGTGATGTCTGTTATTCGGCGAGCTCGAGCGCGGCGAGATACGCGGCGCCGGCGCGAATGTCGTCGTGATTGCGAAGCTCGAGGATCAGCCGCGGGTTGGATGTCAGCCGGCCCAACGCGCGGAACACGGCCTCCCAGGGAATGTTGCCCTCGCCCGGCGCCCAGTGGCGGTCGGCAAAGCCGTCGGTGTCCTGGAGATGCACATGCGTCAACATGTCACCGGCAGCCTCGACGTAATAGTCGACCGGCGGCGCGCCGGTGGAGCCATGCGCGTAGTTGGCGTGACCGGTGTCGAGGGAGACGCGGACCTTGCTGCTTTCGAGCGCCTTGGCGAGCCGCACGCGGTCGCGCGGATCCTTGTCCTCGATGTTCTCGATCACGATCTCGCAGCCGATCGTTTCGGCACGCGCGATCACTTCGGCGAGCGTCGCCTTGACGCGTTCGACGAGATTGCCGCGGTTGTCCGGATAGAGATCGAGATTGTTGTGGTCCCAGGTCGTGAACGGCGAATGGATCACCATCTGCGTTGCGCCAAGGAATTCAGCGGCATCAAGGCCCTGAAGCAGGCGCTTCGTCACCGCCTGGCGGATCAGGGAATCGTGGCTGTCGATCTTGAAGCCCCAGAACGGGCCGTGGATGCCGAGCCGGCCGGTATGGCCTGAGAGCATCTGCTTGATGTCGCTGGCGGCGCTTCGCCAGTCGCCGTCGAGCAAATCCGCGCGAAAGAAATCCTGGATTTCGAGATCGCGCTGCCGGTCCAGAAGCCAGTCGCGGTGAGCGGGAATCGATTTGATGGACAGTGCGGCGCCCAACACCGGCTTCGACATGGCTTGCTTCCCTGATTGTCAGCGATGACAAGGGCAGCGCTAGACCAGTTCAGTGACAGGCCAGTGAAATGCAGGTTCCGCGGCGCTGAAGCGATGTGGACATCCTGTCGACCGCTTGCATCGATTACGGGCAACGGCGAGCGCAACGCGTGCAGGCGCATACACCCGCGCGCAAAATCAAGCGCGATCGAGTCCGTAGTGATCCGGAATGGAATCCTATTCAGATGTCGCGTACATCGCGGGACATCGATCGGCGGCCTTCCAAGGGCATCACCCTCTGATCGCGCACCACGGGGTTGGGGGACCACATGGGGCGGGGGGATCAAAGGCTGGGGCAAGGTTACGAGGTCCGGACTCCTAGGCACTCCGGACCTCGTGCTTTCTAAGATTGAACGTGATTTCGCGCCGCCGGCCATATGGGCCGCGCGGCGCGAAGTCGTTTCAGCCTGCCCTCTTCGATCAGTTCGGCACGTTCCGCTCGAGATCCTCAAGCCACGCCGCCGCGCTCGAATCCGACGGCGCGCGCCAGTCGCCGCGCGGCGACAGCGAGCCGCCGGACGATACCTTCGGCCCGTTCGGCATGGCCGAGCGCTTGAACTGGCTGAAGGCGAAGAAGCGGCGCAGGAACACCTCCAGCCAGCGGCGGATCTCGGGAAGATCATAGGCCTTGCGGCGATCGCCCGGGAACGCCGGCGGCCATTCGCCCCTGGCGACATCCTTCCACGCCTGCAACGCCATGAAGGCGATCTTGGACGGCCGCATGCCGAACCGCAGCGTGTAGAACAGGTTGAAGTCTTGGAGCTCGTAGGGCCCGACCGAGGCTTCCGTGCTCTGCGGCTTCTCGCCCGGCTTGACCGGAACCAGCTCCGGCGAGATTTCGGCCGACAGGATCGAGGCAAGCGTCCGGTTGACGTCGTCGCTGAACTGCTTCGAGGCGATCACCCAGCGGATCAGATGCTGGATCAGCGTCTTCGGCACGCCCGCATTGACGTTGTAATGCGCCATCTGGTCGCCAACGCCATAAGTGCACCAGCCGAGCGCAAGCTCGGACAGATCGCCGGTGCCGATGACGATGCCGCCGTGGTGATTGGCGAGGCGGAACAGATAGTCCGTACGCAGGCCCGCCTGCACGTTTTCGAAGGTGATATCGTAGACCTTCTCGCCCTTGCCGAAGGGATGGCCGATATCCTTCAGCATCTGCGTGGCGGTGGTGCGGATATCAAGTTCCTGCCAGTTCGTCTGCAACGCCTTCATCAGCGCGAACGCATTGGCCTTGCTCTCGCTGCCGGTGGCAAAGCCCGGCATGGTGTAGGCGAGGATGTTTTCACGGGGCAGGCCGAGGAGGTCCACGGCCTTGGCGGCGACGATCAGCGCATGGGTGGAATCGAGACCGCCCGAAACGCCGATCACGACGCGCTTGGTACCGGTGGCGCGCATGCGCTGCACGAGGCCGGCGACCTGGATGTTGTAGGCCTCGTAGCAGTCCTGTTCGAGCAGGCTCTCGTCGCTCGGCACGAACGGAAACCGTTCGACCTTGCGCAGGAAGCCGATATCGTCCGTTGGCGCCTTGAACTCGAATGTCACCTTGCGGAAAAACGCCTCGCGCTGCCGGCGATTGTCGTCGAACGTGCCCATCGAAGCGCGCTCCTGCCTGAGCAGATCGAGATCGACGTCGGCGAACGTGATCTGGCCCTCCTGCCGGAACCGCTCGCCTTCGGCCAGCAGCACGCCGTTCTCATAGATCGAGGTCTGGCCGTCCCAGGCAAGATCGGTGGTCGATTCCCCTGCCCCGGCCGCGGAATAGACGTAGGCGGCAAGGCAGCGCGCCGACGTCGACTGGCACAGCAGCGCGCGGGAGCGCGCCCGTCCGATCGTGATCGGGCTGCCGGAGAGGTTGATCAGCACGCTCGCGCCTGCAAGCGCAAGCTCCGAGGCCGGCGTCACCGGGATCCACATGTCTTCGCAGATCTCGACGCCGATGGTGAGGCCCGGGACATCCTCGGCCGCAAACAGGAGATCCACGCCAAAGGGCGCGCGAAGCTTGCCGACCACAATGGTCTCGCCGACCATGCCAGCACCGGAGGCGAAATGGCGTCCTTCGTAGAATTCCCGATAGGTCGGCAGGTAGATCTTGGGCACGACGCCCAAAATGCTGCCGCGGTGAGTGATGACGGCGCAATTGTAGATGCGGGCCCCAAAGCGCAGCGGCGCGCCGACGATCAGGACGGTCATCAGGGTCGAGGACGCCTCGACGATCGCGGCGAGCCCGCGCTCGACCGCATCGAGCAGCGGATCCTGCTTCACGAGGTCCTCGATCGCATAGCCGGACAGGCACAGTTCGGGAAACACGGCGACCGCCGCCGACTGCTCATGGCAGTCCTTCGCCGCCGCCAAAACCGCCTTCGCATTGGCCGTGGGATCGGCCACATGCGAGGTGGTGACGCAGGCGGCCACGCGCGCAAATCCGTGGGCGTAGATCGAGTGGAAACTCATCGAGCAAAGGACCCTTAATCCAGTCGGACCGGCAGTTGCCAGTTCTTGGCTCTATTTAACCCATCGATAAGGCGTCGTGCAGGCCATCGGCCATCATGCATAACGGATTTGCAGCTTCGCCGGCCCACGCCGCTGGCAGCATCAGGCGCTGCGCGCCAGCACGCCGGAAAGGTCATCGCGCAGCCACTCGGCGATCCGCGGCCAGGCCTGCGCGTGGGTTCGCGCCCCCATGAACAGCCCGAGATGATTGGAGGGCTCGGAAGCCGCTGCGACGAAGGCCGGTGGCGTACCCAGGAGCTTTGCGGTGGCAAGTGCCTGCCCGGCTGGTACGACGTCGTCGTCGAGCCCGGCCAGAAGGAAGACCGGAGCCTTGACGTCCTTCAGACGGACTTCGCGACCGAGCGCCGTGAAATTGCCGCTCGCGATCCGGTTCTCCCGAAAGATCCAGTTGACGATCTGGAGATAGTAGGTGCCGGGCAGATTGAGCGTTTCCGTATTCCAGCGGTCGAAGCGCGCGAGCAGGGCCGCGCCCTCCTCGTCGGCGAGGTCCTTCTGCAATGCCGCCGCGATGTCGTCGCGCCCTGGCGCTTTCGACCAGACCCGCAACATCTCCTCGCCGCTGACGTTGCCGCCGCCGCGTGCGACGAGCTGGTCGTAGACCATCCCCGGCGCGTTGCGGGCAAGCTGTGAGAGCGCGGAGTCGATCGAGAGGTCGACCGGCGCACCAACCAGCACGAGCCGCCGCACCTTGGCCGGAAAGCGCGCCGCGTAGAGCAGCGACAGCCATCCGCCCTGACACAGGCCGACCAGATCGGCCGGCGCGCCGATCTCGTCGACGGCGACGTTGAGATCGCCGAGATAGCTATCGATCGAGAGATAGCGCATCTCCGGCGAGGCCGAGCGCCAATCGGTGAGATAGACCCGGTCGATGCCGCCATTTTGCAGGGATTGCACGACGCTGTGGCCGGGCGCGAAGTCGGCGATGAGGGCCCGGTGCAGCGCATAGGGCGCGCAGACCAGGGCCGGCTGCCCGGACCGCGTCCGCGTGCAATCCCGCAGGCGCATGGTGGCAAGCTCCAGCGCAACGGAATTGGGCGTCGTCCATGGCAGGCTGCTGTCGCCCTGCTCGGCTGGAGCGCGGTCCAGCCACCCAAACCAGGCGTCCATGGCAAGACGGGCCGCCGCGAACGGCCACTGCAAGGGATCCTCGGGGACATGCCCGGGTCTACTTGGCTGTTTGCCGGTCTGCTCCGCCATCGTTACCTCGCGATCCTCACAAGAACGCCTCCAGGCTGACGACCGAAATGCCACGCTCCCGAAAACTCTGGTGGGTCGCCGCGACCGAGCCGTCGAGGTCGATGCCGCGGCAGGCGTCCTCGATGACGGCAACCTCGAACCCCGCCTTGCGCGCATCCTCCGCCGAAAAGCGGACGCAGAAGTCGAGCGCGAGGCCGGCGACGAAGACCGTCTTCAGATCGCGCTCGCGCAGAGATCCGAGCAGGCCGGTCGGCGTCTTGTGATCATTCTCGAACAGCGCCGAATAGGAATCGATGCTGCGGCGAAAGCCCTTGCGCACCACGAGGCTGGCCCGCGCGACATCCAGCTCCCGGTGGAATTCGGCGCCGGCCGTGCCCTGTACACAGTGCGTCGGCCAGAGCACCTGGGTGCCGTAGTCGAGTTCGATGGCCTGGAATGGCTGCTTGCCGGCATGGTTCGGCGCAAAGGAGACGTGGTCGCGAGGATGCCAGTCCTGCGTCAACACCACATTGGCGAATTTTTGGGCGATGCGGTTGATGGCGGGCACCACCTTCTCGCCGCCGGGAACGGCGAGCGCTCCGCCGGTGCAGAAATCATTCTGCACGTCGATCACCAGCAGCACGTCGCGGTCGGAAATCTTCATCGCAGGTCCCATTCCATCGGCCTGGCGCGACAGACGCCGGCCGTTCGCTTCAATGTCGATCTTCCCACGCTGCTTCGCAACCACCGGCATCCTGCTACGATGTCGCGCGAACGGCCGGCTGATCCCTCCCGGATGCAACGCTTTGGCCTGGTCCGTGTTGACTAGCTGTACCCGAGGGCGGAATCTCTGATATCCGCGACATGCGGATCGCGGCGAAGGCGTGGAGGAAAGGGTTCCCAAAGCCTGCAAGGCTACGGCAGCCAAATGGTCATGAGTATCGGCAAGACAGGAAACATTCTTCTCGCCGATATCGGCGGAACCAATGCGCGCTTCGCGCTGAGTAATGGCGAGCAGATCGGACCGATCGACTATGTGAAGGTCGCCGATCACCCGACGGTCCGGGAAGCCATCACCCACGTCCTTCAACGAGCCGGCGACGAGAAGCCTGTGAGGGCCGTGCTGGCCGTCGCGGGTCCCGTCACCAACAACCGCTGCGTTATGACCAACAGCCCGTGGGTCATCGACGGCAACGAGCTCCAGCCGGCGCTCGGCTTCGACAGCGTCCATGTGCTCAATGATTTCGAAGTGGTGGCCTGGTCCCTGCCCGCCTTGCAGCCAGCCGATCTGATCCCGCTCGGCGGACAGGACGGCATGCCGGGAGAGCCTCTGCTGGTGGTCGGCCCTGGAACGGGCTTTGGGGTTTCCTGCCTGGTCGAGCGCCATGGCGCCCGGCTGGCCGTCGTCACCGAGGCCGGCCATGCCACCCTGCCGGCGGAGAACGAGCGCGAGGAACGCGTGATCGCGTGCCTGCGCCGTCGCTTCGGTCACGTCTCGATCGAACGCGGCGCGCTGTCCGGCTCCGGCCTCCAAAGCCTCTACGAAGCGCTGGCGGAGGTCGATGGCGCCCAGGTGCCGCATCGCGATGCGGCCGCTATCACCAAGGCGGCCCTGGACGGCACTTGCGAGCTCAGCCGCGCGACGCTGGACATGTTCTGTGCCATCCTCGGCTCCGTCGCGGGCAATCTCGCCGTGACCTTTGGCGCCCGCGGTGGCGTCTACATTGCCGGCGGAATCGTGCCGCGCTTTCCCGAGTTCCTCGCGGCCTCCGCGTTCCGGGCGCGCTTCGAAGCCAAGGGGCGTTTCCAGGACTATCTGCGCAACATCCCGACCCGGCTCGTCACGAAGCCCGATGCGAGTTTCGTCGGCCTGAAGATGTTCGCCGACCACAATCTGGATTGAGGCGCGCGTGGCCCCCGCGCTCCCCGGTTAACTAATTCACAGCTGATTGCATCGAACGCGCGGTTCCACGCAGGATCGTGCTTGCCCGTTTGTGTGCGATGGGAAACAATCGAAGCGTGTGTGGCGTAGGTACGGGGGCGTAACATGCGTAAACAGGATCTGGGCTTCGACTATCACCGCTATCACCGCCTGCTGATCGAGGCCGATGATGACAACAAACGGCAGGCACTGATCGAGCTCTTGATCGAGGAAAAGGCCAGGGACCGGCTGGCTGCGCAACGCGCCTCGGACCGCGCCGCCATGACGGCCCATACCATTGCGACAGTGCTGAAGGCTGGCGGCCGCAACTGAAGCGTGCGGGATCGCATGCTGCTCGCGCAAACACGCGAGCGATTGCCATTTCGTTAACGATCCCTCGCAATCTCATGTCAAACTTTTTGCTCTAAGAGTTCCCTCACCTGATGCAATTCAGGATCAACAAGGGGGGAATAAACATGAGCATGATTTCACTCACCGCGATTCCGGCCGGCGTCGAAACGCAGTCGAGCGACTACTCCTTCAAGGCCATCATCCTGTTCTGCTGCACGGGGCTTTTCGCCTCGTTCAGCCTGATGGCGCACGGCGTCGATCTCAGCGCCGGCCTGATGTAAGACGATCCACGCGTTGGAATACAGCGGCCGCCCCTCTGGCGGCCGTTTTCGTTTCGCTATGGCAGAACCCCTGACCTAACAAGTTTCATGACCACGCGCTCAAAGCGGCGCCCTGGCGGCGGCCTCCGGAAACAGCGACTCGATCATCGCCTTGAGCTCGTCGAGCGCGATCGGCTTGCGCAGGATCGGCCTGCGCCGGAGCAAGGACGGCAGCAATTCCGGTCCGTAGCCCGTGGCGAACAGAAACGGTTTGCCGCGGCGCTCGATCAGGTCGGCGACAGGGTCGACATAGAGGCCCATCAGATTGATGTCCAGAATGGCGAAATCGTACTGCGCGGTCATCGCGAAGGCGCAAGCGTCCCGCACGTTGTCCGCTTCCGCAACGACATGGTGGCCAAGCTCCTCCACCATGTCGGCGATCATCATTCGGATCAACGCCTCGTCTTCGACCAGGAAAACGGAGAGTCCGCCCGCCATATCAACCCCGCAGCCATCTTACGAAGCTAATCATACCCGAAGCTGCGGGAGGATTCACGAATTCGTGGCGACTAAAATTCTTCGAAAGCATGTAATCCGATTCAAGTTCGATCAATCCAGGCCGCGCTCGTGGCTGAGGCGCACCATCTCCTGGATGAAAACCTGCTTCTGCTTGTCATCGAGACTCGAATACAGTGGTTCAGCGGCATCGGCGACGCTGCGCTGATCGGAGGCGCGGTCGATCAGGAACTGCGCCTCGTTGCGCATCTGCTCGATGATGTCGTCGGGCGGATCCCGCTTGGCACGCTCAACCCGCAGGTTGAGGCGCTCCGCGCCATTATGCCCCAAATAGTGCATCGAGCTGGAGAAGCCGAACCAGTGCTTCTCCTGATCGGGGGTCAGGTTCAGCTCGGTCTTGATCCGCTCGATATAGGAATCGCTGTTGGCGACGATCTGGTCGGCGGTCAACTGTGGCGCGCCGTCCTGGGTCAGGACCGTCACATCCTTGTCCTGCGGCGCGTTCTTGGCTTCCTTGGTCGCCTTGGCGCCCTTGGCAGCCTTGACGCTCTTGCCATCCTTGTCCTTGGCACCGGCCGGCTGCTTCGTGTCCTGCTGCTTTGCGTCCTTGCCCGCATCCTTGGCGGACGGCGCCTGATTGCCGCTATTGTTGTTGACGCCGAGCACGCCGGTGAAGACGCCAACCACGCCGCCGATCGCGCCGCCCAGGACGCCCCCGACGGGACCTGCCGCCTTGTTGCCGGCGGCCGCTCCGTCCTGAACGCCCTTGACCAAACCTTGTGCATTCGCAACCGCGGCCGCGCCGAGCAGCAAGGTGAATACGGACCCGAGTGCGAGCCATCGTCGCAGGCCAAGCCGCGCTGGCGGCGCCGGGGTGATCATTCTGGTCTCCATGTCGATCTGCTTACCCTCTCAGAGCGGCAGGCATCCTGCCGGTTGCAACTCTATCGTTCTCACCGCGCTGGGGTCTAGGCGCGCGCGGTCGCCGTCCCCATCCGAAAGCTCTTTCGCGCGAAGCGCTTATGCAGGCTTATTCGGAACTGCGGCGTAATTGCGCATGGACCGGTTCGAGCTGGCTCGCTCCGAAGTGTGCGTCGCAAAAAGAGCCGCCGCGGTTCACCGCCGACACACGGTGCGGCCTTTTCATACGCAACGTTAGTTCTAGAGAGCAAGGCATTCGGATTTCTCGACAGACGCAATCAATCATGATCTGATCGCGCTACCAATTTGCCGCGTCCCCCGCGCGATTAGCCGCTGGGAATGACGGCGCCAATCAAGAAACGTCCAACAACAAAATCAAAAACAAACTCAGGAAAGTCAGAGGAAACGACAGAACAATAAAACACACCCAAGCGAGGAAACGAGATGTCACGCAAGAAACTGACGCGGCGTCAATTTGTGGCTGCCACTGCAATGTCCTCCGCCGCGCTGATCACGGCGCCTTATGTCCGAGGCGCATACGCCGCCGGCAAGCTCTCGATCGGCTTCTGGGACCACTGGGTGCCCAACGCCAACGACGCCTCCACCGCCCTCGTCAAGGAATGGGCCGACAAGGAGAAGGTCGAAGTCTCGATCGATTACATCACCAGCAACAACAACAAGATTCAGCTCACGGTCGCGGCCGAAGCCCAGGCGAAATCCGGCCACGACATCTTGCAGATGCCGACATGGTGGCCGCATGCCTATTCCGAAAATCTCGAGCCGCTCAATGACGTCATGGAGCCGCTCATCAAGCAGAATGGCGCGGTCAACGACACAGTCAAATATCTCGGCCAGGCCGGCGGCAAATGGCTCGGCGTACCAGCCACTCCGGGCAGCCAGATCAAGGGACCCTGCTCCCGCATCGACCTGATGAAGAAGCTAGCCGGCATCGACGTCCAGGAGATGTATCCGGTAGGCGGGCCGCCAAAAGCCGACAATTGGACGATGGAGACGTTCCTGAAGGCGGCCGAGGCCTGCCAAAAAGGCGGTTCCCCATTCGGTATTGGCCTCGGTGAGACCACAGACAGCGTCGATACGGCCGGCGCGATCTTCCAGTCGTTCGGCGCCGAGCTCGTCGACGCCAAGGGCGACATCACAGTGAAGACCGACGCCGTTCGCCAGGCGCTCGAATACTACAAGAAGCTGATTGCCTTCCTGCCGCCGGATGCTCCGTCCTGGGATGACGCTTCCAACAACAAATGGCTGATCTCAGGCCGCGGCGCGCTCATCCTGAATCCGCCGAGCGCTTGGGCCGTCGCCAAGCGCGACGCACCGCAGGTCGCCGAGCAATGCTGGACGCACGGCATGCCCTCCGGTCCAAAGGGCCGCTTCGCGCCCTTCCTGCCGTACTTCTGGGGCCTCTGGAGCTTCAGCAAGAACAAGGAAGCGGCCAAGAGCCTGCTCACCCACCTGTCGCAGCCGTCATCGATCGAAAAATTTGTGGCAGCGAGCGGCGGTTATGATCTGCCCGCCTACGCCAATATGACGACGCTGAAAACCTGGGCGGAGGAAGGGCCACCGAAAGGGACGCTCTACCACTATCCGAACCCCTTCAACCATCAGACGCTGTCGATCGCGGCGTCTCCCGCGCCGCCCAAGATCGCTCAGCAGATCTACTTCCAGGCGACGCTGACCAAGATGGCGCTGCGCTTTGCGCAAGGCGAGAAGATGGAGACGACGCTCGCTTGGGCCGAAGGCGAATGCGAAGGCTTCATGCGAAGTTGATGCCGGGCGTGTGCCAGGCGGTTCACGCTTAACGCGTGAGCCGCCATGGTGCTCCGGCCTACCGTTCGCATGCACTTACGAAGCCGGCCAATCTGGCCGACCGCCCATTCGACATCTCACATGAAAGCCCATGTCATGGCCGACATCGTCGTTGAGCAGGGTCGTGCGGTCCGCACGGCGAGCAAACGCAAACGCACCAGCCTCCGCAATGCCATGGGACGAAAATCGACGGTGGCGTTCTTCCTGACGCTGCCGCTGATCTTGCTGATTGCGCTGCTCGTACTCTATCCCGCCGTCTATTCCGTCCATCTCGCAACGCTGAACAAGTCGATGCAGAGATTCGTCGGCTTCGGCAACTTCACCTTCCTGTTCAACCGCGACACGTTCTGGATGGTGGTGAAGCAATCCTGCATCTTCGCGGTCACCGCCGTGTTCTTCAAGGCGCTGATGGGCTTCATCGTCGCGCATTTCGTGCACAACATTCCGGCCAAGGGCCAGCGCAAATGGCGCGGCATGCTGCTGGTGCCCTGGGTGATCCCGCCGGCGATGAGCACGCTGGCCTGGCTGTGGTTGTTCGACCCCTCCTACAGTGCATTCAACTACACGCTCTCTTTCTTCGGCATCGGCCCCATCAACTGGCTCGGCGATACCTCGTGGGCGCGGTTTTCCGTCATTCTCGTCAACGTCTGGTACGGCGCACCGTTCTTCATGATCATGTATCTGGCGGCGCTGAAATCCGTCCCGGACCAGCTTTACGAGGCTGCGGCGATCGACGGCGCCAATTGGTGGCAGAAGATCTGGTTCATCACCCTGCCGATGATGCGCAATATCATCGCCATCACCACGTTGTTCTCACTGATCGTCACCTTCGCCAATTTCGACATCGTCCGGATCCTGACGTCGGGCGGTCCGCTGGATCGAACCCACCTGTTTGCGACCTGGGCCTTCAAGGTCGGCATCGAGGGTAGCGACATTCCGCTCGGCGCCAGCGTCTCGTTGTTCATGGTGCCGATCCTCGCCATCGCGGCGATCTTCATCCTTCGCGATGTCAACAAACGTGGGAACGAAGCCTGATGAGCACATTGGCAATCGACAAGGCTGGGCCGAGCCGCAAGGTCAAACTCGGCAGCATGAGCCGGGACCGCACCTGGGCGCTGCGCTGGTCCTACTTCTTCCTGGTGCTGTTTGCGATCTTCTCGCTGACGCCCCCGCTCTATATGCTGATCACGTCGCTCAAGAGCAGCGCGGAGATATCGGCCGCGACCAATCCCTGGTGGGTGTTCCATCCCACGCTGTCGAACTACGTCGAGCTCCTGACCTCGCACCAGTTTCTGCGCTTCTTCTGGAATTCGGCCCTGGTGTCGATCGTAGTCGTGACCATCACCATGCTGATCAGCGTCCCCGCCGCCTTCGCGCTGGCGCGGATGAAGTTCTGGGGTTCGGCAACGCTCGCAACAGGCGTGTTCCTCACCTACTTGATCCCGGACAGCCTGTTGTTCATCCCGCTGTTCAAGATGCTCGCGATGGTCCAGGACCTGACCGGCATCACTCTGCTCAACCGATGGTACGTGCTGGTGTTCGTCTATCCGACGCTGACCGTGCCGTTCTGCACCTGGATCATGATCGGTTATTTCGCCTCGATCCCGAAGGAGCTCGATGAAGCCGCCATCATCGATGGAGCGTCATGGTTGCAGACGCTGACGCGGATCTTCATTCCCGTTGCGTTCCCCGGACTGATCGCAGCGACCATCTTCGCGTTCACCGTTTCCTGGGCACAGTTTCTCTATCCCCTGGTCTTCACCACCTCCGTGGACCAGTTGGTGCTCCCCGTCGGCATCACCACCACGCTGATCAAGGGCGACGTCTTCAACTGGGGCCAGATCATGACCGGCGCGCTGCTCGGCGCAGCGCCTCCGCTGATCATCTACGCTTTTCTGATGGACTACTACGTCGCTGGCCTCACCGCCGGCGCGACCAAGGGCTGACATCGAGAGGTTGACGATCCATGGCTGATGTTACTTTGCGCAAAGTGATCAAGCGTTACGACGATGTCGAGGCCGTGCGCGGCATCGATCTCGACATCGCCGACCATGAGTTCATCGTGCTGGTCGGCCCCTCGGGCTGCGGCAAGTCGACGACGCTGCGCATGATCGCGGGCCTCGAGGACATCAGCGACGGCGACATCATGATCGGCGGCGACGTCGTCAACGACGTACCGCCAAAGGATCGCGACATCGCGATGGTGTTCCAGAACTACGCGCTCTATCCGCACATGACGGTCGCGGAGAACATGTCATTTGGGCTGCGCCTCAAGCACTATCCCAAGGCCGAGATCAATGCGCGGGTGACGGAGGCAGCCCGGCTCCTGGATATCACCGACCTGATCAACCGCAAGCCGAAGCAGCTCTCCGGTGGGCAGCGCCAGCGCGTCGCCATGGGACGGGCCATCGTGCGCAACCCAAAGGTCTTCCTGTTCGACGAGCCGCTGTCCAATCTCGACGCCAAGCTGCGGGTGCAGATGCGGATCGAGATCAAGAAGGTGCACCAGAAGGTGCGCACCACCACCGTCTACGTCACCCACGACCAGGTCGAGGCGATGACGCTGGCGGATCGCGTGGTGGTGATGAACAAGGGCCGCATCGAGCAGATCGGCACGCCAAACGAGCTCTACCACAAGCCGGCGACGCGCTTTGTCGCGGGCTTCATCGGCTCGCCGGCGATGAACTTCATTCCGTGCCGGCTGGAGGATTCCGGCGGCAAGCTTCAGATTCGCCTGGCCGACCGCATCGCCTTTGCGCTGCCGCCTGCACGCGCCGTCCGCTACAATGCGCTACCTCGAACTGAAAACCTTCTGCTCGGCCTTCGTCCCGAGCATCTCACGGAATCGAATGCGCATCTGGAGCCCGGCGTCGAGAGCTTCGACACGGTGCTCGACGTCACCGAGCCGATGGGGATGGAGACGCTGGTCTATTTCGGGCTCGAAGGCACGCCGGTCTGCGGCCGTGTCAATCCCAATGCCGGCGCCAAGGACGGAGCACCCATGCGTTTGGCGATGGACCTCAACAACATGCACCTGCTAAACGAGGCGACCGGCGTCGTGCTGTAACGGCCGGCCAAGAAACGCGAGCAGGCGGGGAGCAATGGCGACCAACAAGAAGAAGATTTTCGTTACACAAACTTTGTCGCAAGGGGCACGCGCCCTCCTCACCCAGCGGGACGATATCGAGCTCGTCGAGTTTCCGAACATGATCTCGGCCAAGGACTTCGAGGCGCTGCTGAAGAGCCATGCGCCAGTCCATGGCGTGGCGCTGGGTGCCACCGCCTTCGGCGAGACCGAGCTCGAGGCATCCAAGGACATGAAGGTGGTGACGCGGATCGGCGTCGGCTACGACGCCGTCGACGTGCCCGCCCTCTCCCGCCGCAAGGTGCCGCTGATGGTCGCCGGCAGCGCGAACTCACCCTCGGTCGCCGAGCAGGCGCTGTTCATGATGTTGACGCTGGCTAAGCGCGCGCAGGAGATGCACGCCTGCGTCAAGGACGGCAGATGGGCCGAGCGGCTCGGTATGCTGCCGTTCGATCTCTACGGCAAGACCGTGCTGATCATCGGCTTCGGCCGCATCGGCGGTCGCACCGCCAAGCGCTGCCTGGCGATGGAAATGAACGTCCAGGTCTATGATCCCTATAAGCCGGCCGCCGACATCAAGGCCGCCGGTTGCGAGCCGATCGCCGATCTCGACGCGGCACTGCCCCGCGCCGATTTCGTCACCATCCACTGCCCGAAGACGCCGGAAACGATCGGTCTGTTCAACGCGGCGCGGATCGGCCTGATGAAGCCAAAATCCTATCTCATCAACACCGCGCGCGGCGGCATCGTCAACGAGAAGGCGCTCTACGAGGCGCTGGTCTCAGGTAAGCTTGCCGGCGCCGGCATCGACGTGTTCGAGCAGGAGCCGCCGCCGGTCACGAACGCACTGCTCGCACTGCCGAACGTCATCATGGCTCCGCACGTCGCCGGCGTTACGGTCGAGGCCGTCCAACGCATGAGCGAGCAGACCGCGCGCAACATCCTGAGTGTGCTCGACGGCGATCCGATCCGGCAGAACATCATCAATCAGGACGTTCTCGGCTGAAGTGAATCCGAAGGGCGGGTGGCCAATCTGCCCGCGCCTTCGGAAGCCCAGAATACGTCCCATTTTGGTGCAGATCGGGCCCCAACTCAGCCTTAATCAAACCCGCGTAATAAGGTCGGCCGCGGCGGCAGTGGGACAGACTTGCCGGCCGCGTCGAGCTGGAGGATGGACCCTTGTCAGAGATCGACCCGACCGACCAAGCGCTGGCGACCATCGCCAGCATTTTCGAGCACCCCGAGCCTGCCTTTGTCGTCCGGGACACCACCGAGACAGAAGCGGCCGTCGCCGATGAGCATCCGGTCGTTGCCGAACATTCTGCTGTCGACGAACACGAGCATCCGGTGGTCGAGGAACAGCCGCTGGTGCCGGAGCCGGCGGATGCAGATGGCTACAGCAAGGTCGGTCCCGGGCCGATGGTGGCGATCCGTCTCAAATGGACGGTCCATCGCGGCGATGACGGCCAGTACTACGTGCACGAGACCATCGGCGAGCAATCCGTGCCCGTGATCAGCGGCCCGATGACGAGCGAAGCCGCCGTGCATTTCGTTGATGAGCACACGGACGAGGCCCATCGGCGCTTCGAGCTGCTGCGCAGCGAGATCGCCGGCCGCAGCTCGCTCGCCGATTACGAGCGCAAGGGCGAAGCCTAAAGGCTTACTTCCTTCCGAGATAATCCTTCTTCACGAGCTCGACGCCTGCGTGCCGCAGCAGGTCGTAGGACGTCGTGACGTGAAAGAAGAATTGCGGCATGCTGAACGTCAGCAGCAGCATCCGCCCGGTGAACGGCAGCTCGGTTCCGTTCTTCAGCTTGAAGAAAACTTGCTGCTCCGACGCGGCATCGATCTGGGCGCGTGGCAGGCTCTCGATGAACTCGATCGAGGTTGCGATGCGCGCCTGAAGGCCGGCCATGTCGTGCTCCAGCGCCGGCAGCACCACGGGTTCACACCCTGCCAGCAAGGCCGGAGCGACCGTGGCGTGGCGGCAGGCCTCGCCGACCTGCTGCGCCAGGTCGTACATGTTCGGCGACAGCCGCATGCCCAGCAGGACGGCGGGATTGAATTTACGGGTCTCGGCATAGGCGACGCCCTTGTCGAGCAGGCCTGACAGATTGCGCAAATTCGGCACGAACAGGCCAACCGAGGCCTCGTACATCGAGATCGTCACCTCAAAATTCCTTTCAAATCCGGCTCGCCAGCGACTGGCATCTGGTCTAAATCCAACCTCAAGGGCTGCACAATGACAGCTCATGCAGGGGTCGAGAAGACATGATCGTTCGAATCGTGGCGGCTTTGGCCGTGATGTTGCTGGCAAACCTTTCGGCCCAGGCGCAGCAGGCGCCTTCGCGCCTCGACGAGATCATCAAGCGCGGCACCCTGCGCGTCGGCATGACCGGCGACTACAAGCCCTTCACTTATCTGGACAAGGCCACGCAGCAATTCAGCGGCTTCGACGTCGACATGGCCGAAGCGCTTGGCAAAGCGCTCGGCGTCAAGGTCGAATATGTGCCGACGGCGTGGCCGAAGCTGATGAAAGACTTTGAAGCCGACCAGTTCGACATCGCGATGGGCGGCGTCTCCGTGACGCTCGACCGCCAGAAGAGAGGCGTCTTCTCGATGCCGATCATGCGCGAGGGCAAGACGCCGATCACGCGCTGCGCCGACGTCGGCAAGTACCAGACCATCGCCGACATCGACAAGAAGGGCACGCGCGTCATCGTCAATCCCGGCGGCACCAATGAGCGTTTTGCGCGGGCCAACGTCAAGGACGCCGAGATCACCGTATTCCCCGACAACACCGTCATCTTCGACGAGATCGCCAAGGGCAATGCCGATCTGATGATGACGGACGCGTCCGAGACGCGCTACCAGCAGAAGCAGCATTCCGGCGTGCTCTGCGCGGTGCATCCGGACAAGCCGTTCGACTTCTCGGAGAAAGCCTACTGGCTCCAGCGCGACACGGCGCTGAAGGCATTCGTCGACCAGTGGCTGCACGTTTCGATGGAGGACGGCAGCTACAGGAAGATCTACGCCGCCTGGTTCGATTGATCCGCTTCCCCCTGTCGCTGCCTCGGCCAAACTTTGGACCCGCTTAAGGTCCATTGAACCCGGACCGCCGGGACAACGACTCATACCGAGAACAGTGATCTAGATCACTTTCTGCGATCGGGCCGAGGCGTAAGCGTCGGTGCGGGGACCACCTGCTAGGAGACGGAAATGAGGAAGTTGTTGGCCACGGCCGCATTCCTTTTGGCGAGCACCGCAGCGCAAGCGCAGTACACCTTCGAATATGGCGGGCGCACCATCCGCATCGATCCCGACCGCGGCACGGTGTCGATCCCCGGCGTCTATGACAACACCGGCCAGGGCAAAGCGAAGAAGGCCAAGAACGACGCCAAGGGGACCCCGAAAGCGGACCCGCAGGCGCCGCAACAAGCCAAGGCCGATCCGCAGCAGCCGGCCAGTCCCGCGCCGGCCCCCGCACCTGCCGCCACGCCTCCGGCGGCCGAGCAGGCCCCTGTACAAGCTCCCGTCGCCGTGGCGCCTCCTGCCCCGCCGGCACCTTCGGCCACGACGGCAAACAATGGTCCGGCTGACGACGCGCTTGTGCCGCCGCCTCAACCGGCCCCAATTACTGCCCCGACGGTGGCCGCGGTACCGCCCGCACCGCCTCCGCCGCCTGCTCCGACAGTAGCTGCCGCCCCGCCAGCGCCCCCGGCGCCGCCTCCGCCACCTGCTCCGGCGCCAGCGCCCGTTCAGTCGGCTGCCGTCGCCCCGGCTCCCGCAGCCGCAACCGCGCGTGATCCCAATTCACCGCTGGGCGTCTGGCTCACCGAGGAGAAGGAAGGCAAGGTTCGCATCGAGCAATGCGGCAACAATCTCTGCGGCTATTCGGTCGACAGCAAATCGAACCAGAACGGCGAGCAGGTTTTGATCAACATGAAGCCCGGGAAAGAGCAGAACAAGGACCCGAAATGGTCCGGCCGCATTCTTGATCCCAACACCGGCTCGACCTACGACTCCACGATCGCGCTGAAGGGCACCGATCGCCTGCGCGTGCAGGGCTGCGCCTTCGGCGGCATGTTCTGCGGCGGCCAGACCTGGACGCGCGTGAACTAGGCTCGCGCACGCCAGGCACGTCTAGCGACACGGCCCCATGGCGGTTGGACGAATACCTTCCTGACGTGGGAGGATTCGCGTACACGTCCACAAACGCAGGCGCGTTTGCTGGGACAATTCATGACTTTGCCGCCCGCTCGAAGAGGCCCCGCCGCGCCCAGAATTGTCATCCCGGCGTTTGCGAGCTTCAGCGTCTCCGGGCATTCATTCAATGAGCTTCTGCTTTTCAAAAACGAAAGCCTGGATATCGGCCTGACGCCCCGGATCCTGGTGCCTCGCTCGACTGACGAGCGGGTTGCAGCGGAAATCGCGGCGGATCGTGTTCTGGAGTTGCTTCCTGCCTTCGAGGTCAACGCCGAGAACTTCGTTCTCTCCACGGTGACGTTCGCTGACACCGCCCGTCTTTTCGCACCGTTGCGCACGTGGCTGGATGCGGAATGTCTGGATTCCTCCGACATCATCTACTTCCCGCGTGGACACCCGGTCCTCATCAGCGGTATCGGCCGATGGCTCTCGCAGCAGCCGGAAGGCAAGCGCCCGGCTGTATTTTTCCGCATCATCGGCGACGAATTGACAGACCTGGACACAGGACGCTTCAAGCCGCGGGCGGCTTTCTACCGACTTGCGTCTGCGGATCTCGACAACGCGTCAGCCGGCGAGCGCGTGTTCTTCCTGGTGAACTCGACGGCCAAGGCGCGCTCGGTATCCCGCGTGTTGCGCCGGCGTCCGTTCATGATGCAGCATCATTTCGGCACGCCCCCGGATACCGCGCTGGCAACGGAAACAATCGAGCCGACGGTCTATGTCCACGTGAACAGCAGGTCAGGCCGATGCTTGACCGATCTCGGCGAGACGATCAAGCGCGTGCACGCGGTCGAACCTACCACAAGGTTCGTGATCAAGCCGGCCGGCGATACCTCGGAAAAGATGGCCGCGCTCGATTTCGGAGACAGTGCGTTCGTCGAGGTTCTTCCGTTGCAAATGAGCACGACGGAGTACTTCGAGAATCTCGCGCGATCGACGCTGGTCGTGTTGGCCTATGAAGCGCAGCCGTATCGATTTTTGACCTCCGGCGTCTTCACGGAGGCCGCCAGCCTGGGCAAGCCCGTCATTGTGCCGCACGGCACATGGATGGCCGACAAGATCGCGGAGGGGTACGGCGTCGGCATGTCGTTTGAAAACCAGCCACCGGAATCGTTGGCTGACGTCATTCTGAAAGGTCTTCAGGACTCGCACCGACTGGCTTCCACGGCGCAAGCAATCGCCCCGCGGCTCGTGGAAGAGACCGGTTGCCGGCGATTCATCGAAACCATGGTGTCTCTTTCAAAGACTGCTCCCGACATGGGGCCGAGTTACCGGATTGGCGATGAGATTAATTTCAACGATCCGCTCGATTCACGCGGTTTCATGGGCAGCGGCTGGTCGGAAACCGAGCCATGGGGTACATGGACCATCGGTGGCCGCGCTGAACTGTCAGTGAAGCTCGGTGCAACACCGGACAGACAGCTTTTCCTGAATGCTTTCGCTTTTGCGCATTTGCCGCGGCAAGACCACGAGGGTGTCAATGTCCGAATTTACTGCGGCGATGAACGGATAGCCGAGTGGACATTCACGCTCGCAGAAGCGCGGGGCGGTGGACCACGCTGGTTCTCGGCGCCGCTCCCCGCTCCCGCACATCTTGGCGGTGCTTTGGACTTTGTCTTCGAAATTGAAGGCGCGACTTCGCCGCATGCCGAGGGATTGAGCCATGACAGGCGCGTTCTCGGATTGGCGCTTTGCAAGTTGACGATTGCAGAGGCTGGGGAGGCCTCCACGATCTCGATCGAGCAAGAGGGTTGAGCAAGGGTCCAAGAATGAGCAACCGGCTGCGCCTCAAAAAGTCCGCCTGCTCGCCCGTCTCGTCAATCGGATGAGGAGCTGAGCCGGACCTGCATCAACGAGCGCCGCGGCTTGCCGCAATGTGCGCAGCCTCACAGAGCTCCCTCGGGGCGTGACTGCCCTCACATCGCCCGCCCCACGTCCACGCCACGATGCCCGCAGGTTCAACCACAGGGGCGTGTCATGAATTGTTTTCGCAAAGGGCTGTTCGTTACCGTGTTCGCCTTGGCTCTGCCGGTCGCGCAAGCGAGCGCCAACACGTTCGACGGGGCATGGAATGTCCGCATCGCTTCATCGAGCGACACCTGCGGCAACGGCGCAACCGTCGCGATCGGCATCAACAATGGTCAGATCGCCTCGAGCAGCGCAATGGTGACGGCGTCCGGCCACGTAGCGGATGCCGGCGCCATCAACGTCACCTTGAGCACCGGCATCAAGCGCGCCGTCGGCTTCGGCCGGCTCAGCGGTACCTCCGGCTCCGGCACATGGCGCGGCGCCATGTGCACGGGAACGTGGACCGCTGAGCGGATGTAATCAGCCGATCGCCGCGCCGTACTCAGCGTCCGTCACAGGCTCCAGCCAGGTCGAATAGACGCCGTCGAGCGCTTCCTGCATCGCGATGTGGGTCATGCCGTTGGTCGGCGTGGCACCGTGCCAATGCAGCTCGCCCGGCGGAATCCAGACGGTGTCGCCGGGACGGATCTCGCGGATCGGGCCGCCCTTGGCCTGAACCCGGCCGACGCCGGAGATGACGTAGAGCGTCTGGCCCAGCGGATGGTGATGCCAGTTGGTGCGCGCGCCGGGTTCGAACGACACGCGCGAGCAGTTCAGCCGTGCCGGCGCGGGCGCCATGATCACGGGGTCCTGCAACACGGTGCCGGTGAAGTTTTCCTTGGGCGCGCGGCGGGTGGGCCGCGTGCCTGCGACAGTGATTTCCATTGGGGTATTCCTCGCTTGTGGTCGTTACTTCTTGCTTGCCGCGTAGCGCGCCTTGGTCTCGGCGTTCATGGGATAGAGGCCCGGCAGCACCGCGCCGTTGTTCACCTCGTTGACAATCCAGGCTTCCATCCGCTCCTGCTCGACGCCTTCGGCGAGCACGTGGTCGAGCATCGCCTGCGGGATCAACACGCAGCCGTCCTGGTCGGCAACGACGATGTCGTTAGGGAACACCGCGACGCCGCCGCAGCCGATCGGCTCGCCCCAGCCGACGAAGGTGAGGCCTGCAACGGAGGGCGGCGCGGCAAAGCCGTCGCACCACACCGGAAGATTGGTGCCGAGCACACCCTCGACGTCACGCACCACGCCATCGGTGACGAGCGCAGTGACGCCGCGCTTCATCATGCGCGCGCAGAGAATGTCGCCGAAAATACCGGCATCAGTAATGCCCATAGCATCGACCACAGCGATGCAGCCGTCCGGCATCGCCTCGATCGCGGTACGGGTCGAGATCGGCGACGACCAGGATTCCGGCGTCGCCAGATCCTCGCGCGCCGGGACGAAGCGCAGCGTGAAGGCCGGTCCCACCAGGCGCGGCAGACCCGGGCGCAGCGGACGTGCGCCGCGCATCCAGATGTTGCGCAGGCCCTTCTTCAGCAGGACCGTGGTGATGGTGGCGGTGGTGATGCCGGCGAGGGTCTTGCGGGCTTCGGGGGATAGCGACATGGACGGCAACGAGCTCCGAAATGGGCGGGAAACGACGCCGCGCATCTTGCGAGGCGGGCGCTTTCCGTCAAGGGCCAAGAACGCAGGCCGGCAGGGCGGTTATGCGACGCGATAACAAGGCTTTATCGTTTGGCCTTGGATTAATTTATTGGACTTGCGGGCGCATTTACGCGAAGCAGGGCACCGCGGAACTCAAGGACGAGCCCGCGTTTCTTCAGAAGCCCGATTTCGACAGCTCTTGATAGCTCATGGCCGCGACGCTTCCCCCGCCCCGCCTCCTGCCCAGTGGCGACAGCGCCGTCACGGTCGAGTTCAGCCGTACCATCGACGATGCCGCCAACCAGCGCGTGCTGGCGCTCGACAAGGCGCTCGCAGCAAGCGCCATCGATGGCATTACCGAGACGGTGCCGACCTATCGCTCGCTGCTGGTGCATTACGATCCCGGCAAGATCGGCTTTGACGCGCTTTCCGAAAAGCTGCTCCCGATCGCCAGCCAGCCGCTGCCGCCTACCGCGAAGGCGCGGCGCTGGCGCATTCCCGTCGCCTACGGCGGCGAGCACGGCATCGATATCGAGGATGTCGCGAAGGCGCTCAAGACCACGCCCGACGACATCGTGGCCCGCCACACCGCCGGCGACTATTGCATCGCCATGATCGGCTTCACGCCGGGCTGGTCCTATCTCAGCGGGCTGGACGAATCCCTCCAGATGTCCCGGCGGCAGAATCCGCGGCTGCTGACGCCCGCCGGCACGATCGCCATCGGCGGCATCCAGACCGGCATCCAGTGCCTGGCCGGCCCAAGCGGCTGGCACCTGCTCGGCCGCACCCCGGTGCGGACCTATCAGCTCCACCGGAATCCGACCTTTCTGACCGAACCCGGTGATCGCGTGACGTTTTTCGCCATCGACCACAAGACCTTCGAAGAGCAGGACCGCGCCGCGGAAGCCGGCGAGATCATCGCCGAGCAGGTGGTCACATGAGCAGGCTCGTTGTTGGCAGCATTGGACCAGCGAGCTCCGTCCAGGACGGCGGGCGTCCGGGCGCACAGCGCTACGGCCTGACGCCGAGCGGCGCAATGGATCGCATGGCGCTGGCGGCGGCGAACACCCTTGTCGGCAACGAGCCGTTCGCGGCCACGGTCGAGATCGGCCCGTTCGGTGCCACGTTCACAGCCAAGGACGGCGCGGTGCGCGTCGCGATTGCCGGCGCGCCGCGCAATGCGGACATTGCCGGGCAAGCGGTGGCCATAGACACGTCCGTGACACTGAAGGACGGCGAGACGCTGACGCTCGGCTTCGCGCGCGGCGGCGCGTTCACCTATCTCGCGATCGAGGGCGGCATCAAGGGCGAGCCGGTGTTCGGTAGCCTCGCGGTGAACGCCCGCGCCGGCCTCGGCAGCCCCTACCCGCGTCCGCTTCAGGCTGACGACGAATTGGCTGTCGATGCCGCGAGCGGCGCGCCGGAACTGCGGATCGAATTGCCAAAGCCGTCGAGCGATCCGATCCGCGTCGTGCTGGGCCCGCAGGACGACGAGTTCGACGACGCCAACAAGGCGCTGTTCCTCGACAGCGAATGGAAGATCTCGGCGACCTCCGACCGCATGGGCTACCGGCTCGAGGGCCCCGCGATCAAGCATCTGCACGGCCACAACATCGTCTCCGACGGCACCGTCAACGGCAGCATCCAGGTGCCCGGCAACGGCGCGCCGATCGCGCTGATGATGGACCGCGGCACCTCCGGCGGCTATCCGAAGATCGCAACCGTGATCACGGCCGATGTCGGCCGTCTCGCCCAGACCTCGGCGGGAACGGCGTTCCGCTTCAAGGCCGTCAGCGTGGCCGAGGCGCAGGACGAGGCGAAGAAGTTCGCGCAAGCGATCCGCGCCCTGCCCGACCGCTTGCGCTCCGCCGACACCGTCGCGCTCAACATCGAGGCGCTCAGCGATGCCAACGTTGCCGGCCATGCGGTCAGCGCCGTTGATGCCGGGACGTGGCAGGTCGCGGCGGAGCCTTAAACCACAAGACGACCAGAGGCGGAGAGCAACCATGAAGACGATCGATCTCAATTGCGACCTCGGCGAAGGTTTTGGCGCGTGGGAGATGGGCAACGATGCCGCGATGATCGAGCTCGCAAGCTCGGTCAACGTCGCCTGCGGCTTCCATGCCGGCGATCCCGATATCATGCGCCGGACGGTCGAGCTGGCGAAGGCGCGCGGGGTCTCGGTCGGCGCACATCCCGGCTACCGCGACCTCCACGGTTTTGGCCGGCATCCGATCGCGGGCCTGAAGTCCTCCGAGATCGAGAACCTCGTCGCCTACCAGATCGGCGCGTTGCAGGCGATCGCGACGGCGGCCGGCCACAAGGTGACGCACGTGAAGGCGCATGGCGCGCTCTCCAACGTCGCCTGCGAGGACGACATGACGGCGAAGGCGATCGCGGCCGGCATCAAGGCGGTCGATCCCAGCCTGATCTTCGTCGTGCTCGCCAATTCAAAACTGGTGAAGGCCGGCGAGGATGCCAATCTGCCGATGGTGCACGAGGTGTTCGCCGACCGTGCCTATGAGGACGACGGCAACCTCGTCTCGCGCAAGAAGCCCGGCGCGGTGCTGCACGATGCCAAGGCGATCGCCGAACGCGTGGTGCGCATGGTGCAGGATGGCGCGGTGGTGTCGGTCACAGGCAAGGTCATCAAGATGCGCACGGACACTGTCTGCATCCACGGCGACACGCACGGCGCTGTCGATATCGCGCGCGGCTTGCGTCAGGCGTTGAAGGAGGCCGGGATCGAGGTCGCGCCGTTCAAGCGCGGGGCGTGATCAGAACGGGTGCACCGAGAGCGTGCCGAAGACGATCGCCGCAATGACGGCGAAGGCGCTGTAGAGCCCGATGTGATGGGCGTTCGCCGCAGTCCGACGCGAGAGCGAGCGCGCGTAGAAATGCAGCCTGGCTTCCGCCGATAGTTCGCGCATGGTCGATCTCCAACGCCCCATTTGCGCGATTATGAAGGGTCGACCCGGGTGGCGGGCAAGATGGCGGCGGAAATAGCGATGAGAGTTCTCTTCGAACGCCCGGTCGCAGGCGCAAATTCTCTCCGCCCGCGGGTTCCGAGAATCTTATTCGTTAAACTCCGAGCCAGATGGAACCGACGCGAATGACGATCTCATGACAGTCGGACTGACGCGTCAAACCCCCGCCGAACAAAAATGTCGAAAACAACCCCATGCACAGTAGCCGACGACTGACGGCGCAACGCCTTGCGTTTGCGCCGCCAGGACGATTCATCAAGCTCTCATCGCGCCTTAGTACACGTCAGCCTGAAAGCGGCCCGTCTTCTTGAGCTCGGCGACGAAACTGACGGCTTCGTCGGTCGAGCGCGCACCGAACTGGGCGACGATGTCGACCAGCGCACGCTCGACATCCTTGGCCATGCGCTTGGCATCGCCGCAGATGTAGAGGTGCGCGCCCTCGGCAAGCCACGTCCACACTTCGCGGCCGACCTCGCGCATGCGGTCCTGCACGTAGAACTTCTTCTCACCATCGCGCGACCAGGCCAGCGACATCCGCGTCAGGAGACCAGACGTCTTCATCGCGCTCAGCTCGTCCTGGTAGAAGAAGTCGCAATCGCTGCGCTGGTGGCCGAAGAACAGCCAGTTCTTGCCGGGCGCGCCGGTCGCCTTGCGATCGAGCAGGAAAGCGCGGAACGGCGCAATCCCCGTGCCGGGACCGATCATGATGACCGGCGTCTTCGGGTCCTCCGGCAGGCCGAAGCCGTGCGCCTTCTGCACATAGACCTTGAGCTTCTCGCCTTCATTGATGCGCTCGCCGAGGAAGGTCGAGGCCACGCCAATGCGCTTGCGCTTGCCGACGACGTAGCGCACGGAATCGACCGTGAGCGACAGCTTTCCGGGCGTTGCGTTATGCGACGAGGAAATCGAATAGAGCCGCGGCTGGAGCGGCTCCAGCGCCTCGACGAAGGCCTCGGGATGCGGCCGCGTGCCGGAGAACTTCTGAAGCGCCGCCATGACGTCGAGGGTGGCGGCATCGCCATCGGGATCCTCGCCCTGCGCCAGCGCCCTCGCCTTCTCGCGCTGCGCGCCGCCGGTGATGAAGGAGATCAATTCGAACAGCGTGTCAGGCGCCGGCGACAGCGAGACGTCGTCGATCAGCACCTGACGCAGCGTCTTGCCGTTGACCTTGGTCGTGTGCGAAGCGCCCAGCAGCGCGATGATCTGGTCGGCGAGGCCGACATCGTTGCGTGCGAACACGCCGAAGGAATCCCCGACAACGTAGTCGAGCTTGCTCTCGGAGAGATCGAACTCGATGTGATAGGTTTCCTTCTCCGAGGCGCCCTTGTTGAGAAGGTGCCGCGACAGGAAAGTTGCAGCGATCGGATTGTCGCGCGAGCGGCCGGGCTCGGCGATCGTCACGGTCACGGCTGGTGCTGCCGCGTCGAGAGCTTTCGTCGCCGGCGCCTTGTCCAGCTCTTCGTGCAGTGCCTTCAGCATCCGCGCGGTTTCCTTGCCACCGGGGACACAAAGGTTGAGCCGCGCTTCGCTGCGGGTGGCGATCGCTTCCGAATAGTCGTTGCAATTATAGCCGCACTGGCCGCAATCCTGCTGCGCCATCGCCGCCATCATCTTGCGGCGCACGGGGCGCCCTTCGGCGAGCTTCATGCGATCGGCAATCGGCATGGTCTGGTCGTGCCATGGCGCTTCGCCGTCGTCGCCGTCACCGGCTTGCATGATCGCGGCGCCCTGCTCTGCCGATAGTGGCGCCGCTGCATCAGGCGACAGCAGCCCGGCAAAGAATCCGTTCAGCCAGGAGCGCTGGGCATCGGAGAACGGTGCGCTCGCGGGAATGATATCGAGCTTGGGCGGAGGGCTGATCTGGTTCATGCGGACACCTCTGCATCGGCAAGCTTGCGCAGCGTCTCGCCGTCATGGCGGCGCGCAAAGGAGAGGAAGGTTTCGTCGGGAGACGAACGATGGGCGATGTAGGCCTTGAGCAGACCTTCGACCGTCTTCGGCGCGTCCTCGGCCTTGAGGTCGTGATAGACCTCCTGCCCGACATCCGCGTCAGGCCCGAACCCGCCACCGGTGAACAGGTGGTACCCCTCGACCGTGTCGTCCTCATTCACCGGCACCCTTGCCCCGATCAGACCGATGTCGCTGATGTAGTGCTGCGCGCAGGAATGGTGGCAGCCGGTGACGTGGATGTTGACCGGCGTATCCATCTCGACGCGGGGCTCGCACCAGTCGCCGATTTCGGCCGCGTGGCGCTTGGTATTCGAGGCAGCAAAGCGGCAGCCGGCATTGCCGGTGCAGGCGATCAGGCCAGCGCGGATATGCGAGGCCTCGACCGCGAGCCCGATCTGCTTGATCGCGGCAATGGCAAGCTCGACGTTCTCGTCGCGCACGCCCGGGATCAGCAGGTTCTGCCAGACCGTGAGACGAATTTCCCCGTCGCCGAGGTCCCGCGCGACCTTGGCGAGGCCCCGCATCTGATCGGAGGTGATCTTGCCGAGCGGCAGCGACACGCCGATCCAGTTCACATCCTCCTGCTTCTGCTTGTGCACGCCGATATGCGCCATGCGGTCCGACGCTGGGCGCGGGGCAAACGCTTCTTCCGGCACGCGCGTAAACGGCTTCTTCAGCCGCTCCTCGACGTGCCCAAGGAAGCCGTCATAGCCCATCGTATCGAGCACGTATTTCAGCCGCGCCTTGTTGCGGTTGGTGCGGTCGCCATGCTCGATGAACACGCGCACGATGGCGTCGGCAACAGCGGTGGCTTCTTCCGGCTTGACGATGATGTCGGAATACTTGGCGAAATCCTTGTGTCCGGTGATGCCGCCAAGGCCGAGGCGAAACCACACCCCGGGCTCGACGCCGAAACCATCCTTCACCTCGAACGCGGTGAATGCGATGTCGTTGGTCTCCTCGAGCACCGCGATCCTGCCGGCGCCGTCGAAGGCGACGTTGAACTTGCGCGGCAATCCGTACAGCGAGCGGTCATTCAGGATGTGATAGTGCCACTCGCGCGCATAGGGGCGCGTGTCGATCAGCTCCTGCGGATCGATGCCGGCCGTCGGCGTTCCCGTCACGTTGCGAATGTTGTCCGCGCCGGAGCCGCGTGAGCACAGGCCGAGGTCCTGGATACCCTCGATCAGCTTCACGGCGTTCTTCGGCGGGATCTCGCGAAGCTGAAGATTGGCGCGCGTCGTGACGTGGCTGAACGGGCCGCAGAGATCGTCGGCGAGATCGGCAAGGCCGGAGAGCTGCCAATGCTTCATGATGCCGTTGGGGATGCGCAGGCGGCACATGTAGGAGTCCTGCGTCGGGGCGACGTAGAAAATCCCGAAATAGCGCCAGCGGAAATTGTCCGCTGGACTCGGCGGCGCGTTGTCGAGCGCTTGCTGGCGCAGCCGCGGATAGGCATCGAAGGGATGCTCGTCGCGCTTGAATTTTTCCTGGTCGGCGAGCTTCTTGCCCGAGGCGATGACCTTGTCCTGCGCCTTGAGGTGCACGGCATCGGGACCGGTCGGCTCGGCATTTGCCTTGCCCGCGCCACCAAGGCCACGACCAACGCGGCTGATCTGGAGACCGGTCGTGAAGCCTTCGAGATAGCGCTTCTGCTCGTCGGTAAAGTCGACTGAGACGGTTTCGAGTTTCATGGTCGGTAACGAAGCTCCTGCGGCCACCTGGGTGGCATCGAGGGAATGGGACACGACCCGCGAGGAAACTCCGCTGGCTCAATGGCCTGCTTTGTTACCTAACGGTCCGATCAGCTTCGTTGCTGGGGACTTGGCTCAGCAGGCGTCTGTGACAGGCTGGCCGCACTGCAACATACAAGTTGCGTGCCAGCTTCGGCGGAATGGAAATTGTCGTGATTTCAAACGACTAGAAAGAGCCCGCGAAGCTGTCCATTCCGGAACTCTTCCGAAATTCGAGCAGGCGGCTCAAAATTTAGCCGATGACCCGGCTCGCCCAAAAACGGTGCAGGGCCGAATCACGCCTTCCAGCGGCGGACTTCGAAGGCCTCGAGGTGCCCACGAATGTCGTCGGGATCGAAGGCTGGACCGGCAAAAGCCCCGAACGGCGCAGGCGCTTCCGCGGGCTTTCCGTGGCCCAGGGCCGCGTCATAGAGATCGGGCCTGAACACGCTCATTGCAGTCTTGACGCCGTCCGGCGTCAGCGCCGTCTGTCCCCAGCGGACCATCTGCGCGTAGAGCCAGGCGGCCTGAACCGGATCGGGGCGCCCTGCCCCTTCGCGTCCGACCAGTAGGTAGCGGCCGCTTTCGCGGAAGGTGCCGTCGGGCGAGACCTTCAGGCGACCCGTCAGGGTGCGCTGGATGACTTCGGCATCGACGCCGATCCGCTCGGGCTGCGCCAAGATCCGCGCCGCCTCGGTCCGGTTTTCGGGAAGCTCGATGAACTCGGCCGCCTTCACTGCCGCTCGCACGAGGGCTGCGACCACATCCGGATTCTTGTCGGCCCAGGCTTGGCGAACCGCCAAAACTTTCTCCGCCGCGCGCTCGAGAATGTCGGAGACGAAATGCAGGATATGGCCGATGCCGAGATCGACCGCGACCGAGTTCCAGGGCGCGCCGACGCAGAACGCATCGACATGGCCGTTGGCGAGGCTGTCGACCATGTAGGGCGGCGGCAGCACGACCAGGCGCACGTCCTCGTCCGGATCGACGCCGGCCGCCGCCATCCAGAAGCGCAGCTGGTAATTATGGGTCGAGAACGGGAAGGTCATGCCGAAGGTCAGGGGCTCGGCCCCCGCCCTGCGACGCGAGGCAACCACCCGTGCGAGGGCTTTGGCGGTGACGAGCGGATCGGAACGATCGCCGTCGACCTCCGCCATCAGCGCGGCATGGAGCGCCGGCGATACCGTGATCGCGTTGCCGTTGATACCAAGATTGAAGGGCGCGGCGATCGGCACCTTGACGTGGCCGAGCCCGAGCGAGGACGCGATCGCAACAGGCGCGAGCAGATGCGCGGCGTCGAACAGGCCGATATTGAGCTTGTCGCGAACGTTGGACCAGGACACTTCGCGCACCAGCTCGACCTCGAGCCCTTCGGCCGCAGTAAATCCCTTGTCGACGGCCACGATCAGCGCGGCGGCATCGACCAGCGGGATGAACCCTATGCGGAGCGGTCCAGTCATTTCAGCATCTCCGACGCGGTGATGATCGACTGGGCGATCTCGCCGATTTTCTTCTTCTCGCGCATCGCGGTGGAGCGCAGCAGCACGTAGGCCTCGTCCTCGTTGAGGCCCTTGATCTTCATCAATATCCCCTTGGCCTTCTCGATGATCTTGCGGTCCTCGAGCTGCGACTTGGTGCGCTCCAGCTCCTCCTGGAGTTTTGCGAAGGCGTTGAAGCGGGACACGCAGAGGTCGAGGATCGGCTTGATGCGCTCCTTCTTCAACCCGTCGACGATGTAGGCTGAGACCCCCGCCTCCACCGAGGCCTGGATCGAAGCTGAATCGCTCTGGTCGACAAACATCGCGATCGGCCGGCGCACGGCACGGCTGACCTGGAACATCGCTTCGAGCACGTCGCGGCTGGGGTTTTCGAGATCGATCAGGATGATGTCGGGGTCGACGGCATAGATGCGCGCAAGAAGGCTCTGCATCTCGCTGATGTGGACGACCTGCGTAAACCCCGCCTCCCGCAGCCCCTCCTGGAGGATCGCGGCCCGGATCGGGCTCTCGTCGACAATCACGATTTTGGGCGACTGTTCGGCGTTCATTGCTCACTCACCACCCGGCGATTCATCCTTAGCACGCCGGAACGCCCTGCAAAGGGTTGTAATTAACGGCAATTAGGACTAGCTCCTGCCGATCAATCAGGCAGATTTTTGGATATGGAACAGACGGCTGCGCCCAAGGTCAGCTTCGTGTCGCTCGGGTGTCCCAAGGCATTGGTGGATTCCGAGCGGATCATCACGCGCCTGCGCGCCGAGGGCTATGAGCTCGCCCGCAAACATGACGGGGCCGACATCGTCATCGTTAACACCTGTGGCTTTCTCGACAGTGCCAAGCAGGAGTCGCTCTCGGCAATCGGCGAGGCCATGGCCGAGAACGGCAAGGTGATCGTGACCGGCTGCATGGGCGCCGAGCCCGAGCAGATCGAGCAGGCCTATCCCGGCGTGCTCTCGATCACCGGCCCGCAGCAATATGAGAGCGTGCTCGACGCCGTGCACCGCGCCCTGCCGCCTGCCCACAATCCGCATCTCGACCTGGTGCCGCCGCAGGGCATCAAGCTGACGCCGCGCCACTACGCTTATTTGAAGATCTCCGAAGGCTGCAACAACCGCTGCACCTTCTGCATCATCCCGAAGCTGCGCGGCGATCTGGTCTCGCGTCCGGCCAACGACGTGCTGCGCGAAGCCGAGCGCCTGGTCGATGCCGGCGTCAAGGAGCTGCTCGTCATCTCGCAGGACACCTCGGCCTATGGCGTCGATCTGAAATATGCCGAGAGCCCGTGGAAGGACCGCCAGGTCCGCGCCAGATTCCTCGACCTCGCGCGGGAGCTCGGCGAGCTCGGGGCCTGGGTCCGGCTGCAATACGTCTACCCCTATCCGCATGTCGACGAGGTCATCGCGCTGATGAACGAGGGCAAGGTGCTGCCCTATCTCGACATCCCGTTCCAGCATGCGAGCCTCGAGGTTCTGAAGGCGATGAAGCGCCCGGCGGCGCAGGACAAGACGCTGGCGCGGATCAAGCGCTGGCGCGAAGAGTGCCCCGATCTCGCCTTACGCTCGACCTTCATCGTCGGCTTCCCCGGCGAGACCGATGCCGATTTCGCTTATCTGCTCGACTGGCTCGATGAGGCCGAGATCGATCGCCTCGGCTGCTTCAAATACGAGCCGGTCGCCGGCGCGACGTCGAATGCGCTCGAAGGTGCCGTGCCCGCTGAGATCAAGCAGGAGCGCTACAATGCGCTGATGGCGCGCCAGCAGAAGATCTCCGCACGCAGGCTGAAGCGCAAGGTCGGCACGCGCCAGCAGATCATCATCGACGAGGTCGGGCCGACGGTGGCAAAAGGCCGCTCCAAGGCGGATGCACCGGAGATCGACGGCGCGGTCTATCTCACCAGCCGCCGGCCCTTGCGCGTCGGCGAGATCGTCACCGCGAAGATCGAACGCGCGGATCAATACGATCTGCACGGCAGTGTCGCGGGGTTCTGACGGCGCTTCCCCGCTGGTCTCAAACCACTGTCGCCCGGTAAATGCCGTCTTCGCCGAAGTGATAGAGATGGTTGCCGCGCCCGTGCAATCGGCCGGGTGGACGGCCTGAGCCGTCGGGCATCAACAGGCGTGCTCGCTTGGTATATAAGACCCCCTCTCGATCTAATTGTCCGATATGCGCGGTCTCAGAGGACTCCTGATACTGCGAGGAGAAGAGGATTTCGGTCGCTGACATCGCGAACGCATGACAGCCTTGTAGCTCCGTTTGCCACCAGCTCAATTGGAAATCAGCGCCAATCTTGCAGATCGGGAAATCCGAGTAGAAGAAAATGGCAGCGTCTGCGCCTGTCACATTGAGCGCGTAGCAGTCGTCAATTGTGTGGTCCGCATCTGCTGGAAATTCCCAGACTTTCTCTCCCAAATCCGAGAAACAAACCAGACCGGCCTGCCCGACCGAACTGCCAAAAACACCCTCGTCGAAATACCCAACCCAGATCCGGCCACGCTGATCGATCTGGAGATCGCTAATGCCGTCGCCCAGGCCGACGCGGCTTGCTTGCCCGGTCTGGGGATCGAAGATGATTCCATTCAGATTGTAGTCCGTCTCGACCTGGAAGTTCCATCTGGAGCTCGCCAGCAGGACGCGACCGTCGGGAAAGAGGTCGATCTTGGAGGCGTGGAGTTCAAGGGGAGGCAGATCGATCCATAGCTCCGATCCGGCATTCGACTTAAGCAAACGGTAACATTTCAACCTGCCCATCTTCGGATGTGGCAGTACGCCAGAGGCGCGCAACGCAGTCGCTGTCGATGCGCCACCGTCCGAGAACTCGAACAAGAACAGCAGCGACTGGTCGCCCGCAACCCCGCTTGCAGTGAGCGAAAATCCGGGAAGCGTCGGCGCGGTGCCAATCTTCTCGAACTGTATTGATCTGATCAAACCAGCCCCCCCGATGCTGCCCCGAGGCAGCATCACCAAGCACGCGTCGGGCGCAAGGGCGAAGTAGCGATCAGGCTTCAGTCAGCCATTTCGGCACCCAGCGCTCGGGGCGCGGAGCGCGGGCGAGATCGGCTTTGGCTTCGGACAGCAGCGCCGGCTCGCCATCGATGGTCGGGCGCACATCGTACTCGAAGTTCGGCATGACCCGGCCCTCGGCGTAGAGCCCAAAGCTCATCGCGTGCCACAGCCCGAGCTCGGGCTGCGTCCGCCGCATGTCTTCGCGCAATTCGCGCAGCAGGGATTCGATCGAACCGGATTCCTCGAATGGCTGCGGCCCGCGCGTGAGGATCCGCGCCTGGTATTGCTTGCCGACGATCGCCACTTCGAAACGGGTCTTGTCCCAGTCGTTCTTGCCTTTCGGCAGATGCGCAGCAAGCCGCCAGCCGAGCTCGGCCATCATCCGGTGATTGGCCCAATAGTCTTCGCGATCCCGGCTCCATTTCTCGACGAAGCCGCGAAAGTCGGGCAGGTCTGACGAATGATCTTCGGGCGCTACCCTCTCGTCGGTCGGCCGTCCGGCGAGCCATTGCGCCAACGCGACGGTCTGACACTCGACCTCGTCGTGTGGCCGCAGATCGTGCCAGGCCTTGTCGAACTGCTGTGACGTGAGTTTCGCGAGCAACCCGTCGAGGGTCGGCGCCAGCAATTGATAGTCGCCCTCCGACCCCAGCCCGACGATCGGGGGATCGTCGCGGTCGAGACCGGCGCCATACCAGCCGCCGACGGCGGAGCCATCGGGCAAGCGCATGAATAGCGCGAAGCGGTCGCGCAGCGGACTGCCGTCGAAGATCGGTGCCTGGTCGGAGAACTGGCCTTGCAGCGAAAAGCAGCCGACGCTGCCCCAGGGACGCCCGTTCAGCCAGCCGGCAAAATCCAGCAGCAGGGGTGGCGCCTCGATGCCCGGCGGAAACGCGCCGTGAATGCTGTCGAGGTCGATCGGGTAAGGCGTGTCGGACAAGGCTGAAAACTATCTGGTTGGTCCCGCCCTTTTGGTCTCGCCGGTGGTGCGTCCGGTTCGAACCAATTCGCGTTGGCTGATCACAAACGCGCTAGAGGCTTGATGGTTTCCATCGAGCGACGCGCAGTTGTTCAAGGCCCGGCGCTCGCGGGCGCGCCGGTTGGTACGAAGTGCGGACGCGACAAACTGCGCACTTTTTTCCTAAAGCCGAGCGCAACACGATGCACGCCAGGCGGGTGTTTCGCAAAAGGCCTGCTTGACAAACCCTGCCATTCGCATGTATTGCCGCGCCCCATGATCAATTCTCGGACCCACCTGCGCCAAGCCATGCGTCGTCGCTCCCGCGACGATGACGGGTTGCGCCATGTCCGACGACGCCGCTGAAGCACTGAATTCAGCTTAGTTTTCGAGAAGGCCGCACCCGCAAAGTGCGGCCTTCTTGCATTCTGCGTCCATTTTCCAACCGCCCCAGATCTTCGCTAACCCAAGAGGAGTTCGACATGACCACCGCCACCCATCCGTATGATGCGCTGATGGACATCACTGCACGGCCCAAGGCCGTGTTCGTCCGCGGCGCCGGCTCCTACCTGTGGGATGACAGCCGCAAGCGCTATCTCGATTTCGTGCAGGGCTGGGCCGTGAACTGCCTTGGCCACTCGCCGCCGGCGATTGCGGACGCGCTCGCCGCACAAGCCAAGCGGCTGCTGACGCCGAGCCCGGCGTTCTACAACGAGCCGAGCCTCAAGCTCGCGCAGGCGCTCGTCGACAACAGCGCCTTCGACCAGGTGTTCTTTGCCAATTCCGGCGCGGAGGCCAATGAGGGCGCGATCAAGCTCGCGCGCAAATATGGCAGCCTGCACAGGAACGGCGCATTCGAGATCATCAGCTTCGAGGGCGGCTTTCACGGCCGGACGCTCGCCACCATGTCCGCGTCGGGCAAAAAGGCGTTCGAGCCGCTGTTCGAGCCGAAGGTAGCGGGCTTCAAGAAGGCCAAGCTCAACGACATCGCCTCCATCGCAAGGCTGATCAACGACAACACTGTCGCTGTGATGCTGGAGCCGATCCAGGGCGAGTCCGGCGTGTGGCCGGCGACCGATCAGTTTTTGCAGGAACTGCGCGCGCTCACCGAAGCGCATGGCCTGCTGCTGATCTTCGACGAGATCCAGACCGGCATGGGCCGGACGGGAAAGCTGTTCCACTATGAGCACACCGGCATCGCGCCCGACATCATGACGCTCGGCAAGGGCATCGGCGGCGGCGTGCCGCTCGCAGCTCTGCTTGCGACCGAACGCGCTGCCTGTTTCGAGCACGGCGACCAGGGCGGCACGTTCAACGGCAACCCGATCATGTGTGCGGCCGGACTTGCGGTTCTCGAAGAGATCAGCAGGCCGGAGTTCCTGAAGGCGGTCGCCGAGACCGGCCTGCTGCTCGAAAGCGAGCTGCAGAAGGTTTCGGCGCGGCACGGCCTCGGTGAAGTCCGCGGCCGCGGCCTGTTGCTCGCGCTCGACCTCAAGCTGCCGATCGCGCCTGGCATCGTCGCACAAGCGTTCGAGGCCGGCGTGCTCCTCAACGCACCGCAGGTCGACGCGCTGCGCTTCATGCCGGCGCTGAACGTGACGAAGGGAGAGATCGCAGAGATGATCGATTGTCTCGACGGGATTTTAACCAAGGCCGGCGCAGCCAGACGCGTGGCGTAGGGTGGGCAAAGCGAAGCGTGCCCACCATTCAAAACCGTCGTTGCGAAATGGTGGGCACGGCGCTTCGCGCCTTTGCCCACCCTACGAAAGCTGTCTCAACCGACGATGACGGAAAAACTACGGCTTCAAAATCGATGCGCCGGTGGTGTTGCGGCTTTCGAGATCGATATGCGCCTTCGCGGCGTCCTTCAGGGCGTAGGCGTGGTTGATCGGCACGTGCAGCTTGCCATTGATGACGGCGGCGAACAGCGTGTCGGCGCCCTCCAGAAGCTCCTTGCGCGTGCCGATGTAATCGTTGAGCTTCGGCCGCGTCGCAAACAGCGAGCCGTGATTGTTGAGCTCGGCGATCGAGAACGGCGGTACGGGACCTGAGGCATTGCCGAAGGAGACGAACATGCCGCGCGGCTTCAGGCAGGACAGCGAGCCCGGGAAAGTCGCCTTGCCGACGCCGTCATAGACGACGTCGCAGCCCTCGTTGCGGCTGATTTGCTTCACGCGCGCGACGAAATCTTCCTCGTTGTAGAGAATGACGTGATCGCAGCCATTGGCCTCGGCAATCTCCGCCTTGGCCCGCGAACCGACCGTGCCGATCACGTGCGCCCCAAGCGACCTCGCCCATTGGCAGGCAAGCAGGCCGATGCCGCCGGCCGCGGCGTGGATCAGCACGCGGTGATGCGGCTCGACCTTGAAGGTCTTGTGCAGGAGATACCAGACCGTCAGGCCCTTGAGCATCAGCACGGCGCCCTGCTCATAGGTGATGTGGTCGGGCAGCTTGACCAGCTTCTCCCAGGGGATGTTGCGCTCGCTCGTGTACGCACCGAGATTATGGTAGTAGGCGACGCGGTCGCCGGGATGGAAATTCGTCACGCCGGGTCCGACCGCAACGACTTCGCCCGCGGCCTCGTTGCCGGCGATGAAGGGCAACCCCGGCGCCTTGTAGAGGCCGGTGCGGTAATAGACGTCGATGAAGTTCAGCCCGACCGCATGCTGGCGGATGCGCACCTCGCCGCTCGCCGGCGCCGGCACCTCGACGCTCTCATAGACCAGCGCTTCGGGGCCTCCGACCTTGTGCACACGGACCGCTTTGGTCATCGCCTAGGCTCCTCGTCTTCTTGCTCTCGGTCGTCCTGACAGCAAGCGAAAGACATCGCGCCCGCCTTGTCAACTCGACGCCGGGTGGAACGCCTAAACCGACGGCTTGCCGGCCTTCTTGCGGTTGCTCTTGGCGAGCACGTTGAAGAACTCCACCGCCGCCGAGAACGCAATTGCGAAATAGATGTAGCCGCGCGGGATGTGGAATTTGAATCCGTCCGCAACCAGCGCAACGCCGATCAGCACCAGGAACGCCAGTGCCAGCATTTTCGTGGTCGGATGCTCCGCGACGAATCGCGCCACCGGTCCCGACGAAATGTACATGATCAGGCAGGCGATCACGACGGCCGCGATCATGATCTCGATGTCCTGCGCCATGCCGATCGCGGTGATGATCGAATCCAGCGAGAACACGATGTCGATGACGACGATCTGGGCGATCACCCAGAAGAAGGCATTGCGGCCGGATTTGCCGTCGCCCTCGCCGCCATCGGCTTCCACCTCGGCATGGATCTCGTGCGTCGCCTTCGCGATCAGGAACAGGCCACCGCCGATCAGGATCAGGTCGCGCCAGGAGAAGTCGTAGCCCTTGAAGGCAAACACCGGCGCGGTCAGACCGATCAGCCAGACCAGCAGGCTGAGCAGGATGATGCGGAAGATCAGCGCCAGCCCCAGCCCGATCTGGCGGGCGCGGTGGGCCTGCTTCTCGGGGATGCGCGAGACAATCACCGACAGGAAGATGACGTTGTCGATGCCGAGCACGATCTCAAGCGCGGTCAGGGTCAGCAGCGCGGCCCAGGCCTCGGGGCTGGTCAACAAATGCATCATGCGAACGATCTTGCCAGCCGGATCATGGCGTCGCTGAAGGTGATCCAGAGCGCGATCGCGCAGAGCGCAATCGTCACGCCGGCGCCGACCCGAAAATCCATCTCCAGCGCATAGAGGGCGAGCAGCGCCCAGATCGCGATCAGCGACATCGTCAGCCAGCGCAGCCGGACGACACGGACCGGATGCAGCACGTGGAACGGAACGAAGGTCAGCACCACCAGGGCTGCGACCAGCAGTGTCGACAACAGCGGCGACCAGTGCAGCAGGAACAGGTAGAACGCCGCCGCATTCCACAGCGCCGGAAAGCCGCGAAAGTGATTGTCGTCGGCCTTCATGCGCAGATCGGCGAAATAGAGCGCGCTGGTGACGATGATGGCGATACCGAGCAATGGAGCGGCCACCGGCAGCAACAGGCCGCTGGCAACGATCGCGTAGGCCGGCACGAAGACATAGGTGAGGAAGTCGACCACGAGATCGAGCACGTCGCCCGACCAGTTCGGTTGCACGTCCTTGACGTTCAGCCGGCGCGCGATCGGCCCGTCGATCGCATCGATGATCAGGGCCACGCCCAGCCATTGAAACATCGCCGCCCAATGCTCGCGCACGGCCTCCAGCATCGCCAGCAGCGCGATCGCCGCCCCGAACGCGGTGAAGATGTGCACCGAAAACGCCGCGGCGCGGATCGCGGTCGTCGGCTTGAGGGAATCCTCTTGGCTGTCCATGGCTTCTGCTACCAGAATGGGACCGATTTGCACATCCGCCATCGCGGCGATCGGCCGCGCAATTCGCCACAAAATCAAGGAAATATAGGTGGGCTTGAATTTGCCGCGGAGCATGTCATGTGTCGTTCCATGACAGATGGATCGGCACTCTTTGACGCAGCAATCGTCGGCGGTGGACCGACTGGGCTCGCGGCGGCAATTGCATTGGCGCAAGCCGGCGCACGGACGGCGCTGGTGGCGCGGCGCCTGCCCTATGCCGACAATCGCACCACTGCGCTGTTAGGTGCCTCCGTCGGTCTGCTGGAGAGCCTCGACGTCTGGCCGCGCTGCAAGGACAAGGCGGCCGCGCTCGAAACCATGCGGCTCGTCGACGACACTGGCCGGCTGTTCCGCGCGCCGGAGGTCCGGTTCTCCTGCCGTGAGATCGGCCTCGACGCCTTCGGCTACAACATCGACAACCGCTCGCTGATGCTGGCGCTGGAGGCACGCGCGGCCGAGTTGCCCGCACTCGTCCGTTTCGACGATGAAGCCGAAAACGTCCTGATCGAAGCCGATGATGTCGCGATCCGCACGGCTTCCGGACAATTTTTGACGGCGCGGCTCGTGGTCGGCGCCGACGGCCGGCATTCGCTGTGCCGGGAGGCCGCCGGCATCGCGGTGACGCGGCGCGAGCTTGCGCAGACGGCGCTGACCTTCAACGTCAGCCATGCCAGGCCGCATCGCAACGTCTCGACCGAGTTCCACACGCCGCACGGGCCGTGCGTGTTCGTGCCCCTGCCCGGCAACCGCTCCAGCATTGTCTGGGTTTCGGCACCTGCCGAGGCCGAACGGCTTCGCGCCCTGAGCGACGAGGAACTGTCCGCTGCGATCGAGAAACAGTCGCATTCCATTCTGGGACGGATGACGGTCGAGCCCGGCCGCAACCTGTTCCCGCTGGCGATCGAGCGGCCCAAATCCTTTGGCCGCGACCGCATCGCGCTGGTTGGCGAAGCCGCCCATGTGGTGCCTCCGATCGGCGCCCAGGGCCTCAATCTCGGTCTTCGCGATGCCGCCGATATTGCGAGGCTCGCGGGCGAAGCGATCGCGGCCGGCGACGATCCCGGTGCGGCCGAAGTGCTCAAGCGCTACGACCGGGCGCGGCGTCCGGACATCCTGAGCCGGACGTTTGCGATCGACATCGCCAACCGCTCTCTGCTCAACGACTTCCTGCCGCTCCAACCGGTCCGTGCGGTCGGCATGCAGCTGCTCGGCGCCATTGGCCCGCTGCGGCGCTTGGCGATGCGCGAAGGGCTGACGCCAACCTGGCGCAAGTAGCGTCTTACGGAAACGCCAGGCGGCCGGTCTGGAGCAACCACATCACGCTGGTCAGCGTCACCACGGACGCAAACGTCCCAAGCAGCACGGCGACGGAGGCGGATTCGATCCAGGCATCGTTCTGCCGGGCGATGACGAACACGTTCAGCGCCGGCGGCAGCGAGGCCATCAGCACGGCTGTGGCAGCCCAGGGCTGCGCGAACGGGCCGAACGTCAGCATCAGTGCGAACGACAGGAGCGGATGGATCAGGAGCTTGACCGCGATCACGCCCGGCACCTCCCACGGGACCCGATCGAACGGCCGCAACGCCACTGTCACACCGAGCACGAACAACGCCGTCGGAGCCGCCGCGTTCTGGAGGAAGGTGATGGTGCGATCGAGCGCGACCGGCAGTTCGATATGCAGTGCTGCGACCGCCGCGCCAAAACAGGCCGACATGATCAGCGGGTTGAGCACGATCTGCTTGAGCACGACGCCGAAGGCATGCACGATCGAGGGATGGTCGCGGTCGGAGAGCTCGATCAGCAGCGGCACGATCGAGAACAGGAAGATGCTGTCGCAGCAGAAGATCAGCGCGGTCGGCGCCGACGCCTTCGCTCCGAGCACGGCCAACGCCAGCCCCGGCCCCATGTAACCGATATTGCCATAGCCGCCGGAGAGGCCCGCGAGCGTCGCCTCGCGCAGCGTCAGCCGGCCGAGAAGCTTGCCGACAACGAGCGCGATGGCGAACGCTGCGACCGTCGACAGCGTGGTCGCAACCAGGAACGGCGGGTTGTTCAATTCCGAGAATGGCGTCTTCGACATGATCGCAAACAGCAGCGCCGGCAGCGACACATAGAGCAGGAAGAAGTTCATCCAGGCGAGGCCCGATTCCGGCAGCGATTTGGCCTTGCCGCAGGCGAAACCGACGAAGATCAAGCCGAAATAAGGTAGTGCCAGATTGAGGATATCGACCATTGATGAAGTATTTTCTGAAGGCTTGGGGGCTATCTGCCCCACAACGGCAGGTTAATTCCAAATCAGGCCACTAGCATCGGCCAC
Organism: Bradyrhizobium sp. LTSP849; assembly: GCF_000938255.1. GTDB lineage: Bacteria > Pseudomonadota > Alphaproteobacteria > Rhizobiales > Xanthobacteraceae > Bradyrhizobium. The sequence goes on along the minus strand of NZ_JYMR01000008.1, from coordinate 6,758 downwards.
AATCCTGGTCTATCGACGGGGAATGATTAAAGCGCGGACCGCCAAATTCCAGATCGGACAGGTCGTTCGCCACCGGATCTTCTCGTTCCGGGGCGTGATTTTCGACATCGATCCGGAATTCAACAACACCGAGGAATGGTGGCTTTCGATTCCTGAAGAGGTACGGCCTCACAAGGATCAGCCGTTCTACCACCTGCTCGCGGAGAACGCGGAGTCGGAATACGTCGCCTATGTCTCCGAACAGAACCTCTTGCCCGACGATTCCGGCGAGCCGATCCGCCATTCCCAGGTCGCCGAGATCTTCGTCAAGGACAAGACCGGCGGCTACCGCCCGCGCAATCCCTCGCTGAACTAGATTTGGTTTTGACGAAACGCTCTGAAGTTTCGGCGCGCCAACAAGCGGCCAGCAAAAAAGGCGCTCGAACCGAGCGCCTTTTTCATGTCCGGGATTTGAGCCCCGATTACTTCTGAGCGGTTGGAGGTGCGCCGGGCGCGCCACCGTTTTGCTCGAGCTTCTTGCGCTGCTCGTCAGCCTTCTTCTGAAGCTCTTCCTGGAGCTTCTTCTGGGTTTCCTCGAACACCTTCGGATCGGTCGGCGGACCGTCATAGGCCTTCTGGAATTCGCCGGCGAGCGGCAGCGGCAGGGTCAGCGGCGCGCCGTTGGCGTTGATCGCCTGCACCACGAGGTTCTGACCCTTCTTCATGTTGGCGAGAAGCTCAGGCGTCGCCTCGTAGTCGGACATGCAGCCGTTCTGGAAGCAGATCACATACGGGCTCTGGAGCGGCGGATTGTTGTCCACGATGATGCGGGTACCGTGCACGAGTTGCATGCCGAGCGGCAGCGTCACGCGCAGGATCTTCTTGGGCTCGCCTTCCGGCTCGATGATCACGGCCGCGATGACCGGCTGGCCCGATTCGATGCGACCGTCCTTGCCGGTGAAGCAGACCTGCTTGGCGTTGGCGTCCTGGCCCTTGAGGCAGAACTTGGTCCAGGGCGCATAGATCAGCTGGATCTGCTGATCAGCGGGCTGGGCCGCGCCCTGCTGCGCCGGAGCGCCCGCAGCGGGCGCTGGCTGGGCCGGCGCCTGAGCAGCCGGCGCTGGAGCCTTGGGGGCAGCCTTCGGAGCCGCTTTCGGGGCGGGCGCCGCCTTCGGCGCGCCCGGAGCCGGTGCGGGGGTCTGGGCTTCAGCGGCAAACGGAACGGCCAACGCCGTCGCCGTCAACAGGGCGAGAAGTCGCCCGCGCGGCCGGACGGACGCGGCCAAGTAACGGAAATTCATTGCGGAAAACCCTTTCTGAACGGGAAGTGCCCCGAACCGCTCCGAAGCGCCGAACCGAGCCGCCTGGCGCGGCTCTCTCCCCGTCAATTGAGGCAGATAAGTGACGGGCTCGGCGCTCCTGCGCGATTGCCCGCCTTCTTAGCGTGGCCGACGGAAAGATCAATGCCGACAAGCGTCTTTGACCGAATCCGGGCCCGCGCTCAGTGAAATCCCTGTGATAGGATTCAGGCCCGCCGGTCCTCGAATCAGCGTGTCGCGATGTTCATGTTCCAGCGCCTGCTCGAGGGCACCGGTGTCCGCCTTTGCGTCCTTGCCTTGGCGCTCACCGTTGGGCTCCCGGCTGGCCGCGCACGGGCCGAGGAAGCCCACGCGATCGCCATGCACGGCCAGCCCGCGCTGCCTGCCGATTTCACCCACATGCCCTATGCCAACCCCGACGCGCCCAAGGGCGGCCGGCTGACCTGGGGCCTCCTCGGCAGCTTCGACAGCCTCAACCCCTTCATCGTGAAGGGATTGGCCGTGCAGCAGATGCGCAGCTACGTGGTCGAGAGCCTGCTTGCGCGCGGCCAGGATGAGCCGTTCACGCTCTATGGCCTGCTCGCCAAGACCGTCGAGACCGACGACGAGCGGACCTATGTCACGTTCCGCCTCGATCCCCGCGCCCGCTTCTCCGACGGCAAGCCGGTGCTCGCCGAGGACGTGCTGTTTTCCTGGCAGCTTCTGCGCGACCACGGCCGCCCGAACCTTCGGCAATATTACGCCAAGATCGCCAAGGCCGACGCGCCCGATCCCCTCACAATCCGCTTCGACCTCGCAGGCGCCAATGACCGCGAATTGCCGCTCATCCTCGGCCTGATGCCGATCCTGCCGAAGCATGCAGTCGACGTCGCGACTTTCGAGGAGACGACGCTGACCGGGCCGGTCGGCTCGGGCCCCTACCGGGTCACGGCGGTGAAGCCCGGCGCCAGCGTCACGCTGACCCGCAATCCCGACTATTGGGGCCGTGACCTTCCTATCAATCGCGGGCTCTACAATTTCGACGAGATCAGGCTCGACTATTTTCGCGAAGCCAACGGCCAGTTCGAAGCCTTCAAGCGCGGCCTCTATGATTTTCGCGTCGAGAACGAGCCGCTGCGCTGGCACGACGGCTATGATTTTCCGGCAGCCAAGAGCGGCGAGGTGATCCGCGACACCGTCAAGCCCGGTGTGCCGCAGCCCTCGGAATTCCTGGTGTTCAACACAAGGCGGCCGACCTTCGCCGACATCCGCGTGCGCCAGGCGCTGACGCTGCTGTTCGATTTCGAGCTGGTCAACCGCAACTATTTCTTCTCCCTCTATTCGCGCGTCGCCGGCTATTTCGCAGGCTCGGACCTCTCGGCCTATGGCCAGCCCGCGGATGCGCGCGAGCGCGAGCTGCTCAAACCCTTTGCCGCGCAGATTGCGCCCGACATCATGGACGGCAGCTACCGCCTCCCCGTCACCGACGGCTCGGGGCGCGACCGCACCACGCTGCGCGCGGCGCTGAAGCTGCTGTCGGAGGCCGGCTATGATCTCGACGGCACCGTGCTGCGCAACCGCGCGACCAAGGCGCCCCTCACCTTCGAGATATTGGTCACGACCCGCGACCAGGAGCGCATCGCGCTCGCCTTCCAGCGTGACCTCAAGCGCGCCGGCATCGAGCCGAGCGTGCGATCGGTCGATCCCGTGCAGTTCGACCAGCGCCGGCTGGCTTACGAGTTCGACATGATCCAGAACCGCTGGGACCAATCGCTCTCGCCCGGCAACGAGCAATATTTCTATTGGGGCAGTGCGGCCGCCGACAACCCGGGCACCCGCAACTACATGGGCGCCAGGGATCCCGCGGTCGACGCCATGATCGGCGCCCTCCTGGAGGCCCGTGATCATACGGCCTTCGTCTCGGCGGTGCGGGCGCTCGACCGGGCGCTGATTGCAGGCTTCTACACAATCCCCCTGTTTAACGTCTCCGAGCAATGGATCGCGCGGTGGAATCGGATAGAACGACCATCGACCACCGCGCTCTCCGGCTATCTGCCGGAGACCTGGTGGTCGAAGGGTCCGCCTCCAGCAAAGTGACGCCGTGAACCAGCCAGCCGTATCGCCGACGCTCGACACGCTGTTCCAGCGCACGCTGACGCGGCAGCCGCACGCGCCCGCCTTGCTCGATCCCCTCAACAAGGCCCGCGTCACCGGGCACCAGCCGCGGCGGCTGACCTATGCCGAGGCCGATACCGCAATCGAAGCGCTGTCGGCGCATTTCGTCGAATCGGGCCTGCCGGCCAATTCCGTCATCGCGGTCCAGCTGCCGGCTACGGTCGAGTTCGTGCTGACGGTGCTCGCCGCCCATCGCGCCGGCCTCGTGGTCGCTGTGCTGCCGCTGCTCTGGCGGCATGCGGAGCTGACCGCCGCGCTCAACCGCACCGCGGCGCGCGCCGTCGTCACCATGAGCAAGGTCGACGGCGTCAGCTATTGCGACCTAGCAATGCATGCCGCGGCGGAAGCCTTCTCGATCCGCCACGTCTTCGGTTTCGGCTCCGACCTGCCCGAAGGCATGGCCTCGCTCGACGAGGTGCTGGCGCGCCCGCCCGGCACCACGCGCGCCGTGATCCAAGACGGCCGCAAGGCGGCCATGATCTCCTTCGATGTCACGGCGGAGGGCTTTCGTCCGGTGCCGCGGCCGCATTTCAGCCTGATCGCCGGCGGGCTCGCGATGTCGCTCGAAGCCGACATCAAGCAGGGCGCGACCGTGATGGCGGCGTTCGCGCCGATGTCGTTCGCAGGCCTCGCCTCCTCGCTCGCGGTTTGGCTGCTCTGTGGCGGCACGCTGGCGCTGCATCATCCCTTCGAGAGCGATGTGCTGGAGCAACAGATCAACGAGCACGAATGCGACGTGCTGATCGCGCCGGCCCAGCTCGCTTTGCGCCTCGGCGATTCCGACCTTGCGGCGCGGATGCCGACCTTGCGCAACGTCATCGGCCTCTGGCGCGCGCCGGAACAGGTAGCGGCAAGTGAAGCCTGGATCGCGCCGCATGCGCCGCTCACGGACGTCTATCTGTTCGGCGAGGCCGGGCTGTTCGGCGCAAGGCGTGGCGAGGACGGCATGCCGGTGGCGGTGATGCCCGGCCCGCACGGCGCCCCGCGCGAGCAGTCCGGATCCTCGATCGCCGGCGACATCCTGCTGACCCCAAAGGGCACGCTCGGCCTGCGCGGACCGATGGCGCCGATCGCGGCCTACGCCCCGCCGCAGCCGGTTGGCGACACGCTGATCGCGCAGCCGCCGCGCGACTATGTCGACACCGGCTATGCCGCACGGATCGACCGTGCCAGCGGGGCGATCTGCATCACCGCGCCGCCCTCCGGCATCATGGCGGTCGGCGGCTACCGCTTCCTCTCCAACGACCTCCAGGAATGGGCGCGACGGCTCGGCCAGGGCGCGCTTTTGACGGCGCTGCCCGACCGGCTCTCAGGTCACCGGCTGGCGGGCCGGGCCCAGGACAATGCCCGCGCCCGCGAAGCGCTCAGCGAACTCGGGCTTAACCCTCTGATGGTCGAGGCTTTTCGCGACCGCTCCGGTCCGGTTTGAGCGCAGTTTCGGCTCGTTCGTTGACGCTGCATTAAGGCGGCCAAACTAGATTGCGCAGCATCGATGGCGTGATCAGAGTTTGTGATGTCCCAGGCGGGCCCGATCCTCTTTGTGTCCAATGCCGAACGCCCGGCCTTCATTGCGGCGCTGGATGAGGCGCGACTCTTTCCGATCGTCGACAGCGATTGGGCGAGCGCCGCGCGCGCCGTCGAGCAGGTGCAGCCGGCCGCCGTTCTTGCCGCGATGCATGGCGGGCACGAACCGCATATTGCGCTGCTTGCGAAGAAGATCGCGGACCAGCCGCTCTATCTGCCACTGATCGCCATGGATGCGCAGGGCACGCTGCCCCACAACGCCCTGCCCTTCGCCTCACGCGGTGGCAATGCCGACCGCCTGACGGCACGGCTGCGCGCCGCGATGCGCGTGCGCACGCTGCATGCCACGGTGCTGCGCCGGCTGCCGGAAATGAAGGTTGCGCCGCCGGAGACGGATCCCGTGCGCGATGCCACCGTGCTCCTGATCGGCCGCGGCACGGCTTACCCCGCACTCTCTGTCGCGCTCGGCGAACGCATGGGCGTCATCGGCGCACTCTCGATCGAGGCCGCCGCAAAGCATCTCAACTCCCGCGACATCGACGGCGTCGTGCTCGCCGAAGGTTTTACCCCGCGCGTCACGGATGCCTTCCTCACGGTGCTCGCCGAGGACACCCGCTTCCGCAACCTGCCCGTCGTCGTCACCGCGCACCAGCTCGTGCAGAGCTACGATCTGCCCAATCTCGAGTTGATCTCGGGCGAGCCGCCAAAGGTCGCCGCCAACGCGTTGCCGCTGATCCGCCAGCATGCGATGGAAGCGCAACTGAGCCGCACGCTGCGCTCGATCGACGCCGGCGGCTGGCTCGACCCGCGCAGCGGCCTCCTGACGGTGGAAGCCTTCGCCCGCGATTTTTCCAAGGCGGTCGAGCAGACGCTCGCTCGCGGCGGCGGCCTGTCGGTGGCGCGCTTCGCCTTCGATCCCGGCAATCCTCGCGCCCAACTCGACGCCGCGCGGATCCTGAGCCGCCTGATGCGGCAGATGGATTTTGGTGCCGCGCAGAAGGACGGCTCGGTGGTCGTCGTGTTCGCCGAGACCGACTTCCGCACTGCCCACATGATCGCCCGCCGCCTCTCCGCGGTGATGCGGCACACCAGTCACGGCAAGAACGAGATGCACAGCGACCCCGTCGTCAGTGTGGATTCGTTGTCGTCGTCGGATACGGCAAGATCGCTGCTGGGGCGGCTCTCCGCCGACGCGTCGCGCGCGGCGTCGTAACGGCTTTCGTAGCAACCATTAAAGCGCGCCCGATTGCCGGCGAGCATGACGCCGTGCTTGCGGCCGTCAAGGCGTGGCCTGGCGGCAGCGGAGATGGGGTTGGGCCGGAGCGACGGCCAGCCTTGACGGCCGCGGCGCGCGGCGTCTTTGTGACGGCAGGTCGGGACGAAGAAACGGTGCTTCGGCCGAACAAAGAAACGCGGTCAGATGGCTGGCGGGCTGGCGACTTCAGGCGATTCTTTTTGCCAGGGTGTGCCGCGGGCTACGACTGTGTTGGCGAAAATCAGCAGCTTTCTGGCGCAAGCGATCCGAGCGCGCTTGTGCTCCTTGCCGGCCCCAGTCAGCTTTTTATAGAACGCGATCAGCTGCGGATTCCAGCGAAAGGACGCCGGTAGCGCCGCATTGAACAGCGCGCGGCGCAGCCGTTCACGCCCGCCCGCAATGTGACGGACGCCGACGTGATTGCCGCTGTCATCGTCATAAGGGGCAAGCCCTGACAGTGCGGCGGCTTGTTCGCGCGTGATCTGACCGATCTCGGGCATCCGCACCAGAATGATAATCGCGGTCTT
>NZ_JYMR01000007.1 GCF_000938255.1 Bradyrhizobium sp. LTSP849 | reverse complement strand
ATTTTATAGCCGAACACGCTCTTTTTGCCTTTCCGGCCCCAGCGAGCATCGCGATCCGCAGATGGTTTGGGTGGCGTATCCTCGCCATCCTTGCGTGCCTTGCGGGGCGGAGTGGCTCGTGCCGCGATTAACGAGGCGTCGACCAGCGTTCCCTGCTTGAGGATCAGCTTCTTGGCCTCCAACTGCCGATTGATCTCAGTGAAGATCTTCTCGATCAGACCGTCCTTGGCGAGTTCCTGCCGAAACCGCCACAATGTCGTGTGATCCGGGGTCTGATCGTGCAGGCTCAGACCAACAAAGCGGCGGAACGACAACCGGTCTGCAATGGCCGCTTCCAGCGCGGGATCAGACAGATTGTGCCAGATCCCGGCGAGCAAGCAGCGAAGCAAGACTTCCGCCGGATAGCTGCTGTTGCCGGCACCATCGCCGCCCCGCTTGCCAAGCAGCGAGCGCAGCGGCGCCCAATCCACAACAGCCTCCACCTCATCCAGGATGCTGCTTCGCGGTGCCCGAACCAGGCCATCCGCCAAGCTCATCTGACCGACATTGCGCTCAACCATGGCTCCCCTCGCTAGAATCAGCCATGATTCAAAGAATCACGTGCAGCCGATTATGCAAAGCCCTCCTTGTGGGAGAGGGTGGCTCGCCGCGTAGCGGTGAGACGGGTGAGGGGTATCTCTCCGCGCACGAAACTGCCTATTGAGTTCGCGGAGAGATACCCCTCATCCGGCGCTTTGCGCCACCTTCTCCCACAAGGGGAGAAGGGAAGCTCGCGTCTGCGGTTGCACTCTAGCTCGCCAAGTTACCTCGAAGAAACTGCCTGACCGCAATGGCATCCATGCTCGGCGCGCTCTCTTGTTGTGTCCAGTCGCTGCGCCAGCGCCGTTGTCGCAACGCACAACAGACAGACACTGCGTTTGGTTCGATCGATTCCAAATTGCATTTGCCTCTGCGCGCGAACGCGATCATTCTTGCAATCAAGGCGGCCGCCGGCCCGGTGGGCGTCCGCTACACAAGTTGCCGCCGTAAGCGGCTTCATGCACCGGCAGGGGAAGACGCCTATGCCAACGCTCACCATCAACGGGCGGAGTCTGTCCGTGGATGCGGCCAACGACACGCCGCTCCTTTGGGCCATCCGCGAACAATTGCAGATGACCGGCACGAAATTCGGCTGCGGTGCCGGCCTGTGCGGTGCCTGCACCGTGCACGTCAACGGCGAAGCCGTCCGCTCGTGCCAGACCATGGTCGGCGATGTCGCCGGCAAGAAGATCACCACCATCGAAGGCCTCTCCGCCAAGGGCGATCATCCCTTGCAGAAGGCGTGGATCGCCGAGCAGGTGCCGCAATGCGGCTACTGCCAGTCCGGGCAGATCATGCAGGCGGCGTCGCTGCTGGCGAAGAATTCCAATCCGACCAAGGAAGAGGTCGTGGCGCATATGGACGGCAATCTCTGCCGTTGCATGACCTATTCGCGGATCCAGAAGGCAATCATGCGCGCCGCCACCGAGATGCGCACCGCATCCGCCGCCGGCAACGAGCGGAGGCCCACATGAACAAGCACGTGAAGACCATCACACCCGAGACATCAGATCTCAGCCGCCGCTCTTTCCTGGTCGGCACCGCCGCCACCGGCCTCGTGCTCGGCTATGCCGGCGTGCCCGGCATCGGTGAGGCGCTTGCTGCGCCTTCGAATTTCGAGCCGAGCGTCTGGTATGCGATCTCGCCCGATGGTTTGGTCACCGTGACCTGCGGCAAGGCCGATATGGGCCAGCACATCGCCTCCACCATGGCGCAGATCGTCTGCGAGGAGCTGGGCGCGAAGTGGAGCGACATGCGGGTCAACCTCGCCTCCAACGATCCAAAATTCAACGACCCCGTGCTGGGGGCGCAGATCACCGGCGGCAGCTGGTCGACCATGATGAATTTTGACGCGATGAGCCGGGCGGGCGCCGCCGGACGCATGGCGTTGACCGAAGGTGCGGCCGCGTCCATGGGCGTGCCGGCAGGCGAGCTCGCAGTGCGCGACTCCATGATCGTGCATGCGAAGTCGAAGAAGCAGATGTCGTTCGCCGATGTCGTGAAGAGCGGCAAGGCGACCAAGACCTTCACGCCGGACGAGCTGAAGGCGATCAAGCTGAAGACGCCGGATCAGTATTCCATGATCGGCGTATCGGTGCCGCAGATCGACATCCCCTCCAAGACCAACGGCACGGCCAAGTACGGCATCGACGTGATGATTCCGGGCATGGCCTATGGTGCGGTGGTGACGCCGCCGGTGCGCTACGGCGCTACGGTGAAATCGGTCGACGACAGCGATGCGAAGAAGGTGCCGGGCTTCATCAAGGCCGTCACCCTCGACGACAAGACCCAGACCACAACCGGCTGGGTGGTTGCGGTCGCGAACACCTATGCCAACGCCAAGAAGGCGGCGGCGGCGCTGAAGGTCAGCTATGACGGCGGCCCGAACGCGAAGGTGTCGAGTGAGTCGCTGCTTGATGAGGCCAAGCGGCTTCAGAAGCTCGATGATTCCGGCCAGTTCTTCGTCAAGGACGGCGATCCCAATGCGGCGTTCGGCACGGCCGCCAAGGTGCTGGAGGCGGAGTACACCACCAGCATCAACATCCATGCGCCGATGGAGCCGATGAACGCCACCGCGGAGTTCAAGGGCGATATCCTGCACATCTATTCCGGCAACCAGTTCGCGACGCGCTCCGGTGCGATCGCTGCCGGTGCAGCCGGGATCGATCCGAAATTCGTCGTGATGCACCAGATGTGGCTCGGCGGTGGCTTTGGCCGCAGGTTAGACGCCGACATGATGGTGCCGGCAGTGCAGGCGGCGAAGGCCGTGGGCAAACCGGTGAAGGTGATCTACACGCGCGAGAACGACATGACGATGGATTTCTCGCGTCCGCTCACCTTCCAGAAAGTGAAGGCCGGCGTGGACGGCGACGGCAAGCTGGTCGCGCTCAGCCACGACGTGGTCTCGGCCTGGCCGACCCAGCGCTGGGGCATCCCCGACTTCCTGTCGCCCTCGGTCGACAAGAAGGGGCCGCTCGACGCCTTCACGGTCAACGGTGCGGACTTCTTCTACTCCGTGCCTAACCACCATGTGCGCGCGATCAAGAACGAGATGGCCCACAACGCCACCCCGTCGGGTCAGCTCCGTTCGGTGGCGCCGGGCTGGACGTTCTGGGCGATCGAAAGCATGGTCGATGAGATCGCGGCTGCGACCAACCAGGATCCGGCGCAGTTCCGCATCGCGCTGCTTGATGGCAAGGGCAAGAACGACGGCGGCGCGCAGCGGCTGCGCAACACGCTGCTCGCGGCGATGGGGCTTGCCGGCTACGGCACGAAGAAGCTGCCGAAAGGCGAGGGCATGGGCGTGGCCTGCGTGTCGTCGCAGGAACGCGCGTCCGCGAGCTGGACGGCGTGCGTCGCCCATGTCGCGGTGGCGCCCTCGGGCGAGGTGACCGTGAAGAAGCTCACGGTCGCAACCGACGTCGGCACGCAGGTGCATCCCGACAACATCCGCGCCCAGGTCGAGGGTGCGGCGATGTGGGGCCTGTCACTGGCGATGTACGAAAAGGCGACGCTGAAGGACGGTGGCATCGAGCAGACCAATTTCGATGGCTATACGCCCTTGCGCATGAGCCAGGTGCCCGAGGTCGCGATCGCCGTGATCGCCAATGGCGAAAAGGCCACCGGCGTCGGCGAACCCGCGGTGACGGTGATCGCCCCGGCCATCGGCAACGCCATCTTCAACGCCTCCGGCGCCCGCGTGCGGGCCTTGCCGATCACGGCCGAGGCCGTGAAGGCGGGCATGAAGGCGTAAGGCGGCCTGCGATCGTGACGTAACATGATCCGCCGGAGGGCAACCTCCGGCGGATTTTTTTAGCAGGCCGCCTCCACAATCTCGCTGTCATGCCCGCGAAGGCGGGCATCCAGTACGCCGCGGCTTCTCGGTCCTAGCCGCGCCGTCTCGGCGTACTGGATCGCCCGGTCAAGCCGGGCGATGACGGCAGGGGCGGGGGCGAGAGCGTCCAAAATTCTCCTTTGCCATCAATGGCCTTTCTACTGTGCATGGGGTTGTTTTCGTCGTTTGATCGGAGCGCTGATCCGTAAAATTGCGCGCAATTCCGGCAGGTTCCATTGAGCACGCCTCTTAAGGGCCGGAGAACCTGATCCGGCTTAGGCTGACGCCAAATACAGTCCCGTGCTTTTGGGGAAGCCATGAACGCGCCAGCCAAATCCGCCGCCAAACGCCGGCTTCTGCTCGCCTCCGACCGGAGCGACGAGAGCACCGAGCTCGCCAGCATCCTGAAGGCGGTCGGCGACGTCTCGACGGTCACGACTCAGGCCATTCCCGAGCAGCCGTCGCGCGATCTTTCCGGCCTTGTGGTCGACATCAATCTGCGTTCGCCCGAGAGCGTGCAGCGGGTGCGCAACAAGCTGCGCGGCGATGCCTATCGTTCGATGCCGCGGCTGTTCGTGCTCGCCGACGCGCTTCATCACGGCACCATGCAGGCCTGGGCACTGGGCGCCACCGACACCATCTCGCGGCCGCTCCAGCCCGACGCCATTTTGCAGCGCATCCGCGCTGCGTTTCCCGACACCACGATCTATGACGAGACCGATCGCGGCAAGACGCTCAACCGCGGCGTCGAGGCGGCGCATGCGGTGCTGCGGAAGATGTTCGAGAAGCTGCCGCTCGGCATTCCCCTGACCTTCGACGACATCATCGCGGCCGAGAGCAAGATCCTCAAGGCGATCAAGCACTCCTCGTTGCGCGAATGGCTCACAGCCGTCGGCTGCCACCATGTCGGCAGCTATCGCCACTGCCTGTTCGTCACCGGATTCGCGGTCTCCTTCGCGCAGCATCTCGGCATGCGCGAGGACGACCAGCGCCGGCTGACCCGCGCCGCGCTGCTGCACGATGTCGGCAAGGCCTTCGTTCCGTCCGTGCTGCTGGACAAGCCGGGCAAGCTCACCGACGAGGAGATGGCGGAGGTCCGCCAGCATCCGCGCCGCGGCTATGACGCGCTGGCAGCGCAAGGTGGCTTCCCGCCGGAGATGCTGGATGTGGTGCTGCATCACCACGAATTCCTCGACGGCTCAGGCTATCCGAACGGTCTGTCCTCGAACCAGATCAGCGACATCGTGCGGCTGACGACCATCGTCGACATCTACGCCGCACTGGTCGAGAAGCGCGCCTACCGCATGCCCTTCACCCACTCCCGCGCGTTTGCGATGATGGAAGGCATGGGCGGCAAGCTCGACCAGCAGCTGTTGCAGGCGTTCCGGCCGGTGGCGCTGGGGTCGTTCTGATCTCGGCATTCTCCACTACCGTAGGGTGGGCAAAGGCGCGCTCTTAGCGCGCCGTGCCCACCATGCATCCGCATTTGGTGAAGATAGTGGTGGGCACGCTTCGCTTTACCCACCCTACGGCACCGCTTCACCCCACCATCTTCCGCAGTTCCGCCTTCGCCACCTTCTCCAGCGTCGAGCGCGGCATGTCGTCGACCAGCCTGATCTCGCGCGGCACCTTGAAGTCGGCGAGGCCTTTGCGGCAGGCGGACATCACACGGTCGTGCAGGTCGGGCGCAGCAGCCGCGACGCCGCCGTGCGGGATGATGAAGACCACCGGCACCTCGTCCAGCATCGGATGCTTCTTGGCCACCACGGCCGCCTCGCGCACGCCGGGGACGAGCGCGACCACCTGCTCGATCTCGGAGGCCGCGACGTTCTCGCCGCCGACCTTCAGCATGTCCTTGGCACGGTCGCCGAACCTGATGAAGCCGTCCTCCAGCAGCGTGACGCGGTCGCCGGTGACGAAGAAGCCGTGCTCGTCAAAACTCTCGCGCGTCGCCTTTTCGTTGTGGAGGTATTCGGCGAACAGCGACAGGCCGACAATGCCCTTGATCGAGAGATCGCCGGTGCCGCCGATTTCAGTCGGCCGTCCGTCATCATCGGTGATGCGGATCTGATATTCCGGCGCGGCGCGGCCGATCGACATCGGGATGTTGGGCTGATCGACCTCGCCGACGATGCCGTGGGTGATGGTCTCGGTCATGCCCCACCAGCCGATCATCTTGACACCGAACGCAGCGAAGGCCGGCGGCTCGTTGATCGCGGTGCCCCACAGGCGGAATTTGTGATCCCTCGGGACCTCCTGCTCGAGCAGCGCCTTCATGCAGAACGGAATGGTCGAGGTCCAGGTCGAGCCGTGCTCGCGCGCGACGCCCCAGAACCTGCTCGCCGAGAACCGCGGCTGGATCACGCAGGTGGCGCCGACCCACAGCGTTGCCAGCATGGAATAGGCCAGCGCGTTGGTATGGAACAGCGGCAGGTAGGCCTGGTGCACGTCGCTTGCATGCAGATCCTCATGCGCGGCGTTGATCTTAGCGCCCCACAGCGCGTTGGCGTGGGTCCACAGCACCGCCTTCGGCCGCGATGTCGTGCCTGACGTATATTGCACGCTGCACGGCGCGAGCGGATCGGTCGCGCCGCGCGGGCGGTCGGCGCTGTCGGCAAACAGTGACTCGAAGCTGTCGCCGCGTGAAACGGCCTGCGCAGATGCAGCGCCGGCATCATGCGAGGTCACCGCCAGCCAGCGGATGTTGCGGCAGTTCTGCGCGACGATCTCTGCATAGGCCGGCTGCGTGATCGCGGCGACTGCGCCGCAATGATCGGCGAAATACTCGATCTCGGCCGGTGCCGAGCGCGTGTTGGTGGTGACCGCGATGGCCCCACACTCCACGCAGGCAAACCAGGCCAGCATCGCCTCGATGCAATTGTCGAGATGAATGAGCACATATTCGCCGGGCTTGATGCCGCGTCTGGCGAGCCCCGCGGCCAGCGCGCCGACCCGCTCGTGAAATTCACCATAGCTCCAGCGCCGCGCCGGCGCGTCGAACGGTGCCCAGATCAGGAACGGATGTGAGCTGCGCACCTCGGCGCGCATTTTGAGCAGCCAGGGCACGTCGAGCCCGGCAAATGGACCTACGATTCCGGCCGCGGATTGCGAATTCGGCATGTGTCCTCCCGTGCAGCCTGCTTCGAGGCGGCTGCTTTCGTTATCGGGAGTCTTTCTGCCATCGGATGGCGCGGGGAGCAAATGCGCCAGCCGCGCCTCAGGCCTCGTACGACGAAATCTCGATCAGGCTGCCATCCGGATCCCGGCAATAGACCGAGCGTAGCGTGCCGCGGGCGCCTTGCTTGGGAACCGGGCCTTCCGCGATCGCGACGCCATGTGCCTTCAAATGCGCCACCACCTCGTCCGGCGATGAGGAGGTGAGGAAGCACAGATCCTCACTGCCGGCGGTTTGGTGGTCGGCGGTGAACCACTCCACCTTGTCGGCATCGCGCGGCCGGACATTGATCTTCTGTTGACCAAATTGAAGCGATGTCCGCGGCGCTTTGCCGCCGCCGGGCTCGAACACCTTGACTTCCATGCCGAGGATTTTGCGATACCACTCGGTGGTCACTGCGACGTCGGCGACGTTGATCACGAGATGATCGAGGGCTTCTACCTTGACCGGCATGCCTTATCCTTTCGTCGCCATGTTCGTTGCGCACTTTCCGCGTGCGGCGCGCTTTGTTACAACGCCGCGGACGCCACTTTCAAGAACAACACTTCGGGAGAACCCTTGAGATGATCACTCGCCGTACCGCGCTGGGCCTGCTCGCCGCCACTCCGCTTGCAGCCAGCCCGCTGTCGAAGGCCTTTGCCGCGGACTATCCGACCCGGCCGGTGAAGTTCGTGGTCGGCTATCCGCCGGGCGGCGCCACCGACATCCTGGCGCGGCTGATCGGCCAGCGGCTGTCGGAACGGCTCGGCCAGCAATTCGTGATCGAGAACAAGCCGGGCGCCGGCAACAATATCGGCACTGAATCCGTCATCAACGCCGAGCCCGACGGCTATACCGTGCTGCTGGTCAATCCGGCCAACTACATCAACGCCACGCTTTACACGAACCTCAAGTTCAACTTCGTGCGCGACATCGCGCCCATCGCCTCGTTCCAGCGCACGCCGAACGTGATGACCGTCAACAAGGATGTGCCGGCGAAGACCGTCGCCGAGTTCATCGAGTACGTGAAGGCCAATCCCGGCAAGGTGAACATGGCTTCGTCCGGCAACGGCACCTCGGTGCATCTGTCCGGCGAGATGTTCATGTCGATGACGGGCTGCAAGATGCAGCACGTGCCCTATCGCGGCGCTGCGCCCGCGATCACCGACATGCTCGGCGGCCAAGTCCAGGTGATCTTCGACAACATGCCCTCGATCATCCAGCACATCCGCTCCGGCTCGCTTCGCGCGCTCGGCGTCACCACGGCGCAGCGCTCGCCGCAATTGCCCGACGTGCCTGCGATCGGCGAGACCGTGAAGGACTACGAGGCGAGCGCACTGTTCGGCATGGGTGCGCCGAAGAACATGCCCAAGGACATGATCGCCAAGCTCAACAGCGAGATCAACGCGCTGATGAAGGAGCCCGAGATGACCAAGCGCCTGGTCGAGCTCGGCGGCGACCCGCTGGTGCAGACGCCGGAGGCGTTCGGCACGGAGATCGAGGCCGAGACCGCGAAGTGGAAGAAGGTCGTCGAGTTCGCCGGCCTCAAGGTCGAGTAGCGATCTTGTGATGTCCGGGAATGGAGCCCTGCCGTTCGGCAGGGCTTTTTCTTGCGTGCTTTGTTCGGTTGATCTGGAATAAAGCGGCTTGGCGAAACCTGATGATAGATGGCGCGTATCTCGCGCCATGGAGAGAGGAGTTGGGATCATGCGCAAGATGCAATTGGCGCTGCTGGCGCTGGGCGCGATAGTCCTTGCCGGTTCCGTCACCGTCACGCCCGCCGCGGCGCACGACTATCCCTGGTGCGCGCAGGGGGGGGAGTACGACTATCCCGGCGAATGCGCCTACAGCACCTATGAGCAATGCCAGGCCAGCGTCTCCGGCCGGCTGCTGTTCTGCGGCCCCAATCCGCTGGTCGCTTATGGTCAGGTGCAGCAGCCGCAACCGCATCCGCGGCGGAAGATCCGGCATTCCGTGCCGTATTGATGCTGATCAAGTCAGTCGTCCTGGCAGTGCTTTGGTCTGTGGCCAGCGATAGCCGCCTCGATTTCTATGAGACGGCTCTGGAATAAACCGGCCTCCCGAAACCTGACTCTATGCGAGGCGCGCATCTCGCGCGGCAAGCTTTGGAGGTCGGGTCATGCGCAAAACGCAATTGGCACTGTGCGTCATCATTGTGGCGGGGGTCGCCGGCACCTGTCCTGCACGGGCGGACTATGATTATCCGTGGTGTATCACTGATTCCGAATATGGCTACCCCGGCGACTGCTCGTATCAAACTCGTCAGCAGTGCCTCCTGAGCGCATCGGGCCGCAAGGGATACTGCGACGTCAATCCGCGCTTCGTCCCGAGAAGTTCGCCGCAACAGCAGGCGCCACGCGGGCGGCGCGTTTCGCCGAATTAGTCGCGCCAGGGTTCCGGCTTGACGCTTCCAGCTTTGCGCCTATACTAAACCTTATGGTTAAGTATCAGGATGAGGCGCTGGACCAGACCTTCGCGGCACTGTCCGACCCGACGCGGCGCGCATTGCTCGCGCGGCTCGGCGAGCGGGACAGTCTGTCGGTGAGCGAGCTGGCGGCGCCGTTCCCGATCTCGCTGCCGGCGATCATGAAGCATCTCGACGTGCTCACGGATGCCGGCCTGATCGTGCGCGAGAAGAGTGGCCGCACGGTCGCCTGCCGGCTCACCGCGCAACCGATGCAGCAGGCGATGAACTGGCTCAATCGCTACGCGCAGTTCTGGTCCGACAATCTCGACCGCCTTGCCGCCTTTGTGGAGAAAGACCCATGGCCAACGCAATCGTCGACGCCGAGCCCCGCACAACCGAACTCCCAAGCCTCACGCTCACGCGCCGGCTCCGCGCGCGGCCGGAAAAAGTCTACGCCGCCTGGACGCAAGCCGAGCAGCTAGTGCAGTGGTTCGGGCCGCCGAACATGAAGCCGGCGACGCTGAACGCCGATCTCGATGTCCGCACCGGCGGCCACTACCGCATCAGCTTCACCCGCGAGGACGGCGAATATTTTGAAGCCGGCGGCACCTATCGCGAGGTCGTGCCGAACGAGCGGTTGGTCTTCACCTGGGCCTGGCACTCGACGCCGGAACGCGAATCGCTGGTGACGATCTCGCTGAAGCCGGACAGTGCCGGCACCTTGATGATCTTCCATCACGCCCAGTTCTTTGATGAGACCGCGCGCGACAACCATCAGCGCGGCTGGAGCTCGTTCTTCGACAAGCTCGACGCCTTCGTCGCCTGACCCCATGGAGGACACCATGCAGCAACATCAGATCGTCTCGCGCGAGCAATGGATCGCAGCGCGCAAAACCCATCTGGCGCATGAGAAGGAGCTGTCCCAGGCCCGCGAACGCCTGGCCGAAGAGCGTCGCGCGCTGCCCTGGGTCAAGGTCGACAAGAATTACGTGTTCGAAGGAGCGAACGGCAAGGTCACGCTCGGAGATCTCTTCAAGGGACGCCCGCAGCTCGTGGTCCAGCACGTGATGTTCGCGCCCGACTGGGAGGCGGCCTGCAAGAGCTGCTCGTTCTGGGCCGACGGGTTCGAGCGCATGGTGCCGCATCTGGCCGCGCGCGATACAACCATGGTCGCGATCTCGCTGGCGCCGGCCGCAAAGCTCGAGGCCTTCAAGATTCGGATGGGCTGGAGCTTCGACTGGGCCTCCTCGGGCGGCAACGACTTCAACTACGATTACGAAGTCTCGTTCACGCGCGAGCAGATCGACAAGGGCGTCCAAAAATACAATTTCGGCACCACGCCGTTCTATGGCCCCGAGCTGCCCGGCATCAGCGTGTTCTTCCGCAACGAGGCCGGCGAGATCTTTCACACCTATTCCTGCTTCGCCCGCGGCCTGGACATGATGAACGCGGCCTATCAATATCTCGATCTCACCCCGCTCGGCCGTCACGAGGACGGCTTGCCCTATCCGATGGACTGGGTCCGCCTGCGCGACCAATACGAGCCGCGGGCGGCGAAGGGGGCGTGCTGCCACGGGTGAGGGGGCGCTGGATCCACACGAACGGTGTCATCGCCCGACTCGATCGGGCGATCCAGTATTCCAGAGACAGCGATGGGATACGGAGAGGCCGCGGCGTACTGGATTCCCCGCTTTCGCGGGGAATGACAGCGGGCTTTGGCGCGACAGCGCGCGCCTATCGTCTTCAACTACCGCTTCGCGTCGGCCTGCTCCGTGCCGTTACACGAGATCAGCATCGTATAGGCGCGTGCGTTGCCCGCAATGTCGGTTGTCTTCAACTCGCTCTTCGGCTCGGTGGTCTGGTAGGGCACCACGGAATTGTCGAGGAAGTCGCGCAGCGCGCCGGTCTTGATGGCGAAGTTAATGTTCTCGGGGATGTTGCCGGTTGCTGCGGCGATCCGCAATCCATCGAGCTTTCCGGTGACCACGCCCACGATCTGCCCGGTGGTGTCGAACAGCGGGCCCCCCGCTGTTGCCGGGTTGCACGGGTGCACTGATTTGCAGGAAGCGCGAATCGTTGCGCATACCGCTGAGCGAGCTCACGATACCGGTCGTCACGGTGAAGTCCGAGGTCAGCATCCCGTGGTAGGGAAAGCCGATCGCCACCACGGAATCACCGGAGCGGATTGAGCGGTCACGGATCCGGGCAAACTCCCTGAATGTCGCCGTCGACGGTGCCTGCAACAGAGCGAGATCGTTGTTTGCGTCGCTTGATACGACCCGCAACACCATCGCGGCCTCGCCGGTGAGATTGCCCTTGAGGTCGCTGCATCCGTCGATCACATGGTTGTTGGTGACGACGTGTCCGTTGGCGCTCACCACGAAGCCGGTGCCGCTCTTGGCTCTGACAGGCTTGGTGGCGGGAGGTGTGCCTTGCTTGTCCGCCGTGGCTGCCGGCTTCGCCGCCCCCTTGGTGAAATCGCCGGCCTTGCTGAGCCCGTCGGCTTTCACCCTGGTGACGCAATTGGCCAGTGCCGCGATGACGGGTCCGGTCGAGGTCAGATCGAAATTCAGGACGGTGCGGCCCGCCGTTGCGACCATCAGGCTTGCCTTCTGGAACGTTCGCACGACGTTGGCCGGCATGATGGATGTCAGCATGTTCGACTGATTGGCAGTGGCAAACAGCCTGGCCTGCTCCTGCCCGTCGAAAATAACGTCGATCGCGGCGTTCTCGCCCTTGTTGAATCGGTAGCTGGGGCTTGCGAAGCTCAGTAGCCACGAGCCGGCAGCATTCTGGGCGACGACGAGAATGACGCCGTTGGCGTAGGGCGCCGTTGCGGCGCAATGGGAGAAGGCGCCTGTCTCGTCATTGCTGAAGGCGCCGCCGATCCAGTTACCGACATTGACGGTGCCGAACGGCCCCGCCGCATTCGCTGCTCCGACAAGACTCAGCTGTAAAAGAGACGCAACGACAAAAGACTTAAGCCACATAATTTTCCCCCCGGAACGGCCATCGGGCGCATCTTATCTGCGCGGGCGGGTGTCGCGCAACCGGCAGTTGTCCAGCGGGATGCCGCCTGCAGCCCGCGACATTCCGGCTTGCCTTTACTTTGTAATGCGGTATACTTTGCAATACAAAGTAACGGGGCGATGGTCCCGGAAACATGGGGTGGAGCGGGGCTTTGGCGTTGCCGATGCGCGATCTCGACAAGGCACTGGCCGACATCGTGGCGATCCGCAGCCAGATTGCGGCCGGCACGGCGTTCCGCGGCTATGGCCCGGCGACGATGGCTGCGACCGGCGTGGTCGCGCTTGTCACGGCGATCCTGCAATTCTGGCTGCTCGGCGATCCCACGAGCGAGCCGCTCGGGTTCTTTTTCGGCTGGTTCATTGCGGCAACGCTGTCCGGCCTGATGATCTGGATCGAGATGCGCGCGCGCTCGCGCCGTCATCATTCCGGACTTGCGGACGCCATGATTCACCAGGCGGTCGAGCAGTTCTTGCCCGCGGGCGTCGCCGGCGTGCTGCTCGCGGTGGTGATGTGGAAGTTCGCCACCGAGATGCTGTGGCTCCTGCCGGGGCTGTGGCAGATCCTGGTGTCGCTCGGCATTTTTGCGTCCGTCCGCTCGCTGCCGCGTACCGTCGCGTTCGCGGGGGCCTGGTACTTCATCTCGGGTTTTGCAGTGGTGGTGCTGGCGAGCGGAACCCACACGCTGTCGCCATGGACCATGGGACTGCCCTTTGTGATCGGCCAGTCGGTCATGGCGGCCATTCTGTATTTTGCGTCCGGAGACAATGATGTCGAAGATTGACAGCGCGCCTTTCTCCTATGAAGGGCTCGACCGCGTGATCCACGAGAAGGCGAGGCTCGGGCTCCTGACCTCGCTGATGGCGTATCCCAAGGGACTGGCGTTCGCCGATCTCAAGCAGCTCTGCGGCCTCACCGACGGTAATCTCAGCCGGCATCTTGCCGTGCTTCAGGAGGCCGGCCTCGTCGAGGTGACCAAGGGCTACGAGGGCAACCGCCCGCACACCACCTGCCGCCTGACCAAGAGCGGCCGCCGCCGCTTCCTCGACTATCTCGCCGTGCTCGAGCGGTTGGTACGCGACGCTGCCAAGGCCGCCGGCCGCGAAGCGCCGGCACTTGGACGTCTCGGCATTCTTTCGACCTGATAGCCCCCTTTTTTTGACCGGAGACTTTGCGATGCAAAGTGAGACCACGTCCCCGAACGAGAAGCTTCATGTCGGCATCATCATGGACGGCAATGGCCGATGGGCAACGCGGCGCGGGCTCTCGCGCATGCGCGGCCACGAGGCCGGCGTCGAGGCGATCCGCCGCATTGTCGAGGTCGCACCCAAGCAGGGCATCGGCACGCTGACGCTCTACGCGTTCTCGACCGACAATTGGCGCCGGCCCAAGGCCGAAGTCGCCGCGCTGATGACGCTGTTGCGTTTCTATCTTGCCAACGAAGTGCAGAGCCTGGTCAAGAATGGCGTGCGTCTCAACGTGATCGGCCGCCGTGACCGTCTGCCAGACGGCATCGCCAATGCCATCGCGCGAGCCGAAGAGGCCACCGCGCACGGCGCCACGCTGCATTTGCGCATTGCCGTCGACTATTCCGCGCGCGATGCGATCCTCAACGCCGCGGCCAAGGCCGCCGCGCTGACCAGCCTCACGCGTGAAGCCTTCTCGCAGCTCGTCACCGGCGAAGCCGGCTTGCGCGACGTCGATCTCATCATTCGCACCAGCGGCGAGAAGCGGCTGTCGGACTTCCTCTTGTGGGAAGGCGCTTATGCGGAGCTGCACTTCACCGAGCGGATGTGGCCGGAATTCGATTCGGGCGATCTCGCCGCGGCCCTGGGCTCGTTCCATGGTCGCGAGCGTCGCTTCGGCGGTCTCCAGGCGATCATGCCAGAGGAGGTGCCGTCACTCTCGCGTGTGTGACGTGCGGCACGCTGCAGCGAGCTGTTCGTTTTCGGCCGCATGATTGGCAGCAATGTCCAAGCGGTCAGTATGCGGTCTCGGTTAGGTGTGCGGTCCACGCAACCTGCCGAGAGCGCCGTACATGTCTCAGATATTTTCGGGTGCCGTCGTCGAGCCGGCCGAGCTGGCCAAGGCGAAAGGCGCGATCTACATCAGGGCTGCCGGCGCATCCGATGTGGAGAATCTCTCGATCTACTTCACTGGCCTTTCCACAACATCGCGGAACAAGCGCTTCATGGGAGCGCGCGCCGATGTTGCAGTGGTGGCGGCCGAATGCCTCTCAAGGACGGACCATCCTGACCATTTCACGCTGCTCGCCGAACTCCGGCGTGACGGGCGGAGCACGATCGTCGGCGAAACGCGATACGCCTATGATGCGACGGCCCGGCACGGCGAATTTGCCATCTCGGTCGCCGATGCCTTCCAACGCATGGGCCTTGGCTTCCACATGATGACAGCGATGGAAACGCGCGCGATCGATCTCGGCCACGCCATGATCGCCGGCGAGACCACGCGAGTGAACGCTGAAATGCGCGGCCTTGCGAAGAAGGCCGGGTTCAGGGATAGCGGCCTTGGGGACTGGCAGTCGGTTCACCTCGCAAAACGCCTGTCGCGCTGACCGGGCTTGCCGAACGGGCGTATGGCGCGCTCGAAAACCGCTGCACGTTTCTGCGGATCGTGCTCTACTGCCCACTCGTGGCGGGAGTTTTCGCAAGATGCGCGCAGTCCTGGATCATTGCACCGGCGGAACAGAGCGGCAGGTTGTGGCCGGCACGCTCGTTGTCAGCGAGGGCGGCACCAGCAGCGGCCACCTCTACGTGCTTGTGGAGGGGAAGCTCGAAGTGCTCAAGGGCGACATGGTGGTCGCGACCATCGCCGAGCCTGGCGCGGTGTTCGGCGAGATGTCCGTGCTGCTCGGGCTGCCGCATACCGCAACGGTGCGGGCCTGCGCGGATTCGATCATCTACGAATTCGAGGACGCGGCGTCGTTCCTCATACAGCGGCCGGAGGTGGCGCTCCTGCTCGCGCGCACGCTGGCGCAGCGGCTCAACGTCGCCAACACCTATCTCGCCGATCTCAAGCGGCAATATGCCGGCCACGGCACGCACCTCGCGATGGTCAGCGAAGTGCTCCAGAGCATGATCAACCTGCCGCCGCTCGAGGTCTCGCCAGGCTCGGATCGGCAATCCGACCCAAGGATGTAAGCCAGTCCGGCGGATCCTCGACGTAAGCGGCTGGCCGTTTCAGCGGTGCACTGAGATCGATCCATTGCGCTTCTCCGGCGGCCAGCCAGAACGCCTTGTTCGCATCGAGATCCAGCACGATGTGCGTCGGCGGTCGTCCGGATTGCAGGCCGGCGTTGAACGCCCAGGTCTGGCCCAGCCGGTCGAACCACGAACCGTCCTTGATGAAGGGCGACTGATGCACATGGCCCGAGATCACCATCGACGGCTGATACTGCATGATCCACTGCACCAGCTCGACATCGCCGAAGAAGCGCTTGCCGCCCCAGCTCGTCGGTGAATTCGCCGGCGGCGCGTGATGCGCCCAGATCCATCGTGGCGGACGGTTCACGGAGGCATCGCGCAGCTGGTCGGCAAGGCGCTGCTTGACCAGTGGTCCATCCCACCATGGGCACACCGTGAACAGCGTGTCGCCGATGGTGAGGTTGTCGCCATCGCAGGCGATGCCGAGCTCGCGCACCTCCGAGATCCAGCGAGAGATCTTCTCGCCTTCCGCATTGCGCTCGTCGAGGTCGTGATTGCCGGAGCAGAGGATGACCTTGGTCTGCGCGGTCAGAAGCGCGAGGTATTTCTTCACCACCACGATCTGGGCGCGGAAATCCACCATCGAGCCGATGTCCAGCGCATCGCCGGCAAAGATCACCAGGTCGAATTGCGGTGCCGCGCTGACCAGCCAGTCGAACTGCGGCAGCGAATAGTGCAGGTCGGCCACGACCAGGCAGCGCATTGAATGTCCGTCGGTGGGAGATTGAAAATAAAAGGGAATTCGAAAAATTTATGAAGCAAGAAGCAGACCAGCACGGCTTCGTCGCCGGCGCAAGTGTCGGTGCGTCGCAGGGCTGGACCGGGTCGTCGAATTCTGATGTCGTGGCGCGGCCTCAACGCGGTGACCGCATGACCTCGTTCAAGACCATTCGTGCCCGCGCCGAGAAGCGCAAGGGCGGGCCCAAGGCGCTCGACAGACTGATGCCTGACAAGCCCGATCCGAAGCGGCTGGCCAGGCTTGGCGACGACCGCATCCTCGCCGAGATGACCAGGCGGGTGTTTTGCGCGGGCTTTGCATGGAGCGTGATCGATACCAAATGGGATGGTTTTGAAGACGCGTTCCTGCGCTTTGCGCCGGCCAAGCTCACCTTTCAGCCCGAAGACTATTGGGAAGCTCTGCTGCGCGACACGCGCATCGTGCGCAACGGCGCCAAGATCATGTCGGTGCGCGACAACGCCGCCTTCGTGCAGGAGATCGCAAAAGAGCACGGCAGTTTTGGCAAGTTTCTGGCGGCGTGGCCGTCGTCCGACGAGATCGGCCTGCTCAATCTCCTGGTCAAGCGTGGCAGCCGGTTGGGCGGCAACACCGGTCAGATGCTGCTGCGCTTCGTCGGCTGGGACGGCTTTGTCACGTCCAGGGACGTCGTTGCCTGTCTGCGCGATGCCGGCCTCGATATCGCCGAAGAGGTGAAGTCCAAGGGCGATCTCGCCAAGGTGCAGGCGCAGTTCAACGCCTGGGCCAAGGAGACCGGCCTGCCCTACACACATCTGTCGCGCATCTGCGCGCTGTCGGTCGGCGAGGTCAGAGGCGAGTAGGGTGTGCGGCGCCGTTTGGTGTCATGCGATCGGGAGGAACCTATGGCCGACGAGCTGGAAGGCAAAATTGCCGTCGTGACGGGGGCCGCGTCGGGCATCGGATTGGCCAGCACCGAAGCGATGCTGGCCGCAGGCGCGCGCGTGGTGACGGTCGACCGCGACGCGGGCGCACTGAAGGCGCTTCGCGACAAGCACGGCGATGCCGTGATCCCGCTCGTCATCGATCTCCTTGACCCCAAAGACTGCGCCACGCTGCTGCCGCAAGTTCTGGAGAAGGCGGGCCAGCTCGACATCCTGCATGCCAATGCGGGCGCCTATGTCGGCGGCGATCTCGTCGATGCCGATCATGGTGCGATCGACCGAATGCTGAACCTGAACATCAACGTCGTGATGAAGAACGTGCGCGACGCGCTTGTTCACATGATCGAGCGCCGGAGCGGCGACATCATTGTCACGAGCTCGCTCGCGGCCCATTTCCCGACGCCGTGGGAGCCCGTCTATGCATCGTCGAAATGGGCGATCGATTGTTTCGTGCAGACGGTGCGGCGCCAGGTGTTCAAGCACGGCATCCGCGTTGGGTCAGTGTCGCCCGGTCCTGTCGTCACGGCGCTGCTCGCGGACTGGCCCGCGGAGAAGCTGAAGGAGGCGAGGGAGTCGGGAAGCCTATTGGAGGCCAGCGACGTGGCCGAGGTCGTGATGTTCATGCTGACGCGGCCGCGCGGCATGACGATTCGCGACGTCATCATGCTGCCCACGAATTTCGACCTCTAGACCTCCGGGGGCGTGACCGGCCGGCGTCGGAATGATGTGCATGATGTGGCGTCAGCGTGCTGAAGGCGCGGCAGACGAACCGCCTCATCACAAAATCCATCGTCCAGGAACATTTGCGCGCTGCACCAGTTCGGGAGCTTGAGCCAGCTGAACAAAGGCCCAGGGAACTCCCGCCTTTGCCTCAGCCAATGAAACCGGACGGGACAGAAACGGAGCAGCACATGAAGCTCACATCCGAGCAAGTGAAGCAGACCATCAATCAACTCGGCGCCCAGGTGCTCCCCGACGAGCATCCCGCCATGCCCCAGCTCAACAGCATGTTCGGCGAGCATACATTTTTTGTCGACGAGAGCGGGCTCAAGGTGCTCGAGCCCACCCCATCGCCCGGCGCGGAACGTCAGACGGGCGAAGTCGTCAGCCTTGCCGAATGGAGCGATGCGGATCTGACGCGATTGACGGCACACGAGCCCGAGCCGACTGGCGTGATCGTGGTGTTCGAGCACGCCAGGCACTGACCGTGATCGGTGCTGTCAAGCCGACGCTTGCGCCGTGCCGCGAAGCAGGCACGGCGCAGCTAAGCGGCTAGGGAGCCCCGGCGAGCTTGCCGACCCGCGAAAGCAGCAGCTTCAGAATCGGCGAATTGTTGGCCTTGTGATAAGCGGAGGACCAGATCGATCGTAGGGGCTTCTCCCAGCACCGGACGGGTGGTGATCTGCTCGGGCAGGTACCGTTTTGTGTAAGCCGGCAACATCATGATCCCGCGCGTCGATGTGATCATCGATATTGCGTGCACGACGTTGTGCACCTCATGCTCCGGCTTGAGATCGATGCCTGCGCGGTTGAAATAGTCCAGGACGACGCTGCGCACCGCGGGTGCAGCCCTGGACGGAAGGTAGAAGGTCTCGCTTGCGATCTCCTGCGGCGCGACGGTCGCATGCGATGCCAGGCGATGATCGCTCGGGAAGACAAAAATCAGCGGGTCGGTGCGAACGCGACGGCAGGCCAGATCGCCCATGTTGTCGCCCATGTTCTCTTCCCGCCGCATGAAAGCCGCATCGAGCTTGCGCCTTATCAGGGCTTTGGCGAGCACGGGAGAATATTCGCTCGACAGGCGGATTTCGAGACCCGGAAACGCGCCGCGCAGGAGCCGGTCCACCTCGGGCAGCAGGCCGATTTCGGCGCCCGACAGAAAGCCGAGCGCGAATGTCGGCTTCGGCGGCTGAGCTGCTCGCAGTGCCGCCTCCTTTGCAGCCTCGGCCTGAAGCAGCGCCATCCGCGCATGGTCCAGAAAAGCCCTGCCGGCCGACGTCAACTCGACGCCGTGGGCGCTGCGATGCATCAACTGAACGCCGACCTCTTGTTCGAGATCCCGGATCTGCCGGCTGAGAGATGGCTGAGACGTGTGGAGCGTCTGTTCGGCCGCTACGGTCAGACTACCGGCGTCGGCGACGGCGATGAAGTAGCGGAGATGCCGTAGCTCCATCCTAATTCCCCATGTCTTGAGGCCATGTCTTGAGGGCCATATCTCGCAGGCATGGGGCCAGCCTACAAAGTCTTTTTCAGGCTCGCTAGCGGCTTTTATAGCAAGACGCGAAACATAACCGGGGTCTGCCTGGCAGGCAGGGCATGATCGTCGCCGCGCTCCGTCCACGAGGCGGACGAGATGAAAGCACGCGCATGTGTCACGGCATTAAAACGTTGTTGCTGCTCGTTCTGGTGATGACAGGAATCGGCGGAGCCGCAGCGCAATCCCCACCCAACCAGATAAGAGCAGGCGGCATGGATACGGACGTCACCAAGATCAAAGAGGCGGTGCTCGGAAGCTGGGAAAGCATCGCACCGGAGGTGCGGCCCAGCAAGAACCCCGACGGTTCGCTCAAGCCGTTCTACCTCAAGCGCACCTTCAGATATCTGCCGTCCGATCGGTTCGAACTCGAGGTCGTCAACTCGGCCGATCCCTACGGGGCCGTGCCGCTCGTGCGCATCAGGATCGGCGGCCACATGCTGTGGCAGGGCGCGCATCCGATCGCTCCCGGCGCGCAGAAGGTCGATTTCGTCGCCGACGAGACCTACGAGGTCACGCCGCTGGTGCCGGGATTTGTCGATGTGCTGAACAAGGTCGCGTCAGCCGGATACGCGCCCTGGGCCGTCAACGCGCCCCAGAGCATATTCGGCAAGACGTTCGTTCCCTTCGGTCTCAAGGAAGGGACGAATTTCATGGAGTACGACCTCGTTTATCTCAGAGGCGATCTGCTGTTCTGGGGCGCGCGCAATATCGACGGCCGTGGCTTCGATACCGAGCAGAACCGGCCGACCAATCTGCAAATCCCGCTGGTCCGGAAATAACCTCCGGGCCTGGCAAAGGGCACGATCATGATCAAGTCGGGCGAAGACGGTCGGGTGCAAATCGTCCTGAACGCGTTTGATACGCTCTTCAACAAGCGCGACTACGCTGCCGCCGAGCGCTTCTGGTCGCCCCGCTACATCCAGCACAGCGCGCATATTCCACCGGGCCGTGACGGTCTGTTCGATCTGGTAAGGAGCTTGCCCGCGACGCTGCGCTACGAAAACCACATTGTGGCAGCGACGGGTGATTTCGTCATTCTCCACGGGCGGTTCAGCGGTCACGGCCTGCCGGCGGCGTGGGTCGTCGCGGATATCGTGCGCATGGAAAACGAAGTTCTCGTCGAGCACTGGGACGTGATCCAGGACGAGGCCACGCAGGCACAATCACGCAGCGGTCTGCCGATGTTCGGCGACAAGTTCCCAGCTTGAGGAGCGGGCAGCGCGAGCGTCGCGCCCGCATCGAGCCTTGCGAATGCGATATTCTGCGGAACTACATTGCTCAATCCTTCGAGTCGTATAGCTGCTGAGCTTCTTCGATTTCATGCCTATTGTGCCGTGCCCATTCAGCTAGAACAGCGAGCGGCTTGGTCAATGTGAATCCCAGAGGTGTGAGAGCATATTCGACGCGCGGGGGCACCGTGGCGAACGCAGTCCGCCGCAATAGACCGTCGCGCTCCAGTCCTCTTAATGTCAGAGTGAGCATTCGGTGCGAAATGCCCGGTATGTCTCGCATGAGTTCGTTAAACCGATGCGTTCCCTCTGACAGGTTGCCCAGGACCATAACGGTCCACTTGTCTCCGACCCTGTCGATTATTTGTGCGAGAGAACGACACTCGACGCGCGGATCCATCCGGTCGAATTCTTCAGGCGTGGCCTCGGTCGGCACCGTCACTCCTCCAGTACGAACACGCCTGTTCGTAAAGAACATTTTCATGCGTTCTTGTGCGTATAACGCGTTCGCTTATCGTAAGGAACAAATTGTTCCTTCGGAGTGCTGCAGTGACGATCAGTTCGCTGGATACTGGGAGTGAAGTTCTCGCCCTTCCTGGGCTTACCTATGCCAGCGACGGCCCTGACGGGACCGCTGCGCGGCTAACCAGCTTCTTCCATGAGATCGAGAAGGGGGGCAGGGCATGAAGGTCGCGGTTTTGGGAGCGACCGGGAGCATCGGAGCCCTGGTCGTCGATAAACTACTGGCCAACGGCCACGACGTAGTTGCGGTGTCCCGATCGCCAGCTCTGCCACGTCAACCAGCGACACGATTTTCGCAGGAGAACGGCGATCTCACCGACACCGGCTTTGTGTCGAAGGCCGTTGCTGGTTGCGATGCGGTCGTGTCGTGCATTGGCCAGAAGCGGGCATCCAAAAGCCTTTTCGCGAAGCGAACGTCACCCCCTGACATTCTTCGCCGGAGCGCAGCCGCTACTCTCAATGCTATCGGCAGTGGCTCGCAACACTTTGTGTATCTCAGCGCTTTCGGAGTTGGGGAGGACCGGGGCAGACATGCGATGCTGTTTCGTATCATCCTGCGGATGAGCAGCATCCACGACGCGTACCTGGATCATGCTGCAGCCGAGGCCGCTATTCGGGCATCGCGAGTAGGCTGGACCATCATCCGCCCGCCTGGCTTGACCGAGAAGGACGAAGAGATGCCCCTCATCGACAAGAGCGATCGGTGGTCCTCGTTTGAGACCATATCGAAGCGCTCACTCGCCAGGTTTCTGGTCGAGTGCGTAGAAAAGCGTGGCCCCTTGAAGCG
The DNA here is from genome assembly GCF_000938255.1 of Bradyrhizobium sp. LTSP849. Taxonomy (GTDB): domain Bacteria; phylum Pseudomonadota; class Alphaproteobacteria; order Rhizobiales; family Xanthobacteraceae; genus Bradyrhizobium. Next base: position 81,036 of record NZ_JYMR01000007.1, on the reverse strand, counting down.
GGCGATTACGATCGGCGCTTTCTGACTGTCCGGCAAAATCGCAGCCACCCGACGATGCGGGTCGGAGAGATCACGTCGATCGCCTTTGAACGGGGCTCCCCAACAAGCTGTTCATTGCGGGCCGGCTGCTCGCGGTTTATCTGACCCGCAAATATCTGACGGCCAAGGTGCGAGAGTTCGCTACGATTTCCGTCCGCCTGCTTACGCGAGAAGGGCTTCGATCGACCTTCATGCGCATCATTGTCGGCCGAACTGGAGAGCGAAAATGGAAACCGTGGGATGTAGCGCGGCCACACTCGAAGCCGCTAGCAAGGCTTTGGACGGGGAGGGGCCTGTCAACATGGTCCGCTCCAGAGACCGGGTGGATTATCACGGCAAGTCGGAGTTTCGACCCCCACGGGCGATTCAGCGGTCACGGCCTGCCGGCGGCGTGGGTCGTCGCGGATATCGTGCGCATGGAAAACGAAGTTCTCGTCGAGCACTGGGACGTGATCCAGGACGAGGCCACGCAGGCACAATCACGCAGCGGTCTGCCGATGTTCGGCGACAAATTCCCAGCTTGAGGACAACTGTAGCAACAGAACAACCATTCTTCGGGGCTGAAGGATGGTTGCGCGTCTCTGATATCAGATCCGGTCGTTGAGAAGGACGCCGGACAGCGAAGGGTCGCTTGGATTCGTCGTGCCGTTTGGTCCCGTCCCGCTGTAGGTCGAATCCGCGAGCGAGTTTTTCAGCGACTGAAGGAATTGTTCGAGCAGGTCCGTCGCCGAGGTGCCGCTTGACGAGCTATCGGTGCTGCTGGTCGCAGCAGACGCGCTTGTCGTCGTCGTGTCGCTTGATCCCGTCGTGCTGGAGGAGGTCGAGCCCGTGAGCGAGTCTTTCAGCGACTGAAGGAATTGCTGAAGCAGGTCCACCACCGAATTGCCGCTGGATGAGCCATCCGCGCCGTTGGCCGGAGGAGGTCCGCCGGCCGGCGGCGGTCCGCCCGCGCCATCTGGTCCATGCGAGAACGCTGCTTTGAAAACGCCTTGCAGCTCGGTCGCCTGCTGGTCGGTCAGCTTGCCGGCCGAAACCGCCTGCTGGATCAGATCATCGATCTTCGACTTGATGCTGTCGGACGATGATGTGCTGCCGCTGGATTGATCGCTCAGGCTGCTTGATTGCAAAGCCGAGTCAATGTCGCTGAGCGCGGAGGACAGTGCCGACTGATCGGACGAACTGATCGTGCCGGAGCTGACTTCCGATTGCAGTTCGTCCTGCAGCCGCTGCAACGGCGATGCGCGGTGGTGGTGGGAGGAGAGGCCCGAAATCGAGGTCATGGTGGCTTTCCGTGCTTTGTGTCCTGAGTTCGCCCAGGCAGCTGGATCTGCCCGGTTGCGCGGTGGTAGCGACGCGAGCTGGCGCGGAGCCTTCGGAATCGCGCAAGACCGGTTGCCGAGTATTGCCAAGGAACAATTAGAAACATTTAGAAACAAAAAGCCCGGCATCGAGGTGTTCAACCGCAGCTTGAGCTCGTTGCCATTCCGTGAGCACCCGTCTCTCCGGAGGTCCTCTCAACAGACAACCCGCGTCTGGTTGGGGCTTTTACTGACGGTCTCACCTCGGTGTCGCCCGTATACTCACCTCCATCAGAAGGGGGTTGAAATGCATCTCACTGTTCCGGTGCTGGCATCGGTCACCATGCTTTTGGTTCAGGTCTTCTCAGTACCAGCCCAGGCTGCCGCGGCAGATCGATACTGCCTGCGCGGTCGCCACGCTGGCTTTCCCGGCAATTGCCAATTCGCCACCCGTGCGCAATGCCTGGCCACCGCCTCCGGCACGAGCGCCTATTGCGGCATCAATCCGCGCTACGCCTCCTCGCGGCGGCGCTAATTGTTTCTGCGGTGAGATGGTGCCCCAGGCACGAATAATCCAAGGGGTTAATCCGATAAAACCCTCAGGTGCGAATGTGATTGTTCGGATTTTTCGATTGGGCGGCCAGTGATATCCAGGTCGTGGCGACCAGCGAACGCGCCGCCCCTACAGAAGCGATCAATCGAAGAAAGGAACACCAGATGCGAAAGCTTTCGCTATTGGTCATTCTGCTCTCGCTCGCAGGAATGCTCCCTTCCAGCGAATCCTTTGGCCAGAGTGCGCTTCGCGGTGCGGTTATCGGAGGTGCCGTCGGCGGTCGTCGTGGCGCTGCGATAGGAGCTACGGCCGGAGCCATCGCCGGAGCCAACCGTCGGCATCACCATTGGCACAGATATTATTGGAGAAACGGCAGCTGCTGGCATCGCACGCAAAGCGGAAGGTCGCACCGCGTGTCGCATCGGTACTGCCGGTGAGCGGTCAGGCTTGATGGCGGCAAAGGTCGAGAACGGCAACGCAACAAGGAGATCGCAATGTTCTTCGCACAAGAGGGATTCACCTATCGAAATTTCCTGATGGATATGATTGCCGTATTCGCATTTGTCGTCTGGTTCTGGCTGCTCATCGTCATCTACGGCGATCTGTTCAGGCGCCACGACATCTCCGGATGGGGTAAGGTATTGTGGGTGCTCGCGCTGGTTCTGACCTCCTATTTCGGCATTTTTGCGTATCTTATCACCCAAGGCAGAGGCATGGCCGAACGCAGCGCGGAGCAGGCGCAACGGACGCGCGAGGAGTTGCGTAACATCGTCGGCTTCAGTGCCGCAGACGAACTTGCCAAGCTCGATCAGCTCAAGAAGTCTGGATCGATAACCGATACCGAGTACGGGCGCCTTCGCACCAGACTCGTCTCTTAGCTCCGTCGGTGCGCCACGCGCCACCGCCGTAGGATCCGCAGGTTGCAGATAGACCCGGCGGTCCCCAATCAGGCAGGCAACGGACGTTCCAAATGAATGTTTGGCGTTCGTCCTTGCCCTGCCGAGGGCGCGTTCCGGTACATTTCAATAAATAGCGGATTTGAGTGGCGCACCCGACACGATTCGAACGTGTGACCTTTGCCTTCGGAGGGCAACGCTCTATCCAGCTGAGCTACGGGTGCAACGAGGGTTCATTTAGCCGATTGGCGCGGGGCGGGCAACCGGTCTTGCCGCGGCAATCTAGGCTGATTTGCGGGCGGTGGAGCTCGGAACTTGCACGCCGTCCCGGCCGAGGCCGGCGAATTCGGCCAGCATCCGCTCAGCGCAGATGACGCGGTTGCGGCCGAGCCGTTTGGCGGCGTAGAGCGCCTGATCGGCCGAGCCGAGCAGCCGGTCGGGGCCGCCGTCGGCTTCTCCGGGAATGTGGCTGGCCACGCCAACGCTGAGGGTGACGTGGTTGCCGGCCCCAATGGCACCATGGGCGATCGCTAAGGCCATCACGGCACGGCGGATCTCCTCGGCGATGACGCAGGCATCGTCGCAACTCATATCGGGCAGGATCAGCGCGAATTCCTCGCCGCCATAGCGGCTGGCGAGGTCGAGCGGGCGCAGCGCATGCCGGCTGACGACATCGGCGACCGCCCGCAGGCACTCGTCGCCGGTCTGGTGGCCGTGCTGGTCGTTGAACAGCTTGAAATGATCGACGTCGACGAACAGCAGCGACATCGGCCGCTGCGTCTGCTGCGCACGCGACCATTCCGACATCAGCATCTCATCGAAGGAGCGGCGGTTGGACAGTCCGGTGAGGCCGTCCTTGGTCGCGAGCTCTTTCAACGCCGTCTCGGCGCGCTTCTGGCCGGTGAGGTCGCGCAGCGTTTCCACCACCGCAATCAGATTGCCGGCCTCGTCGTGGATGGGGCCAGCATCGATCGCGAGATAGAGCTGGTTGCCGAGCCGCGGCATCACGCACCAGTTTTCCGCGCTGAAGCCGAGGCCGTTGTGGCCGCGCGCGGCGTACTCCGAATAATACTCCGGGAGCTGCTCGGGGCGGTCGAGCGCGACCAGATCGGCGAGACAAGGGCGCTTGGACTCGTAGAAGGCTTGCCAGTGCTTCGTGGTGCCGATCACTTCCGACGCAGCCACGCCGGTCAGCCGCTCGCAGGCTCTGTTCCAGATCACGACACGACGCTTCGGGTCGATCACGAATGTCGGCACCACAAGATGCTGCATCAGCCGCACCGCGTAGGAATCCGCTACGTCGACGGTTTTGGCCGGAGTCTTGCCTCGCTTTGCCATCTCAGGCCACCGCCGCTACCGGCACGGCATCGCCCGGTCCGAACAGCTTGCGCACCTCGGCCGCCGGCTTCGGCTTGCTGAACAGATAGCCCTGCATCTCGGTGCAGCCGAGCGCGCGCAGCATCTCGCGCTGCGCCTCGGTCTCGACGCCTTCGGCGACCGTGGTCATGTTGCTGGCGGCGGCGATGTTCACCACAGCCTGCACGATCACGGGTGCGCCGCTGGCGTCGGCGATGTCGGCGACGAAGCAGCGGTCGATCTTGATCTTGTCGAACGGGAAGCGCTTCAGATAGCTCAGCGACGAATAGCCGGTGCCGAAATCGTCGAGCGCGATGCGCACGCCGATCGAGCGGAGCTGGTGCAGGATCGAGAGCGCGGCTTCGTCGTCGCGGATCAGCACGGCCTCGGTGATCTCGATCTCGAGTCGCCGCGGCTCGAGCCCGGAGGCGGCCAGCGCGCCGGCGATCTTCAGCGCCAGGGTGTCGCATTTGAGCTGCACCGGCGAGACGTTGACCGCGAGGCGCACATGGGCGGGCCAGGTCGCGGCCTCGTTGCAGGCGGTGCGCAGCACCCAGTCGCCGAGCTCGTTGATCAGGCCGGTATCCTCGGCGATCGGAATGAACTCGGCCGGCGATATCATGCCGCGCTCGAGATGGCGCCAGCGCAGCAGCGCCTCGCAGCCGGAGACTTCGCCCGAGTGCAGATTGACCAGAGGCTGGTAGTGCAGCTCGAAGCCGCCATCGACCAGAGCCTGGCGCAGATCCTGCTCCATGGTGAGGCGAGCCTTGGCGCTCGCATCCATCTCAGGCACGAAGAAGCGGTAGGTGCGCCGCCCTTCCGCCTTGGCGCCGTACATCGCGAGGTCGGCGTTCTTGATGAGCTGGTCGAGATCGTTGCCGTCCTGCGGCGCCAGCGCGATGCCGATGCTCGCGTCGGTGGAGAGCTGATGGCCGAGACAATGATAGGGGCGGCGGATCGCTTCATGAATCCGCGTCACGAAGGACAGCACGTCGGCGGACGATTCGATTTTGGTGTGGATGACGGCGAATTCGTCGCCGCCGAGCCGCGCGATCAGGTCGCCCGGCTTGAGGCAGGCGCGGATGCGGCCCGCGATCGCCTTCAACAGCTCGTCGCCGACATGATGGCCGAGCGAATCGTTGATGCCCTTGAACTCGTCGACGTCGATATAGAGCAGCGCGAACTGCTCGCCGCTTGCGACCTTTTCCAGCTCGCGTTCGATCTGCTCGCGGAACAGCGCACGGTTCGGCAGGTCGGTCAGCGCGTCGAAATGCGCCATATGCGCGATCTTCTCATGGGCGCTCCGCCGTTCGGTGACATCCTCGACGACATTGATGAGGTAGCGCGGCTCGCTGGACTTATCGCGGATGCCGATCCGGGTCGAGGTGATGTAGCGCAGTCCCTTGGTTTGGCTCGGCCAGGGATGTTCGTCCTTGTACAATCCCGTGGCCGCTTGCAGCGCCTTGCTGTCGTCGTCGGTGACGAGCCTGGCGGTGTCATCCGGGTATATGTCGAAGGGGGTCTTGCCAACGACGGCTTCGTGCGATTGGCCGAATTGCTCTGCGGCGGTGCGGTTGACCAGCAGATATTGCCGCGTGCGGGCATCCTTCACCGTGATCTGCGACGGGATATGGTCGATGATCTCGCGAAGGAACGTGTAGTTGCGGTCGCGCTCCTGCTCCAAACTGCGCCGCTCGGTGATCTCCTCGATCGTGGCGACCCATCCGCCCTGCGCGAGCGGGGTGTTGATGACCTGGAAGGCGCAGCCGTTCGGCAGCTCGTGCATCCTGGTGGAAACCGTGCCTTCGGCGACGACCCTCATGACGTCGGCGCAAAACGCCTCGACGTCGCCATTGAACGCTCCGCGTTCCTTGCGATGGTGCATCGCCTCGATGATGTGGCAGCCGGGTTTGATGACGTCCGCGGACAGGCCGAACATGTCGGCATAGCGGCGGTTGCAGGTGACGATGTATCCGGCGGCGTCGTACAGGATCAGCCCTTGCGACATGTTGTTGAGGGCGGTGTCGAGCCGCTGCCGCTCCGATTCGATCCGCTCCTGGGCCTCGCGATTCTGCCGTTTGATCTGGCGGATGATCAGGAACAGGATCAGCGCGATCACGGCCGCCGAAAGCGTTGCGGTGGTGACCATGAATCCGGTTTGCTGCCGCCAGTCCGCAAGCGCAGCCGACATGGTGTTGGTCGCGACGATGACCAGCGGGAAATGGGTTAGCGACGCGGCCGAGCCGAGCCGATCCTCACCGTCGACCGGGCTCTTGACGCGAAGCGTGTGCTGACCGCCTTTGGCCAGCACTTTCTGCATCAACGGTGCGTTCTTGTAGTTGGTCCCGATCAACTCCTCGACATGCGGGTAGCGCGCCAGCATCGTGCCTTCGCGGTCGAACAGCGAGATGGCGGCGCCCTCGGCCAGCGCGACGGACGCGAAATAGCGTTGATAGCTGTCGGGATCGATCCGCCGGACCATCGCGCCGACGAAGGTGCCGTCCGGCAGACTCAGCCGGCGTGCGACGATCGTGGTCCATTTGCCGATCAGGAGGCTGCGCACGGATTCCAGCAGCACCGGCTCCGACATCGGATTCGATCTGAAGGTCTGGAAGTAGGCGCGCGCCGACACATTGATCTTGGGGAGCGGCCGGGGCCGCGACCAGCTGATCAGCTCGCCATCGGCATCGTAGATCGCGATGTCGCCGAGATAGGAGACCGCGCTGATCTTGCTCCTCAGCATCCGGCTGGCTTCAGGCCCCGACATGCGCTCGCGGAACATCTGCGGCGAGGAGATCTCCGGCAGATGCATCTGCCCGATCAGGTCGGCCGCGATGACGTCGGAGTCCTCAAATTGCTGATCGAAATGCCGCGCGATCAGCTGAACGGTATTTTCCAGCTCGCGCTCGCGGTTCGCCAGTGTGCGCTCGCGGAATTCGCCGGAGGCCATGGCGGTCACGACGAAGATGCCGGCGACCAGCAATGCGCCTGATAGTGTCAGCCACAGCACGGGGCCGCGCCGCGTGGCGGCGTCCCAGCCGCCCCTTGCGGCTAGCGACAGTCTGACTGCCATCCCTGAAAATACGTCGCGCATTTCCTCCCCCTGGAGGAACAGAAATACACCGCACAAATGGCCTAAAGCTTAGGAAAACCAGTTACCTAAGGATTAATCCGGTTGCGCAGTCGCATCGGCGTAGAGCAGGACGCGAATAACGTCATGGTTGCACATCATCTGCAACAAACGCTGCGCTGCATCATGAATCGCTGCTTAATGCGAGGCGCCCGGGCTCTTGTCGCCGCCCACATTGCGCAGCCGTCCGACCACGCCGGTCGGGAAAAAGTAGACGCTGGCAATGAACAGCAACCCGAGCCACAGCAGCCAGCGGTCCGGGTGCAGCAGTCCCGGCAGCAGCGGCAGGCCGGCCTCCGCCGCCGCCTTCGAGGCGACGCCCATCAGCGATTGCAGATAGTTCTGGGCAAGGATGAAGATCGTGGCGCCGATGATCGCGCCGTAGATCGTGCCCATGCCGCCGATCACCACCATCAGCAGGATGTCCAGCATGATCGAGAAACTGAGCGAGGTGTCGGGGCCGGCATAGCGCAGCCACAGCGCGTTCAGCATGCCGGCGCTGGCGGCGACCAGTGCGGCGAGGCAGTTGGCATAGGTCAGGTGGAAGACGGTGCGGAAGCCGAGCGCCTCGGCGCGAAAACGGTTCTCGCGGATCGCCTGGAGCACACGCCCGAACGGCGAGTTTACCACCCGCAACAGGCCGAGGATCATCAGGGCCGAGACCGCGAACACCAGATAGTAGGTCAGGGTCCGGCCGTTGATCTCGAAGCCGAACAGGCTTTTCGAGACCAGCACCGTGCCGGGGCGCAGCAGCTCGGGCAATTGAAAGCTGCGTCCGTCCTCGCCGCCGGTCAGCCAGGACAGCTGCGAGGCCAGCACCTGGAAGGCGGAGGCGACCGCGAGCGTGATCATGGCAAAGAAGATCGCGGCGACCCGCAGCGAGAACAGGCCGATCGCGAGCGCGAGCAGGGCCGCGAGCGGCAGGCCGACGACGATGCCGGTTGCGACCGCGGCCCAATTCGGACCCATCCCATACAGCGCGATCGCGACCGCGTAGCTGCCGATGCCGTAGAACATGGTGTGGGCGAACGACACCGAGCCGGTGTAGCCGAGCAGCAGGTCGTAGGAGGCAACGAGCGCGGCGAAGACGCAGATCTTGGCCGCAACGTTCAGCGCCTTGGCGCCCGGGAACAGGAACGGCGTTGCCGCCAGCGCCAGGATGATGACGACAAGAACGAGCGTGAGGGCGCGGCTGCGCGGCGGGTCGCCTGACAGGATCATCATCGGCTGGTTACCGCATAGAGGCCGCGCGGCCGCCACATCAGAATGGCGACCATCAGCAGGATGTTGGAGACGAGGGCGAGCTTCGGCACCAGGAAGCCGCCGTAATTGGCGACCATCGCCACCAAAATCGCGCCAATGAAGCAGCCGCCGATCGACCCCAAGCCGCCGATGATGACGACGACGAAAATCAAGACGGTGAGCTCGTCGCTCATGGAGGCATGGACCTGCTCGCGATAGAGCGCCCACATCACGCCGCCGAGGCCTGCGAGCGCCGATCCCGTCATGAACACGCCGAGGAACAGCCGTCGGATGCGATAGCCGAGCGCTTCCACCATCTCGCGATTCTCGACGCCGGCGCGGATCAGAAGGCCGAGCTTGGTGCGGTTGAGCACGAGCTGGATCGCGACGAAGACGGCAAGCCCGATCAGCGTCGCCAGCACGCGATATTTGGCGATCGCGACGTCGCCGAGGATGAAGGAGCCGCGCAGCGAGGTCGGCAGCGGCGTCGGGATGATCTGTGGCCCCCACAGCGCATAGAGCGTCTGCTCGGCGACGATCAGGCCGCCCGTTGTCATCAGGATCTGCTTCAGATGCTGGCCGTAGACGGGGAGGATCAGCACGCGCTCGACGATCAGGCCGAGCGCGCCGGAGACCGCCATCGACAGCAGCGCCGCCGGCGCCAGCACCGCGAGGTTGATCCAGAGCGAGTCGGCCTGAATGGAGGCTGCGAACGGCGCAAACACCAGCGTTGCGACATAAGCGCCGACCGCGATGAAGGCGCCGTGGCCGAAATTGAGCACGTCCATCAGGCCGAATACGAGTGTCAGGCCGGAAGCCATGATGAAGATCATCATGCCCATCGCGAGGCTCGCGGCGGTCAGTGTCAGCCAGGTGCTGGGCGAGCCGATCAGGGGTATCGTCACCAGCGCAAGTGCGATCGGCAGCAGGATTGGCGCGATGTCGCGCTTGGGCTTCGGCAGCGGATCGGTTGCGGCAAGTTCAGTCACTGATGCGCCTCCAGGCTCAGGCCCAACAGCCGCTCCTGCAGCGGCACGTCGGAAGCCAGGGCCGCCATCTCGCCGCGATGGACGATGGTGCCGTTGTCCATCACCAGCACGTGGTCGCCGAGCTCGCGGGCGGCAAAGAAATTCTGCTCGACCAGCAGGATGGTGGCGCCCTTGCGCTTGATCTCCTTCAAGCACTCGATCAGCGCCATCACGATCGCAGGCGCCAGCCCTTTGGTCGGCTCGTCGATCAACAGCAGTTTTCGCGGCTCGATGATGGCGCGCGCGATCGACAACATTTGTTTTTGTCCACCCGAGAGGCTGCCCGCGCGCGACAGCCAGAACCGGCGCAGCGCCGGGAAGAAGCCAAAGATCCACTCGAGCTGGGTGTCGTCGAGTGGCCCGTCGCGCGCCGCCAGCACCAGATTCTCCTTCACCGTGAGGTCGGAGAACACCGCCATGCTTTCTGGCACATAGCCGACGCCGAGCCGCGCGATGTCGGGCGTGGCACGGCTCTCGATACGCTGGCCGGCGAGGCTGATCTCGCCGCTTGAGGCCTGCCACAGGCCCATGATGGTGCGCAGCGTCGTGGTCTTGCCGGCGCCGTTGCGGCCGAGCAGCATGGTGGTCTGTCCCTGCGGGACGGCGAGATCGATACCCTGGAGGATGTGATAGCGGCCGATATGGGTGTGCACGCCGGAGAGTTTGAGCAGGTCGGTCATGCTGCGCTCTTCGGAGCAATGCCGAGATAGGCTTCCTGCACGATCGGCGAGGCGATCACCTCGGCCGGCGGGCCATCCGCAACAAGTTGTCCGTTATGCAGCACGATGATGCGGTCGGCGAGCGAGCGCACCACGTCCATCTTGTGCTCGACCAGCAGGATGATCTTGCTCTTGTCCTGCTTGAGTTGCGCAATCAAATTCAGCACCACAGGCACCTCGTCGATGCTCATGCCCGCGGTCGGCTCATCGAACATGAACACCTTTGGCTCAAGCGCGATCATCAGCGCGACCTCGAGCTTGCGCTGGTCGCCATGCGACAGCACCGTCGCGGCCACGCCGCGGCGGTTGCCGAGCGCGACTTGGTCGAGGATGGCGGCGGCGCGGGCGATCAGGTCGCGGCGAACCATCCAGGGCCGCAGCATGTCGTAATGCGTGCCGTTTGCCGCCTGCACCGCGAGGCGGACGTTCTCCTCCACCGTCAGGTTCGGGAACAGATTTGTCAGCTGGAAGGCGCGCCCGAGGCCAGCGCGGGTGCGCAGCGGCGCGGAATGCTGGGTGATGTCGGTGCCGTCGAACAGGATGCTACCGTGTGAAGCGCGCAGCTGGCCGGAGATCAAATTGAAATAGGTGGTCTTGCCGGCGCCGTTCGGCCCGACGATGGCGGTGAGCTCGCCCGGGCGAAATGTACAGGTGACGTTGTTGACTGCGACATGGCCGCCGAAGCGGATGGTGAGGTCGCGGGTTTCGAGAGAGAGCGTCATTGGTCTGGCAAATAATGAGAGGAGGTGTTTCCGCGATCACGCTGCGCCCCCTCCCCCGCAAGCGGGGGAGGGGGCGCAAGAAAACTCAACGCTTGTTGCGGATCGGAACGTCCATGTCCTCGATCTTCAGCTCGCGCACCGGCTCGAGCACGGCCCAGGCGATGTTCGGATCGACCTTGACCTTGAAGTGATACATGCTCTGGAGCGCCTGATGGTCCTCTTTCCGGAACACCATCTTGCCCTTCGGCGTGTCGAACTCCAGACCTTCCATGGCGGTGATGAGCTTCTCGCTGTCGGTCGACTTCGCCTTGGTGACGGCGGCGACGACGGACATCGCGGCGGCAAAGCCGCCCGCGGTGAAGAAGTCCGGCGGCGCGTTGAAGCGCTTCTGGTGCTCGGCGACGAACCAGTCGTTCACCGGATTCTTCGGGATGTCGTAATAGTAATAGGTCGCGCCTTCCATGCCGGGCAGGCCCTTATAGGCTGCGAGTGCCGGGAGGATGTTGCCGCCGGTGGAGAGCTCGATGCCGTAGCGCTTCGGGTCCATGTCCTGGAGCTTTGCCAGCGGATTGCCGGCGCCGGCCCAGATCACCCAGATCACCTTGCGGCCCGGCTTATCTTTCAGCGCATCAAACAGGCGCTGGCCGACCGCGGTGAAATCGGTGGTCGAAGTCGGGGCATATTCTTCCGCTGCGAGTGTCGCGCCGGTCTTGCCGAGCGCTTCCTTGAAGGCGGCGACGCCGTCGCGGCCGAAGGCGTAGTCCTGCGCCAGCGTCGCCACGGTGACGCCCTGCTTGCCGATTGCGACTGCGTTCGAGATCGCGTCCTGCGAGGAGTTGCGCGCCGTGCGGAAAATGTAGCGATTCCACTTCTCGCCGGTAATCTGGTCCGCGACCGCAGGCTCGACGATCAGGATTTTCTTGTTCTCCTCGGCAACGGGGAGAATGGCGAGTGCCGCGGCCGACGAGGTCGTGCCGATCGCGATGTCGGCCTTGTCGTCCTGATAGGCCTCGGCGAGCGCGGCCTTGGAGAGGTCCGGCTTGCCCTGATCGTCCTTGGTGATGATGACGATCTTGCGGCCGTCCAGCGTCATGGTGCCCTTGGTGGCGTACTCAAAACCCATTTGCAGGCCGGTCTCGGTCTGCTTGGCGTAGGCCTCCAGTGGACCGGTCTTGCCGTAGATCAGCGCGACCTTGAGATCATCTGCGTGTGCGGAGGCCGCCGCAGCCAGCCCGAGAATGGTTGTTGTGATGATGAATGATCGACGCAAGATGATCCCTCCTTATTGAAATTCCTTGGCAACAGCGATTTGCACAGCCTGACCAACATTGCAATTCCACCTTCCGGCGGGACGTGCACGAGGCGCATATGACAATGGCTTGACGCGGATCATAACGGATTGCGGTTGCCGCGGAAATCGGCGGCGCGGGCACGCAGGCTCGTGCTGTAGTCACCCCTGGATCGGCCTGCTCAGGTCACACAAGGTCAGGCTGCGGGAAGCGGTCAGCGCCGATAGCCGCTCGCGCGTGAATAGCCCTGCCGGTTCTGCTGTATCGGGCGGTTTGCGACGCTGACCCGCGCCTCGCTGGAGGCGGGCGTGGCGAGCTTCAGCTCCTCCAAAAAGATCGGCCGGGCGAAATAATAGCCCTGGGCGTAGCGGATCTTGGTCGCGGCCTGGAGATAGGCGAGCTCCTCGTAGGATTCGAGGCCTTCGGCGATCACGGTCATGCCGAGCGCTTCGCTCAAGGACTCGATCGCGCGCAAAATGCCCTGGCTGCGCGGGCGCTTATGGATGTCGGTGATGAAGGAGCGGTCGATCTTGATCTCGTCGGCGGTGATGTCGGCGAGCGCCGACAGCGACGAATAGCCGGTGCCGAAATCGTCGATGGAGATGCCGACGCCGAGGTTGCGGAACATCGGCAGGATTTCCGACTGGAAGTGGCTCTTGGCGACGAACGCGTCCTCGGTCACCTCGATCATGAAGCGCTTGGGAAAGCCGGTCTCCTCCAGCGCCTTCGCAAAAGTGCGCATGAATGCGGGGTTGCCGGCCTGCTTGGCGGCGACGTTGATGCTGATGGTGGCGTCCGCGCCAAACGTGTCGTTGATCAGGTCGATCGATTTGACGATCTCGGCGAGCACGAGATGGGTGAGCTCGTCGATCAGTCCGAGCTCGACTGCCAGGTTGATGAACGAGCCGGGGGCCTGGATCACGCCTTCGTCGTCGCGCAGCCGCACCAGCGCCTCGATGCCCGTTACGGCCTGCGTCCGGATATCGACCTTGGACTGGAATGCGCAACAGAAGCGCTTGTCGAGAATGGCGAGCCGCAGCGACTGCTCGATCTTCATGCGCGCGAGCGCCTCGCGCTCCATGCTGGCGTCAAAAAATGCCGCGGATCCTTTGCCGTTGTTCTTGATGCGGTACATCGCGATGTCGGCGTTCTGGCGCAGCGTCTCGAAGTTGCGGCCATGATCCGGATAGAGGCTGACGCCGACCGAGGTGGAGGCGAAAATCTCCGAATTGTCGAGGAAGAACGGCGCGGTCAGTCGCTCCAGGGTCGATTGCATGAATTCCGCAACTTCGTCCTGGCTCTGGATCGGCGAGAGCAGCAGCAGGAATTCGTCGCCGGAGATACGCGACAGCATGTCGGACTCGCGCAGGTCGCGGCCGAGCCGCTTCGACAGCTCGACCAGCAGCATATCGCCGACCGCGTGGCCGTAATAGTCGTTGATGTGCTTGAAATTGTCGATGTCGAGAAAGGCGAGCGCGAAGCGTTCGCCGACACGCTCGCACGCCAGCAGGTTGTTGGCGCGATGCTCGATCACGCGCCGGGAGGGCAGTCCGGTCAGCTCGTCGAAATAGGCCGAGCGGAACAGCTGGTCCTCGAAATTTTTCTGCTCGGTGATGTCTGCGGAGGTCGAGATCAGCAGCTCGCGTCCGGCAAGGCGGACCGGACGATGCGTGGTGAGCAGCACCCGGCGCGCGGGGCCGTCGTGCAGCGCTTCCTCGGTGACAACAGCCTGGCCGGCCGCGAGGGCCCGTTGGCAGGCATCCCGGCGCTGCGCGAGATTCGGCGACGGACGGCTGCCGTCCATGCCGAGCTGGTTCGCCGCGGTGTCGTTAACCAGGAGAAGCTCGCCTTGCGCGTCCTGCACGGTCAAGCCGGTCGGCAGCAATTTAACGATTTCCTTGAGAAAGCCGAGCTCAGCCTCGCTCGCGCCGGAATATTTACTGTTGTTCATAGAAGTCATGAATCTTGTTGTTTCAGCGCGCCTTTGCAATGGACGCGATCATGCGCAGTTCCCTCTTAGGTTTGGTTAAGGGGTCCGAAGAAATACGGGTGTGTTCTGGGGGAAACTTGCGGCGTTGCGACGCGCGCTCGCGATCGTCATTAACAGAAGGTCAACGGCGCAAACGAAAGCGAGCGGCGCGCGCGATCTGCTTTCGTTGCAGCGAGGCTATCGCTGGCCGGTTATTCGCTTTGGGGGATGCGGCATTGCATGATGCAATGCAGCCCGGTCTTCAGGTACGAGACCTCAGCCTTGCCGTCGAAGGCGGTGAGTGCCGACTTCAGCAGCTTGGTACCGAATCCGGGTTCGGACACCTTGTCGATGCTCGGGCCCTCGGTTTCGTCCCATGTGACGGTCAGGCGGTCATCGCTGACGGTCCACGACACCTGCAACAATCCGCGGGGTGCGGAGAACGCACCGTACTTTCCCGCGTTGGTGGCGAGCTCATGAAACATCAGTGACAGCGTGACCGCGAGCTTCGGCGGCAGAAACAGCCGATCGCCGTTGAGGGTGAAGCGGACGTGGCCGTAAGGGCCGAGCTCCGAGATCAGGAGATCGCGGATGTCGCAGCCGGCCTTGTCGATCCGCGAGATCAGATCGTCGGTGGCGGCCAGCGACCGCAGCCGCGGGTCGATCCGGGACCACACCTGCGGCTGGTCGTGCAGCACCTGATGCAGCACGGCGTGCACGGTCGACAGCTTGTTCTTCAGCCGGTGCTGGAGCTCGTCGACCAGCAGCTTGCGATAGTCCTCTTCCTCGATCAGGCGCTTGGAGATCCGGCGCTGCTCCGCCAGCATCGTGCGATAATGCTCGACGCCCCAGATGGTGAGCGCAGAAACACCCCAATAGAGCGTCAGCAGGGCGAACCGGGCGCGATCGGCAAACGCATCGCCGAAATTCACGACGACGCCGAGCACGCCGCCGACCAGCGCCGTGACAATGCCGATCCGCAAGCCTCCGAACGCGGCGGCAAAGAACACAGCCGGGAAGTAGGGCGTGAAGTAGACGTCGGGACGCACATGCGCGAGACCCCAGCGGGCCAGGGTCGCGACCAGCAGGCAAGCCACCGCAAAGGCGATGCTCAGGCCGAGCGATGGCGGCGCCACGCCCCGCCAGCCTCTACGGAATTCGTCGATCAGCTTCCCCATGCGTAGCCCAGTTGCAATGTGCGTTCGAAAATCGAGTGGCAGGTGAAGATGTTACGCATGCCGCCCGCACAAGCAAAGCTTGCCTTGTCGCGTGCCGGCAGGAATAGTGACCGTCGCGGTGCCGACTGTTGCGGCGACGTCATCGATCGGCGCCCGCCATTTGATATCAAATCGTTCAAAAACAGGGACATTCCATGGGCAGGCTGGACGGCAAGGTTGCGGTGATCACGGGTGCGACGAGCGGGATCGGATTGCGCACCGCAGAAGTCTTCGTTGCCGAAGGTGCCAAAATTGTGATCGCGGGGCGGCGTATACCGGAAGGCGAGGCGCTGGCGAAGCAGCTCGGCGATGCCTGCGTTTTCCGCCAGACGGATGTGACCGTCGAAGCGCAGATGCAGGCGCTGATCGCGCTCGCGGTCGAAAAATTCGGCAGGATCGATTGCCTCTTCAACAATGCCGGCGGCCCGGCCCAGACTGGCGGGATCGAAGGCCTCGAGGTCGAGCGCTTCGACGCCGCCATGGCGACGCTGGTGCGCAGCGTCATGCTCGGCATGAAGCACGCTGCGCCCACCATGAAGAAGCAGGGGTTTGGCAGCATCATCAACAATGGCAGCATCGCTGGCCGTCTCGCCGGCTTCTCATCCTCGATGGTCTATGGCGCGGCGAAAGCGGCGGTGATCCATCTCACCAAATGTGTGGCGATGGAGCTCGGCGAGTCCAATGTGCGCGTCAACTCGATCTCGCCCGGCGCGATCGCGACCGGCATCTTTGGCAAGGCGCTGGGCCTCTCGACCGAGGCTGCGGAAAAGACGCCAGCCGTGATGCGCGAGGTCTACAAGACCGCGCAGCCGATTCCACGCGCAGGTCTTCCCGACGATATCGCTCACGCCGCGGTGTTCCTGGCGAGCGACGAATCCAGCTTCATCAACGGCCACGACCTCGTGATCGACGGTGCCATCACCGGCGGCCGCAACTGGAGCCAGCAGCAGCAGGGCTATGTGGCGCTGCGCAAGGCGTTCGATCAGGGGGCGTAGCGGCGGGGACAGTGTCGTAGGGTGGGCAAAGCGAAGCGTGCCCACCAACTTTCTATCCACGAAAAATGGTGGGCACGGCGCAAGTGCGCCTTTGCCCGCCCTACGAGAGCGTCATTCACACCGCCATCACCGTCACCCGCAGCCCATCCCGCGGCTTCGGGATCGGCCACATCTGCCAGTCCGGCTTGTAGCCGGGCTCGAGCGACACCTCGATGTTCTGCAAGAAGTGCCGCGCGAAGCATTTTGCCTGCATGTAGGCGAAGTGCAGGCCGAGGCACATATGCGCGCCGCCGCCGAACGGCACCCAGGCGAAGCGGTGGCGGTTGCGCTGCGCTTCTTCGGTGAAGCGCAAGGGATCGAAGCGGTCGGGCTCCGGCCAGATGTCCTTCATGTGGTGGGTATAGAGCGGATTGACGCCGATCGCGGTGCCGGCGGGAATCGTAAATCCCTTGAAGCTGAAATCGCGCATCGCGCGGCGCGGCATCGACGGCACCGGCGGCTTGATCCGGAGCGCCTCCTTGAATGCCATCTCCGACAGCGGCATTTTTTCGAGATCATCGAAGCTGGTCGGCGCATCCGCAGCCAGCCCGAGCGCGAGAACCTCGTCGCGCAGCTTGCTCTGCCAATCCGGATTCGCAGCAAGCTCGCCGATGAAGGATGTCAGCGACGAGGTCAGCGTGTCATGCGCCGCCATCATCAGAAAACTCATGTGGTCGATAATGTCCTGCTCGGAGAGCAGCGCGCCGTCCTCATGGGTGGCGCGGCAGAGATGCGAGAACAGATCATCGCCGCCATGATTGCCGCGTCGCAGCGGGATCTGCTCGCGGAAATAGGCAACGATGCGCTTGCGTCCCTTCACGCCGCGCGCCATCTGAGTGCCGGGCAGGGGACGGCGGATCGGGGCAACGGCGGCCGCGACCATGTCGACGAAGGCGCGGTTGATGTCGTCAACCTCCGGCCCGATCTCGGTACCGAGGAAGGACGTCGCGGCGAGGTCGAGCGTGAGCTGCTTCATCGCCGGATAGAGTTGCATCGTGCCGGGCTTCACCTTCCACTGCGCGACTCGTGCCGCGATGCCGCGGTCGAGATCGGTGAGATAGGACTTCATCGGTCCGGATTTGAACGCGACCGAGAGTGCCTTGCGGTGCAGCCGGTGCTCGTCGAAATCGAGCAACATCAAGCCGCGCGGAAACAGCAGGCCGAGCACCTTGTTCCAGCCGTGGGTCGAGGAAAACAGCTTCTGCTGGTCGAACAGCACGAGCTCATTGGCCTCAGGCCCGAGCAGCACTACATTGGTCTCGCCGAAAAAATGGGTGCGGTAGACCGGGCCGTATTTGGCGCCATTCGCCTCGATATGCCCTTTGGGGTCAGCCAGCACCTGAAAGGTCTTGCCGATGATCGGCCAGCCTTCATCGCCCGGAATATGCGTCAGCTCGTTGCGCTTGGGCGCGGTGAAGCTGAGCGCAGGCGCGGCCACATTCTGCATCGACATCACGATTGCTCCGGTTGGCTGACCGAACAGAAATCAGGCGACCGCGGCACTATTGCGGCCCGCGCCAGGCTGACGTGGTCAGCATAGCACAGGCCGATATCTCTTGCTTGTGATCGTGGTTACAACTGTAGCGACGACGAGGCCTACCGCTTCGCCGCTTCCTTCTGCAAATCCGGTGCGTTCACGGCCGGAATCGCGACGCGGCCGGGGCCGGTCACCTTCAGCGCCTCGGCGGCCTTGTCGTTCTCCATGATCTTGGCCATCACGGCTTGTCCCGCGCGCTCGAAGATCGCGCGGTTCTCGATCACGAATTTTTGCGACTTGCGAAGTGCGTCGATGTAGCCGTTGATCTCGGGCACGACATAGCGCGCGACCATGTCCCAGCTCCGGCGCGTGGCTTCCGGATTGGCCCAGTCGTGCACGAAACCGATCACCGCGCCGACGCCGCCCGACACCTGCATCACCTTCTTGATCATTTTGACGAGATCGTCGGGCGTGCCGATGACGGAGGCCGCGCCGTCGACGAAAGCGGTCTTGTCCACGGCCTCGTCGGGCGAGTCGAATGCGGTCAGGCCCGGCCGTTGCAGCGTGCCGACATTATATTCGTTGTGCCAGCGCATCAGGCCTGCACCGGCCTCGCGGCGGGCCTGTTCGCGCGTTTCGGCAACATGCCAGCTCAGCAGCACGCGCCAGTTCGCGCGATCGACCTTGGTGTCGTGCTTCTCGGCGGCATCCTCGGCGAACTGCCATTGCTGCTGCAGCGACATCAGACCCTGCGTCGTCATCGAACCGAGCGAGATGATGCCGATGCCGTATTTGCCGGCGAGCGTCATGCCCGAGGGCGAGATCTGCGACGCCACGACGAACGGCATCTCTTCCTGCAAGGGCAGGATCTGAAGCGCCGCGTCGTTCATGGTGAACCAGTCGCTCTTGGCGGTGACGCGCTCGCCGTTGAAGAGGCGGCGGATCACGCCGATCGCTTCGTCCTGGCGGTCGCGCTGGGTCATCGGGTCGATGCCGAGCGTGTGCGCGTCGGAGGCAAGCGCGCCGGGACCGGAGCCGAAGATGGCGCGGCCGCCGGTCATGTGGTCGAGCTGCACCATGCGCTGCGCGACGTTGTAGGGATGGTGATAGGGCAGCGACACGACGCCGGTGCCGAGCTTGATTCGCTTGGTGCGCTCGCCTGCGGCGGCCAGAAACATCTCGGGCGAGGCGATCATCTCCCAGCCGGACGAGTGATGCTCGCCGCACCAGAACTCGTCATAGCCGAGGCTATCTAACTGCTCGACGAGGTCGAGATCACGCCGGAACTGAAGCATCGGATGCTCCCCGATCGGATGATGCGGGGCAAGGAAAGCTCCGAATTTCAGGCGCGCCGTGACGTTCTCTCCGGCTGGTTTTTTGTTTGTTGAGGCGGTGAGGCTACGTGCTGAAGACAGCGAAGGCAATCGCGTGATGTCCCGCGCAGCGGAATGCAGCTATGTGCAGAACGAGGCGACGCTGCTTCTTCTCCCTCTCCCCGTTCTTACGGGGAGAGGGTTGGGGTGAGGGGCTGCTTCAGCAAATACGGTGGTAGAAAGTTCGCGGAGACTCCCGCTCACCCGGAATTCAAACTGCGTTTGAATCCCGACCTCTCCCCGCACGCGGGGAGAGGTGAAGATCACCGCGTCATCCTGTTCCACGCATCGAGGCCGGCGATCTTGTACGCTTCGGCCAGCGTCGGATAGTTGAACGTGTTCTGGATGAAATAGTCGATCGTGCCTTTGAGATTGAGCACGGCCTGGCCGATATGGATCAGCTCGGTGGCGCCTTCGCCCAGAATATGCACGCCGAGCAGGCGGCGCGTCTTGGTCGAGAAGATCATCTTCATCATGCCGCTGTTCAGCCCCATGATGTGACCGCGCGAGGTCTCGCGGAAGCGCGCGATGCCGACCTCGTAGGGGATGCCGCGCGTCCGCACCTCTTCCTCGGTCAAGCCGGTCGTCGAAATTTCGGGCACTGAATAGATGCCATAGGGAAAGAACTCTGGCGGCGCCATCGGCTCCATGCCGAGCGCGTGGCATGCGGCGACCCGGCCCTGCTCCATCGAGGTGGAGGCAAGGCTCGGGAATCCGATCACGTCGCCGGCCGCGTAGATGTGCGGCACGCTGGTCTGCAAGGTCACGGGATCGACCTTGATGCGGCCGCGATGATCCACTGCAATGCCCGCCGCTTCGAGGTTGAGCTTGTCGGTGGCGCCGACACGCCCCGCGGCAAACAGCAGCATCTCCGTCGTGACGTGCCGCCCGTCGGACAGCTTTGTGACGATGCTGCCTTGCGCGGTCTTCTCGATCGAGTTGACCTTGGCGCCGAGCCGCAGCGCGACGTTGCGGTCGCGCAATTCGTGCATGAACTCGTCGATCAATTCCTTGTCGATGAAGTCGAGGAAGGTCGGCCGCGGCTCGATCAAGGTCACGGGCACGTCGAGCGCGCTGAAGATGGTGGCATATTCGACGCCGATCACGCCGGCGCCGATCACGGCCAGGCTGCGCGGCAGCTTTGGCAGCTCGATGATCTCGTCGCTGTCGAGCACGGTCTGCCCGTCAAACGGCACGTAGTCGGGGCGGAACGGTCGCGTGCCGCAGGCGATCAGTATGTAGGCTGATGACACCACCTTGGTCTCGCCGATGGCGCTGGTGATCTCGACTTCGTGCGGCGAGATCAGCCGCGCCTCGCCATTGGCGGTCCGCACCAGATTGCGGCTGAATTGATGCTCCAAGACCTCGACCTCATGGTCGAGCGTCTTCTGGAGCCGGGTCATCAAATCGCTCGCCACGATGTCCTGCTTGACCCGGTAGGAGCGGCCGTAAAAGCCGCGCTCGCGCCAGCCGGAGAGGTTGAGCACGGTCTCGCGCAGGGTTTTTGAGGGAATCGTGCCGGTATGGACGGAGACGCCGCCGACCCGTCGGCCCTTCTCCACCACCAGCACGGCCTTGCCGAGTTTGGCGCATTGCACCGCGGCCCGGCGCCCCGATGGGCCCGAACCGATCACCACCATGTCGTAATCGTACATCGGGAGACTTCCGAACCCGCGAACCAGCGGGAATTCCCATGCAGCAATCGGGCCAATGCGGCAAGTCCTACCTCTGAGGTAATCGCGCGAATGACGCCGATCTGAGAGCATCGGGCGCAAATAAATGCCCGAAGGTTCGCGCGCCGATGCATCAAACAGTCACAAAGCAAATCGATTCGTCCCGCCGCTGGTGGGTGCTCGCCATCGTTGTCGCCGCCCAGTTCATGTTCGGCGTCGATGCCTTCGTGGTCAACGTTGCGATCCCGACCATCGCGGTCGATCTGCACGCGACGCCGGCCCAGATCGAATCCGTCATCGCGATCTATCTGATCGCCTATGCCACCCTGGTCGTCACCGGCGGCCGGCTCGGCGATATCCACGGCACCAAAAATGTGTTTCTGGCCGGCGTGCTTGGCTTCACGGCGACGTCGCTGTGGTGCGGTCTGGCGCAATCCGGCGCGGAGCTGATCATCGCGCGACTGGCGCAGGGCGCCACCGCCGCGCTGATGGTGCCGCAGGTGCTGGCGACGCTGCATCTCCTGTTCACCGACGAGACGCGCAGCCGCGCCTTCGGCATCTACGGCATCGTGCTGGGGCTCGCGGGCGCTGCCGGCTTCCTGCTCGGTGGTCTCCTCGTGACGATCGATCTTGCCGGCACCGGCTGGCGCTCGGTGTTCTTCGTCAACGTGCCCTGCGGCCTTGTCATTGCAGCCGCCGCGTGGCGCATCATGCCGTCGGTGCCACGCCGGGCCGGTACAAGGCTCGATATCAAGGGCAGCGTGGTTCTGTTCGCCGGGCTGCTTTGCCTGATCGGGCCGCTGTTGTTCGGCCATGATGTCGGCTGGGCGCCGTGGCTGTGGGCGGTGATGGCGATCGGCGGCGCGATCCTCGCGGCATTTCTCAAGCTCGAACATGCGGTCGCGCGCGCCGGCGGCATGCCGCTGATCGATCTCACGCTGCTGGCGGATGCAAGCTTTCTGCGTGGCCTTGGCGCCGCGTTCTTTTTCTTCGTCGCCAATCTCTCATTCTATCTGGTGATGACGTTGTTCATGCAGCGCGGCCTGAAGATCCCGCCGCTCGCGGCTGGCATGGCCTTCATTCCGCTCGCGCTCGCCTTTGTGGTGGCGTCGCGCCACAGCGGCGCGCGGGCGCGGCGTCGCGGCACCAGGGTGTTGATCGAGGGCTGCATGTTGCAGATCGCGGGCCTTGCCGCGCTCGCGCTCGTTGCATTCTCAGTCGATGCGCCGTCGCCGATCGAACTCGCGCTCGTCATGATCATCTTCGGCTACGGCCAGGGGATGGTGATGGCGCCACTGTCCGGCGCGGTGCTCTCGAGCGTGAAGCCCGTCGCCGCTGGCTCGGCATCAGGCATGTACGGCACCATTGCGCAGATCGGGAATGCGGCCGGAGTGGCCGCAATCGGCGCGGTGTTCTTTGCGGTCGAAGCCCTGCAATCAGCGCGCGCAGGCTTCGTCGTCTCGCTTGCGCTGTTTGTGACGTTAATCATGATCTGCGCCGCATTTCTGGCGTGGATGCGCCGCGCATCTGCACGAAGTTGAGGCAATGCGGTTAATACCTGCGGATTCACCGTGAATTTCCAGTAATTGACGACACACACGCTTTTTATTTTGCAGTGCAGCAACTATCTGGTCTGGGTGACGTTGGAAATCGCCCACCAGGAGTTGCCGGTGTCGTTAACAAGAAATGTCGAACTCTTAAGACGTCTGCCGAGGCTGGACGGTCTGCGCTTTCCCGACTTCGGGCAGAACGCTGATTCATCCAGTCCGCTGGAAGAAGTCACGGGGTTCGGCGAAAACCCCGGCAACCTGCGCATGTTCGCGTTTGCGCCGGCGCAATTGCAGAAGCCGCGCGCGCTCGTCGTCGTCTTGCATGGTTGCGGCCAGACCGCCGCAAGCTACGACCTTGGCGCGGGATGGTCGACGCTCGCACGGCACTACGGCTTTGCGCTGTTGATGCCCGAGCAGCAGCGCGCCAACAACGGCAACACCTGCTTCAACTGGTTCAATCCGGAAGACACGGCGCGCGACAGCGGCGAGCCGCGTTCGATCCGCGAGATGATCGCGCATATGGTCGAGACCCACCGCATCGATCCCAAGCGCATCTTCATCACCGGCCTCTCCGCCGGCGGCGGCATGACCTCGGTGATGCTCGCGACCTATCCCGAAGTCTTCTCAGCCGGTGCGGTCATCGCCGGACTGCCCTATGGCATCGCGTCCAACCTGCGCGAGGCGCTGGATGGCATGTTTCATTCGCCGGAGCGGCCCGAGCGTGAGCTCGGCGACTTCGTGCGGCGGGCATCGAGCCATCGCGGGCCCTGGCCGAAAATCTCGGTGTGGCACGGCAGCGCCGACCGCACCGTCAATCCCGGCAATGCCAACGAGATCGTCAAGCAATGGCTCGATCTGCATGATCTGCCGGCCGTGCCGATGGCGGAGACCAACGTTGACGGCTATCCGCGCCAGACCTGGTGGAACAAGGACGGCGAGACGCTGGTCGAGTCCTATGCCATCACCGACATGGCGCATGGCACGCCGCTCGGCCTCGCCGACAACGATCAGCGCTATGGCGTGGAAGGCGCGTTCCTGATCGAGGCCGGCATCTCCTCGTCCTATCACATCGCGAAATTCTTCGGGCTGACCGGCTGGATTCCGGACGCCGCGAAGAAGAAGGCGGAGGCAAAGCCTCCCGTCGCGCCGATACCGGCACCTTCACCGGCACCACATCTCGCCCGCTCGATCCGCGCAGCGGTCGCCGAGCAGCCGGCCGAGCCGAAGCGCGAGAAGGCCCGCGGCTTCGATGTCGGCGAGATCATCACGCGGGCGCTGACGGCCGCAGGGTTGATGAAGTAGCCGTCGTCCCGGCGAAGGCCGGGACCCATACCGCGGAATCTATCGATTGCAGTCGGTACGAGTACCGGACGACGAGTCGTCGCCAAACTCCCTCCTCGGAGTATGGATCCCGGCCTTCGCCGGGACGACAGTGGAGTTTGTGGCTAAGCCGTCTGATCGATCATCTCGATCGGCGTCACCGTCACCTCGCCGCCGGCGACCTTCCGCGTCATCTCCGTATAGTGCTTGAAGAAGTCGCGCGATTGCAGCGCTTTTTGCGCGGCATCGTCGGTGACGCTGGCGAGATGGAAGTAATGGCCGTCGTCGCGGTTCTTCAGGCAGCGATAGCCGACCCGGCCCTTGAGCTCGGGGTCGTTGTCGATCGCCTTGATGAACCGGCCGATCTCCTGGTGCCAGGCTTCCGTCGTGCCGTGCTTGAATTCGTATCTGATCATGAAGTGCTTCATGTGACGCTCCCTGTTCGTCATGTCCGTCATCATCTGCGCCTTGGGAGCCGTCCTGCAAGTATGGACAAAATTGATAGTATGGACTTTTTCGCCGCTGCTCCTATCCTGATCTCGCACATGGAGGAGACGACATGGCAAAGGCGATCCCGGCGCGCACCTGTCCGGTCGCGGCGTTTCAAAAAATGATCAGCGGCAAGTACAAGCTCCGCATCGTCTGGGACCTCAAGGACGGCCCGCGCCGCTATGGCGAGATCAGGAGCGGCTTGCTGCGCGGCACGGAAGGCAGCGCCGAAATCACCCCGCGCGTGCTCAGCCGTGAATTGAAGGCGCTGACACAAAGCGGCCTGATCGATCGCAAGGATTTTGGCGAGGTG
This sequence comes from Bradyrhizobium sp. LTSP849, assembly GCF_000938255.1. Taxonomy (GTDB): domain Bacteria; phylum Pseudomonadota; class Alphaproteobacteria; order Rhizobiales; family Xanthobacteraceae; genus Bradyrhizobium. Next base: position 56,349 of record NZ_JYMR01000007.1, on the reverse strand, counting down.
CCGCCGAAGGTCGAGTATCGCCTGACCCGCAAGGGCAAGAGCTTTGTGCCGGTCGTCGCCGCGATCCGCGAATGGGGCGAGCGTAACCTCAGCGAGCCGGCGGCGCTGGCCGACGCCGCCGAATAAAACTCACGTCTCGCCGGTGATGAACGGATTGGTCATCCGCTCCTGGCCGATGCTCGAGCCGGCGCCGTGGCCGCAGATGAAGCCGACATCGTCGCCGAGCGGCAACAGCTTGGTCTTGATCGAGTCGATCAGCGTCGCATGACTGCCGCCGGGCAGGTCGGTGCGCCCGACGGAGCCTGCGAACAGCACGTCGCCGACATGGGCAAAACGTAAGTCCTTGTTGAAGAACACCACGCTGCCGGGCGAGTGACCGGGGCAGTGCAAAATGTCGAACTCCAGGCCGCCGATCGACACGGTGTCGCCTTCGTCGAGCCAGCGGTCCGGCGCAAAGTTGCGCCCACCGGTCATGCCGAAGCGCGCCCCGCTCTCGACCACGTTGTCGAGCAGGTACTTGTCGGCGGGATGCGGGCCCTCGATCGGCACCTTCAGCGCATCGCGCAACTCGGCCGCGCCGCCGACATGGTCGATATGGCCGTGGGTCAGCCAGATCTTCTCCACGGTGACGCCGGTCTGCTTGATCGCCTCAAGAATCTTCGGCACGTCGCCGCCGGGATCGATCACCACGGCTTTTTTGCCGGGCTCGTCCCAGATGATGGTGCAGTTCTGCTCGAACGCGGTCACGGGAACGATGATCGCGCCCGCCTTGGCTTGTTGGGTGTCGTTTTGCTCGGTCATGGCCTCACAATGCCGATTTTTGGCCTATGGCCAAGCAAAAGATTCGTGTCGTGGACCCGGGAACAGCCGGTCGTCACACAGCCGTCCCAATTGGCTCGCTGGTTTGAACCGGGACGTTCCTTCCGCGTTCTCTCGCGCAGGGCTTTCAAAGCAGATTTTCGGGTGGGTTTTCCGGCATGGCTCAGAGCGGCGACAATTGGTGGCGCGACGGCATCTTCTATCAGATCTACCCGCGCTCGTTTCAGGACTCGGATGGTGACGGTGTCGGCGATCTCGCCGGCATCCTGCAGCGGCTGCCTTATGTGAAATCGCTCGGCGTCGATGCGATCTGGCTGTCGCCGATCTTCCCCTCGCCGATGGCCGATTTCGGCTATGACATTTCCGACTATACCGGCATCGATCCGCTGTTCGGAACGATGGCGGATTTCGATGCGCTGCTCATCGCGGCGCATGACAACGGCCTGAAGCTGATCCTCGACCTCGTGCCGAACCACACCTCCGACCAGCATCCCTGGTTCGTCGAGAGCCGCTCCTCGCGCGACAATCCCAAGCGTGACTGGTACGTCTGGCGCGATCCGGGACCGGATGGCGGCGCGCCGAACAACTGGCTGTCCGAGTTCGGCGGCAGCGCGTGGCAGTTCGACGAGACGACGGGTCAATATTACTACCACGCCTTCCTCGCCCAGCAGCCGGACCTCAACTGGCGCAATCCGGATGTCCGCGCGGCGATCTATGACGTGATGCGGTTCTGGCTGGAGAAGGGCGTCGACGGCTTTCGCGTCGACGTGATCTGGCACCTGATCAAGGATGCCGAGTTTCGCGACAATCCGCCGAACCCGCATTACGTCGAGGGTCGGCCGCCGAACGAGAAAATCCTGACGCAATACTCCACCGACCAGCCGGAGGTGTTTGATGTCATCACCGAGATGCGGCGCGTCATCGATTCCTTTGGTGCGCGCGTGCTGATCGGCGAGGTCTATCTGCCGCTGCACCGGCTGATCGCCTATTACGGCAACGATCTCACGGGCGCGCAGATGCCGTTCAACTTCGCGCTGCTCTCGACCTTCTGGAGCGCGCGTTCGATCGAGAAGATCATCGACGATTACGAGAAGGCATTGCCGCGAGGGGCCTGGCCGAACTGGGTGCTCGGCAATCACGACCGCCCGCGCGTGGCGAGCCGCGTCGGGCCGGAGCAGGCCCGAATCGCCGCCATGCTGCTGCTGACCCTGCGCGGCACGCCCACGCTCTATTACGGCGACGAGATCGGCATGCATCAGCTCGCCATTGCACCGGAGGACGTCCGCGATCCCTTCGAGAAGAACGTCCCCGGCATCGGCGTCGGCCGCGACGGCTGCCGCACGCCGATGCAGTGGGACTCTTCGAACTTCGGCGGCTTCTCGGACGTCAGGCCTTGGCTGCCGTTACCGGAGGATCATATCCACGAGAATGTCGTCAATCTCGACGCCGACACGCGCTCGATCCTCACTCTGTACAAGCGCCTGATCGCCTTCCGGAAGACCTGCCCGCCACTGGTTTCGGGCGACTATCACCCGATCGCAGCGCAGGGCGATCTCCTGATCTATCGCCGTGAGGCCGAGGGCCGCGGCGTGATCGTCGTGCTCAATCTCGGCCCCGAGCCGATCGCAGTGACCACCAGCGCGATCCGTTTCGGCAGCGAGATTTTGCTGTCGACGTCTCTGGATCGAGAGGGAGAGAAGCTCGAAGGCGTGCTGGATCTGCGCGGCAATGAAGGCGTGATTATCGCGCCGCCATCCTAGCCGTCGTCCCGGCGAAGGCCGGGACCCATACCGCGGAATCTATCGATAGCGATCGGTGGGCGTACCGCACGACGAGTCTTCGCCAAACTACCCCCTGGGGTTATGGGTCCCGGCCTGCGCCGGGACGACACCGAGATTGTGGTCGGCGTTACCCCGGATGCTTGTTGCCCGCCGCATTCTCGTCGATATCACTGCGCTTCAGCAGATAATCCAGCCCGCCGACCCGATACCAGCGATACCCATACGGCTCCAGCACGATGCGGTGCTGGCCGCGCTTGTCGGCGTGGCTGTGGTCTTCCGCAAGCAGGTTGATCAGGTGCTCGCCGGCGTCTCCGGGCAGCCCCACCGAGAACGTCGTCTCGCGCGGCTTCTCATCCAGATTGTGCACGAACAGCACCGAATTGTTGCGCCAGTCATAGCGCATGATGAAAACGGCGGGATCGCGCGTCGTGATGATGGCGAAATCGCCCCAGCCGATCTCGGGCACCTCCTTGCGCATGCGCACGATGCGCTCGGTCCAGTTCAGCATCGAGTTGGGATCGCGCCGCTGCTTGGCGACATTGACGTGTTCGAAGCCGTAAGGGCCCTTGTCGATGACGGGGTTGGCCGGCTTGTCGCTTTTGGTGAAGCCGCCCTGCGGTTCGGTCGACCATTGCATCGGCGTGCGCGCGCAATTGCGTTCGGGCAACGAGAGATCGTCACCCATCGCGATCTCGTCGCCGTAGCGGATGACAGGCGTTCCCGGCAGCGTGCACATCAGGCTGTAGGCAAGCTCGAGCCGCCTGCGGTCGCCGCCCAGCATCGGCGCAAGGCGGCGACGGATGCCGCGGTCATAGAGCTGCATGTCCTTGTCGGGGCCGAAACGCTTGAACACGATGTCGCGCTGCACTTTGGTCAGTCGGCCGAGATCGAGTTCGTCGTGATTTCGCAGGAACAGGCCCCATTGCGCCGCGGCCGGCCGCGGCTTGGTCGCCTTCAGCGCCTTCGCCAGCGGACGCGTGTCGCCGGACGCCAGCGCATAGAACAGATGCTGGTTGACGTGGAAATTGAACATCATGTGCATGCGGTCGCCATCGCGGCCGAAATATTCCATGTCGGTTTCCGGCAGCACATTGGCTTCGGCGAGGATGATGGCGTCGCCCTGCCGCCATTGCAAGAATTCGCGGAAGGTGCGCAGCATGTCGTATTGCTCGACGGGCTTCCTCACCTTGGCGCCCTTGGTGGCGATCACGAACGGCACCGCGTCCATGCGGAAGCCGGAAACGCCGAGCTGGATCCAGAAGCCCATGATCTTCAGGATCTCGGCCTGCACGTGCGGGTTCGAGGTGTTGAGATCAGGCTGGAAATCGTAGAAGCGGTGGAAGAACCAGGCGCCGGCTTCCTTGTCGCGCGTCCAGGTCGACTTCTGCACGCCGGGAAACACCATGCCCTGATTGGCGTTGGCCGGCTTCTTGTCCGACCACACATACCAGTCCCGATAAGGTGAGTCCTTGTCGCGCCGCGCTTCCTTGAACCAGTGATGCTGGTCCGAGGTGTGGTTGACGACGAGATCGATAATGACGCGGATGCCGCGCTGCTTGCAGCCGTGGGTGAACTCGACGAAATCGCCAAGCGTGCCGTAGCGGGGATCGACGCTGTAAAAGTCGGCGACGTCATAGCCGTCGTCGCGGCCCGGCGAGGTCTGGAACGGCATCAGCCAGATCGTGGTGATGCCGAGGCCGTGCAGATAGTCGAGCCGGCGCAGCAGACCCTTGAAATCGCCGATTCCGTCGCCGTTGGCGTCCATATAGGTGCCGACAGAGAGGCAGTAGATCACGCCATTCTTGTACCAGAGATCGTCGATCATGCGCGAGCGCCCTCGATGCTCCCGCCGAGGTGCGGCGGCTGCGTGATAAGTGCGAGGGCAGGGGGAGGTTCCCGCCTCACTGTCGTCCCGGCGAAGGCCGGGACCCATACCGCGTGATCTCACGATGTAGCGCGGTGCGCGTACCGCGGGAGGCTTTCTAACTACCAGTCTTCGCCAAACTCCTCCCTGTGGTTATGGGTCCCGGCCTTCGCCGGGACGACAGCGGAGAATAGGCGACAGCTCGCTTCTATCGAATGGTGTCCGCACCCACCGGAATCGGCTAAACTCCCCCCATGGACAACTCCGCCCGCAACATCGCGCTCGTGCCGCCGCCGGACCGCCGTCAATCCGAGACGGCGCTCGCCATCGCGCGCGGCACGGCGCGGCTGCTGCGCTCGCTCGGGTTCACCTGCATCAGCGAGTTGCCATTGCCGTCGGGCCGGCGCGCCGATCTGGTGGCATTGAACGAGCGTGGCGAGATCTGGATCGTCGAGATCAAGTCATCGATGGAGGATCTGCGCGCCGACCAGAAATGGCCCGGGTACCGCGCCCATTGCGACCGGCTGTTCTTCGCCTTCACGCAGGACCTGCCTTGCGAGATATTTCCCGAAGGCACCGGCCTGATCATCGCGGACGCCTATGGCGCGCATCTGCATTGCGAGGCGCCCGAGCACAAGCTGGCTGCGGCCACGCGCAAGCAGATGACGGTGCGTTTTGCGATGGCGGCCGCGTTGCGGATCAATCGCCTGGTCGATCCGCAGGGGCACGCGGAGTTTTGGGAGTAGGGCGCCGCGATCACTGCTGCCGTAGGGTGGGCAAAGCGAAGCGTGCCCACCATTCAAGCCAATCAGGACTGAAGCGGAAGTGATGGGCACGGCGCTTCGCGCCTTTGCCCACCCTACGTTCCGTTTCCCCGTCATCCTGAGGTGCGAGGCTTACGATGCGAGCGCATCGCAAGGGGAGCCTCGAAGGATGTACGGCCGAGATGCAGCCGGGCCGTCGCCCTTCGAGGCTCGCCTTGCTTTGCAAGACGAGCACCTCAGGGTGACGGTGATAGATAGGCGGTCGCTGAATTACCGCGGCGCGCGCTTGGCCAGAATCCGCTGCAACGTACGGCGGTGCATGTTGAGCCGCCTCGCCGTTTCCGAGACGTTGCGGTTGCACATCTCGTAGATGCGCTGGATGTGTTCCCAGCGCACGCGGTCGGCCGACATCGGGTTCGCCGGCAGCTCGGATTTGTCCGAATTGGTCGAGAGCAATGCGGCGACCACGTCGTCGGCATCCGCAGGCTTCGAGAGATAATCGATCGCGCCCATCTTTACCGCGGTCACGGCGGTGGCGATGTTGCCATAGCCGGTCAGCACGATCGCGCGAGCTTCGGGGCGCTTCTTCTTCAGCGCCGACACGACATCGAGACCGTTGCCGTCGCCGAGCCTGAGATCGACGACTGCGAATGCGGGGGCGGACTTGCCGATCTGGGCGAGACCATCCGAGACGGTGTCACATGATGTCACCGCAAAACCGCGCGTTTCCATGGCGCGCGACAAGCGCTCCAGAAACGGCTTGTCGTCCTCGACGATGAGAAGCGAGCGGTCGGTCTGTTCGTTCAGTTCGACGATGGCGTTCAAGGTTTTGTCCTCTCTCCAGCACATCTACATATGGCGTCGCAATCAGGCGGTGCCAAGGCCGCCATTAGTCGATCGGGCCTCTCGTGCGACGCAAGGTCGCGGCCTATCCTATTGTTTCTTCGAAGGTCTCGATAGCCTCAAAACGCTCCCTCGGCCACGCGATCTGGACCACTGCACCGTGTTCCGGGAAGGTTCGATTGGTAAACGAGACCTTGGCGCCGGTGCGTTCGAGGAGCGTGCGGGCGATGAACACGCCGAGGCCCAGGCCGCCGCCGGCATCCTGGGTGCGCCGCCGCGATAGATAAGGCTCGCCGATCCGGCGCAAGAGATCTGGCGGAATGCCCGGGCCGTCATCGGAAATCACGATCTCGATCGTGTCATTGTTCCACCACGCGTTCACCTCGACCGTGGAGTTGGCGAAATCGACGGCGTTCTCGACGATATTGCCGACGCCATAGAGCACCGCCGGATTGCGCGATCCGACCGGCTCGGCCGTGGCGGCAATCGCGATCCGCACCTTGATGTCGACGCCGAAATCGCGATGCGGCGCCACCACCTCCTCGATCAGTTCGGACACCTTCATGTGGTCGAACGGCGCGCCGCTGGAGGAGAGCTGGGTGATCTTGCTCAAAATGTCGCGGCAGCGCTGCGTCTGCTCGCGCAGGGTTTTCAGGTCGGCGGCGAAGACCGGCTCCTTCACCGTCTTTTCCAACTCGCGCGAGATCAGGAAGATGGTCGCGAGCGGCGTGCCAAGCTCGTGCGCTGCGGCCGCCGCCAATCCATCGAGCTGGGTCAGATGCTGCTCGCGCGTCAACACCAGTTCGGTCGCGGCCAAAGCGTCGGCAAGCTTGCGCGCCTCCTCGGTCACCTGGAACGAGTAGAGGCTGGTGACACCGATCGCGAGCACGATCGAGAGCCAGACGCCGAAGAGATAGATCGGCGGGAGCACCACGGGATCTTCCGAATCCCATGGCAGCGGCAGATGAAAGAAGAACAGGATCGAGGCGCAGGCCACGGCCAGAAGGCCGATGGCGAAGGTCAGCCGGGCCGGCAAGGCGGTGGCTGAGATCAGCACCGGCGCGAGGAACAGGAACGAGAACGGGTTCTGCAATCCGCCGGTGAAAAACAGCAGCCCGGCCAGTTCCACGATGTTCAGCGCCAGCAGCCCGGCCGCCTGAAGCGGCTCCAGCCGCTGCATCGGGTTGGCCACGGTTTGCAGGGCCAGGTTAAGCAAGGCCGACAGGCCGATGATGCTGACACAGGGGACAATCTCGACCTCGAACTCGAGCCCCTGCGCCACGATAAAGATCGCGGCGAGCTGGCCCAGCACAGCGAGCCAGCGCAGCCGCAGGATGGTGTCCAGGCGGATATGTCGCTGCGAGGGACGGAAGTCGGAAGCTGCAGTCTCGGTCATCTCAGCCAATCTAGCGGTGCGTGCGCCCGATCACAAACACGCTGGCGCACACGTTCGGCCTGCTTGCAGGCCTCTTACATCAACCCGTGTTACTTCAGGTCCTATTACTTCAGGTCTTGCACTCGACGGCGCAATGGCGGAAGAACGCCTCTAGCATGACTGAGAACGACAATGCTTCAAGTCGGCCGACTGTCGCGGATGGCACTTCGTCTGCGGCAATAGAGGTCGATCGCCTCGTCAAGCTCTACAAGCAGACCCGCGCGGTGGACGGCATCTCTTTCTCGCTTCCCCGCGGCAGCATCACCGGCCTCCTCGGCGGCAACGGCGCCGGCAAGACCACCACCATCGCGATGATCATGGGCCTGGTGCTGGCGACCTCCGGCCGTGTGCGGGTGCTCGGGCATCGGATGCCGGAGGAGAGCGCCGCGGTACTGGGGCGGATGAATTTCGAGAGCCCCTATGTCGACATGCCGATGCGGCTCACGGTGCGGCAGAACCTCACCATCTTCGGCAAGCTCTATGCGGTGAAGAATCTCACCGACCGCATCGCAGAGCTGGCCGACGATCTCGATCTCACCGAATTCATCGACCGCGCCAATGGCAAGCTCTCCGCCGGGCAGAAGACCCGCGTCGCGCTCGCGAAGGCGCTGATCAACCAGCCGGAGCTGTTGCTGCTGGACGAGCCGACCGCCTCGCTCGACCCTGATACGGCCGATTGGGTGCGGGCGCATCTGGAGCGTTACCGCAGGGCGCACAACGCCACCATCCTGCTGGCGTCGCACAACATGCTCGAGGTCGAGCGGCTCTGCGACCGCGTCATCATCATGAAGCGTGGCCGCGTCGAGGACGACGACACGCCCGAGGCCATTTTGGTCCGCTACAACCGCACCACGCTGGAGGAAGTGTTTCTCGACGTCGCGCGCGGCCGGGTGAACGGTGTTCAGGAGGCGGCGCGATGAGCGAGCCCCAATGTTTCGGCCGTAGCCGTAGCCCGGATGGAGCGCAGCGAAATCCGGGGCCTTCGTCGCTCGTGGCACGATTCCCGGATTACGCTTCGCTCCATCCGGGCTACCGGATCCATCCGAGCTACGCGGTGCGGTTATGACCGATATCTCCCTTCACCGCGGCATCTCCGTGCTGCGCATCGGCGCGATGATCCTGCGCTACTGGTATCTCTTGATGTCGTCCTGGCCGCGGCTGCTCGAGCTGCTGTACTGGCCGGCGCTCCAGGTCATCACCTGGGGCTTCATCCAGTATTACATCGCGCAGAACGCCAGCTTCTTCGCGCGCGCCGGCGGCACACTGATCGGGGCCGTCATCCTCTGGGACATCCTGTTTCGCGGGCAGCTCGGCTTCTCCATCTCGTTCCTGGAAGAGATGTGGGCTCGCAATCTCGGCAATCTCATGATGAGCCCGTTGAAGCCGATCGAGTTTCTGCTGTCGCTCATGGTCATGAGCCTGATCCGGCTCGCGATCGGAGTCATCCCGATGACGCTGCTCGCGCTGATCTTTTTTCACTTCAACGTCTACAGCCTCGGCCTGCCGTTGATCGCCTTCTTCTGCAATCTGATCTTCACGAGCTGGTCGGTCGGCATCTTCGTGTCGGGTCTGGTGTTGCGGAACGGGCTGGGCGCCGAGAGCATCGTCTGGACCTTGATGTTCGCGATCATGCCGCTCGCCTGCATCTACTATCCGGTCAGCGTCTTGCCGGGCTGGCTGCAATATGTCGCCTGGTCGCTGCCGCCGACTTACGTGTTCGAGGGCATGCGGGCCCTTTTGATCGAGCAAACCTTCAGAACCGATCTGATGCTCAGTGCGTTAGCCATCAATGTCGTGCTTCTGGTTGCTTCTTTTTGGGCATTCCTTGCCCTTTTGCGCAGCGCCAAAAAGAACGGCTCTCTGCTCGCGGGCGGCGAATAACTTCACTTTCCCGTGGATTTAGGCTGGTTTAACCGTCTTCGCTACGTAGATGTACGGAACCATGCATTGACGCAATATTACGCATTCGGCAGTATGCTGCGATGCGAAGAGGGATTTGATTATGCCTATTGGTGAGTTTGGCGGCGCACCGCCTCTGGCGAGTGAAGGCAGTCCGGTCCTGACCACGCCGATGTACTGGATGTACGAGATGGCGCAGGCCTCTCTCAATCCAGCGCGTGCCGTCACCGACGCGACCAAGTTGCTGTTTCAGAATCCGCTGAATCCCTGGGCGCGCACCGAGGTCGGCAAGTCGGTCGCTGCGGCCTGCGAATTGTTCGAGCGCACCACGCGCCGCTACGGCAAGCCGGAATGGGGTCTCAACGACACCGAGGTCAACGGCATCCGCGTGCCGATCGAGGTCCGTCCGGTCTGGGAAAAGCCGTTCTGCAAGCTGCTCTACTTCGATCGCAAGTTCACCCGTCCGCTGCGCAGCCCGCAGCCGCGTGTGCTGATCGTCGCGCCAATGTCCGGCCACTACGCGACGCTGCTGCGTGGCACGGTCGAAGCCTTTCTGCCGGCGCATGAGGTCTACATCACCGATTGGGCCGATGCGCGCATGGTGCCGCTCAGCGAAGGCCGTTTCGATCTCGATGATTACATCGATTACGTCATCGAGATGTTGCACGTGCTTGGTGGCAACACCCATGTGATCGCGGTGTGCCAGCCCTCGGTTCCCGTCGTCGCCGCCGTCTCGATCATGGAAGCGCGGCGCGATCCGTTCGTGCCGACCTCGATGACGCTGATGGGCGGCCCGATCGACACGCGCCGCAATCCGACTGCGGTGAACAACCTCGCCCAGGAGCGCGGCATCGACTGGTTCCGCAACAACGTCATCACCAAGGTGCCGTTCCCGCATCCGGGCATGATGCGCGACGTCTATCCGGGCTTCTTGCAGCTCAACGGCTTCATCAGCATGAATCTTGACCGGCACATGGATGCCCACAAGCAGCTCTTCGCCAATCTGGTGAAGGGCGACGGCGACCTCGTCGACAAGCATCGCGACTTCTATGACGAATATCTCGCGGTGATGGATCTCTCCGCCGAATATTATCTACAGACGGTCGACACCGTGTTCGTGAAGCACTCGCTGCCGAAGGGCGAGATGAGCCATCGTGGAACTCGCGTCGATCCCTCCAAGGTCACGCGCGTTGCGTTGATGACGGTCGAAGGCGAGAACGACGACATCTCGGGCATCGGTCAGACCGAGGCAACGCACGGATTGTGCAGCTCGATTCCGGATCATCGCCGTGTTCATTATGTCCAGAAGGGCGTCGGACATTACGGTGTGTTCAATGGATCGCGCTTCAAGTCGGAAATCGTGCCGCGCATTCATGATTTCATGGTCTCGGCCGCGAATCCGAACGTAACTCAGGCGCTTGCGGCCGAATAAGCGCGTTTTTCGGCTTTCCCGCTGTAAATTCTGGTCCCGTCGGAGGCTCCGACGGGGTCGGGCTTCGCCTAGATTCGAGGTATTTAGGTAGCTTTATAGGAGTGAGTCCGTCCTCATCCCTTGAGGGTGCCGCATGCGTCCAGCGGGGACGAAAAAACCAGGTTCCAACCCCAGTCTGTAGGGTCTCCCGGACGCCAGACCCCTGTATATTGGGCAAATGATTTGTTTTTGCGCCGAGCGCTTTCCCTGGCGGCGGTTATGGCAGAATCCGGGCGAACTCTTGCTCCCCGGACTGACAGACATGGCCACTCGCGCGCTCCTCTATCGTCGGCCCCACGAACCAAAGACCCTTGTGATCACCCATGGGTCGCAATTTTTCGCGATAAGGCTGCGCCGCCATCGCCGAGCGCGCCGCTATACGCTCCGAATTCATCCGAGCGATCGTGAAGCCATCCTCACCATGCCGCCGCGCGGCACGCTGGCCGAAGCAAAGGACTTCGCGCAGCGTCATGGCGCGTGGATCGCGGCTCGTCTTGGTCGTTTGCCGAAGGCCGCGCCGTTCCAACCTGGCACAGTGATACCGCTGCGCGGCGTTCCCCATCGCATCGTTCATCGCGCGGGGACGCGCGGCACGGTGTGGACGGAGGTGCGTGACAGCGGCGAACGCATTATCTGCGTCGCCGGTGGCGTCGAACATGCCGACCGCCGCGTCCATGACTTCCTCAAGCGCGAGGCGCGCAGCGATCTCCAGCGTTCGGCGGAGGCCTATGCCGTCGAGCTCGGCGTCAGGGTCAAGCGGCTCTCGATCCGCGATCAGTCCAGCCGCTGGGGCTCGTGCACCTCGGCGGGCTCGCTGTCGTTCTCCTGGCGCCTGATCCTCGCGCCGCCCTACGTGCTCGACTATCTCGCCGCCCACGAGGTCGCCCATCTCGTCGAGATGAACCACTCGGCGCGGTTCTGGCGCGTGTGCGGAAAAGTCTGCCCGTCGATGGAGCGCGCCAAGAAGTGGCTCGATACGTACGGCAATGATCTGCACCGGTACGGGGTCGAGGATTAGGGCGCTCTCGCAATCTTGGAAGGTGTCATCGCCCGCGAAAGCGGGCGATCCAGTATTCCAGAGGCCGTTGTTGTTAAGCCGAGAAGCCGCGGCGTACTGGATTGCCCGCTTTCGCGGGCAATGACGGCGGAGAGCGAGGCAACGTCAGCGCTTTGCGCTACGGCTTCTGATTTACCCGACCTATCAATGACCTCGTGCAATCCACCCAGCCACACGCCAGCGCGAGCCGTCTACTGTGCATAGGGTTGTTTTCGCGTTTTTTGTTGTGAGGCCACGGCGACCTCCGGCCGAACCTACCTGTTCCCGCCAAACAACCGGTCCATCAACCAGCCATCAAGTCCCGCCGCCGCTTCCGGCCGCACATTGGCGCGCGTCGGTGGCGGCGAGCGATAGCCGCCATTGCTGGAAGGCTGAGCAGGCGCCGGTCCTGGCGCTGCCGCTGTTGGCGGCGATACCTGCGATGCAGCCTGCGCGAGGTTCGACTGGCCCCAACCGGCTTGCGCGTTCGGCAAGGCTGCCACCGGCACGCCCTCGTGCGCTGTCTTCATGAAACGCGACCAGACTTCGACCGGCAGGCCGCCGCCGGTCGCCTTCTTGGTCGGCGAGTTGTCGTCATTGCCGAGCCAGACGCCGGTGACGAGGTTCGCTGTGTAACCGATGAACCAGGCGTCGCGATAATCCTGGCTGGTGCCGGTCTTGCCGGCCGCCGGCCAGCCCGGGATCTCCGCCTTCTTCGCCGTGCCGGAGATCAGCGTCTCCCGCATCATCGTGTTCATCATCGCCACATAGCGCGGCTCGATCACCTGGTTGTGCTCCTCCGGCTGGCGCATATAGAGCAGCTTGCCGTCGAGGGTCTTGATCCGCGTCACCACATGCGGCGTCGCCGTGAAGCCGCCATTGGCGAACGGCGCATAGGCACCGACCATCTCGACCACGGACACTTCGGAGGTGCCGAGCGCGATCGAGGCGTTGGGTTCGAGTTTCGAGGAAATGCCGAGCCGGTGCGCGGTGCGCACCACGTTCTTCGGCCCGACCTCGAGGCCGAGGCGAATGGCGACCGTGTTGAGCGACATCGCCAGCGCCTGTGTCAGCGTCACCGAGCCAAAGTATTCGTGGGTGTAGTTCTCGGGCTTCCAGCCCTTGACCTCGATCGGTGCGTCCTGGCGCACGGTGTCGGGCGTCAGCCCCTGCTCGAGCGCGGTGAGGTACACGAACGGCTTGAACGATGAGCCCGGCTGGCGCTTCGCGGTCACCGCGCGGTTGTACTGGCTCTCGGCATAGTTTCGTCCCCCCACCATGGCGCGCACGGCGCCATCAGGGGTCATCGCCACCAGCGCGCCCTGGCTGACATTGAACTTCACGCTCTTGGCCGCCAGCTCGTCGATGATGGCGGCTTCCGCCACGCTCTGGAGCTTTGGATCGATCGTGGTCTCGACCGTGATGCTCTGGTCGATCTGGCCGACGAGGTCGTCCAGCACTTCGCCGATCCAGTCGGCGACGTAATTGACCGTGCCGGCGCCGACCGGCTTCACATTGTAGGAGGGATGGCCGATCGAGGCCTGCGCCTGCGCGTCGGTGATGAACTTTGCGTCCGCCATCGCCGTGAGCACGATTTGGGCGCGTGCTTCCGCGCCTTCCGGATTGCGGTTCGGCGCCAGCCGCGACGGTGACTTGACGAGGCCCGCGAGCATCGCGGCTTCGGCGATGGTGACGTTCTTCGCCGACTTGCCGAAATAGCGTTGCGCCGCGGCCTCGACGCCATAGGCGCCGGAGCCGAAATAGACGCGGTTGAGATAGAGCTCCAGAATCTCGTTCTTGGAATGCTTGCGCTCCAGCCAGATCGCGAGCTCCGCCTCTTGCAGCTTGCGCTGCATGGTGCGCTCCTGGGTCAGGAACAGGTTTTTGGCGAGCTGCTGCGTCAGCGTCGAGCCGCCCTGCGACACGCCGCGATGGAGCACGTTCGTGACGGCCGCGCGCAAAATGCCGATCGGGTCGATGCCGAAATGCGAATAGAAGCGGCGATCCTCGATGGCGATGAAAGCCTTCGGCAGATAGGGCGGCAGATCCTTCAGCGAGACGTTGGCGCCGGCCATCTCGCCGCGCTGCGTCAGCACGCTGCCGTCCATGCCGACGATCTGGATCGTCGGCGGCCGTTTGGGAATTTCCAGCGACTGGATAGGCGGCAGATGGGCGCCGACATAGATCACGACCCCGATCACGGCGATCACGCCCCACAGGCTCAGCACCGCGCCCCAATAGACGAGGCGGCCGAGGCCGGCGCTGATGCGCGACTTCGATCGGCGCTTGGCGCCGCTGCGGCTGGCCGGCGCCTTCCGCTCGCGCGGCGGCTCGTCGCCGGAATCCTCGTTTTTGCGCTTGGCGGATGATTTCGCGGATTTCTTTGGCTTGTCGTCGCCACCGGGAATGCGGTCCGCCACCGTCAGGCGCAGATCGGCGAGCGCCGCGGGCAAGCCGAACAACGGCTCCTTCCGCCCACCCTTTTTCTTTCCCGACCCCATACGCAAACGCCCGGTCACCCCGCCCCGCCGCACGCTAGCGGTGGCTGTTTAAGGCCCGGTTACCCAGAGCTTAACACGTGATTAGGAGGTGCGGCATTCGCCCGCCGCAGTTCCGCTCGTCTGACGCCGGAGCTAAGATCGCCGGCACAAAAGAAGAGGGAACCCGCATGGGCCATATCGATCCGACCAAGGAAGTTTTCGCGCAATTCCGGGAGAACGACCGCCCGGGCCCGATCCACATGCTCAATCTGGTTCGCTTACGCCAAGAAGCAGCCTATACGGACGGCCGGAAAGCTTCCGGCGCGGAAGCCTATGCGGCCTATGGTCGCGAGAGCGGCCCGGTGTTCGAGCGCCTCGGTGGTCGCATCGTCTGGCAGGGCAAATTCGAGCTGATGCTGATCGGTCCCGAGACTGAGCGCTGGGACCACTGCTTCATCGCCGAATACCCAAGCGTCGCCGCCTTCGTCGAGATGATCCGAGATCCCGTCTACCGCGAAGCGGTGAAGCATCGCCAGGCAGCGGTGGAAGATTCGCGACTGATCCGGCACGCGGTGCTGCCGGTGGGGAAGAATTTTGGGGAGATACCGAAGTAAGTCGGTGAATTCGCAGGGTGGGCACGGCGCTTGCGCGCCTTGCCCACCCTACGATGTGTCGTTAACCCGCCGGGCCCGTATCCTCGATGATCGGGCCGAACAGCTCCCAGCGCTCGCCGTTGAACTTCATCAACTGCATCTGCTTGTTGACGCGGAAGTCGCTCGGGCTCGTGTTGACCTTGATGCCAGGCAGCCCCAGGCTCGGCACGAAGTCCTTCACATTGGCGGCCTGCTTCATGAGATTCTCACGGGTGAGATCATCGCCGCATTGGCGCAGAATCTGCGTCATGAGCTCAGCCACCGAGTAGCCATAGGTGTTGATGGTGTTGAGCTTGTCGCCTTCCGGGAAATATTTGTCCATAAAGGCGAAATAGGCCTTCATGCCGGCATCGTCCTTCCACTGCGGGTCGCCCGGATCCTTGCCGTAGGCCGTCGAGATGATGTCCTTGGAAATATCGAGGCCTGCAGGCTTCAGCGTCGCCGACATCGGGCTCGCATTGATGTCGAGGATGTGAACCGGCTTCCATCCGAGGTCGGCGAGCTTCTTGATGGCCTGCGCCCCGAATTTCGGTGTCGAGGCATCGAACAGCAGGTCGGTGCCCATCGATTTCAGCTTCACGATCTGCGAATCGACGGTCGGGTCGGTGACCTCATAGGGCACTTCGCCGACGATCATGCTCGCCTTCTCCCCGAGCCCGCTCTTGAGGCCCGCGACGTAGTCGCGGCCCATGTCATCGTTCTGATAGAGAATACCGATCTTGGCGTTGGGGTGATTGGCTAGAATGTACTTTGCGTAGATGCGGGCCTCGGACTGATAATTCGGGTTGAAGGCCATCGTCCACGGATAGCCTTGCGGATCGGTGAAGCGCGAGGCGCCGGTCGAGGCAAGCATCTGCGGCACCTTCTTGCTGTTGAGATATTTCTGCACAGCGGCGTTGGCGGCCGTCCCGATCACCTGGAAGGTGAACAGCACCTCATCGCTTTCGACGAGCTTGCGCACCTGCTCGACCGTCTTGGGCGGAGAATACGCGTCGTCATACTGGATCAGGTTGAGTTTGCGGCCGTTGATGCCGCCCTTGTCGTTGATCATGGCGAAGTAGGCGAGCTCCGACTTGCCGATATTGGCATAGGCGGAATAGGGGCCGGAGAACGGCACTGTCTGGCCGAACTTGATCTCGGTGTCGCTCGCGCCGGTGTCGTATTTCTTCTGTGCAAGGGCTTGGCCTGCGGAGAACGCGAAGGCGAGCACCGTCGTGGCAGCTAGGAAGGCTCTGCGATTGTTCATGTTGGAATGTTCCTCCTGACGGAATTTTCGACCGATGGTCTTGTTCCGTTGATTGCAACGGTCGCCATCGCTGCCGAAGATTGTGGAGGAAGGTCCGGCGCGGCGCAAGGATCGTGGCGCTGCGCCGAAGCGTCTCAGGCCAAGAGTCTTAGGCTAAGATCAGCGCGACCAGCGCGATCGCCGCCGGCAGCGCCTGCACGATCAGGATGCGTGTGCTGACCGTTGCCGCACCATAGGCGCCGGCCACGATCACGCAGATCAGGAAGAACGCCTTGATCTGGAACGCGAAGGCCGGGTTGCCGTGAACGAGGCCCCAGATCAGGCCGGCGGTGAGGAAGCCGTTATAGAGCCCCTGATTGGCGGCCAGCACCTTCGTGATCTCGGCCTTCTCCGGCGTGTTGTGGAATGTCTTCAAGCCCAGCGGCTTGTCCCAGAGAAACATCTCCAGGATCAGAAAGTAGGCGTGCAGTGCGGCGACCAGCGCCACCAGGACATTGGCGATCAGAATCAAGTTGAGCTCCCCCCAAAAGCGTCAGCTTTCGGGTGGACGGTAGCATGGCCGGCATGGCAAGTGCGACGTGTGTTTCAATGCAATGGTGTCGCAATGGCCAGCCGATCAGCGCGTCCATCAGAGAGCTTTGGCCTTGATCGGCTGACCACGCCGATCGGGATCGCATTGCTCGTCACCGATACCGAGGGCGCACTGCGCGCGCTCGATTGGGAGGACTACGAGCACCGCATGCGCGAGCTGCTGCGCCTGCACTACGGTGCGGTGGACCTGCGCGAGCAGGCCGCGCCGGCTGCAATGAAGGCCGCGTTGTCGGATTACTTCGCGGGCGACCTTGCGCAGCTCTCGTCGATCGCATGGCGTATCGCCGGCACATCGTTCCAGCAAAAGGTCTGGACCGCGCTTGCGCAAATCCCTGTCGGCACCACGCTCAGCTATGGCACGCTCGCTGCAAAGATCGACATGCCCAGGGCCATTCGCGCCGTCGGCCACGCCAACGGCTCCAATCCGATCAGCGTGGTGCTGCCCTGTCACCGCCTGATCGGCGCAAATGGCTCGCTGGTGAAATATGGCGGCGGCCTCGAACGCAAGCGCTGGCTGCTGCGGCATGAAGGCGTCGAGGTTTAGGTTCCCCCCTCACGCCGCCGGCTGAACCGCCTTCTCACCTGCCATCACATGGGTCAGCGCGCTCTTGATCGCAGACTGGCGGGTCGGCGCGTTGATCTGGGCACCGAGAAGATCGGTGACGTAGAACACGTCGCGGGCGCGTTCGCCGAAGGTCGCGACATGGGCCGAGGCGATGTTGAGGTTGAGCTTCGAGATCGCGGTGGTCAGCTCGTAAAGCAGGCCGGGACGGTCAAGGCCCGACATTTCGATCACGGTGTAGCGGTCGGACCATTGATTGTTGATGGTCACTTCCGGCTCGATGGTGAAAGGCCGCGCCTTACTGCGCACGGTGCGCCGCGCCACCACTTCGGGCAGGCGCAGCTTGCCTTCCAGCACGTCCTCGATCATCTCGCCGATCCGGGTGGCGCGCCGGCCCTCGTCTTCGTCGCGGTCGTATTCCCGGGAGATCGAGATCGTATCGAGCGCGCGGCCGTCGGTCGTGGTGTAGATCTGGGCGTCGACGATGTTGGCGCCGGCCGAGGCGCAGGCGCCGGCGATGATCGAGAGCAGCCAGGGATGGTCGGCCGCGAAGATCGTCAATTCGGTGACGCCGCGGACCTCGTCGAAGCCGACATTGATCGCGAGCTTGTGGCCGGCCTGCTCGCTGGAGCGGACGAAGCGGGCATGGCGGATCTTGCGCGGCAGCTCGACCTTTAGCCAATAGGCCGGATAGTGCCGGCCGATATAGGCGTCGAGCTCGTCGCTCGGCCATTCGGCGAAGGCCATGCGGAATTCGGCGTGCGCGGCCACGAGGCGTTTTCCCCGGTCGACTTCCGAGAAACCGCCGGTCAGAACCGGCTCGGTCTCGTAATACAGGGAACGCAAGAGCTGCGCCTTCCAGCCGTTCCACACGCCCGGGCCGACGCCGCGAATGTCGGCGGTGGTGAGGATCGTCAGCAGCTTCATCTGCTCGACCGACTGCACCACGGCGGCGAAATTCTCGATGGTCTTGCGATCGGACAGGTCGCGCGACTGCGCGACCGTGGACATCGTCAGAT
Source organism: Bradyrhizobium sp. LTSP849 (assembly GCF_000938255.1). Classification (GTDB taxonomy): domain Bacteria; phylum Pseudomonadota; class Alphaproteobacteria; order Rhizobiales; family Xanthobacteraceae; genus Bradyrhizobium. The sequence continues at coordinate 37,886 of NZ_JYMR01000007.1, read as the reverse complement.
GCTCCTCGATCAGCCAGGCCACGAGCTCGGTGTCGGCCGCGCTGAAGCCGAGCCGCGGGCAGAGCCGTCGCGCGACCTTGGCGCCGGCGATCGAGTGATCCTCGGGCCTTCCCTTTGCGATGTCGTGCAGCAGCGTCACGATATAGATCACAGAGCGATGCTCGGGCCTGATCTTGCGCATCAGGTCGCTCGCAAGCGTGAACTCCTCGAGGCCACCGCGCTCGATGTCTTGCAAGAAGCCGACGCAGCGGATCAGGTGCTCGTCGACGGTGTAGTGATGATACATGTTGAACTGCATCATCGAGACGATCTTGCCGAAGGCGCGGATGAAATGGCCGAGCACGCCGGTCTCGTTCATCCGCCGCAGCACGATCTCGGCGTTGTCGGAGGTCAGGATCTCCATGAACAGCCGGTTGGCCTCGGGGTTCTCGCGCAAGCTCGCATTGATCAGGCCGAGCGAGCGCGTCACGTCGCGCATCGCATCGGGATGGAAGGCGAGGTTGTTCTTCTGCGCCAGGCGGAAGATGCGGATCAGGTTGACCGGGTCGTGCTTGAACACGTCGGGCGCGGCGACATTGATGCGGTTGTTGTCGACAATGAAGTCGTCGCTGTCAGGTACGCGCCGCTTCACCTGGGTCGGCCGTAGGCGTGCCATCATCCGGCTCAGCACGGGTGCGGGCTTGGCCTGCTGGTCCTCGAGCTTGGCGCAGAGAATGGCGGTGAGGTTGCCGACTTCCTTGGCGACCAGGAAATAGTGCTTCATGAAGCGCTCGACGTCCTGCATGCCGGGATGCGAGGTGTAGCCGAGCCGGACCGCGATCTCGCGCTGGAGATCGAAGGACAGGCGCTCTTCGGGCCGTCCGGAATAGAAGTGCAGGTTGCAGCGCACCGACCAGAGGAAATCGGCGCAGCGGCGGAAGGTGCGGTATTCCTGCGCGTCGAACACGCCGTGCTCGACCAGCTCGTCGGTGTCACGGACCCGGTAGACGTATTTCGCGATCCAGAACAGCGTGTGCAGGTCGCGCAAGGCCCCCTTGCCGTCCTTGACGTTGGGCTCGACCAGATAACGCGACTGGCCGCCGCGGCGATGCCGCTCCTCGCGCTCGGCGAGTTTTGCGGTGACGAATTCGGACGCGGTGCCCTGCACCACTTCCTTGTCGAAGCGCGCGACCAGCTCGTCATAGAGCGGCTGGTCGCCGGTGAGGAAGCGCGTCTCCAGGATCGCGGTGCGGATGGTCATGTCGCCGCGCGCCTGCCGGATCGACTCGTCGACCGAGCGCGTGGCGTGACCGACCTTCAGCCCCATGTCCCAAAGGCAATAGAGGATCGCTTCAGCGACCTGCTCGCCCCACGCGGTCTGTTTGTAGGGCAGGATGAAGAGCAGATCGATGTCGGATTCCGGCGCCATCAGGCCGCGGCCATAGCCGCCGGTCGCGACCACCGCCATGCGCTCGGCGCCGCTCGGGATCGGCGAGCGGTAGAGATGGCGGGTCGCGGCCGAATACAGGATGCGGATGATCTCGTCCTGCACATGACACAGCCGCTCGGCGCAGCGCCGGCCGTGACGGTCTTTCAGCAGGATCGCTTGCGCCGCAGCGCGCGCCGTCATCAGTTCGCCCTTGAGCAGTTGTGCGGTCGCAGTGCGGAACGTGTCCTCTCGTCCCTGATGCTTTTCGGCAAGCGCGTCGACCGCGGCGGTGATCCGCGCGGTGTCGAAGCGATCGTCCACCTCTGGCTTGGGCTCAGTCGTGACGCTGTCCATGTCTCACCGGATATAAGAGGTGACAGGCGCTGTCACCCGCCATTCTCTGGCAATAGTCGTTCCATGCTGGAAATGGCTGGCTTTGGGCAAAGTTGTTCTCGGCTGGCCCGCATTCAAGGGTGGGATTTTCTCGTTGACCTCTAGATATAACTCATTGAAAAACAATGAAATTCGGAGGAGGCCGGGCATGACCAGGATTTCAAGACGCATTCTGCTGGCGGGGGCGGTGGCGCTCGCCGTAACCCCCGCTGCAAGGGCGGCGGATCCGCTCAAGGAAATCCGCATCGACTGGGCGACCTACAATCCGGTGTCGCTGGTGCTGAAGCAGAAGGGACTTCTGGAGAAGGAGTTCGCCAAGGACGGCATCACCATCACCTGGGTGCAGTCGGCCGGCTCCAACAAGGCGCTCGAATTCCTCAACGCCGGCTCGATCGATTTCGGCTCGACCGCGGGCTCGGCGGCGCTGGTCGCCCGCATCAACGGCAACCCGATCAAGTCGATCTATGTCTATTCACGTCCCGAATGGACGGCGCTGGTCACGGGCAAGGATTCCAAGATCGCAAGTGTCGCGGATCTCAAGGGCAAGCGTGTCGCGGTGACGCGCGGCACCGATCCGCACATCTTCCTGGTGCGCGCGCTGCTAGGTGCAGGCCTCACTGAAAAAGACATCACACCGGTGCTGCTCCAGCACGCCGACGGCAAGACCGCGCTGATCCGCGGTGACGTCGATGCCTGGGCCGGCCTCGATCCGATGATGGCGCAGGCCGAGGTCGAGGAGGGCGCAAAACTGTTCTATCGCAAGGCCGATGCCAACACCTGGGGCATCCTCAATGTGCGCGAGCAGTTCCTGAAGGACAATCCGGACATCGTCCGCCGCGTGCTCGCGGTCTATGAAGAGGCGCGTAAATATTCGCTGGCGAACTACGATGACCTGAAGAAGACCTTCATCGCCGTGACCAAGCTGCCCGACGCCGTCGTCGACAAGCAGCTCAAGGAGCGCACCGAGCTCACCCACAGCCGCATCGGTGCGCCGCAGCGCGAGTCGATCCTCGCCGCGGGTCTTGCCTTGCAGCAGGCCGGTGTCGTCGACGCCAAGGTGGACGTGAAGGCGACGGTGGACGCGTTGATCGACGACCAGGTCCCGCTGCCGACGAATTGAGGTTGGCAAGCGCGCGCGGCAAATTCAGGTGTCGTCCCGGCGAAGGCCGGGACCCATAATCCCAGGGCGTAGTTTGGCGCAAAGACGGTCATTCCGAGTCCCCGTAACCACATCTCCCTGTGGTTATGGGTCCCGGCCTTCGCCGGGACGACCGGCTGAGGGCGCTGCAAGAGTAGTGTTGCAATCTCGCAGAAGACGCGCTTCCTACCGGCCATGATCTCCGACGCGCCAGTGCTGCAACAGTCTTCGGAACCGGCCGAAAGCGCCGCAGCGCCCTCGCGCGTCGCTCGCTATGCGCGGCCGGTGCTGGGACTGCTGTTGCCGCTGATCCTTGCGCTTGGCTGGGAGCTCGTGGTCTGGTCCGGCTGGTCCAACGGCCGGCTGGTGCCGCCGCCCTCGCGTGTCTTTGCCACCATCACGGACCTCGCCAGATCCGGCGAGCTGATCCACCACATCGGCGCGACGCTGTGGCGCGTCGGTCTTGGCTTCGCGTTCGGCGTCGTCGCGGGCACGCTGCTCGGCGCCATCTCCGGCTATTGGTCGCTGGCGCGCCGGCTGCTCGATCCGACCGTGCAGGCGCTGCGCGCGATCCCGTCGCTGGCCTGGGTGCCGCTGTTCATCTTGTGGCTCGGCATCTTCGAGACCTCGAAGATCGCGCTGATCGCGGTCGGCGTGTTCTTCCCAGTTTATCTCGGCGTGATGGGCGCGATCCTTTCCGTCGATCGCAAGATCGTCGAGGTCGGCCGCACCTTCCGTCTCTCCGGCCCGGCGATGATCCGCCGCATCCTGCTGCCCGCGGTGCTGCCGGCCTATGTCGTCTCCTTGCGCGTCGGCCTCGGTCTGGGGTGGATGTTCGTGGTCGCGGCCGAATTGATCGGCGCTTCCGAAGGCCTTGGCTATCTCCTGCTCGACGGCCAGCAGCTCGGCAAGCCCGCGCAGATCCTGGCCGCGATCGTGATCTTCGCGATCCTCGGCAAGCTCACCGATTGGCTGATCGAGGTCGGGGCCGCGCCGTTCCTGCGCTGGCAGGACGCCTTCGGGCGCGCCAAGGGAGCGTAACGCGATGCTGGCGCTCGACCGGGTCAGCAAGACCTATCCCAACGGCGTGCACGCGTTGGCGCGTTTCGCCGCCGATGTCAGGCAAGGCGAGATCGTCGCCATCATCGGCGGCTCCGGCTGCGGCAAGTCCACGCTGCTCCGCGCCATCGCCGGCCTCGATCGCGCCAGCTCCGGCACGGTGACGCTCGACGGCGAAGCGATCGCTTCTCCGCATGCCAAGATCGGCATCATCTTCCAGGAACCGCGGTTGCTGCCCTGGCTCAGCGTCGCCAACAATATCGGTTTTGGACTTGCCGATGTGCCCGCGACGGGGCGGCGCGAAAAGGTGGCGCGTGCACTCGCCCGCGTCGGTCTCGCCGACAAGGCGCAGGCCTGGCCGCGCGAGCTCTCCGGCGGACAGGCGCAGCGCGTCGCGATCGCGCGCGCACTGGTGCCGCAGCCGGAGGTGCTGCTGCTTGACGAGCCGTTCTCCGCGCTGGACGCCTTCACCCGCAGGGATCTCCAGGATCACCTGCTCGATCTCTGGGCCGATATGCGGCCGACGCTCATCCTCGTCACACATGACGTCGACGAGGCCGTGGTGCTGGCTGATCGCGTATTGGTGATGCGGCCGCGGCCGGGGCGGCTGTTCGACCAGATCGAGATCAATCTGGGGCGGCCACGCGACCGCAATTCGCCGCTGTTCGAGAATTTCAAGCGAAGTGTGCTGACGTCACTCGACCGCTCGCTCGATCGCAGCGTGCCCGACCGTGACGCAACCCAGGGTCCCGGTCAGGCCATGTGGTGGTGACAATTTCTCTCCGAGCCGGTACATCGCAAGCCAGTACTTCGTAGAGGCGATTTTTCCGGGAGAGAACAAGATGGACGCCGCAGAACTGCGCCTGATGCAGGCCCCGATCAAGGAGCGCTACAAGACCGACCCCAAGACCGCGATGATCACGCTAAAGGCCAAGGGCTCGACTGACAGCGAAGGCATCGCCTGCAAGGTCGAGACCGGCCGCGCCATCGCAATGGCTGGCCTGCATCCGGCGACCGGCGGCTCGGGCCTCGAGCTCTGCTCCGGCGACATGCTGCTCGAGGCTCTCGTCGCCTGTGCCGGCGTCACGCTGAAATCGGTCGCGACCGCGATCGAGGTGCCGCTGAAGACCGGCAATGTCTACGCCGAGGGCGATCTCGATTTTCGCGGCACGCTCGGCGTCGACAAGGAGACCCCTGTCGGCTTCGCCGAGATCCGGTTGCGCTTCGAGGTCGACACCGATGCGCCGCAGGACAAGCTCGATTTGCTGCTGAAGCTCACCGAGCGCTATTGCGTGGTCTATCAGACCATCAAGAACGGCCCGAAGGTTTCGGTGTCGATGCAGCGGATGTAGCCATCAGTGTCGTCCTGGCGAAAGCCAGGACCCCTGCGCGAGCGCTTGCGCTCGTCGCAACCACCACCGTTCAACACAGCGAAGCCTGTGGTTATGGGTCCCGGATTTGCGCTTCGCTTGTCCGGGACGACGAAGAAGAAAATGTCCCTCGACCTCCACTTCATCCTCTTCCTTCTCTTGCGCATGGCGATCGCGGCGGCGTTCGTCGTGACGGCGTCGATCATCACGGAACGCTCGGGGCCGGTGATCGGCGCGCTGATCGCGACCTTGCCGGTCTCGGCCGGCCCGTCCTACGTCTTCCTCGCGTTCGACCATGACGCCGCCTTCATCGCGCAGGGTGCGCTGTCGAGCCTGCCGGTCAATGCGGCGACGATCTTCATGTGCCTCACCTATGTCGTGCTGGCGCAGCGGCACAGCATGCTGGTGAGTTATGGAAGCGCATTCGCGGTCTGGATCGTGTTCGCCTCGATCATCAAGCAGTTCGACTGGACGCTCACCGCCGGGCTCGCCGCCAACCTGATTGCGTTCGGCATCTGCATTCCGCTCTTGGCGGGCTATCGCCACGTGAAGATGCCGCTGGTGACGCGGCGCTGGTACGATGTGCCGATGCGGGCTGCGCTGGTCGCAACCCTCGTCGCGATCGTCGTCTCGACCTCGGGCTGGGTCGGCCCCCGCATCAGCGGCATCATCGCGCTGTACCCGGTCGTGTTCTCCAGCATGATGGCGATCCTGCATCCGCGCATCGGCGGTCCGCCGACAGCCGCGGTGCTGGCCAATTCCGCCTGGGGCCTGCTCGGATTCGGGATGGCGATCGCCGTGCTGCACGTTGGCGCGGCGAACTTCGGCTCGGCGATCGGGCTGAGCCTTGGACTCGCGACCTGCGTCGTGTGGAATCTGACGCTGTGGTGGAACGGGCGGCGGAAACGGCTGGCGACGGCGTAATTGTAGGGTGGGCAAAGGCGCGCTCTTTGCGCGCCGTGCCCACCATCCGTCCGCGAATTCGCCGTTGCATGGTGGGCACGCTGCGCTTTGCCCACCCTACGGCACCGCTATTGCTTCGGCAGCTTCGCCTTCAACGCATAAAGCGCATCGAGTGCCTCGCGCGGCGACATCTCGTCGGGATGCAGCGCCTTGACCGCTTCCATCAGCAGTTCGGCTTCGCTCGGCGGGGCAGCTTCGGCGGCGGCGCGCGAGGGCACCGCGAACAGTGGCAGATCGTCGGCGAGCGCGCGTGCGGTTTGGCCGCGATCTTGCGCTTCAAGCTTGGCCAGCACGGATTTGGCACGCGTGATCACGGCCGGCGGCAGGCCCGCGAGTTTTGCGACCTGAATGCCGTAGGAGCGATCGGCCGAGCCCGGCAGCACCTCGTGCAGGAATACGACATTGCCCTGCCATTCCTTCACCCGCACGGTCGCGTTGAACATCCGCGGCAGTTTTGCGGAGAGCGCAGTCAGCTCGTGATAATGCGTGGCGAACAGCGTGCGGCAACGGTTGCTCTCGTGCAGGTGCTCGATCGCGGCCCAGGCGATCGAGAGACCATCGAAGGTCGCGGTGCCGCGGCCGATCTCGTCGAGGATCACGAGCGCGCGCTCGCCGGCCTGGTTGAGGATCGCGGCGGTCTCGACCATCTCGACCATGAAGGTCGAGCGGCCGCGGGCGAGATCGTCGGCGGCGCCGACACGTGAGAACAGGCGGTCGATGATGCCGATCCGCGCGCGCGCCGCCGGCACGAAACTGCCGATCTGCGCCAGCAGCGCAATCAGCGCGTTCTGGCGCAGGAAGGTCGATTTACCGGCCATGTTCGGACCGGTAATCAACCAGAGCTGGCCGGACTTTTGCCCCGGCGCCGGTGAGAGATCGGAGGCATTGGCAATGAACGGTTCGCCATTGCGCTTCAAGGCCTGCTCGACCACGGGATGGCGGCCGGCCTCGATGGCAAAGCCGAGGGAGTCGTCGACTTCGGGCCGTACATAATTCTCATCGATCGCGAGCTTGGCGAGCGACGTTGCGACGTCGAGCAGCGCGAAGGCATGGGCGGCCGCGCGCAAATCGTCGCTGACCGCGAGCGCCTTCACGGAGAGCCGCTCAAAAATCTCGAGCTCGAGTCCGAGCGCGCGGTCGCCGGCGTTGGCGATCTTGGCCTCGATCTCGCCGAGCTCGGAGGTGGTGAAGCGCACCTGTCCCGCCAGCGTCTGGCGATGGATGAAGGTCGCATTCAGCGGCGGCGACATCAGCTTGTCGCCGTGCTGCGCGGTGACCTCGACGAAATAGCCGAGCACGTTGTTGTGTCGGATCTTCAGACCCTTCACGCCCGTATTATCGGCGTAACGCGCCTGCATCGAGGCGACCACCAGCCGCGAGGCGTCGCGCAGGTTGCGCGTTTCGTCGAGTGCGGGCTCATAGCCCTGGCGAACGAAGCCGCCGTCGCGCTTGATCAGTGGCAATTGCTCGTCGAGCGCACTGGCAAATTCTGCCGCGAGTTCGCGGGACGGACGTTGCAGCGCCGCCATCACGGCTGCGATTTCATGCGGCGGCTGCTCGAGCTCGCCGAGCCGCGCCAAGGCCTGGTCGGCCGCCATGATGCCATCGCGCAGGCCGGCGAGATCGCGCGGCCCGCCGCGGCCGACCGAGAGCCGCGCCAAAGCGCGCGACATGTCGGGCGCGCCACGCAGGATGCTGCGGATGTCCTCGCGCGCGGCCGAATCCGCAACGAAGCTGCTGACCGCGTCAAGCCGCCGCGCGATTGCCGCCGCATCGGTCAATGGCGCCGCCAGACGCTGCGCCAGCAAGCGCGAGCCGGCCGATGTCACCGTGCAGTCGATCGCGTCGAGCAGCGAGCCGCGGCGTTCGCCCGCGAGCGTTCGCGTCAGTTCGAGATTGGCGCGCGTGGCCGGATCGATTGCCATGGTCGCACCGGAGGCTTCGCGCGCGGGCGGCGACAGCGGCGGATGCTTGCCGACCTGGGTGCGGTCGACATAGGTGACGGCGGCCGCAGCGGCCGTGGCTTCAAGCCGCGAGAGCTGCGAGAGCCCGTCCATGGTCGCGACCGCGAAATAATCGCACAGGCGCTTTTCGGCGGTGGCGCCGTCGAAGACGTCGCGGGTCAGCGGCGCCACCGCCGGCAGCTCGCGCAAGGTCTGGCCGAGCTCGCTGTCGTTATAGAGCGCGTCGGTGACGATCGCCTCGTTCGGATTGATGCGCGCCAACGTCGCGGCGAGCTCGCCGCCTGAGCATTCCAGCACCATGAATTCGGCGGTCGAGATGTCGATCCAGGCGAGGCCAAAGCGGTCGCCGCCGGCCGACGAACGTGCCCGCGCAATCGCCAGCAGATAATTATTGGCGCGCGCATCGAGCAGCGTGTCCTCGGTCAGCGTGCCCGGCGTCACCAGCCGCACCACGCCGCGCCGCACTACGCTCTTGTTGCCACGCGCTTTGGCGGCGGCCGGATCCTCGGTCTGCTCGCAGACCGCGACCCGATGGCCGGCGGTGATCAGGCGGTGCAGATAATCCTCGGAGCGCTCGACCGGCACGCCGCACATCGGGATATCTGCGCCCTGATGCTTGCCGCGCTTGGTCAGGACGATGCCGAGGGTTTTCGAGGCGATCTCGGCGTCCTCGAAGAACAGCTCGTAGAAATCGCCCATCCGGTAGAACAGCAGCAGGCCCGGATGCCCGGCCTTTATTTCAAGGTACTGTTCCATCATCGGCGTGACGCGCGCGGCAGCTTCCGCCTGCGGCGCGGGCACGTCATCGAGGGGCGGTATAGGGATGGGCTGTTGCATCGTCATGAGCGGCGCAACCTACAAAATTTCGACCCATGGTCCTACCGCTTTGGCCGGGAGCGGCGGGTTTTCCACGTTGTCCGCACCGCGGCATGCGTGGCGAGCGTGCGCGCCCCTCGGAACACGCGCGAAACCGTCAATTGACCTGTCGCGGGCGCCCTCCTAAAACTCCGCCGACATTGAAGAATTCTGGCCGAACCGCGGCATTCAGGGAGAACAACGATGCGTGACGTCTTTATCTGCGATGCCGTGCGGACCCCGATCGGCCGTTTCGGCGGCTCGCTCGCCAAGGTGCGCGCCGATGACCTCGCGGCTGCCCCGATCAAGGCGCTGATGGCGAAGCACCCCAATCTCGATTGGGCGCAGGTGGACGAGGTGTTCTTCGGCTGCGCCAACCAGGCCGGCGAGGACAACCGCAACGTCGCGCGCATGGCGCTGCTGCTGGCGGGCCTCCCGGATTCGGTTCCCGGCCAGACCTTGAACCGCCTCTGTGCCTCGGGCCTCGATGCGGTCGGTGCGGCCGGCCGCGCCATTCGCTCCGGCGAGATCGAGCTTGCGATCGCTGGCGGCGTCGAGTCCATGACTCGCGCCCCCTTCGTGATGGGCAAGGCGCAGGAAGCCTTCTCGCGCTCCGCCGAGATTTTTGACACCACCATCGGCTGGCGCTTCATCAATCCACTGCTGAAGGCGCAGTACGGCGTCGATGCGATGCCGGAGACCGGCGAGAATGTCGCCGAGGAATTCCAGGTCTCGCGGGCCGACCAGGATGCCTTCGCGATCCGCTCGCAGCAGCGCGCGGGCGCGGCGATCGCAGCCGGTTATTTCGCCGAAGAGATCATCCCGATCACCATTCCCGGCGGCAAGGCCGGTCCGATCACGGTCGACAAGGACGAGCATCCGCGTCCCGAAACCACGCTCGAAGCCCTGACCAAACTGAAGCCGATCGTGCGCAATCCCGGCACGGTGACGGCCGGCAACGCCTCCGGCGTCAATGACGGCGCCGCCGCGATGATCCTCGCCTCCGAGGCTGCCGTGAAGAAGCACGGCCTGACGCCCCGCGCCCGCATCCTTGGCCTTGCCTCCGCCGGCGTGCCGCCGCGCATCATGGGCATCGGCCCGGTGCCTGCGACCCGCAAGCTGATGGAGCGGCTCGGCAAGAAGATCAGCGATTTCGACCTGATCGAGCTCAACGAAGCCTTCGCCTCGCAGGGTATCGCCTGCATGCGCCAGCTCGGCGTTGCCGACGATGCCGATTTCGTCAATCCGCATGGCGGCGCCATCGCGCTCGGCCATCCCCTCGGCATGAGCGGCGCCCGTCTCGCGCTCACCGCCGTGCACGGCATGGAAAAGCGCGGCGGCAAGCTCGCACTGGCCACCATGTGCGTCGGCGTCGGCCAGGGCGTCGCGGTCGCGATCGAGAAGCTGAATTAAGCTCTCTCCCTCTCCCCGCTTGCGGGGAGAGGGCATTCAGGGATCGTTCATGATCATCGAGCGCGAGCAGGACGTCACGGCCGCGGCATTGGCGGTGATGGAGCGGACGTCCGATCCGCGGCTGCGCCAGATCATGGTGTCTCTGGTCAAGCACCTGCATACCTTCGTCCGCGATGTTCGCCTGACCGAGGCTGAATTCCGCGACGCCACGGCGATCGTGGCGGAGCTCGGCAAGCTTTCGACCGACACGCATAATGAAGTCGTGCTGATGGCGGGCTCGCTCGGCGTCTCCCCGCTGGTGTGCCTGCTCAACAATGGCGATCAGGGCAACACGGAAACGGATCAGTCGCTGCTCGGACCGTTCTGGCGGCTGAACTCGCCGCGGATGGAGAATGGCGGATCGATCGTCCGCTCCGAGACTCCGGGGGCACCGCTGTTCGTCAGTGGCCGCGTCGTGGACAAGGACGGCCGCCCGGTCGCCGGCGCGGAGGTCGATGTCTGGCACGCTTCGCCGGTCGGTCTTTATGAGAACCAGGATCCCGAGCAGGCGGACATGAACCTGCGCGGCAAGTTCACGACCGACCAGGATGGACGCTTCTCGTTCCGCTCGGTGATGATGATTGGCTATCCTATTCCGACCAACGGCGTGGTCGGGCGCCTCTTGAAGGCGCAGAGCCGGCACCCCTATCGTCCCGCGCATCTGCACGCCCTGATCTTCAAGCCCGGATTCAAGGTGCTGATCTCGCAGGTCTACGACCCCGCTGATCCGCACATCGACAGCGACGTGCAGTTCGGCGTGACACAAGCGCTGATCGGCAAGTTCGTGCGCCACGATTCGCCTTATCCGAGCGCGGCGGCCGTCGCAATGCCCTGGTATTCGCTCGACCACACCTACCGGCTCGAGGACGGAGAGGCCGTGCTGCCGCGGCCGCCAATCAAATAGCGTTGGGCGCAGGAGGCCTGCTAAACTCACTTCCCTAGATTAGTTATATTCTATAATGATCGGCGGAAGCGTTGACCGGCTGGACCGAAATCGCCGGGGAGGAGTTCGCCAATGACATTCATCTACCCCGTCGACAGCAACAAGGCGCATCCGCTGCCGCTGTCGCCCGAATACAAGAGCTCGATCAAGCGCGCGCCGAACAAGCCCTTGATCCCGATGCGCCATACGCTGTCGGAGCTGACCGGCCCGGTCTACGGCCACGAGACCGTGCGCGACGGCGACAACGACCTCACCACCCAGCACAAAGGCGAGCCGCTCGGCGAGCGCATCATCGTGCACGGCCATGTCCGCGACGAGGACGGCCGCGGCGTGCCGAACTCGCTGGTCGAGATCTGGCAGGCCAATGCCTGCGGTCGCTACGTCCATGTCCGTGATCAGCATCCGGCGCCGCTCGATCCGAATTTTACCGGCGCAGGCCGCACGCAAAGCGATGCCTCCGGCTACTACCGCTTCGTCACCATCAAGCCCGGCGCCTACCCCTGGGGCAATCACCACAACGCCTGGCGTCCGGCGCACATCCATCTCTCGGTGTTCGGCCACTCTTTCGTCACGCGGCTGGTGACGCAGATGTATTTCCCGGGCGATCCACTGTTCCCGTTCGATCCGATCTTCAACTCGGTGCCGGACGAGGCCGCGCGGATGCGGATGGTGTCGTCGTTCGACTTGGAGAATACCAAGCCCGAATGGGCGCTGTGCTACCGCTTCGACATCGTGCTGCGCGGCAAGAACGCCACTCCCATGGAGACCAAGTAACGTGCAGGATAACGTAAAGGACAACGGAATCACGCCATCGCAGACCGTCGGTCCGTTCTTCAAATACGGCCTGACACCGACCGGCGACTACGCCTGGAATGACGCCTTCACCAACTCGACGCTCACGCCCGACGTCACGGGCGATCGCGTCCGCATCGAGGGCCGGGTGTTCGACGGCGACGGCGCCGTCGTGCCGGACGCCATGCTCGAGATCTGGCAGGCGGATGCGCAGGGCCGCTTCGCCGATCCGCAGGACAAGCGCGCGCTGCCGAATGCCAGCTTCCGCGGCTTCGCTCGTTGCGGCACCGACAAGGACGGCCATTATTCCTTCGAAACTATCAAGCCGGGCGTGGTGCCGGATCCGGACGGCAAGCCGCGGGCGCCGCACATTGTTCTGGCGGTGTTCGGCCGCGGCATGCTGCGGCATCTCTATACCCGCATCTACTTCGGCGACGAGGCCGGCAACGCCGTCGATCCCGTGCTGGCACTGGTGCCGGCCGACCGCCGCGCCACGCTGATCGCTGTGCGCGAGGCCGGTAAGGCGGTGTATTGCCTCGACCTGCATTTGCAGGGCGGCGAGGAGACAGTGTTCTTCGACGTGTGAGGATGGATGCGATGGCGTGTGCGGCAACGATGATGTCGGCACGCCACACATCTGACCGGGCCTGATGTTGCAACGCGGCGGTCCTCAAAACTATCTTTGGGCTATTTCCCCGTCTTCGCACGCGACCGCTGCGCTGTACGAGAAGTGCGTTGCCGATTTTCCCGTAGTTCGCCGGGGTCGTTTCAGTACAATTTCCGCGCGAAGCAATCCCGTGTTTACCGCAAGCCCTTAACGTCCGATTTGATTCGACGCGGGCTACCGGATTGTTCCATGAAAATACGTCTGTCGCTTTCTTCCGCGATCATTGCGTTCGGCATTGTTCTGGCCGTCGGTTTCACGGCCGTGGTTGCCACCAGCTACTATGCGCTGCGCGAGCTCAAGGTCGGAGGTCCGCTCTACACCGACATCAAGCTCGGCAACGATCTGATCGCGGATATCCTGCCGCCGCCGGAATACGTCATCGAGGCCTATCTCGAAGCGACGCTGGCGATGCGCGAGCCGGATCAGCTGGCGGCTCATGGTGAGCGTCTGGTCCAGCTCCGCAAGGACTACGACGAGCGTAAGGCGTACTGGACCGCCTCGAGCCTCTCCGCCGACCTGAAGACCGCCCTGGTGTCGAAATCAGACGCCGAAGTACAGAAATTCTGGAAGCTTCTGTCCGATCAGCTCCTGCCGGCCCTCAAGGCCAAGGACACGGCCGCCGCCGAGCGCGCCTACGCGCAGCTCAAGGACGCCTATACCGCGCATCGCGCTATCATCGACAGCATCGTCGAGAGCGCCAACAAGCAGAATGCCGATATGGAGAAGCTGGCCGCGGATCGCGACAGCTCGATCCTCTACATCCTGCTGGGCGTCTCCGCCGCCGTCCTGGCCTTCATTGCCGCGGGCCTGCTCGGTGTTGCCCTCGGCGTAGTGCGCCCGATCGTGCGCATGACCGATGCGATGCAAAAGCTCGCGACCGGCGATCTCGCCGCCGACATCCCCTTCGCGCACCGTCAGGATGAGGTCGGCTCGATGGCAGGGGCGCTCCTCGTGTTCAAGCAGGCCGCCGTCGAGAATTCCCGGCTGCGTGAGGAGCAATTGCAGAAGGAGCAGGAGGCGGCGTCTGCCAAGCGCGGCGCCCTGCATCAAATGGCTGAGACCGTCGAGCGCGAGACCGGCCGCTCCGTCGACACCGCGAGTGCTGCGGCCGCGGGTGTGGAACGGGCTGCCTCCAGCCTGTCCGAGATCGCCCGCTCGCTGTCCTCGGAGTCGCAGGCCGTGGCCTCGGTGTCCACCCAGGCCCTGAGCAGCTCGCAGACCGTCTCCGCCGCGGCCGAGGAGCTGAGCGCCTCGATCCGGGAGATCGCTACCCAGGTCGCGCGCACCAGCACGGTCACCAAATCGGCGGTCGCAGGCCGCGAACAGGCGCGCTCAACCATCCAGACGCTGGCCGACTCGGTGAAGAAGATCGCAGAGGTCTCCGACCTCATTGGCGGCATCGCCGGCCAGACCAACCTGCTGGCGCTCAATGCCACGATCGAGGCGGCGCGCGCGGGCGAGGCGGGCCGCGGCTTCGCGGTGGTCGCCGCCGAGGTGAAATCATTGTCCGACCAGACCGCTAAATCCACCGAGGAAATCGCGCGCCTGATCGCCGAGATCCAGGCCTCCACCCAGGCCGCAGTCGACGCCGTCGAGACGATGGGAGGTCACATCGTCGAGATCGACGGCGTCGCGACCTCAGTCGCCGCGGCGATGGAAGAGCAGGATGCCGCAACAAGGGAGATTGCGCGGTCGATTTCCGAGTCGGCCTCGGCGGCGAAGGACGTCTCGACCAAGATCGGCAATGTCAGCCGCGACGCCGCCTCGGTGAACGAGCGCGCCACGGAGGTCAGGCAGGCGATCGCCGGCATGGCGGCGAACCTCGAATCGCTGCGCACGGTGGTGGTCCGGACAGTGCGCGACTCGACCGCGGCGGCGTAGCTTGGCGCCCGGTCAGCCCGCTGGTGCCCGCGGTTTTGATCGTGCAGTATGGCACCGCACGGGGGCATCGTGGCTTTCATGACAGATTCGCAACTGCCGGCGGTCGCCGAGCCGGCTTATCTCACCGCCGCGCTACGCAAGGCCGGCGTGCTGGACGCCGGTGCCGTCCGTGAAGTGAAGGTGCTGCATGAGCGTGACACCGTCGTGTCACATATCGTTCGCCTCGGCCTACGCTATGTCGGGGAGTCTGCCGGCGCCCCGCAATCCCTGATCCTCAAGACCGCGCATGCTGACTTCGCCAAGACGCTTGCAAATGGCGGCCGGCACGAGGTGGCCTTCTACACGCAGCTTGCGCCAAAAATGCCGCGGGGGCTCGTGCCGAGTTGCTTCGACGGGCATTTCGACGAGGAAAGCCATGCCTGGCATCTCCTGCTCGAGGACCTCACCGACAGTCATGAGATTGCGAGCCAATGGCCGCTGCCGCCCTCACGCGAGCAGATGATGGCGATCGTCACCACGCTGGCGCGTTTGCATGCGGCCTGGTGGGATCATGCCAGCCTCGGCGAGACCGTCGGCACCTGGGCGAGCACTGAGGACAGCGCGACGCACATGGAGACCTTCGCCGGCCATTACGACCGCTTCGCCGATCTGCTCGGCGACCGCCTCAGCGAGGAGCGGCGCCTGCTCTACCGCCGCCTCGTCGAGCAGTCGGCCCGGCTGTCCCAGCGTTACCATTCGCGCCGCCACGTCAGCATCACCCATGGCGATGCTCATACCTGGAATTTCCTGCTGCCGCGTGCCGGTGTCGCCGACACCGTGCGCATCTTCGATTTCGACCTGTGGGGCATCAATGTTCCCACCAGCGATCTCGCCTACATGATGGCAATGCAATGGTATCCGGAGCGCCGGCAGGCGCTCGAACGTCCCCTGCTCAACCTCTACCATGAGACACTGATCGCGCACGGCGTCACCGGCTACACGCGCGGCGCGCTCGACCAGGATTATCGCTCGTCGGTGCTCTGGCACATCACCAAACCGGTCTGGCAATGGAGCATCAACATCCCACCGTTGATCTGGTGGAACAATCTGGAGCGGGTGATGATGGCGGTCGAGGATCTGGGTTGTGAGGAGATTTTGGGGTAGGGTAGCGCAACCTACGCGCTGTCGTCGCCCGGCTTGACCGGGCGACCCAGTAGTCCGTGACGCCAGTGATTGAATCGAGAAGCCACGGCGTACTGGGCGGATGCCCCGGTCAAGCCGGGGCATGACACCTGCTGTTACTCCATCACCGCATGTTCCGGCGCCGCCGTCTGCTTGCGCAGTGTGGCCTTGGTCGAGCCGATCATGAAGGCAAGCGGGATGGTGCAGAGGATGAAGAACATCACGAGCTGATAGTCGCGCGCAAAGGCGATGATCTGCGCCTGGAGGCCAACGATTCTGTCGGCCATGGCGCGGCCGGCGTCGGTCGACAGATTGATCATGCCGCTGACGTCGGGCATCTGGAGCGCGTGATTGAACGGGTTGATGTGCTCGGACAGGATCGCATAGGTCTTGCGCGTGCCCTGGGTCAGCTGGGCGATGACGATGGAGATGCCGACCGAGCTCGCGACGTTGCGGAAGAGCGTCAGCATCGAGGTGCCATCGGTGCGCAGATGGTTCGGCAGAGTGAGGAACGCGACCGTCGAAAGCGGAACGAAGACGAGGCCGAAGCCAAACCCCTGGATCACGCTGACGACCACGATTTCCGGCACCTGGGTCTGGTCGGTCCAGCCGGTCATCTGGAACAGCGATGCCGCCGTCAGCGTCAGCCCGGAGATGATCAGCGTGCGCGCCTCGATGTAGCGCATGATGCGCCCGACCATCATCATCGCGAAGAAGGTGCCGAAGCCGCGGCTCGCGAGCAGGCCGCCGGCGGTCATGATGGGATAGCCGATGACGTTTTGTAAGTAGGGCGACGCGAGCGCCATCGTCGAATACAGCACGAGCCCCATCACCGTCATGAAGATGACGCCGGTGAGGAAATTGCGGTCTTTGAACAGCGCGAATTGGATGAACGGCCGCGACGTCGTGAAGGAGTGCGCGAAGAAATAGTAAAAGGCGACGGCGGAGACGGCAAATTCGGTCAGGATCTCTGCGGACTCGAACCAGTCGAGCTGCTCGCCGCGGTCGAGCGCGAGCTGGAGCGCGCCAATCCCGATCGCCAGCGCGGCGAAGCCGAACCAGTCGAATTTGAGGCTGGAATCCTGCTTGGTCTCGTCCATGAAGATGGAGAGCCCGAGCACGGTGATCGCGCCGAACGGCAGATTGACGAAGAACACCCAGTGCCAGGAATAGGTCTCGGTCAGCCAGGCGCCGAGCGAGGGGCCCATGATGGGGCCCATCATCACGCCCATGCCCCAGATCGACATCGCCTTGGCGCGTTCCTGGAGCGTGTAATAGTCGAGCATGACCGACTGCGACAGCGGCACCAGGGCTGCGCCGAACACGCCTTGCAGCAGGCGGAACAGCACCATCTGGTTGATGTCCTGCGCCAGCCCGCACAGTACGGAGGCGAAGGTGAACCCGGCGGCGCAGATGATGAAGATGCGCTTGCGGCCGAAGCGATTGGAGATCCAGCCCACCGGCGCCGTCATGATCGCGGCGGCGACGATGTAGGAGGTCAGCACCCAGTTGATCTGGTCCTGCGAGGCCGACAGCGTGCCCTGCATGTAGGGCAGCGCAACGTTGGCGATGGTGGTGTCCAGCGCCTGCATGATGGTCGCGGTCATGGCGCAGATCGTCACCATGTTCCGGCGCAGGCCGGGGACCATCAGGGCGGGATTGGACTCCGCCATCGGATCAGTCCTTGTCCTGGCTAGCTGTTGCCGACAGTCCGAACAGGCCAGCGAGCGAGCGCTGATGGCCGGTGTCGATGGTGGCATAGACGCTCATGCCGGCCTTCAGCCTCTTCACGTATTTGTCGGTCTCGTCGAAATAGATCCGGATCGGCACGCGCTGCACCACCTTGACGAAGTTGCCGGTGGCGTTCTGCGGCGGCAGGATCGCGAATTGTGCGCCGGTGCCGGGCGACAGCGAGCCGATCTTGCCCTTGAAGACATGGTTCGGAAACGCGTCGACCTCGAGCGTGACCGGCTGGCCTTCGGTGACGTGGGTGAGGTCGCTCTCCTTTGGATTGGCGTCGACCCAGGGATGGGCGACGTCGATGATGGAGAACACCGCCATGCCGGCGGAGACGTAGCGGCCGAGCTGGATCTGTTCGACCTGCGTCGCCACGCCGCCCATCGGCGCGCGCACCACGGCGTGGTCGAGATTGCGCTCGGTGTTGTCGAGCTTTGCCTTGGCCTGCGCGTAGGGCGGGAATTTTTCCAGTGGCAGGTCGGGATCGCCGAGCAGCTGGGTCTTGGCGGTCGAGATCTGCTGCTTGATGTACTGCGCGATCGAGCCGGACGTGACCAGCGCATTCGCCGAGTTGTCGAGGTCGAGCTGCGAGCCGAAGCTGTTCTTCACCAGTGACTGCTTGCGTTCGACGTCGCGCTGCTTCAGGTCGACGCCCTGCTGGGCGAGGTTGAGCATGTCGCCGTAGATCTTGATGTTGGCGCGGAGGTTGTCATAGGTCGTCTGCGCCTGCGCGAGCTGCGCCTTGGACTCGTCCACCGCGAGGCGGAACGGCACGGGGTCGATCTCGAACAGCTCGTCGCCTTTGTTGACGATCTGCCCCTCTTTCACGACGACCTTCTCGATCTTGCCGGAGATGTCGGGCGTCACCAAAACCTTCTGCGCGCCGACATAGGCATCGTCGGTGCCGACATAGCGGCCGCCATTGAGATAGAAGGTGAAGCCGGCGATGGCGACGACGATCGGCAGCACGACCATCAGCAGGAAGCGGCGATAGCGCCGCAGGCCCGCGACCAGGCGGCGGCGTGGGTCGGTGCCGGCCTTCTTGGTGGGCTTGCCGCTGTCGATCTTCTGCTCGGGCTGGAATTTGAGAACTTGATCAGCCATAGCGCTGCTCCTTACGCGCTTGTTCCGCTCCGGACGTCTGGATCGCGTTACGCACGTTTTCCTTGATGGTTTCGAGTTGGGTGAGGAGGCGATGGGCGTCCGCCGGACTGATGCCGTCGAGCGCGTTCGCCGTGAGTTCCGACTTCAGGCCGCTCATTTTACCGAGCAACGTCCGGCCGGCCTTCTTCAGATAGAGGCGCTTGACGCGGCGGTCCGAGGCGTCGTTGCGGCGCTCGATCCAGTCGCTGTCGCAGAGCTTGTCGATCAGGCGCGTCAGCGTGATCGGCTGCATCTCCAGTAGCTCGGCGAGTTCCGACTGTTTCATGCCCTCGCTGCGCTCGACCTTGGACAGCACCGCCCATTGCGCGCGGGTGATGCCGAAGCGCGACGCCTCCTTGTCGGCATAGACCCGCAAGAGACGGTAGAGTTCACCAAGCGTGAACAGGAAGTTCTGGTCGACGGACCCGCGGGTCATAAATGTCTCCCCCAATGAGCTTGACTATAATAAGCAAGCTTATGATTATTTCATGGCGGGTTAACGCGATGCTGTCCCGCAGCAAGAGCATGGCTGGCAGCCGTTCGGTGGCTGCGCTTTGGGTTCCCCAGCCGAAATGCTAGAAGGCGGGCCACATGACCCTCGCAAAGCCTGCATTTCCGACGCCTGACCACGATCACGGCCGCTGCACCGCCGACGCGCTGGCGCATGCCGAGGCGGTTTGCGAGCAGCGCGCGCAGAAATTCACGCCGATTCGTCGCCAGGTGTTGGCGGCGCTGCTCTCCAGCCACCGCCCGCTCGGGGCTTATGAGGTGATCGACGAACTGGCCAAATCGATGCCGCGGCCGGCGCCGATCACGGTCTACCGTGCTCTCGATTTTTTGATAACCAACGGTCTCGTGCACCGCATCGAAAGTCGCAACGCCTATCTCGCTTGTGCCGCCCACGACCATGACGCGACCTCGGCGGTGGCGTTCCTGATCTGCGAGCGCTGCGGCCTGGTCGGCGAGATCCCGTCGGCGTCCTTCGCCAAGGACCTCAATGCCGCGGCGCGTGCGTCAGGCTTTGCGCCGAAATTATCCGTGGTCGAGATCACGGGCACCTGTACCCATTGTCAGAAGACCTCTTAAAGCAACAACGGCGCGAAGCCGGATTTCGGGAAGAAATGTCCTCACCTCAAGTCAACCAATCCGCCGGTCGCCCCCTCAGTGCCGGTGCCATCGCCCTGATGCTCATGCTGTGCCTGACCTGGGGCTTCAATCAGATCGCGGTGAAGTTCGTTCTGCCCGATATTCCGCCGATGCTTCAGGCGATGATCCGGTCGATGGGTGCGTTGCCGGTGTTGTTCATCATCGGCACCGTGCGTGGCGTCAAATTCTTCGAGCGCGACGGCACGTGGAAGGCCGGTCTTTTTGCAGGATTGATGTTCGGCATCGAATTCGTGCTGATCTTCCAGGGCCTGCGTCTCACCTCCGCGTCGCGTGCGGTGGTGTTCCTGTACACCGCGCCGTTCTTCGTCGCGCTCGGTTCCTATCAGGTGCTTGGTGAGCGGTTAGGCTCCTCGCAATGGCTGGGGCTGGCCGTGAGCTTTGCCGGCGTCGCCCTCGCGATCGGCGTCCCGCAGGCCAACGTGGACTCGCACGTCCTGCTCGGCGATCTCTTGATCGTCGCCGGCGCCGCGCTGTGGGCCGCGACCACGCTGGTCGCCAAGGGCACGCGGCTGCGCTTCGCCGCGCCTGAGAAGGCGCTGGGCTATCAGGTCGCGACCTCGATCCCGATCCTCGGCACCGCCGCCTGGCTGTTTGGGGAATCCATCACCCACACGCCATCGCCGCTGTCGCTCGGCCTGATGGCCTTCCAGGCGATCTGGGTGGTGGGAACCACGTTCACGCTTTGGTTCGCGCTGGTGAAGACCTATTCGGCCAGCAAATTGTCGGCTTTTACCTTCATCACCCCTTTGTTTGGCGTGGTCGGTAGCTATTTCATCATGCACGACAGCCTGAGCCTGGCTTTCGGGGCCGCCGCCGTCCTTGTAATTGCTGGGCTTTTTCTGGTTAACCGTCCCAGCCAAACCGCTGCGGCGCCACGCGATGCATTGCTGAACGTCACCAAAACCTGATATTTGGACCCCATGAACAAGCTCGAAAACTCGATCGATTCCGACATCGCGGGCCCCGCGCCGCGTCATCACACCACCCAGGTCAAGGTTGGCAACGTCGCCGTCGGCGGCGGTGCGCCGATCGTGGTGCAGTCGATGACCAACACCGACACCGCCGATATCGACGGCACCATTGCCCAGGTCGCAGCGCTCGCGCGCGCCGGTTCCGAGCTGGTCCGCATTACCGTCGACCGCGAGGAGGCGGCAGCCGCCGTTCCGCACATCCGCGACGGCCTGCTCAAGCTCGGTCTCACCACGCCCCTGATCGGCGACTTCCACTATATCGGCCACAAGCTGCTCGCGGCGTATCCGGCCTGCGCTGAAGCGCTGGCCAAGTACCGCATCAATCCCGGCAATGTCGGCTTCAAGGACAAGCGCGACACGCAGTTCGCCGACATCATCGAGATCGCCAACAAGAACAACAAGCCGGTGCGCATCGGCGCCAACTGGGGCTCGCTCGACCAGGAGCTGCTGACCAGGCTGATGGATGAGAACACCGCCTCGGCCAATCCGCGCGATGCGCGCGCGGTGATGCGCGAAGCCATGGTGCAGTCGGCGCTGCTCTCGGCAGCGCGCGCCGAAGAGCTCGGCATGCCCAAGGACCGCATCATCCTGTCGGCCAAGGTCTCGGCGGTGCAGGATCTGATCGCGGTCTATGAGGTTCTCGCCAGCCGTTCCGATTACGCCATCCATCTCGGCCTCACCGAGGCCGGCATGGGCACCAAGGGCATCGTGGCGTCGTCTGCCGCGCTCGGCATCCTGCTTCAGCAGGGCATCGGCGACACCATCCGCATCTCGCTGACGCCTGAGCCCGGTGGCGACCGTACCCGCGAGGTGCAGGTCGGCCAGGAGTTGCTCCAGACCATGGGCTTCCGGACCTTCGTGCCGCTGGTTGCGGCCTGTCCCGGTTGCGGCCGCACCACCTCGACCACGTTCCAGGAGCTGGCCCAATCGATCCAGGGTTTCATTCGTGACGAGATGCCGAACTGGAAGACGAAATATCCCGGCGTCGAAGAGCTCAACGTCGCGGTGATGGGCTGCATCGTCAACGGCCCCGGCGAATCCAAGCACGCCAATATCGGCATCTCCTTGCCCGGCACTGGCGAAGCCCCGGCTGCGCCCGTCTTCGTCGACGGCAAGAAGTTCCGCACACTGCGCGGCCCGACCATCTCTGCCGACTTCAAGGCGCTGGTGATCGACTACATCGACCAGCGCTACGGCCAGGGCGCCAAGGCGCCGGTATCAGCGGCGGAGTAGTTTCACTCCGCTCGCGCTCCGCACTCAGCTGTCGTCCCGGCGAAGGCCGGGACCCATAACCCCAGGGAGGGGTTATGGCGCGAGATGGTGGTTACTGGATATTCGCCAAACTCGATCCTGTGGCTATGGATCCCGGCCTTCGCCGGGACGACACCGAGTTTGCGGCGCAGATTGCACATCCATTACCACGCGCTACGATGCTTCCAATCAAGATGATCGGGAGACACGCCATGAGCTCACTCGCCGGCAAGCAGGGTCCACGCTATCGCCACACGGCTGAGGACGGCGCGCCTTACGAAACCATCGCCGTCGAAAAACTCACACCCATCATCGGTGCGGAAATCACGGGCGTCGACATCGGCAAGCTCGTCTCCGACGACGCGCGCTCCAACCGGCAGATGGACGAGGTCCATCGCGCGCTCGCCGAAAATCTCGTCATCTTCTTCCGCGACCAGCACATCACGCCACAGCAGCATCTCGCCTTTGGCCGCAAGTTCGGCGAGCTGCATTTTCATCCGGCCGCCCCGCACGAGGACGAAGACCCGGCGCTGATGAAGATCTATGCGGATGCGAACTCGCCGCGCGCCAATGGCGAGGGCTGGCACTCCGATGTGTCGTGCGATCTCGAGCCGCCGATGGGGTCGATCCTCTACATCAAGCAGTGCCCACCGCGCGGCGGCGACACGTTGTTCGCCAACATGTACGCGGCCTATGAGGCGCTGTCCGACCGCATGAAGGCCTATCTCGACGGGCTCACTGCGCTGCATGACGGCGAGCCGATCTATCGTGGGCTCTACGCAAACTACGGAGTTGCCGACCGTCCGTCCTATCCGAACGCCGAGCACCCGGTGGTGCGCACGCACCCGGTCACGGGCAAGAAGGCACTCTACGTCAATCGCGGCTTCACCCGTCACATCAACGGCATCCCCCGCGACGAGAGCGACGCGATGCTCGCCTATCTCTACCAGCACGCCGAAAACCCGCTGTTCCAGTGCCGTTTCCGCTGGACCGAGAACGCCATCGCCTTCTGGGACAACCGCTGCGCCCAACACCGCGCGATGTGGGACTACTGGCCGCACACGCGGTCAGGGACGCGCGTGACGGTGAAGGGGGAGCGGCCGGTTTAGGCGCAGCTGTCGTAGGGTGGGCAAAGGCGCGTCAGCGCCGTGCCCACCAACTCCCTATCTCCAGTCGTAGTTGGGTGCTGGGCACGCTTCGCTTTGCCACCCTACGAAACGGTTCTTGCGTTGACGTCCTCCTCCGCCCGCGCCAATCTTCCTAAAAAACAAATCGGGAGGATCTGCCATGCTCCGCGCCGAGGATAACAAGTTCCTGACCGAATCGAGCCAGGGAACAGGCATGGGCGAATTGCTGCGCCGCTTCTGGATCCCGGTCCTTCTTTCTGAAGAACTCCCCGAGGCCGACGGCGAGCCGAAGAAGATCACGGTCCTCGGCGAAGAGCTGCTCGCCTTCCGCGACTCAGGCGGCGTGGTCGGTGTCATCGACCAATACTGTGCGCATCGCGGGGCCAATCTCTGGCTCGGGCGCAATGAGGAATGCGGCATCCGCTGCGTCTATCACGGCTGGAAGTTCGATACCGACGGCCGGTGCGTCGACATGCCGACCTCCTATCCCGATCTCAACGCCAAGGATCTCATCCGCATCAAGTCCTATCCGGTGCGCGAATGGGGTGAGATGATCTGGGCCTATATGGGCCCCGCGAATGCGATGCCCGAGCTGCCCGATCTCGAGATGGCGCTGCTGCCGGCCTCGCACCGCTACGTCAGCAAGAAATGGCAGGACTGCAATTGGGTGCAGGCGCTGGAGGGTTCGATCGACACCGCGCATTTCACCTTCGCGCATCTCTCCTTCGACAAGGAGGAGAACGAGATTCTGGACATCAAGAAGCACTTTGTGAATCCGCTCGTGCGGATGTCGAGCGACCACATGCGCTGGATTGCAGAGGATCCACGCCCGGTGATCAAGATCGCCGCGCACGAGGCGGGGCTGACGATCGCCGGCGGCCGGCTTACGGGCGGCGACAACATCTACTGGCGCATCGCGCAGTTCCTGATGCCGTTCCACGCCTATGCGCCGAGCGCGATGCCGGGCGAAAACATTTTTGGCCAGACCTTCGTGCCGGTGAGTGACACCAATTGCTGGATCTACACCTATGCCTGGAATCCGGAGCGGCCGCTGACGCAAGCAGAGCGCGACGCCTATGACCGCGGCAATGGCGTGATCTCGGAGGTCGATGACAATTACGTGCCGCTGCGTCACAAGGGCAACGACTATCTGATCGACCGCAAGCTCCAGAGGACCAAAAGCTACACCGGCATCAAGGGCGTCTCCGAGCAGGATGCCGCGGTGCAGGACAGCCAGGGTCCGATCGCCGACCGTACCCGCGAGCATCTCGGTCCGACCGATCTCGGCATCATGCATTTCCGGAAAGTCGTGATGGAGCTGGCGCGCGCGCTTCAGCACGGCGAGCCGCCGCCGCAGGCCGCGCATCAGGATCGCTACGCCGTGCGCTCCGGCGCCTGCGTCACCAGCAAGGCCAAGGACCTGCCCGCTGTGATGCTGGAGCGGTTCGGCGACGTCGCGGGCTTCGTCGGCCGTCCGCGGATTGCAGCGGCGGAGTAGCGCTTGTCACTGGCGCGAGGCATTGTCGCAGCGATTGTGGTGTCGCTGGTCGCATCATCGCCCGCGCCGGTCGACGCGAGGCGCACCGCACCGGCGCGCAAGGTCGCTAAAACCAGACAAAAGACAGAGGTCCCGGAAAAATGCGAGCCGCGCAAATTCCGAATCGTGCTCGACGTCGGGCACACCTCCGAATCGCAGGGTGCGACGAGCGCGCGCAACGATGTAGAATTCGGCTTCAACCTGCACTTAGCGAAACTCATCGGCGAGAGATTGAAGTCGGCCGGCTTTGCCGCGACCCGCGTGCTCGTGACCGAGGGCAAGGCGAGGGCAAGCCTGCTCAAGCGCGTCGGCACCGCCAATGCTGCACATGCGGATTTCTTCCTGTCGATTCACCACGATTCCGTGCCGGACAAGATGCTCGAGGCATGGGAATTCGAGGGCGCCAAGAGCTACTTCAGCGATCGTTTCGGCGGCCACTCGCTGTTCGTGTCGCAGCGTAATCCGCACTTCGGCGCAAGCCTCGCCTTCGCGCGGCTGCTGGGCAAGGAGCTGAAGGAACGCGGCCTGCAATATGCCAGCCAATACACCCTGCCGCTGATGGGCCGCTACCGGCACGAATTGCTCGACAAGGATGTCGGCGTCTACCGCTATGACGGTCTCGTCGTGCTGTCGCAAACCAACAGCGCCGCAGTGCTGCTCGAGGCCGGCTCCATCATCAACCGAGATGAGGAGATGGCGATGAACTCGCCGGAGCGACAGGAGTTGATTGCGACGGCCGTGACGGTCGCGATGCAGGAGTTTTGCGAGAGGCGGTAAGAGGTCGTGGCGCTAAGCTACAACGGCGCCCCTCGATACTCCCTGTTCGCCAAGCTCGCCTCTTCCAGATCCAGATCGCGCTCGATCCGGCGCCGCGTCTCGTCCGTGATCTGGCCGTCGCGCAAGAGGTCATGGATGAATTTGCGCTCGGCTCCGATCAGCTCGCGGGTCAAAGCGGTGCCGGCCGCGGAAACGTCGTGGTGGTTTGGGTCGAGCGAGTCCGGAAGCTGGTTGGCGCGGATCTCGTGACGTGCGCGCAGCAGTTTCACCACCCCCTCGGATACTTCCTTCTCGTCGGTCAAGGTATCGAGTGATTTCAATGCGGCGTCGAGCGCCTGGCGCCGTGCCGAGATCTCAGCCTCGTGTTCGGCGACATGTTCGTTGCGGCCGGCTTCCGCGATGCCGAGCCAGCGCACCACCGGCGGCAGCGTGAGGCCGATGCCGACCAGCGTGATGAAGATGACGCCGAAGGCGACGAACAAGATCAGGTCGCGAAATGGAAAGGCCTCGCCGCTCGGCAGCGTGAACGGCAGCGCCAGCGCGGCCGCGAGCGACACGGCGCCGCGCACGCCGGTGAACGCGAGCGTGAACGGCCATTGCCATGGCGGCGACGGATCGCGCGTGCGCAGTGACTTGCTGAGGATCCGCGGCAGGTAGATCGCGGGATAGAGCCAGGCGAAGCGCGCGATGACGATGACCACCATCACGATGGCGGTCGCGATCATGATGTCGTCGAGCGGAAACGCCTTCGACTTCTCGTAAAGCGCCCGCATCTGGAAGCCGGTGAGCAGGAACAAGAGGCCCTCGATCAGGTAGATGATGAGGTCCCAGAAGAAGATGCCTTGCAGCCGCGTCGACGCGGAGATCCACAGCGGCCCGTTCCAGCTCACATAGAGGCCGCAGGCTACGGTGGCGATCACGCCGGAGCCGCCGAAATGCTCGGGCAGCCAATAGGAGACGTAAGGCGTGATCAGCGACAGCGTAAGTTCGACCTGCGGATCGTGAGCCCATTTGCGGGCGCGCAAGGAGAGCCAGCCGACGCCGATGCCGAAGGCGATCTCGCCGGCGACGATGAGAGAAAATTCGCCGGCCGCCTTCGGCAGCGAGAACTGGCCGACCATGATTGCGGCAAGCGCAAAGCGGTACAGGATCAGCGCGGTGGCGTCATTGGCGAGCCCTTCGCCTTCGAGTATGACCAGGATTCGGCGCGGCAGGTTCAGTCGGCGTGCGATCGCGAGTGGCGCTACCACGTCGGGCGGCGCGACGATGGCCCCGAGCAGGAAGCCGATGGTCCAGGGCAGCTCGATCAAATAATGTGTGGCCGCCGCCACCAGTGCCGCGGTGAAGATCACGGCGCCGACCGCTAGCAGCACGATCGGGCGCAGATTGTTCCTGAACTCGCGCCAGCTCATGGCGACGCTCGCCGAGTAGATCAGCGGCGGCAGCACCATCAGCAGCACCAGTTCCGGCGGCAGTTCCACCGGCGGCATGCCCGGCACGAAGGCGAGGCCGATTCCGGCCAGCATCAGGAGAATGGCCGGCGCGACATTGAAGCGGCGCGCGACCACCGCCGTGCCCGCCAGCACCGCGAGCAGGATGAGAAAGGTCTGAAATTTCGCTTCGATCATGGCCTGTCTTCGCCCGGAAGCGGGCGACAGGTCAATGTGGCGTGGTCAGGCGAGCCGCTCAGTCACCATGCGCCCGATGCGCGCGAACACGGCCTCGATCTGTGCAGCGGTTGGCGTGCCGCCCTGGGTATAGGCCGCGATCAGGATCGGCCTGTCAGGCTTGGGCCAGACGATCGCGATATCACCCGATGCATCCTTGCCGTTATTGCCGGTCTTGTCGCCGATCTTCCAGTCTGCGGGCAGGCCGCCGCGCAGCCGATTGGCGCCCGTCTTGCAGTTCACCATCCAGTCGGTGAGCTGCGCGCGCGATGCTTGCGACAATGCCTCGCCCGTCACCAGCCGCCGCAGATTGTTCGCCATCGCGGCCGGTGTCGTAGTGTCGTGGGGATCGCCGGGCGGCGAGCGGTTGAGCTCGGGCTCATTGTGGTCGAGCCGCGAGATGGAATCGCCGAGCGATCGCCAGAACGCGGTGAGGGCGGCGGGGCCGCCGATCCGCGCCAGCAGCAAATTGGCGCAGGTGTTGTCGCTGAGCTCGACGATCGCCTTGCACATCTCAGCGACCGACATCGCGCCGGTCGACAGATTTTGCTTCGCGACCGGCGCATAGTCGAGCAGGTCGGCCTGGCCGTAAGGGATCGTGGCGGCAAGCTGCTCCTCGCCGCGATCGACCCGCGCCAGCACGCAGGCCGCCAGCGAGGCTTTGAATGTCGAGCACATGACGAAGCGCTCGTCGGCGCGCCAAATGAGCTTGGCGCCGGTCGCGAGGTTCTCCGCATAGACCCCGATCCGCCCGCCGCTCTCGCGTTCGTAGGATTCGAGTTCTGGCGGCGCATCCGCGGCGAGCGCGGGAGAAGCGGCCATCCAGCACAGCGAGGCGAGCAGGGAACGGCGATCGAGCAGCATGGGAACCTTTGGGCGGGACGGTAGGTGGGGAAGGATGCAGCGTACGCGCGATCTGCGCCGTCATTGCGAACGTAGCGAAGCAATCCAGTCTGCCTCCGAGGAGAGATTCTGGATTGCTTCGCTACGCTTGCAATGACGGAGAATGGGAGACGAGTGTGCCCGATTTCAGGCAGTGAAAGCCTCACTCCCTCAGGTCATACCGATACGATTTCGACACGATCTGCCAGCCATCGGCGAGCTTCATTGCGACCAGATAGTCTGTGAAGAAGCGCGGCGGCAGCTGGCACTTGACCTTGATGAAGGCGGTCTTGTCATCCGAGCGATCGATGGTGACGATGAAATCCTCGCGCGGCTTGCCCTCGGCCTTGGCGGAGGCGCGCTTGCGCACGCGGTCGAGCCAGTCGGGCACGGTGAGCACCTGCAATTCGCCCTTCTCGACCCAGCGCAAATCGGCGGTGGGATGGAAGATGGCGCCGAGCTTTTCGGCGTCGCCCTCGTAAAGCCCGTCAAAATAGGATTGCACGACGGCTTCGACGCTCGAACGATTCTGGGTCATGGGTCATCCCTTTGAATGATGGTTTGGCGCGAACTTAGTCGTACACATCAAATTGCGCTATGGGTCTCCAAGCCTTTTGCGCGAGGACGCCGACATGACCGGATCAGAAAATTCGAACGCTCGTATCCTTGCCGGCGAATGCTATTGCCGTGCCGTTCGTTACGAGGTGGCGGACGCGTTTTCCTATGCGATGAACTGCCACTGCTCGAACTGCCGCCGCACCACCGGCTCCGCCTTCAAGCCGTTCGCCGGGATCGAGCACAGCAAGCTCCGCATCGTCAGAGGCGAGGACCAGCGCATCATCTTCGGGGACGACGCCACGCACGACGCCCACTGTGCCCGCTGCGGCTCGCTGCTTTATTCCCGGGTCCGCGAAGGAAAATGGGTCCATGTCGCCATGGGAACCCTGGTCGATGCCCCCTCGATCCGGCCGGGCGCCCATATTTTCGTCGGCTCCAAGGCCCCTTGGCACGAGATTACGGACAATCTGCCGCAGTATCGGGGGCACATCGGGAATGGCTAGGGGAAACCCCGGCCCGCGCGCATTTGCCAGCGAACCGCCAACGCACTGGCGCGACTAACGAAAGGGGTTCCTCGGCATGCGGCCGGCGCTGCTTCGTGACCTCCATCACAAGCGCAGGCGGCAGATCTTGCTAAGGCTATCCCGAGGGTATGAACTGCCCCGAACATTTGGATGTCGTGTCATGCGCAATTTATTCAGACTTTGCCCGCTTCTCCTCGCAGTCGTGCTGTTGTTCGGTGCGGACCCCGCCTTTGCCGGAAAGCGCGTCGCGTTGGTGCTCGCCAATTCCGCCTATCTGAACGCGCCTCAGCTCACCAACCCCGTCAACGACGGCGCGGTGATGGCAAAGACGCTGAAGGATGCCGGCTTTGATGTCGTCGATTCCCGCCACGATCTGACCGCGCTCGATACGCGACGCGTGCTGCGCGAGTTCGCGGATTCAACCCGTGATGCCGACATCGCTGTCGTCTATTACGCCGGCCACGGCATCGAAGTCGAAGGCTCCAACTATTTGATCCCGGTCGATGCGAAGCTCGAGCGCGACACTGATGTCTATGACGAGGCGCTCTCGCTCGATCGCGTCCTGGTCGCAGTCGAGCCTGCGAAGCAGCTTCGCCTGGTGATCCTCGACGCCTGTCGTGACAATCCTTTCGGCAGGACCATGAAGCGCACGCTTGCCTCGCGTGGCATCGGCCGTGGTCTGGCCCAGGTCGAGCCGGCCAGCTCCAACACGTTGATTGCCTATTCGGCCAAGGCCGGCTTTACCGCGCAGGACGGCGACGGCGCCAACAGCCCGTTCACGATCGCGCTGTCGAAGCATCTGACGACGCCGGGCCTCGACGTCCGCCGCGCCTTCGGCTTCGTGCGCGATGACGTGCTCAAGTCGACCGGCAACAGGCAGGAGCCGTTCGTTTATGGCTCGCTTGGCGGTGAAGACGTGCCGCTGGTGCCCGTCAAGGTGACGGCTGCGACGGCGGCAGCGCCCGCGCAAAATCCGCAGGCCGACATGCGCCGTGACTACGAGCTCGCGCTCCAGGTCGGCAACAGGCCGGCGTGGGAAGCCTTCCTGGCCCAGCATCCGGACGGCTTCTATGCGAACCTCGCCAAGCTCCAGCTCGACAAGATCCAGGCCGAGCAGGCGCACGTTGCGGCGATCGAGAAGGCGAAGCAGGCCGATGCCGAACGCGACCGTCTCGCCGCGCTTGGTGCGCAGAAGGACACGCAAGCCAAGGCCGACGCCAATGCGAAAGCAGCCGAGCAGGCGCAGCTTGTCGCGCAGAAGGCCAAAGAGCAGGCGCAGCAGCAGGCCGCTGCTGCCGAGCAGCAGCGCGTCAACCTCGCCGCCACGGCACCGAGCGCCGCGCCGGCCAGCACGGCGAGCCCCGCCGGCACCAATGTCGCCTCGCTGACGCCCGCGACGCAGCCTGCCGATCTCAGCCGCTCGGTGCAGACCGAGCTCGGCCGCGTCGGCTGCTTCTCCGGGCAGGCCGACGGCAACTGGAACAGTTCAGCGCAGCGGTCGCTGTCGCAGTTCAACCGCTATGCCGGCACCAAGCTCGACGTAAAGGTGGCAAGCAGCGACGCACTCGATACCGTCAAGTCAAAACCGTCGCGCGTCTGCCCGCTGGTTTGCGAGCATGGCTTCAAGGCCGACGGCGACAAGTGCTCCAAGATTGTCTGCGACGAAGGCTACGCACTCGACGACGACAACGACTGCGTGAAGAAGCGTGCCGCAAAGCCTACGCCTTCGAAGCCCACGACCTCGCGGCGTGACGACAGTGACGATCGGCCGGCCCGGCAGCGTCCGCAGATGGGCGCGGCGGGTGGTTATGGTGCCGGAATGGGCGGCGCCGCGGCCGGCATTGCCGCCGGCGCGGGCCGCGCCTCGGGCGGCGGGCAGATGTACTGCAACAATACCGGCTGCCGTGCGGTCAACCGCGGCTGCCATCTCGAATATCGCGGCGGTGGCGGCCCCGGCAACGATGCCAATGCCGAGGTGTGTTACTAAAGGACACGGTGTCGTCCCGGCGCAGGCCGGGACCCATAACCACAGGGAGTGGTTTGGCGAAGGCTGGAAGTTATCCATCGTAGCGCGGTACTGTCACCGAACTATCAAAGATAGATCACGCGGTATGGGTCCCGGCCTTCGCCGGGACGACATTAAGTGGCAATCGCGCTCGCCGCGATGTTCACGGTCAACGCCAGTAGCGCCGTGTTGTAAATGAACGAGATGATGCCGTGCGCGGTGGCGGTGCGGCGGATGGTCTTGTCGGTGATGCCGACGTCGGAGACCTGCGCGGTCATCCCGATCACGAACGAGAAATAGACGAAGTCCCAATAGTCGCAGTGGTCTTCCTTGTCGCCGCTCGGGAACTGCAACCCGCCCGGCGGGTGGCGGTAATAATCATGGGCGTAATGCAGCGCGAAAGTCGTGTGCACGGTGGCCCAGGACAGCACGATGGTGGTGATGGCGATCGTCAGTTCCGCCGCACCACGATGGGCGCCAAGCTCGGAGACGATCGCGGCGATGCTCGCAAACGCGCCGATCGCCGTCACCAGCAGAATCACGAAGCGGCCGTCGTCCTGCATCGCGGCCGAGCGGCGGATGTGCTGATGGTCGTTGTTCAGCATCATGCTGTAGACCAGCACGAGATAGACCGCGATCAGCGCGTCCCAGCCGAACAGCAGCCGCGTCACCAGCCGGTGCGAACCTGGCAGCAGCAGGCAGACCAGGATGCCGGCCGCGAGCGAGATGAATGTCCGCGGCCGCGCGTAGAGCACGCGCATCGGCCGCGACATCTTGCGGAAGCGGACGAGGACGGGATCG
Organism: Bradyrhizobium sp. LTSP849; assembly: GCF_000938255.1. GTDB lineage: Bacteria > Pseudomonadota > Alphaproteobacteria > Rhizobiales > Xanthobacteraceae > Bradyrhizobium. The sequence goes on along the minus strand of NZ_JYMR01000007.1, from coordinate 5,693 downwards.
TCTTTGTCGATGCCCGTCATCGCACCGTCAGTTCTTGCGTTCGGCGACGAAGCGCGCGGCAGCTTGCAGCACGGCGGCGCGATCGCCGAAGATCGACACCGCGCTGTCGGCCCGCGCCAAGAGATCGCGCACGCGCTGCTTGGCGCCTTCGATGCCGAGCTGAGTGACGAAAGTGGTCTTGCCCATCGCCGCGTCCTGGCCCGAGGGCTTGCCGAGCGCTTCCGCATCGCCCTCGACATCGAGCAGATCGTCGGCGATCTGGAAGGCCTCGCCGAGCGCGCGGCCGTAATCGTCGAGCGCCTGATATTCCTTGGCAGTCGCCTGGCCGAGGATCGCGCCGGCGATGCAGCCATATCGCAGCAGCGCGCCGGTCTTCATCTGCTGGAGGCGCGCGACGTCCACGGGCTCGCGGTCGCCGAAGCGGCCTTCTCCGGCGAGATCGAGCATCTGGCCGCCGACCATGCCGCCGATGCCGGCGCAACGCGCCAATGCGCGCGTCAGCAGCAGCCGCACGTTGGCGTCGCGATGGATCTCGTCGCGGGTAATGATGTCGAAGGCCAGCGTCAGCAGGCCGTCGCCGGCGAGGATCGCGGTGGCATCATCGGTCTTCTTGTGCAGGGTGGGGCGGCCGCGGCGCAGGTCCGAATTGTCCATCGCCGGCAGGTCGTCATGGATCAGCGAATAGCAGTGGATGCATTCGAGCGCGGCGCCCGCAAGCAATGCCGCCTCGCGGGGCACGCCGAACACGGCCGCGCTCTCGACCACCAGGAACGGCCGCAGGCGCTTGCCGCCGTTCAGGCTCGAATAGCGCATTGCGTCCATCAGCCGCTTGGGCCGCGCGATCTCATCGGGCAGAATGTCGTCCGCCAGGAGGCGCCCGAGCAGGGCTTCGGTGTCATCAGCGGTCTTGTCCAGACGTTTGGCGAAATCGGACGGGGACGTGCCGGTCATCAAGAAAGGCTCCAGGACTAAAATTCGGCGGGACAATCCTTTATGCGCCCGCCCCAGTCAATCGTTTGGAAGGCCTAAAAAGCGCTGGAAAAGGCCCGAATTATCACAGACTTAATGGGTGGGCCCGTGGCCGCGTTTCAGTTTGCGCCGGAAAGGTCGATTTGCGCATCGTCAAAATCCTGCTGGTGATGCTCGCGGTCGCAGCTCTCGCGCCGTATGTGATCGCGCCGTTCTACCGCACCGGCCATCCCGTTTCGACGCTGATGGCCTGGCGCAGCTTGCGCGGCGCGCCGATGCAGCGGGAATGGATCGATCTCGCGGCGATGTCGCCCTCATTGCCGCGCGCGGTGGTGGCGGCCGAGGACGCCCATTTCTGCAAGCATCACGGCATCGACTGGGGCGCGCTACGCGAGGCGATCGACGACGCCAAGGAGGACGGCACGCCGTTCCGCGGCGCCTCCACCATCACCCAGCAGGTGGCCAAGAACCTGTTCCTCTGGCAGGGGCGGGATTTCGTCCGCAAGGCGTTGGAATTTCCGCTGGCGCTGTGGGTCGATTTCGTCCTGCCCAAGCACCGGATCCTGGAAATTTACCTCAACATCGCCGAGCTCGGCCCGCAGGGCCAGTTTGGGGTGGAGGCGGGCAGCGCCTATGCCTTCGGCAAATCGGCGGCAAACCTCTCCCCTCGGGAGGCGGCACTTCTGGCCTCGATCCTGCCGAATCCGGTCAAACGGAGCGCCAGGGCCCCCGGGCCGGGCGTCCGGCGCCTGGCCGGGACCTATGTGGCCAGGGCGCAGGCCTCTTCGCTTTCGACCTGCTGGCCGGAAAATCGCGGATTTTGAGCCCTTTTCGGGCTTATTTTCCGGTCCAAAACCCTAGCTTTGCGGCCAGCCTTCCTCTATAAGCCCGGCCTTGATCGGCATTTCGCTCGCCCCGTTTGGGTGCTGAGCCGTCGTGCGGACGATGCCCGGACAACACCAATCCCTAGAGGATATTGAAATGGCCGTTCCGAGAAGAAAAACCTCGCCGTCGCGTCGTGGCATGCGCCGCTCGGCAGACGCCATCAAGAAGCCGACCTATGTCGAGGACAAGGACTCCGGTGAACTCCGTCGTCCGCACCATCTCGACCTCAAGACCGGCATGTACAAGGGCCGTCAGGTCCTGAAGAAGAAAGAGTCCTGAGTCAGGACCTTTCCTCAGGCAGGTTTATCCTCAATCAGGATGACGTGACCTGCCTGATTTCAGCCAATCCATGAGATATGACGGTGACGGCGGCGGAGCGAATGCTTCGCCGTCGCATTGTCCTGCCCGGACATCTTGATCGAGAAGGCACATTGCCGATGGTCGGTTTCCCGCTGCTTCTGATTCCGCTCGCGGTCTACAACATCATCGCCTTCCTGATGCCCAGCGTGTCCTTCTCGGACGTGCTCTTCAAGGTGCCGATGATCACCGGCGAGACCTGGCCGGTGACGCTTGCCGACCTCCTGCTCGCGCTCGGTGTGGTGCTGCTGCTGCTCGAAGTGGTCAAGGGCGCGCGGCCCGGCGCGAAATTCCTGATGGATCATTTGCTGTCGCTGATCCTGTTCGGTGCAGCCGCGGCCGAATTCGTGATCTGGCCCAAATTCGGCAACTCCACCTATTTCCTGCTGGTGCTGCTCGCGATGGCTGATTTCCTCGGCGGCATCGCCCAACGCGCGCGCCGTCGCATCGCTTACGTCGCCGCCGAGACTGTGCCGGTGCCGCGCAAGGCCAAGCGTCAAGCCGAGACGCCGGCGGATGAACTTGCGTCCGAGCCCAAATTCGAGCCGGTGCCCACGCCGCAAGCCGCTCCGGCGGCCCCGCCAGCACCCACGGCGCAATCAGTTGCCGAATCCGTGCTGATGGATCACCCCGCGCCGAAGCCGGTGCAGGGCGTGTCGTCGCCGGAAATACCCTCGCCACATTTGCAGCCGGGCAACGGCACGCCGTCCTCGCCCGACGCACCGCGCTGATCGGCTTTATGCGACCTGCCGGGTGCGCGCGGTGACGCTGGGAAGCGGGCGCTTGCCGCCATAGGCCATCTGCGCATCTTCGGAAGAACCGCGGCGCAGCCGGCTTGTCTGGGGCAGGTGCTCGGCGTTGGCGATCAGCTGGGTGACGAAGCTCGGATCCGGGCGCGGCAGGGGGATCACCTTGTGAACCCATTCCAGCGTCGGGGTCAGCGGCACCACTGCGGTGCCCATCATCCGCTCCGCCTCGTCCGATCGATTAATCGTCACCATCGTAACACCGTCAGGCCGGTCAACTGTCGCGTTTCGGGACGAAGCGCGCTGTGCCTGTGATGGTCTCGCAAGGCCTATGCCGGCGGAGCCTATCTGGTTCCAAGGTGCCCTTGGAACGTGGTTTCCAAATTGTTTATGAACTTTGCCTAGGGTCGGGGGCGAATCTGGCCGTATTCTGTGCCGGCTCAGGACTCCCCGCTGTCCCGAAACGAGGCGATTTTGACCCCCGCATTGCCGCAAGCCTCCGAAATCCTGGCCGCCCTCGGCCAGGCTGTTTTCGTCTGGGATATCGCCAGCGACGCCATCGTCTGGGGCGAGCAGGCCGGCGCGGTCTTCCCGGGCATCCCCACTGAGCGGCTTGCGACCGGTGCCGAGTTCGCCAAGCTGATCGAGCCCGCGCAGACGCTGCGGACCGCCGCGCTGGCGCAGACCTCCGCCGTGCACGGCGCCGACGGCACGCCCTACCGGGTCGAGTACGGCGTCCGCATGAGCGCGTCCGATCCCGTGGTCTGGGTCGAGGAGACCGGCCGCTGGTTCGCCGGCGCCGACGGCCGCCCGGTGCGCGCGATCGGCTCCGTCCGCATCAACAATGAGCGTCACGCCCGCGACGAGGAGCTGTCCAAGCTCGCCCGGCTCGATCCCCTGACAGGCGAGCTCAACCGCTCCCATCTGATCGCGGCCCTGGCCGAAGCGATCGAGGAGACGACCCGCTTCCGCTCGACCGCGGCCTTCATGCTGGTCGGCATCGATCATCTCGCGCGCGTCAATGACGCCTTTGGCTTCGATGTCGCGGATGCCGTGATCCTCGATGTTGCCCAACGCATCCGCGCGCGACTGCGCGGCGGCGACGTGCTGGGGCGCTTCTCCGGCAACAAGTTCGGCCTGATCCTGAAGAACTGCACCGTCGACGACATGAATATCGCAGCCGAGCGCTTCCTCGCCGGCATCCGCGATGAGGTGGTGCCGACCAAATCCGGCCCGGTCTCTATCACTGCCTCGATCGGCGCCGTCAGCCTGCCGCGCTATGCCCGCAGCACCGATGAGGCGATCAACCGCGCCCATGAGACGTTGGACGCCGCCAAGCGCCGCCGCGCCGGCTCGTTCGCTGCGTGGCGCCCGGATGCCGCGCGCGATGCGCAGCGCCGCGTCAACATCCGCGTGACCGACGAGATCGTCACCGCGCTGAACGAGCGCCGCATCAAGCTCGCCTATGAGCCGGTGGTGTCAGCCGCCTCGCGCGAGGGCGCGTTCCACGAATGCCTGGTGCGGATGGACCAGGGCAATGGCCAGGTGCTGCTTGCGCCCGACATCGTGCCCGTGGCCGAACGGCTCGGCCTCATTCGCCTGGTCGATCACCGCGTGCTCGAACTTGTGGTCGCCGAGCTTGCGGCCGCGCCCGACATTCGCCTCAGCCTCAACATCTCGCCGGACACGACGATGGATCCGGACTGGTGGGCGGGAATTGAATCGCTGATGCTGGCCCATCCCGGCGTCGCCGAGCGGCTGATCGTGGAGATCACCGAGACGGTCGCCATCCAGGACATCGATGACGTCCGCGGCTTCGTCACGCGGCTGAAGAATTTCGGCAGCCGCATCGCCATCGACGATTTCGGCGCCGGCTACACCTCGTTCCGCAATTTGCGCAAGCTCGGCGTGGACATTGTGAAGATCGACGGCGCCTTCGTGCAGAACATCACCCATTCCGCCGACGACCGCGCCTTCGTGCACACCCTGATCGACCTCGCCCGCCGCCTCGACATCAAGACCGTCGCCGAGTGGGTGCAGGACGAGGAAGCAGCCAGCATGCTGCGCGACTGGGGTTGCGACTACATCCAGGGCAGGTTGATAGGGCTCGCGTCAGCCGACCGGCCGTGGGGTGCACCGCCGGACAGCGCGCTGCCCGCGGCGGGTTGAGAAATCGTAGCAACCATTAAAGCGCGCCCGATTGCCGGCGAGCATGACGCCGTGCTTGCGGCCGTCAAGGCGTGGCCTGGCGGCAGCGGAGATGGGGTTGGGCCGGAGCGACGGCCAGCCTTGACGGCCGCGGCGCGCGGCGTCTTTGTGACGGCAGGTCGGGACGAAGAAACGGTGCTTCGGCCGAACAAAGAAACGCGGTCAGATGGCTGGCGGGCTGGCGACTTCAGGCGATTCTTTTTGCCAGGGTGTGCCGCGGGCTACGACTGTGTTGGCGAAAATCAGCAGCTTTCTGGCGCAAGCGATCCGAGCGCGCTTGTGCTCCTTGCCGGCCCCAGTCAGCTTTTTATAGAACGCGATCAGCTGCGGATTCCAGCGAAAGGACGCCGGTAGCGCCGCATTGAACAGCGCGCGGCGCAGCCGTTCACGCCCGCCCGCAATGTGACGGACGCCGACGTGATTGCCGCTGTCATCGTCATAAGGGGCAAGCCCTGACAGTGCGGCGGCTTGTTCGCGCGTGATCTGACCGATCTCGGGCATCCGCACCAGAATGATAATCGCGGTCTT
>NZ_JYMR01000006.1 GCF_000938255.1 Bradyrhizobium sp. LTSP849 | reverse complement strand
CGCCCGCATGCGGCGGTGTCGGTCGGGAGCGCGCGCGATCGCGGTCGTGTGGTGTTCGTGTTCCCCGGACAGGGCAGTCAGTGGCCATCGATGGGCCGAGCCCTGCTGGCGGAATCGGCGGTGTTTGCGCAGGCGATTGCGGCCTGTGAGACGGCGTTGTCCCCTTACACGGACTGGTCGCTGACGTCGGTGCTTCGCGGGGATGAGGATCTCGAAGCCTGCCTGCTGGAGCAGGTGGACGTGATCCAGCCTTCGCTGTTTGCGATGAATGTCGGCCTGGCCGCGGTGTGGCGCAGTCTCGGACTGCAGCCATCGGCGGTTGTGGGCCACAGCCAGGGCGAGATCGCAGCCGCCGTGGTTGCCGGCATCCTGTCGCTTGAGGACGGAGCCCGGGTGGTGGCGCTGCGCAGCAAGCTGTTGAGGGGCCTGAGCGGGCGCGGGGCCATGGCGGTGACGGAGCTTGCGGCTTCAGTTGTGGAAGAGCGGCTGAAGGCAGCGGAATGGTCCGGATTGTCGGTGGCGGTGGTGAACACGCCGGGCTCGACGGTCGTCTCGGGGCCGACTGAAGTGGTCGAGCGCTGGGTCGGCCGTCTTGGTCAGGAAGGCGTGTTCTGCCGGCAGGTCAATGTGGACTACGCCTCGCACAGCGCGGAGATGGACCCGATCCTGCCGGAGCTGGAAGGCTTGCTGTCGGATCTTGCGCCACAGGCAGGCGAGGTGGCGATGATCTCGACGGTGACGGGAGCGCGCTGCGAGGGGACGTCACTGGACGGATCCTATTGGTGCCGGAACCTGCGGCAGACGGTGCGGCTGGACCTTGCGCTGGCCGAGTTGATCGGCAGCGGGCACGGCGTGTTCGTGGAAGCGAGCGCGCATCCGGTGCTGGCGATGCCGCTGTCTGCGGCGAGCGGCGAGCATGGCGTGGTGGTGGGATCGCTGCGCCGTGACGGCGGCGGGATGTCGGAGCTTTTACGCAATCTCGGCGCGCTGCATGTTCATGGTGTTGGTGTTGACTGGGCGAAGGCGGCGGGAGCGGGTGCGACGGCACCTGTTGCGTCACTTCCGACCTATGCGTTCCAGCGGCAGCGTTACTGGCTGGAGGCTGAGAAGGCGAGTGGGGACGCCGCGACGATGGGGCTGTCGGATGCGTCGCATCCGCTGCTTGGCGCTGCGACGCCGCTTGCGGAGAGCGACGGGTTTTTGTTGACGGGCCGGTTGTCGTTGTCGGAAGCGGGCTGGCTTGGCGATCATGCGGTGTTCGGGACGGTGCTGCTGCCGGGGACCGGGCTGCTGGAGCTGGGCTTTGCGGCGGCGCGCGCGGTTGGATTGACGGAAGTGTCGCAGCTGACGCTGCTGGCGCCGCTGGTGCTGCCGGCGGAGGGCGGTGTCCGGCTTCAGGTTCAGGTGGATGGTGGCCAGGCCATAAGCGGCCGAAGCTTGAGCATCTACAGCCGCGCGGAAGATGCGGCTGAGGGCGGCTCGTGGACGCTGCATGCGCAGGGCGTGCTGGGCGAGGCCGCGGAGCAGGAAGCCGCAGCGCAAGACGGTGGGCTTGAGGCAAGCGGGCTCGAGGCGTGGCCGCCGATAGGCGGGACATCGATCGACTTGACGGAGCATTATGTGAAGTTGCAGGCCCGCGGCTACGGGTATGGGCCATCTTTCCAAGGGCTTCGAGAGGCGTGGCGGGTTGGCAATGCGGTGTACGGCCGTGCCGTCCTGCCGGAGGCGCTGTCTGAATCGGCGGAAAGTTACGGCTTGCATCCGGCGCTGCTGGACAGTGCGCTGCATGTTCTGACGCTTGCGCAGGTCGAAGACCTCGGCGACGGGCTGGTGCTGCTGCCGTTCGAGTGGTCGGAAGTGTCGCTGTCAGCGATGGGAGCACGTGAGTTGCGGATCCGCGCGTCAGTGGAGCGCAGCGGCGAGGGCGAGGCCCTGGCGCATCTGCAACTCGCGGATGGTCACGGGCGGGTCGTGGCGCATGTCGGGGGCTTGCGGCTGAAGCAAGCGAGCGAAGCGCAGATCCGCGAGGCCTCGCGCGGCGAGACGCAACATCTGTACCGTCTGGAATGGCGCGCGGTGGCCTTGAGCGAGGCCGGCGCTGAAGCGGTGCCGCTGATGGTGGGCAGCGACAGCGCGCTTGCGGCGCGCCTGGGGCTTGATCACGCCGAGAGCGTGTCGGCACTTGTGGCGCGGCTTGATGCGGGCGCAAGCGTGCCGGGCCAGATCGTGTTCGACCATCTGTCTAAGATGGGCGGCAGCGTGCTGGCGGCGACGCATGCGACGGCGGAACGCGGTCTTGCCGAGCTGCAGGGGATCCTTGGCGAAGCGCGTCTGAACGAGACGCAGGTCGCGTGGCTGACGCAGGGCGCGGTGGCGACGGGTCCCGATGAAGGCGCGAGCGGGCTGTCCCGTGCGCCGCTGTGGGGACTGGTGCGAAGCGCGCGGGCGGAACATCCGGATCGGCGGCTGCAGCTTGTTGATGTGGATGCGCTGCTTTCGGATGCTTCGTTGCTGTCGAGGCTGACGTCGACGACGTCTGAGCCTGAGCTCGCCCTGCGGCATGGTTCGGTGCTGGCGCCACGGCTGGTACGGGCCGGAGTCGGTGCGGGCGAGCCGCGACGTCTTGCTGTTGGCGGGACGGTGTTGATCACGGGCGGGGTCGGCGAGCTTGGCCGTGAGGTTGCGCGGCACTTGGTCGCCAAGCACGGAGTGCGACATCTGTTGCTGACGTCGCGTCGCGGAATGGCGACGCCTGGAGCGACTGAACTGGTCGCCGAGCTCGAGGGGCAGGGCGCGCAGACTGTTGAAGTGGTGAGCTGCGACGTCGGGGATCGTGATGCGGTCGGTGCGGTGTTGCGCGCCATCGCGCCGGATCGTCCGTTGACGGGAGTATTCCATCTTGCCGCAACGTTGGACGACGGGATCGTGCCGGCGCTGACCGTCGAGCGGCTGGAGCGTGTGCTGCGACCGAAGCTCGATGGCGCCTGGCACTTGCACGAGCTGACGGCGGATAAGGATCTTGCAGCGTTCGTGCTGTTCTCGTCGGCGGGAGGGCTTGGCAGCCCGGGCCAGGCGAATTACGCGGCGGCGAACGTATTCCTTGATGCGCTGGCGGCGGAGCGTCGGCATCGCGGATTGGCTGGGCAGAGCCTGCTGTGGGGGCTGTGGGAGCAGCGCGGTGTCGGCATGACGGCGCATCTTGGCCGCGCCGAGCTGATGCGGATGCGGCGGCAGGGCGTGCAGGCGCTGTCGCTGGAGCTTGGGCTCGAGCTGCTGGATGCGGCGCAGGCGCTACCCGAGGCGATGGTAATTCCGATCCATCTGGATGTCGGCGCGATGCAGCGCCAGTTCGCCGACGACGTGCCTGCGCTGTATCGTGGCCTGGTGCGCAGTGGATTGCGGCGCGCCTCAGTGGGAAGCGGCGACACTAATAGTCTGCGGTCGCGGCTGGCCTCGCTTGCGAGCGACGCGGAGCGGCTGCAGGCGCTTGTGGAGCTGGCGCAGGAGGAGATCGCGGCGGTGCTGGCGCTGCCCGGGGCCTCGTCGGTGCCTGCGGACCAAGCGCTCAAGGATCTCGGTCTGGACTCGCTGATGGCGGTCGCACTCCGCAACCGGCTGTCGGGGCAAATTGGAGCCAAGCTGCCGACCACGCTCGCCTTCGATTATCCGACGGCGCAAGCGATCGCGCAGCTGCTGCAGGAGAAGATCGCTTCCAGCGAGCGTGCGTCGCAGCGGCAAGGTGTGGGAAGCAATGGTAAGGCTCGATCGAAACTCGAAGGGCTGACGTCACTCGCGGCATTGCTTGACAGCGCGGATCCCGAATTTCTGCGCCAGCTTGACCTGGAACGCCGGCTTTCAGGCTTGGCGGAGATGAGCGCCCTGCTCGAGAAGGGAAATTCCTCTTGCATCGTTCCGATCCGCCCCGGATTTGGAGATCGGGTCCTGATTTACATCCCGGGTCTCGGCCACGGCTCCACCCGTGAGAACACGCCCCAGGCGATTAAGGACTTGGGCGGAGACTATCCCATCGCGGGTCTCAATCCATACCCACTCGCAGAGCAAGGGCTTCTGAACGGAACTGTCGAAGACCTGGCTTTGAACTATGCGCCACACGTGGAGTCCTGGATCGGTGACCGGTCCGTGTTTTTCGTTGGAGGCTCTTTCGGCGGCGTTGTCGCCATTGCACTGGCTGCCGAATTGGAACGTCGGGGCCATCACGTGACGGGAGTTGCCTTGCTCGACACGCAGTCGCCGCCTGACCTCACCTCCGTGCCGACATCGATGATGCAGGTGGTCGACGGAATAGGGTGGGCACATTTGATGAGAACCTATGGCCTTGCCGAGGACGATTCCGAAAGGCTGGCCGAACTCACTGGTGCTCCATCAACCGAGGCCCTGCGCGAGATGATATCCGACAACGTCAAGGGCCAGATTGGCTATGTCTTGCCGGAAGTGGCCGCGCCAATCTACATGCTGCACGCCAAGGACCACGATCCCGGCCTTCGGAGCCTCGAAGACCATTTGGTACCGGATCTGGGCTGGAGCCGGTTTGGGTTAGAGATGACTTCCATCATCATGGTGGGGGGCACTCATAGCTCCATGTACGCCCATCCGGAGATGCCTGGGCATATCGAGGCGCTGTTCGAGAATGGGATCATGACCCCGGGCGGAGCGAAGTCGCCGGCTTTGTCGCCCCTCGTAACCCATTGATCCGTCAGCCCCCGTCTACTGTGCATGGGGTTGTTTTCGCTCTTTTTGTTTGAGGTCATCCCCTCCGCCGCGCCGCGGAGGCATCCACCACGTTCTCCACCTCCTCGTGCCAGGACAAGATCTCCATCGCCAGCACCGGGTGATTGAACCCCTTGAGCTGGAGGTCGTCGAGCGCGCGGGCTTCGACCCATTGCTCGACGATGCCGTAGACGCGGCGGCTGACCACGATCTGGTCGGCCTTGGCCTCGCCGCAGAGGCGGGAGGCGAGGTTGGTGACGCTGCCGATCGCGGCATATTCCAGCCGCTGCTCGAAGCCGACCTGGCCGAGCGTGGCATAGCCGAGCGCGATGCCGATGCCGAAGCCGAGGCTATGGCCGCGGTTGCGCCAGCGCTCGGTCAGCGGGCCGATGGTGTCGCGCATCTCCACCGCCATCTTCACGGCACGCCGTGTGTGGTCCTCGAACTGGATCGGCGCGTTGAACAGGATCATGACGCCGTCGCCGGCATATTTGTCGAGCGTGCCCTCATATTTGAAGATCAGCGTGCCGAGGGCGGCGTGATATTCCCGCAGCACGTTCATCGCCTCCTCCGGCTCGGTCGCTTCCGTGAACGCGGTGAAGCCGCGCAAATCGCAGAACACCACGGTCACCTCGCGGCGCTGGCTGGTGAGCAGCCCCTCGGGACTGTCGGAGGAGGCGATCAGCTGCGCCACCTGCGGCGCCAGGAAACGCTCGAGCTTGCGGATCCGCTCGATCTCACTGAGCTGGGTCTCGACGCGCTCTTCGAGCGACTTGTTCCAGTCCTTGAGCTGCTCGGTCTGCTCGCGCAGCTTGTCGGCCTGGTCGCGCACGGTCTCGTGCGCGGTCTCCAGCGCGTGGCTCTTGTGGTCAACTTCGGTGAACAGCCGCGCATTGCGCATCGCCAGCACCGCCTGGTTGGCGAAGGTCCGCATCAGGCCGATGAGGCTGCCTTCGAACGCGCCGCGGGCGCGGCGCAGCACCACCAGCGAGCCGAGCGTGCCCTGCAGGTCGACCAGCGGTACCACCAGCACCGAATGGAAGCCGGCATCGACCGCGGCGTCGCGCAGCGGCTGCTCGGGCGCGTGGTCGAGATCGGCAAGCGCGATCGGCTCGCCGCTCCTGGCGGCATCGCTCAAAATATTCTCGCCTTCCTCGATCGTGATGTGGGCGCCGTCAGCCGATTTGTCGATGCCGTTGGCCTCGACCAGGTCGAAGCGGCGCGCGTCCGCATCATAGCCGTAGATCAGCACCGCATCGGCGTGGCTGATCTCGAGCGCGCGGGCGGCGATGGTCGGCAGCACGGCGTTGAGGTCGAGCGAGGCGGCGACCGCGCGGCCGACCTCTTCCAGCACCTTCAGCTCGTTGATCGACTGCGCGAGATCGCGGGTGCGCTCTTCGACTTTGGTCTCGAGGTCCGTATAGGTCTCCTGGAGCTGACCGGCCATGCGGTTGAACTGGCCGGCGAGCTCTTCCAGCTCGTCGGAGGTGTGCACGTCGATGCGGTGGCTGAAGTCGCCCTCGCCGAGCTTGTGCGCGCCGTTGCGCAGCGCCGTGATCGGGATGATCATGCGGCGCGCCAGCAGCGTGCCGGCGAGGATCGCGACCAACAGCCCCATGCCGATCAGCAACGCAATGCGCACGAGCTGGTCGCGGATCGGCGTCAGCGCCTGCGCGGTCGGCTGCTCGAACAGCACGTTCCAGCCGAGCTTCGGCACGGTGCTCGCCGCGGTCAGCACCGAATGGCCATTGAAGTCGGTGCCGAACGTATCGCCGTCGCGGCCGGGGGCGATGGCGGCTGCGACCTGCGGCAGCTTCGACAGATCCTTGCCGACATCGGGGCCCTTCGACGAGGTCGCCAGCACGCGGCCGCGTGCATCGACCACATAGGCGAAGGCGGCCTTGCCGAGCTGGGCATCGGCGAGGTAGTCGGAGAGGAAAGAGAGATCGATCTCGGCCACGGTGACGCCGGCATTGAAGCCGGAATGTGCCACCGAGATCGATATCACCGGCTTCTGATCGACGAAAGAGGCCGGCGAATAGCTCACGCCGCGCGCGACCGTGTCGGTGAAGCGCATGTCGCGGGAGAGGTCGGCATTACTGCCGGTCGTGGTCGACTGGCGCGAGACGCGCAGCACCTCACGGCCGTCGCCGTTGAGCTGGAACAGCTGGGAGACGACCGAGACCTGGTGCAGCAGCTGGGCGTAGTCGGCGCGGCGCTTCTCGAGCGTGTCCTGGCTTGCCCGTGTCACCCAGCTGATCTGGCGTTCGAGCTCGGAGACCGACTGCTCCATGCGCCTTGCGGCGGCCTGCGCCTTGTCCCCGAGGGCGTCGGTCAGCGACGTCGTGGTGGCGCGGTAGGAGATCCAGGTCTCCATCGCGCCGTTGACGGCAAGCACGAACACGACGAGGCCGACGAGGGAGACGACGTATTTGGCGAACAGGCCCTCGCGCAGAAACCGAATCTTGCCTTTCGCTCCTGCCATCCGGATCCTCTCGCGCCGCGACGGACGCCGGCGCTATGGGCCGCACGGGCCCTTACGATCTTCTATCACAATTTGGGCCAAGGAACCGGCAAGGGCGGGCAAGGAGCCGACAAGGGACGGGCGGGGATGGCCGGCGGCGGCCCAAATGCCGCAGCCGTCCTTCTCATCCGTTCGGATGAAGAAGTGGACGGGGTGCGGGTGTAAGGACCGCCTCGGAGTCTGGAAGTGTTGGTCCAAAAACTACCGATTAAAGAGTTGCCGCATCACGTCGTTCATCGGCTGGCTGTCCTGCTGGGCGACCGGCGGGTCTTGAGTCGGCTGGGCTTGGGTCGACGGGGCTTGGGTCGGCGGCGCGGGCGAGGCCTGCTGCGGTGCCGGCGTGGTCGGTGTTCCCGGCAGGCCGCGGCTGCGGATGCCGGTTCCAGGGGTGTTGGACAGAGGGCTGTTGGACAATCCTTGCTGGATCATATTGCCGATGGCCTGGCCGAGTGGGCTGTCCGGCCCCGGCAGCTTCATCTGCGGGTTGGCGCTGCCTGCTGCGTTGCCGCCGCCCGGCGCGGCGCCGCCGAGCCCGAAATTACCACCAAGATTGCTCAACATGTTGCCGAGCCCGGCGCCGTCAGGCCCGAACAGACCCTTGCCCATCTCGCGCAGCTTGGCATAGGCGGCATCCGGATTGTCCATCATGCCGCTCATGTCGGGATAGATCTGCGGCTGCGACCAGGAGCCCGAGATCATCACGGGAATGCCGAAGCCGACCGGTTCGGAGGTGCGGCCCTGGCCTTCGGTGGTCATGACGAGCTTCGGCTCGACGCGAAAGCCCAGCATCTTGGTGTCGAGTGCGATGGTGCCGGCGCCGGTGATGCGCACCAGCGGGCCGACCAGGTTGAAATCGGTCGTCACCGCCTGGCCCTTGTCGATGCGGAAGGAGGCGGAGAGTTGCGACAAATCGGTGCTCTGCTCGGTGCTCCCTGCCTCACTGTCCTGCCAGCCGGACAGCTTGCTGGTCGTCAGCGAGCGGATCATCTGTGCGACATTGATGCCGCGGATGGCGCCGTCCTGGAAAGTGACGAAGGCGGTGCCCTGCATGTTCGCCATCAGCGCGCGCTGGCTGGGGCCGGCGCTGCGCAGTGCGAGCTTGGCTTGCATCTTGCCGTCGACCCGGTCGAACTCGGCAAGGCCCTGGAGCAGCGGCAGCGCCCGCACGCCGACGATGTCGGAATGCATGGCAAAGCTCGGTGCGCCGCTGGTCGCATCGAGGATCATCTCGCCCGAGACCTGGCCGCCATAGGCGCCGAGATTGGCGGTGCCTGTCTTCAAGATGCCGCCGGCGAGTTTTGCATCGAGCGCCAGCGGCGCAAGGCGCGCCTGGCCGATGATGGCTTCGTTGGCCGAGATCCTGATTTGCGCATCGACATAATTGAGCCCGGACACATCGATCGGCGCATCGCTCCAGGGCTGCGCGGTCGCGCCTTCGGGCGATTTTGCCAGCGGAATCGTCAGCCGCTGGAAGTCGAGATCGACCTTCACCAAAGGCTTGCTCGCAATATCGACCGAGGCCCAGCCGTTGAAGGCGCCATCGCCGAGCGTGCCGTTGACGCCGTTGATCATCACCATCGGCCCGTTGAGGCGCAGCTCGGCATGGCCTGCAAGCTGCGACGACAGCACGTCCGGCATGTCGATGGCAAAATCCACCGGCGTGGTCTGCCGCTCGACCGGCGGCGCCGGCGTGGTCGCCTTGATGTCGAACCTGGTCGGGTGCTCGCTGATGCGCGCCGTGCCGATGACCTTGATCGTGCGGTCGCGGCCCATGATGGCGTCGGCGTTGATGGCCGTGATGCGGCTGTCGACGCGATCGCGCACGCGCGAGAATGCGACTTCGCCGTTGCTGATCTTGAAACGGTCGATGGTCGCACCATCCATGTCGGGCGCAAGCGCCGCTGGCGATGCATCGGCATTCGGCAGGCGATCGCGCAGCATGGGCAAATAGAGCACGGGATGGGTGACGACGATCTCGCTGATCTTCGGATGGCCCGACCATGCGCTGGACAACGACATGTCGACCTGCACGCGGTCGATGGTCAGGCGCGTGATGCCGCTGCGATCCTTGGGGTTCTGGAGCGTGAGGTCGCTCAAGGCGACGTTCAGCGTCGGCCACAGGCTGATCTTCGTCGTGCCGTCGATCGACAGGCGATAGCCGCTCGCCTGCTCGACGCGCGAGGCAATCGTCGAGGTCAGGAAGCCCGAGGGGATCCCGACCACCAGCAGGAGCGCGATCACGATGATGACGGCGACCACCGCCGCGCCGGCGAATTTAACTGCTCTCATGTCGACGTTCCAACGACGGACAAGCGGCGTCGAAACCCGCCCGGTCACCCGTCCCTCGCGCCTGAGCTTATCCCGGGATGGGAAGCCGCTCCAAGCAGACAAAAATAGTCAGGGGGAGCTGTAAAGTTATGTGACTTATGACACACTTC
>NZ_JYMR01000057.1:1030-3329 GCF_000938255.1 Bradyrhizobium sp. LTSP849 | reverse complement strand
CCGTCGAGGCGGTGGACACCGCCGGCGAGCTTGGCCATGCGGGGGTCGAGGTTGACGGGGTTTTCTTCCTTGCCGTCCTCGGACAGGCGCAGGACCTCGCCGATCTGGTCGATCAGCAGGCCATAGGATTCACCGCGGAGATCAACGCCGACCGCCATCGGCACCTTGCCGTCCTCGGGCTTGGGCAGGCCGAGCCGGGCGCGCATGTCGACCACGGTGACGATGCGGCCGCGCAGGTTCAACACGCCCGCGATCTCGCGCGAGGACAAGGGAACGCGGGTGACGCGTTCGGGCATGAACACGTCCTGGACCCGGGAGATCGGCAGGCCGAACAGCTGGCCACCGATCATCGCGGTGACGTATTCGACCATGGCGCCTTCGCCCGTCTGCATCTTCTTGCTCATCTTTGCGTCTCCTGATCCGTGACTCTTTGTTTGAGCATGATCTCCGCGCAAACGCGTTCCGCGTTTGTCGCGAGGGAAAACCGCTTCACACTTTTCCGGATCATGCTCTCACGCCGCCGCCCGGCTCAGCTCGGAGGCGCCGGCGGCGCCTGCGGTCTGTTCCTTCAGCGCCGCGATCAGGCCGGGACGGTCGAACTTGGCGACATAGTCGTGGAAGCCGGCCTGACGGCCGCGCTCGATCGCCGCCGGCGACACCAGCGCCGACAGGCCGATGATCGGCATCGAGCCCAGATTGCTGTCGGAGCGGATCACTTCGGCGAACTCGAACCCGTTCATGTCGGGCATCTCGATGTCGGTCAGCACCACGTCGAAGGTCTGCGCGCGCAGCGCGGCCAGGCCCTCCTGCGCGGTCGGCGCGGTGCGGACGCGGTAGCCCGCGGCCTTGAGCACCGGCGCCAGCATGTTGCGGAAGAAGGCCGAGTCGTCGACCAAGAGCACCGACTGCGAGTGCAGCGACGGCTTCATCTCCTTGCGGGTGAACCAGTCGGAGAACGCCATCGGCAGGAAGTGGCCGACGTCGATCACTTCGGTGGCCTGGCCCTTGATCACGGCCGAGCCCAGAATGCCCTGGCTGGAGCCGCCGACCTCGATGTTGAGCCGTTCCTCGACGATGTCGATGATCTCGTCGACGACGAGGCCCATGGAGCGGCCGTCATCGGAGAACACCAGGATCGGCTGGGCGCCCTGCGAGGCGATGGTGACGCTCTCCATGGCGACGAGCGGCATCAGCTGCTCGCGGTACTGCACCATGTAGCGGCCGTTACTGAACTCGATCTTGTCCGCGGGCAGCTCTTCCAGGCGGGTGACGAGCCCGAGCGGGACCGCCTTGGGCTGGCTGGAGCCGGCGCGGAACACCAGCAGCGAGGTGGTCTGCTCGCCGGAGCTCGAATGATGCGCGGCGGCTTCATCAGCCATGCCTTGGGCCGAGGAGCCGGAGGCGCCGAGCGCCTTGGCAATGCCGTTGGGGTCGATGATCATGATGACCGCGCCATCGCCCAAAATGGTGTTGCCCGAGAACATGTCGATGTGACGCAGCTTGGTCGACATCGGCTTGACCACGATTTCTTCGGTGTGGAACACGCCGTCGACCACGATGCCAAAGGTCTGGCTGCCGACTTGCGTCACCACGATGAAGCCGTTCTCGGGATCGGATGCCGCGCCGTCGTCGATCTTCAGGAGCTTCTTCAGATGGATCAGCGGCAACAGCTTGTTGCGCAAGCGGAGGACCGCGGTGTCCTTGATGCGCTCGATGCGGTGCTCTGAGTTGGCGCGGGCGCGCACCAGCTCGACGACCGCGAGCTGGGGAATCGCAAAACGGTCGCCGGCGGCTTCCACGATCAGGGCGGAGACAATCGCGAGCGTCAGCGGGATCTTGATGGTGACGGAGGAGCCTTCGCCGGCCACCGACTTGATGTCGATGGTGCCGCCGATCTGGTCGATATTGGTGCGGACAACGTCCATGCCGACGCCACGGCCGGAGACCGAGGTGATGGCGGCCGCGGTCGAGAAGCCCGGCGCGAAGATGAACTTGTGGATCTGGGCTTCCGACATCTTCTCGAGCTCAGCCTCGGTGGCGAGACCGGAGGAGATCGCCTTGGCCTTGATCTTGTCGGTGTTCAGCCCGCGGCCGTTGTCGGCGATGCAGATGATGATGTGGCCGCCCTCGTGATAGGCGGACAGCCGGATGGTGCCCTGCTCGCCCTTGCCGCCCGCGAGGCGCTCGGCCGGGGTCTCAAGGCCATGATCGGCGGAGTTGCGCACCATGTGGGTGAGCGGGTCCTTGATCAGGTCGAGCACCTGGCGGTCGAGCTCGGTGTCGGCGCCGTGCATCTCCA
>NZ_JYMR01000057.1:0-980 GCF_000938255.1 Bradyrhizobium sp. LTSP849 | reverse complement strand
GATCGCGGACGATGCGGGGCAGCTTCTGCCAGGCGTTGCCGATCGGCTGCATGCGCGTCTTCATGACGCCTTCCTGCAGCTCGGCGGTGACGTTGGACAGCCGCTGCAACGGCACCTTGAACTCGGTGTCCTCGTTGCGGCGGGAGATCTCCAGCAGCTGGTTGCGGGTCAGCACCAGCTCGGAGACCATGGTCATCAGGTGCTCCAGCGTATCCACGTTGACGCGGATCGACTGGTTGGCGATGCGGTCGCCTTCGGAGGCGCCCTCTTCAGCCATCGACTTCTTCGGCGCGACCTTTTCCTTGGCCGGTTTTGCCTCTTTGGCGACAGGCGCCGGGGCTTCAGCGGCGGGTGCGGGTTCAGCCTTGGCAACAGGCGCCGGCGCTTCGATTGCGGTCTCGCGGAAGGCGCGCTCGAGATCGTCGAGCGACACTTCGCCCGGACGCAGCGGACGCTCCAGGGTCTGGTCGATCAGCGCGCCTTGGGTCATTTCTTTTGCGGGTGCGGGCGCAGCCGGGGCTTCCGGCACCAGCGGCGGAGCTTCAGCGACAGGAGTAGCAGCAGCGGACGCGATCGGCTGCGCCGACGCGGACATCGCGGCCGTGCCCTGCTCGACCATCGCTTCCAGCTTGTCGATGAGATCGCGGTCGGTGCCCTCGGGCTCGGCTTCGGTCGCTTCCAGCCCGGCCAGGATTTCCTTGATGCGGTCGATCGAGGCCAGGATCACCGTCACCGCGCCGGCCGTCACCGGCATGCCGTCACGGAATTTGCTCATCAGCGTCTCGCCGGCATGCGCCAGCGCTTCAAGCCGCGGCAGTCCGAGGAAGCCGCACGTACCCTTGATGGTGTGGACCAGGCGGAAGATGTTATCCAGGATCTTGGCGTTGTTCGGATCCTGCTCGAACTTCACCAGCTGATTGTCGACGGTGTCCAGGCTCTCGCTGGTCTCCGTCAAAAACTCCCGCAACAGATCATCCATG
>NZ_JYMR01000056.1:191191-579276 GCF_000938255.1 Bradyrhizobium sp. LTSP849 | reverse complement strand
TGGCATCAAGGACCGCCTGATGCATCGGCCCAACAAGCATCATCCCGAACTGCCGCCGCGGCAGAAGCTGCGCAACAAACTAATCGCCAAGGTGCGCGCCGCCGTCGAGCGTCCGTACGCCGTGTTCAAGGAGCATTATGGTCTCCGGCGGATGCGCTTCTTCAACTTCGAGCGCAATCAGGTGCACATCGTGCTGGCCTGCTGCGCCTACAACCTACGGCGTGCGGCCGGCGCATTGGCCGCACAACGCCAGGAGTCCGTCTCCGCATGAAAAAACAGAGGACAACAGGGGATGAAATGAGCAAAATGCCGCTCACTGTAGCGGGCTGACATCAAAAAAGCCCGCGACGCACCTCAAGCGCCCGCTCGCCCCTCTGTGCAAAGCCCTCACAGGGGGAGAGGGAAAGAACAGCGAAATCAGGTTGAAAGCGCACCGCGCACGGCCGCGATGATTCGCTCCTGATCGGCTTCGGTCAGATAGGCGTGCATCGGCAGGCTGATGACGTCCTGCGACAGGCTCTCGCAGGCCGGCAGTCCGCCGTCGGCGACCGGATACTGCTTGTAGGCGGTCTGCTGGTGCATCGACTTGCCGTAGTAAATCGCGGTCGGCACGCCCTGGGCCTTCAGCGCGGCGGCAAAGCCGTCACGATCAGTCCCCTTCGGCAGGCGGATGGTGTATTGCGCCCAGACCGAGGTGTTGCCTGAGCTGAGGCGCGGCACGGTGACGACGTTGGACAGTCCTCGCGCGTAGCGCTCGGCGACCCTGTTGCGGGCGGCGATCTCGTCGTCAAAAATTGTCAGCTTCTCGATCAGGATCGCGGCCTGCATGGTGTCGAGCCGGCCAGTGAGGCCGAGGCGCACGTTGTCGTACTTGTCCGCGCCCTGCCCGTGCACGCGGATGCTGCGCAGCGTGGCGGCGAGTTCGTCGTCATCGGTGAAGATCGCGCCGCCGTCGCCGAAGCAGCCGAGCGGTTTTGCCGGGAAGAAGCTGGTCGTGGTTGCGAGCCCGTGCGTGCCGAGCTTGCGGCCCTTGTAGCTCGCGCCAAAACCCTGGGCTGCGTCGTCGATCACAAACAGGCCTTCGGCCTTGGCGATCTCGGCGATCGCGTCGTGATCTGCAGGCTGTCCGAACAAATCGACGGGGATGACCGCGACGGGCCGCAAGCCGGCCTTGCGGGCGGTCGCGATGCCGCGCTTCAGGGATTCCGGGCTCATGTTGAAGGTGGATTCGTCGACATCGACGTAGACCGGCGTAGCGCCAGTCCGCGCCGCCGGCGACGCGGTCGCGATGAAGGTGAACGACGGACACAGCACGGCATCGCCGGTGCCGACATTCTTCGCCATCAGCACCATCAGCAGCGCATCGGTGCCGCTGGCGCAGCCAATCACGTGCTTGGCGCCGCAATAGGCCGCGAGCTGCGCCTCGAGCGCGGCGACCTCCGGACCATTGACGAACTGGCAATGGTCGAGCACGCGCTTGACCGCCGCATCGAGCGAGGCGCCGAGCCGGCGGCGCTGCGAGCTGACATCGATGAAGGGAATGGGATCGGAACGCAGATGCTGGTTCATGGCGCCTTGCGGGTTTTGAGCGGTCGACATGCGAAGAGGATCAGCCGGCGATGCGGCGCGGGCCCTTGCGGGCTGACGACGAATTGGCCGCGGGCCGCGATGGCGTCTCGAGGCACTGCGTGGCGATCTCGAGACTGGCGACGCCCTCGTCGCCGGTCACCGCCGGGACCTCGCCATGACGCACGGCCTTGAGGAATGCGATCAGCTCGGCGCGGAGCGGCTCGTCATGACCGACCGGCAGATGCCGCATCGAATAGCTGCCGTCCGGCTTGAAGCCGAAGCACTCGGTGACCTGCCGCGTCAACAGATCGCCCATCACATATTTGCCGCGGGTCGCGACTGTGACGCTACGCGCCTTGAACGGCGTCAGCCAGTTGGTGTTGATGTGGGCGAGCACGCCGCTGGCGGTGCGGAACTGCAACAGCGCGATGTCCTCGCGCTCGGCAATCGCGCTCGACAATTGCGGCTGCACCTCGACGATGTCGGATTCGGTGAACCAGCGGATCAGGTCGATGTCGTGCACGGCGAGATCGATGACGACGCCGACATTGGACATGCGCGGCGGGAACGGACCGACGCGCGTGATCGCGATCGACAGGATATCCTCGCCCGCGATCGCCTGCTTGACGGCGGCGACCGCCGGATTGAAGCGCTCGACATGGCCGACCATCAGCGTGACGCCGGCCTTTTGCGCAGCAGTGACGATCTCGCGACCTTCGGCGACCGTGGACGCAATCGGCTTCTCGACCAGCACGTGGATGTTCTTGGCGATGCAGGCGAGCGAGAGCTCGTGATGCAGATGGGTCGGCGCTGCAATGGTGACGGCGTCGACGCCGGTAGCAAAGAGCTGGTCGAGCGTCTCAAAGCCCTGGCAGTTGGCAAGCTCGGCGGTACGCGCGAGATGCGCCGGCGACGGATCGACCACACCGACCAGGCTGACGCCGGGCAACCCCGCCAGCACGCGCGCGTGGTTGCTGCCCATCACGCCGGCGCCGATGACGCCGACGCGCAATGCGGCCTTTGCCGGTTGTGACCCCTTGGAACTCATCTGATCGAACCCCGATTCAACCCAAACCCCGGGCCGCTTCTAGCACGCTCGCCACATTTGTGGCGAATGCCGCGATATTGGCCCGGACACGATTTGATTCAAAAAGTTACACGTTCCCCGGGCCTTAGCATCTTTTTGGCCCGGATCGCGTGATTCGGAGTTTGCTGGTTACGACCTTTGATAGTCGTCTTCAATCCGGATGATGTCGTCTTCCCCGAGATAGCTGCCCGTCTGGACCTCGATCAGTTCCAGCATGATCTTGCCGGGGTTTTCCATCCGGTGCACGGCGCCCATCGGGATGTAGATCGACTCGTTCTCGTGCACCGTCTTCACGGTCTCGTTGACGGTCACCCGGGCCGCGCCGCGGACCACGATCCAGTGCTCGGCACGATGATGATGCTTCTGGAGCGACAGGCGTCCGCCCGGCTTCACCACGATGCGCTTGACCTGGTGGCGCTCGCCATTGTCGACGGACTGGTAGCTGCCCCAGGGCCGATGCACCTTGAGATGCTCCTCGGTGACCTTCGGCGCAACCGTCTTGAGTTTTGTGACCAGGCGCTTCAGCCCGTTGGCATCCTTCTGGCGCGAGACCAGCACCGCATCCGCCGTCGCCACCACGATGAGATCGTCGACGCCTTCGAGCGCGACCAGCGCGGAATCGGTGGTGACGTTGCAATTGCGCGAGTCCTCGAACACCGCGCTGCCATGCGAGGCGTTGCCCTGCGCGTCCTTGTCCGACAGCTCCCACACCGCGTGCCAGGAGCCGACGTCGGACCAGCCGCACGACACCGGCACCACTGCGGCGCGCGAAGTCTTTTCCATCACCGCATAGTCGATCGAGATCGCCTTCGCCGCGCCGAACGCCTGCGGCTCCAGCGTCACGAAGCCGAGATCGCGGCCGGCATTGCTGACGGCATCGGAGACCGCCTGCACGCTCGCCGCATCAACCTTGCGATATTCGTCGAGCAGCAGGGTCGCGGGAAACATGAAGTTGCCGCTGTTCCAGAGATAGCCCGAATTGACGTAATCGGCCGCCTTCACGGCGTCCGGCTTCTCGACGAAGCGCGCGACCGCATGCACCTCGCCCGAGATCACCTCACCCGGGCTGATATAGCCATATTCAGTCGCCGGCCGCTCCGGCTTGACGCCGAAGGTGACGATGCGTCCGGTGCTCGCGGCAGCTAAGCCTTCGCGGCACGCGGCGACGAACGCGGCATTGTCCTGCACCACATGGTCGGCGGCGAGTGCCAGCAGGATGGCGTCGCTGGCGCGGCTCTGCGCGAACACCGCGCCCGCGGCGATCGCCGGCCCGGAGTCACGCCGCATCGGCTCGAGGATCACGTCGGCCTCGATGCCGATCTCGGCCAGCTGCTCCAGCACCATGAAGCGGTAGGACGCGTTGGTGATGACGATCGGCCGATCGAACAGCGCGCTGTCCGAGACGCGCAGCAGCGTGTCCTGGAAGGTCGAGCGCGTGCCGAACAGCGGCAGGAACTGTTTCGGGCGCACCTCGCGCGACGCCGGCCACAGCCGCGTGCCAGCACCGCCGCACATGATCAGGGGGATAATGCGTTTGTCCATCGTCATCTCAAACCTTGAAGTAGTCCCGATACCAGGCGACAAAATTGTGGACCCCGTGCTCGATCGGCGTTGACGGTGCAAAGCCGGTGTCGCGCATCAAGTCTTCGACATCCGCGAACGTTTCCACCACGTCTCCCGGCTGCATCGGCAGCAATTCTTTGATTGCCGTCCGACCCAGCTCCCGCTCCAGAAGGGTGACGACATGCATCAGCTCTTCAGGGGAGTGGTTGCCGACATTGTAGACCCGAGACGGCGCATTTGCGGCAGCCGGATTGTCCGCAGGCACAAGATCGATCAGCTTGGATACTACACGGGTGACGTCGTCAACATAGGTGAAGTCGCGACGCATCTTGCCATGGTTAAAGAGCCGGATCGGCTTGCCCGCCATCATGGCGTTCACAAACAGAAACATAGCCATATCGGGCCGTCCCCACGGACCGTAAATGGTAAAGAAGCGCAGGCCCGTGACCGGCAGCCGGTAAAGATGGCTGTAGGACTGCGCCATCACCTCGTTGGCCTTCTTGGTCGCAGCATAGAAGCTCACGGGATGATCGGTCCGGTCGTGCACGGAAAACGGCAGTTTAGTGTTGGCGCCATAAACGGACGATGACGACGCGTAGACGAGATGACGACAGCGATTGTTGCGGCAGCCCTCGAGCACGTTGAGAAAGCCCTGGAGATTGGAATCGACGTAAGTGTGCGGCTGCTCGATCGAGTAGCGCACGCCGGCTTGCGCGGCGAGATGCACGACCTCTGAAAATCCGTGTCGCGCGAACAGCGCCGCAATCGCATCACGGTCGGCGAGATCGGCCTGCACGAAGGAAAAGCGGGGATCGCCGCGCAACAGTTCCAGGCGCGCTTGTTTCAGCGCCGGATCGTAATAGTTGTTGAGATTGTCGAGCCCAACGACGGGCCGGCCTTCGGCAAGCAGCTGCCGGGCGACGTGAAAGCCGATGAAGCCGGCGGCACCCGTGACTAAAATCGCCTGATCCGTCATCCTGTTCCCAAGGGGCCCCAAACCCGATCCAGTGCCTGAGCCACCTCTTTACCCGCGGCATCGAGGGGGTCGCAATAGCCCTGCAACTCACGGCAACATCTCTACATCAGGGCTCCTTATCACGGCTCTTCATCAGGCCTATTGCAAGATCGGCGCCAAAACCATACCAAAGCGGCCTAATCGGCGCCTGGCGTCGGGTGAACCCAACAAACCCTGTTCATGCGGACGAGATGCGCCGAATCCTGCTGTCGACGGCCAAGATCCTGATCTCCGCGGCGCTGCTCTATCTGGCGCTGCGCAAGGTCGATCTGTCCGAACTGTTTTCACGCTTCACCGCGACCAGCCTGTTCTGGATCGCCATGGCGATCGCGGTCACGTTTCTGCAAATCTTCGTCGGCGTGCTGCGCTGGCGCGAGATCAGCGCCGAATGCGGTGCGCCGCTCGAGCTCGGCCGCGCGATGCGCTACAATGTGATCGGCTCGTTCTTCAACCAGACCCTGCCCTCCGCGATCGGCGGCGACGCGGTCCGGCTGTGGCTGGTTGCGCGCGCCGGCGCCGGATGGCGTGCGGCGACCTATTCGATCTTCGTCGACCGCGCGATCGGTTTGATCGCGCTCGCGATCATCATCGTCGCGAGCCTGCCCTGGAGTTACGCCCTCATCACCGATCCGCATGGGCGTTCGGCGCTGCTGCTCGTCGACTTTGCGGCGCTCGCGGGCGGCCTCGGTTTCCTGGTCTTCGGCGCGCTGACATGGCCGTGGCTGAAGACTTGGTGGGCGACCCACCACCTCCACGCCTGCGCCGTGATCGCGAACCGCGTGATCTTCAGCCGTTCGCGCGGGTTGAGTGTCGCGATCCTGTCACTGCTCGTTCACGTGCTGGCCGTCGTCATCGCCTGGTGCGTGGTGCAGTCGATCGCAGCTCCGGTCAGCTTCGGCGAGGTCTTCCTGCTGGTGCCGCCGGTCATGCTGATCACCCTGATGCCGATCTCGATCGCGGGCTGGGGCGTACGCGAGGCGACCATGGGCCTGGCCTTCGGCTTCGCCGGGCTCGCCGCAAACGAAGGCGTCAACGTCTCGCTGCTGTTCGGCGCGGTCTCCTTCATCGTCGGCGCATTCGGCGGCCTAGTCTGGATCCTCAGCGCGGAGAAAGCCGCGCAGGGGTCGGTGCCGATCGGGGTGCCGGAGTGACCGCCGTCGCGCCGTCGCTGCTTGCCGTCGCCATCGCCGCGCTGATTTCGGCGCTCATCACCTGGATCAGCCGGCCCCTGCTCCAGCGCTACGCGCTGGCGCGGCCAAACGCGCGTTCCTCACATCGCATCCCGACCCCGCAGGGCGCGGGTATCGCGGTGATCGCCGCAACACTGCTGGTCGCAATAGTCTGGGCCGCTGTCGCTGATGTCGCGATCCCGCAGGCACTGGTGGGCGCGACGGTCGGAATCGCGCTGGTCGGATTTGCCGACGATATCGTCTCACTGCCGGTCCTCGTGCGGCTCGTGCTGCAAGCCGCAGCCGTCGGTGCGGTCGTATTCACCTCGCCCGAGACCGCGCACATCGTGCCGGCTCTGCCGCTTGCGCTGGAGCGTGGCCTGATTCTGCTCGCCGGAATCTGGTTCGTGAACCTCGTCAACTTCATGGACGGGCTCGATCTGATGACGGTGGCGGAAGTGGTGCCGGTGACCGGCGCGCTACTGCTGCTGGGATTGCTCGGTGATCTCTCCTGGCCGGCTACGCTGATTGCCGCGGCGCTGTGCGGCGCCATGCTCGGCTTTGCGCCCTTCAACAAGCCGGCCGCAAAAGTTTTCTTAGGCGATGTCGGCAGCCTGCCGATCGGCCTGCTCCTCGGCTGGTGTCTGCTCGAGCTCGCCTGGCACGGGCAGCCGGCCGCTGCGCTGCTGCTGCCGGCCTATTACCTCGCGGATTCCACCATCACGCTGTTTCGCCGCGTCGCGCGCCGCGAACAATTCTGGTCGGCGCACCGCTCGCACTTCTATCAGCGTGCGACCGACAACGGGTTCAAAGTCCCGCAGGTGATCGGCGAGGTGTTCGCGCTCAATCTCGTGCTGGCATTGCTCGCTATCGCGACCGTTCGCGCCGGTTCGACGGCGATCACGATCGTCTCCCTGCTCGCCGGCGCGATCGCAATCAGCTTCGTGTTGCGGCACTTCTCCCGCCCTCAGGCGTGCTGAGCCGACAGCGCGAGCCGCAAACCCTCGTCGAGGGAGATCTGCGGCTGCCAGCCGGTCGCGATCGCCTTGGAGACGTTGAGCTCGAGCGAGCCGATCAGGCTGTCATGCGTGTCCTGCCGCCCGATGACGCCGAGAAGCGAGCTCAACAGCCCCGGCGACATCCCGAACAGCCGCGGGCTCTTGCCGGACGCCTTGGCCAGACGCCCGATGAATTCCGGCGTCGAGACCTGCTCACTGTCGGCCACCAGAAAGATCTCGAAATTACTCGCGGGGTCGGGATAAGCGAGCCGGCGCAGGATGAACGACGAGAGGTTCTGCACGGCCAGGAAAGCGCGCTGATTGTGGATCGCGGCGAAGGGCAGCGGAAGTCCCAGATGCACCGCACGCGTTAGCAGCGCAAAATTGCCCTTGGCGCCCGCGCCATAGACCAGCGGCGGCCTGATCACCGAGATCTTCATGTCGCTGTCGCGCGCGAGTGTCCTCAGTCCCGCTTCGGCGGCGGCCTTGGACATGCCGTAGAGGCCGCGCGGCGTCAGGATGTCGTCCTCGCTGAACGGCGCCCGGCCTTCGTTGCTGCGGCCGTGCACGAGAACGGTGCTGACGAAGATGAACTGACGCACACCGGCCGTCGCCGCGCAACGTGCCAGGTGCAGCGTGCCGGCGATGTTGACGTTGCGGTAGAGCTGGACCGCGTGCTCCTCGTGCTTGTGATGCACGCGCGCGGCAAGATGAACGACGGCGTCGACGCCGTCGAGCGCGGCCTGCCAATCGGTCTCGGGGCCGATCGATTCAATCACGACCTCGTCGTCGACGCCCTCCGGGCTGCGGACCGCGCGGCGGACCGACCATCCTGCGCGCACGAGCGCGGGCACGACGTGACGGCCGACGAAACCGCTCGCTCCCGTCACCAGCACGATCGGCTTGTTCTCGCTCATCGTTGCTCCCTGAGCTCGGGGTTGCGCAACAATTCGTCGATCAGGGCGGCATAGGCGTTCATGGCGGTGGCGCGATCGAACTTCGCGGCCGCCTTCACCGCACGCGCCGCCATGGCGCTATCGTCCGAGCGGGACGCCGCCCGGATAGCCTCGGCGAGTTGATCGGCGCGGCCCGGCGTCACGACCCAGCCGAGCCCGTTCTCCACCACCGTCAAGGCGGCCTCGGCCTGCGGCTCGGAGACCAGCACGACCGGACGGCCAACCGCCAGCAGATTATAGAAACGGCTCGGCACCGACACCCCCGCGACGTCCCTGCGGTACGGGATGATCCAGAGATTGGCGGCAGCGAGAAACGCCTCAAGCTCGGAATCCTCGACACGCACCACAAAGGAGACATTGGGCAGGTTCGAGGCGGCCTGCAACTGCTTCAGCCGCTCGAAACCGATGCCCCAGCCGGAGAGCAGGAAATGAATGTCCGCCTCGTCCTTCAGCAGACGCGCCGCCTCGAACACGATCTCCGGATCGTGGGTGAAGCCGAGATTGCCGGACAGGCCGACGATGAAGCGGGCCGAAAGCGCCTGGCGAAACGGATTGTCCGGTGTCACCGGCCGTGGCGCGGCCACGAGCGTCGCCCAGTTCGGGATGAAGCGGATCTTGTTCCGCGTCATGCCGGAATAGCTCAGCAGCGGCCGCTCGGCATCGCGGCCGATGGTGATGACGGCGTTGAGCGCGCGGAACATCAAGGCGTTGGCGGCGCGCATCGCCCTCGCCACGATCGAACCGGGCTTCAGCAGGCCCGCCATCACCAGCACGTCCGGAAACAGGTCGTGCAGGATCAGCGCCGACCGTGCCCCCCTGAGCCTTGCGGCGGCGGCGACCGCGTAAGGCAGCATGAACGGCGCGGTGACGGTGAGCACGACGTCACCTGCCTTAAGCTCCCGTATCAGCGCGACGAACGTGCGCAGCACGAACAGCAGTTCGGACACGCCGCGCCGCATCAGCGCCGCCTTTCCGGCCATCCGGTTCTTGACGGCAACGACGCGCGGCTTGCCCCAGCCGGTCTGTGACGCCGGCAGCGAGCCGGGCGAGCCCGACAGCACGACCACCTCGTGCTCTGCGGCGAGGCGGCAGGCGATCTCGGCCATGATCGCCGCCGTCGTGCTCGGATCCGGCGGATAATGCTGGCTCGCCACGACGATCTTGCAGGCGATCTTGCCTTGAGACTGCATGATCAGGCCGCGGTCGACCCGAATTCAGGGACCGCATCCTTCAGGATGGTCCTGATGGTCGCCCGATCGTCTCGCGCGATCGCCTGCTCGAGTGCCGTGATCCATTTGCGCAGGGTCTGCATCGGCGGCTCGTTCGGCTGCGCGGCCATGATGCCGGCAACACCGATCTCGCGGGTCGGCTCTTCGGACGCGAACAGAATCTCGTGCAGGCGCTCACCCGGCCGCATCCCCGTGAACACGATCTCGATGTCGTAGCCGGGTTGCAGGCCGGAAAGGCGGATCATGCGCTCGGCGAGATCGACGATCTTCACCGGCTGACCCATGTTGAGCACGTAGACCGAGACGTCCGGGCGCGCTGTGCCGAGCGCATGCGTCGCAGCCGTAATGACGAGGTCGCAGGCCTCGCGGATGGTCATGAAGTAGCGGACCATATCGGGATGCGTCACCGTCACCGGGCCGCCGGCCTCGATCTGGGCCTTGAACTTCGGCACCACCGAGCCGTTCGAGGCCAGCACATTGCCGAACCGGACCGAGATCAGCCGCATCGGCGGCCTGGCGCCGCCGCTGCCTGCCGCAAGATCATGGTCGAGCGCCTGACAGTACATCTCGGCAAAGCGCTTGGTCAGGCCGAGCATCGACACCGGCTCGATCGCCTTGTCGGTCGAGATCATCACCATGGCTCCCGCGCCGGCGTTGTGCGCGGCATCGGCGACGTTGATAGAGCCGAAGATGTTGGTCTTGACCCCCTCGCTCCAGTCGCGTTCGAGGATCGGCACATGCTTGAGGGCGGCGGCATGGAACACGATGTCCGGCTTGAACTCGGCCATCAGGCGGATGATGCGCTCGCGGTCGCGGATGTCGGCGATCCGCCCCTCGATTGCAGCACCCGTGCCCTGCGCGGCGAGCACTTCGGTGACCGCGTAGAGCGCCGGCTCGGAATTCTCCAGGATCAGAAGGCGCGCGGCGCCGAAGGCGACAACGCGCTCGCAGATCTCCGAACCGATCGAGCCGCCGCCGCCGGTGACGATCACCGCCTTGCCCTGGATCAGGGCTTCGAGCCGCGCGTAGTCGATGGTCTCGCTCGGCCGCAGCAGCAGGTCCTCGACCGCGACCGCGGTCAGTCGCGGCGTATCGCCGCTCTCGAGCGAGGGCATGCGGTTGACGATCACCCCCAACTTGCGCGCCCGCATCAAGATCGATTCCGGATGGGCCTCCGGCTCGAATGCCGACGGCGTCATCACCACGCGTGCGATCGGCTTGTTGCGCTTGGCGAAGTCGGCGATGACGTCCTCGATATCGTCGATGCCGCCCAGCACCGGCACGTTACGGATCGACTGGCCGCGATCGGAGCCCGACGGTGACAATACGCCGACCGGCCAGATGCGCTTGATTGCCCCGCTCTCGATGCCACGCAAAAGCACCTCGGCGTCCGCCGCGCGGCCGATCAGCAGCGTCGGCGCGGCGTCCTCGCTGCGGGCGTGACGTCGCACCCGCGTATAGCGGAAGTAGCGATAGGTCATGCGCAGGGCGCTGAGGAAGGAGATTTCAAGGAACCAGTAGAGGACGATCGTCACCTTGCCGAGGAAGAAGGCGCCGCGGACGTTGGGGGCGACGAAGATGTAGTCGAGCACGAGCAGCGCAACCGTCAGCACAGACGCGACACGGATGATGTTCAGCGCGTCGGGCAGCGAGATGAAGCGCCATTTCGTCGTGGTCAGGTTGAAGATGAAGAACACGACCACGCTGAAGGCGAGGAAGTAGGGCAGGATCTGGAACAGCAGCGGCAAACGATCGTAGAAGCCGTCGCCACCCTCGAAACGCAGATAAAACGCGACAAACAGCGCCGCCGTCGTCGCCAGCAGGTCGTGGAGCGCGATCAAGAAATTGCGCAAGGTAAGATGCGAAAGACGCGTCATCCGCCGACCGATGAATATCCCGTTGGGTGCAACCTGACCGCGCTGATAGCCCATCTCGACAAGAGTTGCCAGCCGCGCGGCCGTTCAGGAACCGGCTTCCCCCATCTTCGGTCCCACCTGTTGTGCCCGGATCACCATGCCGCCCGCAACGCCGACGCCAATGACGTACATCCAGCCCTCGTGGAAGTCGAACAAATGGGAGTTGAAGAGCGAGGTGAAGACATTCTGCACCACCACCAGCAGGCCGACCCAGTTGGCAAGCCCGTCGCCGCGAAACAGGAGGAGATGCAGGATCCAGATCGCGTAGAGAACGGCGATGCCGATGACGCCCCATTGCACGGCGACGTTCAGCGTCTGGTTATGCGGGTTGCCGATCACCTCGGCGGACGCCTGGTATTGTCCGCTGGGGGTGGCGACCTGCTCGAACAATCCGCGCGTCGAGCCGGTACCGTGTCCCTTGATCGGCGCCTCCGCAAAGAAGCCGAGGGACTTTCGCCAGAATTCGAGCCGCAACCCGAGCGACGTCGGTTCGCCCTTCTCCTTGTAGCGCGTGTAGTCGCTCACAAAGGTGTCGGCGGTCCTGCGCAATTGCGACGAGGCCTGCCAGGCGATAGCGGCGCCGGCGAGCAGAGCGACGGAGATGATCGCGATGCTGCGCCACCTCAAATGAAGCAGTGCGAACACGCCGAACATGATCGGAATGGTGACGAGCGCCGTGCGCGACACCACCACGAAGGCCATGTTGATGAAGAAGCTGAACGCCAGCGCCGTAAGCAGCCCGGCCAGCCAGTAGCGCTTCTCACGCAGCAGCATCACGACGGGATAAGCGAGCGCCACCGCGCACAGCGTGAATTCCTGACTCTGGTCGATGTAGTTCTTGACGAAGATACCGCGCTCGAGATGGTCGGGCTTCAGCGTCAGGTCGGGATAGAAGGCGACCAGCCACGACATCACCGACAGCAGCGCGCAGGACACCAGGAAGGCGATGAATATCCAGCGGCCGCGCGGCGAGCGTTCGAAGTGATAGAGCAGGACCGGCAGCACAAGCAGCTTGATGGTGGGATTGACCGCGTAGAAGCGCGCGCCCCAAGCCGCATCCGACCACAGCGTTCCCACCAGCGCCAGCAGAACCAACGCGATCGGCGCCGCGGAGATCGGACGCCGAAGCGATTGCAGGAACGCGCGGACGTCGAGAAACGGCACCATGCAGAGCAGCATCAGGGCGTTGAAGATCCCCGCGAGCGACGTCGACCAGGGCAGCGAGGCCACGGTCAGGATCGCGAACAGGTCGACCGTCTCGCCCCAGGCCACCGGGCTGCGGAAGCGCCGCCACAGCATCTGGGCGGTCGCCTCCCGCGCAAGTGCCGTCACTTGTCCCCTCCTCGCGCGCGGTGGACCAGTGCCGTCGTGCTGAAACCCTTGAGGATGTCGACCAGCACGACTGTTCCGCCCGCGGCTTCGACCACGTCATAGCCGACCACCTGCTCGCGGGTGTAGTCGCCGCCCTTCACCAGCGCGCTCGGCTTGATCCGGGTGATCAGCTCGATCGGCGTGTCCTCCTCGAAGATGACGACGAGATCGACGGCTTCAAGCGCCGCCAGCACCTCGGCCCGCGCACGTTCGTCCTGGACAGGACGGTCGGCCCCCTTCAACCGCCGCACCGAGGCGTCGCTGTTCAAGCCCACGATCAGGCGATCGCAGGCAGAGCGCGCCGCGGTCAGCACCTTGACGTGGCCGGGATGCAGGATGTCGAAGCAGCCATTGGTGAAGCCGACGCGCAGGTCCTGCCTGCGCCAATCGGCAAGCTGCGCATCGAGTGCGCCGGCGTCGAGCACGATCTTGTCTTCGGCGGCGAGATAGGCATGCGGCAAGATCTTTCGCCGCAGCTCGGCCGCGCTCACGCTGGCTGTGCCCTGCTTGCCGACGGCGACGGCGGCGGCGGCATTCGCGATCCGCAACGCCGTGTCCCAGTCCGCGCCCGCCGCGAGGGATACGGCGAGCGCCGCAGCGACAGTGTCGCCGGCGCCGGAGACGTCCCGCACCTTCACGGGAGAAGCCGGCACATGGACTGCCTCGCCGTTGCGCGGCACCAGCGTCATGCCGTGCTCGCCCTGGGTGACCAGGATCGCCTCGCAATCGGCGAGCCGCATCACGTCTTCCGAGGCATCGACGATGCTCTGCACCGTGTCGGCGCGGCTGCGGGTGGCTTCCGAAAATTCTTTCCGATTGGGCGTGAGCAGCGTCGCGCCGCGATAGATCGCCCAATTCAGGCTCTTGGGATCGACGATCACGGGCTTGCCGAGCTTTCGCGCGGCGTCGATGGTGTGGCGGATCACGCGCGCGGTCAGCACGCCCTTGGCGTAGTCGGACAGCAGCACGACATCGGCGCGCGAGATCTGCGGCAGGATCGCGTCGATCAGCTTCGTCTCAATATCGTCGGAAGCAGGTGCTGCCTGCTCCCAATCCGCGCGCAGCATATGCGTGGAGAAATGTTCGGAGACGAAGCGGACTTTTCGCGTGGTTGGCCGCGACGGATCGCACACCAGCACGCTTTCGATTGCAGCCTGCTCCGCAAGCGCGGCCATCAGCCGCTTGCCTGCGTCGTCATCGCCGACGAGGCCTGCGAAGATGCAGCGGGCGCCGAGGGAGGCGACATTGCGCGCGACATTGCCGGCACCGCCGATATGGATCTCGCTGCGCTGGGCGGTGATCACCGGCGTCGGCGCTTCCGGCGAAATCCGCGACACCTCGCCATAGACGAACTCGTCCAGCATGATGTCGCCGATGCACAGCACCGTGCGGCGCGTGAAGTCTTGCGCGAGGGCATCGAAATCGAGAATGGGCGTCGCCATGATCAAAGGCCTCAGCGGAAGCGATCGGGCATATCGAGATAATCCCCGACATAGGCCTTCACCGCATCCTCGAGCGTCGTGAAGCCGCCGTTATAGCCGGCGCGGTGGAGACGATCGACCTTGCTCTGTGTGAAGTATTGATAGCTGTTGCGGATGCTCTCGGGCATGTCGATGTATTCGATGTTGGGCCTGGTGCCCAGCGCGGCATAGGCCGCCAGCATCAAATCCTTGAAGCTGCGCGCCTTGCCGGTGCCGACATTGAAGAGTCCGGAAACCGACGGTGTTGCCAGCAGCCACATGATGACGCGCACGACATCATCGACATAGATGAAATCGCGACGCTGATCGCCGTCGGCGATGCCCTCGCGATGCGACTTGAACAGTTGCACGACGCGGCCCGCCTTGACGTCGTCGAAGCGGCGCGCCAGCACGCTCATCATCGAGCCCTTGTGGTACTCGTTCGGGCCGAACACGTTGAAGAACTTCAGTCCGGCCCATTGCGGCGGCAGCCGATCGCCGTTCGCGACGCGCTCGGCGACGGCGAGATCGAACAGAGACTTGCTCCAGCCGTAGAGGTTCATCGGCCGCAGCTTTTTCAGCGCCACCAGCGAAGCGTCGTCGTCAAAGCCCGCGTCACCATCGCCATAGGTCGCGGCCGAGGACGCATAGATCAACGGCACCGCATTCGCCGTGCACCAGTCGAACAGGCGCATCGACAGGCGGAAATTGGTTTCGATCACGAGATCGCCGTCGGTCGCCGTGGTCTCGGAGATCGCCCCGAGATGGATCACGGCATCCAACTTGCGGCCCTTCAGCCAGTCGAGCAGCTCCGGCGGGGGGACGATATCCACAAGCTGCCGCTTGGCGAGATTGCGCCACTTGCCGTCGGTGCCGAGGAGGTCGCAGACCACGACATCGCTGCGGCCGGCGTCGTTCAACGCGGCCACGACATTCGACCCGATAAAACCGGCCCCGCCGGTCACCAGCAACATTCCGTAATCCCTGCCCGATTTTTAAGGTCCGGTTCTGCCCTAGCGCATGATCTGCCAAAGTGTAAGCGGTTTTGGGATCGGGCCCTCAGCCGGCTTTACCTGCCGGCCGGGAGCGGCTAACCGAACCGCCACATCAGAGCACCCCAGCCCCATTAATGAATGAACCAAGATTCGCAATTTAGCGGGAGTGAGGATCGGAGCAACACGAGCCCGATCCTGATCGTCCCCTATATGTGGATCGGCGATTTCGTCCGGAATCACACTGTTGTCCGGGTGCTCAAAGAGCGATGGCCGAATCGGCCGGTTGATCTCCTGACCACCTCCCTGTGCGCCCCGCTGGTCGACTACATGCCTGGCGTGCGCGAGGGCATTCTCTGGGACCTGCCCCGCAGCCGCCTCGCCGTGGGCCGCCAGCTCGGCCTGGCAAAGCTGCTGCGCGAGCGGAACTATGGCACCGCCCTGGTGCTGCCCCGGACCTGGAAGGCGGCCATTGCGCCGGCGCTGGCCGGCATTCCCGAGCGGGTCGGCTTCGTCGGCGAGTTCCGGTTCGGCCTGCTCAACCGCTGGCGCTGGGGCGAGAAGAAGCTGCCCCGCTTCATCGACAAGAACGCTGCGCTGGCCCAACCCCACGGCGCCCCCCTGCCTCCGGAATGGCCGGTGCCGCAATTGCGGGTCCCGGCCGAGGACATCGTCCGCTGGCGGCAGGCCAATGGCCTGAGCGCTGGCGCCGCGGTGGCGCTCGCCCCCGGCTCGGTCGGCGCCTCAAAGCGCTGGACCTACTATCCGGAAGCCGCCCGGCTACTGGCCGAGCGCGGCCTGGAGGTCTGGGTTATCGGCGGCCCCGCCGAAAAAGGCCTGGCCCAGGAGATCGTCGCGGCGGGCGGCCCGGGCGTGCGGGACCTGACCGGCAACGACCTGCGCAACGGCGTCCTGGCCATGGCCGCGGCCGGCGTCGCCATCTCCAATGATTCCGGCCTGATGCACATCGCGGCTGCGCTCGGCACGCCCACCATGGGCATCTTCGGCCCGACCAGCCCCTATCTCTGGGCCCCCCTCAACGGCCTCGCTGCGACCGTGGTCCAGGACAAGAGCGTGCTCTCGTGCCAGCCCTGCCAGAGCACGATCTGCCGGATGAACGATCACCGCTGCATGCGGGATATCGCGGCTGCGGAGGTGGTGGCAATTGCGCAGCGGGTGCTGGGTGAGGCGGGGGCAAGGGCTGAGACGTGAGCGGCAGCGCCGATGCGTTTGACTGGGTGAAAAGAGATTCGTCCCCCAACGACGAAAGGCCCCGCAGAAGCGGGGCCGATAGGGTTAGGCAGGCTCACGCGCCAGTTCATAGTGAGCTGTCAGAGCACCAATTGGAATGTTCCATTCCTTGCTAATAGTCCGGATCATTTCCAGCGTCAGTGGACGGACGCGATTCAAAATTTCGGACGCCCGATTGCGTCCAATCAAAGCCGCCAATTCTGCCTGCGACCGCCCCATGGACTCGATTGCGAAATGGAGGACGTCGACTGGATCGCCGTGAGTGGTTGCGAAGTGATTGTCTTCGTACTCCTTGATGAGTGAAGACAAAACTTCGAAGCGATCACCGTCAGGCGTGTCAGGAGTCGGCTCGGCCTCGAAATACCGGGATACTTCGCGGATAGCCCAATCGTAATCCTGTTCATTGTGGAGAGGCTTGACGTCCATCATCACACAGTCTCCGCGTTTATTCCGTCATACTCTTTGTGCGTGCCGACAAACTTGATGAGAGCTGTTTTGAACTTGAAGGAGAAATGAACCACGAGGCGATACTTGTTGCCGCCTATGTCGAAGATGGCTCTGTTGTCGCCAACAAAGTCCACGTTGTTTCCAAACGCCCTCTTCAGGTCTGCTGGGCTGCTCCAGTCACCCTTGGAAACGATTTCGTACCAAGCTCCCAAGGGGGTCTCGGCTTGAGGGTATCGCTCCCAAAAGGCCTTGAGTGCCTTTCTTGCTATTACGTTCATTGCCATAGCATGTTCCCAATATGGGATCAATCCAAAATTCCCAAGGCGGGAACTGAACTTTTGGCCTGTAAGGCACCACCGCTTGAAGGCGCGGGGATACGCGGCTGACGACTTTTGCAATGATGAACGTCTAGAGGTGTTTTGCCCGACAAGTCAAATTAACTTCGTAAAATCCGAAAATCACTGCGCTGACCGCCAAGCCGTTGATTCCACTATCGCCAGCTACTGTGCATGGGGTTGTTTTCGACATTTTTGCTTGTGGTCGCAAAAGCGGGCTTCAAATCAGCGGCCGATAGACCTCACCGATCCGCGCCGCTTCCGCATCCAGGCTGAACTTCTCCAGCACCCGCGCCCGCCCACGCTCGCCCATCGCTGTCGCGGCAGCCAAGTCGCGCATCAGCGGCTCCAGCGCCGCAGCGAGCGCATCAGCGTCACCAGTCGGAATCAGCACGCCAGTGACGCCATCCTCGACCACGAGCTCGGCCGCACCAGCGCGCGCGGCGACGAGCGCGCTGCCGGCTGCCATCGCCTCGATCAGCGTCAGGCCAAAACCTTCATTGCGTGAGGTGAAGGCATAGATCGTCAGCCGCTGATACCAGCGCTGCACCGCTTCGATCGGCAGCTCGCCGGTGACGACGATGCGCGATTGCAGGCCGGCAGTTTCGATCCGTTTCTTCAGATCGTTCGCGAACACAGTTTGCTCGGCCGTGACCTGGCCGACGATGACCGCCGTGAAATCCGGATAGCGCGGCAGCAGCCGGCACATCGCATCGACGAACACGTCAGTACCCTTCTGCGCACGCACGCGGCCGAAGCAACCGATCGCATAACGGCCCGGCAGCGCGGCTTCGTCGAAGGCCGCGGCGCGATCACTCGGCGGCGCATAGATTTCGGTGTCGATGCCATGCGGGATCACGGTCGCCTTCACTTTCAGGAACGACGCCGAGATGTCGGAGGTCGCGATGATCGCGTCCATGCGCCGGATCAGCCAGCGCGTGATCCAGCTGTGATGCCGCTGCGCCGCCGACGTGAACACGAGCTTGAGCGGCCATCCAAGCGCACGCAGCACGACGCCGGCGATCATCTCGTTGTTGCGCCGTGCATGCCAGATCAACGGCGCCTTGCGACGCCACAGTTTCAGGAGATCGGCACCGCCGAACCGCGTAATTCCCTCCGGCGCGTCCGAGCCGAACCACGCCGCACGAAACAGTTTTGCCAGCCGCGGCGCGACCATCCGGTTGGTCGCGGTGACGCCGGAATAGCGCCTGTGCAGATTTGGCACGATCACTTCGAGATCGCCCGGGGAATTTGCCACGTCACGCTCCGTTTCGCGACGCACCTATACGCAACATTAAGCATAGTGGCCAGTTCAGCTTTGCCGAAACCCCCTCTTCACCGCGCAAACGTTA
The DNA here is from genome assembly GCF_000938255.1 of Bradyrhizobium sp. LTSP849. Taxonomy (GTDB): domain Bacteria; phylum Pseudomonadota; class Alphaproteobacteria; order Rhizobiales; family Xanthobacteraceae; genus Bradyrhizobium. The sequence goes on along the minus strand of NZ_JYMR01000056.1, from coordinate 560,566 downwards.
GCATCGGGCGTTGATCGAAGACGGGTGAGATCATGACTGTGCTAGTCACCGGCGGCGCCGGCTATATCGGAAGTCACACGGTCCTCGCGCTGGCGGAAGCCGGCGAGGACGTCGTCGTGATCGACGATCTCTCCACCGGTTTCTCCACCTATCTGCCCGAAGGCGTGCCGCTGTTCATCGGCGATGCCGGCGACGAGAATCTGGTCGAGGGCGTGATCGCCCAGCACAACATCGAGAGCATCATTCATTTCGCCGGCTCAGTCGTGGTGCCGGATTCGATGCGCGATCCGCTCGGCTATTATCGCAACAACTTCATGACCGCGCGCAACCTGCTCAACGTCGCCGTCAAGCGCGGCATCAACCGCTTCATCTTCTCCTCGACCGCCGCCGTCTACGGCAATCCGGACCTGGTGCCGGTGCCCGAGCACGCGCCGACGCGGCCGCTGTCGCCTTACGGCTCGTCGAAGCTGATGACCGAGATCATGCTGCACGACGTCGCCTCCGCCTACGGCATGCAATATGTCGTGCTGCGCTACTTCAACGTCGCCGGCGCCGATCCGCAGGCGCGCATCGGGCTTGCCACCGTCGGCGCCACACATCTGCTCAAGATCGCGGTCGAGGCCGCGACCGGCCAGCGCGCCAAGATCGACGTGTTCGGCACCGACTATCCGACCCAGGACGGCAGCTGCATCCGCGACTTCATCCATGTCACGGACCTGTCGCAGGCGCATCGCTCGGCGCTGGCTTACCTGCGCAATGGCGGCGCCTCGACCACGCTCAATTGCGGCTATGGCCGCGGCTATTCCGTGCTGGAAACCATCGACGCGGTACGCCGGGTTTCGGGGCGCAGCTTCGCCGTGCAATACGCACCGCGCCGGCCTGGCGACATCATGACCATGGTCGCCGACACCAGCCGCATCCGCGGTCTGCTCGATTGGAAGCCGCAATACGACGACCTCGAGACCATCGCAGCCCACGCGCTGGCCTGGGAGGACAAGCTGTTCCGCGAACGCCATGGCGAGCTTCGCCACGCCGTCTCGGCCTAGAATCCGTCCAGGCGCAAGCCCTTAATTGGGCTTGAAAAACCCCGCTTTAGCGGGCACAGAGGCCCTTCGATCCCTGACGCGCGGGCAGCCTTGCCGCTGCGCCGTCAATGGAAAGCGGATGGCCCAGTTTCCAAAGAAAATCACCGACGATCCCTATGCGGCAGCGGTCCTGATTCGCCGCCTGGTCACGGAACAGGGGGTCATCTACTGGCGGCGCTACCTCGTCGCCTTCGCGCTGATGGCGCTCGCCGCAGGCTCGACCGCGGGCGCGACCTATGTGCTCGGCCAAGTCATCAACCAGGCCTATGTCGACAAGAACATCCCGGGCATCGCGATGTTCTCGGGCATCACGGTGATCCTGCTCTTCATCAAGGGCGTGGCGACCTACGGCCACATGGTGATCCTGACCAAGATCTCTAACGCCATCCTCGCCACCAACCAGCGGCAGCTGTTCGCCAAGCTGATGCGCGAAAGCATCGGCTTCTTCTCCGAACGGCATTCGTCTGAATTCCTGGCGCGGCTGACGGCCGGCGCGAAGTCCATCACCGACGTGCTCAACATGCTGGTCAACGCCATCGGGCGCGACCTCATGATGCTGCTCGCCATGATCGGCGTGATGGTGTGGCAGGACCCGGTGATGTCGTTCATCGGCCTTGTCGCGGTGCCGCCGGCGATGCTGGTGCTGCGCAAGCTGGTCAAGCGCATCAAGGGTCTCGCTTTCAACCAGTTCACCGGCACTGCCGACATCATGGAGACCATGCAGGAATCGCTGCAAGGCATTCGCACGGTCAAGGCGTTCACGCTCGAAGAGACGATGCAGAAGCGCATCGACGAGAACATCGCGATCGTCGAGCGCAACGCCAACAAGATGGCCCGCGTCGCCAACCGTTCCAATCCGCTGATGGAAATGCTCGGCGGTTTCGCGGTCGCCGGCTGCCTGCTCTATGGCGGCTACAGCGTCGTCGCACTCAACGCCACGCCCGGCGCGTTCTTCTCCTTCATGACCGCCTTCCTGATGGCGACCGAGCCGGCCAAGCGGCTGGCGCGGCTCAACATCGACCTCAACAGCCAACTCGTCGGCGCGCGCATGCTGCTCGAAGTCGTCGACAGCCCGGCGAGCGAGCATTCCGATGACGACAAGCCGGCGCTGAAGCTGTCCGAAGCCAAGATCGAGATGCGCGACGTCAGCTTTTCCTATCGCGCCAATGAGACCGTGCTCAACCGCATGAGTTTTGTGGCCGAGCCCGGCAAGGTCACCGCGCTGGTCGGTCCGTCCGGCGGCGGCAAGTCGACCGTGCTGTCGCTGCTGCTGCGCTTCTACGAGCTGACGCAAGGCGACATCGTGATCGACGGCCAGTCGATCGGCGCTATCTCGCGAAAATCGCTGCGGGCGCAGACCGCCTATGTCGGCCAGGACGTCTATCTGTTCCGCGACACCATCCGCAACAACATCGCCTTCGGCCGGCCGGGCGCGACCGAAGATCAAATCATCGATGCCGCCAAGGCGGCTTGCGCGCATGATTTCATCATGGGCTTCCCGCTCGGCTACGATACCCCGGTTGGCGAGCACGGCACCCAAGTATCGGGCGGCCAGCGTCAGCGCATCGCGGTGGCGCGCGCGCTGCTCAAGAACGCGCCGATCATCCTGCTGGACGAGGCCACCGCCGCGCTCGACTCCGAGTCCGAGAAGCAGGTGCAGGAAGCGATCGAGCATCTCTGCCAGAACCGCACCACCATCGTGATCGCGCACCGCCTGCACACCATCATGCGCGCCGATGCGATCCTGGTGGTCGAGGGTGGCGAGATCGTCGAGCAGGGCCGGCATGACGAGCTGCTGCGCCGCTCCGGCCGCTATGCCTCGTTCTTCCGCCTTCAGAACCACGACACCGGCGTCCTGGCGCTGGCGCCGATCAGTGCAACGGCTTAGGATCGTTCCCACCCCAAAGGTCACCCCAAGAGCAGCGAGACCGCTTCATGAACGCCGCCTCCTACGTCATCCCGCTTCCGTCCCAAGCTTCGCTTCCCGTCGTCGGCGAGGCCGGCCGTTACCCGGTCCGCCGCATCTGGTGCGTCGGCCGCAACTATCTCGAGCACATCCGCGAGATGGGCAATGACGAGCGCGCGCCACCGTTCTTCTTCGCCAAGCACGCCGACATGCTGGTGCCGGATGGCGCCACCATTCCCTATCCGCCGCTGACCAAGGATCTGCATCACGAGGTCGAGCTGATCGTCGCGATGAAGAGCGGCGGGCTGAACATTCCCGCCGACAAGGCGCTCGATCATGTCTACGGCTATGCCGTCGGCATCGACCTGACCCGCCGCGACCTCCAGATCGCCTCGCGCAAGAAGGAGCGTCCCTGGGAGATCGGCAAGTCGTTCGACGGTTCGGCGCCCTGCTCCGCGGTGCAGCCGGCCTCGAAGATCGGCCATCCCTCCAAGGGCAAGATCTGGCTGACGGTCAACGGCAAGGAAGCCCAGAAGGGCGACCTCACCGAGTTGATCTGGAACGTGCCGGAGATCATCTGGCAGCTCTCGCAGCAGGTGAAGCTCGCCGCTGGCGACATCATCATGACGGGTACGCCAGCCGGCGTGTCGCAGCTGCAGCCCGGCGACAAGCTCGAATGCGGCGTCGACGGCGTCGGCACGCTGAAGGTCTCGATCGGCCAGCCGGAATAGGCTGCACGAGATCCCGAAATCAAAAGGCCCCGGACATGTCCGGGGCCTTTTTCTATTCGCACCTACCAGGCCTTCACGGGCCGATTGGCGTGGCTCACCTGCGGCACGCCGCGATTGAGCGACATGTGGGAATGCACACACAGCCAACCATCGGCACTTTTGGAGAACACCATCGTCGCCCGACCCGGACGCGGAAACGCGCTGCCGTCCGGATGGTAGCCGGTGCTCGTCCACGGTGCGATCACGGTCGCTGTCGCACCATCGGCTGACGCCAGAATCGCCGTCTGATCGAGGACGAAACGGAAGTCGGTCGTCTTTGGCCAGACGTTATTCCATTGCGTGGTGACCCACTGATCGAGGCCGGGAATGACGTCGTTATGCGTACCGAAGGCGAGCACGTCCGGATGGAACAGCGGCCGCGCCGAAGCGTAGTCGACCTCGCGGACATAACCTGAGAATGTTTCCAGCCACTGGCGGAAGAATTGCGCTATCTCGGTATTCGCGGTCGGCAAGGGCGCCATTGCCTGCTCCATGTTAGGCTACTAAATCGCGGCAATCTTGTTGCCATGGACCGAACTATCCAGCAAGACTCGCGCCACGATCACGCCGGCTGGCTTGTGTGGTTTGGCATTTCCTTCTCGCTTCGCTTAGAAGGGGGAATGAACGATTTCACCCAGGCGCTTCAACTGGCAGCGACGTTGATTGGCCGCTTTGACCCGGAGCTCCGCGGCATCGTCGCCCTATCTCTGGGAGTGAGCCTGACAGCAAGCGCCTTGGCGTTCATCGTTGGCTCGCCGCTAGGCCTCGCGTTGGCCATCTGTCGTTTCCCCGGCAAACAAGCCTTGATTGTGACCGCCAACGCTCTTCTCGGCTTGCCCCCCGTGGTCGTAGGTCTCGCAGTCTATCTGCTGCTCTCTCGCTCAGGCCCGCTCGGCTCTCTCGGGATCTTGTTTACCCCAGCGGCGATGGTCATCGCGCAGGCCATCCTCGGCATCCCGATCGTAATCGCCTTGGTGCACCGCATGACGGTGGACCTCTGGGCCACGTATGGCGAAGCCTTGCTGGTAGATGGAGCCTCGCGCGTCCGAGCCGCAGCCTCGCTCATGAACATTGGCCGCGAGGGGCTAATCGTCGCGTTTCTTGCTGCGTTTGGCCGGGCTATCGCTGAGGTCGGCGCGATCATCATCGTTGGAGGCAATATACGAGGCTACACGCGAACAATGACGACCGCCATCGCACTGGAGACGAGCAAGGGTGAGTTGAGCTTCGCACTTGCGCTTGGCATAATCCTTATCATTCTATCGATGACCGTCAGCGCGTTCACCCACGTATTTGGACGCGCCTTGAGACGCTGAGACAGCAAAAGATTATTGCAAGGGAGTTCACCCGTGAGCCGATGGTTCAGCCCGGTTGCTATCGAGATTGCAGTTCTGTTGGCTGTGCTGAGTACTCCTGTCTCGGCACAAAGTCAGACGATTATCGTAGCTTCGACAACCTCAACACAAGACTCGGGATTGTTCGACTACCTGTTGCCGATCGTTCGAGAAAAGACCGGCGTCGAAGTCAAGGTCCTCGCGCAAGGCACCGGGCAGGCCCTCGACACAGCGCGGCGGGGTGATGCCGACGTGGTGTTTGTTCATGCCAAGTCGGCCGAGGAAAAATTCCTGGCCGAAGGATTTGGTGTCAAGCGCTACCCGGTCATGTACAACGACTTCGTTCTCATTGGGCCGAAGGACGATCCTGCGGGGATTCGAGGCCTTGACGTAACCGCCTCGCTCCAGACCATACAGACGAAGGCCGCCTCCTTCATCTCCCGAGGAGACCGGTCTGGTACGCACATAGCCGAGCTCACACTTTGGAAAGACGCAGGCGTCGACGTCACAAAGGATCGCGGCAGCTGGTACAAGGAGATTGGTCAGGGAATGGGAGCCGCCCTCAACGTCGCATCGGCATCTAATGCCTATGTACTTGCGGACCGCGGCACATGGCTGGCATTCAAAAAGCGCGGTGACCTTGTCATCCTCGTCGAAGGCGACAAGCGACTCTTCAACCAATATGGGGTGATGCTGGTCAATCCAATAAAGCACCCGACGGTGAAGAAGGAAGCGGGCCAACGCTTCATCGATTGGCTTATCTCGCCAGACGGGCAGAACGCGATCGCAGGCTACAAGATCGAAAGCCAGCAACTCTTCTATCCAGACGCGAACGATCCGGGGGCGTAAACCGAAGCGCCCTGGGCGGCCACTTCACGTAGGGCCACTGAATCGCGGCAATCTTGTTGCCATGGGCCGAACTATCCAGCAAGACTCGCGCCACGATCAGGACCGGAGGGTCCACCGTCACGACTGCATCAGAAAACGAGAGGATGTCTCGGATGTCGAACACCATCACGGAGCTCGAGGGGCTGCTTATGCAGCGCTCGCTCACCGATCCACAGCTTCTGGCCGCCGCAGAAGCGGCGTCGGACTTCCGCATCCTGCCGGGTGCCACCGTCATCAAGATCGGCGGACAGAGCGTGATCGATCGCGGCCGGGCCGCGGTCTATCCGCTGGTCGACGAGATCGTCTCCGCGCGCAAGACCCACAAGCTCCTGATCGGCACCGGCGCCGGCACGCGCGCGCGACATCTCTACTCGATAGCGGCCGGGCTTCGCCTGCCCGCCGGCGTGCTCTCGCAGCTCGGCGCTTCCGTGGCCGACCAGAACGCCGCGATGCTGGGACAGTTGCTGGCCAAGCACGGCATCTCCGCCGTGGGTGGCGCCGCGCTCTCCTCGGTGCCGCTGTTCCTGGCTGAGGTGAACGCCGTCATCTTCAGCGGCATGCCGCCCTATAGCCTGTGGATGCGTCCCGCGCCCGAGGGCGTGATCCCGCCCTACCGCACCGATGCCGGATGCTTCCTGGTGGCCGAGCAATTCGGCTGCAAGGGAATGATCTATGTGAAGGACGAGAACGGCCTTTACACCGCGAACCCAAAGACGTCGAAGAACGCGACCTTCATCCCGAAAATCTCAGTGGCCGAGATGAAGGCCAAGGGCCTCCAGGATTCGATCCTGGAATTCCCGGTGCTCGATCTCCTCGCCTCGGCTCGCTACGTCCACCAGGTGCAGATCGTGAATGGTCTCGTCCCCGGCAATCTCACCCGCGCGCTCGCGGGCGAGCATGTCGGCACCATCATCACTGCGAGCTGAGGAGGATAGCGCCATGACTGTCACCAACCAGATCAAGCACGTCGCTTCGCCGCTCGCGCGCCAGACCCTCCTCGACGGCGATCTCACCCGCCCCGTTGCCGGCAACCGCCCGATCAAGCTGCTGCCCTGGGTGCAGGTCATCAAGATCGGTGGCCGCATCATGGATCGCGGTCACGAAGCGATCCTCCCGCTCGTTGACGAGCTGCGCTCGCTGCTGCCCGAGCACCGCCTGCTGATCCTGACCGGCGCCGGCATCCGCGCGCGCCATCTCTACAGCGTCGGCCTCGACCTCGGACTTCCCGTCGGTTCGCTGGCGCCGCTCGCCGCAAGCGAGGCCGGCCAGAACGGCCACATCCTTGCGAGCCTGCTCGCGCCGGAGGGCGTCTCCTATATCGAGCATCCCACCATCGCGAGCCAGCTTGCCATTCACCTCAGCGCAGCCCGCGCGGTCGTCGGCAGCGCCTTCCCGCCGTACCACCATCATGAATTCCCGACGTCGCGTGTCCCGCTGCATCGGGCCGATACCGGCGCCTTCCTGCTCGCCGACGCACTGGGCGCCGCGGGACTGACGATCGTCGAGGACGTCGACGGCGTCTACACCACTGATCCCAATGGCGCCGACGGCAAGAAGGCGGAGCTGTTGAAAGACGTGAGCTTCGCCGAGCTTGCGAAGCTGAAGGCCACGCTGCCGGTCGATCGGGCGCTGCTGGAGGTCATGGCGAATGCGCGACACATCGCGCGCGTGCAGGTCGTGAACGGCCTCGTTCCCGGTCGGATCACGGCGGCGCTGCGCGGCCAGCACGTGGGAACGATCATCAACACTGGTGCCAAGCCGGTGTAACGCCACAGCCAGGTCCGAAAAAACAAATCCCCGGAGCTCGCTCCGGGGCTTTGCGATTCAGTCACCGTAGCCCGGATGGAGCGAAGCGCAATCCGGGGCACTCTCGCCGCGGCAAAATCCCGGATTTCGCTTCGCTCCATCCGGGCTACGCGCTTCGCCGATCCGCGCTACAGCTGCTTCAGCGCAGCGCCGACATCACGATGAGGCCGAGGATCAGCGCCGTCAGCGAGTATTTCAGCGTGTAGTAGACGTTGCGGTTCCACGCCTTGACCTTGCGGCTGGCGAGATGGATCTCGTAGAGCTTGCCGAACACCTTGTTGAGTACGCCGACGCTCTCGCCGTCGACGTTCTGGGTCGCCGACGCCTTGACGATGTGGTGGCTGACCCAGCGGTTGATCGCGGTCATGAAACCGAACTTCATCGGGCGTTCGACGTCGCAGAACAGGATGATGCGGTTGACGTCGGTCGCATTCTCGGCGCTGTGGATGAAGGTCTCGTCGAACATGAAGGCCTCGCCGTCGCGCCAGACGCATTCGACGCCGTCGACCAGGATGCGGCACTTGTTCGAGTTCGGTGTCACGAGCCCAAGGTGATAGCGCAGCGAGCCCGCGAAGGGATCGCGGTGTGCGCCAAGCTTGCCGCCCGGCGGCAGCATCGCAAACATCGCGCCGTGCACGCTCGGAATCGAATTGAGCAGCTCGACCGTCTGCGGGCACAGCGTACGCGCCGAGGGCAGGAAGTCGTCGTACCATTTCAGGTAAAAGCGCTTCCAGCCGCTCTTGAAGAAGGAATAGAAACCCCAGTCGTTGTTCTTCGCTGCCGCGCGGATAAAACCTTCGTCGAACAGGCGGACGGCCTCGTCGCGGATGGTCTCCCAGTTCTCGCTGAGCGGCTTGAGCTCGGGAAACTGCTCGACCGAAATCACCGGCCTGTTCGGCACGGCCGAGCCCGCATACATCAGAACGTTGTAGGGGGCGAGATAGGTCGAGTGATCGCCGAGCTGGCGCGCAAAGCGCAGCCGCTGCTTGCCGCGGAAGTGAACGTAAATTGTCGAGGCCGCAAGGATATAAAGAATGACCAGTTGCGGTGCAAAAAGCTGCTTCAGCATTTCCCCGTTCCCCAGTGACCCAGCCGGGGACGTGATCTAACGCGACCCGGCCCGAGCGGCAAGATATTCACCGCTGGGTTGCGGTCACTCTGGGGAGAACATCCGACGAGAGATCGGGCCGAAACGGACCGAAACGAGCCGGATCAGGTCCGCGACAGCGCCTGAAGACCCTTGAAGGTCAGGCGCTTGGGGTCGGTGACGCCGGCGAGATAGAGCCGGCGAATGAAGGCGATGACGGCGTCGCGGTCGCAATCGGTCAACGCGACGACGGCGTCGACCGCGATCTTCTGGGCTTCCATTGGGCTCACCTCGGCCTTGCGAGTAACCCCGGCCGAGACAGGCTAGGACTCATCCGTTAATTCGGCGTTAACCGTTTGGGCAGGATGGCCGATTCAGCCCGGCGGCCGAATACGCAAAACAACGCATTTATTGTTGCGGCGCGGTAGCCCTCCCGGCCGCTCAGCACGCCCCGATGGCTCTTCTTGAGCTGCGCAAAATGCTTCTTCAGCCGCGGCACGGCAAAATCGGTGAAGGCGCGCACCTTGGGCACCGAAAGCCGGCCCTGCGGACTGATCAGGTGTGCCGGCATCTCCGGATCCTCGTCGCTGGCAAGCAAAACCTCGAGCTCGCCACGCGCGACCTGCTCGGCCACCTGGTACGAGTACATCCGCGCGACGCCACGCCCGGCCACCGCCGACGCCACGGCGGCATAGGTGCTGTTGACCATGAGGCGCGCCGTGAACTGCACCGTTCGCGGCACCGATGAGTTCTTCAGCGGCGCGAAAGTCCAGGAATTGGGCAGATGCGCCATCGCCACGATCTGATGCTTGGCGAGATCGCCGGGCTCGGCGATGCGCGGATGCTGCTTCAAATAGCGAGGAGCCGCCACCACGACGCGGCTGATCTCGCCGATCCGTATCGCCACCATCGCCGAATCCGCGAGGGGGCCGATGCGAAGCGCGACGTCGACGCCCTCCTCGATCAGATTGACCGCGCGGTCGAACAGCAGGAGCTTTGCCGACACGGTCGGATAGGCGTCGAGAAACGCATCGAGGATCGGCCGCAGCACCATTTCCCCCGAGACCACTGGAGCGGTGATCGTGAGCAGACCACGGGGCGCCGCGCGCGGTCCGGCCGCGATGTCATCGGCCTCTTCGAGCTCGGTGAGCACGCGGCGGCAGATCGCGACATAGCGCTCGCCCTCCTCGCTCAGCTTGATCGAGCGCGTGGTCCGATGCAGCAGCTCGGCGCCGACCTGCCCCTCCAGGAAGGCAATGGCGCGGCTCACTGCCGCCGGCGAGCGCCCGAGCTTGCGTCCCGCGGCCGCAAGGCTCCCCTCGTCCACCGCAAGGACGAACACCTTCATCGCATCCAGACGATCCATGCGCTTCCCGCCGCCCCCTGAGATTCCGGCTGAAAACTAGGCGTTCGCCGCGGCCGCGACAACCGCCGCCGGGCGCCGAACCAGCATTCGTTCGCGCCGCGAAAGAATGTCTGCCGGACGGCGCGTATTCGCAGCCGGACGGCGGCGGCGTACCTCACAACCCAAGCCGGCCGCCGCCCCACAGCTGACCGGCAGAGGGTCTCAAGCCAACAACAGGAGCCCATCATGGGTATCGAGCAGAAGGTCGCCATCATCACCGGTGCTTCGCAGGGCATCGGCGCTGCCCTCGTCCAGCGGTTTCGCGATCGCAACTATCGTGTCGTTGCGACGGCACGCTCCATCAAGCCGTCGGGCGACGATGACGTGCTTGCCGTTCCCGGCGATATCGCCGACTGGAGCACCGCCGAACGCGTGGTGTCGCAAGCCGTCGCCCGGTTCGGCCGCGTCGATACGCTGGTCAACAATGCTGGCATTTTCGTCGCGAAGCCATTCACGCAGTACACGGCCGAGGACTACGCGGCCGTTTTGGGCGTCAACGTCGCGGGCTTCTTCCGGATCACGCAACTCGCCATCGCCGAGATGGAAAAGCAGGGTTCGGGCCACGTCGTTCAGATCTCAACCAGCCTGGTTGATCACGCCAACTCGAACGTGCCGTCGGTGCTTGCTTCGCTGACCAAGGGCGGCCTGAACGCCGCCACCAAGTCGCTGGCGATCGAATATGCCAGGCGCGGCATCCGCGTGAATGCGGTCGCGCTCGGCATCATCAAGACGCCGATGCACGCGGTCGAGACACATGCGCAGCTCGGCGCGCTGCACCCCGTCGGCCATATGGGCGAGACGTCCGACATCGTCGATGCTGTGCTTTATCTCGAGGGTGCCTCCTTCGTCACCGGCGAGATCCTGCACGTCGATGGCGGCCAGAGCGCCGGCCATTGAGCCGGTGCAGGAGCACGACATGACCGAACTCAACGCCGATACCAAGCACCACGCCCGGCCGCATCAGCGGCCGGGATCGAATTCGCAATCAACGCCGCAGCAAACTTGGCGATATGCCGTCGCGGGCCTGTCCGCATCGCTCGTCGGACTTGGCCTCGCCCGCTTCTCTTATACGCCGTTGATCCCGGCGTTGATCGCGGCAAAATGGTTCAGCGCGTCCGACGTTGTTTATCTCGGCGCCGCCAACCTGGCCGGCTATCTCGGCGGCGCGCTCGCGGCGCGAGCCGTCGCCGGACGCATCGGTGCCGTCGGCGCGCTACGGGCGATGATGTTGCTCGCGACGCTTTCCTTCTTTGCCAGCTCAGTGCCGGTGTCGTTCACCTGGTTCTTCGCCTGGCGTTTCCTCTCAGGACTCACCGGCGGCATCATCATGGTGCTGGCGGCCTCCGTCATTCTCCCGCACACCTCGCCCGCGAGGCGCGGTATCGTCGGCGGCGTGATCTTTGCGGGCGTCGGTCTCGGCGTCGCTGCATCGGGCACGCTGGTGCCGCTGCTCCTGCAGCAGGGTTTGCAACAGAGCTGGTATGGCCTCGGCGTGCTCTCGGCCCTGCTCACGCTCGCAAGCTGGTGGAACTGGCCCGCGGAAGCGAAGGCCGACGCAACGCCTGTGCAACATCACGTGAAGCAGCGCCACACCTCGCCCGCCATCCGCGCTTTGCTGATCCAGTATGGCCTCAACGCGGTGGCGCTGGTGCCGCACATGGTCTTCATCGTCGACTTCGTGGCGCGCGGCCTCGGCCAGGGCATCGCGGCGGGATCGCGCTACTGGGTGCTATACGGCCTCGGCGCGATCGTCGGCCCGCTGGTGACCGGCCATCTCGGCGACAGATCCGGCTTCGGACCCGCCTTGCGCGCCGCGTTCCTGATCGAGGCGGCCGCCGTGCTGCTGCCGACCGTCAGCACCGCACCGGTGTCGCTGATCGTGTCGAGCATCGTGGTCGGCGGCTTCACGCCCGGTATCGTGCCGCTGGTGCTCGGACGCATTCATGAGCTCCTCCCGCATTCGAGCGAGCAGCAGCGCGCGACATGGAGCCAAGCCACAACCAGTTTTGCCCTATTCCAGGCTGCCGCGGCTTACGGCTTCTCCTGGATCTACGCGAACACCGGCGGCGACTATCTCGTCCTGTTCGCTCTCGGCGGCGGTGCCGTGGTGCTGGCGCTCGCGATCGACCTTGGCCTCGCGCTCACCACGCGCAATGCATAGAAGCGGCGACGGCGGCGATCAGGAATACTGCATCACGCCGTCGTCGATCCGGCCGAAGCGCAAAGAGACGATGTCGAAGGCGTAGTTCTGGTAGAGCCGCCACGGCTGCTTCGAGCCTTGCTTCGGCATTTTCGCCACCGAACGCTGCACGTAGCCCGAAGTGAAATCGAGCGACGGCTGCGCGGTGATCGTGGCATCGTCATTATGCGGCATACACTGGCGGAAATTGTGCCGGTCCATGTAGTTGATGAGCCGGCAGACATATTCGCAGGTGAGATCGCATTTCAGCGTCCAGGACGCGTTGGTGTAGCCGAAGGCCGAAGCCATGTTCGGCACGTCCGCATACATCATGCCCTTGTAAGTCAGCGTGTTGGCAAAATCGACGGCGCGGCCATCGACGCTGACTTCGAGGCCGCCGACGACCTGAAGCACCAGCCCCGTCGCAGTCACGATGATATCCGCCGCAAGCTCGCTGCCGTCCTTCAGGCGAATGCCGTCGCGCGTAAAGGTGTCGATCTCGTTGGTGACGACGGAGGCGCGCTTTTCGCGGATCGCCTTGAACAGGTCACCATCGGGCACGAGGCACAGCCGCTGATCCCAGGGATTGTAGCGCGGCGTAAAATGCGTCGCGACATCGTAATCGGGACCGAGCGCCATCTGCACGCCCTTGAGGATCAGATCCTTCACCTTGGCGGGCTTGCGCCGGCTGAGCTGGAAGAAGAACATCCCCCACATCACGTTGCGCCAGCGGATCACATGATAGGCAAGCCGCGTCGGCAGATTGCGGCGCAGTTTGTTGGCCACCGGATCCTGCGCCGGACGCGACACCACATAGGTCGGCGAGCGTTGGAGCATGGTGACCTGTGCCGCCGTCTTGGCGAGCTCCGGCACCAGCGTCACCGCGGTCGCGCCAGATCCGATCACGACGACGCGTTTTCCCGAACAGTCGATATCCTCGGTCCATTTCTGCGGATGCACGACGCGGCCGGCAAAGTCCGCCGCGCCCTTGAACTCCGGCGTATAGCCCTGCTCGTATTTGTAGTAGCCGGCGCACATGAACAGGAAATTGCAAGTGAAGCGCGTGAGCTCGGTCGCGCCTTCACCTGTCGTGCGCTCGACCTCAACGGTCCAGCGCGCATCATGCGTCGACCACGACGCGCGCTTCACGCGATGGCGGAAGCGGATGTGCGTCTCGATGCCGTTCTCGGCCGCGGTCTCACGCACATAGTTCAGGATCTGCGCGCCGTCGGCGATCGCCTTCGGATCGGTCCACGGCTTGAAGGAATAGCCGAGCGTGAACATGTCGCTGTCGGAGCGGATGCCGGGATAACGGAACAGATCCCAGGTGCCGCCGATGCAGTCGCGGCCCTCGAGGATGACGTAGCTCTTGCTCGGGCATTTGGACTGGAGATGATAGCCCGCGCCGATGCCGGACAGGCCGGCACCGACGATCAATACGTCGAAATGTTCTATGGCTTCGGTCATGGCGTTCTCCCTCGGCACAGGATGGGCAGCGCCGCGCCGAATTGCAACCGTCAAGGGGTTGCCGCGCCGATGACGCAAGCGGTGTCGAAATACTCGTAGAACTCGACCGCTTTGCCGTCCTTGAAGCGCCAGAAATCGACCTTCGGCGTCTCCGCGACCTTTCCGGTACGCTTGTTGGTCCAGGCGCATGTGCCGCGCGCGAAGACGGCATCGCCTTGCGCGACAAACTCGTTGATCGTGTAGTATTGCATGGCCCAATCAGCTAGCAGACCGTCGAAATAACCGCGAAGCTTCGCAGGATCATCGTACTGCGTGGCGAATGCCATCGGCTCAACTCCCCGCGGAATCGAGCCGAAGCTGATCTGTGGGCCAATGACGCTGTCGAACCAATGGTCGACGCTTTGACCCTTGCTGTCGTTCCATAGGCGATAGGCTTCCGTCAGCAGTCGAACGTTGGCTTCACTGGACATCGCGCTTCCTCCAAATGCTTTCTGACAATGAACGGAAAGGCGGCCGCCCGCTGCAGAAGTGGCAGGCTTGTTTCGGCTCTACCTGTAAGCGTATCACAGGGAAGACATAAGAAAAAAGCCCCGGATCGCTCCGGGGCCTTTGTCTCGCAAATGCGTGCAATCTCAGTAGCGGTAGTGGTCCGACTTGTACGGGCCTTCCTGCTTGACGCCGATGTAGTCGGCCTGGTCCTTGCGAAGCTCGGTCAGCTTGACGCCGATCTTGGCGAGATGCAGCCGGGCCACCTTCTCGTCGAGCGACTTCGGCAGCACGTAGACTTCCTGTTTGTACTTGCCGTCCTTATTGTTGGCGAACAGCTCGATCTGCGCCAGCGTCTGGTTGGTGAAGGAGGCCGACATCACGAACGACGGATGGCCCATGGCGTTGCCGAGGTTCACGAGGCGGCCTTCCGACAGCATGATGATGCGGTGCTTGTCGGGGAATTCGATCTCGTCGACCTGCGGCTTGATGTTGGTCCACTTCAGGTTGCGCAGACCCGCGATCTGGATCTCGTTGTCGAAGTGGCCGATGTTGCAGACGATGGCGCGATCCTTCATCGCGCGCATGTGCTCGATGGTGATGATGTCCTTGTTGCCGGTCGCGGTGACGAAGATGTCGGCGCGGGGTGCCGCGTCTTCCATGGTCACGACCTCATAGCCTTCCATCGCGGCCTGGAGCGCGCAGATCGGATCGACTTCGGAGACCATGACGCGGCAGCCGGCCTGGCGCAGCGAGGCCGCCGAGCCCTTGCCGACGTCGCCGAAGCCCGCGACCATCGCGACCTTGCCCGACATCATCACGTCGGTGCCGCGGCGGATGCCGTCGACCAGCGATTCACGGCAGCCATAGAGGTTGTCGAATTTCGACTTGGTGACGCTGTCATTGACGTTGATGGCGGGCCACAGCAGCGTGCCGGCCTTCTGCATGTCATAGAGACGATGCACACCCGTGGTGGTCTCTTCGGAAACGCCCTTGATGCTCTTGGCGATCTCGGCGAAGTAGCCCTTCGGCTTTTCCTTGAGCTGCTTCTTCAACAGCGCGAAGAAGACTTCCTCTTCTTCCGAACCCGGCTTGTCCAGGAACGCGGTGTCGCCGTTCTCGGCGCGCAGACCGAGATGGACGTACATGGTGGCATCGCCACCGTCATCGAGGATCATGTTCGGGTGACCGCCGCCGTGCCAGTCGAACAGTTTTGCGGTGTAGTCCCAATACTCAGCCAGCGTCTCGCCTTTGACGGCGAAGACGGGAATGCCGGCGGCAGCGATCGCCGCCGCGGCGTGGTCCTGCGTCGAATAGATGTTGCAGGAGACCCAGCGGATATCGGCGCCGAGTGCGGCGAGCGTCTCGATCAGCACGCCAGTCTGGATCGTCATATGCAGCGAGCCGGCGATGCGCGCGCCCTTCAGCGGCTGCTTCGGGCCGTATTCTTCGCGCGTGGCCATCAGTCCGGGCATCTCGGTCTCGGCCAACGAGAGTTCCTTGCGGCCGAAATCGGCGAGCGACATGTCCTTGACGATGTAATCGGTGAAGCCGGGCTTCGCGTTCATTGCGAGTGTCCTATTGTTGAACGGGCATTCCGGGACACCTCGAAGAGGCGCCCCGGAATCGCGACGTGAGGATTTAAGGATCCGGGTTCGCGCGCGAACCCGGAATGACGCACAAGAATTAGAGCGCGCGCTTGAGCTGCTCGACGAGGTCGGTCTTCTCCCAGGAGAAACCACCCTCGTTGTCGGGCGTGCGGCCGAAATGGCCGTAGGCCGAGGTGCGCGCGTAGATCGGACGGTTGAGGTCGAGATGGCTGCGGATGCCGCGCGGGGTGAGGTCCATCGCCTTGGCGGCGGCCTTCTCGAGCTGATCCTCCGACACCTTACCGGTGCCGTGGGTGTCGATGTAGATCGACAGCGGACGCGCCACGCCGATCGCATAGGCGAGCTGAAGCGTGCAGCGGTCGGCAAGACCAGCAGCGACAATGTTCTTGGCGACGTAGCGCGCGGCGTAGGCGGCAGAACGATCGACCTTGGTCGGATCCTTGCCGGAGAACGCGCCGCCACCATGCGGAGCCGCGCCACCATAGGTATCGACGATGATCTTGCGGCCGGTCAGGCCGGAGTCACCATCGGGACCGCCGATGTAGAACTTGCCGGTCGGGTTGATGTGCCAGATGGTCTTCGGCGTGATCCAATCCTTCGGCAGCGCCTCGCGCACATAGGGCTCGACGATGTCGCGGATCTGCTTGGACGAGATGTCCTCGACCAGATGCTGATGCGACACCACGATCTCGCGCACGCCGACCGGCTTGCCGTTCTCGTACTGCACGGTGACCTGGCTCTTGGAGTCCGGACCGAGCACCTTCTCCTTGCCGGAGTGACGGGCTTCGGAGATGAGGCGGAGGATCTTGTGGGCGTAGAAGATCGGCGCCGGCATCAGATCCGGCGTCTCGTTGGTGGCGTAACCGAACATGATGCCCTGGTCGCCAGCACCTTCTTCCTTGACCTCACCCGGCTGAAGCGCGTCGACGCCCTGGGCGATGTCGGCCGACTGCGGATGCAGCAGGATCTCGATATCGGCGGTCTTCCAGTGGAAGCCGTCCTGCTCGTAGCCGATGTCCTTGATCGCAGCGCGCACGACGCCTTCGATCTGCTCGTTGGTGACCGATGCGGGACCGCGGGTCTCACCCGCAATCACCACCTTGTTGGTGGTCGCGAGCGTCTCGCAGGCGGCGCGGATCTGCCACGGGTCGATGCCGGCCTTGGGCCCCTCGCGGTAGAACAAATCGACGATCTCATCGGAGATCCGGTCGCAGACCTTGTCCGGATGGCCTTCGGACACGGACTCGCTAGTGAAGAGATAGGACGCGCGCATCAGTAACCCCTTGTCCCGCCGCACTCGGCGGGCGTTTGCGATGTTTACTCTTGGATTATGTCAATCGCGCCGGCGCGAGATGACGTAGGATTCGTCAAGAAACCAGAGCCCGTTGTACTTTCGCAGCACGTCCCTGGCGGCATCCAGAGTGCGGCCGTTTTGAGTCATATCTGCCAACCGGTCGTCCTCAATCTGAGCGACATACACCGCCGCATTCCACGCTGCAAAGGCCGTCGAGGTTCCGATGGTACCCGTTACCTCGTTGGGCAGCGCTTCCATATCATACCTGAAGATCGAGCGGTTATCCGCATAAACATTAAAATTTAGGTCGCGGCCCAACGATCCGAGTTCGTACTTAACGGCGCGCAATAGCTCATGACGGCTGACGGCGAAAGGATTTTCTCCAGGCCAGATGGCCTGGATCATTTCCATGCCCGGATCCTGGCCGTGGGAGTGAATTCCGATCAGGCGGCCCCCTGCCCGCAATGCCCGCGCCAGCGGTGCAATGATCCGTTTTGCCCTGAAATTGACTGAGGACAGGGCACGGTATGGCTGGGATGCAATGATGAGGTCGAAATTGGCCTCGGTCTGGCCCGGCCGGGGAATGGTCGAATCCAGCAGGAACCTGTGGTCCTCGCGGTAGAGCACCAGCACGACCGGCCGCTCGTACAAGGGCATGCCCGTGCGTGGGCTGATGGCTGCGCGCCAGTTCTGCTCCAGAAACGGCTTCAGCTCCGCAATCTGCGTCTCGAAATCACCGGATGAGTCTCCCCGCAGCGGCACCTCGTGCCAGACGGTGGCGGCGGCCGCCGCAGGCGACGCCGGCGTGAGCCAGGGCGCCTCCGCGTAATGCATGTTGGTGAACACGAACACCGAGGCCGGATGCTCGAATAACCGGTCCGGGACCTTGTCCAACGTCAGCCGGACATCCTCCAGGCTGAGCTCCTTGCCGGCAACGTAGAACGGCATGTGGGGAAAGCGCTGATGCGTCGAGCGCAGCACGCGCGCCAGCACCGAGCCGTCGCCGACGCCGGCGTCGAACACGCGCAACGCCGGCGGTCGGGGATGGATGCTGGCAAGCTCCAGGGCGACGCGCTCCGCGACCACCCGCTTCTCGCTACAGGTGTGGACGAACAGCAGGTACTTCTGTCGGTTCTCGAAGAAGCGGAAATTGCTGCGGGGATCGCGCTTTTCCGGCGGCACCTGAAGTCCGCGCGGCGGCGGCAGGCCGCCGGTTGTCGATGCGGCCATATAGGCCTGGATCCGGTCCAGCGTGTCGATGGTGATGCGCTTGCCTTCACGCAGCCGGTGCACCAGCTTCCCATCGTTCACCGCGCGCCGGCCAAACGTCGATTCCGCCATGTCCGCCTGACGGCAGAACTCGGTGATTTGGCTGAGGATTTCGTCGTTTTTCATCGGTGGGACGGGAGTGGGCAGAAGGATTGGGGATTGCCTCTTAGCAAATTCTGCCCACTGAGGAAATAGGGGACTGAATCCCTCCCCTGATACGTTGGCCATGGCGGGAGCGGTGAACCCCAGCCCGCCCCCGGGCAACAAACAGGCGCTTCTCCTCTGACGGGACCATCGCCATGGGCCGCCTGCTCGTCGCGCTCTCGCTCCTTGCCGCAGCCCTGTGGACCGCGCCCGCATCCGCGCAGGCACGCAGCCAGCTTGGGCCGCTCTGCACCACCGACACCACGCCGGCGGACCAGATGGTCGACGCCTGCGCCAAGATCATCGCGCTGAAGGTATTCAAGGGCGAGCAGCTGGCGACCGTCTATTTCTGGCGCGCCGTGGGCTGGAACAAGAAGGGCGACTACGCAAAAGTCATCGCTGACACCACTGAGGCGATCCGGCTCCAGCCGAGCCAGGCGGTCTACAATCTCAGGGGATCGGCCTATTACGACAAGGGCGACTACGACATCGCGATCGCCGATTTTGATGATGCATTGAAGCTAGGACCGTCGAGCGGCATCATCTTCCACAATCGCGGCAATGCCTGGCGCGGCAAGGGTGACTACGCCAAGGCGATCGCCGACTACGACATGTCGATCAAGGTCGATCCGAGATCGGCGTTCTCGTTCCAGAACCGCGGCATCGCGAAAGGGGCGCTCGGCGATCTCGACGGCGCGCTCGCCGACATCAACCAGGCGATCCGACTCGACCCGACGCTGCCGCAGCCGTTGATCAACCGCACCGCGATCTGGCGCGCCAAAGGCGATCTCGATCGCGCGATTGCCGATGGTTCCGAGGCGATCCGGCTTGCGAAGGAAAAGCCGCCGGTCAACATCATGACGCCGCCGAACAGCGTGCTGATCTCGGGCTACACCCATCGCGCGTTGGCCTATGAGGCGAAGGGCGACTATGCCCGCGCGCAAGATGACTACAAGGCCACGCTGGCGATCGTGGCGTCGGATGCCGGCAGCAAGGCCAATCAGGCCACCGCCAAAGTGCGGCTGTCCTTGGTGACGGATGCGAGCGCGCCGATCCCGCGCGATGCGCCCGCTCCGACGACACAGCCGACGGCGGCGCCTGCCTCACAGCAGACGAACACCGCCCCCTCGCCCGCTCCGGCCGTTCGTGGCATGCGCATGGCGCTGATCATCGGCAACGGCGCGTATGCGCATGTCAAGGCGCTGCCAAATCCGCCCAACGACGCGCGCGCCGTCGCCAGGAGCCTGCGCGACATCGGCTTCACCGTGTCTGAAGGTGTCGATCTCGACCGCGCGGCGATGCAGAAGATGACACGCGACTTTTTGCGTGACGCGGCGCGGGCGCAGATCGTGGTGGTCTATTATGCCGGCCATGGCGTGCAGGTCGACGGCCGCAACTATCTCATTCCCGTCGACGTCGAACTCAAGCCGGGTGCGAGCATGACGGAGGCGATGATCGACATGGACACGATCATGGCCGGCCTCGACGACCAGGTCCGTACCAACATCCTGATCTTCGATGCCTGCCGCAACAATCCGATGGCCCAGCATGTCGCATCCGCCGGCACCAACCGCGGCATCGAGGGCGCCTCGGGCCTCGCCGCGCCGACGAGCCTCGGTGCCGGCGCAACGCTCGGCGCCGGCACGCTGATCGCATTCGCTACAGCGCCGGGCCAGGTCGCGCTCGACGGCGAAGGCGCCAACTCACCGTTCTCCGCCGCCCTCTCCCGACACATCGGCACGCCGGGGCTCGAGGTGCAGCAGATGCTGACGCGGGTGCGGGCCGAAGTGGTCTCGACCACGAAGAGCAAGCAGGTGCCGTGGTCGAACTCGTCGCTGCTGGGTGAGGTTTATCTGGCGGAGAAGTGAGGCGGCGATTGAGCGCGCGCTACCCACCATGCATTCAGCTGTCATCGCCCGCGAAAGCGGGCGATCCAGTATTCCAGAGGCCGCGTGCGATACGGAAAGGCCGCGGCGTACTGGATTCCCCGCCTTCGCGGGGAATGACAGCGAGCGTGTGGAGACTTACTGGCCCCAAACTTCCTTCGCGATCTCGACCGCGAGGCCGAGCTTGGCCCACTGCTCCTCTTCGGAGAGGATATTGCCCTCTTCCGTCGAGGCGAAGCCGCATTGCGGGGAGACTGCGAGCTGCTCCAGCGGGACGAACTTGGCGGCCTCTTCCAGACGGCGCTTGATGTCGTCCTTCTTCTCGAGTTCGCCAAACTTCGAGGTGATGACACCGACCACGACGACCTTGTTGCCCTTGGGCAGGAAGCGCAGCGGCTCGAAGCCGCCTGCGCGGTCGGAATCGTATTCCAGGAAATAGCCGTCGTAATTGGTGCCGGCGAGCATGGTCTCGGCGACCGGCTCGTAGCCACCCGAGGAGATCCAGGTCGAGCGGAAATTGCCGCGGCAGACATGCGTGGTCACCACCATGTCGGCGGGCTTCTCGGCCAGCGCGTAGTTGATGACGCGCGCGTAGATCTGCTGGAGGCCTTCCGGATTGTCGCCGCGCTCGCGCGCCTTCTGCAATTCGTCCGGCGAGCAGAGATAGGCCCAGACCGTGTCGTCGAACTGGAGATAGCGGCAGCCGGCGTCGTAGAACGCCTTGACGGCTTTCCGATAGGTCTTGCCGAGATCCTGGTAGAAAGCGTCGAGGTCGGGATAGATGTCCTTGGAGATCGCCTTGCGGCCACCGCGGAAGTGCAACACCGCCGGCGAGGGGATCGTCATCTTCGCGGTGACGTGGGCCTGGTCGGCGGCCTTCTTCAGGAAGCGGAAGTGATCCAGCATCGGATGGTCATCGGGGAAGTCGAGCTTGTCGATCACCCGGACCGCGTCATGACGGGTCTGCACGCCCGCGAACTGGATGCCGGCGTCGGGGTGGAACAACTCGCAGCCGGTGAGCTTGGCAAGGAAGTCGAAATGCCACCAGGAACGGCGGAATTCGCCGTCGGTCGCGAGCTTCAGGCCGACCGAGGCCTGCTTATGCACGACCTTCTCGATCTCCATGTCCTCGATCTTGCGCAGATCATCGGCCGAGATTTCGCCCTTCTCGAGCCGGCTGCGGGCTTCCTTGATCTTGGCAGGGCGCAGGAGGCTGCCGACTTCGTCGGCGCGGAACGGGGCTTTGGTTCGCTGCATTTCTTGTCTCTCCCAAAATTCTAGTGGGCCGCCGCCCCTGCGACGCCGAGGTGGCGCTCCAGGACCGACGGGTCGGCCTTCAGCGCGGCGCTCGGGGCGTCGTGGACGATCGTTCCGCGCTCCAATATCACAACACGGTCGGCGAGCCCCAGAATCTTTTGCGCGTTCTGCTCGACGATGATTGAGCAGATGCCGCCGGCCCGGGTGATGGTGCCGATCGCCTTCAACAGCTCCTCGACGATGATGGGGGCCAGGCCCTCGGTCGGCTCGTCCAGCAGCAGGACTTTTGGGTTGAGGGTGAGCGCGCGGCCGATCGCCAGCATCTGCTGTTCGCCGCCGGAGAGCTGGTTGCCAAAATTGCTCCGCCGCTCCTTCAGCCGCGGAAACATGTCGTAGACCCTCTCGACGGTCCAGGGGCCCGGCTGCGCCACCGCCGTCATGTTCTCTTCCACCGTCAGCGAGCGGAAGATGTTGCGCTCCTGCGGCACCCAGCCGATGCCGGCGCGCGCCCGCTGGTCGGGCCGCAAGGTGGTGACATCGGTGCCGGCGAGCGCGACGCTGCCGGAGAAACGGCGGGTGACACCGACGATGGAATTGATCAGCGTGGTCTTGCCGGTGCCGTTACGCCCCAACAGCGCCAGCACCTGGCCTTCGGCCAGGCGGAGGGACATGTTGGGCAGCACCACCGCCTCGCCATAACCGGCGCGAAGTGAGTCAATTGCGAGCAGGTCAGACATTGACCGCCTCCTCGCCGAGATAGACCGCCTTGACCTGAGGGTCCCGCGCGACCTGGTCGGGCGGCCCCTCGGTCAGCAGCGCGCCCGAGACCAGCACCGAGATGCGGTCGGCAAAGGAGAATACGAGATCCATGTCATGCTCGATCAGCAGCACGGTGACGTCGCGCGGCAGGCTGCCTACGACCGCGAGAATGTCGTGGCGCTCGCTTTCGGGCACGCCGGCGGCGGGCTCGTCCAGCAACAGCACGCGCGGCTTGGCGGCAATCGCGACCGCGATCTCAAGCAGGCGCTGCTTGCCGTAAGGCAGCGTCACGGTCTGCTCGTTCATGACGTCGAGCAGATGGAAGCGCTTGAGCAGATCGGCGATTTCGCCGTTGACGTCGCTGCGCGTCCCCATGCGCCGCCACCAGTCGCCGCCATGACCGAGGCGTTCGGAGACGGCCAAGCCAATCGTCTCGAGCGGCGTCAGGTCCGGATAGAGCTGGTTGATCTGGAAGGTACGCGACAGGCCACGCAGCACGCGCTTGTGCACGGGAAGGTCGGTGATGTCCTGGCCTTCGAGCAGGATGCGCCCCGAATTCGGCTTGAGCACGCCGGTGAGCTGGTTGATCACCGTGGTCTTGCCGGCGCCGTTCGGACCAATCAGTGCATGGCGGGCGCCCTGCTCGATCTTCAAGGAAAGATCGCGGGTGACGCGCAGGCCGCCGAACTGCTTTTCGAGGTTTTGGGTTTCGAGCGCGATGGTCATGAATCGCTCTCCGGCACGGCAACGACGGCCTTGCGCCCGGCAATCTGCTTGATCACCAGGTTGGGTACATACAGCATCCAGCGATGCAGGCGCTGGCGGCCGACGAGCACGATCACGACCAGCACCAGGCCGATCCAGAACTGCCAATATTGCGGGGTGATGGTGGAGAACAATTCCTGGAGCAGGCGGAACAGCACCGCGCCGATCAGCCCGCCATAGAGATAGCCGGTGCCGCCGATGACGAGCACCAGCATCAGGTCTGCGGAGCGGTCGAAGGCGAACACGTCAAGCGAGGCGATCGCGGTGGTCTGGGTGAACAGAGCTCCCGCAATGCCGGCATAGAAGGCAGCCAGCGTGTAGATCGCGATCAGGCGGCGGTTGACGGGGATGCCGATCGCGGCGGCGCGCAGCGGATTGTTCTTGATCGCGCGCAGCGACAGCCCGAACGGCGAATGCACGATGCGGCGAGCAAGCAGGAACAAGACGAACAGCACGGCCAGCGAATAGAAGAAGCCCGCCTTGCCAAACATGTCGAACGGGATCTCGCCGAAGATCGGCTGCATCTCGATGCCTTGCAGGCCATCGGTGCCCCCGGTGATGTTTGAGAAACGTTCGGCCAGCGCCTCAAGCAGCAGCGCGATGCCGAGCGTGACCATCAGCCGCGTCAGGTCGACGCCGCGGATCACCAGGAAGCTCGTGGCAAAGCCGAGCACCATCGCGACCACCCCCGCGACGATCAGCGCCAGCACGGGCTCGTTGATGATGCCGTGAAGCGCAAGCAGCCCGGCGGCATAGGCACCGGCACCGAAGAAGGCGGCGTGGCCGAGCGAGACGATGCCGGCATAGCCGAGGATGAGATCGAGCGACATCGCAAACAGCGCCAACCGCAGGATGTCGGTCATGATCAGATAGCGCGTGGGAAACAGGAAGCCGCAGGCCAGCACGACGAGCCAGAAAGCGGCCTCGCCATAATGCCAGCGGGCCTGGCGCTGGGCGTGATAACCGACGTCGGAAGAAGCGTTCATCGGCAAACTCAACGCGCGGCCGTGCGGCCGAACAAGCCGTTCGGGCGCCAGATCAGGATCACGATCATCATGGTGTAGATCACGAAGGGGCCCATCTTCGGCACGTAATATTTGCCGGCGACGTCACCAATGCCGAGCAGCAGCGAGGCCAGGAACGGGCCGGTGATCGAGGAGGAGCCGCCGACGGTGACCACGATCAAAAAATAGATCATGAATTTTAGCGGGAAATACGGATCGAGGCCGAGGATCTCTGCGCTCAGCGCACCACCGAGGCCGGCGAGGCCACAGCCAAATGCGAATGTGAAGGCGAACACCTGCGGCACGTTGATGCCGAGGCCACTCGCCGCGCGGGGATCATCGACCGCCGCGCGCAGGCGGCTGCCAAAACGGGTCTTGGCCAGCACCATCTGGAGCGCGATGGTGAGCAGGCCGCAGATCACAATGATCATCAGCCGGTAACGGCCGATGCCGACGCCGAACAGGTCAAACTGGCCCTGGAGCGCGGCCGGCAAATTGATGAAGACCCGCGACGAGCCCTGGATGTAGTCGACGGCCGCAACCGACATGAATGTCAGACCGATGGTGAAAAGCACCTGGTCGAGATGACTGCGGGCGTAGAGATGACGATAGAGCAGACGTTCGAGCACGATGCCGATGGCGGCAGCGGAGACGAAGGCAAGCGGCAGCGCGGCAAAGAACGGCCAGCCCATCCGGTTGACCAGCACCATGCAGACATAGCCGCCGGCCATGGCGAAGGCACCGTGGGCGAGGTTGACGAAGTTCATCAGGCCGAGCGTGACCGCGAGCCCGCAGGCCAGCACGAACAGCAGCATGCCGTAGGCAACGCCATCGAACAGGTTGGTGAGGATTGAGGTCATCTGGCGTCAGAAATCATCTCAAGTGTAACCGAGGGCCATGCTGCACTCCCTCTCCCGCTTGCGGGGGAGGGCTGGGGTGGGGGTGCTTCCGCAATGAACGCTCCCAATGTGGAGAGAACCCTCACCCGGCGCTTTGCGCCGACCTCTCCCGCAAGCGGGAGAGGTGCAGCGAGTTCGCGGCGCGCGCCATGCAAACGGCGCGCCCTTATTTCTTGGTCTTGCCGAGATCCTTGACGGCCTCGAAGGTCGCGAACTCGACGTTATAGAGCTCGCCGTCAACCTTCTCGACCTTGCGGATGTAGATGTTCTGCACGATGTCGCGGGTCTCGGGGTCGATCGAGATCGGGCCACGCGGGCTTTCCCACTTCTGGCCCTTCATGGCCTCGATCAGCTTGGTGCCGTCGGTGTCGCCACCCGTCTTCTTCAGCGCTTCGTAGATCAGGTGGATGCCGTCATAGCCGCTCACCGCCATGAAGCCCGGACGGGTGCCGTAGGCCTTCTTGTAGGCCGCGACGAAGTCCTTGTTCATCTGCGAGGGATGCGCCGCGGAATAAAGATGCGCTGTGACCGTGCCGAGCACGGCGTCGCCCATGTTGTTGAGGAGGTCGTCGTCGGTGACGTCGCCCGGTCCGATCACCTTGATGCCGGCCTTGTCGAGGCCACGCTCGGCATATTGCTTCATGAAGTTGCCGCCCTGGCCGGCCGGCACGAACACGAAGATCGCGTCGGGTTTCGCGTCCTTCATGCGCTGGAGGAACGGGGCGAAGTCGGGATTGGCAAGCGGCGTCTTGACCTCTTCGACAATCTCGCCGCCGCCGGCGGTGAAGTGCTCCTTGAAGAAGTTGAGCGCGTCATTGCCCGGCGCGTAGTCCGAGGTCAGCGTCGCCACCTTCTTGATGCTGTTCTTCACCGCCCAGTCGCCGATGATGGTCGAGGACTGCGCCAGGGTGAAGCTGGTGCGCACGATATAGGGCGAGCGCTCGGTGATGATGGAGGTACCGGCCGCCATCACGACTTCCGGAATCTTGGCTTGGGTTGCCAGCGGAGCAGCCGCGAGCGCGGCCGGCGTCACGCCGAAACCGGCGATGAAATTGACCTTGTCGTTGACGATCAGCTCCTGCGCGGCGGTCTTGGTCTTGTCCGGAATCGCTGCGTCGTCCTTGAGGATGATTTCGACCTTCTTGCCGGCGACGGTGTCGCCCTTTTGCTGCATATAGAGCTTGATCGCATTCTCGATCTGCTTGCCGGTCGAGGCTTGGCCGCCGGTCATCGGCAAAATCAGGCCGACCTTGACGGTGTCCTCGGCCTTGGCCGGCACGGCGGCCGCAAGACCCGCGATGGCTGCAACGGCGGCGATCGCTGAAAACTGTTTGCGTTCGAACATCAGATGTCCCTCCCCTTCATTCCTGTCCTCTTGTGCGCCGGACCGAGTGCCCGGTCCTTGGCCTTATTTTAGCTCACGCGCGAGTGATGTCGCGCGCCACATGGCGTCTTCCGCGCCCTCATTGTCAATCGGACGTTTGGCGACCATTCGGCACAAGCCGAGCGTTCCGATTGCCGACGGCGGGAGCTGTATCGCGGTAACGTCGGGGTAACCCGAGCACCTCGATTTTGGCCGCGCCTATTTGTACGATTGTACAAATAAAATGGACCTGTCAACGAAAAAGCCCCGTCGCGGGCCAAGCCAGATTGTCGCGAGCCGATCGCCACAGTCTAGAAATGCCGCTGCCGGCGTGGATGGAGGATTGCGCCTTTCATTTGCAGAATTCAGACATCGGCGCACCATGCAGCTCGTCGCACTTTGGTATTTTCGTACCTACCTCGAATAAGCCAATTTTACCTTGTTGAAGGCTACCGTTCCTGACCGCTGGTGACCCGGCGTACGACCACTCCGATTCCGGCGCCCGTAATGTCCATGCGTTTCCGTTCTCTCCTGATCCTCCTCGCGCTCGCCGCGGGGCTGTCCGGCTGCGGCACGGTCAACGAGAAGCTCTCTGCCGGCATGGGCGACTACGTCCCGCAATGGGCCGGCGGCCTGCCGGCCGACGCACCACCGCGGCCAGGCACGCCGCAATACGATGCCTATCTGAAGGAGCGCGAGCGCAAGCGCCTGATGCCGGCGGCCGATCGCGAGAAAGAAGAGCAGGCGCAGAAGGGCACCACAGGCTCAACGTCGGGCGACGCGGTGCATTAGGACAATGCGCTTTCTCGCCCCGCTTGCGGGGAGAGGGAAGAAACATCAATCCATGAACACCACGGTCTTGCGCCCATTCGGAATGACGCGGTCGTCGAGATGGTAGCGGATCGCGCGCGCCAGCACACGGCGCTCGATGTCACGGCCCTTGCGGACGAGATCTTCCGGCGTGTCGCGATGGCTGATGCGCTCGACGTCCTGGTCGATGATCGGGCCTTCGTCGAGGTCGCGGGTGACGTAATGGGCGGTGGCGCCGATCAGCTTCACGCCGCGCTCGTGGGCCTGATGATAGGGCTTTGCACCCTTGAAGCCCGGCAGGAACGAATGGTGGATGTTGATGCAGCGGCCGGACAGTTTTGCCGACAGATCGTCCGACAGGATCTGCATGTAGCGGGCGAGCACCACGAGATCAGTCCCGGTCTTGGCAACGAGATCGAGGATCTGCGCCTCCTGCTCGCGCTTGGTCTCCTTGGTGACCGGCAGATAGTGAAACGGGGTCCCGCCGAAATCGAGCCCGTCATAGACCTCGCGCGGATGGTTGGAGACGATCGCGGCCAAATTCATCGGCAGCTCGCCGGTGCGCCAGCGATAGAGGATGTCGACCAGGCAGTGGTCGGACTTCGACACCAGCAGCATCACCTTGCGATGCGCGGCGCGGTCGCGCATCTGCCACTCCATGCCGAAACGTTCCGCGATCGCGGCAAAGCCGGTCTGGAGCGCCGCAAGCTCCACCGCGAGATCGGCCGCGGTGAACACCACCCGCATGAAGAACTTCTTTGTCTCGACGTCGTCGAACTGCTGGGCGTCGAGGATGTTCTGTCCATTGTGGGACAGAAAGGTCGACACCGCGGAGACGATGCCGGGGCGATCCGGACAGGACAGGGTCAGGACATATTGATGATCGGGCATGACTGTTGAAAAAATGGCTCTTGATGAAGGTTTGTGCAAAGGCCGCGGAACAACCCGCGATTTGCGCCCTGCTCTATCACCGACCCCACCCTTGCGCCAATCCCGGCGACAGAGTCAGGATGAACGTACGATTGCGATTTTGACTCACCGGAGCACGCCCATGGCCGACCGCTTGAACGGCACCCGCATCCTGATCCTGGAAACGCGCGAGGAGGCGCAATTTTCCAAGCTGCTGGCCGAGCAAGGCGCCGAGGTCGTGCAATGCCCGATGTTCACGATCCAAGATGCGCCGGACCCGTCTCCGGTCGAAGCCTGGATCCGCCGCGCCATCGACAAGCCGTTTGACGATCTCGTGCTGATGACCGGTGAGGGCCTGCGGCGAATGATGAAGCTCGCCATCGCGCGCGGGATCGACCAGGCTTTTGTCGTGGCCCTCGCCAAATCGCGAAAATTCACCCGCGGGCCGAAGCCCGGCAAGGCGCTGCGCGAGGTCTCGCTCGAGGCGCAGCAGACCACGGAAAAGCCGACCACCGAGGGCGTGATCGAGATGCTGGCGAAACTCGATCTCAGGGGACGCCGCCTCGGCCTCCAGCTCTATCCCGACAAGGACCACAGCGCGCTGACCGGCGCGCTCTCCGCGCAAGGTGCCGAGGTCGATTCCGTGCTGCCTTATGTTTACGACTCCAAGGCCGCGGACGCCAACATCGTCGCCGCCATCAACGACATGGCGGAGGGGCGGATCGATTCCATCGCGCTGACCAATCTCGGCCAGGTCCGCCGTCTGATCGAAGCCGCGAAGGCACATGGCAGCGAGGCAAAGCTGCGCACAGGGTTCGAGCGGACGCTGATCGCCTCGGTGGGACCGGCGGTCTCGGGCGAACTCGCCGCGCACGGCTTGCGCACGGACATCGCGCCGGCCGATGAAGCCTATTTCATGCGCCCGCTGATCTCGGCGATGGCGGTGGCGCTGGCAGAGCGCAAGCCGAAGACCGCGGCAAGGTAAGAGCCGAACGCGGGATCGGCCTGCGGCAGTTCCGATTGACACAGGCATCACTGGCGCTACGGTCCTGGATAGAAGAAGAAGCAACAAGGCAGGGAATCGCCGTGACACGCGTCATCGCGTCTTGAGCACAGACGCACGAACTTCCGCGCTCGCACCGTTCCACATCCGCAATTATCGCTTTCAATGGCCATCCGATCTGCTCACATCCTGGGCGTTCGAGGTGGAGACGCTTGTGCTTGGCTGGTACATCCTGGTCGAGACCGGCTCGGTGCTTCTGCTCACAGTGCTTGCGTCGCTGCAATTCGTCGGGACATTGGTCGCGCCGGTGTTCGGCATGATCGGCGACCGCATAGGTCATCGCGATCTCCTCGTGGCGATGCGCCTCACCTATACGGTGCTCTCGTCGACCATCATGATTCTAGCGCTGACCGGTCACCTGTCGCCACTGAGAGTCATGATCATCGTCGCGATCATGGGCCTGATCCGTCCCTCGGATCTCGGCATCCGCGGCGCGCTGCTTGCCGACATCATGCCAGCCAAACAGCTGGTGGGCGCCATCAGCGTTGCGCGCACGACGCAGGACAGCGCGCGCATCGCCGGAGCGTTGACGGGGGCGGGGCTGTTCGCCGTCCTCGGCATTGGCCTCGTCTATGTGGCGATTGCCTGTCTCTACTTCGTCGCCGCGCTTCTCATGCTCTGCCTGACCCGACCGGAGAGGTCCGTAACCACGAGCACTCTTCCGGCGAACGGCCATGCGGTCTCGCGATTGCTGGACGACCTCAAGGAAGGCATCGTCTACGCCTGGAATGGCCCGGGAATGCGCGCAGCGCTGTGCGTCGCCTTCCTGGCCAATCTCACCGCATTTCCTTTTACAGGCGGATTGCTGCCCTACATCGCGCGGGACATCTTTCACACGGACCAGACCGGTCTTGGTTATCTCTCGGCGAGCTTCGCCGTCGGCTCGCTGATCGGCTCGATCACGCTCACCCTCGTCAGCGGACTGCGCATTGCCCGGCTTATGATCGGCGCGACGCTGGCCTGGTACACCATGTTAGTGGTGTTCGTCGAAATCAGGACCATGCCAGTGGCGATGGCCTGTCTGGTTCTCGCCGGCATCGCCCAGAGCATGTCGATGATTTCCGCTGCCGTGATCCTGATGCGGACGGCCAGCGCACACCTTCGCGGCCGCGTGATGGGCGTGCGTATGATGGTGATCTACGGCATGCCGCTGGGGTTACTCGCGGCCGGCAGCCTGATCGACATCATCGGCTATTCCGCGACGGGCTCGCTCTATGCCACCGCGGGCTTCATCGCGATGCTGGCGATCGCGATCCGCTGGCGCACCGACCTCTGGCCGCTGCACGCACCCGCAAATACGCGCTAGAGCGTTTCATGTTTTAATTGAAGCGTATCCGGCGTTGGCGAAGTAGTTTGCGCATTCTGGCGGTTGGATCGCCTCGACGAGGTGACCGATGTGTCGCCATGTGTCCTCGATGGTGCGCTTCTGCGCGTGCCGCATCCAATGTTTGATCTTGGCGAAGGCTTGCTCGATCGGGTTGAGGTCGGGCGAGTAAGGCGGCAAGTACCAAAGCCTGGCTCCCACCGATTGGATCATTTACCTGACGGCTTTCGATTTGTGGCTTCCGAGATTGTCGAGAATGACGATGTCGCCTTCGCGCAGGGTCGGCAGGAGAAGGTGCTCGACATAGGCGCGGAAGCATTCACCGTTGATCGGCCCATCAAAAACGCAAGGCGCCGTGAGCTGATCGTGGCGGAGCGCGCCGAGGAAGGTCAGGGTACGCCAGTGGCCGTGGGGCGCGAAGCCTCGCAGCCGCGAGCCCTTGGGTCCCCATCCCCGCAACGGGGCCATGTTGGTTTTGATCCATGTCTCGTCGATGAAGACGAGCCGGCTCGGATCGAGCCCGGCCTGCCAGGATCGCCAGCGTTGACGCCTGCGGGAGACGTCAGCGCGGGCCTGCTCAAGGGCGAATAGCGTTTTTTTTGAACCGCAGCCCTTCGCGGCGCAGGAACATCCAGACCGCGTGGTGCGAGACCTTGACCCCGCGCGCCGCCAGTTCCGCCTTCAGCCCGTGCAGCGTCAGGTGCGGTGTCTGAGCGATCCGCTCGACGATGAAGGCCCGATGCAGATCCAGCACAGGCTTGCCGTGACCGCCCATTTTGCCTGGCGCAACCGAACCGGTCGCCCGGTGCCGTTGCGACCACTTCACGACCGACGAGACCGCAACGCCAAACCGGTCCGCCACCGACCGGCAGCTCTCGCCGGCCAAAATCGACGCCACTACACGCTCGCGAAGATCGAGGGAAAGAGGTCGGGTCATCCAGTGCTGGCCTCCGATCCAGCCAGCATCTTGAATCACAAATCGACCAAAACCGGAATCCCTTCGATTCAATCAAGTCATGAAATGCTCTAGTCCCCGTACCCACGCAGCCGCTCGACATCGAGGATGGTGACACCGCCGTATTCGAGCCGCAGCAGCCCCTCCTTCTCCAGCCGGTTCAGCGCGCGGTTGGCGTTCTGACGGGACATGCCCGAGAGCGCGCCGATCTCCTCCTGCGTGATCTCCAGATGCGCGGTCGATTCCGGGTAGAGGATCGGGTTGAACAGCGAGGCGATGCCGCGGGCGAGGCGCGCGGTGGCATCGAGCGTGCGGTTGACCTCGAGCATGCCGATGAACTGGCCGAGCCGCTCGTTGAGCTGCCGCACCAGGAAGCGGTTGAAGCCGACGCTGTTCTCGAACAGCCACATGAAGGCGGTGCGTTCCATCAGCGCGACACGACTGTCGCGCAGTGCGACCACGTCATAGCGGCGCGGCTCGTTCTTGAGCACGCTGCCCTCGCCGAACCAGGCACCCGCTGTCAGGCCCGCAAGGCTCGTCTCCTTACCGTCGCGCGAGACCCCACCCATGCGGGCAAGGCCGCTCACCATGCCCGCCCAATAATCGAACTTGTCGCCGCGCATGAACACGGTCTCGCCGGTGCCGTAGGACCGTTCCGTGATTCCCGCGCGGGCGACCTCGATCTCACGCTCGGTAAGCTCACGCGACCAGGCAGCGACGCGCTTCAGTTGATCCTCTGAAATCATGATCCCGAAGCCAGCCGCACCGTTTCGTCACTCCATTGTTCTGCTGCACTGCAACACAGCCGTTTCGGCCGCCATCCGACGAAAGATGGAGGCCGTCTTCGCCCGAAAAACTTTGTCGCAGAATTGTCAGGCCGGAGACATTTCAAAATAGCGCTTTCCCCTATTGAGAACCACCTCGGGCGATGCGGCTTTTGATCCGAAACGGGAACGAGAGCCGCGCGGTCCGGTCGAGACCATCTGCTGCATGGCCTCACCGGCACGACCGTACTAGGATCGACCGACAAGAACGGACGAAGAGCGCCAACCAAGCGCCATCACCGGGAGGGCTTTGTTTGGTGGCTACCAGTCTTGAAGTGCGCGGCGTGTCCTTGCGGTTCGGCGGCGTCCGCGCGCTGACCGATGTCAGCTTCGCCATCAAGGAGGGCGAGCTGTTCTCGATCATCGGCCCCAACGGCGCCGGCAAGACCTCGATCGTGAACTGTATTTCCGGCCGCTACAAGCCGACAGAGGGCCAACTGTTCTACCAGGGCCGCGATATCACCGGCCTCACGCCGAACGCCCGCGCCTCGCTCGGCATCGGCCGCACCTTCCAGAACCTGGCGCTGTTCCACCACATGAGCGTGCTCGACAACATCATGGTCGGCCGCCATCACCTCCTGAAGAACAATTTTTTCACGGGCTCGCTGTACTGGCTCACCGGTGCGCGCAAGGAAGAGCTCGCGCACCGCCGCAAGGTCGAGGAGATCATCGACTTCCTCGACCTCCAGTCGGTGCGACAAGCCCCCGCCGGCACGCTCTCCTACGGCCTGCGCAAGCGCGTGGAGCTGGCGCGCGCCATGGCGCTGGAGCCGCGCCTCATTCTCCTCGACGAGCCGATGGCCGGCATGAACTTCGAGGAGAAGGAGGACATGGCCCGCTACATCGTCGATCTCAACGAGGAGTTCGGGATGACGGTGGTGATGATCGAGCACGATATGGGCGTGGTGATGGACATCTCCCACCGCGTCATGGTGCTGGATTTCGGTCGCAAGATCGCCGAGGGCGATCCGGCCGCCGTGCTGGCTGATCCCCACGTCAGGCGCGCTTATCTCGGTGAGGAAGACGAGGTGCTGGTCGATCCAGACGATGCTCCGCCGGCGCAGGAGAGCGCGGCATGATGGATTACGCAGGCCGCGTCGCGCAGGCCGATACCTATCCGAAGATGCTTCGGCTCAACGCCAAGGAGCATGGCAACGAGATCGCGTTGCGTGAGAAGGATCTCGGGCTGTGGCGCGTGTTCACCTGGAATGATTACAACACCCGCGTGCGCGACTTTGCGCTCGGCCTGATCGAATTGGGCCTGGGGCGCGAGGACGTCGTCGGCATCATCGGCGACAACCGGCCGGACTGGGTCGCGGCGGAGGTGGCGACGCATGCGATCGGTGGATTGAGCCTCGGGCTCTATCGCGATGTGCTGGATGAGGAAGCCTCCTATCTTCTCAATTATGGCGAAGCACAGCTCGTCTTCGCCGAGGACGAGGAACAGGTCGACAAGCTGCTCATGCTTGCAGAGCGCGTGCCGCGGCTGAAGCACATCATCTATTCCGATCCGCGCGGGATGCGGAAATATGACGATCCGCGGCTGATGTCGGCGGAGAAATTCGCCGAGCTCGGCCGTGCACGAGCTACGCGCGAGCCGGAGCTCTACGATCGTCTCGTGGACGCGACCAAGGGCGGGGACGTCGCGATCCTCTGCACCACGTCAGGCACCACCTCACATCCGAAACTCGCGATGCTGGCCGCCGGCCGCGTGCTCAGCCATTGCGCCACCTATCTCGCCTTCGATCCGAAGGGGCCGGACGACGAATATGTCTCTGTGCTGCCGCTGCCCTGGATCATGGAGCAGGTCTATGTGCTCGGCAAAGGCCTCTTGTGCCGGATGAAGATCAACTTCGTCGAAGAGCCGGACACGATGATGAACGATTTGCGCGAGATCGCGCCGACGTTCGTGCTCTTTGCCCCACGCGTCTGGGAATCGATCGCCGCCGACGTCCGCGCCAAGGTGATGGACGCCACTCCGTTCAAGCAGCGCCAGTTTGATATCGGCATGAAGTTGGGCCTTGCCGCGCTCGAACACGGCAAGCGCTCGGGCTTTGCCGACGCGATCCTGTTCCGCGCCCTGCGGGACCGCCTCGGCTTCACGCGGCTGCGGTCAGCCGCAACCGGCGGCGCCGCGCTCGGACCTGACACGTTCAAGTTCTTCCAGGCCATGGGCGTGCCGCTGCGCACGCTCTACGGCCAGACCGAGCTTTTGGGTGCGTACACGCTGCATCCCGAGGGCAAGGTCGACCCTGATACGACCGGCGTGCCGATGGCTGACAGCGTCGAGATCCGCATCGACAACGCCGACATCCATGGCGTCGGCGAAATCGTCGTGCGGCATCCCAACATGTTCCTCGGTTACTACAAGAACCCGGAGGCAAGCGTTGCCGACATCAGGGACGGCTGGATGCTGTCGGGCGATGCCGGCTACTTCAACGATAACAAGCAGCTTGTCGTGATCGACCGCATCAAGGATCTGGCCGAGACTTCGCGCGGTGAGCGCTTCTCGCCGCAGTTCATCGAGAACAAGCTGAAGTTCTCACCCTATGTCGCCGAAGCCGTGGTGCTGGGCTCGGGGCGCGACTCTCTCGCGGCGATGATCTGCATCCGCTACTCCATCATCTCGAAATGGGCGGAGAAGAACCGGCTCTCGTTCACGACCTACAGCGACCTCGCCTCGCGGCCGGAGGTCTATGCCCTGCTCCGCAAGGAGGTCGAGACCGTCAATGCCACGCTGCCGCCGGCGCAGCGCATCTCGCGCTTCCTGCTGCTCTACAAGGAGCTCGACGCCGACGACGGCGAACTCACCCGCACCCGAAAAGTGCGCCGCAGCGTCATCAACGAGAAGTACGAAGGCATCATCAACGCTATCTACCGCGGTGACGCAGACATCCCCGTCGACACAATGATCCGCTTCCAGGACGGCACCACGCAGCGCGTACGCACGACACTGCGGGTGGTGG
The DNA here is from genome assembly GCF_000938255.1 of Bradyrhizobium sp. LTSP849. Lineage (GTDB taxonomy): Bacteria > Pseudomonadota > Alphaproteobacteria > Rhizobiales > Xanthobacteraceae > Bradyrhizobium. The sequence continues at coordinate 525,052 of NZ_JYMR01000056.1, read as the reverse complement.
ATCTGGGTGGGCATGGACAGATGGCGGAGGCTGCAGAGTGACATTGCTTCCGATACAGAGCGCACTGCCAATCGATCCACCCCTTCCTGCGCAAGCGGGGAGAGGCGAAGGATAGTATAGCATGAACACCGCCTTCCTCATCCAGCTCCTGGTCAATGGCCTCGTCGTCGGCACGCTTTATGGCGTGGTCGCGATGTCGTTCGTGCTGATCTACAAGGCGACGCAGGTCGTCAACTTCGCGCAAGGCGAGCTGCTGCTGGTCGGCGCCTGGGTGTGCTGGACGCTGCTGGCCAAGTATCAAGTGCCGTTCTGGATCGGCATGCCGATGACGCTGGTGTTCATGTTCGTGTTCGGCATCGCGATCCAGGTCCTGATCCTCAGGCCGATGATCGGCGAGCCCATCATCTCCGTGATCATGGTGACGATCGGCCTGTCGACCGTGCTGCAAGCTACGTTGAAATGGATGTTCGGCGTCAATCCGCAGCCGTTCCCGCGCGTGTTCCAGAGCCAGTCGATCGGTCTGTTCGGGCTCCAGATCCAGACCGTCTATGTCATGAGCCTCGTGGTCTCGGTCGCCATGATGATCGGCATGGCCTGGTTCTTCCGCGCCTCCAAGTACGGCCTTGCGATGCGCGCCACCGCGTTCAACCAGCAGGTGGCGCAGTCGCTCGGCATTTCCGTCAAAAGTGTGTTCGCGATGGCCTGGGCAATCTCGGCGACGGTGTCGGCGGTTGCAGGCGTCGTGGTCGCCGTGGTGAACGGTGTGTCGTCAGGCCTTGCGGCTTACGGCATCAAGGTGTTTCCGGCGGCGATCCTCGGCGGGCTCGATTCCGTCGGCGGCGCCGTGCTCGGCGGCATCATCATCGGCCTGCTCGAGAACATCGCGCAGTATGTCGACAGCGAGTATCTGCACTGGGGCAATCTCTACGAGGTCGCGCCGTTCTACGTCCTCATCATCGTGCTGATGATCAAGCCGTATGGCCTGTTCGGCACCCACGACATCGAGCGGATCTGATCCATGGCCGGCCCTGCCCTCATCCCTGCTGGTGACTTCCGCACCTCTTATGCGGCCGACACCACGATCTTCCCGACCACGACCAGCCGCAACTTTGCGATCGCCGGCGTGCTGCTGCTTTGTCTCATGCCGCAATTCCTCGGCGGCTACTGGCTCAGCATCCTGATCCAGATCGGCATCTTCTCGATCGCGGCGCTGGGGCTGAACATCCTGGTCGGCTTCACTGGCCAGATCTCGATCGGCCACGCCGCCTTCTTCCTGTTCGGCGCCTTCACCTCGGCCTACATCTCCAACAATGCGCCGATCCCGGTGTTCTTCGCCATCCCGCTGGCGGGTGTCGTCACCGCGCTGGTCGGGCTGGTCTTCGGCATTCCGGCGGCACGGCTGAAAGGGCTCTACCTCGTCATCGCGACCCTCGCCGCGCAATACATCCTGCTCGACTTCTTCTCCCGCGCGGAATGGTTCACCGGCGGCTCGGTGCCGGCCAGCGCCGAACCGTTTTCCATCTTCGGCCACGCGCTGCGCGGCGACAGGCAATATTTCTACGTCGTGCTGGCCTATGTGATCGCGAGCTACGTCCTCGTCACCAATCTGATGCGCACGCGCGACGGCCGCGCACTGGTGGCGATCCGCGACCACTATCTCTCCGCCGAGATCATGGGCATCAACCTCACCAAATACCGCACGCTGTCGTTTGGCCTCGCCGCCTTCTTCGCCGGCATCGCGGGCGCGCTCTACGCGCATTACCAGCTCGTGGTCTCGCAGGAAGGTTTTGGTATCGAGCGTTCGATCCTGTTCCTCGCCATGATCATCATCGGCGGCACCGGCTCGATCATGGGCACGCTGATGGGCACCGCCTTCGTGGTGCTGCTGCCGGAAACGATGGAGTTCATCAGCCTCTCCCTGAAGGGCGGCGCGATCGACAAGGCGCTCTCGCTCAACAACAACATCACCTTCCTGCGCGAGATCGCGATCGGGGTGATCATCATCGTGTTTTTGATGTTCGAGCCTGACGGGCTCGCGCATCGCTGGCGGCAGATCAAGGCGTACTGGAAGCTCTACCCGTTCTCGCACTGAGCACGGCAACGTCACTTAAACAATAACAGGAGGAGGCAACCCATGAAGACAAAATCCCTTTTGAGCACCGCATCGCTTGCGCTGGCGATCGCCGCATTCTCGGCAGGCGCACAGGCGCAGATCGCGATCGGGCACCTCGCCGATTATTCCGGCGGCACCTCCGACGTCGGCACGCCCTATGGCCAGGCCGTCGCCGACACGTTTGCGTGGGTCAACAAGAATGGCGGCGTCGGCGGCAAGCAGGTCAGCGTCGACACCAATGACTACGGCTACCAGGTGCCGAAGGCGATCGCGCTGTACAAAAAGTGGTCGGCACCGGACAGCAAGGTCGCGGCAATCATGGGCTGGGGCACGGCGGACACCGAAGCCCTCACCGGCTTCCTCGCCCAGGACAAGATCCCCGACCTCTCCGGATCCTATGCCGCAGCTCTCACCGATCCCGAAGGTGTCAGCGGTAAGGCCAAGCCCGCGCCCTACAATTTCTTCTACGGGCCGAGCTATTCGGACTCGCTGCGCGCAATGCTGATGTGGGCCGCCGACGACTGGAAGGCCAAAGGCAAGCCCGGCAAGCCGAAATTCGTGCACATGGGCGCCAACCATCCCTATCCGAACGCGCCGAAGGCCGCGGGCGAAGCCATGGCGCAGGAGCTCGGCTTCGAGGTGCTGCCGCCGCTGGTGTTTGCGCTCGCGCCGGGTGACTACAGCGCGCAGTGCCTGAGCCTGAAATCCTCCGGCGCCAATTACGCCTATCTCGGCAACACCGCGGCCTCGAACATTTCGGTGATGAAGGCCTGCAAGACCGCCGGCGCCGAGGTGCAGTTCCTCGGCAACGTCTGGGGCATGGACGAGAACGCCGCAAAGACCGCGGGCGACGCTGCCGACGGCGTGATCTTCCCGCTTCGCACCGCAGTGAGCTGGGGCGGCGATGCGCCCGGCATGAAGACGGTGATGGAGATCTCGAAGATGTCCGACCCCACCGGCAAGGTCTATCGCCCGGTGCACTATGTCGCGGGTGTCTGCTCGGCGCTCTACATGAGGGAGGCACTCGACTGGGCCGCCAAGAACGGCGGCGCCACCGGCGACAACGTCGTGAAGGGTTTTTACCAGAAGAAGGATTGGGTGCCGGCCGGCATGGAAGGCGTCTGCAATCCCTCGACCTGGACCGACAAGGACCACCGCGGCACGCTGAAGGTCGACCTCTATCGCACCAAGATATCCGGCGCGACCGATGGCGACCTCAACGACCTCATGACCAAGGGCGCCATCAAGCTCGAGAAGGTCAAGACCGTCGAGCTGCCGCGCAAGCCGGAATTGCTGGGGTGGTGAGCCAAGCTATTCCCTCACACACAACTGTCGTCCCCCGCGAAAGCGGGGGATGACAGCGGAGAATAAAAACGCATGTCGCAAGCCATTGAAGCAACGCGCCCCACTCCCACCGTTGTCGCGGCACCGCCCCTGCTCGCCGTGCGCAACATCGAGGTCGTCTATGACGACGTCATCCTGGTGCTGCGGGGCTTGAGCCTCGACGTGCCCAAGGGCGCGATCGTGGCACTGCTGGGCGCCAACGGCGCCGGCAAGTCGACGACGCTGAAGGCGATCTCGGGACTACTCAAGACCGAGGACGGCGAGGTCACGCGCGGCGAAATCTTGTTCGAAGGCGAGCGGATCAATGGCATCGACCCCGACAAGATCGTCCGCCGCGGCATCTTCCAGGTGATGGAGGGCCGCCGCATCATCGCCGACATGACGTCGCTGGAAAACCTCAAGCTCGGCGCCTTCACCCGCAGGGACCGCGAGGTCGATGCCGATCTCGACATGGTCTTTAATTACTTCCCGCGCCTGAAGGAGCGCACCGGCCTTGCCGGCTATCTCTCCGGCGGCGAGCAGCAGATGCTCGCGATCGGCCGCGCGCTGATGGCGCGCCCGAAGATGATTCTGATGGACGAGCCCTCGATGGGCCTGTCGCCGCTGCTGGTGAAAGAGGTGTTTTCGATCATCCAGAAGATCAACCGCGATCTCGGCGTCACCATCCTGCTGGTCGAGCAGAACGCGCGCGCAGCGCTGTCGGTGGCGAGCCACGGCTACATCATGGAGCAGGGCAAGGTCGTGCTCGACGGCACCGCGGACGAATTGCGCGACAACGAGGACGTCAAGGAATTCTACCTCGGCGGCGCCGGCGACCAACGCAAGAGTTTCAAGAACCTCAAAAGCTTCAAGCGCCGCAAGCGGTGGTTATAGCGTTTTCAAGCGATGTGGGGACCGGTTCGCGTGAAGAAAACGCGTCAAAGCAAAAGAGCTCTAACCCAATACCTGCTCCGCTTCCGTGACTGCGCAGAGAACATGATAGAACGACGACGCAGGAATGGTGTCGATCAGCGATGTGCCGTCGCGATCGAACTGATCGTACCAGCCGCCCCGCACGGGATGGCTGAGATAATGCCGTTCGAGCCTTACCAGCGCCGCGCGCGCTTCGTCGGCCGCGCCCGCCTCGCCGGATTCGGCCTGCGCAATCCACGCCTTCGCAATCTCAGTTTGCGGCCACAGCCGGCGCGTACCGCGGCGGATGTTGCCAATGTCGTCACCCTCGTCGATCAGGCAGCCGGTGGCCGCGTCGCGATAGCGCAGCGCGCTCGCCAGCAGCTCAGTGCGCCGCTGCCCGGTCGGGCAGCCCGTGATGCGTTCAAAACCCTTCAGCAGCCAGACCCATTCCGCCTGATGGCCCGGTTCGACGCTGACCGGCTCGATCTTCGACCAGTCCTCTTCGAAATATTCACCGAGCACGTGCTTCTGCTTGTCGTAGAGATTGCCGAGAAACAGCGCGAAAAACTCGCCGGCGCGATTCTGGAACGACAGATCATGGGTCGCGTCGAAACACGCGATCATCGCCTCGAACAGGTGCATGTGCGGGTTCTGCCGGCGCGGCAACGAGACCGGCAGGCTTTCGTGGACGCCGCCATGCGGCGAACGCAGATGGCCGTCGAGGAAGGCGAGCAGCGCGTCGATCTCGGCGCGGATCTGCGCATCCTTGTCGAGCGCATAGACGGTCGCCAGCGCAAACAGAATGAAGGCATGGTCGTAGGCGTCGCGCCGCGCGTCAAGCACCGCGCCGTCCGGCGTCAGCCGGTGCACATAGCCGGGCCGGCCGTCGGGCGCCTTTGCTTTGGCCAGCAGGTGCTCAAGCCCCTTCAGCGCGATGGCGCGGCCTTCCGGATACCAGCCCATCTGCGCCGCCTTGGCGTAACAATAGATCTGGCGCGCCTGCACCATCACGCGCCGCGGCGCGGCCGCATCCGCCGTGCCGTCGCGATGCAGCCGGTCGATGAAGCCGCCCGCGCTATGGTCCCAGCCGACGGTCGACCACAGCGGTATCGCATCCTCGATCATGCGGCGTTTCAGGCGCGCGACGACATCGGCTGCCTCTTCTGCCGGAATGATCCATTCGTCCGCCATCACGCCCTCTTCAAGCCTCGCCAATGGCCGTCTGATACCCATGCCGGCGGCGGCGTGCAATGGATGCCAACGCGGAAAGATCAGCCATGACCGCTCATTACGACGCCCGCGAGACGCGCGAGCAAGCTGCGCGCGAGGCCGAGCTGTTCTCCCGCCTGCCGGAGGTGCTGCGCAGCGCCATGGCCGCGCCCGCCTATGCCGAGCGTCTCAAGGGCATCGATACGGCCTCCGTGACCTCCAGGGCGGCGCTGGCGCGCCTCCCAGTGCTGCGCAAGTCGGAACTGCCAGCCCTGCACAAGGCCTCGGCCCCCTTCGGCGGCTTCGTGGCGGCAGCACCAGGGTCATTCGCCCGCCTTTTCACCTCCCCCGGCCCGATCTTCGAGCCGGAGGGGCGGCAGGCCGATCCCTGGCACGGCGCGCGGGCGCTGTTCGCGGCCGGGTTCCGCCCCGATGACATCGTGCTCAACACCTTCAGCTACCACCTCACCCCCGGCGGCTTTATCTTTGACTCGTCGGCGCGCGCGCTGGGCTGCGCGGTGATCCCGGCCGGCCCCGGCAATACCGAGCAGCAGTTCGAGCTGATCGAGGCCTACCGGCCGGTCGGCTACAGCGGCACGCCGGACTTCCTGAAGATCCTGCTCGATGGCGCCGCGACCTCGGGGCGCGACGTCTCATCGATCAAGCGCGCGCTGGTTTCGGGTGCCGCCTTCCCGCCCTCGCTCCAGGCCGAGATCAGGGCACGCGGCATCGACGCCTACCAGGCTTTCGGCACCGCGGACCTCGGCATCATCGCCTTCGAGACCGCGGCGCGCGAGGGCATGGTCGTGAACGAGGATTTGATCATGGAGATCGTCAAGCCCGGCACCGGCGATCCCGTGGCGCCGGGCGATGTCGGCGAGATCGTCGTGACCTCCCTCGATCCGCATCATCCCTGGATCCGCCTTGCGCTCGGCGACCTCACCGCGGCACCGCCAGGGCCGAGCAAATGCGGCCGCACCAACATGCGCATCAAGGGCTGGATGGGCCGCGCCGACCAGACCACCAAGGTCAAGGGCATGTTCATCCGCCCCGAGCAGGTCGCGGAGATCGGCAAGCGCCATCCCGCGCTCGGGAGACTGCGCTTGGTCGTCACGCGCCAGGGCGAGACCGACGCGATGACGCTGAAAGTGGAATCCGGGGCGGCGAGCGATGCGCAGCGCGAGGAGGTCGAGGGCACGTTGCGCGCAGTGACGAAACTCGGCGGTAACGTCGAACTGGTGAGCCCGGGCACACTGCCGAACGACGGCAAGGTGATCGCGGACGAGCGCTAGACGCAATCGGGCGTCTCGAGCGTAGCTACGCAACTTTCATGTCACTTAGCTCGATCATCGAAAGGACACTATCGTTAGAGAGCTCCAAGCTCCTCAGAAGTCTGCGAGTTCGTGCATAACGAATGATCGATCCAGCAACTGTTCAATCGTGGCCTAGCCCAATGTCCCACCAAATTGGGTTCGTTTTGCCAAATTTGGTCGTGCTCACCCAAGGCCTTCCATTGGTTCCGTGCCGTGGAGCCGGCTGGCTGCCCGAAGGCGTTCAATGATACGCCCGACGCCTATGCGTGGGCGGCCAAAGCAATTCCTGTGATCGGATCCGTGATCGCAGATGACCAGGTTGAATACTGCAAAACCGGGCGTCGCGTGGCGGGTGGCTCTCACTTGCCATCCGATGCGGTGGCTCTCGATATCGTACACGGAAAGCTACGGGGCTGGATGCTCTTCTATAGGGAAGGCTTTCGCGAACCGATGAGCAAGGAGGTTCTGATTCGCCAGGGCCCAGCTGAAAAGTTCATCGTGAATCTCCGTAGCGGCACGACATGGTGGCGGAACATCAAGCAAGCCTCAGAGCGGCAGATCTTTCACCTCAACTCGCCTTATCTGCAATCAGTCAATGACGTCGAAATCTCATGGGTCTCTGAGATTCTAGCTTTGCAAATTCCGCTGTTCGATCTTCCACCAGGCGTAAGTGGGAAGAAGTAGATGTCGTGCTCAATCAGATTTCCGCGAAGCCAGTCCGAGTTAGTAGAATTGCTGCTGGAGGGTGCCAGGGAGGCAAACAGTCGCGGCCCTGGTGCTAAGGGCCCGGGATCGCGTGCCATCATCTCCGAGACGCTGATGTTGGGGGCGACCAATGCATCAATCCAGTGAGCGTATCGGAGCCATCGCAGCGGCCCTCGCTAGAGCCCAGGCCGAACTGGTCGACCCGGAGAAGACACTGACCGCCGTTATTCGGTCGCCCTTCCCACGAGAGGACGACCGGACCTTCTGGTACGCTTCTCTTGCCTCAGGTCTGGACATCGTCCGCAAAACGTTGAGCCAGCAGGAGATCGCAACCATCCAGACGATACAGATCGACCAGACGACAGGTCAAATCCACCTCACCACGCTGCTCGCGCATGTCTCCGGAGAATGGATATCCTCCGATTTTCCGGTTCACCCAGAGATCAAGACGCAGCACCGGATAGGAGCGGCGCTGACATATGCCCTCCTCGCCATGGTAGGTTTCGTAGCAGAGGACGACGCGGTAGGTTTGTCGGATATAATCCCACACTCGTTGGCTTCTGCCAATTCAACGGATTCCCAAGACCGCAAGGGTACGCCGCGGAAAGCGACGAGCGAGAACGGTTGTACGCCTCTTCCCCTGTACGAAGGATACAGTGGTCTTGCCTTTCCCAAGGAGCCGCCGCGAAAAAGAAGCAAAGGTCACCTCGCCTTCATCCGCGGACAAGGGTGCCTTGTCTGTCAAAGGTCGCCATCCGATGCCCATCACTTGAAATTTGCTCAGCCGAGCACCTTAGGACGGAAAGTCAGCGATGAATTCACCGTTCCACTTTGTCGGCCTCACCACCAAGCTCTGCATCGGCATGGCAACGAACACGCGTGGTGGACCAATTTGCAAATCGAGCCCTTGCAAATTGCAAAGGAACTGTGGGCTACGAGCCCGATCCATTCAGTCTTCGCGGAGATGTCATCTCTTCCAGAGAAGCTGACCGTTGCAGGAGCGCGCAGCAAATGAACCGTGTTTCACGGAAGAGCGAAGCCGGCTCCTAAACGCACGCCCAACAACTCCATCCAGTTCTTCCGTATTAAGGCAGGCCCGATACGAGCAGAAGTTGGACGAGCACTCAGAATCTCTTGGGGAGACCTTTCGAAAACTGGAACATTGCGATACATGGCTCGACGCTGATCGCGCCAAAGTAATCGGCCGCGTCATTCGCATACCCTTTGAATTATTAGGATTTAGCTACGCGCCAGACGCCTAAGGATGGGCGGCAAAGGTACTTCCCGTCGTCGGGTCGATTGCTAGCGACCATCAAGTCATATTCCAGCAGACGAGCCGGTGGGTCGCGGGTGCCGCTCACCTTCCAGCGGGTTCGGTCGCACTGGACGTCAGGCACGGAAAAATGCGCGGTTGGCCACTGGTTTGCCGCCGACGCCGTCGTCGCTCTTGCGCTGGTCCATCACCTGGCGATCGGAAGGAATATCCCGTTCACCTCGTTGCTCGACTGGCTGCTTGGCCTGGCGCCACGGGGCGTCGTCGAGTTCGTTCCAAAGTCTGATCCGATGGTGCAACGGCAGTTCCGCGAGGATGTGTTCGCGGAATATGGCAAGGAGCAGTTCGAGGCAGCTCTGCGCTCGAGAGCCGAGATTGTCCGCGTTCTCGAACTCGCTCCCGAGGGCCGAACGCTCTACGAGTACAGGCGTCGGCCATGATGGCAGGTGAACGACGGACCTTCGCCGGACAGCTCTGGCCGCTTGCCGGAGCACGAACCGCGTCGACAGTTCTGTCGACCGTGGCGCTGGTCGACTTCTACGCGCAGAACGCCGACAAACTGGACGGGCCAACGCGGGTCATTCGTTATGCCAGCATACTCTGTTGATCGTGGCCTTCGTCGCAGTTCTCATCAAGGCCTGCTTCAGGAAGGTTTCCTTATGGCGCGTGATCCTCTTAGCCGGACTGGGCACGTTCACCTTATAGGGGCCTGCGCAAGCTGAAGATCAATGACCGTCTTCGCGATGGGGAAAGGTCGCACGGGTCAGTACCGCCGATGGTAGTTCTCGGGCCGATCCTGGAAGCGATCTGGCACCGTCCCATTGGGGTAGCAGCGACCATCGCGAATATCCACGTCGGCGCCGTCGCCGCATGGCACTGGGCGCCTGCGGGTTCCATAGTAAGGCCTTGGGCGCGCGTAATTTGCGGCCATATCCTCCGGACGCAAATAGCCGCTCGGATAGCACAGGCCATCGCGGGCACTCTGGTCCCAATGGTCTTCGCACGGCGGCGGATGCCTCGGCACGCCGCGATACTGTATTTCAAGGGGGCGTATACCGGCGGTTGCCGGCGCTGTTCCGCCAGAGTGGAGTGCAAGAATTGTCGCGATAGTGGTGATCAACATTGGCGGTTCTCCCAGATCGGAAAAGTAGCCGGACCCCGCTGAACGACGGGTGAACGAGGCGATCATGATGGATGTTGGTGGTCCGCCAGCGTGGATCGGCGGCACCGGCTCGTAACAGGGCACTGCTGGATGGATCGAGGCTCCTAGCCCGATTTCGACAGCCGATAGTTGCCCAGATACAACACGTCCAGCCCCGAGCAGAAATAGGTGTGCAGAGCTTCCAGCGGCGCGTTCACGGTGGGCTGCTCGTTGATGTTGAGGCTGGTGTTGATCAGGACCGGCAACGAGGTCGCTTTCGCGAACTCGCCGATCAGGCGGCTATAGAGCGGATTGCTGTCCGCGTGGACGCTCTGGATGCGCGCGGTGTTGTCGACATGGACCACCGCAGGCATCGTCTCGGCAACTTTCTGATTGACCGGGAACGTCACCACCATGAAGGGCGCGTCGAACGTATCCTCGAAATACTCGGCCTGGCGCTCGTACAGCACCGAAGGGCAGAACGGGCGGAACTCCTCGCGATATTTGATCGTGAGGTTGATGCGGTCCTTCATGTTCGCATGGCGCGGATCGGCCAGAATCGAGCGGTTGCCGAGTGCGCGCGGACCATACTCCATCCGCCCCTGGAACCATCCCACGGTCTTCTGCTCCGCGAGATCCGTGACGCAGCGCGACACGGGATCATCCAGCAGCTCGAACCGCGCGCCGATCTTGTCCAGTGTCTCCCGGATCGTGTCGTTGGAATATTCCGGACCCCAATAAGCGTGCGTCAACGACGCGATTGCATGGCCCGCCTCCGCACATTTCATCATCGCGGCGCCCAGCGCCACACCGGCATCGTGCGGCACCGGCGGAACGTAGAGACGCTTCACGGATGGCTCGGCTGCGATCTCCATATTCATCTTGCAGTTCAGCCCGACGCCGCCGGCGATGCAGACATCGCCGCAGCCGGTCTCGGCTATCGCGGAGCGGATCACCTCGGTGGTGACGATCTCGAGCTGCTTCTGGCCGCTTGCGGCGATGTTGGTCAGGCGCTGGTCGAGCGGCTGGCCGCGCAGCCGGCGCGGCCCCAAAATCTCCTCCATCTTCTCGGTGAAGATGCGTTCCTGCCGCGTCGAGAAATCGCTGGTATAGATGTCCGCGTCGCGCCGGCGCTTGTCGAGCTCGGGATCGAGCTCGTAGCTGATGCCGTTGGGACGCAATAGCTTGGCGAACTTGTCGAGATAATCGGGACTGCCATAGGACGACAGGCCCATGACCTTGTATTCGTCGTTGGTCATCTGGTAGCCGAGATACTGCGTCAGCATCCCGTAATACAGCCCGAGACTGTTGTGGCGGCCGAACCGCGTCAGCACGCGGAAGTCGTTGCCGCGCGCATGCGCGACGAAGCCGGAGCTGGAATCGCCCGAGAAGTCGAAGCAGGCAACCGTCGCCTCGGAGAAGCCGGATCCGTAAAACGAGCTCGCGGCGTGGCAGAGGTGATGGTCGTAGAGCTCGATCTTCGGGCTGTGACCGAACTGGTACTTGAAATACTCGGTGAGGCGTTGCGTGAAATTGGTGTAGGTCTTCAGCGGCGAGCAGATCCAGTCGACGTCGCGCATGGTGATGCCGGCCTGCTTCAGGCAGAACCCGATCGCGCCGCGCGGCAGCTCGCCGCGCGCATGCTTGGCGAGCGTGAAACGCTCCTCCTCGGCGGCTGCGATCAACTCACCGTCTCGAAGCAGGACGGCCGCGCCGTCATGATGACCGTGCTTGATACCGGAGCTGATCCCAATCACATACATTCGTCCATACCTCCGGGGAGGCCTTCTATAGGAACTGAGGGCAATGTAAATCTCGCTTCGCCGGCGATTTTACCATTGCACGTCCCGTCCCGCCGGCCGCCCTCACTCGGACACGACGCCCGAGAACAGCGATCAAGTGCCCTAACGGAACCTTCGATTACAGTGCGGTAAGCGGATCTGGCGCGCGGTCTGTGCGGCCGGGTGTCACGCCGAGAGGCCCCCGCTCAAACGGCCGAAGAAATCCGATTGCCGGATCGTTGCGATTATCGGACGCAGCCTATCGTCCCCGACGTGACCCGTCGGACCCGCGATCTCGGCCGCGTCCAGGATGAGGTCCGTAAGCTCCCGCCTCTCGTTCTCGGTGCGCGGCTCCCGGACATCCAGAAGGGGGGCGATGTTGTCTATGACCCAGGCCGAAACATCGGGATCCCTCATCGAGCCGCCGCACGAAAGGCGCGCCGCTGCGGCCCCCGCCTCTTCCGCGACCAATCGGGCCCGCACGGCTTCGGCCAATTCGACGGCTCCAATGCAGCGGGATGCCGATTGGGGAGACGACCCAGCATCCTGAGAAAGCCGCACAATGTCCAGAAAGCCGGCAAGTTCGACGGCGAGCGGACCGGTCTTACCGTCCTTTACGAAGCTCGATTGCTGAACTCCGTCGACGATGATCGCGCCGGGCTCTTGTGTGAAGTCCAGCTCGGCATACCCTCCATTGCGAAATACGAGTCTGATACGCCGCTTGCGCGCCAGAGCTCTTCGTCCGAACCGCAGAGTTGCGCGGGCTTCGCCCAGACCAGCCTCCACCTCGACGGCGCCCTGCGCAAATGGCTTCACCGTGCACGGTTGCGGCTCTGCGCTGTCGTTGACCAGATGGAGCAGCGACCACAGATGAGGCATGATCTCGTCGACCTTGTGGGTCGTTACGTTGGATGACTTGACGACGCCGTGCCGAATCTCCTGCTCCGGATCCAGCCACTCCAGTTCGATGACAGAGACCGCCCGCCCCTCCAACAGGCGCAGGAAGTGGAGCAAGAATGGGGCCCTCAGCAAATGGAGGCCAACGAGAAGCGGAATACCGCGTTCGGCTGCTAGATCGACGAGGTGTCTTGCCTCGTCCACACTCAGAGCCAGCGGCTTCTCGACCAAGGTCGGCACGCCGCTGCGAAGCAGGACTGCAGCGGTCTCGGCGTGATCGGCCGCGGAAGTCGCGACGATGGCAGCATCAGGACGCAAAGCCAGCGCCGCATCCAGGCTGTCGAGCACCGTGAACCTATTGCCAGTTCCGGGAATGTCGGCCAGGAATGCCTCTAGCGCGACCTTGTTGTAGCGCGACACCCACAGGACACGGCCGACCCGTTCGGAAAGCTGAGCCAGCACCGAGGCGTGCGTTCGCCCCCATCGTCCGCCACCCAACAGGGCGACCGTAAGGCCGCTCATCAACACTCCCTTCGCCTACACATTAAGCGAGCCGGTAGAAGCTCTCGTCCGCTCAGGTGGCGTGACAATCGTCGCCGATCTCACGTAGTCGCAGAGACAGGAGGCTATGGCAAAACATGTCCGCCAACTCCGCGCACGAGGGCTTGCCGTCCGGTACATCGCTCAATCCGGCAATATGCTGACCTCGGGCAAGGGCATGACCAATTTCGACTTCAATCCCCTGGCCCGCAATTGCTCGGCAATTGGCTGGCCGTAGTGCCAAGCGAGCAGCACCACATAGTCCGGCTGCTCGCGGATCAATCGTTCGTTGTCGACGATGGGAATCTGCTTTCCGGGCAGATGCAAGCCGAGCTTGAGCGAGGTCGGCTGCTCGCAGATATACGGCATAAGCGCGCGATCGATGCCGACATAGTTCAGCAAGGTACTGCAACGCCCAGGGCATGAATTGCCGACGAAGCTCAGGCCCTTCTTGTTGCAATGGAGGGCGAGCTGGAGGAGGTCGCGCTTGACCTTTTCGGCTCGCGCACGGAACGCCTCATAACATTCAGGCCGCGAGAGACCAAAATCATCTTCGGCCTTCAATAGCTCCGCGATCGTGGGCTTGACTGGACGCCCCCGGCCCTTCGCCACATACACGCGGATATTGCCGCCATAACGGCTGACGCGTCGCGCGTCGACGCAGGTGAAATCGAAAAATTCGAACAGCTTGACGATCGACTTCAGCGAATAAGTGCGAAGGTGCTCGTGATAGATAGTGTCGAACTGCCCGCCCTCGATGACGTCGAGCAGATAGTGGTTTTCGAGAATGAATACGCCGTCGGGCGCCAGCAGACGCTCCAGGCCGCGGATGAAGCCGCCGAGCTGCGCCACATGCGCAAATACGTTGGTGGCAGTCGCGACCTTTGCATGACCGTGCGTCTCCACCACCTTGCGGGCAGTTTCCTCGTCGAAGAAGGCCTGCAAGGTCTCTATGCCCTGCTCCCGGGCAATGCGCGCAATATTGGTCGGCTCGATGCCGAGAACCCGCATGCCGCGCCGCTTAAAGCCGGAGAGCAGCGTCCCGTCGTTTGATCCGATGTCGACAACGAGCTCGTCCGGTTTGAGCCCGAGGTCTTCGACGGCATCCTGCACGAACGCGTCCTGATAGACCGCGAGCTCCTTGGTGATGCCGGAACGGTAGGGATACTCCGGATGAAATACAACCTCGGGAGGAACAACGTAGTCGATCTGCGAGAGAGAGCAATCGCGACACCAGACCTGACGCAGCGGATAACTCGTCTCGGGGCCATCGAGCTGGGCCTTCGAAGGCAACGAATCGCAAAGGGGTTGATGTCCAAGGTCGATGACAAGCTCAAGCCGCTCGGAGCCGCAGACCTGACAGCGCGTCAGCTTCCCGGTCGGGATGTCATGATGTGAGGCGTTGGGCATTCGGAACCTTAATTGCAACAACGAGATACTGCAGATTTCCGGGAAGGCGACCCTCCCGAGTGGCGGCGCGACATCGAGCGCGCCGGGCGATCCTTACTGGAAAGCCCCCCATTAATCAAGCATATGCCCTTCGGAATGCTACGTAATTTGCCGCGAGCAGGCCCGAGCGGGTTTGCGCGATGCGCCGCATCTGGTACTAGCATTTATCAGCTGACATCAACCCTCGGCCGAATACCGATACACACGGACAGGACAACAAACGAGATGCGCGGAAAGTCTGCTGACACAGAATGCAAGCTCATTTCCATTCTGATTCCTGTCTTCAATGAGGAAGGCAACATCCGCAGGGCCTATGACGCCGTCCTGGATGTTTTCGAACAGATGAGCGATCGCTATACGTTCGAAATCATCTTCACGGACAACCACAGCACCGACAATTCGAGTGCGCTTGTCTCCGAGCTGGCGGCCAGAGACTCTCGCGTGCGCGCGGTACGATTTGCCCGAAACTTTGGATTCCAGAGGTCCGTGCTCACGGCCTATCGTCTGGCTTCCGGAGACGCCGCCATCCAGATCGACTGCGACTTGCAGGATCCACCGACGGTGTTCCCCAAATTTCTGGAGCTGTGGGAGCAGGGTCACGACGTGGTCGTCGGCATCAGACGGTTCCGGCAGGAAAGCAAGCCGCTGCAATGGGCGCGACAATTGTACTACCGGCTCCTGAAAAAGCTGTCCGACGACAATCTGATGCTCGACAGCGGCGACTTCAGGCTGATCGAC
This sequence comes from Bradyrhizobium sp. LTSP849, assembly GCF_000938255.1. Classification (GTDB taxonomy): domain Bacteria; phylum Pseudomonadota; class Alphaproteobacteria; order Rhizobiales; family Xanthobacteraceae; genus Bradyrhizobium. The sequence continues at coordinate 509,655 of NZ_JYMR01000056.1, read as the reverse complement.
CGCTCCGTTCTGGACCAGTTGCATCTGATCGATGACGTAGCGCCCTACACGCGCGGCCTGACGTCGCTGCTCGCGACCAAGCAGGCTGGCGTGCCCTACGACCGGCAAACGCGGCAAGCGGGCGTGAGTAAATTTCCTCTTGGCAAGCTGATCGCGCTCGCTATCGATGGGATAATCACACACTCGATCTTCCCGCTTCGCCTCGCCGCGTTCATCGGATTGGGAATTTCGATGCTGACGTGCCTCGCCAGTTTCTTCTACATCTTCTCTCGGCTGTTCTTCGGCATCAACTGGCCGGCAGGATTCGCAACGACGACCGTGCTGCTGCTGTTCGGCGTCAGTCTCAATGCGATTTTTCTCGGAATCATTGGTGAGTATGTGGGGCGCATCTACAATCAGGTGCGGTCGCGGCCAACGACGGTGATCGAGTACAGTGTCAATGTGCCCAGCGCTTCACTGGATCGCCTGGCGCTAGGAGCGGCATCGCCGGCGGAGACCCGTGCGCCAGCCGAAATCCTCCGCCGAACGGGAACGGGACAGGCTTGATGACGGAATTCGACCAATATCGCGACGGATATAGTAGGCAAATCGACAGTGCGATCGCCTTCAGCGGGCAGCCGCAGGATTTCTTCACGCGCGCGAAGGCTCGCTACCTGCTGGACACGTTCGCCAAAATCCGCTCGCAGAACGATATTTCGTCAAGACTTCTCGATGTTCTCGATATCGGCTGCGGACAAGGCCTCATTCATCCCCACCTGAGGCCAGCGCAGTCCGGCATCAAGCTGACCGGAATCGACGTCGCCGGCACGGTCATCGAGGAAGCCAGGGCCGACAATCCGGACGTCCATTACGATGTCTATGAAGGCGTGCGGCTCCCCTACGATGCTCGTACCTTCGACATCGCGTATGCCATTGCCGTCATGCATCATGTGCCGCCCGAAGAATGGAAGTCCTTTCTCGTAGAGGCGGCTCGCGTGGTCCGGCCGGGCGGCCTCGTCGTCATCATCGAGCACAATCCGCTCAATCCGCTGACGCAGAAGATCGTCAGGAGTTGTCCATTCGACCAGAACGCCGTGCTCCTCCGTTCCGATCGGCTCGCCAAGCTTTGCCGCGCCGCTGGCATGGTCGATATCGAGCGGCAGTTCATCATATTCACACCGTTCGACACGCCCTTCTTTCACAAGCTGGACGCGAGCCTCGGCTGGCTCCCGCTCGGGGCGCAGTATTGCATGGCCGCTCATGTGCCCACGTAAGGCTCGTCATCCGAGACCGTGCAGCCGGGAGCCCCTCCGATCATCATCACGGCAAGGTGCGCCGCGTATCGCCTTCTCGGCCCCCCCGTCTGAGGCTTTGGGAAAAGCTGCATGAAGGCAGACGTGCAGGAACCCTGCCGCGAGGTCGCGCATCGATCGGGCGCCTGGCTCGACGACGTAGCACCGTTGCTGTCGAGCGCAGCTTTGACGTTGCTCGGCCTTCTCGTCACGATCGTGCTCGCCGATCTGCTGGAGATCGAACCGCGACTACGGACGATGCTGGTCTTCGTCGCGGGCATTCTGGTACTGCCGGTATCCACGGTGACGCTGCAAGATTGGCTTGATCGCCGCTGGCCCGAGGCCGGTCGTCTGTTCGAGGCCCTGAACGTCTGGGGCGCGGTCTCAGCGCTGGCAAGCCTCGCCGTCGTCGCGGTCGCAGCCTGGGCTGCTCCCGATGGCGTGGATTTCTGGCGCAGAGCCGGACTGCGTGCGGTCGAGATCGTGGTATACGGATATGCCGCGCTGGCCGTGCTGCTGCTCGCCGCGTGCTGGAGCGACGCGTTGCTCGATCGGGCAAGTTCAATCATCGTGCGAGCGAGCTCAAGGTCGACGCAAACGGTCGCGCTGGCGTTCGCTTTTGCGGCTGCCGTGATCGCCTTGTTCAAGATCACGCCGGGATACCGACACTTCGGCCCCATCTTCGGCTTTTTGTTTCCCACCGTACCCGGGGGATTTCCCGATCGATCGAGCTTGTTGCTCGCAGCATTGACGGCAGCCCTCCTCGTGGCAGTCGGCGCATGCCTTCTGATGCTCGAACGACGCCTTGCTACGAGCCATCCCGCCCAACTCCGGTCGGCTCAGCGGGCCGCCCTGGCCGTCGCGCTCGTCGCCAGCACCGTCCTGAGTTTCGATTTCTCGCTCACCGGCGACCCGTTTCACTACATGACTGTGGTGGGTCCTGCCCTGCATCTCCTGCACGGCGGAACGCTGATGGTCGACACCTTCTCGCAGTACGGACCAGGCCCCGTTCTGGCCACCTACTTTGCGTTTCGGCTTGGGCCACCATCCTTCGCCGTCGCCAACATCGCCATCCAGTTCTGCAACCTGCTCTTCTACGCGCTCTTTATCATGGCGCTCTGGCAATCGACCCGGCCCCGGATGAGCGCGGCCTGGTTCGGGCTGGTGTTCATCCTGTTCTGGCTGTCCGCGTGGGACAGCGGTCAGGGCAACGTGAATGCCGCGCCTTCGGTGCTGGGAGCCCGCTATCTCCCCGTCATGCTCATGGCCGTCGGGATCGGCGCTCGAGACGGCGTCAGGCATTCCGCGCTCACCTTCCTGGCGGGCTTTCTGTCGGGCCTGTGGAGCATCGAGGCCTTCGTCGGCGCGTTTGCTCTTTATTCCGCCTCGCTCACCTTGCGCAATCTGCGCGACCGAAGCTTCACCAGACTGGTGAAGGACCTCGCCATCGCTGCGGTGCCCATGATTTCGGGGCTTGCTGCGCTGTCGATCGGCACATTGCTGGCGGCGGGCAGTTGGCCGGCCTTCGACGTCTATCTCGGCTTCCTGTCGAGCTACAATCCACTTGCGCAGTTCTGGTCCATACCGTTCGACGCGACGTTCTGGGGCTGGATTCCGATTTGGGGCGGCGTCGCGATCGCGGTAGCCGGCTGCTGGCTGCTGACGATCGACAACAAGCAGAGCTCGTTGGACGCTGCGAGCGACACCTGGCTGCGCCACGCATTGCCTGCAGCGATCCTGACGGCCATGACGGGCTCCTATTTTGCCGCCAGGTCGGTCGACTACACTATCGCCATTGCTCTCTTGCCGTTCGGGCTGCTGTTCATTCCCGCCGCGCTCTGGTTGGCAGGTCTTGCGCTGCGCGAAGAGCGCGTGGCGGGCATATTGACCGCGCTGGCGGCTGCCGCGGTGTTCTGGGCATCGACTTTCTCATGCCTCCACATGTTTCGTATCGATTCACCCTATTCGCTGCTCTCTGGTGAATGCTGGAATCACGGTCGCTGTACCCCCGCTGCCCTGTCCGCGGCCTTGCGCGAACAAGTGGATCGCGAGCTCGCTCTGCGCTCGACAGGCCATTTCTTGTCCCTGGATGGCTACGACCGCGAGATCGTTGCGGATGCAAAGCACCTGATCGACCGATACGCCGCGAGCTCGCCGAAAGTCACCGTGCTGCTCGGCGAAGGTGCAAATGCTCGCCAGATGCTCAGCGACGTTGCACTCATGTATGCGAACAAATGGCATACCTGGCCGCGATCCTTCACTTTTTCGGATGAGCTTGTACCGGCAATCTATACAAGCATCCTGGCAACCGACGTGACGCTCGCCACCGGCGATCTGGTTGTCAGACGCCGCGACGAAGCAAGCCTCGGCTCGCTCGAAAAGGCCATTCTGGACCAGCTTCGAACCCGCGGTTCCCTCTGCGAACTTCGCGGATCAACGGCCGAAGTGATCGCTTACCGCTTCGAGAAGACGGGAGATCTGCAATCTCCGGAAGCTTGCCATGAGCAACAGGTTGATGGTGAGGCCGCTAAGCGATCCACCGCGCCACTGCAGGATCTTGCGTCATTCATCGACGCTCTTCGAACCGTGGGACGCGTCCTCCCGGATGGGCCGCTGGATTATCCGGACCTGGACCGCGCGGGCGTAGCAGTTCCTCCGAACCTGATCGCGGGGCGGCGGCTGGTCTCCTTCGCAGGGCCCATGCTTCTGCAAAAGCGCGGATCTCTGCTCATCATGGATCTCTATTCCTTTCCCAAGACCACATGCCAACAGCTGCTGCCGGCCATCAGCCAACTCGCGGGCGTCAAGCGAATGGGAATCACTGCGACTTTGGCTGACGAGCAAAACGCCCCGATTTCGCAAGCTCAGGCAAAGCTGTTATGCGCCGTCGAATCGCGATTCTTGCGGATCATCGTCACCCCCTGAGATCACCTGCGACCGAGGCAAGTGGGCTATCCTTAATGTAGCCGTTGTCAGATCCGATCGTACCAAACCGAACACTCGTTAGCAGGACCGGGACTGGACGCTATTGCACGCTCACGATTTCGGAGCGGCGCAGCTTAGCCGGCGACCAACTTGCGGGGTCGAAAGCACCAGAATTGTGCCGAGCCCCGATCGTGCTGCCCGTGCGCAAAGCTGATCGTCGCTCGCAGCTTCCGAGATTGCGTCTTCCGCGTTGTTGTTCCCCAGGTAATACCTGTCCCTCGGACATCCGAACTCGGCGGGGTTGAGCCCCTTGAGCATGGGCATGCCGAGGCTTGCAGGAACAAACAACGGGTCGCCACGACAGTCGATATAGTTCGTCCAGAATGGCCGGTTGTCCGGCGCCACGAACACGGCTGTATTGTGCGTTTGCCCTCCGCTCAAAGAAAGCAACGTCTCGATCGACCGCCCTCCCGGGGTGCGCCTCACATCATCGCCGATCTCTCCACGAAGGCTCCCGCCAGGCGCAAGCAGCGCTGCCGTTGCATGCAAGGCTGACAATGGGGCCGCCTCGCCTTTGCCGGCGAGTGTGTAGGCCCGAGCGCGCAATTCCTGGAACTGCCTTGCCAATTCGATGGGGCTGCGTCTCTTCTCATTGGTAGCGAGTGCCACGACAGCGATGGCGATCAGGATCACAGCGGGCCGGAATGCTCGGGGCTTCCGCTTTTCGAGCATCGGACCGCCGTAGGCTGTCAAAAAGGCGATACAGACGAAAGTCCCGACATTCGCGAAATAATAGGCAGAACCTCCTATGATATCGAGCAGGAGAGCCGGAGCAAGGCTCCCCATCGCAAAGAGTGCCAATGCCTCCGCAAGCCGCATCTCAACCAAAGTGCCGCAGAGCCAAAGGCGCGCCGCCCCATACAGCAGCACCAGGTTGGCCACGATGTTCGGCAGCGAGCCGCGCGGAAACTCTCGCACGAAAGCAAGTGGCTTCAACGAATGGATGTATTCTCCGGCATCGGGAGAACCGATCGCGCTCGCAAGCCAGACCAGCGGTGCGATTGGTGCCGCAATCTTGACTAAGTTCAGGAGAGTAAGCCCCAGGCGTCGCCACAGCAAAAATCCGACGGCGCCCCAGAAAATCACACCGACCGAAATCTTCGCGAAAAGGACCAACGTGCCCGCGACCGCAAGGGCTATCAGAGGAGGTCCGAGCGATGACCTCTTATCGGCAATCTCCCGAAGCAGCGGTAATGCAAACAAGAGCAGGAAGAGGGAGACGAAGTAGCTTTCAGAAACGAGATACGAAGTCCATCCCCAGAGATCGGTGATCATCAGAAGCAGGAGCGGAACCAGCGTCACGAGCGCGCTGTCGCTCAATCCTTCGGCGGAGCGCCGCAGCAGCAGGCCCGCCATGATCAAGCTAAACAACAGCAACGGAATGGCGATGATTTGCGCCGTAAGATAGTAACTCTCGAGAGTGGTGACGCCGAGCCACACGCCGACAGATCCCATCCATATGTGGGACAGCACGTGATACTTCATCGGCATGAAGCCGTCCAACCCGGCACTCAAGTGCCCGAAGTTGACGAGCATGTTGGCAATGGACGCATGAAATAGCGTGTCGAGATGCTGCAGACCCGTTCGCGCCTGTTCCGGCGTGAGCACGGTAGCATACCCTCTGGAGTTGACGACGAAGAAGTAGCCGATCCCGGCACCGCCGCCGCAGACGACGGCCAGTATCAAGGTCCGTGCCTCCATGCGGCGCGCCACCCCAGCGACGCGTTGCACGCCCAGAAACAGCATCCCAAGCAAAACCGGGTAGGCAATGAGGTCGGCAAAGGCACGACTGAACAAGACAAGGCACGGCAGAAAGATGATCGCGATGATCGTGAGGACCACCCCGGCGTGGCTTGTACCGTGGTGCCGCCGAAAGCTCAGTGTCGGCAGACAGGAGACTGCGGCTGCCAGCAGCAGAAACGCTTTCACGAATGCGAACCAGTGCGGGCTTCCCAGCGGCCAGCGCACGACCGCACATGCAATCGCCGACGTCGCCGACATCGCCCATATAAAGATCGCTGCGAAGCAAATGGAATCGGCTTCAACCGAAGCCCGGCTCGCCCCAGAGGTTCGACCCAACACTTCCAGCGGGGGGGAATGCACGCAGGCTAAGTCCTTCTACAGCCGATATCGGAGGCGCTTGAGCAATTCGTCGATACGGGACTGTCGAAATAACCAATTCCGCGCCTTGCGGCCAGTGCGTTGACGGTAAAAACACGGGATTCATGGAACCCACGCCAGCAACCAAGGACCAATCTGGTACTCTTCCAGGCGGTCGAAACTGCGCCACACGGCCACCCGCAGCCTATGCGAACGTGCAACCGAGCGCGCGAGGCGATCTCGCAAAACCAACAACCAGATGAGCTCCAGCGCTTCCGGAAGAGGATGCGCGGCTCCAGCCGCGTCGCCCGACGGAAGGAAACCCTTCGGCTGCCCCAACAGCGACGATTGCCACGGCCAATATCCGGTTGAGTTGCAGATAAGGAAATTCTATAAATCTGCGCGGGTGAGCAGGTGGGCGAGGCAGGCCTTGAGCAAATTGTCGCCCGGGGAGAGTGTCCTTTGAAGAGCGAGGGAAGCGAGGAACTGACCGCGATCCGATCGGACATGGATTATTCGAGAAAATTCCAGACGCTGCGGCCGGTCATCGTCAATCGAAGCGGTCAGCGCTATCTGGACCTTCTGAAAACCTTGAAGCCCTCCTACGTTCGAGTATGGGCCGACATAGCACTTGGATACGCTGCGCTGATCGCGACGGCGCTCGTTACCGCTATTGCTCCGCGTTACGGGTGCCCCCCGTGGATCGCGACACTCGGGGGCGCCATGGCGATCGGATTCTGGGTCGCCTATCTGCAGTTGTTCATTCACGAAGGCGCCCATTTCAATCTGGCGCAGAACAGAGAAAATAGCGACCTGCTTTGCGATCTCTTGATCGCCTGGATGGTCGGCACCTCCGTCAAGTCGTACAGGCCTTTTCATTTCCAGCACCACCGCGCACTAGGCCAAAAAGACGACAGCGAGATGAGCTACTTCTTCCCGCTGAATCTGCTTTTTATCTTTAAGAGCCTATTCGGGCTGCGGTCGATTGAGGTTCTCTCCAAGCGACGAACGAGCACCGGAAAGGCTCGAACGACACGGGAGACGTTCTTGCTGCTGATCGGCATTCTAGTTCACGCGACGATTGTCGGCGCCAGCTTCTGGTTTGGTTTTCCCACGCTCGGCCTCGCATGGATAGTCGGCATCGGCATGATTTTTCCGTTTCTGGGGGCGCTACGCCAGCTGCTGGAACACCGCGATCCCGACGCCGAACCGCACATCGATTATTTCGAGCAGGACCATGGAGCCTACACCCGGATCTTTGGCCCGAGCGTCTTTTCCTCGTTATTCGGCGCCGCTGGGTTTGACCGGCATCTCTTGCACCATTGGGAACCTCAGGTCTCCTATACAAATCTCCATCAGCTCGAGACCTATCTCCTCGATACCGAGATCGCTTCGATCATCGAGATGCGGCGGTCTGGCTATATGGAAACATTCCTCGGCCTTCTTCGGACCAACGTCATCGTCAAGAGAAACAAAATACAATGAGCGCCTCTCCGTGCTGTCCTTTGTGCACGCGAACCGATGTTAGCCACTTCGCGAATGCCAATGACGTCGAGTATTTTACAACGCCGGATACGTTTTCATTTTACCGCTGTACCGGCTGTGACATCGTTTTCATCCACCCGATGCTTTTCGACCGTTTGAACGAAATTTACCCGTCCAACTACTATTCCTTCCATGCTTCGGAAGCAGACTCCATCGCTTTGAAGATCAAGAACTTCCTTGACGACAGGGCCTTCAGATCCATCACCCGTCAGATTCCCGGAAATGCCTTGTCCGCTCTGGACGTCGGCGGCGGCAGCGGGTGGCTTCTCGACGCTCTCAAACGAGCCGACCCGCGCGTTACCCACACGACGGTCGTTGATATCGATGCCGGTGCGGAGGACGCCGCCAGAGCCAAGGGTCACGAATTTCACCTCACGCCTGTGGAGGGCTTCAAGACTGATCGGCAGTTCGATTTGATACTCATGCTCAATCTGCTGGAGCATGTTCCCGACCCTGCGGCACTCCTCGAAAAAGCTCGAGGCCTGCTGAAACCAGGGGGACGGATCTGGATCAAAACGCCGAACTTTGATTCTCTTGATGCGAGGCTGTTCAGGAACCGCTCCTGGGGTGGATTTCACACGCCGCGTCATTTCGTCTTGTTCACAAGGGAAAGTCTCATTCGCCACTGCCAGAACGCCGGCTTCGAAGTCCTGCAGTGCAAGTACACGCAGGGCGCCCCGTTCTGGACCGTCAGCGCCATCAACGAGCTGAAAATGCTGGGACTGGGCGACGTCTCCGCCAGCAGGCCGTCTCTGAAAAATCCACTAACGCCATTTTTGCATCTCGCGTTCGCTGCGTTCGATTTTGCGCGAATGCCGTTCTCGAAAACATCTCAGATGAACATTCATCTGACACTACCCTCGAAATGATGCCAGGCGCGCGCGCGGCGCCTTTCGAGAAAAATCAGATCGTAATCCTGTTGATCTAGCGGCCCCTCGGATTGCTGCACCGGATGATTAGTGTGGCCCGGATTCATGGCAGTGAATGCTGGCCGGAAATCCGAAATCCGCACGCGCTCGCAAACTCGGCCACTTACCACCGGGCCATCGCAGGTGGCCGTTCCGGCCTCTCCGACCAGCGTTCACCTTGCATGATCCCGCCTTGTGCCGTATCTAGCGCTTGCTGATCGAGGTCGACTAAGCAACGGTGGCGAGGAGATAAGGACCGGAAATACCTCCGGTTTCTCGATTTTCGGACCGGCAGACGCAGCATTTTCGGATGGGGCCCTGCCAATTGTCGCCGAGATTGCAAACCGCTTGCCGCGGTGATCCCATCTGGCATGGATGAACGTAGATTCAATGAACGCCCCGCCTGGCAAGCCGAGCTTTGCCGCGTTGGTTCCGCTGCGCGGTGGCTCGAAATCCATCCCCGGCAAGAACATCAAACCGTTTTGCGGCCAGCCGCTCTGCGCCTGGACGCTGCGGGCACTGCTCGACTGCGGAATGATTTCGCGCGTCTTCGTGTCGACCGACAGCGAGGAGATCGCCGCCGTGGCGCGGTCGATCGATTCCCGGATCCTCATCCATCCCCGCCCCACCCATCTGGCGGCCGACAACTCCACCACCGAAGAGGCGATCTACGACCTGATCGACGCCTGCGACATCCCGGAGAAATACCTCATCACCGCGCAGGCGACCAGCCCACAGACGACCCATCATGACGTCTCGGCGGCGATCTCCCATCTCGCCGCGAGCGGCGCGGATTCGCTCGTCACCTGCGTCAGGACGCGGCGATTCTTCTGGAATGACGACGCTACGCCGATCAACTACGATCCAGCGAGGCGCCCGCTGCGCCAGCGATGGAACGGCACGCTGATGGAGAACGGCGCGTTCTACATTTCGACTGTGGACAGGCTGCGCGAGCGTAGCGCGCGCCTTCACGGCAAGATCGCCGTCTATGAAATGGACGAGAGCACCAGCATCGAGCTCGACGAGCTCTCTGATTGGGAAGCTCTCGAGGCCACGTTCCGCAGGAACATTGCAGGATGATCATCGACAGAGACCTTCAGAGCTACCTGGTGTACGAGGACGCCTCCATCCAGGAGGCGGCGGGCAAGGTCGCGGCCAACCGCCGCGAGATCGTGTTCTGCGTCGACGGCAGCGGCCGGCTGCTCGGCAGCCTCTCGAACGGGGACATCATCCGCTGGATCGGCACAGGTGCTGCGTCCGGCGTGCAGGCCGCAGTCGGCGACCTCTGCAACCGGCGCGTCCGCAGCGCCGTTGCCGGCGACCGCGAGACCGCCAATCGGCTGCTGCGCGATGTGCTCTACGTGCCGCTGGTCGACGCCGAACGCCACGTCGTCGGCGTCGCCCGTCAACGCCATCCCGGTGAAGGCATCAGGATCGGCAGCCGCACCGTCGCGGAAGAAAATCCGACGTTCCTGATCGCGGAGATCGGCAACAACCACAATGGCAGCATCGAGACCGCCTTCGCCCTGATCAAGGCGGCGGCAGAGGCCGGCGCCGACGCCGCGAAATTCCAGATGCGCGACATGTCCGGGCTCTACGGCAAGCGGACGAAGGGACAGAGCGAGGACCTCGGCACCGAATACGTGCTCGACCTGCTCGATCGCTTCCAGCTCAGTGACGAGGACCTCTATCGCTGCTTCGACTATTCGGCCTCGCTCGGTATGGAGCCGCTCTGCACCGCCTTCGACGTCAACAGCGCGGACAAATGTCGTGGCTATGGGCTAAAGGCGATCAAGACCGCGTCCGCCGACCTCACCAATCACGAGCTACTCCAGCACATCGTCGACCAGAGAATTCCGATCATCTGCTCCACCGGCATGTCGACCGAGGACGAGATTCGCGAGACGGTGAAACTGCTCCAGACGTCGGGCGCAGAGTACGTCATGCTCCACTGCAACTCGACCTATCCGGCGCCGTTCCGCGACATCAACCTGAAATACATGCTGCGCCTCCAGGAGCTCTGCGAGAGCGTGGTCGGCTATTCCGGGCACGAACGCGACGTCTTCGTGTCGGTCGCGGCGGTCGCGATGGGCGGGCGCCTGATCGAGAAGCACTTCACGCTGGCGCGCGCCCAGGAAGGCAACGACCACAAGGTCAGCCTGCTGCCGCAGGAATTCAAGCGCATGGTCGAAGGCGTGCGCCAGGTCGAGGACTCCCTCGGCAGCGCCCTGCCCCGCATCCTCAGCCAGGGTGAGAAGGCCAACCGCATCAGCCTCGGCAAGTCGATCTTCGCCATCGACGCCATTGCGGCCGGCGCAACGATCACGCGGGAAATGATCGAGATCCGCAGCCCGGGCCAGGGCCTTTCACCGAACCGCATCGACGAGGTGATCGGACGAAAATCGCCGCGCGCGATCCCGGCCCAGACGCCGCTCTATCCATCCGACATCTCCGAACTCGGTGAGCTCACCGCCGGCGGACAAATCAATTTCAGGCGCCCCTGGGGCATTCCGGTGCGCCACCGCGATGCCGACAAGCTGATCACGACGATCAATCCAGATTTCGTCGAGTTTCATCTGAGCTATCGCGACCTCGGCATCAACGACGCCGACTTCCTTGCCGACAGCTATCCATGCGGCTTGATCGTGCATGCGCCGGAGCTGTTCGAGGGCGACCACGTGCTCGATCTGACGATGCCGGACGACGACTATCGCACGCGCTCGATCGTGGAGATGAAGCGCGTCATCGCCAAGACCAAGGCACTGGCGCAGCGCTTTCGGAACGACGGCCCGGTTGGCATCATCTGCAACGTCGGCGGCTTCTCGTCCACGCGCTTCTTGACCGCGGAGGAACGGGCGGTTCGCGAAGCCCATTTGCGCGCCAGCGTCCGCGAGCTCGCCGATCCCGCAGTCGAGCTCTGGCCGCAGACCATGCCGCCTTATCCCTGGCATTTCGGCGGCCAGCGCTATCACAATCTGTTCGTCTCCAGCGACGACATTGCGCGCGGCTGCCGCGAGCTCGGCGTCCGCATCTGCTTCGACACCTCGCATTCCCAGCTTGCATGTACCGAAAACAGCTGGTCGTTCGACGAATTCATGGAGGCGATCGGATCGTTCATCGCCCATGTTCACATGGGTGACGCCCGCGGCGTCGACGGCGAGGGCCTCCAGATCGGTGAAGGCGAGATCGATTTCGGCAACGTGTTCCGGGTGCTGAACACGCAGGCACCACAGGCCTCGTTCATCCCGGAAATCTGGCAAGGACACGAGAACGACGGCGAAGGATTCCGCATCGCGCTGCAGCGGCTGTCGAACTTCGAGGACCGCTAGAATTCACTGAGGCTTCGGCCCAACCGGCTTGAAGTGATAATAGCTTGAATAGCTCCAGAAGTCGCTGAACTTCATGCCCTTGCTGGTCATGTAGCCCGCTGCAGCTATATAGCCCTTTCCATTACGCACCCGCTTCAAACCGGCGCGATTGATCAGGGATTGCATTACGGAAGAAGGAAACAGCGAGATGTGACCAAACTCGCCGGCACGCTCGGTACGGTAGCGATAGCTGTTGCCTGTCAGCAGCCAGCTCACTCTCTGAAAGATATTGGTGCAGTTCGGCACCGTGACGTAGAGCGAACCCGTATCGGTTAGCAGCTCTCGCATCGACCTTATGACTTTTGCCGGGCGCTCAAGATGCTCCAGCGTGTCCGAGCACACGATGAGATCAAATTTTGAATCGACCACGTCTTCCAGCTTCTGTTCGTTGAGATCGACTTGCTGGTAGGAGGAAACGGAATTCGGAATAAGAGACGAAGGATCGCCCCAGTCGACACCATGAATCTCGATGAACCCGACCTCCCTCATCAGCTTGGCAAGATATCCTGGTCCGCAACCGACATCGAGAACTTTACCGACGAAGCCGGGCTGCTCTTCCCTGATAAATTCGACAAGATCTTGATGCCGCCGAAGTTGCGGAAATGCATTCGGGTTGCCCTTTATCCGTTCAATCATGCTCGGCCCGGCCGGTTAACGTCCCCAATATCTATCCAAACTCTCCGTCGGTTGAAAGCTCGATTGAGCTCGGGATCGCCGGAGCAGCCGTCTCCTCATACGGGGATTCCAGCCCATGGTCATCGGAATTGACCATAGACGGCCCTGAATGCATATGGTAACAGCCGCAACTTACCCCAAAATGCATCGCAAGCCGCTGTAAACGCCCATGTTTGACGAAAGATCTGTCCTGATCACCGGAGGAACGGGCTCGTTCGGAAAGCAGTTCGTTGCCGGCCTGCTCAAGAACTTCAAGCCGCGTCGCGTCGTGGTCTATTCGCGCGACGAGTTGAAGCAGTACGAGATGCAGCAAGACTTCGACCAGTCGGTGATGCGCTACTTTATTGGCGATGTGCGCGACGGCGAACGCCTCCGTGCCGCCATGAAGGGGATCGACTTCGTGATCCATGCCGCGGCGCTGAAGCAGGTTCCGGCCGCCGAATACAACCCCATGGAGTGCATCAAGACCAACATCCATGGCGCGGAGAACGTGATCCAGGCGGCGCTCGAGGCCAACGTCGAGAAGGTCATCGCGCTGTCGACCGACAAGGCCGCCCAGCCGATCAACCTCTACGGCGCAACCAAGCTCGCCTCCGACAAGCTGTTCATCGCCGCCAACAACATGGCCGGTGGCCATCGCACCGCATTCAGCGTCGTCCGCTACGGCAACGTGGTCGGTTCGCGCGGCTCGATCGTGCCCCTGTTCAACAAGCTGATCGCAGAGGGCGCGGACCACCTGCCGATCACCGATCCGCGGATGACGCGGTTCTGGATCACCCTGCAACAGGGCGTCGACTTCGTGATCAAGAGTTTTGAACGCATGTCCGGCGGCGAGATCTTCGTGCCGATGATCCCGTCGGTGCGCATCCCCGATCTCGCGGCGGCGATGGCGCCGAACCTGCCGACGCGCGTGGTCGGCATCCGGCCGGGCGAGAAGCTCCACGAGGTCATGTGCCCGACCGACGATTCGCACCTGACGCTGAAGTTCCACGACCACTTCGTCATCAAGCCGACGATCAAATTCTTCCGCCGTGACCTCGACTATCTCACCAACCAGATTGGTGAACGTGGCGAGGCCGTGTCGGATGGCTTCGATTACAATTCAGGCAGGAACGAGCACTTCCTCAATGTGGCCGAGATCAGAGAGTTCAACAAGATAGCGGTCCAATGATCCCCTACGGGCGCCAGGATATTTCCGCCGAGGACATCGACGCGGTCAGGGACGTCTTGACGTCGGACTGGCTGACCCAGGGACAGGCCGGCCCGCGCTTCGAGCAAGCTCTGGCGACATACTGCGGCGCAGCCCACGGCATCGCCGTTTCGAACGCGACCGCGGCGCTTCACGTCGCGTGTCTCGCGCTCGATCTCGGGCCTGGCGACATCCTCTGGACGGTACCGAACACGTTCGTGGCCTCCGCCAATTGCGCGCTCTATTGCGGCGCGAGCGTCGATTTCGTCGACATCGATCCGCGTACCTACAACATGAGCGTCGCGGCACTGGCCGAAAAGCTCGCGCAGGCGGATACAGCGGGCCGCTTGCCGAAGGTCGTGGTGCCCGTGCATTTCGCCGGGCAATCCTGCGAGATGGTGGAAATCCGCGCACTCGCGGACCGCTATGGCTTCCGCATCATCGAGGACGCCTCACACGCGGTCGGCGCCGACTACCGCAGGCGCAAGGTCGGCGATGGCGCCCTCAGCGACGTCACGGTGTTCAGCTTCCATCCGGTCAAGATCATCACGACCGGCGAAGGCGGCATGCTGCTGACCAATGCGCCGAAGCTCGCCGAACGGCTCTCATATCTGCGCACCCACGGCATCGTTCGCCCCGTGCAGTCGCCCGCGCCGGCCGATGAGCTGCGCTCCAACGAGGACCAGCACGGTCCCTGGATGTACGAGCAGATCGAGCTCGGGCTCAACTACCGCATGACGGACATCCAGGCCGCGCTCGGCACCAGCCAGCTCGGCCGCCTCGATGCTTTCGTCGCACGCCGGCGCGAGCTCGCGGCGCGCTACGATACCCTGCTGGCGAAACTGCCGGTGACCTGCCCGTGGCAGCATCCGGACACGAATTCGGCCTGGCATCTTTACGTGATCCGGCTGCGACGCAACGAGATCAAGCTCAGCCGACGCCAGGTGTTCGAGGCGTTGCGGGCCGCGGGCGTCGGTGTCAACGTGCACTACATCCCAGTGCATACCCAGCCCTATTATCAGCGCCTGGGCTTCAAGGTCGGCATGTTCCCGGAGGCCGAGAGCTACTACCAGGACGCCATCACGCTGCCGCTGTTCTCGAAGATGACGGATGCAGAGCAGGACACCGTCGTCGCAGCGCTCACGAAGATCCTCGCGTGAAGATCGCGGTCATCCCGGCGCGGGGCGGCAGCAAGCGCATTCCGCGCAAGAACATCCGTCCGTTCTGCGGCAAGCCCATCATCGCCTATTCAATCGATGCAGCGCGCGACAGCGGCCTGTTCGACAAGATCGTCGTCTCCACGGATGACGAGGAGATCGCCGAGGTGGCCCGACAGTTCGGCGCAACGACACCTTTTGTTCGTCCGCAGGAGATCGCCGACGATCACACCGGGACCGCCGCAGTCGTCAAGCACGCGATCACCTGGTCCATCGAACGCGGTGACGACATCACCCATGTCTGTTGCATCTACGCGACAGCACCGCTGATCCAGGCCCGTTTCGTGCGCGAGGCCTATGACGCCCTCACGGGCTCCGACGCCGCCTTCGCATTTTCGGTGACGAGCTACGCGTTTCCGATCCAGCGCGCCTTGCGCATGACCTCCACAGGCTGCGTCGATCCGTTTCATCCAGAGCATCGCCTCACCCGGTCGCAGGACCTCGAGCCGGCCTATCATGACGCGGGCCAATTCTACTGGGGGACGGCGTCGGCGTTTCTCCAGGACGTGCCGATATTCTCTGAGCGCTCCGTCGGGATCGTGCTGCCGCGGCACCTCGTGCAGGACATCGACACCCTTGAGGACTGGGAGCAGGCGGAATACATGTTCCGCGCGATCAGCCGGAGCTAGCCGCGGGCGGCGAGCAGCGGACGGAGGAACGCAGCAAGGTCGCCTCCCCTAAACAGATGTCCGGGTATTCCCGCGGCAGCGGCCGCCTCGATGTCGCGGGCACTGTCGCCAACAAGCAGACTGCCTTCGATCCGCACCGGCCACGCCGTCATGCAATCGAGAATCATACCAGGAGCCGGTTTTCGCCGGTCGCTCGCGCGTCGGTACGCCTCAACCGTGCCTTCCTCATGATAGGGACAGTACTGGAAGTCATCGATACGGGCGCCGATTGCGGCCAGCTCACTGTTCATCCAGTCGTGCAGATGATGAATATCTCCGACACCAAAGTAGCCACGAGCGACGCCCGATTGATTGGTGACGACGAAGACGTAATAGCCGAGTTCATTGCAGAGCTTGATGGCTTCGCGCGCTCCCTGCGTCCATTCGAAGTCGTCGATCCTGTACACATACGCCTTGTCGACGTTGAGCACACCGTCGCGATCGAAGAACACGGCCGGGCGCGTCAGCCTGGTTGCCAACTCGTTTCCGACAGGCCCAGGATCTGAGGGATTTTGGATGATCAAGAAGCCTCCGCCATAATACCTGATCCCGAGTTGCCCATTCTCGATCAATCACGGGAGAACGTGAAACACGGCATCTGGGATCTGATATCAAGTCAACTATCGAATCCGCGAACTGATCCACAGTTTAAATTGATATCGGCTTCCTCACCATGGCGTAGACGAGCATCAACAGCAGGACGATCCCAGCGGCGAAGATCGCGTGCCGAAACGGATTTGGGGAAATCTGCCGGATAGCGACATCGTCGACTAGCGTTGCCGGGTATGTCTTGGACGGCCCGATCCGCTCCGCCAAAGCGCGTCGTTCGCTCGTCGCGGCCGCCAGCTTTTCCTCGTTGCGTGCAATTAGATCGAGCAACCACACTCGCCGCAGCATCAACGAAGCTGGATCACTCTCAGCCGAAGAGGCGATCGAGCCAGGAGACGCAAGCGATTCCCGGATCCTCGTAAGGCTGGCGATGTTGGAATCAACCAAAGTGATCTGCGTATCGAGCTCCGAGAGCGCGATCGCTCGAATTTTCTCCTGATCAGCATTCAACACTCGCACTGCGGCCTGAATTGCCTCGGTAGCGGTATGCTCGCTCGCTGCACCGACAAACAGGGTCAGCATATCGGAGGTCGCAGGCCGCACAACAAAACTGTCCAGGATCAGCTTGTGCCCCTTGTCCCCGCTATCAACCGATTCGTCCGCGCCCCCGACGGCCCGGCGCTTGAACGACACCGAATTCATCTGAAACACAATGGACGACATCGGCGCTACATCGGCCCCATCGACCCGGCCAACCCGCATCACGGCCTGCGCAGCGTAAACAACAGGACGCATCCAATCCGCGGCGAACACGATCAGCGCCGCGACGAGTACTGCCAGCACAGTTATCTTCAGCCGAGACCTGACCGAACGGACCAGATAGGCGAACATCCCGCCGACGTAGGAGACAGTCGATATGGAAGCCGACTGGTCATTCATGGCGTGACTTCCCTCTTAAGTACAGTCGCTCGATCGGTCTGGAGCGAAGTTGATGCTATCACCCTCGCCCGCCACCTGCCCTCCAGGACGTAAACGAAGATCGCCACCCCCAATTTCGTCATGAACGTGAGTTGGACAAACGAATTCAGCATTCCCGACGCGAGGTTGACCTCGACCGCATACAATATCGGCGTCAGGAAAAAGCAAGTGGCATAACGCTCCTGCACCACACAGCGCGTCAATAAAAACAAGAACTCCGAAAACATGACGGCCGAGAGGACGACCAGAACGAATCCGTCGACCGGCCCACCAAGTTCGAAGAAGATTTCCGGCCAACCGCCCGTATAGGCAACCCCCAAATCGAACAAGGTATGCGCGCGCTCGACCGGCAGACCAAGCTCCATCAGCAGCTGCATCGTCGAATTGCGGTTTGGATTGAAGGGATCGACAAAAAGCTTGAATAAAGCGAGAGCTGTATTCCAGTCCCCGTGCAGAAAAACGCGCTCGTACGTCATCCACCACATCTCGCCCTGCTGCACCAGAAGCCGCTGGGTAAGTTTGGTCTGAAGCAACTCCGATTCCGCACCACGCACGACGGCGTAGGAATATATGAGAGCCCCCAGAACGAGGACACCAAGACCGACCACTGGCAACCAGAGAGCGCGCAGCGTGCGGAAGAATGCCGAACTGTCGAACCCCGCGGCTTTGCTGCGGCCCAAGACAATGCTGCCCAAGGGCATGATGAAGAACGAGAAGTACAGGAAGAACGACGAAAACCTGTGCCCTACAAAGAGTAGATATACCATCAGGCTGCCGAACAGCGCTCCAAATCGGCAATCGAAGCGCATGCCACGCAGGACCGGCGTCGCGAAAAACAATCCCAGCTGGAAAGCCAACATCGGCCCCCAATCCATCAGGCGTCCGTGAAGAAAGCCTCCGTATTGCTTTGAATAGTCCAACCGTTCGAGCTTACTGAAAAGCGGGACCGGCCCCCGGGTCAACATCTCGATCCAGAGAGCAACCTCGAACACGACGACCACCCAGAACACCAAATTGAACAGATCGAGGCGCCCGGCCGCCAGAAGACTCGACGTTCTGAAGTCGGACGCTACCGCGAGCGCCTTCAGACGCAGCGGATGGAAGGAGACCACCAGCATCAGGAGGACGGCGACTTGGCAGGCGCCCAGCGGCACTGCCGCAAGCCCAGGACCGATGCTTCTTTCCAATTGCTCCGAGACGACCGGTCCAAACACATCAATGTAGAAAACCGAGACAAGCCGCCAGGAAAAGTAAATAAGGAAGAAGAAGGCGAGAAGGGCTAACCCGGGCTGGCTCAGCGAAATTCGAGCGATAAGCGCAAATACGAACAATGTAACGATTACGTTCAGGAGCAGCGCGAGCAGCGCCTCTGAGTCCCACAACAGTGCGCCCACTTCACGTCCCCCATCCATGCAATCCGGCGTGGTAAGGCCCGCCCTGGAAGCCT
Organism: Bradyrhizobium sp. LTSP849; assembly: GCF_000938255.1. Taxonomy (GTDB): domain Bacteria; phylum Pseudomonadota; class Alphaproteobacteria; order Rhizobiales; family Xanthobacteraceae; genus Bradyrhizobium. The sequence continues at coordinate 490,755 of NZ_JYMR01000056.1, read as the reverse complement.
GGCTCGATCAACCGCCCAGTGGCTCCCACGCGTACAAAAGACCGTCGTTGTGCAGTGTGGGAGCGTAGGCCATCCGCTCGCGAGAAAGAATGCGAATCCGCCCTTTGACCTCGAGTTCATCGAGCAAAGCGAAAAGACGGGTTTGGTAATCCACCGATTTCAAGTAGAGCCGACTGGCCAGGTCGCGCGGATCGGACAAGTTCAGCATGTCGATCGCCGGCTCGATGTTCACGACACGCCCCGGCCGCGCTCGGAGGATGTTCTCGATGACCGCGTCCACGGCGTAGGGAATTTGCTCGATGCAGAAGTGAGTAAAGACTGTCGCGCCTGCGAGCTGACCGAACTGGGGATCTTGTGCATCCGTCAGATCTATCCGGTCGAAACTAACGCGCCCATCCAGACCGTAATGGCTTGCGATCTGTCGTCCCGCTTCGATACCGTTCGGCGCGATGTCGAAACCGCGAAGCTGCGTCCAGCGGGGATTCAAGCTGAGTGAAAACAGGTTATAGCCGGTCCCGGAGCCCAACTCGACCAGGGAGGTAGCGTCGCCGACGTGGCGCATCATCAGTTCCGACAGCGCCCGGATGCGATACCTGTAATAGTCCTTCGTGGCGATACGCACGAGCTGACCGTTCACCTTCGCCAGTCGAGGTGAAGGACTTTGCCCGGCGAGAAACTCTTCCAGAGGCACACCGCCGAGCCAACCGCGTTCGTTCAGCACCCGGTCCCAGGCACCGCCATTGTACTCGGAATCGACGACATCACCCGTCCGCTTGACATTCTTGAATGCCAGACGAAGGAGGCTCCGCGCAAAGTCCGCCGCATAAGCACGGGACAACTCCAGCGTCGATGCCGGTGCTATATCAGGCGACAATGTCAATCATGCCTCTAAATTGCTGATCCATGGATACCTCGGCACACTCGCCAATCGCGCTAGCCGGAATCCGGACGTCAACCAAGCCCCAGGATCATCTTGTCCAACTCGGAAGTGCTCGGAGTTGCACGGAACGGCCGGTTTTTACCCCCGGGAAACATACGAGGAAAGGCGATGAAGGTCGCGGTGTACATCAGCCGGCCGTGACCAGGGGCGATCCGGCTGCCCATGTGCAGACAACGGCTGGTATCGATCATGAAGGAAACAAGACGAGGCGCCTTCATCACCTTTACGTCTTGACGCAGCACCTTCTCGAACACCTCGTCATCGCTGAAATGACTTCCGAGCAACGGATAGCCAAATTGATCGGTTGATTGCCGCGACAGGAACGTGAAGGGGCCATCGGCGTCCTCCTGCACGTCGGTGAGATAGGTGTAGAACTTCACAACCCTGACATCATCATGGTCACGATGCCAGAGTTGCGATGACGCGAGCGCCTGCCCGGTGTGCCTCGAATACGACAGCATGACATAGTCGAGCCAAGGAATTTCTCCAAAGGCCGAGGCAACCACATTCACCACACCCGGCTGCAAAGCGTAACGTACAAACAGATTATCCGCCGGGAGTTTGCTGTCATTCATTTCCGAGTCGAGCAAGTGGACGAGGAATTTTTTCCAGTATCCAGCCTGCTGCTTGTCGGCGGCGTCGATTTCCGACAGCTTTGCTTCGCCCGACGTGGCAAGCTGCTGCAGCAGGGAGGGGTCGATCAGTTCACTCACGATGGCATATCCGTCGCGGTTGAGGTCTTTCGCTGTAGACTCCTGCGCCGCGCTGACGTCCAAACCGTTCAACTCCTGCTTGCGCAGCCGTTTGGCGCCGTAATGCCAGGTACTGACACCCGTTTTGACTGCCCATCGCAGCGGCGAACGATTTACCTGCCAAAGCGCCCTGGACATCAATCCCATCTTTGCCGTCCTCAACCCGCCGGAAATAAATATCGTTCTGACCCCTTGACCGGACCGGCCAAGCGATTTGCCCCTTAGCAAATCCGTGCAATACGGGCAACCGAAGAGTGCCCCTCCGGAACCGGACACCCTAGAAGATGTAGAAGCGGATTCCCCTATGGCTGGACCGGGAAGTCGCTTTGCGCATCAGATCGATCGCGCTCAGGTCCGATGAACGACGATCATGGCTGTCATATCGTTGATCCAAAGCCGACCGATGTTGCGCGCGACATTGATCTCCGGCGGTATGCGAATGCAATCGACGCGGGAAACGCCAGGCATGGATTCGTACTCGGCCACGTAATCTCGGACCCAGCGATCCGACAAGAAAGACGAACGCCAGTTTCGTCCGTTTTGCAGTTCCGCCGGAGTCCAGGCATTGTACTCCACGTGAATGATCGCCTTGCGGGCAAGCTTTAGCGCCTGTTGTTTTGCTGCTGCGAAGATATCGTCGTTCACGTGCATCGTGGCACCGCAGCTGAAGATCACGTCCGCACCATCGATGCCGTTGCGCTCAAACACGCCGCCTACGTCGGCCATTGAACCGGCCATCAGCTTCGCGCCGCAGCCATCCGGCATGTGCTGCATGCCCCATTTGACAGCGTGGTCGTTCAGCTCGACGCCGTAGAGCTTGATGTTGCGGTCGGCCCGCCAAATCGCCTGAAGATTTGCCCCGACATTGGGACCGAGCTCGACGACCGATTCCGGCTGCAAGGCGGCGCAATAATTCGCAAGCCAATCCCGCAAGGGAGTATTTTTGGCATAGTCGAGAAACGCTGCTTCGCTGGTTTCGGTCCGCCAGAAATCTTGCCAGACGGCAGACTCCCGCGCCCTCACCAGGACTGGAAGCGGCCCAATATTGGTCGCAGCACGCCAGAGGAGAACCTTGGGGTGGAAACTGGGAAGCCTGAACACGAGATTCTCCGCCTGTCCTAACGCATATGCCGGCTATTCATGGGCACCGCCGGCCCATTCTGCAAGCTGCCGGCGGTTCGGCCGCTTCAGCTCCTCAATTTTAGATGAAGACCAGGCCTGATCAAGGCCCCTAACGCCGGATCCAGCAGGCACCCCTGAACTCGGTTCCAGAATCCTCGCAGCCCAACCGGGTCGAGGAAATCGATGGTCTGCCGGTTGCCGCGGCCGTTCGCTGACCCCGGAACCGGATTAGCGCGACGAGGTCATCGCTGCGTCAGCGCGCGGGCGAATTTGCCGAACATGGCTCGATCGCTCTGCGAAAGGATCAAGACGATGCTTAGCGCCCATGCGGCAACGCACGCAATCGCCCCCACCAGCATCAGCGCTGGAAGGGTATACGGCGTCGTATAGGTCTTAGATGCGATCGTTCCCGCGGCGAGTACAATCGCCACCAATGTTTGCCTGGCCAGTTGCTGCCAGAATAACATCCTTGGCAGGTGCATGAACGAGAGCATGCGGTGCGCTACCAGGGGCGCAAATACGACATACGACAGCAACCACCCCAGTATGAAGGCGCGTTCGCGCAGCCATGTCAGCGTAAGTGCGGTCACCAGATATTGCGCCAGGACCTGCAGATAAAGCAGGTAGGTGTTGAGACGCAGGAAATCCGACCTCACCATCAATGCAGTCTGCCCGGCGCCCAGCATGACGGTCACGGCGGGGACCAAGAGCGATAGCGCCAGCCAGGGCCACTCGCCCGAATGCTCCGGCCCGACCCAAACCCGCAATATGTCCTGGGAGAACAATGCAACGACGACGAGGATCGGAACAACGATGGCGGCAGGCAGAACGAGGCCATTTCGCCCCAACAATTGCAACCGACGAACGTCGGTTCGTTCGTCGAGGTGTGCCGAGATCGGAAGAATTGCCGAATAGAGCGGACTCATCGTTGTCTTGAGAAAGCGCGGAAGGCGCGTCAGCACGTCGTAGGTTCCGACCTCGACGGGGCTATAGAGCGCGCCAATAGCCAGCGGAACGAGTGCTTGCTGGAAGGTTCCTGCAATCCGGTTGTTGAACATGAGCCAGCACCTGTAGGCCACGTCGTGCCGGCTTGCGGGGGTCCAACAGCTGAAACGAAGCGACGTGCGGCGCGCAAAAAGGCAGACGACAAGCGCAAGCACTACGTATTTGGCAACAATCGTCGTGAGATATGCGTAAGCGATCCAGGCAAATGAAAGGTTGCTCCAGACGGCGATGAAGATCGACGCCACGTAGGCGGCGCTTCCTACGACCTCGGTCAGCCGCAGCCAGCTATACTGCTCAAATCCCTTGAGCGCTCCTTCCGCTGCCAGCCCTAGGAATGCGATCGGCATGATCAGCGCAGTAACCTTCAAGATAGCGATGAAATCCCCGGACTGATCGGAGTGAACCTTGAAGATGCCGGCAAGGTCTGCCGCGAAGAGCCACAGCAGCATGCCCGAGATCAGTCCGGTAACTAAGGCAATCAAGGTCAGCAACGAGACCTTCTCGCCAGCCGTGGACCAGTCACCGAGTCTCCCGCGAGCGATCATCTGAGTCGTAATCTCGGAAACGCCGAAATCGATCACGGCGAGGAAGCCGCTGGGTAGAAAGGAGCGCAAGAGCACAATAAGCCCCAACACCGCGAGCCCATACGACTTCGCAATCAGGCCCACGGCGAATAGGCCCAGCACTCCGGCAATGCCGTAGGCAACGGCCGATATCGCTGTATTATGAAGGAACCGGCGCAGCATGGTTCAGTTCACTTCCGCAAGCTGCAGGCTAGCGCCGCTGAACATGTCGCTGCGGACATCCGCGGGCGTCCGGGCGACAAACCGGCGCCGGTCCACTGAAGCGGCATCGATACGCTGCAATATTGTGTTTACCAGCCCATCGCCGAATACCTTGCCTGCACGACGGCGCTCACCTTCGGCCGAGCCGTAGAAGTGACGCAAAGCCTTGCTTGCTCTGTGCCCTAACGCACGACGAGCGACCGCCGCCGTAAGCCCGCGCAGCGACGGGGAGCGCACCCCGTCCGCCGGACGGAGCTGCTGCCCGGCCACGGCCATCGTTGACAACAGGGCGTCCGAAACCCGAACGGAGCTCGCCCCATCCATGGCAAAGTAGAGATCGCTGATGATCTCGCGGCGAAAGACCGCAATCTCGGGAGAGGGGTGCGGCAGCTTCCACTCAAGGCCTTGCCGGACCAACTCGATCAGCTCCGCCTCGGCATGCGCCGGGCGGCTGACTCGGGACGCTGCATCGAGGCGAAGGGCCGGCGTATTGAACCACTCCATGCTCAGCGGCTCCACGTTCAGCATGGTGGCCTCGATGGCAGTGGAGCAATTCTGATGAACCAGCAGGCGCGCGCCGCTGATCCATTCGAGCGAAGTTCCACTCTGGATCACGCTTGCATTCTGCAAATCGGCGAAGGCCCCGTAGGAATCGAGATTTTCAAATGGATGCGGCCGCAACACGAACGGTACGTCGGAAAAATGCTTCGCAAGCTTGATCGCCATGTCGAGCGTGTTGCGATAGGCCCGCCGACCGTCGGTGATGAACTGGCGCGCGAACTCGCGCGTGAAACCGGCTTGCACCATTGCCCCCTCCTCATCGGAGGAACTGCTCGAAAAGCGCGGGTTTACGGTCGGAAAGTTCGTGTTGATCAACACGTATCCCGAAGCGACGGAGGGCTCAGGCAAGGCGGCGCGCCAAGGTGGCGCGCAGAAATCGTAACGGGGGCAGCCCGTCGCGCGAAGGATGTCCGCAGCGACGGTGCCTTGCCGAAGGAAAGCTGCATACTGCGCCTGTCCCCAAACGCAATAGAGATCGACGAGATCGGTGCAGCCGGTCCCTTTCACCATGCCGGCGAATTGATCGGCGTTCTTGCCGCCGATACCTTCGGTATCCAAGACGCCGACCAGAACGCCCGAACGCTTGTAGGATTTGATCAGATCGACATTGTTGGGCCGGATGTAGTTCACGAGCACCATATCGGGCCGCAGCGCCGGGACATCGAACCCCTGCTCGTACATCGGCACGAGCGTGGCCCGTGCACCGCGCGTTGCCAGTTGGCGCGCCAACAACACCAGCCCTTCGAGGTCGCGAAGCGGGTTGTCGACGATCAGACAGACATGCGGCTGGTCAGCCACGGGCTCTCCTCGCCGCGGTCCCCTGCTGCGCCGGCATCGTTTCGTCTGCGGACGACAGCAGGTCCCAGCTCATAGGCGTGCCGCGTCGCACCGCTCGGCCGACGCGCTTACCCATCAAGGTCTCGAAATATTTTGGCGGCAAACCGAGACCGGGACGAATGATGCGTAGATTCTGTTCGGTCAACACGTCGCCAGGCGCGAGGTCTTCGGCCACGTAGAGCGAGCGCCGAAAAATCAGGGAGTCCCGTTCCTTCTCGGTCAAGCCGTAACGAACCTCTCCGAGCGCCATCCAGGCCCGCTCGGTCTCGACCACGAGGGCCTCCATCTCCGAGGGCTCCATGGAGAACGTCGAGTCAACGCCGCCATCGGCGCGCGCAAGCGTGAAGTGTTTCTCAATCACGGTTGCGCCGAGCGCTACGCTCGCAACCGAGGCGCCGATGCCGAACGTGTGGTCCGACAATCCTACCTCACAATCGAACAACGAGCGCAAGTGAGGAATTGTCAGAAGGTTGGTGTCGGAAGGAGCCGCCGGATAGGTGCTGGTACACTTGAGCAGCGCGAGTTGCTTGCAGCCCGCCGCTCGCGCTACGCGCACTGTCTCGTCGAGATCGGCAACCGTCGCCATGCCGGTCGAAATGATCATGGGCTTGCCGGTCTCGGCAACCCTGCGGATGAGCGGCAAATCGGTGTTTTCGAAGGACGCGATCTTGTAACAGGGGACGTCGAGGCTCTCGAGAAAATCGACGGCCGTTGCGTCAAAAGGCGTAGAGAACGGAATTATGCCGAGCGATCGCGCTCGCTCGAAGATCGGCGCATGCCATTCCCAGGGCGTGTAGGCCTCCTGGTAGAGCTTGTGCAGCGACCGCCCCTTCCAAAGGCTTTTGGGATCGTCGATGAAGAATTCATCCGTTGCGAGATCGAGCGTCATCGTATCGGCGGTGTAGGTCTGGAGCTTGAGTGCATGCGCGCCCGACTTCGCCGCAGCCTCGACGATCGCCAATGCCCGTTCCAGCGACTGGTTATGGTTGCCGGACATCTCAGCAATGACGAACGGGCGATGCGCTCGGTCGATCGACCGTCCGGCAATGGATATCGTGTCACTCATCGGTCGCTTCCACCTTCTCAATACGCACCACGTAGCGATGACCGCGGAAATCGAAGAATGCAGGAAAACGATGCGGATCGACGATTCTCAGCAGATCGAACTGGTCGGCGATCGGACGGTTCGGATCCAGCCGCGAATCCTCCGGCCCGCGCCTCCGGTAATAAGTCGGAGAGCGATGATCCTGGGGGACCGGCGCTCTTCGCCCTTCGACGGCTACGGCCTCGCTCATAAGCTCCATCTCGATGGCAAAGAGCTTGACGTTGATCTCATCATAGAGCTCGTGGCCCTCGAGCACCAAGTGGCGCTGAGCCCAAAGGGCACCGGTATCCACCTGATCCTCAGCCTCGAGCAACGAGACGACGATATCATGCTTTCCCTCGAGAATTTGCCAAATATGGGGGGACCAGCCGCGCCCGACCGGGAGATCGCTGGCGTGGATCACCAGGCTCGCACCATATCTCGCGCGGTCTTGCGCCGAGATGATTTCATGACACGAGATCAGGAAAAGGACATCCCCGCCCGAAAGCTCGGCCTTCTTCTGCACGAGCTCGACATCGTGGGAGGCGCGCGTGACTGCCGCCCATTTCTCCAGGTGAGAATAGACCGGATGGGATGCACCTGAGCAGAGGATTGAAATTCTCATTTTTTGATCGGAAAGTGCAACATCGGGTTCCCAAGGACCGCGCCGCCTTTAGCACAGAAAACAGCCTCAATGCCAAATACCTGACGTTCCCGCTGAAGCCGGCTCCGCTGGCCGTCCCAACCCGCTTGCGTGGCCTTTACCAGTGCAAATGGAGTGCCTATCCGAACATGCCCAGCATGCTGGACACGACCCGGTCCGCCCCCTGCCCATCGACCAGCGCCGCCGCGGCCTCCCCGAGCGCCCTTGTCCGGGCAGCATCAATCAGCAACGCATGAATCGCTTCGCTGAGGCCCACCTCGGTGATTGCATCGACCGGCCCGAGATAGACTGCAGCTCGCTCGGCCGCCAACGCCTCGAGGGCACCGACCTGATTGGACGCGATATCCACGGCGATCACGGGCAGACCCAAACAGCAACGTTCCCAACTCATCACGCCGCCTGCGCCGATCGAGAGATCGGCCTGCCTCATCAACTCCGCAATATTGTTCGCTCCCCGCTGCAGCTCGGCAACCGGCAGGCTTCGACAAAGCTGTGCAATCGACTCCGCATGAGGATTGCTCATTCCAACAACGACATTGACCGCAAGCGACGAACGTCCGAGCCTTGCAATTGCTTTGAGTGCCTTGCCCGTCGCGTTAGCCGGGTCGGAGCCGCCAAAGCAGATCAGAATGCGGCGGATTCGGCCGTCGCGTTCTGCGAGCAGGCATCGCTGCACAGCGAACTCCCGACGAAGCAATGCGTAGCGGGGGCCGAGCAGCTGGACGCAGGCGGCTGAGACTCGGTCCTGGTAGCGTGCTTCCATCCGAAGGTTGAGATTCTGATCGAGCAACATCTCGCAATCATGGTCGCGGTCAGCCAAATCGTCGATGACAAGGACACGCAAGCCCTCTCGCCGGCAGGTGCGCTCCCATCGGTGGTCGAGGGCGTAGTGGTCGACGATGAGCCAGTCGGCTGCTCCAACCTCGGCCATGGCGCTGCGCGCCTGATTCGCGTCCTGTTGCCATACTGTCGGCAGCCAATGCGCATGCAAGCCGGCACAATCACCGGTCTCCGATGCCGGCCGGCCCGGGTCAGGCAGAAGCCGCACCGTGTGTCCGTCCCTCTCTGCCAAATGGGCGAAGCCGGCCACGTGGCTGCGCATGATGAAGCAACACTTCACCCCTTTTTCGGCGAGCGCGTTGGCAAGCGTGATACACCGCGTCAGGTGACCCAGCCCCATCTCTACCGACGCATCAACCCGAAAGACCGCCAGCTTATCCATCGTTTCGAGCCAGCATCCTCTGCCTTGCCGCCTGTTTCCCGGCAAACAGGTTCATCCCGCCCCCTGTGACCGGAATAGCTCTCAAATATCATAATTCCAGGGACGGAACCTGCTCAATCCACCCTTGAGCTATCGTTCACGCTTCTATATGCGGAAACCGCAACCGGGCAACCCCACATCGCATGTCAACCGACAAGACCCTTCTGATCACGACGCTCGCGGAATACCAGACCCGGTTCTGGATTCCCGTGGCGCAGCGTCTGCGCGCGGTGGGATACGCAGTCGAACTGCTCGCCTTCGACGATCGCAGCGCCGAGATGTCCGAGGCCGCGGGCGTCCCGGTCACGAACATGTACCGCGAAGGCCTCAAGACCGGGCCCTCGCCCGAGGCACGGCAGGCTTTTGATGCGCGCATCGAAGCCTACGGTCTCGACGGCTCCAATTTCCTGTTCAGCCACGAGCGCTTCACTTTCGGCATCCGCGACACCGCCGCGCTGCGCCGGCGCTTCATGATCTACACCAACGCGATGGAGGCGCTGCTCGACCGCCTGGAGCAGCAAGGCAAACGCGCCGAACTGGTGCAGGAGCTCGGCGGCTTCCTCTCCGTGATCACGAGCTTCTACGCCGCGAAGCGCCGCGGCATCCGCAACTGGTTCATCGAGCCGTCGTTCTTTCGCGGACGGATGTATTTCACCCCCGACAGCTTTGGCGCGCCCGAGATGATGGCGAAGCCGGCCGACACCGTGTCGTCCGACGTGACATCCTATCTCGATGCCACGCTGAACCAGCGCGCGATCGTGATCCCGAAAAAGGACGCGCATCATTACTCGGCAGCCTTCAAGAAGGTGGTAAACCTGCGCAACTCGCGCCGCCTTGCCGAAAAGCTGTGGGACCAGTTCGCACTCGGCAAGCATCAGGAGTTCGGACACAATCTGCGGCACGCCCGGGTGCACGCGATGATGGCCGTCGACGCGGCCCGGCTGCGCAAGCTCTACCGCCCGATCCCCGAGACGCCGTTCGTCTACTATCCTTTCCACGTGCCCGCCGACATGGCGCTGACGCTGCGCGCGCCGGATTATCTCGACCAGGTCGCGACCGTCGACTTCCTGCTGCGGACGATTCCGGATTCGCACCTGCTCGTCGTCAAGGAGCATCCCGCGCAGATCGGCGCAATCTCGGCGGATCGCCTGTTCGAGCTCGCACGGCGTTTCGACAATTTCGTCTTGTTGCCGCCGCAGACCAACAACTACGCCGTTCTCAGCCGGGCCGATGCCGTGATCTCCGTCAACAGCAAGTCGGGCGCCGAAGCGCTGCTGCTGGGCAAGCCGGTCGTGGTGATGGGCGACGCGTTCTATCGCACCTGCCCGCTGGTCTATTCGACCGACCGCCTCGCCGACGTGCCGAAGCGCCTGCGCGAGGCGCTCCATGCCGGGCCGTTCGATCGCACCAGTGGAGCGCCCTATTTCGAAGCCGCGTGGCGGCGCTCGTTTCCCGGCGAGCTCTACATCAGCGATCCCGGGTTGCTCGACACGTTCACGGCCTCGTTGCGGGCCGCACTCGCCGAGCCTGCTTCTCACTAAACGGATCACACGATGCCTCTCGTCTCCATCATCATGCCGTCCTGGAACGTCGAGCGCTTCATCGAGGAAACCATCCATTCGGTGCAAGCCCAGACCTTCGGCGACTGGGAGCTCTTGATCGCCGATGACTGCTCGACGGATCGCACGCCCGCGATCATCGCGGAGATCGGCGCGCGCGATCCCCGCGTCAAGCTGATCCGGCAGGGGAAGAACGGCGGCCCGGCGCTGGCGCGCCAGGCTGCGATCGACCAAGCGCAGGGCCGCTACCTCGCTTTCCTCGACAGCGACGATCTGTGGCTGCCCGCCAAGCTCGAACGCCAGCTCGCCTTTGCCCGCGAGACGCGCGCCGCGCTGAGCTACACCGCGTTCCGCCGCATCGACGAGGCCAACACCATCTCCGGCCGGCTGATCGCGGTGCCGACGTCACTGAGCTACGATCAGCTGCTGAAGAACACCTCGGTCGCGACGGTGACGACGCTTGTCGACCGCGAGATTTCGGGGCCCGTCGCGATGACCAACGAGGGCTATGACGATTTCTGCCTGTGGCTCTCCATCCTCAAGCGCGGCCACATCGCCCACGGCCTCAACGAGGATCTGGCGCGCTACCGCGTCAGGGGCTCGTCCGTCTCCAGCCGCCCGATGCGCTCCGCCAAATGGGTCTGGAACATCTACCGCAACGTCGAGAAGCTGCCGCTGCTCAAATCGGCCTGGTGCTTCGGCCATTGGGGCGCGCGGGCCTGGCTGAAAAGGCGGGAATTCTAGCGGCACGCGAGCTCGCGGCTCCGGCGCGGCCAGCACGGCGCGGTCGCCTGCGGAGGCAGAAATCAACATTGCGACCTGGACCGATTGTCTCTAGTCTGGCCCAGGTTGAGGGGTCTTTGCGTGTACAATCAAGATGTTATGCCATTGACGGCGCGCCCCCTCGCCGAGCGCAGAGCCAGTCTTGCCTGGGCGCTGTGCAGTCTGTTTCCTGGGATCTTTCTGCTGTGTCTGTTTACGCTGATATTTCTGAGCGCACCCGAGCACGATGACTTCTGCTTTGCGGAACTGTACGCAGGACATGGCTTCATCCAGACCATCGCGATCATCTACCATTCGCTCTCGGGCCGGGTCGCGGCCCTGTTCCTGAGCCAGCTTCCGCCGGCGATCTCCGCGGCCGCGAACGTCAGCCTGCTGTGGGCCTATTCACTGACGCTGGCTGTAAGCGCCGGCCTGTTCCTGTTCGGGTCGGCCGTCGCGACGATCCGCGCATGGCCTCGCGCCGGCGCGCTGCAACTGGCTTTCCTTAGTTTGGCCTTTGCAAGCGCTGTGGTCAGCGCAGCGCCGAGCGTGCGGGATCTGCTCTATTGGCTCTCGTCTGTGACCTGTTACGTGCCACCCGCCATGATCGCCATCCTGATTCTCGGAGAATGCGTTCGGGCGCTGGACCGGGAAACCGATTTTTCGTGGCTACTTGTCGTTGGAATGGCTTTCGGCGGATTTGCAGCTGCGCTGTGCAATGAATTCACCGGCTTGTGGCTCCTGCTGATCGTCGCGGCATCGTTGGCCGCACGCTATTTCTTCGACCAGCAGCGCCAAGTCGCGCAGCACTTGCTGATCGCGGCAGCAGTCGCCATCGGCTGGATCATCGTGGTTTCCGCCGGCGGCAATAACGTGCGGATGGGACAGCTCCCGAACGGGGGGCATGTAATCTCGTCAGTGTTTGAAGCACTGCGCTTTTCGCTGATCGGGCTCGGCCGGCTCCTTCGAGAGCCCGCAATCCTGGCATTGCTCGTCGCGACAGGCGCCATCGCTCTGATGGAGCCGGGCTCCTCCACACCGGCGCCTCGCAGAAATAGGCTATTGGCGCTCGGCACGGTCGCGATCTGCCTGGCTTGTTCCTATTTCGAATACTTCGCTCATCAATATGCGACGGGGATGCGACTCGTCGAACGGGCGCAAAACGAAGCGCTGATCCTGCTGCTGTACGGGCTGATGCTGGGTGTCAGACTATTGGTTCGAGCTTACCGCACGCAATTGCGCGAGCGGCTCTCGGCCAGCAGCTACCACGGCCTCCTCGGCCAGGTCGCACTGCCGACGGGCCTTGGGCTTCTCATGATCGCCTCGCTCGGCCTCAGCTCAACGGCATCGCTGCTGCGTAAGCAGTGGCACGATCTCTACCCGTATTGGCAGGAAAGCGTCGAACGGCACGTCCTGCTGACGACAAGCCCCGAGCCGGTGGTCGCCGTTCCCCGGCACAAATGGACACCGTCCCTGTTGATGACCTCCGACGTGACGGCCAATGCCGACAGATTGCCGAACGACTGCATCGCCAGATATTACCGCAAGTCTGCCATCTACGCCGCCGATGCGCCGCGGTGACCTGTTGTCCTTTTTCAAAGGCATGAATGTGAAAACTATCAGCGTGATCACGCCCTGCTATAATGAAGAGCTGAACGTCAGGGATTGCTACGAGGCGATCCGGAAGATCTTCGACAATGAGCTCAAGGGTTATCAGCGCGAGCACATCTTCTGCGACAACGCATCCGACGACCGCACGATGGAGATTCTGCGCGAGATCGCGGCGCAGGATCCCGCGGTGAAGGTCATCGTCAACGCGCGTAATTTCGGGCCGCTGCGCAACACCTACAACGGCGTGATGGCGAGCAGCGGCGATGCCGTTCTCCTGTTCATGCCGGCGGACCTCCAGGACCCGCCTGAACTGCTTCCCGAATTCGTCAAGCTGTGGGAAGCCGGCCACGAGATCGTCTACGGCATCCGCGCGGTGCGCGAGGAAGGACGGCTGATGCGCGGCCTCCGCAACATCTATTACCGCGTGCTGACCCGCTTCTCCGAGGTCACTGTGCCGCCCGGCGTCGGTGACTTCCAGCTCGTCGACCGGCGCGTCGTAGAGGCCATGCGCAGCGTCCGCGACACCTATCCGTTCATGCGGATGATGACCTTCGAATGCGGCGGCCGTGCCATCGGCGTCCCCTACACCTGGCGCCAGCGCAAGAAGGGCTTTTCGAAGAACCGCGCCAGCGCGTTGATCGACCAGGGCCTCAACGGACTCGTATCCTTCACCACGGCACCGGTTCGGTTCGGGCTGTTCGCAGGCTTCCTGATCTCGGCGCTCAGCATCGGCTACGCCATTGTCAATTTTGTGATCGGCCTGCTTCTGTACCGGCAGCTCGCCGATCCCGGCATCGTCACGCTGATCGTCGCCATGTTCTTCTTCGGCGGCGTGCAACTGTTCTTCATGGGCATGATTGGTGAATACGTCCTCGCGATCTATGGCCAGGTGCGCGAGAAACCTGTGGTTTTTGAGCGCGAGCGGGTCAATTTCGACCCTTCACAGCCGTCGTCAGGATCCTGACGCGCGCGCGTCAGCGCTTCGCCAGCGACTCCTCGATACGCGCGACGATGGCCTGAACCGAAAGGCAAGCGGCATCGAGCAGCACTTCGCGCGATCCTGCGTGCGAGATCTTTCCATCCTGCTCGGGAACGCCCATCCCGATGACTGGCGGTCGTTTCGCATCGCCTGCAAATGCATTCGCCACCAGGCTGAACAACCCTCCGCGCAGGACATGCTCTTCGAGCGTCACCACAAAGGCGACGTCGCGCACGGCGTCGCGGATAGCCACATCGTCGAACGGTTTCAGGCAGCAGATACTGACGACACCAACGTCCCTCCCGTGCCCGGCAAGCTCGCCAGCCGCCTCCAGCGCGCGCGCGGCGATCGGGCCCGAGGCGAAGATGACGATCTCCCGTCCCTCACGCAAAATCCGCAGCTTGCGAGGATCGGTTGCGGCAGAGCCGAGATTTGGCTCGCCGGCCCGGCTGAGCCGCAAGTAAGATGGCTTTCCGCTCGTTGCGATCAAACGCGTCGCAGCGCACACTTCCATGGGATCGCAGGGCACGAAGACCTCGATGCCAGGCAGCATCGACATGATTCCCACATCCTCCAGCGAATGGTGTGTATAGCCTTGGCTGCCATAGGCATAGCCGGCGCCGACCGCCACGACCTTGACGTCAGCGCCGTGGTAGCAGACGTCGTTGCGGAGCTGCTCGAGGCAGCGCAACGTCGGGAAATTTCCGATCGAGTAGACAAAGACCGTTTTGCCTGACATCGCGATGCCCGCGGCGATGCCGGCCATGTTTTGCTCAGCGACGCCCACATTGAGATAGCGCTCGGGAAATTTTGTCGCAAAGGGCTCCAGCACGGAATAGCCAACATCGCCGCAGAGCAGCCAGATATCCGGATTCTCGCTCGCCGCCCGCAACAAGCTCTCGACGAACGCCGTCCTCATGCGCTGACCTCAGCCAGCGCCTGCACCAGTAGTTCATCCGAGGGCGAGCGATAGTGCCATTCGAGCTTGTTCTCCATGAAGCTGACGCCCTTGCCCTTTACGGTGTGGGCGATCACGACGGTCGGCTTGTCGGGGTGTCCTGGCAAAGCGCCCAGGACGCGTTCGAGCGCGATCAGATCATGACCGTCAATTTCTTCAACATGCCAACCAAACGACCGCCATTTCTCTGCAAAGGGATCAAGGTTGAGGACCTCAGCCACTGATCCAAAGCTCTGGATCTTGTTGAAGTCGACGATGACGCAGAGATTGTCGAGCTTGTGATGAGGCGCAAACATGATGCCCTCCCAGTTCGAGCCCTCATCGCATTCACCGTCGCTGAGCAGGCAGAACACGCGGGCACCGCGGCCGGCCGAGCGCACGGCGAGCGCCATGCCGATCGCGATCGGCAGGCCATGGCCGAGCGAGCCGGTCGAGACCTCGACGCCGGGAACCGCATGGCTGACGTGACCGGTGAAGATCGATCCATCGCGGCAATAAGTGTCGAGCTCGGACAGGGAGAAGAAGCCGCATTCGGCGAGTGTGGCATACAGCATCGCGGCAGCGTGGCCCTTGCTGAGCACGAAGCGATCGCGGCCGGCGAGCCGCGGGTCGGCGGGGTCGACGCGCAGGATCCGCGTATACAGCACCGCCAGGATGTCTGCCATCGACAGGCAACCACCAATGTGGGAGGCCTTGGCGGCATGGACCATGCGCAGCGCGTGCGCGCGGATCCGCCGGGCGAACTCCCTCGGCTCAGGGCGATTTGCAGGAAGACTTGGTCGCGTCATGCCAATTCACCGTTTCGCGCAGCCCTTCGTCCAACGGCACTTCGGGCCTCCAGCCCAACGCGAACATGCGCGAAACGTCCGCGGCCAGGACCATAACCTGATCGGGCCGGTACGCCAACTCGCCGAAGCCGAGAGATGCGCCGGGGTCGACGAGATCGCGCAACCGTGTCACCGTCTCGCGTAGCGGCGGCGCATCCGGACTGCCGACGTTGAAGATGCCGCGCGCGGCTTCATGCGTGATCGCCAGCCGAAAGGCGGCGGCGGCATCGCGCGCGTGCAAAAAACCCCAGCGCTGCTCGCAGGCCGTCAGCGCCATGTGTCGTCTGGAGCGCAAGTTCCGGATCATGCTCGGGATCAGCCAATAGTCGGCGTCCCTTGGACCGTAGGTCGAAAAGATTCGCAGCCACGCCGCCCGCACCCTCCGCTCATCGCACAGGCGCATCGCCATCGATCCAGCGGCGAGCTTGGCCATGCCATACAGCGTCACCGGCCGCGCGGTGTCGTCCTCGCGGATCGCGCGATCATAGCGTCCATACTCGGCCTGCGATCCGGCACCTACAAATATTTTGGCGCCGGCCTCGACCGCGAGCCCGGCGAGCCTCACCGTGTCGGCGACATTAGTGGCCTGAACCGGGCTGTTGCGATCGGCCCCTGCGACGCCCCGCCAGGCCATGTGCACAACTGCCTCCGGCGCGAATGCGCCGAGCGCCCCGCGCAGCTGGTTCAAATCCTCCAGATCGCCGAAGATCGCGTGCAGCCGGTCATAAGCGTTACCGAGACGCCAGCGGGGGCTCTCAGGCCGTAACAGGACGGCCACCTCGTGTCCATGCGCCACGAGGTCTGTAACGAGATAGGAGCCCAGAAATCCGCTCGCGCCAGTCGCAAAAACACGCATGGTCTCCCAGGTAAATCAGCAATCCCCGGCCGTCAATGTCCGCCCCTCGCCCGAGCCGCATTCTGGCGCAGTCGAAGCCCGATCGGAGCTTGATTATCCGGCCCGTACAGCTAAACGGGTGGTCGGGATCGACGTTCGACGATGCAGGGTGATGCATGAGCGACTTCAGGCTGGCCATGGTTTCCGCGGGCTTCGAGCACGGCGGTAACGTCACCCATCGTCACTTCGACGGCCATCCCGACCTGCTCGTCTATCCCTTCGAGTCGCAGCTCGGAAACCGCAACTTCAACGACTTCCTCGCCTCGGTCGAGCGCGTGCAGTATCGCTATCCCGAATTCCCGGAAGGGCTGACGGCGACCGAGCTCTACGAGCAGATGATCGATGAGGAGCTGAAAACGTTCCTGCGCAAGCGCAACGGCTCCAAGTTCCGCGACGCCGACTGCGTTATGGACGAGAAGAAGCGCGTCGCCGAATTTGCGCGGATCGTGGGCGAACCCCCGATCTTTCGTCGTCAGGTGGTCGAGGCCTACTTCCGCTCGACCTTCGCGGCGTGGGAGAACTACTACACCAGGCCGCGCCCGGGCATGGTCCATGTCGGCTACTCACCCGCGATCGGTATCGACGCCGACCGCATGGTGCGCGACTTCCCCGACGTCCGCATCCTGCACATCGTGCGCAATCCGTTCTCAGCCTATCGCGACACCAAGCGCCGCCCGTTCCCGCAGCCGCTGACGAAATATTTGATCACTTGGAACATCTATCACTCGACGGTCGAGATGTTTGCCAAGATGTATCCGGAGAACGTACGGATCTTGCGCTACGAGGACCTCGTCGAGGACAAGCGCAAGTTTATGACGGAGGCCGCCGGCTTCATCGGCGTGCCGTTTGCCGACAGCATGCTCTATCCGAGCTGGAACGGCGTCGAGATCAAGGACTCAATTGCGCCCTGGGGAACCGTGCTCAAGAGCACCAAGGACTACAACCAGGCCGTCATCCAGGAACTCTCGGACGATGAGCGCAAGCAGATCGCGCAGGGCACCGCGGCGCTGGCCCGCCATTTCGGCTACGACCGCATCGACTATCTGAGCCCGCTCTATCGTGCTGGGTAAGATCGCGTTCTTCGAAACCGACGGCCGCCCCGACATCAGCGCCGAACACGCGCGCATCCTTTCCGCGCTTCAGCGACATCTGCAATTGTCCGGCCGCGACGCCGTCGTCACGCCGGCGCTCGGCGGCACGCTCGGCGTCTGCTTCGATGCGGAGATCGCGGGCGAGAAACGGTTTCTGAAGATGCATCTTCCAGGCGTGGACGCCGTTGCGAGCCTCGCCAAGGAAGCCGACATCCTCTCCTGGCTCTACGGCAAGACGATCGTGCTTGACCGTTTCGAAGTCCCGATTGCGGACGGAACGACGCGGCTGTGCCTGCTCATGCCGGCGCTCGCGCCGCTGCCCGCGCCGATGCAGCCTGCGGATGCCACCGCGATGGCACGCGGCTGCAGTGAACAGCTCGGCGACTGGCGGCCGGACAATCTTGCCTCGTTCGAGCACTATCTGGCATCCGCCGTGCGCGCCCTGAAGACCCTTTCGGACCTCGGCCTGCTGGAGCAAGCAAGTGCAACCGAGATGCGCCGGCTGATGCTCCTGCTCGAGGAACGACTTCCGGGCCTGCCTGCAGCGCTCTGCCACGGCGATTTCGGACCAAAGAACGTCATGCTCCAGGGCGCCGAGCCGCGCGTCATCGACTGGGAAGACGCGTTCGCTGGCATCGACGGCTACGACTATCTCTACTGGCTGACCTTCATGGAGAACCGGTCGTTCCTGCAGACGGCGGCCTTCGGCCGAACCGGTCTTGCGCCCGATATCGAGCGCGCGATCCTCGCGCTCGTCGTCCTGCTCAAATCCTACCTGGCGGTGCGCTCGGGTGCGTACCTGAAACACGCGGTCTCTCCGCAGGCGCGCATCGCCGAGATTCTCGAGCTGCGCTGATCACGCCACTTGGCTGATCACGCCGCCTGCGCGGCGCTGACGACCTGATCGAGCTGATCGAGCGAGAATGTGCGCAGGTCCCGGCCCTCGCGCAGCGCCTTGTACCAGTCGACGGTGAGGCGCAGGCCCTGCGCCAGATCGAGCCGCGGCGTCCAACCGAGCTCGCTCCGCGCCTTCGCACAGTCGAGCCTAAGATAGGCGGCTTCGTGCGGATGCAGGCCGGCATCGGCCGTCCAGCGCGCGCCGTCACCCCACAGTGCGATCAGCTGATCGACCACGGTCCCGACCGGCACCTCGCTTGCGGCATCGGGCCCGAAATTCCAGCCGCCGATGAAGCGTTCGTCGCCCGCCAGCCGCTCCACCAGCTTGAGATAGCCGAGCACCGGGTCGAGCGCGTGCTGCCAGGGCCGCACCGAATTGGGATTGCGGATGGGCAGCGCCTCGCCGGCAAGGAAGGCCTGCATCGCATCGGGCACCAGGCGGTCGCGCGCCCAGTCGCCGCCGCCGAAGACGTTGCCGGCACGCGCAGTCGCGACGCGAGCCGCGCCCTTGGCGTTGAAGAAGCTGCGGCGATAGGAATGCGTCACGAGCTCCGCACAGGCCTTGCTGTTGCTATAGGGATCGTCGCCGCCGAGACGGTCGCCTTCGCGGAAGGCAGTGCCCGTACCGTTGTTCTCGTAGCATTTGTCGCTGGTGACATTCAGGATCACCCGTACCGAGCTCAGCCGCCGGGCGGCCTCCAGCACATGCACCGTGCCCATCACGTTGGTCGCAAACGTCTCGACTGGCTCCTTATAGGACGGCCGCACCAGCGCTTGCGCCGCCATGTGGATGACGATGTCGGGCTCGGCCTCCGCCATCGCGGCACGTAAGGTAGATAGATCGCGGATGTCGGCGATGCGGTGCTTGATGTCGTCGGCGATCCTCGCCGTCACGAACAGCGAAGATTGATGCGTGGGCGCCAGCGCATAGCCGTAGACGTCCGCCCCGAGGCGGCGCAGCAGCAGCGAGGCCCACGCGCCCTTGAAGCCGGTATGTCCGGTCAGGAAGATCTTCTTGCCGCGCCAGAACGAAGGATCTGTCACCAGACCCTCCATTTGGCGCGGTTGCCGGCCCACTCGGCCTCGAGGAAGTTGCGATCGCGCAGCGAGTCCATCGGGTGCCAGAAGCCGGGATGCACATAGGCGCGCAAATCGTCGCCGCGCACCAGCTGCTCCATCGGCTCGCGCTCCCAGATCGTCTGGTCGCCTGCGATCAGCTTGCCGACCGACGGCGACAGCAGGAAGAAGCCGCCGTTGATCCAGCCGCCGTCGTCGCTCGGCTTCTCCTCGAAATCGACGACCCGGTCGCCCTCGATCGCGATCGCGCCGAACCGCTTCGCCGGCCGCACCACCGAGACGGTCGCACTGCGCCCGTGCGCCTTGTGAAACGCAATCTGGGCGGTGAGATCGATATCGGCGACGCCGTCGCCATAGGTCAGCGCAAAGAAGGGCTCGTTCGCGACATAGGGCAGCACCCGCTTCAACCGGCCGCCGGTTTGGGTGTCTTCGCCGGTGTCGACCAGCGTGACCCGCCAGGGCTCGGCAGTTTCGCGGTGCACTTCCATCCGGTTCTCGGCGATGTGGAAGGTCACATCGGACATGTGCAGGAAATAGTTCGCGAAGTACTCCTTGATCATGAAGCCCTTGTAGCCAAGGCAGATCACGAAATCATGGAAACCGTGTTCGCTGTAGATCTTCATGATGTGCCAGAGGATCGGCCGGCCGCCGATCTCGACCATCGGCTTCGGCCGCGTGCTGGTCTCTTCGGCAATTCGGGTTCCCAGACCACCCGCAAGGATGACAACTTTCATAAGCCGGCTCCGGACGGGAGGCCCCCTCCCTTTCACTTTCCAGACGGCTTCTATACGAACCCGAGGCGGCTGGAAAATCATTTGGTCTAAGGGACGAGGTGGCGAGATCCATCATCGATCGACGCAGAGGTCCCGCGGGATTGACGGCGAGTACAGATTCGGCCAACTTTCGGTTGCAGATGATGAGATCGAGGCGTTCGGGCCGAAAGTCGGTTGGGGTGTTCATAGCAAAAGTGCGGGAAGGCAGCTGGCGACGCGGAGCCTGGGGGTTGATAGCGCTGCTCTCTCTGGTTTGGTTCATCGTTTACCGGCAAAACACGGCGCTGCTTCCATATTACGCGGTTTCGGACATGGACCAGCTGACCACGCTGGACGTGCTCCTGATCGCTGGAGGAAAGCTGCCCGACCACGTCACTCACCCAGCCGCCGGCATGTATCTCTTCCTGTCCTGGAGCCAGTGGTTCGGCCGGCTGGTCGGACTCCTGCATATGCAGGACTACACGGCGATCTATAGCTGGGCAAATCCGCTGCTCGGCATCGCGGAACTGACCGAGTTTCTCCGCGCCCATCTCGCATTTCTTGCTGTCGGCTCGGCCTTGCTGCTTACAGGCTCGCTCGCATTGGTTACCCGCGGCGGGGCCTTTTTCCTCGTGTTCCTGTTTCTCTGTTTCGCCGGCTCGCGATCGCTCGCGTACCATACGATTCTGTTCCGCACGGACATGTTCGCTCTGTTTTATGCGGCATGCAGCCTGTTCGCGGCCCTGTTTGCGGTCGAAACCGACAGAAAGCCGCTCTCCTTTGCTTTGACGGTCACATCAGGAATCTTCGCCGGGCTCGCGCTTAGCTCGAAGCTACAGATTGTCCCGACCATCGCGGCGACGCCGCTGCTTGCAATGCTGATGATGCACCGGAACCCGCAGCTGTCTGCCGGTTTAAACACGTCGCAGAGGCGAAATCGACGGGTTGCGACGATTTCGATCAGCCTCTACCTCGCGCTGGTCGCGATCGCGCTTTTCGTCAAGCTGCCGACGACCTTCTACCACTATCGGGATGCGTTCTCGATCACGCCGTTCTGCCTCGCCGTCGGCCTGTCGCTGGCCGTACCCGTCGCACTGACGGAACGTTTCAAGCACCAGCCGGATGGCCCGGTCTATCGCTTCGCCAGCTTCGCGAACCTGTTGGGACTTGGTTTTGTGCTTTCGATTCCCGCGCTGGCGCTGGCTTTCTCAAACGCGCTGACCGGCGGCTTCTATGCGCTGGCTATCGCCAAAATCATCTTTCTCGGCAAGTTCAACACCGAAATATTTGTCTGGCCAAGTTTATGGACCCAGTTCTCTTACGCACCGATTCTACTTCTTTCGCCAACCCTGATGCTCTGTCTGCTGGCGTTTGATCAGAGACGTGCCTTGAACTACGCCGAGCTCGCGCTTTTTGGGCTAATTTACCTGCTTTTTGTCATCTCGGTGCTGGTCTTCAATAGAGGCATCAATGGACAGGACATCATATATTCGGAGCCGCTGGGCCTCGTCTTGTGTGGCGTCCTTCTGCACGCGCTTTGGCAGCGACGCATCCTTGCGCGAATTGCGGCCGTGGGCTTCTCCTTGCTGCTGGCCGTCAATGTGGCGATACAGGGCCATCCGTCATCGCGCATTAGCGCGGAAATCGCGAACTATTTCGAGGAGAGCCGGCAGCTCGTCACCTACTTCGGGCGTGGGTCCCAGGGCCTGTTCGAGGGGCAGTTGCGACGCCTGTTCGTGCGCGATGACAACGGGCGCGAAATACCGGCACGATCGCGTGACGCGATCTTCGACGAGGCCGCCGACTATCGTACGATCATCTCGCAGGTTGGGTTCAGCCTGCCTAATCAACCCCTGGACTGGAGCCGCATTGGCGTGGTCGCCAATGGGTTAGCGCCCTATGGGCAGCAACGCCCAGCAGAAAGGTTCTCGAACGTCGCCGAAAATCTTGCCGGCGCGATATCGTTCATCCCGCGCGACACCCCTCCCAGGCGTTACGCGGATACGCTCGACAAGGTACTGAGTTTTCTTGGCGTGTTCTCGGGAGATCGGAACGCCATGCTTCGTCTGCATCCGGAGACCATTCGGACACGGCGCGATCTAGCCGTATTCGTTCTCGTCCCATCGGCGCGGAAGACCGAGTTGGAGGGGTCCGAAAATTTCGACGAGATCAAGGTGGGCGAGCAAAGCTATGCTGCGGTGGCAATACCAGCCCAGGCCACAGATACGTTCATGGCCAAGCTCGCGGCGTTTCCGGACCGGATCATCGTGATCAGGCGAAAGCATAGCTAGGCCCGTTCTCGCGATTGCGGGGGCGGGCAGGCCAACTGCAAAGACCACGCCCGCCTTACCCTGGCGCGAAACAAGTTCGGTGGAGGCGCGGCACAGAGGTATTAAAATACCCTCACGAAACAGGGTTGGCGATTCCGTTCGATCCCGATACCACTCTGCTCGCCTAGGTCGGCGAAGTCCTCCCCGCTCCGCGCAAGACCAACCCGGAATCGATAATGCCGTTTGAAAACTACAAGACCAGCCGCATCCTCGTGACCGGGGGCGCCGGTTTCATCGGATCGCACCTCTGCGAGCGACTGCTCGATACCGGGGCCGAGGTGGTCTCCGTGGACAATTATTTCACCGGCAGCAGGCGCAACATCGCCCATCTGATCGCAAATCCGCTGTTCGAGGCGGTCCGGCACGACGTCACCTTCCCGCTCTACATCGAGGTCGACGCGATCTTCAACCTGGCCTGCCCGGCCTCGCCGATCCACTACCAGCGCGACCCCGTGCAGACCACCAAGACCTCCGTGCATGGCGCCATCAACATGCTGGGCCTCGCCAAGCGGCTCAAGGCGCGCATCTTCCAGGCCTCGACCAGCGAGGTCTATGGCGATCCGCTGATCCATCCCCAGACCGAGGATTACTGGGGCAACGTCAACCCGATCGGCATCCGCTCCTGCTACGACGAGGGCAAGCGCTGCGCCGAGACGCTATTCTTCGACTACTGGCGCCAGCACAGCCTGCCGATCAAGGTCGCGCGCATCTTCAACACCTATGGCCCGCGCATGCAGCCCAATGACGGACGCGTGGTGTCGTCCTTCATCGTCCAGGCGCTAAAGGGCGAGCCGATCACCGTGTTCGGCGACGGCGGACAGACCCGTTCGTTCTGCTACGTCGACGATCTCGTCGAGGCCATCCTGCGACTGATGGTGTCTGCGGAAGACGTCACCGGCCCGATCAACCTCGGCAACAATTCCGAGTTCACGATCCGGGAATTGGCCGAGAAGGTCATCAAGCTCACGGGCTCACGCTCCAAGCTGATCTTCAAGCCACTGCCGCAGGACGATCCGCGGCAACGCCAGCCTGATCTCGCCAAGGCCAAGGCGGTCCTGAACTGGGAGCCGAAGGTCGCGCTCGAGGACGGCCTGAAGGAGACGATCGCCTATTTCAAGCACACGCTCGAAATCGCCTGATCCCGCTCGCAAACCCCGTCGTCCGCAGCGAGCCTGTCGACCATGAGCGCACCGTCCGGCATCATCCAGAATCTGCGATTGTGGCTGGACTCGAAGGCTGCGCTGGCGATCCTGGTGCTGCTGCACAATGCCGTCACCTGCCTGTCGCTGATCAAGGTCGCGACCTTCCAGTCCTATATTCACTTCAGCGGCGAGCGTGTCTGGATCGCGGTCGCCGTTGCAATCGCCTTCTCCGTCGTCTCGCTGCTGTTCGCCTTCACCCGCTTCAGCTTCGGCTATTTCGCCGGATTCTATTTCTACACGATGATCCTGGGTTTCCTGTGGATCGACGTGTTCTCCGAATACAGCTACCCGCGATTGCTCGCGGGGCTATCGGCGGCGTTGGCGCTGGTACTGTTCCTGCTGCCCGTGCTTTTCGTCCGGGCGCCGCTCCGACAGCTCATCGTGCTGTCGAATGCCCGTTTCGAGCATCTGCTCACGCTGATCCTGGTGATCTCCATAGGCACCATCGCCGTGGCCTCGACGTACAATTTCCGGCTGGTCGCGATCGCGCAGATCTACGACTACCGCGATGCGCTCGAATTCCCGGGGGCAGTGCGCTATCTCACGGGTTGGGTCTCCAGCACGTTGCTGCCGTTTGCGTTCGCCTGCTACTGGCTGCTCGGCCATCGCTGGCGCGCCTTGCTGGTCTTGATCCTGCTCCTCTTCTTCTATCCGATCACGCTGACGAAGTTCGCTTTCTTCACGCCCGCGTGGTTGATCGCGCTGGCCGCGGTGTCGCGCTTTGCGGCGATGCGGACTTCTGTCATCCTTTCGATCTTCATTCCGATGCTGATCGGCCTCATCGCGATCGTCGTGACAGGCGCAAGCCTCAACGGCATCACCGGCAAATATTTCGACCTGGTCAACATCCGCATGATGGCGACGGCGTCGAGCGCGCTTGATATCTACAACCATTTCTTCGCGAGCCATCCGCCGACTTGGTTCTGCCAGATCTCCGTCCTCAAGCCGCTGACGCACTGTCCCTATCAGGAGCCGCTGGCGGTCGTGATGCAGAACACCTACGGCTTCGGCAATTTGAATGCGTCGCTGTTTGCGACCGAAGGCATCGCCTCTGTCGGTCTTTATCTTGCGCCTTTCACCGCGCTCGCAGCGGGCCTCGTGCTCGCGGTCGGCAACCGCGCCTCGGCGGGACTTCCGCCCCGCTTCGTCCTGATGTCCGCCGGCGTGCTGCCGCACGTCCTGCTCAACGTGCCGCTTTCGGTCGCCATGCTCACCCATGGCACCGCCATCCTGTTTCTGCTCTGGTACGTGATGCCGCGCAACGTGTTCGAACAGGAGCCGTGACGCCGTGCGCATCCTGATCCTCAACGCCGACTATCCGCGCTTCCTCGCCTGGCTCTACCGGCGCCATCCCGGTCTGGAGAACGAGCCTTACGCGGCGCAGATGGCGGCACGAAACGCCAGCCTGTTTGGCGTCGCCGATTTCTACTCGCGCAATTTCGCAGGCCTCGGACACGTCGCCGCCGACATTCATGTCAACAATCCCTGGATGCGGGCGGCCTGGGCACGCGAGCACGGCCTTGCCGTCACCGAGCCGCAACCGCCCGGCGCGCCGGCCGCGCGCGACGCCATTCCCGGCTGGCTGCAACGCAGTGTCGCGCCGTTCAAGCCGATGCTGCGGCCGCTCGCGCGCAAGGTCGGCCTGAGCCCGCGCCTCGACGCGGAGGCGGAGGCGATCCTGCTGGCGCAGATCGAGGACTTCAAGCCGGACCTCGTCCTCAACCAGGATCTGTTTCACGTCGATACGCGCCTGGCGCGCCGGATCAAAGGGATCGGCCGGCCGATCCTGATCGGCCAGGTCGGCATCTCGCCCTCGCGCGGCCAAGACTGGTCGGTCTACGACCTCATGATCTCGCAGATGGCGGCCGTGGTGGATTTCTTCCGTGCCCACGGCGCGCGCGCCGAGGTGGTCCATCTCGCCTTCGAGCCTGACATCGTCGACATACTGCCTCCGCCACCGTCGCAGAGCTTCGACGTCACCTTCGTCGGCGCGGTGTCGGCGGATCATCAAGTGCGCGTCGCGCAGCTCGAGGCGGTGGCACGGCGCTATGATCTGAAGCTGTTCGGCAGCGGCCTGCACACGCTTCCGGCTTCCTCGCCGCTGCACCGCTGCTATCAGGGCGAGGTGTGGGGCGTGGAGATGTACCAGGCGCTTCGCGCCTCGCGGGTCACGCTCAACTCGCACATCGACATGGCCGGCCGCGAAGCCGGCAATGCACGGCTGTTCGAGGCGACCGGCGTCGGCGCGTTCCTGCTCACCGATTTCAAGGACAATCTCCACACGCTGTTTTCTCCCGAGACCGAAGTCGCGGCATGGCGCACGGTCGAGGACTGCCTCGCGATGATCGACCGTTATCTCACTGAGGACGCGGCGCGCCTGTCCATTGCAAAGGCGGGACAGGCCAGGACATTTGCCGCCCACACCTTCCGCCGTCGCGTCGAAGAGATCCTCGCTTTCGTCGGCTAAATCCTGCTGACGGACGCACCGATCGTCATATCCGGTCCACCCTTGACGGTCCCAGCCAAAATGGCCAAAGTGCCGAGCTTGGACGCTATGTCACTCTAATTACAGCGCTTTTTATCGAGGCCCAAGATGGAACACGTCGAACATGTTCGATTCGGCGACCAGCTTTATGCGATCATCGTGCGCGCCTCGTTTCGCGAGCCGGGGATCCACTTTTTTTCGACTCCGGAACTGTCGCAACAGCTCGCCTTCATGAGCCATCCGAAGGGCAAGAGCATCGAGCCGCATCGCCACAACAAGGTGACGCGGGAGGTGCACTACACCCAGGAAGTCCTCCTGATCCAGAAGGGCAAGCTTCAGGTGGACTTCTACACCGTCGAGGAAAAATATCTCGAAAGCCGCGTGCTCGGTGCCGGCGACATCATCTTGCTGTGCAGCGGTGCGCACGGCTTCCACGTGCTCGAGCCGCTCGAGATGGTCGAGATCAAGCAAGGTCCCTATTCCGGCGAGAACGACAAGACCCGGTTTGCCGAAGTCTCCCCGTCCGAAATCCGGATCAAGGGGCCAAACCTGTGACGACGCCTGTGACCGCGCCGTTCATTCCCGTCAACACGCCGCTGCTCGACGGCAACGAGGCTGACTATCTCGCCGAATGCATCCGCACCGGCTGGATCTCGTCGGAAGGACCGTTCATCAAGCGCTTCGAGCAGGCGATGGCCGAGGTCGCCGGACGGCGCCACGGCATCGCAGTGACCAACGGCTCGGTCGCGCTCGACATCGCCGTCCATGCGCTCGGGCTCGAGGAAGGCTCCGAGGTCATCATTCCGACCTTCACGATCATCAGTTGCGCCGCCGCCTTGGTGCGGGCCGGCCTCGTCCCCGTCGGGGTCGACTGCGATCCCGCGACCTGGAACATGACGGTCGAAGGCGTTGAGGCGGCAATCACGCCGCGCACCCGCGCGATCATGCTGGTCCACATCTACGGCCTGCCGGTCGATCTCGAACCGATCCTGGAGCTTGCCCGCAGGCATGATTTGAACGTGATCGAGGACGCCGCGGAGATGCACGGCCAGACCTATCGCGGCGCGCCCTGCGGCAGCTTCGGCGACGTCTCGACCTTCAGCTTCTATCCGAACAAGCATGTCACCACGGGTGAAGGCGGCATGATTCTCACCGACGACGACGCACTCGCCGATCGCCTGCAAGGCCTGCGCAATCTCTGCTTTCAGCCGCAGCAGCGCTTTGTCCACGAGGAGCTCGGCTGGAACGCGCGTATGACCAACCTCCAGGCCGCGCTCGGCGTCGCCCAGGTCGAACGCCTGCCGCGCACGGTCGAGATCAAACGCCGGATCGGCCGGCTCTATGACGAGCATCTCGCCGGCGTCGACCGCATTCGCCGCCCGGTCGCCCGCACCAACTACGCCGACAACATCTACTGGGTCTACGGCCTCGTGCTGAACGACGACGTGCCGTTCGACGCCAAGGAAGCAATGCGGCGTCTCGGCGAAAAGGGCATCGGCACACGGCCGTTCTTCTGGTGCATGCATGAACAGCCGGTGCTGCGCCGGATGGGCATGATGCTCGATGAATCCCATCCGAACGCGGAATACATCGCCCGCCGCGGCTTTTACCTGCCGAGCGGACTTGCTTTGACCGACGACGAGATCGCTCGCTCCGCGCGGGCGCTGAAGGAGATTTTGGCGTGACGGTGTTCGCCGACTACGCGCCCTGGTACGACCTCCTGTATCAGGACAAGGATTACGCGGCGGAGACGACGTTCGTCGAAGCTCGCCTGCGCGACCACGGCGCCGCCCCCGGCAAGCTGCTCGATCTCGGCTGCGGCACTGGCCTGCACGCAATCGCTTTCGCCCGCAAGGGATGGCGCGTTGCCGGCATCGACCTCAGCCATGAGATGATCGCAAGTGCCAAGACGCGCGCCGAGCAGGCCGGGCTCGCGATTCCATTCCGGCAGGGCGACGCCTGCGAGGCAGGCCCCGAACGCGATTTCGATGCGGTCGTGTCGCTGTTTCACGTCGCAAGCTACCAGACCAACCGCGACCGGCTCGAAAAGATGTTTCGCACCGCGCATGCGGCGCTGAAGCCGGGCGGACTGTTCTTCTTCGATTACTGGTATGGCGGCGCGGTGCTGGCGCAGGGCGTCGAGACCCGGGTCAAGGAGATCGAGCAGAAGCCGCTGCGCCTCACCCGTATCGCGCAATCCGACCATGATGAGCAGGCCGCGACCGTCACTGTGAACTACACGCTGTTCTGCGAGGACACGGATCGTGCCACGATCCGACGCGTCGACGAGGCGCACCACATGCGCTACTGGTTTCCGTTCGAGATCGACGCCGCTTTGCAGGCGAGCGGCTTACAGCCTGCCGGTCACTCCGCGTGGCTGACGCAGGATGCGCCGAGCACGAAGAGCTGGGCGGCCTACGCGGTCGCCAGAAAGAGCGTCACGCCGTGAGGCCGCTGCGGCTAGCCGTCATGCTGGAACAGGCGCTCGAAGTCGGCGGTGGCTTCCAGCAGCCGCTCAACGATTTGCTCTGGCTGCGCGACTGGGCGACGCAATCCGGCAACGAGATCGTGGTGTACTCGCCCTACCCCAAGACGCTCGAAATCCTGAAGGAGTTCGGCATCGAGGGGCGGCTGCGCAAGTTCGGCGTTCTCGACCACGTCTTCCTGTTCCTCAAATATTGTGGCCCCTTCGATCTCGTCCAGATCGCGCTAAAGCTCAGATCGCCGTTCGAGCGCGCCCTGATCCGCGACGGCATCGACGTTGTGCATTTCACCTCGACATCGAAGCGGCATTTGCTGCTCTACGAGCTGCCCTTCATCATCACGATCTTCGACGGCTGCCATCGCGACGCGCTGGAGTTTCCGGAGGTCCGGACGTTTGGCGAATTCGAGCGCCGCGAGATCCTGTTCCGCCTGGCAAGCACGAAGGCGGCCGCGGTGATCGTCAATGCGCCCGAGCTCATCGACGATCTCTGCCGTCGCTACGCCATGGAACGGGATCGCGCGGTCTGCATCCCGTTCTCACCCTCGACCTATGTCAGCCAATCGACACCGGAGGCTGCTGCGGACGCGGCGGTGCTGGCAAAGTACCGGCTGGAGCCGAGCTATCTGTTCTATCCGGCGCAGTTCTGGCCGCACAAGAACCACATGACGCTGCTCGCTGCGCTCGCAAACTTGCGCGAGCGGGGCATCACCGAACGGTTGGTGCTGTGCGGCTCGGATCGCGGCGGCCGCAACAAGATCAATGCGGCGATCCGCACCTACGGATTGTCGGACCAAATCTCCATCATCGGCTTCGTCGATTCCGCCGAGCTCGGCGCGCTCTACCGCGGCGCATCGGCGCTGGTGATGCCGAGCTATTTCGGCCCCACCAATTTGCCACCGCTGGAAGCCTGGGCCGTCGGCACGCCCGTCATTTATCCCGAAGCGTTCAAGACGCAGGCCGGCGATGCCGCGATCCTGTTCGACTATGACGACCCGCGCTCGCTTGCGGACGCGATCGTCGATCTACGCACCGACGGCACGCGCGAGCGGCTGCGCACGGCCGGCCAGCTCCGGCTCGCGCAGTTCGCACAGGAGACCGAGGCCGGCCGCCTTCAGTTCGCGCGGCACCTCGTGCGGCTGAAGCATCGGCTGGCGCTGACCACGCGCTGAGACGCTCTACAATTCCGCCTGAAATCTGCTCCTCGCTCGTTCAACAGATGACACGGAACGAATCATCCAATCGGATGGGGCAGGAATGAAAGATCGAACTGGAGAAGCCGCGCTCGCCGGAGCAATGGAAGCTGTTCTGGACCGCGGCAATCATATGATGGATCACGGCGAGGTCGCCAAGGCCGTCGAGGCCTACCGCGAACTCATCACCATCGCTCCCCAATTCGGCCCGGGATATCGCAATCTCGCATTAGCGCTCGAACAAGATGGAGAGCTTGCGGAAGCGCTGTCGGTATGCCGCCATGCGGTTGAGCTCCAGCCCGATGATCTCGAAGCCTATCTGGTCATGGCCAGCCTTTTGCTCAAGCTTGAGCGGACAGACCAGGCGGTTTCGATGTACCAACTTGCAGCTTTGGCAGCGCCTGCGAGGTCCGACGTCCAGGCCAGCCTGGCGGCTGCTTTGGTGCGGCAGGGACGTCTGGATGAGGCGAGCGCGGCGTGCCAAAAGGCAATTGAGCTTTCTCCGCAAAACGTCGGCGCGCATCTCAATCTCGGGATCATTCACAGCAAGAGAGACGATTTCGAAGGCGCGGTCGAGCTATACAGAAAAGCAATCCGGCTCGATCCGAATTCGCCGGAAGTCTCGACGAATCTGAGCATCGCGTTGAGCAATCTAGGCCAAGGCGAGGCGGCCATAGAGGCTTCTCGTCACGCAGTCGATCTTAGGCCTGCCGATCCGATGCTTCACTACAATCTCGCGATGCTTCTCTTGTTGGCTGGTGACCTCAAAGAGGGCTTCCGGGAGTTCGAGTGGAGGCATTCGCATCCCGCGCCGAGGTTCAGGCCCGGAACATTTAAGGTCCCGCGCTGGAGCGGAGAGCGTCGCAACGGCCGAACCCTGTTGATTCATGCGGAGCAGGGACTTGGCGACACTTTGCACTTTGCTCGCTTCGTGCCCGCAGCAGCCGCCACCGAGGGTCCGGTCGTTCTCCAGGTTCAGCCCCAATTGGTTGAGTTGTTGAGAGACAGCCTCGACGTGACCGTGATCTCGCGCAACGAGCCAGAGCCGCCGTTCGACCTGCATGTGCCGCTGATGAGTCTTGCCTACGAGCTTGGTGCCACCATCGAGACGATTCCACCAGCGCGACCGTATCTCGAGGTTGCCCCGGCAAGGATTGCCGAATGGCAACGCAGGCTTGCCAAATACTCCGGCCTCAAAGTCGGAGTCGTTTGGGCAGGAAACCCCGGCCATCTGCACGACCGAAAGCGGTCTCTGCCGGTCGAAGCCCTTTTGCCATGCCTTCAGGTTCCCGGCGTCCAGCTCTTCAGCCTGCAAAAAGAGGTCCGCACGAGCGACCGTCAAGCGCTCGAACGGCTGAAGGACAGCGTCGTTGATTTGGCGCCTCTTCTGACGAACTTCGCGGAGACAGCGGCAGCTGCCAGCGCGATGGATCTCGTGATCACTGTGGATACTGCCGTCGCACATCTGGCAGGCGCACTCGGCAAACCGACCTGGATTCTGCTGCCACATATTCTGGACTGGCGGTGGTTCTATAGGCGGGAAGACAGTCCCTGGTATCCGACCGTTCGCCTATTCCGCCAGCCTCGGCCCGGCGACTGGGAAAGCGTACTCAATCGGCTGCCCGGAGAATTGGGACGGCTCGCGATGCGACCTGAGTTTCGCCAGGAGCACCTCTCAGGCGACATTCCGCGCTACTAGGCCGGCACCAGCGCCCGCAGGCGTTCGCGCAGCGTCGCACTAAGGAGCGGGCTTGCGAGTGCGCCAACCGCGACCAGCCAGATCGCGCATTCCACGACGAAGTGCACGAGCCCGCTCCCCGGCACGAGCCCGATAATCGCCAGCCCGATCAGCCAGCCCGACGCCACGATGGCGACGGCCATGAGCAACAAGAACGCAACGTGCCTGAACGGCTGACGCAAGGTCTGCCGCATGATCACGAGCCCGAGCAGGCCGAACTGAACGAGGATGTCGCTCGCGACCACGGCCAGCGCGGCGCCGAGCGGTCCAAGCCGCGGGATCAGGACGAAGGACAGCACCAGGAAGACGACGAGCTGGAGTCCCTTGGTCCGGATCAGAAGCTCGCCGCGATTGCTGTGATTGGCAAAGACCAGTGCCAGCAGCGAGGGCGCGACCACGGCCGAACCGAGCAGCAGCGTCACCGCAAGCGGCCCGTCATAGGGAATGCTGCCATGGGTCCACAGCGCGAAGAAGTCCGGCCAGAATGGCAGGAGTCCCGCGACGATCAGGCAGGCAAGCCCGGTCACGAACACCGAGCCCTGGGCGTAAAGCCGACGCAGCCGCTCCTTGTCGCCGATCGCATGATCGTGGCCGAGCTCGGCGCCGAGCGGCAGGGTAACCTGGAGACAGAGCCCGCGCACCAGGCTCGCGATCACGCGCGTCAGCCCCCATTGCGCCACCGCGACGCGGTCGGTGACGAGCGCGGAGACCAGCAAGACCGGAACGTTGACGAGCGCGAGCTCGGTGATGTTGGCGACCGCAAACGGCAGCGCGCGGCCGAACTGCCCGATGCTCCAGCGCCAGGACGGCGGCACGAACGTCGACTGGCCGTCACGGCGCAGAAACGGAAACAGGCGTGGCGCATCGAACGCGACGATGAAGATCGTGAACAAAAGCTGCATCGACACGAAGGCGATCGCAACCGCAAGCAGGCTGCCGAAGGTCGCAAGCGCGGCGAGCTGGGCGATCTGGCCGAGCAGCAGCGCGGCATTTTGCAGCCAGACCGTCCGGCCATATTGGCCTCGGACGCGGTAGAGGCCGGAGGCGAGGTTGGCGGGCAAGGTCAGCAGCATGCCGAGCGTCATCACCAGCATCGCGGAATCGATCGTCGGCGTCGCGTGAAAGCCGAGCACCGCTGAGGGCGGTGCGAGATACACGGCCGCGCACAGCACGACGCCCAGCACCGCGACAATGGCGAGATAGATCCGCAGCATGGCGCGATAGAAGCTCGCGGTGCGCCCGTCGCAGTCAGCGCAGGACTTGAATGCGAGAAACCGGTTGATGGCGCGAAGCTGCAATCCCGAATCCGCCACGACGACGAGACTGCCGGCGGCATAGATCGCAAGCCACGCCGCAAGCAAATCGCCGCTCCAGACGTGCAGGAAAGCCGGAATCAGCAGCAGCTGCTGGGTCAGCCCCAGCACCATCTGGACCAGGTTCGCCGACCAGCCATGAATGAGCCGGCGGCCGCGCCCGGCACCGCCGGGTCCGCTTCGACCATCGGCCTTGCCCGGCGCGTCAGTCTGCGTGTCGGTCAAGCCGCATCCTTCCCGGCGAGCGATCGGCCCGGCGCGCCCGATCGGCGATCGAATCCCGCAATGAAGGCCGCCCGTCTGGCGCCATCGGATTGGGGCGTTGAAGCCGCGTCTTAAGGCCGTTGGACAGCTTAGGCAATGGCGTCCGAATTCATCCCCTTCGCGCGACCTGGTTCGGCGCTCAGAGCCCGTCCGACTCGCCGTTCTTCGGCACCGATCGCGGCACGAAGGGCGCAAATGACGTATTGGCTGTGGTCGGCATCGTCAGCTTGCCGTCGGCATCCGCAGGCGCAGTCGCGACTGCGGGCGGGCCGGCAGGCGCAGTCGTTCCGTCCGACCGCTGAAGCGCCAGCACCTCGCTGCGATCGCCTTGCTTGAGCGTCACCTCGCGCGGTTGGACCGAGGTCAGCGACCAGCCGCCCAGCGATTCACCTTGCCGCAGGCGGACCACCTTCTGATCGGTGCGGTTGACGAGGATCGCGATCGCATCGCCCTCGCCCACCACGGCCCCGACCAGCAACAGCGGCGGCGGCGCGTCGACCGGCTTCGGCGGCGCTACGTTGGCCTCTTCGACCGGGGACGCGGCAACCGCGCGCGGCGGTGGTCGGCGCATAGCCGAGAAGATCGGGCGCTCCTGGGTCACGGTCAGCGCCGACAGCGGCACCGACCACAACGGATTGCCACGGGGAGCCGGCTTGCTCGCAGCCTGCGCGGGTCGGGCAATCGGCCTCACTGCGCCGACATCGACGCTCTCTGCGGGACCGCTGGCGGCATCGTCGGACAGGATGTCCATGCGTGACGATGTGGCGGCCACGGTTTCGGCAATGCCGAGAACCGCGCACAGCACAGTCAACCCCGTCGGTCTCAGCCACCCGGACATCAAAATTCCCCTGCGACCGGCGGCCGCGCCAGCGCGCGGGCCAAGCCTTTCGCAGCAAACTAGGCCTGATGCGCCTCGCCTTCAACCCGCACCGGATCTGCTCAGACCCCGCCCTTTTTGTCCCACATGTTGCAACGCATAAAAATGTTGCCCAATGGCCACGATCAATGAAATTGCAAAGGAAACAGGCAGGAACCCTGCGCAAATGGACGTCCGTTCATTGCGGGTCGTCGCGACGCCGTGGGATCATGACGCGGAGCGATTTGAGAAAATCCGATGGCTGGACCGACAATGGCGCGTGAAACGATCGGATGCAGGCTACGCTCCGTCGTCCGCCATTCGCTGGCCACCCTGCTCGCGACCACGGCGCTCGGCGTCGTCGCCGCGCACGCCGTCGACGGCACCTGGACCGGCGCCTCTTCCAACGAGTGGACGGATGGCACCAATTGGACCTCGAATCCGAGCGTGCCGGACGGCACTGCCACCTTCACCAACACTGGCCTGAACAGCGTCACCAGCAGCGGCGTCGTCGATCTCGGCAGCGTGATCTTCACTGCCGCTCCGAACGCCCAAGCCTATACGATCACCACCAACGACATCTTCCTCGTCCACGGTGCCGGCATCTCGAACAATTCGACCAATACCCAGACGTTTACCGTCGGGGCCAGCATGATTTTCCAGAATTCGAGCACCGCGAGCGGAGGTACCAAGGCTGTCACGTACAATGTCGTCGGCGGCTCGATGACTTTCGGCGACACCAGCACCGCGGGTACGGCCATCATCACCAATGGCGGCGATGTCGAGTTCAACGGCAGCAGCAGCGCGGCAAGCGCTGCCATCACCAACAACGCCACGCTCAACTTCAACGAGACGAGCTCGGCTGGTAGCGCCAGCATCACAAACAATGCGGCGGGATTCCTGAGCTTCACCAGCACGACTTCGGCGTCCGCCGCGTCGATTTCCAACGCCGGGACGCTGATCTTCAACGGCTCCGCAACCGCCGGCAACTCCACCATCACGACCACCAATGGCGGCACCACCAGCTTCACCGGCACCAGCACCGGCGGCAGCGCAGTCTTCGTCACCAATGCCGGCGGCACCGTCGATATTTCCGGCCTGACCAACGGCGGCACGACCGCGGGCTCGATCGCAGGCGCTGGCAATTACGTTCTCGGCGCCAACACGCTGACCACCGGCAGCCTCAACACCTCGACCCAGGTCGATGGCGTGATCTCCGGCACCGGCGGCGGGCTGACCAAGGTCGGCACCGGCACGCTGACGCTGACCGGCACCAACACGTATACAGGCGCGACGACGGTCTCGGCGGGAACGCTGGCGCTGTCCGGGTTCGGCAGCCTCTCCTCGTCCAGCGTCGTAACGGTGAATGGAACGTTGGACATTTCCGGTTTGACGCCGTTGGATTCATTCATCACGACGCTGGCCGGCAGCTCGAGCGGCATCGTGCAACTCGGCATCAACAGGCTCGACATCACCAATGGTTCGACCGAGTTCGCAGGTTCGATACAGGGTGCCGGCGGGATCGAAGTTATTGGCGGAACTCTGACACTATCTGGCACCAACACCTATACCGATCCCACCCAGATCCAGGGCGGCGCCACGCTTGCGCTAAAGGGCAACGGCTCGATCGCAAATTCGCTATTTGTCTCATTCGTGCCCGGCTTCGGAGTTGCAACGCTGGATATTTCGCAAACGAATGTGGGCGCCTCGGTCGGCGGCCTTTCTGATTTGCTCAGTTTTGGAGTCGTGGCGCTCGGATCGAAGACGCTAACCATCACCAACGGCGGCCTCTTCGGTGGCGTGATTCAGGACGGCGGCATTGGCGGCGGCGCCGGCGGCAGTATCCTGATCGCGAATGGGGCTACGCAGCAGCTCTTCGGCACCAATACCTACGCCGGCACAACGACGATCGCCGCGGGCGGTGAGCTTGATCTCACTAACTTCGGCGGCACGAACGGCAGCATCGCGACCTCCAGCAGCGTCATCGCCAACGGCTTCTTCGATATTTCGGGACTGACCAACGGCGGCACCTCGATCAAGTCGCTGTCGGGCGCGGGTAACGTCAATCTCGGTGTCAACACGCTGACGATCACCAACGGCAACAGCACCTTCGCGGGCGTCATCGACGACGGCGGCGCCGGCGGTGGCCTCACGATGGCTGGCGGAACGGAAATCCTCTCCGGCGCCAACACCTATACCGGCGCCACCACCGTGAACGGCGGCAGGCTGGAGGTGGATGGCTCCATTGTCAGCGCAAGCACCGTCAATGCCGGCGGCACGCTTGCAGGCTCCGGCACGGTCGGCAGCGTCGCGGTGAACGGCGGTACGCTTGCGCCGGGCAGCACGGCGAACCCGTTCGGACCGCTGACGGTGAACGGCCCCCTCAGCTTCACTTCGGCCTCGACCTATCTCGTGCAGGTCTCCTCCACCAGCGCCAGCCTTACCAACGTCCTTGGCGCAGCCAACCTCGGCAACGCGACGGTGAGTGCGAACTTCATCTCGGGCACGGTCCAGAAGCAGTACAAGATCCTGTCCGCGATCACCGGCTTCGGCGGCACCGCCTTCAATGCGGCCGTCGTCTCCAACATGCCGACCATCAACGCGACGTTGAGCTACGACCCCAACAACGTCTTCCTCAACATCGGTGTCAATTTCACGCCCACCGGCGGCGGCCTCACCATCAACCAGCAGAACGTCGCCAACACGCTGACGAATTTCTTCAACACGACCGGCGGCATTCCTGCCGCCTTCGCCGCGCTGACGCCGGCGGGGCTGACCACCGCCTCGGGCGAGTTCGGCACCGGCATCATCCAGTCCGCGATCAACGCCGACGGCCAGTTCCTCAATTTGATGCTCGATCCGACGGTCGCGGGCCGCAGCGGCGGCTTCGCCAAGGCGGGCCACGTCGCGCAATTCGCCGAGAGCGATGACGCATCGGCCTACACCGCCCCGATGCGCCCCGCCACGCCGCGCGAGCGCGAGGCCTATGCGATGGCGACCAAGGCGCCGCTGCTGTCGTCGCAGCCGAGCAGCCGGTGGAGCGTCTGGTCGGCCGGCTATGGCGGCTCGGCGCAGGTCGGCGGCAATGCCGCGGTCGGCTCGCAGGATTTGACTGCGCGGGTCTGGGGCGGCGCGGCCGGCGCCGACTACAGGATCTCGCTGGATACCCTGGTCGGCTTTGCGCTCGGCGGCGGCGGCCTGAACTATTCGCTCGCCAACGCCATGGGCGCGGGCTCGGCCGATTTGTTCCAGGCCGGTGTCTACGGCCGGCACAATTTCGGACCGGCCTACATCTCGGCCGCGCTCGCCTATGGCTGGCACGACGTCACCACCAACCGCACCGTGGCGCTTGCCGGCGCCGACCAGCTCCAGGGCCGCTACAAGGCCGACACCTTCTCGGCGCGCTTCGAGGGCGGCTATCGCTTCACGACGCCGATGGTCGGCATCACCCCTTACGCGGCGGCGCAGGTCACGAACTTCAACCTGCCCAACTATTCCGAAGTCAGCCTCAATGGCGGCGGCCTGTTCGCGCTGAATTATGCCGCGCAATCGGTGACCGACACCCGCTCCGAGCTCGGCCTGCGCACGGACAAATCCTACGCAATGCAGAACGGCGTGCTGACCCTGCGCGGCCGTGCCGCCTGGGCGCATGACTACGATCCGAACCGCGCCGTCACCGCAATGTTCCAGACCCTGCCGGGCACCAGCTTCGTCGTGAACGGCGCCAAGGTCGATGCCGACTCCGCGCTGGTCGGCGCCAGCGCCGAGATGAAATGGCTGAGCGGCTTCTCGATCGCCGGCACCTTCGACGGCGAGTTCTCCGGCAACGTCACCAGCTATTCCGGCAAGGGCGTGTTCAAGTACAGCTGGTGAGCGCCGCGACGCGCTCCTATTTCCCCGCCTGCCACTGGCCGGAAACGCCCAAAATCACCCTGACGCGGCCGGTGGCAGCGTCGCCGAGCGCAGTGGCCTGCGGCACCTGGACGTCGAGCTGATCGATGAACAGGAACGGCATGCCGGCCTCGAGATCGTAGAGCACCTTCTGGAGCGCGGGCTGCTCCAGCTCGCAGCTCACGACGAGGCCGACGAAGCCGTCCTTGGTCTGCGCACCGGAGACGTCGACCTGCGAGGACTGCACCGAGCCGCCGACATTGCTGACCGCAGCCGCAACCCGTTGCAACAGATTGGCACCGGCAACCGTCACGGTCGGCCCTTCCAGGAACGGCGTCCCGGGATGCTCGGCCAATGCGGCCGCGGCATTCTTGGCGGCGCCCTTGCGGCCGCGCAACTGGTCGAGCAGGTCGGAGGTCTGCGCCAGGGCCTGGCGGTGGGCGAAGACGTCGGCGATCGACAGGCCCGCCATCAGCAGCAGCCCGCCTGTCACCGCGAGATAGAGCGTGACCGCGATCGGCCGCGAGCCGGTCAGCGTCCGCACAACGGCATTTCCGCTTCCGATTCCTGCGCTGCTCATGATGTTGCTCATGGCGCATTCCTCGGTTCGATCTGCGCCTCGATGTGGAAGCGCTCGCCGGGATCGGTGGAGCTGCGCGTCGTCGGGGCGTAAAAGGTCGCGCGGGTGAAATGCTGCGACTGCTCGATCAACGGGATCAGCGAGGGCGCATCGCGGGTGATGCCGGAGATCTGGACCTTGTTGCCGGCCAGATGCATCTCGGTGACGTAAGTGTGGTCCGGCAGAAGACGGCTCAGCGATTCCAGCACGATCACGCTCGCCGGCGTCTCGTATTTGCGCCGCTCCAGCAGCGCCAACGGCGAGCGCTCGCCGCCGTCGATGCCGCGGATCGCGGCGCGGCGCTGGGTGATCTGCTGCTGGAGCTCGTTCTCCTGCGTACTCAAACTGTCGGCCAGATAACCGGCGGCAATCGACCCGACAACCGCCGTGACGGCGGCAACGGCCAGCACCGCTTGCAGCGTTCGGCTCAGCCGCACCGGGTCGATCGCGCCGCGCGACTTCTGCTCGAACACCTTGATGCGCCCGCCCTCGGCCGCCTCCGTCACGATCGCAATCGCGGACGGATGATAGCCGGACACGGCCTCGACATAGCCGATCACCAACCTGCGCGGCGCGGCCGCGATCAGCGTGGTGAGGCTCTCGCTGCCCTGCGCGACCGGCGCGCTGCAACCGAACACGGCGTCACCGGCACTCCACGGCGTCAGCCGGTCGATCTGCGCCCGCACGATGCCGTCGAGGAAATCGGCCGCACGCGCCGGCAGCTCCAGCGGGCGGAACAGGAAACGCGAAGGCCGCAGCACGATCTCGACGCGGCTGCCGCGGACGATCTGCGCGAGATTGGCAGCCGCAAACTTGCCGTCCCCGAACGCGATCTCCTTGAGGCTGTTCTCCGGCTTCGCAGCTTCCAGCGCGAACGTGCCTTTCTCGTCCTCGACCAGCCGCACCAGGCGCGGCGCCACCATCCGCTCCAGTCCGGTGACGATGGCACCGGCCACCGTGCCGGTCCAGGCATCGAGAATGGTGCGAATGGAACTGAGCGAGCTCATCTCACAGAGGCTTTCCGGCGGAGCCATCGAAGGCGTTGTGCCACGACAATACACGATAGGGCTCATCGCCGCTTTCGAGAAGCAGGATGACGATCTCGGCCGAGCTCTGCCGGTGCGACGGTGCTTCGACGGCGACCGTCAGCCGGTAGGCCTTCGAGCCCTCGATCGTCGCACCGGCGCTGCCGGCAAGCCCGACCAGGGATTGCGGATTGACGTTGGGATCGGCGCGATCGCGCAGCACCTGTTGCAGCGTCTCCGGCGTCATGCCGGGCAGCGCCGCCACCACCTGCGGCGCGGCGTCCACCAGGTTCACCGTCCGCATGTTGCTGAACACGGTGACGAAGGGCAGCACGCGCTCGATTACGGCAGACGGAATGCCGCGTACGAGCCAGAGCTCGTCGCTGTGTGGAAACGGCGCATGGCGCGGCAGATAGGGCGCGCCGAGCGTGCGGTAGTAGGAATCCTCCGGATTGTCCTGGCCGGGCTCCGTCGACGATCGCCACGCCATGATCCGGTCGGCATAGACCGGTGCATCCATCGCGGAGACGCCGAGCGTCGTCATCAGGCCTGCGAGCATGGCCTTCGGCGCCATGTTGAGATCGATGCGCGCGGCCTCCGAGCGGAACGTCACGGCTACCCGGCCCGCGCCGACGCGGACGTTGAAGGTGCCGCTGGTCGGGCGCGTCGCCTCGTCCTGCGCGGTGAGCCGGTAGGCGGCGAGCTCGAGGCCGGCATTCATCAGTGCATCGGCCTGCAACCGGTCGGTGTTGACGGCGACCGTGACCGCGGTGTTGGTGACATAGCTCAGATAGATCAGCGCGAGCGCAGCCAGCGCAGCCAGCATCCAGAGCACGACGACGACGATGAAGCCGCGGCCATCGCCAAGTTTTCCCTGGCCAAGTGTTCCCCCAAGTGTTCCGCCAAATTTTCCCTGGCGAAGCGCCGCATGGTCGTGCCGCGCGCGGCTCAAAGCTGCTGCTCCTCTTTCTGCGCCTGTTGCGGCCTTGTACCCGCCGTCACGCAGGTCGTCGGATTCTTGGCCCGCGCGCATTCGGGCGGCGCGGTGATGTGAGGGATCGCCGCCGCCGACACCGCCAGCACCTGGCCCGTGCCGGCGTCACGCACCGTGATGCGAATGCGGTCCGGCAGTTGCGCCTGGCCGCGCCAGGTCGGCTGCCACTGCCTGTCCGGTCCGGCATAGGCGAAGCTCACGCGGAACGGCGCGCGGATCAGCACCACCTGATCGACGAAGCGGATCTGCCCGTCCGTCGGCATGGTCTGAAACGGCGCGCGCTCGCGCACCAGCGCCAGCCCTTGCGCGTCGGCCTTCTCGATCAAGCGGATGAATTCGAGCCCAGGACGCGCGCTCGGACCGAGCGCCGAGCGCAGGAAGGTCACCGACAATTCGGCGCCGTCGAACAACGGTGCCTTGGCGTCGCCGTTCAACGTCGTCTGCTCGGCGACCGACAGGTCGGCGACGATGCGGTCAAGACCGGTGGCGAGACGTTCGGCCCGCTGCACACGGGCGATACCGCGATTCCAGTTCGGCAGCCACTGCGCCGTCACGGTCGCGAGCGCGGCCAGGATCACCGTCATCAACAGCGTGGCCAGCAGCACTTCGAGCAAGGTGAAGCCCGCCTCTGAGGCGAGCGCGCGGTGCAGGCGTTTCATTGCGCGGGCCTTGATGCGAGGCTTGGCACCAGCTTCACCGTCGTGACCTGGATCGCGCTGCCGTCGGCGCGCTGGAGGCGCAGATTGACCGCCAGTGGCACGAAGCGATCGGTGGCGGGATTGCCGCCCGCCACATTCATCGGCGCGACGTCGACGCGCCAGCGGCTGCCGGCCAGCTCGCCGCTCTGCCGGCCAGGCTTCAGCACCGCCCGCGCCGGCAGGTCCGCAAGCAGCGTCTCGGCCGTGCCGGCCAGCGCCAGGCGCTGGTCGATCGAACGCGTGCCCTTCGCGGTGGTGGCGATGACCGAGCCAATGGTTCCGAGCACGATGGCAATGATCGCAAGCGCGACCAGCGTCTCGATGAGGGTGAAACCGGCGGCGCCGTCAGAGCAATTTCTGCGGGACAATCTCGACGCCTCCGGTCAACCAGTTGACGCGCACCTCGTAACCCATGCCGGGCCGCGCCAGCGCGATCACCCCGCCGCACGACATGCCCGACGGAAAGAAATCGATCGACCGTCCCGTGGCGCGGTCGGCGCAACGCGAGGCCAGCGTCGCCTGCACGATCACGTCATTCGGCAGGCGGATGGTGCGCCCGGTGACGCCGGAACGGATCGCGCGCGCCTCCGCATCCACCTGGGTTGCCACCCAAACCTGCCGGCGCAGCGCCGAATTGCGATCGGCTTTCAGCAGCGCGGCAGTCTCGACCGCGTAACTCTCCAGCTTCGCGCGCGTCGTCGTGCGCGGGATCGCCGGCAGGATGATCGCTGCGAGCAGGCCGATGATCGCGAGCACGCACAGGATCTCGATCAGCGCGAAGCCATGCGCATCCAAGCCGTGCGCGTCCAAGCCTTGCGCATCGAAGCCTTGCGCATCACAGCTTGCCTCAGCGCGTGCCGCTGACAATGTCGGCTGCTGTTCCACTGCCGCCTTCCTGACCATCCGATCCGAGCGAGATGATCTCGTAGGGTGCACTCGCGCCCGGCGCGCGATAGACATAGACGTGGCCCCAGGGATCGTTGGGTACCAAGCCACCGCGCAGATATGGCCCGTTCCAGCCGG
Organism: Bradyrhizobium sp. LTSP849; assembly: GCF_000938255.1. Lineage (GTDB taxonomy): Bacteria > Pseudomonadota > Alphaproteobacteria > Rhizobiales > Xanthobacteraceae > Bradyrhizobium. Next base: position 448,223 of record NZ_JYMR01000056.1, on the reverse strand, counting down.
CCTGGTTGTTGCTGCGCGTCAGCCCGGTGAGGCCTTCATTCGACGTCGGATAGCGGCCGAGATCGAGATAATAGAGATCGAGCGCGCTGGAAAAGCTCTCGATCTGGATTTTTGCCGCCTTGGCCTTGGACTCGCTGAGATAGTTTAGCACCCGCGGGCCGACCAGCGCCATGATCATCCCGATGATGGTGATGACGACGAGCATTTCGACCAGGGTAAAGCCGGCCTCTCCTCGATCTGCGCGCCGCCGGCTGCGCCTTGACGATGGATGTTTGGTCACCTCGAGCCCCTCCAATTACCCTCGCCTAACCGACAATCTGGCTCACCGACATCAGCGCCGTCATCACCGATGTGATCAGGCCGCCGACCACCAGGGAAATCGCGATGATCGCCGCAGGCCCCGCAATGCCGACCGCGCGGTCGAGCGTGCGTTGCAGCTTGACCTCGTAAAACTCGGCGACCCGGCCGGACAGCATCGGCAACTGCCCGGTCTCGTCGCCCAGCCTTAGCATGCGTACCGCCATTGCCGGCAACGCCTCTGTTTCGGCGAGCGCGTCGGAGAGTTTCGAACCATGGCGGACGCGGTCGGCGGCATCGCTCCAGACCGCGGACGGCCCTGTCGTCGCCATCATGTCGATCAGGATGCGCAGCGTGGTGGTGAGATTGACGCCACTGCCGAGCAGCAGGCCGAGATTGCGGCAGAACAGCGCGGTGCGGTACGAGCGCATCACGTTGCGGATGGCGGGCAGACGCGTGATCACATTGGTAATGCCGCGGCGGACGCGCTCCTGGCGCAACAGCAACCAGCCGGCGGCGATGGTGGCGGCAAGCCCGGCCAGCACCGCATCGGAATTGCCGCGCAAAAAGGTCGAGATGTTCAGGAACACGCCGACGATCGGATCGACCTTGGCGCCGAAATCCTGCAACACGCTGGCAAACTGCGGCAGCACGAAAGTGAGGAAGAACAGCAGCACGCAGCCGGCCGCGCCGAGGACGAAAACGGGATAGCGGATCGCATCCGTCAGCCGGCGCCTCAGTGCCTCGCTGCGCGCGCGTTCACCGGCCAGCACCTCCAGCACCTGGTCCAGCGACCCCGACGCCTCGCCGACCCGCACTAGCGCGATATACATCGCCGGAAACAGCCCCTCATGCCGCGTCAACGCCTCGGCAAAGCTCTCGCCGGAGACGACGCGCGCGCGGATATCGGCGACGACCGGCCGCAGCTTCCCGAAATCGGGATCGACCGCGAGCAGTTCCAGTCCGTCATTGATGCGGGCGCCGGCGCGCAACAGCAGCGCGAGGTCGCGGGTGAAGATGGTGACGTCTTCGGCCTTCGGCCTGTTGAAGAAGCTGAGCGCGCTACGCGCTGCGCCGCCCTCCTCCGGCGTGACGTTGTCGACCAGCACCAGGCCAAGCCGCTCGATCCGCTGCGCCACATCGCCGGGCGCCGGCGCGGCGATGGCCCCAGAGACCAGTTCGCCGTTGGCATTGAGCGCGCGGTAGCGATAGTTCGGCATGACTTCAGCGCACCGTCGTGACGCGGAAGACTTCAGGCACTGTCGTCAACCCGGCCCGGCATTTTGCGACCGCATCCTCCAGCATCGTCGTCATGCCGCCCCGCATCGCGGCGGCATCGACAGTGTGGGAATCGGTCTGCGGCCCGATCAGCGTCCGCACCTCGTCGGACATTTCGAGGATCTCGAACACGCCGTTACGGCCGCGATAGCCGGTGCCGCCGCAGCGCTCGCAGCCGCCCGCCTCGTGGACGACCTCACCGGCCTTGAAGCCGATCACGGCAAAGCGCGGGTCCTTGGCAAGATCGGCCTCGGTCAGCGCGTGCGGTACCTTGCAACGGTCGCAAAGCACGCGCACCAGGCGCTGCGCCACCACCGCGCGCAGCGTCGACTTGAGCAGAAAGCCCTCGATGCCGAGATCGATCAGGCGCGGCACGGCCGCCGCCGCGGTCTCGGTGTGCAGCGTCGTCAGCACGAGATGGCCGGTGAGTGCGGCATGGATCGCGATATGCGCGGTCTCGGCGTCGCGGACTTCGCCGACCATGATCACGTCGGGGTCCTGGCGCACGAAGGAACGCATCGCGGAGGCGAAGGTCAGGCCGATCGACGGTTTGACCTGGGACTGGTTGATGCCGGGAATCTCGTACTCGACGGGATCCTCGATGGTAAGGATCTTGCGCGTCGGCTCGTTGAGGATCGACAGCATGGTCGCAAGCGTCGTGGTCTTGCCGCTGCCGGTCGGCCCCGTGATCACGATCATGCCGTGCGGCATCGCGAGCAGCTGCGTCATCACGCTCTCGTCGCGTGTCCGGAGGCCGAGCTTGCTCATCTCGAGCAGGCCGCGGTCGCGCGGCAACAGGCGGATGACGGCGCTCTCGCCGTGTTGCGTCGGCATGGTCGCGACGCGAACGTCGAGTTCGCTGCGCCCGACGCGGACGCGCGCCGCGCCGTCCTGCGGCAGGCGGCGCTCGGCGATGTTGAGACTGGCGAGAATCTTGATGCGCGAGATCAGCGCCTGCGGCGGAATGCCGTGCGGTGACGGCAGCGCACGCAGCAGGCCATCGACGCGCATGCGCACTACAAGCCCGGCACGGAACGGCTCGACGTGAATGTCGCTGGCGCGCAGATCGACCGCGCGCTCCAGCAGATCGTTGAGCGCACGCACCACCGGCGCACCGCTGGCGAGATCGCGCAGGCTCTCGATGTCGTCGTCGGACTGCGCCGCGCGGCCGGCGGTTTGGTCTGTGTTCGCATCGTCGGCATCGGCTCGCTGATCGAGGACTGTCGTAATGTCCTCATATGACGCCACTACGACATCGACCGGTGCCCCGAACACGATTTCGGCGGCACGAATGGCGGCCGTGTCGGAGGGGTCCGCGACGGCCAACCGAAAGCCACCATCCGGAGCACCAAAAGGAAAGATCGTGGATTCTCGCAGAAATCGACGCGAAAAACCTTCAAGGCGAGGTGTCGTCGTCAGCAGTTGGGGAAGGCTCAGCCGAGGCAGCGCAAAATATTCGGACACTTCGTCGGCGAATTCCGCCGCCGAGAGATCGGTGGCTTCCCAGAATTCGCGCAACGGACGCGTGATCGCGGGATTGGCTGCCTTGTCCGCACGGACATGCGCGCGCGACGGCAGTGAATATTTTTCCAGGAGGTGCTGCCGGAAGCTATCGGCGGAGCGCTCTCGCATCGCATTCACAGCGTTGACCTTGTTACTTGAATGCAACAGCTTCTACGGGCACGGGAGGTCCTTTACCCTTGACTTATTTCTTAGCAAAAACATAATCGTGGCGCAAATTATTGCGCGTCCGAACCAAGGGGGATCGGATGCCTTTTTCTCGCAGCGTTGGTGGGCGTATTTTGTTTAAAGTGGTCCAGCCGCTTTCGCGCCTGCGCTCAGCGTTGACTGGAACGCTTGTCCTTTGCTCGTCCGCCTTCCTGCTTACCGCCTGCATCGTCACGGCTGATCAGTCGGTCGAAGCCGATCCGAAGGATCCGCGCGCACAGGATATTGTCGACAAGATCCGCGGCCTCGACCTGCAGCCGCGGCAACCTTCGGATGCCGGGGCAGGCGGCATTGGCCAGGCGAAATCGTCCAAGCCCGCGATCTATCTCAGCGATGGTGCAGCGCCGCAAGGCGGCGCGCTTGCCGAGCGCGACGATGGCGGCGGCAGCGGCTACGACCTCAACTTCGAGAATGCACCGGTGGCGACCGTCGCAAAGGTCATCCTTGGTGACGTACTCAACGTCGGCTACACGATCGATCCTCGCGTGCAGGGAACCGTGACGCTCGCCTCGGTGCGTCCGGTGCCCAAGGCGGACGCGATCTACGTGCTGGAGAATGCGCTGCGCATGTCTGGCGTGGCGCTGGTGCGTGACCGCACAGGCTATCGCCTGCTGCCGGCGCCGGAAGCAGGGCCCGGCAGCATCGACCGCTCGGCGAACGCCGCAGCCGGCCAAGGCATCACGGTGGTGCCGCTGCGCTATACCTCGGCCCAGAACATCTTCAAGCTGCTCGACGCCTTCGGCGTGAAGGCCTCGACCATGCGTCCCGACAGCGCGCGCAACACGCTGATCGTCAGCGGCAGCGGCAGCGACCGGGCAACCGCGGTCGACACCATCCTGTCCTTCGACGCCGACTGGATGCGTGGACAATCGGTCGGCATCTTCCCGGTGCGCAATTCCTCACCCGAGCCAGTCATCGCCGAGATCGAGAAGATCATGGATTCCGGCGAAGGCGGGATGGGGCAGAACGTGATCAAGCTCCAGCCGATCGCGCGGCTCAATTCGATCCTCGTGGTGAGCCAGAAGCCGGAATATCTGAAGCGCGCGCAGACCTGGATTGCGCGGCTCGACCGTTCCGACACCGATGGCGTGAACCTGAAGTCCTATCCGCTGCGCTACGGCAATTCCAAGCTGGTCGTGGCGATGCTGAACGACATGCTGTTCAACCAGAGCGCGACAAGCAACACGTCGCTCGACAGCGCGTCAAGCCAGGTCGCGCCCGGTTCGGGGATCTCGACATCGACCTCCGGCAATCCGGTCGCCTCGCTGAGTGCAATGCCGACCGCCGCATCCGGCGCCGCGACCCCGGTGACCGGAGCTCCGGGATCATCGTTCAGCGCCCGCCCCGCTCCGGCCGCGACCGCAACACCTGCGCAGGACAACGGCAACGGACTATTGGGCAGCGGCAACGGCGCGAAGTCCGGCGTCAACGGCATCCTCCAGAACGTGCGGATCACCGCCGACGTCACCAACAATGCCGTTCTCGTCTATGCCAACCAGGAGGCGCAGCGCATCGTCGAGCAGACCGTCCGGCAGATCGACCGGCCGCAGCGCCAGATCGCGATCGAAGCGACGATCGCCGAGGTGACGCTGAACGACCAGTTGAACTACGGCGTGCAGTTCTTCCTGGCGAGCCAGAAGGGCTCTATCTCCAACACGATCTCGGGCGTCAGCAATGCCGCGACAGTTGGCAGCGGCTCCGTCGAAGCCGCGTCGAACGCCGTCAACGCCGCGTCCGGCGCGCTGCTCGGACGTGTCTTGCCAGGCTTCAACTTCCTGATCGGTTCCGAGAATTCGCCGCGCGTCATTCTCGACGCGCTGCACGGCGTCACCGACGTCAAGGTGCTGTCGAACCCGTCGCTGGTGGTGCTGGACAACCAGCCCGCGACCTTGCAGGTCGGTGACCAGGTGCCGTTCTCGACCGGTACCGCGACCGTGCTGACCGCCAACAACACCGTCGTCAACACCATCGACTACAAGAACACCGGCATCATCCTGCGCGTGCTGCCGCGCGCCAACGCCAACGGCAATGTCGTGCTCGACATCGAGCAGGAGATTTCGAGCGTCGCGGCCGGCACCGCCGCCGGATCGCTGACGCCGACGATCTCGCAGCGCCGGGTCAAGAGCTCGATTGCGGTGACGAGCGGACAGACGGTGCTGCTCGCTGGCCTGATCAGCGAGACCGAGAACAAGCAACGGCAAGGCATTCCGGTGCTGGATTCCATTCCCGGCGTGGGCGACGCCTTCTCGCACCAGACCACTGCGCGCGCGCGTACCGAGCTGATCCTGTTCATCCGCCCGACCGTCATCAAGGACGGCGTCGATGCGCGCGTCATCGCCGAGGAGATGCGCAGCAAGATGAACGGCCGCCTGATCGGGACCAGCAATCCCGTGGTTACCGTCAGCCCGCCCAAGGTGGCGCGCTAGAGCGTTTTCGAGCGAAGTGGATACCGGTTCGCGTGAAGAAAACGCGTCAAAATAAGAATCCAGAGCCCCGTTCCGATTCCATCGGAGCGGAAAAGGCTCTAGGCGCGTGACGGACGAAGCGGCGCATGACGGGACGCGTGCCCCGCTCGTCCTCAGCCTCGCACTGCTCGTCAGCATGTTCGCAAGCCTCGTCGCCGCACCGGGAGCGGAAGGCCTCTACGGCGCGTTCCTCGCCGCCCTGATGCTCGCCATCGCCGCGAACGACGCCCGCCACTATCTCATCCCGAACGAGCTGACCGGGGCGGCCTTCGCGCTCGCCCTGCTCCGCGCTGCCGCGTTCGTGCCGGATGCGGGCGCCGAGGCGCTGCTCTGGCCGGTGGCGCGTGCTGCGGCCATAGCGCTCCCGCTGCTGCTCCTGATGGTTCTGTACCGGCGCTGGCGCGGCCGTGACGGGCTCGGACTCGGCGACGTCAAGCTCGCGGCCGTCTGCGGCGCTTGGCTCGATCTTGTGACGGTCGCCGCGGTGATTGAGCTCGCCGCGCTGCTCGCGATCGGCGCCTATGTCCTCAATGCTGCACTGCAAAGAAAGCCGCTGCGCGGGACCGCCTTCCTGCCGTTCGGGCTGTTCCTTGCCCCCACGATCTGGATCGGCTGGCTGGGCGAGACCTGGTACGTGAACTGGCTCGGCGGCTGGCCCGGCTAACGCGCGACAAGATCAGGATGAACCGTCGTCGCGGCGCAGGCCCGCGCCATCTCGCCGGCGGTCATCTTCTACTGTGCATGGGGGTTGTTTTCGATTTTTTTGTCGGACGGGGCCTGGAACCTCGACGGTCGAGGAGTCAGTGCTCGCGGCTCGGCGCCCATTCCAGCGCCCGCAGGCGGGCCTGGGCGATCTCCCCGCGCGTCATCTTGGTGGTGACGACGTCGCGGATCCGGGCCCTCGCCTCGCGCACCCGAGGCGGGGCGGCCGCTGTCGACAGGTTCAGCCATTTTGAGGCTTCGACGATGTCCTGCGGCACGCCCTGGCCGCGGTCGTAGAGCAGCCCGAGCGAATATTGGGCCCGGCTGTCGCCCTGCTCCGCCGCCCGGCGGTACCACATCGCGGCTTCGGTGTAGTTCTGCGGCACGCCGCGGCCGGTCTCGAACAGGAAGCCAAGATGGGACTGCGCAGCCGCATTCCCGCGCTCGGCGAGCGGAATGAGGATGCGGGACGCCGTCACATAGTCCTGCCGCTGGAAGGCGGAGAGGCCCCGGCCGAGGGATTGGGCGTGGGCCGGCGCAGCGAGAGCGAGCACAAGCCCGATCATCAGCAACACCCAGCGTCCTCGTCGCGTCGAGCCGCACATCCGCCGCAAGACCACACGGCGAAGCGCCCAACTACACTTATCAAGAATCTCCATGCCACTCGCTCCCCGCATAGGTGGCAAGATTAGTCTACGGATATCGGAGAATCCATAGCGGCAGCTGAAGCCGTGTTTCGATCAAACCAGATGATAGTCGCCGAAATGGTGCTGCGTGACCTCAGGCAGGGTGTCGAACACGAAGTGAGCACCCGCCGCGTCCGTCGTGGCAGCCTGCTCCAGGGTTTTGACCATCGACGCCGCCCCGAGTTCCGTGAGCTGGGCATGATCCGTCGAAATACCGCCGAGGGCTGACTGCCCGGTGCTCATCGAGGACAGCACGAAATTGTCCTGAACATTCGGATGCCCAAAGAACAGGGCGCCACTTGATATTTGCGCCGCCGGTGACGAGACGGCTTGCGCTTGCGCGACTGACGAGCTGCCCGCCGCCTTCACGGTAATCTGCACCACATTGTAGGTATTGTTGCTCTCGTTGCTCTCGGCAAGGTGGTTGTTGTAGTCGGCAATCCCGCCGACATAATAGGTGCCTGGCGCCAGATTGCCGGGCAGCGTCACCGTAACCGTCTGGTGATCGTAGTAGCCGGGCTGGCTGACGGTGGCCAGCGTCGACGATGTCGTCAGCGTCGTGAGCAACGTGTCCGACGTCGTGATGGTCGCGTCGGCCGAGAGATAGATGCCGGCAGTCGTCGGGGTCGCATCCACCGCGTTGCCCAGGTTCATGTTGTAGGCGTCGATCGTCACGCTATCGCCGGCCGCAACGGTCGTCTTGTCCACTGCCAGATATTCGATCAGATCGGGCTGCGCCGGCGCAGTCACCGTGACCTGCACCACATTGTAGGTATTGTTGGTCTCGTTGCTCTCGGCAAGGTGGTTGTTGTAGTCGGCAATCCCGCCGACATAATAGGTGCCTGGCGCCAGATTGCCGGGCAGCGTCACCGTAACCGTCTGGTGATCGTAGTAGCCGGGCTGGCTGACGGTGGCCAGCGTCGACGATGTCGTCAGCGTCGTGAGCAACGTGTCCGACGTCGTGATGGTCGCGTCGGTCGAGAGATAGATGCCGGCAGTCGTCGCAGTCGCATCCACCGCGTTGCCGAGGTTCATGTTGTAGGCATCGATCGTCACGCTGTCGCCGGCCGCAACGGTGGTCTTGTCCACGACCAGATATTCGATCAGATCGGGCTGCGGCGGCGCAGTCACCGTGACCTGCACCACGTTGTAGGTGTTGTTGGTCTCGTTGCTCTCGGCGAGGTGGTTGTTGTAGTCGGCAATCCCGCCGACATAATAGGTGCCTGGCGCCAGATTGCCGGGCAGCGCCACGGTGACCGTCTGGTGATCATAGTAGCCGGGTTGGCTCACCGTCGCCAGCGTCGACGATGTCGAGATCGTCGTGAGCAGCGTATCCGACGTCGTGATGGTCGCATCGGTCGAGAGATAAATTCCGGCCGTCGTCGGGGTCGCATCCACCGCGTTGCCGAGGTTCATGTTGTAGGCGTCGATCGTCACGCTGTCGCCGGCCGCAACGGTGGTCTTGTCCACGGCCAGATATTCGATCAGATCGGGCTGCGGCGGCGCCGTCACCGTGACTTGAACCACGTTGTAGGTGTTGTTGGTCTCATTGCTCTCGCTAAGCTGGTTGTTGTAGTCGGCGATGCCGCCGATGTAGTAGGTCCCCGGCGCCAGGTTGCCCGGCAGCGTCACGGTGACTGCCTGGTGGTCGTAGTAGCCGGACAGACTGACGGTCGCCAGCGTCGATGACGTCGCCAATGTTGTAAGCAGCGTGTCCGACGTCGTGATCGACGCGTCGGTCGAGAGATAGATTCCAGCGGTCGTCGGGGCCGCGTCCACCCCGTTGCCGAGGTTCATGTTGTAGGCATCGATCGTCACGCTGTCGCCGGCGGCGACGGTCGTCTTATCCACGGCCACGTACTCGGACAGGTCGGGATGGCCCGCCGCCGTCACGGTAATCTGCACTACATTGTAGGTGTTGTTGGTCTCGCTGCGCTCGCCGATCTGGTTGTTGTAGTCGGCAATACCGCCGATGTAGTAGGTGCCGGGCGCCAGATTGCCCGGCAGCGCGACCATGATGGTCTGATAGTCGTAGTAGCCGGGTTGGCTGACGGTGGCGAGCGTCATCGAGGTCGACACCGTCGCGAGCAGCGTATCCGACGTGGTGATCGTCGCGTCGGTGGAGAGATAGATTCCGGCAGTGGACGGTCCCGAGACGGCATCGCCGAGATTCATGTCGTAGACGTCGACCGTCAGGTTGCTTCCGGCCGGAACGGAGCTCTGGCTGACCGCTACATACTCTGACAGATCGGGCTGGGCAGGCCCGGTCAGGGTGGAGCTTGCCACTGTGCCACCGGCAAACTGGAGATATTCGACACCGGTGACGGTGTCAGTGCCGTCGGGCGAACCGGAGCGCTGATCGACCACAGTCAAGGTCTGCGTGACCGTATTGTAGGTTATCGCGTAATTGGCCTTACTGCCCGAATACACCGCCGTATCGGTGCCCGCGCCGCCGTCGATGGTATCGTTGCCGCCGCCGCCGGTGATCGTATCGTTGCCGCCGCCGCCCTTCAGTATGTTGGCGATGGGGTTGCCGATCATGATGTCGTTGCCGGAGCCGCCGCTGGCGTTGTCGATGTAGGAGCGCGCGTCGCCATTGTAGAGATACGCGTTGTAGACATTGCCGGACGCGTAGTGGCTGTTGCCGAGATAGGCCAGTTGCGTGGTCGAGAACACCGACGACGCGCCGGGATTGAGATTGATGCTGAGGTTCGTCGTGTAGTTCGACAGGTCGTAGGTATCGACGCCACCGCCATCCCAGACTGTCTCGTAAATGCGGTTGGCCGAGCCGCCGGCGCCGCCGCCCGGCGCGAGCTGCCCGACGCCGTTGATAAACTCCTGCCCCGTCGTCGGGCTCCAGGTGTAGACGGTGGCTCCGCTCTGGGTCGCGTAGTCCGCGCCATACAGCGTCTGGAGCGCGAGGATATCGTTGGCCATGTAGGTCTGTGGATATCCGTAGGCCTCGTTGGTGTAGCCACCCGTCACCGAAGCACCGACATAGCTGCGATAGCTCATGACGGTGTATTCGCTGTCGTCATGCGCGCTCGGCACCGCGACATTGGCGACGCCGCCCGTCTCCTGGCTGTGCTTGAGGCCGAAAGCGTGGCCGAGCTCGTGCAGCGCGGTCGTGAAATAATAATTGCCTAGCTGCGCCTGCGTGTAGTCGTAGTGCGTGCCGAACCACACATCGCCGCCCGCCGCATAATTGCCGGGGTAATAGGCGTAGGAGGTTGGATTGGCCGCCGGCGACTGCGCAACCATGATGTCGGCGCTGCTGGTGCCGTTATAGCTGATGCTGGCGTTGGTGTAGCTCTCGATCAGCCCGATCGCGTAATTGATCGCTGCCTGCATCTGGGTCGGCGCCGCCGAAAAGCCCGACGTCGTCGGCTCGCTGCTGCCGCCGGAATAGGGATTGGCGTAGGTATTGGCGGACGTGGGAAAGCTATAGCTGATCGTGCCGGTCCATTTGTAGCCCGACAGCATGCCGTCGATATCGGCGTTGTTGGTCGCACTAATGGTGACAGAGGTCGCCAAGGGAATCTCCGAGCAGCAAACCCCGTTCGATTCGGGGGCAGACAGCAGTTTCTAGCTAGAGAGTTGTACGTTTGGTTTAAATTTGGCGAAGCGACCCCGATCTCTTCAGCAAGGCCATGTTAGGCATCAAATCCCGTAGTCATACGGACCGGATCACGGTATCGGTTCCGGCGGCCCATCGTGATTTTGCAAGGGAAATCATGAGAAGATGCCCACTCTCAGCTGGCTTGGTCGGCGCTCTGATGGCGCTTTCAGGCCCCGATCATCTTCCCCTCGGAGGACTGCCTGTCATGGTCGGAAAAGCCAACGCGGACGAGGGCGGCAAGGCATTGCGCGCGCCCTCGGTTCCACCGGCCCGCGCCCCCTCGGCGGCGGTCGCGGAGGAATACGAGCTCGCCAGCCAGAGGGGGACGCCGGAGGCGTTCGAGCTCTTCATCGCGCGCCACGGGGACGATCCGCTGGCCGAGAAGGCGCGTGCCGAGTTGAAGCGCCTGACGCGCTGATCCCTTCACCGCAGCGAAAGTCGCGCGAGGCATCGCATTTTGGCAGGCGGCACCGGCGCCGAGCCGGACTTGCCGCATGATCTTTCGGCACTATGGTAGGGCCCGCAATCTGTCCCCGGAGCCTATCAAAATGCCCTTTCCGCATGCCTCGGAAGCCCTGTCGCGCTTCACCGTGCTCGATCTGACCCGCGTCCGCTCCGGGCCCACCTGCGTGCGGCAGCTGGCGGACTGGGGCGCCACCGTGATCAAGATCGACGCGCTGACCGAGGATTCCGGCGGCGAGCAGCCGGGCGGGCCGCGACGGGGATCCGACTTCCAGAACTTGCACCGCAACAAGCGGGCGATGACGCTGAATCTGAAGGACGAGCGCGGGCTTGCCGTGTTCAAGCGCCTCGCCGCCAAGGCCGACGTCGTGGTCGAGAATTTCCGGCCCGACGTGAAGAAGAAGCTCGGCATCGATTACGAGAGCCTGCGCGAGATCAATCCACGCATCGTCTATGGCAGCATCTCCGGTTTCGGCCAGGACGGCCCCTATCACAAGCGCCCCGGCTTCGATCAGATCGCGCAGGGCATGGGCGGGCTGATGTCGATCACCGGCGCACCGGGCGAAGGTCCGATGCGGGTCGGCATTCCCGTTGCCGACCTCACAGCGGGCCTGTTCTGCGCCATGGGCATCCTTACCGCGCTGCTCGAGCGCGAGGTCTCGGGCAAAGGCCAGTGGGTGCAGACCTCGCTGTTGCAGGCACAGATCTTCATGCTCGACTTCCAGGCCTCGCGCTGGCTGATGGAGAAGGAGGTCGCCAAGCAGGCCGGCAACAACCATCCGACCAGCATTCCGACCGGGGTGTTCAAGACCTCCGACGGCTACATCAACATCGCCACGACCGGCGGGCGGATCTGGGAACGCTGTGCGCAGGCGATTGGCGCCCCCGAACTCTACAGCCATCCCGATTATGCGACCGCGCCTGCGCGCTCCAAGAACCGCGACGCACTCAACGCCAAGATCGAGGAACGCACCCTGACCAAGTCGACCGAGACCTGGGTCAGGGAGTTCAACGAGGCCGGCGTACCCTGCGGGCCGATCTATGCTATCGACCAGATGTTCGAGGACGCGCAGGTCAAGCATCTCGGCATTGCACAGGACGTGCCGAATGACGAGGACCGTCACATCCGCCTGGTCGGCCAGCCCGTCACGCTGTCGCGCACGCCGAGCAAGATGGTGGCGCGCCCGCCGGAATTCGGCGAGCAGACGGAGGAAGTGCTCAAGGAGTTCGGCTTCGGTACCGACGAGATCGCCGACCTGCGGCAGCACAAGGTGGTGTGACACCACATGCGGGCTTCATCGCGACGATCAGAGAAAAAGCCCCGGAGAAACCGGGGCTTTTTTGCATTTCCGTGATTGACGGCCGATGGGCCGTGAATATCCATCAGGCTATTGCAGCCCGCTCGGATTGGTCACGCCCCCGATGGGGGTGATCGTCCCGCCTCCACCGTTGTTGGTGAAGCGGTTGTTGGTATAGGAATTGACGGTGCCCGATACGCCGGCGCTGTTGAACGAGAGATCGTTGTTGGAGAGGTTGACCGATCCTCCGGTCTGCTTGATGCCAACCGCATTGAAGGAGATCGTGGTGGCGTCGACGTTGATACCGCCGCCCGAGATCACAACGCCTCCGACGGAATTGCTTGACACGACCGAATTGCTAAGATGAACGGCTCCGCCGGTACCGACCGCAACACCGCTCGCAGCATTGAACACCTTTACATTGCTCAGCGTCGCGCTGATCAGGCCGCCACCCGCGCTTGCCACCGTAATGCCGCTACCGCCCATGTCCCGAACAGTGGTGTTCACCACGGTCAGGGCTCCGTTGGTGCGTTGATCAGCAATGCCGGTCGCCGTACTGGAGAACATGCCGTTGATCAGGCAGTCCTCGATATTGACGAAGCTTCCGGCTCCCGCGCCGAAGATCCGGATGCCGATAATGCCGCTGTCAAAGCCCTGGATGTTGATGTTGCGGATGTTCACCGTCTTGCGCGCGTCGCTAAAGGAGTCGAAGGCGATGTTGATGCCGTTCGTTCCGGCATTGAGGATCGAGGAGAACACCTCGTGACAATCGATGGTGATCGATTTCGTGATGGTCACCGCACCGAAACCGCCGGGATCGATGCAGTTGATCTCGCCGTTCACCGCTGTCTTCGAGATCGCGCCCGCGAAGGTCTTGCACGGCGCCGTGCGACTGCACGGGTTGACGTCGTCGCCGACACCGGACACCCAGGTTCGGCTGGCTTGTGCGCTGGCGGGACTTGCGAGGAGGAAGAGCGCGATGATCGCTCCGGCGATAGCAAATGGCGCAGCAAGGAATCGTTTCATTTCATCAGCCTCCAATAAAAATGATAACTGCAAATGGATCGTTCGGCTCCACAAACAGCGGCTACGCTGTAGCAGACAATTGCAACTCCGAGATGTTAACCATATCACTAGCGCGCGGCAACGCCCACGTGTCGCGGCGACCGCAAGACCACACATCGCAAGACCACACGTCGCGTTGAGCATGATTTGCGGCATGAGAAGCCAATTTGGGAGTCGCAGCAAATCATAGGACAGGATCGTTGCCAGATGCTACGATCAAGCTGACATCATGTGCTGCACACTATGTCGACGCGAATCGCCGAGCCGACGACAACCAAGGTGATGGTGTCCGCAACTGATCCACGCTGAACGACAAAGCCCGGCACATGCCGGGCTTTGCTTCTTGTTGGACGCCTCTGCTGATTTCAGAACTTGCTCAGTACTTCGCGACGACGGGGCCAGCGAACTGATAGTTGATGCCGGCGCGCAGGATGTGGTCGGTGAAGCGCGACGACACGTTGGCGGCGATCGCCGAGGCCGGCGCCAGCGTGAACGGACCGGAGCCGAAGCGGCCGAGATCCATGTAGAGATATTCGAGCTTGGCGCTCCAGTTCTGGGTGATCTTGCCTTCGACACCTGCGCCCACGGTCCAGCCAGCGCGCGTCGTCGAGCTCGAGCCGATCGAGGCGGCCGCGAGACCGGCGGGCGTGAAGCCGGTCATGGTGCCCGTGGTCTTGATCTCGCCGAAGGCCAGACCGCCAGTGCCGTAGAACAGCACCTTCGGGGTCGCCAGGATGCCGACGCGGCCACGGACGGTGCCGAACCACTGGAGCTTCTGATCGATCGTCAGGGTCGTGCCAGCGAGGCCACCAGCCGGAAGGAATGTCAGACCGGGAAGACAGGTGCCACCGGCCGGCGCAACGCCAGCGCAGTTGAAGATGGCACTGCCTTCTCGCCCGACCATTGCAGGTCGCCCTCGATGCCGTACACCCAGTTGGCACTCTGCCAGTTGTAGCCGGCCTGGCCGCCGGCGACGCCGCCATTCATGTCGAACGAGGCATTGGTGATGGAGCCGGCAGGCGGCGCAATCACAGCGCCGGTTGCCGTGTTGGTGTAGGAGACGTCTGTGCGCGAACGGCCCCAGCTGTAGCCGCCATTGGCGCCAACGTAGAAACCCGTCCAGCTCCAGACCGGATCGACCATGACCGGTGCCTTGACGTAGGGTCTCGCCGCCAGGTCGGCAGCCAGTGCGCCCGTTGCGAACAGCGACATCGCCGCGGCCATTCCGATCACGATCCGCTTCATGGAATCCCCTCCGCACAATTTTGTGATCAAAATATACGCTGCTGCTTGCCCAACGGCTGTGCCGCAACAGCAACATTCAGAAACAATACCGCCGTCAGCAGCTTCAGGATCGGGGCACCGCCGGAAGATTACTCATTTGATTTCAATATGACAACCTAACAACCCTAGCGCGACGCAGGCGTCGTCCGCTGCGTCCATCCGACGCGGCCGAGCAGGCCATCGATCACCGGCCAGAAAAGCAGCAGGATCGCCAGCGTCGTGATCGAGCCGACCAGACCGTTTGACCAGAACACCTTGAGGTCACCACCGGAGCCGATCATCGACAGCCGGAAGGCATCCTCGGCGCGGTTGCCAAGCACGAGCGCCAGCGTGAACGGCGCAAGCGGAATGCCGATCTTCTTGAAGACATAGCCGACGACGCCAAAGCCCAGCATCAGCCAGATGTCGAACATCGCGTTCTGGATCGCATAGGCGCCGATCGCGCAGGACACCACGATCATCGGCGCCACAGCGGCGAATGGCACCCGCAGGATCGAGGCGAAGATCGGCACCGTCGTCAGCACCAGCACGAGGCCGACGACGTTGCCGAGATACATCGAGGCGATCAGGCCCCAGACGAAATCCTTGTGCTCGACGAACAGCAGCGGGCCCGGATTGAGCCCCCACACCATCAAGCCGCCGAGCAGGATCGCGGCGGTGCCGGAGCCGGGAATGCCGAGCGCCAGCATCGGCAGCAACGCCGCGGTGCCGGAGGCGTGCGCGGCGGTCTCCGGCGCGAACACGCCTTCGATGCGGCCCTTGCCAAAGCTCTCCGGATCCTTGGAGAAGCGCTTGGCGAGATTGTAGCCCATGAAGGACGCCGCGATCGCGCCGCCCGGGGTGATGCCGAGCCAGCAGCCGATGAAGGAGGAGCGCAGCAGCGTCACCCAGTATTTCGGCAGGTCCTTCCACACGCTCAACACCACGCGGAGCGAGATGCTCGCGGCGTGGCCGCGCAGCGCTAAGCGCTCCTCCATCGTCAGCAGGATCTCGCTGATGCCGAACAGGCCGATGACGGCGACCAGGAAGTTGATGCCGCGCAGTAGCTCGGACGAGCCGAAGGTCATGCGCAACTGGCCCGACACCGTGTCCATGCCGACGCCGGCGAGCAGAAGCCCCAGCGACATCGAGATGACCGTCTTGTGCTTGGCCTCGCGCCCGAGACCGACGAAGGAGCAGAAGGTCAACAGATACACTGCGAAGAACTCGGGCGGGCCGAACTTCAGCGCAAAGGACGAGATCATCGGGGCGAGGAAGGTGATCAGGAGCACCGCGACCAGCGAGCCGATGAAGGAGGACGTGAACGCCGCGGTCAGCGCTTCCGCCGCCCTGCCCTGCTGCGCCATCGGATAGCCGTCGAAGGTGGTCGCGACCGACCAGGCCTCGCCGGGAATGTTGAACAGGATCGAGGTGATGGCGCCGCCGAACAGCGCGCCCCAATAGATGCAGGACAGCATCACGATCGCCGAGGTCGGATCCATCGTGAAGGTCAGCGGCAGCAGGATCGCCACGCCATTGGGACCGCCCAGCCCCGGCAGCACGCCGACGAAGATGCCGAGCACCAGCCCGACCATCATCAACGCGAGCGTCTTCCACGTGAGCAGGACGGCGAAGCCGTGAAGCAATAGACCAAACGCTTCCATCGCAATCAGCCCTAGTAGCCGAAGGCCGCTTCAAGCGGCCCTTTCGGCATGATGACGTCGAAGGCGATGTCGAAAGTGACGAACATGATCGCCGTGAACAGGAAAGCGGTGAGCAGCGACTTCCACAGCGCGATCTTGCCGATCGCCCGCATGAAGCCCGCGATCAGGAAAAAGCTCGCGACATACAGGCCGAGGAACTGCGTCACCAGGCAGAACAGCAGCGTCGGCACGAACACCGCCATCACGCGGCGCGCCTGCGCGCGCGTGACGAAGGTCTCGGATGTGGCGCGGCGCGCCAGCAGCACTGCGATCAGGCCATAGAGGCTCGCGGCGCCGAGGATGATGGAGAGATAGAACGGGAAATAACCGGGCTCGGGCCCGGTCGAATCCCAGGAGGCGCCGGCGCGCCAATTGTCGTAGCCGAGGATTGCGGCCAGCGCGAGCAGCAGGAGGCAGACGATGATTTCGACCGTGCTGGAGTTCGCCACAGAGGGCGAGTCCTCTTCAGGCGCGGTCGGATCGTCGACAACGATTTCAGAATCGGTTTGGGACATGGGTGAACAACAAGGCTCTGGCCAATCCCCTCGTCCCGCTTGCGGGGAGAGGGTTAGGGTGAGGGGGAGTCTCCACGAGGACGGTGAAAGCTGGACTCGTGGAGAGTCCCCCTCACCCGCATCGCATCTACGATGCAATGCGACCTCTCCCCGCAAGCAGGGCGAGGTGAAGACGGCTACTTCGCGACGAATCCGGCTTCGGTCATCAGCGACTTGTTCTGCGCATCGTCCTCCTCGAGGAATTGCACCATGTCCTTGCCGGTGAGGAAGATCGGCTTCAACGCCTGCTTTTCCATATAGTCCCTGTACTCCGTGGTCTGCGTCACCTTATGGAACAGCTCGACATAGAACGCCTGCTGTTCCGGCGTGACCTTGCCGGGCAGGAACATCGCACGCAGCATCAGATACTGCACGTCGACGCCCTCTTCCTTGCAGGTCGGGATGTCGGCCCAGGACTGCGTATCCGTCACCTTGCCGGTGTAGGAGATGCGTTCCTTGTCGAACACGCAGAGCGGACGCACCTGGCCGGCACGCCAGACTTCGAGATTTTCGCTCGGATTGTTGACGTTGGATTCGGTGTGGTTGCCGACGAGCTGGGTCGCGGCCTCGCCGCCGGACTTGTAGGGAAGATACGAGAATTTCGCGCCGGTCTTCTGCTCGAGGAAGACGGTCAGCACGTGATCCTCGCGCTTGGAGCCGGTGCCGCCCATCTTGAACGGAGCGGCTGCCGCCTTCGCGGCCTCGACGAATTCCTTCACCGTCTTGGGGCCGGCGCTGTTGTCCCACAGCACGAACTGGTCGAGAGCGATCACCGAGACCGGCGTCAGCTCGCGCCAGTTGAACGGAATCTTGGCCGACAGCGGCAGCATGTAGATCAGCGAATAGGCGATCAGCACCTTGTTCGGATCGCCCTCGTTGGACTTCATGTACATCAGCGCTTCCGCGCCCGAAGCGCCGCCCTTGAGCGAGACCACGATCGGCTGCTTCATCAGATCGTTCTTCTGGATCGCGGCCTGCATCATCCGCGCCATCTGGTCGGAGGCACCGCCCGCGCCGGCCGCGACCACGATCTCGACGGGTTTGGTCGGTTCCCAGCCGGCGACCGCCGGTGCAGCCCAAAGCGCGGCCGTCAGCGCCATCGCGGCATTCATTCCATGTCCCACGCGCATCGTCCCCAATTCTTGCCTATGTTCTTGTTCGGATTGGCAATTCGCGAAAACCAAAGGCGGATTGCATTGTGCGGTCGAACGCCGGCCAGTTCAAGCTGCCCAACGTCGCACCGCTTATGACTTTGGAATGAGATTGATTGCAAGCGCGGCCGGCCCGCAAAAAAGCGCGGGCCCCTTGCGGAGCCCGCGCCCAGCTCGCAAAGCCAGTGCGCCGATCGGCTACACCAGCAGGATGTCGTGCGGGTTGATCACCACGCCGGCCTGGACCGCCACGATCGCATGCGCCGATGCCTGGGTGCCGTCCGCGCTGAAATAGAGCGTCTGGTTGCCCGTGTCGAAGTGGAATTCGGCCGCGCCAGAGAACGTATTGTCGGCCGAAGTCTCGAAGGTGGGCGTCACATCCATACCGGGCGTCAAGCCGCCGCCGAAGCTGTTCGCGGAGATGGCAATGCGATCGTGCTGGCTCGTGTTGTTGAAGTCGGTAATCTGGCTGATAGCCGTCGGTATCTGTAGGAACGCGAAGGTGTCGTTGCCTCCACCGCCGGACATGACGTTGCCGCTGGCGGTGCCGATCAGAACGTCGTTGCCCGCGCCGCCGACGAGTTGCTCGGTGCCTTGGGTGGCGACCAGAACGCTGTCGCCGCTTCCCGCTGTCAGCGTGCTCGCGGACGCCGCGTTGTTCACCACGGTGTCAGTCGCGGTATTGCCTGATGTCGTCATCCCATCAGATGCGGTGTAGTTGAACGAACCGCCGATCGTAGCGTCATCCGTGAAGAGGGCGTAGCCGGAGGCCAAGCTGGCGGTACCTCCGGAGCTTCCCGTGACCGCGCCGAGCGAGACCTGGTCCGTCGCGTCGGGATCGGTGTCGTTCAGCGCCAGCGCCCAGCCTGGAATCGCGACCGAGCCGTTGGCGCCAGCATCCGTGACCACGGTCTCGCCCACAGCCGTGGGGGCATCATTGACACCGTTGATGGCAACCGAGACGTCCTGCACGGTGGAGGCGCCGTGGCTGTCGAGGACCGTAACGGCATAGGTCTGCACCAGCGTCTGCCCCTGCGCCAGGAACTGGATGTCGGCGTTGTTGACCGAGTAGTGCCAGGCGACTGATCCGCTCCCCGGTACCTCCGATACCGGATCGAGCGAGAACGTGCCGACATAGCCGCTGCCCAGGGGTGTGATACTTGCCGTATGCGTATCCGCGGCCTCGGCGTCGGACAACGAGATTGATCCGTCAGTGGTCTCCACCGCAGGTCCAGGCGTCGGCGAAACCAAGACGGCATCGAGCAACAGGCCGGCGCCGTCGGTGGCGAAGTCGAACTCCAGGGGTGTCGAGCCGCCTCCTCCATCGCCAACGACGTCGAACGTGAATTTGGTGAACCCAAACTCCACGTGGGTCGAAGCGAGAATCTGCGCGCCGTCCCAGAAAACCGAAAACGAGGAGGATGACGCGTCAGGATCGCCGGCAACCTCAAAGCTCAGCGTATAGTGCTGGCCGGCGACGGTGGCGATGTTCTGCTCCAGGAAGCCGTTGCTGAGCAGCGCGGAGTAGTCGCCATACTGGCCGCCTAGCACCAACTGGTCGGGGATGGCGCCCACCGCCGTCCAGCCACTCAGATTGCCGGCCTCAAAGCCGCCGTTGACGATGACCGCAGTGCCCGCGTCCTCGGTCAGCGTCCCGACCGAATTGGCCGCGGTGATTACCGGCGCGTCGTTGGCGCCGAACACGTTGAAGGTCAGCGTGGTGTCGTGGCTCTCTCCGAGGCCGTTGGTGACCGTGATCGTGAACTGTTCGGTCGAATTGTCCTCGTTCTGAAGCTGATCGAGCGCCGACGAGGCGGTGTAGCGATAGGAGCCGTCGGACTCGACCAACAGCGTACCATGCGCAGCGGCGATCGACGTGCCGACATTGGCCGCTTGTCCGTTCACAGCGGTGATGCTGAGCGACACGCTGCCGTCGCCCGGGCTGTCGGACACGTCGTGGATGGCATCGCCCTGGGCAACGATGCTTCCGGCGTCGATGGACGATGTGTCGTTGATCGTCGCGGTGACCGGATTGACGGTCATGGCGTCGGCCGCACCGGTCGCGGTGATCGTGACCTGCTGGGTCGAGCTCGTCGAACCGTCGCTCACCGTGACGACGTAGGTAGCCGTCAGCGTCTCGCCGGCGCCCAGGAAGTCCAAATCCCGGTCGGGCAGATTGAAACTCCAGTCGATCCCGCCCGTGCCGGAGCCAGTGGAATCGTGCAGCGCCGTCACGAGTGCGGCCTGCAGATCGTTCAGCGTGTCACCTGGAACGAAAGACGGATCGGCCGACCACACCGCAGAGGTGAGTGTCACACCGACCGAGTGGACATCGGACAGATCGACGTCGGTGAAATTCAGCGTCTGCACCGCCGTCGTGTCGGGCGCCGACGAGTTGGCCTGGCCGGGCTGCTCGGCGACCGAAGCGGATTCCGGCCCGCTGGTGATCGCAACCGCATCATTGGCGCCGGTGATGACGACGGAGACGGTCTGCGTCGAGCTGGTCGAACCGTCGGCCACCTTGATGTCGTAGTTCACCGTCAGCGTCTCGTTGGCCGCGAGATAGTCGAGGTCCTTGTCGGGAATCGCAAAATTCCAGTCGATGCTCCCGGTACCGGTGCCCGTGGAATCGTGCAGCACTGTTGTCACCGCTGTGGCGAGATCGGCCTGCGTCGCCGCCGGCGGCGTCGGCCCCGAGGTCGAGTCAAGCGTCGTCGTCACCGTATGCGTATCGTTGGTGTCCTGATCGGTGAAGGCGAGCGTGCCCGCCGGGATTGTCGGCGTCGTGTCGGGTGTCGGTGAACCCGTGACGACATCCTGCTCGGTCACAGTCGAGGATTCCGCGCCGCTCGTGATCACGACGGGGTGGTTGACGCCGAGGATCGTGATGGTGACGTCCTGGGTGGTGGAACCGCCGTGACCATCGTCGACCGCAACGTGGTAGACGAGCTTGAGCGTCTCGCCGCCGTTGAGGAAATTGGCCGAGGAGTTGGGAAACGCGAAATTCCAGTCGATATCGCCGATGACATGCCCGGTCGAGTCATGGAGTGAGGTTCCGAACGCCGCCAGCAGTTGCGCATTCGTCAGGGGTATCGAACCGCCGCCCGAGCGGGTCGCCGTGACCGTGGTCGAAACACTATGCACATCCGCCAGATCAATATCCGAGAACAACAGGCTGTCATGCGCGGTCAGATTACCGGTCGGACTGACATTCTGATCCTCAGCAAGAGCCGCCGATTCCGGGCATGACAGGAACACAGGCTTGTCGTTGGTGCCGACCACAGTGACCATGACTGTTTGCGTAGAGACGCCGCCGGCATGATCGTCGAGCTGGACAGTGTAGGTGATGTCGAGATGCTGGCCCGCCGCGAGGTAATCGAAGGCGAGATCGGGCGCGGAGAAGGTGGTGTTGATGGTGCCGGTGCTGGAGCCGGAAGTCTTGACGACGTTGTTGACATGATAGAACGCCATCAGCTCGGCGTTGCCGAGCGACCCCGGCAGCAGGCCTGCGATGGCACCGGAGGCGGATACGCCGATCACGGTCGCGGTATGGCCGGTATTGGTGAGATCGTCGTCGGTGAAGTTGAGCGCGACGTGAACCGTGTCAGGCGACAGCGACAGCGTCTGGTTCGCCTGCTCGGTGACGGTCGCCGTCGTCGCCATGTTGATCACCGGCTTGTCGTCGGTGCCGGTGATGGTGACCTTGACGGTCTGGATCGCGGTGCCGCCGTGATTGTCGGAGACCTTGATGTCGTAGGTCAGAACCAGCGTCTGGTTCTTGGCGAGGAAATCGAAATCGTCGTCCGCGTCGCTAAAATTCCATTTGAGCTGACCCGAGCCGTTGTGATCACTGAGGATCTGCGACTGCATCGCAGTCTGGAAATGCGCAAGCGAGAACGCCGGGATGATCGTTCCGCTGGAGAGCACGGCGGAGTGCAATGTCGCCGCAGTCGTATGCGTGTCGCTGTGGTCGCTGTCGGTAAAGGTCATCGTCCCGGACAACGTGTGCAACGTCGTCGAATCGGTGGCGTTGGCGAGTTCGGTGAAGCTGCCCGTCGCGGATGAGGAAGTGAAAGCCGGCGTATGATTGGTCATGGAAAAATTCCTGCCTGCGTTTGCCATGGAGACGCCGCCACATGAGGACGCGGCGACGCGACTAATCGGTCTGAGAACCCAGACGTGACTCAACGGTCTTGGCTTAAGAAGCTTGCTAGGAGTCTTGGCTTGTTCGCGAGGTCGTGCCTGGCGTCGGGATGGTCAGCGGCAATGAAATTCTGGCGCGTCTCGCGTCGTCGAACGTACTTCGCTACTTTTTCAGTACAATGACTTCTGGTTGCAGTGTGATCAGCCAAAAACAGCTCAAAAAATGGCTGACCTATCGGCTCTGAAAACGCGAGCGATAGCGTGCAACCTCGGCGATCTTATTCCCGAGGTTGTCACGGCGTCAATGTGGACGCAAAGGCGCGCTCATCGCCGCGGTTCCATTCACGTGGAACCAATTGAAAGATTTACGACAACCCGGCGCGAGATGAGCGGCTGACGATTGATCTCAACCATCGTCTGGGGCCTCGCTGTCGCATCGAGACGATGCGAACGGCGCGCGAGGCGCGGGCGCTACTTGCCCTTCCAATTCGGCGTGCGCTTGTTGAGGAAGGCGTCCATGCCCTCGCGAAAATCTTCGCTCATATAGGCCTTGAGGATCAGGTCCTCGCCCTGTTCGCGGGATAGCGTGGGGCGGATGCGGCGCACCGCTTCCTTCGTCGTTTCGAGCGTCAGCGGAGCATGGCTCGCGACGAGCTTTGCAGTCTCCTCGGCGCGGCGTTGAAGTGTCTCGACGTCCGGCACGATCTCGCTGAGCAGCCCGAGGGCCAGGGCTTCCGGGGCCTCGACCAACCGCGCCTTGAAGATCATGTCCTTGGTGCGGGCCGGTCCGACCAGCGAGACGATGCGGCTGATATTCGACATCGACAGGCAATTGCCAAGCGTGCGCGCGATCGGGAAACCCATCCGCGTCGTCTCGGTACCGATGCGGATGTCGCAACATGCGGCGATGCCGGCGCCGCCGCCGGTGCAGGCCCCCGCGATTGCCGCGATCACGGGCACGCGGCACTGCTCGAGCGTGCCGAGCACGCGGTCGATCCGTGCCTCGTAGTCGAGCGCATCCTGCGCGGTCTTGAAGGCGCGGAACTGGGAAATGTCGGTGCCCGACGCAAACGCCTTGTCGCCGGCGCCGGTCAGGATCAGCGCCTTGATCGAGCGGTCGCCGTTGATCTCGGTGCAGATCTCCGCCATGCGATCATACATGGCGAAGGTCATGGCGTTGCGCGCCTGGGGGCGGTTGAAGGTGATCCGCGCGATGCCGTCCGTGACGGAGTAGAGCAGGTCTTCGTTGGTCGTCGTCGGTGCATTCATCGCGCGCTCACTTTCCAAGTTACTTCAAGCCACTTGTGCCTTGGCCATCGGCACCACGTCGCGTCCCTTCAGGACGTCCATGGCCGCCAACACACCGCCGCTCCTGTGCGGAATCTTTGCAAGATCCAGGCCCATCTCGACGCCGGCGAGCGTGCCCATCAGCATCAGATCGTTGAAATGCCCGATATGGCCGATACGGAACACCTTGCCCTTGACCTTGTTCAGGCCAGTGCCGAGCGACATGTCGAAGTTGTCCAGCACCACCTTGCGGAAGGCATCGGCGTCGTGGCCCTCGGGCACGCGCACGCCGGTCAGCGCCGGCGAATGCGCAGCAGGATCGGCGCACTGCGTCTCCAGGCCCCAGACCTTGACCGCGGCGCGAGTCGCGGCGCTGTGACGCTTGTGGCGGGTCCACACGTTGTCGAGACCTTCCTCCTCCAGCATCTTGACCGCCTCGCGCAGGCCCATCAGCAGATTGGTGGCAGGCGTATAGGGGAAGGTGCCGAGCTTGTTGAAGCTGATGACCTCCTGCCAGTCCCAATAGGAGCGCATGCCCGGATTGGCCTTGGCCACCGCGAGCGCCTTCTCCGAGACGGCATTGAAGCCGAGGCCCGGCGGCAGCATCAGGCCCTTCTGCGAGCCAGCGACCGAGACGTCGATGCCCCAGGCATCGTGCTCATATTCCATCGAGCCGAGGCCTGAGATGGTGTCGACCATCAACAGCGCCGGATGCTTGACGCGGTCGAGCAGCTTGCGCACCTCGAGCGGCGGCGTCACGCAGCCGGTCGAAGTCTCGTTGTGCACGACGCAGACCGCCTTGATCTTGTGCTGCTTGTCGGAGGCCAAGCGCTTCTCGATCTCGGCGAGGTCGGCGCCATGGCGCCAGTCGCTCGGGATGAAGTCGACGTCGAGCTTGAACTTGTCGGCAATGCCGCGCCACAGCACGGCGAACTGGCCGGTCTCGCACATCAAAACCTTGTCGCCGGGCGCGAGCACGTTGACCATCGCCGCTTCCCAGGCGCCGGTGCCGGACGACGGGAAGATGATCACGGGCTGCTTGGTGCGGAACACGCGCTGCATCGAGGCCAGGACGGCAAAGCCGAGCTCGGCGAACTCCGCACCGCGATGGTCCAGCGTCGGCATGTCCATCGCCCGCAGCACCCGGTCGGGCACGTTGGTCGGTCCTGGAATCTGTAGGAAATGCCTTCCAGTATGCACGGTCATCGGCGTCCTTCCCGGTCTTGCCTTGATTTTGATGGCCGCCGAATAGCACCATTTGACCGGCTTGTCCCCTCTCCTTAGGGCGCCTCCCATGCATAACCGACGGACCTCCGCCGCCCCCTACTCCGCGGCCACCACCCGTCCGGACGGCACCTGCCCCTCGACCTCCTCAAACGGACGTTCCGGGTGCATCAGGAAGGCGGAGAAGCCGCCGAGCAGCAGCAGCCCCATCGACATCAGGAACGGCAGGTACCAATTGCCGGTCGCGTCGATCACGAAGCCCGCAACGAGCGGGGACACGATCGCGGCGAAGGCCGACCCCGTGTTCATGAGTCCGGACGCGGTGCCGGAATGTTTCGGGGCAATGTCCATCGGGATCGACCACATCGGGCCGATCACCAATTCGGCACAGAAAAAGCCCGCCGACAGACACAAGGCCACCACGGTGATGTCGTGCACGAACAGGATCGGCAGCAGCGAGAGCAGCGCGCCCGCAAATCCCGCAACGGTGACGCTGAGCCGCGCCAGACGGACATTGCCGGTGCGGTCGAGGATCTTGTCCGACAGCACGCCGCCGACGCTGTCGCCGACCACGCCGGCGAAGAACACGCCCGAGGCGAACAGCGCCGAGTTCTTGATGTCGAGATTGTAGTTGTTCTTGAAGAACAGCGGCAGCCAGTTGAGGTACAGCCACAGGCTCCAGCCGTAGCAGAAATAGGTCAGCGTCACCGGCCACATCCGGCCGAACAGCGGACCCCATGGCACGCGCGGCCGCTCGCCGGTCGGGCGCGGCGGCAGCGTCGCAAGCTCGGCTTCGGTGATGGAAGCATGCTCCTTCGGCTCGTTGCGGAAATACCAGACCCAGATCACGCCCCAGATCAGGCTGACGAAGCCGAGCACGACGAACGACCCGCGCCAGGTCAGCCAGACGATCAGGAGCGCGACCACCGGCGGCGTTATCGCATTGCCTAGCCGCGCGAAGGAATGGGTCAGCCCTTGCGCAAAGCCGCGGCGGTTCGCCGGGGTCCAGTATTGCATCGCGCGCGTTGCGGTCGGAAACGTCGCGCCCTCGCCGAAGCCGAGCGCGAAGCGCGCGACGAACAGCGCGGTCAAACCGTGCACGAAGCCGGTCATAATGGTAGCAGCCGCCCAGATCATGCCGCACCAAAACAACGTCTTGCGCGGCCCGAAATGATCGCCGACCCAGCCGCCGATCACCTGGAACAGCAGATACGGATAGGCGAAGGCGGAGAAGACCAGACCAAGCTGGGTGTTCGAGAGACCGAGCTCTTTCTGGATCTCGCTCGCGGCGGTGCCGATGTTCACCCGATCGACATAGGTGATGAAGTACATCGCGCAGAGCATCGCCAGCACGACATGCGTGGCCTTGAACCGAACTCCCATCTCCACCCCTCCCGAATTGCTGTTGTTATGATTGCCGCTCGCGTGTGCCCTGCGCGATTTAAGTGCCGACCACTTTCAGATGCGGCGACGCATTGCCCTGCGGCCGCTGCTCCAAAAGCTTCATCGCGACGGCTACGCCGCCGGAGCGGTGCGGCACGCCGGCAACCGACAGACCCATCTCCACGCCGGTGAGTGCGCCAAGCAGCGTCAGCGCATTGCATTCACCGAGATGGCCGATGCGGAAGACTTTTCCGGCGACTTTCGACAGGCCCGAGCCGAGCGACATGTTGTAATTCTCGAGCACAATCTGCCGGAACTGATCGGCATCATGTCCCGGCGGCATCAGCACCGCGGTAAGCACCGGTGAGAATTCGGCCGGCTCCTGGCAGAGTACCTCGAGGCCCCAATGGTTGACGGCGGCGCGCGTTGCGGCAGCTAACCGCTGATGGCGCGCGAACACGTTGTCGAGGCCCTCTTCGAGCAGCATCGCGATCGCCTCGCGCAGGCCGTAGAGCAAATTGGTCGCCGGCGTGTAGGGGAAGAAGCCCTTGGTGTTGGGCTTGAGCATCTCCTCCCAGTCGAAATAGGAGCGCGGCATCTTGTTGGACTTGGACGCGGCGCGCGCCTTCTCCGAGATCGCGTTGAAGCCGAGACCGGGCGGCAGCATGAAACCCTTTTGCGAGCAGCTGACGCTGACATCGACCTTCCACTCGTCGTGGCGGTAGTCGACCGAGCCGAGCGAGGAGATGGTGTCGACCATCAACAGCGCCGGATGACCCGTGCGGTCGATCGCAGCGCGGATCTCCGCGATACGGCTGGTTGCACCTGTCGAGGTCTCGTTGTGCACGACCATGACGGCCTTGATCGTATGAGCCTTGTCCTCGGTGAGCCTCGCCTCGATCAATGCGGGATCGGCACCACGGCGCCAGTCGCCGGGCACGAAGTCGACTTCGATGCCGAAGCGGCCGGCCATCTGGCGCCACAGGGTGGCGAAATGGCCGGTCTCGACCATCAGCACCTTATCGCCCGGCGACAGCGTGTTGACGATGGCGGCCTCCCAGGCGCCCGTCCCCGACGAGGGGAAGATGATGACCGGACCCTTGGTCTGGAAAATTGTCTGACTGCCTTCGAGCACGGTCCGGCCGAGTTCGCCGAATTCGGCGCTCCGGTGGTCGATCACCGGCATGTCCATGGCGCGCAACACGCGCTCGGGGACCGGGCTCGGGCCCGGAATCTGAAGGAAATGGCGTCCCTGATGCATGAAAACCTCCCTGGCGGCGGATTCTGGCCGGCTCATTTGGCTATTTTGCATTCATTTTTTGTCATTTCAATCGAAATTTGGTATTCGATTGTGGACGTCGACGCGACCAACCGAGCAAACTACTGTGCTGCAAATGAAATCCACGATTCCCGACACCGGGGTTCCGATCGCCCCGCCGGCCAGCAATGGTGGCGACCGCGAGGCAGCCTCGCTTCATGGCGAGATTCTGCTGCGGCTGCGCGACTATGTCGTGGAAGGCAACATTCCCGACGGCGCGCGCGTTCCCGAACGCCAGCTCTGCGAGATGCTCGGCATTTCCCGCACACCGCTGCGCGAAGCCCTGAAAGTGCTCGCCGCCGAGGGGCTGATCGAGCTCCTGCCCAACCGCGGCGCGCGGGTACGCCAGCTCAGCCAGCGCGACCTCGAAGAGCTGTTCGACGTAATGGCCGGACTGGAAAGCCTGGCCGGTCGACTGGCCTGCGAAGCCATTACCGACGACGAAATCGCGGCGATCGAGCAGCTGCATTACGAGATGTACGGCCACTATCTGCATCGCGACATGCACGGCTATTTCCAGACTAACCAGCGCATCCACGAGAGCATCGTCACGGCCGCACGCAACGAAACGCTGAAGACGGCCTACGCCAACTTTGCCGGCCGGATCCGCCGTGTCCGCTACTCCGCCAATTTCGCCCGCAAGCGGCAGCGCTGGGCGGAAGCGATGCGCGAGCACGAAGCCATCCTTGATGCGCTGCGCCGCCGCGCCGGCAGCGAACTGAGCGACATCCTGTTCCAGCATCTGCGCAACAAGCGGACGGCCGCGATCGAGCACCTGACCGAGCCCCAAGAGGACGCGCCAGCGTCACCCTGAGGTGGCCGGCTAGCTCATTTTGAATTCATAATATAATCGGTCAGAAACAAGAATGAATAATCCAGAGAGCGCAGATGGCCTCGCTGGATCACTCCAGGACCAGGGATGACAAACGCCTCCTCGCTCGAACGGCGCCTGCGCGCGGAAATGACTGGCGACGTCCTGTTCGACGGTTTTAGCCGCGGCCGCTACGCCACCGACGCCTCGTTCTACCAGATCATGCCGGCCGGCGTGGTGGTGCCCAGGACCATGGACGAGGCGCTGCGGGCGCTGGCGATCGCCCGCGACGAGGGACGCAAGGTCACGCCGCGCGGCGGCGGCACGTCGCAATGCGGCCAGACCGTCAATGACGGTCTCGTCGTCGATCTCTCAAAACACCTGAGCCGCATCCTGTCGCTCGACGTCGCGAACCGCACTTGCGTGGTCGAGCCCGGCATTGTGCTCGACGACCTCAACCGCCAGCTCAAAAAGCACGGCCTGTGGTTTCCGGTCGACGTCTCCACGGCCTCGCGCGCCACCATCGGCGGCATGGCCGGCAACAATTCCTGCGGCGGCCGCTCGCTGCGCTATGGCACCATGCGCGACAACACGCTGTCGATGGAGGCAGCGCTGGCCGACGGCACACTGAGCCGTTTTGGTGAGGTGTCGCGCGATCTCTCCGATGTCGGAGCGAGCGACAACGCGCGCGGCCTGTTCCGTGACATGCTCGATCTCGGCGCGCGCGAGGCCGACGAGATCGCAGCGCGCTTTCCACAAGTGCAGCGCCGCGTCGGCGGCTACAATCTCGATGCGCTCATGCCGCGCAATGCGCGCAACAACATGGCGCACCTGCTGGTCGGCTCGGAAGGGACGCTGGCCTTCACCACCAAGGTCGAGCTGAAGCTGTGGCCGGTGATCCGCAACAAGGCGCTGGGCGTCTGCCATTTCGGCAGTTTCTACGAGGCGATGGATGCGGCCCAGCATCTGGTCAAGCTGAAGCCGATCGCGGTCGAGCTGGTCGACCGCACCATGCTCGCGCTCGGCCGCGACATCGCGATGTTCCGCCCCATTATCTCTGCCGCGATCAAGGGCGATCCGGATGCCGTACTGGTGGTCGAGTTCGCCGAAGAAGACCAGGCCGACAATCTTCTGCGTCTCAAGCAACTCGGCGAGCTGATGGGCGATCTCGGCTTCGGCTGGAATAACGACAAGCGCAAATGGGGCGGCGTGGTGGAGATCACCGAGCCGGCGCTTCAGGGCGGCATCGCCGATTTCCGCGCCGCCGGCCTCAATGTCATGATGTCGATGAAGCAGGAGGGCAAGCCGGTCTCCTTCGTCGAAGACTGCGCCGTGCCGCTACCGCATCTGGCCGACTACACCGCGCGGCTGAGCGAGGTGTTTGCCAAACACGGCACCAGCGGCACGATGTATGCGCATGCCTCCGAAGGCTGCCTGCATGTACGACCGGTGCTGAACCTGAAGCTGGAGAAAGACGTCAAGGCGATGCGCGCCATTGCGGAGGAAGCCTTCGCGATGGTGCGCGAATACAAGGGCTCGCATTCCGGCGAGCATGGCGACGGCCTGGTGCGGTCGGAATTCCACGCCACGATGTTCGGCGAACGCCTCGTCGCCGACTTCAAGGAGGTGAAGACCCGCTTCGACCCCGATGGCGTCCTCAATCCCGGCAAGATCGTCGATGCCCCGAAGATGGACGACCGCTCGCTGTTCCGCTTCAAACCGGACTATCGCGTCGCTGACCTCAAGACAAAACTCGACTGGTCGGCTTATCCCGGCGCCGGCGGTGGTTTCCAGGGCGCGGTCGAGATGTGCAACAACAATGGCGCCTGCCGCAAGCTCGAGGGCGGCGTGATGTGCCCGTCCTACCGCGCGAGGCGCAACGAGAAGGACGTCACCCGAGGCCGCGCCAATACGCTGCGGCTCGCGATCTCCGGCCAGCTCGGGGCGGGTGCACTCTCCTCCGACGAGATGATGGAGACGCTCAAGCTCTGCGTCTCCTGCAAGGCCTGCCGCCATGAATGCCCGACCGGCGTCGACATGGCCAAGATGAAGATCGAGGTGCTGGCCGCGCGCGCCGCCTCCCACGGGCTAACACTACGTGATCGCTTGGTCGGCTACCTCCCGCGCTATGCCGGCCTCGCCGCGCGCTTCGCGCCGCTCGCCAATTTGCGCAACCGCAGCCCGCTGCTGCGAAAGCTGTTCGAGCGTTTTGCCGGCATCAGCGCGCGCCGCGCCCTGCCCGCTTTCCGCAGCGACGTGTTCGTGCCGCCGGCGGAAGCGGTCGGGCCGGAGACCGGCCGCGAGGTCGTACTGTTCGCCGACACTTTCAACCGCATCTATGAACGCGAGAACCTCGACGCCGCGTTGCGCGTGCTCGCGGCCGGCGGCTATCGCGTCCATCTGCCGAAGCCGGCGAGCGGCAGCCGGCCGCTCTGCTGCGGCCGCACGTTCCTGTCCGCCGGCCTCGTTGACGAAGCCAAGACTGAGCTTGATCGACTGGTCTCAGCTTTCGCGCCCTTCGCCGCGCGCGGCGTGCCGATCGTCGGCCTCGAGCCGAGCTGTCTGTTGACGCTGCGCGACGAGCTCGCCTCGCTGCGCAAGGACAATGACGCCAAGGCCGTCGGCGCCCACGCGCTGACCTTCGAGGAATTTCTGGTGCGCGAGGCCGAGGCCGGCCGTCTGCAACTGCCGCTCGGCGCCGTCGCCGACAAGGCCGTCGTCCACGGCCATTGCCATCAAAAATCCTTCGGCGCCTTCAAGCCGGTCGAGCAGGTGCTGCGGCTCGTCCCCGGCCTTGAGGTCGAGACCATCGAGTCGAGCTGCTGCGGCATGGCCGGCGCCTTCGGCTATGGCACTGACACCTACGACGCATCGATCGAGATGGCCGAGCTGTCTCTCCTGCCCGCCGTGCGGCGCGCAGACCCAACGACGCTGATCGTTGCCGACGGCACCTCCTGCCGGCACCAGATCCACGACGGCGCGCAGCGCGAGGCGCTTCACGTTGCGCGCGTGCTGGCGATGAGCCTTGATCGCGCGAAAACTCAATCCACGACCTCACCCGTTGCAAAGGAGCCCAGCCATGGTTGAACTGACCCTCGACACCTCCCGCAAGATCCTCGACGCCGCTTTCGCAAAGGCCACCGAACTGAAGCTGAAGCCCCTCGTCGTCACCATCCTGGACGCGCGCGGCGTGCTCAAGCTCGCCGCCGCCCAGGACGGCACCAGCCTGATGCGAGCCGAGATCGCCCACGGCAAGGCCTATGGTGCGCTCGCCATGGGCATGGGCTCGCGCGCGCTGTACCAGCGCGCCCAGGAGCAGGCCTATTTCATCGACGCCGTGAACACGATCGCCAAGGGCGCCTTGGTGCCGGTCCCCGGCGGCGTGCTGATCATGGACGGCGCGACGTTGCTCGGCGCCGTCGGCGTGTCCGGCGACACCTCGGACAATGATGAAGCCTGCGCGGTCGCCGGCATCGAAGCCGCAGGAGTTAAGGCAAACGCGGGCTAACGTCCGTATGGGCGCTAGCACCCTCGCGACATCGAGCGGAGGCCATTTTCAATGTCTTTGCAGCTGCAGAGCTATCGCTCGGATCGCACAGAACGTGGTCTTGGGCGCCTCGTAGTTTGAAGATACGAAAGAGCCTTGATCCTGAGCCTCATTCGAGTGCTTCGCTTCGGCAGGCAAATGCATTCGTCTCAGGCGCAAGAATGGTTGTTTCCAGCCGAGAGCGCCTCGGGACACTTGGCGGAAACAAAGGAAGACCGAGATATCTTGTCGAAATGGGGCAATGACCTCCGTCAGACATTTCGGACTAGTGCCGCCGCTGCTGGCGTTTCCGAATTCGACGCCAAGCTCCTCATGAACCATTCAATCCCTGGTGTGAATGCAGGCTATGTCACTCGACACAAGTTGGTTGAAGACCACCTGCGCAGCCAGCAGCAAGCTATAAGTACGGTTGCGTTTTCCGGTCTCGGTAAGTCGCACGTAGGACAAGGGCCGTTGTCAGATTGGCTCGGTCACGCGGCAAGCCGACGAGTCGTCAGCCTTTTCCAATTGAAGCCAGCGCCCCTCAGCGAGGAGAACGAAAGAATTTGGCAAGCAGCCTGATCCAAGCTGCGATCTGATCGAGGCGCCCACTGCGTCCCGAACGCAGTGAACATCTTTTAAGTTATTGATTTTTCTTGCCGTAGCAACTGATCACGTCCCGTTTTGTTCACGGTCGTTTCACCCAATTCGTTGCGATTTCGTTGCGGCGGCACCGAGGACGAACGGCGCTCGGCGCGGTACTGAGATCTTGGACTGCGGCGGAGCAGCCGACGCCTGCGAGGGCAGTGTATTGGGCTGTGCGCCACTAGCGCTGATCTATCGGGGGTTCGAGTCCCCAGACCGCTACCGCCTTTCTCCATACGACACAAATCTGCGCTATTTCCTCCGATCTTCCGCCTAAACTGAGCGTCTGCCTAACATATTAGCGCGCGAACCCGGGCTGACATGTCAATCGGCGACGAAGGCAGAAATTGCCGTCTCCAGCGCCTCATGCGCCCGTTCGGCCTGTTTTTCGAACCCGTCCAGCAGTCTGGCATCGATGACGAGTTTACCCCGCGCCGTCTCGACTTCACGACTGATCGCTTCGGGAGCCGGCCCGCCCAGGAGTTTGCGGCGGCGGACGAATGCTGCCGGATCCATGGCATCGGAAAAGACGTCGGACGGAAGACCCGGCGCAGCGATGCCAAGTTCGGCGGCCGCCTCGTCCAGCGAGGCTGATGTCGCCTTGTCCGGCCGGATACCGGCGGCGATGTTGCGGCGCACGAACACGCTGACGATCTGGTGGGAATTGCGCCAGTCGATCCCCTGCTCGCGAATGAGTGCCGCGGCAAGATCGGTGACCTGGGCCCAGTTGGCGCCAGCGAGCTCACGCATACGTTCGACCTTGACCTTGAGGTCGCGCATCAGCGGCGACAACGTCTCCAGGCGGATTGCGCGCGGCCAGGGGGATTCCGGCGAGCAAGTAGCGCACCGATGCCCTTTCATCGCTGCTGGCTTATCAACATTTTGACCTAAGGTTTCAAAGAGCACTGGTCATGGCATAGAGTGGCAGCGGCGCCATCAGCTTGGCGGCTCGCGCTTTGATGTCGGCTTCGCGTTCGGCGACTTCCGGTGATCGGGTTGCATGCCTGGCGAGGAGGTCGGCGATCCATCCCGCCACCTCGCGTGCATCGTCGGCCTTGAGGCCTCGCGTCGTGCAGGCTGACAATCCGAAGCGAAGACCCGACGTCAGTGCGGGGTCGGTGTCGTCGAACGGGATCTCGCAGCGGTTGCAGGTGATACCGGCGCGATCGAGGCTCTCGACCATCGGCTGTCCGTGAAGCCCGAGTGGCTTCAGGTCGGCCACCACCAGTGGCGTGTCCGTGCCGGAGGTGAGCACCGGGATCCCCCGCGCCATCAGCTCCGCAGCAAAGGCGCGGGCGTTGGCGAGCACCGCGTGGCTATAGGCCGTGAATTCTGGCCGCAGGGCCTCGCCGAGACAAACCGCCTTTGCGGCGACTGCATGCAGCAACGGGCTGCCCTGCACGCCGGGCGACGTAGCTTTCTCGAGCCGCTCCGCGAGAGAGCCATCGTTGGTCAAGATCAGGCCGCCCCGCGCGCCACGCAACGACTTGTAGGTGGTCGTGGTAACGATGTCTGCAAAGGGAAAAGGATGGGGATGCGCGCCCGCAACGACGAGCCCGGCGAAATGCGCGATATCGACCAGCAGCCTTGCCCCCACGCCGTCCGCGATCGCACGCAGTGCCGCGAAGTCGATGGCGCGTGGATAGGCGGCACCTCCCGCGACGATGAGCTTCGGGCGGTGCATCTCGGCGAGCCTGCGAAGCTCGTCGTAGTCGATCAGGTTGCCGGCGCGCGCGACGCCGTAGAAGACGGGCCGCACCATGGACCCGCTGAGGTTGGATGCGCCGCCATGACTGAAATGACCACCGGCCTGGCCGGACATCGACAGCACCACGTCTTCCGAGGAAAGCAGTGCGCGGAGCACCGCAAGGTTGGCCTGGATGCCGGAGTGCGGCTGCACATTGGCGAAGCCGCAGCCGAAAGCGGCGCAGGCGCGCTCGATGGCGAGACGCTCCAGCGCGTCGGCGCATTCCGCGCCGGCATGGAACCGGCGGCCGGGATAGCCGACAACCGTCTTGTTCGTGAAGACCGAGCCCTGCGCGGCGAGGACCGCACGGCTGACGAAATTCTCCGAAGCCACCAGTTCGACTGCTTCGCGCTGGCGCTTCTGCTCCAGCGCGATCAGGCCGGCGACATCCGGGTCGACCTGTTCAGGGCCGGTCGTGAAATAGCCCGTGTGAAGCCACGCGACGCCGGCTTCGTCGGCAGTTTTCGCGGCAGCATCAGAGGGAGTGGAAGCAAAATCGACCATCACAACCTCACCACGGCCTTGTCGGCCTGCTCGCCGAAGGGCAGCGACGCCATTTCCGCGACTGTAACGGGCTTGATCGGCGTCCTGAGGCGGTAATAACCGATCTCGGCAGGCGAGATCCCGCGCGCAGCCGCGAACATCTCGGTCACGGTCAATCCGCACAGGCGGCCCTGACAGGGGCCCATGCCACAGCGCACGAAGAACTTGAGCTGGTTCGGCCCGAGCACGCCCTGCGCAATCAATGCTTCGATCCGATCGGCCGGGACCTCCTCGCAGCGGCACACGATGGTGTCGCCGGTCGGCACTCGAAACCGCGATAGCGGCTCGTAGAGCACATCGAGGAAGCGTCGCGCAGCGAGATCTCGCTCCAGCGCTGCGAGATCGCGCGCGGCCAACCGGTCTCGCTGCGGCCGGTTGATCCGCCCGAGGCGGTGAGCGGCGTCCCATGCCGCAAGGCGACCACGCAGGGCCGCCGCCTGAGCTCCCCCGATGCCCGCGCCGTCTCCTGCCACGGCGACATGATCGACGCAGGTCGCGCCCCAGCAATCGGCTTCGGGCTGGAAGGCGCGCTGCTCCTCGTTCCAGACAATCCTGCACCCCAGCGTATCGGGTAGATGCAGGCTCGGCACGACACCCTGATGCAGCAACAGGGTGTCTGCCTGGATCGTGGTCTCCCCGCCGGAGGTCCGGTATGCGACGGCCCGCAGCTGCTCCTCGCCCACGGCCCGCAGATGCGAGACACCGAAAATCACCTTCACCGAGCGGCGCACGCGCGCAAGCAGCGACAGCCCCTTCACGGCATAGGGCGAAGCGAGGAAGCGCGGCAGATGGCGCAGCGCGGCGAGCCAATTGCGCTTGGGCGTTGTGTCCAGGATGAGCGCGATCGTTCCTCCCGCTCCAAGGATCTGTGCCGCGAGCAGCCAGAGCAGCGGCCCCGTGCCCGCCAGCACGATCTTGCCGGAGGGCACGAGATCGGCCTGCTTCAGCAGGATTTGCGCTGCACCGGCAGTCATCACACCTGGCAGCGTCCAGCCTTCAATCGGAAAGGGGCGCTCCTGCCCACCCGTCGCCGCGAGGATGCGGCGCGCCGGCAGCAGGCGCGGCTGGCCGTCCAGGAGAAAGGCGATCTCTCCCGCGGGCGAGACGTCAAAGACCGTGCTGCCAGGGCAGTAGGTTGCGCCACTCGCCGCCAGTGCATCGACCAATTCGCGGCCTCGCTCGTAATCGGCACCGAGCACGGTGCGTGTGGCTGCGGCTGCTTCTGTGATACCGCGATAGATCTGACCGCCCGGCGCCGGCTGCTCGTCGAGCACGACCGTGGACAAGCCGAGGCTCGCCGCGGTCGCGGCCGCAGCCATGCCGGCCGGGCCGGCACCGATCACGGCGAAATCGCAGATCTCGGGCAGGTACGGCTCCGTCATCGCCCGATCTCCCGCCTGCCCTTCTGGGATTCGACGACCATGCCATCGCGCACGCGCGTCATGCAGCCCTGTCGGCTCCCGATGCCGTCGACAATGACGAGGCAGTCGAAGCAGACGCCCATCATGCAGTACGGACCGCGCGCCCGGGCGTCGACGACAGTGGTCCGGCATGTCGTAATTCCGGCCGCGAACATCGCGGCAGCAACCGAATCCGTTGCTTTGGCCGAGATCTCGCGCCCGTCGACCGTAATGGTCACGCCCTGCTCGGGGCGATTAGTGAACCGTCGAAACATCGAACCTCCCGGTGCCGAAGGCTGGCAGTTCCGCCTTCACGCGCGAGGACGCGATCAAGGGCGCCAGCGTCTGCGCATGGCGCGGCGCCAGGGTGACGCCGCTGTGGCAATTGGCGACGAAAGCGCCGGGATGCTCCCGCGACTCGTCGTAGATGGGGCAACCATCCTTCGTCATGACCCGCTGGGCGGCCCATGTCCGCACGATGTTGACCTTCGAGAGGCCGGGGAACATGCGCCTTGCGCGATCCGCCATCTTGGCGAGCACGTCGGTGCCGACCACAAGACTCGGATTCTCCTCTTCGATGGCATCGCCAAGCATCACCGAGCCTTCATCGGCCTGCCGCACCGTGATGGTCGGATAATGGAGGAAGGGCTTCATGCGCTCGGTCACAAGCACCTGCCCGCGCTGGGGTCTGACCTGGGCGTCGATGCCAACCATGGCACCCAGCCTGCGGCTGTCATTGCCGGCGG
The DNA here is from genome assembly GCF_000938255.1 of Bradyrhizobium sp. LTSP849. GTDB lineage: Bacteria > Pseudomonadota > Alphaproteobacteria > Rhizobiales > Xanthobacteraceae > Bradyrhizobium. The sequence continues at coordinate 411,179 of NZ_JYMR01000056.1, read as the reverse complement.
CGATCACCACCTTGCCCGCGGCCACCGAGCCGACAGCCGTCGAAGCGACGAAACCTCCTTCGCTGGCGGTGAGGCTCTCGACGCGATGGTCGCTCCGATAATGTCCGCCCAACCGCGCAAAGGCCGTGTGCAATCCCCAGAACAGGCGCATCGAATTGCACTGGCCATCGAGCGGGCAATAGCTGGCCCCGACAACTTCGGGGCCGATGTCCGGCAACATCTCCCGCACGGCGTTGTGACCCAGGATCTCGTAGGGCAGTGGCGACATGCCGGCCTGCACGTTGATGCGGGCGAGTTGCGAGGCACGTGCGTCGACCTCGGCCTCCGACAGGCAAAGATGAAAACCACCCGGCTGCGAGAAGGCAAGGTCGATGCCGGTCAGTGCGGCGATCTCGTTTCGGAAGTCCGGCCAGAGATCGGCGGCGCCACGGGACCAGTCCGAATACTCCGGCATGCCGAGGCCCTTGGTCTGCACCCAGATGAGCGAGAAATTCGCGACCGAGGCGCGCCTGGCGCGGTCGTCCTCATCCAGCAGTGCGACACGCTGGCCGGTCTTCGCCAGGCCATAGGCGATGGCGGTGCCGACGAGGCCACCACCGATCACTGCAATATCATAGTCGTGCGTCACGAAAACAGCTCCCGGCGCGCCCGCTCGGCACGATTCATAGCAATGAACGGCGCCGGCTCGTTCAAGAACCGGCGCCAAACGGTGTGCGATGCTAGCGTTCGATCTCGCGGACCCAGCGCTTGTTCCAGTCGTCGCGCTGGCGGTTGATCTCGACCCAGTCGATCGTCTTGAGCTGTGCGACCTGCTCGGGACCGTAAGGCATTCCTGCGCGGCTCTCTGGCGGCAGCTCGGCCTTCTTGTTTGCGGGCGCAAGACCAGACGTCTTCGACATGGCGACCTGCATGTCGGGCGAGAGCAGATGGGCAATGAACTGCTGCGCGAGCGGGCTCTCCTTCCCGCCGGCGACCGGGCAAATGCCGACACCGATGACGACGCCACCTTCCTTCGGGTAGACGAAGTCTGAGGCAAATCCGCTGTCCGCAAGAGCCTTGGCACGGCTCGATCCCCAGACCGCGAGCGCCGCCTGTCCGCTCTGCAACAACTCCGTCATCTTGCCGGGCGACGGCTCGTAGGCCAGCACGTTCGCGCCGATCTTGTCCTTGAAGGCGATAAAGCCCGGCTCGATGTTCTTCTCGCTGCCGCCATTCACTTTGGCGACCTGCACGAGCGAGATCACCCCGTATGTATTGTTCAGCGGCGGGATCACGATCTTGCCCTTGAACTTCGGATCGGCGAGGTCGTTCCAAGAGGTCGGCACCGGCCAGTTATTCTTGGCAAAGGTCTCCTTGCTGTAGACGAAGCCGGCGCCGAGCAGAGCGAAGGCCAGCGACTTGCCGTCTGGAAAGCGAGCGATGCCGTAGAGGTCGTCGACCACCGGGCCCACATCGAGCGGTCGGCAAAAGCCCAGCGCCACCGCTTGCGCCATCGGGCCGTCGTCGATGATGGCGACGTCGATCTGCTGGCTTCCTTTCTGCGCCTGGAGCTTGGCCAGCACGTCGGTGGAGTTGCCGGCGATGTATTCGAGCTTGACGTTGTGTTTGCTTGCGAAGGACGGAAAAACCTCGCTGCGGATCGCCTTCTCCATCGTCCCGCCGGAACCCGCGACATAAAGTGTCGCGTCCTGAGCCGATGCAGGAATGGCATGGGTAACGCACACGGCAATAGCCGCGAGAAGCAACCTTCTCAGCATGAATTTATCCCCACTTTGTTGAATTTTCGAATAATTTTTATGATGGTCGCAGCCAGCCCATAGCTGGTCAAATACAATTCAGGCTTTGGCCTAGAATCTAATGTTATGGGTCGTTGATGATCAATCAGAGGCAGATCGAGGCCTTCCGAGCTGTGATGGTCGCCGGCGGCATCACCACAGCGGCCGCCGCCATGCGGATATCGCAGCCAGCGGTCAGCCGGCTCATCCGGGACCTCGAAGCGCGCATCGGCCTGACGCTATTCGAACGACGCACCGGAGGACGTCTGCGTCCGACCGCCGAGGCGGCCGCCCTGTTTCTGGACGTCGAGCGCTATTTCGTCGGCCTCGAGCAGATTGATCAATCTGCGGCCGGCCTCAGACGTCACAGCCGCGGAAGCCTTCGGGTCGCTTCCCTTCCCGCGCTCTACGTGGGTTGGCTGCCGCGCTTCATTGGCCGCTTCCTGGCTCAGCGACCCGATCTGAATATCGAGCTGATCGGAAATTCGTCAGAAGCCATCATCGAATTGATATCAAGTGGCCGCTGCGACATCGGTTTCGTCGACTCTCCGTTCGACCATCCCCGCATACGTCGGGAGGAACTGGCTGGTGTTGCAGCGGTCGCCGCGATACCAGCATCACACATGTTGGCCGCAAAGCCGGTGCTGGTCCCCGCCGACTTCAGCTCCGAGCCGTTCATTTCAATCGCCCGAGCAACATTACTGCGGACGAGAATCGATTCCTTCTTTCTCTCCCAGGGAATCCGTCGCCAGCTCGGCCCGGAAACCCCCTCGTCGCTGATCGCCTGCTCGCTGGTCGCCGCCGGCGGTGGGCTCGCCATCGTCGACCCGTTCAGCGCAGAGGCAGCCGTCGAGCCAGACATCTGCTTCAAGCGGCTTGAGCCGCGCATCGAGGTACGCTTCAGCCTGGTCGTACCGCTGAACAAGCAACCACCTAGTCCAGCCCAGGACTTCGTCACCGGAATCCAGCAGGAATTCGCGAGGTTTCACGACTAGATGTCAATCGGCTCTGCGCGCGATTTCCGCGCGATGAAAGTGGATCATCAGATTGATCCGCTCTGTGCTGTTGCGCGGAAAAATAGCGGCGGGGTCGAACGATGCGCAATAACCGAGGCCCTCGAAGTCGAGTGTCCTGGGGAGGATGTCCCCAGCCGAGGTTAGTACGCGCATTTTCACAAACTCCCCGCGGGTTCTGCGCGGAACATCATTGCTGTCCAATAAAATAGATCGGGCTGGACCAGGCCTGGTGTCCGTCCGCAAAACTGGCGCAAATCCATAGAGGGTTGTCGCCGGGGACAAGATCGATGTCGCGCCTCAATTCGCTGGCCGTCACCGCATATTCGTCCGGCTGTCGCGAAATGCGAAGCTCGCGGGCGAGTTTTCCGAACTTGCGGATTGTCGGCGCGTGACCGACGTCCGCAAGACTGACTGCCAGCTCTCCCACCGCAGTTTCGATCTTGATCGCGGCATCGTCACCGCTCAGGACCAGGTCTATTCCGGCGTAATTGCCTGTCGTGATCGACGACCACGACAGTTCGGTCCTCGACACCTGCTTCAACGGGCGGTCCGGATTCAAGAAGTTGATCGGGTTCGCGCTGACGATTTCCGCGCCTTCAACCCTGAGCGTGCCGTCCCACACGGTTTGCCGTGCGCGTCCTCGGTATTCAGCCCCGCTCCACTCGATGCGATAACGGCGGCCCATCGGCAGTTTGCCATTGGGGCGGATCGTTTCCAGAATCTCTGAACCACGCCGCACTTCAATGCACAGGATGGCAGAATCCGCCACGATCGTCGCATGAAGCGCGACGCAGCGCGCCGAACACGAGACGATATCACCCATCATGACGACATCTGACGTGTGTGAGCGCGCGCCGGGCACGCGTGGATCGTCGGTCCACACCGTTCCGGAATCAGCTAGCTGAACATCCACCATCAGATGCACGCGCGATCCGGTCGTGGCGTAGTGGTGGCGTGACTGCAAGGCATCGAACAGGCAGTCGCGCGTCAGCTCTTTCATCCAGTAGCAGGTCAGGCCACCCAGTGCGCCGAACAGCGAAGCCCCCGGCGGCTCCGATCCCGGCCGCCCCTTGTGACCGTCGCTGTTGCCGACGATACCAACGCGATAGCCCTGCTGAAACGCGTCGGCCGCGAGCCATTCGAACGTTCCCCAGCTCGAATGTATTTCGACCGACCGCTCCAGGGCGTGGTCATGCGCGTAGGCGATATCAGCATATCGCCCGCCGCAGTGGGCCCAAACGACGGTTTGCGAAAAGTCGGGCCCGAGAGCGGAAAACAACGCGCGCGCATCCCAGCAATCCGTCTCGACGTCCGAACGATCCGCGACAAGCGCGTGCGACGAGCGCCGGATCGGCAGGCTCTCGTCCTTGTAGAAGACGTTGCGGTCGCCGCCCAGAGCCGTATTGCCCGACCATTCATAGCCCGGCAACGTGACGAACCGGCCGGGCGCGTTCCATTCGCGCATCAGGCTGTTAAGCTTGGACCAGAACCGCTGGGTGATCTGGAAGTCGTTACCCTGATGCCCAATCATATCGAGAAAGGCATAGTCTCGTCCGAACACAATATAATCCAGTGCCGAACCCGAGCCGATGGTCTCACCGCTTTGCGCGTGCAGATCGCCCCAATAGGGCCGTAGCGAAAGCTCGTCCTTTGCCACCAGCGTGTTCGAGCTGACGACCTTCTGTCCGCCGGCATCGAGGACATCAATGACGATCAGGCCCGGTGCATTGACTTTCAAGCCCTCAATCCGCAGCGCCTTGGCGCCCGGCTGGAAACGGACCTCATCAGGCAGCGCAGCGATGGGACCGTTGCCTTTCAGGCGGAACGGACCCGCGGGACAATCGGCGGTGGGATTGCCCCAAATATCATCGACGCGAACATTCAACGCAAAGACGTCACCCCGCGCCCGGGACGTCGGAATGACCGCGTGCCATTTATGGGCGGCTCCTGGCACGATCGGCAACAGGGGAACGCCGGGCACTTCAACGTAAGTGTAGGTAGCGATCGGATCGACGAGAACGCGGAAGCAGAATTCCGGGTCGACGAACGTTTGCATGCGCATTCCGGCGCCTCGTTCATCGGTGCCGAAGCTGACCGTAATCGTATCGCCTTCCCGCATATAGCCGGCGACCACCTTGATGTAGATCGTCCGGTCCCACGGACGAGTGTTTTGCTTCTGATCGAATCGAAAATCGAGAACGGCGCCGTTGGAGGCGACGACACCGACCCAATTTGCGGCCGTCGGGTCCGAAAACTGCGGCCGTCCCATGTCGGACGCGAAGCGATAGCAGATCTTCAATGAACCGGTATCGTCGATGCCATAGCGTCCCGCGGTGTAAGTCAGAGTGAAGCGTTGATAACTGCCCGCTACGAAGGGTCCACAGTTATCGATCCTGACCGTGCCGGCGTCCGATGCATCGACCGGCGCGACTTCGGGCATCCAGTTGGTGAACGACTGTTCTGAAGACATTGCGAGGACTTTCCAAATCAAGGGAGATTGGCGGATTGCCTACGAGAGCGTCGACGGCGAAGCCGCGGCTTCCGAAACAGGTCTCGTCAGACCATCGGGGACTGCGATGGCCTTGCGGCTCGCCACGTCGAAGAAGACGTGTGCTGTAGCCATCGTCGCAAACTCGCGCCCAGTGACAGCATCCAGAAGGTGATGTTCGATGTGGACGATCTTCCCGGAGTTGTGTGTAAGCGCGCTCCGGATCTGCAGCATCGTTCCGGGCAAAATGGCCGCATGACGCTCGATGGTCAGATGCAGCGTCGCGGAGCCGACGGTCAGCCGGCCGTCCTCCCACTGACGGCCTTTTTCGAGGCCGACATGGCTCCCCGCGTGATTGGCGAGCCGGACCAGGACTTCGCGGGTGACATCGCCCGCCTGGCAGTCGTCCTCAGAAACGATACAGCGTCCGCATTCGATGCCGTTGCCTCCATCTCCGGCCGACGGTCGCAACGGCGACTCTGCTTGACTGGCGGCGGCATCGATCGCCTGGACCAGCGCCTCCGGCCACGGATGGTGCGCACCACCGCTGTCAACGAGCGCGTATTCGCTGCACGCGGTCATGCAGGGGTCGCCAGAGATGCCGTTGATCAGCTCATGCTGCAGCCGCAATTGATGATTTCCGCCTATCGCGACCGGCACGCTGCGGCCGACGATCGGGCAGCCCGCGCGAAGCTCCTTTGCAAACGCGATATGCTCCCGTGCTGCGACCAAATGGAGTTGTCGCCCATGCAGCGCGCTGCTCGACAGGCCGAACTGCGCCAGAAGATAACGCTCGGCCATGCCGATCCGCCGCGCAAAATGCTGGATATTCATATGCAGCATCTGGTCGCACTCCCACGCATCGACGGCTCCGCGATATGTGATCCATCGTTCACGAACGTCCATGAGTGTTACTATCCAGACCGGGTCGCCTGCGAGGTTTCGCGTCAGACAGAGCGGACCATTCCCCATTTGCGAACGGTGTTCCGCTCCAGCAGGCGGAAAAAGACGCCTTCCATGAACAGACCGATTAGGACGATGACGAGGAGGCCGGCGAAGACGTCCGGAATCTTGAGATCGTTGCGTTTCTCGAAAATGAACCAGCCGACGCCGCCACCCGACGAGGACGCGCCGAACACCAGCTCCGCGGCGATCAGGGTTCGCCAGCCGAAGGCCCATGAAATCTTCAGGCCGGCGATGATGGACGGAAGCGCTGCCGGCATCAGCACGCGGATGACATATTGTAGCGGCGGTAGGCCGCAATTGCGACCAGCGAGACGGAGCGTTTCGCTGACCGCCTGGTAGCCAGCGTGTGTATTCAGCGCGAACGGCCACAGCACCGAATGCGCAAGCACGAACAGGACGCTGCCCGACCCCAGACCGAACCACAGGAGCGCGAGCGGCAGCAGCGCGATCGCGGGAAGCGGATTGAACATCGCGGTCAGCGTGGCGAGAAGATCGCTCCCCAGACGGGTCGTGATAGCCGCCGTCGTGATCACCACGCCGAGCCCGATGCCGAGCGCATAACCCGTCAGCAGTGTCTGCAGCGAATTCCACGTGCGCGCCGGCAGCACGCCGCTAAGCGTGGAGCGCCACAGCGCGACCAGCACGTCGGTCAGCTTCGGGAACACAAGGTTATTGTCGGCAAAGAGCGCGTAGGCCTGCCATACAGCCGCAAGCACGATCAGAATCATCGCGCGCCGGAAGCAATCGGAATCCAGCACCCTTTCCCAGATCGCCAGCGGCTTGACCACGAAGTCCTTGTTTGGCTTGGCGACGACATCGACGACAAAATCCTGCCGAATCGCATTTTCAAACGTGCTGCTCATGACGCCACGCCTATCTGAGGTTTTTCGGTGCCTTCCACCAGCATTGTCGTGATGCGCTGCTCCAAACCGAGCCGCTGGGTTGCGTCCCAATCGGACCGGCAGCTGAATTCGGCACGCACCTGGCCCGGATGCGGCGACAGAAGAAGGATGCGCGAGCCGATCCGGGTCGCCTCATCGATTCCATGCGTCACGAACAGCATCGTGAAGCGAAGATCGTCCCACAGCCGCAGCAACTCATCCTGCAGCCGCCGGCGCGTCAAAGCATCGAGCGCCGCGAAGGGTTCATCCATCAGAAGCACGTCCGGTTCCATCGCCATCGCGCGCGCAATGGCGGTGCGCTGCTTCATGCCGCCCGACAACATGTGAGGATAGGCGTCGGCGAAGCTGCTCAGGCCCACTTTCTCGAGTGCCTCCCGTGCCCGCTCCCGGCAATCACGCCTCGACCACGGCCGCACCGTCATTGGGAACATCACGTTCTCTATCACCGTACGCCAGGGGAACAGCTGATCGAACTCCTGGAACACCATCATGCGGTCGGGGCCGGGCTTGGTGATCGGCTTCCCTTGCAGGGTGATGCTGCCCTCCACCGGCCGGATGAACCCGCCAATCGCCTTCAGAAGCGAGGATTTTCCGCATCCTGAGGGGCCGAGCAGAATGAAGCGGTCACCATATTGAACGTTGAAGCTGACGCGCCAGGTCGCCGTGACGAGGCTAGTCCGCGAAGCGTATTGCAGCGTGACGTCCTTGACGTCGAGCAGGACGGAATTCTGCGTTGCGGCAAACTCTTGTTGAAACTGCATCTGGTTGTCGCGGACCAACATCAGTTGCCCCCAAGTGGATAGATGCCGGGGAAGAAATAATCCTTCCAGGACACTGGTTTGTTGTCGAGGAAACCTGTCCGCGCTAGAAATTCCGAGAATTTCTCCGTGTTCTGCGGCACCAGCGTGTAGACATTCTGGGGATCATTGACGATGGCGAGAAGGGATTCCCGCTCGCTCTCCTCGGTGTTCGTGACCTTGATGTAGTCGTCGACGACGCCAGGCCTGTCGTTCGCGATGCGTTTGACCGCATCGTCGAGCGCGAGAAGAAACGCCTTGTAGGCGACCGGCCGTTTCTCGACGAAGGAGGTCGCGGACCACACGGCGCTGAAGGTTGTGGGGCCTCCCAGCACATCGAACGAGGTGAGAACCTTCTGGATTCCCGGCCGCTTCATCACGGCTTCCTGGTAAGGTGAACTGCCGAAATAGGCTGCGATCGAACTGCGCGGCGACAGCAAGGCTGCCACGGCGTCCGAATGCTTCATGGACACCGTCTGCGCATCGAGCTTTTCGAACTGACCTTTACCGAACTGCTCTTCGGCTGCCATCTGCAGCACCACGGCCTGATATGAGACCTTGGGAACAGATAGCGCGATTTTATCGTCTGGCTTGAAATCCTTCAGGCTCTTGATGTCGGGGCGATTGGTGACGAGCAGCAACGACGACGAATTCAACGCGGCGATGCCGCGCACCTTGACGTTGCCGCGCGTGCGATCCCAGAGCTTCATCATCGGCGCCAGGCCGCCGGCCGCCAGATCGGCGGATCCCGTCAGGATGGCATCGTTCAACGCGCCACCATTTCCCAGATTCTGCCATTCCACCTTGAGATCGAGGCCGAGCTCCTTGGCACGCTTTTCCCAGAGATTTTCCGCCTGCATCACCGACAGCGGCAGATAGGAGATGCCGAACTGCAGCACGACCTTGGCCGTTTCGGCGCTGGCGCTTCCGCCGGTCGCGGCCAGGACGAGCGTGACCGCCGTCGCCGCACCGACGACAGAACGCAAGCTCCTGATCGCGCGCCCCAACACATCGCCGGGCATTCCTCCTGAGCGAACCATGCTGGCAGTCCTTCTTTTGGGTTTCGGTGGGGCGGGCGGTTATGCCGCTAGCGATTTGGCCGTTTCGAACGGAGCTTCCGTCAGCTCCATTTCGTATTCGACCGGCGGGACATAGATTTTCTGGAACGTGATCGGCTCGCGGCGGCGGCTCGTCGCGATCACCTGGAGCCGCAGGCAGAGCGAGTCTTTGGCGACTGCGAGCTGCCTGCAGATGGTCTTGCCGGGATTCAGGATCGTCGCAGTCTGGTGCACAGCCAAGGTCGGAACGTTAAATTCCTCGTTGAGCAATTGCTTGAGGTTGACGCTTTCGACATCAGAAATCGGCAGCGTCAGAATCCGGTCGAACCGAGTCGCAGAGAGAAACATTTCGCTCCAGCATGTGAAGCGATCGCCGACGTTGATAACGCGACTGATGCGGATATATCCGCGCTCGTCCTCACCCAGTGAGGCCGTCAGGATCGGCTCCGGCTTGACAAGCACGCGCTCCACGACCTTGGCATAGACCGGCAGCAGTCCGGCACCTGCCGTATCGCGAAAGCGATAGTGCCACAGCTCTCGCATGGCGTGCCGGTTGGCCTTCGCGAACGTTCCGCGGCCATGGTCGCGGACCAGCTCCCCGTCGTTCATCAGGAGATTGAGCGCCTTCTGCACCGTTCCGAGGCTGATCTTGAGTGCCGCGGAAAGCTCGCGCTCGCCGGGAAGCTTGGCGCCTTCCTTGATCTTACCCGATGCGATGAGGTTCGAGATCGCATCGCAGATTTGCGCGACCTTCGGCAGGCCGGTTCGCTGCGCCCTGTCGAAAGCTACGACGATATCGGGCAGGATCCCATCCGGCTGTTCGTTCGCTTTGCTCGGCGCCATCAGTTCGTTTCCTTTCCGCGCGACCAGACCGGATCCCGCCCCTCGGAAAACGCCTTCGGCCCTTCGATAAAATCGGGGCTCGCTCTCAGCCTCCGCAGGCTTTCGTAGTCTCCGTCCAAGGCGTCCTGCACATCCGGGGTGCGCTGGCTGCGCTCGACGATATCCAGGCAGGTGGCGATCGCTTGCGGTGATCCCCGCAGGACGCGCCCGGCCCACTTCTTCGCCGCATCCAGCGCGCCGTTCTCCGCCGAGATTTCATTGATGAGCCCGAGCGCGAGTGCTTCGGATGCCGTCAGCCACTTGCCCGCGAGCAGGATCGCCATGGCCGCTTTCGATCCGACCTGGCGCGGCAGCAGATGTATGCCGGCCAGAGGAACCAGACCTCGCCTCACCTCGGGCAGCGCGAAGCGCGCATGCGGCGCGGCCACGGCGAGATCGCAGGCCAGCACGATTTCGAAGCCGCCGCCGAGCGCGACGCCGTTCACCGCGGCAATCACCGGCTTCGTCCGATTGCTGCGCTTGGTCAGGCCGGCGAACCCGGTCGGGGGCCGCTCCATGGGACCACCCTCGGCTTGCATTTTTAGATCGTTGCCGGCGCTGAAGGAGGTCTCACCCGCGCCTGTAATGATCGCCACCAGCAAGGTCGGGTCCGCCTCGAATGCGTCGAAGATCCGCGACAGCTCGAAATGCGCCGCCGAGTGCAGCGCATTGGCGCGTTCCACGCGCGTGATGGTGACGATGAGGACCGGACCTTCGCGGGTCGTCGTGGCGCTCGCGGCGGTGATCGTCACAGCGAAGCCACCAGTCTCGACGACAGCAGCACCGCCTGCTGCTCGATCGTGGGGTTGGCCATAATCTCGCGCGTCGATACCGCGAGGTGATGGGCGGACTTGAGAATCTCCGCGCAGCGCTCTGCCCTGAGCGGGTCCGCGCCAAGCAGGAAGACGTTGTCGGTGACGCCGAAATCGCCTCGATCAATCACGCGATTCCAGACCTCGAGCAAGGTGGCTTCGACGGCGGATCGCGGCGCGACATTTTGCGGGCGGAAATGCTCCGCCAGACTGGCCGCCATCTCTCTGCGCAGAATCTTGCCTGTCTCGTTCTTCGGGATCGCCGTGATGACCAGCACGCGTGCTGGCACCTTGTAGGTGCTGAGCTGCCGGGCGATGTGAGCGCGGAGCTCGGCGTCGGTCGGCCGCGCATCGGCCCGCGCGACGACGGCGGCGACCAGTTCTTCGCCCAGCGTCGGATGCGGAATCGAGAAGGCGACAGCTTCGGCCACGCCGGGGTGCGACGTCAGCGCATTGTCGACTTCCGCGGGATAGATCGAGAGCCCGCCACGCTTGATTAGTTCCTTGGTGCGGCCGACGATGAAGAGATAGCCGTCCTCGTCCATGTAGCCGACATCACCCGTGCGCAGCCAGTCGTTGAAGAACGTGTTCGGCACCGGCGTATCGCTGACGCCGTAATGGGTGATGACGCTCGGGCCGCGCACCAGGATCTCGCCGTTCCCAAGGGCCGGCAGCGTGTCACCACTTTCGTCCCCGATCCGAATGTCCGCGCCGAAGGCGATTCCGACCGAGCCGAGCTTGCGGATGCCCGGCGGCAACGGATTGGAGCAGATCATCGAGGCCGTTTCCGTCAACCCATAGGTCTCGACCAGCGGGGCGTCGAACAATCGCTCCAGTTCGCCGATGGCGGATGCCGGCAGTGGCGCCGACGACGACCTGAAGAAACGCAAGCATCCGCGCGGCGGCGCTCGGCCAGTATTTTTGTAATGCTCCAGCGTCGCCAGGTGCATCGCCGGCGATGCGGTGAACCAGCTCGGCCGGCGCGACTGCAGGATCCGCTCAAACTCGACGGTCGAGAAATTGTCGGTGCAGATCACGCGCGACCCCGACAGAAGCGAAGATATGCTGGCGCTGATCAAGCCGTGGACGTGATGCAGCGGCATAGGATTGAGGCAGCTGTCCGCCTCATTCAGACTGAATGCGTCGCGGATCGCGCTGGCGGCGGAGAGGATATTCCTGTGCGTGAGCGCGACCAGTTTCGGCTTCGACGTCGTGCCGGAGGTCTGCATGATCAGCGCGACGTCGGGGACATCAGCGAGATCGGAGCTCAGGACCGGACGTGCCCGCAGCGACGCACCATCGACCTCGAGTCCGCGCGTCTGTGCCGCCAGATTGAGAGTGGGCAGGCCGCGCCCTTCGGCCACCTGCTGCGCCACGGAATTCGCGCCGACATCGACCAGCGCCGTGACATGCATCGATTCGATGGTGGCCTCGAGCTCGTCAGCCTTGAGCCGAGGATTGAGCGGGCAGCACATCGCCACCGAGGAGATCGCGAGAAATCCGATGACGCCAAGCGGGCCCCTCGGCGCCATGAAGGCGACCCGGTCCGCGGACGTCAGCCCAAGCTTCCGGAGCAAGACGATCAACTTGCCCACGGCCAGCAGGCTCTCCTGATATGAGACCATCGTTCCATCAGCGGCTTCGAACGCTATCAGACCGCTACCGAGCTTGTTGGCCGAGAAGATCGCGGACGCGATCGTTTCCGGGGTCGTTTGCGAGGCCAGACTTTCCATTGTTCGTCCTCAGCTTTGCGAGGATGCAGCGGCGTTGCTTGCGCCAAACAGCTGCCGGTGGGCCTGCTCGTCGAGCGGTGTTTCGATCGCGACGTCTTTCAGCAGATCCATGCCGCGTCCGACGGCGGGACGTTCGGAGACTCTGGCGAGCCAGCCCTTGACCGCGGGAAAATCATCCAGCGTCTGCCCCTGACGGCGATGCCGGCAGATCCAGGGAAACGTCGCCATGTCGGCGATGCCGTAGGCGCCACCAGCGATCCAGTCGCGCCCGGCAAGCCGCCGCTCCAGCACACCATAGAGACGCGTTGCCTCCGTAGTGTAGCGCTCGACCGCATAGGCGACGCTCTCCTTGGCATAGCGCCGGAAATGTGTGGCCTGCCCCAGCATCGGCCCGAGACTGCTGCACTGGAAGAACAGCCATTCCAGCGTCTCGGTGCGGCCGATGTGATCGTCGGGAAGAAATTTTCCGTATTTTTCGGCGAGATAGAGCAGAATTGCGCCGGTCTCGAAGACCGAAACCGGCATCCCTTCGCGCAGCACCTCATCGTCGGTGATGGCGGGAATCTTGTTGTTTGGGCTGATCGCGAGGAAATCCGGCGCGAACTGCGAGCCTCGCAGGATGTTGATCGGTGTGACGCCGTAGGGCGCGCCGATCTCCTCGAGCATGATCTGCACCTTCTGGCCATTTGGTGTCGGCCACGTGAAGAGCTGGATCATCCTGACGTCCCCGGAGCGCGGCATCATTGCCGGTGCCGAAAAACCTAGGATGAAACGGAGCAACTGCACAAGAGCTCTATAGCTCTTTTTGTGGGCGCCGTGGCTGCTTCTTTAGTCAGCCGCCACGGCGAGGCCCATGCGATGGGGGCGTGCCATTCGGAGATCCCTGCGTGTTCAACTCCAAATCCGCACATCGACAAATCTGCCGGCGCTGTTCACGACGCTCGGAGGGATCTGTAATTCGGTCAATCGCGCGTGGGATGCGCCGTCAGGCTGCGGAAGTCGCAACCTTCGTCTGCCAGAAGAATTTCACGATGGAAGAGACGCGCATAGCCTCGCGATGGAACAGAGGCCGCAAGCTTTGTAGTTTGCCGTCGCTGCGCCAGCTCTGCTTCATCCACCAACAGATCGATCCGACGGTCCGCCACTGAAATACGAATACGATCACCGGTCCTGACGAAGGCGAGAGGTCCTCCGGAGGCCGCATCCGGTGTCACATGCAGCACGATCGTGCCGTACGCTGTTCCCGACATGCGCGCGTCCGAAATGCGGACCATATCCTTGACGCCGGCGCGGGCCAGTTTCTGCGGGATCGGCAGGTAACCTGCCTCCGGCATCGCGGTGGGAGAGAGCGGCCCGGCATTCTGCAAGACGAGAAAGTCGTCGGGCTCCACATCGAGATCTGGATCGTCTATCCGCGCCGCGAGGTCCTCCAAAGAGGTAAACACGATGGCGCGAGCCTCCTTCTCGAACAGAGCCGGATCCGCCGCCGCCCGCTTTAAGATGGCTCCTCGTGGTGCCAACGAGCCGAACAGGGCCACAAGTCCGCCCACGGGTTGGAGCGGTGCGTCGAGGGCGCGGACGACGTTGCGGTCAACATATTGAGCTTCCGCCGCGAGGCGTTGCCCGAGCGTTTCACCTGTTACGGTCATGCAGTCGAGATGAAGAAGCGGCTTCAACTCGCGCAGCACTGCGCCGATTCCACCCGCCTCGTGGAGATCTTCCATGTAGAAGGGCCCGGTAGGCTTCAGATCCACCAACACAGGCGTCGTGTCGGACAACTCGTTCATCCGATCGAGCGAGACCTTGATTCCTGCGCGTCCAGCGATGGCGGTCAGGTGGATGATGGCATTGGTGGAACCACCAATGGCGAGCAGCACGCGTATTGCGTTCTCGATGGATTTCTCGGTAATGACGTCGCCAATGCGGATGCCGGCGCGTAGCAGGTTCATCGCCGCGGCGCCGGTTGCCTCGGCGGCGCGTAGGCGGTCGGCATGGACGGCCGGGATGGTAGCAGTCCCGGGCAGCATCATACCGAGTGCCTCCGAGAGCGACGCCATCGTGGAAGCCGTTCCCATCACCGCGCAAGTGCCGGCGGTCGCGACGAGTTGGCCCTCCACCTCGTCGATCCCAGCTTGATTTAATTCGCCCGCCCGGAATCGCCCCCAAAAGCGACGGCAATCCGTGCACGCGCCGAGGCGTTCGCCGCGCCAGCGGTTGGTGGATTGCGGGCCCGTGACCAACTGTATCGCCGGGAGGCCGGCCGACAATGCGCCCATGAGCTGAGCCGGTACGGTCTTGTCGCAGCCGCCGATGAGCACGACCACATCCATCGGCTGGCCGCGGACCATCTCCTCCGTGTCCATCGCCATAAGGTTTCGGAAGAACAGCGCGGTCGGGTTCAGATAGGGTTCACCGAGCGAGATCGTCGGAAACTCGAGCGGCAGCCCGCCGGCTGCCAGGACACCACGCTTCACCGCTTTTACGAGATCCGGCACGCTGCGGTGGCAGTTGTTGAACTCGCTGTAGGTGGACGCGATGCCCACCACCGGCTTGCGCAACATCGACGTCGAGTATCCCATCGAGCGGGCATTGGCGAGGCGCAGATACCGCGCGAAATCGCTGTCGCCATAATTTGTCAGGCCGCGTGAAAGACCCGGATGGCTATCTTCAGACATGTTCTCTCCTTGAACGAGGGTCAGGCACCCGCCGAACCGGCGAGCAGATTTAGTTCGGCCTGGGTGCTCAGGCCTTGATCGCCTGCTCGGAGGGTGCTGCCAGCGGCTCGCGCATGGTTAGGACGACAATGAACGTCAGCAGCGAGGTCGATGCCAGGAAGCGGAACACGGCATCCCAGCTCGCCCAGTCGAGAACGACCCCGACGACGAAGGGCGCGAACGCGCCGCCGAGTGACCCGCCCGTGTTGACGATTGCCGCCGCAAGGGGAGTCTTCTCCTGGGTGGTGAGCCCCATCGGGTAGACCAGGAACGTCGAGTAGCCGAGATTGAGCAGTATTCCGGTAGCCGTGAACAGCAGCGCCAACAGCCAGGGGTCGGCCGGCGAATAGATCAGCCCGTACATCGTGACGATGGTCGAGGCCGCCGTAAGCAGCATCATCGGCTTGCGGCGGCCACCAAGAAGCCGGTCCGAGATAACACCGCCGATCACGTTGCCCAGAACTGCGCCGATCCACGGCGTGGAAGCGACGAACCCCATCGCGAAGAGCGGATATTTCTTTACGTTCACCAGATAGGTCGGCACCCAGGTCATGATTGCGTAGGCGATCCCGACCATGAAGAAATAGCCAACCGCGCACGCCCATATGTCCCACGAGGTGAGTACGTCCCGTGTAGTCGATAGCGGCTCGCAGACGCGGGCGCGGATCAGCCGGTCGAGGCGAGGCATCGGTTTGGTACGGCCAGAAGCACTGGTTCCGACCGAACTTGCCAGCTGCTTCGATTCGATGTGGTCGATCTCCGCATCCGAGCAGAAACGGCTCGCACGTGGCGTATCGTTGACCAACACCAGCCACGCCACGGCAAGCAGGACACCCGGCGCCGCAAAGATGTAGAAAACCTCGCGCCACCCGAAATAATAGATGATCAAGGCGCAGATCGGCGGCACCAAGGCCGGAGCAGCCTTGATCGAGGCCATGAACACGCCCGTTGCCGTGCCCTTCTCCTGGGGTGGAAACCAGCGATTGATCACCGTCAGGATGCCGATGTTGATGGGACCTTCTGCGAAGCCCAGCGCCGTGCGGCCGACCTTCAGCTGGAACGCGCTGCCGGTGTAGCCGATGAACAGGGTCGCGACCGACGTCGCGAGCAACGAAAGGCTGAACATCCATCGCACGCCGTAGCGTTGATACAGCAAGCCGAAGGGCACTTGGATGATCGCGTATCCGAAGAAAAACAGGCTCGCGATCGCGCCGATATCGGTATTGGAAAGTTCGAAATCCTTTTTCATATACGGAATGACGACGCCGATATTGGCCCTGTCAGCGCCGGCTACGAGATAGATCAGGAAGCATAGAGTCAGAACAACCCAACGGAAGCCGCTCCTGGCGGGCCGAGGCATTGCGATATCGATTGGCGCTTCAACTGTTGCTTGTGAGCTCACGATGGTCGTCTCCTCCGGCGCGACGCACGCCGTCTTGACGCCGGCCACCTTCTCGCGACGTTCGCCGGCTGCTGTTCAGAACCTGTTGCGTCGTCAGGCCGGCGGCTTGCCGTAGCGGCCGTCGTAACGTCCTTCACGGATCATCTTGAGGACCTCGGTTTCGCGCGCCTCCTGCGCCCGAACCGCCTCGATCAGGGAGGGGGCGATAGACGGCGGGAACGTGACCACCCCATCCTCGTCACCAACCACCACGTCTCCCGGGTTGACCGTCCAGCCTCCGACGCAGACGGGTCCGTTGATGACGCCGGGCCCCACTTTGTATGGCCCGCGATGAGTCACCGCTCGGGCGTAGCAAGGAAAATCCGACGTCATGAACGCGACGGCATCCCGGATCGCCCCATCGATCACATATCCAGCTGCGCCCTTGCTCTCCGCGATCGCCTTCATGATGTCGCCGACGAGAGCACGGCTGACGTCGCCGCCGCCGTCAACAACAATGACGTCGCCGGGCCGCGCCTCGTTGAGAGCCTGGTGAATCGCAAGGTTGTCGCCGGCGCGCACTTGCACGGTCAGCGCGGTGCCGACGAGCTTCCCGGTCTGGTGAAAGGGCCGCAGGCCAACGATGCCCGGCATGCGATCGAGATTGTCGCTGATCGCGGGCGTTGCGAGCTTGCGGAACGCGGCAAGCACGGCCTCATCGACGGACGGAGCGAGCGCGTTGCGTTTGATGCTGGCCATCTACTCTCCTCCCATGTCCGTGGACGAGAGATCCTGCCAGGGCATCCCGGCACGCCTCCCGCCTCATTGGGTCTGCCAGCTCACCGGCGTCCGGGACGACTTGTCCGCAACCGCCAGAGCGACAGCAACTCTCACATTGACGTTAGCCGTCGAACCGGAAATGAAGAAAGCGACATTTTCGACTTGCCATTCATCGAAAAATCGACACAGTCCGGATCCAGGCGAACTCAGCCACAGGCTTTCGGCCCAACCCGGCGCACAGCAGAGGCCAAGCCATGACCCTCAAAGAGCTCGAGGCCTTCCATCTCGCCGCCACGCTCGGCAGTTTCGCGCTAGCCGCGCAACGAGCGCACGTCACTCAGTCGTCTCTGTCGAAGCGAATCGCAGAACTCGAGAGCTGGGCGGGAGCTGAACTCTTCGATCGCTCCGGACGAAAGGCTCAGCTTACCGAGGCCGGCCAGCGACTCCTGCCTGTTGCTTCACAGATGCTGGGCTTAAAGCAGAGCGTTCGCACGGTTCTGAAGACCTCGCCCGCGCTCACGGGGACCTGCCGGTTCGGCGTGAGCGAACTCGGCGCCCTCACATGGCTGCCGCGATTCGTGGCCCGCATGCACACGGATCACCCAAATCTGGTTTTGAAGCTCCATGTCGATTTGGGACGGCAACTCGAGCGCCAAGTCATGCGCGGTGAGCTCGACTGCGCAATTGTGCCCGGACCAGCGGAGAAGTCCAACATCGCCTCCCACACGATCGATCAGGTAAGCATCGCATGGATGGCGGCACCCGGGCGCATCCGGCCCGGAACCGTGATGAACGCCAAGGAGCTTTCACGCCACCCGGTCATCACGATGACCGAGGGCTCAGGTTTGACGCAAGCTTTCGACACCTGGGCGGCCGGACAGGGGCTGCACATGCAGCGTATCGTCGCCAGCAACAGTCTGATGGCGATCGTCGGTCTCACGATGGCCAATGTGGGCCTAAGCTTCCTCCCCCAAGCGTTCATGCGCCCTTGGGTCGACCGTGGCGAATTGGTTGAATTTCGCAGCAATCCGCCGCTTCCAGCGCTGCCATTCTGCTTCGTACACCGTGAAGACGACAGACGTGCCATGCTGATTAGTCTTCGGCAATGCGTTACCGAAGTAGCTCAATACGCAATGTCGGCCGTCTTCTCTCACGGATCATCTCGCGTGCACAAGGGAGAGAGCAGAGCGCGTTCACGGTCCAAGCCTGCACGCTGAAAGTCATATCTAGGCCGCTCGGACCTCCTTGAGGAAGCCGGAGATCTGGCCGGTCAACGTCTCGGCCTTGGCTGAGAGCGCGCCGACCGTGTCTTGCATGGTCCGGGCGGCAGCGCCCGACTGGCTCATCTCGTTACTGACATCGGCGATCTGCGATGTCACCAGACGGGTACCTTCGGCGGCTTGCTGGACGTTGCGCGCGATCTCGCTGGTTGCGGTACTCTGCTGACCGACCGCCGCGCGAACCTCACCGCTCAGCCGGTTGATGTCACCGATCGTCTCGACGATGCTTTTGACGCGACCGACGGCGATCGTGGTCTCGCTCTGAATCTTGCCGATCTGGCTGGCGATCTCCTCGGTCGCCCTGGCGGTCTCGCTGGCGAGCGCCTTGACTTCGGTGGCGACCACGGCGAAGCCCCTGCCGGCATCGCCGGCGCGCGCCGCCTCGATGGTAGCGTTGAGAGCGAGCAGGTTGGTCTGGCTGGCGATGTCTTGGATCAGCTTGACGACCTCGCCAATCTTTTCGGAGGCGGCGGCGAGGCTGCCGATT
The DNA here is from genome assembly GCF_000938255.1 of Bradyrhizobium sp. LTSP849. Lineage (GTDB taxonomy): Bacteria > Pseudomonadota > Alphaproteobacteria > Rhizobiales > Xanthobacteraceae > Bradyrhizobium. Next base: position 392,108 of record NZ_JYMR01000056.1, on the reverse strand, counting down.
TCCTGCGAGGCTTGCGTCGCGATCGTCTCGGCCTTGCCGGCGATGGCGGCTGATTGTTCGACGCGGCGGCCGATCTCCTGGGTCGAGACGGACAGCTCCTCGGTGGCAGCCGCGACGGTCTGGACGTTGACGGAAGCCTCCTCGGCGGCGGCGGCGACGGCGACGGCGCGGTTCTCAACCGACTGGGCAATCTGCGCGGTGTTGTCGGCCTGCGTACTCATGCTGTGTGCCGCCGCCTGGACGTCCTCGATCAGCGCAGCCGTCGCCCGGTCGAAGCCGCCGGTTACGGTCTCGATATGCTCGGCACGCGCCTGCCTGGTCCGCTGCTGGGCGGCGCTCTCGCCGGCGAGTTCCCTCGCCTTGACGGCATTGAGGCGCAGCGTCTCGAGCGCCGCGGCCATCGCGCCGATCTCGTCGCCGCGGCCGCGCGCCGGAACCTCGACTGCGAGATCGTTGTCGGCGATGCGGGTGATCGCGCCAGTGAGCTCGATCAGTGGCGTCACAACGCGACGGGTGAAGACGATCACGACGCCGGCAAGCACGACGGCGACCAGGGCAAGCGCTCCCAGCGCGACCATCAGTTCGAACAGGGCGGCATCGCGCTGGCGGGCGATGAGTGTCTTGGCGGCCTCGAACGCGCCGTCGCGCACAAGCAGGATACTGTCGAGGCCCGGGCCATGCGCCCGGCGATAGTCGGCGATGCTATAGGGATATTTGCCGTCGCCTCGCCCCGCCGCCATGACCTTCTGATAGACTGCGGCGTTGTCGATGAAATATCTTGCCCTCACCGTCTCGGCCGCCCTGATCAGCGCCGACGGATTGTTCGCGCGCTGAATACCGGCGGTAATCGTCGCCCAGCTCTGGTCGATGTAGCCGGCGTTTTCGGCGATCTGCTCGATGGTCGCGGCCGCCATCGGCGCGCCTGAACTGATCGAGGCGAGATAAAGAGTACCACGGCGGCCGGCGCGGTCGCGCATGCTCCAACTGGTGCGCGCAACGCCGATATAGCCGGCGAGTGCGCCATCGGCCCGTGCGGCGGCGGCGTCGACGGTATCGACCATCGCATCGACTTGCGCGTACATCTTCTGGAATTCGTCGGCGAGGGAGGTCATGAAGGACGGGTCGCGTTCCTTCTTCGCCATTGCCAGCATAGGATCGATCGCGTCGCGGAGTCTCTTCATGTCGGCGGCGACGCCCGTCAGCTTGCCGCCCTGCGTGTCGGCACCGGCATAGCCCGCAATCTTGACGGTCTCGATGGCCGCGGCGATGGCAATGTCGGTCGCCGCGCGGATCTTACCGATTTGATCGCGCACCGCGACATCAGCCGGCGGATCGGCGGCAAGCGCCACCAGGTAGGCGCCGCGCTCGACGGTCATCTGCTCGGGAATCTTCATCAGGGAGGCCGCACTGGCGATCGCCTCTCCAGCGGCTGTCTGCGCCGTGTAGCTGCTCCAGTCCATGAAGACGAGCTTGCCGGCAACCACCAGGGCAATAGCCGCCGCAATCGACATGCAGCCGATGAAGAATGATCTAACGCGCATCTCGGGACTTTCAGATTACGCTTCGTGGCAGCGATATGCCGGCGCACAATCTGCATAAGTCGCACTTAAGAATTGCTTTCATTTGGCCAAGCGCGGCACGCCGGAGCCCGTGAATTTTTGGAAACTACAAATAGGCGTTTTTGGAATGAATGGGCGTTGGAAACTGGATAGTGACAAAGAGGCGGCAAAGCGAAATTGCGGATTTCACATGCCGATGAGCCTTGGCCAGAAGTGCAAATTGATTCGCATTCGGCATGCCCACACCCCGAGCGCAGACAGATTCGCGACGAGCATCTGATGTCGCGCCCGCTTCGCATCAAGCGCTCGGCCTGCGAACACGACGATTTCAATGCGGGAGCCGTGCTCCGATCTAACAGCGGAGCCGTGGCAGCACAAGCGACCACCGTTCCGCGGGATCGTCCATTACCCAATATCAGGAGGCGATCGCCAGATAGTCAGCGCGCACATGGTACACGCCAGACCTAGCGGCACTTGCCTTCTAAAGTTCGAGCGTAACGCTCACGCGTGCACGCGATACGCACAGCATGAGCCGATCCGGGTGTGGCGCCTTGATGTAGAGAGGCCGAGCGAAGGCGGGATCGCCTAGGAGGAGCTATCTGTTCGATCGGATGCACCATCCTTGGCGCCCACGTCCTGAGATAACTCCTGGGCCAGGCTTTGCCCCTTGGCCAGCCGGCGTCCGAGCGCCTCGACAAATCCCTCATAGCGCTCTCGGCCTTTGGCCTGGGCGGCCGGCTGGGCCGTATCCGGCAGCGGTGGCGTGACCGAGAGCCAGAAACGAACGAACAGCGCCAATGCTTCGTTCGAGATGGTGACGTGCCGTTCCAGTCGCTCGACTTGTCGCGTTAAACGATCGAGCCGGCGGCCAAGCGCTGCCTCCATCCGCTCAGAATTGTCTGGTGACAGATACGAAGAGAGCGCAGTTTCAACCACCAGTGCCTGCGGCACGCGCTTGCGATCGGCGTAGTCGGCGAGTTGACCGGCGAGATCGGGCGGGAGGCGAAAGGTGTGCTTGGTTCGCATCGCTGGCCTCAGAGCTCCATGCCATCGCCAGGATCCAGCGCTGCCTGTCGCGCGATCCCCCGGGCTTGTTGGCGCAGCGCGCGAGCGCGCTCCGCATCATCATCGGGCTCGTCTTCCCCGAAGACGAATTCCGGCGCCGGCTTCGCCTGCTCGGGAACGATCTCCTCGTGTTCGGGAAGTTCCGGCTCCCGGCGGATGCCACCGTTTGCGGGATCATTGATTTGCGTCTCGGTCGAGGACCTGACTTCGCGGTCTGCTCCGAAAGCGGGAACCGGCAATAGGCTCCAATCATCGACGGAGGGAGCACCGTCTCGCTCAATCGCAGCAGGGGGCGCCAGCACGCGCTCGGTCAACCGTGGGTCCTCAAAATAGCGCGCCTTCTTGGCGCGGATCGGGGGCACACCTGAGACCAAGACCAGCTCATCGTCGGGTGGGAGCTGCATTACCTCGCCGGGCGTCAGCAGCGGTCGCGCCGTCTCCTGTCGTGAGACCATCAAATGGCCGAGCCAAGGGCTGAGTCTGTGGCCGGCGTAGTTCTTCATCGCCCGCATCTCGGTTGCAGTTCCCAAGGCATCAGAGACGCGTTTCGCGGTCCGTTCGTCATTGGTCGCAAAGGACACACGCACGTGGCAATTGTCGAGAATGGCGTTGTTCGGTCCGTAGGCCTTTTCGATCTGGTTGAGCGACTGGGCGATCAGGAAGCTCTTGAGGCCATATCCGGCCATGAACGCCAGCGCTGACTCGAAGAAATCGAGCCGGCCGAGAGCCGGAAACTCGTCGAGCATCAGCAGCAACCGATGGCGGCGTCCCTTCGCGTGCAGATCTTCCGTCAGACGTCGACCGATCTGATTGAGGATCAGACGCACGAGTGGCTTAGTCCGGCTGATGTCGGATGGCGGCACGACCAGGTAGAGGGTCACAGGTCGATCGCCCTCGACCAGATCGCGAATGCGCCAGTCGCAGCGGCGGGTCACTTTCGCCACGACGGGGTCGCGATAGAGCCCGAGGAACGACATGGCGGTTGAAAGCACCCCGGATCGCTCATTCTCGCTCTTGTTGAGCAGTTCCCGTGCGGCGGAGGCGATAACCGGATGCGGTCCGGCTTCACCAAGATGCGCCGTCGTCATCATGGCCCGAAGTGTGGTCTCGATCGGCCGCTTCGGGTCGGAGAGAAAGCCGGCAACACCCGCCAGCGTCTTGTCCGGCTCGGCATAGAGGACGTGGAGAATGGCACCGACCAGCAACGCGTGGCTGGTTTTCTCCCAATGGTTCCGCCGTTCAAGCGACCCTTCCGGGTCCACCAGGACATCGGCGACGTTCTGGACGTCGCGCACCTCCCATTCGCCGCGTCGCACTTCCAGCAACGGATTGTACGCCGCCGACTTCGTGTTGGTCGGATCGAACAGCAGCACGCGACCGTGTCTGGCGCGGAAGCCCGATGTCAGAGTCCAATTCTCACCCTTGATGTCGTGCACGATGCAACTGCCCGGCCATGTCAGCAGGGTCGGCACCACCAAGCCGACGCCCTTGCCGGACCGGGTTGGCGCGAAGCACAGCACATGTTCCGGGCCATCGTGCTGCAGGTAGTTGTCCTCGAGTCGGCCAAGCACGGCGCCGTCTGGCGCCACGAGACCAGCGACACGGACCTCCGATGCCGTCGCCCAGCGGGCCGAGCCATACGTTGCGGCGATCTTCGCCTCGCGTGCCCGCCATACCGACATTCCAATGGCGGCTGCGATTGAGATGAAGCCACCGGACGCCGCGATGTAAGCTCCCTCGACGAAGACATGCGGCGCGTAAGCGTCGTAGGCGTACCACCACCAGAAGAAGGCCGGCGGGAGGTAGATCGGCACGCCCGGCACGAGTTCAAACCATGGCTGTCCGAGCTGTGGTTGGTAGCCAAGTTTCCACGCCACCCATTGCGTCGCCGCCCACATGGTGACGAGCACGATTGTGACGACTACGATGATCTGGCCCCAAAGGATCTTGGTCGCGGACATACCAGTGATCAAGAGATGGCACCCGGGATAGACAAGAGTGGAACCGCGTAAGGAGTGCGGAGCGCTGTGGTGGCGTACAATTCGGACGGTCGGCACATCAACTGCGGCCTACAATCCCAATCCGCGTTTACGCCCAAAACTCCAATCGACGCTTCCACCCGGCGCCGATACGCCGCTGACCTGCTGGCCAAGTCGCTGTTCCAAAGCGGGTCGCCATGGCACCAGCTGGAAACCGAGCCCATTATCGATCATCGCAAAGCGACCCGAACTCAGCGTGAGACGTTGACGGTAGACACCGGTGACATGTTCGCCCTCGATGGACGGACGGTGGGTAAGTCCAGTCTCGGCGGAAAGCTTTGTTGCGGCGGCGGTCAGATCCTGTTTCCGCAATGTGTCCAGTAGATCTCGGGCGAAGATGACCCGCTGTCCCTGTCGGCGAGTGAGCCCCTCGCCGGCCAGATGTTCGAGGCGACGATCCATCGCCTCCCGCACCTCTCCGCCAAATCCGCTTCCGCTCAGGGTCGTTTCCTTTGCGAGAAGCTGGCGATCGATCCACGTTGCACCGGGTGCTGTGACTTGCGCCTCAATCGTCAGATCGGATCGGGTCGCGAGCGAGGAGCGTTTGCGCCCCTGCCCGTCCTCGTAGGCGCGCATCTCGACCACCGCACCGGGTTTGGCGTCTCCGGTCACCTCAAGGTCGGAGAAAATGAGATGGTGTGTGCGTCCATCGACACCGTCAATAACCGCATAGGCGGTCCCTCTCTGTTCGTCATGAAGCCCCCGAGTTACGAGCCGACCCTGGACCGGGTAGGCGACCTGGTCACCGTGCAAGGCGAACCCTGTCAAGTCGGGCTCCCGTCCGGCACCTGTGATCGCGCGATGCATGGTTTTGATGATGTCCCCGCGGATCGAGAGATCTCGCAGCGTTCCCTCAATTCCAGGCTTCAACGTCCAGCATCCGGGAGCGACCTGCTCGGCCAGACCGAGTCGCTCGAGCTTGGCGGCTCGTCCTATCATTAACCTCCGAAGTTCGGGATCGCTGTCGCGGGCGCCTGGTCTGAGATCAGCCACACCGCCTCCATCATCCGCAGCGCCACGGAGCACCCTGTCGAGTCCGGTCCAGCGCTCGGCCTCGACTTCCTTTTCCAAGGCGGAGCGAATTTCCTGCTCGCTGCGCGGGCCAAGTTCCAGCGTGACGCGCTCTTCAGCACGGGCTCGGAACCCGCGGCTGATGTAGTCACGGCTGATGACCAGGTCTTTGCCATCATCGGCGCGGCCGCGCACGAGGACGTGCACGTGAGGACTATCGGTGTTCCAATGATCCACCGCGACCCAGTCCAGCCTTGTACCAAGGTCACGCTCGGCATCGGCCATCAATTCGCGGGTGAAGGTGCGGAGGTCCGCCATCTCGGTCGCGTCCTCGGGCGAAACTGTGAAACGGAAATGATGCCGATCATCCTCACACCGCTCCGCAAAGGCCTTCGTGTCGGCATCCTCCGTGGTCGCACCGAACATTCGCGCGTCGGCGCCATCGCGGGTGACGCTCTCACGTTTGAGATACGCGACGTGCTTCGAAAGAGGCGCCGAGCGAAATCGCTTGCCCTGATGGCGAACGATCCGAGCCATGACGACGACCCGCCGATCTGGTGAACGCGCGGCAAGTGAGAGCGCGGCACGCCGGCCCCGTCCAAACGTCGAACTACGCCTACTCCTGCTGCGCCCAAACTCCTTGCCCGCATGTCCGGCCTTCCTGGCGGCCCGCATGACCTGGCCGACGAAGCTTTTTGGTCGTTTGGCGCCCCGGTTTCCGTGCCGGATGCGACCGGGCCGAACATTGATCTCGTCGTCTCGTACCGTCACGGTCGTCGACATCCGTAAAACCATGACCGATGGCGCTCGATGAATTGAATTCGTTGAACTTTGCGAAATAGGCGCCGGCGGTTACCCCTGCCCCAATGCCCAAAACTCTCAATCCAACCAACCACATGCCCCAGACGAAGGTCGGGGCTTTTATCTTGCCATCCGTGGCTGGTATCTCCCCGCACCCACCGCATCCCATCAGAACACGCAATGACAAACGACCAATTGCGATGAAGCACGATCTGGATCATTGCGATCGGGCCTCGCTGGCATGATGCACAAACAAGTTGCCCGACTGCGGTACGAGAGCGGATAGATCGACAACAGGACGAACGTCTGACGGACGGTCTGGTCGCGCACCAGGCGATGGGCGATTGTCGGAGGAACTGCTCGCAGAACGCACAATGAATAGCGGTGAACGAGCCAATTTGAGTGAAGCGGCGACGGCAACAATCTTCTCGTTTACTTGTTTTCCCCCGATCAGTGGCGCGAGTATCGCAACGTAGTCCTTGGTCTCATCCGGCAACGATCGGCCGGTCGCCAGATGGTTCTCGTAGCGTGTCGGCCCGGAATTGTACGCCGCGAGGAAACCCGGCGCGCCAAATCGTTGGTAGAGTTCGCGGATGTATGCGGCGCCAGCCAGAATGTTGTCGTGTGGATCGTAGGGATCGGTGCCCAGATTATAGCGGATGCGCAACTCGGTCCATGTCGCCGGCATGATCTGAGTCAGTCCCATGGCGCCTTTTCGCGATCGCGCCCGCACTACGCCGGCGCTCTCGACGCGCATCACTGACCGTATCCAGTGCTCCGGCACGGCGAAGCGTTTGGACGCCTCGGTGATGAAGCCCGCAAAGGGATCGACAGGTGGACTGTTCGCACGATGCGTGCCAGACAGCGCTCGCTCTGCATGCGCTACAACGCTGAACAGCATTGGTGATACGAAAATCGCGACTGTGCACGCTATCGCCCCGAGAGATGGCAAGGCTGCCATCGTGCTCGCCGCCGTCAAGGGTGAAGCGCTATCGCGCCGGCCTGGCGGCCGCCCTTGACCGCCGCTACGCGCGATGGCCGTCACAGGCATGGTCGGGACGGAGGAATGGTGCTGCGTTCGATCGAACAGAGGAATGCGAGATTTTTCAGGGTGAACAATCACGATCACTCCTCCCTGGCCCACACAGGCAGTGCCTTGCCGATGACGGAAGAGTTCGGAACAAAGCCAAAGTAACGGCCGTCCAGTGAGTCGTCCGATTGCCAGTTCATGAGAAAGAGCTCGTCCGCTTCAACGACGTGACACCCCTGCCAGACAGGCAAGGGACGGCCGCGGCTATCACGTGAGAGCGCATTTCCCACGTCGATCCCGTCGACGGAGATCGTCAGCCCTTTCCTGCAGACCGTCTGTCCCGGAAGCGCTAGCACGCGTTTGAGCATGGGAACGCCGATCGGCAGATAGCCGTTCAGATCGAGAAAGGACGCAAGCGGCTCGGGTGGCCGGACAGCTACGAGTTCGGTAACGGTAAGCCTGCCGACGGGCTGCACCTTGTAGAGTCCGATTGGAATGCTCTTGGAAGCGTTCCAAATGTAGATTGGCGTAGCTTCTCCCATCGTCGACAGGACAAGAGCCACAGCTGCGAACGTCATCAGAATTGTCGCCGGCCGGCCTCTCATGGCGCGATTCTCCGCCGACGCAGCCATGCCTGATGGCGCCCGCGGGTGTACGGCCGCGGCGTCTCATTCACCGACAAGCGGTTGTGGACGTGATGCCAATAGTCGAATGCGACGTCGGCTGGATGGATGTCGAGCGCCTCCACTGCGTCAATCAATTGCAGCACACGCTCGACTTTCGGCCAGCCGGTTAGCCGTAACAAAATGTCACCACCGGGCGTGACCCAAGGTACCGTTGAATAGCGCTGTCCGGGCGTCGCGGCGCGCAGAATGTCGACACGCGACGTGACCGTATTGAAGTCGTTGGACGCCCATCGAACGAACGCAAAGACAGTGCCGGGCGCGAATGATAGGATACGCCGGCGGCGGTCGATGATCCGTTCCGCCACCGCACGGCCGAACCGAATCCGGTTCTCAATGCGCTTTTCGAGCCACAACAGCTCGACCGTCGTGAGATCAGTCACGTCGTCCTCCGGAGTTTGTAGAGGGAGATTCGAGAAAGCCAGACTCTGTGCCCGCTACGACCTCTTGTTGGCAGCAGCTTTGGCCACGCGATCGCCGGGCGGGTGTATGTGGCTTTTGCGGCCCGCGCGCTATCCACAGCCCACCCGTAGGCGCAATCCGTTAGAAGGAATCCGAAGGATTCCAGGTTAGGAAAGTTACGGAGCGGACAAGGTATTGAGCGCCAACGAGTTAGCTGCGATTCTGGTCCCCGATAGCACGAGGATCGGGTCCCCGATGGCACGACAGTCGCGGTCCCCGATAGCACGAGATGATTCACAGAGCGCCTCCTGACGGAGGAACGAGCCCGCGTTTGCGTAACCGCTCCGCTAAGGCATCGATCAGAACGGGCGCGAAGTTCAGTCGCTCTGCACCGCCTGGGTCATGCGTGATGACAAGCCGGTAGCCGGGCAATGTCTGGCGATGGACGATCTCGCGCAGGTCGTAGGCGAAATGCTTGAGCGGTGAGAGGCTGCCGGACTTGGCATGAAGATGCGCAAGGTCAAAACTCCAGCCGCCCTCTTGGCGACCGCCGTGCTTGCGCACCAGGCGATAGAGCCAGCGCTCCAATCCCCCCGTTAGGTCGAAGTAGGCGCGATCGATCGTCAGAATGAGCGCTTCGTTCAGTACGCCTGAATAGAACCAATCCGGAAGGATCAGTTCGAGTCCTCTGGCGTGGCCGTGCACATCGGCTGTCTCCTTCCATTCATTGATCCAGGAGAAACGATGCCGCCGGCGCTCCGTCGGCTGACGAATGGATGTCATCACGGTGGTTGATTGCAGCCGGTCGAGCGCAGCCTTGAGACGATCGTAATCGCGCACGCTGGTGCCCCGACCGACAAAGGTCAGGATTTCGTATGGCGTTGCCGCCATCAGACGGGACGTCTTTAAGCCGGCATCGCGGGCCTCCACGATTTGCGAGGCGGCCCAGATCAGAACGTCCGCGTCCCAGATTGTCGCCATGCCGTGTTCCGGCACGGCTTCAACGCGAATGGTGATGGTCCCGGCGCGGAAATCGATCGGTGTAACGCGCTTGGACTTCGCCAATGAAAAGAATGGATAGGCCATCAAATCCTGCGCGTCGCGCGGCGCCAGGTCGCCGGGCAATGCGCGAAACAAGTCGAGCTGGTCACGCTCTGATCGATGTCTTCGGGATGCTGACACATTGCACTCCGCTTGCGTCAGCGCCGCGACTTGCCGGCGTAAGGAATGGGCGCGGCCTGCCGTTTGGCCGGCAGCACCGTTCCGTTGCCGGGATCGGAGGTTGATGTCTTGGTCCCACGGTCGGCCCAGGCTTTGAGATCGTCGAGCGCGTAGACGACGCGACCGCCGATCTTTCGATAGGCGGGGCCGGTGCCGTAGGTCCGGTGCTTCTCCAGCGTCCGGCCCGAGAGACTGAGGAACCGAGCAGCTTCGGGCGTGCGCAGGTAACGCGGCGGCAAGCCGGCGTTCGGATCGGACATTGGAAAAGCTCCGTGATCGTCTGGAGCGCCGTCGCGGATGACGGCGCGTCGGCGGCTACGATCGCGGAGAAATGCCGCAAAGGGGGATGGCGAAGAACGGGGGATCGATTTTCGATACCCGGTCGACTTCTCTATTTCTTGCGGGATGGTGGTCGCAGCAACGCGCGATAGCCACCGCGCATCAAGGCAAAGCCGGTTTGAACGAGTCTGATCGTTCGGTCACGCAGGTCGTGGGTTTTCCAGGCGCGTTCGGGAAACTGTGTGGCACCAAACAGGACTTGCGCGATTTCGCGGTAAGTACCGCCATCCATCCGCGCATCGAGCGCGCGGAGCGCGAGCGCCAGGCGACGGCGGCGCTGCGCGGAAAATACATGCAACGGCGGTCCCGCTGGACGGTCGTTCAGGGCTCGCCAAAGCCGCCGTGCTGCGTGCGCACGAAATTCAAAGTCGCGATCGAGTGGAAGCTCAACCGCATAGGCTTCGGCGATGACCGGTGTTTCCCTGAGCCACACGCGGTGTTCGACGCCGCGCAGAAACAGCACGGCGTACCAGCCATCGGGCGCTTGCCGTAGCTCTCCAGCGGTCAACTCGCCCAGCTTGAGGCTGACCCGAGTGTCCGCGCTGAACGGCAGCGCCGGACGAACCGGGATCACCGTCGGCAAGACCTCCGGCGCCCAGAACACTATCTGTTCAGAGAAAGATTGGTCGGGGTTAGCTGCGAAAACACAGCCCCCATTTCTGACGGAAATCGGCGCTCACGGCGGCGGCCCGCGAAACTTCGTGGTGGTCCCGTTGATAGTTCGGATTGCGACGCAGACATTCCCAAGCCAATCCGGTCATCTCCGCATCTTGAGCGCGGTCGTAGCCGTTCGCCGACCTCCAATCAAATCCAGACATTCGCGTCCTCACTTTTTACTGCAAGAAATTGCAACGCGATATTTCTGATAAGCTATGGTTGTGGAAGCTCCCGATAATGCATCACGTGATGCAATCAGAAGGACCCCCGATACTGAAAGGAGCTTTTTTCAACGAGCCACAAGAATGGAGATGATCATTCTGAGTTGGACGCGCCCCCCCGTAGCAAATGTCGATATCCCTTCTCCGTCATCCATTTCGCGCGGGTCAGATGGCTATCGAACGCATTTCTTGCACGAGCGGGTTCAAGTTCCGGATCAATATGGAGAACAAGCCGCGCCACCTCGCGCCAATCCGCGCCCTCTGCGTCGGCATCAAGCAGCCGCAGATAGGTGATGATGTGCTCCTCGTCGTATGTCGTCAGGGCCGGATTTGTCGGAGCCACATCGGCAACGTCTGGATCAAGCGGTGGTTTTTGCATGATTCTCTATAGGCGCGAGCTATTCTAATTTCTTGAGACCGATTGCCAAATTTTAGCCCAAATCGACTACGTACTGCTAGCCGCCCGCACAGATACGTAATTCCGCAACCATGAGCGGGATGGCACGTCCGCGTATTATAACACGTAGCGCCAAAATACGCGATTGCCTCCTATCCTGCGAATGGATATTCGCAAGGCCTTTGGAGGAAACGCGCGTCGATTCCGGCTGGCCCTTGGCTTGAGCCAAGAGGCGGTTGCGGAACGCATGGGCGTCGACAGGGCCTTCATAAGCAGTATGGAGCGAGGGCTGCAAAACGCGACCCTGCTCACGATCTGGCAAACTGCCCAGGCCTTGGAGGTGCGGCCTGCAGATCTGCTCGAGGAGAAAGTGTCCAAGGTTCGGTCCTGATCTTCGCGAGCCGGGCCACAGGCCCGGCGAGCCGCGGACGCGGATACGCGTCCGCCGCCGATCCGGAAGCCGGATCGGCGGAAAATCGCAAAGCTACGATTTCGAAAGGAAGCAGCACAGCCGGACTTCCGGCTGTGCTGCTTCCGCCAGTCAGTTGGCCCGTTCTAACAATCGTTTCGCCCTACCCTCTAACTCAAGACGCGCGTCCTGATGCGACTTGCCGCGGGCAAGCGCGGTGATGCCCTGCACGAAGTCAAACACGCTTTCCGGCGGGCGACCTTCCTCGTGCAGCACTGTCTCGATGATTTTCACCGTCTCGGACTTGGAGAACCCGCGCTTGCGCAGGAAGCTATCGCGGTCATCGTCGCTGCGGGCAACGATCCGCTCACGCGCGGCCTTGATACCGGCGATGAACGGCGCGGGCGACGAATCGGCGAAGCGCGTCAGCGCCGGCGTCGCCTCGTGAGCAAAACGCTGCGCGGCGAATTTTGAATGCCGGATAGTGATTTCCTCGAAATTCTCGACGCCCCAAAGATTGCGGTTCATGCAGACGGCACGGAGATAAAACGAGGCAATGCCCAGCGTTTTCGATCCCACTTCGCTGTTCCAGCAATAGAACCCCCGAAAATACAAATCCGGCGATCCATCCGGCAACCGTCCCGCCTCGATGGGGTGCGTGTCATCCACCAAGAACAGGAACACGTCGCGGTCGCTGGCGTAAAGTGTCGTGGTGTCGTTGGTGATGTCCACGAATGGGTTGTGCGTCATCGTGTTCCAGTCGAGCACGCCCGGTACCTTCCACCTTGTGTCACCAGTGCCATTGCCCGCGATCTTCCTCACGGCCGCGACAAGTTCGTGATCCCAGATGCGGCCATAATCCGGCCCGGTCACGGCGCGAAGCTCCACGCGACCGTCATCGGCCTCCAGTGTTTTCACCAGTTCGGCGCGGTGTGACAGCAAACCGTGTTGCAGATTGATCCCGGCCAATGGCGCAGGAAGCTGCCGCATATAGGATGATGGCGCGCCGACAAGGGTGCACAATTGCCCAAAGCTCCAATGCGTCGGCGCGACGGGTTCATCACGTCCCGGTACGATCAAGGCCAGCCGCTCGGCGCTGTCTCGGCTTGCCTCTACCCTTACGGCACGGCTCTCCACGGTACGGGTCTGCGCGCGCTCAGCGCGGCGGCGCACCGCGTCGTAAAGATCGGTCAGGCTGAGATAGCGCCCGTCAGCGGGTCGGGAAAACCATTCCGACGACACGCGGCCAACACGTTCGCCGCGCGATACGTTCACGCGGAAACCGCCGGAAACAGGCTGCTCGTTCTGGGTCAGGGTTATCATCGTCATCGATCATTCTCCTTTGGGGCTGGTTAAAGCGCAGCGCTGCGCTGCAACCCTGCCCGTCGGCGAGACCGGGGTAGCAAGGGCAAGGGCGGCCGGAGCGGAGGGGGATCACCCGCCTGATAAGGGCGCGCTTGATAAGCGCGCGTCTGCATGCGCCCTGACGGCTTTGGTCGTCATGAAGATCCATGGCGCGGAAGACCGGGGACACCGCTCCGGCCGGCACGCGCAGCGTGCTTCACCCTTGCCGGCGCGAGGGCGGAGCCCTTAGCGATTCACTCCCAAAAATCAATGCTCTTCCTCCTTCCCTGCAAGGCGGCAGCAGAAACGCAAAAAGCCCCGCCTCCTGAGAGGCGGGGCGGATGATCCGGATGGGATCAGTCGCCGTTGCGGCGGGACCAGATGAGGGTGAAGCCCTCGTCGCCCTCGACTTTCACCAGCGAGGCGTAGATCGGCGCCGGGAAGCTCGGATCGTCGAGCTTGACCGAGAGGTATTCGCGTTCGGTCTCGCGGGCGGTCTTCTTCCAGGCGGCACCGAATTCGGTGGTACCGGCGAAGATGCGAAAGTCGGGCGCCTTGTCGTTGTCCTTCTCAGATGCGACGAACCTGGCCTTGATGTTCAGCGTCAGCGTCTTGATGAAGCCGATGTAGCCGTTGTCCGAAGCGGTGAAGGTGCCGATGGTAGCCATGGTAAGTCTCCGTTTGTTGCTCGGGCCGCGCCCATCGCAGCCTCGATGGCGATCCTTGGTCCGGGGAGCGATCGGCCCGCAGCCGTCAGGCCCGCAGCGCAGCGGAGGACGGCGTCAGCCTGCTTTTTTGTTTCCGCGAGGAATGCCGCCCCTTTGCGGCAGGGGAAAAAAGCAGGCGTAGCCGTTGCGGGAAGGCGATCGAGGCTCCTGCCGTCCCTCGGGCCTGATCAGCCCATTCGAGGTTGCGTTGGACACTGCCCGTGAACGAACTGACGGAGACAACCATGGCTACGGCATTCAAGTAGCACAAGGATGTGGCTTGATCGGTCGAACACATGCTGACATCGGCGCATCAACGGCGATAAAGACGCGCAAGAGGGAGCGATGAGCGACCAATTTCGCATTCTGTCGTGGCGCATCGGAGTGCCACTGGAAGGAACTGCCGCCGAAAGACCATCCGAACGAGGCAGTCATTCGTTGATCAAGGACCGGCCAAAGTCACATCGTCGTTGATGAGGCGAGCTAGACGACAATTCCATGTTAGCGGTTCGCTGCGATCGGCACAGATCGGAAGGTCCCGTATTCCGTCGTCCAGGTGTGGGCTTGCGTCTGTAAGTCTCTGCCTTTGCATCAATTGAATCGGCCGCGCGCCGAGGCGCGCGGCCGAAATTTTTGTTAGTTGGTCGGGGGCCTGACCAAGAACTCACTCGGCAACCTCCGAATAAGCATCACCACCTTGGGTGTCGATGCGCTCCTGCGGCTTTGCCGACCTCAGTAGGGAAGGCAGCCAGTTGCAGCCAGCAACTGTTCGGCCGCTTCCGCCATATCGACCTTCTTCATATCCGCCATTCGCTCGGCAGCCTCGCCGCTCACGGCTTCGCAGACTGCCTCCAGAATTTACGACTTGGTGACGCGACCAAAATAGCTGCGCACGGTTGGCCGCCAGTAGCCGGTCATGTCGAGGGAAACGGCTTCTGCCAGCCGGTCGCCTGTTGCCAAAGCGCGTGGTCTCCACTCCCACGGCAGCTTGACCGCGTTGACGGTCAGCGCGACACAATGGGCGAATAGGGCCATGCGACTGTCGTGATCAAGCTCAGTTACGAATGCCCATAGGGCCGTGACGTCGTGCGGTATCTGCATTGCCCAATTGCCCGGCTTGTGAGTTGGTCGATTGCCAACCCAAAAAACGGAGAGAGAACCAGCGTCGGCGCCTTGAGCCGTTCTGAACGAGCTCCCTGCCAATGGTTTTGGAAGGCTCTTGATTATTTTGATTATTGTACTATATCGATAACCTAAATAATCGGAATGAAGCCATGACCGCAGAAAAAGCTCTTGAGCGCTCGGGCGTTGGAACCGTTACCGGAACCCCCGACGAAGTCCGAAAAAAACTTGCCCACCTGCCGGTGGATCAAGTTGTTGCTTTGACACTGTTGCATGGCAACAAGGCGCATGCTCACGTGCTCTTAGATGCAGTTGTCGGCCTAGCCGCGCTGATCCCTGGCATCATTGAGCGTCGTCACGAGGCGAAGTACCAGTCGATCATCGAGGCCATAGTGCCCGACGTCCCCCTACCCCAGCACAAACTGATTGAGGCCCGGATGACGGCCGAAGCCCGCAAGGGCGTGTTGGAGACAGGAGAATGGATGACGGCAGCGGAGGTCGCGGAGATGGCTGGGTTTAGTGCGAGCAATCCCAGCGCTCAACCGAACAAATGGAAGAAGGATGGGCAGATCTTCGCCCTGCGTCATCACGGAGTAGACTATTTTCCGGGCTACGCATTCGGTCCATCGACGGATTATCGGCCGGCGAAGGATCTAGCACGAGTGCTAGAGGTCTTCCGCGGAAAGAAGGACGATTGGGGCCTCGCCTATTGGTTTGCGTCGGCCAACAGCTTCCTTGGTGGTAAGCGGCCGCAGGACTTGCTGATTAGCAAGCCTGATCGCGTCGTTGCAGCGGCCGAGGACGAGGTAGCCGGCGTGCTCCATGGCTGAGAAGAAGTCCGGGGCACGCCGCTCAACTGCCCGACCGAAGGCAGCCAAGCCATCGTCGGCCCCGCCTTCATCAGCCCCGCCGTCGGTCGTACCGACTTCGCCCAGCGATCTCGCCAATCTGGTGAACATGACGACCTGGCCGAAAGGCCAGGTCATTCATCGTATCCACCCGAACATCTATGGCAGCAGCCAGTTCAATCCAGGCCCACGTGGCAACGCCCGGTTCAGTCCGATCAAAGCTTCAGACGGCTCGAATATCCCTACCCTTTATGGCGGCACGACTTTCGATTGCGCCGCCATGGAGACCGTCTTTCATGATGTGCCGTTTGTCGCGGGTCTAAAAACGTTCGACAAGCAAAAGCTGGCTGGTCACGTCTATTCGCAGGTGACGCCGAAACGCGATCTCAAGCTCGTCGATCTCAGCGTGACCGCGCTCAGGAAGCTTGGAATTCAACGCGGTCAGTTGATCGATACTGAAAAGGATGAATATCCGAACACCCGAGTTTGGGCCGAAGCCATTCACACTGCTTGCCCACACGCCAAAGGACTTTGCTGGGTGTCGCGCCAGGACGACCGCACGTTGGCGATCGTGCTTTTCGGCGATCGCGTCGCTACAGCGAATCTCTCTGCCGGCGGTGCTCCGCAAGACCTCTTGTCGATCGATGTCGTGTACGCGAGCCTCGTCATTCTCGCAGACAGGATCGGCGTCAACCTTGTCGACGGCAAATAGCGGCGCAACCATTCCAGCCCCCAAGAGTAACCAACGTCACATTTCGATCTGCACAATCTGTGATATAACTAATTGGCGCACTCTTTGGGGGACGATTTGCAATGCCGTAGAATATTGTCATCTTCTTCAACGGCACTGGGCAGGCCGACGGCATCAACTTCGACGAAGCTCGAACCAATCTCTATGAAGATTGTACAATTATACGCAGACGCGTTCGGCCAAAGCGGAGAGTGACCGACGCTACATCAGACCAGATTCAGAACGCACGCCTTGCGAAGATATTTTCTATCAGTTCGACGTTTCGATCCGAGCGGCCCTCGATCTGGCACTAGCAAAGAAAGGCCCGCCTATGCGTCAAGGGAGACACCTCATGCAGCCGATACCGACCGCGACACGAATGGGCGGGATATATCGCGAGGGCAACAATCGGCCCAAAAATAGGCTGAGCCCCAACTTCGACAAATCAAAGAGCCAGCAAGGTGGTGGTCCCAGCTTAACATGATGTTCCACCGCGGATTTCGATCTATGGGTCCAAACGCAATGAAAGCGGGAGACAAAAATAATCTCCTATCAACTGCGCTTCGATGAGGGATTTGTGAGATCTCGCGTTGTTCGCGCGAGCACACTTTGGGCTAGAGTTGAGTAGGACGGCGCTCACGCGCCGTCCTTGCCAAATTTCCAAACCGGAATGCCGAGTTTCCTCGCCTTGTCGGCGAGGTTGTCTTGAATGCCGGTGCCCGGGAAGTGCATGACTCCGATTGGCATGACTGCCAGCATGGTATCGTTGCGCTTGAATGGTGCAGCCTTCGCATGCTTCGTCCAGTCCGGTTTGAAGGTGACCTGCAGTACCCTACGATTGCTGGCCCACTTTGCGGCGATCAATTCAGCCCCTTTCGGGGAGCCGCCGTGGAGCAGAACCATGTCGGGATGCTTTGCCCGAACCTTATCGAGCCGGTCCCAGACGAGCGAAACGTCGTTGAAGTCGAGCCCGCCGGTGAGCGCGATCTTCGGTCCGGCCGGCACCATCACCTCGGTTTCGGCCCGACGCTTGGCAGCGAGGAAATCGCGACTGTCGATCATCGCGGCGGTGAGCGTACCGCGGTTGATGACTGATCCAGAGCGCGGCCGCCACAGCGAACCAGTATGGACTTCGAAGCATTCAGCAGCCTGGTCGCGAAAGAGTTCCATGGCGTTGCGGCGCTCGACGAGCGTGACGCCCTCGGCGGTGAGCCGTTCTAGCTCGACGGATCGCACCTCCGAGCCGTCTTGCCAGCGCTGGCTCTTCTGCTGCGCCTGCTCATTTACGTCGAGCTCGCGTTCGATACGATCCACCGCACGGTGGAAGAGATTGACGGCCGACCAGAGCAAGTCGTCAAGATCTGGTTCGAGACGCGTGTCATCCAGTGTCGAGACTAGCGCATCGAAGATGTCGACGACAGCACCGGCGATCGCCTTGCCTTCTGGAAGCGGCCGTGGATCGGGTTCATCCTGCAATGGTCGATGGCCATAGAGCTGAAGCTCGTTGAGGACATGATCGGTCGGAGACGGAACGTGCGGCGGTTTGAAATCCGCGTCGTCGTGGTCGGTTATCATGGGTGAGGCCCTTTTGCTGGATCGGCCGCGCCCATCGCGGCCTTCGTGGCGATTACTTGACGGCAGGCGGAAAGGACCAGAACCCGAAGCGAAAGCGAAGGGCCGAAGCGACAGCGGAGGATGGCAGGGATGCGGCTATTTTGTTTCGCGATGCAAAGGCGCGAGGCGCGCCGGCGGAAAATAGCCGCAACCTCTGCCATTGCAGGGCCGCACCCGCCTGCCGTCCGATCGCCTTTTAGAAGGCCTGGGGCGCGCTCTGTCCGGCGGCCACGCCCCCCAACAACCGATCGCGACGGCCTCTAAGCGACCCACGTTCAACCGGTCTCGGCAGCCGTCAACGACATGAACCGCACGACGTCCTGCGGAGCGAGTTGTTCACGCAAGCTCCCTCGAAGCTTATCGATACCAAAGGTGAGCAGTTCTTCGTTGAAGTCCCCAAGTCGGGGCGATAGTGGTATCGCCTCGATACCGGTGTCTAAGGCGCGTTTGGTCAAGGCAGCTACCGCGAAGTCGCCAGCCGCATCACGATCTTGCGCGATATAGAGTCGGCGCAGCTGCAGCGGAAGCTGCAGAGCAGCTACATGGTTTGCGGACAGCGCGGCAACCATTGGCAGCGTGGGAGCTACGCAACGAAGCGACAGTATGGTCTCGATGCCCTCTCCAGCCACCAGCACGTCGTCGGCCGTCCCGAATCGAACCGCGTTACCGAGAAGGTAACCCATGGACCGTCGCGGTGTATCGATCGGCGCCTTACCTAGGCGCACAATGTCGAAGCCATCGGGGTCGAGCCAGGTGCGATGCGCGCCGGTGATCCGACCATCCAGACCTGTGACACATGCGATCAATGCCGGCCAGATCTCGGTGGGCGCACCCTCATCGGGTCGGTAGTAGCAGCGCGGGTGGAAGCGCAGTGCACCATCGTCGTGTGACGCAAAAATGCCCCGATTGCGCAAATAGACCTCCGCGAGAGTTCCTGCGACTGGCTGCGAGATGGCGAAGAGCCGCCGGGCCGCCTCGGCCGAACCGACTGGCGCTCTGCTGTGTGCGACGTTCGACGACGGCTCGGCATTGGAGCGAGGCAAACTGAGAAAGCGGCGGGCCTCATTCGCCACGTCGCGGAAGTCGAGGAGCCCACAGCATTCGCGAATGACGTCAAGCAAGTCACCATGCTCGCCCGTTGCAGCGTCAGTCCACTTCCCAGCCGGACCCCTGGGCGTGTCCTGCAATCGGACGAACATCGAACGTCCCGGTGTATTACTAGCATTGCCAACCAACCAATAGCGGCCTTGACGCCGACCGTTCGACAGATAGCGGCGGCACACCGCCTCGGCCTCGCGCGCGAGGCGGTGCGCCAGTTCGGAAGCGTCGCGTGTCATCGCGCAGCCTCACGCTGGCTGATATCTTCAACCGCATAGCGCTCCGGCGCCACTTTATTGAACGCAAGGTCGTGGGATGGGGGCAAAGTGATTTCTTGGACAGCTTCCTTCATTTCGATTCTCCACGCCGGGTGACCGAGAGCCTCTCTCTCGGCTTCCAACCCGTCGCGGACATCCGCCCACCCCTCTCACTCTTCCTCCGAGCAGCGAAGAGATACTTCAAGCCGCCTCGCACTCCGCACTCTCACCTGCCATGTCGGCAGCGAGACCTGACAGAAAGCCGACTATGTAATCCGCCGCTTTTCCGGCTCGGCTTGCCGCGTGGACAACCGTCCGATTGTCCTCACGCAGCACCTCAAGTCATGGCACACGGCAGGCCTCTACTTCGGCGATGATCTTGTCGGTGATTTCGTCGCGGAGGCTCGCCGGCCCTCGCCGGCGCGCCCAAGCGGATATATCTGGACATCACGTCCGTCCGCGACTGGCGCGGCGAGCCTTTCTCGCAGCTTCCAATTCGACAGCGAGAAACAGCTCGCTCCTCTCGCTCTGTTGCTCCGCGGCGGGTACGAGCCAAATCTGTTCGGGTCTTGATGGCAAGCTAGGAAAGCACTGTGCGCACACCACTAGCTGCAACGCAGCCACTATGCAGGCCGAGCAAGCGAAGGTGCGCGACGGCGGGGTAAAGGAGGCAGCCGCAGGAGCGTCAGCATAGCGCCGCCCTTGGCGGGACGCGGGACCGACTGCAGTCTTGAGACCGGTTAACAAGGCACCCGCAGGAGGGTTAGCATAGCGCCGGCGCGGAGCGCGACGGAACCCGGGACCGAGTGCCTCCGGCGAGAGACTCAGTTTGGTGCGCGAGGGATCGAAGCCGTCCGGCCGAGACGCAGCGCGGCTCGGTTCACGAGAGCCCGCTGCGGCAAATGCCGCACGCGCAAGGCAGATCAAACGCGCGTCTCAACGGCACCGATGATACCCCGATCGCACCCTTGCAAACGTCGAAGAACTCCAGTCGAGGCGCCACACGGTGTCCATCTACCCCTAAGGTACGTGCGATGCCTATCATTCCGATAAAGAGAAGACCGCTGCGGCCTTCAATGCAAGTTGAGCAACAGATTTGTCGGATTGAGCGCTGACAATCCATAAGAAGCAGCTGACTCTCAGTCAGTGGGCGAAGATCGGCGCTCGAGCGCCAACAGCTGATATTCGTCACATTGATTCACCACTGATAGATATGTCGGAACCGAAGCGCTTCGCCCTTTACCGATCAGTCCGCTGAGCATTTGGCCAATTGCGCTCCGATCGCGATATCGACCTTCGCATTTCGCTAAGCCTGTCGCTTATACTGGCGTTAAGCGCGCGGTGAGTTTGGTCCGGCAAGTGCGGCCGTTTTGGTAGCTCAGCTAGCGATCCGCAAGGCCACGCGTCCCAAGTGACAGTGCCCGCGGCGGCACAGGTACGGCTCAGCCGTTACTGGCACCTCAAGACGGACGGGACGCGTATCTGTCATCTGCGCGACCTTGCGCCTGAGATTGTTTTGTTGAACCCGTCAGTGCCGACTATGCACGCGAGCGACGGCAATTGCCCCTGTTAGGCTACATCGCCCGTCCTATTTGCACGCCACACCAGCCGATTCTTCCACGAATTCTTTGCTCCCCTTTTCTCCATGGCGCTGTCTTGCTTTCAATGTCGATGGGGTCGGTGACATGAAGGCTGGAAGCATTCGGGTAAGGGACGAGAGCTCCAGTGCAAACTGAACCAGATAGATCAGTCCCCTCTGAGCCTGGAGCCTCTCAAAAAGATCTCAGGCCTTGATGGCTTGGACTGTACATTTTGACCACTGACTAACGCTCATGGCACCTCGCCCTGCCCTTCCTGCCCGTTATCCACCTATCGGCACATGGCCTGCGCTCATGCGCGCCGACATGGCTGCTGCCTACCTCGATTGTCGCGATACAGGTGAACTGGCACGCGCCGTTGGTCGCGGCGAGGCACCACCACCCGTTGGCTATCGCGGAATTGGGCGTGCGCGACAGCCAATTTGGTCGAAGGCCGCTATCGATAACTTCGCGGCACCGGTGAGAACAATGGATCCAGATAGATCGGAAGATCTGATATCTCTCGTATGACGTTGCCCCAATCAAAACTTCCACGCTACTGCAGGCGAAAGCCATCAAAGAACGGTCGATGGGCATACTTCTTTGATCCGCCGAGTTGGGCCCGCAAGCAGGGCTGCCATGTCAAGGCT
This sequence comes from Bradyrhizobium sp. LTSP849, assembly GCF_000938255.1. Lineage (GTDB taxonomy): Bacteria > Pseudomonadota > Alphaproteobacteria > Rhizobiales > Xanthobacteraceae > Bradyrhizobium. The sequence goes on along the minus strand of NZ_JYMR01000056.1, from coordinate 370,327 downwards.
GAAGCGCTAGGGGAAGAGTACGCGGCCGCCGTCGAGCGAGCCGAGAATATCTTGTTACCCGCCTTCGATAGTTGGCGTTCGGGAGGTTTGACCGACATGGTTCCGCCTTCTCCTGTGCCCGGCACGTTCGACTGGCTGGCCAGTGTCTTCGAAACCCACCAAAAATGGAGCGAGATCGAGCGCAACACGCAGCGCTTATACAGGCAGGGCCTGGCACTCTTTGCCAACCAAATGCTGAAGGATGGTAGCCGCGTGGGCTCAAAGCAACTCTCTGATTTTACGAAAGGCTTCGTCGACGCAATCTACGCGAAACTGCTCGTCGTGGAACACAGGGACGCATGTGGGAATGTCATCAAGCGCGAGCGTCGTCGCTTTGCAAATGCGGCTATGGCCTCTTGCAGGCGCGCCTGGTTTGTTGGGCAGCGCGCCCAAGAAACAATAGTGCCGGCGATCAATCCATTTTCGCGGATGGGGCTCAAGACCCATGCGCCTGGCCAGCCTGCCCGGCAGACACCTACGGCGACTTGGGACGAACTCGTCGCGTTCAGAGCGGCAGCGAAGAAACTCGGGTATCGCTCGGTCGCAACTGCGGCGTTACTGACGTGGGAGTGGTTGCAACGCGAAGAGCATGTGTTCGGCGCCTTCGAAATCTCGCACTATCGGCCAACTGAGCGGCCAAACAGCGTAAGAATTGTGCATCCGAAGAATGGCGAGGAAGCTTGGTGGCCCCTATTCGACGAAATGGGCGAGCCTCTCTTCCCCGAATTGATGGCGGAGCTTGACGCCATCAAGGCAAAGACGGTTTGGGGATTGGTCTTTCGGCGCGACCATGAGCATCGTAGGTCACCTGCCCCGCTTCCATGGCCTACAGAGCGCAAAGATCTGCGATATCTTCGAAGTGTCGTAAAGAAGATCGTCGCAGCAGCTGGCCTACGCAGCGAACTCTCCTTTACCTCATTCCGCCACGGTGGTTTTACCGAAGGTGCGGACAGCGATCTCACGGATGCCGAATTGCGGGCCGCTGCCCGCCATCGATCGAGCCGCCAAATGCCTACCTATGCAAAGCGCACGCGTAAGCAGCTGATCGCAGGCTCCAAGAAGCGCCGTGAGGAGCGGGCAAAAGCAGCTCTTGCCGGTCTAGCCGCCACTCGCTCGTCGGAATGACGGCGCGGCCCGCGGCATAAGTCATTGATTTATTTGGTGGGGCGCTCCAAGCCTCGAACGGAGTACCTGCGCGGTAAGAGAGCTATTTCCCCGTCCAGGAGGGCTTGCGCTTCTCGCTGAATGCCTTCAGCCCTTCCTTGGCGTCCTCGGTCATCGCAAGCAGCGCGATCTGGCTTTCGGTGTATGCGATGCTCTCGTCGAACGACATCGACGCAATGGCGCGCATCGCATACTTGCCGCGCCGGATTGCGGTCGGCGATTTGTCGACGATGCGGCTGATCAGCCAATCGACCTTGGCGTCGAGCTCGGCGGTGGGCACGACGTAATTCAGAAGCCCCGCACCTTGCGCCGCCTTCGCATCGAACGGCTCGCCTGTGAGCGCCCATTCGTTGACGAGTCGCGGCGGCGCGATGGTCTGCAACAGACTCAGCACCTGCATCGGAAACACGCCGACCTTCACCTCCGGCAGACCGAAGATGACGTGATCTGCGGCAACCGCCATGTCGGTCATGCACAGCAGACCCATGCCGCCGGCCATGCAGACGCCGCCGACCCGCGCAATCGCCGGTTTCGTGGCGTTCTGTGACAAACGTAACAGATCGGCATAGTCGACATTTGGTTTGGAATGGTCCATCGCGAAAGCCGCGCCGGAATTCTGCAGATCGGCTCCGGCGCAGAACGCCTTGTCGCCCGCGCCGGTCAGCACGATGACGCGGACGTCCTTGTCGTCATGCGCCTCGCGATAGCCCTTTGTGATGCCGGCGATCACGTCGCCGTTCAGCGCGTTACGCTTCTCCGGCCGGTTGATGGTGATCCAGAACGTCTGCCCACGCTTCTCGGTGATGACGTTTGTGGTGTCGGTCATGGCACGCCCGCTTCCCTGCTTCGTTTGCAGCCATTTGCGGCAGGTCGGACGGCGGGCGCAAGGGCAAATTGTCTCGCTATGTCACCATAGCGTGTGGGCGCAACTTCGCGTCGCGATTGAATTATGGGTAACGGTCGCTATCCTGACGGAGATTTTTATTACCGATGAGCCATTTCATGCGCGCAGCCATCGCATTGTTGCTGGCAGGCTTGATCATCCTGAGCGGCGGCGTCGCAAGCCGCGCAGCTGATGCGGCGAAGATCGCGCTGGTGATCGGCAACGCAAAATATCCCGACAATGAATTCGTGCTCAACGACGCCGCCAGCGACGCGCAGGACGTCGCCAAGGAACTGACGCGCGACGGCTTCGTCGTCGACCAGCAGATCAACCTCGCTGGCGATGCCATGCGGCAAACGCTGGATCGGTTCTATGCCCGCATCGCGCCGGGCTCGGTAGCCCTGATGTTCTTCGACGGTTTTGGCATCCAGTCCAACCGTCAGACCTACCTCCTCCCGGTCGATGCGCAGATCTGGACCGAGCCGGACGTCTCGCGCGACGGCTTCAGTCTGGATGCCATTCTCGCTGAAATGAATACACGCGGCGCGGCGATCAAGATCGCGCTGATCGATGCCTCCCGCCGCAATCCGTTCGAGCGGCGCTTTCGCCGCTATTCGGCAGGCCTTGCGCCGACGATCACGCCGAGCAATTCGCTGGTGCTCTATTCCGCCGCGCTCGGCGCAGTGGTGGCGAGCGGCCAGACCGATCACAGCCTGTTCGTCACCGAGCTGTTGCGGGAGATGCGCGCGCCCAATGTGAGCGCGGAGCAGGCGCTGACCAACACCAAGAACGGCGTGATCGGCGCGACCAACCGCGAGCAGGTCCCCTGGCTGTCGTCGTCGTTGACGACGGAGTTCTCGTTCGCCGGCATTATGACCCGGCCGCCGGACAACAAGGCGGGCGATCAGACGTCGCCGAAATCCGGGACGCAGAAGCCGGTCTGCGAGGTGCCGCAGCCCGACGCCGCGCCAAGCGCGGACGATCTCGCCAGGGACCTCGTGATCGCCGATCTCACCCGCAAGCTCGCGGCCAACGCCGCAGACACCGTCTCGCGCTACAAGCGCGGCCAGGTCTACGCGATCAAGCGCGCCTATGCGCTGGCGATGCAGGATTTCGACGCGGTGATCCGGCTCGATCCGAAGGATGGAGAAGCGCTGAACAACCGCTGCTGGACGCGGGCCGCAACGGGCGATCTGCAAGGTGCGCTCGCCGACTGCAATCTAGCACTTCAGATCGATCCCGGATTGAGCGACGCGCTCGACAGCCGCGGACTTGTCAATCTCAAGCTCGGCCGGACCGCGGAGGCGATCAAGGACTACACCGATGCGATCCAGCGTAATCCGCGTTCGTCATCGTCGCTGTTCGGCCGCGGCGTCGCCACCCGCAAGAGCGGCGCCGACGGCACGACAGACATCGCGCTGGCGAAATCAATGGATCCGAACATCGCGAAGGAGTTCGCGGGCTACGGCGTCACAGAGTGCACACCTTAAGCCGCAGCGGCGGCTTTCCTGATCCAGACCTTGTTGTCGTGGAACGCGGCCCCGCCGATCGGCGCGACGGCTTCGCCTCCGGTCAGCATATTGATGCCGCGGCCACCGATATGATTCTTGTTCGGATGAACGGACTCCGCGATCAGCACCCCGCGCCGCACGCCCTCGAAGAATACCGCGATCAGCGTGGTCTCGCCGCGCGTATTGCCAAGCGTCACGGCGTCACCGTCGGCGATGTCGAGCGCAGCCGCGTCCATCGGATGAATCATCACACTCGCTTTGCCTTCGCGCGCTTGCGAGGACGGCGTCTCGTTGAACGAGGTATTGAGGAAGCTGCGCGAGGGGCTGGTGGCAAGCCGGAACGGATGGGCCTGGTCGGCGTGCTCGATCACGGCCCAATGGTCCGGCAGCGACGGCATCTTGTCGAACTCGCCCATCATCAAGCCGAACGGCGGATTCGCCCAATCGGCCTTGAAATGGAATTTCTTGTCGGCGTGGGCAAAGCCGTCGAGATAATGCGCCGTGCGAAAATCCGGTTGCAGGTCACGCCAAAGATCGGCCTCGAGGCCAGCGATGTCGCCGTGGCCGCTCAGCTTCAGCGTCGCGTCGACCAATTCGCGCGGCGTCATCTCGAAGCCCGGATGCTTGGCGCCAAGGCGCGGCGCCAGCGCCTGCAAGACCTGATGATTGGAGCGGCATTCACCGGGCGGGTCGATCAGCTTGGGGCCGACCGAGATGTGCTGGTGGCCGCCGCCGTAATAGAGATCGTCGTGCTCCATGAACATCGTCGCAGGCAGCACGATGTCGGCCATCTGCGCCGTCTCAGTCATGAACTGCTCGTGCACCGCCACGAACAGATCCTCGCGCGCAAAACCCTCGCGCACCAGCGCCTGCTCCGGCGCCACCGTCATCGGGTTGGTGTTCTGAATCAGCATCGCCTTGATCGGCCCCTTGCCGTGCAACGCTTCCGCATCGCCGGTGAGGATGCGACCGATCTGCGACTGGTCGAGCGCGCGGGTGGTCTTGTCGATCGCGTCGTGGCCTTCGATGATGGATTCGTTGAAGTGCCACAGCGCGTAATTGTTGAAGAAGGCGCCGCCACCTTCATACTGCCAGGCACCGGTCACGGCGGGAATGCACAGCGCCGCATGCATCTGCGTCGCACCGTTGCGGGAGCGGGTGAAGCCGTAGCCGAGGCGGAAGAAGGTCCGCTTGGTTTCACCGACGACCTTGGCAAAGGCCTCGATCTCGGACACCGGCACGCCACAGATCGCAGACGCCCATTCCGGCGTGCGCGTCTTCAGATGCGCCTCGAGCTCGGCCGGGCAGTCCGTGTATTTGTCCATATAGGCGCGGTCGGCATAGCCGTCGCGAAACAGCACATGCATGACGCCGCAGGCGAACGCGCCGTCAGTGCCGGGCCGCAGGAGAATCTTGATGTCAGCCTGCTTCATGGTCTCGTTGTCGTAGACGTCGACCGCCGCGATCTTGGCGCCGCGCTCCTTGCGGGCACGGGCGGCGTGCGTCATCACGTTGACTTGGGTGTTGACGGGGTTGGTGCCCCAGATCACGACCAGGTCGGAGAGCGCCATCTCGCGTGGATCGACGCCAGCGATCTTGCCGGTGCCGATGGCATAACCGACGCGCGCGATGTTGGCGCAGATCGTCGAATAGAAGCGCGAATATTTCTTCACATGCGTGAGACGGTTGAGGCCATCACGCATCACCAGCCCCATCGTGCCGGCGTAGTAATAGGGCCAGATCGATTCCGCGCCGAACTCACGCTCGGCCTGGTTGAAGCGATGCCCGATCTCGTCCAGCGCCTCGTCCCACGAGATGCGCGCGAACTGGCCGGAGCCCTTCGGCCCGGTGCGGCGCATCGGATACATCAGCCGCTCCGGGTGATGGATGCGCTCGGCATAACGGGCGACCTTGGCGCAGACCACGCCGGCCGTATAGGTCTGCTTTTTCGAACCTCGGACGCGGCTGATGCTGCGGCCTTCGAGCACCTCGATATCGAGGGCGCAGGCCGAGGGGCAATCATGCGGACAGGTGGAGTGGCGGATCTCGATCTTGGCGTGCTGGTTCATGGCCAAATTCGTAACACCAAAGTACCGGCCAGCCGAGCGCATTTATCCGGCAATACCCATGCGATTTGCTCAGGCCGCGCGCGCCGCCGGCTCCTGCCGCGGCCGCGAAAAGCCGCGCAACCGTACCGAAAGCGGCCCGATGTTCCCGCCCGGATCGACGATGTGAGGCGTCGACAGCCCGCGCGTCCTGCCGCTACAGTGCCGGCCAACAAGAACGACATCAGGGAGACCGCATCGTGGACACGATGAACATCCTCAGCGGAGGCGCGGCCCAAGGCCTCGTTCGCGGTCTCGCCGAGGCCTTTCGGGCCCAGACCGGGTTTGCGATCGATGGCGAGTTCAGCGCGGTCGGCGCAATGGCGGACAAGTTGCGCGCGGGGGCGCCGGCCGATCTCGTGATCCTGACGCAGGCGCTGGTCGCAAAGCTCGCCGAGGAGAAGCTCGTCATCCTCCCCTCGATCGCCGATGTCGGCCGGGTCGAAACCGCGCTGGCGGTTCGCAGTCGCGACCCGAGGGTGACGGTCAAAACCGAGGCCGATCTGCGCGAAGTGCTGCGAGCCGCAGATGCGATCTTCGTTCCCGACATCACGGCCTCGACGGCCGGCAGGCACGTTGCAAAAGTCCTGGATCAGCTCGGCATTGCCTATGAAGTGACTTCGCGTCTCAAGATCTTTCCGGACGGCGCGACCGCGATGCGGGATCTCGCGGCGTCTCCCGCGCAAAGGCCGATCGGGTGCACGCAAGCAACCGAGATCATCGCAACCGACGGCATCGCCCTGTCGGGATCGCTGCCGCCGGGATGCGAGCTCGTGACCATGTACACAACCGGCGTCACCATGCGGGCTGCACATCCGAAAGAGGCTGCCGCATTGGTCACATTGCTGGCCGGCGCGGATCAGAGGGAGCTACGCCGGCGCGTGGGCTTCGCCAGCTAGATGCGGCTGGCTCTACTTGTTCAACTGCGTGAGACCGGTCGGCGGACCATCGACGGCGGTCCAGCCACCGTCGACGAACAGCGTGCTTCCGCTGACATAGCTCGCGGCATCCGAGGCGAGATAGGCGACGGCGGTCGCGACCTCATCGGCGCTGCTCCAGCGGTTGAACACGGTGTGGCCGGCGTAGAGATTGTAGATGTCGGGGCGCTGCTTGAACGGACCGGTCAGCGCGGTCTCGGCGATGCTCGGCGCGATCGCGTTGACGCGAACGCCGGAGCGACCAACCTCGGAGGCAAAACCCTTTACCAAAAGGCCGATCGCGGCCTTGGTCGAGCCATACACGGCAAGGCCGGGTTCAATAGTGACGGCGCGCACCGAGGAGCAGGCAATGATGCTGCCAACCTTCTGCTCGATCATGATGCGGCCGAACGCCTGGAAGAACCACACGGTGCCCTTGACGTTGAGCGTGATGACGCGATCGAGATCCTCATCGGTGTAATCCAGGATGGTCTTGCGGATGTTGAGCCCGGGCGTTGTCACGGCGATGTCGAGCCGCGAAAATTTCTGCATCACGATTTTCGCCAGCGCATTGACGTCGGCGGCACTCGCGGCGTCGCACGCAGCGGCTTCGGCCCAGCCCCCCTTCTCGCGAATGCCGGCAGCGGTCGCCTCGGCCGCGTCGAGCGCACGATCGGCGCAGACCACGCGAGCACCGAGCCCGGCCAGCGCCTCCGCCGACGATTTGCCGATACCCGATGCGGCACCGAGCACGACCGCAGTCTTGCCGGTGAGATCGAAGAGCTTGCGATAGTCGGTCACGGACGCGTCCTCCTTATGTTGCAGCGCACAGTAGCCTACTTGCTCAGTTGACTTTTGCTGCAGATTGCCTCGTATACTAATATATCAATTTCAACCATAACCATAACCATAACCATAAGCATGCCCGCGCGCACAACGAGGAAAGCCCAGGCCGCGCCCACGCCGGCCGCCATCAGCCCACGCCGCGGCAAGCCACCGCAGCGGGCGACGGCGTCGTCGCGCATCTATACCGAGCTGCGCGGCGAGCTGGTGTCGATGCGGCGCCGGCCAGGCGACGTCATCTCGGAGGCCGACATCGCCCTCACCTACGGCGTCAGCCGCACGCCGGTGCGCGAGGCGATCCTCAAGCTCTCCGACGAGGGGCTGCTGGACGTATTCCCGCAATCCGGCATCTTCGTCTCCCGCATCCCGCTCGCCGCGCTGCCCGAAGCCATCATCATCCGCAAGGCGCTAGAGGAGACCACCGCGCGGCTCGCGGCCGAACGCGCGACCACAAGCCAGATCCTGCAATTGCGGTCGATCGTGGAGCGTCAGCGCGAGGCCGATGAGGCCGGCGACCGTGTTGCGTTTCACCAGGCTGACGAGCTGTTTCACGCCACCGTCGCCGATGTCGCCAGGCATCCTGGAATCTGGACGCTCATCCAGCATGTGAAGGTACATGTCGACCGCTATCGCCAGCTGACCCTGCCGGTGGCCGGGCGCATGACGCAGGTGATCGCCGAGCACGAGCCGATCCTCGCGGCGATCGAGGCGCACGATCCACAACGAGCTGGGATTGCGATGGAGCGGCACCTCGACCGGCTACTCCGCGACATCTCGGAGACCCAACACACCAATCCGGAGTTTTTCGCCAACACGGAATGACCGGACCACGGTCATCAACGACACACACCAAACAAGAACTGAGGGAGGACTACAATGAGACGCCGTGATTTCATCAAATTGAGCGCCGGATTTGGAGCTGCCACGCTGGCTCCGATTTCGTCCGGCCGTGCCCAAACCAAGGCCGTGTTCAAAGCCGCCGACGTGCAGCCGGTCGGCTATCCGACGGTCGCTGCCGTCGAGAGCATGGGCAAAAAGCTGGCCGACGCAACGCAAGGCCGCCTCTCGATCCAGACCTATCCCTCCGCGCAGCTTGGCGCCGAGAAGGAGACGATCGAGCAGACCCAGATCGGCGCGATCCAGATGCTGCGCGTCAGTGCCGGCGCGGTCGGCCCGATCGTCGACGACATCAACGTCGTCAACATGCCGTTCCTGTTCAAGAACGTGGCGCAATCCTGGAAGATGATGGACGGCGACATCGGCCAGGAGCTGCTCGACAAGATCACCGCGAGCCCGAACGCGAATCTGGTCGGACTGTGCTGGATGGATTCAGGCGCGCGCAGCTTCTACAACACCAAGCATCCGATCAAGTCGATCGCCGACGTCAAGGGCCTGAAGCTTCGCGTCATCGGCAACCCGATCTTCATCGACATGGTCAATTCGCTCGGCGGCAACGGCATCGCCATGGGCTATGATCAGGTGTTTTCTTCGCTTCAGACCGGCGTGATCGACGGCGCGGAGAACAACCCGCCGAGCTACGTGTTCAGCAACCACTACACTGCGGCGAAATACTACTCGCTGACCGAGCACCTGATCATTCCTGAAATCCTCTGCTTCTCCAAGCGGTCCTGGACGGCGCTGTCCGCCGACGACCAGGCGCTGGTCAAGAAGTTCGCACGCGAAGCCCAGCTCGAGGAGCGTGAGCTCTGGAAGAAGTACGAAACGACCGCGATGGAGAAGGCCAAGGCCGCCGGCTGCGAGATCGTGGAGATCGCCGACAAGAAGCCATTCCAGGATGCGGTCAAGCCGGTCTGGGACAAGTACGGCCCGAAGTACCAGGCCATGATCCAGCGTATCCAGGCGCTCTGAGTCTTCTCAAACAAAAGCCAAAGCGCGACGATCATTCATCGCGCTTTGGCCTCGACAATTTGAACCAGTGACAGAGCAGGAAACGCGGATGGCCGCATTGTTTCGCCGAGCGATGGACTTTCTCTATCTGTTATGCGTGATCGTCGGCTGCACCGCGCTGGTCGCGATCTCCGCGGTGATCCCGTGGGCGGTGTTCACGCGCTATGTGCTCAACAGTGCGGCCTCCTGGCCGGAGCCGATGGCGGTACTGCTGACGATCGTGCTGACCTTCATCGGTGCCGCCGCCGGCTACCGGCTCAACCTGCACATGAACGTCGCCTATTTCGCCAAAAAGCTTCCCCTGCCCCTGCAACGGGCGCTCGACATCTTCGTTCAGTTGCTCATGGCGATGATCGCGTTGTTCATGGTCATCTGGGGCGAGAGCCTGGTCGAGATCACTTGGCACAACAGCATCGCCGACTTCCCATCGCTGTCGGTCGGCGTCACCTATTTGCCGATTCCGATCGGCGGCGTCTGTCTGCTCCTGTTCGTGATCGAGCGGATCTTCCTCGGCGCGCCGCCCGACCCAATCGGCAAGCATTCCGAGCCTGCGGCCTTCGAGTGAGCCAGGAGCTATCATAATGGACATCTTTATCCTGCTCGGCACGATGATCGTCTGCTTCCTGATCGGCATGCCGATCGCCTATTCGCTGGCGATGGCGGCGATCGCGGGCGCACTGTCGGTCGGCATTCCCCTCGAAGCGCTGATGCTGAAGATCTCGGACGGCGTCAGCAAGGTTGCGATGCTGACGATCCCGTTCTTCGTGCTCGCTGGCGCCATCATGGCGGAAGGCGGCATGGCGCGGCGCCTCGTCGCCTTCGCCGACGTGCTGGTCGGCTTGACCCGGCTGCGCGGCGGTCTCTCCATCGTCAACGTGCTGGCGACGACGTTCCTCAGCGGCATCTCCGGTTCTGCGGTCGCCGACACCTCAGCGATCGGCTCGGTGATGATCCCGCAGATGGAGAAGAACGGCTATCCGCGCGTGTTCGCGACCAACCTCACAATCTCGTCCTCGGTGCAGGCGCTCTTGGTACCGCCGAGCCACAACGCGGTGCTGTATTCGCTCGCGACCGGCGGCACCATCTCGATCAGCGCGCTGTTCATGGCGGGCGTCTTTCCGGGCCTGCTGCTCGGCTTCTCGCTGATCGTACTGTGTGTCGCGATCGCCTATCGCGAAGGTCACCCGCAGGGGCGCACTGTTCCGGCCAAGGACGCGATCAAGATCACGATCGACGCGGCCTGGGGCCTGATCACGCTCGTCATCATCCTCGGCGGCATTTTGGGCGGCATCTTCACCGCGATCGAAGCCGGCGCTGTCGCCTGCATCTGGGCATTCTTCGTCACCATGTTCGTCTACCGCGATTACAAATGGCGCGACCTGCCAGTGCTGCTGCACCGGACCTTGCGCACCGTCGCGATGGTGATGACGCTGATCGCCTGCGCGTCCGCTGTCGGCTACATCATGGCGCTGACCCAGATGCCGGCAAAGATGACGGCGTTCTTCCTGTCGATCTCCAGCAACAAATACGTCATCCTGCTCCTGCTCAATGTCTTGCTGCTGCTGCTCGGCACCCTGCTCGACATGGCGCCGTCGATCCTGATCGCGACGCCGATCCTGCTGCCGGTGATGCAGAATTTCGGCGTCGATCCCGTGCACTTCGGCATGATCATGCTGCTCAATCTCGGCATCGGCCTGTGCCATCCGCCGGTCGGCGCGATCCTGTTCGTCGGCTGCGCCGTGGGCAAGGTCTCGCTCGAGGAGGTCATGCGCAAGATCTGGCCGTTCTACGGCGTCATGCTGTTCGTGCTGATGCTCGTCACCTACCTGCCGGAGATCTCGCTCTGGCTGCCACGTCACATTTTACGGTGAGGAAACGCCGATGCCGCGGAAGCTGATCGACATCTCCGTGCCGTTGCAGAACGACGTGCCGGCCGACCCGCCGGGCAACCACCCGACGATCCAGTATATCGACCACCAGCAGGGATTGCCGCGCATGCTGCAATTCTTCGATGGTCTCAAGGCGGAGGATCTGCCGGATGGCCAGGGCTGGGCCGTCGAGCAGGTTTCGTTGTCGACGCATAACGGCACGCATCTCGACGCCCCCTGGCACTTTCATCCGACCATGAATCGCGGCAAGCGATCGTGGACCATCGACGAGGTGCCGCTGGAATGGTGCTTTCAGCCCGGCGTGAAGCTCGACTTCCGGCATCTGCCGGATGGTTACGTCGCCACCGCCGACGACGTCGAAAAGGAACTCAAACGCATCGGCCACACGCTCTCACCGCTGGAGATCGTCGTCGTCAACACCAGCGCCGGCGCAAAGTTCGGCCAGGCGGACTACGTCAACTCCGGCTGCGGCATGGGTTATGAAGCCACCATGTACCTGCTCGACCGCGGCGTACGGTTGACCGGAACCGACGGCTGGAGCTGGGACGCGCCGTTCGTCTTCACCGCCAGAAAATATGCTGAAACGAAAGATGCCGGCCTGATCTGGGAAGGGCATAAGGCGGGACGGCACATCGGCTATTGCCACCTCGAGAAGCTGCATGATCTCGACAAGCTGCCCTCGACCGGTTTCACGGTCTCGTGCTTCCCGGTCAAGATCGAGCGCGCATCCGCGGGCTGGACCCGCGCGGTCGCGATCATCGACAGCTAGGTGCGCACCGTCAGCTGCCGTCGAGGCCGCTTTCGACCAGTTCACGCAATGCGTCGGTGTCGAGCACGACGATGGCGCCATGCTCGAGACGAACCCAGTTGCGTCCGGACCAGGCGCGCAATTGCTTGTTGATGCTCTCGCGCGTCATTCCCACCATCTCGCTGATCTCCTGCTGCGTGATGGTGAGCGTTCCGCTGCCGGAGTCGAACTTGCGCTCCTCGGTCAGGCCAAGGAGAGCGCTTGCAAGCCGGCCCGGCAGATTCTGCAAAATCACTTGCTCGACCTGTTGACTGGTCCAGCGCAGGCGCGCGCAGAGCAATTCGATGAATTTCATCGCCAGCGCAGGCTGGCTCTTCACGAAAGGCAGGAAGTCGCGGCGGTCGATGATGTAGAGCTCGCAATTGGTGTTGGCGGTCGCATCCGCCGACCGCGGTGCGCCATCGAGGACCGCGATCTCGCCGAAAATCTCTCCGGGCCCGATCAGATTGAGAATGGCATTCCGTCCATCTGGCGACGAGGAGGAGATTTTCACTGTTCCCGTGATCACCGCGAACAGATTGTTGCCCGGATCGCCCTTGGCGGCGATCGTCGCGCCACGCTTGACCGTGGTGTGCTTGGCGTAGCGGCAGAGCTGATCGAGCGCGTCAGGTTCCAGATCTGCGAAGATCGGGTGCTTGCGCAGGACCGATAGTTTATTGCCCGACGGCTGTCGGGGGTCGCCGGTCTTGTCCTGAGGCACGCCGGGACTCCTAAGACTGCGAGGCACTGGGGTTCCTGCGTAGTCAACGTTGCCCGGCATTTCAACCGGAAAGCACGCAAACAGTTTTAGGCAAGTGCCGCTAAAATGCCGAAGACGCGCCGAGACGGCGCACCCGCAGGATGAGCCAATGCATCCCGGTCGATGCAGAGTTGCAGGCACCGCAAGTCGCAATTTGCGTTGAGGCGCTGCCATACGACCAAGAGGCAACAGGGCCAGTAGCGGCGGTTAGCGCGTCAAAATGCGACTGTGCTCTCAGGAACTTCGGCGCGAGGCATCCGAATCAGGCCCGCCTGCACTGGTCTGTCGGTCCGCCCAAGCCAGGAGCCGCAGCGAACGAGACAAAGACGGTCACAACGGCAATCATCACGAGCAGCGCGTCGGTTGGCATCCTGCCCCTCCCAACCCTCGTTTTGGGCATTATCCGCGGCGCACGACCGACGTCATTGATCGGGATCAAAAATCCGAGAGCGCTGTGGAAAGATCGTCAGGCCGCCGTCAACGCTTCGACCCTGGCGGAGTCGAGCAGGCTGATGCCACCGTGGATGATCTCGATCGCGCCATGGCGTTCCAGCTTGGTGAAAATGCCCGTTCGGCTCAATCGTCACCACAGAAGCCTTCATCCACCGCTCCAAGCGTCGGCCTCCGTTTGGGACCGTGTCCACCACACGGACTGCATTTTACTGCATCCTGGCAGTGGCAATTGACGCAGATCAAATTTGACGAAGATGGCCGCCCTGCAGGATGCGGGAAGAACGGGAAGTGCTAGACCGCCTGCACCGTCCAGCCAATCAGCTCCTTGGCAACGCGGGCAAAGGCTGCGTCGAACGCCTCGATCGCGGCAGCGGGCTCGACCTTGTCGAGTTTCTCGCTGGTTTCGACGAGGCGCGAGGCGATCACCTTGCCGTTCTTGTCGACGATCCTGGCCGACAGTCCGATCTCGACCCGTGTCTCGCCGTCCGTGGCAATGCGGAAGCGCCTGATGTCGATCAGGAGCTGGTAGTCCGCCTGCCCGAGGTCTGTCGTGCGCAAGGGCGCGTGAGCGATGTCGTAGTTCTCAAAGCTGTCGATCAGCCGGGCCTGCAACAGCTTTGGAATGCTGTCGGCCCACAGGAACTCCGCAAACCCCGGATTGTCCCCCACCGGCGAGAACAGCATGCGTTGCGTCTGGAGCATCGCGACTGCGGTCGGCTCCGGAATGGCCAGCGACGCGGACAGGGTCTTGCCGGCTGGCCCGAGATTTTGAGGCGTGCGCAAATCATAGGTGATCTTCTGCGCAGGCGCCCCGCCACCGGTCATCTTCTCGAGGCCCGCCAAAATGCCGTCGATTTTGCCGGTGTTGCGCGCGAGCCCGTCGGAAAATGTCTTGAGATTCGCGATGGTATCCTTCAGCGGGCCGGAATTATCCTCCAGCACGGTGTCGACGCGCCGTAGCGCATCGCGCGCCGCCTGCATCATGCTCTGGCCGGCGCCGGCCTCGGCGATCAAGGTCAGGGGCTCGCCGGATTTGGCGGCGATCATGCCGCCTTCCAGAGTCACCACCGGCACGCCCGTCAGGCCCTGGAAATCGAGCCCGACTTTGGTATCGGCGCGCACCGGCGTCGTGGCGGCAACCGAAATCGTCGCATTGACGAAGCGCGAATTGTCCGGCGCGAGGCCAAGCTGCGTGACCTCGCCCACGCGGATGCCGTTGAACAGCACGCCGGCACCGACCAGAAGGCCCGGCACCGGTCCCTGGAACTGAACGTGGTAGTTCGCACGCGGCCCGATGCCGCCGGTGTTGTTCAGCCAATAGACGAAGCCGAACACCGCGAGGATCGCAGCCAGCACGAAAGTGCCGATCAGCACGTAGGGAGCGCGGGTTTCCATGTCTCATCTCATCTGGGGTTGCAGCATCTGCGAGCGCTTGCCGTGGAAATAGGCGCGCACCCAGGGATGCTCGGATTGCAGCAGTTCGCGCATCGGGCCGATCGCGACGATCTTGCCGTCTGCGAGCGCCGCGACGCGGTCGCAGACCGTGGTGAGGCTCGCGAGATCATGGGTGACCATGAACACGGTGAGGCCCAGGGTCTTTTGCAGCGTCCCGATCAGCGTGTCGAAATCACCGGCGGCGATCGGATCGAGGCCGGAGGTCGGTTCATCGAGGAACAGGATCGGCGGATCGAGCGCGAGCGCGCGCGCAAGCGCCACGCGCTTGGTCATGCCGCCGGACAGCTCTGACGGATATTTATCGCCGTCCTGCGGCCGCAGCCCGACCATCTCGAGCTTGGCGATCGCGATCTCGTCCATCAGCTCCTGCGACAGCACCAGATTTTCGCGCAGCGGAAACTGGACGTTCTGCCGGACCGTCAGCGAGGAGAACAGCGCGCCCTGCTGGAACAGGATGCCCCACGTCGTGGCCGCGCCTTGCGTGCGGCCGCCGATCGGCTGTCCCATGACTTCGATGGTCCCGCCTTGTCGAGGAATGAGGCCGATGATGGTGCGCATCAACACCGACTTGCCGCCGCCAGACGCGCCCACAAGCCCGAGGATCTCACCCCGACGGACGTCGAGCGACAGATGGTCGAGCACGGTCTGGCGGCCGAAGCCGACCACAAGGTCGCGGACGCGGATCGCGAACTCTTCTTGCGCTTCGCCCATCGTCACATTCCGATCGAGGCGAAGAAGATCGCGAACAGGCCGTCCAGCACGATCACCAGGAAGATCGACTTCACCACCGACGTCGTCGTCTGCCGTCCGAGCGACTCCGCACTGCCTTTCACGCGCAGTCCCTCACTACAGGCGACGATCCCGATCACCAACGCCATGAAGGGAGCCTTCAGGATGCCCACCTCGAAATGCGTAACGGAAATAGCTTCGTGCAGCCGCGCGATGTAGATTGCGGGCGCCATGCCGCCGTAGAATTGCGCGACCAGCCCTCCGCCATAAAGCGCGGCAATCGATCCGATGAAGGCCAGGATCGGCAGCGCGATGACAAGAGCCAAAACGCGCGGCAGGATCAGGACGTGGACCGGATCGAGGCCCATGGTCGAGAGCGCATCAATCTCCTCCCGCATCTTCATGGAGCCGAGCTCGGCGGTGTAGGCGCTTCCGGAACGGCCCGCGACCATGATGGCAACGATCAGTACACCCAGTTCGCGCAGCACGAGGATGCCGACCATGTCGACAGTGTAGGACTCCGCGCCGAACCTGCGGAAATGGAAGAATCCCTGCTGGGCAATGATCGCGCCGATCAGGAAGGTGATCAGCACGACGATAGGAATGGCCTGCCAGCCGATCCGGTCAAGCTGATAGACCAGCGATGTCAGCCGCAACGTGCGTGGCCGGCGCGCGACGCCGATCATGGCCATAAACAATGCACCGAGCATTTGCAGAAAGAGTGTGACGTCTTCGCGGGCACCGATCGTAGCCTTGCCGAGATTGCTCAACCTGACCAGAACCGGATTGGGCGCGGCCGTCGCCGCCGGCGTATGGCGGTTGACCTGACGCACCTCGTCCATGAGTCCGCTGAAATGATCGGCCACGCCCACGATCCCGGCCGATCTTCCTGATGATGCAGCCTTGCGCGACAGTTTCTCCAGCATCCATGCGCCGAGCGTGTCGAGCGCGCTGATGCCCGACATATCCAGTGTCACGGCCCTGGATCGATCAACATCCGCCCCGACCGATCGGGACAGCATCTCGAGCGTCGACACGTTGGCTGCGATCCACGGCCCTTGAGGGCGCAATTCCAGCGCATCGCCAGACGGTGTTGCCAGAAGCAGGGGTTCCGAATTCACGCTGATATCCTCATGGGACTACCGGTCCTCGATAGCTTGTATTCTAGGCCGGCATAAGGCCGCTCGATTGACCTGCCTCAAAGCGGAAGGCCGCAAAGGAGCCAGCCGCGGAAACGTAGTTGGCACGCTCAGAGCTTCAGCCGGACGTCGCAGATATCAGGCTCGGTCGGATCCGACTTCACCTCGAAGCCGAGCTGACGGCACATCTCCAGCATCGTGCTGTTCTCCTTGAGCACGTCGCCCGAGATTGTCTTCAGCCCTTCAGACTTCGCGTAGTCGATGATCGACTGCATCAGGGCCCAGCCGAGCCCCCTGCCCTTGAGGTCGGACCGCAGCAGGATCGCATATTCGCCGCTCTCGTAGATCGAGTCCGAGTGGAGCCGCACCACACCGACCATCTCATTCGTGGCCTCATCGAACGCGATGAAGGCCATCGCGCGCGCGTAGTCAAGCTGGGTCAGGCGCGCGATGAACGCGTGAGTAAACTCCTTCATCGGCGCAAAGAACCGCAAGCGGAGGTCGTGAGGCGTGACGTGGCGCAGAAATTCGTGGATGGTCGGCTCGTCCTCCGGGCGCAACGGCCGCACGAAAATCCGCCAGCCATCCTTGAGCACGAGGCGGCGCTCCCATTGCGACGGATAGGCCCGAACGGCGAAATTGGTGGGGCCCGAGCCTGCGAATTTCCGCTGCGGCGGCCCCACCGCGACGCGGGCATCAACCGCCGTCACGCCGGTTTCGTCTGCCAGCAGCGGATTGATGTCGAGCTCGCGGATTTCGGGGATGTCCGCCGCCATTTGCGCCAGCTTGACCAGCACCAGGGCGACGGCGTGCTGCTTGACGGCCGGCACGTCCCGGTAGGCACGCAACAATCGCGAGACGCGGGTACGGTCGATCAGGTCGCGGGCGAGCTGCAAATCGAGCGGCGGCAGCGCCAGGGCCTTGTCGTTGATGATCTCGACCGCCGTTCCGCCGCGACCGAACACGACGACGGTGCCGAAAGTCGGATCGTCGGCGAGGCCCAGGATCAGCTCGCGCGCCTTCGCCTTGACGACCATTGCCTGGACGATGAGGCCGGAGATGCGGGCTTCGGGCTGCAGCTTCTTCGCCCGCGCGAGAATATCGGCGGCAGCCGCACGTACCGCACCCGGCGTGGTCAGATTGAGTACGACGCCGCCGACGTCGGACTTGTGCACGATGTCGCGCGACATGATCTTGAGCACGACGGTGGCGCCTTGCGCAAATATCTCGTCCGCATAGGCCACGGCCTTCTCGACATCTGCTGCCGCGTAGGTCGGCACCATTGCGAGGTCATAGCACCCAAGCAAATGCTTGATCTCGACGGGCTCGAGCCATTTGCGGCCGTCAGCGATGGCCGTCGTGACGATCTGCCTTGCAGCCGCGACATCCGGCACGAACGTGTCCGGCATGGCCGGCGGGACCTGGCTCAATTCCTCCGTCACCTCGCGATGCCGGACCAGATGCATAAAGCCGCGCACCGCGTCGTCTTCGGTCGGGTAGTTGGGGATACCGGCGCCGGACAGCGTTTCGATGATGTGCTGGTCGGCTCCAATCCAGGAGGCGAGCACGGGCTTGGCCCAACTGCGGTGCTTCTGTCGATACGCCTTGACGCGTTCGGTCACCGTCGTGGCAATTTCGGCGGCCGAGGCGATCGCGGTCTGCACATTAAGGACCAGAACAGCGTCATTGTCCGGATCGGCGAGCAGCACCTCGAGCGCCGCTGCATAACGAGATGCATCGGCATCACCGACGATGTCGACGGGATTTGCACCGGACCAGGTCGGCGGTAGCACCGCATCAAGACTTTTGCGCGCGTCCGCCGAGATGGACGCGGGAATGCCGCCAAGCTCGACCAGCCGGTCGACGGCGAGGACGCCGATGCCGCCGCCATTGGTCAGGATAGCGAGACGCTTTCCGGTCGGCGATTCGACGCGACCGAGCGTCTCGGCGCAGTCGAACAGCTCGCGCAGATCGGACACCCTGAGGACACCGGCGCGGCGGAACGCCGCGTCATAGACGGCATCTGCGCCGGCCAAAGCGCCGGTATGCGTGGCGGCCGCCTTCGCGCCCTGCGCCATGCGGCCGGACTTCACGACGACGACGGGCTTCACGCGCGCCGCGGCACGCGCCGCCGACATGAACTTCCGCGCATCCTTGATGGCCTCGATATAGAGCAGGATCGCGCGGGTCTTTTGATCCATCGCGAAATAGTCGAGCAGGTCGGCAATATCGACGTCGATCTGATCGCCGATCGACACGATGCCGGAGAAGCCGACGCCGCGCTGCGCCGCCCAATCCACCATGCCGGCCGCGATCGCACCCGATTGCGAGATTAGCGCGAGGTTTCCAGCCCCCGGCATATGCGCGGCGAAGCTTGCGTTGAGGCTCACGCCGGGCATCATGATGCCGAGACAATTGGGACCGATCAGCCGCATTCCGTATTTCCGGGATGCCGCGATCGCGGCCTCGTGCAGGGATCCCGGTCCGTGACCGAGTCCGGCCGAAACGATCAGGGCGCCCGCCGCGCCGAGACGCCCGGCCTGGTCGATGATGGCGGGGACCTCAGCCGCCGGCGCAGTGATGACGACCAGCTCGGGGACGAATGGCAGTTGGTCCAGGCTGCTCACGGCGGCAAGGCCGCCGATCTCGGCATGGCGTGAATTCACCAAACCGAATGGCCCCCTGAATTCCGCCTTGCGGATGTTTTCAAGGACGGCGCGTCCAACGGAGACCTGACGGGGACTCGCGCCGACGAGCGCAATCGACCGGGGCGACAGCAGGTTCTTCAGGCGGTAAGTCGACATGACTGCAATCGTCCAATCGGACGACGGGTCCGATAGTTGGAAACCTGGTAACTGAAGGCCTGGTAATTGAAGGCCTGGTAATTGAAGGCCTGGTAATTGAAGGCCTGGCTCGGATGTATGGCAACCGCGCCTAGTGCGACATCATCACCCAGCACGGCGGTTGACCGATGACGGTCTTGGTCACGCCGCCCCAGACGATCTCGTTCAGGCGCGAATGGTGGTAGGCGCCCATGACGATGGCATCGATAGCATGGGACTGCGCCCAGCTGCCGAGCACCTTGCCGATCGAGCTGCCACTGCCCTTCACGGTTTCGAAGGACGCGTAGACCCCGTGTTCCCTGAGATGATCGACGAGACTGGTGCCGGATTGCGCGATCGGCTCGGCTTTGTCGTCCGCTACCGTGATCACGCGGACCGCGGCGGCCGCCTGGAGGATCGGCAACGCGTCGCCGACCGCGCGCGCAGCACGGGCCGAGTTGTCCCAGGCGATCATGACATTCTCGAATTCCGGACGCAGCACCTCCACGTGCTGCTCCGGACAGAGCAGCAACGGCCGGCCGGATTCGAACAGGAACGTCTCGACAATATTTTCTGTTCGGCTGTCATGCGGCTTCACAGGGACCAGCGTGAGGTCGCTGAAACGAGCATGTTCGGCGAAGGTCAACGCGATCTGGCCCGCCGGCACCCTACCCGATCGGCTTTGGGCACGGATGCCGGTGCGGGAGGCCGCATTGGTGAACGCATTCAGGAGATGCTGCATGTCGCCCACCTCCCGCTCTCCTCTGGTCTCGGCGGAATCCGGGCCATCAGGAAAGACCACCTTCGGCCGCACAAAACCGTCGTCCTCGAGCGCAAGCGCGGTGATCCTGGCGCCGAGGTCGGCGGCGACCGCCACGCACTTCTCGATCGCGGCAAGTGCAGGTCCGCGCGGCTGGCCGATGAGCGGCAGAAAGACGTCCTTGATGGGCATCGGGATTCTCCTTGCCGGCCAAAATAGGCCGCCTCTGGTCGGGACGCTTGATCCTCGTCAAGCTGGGGAACTCCGTCCGGTCAACCGACGACAGGCATTGACGGAAGTCAAGGACCGGTCGTGATGGCGCGTTACGAGGCGTTGCCGCATGCGTCTGCCTCGCGAAGCGGTCCACACGAATCGGAAGCCGTCGAGGAGATGCATCAGACGCCACGCAAGAGGTTGCCGCGCTGCAAGAGCACTATAATATCGGCCATGTCGGTTGGGCGACCATCGATGCCTCCGGGACGCAGGAGCAGACGCTCCAGAGCTGCCGGGACGCGATCGCTGAGGGCAAATAAGGCAATCTGATTGGCGCGGGCTAGGATGGCGCGACCCACCACGAGTTCGACAGCGACCGCTCGCGCCAAACCTGCGGCCGGGCGCAATGCCCTGCCCGGCCGTCTCAGTCCCGGCATGGCCTGTGATACGGCCTTTCGGATCATAGCGCGCCGCCATCTCGACGCCGTCCTCGCCCAGCATGACGGCACTTGCCGCGGCGATCCGGACGCGCTGCATCAGATCCGAATCGCGCTGACCCATCTACGGACCGCCATCCGCTTCTTTTCGCCCATGGTCGATGACGCGCTGCGATCCAAAGTCTGGGCCGAGCTGAAGTGGCTGAACAGCCAGCTCGGCATGGTGCGGGACCTCGACGTTGCGATTGAACGTATCGTGGCCGAGAGCCGCGACGAGCTCGCCGTGATTGCCGAGCTCCAGCACTGGGACGAAAAGCGCGCCGAGAGCCACCGCCTGCTGGCCCGCGCGCTGCAATCGGCGCGATATCGGCGCCTGGTCGAGGAGACCTCTGCCTGGATCGAGAGTGGCCCCTGGTCGACCAGGCGCAGCAAGGAGGCCATCGGGCTGCGCCGTTGCTCGCTCTCCAATCACGCGACGACGCAACTGATGGAATGGGAAAGGACGCTGCTTCGGAAAGCCCGGAAGCTCAGCAAGCTCGACGTCGAGAAACGGCACAAACTGCGGATTCTCAACAAACGACTGACCTATTCGATCGAGTCGCTGGAGGATCTGTTCTCCGACACGTCGCTGACGAAGCAGAAGTCGATCCTCAAGCAATTGCGCAAGGCGCAACGGTCGCTCGGACAACTGAATGACGATGCACGAGGCCGAACTCTGGCGGCGTCATTGAACGGAGCCGGCCCCGAGGCAGGCATCCGCTTCCTCAACCGCAAGCGCGAGAAGAAGTTGCTGCAGACGGCATCGACGGCCTACCGGAAACTGGACAAGGCCAAGCCGTTCCGCTCCTCCGATCTCGCGCCAAATGCAGAGCCCGAGGACTAGGCGCGGACCAGCCCTCCTTGACTTGGGTCAAATCAAGTATCTCCCGGTGATCTAAGCTTCGCATCTCGATATTTGTGTGAACTTGCGGAGCTCGAAAATGCGCGCCCACCAGATCATGACCCGCTCGGTCATCTCGGTTACCCCCGACACCAGCATTGTCGAGGCGGCAAACATCATGCTGAAGCGGCACGTCAGCGGCCTCACGGTCGTCGACGACGCCGGCAAGCTGGTCGGCGTCGTCTCGGAGGGCGACTTCATTCGCCGCAGCGAAATTGGCACCGGACGCAAGCGCGGCCGCTGGCTGCGCTTCATTCTCGGTCCCGGCAAGTCGGCCAGCGACTTCGTCCACGAGCACGGCCGCAAGGTCGCAGAAGTGATGACCGCCTCGCCCGTGACCATCACCGAGGATACGGCACTCGCGGAGATCGTCGATCTCATGGAACGGAACAATGTGAAGCGGCTGCCGGTGGTACGCGGCGACAAGGTCGTCGGCATCGTGTCACGCGCCAATTTGTTGCAGGCGGTGGCCGGTCTCGCCCGTGACGTGCCGGATCCGACGGCCGACGACGATCACATTCGCGGCCGTATCATCGACGCCATGGAGAAGAGCGATTGGTGTCCGTTCGGGCTGAACGTCATCGTCCGCAACGGCATCGTTCACCTCAGCGGGGTCATTACGGAAGAGCACGCACGGCAGGCTGCGGTCGTTGCCGCCGAGAACGTGGAAGGCGTGAAGATGGTGCACGACCATCTCTGCTGGGTCGACACCATGTCCGGCGTCTATCTCAACTCGCCTGAGGACGACGATCTCGCCAAGGCGAGCTGAAGCCAAACGCAACTCAGCGCGGAATGACGGCGGTTGCCTCGATCTCGACGCGCGCCGCCTTCTCGACGAGGCGGACGACCTGGAGCAGCGCCATCGCGGGATAGTGCGCACCGAAAACCGTCCGGTAGATCTTGCCGAGCTCCTTCAGGTTGGCCAGGTATTCGTCCATGTCGACGACGTACCAGGTCAGGCGCACGAGATGCTCGGGCCGGGCACCGGCTTCGGCTAGAATCGCCGCAATATTGCTCAGCGCTTGGCGCACCTGAGCAATAAAGCCGTCCGCAAGACGTTCCTCGGCATCCCAGCCGATCACCCCGCCGGTGACGACGATGCGCCCCTCCGCGGCGATGCCGTTGGCATAGCCCTTCGGCATCGGCCAGCCCGAAGGCTGGAGCACCTGCGCCACCGAACGGGTGTCATCCTCGGCGGCGGTCGGCAGCACCGCAAGCTGTGGACCTTTCGGCGTCGTCACGGACAATTGTCTATCCTTTTCTCATTTTGCCGCGACGCCCGATGACGTCACTGCGGCCTGCGCCAATTGCCGCAAGGCAAAGCGCTTCAACTTCCCGGTCTCGGTCTTCGGCAGTTGTGCCACAAACTCAATCGCGCGCGGATATTTGTAAGGCGCAATCTCGCGTTTGACGTGCTCCTGCAATTCGGCCGCGAGCTGGGCGTCCGGCATCACTCCGGGTGCAGCGATGACATAGGCCTTCACGATCATCCCGCGCGCCTCGTCCGGCGCACCGACGACGCCGCACTCGGCGACAGCGGGATGCGTGAGCAGCGCGACCTCGACATCGGTGCCTGCGATGTTGTACCCGGCCGACACGATCATGTCGTCGGAGCGTGACTGGTACCAGAAATAGCCATCGCTATCCATCAGGTAAGTGTCGCCAGTGACGTTCCAGCCATTCTGGACGTATTTGCGCTGACGCTCGTCGGCGAGATAACGGCAGCCGGTCGGCCCGCGCACCGCGAGATAGCCCATCGTGCCCGGCGGCACGTCGTTGCCGGAATCATCGACAATCTTTGCCTCATAGCCTGGAACAGGCTTGCCGGTCGCCCCAGGCCGAATCTCGTCTTCAGTCGCGCTGATGAATATGTGCAGCAACTCGGTCGACCCGATGCCGTCCATCAGCTTGATGCCGGTCGCCTTGAGCCAAGCATCGAATGTCGGCTTGGGCAGCGTCTCGCCCGCGGAGACGCACTTCCGGAGCGAGGAAATATCGCGGCCAGGAAGCTTGCCGATCATGGCCCGATATGCCGTCGGCGCGGTGAAGCAGACTGTGGTCTTGTATTGTTCGATTGCGTTCAGAATTTCGTCGGGCGTCGTCTTCTCCAGAACGACGAAGGACGCGCCGATATGCATCGGGAACAGCACGCCACCGAAGCCGAAGGTGAAGGCGAGCGGCGCGGAGCCGACGAAGCGATCCTTCTGCTCGGCGCGCAGGATGTTGCGTGCATAGCCGTCACACACCGCCAGCATGTCGCGGTGGAAATGCATGGTGCCCTTGGGATCGCCGGTCGTGCCAGACGTGAAGGCGATCAGGCAGATGTCGTCGGAGGCGGTATCAACTGCCGTGAACTCAGGACTTGCGTCAGCGATGAGCGCCTCAAGTGAGTCGGCCGCGCCATTGCCCCAATAGACGACATGCTTGAGACCGGGTGCTGCCGCCTTCGCCTTCTCCATCTCGTCGGAGAGTTTTCCGTCGCAGAGCGCGAGCGTGATCTCCGCCTTCTGGATCGGATAGGACAGCTCCTTGGCGCGCAGCAATGGCATCGTCGCCACGCAAATACCACCGGCCTTGATCACCGCGAGATAGGTCGCAACCATCATCGGGCTGTTGGCGGAGCGCAGCAGCACGCGCCCGCCAGTCACGAGACCCAGCTGGCCGACCAGCACATTGGCGATGCGATTCACCAGCGCTTGCAGCTCGCGATAAGTGTAGCTGACGGCGGGACTGATGACACAAGGGGCATCGCCATGGCCCTGTTCGACCCAGCGATCGACGAAATAGCTGACGCAGTTCAGTCGTGGCGGATAGTGCAACTCCGGCCGTGTGAAGATGAACTCTGGCCAAAGCTCAGGTGGCGGCAGATGCTGCCGCGCGAATGTATCGACATGGGCCGTCGCAGCATTGCCGTCATACGAACCCGACACTTCAGCCTTCGCGGCGTTGGCCATCGCACGCTCCTTTGCGCATGGAAAGCACCCGGCAGCACTATCTGGAAATCATTTTAGGCTTAAAGCAATTTTGCGCAATAGCGGATTTTGGGCATCCCATGCTTTTTCCTGGGGCAAGGGAGATTGGCGGGCGTCCCGCTTGCGGCCTTAAGGCCGGCGGCGCGCAGCTGATTTCTGCGCCGACGCCTTGGTCTTGGCCAGGAGCCGCATCAGCTCGCGCACATCCTTCGGCGTCAGGTCGGCGAAGAGAGCGGCGATCCAGGTCTCGTGTTCCGCGGCCATCCTGCGAAACTCGGCACGCCCGAGTTTTGTGAGCCGGATCACCTGGACCCGGCGGTCCGTCTCCGATGTGCGACGATCGAGATGGCCGGATTCCACCAGCCGCTCGACGAGGCCAGTGACGTTGCCGTTCGACACCATCATGCGCTTGGAGACGTCGGACAGCGTCATCCCGTCGGGCGCCTTGTCGAGCTGCGCCATCAGATCGAAACGGGGCAGCGTGACATCGAAGCGTTGCCGCAGCCGGCCGCGGACTTCGCCCTCGATCAGGGTCGTGCAGGTCAACAGGCGCAGCCACAGCCGAAGCTCTTCGGCATGGTCCTCGGGCGTCTCGACGGCCTTGGTCTCGGAATCGAGCATCTTGATGCAGTCACTGGCGGCCGGCATTGGCGCCGGCCGGATTCCCTAACATTTTGAGCTTCAAATAAATTCGCGCGGGCTGCAAGCCTAAAGCTGCAACAATCGACAGCACGCCAATTTCTTTAAGCTTCAAGCAATTGGCGCGCCGCTTGCATGAACGTCGCCGGCGATGACGCGATGCGCACGGCCTTGCTTGCCGCGGCAGCCATCATCGGCATAAGCTTGAATTGGAGTACGCGGCTTGCGGCGCAAGCCCGGTAGTCACGGGGGACAGACCATGAGAACGCAATTGACCTTGGCCGCGGCGGCCTTGCTGCTCGGCACCACGGTGAACCCGGCCCTCGCCCAGGAGAAGATCAAGCTGGGTGTGATCGTGACCCTGTCGGGGCCCGCCGCCGCGCTTGGCCAGCAGGTCCGCGACGGCTTTGCGCTCGCCGTGAAGGATCTCGGCGGCAAGATGGGCGGCCGCGACGTCGAGGTCGTTGTGGTCGACGACGAACTGAAGCCGGATGCGGCGGTAACCAAGGTCAAGGGCCTCCTGGAGCGCGACAAGGTCGACTTCGTGGTCGGCCCGATCTTCTCCAACATCCTCCAGGCCATCCATCGGCCGGTCACGGAATCGAAGACCTTTCTGATCAGCCCCAATGCCGGCCCGTCGACCTTCGCCGGCAAGGACTGCAACCCGTTCTTCTATGTGACGTCGTATCAGAACGATCAGGTCCACGAGATCCTCGGCAAGGTGGCGCAGGATCGGGGCTACAAGCGCATGTACCTGATGGTGCCGAACTATCAAGCCGGCAAGGATTCGGTCGCCGGCTTCAAGCTCGACTATAAGGGCGAGATCGTCGAAGAATCCTACATGC
The DNA here is from genome assembly GCF_000938255.1 of Bradyrhizobium sp. LTSP849. GTDB lineage: Bacteria > Pseudomonadota > Alphaproteobacteria > Rhizobiales > Xanthobacteraceae > Bradyrhizobium. The sequence continues at coordinate 344,117 of NZ_JYMR01000056.1, read as the reverse complement.
CCCTGAACACGCTGGACTTCCAACCGGAGCTCTCCAAGATTTCATCGCAGAAGCCCGATGCGCTCTTCACCTTTATGCCGGGCGGGCTCGGCGTCAATCTCGTCAAGCAGTACAAGCAGGCCGGCCTCGCCGACAGCATTCCGGTGCTCTCGGCTTTCACCGTCGATGAATCAACACTGCCCGCGCAGCAGGACGCCGCGGTCGGCATGTTCGGAGGCGCCAACTGGGCGCCCAATCTCGACAATCCCCAGAACAAGAAGTTCGTCGCCGCCTATGAGGCCGCCTATAACGGCGTGCCCGGCACCTATGCCTTCCAGGCCTATGATGCAGCGATGCTGATCGACAGCGCGGTCAAGACCGTGAAGGGCGAGCTCTCCAACAAGGACGCCGTTGCAGCCGCTCTGAAGAAGGCCGATTTCACCTCGCTGCGCGGCGCCTTCAAGTTCAACACCAATGGCTATCCGATCCAGGACTTTTACCTGACCAAGGTCGCCAAACGTCCGGACGGAAAATTCCAGACCGAGATCGTGCAAAAGGTGTTTGAGAACTACGGCGATCGCTATGCCAAGGACTGCAAGGCGGCGAACTAAAGCCGCGCGTCGCGTTAAGGGAGGACTGCAATGAAGAGCGAAATCACCGGCATCACGCGGGCGAATGAGGGGATCCAGGGCATTTCCTGGAACATCCTCGGCCAGACCTATGTGCCGAAGAGCAACACCGAGCACAGCTTCTCCTGGCACGCGACGCTGCCGCCGGGCACCTTCGTGCCGCCGCACATTCATCCCGACCAGGATGAGTATCTCTACATGCTGGAGGGCAAACTCGATTTCATGCTCGGCAATTCCGAGTCACAGGCGACCGCTGGCGATCTGATCCGTCTCGGCATGGGCGTACCGCACGGCATCTTCAACAAGTCGGAGCAGACCGCGAAGGTGCTGTTCTGGGTCTCCCCGACCCGCAAGCTGTTCGACTTGTTCTGGGGCCTTCACAACATGAAGGAGCAGAAGCCGGAGGACGTGGTGGCGATGGCCGCCGAGTACAACATCCACTTCCTGCCACCACCGCCCGGCTAAGCATCAGGCTCGCACTGCGGCGAGCCCAGGCACTGCGGCAAAACCGGCCTTGGTGGCATAGCCGCGTACGATGGCCTCGCGCTGCGAATAGCTCAGCACGTTGTCGACATTGTCGAAGCCGTCGGGCGCAAGCTGCTCGACGGCATCAATGACGCCCTCGGGGCCGCCACGCCGGTTGGAGCGGACGATGTCCGCGGTCATCGGCAGCCGCTTCTTCTCATATTCGACCAGCGCCTGACGCGGATGCTCGGCGCGCACCAGCGCATCCGCAAGGCAGCGCGCATCGAGGATCGCCTGCGAGGCGCCGTTCGAGCCGACCGGATACATCGGATGCGCGGCATCGCCGAGCAGCGTGACACGCCCCGACGACCAATAGGGCAACGGATCGCGGTCACAGGTCGGATATTCGTAGAATTCCGGTGTGGCCGAGATCAGACTCTTCACGTCGATATAGGGCACGGAGAAGCGCGCGACATGCGGCATCAACTCTTCGCGCCGGCCCGGTCGCGACCAATCCTCCTTGCGCGGCGGCGAGGCATTGCCCTCGCCCACTTTCACCAGCACGGCCCAATTGGTCAGACGGCTCGCGGGGCTAGATCCCTCCGCAATCGGATAGACAACGACTTTGGCATTGAGGCCGCCCGCCACGATCATCGACTTGCCAGTGAGGAACAGCGGCCAGTCGCGCGCACCACGCCACAACATCAGGCCGTTCCAACACGGCGGGCCCTCGTTCGGGAACAGCGTGTCGCGGACCCGAGAATGGATGCCGTCAGCGCCAATCAGGATATCGCCACGCGCGGTATGGATGTGTACGCCGGCACGATCGAAGAAATAGGCCGTGACACCGCCTTCGTCCTGCGTGAACGCACCGAGCCGGCAACCCGTGTGGATCGACTCAAGCCCGAGCCGCTCTTCGACAGCGCGGTGAATGACGCCCTGAAGGCGACCTCGGTGAATCGAGAATTGCGGCACGTCGTGGCCCGCGTCGATGCCACGAGCTTCGCGCCAGACCTCCTGGCCATGGCGGTTGAGGTAATAGAGCTGGTCGGTGCGGATTGCGACGTCGTCAAGCTTCTGCAACAGGCCAAGACCCGCGAGTTCGCGCATAGCATGCGGCAGCGTGTTAATGCCGACACCGAGCTCGCGAATGGTATCGGCCTGCTCGAAAATCTCGCAACCGATGCCGCGGGCCCGCAGCATCAACGCCGTGGTGAGACCACCGATGCCGCCACCGACGATAATCGCTTTCATCGCCCTAACTCCACTCGAAACACACCAGGCAATGGGGTTAACGTCGCACGGCCGGTTACTCGGCCGCAAGCTGCTTTGTCGCCTCCGCCTTGAGCTAGGCCCGCGTCTTGGGCTTAGCCTTAATTCTCAGCTCCGTGGCGGCGAAAATTGTCGGTTCAGTCGCCCCTAAAGACCGGCTTGACCTTGTTGGCGAAGGCTTCGAAAGCGCGCGCGAAATCCGCCGTCGTCATGCACAGCGCCTGAGCAATGGCTTCCGCCTCGATCGCCTCTTCGATCGACATCGCCCATTCCATGGCCAGCATCCGCTTGGTCATGGTGTTGCCGAAGGTCGGTCCTTCCGCGATCTGCTTGGCCAGCAGCTGTGCCTGGGGCAGCACCTGCTCCGGCGTCACGATGCGGCTGAAGAAGCCCCAGCGCTCGCCCTCCTCCGCGGTCATGAACCGGCCGGTATAGAGCAGCTCGGAGGCGCGGGACTGTCCAATGATCCGCGGCAGGATCGCACAGGCACCCATATCGCAGCCGGCAAGGCCTACCTTGTTGAACAGGAAGGCGACCTTGGCCCCGCTCGCGGCGAGCCGCATGTCCGACGCCATGGCAACGATCGCACCCGCTCCGGCGCAGATGCCCTCGACGGCGGCCACGATCGGCTGCGGGCAGGCACGCATCGCCTTGACGAGGTCACCGGTCATCCGCGTGAAGGCGGTCAGCCCCTTGGTGTCCATCTTCACGAGCGGCCCAATGATCTCGAACACATCGCCGCCGGATGAGAAATTGCCGCCTGCGCCGGTGACGACGATGGACTTGACCGCGTCGTCGAACGCGCAGGCGCGGAAGAAGTCGGTCAGCTCCCGATAGCTCTCGAAGGTCAGCGGATTTTTCCGTTCGGGGCGATTGAGCGTTACGGTGGCAACACCGTCGACCACGGCCAGCAGGAAATGTTGCGGCGAATAGTCCGCGAGCGGCACGGTCACGGGATTGGCTGGTCTGCTCATGCGATGTCCTTTTCTTTGTTCCGAGCCGCTAGATTTCGCCGCCGGCAACGGCGATCGCCTGGCCGGTGATCGCGCCCGCGCCTTCGCCGCACAACCAAAGGACGGCGTCTGCCACCTCCTGCGGCGTGATCAGCCGTCCCTGCGGATTGTGCTTTGCGAGCTCAGCGATTGCATGCTCGCGGCTCCGGTCGGTCTTCTTCATGATGTTCTCGATGCTGCCGGCGACCAGATCGGTATCAGTGAAGCCGGGACACACGGCATTGACGGTTACATTGCTACCGGCCATCTCGATCGCAAGCGACCGCACGAGACCGACCACCGCGTGCTTGGCGGCCGTGTACGCGCTCACATAGGCATAGCCCTTCAGCCCGGCCGTCGACGCAATCGCGACGATGCGCCCATAAGGACGCCCCTTCATCCCGGGCAGCACACCGTGGATGGCGTGGACTACGCCCATGAAATTGACATCCATCATGCGCGCAAACAGTGCGCTGTCGGACTTCGAGAATGGCGCCGACTCGGCGCTGCCGGCGTTGGCAATCAAGATATCGATCGGCTTCCGCGCATGCGCTTCAGTGATTGCGACTTTCAACGCCGCTTCGTCCGAAACGTCGGCAACTGCCGCGAAATGCGCAGCTCCCGCGCTCACCGCCTCTTCAAGAGTTGCGGCATTCCGGCCAAGCACCGTAACAGTGGCACCAGCGCCAACGAGAGCCGCAGCAATCGCGCGGCCGATGCCGCGGCCGCCACCAGTCACCAGCGCGTGCGGCGAATGCGGCAATCCGGTCATGCTGTGGCTCCCTGACATAGCTGCTGGCCTATGCTTCGATATATTTTAAACTTCAAGCTTTTGCAACGAAGCGTACTCAAACGCCGCGAACGGCTACGCACCCGGGGCGGCCCGAAAATTGCTTTAAGTATAAAATTATCTCTTCCCATCGCCCGCAGGCCTGTTAGCATCCCGGGGCCAAGCAAAAGGATGTCGCGTGCCGCAACCCGCGCCGATGATAACAAAGGATGGGCGCTTCGCCTACGAAGCGGCGGGCCTCCCGGACGCGACACCTCTGATATTCCTGCATGGCATCGGCGGCGCGGCGCGGGCCTGGCGGCAACAGCTCGCCACGTTCGGCGATCGCTTCCACGCGATCGCGTGGGATATGCCGGGCTATGGCGGATCGGCACCGCTTGCCGCCGTCAGCATCCCTGCCCTGGCGGATGCGCTCCAGCAATTCATCGCGCAGATCGGTGCGGCGAATCCCATTCTGGTGGGCCATTCGATCGGCGGCATGATCGTCCAGAAATTACTGGTTCAGTCTCCCAAATTGGCGCGCGCCGTGGTGTTGGCTCAGACCAGCCCCGCCTTCGGCAAGGCCGACGGCGACTGGCAGAAATCGTTCATCGCAGCGCGGCTTGGGCCGCTTGACCGCGGGGAGACGATGAAGTCGCTGGCGCCGTCCCTGGTGAAGGAGCTCGTCGGCGAGGATCCCGATCCAAAAGGGATGGAGCTTGCGCGCGAGTGCATGGCCAGCGTGCCAGAGGCAAGCTATCGCGCCATGATGCTGGCGTTGATCGGGTTCGATCAGCGCAGCACACTGAAGGACATCTCCGTACCGACACTGCTGCTGTCCGGCTCCAAGGACAACAATGCGCCTGCCCCCATGATGGCGAAGACCGCGACGTACATTCCTTCCGCAGAGTATGTCGAGCTCGCCGGCGTCGGCCATCTCGCAAACCTGGAACGTCCGCATGCCTTCGATGACGCTCTCGGCGGGTTCCTCGACTCCGTCACTGCAAAATCCGGGTGACTGCGCAATGACCATGCAAGTCAGCAAAACCATTGGCGCCGGCGACAAGGTCGCACTCGATGCCCCGATCTTCGATCCCGCCGCATTCCGCCTGAGCGACGAGCAGGCGGCCATTATCGCGCGGGCGCGCGAGATCGGGCAGAGCGTGTTCGCCGGCCGCGCCGCGACCTACGATCGCGAAGCGATTTTCCCGACTGAGAACTATCGCGACCTGCACCGCGTCGGCCTGCTCGGCATTGCAGTGCCCAAGAAACACGGTGGTCTCGGCGCGAACTATCAGACCTACGCTTTGGCGGCGGCCGAGATCGGCCGCTATTGCGGCGCGACTGCGCTGACCTGGAACATGCATGTCTGCTCGACGCTGTGGTCGGGCCCCCTTGCCGATGATCTCGATATGGACGCCGAGACTCGGGCGGAGCACGAGCAGCGGCGCGCAGTCCACTACAAGCGCATCGTCGAGGACGGCGCGATCTATTCGCAGCCCTTCTCCGAAGGCGGTGCGGCAGCGGCGGGTGGCGTCGCCTTTGGCACGGAAGCAAAGCCCGTGGAAGGCGGCTGGATCGTCAACGGCAAGAAGATCTTTGCGTCGCTCTCCGGCCATGCCGATTATTACGGCGTGCTCTGCACCGAGATCGAAGAAGGGGGGAAGGCCTCGCGCCGCAACACGCTCTACCTGGCGATTCCCGCCAAGTCGCAGGGCGTCTCCGTCGTCGGCGACTGGGATCCGCTCGGCATGCGCGGGACGGTCTCGCGGACGCTGCTGTTCAAGGACGTATTCGTACCGGACGATTCTGCCTTGATGCCGCGCGGCGTCTATTTTCAGGCCGCGATGCGCTGGCCGCATATGTTCCTGACGCTGTCGCCGACCTATATGGGCCTGGCGCAGGCGGCCTATGATTTCACGGTGCGCTATCTGCGCGGCGAGGCGCCAGGCATGCCGCCGGTCAAGCGCAGAATGTATCCGACCAAGCAGATTGCGGTCGCGCAGATGCAGATCAAGCTCGAGCAGGTCAAGGCAATCTGGTTTCAGGCCGTCACCGAGGCGCGCGCCAATCCGAGCAAGGAGCAGGTGCTGCGCGCTTACGCCGCGCAATATTCGGTGATGGAAGGCGCCAACGAGCTCGCGGCGCTCGCGATCCGCACTTGCGGCGGCCAGGCCATGCTCCGATCGCTGCCGCTGGAGCGAATCTATCGCGACAGCCGCTGCGGCTCGCTGATGCTGCCGTGGACGGCCGAGCTCTGCCTCGATCGGATCGGCCGCGAGGCGCTGTACGAGGCCGGCGAAACGGACGACTGACGGTGGACCTCTGTAGTCTGATCGATCGCAACGCGGCGTTTTCGCCAGACAAGACGGCCATCGCCTTCGAAGGGGAGCGGCTGAGCTACGCGGCGTTCGCGGCACGCATCGAGCGGACGGCAACGGCCTTGAAGCACGAGCTTGGCGTCGGCCGAGGCGACCGCGTCGCGATCCTCAGCCTGAACCGGCCGGACTATCTCGTTCTGCTCTACGCATGCGCGCGGCTCGGCGCGATGCTTGTGCCCTTGAATTGGCGGCTTGCCGTCGCCGAACAGCTCTTTATTCTCTCGGATGCTGGCGCCAAGGTTTTGGTGCTCGAACAAGCATTTGAGGCAGTTCTTCCCGAACTGGCGCGAAGTGCGCCGGGGCCATCCGTTGTCGGCCTCGACTTCACACCGCCTCGCGGCACGACCTTCGAAAGCCTGCTAACGCAGGGCGACGGCAACGGCCGCAACCCGCACACCGACCTCTCCTGCCCGCTCCTCATCGTCTACACGTCTGGAACGACCGGACGACCAAAAGGCGCGGTGTTGCGCCAGGAAGCGCTGTTCTGGAACGGCGTCATGAGCCAGCACATGCACAACATGACGTCCGACGATCATGTGCTGACGGTGCTGCCGTTCTTTCATGTCGGCGGCCTCAACATCCAGACCACCCCGGCGCTCCAGCTGGGCGCGACCGTCACGATCCACGCCCGTTTCGCGCCCGACACGGCGCTCGCGGCCATTGAGCAAGAGCGGCCGACGCTGACGCTGATGGTACCCGCGATCATCCAGGCCGTGACCGAGCATCCCGCCTGGGCGACGGCCGATCTTTCGTCGCTGAAGGCTGTCGCCACCGGCTCGACTATTATGCCGCCGCATCTGATCGATCGCTTTGTCGCACGCGATGTTCCCGTTCTCCAAGTGTACGGTTCGACCGAGACTTGCCCTATCGCGGTCTACACGCGGCTCGGTGGCGATCTTTCGCGTGTGGGATCGACCGGTCTTGCTGGCCTGTGCTGCGAAGCCAAGGTGATCGATCAGGCAGGCGCCGAAATGTCGCCGGGCACGCCCGGCGAGATAGCACTGCGCGGCCCCAACGTGTTCTTCGAATATTGGGGCAATGAAGAGGCCACGCGCGACGTGCTGTGCGACGGCTGGTATCGCACCGGCGATATCGGCCTGTGCGACGCCGAAGGCTATTTCTGGATCCGCGACCGCAAGAAGAACTTGATCATTTCCGGTGGCGAGAACATCTATCCGGCCGAAGTCGAACGTGTCCTGCTCGAACATCCCGACGTCAGCGAGTGCGCCGTGATCGGCAGGCCGGACCCGCGCTGGGACGAGGTCCCGGTCGCCTATGTCATCCGGCGATCCGGCTGCCGGCTTGAGGCGGACGAACTGAGGGCACACCTTCAGGCTCAGCTTGCCCGCTACAAGGTTCCGCGCGACATGGTTTTCGTCACCGACCTGCCGCGCACAGCGCTCGGCAAGGTCCAGCATTTCGTGCTGAAGCAACTTGATGCCCAGTCGCGCGGCTATGGAGAAGCATCTTGAAGATTGCGGTACTGGGTGGGGGAAACGGCTCTTTCGCGGCCGCAGGCGATTTTGCGCAGTCAGGGCATGAGGTCCGGATCTGGCGCCGCGACGCGGATCAAGCGGCCGCGCATCGCGCTGCCGGCTCGCGGATCCTGGTCAAGGACCATAATGGCCAGCACGACATCAAGCTCGCGCTGGTCACGACCGACATTGCTGAAGCTGTCAGCGACGTCGAACTCATCCTGTGCCCTGCGCCCGCCTTTGCGCAGCCGGACATCGCCCGCCTTCTTGCCCCGCATCTGCGGGACGGCCAGGTCGTGTTTCTGCCGCCGGCTACATTTGGCTCCATGATCTTCGCGCAGGCGGCACGGGATGCCGGCAATCACGCCAAAGCAAGCTTTGCCGAAACCGGCACACTGCCCTGGCTGGCCCGCAAGCACGGACCGTTCGAGGTCGCGATCACCATCCGCGCCAAGCGGTTGCCCGTCGGCGTGTTCCCGCTCGACCAGGCACCGCACGCACTCGAAGTCATCGGACGCGCTTTTCCGGACGTGATCGAGCCGTGCGGAGATGCCCTCTCCGGCGCGCTGATGAATGCTGGGCCCGTTATCCATCCGCCGCTGATCGTGATGAACGCCGGCCCGATCGAGCATTTCGAGCGGTGGGACATTCACAAGGAAGGCACACAAGCCGCGATCCGCCGGGTCACCGATGCGCTCGACGCCGAGCGGATCGCGGTGCGCGAGGCGCTCGGATACGATGCGCCACATTTTCCGCTCGCCCATCACTACGCCAGTGAAGGCGAGATATGGATGTATGGCCGCGGCTCGCATGACCGGCTGACCGACTCGGGCGACTGGCGCGAACACATCGTGCTGACCGAGCATCGCTATATGCGGGAAGATCTGCGGCTTGGGCTGTCGCTGCTGGTCTCTGTCGCTGCGATGGCCGGTGTGGCGACGCCGCTGGCGAGGGGATTTCTGGCAATCGGCGGCGCGATCTGCGGCGAGGATTTTGCACAGGGCGGCCGAACACTCAAAACGCTGGGCCTTGGCAACCTCGGCAAGGCCGAATTGCAGACGCTCCTTCGCAAGGGATTTTGACCGATGACGACCCGCGCCAAAATCGCCTGCCTCGGTGCCGGCCGCATGGGGCGCGGCATCGCCGTTGCGTTCGCCTATGCGGGGCACAGTGTGGCCATGATCGACATCAAGGCTCGTTCCGCAGAAGACTTCGCCAGACTGGAGGCCGACGCTCTCGGCGAGGTCAGGAACACGTTTGCCAGCCTGTCGAACCTAGGGCTGCTGACCGAAGCCGATGTCGACCCGCTTATCGCGCGCGTTTCGGTGGTGCCCGCCGGCCACAGCGGGGCAGCGCTTTCCGATGCCGGAATAGTCTTTGAGGGCGTTCCTGAGGTCGTCGAACTCAAGCGCGAGGTGTTGGAGTCTGCCTCAAGGCAAGTGAAGCCGGACACGATCATCGCATCGACGACATCAACAATTCTCGTCGACGATCTGTCCGGCGCGATCGTGAACCCCCGCCGCTTCCTCAACGTGCATTGGCTCAATCCGGCCTATCTGATCCCGTTGGTCGAAGTTTCGCCCGGCAAGGCCACCGATCCCGCGATCATCGACGAGGTCAAGGCGCTACTCGAAGGGATTGGCAAAGTGCCGGTGGTCTGCGCTGCGACGCCTGGGTTCATCGTTCCGCGCATCCAGGCGCTGGCGATGAACGAAGCCGCGCGCATGGTCGAGGAAGGCGTCGCCAGTGCAGAGGAGATCGACAAGGCGGTCCGCTACGGCTTCGGCTTCCGCTACGCTGTGCTCGGGCTGCTCGAATTCATCGACTGGGGCGGCGGCGACATTTTGTATTACGCCAGCCGGTATCTCGAAGGCGCCCTGGGTAGCGACCGCTATCGTGCACCGGAGGTAATCTCGCGAAACATGCGCGAAGGCCGGATCGGCTTGCGGACCGGCGCCGGCTTTCTTGATTATTCCGGCCTCGATGTCGACGCCTATCGCACCAAGCGGCTACAGGCCATGGTCGACCTACTCCGGCACTTCGACCTCGCCCGCCCGCCCGTGCTCGACCGCAATTAACCGAAGACGTCCTGGAGCACGCCTTCCCGGACCACGGCAACCCCATCGAGTTCGATGGTCGTTCCCATCATCGGCAGGTCGAAATGGCCCGCCGTGTAGCGGCCGGCGAACTCATTTGCACCGGTTGAGAACAGGAAGTTGCCGGAGACAGCACGAAGCTCCGTGCCGTTGGTGTCGCGCTGGTCATACATCGACAGCGCTTCATAGCGCGCGCCCGGATTCATGCCGAAGCCGACATGCGACACGGCATAGGCTTCACGGTCCCCCCAAGCGGCGAGATAGGCGCGCATCATCGCAGCATCCGTGCCCTCGCCGTCGAGCTCGACGACATAATCGTCCTTTAGCGTCATCTTCACTGGCGACGTCAGGTAACGCTTGAAGGTCAAGTTGATGTCGCCGGGCGCCATCACCAGTGTCCCGTTGATCGTGCCGCTCTTGGGAAAGCTGACGACGATGCCGCCGGGCCAGTGCGCGAGAGTTCCGGGCTTGTCGGTCCAGCCCCAGACGCCAACCGTCGAAGCTCCGACCATGTCGACGTCGAGCGCGGTCCCCGCTTTTGAGGTGACCCGCATCCGCTTGGTCCCGCGCAGCATCTTCGCCGCCGCCCGAACGCGCTGTTCAAGCGCCGGATCCGGCACCATGCGCTCGAGCGCCTCGGGATGCTCGTTGGAAATCACCAGGATCCGGGCCCCGGCCTTCAAGATCTCAGGCGTCTCCACCGCGTGCATCAGGCCCTCGATTGTGCAATCCACTACAAAGCCGGCCTGCTGGAGCGCGCTGATGACCGGACCGAGCCGCTGGATCGCCTCGCTCGCCCCTGTCGAGCGAACCGGCACGATGTTGCGGTTGCGCGGCGTCGGCATCACCACGTGAAACGGCCGCGCCCCCATGCGCAGCAGGGCAAGCTCCGCCAGATGCACATTCAACGCGCGCGATTGGGTCTCCGAGAGGATCGCCGCGGTATCACCAGCTTTGACCGCGCATCGCTCAAAAATCTCGCAGAATGCGTCGATCCATTTTGCTTCGATGCGATCAGCCAGCATGGTTCACTCCCGGTACCGTGGTTTCTTGTTCGGTCAGATCACGCTTCGGGAAAGCCCCGCAAAAGGTATGATCGCAAAACCCCCAACAGGCCGTTCAGGATCAAACCGAGCAGCGAGATCGTAATCAGCGGTACGAACATGTCGACAGCCTGAAAGGTTCGGGCCGCGGTAACGAGGACATGGCCCAGCCCGTCAGTCGACGTGATCATCTCCGCCAGAAACACCACGATGCAGGAAATGACAAGGCCGATCCTGCAACCGGTCAGGATCGACGGCATCGCCGCCGGCAACACGACCTTGAACAGAATTTCATACCGCGGCGTTCCCGCTGCCATGGCCGACCAGATCAGCTTCTGCTCGACGCTCGACGCTCCATAATAGGTGGACAGAAGAATTGGAAACAGAGCATCGGCAGCCACCAAGGTGATCTTCGATCCATGACCGAAGCCGAGCAGCAATAATAACGCCGGATAAAGCGCGACCTTGGGCAATGGCGCCAGCACACGCACGATCGGCCGAACCACAGCATTGATCGCGGGATTGGCGGCGGCGGCAATGCCGATACCCACGCCGAGCACCACCGCAATCGCAAAGCCGGCGAACAGCCGGAACAGGGTTGACGCGATCTCCTGCTGGTACGTCCACGTCACGAGTTGTTGGAGCAACCGGCCGAAGACGATTCCTGGCGGCGGCAGCAAGGACGCGGGTGCAAGACCGGATGACACAAGACCTTGCCACACCGCGATCACCAGCGCGATGGGTGCGAGCCCGAGAACGACATTCATTGGAACAAGGCGCGATGTCATGAGAAGCTCAGCGGCAAGTCGAACTGGGGCTCGGACCAACGAACAAGCCTTGCGCGGACCCGCTCGAACATCGCATCGAGGCAGATGCCCATCGCCCCCACGATGATGATCATCGCATACACCGTGTCGTACTGCCCCATATCGAGTGCGTTGAACAGGATGTTCCCGGCGCCAGACTGCCGGGCGATCATCTCACTGGTAATCATTGTGATCAGCGCCAGCACGAGCCCCGTTCGGCAGCCGGTCAGGATTTCCGGTAGCGCCGCCGGCAATACAATCCAGACCAGGCGTTGCATGGCGGAGAGTCCCATCGCCGCGCCCGACCAGAGCATCTTCTCTTCGACGGCCTTGGCGCCCTCAAAGCTGTGATAGATCACCGGGAGACTGACGCCGAGGAAGATCACCAGCGTCTTCGTGATGTCGCCGACCCCCAGCCACAGCATGATGATCGGCATCAGCGCGGCCTTGGGAACAGGGTAGATCACCATCAGGAGCGGATTAAACAAGGCCGCGACCGCGCGGCTGCGCCCCATCAATAATCCTAAGGGAATCGAAACAAGCACCGCCACGCCGAATCCCATCGCCATGCGGCGCAGAGAGGCCAGAATATTGATCAAGGCCTCCTTGTCGCCAAGAATGTCCGGGATCGCGCGGATGGCCTCAATCGCGGTTGGAAAGCTGTCGTTCTTCAGCGCAAGCGCCGCGATCTGCCATACCGCGAGCAGCCCGAAGCAGGCGAACACCGGGGCAACACGCTTGGCCAGGGCCGCTGCCGATATCATAACGGAGATCCGGTCTCGTCGACCTCGTCGAACATGCGCTCGATATCGACGACGTATTTCTGGTAGCGCGGGTCGAGCAACAGCTCGTTGCGACGACGCGGCCGCGGCAGGTCGATGTTAATGACCTGCCGAATGCGGCCCGGAGATTTCGACATCATCACGACCTTGTCGGACAGGAAGACAGCTTCATCGACCGAATGGGTGACGAATAACACCGTCTTGCGGTCACGTTCCCAGATATTCAGAAGGTCATTCTGCAAGCGTGTCCGGGTGTGCGCATCGAGCGCACCGAACGGCTCGTCCATCAACAAGACTTCGGGATGGTACGCAAGCGTTCGAGCCAACGCGACGCGCTGCTTCATGCCACCGGATAGCTCCTTGGGGTAGAAGTTTTCGTAGCCCTTCAGCCCGACCATTTCGATCAGAGCGCGGCTCTGCCCTTCTGCCTCGGCGGCCTGCACACCCTGCTGCCGTGGCCCATACATCACATTGCCCAGTACTGTCTTCCAGGGAAACAGCGCGAATTCCTGGAACACAGGCCCGCGATCAGGCCCGGGCCCGGAAATGGTTTTCCCTTTCATCTTCGCCGCGCCGCTGGTTGGGCTAACAAACCCACCGACGATGTAAAGCAATGTCGACTTGCCGCAGCCGGATGGGCCGAGGATGGAGACGAACGCCCCCTCTTCGATCGTCAGCGAGATGTCCGACAACGCCAAATGATCCTTGCGCGCCGAGGTTTGAAAAACCTGCGAGACGCGGTCGATTTCGATGATCGCAGAAGCCGGCCTTTGTGACGTCACCGGTCTCACCCATTCGCTCGATCTCGAAGGCACTACCTTCATCCCGTCTCTCGCTTCACCCGTGCGCGAATATCTCGCAACCGACCCGCTGAATGTCCTCCATCAGCAGCACGAGCTTAGCAAGAAACTTGCCAAGCGAGTGATCGTTTTCGCAGGGGTGCGCGCGTCAATCGAACCAGGGCCATTCTGCCGGGCCTTCATGCGTAACTGCTCCACCCCGCGCCTGCCCGACCAATCGAGCATATTTCGCAAGCGCACCTGCACGGTGACGTGGCGCTCTAGGCTTCCAATCGCGCCGGCGCGCCGCGAGTTCCTGCTCGTCGACCAACAGATCCATGCGGCGGCCGGCCGCATCAATCCGGATCCTGTCGCCGTCGCGAACAAGCGCCAGCGGGCCGCCAACAAAGGCTTCCGGAGATACATAGCCGATGCACATGCCGCGGGTCGCACCGGAGAACCGTCCATCGGTGATCAGGGCTACCTTCTCGCCCATGCCTTGCCCGTAGATCAACGCAGTGACGCCGAGCATCTCGCGCATGCCGGGCCCGCCGACCGGCCCTTCGTTGCGGATCACCAGCACCTCGCCTGCCTTGTAGCTGCGGTCGCGCACTGCTGCGACACAAGCCTCCTCGTCTTCGAACACCCGCGCCACGCCTTCGAAGAACTGGTTCTTCAGACCTGCAACCTTGATCACCGCGCCGTCCGGACAGAGATTTCCCTTCAACACGGCCACGCCGCCATCGGGCATGATCGGCGCGCGGGCCGCGTAGACGACCTCACCATCAGGCGCGTTGGCAGCGCCATATTCTTCTGCAAGTGTGCGGCCCGTGATGGTCAGGCAGCTACCATCAATGTGTCCGCTTTGAATCAGCTCGCGGATCACGACGGCGGCACCGCCGATATCGTAGACGTCCTTCGCTGTGTATTTGCCGCCGGGCCGCAGATTTCCGATCAGCGGCGTCCGGGCAAAAACCTCCCCGACATCGTCAATCGTAAATGTTATGCCGGCTTCGTTTGCGATGGCCGGCAGATGCAGGGCGGCGTTGGTCGAACCGCCCGTCGCAGCAACGATCGCTGCGCCGTTCTCCAACGATTTCCGCGTCACGATGTCGCGCGGCAGCGGCCCGCCGCGTTCCAGCATTTCCATCACCAGCCGCCCGGCTCGTCGGGAAATCTGCGCGCGTTCGGCATACACACCGGGCACCATCGAGACATTGGGAATGGTCAACCCCATCGCCTCGGACACCATCCCCATCGTGTTCGCGGTGAACTGGCCGGCACAGGCGCCGATGGTCGGCAGGCAGGCACGTTCGATCCGCTCGAGCGTGGCGCCGTCGATCTCACCGGTCATGAAGCTGCCGACAGCTTCGTAGGAGTCGAGTACCGTCAGGGTCCGCCCGTCCACGCGGCCCGGCAGCGAACTGCCGCCATAGATGAAGATGGACGGCACGTTGCAACGAACCATTCCCATCATCACGCCTGGAAGCGTCTTGTCACATCCGCCGTATCCGATCAGCGCATCATAGGCGAGGCCATGAACGACCGCTTCGATCGAGTCGGCGATCAGCTCCCGTGAAAACAGGGAGAACTTCATCCCCTCGTGGTTCATGCTGATGCCGTCGGAGACCGAGATGGTCGAGAATTCGCGCGGCGTGCCGCCGGCCTCCTCGATCCCGGTCTTGGCTGCAGCGACCTGGAAGTCATGGGTCATGTTGCAGGGCGTCTGCTCGCCCTTCATGCTGACGACGCCTACCATCGGTTTGGCGATTGCCTCGTCGTCCAGGCCCATCGCGCGCATGAATGCGCGATGCGGGGCCCGGTCGAGACCGTCGGTCGTTATCCGTGATCGCAGCTTCTTCATATGTGCATCATCTTCATGCAATGTCCCGCACATGGCGGGACATTGCGACCTCGTTAATTCAACAAGCGGTCGATCGCCTACTGTAGTGGCGCAACGATGGTCGGATGCTTGAACTGGGCGACATCCAGCTTCGGAAGCATTCCCGTCTCAGCATAGATATCCAGCATCTTCTGGATCGCCGGGAAGTTCGGCGCCGCACCCGGATCACGGCCGAAATCATTGTCCTTGAGCAGATAGGTCTCGAGCACCGGAACGGGCGCCTTCAGCACTTCGGACACCACCTTCAGCGTCTCTTCGCGGTTCGCCAGCGCCTTCTTCATGCCTGAGGTGATGTCGCGGACATAGGCCTTGACCAGGTCAGGGTTCTTGTCGACGAAATCGGCGCGGCACGCTTCCAGGATGTGCACGATGTTCGGCATAGCCTGCGACAGCGAGAATAGTTTGCGGGTGCCTCCCTTGGCTTCCGCCCGCGCTGCAAACGGCTGGTTCATGTTGACCGCATCGACCCGACCCTGCCGCAATGCATCTTCCGAGACGGCAAAGCCGACCTCGACCAGCTTGATATCCTTGGCCGGATCGATGCCGTTCTGCTTCAAGAGCAGATTGAACGGCCCTTGCGTCCCGCCGCCGATGACGGAAATGCCGACCGTCTTGCCCTTGAGGTCGGCAATCGTCTTGATCGGGGAATCGTCCATAACCGCCCAGTAGACCGAGAACCCGCCGGGCTTCTCGAAGACATGCTGCGCCACGATGTAGGCCTTGAGATTGCCGCCAACCACGCCGTTGGCGAGCGACAGCGGCGCCTGCGTAGCGCAGTCGAGCGCACCGGCTGCGAGCGCCTGCGTCATCGGCGCGGTGCCCTGGAATTGGGTCCATTCGATATTATAGGTCTTGCCGATATCGGGAAATTCGGCCGGCCTGCGCATCATCCAGTATTTGGATTCCTCGGCCGGGATCGTCCAGCCGACGCGGATCGTCTGCTGCGCTCGTGACGGGCTTGCGCCCGCAATCATGGCCGCCACAGCTCCTATTGCCAGCATCCACCTCGAAACCGTCCGCATCGCGCCCACTCCGTTGCTCCGGCGCCGACCGACGCCACCCAACCCGACCGGTCTAAATGTTTCATGGTTCAAACAATCAGGCAAGCCATGCATGCCGGCCCGGTTTCGCTGCGGCGCGCGTTATGTATGGTGCGGCAGCGGTTGCGAGCAGTTGCGCCGCGACAGAAGGAAGCAACCTATGGCTGATGCGAGCAAGGCAAACCCGCAAGGCGTCGAGAGGCTCGGCTATCTCGGCCTCGGACTGATGGGGACGCCGATGACCCGGCGCCTGCTCAAGGCAGGCTATCAGGTGACCGTCTGGAACCGTTCGGAAGGCAAGGTAGCTCCGCTCGTCGAGGCCGGCGCCAAGCGTGCAGCCACGCCCCGCGACGCCTTGGCCAATTCGGACATCGTCTTCATGTGTGTGACGGATGCAGATGCCGTGGAGGAGGTGATCTTCGGGCCCGAAGGCATTTCAGGCGCTTCCGGCGCAGGCAAGCTCGTCGTCGACTTCTCGTCGATTCACCCCGATGCCGCGCGCAATCTCGCCACTCGGCTGAAAGCCGCAAACGGTGCGGGCTGGATCGATGCGCCGGTATCCGGCGGCACCAAGGGCGCCGAAGAAGGCACGCTTGCCATCATGGCCGGCGGAGAAGCCACTGCCATCGAGAGGGTGCGGCCCTACATATTGGCCATGGCACGCAGGTTCACCCACATGGGTGCGATCGGCGCCGGCCAGACAACAAAACTCTGCAACCAAGTGATTGTCGGATGCGCGATGGCTGTCCTCGCGGAAGCAACACGCCTTGCCGTAAACGCCGGAATTGATGCCAACCGCTTGCCCGAGGCGCTCGCCGGCGGCTTTGCAGATTCCATTCCACTCCAGCTCTTCGTACCGCGCATGGTCCAGGGCATTCACTCCCCGCCGCTCGGCCACATCGCCACGATGCTCAAGGACCTCGACACGATTGCCGATGTAGCCCAGGCGACCTCGACTCCTGTACCGATGGCCACGCTTGCGGGACAACTCTTCAGGCTGGCCAAGACTGCGCGTGGCGCGGATGCCGATGCGCTGGAGATCTACAAGCTCTCCGCGGAAGAGCGGTAGGCCGCAACTCCCCACTTACGGCGACTTCTTGCCCTCATCGTCGGGAAGGAATCGGCCAAACGCGCCGCGCGCAAAGAGCAGTGGCTCTTTCGCGTTGTAAGTATAGGCCTCGACCGCGCCGAGAAAGATCACGTGGTCACCGCCATAATAGCGATTAACGGAGCGGCACTGAAAGTTGGCGACGCTATCGGCAAGCACCGGAGCGTTCCCGAGCCCTGGCGTCCAATCGACCCCGGTGAATTTGTCATCGGATGATTTGGCGAATTTGTTCGCAAGCGACTGTTGCGAAGCTCCAAGTACATTGACTGTAAAATGGCTGGCGTTCTGAAATGCGGTCAAGCTTGAGGAATAGGCAACAAGACTCCAAAGAACCAATGGCGGATTCAGGGAGACCGAAGCAAACGAGTTACAGGTTAAACCGTAAGGCTTTCCGTCCGGACCTGCGGCCGTAATGATGGTCACGCCCGTTGCATAGGTACCGAGCGCATTGCGAAAGTCGCGGGGGTCGATCGGCGAGCTGTCGCTCGCGAATTCGTTGGCTGGATCAGGGACGGCCGGCTGCTTTGGCGGATCATTCATCGGCCGGCCTCACAAGGTGAGATTCTCGGACGGCAGGCCAAGTGCCACGCGTCCATAATTGGTTCCGGCCGCATCAAAATTAAATGCAAGGTGCGAGTTGATCGCGTGCGCATCGCGGAACTGTCGCTGCAACACGCCCGTCGTGAACAAGCCGCGCGCCCCGCTCGCCGCGAACAACATCGAGACCGCATCGGTGCACAGATTCACCGAAAAAGCCCCGTCGCGCCGATATCTCGTCTTGGCCGTCATGTCCGGCACATGATGACGTCGCGCGTCCTCCATGGCATCGATGCAGGCGGAGCGCATAATCAAACGCGCAGCATCGATCTTGGCCGAGGTCTCCGCGATCTTGATTTGAGTGCTTTGAAAGTCGCTCAGCTTGGCGCGGTTGTAGGTCGATATGCGATGACGCGCGACCTCCGCATAGTCGTCCAGGCATGCCTGCGCATTGCCGAGCGCGACGCCGGACAATACATAGGGAAACAACGAGAACACAGGCAGAGCATACAGCGGGTTGGGATTGACGTTGCTTCCCGGCGCGGAACCGCCGGCGAGATCACCCACGGCGACCGTCATATGGCCGGCCACGAAAGCGTCCCTGACTTCCACGTCCGACGACCCGGTGCCGCGTAGCCCGGTGACGTTCCAGGTGTCGAGAATCTTGTAGTCGGCCTTAGGCAGCAGAAAGATACGATACTCGATGCCGTCAGCCTCATCGTCAGAAGAAACGACGCTTGCGAGCATATTCCACTCGCAGGAGGCGACCCCCGATGAGAATGGCCAGCTTCCGTGTAGCCGGTATCCGCCCTCGACCTTCCTGGCGCGGCCGGCGGGGAAGATGAACGATGACGCGATCAGCACGTCCGGGTCCCCGCCCCAAACCAGATCCTGTGCTCTCTGCTCGAACATGCCGAGCATCCAGTGATGACTTGCCAGATTGGCGAGATTCCAGGCCACGGATGCGTCCGCCTGTCCGAGCAGGTCGGCGCAATCGATCAGGGCGACGTAATCGAGCTCGGCGCCGCCGATGCGCTTCGGCTGGAGCATGCGGAACAGGCCGGTGTCGTGCAGGTCCCGCTCGGTCTCCGGCGGCAGGTGCCGCAACTCTTCGGTCCGGGCTGCCCGCTCCCGCAATTGCGGCAGGAGCGACCGGGCCCTCGCGATCATTGACGCATAGGCGCGATCGCCGGAGTCCGTCCCCGCCGACTGACCCGTGCTCGGCTCTCGACCAGGCGCCATTCGTATCCCTCGCTTTCACACAGTTATGCGGCGGGAACCTCGCCAAATCAAGCTGGCGCAACGTTAACGAGGTGCAGTCGCCCTGTAACCGGGCTGTTCGAAGGGGTGCGACGTCGCGAAGGCCGGCATTGCAAAGCAGTGCCCCGCAAGTCGCGCCACGGCCGGATATGACGCCACGTCGAGCTTCAAAAAGTGAGCTCCGACGACTTGGCCGGCAATGCAGATATCCGCGACCCCCACCTGCTTACCGAGTGTAAACGGCTCCGCTGGCCGCCGCTCCAACAGTCTCTCGTAGGTTGCTAGTCCTTCGATTGTCCAATGCTTCGCCCAACTCTCGATCGCATTGGCGTCTGCACCGAACATCTTCACGAGATGATTGCGGACACGCGGAGTCACCAGCGGATGCGCATCCGCGATCGTCACCAAGGCCAGAGATCGAGCATAGGCACGGTCGCCAGGGTCCGACGGCAGCAGCCTCGGCTCCGGCATGAGATCATCGAGATACTCGATGATCGCCAGTGACTGAAACACCCGGTGTTCGCCATGCACCAGCGTCGGAACGACACGCTCGGTGTTGACCGCGTCATAGACCGGGTTGAACTGCTCTCCGGACAGGATGTCGACCGGAATTTCCTCGAATGGTAGTCCCTTTAGCTTGAGGGCCACACGCACGCGAAACGAGGCAAGTGACCGCCAGAAGCCATAGAGCTGTATGTTCATCGTCAATCCTGTTGGCAAATGATGGCCGCGTTGCTCGGTTAGTCAGCTCAAGCGAAGTGGTAGCTCACCGTTCTGCTTCAAGATGGCTTGCTCGATCCAAAGACGCCCTTTTGAGCGAAGTCCACGATACGACGATCATCGTAGCCAAGAGTATCACGCAAAACATGCTCCGTATGCTCGCCCAGCAGGGGCGCAGCTACAGGATCGACCGCCGCCGTCAAACTCATGTTGATAGGAGGCTCGATGTTGGGGACCCATCCCGCCGTGGGGTGCGGAATCTGGCTCAGGCGGTGACGCTCCCGCGCCTCGGGCGCGTTGAATCCCTCCTCAACGGTGCGGAGATAGCCGACCGGGATATTGGCCAGCTTCATCTTCGCCATCCAGTTCTCGAGGCTGTCGCTTGCGAAAACCTCCGCGATAGCCGTCCGCAGGAGCTCTTTGTTCTCCGACCGCGCCTTCCGTGTCGCGAACCGGAGATCGGTGATGAGATCGGGGCGATTCAACACCTCGACCACCAGCCGCCGGTACAACCGGTCATTGGCGCAAGCCATGTAGAACGGCCCGTCGGATGCCTCGTAGACGCCGACGGTGGGAGAGCCACTCGGCGAGTTACCGAACCGGCCGGGATTCTCACCATTGATTAAATAGGCCATGCCGTAAAAACCAGTCATGCCCATGGCCACATCGAACAGGGCGACTTCAGCATGCTGCCCGCGACCAAGCCGATCCCGCGCCAGAAGCGCCAACAGGATGGCATTACAGGCCGACATCCCCGTCGCCATGTCAACGATGGGCGGCCCGGTACGAACGGCCGGGCCGTCAGCGAACCCATTGAGCGACATGAAGCCGCTTTCCGCCTGCGTGATGGGATCGAAACCGGGACGCGAGGCGAAAGGCCCGGTGCGTCCATAGGCCGAGATTGAGCAATAGACCAGCCGCGGATTAAGCGGCGCGACCGCTTCATAGTTGAGGCCGAACTTCTTCATGACCCCGCTCGAAAAATTCTCGACGACGACATCCGCCTTGCGGATCAGATCCAGCGCGATCTCGCGCGCTTCCGGTATGGCAAGGTCGAGCGCGATGCCGAGCTTGTTGCGGTTCAGGCTGAGATAGGCTGCGCTTTCACCACCGATCTCGGCATGCTCATAGGCGCGCGTGTCGTCGCCACCATCTGGATTTTCGATCTTGATGACGCGCGCACCGAAATCGGCGAGCGTCTGTGTGCAGGCTGGTCCCGCTACCACGCGCGTGAAATCGACCACCAACAGACCTTCAAGTGCGGTTGGCCCTCCCATCGCCCGCGACGGACGTTCCGGCAATTGAGGCTTCGTGGACATCATTGGCGCTCCCTTACATCGGCTTGTAGTCGCCGAATTTCCTGCATCGCAAACTTAAAGCCCGGCGACGCCAGCTGCGCAAGTACCTGATCCAACTCTCTCTCAAAACGCAAAAAGGGCCCGGCAGCTATCAAGCCGCCGGGCCAATCCGATCGAGCAAACTATTCACTGCAGAAGTGGCGTTCCGCGTCCCGGGAAACCGGACAATTATGCGCCCGTCACAGCCACTTTCTCCAATAGAGCGTGTTCGACCAGGCCCAGGGCACATCGGGTTCATAGAGCCGATAGCCGGCCTTGATGAAATTATTGCCCGACACCGGATTGTCCGTCGTATCTGAAACAATGCTGCGCCATCTTTCCGGTCTTCATCCTCAATGCCAAAGGATGCCAGCACCGATGCCACCGCCTTCAATACGATGGTATCGATACTCTCCTGCTGGAGCCTGTGCTGCTCGGCCAGCGTCTCGGCGACGATCGCCCGGATCTCGTCGTCCTAAATCTTCACCGCTTGATGATCCTTGCAACGTTCTCAAAGCCGCGTTTGGCGAAATAGAAGGAGATCACGAGATTGGCCGTGGTCGCAGCAAATCCCGCCAGGGCATCCGTGGAGCCAAAGCCAAGGACCTTGTCCCAGACCAAGAGCTTGCCCGAGCCGCGGCCACCGTAGACGCCCTTGTAGCGCGCAGGCTTGAGCAACGGCGCGAAGATCTTGGCCGTCGGAATTTTCAGGATGGACATCGCGAGCGCCTCTCCTCAAGCGATGGCGCCGGCGTCCTCGCCATCAAAATGTTCGGGATGCACGATGATCCGCTCGATCCGGTGGATCAGTTGCAGGACTCCGTCCTCGCCGTTCTCCAACGGCTGCGCCGCCTTGCCCCAGCCGCGATCGAGGATCGCATTGGCGGCCGAGACGCGAGCGGCCGGTGTTGAATCGTCGCTGCGCATGATCCCGACGAGAACGTTGACGGCTGTCTTGGTGTGGCTACGCGCGAGCGATCGGATTTCGGTCAGCGTTCGCGCCTTTGACGCTTTCCTGGCGACAGGCCGGCGGACCGGAACGCTCTCATGATCGCATTCGAGATCGTCACTCAAGCAAAAGTCTCCCACAAGGCAATCGCGATCAAGCCCGCAGTCGCGAGCGATATCAGGTACGCCGTCATTTTCTCTCCATGAAAGCAAGTGTGCGGCAGATCGCGCGACGAGGCGTGATCGTTTCGGGCGCGAACCCTATCCCCGTGTCCGGGGACCGCGGCGGCGGAGCGAGGGACTCGCGCCGCGGGCCGGCACGTTCGCGCGTGCTCGGCCAATAAGCTGGTTCGGACGGCGGCGCGCCATTCGGCGCTCCATGAAGTCTATCTGTGAGTGCGTTGCCATAATGCGTGGCCGCCGTCCGATTCCGAAAATCGAGACGAAAAAACCCGCGGCGGAATTGCGTCCCGCGCGGGTGAACCAAACTCGTCTCGATGATGTCATTCTGCCGGTGTTTTGCCCGACGAGTCAAACCTTGTTATGCACGATCTGAGTTCGACATGAAAAAGCCCGCCGCGGATTATGCCGCGCGGGCTGAAGCAAACTCATCTCGATGATGCCACTCTGCCAGTGTTTTGCCCGACGAGTCAAACGACGTCGGCGTGGCTGAAGGATGGACGTCAGCGGCGCGGCTTAGAATTCGAATGTTGGCGAGATCGACACGAGTTGGCTCGCCAACTCTGGTGACCGTCTGCGCCTTCTTCGTCTCAGGTTCATATGCAAGTGCCTCGCGCATCCATTGAGGCCAGCCGGTCGACTGAGGCTCTGGTCTGCCGGCGATGTGGTCGCAGACACAGCGACGGTTGCTCGCGCTCTAACACTCATCGCAATTCCCCTTCTTGCGATGAGACCGATTGTGAGACCTGCGAGAGATCGGATCTCTCAATGTGATTGACGGCCGGCGATGGATTATCCGGGTGCACGATCACTCGCTCGATCCGATGCAGCAATTCCATTGGGCCATGATCGGTAGCCAACGGCTGCACCGGCCTGCCCCAACCCCGGTCGAGAATGGCGTTTGCGGCGGCCACCCGCGCAAACGCATTCGCGGTCTCTCTCAACATGATTGCGGAAAGCACGTTGATTGCGCTCTCGGTCCTACTCCTCGCCAAGTCCTGAACGGCCACGAGCGTTGGAGCCCTGAAACGTTCACTATTGGGTTCCTCAGCGACTGGCTGATAAAACTGCATCTCCCCTCTTCAACCTGGCCATTTCCAAATCCCTTCCAGATACGCAATTGCGTCTTCGGAAACAAAAAGCCCGCGGCGGATTGCTCCGTGCGGGCTGAACCAAACTCTTTCGATGATGGCATTCTGCCAGTGTTTTGCCCGACGAGTCAAACTTTGGCCCACCGCACACCCTTCAAGACATCCGGTCTGCACTCACAAGCGGACGCTGGGTCAGTTTACCCGCTCGTCCGCTAAGGGCCAGAGGCGGACATGGCAGGTCAGTCATCTGGATCGGACCTTCCAACCAATCTGACCGAGCCCGGATAGTCGGCTGGCGCGCGACTCACATACCCGATTTCTTCAGAGAAATTTTTGCCCGCTTCTGTCCACCGCCCAAAGCGGGTATTCACTATTTCCATCAGTCCAAAGTCCGCAAGTACTTGGATTGCCCGCTCTCCGGCGGACTCCGCGAGATTGTCAACTTCATCGCCATGCTCGTGCAGATGTTGGTGAACCATGGCGACGAGCGCTATCAAGAGCTTCTTCTCGGTATCGGTCATGACTTTTTATTCCTTCCCACGCGATTGCGGTGGTAGGTGTCTATTTTGGCCCTGCAAGATGCCAATCGCCGTTCCGGCGCTCGACGAAAGCGGTTACGCGCTTCGTTGGTGTCTCAGTTGATGTCGCCACCA
The DNA here is from genome assembly GCF_000938255.1 of Bradyrhizobium sp. LTSP849. Classification (GTDB taxonomy): domain Bacteria; phylum Pseudomonadota; class Alphaproteobacteria; order Rhizobiales; family Xanthobacteraceae; genus Bradyrhizobium. The sequence goes on along the minus strand of NZ_JYMR01000056.1, from coordinate 319,872 downwards.
GCTCGACATGATCATCGCCCTCCCAGCCTGCAAACTCATAAAGCCATTGATCATCATCCGGGCTCCTGTAGTGCCATTCCTTGAGAGAGGGATCGGACGTGGCCAGGACAATATCAATTCCGTCAGGCGGTCCCGAAGGCCCGACGCCCGAAGCGACGGAGACGAGCCAAAGCTTGCCCGGTGAATAGTGCGGGGGCGCAACGATCTCCGATGTCTTGCCGCTATCGACGTGCACCAGAAGCCAACTCCCACCCTCCCAATAGCCTACTTCGATCAGCAACAGATCATGCTTGGGAAAATATCCGGTCAGTCGATATTTGACGCAGCCCTCTGCTTTGGGGGTCTGACATTTGGCGTCTTCATTGAGGTAGACCCGCGCCAGCCCGTTGCGGAATTTCAATTGCAGCCCCGGTCCTACGCGGCGGCCGAGGTCGCCGACCTGTTCTAAACATGCCCGTTCCGACCGATCCAGATCACCGACGCCCTTATCGCCGATGCATCGACCGTCTTGCGATGGACGATCTGACAAGGAAAATGTCGGTGGATCAGCTAAGGCTGTTGCGCACGAGAAGAGTGCTGCCGTCGCGGTTAGGGCGACACGTATCATGGCAATCTTGCGTTGGGTTCCGATGATGCTGCTGTCGTCCACCACTATCGCCTGCGGCCCTTCGGCAATATTAAGAGCTTCGTTCAAATCGGACAAATCGACCAAGTCTGTTGTGGGTCACGAGCGTCGGTTTGTCCGCGTGTGCGCGATGTCCGGTCTGGGCCCGACTATGCTCGTGCTGAACGCCGCCTCCATCTTCGCCTACGGGCCAGAAGGCGACATGGCCGATCAGCCGCCCACGTCCGATCATCCGTCTATATGGAGACCCTGCGTTAGGCTATTTACTCGCTATCGATGTTAAGGATGCCAGTGGCACATCGAGCGCGTACACGAAGCCGCTGGGCTCGTACGTCAACTGCACGTCGCCCTTGAGTTGATTGCCGAGCGTCTCGATCAGCCGCGTTCCGAAACTGCGCTTATCCGGAGCCCGAACCGCGGGGCCGTTCTTCTCGGTCCATTTCAGATGCAGGCGCTGCGTCCCGGGATCGAGCGTCCAGGCGATGTCGATGCGGCCGGCGGGCACCGACAATGCCCCAAATTTCGTGGTGTTGGTGCAGAGTTCGTTGAGGGTCATCGCAATCGCGATCACGGCTCCTGACGTCATCCGGACGTCAGGTCCCGCAATCGCGAATTTCGGCACATCGGGATTATCGAAGGCTTCGGTCGCGCCGCGCACGATCTTTTCTAGATCGGCGCTGGTCCAACGTGCCTGCAACAAGAGGTCGTGAGCCCGCCCCAGCGCCAGCAGCCGGCCTTCGATCGCGTGCTGCGCATGTTCGGCGCCCGCCACGTTGCGCAAGCTTTGGGAGGCAATGGCACTGACGGTCGCCAGCGTATTCTTGATGCGGTGGTGCAGCTCTTCAAGGATAAGCTTCTGCAGCTTGTCGGCCGCCTCGCGCTCGCGGGCGTCGATGCCGGCCTGATCGAGCAGCTCCTGGGCGTTGATTTCAGCCTGCGCCAATAGCAGCCGAAGGCTGACGTTCTCCGCCGCCAGAAATTCCTGCGGAGGGGCTTCTCCCGCACTCAATTGGTGCTGGTTTCGCTGATGATCGATCTCAAACATTCCTGACGGTAGCACCATACGTTGGGTTCCGCTCATATCAATTAAGACGAGATGGCTGCACGAGAGGGTGATTATCGCCGTTTTCGCCTGATAACGTCGGCGTCAGGCGTGGCCGATCATGCTCTGGATCTGGGCTATCATGACCTTTGCCTCCAGCGGCTTGCCAAAAAAGCGGCTGTTGGCGGGAATATCGATGCTAGCCAGCTTCAACTGGCCGGACACCAGGATGATCTTGATCGGCGGCCAGCGCGCATGCACGGAGTGCGCAAGTCCGAGGCCGTCCATGCTGCCGGGCATCTGGATGTCGGTGAACAGCAACACGATGTCGGATCTGGATTCCAGGATTGTGACAGCCTGGTCGGCATCGACCGCCTCGACCGAGATGTAACCGGCGTCTTCCACCATATCGACCGCGCGCATGCGAAGCAGCATGTCGTCCTCGACGACGAGAACGACCGCGGGAACAGGCGAATGATCAAGGGCCATCATGACGGGCCGCTTTCAAAGGTTAGGTGGAGGAAATCAGCCTTGCTCAAACCGGCTGGCTCAGAAAGGGTAGCTCAGAACGACTGGCAACAGCGGGATAAGCATCTTACGGCCCTTTTGATCCCAATTGCCTTAACAATAGTCGAATGACAGCCCGCGCTTGACGCCGTCAGATCAGCAGGGCTGAGCGACGGGAGTAAGGCTGCCAATGTCCGAGATGGGTCACCAGCCGACCTCGGCTTGCCAACTCGAAGACGTCCGCTCCGGGCCGAGCGCTCTGCGAATGGGGGGCCTTCACCCCGCCGGGGAGGCCGGCGGCGCGGCGTTCAAGAGGTTGGAAACGGCGGTAACAAGCTGCGCGGGCGCGAATGGTTTCGCCAGCATGATGCTGTTGGGGACGCCCTGTGACGCCCACTCGTCGACGTCCCTTCCGCTCATGTAGACGATGGGAAAATTGGGGTCGATTTCTCTGGCGTGTCGCGCGACCTGCCACCCGTCGACCTTTCCGGAACGCATATTGATGTCCGTGACAAGCGCCCGGTATTTGCCTTCGGCTGCATCAAGCAGCTCGATGGCGCTCTCGCCGGACGAAGCGATGACGGTTTCAAAACCTCCCTCGCTCAGGCAATCCTCGACGACGTTTCGAACATCCGGGTCGTCTTCGACGACCATGATCAGCAATTGGTTTGCCATTTGTGACCCCGCTTGCGCCGCCACAGGGACAGCAGGGGGTACACGCGGTCAGGAGATCATCGTTCCGGAGGACGTGAACAAAAGTGCACATAAACAAAAACAGGACCACGAAGGCTCAGCTGTTCTGCTGCCACCCGACGATCGCACCCACGAGGCACAGCACCGAGCCGAAGGCCGAGCCGCCCATTTGCATCCAGTACCGGATCGGCATGGTGTCCCGGTCATACACCTGCCGCGACCACCTCGACCAGTCCCACCAATCATCGCTGACGAACAGGATCTTTCGCTCGACATAGCCATACCAGGTCTTGCGGGCGCAAAAGACGCACGCCCCGAGCGCAACGAGGCGATAGCCGAGATCGAGAGCGGGGGTCATGCAAACATCCGTTCAGCAAGGACTGATCCAGGACCAGGCCGTATGTCGATCCTTTGGTCGGGCGGAAGGCCGGCGGAGTTCAAAACGATCTGGTTTCAGGCGTGTTTCGTCGGGATGACCACGCCGCTATTTCGTTCGCGGGAGGCGGCGTCGGCTAAGAGCCCAGGAGCAGACGGAGAAAGAGGCGGTCCACTGTTGCTCAAACACGGTCCGGCTATCGTTTTGGCCAGAAAGCGTTGGCTAGGATTTTGCAAACGAAGAACGCCGCCACGAGGTCGAGTGGGATGGTAAGCAAAGCTAGTGGAATCGAAGCCAAATAACCCTCGCCGCAATTTCCTCCCGAACCTCCTCCATGACAGGAAATGGTAGGAAAAAATAGGATGAGCACAAACAGCCCGATCGGTGTGACAATAGTGAGCGCCGCGATGATCGCACCAGCGGCAAGCCGTTTGAGAAAGAGCGTCAAGTCTGGCAGCTTTAGTTGCTTAAGCTTGTCCAGTGACGCTCGTTGCGCTTCTTCGGTCTGCGACTTTCGCCACCCCCGGATTACGATGACGAAGAACGCGATCAGAGGCGCGACCACCCCAAAGAAGCTAACAATCGATACAACGGTTAAGTGCATTGGATTGGATTACCACCGCTTCCTTAACTGGTTGCAAATTTCAGTAGGCTCGATACTGGGCGAGACCTGATAGCGAGGCGCTTCGTCAAATGTTCTGAGCGGTCAGAACTTCGACGTAAAATGTGGTCCCCCAAATGTCTGCAATGGGGTCAGAAGCGCACTCCATCTACGCCGCTCAGTCGGTATACCGCGCTGCAAAGCTACCTCTAACGGGCTGTCAAGGTCATCCAATTGCTGGCAATCTGCGAGCCGCATGAGGGCGCCGGTCCGCTTCACGGGCAGGTCCAAACCTTTCATGCCCCTAGGGTGACCACATGACCAACCCGCAAACGCCCACAGCGCCAGCCCACGAGCAGGCTCAACCAACGATCGAGCAGCTGAACTCGCGCCTCGAGCGGGCGGAACGAAAATTGAAAGGGCTTCAATGGACGATTCCGGGGCTCGCAGTTCTGGCCGCCGTCCCGATTTTCATGCATCTCGATAAACCCACAGCGATCAACGCGAAATCGATCATCGCCGAAAGCTTCGCGGTGCAGAGCGCCAAAGGCGACATCGTCGCCCAATTCAGCGCTGACCGCGACGGCCTTCCCAGCCTCGCGCTCCTCGACGCCAACAAGAAGGTTCGCCTGATGGCGTGGGTTGGCGCCGCCGGCCCCTCCGTGTCGCTGCTGGACCCGCAGCAAGTCTCTCGCGCAACGCTATCGCTGAACGAAAAGTCCGACCCTTCGCTCAGCCTGTCCAATGCCGACAAGCTTCCACGCAGCGTGCTCGCCATCGACACCACCGGCTCCGGCCATCTGGTCCTTTACGGCACCGCCGGAGGCCTCGACCTCTCAGCCCACAAAGGCCGAGTGCGCTGGACGCCGTCCGACGGCGCCCCGGTCGATGCCGTGCCGGCACCTAAATGATTTGACGGAAGGGCTCCCGTGCCAGAGGTTTGCGCGCCTCCGTGTGACGTGGGTCAGAAGCGGGCTGCCGCGGCGGATTTGCGGGATCATCTCGACGTTGCCTCTGTCGGTATTTACCGACAGCTCAAGAACTTTACTTAAATGCACCACATCGGATTCGGCGGAATGAAATCTCTCCGCGCCATGCTCACCCGCACGCGTTCTGAGGAGAGATGCGCGATGTATTACGTCGCTGCCGGGTTGCTCGGGCTGTCAGGACTGTTCTACTCCGCGAGCCATCATGAGCTCGGCCAGTTCGGCGCGAACGTGTGCAGCTATGGCAGCACGTTCTGCGACAACCCGGTGGTCGTCTTCACGGGCGCGGCGCTCGCCGCCGCCTGGGGCATGTTCGTCAGCATGAAATAGAACGCAGAAAGCCCGACATCCGCGACGGACGCCGGGCCGTTTGAAGAGTTGCACGTCCGAAGCTTACTGTCGGGCCGCGCCGCTGGATCCTGGAATCTGCCCGCCGAACTTCGACGAGCCGGTGCCGCTGACGCTTGTCGGTCCGCTTGCCGACCCGTTCGGATCGTTTCGGGCGGCCGCCCGTCCCGGGCCGTGCATCATGTTCATCGAGCCAAACCAGCCATGGTGATGGGTGTGCCTGGCGCTGTGGGCCGACGCGTAGCCGGCCGGGAGCGCAAACAGGATGGCCAAAGTCAGTGTTGCTGCTTTCATCGGTGCTTCCTCCAGAGCGGAAAACGCGCCTGCGGTTCACTCGTTCCCGCGGCTACGTCGCCAGCTCCTTGCGGACGGCGGCAGCCGAATTGCCGACCTTGTCGACGGCCTTTTGCAGCTGCTCCCTGGACACGCCGAGCGCGTGAGTCCAGTGCTTGACCTCGTAAGGCTCGTGCATGTTGATCTTGCTGCGGTCGGGCTGCTCGCGCTTCGTCAGATTGTCCATTGGCGATGTCCTCGTTCTCGAAACGGGGAAACGCCGCCATGGCCACGCTGTTCCTAGACGGAGCGGTGTGGGACAAACACCTCGCTGGTGTCCATGCGCATGTTGCGAATGGTCACGGGTTTGTTTTGAAGGAGAGCTAGACACAGGCAACAGAAAAGCCCGCGGGCGGTGACGGTGCGGGCTCGACGATTGTCGCGATGGCGATCTTTGGAATGGTACATCCCTACAGGTGTTTTGCCCGACGAGTCAAAGCAACGGTGAAGCATTGCCTCGCCACGCGGCACATCGCTGGCCGGCGATGGAACTTTCCGCGTATGATGGCGCTTAGGCTTTGAATTCGAAATTCCGGAAGGTGAGCCCTGTCGAACCGATCAAAGCGCCCCGCCTCGAAGCATGACAGCGTCGTCGCACCGACGAAGTCCGCGCCAACGATGCTACAGCGGCTGGGGCCAGGCCTCATCACGGGTGCAGCCGACGACGATCCGTCGGGCATCGCCACCTATTCGCAGGCCGGCGCGCAATTCGGCTACGGGCTGCTGTGGACGGTCTTCCTCACCACGCCGTTCATGATCGCCATTCAGCTGGTGAGCGCGCAGATCGGCCGGGTGACCGGCAAGGGGCTTGCCGCCAACGTGATGGAGCTTGCGCCGCGCTGGCTGGTGCTGGGGCTCGTGGCGCTGCTCGTTGCCGCCAACACCTTCAACATCGCCGCCGACATCGCCGCGATGGCAGAGGCGCTCTCGCTGGTCATCGGCGGGCTCAACCATGAGCATGCGCTGATCTTCGCGGCCGGCTCGACCATCCTCCAGGTCTTCCTGCCCTATCGCCGCTATGCGCCGGTGCTGAAATTCCTGACGCTGACGCTGTTCGCCTATGTCGCGACCGCCTTCACCGTAAAAATCCCGTGGGGCACGGCGCTGCTCGCAGCCGTATGGCCGAAGGCGACCGTCAACGCCGACTATTTCATGATGGTGGTCGCCGTGCTCGGCACCACCATCAGCCCCTACCTCTTCTTCTGGCAGGCCTCCCAGGAAGTCGAGGAGATGAACCAGGGCAAGCGCGACCGGCCGCTGCGCGAGGAGACGAAGCGCGGCGGCGATCCCGAGCTCGCGCGCATCAAGATCGACACCACGTTCGGCATGCTGCTGTCGAACGGCATCGCCTTCTTCATCATCCTGACCACGGCCGCGGTGCTGAACGCCAATGGCGTCACCAACATCAATTCGGCGACGGAGGCGGCCGAGGCGCTGCGGCCGCTCGCCGGCGACTTCACCTTCGCGCTGTTTGCGCTCGGCATCATTGGCACGGGCCTGCTGGCGATCCCGGTGCTGGCGGGCTCGGCGGCTTATGGCGTTGCTGAAATTTTCGGCTGGCGCGCCACGCTGGAGGCAAGGCCCGAGAAAGCGATCGGCTTCTACACCATCATCGCGGCCGCAACCATCATCGGCTTCGGCCTCGGCTTCACCGGCATCAGCGCCATCCACATGCTGGTGTGGAGCGCCGTGCTCAACGGCATCGTCGCCGTCCCCATCATGGCGATGATGATGCTGATCGTCTCGAACGAGAAGATCATGGGCCGCTTCAAGGCGCGGTCATGGCTCGTCGCGCTGGGTTGGCTCGGCACCGCGCTGATGGCGCTTGCCGTGCTCGCGCTGTTCGGATCGTTCGTGATCGGCTGATCAGACCGGCGACAGCGCCGCCGAGATTTGCGATGCGATAATGAAGGCCGCAAGCACGGCCGGCACGCTGATGAAGCGCAAGAACTGGTCTACCGAAAGCATCGCTGTCGTCCCCCAAAGACAAACCGCAAAACACAAAGTGCCTTCGCCCGCCGCGCCTACTTCACCCCTTGCGCGACGTGCTGATCGGCCGTCAAAAGCTGATCGGAAATGGCCGCTCCACTCATCGTGAGCAGCGCCAGAATCCAAATCATGGCCATGAATTTCATGACCACAGCGTCGATCCCGATTGTGGCCAAAAACGTCAGAGCCTCGTGCAATTTCGAGATGATCCCAAGAAAGATCATGATGACCTAGATTCTACGGGCTTTCCCAACACAGCCAAAATCGACGCATGGCCAAGTGTTTGCGGGCTTCACGGCAGTCAGTCGTTAGCTTAACAATTGTGGCTGGGTCCGGGCTTGCGACCGGGCCACAAGAGCAACAACGCCCGACCGGGCGACAGGGAGCGACATGACAAAATCATCGAAAGCATCAAGTCTCGAGATCCTCGCCTGCGACGCCGGCTGGAGAAACTACCACTTCGTCAAGGTGACGACCGAAGATGGCATCGTCGGCTGGAGCGAGTTCGACGAAGGCTTTGGCTCGCCCGGCGTCGGTGCGGCGATCCAGCGCCTTTCTGCCCGCGTCGTCGGCCAGAACGTCTTTCAGCATGAGCGCATTTTTGCCGAGCTGTTCGCGGCGACCCGCCCCGCTGCCGGTGGCGTCGTGGCGCAAGCCCTCGGTGCGATCGAGAATGCGCTGCTCGATGCCAAGGCGAAGTGCCTCGGCGTGCCCTGCTACGAGCTGCTCGGCGGCAAGATCCGTGACCGCGTTCGGGTCTACTGGTCGCACTGCGCGACGTGGCGGATCAATCATCCCTCCTGGTACAAGCCACCGATCGAAAGTCTTGACGGCGTCAAGGCCATGGGACGCGAGGTGCGCGAGAAGAAGTTCACCGCGCTCAAGACCAATATCTTCTCATATGACGACGGCAAGCCAACCGGATGGCGACCCGGCTTCGGCTCGCCCTTTGCACCCGAGATCAATGTCGACCGGAAAATCCTGCGCGATCTGCGCATGCATCTAGAAGCGATCCGCGACGGCGCCGGCCCCGACGTCGACATCCTGCTCGACTGCAACTTCAACGCAAAGACCGAAGGCTATCTGAAGATCCTGCGCACCATCGCCGACCTCGACATGTTCTGGATCGAGATCGACAGCTTCAATCCGGAAGCGCTCGGCTATATCCGCAGGCAGAGCCCGCATCCGATCTCGTCCTGCGAAACGCTATTGGGCCTGCGCGAATTCCTGCCCTATTTCCGCGAGCAGGCGATGGACGTCGCGATCATCGACACGCCGTGGAACGGCGTTTGGCAATCGATGAAGATCGCCTCAGCAGCGGAAGCCTTTGAGGTCAACGTCGCGCCGCATAATTTTTACGGCCACCTCTGCTCGATGATGAACGCGCATTTCTGCGCCGCTGTCCCCAACTTGCGCATCATGGAAATCGACATCGATCGTTTGGCGTGGGACCAGGAGCTGTTCACGCATGAGCCTGAAATCCAGAACGGCCATCTGATCATTCCGGACCGCCCCGGTTGGGGCACCGAGCCGAACGAGGAGGCTCTTCGCGCGCATCCGCCGAAAGCGAGCGGCGGGCTACTCAACTACGGCCGCAAGAGCTGACGCCTACGGCGTCACCGGATTGACGGTCGGAGACGTCTTCGGTCCCGGCCGCTCGGGCTCGACCGGCGATTTCGGCTCGGTGGGAAGCACCTTCGCGCCAGCGGCGTGCGCGGCGTCGCCTGTGTTTGCATACATCGCAACATGAGCCGGCTGCGCCTTGGCGCGGCTCCACGGTCCGTGGTCGACGAGCAGCATCGCAGCAATCGTCACGGCGGCCACGATCAGCGCGATCACGCCTGGATGACGAAGCGCGATGGAGATGGAGTTCGGGAAACGATCTGTCATCGAATGATCCATACTTTTTCCTCTCGCGGGTTAACTCACTTGTGCCCGGACGAGTTCCGCCCTTGCTTAAGCAAGTTCCGAGCCAATGCGCCGGAACCAGAGGCCTGCCCCTCAATGCTTCACGTCGGGACGCGCATCGCCGACAAACCTGTCGCGGTTCGGCATTCTGATGGCCGCGAGCGATTTCGCATCCAGCGCCGCATCGGCTGCGACCAATCCGTTCAAGCTCAGGATGTACGCCGACACCGCGTACACGTCGTCATTGCTGAGCGACTGCGGCGCATTCTGCGGCATGGCGCGGCGAATGTAATCGAACAGCGTCGTCGCATAAGGCCAGTAGCTGCCGACAGTGCGGATCGGCTTGGGCGTGTCGATCGTTCCCTGCCCGCCGACGAGACGATCACCGAGGCCGCCCTGGCCCTTCTCGCCATGGCAAGAAGCGCATTGCTGGGCGAACACGTCGCGTCCTTGGCTGACCGTACCGCGCCCCTCCGGCAGATTGCTGCCATCGGGCCCGATATCGATGTTCCAGCCCGCGATCTCGGTTGCGGTTGCGGGCCGCCCGATGCCGTAGGGGCTTTGTGCCCGCACGACGCTCGCTGAGGCCCACAGAAGAATTGCCAGGAGGATGCCGCCGGTCTCACGCAAGCGCATTAGTTACCTCGCCGTCAGCCGCGATGCGCCAGGGCCAGATCGCGTTGTTGTGGTAGAAATAATTCTCGCCGCGCACCGCAAGCAGTTCGGCGAACGTTGGCTGCACGTAGCCGGTCTCATCGATCGCACGGCTCTGGATTACGGCGGGCTTGCCGTCCCATTGCCAAGGCAGCCGGAAGCGCGTCAAGGCACGCGTCAGCACTGGCTCCTGCAATCGTGCGTCCTGCCAGGTCTTGCCGTCGTCGACGGATATTTCGACACGCGTGATCTTGCCATGCCCGCTCCAGGCGATGCCGGTGATCTCGTGGAAGCCGGGTGCACTCAGGCGCTGACCACCCGAGGGACGCGTGATGATCGACTTCGCCTCCATGTAGAAGGAAAACTCGCGCGCCGTGCCGTCCGGCAGGAGGTCGGTATATTTCGAGGTCTCTTCGCGCGAGTAAGCAGGCTCTGCCGCCACGTGCAGACGCCGCAGCCACTTCACGCTCATATTGCCTTCGAAGCCCGGCAGGAACAGCCGCAGCGGATAGCCCTGCTGCGGCCTTAGCCGCTCGCCGTTCTGGCTATAGACCAGCATCGCGTCATCGAGACATTTTTCGATCGGAATGCTGCGAGTCAACGCTGCGGCATCGGCGCCTTCAGCAACGACCCATTTGGCCTCCGGCTTCAGCCCCGCCTCCTGGAGCACCAGCTTCAGGCTCACGCCCGTCCATTCCGCGCAGCTTAGCAGACCCACGAGGTCTGACGCCGTTTTGCCGTAGGGCTTGCTGTAACCGGGATTGCCGGAACATTCGAGAAAGTGGATGCGCGACTCCGACGGGAAGCGCCGCAGATCATCCATGGTGAAGATCAGCGGATGCTCGACGAGGCCGTGCAGCATCAGCCGGTGCTGCGCCGGATCGATGGTCGGAACGCCACCATGATGCCGCTCGTAGAACAGGCCATTCGGCGTGATGATGCCGTCGAGCTCCTGCAATGGCGTCCGACCGGATGCGGAAATGTACTGCTTGAGGTTTTGCGAGATGTTCTTGACGACACCGTTCTCGAACGGCGACGGCGTCCCGTAAGGCTGGCTCCCCATTGGCTCGCCCGGCGCCTTCATCCAGTCGGGAATGTTGGGCGGAAGGTTATCTGTTTCCGCAGCAGCAGTGCCGGCGCCAAGGACGGCTCCTCCGACCGCGACAGTGCCACTTTGCAGGAAACGACGGCGTGTGGTGCTGGAGGATTTTTCGTCGGCGTCGAATGTGCTGCTCATTACGGACCCTCGGCTGAAGCTCGGCCCGCATGAAACCTTTCGCGAAGCGCATTTGCAATTCGCAGGTATTTCAAAAGCAGGCGATTTCGATCACGACTGATCTAAATCCACCGGCCGCGACAGCAGTTCCCTTCTTTGCGGTGCACAAACGGCTCGCGCGTCACTCGCCGGGTGCGATCGCGTTGCTGGGGGTCGGCCGATCGGCGATCTGCTGGCCGAACAGGCTGCCGATCAGCTCGACCGCGGTGCGCGCCGTCCGGCCCCGCTCGTCCAGGAACGGATTGAGCTCGACGATGTCCACCGACCCCACCAGGCCAGAATCGTGCAGCAGTTCCATGATCAGGTGCGCCTCGCGATAGGTCGCTCCGCCCGGCACCGTGGTACCGACGCCCGGCGCGACACAAGGGTCGAGGAAATCGACATCGAAGCTGACATGCAGCACGCCGTTGCTCGCCTTGACGCGCTCGATGACGCGGCGGATCAGCACGGCAACACCGAACTCGTCGATCTGGCGCATGTCAGCGACCCGGATCCGCCGCGTGCGCATCAACTCCTTTTCGAGCTTGTCGATCGAACGCGTGCCAAACAGGTCGAGCCTGTCAGGATCGATCGCGGCCCGCGGATCGTCACCCAGGAGCCCATCGAGGCCGGGCTCGCCACAAAGAAACGCCGCCGACATGCCGTGCATGTTTGCCGTGATCGTCGTCTCCGGCGTGTTGTAGTCGGCATGCGCGTCCAGCCAGAGCACGAACAGCTCGCGTCCGCGCTCCTGCCAATGCCGCGCCATCGCATTGACCGAGCCCATCGACAGCGTGTGATCCCCGCCGAGGAAGATCGGGATCGCGCCGGTCTTGGCGATCTCGTAACCGCGGCGACTGAGCACGCGCGTCCAGCGCTGGATTTCACGGTAATGGTTGGCTTTCTCCGGCGGCCTGTCGGCGAGGTCGCTAAGCTCGGCCACGGAGAGATCACCGTAGTCGATGACATCAACGTCGAGGCTCTCGATCAGCATCGCAAGACCGGCGGTGCGCAGCGCCGCGGGGCCCATGAGGGTACCGCGTTGCGAAGCCCCCATGTCGATGGGCGCGCCGAGTAAAGCGATGCGCCGGGCGCGATCCGTTGTGGTCCGATCGGTCACGGCAATCTCCCGAGATCAGCAAGGACTGCGCCAGCCTAACAGAGATTCGCATCCGTCGTTTCACGGGGAAAAGACATGGCGCGGGCCTGCAACCCGGAACAAAAGCCCGCGCGCCGCATTTCCACTGCAAGGCCGGCACCCGCCGTTTCACCACGGCGCCCGTCGCGGATAGCCAAAGGTCTTCGGGCCCGCTATTCAAAACTAGCGCTCGCGCGGATAGCCAAAGGTGCCGGCCTCATTCACCTCATCTAGAGCGGAGTTCACCAACTTGAGCACGGAAATTCCGCAGCCCCCGCACCAGCCCGGCATGGCCGAGCGTGCCATTGATGCCGCGACCGACGTCTCCCACACGATCGATGAGGTCGCGGGAGGTCTGCGCGCCGCCGTCGATCGTCTTACTTATGCGATCGAGGAAGCGCGAAAGCCCGGACGACCGCTCTCGACCGTCGCCGCGATCACGCGGGAGGCGCCGCTGGCCAGCCTTTTCGTCGCTTTCCTGTTTGGTATCGCGGTTGCGCGCCGGCGCTAGCCGTCAAGCAGCGCTAACGGATTCGCGCTCGGTCGTCAGGAATTGCTTTTCGAACGCGTCCACAGGCATTGGGCGGCCGAAGAAATAGCCCTGCCCTTCCTCGCACCCCATGCTCACCAGAAAGTCGGCGGTGGCGCGATTCTCGATACCTTCGGCCACGACCGTAAGACCAAGCTGCTTGCTGAGGCCAATGGTCGAGCTGACGATGGCCGCGTCATCGGAATCCGCGAGCAGGTCGAGCACGAATGAGCGATCGATCTTGAGTCCATCGAGCGGAAACTTCTTCAGATAGCTCAAGCTCGCATAGCCCGTGCCAAAGTCGTCGAACAGGACGCGGACGCCGAGTTCCTGGATCCGCTTGAACATGTCGAGCACGCGGCCTTCGTCGTGTAGCAGGATGTCTTCGGTAACCTCGAGCTCGAGCAGCGACGGCGTGAGCCCGGTCGCCGCGAGCAGCACCGCAACCGAATGGGCGAGATCGCCGGAGTGGAGCTGCGACGGCGACAGGTTGATCGCGACGCGCACGATGTGACCGGACAATTCCCACGCGCGCGCCTGCCGGCAGGCGGTCTCCATCACCCAATTCGCGATCCGCTCGGACAGCGCCGAGGTGTTGACCACGGGCATGAACTCTCCGGGCGACACATAGCCGCGCGCCGGGTGCCGCCAGCGGATGAGCGCCTCGGCTCCGACCATGCTACCGTCGACCAGACGAACCTGGGGCTGGTAGAACAATTCGAACTCGCCGCGGTCCGCGGCGAGCGCAAGCTCGCTCTCCAGCGTCAGCCGGTTCTCGAGCTCTTGCCTGATGGCACTCTCGAAGATCACATGGCTGCCGCGCCGCGTCGCCTTCGCGCGGCTCAGCGCGAGATGACCGTTGCTGAGGAGATCATCAGCACTGTGCCCGCCTTCCGGACAGACGGCGACGCCGATGCTGATCCTGACGCGGTGCTGGCGCGTGCCGGTCACAAGCGGCGTTTCGAACGCCCGCGCGACCCGCTCGGCAAACTCTGCAACCGGCTCGCCGGCACATGCGCAATCAAGCGCGATGGCGAATTCGTCGCCGCTGAGCCGCGCGACGATCGCGGCCTTGCCGGCCTCTACCTTCAGGCGCGCAGCGACGGCCCGCAACACGAGATCGCCGGCCGCATGCCCAAGCATGTCGTTGATCTGCTGGAAGCCATCGAGCCCGAGCACCAGCAGCGCGACCTCGGAAGATCGCCGTTCCGCCGCAGCGATCAGACTGGCAAGGCCTGCATGCAGCGTGTTGCGGTTGGCAAGCCCGGTCAGCGCATCATATTCTGCGAGATATCTGACGCGTTCCGCCTCGCGCTTGCGCACAGAGATATCGCGCAGGATCGCACCGTACTGGAAGCCATCCGCGCCCTGCCAGCCCGAGAAGCTCGCCTCGACGGAAAAGGTTTCGCCGTTCTTGCGCCGTCCCTCGAACTCGACGACAACCGCGCCACCCGGAACCAGGAGCGCCTGGCGCGCAGCGTCGCGCGTGGAGAAACGCCTCGCGTGGCCGTCGACCGGCACCGCGCACAGGCTTTCGAATGGGCGGCCGATCATCTCGGCTGGCATATAGCCGAAGATCGAACTGGCGCCCGGATTCCACACCGTGATGCGATGATCCTCGTCGGTGCAGACCAGGCCGTCACCGAGCGACATCGCGATGCGGTGAAAGCGGCTCTCGGCGATGCGTCCCAAGAGGCTGCGGAAGTCGATCTCGTCGAGCGCAATCGCCGTCAGGTAAGCGATGATGGCGATGTGGAAGAGCGATGTGTCGATGACCAGCGGCCATCTTGCCTGCACCAGGGCCGCAATCAGTTCGACGCCGGCCCCTGCCGCGACCAGGATCGCGACCCGCAGACCCGGCGCGACGCGGCGCCACGAATACATCATCAAGAGGCAGATCAAGCCGAGGCCGAGCATCATGCCGGTATCGGACGTCCAGCGCAGCGTCCGGTGCTGAAGAATCGATTCCGCAGCGAGGGCCTGGAGGATAGGCCCGGAGACGATGCCGCCATTTGGAACGCTGAAGCGGTCGCCGAGCTCGAGCGCGGTGGCCCCGACGATGACCTTCTTGTCTCTCAGCCTGTCCAGGGTCGCGACATCGCCGCGGAGCACGTCGGCATAAGAGACACTCGGAATGGAAGCCGCGCGGATGCCGAAGTCGATCAGGAAAGGCGGCCGCTGATTAACGTCCTGTCCGGCCAGCACCACGGCCATCGATGGCATCACGGCGTCGCCGAGCTTCTCCCCGAACGGATAACGGCGAACGAGGCCATCGGATTCGACCGCGACGTTGACGACGGCCGGCCAGGACTGATTGCTGAACGGCTTCAGCGGACGATTGATGTGAACCGCACCGCCGGCCGGCTGCTTGAAGGAGGGAAGGATGGTCGAGCCGCCGACCTCCCGAAGCGCCTTGACGAAGGCCTCGTCGGAAGAAGGATCAGACGGCGTGCTGAAATCGACGTCGAAAGCCACCTCCTGCGCGCCTGCACCTTCGAGCCGGTGCAACAGCTCTGCGTGCAGCCGGCGCGGCCAGGGCCACACCCCGATCTGGTCGATCGAGGGCGCGTCGATGGCCACCACGACGACGTTGCCGCTCGCCGCACGCGACTGCCACGCAAACCGCAGATCGGTGAGCGCATTGCGGAGCGCGCCATGCCATCCCGTGGACAGCACGACCGCAAGCGCGATCACGACAAGAATATGCGGTCGATAACGTTTCACCTTGCTCCCCCTGCACAGGCGGCGAATGCCGCTACGTGCTCCCCCTTATGGCCACGGCACGGTCCCTAGTGATGCTTGTACCAACCGTAGTGGTGACCGTTGTTGCCGTCGTTTCCGTTTCCGCTATTGCCATTACCGCTATTGCCGGTGCCGCCGCTCCCGTTGCCAGTCGCGCTAGTCCCGCTGCTTCCGCTCCCCGAGCTTCCGCTGGACGCGTCTTTGGTCGAGCCGGCGGTGGTCGCAACTGTGGTCGTCGTGCTTGATGACGTCGTGGTCGCGCTGGCGGCGGAAGTACTACTGCTCACGGCGACCGCCGTTACGGTAGAGCTGTTGGCAGCTGTGGTCGTGGTGCTCGTCGAGCTATCACTCCACACCGTGGCTGTGCTGGTGCCGGTGCTGGCGCTGGCGCTCGCGTTACGCACCCGGCCAGGCGCGATGGCGCCATGGGCGAGACCACTCGTGACCTTGTGGAAGTTCAGCTTGACCTCGCCGAGCGAACTCGAGATGCGCACGACGCCGGCCTTGGGCGCCGGGCCTCCAGCCGCCTGATGCGATTGCGTCGATGCGCCGGCTGCCTTGATCCCCTTGTCGATCGGACCCAGCGCGTGAATCGCATGGCCGTTCGTCGCATTGCGCGGCGTAGACAGTCCGGATTTCGGCACGGGGATCCGCTCGATCGTCGAGGCGCGCGGCTTGCCCTGCTCGATCGGATTGAACGTACCGGCGCCGCTCAGGCTGAGACCCGGCTTGCCGTGCTCAAAGGCCGTGGCCGCCTGCCCCGGCATCACCTGGGCGACCTGGCCTGTCCTGAAATCGGAGACTTCGACCTGGCCGCGGAGCACGCCGACCTTGGTGCTGCCCGCATTCACGGTGACGCTGAAGTGCGTTCCCTTGACCACGGCGGCCAGATAGGGCGTCTCGACCTCGAAATGCTTGACGTTGCGCTTCTCGACCTCGAGCAGGATCGAACCGGCCTGCTGAATGATGGTGGTCGAAAGGCCCTCCTTCTTCTCGGCCGGCAGGCCGACCACCGAGTTGGGCGAGATCAGGATCGTTTCCTCGCCGCGGACGAGCAGCACCCGACCGTTACGCCCGGTGCGAACGGTATCGCCGGGCTTAAGCGCTTCCTCCTGGTTCAACGACGCCTGCTGTGCGCCGTCGGTTGCAACCCAGACCTCGCCCGACGCCTTGCTTACCGACCAGACGCCGTCATCTGCGGCGGACGCGCCGGAAGACGTTCCCAGGATCAGCGCCGCCACGAAGGCGCACCGCATTCCAACTCTGCCGAGCATGACGATCCTCAGTCCGCGTTACAGCCGGAGATGAGGCTAGTCGGAATCACTCAAGATAGAATTAGCCGGAACCAGTAAGTCGGGCGGCCGCATTAACCTTTCATTGACCATAAAAAACTATGAAAAATCATGCGGCTAACGATTCCTTACCTGCTCCGGCGGGCTCCTCAGTTGAACTACGGAGCGCGGCCCACGCAAGCCATGGCGGGACGGTATCTCGCTGCTGCGTGCGTCCTTCTCGGACCAACATTTACGGGAATTCCGCAAGCACTCGCGCAACAGGCGAACCAGCCCGGATTCGATCCGCGCCAGCCCGAGAAGTATTTTGAAAACCAGTCCGATCAGGAAACGCTGAGCCGCCCCCCGGTCAAGCTGCCGACGATCGGCCAGCCGAACACCGGCGGCGATACCAAGCCGCAATTCGTCCTCCGCGGCGTCAACGTCAGCGGCGCCCACGCCATCCCGGGCGATCGCGTCGCCGCGGTTTATCAGCCCTATCTCGGCAAGAAGGTCTCGCAAGCCGACCTCGCGGCGATCGCCGGCGCGATCAGCGATCTCTACCGCGCCGACGGCTTCCATCTGAGCCGGGCGATTGTGCCGCCGCAGGACATCGCCGATGGCCGCGTCCAGATCCGAGTGATCGAAGGCGCGATCGTGCAGGCCGACTTGAAGGGCGATGGCGCCGAGCAGTTCGGCGTAAGACCAATGCTCGGGCCGGTTCTGGCCGAGCAGCCGTCCCGTCTGGCGACGCTTGAACGCCAGCTATTCCTCATCAACGGCAGGCCGGGCGTCCGGATCACCGATACCGCGCTGGAAGAGATCGGCGGTCCAACCGGCCGCTTCCGCCTCACCGTCTATTTGAAGACGTGGCACGTTTTCACGTCGTTCGGTTTGGACAACCTCGGATCATCCTCGGTCGGCCCGTGGCAGACCTATGCGACGGGCGCGTTCAACTCCTACCTGACGCCCGGCGATACGCTTGCGGTCAACCTGTCGACCATTGCCAACGACCCGCGTGAGCTCGGCTTCGCACGGCTGTCCTATGACGCGCCGGTCGGGGTCGACGGTGTGCACCTCGGCGCCTCCGTCCTCTACAGTGCGGTCCGGCCGGGCGATGCGCGGCGCCTCGACAGCGATATCACCACGACGGAGGCCTTCGAGGTGCGCGCAAGCACCGTGCCCTTCATGTCGCAATGGTCGGCCCTGACGCTGACGCTGGCTGGGACGTTCAGCAACGTCTCTGAGCATGACCTTTACGGCCCTTGGTACAACGACCATATCCGGACCGCGAGCCTGACCGCCGACTACCGACTCCAGGATCGCTTCGGCGGTACCAACTTCGCGACGCTGACCTATCGCCAGGGCCTCGACGTCTTCGGCGCTTCACAGTTCAATGACGATCTACTGTCGCGCGACGGCGCCTCCTCGAATTTTTCGGTGCTGAACCTCTGGTTCACACGCTATCAGACGCTCAACGAGGCCTGGTCGCTCAAGTTTTCCGCGGCGAGCCAGACGGCGTCGCGTCCGCTGTTCACCTCGCAGCAATTCTATCTCGGCGGCGCAGCCTTCGGCCGCGGCTACGGAGCAGCGGAGATTAGTGGCGACAACGGTCTTGCCGGCTCGCTCGAGCTGCGCTTCGACCAGAAACTCAATTTCCGCTACTGGAGCGGCTACCAGCTCTACGCCTTCGGCGACGCCGGCGCAGTCTGGAACGACGGCTATCGCCTGAGCGACGGCCTGTCGCTGACGTCAGCGGGCGCCGGCGTGCGGCTCTTCCTGTGGGACGATGTCCAGGCCGATTTCGGCGTCGCCGTGCCGCTGAGCTACCGGGCGCCGGACAATGAGCGCCGCAGCCCGCGCTTCCTGTTCACGCTTTCAAGCGCCTTCCGGCTCTGTCCGGAACGCGGCAAGGCCAACTGCCTCTAGCCGTACGGCCTCGGCGCTGCGCGCCCGCATGTGGCCCTTTCTGGGACCCTGCTCACAGACTTGCCTAAATTTAATCCCGTAAGGTGCTCACGATCGCTCGATCCGGGAGTTCCTAATGACCATCTTCAGTCAAAAGTGATTGAGACGGAACCATGAAGAGGGTGTTTGCAATTCTGGCTTTTCTCTGTGTCCTCGGGGCGGGCCAGTACGTCGTCGTGAGCAAGTTCGCGATCCGTCACGAGGTGGTCACCTTGTACGACGCCGCGCGCCAGCGACCGATCTCGGTCGAGATCGCGGTGCGGCGCGATTACGAGACCAAGGCCAATCTCGGCCTCTGGAAGCTTCCGATCGCCATCATCAGCAATGGCAATACAGTCAAAGCCACCGAGTATTCCTTCCTCGCCAACGTCATCGCCGCGCGTGGCTATCTCGTCGCCAGCATCCAGCAGGACTTGCCGAGCGATCCGCCGTTGATGACTCATGTCGGCCAGCCCTATGTCGGCCGGCGCGAAGTCTATATCCGTTGCGAGGCCAATATTCTCTTCGTGCTGAACGAGCTGAAGGGGCGGCAGGAGAACGCCGACTACGATCACATCACACTGGTCGGTCATTCCAACGGCGGCGACGTCTCCATGTATGTTGCCCGTCAGCATCCCGAGCTGGTGTCGAAGGTGATCACGCTCGACAATCTCCGGGTACCGTTCGTGCTCAGCGACCGCATGAAGATCCTGTCATTCCGCTCAAAGGACCCGAACTTCGTGACCGATCCCGGCGTGCTGCCGACACCGGAACAGGCCAAGGCGCGCGGCATCGACATCGTCCATACCGGGGCGCAGCACACCGAGATGAGCGATCGCGGGCCCGACTCGGTCAAGGAAAAGATCCAGGCGACGCTCGATCGCTTCCTGCGCGACAGCGCCAGCAGCTCGCTCGCGCCGGCCGATACGACGAGCCCGATGATCATGAACCCCGGCGATTACTAGCCGGGAACGCTTTGCGCCCACTCCGCAAAATGCAAATCCCTGCCGGACGAACCGACAGGGATCAGCAGAAAGGATGATGGACGGCGAATGAAGATCATCCGGTGGCCCATCATGGACCTGCACCAGAATTGAAAAGCCCATCGCGCCGCCGCGCAAGATCAATTTGTAAGCAGTCGGCGGCGCCTTGCATACTCAGGACTTGCCCTTGCCTGGCTGCATGAAGTTGCCGGTCATCTGGCGCATGTGATCCCCGGCGTTGGTGAACTGGCTGCGCAGGAATTCGGACTGGATCCGCATGGCTTCCTGAAGGTCGGTTGCGTGCACGAGCTTGCGCGCGTGCTCGAATGCCGCCTTCATGTTCTGCTCGGTGAAAGCGAGCGCCTGCTTGGACACGTCCGCGCCGGCCCCCGGGACCGACGACACGGACTTGGTGGCGGCATCGAAAAACATGCCGAATGCCTTCTCCGCCTGGTCAATCGTCTTTTCGGCCAGGTCGCGCAGTTCGGCCGGAACTTCGAGCTTCGGTTCGATCATGGTCGCACTCCTCCCTCTTTTTCCCATGATTATCACACTTGTCGCACCGCCTTCCAGCGGCCAGACGCCGGTCACGGCCGCCACCGGGCGGTCCCTCTTCGGCCGGAAAGATGGACAAAGTGTAATGCGGGCGCGCAGCCCGGCTCAAGACAACGGATGTTCGGGGAGGGTTTCGTCGGTAACGAGGTCTTCGACGAGCTTGATGACCTCAAAGCGCTGCCGAGGCGCGAGTTTGAGAAAGGCGCGCAGCAAGCGCAGACTTTCGACGGTACTGTTCGCGGGCGCGCCAAGCTTGAGATGCAGTTCAGCCGCGAAATTGAGGTTTTTCATCTCGCACCTATGACAGGGATCGGCCTTCGTGGTCGGACGTCGGGGTCCAGAACGAGAACTGGACGCCGTCACCGATCACTATGGCGACAACGAACTCTCGGCCGGGGCACCCCAGCGGGTCAGCTCGCTGAGCTGCACACACCTGACCGGACTCGGCCCGACCCGAGAAGTTGCAATTATGCCAAGGAACAACCCTTCGGGCAAGCCAAACCGTAAGACTTAGCGATGCTTCGTCGGCATCTCGCCACGGCAATTCCGGATAACAGGAATATGCGCCGCCGTCACCCACCTGCGTCAAGAAGCAGCATCACTGACGCACGCAGCCCGGATCGCTGTCAATCAGCACAGCGTTTCGCCTTGTTTCCGGTGTGAACGGAGATTGGCAACCGCCGACTAGCGCTTTTTCAACGTATACACGTAATCGTTGAGTCCGACCTCGGCGGCTGTGTCGTTCCCGTCACATGAACCGCGGTTCAATATCCTGCGACCAAGCGGGTGCGTAACGGCCACGCAGATCACGGGCGCCATGGCTGATGGACACTTCGATTCGGGCGCGCGTCAGCACCAAAGGACGACGGCATGCTTTCTCGCTGCGATCTCATCAAGGGCGCCGCGGTTGCGCTTCTCACCCTCTCCATACAAGGCGCATGGGCGCAGGAGACCAAGACGAACCTGTTCAAGATCGTCACCGTCAAGGACGAGATCATCATCGGTTTGTCGCCCGAGGAGCTCCAGGCGCTCGGCGGCAGTGATGCAAGCGCGGTTGCGCATGCGCTGGCGCAGAAAGGCGATCTCACCGTCTGGCAGTACAACGTGCATCGTGGCCAGAACGGCGAATTGCAGCAGGCGCCGACCGCCAAGATCGGGCTGCTCGCCAACGCCTCGCTCCGCGTCGAGCCCTACACCACTCCCTACCAGGTCATGCCGCATCCGTAAGGGACCGCGGCGGCACGCCGGCGACGAAGATCGCCGGCGTACTCATGTCATCGACGCAGCCCTGAGCGCTGCACCGAGGCCTCCGTCGCAAAACCGTAGATCAGCGCCAGCCGGTCGAGGCATTCGCGAAAGCGCCGGGCGAAATAATCGTTCCAGCGTTGGGTGCGGACGGCGCGGCACTGCCCGATCTGATCCATGGTCAGGCCAAGTACCAGCACGTCATGCACCAGTACCGCACCGTCGGTGCCGAGTTCGCGCTCGATTCGGTTCAGCCGCAGCACCGCCTGGCGCTGGCTCTCGGTGACGGGCTCGCGGGAGCGTGCGCCGTCGACATATTCGCGGGTTGGATCCACAGCCTGAGGGCCACGCTCCGCTCTCTCCCAGTCGTTCTGGTAGGCGCGACCGCCCCGATATTGCGCCTCGTCGATCTGGTGATGCGAATGCAGCCGGCCGAGCGGATCGTTGCGGATCGACCGCATGGCCACGATCTTCTCGTCCGGATCGAGCGCCAGGGGATTGTCGACCTCAACCTCCGCCACCGCGGCATTGAACGGCAGGTCCCGCGACCGCCGGTCGTGAAGCTTGGCCAATTTGTAGGACATGTTACGTCTGACACGTGCCACTCGGAGACTCCTTGCGAAACTGACGTTGGAATGAATGGCTGGGCCGCGCGCCCATCAGGCAGCGGAGACCAGCCTCAGCGCGACGCCGCCGGCGGCGCGGCCCGAAGCGGGTCCGGGACTGCGGGTCACGCGCGCATGCGGCGCGCAATAGCTTGAGCCGGGCAGCCGCGGATGGCCGCAGAAGGCGATCTCCTCGCCTTCCTTGTCGCCGCCATAGGGATAGCGGCAGTCATCTCGTTCGAGCTCGACGAGCGGGATCAAGCGCGGCCGGACACCGACGCAGCGCAACTTGACCGGTTTGGCCGGCTTCAGCGCCGATTGCGGCGGCAGGTTCAGGTACGGCAATGCTGCACGGCGCGTCGAGAGCAGACCGGGCTCACCAGGCAAGGACGGCACGATCGACGGACTCATCATCCGTACCGGCGCGGCGAGCCCGAGCCGCTTGGCGCGGCCGACCACTGCGTTGCGCGAGTAAGCCGTTCCAAACCTTGCGTTAATCTCCCTTCCGATCTCCGCATAAGACATCCCTTTGAGAAAATAGTCGCGAAGCGCGTCGGAGTGCTCCGACGACCAATGGCCCGGTTCCATGCTGCTGTCCTGTGATGCACCTCCGCCGATCGCACGATCCGAAGGCAAGACAAATATTCCGGTATTCCGAAACAAAAGTCAAGCGCGAATTCTGATATTCATAATTGCATCAATTCCGAATTTCGGATTACAAGAGGCAAGACCACGGGCAATCGAGGGAATCACGATGTTGGACGCTGCAATGATCGAGCGAGGCCTGGAGAAGACGGGCAAGAGCAAGGGCGGGCTGGCCGCAGCGATGGGCGTGCGCCCGGGCGCGGTGTCGGAAATCCTTGGTGGCGAACGCCTGGTGAAAGCCTCGGAAATCGTTCCAATCATGGAATATCTTGAGCTGAACCTCGCGCCGATCATGGGCCGTGTCGGCGCCGGCGCCGTGATCGAGCCGGATTTCGAGCAGGTTCCTCCGGAGGGGCTCGGCGACATCGCGCTGCCCTTCCCGATCATGGAAGAGACTGTCGCCTTCGAGATCGTCGGCGATTCGATGCTGCCCAAATACGAGAGCGGCGACGTGATCGTGGTCTACAAGGACCAGCGCCATCCGCTGTCGAGCTTCTACGGCGAAGAGGCCGTGGTCCGGCTCAAGACCGGCGAGCGCTATCTGAAGACCATCGAGCGAGGTAAATCTCCCTCCGTCGTCAATCTCAACAGCTTCAACGCCAAGCCGATCGTCGGCGTCAAGCTCGACTGGGTCGGGGAGATTTGCCTCTCGATGCCCAAGGGCCAGCTTGAGCGCCTGCGCGCCAAGTCGGCCCGTCCCCGAAAGAAAAACAGGTAGGCGCGTTGGCGTCGATTTCTGATTTTTGGAAATCTATCTTGACTTTATTCCGTTTTTCGGAAATACTCTGCCGCGCTCCGACCATGGCGCGGCAGGATCGTTTCATGCAGTATTTCGTCGTGATGATCGACTATGGGCGGCGCGGCCGCGAGGCGATCGTTGACCCCGAAATCACCCGACGCGAGGTCATCTCCCGCGTGGCCTCGGGTGAATATCAGAACATCTCGTTCATCCACGAGGTCGTGGAGAGTTCGGTCGAGGACGTGACCGAGGCAGTCCTGACTGAGGCCGCCCTCCCCCAAATCCCGCCTGACGAAGTCGATCTCCAGGCGACCCACCTCGATCATGCCCACGACCTGCGCAAGCATGAACGGACGTGACGCAGGCCCAAAGCCCAGTTCCGATAGGATCGGAACTGGGCTTTGGATTTTTGTTTTGACGCGTTTTCTTTAGGCGAATCGGTATCCACTTCGCTCGAAAACGCTCTCGTGAGCCTGCGCCACCGTCCGGCCGGAGATCACACCGTGAGAACAGTCGATCCCGTGGTCTTGCGCGCGGCAAGATCGGCGTGCGCCTTGGCGGCGTCCTTCAGCGGATAGGTCTGGTGCACCTCGATCTTGACTGCGCCGGACTTGACGACGTCGAACAGCTCACCCGCCATCGCGACAAGGCTCTCGCGCTTGGCAGCATAGGTGAACAGCGTCGGACGGGTGACGTAGAGCGAGCCCTTCTGCGCCAGCAGGCCGAGATTGAGCGGCTCGACAGCGCCCGAGGACGCGCCGAACAATGCGGCGACGCCGAGCGGCGCGAGGCAATCCAGCGACTTCAGGAACGTATCCTTGCCCACGGAATCATAAACAACCGGCACTTTCTTGCCGCCGGTAATCTCGTCGACGCGCTTCACGAAATCCTCGCGGCTGTAGATGATGACGTGATCGCAGCCATGTGCCTTGGCGAGCTTTGCCTTCTCGTCGCTGCTCACCGTGCCGATCACGGTCGCGCCGAGATGCTTGGCCCACTGGCTCAAGATCAGGCCAACGCCGCCGGCTGCCGCATGTAGCAGGATGGTGTCGCCGGCTTTCACCCGATAGGTCTGCCGGATCAGATATTGGGTGGTGAGCCCCTTGAGCATCATCGCCGCCGCAGTCTTGTCGTCGACACCGTCAGGCAACTTGAGCAGCCGGTCGGCGGGGATCAGCCGCGCCTCGGAATAGGCGCCGAGCGGTGAAGCGCCATAGGCGACGCGATCGCCCGGCTTCACGTCGGTGACACCGGGCCCAACCTCCTCGACGACACCCGCCGCCTCGCTGCCGAGCCCACTCGGCAATTGCGCCGGATACACACCCGAGCGGTTATAGATGTCGACGAAGTTGAGACCGACGGCGGTGTGACGGATACGCGCTTCGCCAGGTCCGGGCTTGCCGACGCTGACCTCCTCCCACACCAGGACTTCCGGACCGCCGGTCTTGTGAAAACGAATGGCATGCGTCATGGGCTTTGCTCCCCTTATCGTTGCAGTGAAGGTCCGAGAAACCGGATCGAGCTGTGAAATAGGCATTTGGTCCGCCCGTTACAGTACAGAGACGTAACAAGAATGTCACAGCGAACGACAAACCCGCGCCGTTCCGCCTCTGTTCGAAAGAGTTGATGACGGCGCTGGCGCCACCGGCAGTAGCCTCTGCGCGGGGATTGGTGGTCGCCTGCGAAGGAGAGCCGAGATGCCAGCTTATGTACAGCATCATCAGGATATCGAAATCGCGCCTGTGATTTGCCCCACCTGTATGGGGTTCCTGCCGATGTACGTGCGCGAGGTCGAGCCGCATTGGAGCCTTGCCAAAATCGACTTCGTCTATGAATGCGTCGATTGCGGCGCCGAGGTCAGACAGACCATCCGGAAGCCGGAGCTGCTGCAGCACTGACCGCACATCGGTCATCGCTTAAGTATTTGCGCTGAACGGAAAAAGCGACCGTTCGCGCGGGTCAGGCCCGTCCCAGACGAGGCTTGTTCTTTGCCAGGAACGCAGGCAGAACAGGCCTCAAGCAAGACCTTTGGGAGCGCCCTTTCGTGGCTGATCAGAAGCCCTCGATAGCGATCGAGGCAGTGGAGAGCGGCCTCGCCGCGCAAGGCTATATCGCGAGCCGGCAGATCGCGACCGCCGTCTATTTGTCGCAACAAATCGAGAAGCCGATCCTGGTCGAAGGCCCCGCGGGCGTCGGCAAGACCGAGCTTGCCAAGGCGATTGCCGCCTGGCGCGGCATGAAGATGATCCGCCTGCAATGCTACGAAGGCCTCGACGAAGCCAAGGCGCTTTACGAGTGGAAATATGCCAAGCAGCTTCTCTACACCCAGATCCTGAAGGACAAGCTCGGCGAAGTCCTTGGCGGCGCGCAGACGCTGCACGATGCACTCAATCAGCTCCACGATTTCGGCGACGTGTTCTTCTCCAAGGAGTTCGTCGAGCCGCGCCCCCTGCTCCAGGCGCTGGAGCAGCCGGGCGGCTGCGTGCTGCTGATCGACGAGATCGACAAGTCGGACGCGGAATTTGAATCGCTGCTGCTGGAAATCCTGTCCGACTTCCAGGTCACGATCCCCGAGCTCGGCACCATCTCGGCGATCACCCCGCCGACAGTGATCCTCACCTCCAACAGCGAACGCGATCTTGGCGACGCCCTGAAGCGCCGCTGCCTGCATCTGCATATCGGCTTCCCCGAGCAGCGGCTGGAGGAGCGCATCGTTGAGAGCCGCGTGCCTAACATCTCGCAGACGCTGCGCCGGCAGATGGTCGGCTTCATCCACGAGATCCGTTCGCTGGATTTGAAGAAGCTACCCTCGGTCAGCGAGACCATCGATTGGGCGCGTGTGCTGGTGCTCTTGCAGGCCTCCGAGCTCGACACCGAGATCGTCAAGGATACGCTCAACGTGCTGCTGAAATACGAAGCCGACATCGAAGCCGCGTCGCCCCAGATTACGACCTTCATTGCCAAGTCAGCGCGATCCAACGTCTTCGGTTGACGCCGATGCGCGAGAATATCCATCGTTTCTTTCGGGCGGCGCGCGGTGCCGGCGTCCTTGTTTCGCCTGCTGAAAGCATCGATGCGATGCGCGCGGTCGCGGAGGTCGGCGTGTCCGACCGCGCCATCCTGCGCGATACCCTCCTTCTGACACTCGCCAAGTCGCAGGACGAGAAACTCGCGCTCGGTGACTGCTTTGATCTGTTCTTCAGCCAGCCGGAGCCGCGGCAGGAACAGCCTGAGGCCGATAGCGACGATAGTCCGCAGGATGCGGATCAATCGCCCTCGTCGGGTGCGGCCAGCGAAGCGGGCGGAGGTCCACCGCCCGAGGAACTAGGCTCGCTTGCCCAGATGCTGCTGTCGCAGGATCGCAACGCGATTGCCGCCGCGATCGCCGGCGCTGCGGGCGCGGCGTCCCTGTCCGACATCCGCTACTCGACCCAGCGCGGAATCTTCTCCAGCCGAATCCTCGACGCCATGGGCCTTCAGCGCCTGCGCGACGATCTCGACGAACTGACAGTAACCAACCCGGCACTCGCCGAGCGCCTGCGCGCCGCGCTCGACGCGCTGCGCGAGGCGGTGCGCGATACCGTCGCGCAGGGACTTGCGCTTTATGCCCGCGAAGAGGCCGAAAACCTCCGCAACGAGATCCTGCGCAATGCCCCGCTCGCGCGCATCGAGCGGCGTCAGGTCGCGGAGATGCGCGCGCTGATCCGCCAGATCGCGCGGCGCCTGCGCGAGCGCTATTCGAAACCGCGCAAGCGCCAGCGCCGCGGCCATCTCGATGTTCGCCGCACGCTGCGCCGCAACGCCGCCTGGGGCGGCGTGCCCTTCCTCACCGCGTGGAAGCGCAAGCACCGCGACCGGCCCAGGATCGTGGCGATCTGTGACGTCTCCGGCTCGGTTGCACAGGTCTCCGACTTCTTCCTGCTCCTGATCCATTCGCTGCACGAGGTGGTTGACGACGTCCACTCGTTCGCATTCTCATCGCACCTGATCGAAGTCAGCGACATCCTGGAATCGAAATCGCCGGAAGAGGCGATGGCCGAGATCATGTCCAAGGTCGGCTTCGGCTCGTCCGACTACGGCTCTTCGCTGGTCGATTTCGAGAAGGAGTTCATGAGCACGCTGACGCCGCAGACGACAGTGATCGTGCTCGGGGATGCCCGCAGCAACAATCTCGACCCGCGCGCCGACATCCTGCGCCGCATCTCCGAACGCTCGAAGCGGCTGGTCTGGCTCAATCCCGAAGGACGGCTCGCCTGGGGCTTTGGCGATTCCGAGATGCCGCGCTACGCGACATTTTGCAGCGTGGTGCGTCAATGCGCGACCGCGCAGCAGCTGGAGCGCGCGGTGTCCGATATCGTGGCGACTTATCAGTAAGAAGTGATCGCAATCGCGTCAGGCGGCGTTCAGCTCGGTCTTGACGAACTCGCCCTTGGCGAGATTGCACTCGCGAAAGTGATACGCGATTTCGTCGAGCGCGCGCTGTTCCCATGCCTCGGCTTGCGCAAGCCAGAACACCCGGCGCTCGAAATCCAGCGCGGCGCGCTCTCGGCAGAGGAATTCCTGACTACGAATTTCGACCAGCCTGTTCATGCACTCACACTCCTGTTGTGTGAAGCCATTCCCCGGAATCAGCGTAACAGAGTCCGAAACCCTTGGCCTCAAGATTTCTGTGCATATTGCGACGCAGAATGGGACAGAGGTGCTTCCCGTGCATTGCGGTAGTCGGCGTCGCACGATCAAGAGCAAATCATCAATTAGTGATCCGCGATCAGGGACGATATTCGTGCCTGAGCGATCTTAACTGTTGTGACGCAACAGTGTGCGGCAATTTGTGAAGAGACGTTCTAAACGGCTCACCGGATTCCGGACTCATTGTCGTCGCATGGTCTTCATGCAGCGCCGCTAACAGGGGCGCGCGAACAGCACCATCACTTGAGGCAACATGAGCAACGATTTCGACTTCGATCTTTCACCGGACCAGTGGGAAACGCTGCGTGCGCTTCGCAATCCGGTGTCGAACGGTCGCCTCTCGAAGGCTTATGTCGTCGAAAGCCTGGTCAAGCTCGGCCTTGTTGTCGTCACTGACGGTGTGCCCGCGATGACACCGGCCGGGCGCAAGGCGCTGGTGCGCGGGTCGTGCAGATTGCTGGATCTCGCGGCGTAACGCGAGTATCAAAAGATCTGAGCGATCACGATCGCGTAAGCGATGAACACGACACCGAGTCCCCAGACCATCGCCGGAATCTGCGACCGCCGGCCGACCGTCACTTCCAAGGCGATATGGCTCAGTGTGCCCAAAGCCATTCCGTTGATGAGGTTATTGGTCAGCACGGTGACGAGCAGCGTCAACACGATCGGAACCGCATTGACGAGATCGGTCATGTCGATGCGGGCAAGCCCCTGCATCATCAATACACCGACGAGCACCAGCGCGGGCGCAGTCGCTTGCGGCGGGATGATGACGAAGATGGGCCAGAAGAACAGTGCGAGGAAGAAGAACCCAGCAACGGTCAGCGAGGTCAGGCCGGTGCGGCCGCCGGCCTGCACGCCGGTGATGGACTCGATGTAGGCCGTGACGACAGAGGTGCCGAGCAGCGGGCCGATGATGGATGCCGTCGCATCGGTAGCAAACGCCGCGGTGGCATTCGGGATCGAACCGTCTGGCTTGCGCAGATTGGCGGCTCCCGTGACGCCGATCAGCGTGCCAAGCGTCGAGAAGAATTCGGCGCACAGGAAGTAGAACAGCAGCGGCAGCGCCACGACGAAATGGCTGAAGAGATAGCCGACATCGAGTGCCATGAAGGTGCTGGTCGGCCAGCGCGGCCACGCCATGATGGCGGATGGCACCGACGTCACCATCTTGCCGTTGGCGCCTGGAACGAAGAAGCCGATCAGGGTCAGCAACGCGATCGACAAGATCAGCGCCGCCGGCACCCGGCGCACCACCAGCACCGGCGTGAGCAGGAGGCCAAACAGCGTCAGCAGCACAGGCGGGCTGCGCAGGGATCCCATGGCGATGTAGGTCGACGGGTTCTGGACCACGAAGCCGGCGCCCCGTAGCGCAATGAAGACGATCAGGGTACCGACCGCCGCCTGAATACCGATCTTCAGCGCTTCCGGAACATCCTTCGCGACTTTTTCGCGCAGCTTCGACAGGCTGAGAATCAAAAACAACACGCCGGTGAAGGCGACCATCGCAAGCGCACCTTGCCAGGGCACGCCCATTTGCTTGACGATGACATAGGTGAAGATGACGTTCGATCCCATCGCCGGCGCGACCGCGAGCGGCAGATTGGCCCACAGCCCCATCATCACCGAGCCCAGAATCGCGGCGAGTGCCGTGGCGCTGACGAGATCGGCACGATCCGTTCCGGCATTGGACATGATGGCCGGGTTCACGGCGATGATATAGGCCATCGCCGCGAACGTAGTCGCGCCAGCCGTCACCTCGCGGCCGACACTGGTGCCACGCTCGGTGAGGCAAAAGATGCGATCGAGCCGTCCCGCGGCCGCGTGCGGCGCCGGCTCTGCGGAGGCGGCTTGCGGCTTCGTCATCTCGTTCATCCCTGTCCTCCCCCTACCAGACCACCGGGTGCGCTTCGCCGGTCTGCACGTTGATGAAACCAAGCGGCGCCTGCTCGCACGGCGCCACCAGCACCCAACTCCAGGGCGCGCAGGTCAGCGTCGCGAACATCAGGCGCTCCGGAAATCCGGGATACCAGCGCGGCCGGAAGGTTGGTTCATACATCCAGTCCACTTTACGGCCCTCTGCATAAAGCGCTTGCATCTCGGCATCGAGCGCCTGCGCCGAGCGACAGCTCATCAATCCGCCAACCTCGAAGCGCACGGTGGCGACGAGCTCGCCTTCGCGCACCAGAGCCCAACCGCCCCGACGTTCGACCAGCGCGTTCACGGCCTTGGCCATCGCGGCGTCGGACGAGCCGACCACCCAGATGTTGTGCTTGTCGTGTGCGA
The DNA here is from genome assembly GCF_000938255.1 of Bradyrhizobium sp. LTSP849. Taxonomy (GTDB): domain Bacteria; phylum Pseudomonadota; class Alphaproteobacteria; order Rhizobiales; family Xanthobacteraceae; genus Bradyrhizobium. The sequence continues at coordinate 289,181 of NZ_JYMR01000056.1, read as the reverse complement.
CCGAGCAGGCAAGCGCAGTGTCCGGCGTGCGCGGTCCACAGCCGCGCCAGAACATTTTTGCAACCCGGCCGTCGCCGGAGAAACGATCGACGATGGCAAACTTGGTGATGGCCTCGCTCTCATCGCGCTGCACGGCGCCGTCACGCACCGGCAGTTCGAGGGTGTAGAATTCGGGATGCCAATGGAACGGGCGGATCACCGCGGCCTTCATCGTGGTGCGGCCGGGCTGGGCCGGCAGCTCGAAATCCTCCGACTGGATCTCGCGTTTGACATTCACCGTCCTGGTCGCCCAATCCGGCCAGGAGATTTCGGGAACCTTGCCCAGATAGCGTTTGCCTTCGGAAACCTGCGCGCCATCGGCCCAGACCTCGGCGATGGTCAGCCTGGCGACATCCGAGAGCAGCACGACATCGCCAAACCGCCCCGGGGCGAGACTGCCGACGAACGGCGTGATGCGCATGTGCCGCGCCGGATTGATGGTCAGACACTGGATCGCGACTTCCGGCGCAAGACCGGCTTCAATCGCCACCCGCGCGTTGTGATCGCTGGCGCCGAGCTCGAGCGTATGGCTGGCGCTGCGGTCGTCGGTGGTGAAAGCGATCTGCGACCAGTCCTGCAAACCCTTCGCGAGCAGCCATTTGACGATCTCGTCCATGGCGTAGACGCGCAACTCGATGAAGAGACCGCGGGTGAGCTTGTCCCAGGTCTCCTCTGGCGTCTGCACTTCATGATCGGAGGCGAGCCCGGCTGCGGCAAAGGCGTTAATGGATGGCAGGTCCCGCAGACCGGAGCCATGGCCTTCGACGACGCCGCGGGCCGCGAACGTGGCCTCGATCATGCCCCATAGCCGCCTGTAGGACGGATTGTCGGGATTCCAGACCGCCGGCCAGTCCATCACTTCGTCGAGCCCGGTGACCATCAGGCTCTCGCTCATGAAGCTCGCCTGCTCCTCGCGGCCATACCAGCCGCCGCCCCATTCATAGGCCGTGGGCGGCACCGCCGATCCGGGTTGCGGAAAGATCTTCAGCGGCGATCCGCGACGACGCGCTTCGAACCAGAATTCGAGATTGCGTGCACCGTTGACATTGGAGAATTCGTGGCTCGCCTCGCAGGTCCAGGTATTGCCATGCGGCAGCACCAGCGCGGCCTCCCATTCCGGCGTCAGATGCGAGCTTTCGATATGCTTGTGCACTTCACCGAAGCCTGGCACGGCCGCAAGATCCGGCCGATGCACGCGCTCGCGGACCTCGCCGGGATAACTGCCGGCAGGCCCGATCCAGGCGATGCGCCGGCCCTTGAAAACAATCTCCTGATCCTCGCTCCAGGTGCGGCTGTGCACGTCGAGCAACTTGCCGACCCGCAAGGAGCGATCGGCCGGGCGGCGGCCGAGCGCCGTCAGCACCAGATCCTGGCGGATAAGAACCTCGTCGGGCGCGTTGATCAGGAGATCGTCGGGTATCGCGTTCATCGCCTTCCTCTCTCTACGCCTGCTCTTTCGCAGCCGTGCTTCGCTTGCGCGGCGATTTGCCGGTCTTGCCGCTGCGGGCCGCAGCGGCATCGCGCTGACGGACGTCCTTCAAGAGCGTCGTGAGCGCCCACTCGATCGCGTCGGCGATCTCGGCGCTGGACATGCCAAAGTCCTCGCGCATCGCATTCCAGGCCAGCACATTGTTGAGATAAGATGCGACCGCCTCTGCCTGGCGGACCTCCTTCGCGGGGAGATGCCGCACCAGCGGCGCCATCGCCTTGTGATGCTGGTCGATCACGTGCCGCCGGAAGCCGGCGCGCACCCGGCGGCCCGCCCGCGTCATCGCAATGGCGCGCGCCAGATGCGGATGGCGATCGAACCGCTTGCACAGCTTGCGGAAGATATCCGGCAACTCGTCGGGCGACGTGAAGGGAATATAGCTGAAGACATTGTCTTCGATCCATTCGCCGGCCGCCGCAAACAGCTCCGCGCGGGTCTTGAAGTGCCGATAAATGGTTCGCTCAGCCACCTTCGCGCGCTTGGCCACCGCGGCCATGGAGATGTCGTCAGCCGCCTCGTCCTCCAGCGTCTCGACAAAGGCGGCAACGATGCGCTGCCGTGTCATCTCGGCATATTCGTCGCGAAGGCTGGCGATATGTCGCTTTGCTGTACTCATGTCATAAGTCTGACACCAGACGATTTAGGGGGTCAAGCCGAGACTTGAGGCACGCGGCGCTGCAACAATGGGCGTCGGCATGCTTCGGGGACGACCGACGGTCCGCGCAGGCACGGTCGACTTCGCCTGCCAGCCTGAAAAATGGACTTTTGCGTGCCGCCAAAATCGGATTTGCTCGTCCGCGAACGAATAGCGCGCAACGGCGCCGCGCGAACGGCAAGGGAGCAGATCATGAACGGACTTGGCGGATTGAACAAATCGCCTGAGGGCGTGGTCATCGGGCTCGTGCAGTTGCAACTGCCGAACGTCGTGACCCGGGCCGATCTCGCGAAGCAGACCGAGCGCATCGCCTGGATGGTCGGCAAGGCCCGCCGCAATCTCTCCACCATGGATCTGGTGGTATTCCCCGAATATTCGCTGCACGGCCTCACGATGGACACCAATCCCGAGATCATGTGCCGGCTCGACGGGCCCGAGGTCGCGGCTTTCAAGAAAGCCTGCATCGACAACAAGATCTGGGGCTGCTTCTCCATCATGGAGTTCAACCCGCACGGCAATCCCTACAATTCCGGCCTGATCATCGACGACCACGGCGAGATCAAGCTCTACTACCGCAAGCTCCATCCCTGGATTCCGGTCGAACCGTGGGAGCCCGGCGACATCGGCATTCCCGTGATCGAGGGTCCGAACGGCGCGAAGATCGCGCTGATCATCTGCCATGACGGCATGTTTCCGGAGATGGCGCGGGAATGCGCCTACAAGGGCGCGGAGATCATGATCCGCACCGCCGGCTATACCGCGCCGATCCGCGAATCCTGGCGCTTCACCAATCAGGCCAATTCGTTCCAGAACCTGATGGTGACCGCGAATGTCTGCATGTGCGGCTCTGACGGCTCGTTCGATTCCATGGGCGAAGGCATGATCGTCAATTTCGACGGAAGCGTGCTCGCGCACGGCACCAATGGCCGCGCCGACGAGATCATCACCGCCGAGGTGCGGCCCGATCTCGTGCGCGAGGCCCGCATCAATTGGGGCGTCGAGAACAACATCTACCAGCTCTGGCACCGCGGCTACGTCGCCGTGAAGGGCGGCGCGATGGATTGTCCCTATACCTTCATGCAGGACATGGTCGCCGGCACCTTCCGCCTGCCGTGGGAAGATCAGGTCAAAGTCACCGACGGCACGTCCTGTGGCTTCCCGGCGCCGACGCGGATGTTCGGCAGGACAGCGAAAGCGGCCGAATAGGCCATTTTCGGCAAATCCCGCGACATTCTGGCACGGTTGTTGCTCCTTTTTGCCGTTCAGGACGTCGTTGAAACGGGGGAGTCACCATGTCGACCATTGCCGCGGCCCCGGCCGCCGAGCGCAAGCCGCTTTATACTTCGCTGTTCGTCCAGGTTCTGGCAGCGCTGATCCTTGGCATCATTCTCGGCGTAGCCACGCCGGATTTCGCCATCAGCCTCAAGATCCTCAGCGACGCCTTCCTGAAGCTGATCTCGATGATCGTGGCGCCGATCGTGTTCTGCGTCGTCGTCCACGGCATTGCCGGCGCAGGCGACCTCAAGAAGGTCGGCCGGGTCGGCGTCAAGGCGCTGCTCTATTTCGAGGTGATGACCACCGTGGCACTCGTGGTCGGGCTCATCCTCGCCTACATCTTCGGCCCCGGCCACGGCATGAACATCGATACGTCGACGCTGGATGCCAAGGCGCTCAACACCTACGCCGACAACGCCCACAAGCTGCAAGGCGCGGGCGTCGGCGCTTTCTTGCTCAACGTGATCCCCAGCACTTCGTTCGATGCGCTGTCGCGCAACGACGTGCTCCAGGTGCTGTTCTTTGCGATCCTGTTCGGTGTCGGCCTCGCGCTGGTCGGGGGCGAGAAGGGCAAGCTCATCACCTCGATCATCGACGCCGCCTCGACCGTGCTGTTCCGAGTCATGGGGCTTATCGTTCGCGTTGCGCCACTTGGCGTGCTCGGCGCGGTCGCCTACACCGTCGGCAAATACGGCATCGGCTCGCTGAAGCAGCTCGTCTCGCTGGTGATGCTGTTCTACGTCTCGGTCGGCATCTTCGTGCTCGGCGTGCTCGGCAGCGTGATGGCGCTCGCCGGAATCAACATCCTCAAGTTCCTCTCCTACCTGCGCGAAGAGCTCACCATCGTGCTCGCGACCGCGTCCTCCGACGCCGTGCTGCCGCAGATCATGAAGAAGCTGGAGCGGATGGGCGTGAAGGATTCCGTCGTCGGACTCGTGATTCCGACCGGCTATTCCTTCAATCTCGACGCCTTCTCGATCTACCTGACGCTGGCCGTCGTGTTCATCGCGCAGGCGACCAACACGCCGCTGTCGTTCGGCGATCTCCTGCTGGTGCTCGGCGTGTCCCTGATCACGTCGAAAGGCGCGCATGGCGTGCCGGGCTCGGCGATCGTGATCCTGGCTGCAACACTGAACGCCGTGCCGAGCATTCCCGCGATCGGCCTCGTGCTGGTGCTCTCGGTCGACTGGTTCATCGGCATGGCCCGCGCCATGGGCAACCTCATCGGCAATTGCGTGGCGACTGTCGTTGTCGCCGCCTGGGAGGGCGACCTCGACCGCGCCAAGGCGGCCAAGGTGCTCGAAGGCGGCGAGTTGGTCGACGTGACGGCGGGGTAGCGTTCGCGGGTCAATCATTCCAATGGAGCAAGGGCGTTTCAAACGCCCTGCTCCAGACGGACAAGAAACGCGGAAACCAGGAGTGAGCCACGGCGCCCTTGTAGGCCCAGGTGCGATATTTCAGGCCTCTCTCCGAGATCAGCTCCTGATATCCGCCGTGGACTTCGGTCGCGGTGCGAATGTCCTTCAATATTCCCTGGGCGTAGGCACGATAGGTATCGCTCCCTGAGAATTCATCATAGTCCAACATGCGATCGGCAAATTCGACGTTGAACGTCGGCCAGGAGGAACGTCCCTGATAGGCGGGCGCTGCAATCTTGTGGATCATCTTGTTCCGCGGATTATCCGCTGACACCAGGAAGTGGAATGTGCTGGGGATGCGAAAGCGTGGTTCGGCGATAACCAGATCCGTCGTGGCCGCAAACAACGCGCGCTCGCTCGCCTCGCTCAGATCCCAAAATCCCTGATGCACGCTGACGAAATCCAGGGCGATGGACGATGCCGGCGAACCTGCCGGGCTATCCAGGGAATGCCTGACATAACCGTCCTTGCCGAACAGTCGGAGAAGCTCTTGCTTGTACTGTGAGAGGTCGCGCCCGAGCAGCCGCTTCAGCTCGTTTTCGCCGACGACTCCGAGTTGCACGCCCCACGCAAACGTCGTGTAGACACACGCATTGGTGACAAAGCGCCTGCGCTCGGCCCGGGTGTCAGTTGCCGCAGAACGAGGTGCGCTGACATCGCAAAGCAGATACCTGGCGCCGTCATGATCGAACGGCTCGAGTTCGCCGGCGAGCTGCAATATCGCCCATTTCAGGTCGACGCCATATTCGGCCAGCAACAGACGGCCGGCATGCGCACATTGCGACATCGCCAGATAGGACGACGCTCTCTGGTCGGCAGAAATCATCTGCTGAAGGCCGGCAAGAATGCCGAGCAGCGTATCCGAGGGGCGCGAGAAATAGTTCACGCCGAGATACCGGCCGCGTCCCGCCGGAACAATGGTCGTCGTGACGACGTTGGCGCGAACCGCCTCCAGCAAGAGACGGACGCTCTTTTCGAGCAGCCGGGCCCGCCGGACCGCATCCTGCGCATCCATGATGGTCGCGGGGTCGAGGACGTCGGGATAGAACCAGGCGAAGTCGCGCGGATAATATGCGGATGCGTGCGGCGCCCCCGTGACGAGAAAGGACTCAGTCACCGAAAAAGCGCTGTCCATCGAGTGCCGGTAAAGGTCCTCGATGGCCGACGATACATGATGCGGCTTTCTCAGGAATCGATCGCCGAGAAAATTGACCGCCTGAAGGGCGTTGGCGACGAAGGTCGCCGTCAAGCCCTGGTAAAACCGGTTATCGCGATGGGATGAAAAAGGGATGTCGCTGTTCATGTGCGTCGTCGAATGATGTCTCGTGATCGCGGCGGTGAGCCGTCACTATTCTAGACCTGCCTGATTCGTATCTCTACCCGGTGACTTGCGGGCCCGGCTTACGCTTCCCGCGGCCTGAAATTCTCGATCACCCTGAGCAGGACCCGCGCGCCAGCATCGGCGTCGGCGAACTCGACGTGCTCGTCCGGGTGATGGCTGATGCCGCCGCGGCAGCGCACGAAAATCATGCCGACGTCGGCAATGTCGATCATTGCCATGCCGTCATGCCCCGCCCCGCTCGGCAGCTCGAACACACCAAAACCTTCTGCGGCGATCGCCTGTGCGATCTGCTGCTTGAGCCAGGGCGCGCAAGGCGCGGTGCGATTCTCATGGGTGACGTCGAGCTGAAGCGCCAGTTGCCGACGCTTTGCGATCGCCTCGATCTGGCGGACGACGTCAGCCACCGCGCGCTTGCGATGCATGTCGGTCGGCGCGCGCATGTCGATGGTGAACGACACCTCGCCTGGAATGACATTGGTCGCACCGGGCCTCGCTTGAATGTAGCCGACAGTGCCGACCAGCCCGCCCTCGTCGGTCCGGCAGAACTGCTCGATCGCGCCAATGCACTCGGCCGCGCCGGCGAGCGCGTCACGGCGCAGCGCCATCGGCACCGTGCCGGCGTGGCCGGCCATGCCGGTCAGCCGTGCCGCAAGCCGCGTTGCGCCAGCGATCGCTGTGACCACGCCAACCGGCAGATTCTGTGCTTCGAGAACCGGCCCCTGCTCGATGTGCAATTCGAGATAGGCAAGCAGCTCGCGCCGAGCCCGCGCCGCTGCGCCGATATGATCAGGATCGAGGCCGAACTGCACGAGGGCATCGCGCATCGAGACACCGTCGCGGTCGCGCGTACTCAAAGCGCTCTCATCAAAGGTGCCGGCCAGCGCGCGGCTGCCAATCAGCGTCGAGGCGAAGCGCACGCCCTCCTCGTCGGCAAAGCCGACGACTTCGATGGCAAACGGCAGGCGCTTGCCGCGGCGGTTGAGATCGGCGACGCAGGCGATCGCCGTGATCACGCCCAGCGGCCCATCCCATTTGCCGGCATCGCGCACAGTGTCGTAGTGCGAGCCGAGCATCAGGCAGGGCGTACCCGGCCGCTCGCCCTCGTAACGGCCGCAGACATTGCCGATCGCGTCGAGATGCGCGCTCATGCCGGCCTCGCGCATCCAGCCGAGGATGAGGTCCGAAGCCGTGCGCAGCTCCTTGCTGAGATAAATGCGGGTAAGCTTGCCGGGTTCTTCCGAAATCGCACCGAGCTCGTCGATGCGGCGAACGATCTCCTTGCCGAGCGATACATCTTGAACGGCGGCAGCACCCATCTCGGTCGAGCTTTCCATCCTGGAGACCGCGCGCGGCGATCGTGACGACAATCGATACAAGTTCGGTGCCAGCGAAATCGCTCGGCTGGCGCCCGTCCCAAATCAGCGACTGGTTAGCATGAATGCGCCAAGCAGCAGACGGTCCGGGCATCGCAATGCACACGCGTGCTGGTTAAGGCTGCTTAACTCAATTGCATACAATGATAAGATACTGCTCAAAATTTGATCTGCTGATTTCCTCATCAAGATTCGAGAACGTGATATAAATAAATAATTCAAATACTTAGAAAGATATGCACGCTTCCTAGCCTCTGGCACGAAGCTTGCGACATCTTGTTCCGGGCTCCGCCAGACCGGCGCAGCCGCGAAATCACGGCGGTGCAGCCGCCAAGGGAGCAACCAATGGATTTTGGCAGGATTTCACGACGGCACGTGTTGCAGGGCGGCGCGGCCCTCACCCTCGGCGCGGCGGCCGGCGCCCGCCCGGCTTTGGCGGCCGACACCACCATCGGCTTCATCTATGTCGGCTCGCGCGATGACTACGGCTACAACCAGGCGCATGCGCAGGGCGCCGCAGCACTGAAGAAGATTCCCGGTCTCAAGGTCGTCGAGGAAGAGAAGGTACCGGAGACCGATGCGGTCGAGAAGACCATCGAGTCCATGATCAATCTCGACGGCGCCAGCCTGCTCTTCCCGACCTCGTTCGGTTACTACAATCCGCACATGATCAAGATGGCCAACAAGTTCCCAAAGCTGCGCTTCGAGCACTGCGGCGGCCTGTGGAGCGACAAGGATCCGAAGAACGCCGGCAGCTATTTCGGCTATATCGACGAAGCCCAGTACATCTCGGGCATCATCGCCGGCTACACCTCCAAGACCGGCAAGCTCGGCTTCGTCGCGGCGAAACCAATCCCGCAGGTGCTGCGCAACATCAACGCTTTCGCGCTCGGCGCCAAGCTCGCCAATCCGAAGGCCACCACGCAGGTGATCTTCACCGGTGACTGGTCGATGCCAGTCAAGGAAGCCGAGGCCACCAACAGCCTGATCGACCAGGGCGTCGATGTGCTCACCTGCCACGTCGACGGACCGAAGACCATGGTCGAGAACGCGGCACGCCGCGGCGCCATGGTGTGCGGCTATCACGTCAACCAGTCGCCGCTGGCACCGAAGGCCTATCTCACCGGCGCCGAGTGGAACTGGGAAGCGCTCTATCCGAAATTCGTCAAGATGATCGCCGCCGGCGAGACCATCCCGAATTTCTATCGCGGCGGCCTCAAGGAAGAGATCGTCAAGACCTCGCCCTATGGCGAGGCTGTCTCCGCCGAGGCGCGCAAGCACGCCGACGAGGTCAAGGCCAAGTTCCTGTCGGCTGAGGGCTACGCCATCTTCAAGGGAGGACTGGTCGACAACAAGGGCAAGACGGTGATCCCAGCCGGCACCGATCGGGGCCAGAAGGATCCCGAACTGGAGAAGATGGACTATCTCGTCGAGGGCGTGATCGGAGCGACTTCGTGACAACGGAAGCGGCGGATCCCACTGAAACGGTCGGGGCAATTGCCCCGGCCGCCGATCCCGGTTTCCTCCAACGCCACGGCGCGACAATTGAATACATCCTGATCCCGGGCGCGGCGCTGGCCGGCGCGCTCGTGGTCTTCGGCATCTTTGTCGCGATGTTCGGCAAGAACCCGCTCGACCTCTATTTTTATATGTACTACGGCGCCTTCGGCACCTGGTTTTCCTGGCAGAACACGCTGACGCGCGCGGCTCCCCTGATCCTCACCGCACTCTGCACCGCGCTGCCGGCGCAGCTCGGCATGGTCATCATCGGCGGCGAAGGCGCGCTGTTGATCGGCGCACTCTCGGCGACGAGCGCCGCGCTCGCGCTTCAGGGCATGCCACCGTTCATCGTTCAGATCGCCATGGTCTGCGCGGGCGTGATCGGCGGCGGCCTGTGGATCATGCTGGCAGGCGCGCTGCGACAGTATCGCGGCGTCAACGAAACGATCTCGAGCCTTCTGCTGGTCTACATCGCGCTTGCGATCCTCAACCATCTCGTCGAAGGCGCGATGCGGGATCCCGCCAGCCTCAACAAGCCGTCGACGCGCGAGATCGGCGCCGCCAACATGATCGGCTCCATCCCCGGCACCGACGTGCATTGGGGCCTGGTCTTCGGCCTGATCGCCGCGACCGCCGCCTACATCCTGATCTATCACACCGTGTTCGGCTTCGCCGCGCGGGTTGCCGGCGGCAACATCCGCGCTGCCAAGATCGTCGGTCTCGGCGTCAGCAAACTCATTTTGACGATCTGCTTCCTTGCTGGCGGCGCAGCTGGCCTTGCCGGCATGGTCGAGGTCGCAGCCGTTCAGGGGCGCACCAACGCCAATCTCGCGGCAGGCTATGGCTTCACCGGCATTCTCGTCGCCTTCCTCGCGCGACAGAATCCGCTCGCGATCATCCCCGTCGCGATCCTGCTCGGCGGCATCAGCGCCAGCGGCGGCCTGTTGCAGCGTCGCCTCGGATTGCCCGACGCATCCGTTCTGGTGCTCCAAGGCATCATCTTCGTCTTCGTGCTGGCCAGCGATGCGCTCTACGGCCGCATCGGATTCCTGAAGGGAAAATCCTGAGATGGCAGACGGATCGATCGGACTCTGGACCGTCCCACTTGCCGTGCTCGGCGGCGCCATTCGCGTCTCGACCCCGTTCCTTTTCGTGAGCTTGGGGGAATGCATCACCGAGCGCTCAGGCCGGATCAATCTCGGCCTCGAAGGCACGCTGGTGATGGGCGCGATGAGCGCCTATGGCATCTCCTATCTCACCGGCTCGCCCTGGCTCGGCGTGCTCGCGGCCGGTATCACCGGCGCATTGCTTGGTGCGCTCCATGCCGGCATCTGCTCGCTGCCGCGCGTCAACGACGTCGCGGTCGGCATCGCGCTGATGCTGTTCGGCACCGGTCTCGCCTTCTATCTCGGAAAGCCACTGATCGAGCCAACCGCGCCACGCCTGCCAGCGATCGATTTCGGCTGGTGGAGCGACATTTCGCAGGTCCGTGCAGCACTGCGGGTCAATGTCCTCTTCCTGATCGGCGTTGCGCTGGCGCCGATCCTCTATTGGGCCTTCCGCACCACGCGCTGGGGCCTTCTCATTCGTACCGCCGGCGAAAGCTCTGACGCCGCACGCGCGATGGGCCACTCCGTGCTCCTGATCCGCCTCCGCGCCACCATGGTCGGCGGCTTCCTCGCCGGCATCGGCGGCTCGTTCCTGTCGCTGTTCTATCCCGGTAGCTGGAACGAGGGCCTGTCCTCAGGTCAGGGCATTACCGCCGTGGCGCTCGTGATCTTCGCCCGCTGGGATCCCCTGCTGTGCCTGTGGGCCTCGCTGGCCTTCGGCGGCGCCGCCGCGCTCGGGCCGGCGCTGCAATCGGTCGGCGTCACCTCCGGCTATCACCTCTTCAACGCCGCGCCCTACATCCTGACGCTGGCGATCATGATCATAACCTGCTCGCCGAAACGCACGCTGACCGGAGCCCCGGCCGAATTGTCGATCACCCGCTAGAGAGCGAAATCATGCCCGAGCGCACCATCAAGTCCGAGCCCTACGCCTGGCCCTACAACGGTGATCTGCGTCCCGAAAACACGGCGCTCATCATCATCGACATGCAGACCGACTTCTGCGGCGTCGGCGGCTATGTCGACAAGATGGGCTATGACCTCTCGCTGACGCGGGCCCCGATCGAGCCGATCAAGAAACTGCTGACGGCGATGCGCGCCCAAGGCTTTCACATCATCCATACCCGCGAAGGCCATCGCCCCGATCTCTCCGACCTGCCCGCCAACAAGCGCTGGCGCTCGCGCCAGATCGGCGCCGGCATCGGCGATCCCGGCCCCTGCGGCCGCATCCTGGTGCGCGGCGAGCCCGGCTGGGACATCATCGAGGAGCTGGCGCCGCTGCCGGGCGAACCCATCATCGACAAGCCCGGCAAGGGTTCGTTCTGCGCCACCGACCTCGAATTGATCCTGCGCGTGCGCGGCATCGAGAATATCGTGCTGACCGGCATCACCACCGATGTCTGCGTTCATACCACCATGCGCGAGGCCAACGATCGCGGCTTCGAATGCGTGCTGCTGCACGATTGCTGCGGCGCGACCGACAAGAGCAACCACGAGCACGCGCTGAAGATGATCAAGATGCAGGGCGGCGTGTTCGGCGCGGTCTCGACCTCCGACGCCTTCATCGGAGCGATTTCGTGATCGTCGGCGAGCCTCTCCCGCCGTCAGGCGCCTTCGGCGTCAACGCCATCGCCATGACCATGCGCTTCGGCGACTTCCTGGCGCTGGACAATGTCGAGCTGAAGGTGCGTCCCGGCTCGTTCCATGCGCTGCTCGGCGAGAACGGTGCCGGCAAGTCGACGCTCGTCAAATGCATCATGGGCTATTACCACGCGACCGAAGGTGACATCATCATCGGCGATCGCGAGCAGGCGATCGCCAATCCAAAGGACGCCCACGCGCTCGGCCTCGGCATGGTCTACCAGCACTTTACGCTGGTGCCGGCCATGACGGTCGCCGAAAACCTCGTGCTTGCCCGCGACGACGTGCCGGTCGTGGTGGACTGGTCGAAGGAAATGAAGGAGCTCGAGTCCTTCCTGGCGCGGATGCCCTTCAAGGTACCGCTTGGCGCAAAAGTCTCCGACATCTCCGCCGGCGAACGGCAGAAGTGCGAGATCCTGAAGCAGCTCTACTTAAAACGCCGTTTCCTGATCCTGGACGAACCGACCTCGGTGCTGACGCCGGCGGAGGCCGACGAGGTGCTCGGCATGCTCCGCAACATGGTCGTCAAAGGCGAGCTGACCATCCTGATGATCACGCACAAGTTCCGCGAGGTCATGGCCTTCGCCGACGACGTCACCATCCTGCGCCGCGGCAAGCTTGCGGGTGCCGGCAAGGTTTCCGAGCTGACACCGGATGCGATGGCGCGCACCATGATCGGCGCCGAGGAGCTGACGGTGCAGCCGCCACGCACCGGTGAAGCCGGTCAGGCCAGGCTGGAGCTGGCAAAGGTCCGCGCGCTCGACGATGCCGGCGCCATCGCCGTGCATGACGTCTCGCTCACCGTGCGCGCCGGCGAGATCGTCGGCATCGCGGGCGTCTCCGGCAACGGCCAGCGCCAGCTCGTCGAGGTGCTGGCGGGCCAGCGCGAATCCGAGAGCGGCGAAATCCGCGTCGTCGGCGATCCTTACCACGCCAGCCGCGAGGAGATGCGCCGCCACAAGATGTCCCTCCTGCCCGAGGAACCGCTGAAGAACGCCTGTGTCGGCGGCATGAGCGTTGCCGACAACATTGCCTTCCGCGAATTCGACCGCGCGCCTTTCGCCAGCGGCGGCTGGTGGCTCAACCGCGGCGCCTTCCGCGACGATGCGAAGAAGAAGATCGGGCAGTACAAGATCAAGACCCGGACGCCGGATACGCCGATTTCGGCGCTCTCGGGCGGCAACGTGCAGCGCGCGGTGCTCGCACGTGAGCTCGGCGGTGACGTCGAGGTGCTGATCGCGGCCAATCCCTGCTTCGGGCTCGACTTCGCGGCAGTGGCGCAGATCCACGCCGAGATCATGGCCGCGCGCAACCGCGGCGCCGCCGTGCTGCTGGTCAGCGAAGACCTCGACGAATTGCTCGAACTCTCCGATCGGCTGGTGGTGATGTTCCACGGCGAATTCGTGTATGAAGCACGAACCAGCGAGGCCGATCTCACCGTGGTCGGCCGGCACATGGCGGGCCACTAACGAATCGTTTGAGCATGATCTTTTCGGAGAACCGCTGCACACTTTTCCGGATCATGCTCTAGGAGCAGCGATGAACGGCGCATCCGAACGCGACGAACACTTTCTGCGCCTCTCCTTCGCGGTCGCCCGCCGTTCTCTCACCCACGGCAACCACCCCTTCGGCTGCATCGTCGTCGATGCGGGTGGCCGGGTGCTGATAGAGACCGAGAACGGCTACATGCCGGATCATGACGGCACCGCGCATGCAGAACGCCTGGCGGCCACCCAGGTCTGCCGCACGCTGGACCGCGAGGTGCTGGCGAAGGCGACGCTCTATTCCTCCGCCGAGCCCTGCGCGATGTGCGCCGGCGCGATCTACTGGGCCGGCATCGGCCGCGTGGTCTACGGCCTCAGCGAACACCGCCTGCGCGGCGTCACCGGCAATCACCCGGAGAACCCGACCCTCGACCTGCCCTGCCGCGAGGTCTTTGCCAGCGGCCAGCGCCCGACGGAGGTTGTCGGCCCGCTGCTCGAGGAAGAGGCCGCAGCGCTGCACGACGGCGTGTGGACGAAGTAACTCGCCCCAAGAACTCAACTTCGTAGGGTGGGCAAAGCGAAGCGTGCCCACCATAGCCAACCGTCTGGGAAAATGGTGGGCACGGCGCGTTGCGCCTTTGCCCACCCTACGCAAACGCCAATGGCGCCGCGCGGGACATGCGCGGCGCCATTCGAACTTGGAGACCGTCAGCCGATCAGAACTTCACAGTCACACCACCGTAAACCGTGGACTCGGTGCAGCTCTTGGTGCTCTGGCCGGTCGGGGCGATGGTGCAGACGCCAGCCATGGCGTTGTGGTCGAGGCCGAACTTGTTCTGCCAGTAGCGATAGGCAACCCAGAGGTCGACGAAGTGCGAGTACTTGTCACCCCAGACCGCCTTCGAGGCGTCGAAGGTCAGGCGGATCGGTTCGCTGTTCAGCTCGGTCTTGGACTTGGTGCTGAAGATGCCCACGCCCGAGAGTGCAGGCGTACCGTTCGAGTCACCCTTCGGCCCGTACCAGCCAGCGCGGCCGCTGATCGACCAGAACTGCATGTTCGGCGGCAGGAAGCCGAGGTCCATGTAGTAGTTGATTTCGACGGCCCAGGTCGGGTTGTAGCTGACGTTGCCGTCGGAGTTACAGGTCACGCCCGCAACGCCCGGCGCGAACAAGCCGCACTGGGTGAAGGCGTTGTGGTTCGAGAACTCCCAGTACATCAACGGAGCGACGTTGATATAGCCCTTGTAGGGAAGGTCGAAGGCGAACTGGAGACCGGCGACGACGTCGCGCTTGGCGGGCGCGAGGAAGTTGTTCTCGGTGTTGGCATCCATACCGACTTCGAACGAGATGTTGTGCAGCGGCCCCATGGTGAAGGCCTTGGTGTTGAAGATCTCGTTCCAGCCGAAGGTCGAGCGGAACAGGCCGTAAATCTCGGTTGCGCCCGCGCAGTCCGCGGCGCCGCCGGTGATGGTCACGCCCGGCGCGGAGCAAGGCGAGGCGGGATCATTATGACCCGACTTGAACATCGAGATGGTGAAGAAGTTGGTGCCGTAGGCCCAGAGGTCGAAGTGGGTGAAGGAGTAGACCTGCTTGGCGGTGGTGCCGTTGATGCTGCCATCCGGGCGGACGCTCCACATGCCGGGGTCGGTGCCCTTCGGCATCCAGGAGAACGACACACGGTCGTCGATCACAAGGAAGAACGGGAGGTCAGGAGCCTTCTTGGCAGCCTTGACCGGCAAATCCGCTGCCTGCGCCAAGCCACCGGTGGCGAGCGTAGCAAGTGACAGCGCCGCGGCTGCAATTGCTTTGAAACGAAACGACATCCTGAATACCCCCAAGTTTGGACACGTAAAAATGAACGTCCCTTGGTGCGACACTTGCGCCGAACTCCCGGTGTGAGAAGCCTCAACTTTTTTCAAGGCGTGCCGCATGTTTCAGCAGCAAGCCGCACTTCACCGCGGAATTTTGAGGATTTCTGCGTCTCGCCCCAGTCGGCAAGCAGCAAAGCAAGCCTGGTTATTGCCAGACATTCCCGATTGATTTTGCTTGGCTTTCGCGCCGAGCGGAGAACGCGGACTCGATCGTCACTGAAGACGTCATCGCTGTCCGGAGATGCATACGAGCAGTGGCGCGCTTTTGCTCAACTTCACGTCAACTCTGCATAGCGAGTTCCGATTTGGTTTGAACCGTCACAAATTTGCAACAGCCGTTGCTCGCAGGACGCGGCCACAACGACGGTCGAAAGGACGGTTGGAGACAATCGTCGCCCGACGAGAGCAGCGACTCGCAACGCCGGCGTACCTGCCGAAGCGTTGAGCAAGGGATGACGCTTTTTCACACCTTACGCGACGGTTCAAACTAGCCCACAATTAAGGCACTTCATCTCATGCAAGCGTATCAGCGAATGTTAGATCCGACGCCTAACGGCCTGCATTCCGGCGAGTCCCCGCTGCTTCAAACGCTCGGGCTCAGCAAACGCTATGGGGATTTCCTCGCTAACGATTCCATCGACATCGACATCTGGCCGAAGGAAATCCACGCCCTGCTCGGCGAAAACGGCGCCGGCAAGTCGACGCTGGTCAAGGCGATCTACGGACTGATCCAGCCCAGCGCCGGCGAGATCCGCTGGCAGGGTGAGCCGATCGTGCTATCAGGTCCGTCGGAAGCTCGCAGCCGCGGCATCGGCATGGTGTTCCAGCATTTCTCGCTGTTCGACAATCTCACCGTCGCCGAGAATGTCGCGCTCGGCCTCGACGGCAAGGAATCGTTCAAGGACATGTCGGCCCGGCTGGAGCAGGTGTCGAAGACCTACGGTCTTCCGCTCGATCCCAGACGTGAGGTCTGGCAATTGTCGGTCGGCGAGCGCCAGCGTATCGAGATCGTCCGCGCGCTGATGCAGGACCCGAAATTCCTGATCCTGGACGAGCCTACCGCCGTCCTGACACCGCAGGAAGCCGACCAGCTCTTCATCGTGCTGGAGCGGCTCAAGGCCGAAGGCCGCGCCATTCTCTACATCAGCCACAAGCTCGAGGAGGTGAAACGCCTCTGCGACACCGCCACAATTCTGCGCGGTGGCAAGAAGGTCGACACCTGCAATCCCCGGCTCGAGACCGCTGCCTCGCTCGCGCGCATGATGGTCGGCGGCGAGATCAAGGAAGTGAAAGCTGCCGCCGGCAGGCAGACCACGATACCGCGACTGGTCGTCAACGATCTCTCGCTCACACCGGACGAGGCGCACGGCGTGCGGCTCGAGCACATCTCGTTCGAGCTGAAGGGCGGCGAAATCCTGGGTATCGCCGGCGTGGCCGGCAACGGCCAGGACGAACTGTTCGCCGCACTATCTGGCGAGCGGCTCTCGAAAGACCCAGGCACGGTGGTGATCGAAGGCATCGCCGCCGGCCACCTCTCAATCACCAAGCGGCGCAAGCTCGGCGCTGCCTTCGTACCCGAAGAGCGGCTCGGCCACGGCACGGCGCCGCGCATGAGGCTGTCGGAGAACGCGCTGCTCACGGGACACGCCGCCAGCGGCATGGTCCATCGCGGCTTCATCGACACCGCGGCCACGTTGAAGACCGTCGACCGCGCCACCGAAACATTCGACGTCCGCAAGGCCAAGCGCGATCCGGAAGCGGCAAGCCTCTCCGGCGGCAATCTGCAAAAATTCATCGTCGGCCGCGAGATCCTGCGCAACCCGGCCGTGCTGGTGGTGAGCCAGCCGACCTGGGGCGTCGACGCCGGCGCTGCCGCCGTCATCCGCCAGGCGCTGCTCGATCTGGCAACCGCGGGCGCGGCCGTGCTCGTCACCAGCCAGGATCTCGACGAGCTCGCCGAAATCGCCGACCGCATCGCCGTGATGTTCCATGGCCATTTGTCCGAGCCGCTCGCCACACGCGACGCGACACGCGAAAAACTAGGCCTGTTGATGGGCGGCAGCAGCCTGGAGCCGAAGGAGGCCGCGCATGCAGTTGGTGCTTGAGAAGCGCGCCGAGCGCTCCAACACGATCGCGCTGGTCTCGCCGCTGATCGCGATCGGCCTGACGATCGTCACCATGACCATCCTGTTCGCGATCCTCGGCAAGAATCCGCTGCTCGCGCTGCAAGCCTATTTCATCGCACCGCTCACCGACAGCTATTCGCTCCAGGAGATCGCGGTCAAGGCGACGCCGCTGGTGATGATCGCGATCGGACTGTCGCTCTGCTATCTCGCCAACGTCTGGAACATCGGCGCCGAGGGACAATTCCTGATCGGCGCGGTCGCCGGAAGCTGGATCGCGGTGAAGACGCAGGGCACCGACGCCGGTGCCTGGGTGCTGCCGGCGATGTTCGTGCTCGCGGCAGCCGCGGGCGCGCTCTATGCGCTGATCCCCGCGATCTGCAAGGTGAAGTTCGGCGCCAGCGAAATCCTGACCAGCCTGATGCTGGTCTATGTCGCCGACCTCTTCCTCGATTACCTCGTGCGCGGGCCTTGGCGCGATCCGCAAGGCTTCAACTTCCCGACCACGGCCGAATTCGATCCGGTGGCAACGGTCCCCCTTCTGATCGAAGGTGGCCGGCTGCATCTCGGGTCCATCATCGCGCTGCTGGTCGTCGCTGCGGCAGCGATCCTACTCGGGCGAACCATCAAGGGATTTGAAATCCGCGTGGTCGGTGCCGCACCGCGCGCGGCGCGGTTCGGCGGTTTCAATTCCAACCAGTTGATCCTCCTGACCTTCGCGATCTCGGGCGCGCTCGCGGGTCTTGCCGGCATCATCGAGGTCGCTGGTCCCGTCGGACACCTCCAGCCCGGCATCTCGCCCGGCTACGGTTTTACCGCGATCATCGTCGCCTTCCTCGGCCGGTTGAACCCGATTGGAATATTAATTGCAGGCCTTTTTCTCGCATTGACCTTTATCGGCGGCGAACAGGCGCAGATCGCAATGAAGATCCCGTTGGACGTCACCAAGGTCTTCCAGGGCATTCTGCTGTTCTACGTGCTCGCCTGCGATTCCCTCATCCTCTACCGCTTCAAGCTGGTGTTCCCGAACCGTCAGGTGGCCCGTGGAACTGGTTGAAGCCATCATCCTGTCGGTGCTTGCCGCATCGACGCCGCTCTTGATTGCGGCGACCGGCGAGCTCGTGACCGAGCGCTCCGGCGTGCTCAATCTCGGCGTCGAGGGCATGATGATTGTCGGCGCGGCCTGCGGTTTTGGCGGCGCGTGGCTAACCGGCTCGATCTTCATCGGCGCGCTGTTCGGCATCGTCGCGGGAACACTGATGTCGTTGGTCTTCGCGCTGATGGCACTCGGGCTCGCCGTCAATCAGGTCGCGACGGGCCTAGCGCTAACCATTCTCGGCGTCGGTCTCTCCGGCCTGATCGGCGCACGCTTCGTCGGCGAGCGCATCACGCCGGCGGCGCATCTCCATATTCCCGGCCTCACCGACATCCCGCTGATCGGGCGCATCCTGTTCGGCGAGGACGCCTTCGTCTACTTCTCGCTGGCGCTGATCATCGGCGTCTGGTGGTTCCTTTATCGCACGCGTGCGGGACTAATCCTGCGCGCGTGCGGTGACAATCATGTCTCCGCGCATGCGCTCGGCTATCCCGTGCTGAAGATCAGGATGCTCGCCGTGATGTTCGGCGGCGCCTGCGCCGGGCTTGCCGGCGCTTATCTGCCGCTCGCCTATACGCCGTTCTTCATTCCCGGCATGACCGCGGGCCGCGGTTGGATCGCACTGGCGCTCGTCGTTTTCGCGTCGTGGCGGCCGGGCCGGCTGGTGATCGGCGCTTACCTGTTCGGCGCGGTGACGATCCTGCAATTGCACGCGCAGGGCTGGGGCGTCGGCATTCCCTCGCAGTTCATGTCGGCGCTGCCTTATCTCGCGACTGTCATCGTTCTGGTCCTGCTCTCCCGTGCGCGCACCGGCGGCTCGACTGCGCCGGCCGCACTCGGCACCGTATTCGTGCCTGACCGTTAAAGTTTTCATTTCCGCGGCGTGCGCGATGGGGCGCGCATGTTGCGGATCGTAGCTATCCCCGACTGTTTGGAGATTGATGATGAGGAAAACACTTCTTGCGCTGGCTGCCGGGCTTTTGCTTGCCGGGAGCGTCAGTGCAGCCTCCGCCGCCGACAAGCTGAAGGTCGGCTTCATTTACCTTGGCCCGGTCGGCGATCTCGGCTGGACCTATCAGCACGAGCTCGCCCGACAGGCGCTGGTGAAGGAGCTCGGCGACAAGATCGAGACCACCTTTCTCGAGAACGTGCCCGAGGGTCCCGACGCCGAGCGCTCCATCGAGCAGCTCGTCCGTGCCGGCAACAAGCTGATCTTCACGACGTCATTCGGCTACATGGATCCGACGCTGAAGGTCGCCAAGAAATATCCGAACGTGCATTTCGAGCACGCCACCGGCTACAAGCGCGACAAGAACATGTCGACCTATTCGGCCAAATGGTACCAGGGCCGCTACATCCAGGGCCTGATCGCGGCCAAGATGTCGAAGTCCGGCGTGCTCGGCTATATCGGCTCGTTCCCGATTCCCGAGGTCGTCTCCGGCATCAACGCGACGATCCTAGCGGCGCAGACCATCAACCCGAACATCAAGGTCAAGATCATCTGGGCCAACACCTGGTTCGACCCGGGCAAGGAAGCCGACGCGGCGAAGGCGCTGATCGATCAGGGCGCCGACGTCATCATGCAGCACACGGATTCGCCGGCGGCAATGCAGATCGCCAGCGAACGCGGCAAGTTCGCCTTCGGCCAGGACTCCGAGATGATCAAATTCGGGCCGAAGACCCAGCTGACTTCGATCCTCGACACCTGGGCGCCCTACTACATCGCCCGCGTCAAGGCCGAGCTCGACGGCAGCTGGAAGTCGGAGGACAGCTGGGGCGGCCTCGACAGCCACATGTTCGCGATGGCGCCGTATACCAACATGCCTGACGACGTGAAGAAAATCGCCGAGGATGCCCAGGCGGCGATCACCGCCGGCAAGCTGCATCCGTTCAAGTGCCCGGTCATTGGGCAGGACGGCAAGGAAATCGAGTGCAAGGGCGGCGCCAATCTTGCCGACGGCCAGATCCTCGGCATGAATTTCTACGTCAAGGGCATCGACGACAAGCTGCCGGGCAAGTAGCACGCTTCTTGCTTTACTAAAATCACCTGCTCCTCCCGGAGGAGGTTCGGAGGGGGTGGCCAGAAGCACCCGGCACTTGTGGTCGCCCCCTCTTTCTATTCTGCCTGGATTATCCCGCCTGCATGGCCCGCGCCGCGGAACTGTGACGCCGGATGAGGTCCGGGACGTCCAGCCCCGGAATCGCGCCGTCGACCACGGCCCATTTCCCCGCCACCATCACCCGATCGGCCCGATGCGCCCCGCACAGCACCAATGCGGCCAGCGGATCGCCATGGCCAGAGAAACGCAGTTCGTCGAGCTTGAACAGCGCAAGGTCGGCGGCCTTGCCGACGGCGATCTCGCCGAGTTCCGGCCGGCCGGCACAGGCCGCCGATCCCTTGGTCGCCCAGCGCAACGCGTCCTTGTGGCTGACCTTCGTCACCCCGTAGCGCGCTCGTTGCAGCAGAAAGGCGGCCCGCACCTCCTGCATCAGGTTCGATCCGTCGTTCGAGGCTGAGCCGTCCACGCCGATGCCGATCCCGACACCGGCCTCTTCCATCTCGCACACCGGGCAGCAGCCGGACGCCAGGAGCTGATTGCTACAGGCGCAATGGCTGATAGTGGTCTTGGCCTTGCCGAGCCGCTTCATCTCGTCGGCGTTGAAGAAAATGCCGTGGGCTAGCCAGGTCCGTGCGTTGAGCCAACCGCATTGCTCGAGATAATCGAGCGGACGGCAGCCATACATCTGCTGGCAGAACTTGTTCTCATCCTCGGTCTCGGCGAGATGGGTGTGCAGCCGCACGTCGAGCTTGTCGGCAAGATCGGCCGTGGCGCGCATCAGGGACGTCGTCACCGAGAACGGCGAGCACGGCGCGAGCGCGATCTGCACCATCGCATCCGCGCCGCGCTGGTGATGTTTTGCGACCACGCGCGCGCTGTCGGCGAGAATCGTGTCCTCGTCCTGCACGACGCTGTCAGGCGGCAAGCCGCCGTCGCGCTGCGACAGGTTCATCGAGCCACGCGTCAGCAGCACCCGTACGCCGAGCCGTTTTGCGACCCCGACTTCGATATCGACGGACTCCTCGAGCCCTGCCGGGAATACGTAGTGATGATCCGTCGTCGTCGTGCAGCCCGAGAGCAGCAGCTCGGACATCGCTACGGTGACGCCGAGCTCAAGCGACTCCGGCGTCAGCTTCGCCCATATCGGATAGAGCGCCTGAAGCCAGGGAAACAGTTCGCGATCCATCGCCGCCGGCAGCGCCCGCGTCAGGGTCTGGTAGAAATGATGATGCGTGTTGATGAGGCCAGGCAGCACGACATGCTCGCCCGCGTCAAGCACCGCGGCATCCGCAGTCGCGGGCGTGCCGCCGGCGGGCACGAGCTCGATGATCCGACCGTCTTTCACTACGATTCCTCGCTCGGCACCGTCGGCGAGGATAGCCAGGGGATCCCTGATCCAGATCGGCTTTGCGTTGCTCATGAGCCTGCTTCTCCTCACATCCGCCGGCGACAGGCCTGCAAGGCAGGGGCCAGCCCGAGCGCGCGATTGCTGCGACTTGTTGTTGCCACTTGGCGCTGGTCTTGCAAGACTTTCCCGCAGAGAAAATCACTCGGTGCAAGCGTTTACCCAGCCATGGACTTGAATACCATCACAGCGGTGGCCCATCCACAAACGCGCTCCCAACTGCCCGTTTGGACGTCAGGCGATGCTTGGCTCGCAGGCGGCACCTGGCTGTTCTCGGAGCCGCAAGTTCACCTGACCAGGCTCATCGATCTCACCGATCTGAAATGGCCGGCGCTGACGATCACGGACACCCATCTTATCATTGCCGCCACCTGCACGATCTCACAACTCGATGCGCTCGCCTGCCCGGCCGACTGGCTCGCCGCACCGCTGATCGGTCAGTGCTGCCGCGCCTTCCTCGCTTCCTTCAAGATCTGGAAGACGGCAACGGTGGGTGGCAATCTCTGCATGTCGCTGCCGGCGGGACCGATGATCTCGCTCACGTCAGCGCTCGACGGCGTCTGCACCATCTGGAAGGTAACCGGCAGCGAGCAGAAGATTCCCGTCGTCGACTTCGTCACCGGTAACCAACGCAACCGCCTGACTTCAGGCGACCTGCTGCGGCAGATCGATATTCCGATTGCGTCGTTGAAGCGACGCTCGGCGTTTCGCCAGATCTCGCTCGCGCCAGTCGGCCGCTCGGCGGCACTTCTGATCGGCAGCCTCGATGCCGATGGTGCGCTGACGCTGACGGTCACCGCTTCGACGGTGCGCCCGATCCGACTGTTGTTCCCAAAAGCGCCCGACGCGAGCACGCTTCGCGCGGCGATCTTGGAGCAGATCACCGACAACCTGTACCATACCGACATCCACGGCAAGCCACTCTGGCGCAAGCACATGACGCTGCGGCTCGCCGAGGAGATCCGCGGCGAATTGCTGGACACGGCGCGACCATGAGCCTCGAGATCAACGGTACGATTTTTCCGCAAGAGCCGCGCGCAGGCCAATGCCTGCGCACGTTCCTGCGCGAGCTCGGCCATTTCGGCGTGAAGAAAGGCTGCGACGCCGGCGATTGCGGCGCCTGCACGGTGCTGCTCGACGGCGAGCCGGTGCACAGCTGCCTGATCCCGGCCTTCCGCGCCGAAGGTCGCGCCGTCATCACGATCGAGGGGCTTGGAGGCGACAACGGCGCGCATCCGATGCAGCAAGCCTTCCTCGACGCACAGGGGTTCCAGTGCGGCTTCTGCACCGCCGGCATGATCCTCACCTGCGCCTCGCTCAACCAGGCACAACGCACCGATCTTGGCGGGGCGCTGAAGGGCAACATCTGCCGCTGTACCGGCTATCGTGCGATCGAGGACGCGATCCTCGGCAAGACCAATGTCGAGGAGAGCGTCGAGGCCGGCGCAGCGTTCGGCCGCAGTTTGCCGGCGCCCGCAGGTCCGGACGTCGTGAGCGGCAAGGCGCGCTACACGTTCGATACTGCCATCGATCGCTTGCTGCACATCAAGCTGCTCCGTTCGCCGCATGCGCACGCAAAGATCGTCGCGATCGACAAGTCGGCGGCGCTGACCGTTCCCGGCGTGCATGCGGTACTGACGCATGATGATGCACCATCAATGCTGATCTCGACCGCGCGGCACGAGAAGGACTGGATGGACCCGGAGGACACCCGCATCCTCGACGACGTCGTCCGCTTCATCGGACAGAAGGTCGCCGCCGTCGTCGCCGAGAGCGAAGCCGCAGCCGAGGAAGCGTGCCGGCGACTGAAGGTTGCGTACGAAATCCTGCCCGCACTGGTCGACCCCGAGCAGGCGATGGCGCCGGGCGCGCCGATCATTCATCCCGACCGAACCACCGAAAATCGTGTCGCCGACGCCCAGCGCAACCTCGTCGCAGAGACGCATGGCGAGTTCGGCGATGTCGCGTCGGCGCTCGCCACATCCGCCGTCAGCTACGAGGCGACCTTCCACAGCCACCGCGTGCAGCATGCTGCACTGGAGACCCATGGCGGCCTCGCCTGGCTCGATGACGCCGGCGTGCTCAACGTCCGCTGCTCGACGCAAGTACCGTTCCTGACCCGTCGTGCGCTATCCGACATCTTCAAGCTCCCCATGGACAAAGTCCGCGTGTTCTGCGAGCGCGTCGGCGGCGGCTTTGGCGGCAAGCAGGAGATGTTCGTCGAAGACATCCTGGCGCTCGCCGCGCTAAAGACCGGCCGCCCCGTCAAGCTCGAGCTCACCCGCGAGGAGCAGTTCATCGCGACCTCGACGCGCCATCCGATGCGGGTTCACATCAAGGCCGGCGCCGATGCGGACGGCAAGCTCACCGCACTCCAACTTGAAGTGCTCTCCAACACCGGCGCTTACGGCAATCACGCCGGCCCCGTGATGTTCCACTCGCTGTCCGAGTCCATCGCCGTCTATAACTGCCCGAACAAAAAGGTGGACGGCTTTGCCGTCTATACCAACACGGTGCCATCAGGTGCATTTCGCGGCTACGGCCTGCCGCAGACGCTGATCGCGGTGGAGGCCGCGATCGACGAGCTCGCCAGGCAGCTCGGTATCAGCCCCTACGACATGCGCCGCCGCAACATCGTCAAGCCCGGCGATCCCATGCTGTCGCCGCCGCCGTCCGAATTTCACGACGTGCTTTATGGCTCCTACGGCCTCGATCAGTGCCTCGATCTCGTCGAGCGCGCGATGCAGGCCGACACGCCGCAGCCCGATCTGTCGCCGGAATGGCTGATCGGCGATGGCGTGGCGCTCACGATGATCGATACGGTGCCGCCGGCCGGCCACATCGCGGATGCGATGATTGCGCTCAACGACGACGGCGGCTTCGATCTCACGGTCGGCACCGCCGAATTCGGCAACGGGACCAGCACCGTGCATCGGCAAATCGCGGCAACGACGCTTGCGACCACCGTCGACAGGATTCGCCTGCGCCAGTCCGACACCGCCCATGGTGGCCACGACACCGGCGCCTATGGCAGCGCGGGCACTTTTGTGGCCGGTAAGGCGACGCACGCGGCGGCGATGCAGCTTGCGACCGAGCTGAAGGCGGCAGCCGCGGGCGCCTGGCTGTGCGATGTTGCGACTTGCATGCTCGAAGAGGCCTCCGTCGTGAGCGGCGTGCGACGGATGTCCTTTGCGGAGTTGGCAAAGCTTGCGCGCGAACGCGGCCAGCCACTCGCGGCGAAAGGCAATTCCGACGGCACGCCGCGCTCGGTCGGCTTCAACGTCCAGGGCTTTCGCGTTGCCGTGAACAAGGGCACCGGTGAGCTCAAGATTCTCAAGAGCGTGCAGGCCGCCGACGCAGGCGTCGTCGCCAATCCCATGCAGTGCCGTGGCCAGGTCGAAGGCGGCGTGGCGCAGGCGCTTGGCGCCGCACTCTATGAGGAGATGGTGATCGATGGGACTGGCCGCGTCACCAACCCAAAGTTTCGCGACTACCACCTGCCTTCCTTCGCCGACGTGCCGCGCACCGAAGTCCTCTTCGCCGAAACGTCCGATGCGATCGGGCCGCTCGGCGCGAAGTCGATGAGCGAGAGCCCGTACAACCCGGTCACCGCCGCGCTCGCCAACGCGATTACGGACGCCACCGGCATCCGTTTCACCGCACCGCCCTTCAAGCCGGACCGGCTGTTTCCGGCCCTGCACGACAAATTTGGTGCTTAGCTGCCGCGATAGGTCGAATAGGTCCAGGGCGTGACCAATAGCGGCACGTGGTAGTGGTTTTCCGGCTCGCTGATCGCAAAGCGCAGCGGGATCTCGTCGAGAAACGGCGGATCTGACAGCGGCACGTTGCGCTCGGCGTAATATTTGGCGACGCTGAAGCGGAGCTCGTAGCGGCCGATCGGCAGCGGACGGCCGCCGATCAGCGGCTGGTCGGTGCGGCCGTCAGCGTTGGTAACGGTGCGCGCGATGACACGGCTCTCGCCGAGACTCGCGAGCTCGATCAATTCGACCGCGATGCCCGGCGCGGGCTTGCCCGCGTGATTATCGAGCACATGGGTCGAGAGCCGGCCGTGCACCTTGAGCTTGTCATCCGCGATGACGAGCTGGTCGAGCCGCAGAGCGGCGATACGAGAGATTTCCTCGAGCGCGCGGCGGGTCTCGGTCTTAGCGATGTTCTGTAGCCGCGCCTCGAAGTCCCGCAGGATGGAATCCTTGGTGTGCCGGCGCGCGCAGACGATATACGGGATGCCAAATTTTTTGCGATAGGCGTTGTTCGCCCGCTCGAAGGCCGCATATTCGGTGTCCGACAGACGATCGAGACCAGCGCTGTTCTGCTCGGCACTCGAGTCAGGCGTGAGTCCCGCTGCGCGCTGGGTCTTGTTGGCGAGGTCGGGATGCGCGCGTATCAGCGCCAGTTGCACCTCGGGCTCAGCGCTCGCGATCGCCGCCTTGATCGCGTCGAGCAGTGGATTGATGCCGGCAAACGGACGGCGCGCCGCAGCTTCCTGGGCAATCCAAGGCGAATATTCGACCACGTTTTCAAGTACGGCGACGAAATCGTCAAAGCTCGCAGCATTGAGATCAGACAAGGCGATCTGTGACATTGCTTCCCTATTCGATCTCGAAAGCGTTGCCGGCAAGACCCGCATGCTTGTCGTGCCAATGCTGCGCGATGTGGAGCCGCGTCGGCACCCAGACGCGCTCGTGCTTGCCGATATAATCCAGGAAGCGGATCAGCCCCGCCGCGCGGCCGGGCCGGCCGGCGAGACGGCAGTGCAGACCCACCGACATCATCTTCGGCGCGCTCTCGCCTTCGGCATAGAGCACGTCGAAAGCGTCCTTCAGATAGGTGAAGAACTGCTCGCCCTCCGCAAAGCCCTGCGGATTGATGAAGCGCATGTCGTTGGCATCAAGCGTATAGGGAATAATGAGTTGCTTGCCCTTCGCGCCCTTGACCCAATAGGGCAGATCATCCGCATAGGAATCGCAGAGATAGAGGAAGCCGCCTTCCTCCATCAACAGACGGTTGGTGTTGATCGAGGAGCGCCCGGTGTACCAGCCGAGCGGCCGCGCGCCGGTGGCCTCGGTGTGGACGCGGATCGCTTGCGCGATCTCGTCGCGCTCCTGCGCCTCGGACATGTCCTTGTGCTCGATCCATTTCAGGCTGTGGCTCGCAATGTCCCAGCCCGCCTCCTTCATCGCCGCGACGATTTCCGGATTGCGCTTCAGCGCGGTGGCGACGCCGAAAACGGTGGTCGGCCACTTCCGTTCGTTGAACATCCGCCAGAGCCGCCAGAAGCCGGCACGTGAGCCATATTCGAACATCGATTCGATATTGGCATGGCGCTGGCCCGGCCAGGGCTGCGCGCCGAGCACGTCGGACAGGAACGCCTCCGAAGCGCGGTCGCCGTGCAAAATGTTGTTCTCGCCGCCCTCTTCGAAATTGACGACGAACTGCACCGCGACCCGCGCGTTGCCCGGCCATTGCGGATGCGGCGGGTTGCGGCCGTAGCCGCGAAGGTCGCGCGGGTAGCGGGCGTCCGCCAACTCAGACTTCCTCGAAGCGGATCGGAAGCGCGCCCTTCCACAACACGCTCTTGCCCAGCGTCGCCAGATTCTCCAGCCCCGAGGTCACGGTGATAAAGTGATTGCCGGCGAGCTGGCCCATCTTGCTCGCGAAGCTCACGCCGCCATAGGCCATCAGGATCTCGGTCTCGCTGATCCCGCCGGGATAAAGGATGATCTGGCCGGGCGCGGGATAGCTCGTGTGATTCTCGTAGCCGACGCCGAAGTCGAGATCGCCGAGCGGCATCCACACCGCCTCGCCGCTCCAGCGCACATGGATGATGTGGCTCTCGAACGGCAACGCTTTGCGGAACGCAGCGACGGTCTTGGGTGCCAGCTGCTCCTCGAAGCGAGCATCGAAGGTGTAATCGCCGGTGCGGATAACGAGTTTGCTCATCTCATCTCTCTGGATCGGGGGCGGTGGCCCCACGGGGAACTTTCAAGCAAAGAGCATTCCAGAGGACTTCGCGCAAGGGGCGCGGCCCGTCACCTGCGGTCGTAGGACCAGCCGAGAATGCCGCTCCGCCGCACCTCCGGCTCCGGCTCGGCGGCGGGCACGGGCGCCTCCTTCAGTTCCGCCTGCGGTGGGGGCGCGGGCGGCGCCGGCAGGTTCTCGCATTTCATGGAATAGACCAGCTTGCCATCCGCGGTGCGTCCGATCGGCGCGCAGGGGTCCAGATGCGCCGCCGAGGTTTTGGGAGCCAACTTGACTTGCGCCGCGGCCGGTGAGGCAATCAGGAGAAGGATCAGCAGATATTTCGACATCGTTGTCGCTCAAAATCTCAATTCACCCCATTCAACCGGATTGCGGGGGGCAAGTCCATCGGCCCCAAAGGGCCAATTGCCGAATATTTAGCCGAGACCAAAAAACTTGCTCGCCCCAACGTGATGGCAGCGCTGCTGATCGTGATCCGGGCGCTGCTGATATTCGGTAGGGCGTGTCGCCATGTCAGCCGCGACGACGAACACATTTCTCACAACCGGGACGTCGTCACGGGAGAAACAAAAATGCAAAAGACCTTCACCATTCTCGGCGCCGCGCTGATTGCCGCCGTCACCATCCAGGCCGCAGCAGCGAGCGACCGCCACCACACCCGCAAGGCGCAGCCTGCCCCCATCAGCCAATCGGTGCGCGACTCCAACGCCGCCGTCTGGCCGTCGCAACCGACCGAGCCGGACTATTCGCGCTACATGAACGGCGCGCTGTCGGCGCCGGCGGGACGTTGAGGTGAAATTGGGAATGTTGCGGGCCTAGCTTCGCGACACGACTGCGAAGCGGCAAACTAAAAGGGGTGGGTTCGCTTTCGCGAACTCACCCCTGGCAATACCTGAGAAGCTGTCCGGCCCGACGGCCGCATCCGAACTCAACGGTCGAAATTGCCGCAGACGGCCGAGGGGCCTCCGCCGGCACAATAGCCCCCAGGGATGTAAGGGCCCGAAGGACGGTTCGGCCCCCGGTAATAGTTGGAACCGCCGTAATTGGCTGGACCACCGTAATAGCCTGGGCCCCGATCGTAATAATAACGATCCTCGTAATAATCGCGGCGCCGGCTCTCAGCGATCGCACCTCCGATGATGCCAGCCGCCGCACCCATGACGGCAAGAGCCGCGGCGTTTGATCCGCGACGATTGTAGCGGCGCTTGGCGGCGCTGAAATCGGTGGCATCGCGCGATGCAGCCGGGCTTGCCGCTGCGGACTTGGTTGCCGGAGCGGTCGACGCTGCAGCCGAAGGCGATGCGGAAGCCGCAACCAGGGCGAAGCTAGCGAATGCGGCCAGCAAGGTGGTGGAATTGGCGGGTCGATCGCTCATATCAACGTCCTCTGTTCTCGCCGAAGCGACATGTGCAAACAATACATAATGCGCAAACCACTGAAATGCTTGCATGATCGCGGCAATCTGCCGCGCTTTGAACGATTGTAAACCCAACATCCAGATCGAGCTTGATCCATTCAACCTGAGCGGTTAGTGAACGGCCGCGCCGTTTTTCGGTCGCCGTAAGCGTTTCACGTGAACCAACGCATCAACCGACGTCGTCGGGATCGATGCCAATTTCAGGGTTCAACGTGACTGACGCGTCTTTTTCCTTAAGAGAAATCAAATGAATGCGGTTCGCAAACTGCCGGCGCGCTATGTGCCGATCGTGATGCCATTGGTACTGTCCATCCTCATGACAGCCGTGGTGTCGGTTATTTCAACACTCAAAAGCCTCGGCGCAACGCCGGCGTTTCTAGCGACATGGCCGGGCGCCTGGGCGCTCTCATGGCTCGTTGCTTTTCCAACTCTGCTCGTGGTGCTGCCGATGGTCCGCCGGATTGTCGCCTGCCTCGTCGCAGTCCCTCCTCAACCAGGCCGATAGCCGGCGCGGACGGCGGTGCAAAGAGCCCGCCGTCCCGCTTCCAGATTGCCCAACACCTTGGATCAAACTTCCACACTTCCATCTGCACCCGTCGCGTTGTTGCGACATCCACCGCTACTGCTCTACATTGCTTCGCGAACCCTGTCGGAGTTCTCCTATCAGGTCGCGACCGTCGCGGTGGGCTGGCAGATCTATGCGCTGACCGGCAGCGCGTTCTATCTCGGCCTTGCGGGCCTGGTGCAGTTCATTCCGAGCGCACTGCTCGTCTTCGTCGCCGGCCACGCCGCCGACCGCTACGACCGTCGGCGCATCGTCCAGCTCTGCGAACTCGTGCAAGGCCTCGCCGCCGGTTATCTCGGCGCGCGGATGCTGGCCGGGACGCTCACCGTGGCGGAGATATTCGCCGTGCTCGCGATCTTTGGCCTCGCCGGCGCATTCGAAAGCCCGGCCTCGTCCGCGCTGCTGCCGGCGGTCGCGCCGGACGGCATGCTGCAACGAGCGACGGCGCTTGCGACCGGCGCCTGGCAGGTCGCGACCATCGGCGGCCCTGCCGTCGGCGGGCTCGCTTACGCACTGTCACCAAGTGCGCCATTCGTGCTGATGGCGGTGCTATCGCTGATCGCGTGCGGCCTCAGCGGCCTGATCCGGGTCGCGCGCGTTGCGGCCTCCGAGCACGAGGGTCTCAACGGCCTGTTCGCCGGCCTGCACTTCGTCCGCAGCAATCCCGCGATCCTCGGCACGATCTCGCTCGACCTGTTCGCGGTCCTGCTCGGCGGCGCCACCGCGCTGCTGCCGATCTATGCCAAGGACATCCTGCAGGCTGGTCCCTGGGCGCTCGGCGTGATGCGCGCGGCGCCCGCGGTCGGCGCGCTGTGCATGACCGCGATCATCGCACGCCATCCCATCGCGCGCCGTGCGGGCTTGCGGATGTTTCAGGCTGTCATCGCCTTCGGGCTCGCAACCATCGTGTTCGCGCTGTCGCGGAACATCTGGCTCTCGGTCATCGCGCTCGCCGCGATGGGTGCGGCCGACACGATCAGCGTCGTCGTCCGCGTCGCGCTGGTGCAGCTTGCCACGCCGGATGCGATGCGCGGCCGCGTCGGTGCCGTCAACTTCCTCTTCATCAACGCCTCCAACCAGCTCGGCGAGTTCGAGAGCGGCATGGCGGCAGCCCTGCTCGGCGCGATGCCGGCAGCCGCGCTCGGCGGCCTCGGCACCATCGCGATCGCGCTGCTGTGGATGAAGCTGTTTCCCGTGCTGCGCGAGGTGGACCAGCTCGAATAAACCACCGGACCCCTAGGCCCTGTAACTCCAATACTTTCGGAGTGCGTCACCTGCGGCCTGGAGGTCGAAGCGCTGGTCCGGCCCAAGTTGCTGCGCGATCAAATTGAACATGTCGTTCAGGATCGAGCGCTTCTCGCCGAAATAGGAATGGTGCAGGCCGATCAGGCTGGTGTCGACCAGCGACGCATCGATCGTATCGATGCCGTCGACGACCGTCAGTGCCTCACCGGCCTCTCCCGCCCTTGGATAGCCGTGCACGAATTTCGAGGCCAGCAGCGCGACGTCGCGTGACGAGGCATAGAGCGTGACGCGCGCGGCACAGCCCTTGAATTTCGCGGCGAGCTGGACGAAGCGATCGCGATCGATGTCAGGCGCGGCAAAAATGACCTGACCGAGTTTTGCGGCACTGGCCGATAGCTGCCAGGACGTAACGCGCTCAAGCGTGTTGATCACCGCGCGGTTGCCCATGCTGTGGGCGATGATGTGAACCTTGCCGGCACCGATCTCGTTGAGCGCGAGTTGGAGAAACGCCTCGAAATGATCGCGCGACCAATCAATCGTGCTCTCGTCCACGGTGTACTTCTTCGTGTCACCCGCCGACGCCCAGCTATACAGCAGCGTCCTGCCGGCGAATTTCAAATCCACTGAAAGCTGCCCGGCCCGCCGCGCCGCATCCTC
The DNA here is from genome assembly GCF_000938255.1 of Bradyrhizobium sp. LTSP849. Lineage (GTDB taxonomy): Bacteria > Pseudomonadota > Alphaproteobacteria > Rhizobiales > Xanthobacteraceae > Bradyrhizobium. The sequence continues at coordinate 257,417 of NZ_JYMR01000056.1, read as the reverse complement.
GAACGTCACGTTGTAGCCGTGCACGAAGATCAGGACGTCGCGCTGGTCCGCTGCCGCAAGCGAGTCCTTTAGGCTCGTGACGAAGACGTCCCGGCCAAGCGCCCCGACGCTTTTGAGGATCACATGCTTTTGCGGATTGGCCGAGAGTTCGAAGTGCCACCAGCTTGGAGCGGTCAGCGCGCCGAGTTCGCGGCCGCGCGTGGGCACGCTGACCTCCGCGATCCCGAATGCAAGCGTGCCGCGCGCGCCGCCAAAATAGTTCGCCGGCGTGTCGTCACCCCGGGCGCGGTCGGTGCCGTAGAAGACGGGGATGGTGACAACACCGGTCGCCTCATCCGTGCTCGGCCCGACGATGTCAGGGACCACAAGCGGCGACACCCGGCCGCGCCGGGTCACAGTCTCCTTGACGACAGCGGGCGCTGACTCCGCCACGGCCTGCTCGACGAGTTCCATGGCCGGCGCCTCCGCGAGCAGCCGCACGACCAACAGGTCGAGCGCCTGGCGAAGCTGATCCGGATCATCGCCACGACCTGCACGAGCGGCCAGCTCCAGCAATTCGTCGCCGTAAGGGGGCCATTTATCGCCCAGCCGATCCTTCAACCGGGGCCCGAGTTCGAGCAAGGCAAGCAACAGGCGAAGCGTGTCCGACATCGCACGTCCCTCGTCGCTGAATGCGGCCAGGCGGCAGCCTGATCGTCCGCCCCTAGCCTAGAGGTTGTGAACGATCTGGCAAGTCCGCTGCACGTGCCAGCGTCAACTTGCCCGGGGCGCGATCTCTACGACAGCGCGCCCAGCACGCCGCGCGTGGCCTTGTCGATCTCCTCGACGTAGCGGCGGCGGGCGGTGGTCTCGGTCAGGAAGCCGACCACCTTGCGGCTGTCGGTGGAATCGACCACCGCCAGCATCTCGGCCTCGGCCTCGTCGAACACCGCCATCGCCGACTTCACGTTCATTTCCGGGATCAGCACAATGTCGGTCAGTCGCGCGAGCTCGATGATCTGGATGTCGTCAGCGATGGTGTCGAGGTCGCTGGAGAACAAATCGGGCAGCAGGACGAGGCCGACATATTCGTCCGCATTGTTGACGATAACGATGCCGGGCCGCGATCCCAGCGGAAACTCGCTCCGGACGGCGGCGATCGTCGTGGTCGACGGTACCTTGCCGACGTCGGAGCGCATCAGCCGCTCGACGGTGAGGTTGCGCAGCCAGCCGACGTCGTTGGCGCTGCGGATGGTCTCGCCGCGCAGATGCAGACGCCAGGTCGAGAAGGAATGGCCGAACATGAAACGGACGCAGATCGAGGTGACGATGCAGCCGGCCAGCACCACGGCGGTGACATCGACATTGCGGGTCATCTCGAGCACGAGGAACGACATGGTCAAGGGACCGCCGACGATGGCGACGCCGAGCGTCGCCATGCCGGTCAGCATCGCCACCAGCGGATCGATCACGAATTCCGGGCTGATGAGCAACAGCACCGCGGCGAAGAACTTTCCGATCAAGCTGCCGACGAACAGCGAGGCAAAGAACAATCCGCCGCGGAACCCGGACGCGAGCGAGATCAGGCAGGCCGTCACCTTCAGGGCGATGATCAGCGCGATCAGACCGATGGTCAGGTCGTGAAACAGATCGAGCACCATGGCGCCGTGGCCGGCCGCAAGCACCTGCGGTGTGACGATGGCAAAGCCGCCGACGATGAGACCGCCGATCACGGGGCGCAGCCAGACCGGCAGCCATTTGAACAGCCGCTCGAACATCGAGGACGAGCGCATCACGGCGATGCCGACGCCGCTGGTGACGAGCGCAAGCCCGATCAGCGCCAGATATTGCTCGATGCCGACGGCGCTGACCTTGGGTATTTCGATGGAGTACGGCGCACCGCCGAGCCATTGCGCGGTCAGCGCGCCGGCGAGCGAGGCCGCTAGGATCGGCGCGGCGCTCCCGACCGAGTAGACGCCGACAATCAATTCACAGGCGTAGAACGCGCCGGTGATCGGCGCGCCGAACGCCGCTGCGATCGCAGCAGCAGCACCGCAGCCGACGATCAGCCGCTGGTCGTTGCGGCGGAGATTGAAGAACTTGCCGAACAGCGAAGCGATGCCCGAGCCGATCTGGGTATAGCCGGCCTCGAGGCCGACCGAGGCGCCGCAGCCGTTGGAGATCAGCGTCTGGCTCGACACCACCACGCTGTCGCGCATCGACAAATTTCCGCCGCGCAGCGCGTTGGCCTCGATCGGGTCGACGGCGCTGGAGATCTTCATCCGCCGCCGCGACCATTCCATGATGCCGAGCGCCAACCCGCCGAGCGCGGGCGCGAGTAGCGCCGCCCAAGGGCTGACCCGGGCGTTGGCGGACAGGCGGACGTCGACGGGAATGCCGTAGATCACCATATGGGCAATCTGCGCGATCTCGGCCATCAGCGTCACGATCGTGCCGGCAAGCGTGCCGATCACCAGCGCCAGCGGGATCAGGTAGAACTCGTTGCTGCGCAACAGCGCGCGCAGCCGAACCATGACGCGATTCGATCCCTTGCGATCGACGATATGTCTGATCCGCGCGAACACCGCCTGCCCTAACCTTCCGACATGCCGTAGCCGGCCATGCGCTGGCGGACCCGTTCGATCTCGGCGCTCGACAGCAGCGGCGGTTTGCCGATCTGGAGACAGCCGTGATATTGCCGCGCCAGCGTCTCGACCTCGACGGCGAGCCACATCGCCTTGTCGAGCGTCTTGCCGATCGCGATCATGCCGTGATGGTCGAGCAGGCAGGCGAGCCGGCTCTCCAGCGCCCGCACCGCATGCTCGGACAGCTCCACCGTGCCGAAGGTCGCATAGGGCGCGCAGCGGATGCTGTCGCCGCCGGCGGCCGCGATCATGTAATGCACTGGCGGGATGTCCATGCCCATAATCGCCAGGATGGTGCAATAAGTCGGATGGGCGTGGACGACAGCGTTGACGTCATCGCGCGCCTTCAGGATATCGCGGTGGAAGCGCCACTCGCTGGACGGCTTCTGGCTGGGGGCATGCGAGCCGTCCATCGCCATGAACACGATCTGGTCGGGCGTCATGGCGTCATAGGGCACGCTGGTCGGTGTGATCAGGAGCCCATTTCCAAAACGCACGCTGATATTGCCGGAGGTGCCCTGATTGATGCCGAGCGCATTCATGCGGCGACAGGCGTCGATGATGGCCTGCCTCTTGTCGAGCTCGTCCGCTGTCATCGGCATCTCGAATTCCTGGCGATGCGCAATCCTCTGGAGGGGAAGTACGTCAAAGCAATGCGGCAGTGCAAGAGAAAGCGGGCCGGATCGCGGCCGCCTCCCTGATGCTCCCGGGATACCAGTAAATATCCCGTAAAATCAACAAATTAACGGATTATCGCAGCCCTATGACAGACTTGCCCGGACAGCCGCGATTCCGTTGATCACGAACTGCACCGAATAGGCGGCGAGCAGCATGCCGAGCACGCGTGAGAGTACCGCATTGCCGGTGCGCCCAAGCGTCCGCGCGATCAGGCCCGCGGAGACAAAGGAGAGCATGCAGAGAAGGCAGACCGCGAGGACGACGGCGATGATGATGGCGAGCCTCGCCCCGTAGCCGGCATCGCCCGTCAGCAGCAGGGTGGTCGCGATCGCGCCGGGGCCGGCCATCATGGGAATGGCCAGCGGAAACACCGCGACGTCGGAGGCATGCTCCGCGGTCGCCTTGTCGGCCTCGCGCGCCTCGCGATGCGGGCGGTCGCCGAAGATCATCTGGTAGGACACGCCAAACAACAGGAGCCCGCCGGCGATCTGGAACGCGGGGATGCCGATCCCGAGCTGGCGCAACAGCCAGTTTCCGGCCAGCGCGATCACAACCAGGATCGAGGCCGCAATCATCGGGGCGCGCAGCGCGACCGTCCGCTTGACCTTGTCGGGCATGCCTCCGGTCGCGGCGAGAAAGGCCGGCGCGAGGCCGACGGGATCGACCACCAGCAGCAGTGTCACGAAAGCGGACAGGGCGAAGTCGAGCATGCGGATGGGTCTCGCGCGAGGTGCAGCCGCAATCCATAACGGCTCGACACGGCCTTCGCGAGGAACATTTGCCCTCGCCGAGTCTTGGTCGCGCGAGGATTGAGGACGGGATCGCCTTCCCGTGCCCCTCAAGAGGAGGATTTATGGCTAAACAAGCAAAGAAGCGAACAACCAAAAAGACCGCAGCACGCCGCACGCGTCAGGCCCCGAAGCTGCTGAGCGACCTGTTTCTGGAGACGCTGAAGGACATCTATTACGCCGAGAACAAGATCATCAAGACCCTGCCGAAGATGGCCAAGGCGGCCCACTCCAAGCAGCTCTCTGCAGCCTTCACCAAGCACCTGCGCGAGACGCAGGGCCAGGTCAAACGTCTCGACCAGATCTTCAAGATGCTGGGCAAACCGGCGCGCGGCAAGCCCTGCGAGGCCATCAACGGCATCACCGATGAGGGTGCCGAGATCATGAAGGACTTCAAGAACGCCCCTGCCCTCGACGCCGGCCTGCTCGCTGCCGCGCAAGCCGTCGAGCATTACGAGATCTCCCGCTATGGCACACTTCGCACCTGGGCGGAGGAGCTCGGCATGCCGGACGCGGCAAGACTGCTCCAGGCGACGCTGGACGAGGAAGAGGCGACCGATCACACGCTGACCGAACTCGCCACCTCCGTGATCAATCTCGAAGCGGAAGACGAGTACCGCGCCGCGGCCTGATTGCGCGCCCGAGACACGGCGCCGCGGAACTCTCCGCGGTGCCGAACTGTTTGCAAGGGCCTCCTCTGGTTCGAGGGCCAGGCATGCTCTGAATGCGCGATGCTGGATTTCCGGGGAACCATCCCCATATGCTGTTTTTCCAATCGCAGCGCCTTCCCCCGAGTTTTGCCATGCAACCCAAAAATCCCCTCGACTGGATGCTGTCCGAAGCCCTGGACTCGCTGACCCGCGCCGACCGGATGCGGCAGCAGTTCGGCCGTCAGGAAGCCTGCTGGGAGCCGCCGATCGACGTGCTCGAGACCGAGCATGAGCTTCTGATCCTGGTCGCGCTTCCCGGCGTCAATCCCGACAATGTCGAGACGGTGATCCATGACGGCGTGCTCGTCATCTCCGGCCAGCGCACGCTGCCGCCGGAGCTTCGCAACGCCCGCATCCACCGGCTCGAACTGCCGCAGGGCCGCTTCGAGCGGCGCATCGCGCTTCCCATCGGCCGCTACGCCATCAGCCGCTTCGTGATGGACGGCTGCGTCGCGCTGCGCCTCGCCAAATCCTGAGGTCGATCATGGCCACCGAACAGATGAATACCGCACAGACCAATTCCCAAAACAATTCTGACGTGAAGATCCCCGAAGACGCGCTGATCATCATCCCCGTGCGCGAGATGGTGCTGTTTCCCGGCGCCATCGCGCCGATCGCGATCGCGCGGCCGAAGTCGGTTGCCGCCGCACAGCAGGCGCTGCGCGAGCAGCGGCCGATCGGCATCGTCCTGCAACGCAGCCCCGAGACCGAAGAGCCTGGGCCGGACGACCTCTATCGCGTTGCGACCATCGCCAACATCGTGCGCTACATCACCGCACCCGACGGCACCCACCACATCGTCTGCCAGGGTGTGCAGCGCGCGCGCATCCTCGACTTCCTGCCGGGGACGCCGTTCCCGGTGGCGCGCTTCCAGCAGATTCCGGAGCCGACCACGAGTTCGCCCGAGATCGAGGCGCGCGCGCTGAACTTGCAGCGCCAGGCGATCGAGGCGATCGAGCTGCTGCCGCAGGCGCCGCCCGAACTGGTCGCGATGTTCCAGAGCACCACCGCGCCCGGCACGCTGGCGGATCTGGCGACCTCGTTCATGGACATCAAGCCGCAGGACAAGCAGGAGGTGCTGGAGACCATCGACCTCGCCTTGCGCGTTGAGAAGGTGTCGAAGCATCTGGCCGAGCGGCTGGAGGTGCTGCGCATCTCGAACGAAATCGGCCAGAAGACCCGCGCCAGCTTCGACGAGCGGCAGCGCGAGGCGATCCTGCGCGAGCAGATGGCGACCATCCAGCGCCAGCTCGGCGAAGGCGACGGCAAGGCCGCTGAGGTCGCCGAGCTGACGGCTGCGATCGCCAAGGCCAAGATGCCGCCGGAGGCGGACGCGCATGCGAAGAAGGAGCTGCGCCGCTATGAGCGCATGCCGGAAGCCGCAGGCGAAGCCGGTATGGTCCGCACATATTTGGACTGGCTGATCGAGTTGCCCTGGGCGCTGCCCGAGGAGAAGCCGATCGACATCAAGGAGGCGCGCCGCATCCTCGATGCCGACCATTTCGGCCTGGAGAAGATCAAGACCCGGATCATCGAATATCTGGCGGTGCGCAAGCTCGCCCCGCAGGGCAAGGCGCCGATTCTGTGCTTCGTCGGCCCGCCCGGCGTCGGCAAGACTTCGCTCGGCCAATCCATCGCGCGCGCGATGGACCGCCCCTTCGTGCGCGTCAGCCTGGGTGGCGTACATGACGAGGCCGAGATCCGCGGCCACCGGCGCACCTATATCGGCGCGCTGCCCGGCAACATCATCCAAGGCATCAAGAAGGCAGGCACGCGAAACTGCGTCATGATGCTGGACGAGATCGACAAGATGGGCCGCGGCGTGCAGGGCGACCCATCGGCTGCGATGCTGGAGGTGCTCGACCCCGAGCAGAACGGGACGTTCCGGGACAATTACCTCGGCGTGCCCTTCGACCTGTCGCGCGTGGTGTTCATCGCGACCGCCAACATGCTGGACCAGATTCCGGGTCCGCTGTTGGACCGCATGGAGCTGATCAGCCTGGCCGGCTACACCCAGGAGGAGAAGCTCGAGATCGCGCGGCGCTATCTGGTACGGCGGCAGCTCGAGGCCAACGGCTTGACCGCCGAGCAGGCCGAGATCGAGCCGGAGGCGCTCAAGCTGGTCGTCAAGGGCTACACCCGCGAGGCCGGCGTGCGCAGTCTGGAGCGCGAGATCGGCAAGCTGTTCCGGCACGCGGCCGTGCAGGTCGCTGAAGGCACGGCTTCGAAAGTTGTCGTGACGCCGAAGGACATCGTCACCGTGCTCGGCCAGCCGCGCTTCGAGGGTGAGATTGCGCAGCGCACCAGCGTTCCCGGCGTGGCCACCGGCCTTGCCTGGACGCCGGTCGGCGGCGACATCCTGTTCATCGAGGCCACGCGGGTGCCCGGCAGGGGCAATTTAATCCTGACCGGCCAGCTCGGCGACGTCATGCGCGAGAGCGTGCAGGCTGCGCTGACGCTGGTGAAGAGCCGGGCCACGCAGATCGGCATCGATCCGTCGCTGTTCGAGAAGAGCGACATCCACGTTCACGTGCCGGCGGGTGCGACCCCGAAGGACGGACCGAGCGCGGGCGTTGCGATGTTCACGGCGCTGACGTCGCTGCTGACCAATCGTACGGTGCGCAGCGACACCGCGATGACCGGCGAGATCTCACTGCGTGGTTTGGTGCTCCCCGTGGGCGGCATCAAGGAGAAGGTGGTGGCGGCTGCCGCCGCCGGATTGAAGCGGGTGATGCTGCCGGCGCGCAACAAGCGGGACTACGACGACATCCCGCAAAGCGCGCGGGACAACCTCGAATTCATCTGGCTCGAGCGCGTCGACGAAGCCATCGCCGCAGTGCTCGAACCGGCCGAGGCCAAAGTCGAAGCGGCGGAGTGATGCGATGAGCGGATTGTTGGAAAGAGCAAAGAGATCGCGGAGAGCGCAGCGGCTACGCCAGTTGCTCGATCGCGCGGTCGATCGGGTTCGCGATGCGCTCGCAGCACCGGAGCCGCGGCTTCAGCCGGTCCCGGTCCGGGTGAAGCGCCGCAAGGGCTGATCCCCTCCGTATCAACCCTCGCGATCACTCAACACAAAAGGCCCCCTCTCACGAGGGGGCCTTTGCTTTATCAGGCCACAGCGTCCTTGGCGGCCTTGACCGGGCGGGCGCGGACGATCTTCCGGGCCGGCTTGGCCTTGAACATCATCTCTTCACCCGTGAACGGGTTGGTGCCCTTGCGCGCCTTGGTCGCGGGCTTCTTGATGACCACGAACTTGGCGAAGCCCGGCACCAGGAACAGGCCGTTCTTCTTCAGCTCCTTATGGCCGACATCGGTCAGCGTCTCCATGACGCTCTTGACGTCACGCTTGGAAAGCTCGGTGCTGGTCGCGATCTTTTCGATCAGCTGCGATTTGGACATTTGGGTTGGCATCGTGTCTCCTCTGATTCGTTGCCGGTTGCATATTAGACCAACCGTTGAAGGCCTATAGCCTTCTGCACAGTTTTGTCGCGGTTTTACGGGCTTTTTTGGCCCCCTATGGCAAAAAACCCTGCTTTTTAGCTACTTCCTGAGCGGAAGGCGCCTAGGTCAGCGGATTTTGCCTTGTTTCAAAGGCCCGCAAGCAGCCTTGCTAATGCTGATTCGATGCTTTCGACAAGCGACGACCGGCCTCTTTGTGCGAGGCCGGTCGCGATTCACCCTAGAAAATAAGGCTAGACGCGCTCGATGATGACGGCAGGAGCCATGCCGCCAGCGGCACACATCGTCACGAGACCGCGCCTGAGGCCGCGCCGTTCGAGCTCGTCGAGCACAGTGCCGATCAGGATCGAGCCAGTCGCGCCGATGGGATGGCCGAGCGCGATCGAGCCGCCATTGACGTTGACCTTGGCGCGATCGAGCTTGAGATCGCGGATATATTTTTCCGCCACCACCGCAAAGGCCTCGTTGATCTCGAACAGGTCGATGTCGTCGATGGTGAGGCCAGCTTTCGCCAACACCTTGCGGGTCGCCGGCACCGGCGCGTTCAGCATCAGGGTCGGCGAGTCCCCCATATTCGCCATCGCGACGACACGGGCACGCGGCTTGAGGCCATGCGCCTTGGCGTAAGCGGGCGAGGCCAGCAGGATCGCGGCGGCACCGTCGACGACGCCGGACGAATTGCCGGCGTGGTGCATGAAGTCGATCTTGAGGTCCGGATATTGCTGGAGGATGAGACCGCGATAGGTCGTCCCCTTGTCGTCGAGCGCATAGTCGGCGATGGCGGGGAATGCCGGCTTCAGGCTGCTCAGGCCTTCCATCGTGGTCTGCGGCCGCGGATACTCCTCGTGATCGAGCGCGAGGCTGCCGTCCTCGCGATGGACGGGTACGAGGCTCTTGTTGAAGTGGCCGCCGGCAATCGCTTGCGCGGCGCGCTTCTGGCTCTCGAGCCCGAGCGCATCGACATCGTGCCGCGTGATGCCTTCCATGGTCGCAATTGCATCGGCGCAGACGCCCTGATGCGACTGCGGATGCCGCGCACGCAGGCGCAGATTGCCGCTGTCCATCATCATCGGACCACCGCCGCGACGTCCTTCCATCGACATCATCTCGCAGCCGCCGGCGATGACGAGGTCTTCCGCGCCCGCCATGATCGAGGCTGCCGCCATGTTGACGCTGGTGATGCCGGAGCCACAAAAACGATCCAGCGTCACCGCGCTGGCGCGCACGTCGTAGCCGGCATCGAGTGCCGACATCCGCCCGAGATCACCGCCTTGGGTCGCGACCTGCGCGCTGCAGCCCCAGACGATGTCGTCGACGTCAGCGGTGTTGATGCCGGTGCGGTCGGCCAGCGCGCGCAGCACGGTGGCGCCGAGTTGCTGCGGATGAATGCCGGAGAGTGCTCCCTTGCCGGCCTTGCCGACGCCCCGCGGGGTGCGGCAGGCATCGATAATCAGTGCGTCAGCCATTGGCGTTGTCCTCTTTTTTATGGATGTTGAGGCCGTTGTGAATCAGGGGGACAGCGGAGTCAATGCGCGGTGCCGGGCACCCTGTTTGCAAAAAACGCGAAAACAACCCCATGCACAGTAGAAATGCAGGTGCTGGATGGTGCATCGTCCGTTTGCGAAGCGATTGACTCGTCGGGCAAAACAGGAGCAACAATTGATGATCGCCGGGATATCAGCCGCGACCCGATAGGCTAACGGTGGACGTGCGGCCGCCTGGGTTCGTCGGCCGACGGCGCCACATCCGCAACTTCGACGCGCGGCGCGACCGGCGCAGCGGCGCCAGGCTCCGGAAAATTCAGAACCATGGTCTGCTGGTCGCGCGCGAACGTCGCCTCGCGGCCCTGCACTGCGCGCAATCTCCAGCCCTGATATTCTTCGCCTAATCTCAAACGCAGGGCAGCCTTGGAGGTCTGGTCGACGAAAATGCCGAAGCTTCGGTCGCCGCCGATGACGGTGCCGACCAGCGAAAGCTGCGGAGGACGCTCCTCCTGCGCCGGCTTCGGCGGTGGCTTCGCGACCGCGACCTGAACAACCGCGACTGGCGGTGGCCGTCGCGACGGCGAAAATATTGGACGCTCGCGCGTATTGCTGAGGATCTCAAACGGGATCGCCCACAGCGGATTGGCGCTTCGCGCGCGCCCGCCCGGCTGTGCGGCAGGCGCGCTCAGCACCCGCACGGAAGCCGTGGTGGGGACCTCGAGCGATGGCGCGGCCAAAACACCGGCGCCACGCGCCGCTTCATCATCGAAGCTGTCCGCGGTCAGCGCCGCATTCGAGGCGAGAACGCAGAGTGCGAACACCAGGAACAGAAACCAAGTCAGCTTCGGCATCGTTGCCCACCCCGTCATCCAGCGCGCCCGTGCCGATATCACCGAGCTGCAGATGCTGAAAGAAAATACTGATCGCCTTTCAACCAAGTCAGAGTTCCATCGACTGCGAGCGTGCGTGTCATCGTCGTGTAAACAACCTGTCAGAGAGCAGGTGATACAAAACTACTCGCGTCGATACGACGCAGCGATCGTCATTCCCTTGTCATTCCTCGGTGAAGCGGGATCCGGGTCTGTCTATGATTGATTCCGAAGCGCGCTCACTTGGTTGGCTTGGTCGGATCAGCCGAAGTCGATCGACACGACGATGGTCGGTTGACGTGTTCGTCGTCGTGGCCTGGTTCGCAATGTTGGGGCTGGGAGCGATCAGCTTCGTGGCCTTGCTCGGAACCAGCGGATTTACTCAGCCCTCGCAACCGCAGCGCGAAGCCTGTCAGCGGCCGACATCGGGAAGCACCATACAGGAACCGCAGGACCTTCGCAGCCACGACGGGGTCCTGCAGGTCGATCTGGCGATTCACAACAGCAAGCAGCCGGACGGCTCGACCCGTTACTGTTACCTGACGCCCGATGGGGAGATGTCACCGACATTGCGGGTCAAGCCGGGCGATCTGCTGATCGTGCGCTTCAAGAATGATCTGACCGAGCTTGCACCGGCACGCCCCGCTGCGGATCAGCCGCAAGCGTTGCCGTTCCCGGCGCCGTTGTGTGTGTCGAAAAAGATCTCGGATCCGTGCGGCAGCGACGCCATGCGACCGACCTCAGCCAATCTGCACTTTCACGGGCTGACGGCACCGCCGGTATGCCATCAGGACGACGTGCTGAAGACCTCGATCCAGCCGGACGATCCGCCGTTCGAATATCGGTTGCGCATTCCCGCCGACGAGCCGCCCGGAGTCTATTGGTATCACCCGCACATTCACGGCTACAGCAAGGCGCAGGTGCTCGGCGGGGCGTCAGGCGCGCTGATCATCGAGGGCGTCGAGCGGGCTGCTCCGGAACTGGCTGACCTCCCCGAGCGGGTGTTGGTGATCCGCGACCTAGACCTCTTGAACCCCGACGCACCGCCCGCAAAATCCGAGCCGATCGTCCCGAAAAATCAGCTCGACAGTGACGGTGACACCACCAACAACGGCACCGGCTTCGGCAGGCCGGCGAAAGACCTCTCAGTCAACTTCGTGCCGGTGCCTTATCCCGATTATCCGCCGGCATCGCTAGAGATGAAGCCGGGCGAGCGACAGCTGTGGCGCGTACTCAACGCCTCGGCGATCACCTATCTGAATCTCGCGGTCGTGTTCCGGCGCGCGCCGCAACCGCTCGGCATCGTCGCCATCGATGGCGTGCCGATCCATTTCAACGGCAGCCCGGCGCCAGCGGTCGAGTGGGTCAATCGCATCGGCGTGCCGCCCGGTTCCCGCGTCGAATTCATCGTCGAAGGTCCGCCGCTCGGCGTACCGGCGCTGCTCGTGACGCGAACGGTCGATACCGGGCCGGCCGGTGAAAACGATCCCAACCGCGCGCTCCTGTCGATCACGGCCGCGGCCGATGCGCCCGAACCGCAATCGAGGCTGCCGGCAAATCCGCAGCCGCTGCCATCAGCCGTTCGCCCCTGGATCGGAGACGTTGCGCCCGCGCGCGTCAGGAAACTGTACTTCTCCGAGCAACCGACCAATCCGGACGATCCCAACAGCCCGGTGACGTTCTACATCACCGTGGATGGCGAAAAGCCAAAACCGTTCGATGCGGGTTCCGACATTGCGGACATCGTCGTCAAGCAAGGCGACGTCGAGGACTGGATCATCGAGAACCGCTCGACGGAATTGCACGACTTCCACACCCACCAGCTTCACTTCGAGCTGCGCGAATGGTCGGGCATGCAGGTCAACGAGCCGTTCGTACGCGATACAGTCAACGTCCCCTATTACAACGGCCACATGCTGCAATATCCGAGCGTGCGGCTGCGCATGGATTTTCGCGACCCGAACATCGTCGGCACCTTCGTCTACCACTGCCACCTCCTCGAGCATGAGGACAACGGCATGATGGGACGAATCCGCGTCGAGCCGGCCGGCACCACCGTTTCCACCAAGTCGTCAGGTCAACAACTTTACCAAGGGAGCGCAGAATGAGCCGAAACAAGCGTAAGTCACGTCTACTGAATAGTTGCCGCATCGGGCTGAGTGCACTGGCGATGGGGCAATTCTGCATGAGCCCGGTGCTTGCCGGCGGCGCGCCGACCTCCGCCGATCACTACACGCGGTCGCCGATCAAGCACGTCATCGTCATCATCGGCGAGAACCGCAGCTTCGACCACGTGTTCGCTACCTACGTGCCGAAGGAGCGCCGGAACAGCGTCGACAACCTGCTCTCCAGGGGCATCATCAAGCTCGACGCCAACAAGAATGCGGTTCCAGGCCCCAACTTCGAACAGGCGCATCAGCTGGCTGCAAAGGACATCGGTTCAAAGGACGCGTTTCTGCTGAGCCCGCCAAAGCAGACTTTCCCCAACGACCAGCTGCCGGCTCCGCTGGTCGGCGGGCCCCAGGTCTCCTACATCCCCAACAAGTGCGGCAGCACGCCGATCGCGCAGTGCCAGGCGAGCCTGACGCTCGCGCAGCAATCGGAATCCGGCTTGGATTCGAGCTACTATCCTTCACTGTTGACCGGCGGCACCGGCCAGACCTCGAAGACACCGGACCAGCGCATCACCGCAGTCAACAGCCTGCCGGCCGGGCCGTTTCAGCTGACCAACGGCAACACGTTCCTCTACGAGAGCTACGCCGCGAGCCCGGTGCATCGCTTCTACCAGATGTGGCAGCAATTGAATTGCGCCAAGGGCGCCGGCAGTCGGGACAATCCCTCGGGCTGCACCGGCAACCTGTTCGCCTGGGTCGAAGTGACCGTCGGTGCCGGTGCCAATGGCGCTGCGCAGCCCGAGACCTTCAGCACCCAATATGCGCCGGGCGCAGTGACCACGGGAGAAGGTTCGACCGCGCTCGGCTTCTACAATGTGCAGAAGGGTGACGCGCCCTATTTCACGAGCTTGGCGGACAGGTACGCGATGAGCGACAACTTCCACCAATCCGTCAATGGCGGCACCGGCGCCAACCACGTCATGTTCGGTCATGCCGACATGATCTGGTTCAGCAACTCCGACGGCAAGCCGGCGGCGCCGCCGAACGGGGTGCAGGTCTTCGGCGGCACCCCCGATGCCGGTATCGTCCATATGATCGAAAACCCCAATCCGGCGTCCGACACCAACAACTGGTACACCGAGGATGGTTACGGCAGCAGCTTCAACTCCGGCTATCCGCCCCCGTTCTCTGTCTCGCCCGCCTCCGGCGGCGGATCGTACAGCGACTGCTCCGATCTCAACCAGCCCGGCGTCAAGCCGATCCGGGACTATCTCCAGTCACTGCCTCGCCCGATTGATCCCCACTGCGAGCCCGGCCACTATTATCTGCTGAACAACTATAATCCGGGCTGGTTCGGCAACGGCAAGAACGCCTACATCGACCACAATCCGTCCAATACGCCCTTCACCATTCCGCCGTCGTCGACCCGCAGCATCGGCGACCTCCTCAACGACAAGAATGTTTCGTGGAAGTACTACGGCGACCAGTGGGACAATTACGTCGACGATCCGTACCAGCTCAATTGGGGTGCGGCGGGCCCGACCGCGGATGAATACTGCAACATCTGCAATCCGTTCCAGTACGACACGTCCATCATGTCGCATCCGGACCAGGTTGCCGAGCACCTGCACGACTCGACGAAACTGTACGCGGATATTTCCGCTCGCACCCTGCCTGCAGTCTCGATCGTCAAGCCGAGCGGCTTCGTCGATGGCCACCCGGCGTCCTCCAAGCTCGATCTGTTCGAAGGCTTCACCAAGAAGATCGTCGATCAGGTCCAGGCTTCGCCCTACGCGCGGGACACCGCCATCTTCATCACCTTCGACGAAGGCGGCGGCTACTACGACTCGGGCTACGTGCAGCCGCTCGACTTCTTCGGCGACGGCACCCGCATCCCGCTGATCGTGGTTTCGCCGTTAGTAAAGCCGGGCCATATCTCGCACGACTACGCGGATCACGTCTCGATCATCAAATTCATCGAGCGTAATTGGCAGCTGCCGACCATAACGCATCGCAGTCGCGACAACTTCCCGAACCCGGTCGCCGAGTTCCGCAATCCCTATGTTCCCCTGAACAGCCCGGCGATCAGCGATCTCTTCGACTTCTTCGAGTTCGCGGACCACGGAGAGCCGGGATTCCCGGGCTTCCCGGGGCATTAGTCAGCCGGCGATCCCACCGGTTATCGAATAATGATAGCGGCCGCCCTCCACGGGCGGCCGTTGTTTCTTGGGATCAACTAACCGATCGACGGCAACGGGGAGAGGGAGAGAGATCACGCCCCCGCCGCGTTCTTCGCGATCACGTTGCGATAGAAACTCGCGCTCAGCTTCGCCGTGCGCACCTGCGTGTCGAAATTGACGTGATAGAGCCCGAAGCGCTTGTTGAGGCCGAACACCCATTCAAAATTGTCCATCAGGCTCCAGAGGAAATAGCCGCGCACCGGCACGCCCTCGGCGGTGGCGCGCTGGAGCTGCGCGAGATAGTTGCGCAGATACATGATGCGGTCGGTATCATAGATCTTGCCATCGGGCGTGACCTGGTCCTCGCCCGAGGTGCCGTTCTCGCTGATGTAGATCGCATCCGTCTTCCAGATTTTTGCGGCCAGCTTCGGCACCCAATAGATCGTCTCGGGGCCGACGCGCAGCCACTCCGAATT
The DNA here is from genome assembly GCF_000938255.1 of Bradyrhizobium sp. LTSP849. Taxonomy (GTDB): domain Bacteria; phylum Pseudomonadota; class Alphaproteobacteria; order Rhizobiales; family Xanthobacteraceae; genus Bradyrhizobium. The sequence continues at coordinate 242,035 of NZ_JYMR01000056.1, read as the reverse complement.
CATGTGCGGAAAGGCTTTTGGCACCGGCAGCGGCATGAAGCCCGCGCCCTGGTCGGACGCGACGATGTAGTGCTGCGGGGCGTAGATGTTGAGGCCGAGGAAATCGACCGGCGAGGAGATGATCTTCAGCTCCGCATCGGTGTATTTCGGCGCATCGGCGCCGGCGTATTTCAGAAACGCGTCAGTGTAACGGCCCGTCATGATGACGTTGAGATAGCCGGCATTCAGCTCACGCAGCGCGATCTCGGCGGCGCGGACGTTCTCGGGCGTATCGATCGCCGGAACGCAAGCATCTATGTTCTCGGCCGGACCTACGCGTGTGCCGCGGCGGCCATGGGCACGCACCGCCTGCACGGCGAGCCCGTGCGCGAGCGCGCTGTTGTGCCTGATCTGGTTGATTTCGGCCTGCGGCAGCGTCAGGCCGGGCGCATCGATGCCGATGCCATAGCCGAAATAGACGAAGCGGCCGCTCTCGTTCAGCGTGAATACATTCTTGACGCGGTCGGTCAGATGCTCGGCGACATAGGCCGCGTAGTCGCCAAATATCTTGCAGGTCTCCGTCGAACGCCAGCCGCCAAAGCGGTCCTGGAGCGATTGCGGCAAGTCCCAATGATAGAGCGTCAGCCACGGCTCGATGCCGTTCTTGAGGAGTTCGTCGACCAGGCGATTGTAGAAGTCGAGCCCTTTCGGGTTCGGCTTGCCGTCACCATCCGGAAACACTCGCGGCCATGCGACCGAGAAGCGATAGGCCTTGCATCCGAGTTCCTTGATGAGCGCGATGTCGTCCTTGTAGCGATGATAATGCTCGTTGGCGCGGTCGCCGGTCGAGCCGTCCTCGATCTTGCCGGGGATGCGGACGAACTTGTCCCAGATCGAGGCCCCTCGCCCGTCCTCGTTGACGGCGCCTTCGACCTGATAGGACGAGGTCGCCGTGCCCCAGAGGAAGTTTTGCGGAAAGCTGCTCGCGCGGCGCGGCGCCGATGCCGGCCTTGCTTCAGCCACCGCGAGAGGCGCCGGAAGCCCGGCCGCGGACAGGGCCGCCAGCTTCGCGAACTGGCGACGCGAGACGTCGTCCGACATTATTGCTTCTCCGCTGATCTTGTTGCGCCGGCACAATGGCGGGTCGGAAACCGTTTGAGAAGCGGCGGCGTTGGAAATTGAGGATGCAGAATTGCCAGTCGCCGCAAACTGTCCATCGCCTCGGGGCAGCAAAAAAACCGCCATGCTGGCGGGCCTCAACACTTATTGGTTTTGCAGGGACGACAGATCAGAGAGCTTCTGTGCTCAAAGTGCGCGCCTTCTGAAGCCGAGGCGGCTTGCAACCTGCGGTCGAGGACGAGGTCCACGAGGTATCAAATAGCTTAGCTCAGCAGGTTCACGGCTACCGTCGCCGTGAGGCTGGCAATGCTTGGCGCAGAGCTGATCGAGGCGCCGTTGGTCCTCGGGGCTTCGAAAGTCGTCGTGTTGGTAGAAGAGGTGTTCGAATTCCAGGGTCTCGTCGGGCGTGAGACCGTGCAGCACGATCCTGTTTTGTGCGTCGGTCGAATAACGAAAGAAGTGGCGCGGCTTGTTCAAAAGATCCATTTAATCCCGCCCCAGATGACCCAAACAATCGCAGCCATCCATGCCGCCATCGCGACGCCGGCGACGCCAAAAAAGGCGATCGCGACGACAGTGTCGCCAAATTGACGCGGGGCGTCCTTAACAGATGTTGGGCGGATGGTTCTGTCGAGCATTTCAGCCTGCTTGTTGGCAGGACATACCGAGGCTCGCGAGGATCGACAAACAGCCGGTGGAATTAATCTCACTATTTAACGTTAAAGCCCGTCCCGTCAGGGCCGCCAGCAGCGCGTCCACCGGCTCGCCGAGGAAACGCTTTAGAGCAAGGTGGCCGCGCTCGAGGACTGGTTCGTCTTCGCTCCGTGCCACTGCGATCCTGAGACCGGCAAGACCGGCGCGTGGTGCATAGCCTGCCGCTGCAGGTCGGCGCGCAGCTTCTCGAAGACGCTGTTCCAGTCGCTCCGTCGCGCCTGACGGTACAGTCGCAAGGTCGGATACCATGGGCTGTCCTCACGCTCGAGGAGCCAGCGCCAATCGGGCGTGAACGGCAGCATGGTCCATACCGGGCGTCCAAGCGCGCCGGCAAGATGCACGACGGACGTGTCGACCGAAATCAGCAGATCAAGGGCGGACAGGGCCGCCGCGGTGTCTGCGAGATCGTTGAGCTGCGGCGATAGATCGGTAACGGCCTGCGACAGTTGGAGCAACGCGTCATGATCCGCTGGCCGAACATCTTTCTGGAGGCTGTAGAGCCGCACGCCGGGGACGATCAGCTCGGGCAGCAGCACGGCCGCCGCGATCGAGCGCTGGCGGTCACCCCTGTGGTCGGGATTGCCGGACCAGACCACCCCAACACGGAGGTTACCGTCAGCGTCGAGGCGCTGCCGCCACGCGGCGACCGCCGCCGGATCGGCAGCCAGATAGGGGACCGTGGCAGGGATGTTGCCGAGATCGGTCCCGAACAGCCGCGGCAGACTCATGAGCGGGATATGAAAGTCGAAGTGCGGCTGCGGCGCGTCGGGCCCGATCACTGTTACGCCAGCGAGCGATGAACGCAGCAGCCGCGCGAGCGCGGCGGGTGCACGCAGGATCACGTGGGCACCGGCACGCGCCAGCAGCGGCAGATAGCGGACGAATTGCAGCACGTCGCCGAGCCCCTGCTCGGAACGCACCAGCAGGGTGCGGCCGGCGAGATCCTCGCCCTGCCAGAGCGGTTGCGGCAGGTCCGGCGCCTTGAGATTGCGAACGCCGCCTCGCCAGCGCCACTCGTATTCCTCCCAGCCTTGGGCAAGCTCTCCGCGCCGCAGCAGGCTGACCGCCAAGTTGAAGCGGATCTTGCCGGAGTTCGGCGCGAGCGCCGCGGCCTGCCGCTGGATGCCGAGCGCAACGTCGCCAAGACCTTGTTGCTCGATGGCGACACCGAGATTGGACAATGCCTTGGCACTCTTCGGATCCAGCACCAGTGCCTGGCGGTAGCACGCGATCGCAGCATCAAGCTGATCCTGCCCCTGGAGGGCAACGCCGAGATTGATATGGGCATCGACATGCGTGGGATCGAGCGCCAGCGCTTGGCGACACGCCATGACCGCGTCATCAGGGCGCCCGACCTCCTCAAGCACAGCACCGAGATTGATGTGGGCTTCGACATTCGCGGGATCGAATGTCTGGGCCTGACGGTAGCATGCGATCGCTTCGTCACGGCGGTCGAGTTCCTCGAGCGCGATGCCGAGATTGGCGTAGGCGCCGGAACTGTCGGGACGCAGTTCGATGGCTCGCCGATAGGCATGGACAGCAGCATCCGACCGGCCGGCATCCCTCAGCGCGACGCCTAGGTTGAAGTGAAGCGCGGCCGAGTTCGGATCACGAGCGATCGCCTGCTGCAAGGCCTCGATCGCCTCGGCGTGCCGGCCACTGTCATTGAAGGCGATGCCAAGCTTCGAATGGAGCCTGGCAAGCGTCGGCGCCAATCCGATGGCACGCTGATAACAAGCAATGGCATCGTCGCAGCGGCCGTCGACCGAAAACGCGTCGCCCAGGATCTCAAGAGCTTGGGCGTCGTCCCCGTGGATCGCCAGGGCACGCTCCAGCAAGTCGATCGCCTCGGCGCGTGCTTCCGGCGCGCCGTCGAGGCACAGCACCACGGCCAGCAGCACCATGGCATCGCGAAAACGATGGTCTTTCGTCAGGATAACACGGCACAGCGCGCCCGCCTCGGCAAGACGGCCGCACGCATGATCGCGGACGGCGGTCTCGAAGGCTGCCTTGACATCACCACCATCAGCCTCACCAACGTCAGCCTTGCCGGTGCTCGTCATTGGCTCCGCGTCCTGCCCTCCATTTTCAACGGGCGGCACACGGATTTCGGGCGCGATAATTTTCGCCGCGCGCTCGGCGAGCTCAACTCAGAACGTCACCCGCGCGCCCGCGTAGAACGCGCGCGGCCTTGCCGGGCTGAGCGAGCGCGCATCGGTGAAGTTGTTTCCGCCGTTGGCGAAGTTCGGCAGCGCAGTGGTGTCGAAGAAGGTGCCGTAGGTCGAGTAGCGGTTGTCGAAGACGTTGTCGACCTTGCCATAGAACTGGAGGTTCTTGGTGACCTGGTAGGACGTGTGCAGGTTGAACACCGCGTAGCCCGGCAGCTTGGGCGCCTGATTGGACTCGTCGCCGACATAATACTGGCTCGAGACCCAGAGCGCATCGCCGCCGACCTTCCAGGCGTCGGTGACGGCATATTCGATGCCGGCCTTGATGCGGTGGCGCGGGACGTTCGGAATCTGGTTGCCCGGTGAGATCTGGATGTTGCCGTCGCCGTCGGCGAACGGGCTATTCGAGCCGACCTGAAGCGCATCGAGGAAGCGGGCATCCACAAAGGCGTAGCTGGCGTGGAATTGCACCACATTCGACTTGAGACTCACCTCGGCTTCAATGCCCTGCCGGCGCGTCGAGCCGACGTTCTGGAAATAGCCAAAGCCCTGGAGACCCGGAATCGGGATCGCCAGGATGTCGTCATAATTGGTGGCACGGAAGCCACCAATCTTCCAGCCGAGCTGGCCGATGTTCAAGTCCTTGGTGCCGCGCAAACCGGCCTCGACGGTCTTCGATACGACCTGCTTCAACGACGGGTCGGAGACGAGGAAGGCAGCGATCAGGCAGGGGTTGTTCGGATCGGCGCAACCGAGCTCGAGCGGCGTCGGAACCCGGTTGGCTTCCGAATAACCGGCATAGGCGGTCAGTTCGGGCGTGATCTTGTAGGTGCCGCCGATCACCGGATTAAAGCGATCGAAGGTGTGATCGCCATTCAGCGCGGTGCCGAGCTGATCCTCCAGGGTGACGCGGGCCGTATTGTACCGGCCACCACCCGTGATGGCGAAGGCTTCCGTCACATTGAAAGTATCGAGCGCGTAGAGCCCGCGATATTGGTTGACGGTTCGAAGCGATACCGGGCCAATCGAGGTGGGATCGCCCGATTGGCCGAGGAAAATCCCATTGCCCGTCACGACGTAATTTTCGCCCAAAGTCCCGAGCTCGGAGCTCGCGTCGAAATGGGTGACGCTGGCATCGTAGGTTGCGCCGAGCACGAGTCGGTTCTCATGCCCGAACAACTGGTCGCTGTTGGTCGCCTGGCCGGAGATGCCGAACGTGGTCGAGCGCGTCGTGGTGCGATCGATCTCGCCGAGCACCGCGCCTGGAGCGAAGGGGTTGGCAAGCTGGGCGCCGTTCAGGCCGAAAGCCGGCGTGCTGTCGTCCCCGAAGCACAACAGTGTCGGATCGGCGCAAGGCTGGGCGTCGGTCGGATTGCCATCCTGGGTCTTCTGGCTGAAACCACGCACATGCGCCGTGCCTTCGAACGTCCAGGTCGGCGTGGCCTCGACCTTGCCGGTCAGATTGATATAGCCAATCTGGTTGGCATTGGTCTGCGGCGTGGTGTAGGAGGCGCCCCAATATTGCTGGAGCAGCTCGACCGGAACAGTGCTCGGTCCGGCCAGATGATTGTCGGCAACGCCCATGTTGATATGGAATTCATTACCCTCGAAGCGATAGCCGACGTCGCCGTAGAAGCGGCGGATGTCCGAGGAGGAAAAATTGCGGAAGCCGTTGTCATGCGCGCCCTCAAGCGCGCCATAGACTGCCCAGTTGTTGTCGACCTTCTTGCCCCATTGCGCCGAACCCTGGATGCGGCCAAACGAGCCGCCCATGACGTCGATCTCGGCACCCTGATAGGTGAAGCCGTCCTTCATCAGGAGATTGACGGCGCCGCCGAGCGCGTTGAGGCCGAAGGCGGGATTGTTGGTCACGATCGTGGCGGAACGGATTGCCGCGGTCGGGATCGCGTCCCAATTGACGGCGTCGGAAAAGGCTTCGTTGATGCGCACACCGTTCTGGTAGACGGCAAGCCCCTGCGGCGTGCCGACCAAAGGCGAAGCGACGTAGCCGCGAAACTCGATGTTCGGCTGGAACGGATTGCCGGTGACTTCGGTGAGATTGACGCCGGGGACATATTGCTGAAGCGCGTCGCCGATGTTCAACGAACCGGTACGCTTGATCTGGTTCGGATCGACCGCATTGACGCTCGCCGGAATCTTGTCGACATCGATGCTGCCGGAGGCGCCGGGCGAGGTCGGGTAGACGTAGAGCCTGGCCGTGGGCTTCGCGGAACTTGTCGTTCTGGCCGGCGCCGCCCGCGTTGGCGCGCGCCGCGTGGTCGGCTGCGGGGCCACCACCTCGATCGCCGGGAGGTTTTGAACGTTGGTCTCCTCGTCCTGCGCGGCGCGCGCGTCAGTTCCGAGAAAGAGTCCCGACAGCAGCCCCGTCGATACCGAGGCAATCAGTAGATTTCGCTTGTTTCTCGGCTTAGTTCTCGGCTTGCCCATTCCTGTCGCCCCATCCGTAACCTCCGGCTGTTTTGTTTTCGCCGTTTGGTTGGAGAGGAGTGTAGTCGGCGGCGGTGAGCGCGCCAGCTACAAAAGGTCGGGCAGCATCCGCGCCCGTTTTCCCGACGAAATCGGGAATTTTTCCCGAATGCCTTCTGCGCGATCAGGCCGCGACCGTCGGAACCAGCGCTTCCACGGTCACGCCACCCTCGCCTGATGCGACATTGAGCGTGCCGCCCAGCGCCAGAATGCGCTCGCGCATGCCGACGAGGCCGAAGCCGAGCTTCTGGCCCGGCTCCATGCCATGGCCGTTGTCGCTGACCCGCACCCTGGCGCAGCCGCGACCGTCGCTGCCCGACGGCTCCGCAGGCTCGATCACGACATCGATCGAAGTTGCGCCGGCGTGGCGGAACGCGTTGGTGAGCGCCTCCTGCACGACGCGGTAGATGGTGAGATCGGCGGTTTCACCGACCGGCCCGAGCGCGGGCGAGATCGTGGTCTTTATCGCGACGTCGGGACGCGATTCCCGCCACAATCGCGACAGTGATTCGAGCGCCTGGCCCAGGCCAAGCTCGGCGAGGCCCACAGGCCGGAGCCGCTCCAGCACGCGACGGGTGAATTGCTGGAGCGCGTTGATCTGCTCCAGCAAGGCGCTGCCGTGTTTTCGCACGGCGTCCGCGCTCAGGGCGCGCCCTTCCGCCAGCTTTGCGAGCGCGCTCGCATGCGCGCGCAGCGAGAATAGATATGGTCCGAACTCGTCGTGCAGCTCGCGCGCAATCTCCTTGCGCTCGACGTCCTGGAGCGACACCGCGCGCTCGGCAAGACGCCGCTTGTCCTCGACCGCCTCTCCCAATGTCGCGGCGAGATGATTGAGCTTGGTGCAGATCGCGGCGAGCTCGGGCGCGCCGCCCGGCGTCGCGCGCGAATCGTAGCGGCCGTCTTCCAGCTCGCCCATCGTTTGCGCCAAGGATTGGAGCGGCGCGAGCGCGCGGCCGACCACATTCATCATCACCAGGAACAGCGCGAGCGCGATGGCCGAGCCGACCTCGAGCTGCGTGACGATCGCGTCCCAGATCTCGGCGATCTCGTCATTTGGATGCGAGGTGATCACCAGCGAGCCGGGCTTGCCGTGGACCGAGACCGGCACGCTGACCGCGGTCTGCTCGGGATGAACCAGGCTGACAAACCAGGCCGGCGGTCCGGGCGTGTCGTCATCAGCATCGGGCCGCGGCGGGGTCAGCGGGTTCCCGCTTGAATCCTTGAGCGCGATGCTGACATGGCGCAGACGGTTCAGATCGCGCGCGATCTGGTTCAGCCTGGCATCGGGATCGGGCGCCTCGTTGAGATCGGCAACGATCATCTCGATAAACTCGCGCGCCAGCCGGATCACGCTCTGGTCCTCTGCCTGCACGCGCGGCCCCGCCTCCGCGGCCTGGCGGGCGATATTGACCGCAAGCCCCAGCGCCAGCAGCAACGCCAGCAGCAGGTTGATGCGCGCGCGCAAGGATAGATTTTGCCACATTGGTTACGCTCGTGCCCCCGAAGGATCGCTCGTGCCCGTCCGATGACGTTGACAGACCCGAAGCACCCGATATCTAATCGGAAGCGTACAGCAATCCCGGCCGGGTTGCATGACCCGACATGAGACGCGCGCGGCTCCCTTGTTCGGCATCATGCAGCGAAACAGGCAAGTTCTATCACGGGGAACGTGCTGTCGCGAGGAACGCCTATGCGCATTCTGATCGTCGACGATCATCCCATCGTCGCCTCCGGCTGCCGTGCCGTGCTGGCTGATGACGGCGAGATCGACATTCTGGAGGCCGCCGACGCCGAAAGCGGCGAGTGCGTCTTCATCGTCGAGCGCCCCGACCTCTGCATCATCGACATCAACCTGCCGACCGTCTCCGGCTTCGAGCTCGCGCGCCGCATCCTGGAGCGCGCGGCAGATGCGCGCATCATCATGTTCAGCATGAACGACGATCCCGCCTTCGCCGCGCGCGCGATCGAGTGCGGCGCCAAAGGCTACGTCTCCAAGACCGGCGACCCCGATGATCTCGTCGAGGCGATCCGCACCGTCGGTGCGGGCGGCACCTATCTGCCAAGCGCGATCGCGCGCAGCATCGCTTTCGCCGGGCCTACGCTGGCGCAAAACCCGCTATCGAAGCTGAACGCGCGCGAGATGGAGATCCTGCGGCTGCTCAGCGCCGGAAAAAGCCTGTCCGAGATCGCCTGGCTGGTGCAATCGTCCTACAAGACGGTCGCCAACACTTCCTCGATCATGCGCCAGAAGCTGGGCGTCAAGACCTCGGTCGAGCTGGTGCGGCTGGCGATCGACAGCGGCGTGGCCTGACTGGCGCCAGACTTGTCTTACGTAAGGCTTGGCGCGCCGCACAAATTCGGTCACACAAGCGTTGCAACGTAGATGTGGTGAGATGCCGCGGAGCACACAGGCATGACGATCCAGACTGTCTCGACCAATACATCCTATGGCGGCGTGCAGGGCGTGTACCGCCATGCGAGCGCTTCGACCGGAACCGACATGGTGTTCTCGGTCTATGTTCCGCCTCATCCGGCCGGGGCGAAGCTTCCCGTGGTCTGGTATCTCTCGGGGCTCACCTGCACGCATGCCAACGTCACCGAGAAGGGCGAATTCCGCCGCGCCTGCGCCGAGCTCGGCCTGATCTTCGTTGCGCCCGACACCAGCCCGCGCGGGCCCGACGTGCCCGGCGATGCCAACAATTCCTATGATTTCGGCCTGGGGGCCGGCTTCTACGTCGATGCCACGCAAGAACCGTTTTCGCGCAACTATCGCATGTGGAGCTATGTCACCGACGAGCTGCCAAAACTGGTCGCCGAGAATTTTCCGGTCGATGCCAAGCGGCAATCGGTGATGGGCCATTCGATGGGCGGCCACGGCGCGCTGACGGTCGCGCTGCGCAACCCGCATCGCTATCGTGCGGCCAGCGCGTTTGCCCCGATCGTGGCGCCGTCGCAGGTGCCCTGGGGCATCAAGGCGCTGACCGGCTATCTCGGGCCGAACAAGGACGCCTGGCGCAGCCATGACACGGTGGCGCTGATCGAGGACGGCGCGAAATTTTCGGGCTTCCTCGTCGATGTCGGTGAGGCCGACAACTTTCTGAAGGAGCAGCTGAAGCCGGAGCTGCTGCAAGCGGCCTGCACCAAGGCCAACATCCCGCTGACGCTACGGCGCCAGGCGGGGTATGACCACAGCTACTACTTCATCTCGACGTTCATGGGCGATCATTTGCATTGGCATGCGGAGAGATTGAAGGGGTGAGTTCCTTTCTTCCTTCTCCCCTTGTGGGAGAAGGTGGCGCGAAGCGCCGGATGAGGGGTATCTCACCGCGACTTCAGATGAGAGTTAGACTCGCGGAGAGAGACCGCTCACCCGTCTCGCCGCTGCGCGGCGAGCCACCCTCTCCCACAGGGGAAGAGGGAAAAACCTACTCCGGCTTCCCGTAGTTCGGCGCCAGCAACCGATTGCGGATCAGGTAGCTCATCGTGCGCGACCAGGATTCATCCGTATTGCCGCGCATGTCGGCACTCGCGGCCGTGATCATGTTGCCGGTCTTCACGTCGCGTAAGTAAATGTTCAAGTTGATGATCAGGTTTGAGACCTTCTGCACCATGCCGGTGATCTCGAGGTCGGCGCCCAACTGGCCCGCGAGCTTGAGGTCACAGCCGCCGCAGACCTGCAAATTGCTGTGACGGGCGGCATCCCTCACGGGCGCGACGTCGAGCATCTGGAACCTGCCTGAATCCGCCAGCGCCTTACGCAACTGCTCGCCGATGAGCTCGAGCCGCGCCTCCTCCGGCTTCGAGCCATAGAACTCGCCGGGCAGGCTGGTGTCGATCAGCTCGAAATCAAACACCACAAGCTTTGGTGAATCGGCGAGCGCAACTGATGCCGTCAACAGCAAAGCGGCGAAACATATCAGCGCTCGCATGATCGTGATTCCCGGCGTGCCCACGTGAGGACGAAATGCGGGGTTGCATGCCCTGCCAAATCGGTCATGCTTTAGCAGAGACAATTCTCCACCGGCGGTCAAGCCGGGGAGACGTACGGAGGAAGCATGATCCGATGGTTGCCCGGCCTGATCGGCCTGTGTCTGGTCGGTTTGAGTCTTGCCGCGACGCAAGCGCTCGCGGCCGACCCGGTCACGATCGGCGTCGGCTATCTCGGCATCGCCGGCACCAGATCGACACTGTCGCTGGTCGAGCAGCCCGCGGAGAATGACGGCGTCGCCGGCGCGCGCCTTGCGATCGAGGACAACAACACCACCGGAAAATTCCTCAACCAGCGCTTTGCGCTGGAAGAGCGCCGCATCAAGGAGGGCGAGGACGTGGTGCAAGCCGCGACCGACCTCGCCGCGCGCAACGGCTTTATCATCGCCGACCTGCCGGCCGACGCGCTCCTGAAAGTTGCCGACGCCTTGCGCGATCGCGGTACGCTGCTGTTCAATACCGGCGCGATCGACGAGCGGCTGCGCGAGGCCGATTGCCGCGCCAATGTCATCCACACCGCGCCGACGCGGTCGATGCTGGCGGATGCGCTCGGCCAGTATCTGGTGTGGAAGCAGTGGAAGCGGTGGCTGCTCGTGGTCGGCTCGCACGACGAGGACAAGCTGTTCGCCGATGCGCTCCGGCGCACCGCGACGCGCTTCGGCGCCAAGATCGTGCAGGAGCGCAGCTTCGAGGACACCGGCGGCGCGCGCAGGACCGACTCGGGCGTGACGCTGATCCAACGCCAGATGCCGGTGTTCACGCAGCAGGCGCCCGCCTATGACGTGCTCGTCGCCGCCGACGAGAGCGAAGTGTTCGGCGCCTATCTGCCCTATCGCACCTGGGATCCGCGGCCCGTCGCCGGCTCGGCCGGCCTGGTGCCGCGCAGCTGGGACGCGGCGCAGGACCAGTGGGGTGCAACCCAGATGCAAAACCGCTTCATGAAGCTGAACTCGCGCCGCATGACCGCGCTCGACATGCAGACCTGGACGGCAGTGCGCATGATCGGCGAAGCCACCTCGCGCACCAATTCAGGCGACGTCAAGAAGGTCACCGATTTCATCAAGGGGCCGGACTTTTCCGTGGCCGCCTTCAAGGGCACGAAGCTGACCTTGCGCGACTGGAACCTCCAGCTGCGCCAGCCGATCCTGCTGGTCGACGGCCGCATGGTGGTGTCGGTGTCGCCACAGGAGGGATTTCTGCACCAAGTCTCGGAGCTCGATACGCTCGGCTATGATCGCCCGGAGAGCAAATGCAAGCTGAAGTGAGAACGCGGATGTTGCGCTGTTGGCGTGTGGGGTTGCTGTCCGGACTGGCGCTCGCCGCGGCGCCGGCGCATGCGTTCGTTGCCTATGTCTCGAACGAGAAAAGCAACACGGTGTCGGTGATCGACACCGAGAGCTGGACGGTGACCAAGACCATCAAGGTCGGCCAGCGCCCGCGCGGCATCGAGTTCACACGTGACGGCAAGTTCGTGATGGTCGCGGTCGGTGACGACGACACCATCCAGGTGATCGACGCCAAGACGCAAGGTATCGTCGACACCCTGCCCTCCGGACCCGACCCCGAGCTGTTCACCCAGGATGCCGCCGGTAAGACCCTTTATGTCGCCAACGAGAACGACAACACGGTGACCGTGATCGACCTCGAAAAGCGCGCCCGTCTCGGCGACATCCAGGTCGGCGTCGAGCCCGAGGGCATGACCATCAGCCCCGACGGCAGGATTCTGATCAACACGTCGGAAACGACCAACATGGCGCATTTCATCGATACGACCTCGCGCCAGATCGTCGCCAACGTGCTGGTTGACGCGCGGCCGCGCTTTGCTGAATTCAAGCACGACGCTTCCGAATTATGGGTGTCGTCCGAGATCGGCGGCACGGTGTCGATCATCGATCCCGGCAAGCACGAGGTGATCGGCAAGATCAATTTCGATATCCCGGGCCTGCGCCGCGAGGCGATCCAGCCGGTCGGCATCGGCATGACCAAAGACGACAAGACCGCCTTCGTCGCGCTCGGCCCCGCCAACCGCGTCGCCGTGGTCGACACCGCCACGCGCAAGGTGACGAAATATCTGCTGGTCGGACAGCGGGTCTGGCACATGGCGTTCACGCCGGACGAAAAGTACCTGCTGGTGACCAATGGCGTGTCCAACGACGTCTCGGTGATTGACGTCGCGGCGCAAAAGGTGATCAAGACGATTCAAGTGGGCGAGCTACCCTGGGGCATCACGATCGCGCCATGACCAGCCCTGCTCCCATCACCGAAACACGCGAGGCCGCGCCAAAGGCAGATACGGCGGCTGTGCCGGCGTTGTCGATTGATGGCATCAGCCATGCCTATGGACCGCGGCGGGCGCTGATCGATGTCTCCTTCAACGTGCAGCCTGCGAGCTTTACCGCGCTGCTCGGCCTCAACGGCGCGGGCAAGAGCACGCTGTTCTCACTCATCACGCGCCTGTTCGGCATCCAGACCGGCCGCGTCGGCATCTTCGGCCATGACATCAGCAAGAACCCCGGCGAGGCGCTGCGGCTACTCGGCGTCGTGTTCCAGCCGCGCACGCTCGATCTCGATTTGTCGCTGACGCAGAATCTGCTCTATCACGCCGCGCTTCATGGCATCAGCCGCCGCGAGGCCGCCACGCGCAGCGCCGAACTGCTCGGCCGCATCGGGCTTTCCGACCGCACCGGCAGCAAGGTGCGCGATCTCTCCGGCGGGCAGATGCGGCGGCTGGAGATTGCGCGCGCGCTGCTGCACCGGCCGCGGTTGCTGCTGCTGGACGAGCCGACCGTCGGCCTCGACGTCAAGGCGCGCGCCGACATCATCAGCCATGTGCGCCAGTTGGTGACGGAACAGGGCATCGGCGTGCTCTGGGCCACGCATCTGTTCGACGAGATCAACGCAAGCGACGACCTCGTGGTGCTGCATCAGGGCAAGGTGCTGGCCAAGGGCCCTGTCGGCCGCGTGGTTGCGGAGGCCGGCGCGCAGGACGTCAACACCGCCTTCATGCGTCTGACCGGCGCGCAAACCATGCCGGGAAGCGGCGCATGAGCAGCATCACCGCCCACGATGCGCCTCGCGGGTTCTCGTTCTCGGAGTACATGACCTGCCTCACCGGCATCGTCTGGCGTGAGGGCCTGCGCTTCCTGCATCAGCGCGAGCGCTTCGTCTCGGCGCTGGTGCGGCCGCTGGTGTGGCTGTTCATCTTCGCCGCCGGCTTCCGCCAGGTGCTCGGCATCTCCATCATCCCGCCCTACGAGACCTACATTCTCTACGAGGTCTTCATCGCGCCCGGACTGATGGCGATGATCCAGCTCTTCAACGGCATGCAGTCCTCGCTCTCGATGGTCTACGACCGCGAGATGGGCAACATGCGCACGCTGCTGGTGAGCCCGTTGCCGCGCGGGTTCCTGCTGTTCTGCAAGCTGCTCGCGGGAACCGCAGTGTCGCTGCTCCAGGTTTATGCGTTCCTTCTGATCGCCTGGTTCTGGGACATCACGCCTCCCCCGATCGGCTATCTTACCGTGCTGCCGGCGCTGATCCTGTCCGGCTTGATGCTGGGCTCGCTCGGCATGCTGATCTCCTCGGGCATCAAGCAGCTTGAAAGCTTCGCCGGCGTGATGAACTTCGTGATCTTCCCGATGTTCTTTGCTTCCTCGGCGCTCTACCCGCTGTGGCGGGTGCAGGAGGGCAGCCCTTATCTCTATTATGTTTGCCAGGCCAATCCGTTCACCCATGCGGTGGAGCTGATCCGTTTCGCGCTGTACGGACAGGTCAACTGGATCTCGCTCGCGGTGGTCGCGAGCTGCACAACCGTCTTCATGACCGGGGCGATTTTCGCCTATGATCCCTCGCGCGGGCTGGCCCGGCGCGGGCCTGCGGGAGGCGAAGGATGATGGTTCGGATCGTGACGATGGCCGCTCTGGCGCTCGCATTGACGGGCACAGCCACGCGCGCGGCCGATCCGCGCTACCCCGACTGGCCGTGCACGCAGGCCAAGGTCCCGGACATCTCGCTCGCCGCCGTCTGGGCCGGCCCGGCGCTCGACGACGCCGAGACCAAGTGGAAGGACGACGCAAAAGTCAGCGCGCTGGTCTCGAAGCTCGCGGCACGCAAGACGCCGCTGGACGACGCTGAAAAGTCGGTGAAGGAATTTCTGGTGGGCTCCGCCGCCGACAAGACCGCGAATGCAAAGCTGCTGTTCGCCGGCCTGTTCGACACGCTCAACGCCCAGCGCTCCCAGGTCATGGGCGGGCTCGAACGGGTCAGCCGCAAGCAGCGCGAGGCCGCCGACAAGATCCGCGACGAGACGATTCAGCTCCAGACGCTCCAGGGGGCGACGCCGCGCGACGACACCAAGGTCGAGGCACTGAGCAACCAGCTGATCTGGGAGACCCGCATCTTCGAAGACCGCCGCAAGGTGGTGCGATTCGTCTGCGAGGTTCCGACCGCGATCGACCAGCGCCTGTTTGCGCTGGGACGCGTAATCCAGCAGGAAATGGAATAGCGTCAGCCTCACTGACAGCTCCGCAAAAGTTCCCGCGATCTCAACGCGATCGTTAACCATCGCCGCGCTATCTGCCGGAACCAAATCGATCTAGGATGTCTTGTCGATGTGGATCTCGAACGCCGGGAGGCCTCGATGGGAACCAGACAATTCATCTTCGCGGGCGCTGCAGCCATCAGTATGCTCGCATCCAGCGCTTTTGCCGCTGACGATATGACCGGAATGGTCACCAGGATCGATCGGCTCAACAACACGATCTCGATCCAGCAGACGCAGAAGGGCACGGTCGGCGGCAGCGCCGGCGGCGCTGGCGCGCTCCAGGAGTACAAGGCCAAGGACGCCGCGATGCTGGACGCCGTCCATGCCGGTGACCGGGTAAGCTACACCGCGACCGAGGCGGATGGCACAGGCACGCTGACGAAGTTGCAGAAGCAGTAGCTCCTACTGATCAGGGCGCGGCTCCGGCTGCGCCTCGTCGGTCGGGAGTTTCGCGCGTTCCCAGCCATCGGTCCCATCGGGATACCAGGCGATGTTGGCGTAACCGTCAGCCAACGCGCGCTTGGCGGCGTTCCACGACATCCAGCAATCGGCCAGGCAATAGATCACCAGCAGCGCGGCCTTGTCGCCGCGCGATGCACGCGCGAGGCCGCGCCGGAAATAGTCATCCATGGCGGGCGGCAGCGTGCCGTAGCCGGTATCCGGCAGCCAGATGCTGCCCGGAATGTTTTTCCGCGGCGCATCGCGCCACACCGTGCCTTCGGGAAGGTTCTTCGGCTTCGGCGGTCGCGGCAATACATCGATGAACGCGCCGCTCTTTGCCCGCCAGATCGCCTCGGCCTCCGCGGTCGTGAGCACGCGTGCGCCTTCCAGCGTCGCCGGCACCGGCCCGCGGTAATTGTCGGTGCGATAACCCTCGGGCTCGAACGGCTCCTGCTGCTGCGCGAATGCCGGCGCCGCCAGCATGGCGGCGACGATCGCAGCGGCAAGACGCCGTCTCATGGCGCCTTCTTGGCCGTCTCCGCGACGAGCGGCCGGTCGCTCTCGTCCAGCAGCGGCACACCGAAGTCGGTCAAGATCTTGTTGATCTCGCCCTGGTTCTCCTGGATCAGCTTGTTGAGCTGCCGCTTCCAGTTCTGGTCGGCCGGACGCACGCCCATGCCGATGCGATAGACCAGCTTTGGCCCAGTGGTCTCCTTCACCAGCGGCGTGACATGAAGCGAACCGGCCTTCTTGGCGTAGAAGCCCGCCATCGGGCCCCACAGCACGCCGGCGTCGATCTTGCCGTTGGTGAGATCGTCGATCATGGCCTGCGCCGAATTGTCATAGCGGGTGTCGATCATCAGCGGATACGGCTTGGCGTCGCCCATCAGGCCGGCGATCGCCATATTGGTGGCCGGCGGCGTGCCTGCGACGATGCCGACATGCTTGCCCTTGAGCCGCGCGTCTTCGAGCGTATCGACGTCCTCGAGCCCGCTGCCCGCTTTCGCGACCAGCGCGTAGGACGTGCGGTAATAAGGGTTGGTGCCCTGCACGAGGTCGTCGCCTTGCGGAAAGCCCATGATGACGTCGCAGCGATGCGCACCCAGCGTCATCCGCACGAAGCCGGTCGCCTGCGGAAAGAAAACATAGTCGAGCTTCTTCTGGAGCTTGTCCGCGAGCAGCTCCGCGAGCTTGTTCTCAAGCCCCTCGCCCTTCTCGTTGGAGAACGGCAGGTTGCGCGGATCGGCACAGACACGCAGCACCTTTGGATCGACCAGCTCGAATGAGAGGTCGCCAGTCTCGCTCGTCTGCGCCATGGCGACATCGCCGACTGCGCAGGATGCGACCATGGCACACAGCAAAATCAACCAGCGACGATGTCGCCCGGCCTCCGTCATCGCGCTTCCTCCATCTTTTGTCTGGATGCTATCCATGCAACGCAGGACGCACCATGTTTTGCCAAACTTTGTGTTGGCTTGTTGTGCTGCAGTGCAATGCCGCAAACCCCTGAACTGAGGCGGAAAAGTGTCTCATCTCGCTTCAACGATCGCAGCCTTGACCCTGCTGGGCTTCGCGACGCTAGCACGCGCGGGGACAGCCGAATTGCCTGTGAGCGAAGTCGCGCCGGGAATCTTCGTACACTCCGGGACCATCGCCCTGATGACCCGCGAGAATGAGGGCGACATTGCCAATGTCGGCTTCATCGTCGGCGAGGATGCGGTGGCCGTGATCGATACCGGCGGCAGCGTCCGCGAGGGCGAGGCGCTGCTCGCGGCCGTGCGGGCCCACACCAGCAAGCCGATCCGCTACGTCATCAACACCCACGGCCATCCCGACCATGTCTTCGGCAATGCCGCTTTTGTGGCGGAAGGAACCAGCTTTGTCGGCCACAGCAAGCTGCCGCAGGCGCTGGCGACGCGCGGGCCGTATTATCTCGACAATTTTAGACGCATCATGGGAGACGAATTGATCTCGCCGGTGAAGATCGTGCCGCCCACCCTGCTCGTGCAGGACACGCTGATGCTCGATCTCGGATCGCGCCGCTTGTCCTTGCGGGCATGGCCGGCCGCGCACAGCGACAATGACCTGACCGTGTTCGATGAGTCGACGAAGACGCTGTTCGCTGGCGATCTCGTCTTTCTCCGCCACATTCCGGTGATGGACGGCAGCATTCGCGGCTGGCTCGCCCTGCTTGGGGAACTTGAGACGATTCCAGCGACCCGCGTCGTTCCCGGTCACGGCGCCGTGAGCGACTGGCCGGCCGCACTTTCCGATGAACGGCGTTATCTGTCGACGCTGCTGTCCGACGTGCGTGCGCTCAACAAGAAGGGCGAATCGATCCGGGCCGCGGCGGACAAGGCGGCCTCGTCCGAGCGTTCCCATTGGGACCTCTTCGACGACTACAACGCCCGCAACGCAACCGCAGCATTTTCGGAAATTGAATGGGAGTAGCGGACGCGCTACGGTTACCTCCACAACTGCTTCGTCCGCGCGGGACCATGACCATGCTGGGACTTAAGCTTCGCCTAACCTTGATCACTGCGCTCGCCGGCATCGTCCTCGCAATGCCTGCGCGCGCCGAGGAGGCCTATGATCCCTGGCCCGGCCTGGTGCAGGACATTTTCAGCAACCGCCCGATGAACGACGGCGCCGACGTGATCGGCATCGAGATGCCTTATCGCGCCGAGGATGCGGCGATCGTGCCGGTGACCCTGCGCAGCAAGCTGTCGCCGGGCGATGCCCGCCGCATCCGGTCGATCACGCTGGTGATCGACCGCAACCCGGCGCCGATGGCGGCGAAGTTCGAGCTCGGGCCGGATGCCAATGTCAGCGAAATCTCCACGCGCGTGCGCGTCAACAACTACACCGACGTGCATGCGGTGGCCGAGCTCAACGACGGTACGCTCTACGTCTCCAAGACCTATGTGAAGGCCTCCGGCGGCTGCTCGGCGCCGGCGGGGAAGAACGCGGAGGAAGCCCAGAATCGTCTCGGCCAGATGCGCTACCGCCAATTCGCGCGCGAGGAGGCGCCGGCCAGCCGCATCCGCGAGGCGCAGATCATGATCGGCCATCCCAACAATTCCGGCCTCCAGATGGATCAGGTCACGCAGCTCTATATTCCGGCCTTCTTCGTGAACCAGTTGAAGTTGACGCAGGACGACAGCCCCGTACTGTCGATGGAGGGCGGCATCTCGATCTCGGAAGATCCCAATCTGCGCTTCACCTACGTCTCCAACGGCGCCAAGCGTTTTCGCGCGGAGGCGAAGGACACGGATGGGCATGTGTTCCGCAATGAATGGGATGTCGACAAGCCGGGGACGTGAGGCTCCGCTTACCCTCTCTCCTTCGGGAGAAGGGAATGCAGCGGCGCAAGCGTCAGAAACACCTCACTTCGGCTTCCGCCTGCGCACGCCGTAAATCATTCACCGCCGAGTTCGCCTGCTCTGACGTGCGAAACTGGACGCCCAGATTGCCCTGGACCTGGGACATGCTGAGCGCGGTCTCTGCGGTGACGTAGCGCTCGTAGGTGACGATCGAAGCCACCACGTCGATCGAACACGAGCACTGCTCGATCGCCTGACGCGTTTCGCCATTGGCCTTCATGCAGCCATAGACATATTCGGCCCGCGCGGAGGTCGGATAATCATTGGCCTCCTCGGCCCGCGCTACGTACACACCCGCGGCCAGCACGGCCAATGCGGCGACAATCGGTCGTACCCGTCCCGCCAAACTCATGAGTGTCCTCCCGCTGGTTGCGATGGAAGCTATGCTATGCGTATTGTCCTGAAAAGCACTCCCTTCGAGGAAACGGCTCACAAGGTGATGAAAGCTCTCGGTCGAACATTGGCGCTCGCGATGACACTGGCGCTGACGCAAGTCGCGACGGGCCACGCCGCGGATGCCATCCGCCTTGCGGTCCAGAAGACCGGAACATTCTCCTGGGAACTGGCAACGATCCGCGCAAGCGGTCTCGACAAGGAAGCCGACCTGTCGCTCGAGGTGACCGAGCTCGCAAGCCCCGAGGCCGGCAAGATCGCGCTCCGCGCCGGCAATGCCGACATCATGCTGTCGGATTGGCTGTGGGTGTCGCGTGAGCGCGCGCTCGGCACCAAGCTTGCCTTCTATCCCTATTCCAGCGCGCTCGGCGCGGTGATGGTGCCGGCGTCCTCGCCGATCAAGACGCTCGCCGACCTCAAGGGGCGCAAGCTCGGTGTCGGCGGCGGCCCGATCGACAAGAGCTGGCTGCTGCTGCAGGCGCGGATGAAGCAGGACGGCATCGACCTGAAGTCCGAGGCAACCATCGCCTATGGCGCGCCGCCTCTGATTGCCGCGAAGACACTCGACGGCGAGATGGATGCGAGCCTCAATTTCTGGAATTTCTGCGCCCAGCTCGAAGCCAAGGGCTTTCGCCGCCTCGCCGGCATCGAGGACATCTTGCCGAAACTCGGCGCGAAGGGAGCAGTCTCGGCCGTCGGCTATGTCTTCGACGAGGACTGGGCGGCGAGCCATCGTGATGCGGTGGCGCGCTTCATCGCGATGACCCGCAAGGCCAAGCAGTTGCTGGTGACCTCAGACGCGGCCTGGGACAAGATCGCGCCGCTCACCGGCGCCACCGATCCAGCCATGCTCAAGGTCTACCGCGACCGCTATCGCGACGGCATTCCACGCCGGAGCATCGCCGACGAGGAGGCGGATGCGCGCGTGCTCTACCGCGTGTTGGCCGAGATCGGCGGCCGCGATCTGGTCGGACCGGCGGCCGAGCTCGATCCCGGCACCTTTTATCACGCCGTGCCCGGAGACTGAGGTGCTGCGCCTTCTGTCGATGGCCCTGCTGCTTGCGATCTGGTGGACAGCCGCGCTGTTCGTCGGCGGCGCAAAACTGCCCTCCCCGCCTGCGGTGCTCAACGTCATCATCGCGGAAGCCTCGAGCGGCGCGCTGTTCCTGCATCTCGGTGCCACGCTAGCCCGCGTCGCGCTGTCCTTCGTGCTGGCGATGTCGCTCGGCAGCGCCATCGGCTATCTGATGGGGCGGGTGAAGCTTGCCGACCGGCTCGGCGATCCCTGGCTGATCCTGCTCCTGAACCTGCCGGCACTGGTGGTGATCGTGCTGGCCTATATCTGGGCCGGGCTTACCGAGGCCGCCGCAATCGCGGCGATCGCCATCAACAAGCTGCCGACCGCGGTCGTCACCCTGCGCGAGGGCACCCGCGCGCTCGACCGCTCACTCGACGAGATGGCGACCGTGTTCGCGATGCCGCGCTGGCGCGCATTCCGCCATGTGGTGCTGCCGCAGCTTGCGCCCTATATCGCGGCCTCCGCGCGCTCGGGCTTGTCGCTGGTGTGGAAGATCGTGCTGGTCGCCGAATTGCTGGGGCGGCCGAACGGCGTCGGCTTCGAGATCGGCGTCGCCTTCCAGCTGTTCGACACGCCGCGGCTGCTCGCCTATTCGCTGACATTCGCCGCGGTCGTGCTCGTGATCGAGACCGCGCTGGTGCAGCCGTTCGAGGCCCGCGCAACACGGTGGCGACCCCGTGCGGCTTGAAGTCGATATCACAGGCAAGACATTCGAGAGTGCCGCGGGCGGAACGCACGAGGTGCTGGCGCCGATCAAATTCGCGCTGCAATCCGGTGAGGTCGGCGTGCTGATCGGCCCGTCCGGCTGCGGCAAGAGTACGATGCTGCGCATCATCCTCGGGCTCGACCGCGATTTTGAGGGACACATCGCGCGTCCGCCGGAGGCGCGGATCGGCATGGTGTTCCAGGAGCCGCGGCTGCTGCCGTGGCGCTCGGTCGAACAGAACGTGCGGCTTGCGGCGCCCGGCATCGGCGACGCAAAGCTGTCCGAATTGTTCAGGACCCTCGAGCTGGAGCAGCATCGCAGCCACTTCCCCGGCGAATTGTCGCTGGGGCTGGCCCGGCGCGTCGCCCTCGCCCGCGCATTCGCGGTCGAGCCCGACCTGCTCGTGCTCGACGAGCCGCTTGCCTCGCTCGACGATGCGCTGGCCGGACGGCTGCGTGACGAGATCGCATCGCTGGTCGGGAGCCGCCCGGTGATGACGCTTCTCGTCACCCACAGCATCGACGACGCCATCCGCCTCGGCGATCGCCTGTTCTTCCTGTCGCCGCGCCCGGCGCACATCGTCCGGGAGGTACCGATCTCGATCCCGCGCGCGGAGCGCAGCGAGGCCGAACTCGGCAGGATCAGAGCGGAGCTCGCGGCACTGCCGCTTGAATCGAAATGACAACTCGTGATCAACTGAACCCAACGAGATGACATGGAAATTTTCTTGGGAGGTCACCATGCGGCGTACGCTGATTGCGATCGGCATCCTGTTGGTTGCGATGCCGGGCGCGGCGCTCGCGCAGGCCAAGGGCAAAGGCATCCGGCTGTGGAATCTGACGGCGGAGACGATCTCCGGCTTCCAGCTCTCACCGGCCGGCAAGACCGACTGGGGTCCGAACCAGACCTTGAACGACAAGGACAAGGAGGTCGACCATGACGAGCGGCTGCGCATCACCGGCGTCGAGCCCGGCCGCTACGATGCCAAGGTCAGCTATGCCAATGCACGGCAGTGCATTGTGCGCGACATCGAGATCAAGGCAGACGCCGTGTTCTCGATCGCCGACAAGGACCTGAAGGACTGCACGAAGTAGCGGATCACGCCTTGTCGTTCGGGTGCGGATATTCGCAGCGCCACCGCACCGCCTGCCACTTCGGGTGGTCGCCGACCCATTGCGCGATATAGGGCGGCGCGGCCATGGCGCATTGCGTCGGCGACCCCGCAAAGTTGAACACAATGTGCTGCTCTTCGCAGGTGGCAGGCGAGAGCACCGCACACACAGTCACCACCAGGTCGATCGGGTTCATGCCGGGATCCTCGCGCAAGGGCGCTCTACATTAGCATAAATGGATACGTCCCGAGGAGCCGGAAGTTTCAATCCAGCGTGAGGGAACCGCTCCGCTAGAAGTTAACACCGAACACCAACCGCGCCTGATGCCGCTCGAAATTGACGAGGTCGAGATTGGCGGCTGATCCGGCCGAACGTCCCCAGGCCTGCATG
Source organism: Bradyrhizobium sp. LTSP849 (assembly GCF_000938255.1). GTDB lineage: Bacteria > Pseudomonadota > Alphaproteobacteria > Rhizobiales > Xanthobacteraceae > Bradyrhizobium. Next base: position 219,535 of record NZ_JYMR01000056.1, on the reverse strand, counting down.
CTCCAGCTCAGGGTGAGCCGCGAGCGCTCCGATATCTGAAAATAGGCGGTGGGCCCGACGAACAGGGCCTGGCCTGCGAACTCGCCAAGGCCGATGCCCTCATACTGCCGGAAGTAGCGCATCTCACCGCCGAGCAGGAAATTAGGCCGCACGCGCACCATGCCGGCGAAGGCGGCGCCGATGGTCGAGCTTTTCTCGGACAGTCCTGTCACCTCGAAGCGCGCCCATTCCGGCTGGTAGATCAGGTTGAGCGCACCTATCACGAAGTTCGGGATCAGCTCGCGGTCGAAGGCGAGCGTGAAGTCGGTACCGTACATCCGCCCCTTCGCGCCGCTGATCTCGTCGATACGATCGCCATGGGTCTCAGTGGCAACCGTCAAACCGAACGGGGCGTTCTCCCGTTCGAGCAGGCGATAACGCAGATCGAGCGAGGCGCCCTGGAAATTGAGCTGGCGGCGATCATTGATGTCGGGGACGCCGGTGATGTCGTGCATCGTCGTCGTGCCGCCGACCTCGATGCGAAAATTCGGCAGCGGTACGATTTCGATCTCGACCTCCTGGCTGATGGCACGATAGGTCCCGGCGCCCTTGCCGAACCGACCCGTCGTCTGGCTCTGGAGTTCCCGCTCGCCGGGATTGCCGACATCACTGCCGATCATGAAGCCGAAGATGTGCTCGGTATCAAAGCCCTCTTCGGCGCTGACGCATGCCGGTGCCAGCGCGAGCGTGCACGCAATCGCCGTCCAGATTGTGTGGGCTCCAGTTCGCATCGCGGACACTACCACGGCTTCGACGGCATGCGCCATCGAAGCCGCGGCAGGTCGTCAGGTGGTCTTACTTGCGCGAAGCGCAGGCGTACATGTTGATTTCCATGCCGACCGGCACTTCCACGATCTTCGGAGCTTTCCAAGCCATTCGGGTCTCCCAAGGGTATTGGGCGCGACATCGCGCCGGGCAAAACCTAGGGCTGCGTCAGGCACTAAGCAAGTCTGGAATCGAAGCGCTGATACAGCGATGCTGCACTTTGTGCGAGGCAAGTTCGCTCTTGGACAAACCGCCTTCGCTCTCGGTCAAAGCGCGCCGCGCAAAAGCCGCTTTCAGCGCAGCAGCCGCAGCAGTGACTGCCCTTTGCGCGACTTCAGCTCCTTGGCATCCAGCGTCCCATCATTGTCAGGGTCGGCCGCTTTGAAACGCTGCTCGACTACGGACAGATATTCATCGAGCGTCAGTGTTCCATCGTGATCGGGATCAGCGGCAGCAAGTTCTTTCGCCGTTAGCCGTCCGCGCAATTCGCGCACGTCGAGCGTGCCATCGTGGTCGGGGTCGAGCTTTGCGAACAGCGCAGCTGCCGCCTTCTTCACCTCGGCGAGATCGAGCGTGCCGTCGTTGTCGGTATCGAACATCTTGACGGCGCTGCCGGATGCCGACCAAGCCGGAACAGACAGCAGCGCAATCGTCAACCCAAGAGCAACAGAGCGACGCGATATCATCAAAACCTCCCTGACCAAGAGCCCCGATTCGCGCGGGATCGCGACAACATAAGTCCGCAAGCGGTCCCCGGTTCAAGCGGAATTGCAACGTCCCTTCGACAAGCGGACCCCGGTCGCGCCCAAATCTCGCGCCGCGCCAATCTTCGTGCCACGGAAATTGATGCAGCGCATTCGCGCAAGACGTGCAAAATCTTTCGGGAATGACCGAGCGAGGCCCGGCATCTGGCGTCCAACATATCGGCAGCACGCGTTCGACTTTCGTATTGACGGGTTTTGCATTCGGGCGGAATGTTACTCTCGCAGCGTCAAAAGGCGCGCGTATTGGGAGGAACGGATGAAACGCTTAGCGATGGCCGCGAGCCTCGTCATATCCGCATGCTCGGTTGCGAGCGCACAAACGACCGACCAACTGGTCAAGGGCGCAACCGACACGTCGAACGTTCTCAATTACGGGATGGGCTACAATCTCCAGCGCTTCTCGACCCTGAACCAGATCAACAAGGACAGCATCAAGAACCTCGTCCCGGTCTGGAACTACAGTTTCAACGACGATCGCAGCGAGGAATCGCAGCCGCTGGTCTACCAGGGCGTGATCTACGTGACCTCGCACAACGCGACCATGGCGGTCGACGCCAAGACCGGCAAGCAGATCTGGAAGTCCAAGATCGAATATCCGGCCGAGACGCCGCGCATCGTCTGCTGCGGCATCATCAATCGCGGCGCCGCACTTTTTGACGGCAAGCTGTTCCGCACCACGCTCGATGCCAACGTGATCGCGATCGACGCCAAGGACGGCAAGGAGCTGTGGCGGCAGAAGGCGGCCGACATCAAGGAGGGCTATTCGATGACGGTGGCCCCGCTGGTCGCCGACGGCGTCATCATCACCGGCATCTCCGGCGCCGAGTTCGGCACCCGCGGCTTCATCGACGGCTGGGATCCGGCAACGGGCAAGCATCTCTGGCGCACCCATTCGATCCCTTCACCGGACGAGCCCGGTGGCGATACCTGGAAGGGCGACACCTGGAAGCTTGGCGGCGGCTCGACCTGGATCACGGGGTCCTACGATCCCGAGCTGAACACAGTCTATTGGGGCATCGGCAATCCCGGACCGTTCAATTCGGCGGTACGCCCCGGCGACAACCTCTACACTTGCTCCGTGCTGGCGATGGATCCCAAGACCGGCAAGATCAAGTGGCACTACCAGTTCTCGCCGAACAATCCGTTCGACTATGATTCCGTGGCCGAGATGGTGCTCGCCGACATGAACGTCGAAGGCAAGCCGACCAAGGTGCTGATGGATGCCAACCGCAACGGCTTCTTCTACGTCCTCGACCGCACCAACGGAAAGCTGCTTGCGGCCAACCCCTACGTGAAGGTGAACTGGGCGACCGGTATCGACATGAAGAGCGGACGGCCGATCGAGACCGATGTCAGCAAGGACGCGCGCGAGGGCAAGAAGGTCGTCGTCTATCCGTCGCTTCTTGGCGGCAAGAACTGGGAGCCGATGTCGTTCAACCCGCAGACGGGGCTCGCTTACGCGAACACGCTCGCCTTCGGCGGTCACTACAAGACCGAGCCGGCGACCTATAAGGCAGGCGAGTGGTATCTCGGCATGGATCTGACTGACCTGTGGGACTGGCCCGATGGACCACGCGGCCATCTCAAGGCCATCGATCCCATGACAGGCAAGGCGAAGTGGGAAGCACCAAGCGACATTCCACGCTTCTCCGGCGTGCTGTCGACCGCCGGTGGCGTCGTATTCACGGGCGCGCTGACCGGCGAGTTCGAGGCCTTCGACGCCGACAACGGCAAGAAGCTCTGGAGTTTCCAGACGGGCTCCGGAATCGAGGGGCAGCCGGTGACATGGCAGCAGGATGGCGTGCAATATGTCGCGATTGCCAGCGGCTATGGCGGCGTCTACTCGATCTTCTCGGGTGACGAGAGGCTCGCCAGCGTGCCCGCCGGCGGATCGTTGTGGGTTTTTGCGGTCAAGCAATAGCGACAGGCGAAACGTGCTGAGAGACGTATCTTCCAGGACGGCGGCGATCCTCGCCGCCGTCGCGGCGCTGACGGTCGCGCTTGCGGCGACCGTTCGTGCCGCGGATGACGCAAATGGCAATCCCGTGCAAATGCAGATCGACCAGGGCAAATCAACCTACGCCGCGAAATGCTCGCACTGCCATGGCCCCAACATGATGAACGCCGGCACGATCACGCCGGACCTGCGCGCCTTTCCCGACGACAGGACGCGCTTCGTCACCACCGTGAAAAACGGCAAGAACAACAAGATGCCGCCCTGGGGCGATATCCTCAGCGACGACGAGATCGGCAATCTCTGGGCCTTCATCTCAAGCCGGAGGAAGCCATGAGGGGTCGGCTGGCAGCGCTCGGTCTTGCTGCGATGCTCGCGATGCCGGCGACGACAGGCTGGGCGGCTGATCCGTTGAGCGTCTGTCTCGACGAGGACCGGCCCCCGCTCTCGGTGCATCACCGCGGCAAGCCGGATTCCGGCTTCGACGTGGTGCTGGCGCAGGCGATCGCGGACCGGCTGGGACGGCCGCTCAGGATCCAGTGGTTCGAGAGCAAGCTGGATGAGGATTCGAGCCCGCAGCTCGAGGCCAATGCGCTGCTGTCCGACGGGCGCTGCTCGCTCGTCGGCGGCTACGCGCTGACGACGGATTCGCTGGTGATCCCCGGCATGAAGACGGCGCGCTTGCCGGATTTCACTGGCGCGACGCGCGACGACCGACGGCGCCGGGTCGCGCTCGGCGTGCTCGCGCCGAGCCGGCCTTACGTCTACGCCCCGATGACGGTGGTGCTCGGCCCGAAGGCGCGCGACCGCAAGATCGGCGGTATCGGCGATCTTGCCGGCCTTCGCCTCGCGATCGAGAGTGGGTCGCTGGGCGATGCCATCTTGATGAGCTTCGACAAGGGGCGCCTGATCGACAACATCACGCATCTCGTGCCCGGCCGTGACGATTTGCTGGGCGCGCTTGCCCGTGGCGACTATGATGCGACGCTGATCGACCTCGGCCGCCTCGATGCCCATCGCACCGCCCATCCCGACACCGCGATATCAGCCTCCGGCTACTATTATCCGATCGGCGCCAATCGCGGATATGTCGGGCTTGCAAGCGACCCCACCCTGATCGACGCCGTCAACAGGGCCCTGACAGAGCTCGCCGCTGAGGGCAAGATCGCCGCGTTCGGCAAAGAGGCCGGGCTCACCTACCTGCCGCCGCGCGAGCCCGCGATCCTTGGTGATGTCTGGAGGCAGATCATTCAGCGGTGATCGCTCGGCAGTGAGAACGGTACGGCCTCGTTCTCCGCTATCATGCCCCGCGAAGGCGGGGCATCCAGTACGCCGCGGCCTCTCGATTCAATCACGGACGTCACAGAGTACTGGATCGCCCGGTCAAGTGTTTAGTCCGGACAGATCACTGAAAGCCGGGCGATGACAGCGAGAGTGTGGCGAGATCATCGTCCCACGCGCGAAAATACAGATTTCGTTTTCGTGCTATGTTTCGTGCTTCATTTCGACGCTTGGTGCCATTGTGAACTCCCCGACCATCCCGTCCGCCACAAGCTTGCGCGATGCCCTGTCCCGGGAGATCAAGGCCAGCGAGCTCGCGCGCGCGCTGATCGTCGTTGGCCCGTTTGTCGCCGCCTATTTCGTCTCGCGCGAAACCGCGCTGCTGAACCTGGGGCTCGTCGCAGTGTCGCTGCTCATTCCCGCGCTGCGGCTGCAGCTGGCGCCGAAGGTGGTCGCCTGGCACTACCTCGCGATCCTCGTAACCTTTGCCGCGCTCTTCCTTGCCGCCCCGATCAAGCCGCTGTTCGTGGTGCTGACGGCGCTTGCCGGCTTCCTGGCCGTCGCGGTGACGCGTTACGGCGAACACTTCCGCACCCTCGGCAACTGGGTGTTCATCCCCGCGGTCTATCTCGCCTGCGAGGTGCGGGAAGGCGTAAGTGCCGCGGAAGCTTTACGCCATGCCGGCATGATCGTCGTGTCCTCGCCGATTGCGCTGGCGCTGGTCTGCGGCATCCAGATCTACGACCGGCGGCGACGCGGTGACGCCGCGACCTCGTTCGGACCGCCCATAGCCGAATGGTTCTTGCCCTCGCTCGCAACCGCCATGGCGGTCTTCGCCGCAGCCGCACTGGTCGAGGTTCTGGATCTCAAGCAGGGGCAATGGGTGATGTGGTCGGCTGCAAGCGTCGTCGTCGGTGACCTCTCCGCCTCGACCGGCAAGCTGAAACAGAGAGCCATCGGCGCGTTCGTCGGCGTGCCACTCGGCTTCCTCGCCGGCATCGCGCTGCCGCAGAGCCGCATCGGCTACGCGCTCGCGGTTCTCGCAGCGACCCTCACGCTGATTTCGTTCTCCCGCTATATCGTCGGCTTCGGCCTGCGCTGCTTCTTCATCGCGCTCGCCGCATCCTTTGCCGGCGGCGCCAGCGGGATCGCGGAAGAGCGCGTCGCCAACGTGATTACCGGCGGTGCGTTTGGGCTCATTGCGGTCGCCCTGACAGAGATTGTCTGGCAACGGGTCACGCGGAAAGCTGGTGGGCCGACGCAGGCTTCTCCGTGAGTACGGATTCGGCGGGTGACGCCTCGCCTAGTTCTCGTCCGCGGCGACAGCGCCCTGCTGGGCCTTGTGGATCGAGGACGGCACCACGCCGAAATATTTCCGGAATACGCGGCTGAAGTGCGATGAGCTGGAGAAGCCCCAGGAGAACGCGACGTCGGTGATGGTCTTGCCGGCGTGCGCCTCGAGCTCCTGGCGGCAGTTCTGCAAGCGCGCCTGCCAGATGTAGTCGCTCACCGTGGTGCCACGCTCGGAGAACAGCATGTGCAGATAGCGCTTCGAGCAGCCAAGCTCGGCGGAGATCTGGTCGATGCACAGATCGGGATCGCGCAGGTGTTCGCGGATAAAGAACTGCGCGCGCACATACATCGCCTCGGGCCCGACCCGATCGAGCATCGTGTCGGCTTCGCGCAGCGGCAGCAGCAACAGATCGATCAGCGAATCGGCGACGCCGACCGCGCTGTTCGCCGACAGCTTTGCCGCTTCGTCGAACGTGGCATGGACGAAATCATGGGCGATCCGCCCCGTTCCGGTGCGCGACGACAGCTTGCAGGCCGGCATCCGCTGCGACGGGAATCCGCGGTCGCGGAGCAGCGACTTCGGCACGATCACCACATCGTGGCGCGTGAAGGCGGGACTGATGATCGAATGCGGGCAGGAGACGTCATAGGCGATGATGTCGCCGGGGTTCAGCTCGATGTGGCGGCCTTCCTGCTCGAAATACGACACGCCGTAGGTCTGGAAGTGGATCTTGATGTACGGGTGTTCATTGGCCTTGGCGCGCGCCAGCGTGTGCGCGATGCGATGCTGGCTCACCTCGATCTGGCAGAGCTTCAGGCGCGAGACGGATGTGTAATCGATGCGGCCTTCGAGCGAGGACGCCTCCAGCGGATCGACGTCGAAATGGCCGCACAGACTCGTCAGCCCGTCAATCCAGCTCTGGATCTGCCTCTTCGGCGTCATTCCGGTCGTCGAGAGCGTGTGAATTGAGTCGGACATTAATCCAGCCACTGCTTTCATCCGGGAGATTCGATGCGAATCACGACCGGTGCAGCCGGAGCCCTCAGTCGTGATTGCGTGACGTTTACCTCAAATTGGGGCGGTCTTTTGGAACGAGCGCCATCGCTCCTCTGCTGCCCTTGGAGGTTAATCCTCCGCCTTAGTTGCAACGCCGTCAAGGGGAACCAGCGATGCGGCCCGCGCTTGCGCGGTGCGAAAAAGCTGAATTCGCTCCTGCAAAATCAAAAACTTCGCACCCGTGCGCTGTCGAGCAAAGCGGCTTCTCTCTTGGGCAAGTTTCCCGATCGCGAACCCGTTAGGAATTACGACAGGAACAACAAAAACGGGCCGCCCTGCACGCGGACCTGTGGCTCTCATCAGGAGGAGGAAACCCCCAGCATCGTTTCTGGTCCCAATCGTGACCGCCCTGCACGAGCAGACGCTGGACGTGAAGCCCGGCGATTAAGCAATGCTTCGGAAACAATAAACGAGATCAACGGAGGAATGACTATGCGCAAGGTGCTACTGGCGACCTTTCTTGGCTCCGCGGCGGCTCTCGCTGTCGGCAGCGCTTCAGCCAATGACGAGCTGAACAAGATGTCGCAGAACCCGAAAGACTGGGTGATGCAGGCGGGCGACTACGCCAATTCCCGCTATTCCAAGCTGAACCAGATCAACGCACAAAATGTCGGCAAGCTTCAGGTCGCCTGGACCTTCTCGACCGGCGTGCTGCGCGGCCACGAAGGTGGACCGCTGATCGTCGGCAACATGATGTACGTCCACACGCCGTTCCCGAACAAGGTCTACGCTATTGACCTTTCGAATGAGAACAAGATCGTCTGGAGATACGAGCCCAAGCAGGACCCGAACGTCATTCCGGTGATGTGCTGCGACACGGTTAACCGCGGCGTCGCCTATGGTGACGGCAAGATCTTCCTGCATCAGGCCGACACGACCCTGGTCGCGCTCGACGCCAAGACCGGTCAGGTTGCGTGGACCGCGAAGAACGGCGATCCGAGCAAGGGCGAGACTGGCACCTCGGCACCGCTGGTCGTCAAGGACAAGGTGCTGGTCGGCATCTCCGGCGGCGAGTTTGGTGTCCAGGCTCATATGACCGCCTACGACATCAAGACCGGCAAGCTGGCCTGGCGCGGGTTCTCGGAAGGACCGGATGACCAGATCCTGGTCGACGACAAGACCACCGCGCTCGGCAAGCCGGTCGGCAAGGATTCCAGCCTGAAGACGTGGCAAGGCGATCAGTGGAAGATCGGCGGCGGCGCGACATGGGGCTGGATCTCCTACGATCCCGAGCTGAACCTCGTCTATTACGGATCGGGCAATCCCTCGACCTGGAATCCGAAGCAGCGTCCCGGCGACAACAAATGGTCGATGACGATCTGGGCACGCAACCCGGACACCGGCGTTGCCAAGTGGGTCTACCAGATGACGCCCCATGACGAATGGGATTACGACGGCGTCAACGAGATGATTCTCAGCGATCAGACCATTGGCGGTGCCCCGCGCAAGCTGCTGACGCATTTCGATCGTAACGGCCTCGGCTATACGCTCGATCGCGTCACCGGCGAATTGCTGGTCGCCGAGAAGTACGATCCGAAGGTGAACTGGACCTCCGGCGTCGACATGGACAAGAACTCGGCGACCTATGGCCGTCCGAAGGTGCTCGATGCAGCTTCGACCGACAAGGCCGGCGAGGACCACAACGTGAAGGGCATCTGCCCGGCCGCGCTCGGCACCAAGGACGAGCAGCCGGCAGCCTACTCGCCGGACACGCAGCTGTTCTACGTCCCGACCAACCACGTCTGCATGGACTACGAACCGTTCAAGGTGAGCTACACCGCGGGCCAGCCCTATGTGGGCGCAACGCTCTCGATGTATCCGCCGCAAGGCGATACCAACATGGGTAACTTCATCGCCTGGGACGGCAAGACCGGCAAGATCGTCTGGTCGAACAAGGAGCAGTTCTCGGTCTGGTCAGGTGCACTCGCAACCGCCGGCGGCGTGGTGTTCTACGGCACGCTCGAAGGCTACCTGAAGGCAGTGGACGCCAAGACCGGCAAGGAGCTCTACAAGTTCAAGACTCCCTCCGGCATCATCGGCAACGTCACCACCTATGAAAACGGCGGCAAGCAGTATGTCGCAGTTCTCTCCGGCGTGGGTGGCTGGGCCGGCATCGGTCTCGCCGCTGGCCTGACCGATCCGACCGCCGGTCTCGGCGCAGTCGGTGGCTACGCGGCGCTCAGCAACTACACGGCCCTCGGCGGTACGCTGACCGTGTTCTCGCTGCCGACGAACTAGCCTCACCTCTGTATCGCTCCGGCGCGTGGATCAACTCCACGCGCCGGCTCGTCTCCACCGAACGCCTTCGAGGAACACCTCTTGCGTAAAATCTGCTCTGTCATTGCTGCGATGATCTTCGTTGCGTCTGGTGGAATTGCTATCGCGGACGGCTCGGGTGACCCCACTGCCGTCAAGCAGAACGAAACTGGCGAATGGCTCGATAAGGAGGGTAACCCGACCTACAAGATCAACGGCGAATCCGTCGACTGGTACACCTATTCGGGATACCGCCGCTATCACTCGGACTGCCATGTGTGCCACGGCCCGGATGGAATGGGCTCGACCTACGCCCCGGCACTGAAGGATTCACTCAAGACCATGAGCTATGCCGATTTTCTAGGCGTCGTCGCCTCCGGCCGCAAGAACATCTCGACTGCGTCGGAGAACGTGATGCCGGCCTTCGGCGATAACCCGAACGTCGCCTGCTACATGGACGATCTCTACGTCTATCTGCGTGCCCGCTCCAACGAAGCCTGGGGCCGTGCCCGGCCCGGCAAGCACGAGGACAAGAACGACGCCTATACCAAGAACGAAGACTCGTGCATGGGCAAGAAGTGAACGTTTGGGGGCCGACCGAGACTTAAGTCTTGGCGCCCTGCGAGAATTTGAGGAGTTACCGATGAAGACACGTGCCGCCGTCGCTTTCGAAGCCAAGAAGCCGCTCGAGATCGTTGAAGTCGATCTGGAAGGACCGAAGGCCGGCGAAGTCCTGGTCGAGATCAAGGCGACGGGCATCTGCCATACCGACGCCTACACGCTCGACGGTTTCGACAGCGAGGGAATCTTCCCGTCGATCCTGGGCCATGAGGGCGCCGGTATCATCCGCGAGATCGGCGCGGGCGTGACCTCGGTGAAGCCGGGTGATCACGTCATCCCGCTCTACACGCCGGAATGCCGGCAGTGCAAAAGCTGCCTGAGCCGGAAGACCAATCTCTGCACCGCGATCCGCGCGACGCAAGGCAAGGGCGTGATGCCCGACGGCACCAGCCGCTTCTCCTACAAGGGCAAGCCGGTTTACCACTATATGGGCTGCTCGACCTTCTCCAACTTCACGGTACTGCCGGAGATCGCGGTGGCGAAGATCCGCGAGGACGCGCCGTTCGACAAGAGCTGCTACATCGGCTGCGGCGTCACCACCGGCGTCGGCGCCGTCGTCAACACCGCCAAGGTCGAGCCGGGCTCCAACGTCGTCGTGTTCGGCCTCGGCGGCATCGGGCTCAACGTGATCCAGGGCGCCAAGATGGCCGGCGCCGACAAGATCATCGGCGTTGACATCAACGACTCCAAGGAGGAATGGGGCCGCCGGTTCGGCATGACCGAGTTCGTCAATCCCAAGAAGATCACCGGCGACATCGTCCCGCATCTCGTGAGCCTCACCGACGGTGGCGCCGACTACACTTTCGACTGCACCGGCAACACCACGGTGATGCGCCAGGCGCTGGAAGCCTGTCATCGCGGCTGGGGCACATCGATCATCATCGGCGTCGCAGAATCCGGCAAGGAGATCGCAACACGTCCGTTCCAGCTCGTCACCGGCCGCAACTGGCGCGGCACCGCATTCGGCGGCGCGCGCGGCCGCACCGACGTGCCGAAGATCGTCGACTGGTACATGAACGGAAAGATCCAGATCGATCCGATGATCACCCACACGCTCAAGCTCGAAGACATCAACAAGGGCTTCGAGCTGATGCATGAGGGCAAATCCATCCGTTCAGTCGTCGTGTTCTAACTCGAAAGCGTCACACCCAAGGAGGATCGACCCATGACTGCACTCCACCCCTCGATCGACAACGGCCTCAAGCAAGGCACCGGCCACTTTGCCGGCGGCACGCTGGCCTGCAAATGCAAGGACCACCAGGTCAAGGTCGGCATCAAGGGCGACGTGGCGCACAACCACGCCTGCGGCTGCACCAAGTGCTGGAAGCCGCAGGGCGCGAACTTCTCCGTCGTCGCGGTGGTACCGCGCCAGAACGTCACCGTGCTCGAGAACGGCGACAAGCTCCAGATCGTCGACGCTTCCGCGGTGATCCAGCGTCATGCCTGCAAGGCCTGCGGCACGCATATGTATGGCCGCATCGAGAACAAGAACCATCCGTTCTACGGTCTCGACTTCGTCCATCCGGAGCTGTTCCAGGAGCAGGGCTCGCAGGCGCCGCAATTCGCCGCCTTCGTCTCTTCGGTAATCGAATCGGGCGTGAAGCCGGAGCAGATGGCCGGCATCCGCTCGCGGCTGAAGGAAATCGGGCTCGAGCCCTATGATTGCCTGTCTCCGGCGCTGATGGACGCGATCGCGACCCACGTCGCCAAAGCCAAAGCCGCCTGAACAAGGCCGCCAGACGTTGCCAAGCCCCGTCCGCTCGCTGGTCGCAACCATCGCCAGCGAGCCGGACGGTTGCGGTTCGCTGATGATCGCGCCCAGTTGATCGCGACGATGTCGCCGCCCGTGCACTTTGCATATGCGAGAGCCATTGGCTCCCTCAGTCCTGGTCTCTGAATGACTGCGCAGAGCCCAAAGCTTCCTTCCTGAAGTCCGCAGGCCTTGCGTTTCTCCCTCTCTCGACTGAGGCATCCTGCTTCGTCCGCACAGTCTCGCTGGCGGACGAAGCCTTTTTCACCTCGAATCTGATTTTGCAGTCGCGCAAAACGCGCAACGTCTTGCCGCGCCCTGCTTTTGACAAACCACGGATGCAATCTGCTCACGTCGAGAACACCCGGCTGTGAACGCCGGGCCGACCCGATCTCTGCTACGATCGCGGCGTCACGATGCCGCGCGCAGTTCAATCAATTAAGAACAAAACGGGAGGTATCGAGCACATCCGGACATCGCGATTCGCATTTTGCCCCCTGCCGGGATTTGCCCGTGCGGGACAACGGGCCGGAGTGTGGTTGCGACGACGCACGGACCATGATGCCGACCGAAATCGGCACTTCCATAATCGGCAATGCTTATGAAGAGCGAGGGACGATCATGATCAAGGTGAAGATCAACGGCCAGGAACAGAGCTGGGGCGGCGACCCGGATCTCCCGCTACTCTGGTTCCTGCGCGACGAGGCCGGGCTGACCGGCACCAAATTTGGCTGTGGCCAGGCGCTGTGCGGCGCCTGCACGGTCATCGTCGACAAGGAGGCGGTGCGCTCCTGCATCACGTCGATCAACGACGTCGCCGGACGCGAGATCACCACGATCGAGGGACTGCATCCGACCGGCGACCACGCCGTTCAGAAGGCCTGGCGCCAGGTCAACGTCCCCCAATGCGGCTTCTGCCAGGCCGGCCAGATCATGCAGGCCGCGGCCCTGTTGATGGACAATCCAAAGCCGTCGCACGACCAGATCCGCGAGGCGATGTCCGGCAACATCTGCCGTTGCGGCTGCTATCAGCGCATCGAGAACGCCGTCCATCTCGCATCGACGGGAGTGTGACATGAATTTCATCGACAATCCCCGAAAGCTTCGTGGCTTCGAAAAGCACACCAGGGTCGAGAAGATCTCACGCCGCAGCATCCTCAGGGGGATCGGCATCACCGGTGGCTTCGTACTCGCCGCCCCCGTGATGTCCCGCCAGGCTTTTGCCTATGAGACCGGCGCCGGAAAAATGCCGCATGGCGTCGTGGTGGATCCACGCATCTTCGTCGCGGTCGCGCCCGACGGCACCGTCACCATCCTCGCCCATCGCTCCGAGATGGGCACCGGCGTACGCACCAGTCTGCCGCTGATCGTAGCAGAGGAAATGGAAGCCGATTGGTCCAAGGTAAAAGTGCAGCAGGCCCATGGCGACGAGGTCAAGTTCGGCAACCAGGACACCGACGGCTCGCGCAGCACGCGGCACTATCTGATCCCGATGCGCCAGATCGGCGCTTCCGCCCGCACCATGCTGGAGCAGGCGGCCGCCAAGCGCTGGGGCGTGCCTGCGACCGAGGTCAAGGCCGTCAATCACGAGGTCGTCCACGGCGCCAGCGGGCGCAAGCTCGGCTTCGGCGAGCTCGCCGCCGATGCCGCCAAGGAATCGGTGCCGAGCATCGAAGGCCTCAAGCTGAAGGACCCAAAAGACTTCCGCTATCTGACCAAGGGCCAGATCGGCATCGTCGATCTCCACGACATCACCACCGGCAAGGCGGGTTACGGCGCCGACGTGCGCCTGCCAGGCATGAAGTATGCCGTGATCGCGCGGCCGCCGGTCACCGGAGGCAAACTGGTCTCGTTCGACCCGGCCGAGGCGATGAAAGTCTCCGGCGTCGAGAAGGTGATGCAGGTCCGCGGCTGGCCGTGGCCCTCGAAGTTCCAGCCGCTCGGCGGCGTCGCGGTGATCGCCCGCAACACCGGTGCGGCGATCAAGGGCCGCGACGCGCTGAAGCTGGTCTGGGACGACGGCGCCAACGGCAAGTACGACTCGGTTGCCTATCGCAAGGAGCTCGAGGAGGCCTCGCGCAAGCCCGGCCTCGTCGTGCGCGCCGAGGGCGACGCGGACGCCGCGCTGAAGAGCGCCGACAAGGTCGTGATCGGCGAATATTACCTGCCCCATCTCGCTCATGCCAGCATGGAGCCGCCGGTCGCGATTGCCGACGTCAAGGGCGACAAGGCGGAGATCTGGGCGCCGGTGCAGAGCCCGGGCGGCACGCGCGAGGACGTCGCCAAGACGCTCGGCATTCCCGAAGGCAACGTCACCGTCAACGTCACGCTGCTCGGCGGCGGTTTCGGGCGCAAGTCGAAATGCGACTTCGCGCTCGAGGCCGCACTGCTGTCGAAAGAACTCGGCGCGCCGGTGAAGGTGCAGTGGACGCGGGAGGACGACCTCCACCACGACTTCCTGCACACCGTCTCGGTCGAGCGGATCGAGGCAGGCCTCGACAAGAGCGGCAAGGTGGTCGCGTGGCGCCACCGCAGCGTGGCCCCCACCATCGCCTCGACCTTTGCCGCAGGCGCAAACCACGCGGCGGCGTTCGAGCTCGGCATGGGACTCGTCGACATGCCGTTCGAGATCGCCAACATCAGTTGCGAGAACCCGGAGGCCGCGGCGTTCACCCGCATCGGTTGGTTCCGCTCGGTCTCGAACATCCCGCGCGCCTTTGCGGTGCAGTCGATGGTCGGCGAGATCGCGAACGCGACCGGCCGCGACCAGAAGGAGACGCTGCTCGCGCTGATCGGCAGCCCGCGTATCGTCAAGCCTGCCGTGAAAGACATGTGGAACTACGGCGAGCCCTTTGACAGCTACCCGATCGACACCGCGCGCCTGCGCAAGGTCGTCGAGCTGGTCGCTGAGAAGGGCGAATGGGGACGCAGCGTGCCGAAGGGCCACGGTCTCGGTATCGCCGTGCACCGCAGCTTCGTCAGCTATATCGCGACCATCGTCGAGGTCGCGATCGACGACAAGGGCAAGCTGACGGTGCCACGGGTCGACACTGCGATCGACTGTGGCACCTATGTCAACCCCGAGCGCATCCAGTCGCAGATCGAGGGCGCGGCGATCATGGGGCTGAGCCTCGCCAAATATGGCGAGATCAGCTTCAAGGAAGGCAAGGTGGTGCAGAAGAACTTTGACGACTTCCAAGTCATCAGGATCGACGAATCTCCGCTGATCACCAACGTCTATATCGTCCCGCCCGGACCCGACACGCCGCCGAGCGGCGTCGGCGAGCCCGGAGTGCCGCCGTTTGCACCGGCGCTAATGAACGCGATTTTCGCCGCGACCGGAAAGCGCATCCGCGCACTTCCGATCGGCAAGCAATTGGAGGCGTGAGAGGAACGGAAAGCGGCCTCACGCCGTTGCCATCGATCTGACAGGAGCAGATCGATGACCAATATCTCAAAGGCGCTCGCAGTCTCGCTGCTGTCGGGCGCCTTTTGCTTGATTGCCGCCGGCGCATACGCCCAAAGCAACACCACGCCACCGACTACGGCGACGCGTCCCACCGCGCCGGACCAGAACTCGCTTCCGAACGCCAACGCGCCGCCCACCACGACCACCCAGACCACTGGGCAGAGCAGCACCGATCCGAAGGTTCAGGAGATGAACCAGAAGGAAAAGGACAAGGTCGACCGCCAGGGGAAGTAGTAGTTTAGCGCCTTCGCATTGATGTGCCCTCTCCCTTGCGGGAGAGGGCAGCGACGCTGGTGGCTACAACCTCGCTTGGGTGAGGGGTTTGTCCATACGAATCTCGCGCATTGTTGTTCGCGGATACAACCCCTTATCCGGCGCTTCGCGCCACCTTCTCCCACAAGGGGAGAAGGGAAGAAGGTACACAAAAAATGCGGCGGACGTTACCGTCCGCCGCATTCGCTCGCCCCCGCTCCGCCTTCTTCGATCCGCCGCGGAGCTTATTTCTTCAGCGCGAACACCCAGATCACGCCGCCTTGCGGCACGTTGGACTCGATGCCGATATTGTTGGTCGCGAGCGCGTCCTGGATGCGCTGGGCATCCACGCCCCAACCGGACTGGATCGCGACGTATTGGGTGCCGTCGATCTCATAGGACACCGGCATGCCCATGATGCCGGAGTTGGTCTTCTGCTCCCATAACACTTCGCCGGTCTTGGCATTGAAGGCGCGGAAGTTGCGGTCGTTGGTGCCGCCGGCGAAGACGAGGTCGCCCGCGGTTGCCGTCACCGAGCCGAATAGCTGCGATTTCGGGAAGTTGTGCTGCCACACCTTCTTGCCGGTGGTGGGATCCCAGGCCTGGAGTTCGCCGAAATGATCGGCGCCGGGCTTCGCCTTCAGGCCGATGTCCTCCGGCTTGGTGCCGAGCCAGAGCTCGCCCGGCTTGAGCGCGACCTTCTCGCCGGTGAAGCCGCCGCAGAAATTCTCGTTGGCGGGCACGTAGACGAGCCCGGTCTTCTGGCTGTAGGACGCCGACGGCCAGTCCTTGCCGCCCCACAACGACGGACAGAACTCGACGCGCTTGCCGATTGCCGGCTTGTGATCGGGATCGACGATCGGCCGCCCACTCTCGGCATCAATGCCTTTCCAGACGTCGGTTGCGACGAACGGCCAGCCGGCGACATAGTTGATCTTGGTCGGGGTGCGCTCGAGTATCCAGAAGATCGCATCGCGGCCGGGATGGATCAGGCTCTTGATGTTGCGGCCGTCGCGTTGCAAATCGACCAGCATCGGCGCGTCGACCTCGTCCCAGTCCCAGGAGTCGTTCTGGTGGTACTGGTGATAGGTCTTGATCTTGCCGTTGTTGGGATCGAGCGCGAGCACCGACGAGGTGTAGAGATTGTCGCCGGGATGGGTCTCGCCGGGCCATGGCGCGGCGTTGCCGACGCCCCAATAGATGGTCTTGGTGTCCTTGTCGTAATTGCCGGTCATCCAGGCGGAACCACCGCCTGTCTTCCAATCGTCTCCCTGCCAGGTGTCGTGACCGGGCTCGCCTTCGCCAGGAATGGTGAAGGTGCGCCACAACTCCTTGCCGTCCTTGGCATCATATGCGGCGACGTAGCCGCGCACGCCAAGTTCGCCGCCGGAGCCGCCGACGATGACCTTGCCGTCGACGACGAGCGGCATCAGGGTCATGTACTGACCCTTCTTGTAATCCTGCACCTTGGTATCCCACACCACCTTGCCGGTCTTGGCATCGAGCGCGACGACATGATCGTCAGTGGTGGCGAGGTAGAGCTTGTCCTCCCACAGGCCGACACCGCGGCTGGTCGGGTGCAGCTGGAACAGATCGTCCGGGAGCTGCCGCTTGTAGCGCCAGTATTCGTCACCAGTTTTCGCGTTGAGCGCGATCACCTGTCCCATCGGGGTCGCCACGAACATCACACCGTTGTTGATGATCGGCGGCGCCTCATGGCCTTCGACCACGCCTGTCGCAAACGTCCAGACGGGCGTGAGATCCTTGACGTTGGTGGTGTTGATCTGATCGAGCGGGCTATAGCCCTGCCCGTCATAGGTCCGGCGATAGAGCATCCAGTTGCCCGGTTCCGGATTTTCCAGGCGCTGCGCGGTGACCGGAGAGTAGCTCTCGATCGGGCCGGCGACGGCCGCAGTCGAGACAAGGCACGTGAAGGCGACGAAGCCGGACAGTAAGCATTGCTTCCTGGTCATGGACGTATCCCCTTTTCATCCGTTTTGAATTCGTTTGGTGAATTCTTGTCGTTGTTCTCGTCGTGCGCGTCGTTCTCGTCACCCGCGCGTTGGCGGATGCGGCCTGTCGTGACGCGGGCGCGACCCGCGCGTCGGTCATCCCTGCTGTACGCCACCTACCTTTCCGACGAAGTTGCCGGCAACGCTGAGCGAGCCGTCAGCGAGCGCCAGCGGCAGCGCGGCGAGCCGCCGCGGCGCTGGCCCGAACACGACCTGCGCGCCCGCGCGGGGATCGTATTCGGAGTTGTGGCACATGCATTTGAACACCTCCTTGTCGCCGACATCGCTCTTGACCCAGGCGGTGACGGGACAGCCGGCATGGGAACAGATTGCCGAATAGGCGATGATCCCATCGATGGCACGCGCGCGCGTCTGCTCGTCGAGTTCGGCGGGATCGAGCCGAATGATCAGGATCTCGTTCAGCCGCGAGGCACTACGCACCACCGATGTCTTGGGATCCTTCGGCCAGGCATGCACCGGCGGCCCGCCGCGCGGCAGATCGGCCGAGGTGACGGGTTTTCCTTCCTGGTCACCTTCGGAGAAGACGAGCAGATCGCCCTTCTGTGGCCGCTCATCGGAGCCGGGCGGATCCTCGCCGGCGTGGACCTGCGTGGAACAGCCAAGGCACGCGGTGGTGGCGAGCGCACCGAGCAGGAGCGTTCGCCTCGTTTGCTCCGCGCACACGTCGACTTCAGTTTCCGCGAAGTTGTCGGAGGATGAGGATGTGGTGTTGAACGATGCGCTCGACATGCATGCTAGCAGGCGCTGGAACTCTGCCGAAAAAAAGGCGAAGAATTGGCGCCGCAGTGCATCAATATGGCTATGCTCGTTTTGATTGAACGCAAATGAGCGCAATCAAACGCGTTTTTGTAATTTCAACGCCACGCTACGCGAGCGACATGATGATTTTGCAGATCAGACCGATGATGTTGGAATTGGTGCGACGCGCTAACGTGCGCCGCCATGTCAACGAACATCAATTCGTTTGCACGTTTCTCAGGCAGGCATTTTGTATTCTAGGATCGAAGCACATGGCGCGGCGACGCGATGCGTCCCGCCACGGTCGCCGACGCCATTTCAAAACTATCGGCGATGCGCCGCGCCTTGTCGATGAACAGCGCGGCGGCTGGCGGCGGACAAACCTCGCGCGCGGTCTGCTCGAATAGATCGAGCCAACGGTCGAAATGGTTCCCGGCGAGCGTGAGTGGAAAATGCGCCCGCATCGGCACGCCGTGATAGCGGCCGGTCATCAGCACGACAGAGGACCAGAAGTTCTTGAGCTTGGCGAGATGCTCGTCCCAATTCTGCACGATCGCAAACACCGGCCCCAGCAGCGGATCCTCACGCACGCGCCCGTAGAAGCGGGTGACGAGTTCCCCGATCATCTCTTCCGTGATCCCGGTGCGCTCGATCGCGTCCTGGACCAAGAGGTTCCGCCGCTCAGCCGCAGCTTCCCGCTCGGCCTTCAGTCGATCCGACATATTCTTTGTTGTCCGTTCAATTGTTCCCGCACGCCACCCGTTCGACATTGTTGGGTCAATCGCGCGCGTCGTCTTTGACGCAGCGCACATTGCGGGACAAGCGACGGGCGCTCAGCACCCGCCGCCCGCGCCAATATCAGGCGCTATAGGTGTAAAAGCCCTGCCCGGTCTTGCGGCCAAGATGGCCGGCATCGACCATTTCTTTCAGCAGCGGTGCCGGACGGTATTTGGGGTCGTTGAAGCCTTTGTAAAAGACCTCCATTACCGACAGCATGGTGTCGAGCCCGACGAGATCGGCGAGCGCCAGCGGCCCGATCGGATGGTTGCAGCCGAGCTTCATGCCGGCATCGATCTCCTCGGCGGTCGCGATCCCTTCCTGGAGCGCGAAGATCGCCTCATTGATCATCGGGCAGAGGATGCGGTTGACGGCGAAGCCCGGGCTGTTCTTGGCCGTGATCGCCACCTTGCCGACGCGCTTGGCGAAATCCAGCGCCTTGGCATGGGTGTCGTCCGAGGTCTGCAAGCCGCGGATGAGTTCCAGCAGCGCCATCACCGGCACCGGATTGAAGAAGTGCATGCCGATGAAGCGATCCGGGCGATCGGTCGCCGCCGCAAGCTTGGTGATCGAGATCGACGAGGTGTTGGTCGCAAGCAGCGTGCGCGGCGACAGCGTCGCGCAGAGGTCCTTCAGGATCTTGACCTTGAGCTCCTCGTTCTCGGTCGCGGCCTCGATGACGAGATCGCAGTCGACGAGCTTGGCACGATCGGTCGTGCCGGTGATGCGCTTAAGCGTCGCCTCGCGATCGGCCGCCGACATCTTCTCCTTCTTGACCAGGCGCTCGAGGCTGCCGCCGACGGTGGCGACACCGCGGCTCACCGCCGCATCGGAGATGTCGACCATCACGACCGAAAGCCCGGCCGCGGCACAGATCTGGGCGATGCCATTGCCCATGGTCCCTGCCCCGATGATACCAACGGTTTGGATCATTGCTTCATATCCTTCTCATCCTGCGGGCGTGCCGGCACAGGCCCGCGCCCTGTTTCCTGCATCAGGGTCTAGCATCGCCATTGGGCGCGCGCGACCCGATCCTCCCCTTTCCTTAAAGCATCCATGGCGGGAATAAAGCCGCCTGAAAGCCGCGAAAGGCATGATTTGGCGGTCTCGCGGCCTGTTCGGCCCGAGCGATCTGCCTCCTCTGCCGCCTTTTGAGTGCCGAGATGCGGGTGCGCTGGCGTGTAATTCAGGACTGATAAAGCGGCCAAAAGCCGCCCGCCGACAGAGCCATCGCGGCGAGTGCAAGAAGGATCGCAATACCAAAAGCCGGCACAAGATGCGAGACCGGCTCCCGATGGCGCAGGAGCGAGACAATGGCGCCCACCATGATCGCGCCAAGCAACGCCAGACCCAGGAGCCTGGTCGAAGGCACCAGCAACAGCACAGCGCCGACAAGCTCCAGTCCGCCACAGACAAGATGAAAACCCGCTGGAAAGCCCCAACGCACGAAGTCGGCCTTCACCGTGCCCCGTCCGCTCAGATTGATCATACCGGCGAGGAGGAATACGACGGCCAAAACCCCGACGAGGATGGCCGGAGTAAATGAGACGATTTCCGCGAACATCTATGCATCCGTTCCTGCATTGGGCCTGTTGTTCCGGGAAGGAGTTTCACGATCCACTCCTCCCGCGCCTAACCGGCCAAGCCGATGAGAACGAGACTGAGTAGTCTCGTTGCGGACGCTTAGTAACGAGACTGACCAGTCTCGTCAACAGCAATTTTTTCGGCTATCACCGGTCTATGAATTCAGCATCGATTCCCGAATTGACCCCGCTGCAAACCCGTAAGCGGACCGCAATCCTAGAAGGCGCCAAGACCGTATTCCTGCACGATGGTTTTGAGACCGCGACAATGGACGACGTCGCTGCCGCCGCCGGTGTCGGCAAGCAAACCGTTTATCGCCACTTCGGCTCGAAGGAGGCGTTGTTTCTCGGTTTGGTGCAGTCGATGTGCGCCAGCGCGATCGAACCCGCATATCCGACCAACCGCCCAATCAAAGACGAATTGCGAGCGCTTGGACAATTGCTCGCACGCAGCCTGATTGCATCCGACAGCCTGGCGCTTTATCGCGCCATTGTCGCGGAGGCCGGCCGTCTCCCGATGCTTGGTGCCATATTCTATCAGCACGGTCCGCAATTGGCCCGGAGCATGGCCGCCAGAATCCTGGCGAAGCGCTTTGACGAAAAGACAGCCGCGGTCAGGGCGTCAACTTTTGTCTCGCTGGTCCTCGGTGACACGCATCTGGAAATGACGCTGGGCTACGAGGTGCCCGATTTCAAAGCTCGATTCAAAAAGCAGATCGAAGAGGCCATCGAATCTTCCCTCCGCTAGCGGCATCGCGACGTCGACGGGGCGAGATCGCCGATGAGCAGGCCAAGAACGCGATTGACAGGCCGCCTTCATTTCAATATTCGTTGAAATATGGAAAAGACAGATGCCGTCACTGCGCTCGCCGCGCTTGCCCAGGACAATCGCCTCGACGTCTTCCGCCTGCTGGTGCAGGCCGGTCCCGACGGCATGGCCGCCGGCGCGATCGCGGAAGCACTGGATCTCGCCCCCAATACGCTGACGTTTCACTTCGACCGGCTGCGGATGGCTGGTCTTGCCACCGTCCGGCGCGAGGGGCGTTCGATGATCTATACGGCGCGGTTCGAGATCATGAATACGCTCGTCGGCTTCCTGACCGAAAACTGCTGTGGCGGCGTTTCATGCGCTCCTGTCACACCCTCGAAACCCGCGCGAAAACGCAGCAAGGTTCCAGCCTGAAAGGACAGACCATGAAGCGCCTGCACGTCCACGTGTCCGTTGACGACCTTCCCCGCTCCATCGGGTTCTATTCGGCCTTGTTCGCAAGCGAGCCCTCGGTGGTGAAATCCGACTACGCCAAATGGATGCTCGAAGATCCCCGCGTGAACTTCGCGATCTCGACGCGCGGACGCGCGCCCGGCCTCGACCATCTCGGCATCCAGGTCGAGACCGGCGACGAGCTGCAAGACGTCTATGCGCGGCTGCGCCAGGCCGGCGGCAACGTGATCGAACAGGGGCAGACGGCTTGCTGCTATGCCAAGTCGGAGAAATCCTGGATCGACGATCCCGCGGGCATCGCCTGGGAAACCTTTCACACCACGGGCGAGAGCACCGATTACGGCGACGGCAGCGGCGAGAACCGCGCGCGGGTCGCGCATGAGCAGCAATCGGCTTGCTGCGCGCCGCAGGCGGCACCGAAGCCGTCACAGGCCTGCTGCTGAAGGTGTTGGCCATGGACGCGATCATCTACCACAATCCTGCCTGCGGCACCTCGCGCAACACGCTCGCCATGATCCAGAACGGCGGCATCGAGCCGCATGTGATCGAATATCTGAAGACGCCACCGTCGCGCACGCTGTTGCAGCAGCTTGCCGCGCGCATGGGGCTCTCGTTGCGCGACCTGCTGCGCGAGAAGGGCACGCCCTATGCCGAGCTCGGGCTCGGCAGCGCGGCCCTGACCGACGAGCAGCTTCTCGACGCCATGATGACGCATCCGATCCTGATCAACAGGCCGATCGTGGTCACGCCAAAGGGCGTCAAGCTCTGCCGTCCCTCCGAGCTGGTGCTGGATCTCCTGCCCGGGCAGCAGGGCGAGTTCGTCAAGGAAGACGGCGAGCGCGTCCGGCTGGACCGTGGCGCCTGATGCCGGCCCTTGCACAGCGTGCCTTTGCCGAATGGCTCGGGACCACGTTCCTGCTTGCCGCGGTGGTCGGCTCGGGAATCATGGCCCAAAAGCTCTCGGGCGGAAACATTGCGCTAGCGCTGTTGTGCAATACGATCGCCACAGGCGCCATCCTCGTCGTGCTGATCCTGATGTTTGGCCCGATATCGGGCGCCCACTTCAATCCGGCGGTAACGCTGGCATTCGCGCTACGCGGCGAGACGCCATGGACCGATGCTGCGATCTACATCGTCGCACAGATCGCCGGCGCGATCATAGGCGTGTGGATCGCGCATCTGATGTTCGAGCTTTCCGTGCTCCAGCTTTCTCTGACAGTCCGCACCGGAGCGGGACAATGGCTCGCCGAGGCCGTGGCGACTTTCGGTCTGCTGTTGACAATCCTCGGTGTCGCATCGCGAACCCCCGCCGCCGTTCCTTACGCCGTCGGCCTGTACGTCATTTCGGCCTACTGGTTCACGGCCTCGACGTCGTTTGCCAATCCCGCGGTCACCATCGCCCGATCGCTGTCCGACACGTTCGCAGGCATCGCCCCGCACGGCGTGCCAGCTTTCATTGCCGCGCAGCTTGTTGGGGCGATCCTTGCCATTCCGCTCGCGAACTGGCTTTGGAGCGGATGCTCCGTGAAGCGGGGCGCCTCACCACAGGTCTCCTGAAAGCCGGCATGGCTGTCACGACGATCGCAGTCTCTCGATGATGGCCGACACCTCGTCCAGCTGGACTTTGGCCGTGGCGAGGAGATCGAGAAGATCCCGCGCCGACTGCGCCGATCCGCTTGCGGCCGCCTGATCGATCACGGCCAATCCTTCGCCAAGACGCGCGATGACTTGCACGAGTTCGTCGCGCCGGCCCTGAAGATCGGCAAGCGTTGCGTCGAAGCGCTCGTCGAGCCTCGCGCCTTGCAACGAACGGATCGGAACGATCCTGTCTTCGGGAGGATCGGACATGCGAGCGTTTCGCCTTGCTGCCCACCCATCCTAGGCGCGGCGCCCCGGAACTCTGCGGTGGTGCTTTGTCGCATCCTGGTTCCCGGAACAGTTCATCGCCTGCGAACGAGGGCGCCCCTCACGCCTGCCTCACGGCTTTTGAACCTCGCGTGAGCGGCCGCGAGATCATGCAGCGGCGCGGAATATTGCGCCTCCGGCCCGATCCTTTCGATAGACCTGCTTGGAGCCTCCCATGACAAAGACAGCCATCGTCACAGCCTTTCGGCTCATCCTCTCGCTCGCGATAGCTGGTCCGGCGCAGGCCTGGCCCGGTGACCCCGGCGCAGGCATCGCCGCGCCCTCAAGCGCCGACTGCGCGTGGGGCGCTGAACGAGCGGAATGTGATGGGCTCGTCTCGATCCGTGCCGCCTCTGTCGCGCTCGCTCGCAAGCCGGTTCTTCCGCACATCCGCAAAGCGGAGCACGCCTCGCTTCCTCCGACGACGCGCCTGCCCGATCGCGAAGATGATCCTCTTGCATCCATGCATTTCGAATGAACGCTGCGTCGCGGCCACAGGCGAGATGTCACCTGCATTGCTCTCTCGCACGCGGCGGATGCGTGGATGTTCTGCAATTGGTCCCACCTACATTGACAGCGGTGTGACGGCCGGGGCAGTTTTTTGCAATGCTGGCGAATCAGCGACTGCCTCAAGCTGAGTACCTCTTGGACAACTCCCAGTGCTTTCGAGACTGATATCGTTGCTGCGCCGCATTCCTGCGGTGAAATGGGCGTTCACCCGGCTTCGGCCCTTGCCGCACGGCGGCAGCATTGACGTGGCACCGATCGTCGCGGACGAGCCGCCTGCCGTCATCGTCGACGTCGCTCCGGCTCTAGACATCGGTATCAGCACCGAGGCGTTGCACAACGACGCAGACATCGCGGCCGCAGACGATGATACGACTGTCTCTGTCATCGCGGAGAGCCCATCGGCCGCGCCGGCCGATATCCAGGTCAGCGACGAGTCATCTCGAGCCGTGCTCCCGGAAATTGGGCCGATCGTCGAAGAAGAGGCGTCGGTCTCGTTTGACGTCGACAACGAGCCGGCTGATATCCCTGAACTCATCATCGGCAGCGAGCCGCCTGCCGAACTCCCGACGGACGTTGAACCTGTCGTTGCGGAGGAGGCCTTCGTCTCATCTGTCGAGGTCGAGACCGCTTCGGCCGCTGTTCCCGCGGTCAGCGTCGACAGCGAGGCATCTCCCAGCGTCACGGTGGAGATCGAGCCGGTCCTCGCGAACGATCTTCTGCCCATCACCATCGTTGCCGCGGACAGCTCGTCCGCCGACTCCCCCATTGTCCCGACGAGCAACGAGCCTGAGCCTGTCCTTGCGTCTCCCGCTCCGGAGATCCGCAGCGCACCGAAGGCTCGTGCGAAAGCTGCCGAACCCGTCGATCGCGCCACGCTGATCCGGCAACGCTGGACTGAGACCGGCATCAGGATGTGGAATCCGCGGCTTCACGGCACCGGCGATGCCACGCTGAACATCCAGGGGCGCGTCGAACTGCTGCCGCCTGCGCCTGGCGAGAACTTGCCGCGCTACGACAAGCTGGAATTCAAGATGCTCGGCGGCCAGATTGTCTGCGAAGGCGTGATCGTCGATGCGCCCGCGCAGGCGGACAAGCGCAGCTTCACCCGGCTCGCCGAGCCAGGGAAATCCGACCGGGTTCGCGAGCCGGTGCGGGAACGCCAGGCCGCTCTCGCCTGATCCTTTCGCTCTGCGACGATGCTCACCATATGCTAGGCTGACACCCTGGATATGGGAGATCGCATGCCCGCGAAATTGTTGCGACTGATCGTGATCGCCGCCCTCTGTGTCTCGCAAGGCGCGTTTGCCGCTTCCAGCAAACGGCAGCGCCACGCGCCTGCGACGACACCCGCTATCGATCCGGCTGCACCTTACAAGGCCGACCGGCTCTCCTCCTCGCGCGGCGAGACGATCCTCAACACGCCCGGCCAGACCACTGTGCTGACGCGGCAAGTGCTCGACGACATGAACGCAACGAGCCTGAAGGACGCGATGCGCTCGACCGCCGGCGTGACGATCGGGCACTAGGCGCCTCTCGCGGCTTGCGCGCTCAGGGAATCGGATAACCCTTCCAGACCCACTCCAGCGCCGACGGCAGCGTTTGCGCGATCGTCGGCCGGTCGACGTGCTTGGCGTTGCGCACGAACAGGAACTGGTAGTGGTAACCCTTCTCCGCCAGTACCTTTGCTGTCAGCGCGTTCGACAAGGTCCAGTCGTGCATGCCATCGGGAATGGTGGGGTTGGGATAGAACAGGTCCTGGTCGCCACCGAAGAACCAGAAGCGGATCGGCTTGGTCGGCGCGCTCAGGATCAGCGGTACGCCAGGCGGATCGGCGGGCGTGAGCACGCCGGCTTTCGAAATGAGATTGGGCGTGGCCGGCCCGGTCCATCCGCTGTGATATTCCCAGGCACCGCCGCGTAGCGAGGGATCGTGCGGCCATTGCTGGTTGACCATCGTCGGCGAGAACGCCAGCACGCGGTGATAGAGATCGGGATAGAACCACGCCATGGTGAAGGCCGCCACGCCGCTCGAGCTCAGCCCCATGGTCGCGCGCCCATCCGGATTCCTGGTGAGCTTGACGCCGGTCTGCTGCTCGACCAGCGGCAGCACCTCGCGCTCGACGAACTGCGTGTAGGCGCCGGACACCGCGTCATATTCCCGCCCGCGCTGACTGCCCTGCGCATCCTGGCCGCCATTGCCGATCTGGATCGCGATCATCGGCGGCACACGGCGCTGCGCGATGAGATTATCGAGCGTGGTGGGGAGATCCTTGTACGCGGCGGAGCCACCGTCGCCGATCACGATGAACGGCACCTCCGTGCCGGCGACATATTGCGCCGGCACATAGACGTCGATCGTGCGCGACCACACGCCGGGATGGCTGGCGGTGACGATCATGTTCGACTTGTCGTCCGGCGCGGTGACGGTCGTCATGATCGAGGAGTTGCTGCATCCGGCAACGTCGTCGCGGATCAGGCCGGGATTGTAGATCGTGCTGTCCTTCGACGTGAGCGTGAAGGATTTTGTCGTGCCACGTGGGACACCTTCTTTCGCTATGGTCTCCGGCGCGGGATTGTGGGTGGGGCCGATGATGAAATTGCCCTCGGCGCCTGGCGGCGGCAGCATGCCATCGGGCAGCTCGGTCGCGCGCGGATAGTTCGGGTTCGAGGGATCGCGCGTCGGCGGCGTCGTCTTGAAATCGAGGCCCGTCGTGTCGATGAAGAATGGCGCCGCCTTGTCGGTGGTGTTGGCGCCCGGCGGCACGGCCATGTTCTGGGTGACGCAGGCCGGCTGCGCCAAGGCAATCGAACTGGCAATTGACGTGAAGGAGACGAGGGAAATCAGCGTCCCCGCAAGGACGGACAATGAATTGGTCATTTCAGCTCCCGGTGCCGACGAGTCTTGCAGGCTCGTCTTGAGAGGAAGTATGGCGGGTGGCCCGCGCGCGGTCAAACGCCGGGCGACCGCGTTGCAGCAATAGCCGCCATGCTCAAACCGGACAGGGATCGTTATTCCGCGCATGGCGCGAAATTTTTCGAACATGAGGCCGTTGCTGCCTTATCGCGCAACACGTAGCTTGCGGTAGGTCGAGGCGCGCGAACGTCACGTGCAATCATAACGACAAGAACACTTTGGGAGGAAAACGATGAGAAAGCTCACGGCCGCGCTGTGCGCGCTGGCACTGTTCGCACCGGTTGCGCAGGCGCAAACCGTCAAGGATTTCATTGCGGCGGTCACCAAGAAGTGGACCACGCCGTTCGAGCCGTTCCAGCTCATCGGCAACATCTATTATGTCGGCACCGACGGCATCGCCGTCTACATCATCAAGACCTCGCAAGGACTGATCCTGATGGATACGGCCCTTCCCCAGTCAACCGGCATGATCAAGGACAACATCGCAAAGCTCGGATTCAAGGTCGCCGACATCAAGTACATCCTCAACACGCACGCGCATTTCGACCACACCGGCGGCTTCGCCGAGATCAAGAAGGAGACCGGCGCGCAGCTCGTGGCCGGTGAGCGCGACAAGGCGCTGCTCGAAGGCGGCTATTATCCCGGCGACGAGAAGAACGAGGATCTCGCCTTCCCCGCAGTGAAGGTCGACCGCGCCGTGAAGGAGGGCGACAAGGTCACCCTCGGCGACACCACGCTGACGGCACACGAAACACCGGGCCATTCGCCGGGCTGCACAAGCTGGGAAATGACCGTCAAGGACGGCAGCCAGGACCGCGAGGTGCTGTTCTTCTGTAGCGGCACCGTGGCGCTGAACCGGCTGGTCGGTCAGCCGACCTATGCCGGCATCGTCGACGACTATCGCTCAACCTTCGCCAAGGCCAAGGCAATGAAGATTGATGTGCTGCTCGGGCCGCATCCCGAGGTCTATGGCATGCAGGACAAGCGCGCGCAGCAGATAAAGGACAGCTCGCCGAATCCGTTCGTCAAGCCGGGCGAGCTTACGACTTACGCGACCGGCCTGTCGGAGGATTTCGACAAGCAGCTCGCCAAGCAGATGGCGGCGCTTCAGCCCGCGAAATAATGTGGTTCGCGCGC
The DNA here is from genome assembly GCF_000938255.1 of Bradyrhizobium sp. LTSP849. GTDB lineage: Bacteria > Pseudomonadota > Alphaproteobacteria > Rhizobiales > Xanthobacteraceae > Bradyrhizobium. Next base: position 191,216 of record NZ_JYMR01000056.1, on the reverse strand, counting down.
GCCGCCTCTCCCAGCGGAGAGAGGC
>NZ_JYMR01000056.1:0-191141 GCF_000938255.1 Bradyrhizobium sp. LTSP849 | reverse complement strand
ATGAAGATTGATGTGCTGCTCGGGCCGCATCCCGAGGTCTATGGCATGCAGGACAAGCGCGCGCAGCTATACGCAGCACCGCGCCGTCACGATGGTTAGCAGAACGTAGCTGCGGCTATTACGGATAGCTTGCGGCCGATAGGCCGGCCTCTGCCGGCTCATATCCTTAACGCCGCCTCACCAATGCACGCGACCGGAAACATTTGGCGGTAGCGTGCAACCTGCGCGGGCTTTTTGCGAGAAACCCATCTAACGCGGCCTTTACCCGAGCTGTGCAAGATCGCCCCCTTTTGAAGGGATCCGGGGCGCGTATTGCAATGCCTGTTGCCGATTTGAAGTCTTACCTCTCCGCCGCAGTGCGGCTGTTCCGCGTGCCGGCCGACAATCCGGACCTGACGCGCGCGCAGTTCGACGCCTTCTCCAAGCAGGTCCCGCTGCTCTACTTCATCCTGATCAGCAACACGATCGCGGTCGCCTATACGTATGTGAACGTGGCGCCGGACTGGCTGACGATGATCGTTCCGAGCGTGCTGACCGCGCTTGCAGCGCTTCGGACGTTCTGGTGGCTGCGCCAGCGTCATCTCGTGCGCAGCGACGCCGACATCCTGCGCAATCTGCGCGCCACCAACTGGATGACATTGCCGATCGGCGCCGGCTTCACGATCTGGTCCTTTGCGCTCTACCCTTACGGCGATCCCTTCGCCAAGAGCCAGGTCGCCTTCTACATGGCGGTGACCGTGATCGGCTGCATCTTCTCTCTGATGCATCTGCGCTCGGCAGCGCTGATCGTCACCCTGGTCGTCGACGTGCCCTATGTGCTGTTCTTCTGGGCTACCGGCGAGCCGACACTGAAAGCGATCGCGGTCAACAATCTGCTCGTCTCCGGCGCGATGGTGACGGTGCTGGTCATCTACTACCGCGACTTCGCCGATCTCGTTGCCAGCCGCAAATCGCTGCTCGCGCAGCAGGCAGCGACGCAAGCGCTCTCCGACGAGAATTTCCGCCTCGCCAATCTCGATTCCCTGACCGAGCTGCCGAACCGCCGCCGTTTCTTCGCCGAGCTGTCGAGCGCCTTTGGCGATGCCGAGCGCCGGGGCGTTCGGGTCGCCGTCGGCATTATCGACCTCGACGGCTTCAAGCCGATCAACGACAATTACGGCCATTCGGTTGGCGACCGTGTCCTGATCGAGGCCGGACGCCGCGTCCGCGAGGTCTGCGAGGGTTTTGGCCCACATCGCGTCGAGTTCGCACGCCTCGGCGGCGACGAGTTTGGTCTCGTAGTGAGCGGCGACCCTGACGATGACGATCTGATGCGGCTCGGTCAGTGCATCGGCGACCAGGTCAAGCTGCCTTATCAGGTCGACACCGCGCACACCGGCCTATCCTGCTCGATCGGCTTTGCGCAATTCCCGGACTCGGCGACGACGGCGGAAGCGCTCTATGAATGTGCGGACTATTCGCTCTATCACGCCAAGCGCCATCTGCGCGGCCGCACCGTGATCTTCTCGAGCGAGCTCGAGGCCGAGATCCGCAGCCGCGGCGTCATCGAAAATCTCTTGCGCACCTCCGATTTCGGCGCCGAGATGGAGCTGGTATTCCAGCCGATCGTCGATGCCATGAGCGAGCACACCGCGGGCTTCGAGGCGCTGGCGCGCTGGCAAAGCCCCCGCCTCGGCTGGGTTTCGCCGGCCGATTTCATTCCGGCCGCCGAGCGCATCGGCCTGATCCGTCCGCTGACGCAGGCGCTTCTGGTTCGCGCGCTGGCGGCCGCGAAGACCTGGCCAGACGATATCCACCTGTCGTTCAACCTCTCGGCCCACGACGTTTGCTCGTCCGAGGGCATCCTGCCGTTGATCACCATCATCGAGAAGAGCGGCGTGCCGCCGCGCCGGATCGATTTCGAGATCACCGAGACCGCCGTCACCTTCGACTTCGTGCGTGCACAGCAATCGATCGCTGCGCTGAAGGCGATGGGCTGCGGCATCTCGCTGGACGATTTCGGCACTGGCTATTCATCATTGAGCCACGTGCACCGCCTGCCGCTCGACAAGATCAAGGTCGATCGCAGCTTCGTCGCCGATATCAACGACAATCCGGTCAGCCACAAGATCATCAAGTCGCTCGCGGGCCTGTGCGACGACATGGAGATCGCCTGCGTCGTCGAGGGCGTCGAGACCCGCGCTCAGCTCGACAGCTTGCGCCGCCTGGGATGTGACTTCATCCAGGGCTATTATTTCGCAAAACCCATGCCGTGCGCCACGATCGACGGCTACCTCGCGAAGGAGCGGCAGCGCCTCCGGGAAACGACGGACGCGGCCAAAGTCGTGGCCTGAGATCGAACTACCTCGCCAGGCTCGGCAGATCGAGCCCGTTGGTGCCGGCACACTCGATCGCAGTCTCGTAGCCCGCGTCCGCATGGCGCATGACGCCGGTCGCCGGGTCGTTCCAGAGCACGCGCTCGATCCGGCGCGCGGCGTCCGGCGTGCCGTCGGCGACGATCACCATGCCGGCATGCTGGGAATAGCCGATGCCGACGCCACCGCCATGATGCAGCGACACCCAGGTCGCGCCGCTGGCGCAGTTCAAGAGAGCGTTGAGCAAGGGCCAGTCGGACACTGCATCCGAGCCATCGCGCATCGCTTCGGTCTCGCGGTTCGGGCTTGCCACCGAGCCGCTGTCGAGATGATCGCGGCCGATCACGACCGGCGCCTTCAGCTCACCACTCGCCACCATTTCGTTAAAGGCAAGACCGAGCCGATGGCGATCACCGAGGCCAACCCAGCAGATCCGCGCGGGCAAGCCCTGGAATTTGATGCGCGCCTTGGCCATGTCGAGCCAATTGTGCAGATGCTTGTCATCAGGCATCAGCTCCTTGACCTTGGCGTCGGTCTTGAAGATATCCTCGGGATCGCCCGAGAGCGCGGCCCAACGGAACGGACCGACACCGCGGCAGAACAAGGGACGGATATAGGCGGGAACGAAGCCCGGGAAATCGAAGGCGTTCTTCAGGCCCATGTCCTGCGCCATCTGACGAATGTTGTTGCCGTAGTCGAGCGTCGGGATTCCCTGCGCGTGGAAATCCAGCATTGCCTGGACGTGCTCAACCATCGAGGTTTTTGAGGCGCGCTCGACCGCCTTGGGATCGGCAGCGCGTTTCGCCTCCCATTCGGCCAGCGTCCAGCCCTTCGGCAGATACCCGTTGATCGGATCATGCGCGCTGGTCTGGTCGGTGACGATGTCGGGCTTGACGCCGCGACGCACCAGTTCGGGAAAGATCTCTGCGGCATTGCCGAGCAGGCCGACCGAGACCGCCTTCTTCGTCTGCGCGGCCTCCGCCATGATCGCGAGCGCTTCATCGAGCGTCGCGGCCTGGCGGTCAAGATAGCCCGTGCGCAGCCGCATCTCGATACGGCTCGGCTGGCATTCGACCGCGAGCATCGAGGCACCGGCCATGGTCGCAGCCAGCGGCTGCGCACCGCCCATGCCGCCGAGACCGGCGGTGAGAATCCATTTGCCGGCAAGGCTGCCGCCATAGTGCCGGCGCCCGACCTCGACAAAAGTCTCGTAGGTGCCCTGCACGATGCCCTGGCTGCCGATATAGATCCAGGAGCCGGCGGTCATCTGGCCATACATCATCAGGCCCTTGCGATCGAGCTCGTTGAAATGGTCGAGCGTGGCCCAATGCGGCACAAGATTGGAATTGGCGATCAGCACGCGCGGCGCATCCGCATGGGTGCGGAAGACGCCGACCGGCTTGCCGGACTGGACCAGCAAGGTCTGGTCGCCTTCGAGCGCGCGAAGCGATGCAACAATCCGGTCAAAGCTTTCCCAGTCGCGCGCGGCGCGGCCGATGCCGCCATAGACCACGAGCTCACTCGGGCGTTCGGCGACTTCCGGATCGAGATTGTTCATGAGCATGCGCAGCGGCGCCTCAGTCAGCCAGCTCTTGGCGCTGATGTCGCTGCCGCGGGGAGCGCGGATGGTGCGGTCGTTGTCCAGTCGGCGATTCATGAAGACCTCTTCGGGCAAGTCTTTTTTCAATCAAGTCTGGTTCAGTCAAGTCTCGGAAACGGATCGGTCGAAAGGGCAGCGATTACCACGGCCGGAAGCGCGTCTGCTTCGATCAACACGGCCGCCTTGGCGAGATCGCCGGCCATGTAGCGGTCGGCGCCGAGCGCGGGCACCTGCTCGCGCAACGCGGCAATGACGGCAACGAGCGGTGCGCTCGTCGCATGCGGGGCGCGCAGGGTGATGCCTTGGGCCGCGACCAGAAGCTCGATGCCAAGGATGGCGGCGAGATTGTCGGCCATATCGGACAGACGCCGCGCGGCATGCGCGGCCATCGAGACGTGGTCTTCCTGGTTGGCGCTGGTCGGCGTCGAGTCGATCGAGCAGGCAGCCGCACGCTGCTTGTTCTCGGCGTAGAGCGCCGCCGCCGTCACCTCGGCGATCATGAAGCCGGAATTGATACCGGGATCGGGCGTCAGGAACGGCGGGAGACCGAAATTCAGCGCGGGATCGACCAGCGTCGCAATGCGCCGCTCGCTGATCGCGCCGATCTCCGACAGCGCCAGCGCAATTGTGTCGGCGGCAAAGGCCACCGGCTCGGCGTGGAAATTGCCGCCGGAAACGATCTCGCTGGTTTCGACCAGAACGAGCGGATTGTCGGTGACGGCGTTGGCCTCAACGATCAACGTACGCGCCGCCTGCATGATCAGGTCGAGCGCAGCGCCCGCGACCTGCGGCTGGCAGCGCAGGCAATAGGGATCCTGCACGCGTTCGTCGCCTTCGAGATGCGACAGCCTGATATCGCTGCCGTCGAGCAGCGCCATCAGCGCTGTGGCCGCTGCAATCTGCCCGGCATGACCGCGCAGCGCCTGGATCTCGGGGCGGAACGGCACCGTCGACGCCATCGCCGCATCGACCGACAGCGCGCCGGTCACGAGCGCGGCGCGGGCCAGGCGAAATGCGCGCAGCACGCCGGAGATGGCATAAGCGGTCGAGAATTGCGTGCCGTTGATCAGCGCGAGCCCCTCCTTGGGGCCGAGCGTCAGCGGCGCGAGGCCGACGGCCGCCAGCGCATCGCTGCCGGACACGGTCTTGCCATCGACGATCGCCTGCCCCTCTCCGATCATCACCGCGGTCATGTGCGCGAGCGGCGCGAGATCGCCGGAAGCGCCGACCGAGCCCTGCTGCGGCACCAGCGGAAAGACGCGCCGCGCCAGCATGGCCTGCAACTGGTCGATTACCTCGCGGCGCACGCCGGAGGCGCCGCGGCCGAGCGAGACGATCTTCAACGCTATCATCAGCCGCACAATCGGCTCTGGCGTTGCCGGGCCAACGCCGCAGCAATGCGAGACGATGAGATTGCGCTGGAGCAACGCGGTCTGATCGGGCGGAATGCGCTTCGACGCCAGTTTCCCAAAGCCGGTATTGATGCCATAGACCGGCGCGTCGGCCTGCGCTGCCTTCGCAACGATCGCCGCAGCCGCTTCGACGCGCGGCCAGAACGAGGGATCAAGCACGACGCATTGCCCCGCAAGCACGCGCGCGAGATCGTCGAGACTGACCGTTCCCGGTTTGACGACGATTGCTGAGCCCCACTCCATCACTGTCCCCTCCACACCCGGCGGTGCAACGGATTGAAGCCGATACGGTAGACGAGCTCGGCGGGCCGCTCGATGTCCCAGATCGCGAGGTCGCACCATTTGCCGGCCTCCAGCGTGCCGGTCTCCCCCAGCAAGCCGAGCGCGCGCGCGCCTTCGCGGGTGACGCCGGCAAGACATTCGGCCACCGTCATCCGGAACAGCGTCGCCCCCATGTTCATGGTAAGCAGCAGCGAGGTCAGCGGCGAGCTGCCAGGGTTGCAGTCGGTCGCGAGCGCCATGGGAACGCCATGCTTGCGGAATGCCTCGACCGGCGGCTTTTGCGTTTCGCGAATGAAGTAGAACGCGCCGGGCAGCAGCACGGCCACCGTCCCGGCCTTCGCCATCGCGGCTGCACCGGCCTCATCAGTATGTTCGAGGTGATCGGCGGAGAGCGCGGAGAATTTTGCGGCGAGCGCCGCGCCGCCAAGATTCGACAATTGGTCGGCGTGGAGCTTGACCGGCAGCCCTAGCCCCTTCGCCGTCTCGAAGACTCTCGCCGTCTGCTCGCCGGAAAACGCAATGCCTTCCATGAAGGCATCGACGGCATCGGCGAGACCGGCCTTCGCTATCGCGGGCAGCATCTCCTTGCAGACGAGATCGATGTAGTGGTCCTTGTCGCCATCGGCCTCCGGCGGCAGCGCATGCGCGCCGAGAAAAGACGTGCGGATCGAAACCGGCCGCTGGCGACCGAGACTGCGGGCGGCCGCGAGCTGCCGCATTTCCGTCTCGGTATCGAGGCCATAGCCGGACTTGATCTCGACCGTGGTCGCGCCCTCGCCGATCAACGCATCGAGCCGCAGCAGCGCGCGCGCGACAAGCTCGTCCTCGCTCGCCTTGCGCGTCGCGGCCACCGTCGAGACGATGCCGCCGCCAGCGCGCGCGATTTCTTCATAGCTCGCGCCCTTCAGGCTCAGCTCGAACTCGTGCGCGCGGTTACCGCCATAGACGAGGTGGGTGTGGCAGTCGACGAGACCGGGCGTGATCCAGCGCCCCTCACAATCGATCCGCTTGATCGCATCCGCATCCGCCGGGAAGTCCGTCTCTGCGCCCGCATAGGCAATGTGGCCGCCGCGCGCGGCAATCACTCCATGCTCGATCTCGCCGAAATCGGAGCGGTCGGCCCGCATCGTGGCGAGCCGGACGTTATGCCAGATCCGGTCGAAGCGCTCTGCCATGCGGATGTCCCTTCGCAGTGGGATGCTTGACTTATATGTCTAGACATATAATCGTAAGGCGGTTCTGTCCAGCCGGCGTGTGATCATGACCCGACTGCATTTCGCCTCCGCGCTCCTGCCCTCGGGCTGGGCCAATGACGTGCAGGTGGTCGTCACCGACGGCGCGATCGCCGAGGTGACATCGGGCGTGGCGCCGGCCGCCGGCGACGAGCGCCATCAAATTGCGCTTCCGGGACTTGCGAGCCTGCACAGCCATGCGTTCCAGCGCGGCATGGCGGGGCTGGCCGAGCTGCGCGGCGACAGTACCGACACGTTCTGGACCTGGCGCGAGACAATGTATCGCTTTGCGCTGGCAATGACGCCGGATGACGTCGCCGCCGTCGCGACACTGCTTTATGTCGAGATGCTGGAGCAGGGTTTTACCCGCGTCGGCGAATTTCATTATCTGCATCACGATCGCGATGGCTCGCCTTACGCCGATCTCGGCGAAATGGCTGCGCGCATTGCCCAGGCGACTGAGGCGTCCGGCATCGCACTGACGCTGCTGCCGAGTTTTTATGCGCACGGCGGCTTCGGCGGCGCAGCGCCACATGACGGCCAGCGACGCTTCACCTGCTCGGTCGATCAGTTTGCTGCGCTGATGAACGCCTCGCGCAAAGCAATCAGCCCATTGCCGGGCGCCAATATCGGAATCGCGCCGCACAGCTTGCGCGCGGTGACCCCGGACGAGCTCACGGCTATCATCCCGCTCGCGGATGGCGGGCCGGTGCATATTCATGCCGCCGAGCAGGTCAAGGAAGTCGAAGACTGCCTGGCCTGGTCGGGGCGGCGGCCGGTGCAGTGGCTTCTGGAGCACGCGCCTGTCGATCAACGCTGGTGCCTCATTCACGCGACCCATACGACGAGCGAGGAAGTCGTCGCGTTCGCAAAGACCGGCGCGGTGGCGGGCCTTTGCCCTATCACCGAGGCAAGCCTCGGCGACGGCATTTTTCCGGCGCGAGAATTTCTCGACGCCGGCGGCCGGTTCGGCGTCGGCACCGATTCCAACGTGCTGATCGGTGTCGCCGACGAGCTGCGTCAGCTCGAATACGGTCAGCGCCTCAAGCATCGCGCGCGTAATGTGCTTTCCAGAGGCGCGGGCGCATCGACGGGGCGCACCCTGTTCGATCACGCGCTTGCGGGCGGCGCGCGGGCGCTGGGACAGCAGATCGTCGGCCTCGCGCCGGGCGCGCGCGCCGACATCGTCACGCTGGACGGCGCGCATCCGTCGCTGGCAGGACGTTCGCGCGATGCCGTCATCGACGGCTGGATCTTTGCCGCCGGCAGCGGCGCGATCGATTGCGTCTGGGCCGGCGGCAACAAGGTGGTCGCGGGCGGCCGGCACAGATTGCGCCAGACCGCACGCGAGCGTTTCAACGCATCGGTGCGGAGGCTTATCGCATGAGCCTCGCCACCGACGCAGCCGAGCCGACGCTCTACAAGCGGATCCGCGCCGACATCGAGAAGCGGATATTGACCGGCGAATGGCCGCCGGGTCACCGCATTCCGTTCGAGCACGAATTGGTGGTACGCTACGGCTGCTCGCGCATGACCGTGAACAAGGCGCTGTCCGAACTCGCACAGGCCGACCTGATCGAGCGGCGGCGGCGCGCCGGCTCGTTCGTGTGCCGGCCGCAGCATCAGTCGGCAGTGCTCAAGATCGCCGACATCCGCGCCGAGATCACCGCACTCGGCCGCAGCTATGGCTACGAGCTGATGCATCGCAAGCTGCGCGCCGCGACTGCCGCCGATCGCGATCGTCTTGGCGTCAAGAAGGCCGGCAAGGTGGTCGCGATCGCCTGCCGCCACAGCGCCGACAACGTGCCCTTTGCCGTCGAGGACAGGCTGATCGATCTGTCGTCCGTGCCGAATGCTGCGACCGCGGATTTCGCGCGCGAGCCGCCGGGCACATGGCTGCTTCATCATGTCCCATGGACAGAGGCCGAGCATACGATCAGCGCCATTGTTGCGGATGATCATGCGGCGGAAGCGCTCGACATCGCCGTCGGCGCGCCCTGCCTCGTGATCGACCGCTATACCTGGCGCGGCGCACGCACGATCACCGCGGTACGGCTGCTTTATCCCGGTGACTCTCACCGCCTTGTCGCCCGATTCAAGGGAGGCTGAGGGAGCAATGTCGGCACAAATCGTGCAACGGTTCGGGCAACGGTCCAGATGGGCCGACAGAGATCAACAGGACATCAATTCATCGATCGGCAAGAGGACGACTATCATGCGTAGTTCGAAAGTATTTGCGACAATCATTGCGCTCGCTGCCTCCACTCCGGTGCTCGCCGACGACGTCAAGGTCGGCGTCGGCATCTCCGGATGGACCGGCTTTGCGCCGCTGACACTCGCGAAGGAGGCTGGCATCTTCAAGAAGAACGGCCTCGACGTCACGATCAAGAAGATCCCGCAGAAGGACCGCCACCTCGCCATCGCCTCGGGCGACGTTCAATGCGCCGCGACGACGGTCGAGACTTGGATCTCCTGGAACGCCAACGGCGTCGCAACCAAGCAGATCTTCCAGCTCGACAAGAGTTTTGGCGCTGATGGCATGGCCGTGCGCATTGACGTCACTGCGATCAAGGAGTTGAAGGGCAAGACCGTCGCAGCGTCTGCGCCGGGCACCTCGCCCTATTTCGCACTGGCCTGGATGCTCAAGAAGAATGGCCTCACGGTGAAGGACGTCACCGTCGTCAATTTGGAGCCGGCAGCAGCGGCGCAGGCCTTCGTCTCCGGCCAGAACGACGCCGCGATGACCTATGAGCCGTATCTGTCGACCGTACGCGCCGCACCCGACAAGGGCAAGATCATCGCGACCACGTTGGACTACCCCATCGTCATGGACACCTTTGGCTGCACGCCAAAATTCCTGAGCGAGAACCCGAAGGCCGCGCAGGCGCTCGCCGACAGCTATTTCGAGGCGCTCGATATGATCGCCAAGGATCAGGCCAAGGCCTACGAGATCATGGGCGCCGACGTGAAGCAGACCGGCGAGGCGTTCGGCAACTCGGCAAAGTATCTGCGCTGGCAGGACAAGGCCGCGAACCAGAAGTTCTTCGCCGGCGATTTCCTGACCTTCAACAAGGAAGCCGCAGATCTCTTGCTCGAGATCGGCATCATCAAGGCCGCGCCGAAGGTCGAGGAGCTCTTCGACGCAAGCTACATCAAGTAACCCTCTCAGGAGCTGCCGGCCCCGTCTCGCGGCGGGGCCGCAGACTTGTCCACTTCCCGGATAGACAGTTTGATGCGCCCCCTGGATTCCGTGACATCGAGGCAGCGCGTGGCTTATGGCCTCGCGTTCTTCGTGCTGTTCGTCGCCCTCTGGTCCTGGGCAACGTTCGGCGGCCATGTGTCGAAGACCTTTCTCGCCAACCCGCTGACCATGGTGCAGGAGGGGTTTGACCTGCTGACAAAGCAGGGCTTCCTGTTCGACATCGGCATGACCGTCTGGCGCGTGGTCGGCGGCTTTGCGTTGGCGGCGATCGTCGCGGTGCCGCTCGGCGTGCTGATGGGGGCTTATAAGCCGGTCGAGGCGTTCCTCGAACCTTTCGTGTCCTTTGCGCGCTATCTGCCGGCGTCCGCATTCATTCCGCTGCTGATCCTGTGGGCCGGCATTGGCGAACTGCAAAAGTTGCTCGTCATCTTCATCGGCTCGGTGTTCCAGGTCATCCTGATGGTCGCCGTGACGGTCGGCGCGACCCGGCGCGATCTGGTGGAAGCGGCCTATACGTTGGGGGCCAGCGACCGCGGCATCATCCGCCGCGTGCTGCTGCCCTCCTCCGCGCCCGAGATCGCGGAGATCCTGCGGCTGGTGCTGGGCTGGGCCTGGACTTATGTCATCGTCGCCGAGCTGATCGGATCGTCCTCCGGCATCGGCCACATGATCACCGACAGCCAGGCGCTGCTCAACACCGGCCAGATCATCTTCGGCATCATCGTGATCGGCCTGATCGGCCTCGTCTCCGACTTCCTGTTCAAGGGCTTCAATGCCTGGCTGTTTCCTTGGAAGCTCGCATGACCACGCTGAAGATAGAGCAGGTCTCTCGAACCTTCCCCGCCCGCCACGGCAACGCGCCGACCAAGGCGCTGGAGCCGACCGATCTTGTCATCGGCAACAACGATTTTGTTACCATCCTCGGCCCCTCCGGCTGCGGCAAGTCCACGCTGCTCCGCATCGTCGCCGGCCTCGATCGTCCGACCGGTGGACGTGTTACGCTCGACGGACGCGGGGTGACCGGACCGGGCGCCGATCGCGGCATGGTGTTCCAGTCCTACACGCTGTTTCCTTGGCTGACCGTGCGCGAGAACATCGCCTTCGGCCTGCGCGAGCGCGGCGTTTCGCAAGACGAGCGGCACAGAATCGCCGATGCCTTCATCCGCCAGGTCGGATTGTCCGGCTTCGAAAACCACTGGCCAAAGCAGCTCTCCGGCGGCATGCAGCAGCGCACCGCCATTGCGCGTGCGCTCGCCAACGATCCCAAGATCCTGCTCCTCGACGAGCCCTTCGGTGCGCTCGACAACCAGACCCGCGCGCTGATGCAGGAGATGCTGCTCGCAATCTGGGAGCGCGACCAGAAGACCGTGCTGTTCGTCACGCACGATATCGAGGAGGCGATCTTCCTCGGCAGCCGCGTCGTCGTGATGAGCGCGCGTCCCGGCCGGATCAAGGCCGAGATCGCGGTGGACCTGCCGCATCCCCGCTCCTACAAGATCAAGACCACGCCCGAATTCGTCCAACTGAAGGAACGGTTGGTCGAGGAGATCCGCACCGAAGCGCTAAAGGTTGCCGAACATGCCTGACTCTCAGCCGCACGCCAATGGCGAGCGCGTTCTCGCCGATCTCAACGCGCTCCGTGCCGTGGGCGCCTACAAGACCGGTGTACACAAGCCGACCTTCTCCGAACCGCACAAGCAGTCGCTGGAGTGGCTGGCACAAAAGCTAGCCGAAGCTGGCCTCATCGCGACGATCGACGGCATTGGTAACGTTTTTGGGAAGAGTGCGAAGGCCGGGCCAAAACTTCTCGCGGGCTCGCATCTGGAGAGCCAGAACTACGCCGGCTGGCTCGATGGCCCGCTCGGCGTCGTCTACGCGCTCGAGGCCGCGCGCGTGCTCAATAACGATCCATTCGTGAAAGGCGCGGTCGAAGTCGCCGCGTGGTGTGACGAGGAAGGTCATTTCGGCAGCTTCCTCGGCTCGCGTTCCTATGTCGGGCAAGTGACCGAGGCCGAGATCGACGCGGCACGCGACCGCACCAATGGCCGCACCATGCGCGACGCACTCGGCGACATGGGGCTCGCCGGACGCGCGCGCATCACCGCCGAGCCGGGACGGCACGTCGGCTATCTGGAGGCGCATATCGAGCAGGGCGACACGCTCGAAAGCGGCAAGCTTGCGATCGGCGTCGTGACCTCCATCGTCGGCATCTGGCAGTACCGCATCAATTTCACCGGCGAGCAGAACCACGCCGGCACCACGCGCATGGCCGTGCGCAAGGATGCAGGCCTCGCGCTGGCCAAGTTCTGCGTGGCCATCGACGAGCGTTTCCCGGCTGCGTGCGGACCGCGCACGGTCTGGACCACCGGCCGCATCACGCTCGATCCGGGCGCGCCGAGCATCATTCCTGGTGGCGCCGAAATGCTGTTTCAGATCCGCGATGAAGATCCTTCCGTCATTGCGCGGCTTGAGGATCTGCTCCGGACCATGGCGGATGAGGTCAACGCGAGGGGCCCTTGCAACGCCTCCGTAGAGAAGCTGCGCACTGGTGCACCTGCGATGATGAACCCCGGCTTTCAGGATGCGATCGAGGCCGCGAGCAAGGCCTTGGCTGGTGGACGGTCCCTCCGTATGCCGAGCGGCGCCGGCCACGATGCGCAGATGCTCGCGAGCATCATGCCCGCAGGCATGCTGTTCGTGCCGTCGATCGGTGGCATCAGCCATCACTGGACCGAGAACACGAACGACGCGGATATCGCGACGGGCGCGCAGGTCTTCGTCGACGCGTGCCGGCGTATCCTCGGCGGTTAGGCGGACCGTCGTCATGGCCGCGAGCGAGTCTTATACCGAGCCGACAACCGGCTATTGGCAGGATCTGACGCCAGAGATTCCCGCACGCTTCTCGGCAACGCCTCCCTACCGCTTCGGCTATCCCGTGGCGCTGCCTTGCGGCCGCATCCTCGTCTTGCCGCTGCGCCGGTTGCCCGACGGCGATCGCGCTGTCGCTTCCCTCATCGCCAACCAGGCCTCAAATCTCGTTGTCGGGGCGCTGGCAGACCATATGGCGACACAGGCGCGCGCACTCGACGCCGCGATCATTGTCGGACTACCAACCCTCGGTCTTGCATTCGCGGCGCTGGTGGCCGAGCGGCTCGGACAGTCGCGCTATGTCCCGCTCGGATATTCGCGCAAATTCTGGTATGATGACGCGCTGTCCGAGCCTGTGACTTCAATCACCAGCCCCGAGGCTGGAAAAAAGTTGCGGCTGGATCCGAACCTGCTGCCCCTGATCGAAGGCCGCCGGGTGGTATTGGTCGATGATGCGATCTCCACCGGCGCGACCGCGATTGCCGCCATACGTCTGTTGCAGACAATCGGCGCCGAAATTGCCGGCATGGTCGTCGCCATGAAGCAAACCAATCGTTGGGAGGCATCTGCCGCGGCGCTTCCGGTTCGCGCGGTCTACGGGTGCCCGCTGTTCCAGCGTAGCGATGCCGGCTGGATGCCGCTGATCGAGACCCAGCCCACCATTCCCTGATTGATCGGGTATCGATCGTCGTCACGGAAGGCGGCGACTGCCGTCACGGCACAGTCAGCGGGGTCGGCGCTTCTATCTGCGCGCGGTGCGGGGATCGTTGAGGGCGAGGCCGGGCCTCGGCCAGTCCACCGCCATCAGCCGACCAGTGCCGGAGAGCGTGATGAAGGCAGTGCGCATGTCGGCGCCGCCGAAGCAGATGTTGGTGCAATAGACCTCGTCGGCTTCGCGGAATTCAAGCAGATCGCCGGCCGGCGAGAACACGCTGATCCCGCCGCGCACGAGCGTGGCGACGCAGATATTGCCGCTCTCCTCGACTGCGAGCGAATCGAAACGCTGATAGCCCGGCAGGCCGTGCAGCAGCCGGCCGCCATTGGGCGACGGCCAGGGCTCCTTTGCGACCTCGCCTTCGCCGACGATCGGGTAGCTCCAGATCCGGCTGGTCTCGGTCTCGGAGACGTAGAGTGTACGCCCATCCGGTGACAGCCCGACGCCGTTCGGCGTCATGATCGGAAAGATCGCCTCGCGGATCATCGAGCCGTCGGTCCGCGCATAGTAGACCGCGCCACGATCCATCAGCCGGCCATAGGTCTTGCCGAGATCGGTGAACCAGAAGCCGCCCTTCTCATCGAAAACGATGTCGTTCGGCCCCTTCAGGTGAACACCACCACAACTGTCGTAGAGGGTCTTGACCGCGCCGGTGTCGAGATCGACCTGCTCGATGCGGCCCGAGGTGTAATCCTCGGCGCGACCGGTCGGACGGACGAAGTTGCTTCTGTCCTTGTGCCAGGAGAAGCCGCCATTGTTGCAGACGTAGCATTTGCCGTCCGGACCCATGGCGGCGCCGTTCGGACCACCGCCAAGATGTGCGATGACCTCTTTCCGGCCGGACGGAAGCACGCGCGTGAGCCGGCCGCCCTCGATCTCGACGACGATGACGCTGCCGTCGGCGAGCGCGATCGGCCCTTCCGGAAACGCCAGCCCGTTCGCAATCTCTCTGCCCTCAAGAGGCATCTCGTCACTCCATGTCCTTATGCCGGCGTCGGCTGACCGGCACCCAGATAGGCTTCCACCACCTCAGCCCGGCTCGCCGCCGTGGCGAGGTCTGCCGCACTGCGATGGCCCACGATGGCGCCATTGCGGACGAAATAGAGCTCGTCGGCCACCTTCATCGTCATGCGGAAATTCTGCTCGACCAGCATGATGGCAAGCCCGGTGTCTTGCTTGATCGCCACCAGCCGCTCGAATACCCGCCGGATCAGCAGCGGCGCCAGTCCCAGCGAGGGCTCGTCGAGCAGAAGCAGCCGCGGCGCGCTCATCAGGCCGCGCCCGATCGCGAGCATCTGCTGCTCGCCGCCGCTCAGCATCCAGGCTGGCGACTTCAGGCGGTTGGCGATCTCCGGGAACAAGTCCAGCATGAGATCACGCCGCTGCCGCTGCATGCGCGCATCGAGAAAGAAGCCGCCAAGCAGGAGATTTTCGGCGACCGTCAGCGAGCCGACGATCTGGCGGCCCTCGGGAACATAGACGATGCCGCGCCGGACGCGCTGCCGCGCCGCGAGCGCGCCGATATCCTCGCCGGCAAAGCGCATCTCGCCGTGTGCCGGCACCAGGCCTGCGATGGCCTTGAGCACCGACGATTTGCCCGCGCCGTTGGCGCCGAGCAGCGCCACCACGCCCTTCTCTGGAACGGCAAGATCAATGTTCTCGACGACGCGCGCCGCACCGTAGCTGACCGAGAGTCCGCGCACGGAAAACAGCTCAGTCATCGGAATCGTCTCCGAGATAGACGCGGATCACGTCCGGATGCGCGCGAATTTCGGCGGGCGTCCCGCTCGCAATCATCTTGCCGAAGTTCAGCACATAGATCTGCTCGCAGAGTTCCATGATCAGGTCCATGTCGTGCTCGACGACGAGGAGCACGAGGTCGGGGCGCATCAGGCGCTTCAGGGCGCGCGTGAGGTCGCGCGTCTCGACCGCATTCAGCCCGGCGGCCGGCTCATCCAGCAGGATCGCTTTGGGCTCGCTGGCGATGGCGCGCGCGATTTCGGCGAGGCGCAACGTTCCCGGCGGCAGGTCCGACGGCTTGTCATGCGCCGCAGATGCGATGCCAAGCTCGTTCAGTGCCGCCATGGCGCGGCGCTCGGCCTCCTGCTGGTCGAGCCGTTGCGACGGTGTCGGCACGAAGGCGCTGAACCAGCCCGACCGCCGCTTCAAGGTGAGGCCGACGAGGACATTTTCGAGCAGCGACAGGTCGGGACACATCGCCAGATTCTGGAAGCTGCGGGTGATGCCGCATGCAGCCCGCTGCGCCGGGCCGAGCCCCTTCAACGACGCGCCAGCGAAGCTGCTGTGGCCGCGCTGGCCGTGGTAAAGCCCGCTCAGGCAGTTGAACAGGCTGGTCTTGCCCGCCCCGTTCGGTCCGATCAGCCCGGTAATCACGCCGGGCCGCAGAATCATCGAGACGTCGCTGAGCACCTGGAGCCCGCCGAAGGCAAGCGAGATGCCTTCCGCGACCAATCCGTCGCTGGAGACGACGTCCGTCATCGCGCTCTCCCGCGCGGCAGGAAGCGGCGCAGATCGCCGGCATTCGCCACCAGCGTCACCACGACGAGTGCCACGCCATAGAGGACCGGAACCCAGTCGCCGGCCTTCGCGAGATAGGTCGGCACCAGCGTGATGAAGGCGCCGCCGACGAGTGCGGCCGACAGCGACAGCCCGTTGAGGCTGACGACCGATCCGACGAGCAGGAAGACGCCGCTGAAAAAGGTGAAGCTGTTGGGCGAGACCGTCGAGGACGCAAAACCCGTCAAGGCGCCAGCGAGCGAGGCGAGCGCCGCGCTCAGCGTGAAGATGGAGACGCGCGCCCAGCTTCTTGTGATCCCCATGGCTTCGGCCGCACGCGGCTGCGCCTGCGCCATCAGCAACGCCAGCCCTTGCGCCGATTTGCGAAAATGCGCCAGCGCCAAGCTGACTGCCACCAGCACGGCGAGCGCGATGTAGTAGTGCTGCAACGCCTTCGAGACGCCGGGGATCAGGTCCTGCGCGATATAGAGGCCTTCGAAGCCACCGGTGAACTTCTCGAAGCCGATCAGGACTTCCGGCAGCGCCAGTGCGAGCGCCATAGTCGCCACCGCCAGATAGATTCCAGACAACCGTCGCGACGGAAATGCGAAGACGAAACCGGCGCCGGCGCCGAGCAATGCCGCCAGCGGCAGGCTCACGGCGATCGAGATACCCAGCCGGTGCTCGACGATCGCGACCGTATAGGCCCCGAGCGCCACGAAGAAGCTGTGCCCGATCGACACCTCGCCGCCATAGCGCACGAGCATGCTTACGGAGAGAACGGCAAGCGCGTTCGCAAAGCACAGCGACAGGCTGTAGAGCAGGAAGCCGCCGGCAAGGAGCGGCAGCAGCAACAGGGCCGCGACCAAGGCCAGCACAGACAGGCGCGCCAAATCGACGTGACCAGCGCGGGCCGGAACTCCGGCCTTGGAGACGTGCGCGAGGTCAGACACGGCCACCGATCGCCCTCTCCAAAAGCCCGTTGGGGAAGAAGTTCAGCGTCAGCAGGATCACGCCGAGCAGGAACGTATTCATGAACTCCGGCGAGACGTAGAACGAGAACATGTTCATGGCGATGCCGACTAGGATGCCGCCGACGGCCGCACCCGGCAGGCTGGAGAAGCCACCGACCACGGCGGCGGTGAAGGCCTGCAACATAAAGGACGGCACCGTCGTCGAGCTCAGGAACGTCGTCGGGACGATCAGCAATGCCGCGACGAGACCGAGGACGGCGCCCGCAAGCCAGGAGAACAGATGAACCGAGCGCAGGTTGAGCCCACAGACTTCGCAGGCGAACGGATTGGTCGACACCGCGCGGAACGCGACACCGAGCTTGGTGCGCTCGATGATCACGTACAGGCCGCCGACGATCGCGAGCGTGACGACAAGGACGGCGAGATCGTAGGAGGAGATGCGGATCGCGCCCAGGCTGAAATTGAAGCGTGGCACCGGCAGGTCGAGATTGACGATGTCGGCGCCGAAGATGAGCTGAACGGCGCCTTGCAGGATCAGCCCGACACCGAGCGTCGCGATCGTGGAGGCCAGATCGGACTTGAACACGATCGGCGCGATCAGGGCATAGCTTGCGACCGCAACCGCGCAGGCAATCCCGAGCGCCAGTGCAACCGCGCTGCCCCAGGACAGGCTCAGCAGACTGCCGCTGGACAAGCCATAAACCACGAAGGCGCCGAGACATGCGAGATTGCCGTGCGAGAAATTCACGACGCGCGAGCTCTTGAACACCATGACGAGACCGAGCGCGCCGACGCCGTAGAGACAGCCGGAGATGATGCCGGACCACAGCAGCGGCAGGATGTCCCTGAAAATTCCCGCCACGCTCACACCTTTGCCTGCCCATCGTCGGGAGCCCCGCCCTTCTCGATGAACTCGATCACGCCGGGGAAGTAGCGCCCCGAGAGCCCCTGCCGGCATGCGGCGTCATAGTAACGGCGCGCGAGCTCGGCGAGGGCCGGACGGACGCCGGTGTCTGCGGCGAGCTGGAGCACATAGTCGAGGTCCTTCAGCACGTATTCCGGCGGAAAGGCCTTTTCCGGAAAATTTCGCGGCAGCATCGCCTTGGTGCCGTGATTGCGCAGCACGAAGCTGTCGCCAGACCCTTTCGACACCGCGCTCAGCAACGTCTCCGGCTTCACGCCCGCGCGTTCGCCGATCACCATCATCTCGGCAAGCGCCAGCGTGTGCTCGAACACTAGCGCATTGTTGACCAGCTTGACGACCTGGCCGCAGCCGACCTCGCCGCAATGGGTTACGTCGGAGCCAATGTAGTGGAGCAGCGGCTTGACCCGCGCGAACACGGCCGCCTCGGCGCCGACCATGATGCTGAGCTCGCCGCGTTGCGCCGCTTCGCGCGTGCGCGCCACCGGCGCATCGGCGAAGTCGAGGCCTTTGGCCCTCAGGCGATCCGCCACGCTACGCGCCAAGGCAACGGGCGTGGTACTGAGATCGACGATCGTCGTCCCCGACCGTGCAGCCTGTGCAATCGCAGCCGAGACCGCTTCGACCTGCGGACCACCGGGCAGCGACAGGAAGATGACCTGGGCCTGTGCGGCGAGCGCCTCAAGTGACGTTGCCGCTTCCGCCTTGGTGTCGGAGAGCGCCGCGAGCGCGGCCGCATCGCGGTCGAGCATCAGCACGCGACCGGGATGTTTCTTCGCCATGTTGCGGCACATCGGACCGCCCATGACGCCAAGCCCGATGAAGCCGATGGTTTCTGCTGTGCTCATGGCGTCAGTCCATCAACATGCCGCCGTTGACGTCGAGCACCGTTCCGGTGATCCAGTTCGACGCCGGCGAGCAGAGGAAGAGAATGCTCTGTGCGATATCCTCGGGCTGGCCGAACCTTCCCAGAGGCACGTTGCCATTCGGCGACGGCGCGGCGCGGTCAGTGACCGTCGCCCACATCGGGGTCTCGACCGGACCGGGCGCAATGATGTTGGCATAGACGCCCTTGCCGGCACCGTTCTTGGCGACCCATTTCATCAGGCCGTGCACGGCCGATTTCGCCGCGACATAGGCCGGCCCCGAAGCGACGCCACCGATCTTGGCCGCGATCGAGCCGAGCGCCACGATCTTGCCGAAGCCACGCTCGGCCATAACGGGATAGAGCTTGCGGACGGGATTGACCGTGCCCATCAGATTGACGGCGAGGATCCTCTCCCACTCTTCGTCGGTCGACTGCGACAGCGGCGTATTGGCAATGTTGCCGGCACAGAGCACGAGAATGTCGATGTTGCCGCGCGCCTTCAGCTCCTCGTCAATCAGCTTCTCGGTGGCCACGCGATCCGTCACGTCGCAGCGACGATAGCTTGCTTTTTCGGGAAACTTGCCGCCATCGGCGACGATGTCGGTGGCAATGACGTCGGCGCCGGCTGCGCAGAAAACCGCAACCACGGCGCGGCCGATACCGCCGGCAGCTCCAGTGATGAGGGCAGTTTGTCCGTCGAGACGCGAGGGCCCGCTCAAGGGCGATCCAGCCATGTCGTATTTTCCTTGTTTTTCTTCGTAGTTAACACGAGCAGCGGGCGACCGCGTCTTGCGGCTACCCG
Organism: Bradyrhizobium sp. LTSP849; assembly: GCF_000938255.1. Lineage (GTDB taxonomy): Bacteria > Pseudomonadota > Alphaproteobacteria > Rhizobiales > Xanthobacteraceae > Bradyrhizobium. Next base: position 171,393 of record NZ_JYMR01000056.1, on the reverse strand, counting down.
CTGAAAAGTTCGGCTCAAGCCGGCTTGGCGTCGAAGGCCACGGCCGGATAGGGCTTGAAGTCACGCACCATGACGAAGGAGCCCTGCGCTTGCAGGATCGCTTCCTGCCGCGTGCCGCGATGATCGGAGCCGGTGAAGGTCACCTTGCGCGCGCCGCCGACCGAGGCATTGCTCAGCGTGTTGCCGGCCTCGACCAGATTGGCCCGCGTGATCGGCTTGCCGCTGTCGATCAGCGCGCCGAAAATGCTGCCGAACAGCGCGGCATTGCTCCAGCCGTTGAGGCCGAACACGCCGACCGGATCGCTCGGATAGTATTTCGTGACGGCTTCACGATAGGCCTTGATCTCGGGCTCGGCGCTGTCGACCGGAAGCAGCCACGACGAGAAGTAGACGCCGTTCAGGAGATCGCCGGTCAGCTTGTAGGTCGCGGGATCGGCGGTGAAGAAGGGCGCAAACCAGGTCAGCTTGACGCCCTGGCGGTCGGCCGCCTTCAGCGCGGCCGCGAGATTGGCATTGGAGCCGAACAGGATCGCCGCCTGCGCTTCCGAATTGGCGACACGGCGGATATGCGGCGTGAAGTCCGTGGTCTTCACCTCGAACGGAACCGACTCGGCCGCCGTGAGCTTGTTCGCCTCCATGAAGAGATCGAAGCCGCGCTTGGCCGAGCGGCCGAGCTCGTCATTCTCCCATAGCAGCGCGATCTTCTTCAGCTTCAGGTCGTTGACGGCAAACTCGGCATTCGAGGCGGCCGACCAGCCGTAGTCGGGCAGCAGCGGAAAAATATTGGGCTCGGCGAAGAAGGCACTGGCGCCACCGATCGGCCCGATCATCGCAAGGCCGCTTTCCTTCGCAAAGGGAATGACGGCGACGTTGGTTGCCGTCCCCACCGCGGCGACGAGCGCGAAGATGTGGTTGTCCTCGACGAGGCGCCGGACCGCGGCAACGCTGCGCGCGGGATCATAGCCGTCGTCGAGCGTCACATAGTTGATCTTCCAGCCCTTGATGCCGCCGGCCTCGTTGACGCTCTTGAAATAGGCGTCGGCCGCGTGGGTCAGGATGGCATAGAACGGGACGGGTCCCGTGACGGGGGTGAAGCCGCCGATGGTAATGGTCTTGGCGGCAACATCGACGCCGATCTCATCGGCGAGGACCGACGTGCCGGGATAAGCCGATGCCAATGCGGCAGCGCCCGACAGCCTGAGAAAGTCACGCCTCTTCATGGGCCCTCCCCGATATCTGTTCTTATCCATTGATCTTTAGAGGGACGAACTTACAGGGTCAAGAGAAAATGCATTATGCATTATATCGAAACCTACGCGCTTGAGAGGATCAGCTCGGCGCGCCGGATGACGGGTGCATCGATCATCTTGCCGTCGAGCGCCACCGCCCCGCCGCGCGCGCCGTCCGCAGCCTCCATCACACGGCGGGCCCAGGCGACCTCATCGGCGGTCGGCAGGAAGGCATCGTTGACCGGCTTGACCTGGGCCGGATGGATGCAAAGCTTGGCGCCGAAACCGAGCGCCTTGGCTCGACCGACCGCCGCGCCGAAGGCCGCAGGATCCGTCCACGACGTGGTCACGCCGTCGATCGGAGGCGGCAATCCGGCCAGCCGCGACTCCAGGGCGATTTGCAGCCTGACAGGGTCGAGCTCCTGCGTTGTCTCGGTCACGCCGGAATCGATGCCGAAATCGAGGTTGCCGAACGCGAGCTGCGAAACCAGCCCGCTCGCACCTATGCGCCTGAGCTCCGCGTAACCCCTGACTGTTTCGATCAGCGCGATGACATGGCGCGGTCCGTCCAGCGATGCCGCAAGACGCTCGATCGAGGCCGGCTCTGCTTTTGGCAGCATCAGCTTGGCCACGCCGGCGCGGCGCATCATCTCCATGTCGGCGGCAAAAAAAGTGCTGTCTGCGCCGTTCACGCGCACGACCGCGTCGGCCCGCCCGCTCCATTGCGCGACGAAGCCGCGCGCGACTTCCTTCTCGGCCGGTGCCACCGCATCTTCGAGGTCGAGAATGACCTGGTGGGCGCCTGAGGCTGCCGCCTTGTCGAAACGCTCGGGGCGGTTGGCAGGGACGAACAGGAAGGAGCGGGACAAAGAGCTGGACATCCGGCATCAACCTCGATTATGCATAATGCATTATCGTTTGTACTTCTACTCTCCTCCATAGGGCGCGTCTATGGTAGTCGCGGGGCAAATCGGTCACGGGCGGCGGCATTCAATGGAATATCGGACGAAAGAGGAGCAGGTCGCTGACTATCTCCGCGAGGGCATCATCTCGGGGCGACTGCCGCGCGGCGCCCGGCTGAAGCAGACCGAGATCGCGCAGGAACTCAAGATCAGCATCACGCCGGTTCGCGAGGCGCTGAAGCTGCTTGAGGCCGAGGGATATCTCGCAAGCGACTCCTATCGCGGCGCGACCGTGGCGCCGTTCGACGTCGAGGCGTCCACCGAGATCCTGAAGCTGCGGATCACGCTTGAGACCCAGCTGGTCGAAAGCGCCGTGCGTAACATCACCGCGGAGGAGATCGCGGAGCTGCGCCAGCTGGCGCGCCAGTTCGAGGACGCGGCGCTCGCCAACGACAGCACGGCGGCGCGCGGCATCAACTATCGCTTCCACCGGCGCATGTACGATTTCGCGCGGCTGCCGAAAACGTTACATTTCGTGCAGGTGCTGTGGGCGCAATATCCGTTCGACGTCATCAACCGCATCGGCGGCCGGGCGGTGCGCGCCGCCAAGGAGCACAACGAGCTCCTGAAGAGCGTGATCGAGGGCGACGCCGCAGGCGCGATGCTGACGATGCGGCAGCACATCGAGACCGGCTGGACCGAGCTTCGCAACAGCATGCCGGCAACCAGGTCCGAGCCTCCCGTCAAGTCGAAGAGCTCTGAGAAAGAGACGCTATGAAGCCGATGCTGCTCGTCATGGACATGCTGAACGACCTCGTCCACGAGAACGGAGGTGGAGCAAAAAGCTACGTTCCCTTGATGAAGGAGCGTGACGTGCTCGGCCGCACCAAGGCGGTGATCGCGAAAGCGCGCGCGGCCGGCGTGCTGATCGGCTATGTCCGCGTCGGATTTTCGCCCGACTACCGGGAATGCCCGCCCAATTCGCCGATCTTTTCTCGCGCCCGCGGCGCCGGGATGTTCAAGCTCGGCAGCTGGGGCACGGAAGTGCATCCCGACCTCACGCCGGAAGCCGGCGAATTCGACATCGTCAAGCACCGGGTCAGCCCGTTCTACGGCACGTCGCTGGAGCCGATCCTGCGCGCCCACGGCGTGACCGACTTGTTTCTCTCCGGCGTCTCCACCAACGGCGTGGTGCACACCGGCGCGCGCGAGGCCCACGACCGCGACTATGCCTGCACGGTGCTGGAAGACTGCTGCGCCGGCGGAACCACCGACGAGCACGACAGCGCCCTGCGCTGCCTCGGCCGCTTCGCCGCCATCAAGAACAGCGCCGATGTGAGCTTCGGCTGACGGTCTCCCTTCTCCCCCGGGAGGGAAGGCGAACTACGAAAGCCAGCGTGGATTGATCGCCTGCTGATAGGTGACGCCACGCACGGCGTCGCTGAACTTCTGCTCGAACTCCATGTTGTACGCAAATTGCTGCTCCGACAGTGTCGGCGGCACCGCGACGGTCATGCGTTGATCCGACACCGTGTGCTTGATCAGCGCGAGGTCAGTCTGCTGGAAATACCGATCGCGCAGCATCTGGCCGGCCGCATCGGGATCGCTGCGGATCAATTCCGACGCCCTGGTCATGCCGCGGACAAGCGATGCGACGACATCCGGGTTCTTTTCGAGAAAATCCGGCCTGCCGCACAGCACGGTGTAGAGAAAATTCTCGATGCCGGGCACCTCGCCATGCGACGGGCGCGCTGCCCAGACGGCAAGGCCCTCCTCCACCGCCTGGTTGTTCGCGGGTGCTGTGGTGTTGAAGCCGTCGATCTGGCCGGAGCGCAGTGCAAGATACATCTTGTCGAGCTTGACGACCGTGAGGCTCGCATCCTTCTCCGGATCAAGTCCGCCAAGCGACAGCAGATAGCGCCAGATCTTGTCGGTGCCGCTGCCGCGGCCGGAGATCGCGAGCGTCAGGCCCTTCATGCGGGCCATGCGTTCCTTCAGCGGCATCTCCGGTACAAGGCCGATCTTCTCGGCGGTCTTCCGGCTGATCACGGCATCGCTCGCATATTGCGACATCAAGGGAGCGAAGGCGTTGATCTTCTGGCCCTTGGCGACCGCAAGGATCACGTCGCTCATCACCAAGCCGGCGACGTCGACGCTGCCGCCGAGGATCGCCGCCATGCTGTTGGTGCCGCTGCCGGTATCGATCAGCGAGACGTCGAGGCCGGCGTCTCTCATGAATCCGGCCGCCGTCGCCACCAGCAACGGCAGATAGGCGAACGTGTAGCCGCCGATCGCGATCGTGACCGGCTTGCCGCCTGCACCTTGCGACAGGCTTCGCGTGGCCGAGCCGATCAACGCACCTCCGGCAATACCGCCCAGCATCGTGCGACGCGTGATCATGATGTCCTCCCTTGTTTCTTTGTTGTAGTCGCGTCTCCTTCAGCGCCAGCGAAAGATCCAGCTCTCCAATCTTCCGAGCGCTTCGTTCAGCAGGGTGGTCACAACCATCAGCGCAAACAGCGCGGCGAACACGCCGGCGGTATCGAGCTGGCCCGCTGAGTTCTGCGTGAGGTAGCCGATGCCGGCATTGGAGGCCATCATCTCGGCTGCGACCGCGCCGACGAAGCCGTAGGGCAAGCCGAGCTTTAACCCCGTAAACAACCACGGTAGCGCAGACGGGAAGATCACCATGCGCTGGGTCGCGAATTTACCTGCACCCATGGTGCGGAGCGCATCGACCATTTTCAGGTCGACCTCGCGCACACCGCGCAGGGTCGAGAAGAACACCAGGAAGAAGACGCTGATGGCGGCCAGCACGATCTTCGGCGCGAGCCCGATGCCGAACCACATGATGAAGAGCGGCGCGAGCGCGACCTTGGGTACGCCGTAGATCGCCGTGACGAAGGGATCGACGGTGCGATGCAAGGTGTCGTTCGCGCCGACCAGCAGCGCAAACAGAACGCCGGCCGTCGCTCCCAGCACGAATCCGGCAGCGGTTTCCTTGAAGGTGATCAGCAGGTGATAGCCGAGCTGGCCGCTCGCGGTCCATGCCACCAGCGTCCTGAATATGGCGGCTGGGCTGCTCACCCAGAACGGATCAAGCAGCGTTCCCGATGCGGACTGCCAGGCCGTCAGCATGACGACCACGAAGATCGCGCGATAGAGCCACACGCGACCGGATAGACCGAGCGTCGGTTCGGCTTGCGTCTCGGACAGCGCCTGTGTGCTCATGACGGCCGCCTCGCCGGCGGTTCGAGGGCTGTCCAGAGCCGCCGATAATGCTCCTCGAATGCGGGATGGAAGCGCACCTCGTGCACCTCGCGCGGTCGCGGAATGGCGATCGGCTCGTCGAGCCTGATCTGGCAAGGACGCGACGAGAACACCAGGACACGATCGGCGAGCGTGATGGCTTCGACGATGTCGTGGGTCACGAACACCACCGTCTTGCGATGCGCCGACCACAGCTTCAAAAGCTCGGCCTGGAGCGCCAGCTTGAGCTGGGCGTCGAGCGGCCCGAATGGCTCGTCCATCAGCAGCACCGGCGGATCGTAGATCAGCGTGCGGGCCAGCATCGCGCGCTTGCGCATGCCGCCCGAAAGCTGGCTCGGATAGTGCCGCTCAAAGCCTTCGAGGCCGACCTGCGCGATCAGGTCGCGCACGCGCGCAGCGATCTCCGTGCGGCCGATGTTGCGGAGCTCCAGCGGGACGGCGATGTTCTGCTCCACGGTTCGCCATGGCAGCAGACTGTCGTGCTGGGTGAGATAGCCGATCCCGGTATTGACCGCCGCGACCGGCTCGCCTCGGCAGAACACCGCACCAGAGGTCGGCTGATCGAGGCCCGCAAGCAGATTCAGCACCGTCGATTTGCCCGAACCGCTCGGACCGACGATGGCGAGAAATTCGCCGTCCTGGAGCGAGAGGTTCAGACCACGGAGGACCTCGACCTGGCCGGTGCGCGAGGTGAAGGTCTTGCCAACCCCGCGCAGCTCGACAGCGGACCGGCGCTGCGCCTCGCAACTTTGCGCGGAGACAACGGACAGGTGTACCGATCTCATTGCCTGGACCTCCCTTGTATCTTTTTCTTGTTCTTGATCCCGTCTCGATATCGTGTCGTCAGACTTGGGCCGCCGCACGCATCGCGAGCGCCGCGCCGAGACCGCCGGCCCAGAGGTCGAGCGCGCTCCCATCGCCCTTCCCTTCCAGCCTGAACGGCGAACTCACGAACAGCGGCGAGACGCCCCTGAACTCGAAGGATCTGAGCGGCTTTCCGGCATGCCGCTCAGCAAAGCCTTGCAGCAGCGTCGCGGTCAGCGGCCCATGCACGACCAGATCAGGATAGTTCTCCTCCGCTTGCGCGTAGGACTGGTCATAATGGATGCGATGTCCATTCGACGTCAGCGACGAATAGCGAAACAGCAGCACCGTGTCGGGACGAAACTCCTCCGACCAAACCGCGTCAGGCGGAGCCGGCGTGGCCGCAGGTGCTGGCGATCCTGGCGCGGCCGCTTCGCGATAGACGATGTCCTGTTCCTCAGTTACGCAGAGCGTGCCGTCGCAGGCGATGCTGTGGCTGACGGTCACGAACACCAGCTTTCCGGCCCGCCCGGATTTGGCTTCGACCTTCAGAATGGTGCTCTCGCGCACGCCTTCGCCACCGATGGTCAATGGCTTGTGGTAGGTGAGCCGCCCACCGGCCCACATGCGGCGCGGCAGCGACACCGGCGGCAGGAATCCGCCGCGTTTGGGATGTCCGTCCGTTCCCAGCTCGTGACGCGGCATGAACCGGTTGAAGAAGATCCAGTGCCACCCGGCCGGCAAGGTCGCGCCGGCCGCATAGTTTCCCTCGATGCCGAGCGTGGCACCGAGCGCTGCGACACGATCCGGCGCGATCCGCTCGCGGATCGTCTCCTTGCGGCCGACCCAGGCCTGCCAGTCCTCTCCGGCCAGTGCTGCGCTCTCGCTCATGACGGCAACTCCACTTCAAACGGTCAGTAAATCACCTGCTGGTCGATCAGGCTTTGGCGCTCCTCGCAGCTTAAGCCGAGCAGCTCGCCGAACACGTAATCCTCGTCTTCGCCAAGCCGAGGCGTACCGCGCGCCATCCCGGCATCGGACTTCGAGAAGCGGATCGGCACCTTCAGCGCGGCACGCTGATGCCCGGTCGTGTCCTCGACATCGACGACGGTCCCGCGATCACGCAGATGGCGGTCGTGCGCGATGTCCTCCATGTTGCAGGAGATATGTGCGGCGATCCCCGCGGCTTGAAGCATTCGCTCGGCTTCGCCCGCCTCGCATGTCATCGTCCAGTGCTCGATCTCGCCATGCAGCGTCCGCCGGTGCTCGTGGCGGCCCGCGGCAGACTGAAACCGCGGATCGGCCAGCAGATACGGAGCATCGATCAGCCTCACCAGGATCCGCCATTCGTCGTCCGAGCGCACCGCGATGGTCAGCCAGCGATCCTCGTCACGGGTCCGGAACACGCCATGCGGCGCCATCCGCAGATGATCATTGCCGATACGCGCGGGCTCGCCGCCGGAAGCTGCGAACAGCAGCGCCTCACCGACCAGCGAGCAGGCGACCTCGCGTGCGCTCACGTCGACATGGCCGCCACGTCCGGTACGGCGAAGGCGATAGACCGCGGCCACCGCCGCCATTGCCGCATTCATGCCGATGCTGTGGTCCATCACATGCCGCATCTCGACCGGCGGACCATCCTCGTATCCCGTGAGATAGCCGAGCGCGCCCCAGGCGCCGAACAGCGGCGCGTAGCCCGCAAAGTGCGAATCTGGTCCTCTCTGCCCCGACGACGAGACGGACACCATCACCACCGACGGTTTCAGCGCCGCCAGCGCCGCGTAGTCGAGACCGAGCCGCTCCATCACGCCGGGCCGGAAGCTTTCGCAGACGAGATCGCTGACGCCGACCAGCTTCTTGGCCAGTGCGACGCCCCTTGCATCCTTCAGGTTGATGCGCACCGAGAGCTTGTTGGACGCGACCTGGTCGAAGCTCGCAGGTCCCATCCGGCCGTAGACCGGATGCGGCTTGCGGAAGATGTCCGGCCGCGCTGCGCTTTCGATCTTGATGCACTCGGCGCCCAGTTGCGACAGCATGTGCGTGCAGAATGGCCCCGCGGCATGCAGCGTAAAATCGGCGATGCGAACTCCGGCGAGCGGCTTCATGACACCTCCGCGGTGACGGCCGGCTGGTCGCGACGACGCCTGGACGTGAGCAAATGTTGATGTTCGCCGAGCCGCGGCGGCCCGGCCTTCAGCGTCGGTGCCGCGCCATCGACATGGAATGGTGCCGACAACATTGGCAAACGATCCGCACCGGGAATCTCAACCGGCTGGAACAGGTGCCGCGCGCGCTCATGCGCACCGGAAAGCACCTCGGCGGGGCTCGCATATTTTGCCATGGGGACGCCCAGCGTTTGCGCCTGCGCCACGACATCGGCGGTCCGCTGTTCGAGCGCCCAGGCCCGAATAGCACGGTTAATCTCGGCACCGCGGCGGCTCCGCTCCAGCGAGTCCGCAAGCGCGGGATCCTGCATCCAGTCGGGACGCCCCATCAGCTCGACCAGGCCGCGCCATTGCCGCTCCTCGAGCGTCAGGAGCTCGACATAACCGTCGGCGCATTCGAGCACGCCGCCATATTTGAACGAGCGCGTGCGGCGGTGCTCCAGCGAGCCGTCACCAAGACGCTGGAGCGCGAATGCGCCCACGGCGAGCGCGGCATCCTGCACCGAGACGTCGACGCTTTCGGCGCCGCCGTGCTCTCGGCCGATCAGTGCAGACAGCGCTCCGAGCGCAGCGACCACGCCGCCCTGGTATTCGGCGAAGTGACCATAGACCTTCAGCGGCGGACGATCGGGAAAGCGTTCGGCAGCCAGTCCATTGGGCAGCAGGAAGCCCTCGCCGGATGCGTGGATCAGGTTGATCTCCTCGGCCTGCCAGCCGGCCTTCGGTCCGAAGGCGCCGAAGGGCAGCACCGAGACATCGACCAGCTTCGGGTAGCGCGCCCGGAGGCCCTCTTCGTCGAGCTCCAGCCTGATGCGCTCCTCAGGGCGGAGATCGTGAATGACAATTTCAGCCGCCGCCAACAAAGTGGACAACTCGGCCCGCCCGGCCGGCGTTTCGAAATCGCAAGCGACGCTCTTCTTCCCCGCCGCGAGGTAAGCGAACAGCGCGCTGGCCTCGTTGGTTGGAGGAAGCATCGGCGGCTCGTGACGAAGCGGATTGCCATCCCGCGGCTCGACGAGAATCGTCTCGGCGCCGAGCGTGGAGAGAAGACGGCCGGCATAGCCCGCAGCGACCCCGCGCGAGATTTCGACGATGGTCACTCCCGCCAACAGCGGCGCAACAGCCCTGTCCGTCATGGCAACGCTTCCCCTTGTTGTTATGGGCCGACGCCCGGGAGCATAATGTGCATGCTCCCGGATATTCTTTGCGTCCGCTTTAGCGGATCGTCGGCAGCTCGAGATTCAGCCCGGATCCATCGAAGAACACATTGTTTTTCACATCGCGCGACGGCAGCATCACGGTCGCAAGGCCCGGCGTGGTCAGTTCGCCGCGCTGGTTCTCGCCGCGGATGTCGAGATCGACCAGCGCAAAACCGTCCTTGACGTATTTTCTGGCGACCTTGCCCTTGCACCAGGTGGAATCGCCCATCGTGTTGAAGCGCCGCATCTCGGTCCGCACGCGCTTCAGGAAGGCGGCATCGCCCATCCAGTTGGAGACAAGGCTAGCGAGCCAGGACGAGCGTTGCGGGCCGTAATCGTAGGTGCCGGGGACGCCGACCTCCTTCGCCACCGACTCGCGGTGATGTCCGATGCCGGTATATTCGATGCCGCCGCCGGCCTCCGGATTGCGGAAGAAATGGCCGGGATGCTTGACCGCCGATTGCAGCACGATGCCGTGGGTGTGGCCGCGGCCGCAGCCGACCAGGAAGCCCATCGTGTCCATCAGCGAGAGCGGACCGCGCACGATCGGCGGTAACTCGTCGCCTTCGTTGACGTCCTCGAAATAGCGCATCGTGGCGCCGCGGATCCGCTCGTCCTCCTTCAGGATGGCTTCGTCGAGTGCGGCGAATTCATCGGCGGTGTATTCGTAAGGCTTGATGTCCTTGTACTTGCCGGCGTCGCGCGCGGCCTTGCGCTCGTGGCGCGTGCAAGTGCCGAGCGCGCGCGCCACCATCTCACCGCGCTGGTTGGAATAGGTCGCTTCGACATATTGCAGCACGAGGCGGCCGGAGAACTTGCTTTCCTTCTCCTCGATGCCGACAACGCGCTCGATCGCTGTGATGCGGTCACCGGGACGGATATGGCGGAACAGCTCCCAGTCGTTGCCGGCGTAGAAGCCGTGCACACCGGGAAGGCCCCAGCGGGTGCGGCCGATCCAGCCGAACGCCATCGGAAACATCGGATGAGCGACATTCGTGCCGTAACGGCTCTGGCGGCCATGCTCGGCGTCGCGATACAGCGGATTGAGATCGCCGATGCCGTTGCAGAAATTGCGGATGGTGTCTTCCGTTGCGTCCTGGAGATACGGCCCCTCGGGGCGAAGCTGAAGACCGATCATGCCGCGCGCCTGCGCGATCGCCTCGTCGGTGATCTTGCCCTCCGCCGGTGCGTGACCGACCTCTTTTTCCATCACGTCTGCCATTGTCGTCTCCAATCCCTGTACGAGTTGAGGTTTGCTAAGCTGCGGGTTTCATCGCGCGGGCCAGCGCTGTTGCGGCGGCGGAGGCAAGACCGTCCAGGTCGCGCGCGATCACGACGCCGGCGCGATCGAGCGCTGTGACCTTGGCGGACCAGCTCTCGGCGTGGGAGCCGATCATTGCGGCGGCATGCCCCATCTTCTTGCCGGCAGGTGCAGTGCGCCCCACAAGCAGCGCCGCCGAAGGCTTGGCGTCTGGACGTCCCGCATATTCAGCAAGCGCATATTCTTCCGAACCGCCGATCTCGCCGAGATAGATGATGGCGCGTGTCTCCGGATCGTCGTGGAACAGCGCGATCGCCTCCGCCGCGTTGACGCCGCGCACGGGATCGCCGCCGATGCCGATGACGCTGGTTTGGCCGAGGCCGGCCTGCGACAGGCGGAAGCATGCTTCATAGGACAGCGAGCCGCTGCGCGAGATCACGCCGATCGGTCCGGGCCTGTAGCAGAACGACGGCATGAAACCGAGTTTGGCTTTGCCGGGAGAAATCAGGCCCGGCGAGTTCGGGCCGATGAGATACGCGCCATGCGCAAGCGCGGCCGCGCGCATTTCCATCGCGTCCAGCACTGGCAGGCCATCACCGGGATAGGCGATCAGCGGACAACCGGCCTCGACCGTCTCCAGCACCGCATCGAGTGCGACGACGGCCGGCACATAGATCAGTGCGGCGTTAGCGTGCGTCTCGGTCATTGCAGCCGCGACGGAGGAGAACACTGGAACACCCGCGATGGTCTGACCACTGCGCCCGGGCGCCACACCGGCGACGACCTGGGTCTGGCTCTGCGCGAGGTCCTTGACCGAAAACGTTCCGAACTTGCCGGTAATGCCGACGATCAGTATGCGCGCATCGGCATCCAGGAGAATGCTCATCGCCGCACCTCCGCTACTCGCTTCACGATGTCGGCAACAGCCGCCTCCAGCGTGGCGTGGTTCTGATGCCCACCATCGCGAAGGATGGTCGTCGCGAGGTCGCTGCGCGTGCCATTGAGCCGCAAGGTCACCGGCTTTACCGACGTCCGCTTGCCGAGAAGCTCGACCAGGGTCTTGGCCACACGATCGGTGTGCAGTCCGCCGCCGAACATGCTGACGAGAATTCCCTTCACCTTCGGGGCGCGGTCCAGCAGATCGAAGGCGAGCCCGAAGCCCGCAGGCGTCGGATTGCCGCTGACGTCGAGAAAACAGGCGGGCTGCGCACCGGCGCTGTCGATCGCATCCATCGCGGCCATCGTCATGCCGGCCCCGCCCGAGATCAGGCCGATCTCGCCGTCGAGCCAGACCAGCATCAGATTGGCTTCCTCGCACAGCCTGATCCCGCGGTCGGCCTTTTCACGCGTCGTCGCGATCGCCGCGGCGGTCTCCGCCCTGCGGAAGGCCGCGGCCTCGTCGAGGACGATCTTGGCATCGGCCGCGACCAGTGCGCCGCTCTTGGCAACGACCAGCGGGTTGATCTCCACCGTCGTGCATTCGTTCGCCAGCGCGATGTCGAGCAGACGCCGCGCAACGGAGATCACGCGCTCGCGCACCCTGGCGTCGGGCTCGACCGGCTCGAGCAGACCGCGAAACACGTGGGCGCGGAAATTGCGCGCGAGCCCGACAGGGTAGCTTAGCGGTGGTGGCCCGTCCTCGATGTTGACGCCGCCGCGCGGCGAATACAGCACGTTGAAACCGCCGACGCGGCTGTCGATCGCGACCGCAAGATAGAGCTCACGTTCGATCTCGAGCCAGGTCTCGACCAGCACGGATGCCGGCGCCTCGCCGGCAAACCGCATCGCCATGATCGCGCCGAACGCCTCTTCGAGTTCGGCGGCCGAGCTCGCCTTGCGGATGCCGCCGGCCTTGCCGCGGCCGCCCGCGGCGACCTGCGCCTTCACGGCGACGGGAAGATCGATGCGACAGGCCCTGACCTCGTCGAGCGAGCGCAATTCCTGACTTGAAGGTGTGGCGACGGCAGCGGCGCGAAGCAGCACCTTGCCATGGGCTTCAGTGACTAACATAAAATGCATAATGCATTATCAAAATGCAGTGTCAACACGCCTTCCGTCCCAATTCTTAGGGAGCAGGCATCGTATTTTGTCGATTTAGCTGTGGTCGGGACCGAATCCGCTCATTTCGAGTGGAACCGGCACGCTTAATAATGCATTTTATTTGGTGAGTTCGACTCCCCCGCACCGGGATGCCGGAGATGGAGGCCGCCCACAACCGCTGGCTGCCCGGTCACCATTCAGAGCAATCAAGGAGCAGGCACGCGCATCCGCTGCGGCGTGCCTGACGCGAATGGCTAGCTCGCTCGACGTCGCGTTAGAACGACGTGCCGCCGCCGAACCTGAACTCCTGGACGATGTCGTATTTGCCCTTGGTGATCGGCACGGCGTAGTCGAAGCGCAGCGGTCCGAACGGCGAGGCCCAGATCAGGCCGACACCGACCGACGAGCGCACCACGCTGCTGTCGTCATATTGAAGGCCGCAGGTTGGGCAGGCCTTGGTGTTGACCTCGCCTGTCGCCGCCCAGGATGTCGGGCCCTGATAGCCCCAGAGCGAGCCCGCATCGGCATAGACCGCGCCCTTCAGGCCCACTTCCTTGGGCAGGAACCAGAACGGCATCTGCAACTCCATGGACGCGCCCCAGTACTTCGTGCCGCCGAGTGCATCACCGACCGCGCCGTAGCTCGCGTAGGTGATGTCACGCGGACCGATGCCGTTGGATGCGAAGCCACGCACCAGGTTCGGCCCCATCTGGAAATGATCCAGCATGCGTAAATCGTTATCGCCGATCTTGTTGAGAATGCCGCTCTGGAGGTGGATGACACCGACGATCTCGGACACCAGCGGCGTGTAGTACTTGGTGTCGACCGCGGTCTTCAGATTGGTCACGTCGCCGCCGACCCCCGCAAAATCCTGCCTGAAGTCGATCAGCAGGCCGTCGGTCGGGTTCTTGTTGTTGTCGAGCGTATTGTAGTTCAGCGTATAGCCCACTGCCGACGTCAAGGTCGGGCCGTTCGCCAGCTCCTTTCGAACCGGCAGTGTCGATTCGCCGTCGCCGTAGCAGCCGTAACCATAAACGCCCGAATCCGTGGCATTGGTCGGATCCACCCCGCCCAGGATATTCTTGATGTAGGCCGGCGTCGGATTGAAGGCCAGTGAGGTATTGGCCGCGTTGTTGTTACAATTGTTGTAGATGCTGGCGAGCGAGATGCTCTGCTGATAGAGCGAGTAGCGGAGCTGGAGCGAGAGATCTTCTCGCAGCGCGAAGCCGAGACGCGGCGAGAAACCCACCGTCGTCACGCCGTAGCTGGTGTAGCTGTTCGACAATTGCTGGCGCCAGTAGGTGTCGACTCCGAGCGCTATCCGGTAGTCGAGCAAATAAGGCTCGACGAAGGACAGCGATACCCCGCGGGCATATTGGCCGTAGGTCACTGACGCCTTGGCATAGAGTCCCTTGCCGAGAAGGTTGCGCTCGGAGACCGAGACTTCGGCGAGCGCACCGTCGGTCGTGGAGTAGCCGCCCGAGATCGAGAAGTCGCCGGTCGACTTCTCCTCCATCTCGACGATCAGGATCACGCGGTCGCTGGAAGAGCCGGGCTCCGTGGTGATCTTGACGCTCTTGAAGTAATCCAGGTTCTTCAGCCGGCGTTCGGCGCGGTCGACCAGTGCACGATTGTAGGCATCGCCCTCGGAGAGATCGAACTCGCGCCGGATCACATAATCGCGCGTGCGGGTGTTACCGCGGAGATTGATGCGCTCGATATAGGTGCGCGGCCCTTCATCGATGTTGAACACGACGGACACGGTGTGCGCTTCGAAATTGCGATCACCGCTCGGTCGAATCACAGCGAAAGAATAGCCGCGGCGCGAGGCCTCGATCTGCATCTCTTCGGTCGACTTCTCGAGCAATTCGACATTGTAGAGCGAGCCGACATTGACGCGCGAGAAGGTGCGCATCGAGTTTGCATCAAAATTGGCAATGCCGGAGCGGAAATCGACCGTGCCGACGCGATATTGCTGGCCTTCCTCGATCTTGAATGTGACGAGGAAACCTTTCTTGTCCGGATCATATTCAGTCAGCGCGGCCACGATCTGCGCGTCGGCAAAGCCGTTCTTGAGATAGAAGCGGCGGATCAGGTCACGGTCGGCCTCGACCCGGTCCGGATCGTAAATATCATTGTTGCCGAGGAAGGAGAGCAGATTGCTCTCATGCGTCTTGATCACGTCGCGCAGACGCGCGGCCGAGTAGGCGCTGTTGCCGATGAACTCGATCGATTTGACACCGGTCTTCACTCCCTCCTCGACCGTGAAGATGAGATCGACGCGGTTGCTCGGCTGCTCGATGATCTCGGGCGTGACACGCACGTCGTAGCGGCCTGAGCGACGATAGATCTCGGCGATCCGCAATGTGTCGGACTGCACCATCGCCCGCGAGTAGGTGCCGCGCGGCTTGGACTGGACTTCGGCCGAGAGCTGCTCGTCCTTGATCTTCTTGTTGCCCTCGAAGGCAACGCGGCCGATCACGGCGTTTTCCACCACCGACACCACAACGTGGCCGCCGGACCGACTGACCTTCACGTCCTGGAACAGCCCGGTCGCGATCAGCGCCTTGAGACCGTCGTCGATGGCCGCCTTATCGAGCTGCCCGCCGGCCTTGGGCGTGAAATAGGAGCGAACCGTCTCGGCCTCCACGCGGCGGTTGCCTTCAACCACGATCGCTTCCACGGCTTGCGCCGCCGCCGGCTGCGGCAACAGCACCAGGGGAAGTGAAGTTGCAATCGACACGCCACTCACGACGACCGCGACAAGCCAGGCCCGCAAAACCGACATTCCACACCTCAAGAGCACCTGACTGCTCTGAAACGAAACGGCTGTGGCCGTGGTGTGGCTTTGTGATTGCTGTACTGTTTCCGGGGATTGAGTTTGATTGAGCGGGCCGCCTTCGCCCATGCACCGAAAGCGGCATGTACGTCCCGTTTGCGCGATCGGCCAGCAACATCGCGTAAAACATGGCTTGTTTACAGACCGCAAGGTCGATGCGAGAGCGGTCGGCATCAGCCAACGCGCATGGAATGCCGCAATGAACCCGATCGTCACGACCAGACTGGCGCTGATCGCCGTCCTCGCCTCGACCGTAACGTGCAACGCCGACACAACCGGCAAGCACGATCGGCAGCAGACGGCACGTGGGGCAGTCTATGACTACGGCCCACGCGGCCCCAATCACTCGTACCAGTCCGGTCCGCATACGCGCATCTATGTCAGCAAGCGGTCGTGGCTGGACGGCGGGACCGAGGTCCTGCCCGGCGATCGGAAGTTCAGCGACTACGCCTTTCCGCCCGGCACATCGTTCGCCCGCCAGAACAACAATCGGCCGCTCGACCGGCAACCCCTCAGCCCGGCCTCGGACCTCGGCGGATTTGAGCAGAGACTCCCGCTGTCCTGGTGACCGGCTTGCGGCCAGCCTGGCGATCGTTGCAGGCGCGCGACGGCCGGCAATATCTTTTGACATTCAGCAACATTCGGCGGGTTGGAACACGGAGATCGAGCGCAAGCGGAGATCACGCCCTGGGCTGCGGGTATTCGCCATGCGCGCGACTGGAAGGCGCAGCATTTGGTCTTCGCACGAAAACGACTATATGGCGGAGTGGAACATCGACATCACAGGCGGCTTGTCGACGCCTTGACCGCGCGTGCGGCAACGTTCATAGCATTCTTCGCCCCTTTCCCCGGAATTCTCATGCTCTCTGCCGACCGGCCCGCGACACGTCTTGCGACGCGGCTCGCCTTCTTGGTTGCCGGTTTTGGCATCGCCTGCTGGGCGCCGCTGGTGCCATTCGCAAAAGCGCGTCTCGCCGTTGACGACGGCGTCCTCGGATTGCTCCTGCTCAGCCTCGGCATCGGGTCGGTCGTCGCGATGTTCCTGACTGGCGTCCTGAGCGCGCGCTATGGCAGCAAGCCGATCATCATCGCGGGCGGACTCGGTCTCGCTTTCATCCTGCCGCTCTTGGCGATCGCGAGCTCGCCCCTGACACTGGCACTGGCGCTTGCCGCGTTCGGCGCGGCGCTCGGTTCCATCGACGTCGCCATCAACATCCACGCGATCGAGGTGGAACGCGCCGCGAGACGCCCGCTGATGTCGGGCTTCCACGCGCTGTTCAGTATCGGCGGCTTCGCCGGATCCGCCGTGATGACCGCCTTGCTCTCGCTGCAACTGGATGCGTTCGCGTGCACCTTGATCTGTTCGGTCCTGATGCTGCTCGCAACGGTGGCGGCCTGGCCACGCCTGCTTCGTTCGACGCAGACGCCGGAGGGACCACTCTTCGTGCTGCCGCGCGGAACCGTGCTGTTGCTCGCGCTGCTCTGCGCGATCACCTTCCTCGTCGAAGGCGCAATGCTCGACTGGGGCGCGCTGCTCGTCATCGGCGCGGGCCTCGTCTCCGCGGCCCATGGTGGAATCGGCTATATCGTGTTCTCGATCGCGATGACCGTCGGCCGGCTGGCCGGAGATGCCGTCGTTGCCCGCATCGGGGATCGCGCGGCGCTGTTCTGGGGAAGCCTGATTGCAATCGGAGGCTTCATCGTCTTGTTGCTCGCTCCCGTTGCGGCCATCGCCATGACCGGCTTCCTGTTCATCGGCCTCGGGTCATCGAACCTCGTGCCGATCCTGTTCCGGCACGCGGCCACGCAAACTGTGATGCCCGTCGGTCTCGCCGTCGCAGCGATCACGACCGCGGGCTATGCCGGCATCCTCGTCGGTCCCGCCGGCGTCGGATTTGTCGCCCATGTTGCAGGACTCCCAACGGCGTTCTGGATCCTGGCCGCACTCATGGCGCTTGTCACGGTTTCGGCGCGCGTCGTGACGAGAGACCATCGCTAGCAGGTCTAGCTGCGAGAGACTTTTGCGATCAATCATCTGGGCAGCCAGCAGCAGACTGGCTCGGGGGCTAGCTAGCTCGTCAATGCGAGAGCATCGCGCATTTCCGGCACGGGAGACACAACGGCGCCACAGCGAAGAAATCCCTCGATATTGTCCAGAAGGAGCTTGGTCGAGACCGCATGGACTTCCGGCGCGAAGGCCGCAACATGCGGGGTCAGGATCACGTTGCTGAGGTCACGCAGAGCCAACGGAATGGACGGCTCCTCCTCGAAGACATCCAGCGCCGCGCCGGCAATGGTGCCGGACTTCAACGCCGTCACCAGCGCCGAGGTATCGACCAGGCTGCCGCGGCTGACATTCACCAGGAAGCCGTGCGGACCCAGCGCCGACAGAACCTGATCGTCGATGATGTGATAGGTCTCGCTGCCACCCGGCGCTGCCATGATGAGGCAATCGACGTTGTTCGCGAGCTGGAGGACGGACGGGTAGAATGTCCAGGGAAACTCGGCCTTCGCACTTCTGGCGTGATAGCTCACCTCCATGTCGAAAGCCTCCAGCCGTCGCGCAATCCGCTGTCCGATCGCGCCCATCCCGACCAAACCGGCTCGCTTACCGGTCGGAATCGGACGCGGCCCGAGATTTCCCCGCCACAGATCCCGTTTGGCGACGGTATCGAACATGTGCAGGTTGCGCATGATGGCGAGCAGCATGGCGACCGCATGGTCCGCCACCGCGGACGCGTTCGTTCCGGCGCCATGCGTGACGACCACGCCCCGCCGACGCGCAGCCGGAATATCGACATTCTCATATCCGGTCCCGATGCAGCAGATCAGCGACAGGTTCGGCATCATTCGGATGTCGTCCTCCGACGCACCGGCAAGTCCAGTCGTCACCAGGACCTTTGCTCTGGACAGGATTTCATCGCCCGGAGGCGGCCGATCCGACATCATGTCGTGGATGCTGTACTTTCCGTGCAGAGCGTCGCGGAACGCCTGTGCCTCCACCTTGAAGATCACATCGTTCAATCCCACCGGTTCCATTGCTCCTGTCCTGCTGTCATTGGCGCATGGCGACACCATTGGTGCTTCGGCCGCCTCGGTTGATTTGGTTGAATAAGCCCCTGCCCGAAGTGCGCTTACAAAGGCCGCGACGACCGCAACGGCCGCGCCGAGGAAAAGGCAGACCGAGGGCGCGCCATTCGGCCCAAATTCCGTGAGCATGATCGCGACGATGGCCGCCCCGAGCGATTGACCAACCAGCCGCGCCGAATTCAGGCTGCCGCTCGCAGCACCACTCCTGGCCGGAGGCGCTGCGCTGATCAGCGCCCAATTGTTGGGTGACTGAAACAGTCCGAAGCCAACGCCGCACACTGCCATGCTGCACGCGATGCGCAAGGGTGTCGCGCCGATGTCCAGAATGGCCAGCGAAGCGAGGCCAGCGGCAAGGAGCAACAGCCCTCCGGTGCAGAGCTGCGCCGCCGAAAACCGGTTCACCAGATTGCCGGCCACCAAGGCGGTAACAATGACCGCCGCGGGCCACGGCGTGATCAACAGGCCAATAACCGCCGGATCGTGATAGCCGATATGTTCGATGAAGAACGGCAGGACGAGGATCGCCGACATCTGCGCGATGAACGAGCAGATCGAGGTCAGCACCGCCATGCGAAACAGGGGGCGCTTGAACAGGTCGATCGGCAGGAGCGGCGTCGGCTTTTGTCCCTCGCGTTGCAGATAGGCCCACCAGAACACCCCCGTGCCGAGAACCAGGACGGCCAGGAGCCACCAGGACTGTTCGTGACCGAAGCCGTTGAATGTGAACAGCAACAAGCCAAAGGCTGTCGAGTAGAGAAATGCGCCGCCAAGATCGAATGGCCGAGCAAAGACCGGGGTCTGCGGGACCGAATAGAGCGCGACCAGAATGGCGACGATGCCGGTCGGTACGTTCACCGCGAACAGGCCGTGCCAGCCAAAATATTTGATGATCAGCGATCCGACCGGCGCGCCGGCGGTAAAGGCCGAGGCTGCCACGAACGAGTTGATGCCGATGCCCTTGCCAAGCTCATGCTTGGGATAGACGAACCTGATGAGCGCGATGTTGACGCTCAGAATGCCGGCCGCGCCAAGCCCCTGCATGCATCTCGCCAGCATGATGGTCAGGAAACTGTTGGACGCCGCCACGGCAGCCGACGAGATGGTGAAGAGCGCCAATCCGCAGAGATACACGCGGCGATAACCGAAAATCTCGCCGAGATTCGACAGCGGCAGAAGCGTCACTGCGAGCGCGATCTGATAGATGCTCACCAGCCAGATGGCACTGGCCGGCGGGATATTCAGGTCGCGCGCGACTGCGGGCAGCGCGACGTTGACCATGCTGTTGTCAAGGCTGCTCATGGTCACCGCCAGCGTGATCGTGGCGATTGACAGATATCTGAGAGGCGTAGGCACCCCATCGCTGAGGTCCACGCGATTCATCCAACCCGGCGTCACTTGTCTTGTCTTTCGTGTCTCGGCCGTTGCTATCAGGAGTCGAGCACGACCCGCGCGCGGTCGGCGGACCAGCTTGCGATCACGTCAGTCCCGGCGCCGAGGCTAGGGAGCAAGCGCGATGCCACCGTTCCGGACAGGTTGGACAGCAGCGTCGCCCCGTCGCGCATCCTCATGTGCACGTGGGTCGTCTGGCCCTTGAAGACGACGTGCTCGACCGTCGCGATGACCTCGTTCAGGCCGGGTGTCTCGCCGGGCGTGGCAACCCGCAGCATGACCGATTCAGGTCGTATTGAGAGAAGACGCTCGCCGTCGGTCACGCCTGTCTCGGACACGAGCGCTTCAGTTCCACACACCAATCTCATCTTTGTGCCCGTAGTGTCCGCGGCAACGACGGACCCTTGAATGAAGTTGGAAACGCCGATGAAGCTCGCCACGAAACGGCTGACGGGGCTTTCATAGACTTCCTTGGGTGTCCCGACCTGTTCAAGCCGTCCGTCCCGCATCACCACGACCCGATCGGCCATGGTCATCGCCTCTTCCTGATCGTGCGTGACCAGGACAGCGGTAATGCCCAGACGCTTCTGAATCTGCCGAACCTCGAACTGCATGTTCTCCCGCAAATTCTTGTCGAGCGCTCCCATCGGCTCGTCGAGCAGCAGCAGCGCCGGCTCGATCACCACCGCCCTTGCCAGCGCGACCCGCTGCTGCTGGCCGCCGGAGAGCGCCGCGGGAAGCCGGTCGGCATATTCCTTGAGTTGCACCATCGCCAGGGCCGTCTCGACTTTCTCTCGCAATTCGGATTGCCGCAGACGCCGCATCTGCAATCCGAAGGCGACGTTCTGCGCGACCGTCATATGCGGGAACAGGGCATAATTCTGGAACAGCATCCCGATGTTTCGCTTGTGCACGGGCACATGCGTGATGCGGGATCCTCCGATCAGGACTTCGCCTGACGTGGGCTGCACCAATCCTGCGATCATGCGCAAGGTGGTCGTTTTCCCGCACCCGCTCGGTCCGAGCAGCGCCACCAGCTCTCCAGCCGCGATCCGCAGCGTGACATTGTCCACCGCCGTGGACTCGCCAAACGACTTGACCAAACCGGACAGCGCCAGATCCATTGTGGGCGGTCGCATGGCTCAGGCTCCAAAAGTCTGGTTGTATTTCTCGATGATGGCGCCGCGCTGCGGATTGATCTTCTCCCAGTCGAGAAGAATCAGATTCTTGACCCGATCCTCGCCGTAGGGGATCGCCGCGGCGACTTCCTTCTTCAGGTCGACGTTCTTGATCGAAGGAGCCCCGTAAGTTTCCTCCGCCAAAATCTTCTGGACCTCGGGCGACAGCAGGCGATCGATGAAGGCCGCGCCGAGATCCGGCTCCGGCGCGCCCTTGACGAGCGTTACGCAGTTCACACCGGCGAACGATCCCTCCTTCGGGCGCGACTGCACGATGGGCGCACCCTTGAGGATGTAGGGCTGAACGACCTTGGAGAAATCCGGCCCGCCTGCGTCCGCCTGTCCCTGCGCTGCTTGCAGCAGCGCCGCACCGCTCGTGTCATAGACGGTCTGAACGTTGGGCTTCAACTCCGCCATCTTCGCCCATCCCTTGTCCAGCTCGTACTGGGCTTCCAGGATCGGCTTTCCCGTCGCAAGCGAGGCGGCCAAGGCGAGCAACTGCACGCTCTGCGACTGTTTTGGCGTGATCAGCATGAAGCGGCCCTTGAACCGGTCGCTCCACATGTCGGTCCAGCTTTCGATCGGCGGCGACAGCGAGCTCACATACCAGGGCGAAATCTCGGAGATTGCGAAGGCAACGCCATGGTCGTCATTGTAGATGAAGCGCGAGAACGCATTCTGCATGTTCGGGATCTTGTCGCGCGGCAGCTTGTCGATGAGGCCTTCCGCCTTTGCGATCGGGATGCCGAGATCGTCCATCATCATGACGGAGTAGTTGGGATTCGCCTTCTGCGTCCTGAGAATCGCGATGTTGCCGAGCGTCACGTTCTCGGTCTGGAAGACCTTGCAGTCGAAATCTGCCTGGAATTTCGGGATGACCTTTTCCTTGATGACCTGTCCCTGAATGGAGGTGTAGGTCCCGATGAAGAGGCTCTTTCCGGCCGCCCACGCGTTCTTCACGAAAAAATTCGGACTCGCGATACCGACGGCGGCTGCGCCCAGCAGAGTACGACGCGAAACCGGACGGATGATCCTATTTGTCATAACTCATACCCCTTTTGATCAGACACCCATTGCACGCCGAAGTCCGACGATCTTTTCCAGGCCGACGACGGCCAAAATTCCCGTGAGGATCATCAAGCTCGACGTCGCTGCAATCGACGGGTCGAACAGCCTCGTAAGGCTGTCATGCAGATAGACCGGCAACGGCACATATTCGGCGTCGCCGAGCCACATCGAGATCGGATAGTCGTCGAAGGAAATCATGAAGGCGAACAGGCAGCCCGCCGCGATACCCGGGACGAGCTGCGGCACCGTCACCCTCACGAAGGCGCGGACCGGAGATGCGCCCAGCGTCAGTGCGGCTTCTTCGAGGGTCCGATCGACCAGCTCGAGGCTCACCGTGATGGTACGCACCACATAAGGCAGCGTGACCAGGATGTGGCCGATGAGCAGATTGATGCTCGCATCGCGCATCCTGGTCTGCGAGAAAAGTTTGAGAAGGGCGAGGCCGGTGATCAGGATCGGCAGGATCATCGGGGACAGCAGAAGCGTCCGGATCACGCCTGCGCTCGGCACTTTCCATCGATCAAGCGCATAGGCCGCTGGAAGTCCCAGGCACAGCGATATCGTCGTCGCGCCCAAGGCGATCAAGATGCTGACGACGAAGGAATGCCGAAAAGCAGCGTCGGACAGCACCTTCGCGTACCAGGCAAGCGTAAAGCCCTTGGGCGGGAACGTCGCGAAGTTCAATTCCGAAACCGACAGGGCAACGATCACGGCGAGCGGCGCAACGATGAACAACAGAATTGCCATCGCCGCGGTGTAGGTGACGAAGCCGCCTCCGCCGGAGAGCCTGGCGCTCGTCATTTGCGGCCTCCCAGCTGGCCGCGCCGCGTCAACAGCCCGATGATCCAGGTCGATGCCGCATTCGAGCAGAGCGCGATCGCGACCATCACGGAGGCGATGGCCCCGGTCATCGGCCAGTCGAACACCGTCATGGCCTGTTGCTCGAGCAATATTCCGAGCATCGAGGCATTGGTGCCGCCGAGCATTTGTGGCGTCACGAACGACGACGCCGTGAGCGCGAACACGATGGTAACACCGGCCGTGAGTCCCGGCACGCTGAGCGGCAGCGTCACGCGCAAGAACGCTCGCCAGGGCGGCGCACCGAGCATCCGGGCGGCCTCAACGAGAGATGGGTTGATGCGGGCAAGCGACGTGGCGATCGGAAGGACGATCAAAGGCAAGAACACATGGACCGAGGCGATGATCACCGCCCATTCCGTGTACATCAGCTTGATCGTCGCCCGATTCCGGAAGACTAACGCGATCAGCCAGTTCAGCACGCCTGCGCGATTATTGCCGAGCAGCAGCTGCCAACCGTAGCATCGCACGATGACGCTCACCACGAGCGGCGCAACGACCAGGACCATCGTCAACCGGCTCAGCGACGGACGTCCATAGGCGATGACCATAGCAAGCGGGTACGCCAGCACGATCGAGATCAGCGATGTCCATACCGAGATGCTCATCGTTCGCAGGACGACCTTCTGATAGGCGGAGCTGAACAAGAGCCGGTCGTAGTTTGCGAAGGTCACGGGCAGTCCGATATCGCCGGACCCGGATTGCGTCAGAACACTGGCGCTCAACAGCGACAGTGAGGGAATGACGAGGAAAACAAGAAGAAAGCCGAGCGCCGGAAGCAGCAGGATCATCCCGATCGAAACCCGCAGCGCCTGGCGTCCGCGACGCGGCTTGGCGTTCGCCATGCTTTGATCCGCGGTCGACGCCAGCGTCATCGCCTGCGCTCCACCACTTCGGCGACCTGCTGCGCGCGGTTCCGCAATAGCTTCTCCAGGAAATGAATATCGATCCCGCCCCGCACGAAGTCGGCATTCTCAAGCACCACCTGGTGCAGCTCGCTATTGGTGCTGACGCCATCGACCCGGAGCCGGCCGAGCGCGGCCTTGAGGCGTTCGATGCATTGAGCCCTGTCGTCGGCACGAACGATCAGCTTACCAATCAGGGAGTCGTAATAGCTTGGCACGATCGCGCCGGCGCGCATGTGGCTGTCCATGCGGATGCCTTCGCCCGAGGGCACATCCCAGCCCGTGACCGTGCCTGCGGATGGAACGGACTCGAACGGCTGCTCGGCGTTGATGCGGCATTCGATCGCGTGGCCCGCGAAACTGACGTCCTTCTGTCGGATGCCGAGCGTCAGGCCTCCCGCGACCTTGATCTGCTCGCAGACGATATCCACCCCGGTGATCTCTTCGGTCACGGGATGCTCGACCTGGACGCGGGTGTTCATCTCGATGAAGGCGAAGGCGCCGTCCTGATAGAGAAACTCGAAGGTCCCGACACCGCGGTAGCCGAGCTCGCGGCAAACGTCGGCGCACCGCTCTCCCAACTCCGCGATGAGCGCGCGATCAATGCCGACGGCAGGCGCCTCTTCGATGACCTTTTGATGCCGCCGCTGCACGGAGCAGTCGCGCTCGCCAAGCCAGATGCAGTTGCCGAACTCGTCGCAGAGCACCTGGATCTCGATGTGCCGCGGGTGTTCCAGGAATTTTTCGATGTAGAGATTTCCGTCACCGAAGGCTTTTGCGGCAACGACCCGCGTGCTGGTGATCGCGGGCGCCAGTTCAGACTTGCTCCTCACGATGCTGATGCCGCGGCCGCCGCCACCGCCCGCGGCCTTCACGATCACGGGGTAGCCGATCTTGTCGGCGATGGCTTCGCAGGCCGCCATGTCCGCAGGCAAAGCGCCGACGCTGCCGGGAACGCATGGGATTCCGGCGCGCAGCATGGCCTCTTTTGCAGCGATCTTGTCTCCCATCAGCCTGATCGATCGCGAGCTGGGGCCGATCAAGGTCAACCCCGCGGCTTCGACCGCTTCCGCGAAGCCGCCGTTCTCCGACAGGAAGCCGTAGCCGGGGTGGATGGCTTCCGCGCCGGTCGCCTCCGCCGCGAGCAGAATGGCGCCGATGTCCAGATAACTCGCGGCAGCGGGAGCAGGACCGATGCAGACCGCACGGTCGGCGAGCTCCAGATAGCTCGCGCCACGGTCCGCCTCCGAATGGATGGCGACCGTTCTCAAGCCCAACCGCTTGCACGCGCGGATGATGCGCAGCGCGATCTCTCCGCGGTTGGCTATGAGAACGGTCTGGAACCGCATTGCGACGAGCTCCGCTGTCAGTTCGCCAATTCCGTCAAGGGGACGATCTTGCCGCCCCCCTTCTCGACAGTTGCGCGAACTGTCCTGGCAATCTCGAGCGCGCCGGCCGTGTCACTGTGAACGAGCACGCAGGCTGCTTCCATCTTGATGCGCTTGCCCGACATCGCGGTGATCGTGCTGTCGTTCATGAACTGGTCTATGCGCTGCCCGACCGCCGAAAGATCATTGATCAGCGCACCTGGCAGCTTGCGGCTGACGAGGTGACCCTCATCATCGTAGGCCCGGTCGGCGAAAATCTTGCCCACGGTCCTGAGACCGATCTTGCGGGCATATTTCATCGAGCTGCTGTTGGGTTGAAGGGCAACAATCAGGTTCTTGTCGAAGGCGGCAAAGACGTCGAGCATCATCTGGCCGTATTCCGGGTTGCGCTTGGACATGTCGCCGAGCGCGCCGTGAGAGCCGGCATGCGTCACCTCGTAGCCGCCGACCTTTGCGATCGCCACGAGCGCACCAAGCTGATACAGCGCGTGTTTCTGCCAGTCCTTTGGATTCATATCCATTGCGACACGGCCGAAACCGAGCAAGTCGGGCAATCCGGTGTGCGCGCCGAGAGCGACCTTGTTCTCCTTGGCCGCTTCCGTCATCCGCGTCATGATGACGGCATCGCCGGCGTGAAATCCGCAAGCGACATTGGCCGACGAGATCACCTTCATCAGGGCCTCGTCGTCTCCGCTCTTCCAGCGGCCAAAACCCTCGCCCAGGTCGGAATTGAGATCGATCTTCATGATGTTTCACTCCATGGCATCAGACGGCGTTGCCGCGCTTCAGAAGGAACAACGGGCGCGCGTGATCCACCACGTCACCCGGACTGGCCAGCCGCTTCACGATCGCGCCTGCGAATGGCGCGACGACTGGCCGGTAAATCCTGCCGCTCTGAATCAGAGCGACACATTCGCCTTCCCGCTTGGTCTCTCCGACTGCCGCGAGATCTCTCGACATCGCCGGATGTCTCGCAACAAACGTGCCAACTCCCGGCGACACGATCTCGACCAGGTCGGATTCAGCAATTGCAGGGGGCGTCAGTGCGTCACAAGCACCTGCACTGGCGATCGGTTCGAAGGTCCACTTGATGCTCTCGTCAGGGCTCGATAACTCGAACGCGCCGATCCCGTGCCTGCGCAACAGATCGACAATTGCCGTGATCCTGTGCAGCTTCTCGCTCATCGCCCCACCTGCATCCGGCAGTGGCTGCTGAAGCGAGCGAGCTCATTCAGGTACTGCGACACCTGTTGGCGCGCGCGGCTGGCGTCGTCGAGCGACACGACCGAGAAGCGCAGCGTGCGGCCCGGCGTCGACTGCGCCAGACGCCACAAATCCGACTGGAGGATATAAGCGATCTTGGGATATCCGCCCGCAGAGTTTCCATCGGCCAATTGCACGATGGGTTGCCCCGACGGTGGCACCTGAACCACACCCTGAACGATCGCCTGCGAGCGCATCTCGGTCGGGTCTGGTCGTCTCAGAGTGGGGCCCGCGAGCCGGTACCCCATGCGATTGCTCTGCGCCGTGATCGTCCAGGACGCCGTCTTGAATGCCTTGAGCGAAGCGTCATCGAACTGTGGCGCTTCGGATGCGAGGATCACGCGCAGGACGACCTCGTTCTCACCGGCCCAATCGTGCAGATTGGGCGTGAGCGCGGATTCCGGCGGCTCGATGCCGAAGCCGAAGGAGTCACGAAAGCGAAACGCCGCGTGCGGACCCGCTGAAAGAACATCGCCCGCGCTCAAATACCTCCCCGACAGCCCACCAAAAGCATCCCGCATCTGCGTGCTGCGCGAGCCGAGCACCTCCGGCACATCGATGCCTCCGGCGACGCAGAGATAGGTGCGGGCCCCGCGCATGGGCGCGGAGAGTTTCAAGGTCTGCCCCTCCCTCACCGGCAGCACCCACCAGGGCGGGATGGCCTTGTCATCAAGCGTCGCAGCGCAATCAGCGCCTGTCAGCGCAATGGCGGCGTCGCGCTGAAAGCAGATGGTCGCGGGGAACAACTGGAACTCCACGCCCGCCGCGTTCTGCGCATTTCCAAGGGCACGGTTTCCAGCCGCCAGCGCCAGACCATCCATCGCACCGGCGGTGCCGATGCCATAACGCCGGTATCCGAACCGGCCGAGGTCCTGGACCGTGTTGAGCGGAGATGTCTGACGGATCTCGATCATCGTTCGATCCGCTCCACGCGAAAGCGAATGCGATCGCCCAGCGACACGATGCTCATCGGATCGCGCGCGACATCGAACGGCATCGGCGCATCGGGCGCCCGGCCGATGACGTGCCATCCGGTCGGCGAGACGTCCGCACCACTCGGCTTCCTCGGCACACCCAGCATCGCTTGCGCCCCGGCCATCGACACCACACCGCCGACTTTTCTCATCACCGGAACGTTCCGGCGCGGAATGAAGAGACGACGATTGAGCCCGAACAGATATCCGAAACCAGGACCGGTGCCCGGCGCGAAGATCGTGTACTCCGCGTCCGAATGAAGCTTGACGACGTCCTCAATAGCGAGGCCGTGGTAGCGGGCGACGTCAGGCAGATCGAGCCCGCCCTCCCCGCCATAGACGACGCCGATCTCCAGCAACTGCCCTCGGCGTGTCGCACTCCGGCACTCCTTCCAGGCGCGAAGCAGCTTGTCCGCGCTTTCGACCAGGTCGCTTTCATCGGGATCGAGCAGCACCAGCAGGCTGTTCATGCCCGGCTGCGTATCCAGCACGCCCGGCCATTCGAGAACGCGGTCGTTGAGGGCCCAGATCCGTTCCTGCGTCGGCAGCGCCAGATCGCCTTCGGCTTCGAGCAGCAATCCCTGGTCGCCGCAATGCGTGACCCGAGGCTCGGCAAGAATGGCGATCCGGCCGCTCAAGCGGGCTCTCCTGTTGTCCCGATGGGCGCAACGCTCATGAGCGGCTGCCCGACTGAAACGTCCGCCGCGTTTTCGGCGTCAATCCGAATAATCGTCCCATCGATCGGCGAGACGACAGGTATGAACACCTTCATCGCTTCGAGAATGCCGATCTGCTGGTCCTTTGCGACGCTTGAGCCGACTTCGACAAACGGCTTCTCGCCCGGCGCCGACGCACGGTGAAATACGCCATGCATGAACGCCGATACGAGCTCTTCGGTCCTTGTCGGCGCGGGCCGTGGGATGACTGATGTGCTCGATGGCACTGATCCGGGCGCATTTGCCGCGGGCGAGACGATCCCGGGCCCTGCAGCAGCACCTCGGCGAAGCTTCACGCTGACGTCGCCGTCCCTGAACTCGAACTCCGTGGCACCCGACCTGTTGAAGAGATCGATGACGCCTTCGATGAAGCTGATCGATGGAACGGTCATGGCGTGGCCTCTGCTACCTCAGCGCCGAAATCGCCGACGTGATACGGCGGCAGGCCTCTTCCAGCCGCTCGAGCGACGTCGCGATGGATATCCGGAAGTGAGGCGAGAGGCCATAGGCTCCGCCATTGACGACCATGACTTTCGCGTACTCGACCAGGAACTCGGCGACATCCGTGTCGGCGGCAAGCACCTTGCCGTCCGGTGTGCGGCGCCCCAGCAAATCCGCACAGCCGACGAACAGGTAGAAGGCGCCTTGGGGACGGCTGCATGAAAGACCGGGTACCCAGTTCAGCTTCGCGATGACGCGATCGCGACGCGCCTGAAACGCCGCCGACCGCTCCAGGAGAAATTCCTGTGGCCCAGTCAGGGCCGCCACTGCGGCGGCTTGGCTGATCGAGGAGCTGCTGCCCAGGGACTGCGACTGAACACGCCTCATCGACTCGATCAGCTCGGCCGGTCCACCGGCGAACCCGGTTCTCCAGCCCGTCATGGCGTAGGCCTTGGACACGCCGTTGATCGTCAGCGTCCTGTTCTTGAGATCTGGCGCAACGGCCGCGAAGCTGTGGAACTTGAGCCCGTCGAAGATGATGTGCTCATAGATCTCGTCGGTCATGACGTGAAGGCGCGGATGCCGCCTGACCACCTCGGCCAGAGCTTCGAGCTCCTCCCGGCTGTAGATCGCGCCGGTCGGGTTGTTCGGCGTATTGAGGAGAAGCCACTTCGTTCGCGGCGTGATCGCCTTCTCGAGGCTTTCGGCGTCGAGCTTGTAGCCATTGTTGTGCGAGCAGCTGACGACGACCGGCGTGCCGCCGACCAGCACGGTCATGTCGGTATAAGACACCCAGTGAGGCGCCGGCACGATCACTTCGTCGCCGGCATCGAGACTCGCCATCAAGGCGAGGAACACGACGTTCTTCGCGCCCGAGCTCGCAAGGATTTCGTTGGGGGCATATTGGATATTGTTGTCGCGCTCGAACTTCGTCGCGATCGCGCGCTTGAGCTGGACGGTTCCGTCGGACGAGGTGTATCGCGTCTGGCCACCGCGCATTGCTGCGATCGCGGCTTCGATGACATGATCAGGCGTATCGAAATCGGGCTCGCCAGTCGCGAGCGAGATCAGGTCCACGCCTGCCGAGATAAGCTCGCGCGCCTTTCGTGATGCAGCTTCAGAGGCGGATGCTTTGACGCGAGACAGGCGGGCGGCAGTGAGTTGCATAAGACAGCTCCGGAATTCGTCGCCTTTCGAAGGCGCCGATAAGATCTCCCCCGTGCCGTTCCTCACCTCTGACGTCGCGGCCACTTCGTTGTGGCTCGCTATGACGAAATGATGCATCGTTCACGCGCCGGATCGCCAATTTATTCATTCCGTCATGCGATAAGTTCCTGCTAACACCCTGCCCCGATGCGACACATCCGCCTAAAAGAGGATCATCCCCTGCCTAATCTTAGGCACGTGCGCCTATTGACGCTCGTTTCGGAAGGGTTGAGCCTGCGCAAGGCCGCACAGCGTCTGCGACTGAGCCAACCTGCTGTGACGCTTGGACTTCGTGCGCTCGAAGAACACTATGGCGTGCACCTGTTCGAGCGACGCGCCACAGGATTGGTCGAGACG
The DNA here is from genome assembly GCF_000938255.1 of Bradyrhizobium sp. LTSP849. Classification (GTDB taxonomy): domain Bacteria; phylum Pseudomonadota; class Alphaproteobacteria; order Rhizobiales; family Xanthobacteraceae; genus Bradyrhizobium. The sequence continues at coordinate 140,851 of NZ_JYMR01000056.1, read as the reverse complement.
GAGTTTGGCGCTGCTCTGGTCAGACGCGCAGGGCGATGCATCTTTTACCTCACGCGCGCGCTGTCAAAATTCTGCCCGGACCCGGATCGGCCGTCGGTCGCACGCCTCGAACGCTTGCTCAATCTGTTGACGGTGTCACAGGTCCGCGCGCTGACCGCGATGGACGAGTCCGGCGGCTTCCGCAACGCCGCCGAGCACATCGGCTTGAGCGTGCCGTCCGTCCATCGCGCGATCGGCGGCCTTGAAGCTGCCGTCGGCGCCAAGCTGGTGCATCGGCAGAAATACGGCGGCTCACTCAATGATCTCGGCCACGAGATCGCAATCCTGTTCAGCCTGGCGCTGAGAGAGCTTCGCTTCGCCAATGCCGACATGAGTGCCCTCAATGGCCAGCTGCAAGGCACGATTGCGGTTGGTTGCGTTCGTGTCTCGGCATCCGTGCTGCTGCCGGCAACCATCCAGAAATGCGTTCACGCATTTCCCGGCATAAGCTTCGTGGTCGAGCAGGATCATTACGAAGACATGCTCGAGCATTTACGCGCCGGGCGGCTGGATTACCTCTGCACCACGGTGCGACCAGACATCCCGCGCGAGTTCAGGTCCGAAAAGCTGTTCGCGAGCGAGTTGTGCGTCGTCTGCGGACCGGATCATCCATTGGCCCGCGAAACCAACCTCGACGGTAAGACGCTTGCATCATATCCTTGGATCGGAGCCCAACCCGGCACCGGCGCTGCAGCGCGGATGGCGACGATGTTCGAGCTGGAAGGCATGGCTGCGCCGACCGCGGCCGTGACGACGCTGGAATTCTCGCTGGTCCGCTCACTGTTGTTTCAGACGAATTTCCTGGCGCTCACCACCCGCAGTACCCATGGGATCGACGACGCCCTGACGGGCCTCTGTATCCTCCCGAAGGCGGTGCCGAACTCACATCGCGACGTCTGGCTCCTGTCGCGGCGAGATCTGGAGCCAACGGCCATCCAGACGGAGTTCGTGCGGATCCTGCGCGCAACAGTCCACGAGACTCAATTGCAGCCGGCCATCGCCGCTGGCTGAACCATTTTCGCGTCCCGCAATCAACCTTGCCGGATGTACAAAAAAGCCCCGGCGGTTTCCCGCCGGGGCTCTCTGTTAGGTCGTTAGACCGATCTTACCAGTTGCGCTGAGCGCGGAGGATCAGGGCGAGCGAGTCCTGGTCCTTCAGCTCGTAGGTCGCGGTCGGCTTGGCGGTCGTGACGGCCGGGCTGATGCCAACCGTGCCAGCATACTTCTGGTCGAGATGGGTCCAGGAGAGGTCGGCCGAGAACGTCAAGTTCTTGACCGGGGTCCAGCGGGTGACGATACCCGCCTGGCCGATAGCGAAGTCCGGGTTACAGCTGGTCACACCCGCCAGGCCACCGAACACGCCGCCAGCACCGCCAGCGCCGCAGAGGGTGGTCTTGGCCAGCGTACCGAACTGGGCCTGAGCGTAGGCACCGTAGATCGCCGAGTTCCAGTAGGGATCCCAGTTGTGGGTGTAGGCGCCACGGAAGCCCCAGGTCTTGACGGTTTCCTGCGAGCTGCCGGTCACGAACACCGTGTCGGGAGCGTTGGCGAAGCCGAGGCTGCCGTAGGTGCCAGCAGCGCCCGAATTACCGTACAGCGCGTAGGAGCTGCCCGACAGATTCTGGAAGTTGTAGCGGGTCGCACCGTCGGTGTAGACGCCCTGGATGTTGATCGTATCACCCGCGCCGGTCGGGATGTTCTTGATCGAGAGAGCGAGCTGAACCGCCCAACCCCACTTGTCGTCGGGGTGGCCGGTGGTCTCGGTCGCACCGTAGTAGCCGACGTGGTTGTCATGCGCAGCCACCGACGCCTGGAAGAGGCCCCAGGCCTGGTCGACACGCACCGTACCGACGAGGTTCGGCGAACGCGAGCCGCCGATAGCGTTGGTGCCGTACGAGCCGCCGATCATGCCGCCCGCGGTCGCGCCGGTCATGTTGAGGTTGCCGGCCTGATAGTACTGGGTCGCATCTTCAGCCGAGAACGACGCCGTCACGCCCTGGCCGAAGTCAGCGGTGTAGGTGAACTGGACGACACCGGTGACGGTGCCGCTGCCGCCAACGAGGTTGTCGGTGATGTTGCCGGGATAGTTGGTCCAGGGCGCGTCGAACTGCGACACGGCCTTACCCATTGTGAAGCCAGCGAACTGGATGAAGGCGTAGTACACGCCGAGCGAACCGGCCGAGGTGTTGCCGTCGGTGCCGTTAACCGAGCCCGAACCGTTCGAACCGACGAGGCCGGTGCCCGCAGCGTTGAGACCGAGCGTACCGCTGTACTGGGTTCCGCCCGTTCCCGAACCGGTGGGGGTATAGTTGCCGGTCGTCCAGGAGAACACGCCGTCGAAGAAGGTGCGGACCACGCCGTACTCGGTCGCGGTGCGGGTGTCGATGTTGAGGTCTTCACGAGCGCGGAAGGTGTAGTAGTTCATCAGACGGTTGCGAGCACCGGCAGTACCGCCCTGGTTCGGGTTGAAGTCCGAATTGGTGCCCAGATTTGCGTCGGCACGCAGGTAACCACCCAGCTTGATGCAGGTGTCGGTGCCCGGGATGTAGTAGAATCCGGCGCCGTACAGCGAGCAGATCTTCACGTATTCGACCGCCTTGGCCTTCACGGGAAGATCGGCTGCGAACGCCCCGGAGACGGCCATCAGGCCGGCAGCCGAGCCGAGAAAGAGTGTCTTCGTCAACTTCATTAGTAAACCTCCAGGTCGGTTCAGGGGGCTCGCATCCTCGGTGGACGCCGCTTTACCCTCTCAATTTCCGTTCAATTCAGGTCCGCACTCGAGGTCCGGACTGAAACGACAGCGAGGTGCCCCCCCTCCGTCGTGGCTTCACATATAGTTTATAAAAACAATGGCCTCAATTTATTGATTTAGTGAATCGTAAGTTCCGGAGGCGATGTGACTTGAGAGCAACAGCTCACGGCCCGAGGGCCAAAATCAGCACGAATTCAGACGAAAAAAGCCCTCAGGGGGCATCCCGAGGGCTTCTTGGAGGTCTCACATCGCTGTCCATCGACAAGGTCAAGAGCAGCAAGATTGAGTGCGATAAGGCGTAATTTAATCAATTGTTTTTTGCAAGCAATAAATCCTCGGACGATTTCCACCGTTCGGTGTCTACCACTATCGTCGGTGCCCGATATTCGAGACGCCTCCCCAATATCCCATTAAAAGACTCGTCATAAACCAAACAGGGGGCAACATGATCGAGAAGAAACTCGACAGAGCAATTACCGACTTCATCTGGAACGTGGTCGAAATCCACTCTCAGATGGAGGACATCCACACCAGCTGGGCCGGACTGCTGGGCATTACCGAGCCACAATGGTTGATCCTGATGGCGATCACCGAACTGGACGAGGGGCGAGGCGTTGCCGGAACTGACATTGCGCACAAGTTGCGCGTTCACCCCGCCTTTGTGACCAACCAGACCAAGAACCTCGAAAAGAACGGCTTTCTATCGCGGCGACCGGGCGCTGACGACGCGCGCTTCGTCCTGATGTCGCTCACGACGAAGGCGACGGTGGAGATCGAAAAACTGTCCAAGAGAAAGCTCGCCTTGAACTCGACCATGTTCAACGATCTCGACGAGAAAACCTTGGCTGACCTCAACGCCGTCCTTGCAACGATCGCCAAGAACGCCCGATTGGCTGCACGATTATTGGCGCTAGACGTCTCGTAGCTTGAGCCGAGCCCGATTGGCCGGGCAACGCCTCTCACTCAGCTAGAGATAAGTTAGAGGATCGAGCTGACGGGCAGATCCGAGCTTGTCATCGAACCAGTCGAAAACGAAATCATCCACGGCAATAAAATTCTCGACCTCTCCCAGAGGATTCTGGATCGCGTTCGGGACGACAATCGAGCAATGAGCTCCGGATTGCCGGTAGCCGGCTTGCAGTTCGAGTGCGTCCTCCTCACGGACCATCGAGCGACTTCCGACCACCATGAGAATTGGACAAGGTATTGTGCGGGATATCCGCAAGGGGCGTATCGGGCTCCTGTCGGCCCCATGCGAGACGCCGGCTATCCAGCGAACCGACGCTTGACGTCGGTGCGACGCCCAAAGGCCCCCGTCGCACACGGCCGCGGCGATCCTGCGATCGGAAGAGGCGAGGCGAGACGCGTGGCTGGCGCCCGCCCCTTCGCCATAAACAGCGATCCGACTTGAATCGACATCCGGGCGGCCGTCCAAATAGTCCAACCAGCAACCAAGAGCATGCTCGGGCTTGGACGAGCGAAAAGCCGATGCATTGCGACCATCGATGAGCAGGAGCGACACTCTCCGGCAAAGTGCGACCGGAAACAACCGACTCAACATCGAGCTCAGAGTAACTTCCTCGTCGCCGACGCAGATGATCGCAGGGGCGGACGACTCATCGCAAGCAGCCGGCAGAAAAAGCCCCTCAAGCGGTCCTTGATCAAAACAGTCAATTTCCGCGCGCTCGATCGGCTTGGTGAAGCAATCTTCGAGCTTGCTCAGACTGAGGCCGATTTTGTCTGCGAGAACGATGCTTGCAGGATCTTCCGAGTACGACAGGCTTCTTGCGACCTCAAAGGCCGTCAGCGCGCACAGGTACGATTCGCCGACAACATGATCCGGACCAGCCCCGCCCGCGGATTCGGCGAGCAATAGGTAATCGTCCCCTACTCGCGTCCAATCTGATATCCATGATTTCCTCTGCGTCTCACGCACAAGGTCGGTGACCGATAGGCCCTCGAAGAATGCGGACGCACGCTTCCGCAGGCGCGCCAAGCTTCCACCAGCAACGTCAGAGAAGCCATGAGGCCAATATTCACAATCCATCTCCCGCCCCCTAAGCGGCGCAGTTAACGGCTACTCAGGGCTGCGGAATTCGCGTCCTCGACTGGTGTGCCCTTGGTCTGCACTCCAATCAGAGCAATTCCGATGCCAGATCCCCGTCGACTCGAGTAGGTCGTCATTTCCGCTCGCTCCATAGCTGCTACAAGTTGACGCACCCGCAAATGCCGCCACTTCGGTGGCCTTGCTCTCGGCACCGTTTGTCGCGGCCGACGAAAAAATTGAAACACGTTTGATGACAAAGGAAGGCACGACTGCAGTCTGCCGTCATAGCGGATTTTTATGACGCGAGATCGAGTGCCCTTTCTGCTGCATCTTGCGAGTTAGGGCGCCAGCTGCTTCGCCAAGAGCGATTGTTTCATGAGCGTGCTGCCCAAAGAACAAGCCCGAGCTGCGTCCAATCGACGCGCAGCGCAAATGCTGGAGAAATCTGACGGCGACCATCCCACGAACTTCTCGCGGAAGGTACTGCGAAGGAGCGGGAGCCGCATCCTGACCAGCGAGACCAAAATACGACTCTAGGGAGAAGGGTCCGCGATGCGCTCCAGTTTCTGCAAGCAACGTGTCGCGCGGACCACGGCCGGCATATCCTCGTCCGGAAAATTCGTCTTCCAATCGGTGACACCGACCTCGCCGATATAGAGGTCGCCCCTGGAATCCAGCGCGATGCCATGCGGCGCTAGAAATTTTCCGCTTGCTATCCCCGGACCGTCTTCACCGCCGAGCCGCGCGATACGCTTGCCCTTGGCGTCCACGATCGACAGCCGCGGACCGAGATTGGGCACCTTGCGGTTGACGGCCATGGCGGGACCGAGCTCACCGATGACGAAGGTGGGGCTCTTGCCGCCGCAACAACACAGCGCGCACGGCCGGTGCAGGTTGTTCCACTGCGTCTCGTATCTGCCATTGCCATCGAACACCTGCACGCGATGGTTCTCGCGGTCGGCGACGTAGACGAAGCCGTCGGCGTCGGTAGCGATGTTGTGCACGATGTTGAACTGGCCGGGATCAGTGCCAGGGCCGCCCCAACTCTTGATCAGCTTGCCGTCGGGCGTGAACTTGTGGACGCGGGCGTTGCCATAGCCGTCGGAGACGTAGATCTCGCCGTTTGGCGACAGCGCGGTGTGGGTGCAGCGGTGGAAGGGATCACCGTTCATGAACGGCGAGGGCTTCCCGGGGATGCCGATCGTCAGCAGTACTTTGCCATCGGTCGTGCATTTGCGCACGGTGTGGTCGCCATCGTCGGTGCAATAGAGATGATCGTCGGCGTCGATATGGAGGCCATGCGCGCGGGAGAACAGTCCCTCGCCCCAGCTCCGCAGGAAATTGCCCTCGCGGTCGAACACCACCATCGGATGAGCGCCGCGATTGAAGGCGTAAATGCGGTCCTTGCTGTCGACCGCGACGGAGGCGACGTCGGTGAGCTGCCAGCCGTCCGGCAGCTTCACCCAATTGTCGACGACGCGGTAGCGATGATTCCCCGAGCCGAGAATGGCTGCCACCTGATCTCCTATCGTTGCGCGGTCGCGGCGCGTGACCGCTCAGGCGAAGGTGCAGCCCTTGGACTCCAGCACCTTGCCGATGCCAGAGAGCTCGAGAATGTCGCCGCCAGCTTTGAGCGCCTTCATCACGCTGGCTTCCTTCTCCTCGCGCGCGGCCGACTTGACGCAAACGTCGGCAATGTTCTCCTTCGGCACAATCACCACGCCGTCGTCGTCGGCACTCACAATATCGCCAGGACGAACCGCAATGCCGCCGATGACGATCGGCTGATTGATGGTGCCAAGCGTCTCCTTGACGGTGCCCTTCATGCAGAGGCCGTAGGAGAAGACATTGAAGCCGGTGTCGCGCACCGCTGGGCCGTCGCGAACGCCGGCATCCGTGACCAGACCGACGATGCCCTTGGCGACGCAGGCCGTCGACAGCACCTCGCCGAACCCGCCCTGCTCGGGATGATCACCCGCACTCACAACGAGCACGTCACCCGGCTTGGCCAGCGAGATCGCGGTGATGAGCATCATGTTGTCGCCCGGATGGCAGCTGACCGTCAGCGCGGGCCCGCAGGCGCGCATGCCGGAATAGATCGGCTTGATGCGGGAGGTCAGTGCGCCCGATCGCCCCTGCGCTTCGTGCAGGGTGGACGGAGGAAACTGCTTGATACGCTCGACGAGATCTTTGGCAGGCCGATCGAATGTTCTGACAACGTGAACCATGGTCCCTCCGAGGGTCCGCAATCTAAGCTTCACCTGAGATAGTCGACCGTCTCACATCGGAGAATTTCAGATTTTAGGATTGCCGCATCGCGTTTCGTTATGGCTCGTCCTTCGGACCGTCCAGAGGCGATGTTGCGCCACCCGCAGCGATGGCAGCCGAGCCCGGGGGGCAATCGAACTGCCCCCAGTTCTTGACGATGATCTCGAGCAATATCTTGTAGACGGCGAATGCGGCATCGGACAGGGCAACGTTATCCGAAATGCATAGCGACATTTGCTGCGAGGCCGACGGCGCATTGATCCGCCGAATGCAGAGCTCATCCAGGTTCGGCAATGCCTTTGCGATGGAGATGGGCAGCACGGCCGCCCCCACGCCGGCTGCAATCGCCGAAGACAGGGTCGATTGGGAGTGGATCTCGGCGACGATGCGCGGGCGGAGTCCCACCTCGGCGCAGACCCGCTCGACCGTCTGTCGGAGGAAGGATTCCCGATATGGAAGCAGAAGGTCGAATTGAGCGACCTCCTCCGCCGAAACCTCCTCCGGAGGCATCTGCTCCGGGTACATGCTGCGGGGCGCCACAAGATAAAAATACTCGCGCATCAGCGGCTTGTAATCGAGACCCGTCACCGGACGATCGCCGTACAGGACGGCCATATCCATGCTCCCCTTCAGCATCATTTCGCTGAGCATGATCCCCGAGCTGTCGTAGATGTGTGGCACGATGCCGGGATAGCGTTCACGCACCTGCATCAGCAGCGGAGTCGCGAGCAATGCCGCCGAGCTGAGCGGCGCCAGGCCGATCGTGACGTTGCCGGTCAGCTCCGGCTTGTTGTCCAGAATGGTGCGCCGGGCTTCCTCGATCTGCCGCTGGATGGACTTGGCGTAGCGATAGAGGATCCGTCCGGCCTCGGTGGGCTTGACCCCGCGGGCGCTGCGATCGAGCAGCTTGCACTTGAAGTCCGCTTCCAGGCTCGCAATGTGCTGGCTCAAGGCCGGCTGCGCGACGTTCAGCACCTTTGCCGCGCTCGTCATGCTGCCGAGATCCACGACCTTCGTGAATGCCTCCAAACGTTTCGTATCCAATACGGCGCCTCCGGATATCCAGACAGGGAGCAATGCAGCAGCAATAGGCTGAAGCTATGGGATCAGAAGGAAATGTTCTTACCATCTGGAACCCGCAGGGCCTATAGGTAGCTCTGAACACGTCCGTCGCTCGCATCGCAGCCGACGCCATCGAGGGCTGGACGGTAGCAGAGGGAGCCCTGCGGATGGGATTTTCGGACTATCGAACGGCCCTGGTGACCGGTGCGTCCTCGGGGATCGGTGCGGCGACGGTGCGCCGCCTCAGTGCGGAAGGGCTCGAAGTCTACGCCGTGGCGCGCGACGCAGCCCGCTTGAGCGCCCTATCCGCGGAGACCGGATGCCGGCCCTGCGCCGTTGATATCAGCGACCTGGACGCGCTTGCGGCGCTGGCGAAGTCCGCCGAGTTCGACGTCCTGGTCAACAATGCCGGCCAATCCCGACGCGGGAATATCCTGGACACGACGCCGGAGGATGTCGACGCACTCATCGACGTCAATCTGCGTGCGGTGCTGCATCTGACACGGCTCGTCGTGCCGGGCATGGCGCACCGCGACCGCGGCCATATCGTCAACATCTCCTCCATCGCGGGCCACTACGCATTTGCCGGCGGAAACACCGTGTACCATGCCACCAAAGCGGGCATTCACTCGCTGTCGCAGCAATTGCGCGTTGATCTCTTCGGCACCAGGGTTCGCGTCACCGAGATATCACCGGCGCGGGTCGAGACTGAAGTCTTCGGGCGCCTTCTGGGCGACCTCGCCGAAGCCAAGCGCCGCTTCTTTGACGACTATGATGCACTCCAGCCTGAGGACATCGCCAACTCGATCACATTCGCGATCGGATCGCCGGCGCGCATGAATGTCGCGTTCATGGAGGTCTTGCCGACCCAGCAGGTTGTCGGCGGCCTCAATTTCGCACAAAAGGGCCCGCGGCCAGCAGAGTGATGCATGAACGCCCCGAACTCGACGTGCCGTCAACACAGAGCGTGACCGTGGATCTCCCTAAAATCGAACAGCTCGTGGATCTGGTTGCGAGGTCCTCCATCGCGGAACTCGAGCTTACGCAGGATGGAACACGCATCCGCATCCTCAAGCGACCGGATCAGGGAGCGCCCCAGGTCTCGGCACCTCTTGCAAGTGCAGGCAACTCGCAGGCTCCCGCCCTCGATCGCCAGGAAGGCCCTGCTCCCGACGCCCCCGCCTCGGCCATCACAAACATTGTCGTGCCCGCACCGATGCACGGCGTGTTCTACCGGGCAGCGGCGCCGGACGAGCCGCCGCTGGTCGAGGTCGGTGCACGGATCGAGGTCGGGCAGAAGATATGCATCATCGAGGCAATGAAGACCTTCATCGACGTCACAGCCGAAGCGCCGGGCGTCGTGCTTGCGATCCTCGCGGATGACGGTAACGAGATCGAAGCGGGACAAGCCCTGTTTCGGATCGGTCCTGCGGGTCCATCCTGATGTTCGACAAGGTCCTGATCGCCAACCGCGGCGAGATCGCGCTTCGTATCCAGCGCGCCTGTCGGGCCATGGGCCTCAAGACGGTCGTCATTCACTCGGAAGCGGACAACGACGCGCGCTATGTCGCGCTTGCAGACCAGGCACTCTGCATCGGGCCGGCACCGGCGAGCGGCACCTATCTCAACGCGGCGGCGATCCTGCTCGCGGCGGAGGTCAGCGGCGCCCAGGCAATTCACCCGGGCTACGGATTCCTCTCGGAGAGTGCGGAGTTCGCCGAGCGGGTCACGCGCGCCGGCCTCACCTTCATCGGCCCACCGGCGGATTGCATCCGGACCATGGGCGACAAGGTTGCAGCCAAGCGCACGATGCGAACGGCCGGCGTGCCTTGCGTGCCCGGGCCGGACAGCGCCCTGCCGGATGATCCGGCCGAAGTGCGCGCGCTCGCGCGGGACATTGGGTACCCCGTGATCATCAAGGCCGCCGGTGGCGGCGGCGGACGCGGCATGCGGATCGTGCGCAACGAAGACGCACTGGATCAGGCGCTCGCGCTGACGCGTGCGGAGGCGAGCAAGGCCTTCAAGAACGCTGCGGTCTACATCGAGAAATTCCTCGAAAAGCCCCGCCATATCGAGATTCAGGTGCTGTGCGATCAGCACGACAATCATCTCTGGCTCGGCGACCGCGACTGCTCGCTCCAACGCAGAAACCAGAAGGTCGTCGAGGAAGCTCCCGCACCCGGCATCGATCGCGCGCTGATCGAACAGGTGGGCTCAAGCTGCGTCGAAGCCTGCCGGCGGATCGGCTACCGCGGCGCAGGCACTTTCGAATTCCTCTACGAGGACGGGCAATTCTTCTTCATCGAGATGAACACGCGCGTCCAGGTCGAGCACCCCGTCACCGAGATGACGACCGGGATCGACATCGTCAAGGAGCAAATCCGGATCGCACAAGGCGAGCCGCTGCGGATCTCGCAAGCCGACATCGCGCGCGTTGGCCATGCGATCGAGTTTCGCATCAATGCCGAAGACCCCACCACCTTCGCGCCATCGCCCGGCACGGTGACGCGCTGGGACGTTCCCGGCGGGATCGGCATCCGCGTCGATTCCCACATCACCGCCGGTGCCACCGTTTCCCGTCACTATGACTCGCTGATCGGCAAGCTGATCGCCCATGGCAGCACCCGCGATGAAGCCATGGCACGCGCGCGCGTCGCCTTGTCTGAACTGCGCGCCGAAGGCATCCGAACCAATGTGCCGTTGCATCAGGCGATCCTGTCCGATCCGACGTTCTGCCGTGGCGGCTACGACATCCACCATCTCGAGCACTGGATGAGCGCGCGAGTGGCCGCGCAATGACGACGCCGGACCGACCGCGGATCAGCCTGCTCGGAACATCGGCGCTATTGTTCGAGGCCCCCGGCGCGTTCGACCTGCCGCATCAGCGGCGCATCTGGTCGCTGGCGGCCACCGCATCGGCATGGCCGGGAATCCGTGAGGCGATTCCCGGCATCACCAACCTGATGCTGACCTTCGAGACACCTCCCCGCGAGCTTAAGACCCTGATTACCGCCCTCAACGACGGCTGGGACGAGGCAGAAGGCATCGCCATCGGCGGTCGCGAGATCAAGCTGCCTGTCACCTATGGCGGCGAGATCGGATCGTCGCTCAAGTCCGTCGCCGATCATTGCGGCCTGTCAGTGGACGATGTCGTGTCGATCCATGCTGCGCCGCTCTACACGGTGTTCGCGCTGGGCAGCCATCCCGGCTATTGCTACCTCGGCGGCATGGACCCGCGGATCACCATGCCGCGGCGTCAGACGCCGCTGCAACGTTCCGCAGGTGGCTCGGTGTCCATCGGCGGATCACAGACCGGCGTCTCCGCATCACCTGGCCCCAGCGGCTGGCACGCCATCGGGCATACGGACTGGACGTTCTTCGATCCGTCCTGGCCTACACCGGCCGCGCTCGTACCCGGCGATATCATCCGCTTCGAGATCGAACGGGTGATCCGTTGATCGAGATCCTGTCAGTCACGGGTCCGGCCAGCGTCCAGGACCTGGGCCGGTTCGACCAATATCGCTTCGGGGTCGGCACATCGGGCGCGATGGACGACGTCGCCTTGCGCGCCGGCAACATCCTTCTCGGCAATGACGAGAATGCCGCCGGCATCGAAATCCCGATGCTGCCGTTCAAGCTCAGCTTCGGCCGGGACAGGGCCTTCGCGCTGACGGGCGCCGGGGTCGAGGCCGAAATCGCAGGACGCTCGATCCCGCCATGGTGGCGTTCGTACGCCCGCGCCGGAGATGTTCTAACCATCAAGGCGATGTCCCACGGCGCGCGATGCTATCTGACGGTCGGCGGCGGCATCGACGTGCCGATCGTGCTGGGATCGCGCAGCACGCAATTTCGCGGCGAATTCGGCGGTTTGCACGGACGACCGCTCCAGCCCGGCGATATCCTGCCCTGCGCCGCGTCCACCGCGACCATCGGCGAGCTCGGGATCGAGCCGGCCGATCTCACTCTGGCGCGGGCAAACGCATCCACGGACGAGACCATCGTCAGGGTCGTGATCGCGGGCGAATATGACGGATTCGACGGTCCCACGCAGGCGCTGTTCTGGCGTAGCAGCTGGAAGATCACGCCGCAAAGCAACCGCTACGGCTACCGTCTGCAAGGCCCGGCCGTGAAGCCGCGCGTGCCGATCGAGAAGCGCTCTCACGGCATCGTCCCCGGCGTCATCCAGATTCCACCCAACGGGCAACCCATCATCCAGATGCGCGACGCGCAGACGTCCGGCGGCTATCCGAAGATCGCAACCGTGATCAGGGCCGATCTCTGGCGCGTCGGGCAGGCGCGCCTCGGCGGAAAATTGCGGTTCGAGCAAACCGCTTATACCGATGCGCTTGCGGCCGAGGCCGAGATGTCCGCCTATCTCGATCGGCTGAGGACAAATGTGCGTCTTGTCGAGGAGATCAGAGCATGCCGATAGAGCTGACCGATATCGAACGCCTGGCGCAAATCCTCGAAAGGTCCGGCGTCGACGCGATCGAGATCGAGGAGTCGGGACAGTCGCTGAAGCTCGTCATGGATACAGGCGCCCGGATGGCTGCCTCTCCGATGCTGGCTGCTGCGGCCGGCCCAGCCGCAGACCACTCCGTCATTGCCAAGGCCGATGTCGCAGGACATTTCCTTGCGGCTCATCCCTGGCGGGACAAGCCGTTTGTTGCGCCCGGTCAGCGGATCGAGGCCGGCGCAATCGTCGGCCTGGTCAAGATCGGACTGCTCTATGCACCCGTCATTGCGCCGGCCGCTGGCACCGTCGATGCCGTGATCGCAGAGACGGGGGCAATGGTCGGCTACGGCACACCAATTGCGCGCATCCGCCCGCTCGGCAAGATCAGCCCGATCAGTTGAGCAATACGGTTGCGGGCGTGACTTCACCGCCGCCCTGCTCGATCACGCGGCGCACCGTGCCGGCGAGGTTGACCGATCCGGGGGTGTCGCTGTGGATCAGGATCGAGCGCGCCTCGATCTTGATCGACTTGCCTTCGATCGTCTTCACCGTTCCGCTATCAAGGAACCGCTGAACCCGCTCGGCCACGGCCTCGGGCGAGGTGATGACCGAATTGGGAAGCTTGCGGGACACCAGATGGGCATTCTCGTCGTAGGCCCGATCGGCCAGGAACAGCGTCAGGACACGCAGGCCGACCTTGCGCGCGGCCCGCACGATCTCGGCGCCGGGCTGCGAGAACACGATGAAATCGCGATTGATGGTCGCAATCGCACGCGCAACGATTTCGGCCATCTCGGGATCCGCATCCACCATGTTGCCCATCGCTGCATGGAAGCTGACATGGGTCACGCGGTGGCCTGCGTTGGCCGCGATCGCCTGTAACGCGCCGATCTGGTAGACCATGTGCTTCTCGAGCTCGGCGGCATCCATCTGGATCACGCGCCGGCCAAAACCGAGCAGATCCGGCAGGCCCGGATGGGCGCCGACCTCGACCCCCTTCTGCTTCGCCAGCCGGACCATGCGATCCATGATGATGGGATCGCCGGCGTGGAAACCACACGCGACATTGGCCGACGAGATGATGCCCATCAGCGCCTCATCGTCGCAGATGCGATAGTTGCCGAAACCTTCGCCCATGTCTGAATTGATGCCGATTTTCATGTTTGCACCCTGCTCTTGTTATTGTTGATGTCCACTCAAAGCGCTCGATAGAGATCCGCAGTCGCACGCAACTTCGCGAGGTAGCCGTTGACGGGCGCCATGGCCGCAACGGCCTCCTGGTAGCTGACCTCGCTGAAGGCGATGAACGATCCCGGCGCCGCCTGGCCGAGACGCCAGAGATCGGCCTGAATCACGGCAGCCATCTTCGGATAGCCGCCTGCCGTGTTGGCGTCGCTCATCTGGATGATCGGCTCGCCGGCCGGCGGCACCTGCACGACACCCGCCACGACGCCATGCGAACGCATCTCGACCGGCGCGTCCAATGTCAGTCTGCCTCCGGTGAGGCGGTATCCACCGCGGTCGCTGCGGGCACTGATCTTCCATGTCGTGGACCAGAACGCGGCCTGCATCGCCTCCGAAAACAGATCATATTCGCCGGCCCGCATGAGACGCACCCGCAGCACGCGGTCCTTCGATGGACCACGGCCCGCAATCGCCACATCGGGTGGTTCGACGCCGAAATCGAAGCGGCCGGCGGCCTCGCACCGTGTCTCGCCGACCGGCACGACGTCGCCTGCCTGCAAGGCGCGGCCCTCCATCCCGCCGAAGCCGGCGCGCAGATGGGTGCTGCGCGAGCCCAGCACGCGCGGCACATCGATGCCGCCTGCGAACGTCACGTAGACGCGCGTACCTCGCCTGGGCGCGCTGATTGAAAGGATATCGCCTGCCTTGGCCCGCCTACACCACCATGATGGAACAGTCGTGCCCGCCAATGTGGCATCGTGGTCGGCACCGGTTAGCGCGAATGTGGTGTCGGCCTCGAATCGCAGGCGGAAAGGAAACGTCTGGATCTCGATTCCGGCGGCATCGCGATCGTTACCAAGCAACGCGTTTCCGGCCTCGAGGGCGACGGGATCCATGGCGCCGGACGTGCTCACACCCAGGCGGCGCGCGCCGTTGCGGCCCTGATCCTGGATGGTATTGAACGCATTGCTGGTCAGTATCTCGATCACAGCTCGATCCGATCGATCCTGAACCTGACGCGGTCACCCGGCAGCATGAGAGACGGCTGGGTCCGCTCTGGATCGAACATCGCAACAGAGGCCCAGCCGATCGCATTCCATCCGTTCGGACTGGTCAAGACCGCGACGCCGGTCTGCATCCCGCCGATGGTCACTGAGCCCGCGCTCATGTTCAATGAAGGTACGGACTTTCGTGGCATGAAGATGCGCGGATCAAGGCCGTGGAGGTAACCGAACCCCGGCGAACTCGCGACCGCGCAAACCGTATATTCGCCGTCGCTGTGAATCCTGATCACCTCCCGCTCGGATAGTCCCGCGCGCGCGGCGACCGCGGGCAAGTCGAATCCTTGCTCACCGCCGTAGACGACGGGAATTTCGATGAGCTTGCCATCCGCCTGACGGCCCGGCAGACGATGCCACAGTTCGATGATCGAAGCGCTGAGCCCGCCGAGATCGTCAGGCGGTTGCTCAAATGCCAGCATCACGTTGGTGACGCCAATGACGGCCTCCTGGACATTTGGCCAGGACGAGAGTGCATCAGCCAGGGCCCAGATGCGTCCCTGCTGTACCAGGTCGAAGTCGCCGGGCGCTTCAATCAGCATCGCGAGTGTACCGATCAGGCTGACCTTCGGGCTTTTTTCGATCGCGCCGACAAAGGGAGCACTGGGATGATTAATCGACAAAAACGCCTCGCACGTCCAACGCCCACGGCGTCGTCAGCGTTAAATTTAGCCAGACAGCGGAAGTCGATCCAAGACGATGTTCGTCTGCGGGTATAAGGGATGTCGATTGCCCGCGAGCCTCAGTGGCGTGCGATGACGTGATTGCTCGGAGAGCCCCATCGCGCGACAACCTCTTCGCCCACGGTATATCGAAGTCCCGCTTGCTGCGACTGATTCTGCTCGAACACAATGATCTGCTCGCCGCCGCTCGTCTTCAGATAATAGTGACTGACGAACCCTCTATAGATGGCCTGGTCGACACGCGCAGCCACGCTGTTGACCTGTGGTGGCGCTGCGTTCTCGCCGGCCCTCTCGACGATGATCGACTCGGGCCGAATCGAGATCATCGCGTCGGTCGCGGATGCCGGCATCTCGTCGACCTCCAGGCTCAGCTCCGGCGAAACACGGATGAGCGCACCGCCGCCGCTTCTCTGTTCAACGTGTCCTTCGAACAGATTCGAAGCACCGATGAACTTCGCCACAAATTTCGACGTCGGGCGCTGGTAGATTTCGGTCGGCGAGCCGACCTGCTCGAGTTTGCCGTCGCGCATCACCACGATCTTGTCGGCCATGGTCAGGGCCTCGTCCTGATCATGGGTGACCATGATCGTGGTGAGACCCAGCCTGCGCTGCAAGGCGCGCAACTCGACCTGCATGCTTTCGCGCAGCCCCTTGTCGAGCGCTCCTAGCGGTTCATCGAGCAACAGCATCGCCGGCTCAATGACCAGCGCCCGTCCAAGCGCGACGCGCTGCTGCTGACCGCCCGACAACTGCGCCGGATACCGCTTTCCGAAGTTCGACAGCTGGACGAGGCTGAGTGCCGAAGCCACTTTCTTCGCGGCCTCGGCCTTCGCGATCCCGCGCACGTCGAGGCCGAATGCGATGTTCTCCTCGACGGTAAGATGCGGGAACAGAGCGTAGCTCTGAAACAGCATTCCGACGTTGCGGCGATGGACCGGAATGTCGGTCACTCTCTCGTCGTTCACGAAGACGTCGCCGGATGTCGGACGGATCAGGCCCGCGATCATGCGAAGGCAGGTGGTCTTGCCGCATCCGCTCGGACCGAGCAGCGCGATCAAATGGCCCGGCTCGATCGTGAGCGATACGTCGTCGACGGCAACCGTTCGGTTGTATTCCTTGCTGAGGCGATCAAGCCTGACTACGGACGACCTCATGGCACCCCCTGCTCAGCTCGTGAACACCTGATTATAGCGCTCAAGCCACGGACCGCGGCGCGGAACAATGAACTTCCAGTCCGGCGTGAACAGCCCGAGATCGGCCGCCTTGGTGTCGGGATAGGCCAGGAACTTGGCCGTTTCGGGCTTGAAATCGATTCCGCCGACCGACGGCGCGCTCAGCGTCTGCTCTGACAGCATTTTTGCGACCGACGGCTCCAGGATACGGTTGATGAGCGCACAGGCCAGCTCCGGCTCGGGCGCCTTCTTGACCAGCGTCATGCTGTTGATGCCGGTGAACGCACCCTCCTTGGGGAAGGTCATGTCGAGCGGCATGCCCTTCGCCGTATGGGGGTAGATCGCCTTGGAGTATTCGATGCCGCCGATGGTCGCCTGGCCTTGGGCAACCTGGAGCACCTGCGCCTCGCTGTCGTAGATCGTCAGCACGTTCGGCTTCAGCAGCGCAAGCTTGTCCCAGCCGCTGTCGACCAGATATTGCGCTTCCTTGAACGGCTTGCCGGTTACGAGTGACGTCGCGGCAATCAGCATCAGCACGCTCTGGGTGTTCTTGGGTGTGTTCAGCAGGATCTGCTTGCGGTACTTCGCATCGAAGATCTGCTCGTAGCTCTCGAGCGGCTTGGTCACTTGCGGATTGATGAACATCGCCGCGCTGGAGATCGAGAAGCCGACGCCATAGCCGTCCTCGAAGAGGTAGCGCGGATAGACCTTCTCGAGGTTGGGAATCTTGCTCGCGTCGAGCTTGTCGATCAATTCTTCCTGCTTGGCCTGGGGGATGCCGACGTCATCCATCATCATCATGCTGAAGCGCGGTGTATCGCGGGTCGCGCGGAGGGCCGCGATGTTGGAGAGGGTCGCCCCCTCGATCGTGAAGACGCGGCACTTGAACTCGGCCTCGAACTTGGGAATGACCTCCTTCTGGATCAGCTTGCCCAGCGCGGAGTTGTATACGCCGACATGCAGTTGCTTGACGTCCTGCGCCGACGCCCGGCTGATGATCGTGGGGAGCGCAATCGCGGATGCGCCGGCCTTGATGAGTGTCCTACGTGTCAGGCTCATGAGTCCAATCTCCTTCTATGAACAAACATCAGGCGGCCAGCGCGCGGCGCAGGCCCACCAGCTTCTCCAGCAGCAGAACACCGACCATCGCCATCAGGATGATGATCGTCGACATTGCAGGCACGGATGGATCAAAGACGTTGACCAACTGCCGCATCAGGACGAGCGGCACGGGGGAATATTCCGAGTTCGCCAGCCACATCGTGACCGGGTAGTTGTCAAAGGACACCATGAAGGCGAACAGTCCGCCGGCGGCGACGCCGGAGGCGATCTGCGGCAGCGTCACGCGCCAGAACGTCAGCAACCGGCTCGCGCCGAGCGTGCGCGCGGCATCCTCCAGATTCTCGTCCACCAGTTGAAGACTGGTGACGACGGTCCGGATAACATAGGGCGACGTCACGACGATGTGCCCGATCAGAAGATTCACCCGCGCATCCTGGGAGCCGAGCTTCGTGAGAATCTGAAGCAATGCCAGGCCTGTCACCAGCGCCGGGAAGATCAGCGGCGACAGCAAAAACCCCTTGATCGCGGCCAGGCCGAAGAAATTGCCGCGCACAAGCGCAAAGGCCGCCGGCACGCCGAACAGGAGCGATCCGACCGTCGTGCCGAGCGCGAGCAGGATGCTCAGCCGCATCGCTTCGAGGAAATCACGGTCTTGCAGAACCTTGGCGTACCACTTCAGAGTGAAGCCTTGCGGAGGAAACGTCACGAAATAGGTATCGGAGACCGACGCCGCCATGACCAGCAGGAGCGGTGCCAGGATGAAGATCATCATGCCGGCCGTGATCGTGTAGAGGATGAAGGCACCAAAGCCGGAAAACCGCTCGTCCATTAATCGGCCCTCCTGAGACGGCGGCCTTCCAGAAGCCACATCGAGACACCGTTGACTGCGAGGACGAGGCCGACGAGAACCACGGCGATGGCAGCGCCGAATGGCCAATCATAGACGACGAAGATCTGTTGCTCGATCAGATTGCCGAGCATGACCGCTGAAGCGCCGCCGAGGATCGCTGGAATGACGAAAGAACCGGCGGTGAGCGAAAATACCAGCGTGAAGCCCGCCACGAAGCCGGGCATGCTCAATGGCAGCGTCACCCGAAGGAACACCTTCCACCATGGCGCGCCAAGTGTGCGGGCAGCATCTTCGAGATTGGGATCGATCTTGCCGAGCGCCGACGCCAGCGGCAGGACCATCATCGGAAAGAATACGTGCAGCGATCCGATGACGACGGCCGTTTCGGTGTACAGAATCGACAACGGCTCATTGACGATGTGCAGGGTCATCAGGATCCAGTTCAACATCCCCTTCGGGCCGTTCTGAAGCACCAGCTGCCAGCCATATCCACGCACGACCACGCTGACGATCAAGGGCGCGATGACAATCAGCGTAATGCTCCGCGTGACGATCGGGCGGCTTTTGACCATGACCAACGCGACCGGATAGGCAAGCACCGTCGCGAGCACGGAGGTGATCGCGCTGATCCGAAGCGTCGTCCAAAGCACGCGGGCATAGAGTTCGACATCGATCAAGCGCGCATAGTGCGCAAGCGTGAACGGGCGACCAATGATTCCCAGGCTGTTCTGGGTCAGGATGCTGGAGAACAGCAGCCGTATCGCCGGATAGAAGAAGAAATAGGTCAGGAATGCCAACATCGGGACTGCGAGAAGTCCGACAGGCAAGGCCAGGCGCCACCGCGATCCCTGTCGGGCAACCGGTGGGGTTTCAACGCCCAAAACCGCCACCGCATCGTCGCTGGTGGTCATCGCTGGCCGTCCTGGACTGCGCGATACCAAGGCATACCCCTTCTTTGCTTAAAGCTTATGCGCCGGCATCCTACGGGGCCAAGAACATCTTCGTTTAGGGGCATTAGGATCGATTATGACAATTGGTGCGGCATACTGCTCCAATCTTGATCGGTAAGTGCTGCTGACAGCATCTTTGTCCTCCCCGGGGGTAAAGCCCGGCATCGGGATGTCCGGTCAGCGCAGGCTTTCGCAGAAGCTCGCGATGCGCCGACAGCCTTCCTTGAGCGACTCGGTGTCGGTCGCATAGGAGATACGAAAGTACGGGCTCATGCCATAGGCGCCGCCGGGCACGGCCGCGACATGCTGCTCTTCCAGCAGCGCGGAAATGAAGTCGGCATCGGTTTCCAGCCGCCGTCCCGCTTTCGTGGTCTTGCCGATACAGCCGGCGATGTTCGGAAACACATAGAAGGCCCCTTCCGGCTTGTGGCAGGTGATGCCGGGGATCTGATTGAGGAGCTTGACCACCAGATCGCGCCGGTCGCGATAGATGTCCGCGCGCTCCTTCAGGAAATCCTGCGGACCGTCCAGGACCGCGACTGCCGCCGCCTGGCTCACGGTGCAGATTCCGCCGGTCGCCTGACCGTGGACATTGTTCATGGCGGCGATCAGGTCCTTCGGACCGCCGCAATAGCCGACCCGCCAGCCCGTCATCGCATAGGCCTTGGACGCGCCGTTGACAGTCACGACACGATTCTTCAGCCTCGGCTCAACCTCCGCGATGGTGCAGAACTCGAAACCGTCATAGGTGAGGTGTTCGTAGATGTCGTCGGTGAGGATCCAGACGTCGGGATGGCTGAGCATGACGTCCGCGATCGCACGCATCTCCTCGCGCGTGCATGCCGCGCCGGTCGGATTGTTGGGAAAATTCAGGATCAGCCACTTGGTCCGAGGCGTGATCGCAGCGTCGAGGTCCGTAGGCCGCAGCTTGAACTGGTTGTTCTCCGGGCACGGCACCGCGACCGGCGTCGCCTCGGCAAAGCGCACGATGTCGGCATAGGTGATCCAGCCCGGTGCCGGAATGACGACCTCGTCGCCGGGATTGCAGGTGGCGAGCAGCGCGTTGAAGATGATCTGCTTGCCGCCATTGGCGACCAAGATCTCGTCGAGGGCATAGTCGAGATTGTTCTCGCGCTTGAACTTGCGCTGGACCGCGGTCCTCAGCGCGACGGTCCCCGGCTGCGCCGGATATTTGGTATCGCCCGCCAGCGCCGCCCGATGCGCAGCCTCGATCGCATGCGGTGGCGTCGGAAAATCGGGCTCACCGGACGACAGGCCGATGATCTTGACGCCTGCGGCGCGAAGTTCGCGCGCCTTGTCCGTCATCGCCGCCGAAGCCGATATCTTCACGGTCTTCAGGCGGTTTGCGAGTTCAGGCATTATCAGCTCCACTTATCACTTCAGTGCGTCGGACAGTCTCGGATCGGCTCGCGAATCGCAACTCGCCCACGACCTGGAACGTCGGCACGACCTCGATCATCGCCACGTTCATCCGCGCCGGCGATCCCACGGCGAACGCGATGGCTTCTGCGATGTCCTCGGACTGGAGCGTCTCGAACGCCCCCACGAAGCGCGCATCCGGGTTATCGGCAGCGTTCTGATTCTGGAAGATGCTCGTCGCGACGCGTCCTGGCGATACTTCTGTGACACGGACGCAGGTGCCATGGAGATCTACACGCAATTGCTGCGACAGCGAATGAACGCCTGCCTTCGTCGCGTGATAGGCGACGGATGAATTGAAGGTCGTCGCGTTCTCGCCGAAAGCATAGTGGCCGGCGATCGACGAGACGTTGACCACGTGGCCGCGATTGCGCCTCGCCATGCCGGGCACGACGAGCCGCGTCAGGTGCAGGACCGCGCGCAAATTGACGTCGACGAGTATGTCGACATCGTCGGTCGCGGTGTCCAGGATATTGCTGCGGCGCGACTGGCCGGCATTGTTGACGAGAATATCGAACGCGGCCGAGGTCGCGAGACGCGTCAGGGCCTCGAGGTCATTCACATCGACCTCGCCTATACGGCACCCGGTCTCCGCCGACAACCTCGCCAGCCGCTGCGCGTCACGGCCCAACGCATGAACCTCGAGCCCCTCGGCGCGGAGGCGACGAACCGTCGCAGCTCCGATGCCCGAGGACGCGCCCGTCACCAACGCCGTCCGATAGTCTGAAAATCCCATCCGCAAGGCTCTTTGCCGTCAAACAGAGCGACGGAAAACTACGTGCACGGGCGCACGCACGCATAGAGCGGATTTGTTCTGCCCTCATAAGGACATCCAATGTCCCCGACGGCGTCCTTCACCGGCGAGCCATAAGCACGCACAATGCCGGTAGAGCGAATTTTTCTTACTTGCTTCCCGTCGTGCCCCCTTACACTTTGAAACGGCTTTGCTCATCCCTGGGAGACGGAATCGAAATGTTGGAGGTCGACAATCGGATCGTGATGGTCTCGGGTGCTTCGCGCGGCATCGGACGCGCAGTCGTCGAGCGGCTGCTGGCGTCGGGTTTCCGGGTCTCCGCGGGGCTCCGCGATCCGAGCCGGCTCGCGGAGAGCGAGCGGCTGATGACGCATCGCTATGACGCCGAGGACGCCAAAAGCCCGCTCGCATGGGCCAATGCAACGGTTGCGCGATGGGGCGGCGTCGACGCCATCGTCAACGCGGCCGGAATCAATCCGAGGGTTCGCGTCTCCGACGAGGGCGAGAGCGAACTGGATGAGATGTGGCGCGTCAACGTCAAGGGCCCCCTGCGCCTTGTCAGAGCCACCCTCCCCCATCTGGCCGTCTGCGGTCATGGGCGGGTCATCAATCTGGGATCGCTGTCCGGGAAGCGCGTGGGCAGCAACGTCGGCTACGCGATGACGAAATTCGCCGTGGTCGCACTCACCCACGGCATTCGCCGGGAAGGGCGCGCGGCGGGCATTCGGGCGACCGTGATCTGCCCGGGCTATGTTGCCACCGACATGACCCTGAATGACGACGAGATTCCCCGCCACGAGATGAGCCAGCCCGGCGATATCGCCCGCCTGGCGGAAACAGCGCTCATGCTGCCGAACAACGCTTCGGTTTCCGAGATGCTCGTGCACTGCCAGTTCGAGCCGATGCTTTGAGCCTCGGGCGGAACGACTGCCAAATCACGGGCAGAGACTGAATCGATTGATGCCCCGAACAACGGCTTGAAGCGGCGCTGGCTCGCTGTTGGGTTTCTGGCCGCGCCGCTCCTACGACCCTGCCACGTCGCCCTTACCGAAACGCTGCTCGTATGCCTTGATGTAGGCTTCCGGCGAGGGTCTTAGATGCCGGCGGGTCAGTGAGATCAACTCGTCGCGACGTCCGCCGCGCAGCGCCTTAATCATCCGCAAATGATCAAGCCGCGCGCGATCGAGCGATTTCGGCGATGCATTGGCATAGAAGCGTATTCCGTGGACCTTTCGTGCCAACTGATCGATGGTCTCGATCAGGCAGGAATTGCCGCACAGGCCGAACAACGTCTGGTGAAAGCTCAGATTGCTGTAGAACACGGTGAGCAGATCACCGGATGCGACGGCCGCGCTGTGCTCGCGGTGAAGTTCTTCGAGCCGACTGATTTCGCGTGGTGCAACTGGGAACGGGATGATGCGCACCGCCATCACCTCCAGTTCCTCGCGGACGGCGTAGATCTCGCGCACCTCATGCGGCGTCAATCCGCGCACCATCGCGCCGCGATTGGGGATGCGATCGATCAATCCCTTTCTTTCCAGTTCGAACAGCGCAAGCCGCACGTCGCCGCGATGAGTCTGGAACAGATCGCAAAGGTCCTGCTCAATCAGACGCTCGCGCGGATGCCGTCGCCCTAGCACGATATCTTCCTCGATGCGCCGCGCGATCATCTCGGTCGCGGCCGGCGGCTGCGCCGGTCGGGCGGCGCCGTCGGCGGACTTGTCCAGAGCCTTCTCCGCGACCTTGGCGCCTACCTTCATTGGCTTGAGCGATTTCGCGGCCATTCTGTCCCGATCCGTCAACGCGCCCCGCGCAGGCGCAGCACCCTCTCCGCCGGATAATAATATTGCTAACGATATTGTAAACAATTTCGCGAGGGGTTACGCTCCTCGGCAAGACGGACGGCGGGCCCAAGGCCCAGCGACAGATCCGAACAGGGAGGAAACGGCATGAGCAGACGACGCCACAAATCCGTCCTCGATCGCGAGAGCGCACCGAAGCCCCTCCTCTCCAAGCAACACAGCCGCCGCAGATTCCTCATCAAGGCGGGCGGTGCATTGGCTGCCGGGGCCTTCGGCGCGGTGCCGCTCCGTGGTTACGCTGCTGATCCCGTCAATATCGGTGCGCTCTATCCCACCACCGGCAGCATGGCGCAGATCGGCGTCGGCTGCGTCGCCGCGGCAAAGCTTGCGGTGGAGATGATCAATGACGCCGGCGGCATCAAATCGCTCGGCGGTGCGAAGCTCAACCTCATCATCTCTGATGTGCAGAGCGATACCACCGTGACCCGGACCGAGACCGACCGGCTGATCACTGGCAATAAATTATCGGCGATCCACGGCTGCTTCGCCAGCGCGCTCACCTTGATCGCGAGCGAAGTCTGCGAGCGCGCCAAGATGCCGATCATTACCGGCTCGAGCTCCGACCAGCTCAACAAGGGCCGCAAGTTCACCTTCACGCCGTTCGCGCGCGCCTCGCAATTCGCCCGCGCGCAGCTCCAGATGTCCAAGCTCGTCAGTGACCAGCCGAAAGTGGCCGTGATCTTCGAGAACACGGCTTTCGGCACCTCCACCTCGAACGGCTTGAAGGAGCTGGCACCAGGCGAAGGCGTCGAGATCGTGATGTTCGAGCCCTATTCGGCGGGCTTCACGGATGCGGGTCCCCTGATCAACAAGGTGAAGGCTTCTGGGGCGAATGCGCTGTTTTCGGTCTCCTACCTCAACGATTTGATCCTGATCGTGCGCACGGTGAAGCAGGTCGGCCTCAACGTTGCGATCAATGGAGGCTCCGGCGGCTTTGTCATTCCGGATTTCTACAAGAATGTCGGCAAGCTTGCCGAAGGCCTGCAGGGGATCGCCCACTGGAATCACGACATGAGTCCGGATTGCCAAAAGGTGAACGAGGCCTACAAGAAAATCACCGGCGATTTCCTGTTTGAATATGCGGGCGGGCTGGTGGCACAGACCTTCATGCTGGCGGACGCGCTGGAGCGCGCCGCTTCCGCCGATCCGCAGAAGGTGCGAGAGGCGCTGTCGACGCTCGACCTATCCTCGGGTTATGCGGCGATGACGCCCGGCGGCAAGGTCAAGTTCGGGCCCGACGGCAAGAATGTCTATGGCCGCCCCGTGGGCGTGCAGTGGCAGAACGGCGACCTTGCAAGCGTCTTCCCCCAGGAAGACGCCCGCGCACCGCTCATCAAGAGCTGAAGACGCAAGAGCTGAAGACGAGAGGGTTCCGATGCTGGAGACAGTGGCCCAGGCCGTCATCAACGGCCTGCTCATCGGCGGCATCTACGCACTCGTCAGCATCGGCGTGACGCTGATCTTCGGCGTGGTCAAGATCGTCAATTTCGCCCAGGGCGAATTCGTGATGATCGGGATGTATGTCAGCTATTTCCTTGCCACCTATTTCGGCGTGGACCCGATCGTTTCGCTGCTCGTGTCGATGCCAGCCCTGTTCGTGATCGGCGTGCTGGTGCAGCATTTCCTGATCCGCAGGGTGCTGGGGCCGAACGACATGCCGCAGATCTTCCTGACCTTTGCGCTGTCGCTGCTGCTGCTCAATCTTGCGCTGTTGCTGTTCACCGCGAACTACCGCACGGTTCACACCTCCTATTCGGATGAAGCCTTTCACTTCGGCGGACTATACATTCCGGAGGCGAAGCTGATCGCCTTCGTGGTCGCGATGGCCCTGAGCGGCGCGTTGTGGGCCTTCCTGCGCGCGACCGATCTCGGCAAGGCGATGCGCGCGGCAGCGCAGAACCGCGATGTCGCGACGCTCATGGGCATCAACCCCAACCGCGTGTTCTGTGTCGCCTTCGGCGCCGCCCTGGCGCTTGCGGGCGCCGCGGGCTCGCTCCTGATGCCGTTTTATTCAGCCTATCCGTTCGTAGGCCAGGTGTTCGTGCTGATGGCCTTTGTTGCGGTCGTGCTGGGCACGCTCGGCAATGTGCTCGGCGCGTTGGTCGCGAGCCTGATGATGGGAATTGCAGAATCGCTTGGCGTCCAGTTCGTCGGCGCCGATTCCGGATTGATCGTGGTGTTTGCGATGCTGCTGCTGACGCTGGCGTTCAAGCCGCAAGGCCTCGGCGGTGGGAGAATGCGCTAGTGGGCAAGGACACTGACAACGCTGGCAAGTGGCAGGTGCTTGCGCTGGCCACGCTCGGCGTGATCCTGCTGTTGCTCCCGCAACTCGTCAGGAACGGATTCGCACTCGACATCTTCATCCGCATCCTCCTGTTTTCGTTCCTCGGAGTCGCCTGGAACCTGATGGGCGGCTATGCCAAGCAGCTGTCGCTCGGCCACGCTGCCTATTTCGGGCTCGGCGCCTATACCTCGACCATCATGCAGATCGATTTCGACATCTCGCCATGGATCGGCATGATCGCCGGCGGCTTCGTCGCGATGCTGGCGAGCCTGCCGGTCGGTTGGCTCTGCTTTCGCCTGCGCGGCCCCTATTTCACCATCGCCACCATCGCGACCGCACAGGCGTTGATGCTGATCTTCCTGAAATTCCGCGATCTCGCCTGGGGCGCCGAAGGCACCACCATTCCCAATCTCGGTAGCTCGCCCTTGATGATGCAGTTCGAGACCAAGGCGTCCTACTACTATGTGGTGCTCGGCCTGCTGGTGCTGGGGCTGGTGATCACCTGGCGCATCGAACGCTCATGGATGGGCTACTACCTCGTCGCCATCGGCGAGGATGAGGACGCAGCGGAAGCGATCGGCGTGAACGCGCCGCGCATCAAGCGCCACATCTACATGATCAGCGCATTCCTCACCGCGCTCGCCGGAACGTTCTACGTCCAGTACATCTATTTCATCGATCCCGCGACCGCCTTCAGTTTCAACATCTCGATCGAGGCTGCGCTGGTCTCGATCGTCGGGGGCATCGGCACGCTGTGGGGCCCGGTGGTCGGCACGGTGCTGCTGGAGACCACCTCGGCCCTGCTGCAGAGCTGGCTCGGCTCCTCGACCGGCGGCATCCAACTCACCGTCTACAGCCTGATCCTGATGGCGGTCATCCTGTGGCGACCGACCGGCTTGATGGGCCTGTTCAACGATATCTGGCAACGGCATCTCGACCGGCGCCCGGCGCGGGTGAGAACATCGCCATGACGGATGCGCTGGTGGTAAAGGGCCTGAGCAAGCGCTTCGGCGGCTTGCGCGCCGTGCAGGACGTCAGCTTCACCGTGAAGCAGAACGAGACGGTGGCGCTGATCGGGCCGAACGGCGCCGGCAAGACCACGAGCTTTCATCTCATCACCGGCTTTCATCGCGCCGATTCCGGCTCCGTGCTGGCCTTCGGGCAGGAAGTCGTGGGCCTGAAGCCGCACGACGTCTGTGCGCTGGGCCTCGCACGCACCTTCCAGGTCGCAAAGCCCTTCGGCGCGATGACGGTGCTTGCCAATGTCATGACCGGCGCCTTCCTGCGCGACCGCCACATTGTGGCCGCGCGCGAGAAGGCGCGCGAAGCCATCGACTTCGTCGGGCTCACCGCGCGCGAACAGACGCCGGCCAAGGACCTCACCACCATCGACCAGCGCCGGCTCGAAATGGCGCGCGCGCTGGCGACCCAGCCGCGCATCCTCCTGCTGGACGAGGTGATGGCGGGGCTCAACCCGGCAGAGATCGATCAGGCGGTTGCGCTGGTCGGCAAACTGTCGCAGCGCGGCTTGACGATCGTCATCGTCGAGCACGTGATGCGCGCGATCATGGCGGTTGCCCGTCATATCGTCGTGCTCGACCACGGCCAGAAGATCGCGGATGGCGCGCCGAAGGAGATTGTCGAGAATCCCGAGGTCATCCGCGCCTACCTCGGCTCCGGTTATGCAGGCGCAGGCGGAGGGGCTCATGCTTGAGCTCAAGGGCGTTAGCGCAGCCTACGGCGCGGTGCCGGCGATTTCCCAGGTCTCGATCAACGTCAACGCCGGTGAAGCCGTTGGCCTGTTGGGCGCGAACGGCGCCGGCAAGAGCACGACCTTGCGTGCCATCTCCGGACTCGTCCGCCTGACGTCGGGGGTCATCAGTTTCGACGGCATAGACCTGGCCTCGCTGCCACCTCACAAGATTCCGGAATTGGGTATCGCCCACGTCCCGGAAGGGCGCCAGGTTTTTCCGGAGATGACCGTGCAGGAAAATCTGGAAATCGGCGCCTTTGTGCCAAAGGCCAAGGCCGAGCGCAGCAAAACGATGGAGCTCGTCTATGAGATCTTTCCGCGGCTTGCCGAGCGCAAAAGGCAGCTCGCGGGTACGATGAGCGGCGGTGAGCAGCAGATGCTCGCGGTCGGCCGCGGCCTCATGCTGAAGCCACGGCTCTTGATGCTGGACGAGCCGTCACTCGGCCTGGCGCCGGTGATGACCGACGTCACGTTCGAGAAGATTGCAGAAATTCACAAAATGGGCACTGCAATCCTGCTGGTCGAGCAGAATGTCAGCCGCGCGCTGTCTCTGGTTGACCGCGCTTACGTGCTGGAGAGCGGGCGCGTGACCATGCAGGGAAAAAGCGACGAGCTTGCGAACAGCCAGCAAGTCCAAGCGGCGTATCTCGGAATTTGAGAGGCACCCCTCTAGACCTCTGCGACGATCCGGTTCTCGATGACTCCGATGCGGTCGATTTCGCATCGTACAGAGTCGCCCGCGAGCAGCGGTTTCGGAGGTTTAAAGCCGAAACCCACTCCGCCCGGAGTTCCCGTGAAAATCAGGTCTCCGGGCTCGAGGGTCATTGCGTGAGACAACTCTTCGATCTGGCGCCAAACATTGAAGACCAGATGGCGCGTGTTGGAATTCTGTCGCAACTCGCCATTGACGAACGCGCGAACCCCGAGCGAGTGCGGATCGCCAATTTCATCCGCGGTTACGATGCTCGGACCGAAGGGACAGTGCGTATCGAATGACTTCCCCAGCATCCATTGCGGCGTTTTGAACTGCCAGTCCCTGACCGTGACGTCGTTTCCGACACTGTATCCAAAGACGTGTTCGTGAGCGCGCTCGGCCGGGATGTGCCGTCCACTCTTGCCGACGACAACAACGAGTTCTACTTCGTAGTCGAGCTGGTTTGACACACGTGGCAACTGAACGTCGCCGAATGGCGCGTTGACAGACGTCGGCTGCTTGCAGAACCACACTTGTTCGGTGGGTATTTTGACCCCAGCCGCCTTCGATTCCTCGATGTGATCGGCGTAGTTGAGGCCGATCGCGAGAATCTTTCGGGGCCTCTCGATCGGGGCAAGCAACTTCACTCTGTTAAGAGCGATGCCGCTGGTCGCGGCGGCATTGGCTAGGGCGCCACGCAGCCCTTCCCAAGCCCCGATGACATCGAGGACATCGGTCGGCGCCCCCGGAGCTACGTCGGCCAACGGCACAACGCGATCGCCAATTAGAAGACCCAGCCTCGCCGAAGCGCCGTCGCTCAGATATCGTACCAGTTTCATATTAGCCTTCCTTTGCTATGGGGCGCATTGCACCGCTATCCTGCCCCCTCGACGGGAACGCCGTGCCGAATCCGACTAGCCCTGACCGAGGTTGAAGGCGAAGTCGGTTCCCCATGCGTTGAGCTCTGTGAGCTTCCAGGCGCGAGGCTTCATCGGGAAATGTTCGTGCCAGGGGCGCGCTTCGCACATGCCGAGTTCTGGAATGAAAACATCCATTTCGGTGTAGAGCTCGATCAGGACCTTGTCCGGGTCGTAGTGGTAACCTGCCAGATTGTGACCTGCCGTGTGGCGGCTCGGCCCCCATTCCGTTTTGATCCCTGCCCGACGGAGTTCATCGCAAGCGTTCGGGTGAGAGACGCTGTCCTTCAATTGAAAGGCGATGTGATGAACCCTCGATTCCGGAATGTCGACGATGTTGATGACGTGGTGATCGCGATTGCAGGTGAGAAACGTCGCTATGCCTTCAAACTCGTCGGTGTACCAAAATCCGAGGAATTCCTCGTAGAACTTCCGGAGCTTTGCCGCCTGGGGGCTGATCACCGCTACGTGGCCGAGGCGCAATGGCGCTACGCCGACGTTCTTGAAGCCAGGCGCCGGTGCTTCAATGTCGCGGTAGAACTGGACGGTGTGCCCGTCAGCGATTTCCACCTCGATTAACTTTGAGATTCCTGGCTGTGAATCGGACTTGACCGCGCTGCGCACACCGTACGCGTTCAGTTGCTTAGCGAAATCTGCAAGGTCTATGGCTGGCTTGAGCTGAAAGCCCAACTGCAGCAAGGATTTGTGAGCCGCCTTCGTAAGGATGACATTGTGATGTTCGTATCCCACTGAGGCATAGATTTCGCCGAGGTGTCCTTTCGCCGTCTCCGTCAGTCCGAGCGTCTCCATGTAGTATTGGGCCGAGCGCCCCAAATCCGTGCATCCCAGCCCGACGTACCCCAGCTGGAAGACTTTCGGATTAAACATCCTGCTCATTGCAACCTCCTGGTCGTATTGCTCGGCGTCTCTGTTTGGTGGCGGATCACTTTCGTGGTGCCCCTTCGATAGTTGGGCCAAATCGCACCCAGTTCCGTCCATCGAACTTCTGCAGTTGCATTTGCTCAATCGGGTAGTGATCGGTGGGCGAGGTGTTCAGCGCAATCTCGGGAAGCAGCATATCGAGATGAACCTGCTTCAAAGCCTCCGCCTGCTTCAGGACGTTGTCGCGCGTAAGGTCATCCCTGCACTGCTCAAGTACCGCAATCAGCGCCTGCGCAGCGTTGTATGCATAGACCACGTAAAAATTTCTCTTGTCCTCGCCCGGCAGGTATCTGGCGATGAAATCGGAAAACCTCTTCAGACCGGGGTCGTCCTTCCAAGCCGCGTCCGCAGGATCCTTGATGTAGCTCGCGGTGATGATGTCCCTGGCGTTTTCGAGGCCGGCAGGGCTCAGGACGGCGCTGATCGACTGCGAGTTTCCATGCAGGATATGCACGGGCTTCCAATCGATCTCGGCCGCTTTCTTGATGGCTTGCGCGGCGAATTTAGCGGAGGCGAAATTGACGAAGATGTTCGCGCCAGAGAATTTCAGCTTCACGAGTTCGGAATCGATCGTCGGCGCGCTCGTCTCGTAGGTGACTTCGGCGACGATATTCCCGGCCGCGTCGCCAAGACCATCTTTCAATCCCCTCACGTTGTCCCGTCCGAAGTCGTCATTGGACGAGAGAACGGCGATCTTTCCATTGGGATAATTATCGCGCAGGTACTTGCCGTAGATACGCGTTTCGCTCTGGTAGCTTGGCTGGAAGCCCATCGACCAAGGGTAAGTCTTATGATCGCCGACGACGGTTGCGCCCGCCGCGATGAACAGCTGCGGTACCTTTCTGGCGTTGACATATTTGATGACCGACATGGTGGTCGGCGTACCGAGTTGATTGAAAAGAAGGAGAACTTCGTCGCCTTCGATCAATTTTCGGGTCTGCTCCACGGTCTTCGGAGGACTATACGCATCGTCGTACGAAATGAACTCGATCTTGCGGCCACTGATCCCGCCTTGATCATTGATCATCTTGAAGTAGGCGGCCTCCGTCCTGGCGATGACACCATTCGAGGACAGCGGTCCACTATAGGGCGCAGTGTTGCCAATCTTGATCACAGTATCGGATGCGCCCGTATCGTACCGCTTCTCTTGAGCGATGCCAGGCGTCGAAATGGCCAACTCGCTAAACACCATCAGGGCGATACCCAAACGGGCGTAAGCGATTTCGAAAGCGCGGGTCATCGCTGTTCCTCCAGTGTCGGCGCGACGGCTTCTGCGTCGTAGCCGTAAAGCCTGTTCATTGCCTCAGGACTGCCGCGCACGCCTCGCGTGACAAAGATCTGATCCCTCTCGAGCTGCTGTGGTCCATCGTGCAGGTGGAAGCTTTTGGAGTTGGCGCGTGATCCTTCCTGCACCGCGGTTGCTCGCGGCTTGCGCAAGGCGACATAAGTCCGGAACGCTGCCGGAATGTCGAAGGCTGCCTGTTTCAGGCAGGCCGCCAGCGCCGCACCGTCCTCGATAGCCTGCGCGGCACCTTGCGCCATGAAGGGCAGCATGGGATGGCACGCGTCCCCCAGCAGTGCGACACGCCGCTCCGTCCATTCCGGAAACGGATTGCGATCGAACAGCGCCCACTTGAACGTCTCGTCGACCGCGTTGAGAATGGTCGCGATCTGCGGATGCCATCCTTCATAGATCTTCGCGGCATCGGAGATCGAACCGCGGTCAGACCACTGCTCTCGCGTCCATGTCGCTTCCTCGCTGACCGCCACGAAATTCAGAAAGCGACCGGCGGAAACGAAGTAGTGCACGAAGTGTCCGCCCGGCCCGACCCAGTTCGTGACATCGAGCGGAAGGTCGAGATGCGCGACGCGTTCCGCAGGCGCGAGCCCCCTATACGCGATCTGCCCCGAGAATCTTGGCTTTTCCTCGCCGAACAGGCGTTCGCGAACCCTGGAGTGTATTCCGTCGGCCCCGACCAGGAGATCGCCGCGCTCCGACGTGCCATCCTCGAAATGAGCAGTCACGCCGCTTTCGTCTTGCGCGACATCGATCAGACGACGTCCGAGCTTGATCTCTTTGGGACCGAACGCGTCCGCCAGAAGAGCGATGAGGTCGGCCCGGTGGAAATGATAGTACGGCGAACCGTAGCGGTTCTCGAGGGCATCACCCAATTCTTCGCGCCCTAGGACACGACCGTCCTGCCAGCGACGAAAGACGACCGCGGAGGGACGAACGGCAGCGCGTGCCATGGCATCGCCAAGCCCGTAGCGGCGGAGCAGCCGGGAGGCGTTGGGGCTAACCTGAATACCTGCGCCAGCCTCGCGTTGCGCCACCGTCTGCTCGAACAGGGACACGTCGAGGCCAGCCCGACGCAACGCTATCGCAGCCGCCGTGCCCCCGATGCCGGCGCCGATTACCAGGGCATGAAGCGGCTTCACCGCTCCGCCCCCCAGCCCAGAGCCGTCGCCAGGATTGCGTCTGCATTCGGCGTCTTTCTGCCTGTTCCGCGCCACGCAATGTGATGGTCGGGCCGCACGAGCAACATGTCCTGACCATAAACCCCCTTCAGATCGGGCTCGTCGAGCTGCAAGATCGCCAGCGGTATCCGTCGTCGCGCCGCAGCCTCGACAAAGGCCGACAGATCGCTTCCGCGGAAATCGATCAGGGTGAAGTGCGTGCCGAGCCGATCATAGAGCGCCGTCCCATCTTTCAAGAATGTGCTGGGCAGGCGGGCGCCAGGCGTGGTCGTCGGCTTGTATACGACAGGATCAAACGGAAAGGGAGCGGCCGGCCCGTCGGCGAGGATCGGCGATCCTTCATAGATAAAGCCGTGCTCGATCCCGAAACACTCGTTCTCTATGTTGCCAAGCTTGGCAAGCTCTGCGCCGACTTCTGCCCGTCGCACGGGATTTTCGCTGTTGCCGCCTTCCAGCAGGTTTCCGTAGGCTTCGGCAATCTGCATCCGCACCTGCATGTGGCGGCCGGATGCGTCGCGATTTCGGACCGCAACGGGACGCCGTTCAATTTCGTATGACGCAAGAAGGTCAGGCCCACCGAAGCCCTACAAGGTTGCAGCCAGTTTCCAGCCGAGGTCGATGGCGTCGCCGACGCCCGAATTCATTCCATAGCCGCCCGTCGGGATGAACTGGTGCGCGGAGTCGCCTGCGAGGAGGACGCGTCCCCTACCATAGGATTCGGCAACGAGCAGGTGCGGCGTCCACGCATTCGCGACCAGGATCTCGAACGG
This sequence comes from Bradyrhizobium sp. LTSP849, assembly GCF_000938255.1. Lineage (GTDB taxonomy): Bacteria > Pseudomonadota > Alphaproteobacteria > Rhizobiales > Xanthobacteraceae > Bradyrhizobium. Next base: position 107,373 of record NZ_JYMR01000056.1, on the reverse strand, counting down.
GAATGACCGGCCGGCATAGGCCTCGACAAGCGCGCGCGGATCGAGCTTGGTTGAGTCTTGGCTGGGAAAAACGGGAACATGAACGGTCCAGATATCATCGTCATTCTGGGCAATCATTGTTCCAAGTGGCGATTGGTAGTGCCAGGCGACACCCCAGCGCTGCAGCAGATCACGCTCGGTTGACCGAAAGTGGATCATGTAGAGTTCGCCGACGCGCGCTTGTCCCTCGAGCTGGATGCCCAGCCCCGCCCGAACACGGCTCGAACCGCCATCGCAACCGATGAGATATTGACAGGTGACGTGCTCTTGCGCGCCACTTCCCTGCTCCCGCAGGACCGCGACGACATGATCGTTCTTCTCTTCGAAACGTTCGAAGGCAACGCCGAACCGCACCTCGACTTCCGGACGGGCGTCGATGGCTTTCTTCAGAACGGGCTCGATCTCGACCTGTGAAACGCGCATCGGAGGCTCGAGCGGCTGGGTGCCGTCGTTCTTGACACGGATGCGCTTTCGAAACTCGCTCGGGGTCAGATATCGAAAACGATGCAGCTCATATCCGGCGAGGCTCGTGATCCAGGCGACGTCGAAGGGATGATCTTCCGGCACCGCGACTTTACGCAATGCATCCGACAGTCCAAACCGGCGGAAAAGCTCCATGCTGCGGCTGTTGGTGATGTCCATCTTCGGGTGGCGGGTCGTGGTCGTGTTCGTCTCCACCAGCATGGAGCGGATTCCGAAATAGGCCAGGACGTTCGCAAGCGTCATCCCGACCGGACCACCCCCTGCAATCAAAACCGGAACCGATTTCATTCCTTCCTCCCAATACGACGCGCGAAGAATTTTATGTTTTTGTGCGCTTGCGCATGACGCCCGATCAGAGCTGGAACTGCTCAACTCCAAGATCAGGCAGTGCACACGCGCGGGCAGCGACGTAACCTTCGCTCTGATCCCGTCTTGATCGGCCGCTGCGAGGTTGCGGCTTCCGTTTCTTTCGTAAGCGATGAAACGCGCGGGGCGTTTCCTCCAAGTGCGAACTCACCATAACATATAAAATGCATATTACAATGGAATATGCATAATTCTAAAAGCGTGCATATTATGGCTGACTTGTGGCATCGCGCGTGTTATCGGAGAAAATCATGGAATCGCCGACAAGCCTGACCCAAGGAGCCTATGTGGAGCTTCGGTCCGAACTGCTCGCGTGCCGCTTTGCTCCCGGAGAGAAGCTGAAGATCGATGACTTGTGCCGTCGCTTTGCGGTCGGCTCGAGCGCCGTCCGTGAGGCCCTTTCACGTCTCGCATCGGAAGGGTTTGTCGTCAGCGAACCTCAGCGAGGTTTTCGTGTCGCGCCATTGTCCATCGAAGCCCTTCGCGACCTCACAAACGTTCGGTGCAACATCGAGGGGCTGTGCCTTCAGGGGGCCATCGAGAAGGGTGGTATCGAGTGGCAGTCGCAGGTCGTCGCGGCACTGCATCGCCTATCGCACACGCCGGTATGGGCAGATAAGGCCGCGCGCCGCTACAGCAACGAATATGCGAAGGCTCACGAGATTTTCCATGAAGTCCTCGCGGCGGGATGCGACAGCCCCTGGCTCCTTCATTTGCGGGAGATGCTTTTCAATCACTCTGAACGCTACCGCTGGTTTTCGGGCCCCTTTTCCAAGGTGGAAAGGGACCTCGACAGGGAGCATCGCGAGATTGCAGAGGCCGCTTTGGCGCGGGACAGTAAACGCGCAGTCGCGCTGATGAACGAACATTTGCAAAAGACCGCAAGCGTCATCCTCGACTCTTCGTTGTCCGAGCGCGAGCAGGCGCCGAAATCCGCAAAGCCGCGCGCCGTCTCTGGTTGACCGCGCTTACGTGCTGGAGAGCGGGCGCGTGACCATGCAGGGAAAAAACGACGAGCTTGCAAACAGCAAACAAGTCCAAGCGGCGTATCTCGGAATTTGAGAGCAATTCGAGCCCGGCTCTCGACCAGCCTTCAGAACGGATCAGACCGGCCTTCCAACCAAAAGGTCCGCTCTGATTCAGAAGCGTCCGCAATGATTGATCTTATTTGGTGGGCGCACCAGGGCTCGAACCTGGGACCCGCTGATTAAGAGTCTCATTTTTCAGAAGCAATTACAAATACTTAGATGTAAAAGGCTACCGTAATAGCGCTATCGAAATCAATAGGTTACAGACCAACTGTAAATTGCTCGGCCGCGCCTTCAACACCTGCGACCTCTGCGTCCTGAACGGATTGCCTTCAGAGCGTAGGCTTGAAATTGCGCAACTTTTCGGCCTTTGTCCCCGACTATTTTCCACTTTTGTTCATGGCCATTCTTGGGCGCTCCTTGGGCTGAAGCTCAAGGATCTGCGTTCGTTCGCTCCGCCGAGAGGCGGGCGCTAAAAGCGACAAGTTCTCTGAAACAACCAGGGGTGGGGCGGAACTTAAGCCCACGGCTAAGAGGCCGACATTGGCCGCGGCTCCTGTGCAGTCTTTTAGCTGGCCAGCGGCCCGGAGGCTATCGTGGGAACGGAAACGAATGGAAAGCCAACACTCGGTTGCCGTCAGTGCGGCTTGACCCTTGACGACATTGAATGACGTGGAAGCGTTTCTGGGTTGATGGCACTGGGCGGTTCGAGCAGGACCTGCTTGAGATTGGTGCCGGACAGAACCACGATCACAAAATTCAACTTGCCGGCTTCGCTCACCAGTCCGCCGCTGACCGCCTTTCCTGACGTGTTATCCTCAGCGACAGAGACTGCATCTGCAAGCTCTTGCCGGACAGATTGCATAGCGATCAAGTTGAGGCGATCCTCCAGGTTCACCTCACTCATGGATAATACTCTAGCATTGCCCGCAACCTGCCCCGTTTTGGCGTCGATAGTATCTTCCCAAATGCGATCCTGCCGAAACATCTTCACGCGATAAACGGATGAGCCGGAGCCGCCATCAAAACTGACATCGACGATCCTCGAGCCGGGGTGAAGGCTGTCAGCTATCTTCAGCGCTTGGCGCAATGATACTTCCGCGCCTCGGAACAACTTAAGTTCACGGCTTATCGCCTCTTCGGCGAGCTCATTGCTCGTTGCATCCTGTTCTTGAGCCGCGCCGGTTTCGCCATCCGGCGTGGCGCCGGCATAGGAGGGTGCGCAGATTAGAAGCGATATTAGGGCTACGACTAATTGCTTCTTTGACATTGCCCCACTCATTTAGATCGACGAGGAACGGTTTGCTGAAGAGAGACGCTGGCCAGCAGGATGATGCCGTTCCAACCATAAGCCATTAACCGACACAAAGACTGCTTTGCGGATTTTCCAATCGTTGGCGCGGCGCGGGTCCCGGTCACGGTGAGACGCCGATGCCCGCGCTCGCGCCGCCGCGCTCCCAACGGTGGGATTTGCTTACACCAATTCCTTCCAATACTCGCTTACATCATACCTCCGCACCTCCTCCACACAGGTCGTCTCTACGCCTTGTCGCGGAATTAACCGACTATAGAAGTCGGGAGCGTCTCTGCGTTGATAGAGAATGCCGCAGGCGATGCGATCCTGAACCTGCGTAGCGAGCGCCCTCGCCTGCTGCAGATTGCCCGGGTCGTGACCATCGGCATTTGCATCGAAGTACCTGTCCAACAGATACTCGTGCGTCGCGAAGTGATTGTATGTCGGGCACGCCTGGAGCATCTCGACGAAGGCAAAGCCGCGGTGCTGAATGGCGGCTTTGAGAATACGAGTCATCAGTTTGATGTCGCCGCTGAAGCCACGGGCAACGAACGTGGGATTGAGTGAGAAAACCAGGTCCATGCTCGCCAACGTGTGCTCGGGGATCCCGTTGGGGCTTGTGTTCATGGCCTGGCCCTGTGGCGTGAGCGAACTCGCCTGCCCGGTCGTTAGCCCGAAGTTTGTATTGTTGTGCAGGACGAACGTGATGGGATAATTGCTCCTCACGCCATGGATCAAATGCCCGATACCTTCCGAGAAAGTCGCGCCGTCACCGCCGAAGGCGATGACCGGAACCTTCATGTTTGCAAGCTTCGCGCCTGCCGCAAACGGGATGACCCGACCGTGGAGCCCGTGGAAGCGGTAGCCCTCAATCTTGTCCGAGCCGTTGCCGTTACAGCCGACATCGTAGCAAAGGCAAACCTGCCAAGGATACAAATTCAGTTCTACCAGGGAATACTTCACGGCCGTCCAAATGCCGTAGTTGCCGCAGCCGTCACACCAGATGCATTTGGTCTCCGAATAGTAGTCGGAAAGAGCGGGCGGCTGGGTCTGCAGAGCGATATTCATGATGGGCTACCCGCATGTTCTAAACCGGGAGACGTCTTTTCGTTTTCCGAGGTGCTCGCACATCTCTCAATCACCGATGACAGAAGCTCATCGTAGAAAAATGGTCGACCATCGTACTTGAGAATTTTATCCGGGATATCCAGGCCGCATTCCATTCTGATCAGCATGCCCAATTGCCCCTGATAGTTCTGCTCGACCAGGACGATGTGTTTCGACCGCTTTGCCAGTCTCTGAAGCTCCTGGGTGCGGAGCGGCCAGAGATACGTGAAGTGCAGATACGCGATCTTCCGCCCTCGCAGTTCATCGCTGCGCATGACGTCCTGAAACACGTCACCGGTGCTTCCCCAGCCGATCGCGAGCAACTCGATTTCGTCGCCTGTATCAATCCAGTCGCTCGTCTCTACGCTGCGACCGCCGATACTCAAGTGAGGTGCGGGAAGCCCTGCCTTTAATCCGTGACACTTCCGCAGCCTCTTCTCTATCTGCAACTTTGTGTTGAGACTGGACTCATCCACCGCGCCGATGGAATTGTGTTCATCACCTTGCGCGCAATAGGTCGCCGCGCGGCTGCCGGGAAGCCATCGCAACGAAACGCCGCCCTGGGCGTGCGGGTTAAATCGATCAGAAGATTTCAGGAGTTTCAGCTTCTCGGGATCGACGACGAGCCTGCCACGATCAATTTCAGTCTTTTCCTGATCGTAAGGATGTTGCGTGTACAGCGCCTCGGCGATCTGCTTGTCGGTGAGGACAATGACACTGATCTGGTACTGCTCCGCCAGGTTGAATGCGACCGGCATCAAGTCGAAGGCATCCTGGCTGTTGCTCACCGAGATTACGCAGCGCGTGAATTCACCGGCAGAGCAGTTCGCGGCCTGTAAGAGACTTCCTTGAGCCGTCCAGGTCGGCAGGCCGGTGGCCGGACCAGGGCGTTGTGCCAGCACAAACACCGTCGGGTTCTCGATCATGGCATTCAGCGACAGTGTCTCGCTCATAAGATCAAATCCGACGCCGGAGGTGGCGGTAAGCGCGCGCGTTCCCATGTACATCGCCCCACTCACGATCTGGGCCGCGGTGATTTCGTCTTCCGCCTGCTTGACCACCATGTGGGTCTTGTTTTCGAGCTCGGCGATGAATGACAGCAGCGGGCTGGAGGGTGTCATCGGGTAGCCGGCATAGAGCCTCACCCCGGCATGAACCGCGCCTAGTCCCATTGCTTGACTGCCGGTAATAAGGAGGTGGCCGGCGAAGCCTTTGTCAGGCGGCGGCAAAGCGACGGAGATCGCCCCCTGCTCGGGATCGACAAAAGAATATCCCTCATCGATACATCGTATGTTCAATTCGAGGAGAGCTTTCTTCTTCGCAAACGTCTCTCCGACGAGGGACTTGAGGGCATCGATATCCTGGTCCAGCATGGACCAGACAAAGGCGGTCAGCAGCACATTCGACAGAATTGCCCTTGCGCCGAGGCGATTGAGCATATCATCAACCGGGAAATAGATGATGCGAAGGCTTCGCTCCGCGATCAGCTTCCGATGGTGCTCCGGAAACTGCCACCCGGGCGTCACGTGCAGCACGATCCCGCCCTGTTTCAGCTCCTCCATGTTCAGCTCGAGGCCGTGATGGTTCAGCGCGACAAGCACGTCCACTTTCGTTTCGGTACTGCAAATGCGTTCATTCGAGACGTCCAGTTGATAGCTAGCGTGCCCGCCCTTTATCAGGGAGGGATACTCGCGGTAGCCAAACACGCAGTAGCCGGATCTTTTGAGACCCTTAGCGATGATCGCGCCAATGGAATTTATTCCCTGTCCCGAAGCGCCGACGATTTTGAGAGAGATGCGGGGCATCGCCTAACACCGATCTGCCGGATTCAAGACATCAACCAACTGTTTGCCCCAGGTTCCTATGGTCTCCTCCTGGCCGTAGGGCTCGTCTATGATTTTAAGCGTTGGAACGATCAGCCGGCCATAGTGGGCCTCAACGTAGTGGTCCAAATGATCCGCCGCCCGAGCCGTGTAAAAGTATCGGTGGTCCCCGAGTCCGATGCATGCACACGGTTTTCCGGCCAAATCCAGAGTCTGCGCCTTGTCTTGGAGCAGCACCGACATATGCGGATTCAATTGTCCCTCGATGCCCCCTGTATTCCAGGTCGCGGAGGCAAGCAGGAGAACATCAACGCTCAGCAAATCCTGTGGTTGCGCTTTCTCGGCCGTCGTTGCCTCGATCTCCCAACCTAGGACGCTGTTCTTCAAGGAATCGATCAGCGCACCCACCACGTACTCCGTGTGACCGCTGGTGGAGGCAAAGACGATATGAAGGAGTCGACGCTGAGCGAACTGTAGGACCGCTCCCGCGGGATTGGCAATGTTGTTCAAGAGTTACCTCCGCTTTCCAGTGACGGTTCCCGGCCGACTTATCTTGACGCCTCCAGCCGCCGTGGGCGGCCCATCTTTTTCTGCTTCAAAACATCATGGGTCGCGCCGGCGGCACGCTTCTCGGCCTCAGTCAACGGAAAGGTGAGAAGGAAGGAGGATCCTTCGGCGGCGCAAGACGTATGAACGCGGCCCCCCAGACTGCTAGCCAACTCGCTGACGATCGTAAGCCCTCGGCCGCGCCGGATGGGTTCAGGTGCCGACCCATTGTCAGAGACCCCGCACCTTACGACGTCGCCTACAAGCATCAACTTCACTCGCAATTCTGGATGATTAGCTCCGAATTCTACATGTCGTGCCACATTGGTCAGTAGCTCGGATACAATCAGTCCGAGCTTCCAGCAGCGCTCTCCTTCAAGCCTCAGATCATCCGCTGAATACAAGACGCGTATTGCCAGGCAATCCAGTCGGTATTTCGTCATGGCGAAGCAAAGCTGCTGGAGGTAGCTTGCGGCATCGGTGAGGCGCCTTTGATCTGGCATGTGCAGCGCGCGATGAACGTCGGCCCATTGATGTAGGAAGTCCACGACGTCGAACAGCGCGGCCTTGACCGCGGCACTATCGGACTGCACCGCTTTGGCTGAAACTGCGCATATCGCGGACGTTAATTCGTTTTTCACTCTGTGATCCAACTCGCGAAGAAGCAACGATCCGTCGGGATCCGGCAACTGTGCGACGCGCTCGGTCATTTCGTGCTCCAACGAGTTGTTGTCTCTGACCAAAAGCGTTCTCCACGATTTCGTTTGGATCGTAATGCCTTTCCAAACAGCTCTCGCAGCGAATGGTTTCGGACAGCAGCCCTCATAGCTCGGCGCCGCGACGCTCCAACTCGGCCTCAATCGCGTCAAAGACAATCTCGGGATTTCGTCGCCTCTTGATGCTGTAAGGAATAACGGATGTACTTCTGTCGGTCTTGTACGTTGCTGATTTATTTGGATGGTTGATGCTCACTTCCGTGCCCACCTGTCGAAATCCGTCGTCTTTCAAGTTCTGCCGATCGATCGCGCGTCAATCCAAGGGCCATGACGACGCAGCCCGCTTGGGCGGCATAGCATTCGAGCTTGTTTGACCGCCATCAACCCACCCGAACTGGCAACAGTCCCTGCTCGTTACTATTCGGCGGTGTGTAACAGGACCCCTCGCTAAGCGCCTCGGTCGAGTGGTCCTTTCCACGCGGTGCTTGGATTGCAGGGTTGGATGATTGATGGCGACCGGCTGTGTGTCTGGCTTTAGCAAGCCCGTGGCTTCAAGATTCGAATGATCCAGCGAATTGACAGACGGTAGCGGACTCGACGACTGGATCGTGAGAGCGTCCGTGACAACGGGAGGTGTGATGGTCAGCTGACTGGTGTCAAAGATGACCTTCTCCGGCCATTTGTGGGCGGACTTGATCCGGATAACCGCTCTATCGACGGCGACGGACTGATCAGCGAACGCCGCTGGTGGGTTCGGCAGAAACCGGCTGGAGATGAGTAACAAAGCCGCAAGCGTGCTTCCGACGAAGATAAAATAGCGGGCTACGGGCACTCCTTATCGCTCTCGATTAGAACTCTCGATTGTCCTTTGGGAGATACCCGAATCGTCGGACGCATCACTGAGCCTGCGTCTGCTCGATCAGCGAGGGCGCTGCAATGATGGGAACTGGCCTTACTTTGCTCACGAACGCCACGAAGCACAGCACCACGATGGCGAATGTAGCCAGGCTCAATACGCTCCTCATATCGTCTCCTGTGCACTGTCCGTTCGCGCCGATGCAGCCGACTTTACTTTCGTTGACTCGCCGCGTCGCACGACCCTTTTTCTACGACGGTATCGGTACGCGGCTGGGGGAGCCGGTGAGTGCCGTCGGCGCGGAGGGCGAGGCTACTCCGCCGCTATCATGTTCGATTTCAAATCGATGCCCAGCGCCTTCGCGATGCCCGCGCCGTAGGCAGGATCTGCCTTGGCGCAGTTAGCGACATGACGCTCCTGAATCTGCTTGGCAGCGGAGCCGACCTGACGAGCCGTATTGTCGAACAGTATTTGCTGCTGGGCAGGAGTCATCTTGCGAAAAAGGTCGCCTGGCTGCTGGTAGTGATCGTCATCGACACGATGGTCCCAATGTGCTGCGGCGCCTCCGAGTTCCAGCGCCGGCTCGTTCAGCTGCGGCTGGTCAACCCACTCGCCCAGGCTATTGGGGAAGTAGGTAACAGTTCCGCCGAGATTGCCGTCAGTGCGCATGGCGCCGTCGCGATGATAGCTGTGGAACGGGCATTTTGGCGCGTTGACCGGGATGTGATGATGATTGACGCCCAGGCGGTAGCGCTGTGCATCTCCATAGGAGAAGAGCCGCCCCTGCAGCATCTTATCCGGCGAGTAGCTGATGCCCGGCACGATGTTGGCGGGAGAGAACGCTGCCTGTTCGACTTCGGCGAAGACGTTCTCGGGGTTCCGGTTGAGTTCGAAATATCCAACCTCGATCAGCGGAAAGTCGCCCTTTGGCCAGACCTTGGTCAGGTCGAAAGGATTGAATGGGAATGCCTTCGCCTGCGCGTCTGTCATCACCTGGATGAACAGGGTCCAGCGCGGGAAATTGCCGGCCTCGATATTTTCGAACAGATCGCGCTGGTGGCTTTCGCGATCCTTGCCGACGAGGGCTTCGGCTTCCGCATCCGTCAGATTCTGGATGCCCTGCTGGGTACAGAAGTGGAATTTGACCCAGATGCGCTCGTTCGCGACATTGAGGAAGCTGTACGCGTGGCTGCCGAAGCCATGCATGTGACGGAGGCTTCTCGGAATGCCTCGATCGCTCATGACGATTGTGACCTGATGCAGTGCTTCAGGGAGCAGCGTCCAGAAGTCCAAGTTGTTGTCGGCGTTACGCATGCCGGTGCGCGGATCGCGCTTGATGGCGTGATTGAGATCGGGAAAGCGCAGCGGATCGCGGAAGAAAAACACCGGCGTGTTGTTGCCGACGACGTCCCAGTTGCCCTCTTCAGTATAGAATTTCAGGGCAAAGCCGCGGATATCGCGCTCGGCATCAGCGGCGCCACGCTCGCCCGCAACCGTCGAGAAGCGAGCGAACATCGGGGTCTGTTTGCCGATCTCGGAGAACATCCTGGCCTTGGTGTAGCGCGTGATGTCATGCGTGACGGTGAAGGTACCGTGGGCGCCGGAACCCTTGGCGTGCATGCGGCGCTCGGGGATCACTTCGCGGGCGAAATGGGCGAGCTTCTCGATCAGCCAGACATCCTGCAGCAGGGCGGGACCGCGCGGCCCCGCGGTCTGAATGTTGAAATTATCCGTGACTGGGGTGCCGGATGCATGGGCCAACGGCGATCGTTTGGATAGGTCGCTCAAGGGTAGGCTCCGGTGGACAGAGTTGGACGTGCCGAGTGCTCAATGCTTCATCATCTAGAACGAGAGCTGTCGTGTTGAGTTGGAACAGCGTCTCGAAGCCGGCACCCAATATGCCTTCTCGCTACCAGTTGCGATTGAACGCTACTGCGGGATTAGCGCCAATCATGCTCAAAACTGTCAGCTGACGAATTCGGATCTATAGACGCGCGGGGCAACCGCACGATTTTCAGGATAGTTCGCGCAGGCAACAAGCGGGCCACATAAGCTCTCCCCAAGGCAGATCGGTGCGGAGCTCGCGATAGCCGGTTGGGCGCCCGATTCTGCTGACGAGCACCGTAGCGAACGGCATCACGGCTCCCTGATTGTTATGGCTACGACCATGGGGCTGATCCGTAAGCGCCCACTGTTCAAGCGCTTGCGATCGACGCGAACATGAAAACGGCGTGAACGTTCCATGCACCGCAGCGTCGTTCAAGAAGAGCCGTCACACTTCCCATATCCATAGCAGAGACCGAGTCGCCTTCGGATCGAAGGAGTTTCCATGACGACAGTTCTGACCGAATCGCTTCCGCAAGAAGAGCCGCCGGCAACAAAGGCGGTCTTAGATAAGAAACGCGTCCTGATCGTCGGCGGAGGCTTCGCCGGCATCGCGGCTGCACGCGCGCTCAAGCGAGCCAATGTCGAAATAACGCTGATCGATCGGCGCAATCATCATATTTTCCAGCCGCTCCTGTACCAAGTCGCCACCGCTGTCTTGGCGCCATCCGAGATAGCGGCGCCAATCCGGCAGCTCGAGGCGAAACAGAAGAATCTCAGCGTATTGCTGGCCGAGGTTAAGGGCATCAACTCGGGAACGCGGACCGTCGACGTATATTGCCCGGGAATAGGTTCTCTGAAACTCGAGTACGACTTCCTCGTGATCGCCGCCGGAATGCATCCGAGCTATTTTGGTCATGACGAGTTCGCGCGCTTTGCGCCAGGTCTCAAGAGCCTCAACGACGCTGAGACGATCCGGACCAGGATCCTGAGTGCGTTTGAATTGGCGGAATCCACCGATGATGAGAAGGAGCGCGCGCGCCAAATGACCTTCGTGTTGGTGGGTGCCGGCCCAACCGGCGTCGAGCTTGCCGCTTCGATCGCTCAACTGGCCTCGGTGACTCTGCGCAACAACTTCCGCAAGATCGACCCCGCCAAGAGCCGAATTCTGCTACTGGACGGAGGCGCGCGTATTCTTCCGACCTTTTCAGAATCTCTGTCACGAAAGGCAGCAAGGCGACTAAGCAAGCTCGGCGTTGAAGTTTCGACGGGCGTAAAGGTCGAGAAGGTTGACGACCAGGGCGTGATCGCGGCCGGCAACCGCATTCCGAGCGCCACCGTGCTTTGGACGGCAGGCGTCAGCGCCTCGCCTGTCATAAAAATGCTGGGGACGAAAATGGACCGCGCTGGGCGCGCCTTCGTCGGCGCTTTCATGGACATCCCTGAGGCGCCCAATGTCTTTGTCGCGGGAGATGCGGCCACGATGACCCAGGATGGGAACCCCGTCCCCGGAGTGGCGCAGGCAGCCATTCAACAGGGCCGATTTGTCGGGCATGTCATCGCGAACCGTGTCAGAGGGCGCAAGGATGGTCGACCGTTTCGATACCGCAACAAGGGCAATATGGCGGTGGTTGGCAAGAACTTCGCCATCCTCGAGTCCGGCCATTTGCGTAGCAGCGGCTTTCTGACCTGGCTGGTGTGGGCCGCGTTGCACATACTATCCCTGCCGCAACTTCAAAACCGGTTCCGCGTCCAAACGCAATGGCTCTGGTCTTATCTGTCGGGGCAGCGGAGCTCACGGTTGATTTCCGAAGGATCGCGGTCGTCCGCCTCATAGTCGTGGTCAGGCCCGGTGGTCATCACTGCCGGATGCTTTAAGCTGGTTTGGGATAGCCCTGTGCTTCAATATTGAACCACAAGCGTCACCTTACGCCACTTCGGGGGCTTAGCCCTGCCACGGAGAGAACGCTAGGCCCCAGGGTGGTCTTTGGAAAGCTTAACAGCCGTCCCCGGAATTGGAGAGCGGTATCGATACGAAGCGCGTCATACGCCCAAAGAGCGACCGGAGCCAATTGCTGATTTCGGCAGCCTCTTCACCAATTGCGAAAGAGGCCCCCGCCAGCACCGCTACTCGTCGTCAGGGACGGAAATCGCAAAGCCGTTCAGTGTCATTGAAATGAAGCAATAGTGTCCGACAAGGTATACGATCTCGCGGGTTCCCTCCCCACCGAAGACGGCGATGGCGCGTTCCCAGATCGGTGACGCCAGCATGCCGCCGCCCAATAACGCGCTAGCCATGTCGTAGCCAATTGCCTCCTCGCTCGTCAGGTCCGCCGGTCGAAGACCCGCGGCAATGGTTGCGAGGCGCTCGGCACTCATTCCATTCGCCAGAGCGACAGCGCCGTGTGCGTAGATCTCATAGGCCGCGCCGAACCTTGCACCTACCGTAAGGATCACGATCTGCCGAACCATTTCCGGCAAGTGCCGGAATCGCGTCATTCCTTTTGTGGCGCCCCAGAGCGCGTGACCAAGATCGGGATCATGCAGCCATGCGCTCCATGGCCCGAGTATCGCCCCGTCCGGTCGCATGGTCTTGAAGGTGCTGTATTTCGCGGCAATGCCGGCCTTCATATCGTCGTAGAGCAGCTTCTGTTCCGGCGAGAGTTCGGCCGGCGGAATGAACGGCAAACGCATGAGCGTTACTCCTTACAGGATCATACTCACACCCGGCGGCAGGTAGCTCTGCATCCCGACGGGCGTGGACAGGATCATTCTCATCGTGGTGTCCTAGCTTTCCTGCTCAAGGCGAGTTCGAATTCGAGCGACTTCTTAGTTGCGGGCGGCACGAACGTCGGCCGCCGTAACCTTGCCTTGCTTGCCGCCGAAATGCCCTATGACATAATTACTGACGGCAGCGATCTCCGCGTCGGAATAGGCAGCGGCGAACGAAGGCATCAAGTTGTCGCCCCTGTGCGACCCGATCTTGACCCCTTCGAGCACGACGCGGACGAGATTGACGCCCGACGGGTCGTTCACCGCGGGTGAGCCGAGAAATTCTGCGTGTTCCGTCTGTTGACCGGCTCCGTCCCAGCCGTGGCAACTGGCGCAAGCCGACGCGAAAATCTGAAACCCGATACTTTCGTTGCGATCCGGTCCCGGCGACCAGGCCGTGGCACGGTTCAACGTGGCCGGATGATGATCGATCCGGACCGCGAGCTCCGATGGTTGTGCCGGAATGGATCTCAGATATCGGGTCAGCGCTGCGATGTCTTCGGAGGAGAGATGACGAAGACTGAGATCGATTGCCTCTCCCATCCCACCTCCGGCGCTGCCGCGCGCGGGCGCGTGCCCGGAGGATAGATACTGCGCTATGTCGGCGTCGGACCAAGCACCTATGCCGCTCTCACGGTCAGACGTGATGTTGTAGGCCTTCCATCCGTCAACGACCGCCCCGGCGTACTTCCTGCCTCTCTTTGTCGCGAACATCAGATTGCGGGGTGTATGGCATTCGCCGCAATGCGCGAGCGCTTCGGCAAGGTACGCTCCACGATTCCACGGCGCGTCGTGAGCCGTGGACGGCTCCCATGGCCTGGTCGGCACAAACAGGAGCTTCCAGGCTCTCAGCGAGTACCGCTGGTTGAATGGGAAAACGAGTGTGTTGTCGGTGTTCCGCAGTGACACTGGTCGCACAGTTGAAAGGTAGGCACGGATGGCAAGGACGTCGTCGGTCGAAAGAAGGGCATAGGCTGTGTACGGAAAGGCAGGATAGAGATCCTCTCCGTTCTTCCCGATTCCCCTGTGCACGGCTCTTACGAATTCCGCATCGCTCCATCTGCCAATCCCTGTTTCCCCGTCCGGCGTGATATTGCTCGAGTAGATCGTTCCAAACGGAAGCCTGAAGGCGCGACCACCGGCAAACGGCTGCCCTCCCGGAGCGGTGTGGCAGGCGACGCAATCGGCCGCTTTGGTCAGATACTCGCCTTTTGCAACGAGTGCGTATCCAGTTGGTTGCGCCTGCGTAGCTTGGACCGCTTCGATCGAGGCGGGCCAAAAGAAAAAGCATGCGGCCACGATCGCGATGACGACACCGAGAGCGCATACAGCGACAAGGATGCGCTTCATGCGTTCTCCCGTTTGGAAAGCAGGCTTCGGTCGATCGGCAGGCGGCGGATGCGGACCCCGGTTGCTGCGAAGATTGCATTCCCGAGTGCTGGGGCCGCAGACACCGTTCCTACCTCGCCGAGGCCACCGGGACTCTCGTTACTTTCCAGGAGGTGGACCTCGATCGGCGGCGTCTCGTTGATGCGAAGTTGTCGGTAATCGTTGAAGTTGCCCTGTTCGACCCGTCCTTCGTCGAAGGTAATGCCGTTGAACAGGGCGGCCGACAGTCCGAACAGGACACCGCCTTCGATCTGCGCACGGATCGTATCGGGATTGATCTGGATGCCACAGTCGACGGCGGCCACGATCTTATTCAGCGAAATCTCGCCTGAGATAGCCACCGCGACTTCGATGACCAGAGCGGCGTAGCTTCCGAAGTTCTGATGCAGCGACACCCCGCGCCCGGACCTTGGCTCCAACGACTTATGCCAGCCGGCGGCGTCGGCAACCTTGTCCAGCACGGCCATTGCGCGCGGATTGGCATCGAGCAACGCCCGCCTGTAGGCGATCGGATCCTGTCCTGCGGTATGCGCCAACTCGTCCAGGAAGCTCTCGACCACGAAGACGTTGTGCGTAGGGCCGACGCCGCGCCACCAGTTCAGCTTGACTGGCGGATCGTGCCTGACCCAGTCGACCCTGATGGCTGGGAACGCATAGGGGCTGTCCCAAGCGCCATCGACGGCATCCTTGTCGAGCTTTCCTTCCGGCCAGCCGTCTTCAGCGAAATAACGCCTGACCGTTCCCGATATGGTGCGATGGGTCCAGACCAGGGGCCGGCCTTGCTCGTCCAGACCAGCTGCTATCCTGTCGAGATAACAGGGGCGGAAGCGATCGTGCCGGATATCCTGCTCGCGCGTCCAGATGATCTTCAGGGGATAGGGGACCTGCTTGGCAAAATGAACGGCCTGCTCGATCGTATCAGCCTGGAGTCTGCGCCCGAATCCACCTCCGATGAGATGATTGTGCAAGGCCACCTTGTCGACCGGAAGTCCCGTGATCCTGGCCGCATGCTTCTGGGCTACCACGGGCGTCTGAGTGCCGACCCAGATATCGCAACCATTGGGACGGACATGAACGGTCGTATTGATCGGCTCCATTGTCGCGTGAGCCAGAAACGGAAGTTCGTATTCGGCGGTCACCCGCTTCGTCGCATTCTTGAAGCTAGTCTCGACGTCACCGCGTTCGAGAGCCTTGATCGGCGTCCCCTCGTCGGCCGCTTTGACGGCTTCGGCGCGGATCGATGCGGTGGTCAGTTTCGTGTTCGGTCCCAGCTCCCAATCGATATCCAGTGCCTCAACGCCGGCGCGAGCGACCCAATAGTGTTCGCCGACCACTGCGACCGCGTCGTCGATGCGCAAGACGTCGATGACGCCCGGGATCTTTCGCGCACGGTTGTCATCGACCGATTTCAGCCTGCCTCCGTCCACGGGGCTGATCGCCACGGCCGCGGTCTTCATTCCATCGACCATCACATCGATCCCGTAGACCGCGCTCCCGTTCACCTTGGCCGACGTATCGATCCGACGTTGGGATTTGCCGATGATCCTAAACTCTTCGCGCGACTTCAGCTTCGGATCTTCGGGCATCGGCAGGGTCGCGGCCGATTCAGCGACCTCTTCATATTTTAGGACGCGGCCCGTCGATGAATGCAGGATCGTGCCATCCTTCGTGGAGCATTCGTTCGGATGCACTCCCCAAGCCTGCGCCGCCGCGGCAACGAGCATGGATCGCGCGGCCGCCCCCGCCTGCCGAAGAGGGGTCCAGAACCCGCGGATCGAGGTGGACCCACCCGTCATCTGAGCCTTGAAGAGAGGCTGCGCGTAAAGCGATCCGTCGGGAGGAGCGGCAAACGCCACGATCTGGTCGAGGCGGACGTCGAGTTCCTCGGCCAGCAAAGCCGCTTCCGCGGTGTAGATACCCTGACCCATCTCGACACTCGGCATCACCAGCGATATGCCTCCCTCCGGCGAGATGCGAACGAAACCGCCGATCGCGCTCGGACTTGTCACTTCGGACGTTGCGGCTCTTGCCCGGGCGCTAGAGGCGAAGGCGACCATGAGGCCGCCTACGATCAACTGGCGACGGGAAATCGACAGGTGCCCGGTCATTTGCGGGAGGCCGACTTGATCGCGGCGCGTATGCGCGCGTAGGTCGCGCAACGACAGATATTTCCGGCCATCGCCGCATCGATCTCAGCATCGTCGGGAGCGGGATTGCGCTCGATGAGAGCCGCCGCGGCCATGATCTGGCCCGACTGGCAGTAGCCGCATTGGACGACCTCGAGTTCGAGCCATGCCTGTTGAATCCTGCGCCCGCTGTCCTTTTGCCCGATGGCCTCGATTGTCGTCACCTCGCGCGGGCCGACGTTCGCGGCCGGCAACATGCAGGATCGAACGGGCCGGCCGTCCACATGCACGGTACAAGCGCCGCATTGCGCGATTCCGCATCCGAATTTTGTCCCCTTGAGGTTCAGGAGATCGCGCAGAACCCAGAGTAATGGCATGTCATCGGGAGCCTGCACGGAATAGTCGCGCCCGTTGATGTTGAGCGATATCATTTGTCCTCTCAGTCGATGCGGACGGAGCATTGTCCAGTGGGGAAGACCTTTTCTTGTCTGAGTTCAACACGCATTGGATGTTCTTGCTGTATCCGCGCTGCGGTTCGACCGGCCCATCCGTCGAGAAAGTCGAGAAGCAGCCTGTTGACGGCTTCCGGTTGCTCCTCCTGCGGAAGATGGCCGCAGCGTTCGATCGGAGCTACTGAGAGGTTTTCTGCCATCTCGCTCCAGACCGCCTTCATGTCGAATAGGCGGCCGACGGCACCGAAATCCGCGCCCCAAAGCGAAAGCACGGGGCACCCGATCTTCCGCTCGGCATCCTCGAGGTCCTGCGCGACGTCTTCTGCACTGGCACGATAGTCGGACATCGCGCCCCGTACGGCGCCGGGGGCGCTGTAGGCTTTCACATAGGTCTCGAACGCTTCGCCGGAGATCGTCATCGGATCGTGGCACCAGTCGGAAAAGAAGTGACGAAGCCAGATGTCCTCGCGTCCAGCGATCAACGCCTCCGGCAGATCAAGAATCTGGTGGAACGTGAAGAACCAGTATTCGCGGGCGACCTTCGCGTTCATTTCGCGCGCGACGATGCGGGTCGGAACATTGTCCATGACGACCAGGCGATCGACAACATCCGGGTGGTCCTTGGCAAGGCGAGTCGCGACCCGCGCGCCGCGATCGTGCCCAACCAGTGCGACACGCCCAACGCCGAGCGTCTTCAAGAGCTCGACGATGTCGTTGGCCATTGTCCTCTGGTCGTAGCCTCTCGACGGCTTGTCGGTCTCGCCGTATCCACGCAGGTCCGGAACGATCACGCGATAGCGTGTGGCAAGCGCCGGAATCTGGAAACGCCAGCCGAAGCTGGTCTCCGGAAAGCCACGTAAGAGGACCACAGGCGGGCCGGACCCCGCCTCCAGGTAGAATTGGCGGATGCCGTTTGCATGGCACGTGGCTCGACGGATGGCGATCATCGATCTCGTTCCTCCGGGGGCGCTAGGTTTTCGGATTGCCATCGTACTACGCTTGATTTGCGGGGGTTGGATGATCGATCAGACGGGCTCGGCTACCAGGGCGGGTGCGCGCGTGCACATAATTGAGAACAACCGCGCGAACGCCGATCAGTTCGTGTGTGATCAACGCAAGAACGACGAGGATTACGACCAAGGCTAGTACAGGCAACGAAAGCCAGTCGGATGCAGCTTTTCGGTCTGACGTCGCGAGCGACAGGACCGATGCGGCGAAATACAGGCTCAGCGGGATGACCGCGATCGCCGTCAAGCGCTGCAATCCCCATTCGCGCAACCCATCGCGCGCACTGCCGAACTGGCGGACACGGCGGGACACCACCTCGTCGCGCAATTCCGTCTTATCCGATCGAGAGGTGGCCTTTGTCATCGAGGTCTCCTAGACCAAAGAACCAGGTAATGGCTGCCGGGGCGGCTCCCTCGCCGCCCCCGACAGTGTCGTCACGCTAGGCCGCGTGTCCCTTTGCTTTCGGAATGGCACCGCTCGCATGGAAACCGTCGATTTCGGCCACGCTGAATCCGAGCTGCCGGAGAACTTCCTCGTTGTGTTCTCCAATCTTTGGGGCGCGCTTCGCGGGCACCT
Source organism: Bradyrhizobium sp. LTSP849 (assembly GCF_000938255.1). Lineage (GTDB taxonomy): Bacteria > Pseudomonadota > Alphaproteobacteria > Rhizobiales > Xanthobacteraceae > Bradyrhizobium. The sequence continues at coordinate 88,968 of NZ_JYMR01000056.1, read as the reverse complement.
TGGCGACGCCATGCACCTGAAGCGGGCTGCTGATAGTGGAGGTCAGCTTGCCGCCGGCGCCATTGAGCGGAACGATGATGTCGTTCGCCTGGAGCTGGGGATCATTGATCACCTCTTGCGGTCCTCGCACGGCTCCGAACGTCACATGGGCACCATTGAACACCTCGTACCAATGGGCCATCGGCTCGGCCCTGAAGATCTCGTCGAGGATCGCGGTGAGCTGCGGCATATTCGCCATCAGCTTCGCCGGATCGGAGAAACGGGGATCAGTCAAAAGGTCCGGACGGCCGATGGCCTTGGCGACGGCTGCCAGCTTGTCGGGCGTGATGAGGAGAACGAACCAGGTGTCATCCTTGGCGCGCCAGACGTTCATCGCCGCATTCGCAGGGTTCTTGCGATCGTGAAGCCCGAAGAATTTCGCACCGCACAGCGCTGCCTGGATCGAGACACTGGCGGACCACACGCCTTCGGCAAGCAGCGAGGTCGTGACGCGCGCACCTTCCCCCGTGCGCTCGCGACGATACAAGGCCGTGACGATTGCCGAATAGAGCCCTACGGCGGTGGCATTGTCACCACTGCCGGCCACCGGCCAGGTCGGCGGCGCTCCGGCATCGCGCGTCATCGACAGCAACCCACTGCGGGCCCAGTACGACGTGATGTCGAAGCCGGGGAGATCCGCATCCGGTCCCTTGTCGCCGAAGCCCGTGACGTCGGCGTAGATCAGGCGCGGGTTCCACCCCACCACATCTTCATATTCGAGTTTCAATTTCTTGCGCGCCGGGTGCGGTGTATTGACGATGAGAACGTCGGCCCATTTGACGAGCTTTTCGAGAACCTGATGGGCGCTCGGCGACTTTAGATCAAGCGCCATACCCCGCTTGTTGCGATTGGCGAGGTGCCAGGGGTAGGCATCCTCGGCGACTGGCTGCGGTGGCAGGTGGTTCGCGATTCGCCACAGGTCGCCGTGCGGTGGCTCCACCTTGATGACGTCAGCGCCGAAATCCGACAGGATAACCGCGGCGCTCGGGCCTGCGATAAAGCTCGCCAGATCCACCACTTTCAGTCCAGAGAAAATATTGTCGCTTGTCATAGTCGTCCTTTCTAGATCGCCGTGTGCGGCGGTCGCTTCAGCGACCGTGGAACTGCGGTGCACGTTTCTCGAGGAAGGCAGCAGTGCCTTCCTTCTTGTCTTCGGTGGCGGCGCAGATGCCGAAGAAGGAGGCTTCCAGCGCGAGGCCTTCGCCTTGGCTCGTCTCCAGCCCCTTGTTGGCGGCTTCCAGCGAGAACTTCACGGCGATCGGAGCATTGGCCGCGATCTGCTTCAGGATCGTCTCGGCACGCTCAATCAGGCTGGCGGCCGGAACGACTTCGTTAACGAGGCCGATGCGATAGGCCTCCTGCGCAGAAATCGTTTCGCCCGTGAGGATTAGCTGTAACGCACGACCTTTTCCCACTAGGCGCGGCAAACGCTGCGTTCCGCCGCCGCCGGGCAACAGGCCCAGCTTGACCTCGGGTTGCCCGAATTTGGCGTGCTCCGCTGCGATCCTGATGGTGCAGGCCATCGCGGTCTCGCAGCCGCCGCCAAGCACAAAACCATTGACCGCCGCGATCACGGGTTTGCCGAGATTTTCGATCAGATCGAGGACGTCTTGCCCAAAGCGGCTGGACTTTTCCGCTTCATAGGCATCGACATGCGCGAGTTCACTGATGTCGGCACCGGCGATGAAAGCCTTGTCACCAGCGCCGGTGAGGATCACACCGTGCACGGAAGCGTCGGCCTTCGCATCCTCGAAAGCGGCCCGCAAATCGGTCCAAGTCGGGGTGTTGAGCGCGTTGAGCACCTTGGGCCGATTGACCGTGACGTAGGCGATCGCCCCCTTTTTCTCGTACTGAACGTTCGCAAGGGCCAAGGCCGCCCTGGGCAATGGGTTGGATACGGTTACAGACGATGCAGCTTGCGAAATCATAATCATGTCTCCTTGACCGGGGACGGCCGGCCTCCGAGCGCCGGCCGCTGGAATGTCACACGAAGGCGCCGTGGCCGGTGATCGCTTTGCCGACGATCAGATTTTGCATCTGATAGGTGCCCTCGTAGGAGTACAGCGCCTCGGCATCGGCGAAAAAGCGCGCGAGGTTGTAGTCGGCAACGATGCCGTTGCCGCCCAGGATCTCGCGGCCCCATGCGACCGTCTCGCGCGATTTCGCCGTACAGAACGCCTTCGCCAGCGCCGCATGATGATCGTCGAGCTTGCCTTCGTCATCGAGCTGCGCCAGCCGGAGCATCAAGCACTGGCACGCGGTCAGATTGGCGAGCATCTTTGCGAGCAGATCCTGAATCATCTGGAACGACGCGATCGGCTTGCCGAATTGCAGTCGTTCCTGGGCGTATTTGAGGGTTGCTTCGAATGCGCCCATCTGGATTCCGGTCGACGCCCAACCGACCATGTACCGCGTCATCCGGAGCACGCGTGCGGTATCGCGGAATGAATTGCCACCCTGCAGGCGGTTCGCTTCGGGCACACGTACGTCCTTGAGGGTGATCTGTCCGTTCTGGACCACCTTGAGCGCAATCTTGTGCTCGATCTTCTCGACGCTGAAGCCTGGCGTCGACTTGTTCTCGACGATAAAGCCCTTGACCTGATTGTCCGCCAGATCCCGCGCCCAGATGATCGAAACGTCGCACCAAGTCGAATTCCCGATCCACCGCTTCTGGCCATTGAGAATCCAGGCGTCGCCCTCGCGCTTGGCGGTCGTGGTCAGCCCGCCGCTCGCTCCCGAACCAACCAGCGGCTCGGTCAACCCGAAACACCCGATCTTTTCGTAACGGGCCATTTGCGGCAGCCATTTCTGCTTCTGCTCCTCGGAGCCATCGAGATAGATCGAGCCCATCGCCAAGCCGCTGTGGACGCCCCAGAACGTGCAGATCGACGCGTCGACGCGCGCGATCTCCATCGTGACGAAGCCGTACAGTTTCTGGCTGCCGCCGGCGCAGCCGTAACCCTCGTAGCCGAGCCCGCCGATGCCGATTTCCTTGAACGAAGGCAGCAGTTCGAACGGAAACGCGTCATCGGACCAGTACTTGTTGATGATCGGCTGGACCTTGGTCTGCATATAGGTCCGCACTCTTGTGACGACCGCTTTCTCCTCGGGCGTGAGCATCTCGATCAGCTGATAGAAGTCGGCGTTCGGTAGGGGGACCGGCTTCGACGCGAAGGTCTTGCTTGCTGCGGTTGTGGTGGACATTTGGTACTCCTGATGCTGTGGGTTGAAAATCGGAATAGTCGAAGGATTTATGATTGATCTCGCCGCGGCGCCTGGTCTCAGGCGACTGTCGCCGTCACTTTCGCTTGGCTCGACTCGGCAACCCTGTTGCGTAACTCAAGCAACCCGAGCAAGACTTCATCGCGTTCCGCTGCGAGTTCGTCGATCGAACGCGATCCGACCTCGGCATGGACGCTGTCGATGAGCGTCTTTTGCACGTCCGGCGTTAGCGCCGGCGAGCCGAGGGTCTTCCACCAAGCTGTCATCGGGCCGGCGAACTGCTGGAAGAAGTGCTCGATGCCGCCCGGACCGCCGCCGAGGTGGTTGAGCATCATGTTGCCCATGATGCCCCAGCGCAGGCCCGGGCCCCAAGACAGGGCGGTGTCGACGTCGGCGGCGCTCACGACACCCTCGGCGACAAGGTAGTAGACCTCGCGTGCCAGTGCGGCCTGCAGGCGGTTGGCGACGTGGCCAGGCATCTCCTTGTTGACGCGCACCGTCCGTTGCCCGATCGAGGTGTAGAATTCTGCTGCGCGCCGGATCGTGGCTTCCGAGGTCTTTGCCCCGCCGACTATCTCAACCAGCGGGATCAAGTGGGGAGGATTGAACGGATGGCCGATCACGCAGCGTTCAGGATGCATCTCGCACGCCGACTGGATCTCGCTCATCGTCAAGCCCGACGAACTTGAGGCGATGATGACGCTGGGATGCAGTAATTCATCCAGCTGACGATAGAGCGTTTTCTTGAACTCGATCTTCTCAGGTCCGTTTTCCTGGACCAGATCGGCATCCTTGACAGCATCCGGCAGGGCCGCGGTGAATCCCAGCCTGTTCTGGGAAGCGCCGGGTGCGAGGCCAAGCCGCCGCAGTGCCGGCCAGGCCGCGGCGACAAAGCGCTTCAATGCCGCTTCCGCGCCCGGCGCAACGTCTGTCGCCACTACGTCAAGGCCTTTGGCAAGGAAGAGTGAGGCCCAGCTTGCGCCGATGACACCCGTGCCGATGATGGCAACTCGACGAATAGGCTTGTTTTGCGACATGTCACTTCACCTTCGGTATTTCGGCATATGCGATGCCGGTGAGGTTGCCCTGGGCTTCGAGGACATTTTTTTCACTGGATCCATCGAGCCGTGCGGAGAAAACTGAGCCGGCGAAATCGGTAACGAACATGCGGTCGTTTGGAACGTCGAGCGCGATACCGATCCCCTCCATGAGGTGGGTCATCACGATCTCCGGCTCGACAGGCTTGTCGTCGATCGAGGCCCGGTTCACCGTGTTGCCGCGCGGAGGGTCACCGCGGTCGGTCCAGTAGAGGATCCGATTCTTGTGGTCGAGCTCGAGATCGATCGGCTCCGGCAGGCCGTCGTAGAAGATCTCGATGTCGGACCGGGTGGCTACGGTATGGCCGGCGGGGATTTCGACATTGGCGCGGAAGATACGGCCGAGCCCGGCATTGTCTGGGCCTTTCTGGCTCCAGTAGAGATGTCCAAACTTCGGGTCGATCGTCAGCCCAACGCACCAGCGTGTCGCATCACGGCTGTCAGCCTCGCCACGGCCTGCTTCGATGAGCGTCTCCAGCTTGGTGCCGTCGAGATTGCAGCGCATGACGCGCATGCCCTCGCGGTCGCACCAATAGAGCTTGCCAGCCTTCTTATCGAGGATGATCTGCTTCGGGCTGTGGGTATCTCCTTGCGCGACGATTGTCTTGCGGTTCTTGCCGTCGATGTCGGCCCGCTCGACCGAGCCGTCGTTCAGGCTCGGGATGCCCATGTTGGTCCAGTAGATATGGCCAGCGTCAACGTCGACGACGATGCCGTCGGGTAAATGGCAACCCGACACGATGGTCTGACGGTCGGAGCCATCGGTATTCATCGAGTGAATGCGGCCGGCATTCAGCTCAAGAACAAAAAGGCGTTGGATAGCCGCCCTCGCAACAGCGTCTTGAGACGATTTCAGTAGCGGCCTCGACATGTCGTACCTCTTTGCGATCGGGATCGTGCTAACTCAAAGCTCGATCGTGATCATGCCGCGCAGGCCGATGATTATCTTTGATCAGACTGTCGTCTCTGGAACGGTTCTGCTTCCAACTTCACTTCTGAAGAACACGACGCTCTAAGAGCAATCGCGAACCGGGTCGAGTGCAGCAGTTGAAACGGTTCGCGCGACCGTTGGCGGAATTCTAGCGCCACGGTCCAACAACCGCGAACTCCCGCTCAGCGTTGATTGGGGGCGCACCAATCGGCCTCTTTGCCGGTCGCGAGTAACGTCCTCTCGCGGCTCTGGAGATCTTTTTCGAGGGCTTACTTGTCTATATCATGGGCTGGTTCGAACTGTTGCGAGCCCACCAGCAGGGTCGCATCCAGGTCGATGAGGCGCCCGGCCTATGCGCGCGGGCCTGCCGTTGGATCATTCGGATCACTGGGATCGCGCTCGATATTGCCCGATCCGCTTTCTTGAACGGTCCTGAGAACCCGACGCCACGCGCCCGGACTTACGCCAACCGCCTGTCTGAAAATTCGCGTGAGGTGGCTTTGGTCGCTGAAGCCGCACTCCGCGGCCACATCCGATAGCGACATCCCGTTATCGCGCAGCTTTTCCTTGGATAGCTCGATGCGCTGCTCAGTGAGCCATTTGTGCGGCGCCACTCCCAGCGTGCGACGAAAGGCGTGCGAAAAATAGCCCACTGACATGCCGCACTCTCGCGCCACCTCCTTGAGCGTCACACGGCGCTTGATGTTGGCGCGCAGAATATCCTTCGCGCGTCGCTCCTGCCATGGCGCGAGCCCACCCCGGGTCAGCCGCGACATTGGCCGCATGCCTCCATAGGTCTGAGCGACATGCACCCCGACCGCCAGCAAGACGTGGTCGATAAACAAAGGGTTAGCTTGGTCCGGATGGCTGAGGGCGGGCAGCAGCAAGCGTCCCAGGCCGGAAATCGTGACGTCGTTGACGCCCGCACCGGGCTGATAGCTCAGATCGCGAATTCGCGGCGCGTTGGCCTCGTCAGCGATCGCGTCAAGCGCCGCGCGCGGCAGATAGAATACCAAAGTGTGATAGGGCTGATCGAGGAGAACGGTGGGAGCCCGTTTCAGGTCATGGAGACAACTCTCGCCAGCCCGCAAGTCGCACACTGGCGTCAGTCGGCCATCCTCCCAATATTTGTGAGCGGGAAAATCACGGAGTTTCAAACCGACGACAAACGCATCTTCACGCTGAATCGGACCGGTCATCTCCGGCAGCGGATTATCGCATCGAATTTCCGTGACCGCGATATCACCTGTACGCAATGCTCCGCTGACGATCGCTGGTGCGTTCCCGACTCGAAATCTCTCACCAAGCCGTTGTCCAAAAGCCTCGGTCATGACCCAATCAATCGCTCGAGGGGGCCAAACAGCTGGTCCGCATTTTGTAGCTCCCTGATCTGACTGACCAGACGCGATCAAGCAGTTCCTGCTTTGCCATTGACTCGCCCGGAGGCTCGGCAAGATAGATTGGGATGTCGAGCGCCCCGCTACCAAGGGGCAGCATCACACCTTCGCGCCGAAGCGCTCTCTCTTCGCCTGAAAGCTCAAAAGAACCCAAACGCAGATTTCTATGGAGACCGTCCGCCATGGCTATCCTCCTGCTGATTCAGTCACCTTGGTCCAGTGGCGCGGCTGGCTCGGAGTTCGGGGCTCGCGGCTCAAGCGTGCTCGCCATCCATCGCGCTATATGAGGACCAACGAGCAACAGCACGATCATCCTGACAGTTTGCATGGCCATGACGAAGGGTGTGTCTACTTTGGTAGAGGCAGCGATGATCGCGGCAGCGTCGACGCCACCGGGGCTGGTGGCGAGGTAGGCGGTAAGTGGGTCAATGTGGAAGAAAGCTGTCAGCGTCCCAGCGAGTATGCCGCAAAACGCCATCAGCAGTACGATGGCCACCAGACACTGAGGAAGAGCCCGGGCCGCAGCGGCCAGAACGTCTTGGGTGAATCGCAATCCAATATTCCAGCCAATGAGCGCGAAGCTGGCGACAAGGACGACAGGGGGCAGCTCGATGTTCACCCAGCCGAACACGTTGAGCACCGCTCCGAGCACCAGCGGACCAAGAAGCGCGCCGGCCGGTATCCGCAGGCCGAGACCGATGCTACCGCCGATCACAGCAAGAATTGCCGTCGCCGTAAGGTCCAGCAGGCTGATCGGCGGGAAATAGCCGCTGGAGAAGCGGCCACCGCCACTGGGGACGAATATCAGCGAAACCAGGGAGGCTACGGCCGCCACCATTACGACGCGCAGATACTGCATGAAGGCGACGAGCCGAAAATCGGCGCCATAAGCCTCAGCCATCAACATCATTACCGGAGCGCCTCCTGGAAGCATGCCCCATACCGCGGTCGTGCCAGGAATGACGCGAAAGCGACTCATGACCCAGCCAACTCCCGCGCTCGCGATGATCGACAGCGCCACAACGCCGAGGAACAGAGGCCAATGAATGATGAAGCCTCCGACGATCGAAGAGGTGATCGAGCGGGCGACGAGACAACCCATGATCGCCTGCGCTGCTATGAGCAGGACGCGCGGAACTCTTACTGCGCCACCCGAGGCCTGCACCAGCGCGGCAGCCGCGAGCGGCCCGAGCATCGCAGCGGCCGGGAGCCGGGCGCACTGGAGGACTGCCGCCGCCACGGCGGATAGTGCGATGAGCACAACCCAACGTTCCGCCGTGGATAAGCGTTGCAGCGGGAGAGCCCGTTTCGCCGACGGCTCGCTCACCTCTGCAACTCGATATCGTCGGCTTTCGCCACACGACCCAGCATCGGGAAAATCTGCTCGAACGCGAAACTATGCATCTCGGCCGACCGGCCTGCGGCGGCGTCCTCGGGCAATACAACGGCATAGCCGTGTTCATGCGCCGCCCGGGCGGTCGACTCCACGCCCATATTGGTTGCTATCCCGCCGATCACCACCGAGGTCACTCCGCGGCGGCGGAGTTGCAGATCCAATTCGGTGCCATGGAATGCACCCCATTGGCGCTTTGTGATTGTCAGATCGGACGGTTCGGCCAGGCCGTCGGCCAGCTCGGTCCAACCTTCCGGCAAGCCGCCGGGTGGCAACGCCGGTGGGCGATCGACCGGCATCTTCAGGGCGTCGCTGAAATCGAGAGCGAAGGCGACATTGACGAGCATGACCGGTGCCCGAGCGGCCCGGAAGCGCCGAGCCAACTCTTTTCCTTTGGCGAGCACCGCTTCGCCAGAATAAGGAGCCGTTGGCATTCCGACGATGCCCTTCTGCAAATCGATCAAGATCAATGCAGTCGAAGCGGCGGGAAGAATTATCATCGGAGTGTCCTTTCGAGTTCGAGATTTGTTGTCTTCGCCTGTTGCCCAACGCGGAGCGGTTCCGCTATATATTTGAGGACATACTCAAGCAGGATTACTATTTGAGCAAATCCTCAAATTCGTCAAGCCCCAATCGACGGTCGCTGGAACCTCAGCGGGATGTCGGCCGCCAACGCGTCGCGGACTTGATGCAAGCGGCGGCGGCCGTGATTCAGGAACGGGGATACGAGGCCGCCACCATGGCGGAGATCGCGGCGCGGGCCGATGCAAGGATAGGTTCGCTCTACCGCTTCTTCCCGAGCAAAGAGGCAGTGGGCGATGCTCTCATGCAGCGATACGCTGAAATCCTGCAGGCAGAATATGACGCGATCCACGCGCGGGCTGCGGTGATCACGCCCGAGGAGCTCGCCGACGCCCTCATCGATCTCTTTGTGAAACTCCATCCGCAAGCGCAAGCCGTGACGGCATTCCTTGAGTTCCGAGCCGACTGGACGGTCGTCCGTCAACGTTTCCGAGCCCAGGCGCTCACTGGCGTTAGAACGGCGCTAACTGTCTGTGCGCCCGATCTCGATGACAATCTGGCCGACGACGTCGCCGCCGTCGTTCTGAACAACATGAAGACGATGGTAGGCATGGCCAACAAGGAAGCACCTACCAGCCTTGGCGCACCGGACGAACTCAGATTGATGAACCGCCTCTATCTGGCAGCGAAGCTCAAAACTGGAGCGCCGCGTAAAAGGAAAAAGAGCGGCAACTGAATTAATCTGGTCTTTATCCTTACGGTAGCGCGAGAGTTATGCTCGAGACGAGCGAGTGCAATCGAAGCGATTAGTGATCTGGAAGAAATGACTGGTTGCTCCGGTTGTTGCCCGCATCGACGAAATCAACGGGCCCCGTCTGTGGGCTTGCAAGCCGTCATTGCGCAGCCACCTGATTTCCGATGTCAATCGGCCGCAAGAACGTCTCATGATCATCCGCAAAGGTGAATGTGCCAGCCGTGTAGCGGTAACGCGTGGCTTGGTCGTGCAATCGTGAATAAAGTACAGCAACACTGACGAACTGGTCGTGCCCCAGATCGTCGTGCTTTGCGAGCCTCGAAATGTCGACGATTTGAACTCTTTCCGTCAGGGCGGCCGCCCGCACAACGGGATCGTCTACGTTGATATCACCAGCACGCGCAATGCCACCGTCAAGAAAACTGGACAGTCGAAGCGCACCATCATCCTTGGAAACTAGAACCAACAAAGGTGGCTTGAGCGGACCGATGGCTTGTACCTGAGCACGGAACGTTTCCGCGTTGATGTCGGGCGCCGCCAGCACAACACGGCCTAGCCTGGCGATCACTCGGTCTTTGCCTTCGATACGAAGCTGGCGCAGAGCGTCAACTGTCAACATAGCACCCATGCTGTGGGCAACCACTACAATGTCTCCGACCTCGGAGCTGCTGCTTAACATTTCTAGTAAAGCCATCAGATAGTCGCGAGAATAGCTTGCCGATTGTTTGTCTGTTTCATAGGCAGCTACCTGACCTTGCGATGGCCAGGAGAACAGGATCGGAATCCCGTCGATTTTGATGTCCGCCTGCAATTGGGCGAGTCGGAACAGCGACTCCTGGAAGTTGCTATTGAACCCGTGCACGAAAACGAAGGCTTTGTGCTTTTTTCTCCGAGTATCGCCTTGCGGAGCGACGGCTTTGCGAAAATCGGCTTCGCTCATCACGGCCTGATCCACCACAGCAAAGCTGCTCCGTGGATCGGGGGTTGCGGTCGGCATTTCAACATTGCCTGACCTGTGATTGGGCGGCACCGAGACGACAAACTTTGCAAAGTTGAGCGCATTGGCCTGGTTCGCGGTGAACACGTTCCCCGACGAACTCTCGCGCGCACGCGTGGTCGCCACATAGATCTGCAGCGCCTTTTCGCCAGACGAGGCAGCCACGGGCGTCAGCACCTCTGGGCCAGGTCTGGCAGCGCAACCGACCAAAATGAAGGAAATTAGAACAGCGATTGCCCAATCCAGCCTGCGATAACGAAAGCTACTCCACATGGCAACTGACTTCCCCATCAAGGCAACACGCACTGATCTACTCGTTTGCTATCGCTGGAGAGCCCGACGCCACGCGCCCGGACTTACGCCGACCGCCTGTCTGAAAATTCGCGTGAGGTGACTTTGGTCGCTGAAGCCGCACTCAGCGGCCACATCCGATAGCGACAGCCCATCATCGCGCAGCTTTTCCTTGGATAGCTCGACGCGCTGCTCAGTGAGCCACTTGTGCGGCGCCACTCCCAGCGTGCGACGAAAGGCGTGTGAGAAATAGCCCACAGAGAGGCCGCACTCTCGCGCCACCTCCTTGAGCGCCACACCGTGCTTGATGTTGGCTTGAAGAATTTCTCTCGCGCGTCGCTCCTGCCATGGCGTCAGCCCACCCCGGGCCGGCCGCGACATCGGCCGCATGCCCCCATAGGTATGCGCGACATGCGCCCCGACCGCGAGCAGGACGTGATCGACAAATAACTGGTTAGCTTGGTCGGGATGGTTGAGGGCGGGAAGCAGCAAACTCCCCAGGCCGGATATCGTGACGTCGTTGACGCCCGCGCCGGGCTCATAGCTCAAATCGCAAATGCGCGGCGCGTTGGCCTCGTCTGCAATCGCGTCCAGCGCCGCACGCGGCAGATAGAAAGCCAGAGAGTGATAGGGCTTGTCGAATAAAACGGTGGGAACTCGCTTCAGGTCATGGAGACAACTCTCGCCGGCCCGTATGTCGCACACCGACGCTCGTCGGCCACGCTCCCAATATTCGCGATTGGGAAAATCGCGAAGGTATAAACCGACGAGAAAGGCGTCTTCGTACTGAATCGGATTGCACATTTCGAGCAACGGACTGTCACATCGAATCTCCGTGACTGCTATGTCCGCTGTGCGTAATGCGTGAGTAACGATCACCGGTGCGTTCTCGACTCGAAATCGCTCCGCAAGTCGCTGTCCATAAGCCTCGGTCATCACTCGCTCAATAGCTCAAAGCGCCGAACTATAGATCCGCAATTTGCAGCTCCTTGGATCTGACGTCGCGACTGGCACCGGAAACGATCATCGTCGATGAGGCTGCCCCATCGCATGAGCGTCAACTGTCAGTCCAGCCGCGACGATCCCGGAGTTGCTCAAGTAATTCTTGAACGGACGTGATCCCAGCTGTCTGCCTATGCTCTTTTGGGGCGTGGCCGGGTTCACATGGATGCGAGCCAGACGAAGGCTGGAGATCAAGTTTTGTTGAGGTCGGTTTCGCAAGTCGTTGCTGTCACCGAATTCTCGATATCAGCCGGGCTGGCCGTACCGCCGGCGTTGTTGACGATTTGGCGTGTCAGGCGGCATGTAGCCCGAGCAGGGATTTCGGCTCGAGAAACGCCTCGAGCCCGAAGTCGCCGTATTCGCGGCCGATGCCGGATTGCTTGAACCCGCCGAACGGTGCCATCGGCTCGTGGGCCAGCGTGTTGATCAGCACGCGACCGGCAACGATCCGGTCGGCCACTCGTCGCGCACGAGCCATGTCGCCGGACAGAACATACGCTTGCAGGCCATAGACCGTGTCGTTGGCGATGGCGATCGCCTCTTCGTCGTCCGCGTAGGGAATGATCGACAGCACCGGCCCGAAGATCTCCTCGCGCGCAATGGTCATGTCGTTGCGGACGTTGGTGAACAGCGTCGGCCGCACGAACCAGCCGTCGAGCCCGTCCGGCCTGCCCTCGCCGCCGGCAAGCAGCGTGCCCTCGTCGATCCCGATACGGATATAACGTTGAACACGATCCCATTGCTTCTGGCTGACCATCGGGCCGACGGTCGTTGAGGGATCGCGCGGATCGCCGGTCTTGACCTGTCCGACCGTCGCCTTCGCGAGCTCTTCCACCTCACCGAGTCTGCTCCGTGGCACGAGGATGCGCGTGCCGGCGATACAAGCCTGTCCGCTGTTCATGAAGCCCGCACCGATGGCCAACGGAATCGCCTGGGCCAGATTGGCATCGTCCAGGATCACGGTGGGAGACTTGCCGCCAAGTTCGAGCGTGATCCTTTTCATCGTCTCCGCGCCGGCGCGCAGGATTGCCTTGCCGACTGCGGTCGAACCGGTGAAGGAGATCTTCGCGACATCGGGGTGGCTCGTAATCTCGGTGCCGACGACGTCGCCCCGGCCGGTGACGATGTTGAACACGCCGGCCGGCAATCCGGCCTCGTGTAGGGCTTCGCTTACCACCTGCGTCTGGATCGCGCTCATCTCGCTCGGCTTGACGACCGCCGTGCAACCAGCAGCGATTGCGGCAGCGAGCTTGCCGCAAATGAAGCCGGCATCGCTGTTCCACGGCGTGATGAGGCCGGCGACACCCAAGGGCTCCATCATCACCTCTGCCGTGCCAACCCGACGCGTAAAGCGATAGTCCTCCAGCACCCGGGCCATATCGAGCAGGACGCCTGCCGGATGGTCGGCCATGAAGCCGGCACGCGAGACGGGAGCGCCATACTCTTCGAGGATGGCTTCCAACAGTTTTTCGCGGCGCGCCTTGATGGCGGCGTGCATCCGCCTCAGCAGGGCGATGCGTTCGGCCTTGCTCGTGCGCGCGAAGGCCGGGAAAGCGCGCTTGGCGGCTGCAATAGCGGTGCGCGCGTCCTCCTCGTCAGCGAGGCGCACCCGGCCGATGACCTGCGCCGTCGCAGGATTGTACAGGTCGAACAGCTCCGTCCCGTGTGGTGTGACGAAGCTGCCGTCGATATAGATCTTGTCGATGAAGCGCATGGCACTCTCTCCCGGAGAAACTTGGATGAACCGGGAAATAGGGCACTTTCGTTGGCCCGATAAGGTGTATAATTCTGCATGATCTGGTGCAGGAATCCGGACAATGAGGTCATCGGGACTGATCGAACTGGACGCGGTGCTGGCGGTGGCGCGCCACCGCGGCTTCCGAGCGGCCGCTACCGAACTCGGCATGTCACGCTCGGCGTTGAGCCATGCCGTCGCCGCGCTGGAGGCGAAACTCGGCGTGCGCCTATTCCACCGAACGACGCGAAGCGTGTCGCTGACCGAGGCCGGTGAGCAGTTCGTTTCCGGCATTGCTCCGGCGCTTGGCCAGATTAGAGAAGCGATGGAGCTGGCGGGAAGTCATCGCGTGACGCCGGCCGGCACACTGCGCATCAACACGTCGGCGGGTGCGGCACGGCAGATGGAGCCGATCGTGTTCGAGTATCTGCGCCGCTATCCCGACATGACGGTCGACATCGTCACGGAAGGACGGCTGGTCGACATTGTCGTCGATGGGTTCGACGCCGGCGTGCGGCTGGCTGAACAGGTGCCGCAGGACATGATCTCCGTGCCGCTGGGGCCCACCCAATGTTTCGCAGTCGTGGGATCGGCGTCCTATTTCAAGCAGCATCCGAAGCCGCGCACGCCTGCCGATCTCTCCCGGCATCGCTGCATCCGCAGCCGACTGCCGAGCGGTGGCATCTATCGTTGGGAGTTCGAGCGCCACGGCGAAGCGCTGGCGATCGACGGTGAAGGGCCGCTGATCCTCGACGAGCCCAATTTAATGCTGGCGGCGGCGCGGGCCGGGTTCGGCATCGCCTATCTCACCGAATGGAATGTCGCGGCCGACCTCGCGGCCGGCTCGCTGGTTCGCGTGCTGGATGAATGGACACCGCCCTTTCGAGGCCTGTCGCTCTATTATCCCGGACGTCGGCATGTGCCCGCCGCCCTGCGCGCCATGATCGATCTGATCCGGGAAAAAGCAGTGATTTGATAGTTTTGTTGGCGCTGCGCGACGCATGATCAAATCGGAATCCGACTGGAGGTTATATTGCAATTTCAGTTGTATTTGAGTTCGCAATTTTATCCTGAATGGTGCGCCACCGTTGCTAGTGTCACGCAGCGCAAGCGCCGCCTTTTGCGGTTCGTCGGGCCGTAGTCCTGAATTCGCTCCCATCAGGCTCATCGCGCCGTAGCTCCCTACGCGCCACTGGATCACTTCGGTACAAGTTCTTGAGCAGCTAAACTGGGACTGGCGATGTCGCGCAATTTGACGGCAATATCCATGCTCACAATCCGCAGAAGGTTGGCACGGAGTTCGGGTCTGCTCGCTGCGAATTCGCGCAAGTGCTGCAGGTCCCACTTTGCGAGAATGCCGGGACCACGAGCCACTACCTGCACCGGACTGGCCAAGCCGCTGTAGGCGCTTACATCCCCAATAAGTTGACCAGATCGAAGCGCCATTCTGGAGTTGCCGCTAAGAATAGCTTCGAGATCCCCGGCCATGACGACGATGGCCTCAGATATGTGCTGCCCCTTTTCGAGAATAATTTCCCCGGGCGAGCAGTCGACCCATCGAGCAAGGCTGACCAGCCTTAAGAATTCTCGCTTGTCGATCGAGCTGAAAGCGACGCGGTAGAGCTGCTCTTCCTTGTTGCTGAGAACCACCGGCCGCCGCTCCAAGGCGATCGCCACGATGCGGATCGCGTTGACGATCATGAACGCAACTCCCCAGAAAATCGGCGGCCACAATTTTTCGCCCTGGAAATAGTAATACGGCAGGGTCAGCCCCTCACCGACGATCGCCAATATGCGCAGCTTGAGCACGTCTCGTACCGAGAACGCCACGAGAAACACAATATTTGACAAGTTAATCAGACCGTTGATCCCAAGACTCTGATCCACTACGAACTCATACATAACGACTCCCACGATGCTTCAGACTCGCGACCAACGCCAGGCACGAGCCCGCTCGAGCAGTAGGTCGCGACAGCGATTTGACGATGTCAGCAATGTGTGGCTGGCGAAGGCCCGAGATGCAGCGGATCAACCATCCGATAGTCTAGCGGTCGCACCCGGAATGACGCGGCGACCATATCGTTGCTCAATCTACGTACGAATTCGATTGGGAAGGCGACTCATCGGTATAAGAACAACATAAAGGCGGTTGAGGGTCGCGGTGCGTGCAGTTAGGAAATTTCCGCTCCTGCCCAAGCGCTTATCCTTGACGAATATTCTCGTCCCTGCCGGTTCTTAAGATAACCTCCCCAGGTGTCCCGCGCTCGCGTCGCCAACTGGCCGGGCTTTGGCCAAAGGCCCGCCTGAACAGCCTGCACAGATGTGCTTTATCCGAAACGCCAGCGCTCAAGGCTATTTCACTCAGTGACGCCGCTCCTGTGATCATCAGGAGGCTGGCTCGCTCCAGACGCCTTCTCACTACGTAGGCATGTGGCGAATCGCCAACGGCCAGTTTGAACTTACGTGAGAAATGCGCTGGGCTTCGACGCGCTATAGTGCTGAGATCCCGGATGTGAATGGTGTGGTGCAAATTGCTGTCAATGTAAGCTCGCACGCGTGAGATCTGCCAAGCCGCTAGGCCACCCCTTTTGGAGCCACTAGCGCCCGAACAGCGCTCGATCTCCGACTGCAGGATGTTCGATGCTGTCGCCAGCGACGCCTTGACCGCCTCCTGGTCGCGCCCCAACTCTCGTCTTGCAGTTTCCACCAGCTTGGCCAAGCTGCTCGCAACCAGGTGGAACTGCTTATCGGCCGCAGCGAAAGGCTCTGGTGCGGTGGCTTGAAGTCCTTCCATGGTCACTCCCTCGATAAGGTATCCGAGGCTTCGGATGCGCGAGAGCGTGCAGCGCGGGGCGCCTTTTTGGCTTGTTAATCAACGTTATGGAAGGTTAGTTGCTCGGCACAACGAAGCGGATCGAGTGTTGAATATCCGCGCCTTCGCTTCCGGAAGGTTGAGTAAGCCCATCACGATTTATGCCCAGGCGACCGAGAGATTGTCGGTGATCGACACCGCGAGCTCGTTGACAACAAAGCCGGCCGCAGTTGAGTTGGTCGACGTGTGCCGAGTTGTACATGCCTGCGGAAATGTCGTGGGTCCGAAGCGGCATTCCACTCACGATGCGGCAGCCGGATGAGCCGGCGCAGTGAAACGAAAGATCGCGCCACGTGGCACATTAGGGCTCGCCGACAATTGTCCGTTATGCGCTTCGATGATCGATCGGCAGATCGATAGCCCAAGCCCCAAACCGCCTGGCTTCGTGGTGTAGAACGCCTCGAACACCCGCCCAAGATCCGTCTGCGCGAAGCCCGGACCTGAATCGCGTACCTCGACCGACACGCCATCCGGCTCGTTACGGCTTCTGATGAGCAATTCCCGCTCCCCTTCGCCGACGTCGCGCATCGCTTCGATGGCATTGATGATCAGGTTAAGCAGTACCTGCTGCAGCTGGACCCGATCCCCTCGGATATGCGGTAACCCCTCCGCCAACTGCGTCCGCACCGAGGCGTTATTTTCGGCGGCCTCGGTACGGGTGAGAGCAATAACCTCGAGGATGGCATCGTTGATCACTACAGCGTCTTTTCGTGGGGGCGCCTTCCTGATCAGTGCGCGGATTCGCCCGACGACCTCGCCTGCGCGATTCCCCTCCTTGACGATAAGTGAGAGCGCATTATCTACCTCGCGATAATTTGGTGGCTTCGCGCTCAGGAAACGCCGAGCGGCTGAGGCGTACGTGACTGCCGCGGCGATCGGCTGGTTGACTTCATGGGCGATCGAGGCCGTCAACTGGCCCATCGTCGCGACGCGGTTGGCGTGCGCGAGCTCCAGTTGCGTCTCGCGGTAGCGCCGCTCGCTTTCGCGTGCTTCTGCCTCCACGAGTTTGCGCTCAGTCAAATCAAGCACGAAGGCAACGCCATGATCTTGCTGTTCGTCGAACGCGGCCGAACCGATCAGCACAGGCACGCGGCTGCCGTCCTTGCGCAAGTACTCCCTTTCATAAGGTTGGACCGCGCCAGTCGTGTCTATGCCCACCAGAGAGCGGGCGGCGCTGGCCCGCCATTCCGGCGGCGTCAGGTCGGCCAAGCGCATATTGCCCGCGGCGATATCCTCCCGGTCGTATCCCATCATCTTGAGGAACGCGTCGTTGGCTTCGATGATTCCACCCTTCCGACTCGAGATGAAAATCCCAATGATGTTGGCATCGACCAGTCGCCTGATTTTCGCCTCGCGCTCTGCGACGTCGCCGTACAACCGGGCGTTCTCCAACGCGATTGCCGCCTGCGAGGCGAGCAACTTCAGCACCGCGATACGCCCCGGCGTGAACACATGCGACGCCAGACTGTTTTCGAGGTATAGCACGCCGATTAGTTCGGTCTGTTTCAGCAACGGCAGGCAAAGAAGCGACCGTGCCTGTTTGCGACCGATGTATTCATCCTCGGCAAACGCGTTCTTTTCGCGGGCGTCATCCAGAATTACCTGACTCTTAGTGCGGATGACTCGTTCAAGGACGCACACGGGCAATTCAGACGACGTCACCGGTGTTCCGAGAAGATGGACCCTGACACCATCGCGACCGCTCCTCGCGACCGCCTCCATCCGACTTTCGCCGCCGTGTGGGAGAATCAGGAGGCCGCGGTCGGCCCCGGCATGCTCGACCGCAATAGCCATCAGCGTCTGGATTAACCTCTCGAGGACGATTTCGCCGGCCACGGCTTCCGACATCTTGATGACCGTAGCCAGATCCAACCGCTCGGCAGACGTCTCGATGGTGGGCTTTGCGGCCAATGATACCGGTTGTCGGATCCGGGGGTGGGTCTTGTCGAGTTGAGCGACCTTCGCCCAGGCGCCCCAGCGAACGTAACAGTCGCGGGCTTCGTCCAAAAAAGTATCAGCCACCTTTTCGAGACCACGAAGGCGGTAGAATCGAGCCGCCAATTCGCTGGCGAGCGCCTGGTCCTGGAGGAAGCCGCGCTCCGCCGCCAAGCGAATTGCCTGCTGGTACAGCCGCATGGCCTCAATGTCCCCTCCTTCGAGGCGCGCCCATTCCGCCGAGATCAACGCGTGTTTGTGCGCGAACGTCGCCGGGCCACTCTCAGCCCATCGCTGAAACGAACCCAGGTGTGCGATGAACTCCTCACGAAGATCTGCTCGTCTCTCCGGCGAAGACGCCGGGAAGACCGCGGCAATGGCAAGAGAATGATAAAAGCAGTAATCCATCGACTGAAGATTGAAACGAGCCGACCAGAGAACTGGCTTCGCCCTGGCAGCAAACTCAAGGGCTCTCTCCGCGTTGCCCAGCAAGAAGTGCCGCTGCAATTGCAGGATCCAATGAAAGCAGGCAACGATTGGCACGCCGCCCCGGAGCACCCGCGCTTCCAGCGCCGTCTCGTCAAGGGGGGCGCCGCTTCCCGCTCCTCCGCGAAGACTTTGAACAAAACCCTGAATGCTCAAGATGACCAACTGACCAAATTTGTATTTGCGGACGAAATCCAGGGCATCTACCGACTCGAGCCATACCTGGTCGAGAGGATCGCCGCGTGCCATCAGATCGGTGACGCGATGTTGACGGTTCCAGCAGGCGTAGACCATCTCGCCGGTTTCCGCGACAGATCGAGCCGCGGCCTCGAGGCAGGTCAGAGCCTCTTCAATTGGACGCGTCCACAGGACCGCCATTTGCATGAGGAAATGTGCGCCTGCCTTCTGCGCGGTGAACCCGTATCGTTCGGCGACCGCGACTGCCAATCGTGCAAACGCCTCTCCGTCTGCGAAGCAATGGAACACCGGGCCAAGAGCTACGGAGATTCCGGCGTAGCCGATCGTAGAGTACCCGCTTGTTCCATACCGACAGGACAGCCTGACCATCCTTAAGCAATTCATCTGGAACAGCTCGCCGTCGGCGTGATAGGCCAATTCGCCCATTGAACTGCAGAGCTTCATGACCGCCTGCGTCTCCGGGTCCTCCATCATCGGCAGATCAATCAGGCTCTCGATCGGGCGCCCGTCGAGGGCCCGGCGCATCTCCTCGTATTCTGCCCGCACTTGTTCCGGCGTCGGAGCATCCGGCAGATCGACGCCGAACGTTCGCAGGCATTCGAGCGCCGTGCGCACAGCGGGGCTGTAGTTGCCTTGCCTCAATTGAAGCATGATGCGCAGACGACAGATCTCGGCATTATCGATCTTGGACCGCGCCTTGATGAGTAGCACCTCCACGAGTCCCGCCGCCTGCTCCAGGTTCGAGTTGAGAATCTCGCATTCTGTCCGCTCCAGGAACAGGTTCAACGTCAAGTCATAGGTTCTCTGCCACCCGTCGTCCGAGAGAACGGCGATACCGGCTGCGAGGTAGGTGGAGGCCGCAGCATAGGCGGTCGAAGCTTTCGCCTTCCGGCCTGCAACAAAATTGAGTTCGGCCGCGCGCACCTTCTCGGGCCACTCGGAAATGAGAGCCGTGCCAAGATTCAGCTGGTTGACGAGGTCGTAGATCTTCTCCGCGACGCTCTCTTGCGTGGTCTCCGCGACAAGGAGACGTGCGATCCGCAGATGGAGTTCGGCACGACCTTCCGTCGGAATCAGAGCATAGGCGGCCTCCTGAACCCGATCATGGAAGAACCGGTAGCTTCCTTCGCGGGGAACAGCGGCGCCGGCACGGACCGCGTCGCGAAAACTTGCGTGCATCGCTTCGTCGGACTCGGTGCGCAGCTTTGCCAAAGTCGCAAAGTCGGCGTGATTGCCGAGGCAGGCGAGCAGCTTCAACGCCTCCTGGGCCGCCGGAGCAAGACGCCGTAACCTGCCAATCATCAGGTCCACTGGATTGTCGCTGAACCTGTTGTTGTCGACGATAGCGTCCAAATCCCATGTCCACGACCGCGAGAGCGGGTCGAACTCGATCAGCCGTTCTTCGGCGAGGCTGGTGAGGAACTGTCCTGCGAAAAAGGGATTGCCGCCGCCGCTTCTCTTGTGCACCAGCTCGGCTAACGGCCGCATCTCGGCGGGCGCACTCCGCAACGTGTCACACAGCAGTTGGTTGATGTCGTCGACCGAGAGCGGGCCGAGGACGATCCGATCGACTTTCGCGCCGGCTTGGCGCAGATCCTCCAGCTTGAGCATCAGCGGATGTGCCGGGTCGACCTCGTTGTCGCGATAGGCACCGATGAGCAACAGGTGACGCGTGTCGGGATGGAGGAGGAGATATTCGATGAGCGTCAGCGTGGCCGGATCGAGCCATTGCAGGTCATCGACGAAAATGACGAGCGGATGTTCCGCCCTCGCAAAGACGCCGACAAACCGCCGGAACACGGTCTGAAACCGCAGTTGGGCGTCGACCGGCGAGAGGACTGCCACGGTCGGCTGTGGGCCGATCAGTCGAACGAGGTTGGGAATGAGGTCGGTCAGCAGGCGGCCCTGACTGCCGACAGCTTCCTTGATCGCTTCTCGCCAGAAAGCGATGTCGTTCACCTGGCCGTTCAGCAGTTGTTGAATCAATCCCTGAAAAGCCTGAGCCAGGGTCGCATGAGGGGTATCGCGGAGCCGCTGGTCGAATTTTCCCGAAATGAAGATACCGCGAGGCAGCACGATGACCTTGTGCAGCTCGTTGACGACCGACGACTTGCCGATGCCCGAGTAGCCAGAGACCAGAACGAGCTCCGAGCCGCCATGCTTCACGACACGATCGAAGGCAACGAGCAGGGTGGCGATCTCGTCCTCGCGTCCGTACAGCTTCTCCGGGATCATCAGCCGGTCCGACGCGTCCTGCAGACCAAGCGAGAGCGGGTCGATCCGCCCGAACGACTCCCAGGCAGTCAGGCACTTGCGCAGGTCCGCCTCGACCCCTGCTGCGGTCTGGTAGCGCTCCTCGGCTGTCTTCGCGAGAAGCTTCATGACGATCATCGAGAGCGGAGCCGGCAGCGCGCTTACAAGTTCGTGCGGCGGGACAGGCTCTCGCGCGATGTGACAGTGGATCAACTCGATCGGGTCAGCGGCGGTAAAGGGCAACGCGCCTGTCAAAAGCTCGTAAAAGGTAACCCCCAGCGCGTACAGGTCGCTTCGGGAGTCGACCGAGCGGTTCATCCGGCCTGTCTGCTCCGGCGCCATGTAGGCGAGTGTACCGGTGATAGTCTCCGGCGGCTCTGGCGCCTGGCGCTCGCGCGGCAGACGCGAAGCGATGCCGAACCCCGTCAGCCACACGCCGCTACTTGCCGATTCCACCAGAATATTTGCAGGCTTGATGTCCTTATGGATGAGGCCTCGCTCATGCACATGGCGGAGCGCGCCCGCGAGCGGGATCGCGATGCGCAGGAAATGCGATACATCCAGTGGCTGGCCAAGCAGTTGATCGAGCGGCGTACCGCCGGGATCCTCAAGCACCAGCGTTATACGGCCGTTATCGTGCGTAAGCGCAACAGGTCGCGCGGCCCACTCGGCGTCAAGTTCGGACTTGAACGCATATTCGCGCTCAAGTCGCTCGACGCAACCGGGCGAGGTTTCCTCTGCAGCAACAAGCAGGATAGGCGTCAAGCCGTTGCCAGAGCCTCGGGATAGAGCGATGCCGCCTTCCCGCAGCGACGAGAACACGTAACCCGAGAGCCCGTTCATGAAGGTTCCTGGTGGAAGTGCTTTGAGGCTTGCCCCGTAATCACACGCGTTACGGCCTGTACAGTCGCGCGGTCACCAATTCGTAACGCGCTTACCGAAGACGTTAGCCGTTTCGTTACTTCCATTGACTGTTCTGGTTGCTTCCATCTGGAACCTTTTCCGGGACTTGCACCTACTGGAAAGCGCCGCCCTGTTGGCTGCCTACTCTCACCCGCCCCGGGAACGTATCCGCACCAAACTTAGACGGGCAGGTGGCTGGCCGCTTGAAGGAACGTGTGGCGACTTGTCGGCTCCTATTGCCAACAGCGCAACTCGTTGCGATTCGAGGCAGCCAGCGACGTATTCCCCATGCCGGCGGAGGACTACGTCGACTTCGGCATGCTCCTCTAGTTTTTCGAGTGCATATGCCCGCGTCGTATCTAGCAACCGATACTGTCCCTGCGTTTCGTCGATCTGAGTTGCTATTAACGACTTCTCAACCAGGCCGGCGATCGCGTCAAAGATGTCTCCGGTGCCCATGCCGAGTTCGCCAGCGACATACCGCGCGCCGTCAAGGGTGAATTGACCAACGAAAGGGGCGATACGTCGAAGAACAGTCCTTTCCCCGTCAGACAGCAGATTGTAGCTCCAATCCAATGTCGCTTTCAGCGTCTGATGTCTGGCGACCGCCGATCGATGGGCCAGTTTCAGCAGCTCCAGCCGAGCGAGGGTGTTCTTGAGGCCGAGGGCGGCCACCTGACCTGCCGCCAACTCAATTGCCAAGGGTATGCCATCCAGCTTCCGGCACATTTCTGCGACAAACGGCGCCTCCCCATCGGTGAGAATGAAGCTTCCCGCCCTCGCCGCCACGCGTCGTGCGAGCAACTGCACCGCAGGAAATCGAAGCACGGCATTTGCCGTTTGCTCCGAGCCATCTGGTGGAAAATCAAGGGGAAGAACCCGCCAACAATGCTCGCCTCCTACCTTCAGCAATTCGCGACTCGTGGTCAGAAGATAGATCTGCTCCGATTCCTGATAGAGTTGCTCGGCGAGCAGCGCGACCGCCTCGATTACATGCTCACAGTTATCGAGAATGATAAGACACTTCCGCGAACGAACCAGATCGACCAGCTCCAGACCGGGATCTTTCGATGTGAGCGCAAGTCCAAGGGATGTCGCGACGGCGCCTGCAACATGCCGCGGATCCGCAAGGCTTTCCAGGTCGACAAAATGGACTTCCCCGCCAAACTCCTCGGCAGCGGCGCGGCCAACGGCCAGGGCAATGGTCGTCTTGCCAATACCGCCGGGGCCGAGCAGAGTTACGAACCGCTCATTTCGAAGTTTCTGGCTAACCTCGCTGACAACCGTTTCTCGCCCAACCATCACGATCGGTCTGACGGGGAGCCTGCCCTGGTGGGAGAACTTGGCGTTCCTGCTTTCCGTGCCGCCAACCAGCGGGATGACGGTGCCGACGAACGAATAGCCCCGTCCTTTGATGTTTGCGATGTATCGATTGCCGAATTGGCCGTCACGAAGAGCCTTGCGGATTGCGGCCACGTGGACCCGGAGGCTTCCCTCTTCAACGGTGACCTCTGTCCAGACGTGATCCATCAGCTCCTGCTTCGCGATGACCTCGCCTGGGCGGTCGGCAAGATAGGTCAGAATATCCAACGCCCGATCCCCGAGCGAAAGCTCTCGACCGTCGCGCCGAAGCGCCCTCTCGCCAATCGAAAGTTCAAAAGGGCCAAACCTCAGCTTCTTGTGAACGACGGTGCCATGCATACTTGTCAGCCAAATGTTGGATCTCCCCGGCTCTGCATGCGTATCGTCGGTGGGCAAACGCCGCAATTGTGCGCGCGTAAAGCTGACCCCGACGAAGCTCGTAGTCTTTCCCTCACCTTTGGAAAGCAGGAACTACACCTTGGTATAACTCAATCACCCTCAGCACTGAGTTGGGCCGCACCCCGCCGCTACGACCGCAATGATGGGCAGGGATGGCGAGCGGAGGCGACCTGTCGCATGCCTAGCGGCCATTGATGCGACGTAGGCACGCTAAGGCGCGCCTCCATTTCCCTTGATGCGATCCAGCGCAGCCTGAATGCAATTCAGGAGGTCACTCTCATCGAACGGCTTGGGCAGATAGCAGATGACCCCGGCCTGAAGTGCCCGGGCGCGGATATCATCGCTCGGATAGGCAGTTATCAGTACGGTGGGAATCTCATTGCCCAATCGAGACAAATTGTTGTGCAAATCGAGGCCATTCATCTTGGGCATGTCGTAGTCGACAACCAAGCAGCCGGTGCGGCTCAGTTCGGGTGACCGCAGGAACTCCTCTCCGGACGAAAATGCCTTGGCGATCAATCCCACCGAACGCATTAAAACTTCGATTGCATTTCCAACCGCGTTGTCGTCATCGACTATGGCAACTATTGGTCTGGTATTTGGCACTTGGCACGACCGGTAACCGCGAGCAGCGCTTGGAGAAACGAATGTCGTCCACACACTCTTGCTCATCCAACCTAGGCGCAACCGCTACGTGCTTCGATTATACGATTGTATAGTAACTCGACCGGAAATCTTGTGGTCCATGGAACAAGCTGCGTCACAAGCACCGACTTTCATATCGCCCTTGCTCTGTTAACTCACAAAAAGTCCCTCCAGCCTGGACCAGGCTGGAGGGGGCAAGGGGAGGCCGCAGGGAGTGATCGGCCTCGGGAGAGAACTCGACCATAGCGGCACGCATCGGCGCTCACTATTGAACTAGCGGAAAGATCGAGTACCAAATGGGAATGTGCGCACTATACAAAGGTTGCGCCCTGCCGGCGCTAGTCGGTTCGACTTGGGTGGGCAGGTGGCTTCCTGACGCAAAATACTGGCCCGACTTCAACAAGCCAGTTCACCGATGAGTGCAAACCGTGGAGAGTAAATTGGGCTGATGGTCTCCTCTATCGTCCACGCGATAATCTCGCTATGCTAGGTCGCGGACTAGAAAAGCTGATGCGCATGTCAACGAGGCACATGTGGTAGAGCAACCGCCAACAGTGATGGTCATCGACGATGATCCGGGAGTGCGGGACTCCATAAGTATGCTGCTTCGATCGGCGGGCTTTCGGGTCAGCCTATTCGGGTCGGTGAGCGAATTTTGCGCGGCGGATCTGCCAGAAGGACCCACTTGCCTGGTGCTTGACGTGCGGCTTCCCGGCCAGAGCGGACTCGAACTGCAGCGCGAACTGGCAGGCGCCAAAAGACGGCTGCCTATCATCTTCATCACCGGACATGGCGACATTCCAATGTCGGTGCAGGCGATGAAGGGTGGCGCTATCGAATTCCTGACAAAGCCGTTCCGGGAGCAGGATTTGCTTGAAGCGATTCAACTCGGTCACGCCCGTGATCGAGCGCAGCTTGAGCAGGAACAAGCTTTGGCAGGGCTGAAAGCTCGTTTCGAAACCTTGACGCCCCGGGAGCGCGAGGTCATGGCGTTCGTGGTGACCGGGCGGCTGAACAAGCAGATCGCAGCCGACCTCGGCGTTAGCGAAATCACGATAAAAGTTCATCGTGGCCAAGTGATGCGCAAGATGCGGGCATCGTCCTTACCTGATTTGGCGCGCATGGCCGACCAGTTGCAACTGACGCCGACAAAGCCGCATAACCCGGGTCGCGTTGCCTAGAAGCGGGCACTTCATTCACAATGCGGCGGCCGAATGAGTCGGCACAGTGAAGCGAAAGATAGCGCCACGTGGCACGTTAGGGCTCGCCCACAGACGCCCGTTATGCGCTTCGATAATCGACCGGCAAATCGACAGCCCAAGTCCCAAACCGTCCGATTTCGTGGTGTAGAAAGCCTCGAATGCGCGCTCAAGCGCCGCCGACGCGAAGCCTGGACCTGAATCTCGTACCTCGACTGACACGCCATCCGGTTCGTTACGGGTGCCAATGAGCAATTCCCGCTCCTCTTCGTCGATCTCGCGCATCGCTTCGATGGCATTGATGATCAAGTTAAGCAGCACCTGTTGCAGCTGGACCCGATCACCCTGGACACGAGGCAAGCCCTCCGCTAACTGCGTCCGCACCGAGATGCCATTGTTTGCGGCCTCCCTACGGGTGAGCGCAATAACCTCGAGGATGGCATCGTTGATCTCTACGGCGTCTTTTCGCGCGGGCGCCTTCTTGATGAGCGCGCGGACTCGCCCGACAACCTCGCCTGCACGATTCCCCTCCTTGACAATAAGAGAAAGCGCTTCATCCACCTCACGAAGATTCGGTGGCTTGGCGCTCAGGAAACGCCGCGCGGCTAACGCGTATGTGACTGCCGCCGTAATCGGTTGGTTCACTTCATGGGTGATCGAGGCCGTCAATTGGCCCATTGTCGCGACGCGATTGGCGTGCGCGAGCTCCAGCAGCGCCTCGCGATATGCTTCTTCGGCCCGCTTCTGGTCATCGATGTCGTGACCTGCGCCATACCAGTTCACGATCGCACCGTTCGCGTCGCGCAACGGCACGCGCCTGCTGCGGTGCCAGCGATACACGCCGTCGGCGCGGCGCAGCCGCATTTCGATGTCGTATGGCTCTGCCGCTGCAACATGCATGTCCCAGTCGCGCGAGCGTTCCGGGTAATCTTCCGGATGCACCACGCTTCCTAGGTTGTCGAACCCGACCCCTGGACCGACGAATTCACTAAAAGTCCGATTCATGAAATCGGCTGCGCCGTCCGGCTGATAACGCACGACATGGGCCGGTATCGTATCGATGATTTGACGGAGCTTGTGTTCGCTTTCCCGCAGCGCATCTTCGGCGCGCTTGCGATCCTCGATGTCATAGGCGGTCCCGTACCACTTAATGATCTTGCCGTTCTCGTCGCGCGCAGCGACACGATCGATACAGAACCAGCGATACTGTCCGTCGGCACGCCGGACGCGCTCCTCGGTATGCCACGGCTCGCCGGTGGCAAGGGCGTCACGCCACATTTTATCGCCTCCCGCGATGTCGTCGGGATGCGCCACGACGGACCATTTCGTGCCGAGCGCAGCCTCGTCCGAGAGGCCCGTGTATTGTTTCCAGGCGGCGTTGACGAAGTCGCGCCTGGCGTCTGCCGAATAGCTCGCCACCGGGATTGGGATGGTATCGATCATCTGCCGCAACTCGCGCCGCGCCGCAGCGAGTTGAATCTCTCTCTCGCGCAGCGCATCCTCCACGCGCTTGCGCTCCGTCAAATCGAGCACGAATGCAACGCCCTGATTACCGCCCTCTTCAAATGTTGCCCCACCTATCAGTATGGGCACACGGCTACCGTCTTTTCTCGTGAATTCTTTCTCGAATGGCTCGAACCGGCCGCCACTTTTCTGCTGTTCGATCCTTGCGTTATTCCTGTCGCGCCAATCGGGCGGCGTCAGGTCCGCCCACCTTATGCAGCCCGAAGCCAGGTCTTCGCGATCGTAGCTCACCATGCGAAGAAATTCGTCGTTGGCCTCGAGAATGCGAGACCGTCGAAATCCCAGACGAAAATCCCGATGATGTTGGAATCGACCAGGCGCCGGATCTTCGCTTCGCTTTCGCGCAATGCTTCCTCGGCGTGTTTGCGCTCCGTCACGTCGATTTGTGTAGCGACCACCTCGACCAGTTCCCCATTTGTCGAGAACACAGGTTGGCCGATTGACTCGAGGTGTTTCACCGTTCCATCGGGCAGTACGATTCTGTACGCGGCCGAGTAACGTTTCTTCTCACCCAGCGCGCGCTCAACCACTGCGTTCAGCCGGTCACGGTCGTCGGGGTGGATCCGTTGCAGCACGGCTTTGCGGCTTGGAACACCCTGCGCCGGATCAAACCCCCAGATGCGGTAAATCTCTTCCGATCCATAGAAAACCGTCGAGCCCTTGTAGGCCGTCACACCGCAGTGGCTTAGCCTCTGTGCTTCCGCCAGATAGGCTTCGCTGCGGCGTAAGCTGGCGGTGCGTTCCGCCACCGTGGCCTCGAGCTCCTCGTGGGTCCAACGAAGCTCCTGCTCTGCCCGCCGTCGCACAGCGCTGACCCAGCCGACAGCCGAAGCGCAAAATATGCAAAAGGCCAGATAAACAAAATCGGCATAGCTGATTGGGCTGAAGGAAAAAACGGGAGACAGGAAGAAGTAATTGAGACTGAGCACTGACAGGACAATTGCGAGCACACCCGGCCCGGTTCCTGCGTACCAAACGGTCGCGGCGACCGCGAACAGGTACGGCGTCAAAACGGCCTCGAACTGCCGCAGCACGAAGAAATCCAGTACGACTGCGATTGCTACGGACAGGACTGCAATGCCGTAGCGGAGAATCGTCGGCATAGGTGTTGGCGATAAAGGGTCCCGACGCGCCATTGCTTGCCTCATTCGTGAGCCAGCCTCCCAACGAGGAGCTATGCACGAAAGTTTTCGGCCCCTCGCCCTTTGCGAGACAAGGTCATCTCCATCGCCGGCTTCAGGGCTCGACGTCTGCTGCGCCGCGGATCCAAAGCCGCACTCCACTCATCATACGGCGGCCGGATGAGAACCTCCACAGGGTCGTTCGCCACCGCGGCAGAGCCCAGCTGTAGAGCCTCTTCGGCGTTATTGCAGTCGATCTCTTGCGCTTTCAGTGTCCTACCGCAGTCGTCGAGCGTGAAGATATAGCAGCGCATCGAAGTTTCGCGTTGGTTGTTCAGTCGGGAATTCCGACGCAGGCCTAGACGTTCCTTCTTGGGCATTCACCGGCTCGGTACCTTCCCGTGCGGCCTATCGGTTCCCGAATTAACTTCCAGCGAGGAGATCAAGCTTAATTTGAAGCTTTGATTGCGGCGACGCATCGGTGGGGTAGCTTTGCGCACCGGACATTGCCCCGTCCGGGTTCACCATGGCGAAGTCGTCGCGCCAAGATACTCGGCGCGGCGGCTTCGTTTATCCGCCACAAAGGTATGAGCTTCATTTGGCGAATAAGCCCGACGATGACCGGTTCGATCTCGTTGAGATGCGACGACAGATCACGAACTTGCGCTCGCAACACTCTGACAATCTTCTCGTCACACCGCGATTGAACCGCTTCCTCGTGAAGATTGCTTTTCTCTCAGAGCCAAAAGATGCGGCGCACGCTCGACATCTTCGGTCTGAACTCGCGCGGACCCTGCAAACTGATGAAGCGATCGTCGCGCGGGACCAATCCGTCACGCCCTCAGGCACCGTTAAGCGGCCCAAGTAACACTAACGCGCGGATGTTCTTGCGCCGGCCGACAGCGGACCCGATGCTGGATGCAGTCGCGAAGTCGTCCTCGTCTCGCGTAACGGCGCCTTCGCGGCGAGGGGTCGCCGCCCCTCGGTCGGCGGCCCCGCCATGTGATGCTGCTAGCCTCGGGGGGCAAAGTGTCTGTTGAATGGACGGGTGTTGAACGGCGACGCGTCACACGCAAGACGGTCGACCAGACAGTTACCGTGGACCGAGCAGATCGCCCAGCTGGTCGAACTGGATCTAGATGGGGGCCTCGACCAGGCGATTGAGGAACTTGCCGATCTGAGCGAGACATCAGCGTGAAATAGACCATCGCACCAATGCAAGGACGAACGGCAAGTTTTTGCTCAGTGACGCGCCGACTAAGCAGGCCGCTAAACAAAACAAAGGATCGAGACCATCAACATTCAAACAAACAATTATTTTGCCGAGCTTTCCCCCCGTCCAGTTCCTATTCCCTGCGACGTGAAGACGTTGCACTGGCGCAACAGCCCTTATGTTCCGCTTCGGAACAAATGCTTTCGACTCAACCCCCGAGCCAAGTTCTGAAATCATCACTGTAACCGGGGCTGGAAGTGCTCATTCCGTAAACAATCAATTTTCCCGGACAGGCCGCAGGATCCACTTCAGATCCTGCGGCCTTTTCATGTCAGCGGCGCCTGGGCGGTATGGGGAAACAGGTACACCGTAAAGTATGGCAAACGACGAGACAAAGAGGCCGCCCCCGGACGGAGGAGTCCTGACGCCGCCGCCTGCTGGACCCTCGCGGCGCTTGTGTCAAACATCGCGATCGGCCCCAGCGTGGCGCGCGTCAGAAGCACTGGATCAAGGTGAAGCACCCGCCATAGCGGCCCTCGGCTCTTTGTGAACTGCTTCACACGTCCGACACTGTTGGCCTGCTAGGCTTACTGCGTTGGGAATTTCAGGGGCCCGGCTGAAATAAACGCCGCCAGGACGCTGTATTTCGAGCCGGGCGGCGTAAGCTTGAGTGACCAGATCCTAGCCGGTGAGGCCACAGGTCCGGCGAGGCATGGGGAAGCAGCGAGGCTTCGGAGTGCATGAAAGAGGCCAGTGTGAGATGCCGACGATTGAAGCTGAGCAATCGGCTCGAACACAAGCTCGTCACAACAACATCCAACGATACCGCCGCTTATTGCGAACCCGCCTGACCGAATTTGAGCGGAAGTTTATCGAGAAGCGTTTGAGCGAAGAGCGATCAGAGCTGGAGAGATTAGCCAACGCTCTTTCAAACGAGCTTCAATCAGACGGCCCTCCCTAGGGACCGAGCTCGAACGAACGCACGACCAAGTGCGTGGCTACTGAGTCTTAGCCATATCTGCATTGCATCAGGGGTCTCGCTCGGAATCAGTTCTCGAGAACGCTATCGTTTCCCTTCGATCCCGCGATGGTCTGACGCTCGGGTATCTGCTGCGGCTGATAGCGCGACTCGCGCTCACGGGGGGGCGGGCGTTCGGACGGATCGCGGCTGATCTTAGCTCGGAGCTCGATAAGATCGGTGAACACGTCGGCCTGGCGGCGCAGCTCGTCGGCGATCATCGGCGGTGGGTTGGCGATCGTGGAAATAACAGTGACCCGAACGCCGCGGCGCTGTACCGCCTCGACCAGGCGCCGGAAGTCTCCGTCACCCGAGAACAGCACCATCTGGTCGATATGGGCGGCGAGCTCCATGGCACTGACAGCGAGCTCAATATCCATGTTGCCCTTGACCTTGCGCCGACCGCCGGCGTCAATGAACTCCTTGGTTGGCTTAGTGACGACGGTGTAGCCATTATAGTCAAGCCAGTCGATCAGCGGACGGATCGAGGAGTACTCTTGGTCCTCGATAATGGCAGTGTAATAGAAGGCGCGCAGAAGCGTACCGCGGCTCTGAAATTCGCTCAGCAGGCGTTTGTAATCGATATCGAAGCCGAGCGTCTTCGCTGTGGCGTAGAGATTGGCTCCGTCGATAAAGAGCGCAATCCTGTTGGGAGACGACATATCGTATCTCGGAAGCACGAAGTGCCATGCTGCGGGGAATACGAACCCGCCAATGAGGCGGCACTTCCAAAGCTTTCATCAAAGCCGGATTTTCTGATGCTATACCGGGGTCCTTTAACCTTCAAACAGTTTTGCTCCGGCCAAAATTAATTCGTAACACCGCCGGACTACGAAAAGTCCTACGCGGCGGCGTAGAGGGGTATGTCCGCCCGTGGTGGATTGGTCGGCTGGTTCGGCTATTCTCGACCTGTCCGCAATTTTGTGCAGCGCAATGCCTGACCAATTCGAAATCTCTGATATCACCGTGCAACGGCGAGGCCGACGATGGACTTGGCGCGTGTGGACCAGCGAACAGAGAACCGTGATGTCAGGACGGGGCGACAGTGTGCCGCTGCCAGATACTACGCGGCTAGGGGGCTTTCCAGATGCTCCTCGCGGCGCCCTACCGATCTACAATATCGAAAGCCTCTAACAGAGGTCCGGCTCAACGAGCAAGTCACTCAGTCCAAGGCAGCTAACGGAAATTTGGGTCCAGATGCTGGACATAATCGATGTGGATCAAATATCAGCCACCATTGCGCGCGATTGTTCCGAGCTCTGAGGGCTCGGCAGCCGGGCCCTGTCAGCTGAGACAACAACTGACGCCCCCGAGCCCGTGCCCACTTTCGCTTGGTTGCCCTGAGTTAGTACGTCGCTACCAGCAAGGTTGCGCTATGCTGAAACACTTGCTCATTGAAGTCATTGGTCACGTTTCCGGTCTCAGCGACGCGCAGCTTGAACAAATTGAGCGGTCATTGCCAGCGACCAAGGCGCTGATCGATCTTCTCAGTAAGGCACATCCGATCATCGAACAGGCGGGAACGCTCTATGATGAGGCGCAGCCGCTGATCGATCAAGCTAGGAAAGAATGGCAAACGGTCGGCCCTGCAGCGCAAATTTTGATTGATGTGATCTCACATCATCTCGACAAAGGCAGTTCGCCGGCGGAGGCCGCTGAGGCAGTGCCCGCGGCGCTCGGCGGGTCAATACAGAACGTCGCACAGGATCGCGGGATGGACCGGGGAATGAACCGCGTGACCGTGTTTGGGGGGACCGGCTTTGTTGGTCGTCGCGTTGTGCGCCATTTGAGCGTCTCCACCGTTACGGTGCGTACAGCCTCACGGCATCCTGCGCGGGCCGAGGGCGACAACGCGGAACAGGTCATCGCTGATGCACATGACGAGCGCTCTGTAGAGGCCGCCGTTATGGGTGCCGACGGCGTCGTCAACGCGATCAGCCTTTACGCCGAGCATGGAGGCGACACATTTCATTCGGTGCACGTCGAAGCGGCCGCCAGGATCGCTAGAGTGGCACGGCGGGCCGAGATCAAACGGTTTGTACACCTATCGGGAATAGGCGCTGACCCCACATCGCCTTCGCCCTATATTCGCAATCGCGGCGAGGGCGAGGTGGCTGTGCAAGCGGCATTCCCTGGCGCAGTCGTTATCCGCCCGGCTGTAATGTTCGCGCCGGACGACGCCTTTCTCACGACAATTCTTGGGCTGCTTCGGACCCTGCCGGCTTATCCGCTATTCGGCGACGGCAGGACGAGGCTTCAGCCGGTGTACGTGGACGACGTCGCCGCGGCGATCGCACAGGTCCTGCGGCAAACACAAAGACCGTTTCCTATCTACGAACTGGCCGGCCCGCGCGTTTACTCATACGGGGAGCTGTTGCGGACCATTGCGCGCACCGCCGGATTGCGGCCAATGCTGGTGCGAGTACCCTTTGCTTTCTGGAATGCCGCCGCCGGCCTCGCTGAGATCCTGCCGCACCCGCCGCTCACGCGCAATCAGGTTGAGCTTATGCAGATCGACACAATGGTCTCGGGCAGCCGACCGGGATTTGGTTTACTCGGAATTTCGCCGCGATCGCTCGAAGAAGAACTCAAAGCGATGCTCAAGCATACAAACGAGGAAACTCATAACACAAATAAGGCTCGGACCAGGTAGGGCTAGACTTCGTTACCGTGTCACCATGTGACTACTGATGTCGGGAAGCGGCTTGCCTCCGAGGTCGCGCACTAGGCGCGATAGATCGATGGTCAGCTCAGGGGTCAATAGCGTCGGTTTGGCGCTCGGTTACGAACTTCCGGTCTGCCCCTATGAGCCGACATGTGGCTGTGCCGCGTCAACGGAAGCGATGGGCCAACAGCGGAAGTCAACAACCCTTCAAAGATATCTATTCCTCGCTGACCCTCGGTGACGCACGAAGATCAACCGGTGAAGCTGTCACCGAACATTGGCAGACCGCTCTTCGACTCCGCGCGAGCCGCCTCATCCTGGAGAACGTCCCAGTGTTCGGCCAACACCCCGTCGGCAATGCGCACGATGTCGGCGGCAATCCAGTTTCTTGGTAGTCCAATGCCAGAGAATCGCCCGTGGACGATGACAAAATCGCCTTCGGCCAAGATCAGGCCCGGCTCATATTTGAGGGACGCGGGAGAGGCCTTGATGAGGTTGAAGAGACCTTCGCGGCCCGGTTCGATGTGGGCGCTGTGCTGCGTGTATTTGTCGGACCAGAAGCGGGATGCTGCGTCGTAGTCACGTTTGTTGAACAGCGTGTCGAATGCTTCGAGCACGAGTGCCTTGTTTTGCTCCGGTGTGGTCCTGATCATGTGTTGTCCTTCGCTTTTCGACGGAATAGCAATCTGGATCGATCCGGCGCGGTCATCGCGACCAAAGCGACCGTGATCACGCTGAACAGGGAGATCACGCCCGCGCCGAGGTTGACGGCGAAACCGAGCCCGTGCGCGGTCGCCACCGCACCGAGAAGCAGC
The DNA here is from genome assembly GCF_000938255.1 of Bradyrhizobium sp. LTSP849. Lineage (GTDB taxonomy): Bacteria > Pseudomonadota > Alphaproteobacteria > Rhizobiales > Xanthobacteraceae > Bradyrhizobium. The sequence continues at coordinate 54,980 of NZ_JYMR01000056.1, read as the reverse complement.
GAGACGGCACCCAACGACACATAAGCCAGCAAATAGATTGCCGAGAGCACGCCGCCGCGGTGCTCGACCGGCGCGGCGCTGTTGATCGTCTGCAGGCCGCCGAAAAACAGCAGACTATATCCGGCGCCGGAGATCGCCGTAGCGGCGAGGAAAACTGGCAAATGATGATGAGCGACCGCCGCCGCCAGCAGCACCATGCCTAGTGCGGATGCGGCGACGCCACCGGTCATCGCGGCCCGAGGTTGCAGCCTCCTCGCGCCAATCCCGACCACGGCCGAGGCGATTGCGAATAGGGAAAGAGCCGCGCCGTTCACGAGCGCGTTGGGCGATCCAACGAGATCGCGGGCAACCTGACTTCCGAGCGATAGGATCAGTACGCCGTGCGTGTAGGCAGTAGTTACCGCCGCCGCCGCGACCGCGAAAGCGTTGCGCAAATGGTTCGGTATGAAGGGGGTTTTGGGACGCCAGCGGCCCTGGGCTTCGGTGCCGGTATGGCGCGGCAGGAACCATGCCGCGGCAAACAGCGCAGCCAGGACTGCGGACAGCACCCAAAAGTTCAGCCGCGTGGGCAGCGGAGCATATTGAATGAGAGCACCGCCGAGCAGCAGGGCCGCGGCAAAACCGACGGCTTGAGCGATGGTTGTGATCGTGGCGGCGCGCTTCGCCGCTCCTTGGCCGCTGAACTCCACCATTGCGGCGGTCGAGGGGCCTGCCGTGAGGCCGACGCCGATGCCCATGAAGGCGCGCCCCGCAAACAGCCAGAGCACATCGGGCGCCAGCGCCAAGAGCAGAGTGCCAAAGAGCGAAGCGCCGACACCCCACAGGATTGCGGCGCGACGGCCGACATAATCGGACACATCACCGAAGCCGACCAGAACGGCGGCTACGACAATAGGATAGATGGCGAAGACTCCGGTCGTAACCGTGTGGGTGAGATGCCACTCCTCGGCAAACAGGGGATAGGTCATCGCCGGCGCAGCGCTGGTCCACAAGGTGTGCGCGACCACGCCGGCCGCAACCCAGAAGCTTGTGCGTTGCCCAAGCTCGCACGGTGCGGAGTTTCGCTGGGTACAGCAGCCGCGTTGGTGAGGCCCGCAAGCGGCTAGAGACAGAGGAGGACCCTTGATCATCGCTTTACTCCCGGCGCTCCCGGCATTCCAACTTCAGAGCTTCGAGCCGCCATCGACGCGGATGATATCGCCGGTGATCCATCGGGCATCTTCGGATGCCAGGAAGGCGATAACCCCGCCGATGTCGTCGGGCTGCGCGAGGCGCTTCATTGCCTGAATGCCCAGCGCGAAGTCGCGGCCCGCGTCTATCCTGGTGAAGTTCAACATGTCCGTCTCGACGACACCGGGCGCGACGGCATTGACGCGGATACCGCGCGCGCCAAGCATCGAGGCGAAATGCTTCACCAGGGTGTCGACGGCACCCTTGGTTGCCGCATACGCGGGTTCCGTTCCAACAACGGCGCGCGCCGCGAGCGATGAGAGGAAAACGATGCTGCTTCCCTTGCACATAATCGGAAGCAGCTGCTGCACAAGAAAGAACGGTGCGCGGACGTTGACTGCGAACAGCCTGTCGAAATCCTCGACCGTCGTTTCCTCGATGGTGGCCGCTTTCAAGACCCCTGCATTGGCAACAAGGATGTCGAGGCGATCTCCGACAATACTGCGGACCTGCCTCGCAAGCTTGCCGGCGCCGTCCGCGGCGGCAAGGTCCGTCGCTATGGCATCCGCTCGGCCGCCGGCTTCGGCGATCTGCGCGACAACCTCGTCGGCTTCCTTCGCGCCGCGGCCGTAATGCACGAGAACCTGGGCGCCGGCGGCGGCAAGCGCGATTGCGCTGGCGCGTCCTATGCCGCGCGAACCGCCGGTAACGAGCGCGGTTTTGCCGGTCAGAGTAGCCATGATCATCGTCCTGGTTGTTGCTGCCGATTAGGTGACCGCTTTGGAATTCACTCGCACCGATGCTCGTGCTCCGACAGGAACATCGAGACATGACGGACGAAGAGTTCGGGATACTGGTACTGCGAGCCGTGATTTGCGTCGGGATAGAGAATGAGCTCGGCGTTCGGCAGGTGCTGCTGCAGGATGAACGAGTTCACGGAGTAGATGATCACGTCATTGCCGCCGTTCACCACCAGCGTCGGCTGCCGGATTGACTTCAGGTAGTCGTACGACCCTTTGAACCGAATGCCCCATTTGCCTAATGCTTCGAGTTGTGCGGTTGCCACCTTTTCATTGACCTCGGGGTCTCGGTTTTCTTTGCGCAGGCGGAACCGCTTGAGGAAACCGCGGCCAGCCGCCTGGCTTGCTTGCGACCTGGTGAAATGGACGGCGAGCCAGAGGTGGTCAGGGTCCTCGTAGCTTGCGCCGAAAATTTGCTGCGCCTCGGGCGTCAGATTGGCCATACCCTCGCCACCGCGTGGTCCGGTCCCGACAAGGATCAACTTGCGAACGAGGCCAGGCGCTTGGCCGGCGATCTCCTGAGCGACGAAGCCACCGATGGAGAAACCCAACACGTCGACCTTTGAAAGACCCAGCGCTCCGATAAAGGCAATGGCGTTGGCGGCCATACCCTCGATCGAAGTTGGCACTTGCCCTGAACTGCTGGAGACGCCGGCATTATTGAACAGAACGACTTCGCGGTCCTTGGCGAAACCGTCGGTCACGGCTGGATCCCAATGGTCCATCGTCCCGGTGAAGTGCTGGTTGAAGACGAGTGGCACGCCGCCGGCCTTGCCGTATCGGCGATAAGCTAAGCGGATTCCGTTCGCTTCGACGAACTGCGTCGGCGCGGTCTGGTGGGTATGAACCATCTGGTCGGGCCTTTTCACTCAGTGGGTACCGCATCCGGTAGGAGCGCTAGGGCCGCTCTCGCGCAATCGATGTCGTTCTGCACCATGGGCGCTCCGCTCACCCCGATCGCCCCGACAACCTCGCCGTTCACCTTGATGGGAAACCCGCCACCCCACGCCGCTACACGCGCAAGCGTGGGGATGCCGGCCAAAAGCGACGGGTCGCCCTGGATAAAGTTGAAAAAGTCCTGAGTGGAGACGCCGAATAGAGCGGTGTACGCCTTCTTCTGCGCAATCTCGATGGTAGGCATCGAGGCCCCATCCATCCGGCTAAAGGCCTTGAGATTGCCGCCGTCATCGAGGATCGCCACGTTCTCGCTAACGCCAAGTTCGCTGGCTTTTGCCACAGCTGCATCCACCATTTTCTGTGCCAGCCCAGAAGAGATGCTGTGTTTCTTCACAACGTTAGCCATTGGGTTCACTCCTCACTTGATATGCACTGCATATGCACTGCGCGTTGATCCGGTGTAGGTCGCAATGAATCGACTCTCTTGCGTATCCCTGGTGGTTGTCGGTGGTCATGATCGGGCTCCGAAGATATGAAGATGAAAATCCCGGCAGCATCAGCTTGCCGCGAGCGATCACATGGCGGTTTTGCCGCCGTTGATCCTGATAATCTGGCCGGTGACGAAGGACGCTTTGTCTGAAGCGAGGAACACGATCGCGTCGGCTATCTCTTCCGGCTTCGCACCGCGCTTAAGCGGTATGGCAGCATAGAACGCCGCTTTTTTGTCGGGGGTCCCGGTCAGACGATCGAGCATCGCGGTCTCGGTCGGACCAGGGGCGACTGCATTGACGCGGACGCCCGAAGGAGCGGCTTCGAGAGCGGCGGATTTCGTGAGACCTTCCACCGCGTGCTTGCTTGCGGTGTAGAGCGCTAAATTCGCCGCACCGCGCTCGCCCATGGTCGAAGAAATATTGATGATGCTGCCTGAGCCTTGCGGCTGCATGACCCGCAGTTCGTGCTTCAAGCTCAGGAGCGTGCCAAGCACATTGGTGTCGAACATCCCTGCATAGCTCTCGGACGTCTGCTCGGCCAGCGGGCCAGGTTTTCCTTCGGTACCGGCATTGTTGACCGCGACATCCAGGCAGCCGAAGCGCGCGACAGTCTGTTCGACAAGGTTGCGCACGTCGTCTTCGTGGCGCACGTCCGCCAGAATGAAAGCGGCTTCAGCGCCGAGGCTACGAAGCTCGGCTTCGAGTGCCTTGCCTTCGGCCTCGCGGCGGCCGGACGCAACGACCGTTGCGCCTTCCTTGGCAAAGGCAAATGCGGTGGCACGACCGATGCCGGTCAGAGCGCCGGTAATGAGGATAACAGGAGCGCCCATAGCGGTCGTCCTCTGAATCTTGTTGTTGACCTAAAACGCATTCGAAGCCGTGGCTTTCGGGCGCGGAGCAAACCTCGCGCCCGGACATGGTCAGTTGGCGCTGTGTCCGCCGTCGACGTTGAGGACGTGGCCGGTGATGAACCTGCCTTCGTCCGAACCGAGGAACACGATGCCGTCGGCGACCTCCTCGGAGAGGACGAGCCGACCGAGCGGAACCTGGGTCACCAGGGCCGCCTTGTTCTCCGCCGTGCCAGTAAAGCGGGTCAGCATGCCGGTGTCCGTGGGGCCAGGCCCGACAGCGTTCACGCGAATCCCCGATTTGGCGAGTTCGAGCGCCACCGACTTGGTAATGCCTTCGACGGCATGCTTGGCGCCGACGTAGATCGAGGCATAGGGCGCGCCCCTATGCCCATAGGTCGAGGAGATATTGATGATGCTGCCGCTGCCCTGGGCCTGCATGGCGCGCACTTCGTGCTTCATGCTCAGGACCACGCCGAGAACGTTGGTCTCGAAGGTCGCGGCAAAGCTTTCCGCGGTCTGGTCTGTGATCGGGCCGACCGCACCTTCGGTGGCGGCATTGTTCACCGCGACATCGAGACGGCCAAACCGTGCGACGGTCTTGTCGACCATAGCGCGGACGTCATCCTCCTTGCGGACGTCGGTGTTGATGAACTCGGCCTCGGAACCGAACGAGCGCAGCTCCTTGACGAGCGCCTGGCCGGCCTCATCGCGCCGGCCGGCAACGACCACCTTCGCGCCCTTCTTGGCGAAGGCGACGGCAGCGGCGCGACCAATGCCGGTCAAGGCACCCGTGATCAATACGACTGAGTTACTCATTTGTGATCCTCGCAATTTACTGCCCTACCGGGAGAGCATGGAACCGGAAACTTATGGCCGCGGCTTTTAAGACCGAGAACAGTCTCAGGTGCTTTCCCTGAAAGCCATGTAGGCTCCGCTGGCACCCCCGAAAAAGACTTTGTAAGTTGGCGGGCATGCCTTGGAGATATGGAGGGAGCGTTATGGAGCTACGGCACCTTCGCTATTTCATCGCGGTCGCCGAGGAAGGCAGCCTGACGGTCGCGGCTGAGAAAAGGCTGCACACGGCGCAGCCTTCCCTCAGCCGCCAAATCCGCGATCTCGAATACGAGGTTGGCGTCGAGTTGATGAGCCGTAGCGTGCACGGCATCGAATTGACCGCCGCTGGCAAGGCCTTTCTCGACCATGCACGGCTGGCGCTCACCCAGGCAGAGGCAGCCAAGGAAGCAGCGCGGCGGGCGGCTCAACCCGCCAAGCCGTCCTTCGCTCTAGGGTGTCTCACGGGGAAGGAAATAGAATGGTTGCCTGAAGCGATGCGCATCCTTCACGATGAACTGTCCAATATAGAGGTCACAGTCTTTAGCCAGAATTCCCCGGACCTCGCGGACGCCTTGATACGGGGCAGGCTTGACGCCGCGTTCATGCGGCCGGAAGAGCGGGCGGACGATCTGATTTACAGGGGTGTGATTACGGAGCCATTCGTCGTCGTGTTCCCCAGCGACCACCGCCTTGCCGGGCATGACGCCATCGATCTGCGAGAGATCGTGGGCGAAACATTCATCATACCATCGAAGACGGCCCCGACCTCGCGCGCTGTGATCGAGGACTACTTGAAGCGGTCCGGACTGGCTATCGTTCCGGCTCGCGAAGTGGACAACATTACCCATGCGATATCCATGATCGCGTCGACCGGTGCCGTAGCGCTTCTGCCTGCCTATTCAAATATTCTTCTTCCTTGGTCCGTAACCAGCCGTCCGATCCGAGGAGATGCCCCAACGATCGACTTGGTTGTCGGCTACAACAAGGCGAATAGATCGCCGATCCTGAAACTATTCCTTTCGAGAATCGATGACTTGAGCGCCCAGATGTCCAGCAGGGGCCGGAAGGCTCCGTGACTAGATCGGCATCGCATCCCATCCTTTGTCTGAGGCCGATTACAGGGCACGGCCGCGCGGGGCTGGCGCGCGAATTCGGATCGGCTAGAGCATCCGTCAGCTAAGCTGAAGCGTATCCGTCATGGCGGAAGTAGTTTTGGCATTCCTGAGGCGAGAAGTCGTCGATGAGGACGGCGATTCTTCGCCAGAGATCATCGACGGTTCGTTCTGCTGCCTTTCGTAGTCCATTTTTGAACTTGGCGAAGGCCAGTTCGATGGGGTTTAGGTCTGGGGAATAGGGCGGCAGATACAGAAGCTTTGCGCCGGCGGCCTCGATCGCTTCACGCACACCGGCAACTTTGTGGCTGGCGAGGTTGTCGATGATGACTGTATCACCTTGCGAAAGGGTCGGAACGAGCACCTTCTCGATGTAGACACGGAACGCATCGCCCGTCATAGGACCTTCCAGGACCCAGGGTGCGACCAGGCCGTCACAGCGTAGGCCGCATGTGAATGTTGTGGTCTTCCAATGGCCCCACGGGGTCTTGCAGACGAGCCGCTTGCCCCTCGAACATCGCCCATAGGCGCGGACCATCTTGGTGTTGGCGCCGGTCTCGTCGACGAACACCAGTTTGGTGGGGTCAAGGCTTGCCTGGCCGAGCTGCCAGCGTTCGCGAGCCTGCGATACGTCGGGCCGATCCTGCTCCGCCGCGTGCAGCGTTTTTTTTGAAGGTGATTGCATGCCGCTTGAAGAAGCGGCGAACCGCCGCCTCTGAAGTCTTCAGACCAACACCGGCCAGCAAACGTTGCACGATCGCTTCCAGCGTCAGGTCCGGCTCAGCCGCGGTCAAGTCCAGTAGCCAGACCGCATGCGGCTCTAACGGGGAGCGGCTCTTGCCGCCGCGCGCCCGAGGATGAACGCTGCCGGTTTGGCTGTGTAGCTGAACCCAGCGGACGGCCGACGCCGCGCTCACCTTGAACCGTTCCGCGGCTTGTCGCCGCGAAACTCCCGCCAAAATCTCCTCGACAACACGCGATCTAAGATCGTCCGAATGCGCAGTCGTTCCCATCGCCAGCCTCCGAATCAGAGACCTCATGGACTCACAACGATCGGCGTGCCGGAAGCCATCTCTAAATCACTTTTGATTCAACTCTGTCGTCGGATGCTCTAGTGACCTTGAGGACTGCATTGGTGAAGATTTGCTACCCACGCGCTGCGCGCATGTGATCTGTCCGTACTCGCCCAACAGCGGACATCAGGCACCAGGGCCGCCACTTCCGAAAAGGGCCACCAGTCGACCGCGGCTCGCCAGCTCGAAGATGTCTGCTTTGGGCCAACAGCCGACGTCTGCGATAGCCTGTCTATTGCGGTCGAGCCATCTCCAATCGGCTTGCGTTCAGCAGACTTCATTCGACGCGATGAGGCGTAATCCCGAGCTTTGCCATCGCCTCGCGCTCAGCCACGCGCGAGCCCTTGGGGTTGCAACCGTCGCCGACTGAGGCATAGCGGCCGTGGTCACCGCGTGGGTTTGACGGCACTCCATTAAGATCGATATCCCAATAGTACGATACGCAAACCCGCTCTTCGGACGGCACCGTGGTGCAAGTTCTTGGAGGGCCGGCATTGCAGAGCATCCGGTCCTGGTAGAAGGAAATCGGCACGCCTTCGCAGCTTACATGCCATTTCCAGAAAGACCTCTCAATCGAGCAGGTATCGGGATGAAGCACGAATGCGGTTGTAAGCTCTGGCAGACCAAGTTCCTTGAGCGATCCAAGCATGGCTTCCTGACTGGATGGCGCACGGGCCGCTTTAAAGACCACAAAGGCGACACACAGCAGAGCAATCGCGCCCAATACAGGGCGCCAGAAGGGCCTCAGTCTATTCTCATCGGTCATGCAAGCCGCCTCTCGCCGCACACTCTGCTCGAAGCCCTCCTATAGCATCCCGGCTGACATCGTGGTGAACGTCTGCTTCGGGTCATTAGCAAACATCAGCACCTGCACTCGTCAATGCCCGCTTATGCCAAGATAGCTGCCGTGCCGGGCGATAGTCAGCCCTTCCCAAGTCCGTCGCCGAATCTAGGTGTGTGCAGCGAGGGTCGCACTCGCCTCCGACAACCGCCTTTTTCGTAATCCCTGGTTGCCAACGGTCGGAGGCGCCATTCCGCACGCGAGACTGATAAGCTTTGTGTAATTACCTTATCAGTCGGCCAACTGACTCCATTTGGGACCAAATCTTATCAGTTCGCGAGCTGGCTCCATTACGGGTAAACCACTGGGTGATGAGGCTGCGCGATAGCGCTCCCAAGCGCGTACGCCCAAGCAGACACAGCTCGACTGGGGCACCTTAGATAGTCAGTAGAACGGATAAGCTGCTCGATGGAGCGGGTGAAGCGCTCCGACCGAAATTTTTCATTCTGTTTGTGAAAGCAATATCGACCACTTATTCGTGTGTGCTAATTTTCCTGTTGGACGAATTATTGAACTCCTTCGCCGCTCAACTCGCATCGTAGTGCCACTCAAAGGCCGCTGTGCTGCGGAATTTTGGGCTCGGGTGATCTGCACCACAGGGTCGCGGATCCGAGTTGAATCCGCTGCGAGGTGCCGACGGAACACAAAGCGGCGGATCATTTAACCCGCAGTTGTTCCTGATGTGCCTTTACGAGGTCCAGCATACTGTCGAATTTGAAATCGACGTGTGGCATCTGGCCCGGATTCATGGTGGCCCCAAAACCTTGTTGCTCGTGTCGCCGGTAGATCCAGCACGACTTTAACCCGCGACCGTTTGCGGGCTTGTGGTCGTGGAACATGCTTTCGGCGGTGTGCAGGATCTTCTCCTTGCCGATCCCAATCTCTTCCATCTTCTCGATCATGTAGTCGAAATTGCGAGCTGAAGGCTTGTACGACCCGATGTCTTCCGCTGTGTAGATCGCGTCGAACTCCACCTGCAATCGTCGATTGCTCGCCTGGAAGCTCTCGTTGTCGACGTTGGAAAGGATCACGAGCTTGAAATACTTCTTGAGATACTGGAGTGCGCCCGGAGAGTCCTCGAACGCGGGCCAGTTTCCGACGGAACGACCGTACTCGACACAGTCTTCGTGAGTGACGAGGACACCCCACTCTTCGGCCAGACGCTTGTAGACGATCGGAAGCAGATCCCGATATCGTTTCGCTGGCGTGTAGCGTTGTTGGCTGGATTCGTGACGCGCATGCGCCTCAAGAATCTGGTCGCGGGTGAGCGGCCGTTTGGCCCGATCGGAGAGGCTTTTCAGGGCCTCGACCATTCCGGTTTCCCAATCGATAAGGGTGCCGTAGCAGTCGAATGTGAGAGCATCGAAATCCGTGAGCAACATAGCGATTTCTCCTCGTTTGCTGGATCAGCCTATGGACGTTGAATGGCAAGGTCGCCGGCGATTCCGCTGTCCTCTCCGCAGAGACGATCGCTTTTGCACCTTCTATCAGCACAATCTGCTGCAGAGGTTATCGGCCCGCGATAGATCGCTTGATGGATCATCAATGATCTCCTCGGGAGCAGCAGCAGCTCCGCGTTGGAGAAGATGAATACAAGGCAACGACGGTGCAAACTGCCGAACGTACCGATATTTCGGCATTGGCTTTTTCGAAGCCCGGGCCGAACAGCAAGCAATGTCGTGTCGACGCGCGACAATGGTCCCCCAACAGCCCGGAGCAGGATCATGTCGCCGTCGGACCACGTTCAGGCCTTTCGCGATCTCTTGGGCGCCGTCGGCGTCGTCGACGACCCACAGCGGCTTGCGACGTACACCACGGATCAGCGCCAGCTCTTCACCGGATCGACGCTCGCCGTCCTGAAGCCGGTAACGACGAAGCAGGTCTCCGACGTCGTGACACTGGCGGCACGGCTCGGAATCGGGCTCGTCCCCCAAGGAGGCAACACGAGCTATTGCGGCGGCGCGACGCCGGATGCTTCGGGACGCCAGGTTGTCGTAAGTCTGGAACGCATGGACGCGATCCGAGAGGTCGATCCGCTGTCCATGAGTATCTCCGTCGACGCAGGTGCCATCCTGAAGAGGGTACAGGAAGCCGCCGCGAGTGCCGGTCTGCTGCTGCCGCTTAGCCTCGGCGCCGAGGGAAGTTGCCGGATCGGCGGCAACATTGGCACCAACGCGGGCGGGTTGTCCGTCGTCCGGTATGGCATGACACGCGATCTGCTGCTCGGCATCGAGGCCGTTCTGCCGGACGGGACCATCGTCTCCGACATGCGCAAGCTTCGGAAGAACAACACCGGCTATGACGTCAAACAATGCTTCGTGGGAAGCGAGGGAACGCTCGGCATCGTCACCGGTGCGGTGCTGCGCCTTGCTCCTTTGCCAGTGCGACGTGCGACAGCCTGGCTGAAACTCGCGAAGGCCGCGCCGCTCGCCGAACTGCTCGCGCTGGTGCGTCGCGAATCCGGCGAACTGCTGACCACGTTCGAATTCATGACTGCGCGATCGATTGCGCTCGCGACCGCCGCGATGGCGAGCCCGCCCTCCGTCGGCCCCGGCTCCGGCGGCGCGATCCTCCTCGAATTCGCCTCCTCCTCCCGGCATCTCGACCTTGATAGCCTCATGGAAACCATCCTTGCGGAAACCGTAGAGTACGAATGGGTCGAGGACGCCTTCCTCGCCCAGAGCGGGGCTCAACGTGCGTCCATGTGGGAGCTGCGCGAGACGATCCCGGAAGGCGAAAAGCGGTGGGGCGGTTCGGTCAAGCACGACATATCCGTGCCGTTGTCCTGCGCGTTCACGCAGCTTATTGAAGCGAGCCTGTCTCTCCGTCTGTACGACGCGGCGGCGGCTCTCGGGGGTACGTTCAGCGCGGAGCATGGCGTCGGTCGCTTCAAGCGGCATCTTCTGGAGAAGTACGGAGACGCGGGCCGCGTCGCAGTAATGCGGCGTATCAAAACCGCCTTCGATCCGGCAGACATCATGAACGCTGGCGCCGTGGTTCGCCCGGTCAATGCGGAGCCGGCCTATTGATCCCGTTGCGACGTCGAGCGGCACGTTCCATCACCTGCTGAGTTTCGTCTTGCTCAGGCGGCTTGCCTCTTCGAGCGCTTTACGACGGGCTTGATGTCTTCCGGATAGTCGGCCGAAAGGGCGGTCAGCTCGGCCAAGTCGATGTCCCGCGCGATGATCACGATGCCTCGCCTGGTGGAGTGATCCAACTCCATCCAACGAGGTTCAGCGAAGGTGGCGCCTACGCCGTCGATCAAGAGGCATTTTGGCGTGCCGGCGACCGCGACGAGACCTTTGGCGCGGAGCAATCGATCGCCGCAGAGACCCGCGAGGTCCTCGAGCCAATCGGTCAGATCGCCCCACGCAACGTCGGTTGGCCACTCGGCAAAGAAGACTCCCAGCCGCGAATGATCAGTGGCCGCGATCGCCTCGAATTGACTTATCGGCATCGCGGTTTCGGTATACATCGGATCGAAGACGGCGCGCGCGCGCGCCGTTCTGTCCGCCACGACGATCCGGCAGGCGGCCGGATTGAACTGCTTCGCGACGCATCCGGCAGCCGTGACCTGGTCGGTCCCCGCCCGATCCAGTTTCGTGAAGACGATGGATCTGGCGGCCGTCAATTGCGCGGATCTGATCGGAAACGTCACCTCGTCAGCCATCGGAGCCAAAGCGTCCAATGTGGAGACGATGCGTAGTCGGTATTCGGCCCGGTCGTAGCGCATCAGCGAACGCAGGATAGGGCCCGGCATCGCGAGCCCGCTCGTTTCCAGGACGATCCTGCGGAAGCCGCCGGCACCGGACTGGCGGCGCACGGCCAGCAATTCGTCGATCGCGGAATGCAGATCGTCGCCGAGCGAGCAGCAGACGCAGCCGTTGCCCAACAGTGTCATCGGCAAATCGCGGCGCGCGGACGACACGATGGCGCCGTCGATATTGATCTCGCCGGCCTCGTTTACGATCACACCGGTGTCGGCCGACTCGGGCAGCGAAAGATAGTCGCACAGTAATGTTGTCTTGCCGCTACCGAGGCTGCCGGTCAGCAAGACAAATTCCGGGACTACTTCCCGAGTTCCGACGATCCCCGTCAAGCCGCCCTCCGTCGCGCCGACACCATTTCCTCGACATCGTCGAGCAATTCGGCCGGATCGAACACCGAGCCTTCCTTGATGACGGTCGAGATGCTGCGAGCCCAAATCACCGAGGCGGTCGGGTCGTCGAGGCGCATCGCCCCGGTACCGTAGAGAAGCTTGAAGTCGTTGAGCGGATTTTCGTCGTGGACAAGGATGTCGGCCAGCTTTCCGACCTCCAAAGTTCCGACGTCTTCTTCGATGCCGAGAAGCTCGGCCCCCCACGTTGTGGCGGCCCGAAGCACTTCCAGAGGCGTAAAGCCCGCCTCCTGCAGGAGCTCAAGTTCGCGGACGAGGCCGAACCCGTATGTCTGGAACATGAAGCCGGAATCGGAGCCGACGCAGACGCGCCCGCCGAGATTCTTGTAGTCGTTGACGAACCGCATCCAGAGCCGGAACGTTTCACGCCATTCCACCTCATTCGTCGTGGACCAGCGGTACCAATAGGCGCCATGCCCTCCCCGCTGCGGCTGAAAGTAGGCCCAGAGAGTCGGGTCGGTGAAGCGATCGTGCCAATCCGCGCGGCGGGTGCGCATCAGATCGCGATTGCCATCGTAGACGTTGAACGTGGGGACGAAGGTGTGTCCGGCCGCGAGGAACGCCTGGAGCACCTCGTTCCACTTCTGCGACTCCGGTTTGGCCGCCTGGAGAAATGTTTGGCCCGCCGTCGAGAACCGCAGATATTCGTCGTTGTAGTCGTACTCCGGCGGAAACGCCTGAAGTGTCTGCCCGTCTAGCAGCGCCTCCGGAATCCCGTAGGAGTGTTCGGTACTCGTCAGCCCCCATTGGGCGGTCCGTAGCGAGTTCATTCGGCCTACCGCCAGTTGGGCATGATGGCAGCATGTACGCAGTCCAAGGCTTCGACACTGCTCCAGAGCGGCTTTCATCATGGCCGGCGGAGCCCCGAAGAACTTGATCCCGTCGGCGCCGCGCTCCTTGACCGCCTGAAGCCATCTGCGCGCATCTTCCGGGGTATGGATGGTCTTCACATAGTCGTTCGTGCCAGGAAACGGCGCGTAGGCCAGAATGCGGGGTGCATCGATGCGGTGGTCCGCAGCCGCCCGCTTCTGTTGCAACGTCCACTGCAATCCGTTGAAGCACCCTGTCTCGCGAACGGTTGTGACGCCGTGCGCCAGCCACAGCTTGTAGACGTAGTCGGCATTCGGCATGGGCCCGTTCTCGGCGTGGAACGGCGCGCCGATGTGGGCATGACAGTCCACCAGCCCGGGCGTCAGAAACTTGCCGGTGCAATCGATCTCGAAATCGCCAGCAGGCGGACGGCGGTCAGGGTTGATCGGCAGCTTTGGCGTGCCGACCTTCTTCAACACCGTTATCCGGCCGCCCTCGACTACCAGATCGGCGGGGCACCACGGCGGGGCACCGGTACCGTCGACGATCGAAGCCCCGCGCAGCACTAGTCGCTTGAACGGCCCACGCCCGCGAGTCCGCGCCGTCGCCGCCTCGACCCGGGGAAGGCCAGCAGCGGCGAACATCCTGGCGAACTCCTCCCCGATGCTCTCCAAGTCAGGTTGCGTCATCGACTATCGCTCGCTTTCCGTAGCAAGATTCCGAAGCGGCGCGCGAGGCGCTCAGACCAGAACGTTCGTTGGTCATCCGGAACGCGCCCTCGGGCCGCAATTGCATGACGAGGATCAAAGTGAGGGCGATCGCGAACTCGCGGAGCGATGCGATCTGCACCGCATCGAGCCCCGGGATCGCTGCGGCGATGAAGCGTGACGCCTCCAGCAGCGCAACCAGAGCTATCGAGCCGACCACGGCGCCGGCAAGGCGCGTCTGACCACCGACGGTGACCGCCAAAAAGATGTAGATCGTCAGTTGGACGATGAAGACGTCGGGTGCGATGTAGCTGGTGAAGTGTGCATAGAGCGCGCCAGCGAGCCCGGAGAGTGCCGCACCGATTCCGAACGCCTGCAGCTTCAGCCGGAGCACGGATTTTCCGGCAACAGCCGCGATCTGCTCGTCGTCACGTACTGCGCGCAGCGCTCGTCCAAAGGGGCTCCGAAGAAGGCAACCGAGCAGGAAAGCGACGATACCGACGAGCGTCCAGGTCATAATGAGATAGAAGAAGGGAAAGGATTCTCCGAGATCGCTCTTGAGCGGCGCCACGATCCCCGATATCCCGTCGCTTCCCTTCGTCAACCACTTCTCGTTGGTTTCCGCCAGCCGCAGGATCTCTGCGAACCCAAGGGTCACGATCGCAAGGTAGTCGCCGCGTAGGTTGCGGACGACGAAACACAGAGCCACGCCTACCGCGGCCGAAACCACAGCGGCTGCGATCCAGTCGATCCAGATAGGAAATCCCGCTCCTGACAGCAGTGCGGAGGTATAGGCGCCGAGGCCTACGAACCCTACGAGGCCGAGATTCACCAGACCACCCTGCCCCCATGCCGTGACCAGGCCGAGGGATAGCAGAGCGTAGAACCCGGCGATCGTGCCGGCGAACACAAGATAGGAAATCATTTTCTTACCCCCGAGGCGCCGGAGAAGATGCCGCTCGGTCTCGCGAGCAAGGTGATCAGAATCGCGACAAAGGCGGTCAGGGACTGGTAGGCCGGCGGAAGGACCAGAAGGCCCAACTCGCCGATGACCCCCATCAGAAGGGCACCGGCGACAGCTCCCGGCAGGCTCGTCAAGCCTCCGACGACGCTGCCGGCGAAGATCAAAAGTATCAGCCTGGATCCCGTCGATGGATCCACGCTGGTGTCGATCGCCAGGAGAGCGCCACCGACGCCCGCGAGTCCCATGCCGATGAACGTGGCGAGATTGGCGAGACGGACCGGTTCGATACCCTTGAGCCGCGCGAGATCGACGTTGTCGGCCACGGCGCGCATGGCCTTGCCCAGTTTGGTGAGCGAGAAGAACAGCGCGAGAAGAACGGCAAGCCCGATCGCGATCTCGAGGTTGTGCAACTGCTGAAGCCCGATGCGGATGCCGCCGACTTTCATGTCGCGGGCGATCGGCATGTCGAAGCTGTTCAGGCCGCTACCGAAGGAGAAGCGACAGGCGTTCTCGAGCGCCATGTTCAGGGCGATCGAGACGACCGCCACCATCAACGGCGTCCGCGCGCTCGGTTTGCGTCGTATCGGAGCGAGCGCAATGCGGTCCGTCACGACGCCCAGAGCCCCTGCGACGAGGAATGCGATGATCAGGACCGGCACCAGCGATAGTTTAAGAGTCGTATTCGCCAGCCAGCCGGCGTAGCCGCCGGCCGTGAGTTGCGCAGCTACGCTGAAATTGACGAAACCCAGCACGCTGAAGATCAACGTCAGACCGAGCGCCGGCAACGCTATGAGCGCGCCGACGATCAGTCCGTTCACCAGATACTGCAGCAGGTCGGTCAACATGGCGTCCGCTTTCGTTCTCTGCTTCAGCCGACCTTGCGGACCACGAGCTTGCCGCCCTCGATCTGCTCATAACGGAAGAACACCCCCTTCACGTCGCCGTTGTCGGCGAATTCGAGCGGGCCGCTCGGTCCGTCGTAATTCACCTGTCCGCCAACGACGACCGCCTTCAGGGCCTCGGCCGCGTCGTCGAGCCGCTTGCCCTCCCCCTCGGAGATCGCGCGAAGATTGTCGCGGACCGCCGTTCCGTTCGCCTGCCCGGACGTCGCGCGAGCAAGCGCCAGCGACGTCAGCACGACGTGATCGTAGACCTGGCAGGAGTAGCTATCGAGCGAAGGCCGCTTCATCTTGCTGATGAGCCGCTTGTAGGCTTCCGAGTTTTCCGCGGCCGACGGAACGAGCGAATAGGCGCCTTCGGAAACCTCGGCAGGAACGGCTTTCGTTAGGGCGTCGTTGATGCCGAAGGAGAAGCCGATCTTCTTGCCCGAATAGCCTGCACGGTACAGGTCCTTCAGCACGACCGAGGTGTCGGGGACGTAGCCGCCGAGTACGATGACATCCGGCGACTCTTTCAGAGCCTGGTCTACTTCCGATCTGTAGCTCGACTTCTTGTCTTCGTAGACAAGCCCGCTGCCGGTACCGCCCGCGGCTTTGAATATCCCCGAGATGATGTCGATGTACGACTGCGCAAAGGGGGTTTGCGGACCGAGGAAAAACATCTTCTTGGCGCCGAGCTCGACTGCATATTTTCCGACGCTGGTGCCCTGGAGCGTGACGGTGGGCGAAGTCCTGAAGATGTACCCGTCATGCGGCAGCTTGGTGATGCTGTCCGCTCCCGACGAGGTGAGCAGCACGGTCTTTCCGTCCCAGCACAGCGGCGCGATGGCCGACGTGACCGCCGACGCGTAAGAACCTCCGATTGCTACGACCTTGTCCACGTCGATCAGCTTGTGCGCCGCACGGACGGCCGCCTCCGGATTGCTCTGATCGTCCTCAACGACGATCTGGATCGGACGCCCGCGAACGCCGCCGGCGGCGTTGATCTCGGTTTCGGCGACCTTTGCAGCCTGAGCCATCGTCGCCCCAAACTGGCTGGTCGCTCCGGTGAGCGGGATGATCAGGCCGATCTTGATCGGATCGCCTTGTTGCGCCCAGGAGCGTGAAAGGCTCGATGACAGCATTAGCCCGCCAACTCCAAGGCCAGCCTGCAGGAAAGTACGTCTGGCCAGATTCGACATGTTCAACTCCTCACCCTTCGTCAGTGGTCATGTTTCAATGTCGGTGCGGGGCCGCCGGAGCGGCCCGCCCGAGGAACAGATGCCTGATCTCGTCGTCCTCGATCATGGAGGCTGCCGCGTCGTCGCGGACTTTCTTGCCGGCGACGAGAACGACGCCGCGCGTGCCGTACTCCAGCGCCAGAAGCGCGTTCTGCTCGACCATGAGGATCGCCAGACCGCTCGCCGCGAGATCGCGGATGAGCACGAAGATCTCCTTCGCCGCCGCGGGCGAGAGGCCCGCCGTGGGCTCGTCCAGCAACAGGACGCTCGGATTGGTCATCAGGGCGACCGCTACCGCCAGCACCTGGCGTTGACCGCCCGAAAGATTGCCCGCCTTTTCGCGAAGCCGTCCGCGCAGCATCGGAAAGCGGTTCAGTTGCTCCTCGATTCGGCTCTTCAATCCTGAGCGCAGCAGGTAGCCGCCCATCTCGAGGTTTTCCTGGACCGAAAGGCTTCCGAACACGTTCCGCTCCTGCGGCACGAAGCTGACGCCGCGCTCGCAGGCGGCATGCGCGTCGCCGGCGGGAAGAGCGGTCCCGTCGATCGAGACGTCGCCGGTCCGCTTCGGCAGAAGGCCGGCGAGCAGCTTCAGGAACGTCGACTTTCCGGCGCCGTTGGGGCCGATGATGACGGCAAGATCCTTGGGCGCTATCGTGATATCCACGCCCTTCACGATGAAATCGGCGGTCGCGTAGCCGCCGCAAATAGCGCTTGCGCTCAGCGTCGTCATTGCAGCTGCACTCCGAGATAGCATTCCTGCACGCGACGATCGCCCGTCACTTCGTCGAAGGCGCCCCTCGTCAAGAACTTTCCTTCAGCCATGACGATGACGTCGTCGCAGAGCCGCTCGATGAGCTCCATCTCATGCTCAATCAGCAGAATGGTGACGCCCGACTCTCCGATTGCGGCAAGCTGCTCGGCGATCTCGCCGACGAGAGTTGGATTAACCCCGGCCATCGGCTCGTCGAGCAGGACCATCTTGGGCTCCGCGAGCAGTACCCGCCCGATTTCCAGCAGCTTCTTTTGGCCTCCGGACAAGGCGGTGACGAGGTTGTCGAGCACATGGTCTAGCCGGAGACGCTCGGCGATCGCATAAGAGCGCTCGCGCAACTCTTCTTCCTGCCGGCGGACCGCACCGGGGCTCGCCAGAGCTCGGAACACGCCCTCGCCCACCTGCCGCGGCCCGTACAGCATGAGATGCTCGAACACTGTCATGAGCGGGCACCCGCGCGCGAGTTGAAACGAGCGCACCAGACCGGATCGGGAAACGACTTCGGGACGCGCACGGGCGATATCGGCACCGTCGAAGCGCACGGCGCCCGAGAAGCCGTCGACGAGACCGGAGATGCAATTGAAGATGGTCGTCTTGCCGGCTCCGTTGGGGCCGATCAGACCGGTGATGGTGCCCGCTTCGACGGAGAAGGACGCGCCATCGAGAGCGCGGACACCGCCGAAACTCGCCCTGATATCGCTCACCTCAAGCAACGACCCTGTCGTCGTCATCGGGACACCTCGTGACGTTCCATCGGACGGATAAAGGGTTCGGCCCGCCTTTGCGCCGTACCCGCCGGACTTTCCGGGCATTTCTATTTAACTGTTTCCACCCGTCACCTATTGGCATAGGTTAATAACACGTAGGCACTTAATGCTATAGGTGTTGAACACTTAAGTGTCCGAGCCGCCGCGGTCGGGGAGAGATCATGAGAAATGCAATTGCTGCAGAGATCGACTACCGTCGCGCGTTCCAGGACGCGCCGGTGGGACAAGCCATCGCGAATAAGCGGATGATAAGAGCCTGCAACAAGGCGTTTGCCGATATCTTCCGCGGCAAACCCGGCGAATTCACCGGAACAACATTCGAGCGGCTTTATCCGACACATAACCATTTTGAAAGCGCCGGTCTGCGGGTCGGTGCGATGCTCACGCAGGATCGCGCGTTCTCGGACGACCGCGTCATGCGCCGTCTCGATGGCGAACTGTTCTGGGTTCACGTCCGCGGATTCACCTACACGCCCAAAGACCCGCACCGAAACACGTTGTGGGTATTCACCGAACTATCCAGTCGACAGGCGAAGAGCGACACGATCCGCGGATCGCTGACGCCAAGAGAGCGAGACATTGCAGCTTTGCTGATCGAGGGAAAGACGGGAAAGGAAGCGGCGCTTTCACTCGGCATCAGTCCGAGAACAGTCGACATCTACAAGACGCGCCTGCTGCGCAAGTACAGCGTGACGAACACGCCGGACCTGGTTCAAAGGCTGCTGACTGGCTAGGCATCCCTACGCAATCCGCCCGAAGTCGATCTGGCACTGCCCGCTTTCGCTTCCGAAATCTCAGCAGACCAGGCAAGCGCCCACAGCGCCGCAAAGGGCCGGACAATCAGCGCGTGCTCCCGATTGAACCAGCGGGCTTCGTGAAGGAGGTTGATGCTTTCCAGGCTTGCCGGGTATCCGTGACCGGAACGTTCAGCACAGCTCCGCAGCCGAGCGTTCGTCTAGACATCAAATCTCCTAAGCGAAACAGGACCGGGCCAGGAGAGGCGAGCCAATTTTGCCGTCAGATCCGTAGCGAGATGCTGCCATCATGGCTGGGCCCGAATTACGGAGCGGTTAGGCTACCGATGTGGAAGGCCTTGATTTCCAAGTATTCCTCGATGCCGAATTTGGAGCCCTCCCGACCGATGCCCGACTGTTTGATGCCGCCAAAGGGCGCGACCTCAAGCGACACCGAGCCCGTGTTCAGACCGACCATGCCGAACTCCAATCTTTCCGCCACCCGCCAGGAACGGTTGAGATTGGACGTATAGAAGTATGACGCAAGGCCGTAGGGGGTGGCGTTTGCGATCTGGATCGCCTCGTCTTCGTGCTTGAACCGGAACAGTGGAGCGACGGGTCCGAAGGTCTCCTCGTTCGCCAGTTGCATGTTCACGGTGGCGTTAGCGAGTACCGTCGGGTCCACAAACTGATCCTTCGATCCAGTCTTGCCGCCGAGCATAAGCACTGCACCGTTCGAAAGGGCGTCGTCGATGTGACGACGGACCTTATCGACAGCAGCACGGTTGATCAGTGGGCCGATCGTGACGCCCTCGCGCAATCCGCTGCCGACGACGAGCTTCGAGGTCTCCGCCAGAAGGCGGTCGGCGAACCTTTCATAGATTCCGTCCTGCACCAGCACCCGGTTCGCGCAGACGCAGGTCTGGCCGCCGTTGCGGAATTTGCTCGCCATCAATCCCGCCACAGCGAGATCGACATCTGCGTCATCGAACACGATGAAGGGAGCGTTGCCTCCCAACTCGAAGCTGACGCGCTTGATGGTGCTTGCCGACTGTTGCATCAGGAGCTGTCCGACGCGGGTGGATCCGGTGAACGAGAGCTTGCGGACGGATGGACTCGACGTGAGCTCGGCGCCGACCGCTTGGGGCATGCCCGTCACCACCGAGAAGACCCCCTTCGGAATGCCAGCTCGTTCGGCGAGGACGGCCAACGCCAGGGCCGAAAATGGCGTCAATTCCGACGGCTTCGCGATGATCGGGCAGCCGGCCGCCAGCGCCGGGCCCGCCTTGCGGGTAATCATGGCGTTCGGAAAATTCCACGGAGTGATCGCCGCGGAAACGCCCACCGGTTCCCTCAGAACCAGGATGCGCCGATCCCCGGTGGGGGCCGGAATGGTGTCGCCGTAGACTCGGCGCGGCTCTTCCGAAAACCACTTGATGAAACCTGCCCCGTACCGGATCTCGCCGGCAGCTTCCGCAAGCGGCTTCCCCTGCTCCATCGTCATAATGAGCGCGAGGTCGTCGATGTTTTCAAGCATCAGCCGATACCATTCCTCGAGCAAGCGGCCTCGCTCGCTGCCGGGAAGCGCGCGCCAGGCCGGCCAGACTTCTTCGGCCACCTTGATGGCGCGTCTGGTTTCTTCGGCACCAAGGGCCGGCACGGTACCGATCTCGGCACCGGTCGCCGGGTCCGTGACGACGACGGTCGCGCCGCCATCGGCATCGACCCATGCGCCGGCGACAAAAGCCTGCTCGCGGAACAGACGCGGATCTCTTAGACGTTCGCTTAGCATCGTCGAGGCCTCCGAAGGTAAGGCCCGCACCATCGCATTTTTGGTCAGCAGGCCCTGCCGATGAAGGCCGCCGAAGACGCAAAAATTGCCGTCCCGCCGGTTCTTACGGAATGTCCTGCTGCTGCCACATGTTCTAATGATCGCCGAAAAGCACGCCCATCCTGACCGAGGTCCGCGATATGACGCAACTGAAGGCCCAAACTACCTACGACGACTTCGCCCCTCTCGACATCCGGATTGGCAGGGTCGTCGAGGTCGAACCCTTTACCAGGGCGCGCAATCCTTCCTATAAGGTAGGCGTCGATGTCGGAGCCGAACGAACCATGTGGTCGAGCGCTCAGATCACCAACTACGAACCGGAGGCGCTGGTCGGCTCGCTCGTCGTCTGCATCTGCAATCTCGGCCCGAAGAATATCGCGGGCTTCACTTCCGAATTGCTCATTCTGGGCGCGAAGAATGCCGACCGGAATGTGATCGTGCTTGGCCCCCGCAGCAAGGTCGCGGTCGGAGAGCCGATCTTCTAGCTGAAGGCACTACCCCTTCACTCTCGGCGCAGCACGGCAGCACGCCCTGCGGTTTGGAACTCCGACGACGATAGAGCTTGCTGTCTGTGTCTCGTCTTCGGCAATTTGATCGGGGCGGCGCGGGTAGGATTTCTGCAAGGCCAGCGCCCGGTGGCGAGGCCGATACACCAGCAAGGGATCCAGCCATGTCAGCCGCTCAAACCGCCGTCGAGCTTGCCGCACTGCGTAACGCCAATATCGCGCGCGGCGTCCTCACCGCCCATCCGATCACCATCGCGCGCGCGGAAGGCGCGTTGGTTTGGGACGTGGAAGGTAAAGAGTATCTCGACTTCGTCGCAGGCATCGGCGTGCTCAACGTCGGACACAACCATCCGCGAGTCGTGGCCGCGGTCGAGAAGCAGCTCAAGAGCGTCACCCATATGGCCTTCCAGGTCGCGGCCTACCGGCCGTATCTGGATCTCGCCGAGAAGCTGAACCGCCTGGTCGGCAAGGGTGAGGCCTACAAGAGCATCTTCCTTACTTCGGGTGCCGAAGCGGTCGAGAACGCCGTCAAGATCGCTCGCGCCTACACCAACCGCTCCGCCGTGATCGCGTTCAGGGGCGGCTTTCATGGCCGCACGATGCTCGGCATAAGCCTCACCGGCATGAGCCAGCCCTATAAGCAGAACTTCGGACCGTTCGCTTCCGAGATCTTCCACACAGCCTTCCCGGACTCCTATCGCGACATGACGACCGAGCGCGCGCTCGAAGCGCTCGATGAGGTGTTCGCAACCGAGATCGCTCCGGATCGTGTCGCCGCGATCATTATTGAGCCGGTGCAGGGAGATGGAGGCTTCCTGCCCGCCCCGGCTCCATTCCTCAAGGCGCTGCGCGAGATCGCCAAGCGCCACGGCATCGTGCTCATCGCTGACGAGATCCAGACCGGCTTCGGACGGACCGGAAAACTTTTCGGCTTCGAGCACTCCGGGATCCAACCCGATCTGGTGACCGTCGCTAAAAGCCTCGCCGGTGGATTTCCCTTGTCGGGCGTCATCGGGCGAGCCGAGATCATGGACGCTCCCCTCCCCGGCGGTCTCGGTGGCACCTACGGCGGCAACGCCATCGGCTGTGCCGCCGCACTCGCGGTTCTGGAGGCCTTCGAACAGGACAAGCTGCTCGATCGTGCGGAGCGTCTCGGCCAGAGGCTCGAAGCAGGCCTCCGCGAACTCGCTCGGAGGCACGCGATCATCGGCGACGTGCGAGGGCTGGGCTTCATGCAGGCCATCGAGTTGGTCAAGGACCGCAAGACCAAGACGCCCGACCCGGACCGCGCGCAACGCGTCATCGATCAAGCCCGTCAGTGCGGACTCCTGGTGATCAAGTGCGGTGTCCACCGTAACGTGATCCGCTTTCTGGCGCCCCTGGTTGTCTCGGACGAGAACCTGGACAAGGCTCTCGTTATCATCGACGCGGCGCTGTCGGCCGAAAGCGCAAAGGCGGTCGCGTAGGCTGTGGGCGCTAGGCCGGACACTTAAGTGTCCGGCCATCTCGCGAGGGACGCTGTAGCGCTTATAATATTGCCGTCCGAGCGCCGCCATCCGGTGCGGCCCGGACCGCCTGCCAGTCGAGCAAAACGCCGCGGCGCGACGCGGACCTGCCCGGCTGCTCTACGGACTTGTCGTGCCGCCTGGCTAGCGCTGGCGAACCGTAGCAGCGGAGGAAATCCCACCGGCAACATGGAGACGATTCTTTGAACGGCGTCCCGAAGCTCGATCGGATTGACTTGAACATCCTCGTCCAGTTGCAGAACGACGGGAGGATGACCAACGCCAATCTGGCTGAGGCAGTTGGCCTTTCGGCGAGCCCGTGTCTGCAACGCGTCAAGCGGCTGGAATCGGCCGGGTACATCACTGGCTACGGCTCGCAAATTAACCTTGCGAAGCTAACCGAGAGCATAAGCGTCTTCACCGAAATCACGTTGGTCGACCATCGCAAGGAGGACTTCGTGAAATTCGAGGCCAGTATGCGCAAGGTAGACGAGCTGATGGAGTGTCACCTTGTCAGCGGCGGCTACGACTATTTGCTGCGTTTCGTGTGCCGCAACATCAGCCACTACCAGGAGGGAATGGAACACCTGCTCGAACGCAACATCGGGATCGAGAAATACTTCAGCTACATCGTGCTGAAATCGCCCATAGTGAAAAGTGTTCTTCCGCTCAAAACGCTGCTCGATCCCCCGCAATGAGCCAAGCAACCGCATCGCTGCTGGCGCTCCAATTGGCCCAGGCAGCAAGCGGCGATCCTCTTTGTCTTTGGATCTCCGCCCAACGGCTTTTGCAAGAAGGGGCCAGCGCGGCGGTTCGAGAGTCGGCATTGAAACGGAACGCTAAGAGGGATGAGCCGAAATCGCCAGCGCAAGCCCTTCTCGGAAGGCCGAGGCGGAGGATCAGCTAATCCTACGTGACGCGCACAGTGCTGATTGCACTCGTCTCAAGCGGCATCGCGGCCAATGCTCCGGCAGCTCTGTCCCAGAATGCGGTGAGTTGTCTACTATCTTCCGCAGGAAAGCGCACAAAATCGTAGTTTGGAGTGCAAAATCGCTGGCTTGGTAGCGGGAGCGCGACTCGAACTCGTCGCCGCCAGACTGATAAGCTTTCGGCAAAAACCTTATCAGTCGCGAACTGACTCCATTTTGTTAGAAACCTTATCAGTCCAAGAACTGACCCCCATTGCGACCAGGGCTTTATCAGATGAAGGCTGCCTGCAATAGCGGTCAGAGTTTCAGGCAGAAAGCGGAAGGACCCGACAAGTGGTCTTCGATGCCGACGACGAACCGCAATAAATTCAGCGGATTGGCTATCAACATGTGCACAGCCGCTTCTGGCCCTGGGCGCATCAATCCCGATGTCGGGATGAGCGCGTCCCGGAATACATGCAATGATGGTAAGGACTCTGCACACATATCTAGCGGCAATCAAAATTGGTGGCCCTCTCCAACGCCCCCATCGCTTTGAAATTCGTGAGTCTCAAAGCCAGAAAAATTTAACATTGATGCTGTCGCGCAAATGGCAACTTTGCGAACAGCAGGACGACAGCAATGCCGATCGCGCCCCCAAGTATCGTCTCCCATCCCCTGGCGACGAGGACAGCGGCCGGATATTCTCCGCTCGCGCCCATGGTGACAACGAGTGCGAACGCATAGGCCCCACAAGCGACCTCATAGTGTTCGGGCAGCGCCATCGAATAGATGATCATGGCAAAGGCGGCCGCTACCCACACTATCAATGGCGCGTGAGCTGCAATCGGCAGGCAAGCAAGTCCCAGTGGCACGCCGACCAACGTACCCGCAACGCGCCGCCGGATGCGATCGATGGTGCCGGCAAGCGAGCCTGTCACAACGTAGGTGCACGCCGCAATTGCCCAGGCGGACTCCGTAAGTCCTAGAGCTTGTCCGAGAACTACGATGATGAGCGAGGCGAACGCGGCTTGCAGACCCATGACCGATTCAGTGAAGGCAATGTCGCCATCGGCTGGAATGTCAACTCGCGGCGAGAGCGCCGGCTTTTCAGCCGGTCCGCTCAGCAGCCGAGGCACGATTGCGGCAAGCCCGGCAAGGGAGGTGGCCAACGCGATTGTCCCGAGGTCCTGGAGCGCCGCACCGGAGGTGAAAGCCAGGAGCTGTCCAATGAAGATCTGTGATCCGACGCCAGCACCGAGAACTCCGTAGCGCCTGAGATACCCGACGCAGAAAGCTCCTGTAACCAACGTCAATTCGTCCCAAACGGGACCGAGCACAGGCCGTACAGCAACAAAGATTGCGGCACCAATGCCTGCCGCGAGACAAAGAATCAGGAGATCGCGGGCCGATTCGTATCTGGTCGCCTGCGACTCCGACACGCTTGCCCATAGCGCAAAGCCGGCCGCGAATACGCCAAGCAGCGGCCCCCGCCCCTCCGCGATGCCCGGCATGGTTGCCAGCATCGCGGCGAGGCCAAAGGCGGTCGCCAAGCGTAATCCCTTGACGCGCCTATGCGCACCCGGATCAATCCGGTCGAGCCAGGCACCGCGCTTGAAATCGACCATGATCGGCCTGCTACATGCCGTAGAGAATCTTTAGATCCCCGCTGGCTCGCAGCGCGATGACGATGCCATCTGCAGGCAAATAGACCTTTTCGAGCTTCGCCGAGGACAGATGCCCTTCCATACGGAAGCCATCCTTCAACGGCCTGGAGAGCCTAGAATTGGCGGCATTCAGCAGATTCTCGTAGGCAATCCCATAGTCGACATTTGCTTTCGATCCGAGCTCTGCCGCAATCGGCTCGACCAGCGGAGCCAGTGCTTCGTCACCCGAGATGACTGAGAGATTGGACAGACTGACGGCATGACCGTCGGCGTCGACCTGGATTCCGCCGGTGAGATAGATCCAGTTGCCGGCGTTAGCATCCGTCTCCGATGCCTTTGTGACGCGCAAGCCGATCACTAGTTTGCCGGATGACGGGTAGATTTCGACGTCACGAACCGAGATGCCCGGCAGCGCGGGCATCGCCGCGATCGCCTGCTTCAGTCTGTCCTTGATCGTGTCGTAGCCGATCTTGACCGGAAGAATGACGTCGAACGTGCCGGGAGCATCGACGTCGTGGCCCAGGGGCGGCAGCGGCGCTGCCGTGACAGCCGGCGGAGCCTGGCCTACGATGGTCGTAGCCGTCCCGGACAACTCGAGCGATCCCCGCAAGACCTTTGTATCGGCACGGACACCCGCGAAAGCGGCATTCTGCGGCGTGATCTGCAGCCACACGGCGGGATTGTCGGAGAGCTGGATCGGCTCAAAAGCGTGCCGCCAGGCGGCGACCGCCTTGTCGTGAAGATCGAGACGTCGCGCGGCCGCAAGTGCATGCGACCTGACGATACCAAGCTGGGTGTGGATGCGAGGTTCGGCATATTTCGCCAATGGTATCTCGCGGCCCATCACACGCAGCACCGGCGGCTCGCTCCAGTGAAAGCCGTCGCTGAAGTTCAGATCGAGCGACCAGTCGCGGCCAAGCTGCGGATGCGCCTCGGCCTCGATCGTCGCGCTGGCCTCCGTTTCGCCGTGGATGCGCGCAGTGAACCTGTTGGCGCCCTGCCCTTCGAGCACGCCATGAATCGGAACCAAGCCGTAGACGCGGTCGCCGCGGCCGTAGAGAGAGACCGGACCGGAGCGTTCGACATACCCCCAGATATCGCAATTGGCGTTGACGCGGAAGAACAGCACGCGTCGATGCACACAGCTGACCCGCTCATCGATGCTTGCAAGACGTCGTGGAATATCCTTACCGATATCCGCGGCAAGCGCAGGCAGCCCGAGCTCGATACTCGCCGAGATGCGAGAATCGGCGCTGAACGGCGCTACGGTGTCGGGAGCCAGAGGCGGCTTGTCGGCAGCCGAGGCGACGGACGTCAATCCGAAGAGACTGAGAACAGCGAGCGTCGCGCGCGCGGAACGCCGAATGGCGTAGCAACTGGCTTGATGGTTCGTTTTCATGATGGGTCTCCATCTCTAGGTCGTGAAATTCAGGACAAACTGGCGCGCCGGGCTCAAAGGCGATGACGGCCGCCACCGAAATGATCGGCAAACCCGCCGTCATCACCAAAGGCCCGAGGCTCGCGCCGGAACATCTCGGCGCGCGGACGGTCGAACTGGGGGCGTGCCTCGGCCATCGGGCGATCCAGATTGCGCCGCGGCATCGCGCGGTTCGCCTGTCTCGGCGCAATCCTCGGAGCGGTAGGTTTGACGAGATCGGGAATGCGCTTGGCTGCTCCAGCCGCGTCCATGACTTTGGCCGCCTCGCCTGCGCCGTCGAACTTACGGTCGGCCTCGCGAGGCAGATCCAGACGTCCGTTTCCGATACGATTGTTCAGTGCCTCACGCGCCGCGACGGTGTTGCCGCGGCCGAAGCGCTCGGCCACAGCGGCGTTGTGGTATGGCACGTCACCGCGATGGGCTGGGTTATGGACCCAGATATTGTTCGTGATGTCTGTGCGATTGAATGTGTTGAAGCGATTGACGTTGATGATCACGTTGTTGTGCCACCAATCGCATCCGCCCCAGATCGCAGCGCCGACGGTGACGCCCGCGGCGAACGAAACGATGTTGCTGGCGATGAACCCCGGCGGCGACCAGTAGAAGGGCGGATTGGCCGGATATCCCCACTGGCCGTAGGCCACGCTCGGATCGTAAACCGGAACATAATAGACATCGGGATTGACCGGTTCGACCACGATCGCCTGCTGCCGCGATGGCGCCGCGACGTCCGCGGGCGCCGGCTCGGAGGTGACGCGCTGCTGCGCGTTCGATTGCAGATTCCCCGTCGCCTGCGCCTCCGCGCGCAACGTCTGCACGGCCGCCATGACGTCCTGTTGCTGCGCAAGAAAGGCATCGCCGAGTTGTTGCGTCCAGTCGAGCTTGTCGCTCATCATCTGAAGGGTCTGCGGCACAGCCGCAAGCGCCTTGACGCTTGGATCCCAGGGCTGGCTCTGCATCGCGCTCTGCAGCTCGGAGCCGGTCACACCAGGATTATCGTGCGACCAGCGCGCGGCCTCGACGACCTCGAGTGGATAGGTCGTTGCCATCAGCACCTGCGTCAGCAGAGGATCAGGGTAGAGCGCGATGGGGGCGACGAGCTGTTCGAGCTGGCCCTCGGAAAGCCTGGACGGCGCCTGGCTCTGGGTTTGAGCCTGTGGCGCAGTGGCGTCCTGTGCTTGCGCCGGTGCGCCGGCGAAACTCAGTGCGATCACGACGGCCGCGCCGGCGATGTTGAAGCGCCTGCGCGCCGAGAAAGTCTTGTTTGTCACGGTTGTTGTCCTGTCGTCAGTTCGCGCAAAGCGCCTTCGGTTTATGGGCAGATGCGCTGGTTGTTGCGCCAGTAGCAGGTGGATCCACGCCGATAGGCGTAGACATTGCCGTAACGGCCGACCGCGACTGCGCCATTGCGATTGAAGGCGACGCCTCCGCGCGGGCCGACGCAACCGGCGCCGATCGCGCTTCGGCCGCAGGAAAAGGCTTGCGCCTGGGTGGCGCTGAACAGGCCGGCCAGCGCCGCAATGGTCAGGGCAGCGCAGGTGGAGATAGATGCTCTCAAAACGAACTTTGTTGTTAATTTACAATCTTTACGGGAATTTATGTCCAAGGTCGTTGTCATGTCTTGTTGTCCTTTGTCGGTGTGAGAAAAAGATCTTCGTGGGCGGCGGTTGGCCCGCTCTCAACGCGATGAACACATGCGCCTGGACGCCTTCGAATACAAATACCGCTTCAATATGCGGGTATCGGCGCGCGATATATCCGGCGACGGGACCGTTGACCACATCCGGAAGCTTGCCTAGCGCTGGTATCCTTCGTCGGGCGCGACTCCGCCAAGCGCCAGTCGGTTGACCTCACCGAGGCCACGGCCCTCCAGATCGGCAAGCACCGCCGCGTCGGATAGCGGGAGCTTTTTCGACCGCTTCCAGTCGCGCTCGACGGTCGCGATCAGACGCTGCACCACATGGTCCGATCCAGTTTCGATTGCCAACTCGCGCCGATCGTCAAAACTGCCGGGACTGAGATTGATCGAGCCGACGATGGCGCGGCTGCCGTCCGCTACCATGATCTTGCCATGCAGCTTCAGATGCCGCAGCGTCCGAACCTTGGCGCCGACGTCATGCACGATTCGCAGCCCGCTGACGCCTTCGAACAGCTTCTTGTGCTTCAGCTTGTGAAGCGCGCGGGACATGATCCGGACCTTGACGCCCCGATTCACCGCCCGCACAAGCCGCTCGATGATCACCATGTCCTGGTAGCGCTCATTCTGGAGCCAGAGCGTTTCCTTCGCGCCATCGATGAAATCCGCGATGCGCTGGCGACCGTTGTTCGGACACCAGATCAAATGAGACGCCGGGTCGGGCGAGAATTTCTGCTCGGCCCAGTCGGCATCGAAACAACGGACCATCTCGGCAACTTCCGACATCTTGGTGGTCTCGACCGCGTAGTCCCGCGTCTCCGTGAGGTCACGCGTCTCCCAGTTGAGGGATTCGATGAAGCCTACCCGACCGTCGATCACCATCGACTTCTGATGCGTCACGGCAAATTCCGTGCTGCTGTCTTTTACCGAGACACCTGCCGTGAGAAGGGTTTCGCGGGCGACGTCGTTGTCGCTCGTTCCGTCTCGCCGCGCCGGGTTGAGCATGACGCGAACATTCACGCCGCGGCGACGGGCCGCGACCACGGCCTCGAGCAACGCCGGGTCGGTGAACAGGAACATCCTGATGTTAAGGCTATGTTTGGCGGCATCGATGGGTGCGACGATCGCATCGGCGCCGTCATCGGGAAGAACGATCAGCCTGTGTGACATGGTGCTTGCTCTTTCTTGCTGGGTTCAGGCCGCATCGGCGGCGTGAGACGGCGCAGTCTGATGCTGGATCCGGCTCAACTCGGCAAAGTCACCGCCGCGCGCGATCAGTTCGTC
Source organism: Bradyrhizobium sp. LTSP849 (assembly GCF_000938255.1). Lineage (GTDB taxonomy): Bacteria > Pseudomonadota > Alphaproteobacteria > Rhizobiales > Xanthobacteraceae > Bradyrhizobium. The sequence continues at coordinate 25,086 of NZ_JYMR01000056.1, read as the reverse complement.
GTAGCCGCCTTCTTCGGCCACTACCCCATCCCTGAGCACAATGATTTTGTCGGCATTGACCAGCGTGTTCAGGCGGTGGGCGATCATAAGCACCGTCCGCCCTTTCATCAGGCGATGAAGCGCATCGATGACAAGCCGTTCGGACTGCGGATCCAGCGCCGCAGTCGGCTCATCCAGCACGAGAATGGGGCTGTTGCGTACGACAGCGCGCGCGATCGCGATACGCTGACGTTGACCGCCCGACAGGGTGCTTCCGTGCTCGCCGACAAGGGTATCGTAACCATGCGGCATGCGCGCGATGAAATCATCGGCATTGGCGACATGGGCGGCAGCCAAAATCTCCGCTTCGTTCGCGTCAGGACGGCCATAAGCGATGTTCTCGCGGATCGTTCCGGGAAACAGGACCGTATCCTGGAGCACGAAGCCGATCTGTGCACGCAGGGACGCGATCTTGTAGTCTGCGACATCGACGCCATCGATCAGGATGCGGCCGAGCCGCGGATCGTAAAAGCGGGGCAACAGGCTCAGCAGCGTCGATTTGCCCGACCCAGTCGGACCGACGAAACCGACGACCTGGCCGGGCTGAATATCGAACGACACTTCGTTCAGGATCTGCTCGCCCGTCTCGTAGCCGAAGCTGACCCCATCGAAGCTGATGGCGCCTCGTACCCGGCCGGTGTCAACCGCGCCAGCGCGCTCGTCGATCACCTCGTCTGCGGACAGGATGGTCTGGATGCGTTCCAGCGCGACGGTGGTCTGCGCGATCGTGCTGGTCATGCTGGCGAGGTCCTTCACGGGTTTGAAGAACCTCTTGAGGTAGGCAAGGTACACGGTCAGAGCGCCGGCGGTCATGGTTCCCGCCACGATCAGTGCCGTGCCTTTCCAGAGCACGATGGCAGTGCAGATCGCCACTACGATGCTCACGAGAGGCGACATCAATGACTTGATCTTTCGGGCGCGGAGCGCGGCCTCGACAGTGGCGCGGCTCGCCGCTTCCAGATTGGCAAGCTCGAGATCCTGCCGTCCGAACGCCTTGGTGACCCTGATCGTGCTCAGGCCGCGCTGAACGATAGAAAGGACCTCGCTCTGGCGCACACGGACCGCGCGGGTCGCCTCCTTCACCGCCCACTTGAAGCGGAATACGAACAGCAGAAGAACCGGTGTGAAGGCGACCGCGATGAGCGTGAAGTCCCAGTCCAGCCAGAACATCAGTCCGACCATGAAGACAATGGTCAGCAGATCGATCACGATGTCGAGCGTCGACGACGACGCGAAATCCTGGATGGTTGCGACGTCGCTGGTGATCGTCGAGACCAGTGTTCCGATCCGGGCATGGTCGTAATAGCGCAACGACAGCCGATGAAGATGCTCGTAGATTCGCAGGCGCAGATCGTTGGCAACCCACTGCCCTACGCTCGTCGTATAATAATTATCGATGTAGCCCGCGATCGCACCGACCACGGCGATGGCCAGCGTCGCTACGCCCGCGAATAGCGCGACGCCGAGCGTGTGCTTGCCGAAACCGTAGTCATGCGCCCATTCCAGCCAATGCGGAAGGTGATGGTTTCCGAGCGCATCGTCGATCACGAGTTTCAGCGGCCAAGGGGCTGCGAGACCGACCACGATCTCGATCAGCATGGCGATGAAGACGATGGCGAGCCAGCCGCGATAGGGCCGGAGCAGGTCGAGCACCAGGCGTGACATTGGTGGGCGCTCCTATCGGGCCGAGGCTTCGGCCGGAGCCATCGCGGGCGCCGGCTTGCCGCAGTCGCTGGGCGCGGGCCGGCCCGCGAAGCGGTCCATCATCCAGCTCACCGCGGCTTCGGCGCTGTCGCGTGCGACGAAGCCATGCCCGACGCCCGGAACCGACATCATGGCGACCTTGCCGCCGGCCTCGCATTGCCGCTGCATGTACGCGCGCGTAGTCTCGGGACGGACGATGTTGTCGGTGCTGCCCTGCGCGAGGAACAGCGGAATCTGCGGCGAGAGAGCGACCGGCGTGTTGCGAACGGCCAGCGAGCGCCACGGTTCGACCGTTGCGATGCTCGCGACCGACAGGAACGCCTGCTCGAGCGGCTTTTCAGTCTGGCGCCGCTCCATGATGTCGAAGATTGACTCGATGCACTCGTTCGAGAGCCGGTCGACGGTCGGCATCGCCTGAGGCAAAACGACCTTGTCGATCGGCGCCCCATAGACGCGCGACCAGGACCACAAGGTCATCGCCGTTAGATTCTTGCCGCCGGACGTCTTGAAGTCGTCGCCCATCAGGGTCACAAGCGACGTCGCCGGCGCCGCGGCGGCGACACCAACCAGGTGCAACTCCGGAGCATAGGTCCCGGCGATCAGCCCGGTGTAGAGCGACGCCTGGCCGCCTTGCGAATGCCCCCACACGGCAAAGCTGTTGCCTTCGCCGACCCCGGGAAAGCTGCGCGCGGCACGCACCGAATCGATCACCGCACGCGCTTCGCTGTCACCGACGAGATAAGGATGCGGGCCGGCCGTCCCGAGGCCGGGATAATCGGTCGCGGCAACCACCGCGCCCTGCTCGACGAGCTGGCGGAGCCCCGCCATCTGCTGAAATGCGAAGATTGCGAGCGATGGCGCACAATGCGGTACGACGCCGGTGGTCGGATGTGCCCAGGCCACGATCGGTCGGCCGCCGGAAGGCATAGGACCGGGCGGCACCACGATGATGCCGGATACGGCGATTGGCTCGCCGTGCATACCGACCGAACGGTACAGCACGCGATAGGCTTGCGCTCCCGCGGGCGCGAACATCATCGGCTCGGAGCGGATCAGGCTGCCGGGCGGTCCTGCGAGTTCCCGGGGCGACGCTTCGTAAAACGCCGTCTGCGCCTGCGCGTTCATGGATGGCAGCGACATCGTCACGGCACAAAGCAGCGCGCTGAACCAGCGAGCCAGCCGAGGCGCAACGGCCCGGGACTTCATGAGATTCTTCATCATAGCCTCGTCATGGATCAAACGATGGAAGAGAACGCACGCCGCGCGGCATCACGGGGCGCACCGTCGACGGAAGGGCTCAGCGGAGCTCGCCAGATCGGGCGCGCGCGGCTTGTTCGTAGCCACCTTGGTCGACATGGCCAGGGAACATGACATCGTGACACGGTTCGCTCAGACTTGCCGCGTTGTCCTGAAGGCACGCGACGATCGCACCGACATTCGGGATGTAGCTGCCGCACAGCCTGAAAACGTCCGGCCTGCAGGCATTCTGCTGTTGCATGGTGCCTTGGGCGAAGGCGCTCGTGCCGATCGTGGTAACCGACAAGGCGATGGCAAAGGCTTTGGTCAATCGGGGCAGCATTATCGATCTCCAATGACGTTTGAATTTGGGTGCAAACATTCTTAGGTTGTCAAAACGAGCACATGTCTCCTGAGCAGCTGACCCTGCTGGCTTGGAACGCCTCAGATCACTTCGTATGCGAAAAGCGTGGCTACCAGCGTGATTCCGACTAGGCCGCAGAGGAAGATCAAGTCTGCGATCTGCTCGATCCAAAGGCTAAGCCTGGCGCGGTTAAACCAGCGGATCGACAGATAGGATGTCAGGGCGCTGGCGAGGAAGGTCACAGCCACGATCGCCGCATATTCATCGACATGCGACGTGCCGTGCTTGGCTTCAGCGAGCTTGACCAACCCGATCATGGTTGCACACACGCCGATCATCGTTCCCGAGACCGGCAGGATGTGCGACGCCAGACTGTCGCCTCTCGCGTGGATAGCTAATCGGTTGGACATCGAATTATCGGCTCGGTTCTGGTGCACGGATCATGCGAGAAGACGCGAGCCGCGCGACGGGAGGATTGATCGCGCGGCCAAAGGTGCGCTCTTTATTTCCAGCCGCCGCCAGGAAGACGGCCGTGATACGCCGTGTCGCGGCAGTGACCCCAGGGACCGTGCCAATAGCCGGGAGGGCAGCCGTTATCGGCCATGCGCGGTCCGTAGAACCCGCCCGGGTAAGGACCAGTGCCGAACATGTGGCAAGCACCACCCGGCCCGCGGTAGCGGTTGGCTCCGCAGCCATCCCGCGCTTCCGCGGGCTGTGTGGCGGCGAGTGCTGCCGCGAGGACGACGGCGATCATAGCCGCGGCACTGAAGCAAGTTTTGAACACAATGTTTCTCCTGTTCATCAATTGTGAGGATCGTTAGAAATCGCCGATCGCGCGTTGCCGCGAGAACGCGGCAACCCATCACGAATGGTCTGCTTTGCGAATGATCGGACGATTGGGCGGCTTTAGAACGAAGACGCCCTGCCCAGGGCGGCCGCGTAGATCGGAATGCTCAAATGCTCAATAGCGGCTTGCTGCTGGGCGCCGAACACGTCCCGTTCGTCCATCGACGCCGAGATGTTCGGCCGGTCGATGGAAATCTTGATAGCGTTGCAGGTATCGACGAAGAACGTGCCCACCACGCGGTCGAGTGGGACATTCAGGATCTTCGCGATCTGCTCCCTTGCGAATACGTTCGAGTGAAGCGAGGCCTCGTAACTCTCGGCCGACGCGAAGATGACATCGAACGTCAGGCGGTTGATTCCCGCGTCCTTGCTGCGAATGACCACGGCCATGTCGATGAGCCGTTGCGTGCCGACAGGCGCACCTGCTGGGGCATGATCTGCGATCACCGACAGTGTGCGATCGTCGATATTGCCGTAGTAGCCGGTCTCGCCGATGTCGAAATAATTGGGCCTGGCAGTGCTCTCTTCTGCCCATTCCGCGCCGCTGGCACGGTAATAGGTGATGGGGAACATCGTGTTCTTGATGACGTCCTCGTTCTGAAGCAGATGGTAGAGCGACCAGACATAGGCGTCGGGTGCGTCCAGGTTCAGCCGCGAATTCGTCTTCGGAGTCGCAACGCTGGTGATCCGTTCGATCTCTTGCCGGTGCCGCGACGCGAGCTCGACCGGATCATGGCCGACGCTACGCAGCAGGATCGCAGGGTTCGCGGCATCGGCCTCGGTGATGGTGAACCTGGCGTTCGCAAGCGCGTCAGGAAACTCCTGCGCGATTAACCCAATCACCGCCTCCTTGATGCGCGGATAGTTCGCAAAGAACACGGGATCGCGGGTGCCGCTCGGGACAATGGCTCCGAACTGACCGTCGTCGCGCTTGAAACTGATCAAATTCGGCGACAGTGGATAGGCGATATTTCCGGCGGTCGCTTTCCGCCCGGCATAGCCGTAGTGAATGAGATAATGCGTGAGGAGGCTCGCCAGCAAGGTGGCAGCCTCCTGCGTCGGCGCTGCAGTCTCGATGATGATGCCGAGTTCACGCTTGGAGGCTTCTACCGGCGTCGCCTGTACGCCGTTGCGGCCATAAACCAGCACCTCGGACGGGATCCTGGGCAGCGCGGCAGGATCGATGTAGATCAGCGACACCTTGCGCGTACCCAGATGGCGGGCTCCTTCAAGCTTGATGCTCCACGGCCAGGGTTTGCTCGACCGAACGAACCGGCTGCCGCGAATGCCCGCGGTCCAGCTATCCTTGGAGAAGAACTGGGTCTTCTCCAGAGCCAAAACACCTTCGGGGTAGAACTGAAGTTGCGGGTGGCTTTCCTCGTAGAGCGAGTGAGCCGCAATTGAGTAGGCAGTACAGCGCCGCGTGGGGTTCGGTGCGCTGAACAACGCGCTGCCGTCATCGTAGATCTCTGCGACCAGACAGTCGGACGGCGAACCGGGATCGCAGGCCAGGGCGCCGCATTCGAGCACGTGCCCGACGTGGTAGGCCAATCCGGCGTCGATGCCGCGGCGGATCATGTCGGATGCAAACAAGGCAACGTCGCAGGAACGGCCCGCCAGGATATACTGCGCGCCGGCTTCGATCGCCGTGATGAGCGGATGAACTCCCATCTGTCCGACGATGACGCTCTCGCGCAGCGACTGCTCGTCGAGATCGGGCCCAAGGCCGGTCGGGCGCAGCGCGCCATTGCGGAATTCCTGGATGACGATCTCGGGATCGAGCTCGGACCTGATGACGGCGACCTTGGCGCCTTCAACTTTCAGCTCGGCGAACACTTCCTTGGCGACCGCGATCATCCAATCGAGGTTTCGGTTGCCGCCTGCCATGCCGCTGCTGCCGAGAATGACGGGGCAGCCAATTTGCTTGCCCGCCGCCACCATGTGCCGATAGTCGGCCTTGACCGCCTCGCGCTCGAAATATTCGGTGCCTGTCCCGAGATAATAGGGGCCTGCATCCATCGAACCGCCATCGCAAATGATGGCGTCGACGCGTCCCTTCAGGGCCGCCTGCAGCGACTCCTTGGGATAGCCATAACCGAGCGCCCCACAGGCCGCGACAACACGATAGATGAGGTTGGACATCGAAAAGCACTCTCAAAGCGAAGGGCAATCCGATGTGGGCCGCCCGTGAACGCGGCGGAGCAATGAGCCCGAGGGGCATCGAAAACAAATATGGCTTCGATATAGAGTTATCGGCTTCGGCTATGGCTGTCCGGATCTCGTCTCATCCGGAAGTCAGCCGTCTGCCGCGGGCTCGTCGGAAATAGCGCGATTGGTCAAGGGGTTGTTAGCCTACAAACGATGCGGCTTCAGCCTTGCGCAGCGCGGGCCTGAGCGCTCTTGAGGCCTGTCATTCACGTGTCTGTTATCGCTCAACGAGCCGGCGTCGCGGTCTGTAATCCCCGAAGTCCAGCCGCGAATCCCAACGAGATAGGCCTTCGATCGATGCCTGTCGGACCGTGCCGCGTCGCTATCGGCGTTCGCTATATCTGCATACTGAGACCGTATTTGCGCGACGCATGCCTTTCGCCGATTGAAGCGGCGCACAGAACGGCCTGCATCCATCGCTGACCGATTCAAGAACTGCTGCATTTCACTTCTGACAACGAAAGGACACATCATGTTTGATTCAAAGATCACGCGTCGCGGCTTTGCAACCGCTGCAGCCCCCGGCGTTGCCGCCATCGGGCTCGTCGGCGCGAGCGTGGATTCTGCCGATGCTTATCAGGGCAACATGGAGCGCGCTCTGGCTTCGCTCTACCAGGCGCTCGGCGAACTGCGGCAGGCAACCTCCAACAAGGGCGGCCATCGCGTGAAGGCCATGGAGCTGGTCAGCCAGGCGGTCGCCGAAACGCAAGCCGGCATCGAGTTCGCCGATGAACACGGCGGCGGCTAGCGCCTTCGGGCAGTTGTCGCCGTCATCGCGACATCTGCCCGCGGCTCTCTGCGTTGTCTTCATCACCAGATCCACATTGGAAAGAACAATGAACCTCACAACACTGGCATGGCTCGGAATGGCCGCTTATGCGGTGCACATTCTGGAAGAATACACATTCGACTGGCGTAACTGGGCGCGCAACGCGCTCGCGCTCCCCGTGGAATGGAACGACTTCTACGTCACCAACTGCATCGTCGTCGCACTCGGCATCGCCCAGGCGATGCTGGCCGAGACGCTGCCCATCGCCCCTCTCGCCTATGCGGGCCTGATGCTCATCAACGCCGTCCTGTTTCACATCGTGCCGGTGATCAGGTTCAAGGGACGCTTCTCGCCTGGGCTCGTTACCGCGGTGCTGTTGTTTCTGCCGGTCGGAATCGCCACCTACTGGACCGCGCTCGACAGTGGAAAGGTCGGCGTCTCGACCGCAATTGCGGGCTTACTGATCGGCGGCCTGGTCATGGCCTATCCCATCGTCATGCTACGGCTGAGGTCGAAGCCATATTTCATACAGGCCGATCCGGAGGCGCCCGCTGCGCTAAATGGTCCGGTCCAGGCCAGGAGACCTGCCGCCTGAGTATCGGCGCCGACCACTCGCACAAGAGAGCTTTTTCACGGCTTCGCGCGCCTCGTAGCGATCCATTCGACGCCTGGCGCTCGCGTCTTGTTCAGAGTGGTCTCGATAAACTCGGTAAAGAGCTCACGCACCGCCTCCCCCGCATTGGCGAGAGGAAAATTGCCCGACGAAATCATCGAACACGTAAGGTAAATCGGTGGTTCGATGGGCTCGGGCTCGCCGAGATCATCGCCCGACATGTCGGACAGATCGCCCTTCGGCAACACGGAGGCGCCTACTCCTGCCCGCACAGCCGCAATGATGTCTGCCACAATATCGGCTTCCATAACGACGTTTGGTGAAAGTTTTGCTGCGGCGAAAGCGCGATCAAGCGCGGTGCGCGTAATGTTCGGTGATGGCGGGAGGATCAACGGCAACGACACGAGATCGGCAAGCTTCATCGGCTTGCCTTTCGATATCGCATCAGGGCGTATTAGAAACAGCCGCTGACGGAACAACGGCTGGCGGGCGAAAGTCGGCGCGAGGTCATCTTCCAGCACCAGACCAAGATCGAGTTCGTGCGCGATCACCCGCCGCTTGACTGTCGGGCTGTCGGAGATTGCCATCCTGAGGGCGACATTCGGCAACGAAGCCCTGCATTGCTCGATGAATGCGACAGGCGCTGTGGGCATAACGGTTGAAGACATCCCAAGCCGAACAAGGCCTTCCGCGGCCCCGGTGCCGGACCGCACGATGCCGGGAAGCTGCTCCAGCCGCTTCAAAATGGAAGACGCCTCGCGATACAGCACCTCACCTGCGGCGGTCGGGCGAACGCCGCGCACGCTACGCAAGAGCAGGCTCACGCCGAGTTGCTCCTCGAGTTGCGCGATCTGTTGGCTGAGCGCGGGCTGCGCGATGTGGATCGTAGATGCGGCGCGCGAAAAGCTTCCGGCCTCGACCACGCTGATAAAGTAATGCAGGTGGCGGTACTGCATCATGCGATCAGTTCCGCGCCTGGCCGCGTATTCTTGGTGATTTGATCCTTCACAAAGCGGATCAGCACGTCTTTCACGGCCTCGCCGGCATGGGTGAGTGGGAAATCGCTTGAAGACACGAGTGAACACGTGAGGGAGATCGGCGGCTCAATGAGCAACGGCGGGGCGAACGCACCCGGATAGACATTCTCGAACGTCCCGGCGTTGAAGATCGAACTTCCGACACCGGACCGAACCGCGGACAGCTCGCTGAGCGCAGCATCGGCTTCGGCGACGATGTTCGGCGTCAACCCCGCCTCCGCGAAGGCGCGATCGATGACGACGCGCCGATGCTTGGGAAGCGGTGGCAGCACGAGGGGCAGCTTCGCGACCTGTTCGAGCGAAACCACGCCCTGACACCCCGCCAGGGGCTCGCGCCGGACTAGGTAAAGACGCTGCCTGAAAATGGGAAGCCGCGAGAAATTCGGCACGAAGTCGTCTTCGAACACCAGGGCCATGTCGAGTGTTTGCGCCTCGATCCGGGCTTGAAGCACATCACTGTCAGCGTCGGAGAATTTCAACGTCACCTTTGGCAGTGCTTCCTTACACGCCGCGACGGCAGAGCCTGCGATACCGCCTGCAAGAGCTACCGTAATTCCGAAATTGACGATGCCTTCGACCTCGCCGCTGGTCGACCGCACAAGACCGGGAAGCTGTTCGAGCTGATGAAGGATTTCGGAGGCCTCGCGAAATACGATCTGGCCGGCGGCAGTGGGGCGAACGCCGCGCGAGCTTCGCTCAAGCAGGGTGAAGCCGAGCCGTTCTTCAAGCTCCCCAACCTGCTGGCTGAGCGCAGGCTGCGCGACGTGGATTTCTGTGGCAGCACGCGAAAAGCTGCCCGCCTCGACAACTTTCACGAAATAGCGCAGATGGCGAAACTGCATGACCACGTTCCTCCCCGCCACTTTCTTGTGCGGGTTTTGGAGCCACTCGGCTCATTTCAGACGAACAACCGACCGTAATTTTGCACAGGGTATGCGACTTCGCACCATCAAAGTTGTCGCGACCTCACCGGAGAATTGTAGGAACAACTCTCGTCTTTTCAGATGATTAGAGAGAACGACGGAGGAAGGGACGATCGCAGCGCCCACGAGGGCAATCGGTAGTGGTCAAGCGCCTCAACTGACACGCCCCCGCATTCATGAGCTACTCTGCGGCGTTCTGCACTAGGCGGGTTCAACGCCCCGCTAACATAGCTCCGCTCGGCTTGCTCGCAGTCGCCAGATTATTTCGCTTCCCGCTCACATTTCGATCTTGCCGCTGCTGATGGTCGTGACTTGATGTCCGCTTTTGAGACCTTAGTTGACCTCCTATGCTCACAGCCGCTGTCTGCATTCGAGCAGAGCAGAGTCCAGTCTCAACTGATAAGGTTTGTCGGCTTTCCTTATCAGTCCGCAGACTGACTCCATTTGCGACCATTCCTTATCAGTCGCGAATGACGAGGACGCGCCGCTTGGCGCCACAGCGGGTAGTCGCCCATCCGTTGTTATGGAATATAGACCAGGCAAGCATACGCAACAGTGAATTCTATGCCGATCTCACAGGTCGATAAAATCGATCCGATTTTCTTGCAGCGACCTGGCAAGATCGGCGACATGCCTATGATGCGTAAACAAAATAATCTGCCGCTTCTGTCCTGCCGCCGCCAGTAGCCGAAGCGCCGCCAACGTCCGGGCTTCGTCGAAGCTCGTCAACAGGTCGTCTCCTATGAATGGAATCGGTTCAGATGTGCGGCGTTCAAGCAACGCGAGGCGCAGCGCTAAGAATAGTTGGTCGCGCGTTCCTTCGCTGAGCCCAACGACCTGCACTCGCTCTCTGTTGAGGCGCCGGGCAACTAACATCGGCTGATCGTCATCCCCATAGTCGATGCCAAGTCCGGCGAAGGCGTCACCCGTTGCCGCCGCGAACAATACGCTGGCGCGAGCGACCAGCGGATCTTGCGCTATGGCGCGATGGCGCCGTGAGCTTCGAGAAGCGAATCAACCAACCCGCATTTCCATTTCTGGATCATTCGTTTGTTCGGGTGCCGGCGCATCAGTGCGAAATGCTAGTCCAAACGGTTCAACCCGCCAGCGCTCGCTGCGCCATCACCTTGATCAGGTGGGCGCGATAGTCCGAGGAGCCATGAAGATCGTTGAACAAGCCGTCGTCTGAGATCGCGACATCGTCGAGTGCGGCCGCCGACCAGTCCGCCTGCAAGGCCGACTCTACGGCCGTTACTCGCAGGACGCCGCTTTGCGAAGCTCCCGTCACGGCAACACGAACCTCGCCCGATTTGGTCTTAGCCACGAACACACCGACCAATGCAAAACGCGAGGCCGGATGAGGAAATTTGGCATAGCCGGCCTTCGCCGGGACCGGGAAAGACACGGCGGTGATGATCTCGCCCTCCTCCAGCGCGGTTGCGAACAAGCCCTCGAAGAAATCATCTGCCGCAATTGAGCGCTTGTTGGTCTTGATGGTGGCGCCCATCGCCAGAACCGCGGCCGGATAATCTGCGGCGGGATCGTTGTTGGCGAGCGAGCCGCCGATGGTGCCACGATGTCGCACGGCCGGATCACCGATCAGCGAAGCGAGGTACGCCAGCGCCGGAATAGCCGTTTGCACAGTCTTGCTGGTAGCCACATCGCAGTGAGTCGTCGCTGCCTTGACCGTCACCGCGTCACCTGACGCTTCGATGCCGATGAGTTCCTTGATCCTTCCGAGATCGATAATGTCGGAGGGCGACGCTAGACGCTGCTTCATGACGGGAATCAGCGTATGGCCGCCGGCAAGGTATTTCGATTCCGAGCCTTTAGTGAACATCGTAGCGGCTTCGTCAACGCTGGAGGCGCGGTGGTAAGTTGTCTCGTACATGGCAATGCTCCCTATCGCGCTTTGCCGTGAATGGCGTGCCAGACTCGATTGGGCGTCGCCGGCATTTCGAGTTTGTTGTTGTCGATGGCATCCGTGATCGCGTTGATCACGGCGGCAGATGCGCCGATCGCGCCGGCCTCGCCGCAGCCCTTGACGCCGAGCGGATTGCCCGGACACAGCGTGGTGGTGTGGCTCAACTGGAACGACGGCAAGTCGTCGGCGCGCGGCATAGCGTAGTCCATAAATGACGCCGTCACGGGCTGCCCGTTGGTATCATAGACGGCGTGCTCGAGCAGCGCTTGGCCGATACCTTGCGCAAGCCCACCATGGACCTGGCCCTCGACGATCATCGGGTTGATCAACCGGCCGAAATCATCGGCCGCAACAAAATTGACAAACGAAGTCTTTCCAGTGCCGGCATCGACCTCGAGCTCGCAGATATAGGTGCCCGCCGGGAAGGTGAAGTTGGTCGGGTCGTAGAAGGCGGTTTCTTTCAGACCAGGCTCCATGCCGTCAGGCAGGTTGTGCGCGGTATAAGCGGCAAGCGCCACCATCGGTAGCGCGATCGACTTGTCGGTGCCGGCAACCTTGAACTCACCGTTCTCGATCACGATGTCGCCCTCGGAAGCCTCCAGCGCGTGGGCTGCGATCTTCTTGGCCTTGGCCTCGACCTTCTCCATCGCCTTGATGATGGCCGTCCCACCGACCGCGAGCGAGCGCGAACCGTAGGTGCCCATACCGAACTGCACCTTGTCGGTGTCGCCGTGGATGATCTGTACCTGGCTGATCGGGACGCCCAAGCGCTCGGAAATCAACTGCGCGAACGTCGTCTCATGACCCTGGCCGTGGCTGTGCGATCCTGTGAGGATCTCGATGGTCCCGACCGGATTGACGCGGACTTCCGCCGATTCCCACAAGCCGACACCGGCGCCCAGGCTGCCTACTGCCTTTGACGGTGCGATGCCGCAGGCCTCGATGTAGCAGGAGACGCCAATGCCGCGCAGCTTGCCTTCCGACTTGGCTTTGGCCTTGCGGCCCGCGAAGCCAGCGTAATCGATCGCTTTCATCGCGGCATCGAGCGAAGCGCCGAAATCGCCGATGTCATAGGCCATGATCACAGGCGTCTGATACGGAAACGTCGTAATGAAGTTCTTACGACGCAGTTCAGTCGGATCGACCTTCAACTGACGCGCCGCGGTTTCCATCATGCGCTCCAGCAGATAGCTCGCCTCGGGCCTCCCCGCACCTCTGTAGGCATCGACCGGCGTGGTGTTGGTGTAGACACCCATCACCTCGGCATAGATGGCCGGGATCATGTACTGGCCGGACAACAGCGTTGCATAGAGATAGGTCGGTACCGCTGACGAGAACAGCGACATGTAGGCGCCGAAATTGGCGTGGGTCTTGACCCGAAGCCCCAGGATCTTGTTGTCCTTGTCGAACGCCATCTCCGCCTTCGAGATATGGTCGCGGCCATGGTGATCGGTGAGGAAGGCTTCGGTCCGATCACTGGTCCACTTCACCGGGCGGCCGACCTTCTTCGACGCCCACAGCGCCACCATCTCTTCCGGATAGATGTAGATCTTGGAGCCGAAGCCCCCGCCGACGTCAGGCGCAATAACCCGCAGCTTGTGCTCGGGCGCGATGTTGTAGAAGGCCGACAGAACGAGACGGGCGACATGCGGATTCTGCGAAGTCGTGTAGAGCGTGTAGTGCTCTTCGGCCGTGTCGTAGTCGGCGATCGCCGAGCGCGGTTCCATCGGGTTCGGCGCAAGGCGGTTGTTGGTGAGGTCCATTTCCACCACGTTCGCGGCCTTGGCAAAGGCGCCTTTTACCGCGGCCTCGTCGCCGATATGCCAGTCGTAGACCACATTGCCCGGCGCTTCCGGATGCAACTGCGGCGCGCCCCGCTTGATGGCGGCGCGGATATCGGGCACGGCCTCAAGCTCTTCATAATCGACGACGACGGCCTCCGCGGCGTCCTTAGCCTGATTCTTGGTTTCGGCGATTACGACAGCGACCGCCTGCCCCACGAAGCGCACAGTCTCCGGCGCCATCGCCGGCCACGCCCCCATCTTCATCGGCGAGCCGTCTTTCGACGTGATGGCCCAGCCGCAGATCAAATTGCCGACCTTGTCATCGACGATTTGCTGGCCGGTGAGCACCGCGACCACGCCGGGCATCTTCATCGCTTCGGATGAATCGATGCCCTTGACCTTGGCATGCGCGTGTGGACTACGGGTGAAATGCGCGTGTATCAGGCCCACCAACTTGATGTCGTCAACGTAGCGGCCCTTGCCGGTAATAAAGCGGCGGTCTTCCTTACGTTTGACGCTTGCGCCAATGCCCTCAACGCCCATGTCCTGTCCTCCCGACCGGAGTTATTGTTTCTGCGGTTTCCATCGAAACGCAGCGGTCATCAATTCAAGCCGATGGTCTGCGGCAGCTATTCCGCCGCCTGCGAGACCTTCATGCGGCCGGCCGCGTCCAGCACCGATTTGACGATATTGTGGTATCCGGTGCAGCGGCAGATGTTGCCTTCGAGCTCGTGCCGGACGGTCGTCTCGTCTAGTTTGCCGCCATAGCGGTTCACGATGTCGATTGACGACATGATCATGCCCGGGGTGCAGTAGCCGCACTGCAGGCCGTGGTTGTCGCGGAACGCAGCCTGCATCGGGTGCAGCTCGTCGCCGTTGGCAATGCCTTCAATGGTGGTGACGTCGCAGCCTGCGGCCTGTCCCGCCAGCATGGTGCAGGATTTTACCGCTCGCCCGTCGACATGGACGACGCAGGCGCCGCACTGGCTGGTATCACAGCCGACATGGGTGCCGGTCAGATTGAGGTTTTCGCGCAAGACGTGAACAAGGAGGGTTCTATCCTCAACGTCTACAGATACAGCCTTCCCGTTGATCGTCAAATCGACTGTCGGCACGCCTGAACCTCCCGCCCTTTCACTTCCGAGCACCTCTCGCGAGATAGCACACGGAAGTCCGCACATTGGTTTGCGGATACAAACTGTCAGTATCGCTGCGTCACTATCGTAACGCGAATACGCGAGGTGCGAGATAGACCACGACACCTCGCACATACGGTCTGGGTCTACGCATCATCCAAAACCTTGCGAGCGTCGGTTCGGCTCCACACCGCAACAGCCGCAGCTGTTCGTCAGTTTTATTTGAACGCATAAAGCGGCCATAGCTCCGGTCGATATGAAATCAGTGGTACCAGACTGCTCAATAACAGCGATGTACCACTTCAACCACTCGTTGGAAGCATTCTCCAACCGTGAGACTGGAAGCCCGGCCGACAAAAATGTCGCGAGGCCCGCCGCTTGAGCATGTCACCTTCGGCATCCTATGCATATTCAGTCGATCGCGTCATCGATTCCCAAGCATCGATCTCGTGTCGAAGCGATTCCAGTTTTTGGCGAACCAGCTTCAGGGCATCGGTACCAAGGAGAAGATGCACCGGCGGGTCCTCGGCTTCCACGACCCTCAGCAGCGCTCGCGCGGCCTGGACGGGATCTCCAGATTGGTTTCCACTCTTTTCCGCGCGGGCTTGCCGGACAGGATCAAAGAGTGAGTCGTAATCGGTTATGCTCCGCGGACTCCGAACCATCGACCGCCCTGCCCAGTCGGTTCGGAAGGAGCCTGGCGCGATCGCCGTTACCCGGATGCCGAGGTGACGAACCTCCTTCGCCAGCACCTCGGAGATACCCTCGAGAGCGAACTTACTCCCCGCGTAGTAGGCGATGCCCGCCAAACCCACGTATCCGGCCATCGAAGTGATGTTGATGACATGTCCACGGCGCCTCCCGCGCATGCTTGGCAGCACAGCCTTCATCATCGCAACTGCGCCGAACACGTTTACGTCGAATTGACGCTTAATCTCCTCCAGCGGAGACTCTTCGAGAATACCTTCGTGCCCATATCCGGCATTATTCACGAGAACATCGATCGGAGCAATTTCGCTTTCAACCTTCGCCACCGCAGAACCGATTGCCGCGAAGTCGGTGACGTCGAGTAGCAAGGCCCGGGCTCGCGACGGATGCATTGCCTCGAAGGCCAACCTGGCCTCCTCGCTCCGCACCGTCCCTACGACCGAGTGTCCGGATGAAAGCGCCTCAGTTGCAAATGCTCTCCCCAACCCGGAGCCAGCGCCGGTAATCAGGATGCTGCGCCTAGCATGCGTCGTCATAAACTTCTCCGTGGTCGCGCGCGGCGCGGATTGCCGGCAGCGGGTATGTATTGTTGCGAGCGAGAAACCTCGCACTCGCTGAGATCCTCACCATGACCGCCAACGCCCATCCGGACCATCAACCCTCGCGATCTCCTACGCGACACCGAGAAGCGCCCAGTGACAGCACGAAAATGGCAATCAAGCTCACCATCTTCAGAAGACGCCGGTCCTGATCGTCGTTGCAGCGATATGCCAACCGCATGGGCCCGTTGCGTTGCAGGATTCGATCTCGCTATCCGACGGCAGGGGAAACGCAGGCGAACTCGACCCGGGTACCGCCCGGCTCTCGCACCATAAAGTGCACCTTCGGGCCCTTGCCAGATCGTTCCGGCGCAAACTCAACCACGATGCCGGGCCATGCTGCGACACGGGCGTGCAATGCGTCAAGCGCGCTGCGGTCCACAACCTTCAGAGCAAGATGATGCAAGCCAATGTTGCGACGGCGGTCGAACGGGACGCATGTCTCGGGATCCTCGACTTGCCAGAGCGTTACGATTCCATTTCCGTCGGACACGAACGCCGCAGGATAATTCTGGTTTTCGCCAACGACTCTCCAGCCAAGGCAATCACAAAAGAAGCCACGCGCAAGCGCCAGATCCTTCACGGCAAGTCCGACGTGATCGACGCCGGCCGTCAACGGGACACTATCCTGCATAGTTCATCTCCTGGCACTCGCGCGCGTTGGTGAAGCATTTCTCATTCAAGCGGTAGCCGAACACACCGGTCGATCGAATTAGGTCCGAGATTCTGGCGGGCCCCTTCAATTCGCGGAACCGGCCGAGGCCTGCACGGTGGTCAGATAGGCATACATGTTGTCGAAATCCTCGTCGGTAAAGACGTCTTTCCAGGCCGGCATGCCTTTCGAAGGACGCCCCTCGTGGACAGTTGTCCAGAACGTCGAGCGCGCATTCTCGCCGTAACGAAGCTGCAATCTTCGGAGATCGATCCGACGCTCGCCCTGCACTGCGTCGGTCCCGTGGCAATGGGCGCACGTTGAATTGAAGATTTCCCTGCCCGCCTCGGTACTGGCGGAGTCACCTGCATGTGCTTTCGAGTCCTTCGATGTAACCGAGGGGGAGTGCGCAGCAGAAGGAACCTCTGTCGCGGCGGTCGGAGGGACGAGGAGACTCGGCGAGTTTTCGGATACCAGGAGCCTAGTCGACGTGTCGCTTGGCAAACCATATTTTGTGGCCAGATCACCGATTGTCTGATCGAGGTCCGGCAAGACCGCATCGACCTGATCGCGGAGTTCTACCGAGGTTTTTGCAAATCCGATCGCGGCGTCCCAAGATAAACCCTTCCCTTCGACGGTGCGGATCTTGTAGCGGTTTTGGTATTGCGTCTTGTTAAGCCAGCCGGCAGTTGGCCCCCAGACAAAGGCGACCTCCGCCGTACCGAGATCCAGCGCCTTCATGCCTTCGTCCGGGCTCATTACGGTGACTTTTTCGATATCATCCCGAAGAGCGAGCAGGTTTTGTGGTGTCGTTTGGTACTGGACCGCCACCCGCTTCCCCCTCAGATCGTCAATGCTGCCGACGACTAGCTCTTTCCCCGTGACGAGGGCGTAGGCCTGCTCCGAAATCTTTCGAGAGAAGATAACCGAAGGCCCCATGAAGTCGTCGGAGAGTGGCAAGCCCATCATTGCGTCGCATTTCTTTCCCAGCAAGGTGACGCGCACGCTGCGCTTGCCAAAATAGGTCTTGTACCAATTGTAAGTCACAGGACGGCCCAGCGCCTTTCCGATCGCCTGACCGACCTCGAGGTAGAATCCTGGCTCGGAAGCATCATCGCTGGAGTACGGTAGATTAGTCGGATCTGCGCATAAGCGCAGCGGCTTGACGTCGTCCGCATCGACGCTGAAGCTCGCACCAACCGGCGCAAGAATAGCTATCAACGCAAGAGGACTCGCTCGCAAGAGTACGTAGACTTTTCCGCATGATACCTTGAAGTTGCCCGTGACGTTCACTGACATCCACGGTTCCCCTCTGTTGTGCACGACGTCCGTCACACAGCGCGCTGGTGCGACGGACGATGCCCGATTGGTCGGCTATTGAACGGCAAATACGAAGAGCGAGCCACCTTCAGGTGCAGCTGCCGTCATCTTCTTTCCGATCTCTCCCAGGAATGCGGGAATGGAAGCCGTACGACCAACGACGACGGCGACATATTGCTTGCCATCGACAGCGTAGGTCACGGGGCCGGCTCCGATGCCGGAACCAAGGTTCTTCTTCCAAAGGATTTTGCCGTTGGCGGCATCAATTGCGTGGAAGTCACCGTGCAGGTTGCCGTAGAAGACCAGATTTCCACCGGTGGTCAACGTGCCGCCGTTGAACGGTAGGTCCTGCTTGATTGACCACACCTTCTTGTTATTGACCGGGTCCCACGCAATCAACTCACCAAGGAACCCCCCCGGACCTTCTTTGGCTGGGAAATCGGCGCCCAGATAGAACAGGCCGCGCTTATACGAGACATCGGTGTTTGAAAAGTCCATGCAGAAATTGTTGGACGGAATATAGACCAGCCCGGACTGCGGATTGAATGACATCGGCTGCCAGTTCTTGCCGCCGATCACGTTCGGGCAGATGTCCTTGACTGGATGGCCAGGTCCCGGACGTTTGTCGGGATTCTCGACAGCGCGCAACGTCGCGACGTCCCACTTTTCCGCCCAATTGGCGAAGACGAACTTCTCGGCCGACAGAAGCTTACCGGTTTCGCGATTGGCGACGAAGAAGAAGCCGTTGCGGTCAGCTTTCATCAAAGCGGGAACCGTGCTGCCGCCGATGCTCAGGTCGGCCAGAACATTCTCATTAACGCCGTCGTAGTCCCACGCGTCGGCCGGGGTACTCTGAATATGCCACTTGATCTTGCCGGTATTCGGATCAAGCGCAAGCGTCGAGGATGTGTACAAGTTTGTCAGTTTTCCGAAATTTCCGTCGCCGGTAGAACGGACGCTAGTATTCCACGGGCCCGCGTTGCTGGTACCCCAATAGACGGTATCGGTCTTAGCATCGTACGAGCCGACCAGCCACGGAACTCCGCCGCCCCTCAATCCTGTGTCACCTTTCCAGGTTTCGCTCGCGGGCTCCCCCGGCGCCGGGACGGTAAATGTTTTCCAGACCTGCCTACCCGTATTCAAATCGAACGCCTGAAGCGCACCGCGAACACCATATTCGCCGCCACCGAAGCCAGTAATCACCTTGTCGCGCACGACCAGCGGAGGAGAAGTGATGACTGACCCTTGCTTGTAGTCGACGACCTCAGTCGTCCAGAGTTCCACACCTGTTTCTGCGTTGAGCGCCGTCAACTTGCCGTCGAGCCGGCCAACGAAAATCTTTCCATCCGCAAAGGTGACGCCGCGGTTGTCCACGTCGCAGCAGGCGTACTGCAACACATCGTCCGGAATCTCCGGCTCATAGGTCCACTTGCGTGCGCCGGTCGCGGCGTCGAGCGCGTAAACATATTTCGGACCCCATGAGGTCGAGACATACAGCGTGTTTCCGATCACGATCGGCGACGACTCGTTCGACCGCAGCGAACCGAGCGAAAACGAATAGGCCAGGGACAGTTTGCTGGCGTTGTCAGAATTGATCTGACTGAGAGGACTGAAGCGCGTATTGCCGTAGTCGTGGCCGGCGATCGCCCACTGATCGGTATTCGCGACGGCCTTGACGACCGAGTCGTTGGCACCGGCAACGGACGCTGCGGCAGCCGCACCGATGGCGATCGAAATGGCCGCAATGAACTTTCTGCCCGTCATTCGTTTCCTCCTGGACATTGTTATCGCCTGCTCGACAAGTGGCGACGCGCGTACCGACGCGCAGCCGTCGATTCTGGACGCTAGTGTACGACGATTGCTGCGGGTTCGAAGATCTCCCGCTAGAAAGACACTGTCCCTTCAAGCGAAACAACGGCAGGACCGGCCGACCATTCGCAGCCGAAAAACCTGGACGAACGGTCCGCACACATCCGCGATATGTTTGCATGCTGCCGGCCATGTTGTGCGTGTCAACGTTACCTGGACGGCGGAACGACGCTTTGACCTTTCGATCAACGATCGCGGAACTGTCGGCGAATTTGAAGAGCTGGCGGTTCACAACAAGTCAGTCATAAAATGCCGGCAGCAACTTAAGGCCGTCGGTTTGCTTCTTGTCGTGATCGATGAACATTGTGGCATCGTAGGTCTTGATGATCTGCCTGATCTTGTCCATCGATTCGACGGATGCCTGTTTATCCGTATTGAGCGAAGGAACCCTGCTCTTGGCGAAATTCTCTTCGAGATGGACGACATCGCCCGACAGTATGATGAAGCCGGAATTTCTGAGGTGGACGAGCAGCGACTGGCTACCGGGTGTATGTCCCGGGGTGGATATGAGCGTAACACTTCCGTCATCGAATACGTCGAGATCTCCGTCAAGCAGTCGCATACCCCTGGGATTTCCAAGCAGGCGGCGCGCCAGCGCCATCAGCTGATTCACGTTTTCGTTTGGCCCATTGCTTCCATGGATCCACTCATACTCCGCGCGCTGCATTAGGATCCTCGCATCAGGAAACAGGCCGACATTACCGATGTGGTCCCCGTGGGTGTGGGAAATGGCGACATAGGCGACGTCGGATGGCTTGAGACCGATCTCCGCAAGCTGACTCGTTAGAGTCTTGTCCAAGCGATAGACGATCAGCTTAGGCAGTGTCGACCAACCGTTCGGATCGTTAACCGTCGCCTCCGGCACTCCAGTATCCCAGAGCAACCATTGGTTTCCGCGTTTAATCAGCCAGCAGGTTGATGAAAACTCGATGCTGCGCCCTTGGTTTTCGCCCGGAGTCCAAACCGATTGATCGTTGGCAAGCGAGTGCCCGCAATCCAGCCTGTAGAGCTTCTCCACGAAACCGGCGCTACTCGTGTCCGGCAACTCTCGCGAAGAAACATTCTTGGTACCCACGGAGACAGATAGTACCAGGAGCAACAACACACCTGCGTAAACAAGATAGCGCCTGAGAAGCATGTTTCTATCCGTCGATCGCTGAAAAGAACTCAACTTCGGACTCGGAAGCTCCGAACTACGTCGGCATCAGGGTCGAATCCCAGACCAGGCCCTTGGGGAACGACAATCGTTCCGTTCCTCGGCCGCATTGCATCGCCATATAGCTGTGCCTCAAGGTCGAAGTACCGCCACTCCACCAGCGAGTCTTTCGAGCCTAGTGCGGCGCTTGCGTGTACACTCGCGAGCAACCCGGGGCCATCATAGAACGAGTGGACCATCACCTCGGTCGCGCTTGCCGCCGCAAGCGAGAACACTTTCTGAAGTTCCGAGATGCCTCCCATCTTGGCCGGGCTGGGCTGAACGAAGTCGACCGCGCCAGCCGAAAGCATTTGTTGGAACTCCACCAACGTTGAAACATTTTCCCCTGCCGCAATGGGTATTCCACCCTCACGACGCAATCGAGCCAAACCGCCAAAGTTCTCTGGAGGCCAAATGGGTTCTTCCAGCCAGCGCAGATTGAAAGGTCGCAGCTTAGCGCTCATATCGAGGGCCTGACGCACGGTCCATGGGCAGTTGACGTCCAGCGTGATTTCCACGTTATCGCCAGCAGCTTTTCGTGCCTCCCGAACTGCATCCACGGTGATCTCATGGAGCTTCAAATGGGAGAAGCCATCGGCCAGAGCTCGATCGACGTTCGCGACGAGAAGCTGCGGGTCAGTATAGCGAACAAGACTTGCGTAACAGGTCAGCTCGGATGCTGCTGAGCCACCCAAAAGCCGGTGGAGGGGTTGGCCGGTTGCCTTTCCCAGGATATCCCATAACGCAATATCGATCGCGGAAATCCCGAACATGATGGCGCCGCTTCGCCCGAATATGTGAAGGCGCTTCTGAACGTCGAGCATCAACGATCCGATGTTCAGCGCGCTGAGGCCGATACACAAGGGAGCGATAACCTGTTCTATCGCAGCTTTGACGGCGGGAATTGCAGTGAAGCCGAACGCCTCGCCCCAGCCGATAATTCCGCCCTCGGTCGTTACCTTGACCAGCAATGAGTCGGCGCTCCCGGCATTCTTTCTTCCCCAGGCCGATTCGGCTGACTTACTGCCTCCTGCGAACGGGATACTGACTACAATGACCTCGATCATTGCAATCTTCACATCTCGGTCTGCAGTTTCCTGGTCAAGTGGCACCGTAGCTCTCCATTGACCTCGTCTCGTATGCGGCAGGCGCGCCGGCCTCGCGTAATGCGAGGACATCGGCAATGGCCCGAAAGCTCCGCACCATGGGCGTTCCCAACCGCAACAACCTCCCGCATGACGTCGTGCAGGAACGCCCGTGTCTGCCGATTCTCCCGGATCGGACCGATCGCACTTCGTATAGCGGTAGTGGTTTCCGTCCTTGCGACGATCCAGTCCTCTTTGAGGCCGTGTTTCCTTGGTAAGGGCACAACGCCGATCCGAAAAACGAATAATTCAGATTGCACTTATCTCGGCTGCAGATTGTGAACAGGCCGGCGGGCTGTGCCCATAAGTCAAAACTGCCCGCGAACGCGCATCCCGCCGTGTCAGCGGGCTGAAACGGACTGATCTAACTAAGTAAGTCGACGATAGGACGGATCCATCGCTTCCAAACATACAACGTCGATCTCACTCGATCGCTCAACGAAACAGTGTGCACCGGACAACGGACATTCACGTTCGTACGAAGGAGACATAAGCTAAAGTGTAAGCATCCGGCGAAGACCGCGCGCGGGTCATTTTCGGCTCAGGCGGCTTGATCAACGTTCCGGATGGCAGAGCGCCAATTCCATGGCAGCAGTTCGTCGAGCCTTTGGACGGGATGCTCGGCGATGCGCGCCAGAACGTCGGCGAGCCAGGCTTGCGGATCGACGTCGTTCATCTTGGCGGTGACGATCAGGCTGTACATCACCGCCGCCCGCTCGCCGCCGCGATCCGAGCCGCAGAACAACCACGACTTCCGACCTAAAGCGATGCCGCGCACGCCACGCTCCGCCGCATTGTTGGACAGGCAGATGCGGCCGTCATCGAGGAAGCGGGTAAATGCGCTCCAGCGCTTGAGCATGTAGTCCATGGCCTTGGCGACATCGTTGCTGCGCGAGAGCTTGGCGCGTTGTGTGCGCATCCAGGCTTCCAGATCGGCCACGAGCGGCGCGCTGAGTTCCCGGCGAACTGCCTGGCGCCTTTCGGCGCTCTGACCGTTGATGGTCCGCTCGATCTCGAACAGGGCGTCGATCCGGCGGACTGTTTCCAGCGCCAGCGGCGAGATCACTGCCGGCCTCTTGCCCTGAGCCTTGCGACGCGCATTCTCGGCCAGATCAGCCATCACGAAGAACGGCCGCCGGGCATGGACCCAGCACGCGGCTTCCAGGATCGGACCTGCGTTGCGGCCCGGTTCGTAAAGCCTGCCATAGCCGCCATAGGCATCGGCCTGGAAGATTCCGCTGTAGTTGGCCAAGTGAGCCTGGGGATGCTCGCCGGCCCGATCGCGCGAGTAATAGAACACCGCGCCCGGCGGGGCCTGCCCTCCAAAAGGCTTGTCGTCGCGCACATAGACCCAGATCCGGCCGGTGTCGGTCTTGCCTTTGGCCAGGACCGGAACCGTGGTGTCGTCCCCGTGCAATCGCTCGGCGCTCAGTACGTAGGCCTCGAGGCGCTTGAACAAAGGTGCCAGCGCCGCGGTGCAGCCGCCGACCTGGTCGGCCAGGGTCGACAGACTGATCGGCACGCCCTCCTTGGCATAGCGCTCCGCTTGCCGGTTCAGCGGCTGATGTTGACCAAACTTCTCGAACAGCACCATCGCCAGCAGGCTTGGCCCCGCCCAGCCGCGGGCAAGCACATGGAACGGCGCCGGAGCCTGGCTGATCTTCTCGCAATCACGGCAAGTAAACTTCTCGCGGACGTGCTGGATCACTTTCCAGGATTTCGGGATCACCTCCAGCGTCTCGGTGATGTCCTCGCCGAGCTTGGACAGCCGCGCGCCGCCACAGCAGGCGCACGCCACAGGTCCCGGCACGATCACCCGCTCGCGAGGTAGATGCTCCGGGAACGGCTGGCGTGACGGCCGCTTGCGCGTGAACGACGCCACCTTCGTGGTTTTGGCCGCGGCCATTTCGGCGGCGAGTTCGTCCTCCGTCGCCGAACTCTCCAGCTCCTCCAGCGTCAGTTCAAGCTGATCCAATAGCCGCGCGGTACGCTCCGAGCGCGGACCATGGCGGTCGCGGTTGAGTTTCTCGATCTGCAGCTTCAGATGGGCGATCAACGCCTGGTCGTCGGACTGCCGGGCACGGGCGGCCGCAGCCTCCGCCCGAGCAACGATCAATGCCGCTTGCAGCGTTTCGATGTCGTCTGGCAGCGATTCAAGGCCGTCACCCATGGCCCCGATGGAATCACAAAAGAGGCGATTTGAGGCGTCTTTTCTTCCGCACCTCAGAACTTTTTTGAGCCTATCCTGCGCTCTGTGGCCGCCACGTGTGCTGCGGATTGCGCCAGTCGATCGCCTCCAGCAGATAACTCATCTGCGCCGCGCTCAGCCCCACCACACCGCCCACCGTCGCCGGCCAGACAAAACGGCCACGGTCCAACCGCTTCGCGTAGAGCGACAATCCAATTCCATCGTGCCACAAGGCCTTGATCAGCGAACCGCCGCGTCCGCGGAACACGAAGACATCTCCGGCGAACGGATCGCGACCAAGGCTTTCCTGCACCAATAATGACAAACCCTGCATGCCCTTGCGCATGTCAGTGTAGCCGGTCGCAATCCAGATGCGTGCGCTCGAAGAGACTGGGATCATCGACGCTCCAGAACCTGCAGCACCCGCGCCAGGGCGGCCGCATCGACGCCCGCATCGACAATCACCCGACGATCCCGGCCAACGACGATCACCATCTGCCCGCTCGTCGCTGTGGCAGCAACCGCCGGCTCGACCTCAGCGGCAAGGACGACCCGCGCAAAGCCGGATTGCTCGCTTTGAGGGCTGATCGGCTCGGGACCGAACGAGCGCCGCCATGTCATCAGCAACGAACGTGATATGCCATGGCGTCTTGCTGTCGACGATATCGCGCGCGGCGCTTGAAAGCTTTCGGTCACGATCCGCAGCTTTTCGTCATCCGACCAGCGTCGCCGGCGACCAGTCTCGACCACCTCAAGCCGTTCAAGCTGAGTACTGCGCTTATGGCTGTCCATAAGGACTGTTACGCACCAATTGGACTAATCCAACA
>NZ_JYMR01000055.1:44044-263600 GCF_000938255.1 Bradyrhizobium sp. LTSP849 | reverse complement strand
AGGAGACGCAAAGATGAGCAAGAAGATGCAGACGGGCGAAGGCGCCATGGTCGAATACGTCACCGCGATGATCGGTGGCCAGCTGTTCGGCCTGCCGATCTCCCGGGTCCAGGACGTGTTCATGCCCGAACGCGTCACCCGCGTTCCCTTGTCCTCGCGCGAGATCGCGGGCGTGTTGAACCTGCGCGGCCGCATCGTCACCGTGGTCGACATGCGCGCCCGGCTCGGCCTGCCCAAGCCCGAGGACGGCAAGGTGCCGATGGCGGTCGGCGTTGATCTCCGCGGTGAATCCTATGGCCTGCTGATCGACCAGATCGGCGAGGTCCTGCGCCTGTCCGAGGACGGCAAGGAAGAAAACCCCGTCAACCTCGACCCCCGCATGGCCAAGCTCGCCGGCGGTGTCCACCGCCTCGACGGCCAGCTCATGGTCGTCCTCGACGTCGATCGCGTGCTCGAACTCGCGCCCGAAATGATGGCGGCCTGATACGGCGGCGCCGCCGCCGACGGACGTGCAATTGGAAGTGCCCCCGCAAAGGGGACAGGAAGCAGAGGCTCACATGCGAACTTGTCTCGTCGTTGATGATTCCAGCGTCATCCGCAAGGTTGCGCGCCGGATCCTGGAGGGCCTCGACTTCCAGATTCTCGAAGCTGAGGACGGTGAGAAGGCGCTGGAAGCCTGCAAGCGCGGACTCCCGGACGCAGTGCTGCTCGACTGGAACATGCCCGTCATGGACGGCTACGAGTTCCTCGGCCATTTGCGCCGTATGCCCGGCGGTGACCAGCCCAAGGTGGTGTTCTGCACCACCGAGAACGACGTCGCGCATATTGCGCGCGCGCTGCACGCCGGCGCCAACGAGTACATCATGAAGCCGTTCGACAAGGACATCGTGACGGCGAAATTCCAGGAAGTCGGACTTATCTGAGCGAATTCCCGGAGGCCGTACGGATCCTTCGGCGATTGTCTTCAACTGAACCGTTTCAGTCTGAGTTGGTGAGTAATGAGTGTTGCGTTCGCAGGTAGTTCGACCACGAGCCCGTCGCGCGAAGCCGGGCCGCTGCGGGTGATGGTCGTTGACGACTCCGTCGTCATACGCGGTCTGATCTCGCGCTGGATCGGCGCCGAGCACGACATGGAGGTCGCTGCCTCGCTGCGCACCGGGCTCGAGGCGGTCAACCAGATCGAACGCATCAATCCCGACGTCGCCGTGCTCGATATTGAAATGCCCGAGCTCGACGGCATCTCGGCGCTGCCGCAACTGCTGGCGAAGAAGCGCGACCTCGTCATCATCATGGCCTCGACCCTGACCCGCCGCAACGCGGAGATCAGCTTCAAGGCGCTGTCGCTCGGTGCCGCCGACTACATTCCGAAGCCGGAGTCGACGCGCGAGGCGTCGGCCGCGGACATCTTCCACCATGACCTCATTCAGAAGATCCGCCATCTCGGCGCGCGGCTGCGCAGGAAGCCCGCGGTCGCGAGCCCGCCGCTGGCGCCCGCGAGCCCGGCTCCGGCCGCACGTGGACCGGCTGTCGCACGCCCTGCCGCGCCCGCAGCGACTCCGGCCCTGCATGCCCTGTCGTCGGGGCCGCTGACCACGCGCCCGTTCTCGACCCAGGCACCAAAGGTGCTGCTGATCGGCTCCTCGACCGGTGGTCCGCAGGCGCTGATGGCGCTCGTCACCGAGCTCGGTCCGGTGATCGATCGCGTCCCGGTGCTGATCACCCAGCACATGCCGCCGACCTTCACCACCATTCTTGCCGAGCATCTGGCGCGTTCGAGCCGCAAGCCGGCAGCCGAGGCGGTCGACGGCGAGCCTGTGAAGGCGGGTCGCATTTACCTCGCGCCCGGCGGCAAGCACATGCGCGTCGTGCGCAATGGTGCCGATGTTGCAATCGCGCTCGATGACGGCCCCGCCGTCAACTTCTGCAAGCCCGCGGTCGATCCGCTGTTCACCTCCGCCATCGACATCTGGCACGGCAGCATCCTGTCCGTGATCCTGACCGGCATGGGCTCGGACGGCATGCGCGGCGGCAAGGACATCGTCGCTGCCGGCGGCAGCGTGATCGCGCAGGACGAAGCCTCCAGCGTGGTGTGGGGCATGCCGGGCGCCGCCGCCAATGCCGGCATCTGCGCGGCAATCCTGCCGCTCAACCAGATCGGCGCCAAGGTCAATCGCCTGTTTGCGGGAGACCGCTCGTGACGCCCACGGACTATGAGTATCTGCGTAAGTTCCTGAAAGAACGTTCAGGTCTCGATCTCTCCCCCGACAAGCAGTATCTGGTCGAAAGCCGGCTGCTGCCGCTCGCCCGCAAGGCGAGCCTGCCCGGCATCCCCGATCTCGTTCTCAAGATCAGGAACGGCGACGGCCGGCTCGCGACCGACGTGGTCGAAGCGATGACCACCAACGAGACCTTCTTCTTCCGCGACAAGATTCCGTTCGATCATCTGCGCGACACCATCATGCCCGGCCTGATCCAGGCCCGCGCCGCGCGCAAATCGCTGCGCATCTGGTCGGCAGCTTCGTCGACGGGGCAGGAGCCCTATTCGATCGCGATGTGCCTCAAGGAGATGGGCGCTGCTCTCGCCGGCTGGCGCATCGAGATCGTCGCCACCGATCTGTCGCAGGAGGTGCTGGAGAAATCCAAGGCCGGCATCTACAGCCAGTTCGAGGTGCAGCGCGGCCTGCCGATCCAGTTCCTGATGAAATACTTCGCGCAAGTCGGCGACATCTGGCAGCTCAATGCCGATATCCGCGCGATGGTGCAGTTCCGCCAGCTCAACCTGTTGCAGGACTTCTCCCATCTCGGCACGTTCGACATCATCTTCTGCCGCAACGTGCTGATCTATTTCGATCAGGGTACCAAGGCCGTGATCTTCGAGCGCATGTCGAAGGGCCTGGAGGCGGACGGCACGCTGCTGCTTGGCGCCGCCGAATCCGTCGTCGGCATCACCGACGCGTTCCGTCCCGTCGCCGATCGCCGCGGCCTCTACCAGCTCAATCCAGCGCGCTCCGGCCGCCCGATGGGTGGGTTGATGCCGCAGCCGCTGAAGATCGCCGCGGCGCGGTGAGCTTTCTTCCTTCTCCCCTTGTTGCGGGAGAAGGAAAGAAGACCTCACAAAATTGCATGCGGGAGAAACCGCGAACTGTTGCCGGTGATAGGGCTCTCGTCCTCGCGGATCGACAGACCGCACGGTTCGTGGTTGACCAGCCAGCTTCCCACCACCGGATAGAAGCCTGAAAAGTTCGGCAACGGCGACAATGCCTGGCGCACGAAGCCTTCGGCGCCATAAGGGCCTGCGTGCGCGTCAAGCGAAACACCGGCCGAGACCAGCGTGACATTGGCGCCTTCGCGCGACAGCAGCGGCTTGCGCACATAGGAGCTGCCGAGCCCGGCTGCGCGCGGATCATCCTCGAAAAAAGCCGGCAGCAAATTGGGATGGTTCGGAAACATCTCCCAGAGCAGCGGCAGGATTCCCTTGTTGGAGAGCACGGCTTTCCACGGCGGCTCGATCCAGCGCGTCGATACGTCCGCGAGCTTTGCGCCGAAGGCGTCGTGGAACATCCATTCCCAGGGGTAGAGCTTGAAGGCGAGCGCGATGTCGCGATCGTCAAGATCGACGAAGCCGCTTGCATCGCGCCAGCCGATCTCCTCGATGTCAATGAGCGTGGTCGATAGTCCCGCCTGACGCGCGGTGTCCTCGAGATAGGCGAGCGTACCGGCGTCCTCTTCATTGCCGGTGGTGCCGGTCAGATGCAGATGACGGCCCGCGGCAATCGTCTTCCACGCCTCGATCAGCCGCTCATGGATGGAGTTGAATTGGTCGGCACGCGCGGGGATGATGCGCCGCTCGATCGCCTGCTCCAGCCAGGTCCATTGAAACACCGCGGCCTCGAAGATCGAGGTCGGCGTATCCGCATTGTATTCGAGCAGTTTTGCCGGGCCCTCGCCGTCGAATGTCAGGTCGAGCCGGCCATAGAGGCTGCGGTCGTCGCGCTCCCAGCTCGCCGCGATCAAGTCCCAGAACGCTTCCGGAATCTTCAAACGCCGCAAGTGTCGCTCGTCGCCGATCACGCGGCCGGCGAGCTCCACGCACATCGCGTCGATCTCGCCGGTCGGGGTCTCGATACCGCGCTCGATTTCGTCGAGCGTGAAGGCGTAATAGGCGCGCTCGTCCCAATAGCGCTCGCCGTCGATGGTGTGGAAGGCGAAGCCGCATTGTTCGGCGGTCTGTTGCCAGTCGTCGCGTTCGGGACAGACGATGCGTTGCATGGGTCAGCCGCCGCCGTGGCCGCCGTGACCGTGACCACCATGGCCGTGCGCGCTCATGTGATGCAGCGTGCCGCCGAAGCCGCCATAGGCTGGTCGGCAATAGGGCCTGCCGTCGATGCCGGGAACGGCTTCGAGCCCGGAGCCGCAAGGGCGCTCGCGCTTCACAAATCCCATCGAGACCGCGCTGACTGCGGCAGTACCCATCAGGGTGAGCACGACCCTTCGCGAACGTTTCATGCGGTGATCCTCCGGAGCCAGCTAAGCAGACCTGCGCGCGGCGTTGAACTCACAAACCCGCGCCTCACCCGCCGCCCGAGAAGCCATGCGCAAACGAGCCGAAGCCGCCGCGCGTGACGCCGCCGGAGCCTGAATCGGATGAGGTCCCCGACGAGTAATGGCTCGAGGAGTCGCTGCTGAAGAAGCTCGACCGCGACGACCAGTGCGAGCTGCCGCTGCCTGACGAGCCGCTGCTGCAATTGGTGCTCGTCTGTACCGGCGCCACCGCGCCGGGGGCTGACGTCCCGGGGACTGGCGCCCCGGGAGGAGGGGGATAGCAATTCGGCCGCGGCATCAGCGTGAAGGCGGTGGTGCCGACCGCGATCGTACCCATCACCAGCAGTGCGACATGGCGGGAACGCTTCACCGGCTCGCCCAGTGTCGGTGACACCGGCGCCGGCCTGCGCTTGCCGAACTCCTTGGTGGACGGCTTCTCTGTCATGTCAGTAGATCATGCAGGCGGCGTTCAAGATGCCCGCGGCGAGCGAGGACAGCCCGAGCCAGATCGCCGGTGCAAGCTCGCCAGCGGCGATCCGCGCCGACAGGTTCGGCACCGGGACCTTCACGAGAAAGAACACGACGACCTGCACGATCAGCGCGATGAAGGCCCATATCAGGCAGTCCAGCACGTTGGCCGAATGTGCGATCGCGCTGAACAACGGCGCCACGAAGCCGAGCAGGCTGAGACCGAGCGCAATTGCCGCAGCCGTGTCGTTCTCGCGGATGAGCTGGAACTCGTTATGCGGCGTGATCCGCGTGTAGACGAAGAGATACGCTACTATCGCGATCAGCCCGGTGCAGAAATAGACCAGGAAAGCAGGCAGGCCGGCGAGCGATTGCAGGATCATGGGGGAGGTCCGACGTTGACGGCGCGAAGTCTGGCACGATCGCTTAGTCACCGCACCGGGCGGATAGGTTCGATCTCCAGAAACGAAACGGCTCGCCGGCGAACGCTGGGCACTGCACAAATATTCGGGCCGTGTGAGACATGCTTCACAAATGCGTCTCGAGGTTGCGTGTGATAGTGTGGCCCATTGATGCCGCAAGCCACGCTAATTCGAGGGATTCTTCGTTCAAATAGAAATCTTGTTGAGTGAGGCTCAAAATGCCCGTTGCCGAATACGAAGATTTCGAGCTCGAGATCGGCTCCGATCTGCCCATGGGTGGCGGCCCTCAGCAATATTACGGCCGGGTCCTCAAGTCACCGGCGGGCGAGGCGCCGAAGAGCCAGGTCAAATTCTGGTTCTCTGCGCCTGGCGAACTGGCCAAGCTCAGGGGCGAGCTGGAAAACGCCGTTCTGGAAATCGACGATAAAAACCACCAGGGGCCGGCGACGCGCGGCGAACAGGTCTTGCGGGATTTCGGGCGCGGGGTATTCCGCAGCGTCTTCACCGACGTGCCGTCGATCCAGCGGATCTATGAACGCAGCAAGGGCGCGGCGCAGGATCTGAGAATCAAGCTACGCATCGAGGCGGCCGACCTTGCCGGACTGCCCTGGGAATATCTCTACGACGAAGACGACATGCCCGGCTTCGTCAGCCTGACGCGTCCCATCGTGCGGTATCTCGAAACGGCGGGCGGCGTCGGCCGGATGGGCGTCAAGGGACCGCTGCGCATCCTCGGCATGATCGCCGATCCCTCGACCAGCGAATGGCCGAAGCTCAACGTCGTCAAGGAGCGCGATCGCATCAACAAGGGCATCGATGCGCTCCAGCACGAAGGCAAGGTCGATTTCCAGTGGGTCCCGGGAGGGAGCGGAAGAGACCTGATGAAGAAGCTGCTGGAAGGCGACTGGCACATCTTTCATTTCATTGGGCATGGCGGCATCGAGGAAGCGTTGCCCGGGGCCGGCGCAAGCGGCTTCGTCGTCATGGTCGACGAGGACGGCAAGCCGGTGAAGAAGTTTGCGTCCGACCTTGCCATGATGCTGACGGGGGCAAAGCGCAGCCTGCGCCTGATCGTGCTCAATTGCTGCGAGAGCGCGCGGATCAATGTCGGCGATCGTTTCGGCAATCCGGCGATCGGTCTGATGAAGACCGGATGGCTGCCCGCCGTGGTGGCGATGCAGTTTCCCATCACCGACAATGCCGCGATCTCAATGTCGGAAGGGTTTTACGCTGCCTTGGCCGGAAACCGTCCGATCGACGATGCGTTGATGCTGGCCCGCAAGTTCATCCAGGAAAAATCGCGGGTCGAATGGGGAATTCCGGTTCTCTACATGCGCTCGTCCGACGGACGGATATTCGATGTCGAAACTGCGAAGCCGCCGGAGAGCCCGTCCGAGGCGGCGCGCCCCTCGAAGGAAATGCTGCGGCAGCGGCGCGACGAATTCATGGAGGCGCTCGCGGCCGGTGCGGCCACGATCGAGGCTCTGGAGGATCTGACCCGGCGCGGGCAGGAGCTCCACGGCCTGCTTGCCGACGATGCCGAACTCTCGGTCCGGCTCGCAAAGGTCTATTTCGACCTTGGCACGCTCCAGCACAAGCAGAAGCTGATTCCGAAGGCGGCGGCGAGTTTCGCCTACATGCTGAAGCTTGACCCGGCGAAGCCCGAATATTTCGTGCGCAGAGCCAATTTCAACGTGACGGTCGGTCTCTACGAGAATGCGCTCAGCGACATCACCGAAGCCATCAAGCTGAAGCCGAAGAATCCGGAGTTCTACTGGATCAAGGGCATCGTCAGCATGACGGCCGCCGGCATCGACGACAAGCGCGGCTATCTCGAGGAGGCGATCAAAGCCTTCGGCACGGCGATCGCGACCAATGAGAACGAACCGAAATATCTGGTGTCCCGGGCCAACGCCTATGCCCAGATCAAGGACGCCGCGAAGGCCCAGAACGATATGGACAGCGCGATTGCGCTTGCACCTGACAACATCGATCTCCTGGTCCAGAAGGCCAAGATGGTTGCCCAGGCTGCATAATTCTCGCACGACCGCCGGATGCTGCGGCATCCGGTGCGTCTTCATCAGCGAACCCTAGCGATAGGAGTTCACCGTGACGCTCGATAATGTCGTAGACCCCCTGAATGCGATCTTCGAGTCCTTCGGCGGACCGCTTCTGGTCGTGCTGTTCTACTGGTTCAGGTTCCATACGCTCAAGGGCACGCGCTCGTTCACGACAAAGCCCTTGTTCGTGTTTGGTGTCGCCGTCTTCATCACGCCGTTTCTGGTTATCTATGCCCTTCTTCCCGACAAGCTGTCGCCGCTCGCCGCGATCTGGCTCCTGACGTTCGTCTGGCTCATTCCCGTCGCGCCGAAGGCGTGGCGAAAATTCTGCCAGGAGTTGGCCGGCATTCCCGTCAGCGCGCTCGCGCTGCGTGACGCGCTGGCCGCATCGCCGTTCCAGGTCAACCCTGACGACATGCCGAGCCTCCAGCGCAAGCTGTCCAGGGTCGGCTACCAGATCGACGATTTCCGCGCCGTGCAATCCACCGCGATACAGTCGCGCTTCCTCAAGATTTCGGCGCTCATGCTTCATATCGAACGCTGGGCCGCCGACCACGAGGCCTTTGTTGAGCGCAATTCCGATCTCTATGCCGAGCTGCTCGCGGTCTACGATTCCCTGTGCTTCCGCACCGTCCGCGTGCTCAAGAGCTGCGCCGAGATCTACGGCGCGATCATGGAAGACAGCCAGGTCGAGCCGGACGACTGGCAGGCGCTCGACCAGCTCTCGACCCGCCATAGTGCGGTCAGCCAGCTTCAGCTGGCCGCCCAGACGGCGGCGGGATGCATGCTGGAGGATCTTCGCAAGGATATGGATGCGCTGCTCAACAATCTCCTGCTGTTCGCTGCGCGCGCTGCGTTCGCCGGCGAATGGTCGCTCGCCGGCAGCAGGCGAAGGCTGGGCGCTATCGGCTTCACGCTGGAGCCGTCCCCGCCCGGCATCGCGAAGTTCGTGGCGGTCGTGGCAGGCTTCGCCTTTGTCTGGTGCCTGGCGTGGCTGATTGGATCCGGCAAGGTCGTCCACACGCCGGGAGAGGAGTATGTCGGCATGCTGCGGACGCTGGTGGTAACGCCGCTCTACCTCATCGTGAACTTCTGGCTGGTCTATTATTTCAAGCGGCACTACGCGTTCGCGAACGACACTATCTTCGGCCAGCTGCCGGTCCGGTTCATCCTGACGATCGGTCTCTGGAGTGCGCTGCTCTTCTTCCTTCCGCTTCAGGCGCTGTTCGACTTCTACCAGTTTCCGCAGAAGTCCTATCTCGACGTATTCCTGCACGAACTGCCGCTCCTGATCTTCCCCTGGGGGATCGCGGCGATGGCAGCGCTTCTGGTGCAGGATTCGACGTGGAGCAGGCGGTCCCGGATAACTCGGCGGATGCGTGATGGCCTCGTGTTCGGCGGTGGCATGACCACCATGCTGTGGGTGCTGATGGCCATCCACCAGGTCAGCCCCATGCCGGTCATGGCAGTCGTCGACAACGTCCCCGCGTGGCCGTTCTTGTGGTCCTTCGTGGTTCCGACCTTCGCGTTCGGGTTCGTCATCGGTTTTGGGTTGATCGCCTGGCTGCGCGAGGCAGCCGCGCGCTGCCCGGTCAGGAGCCCTGATCTCGCACGTTCCGTGCTCGCCAGCGCCTGACGAGCCCCCAAAAAACAAAACCCCGCCATTTGCGGCGGGGTCCAGGCTGGGAGGAGCAAGCCCCGAAGGGCTTGCGACGTAAACTGATCAGGCCGGAATGCGCTCTTCGACCTCGTGCGGCTCGCGCAGCACGTAGCCGCGGCCCCACACGGTCTCGATGAAGTTGCGGCCTTCCGAGGCATTCGCGAGCTTCTTGCGGAGCTTGCAGATGAAGACGTCGATGATCTTCAGCTCCGGCTCGTCCATGCCGCCATAGAGGTGGTTGAGGAACATTTCCTTGGTGAGGGTGGTGCCCTTGCGCAAGGAGAGCAGCTCCAGCATCTGGTATTCTTTACCCGTCAGATGCACGCGCTGGCCGCCAACTTCCACCGTCTTGGTGTCGAGGTTGACAACGAGGTCGCCGGTCTGGATGACCGACTGGGCATGGCCCTTGGAGCGGCGCACGATCGCGTGGATGCGGGCAACCAGCTCGTCCTTGTGGAAGGGCTTTGTCATGTAGTCGTCGGCGCCGACGCCGAGACCCTTGACCTTGTCCTCGATGCCGGCAAGGCCGGAGAGGATCAGGATCGGTGTCTTGATCTTGGAGACCCGAAGCTGCTTGAGCACGTCGTAGCCGGACATGTCGGGCAGGTTGAGGTCGAGAAGAATAATGTCGTAATCGTATAATTTACCGAGATCGACGCCTTCTTCCCCCAAATCGGTCGTGTAGACGTTGAAGCTCTCAGACTTCAGCATCAGCTCGATCGACTGCG
Source organism: Bradyrhizobium sp. LTSP849 (assembly GCF_000938255.1). Taxonomy (GTDB): domain Bacteria; phylum Pseudomonadota; class Alphaproteobacteria; order Rhizobiales; family Xanthobacteraceae; genus Bradyrhizobium. Next base: position 253,720 of record NZ_JYMR01000055.1, on the reverse strand, counting down.
CGACGGCGCTGTCATCTTCAATCAGCAAAACGCGCATGCCAGTTCCCCATAGTCGCCGCTCCTGGGCGTCAGGTCGGCCGCATTCGCGGCACTCAACAAAACGCCTTTGAACAACTGATTCGGATCCTGACGATAGATGGTTAACAAAATCTGATTCTGGAACGCAAGCCCTTGGGTGCAATTTTTGTCGAATCGCCCTAAGGTCTTGTGTAGGAAGCAGCTTTCGTCACGCAACGCCGTTCAAGTTCCACTTTAAGAGACGGGCCTAACCGACTCCCGCGACTCAGCCTTCTTCTGAAGGGGAATCACGTTCAGTCACAAAGACAGTGACGCAATGATTAACGATGCGGGTAAACACGAAGTTAAGCGCCGTTCAGAAATATGGCGAAACTTAAGGTTTTCGCCATGAAGGCCCCAATCCTGAAGGCGCGCCCCTTATGAAGGCCACCCTATGAAGGCCCCATTATGAAGGCTCTTGCCGAACAGATCGGCGACATCGACGGCGTCAATATTTATGGCCGTGTGGTCGGCGTTCGCGGCCTGATGGTCGAAGTGGCCGGCCCTATCCACGCGATGTCGGTCGGTGCACGGCTCGTGATCGAGACCGGTGCGAACCGTTCGATCCCCTGCGAGGTGATCGGCTTCTCCGGGAACAATGCCGTCGTGATGCCGTTCGCTGGCCTCGACGGCGTGCGCCGCGGCTGCAAGGCGGTCATCGCCAATGCCGCCAATCAGGTGCGTCCGTCGTCGGCCTGGCTTGGCCGTGTCGTCAACGCGCTGGGCGAGCCGATCGACGGCAAGGGGCCGTTGCCGCAAGGCGCCTCGCCAATGCCGTTCCGCAATTCGCCGCCGCCGGCGCATTCGCGCAAGCGCGTCGGTGCCCCGCTCGATCTTGGCGTGCGCGCGATGAACACCTTTCTCACCTGCTGTCGCGGCCAGCGCATGGGCATCTTCGCGGGCTCCGGCGTCGGCAAGTCGGTGCTGCTCTCGATGCTCGCGCGCAACGTCGATGCCGATATCAGCGTCATCGGGCTGATCGGCGAACGCGGCCGCGAGGTGCAGGAATTCTTGCAGGACGACCTCGGCGAGGAGGGGCTGGCACGTTCCGTTGTGGTGGTGGCAACCTCCGACGAGCCGGCCCTGATGCGGCGGCAGGCCGCGTATCTGACGCTCGCGGTCGCGGAATATTTTCGCGACGAGGATCAGGACGTGCTCTGCCTAATGGACTCGGTGACGCGCTTTGCCATGGCTCAGCGCGAGATCGGGCTGTCCGCCGGCGAGCCGCCGACTGCCAAGGGCTACACGCCGACCGTCTTCACCGAGCTGCCGAAATTGCTGGAGCGCGCCGGCCCCGGTCTCGGTGAGGGCGCCATCACCGCGATCTTCACGGTGCTGGTCGACGGTGACGATCATAATGAGCCGATTGCCGACGCCGTCCGCGGCATCCTCGACGGCCACATCGTGATGCAGCGCTCGATCGCCGAGCGCGGCCGCTACCCTGCCATCAACATCCTCAAATCCGTCTCCCGCACCATGCCGAAATCGGCCGACCAGCAGTTCTGGCCGACCATCCAGCGGGCGCGCCAGGTGATGGCGACCTATGCCGATATGGAGGAATTGATCCGGCTGGGTGCCTACCGGGCAGGTTCCAGCCCCGAGGTCGACGAGGCGATCCGCCTGCATGAGCCCCTGGAGGCCTTCCTGCGTCAGCGCAAGGACGAAAATGCGTCGCTTGCCGACGGCTACCGCCAGTTGGCGCAAATCCTCGGCAATTTGGAAACGGAACGCTAACTTTGTCCCGTCATCATCCCATCCCACAGAGTAGCAAAGCCGGTCTTGGCCCAAATTGGGCCTGTGGGGAGACCGGTGTCGTCCCACGTGCAGCTAAGGGACTTCTGGGGAGTACGAGTCGATGAAGTCACGTGATACCCTCATTCGCCTGAAGAAATTTCAGGTCGACGAGAAGCGCCGCCGGGTCGCACAGATCGAGTCCATGATCGCCGACTTCCAGCGGATGTCGACCGATCTTGATCGCGAGATCCAGACCGAACAGGACCGCGCCGGAATCAACGATCCCGCGCATTTCGCCTATCCGACCTATGCCAAGGCCGCCATCCAGCGCCGCGAGAACCTGACGCGCTCGGCCGACGAGCTGAAGGGTCAGCTCGACGAGGCCAAGGCCGCGCTCGGGGAGGCCTTCGAGGAGTTGAAGAAGGTCGAGCTCCTGGACGAGCGCGACCAGGCCCGCGAGCGCGCCGAGGAAAACGCCCGCGAGCAGGCCGATCTCGACAGCATCGGCCTGATGCGCTCCCGCATCGGTGCCGTCGCCTGAAGGCGCAGCCCGCAGTCAAAATCGCCTGAGAATTTGCGAGCCCGGACCCGCAAGGTCCGGGTTTTTGCATTTGCTGTCCACAGTGTGGCGCGCCGCCCCCTTGGTGAGGGGCTTGGCCGCGCGCTATGGTAGCAGGGGTGCCAGGGTCCGCGCGGGATGCGATGAGGCCTGCGCGTTGGGGGGCTGAATGCTGACGCCAGCAGAGCTGGTTGGGCTGATTGAGGCGGTGGCGAAGCGCGATCAGGCTGCGTTCGAGCGCCTCTACGGGGCCACGCGCGCGAAACTCTTTGGCGTCGTGCTCCGTATCTTGCGCCGACAGGATCTCGCAGAGGAGGTCATTCAGGAGACCTACGTCAAGATCTGGAACAGCGCCGGCCAGTTCAATCCGGCGCTGTCGTCACCGATCACGTGGATGGCGTCGATCGCGCGCAACCGCGCCATCGACATCGTGCGCAAGAAGACGGAAGTCTCCATCGAGGAGGAGCCTCAGGCGATGGAAGTCGCCGCCGACAGTCCCGATCCCCTGGCGCGCCGGGAGATGTCCGAAGAGTTGAAGCGGCTGCTGGAATGTATCGGCCGGCTCGAGCCGGATCGTCAGAGGCTCGTGCTTCTCGCCTATTACAACGGCTGGAGCCGCGACCAGTTGGCGGAGAAATTTGCCGCGCCCGTCAACACGATCAAGACGTGGCTCCGGCGCAGCATGTTGGATATCCGGGAGTGCCTTGGACTATGAAGGCTTGGACTATGAGGGCCGGACGAACGAGGATGGGTTTGGACTGCAATTGATGGCCTACAGCGAGGACCATATCGCGCTCGCCGCGGAATACGCGCTCGGCACACTCGATGCCGAGGAGCGTGCGCAGGTCGCGACCATCATGGCGGTGGACCCGGAGTTCGCCGCGATCGTGCAGGCCTGGGAATTCCGGCTCGGCGTCCTCAACCAGATGGTCGGCACGATCGAGCCGCGGCCGATCGTGTGGGAGAATATCAGGCGCGAGATCGCGCGGACGGCATCATCGCAAGATGCATCTCCGGAGCCTCCGATGCTGGCGGACGCGCCGCCGCCGCTGCCGGAGGTTTATGCGCCGGAGCCGTCATCGCCGGAGTCTGGGTTGCCCGAGGCTCCATCGTTGGGCGAGGCTCCATCGTTGGACGTGCAGCCGCCCGAACCGCCGCAATCTGACTCCGATGTCATCCCGGACATCGCGCCGCAGTTTATCCCGCAGACCCACGCGCCCGACCCGCGCGTCCTGCCCGTCACGCAGGTGCCAATCGTCGACGATACCAATGTGATCTATCTCGAGAGTCGCGTGAAGCGTTGGCGCAATGTCGCCTCCGCCGTGGGCGCGCTCGCGGCCGCACTGCTGGTGACGCTGTCGCTTCAGATCTTCTCGCCCGATGCGCTGCCCGGCGCGCTGCGTCCTGCACCGCGTGTCCGGACGGTCGAGGTGAAGACCCCGACCGTGCCGTTGTCGGCGCCGGCGCAATATGTTGCGCTGTTGCAGGGCCAGAGCGGCGGACCCGCGTTCATCCTCACCATCGATGGTGCGACCAAGAATTTCACGGTGCGCAAGGTCGGTGCGACGCCGGAGCCGGGCAAGAGCTTCGAGCTCTGGCTGATCTCCGACAAGCTGCCGCGCCCGCGTTCGCTCGGCGTGATCGGCAGCGGCGACTTCACTGCACGTCCGGTGCTCGCCGGCTTCGATGCCGACGTCGTCAACGGTGCGACCTATGCCGTCACCGTCGAGCAGTCGGGTGGCTCGCCCAACGGCCAGCCGACCTCGGCGCCGGTGTTTTCCGGTAAGCTGATCGAGACGGTGCCGCCCACGCAGCCGCAGGTGCCCGCGAAGAAGTAGGTTGCCGGTTCCAAAGGACTGCCACCGCGCTCGTCCTTGTCGCCGCTGTCCGCTCCATCGTCGTAATCAGACAAGCCCGACCAAATCCGCCCCCGATTTGAACCTCCCCGCCATCCGCGGCGTCAAATCCCCGGAATTTATAGTCAGCGCCACCGATCGTGGTGCTGGAGAGGGGGTAGAAATCAGATGGATGCAGTCAAGCCGCCGGGCATCTTCATTCACCAATATGCGGGCCTGCCGCACGGCCCCGCCTTCGAGCATTGGCGCGACCGGGCCTGCGGGCCCTGTGGCCTGGATATCGGGCCGAGCCGTGGCGAGAGCATCGATTGCCGGCTCCAGATCAGTGTGGTCGACAATATCGCGCTGGCCATTCCCGAAGGCGCCTCCGCGCAATATTCACGCACCCAGAGCTTGCTTGCCGACGGCAGCGACGATCTCGTGCTGATCGCCGCGCATGCGGGTCTCGTCCGCGTCGGGCAGAACGGTCATAGCGTCGAGCTCGCGCCGGCGCAGATGGTGCTGGTCGATATGGGCATCATCGGCACCGTCGGCCACACCGATGAGAACCGCTTCACCACCATCCGCATGCCGCGTCGCGCGCTGCTCGACATCAATCCGCGCGCCGAAGAGAAGCTGTCGCAAGTGCTCTGCGACGGTGCGGTCGCCGAAACCATCTTCCGCTACCACGCGCTCGCAGCCCATCATGCCCCGCATCTCGACGCCGTCGGCCAGCGCCTCACCGCGCAGCATATGGTGGATCTCGTCGGTCTGCTGGTTGGCACGGATGCCGAGCACACGGCGCTCGCGCGCGGCCGAGGCCATGCGGCGGCTCGTCTCGATCTCATGCGCGCCGACGTGATGGCAGCACTCGGCCGTAACGATCTCTGCCTGTCCGAAGTCGCGACGCGCTCAGGGCTCAGCCCGCGCCAGGCACAGCGGCTGTTCGAGCAGGCCGGCACGACCTTCACCGAATTCGTGCTCGAGCAGCGCCTGCTGATGGCGCGAAAACTGCTTGGCGATCCCCGCGCGAGGGCGCGCAAGATCAGCGACATCGCGCATTCGTCAGGCTTCTCCGATCTGTCCTATTTCAACCGCGCCTTCCGCAAGCGCTTTGGCACGACGCCATCGGAGCTGCGCGAGGCCTGAGCAGTCGGCGCTGCAATCCTCGCTTGCGGATCGAGGTGGGCGCACGGCCGATTTGAAGCCGAGGCGTTTTGTCGCCGCCAAAAGGCGCAAAATGCTTCGCCACGAAGTCGTTTTAAAGCGCGGCGACACCGGTCTGAAACAATCGCTCTGCATCATCGTGAGATTGATGAGCGCAACTTCGCCGAATTTTGCGCCACTGATATTGCGATTGCCGGCGAACGCGCCGCTTTTTGAAGCCCGTTTTTGAAAAAGCCATTGACGGTCACGCTGTGACCAGGAGGGCCACATGGTCAGCTTTGTTGACCGGCCGCTTGCCCTGTTTGCACTGCTCATTGCCGGTTTTTCAACGCCGCTCGCGTCGGCGCAAACGATGCAGCAGAGTTCCCAGCCCGGGCTCGCCCTGGCGAGCAGCGACTCGTCGTTGCTGGATATGCGGCTTTCAAAACCGCTGTCGCGGCACGAGGAAACAGCGCTTCGGCCGAAGGATCGGTTCAGGGAGTGCGAGCACTGTCCGGAGATGGTGGTCGTTCCAGATGGCACCTTCACCATGGGCGCGAGCGCGGACGAGCGCGGCAGCACGGAGGACGAACGGCCGCAGCATCAGGTGACAGTGCAGCGCTTCGGCGTCGGACGTTCGCCCGTGACCTGCGACGAATGGAACGCCTGCGTGAGGGCGAAGGGTTGCAGCCGCCACGCCGAGGTGACGGCGGATCACGAGTACGATTCTGTCACCGGCATCCTGTGGGACGAGGCGAAGGACTACGTGCAATGGCTCTCGCGCACGAGCGGCCGCACCTATCGGCTCTTGAGCGAAGCCGAGCGCGAATACGTCGCGCGCGCCGGCACCACCACTGCGTTCTGGTGGGGCGATGGAGTAGATCCACACCTGACCGAGGCGACGGCCGCCGATCTGATCGCCGACATCGGCATCGCGATGACGTCGGTGATATCGGCGACGCCCCGGACCGCCAATCCTCTCGGGCTCTACGAGGTCCATGGCAGCGTCTACGACTGGGTCGAGGACTGCTGGCACGACAATTACGTCGGCGCTCCGACGGATGGCTCTGCGTGGGTCACGGGAGACTGCAAGGGCCGCGTCCTGCGAGGCGGCGCGGCCAGCCGTTCCCTGCAGACCGGCCGTTCGGCGGCGCGAATCTGGTTTGGTCCACCGAACCGGATGAGCTATATGAGCTTGCGCGTGGCAAGAACGCTTGATCCGTAACAAAGCGTGGTGGGACGAAATGGCGCGTATCGTCGTGCTCGGCGCCGGGTTTGCAGGCCTGTGGGCGGCCATCGGCGCCGCCCGCCAGCGCGACGAGATCGGCGCAAACAACGACATCGAGATCCGCGTCGTCGACCGCAATCCCTATCACAACATTCGCGTGCGCAATTACGAGGTCGATCTCAGCGAGGTCGCGCTTCCACTTGCGCAATTGCTGGATCCGATCGGCGTCAGCCATGGGATCAGCGAGGTCGAGGCGATCGATCCGGCGCGGCGCGTAATCTCGCTGGTCACGCGCAGCGGCGAGGAGATGCTTTCATATGACCGGCTCGTGCTCGCGCTCGGCAGCGAAGTGATGCGGCCCGACATTCCCGGCCTTGCTGACCACGCCTTCGACGTTGACACTTACGCCGCGGCGCTCCGCCTCGAAGACCATCTCACTTTGCTCGGACGCAGCGCGCCGTCGCCGGGGCGGTCGACGGTCGTCGTGGTCGGGGCCGGCTTTACCGGCATCGAGGTCGCGGCCGAGATGCCGGACAGGCTGGCGCGCGCCGGCGTCACGGGCAGCCACCGCATCATCCTGGTCGATCCCAATCCGACTGTCGGCGCCACCATCGGCGCGCACGCGCGACCCGTCATCGAGACGGCATTGTCGTCGCTCGAGATCGAGACGCGGCTCGGTGTGCGTGTCGTGTCCGTCGAGGCCGCCGGCATGCACCTCAGTTCGGGCGAGTTCATCCCGACAAAGACGGTGATCTGGTGCGCCGGCATGCGGGCGAGTCCGCTTGCCGCGAGTTTTCCAGGCGCGCGCGATCGCCTCGGGCGCCTCCTGGTCGATCCCTTCATGCAGGTTGCGGATCAGCCCGGCGTCTTCGCGGCCGGCGACGTCGCCTCCAGCGTGGTCGACGGGCTACATCCGACCGTGATGTCCTGCCAGTTCGCCCGCCCCATGGGCCGCTTCGCCGGCCACAATGTGGTGGCCGATCTCATGGGCCAACCGATGTTGCCGCTGCGGATCGACTGGTACGTGACCGTGCTCGATCTCGGCAATTGGGGTGCGCTCTATACGGAAGGGTGGGACCGCGAGGTGCGGACGACCGGTCAGGCCGCGAAAGCGACCAAGCAGACCATCAACCGCAAGCGGATCTATCCGCCGCTCACCGGCAGCAAGGACGATCTCTTCGCCGCTGCCGCGCCGACCGTGCAGGCGCCGCCGCCAACTTATGGGGCGCGGTAGGCTCTATTCCGTCATTGCGATGACGAGACCCCAGACATGAGAAAGCGCCCGTGGGGGGCGGGCGCTTTCTGTAGTCGACTTGGGGTTGGGGTCGTCTACATATCCACGTGGCGACTTTGGGGGGCTGGTAAAGAGCCGCGTGAATTCGAAAAACTCGTCAAAACTCCTTAGCGAACGAGCGATGCGTTCGAGCTGGTGATCACAACCGGCTTGCCGGCCTTGATGACGCGGGCGGTCTGGGTCAGGCCGTCGTCCGAACCCGAGCGTGCCGTGATGCCGAAGCCTGCCACCGCGATCCCTGCGACGAGGGCCACGACCACGATCTTCAGGTGGGTCGAGCGATCTGCGCTGTAAATCGAGTGGTTCATGGAAGGCTCCTGCCGCCATCTACCGGAAGTAGTCGCCACCTTGTTCAGGCAGGTTCATGCTTCCGATGCCCAACAACCTAGTATTGGGGGGATTCGTTCCCAAGAGGCGATCACAAGAGCGTGACACGACGTGATCGGTCGCGATCAAAAGCAGCCCTTGATCGTGCGATTTCGTAATTATTTCAAAGGTATAATGTCCTTGTGAGGCGCCCTCTCAGCATTTGGTCGACCAGGCACCAGGAACTCAAAAACCATTTGCCTGTGGCCAAAAAACACACGGCTTCTTAAGGCAAATCAGATGCTTCCGACCGTTTTCAGCCTCGCCCTGGGGTGGATTTCGGCCTGCGACAAGACCGTGGTCTGGGCGCGGAACCGCTCGACGAGAGAGCGCACGAAGGGACGAATTGCCGCAGAGGTGACCAGCACCGGCGCTTCGCCTTCGCGGGCGGCGCGCTCGAAGGCCTCGCGTACGGCGGTCATGAACTCCGACAGCTTTGAGGGCTGCATGGCGAGGCTGCGCTCTTCGCCCTGGCCGACGATGGATTCGGCAAAGGCCTGCTCCCACCGCGCCGACAGCGCGATCAGCGGCAGATAGCCGTTGTAGGAGGTGTTTTGCGCGCAGATCTGCCGAGCCAGCCGGGCGCGGACATGCTCGACCATGGTTGCGGGATTGCGCGAGAAGGCGAGCGAGTCGGCGATGCCTTCGAGAATGGTCGAGAGGTCGCGGATCGAGATGCGCTCGGCGAGCAGCAGTTGCAGCACGCGCTGGATGCCGGAGACCGTGACCTGTCCGGGCACGATGTCCTTGACCAGCTCGGCCTGCTCCTTCGGCAGCTCCTTGAGCAGCTTCTGGACCTCGCCATAGGACAACAGGTCCGACATGTTGGCCTTGAGCAGCTCGGTGAGGTGGGTCGAGAGCACGGTCGCGGCGTCGACGACGGTGTAGCCCTTGAGCGAAGCCTCCTCCTTGAGGCTGGCATCGACCCAGGTCGCGGGCAGGCCGAAGGTCGGCTCGGTGGTGTGGATGCCGGGCACCTGCACCTGGCTGCCGCCGGGGTCCATGACCATGAACTGGTTCGGCCAGATCTTGCCGGTGCCGGCGTCGACCTCCTTGATCTTGATGATGTAGGTGTTGGCTTCGAGCTGGACGTTGTCGAGGATGCGTACCGCCGGCATGACAAAGCCCATCTCGATCGCGAGCGAGCGGCGCAGCGCCTTGATCTGCTCGGTGAGGCGGTCGGTGCCGTCGGGACCGTTGACCAGCGGCAGCAGCGCATAGCCGAGCTCGATCTTGAGGTCGTCGATCTTCAGCGCTGCGGAGATCGGCTCCTCCGCCGCAGCGGAGCCGGGTGCACCCGGCGTTCCCGGCGCAGGCGCGTTCTTTGCAATTTCGTCAGCCTTGGCAGTCGCCCGGTTGCGGTTGCGGGCGTGCCAGGCGAGCGCGCCGGCGCCGGTGCCGAGTGCGAGGAAGGGAAGGGTCGGGATGCCCGGCAGCGCCGCCAGCACCAGCATGACCGCCGCGGACATCGCGAGCGCCTGCGGATAGCCGGAGAACTGCTTCATCAGCGCCTTGTCGGCAGCGCCGGAAACGCCGGCCTTGGAGACGAGCAGGCCGGCGGCGGTCGAGACGATCAGCGCTGGCACCTGGGTGACGAGACCGTCACCGACCGTCAGCAGCGTGTAGCTGCGACCGGCGTCGGCGAAGGACAGGCCCTGCTGCGCCACGCCGATAATCATGCCGCCGACGACGTTGATGAAGACGATCAGCAGGCCGGCGATGGCGTCGCCGCGGACGAATTTGGAGGCGCCGTCCATGGCGCCGAAGAAGCCGCTCTCGTCCTCCAGGTCCTTGCGCCGCTGCTTGGCGACCTTCTCGTCGATCAGGCCGGCGGAGAGGTCGGCGTCGATTGCCATCTGCTTGCCGGGCATGGCGTCGAGGTGGAAGCGGGCGGCGACTTCGGCAATACGGCCCGAACCCTTGGTGATGACGACGAAGTTGACGATGATCAGGATGGCGAAGACGATGATACCGATGACGAAATTGCCGCCCATCACGAAGCTGCCGAAGGCCTCGATGACGTGACCGGCGGCATCCGTGCCCTCGTGCCCGTGCGACAGGATCAGGCGGGTCGAGGCCATGTTGAGCGACAGGCGCAGCATGGTCGAGATCAGCAGGACGGTCGGGAAGGCGGAGAATTCCAGCGGCGCCTGGATGAACAGCGACGTCATCAGGATCAGGATGGAGAGCGTGATCGAAATCGCCAGGAACAGGTCCAGCACGATCGCGGGCAGCGGCAGGATCAGCACCACCAGGATGGTGAGGACGCCGAGCGCCAGCGCGATGTCGCCGCGCTTGAGGATGTTGCCGATCTCGGCAAGGGTGGGGAAGCCGGCGTTCGTACTGCCTACGCCCTGTCCCGCGGTGACGTCGACCATGGTAGCTGCCTTCCCGCGCGACTGCCGTCCACGCGCCCCAATTGTCTGCGCGGCGGCCGAAGGGCCGCCGTTTCGAAAGTGAGGTACCGCACTGGCGTCCACGGGAGCTCCCGTTCTACGCGGCTGACGACACTCGACTCCACTGGGCAATTTTTGCCCGGTGTATGGTTAGCAAAGGGTTAACAAGAGGCGCGGCAAGAGGTCAGACCGGGGTGTTTCGGGCCTCCCAGGTCGTCATTCCGGGCTCGCGCCAAGAGGCGTGCCCGGGAATGACCATGGTAAAATGCCGGCGTCCCTACTTCGCCTTCTGCATCTTCGTCACCATGTACCCCGACGACGCCTCCTCGGCCTCGAAGGTCACTTTGTCGCCGACCTTCACCTGCTTGAGCATCGCGGGGTCCTTGACGCGGTAGACCATGGTCATGGGCTCATCCATGCCGAGGTTCTTGGCCGGGCCGTGCTTGAGCGTGATCTTGCCCGCGCCCTCGTCGATCTTCTTCACCTCGCCGCTGATGGAAGCGGCTTGCGCGAGTGCGCTCACGGTCAGGCCCAGCGTCAGGGCCAGTGCTGCGGTCATGCGGTTGATCGGTTTCATGGTTCTGTCCATCATTTCACGGTGACGTGGCCGACCATGCCGTAGTCGCGATGGTCGGGGATCAGGCAGGAAAACTCGAAGGTGCCGGCTCTGGTGAATTTCCAGACGATCTCGGCTGTCTTGTTCGGTGCGAGCCGCACCCCGTTCGGGTCGTCGTGCTCCATATGCGGGTGCTTCTTCATCATCTCGGCATGCGCGAGGTTCTCTCTTGTGGTGGCGAGCAGGAATTCGTGGTCCTCCTTGCCGACATTGCGCAGCACGAAACGGATCTGCTCGCCCCGCTTCACTGTGATGTTCGATGGCTCATAGGCCATCTCGCTCAACGCGATCTCGATGGTGCGCGCCGGCTTTTTGGGATCGCCGGGCTCGCCGGCCGAGAAGGATTCATGGCCGTGATGCTCGTGCGCGAGGGCGGGCGCGATCGAGAGCGCGACCAGCGCAATGGGGAGTTTGATCGTCTTTTTCATTGTGGTCTCCAGTTGGTGGTGCATCGAAACGCTCACATCTTCATCTTCTTCTGCATCGGCGTGGCGGGCTGCCGTGCCGGCTCCGCTGCCGGCGAGGCGACCTCGTAGGCGACGGTGCCTTGCGGGAATTGGTAGGGGCCGGGGTCGCGATAATCGTCGCGCGCGAGGTTCTCGCGGATCTTCATCACCGTGAACATGCCGCCCATCTCGATCGGCCCGAACTGGCCGGTGCCGGTCATCATCGGCAGCGTGTTGTCGGGCGCGGGCATCTCCATATTGCCCATCGCCATGCCGGTCGAACCCATCGCCATGCCATCCGGCGCGAGCTTGCCGACGGCTTTGGCGAGATCCTTGCGTGACACGCCGATCATGTTGCGCATGTCATGGCCCATCGCATTCATGGTGTGATGCGACTTGTGACAGTGGAACGCCCAGTCGCCGGGATTGTCGGCGAGGACGTCGAACACCCGCACCGCACCGACCGGGACGTCTGTGGTCGTCTCCGGATATTGCGCGCTCTCCGGAATCCACCCGCCGTCGGTGCAGGTCACCGCAAAGCTGTGGCCGTGCAGATGGATCGGATGATTGTCCATGCTGAGATTGCCGATGCGCAGGCGCACTCTGTCGCCGAGCCGCACAGGGAGCGGATCGATGCCGGGAAACACCCGCGCATTCCAGGTCCACATGTTGAAGTCGGTCATCTCGGTGACCTTCGGCAAGTAAGTGCCGGGATCGACGCGGTAGGTGCTCATCACAAAGACGAAGTCGCGGTCGACGGGGCGGAAATTCGGGTCGCGGGGGTGCACGACGACCATGCCCATCATGCCCATCGCCATCTGCACCATCTCGTCGGAATGCGGGTGGTACATGAAAGTCCCGCTCTTCCTCATCTCGAACTCGTAGACGAAGGTCTTTCCAGGCTGGATGTGCGGCTGGGTCAATCCGCCGACGCCGTCCATGCCGCTCGGCACGATCATGCCGTGCCAGTGCACGCTGGTGTATTCGGGCAATTTGTTGGTGACGAAGATGCGGACCTTGTCGCCCTCGACCGCCTCGATGGTCGGCCCTGGCGACTGGCCGTTATAGCCCCAGAGATTGACCTTCATGCCCTCGGCGAATTCGCGCACCACCGGCTCGGCGACGAGATGGAATTCCTTCCAGTCGCCGTTCATGCGGAACGGCAGCGTCCAGCCGTTGAGCGTGACGACGGGGTGATAGTCCGGACCGCTGATGGGGTGCAGCGGCGGCTGCATCACCGCCTTATCCATGTGCGCTGCTTCCGGAATCGATGCGGCCTGGACGCGGCCGCTGACGGCCGATGCGCTGACAAGCGCGGCGGTGCCCAAAAATCCTCGGCGGGAAAACATGTCGGCCTCCATGTCAGTGACCGCCATCGGCAGGCGCTGCCGCGGCGATGGTGGTTGAATTGTCCCCGCCGGTCGCAGGCGTGCCGCCGCCGTTGACGGCGGTCTGCAAGTCGGACTGGGCGAGGAAGAAATTTTGCTTCGCATCGATCGCGCCGCGGAGCGACGCCAGGCGCTGCCGGGCTTCGGTCAGTAGCGCAAAGATGTCGACCTGCATGCTGGAGAAGCGCAGCTGCATTTCCTCTGTGATGATTTTTCGCAAGGGGAGGATTTCGCGCTGGTAGTGGCTCGCGATGTCGTAGGTGGATCGGTAGGTGCGGTAAGCATCGCGCGCCTCCGAGCGAACGTTCACGGCACGCTCGGTCAGGCGATTGAAGGCGAGGTTGTAGGTCTCCCCCGCCTGCCGTACCCGCACCTCACCGCCATCGAAGATCGGGATCTGGAACTGCACGTCGAAACCGCGTTCGCGGAACGGCGCGCCTTCCGGGTCCTTGGTGCGGCGGGAAATACCGGCGAGATCGAGCAGGGTGACGAAGCGCGTCGCCTCGGTGAGGTTCAGCGACTTTGCCAGCGCCGTCAGCTCCAGCCGCGCGATCTGGAGATCGATGCGATGGGCGACCGCGTCGGCCTCGATCGAGGGCAGCGCCTGTGGCCGACGCGGCAACGACGGCAACACGCTGGGCAGACGGAAATCGAGGCCGTCGTCCCACAGTCCCATCAACCGCGCCAGCTTTTCGCGCGCACTTGTCGCGGACTGCCGCGCGGTGGCGAGATCGGCGGTGGTCTCGGCATAGAACATCTGCTCGCGGGCCTGGTCGAGCTTGTTGATCGAGCCGGTCTCGCCGAGCTTCACCGCAAGCTGTGCTGTGGATTCCGCCGTCGACTTCGCGTCCGTCAGTAGCGCAACCATCTCGTTGGCTGCGACGACCCGGACGTAGGCGCGCCGCACATCGGCGGCGAGCCGAAGCGTTGCCAGCGCCGCGCGCAATTGTGCCTGGCGAAACCGGTCGCGGGCGATCTCGGAGCGGAACGGCAGCGTGGCCAGCGCGAGGATATCGCCAACTACCTGGCGCTCGATCTCGCTGGCACCGTTGCCGCTGATGCGGGAGACCGAGAACACCGGATTGGGCGGCAGGCTCTGCTCGACGAGATCGGTCTCGGCGAGCGCCAGTTCGTTATAGGCCGCTTGCAGCCCCCTGTTGTTGAGCAGCGCGATCTGCACGGCAGCATCGAGGCTCAGCGTTCGCGAGAGCAAGTTGCGAACGCGATCGTCGGCTGCGCCGGCCCCCTCGGCCGTTCGCACGAAGGCGACGTCCTTGTTGATGGTCTGGCTTGTCAGCTCCGAGACCGCATTCATGCCGCCGTCCGGCGAGAACGCGGCGCAACCAGAGAGACCGAACGCAGCAAAGACGAGCAAGCTGCGCGCAAAATGGTGTGCCATGGCGCGCTCCTACTGGTCTTGCTTGGGCTGCGGCGCGGTGGCGTCGTTGCGCTCGCGCCAGGGCGCCGGCGTTGCAGGCCGCAGGCTCGCGTAAGGCGCGATCGTCGAGCGATAGCCGGCACGCGCGGCCTTGGCCGCGGGATCGGCAGGATCGGCGCCGACTATCGGTGTGGTTGCCGGCATGCAGCCGGACAGCGCCAGCGCAACCGCAGCCAGAAACGGCCAATTAAATAGAGAATGTCGTCCACGCGCCGAAGATTCGGCGGCGAACTTCGCCCCGGAAAGCGTAAGCATGATTCATCCCTGATCTGTCAGATGACCAAAGGCGCACGCGCGCTTGATGCGCGCGGCCTCAAATCGTCGTGTCAGGTCAGGCGATGGGAGGGCGGTAGAGCAGGGGCGGCGCCTCGCTGCGCAGGCTGGTAACGATCTCGGGCGTGCAGGCGGAGATCGGCAGGACGGGCTTGGCGACGCTGGGGAGATCGGCCGGCAGCGCGCTCACGCGCATCATGGCGCAACACGGGCCCGCCTTGCCCTTGCCGTCATGATGATGCGGAGCGGGTGTGTCCTGCGCGGCGGCCTTGTGATGTGCATGCATGCCGGCGTGGTCGTGCGTCACGTCGCCGTCATGGCTGTGGCTCGCCGCCACTTGATGATGCACCGGCACGAGATTGGCCAACAGCACATCATCAAGGCACGGCGCGGGACCGCTGCCCCAAGCGAGCGCTGCAGCCGGCGCGAGCACGCAGAACAGATAGGCGAGGGCGACGAGCCGCCCCACCCTGATCCGTACCGACCTTTTCAATTGCAAGGACATCGCCCGAACTGTTCGCTGCGTCGCAGTGTTGCAGACGCCAATTGCAGGATAATGGCAAAGCGCGCGTGCGCCTAGCGGCCATGCCGCAATGCACAGAGAATGCTGCGCAAAGGCTGCTGGCCGCATGGCCGCCACAAGATGACGCATCATCAAACAGAGGCTGGCGCAAATTTCCGCTTGTGCAATTGTATGGTTAGGCAGACAATCATTCAATTAGAGGCCGACGATATGGTTAGTGCGATGCAGGACGTGAGCGATAGCTTGCCGGTGCTGGAAGCGGATTGGGTCAATCCCCCGCTTGACCGGACGTCGCCGCTCCCACTCTATGCCCAGATAAAACAACGGCTTATCGGGACGATCCTGCGTTGGGAGCAGCCGGACCGGCGCTTCTTCTCGGACGAAGAGCTGTGCGAGATGTTCTGCGTCAGCCGGGACACCGTGCGCCAGGCGCTGTCCGAACTGGTCCGCGAGGGCATGCTCACCCGCAGCCGCGGGCTCGGCACCTTCGTTGCCGTCCGCAAGCTGGAAGAGCGGTTCGGACCCGGCATGGACTTCATGCGGCAGTGGGAAGCTGCCGGCACGCCAATTCAACCCACGCTTCTCGTTTTCGAGCGCTGCGGCGCCGACGATCAGATTGCTGCCGCGCTCGAAGTCGAGGTCGGCGCCCGCGTTCTCTTTATCAAGCGGACGCGTGCTGCCGCGCGCGTGCCGGTCGCCATCGACTACCGCTATCTGCCAGCCGATCTCGTCGCCGACTGGGATGAGAGCGCGGCCCTCGCCTCGCCACTGCATCTGTTGTGGCAACGCGTCGAGCTCCGCAGCGGCGACTTCGGCATCGAGGCCGGCATCGCCGGTCCCGAGGAGGTTGAATACCTGCATCTTGCCGCCGGCGCACCGGTGCTGACGCGCACGCTTCGCTATCGCGATGCGACCGGCCGCCTGGTGATGGCGGGCCATACCGTCCATCGCGGCGACCTCGTGCGCTACTCGTTGAGCATGCCGCTGTCGCGCGACGGCAAGGCGCCCGCGGGTGAGATCGACAAGAGCGGCGTGCATGACGATTGAACGACGGGCATCAGGACGCCGCCCGGCGTCCATTTGAGTGGAGGGGTATCGTGAATCTGGGACGACGCAATTTCCTGCAATTCATGGGCGGCACCGCGCTCGCCGCAACAGGCATTCAGCCCGGCTGGGCTGCGGACGAGCCGCTGCGTGTCGGGTCGATCCTCTCTGTCACCGGGCCAGCCGCGTTCCTCGGCGAAGACATGAAGGCCGGCCTGCAGCTCGCCGTCGACGAGATCAATGCCGCGGGCGGCATTGGCGGCCGCAAGATCGCATGGACCTTCTATGATGCCGAAAGCCAGACGCAGAAGGCGATCTCCGCCACCAGACGCCTGATCAGCCAGGACAAGGTTGAGCTCATCCTGAGCGGCGGCAATATGAGCGGCATTGCGCTCGCGATGGCGCCGATGGCGGAATCCGCCAGCATTCCCTTCATTTCGAGCGAGGGAGCGCTTGCAATCGTCACGCCGGTCGCCGAGCGGAAATGGGTGTTCAAGAGCACGGTCGACGACGAGGACGTGCTCGAGCGCATCGCCGACTATTTCGCCAAGAAGAACATCAAGAAGGTGGCGCTGATCGCCGATACCAGCGGATTCGGCCAGGGCGCCGTCACGCAGATGAAGAAGGTCGGCCCGCGTCGCAACCTCGACGTTGCCTACGAGTCGTTCGACCCCGCCGACACCGACATGATGCCGCAGCTCACCCGCATTCGCGACAGCGGGGCGGAAGCGATCATCTGCTGGACCGTCACGCCCGCCGGCGTCGTATTCCTGAAGCAGGCGCAGCAGCTCGGTCTCGACAGCCGTACGCTGGTTCACAGCTACGGCTTCGTCTCGTCGCACTACATGACGCTCGCCGGCGATGCCGCGAAATCCGTGCTGCTCGCAAGCCTGAAATTCCCGGTCGGCGACCAGCTTCCGGACAAGGATCCGCTCAAGGCGGGCATTCTCCGGCTATTCCGCTCCTATCAGGAGCGCTTCAACCGCGCGGCCAGTCTCTACGCTGCGGAATCCTACGACGCGGCCATGCTGGCGAAGGAAGCGCTGAGCAAGGTCGGCGGCGACGTCTCCAAGCTTCCGCAGGGCATGGAGCAGGTCAAGAATTTCGCGGGCATGAGCGGCGTGTTCAGCTTCTCGCCGGAGCGTCACTCCGGCCTGTCGAAAAAGGACATCGTGCTGATCAACTGGCGAGACGGCCGTTTCAACCTCGCCGACTACGAATAAGCCAAAACAGGAAGGAGGATGCCATGGCACTCTCGCGTGATATGTCGCAAGACCAGGCTTTCGAAATGGTGCAGACCCTGCTCGATGCGCCCGAAAGCCGCTTCCCGCTGACCTTCAATTCGGACCTGCCGCGGATTCGCGAGCTGTTTCACGCAGCGACGCGCAACCAGTGGGATCCGAAGACCGACGTGGACTGGGACCTGCTCAAGCCGGAGAGCTACACCGAAGAACAGCGCTACGCCGCGCGGCTATACTGGAGCCGTCGCGCCTGGAGCGAGTACGGCGCGATTTCGGAGAGCCCCTCGCTCCAGCTTCGCTTTGGATTGGAGAACCGCCCCTCGGACATGCAGCTTTTCTTTACCATCCGTTCGCAGGAGGAGGCACGCCACGCCGAGGTCTGCCACACCATGGCGGAGAAGCTCGGCGGCTATATCGAAAAGCCGGTGCAGCAATTGTTCGAAGGTTCGGTGTCGACCCACGGCGTTCGCCGCGCGACGCTGAATGCGGACGTGCCGCTCGAGGGCATCATCGCGGCGCTGGTCTGCACCGCGGAAGAGATCGCCTTCGACGTGTTCAAGCATCTCGACGACGTGACGCGTGATCCCGTCGCCAAGCAGATCGTGCGCTTCATCATGCGGGATGAATCGCGCCACTGCGCCTTCGGCTGGTATTTCCTCGAGGCGATCTGCGAGACGCTCACGCCGGAGCAGAAGACGATGATCGAGAACTCGGTCATCACCATGATGGAGAAAGTCGAGCTCAACGGCTACCATTCGAGTTGGCTCGCGCCGGAAAACCCGGCCTCGCTGGCCGAGGTCGAGGCCGATCGCATCACCTATGAGGCCGGGCTCGGCTCAACGGTGGAAGAGGCCGAGAAGCCGGTGTTCGTCGCGACCGTGCAGCGCATCCGCGACCAGATGAAGCCGCTCGGCATCAATCTGCCCCCGTTCCATCACGACAAGCTCGGGGCGATCTGACGTGCAGAGGGCCATGCATCAGGTCAAGCCGACCTTGCCGCCGTCGCGCCTGTTGATCGAGCGGCGTTTCCCGCTCGAGCTGAACGTGACGCTCCCGGAGATCCGGGAACTCTACGACACCGGCAAAGCCGGCCGCTGGAATCCGCATCGCGACGTCGACTGGAAAGCGCTCGATCCCGCGCAATATGACGAGCCGGTGCAGCAGGCCGCGCGGCGTACCTGGAGCCGCAGGCTCTGGGCCGAGGCGACCGGTCTTACCGAGACGCCCGCGCTCCTCATGCGCTTTTGCATGGAGGTCGGCCGCGAGGTCGATCCAAAGTTCTATCTTACGGTCCGCAACACAGAGGAAGCCTGGCATGTCGAGTGTTTCGACCGGCTCGCCGAGGCGTTCGGCGGCCGGATCGCCGCGCCGGCCGACCGCGCTTACGAAGCAACATTCAACCGCAATCTGCACCGGCGCGCGATGGACGCGAACCAGAACCTCGACAGTTACGTGGCCGCATTCGCGGCATTCGAGGACGGCCTCGAACTCGAGCTTTGCCGCACCTGGCGCGCCTGCGCGAGCAACCCCACCATCAAGTCCGTGCTCGATCGGGTCATCGCCGACAAGGAGCGCCATGCTGCGTTCGGCTGGCTCTATCTCGATTCACGCGCGCCGCATTGGAGCTCCAAGGACCGTGCGCTCATCGCCGACGAACTGGCCGCGCATGTGCGCGAGACCGAACTGAAGGGCTATCATTGCCCGTGGCTCGCGCCCGAGCATGCCGCCGTCGAGGCCGAGGCCGATGCATTGACGGCGTCCGCGGGCCTTGGCGGTGCGCCGCGTGCGGCGGAGGAGGATACGCTGGTAACCTACACCGCGAATGCGCGGGCCAAGCTTGCCGAACTCGGGGTCGTCCTGCCCCTGTTCGAATCCAACCGCATGCGGACGTTCTGAGCGCCATGACGACGACCATCCTTCAGTTGCTGGTCGCAGGCGTTGGTACAGGCAGTATCTATGCGCTCATCGCCCTCGGCTTCAACGTCGTGTTCAAGAGCACGGGTGCGATGAACTTCGCTCAGGGTGAATGGGTGGTGATGGGCGGGATGATCTCGGCGTTGCTGTTTGCGGCGACGAGCAATATCGGGCTGGCCTGCGCCCTCGCGGTGGTGATCGTCATCATGGCCGGTATCGCATCGGAACGATTGGTGATCTGGCCGCTGCGGCGGCCGAATACGCTCTTGATCACGCTCGTCAGCATCGGGCTCGCGATCTGCACGCGCAGCCTGGTCATGCTGGTGCTCGGCAAGAAGCCGGTCGGCTATCCCGGCTTTTCGCAGGTGTCGACGCTGGTCCTGGGCGGCGTCGCGGTGCAGACCCAGACGCTGTGGATCATCGGTCTGACGCTCGCCTTCCTGCTCGCGATGCATCTGTTCTTCGAGCGCAGTATGCTCGGCAAGGCGCTGCGTGCGGCGGCCGCCGATCGCGACGCGGCGGCCATCGTCGGGGTGCGCGTCGAGACCACGGTGATGCTCTCGTTCGCGATCGCCGCCTTTGCCGGCGCGCTCGCCGGCGCCATCATCACGCCGCTGACGCTGTCCTCCTACGACCAAGGCGCCATGTTCGGCTTCAAGGGTTTTAGCGCAGCGATGCTCGGTGGTGTCGGTAGCCTGCCGGGCGCCGTTGTCGGCGGGCTCGCGCTCGGCCTCCTCGAGGCGTTCGGCAGCTTCTATATCTCCTCCGATTTCAAGGACGCGATCGCCTTTACGGTGCTGCTTCTCATCCTGTTCGCGCGTCCGTCGGGCCTGCTCGGCCGTGCCGACGTGATCAAGGTCTGACCGGATGGTCCTGGCTCGCGCGAAATCCGATTCGTTATCATCGCCTCCGGTGGAGGCGGTGTCCCGACCGCAGCTCCGGTCGCCGGGCCGGACGGCTGCGATCCTGTCGGATCACCGGCTTTTGCTGATCGTGTGGCTCACGATGCTGGTGGTGCCGTTCGCGGCACCGAATGCCTACTTCGTCTCGCTCGCCAACATGATGCTGATCAATCTCATCCTGATCGCGAGCCTGAATCTCCTGATGGGCTATGGCGGACAGATCTCGCTCGGGCATGCCGGCTTCTACGGGCTCGGCGCCTATGTGAGCGGTGTGCTCGGCGTGAAGTTCGGACTGGGCGCCTGGATTGGCCTGCCGGCGGCGGCACTGCTGACGGGGCTCGCGGCGCTGCTCATCGGCATTCCGGCACTGCGCCTGCGCGGGCTCTATCTGTCGATGGCAACGCTCGGCTGGAACGCCATTCTGGTGGTGATGTTCAACCGGCTGATCGACCTGACCGGCGGTCCCAACGGCCTGTTGGGCGTCCGCCCCTTTGCGTTCGGCCGCTTCGCGCTCGACACCGACGCGCGCCAGTTTCCGCTGCTCTGGCTGGTGTCGCTGCTGGTCATGCTTGCCATCCTCAACCTGCTGCGCTCGGGCACCGGCCGCGCGCTGCGAGCGGTCGCGACCAACGAGCTGGGTGCGGATGCCGTTGGCATCGACAGCTTCAGAACCAAGCTTCTGGTCTTCGTGCTCTCCGCCGGCATGGCCGGGATCGCCGGCAGCCTCTATGTCCATGTCAACCAATTCGCATCACCGGAGACATTCAGCGTCTCCAACTCCATCCTGCTGGTGGTGATGGTTGCGATCGGCGGCAGCGGACTCTATTGGGGACCGCTGTTCGGCGCATTGATCTTCACCGCCGTGCCGCCGCTTCTGCTCGAATATGAAGACGCCGAGCTGATGCTGTTCGGTTTCGCGATGCTGGTCGTGCTGATCGCGTCGCCCACCGGGATCGCGGGCTTGCCGGCGATCCTGCGCCGTTGGCTCGCAAGCAGGCGTTCATGACCGCGCCCCTGCTCCGCACCGAAGCGCTGAACTGTTATTTCGACGGGCTGCGTGCCGTCGCCGATCTGAGCTTCGAGGTTCGCCCCGGCGAGATCAAGGCGGTGATCGGGCCGAACGGGGCCGGCAAGAGCACGCTGTTCAACATGATCGCCGGCGTGACCCGCCCGACCTCGGGCCAAATCTTCTTCGATGGCGTTCGTATCGACGCCATGCCGACATTTCGTCGCGCCAGGCTCGGCATCGCCCGTACCTTCCAGAATCTCCAGATCTTCCGCGAAATGACTGTGCTCGAGAATGTCATGACCGGGCGGCATATGCACGGCCGCGCGGGGGTGATCGGCGCGCTGCTGCACGGTCCGTCGCTACGCGCAGAGAATCGGGCGATGGCGGATGCGGCGCTTGAGCTGCTGGCGCGTTTCGAGCTCGACGGCAAGGCGGATGTTGTTGCCGGCGATCTCGGCTTTGGCCAGATGAAGGTGCTGGAGTTGGCGCGTGCGCTCGCAAGCGAGCCGCGGCTGCTGCTGCTCGATGAACCCGCCGCCGGCTTGCCGCAAGCGGAAGCCGAGCATATCGGCAAGATCATCTCCGCCCTGAACCGGGACGGCATGACGGTGCTGCTGGTCGAGCACAACATGCGCATGGTGATGTCGCTCTCGCACGACATCCTGGTGCTTAACAACGGCATGCGGATCGCCGAGGGCGATGCCGACAGCGTGCGCCGCCATCCCGACGTGCTCGCGGCCTATCTCGGGGAGGCCGAGCATGCTTGAGGTCGACGCGCTTTCGGCGGGCTACGGCCATGTCTCCGTGCTGCACAGGATTTCGCTGCGGGTGGCGGCGGGCCAGTCGGTCTGCCTGATCGGTGCGAACGGCGCCGGCAAGACCACGTTGCTGCGCTGCCTGGCCGGGCTGTTGCGGCCAAGCAGCGGACGTATCCTGGTCGAAGGCAACGACATTGCCGGGCGGTCGGCCTCGGCGCGGCTTGATTTCGGCGTGACGCTGGTGCCGGAGGGCCGACGCGTCTTTGCGCCGATGAGCGTGCGCGAGAATCTCGAGATGGGTGCGTTCCGCCGCCTGTGGCCCCGTCGCGACCGCAGGGTCGAAGCCGACATGGACGCGGTGTTCGACATGTTTCCGCGGCTGCGCGAACGGCTGAACCAGCCGGCGGGGCTGCTGTCCGGCGGCGAGCAGCAGATGCTCGCGATCGGACGCGCGCTGATGTCGCGGCCGCGCCTGCTGTTGCTCGACGAGCCGTCCATGGGTCTCGCGCCACGCGTCGTGCAGGATATCTTCGCCATCATCCGGCGGCTCAATCAGCAGGGCATCTCGATCCTGCTCGCCGAGCAGAACGCCAACATGGCGCTGCAAAGCGCCGCCTGGGGCTACGTGATCGCGGAAGGCGAGATCGTGCGCGAGGCGGAAAGCACCTCGCTTGCGCACGACCCGATCGTACGCACTGCCTATCTCGGACTTTGATCATGCATTCTGGAAGTGAAATCCTGCAAGCCATCGATGACGGGCTGGAAGCGCAATATGCGCTCCGCAAGCGCCATCCCGAGCGCGACGAGATCTATCGCGATCACCAGCGGCGGAGCGCCGCACTGCGCGCGGCGGGCAATTGCCGCCTGGACATTCGCTATGGCGCCGGACCGCGATGCCTGCTGGACGTGTTCCCGGCGGGCGAGGGCGCGCCGGTGCTCTTCTTCATCCATGGAGGCTATTGGCGCGCGCTGGACAAGTCCTACGTCTCCTTCGTCGCCGAACATTACCGAAACTCCGGGATGACCGTGGTGATGCCGACCTACGATCTGGTGCCGGCCGTGAGCGTCAGCGGCATCGTTGAGCAGATCCGCGCGGCCCTTGCCTGGACGCTGACCCATCTGAAGCCCACCCGCGTGGTCGTCTCCGGTCACTCCGCCGGCGGTCAGTTGGCGGCGATGCTCGCGCTGGATCAGGCGGTCAGCGGGCAGGGACGCATTGTCGGCCTGGTCGGCGTCAGCGGTGCCTTCGATTTGCGTCCGCTGCTCAAGACCTCGATCAACCGCGACCTGACACTGTCGCCCGATGAGGCCGCGGATCTGAGTCCGTTGTTGCGGGTTCACCGCCTGCCGAAGGGCGCGAACCTCGTACCGCTGCTCGGCGCCGTCGGTGGCGACGAGACTGGCGGATTCAAGCACTGGACCTCTGATTTAGTCTCCGAGTGGCACAAGCAGGGCGGCGAAGCCGGCTATTGCGAG
Organism: Bradyrhizobium sp. LTSP849; assembly: GCF_000938255.1. Classification (GTDB taxonomy): domain Bacteria; phylum Pseudomonadota; class Alphaproteobacteria; order Rhizobiales; family Xanthobacteraceae; genus Bradyrhizobium. The sequence continues at coordinate 230,077 of NZ_JYMR01000055.1, read as the reverse complement.
ATCCCCGGAAGCAATCACTTCACGGTGCTCGACAGGATCGCGGAAGCCGGCGGGACAGTGCTGCGCGCCGTGACAGCGATGGTTGCCTGACGAACGGGCAATGTCCACTCAGACCGCCTGTCCCGCCTTCAACAGCGAGCAGCCGGTGATCTTGTAGCTTCCGTCCGACTGCTGTTCGAGTGTGTAGAGCGCTTCCCAGGCTTCGCCATTGGCGTCGATGATATGAACGCGCTGGGCGATCGCGCTGCCCTCGGTCTTGCTGTCGCCGAACTCAAAGCTCTTGTGCCGGTAGACCGGCGCGTAGCCATTCTGCACCATCGACATGAAGATGTCCGGCGCGGGGAAGATCTGCTTGACCGCCGGCGCGGCGTAGGAATAGGCAGTCGCCGCATCATCGCGGATGAGCGCCTGCTCCTGGGCGCGGATCACGCTCTGTGCCGTCGCGACATCGTCGGCGCGTGCGGAAAGCGAACTGAAGACAACATTGAGAGCGACGAGCAAGACTGCGATGCGCATGACAGGCTCCGCGTTGGTGTCCCGGCGGAGATGATCCTAGCACGACTTCGGGAATATGTGGGACGCGCTATCGCTTCCGCTTGGTCGCCGTCTTCGCCGGCTTGGCGGCGCGCGCCTTAACCTTGACACCCGCCTGCACGCGCAAGCCGTCGACGAATACATCGAGCATCCGCAGCACTGACGATTGCCAGCCGGGCTGGTCGTGCATGTAGCACATGCCAACGAGCGCCCGCAGCAGGTCCTCCGGGCTGACATCGCCGCGCATCTGGCCTGCCGCGACCGCACGATCGAGCAGCGACCCGATCGCCTTGGTCAGCCGGTCCATCGAGAACGCCGCGAGTTCCGACGAACTCTGGAATGTCAGCGCCAGCGCTGCCGACATGCCCTTTTTCGTGGCAACGAATTCGACATTGGAACGCAGCCAGCGCCGCAAGGCGTCGACCGGATCCTTGGCGTTCTTCAATTGCTCGGCAAGCTCGCTGAGCTGCTCGACCTCGCGCCGGTACACCGCCTCGAACAAATCCTCGCGGGTCGGAAAATGCCGATAGAGCGTGCCGATGCCGACGCCGGCGCGTTTCGCCACGGCCTCCAGGCTTGCCTCCGGGCCGCCCGCGTTGAAGACGGCCTTGGCCGCTTCGAGCACGCGTTCGCGATTGCGCACGGCGTCGGCGCGAGGTTTGCGGATCTGGTCGGCGTGGTCGTCCATGCCGACAATGTAGATCACGAATAGGTTAGATTGAACCCTTGCAGGGCTGCACCGCGTTGTCTGCGCACGGGCTTTTGACGAATTCCAAATATTTTTCGGCGGCCCTTGTTAAGCGGAGGGTGCCTCCGTATCTTCTCAGTGGTGCTGGTTCGGATTATGTCCGGGCGGCGCAAGATCGACGGCGGCCACGGCGGTGGCGCACCGCGCGATCACTCATGTCCATATCTGATCGGAGCCTTATATGAACCACTCCATCAGCCTCACCGTGAACGGTGCGCGGCGCGACTTCGTCCTCGACGATCCGCGCGTGACGCTGCTCGATCTCCTGCGTGAGCGCTTTCATCTGACCGGAACCAAGAAGGGATGCGACCGCGGCCAATGCGGCGCTTGCACCGTTCTCGTCGACGGCAAGCGTATCAATTCCTGCCTCGCGCTCGCCATCAGTCATGATGGCGCCGACATCCTCACCATCGAAGGCGTCGCGCGCGGCGACCAGCTTCACCCGGTCCAGGCGGCCTTCATCGCCCATGACGGATTTCAGTGCGGCTTCTGCACGCCCGGCCAGATCATGAGTGCGATCGGCATGATGCAGGAAGCCCAGGCCGGCAACGATCCCGAGCGCATCCGGGAATGCATGAGCGGCAATCTCTGCCGTTGCGGCGCCTATGCCGGCATCGTCGATGCCGTGCTCGAGGCTCAGGCCGGTGCCGACGAAACCAATCAGAGGCGCTCCGCATGAAACAGTTCGATTATGTCAGGCCGGCCACGGTCGCAGAGGCCGTTGCTGCTGCCGCCCAGCCGGGCGCGGTCTATCTCGCCGCCGGCACCAATCTGCTCGATCTGATGAAGGGCGGCGTCAGCCGTCCGGATCGCCTGGTCGATGTCACGCATCTCGAAGGGCTCGACCAGATCGAGCATCTCGCCGATGGGTCGTTGCGTATTGGTGCGCTGGTGAGCAACGCTGATCTTGCGCATGATGCCAAATTCGCAAAGTCTTATCCCGCTGTCGCTGAAGCGCTTCTCTCCGGCGCATCAGCGCAACTGCGCAATGCCGCGACAGTCGGTGGCAATCTCCTGCAGCGGACGCGCTGCGCTTATTTCTATGACACCGCCAGCAGCTGCAACAAACGCGAGGCCGGCAGTGGCTGCGACGCCCGCGACGGCGAGAACCGGACCCACGCGGTGCTCGGCTGGAGCGAAAGCTGCATCGCCACGAATCCCTCCGACTTCTGTGTGCCGCTGGTTGCGCTTGACGCCATCGTCGAGATCGAGGGCAGGAACGGCCGGCGCGAGATCGCGCTCGATGCGCTTCATCGTTTGCCCGGCGATACGCCCGAGCGTGACTCGGCGCTCGAACCCGGCGACCTCATCGTCGCTGTGCGTCTGCCGGCCGCGGCACGTGGCTTCGCGGCACATGCGCGCTACCTCAAGGTTCGCGAGCGGACCTCCTATGCCTTTGCCGTCGTCTCGGCTGCGGCCGCTTTGCAGATCGAGAACGGCAAGATCACGGAGGCGCGGCTTGCGCTTGGCGGCGTCGCCGCAAAGCCCTGGCGTGCCCGCGCCGCGGAAGACGTGCTCAAGGGCGTCGCACCGACGGCGGACGCCTTCCAGGAAGCCGCCTGGCGCGCGCTCTCGGACGCAAAGCCGTCCGGCGACAACGCCTTCAAGATCGAGCTCGCGCGCCGCATCGTCGTGCGCGCGCTGACACTGGCCGCCGCTGGCACGCCCGTGCGCCTGCCGGCGCTGCCGGCTTCACCCTTTGCCTCCATCTCCGGAGCTATCCATGTCTGAGCTCAATCTCACCAGCGCTCCCGCTCATCTGCGGCACGGCTCGAGCATCGGCCAGCCCCTGACCCGCCGCGACGGCGTGCTCAAGGTCAAGGGGCAGGCGACCTACGCTGCCGACAATCACCCGCCCGGCATGCTGTTTGCGGTGATGGCCGTCTCCAGCATCGCGCGCGGCCGTGTGACCTCGCTCGATGTCGCAGCCGCCAAGCGCCATCCCGGCGTGGTCGATGTCATGACATCGAGCCACAAGCCGCCGCTCGCAATCGACCCCGAGATCAAGACCAATCCATTCGTGTTCCGGATGGAGGTGTTGCAGAGCGACGAAGTCCGCTACGCCAACCAGCCGATCGCCGTCGTCATCGCTGAAACGCTGGAGGCGGCGACCGAAGGTGCTGTGCTGCTGGCGCCGCGCTATGAGACGCTGCCCCCGCTTGTCGGCCTCGATGCCGGCAAAAGTTTCGTGCCGCCGGTCGTCGGTGTCGGCAACCCGACGGAAAATCACCGCGGCGATGTCGAGGCGGGCCTTGCCTCGGCCGAGAAACAGATCGACGCGGTTTACGAAACGCCGCCGCAATATCACAACGCCATGGAGCCGCATGCGATCGTCGCGTCGTGGGACGGCGACAATCTGTCGGTCGACATGCCGACCCAGGGCCTGATGCTGTCGCTTGGGCGCATCGCCGAATTGTTCGGCATTGCGCCGGACAAGATCCACATCCGTAGTCCCTTCCTTGGCGGCGGTTTCGGCTCCAAGGGGCTGATGTCCGGCCCGCCGACCCTCGGCATCATGGCCGCCAAGCTCGTCGGTCGACCCGTGAAGCTCGTGCTGCGCCGTGAGCAGATGTATGGCCCAGTCGGCCATCGCGCGCCGACGCGTCAGCGGCTGCGCATCGGTGCCGATGGCGAGGGACGCCTGACTGCGCTCGATCACCATGCGAGAACCGTGTCGAGCACGTTCGATGATTTCTATGAGCCTGCGGCCGATGCCTCGCACACGCTCTATGCGGCACCTGCGATCCGCACGTCGCATGATGCCGTGCGCGTCAATACCGGCACGCCGCTGTTCATGCGGGCACCTGGCGAGGCGACCGGTTCGATCGCACTGGAAAGCGCCATCGATGAAATGGCCTGGGCCTGCGGCATCGATCCGCTCGCCTTCCGCCTCAAGAACTACGCCGAGGTCGAGCCGATCACCGGAAAGCCGTTCTCCTCGAAGGCGCTACGTGCATGCTATGAGCAGGGCGCGGCGCGCTTCGGCTGGGCGAAGCGTCCGCTCCAGCCGCGACAGATGCGCGATGATGCCGGCTTGCTGGTCGGCTGGGGCATGGGCACCGCGACCTTCCCGGCGCTGATGTTCCAGGCCGCGGCGCGCGCGGTGATCCGGCGTGACGGCTCCGGCGCCATGGAGATCGGCGCGCATGACATGGGGCAGGGCGCGTGGACGGCGCTGGCCCAGATCGCTGCCGATGGCCTCGGGCTCGACATCGATCGCGTCGCGTTCAAGGCGGGAACATCGGATTTGCCTGATGCCGGCATCGCCGGCGGCTCGGCGCACACGGCGACAGCGGGTGCTGCGATCCACAGCGCTGGGGCGGCCGTGATTGCAAAACTCGCCGACCTCGCCACCACCGACGAGCGCTCGCCGCTGTTCGGCGCCGGCAATGCCGGCGTCATTGCGCGCGACGGAAAGCTGTTCCGGCGTGACGATGAAAGCCGCGGTGAGAGCTATTCCGAAATTCTCGCGCGCGCCGGGGTCGCCGAAGTCGAGGCGCGCGGCACTGGTGCGCCGAACCCTGCGGCGATGGAAGAATACGCGATGCACGCGCATGGCGCGGTGTTCGCGGAAGTGAAGGTCGATCCTGATCTCGGCCAGATCCGCGTCACGCGCATGGTCGGTGCCTTCGCCGCGGGGCGCATCGTCAACCCGCATCTGGTGAAGAGCCAGCTGTTCGGCGGCATGATCTGGGGCATCTCGTTCGCGCTGCATGAGGAGGCCATCACCGATCGCCGCAGCGGGCGGATCATGAATGCCAATCTCGGCGAGTACCACATCCCCGTGAATGCCGACGTGCCGCCGCTCGACGTCATCACGGTCGAGGAGCACGATCCGCATGTGAATGCGCTCGGCATCAAGGGCGTCGGCGAGATCGGCATCACCGGCAGCGCAGGCGCGGTCGCCAATGCCGTCTGGCACGCGACAGGCGTGCGGATGCGTCGTTTCCCGATTCGGATCGAGGAGCTGCTGACCCAGCTCTGACGAGGCTGCGCCGCTAGCGGCGCATGTTGCGTAGGTTCTGCCGGGCGAGTGCATAGCCCTGCGCGGCTGACCTCTCGAACAATTCCCGGGCGAGCCGTGCGTTGCGCGGCACGCCTTGGGCCTCGTTGTACATCGAGCCAAGGCTGTTCAAGGAGGCGTCGTCGTTCAATGCAACCCCCTGCTCGAAAAGCCGGCGCGCCGCCGCGTAGTCCCGCTCGACACAGCGACCCCGGACATAGAGCAAGCCGAGATTGTTCATCGCCGCCGCGACGCCGGCCTTGACCGCGGCCTCGTTGAGCCGGATGGCTTCGGGGCAATTCCTGGCGCTGCCTTCTCCGAAAGCGTAGAGCCAGCCGAGTTCCAGCATGCCGAAGGGATCGCCGGCGTCCGATGCTTTCTTGTACCAGCGCGCGGCCTCGGCGTCGTCCTTCTTGACGCCTTCGCCGGTCGCGTAAAGCACGCCGATATTGTGCATCGCTGTCGGATAGCCTGCGTCCGCAGCCTTCCCGTACAAACGAAGCGCTTCCGAATAGTCCTTGCGGGCGGTGGCGGCTCGGCCGGCCTCGTAGGCGAATCGCGCCACCTCCGGATAGCGCTGCATGGCGTCATTGCAGGCGGCGGTGGCTTCAGTCGCCTTGATCTTCTCGAACGCGACGCCCGGAACGCCCGCAGCACCAAGTGCGTCATCAGGCATGCCTGCGAGACGATCGCAGTCGGTAACCAGATCACGACGCGACATCGTGTCTGGCAGTGGCGCCGGCGACACGGCGGTCGGCGTCGTTAGCGCAGCCTGTATCGGCGCAGGCGGCACAGGTTTGCCGGCGAAGTAGAAGCTGGTTGCGATCGGCGACGAAGCGACCCACGGCAATTGTTGACCGTGGGTAGCCTTCTCCACCGCCAATCCCATCTCGTTGAAAGTCCTGAACAGCCCGTAGCCCTGGTGCTGCATGGCGTCAGCCAGGGCACGTGTATAGGGACTGTGACCGTTGTCGCCGTCGAGCGCCACGCTGCGGGGCTGTGTGGCGAATGAAATGAGCGTGCCCGGCGGGGCCTGCATCTGGGCCAGTCCGCCGGCAGCGTTGCGAAGGCCATGTCCGACGAATGGATTGTTGCGGCAGGCATCGAGCAGCATCAAATTGATCTTGGCGCCGGATTTCTCCATCTGATCGAGCACGCCGGCAAGGCCGACCCCCTGCACGAAGACATCGCCTTCGTCCGCCGGATGGGCATCGACGGGCACGATGTAATTGAGGCCGTGCGTTTCGACCCCGTGGCCGGCAAAGTAGAACAGCGCCACGTCCGCACCGATCAGTTCCTGGCGGAAGGTTTGCAGCGCACGGTCGAAGCCCGCCTTGTCGATATCAACCTGGGCACCGCCGCCGACCACGAAGAAGCCGAGCGAGAGCAGTGTATCCGACATCAGACGGGCGTCGGCCGCTGCATTGGGCAGCTTGGCCACCGTCTGGTAGGCGGAATTGCCGATCACCAGCGCGACGCGCTTCTCGGCCTGCGCTGTGGTGGCGACGCATAGCAGGAGCAGCGCGCCGATCAGGCGCGCAATGATGCCGGTACGGCTCGCCATGGTGATGCACTCCGCGGGGCGGGACGTTCTGGATCTTGGTCGCCTACGGCGTCGCTTCGGTTCAGGTGGCCGGGAACGCGTCCGGTGTCAGTCCGGCAGCCGCGTTAATTCATCATCCGGCGGAGCGCCTTGATCTGCTGCCTCTGTTCTTCGATACATTTTTCGATAGCCTCGCGCAGCTCTTGCGAGCGGAGCTTGTGGGCATCGCGCTGAACTTCGTCGAGCGCGGCCTCTGCATTGGCAAGAGTGGTCTTCATCGCGAGCTCTGTTTCGAAGCGGCCGCGGAACCTTAGCGCCAGGCTGCTCGGCTACGGCTCGCAAGATATAGAGGATCGGGCTGCGAAAATTGAGATGCCTCTAGCTCCGTAAGACACCGGGGCACTCCGTAGGATTCCGGATAATTTTGACGCGTTTCAGAACGTCGGCGGCGTGCAGGCCGAGATCACTTCGCAGGGCTTGCCGCCAACGCAGCGGAAGCGATGCGGTCGGCGGCTTTCGAAATAATAGGCATCGCCCGGATTGAGGATGCGGCGCTCGTCCTCGACGGTGACCTCGAGCTTACCGGAGATCACGATGCCGCCTTCCTCGCCGTCATGGACGAGGTGCACGCGCCCGGTGTCGCTGCCGGGTTCGTAACGCTCCTTCAAAATCTGCAAGTTGCGGCCGAACAAATTGTCGCCGATCTGGCGATAGGAGATCGGCTTCTTGCCGACCTCGGTCAGCTCCTCCGACCGGTAGAAGATCTTGCGCCGTGTCTCAGGCTCCAGCGCAAAGAACTCGGCGAGCCCCATCGGGATGCCGTCGAGGATGCGCTTGAGCGCGCCGACCGACGGGTTCATCTGGTTGGATTCGATCAGCGAAATCGTCGAATTGGTGACGCCCGCGCGCTTGGCGAGCGCCCGCTGCGACAGCTTCTGGCGCGCCCGGATGAATCGCAGCCGTCCACCGATATCGACGCTCATACCCCTGGTCCCTGTTGCAGGTGTTGCGGATCGCGCAAATATGGACCGGCAGCCCTAGTTAAATCAATGGCTTGCAGCTCACCAGAAAAGGACTTGTTGCGCTATCGAAGCCGTGGCTCTGGTATTCCGTCAGCAAAGGAGCGTGGCCCGTGACCCTTCATCAGATTCCGAACACCATCAAGACCGATTCGTTCTGGATGCCGTTCACGGCCAACCGGCAGTTCAAGAAGGCGCCGCGCCTGTTCTCCTCGGCCGAGGGCATGCATTACACCACCGTCGACGGCCGCAAGGTGATCGACGGCTCCGCCGGCCTCTGGTGCGTCAATGCCGGCCACGGTCGCAAGCAGATCGCCGCCGCAGTTGAGCGGCAGCTGATGACGCTGGATTTCGCGCCGTCGTTCCAGATGGGCCATCCGCTGGCGTTCGATTTCGCCGAGCGCCTCGCCGAGATCGCGCCGAAGGGACTCGATCGCATCTTCTTCACCAACTCCGGCTCCGAGTCGGTCGACACCGCGCTGAAGATCGCGCTCGCCTATCATCGCGCCAACGGCCAGGCGTCCCGTACCCGCCTGATCGGCCGCGAGCGCGGCTATCACGGCGTCGGCTTCGGCGGCACCTCGGTCGGCGGCATGGTCGCCAACCGCCGCGCCTTCGCGACCCTCCTTCCGGGCGTCGACCATATCCGCCACACCCATGATCTCACCCGCAACGCCTTCGCCAAGGATCAGCCCGAGCATGGCGCTGAGCTCGCCGACGATCTCGAGCGTCTGGTGGCCTTGCATGGTGCCGAGACGATCGCTGCCGTCATCGTCGAACCAGTGCCGGGTTCGACCGCGGTGCTGCCGCCGCCGAAGGGTTATCTCAAGCGTCTGCGCGAGATCTGCGACAAACACGGCATCCTCCTGATCTTCGACGAGGTCATCACCGGCTTCGGCCGCCTCGGCACGCCGTTCGCCGCCAACTTCTTCGGCGTCACGCCGGACCTGATGACGACGGCCAAGGGCATCACCAACGGCACAGTGCCCTGCGGCGCAGTGTTTGCGAGCCGTAAGGTGCACGACGGCCTGATGGTCGGCCCGGAGAACCAGATGGAGCTGTTCCACGGCTACACCTATTCGGCGCATCCGATCGCCTGTGCCGCGGGCATCGCGACGCTCGACATCTACAAGGACGAGGGTCTGCTCACACGCGGTGCGTCGATCGCCGAGTACTGGGGCGATGCGTTGCATTCGCTCAAGGGCTTGCCCAACGTCGTCGATATCCGCAATTGCGGCCTGATGGGCGCGGTCGAACTGTCGTCGCGTGACGGCACGGTCGGTGCGCGTGGCTACGACGTCATGGTCGACTGCTTCAACCGCGGGCTGTACTTCCGCATGAGCGGCGATTCCTTCGCGCTGTCGCCGCCCCTCATCGTCGAGAAGAGCCACATCGACGACATCGTGTCGATTCTCGGGGACGCCATCAAGCGGGTGGCCTGATAATTGCTCTCGCCGTTGCGGAGTTTGTTCTTGCAGCGGCGAGCGTGATGCCGCGGGAGTTTGACGAAGCGTGAAAGTTCTGATCCTCGGCAGCGGTGTCATCGGTGTCACCTCTGCCTACTACCTCGCGCGTGCCGGCCATGAGGTGACAGTCGTCGACCGTCAGCCGGAGCCGGCGCTGGAGACCTCTTTCGCCAATGCCGGCGAGGTGTCGCCCGGCTATTCCTCGCCCTGGGCCGGCCCCGGCGTGCCGGTGAAGGCGATCAAATGGCTTCTGATGAAGCACGGCCCGCTGGTGATCCGGCCGAAGCTCGATCCCGTGATGTGGGTCTGGCTCACCAAGATGCTGCGCAACTGCACCAGCGCGCGCTACGCGATCAATAAGAGCCGGATGATCCCGATCGCGGAGTATAGCCGTGATTGCCTGCGCGATCTGCGCCGCGACATCGGCATTCAATATGACGAGCGCTCGCAAGGCACGCTCCAGCTGTTCCGCTACCAGGCCCAGCTCGACGGCACCGGCGAAGACATCGCCGTGCTCAAGCAATATGGCGTGCCTTACGAGGTGCTGAGCCGTGAGGGCTGCATCGCAGTCGAGCCGGCGCTTGCGGGCGTGAAGGAGAAATTCGCCGGCGGACTGCGTTTGCCGCAGGACGAAACCGGCGACTGCCACATGTTCACGCAGGCGCTGGCCAAGCATGCCGAGGCGCTCGGCGTGCGCTTCGTGTTCAACACCGGCATCGATCGTATCGTCGCCGACGGCGCGCGCGTCAGCGGTGTCGCAACCAGCGCCGGCATGTTGCAGGCAGACGCTTACGTCCTCGCGCTCGGAAGCTGGTCGTCGCGGCTCGTCGCGCCGCTCGGCATTTCGCTGCCGGTCTATCCGGTGAAGGGCTATTCGATCACGGTGCCGATCAAGGACGCCTCCGGCGCGCCGGAATCGACGGTGATGGACGAGAGCTACAAGGTCGCGATCACCCGTCTCGGCAATCGCATCCGCGTCGGCGGCACCGCCGAAATCTCCGGCTTCTCGACCAAGCTCTATGACGCCCGTCGCGCCACGCTCGATCACTCCCTGACCGATCTGTTCCCGCGCGGCGGCGATCTCGCCAAGGCGACGTTCTGGAGCGGCCTGCGCCCGATGACGCCGGACGGCCCGCCCGTGATCGGCCCGACCAAATACGCCAATCTACACCTCAACACCGGTCACGGCACGCTCGGCTGGACCATGTCCTGCGGCTCCGGACGGGTGCTTGCGGACATGCTGTCAGGCAAGAAGCCGGATGTAGATGTGAGTGCGCTGACGGTGGATCGGTACGAACACCGGTTCGGGTGAAGATCTCTCCGCGCCGGCCACTCCATCACCGTCACCCTGAGGTGGCCGCTTCTTCAGCGGCCCTCGAAGGGCGACGGCCCGGCTGTATCGCGGCCGTGCATCCTTCGAGGCTCGCCCAGCGGCGCAATTGCGCCGCAAGGCTCGCACCTCAGGATGACGGGACTGAGAGTGCTACCCCGCCCCCGTCACGCAATTCACCCACAGCACCACCGCCTTTGCATCCTCGGCCGGATTTGAAAACCGGTGCGGCCGGCGGCTTGCAAACCGAAAGCTGTCGCCCGTCTTCAGCGACCACGTCTCATTGTCCACCGTCAGCATCATCTCGCCTTCGAGCACGAGGCCGGCTTCCTCGCCGTCATGGGTGTAGAGCTCGTCGCCGGGGGAGCCGCCGGGCTCCAGATGCACCAGGAACAGATTGAGCTTGTTGTCGGCGCTTGCCGGGCTGAGTAATTGTTTTGAGACGCCGGTGCGCCAGAGTTTCAGTTCGGGACGTTGCAACCCGCGCGTCACGACCTGATCGGACGTGCCGTCGGCGCTCGGGCTCGCACCGAACAGCGCGGCGATGCCGACGCCGAGCACGTCGGAGAGCGTCGCCAGCACGCGCAGCGACGGCGACGACAGGCCGCGCTCGATCTGGCTGAGGAAGCCGATCGACAGGTCCGTGCGCGCGGCGACCGTCTCCAGCGAGAATTGCCTGACACGCCGGAGATCGCGGATGCGACGACCGACCGCGAGGTCCATTGCAGGCTCCGCCGGCTTTGCAGCCTTCCTGGCGATAGCCTTGGCCTTCTTCACCGCCTTTGCGGCGGCCGGTTTGCGCATTCTTTTGCCACCGCTCACGTCAAACCGCTTCCTTCATGTGCATGAAAACCGCTTGCATCGTCCGTGAAAGTGTGACCAAAATTTCATATTGGTGAAAATAAGCCGAAACGGCTCGGCCCGCAATGTCTGCGATCACGACATCTGCGAGCGCCGCCATCGGCCGGACCCAAAGGGGAATGCGATGGCGTTGAAGCGTTTTGTTCAGGCCGCAGTCGCGGCGCTTGCGATTATCGCAGTGGTGCCGGCTTCGGCGCAGCAGGTGCTGAAGGTCGGCTCGACGCCGACAGGCATTCCCTTCACCTTCCTCGACACCAAGACCAACACGATCCAGGGCATCATGGTCGATCTCGTCACCGAGATCGGCAAGGACGCCGGCCTCAACGTGCAGATCGAGCCGATGGCGTTCTCGGCGCTGATCCCGTCGCTGACCTCGAGCAAGATCGACATCATCGCGGCTGCAATGTTCATCACGGCGCCGCGCAAAGAGGTGATCGACTTCTCCGACCCCATCTACACCTATGGCGAAGGCCTCGTGGTGCCGAAGACCGACACCAAGGCCTACGCCACGCAGGAAGATCTGAATGGCGAGACGGTCGGTGCCCAGGTCGGCACCGCCTTCGTCGACGCGCTGAAGAAGTCCGGCCTGTTTGCCGACGTCAAGGCCTACGACACCATCCCCGACATCCTGCGCGATGTGAACACCGGCCGCCTCAAGGCCGGCTTCGCCGACTATCCGATCCTCGCCTACAATCTGAAGCAGGGCGGTTTCCCCGAGGTGCGCCTCGTCGACAGCTATAAGCCGGTCACCGTCGGCTCGGTCGGCATCGGCGTGCGGAAGGGAGAGACCGCGCTGCTCGGCAAGATCAATGCTTCGCTGGCCAAGCTGAAGGCCAACGGTACCATCGACAAGATCCTCGAAAAATGGGGCCAGAAGGCGCAGGGCTAATCGATAGGGGCGATCGATGAAGGCTGGCCGATGAAAGGCTTCTGGCACGACGCCGTCGAGTTCTTCCCGATCCTGATGAGCGGCGTCGTGCTGACGATCGTCGTCACCATCGGCTCGCTGCTGCTCTCGACGGTGCTCGGCCTGGTCTGGGCGATGATGCGGGTCTCCGGCATCAAGGCGCTGTCGATGCTCAGCGCCAGCCTGATCAACGTGATTCGCGGCATCCCGATCATCGTGCTGCTGTTCTACCTCTACTTCGTGATGCCCGATCTCGGCGTCACGCTGTCGGCCTTGCAGGCCGCGATCCTCGGGCTCGGCATCGCCTACTCGGCCTACCAGGCCGAAAACTTCCGCGCCGGCATCGAGGCGATCGACAAGGGCCAGATCGAGGCGGCGCAGTCGATCGGCATGGGCTGGTGGCTCACCATGCGCCGTGTGGTGCTGCCGCAGGCGGTGCGCATCGTGCTGCCGCCGTACGGCAACGTCATGATCATGATGCTGAAGGATTCCTCGCAAGCCTCGACCATCACGGTCGCCGAGCTCGCGTTGCAGGGCAAGTTGATCGCGTCCTCAACCTTCAAGAACACCAACGTGTTCACGATGGTGGCGCTGATGTATCTGACCATGAGCATTCCGCTGATCCTGCTGGTCCGCCACGTCGAGAAGCGGGCGGGCAAGAAATGATCGAGCTCAAGGACGTCCACAAGAGCTTTGGCCAGAACGAGGTCCTCAAGGGCATCACCGCGAACGTCGAGAAGGGCGAGGTGGTCTGCGTCATCGGCCCGTCCGGTTCGGGCAAGTCCACGATCCTGCGCTGTATCAATGGCCTCGAAAGCTACGACCGCGGCGAGATCAGCGTTGAAGGCCTAAAGGTCGACCGCGATGCGTCCTCTATCGTGAACGTCCGCACCCAGGTCTCGATGGTGTTTCAGCGCTTCAATCTGTTCCCGCATCGCACAGTGCTGGAAAACGTCGTCGAAGGGCCGCTGTATGTGAAGAAGGAAGCGCGTGTGCGGGCGCTCGAACGCGGCCGTGCACTGCTTGCCCAGGTCGGCCTCGCCGAGAAGGCCGACGCGCATCCGCCGCAGCTTTCCGGCGGCCAGCAGCAGCGCGTTGCGATTGCGCGTGCGCTCGCGATGCAGCCCAAGGCAATCCTGTTCGACGAACCGACCTCGGCGCTCGATCCTGAACTCGTCGGCGACGTCCTCGGCGTGATGCGCAAGCTCGCCGACGACGGCATGACCATGGTCGTCGTCACCCACGAGATGGGCTTTGCCCGCGATGTCGCCGACCGCGTGCTGTTCATCGACGGCGGCGTCATTGTCGAGCAGGGGCCGGCCAAGGCGCTGCTCAATCAACCCCAGCACCCGCGCACGCAGGACTTTTTGCGGCGCGTGCTGCATCCGCTCTGATCGGTCTGTCATGAACACGCGTCTGCCTTTGCCGCCCTCGCTCTACGCCGACACTGCGGTTGCGCCGGTCGCAACGCCGCCACTCGATACGAACAAGAATGTTTCCGTTGCCATCATCGGCGGTGGTTACACCGGTCTGTCCACAGCGCTGCATCTGGCAGAGCAGGGTGTCGAAGCCCTTGTGCTGGAGGCGCAGGAGCCGGGCTGGGGCGCGTCCGGCAATAATGGCGGCCACACCAATCCCGGCTTGAAGCACGACCCCGATCAGATCGAAGCCGATTTCGGTGCCGAGCTCGGCCGCCGCATGATCGACTTCTCCTACGGCACTCCGAACTTCACCCACGATCTGATCCGCCGCTACCAGATTCCGTGCGAGGCGCGGCAGAACGGGACGCTGCGCGCGGCCTATAACGAGGCCAGCGCCGCCGCGATCGAAAAGACGGCGCAGCAATGCATCCGCCGCGGCATGCCGGTGACATATCTGAACCGCGAGCAATTGCGTGAGATGACCGGCACCGATCGCTACATCGGCGCCATGCTGGACACGCGCGGCGGCGATCTGCATCCCCTCAGCTATGCCCGTGGCCTGGCGCGCGCCGTGATCTCGGCGGGCGTAAAGGTGCATGGCGGGACGCCCGCACTGTCGCTCCGCCGCGAAGGCGCGCGCTGGCGCATCGAAACGCCGCGCGCGATCGTGCATGCGGACAAGGTGTTGCTCGCCACGAACGGTTTCACCGACGATCTCTGGCCTGCACTCCGACGCACCATCGTGCCGGTGTTTTCCTCGATCGCCGCGACCGCGCCACTCTCCGACGAGGTCGCCCGCTCGATCATGCCGACGCGCCCGGTGCTCTATGAGAGCGGCCATATCACTGTCTATTACCGCATCGACCAGCACAATCGCCTGCTGATGGGCGGCCGCGGCCCGATGCGCTGGATCAAGTCGCCGACGGACGTCGCCTATCTCATGCGCTACGCCGAGCGGCTATGGCCGCAGCTCAAGGGCGTGGCCTGGACCCATGGCTGGAACAGCCGGCTCGCCATCACCAATGACCATTATCCGCATGTGCACGAGCCAGCGGAAAACATCCTGATCTCGCTCGGCTGCAACGGCCGCGGCGTCGCGCTCTCGACCGCAATGGGCGCCCAGCTCGCGCGCCGCCTGATCGGCGGAGCCAAGGCCGAGATCGACATGCCCGTCACCGGCATCAAGCCGATCGCGATGCACGCGTTCTGGCCGGTCGGCGTGACGACGGCCGTGATTGCGGGCCGCGTCCGCGATCGGCTCGGGATCTAGCCCTCCGCCACCGCGTCAGCCCAGGGCTGGAAGATCTCGACCGCGCCGGAGTTGGTGTCGCCGTCGCGCATCACCACACTCGGGCAGGCGAACTTCATCGGCAGAGTTTGCACCGGCGCTTCCCTGTAGTCGAAGCGCGCGGCGAGCTCTCTACGCGCATCCGCGGGCAGCCGCGTGTCGCCGACCACGACCGCGCCTTCGCTGCAATCGATGCGGGGCTGATGGATGGCGGCATCGAGATCCATGTCGAAATCCATCGCAAAGGACACGAGCTGCATCACCGAAGGCAGGATGCGGCGGCCGCCGGAGGCGCCGACCGCGAGGCGCTTGCCGTGCTCGGTCTCGGCGATGACCGGCGTGTAGTTGGTGAGGCAGCGCTTGCCGGGGGCGAGCGAATTGGTGGTACCCGGCGTCGGATCGAACCACATGATCCCGTTGTTCATGGGAATACCGGTGTGCGGCGTCACGTATTTCGAGCCGAAGGACGAGAGCAGCGTCTGAGTCACCGCGGCGATGTTGCCGTGGCGGTCCACGACGGAGAAATGCGTGGTGCAGGCCGGCGCCAGATATTCGGCGCCGAGCGAGCGCTTGCCGTCGGCATCGCCCATATCCTTGAGCCGCTCGCGATAGGCCGCTTGCAGGGCAGCGGCATATTCGGCATAGGCGGCCGCATCCGGCGTGCCTGCCGGCTTCATATTCTGCTGCAAGAGGCGCAGCGCATGCGCCAGCGTTGGCCCGGCGGTGAGCTCGGGCGTCGCAAGCACCTTGCCGCCGCGATAGGGGATCGCCAGCGGCTCGCGCAGATGCGCGCGGAACGCGGCGAGATCCTCGACCGACAGCGAGCCGCCATCGGCCCTGATGTCGGACGCGATGCTTTTGGCGAGATCGCCCTGATAGAAGTCGCGCGGCCCGGCCTCGGCGAGGTGCAACAGCGTCGCCTTCAAATTGTCCTGCGGTAGCCGGGTCTCAGCGTCGATACTCCAGGGCGGGCTCGGGGGCAGGCCGTCCTTCAGAAACATTGCCGCGCTTGCGGGATAGCGCCGAAGATCGGCGGCCGAGCCCGCGATCGTCAGTGTGGTCCACCAGTCGGCCAGCAGGCCCTCGCCGGCGATCTTCGCAGCCGGCTCGACCAGGTCTTTCCACGGCATCCTGGCGTGGCGACGGTGCGCCTCCTCCATGCCGGCGACGACACCGGGCACCGCGATCGCGCCGGGACCGTGAACGTTGCGATCGTCCTTCACCCGCGGCCACGGAAACAGGTCAGTGGCGACGCGATCTCCGGTGATGGGATAGTCGGCGGCGCGCAGGCTCTGCGGTGCGCACATGCCGTAGTCGATCACCTCGTAGCGATTTTCCTTGGCGCGGTAGAGCACCATCGCGCCGCCGCCCCCGATGCCGCTGTTCCAGGGCTCCAGCACATTCAGCGCGAAGGTGGTCGCGACGATCGCGTCGACGCAATCGCCGCCAGCCGCCAGCACTTGCGCTCCCACCTCGGCTGCGCGGCGCGACTGCGCAGCGACGATGCCGCCCTTGGACTTGATTGCGGGTTTGCGGACGGTTTGGGCGAGGCTGAACTGGTGAGGCATGATGTCGTCTTGTGTCTTGTCTTGGTTGGCGAGGCGCACGGACAATGGCACATTGCCGCCAACGAGAACATCCAGAGGGAGAAGCGACATGGCAGGTGTGAAACAGGCGCGGGATGGCGCGGTCGGGATCTTGACGCTCGACGAGCCGGCAAGCCTGAACGCGATGACGCCGGACCTGCTCGGCGCGCTCGCCGCTGCCGTGGCCGAGACGACGCGGGATGAGAGCATTCGCGCCCTGGTCCTGACCGGCGCGGGGCGCGGCTTCTGCTCGGGTCAGAACTTGAAGGCGTCGGAAGCGCTCGGCGAGGACATCGCGGCCGGCGTGATGCGCTTCTACTGGCCGGCCTTCAAGGCGTTGCGCGAATGCCGGGTGCCTGTGGTCGTTGCCGTCAACGGGGTGGCCGCTGGCGGCGGCTTCAGCCTCGCGATGGCAGGCGACATGATTGTTGCGGCGCGGTCAGCGAGTTTCATCCAGGTGTTCAGCCGCATTGCGCTGGTGCCCGATCTCGGCTCGACCTGGTTGTTGCCGCGGCTGATCGGCCGGCAACGCGCGCTCGAACTGATGCTCTTGAACGAACCACTCACGGCCGAGCGCGCCCAGGAGATCGGCCTGGTGCGGCAGGTCGTCGACGATGCGAAGCTGATGGAGGAAGCGTTGACCCTGGCGCGCCGCCTGGCGGAAGGTCCGACGCGCGCTCTGGTCGCGACCCGTGCGCTGGTCGAGGAGAGCGAGCACGCGAGCTACGAGGCCCAGTTCCGCCGCGAGATCGAGCTTCAGGCCGGGATCCGGAAGAGCGCCGACGCCGTCGAAGGCCGCAACGCCTTCGTCGAGAAGCGCAAGGCGAAGTTCACGGGCAAGTAGGGGTGGAGATGCGGGCTGCGCTCAAAGCCGGCGGTCCAGCCGGCTGGCCTGATACTTGGCGTGCCATTTTGGGCCAGGCCCGCGCATGTAGTGAAGTTCGGGGCGGTAGGGGTTGCCCGCGATGCTCAGCAGCTTCTGCCATTTGCTGGCGACGAAGTTCAGGGGCTGGCGGAGCAGGCTCAGTGAAGCGATCAGCACGGCATCACCTCAATGCGGCTTGCCGAGCATGGCGATGAAGGGGAGATCGAAAATCTCCTCGCCGTCGTCGCCGCTGACATGGATCACCCAGTCGCGCCAATCCTCAGAGCCGGGCGTCTGGATCATCGATTGCATGATCTGGGCGGCGCGGTCGCGCGCCTCGTTCAGATTGGCGACGGCCGTGCCGTAGCGATCAATCAGGGTGCCCTCGGGATTGGAGCAGTGGAAATACATCTGAACCATATACGCCTCCTGTAGAGAGCGACTAGGACGGCACACGGATACCATCTGAGGCCTTCGCGAAACATTCGGGTCGAGCCCGGTAAGGGAATCTACGGAGATTGGTCGGGACGAAGGCCCCTGCGGGTTTGATCACAAGGGGGTGTTGGTCAACTGGACGGCGTTCCCGCGGCATGGAACAACTTTGGACGGAAAGTCCGGGAGACCACCGTGAACCACCTCACATTTTGGCGTGAAAGCCGAAGCCTGCGCGCATGCGCGGGCGCCCTGGTGGTCCTCCTGACTCTTGCCTCGGTAGGCTCATCTGAACCGGCCCGCAAGAGCGGCTATGCGCTCGGTCTGGAAACCTGCGGCAGCGGCGATCTCGCCTTTCCCAAAATCCAGATCGACATGAAGGCGGGATTTTGCGCCGGGCTCGTCGCCAGCGAAGAGGACCATCTGAAATTTCCGCGTTCGATCATTCAGGTGCCCGGTCGTGATCTCTTCGTGGTCGCCGACATGGGCGGTTGGGGCCACACCGACGGCAGGTTGCTGCTGCTCGATCCGCATGCTCCCGAAGGCCAGCGGTTCAAGGAGCTGTTGACCGGTGTCGAATATCCGTTCGGCCTTGTGATCGGCCCGGATAAAAAGCTCTATGCCTCGACCGCCGAGACCATCTTCCGGTTCGACCCGCTCGCGGACAATCCGCGCAGCTCGGTCGAGACCATCATCCGTCATATGCCGGGCCGCCGGATCACGCTGCCCGATGGCACCAGGCTCGACGAGAGCGCGCACCCGCTCAAGCAATTCGTGTTCGACAAAAGCGGCCGGCTGTTCGTCAATATCGGCGCCCACAGCGACGACTGCATCACGCAGGCCCCGATCACGAGACCTTGCGCGGCGGCTGAAGGCGCCTCCGCCATGGCCGCGATCTGGCTGTTCACGCCGCCGTCAGGCGGCGTCTTCCCGGCGCTGAAGTCGAACGATCCGGATCAGCCACACACCGTCTATGCACGCGGCTTGCGCAACTCGATGGCGCTGGCGCTGCATCCGAATTTCCCCGACGACGGCTACGCCTTCCTACAAGGCGAGAACGGCCGAGACCTGCCCGATATCTTCAAGCCGAACGAGGAGATCAACGCGATCGAGCAGGGCAGGCATTATGGCTGGCCCTATTGCTTTGACCTGTCGACGCCGAGCCCCGAGTTCAGAAGCGTGCTGCAAGCGGGGACCTACAAATCGCTCTGTACGGCCAACGCGCTCTACAGGCCGCCGTTCTCGCTGCTGCCGCCGCACGGCGCGCCGCTGGCGATGCTCTATTATCACGGCGCGAAATTCCCGGAGCTTGAAGGCAAGCTCCTGATCGGTCTGCACGGCTATCGCCCGACCGGCAGCCGCGTCCTCGTCTACGACGTCGATGACCACGGCTTTCCCAAGCCGAGCCCGGCGCCGGTGCGCTATCACGTGAGTTGTGCGGCCGACCCGACCCGCAGTTTCCAGACCGACGCCGGCGAGGTCGCCGCCGCGCCGTTCGAGGAGCTGATCGCCGGCTGGCACCGCGTCAACGGTGCGCGACCGCAGGGCGCGCCCGTCGGCATGACGGTTGCGGAGGACGGCGCGATCTGGCTGGTCGAGGACAAGAACCAGACGGTGATCCGTATCGATCGCGCGGCCGGCGATCCGCCGCCGCCGCTGCCCTGCGACACGCGTAGCCAGGCGCTGATCGACCAGCTTGTAGCCTTCGTCACTAAGGACGCGCAGAACCGGATCCGGCTCGCCACGCTGCGCAAGGGCCTCGTCGAGAAGCACTGCCTCGGTTGCCATTCCGATTTCGGCCTGAAGCCGGGACAATCTGACGCGGACAAGGACTCAACCGTGCTGCGCTTCGTGCTGTCGCAGGATGGTTGGATCTATCCGGGCGATCCCAACTCCGGCAAGTTGCGCACGCGGCTGCGTGGCATCGGTGCAGAGAAGCTGATGCCGCCGGGTGGCGAAAACCTGCCGAAGACCGAGTCCGGTTACACGGGCCTGCTCAATACCGCGGACCTGCTCGTAGCAAAGATGGTTTCGGGAACGCGGATGCTCATCAAGCTTGGCCTGCCGCAGCGCAAGTTTTTCAGCAAGGCGAACAAGGAATGCGGCGAAATACCGGCCGCCAAGGTCGTCGTCGTGACACAAAGGAACGCTGTAGACAAACCCGGCTTCAGCCGCTTCTTCCGGCCGGCCGATCCCTATCTGAATGGCGAGTGCAGCGACGACGATGGCTATTACATCCGGCAGGAATTTCTGGTGCCTGTGCAGTAGCATTTTGCTCGTGATCGCGACGCCGCTGACTGCGGCCGAGACGAAGCTGTTCGAAAGCGTGCAGGTGACGCCTGCAAGCGAATATACGTTTGGCATCGAAGGGCCTGCCGCCGATCTCGACGGCAACCTCTTTGTCGTCAATTTCGGTAAGCCCGGCACCATCGGCAGATTGCCCGCGGGCGGTGCGGCTTCGGAAGCCTTCACGGCACTCCCCGACGGCAGCGTCGGCAACGCGATCCGCTTCGCGCGCGATGGCACGATGTTCATTGCCGACTACAAGAAGCACAACATCTTCGCGATCCCCAAGGGCGCCACCGAGCCCGCCGTCTGGTTTCACTCCGACGAGATGAACCAGCCCAACGACATCACGATCGCCCGCGACGGCACGATCTATGCGAGCGATCCGAATTGGAAAGGCCGGGAAGGTCACGTCTGGCGCATTGCGAAAGCGGCTGATGGTTCGGTGCAGGGACAGGTCATGACGGCGCCGCGGGCGATGGGCACAACCAACGGCATCGATCTCAGCCCCGACGGCAAGACGCTCTATGTCGGCGAGTCCAGCAACGGCCAAGTCTGGTCGTACACGATCAGCGGCAACGCGCTCACCGATGGGAAGCTCGTCAAGGCATTCCAGCCGGACACCATCGACGGCCTGCGCACCGATGTCGTCGGCCGCCTCTATGTCGCGCGCATCCTCAAGGGCACGATTGCGCTGATGAAGCCCAATGGCGCGGTTGAACGCGAGATCGTGCTGAAGGGCAAGGAGCCGACCAACCTTGCCTTCGGCGGCAGCGACGGCAAGACCGTCTTCGTCACCCAGCGCCAGGGCGGCTTCATCGAGTCCTTCCGCACCGATCAGCAGGGCCGCGAGCACTGCCTTCAGCGCGGGCGCTGCTGAGCATCAGAGGCGGTTTGCTTCCAGCGCAGAACAGCCCGGCAGGGACGGCATTCTTCTTGCTTGCATCTGGCCGCCGCAGGGATTTAGACATCTGTGGCGCCGTCAAAGAGCGCCAGCTTACGCTGCCGCCGAGCATGCGACCACGGAGTGTTTGAGTGAAAGCCGTCCATACCGAACTGCACCGCAGCCACGATCCGCAATTCTTCCTGGTTCGCGGCGTCGTCAAGCGCACCACCGAGCAACCCGAGCGTGCCGATCGTCTGCTGAAGGGCTTGAAGGACGGCAAGCATCAATTGGTCGAGCCGACCAAATTCGGGCAAGGCCCACGCGCGCGCATTCACAGCCCGGAATATCTGTCGTTCCTGAGCGAAGCCTGGGATGCCTGGAAAGCACTCGGCGATTCCGGCCCGGAGATGATCGGCAATATTCATCCGGTGCGGCATGCGGCGACCTATCCGACGCATATCGTGGGCAAGCTCGGCTGGCACACCGCTGATACTGCCGCACCGATCGGCCCCGGCACCTGGGCCGCGGCATGTGCTGCGACCGACGTTGCCGTCACCGCGGCTCAGATGGTGATGGACGGTGAGGACACGACTTACGCGCTCTGCCGCCCGCCCGGCCATCACGCCTATCGCGACATGGCCGGCGGCTTCTGCTTCCTCAACAACAGCGCGATCGCGGCGGCACATCTGCGGCTCAAGCATGAGCGCGTGGTGATCCTCGACGTCGATGTCCATCACGGCAACGGCACGCAAGGCATTTTTTACGCGCGGCCGGATGTCTATACGGTGTCGATCCACGCCGATCCCGTTGCGTATTATCCCTATGTGTGGGGCTACGCGCATGAACGTGGCGAAGGTCCGGGCCTCGGCACTAATCTCAACATTCCCCTGGCGATCGGCACCGGCGACGACGGCTACATCCAGGCGCTGGACGTCGCGCGCAAGGCGATCGAATCCTTTGCGCCCGGCGCCCTCGTCATTGCGCTTGGCCTCGATGCCTCCGAGCACGATCCGCTGAAGGGTCTCGCCGTCACCACGCCAGGCTTCCGCCGCATCGGCCAGGCGATTGCGAAGATGGGCCTGCCGACCGTGTTCGTGCAGGAGGGCGGCTATCTCTCGGATATTTTGGGCGCCAACCTGACCTCGGTTCTTGCAGGCTTCGAGGAGGCGCGCTGAGCGCCATCTTCGCCTCTCCCCGCAACCGGAGAGAGGGAGACGTTCAAAACATCCCGCTTGCCGCGAGCGCCTTGCAGACGTGCTGCATCTCTGCGTCATCCGCGACCATGTCGAGCATGATTGTGGTCAGGCCCTTGGCCGCAAATTCCCTGAGCTTCGCGCCGATCTCACTGTAGCTGCCAACGAGGTAGGGACAGTCGGCCTGGAAAGTCAGGAACGGCAGCAGCCAATAGCCATTGTCCTGAAGCTCGCCGCTTTGACCCTCATACAACCGTCGCTTCCAGACGGAATCGCTGTTCTCCACCGTGAGCGCGAGCAGCTCGCGGTCGTCGGAATTGTCGCGGAAGCGCGCCTTCGCCGCCTGCCGCGCCTCTTGGCTTTCCTCGCGCGCAAAAATCCCAAAGTTCATTCCGGGCGCGTTGAGGCTGCAATCGAGATCGGGCGGCAGCATCTGCATTTTGATGCAGCCGGTCTCCGTCGCGACGCGCTGCGCCGCTTCCGATTGGCCCGCGATCAGGAACTCCGGCATCAGCACGGCCGGCAGGCGCGGCCGCAGTTGCAGATTGCTTGCGCGATAGAACCGGCCGTCGACATTGACCGGGCGCGGACTTGAAAGCAGCTGGCGCACCAGCGCGATGAACTCGCCGAGGCGGAGGTAGCGGTCGGCATGCGATTGGTCGTCGCCGAGCCCCTGCAAGTCGCTGACCGCGGTTCCCGTGATCATGTTGAGATAGACCTTGCGGCCGTAGAGCTGCGCGAAGGACGAGACGAATTTCGCCGCGGTGAACGGGTGCATGTAGACGGGATTGACGGCGATCAGCGGCGAAGATCGCGTCGTCGTTGCCAGCATGTGCTGGGCCATCGCCCAGGGCTCGACGAACACGTCATTGCCTTCGAACAGCAGAATGCCCTCAAAGCCGTTGCGGTCGGCGAACTCTGCCACCCGCATCAGCTCGCCGACATATTTTTTGGGATCGCGGTTGCGCGAGATCGCGGGAAAGACGCGCAGCCGCGGGGGCGTCATTCAGCCGCTTCCTGGAACGGCCAGGCGTTGCGGGTGATGGGAAGGCCGCCGGCCGCGCGCGATCCGTCGGCGATCGCCAGACGATGCGAGGGCGATGGCGAGCATAGCGAGAAGCGCCAGCCTGCGGGATCGTCGGCGATATCGGGCTTGAAGCTGATCTCGATCGCCTCCCGCGACACCTGCATCGCGAACGCATCGAGCGGCAGATTGAGCCCGAAACCCCTGGCCTTCAGATAGGCTTCCTTCAGCGTCCAGTAGTCGAAGAAGCGCTCGATCGCGGCCGGCTCCGGCAGTGTGCGCAGCGTCTCCACCTCTTCCGGCGCAAAGAAGCGAAGCGCGGTCGACAGCGGTGCGACGCGTCGCGATACGGTCTCGACGTCGACGCCGACGGCCTCATGCCGGGATACGACGCAGGCGACACAGCCGTCGGCATGGGACAGACTGAAATGCAGTGCTGTCGAAGTGGCAGGCGCTGCGACAAAGGGCCGGCCGTAGCGGCCGGCCGCAAAGGACCAGTCGGTCGGCGCGACATCAGGTTCTGCGTGCGAGAGCGCAAGGCGCAACATGGCGTGCGCGAAGATATATTGCCGCTGATGCCGCTCGAACATGAAGCGGTCGGCGCGTATCCGTTCGTCGACCGAGAGCAGGCGCCGGCAGGCACTGACCGCGCCCGGCGTGTCAATGCTCTCGATCAGTCCGACAAACAGTTCAATTCCGGTGTCTGCCATCAATTGGGCCCATAGCGTCAGGCGGAGGCCAAATCCGGCCCTGACGGAAGTATCAACTGAGCAAGAATCAACTTGAGTGGACCGCTTCTAGCGGTCCACCCGGGCGAATTCTTGTCGATTGCTGGCCGGTTTACAGGCGCAAGCTTGTGCGAGACCCCAACTCGACAGGCGAGCGGCCCAAGTTCGAAAGGTGAAGTCTGAAGAGAAGATTCGTACGGCGTCCCGGCCGACGAGTCTTACTTTTTCTTCTTGGCCTTCTTCGACCCGCCCAGCACCGAAAGGCTGGCGTCGACGTCCTTCAGCGCGGACTGAAGCTTCTTCTTCTCGGCAGCGAGCAGCTTTTGCAGGGCCTTGCGGTCCTTGTCGCTCAGCGAGGTACCCTTGGTAAATTTGATGAAACCCATAATGACACTCCCCCGGTTGAAAATAATCGTCCAAATCAAAAACGCAGGAATAATCTTGCGCGGCAAGCGCCAAATAATCAAGATGCAACTTGATCATTCACAGCTTTGGCGAGTGAACCTGTGTTCGGCACGGACCGACGGCCGGTCATGCCGCTCTCCGATCGAGCAGCCGGCCGAGCGGCGTATTGGGTTGGGCGATGGCCGCCGCCAGCAGTGCGACGAGATCCTCAATCCAGGCGCCGACCATGCCGCCGTCGAGCAAGTCGCCCTTGTAATTGCAGGAACCGGTGATGCCGGTCGGACGCTCCTTCAGCATCAGGGATAGCCAGGTTTGGTCGATCGGCAGCACCGGCTGGCCCTCGCGCGCGACGTTTCCTGTCGATCGTACCGTGACATCTGGCAAATCGAGCGGCTGGCGCAGCGGATTTTGCAGGGTGAAATAGACCTGGAGCAGCGAGGACGGATCAATTCCCTCTCGCTCGAGATGGTCGGCCAGGATGTTGAACGGCAGCTCCTGCCGCGCATGCGCGTCGAGCACGCCCTGGCGCACCCGACCCAGGGCCTGCGCGAACGACAGCTCCGGCGTGATTCGGCTGCGGACGATCACCGTGTTCTCGAACGGGCCGACGATCCGGTCGGTGTCCGGCTGGCTGCGATTGGCCATGGCGGTGGCGACCGAAATGTCCGTCCGTCCGGTCCGCGCCAGCAGCAGGGCTTTCAGGCCAGTGAGGAGACACATGAACAGCGTGGCATTGTGTTGACGCGCAAAGGCCGTGAGCCGGGCGACCAGCTCGCGCTCCAGGCTGAGCGGATGGTGACCGGTGGACGCGCCCGGGCTTGATTCGCCGTCGAACACGGGGACCGCACCGCGTAAGGCGTCCGTCCACTCGGCGGCCTGCCGCCGGGCCGAATCAGTGCCGCACCACCAGCGCTGCCAGCGCGCAACGTCCGAGAAGGCGAGCGGCATTTTTGGCAAGGGGACGGACGGGTGTCCGGCCAGCGCGGCATAACGGTTGGACAATTCCTCGAACAGCACGCCGATCGACCAGCCATCGGCAATGGCGTGATGCAGTGTCAGCAGCAGGATGTGATCCTCGGCGTGAAGCCGCAGCAGCCGCGCCCGCAGCAGCGGTGCCCTTGTGGCGTCGACCGGCATATAGGACTCTTGCTCGATCAGGAGCTCGATCTTCCTGCGCTCGAGGGCCTTGCGCCGCTTGTTGTTGTGGTTCTGCCCATCGCCAATGGTCTCGACGGTCAGGACCGGGCCGAGCGTAGCGGGCGCGACGATGCGGCTGACCGGCTCCTTGCCGCTCCAGCCGAACGCCGTCCGCAACGATTCGTGGCGGCGCACGATGTCGTCGATGGCCTGCGCCAGCTTGCGTGGATCGATCGGGCCATCGAGGTGGAAGGCGAAGGGCAGGTTGAACAGCGGCAGATCCGGCAGGTTCGCCTCGATCCGCATCATCTGGTCCTGCGCGATCGAGAGCGTGGGAGGTCCGCTGTCGGCCAGCCGCGGCACGCTTGTCGGAGGCTTGCGCGGTTGCGCTACCACAGCTTCATCGACCCGCCGGGCAAGCTCCTCGACCGTTGGCGCTTCGAAGATGGTCTTGATCGGCAGTGAGACCCCGAGCGCGCGGGCCACGCGCGCCATCGCCTGGCCCGCCAGCAGCGAATGGCCGCCGAGGTCGAAGAAATTGTCGGTCATACCGAGACTCTCGACCTTCAGCAGGTCGATCCAGATGTCGGACAGCACCTTTTCGGTGAAGCGGCGTGCCGGCACGGCCGCCTCGGTCCCCGCGGTTTCCTGTTGCGCGGGTGCCAGCAGTGCGGAGCGATCGACCTTGCCATGGGCATTGAGCGGAACCTGATCCAGGAACAGGAATGCGGACGGGATTGCATGGCTTGGCAACCGGCTTTTGAGGAAGTCGCGCAGCGCGCTGGCGCTGGTCTGGCTGCCGGCTTTGGCAATGACATGGGCGATCAACCTGACATCGCCATTGCTGTCGCGACGCGGCTCGACGATGCCTGCGCGCACGCTCTCGTGGTCGGCGAGCGCGTTCTCGATCTCCTTCAGCTCGATGCGGTAGCCGCGGACCTTGACCTGGTGGTCGGCGCGGCCGAGGCATTCGATCGTCCCATCGGCGCGGCGGCGGGCGAGGTCGCCGGTCCGGTACAGCCGGTGACCTGCCTGGCGCGCGAACGGATCGGCGATGAAGCGCTGCCGGCTCTGCGCGGGATCGTTGATATAGCCGCGGCCGACGCCGGCGCCGCCGATGCAGAGCTCGCCGACCACGCCGACCGGCTGCGGCTCCAGATTTGGATCGAGCACGTAGAGCTGGGTGTTGGGCAGCGCCGTGCCGACCGGGACATTGATTGTCGTCGCGGCTGGCGCCTTGGTCAGCCGATGCAGGGAGACGTCGTCGGAGCATTCCGAGGCGCCATAGGCGTTGATCAGCGGCACCTTCGGGCAGCGGGCGAACCAGGCACGGCAGAGGTCGACCGGCAGCGGCTCGCCGGTCGAGATCAGGACCCGCAGCTTGGAGAAGGCGCGCAGCATCGGCGCCTCGTCGAGGCGTTCCAGGATCACGCGGAGCAGCGACGGGACAATCTCGAGCACCGTGATGCCCTCGCGCTCGATCTCGCGTGCAAGCAGGATCGGGTCCTGCACCACCGCATTGCCGCAGACATGGACGCGTGCGCCGGCCATCGGACCGGCCAGGAACTGCCAGACCGAGATCACAAAACTCTGGGGCGCGGTCTGGGCGATCACGTCCCTGGCCGACAGGCCGAGCTCTGAAATCAGCGACGCCAGATGGTTCGACAACCCGCGCTGCTCGATCATGACGCCCTTCGGCGCGCCGGAGGAGCCGGACGTATAGATGAGATAGGCAAGACTTGAGGCCGCGCGCCGGGCCGCGCGGGCCGGCTTGGTCGATCCGAGCGCGATCGCATCTTCGAGCTCGGCCACCAGGATGCGCTCGACCAGCGGCTCGAGCAGCGCTTCGACCATGGCGGACTGCGCACGCCCCGTCAGCAGCACGCGAGTGCAGCTCGATCCGAGGATAGTCGTGAGCCGCGACGGCGGCTGCTCGGGATCGAGGTTCAGGAACGCGGCGCCCACGCGCTGCACCGCGATCATTGCGGCAAGCAAATCGGGCCCGCGGTCTGCAAGCAGCGCGACCACCGTCTCTGCACCGACGCCTTCGCGCGCCAGCCAGCGCGCGATGGCCTGGCTATGGCGTGCCAGCTCGCGATAGCTCACGGATACATGGCCATCGGATATCGCCACGGCATTCGGCGTCTTCTTCGCCTGCCGGTCGAAGCGTTCGCAGAGATTGCCGCGTGTCGTGAAATTGGCAGGCGTGCCTTTCGTCAGCAATCGCCGGCGTTCCGCCTCCGTCAGGAGCGGCAGGCGCGAGATGTGCTGCTCCGGATTTGCGATGACCGCCTTGAGCAGGGTCTCGAACTGCGCCGCCATGTCCTCGATCGTCACCGCGTCGAACAAATCGGTGGCGTATTCGAAGAAGCCGGTGAAACGGCCTTCGGCCTCGACCAGCTCGAGCGTGATGTCGAAGCGTGCGACTTTTGGGTCGACCTCCAGCCGGCGCGTCGATAGGCCTGGGAAGCGCGCGACCTCGATCGATGCGTTCTGGAGGATGAACATGATCCGGAACAGCGGATTGCCATCCGTCCTTCGCGCGATCTGCAACGCGCGCAGGACTTCCTCGATCGGAAGGTCCTGGTTGCGATAGGCATCGAGCGTGACCTGGCGCACCCGCCGCAGCAGCTCGTCGAAGGTCGGGTCGCCGCCGAAATCGTTGCGCAGGATCAGGGTATTGGCAAACAGCCCGATCAGGCGCTCGCTTTCGATCTGGTTGCGGTTGGCGATCAGCGATCCCGTCGCCACGTCCTCATGCGAGGTGTGGCGGAACAGGAGACACTGGAACACCGCGAGCAGCGTCATGAAGGGTGTGACGCCCTGATCCTGGCTCAGCGCCCTCAGATCGGCGGACAAGGCCTTCGAGAATTCGAGATAGTGACGGGCGCCCTGGCCGCTCCAGACTTCGGGCCTCGGCCGGTCGGTTCGCAGCGGCAGCGTGGTGACGCCGTCGAGTTGCGTCCGCCAATAATCGAACTGCTCTTTCGCCGCCGGCGTTTGCGCCCAGCTCTGCTGCCAGCGCGCAAAATCGCGGTATTGGAAGGTGTGCGAGGGCGGCGCTGGCGCGCTCGCCTTGCGCGCGGCGGAATATTCGGCGGCGAGTTCCTCCCAGAACAGCCGCTGTGACCATCCGTCGGTGACGAGATGGTGGACATTGACCACCAGCGCGTGGCTCGACTTGTCGAACGAGAGCAACGTGACCTTCAGCGGCGGTTCGCTGGCAAGATCAAACGGATATTGCGCAAGCTTGAGCGCCTCGCGCCTGACGACCGTGGCCTGCTTGTCCGCGGGGCAAGGCTTGAGCTTGATCCGCTCGAGCGGCGGAGACTGAAGTACCCGCTGCAGCGGCTCGCCCTGGCTTTCGATGAAGACCGAGCGCAGCGCCTCGTGGCGCTCGCAGATTGCGGCGAGGCTTGCCTGAAGCGCGGAGAGGTCGATCGGGCCCTTGAGCAGCGCGACCTCGACCACATTATAATTGTAACGCGTCGGATCGAGCCGCGAGAGCACATACATCCGCTGCTGCTGGAACGACAGCGGCGCATCTCCCTCATCGGTCGCGGTCCGGCCCCAGGCCGGCAGCATCGCCCCACGATGGGCCGCGGCGGTTTCCAGCCGGGCCGCAAGCGCCGACACCGTGGCGCAGTCAAAAATGTCCTCGAACGAGAAGTCGACGTTGAAGCGCTCGCGGAGCCGTGAACGCATTTGCGTTGCCGCGAGCGAGTCGGCACCGAGCGCAAAGACGTCCTGATCGACGCCGACCTGCGGCAGCTCCAGCAGATTGGCCCAGATGTCCGCGATCTGGGTCTCCAGCGCAGTTTGGGGCAGGTGTGTTTCGTCACTATCATTTGCGGCCGAAATCAGCTCGGCCAATGCGTTGCGCTTGACCTTCCCGCTGGCGCCTTTCGGCAGCGCCGCTACGCTGCGGATCAGGCTCGGCACCTTGTAGGCGGCGAGTCGTTTGCGCGCGAACTGGCGCAACTGGTCCGAGCTCGCCTCGGAATTCGCCCGCAGCACCACGACGGCGG
This sequence comes from Bradyrhizobium sp. LTSP849, assembly GCF_000938255.1. Taxonomy (GTDB): domain Bacteria; phylum Pseudomonadota; class Alphaproteobacteria; order Rhizobiales; family Xanthobacteraceae; genus Bradyrhizobium. Next base: position 200,387 of record NZ_JYMR01000055.1, on the reverse strand, counting down.
CGACGTTCTCGCCAAGCTTGGGGTGCGGGACGGCAAAGACTCCGGCTTCCAGCACCGCCGGATGGCTCAGCAGGATCTCTTCCACCTCCAGCGGCGAGACCTTCTGCCCGCCGCGGTTGATGACGTCCTTGATGCGGCCGACGATGAAGAGATAACCGTCGGCGTCGAGATAGCCGAGATCGCCGGTCCGGAACCAGCCGTCGCGGAATGCGGTCTGCGTTGCCGCCTCGTCATTATAGTAGCCGCGGCTCATGTTCGGCCCGCGCAGCACGATCTCGCCATGCGCGCCGCTTGCAAGCCCGCGGCCGACCTCGTCCATGATCGCGATCTCGGGACCAGCGGCGCATCCGACCGATCCGATCTTGCGCAGCTCGAACGGATTGGCCGCGATCTGCGAGGCCGCCTCCGTCATGCCGTAGGTCTCGAGCACGGGAACGCCGAACGTTGCCTCCAGCCCGTTGAGGATGGCAGGCGCAAGCGAGGCCGAAGCCGAGCGGATCACGCGCAACGACGACGATCTGGCGCGGTCCGGGTCCGCTTCCGCCGCCGTCAGTAGCGCGCGATGAATGGTTGGCACGGCCGTGTACCAGGTCGGTTGCAGCGTCCGCATCCAGCCAAAGAAGGACGATGCGTCGAAACCGTTGGTGCAGATGACGCTCGAACCTGCGGCCAGCGCCGTCAGCAGGCCGGAGATCAGCCCATGGGCATGAAACAGCGGCAGGACATTAAGGAGACGATCGTGCGACGTGAGCGACAGCACACGCCCGGCATTGGTGGCGGACAGGCACACGTTGCGATGCGTCAACGTCACCATTTTCGGCCGCGCCGCCGTGCCTGACGTCAGCAGGATGAACGCGTCGTCGTCGCCGCGCGCAGCGCCGCTTGCACAGGCCGGACCGACCGTCGGGCCGATGAATTCGCAGCCGCCGAGATTGGTCTCAGGCCCCGGCATGAAGTCGATCACCGCGATATCCAGCGCCTTGGCGACGTCGCGGCTCGCTGAGTTCATGTCGGCCCGGGTGACGAGCGCCGTCAGCTTCAATTCGCTGAAATGGCGTTGCAGCTCGTCCGCCGTCAGGTCGGGGTTGACGGGGATACAGGCACAGGCCGTCGCCACCGCGATCAGCGCCAGCGCGCTGTCGGCCCCGCGCGGCAGCGCAACGGCAATCCGGTCGGCAGGTGCAATTCCGAGCCCGCGCAGCGTGCGGACCAGATGCTCGGTCCTGGCGCCGAGCGCGCCATAACTCAGGGGCGGCCGGCCGGGGGCGAGGAGGGCGGGCGCCGTCGGTGTCCTTCGCGCGTAGTAGTCGAGAAGACCGCCGACATGCGCAAAGACCTTCGTTTCGGCGCTCAAGCTGGCCGAGACCTCTCCCGCTCCGTGTGTAACGTCCGACAATTCCATTCCTTTTTGGTTCGATTGAGCTATTCTTCCAAGAACTTAGGGAACGCGTCCAGTCCGAGGTGAAGTTTGAGCCCCAAAATCTGTGGTTGAGGGGCCTTAAGCCCTTCGACGGAGTGATAGTCGAGCGGAATCACCATGCTGGAGAAAGAGCCGGAGACGGAAGGCGGGTTGAAGCGCTGGCTCGAAGGCGTTGGTCTTGGCCACTACACCGATCTGTTCGCGCAGCACCGCCTCGATCTCGACGTCATGGGGGACCTGACCGAGGCTGACCTGGCTGAGCTTGGACTGCCGCTCGGCGATCGCAAGCGGCTCCAACGGGCGATGGCGGCGTTGTTTCAGGCTGAAACAGCGGAAGCGCCGGTCGCAGCGGTGCGCCCGCAAGCCCGGACGGAGGTCGGCGCCGAGCGGCGTCAGCTCACCACCATGTTCTGCGACATGGTGGACTCGACCTCGCTCTCGGCCCAGTTCGACCCGGAAGACGTGCGCGACATGATCGCGAGCTTCCGCGAGACCTGCGTCCGCGTGGTCAAGCATTATGAAGGCTTTGCCGCCCGCTTCGTCGGTGACGGCATTCTGGTCTATTTCGGTTATCCGACCGCGCATGAGGACGACGCCGAGCGCTCGGTGCGCGCCGGGCTCGAGATCGTGCGTGTGCTATCGACCGCACGCGCGATCGAGCCGCGCGGTGCGCTCAGCCACGCGCCTGCCGTCCGCATCGGGATCGCGACCGGTCTCGTCGTGGTCGGCGACCTCGTCGGCCAGGGCACCGAAGAACGCGACTCCGCGGTCGGCGAAACCGTCAATCTCGCTGCGCGCCTGCAGGCGCTGGCGCCACCCAACGGCGTCGTGATCTCCGCCTCGACGCAATCGTTGCTGAAGGGGAAGTTCGACTACCGCAATCTCGGCGCCCATGCGCTGAAGGGCATCACGGAAAAGGCCCAGGCCTGGCACGTCGTGCGCGCCTCGCGGGTCGAGACCCGTTTCGCGGCCGCCATGGGGACGCGGCTGACCCCGCTCGTCAATCGCGAGGAGGAAATCGCGCTCCTGATGGGGCGCTGGCAGCAGGTCAAGGAGGGCGCCGGCCAGGTCGTGGTCAAGTTTGGCGAGCCCGGCATCGGCAAGTCGCGCATCATCCAGGAAATCTTCGAGCGGATTGCGGGCGACCGGCACGGGCAGGTCTCATTCCAGTGCTCGCCCTATTATACGTCCACGGCGTTCTATCCCTTCGTCGAGCAACTTAAATTTTCTCTCGGCCTCGACCGCGAGGATGCCTCCGCGATGTCGCTGGGGACCCTGGAGACCGCGATCGCCGCCGCCCATGGCGACATCGAGCAGGTCACGCCGCTGTTTGCTGCGCTTCTGTCAATCCCGGCCGGAGATCGCTATCCGCCGCTCGATCTGTCGCCGCAGCAGCAGAAGGACGCAACCGTCGCGGCGTTGGTCAACCATTTCCTGGGGCTCGCGCGAGACCAGCCCTTGGTGATCGCCTTCGAGGATCTGCACTGGATCGACCCCACCTCCCGCGAGGTGATCGACCTCCTCGTCGACCGGGTGCAGAACCGGCCGATCCTTGTCGTCATCACTGCGCGCTCGGAATTCCAGCCGAGCTGGAACGCGCATTCGCACATCACGACCCTGGTGCTGAACCGGCTGAGCCGGCAGTTGCGCGCGACGCTGGTCGAGCGCGTCGCAGGACGCGAGCTTCCCAAGGAGGTCGTCGAGGAGATCATCGTCAAGACCGATGGCGTGCCGCTGTTCCTGGAGGAGCTGACCAAGACGGTTCTCGAATCCAACCTGTTGACCGAGCGGCACGGGCGCTACGTGCTGTCGGGCCCGTGGCGGCAGCTCGCCATCCCGGCGACGCTGACGGACTCGCTGATGGCGCGTCTGGACCGCATGGGGCCGTTCAAGCGGATCGCGCAGATCGGCGCCACCATCGGCCGCGAGTTCTCCTATGAGACCCTGCACGCGGTCGCCAACACGCCTCCGGAGCAGATCGAAGCGGCGCTCAATCACCTGGAGGAGGCGGGACTGATCATGCGCCGCGGCCATCCGCCGGACGCGCTCTACTCCTTCAAGCATGTGATGATCCAGAACGCTGCGCATGCGAGCCTGTTGCACAGCGAGCGGCGCAAGCTGCATGCCCGCATCGCCCAGGTGCTCTCCGAGATGTATCCGGAGAAGACCGAACGCGAGCCGGAGCTCCTCGCCCATCATCTGACCGAGTCCGGCCAGAGCGAGGGCGCGGCGAGCTTCTGGCTCAAGGCCGGCAAGCAGGCGGCCAAGAGCGGCGCCAATCTGGAGGCGATCGGCCATCTGCGCCGGGGCTTGAGCGTCGTGCAGGCCAATGCGCGCATGCAGGGCGCCGACGAGATCGAGCTCGAGCTGCGCATCGCGCTCGGCAACGCGCTGATCGCCGCCAAGGGCTATGCGGTGCAGGAGGTCGAGGAGAACTATATCCGCGCGCTCGAGCTCGGCCAGCAGCTCGACGACGACGAAAAGGCTTTTGCCGCCACACGCGGGCTCTGGGTGTGCCATTTCATCCGTGCTGATCTCACCCGTGCGCACGATCTCAGTGTCGAGCTGTTGAAGTTCGCCAAGCGTGAGCGGCTGAACGAGCGGACCCAGCCGGCGCAGCAGACCGGCTATCTGATCGAGGCTCACCGCTCGATCGCGATGACCATGCTCTATCGCGGGCGCTTTGCTGCTTCACAGCATCATCTGCACCGCTGCATCAATCTCTACAGCCCCGATCTGCACTCGGACCTGATGGAGCGGCACGGTACCGATCCCGGCGTGGTCTCGCTGTCCTATCTCGGCTATCTGCTGTGGTTCCTCGGCCGGCCCGACGCAGCGCGCCAGCACAGCGAGCAGGCAATCCTGCTTGCGGAGAAGATTCGCCATCCTTTCTCGCTCGCCTTCGCGCTGGTGTTTGGCGCCTATCTTTGCCAGCATTTGCGCGACATCGAAGGTACGCGCGACCACGCCAACCGCGCCATGATCATCGCCACCGAGCACAATTTCCTGCACTGGAAGCAACAAGCCGCGATCCTGCGCGGCTGGGCGCTGGCCCAGCTCGGCGAGGCCGATGAGGGCATCAGCCAGATGCGCTTCGGCCTCGACGAATATGAGGCGATGGATTCGTGGCTCGCCGGCTGCTGGTTCCGCTGCCTGCTCGCGGAGGCCTATGCCAAGGTCGGCATGCGCGACGCCGCGTTGCGCGCGCTGGACGGTGCGCTGGCGACCGCAAGACGGACCGGCGATCACTCCTACCTCGCCGAAGTCTATCGCCTGCAAGGCGAGATCACGCTGTCGGACGGCAATCCGGCCTCGGTGCAGGAGGCCGAGGATCTGTTTGGCCTGTCGCTGGAGACGGCGCGCAAGCAGGGGGCGTTGTCATGGGAGCTTCGCACCGCCGTCAGCCTCGCACGCCTGTCGCACGAAGCCGGCAAGCGCGAGCATGCGAGCCTCCTGCTCGTGCCGATCGTCGGTAAGTTCAACGAAGGATTCCTCACGCCGGACCTGAAGCAGGCCATGCAGCTCGTGCACGAGCTCGGTGGGGACACGCCCGTTCGTAAGCAGGCCGATCCGGTGAAATGAGCGATCTTGCCGCCGCGCGTGCGCGCTATGTCGAGCTGATCGCGAAGCGGGAACGGATTTCCTCGCCCCAGCTGCTCGCAGCCCTCGCGGCAGTTCCGCGCGAAGATTTTCTGGCGAAGGGGCCCTGGCGCATCAAGAGCGAGGCGGCGCGCAGCTATCGGCTGACGCCGGACGCCGATCCCGTTCATCTCTACGACAATGTGCTGGTCGCGATCGATGCGCGCCGCAAGCTCGACACCGGGCTGCCGAGCCTGTGGGCGCATTTCATCGACGTGCTCGACGTCAAGCCGAAGCAGCGCGTGGTCCAGATCGGTTGCGGGCTCGGCTATTTCTCGGCGGTGCTGTCGAAGATCGTCGGCCCAAAGGGCAGGGTGCTCGCGGTCGAATGCGACGAGCGGCTCGCGGCGCGCGCTGCGAACTACCTTCGCGCCTATCGCAATGTCGAGGTCATCAACGGCGACGGATGTGCGGAGGTCCGCGAACCGGCCGACGTGATCATCGTGCATGCCGGTTTCTCGCATCCGCATCCGCACTGGCTTCAGTCGCTCCGCCCGCGCGGCCGTCTTTTGGTGCCGTTGACCCAGCGGGACCGCGAAGGCGCGGTCATCAAGATTACGCGCAAGGGCAAGGGCTTCGAGGCCGAGGCGGTCCAGCAGATCCGGATCTTTCCCGGCCAGGGCCGCGGCACGACCGCTCTCGACGACCGCGTCGCCGACTGGTGGCAGCGGGCCTCCGCATTGGCGCCGTTGCGGTTTCGCGGCATTGAGCGGGGGCTGCCGTCGGACTTGTAACCCTGTTTCGCTTTACCTTGATTCGGATTGTGAGTTCCCAGCGTCTCCCGGCGGGGCTATGACTGCGGTTCGGTCGCCATTTGAGCACGCATTATGCATTCCGTTGCACTGCTGACTGCCAGCTATGCCAAGGATATCGAGCGCTTTTCGCTGCTCAGCGAGAGCATCGACACCTGGTTGACGGGATACACGCGGCATTATGTTCTCGTTAACGATGAGGATTTGCCGCTGTTCGAGCGGTTTGCTTCCGACAAGCGCGTCATCGTTCCGGCTTCGCGCTATCTGCCGAAATGGCTCTGGGCGCTGCCGCCGGCGCTTCAGTTTATCAGCAATCGCCGGGTCTGGCTGTCGCTGTTGTCCTCGCCGGTGCATGGCTGGCACATTCAGCAGATCCTGAAGATCGCCGGCGTCCTCAACGCGCCGGAGCAGCGGGTCTGCATCCTGGATTCGGACAATCTGTTCTTCCGTGAGTTCGACGTCAGCCAATATGCCGGCGCCGAGAAGACGCCGCTGTTTGTGACACGCAAGGCGATCGACGCCGACCACCCGTTGCATGGCCTATGGCTCCGCACCGTCGATCAGCTTCTCGGTATCAAGGAGCGCTCGTTCCCGGCAGACGACTATGTCGGAAACGCGCTGGTCTGGGACAAGGACACCGCGCGCGCGATGACTGACGCCATCAAGTCGGCGACGGGCTTAAGCTGGGCTCTGGCATTGTGCCGGAAGAAAAAATTCTCCGAGTATCTGCTTTACGGAAACTTCGTCGCGAACTCATCGGAACATTTGGCGAGACATCGGATCACTGAAGACAGCATTGCTGTCTCGCACTGGGAGGACACGCGCCTCGATCGCCCAGCCATCGAAGCGCTGATGAGCACCGCTTCGTCCGAGCAGGTCGCGCTCTGCATCCAGTCCTATTCGTCGACCTCGACCGACGACATTCGCGACGTGTTCCGGCTGAGCTCGCGCGACCGGCGCGGCCCGAGCCTGTCTCCCGATCACATGGGAGATGCGGCTGCATTCGAGGCGCCCAAGACGCGTTAGATCCTGGACGGCGCGCTTACACGTCTTTCGTGAACTTGGTCAGGACGTCCATGAACGGCTTTGGCTTGAACTCGCCGTCGAGCGGCAGAGGACGGTTCGGCTGCTTGTCCTTGCGGGCGAAGGTGCCGTTGATCCAGCTATAGCGGTCCGAGAGGCCCCAGGTCAGGATCGAGCGCACCGGGCCGCTGGTCGAGATCGCCGTCAGGAGATCGTCGACGCGCTTGGCGACGATGGCGTCGCGCTCCGCCGGATTACCCGTCAGCTTCTGGTCGTCGACATCGAGCTCGGTGACGTAAACTTCCAGGCCCCACGACCGCAGTTCGGTGACAAATTCCGCCAGCCCGTGCGTGTCGATCTCGAGCTCCGCGTGCAGGTGCGACTGAAGACCCACGGCGTGAAGCGGAACACCCTGGTCGAGCAGATCCATGATGAGGTTGCGGTAGGCTGCGCGCTTGGCAATGAAGGAGTCCTTGGCCGACTCGATGTCGTATTCGTTGATCGCGAGCTTGACGTAAGGATCGGCTGCGGCGGCCGTGCGGAAAGCCAGCGGAATCCAGCGATCGCCGAGATTTTGCGACCAGAACGAGTCTCGCCTGTCTTTCGGACTGCGGGGATTGTCCGGGATCGGTTCGTTGACGACGTCCCACGACGTCAGCTTGTCCTTGTAGTAGGAGACCACCGTCGAGATGTGGTCGACGAAGGCGCGTTCGATGCCCTTCGTTTCCTTGATCTGCTTGGTCCAGTCCGGAATGTCGTGATACCAGGCGAGCGCGTGGCCGCGCATGGTTAGATCGTTCTGCTGAGCGAAATCAAAGATCGCATCGGCGCGCTCGAAAGCAAAAGTGTGCGCATCCGGCCGCAGCATCGGCCATTTCAGCTCGAGCACCGGTACGACCTGCGTGCAATAGGTGCTGATGGCTTCGCCGAGCCGCGGATCGGCTTGCAGGTCCCACAGCGTGGCCGCAGCGCCAAAGCCTTGGCGGCGCTGGGCAAGCTTTGCCGCAGGGACCGCGGACGCCGATGCGCCCGCCGCAAGCGTCGCGGCGCTGCCGAGAAGAAATTCGCGTCTGTCGAGCTTGATCACGTGGCCGTAGTCCTTCCGGAACCAACGCGCCATCGTACCAAGCGGTGCCTTGCGACGCCGGGGTTTCCAGCGATTGGGTTAACTGTTCGGCCGCTGCTGCACGAGGCTTTCGGCGATCTCGTAATATCGCAGCGCCTGCTGCTCGAGTGCGAGATTGTCCATCACGTAATCGCGAGGCGAGAAGCCGTCTGCTGCGGCGCGCTCCCAGAATGCGCTCCAGCTGGACTTGAAGCTGTCGGCGTCGATGAACTTCATGCCGCAGCGCGCGTCGAAATAGGGCACCGAGGACACGCCCTCGAACGTCACTCTGTGGGGGAAATAATCCGGATCCTGCCAGGCGCCGCCGCCGTCCCAGGCGAAGACAGGAACGCCGCTGGCGAGCGCCTCCTGATAGGCGATGCCCTGGCTTTCATGCTGGCAAAGAAAGATCATGGCGCGGCAGCGCGAAAGCGCGCGCCGGTAATCGCTTTCCTCGTAGCTGCCATAGCGGAGTTCCTCGACCGAATGCCCGTTCACCGCAAGATGTGAGCGGATTTGCGCGACCAGTTCGACCGAATGGCGCTCGCGCTGCCATTGCACCTTGTCGTACAGCAGCACGTCGGTGGTTTTCTGCTCGGGCGATGACGGCCTCCACGCATCCGTGTCGATGCCGATCGGCCAGACCTCGATTTTGGGCCATCCCGGCCTGCACATGTCCGCATACCAGGTGCTCGGAACCAGAACGGTCTTGACCGGAAGGCGCTGGAACAGATCCGGGGCGTCGATCGGGTGATTGAACGCTGCGACACCGAGCAGGATCGGATTCTTCCACGTAATCCAATCGAGCACGAAAGGGCGGCCGATAATGCAGGCGAGCTCTTCCGGATGCTTTTGGATGTGGCCGTAGTCGTTGACCCGGTAGCGGATCCCAAGCCGGTCGAGGCCGGCGCACAGATTGAGAAAGACGCGATGCTGGCCGCTCATCCGGGCCTTGCCGTAGAGCAGACGCCTGAGCCACGGCCTCACATGCCGGTCGCCGGGAAACCAGCGGTCGTCTCTCTCCTCGAAGAAGAGATTGAGGACCATGCGCTCGCGTCCGTGCCTGGAACCGGCAGGCGACAGCGTGGCGAGCCGGCCGGCGTCGCCCGAAAGGTCGCTCGCAGGCGACGTCGTCCGTATACGTTCGGCAACGTCCATGTCAGTTACGTCCAGGCATTAAACAGACGGCCGGCGCCAGTCTTGAAATCATGGTTTCTTTTCGGTGATCGCGCCTTCAGGTTCAAGGAAAGGGCAAATTTAACGCTAACGCGCGAAACCGGTGGGCCTGCCCCATTCGGGGGCCGATTTGCAGACTTATGTGACTATCTTGGGGGATGCTGCGGCGCAGTCCGATCGCCAAGCCTCCGATAGTCACGCCAAGGTCCAACTGATTAACGGCCACTCGATCGCAAGGCCGCCGGTCCCGTGCACGCATGCTGAATCGCCATTTCTCGATCTACCTGGTCGCCTACATCCTGCCTGCGGCGGTGGGCTTCTTCGCGGTCACCGCCTACACGCGGCTGCTGACCCCGGCTGAGTATGGCGTCTATGTCGTCGGCATCAGCATTGCCGGCATTTTGGGCGCGATCTTCTTTGCCTGGATCAAGCTGTCGGTGTCGCGCTATCAGGCGATGTCGGCGGAGGTGGATTTTCGCGGCACGGCGATGGCCGCCTTCGCGCTGACGGTCGCCGCCATGTGCGCTGCAACGCCACTGGTCTTCCTGTTTCGCAGCGACGTCAGCATTGAATTGCTGCTCGCCAGCATGTTCGTCGCGATCATGTCGAATGCGGTCGATGTCGGACAGGAGTTCGAACGCGCCAAGCTACGCCCCTACCGGTTCGCCACAATCTCGATCGTGCGGAGCCTGGCGAGCGTCGGCTTTGGCCTGCTCGGGATCTGGCTCGGCTGGGGCGGAATGGGCTTGCTCGCGGCGTTCGGCCTGGGCTCGCTGAGCGGTATCATCCTGAATCTCGTCGGCGATCGCACGAAGATCGCGCGCTTCCAGCGCAGCCAGTTCATGCAACTGGCGCGCTATGGCCTGCCGCTGACGCTGGCCGGTCTTTCGGTCGCGCTGTACTCTACCTGCGATCGTCTCATCGTCGCCTGGCTGCTCGGCAAGGACGCCGCCGGCATCTTTGGCGTCGCCGCGGATCTGCCGCGCCAGTTCATGGTGATGATCGCCTCGAGCGTCGCCGCGGCGACCGTGCCGCTCGTGTTCCGATCGCTGTCGGAGAAGAGCGCGGATGCGACCCGCGAGCGTCTATCCGAGAGCTTCGAACTGTTGCTCGTCGTCGTGGCGCCAGTTGCCGTTTGGCTTGCGCTCGCGGCGGACCAGGTCGCCGGCACGCTCGTCGGCATCGATTTCCGCGCCGGCGTGTCGGCGCTGCTGCCGATTTTGGTGCTCGCCCGCTTCTTCGGGATCGCCAACCAGTTCTATGTGCAGATCAGTTTTCAGCTCGCCGAGCGCCCCTTCATGCTGGCGGCGCAATCGTTCCTCATCCTGGTCGTGAGCGTGGCATTGATGTTCGCGCTGGTGGCAGGCTACGGCCTCTACGGTGCGGCGCTCGCGACGCTTGCGACCGAGGCGATTGGCTTCGTCGTCGCCGTCGTTCTGATGCATCGCGCCCATCCGGTGCCGTTCGATTTCAACCGGCTTGCCGGCGTCGGCGTGTCGGCCGCAGCGATGGCGGCCGCGATCCTCATTGCACGCTCGGCGGTCGGCGGCACCGCCCTCGTGTCGTTGATCGTCGTGAGTGTTGCGGGCGGCCTTGCTTACGCCGCCGCAGCGTGGCTGCTGAATGTTGCGAACGTGCGGACGCTGTCGCTGCGCTTCCTACGGACGTTCAACCGCAAGGCGCTGGGCGTTTAGGGGCGGTTTCCGCCCTACCGAATGCCCCACGCTGAACATTTGCCGAGAACTATTGCAGCGGGGATCTCGTCCTGGTGGCAGCATCGTAGATCAGGACCTGCAACATTGGAAACCTGCCCAACAGCTCGGCGCCAGCTTCTTGCGCGGCATTTCCGTCGTCGTAATGCGCCTTGAACTGACCGTCGACCACCAGCGAGAATCCATCTGTTGGCGCCACATCAGCCCTTTGAACGATTCTCGGCTCATTCTCGTCTGCTGGCGTGATGGTCTTTTTCATTGGGTGCCTTTGTATCGTTATAGAATAGAGGTCGCTGGTTCCGAGGCCGCTATCCCCGCATCGCGTCGGGGCCGACGGCCCTTGTTGGCAACCCGACGGCGCGCTTGATGTTCCGCAATGCGCGGGAGACCGCTCGAGCCGATTCGACCCTTGCGTCCTAATGCCTCAGTCGTCGTTTCTCACGATCTCAGGCTTGTCATACAAGACCGCGTTCAGGAGCGAATTGTGAACCTCGATCTTGCCGTTGTAGCTGATGAAGCCGAGTTTGCGAAACTTGTTCATGAAAAAGCTGACACGCGAGCGGGTTGTCCCGATCATCTCAGCGAGCGTCTCCTGGCTGATCTGCACTGCGATGGGCTGAGGGACACCTTCCTTTCCAAAATTTGCCAACAGCAGCAGGAGACGCGCAAGCCGCTTCTCGCTGGAATTGAACAATTGGTCGATCAGGTCTTCCTCGATGCGGCTGTTTCGACTGAGAAGGTAGCCCATAAACAACTCGGAAAACTTCGGTTCGCTTTTGAGTGCCGCAAGCATCGCGGATTTTGCGATGGAAGTGATCACACATTGCTCCATCGCCACCGTTGTCGAAATTCGCAAGGGATGTCCGTTCAGGCAACCTTCGCCGAAGAATTGTCCGGGCTCCATGATTCCGACCACCGCTTCCTTGCCCTGCTCGGAGACGACGAGAACCTTGATCTTCCCCTGCTGGATATAGAAAACGGTATCTGCGGCGTCGCCTTGCGAAAACACCACCTGGCTCTTGTCAAATTTCAATATGGCTTTGCCCTCGCCGACCATGGCGAGAAAGATTTTTGGATCAAATGAGCTTTTCGGCGCTTTTGCCATGAAGTCGTGAAAGCCTGATGGGGAATACTCAGTTTAGCAGGCCCGGTGCTGGGTCCGTTAGCCAAATCTTGCTTCTGACCTCCGACCCGTCTGGCATCCGAACCGGCGAATTGGAGTGGCTGTTTCGACAGGCTCGCAATGCGGCGCACGTCCGCGCAGTGCCGTGCGATCGTCCGATGCCGGTCCCAATGAACCTATCGGTTGCGCGTTGTCACAGAGCAGAAGTGCTCAGGTTCGGCGAAGCAATGGTCCACACTTGGCAGCAAGCCGTGCGCTGTTCAAACGACCGGTATCTGAGCAGTTTTCGCTGTGTGACCCGCTGGAACCAACATTGCCGCGGTCGCTTGATGATGGCGACCGGATGTAATGCCCACTTACTATATCCGATGAATGGCGGCCCTGTTCGCACCCCCGTGCTGGGGCCACTTCGTCGAGCGTTCCGATTCACCTGGCCGATTTGATCGGATCGTCAGCTGGTCGTCCATAGACCTGACCGCAGTTGGAGCATTCGAAGACTCGCATATCTGGATCGCTGCAACCCAATCCGATGCGGATCAGCGTCATGCGACGTTGGCACATCGGGCAGAGTGGCCGCGGTATCGGAATCAGCGACGGTTCCGGACGAGCGTAGACCTCGGACATGTGATGCTCCTGCCCATATGGCGGGGTATGCCGTACGCGAAGCTGCTGCCGCTGGCGGCCGATCCGCTGGCTGCGACGGCGTGAGCATGCCGTGGTCCCGTGTCATCCACTGGTCAATATTGCTCATATTCCGGAAAATTGCCTGCGGTCTGGCAAATTCGCGAGTGAATGTTGGATCTTGGACTGAGCAATATTGCTCAGCAAGACATCCTCGCACGGATCAATATGGCGGTGCGTGGGGCGCGCGACCTCAGAGCCGCTGCCGAAGGCGTCCGTGCGCGAGAACCATGCCGTCTTGGGCGGGCCTGCTCGGAAGCAAACCAGATATGAGCCAAAGGCTGCCGGAAATCCGCGCATTGCCGCGATTGCTCGCCCGTTATCGCGAACCCGACAGCGCGCGCGGGGTTTTTGAGCTGGTGATCACGGCAGTGCCGTTCCTGATCATCTGGGCGCTGATCCAAAATGCTCTTGACCATGGCTATTGGGCTGGCCTGCTGCTTGAGGTGCCCGCGGCTGGCTTGCTGGTGCGCCTCTTCATGATCCAGCACGATTGCGGACACGGCTCGTTCTTTCGCAGCCGCGTTGCGAATGATTGGGTCGGCCGAGCCATCGGTGTCATGACCCTGACGCCATACGATTATTGGCGACATAACCATGCGCGCCATCATGCGAGCTCCGGCAACCTCGATCATAGGGGCCTGGGCGACATCGATACATTGACCGTGCGGGAGTTTCTTGCGCAGTCGCGCTGGCGTCGGATGCGATATCGCCTCTATCGGCATCCCATGGTGATGTTTGGCGTAGGTCCCACGTACCTGTTCGTCTTGAAGCATCGATTGCCGGTGGGGTTGATGCGTGGCGGCTGGAAGCCCTGGCTGAGTACCATGGGCACGAATACCGCCATTGCGGTTCTCGTCGTGGCGATGATCCGGCTGGTCGGCTATGGGCCATTCCTGCTTGTGCATTTGCCGATCATGGTTCTGGCGGCGTCGATCGGTGTCTGGCTGTTCTACGTCCAGCACCAGTTCGAGGACACGTACTGGTCCCATGGCAAAGACTGGAGTTTTCACGAAGCTGCACTGCATGGCAGTTCCCATTACCACTTGCCGGTCGTCTTGCGATGGTTCACGGCAAATATCGGTATCCACCACATCCATCATTTGTGCAGTCGGATTCCCTGCTATCGATTGCCGGACGTGTTGCGGGACTATCCGCAACTCGCTGGCGTCGGACGAATGACCCTGCTCCAGAGTCTGCGGTCTGTGCGACTGGTTTTGTGGGATGAAGAGCGGCTGCAGCTCGTCTCCTTTGGAGAGGCGCGGGCTCGGGTCCAAGCCCGATCTGCCGGCGGTCGCGGGCTGTCGTAGCCTCCAGCCGGCGCCAGCCCGGATGGTCGCGCGAGGCCTCTGCGTTCCGGCTGGTGTTCTATTTCTCATCACGGAAATTTCTGCGAACGGGATGGACAGTCGGCCTTACATTTTGCCGTAGCGGCGGCCGAAGCCATGCCTTGCCGAGCTTGTCAATCAAAGCTCGTTCTGCTCAGTATGGGTTTGAAATTGCGCAGCAATATGCGCATGCATCTATCGACTAAAGTCGAAATTCAGCGAGGAAACAAAATAATGCGCAAGCTCACTTTGGCCATTGCCGTGATCGCTCCGATGCTCGGTCATGCAGCGTCGGCCGAGGACACCATCAAGATCGGCTACATCGATCCGCTTTCCGGCGGCGGCGCCAGCGTCGGCGAGGGTGGTTTAAAGACATTCCAATATCTGGCCGATGAGCTCAACGCCAAGGGCGGCATTCTCGGCCACAAGATCGAGATCGTCCCGCTCGATAACAAGACCAATCCGCAAGAGAGCCTGGTGCAGGCCCAGAAGGCGATCGATGCCGGGGTCCACTACATCACGCAAGGAAATGGCTCGTCCGTCGGCGCGGCGCTCTCGGACTTCGTCACCAAGAACAACACGCGCAATCCCGGCAAGGAAGTCCTGTACTTCAACTACGCCGCCGTCGATCCGAGCTTGACCAACGAGAAGTGCAGCTACTGGCATTTCCGCTGGGATGCCAGCTCCGACATCAAGATGGAAGCGCTCACCAACTACATGAAGGACACCGCCTCCATTAAGAAGGTGTACCTGATCAACCAGGATTATTCGTTCGGCCAGTCGGTGCGAACCGACGCGCGCAAGATGCTTGGGGCCAAGCGGCCCGACATCCAGATCGTCGGCGATGAGCTGCACCCGCTGCTGAAGGTCACGGATTTCTCGCCTTATATTGCGAAGATCAAGGCGTCGGGCGCCGACAGCGTCGTCACCGGTAACTGGGGCCAGGATTTTGCGCTGCTGCTCAAGGCTGCGGCCGACGCCGGCCTGAAGGTCAATTGGTACACTTATTACGCCGGCGGCGCCGGCGGCCCGACCGCGATCAAGCAGACCGGTCTTGACCAGCAGGTCTTCCAGATCACCGAAGGCTTTGCCAACTCCGGCAACAAGGCCGCGATGGACTACGAGAAGGCGTTCCGCGCCAAGGTCAATTTGTCGCTGTGGTACCCGCGCGCGGTCAACGAGATGCGCATGTTCAAGGCGGCTGCCGAGAAGGCCAACTCGATCGACCCCGTGAAGGTGGCGGCGGCGCTCGAGGACCTGAAGTTCGAGGTGCTGGATGGCGGCACCGGCATCATGCGCAAGGACGATCACCAGTTCCTGCAGCCGATCTACATCTCCTCCTTCGGCAAGCTGACCGAGAGCGAGCCGTTCGACGAGGAGAGCACCGGTTGGGGCTGGCATCTGGTCTCCAGGATCGATACGCCGCAGGCCATGGTCTCCACGACCTGCAAGATGACGCGGCCGTAATCACGGGGTACGTCGCCTTTCCGCGACCGTCATCGGTCGCGGGAGGGCGGCCGGAATGCATTTGATCGATTGGGCGATGTTCACCGGGGCCATTCGGCCCCGGACATTCATGAGTGCGCTGTGCTTGAACTCATCGTCATTTCAACCCTGAACGGCGTGTTGTTCGGCATGCTGCTCTTCCTGCTGTCGAGCGGTCTGACCGTCATCTTCAGCATGATGGGCGTGCTCAACTTCGCCCATGCCAGCTTCTACATGCTCGGCGCCTTCTTCGGCTTCCAGCTCACGAAGTGGATCGGCTTCTGGCCGGCGCTGGTGCTGGCGCCGCTGCTGGTCGGCGCCATCGGCATGGCGGTCGAGCGCTATGGCCTGCGCAACACCCACAAGCACGGCCATGTCGCCGAGCTGCTGCTGACGTTCGGCTTGGCTTTTGCGATCGAAGAGATCGTGTCGATGATCTGGGGCAAGAGCCCGCTCGACTATCGCGTGCCGGCGCTGCTCGACTTCCCGGCCTTCACGATCTTCTCGACCAACTATCCCGCCTACAAGATCTTCATGCTGGCGATCTCGGTCGTGATCTTCGTGGCGCTGCTGCTCGTGCTCAAACGCACCCGCGTCGGCCTCATCGTCCAGGCTGCGCTCACCCATCCTCATATGGTGGGCCATCTCGGTCACAATGTCGGGCGCGTGTTCATGGTGGTGTTCGGCGTCGGTAGCGCGCTGGCCGGGCTTGCCGGCGTCATCGCCGGCCCCGCTCTGGTGACGCAATCGGACATGGCGGCTTCGCTCGGGCCCATCCTGTTCGTGGTCATCGTGTTCGGCGGCCTCGGCTCTTTGCCGGGCGCCTTCATCGCATCGCTCGTGATCGGACTGGTGCAGACCTTTGCGGTGGCACTCGATGGCTCGCTGGCGAGCGCCTTCGGCCCGCTCGATCCATCGACGGGACCGTCTGTCCTCACCGATATCTGGAACGTCACGATCGCGCAGGTCGCGCCGATCGTTCCCTATATGCTGCTGGTGCTCATTCTGATCGTTCGCCCCATGGGCCTGATGGGGACGCGCGAGTCATGACCGCTGCAACAACATCGAGCGTCACAGCAAAACCCGCGGGTGAAAATCTGCGCTTCTACGGTATCTGGCTGATCGGCATCGCCGCGCTGATCGTCCTGCCGCAGGTGTTCTCGTCGGGCGGCTCGCTGACGTCCTTCAGCCTGATCGGCATCGCGATCGTCTTTGCGCTGTCCTACAACATCTTGCTCGGCCAGACCGGCCTGCTGTCGTTCGGCCATGCGGTTCACTACGGCCTTGGCGGCTTCGCGGCTTGCCACATGATGAATGCGGTGGTGTCGCGCGGCTGGCCGATCCCGCTCCCGTTCATTCCGCTGTTCGGCGGTATCGGCGGCCTCGTCTTCGCAATGATCATCGGCTGGGTCATGACCAAGCGAGCCGGCACGGTGTTTGCGATGATCTCACTCGGCATCGGTGAATTGGTGGCGTCCTCCTCGCTGATCCTGCGCTCCGTGTTCGGCGGAGAGTCCGGCATCACGACGGACCGCACCGCGCTGCCGAAGATGCTCGGCTGGTCGTTCGGGCCGCAGCTTCAGGTCTATTATCTGATCTCCTTCTGGTTGGTGCTATCAGCCATCGCGATGTACGCCCTGACCCGGACGCCGCTGGGGCGGATCAGCAATGCCGTCCGCGACAATCCCGAGCGTGTCCAGTTCATCGGCTACGATCCTCACGTCGTCCGCTACCTCGCTTATTGCTTTGCCGGGTTTTTCGCAGGCGTCGCCGGCGGCCTGACCGCGATCAATTTCGAGATCGCGAACTCCGCGCTGCTCGGTGCGATCCAGTCCGGTCTGGTGCTGTTCTCCACCTTCATCGGCGGCACCGCTTTTTTCTTTGGTCCAATCCTCGGCGCGATCCTGGTCACCTATCTCCAGCTCGGGCTGACCAACCTCACCACGGCATGGCAGCTCTATTTCGGCATCATCTTCATCGGGATTGTGATGTATGCGCCGGGCGGAATTGCAGGTCTTCTGATGATGCATCGGCCGCTGATCCGCGCCGGGACGTTGTGGACGGTGATCCCGTCCTATCTCGTCGCGATCGTGCCGACGGTCGCGTTGGCTTGCGGCGTGATCTTGACCATCGAAACGGTCGCGCGCTATTCCGGCGGAGACCCCATCAATCTCTTCGGCATTCCCTTCAATCCGACCTCGCCGATGACGTGGCTCACCGCAGCGGTTCTCGTTGTCGGCGGCGCGTTTGTCGCGCGGCTGACCTGGCGGCGGATTGCGGAGGCGTGGGACCGCGCCGCCACGGTTGCCCGTGATCGGGGGTATCTGGCATGAGCGGAGCGGTATCTGGAAAGAGCCCAGCGATCGAAGTCCACGCCGTCGAAAAGCGCTTTGGCAATGTCGGCATCATCCGCGACCTCAACCTCAGCGTCGCGCAAGGCGAGCGGCATGCCATCATCGGCCCGAACGGCGCCGGCAAGTCGACGACGTTCAATCTGATCAGCGGTCATATCAAGCCGACCTCGGGCGAGGTGAGGCTCAATGGCGATTTGATCTCCGGCCTGCAGCCGTTCGAGATCAACCGGCGCGGCCTGTCGCGCTCGTTCCAGGTCACCAACGTGTTCGCCCGCATGTCGGTCTGGGAGAACGTGCGCTGCGCCGTGCTGTGGGCGACCGGCCACCGCTACGCCTTCTGGAAGAACGTCGACAGCCTGCCTGAGGTGCGCGAGCGCACCGCTCAGATCCTCGACGACATCCATCTGACTCATCGGCGGGATGTTCCGGCCGGTCTCCTGACCTACGCCGAGCAGCGCGAACTCGAGATCGGCATCACCATCGCGAGCGGCGCCACCGTCGTCATGCTCGACGAGCCGACCGCCGGCATGAGCCACGCCGAAACCGACCGCGCGGTGTCGCTGATCCGGCGCTTGACCGAGGGCAAGACCCTGGTGATCGTCGAGCACGACATGAGCGTCGTGTTCGGGCTCGCGGACCGCATCTCGGTTCTGGTTTACGGCCACATCATCGCGTCGGGCACGCCGGAAGAAATCCGCCGCGATCCGAAGGTCAAGGAAGCCTATCTCGGCGAGGAAGCGCACTGATGCTCGAGGTCAGGAATCTCCACGCCTATTACGGCAAGAGCCACATCCTCCAGGGCGTCGACCTCGATGTCGCCGCAGGCGAGGTCGTGAGCCTGCTCGGCCGCAACGGCGTCGGCCGCTCTACCACGGTCAAGGCGATCATGGGCGAGGTCGCCCCGCAAGGCACGATCCGCTTCAAGGGCAAGGATATCGCTGGTCTGCCCAGCTACAAGATCGCGCATCTCGGCCTCGGCTACGTGCCCGAGCATCGCGACATCTTCCCGAGTCTGACGGTTCGGCAGAACCTGCTGCTCGGTGTCAAGGACACGCGCCGGCCCGGCAAATGGCGGCTTCAGGACATGCTCGACATGTTCCCCAATCTCGCCGCGCGCGCCGATACGGCCGCGGGTGTGCTGTCCGGCGGCGAGAAACAGATGCTCACCACATGCCGCACGCTGATGGGCGATCCCGACCTCATCATGATCGACGAGCCGACCGAGGGGCTGGCGCCGTTGATCGTGCAGCAGGTCGGCGATCTCATTGCCCGCATCGCACAGGCCGGCGTGGCGATTTTGCTCGTCGAGCAGAAGCTGTCGATCGCGATGCGGATCTCCAAGCGCGTCTATATCATGGGTCACGGCCGCGTCGTGTTCGAAGGCACGCCGGACGAGCTCAAGGCGAATGCCGCCGTACGGCAGGAATGGCTCGAGGTCTGACGTCACCTCTGGTGACGTGGTCGTGAACGGCTGCGGCTCGCGCATACGTATCTGTATTCTGCGCTACATCTCACGCCCCATAATCAAGGTATCGTCTGCCTCGCCGCCATCGCGTGCGATGCGGCCGATGATAACCAAGAACAGAAGTGGAGGATGTTGACGGCGGCCTGTGGGGCCACGCGTCGACGCACTCTGCCAGGGAAGGAGATGCCGCGCATGCTCGGTCAGACATTCAAGCTCATCGGCGGAGCTGTCGCTCTGCTTGCCGTCCTGGGCGCTGCCTCGGCAGCTCGCGCCGGAAATTACGACACCGGCGCGACCGATACCTCGATCAAGCTCGGCCAGACCATGCCCTATTCCGGGCCGGCGTCCGCCTATTCCGCGATCGGCCGCGCTGAAATCGCCTACTTCAAGATGCTCAACGAGAAGGGCGGCATCAACGGCCGCAAGGTTGAGCTCCTCAGCATGGACGACGCCTACTCGCCGGCGAAGACGGTCGAGCAGGTGCGGCGCCTTGCCGAGAGCGACGAAGTCTTCGCGATGTTCTCGATGCTCGGCACCGGCCCAAACATCGCTGCGCAAAAATATCTCAATGCCAAGAAGATCCCGCAGTTGTTCCCGTCGAGTGGCGCCAGCCGCTGGAATGATCCGCAGCATTTCCCCTGGACCACCGGCTCGCAGCCGACCTACAGAACCGAGGGGCGCGTCTACGCCAAGTGGATCCTGGCGAACAAGCCCGACGCCAAGATCGCCGTCATCACGCCGGACGAGGATCCGGGGCGCGACTATCTCGCAGGCTTCAAGGAAGGGCTCGGCGAGCACGTCAGCCAGATCGTGTCGGAAGCCGTTTACGAGACGACCGATCCGACGGTCGACTCCCAGATTGTCAAGTTTAAGGCCGCGGGGGCCGACGTGCTGTTCAACGAGTGCACGCCGAAATTCGCGGCGCAGGCGATCAAGAAGGCCGCCGAGCTCGGCTGGAAGCCGCAGATCATTCTTCCGGCTGTCTCCAATTCCGTCGGCTCCGTGCTGATCCCTGCCGGGCTCGAGAATGCCGTCGGCATCGTCACCGGCGCGTTCCAGAAGGATCCCGGCGATCCGCGCTGGGCGGATGATGCCGGCATGAAGGCCTGGCGTGAATGGATGAAGACCTACAATGCGGGTGCGGACCCCGCCGATATCTTCAATGTTACCGGCTACACCATGGCGCAGATGATGGAGCTGGTGCTGCAACGCGCCGGCAATGACCTCACGCGCGCCAATTTGATGAAGCAGGCGCAGTCTTTCAAGGACGTCGAGTTGCCGATGCTGCTGCCGGGCATCAGGCTCAACACCTCGGCCGAGCAGGTCACGCCGATCCGGCAATTGCAGATGGCGCGCTTCAACGGAAAGTCCTGGGAGCTGTTCGGCGACGTCATCGGCGAATAACATCCAGATATCGATTGATAGCTTCCTCCAGCCACAGTGTAGACATGACGACACCGACCGGTCCTCTCAGCGGCATCCGCGTTCTCGATCTGACGAGCGTGCTGTTCGGTCCCTATGCCGCGCAAATGCTCGGCGATTGGGGCGCCGACGTCATCAAGGTGGAGCCGCCGTCGGGTGACAATTGGCGCTACACCGGCGTGTTTCGAAACCGCGGCATGAGCGGCCAGTTCATGGCGGTCAATCGCAACAAGCGCAGCCTCGCGCTCGATCTCAAGCATCCCGACGGCAAGGCGGTGTTGGCAAAGTTGATCCCGACGGTCGATGCGCTCGTCACCAATGTGCGCCCCGCAGCGATGGCGCGGCTCGGCTTCGGTTACGGGGACTGCGCAAAGCTCAATCCGCGGCTGATCTACGCCGCCGCGACCGGCTTCGGCCAGGACGGTCCATGGGCGGCACGCCCGGCCTTCGACGAGATCATCCAGGCCGCCTCGGGCCTGGCATCATCGATCGGATCGGATGAGGAGCCGCAATTCGTCCCCAGCCTGATCGGTGACAAGATTTGCGCCATGGCCATGGTCGGCGCGGTGTCCGCGGCCTTGTTCCGGCGCGAGCGCACCGGACAGGGCCAGATGGTCGAAGTGCCGATGCTGGAGACGATCGCGGGCTTCAACAGCATCGAGATGCTGGGCGGGCACGCCTTCGATCCTCCGATCGGCCCGACCGGATACAAGCGGATGAAGAACCGGCGTCCGGTGAAGACCAAGGACGGCTGGCTGACGATGCTGCCCTATTCCGGGGACAATTGGTGCGCCTTCTTCGAGGCCGTTGGCCGTCCTGAACTAAGCGACGAGCTCGGCGTGCGCGATCCCGTGCTGCGCTCCCAGAATATCGACAAAATCTACGATCGCATGAGCGAGATCGGACCGACCCGCACCACGGCCGAGTGGGAGGAATTGCTGCTGCGGCTGGACGTGCCGCACACGGCCTTCGCCCGGCTCACCGAGATTGGCGAGCAGCCGCATCTCGCCGCCGTCGGGTTGTTTGCGGATATCGATCATCCGACCGAAGGCCGCATCCGGCAGGCCCGCCCCGCAACGAAATTTTCCGAAAGCCCCGCCGGCATCCATCGCATGCCGCCGCGCCTCGGTGAGCATTCGCGCGAGGTGCTGCGCGAAGCGGGCCTGAGCGAGGGTGAAATCGAGACGCTCGTTGCGAACAAGGCAGTTGGCGCGCCCTAAGGCGCGCCGCTCTGGCGTCAGCGTTTGCCGATCGCCGACGCCGTTACGGTTGTCGCCTCAAAGCTCTGCTGCCAGTACTGCTCGACCTGTTGGATCAGGGCGGCCGGCAACGGAACGTAATTGAGCGTTTCGGCCTGCGATTTTCCGTTGTCCAGCGACCAGCGCACGAAGTCGATGGCTGCCGCCGATCTCTCCGGCGATTTCGGCTTGATCGGCATCAACACAAAGGTCGTCGCCGTGATCGGGTAGGCATCCTCGCCGGGCGCGTTGGTGAGAACCAGGTGGAAATCCTTTTCCGCTTTCCAGTCCGCGCTCGAGGCAGCCGCCTGGAACGATGCGGCGTCGGGGACGACGAAATTGCCGGCGCTGTTCTGCACCACGCCGAACGAGATCTTGTCGAGCCGTTGCAGCGCATAGGCATATTCGAGGTATCCGATCGAGCCGGGCACGAGACCGACGAGCGAGGCGACGCCGTCATTGCCCCTTCCGCCCACGCCGACCGGCCACTCGACAGCCGTGCCTTCGCCAACACTCGTCTTCCATTGCGGGCTAACCTTGGAGAGATAGTTCGACCAGTTGAACGTCGTGCCGGAGCCGTCGATGCGATGAACGACGGTGATCGGCGCATTCGGCAGCTTTAGGTCGGGATTGATCGCGCGAATGGCCGGATCATTCCAGGATTTGAGCTTGCCGAGATAGATGCCCGCGAGCACCTCGCCGGTGAAGTGAATCTGGCCCGGCTTGACGCCGTCGATGTTGACGACCGGAACGACGCCACCGATCACGATCGGAAACTGGATCATGCCGAGCTTCTCCAGCTCCTTAGGATCAAGCGGCATGTCGGTGGCGCCGAAATCGACAGTGGCCTTCTTGATCAAGCCGACGCCGATACTCGATCCCACCGCCTGATAGCTGACGGTGTTGCCGGTCTTTGCCTTGTAGGCGTCGATCCATTTCGCCATCACGGGCGAAACGAAGGTTGAGCCTGCACCCGTGGTCTCGGCGGCGAAGCTTTGCGTCGCGACGACCAGGGCGGTGAGGACGATCGGTAGCCTGAGATGTTTCATCATGCATGCGAAATTAGCAGCATGAGCCGGAGGCCTATGTGGCCTACGTCACAAAAATGTAATGGATATCAGAACCATCTGGTTTGGCTGCAACGTGATGTCAGCCCGCCGTGACTGAAAACGCCTGCCCCCTTCAAGAACCAAGGTTGCGTGCCACCGTGATCAGAACAGCCGCGAGCACGGCAAGCGAGATCGAGATGGCCAGGCCTTTCGCGAGACTTCTTCTATAGTTTTCGGGAAAGACGATGAAGCCGGTGGTGAGCAGCGCGAGGCCAGCCACGACCGAAGCAATCTGCGAGAGAATTGAGGACACCTGCTCATCCTCCGATAGGCCGCCTCACAGAGGTTAGGGCCAAGGTTGCCGCGGTCTAACGCAATTCTCTGTGATTCCGGTCACATCCTGTCCGCGTCGCCTCCGAAGGCGGACATTCTGCCGCGCAGGTCCGCCAGCCCCTGGCCAGCCTCTCAGCCACCAGCTTCAGTCCCCGGTCGCCCTTCCGCCCGCGCGAGCCGTCGTATATGAGAGATTTGTCACTGGTACGGACCGAAAATCGCCGGATACGGAACGGATGGTGGCTGCGATTTCTTAATCCAAAGATCGCAATCTGACCGATGATCGACGCAAGTGCTGACAGGCAACCGGGGTATGGCATGAAAGACCGACTGACGACGGCGCAATCCAAGGAAACGATGCGGCGTTGGGGGCCTCCCGGAATTGTGATGTTCGCGGCAGTGGCTGCGCTGACCGCGCTGAGCACAGGTGCGATGGCTGCGAAGCAGCCGCGCCAGACCGCCGAGGCAGTTGCGCCGCGCGAAGCCGGCGAGCCGATCATGGCGGTCGTGTCGATCAAGAGCCAGCAGGTCACCTTCTATGACGCCGAGGGCTGGATCCTGCGTGCGCCGGTTTCGACCGGAACCACGGGGCGCGAGACGCCGGCCGGTGTTTTCGCCGTCGTCGAGAAGGACAAGGACCACCACTCGACCATGTATGACGATGCCTGGATGCCGAACATGCAGCGCATCACCTGGAACGGCATCGCGCTGCACGGCGGACCGCTGCCCGGCTACGCGGCCTCGCACGGCTGCGTGCGGATGCCCTTCAACTTCGCCGAGGGGCTGTTCGAGAAGACCAATATCGGGATGCGGGTGATCATCTCGCCGAACGACGCCGCTCCGGTCGACTTTTCGCATCCTTCGCTGTTCGTGCCGAATAAGGAGGCCATTGCTGCGGCTCCCGGCCGTATCGGCAAACTCGCAGCCGAGGCCGAGGAGGCCACCAGGGCGGCCGACGAAACCAAGAAGGCTGCTGCCGCGGCGGCGAAAGAAGCGCAATCGCTCCCGGCGTCGCTGCGCAAGCTCGAGCAGCAGAAGGCCCGCGCCGACGCCGAGAACGCCTATGCCGACAAGCTGGTTGCGAATGCCAAGAACGACCAGGCCAAAGCCAAGGCCGACGAGCTGAAGCAGAAGGCCGCAACCAAGGCCGCGGATGCGGCGACTCAGTTGGACGCCGCCAAGGCCGCCGCGCAGCCGAAGCGCGATGCAGTTGCCGCAACCAAGGATGCCGCCAAGGCCGCCGCGACCAAGAAGACCGATGCTGTCAAAGCGTCGACTGACGCAAAGCTCGCACTCGAACCGGTCTCGGTCTACATCAGCCGCTCGACCCAGAAGCTCTACGTCCGTCGCAACACCCATAAGCCGGCGCCGGACGGCGGTGGCGAGGTGTTCGACACCAGCATCGAGGTTCCCGTCACCATCCGCAATCCCGACCAGCCGCTCGGCACCCACATCTTCACGGCGATGGCGAAGAACGACACGGGCCTGCGCTGGAGCGTCGTCACGATCGACGAGGGCGACAACGCCAAGGACGCACTCGACCGCGTCACCATCCCGCAGGAGATCATCGATCGTATCGGGCCGACCGCATTGCCGCGGTCCTCGATCATCATCTCGGACGAGCCTCTGAGCGCCGAGACCAACTACCGAACCGAGTTCGTCGCGGTCTTGAGCAACCATCCCCAGGGTGGCTTCATCACGCGCAAGCCGACCGCGCCGCCGATGGAAATTGCCAGCGACGATGGCTGGGGCAATGGCGGCAACGGCTTCGGCTTCTTCTTTGGGCAGCGCGATCCGGCGCCACAACCGGTCAATCCGCGCCGGCAGCGCGGCGGTCAGTACCAGTACTATCAACCGGCGCAGCCGATGCAGCGGAGCTTCTGGTAGGACGCGGGCCGCATCGTTGGCCTCGCAGTTCAGCCGATCGATCGCAGAAGCCGCGCGGCTACGACGACTGGCTTAGACGGGAGGCCGCCATGAAATCTACGAACAGGCGGACGCGCGGCGCTACCGGATGGCCGGGCTGAAACGTGGCGAATAGTTCGATCTCGTCGCATGAATATTCGGTGAGGCACGCAACGAGCCGCCCGGCTTGCAGGTCCTCAGCCACGTCCCAAAGGGCCTCTGACGAAAGGCCGCGCCCTTCCAGAGCCCAGCCGTGCAGCACGTCACCGCTGCTGCTGGAGAGATGACCGCCGACCGCGATCTCCTCCACACCGTGCTCTGTGTGAAAGCGCCAGCGATCGTGCAAGTGGTGTCGGCGGGCGAGGCGCAGGCAATCGTGATCCGCCAGATCCGCGGGCCTCTTGGGCGTGCCGCGCGCCGTCAGATAGGACGGCGCTGCGCAGAGCACGCGCCGCGTCGAGGCGATCTTGCGCGTCATGACCGCCGGATTGTCGGGCCGATCAACGCGAAGCGCGACGTCAATTCCATCCTGCCCGACTTCGAGGCCGGCGTCGGACAGAACCAGATGGGCTTCGAGCCCCGGATGCCGCGCCGCAAATTCCGCAAGCAATGGTGCGATCCGCCGTCGGCCAAGCTCCATCGGTGCTCCGACCTTCAAGAGCCCGCGGGCGGCCGCGCCTCGCGCGGAAACCTCCGCTTCCACGTCGCGCATCGTCGCAAGAAGCCTGCGGCAGTGCTCGTAGAACAGCGCCCCCTCTTCGGTCAGCCGAAACCGTCGCGCGTTGCGTTCGGCGAGGCGCACGCCAAGGCGGTTTTCCAGCGCGGCCAGACGGCGGCTGGTCGCCGGAGGCGAGGAACGCAACGCCGTGGCGCCCGCGGAGATTCCGCGCGCTTCAACGATCGTACAAAATAGCTCAATATCCCCAATGCTATCCGTCAAGATAATACCCTTATGTTTCCATCTATCGGAAACATAGCATGCTTTCGCACCACTTTCCGGCGCGCGTGTGATCACACATTTTCTGGCCATCAAAGCGAGGAGCTAGATCATGCGTGCAATACAATTCGAAGCCTTTGGCGATCCCTCGGTTCTGAAATTGACGGAGGTCGCAAAGCCGGTTGTCGGCAACGACGCCGCGCTGGTGCGGGTCATCGCAGCGTCCATCAATCCCAGTGATGTCAAGAACGTGGCTGGGGCCATGAGCCAGACGACGCTGCCGCGTATCCCGGGTCGGGATTATGCAGGTGTGGTCGAGACGGGACCCGTTGAATGGCGTGGTGCCGCGGTCTGGGGCACTGGCGGCGATACCGGCTTCACTCGCGATGGCACCCATGCAGAGTTTATTGCAGTGCCGCTGGCGAGCCTCAGGCGCAAGCCGGAAAATCTCAGCTTCGAGCAGGCGGCGTCTGTCGGTGTCAACTACGTCGCCGCGTGGTGCGGCATCGAGGCGGCCGGCCTGGAGGCGGACGAGACGATGGTTCTGATCGGTGCCGGCGGAGGCGTCGGTGGCGCCGCGGCGCAGATCGCCAAGCGCCTCGGCGCTCGCGTGATTGGTGTCGATAGGCATGCGCCGCACCAGGACGCGCCGATCCACGCCATCGCGGAGAAACTGTTGATCGATCCAAAGGATCTGCCCGCGGCGATTCGCGCGGCCACGGGCGGCAAGGGCGCCGATGTCGTGTTCGATCTCGTCGGTGGCGTGATGTTCCGCAGTGCGGTCAACAGCCTGGCTCTGCGGGGGAGGCTCGTTGAAATCTCCGCGACCGGTCAACGCGAAGTCGGCTTTGACCTCGCCGATTTCTACCACAACGAAAGCCGATTGTTCGGGGTGGATACGCTCAAGCGCGATCTTGCGGCGTCAGCGCAGGTGCTTGATGCGCTGACACCGGGGTTCGCCGCCGGCGACTACCGCGCGGCACCGATCACGGAAACCTGTGGGCTCGCTGAAGCCCAGGAGGCGTATCGCAAGGTCGCAACGGGATGGACAGGTCGCGTCGTGCTCCGGCCCCAGCAATAAGAGGGTGACGATGACCGGATATATGGTCTCCCTGCTGATGGGTGCGGCCGTCGGCGTCGCCTACGGCCTCGTCCAGGTTCGCTCGCCAGCCCCTCCATTGATCGCGTTGGTCGGTCTGCTGGGAATGGTGCTGGGAGAACAGGCAATCAAAGCGGCGCGAGTTCATTTCGTACAGAGCGATGCATCAGTGCGGCAGGCGCCCAACGATGTTCAGAAACCGCGCGGTGTAGTATCCGATCAAATGCCGAAACCAACTACGGACGCGCTGTGATCACCAGGGCCTGAATTCCAGCTTCGACCGGTCCGGGTCCGTGGCGCATTCGGATCGCCTCGGCGACGGCCTCAGTTGCAGCCTGAAGCTTGCCTGCATCCCTTGCCTCGATCTCGCTCCGCAGCGGCGTCCCCTGGCAGTAGGCAATTGCGACGTAGTCGGGCGTTGGCGCGCGGCTCACCGCAGAAAGCGTTTCGATCGATATGTGGCCGAACCCTGCTTGTTCCAGATCGGCCTTGATGGCGGTCTTGTCGTGATAGCCGTGCGGCGTCCGCGCCATGAAGCGGGGCGGATCATCGGGAAACATCTTGCCGAGCGCGATCGTCGCGTCATGCGCGAACACATTGTCCTCGATGCGGTCCCAGACATTGAACACAAACGCGCCATCCGGCCGCAGCACCCGCTTCGCCTCCGCGTAACCCTTGATGCGGTCCGGAAAGAACATGGCGCCGAACTGGCAGCAGACCACGTCGAACGTGGCATCGTCGAAGGGCAGGGCGGTGGCATCAGCCTGGCGCCATGAGATGCGATCGTCCTCGCCCTGACGCTGCGCCGCGACGGCGAGCATCGGCTCGTTGAGGTCCGTTGCAATGTAACGGACGTCGCGCGGCAGCGCAGCCGCAACAGCGCGTGTCACCGCGCCGGTGCCCGCCGCCGTCTCGAGTAGCACCGTGGGAGAGAGCGCCGCGACGCGCCTTGCGATGTCGTCGGCATAAACGGAAAAGATCAGCGGGACGAGATACTCGTCGTAAAGCTTCGGAATCGAGCCGGCGAAGACCTTGTCGGTTGCGGACATGCTTGCCTCGCTGAAATCTGGGCAGGACGGGGTATGCTATCACGGATAGGCCGCGTGCCGTCCTTCCCCAGCATTGTCCTGGCGAACGCCAGGACCCATAACCACCGTCAGTAATTGTGGGACGACGGCGTGGCCGCTCGCTCGCCACAATCACAACCATTCGAGATAATGGGTCCTGGCTTTCGCCAGGACGACGGCGAAATTTAAGTACCCTCCGGGCTACTGACTGGCGGCTTTGCTGGGCACCCAAATTCAGATTGCACCCGCTATCCATTCCCTCTAATTGTCTTGGACAAGTGACCAAATTAAATGGTCATACGCCAAAGGGCGTGGTCAGGGATGGATATCGCAGCATGTCGCAGGCGGATGGATTTGGGCTGGCGGGCGTCATCGGAATGCCGGTCGCGCATTCGCGCTCGCCTGTCATTCATAATTACTGGCTGAAGGCGCACGGCATTCGCGGCGCCTATGTGCCGCTCGCGGTCAAGCCGGAGCGGCTCGAGGATGCGCTCGACGGCCTGATCGCGCTTGGCTTCCGTGGCTGCAACGTCACCATGCCGCACAAGCAGGCGGCAATGCCGCTGCTGACCCGCGTCAACGAGACCGCAAAGCGCATCGGCGCCGTCAACACCATCGTCGTCGAAACGGACGGCACGCTCTCCGGCTTTAACAATGACGGTAACGGCTTTGTGCAAAGCCTGCGCGACGCCAAGGCCGACTGGCGCGGCGACGCCGGACCGATCCTGCTGTTGGGGGCGGGCGGTGCCTCGCGTGCGGTGGTCGTGGCGTTGCTCGAAAACGGCGCGCGCGAGATCCGCATCGCCAACCGCACCACTGAGAAGGCGCAGGCCATCGCGAAGGAGTTCGGCGCCGCCGTCAGCACCATTGCTTGGAACGACCGTAGCGCCGCACTTGCCGATGTCGCGCTTCTCGTCAACTGTACCGACCGCGGCATGGTCGGCAAGGACGCGCTGGAGATCGACTTGTCGCGGCTCAAGCCCACGACGCTCACCGCCGATCTCATCTATACGCCGCTCGAGACGCCGTTCCTGGCCGAGGCCCGCGCGCGCGGCTGCGTCACCGTGAACGGACTCGGCCTGCTGCTTAACCAGGCGCGGCTCGCCTTCAAGGCCTGGTTCGGTATCATGCCGGACGTGACGCCCGAGCTGATCAAGGCCATCGAGGCCACGTTCTGATCCGAACGCCGGGGAGTTTGCGCCATGACAATGCCGGCGTCCCCCAGGATCGATTGCCACATCCACGCTATCGATCCCGTTCGCTTTCCGTATGGTGAGGATACGCCATACCGGCCGAGCGGGCAGGAGATCGCGACGGCGGCGCAGCTCATCCGCGTGTTCGACGCCTTTGATGTCCGCCACGCGCTCGTGGTGGCGACCAACACCGGTTACGGCAGCGATAGCCGTATCCTGCTCGACACGCTGGAGCAGGGCGGTGGCCGCTTCAAGGGCGTTGCCGTCGTCGAAAACGACGTCGACATCGGGGAGCTCGAACGGCTGAAGGCAGCCGGCGTGATCGGCGTCGCCTTCAACGTGCCGTTCCACAGCGCCGACTATTATCTCAAGGCAGCACCGCTGCTGGAGAAGCTGACGAGCCTTGGTCTGTTCCTGCAAATCCAGGTCGAGAACGATCAGTTGATCCCGCTCTTGCCGCTCATCGAAAAATCACACGTGCGTCTGGTGTTCGACCATTGCGGGCGTCCCTCGGTCGCGCAGGGGATGAAGGGCAAAGCCTTCCAGGCCCTGCTCGCGATCGGCCGTGAGCGCGATGCGCACATAAAGCTCTCCGGCTATTACAAGTTCTCGCAGCAGCCGCATCCTTATGAGGATATCTGGCCGTTCATCGCCGCGCTGGTCGATGCTTTCACGCTCGACCGTTGCGTCTGGGGCTCGGACTATCCGTTCCTGCGCGCCGCGGAGCGGCTCGATTACGGACCACTGCTCGCGGTGCTGACAAAGCTGTTTCCGGACCCCGGCGATCAGCATCGCCTGCTGTGGCAAACGCCGGCAAGACTGCTCGGCTTCGACGGCGCGGCGGATCAAACAAGATAACAACAGAGCCAAACGGGAGGGACATCATGAGGCATCTTGCAGGGCCGCTCGGCATCGCCATTGCGGCATCGCTCTCGGCGGGCGGGGCTAGCGCGCAGACCACGGTCTATATTCCTGATGTCATCGAGCTGTCCGGGCCCGGCGCGGTCTCCGGTACCAACTGGCGCGACGGCGTTGCGCTCGCGGTCGACGAGATCAACAATGCCGGCGGCATTTTGGGCCGCAAGATCCAGACCGAGCATCTCGACACCCAGAGCAATCCGGGCATCTCGCGCGCGCAGGTGCAGAAGGTGTTGGACAGGGAGCCCTATGTCGTGCTCGGACCGATCTATTCCGGCTCGGTCAAGGTCAACATGGCGCTGACGCAACAGGCCGAGATCCCGCAGATCGTCGGCGCGGAAGCCGCCGACATCACCACGCAGGGCAATCCCTGGGTGTTCCGCACCGCCTTCGGCCAGCAATTCTCGATGCCTAAGATCGCCAACTATCTGCACGACCGCCTCAACGTGAAGTCGGTCGCGGTGGTCTGGGTCAACAATGATTTCGGCAAGGGCGGCCGCGATAATTTCGTGAAGGAGATGAAGGCGCGCAGCATCGAGGTTGCGGCCGATATCTCGACCGAGCAGGGCCAGGTCGATTTCGGCTCGGACGTCATCAAGCTGAAAAGCGCCAAGGCGGAGGCGATCTTCGTCTACACCAACGAGGAGGAGAGCGCGCGCTTCCTGATCGAGGCGAAGCGGCAGGGCTTGTCGACGCCGCTGTTCGGCGAGACCACGCTGCTCAGCCAGAAGGTGGTCGAGCTTGCCGGCCCCGCAGCCAACGGCGTGCGTGGTCATGTCGGCCTCAGCGCCGACGCGCCGGTGCCCGCGATCGAGGAGTTCACGAAGAAATTCAGCGAACGCTTCAAGTACCGGCCCGATCACAACGGCATCAAGGGCTACACCGCGGTCTATCTTATCAAATATGTCACCGAAAAGATCGGCAAGTTCGACAGCAAGGCCTTTGGCGCAACGATGAAGGGCCTGACGCTGACACCCGACAAGGCCCCGGGCATGCTGATGGAAGCAAGCTGGGACCAGAACGGCGACATCGACCGCGCGAGTTTTCTCGCCGAGATCGTCGACGGCAAGCAGAAGATCGTCGAGACGCTGCCGAAGCTGAAGAGCGGGAAGGGCGAGTGAGGGAGGCAGCCTATTGCGCGGGTGATGTTGCTCGACATGCCATTTTCGGGCAGTCTCCAAAACATGAAAACCACGCTGCTGAAATCCGAAGATTACACCCGCTCGCCGTGGAAGAACGGCGGCGGAATTTTTACCGATATCGCGGACGCGCATCGGGCAGATAGCCCGGTGAAGGATTGGGACAGCCTGCTGTGGCGCTTCGCCGCGACGCCGATCGTGGCGCCCGGCGCCTTCTCCTACATGCAGGGCATCGACCGCTTGCAGATGGTCGTTGGCGGGCGCGGTCTGGTGCTCAAATCGCCGGGGCTGGAGTTCGACGAGCGCGAGCCCTTCACGACCGTCCGCTTCACCGGCGAGCTCGACATCGTGACTGAGCTCGAGGCCGGCCCGGTCGAGGTCGTGAACCTGATGGCACGGCGCGGCGCAGTTGAGATCGACCTTCTGGCGCTCAGAGAGCCCGGTGATCGGCAATTGTCCGCCGGCACGCATCTCCTCTATGCGGCTCGCGGCGATTGCAGCATCCGTCTCGGCGGCGCTGATTTTGCGATTTCGCACGAAAACACGTTGAAGGTCGAACTGACCGGGGCGTCGACGCTCGCGCTCGTCTCGGGGCTGGCCGTGCTGGGATCTATCCAAATCCTGGGCTGAACGGCGGTCCTGCCCGCCAGAGCGATGCGCACAATCCATGCAACTGGCTAGGTTGACGCCGCCGCGCCGGAGCACGATATCTCCCCGATGCAGACCGCAGCCCAAGGGCAGGATATGAACGCGCCGCCAAACAATGAATCCGCCCGTTCCG
This sequence comes from Bradyrhizobium sp. LTSP849, assembly GCF_000938255.1. Lineage (GTDB taxonomy): Bacteria > Pseudomonadota > Alphaproteobacteria > Rhizobiales > Xanthobacteraceae > Bradyrhizobium. The sequence goes on along the minus strand of NZ_JYMR01000055.1, from coordinate 168,043 downwards.
GCAGCGATGCCGTCGTCGACTGGCTGACCAACGGCACACACGACCAGCGCTTCATCGACAACATCTTTGCCGAGATGTGCGTCCGGCTGCAGCAAGCGGGCATTCCGCTCAAGCGGTCGACGCTTCATGTCCTGATCCAGCACCCGCAATGGCTCGGTGCTCGTTTCATGTGGTCCGATGGCATGCGCGAGGCGGAGATCTCGCGGGTCGATTTCGATGTGCGGGAGCGGTCCGAATATATCGGCAGCCCGGCCAATGAGATGCAGGACGGTGCCGCCGAGGTGCGCGAGAATCTCGAACAGGACCCGTCGCTCGGCCGCAAGCACGCCCTCTATGACGAGATGAGGGCAAAGGGCCTGACCGATTACGTGGCCTGGCCGCTCTACCACACCCTCGGCAAGCGGCATCTCGTCACGTTCTCGACCGACCGTCCCGGCGGTTTTGACGCGACGCATATCGCCAGCCTGAAGCAAGTGTTGCCGGTGCTGGCGCTCGTCAGCGAAATCCGCATCAAGAACCGCCTGGCGCGAACGTTGCTCGAGACCTATGTCGGCTCCCATGCCGGCGAGCTCATCCTGGCCGGCGCCACAAGGCGCGGCACCGGGACAACGGTCCGCGCCGCGATCATGATCTGCGATCTGCGCGAGTTCACCAAGATCTCCGACAATTGGCCGCGCGACGACGTCATCGATCTCCTCAACGACTATTTCGATGCGATGTCCGAGCCGATCGCGCGCCACGGCGGCGAGATCCTGAAATTCATCGGCGACGGCCTGCTCGCCATCTTCCCGCTCAACGAGCCCAACGCCTGCGCAAACCTGCTGCATGCCGTGACCGAGGCGCGTCAGGCCATGGTCGCCCTGAACGAAAGGAACAGCGCGACCAGCCGCGCACCGTTGAATTACGGCATCGGCGTCCATGTCGGCGACGTCATGTACGGCAATATCGGGTCGAGCACCCGGCTCGACTTCACGGTCATCGGTCCCGCCGTCAACATGGCCTCGCGTCTGGAAGCGCTGACCAAGCAGCTGGGAAAAACGGTGCTGCTGTCGCGCGACTTTGCGGAGCTGGTGAAACGGGAGTTCGAGCTCGAGCGGGTAGGCCAGCACGCCGTGCGCGGATTCAGTGAGCCGATCGAATTGTTTGCGTTTCACGGGTGAGGGTCGAAGCAAGCTCCGGGAGTTCGACGACCGACCGGGTGGTCACCAGATGTGACCAAAGATCTTCCGCACAATCACTGAAAGAGACGGCGATGAACGCGAATCTTCCTAAGACGAATGCGCCGGGTGGCGACTATGTGTCGGTCATCGTTCACGGCGGCGTTGCCTATGTCAGCGGGCAATTGCCACGCCGGGGCGATGAACTCGTCTTCAAGGGCAAGGTGGGCGCCGAGATCGATCTCGCGAGCGCGCAGCGTGCAGCGGCCATCTGCGCCGAGCTGTGCCTCGCGGTCCTCGCGGAAGCCGTCGGCGGGCTCGACCGGGTCGAACAGATTCTCCGAATAACCGGCTATGTCGCCTCCGCGCCCGGTTTCGTACAGCAGTCGCAAGTCATGAACGGCGCCTCGGAAGTTTTCGTGGCACATCTCGGCAGCAGAGGCCGGCACGCGCGAACGTCGGTGGGTGTGGCCGAACTCCCGCGCGGTGCCCCGGTCGAGATCGATATCATCGCGGCCATCGGGACCGCGTAGTGATCTCCGGGAACGGCCCGGCGGCGGCAAGGGCCGAGAGCGGCGCCTTTACGCACCTGAACGCCGCCGGCGCCGGTCTGATGCCCGAGAGCGTCGTTACGGCCATCAAGTCTCACCTCGATCTTGAGGTGAGACGCGGCGCGCACTGGGCGGCGGCCGATGCGATCGGCGCCATCGAAGAGACGCGCATCCTGGCGGCCGGCTTGATGGGCGTTGCCCCGACGCATCTTGGCTTCGGCGAGCAGGCAAGCCGGCTCTGGGCGGTTGCCATTGCATCGATGCCGCTGAAGCGCGGGGATCGTATCCTGATCGCACGGAACGATTGGGGTGGAAATATTCTGAGCGCCGTGCGGCGTGCAGCTTGTGCCGGAGCCGAGGTGATCAGACTGCCCATGACGGGGAAGGGGCTGATCGACATCGAGAAGGTCGCCGCACTGGTGGACGAGCGCACTGTCGCGATCTGCGCGTCCGCCGTTGCCAGCAGTTTTGGACTGCGCCAGCCCGTCGAGGCGCTCGGCTCAATTCCGCGACCGGAGAGCTGCCTCTACTTCGTCGACGCAGCGCAAGCCATCGGCCAGTTTGACCTGACGCTACCGGCGGCATCTGCCGACGTCATGGTTGCGCCGGGCCGGAAGTGGCTCAGGGGCGGTCGCGGGCAGGCGATGATGGCGCTATCGGACCGGGCATTGCGCCGTCTGGCGCAGCCGATTGTCATCGACCAGAGTGCCGGCGCCTGGTGCCCGGACGATAGCTTCCTGGTGCGGGAGGATGCCAAACGCTTCGAGGCCTGGGAATTCTCCGCCGCCGGCCGTCTTGGCCTGCGGGCGTCCCTTCAGGAACTCGATCGCATTGGCCGATCGCATGTTCGCGCCCACAACGCCGAAAAGCTGCGCTGTTTGGGTGCGAATTTGCGCGACGTCCCCGGTCTCACGGTGTTCGAGGACGAGGATGCGGATGCGGCATTCCTGACCTTCCAGCATGCGCTGCTTCCCGCGGACACCATTGTCGACCAACTGGCGATGCGCGGCATCGCGGTCGCGTCCGTTGGCCTCGACTATGCCCGGTGGGAACTCGAAGCGCGGGGCCTTACGAAAATCGTGCGCGTGGCGCCTCATGTCTACTCGACCGACGATGATATCGGGCGGTTCACCGAAGAGCTCGTGCGTCTTTCGACACAGGCAGGCCAGGATCGCGGCCATTCAGCCCAAAGATAAACGCACTCAGCGAACCCGCGCGTTACGTCTTGCTCGCCGAACGGGCGGGCTTCTTGCGTAACGAATCCGGATCGTCAGTCTCTTCCTGGTCGACCTCGACGGCAAAGCCCGCGGAGACGACCTGCTTGCTCTTGTTGCGCAAGTGCATCTTCAGGATGGCGGCGAGCGTAACCGGATCTCTCCGCACGAGCGCGTTGAGAATCCCCTCATGCTCGCTCATAGCCTCGTCCCAACGGTGATTAGGCATTGCGGCGACGAACCGTGCTCGGCGGATACGGGCGCCGATCTGTTCGTACAGGGTCTGTAGAACGACGCTGCGCGAGGCCTTCACGATGGCCTCATGTATCCGGCGGTTGAGAGTGTAGTAAGGGGCGAGCTCGCGACGCTGATGGTAGAGGGCCATCTCGTAGTGCATGGCCTTGATTTCAGCGAGTTCCTCGTTAGTCATCCGGGCAACGGCCAATTCGCCGGCCAGCGCTTCGAGCGCACCCAGCACTTCATAGAGCTCGTCGACATCGCGCGTCGTGAGAAGAATCACGCGCGCTCCCTTGTTCTGGGAGAGCGTCACGTGGCCTTCCGCCGCGAGAACCTTCAAGACCTCGCGCAAAGGCGTCCTCGAAATCTTGAATCTTTCGCACAGCTCTCGCTCCGGAATCTTTGAGCCGGGCGGCAGAACGCCGTCGACAATCATGGTCCTGATCTGAGCGACGAGCTCATCGTGGCTGATGCTTGCGCTGGCGTTGCCCATGTCCTGTCCGTCAGTTGCCGGACTTCCCTACGAGATTTGCATGCATTTTGGAAGCTTATAGCCAGTCCTGGCTTGACGAGCCAAATAATGCATGCATTATTGCCGGATATCGCCGTATATCTTGGGAAAACATCCGATAATTCCAGATAATGAATGCAAATGGAGGAATTAATGACTGCTGCTCAAACTGCTCCCGCCCGCGACCTGTCGAGCGGTCTGCGTCTGGACGACGAGCGCTTTCCGGATGCGATGGGGTGGCGCGCCAAGTTTGGTGTTCTGACGCCGGCCCCGAACACCATCGTCGAGAGCGAATTTCACGAGATGGCCCCGCGCGGCGTCATCAACGTGGTCAATCGGTACTACGTGCCGAACCAGAAGGTTCGCTCGGACGACGATTGGCGCCTGATCATGGCGCACACGCGCCAGAACGTTGCCAACGCCGTCGACGCGCTGGTCCAGGCCCAGATGGATCACCTGATCATGGGCATGTCGTCCGAAAGCTTCATGGGCGGCGTCGAGGGCAGCATGGCCCTTCGAAAGGAGCTCAAGGACCGCGCCGGATGCGATGTGACCGTCGGTGCGGAAGCCGCGGAGCGCGCTTTCGAAGCGGTCGGTGCCAAGCGCATTGCTCTTCTCACGCCGTATTATCCCGTCATCGATCAGAACGCGGTCCGCTACTTCACCGAACGCGGCTACGACGTGGTCGCGACGGAAGGGCTCAAGTGCAAGAGCATCATCCATGTGGGTTCGCAGCGCGCGGATACGTTGATTCCCGCGGTCACGAAGCTTGCTGCCGCCAAGCCGGACGCAATCGTTCAGCTCGGGACCAATCTGAGATTTGCCCGCATCGCTGACGAAGCCGAGCGCTGGCTCGGCCTTCCCGTGTTCTCCGTCGGCACGGCGATCTATTGGACGGCGCTTCGCAAGATGGGAATCAACGACCAATTCCCGGGGTTTGGCTCGCTGTTCGAGCGGCACTGACGCTGTCGAGCGCTCAGCGACTTCAATAAGCAAACATAGAGGAAATACCCATGACGCCTTCAAAGTGGCGCGCGCTCGCGCTTTCGCTGTCGCTAACCCTGTTCACCGCGGCATCCGTCCCTGCGCAGGACGCGCCGATCACCAGACGAGAGATCCTGAAGACCGAACTCCAGGGCCTTCAGGGGATGGACGGCATCATGTACGTCACGGACATTGCGCCGGGAGCAGCCGCGCCGCGACACTCCCATCCCGGATATGAATTCAATTATGTCCTCAAGGGTGCGCTGACGTTCGAGATCGACGGCGAGCAGCCGAAGACGATCAGCGCCGGCCAGGCAACGTTTACGCCTCGCGGGCACATCCACAAGGTGACCAACGCCAGCAGCACAGAGCCTGCGCAAATCGTCGTCGTTCTGATTCACGAAGAAGGCCAACCGCTTGCCCTGAACGCGAAGTAACAGGCTCAACACCAGCCTCCGGAACAGCTCCCATGCGCAGATATGGCTATCGAGCGACGACGCTTGTTCTCTTTCTTCTCTGCCTCATGTACGCGATCACCTACGTCGATCGCGTCAACATCGCAACGGCCGCGATCGCTTTTCGGCGGGACTTCAACCTCTCCAATATCGAATATGGTTGGGTCTTTTCGGCGTTCGCCTATACCTACGCGGCGTTCCAGATCATCGGCGGCTTTCTCGGTGACCGGTTTGGGCCGCGCTTGACGCTCGCGACATGCGGCGTGATCTGGGGCATCGCAACGATCGGCATGGGGCTGACGAGCGGCTTCTGGTCGCTCGTCCTGGTGCGGCTTCTGCTCGGAATCGGCGAGGGCGCGACGTTCCCGACGGCCACGCGCGCGCTCGCCAAGTGGACCAAGGTCGGGTCGAGAGGCTTCGCCCAAGGCATAACCCATTCCTTTGCCCGGCTCGGCAATTCATTGGCCCCTCCGCTCGTCGCAGCACTTATCGTGGTGTGGGGGTGGCGCGGCTCGTTCTTTGGCCTCGGTTTGCTGAGTTGTGCGTGGGCAGTTCTGTGGTTCTTCTACTTCCGGGACGAGCCGGCCGATCATGCCGGGATCAGCCAAGCGGAACTGGCTGTCCTTCCCAAGACATCGGCCGCACCCCAGGGGGCTGCCACGCCATGGCGACCGCTGGTGCGACGGATGCTGCCGACCACGCTTGTGTACTTCTGCTACGGCTGGACTCTCTGGGTCTACGTCAGCTGGCTTCCTCAGTTCTTCCAGCAAGGTCAAAACCTGGACTTGAAGAGCTCCGCGTTATTTTCAGCGGCGGTGTTTCTGGCCGGCGTCGTCGGCGATACCCTGGGCGGCGTCATCAGCGATCGCATCCTGGCAAGGACCGGCAATCTCAAGCGGGCGCGCTGCAACCTCATCTGCCTGAGCTTCCTCGGCTCTCTGATCTGTCTGATACCTGTCTTCTACACGCATGATCTCGCAGTCCTGACGGCTTCACTTGCCGCGGCATTCTTCTGCCTGGAGCTAAGCATTGGACCGGTCTGGTCCGTGCCCATGGATATTGCTCCGAACCATGCCGGCACGGCGTCAGGCATCATGAATACCGGCGCGGCCATTGCGGCGATCATTTCGCCAACCGTGTTCGGATACGTTGTCGAATTGACGGGAAGCTGGACGGCGCCGTTCATCGCGTCAATCGGCCTGTTGCTGGTTGGTGCAGCGGCAACCTTCTTCATGCGCCCCGATCAGACTTTGGACGTCGAAGAAAATCAGAGCTCGTCGGACAAAATGCCCGTCGTCGGTGTCCCCGGCACGGCAATAGCCGGCTAGGCGGGGGCGCGGTTGCAACAATCGTGACGTGAAGGCGACGCAGGTCGCTCGGCGAAGCGAGTGAAGCTCTGTGCGGCCAAGAGTCACCGAAATTCTACGAGGGCGAAAATTGCCTGGAGATACACAAATGCGGCCTATCGAGGTTGGTTCAACAAGCTCCGTTCGGTGTGCTGTTGGGCCCGAACATTTGGCGGCTCGACTGGCGAGTGAGCCGGAAGAAAATTATCCGTCCGTATTCTCGACGCCGTGGCTCTTGGCTCAGTTCGAGCGAGCTGCCGCCAAAGTGCTGCGCCCAATTCTGGAGTCCGGACAAGTGTCGGTGGGAGCGCACGTCACGATGGAGCACCTTGCGCCAACGCCACTCGGCGGCGAGGTGACGGCGTATGCGCGATATGTCGGCTCGGACGGAGCGCTCTATCTATTTGAAATATGGGCGACGGATGAAGGCGGCCTCATCGGGAAAGGAACCCATGCGCGGGCGATCGTTCCCGAAGCAGCGGTCGAGAAACGAGCCGAAAAGCGGTTCGCTCAGCTGTCCAATCAGGCAGACGGCTTCAATTGATGATTCGACGAGGCTCCTAGCTGCGCCAGATCATTTGCATCCTGAGCTGACAAGTCAGTTCAACCCATTGTTTCACCTGACGTAGATTTCGAGCCAAGCCATGTCGATTCGCCGATTTCTGTCGATTTCACTCATCCTCGTGGCGTGCCTTGTATGCTTGCTGGGAGGCATTCTCGCGGTTGGCGAGGTTCGTCAGATCGGACGCGTCACCACTGCTGCCAAGCGACTCGACGCTCTGAGCAATCTTGCGAAAGTCTCGCCTTTCATCTCGTCGGAGCGGGGAATCGCAACGCTGGCTGTCGCTTCCGTCGCGCCCGGCAATCCAGGCAGTTTGAATAACCTGGTCGACGTCCGCAAGCTGACCGATGCAGCCTTTGCAACGGCACGACTCAGTGTCTCGGCTTTGCAGGATGCCGTCGAAGATGGCGCGGGCATCCAGGTGAAGATGGCAGAGGTTGACGGTCTGTTCGCGCGGTTTCGCCAGGAAACCGACGACCATTTGGCGAAACCGATAGATCAGCGTGGCGGCGGCATTGAAAAAATGACCGCCGACAGCTTCGCCCTCAACGGCTTGATCGCAGTGCTGATCAACGACCAACTGGCCGGACTTTCAGCGCTGGATGGCACGGTCTATCGCTACGCTGAAATAGCCAATACAGCATCGTCCTTGCGAGATATTGGCGGCCGGCAAGGCGGCTTTCTGCTGAATCTCGTCGCTGCTCATAAGCCGGTCTCGGACGATCAGCGCTCGACCATGCTGCTTTTGCAGGGGCAGATCGATCAGATCTGGAGCCGCCTCTTCGCAATCCGCGATCTGCCGACCACGCCAGACAGCCTGCGCGACGGTATAAGGAAGGTGCAGGAAGGCTTCATTGACGGCTTCGATGCCATCAAGAAGGATCTGTCGGCCCAATACGCGACCGGGAATTTCCCATACGACGGCTCGTCCTTTCGCGAGAAGGTGTTCCCGCTCTACGCAAATATCCTTGCATTGCGTGACGTGTTGTATATTGCCGCCGCCACAAACATGGCCGATGCGCACAATAAGGCTGTGTTTGGTGCACTCATGTCTGTCGCCGGAGTACTGGCAGCTTTGGCGATCGTCATTGCGGTCTTGATGTTGGTCAACCGACGCGTAACCAGACCGTTGACAGAACTGTCCGACGTCATCGGACGAATTGCCGATGGCACGCGTGATTTGGAAATCAAATACCGCGAGCGTGCTGACGAGATGGGCACACTCGCAAAAGCGATCGGTGTATTGCAGGATAAATCGGCCGAGGCTGACCGTCTGAACCGCGAGCAGGCTCAGGCTGACGAACACCGAGAGGCGCGGCGTCGGAAGTTGGAAGCCCTGACCCACGAATTCAGCAACCTCATGGACGGAGTTTGCCGGAGTCTGGCCGAGGCCGCCGGCGGTATGAAGCAATCATCTGAGAGCCTGAACCTGTCGGCCGAGACAACGGCGTCGCGGGCGACAGCCGTTGCCGAGGCGGCGATGGCCGCGACGTCCGGCGTCAACTCGGTGGCTTCCGCATCGGAAGAACTGCACGCGTCCATCAACGAGATTACCCGTCAAATGGCTGATGCTGCGTCCTCGTCCAACAGCGCAAAGGCGCAGGCGCTTGATACCACTGCCAAGGTCCAGTCATTGGCCGAGTCTGCAAAACGAATCGGCGATGTCGTCCAGCTAATTCGGACAATTGCCGGACAAACCAAGTTGCTGGCGCTGAATGCGACGATTGAAGCGGCACGCGCAGGTGAGGCTGGCAAAGGTTTTGCCGTCGTGGCATCCGAAGTCGAAAGTCTTGCGACCCAGACCGCTCGGGCGACAGAGGAAATCGAAAGTCAGATCATGGCAATCCAGGGCGAGACTGGTGCCACGGTCGTCGCTATTGAAAAGATCGCTTCGGTTATCAATGATATCAGTACTGTCAGCGGTTCCATTGCGGCCGCCGTTGAGGAACAAAGTGCTGCGACCCGGGAGATCGCCCGCAATGTCCAGCAGACCGCGTCAAGAACCGACGAAGTGTCGTCTTCGATCACACTCGTAAGTACCACTGCCACGGATACGCAAAGTTCGGCCGGGTTGTTGCTCGTGGCTGCCGCGGCTTTGGCGAATCAGGCTGTCGATCTTCGCCGCGAGTTCGAGGCATTTGTGGCCGATGTGAAGGCTGCATAATGTAGAGACACTGACGGCTTCGACCGACAGAGCCATTTTTCCGCTCAGCCAGCCCAACGCCTGCGGCACGACGTGACCCGGGCCAGCTCCCGCAATACCTAAAATCCAATCGATCCGATTAGGCGGACCTTAAGCCCGGCGCAAGGCGACTGGGGAGGTTTTACCGTGCGTTGAGGTCTGAAGTGGTGTGATCGCCTCGTTTCGTGGAACCTCTTTTCTCGTTTGATCGTTTTCAAACTGCGAGCGCATCGATGGCTGTTACTGCGTCATTCCTGGCCGAGTTGGACGAAGCGGTTGCGAGAGGAAATCCCGAGAGCTGTCTGCGGGCGCTCTGGCATGCGGCAGACGTTTTGATCGCCGGCACTTATTCCGAAGAGCAGATCTGGACCTTTGGCGAGGTCATCGGTCGTCTCGCGCAGGAGATCGAGACGAGTGCGCGGGTGAAGCTCGCAGGAAAGCTCGCCTGTAGCTCGAACGCGCCCTATGCACTGACCCGGCAGATGGCCAGCGACGACTGCATCGACGTCGCATGGCCGATTCTCAGCCAGTCGGAACGGCTTGATACCGAGACATTGATCGCGTGCGCCAAAAGCAAGAGCCAGCAGCATTTGCTGGCGATCTCCAAGCGGCAGGCGGTCCCGGAAGCGGTCACCGATGTACTGGTGGTGCGCGGATCGACCGAGGTCGTGACCTCGGTCGCCTCGAACACCGGAGCGAATTTTTCCAATTCCGGATTTCTTCACCTGGTCCGGCGCTCGGAAAGCGATTCGATCCTTGCGGAGTCGGTGGGCCTCCGAAAGGACATTCCCCGACACCTCTTCCACCAGTTGATCGCCAAGGCCTCCGAAGAGGTGCGGCAAAAGCTCCAGAGGGAGTGTCCGGATATTGAAACCCAGATCCATCGCGTCGTCGCCGACGTCACCGGGGCCATTCACGCCAGGTTTGGCCCGGCGTCGAAGGATTACTTCACGGCGAAGCGCACGGTGGCGAAGCTGCATGAGAGAGGCGAACTGACGGAAGACAAGGTCTTCGAACTCGCCCACTCGCTCAAGTTCAACGAGACCACTGTCGCGCTGTCGTTGCTCTGCGGGTTGCCGATCGATGTCGCGGAACGGGCGTTGATCGAGAAAGATCGCGAGCCGGCCTTGATCCTGGCCAAATCTCTCGATTTCTCGTGGCCCACCACGATGGCGCTGCTATTCCTGGGAGCGGCCAATTACCGGATAACCGCCGGTGAGCTGGAGCGATTGAAGCTCGATTTCCACCGGTTGAATGTACGGGCGTGCCGGGAGGTCGTAACCATCTACCGAACGCGCAAGGAAGAGGCTTTCGGGGGCCCATTTCAACAGTCCCGGCGTGTGATCTAGGGATCGCCAAGGTCGCCGCGCGTTCGTCCTGTTGCCAACGCAGCAATGTACAATTACGCTTGATCGCAGGCCACCCAGACGTTCCTTATTGGCCGCATGGTCATGCCAAAATTCCTTCGCATCGGACTCCATCAGTCGAACGTTTCCGGATACACGTCGAAAGCGTGGTGTGTTCGGAGAGTTGGCTCTACGGTTTTCTTGAAGTGGGGCGCCGTGGAGGTCCTGGGCGCCGGAACCGGGCGAAAGGTTTACTGGACGCGTCTGCCGCAGGAGAAAACAGTTCGTTGTGGCACGGAGCAGCGTGCCCAGGACTATGCAAAAGCCGCGATCGTGCGGCGACGCAGCCATCGCTATGAGCCGCTGACGGGGCCTATCGCGAACCGGCGCCGATCCGCCGGCGGGAATGACGACCTCAAGCAAGCGCTCGCCACAATCCTGATTGTCGATATCGTCCGCTCCACCGAAAAGGCAGCAAAGCTCGGCGATGCCCGCTGGACGCAGGTGATGGGCCACTATTACGCCGCCGTCCGCAAGGAGCTGAAGACCTTGCGCGGAAAGGAAGTCGTGACGACGGGCGACGGACTACTCGCGACATTCAAGGTGCCGGCGTCCGGCGTCCGTTGTGCCACCGCGATCCTTAAGGCCGTGCGCACGTTGGGGCTCGAGATCAGGGTGGGGCTGCATGCCGGCGAATACAAGGTGAGCGGAGGCGAGGTGGTCGGTCTCGCCTTTCACATCGGCGCGCGCGTCGCCGCGAAAGCGCGCGCCGGCGAAGTCCTGGTCTCGAGCGCGGTCAAGGACCTGCTGAAGACGCAGTCCGCAATCCGCTTCAGGGATCACGGCGTCCACCAGCTCAAGGGCGTGCCGGAGCGATGGCGCCTGTACCGCGTCGAGCACTGATACCGCTTGATTTCATTGCATTTTCATCAGCCTTCCAGCCGGCTCGCTGCGTTTTGGCGCGGTCGCCTCGGTGTGAAACTGGTGCATGGAGTTTGACCGTTTTTTCTGCGAGCGCTATCCTGTGTCGGCTGGGACCCTTGCGAATTGTTTGGGGTGCTCATGGAATGGTCAACACATCCGCGACATCAGGACCAGCCCTTTGGAAGCTGGGCTGACAACCTTGCTGCCGCCTTCGTACGGCTGGAGCCGCGCAGGATCGCTGAGCAGTCCTTTGAGGGCGCAATCTCGCGGGTCGACGCGGCTCCGATCCAGATATCGCTGGTCACAGCCACCCGGCACACCGTGCTTCGCCTCGCTTCGCACATTGCCTCGAGCACCGACGATCTTTGCTTTCTCAACCTCCAGCTGGAGGGGGTGGGGCGTACCACGCAGCGCGGTTACGAACAGATTTGCGCCCCCGGGGACCTGGCGCTTGCGGATACAACAGAGCCGTTCGAGATCGCCAACGGCCACGACTTCAAACTGTTCTGTTTTGCCGTCCCGCGACGACTGTTACCGAAAAGGCTGCTCGACCGTCCGCGGCTCAACCTGTCCGTGACCGAAGCCGGCCGGGCGCTCTCCAGAACCCTCGCCGGCTATGCCGAACTCTGCCTGAGCGATTGCCCACTCCCAAAGACATCGGCCCTCGCCGGGGCGCACGTGATCGATCTGATTTCGCATGCGCCGGAAACTCTCACCGACATGTCCGTGGAGCGCGTGCATGTCCCCGTGCTGCTGTCGATGATGCTCAGCCACATCGACCGTCACAGCGACGATCCTGAGCTCGGCGCAGCCAAACTCGCCGCGAAATTCCGCTGTTCTGAGCGCTACGTGCACCGTCTGTTTGCGACAACCAACCGCTCGGTTGGCGAGCACGTCAACGGGAAGCGGATCGTCGCATGCGCGCGGGATCTGCTCGATCGCAACTCACGCCACCGGACCGTCGCCGAAATCGCCTTTGCCGCCGGTTTCCGTGACATCTCGCATTTCAACCGCCTGTTCAAGCGCTGCAATGGCATGGCACCGCGGGAGTTTCGCCGCGCAATGGCTGCGCGCTAGTCAGTCTGGTTCACTCCAGGCCAAGAAATCGGGCGCCACCGTCCGAGAGTCCCTCTCCGTGCAGGAATAGCCTTGGGTCAAAGGCCGACATTCCGGTCAGGGAGAGATTACCTTGGCGATTGATTTCACGCTGACCGCGCAACAGCGCGATTTACAGCTTACTTCCCGAAAATTTGCGAAAGAGGTGCTCAACGACGCCAAAGCAGCGGAGTTGCTGTCTTCTCCGGAAGAGCGCTTTCTTGCGACCAAGCCGACCTACGAGGCGATGGTGGCGTCCGGCTATTTGCGCAAGTGCATCCCGGCACCTGCCGGCGGCGACAATGCCGGCCTGATAGACATGGCGATCCTCGCGGAAGAATTTTACAGCGTGAACGCCAGCGTGACGCTGACGATGCTCGGCACCGTGCTCGGCCTGTTGCCGATTCTGCTCGGTGGCACCCCGGACCTGTGCAAGTGGCTGCTCGGACCGTTTCTGAAAACAAGCGGCGCGCCGCTTGCTGGCTTCTGCTCCAGCGAACCGGGCGGAAGCGCCAACGCTGGCTCCCCTCCGCCCGGTGAGGGCGTCCGCACCATGGCCAGGCGAGAGGGCGGCAACTGGATAATCAACGGCCGCAAGAAATGGGTTTCGTCAGCCACGGGTTGGAACCGCGAAGGCGCCGACGTTCTCTGCGTCGTGTGCCGAACCGATCCAGCGGCGCCACCCGATGCGGCGATCTCCATCATTGCGGTCGAAGGACCGGTTACAGGCCTTGTCTTCGAACGTGCGATCGACACGATCGGTCATCGGGCGCATCTCGTCCCGCAATTCGGCCTCCAGAACGTCGTGACACCTGGCCACAATCTGCTCGGACAGGAAGGTTCGGGGCTCGCGCTGACGGCTGCGGCGTTCACGGGCACTGCGGCACTCGTTGGCATCTTCGGTGTTGCCTTGATGCGTGCGGCATTCGAGTTTGCGCTTCATTTTGCGCGTACCGAGAAACGTGGCGGCGTTCACCCGATCATCGAGCACCAGGCGGTCGGATATGCGCTGGCCGATGCAAAGACCACGATCGAAGCGGCGCGCTATCTCAGCTGGCGCGCCTGCCATGCGCTTGACGCCCAGTCGCCGGCAGCCGAGGAGCTTGCAGTCGAAGCGAAGATTTTTGGTTCCGAGGCGGCGGTACGCGTCATCACCGATCTCATGCGGGTGGTCGGCATCGACAGCTATGATCATGAGGCTCCGTTCGCTCGTCTGCTGCAGGATGCGCTCGCGCTGCCGATCTTCGACGGCGGCAATATGGGCGTCAGGCGGCGGCAGCTGCACATGATGTTCAGGCGTAGCGACTATGATTCGCTTGCTGCATGCGGAGCGACGTAGTGCGTCTGGCTGATGATGTCCCGATGGGAGGGAAGATCGGTGGCCATTGACTTTCGTCTGACCGCAGGCCAGCGCGAGCTACAGCTGCAATCCCGGAAGTTCGCACGGGAGGTGCTTTCGCCGGCATTGGCGGCAGAGGCTCTGCCCACGCCGGAGCAGCGGTTTGCTGCCACGAAGCCCGCTTACGAAGCGATGGTTGCGGCCGGGTTTCTGCGGAAATGCATTCCTCTTTCCGCCGGGGGAGACAACGCCGGTCTCACCGATACCGCGATCATGATCGAGGAGCTCTATGCGGTGAACGCCAGCGTGACCTTGACGCTGGTTGGAACCGTCCTTGGACTGTTGCCGCTCCTGATCGGCGGCACGGAGGAGCAGCGGGCTCGGCTGCTACCTCCATTCCTCAAGCAAACTGGAGCGCCCCTGGCGGGGTTTTGCGCCACCGAACCGGGCGGCAGCGCCAATGCCGCGTCGCCGCCACCGGGCGAAGGCGTTCGGACCACCGCGACGCTGCGGGGGGACCGATGGATCATCGAAGGTCGAAAAAGCTGGGTTTCCTCGGCCACAGGTTGGGATCGCAAGGGCGCCGACCTTCTATCGGTCCTTTGCCGAACCGATCCTGAGGCCCCTCCCGAACGGGGTATTTCAATCTTGGTGGTGGAGCGCCCCGCATCAGGCCTGGTCTTCGAGCGTGCGATCGATTCGATGGGGCATCGTGCACACCTCTTGCCCCAGTTCAGTCTGAGGGGAGTCGGAGTTTCCGGAGATAATATCTTGGGCAGCCTCGGCGGGGGTTTGGCTCTCACCGGCGCTTGCTTCACGGGCGCGGCCGCCCTGGTCGGAGTTTTCGCCGTGGCGCTGATGCGAGCCGCGTTTGAGTTCACGCTGGGTTTCGCGCGCAATGAAAGGCGAGGCGGCACTCAGCCCATGATCGAACATCAAGCCGTCGGATACGCGCTGGCGGATGCAAAGATGGCCATCGAAGCGACCCGCTGTCTTTGCTGGCGGGCGTGCCACGCGGTCGATATGCAATCGCCTGGCGCGCAGGAGCTGGCGATCGAAGCGAAAATCCATGGTTCGGAAACCGCCGTGCGGGTTCTGACGGATCTCATGCGTGTCGTCGGGGTAGAGAGCTACGATCATGCTGTTCCGTTAGGGCGCCTGCTGCAGGATGCGCTGGCGCTTCCGCTCTTTGGCGGAGGCAACATCGGTGTCCGACGTCGACAACTCCACGCGATCTTGAAACGGCCTGAATACGATCCGCTGGTGACCAGCGGCGAGGTGGAGGCCTGATGCGAAGCTTCTTTGTCGAGGAGGATGAATCATGAGCGCAGGGCAGAAAGTAGCCATCGTAACAGGAGCATCTCAGGGGATCGGCGCGGGAATGCGCCAGGCTTTCAGAGATCGCAACTATCGCGTTGTTGCGACGTCGCGGTCGATCAAGCCGGTCGCCGATTCGGACGTCGTGACCGTACAAGGCGATATCGGCGCCGCGGACACGGCCGAGAGGGTGTTCAAAACGGCGTTCGAGAAGTTCGGTCGTGTCGACACGCTGGTCAACAACGCCGGCCTGTTCATGGCGAAGCCTTTCGCGCTTTATTCGCAGGACGACTATGCAGCCTACATGTCGACCAACGTCACCGGCTTCTTTCACATGACTCAGCGTGCGCTGGAATTCATGAGCAAACAGGGATCCGGCCATGTCGTCACGATCACGACAAGTCTTGTCGACCAGCCGATGAGCAGTGTCCCGGCCGCCTTGGCCTCTCTCACGAAAGGAGCGCTGGCCGCCGCAACGCGAGCGCTTGCGATCGAATACGCGAAGGCCGGGGTTCGCATGCCGTGTCACCGGGGATCATCAAGACGCCGATGCATCCGCCGGAAGCGCATCAGGCGTTGGCGGCCCTCCATCCGATGGGGCGGATGGGAGAAGTGTCCGACATCGTAGACGCGGTGCTCTACCTGGACGGTGCGGCGTTTGTGACCGGGGAGATTCTCCACGTCGACGGAGGGCAGGCTGCTGGCCACCATATGGTGCAGGGCGCTTAGCACAAGCGGCCCCGCTTCCGGCTCCGGCGGATGCTTGCCAACTGGGCAATGCGCCTACAAGAATGCCTCGATCGCGTGCTGGTATGACGATCCGATCTGTGTAGGATCGCGGCTGGTGTTCGCTGTGTATCGATACCCGGGGTAATGCAAGTGACGATGACGGAGGTACTGCCGGTCAGGATCGGTGTTGATATCGGCGGCACTTTTACTGACCTTCAGATTTATGATGCACGCTCGGGTGCGATCTTTGGCTTCAAGACGCCGACAACGCCGGAAGACCCTTCAATCGGTCTGATGACCGGAATCAAGGAAGCGGCGGATCGTCACGGCTTCGCGCTTCGCGATGTCGGCTTTTTGCTCCATGGCACGACGATCGCCACCAATGCGATCCTCGAGCGCAAGCTCGCCAAGGGTGTGCTGGTGACCACGGCAGGATTTGAGGATGTCCTCGAGATCGGCCGCCACGTTCGGCGCGAAGTCTATGCCCTCAATCCGCAGCAGCCGCCGACCCTCATCCCGCGCGACTGCCGCATTGGCATCACTGAAAGAGTGCGGGCGGACGGTAGCGTCGAGGTGCCGCTGACCGCCGCCGCGCTGGACGGCCTCGCCGAGACGCTCGACAGGCTCGATCCAGCCTGCGTGGCCGTCTGCCTGATGAATTCCTACCTCAATCCGGAGCATGAACAGCGCATTGCCGAGTACCTTGCGAAGGCCCGGCCTGGGCTCAAGGTGTCGTGCTCGAGCGCTTTGAGCGCCGAGATCCGCGAATACGAACGCACGTCGACCACCGTGCTTAACGCGCTGCTGATCCCGGTCATCGCGGGATATCTCGACAAACTGACACACCGGATGCAGGCGGAAGGGTTTGCGCCGCGGCTGCTCCTCGTGCAGTCGAACGGTGGGGTGTGTTCGGCCAGGACCGCGGCGCTGGAGCCGGTGCGCCTTCTACTTTCGGGGCCATCGGGCGGGAGCGCGGCCTGCGCGCTGTTGAGCGGAATCCTCGGCGAGGACAACCTCATTGGCGTCGACATGGGCGGGACGAGCTTCGACGTCTCGGTTGTCCGCAACGGTCGTGTCAACGTCGTCATGCAGGGTGAAGTGGACCGGATGCCGGTGCGCATACCGATGGTCGAAATCCGCGCCATCGGCGCCGGCGGCGGCTCGCTTGCCAAGGTGCAGCAGGACAAGCGAATGACGGTCGGGCCCGAAAGCGCAGGCTCGCGCCCAGGCCCTGCCTGCTATGGTCGCGGCGGAGTCGGGGCGACGGTGACCGATGCCAATGTCACGCTTGGCCGTCTCAACGACGAAAGCTTTCTGGGCGGCGGGATGCGTCTCGACCGCGAAGCAGCGCGCGTAGCGATCGACACCGGAGTAGCGAAACCGCTCGGTCTTTCGGTCGAAGCTGCCGCGGAGGGATTGCTGGCGGTGACCAACGCGAATCTGGGCGCCGCGATCCGTTTATCGTTGTTCGAGAAAGGGGTCGATCCGCGCGAATTCACCATGGTCGCCTTCGGTGGTGCCGCCGGGTTGCACGCGGTTGCGGTCGCAGACGAGACAGGGATCCGGCGCGTCGTGTTTCCGCAGAATGCTAGCACGTTGTCCGCCTACGGCATTCTTCATTCGGATCTGATCCATGACCTCGTCCGCTCGCGCGTTATCGACGCAAAGCCCGAGAGCCTTGCCGTGATCGAGCCTCTGCTCGAAAACCTCCTCGCCGACGCGCGGGCAAGGCTTGACGCCGACGCCATCCCCGCCAGCGACCGTCACATCGAGCTCGCTGCCGATATGCACTACAAGGGGCAGGCGTTCGAGCTGACGGTGCCGATGCGCTCCTTGCAGCTCGATGAGGCGGCGCTGTCGGCGCTGATCGCCGATTTTCATGATCTCCACCGCCAGCGTTTCTCTTATTCCAATCCTGGTTCAGCCGTCGAGATCGTGTCGTTGCGCGCTTCGGCGATAGGACGCCTGCCCAAGCCCGCAGCCAAACCGCCGGCTGCGCACGATAGCGGCCGGCCACCCGGCACGCGTAAAGTCTGGCTTGCGGGCCATTGGCGGGATGTCGCGGTCTGGAGCCGCGACGAGCTGTCTCCCGGCGCCACGATCGAGGGGCCCGCCGTCATCGAGGAAGCCTACACGAGCGTGCTTCTCGGCGACGGATGGAGTTGCCGGCGCGACAACAGCGGCCACCTCGTGGCGGGGAGGCATCAATGAACGCGGATGTGGCGGACGTCGAGATTACGCCGATCGAGCTCGAGATCATCTACAATGCCCTGACCGCTGCGGCCGCCGAAATGGATGTCACCATCTGGCGCACAAGTCGCTCGACCATCGTGCGGGAATTGCTCGACTACTCGACCGCGATCTTCGACCGCAATGGCTGGAACGTCGCGCAGGCGGCACGGATCCCGAGCCATCTCAATTCCATGAGCTATTTCCTCACCGAGATCCTGGCTCGTCACATTGCGCCCGATCGTTGGGGCCCCGACGATATCATTGTATCCAACGACCCCTACTGCGGAGGCCAACATCTCCCCGATATCGTCGCCTTCAAGGCCATCTTCCACAAGGGCCGCCGCATCGGGTTCGTCGGAACGCTGTGTCACCATCTCGACGTCGGGGGCTCCTCGCCGGGCAGTTACGGCTCGAGCGCCACGGAGATATTCCAGGAAGGCCTGCGCATACCGCCGGTGAAGCTCGTCGAAGGCGGCAAGCTCAATGAGCCAATTCGCGACATCATCCTGCAGAATGTCCGCCAGCCCGAGATCCTGTGGGGAGATCTGCAGTCCCAACTCGCCTCGCTTCACATCGGCGCGGCCAGTGTGGAACGCCTCGCCATGAAGCTCGGCGACGTGCGTTTCGAAGCCGCGCTCGGTCAATTGCTCGATCGATCCGAGGCTGCCATGCGGGCGGTCATCGGCCGTATCCCCGATGGCACTTACGAATTCGAGGACCATGTCGACGACGACGGCATCTCGGATGCGCCAATACGCATTCACGCCAGGCTGATGGTCGAGGGTGACGAACTCACGGTCGATCTCTCCGGCTGTAGCCCGCAGGTGATGGGGCCGAGCAATGCAACGCTGTCGTCGACATGCTCGACGGTCTTCTATGCGCTGATCGCATCGGCCGATGTCACTATCGCGGCAAATGCGGGCTGCTATCGCCCGGTCAAGATCATTGCGCCGCCGGGCCTGTGCGTGAGTGCTGCTGCACCTGCACCCGTCGTGCATCGCATTGCCATCGGGCACCGGCTCGCCACGGTGTTGTTCGGTGCGCTGCATCAAGCCGTGCCGGAGCGCATGCCGGCCGCCTACTATGCGGTGTCCTACGTCGTCACGCTCCAGACCGTCGATCCCGTGCTCGGCCGTCGCGTCCTGGTCGAGATCGAGGTCGGGGGCATCGGCGCGCTGCCGGTTTCGGACGGTGCCTCGGCGCTGTCGTTCGGAATGCACAACAACGCGAACATTCCAATGGAGATGATCGAAAGCGACATGCCGGTGACGTTTCTGGGCTACGGGCTGTTGACCGATACGGGGGGGCCCGGCCAGTGGCGCGGCGGCCTGGGTCTCTGGCGCGAATGGCGGATCAACTGTGCGATGGCGCAGCTCTCGACCAATCTCGATCGCTTCAAGTTCCGCCCGTTTGGTCTAGCCGGCGGAGAGCCCGCGGCGCCAAGCGCGCTCTATCTGACCCGCGATGGTCAAACGCAGGCGTTGCGCTCCAAGGTGACGAACATGATGCTGAAGAGTGGCGATATCATTCGGCTCGAAACGTCCGGCGGTGGCGGCTTCGGCGAGGCCGGATTGCGAGCGCGGGAGCTCGTCGAGCGCGATGTCCGGCTCGGCTATGTCAGTGCTGAGGCCGCAAAGCGCAGTTACGGGCAGAGCGTCTGAGCGCTTCTTCGCTGAACGAAATCATGTGCCGAAAACGGTCACCGGCGGGGCACCGACGATGGCCGTTTCCGTATGCGTCGTCCCTGACTACGCAGCAGGCACGAAGGTGTAACCTGCGCCGTCCGTCACGATCCTGCCGACGGCCGGGAACGGGAAATGGTAGCCGGTCACGAGCGCCTTGTCGGCCACGGCACGGTCGAACAGTTTGCGCCGCGTCGCTTCGGCCAGCACTGGGTCGGCGTCGATCGCGCCGTGCCAATTCGGGTGCTTCGCGAACAGCGCAGGCATGTTCGTCGTGTCGCTCAGCACCATCAGTTGCTCGTTGCCTGACGCGACATGGAACGCAGTGTGGCCCGGCGTATGGCCCGGTGCCGCGATGGAGCGGATGCCCGGAATGACCTCGGTGTCCCACTCGTACTGTTTCAGTCTGTCTTTCAGGAGTGGGAACATCGCCTGAAGCCTTTTGGGCAGGCCGTGCTGCTTTTCAGGGAGCTTGGTGAAGATGCTCTCATCCATCCAGAACTTGTACTCGTTGCTTGGCACGTAAACCACGGCGTTCGGGAAAACCGGTGTGTTGTCAGGGGCCTTGCTCATCAGCCCAAAGACATGGTCCGGGTGGAAATGCGAAACGATCACCTTCGTGATCTGTTCCGGCTTGATTCCGGCTGCCGCCATATTGGCGATCATTGCGCCGGCGGTGAGCTGAAACTGACCACCCGTGCCGGCGTCGAAAAGGATCGTCTCGTTGCCGAACCTGAGCAGAGTTATGTTGAACGGAATCGGCACGACGTCATTCGCGATCCCCGCGGCCGCCAGTGCGGCCTTGGTTTCCTCAACGGACACGTTCTCGATGAACTTGGGATCGTGAGGTTTCTCCCAAACGCCATCGTTCAGGATGAACCCTTGGTTCGCACCGAACTTGAACGGCCGGAAGCCTTTGCCAGCCTCCGGTCCCTTCTGGGCGAGTGCTGCCTCGATGAACGAGACGGGCCTGGGCAGGCCGAACGCTGCTCCTGCGCACGCTGCCGTCAACAGAGCGTTACGGCGGGTTAGATTTAGCATCACGATCTCCTTTGGGGAATTCTGGAATCCTGGCCCTCCGCCCCCAGATGCGGCGAGTAGCTGACAAAGTCGAACACATGCGGAAATGCGTGCTCGCGGGTCACGACGCACGCGATGTCGAGAAAGATGAGCCGTTCGATTCCAGCGGACCGCGTGGTTTCCGGAACGTCCCAGCGGATCCGGGCTCTCCCGATGATGTGCAGCATCCTGCCGCTCCGGAAGTCGATGAACAGAAGCCCGGCGCGCGCATCCGCTTCCAGATTGCCGAGCGTGTTGAAGAGCAAATTGCCGCTGAAATCGGGAAAGCAAAGTTCGCTTGGTGAGACCACCCGCACGAAGCCGGGACGTCCGCCGCGGTGGGACACATCGAGACCTTGCGAGGATTCCTCCTGGTCGAGCTGCGCCGACCGCGATGCAATGAAGAACGTGTCGGCTTCGGCAATGAAGCTGACCTCGTCATCGCCCAGATCGGAAGCCATTCGGGGTTCGGGCACGGCCGTTGAACGGAGCTGTGGCCGCTCGTTGCGGGCCTGGATGTATTTCGGGCAGTTTCCAAAACTCTGCTGAACCCTGATCGAGAAACCTTCACCGACGATGCAATCCTCGATGCGGCCGTTGATCCGGTTTCGACGACGCGTTGAAAGTTCGATCCCAAGCCCGCCGATCGGGCGGCCATCCCGAATGCACGAATGCAAGGGATCGCCCGGCTCGAGCCACGCTTTGATGGCAAGTAGGTTCGCTTCCGGCGAATTCATGAACCCTGCGGGGCCGGACAGGGTGGTGGCCCAGGGATGGCCGTTCTGGTCCGCCAGCCCCACGACCAAGAACGGCAGCGCAGCGAAGAACGCCCGATGCTGCTCCGGCATGTAGTCGCGAATGACTGCGCGCCCCCTGAGTTCGATGCGATCGCGGACGCCGGCAAGGCTCTGAATCCTCTGCTCGCCGTCGTGAAAGGGAGACGTGGTCCCTGTCATGAGAGTCCTGCGATCATGGACGCACGCCTTTGCGAAAACATGGCTGATACCCGTTATTGGCGGTTGTCTGTACATACTAGTAGTTACAAAATACAATCACGTTCGGTTGATTCGAATACGGTGTTGAGGACGTCATGAAGGCGAAGGGTGAGCTCGTTAAGGCGGCCAAGAAGTTGATGTGGGAGCGTGGCTACGAGGCCGTCAGTCCGCGCGACCTGCTGGACGAAAGTGGTGCGGGGCAGGGCAGCCTCTATCATCATTTCAAGGGAAAAATGGACCTGGCGTCTGTGGCTCTCGATGAAGTCTCCGATGAAATGTGCGAGCTCGCACGCCAGACCGTGGGGACCGACGGTTCTGCCCTGGATCGCGTCATCCGCTATCTCGACGTTGCGCGCGACGGCCTCAAGGGTTGCAGGATGGGGAGATTTGCCTGCGAAGCGTCCATCGCCGAGGCCTCGCTGAGGAAGCCGGTCGAACGTTATTTCCGCGAACTCCAGCAGATCCTTGCGGCGGCGCTTCGCGAAGCTCAAGCCGATGGCGACATTGCGAAACGACTCGACGCCGACGAGCTTGCGCTGATGCTCATCACTGTCGTGCAGGGCGGCTTCGTCGTTTCGAGGGTTTACCGCGATCGGAATGCGATCAATCGGGCTACGGAGACGGCCAAGTCGCTGCTCAAATCGCTGCCACGCCGCTAGGCCACAGTTGCGACGCATCCGGCAGCTCATCGGAGGACCTATGGTAGATGACCTCAAGACCGGCACCTACGGTGTCGACCACATTGGGCTCAGTGTTCGCGATCTCGCGAGCACGCGAGACTTCTTTTGCGATTGTCTGGGATGGCGGATCGTCGGCGAGCGGCCGGAGTATCCAGCGGTGTTCGTATCCGACGGACACGACGTTGTGACGTTGTGGCAGGTCCAATCGCCTGGCGACGCAATCCCGTTCGATCGGCGTGCCAATGTCGGATTGCATCATCTGGCCCTCGCCGTCGTCGACCAGGCCGGCCTCGATACCCTCTACAAGCGCGTGTCGAATTGGCCTGGCGTCGTCGTCGAGTTCAGCCCGGAACGATCGGGTGCCGGCCCGAAGATCCATTTCATCGTGCGCGAGCCCAGCGGAGTACGGATCGAGTTTGCGTTCGATCCTCGCCTCGAGGAAGCGCGCAAGGCGCAGTGAGCCGGACGTCTGTTCGATTTTACTCGGCAGGAAGAAGCAAAGACGGCTCTTGCACTGGCTGCCATGCGGAAGCCAGGCGCTCGAGCGCGAGGCGAACGCCGTCCACGACGCTGGCCCAGTCGCCTCGCTTTGGTTGCCTGAACAGCTTCATGGACGAATACCATGGGCTGTCGTCGCGGTTGAGCAGCCAGCGCCAATCCGGGTTGAAAGGCAACATCGTCCAGACGGGGGCGCCCAGCGCGCCGGCGAGGTGAACGATGCTGGTGTCGACCGAGATCACCAGATCAAGGCACGAAATCAGCGCCGCGGTTTCGCTGAAATCCGTGAGCTGTTCAGTGAGGTCGACGATATCGGGACGTTCGCGGAGGAAGGCCCCGTCCTGATCCCGGACGCCTTTTTGCAATGAGACGAACTGGACGTCGCAATCCAGCAGAGGCGCAAGCGTGCGCAGCGCCATCGATCGATTGTGGTCGTTGTTGTGATCTGGATTCCCCGACCAGACGAGACCGACGCGGAAGCGCATGCGGGGGCCGAGCCGGTCTTCCCACGCCTTCACGCGCGCCACTGGGGGCGCAGAAAGGTAGCCTTCCGCGAACGGGATCGTATCGAGCCGCGTCCCGAACGCCAGCGGCAGACTTCCAAGAGGACAATGCAGGTCGAACGCCAGCGACGTCGAAGACGATAGGCCGATACAATTTGCGACTCCAGCGACACCAACCAAAAGCTGCTGGATCGGAGGCTGGACCTCCAGGATGACCTGAGCCCCGAGCGCGGCGACGATGGGCGCATAGCGCGCAAATTGAATTGCGTCGCCCAATCCCTCTTCAGAGTGAAGCAATAGGGTCTTGCCTTCGATCGGCTGGTCGCCGAGCCAAAGGGGTTGGGAAAAACCGCGATCGGGCAAGCCGACGGGAAGCTTCCAACGCGCTTCGCGCCCAAGCCAGCCTCGCTCATAGTCTCCGGTCAGCAGTTGAAGCGTCGCTAAATTATAGGTCGCTGGCGCATTGCCCGGGTCGACCGTCAGCGATCTGTGAAAGGTCGCGAAGGCTTCATCCAGCAATTGCAGATTCAACAATGCCAATGCCTTGTTGTTAAGCACCGCGGAAAAATCGGGACGAAGTTCAAGCGACCGATCGAAACGCGCAAGTGCCTGCTCGGTTCGGCCAAGTCTCGCATGAAGCAAGCCGAGGTTGTTGTGCGTCTCCGCCAGGCCGGGGTCCAGTGCCATGGACCTCTCGTAGTCGGCCTCCGCTTCCTCGAACCGGCTCGCCTCTTGGAGACAAGCGCCGCGCATTTGATACAGGGCTGCGGAATTTGGATCCAGTTTCTCGGCTATGTCCAGGCACTCCAGGGCCTCCGCATACCGGCCGAGATTGAACAACAGTCCGCCGCAGCTATGCGCTGCCTCCAAATATTGCGGATACAGTTGTAGCGCCCGCTGGAAATGCAGCACAGCATCGTCCATGCGCTTGCGTTGCCAGAGCAGATTGCCGAGATAATTAGACAGGACCGCATCCTGTGGTTTGGTGGTCGGGGCCGTGCTCTGGTGCTGCCGTGCTCCCGACCGCCACGCGGAAACCAGGCGCTCCAGTTCGAGGCGAACGCCGTCGACGACGCTGGCCCAGTCGCCTCGCTTTGGTTGCCTGAACAGCCTCATGGACGAATACCACGGGCTGTCGTCGCGGTTGAGCAGCCAGCGCCAATCCGGGTTGAAGGGCAACATCGTCCAGACCGGAGCGCCCAGCGCGCCGGCGAGGTGAACGACGCTGGTGTCGACCGAAATCACCAGATCAAGGCAGCTAATCAGCGCCGCCGTTTCGCTGAAATCCGTCAGCTGTTCCGTCGGGTCGACGATATCGGGACGTTCGCCGAGGAAGGCCCGGTCCGGATCCCGGACGCCTTTTTGCAAGGAGACGAACTGGACGTCGCAATCCAGCAGAGGCGCAAGCGTGCGCAGTGCCATCGATCGATTGTGGTCGTTGTTGTGATCTGGATTCCCCGACCAGACAAGACCAACGCGGAAGCGCGTGCGGGGGCCAAGCCGGTCTTCCCACGCCTGCACGCGCGCCACCGGGGGCGTAGAAAGGTAGCCTTCCGCGAGTGGGATCGTATCGAGCCGTGTCCCGAACGCCAGCGGCAGGCTTCCAAGAGGACAGTGCAGGTCGAACGCCGGCGACGTCGAAGACGATCGGCCGACACAATTGGCGACGCCAGTGATCCCACCCAAAAGCTGCTGGATCGGAGGCTGGACCTCCAGAATGATCTGAGCCCCGAGCACGGCCACGATGGGCGCATAGCGCGCAAACTGGATTGCATCGCCCAATGCCTCGTCGGCATGCAGCAAGATGGTCTTGCCTTCGATCGGCTCGTCACCAAGCCAGAGGGGCTGCGAAAAACCACGATCGACGAGGCCGAGAGACGACGCTTTCCAACGGGCCTCGCGTCCCGACCAGCCCCGCTCGAAATCTCCGGTCAGCATCTGAAGCAGTGCGAGATTCCAGATCGTGTCCGCATTGCCGGGGTCAACCGCCAGCGATTGATGGAAGGCTGCGAAAGCCTCGTCCAGCAAATGCAGGCTCCACAACGCCCGGGCCTTCTCGTTGAGCGCTGCGGAAAAATTCGGACGAAGTGCGAGCGCGCGATCGAAGCCCGCAAATGCCTGCTCCATCCGGCCAAATCTCGCATGCAGCGAGCCAAGGTTCTTGTGTGTCTCCGCCTCGCGGGGGTTCAGCGCAATGGATCTCTCGAAGTCGGTCTGCGCTTCCTCGAACCGGCCCAGCCGCTGCAAGCAAAGGCCGCGCGTTTGATAGAGAGCTGCGATATTTGGATTGTGCTTCTCGAATATGTTGAAGCATTCCAGGGCTTCGGCATACCGGCCGAGATCAAACAGTGACTTGCCCTGTTTTACGGCCTCAAAATGTTGCGGCAAACGTTGAGGTGCGACCGGTTTGGTTTGTTTGGCCGCGGTCCGGCGCTCTTGTCGATTCATCAGTTCGCTGCAGCTGTGCTTGCGGGGTCCACCGAGCGCGACCGTAGCGTCCCGTTGCGGTAGTTTCTGGTGCAAAGCTGGTGTGAAGCTGGCGCAATCCGCGTCATCCGCCATCCCTACAAGGATGCCGGTCGACAATGACCTTAGGGGCGCGACAATGATCCCTCGCCGTGTCCGGCGCGAGCACCACGTCGCACCTTCGCAAGGTCGCTATAGATCGACCAGACCGCCATCGACGAACAGTTCGGCGCCGGTGGTGTAGGTGGCGTCGGCAGCAAGGTAGAGCGCAGCTGCGGCCACTTCGGCGACCGTACCAGTGCGGCCAAGCGGGATGCGCGTCTTGGCGCCTTCGATGAAGTTATCCTTCTGGGCGGGGGTGAGGCCACCTTTGTCGAGGATCGGGGTGATGATCGGACCGGGGCTGATGGTGTTGACCCGAATGCCGCGCGGCGTCAGCTCTTTGGCGATCGTGCGGCCGAACGAACGCAGCGCCGCCTTGGTCGAGCCGTATATGGTGCTGCCTCCCAAGCCGCCGTTCGCGCCCGCCACCGAAGCGGTCAGAATGATCGCGCCGCCGTCGGGAATGATTGGAATGGCATGCTTGATCAGAAAGAACGCGCCCTTCACGTTGATGTTGAACTGGCTGTCGTAAAGCGCCTCGTCGACTTGCGCGATCGGCGCGAACTTGGCGATGCCGGCGTTGACGAACAGGACGTCGATGCGGCCGTGCCTGGCCTTGACCTTGTCGACCAGCACCTGAGTGGCGGCCACGTTGCCGGCGTCCGAGAGCAGCACCTCGATCCCGGGCAGCGCCGCCTTGGCGGCTTCCACCGAGCGCTCGCTGGAGCCGGTGACGATGACCGTTGCGCCTTCGGATTGGAAGAGTTTGGCGGTTTCAGCGCCGATGCCGGTCGTGCCTCCGCTGATGAGAGCGATCTTGCCGTCGAGCTTGGCCATGTAAGGTGTCCTGACTTGAGTGGTTGGTCTGGTCAGACAGATGGGGACCTCCGCAGCACACGCAATAGCGCCCGCAGTCTACTCGTCCGCGCGTCTTCAGCCACGGTCGCACTCGCCTGGCTGACGGCTACGTCGTCCGCCAGCGCGCCGACTTTCCGCTTTTATCCCTGAGGCTTAGCCATTAAGATCGAGGCAAGCGCACCCTTCTCCGCGGCGGTCCGGGCCAAGACTCAAGCCTTTCACTCGATCGTTGCTTCATCCTGAAGAAGAATTTGGCTTGCAGACGGCTATTCCAACGAGCAGCCCACGTACCCAGGAGGTCGTCTCCTTCGGTCCGTTTCAGTTGTTTCCCGCAGAGCGCGTTCTCAAGAAGGTTGATGAGGCGGTCAAGCTTGGCAGCCGTGCGTTCGATATCCTGCTTGTTCTGGTCGAGCATGCAGGTGAAGTGGTTGGCCAGAGGGAGCTGATCGCCAAGGTTTGGCCCGGGGTTTTCGTCGAAGAGGTCACCCTTCGGGTCCATATCACGGCCTTGCGCAAAGCCCTCGAAACCGGCGAAGGCGGCGAGCGATACCTCACCAATGTGCCGGGCCGCGGTTATTGCTTCATTGCGCCGACGTCGCGGGACACGGCAGGTTTGCCGACTGCCGATGATTTTCCTGAAGCTCACTACCCTCTGCCACCGTTGCTCGTGCAAATGGTTGGGCGCGACAAGATCGTTCGCGGAATCTGTCGCAAGCTGACAACCGAGCGGTTCGTGACCATCGTCGGACCAGGCGGATTGGGCAAGACGACGGTCGTGCTGTCGGTCGCGCATACATTGCTGCCGGAATTTTTTGGCGCCGTCTGCTTTGTGGAGCTGAGCCCGGTCTCCGATCCGCGCCTGCTGGCGCCAGCCGTCGTCTCCGCGTTCGGCCTGCCGGTTCAGTCCGGCGACCCGATTCCGGGATTGGTCAGTCATTTGCGCGGCAGGCCCGTCCTGCTGATTCTCGACGGCTCCGAACACCTTATTGCGGAGGCGGCGGTGCTGTCGGAGAGGCTTTTTGCCGAGCTGCCGCAGCTTCATTTGCTCGTGACCAGCCGAGAAGTCCTGCGCGTCGGTGGCGAAAACGTCTACCGGCTGTCTCCCCTCGAGACTCCGCCTGACGGCCCCGGTTTGACGGCGGCCGAGTTGCTCGACTTCCCGGCCGTCAGACTCTTCCTGCAGCGCGCGACGACGAGCGGCGGCCAGATCAACCTGACGGACCAGGACGTCAAGATCGCCGGCAATATCTGTCGCAAGCTTGGCGGCAACGCACTCGCCATCGAGTTGGCGGCGGGGCGTGTCGAAGCCTATGGTCTGCAAGAGATTGCAAGGCTGCTCGACACCGAATTTGCCTTGCGTTGGCCCGGACGGCGGACGGCTCCGCCGCGTCATCAAACACTGGGCGCGACGCTTGACTGGAGTTACAACCTGTTGTCGGATGTCGAGCGCACGATTTTACGGCGCCTGTCCGTATTCGTCACAGGCTTCACGCTCGAAGCCGCGTACCAGGTCGCACGAGGTCAGGGGGCCGGGGCGGAAGAGGTATTCGACGCAGTCGGCGGACTGCTGATGAAATCGCTTGCCTCTGCCGACACCACGGGATCGAGCGCACGCTATCGGCTCCTTGACACGACCCGCACTTATGCCGCGCTGAAATTGGCCGATGCCGGAGAGCTCGGCCAATTCCGGCGCGCGCACGCCGAATATTATTGCGCATTGTTGAAGACGGCGAATGAGGCGGATTTGCCGACAGATGAGCGGCGCGCCTTGGTCGCGCATCTCGACGACATCCGCGCCGCGCTGCATTGGGCGTTTGGACGCGACGGCGATCCAGGGATCGGTGTCAACCTGACGAGCTATGCGAGCTCGATCTGGCTGAGCAAGGCTTTGTTTGCCGAATGCCGTGAATGGACGATCCTGGCCGGCGCGGTCGCGCCAAGCCGCGAGGATGGCAAGGCGACAGATCAGCAGATCGTGATTCATCTGGCGCTCGCGAGTTCCCAGTTGTTCACGACGAGCTTCTCGGTGGAGGCAATGGTCGCCTGGACCAGGACGCTGGAAAGAACCGTTCGCGAAACCCAGGGGCAGTTGATACTGCGCTATTTGGCGTCGTGGGGGAGCAGCATCCGTACCCGCTATGATGAGGCGCTCGAACTTGCTCAGCGTTGTGCCGAGGATGCGAAGAAGCTGTCTGATCCGGGTCCGACCGCTCTGGCGGAATGGATGCTGGGCCACTCGCTGCATCATCTCGGCAAGCTTGCGGAGGCGCGAACCCATCTCCAGCGCTCGCTCGACATCGACACGGAAAAGGCGCGGCTCGCGCAGGTCAATGCGATCGGCTACGACCGTCGCGTGGATACGCTCGGCAATCTCGCAAGCACGGTGTGGATGCAGGGGTTTCCCGAGCAGGCCCAGTTGTTGGGGGTGCGGGTGCTGGCGGCGGCAAGGCCGCTTCAATTCGCAATGCCGCTCAGCGTTGCGATGACATGGGCCAGCTTCCACCGGTACTTGTCCGATACCGACATCGATTCCGTCGAGCACGACATTGTCGAGCTGATCGAGCACGCCAGAACCCATTCGATAAAGCCCCAGGTGGGGATTGGGAATTGCCTTCTGGCCCTGTGCCAGACGAGGCGGAATCAGTTCGATGCAGCGATGCCGCTGGCGGCCGAAGGGCTGCGGCTATTGGCCGAAATGCAATACGAAGTGTTCGTTCCTCTCATCCTGGCTCACCTCAGTGAATCCGCAATTGCGGCGGACCGATACGTTGATGCTGTCTCCCTGATGGCGCAGCTGGCAAGCAGGGATCGTAACGAAGAGCATTGGTGCACGGCCGAGGTCCTGCGGGTGAAAGGACTGTTGGCGCAATCGGATGGGGACGCCGACGCGGCAGCCAGTCTCTTTCTGCAAGCGGCAGCGATGGCCCGCAAGCAAGGTGCACTGGCCTGGGAGCTGCGGGCGGCGATGAATCTCGCCCGATTGAAGGCCAATCACGGCCGCCAAAGCGAGGCCATGGAGTTGCTGGAGCCGGTTTACAACAGGTTCACCGAAGGCTTCGAAACTGTCGATCTGCTTGCAGCGCGTAGCTTGCTTGGCCAGCTCGCCCAATGAAGCTTCGTAAGGCTCTTCTACCTGCGGCGAGAATGCCGTAGGGATGGCCGGGACGAGGATTTGAGATGGCAAAGCAGACCGTGAAGAAGCCGCCCGCATTGAAGGGCGTGTCAGCAGCCGAACGGGCACTCGCGGTATTAACCGCGTTTCGCCGCGGCGATGGCGCCTTGAGCCTGGCCGAATTGGCGGAGCGGACCGGTCTGGTCAAGAGCACGATCCTGCGGCTTGCCTTGTCGTTGCAGCAATATCGGCTCCTCGCGCGCCTGCCGGACGGCTCTTACCGGCTTGATGCGGAGACCCTGCGTCTCGGCACTGCCTATCAGCAGGCGTTTCGTCTGTCCGATCATGTCATGCCTGTCCTCGAGCAACTCGCGGCGAAGACGGGTGAGACGACGTCCTTCTATGTTCGAAACGGTGAAGACAGGCTGTGTCTTTTCAGGGTGGAGACCACCAATCGAATCCGGATGACCGTGCAGCCGGGCGATACACGTCCCATGGACAAATCCGCCATCGCTCAAACGCTGCGGCGGTATGAGTCCGGACCGCCAGAATCGGACGACGAACTGCCGCTGTTTACGTCCGGTGTGACGGATCCTCATGCGGCCGCTCTCGCCATGCCCGTCTTCGGCATTGCCGACTCCCTGGTCGGGGCGCTCGCGATCTCGGGGCCGGTCAGCCGGCTCACGACAGTGCGGGCGGAGCAGATCAAAGGGGCGCTGGTCGAGGCCGCAACCAAGCTAACCCTGGCGTGTGGGGGAACTCCGTCCTCCGGCACGGGGAAGAATGCACGCAAACGGACGGCATAGGCCAAAACGAAACGTCGTTTCGTTTTAACTTGCGCGGACATCAGCGGGCCTATAAGCCTTCTCCATAACAACGATGGGGGAGGACAAACGTCTTGGCAGCAGCATCGCTCACGCGGAGGGCCGTTCTGACCGGACTGGGCGCATCCGTTCTTCCGCACGTCGGGACGGCGCAGGAGGTGCGCTGGTCGAACGGCTCCGAGAAGCCACGTTTCGTCCCGCCCGCCGGCGCGGTCGATTGCCACTTCCACACCTATGACAAGAACTATCCAATCGTGAAGGGCGCGACATTGCTGCCCGACGACGCCTTGCCCGAGGATTATCGCGCACTGCAACGCCGGATCGGCACGATGCGTGGCGTCATCATCCAGCCTTCCACTTATGGCACCGACAACCGGTTGCAGATCGCGTCGCGACAGGCGCTCGGCGCGGAGAACTTTCGTGTGGTCGCGGTGGTGCTCGAGGATATATCGGACGCCGATCTGCGAAGGCTCGACGAGCAGGGTGTGCGCGGCGTCCGCTTCAATCTCGGTTTTCCGGGCGTGTTGACGTTAGACTCTCTCAAGTTGCTCGCCCCGAGGCTCGCCAATCTCGGCTGGCACTGCCAGATCAACATGCGTCCCAAGCAGATTGAGGACAACGCGGACCTTCTTGTCGCTTTGCCTGGGCGTCTCGTCTTTGACCATTTGGCTCAGATACCGCAGCCGGCTGGCCTGGAGAGCGCGCCTTACAAGATCATCCGAGGCCTGCTCGACCGCGGCAAGACCTGGGTGAAGCTGTCAGGTCCCTATGTCTCGAGCAAGCAGGGCGCGCCGGATTACGCTGACGCAGGCGCCGTTGCGGCAGCCTACGTCAAGGCAGCGCCCGAGCGGCTGGTCTGGGGCAGTGACTGGCCGCATCCCTCCGAGCCGAAGGAGCGCAAGCCGGATGACGCGCGGCTGTTCGACCTTTTCGCGCAATGCGCAGGCGACGACGTCGCGTTCAAGCGCATCCTGGTGGATAATCCTGCCGAGCTCTATGGTTTCCCAAAGGTCGTCCCAAAGGTCGTCCCATGACGTTCTTCAACCCGCCGCGTCGGATCGAAACCAGCATCTTCACGCGGCTTCCGGATCAGTTCCGCAAGCCGCGCCGCACCTCATGGGCGGATGCCAATCAGGGCGGACGTGAGATCGACTGCTTCCTTGAAGGGCCATCCTTCGATCGGGAGGGCCGATTGTATGTCACCGACATTCCCTATGGACGCATCTTCCGTGTCAGCGCGGAAGGCGCGTGGGAGCTCGTGTCCGAGTATGATGGATGGCCGAATGGGCTGAAGATTCATCGCGACGGCCGCGTGTTCATCACCGACTACAAGCGCGGGATCATGCTGCTGGATTCTTCCAGCGGCGCCGTAACGCCATTTCTGGAGACAGCGGCGAGCGAGAGCTTCAAGGGCGTGAACGATCTCATCTTCGCTCCGTCGGGCAATCTCTATTTCACCGACCAGGGGCAGACCGGGATGCATGATCCCACGGGCCGCGTCTGGAAACTCACGCCGGATGGCCGGCTCACCTGTCTGATCAACACGATCCCGAGCCCGAACGGCATCGTCGTTGATCCCGAGGAAAGTTTTCTGCTCGTCGCTGTGACGCGGGCGAACCAGATTTGGCGCGTGCCGCTGCCTGCGAGCGGCCTGACAACAAAGGTCGGCATCTTCTCGCATTTGCATGGTGGTCCCGGCGGTCCCGACGGACTGGCGCTGGACGACGGCGGCAACCTCTTGGTCTGCCACACCGGCTTCGGCTCGGTATGGCGGTTGTCGCCGCTGGCTGAGCCGCTCGACCGCATCGTCTCCTGTGCGGGCGTCGGTACGACCAACCTGGCTTTTGGCGGGCCGCAACGAAAGAGCCTCTTCATCACCGAGAGCCGCACCGGAACCCTGCTGCGCGCCGAGCTCGAAACGCCGGGCATGCCGATGTTCTCGCACGCCGACTAATGGTCGTGCCGATCGGCGCTGCCGCATGCAGGCCCCCTAACCGATGGCCAGCGCTCCACTTTTCCCAGGGAACACGTCCAGTCGCGCGACGCAGGCGCCTCGGCGCCTTCATAGAAAATGAAACGCCGTTTCAAAACAAATTGCAACGGCGTTCTATTTTTGGTAAGCCGCCTCATGGCCGGGAAACACCGGCCGCCCGGAGGAAACCCATGGCAAGTGTCGCTGCCGCCTCAGCTGGCTCGGGCTTCACACCCGAGCAGGAGAAGATCCTCTCGAAGGTGCTGTGGCGGATCGTGCCGTTTCTGCTGCTCTGCTACATCATCGCCTATCTCGACCGGGTGAACGTCGGCATCGCCAGCCTGACGATGAACCACGACCTCGGCATCTCGCCGTCCGAATTCGGCTGGAGCGCCGGGCTGTTCTTCTTCGGCTATTTCCTGGCGGAAGTGCCAAGCAATCTGGCCTTGCAGGCCATCGGCGCGCGCAAGTGGATCGCCCGCATCCTGATCACCTGGGGCCTGATCTCGGCCGCAACGGCATTCGTGGTCGGTCCTGTGAGTTTCGGCGTGATGCGCTTCCTGCTCGGGCTCGGCGAAGCCGGCTTCACGCCCGGCGTATTTCTCTATTTTACATACTGGTTTCCGGCGCGTGCGCGGGGGACGGCGACCGCGGCATTTCTGCTCGGCATCCCGATCGCGAACATCATCGGCGCGCCGATATCGAGTTCGCTGCTCACCATCGATGGTGTGGCGGGGTTGCACGGTTGGCAGTGGCTCCTGATCCTTGAAGGTCTGCCCGCAATAATTCTTGGTTTCGTGTGCTTCTTCACGCTCACCGACAAGCCCGAACAGGCCAAATGGTTGAGCCCTGAGGAGCGGAGCTGGCTTGCCGAGGTGCTGGCGGCGGAGCGTCAGGCTATTGCCGCCAAGCACTCATCGCGGCTCAAGGACGCCTTCCTGAATTGGCGGGTCCTTGTGTGTGCAGCCGTCAACTTCTGCGCCATCATCGGCTCCGTCGGGCTTGGCCTGTGGATGCCGCAAATCATCAAGGGCCTCGGCTTCGGCGTCGTTGCCGTCGGCTTTATCGCCGCCATTCCCTACATCTGCGGCGCCGTCACGATGATGCTGTGGGCCCGCCTGTCGGACAAGGGCGGGGAACGAAGCTGGTTTGTGGCCAGCGCGCTGCTGTTGGGGGCGGTGTCGTTGGTAGCCTGCAGCTACGCGACGTCTTCGGCGCTCACCTCGGTTGTGGCGCTGTGCGGCGCGGTGATCGGGATCATGTGCTACCAGTCCACCTTCTGGCCGATCCCGTCGAGCTTCCTCACCGGCAGCGCGGCCGCCGGCGGCCTGGCGATGATCGTCTCGATCGGCAATCTCGGTGGCTTCGTCGGTCCTTATCTCATTGGTGTGATCAAGCAGTCGACCGACAGCTTCTCATGGGCCCTGATGTCGGTGGCCGCCTTTCTTGCTTTGGCCGCCATCCTGATCCGGGTGGTTGGTGCCAGTCTCCAGCGACAGGCCGGAGCGGCTGACAGCCGCACCAGCCCGATCGCAACCCTCTCGAAAGGAATTTAGAAATGAGCGAACGAAAGCAGTTCCGCCTTGGTCTGGTCGGTTACGGCGAGATCGGCAGCACGCTGGGCAAAGGACTGCGCGAGGCCGGCCTGAAGCAGATCTTCTGCTACGACAAATACGCCTTCGACGGCCCGTATGCCGATCTGATCCAGGGGCGCGCCAAGGCGGCAGGCGTCACGCTGGTGAAGTCCAATCAAGAGCTGGCGGATGCAGCGGAGCTGATCTTCAGCGTCACGCCGGGCTCCAGGTCGCTCGAAAGCGCAACCGCGTTCGCATCCGTGCTCGATGGCCGCCACACCTTCCTCGACTTCGCCTCCGCCACTCCCAAGGTGAAATACGGCGTGGCCGAGCGGCTCGCCAAGGCCGGCGCCACGCTTGGCGACGGCTCCATCATGGGGACGCCCAAGCACGGCTATGCGATGCACATGATGTCGAGTGGTCCCGCCGGGCCGCGCGTCGTCGACCTGCTCGTGCCCTGGGGCATGAGCATCGAATTCGCAGGCGAGAAGCTCGGCACGGCTTCGGGCATCAAGATCCTTCGCTCCGTCCTGATCAAGGGCATCGAGGCACTGATCGATGAGACGCTGTTGGCGGCCCGGTCCTACGGTCTGGAGGAGACCGTATTGGCCTCGGCGTCGAAGACGCTCACGCGTCCGTTCATGGACACCGTTGAGAGCCTCACGCCCTCCGGCGTCATCCATGCCAAGCGGCGCACCGAAGAGGTCGAGATGGCCGCCGAGGCGGTCGCAGATGCCGGGATCGAGCCGCTGATGGCGCGCGCCACGGTGGCGCGGTTGCGCTGGAAGGACAGCCTGGGTCTGAAGGAGCATTTCAAGGGCGTCGTTCCGGAAAACTACAAGATCGCCATTGATGCGATCGCGACCAGGATGCAGGTAACGGCGAAAGCGGCCGAATAAGACCAATAACAACAGGGAGAGAGACGTGACGGCCGCTCAAACGGAAATCGACCCGATAGAGAAGGTGACGATGCGCAGGGTCATCCTGCGCCTCGTGCCGTTCCTGATGATCTGCTACTTCTTTGCGCTGCTCGATCGCGTCAACGTCGGCTTCGCAGCGCTCCAGATGAACAAGGATCTGGGGCTCACGCCGGCGATGTTCGGCTTTGCCGCCAGCCTGTTCTTCGTCTCGTATTTTCTGGTGGAAGTGCCAAGCAACCTGGCTCTCCAGAAGTTCGGCGCCAGGCGCTGGATCGCGCGCATCATGATCACCTGGGGATTGGTGACCGCGTGCATGGCCTTCGTCGTCGGGCCTTATTCGCTCTATGCCATGCGCTTTATTCTGGGCGCAGCGGAGGCCGGCTTTTTTCCAGGTGCGATCCTCTATTTGACCTATTGGCTTCCGGCGCAGTATCGGGCGCGCATCCTGGCGACGTTCACGGTTTCGATCCCGCTCGCCACTTTCCTGGGCTCGCCCCTTTCTGTCGGCCTGCTCGAACTTGACGGCGCTCTCGGTCTGCGAGGGTGGCAGTGGCTCTTCATCCTGGAAGGGTTGCCGACCATTCTGCTGGGTCTCGTGTGCCTGTTCGTTCTGACCGACAAGCCGGCGCAGGCGTCCTGGCTCACCGCAGAGCAGCGGGAGTGGCTGATCGGACGCATGAAGACGGATGCGGCCGCGCGCAAGCCGGTCGGACATCTCTCCCTCTGGCAGCTCGCGACCAACAAGTATTTTCTTGTCATGGCTTTGGTCTGCTCCGGCGCTTCCGCCACCGGCAGTGTGCTGTCGGTCTGGCAACCGCAATTGTTGAAGTCGTTCGGCCTCTCGAACCTCCAGACTGGCTTTGTCAATGCGATCCCATACGGCATCGCGACCGTACTCATGGTGTTGTGGGGACGCCATTCGGACAGGACAGATGAGCGCCGCTGGCACACGGCCATTCCGCTACTGCTCGCCGCCGGAGGCTTCGCTGCATTGGGCATGACCGGAACTGCAATCGTGCCGACGATCGTCATGGTCACGTGCTGTCTGGTGGGCGCGTATGCCTTCAAGGGGCCATTCTGGGCGCTTTCGTCAAGCTGGCTTTCGGCGAGCACGCTCGCGGCAGGCCTCGCCGGGATCAACGCGATCTCCAACCTGATCGGTGGCGGCTTGATGGTCAACGTGGTCGGAATTGTCAAAGAGCAGACAGGTAGCTTCGTACTCGGGATGTTACCGCTTGCGCTGCTTTGTGCGGTGGCCGCAGCCTGTGTCCTGGTGCTTGGGCGCAGCGCCGTGCGCGGAACCGAAATGGCGGCGGTGAAACCATGAGCGTGCGCAACAACAGTCCGAAGCAAGTCATCACCCGACGCGGCATTCTCGCAGGCATGCTGGCTGCGAGCACAGGCGCGTGGGCCGCCGGGGTCGAGCAGGCGGTGCCCAACAGCACCGGGTCGGCGCCGCCGCGCCTGAGCGCGCCTGTGGGTGCGTGCGACTGCCATCATCACATCTACGACGGACGGTTTCCCGTCTCACCGCATTGGCATCAGGGCTTTCCACCCGGTGCAACCGTCGCTGATTATCGAAATCTCCAGCGCCGGCTCGGCACCAGCAGGAGTGTCGTGGTGCAGCCATCCACCTACGGGGTCGACAACCGGTGTCTTGTGGATGCGCTGGGCCAGTTAGGCTCGGCGTCGCGCGGTGTTGCCGTCGTCGACATCGACGTCAAGGTTGCGGAACTGCAAACGCTGACGGATGCCGGCGTCCGTGCCATCCGCGTCAATTTCGTCTCTCCGCAGACCTGGGGGACGACGACACCGGAGATGCTGACCACGCTCGCAAGACGGGTGAGCCCATTCGGCTGGCATGTGCAGATCCTGATGACCGGCGATCAGATCGTGACCCATGAGAGCGTCATCCGCTCGCTTCCGACGAGGGTGGTGATCGACCATCTCGGACGTATCCCGCAGCCGGACGGCGTCAAGCATCCCGCGTTTGCCGCGGTCCGTCGCATGCTGGATGAGGGCCGCACCTGGGTGAAGGTCACTGAGCCCTATGAGGACAGCAAGCTCGGTCCGCCCTATGCCGACTCCAGCGAAGTTGCGCGGGCTTACGTGCAGGCGGCGCCGGAGCGCATCTTGTGGGGTACGGATTGGCCGCATCCGACCCAGCGTGGCACAAAGCCCGATGATGCCCTGTTGCTCGATCTGCTCGCGGACTGGGCGCCGGAGGAACTCACGCGCCGGCGCATCCTGGTCGACAATCCCACCGAATTGTTCGGCTTCTAGCCAACTAGCCGAAGGCGTCTCAATCGACGCCCTCGCACTTCAACTCACGCAATTGCCGATCCACCCAGGAGGCGTCATGGGTGCCGGCCTCGATATTGGCCATCTGCTTCTGCTCGGCCTCAAACTTCGCCGTTGACGCCTTGAACACCGCATCGATCTGATCAAACGGCACGCAGAGCAGGCCATCATCATCTCCGATGATGAGGTCGCCGGGCTCGATCACCATCCCGTCGATCGCGATCGGAACGTTGATTTCGCCCGGCCCATTCTTGTACGGGCCGCGGTGCGTGACTCCCGCCGCGAAAACCGGAAACTTCTGGCCGCGGATAAAGCCGGCGTCGCGGATCGCGCCGTTGATGACCAGGCCAGCCACACCGCGCTTGACCATCTGCATCAACATCATCTCGCCGGTGATGGCATTGGTCAGGTCGCCGCCGGCATCGACGACGATGACGTCGCCGGGCGCGGCGAGCGCAATCGCCTTGTGGACCATGAGATTGTCGCCCGGAGCCGTCTTGACCGTCAGCGCCGGGCCTGCGAGCCCGCCCCCCTGGTGCATCGGGCGAAGCCGCGCGCCGCCGGCTGTCAGGCGCGACATGCTGTCGCTGACATTGGCGACCGGCAACGGGGCGAAACGGGCGACGACGTCGGCGCCGACCTTTCGTTTCCGCAGCAAAATTCGAAATCCAACAGACATCGTTTTCCCTTCCACGCAAGGTCAGTCGTATTTTAGAACGTCGTTTCATTATCAGAGGAAGGGGTGTTGATGCAAGGCGCTGTGTCGGCAACCGCGGAACTCCAGGCGGGCAGTGCCACGTTGAACGCGCTGAGGCCCGCGTAACAGGCCTCAGTGCCAAGCTCACGCTCAATCCGCATGAGACGGTTGTATTTGGCCGTGCGATCGGACCGCGAAAGAGAGCCTGCCTTGATCTGTCCGCACTGGGTGGCGACAGCGAGATCGGCGATCGTCGTATCCTCGGTTTCGCCGGAGCGATGCGACAACACAACGGTGTAGCCGGCCTTGTGGGCGCGGGTGACGGTTTGCAGGGCCTCCGTGAGGGTCCCGATCTGGTTGACCTTGACCAGAATGGAATTGGCGATGCCCGCACGAATGCCGGCGTCGAGCAGTTCGGGATTGGTGCAGAAGACGTCGTCGCCGGTGAGCTGGCAGCTGGATCCCAGCTCACGCGTGATCAGGCGCCAGCCGGCAAAGTCCGTCTCGGCCATCGGATCCTCGATCGAGCAGACCGGATACTGCCGGACGATGTCGAGGAGATAGGCAACGTGCTGTTCGACCGACCGCACCAGTTTCTCGCCGCGATAGTGATAGGCGCCGTCCTCGAAGAACTCCGATGACGCGGGGTCAATGACCAGCGCGACGTCCTGGCCCGGCCTGTAGCCGGACGCTTCGACCGCCGCGAGGATGGTTTCGATCGCCTCGTGTGCGTCGCGCATGTTCGGCGCGAAGCCGCCTTCGTCGCCGACATTGGTCTGGTGGCCTGCGCGTATCAGGTGCTGCTTGAGGGTGTGGAAGATCTCCGAGCCCATCCTGATTGCGTCCGCGAACGTCGCAGCGCCGATCGGCATGATCATGAATTCCTGGAAGTCGAGGGGATTGTCGGCGTGCGCGCCACCGTTGATCACGTTCATGCCGGGGGCAGGCAATAGCCGCGCGTTGGCGCCGCCGACATACCGGTAGAGCGGGATGTCGAGGGAGGCGGCCGCGGCCTTGGCCACCGCCAGCGACACGCCGAGGATGGCGTTGGCGCCGAGACGGCTCTTGCCGGGCGTGCCGTCGAGATCGATCATGGTGCGGTCGATGGATGCCTGTGCGAACGCGTCCCGGCCGTGCAAGGCGCTGCTGATCTCGGTGTTGACGGCCTCAATCGCCCGCAGGACGCCCTTGCCATGAAAACGCGGGCCGCCATCGCGCAGCTCATGCGCTTCATGCGCGCCTGTCGATGCGCCGGACGGCACCGCGGCGCGGCCGCGCGCGCCGTCCGCGAGGCGAACCTCGACCTCGACGGTCGGGTTGCCGCGGCTGTCGAGAATTTCGCTGGCGGCGATCTCTGTGATGGCTGTCATGGGCGTGCTCTCATCCTTGTCGGCATGGTGAGCCATATGCACGGCCAGCAGGCCGCGCAGGCATCCAATTGCTTGAATTTTCACGCTAACTATCGCGCTCCGTACAAAGCTGCTATCGACTTCGCTTCGCCAATGCGTGAGTATTATTCACAAATAGGAGCCCCGCTTGGCACGTCGCCTGCCGCCATTGTTCGCACTCAAAGCCTTCGAAGCGACGGCGCGGCTGGGCTCGGTCACGCGCGCCGCCGAGGAGCTGGGCCGGACGCATGGCGCCGTCAGCAAGCAAATTCGGGCCCTGCAGGAGCACGCCGGCACGGCGCTGTTCGACAAGGCGGGGACCGGCCTGCGGCTGAGCCGGCAGGGCGAAGAGCTGCTGCCGGCTGTCGCGCAGGCGCTCGATCATCTCGAGCACGCCTGGCTGCGGATGCTCGACGAGGCGCGCGCGCCCAGTGTCCACGTTGCTTGCAGCGCCACCTTCGCGATGCGCTGGCTGGTGCCGCATCTCGCGGGCTTCTATCGCCGCCATCCCGGCATGCGGGTGCGGCTATCGATGACGTCGGCCCGCGAGATCCGCCACCAGGGCGCCGATCTCGTCGTTGCCTGGGACCGTCAGTCCTATCCCGAGCGCGACCAGGCGCGCGCCATCCGTGTTGCCGACGTCGCCTTCGGCCCCGTCTGCGCGCCGGACTATCCGGTGTCGGTCAAGGGGCGGCGGCTGTCGTGCGCGACGCGCATCGTGCATGAGCACACCTCGCGCGCCTGGAACGTCTGGCAGGACAATGCCGACCGGCGGATCACCAGCAAGGCCGAGCTCAGCTTTCCGCACACGCATCTTTGCATCGAGGCCGCGTTGTCCGGCCTCGGCGTCGCGCTGGTCGAGCGCCGGATGGTCCACGACGACCTCCTCGCCGGCAGGCTGGTCGCGCCAGCCCAGTTCGTGCCGTTTGCGGATGGGCTCGCCATCGTGCCGGCCTCAGAGCGCGCGGATTCGCCGGCGGCCAACGCGTTCATCGCCTGGATGATCGACGAACTTGAAGGCGGCTGAGCGAGCCAGGTGACACTGGTTCGTCCAGCACGCCCTCTCAAAGCTCCCTTCCAATCAAGCGGTCCACCGAGAACCGCCCTCCGCCGCGAAACGAAATGTGCAGGGCAACGAGGCCCAGCAGGAACGGGTACTCCATGCCTCGATCGATCCAGGCCCATTTGGGGTAATGGATCAGGCAGATCATCGCCATCTGCACGGCGATCATGGGTGCGATGAGCCGGGTGAAGAACCCTGCCGCGAGCATGACGGCCCCGAACGTTTCCAGGTACATCACAAAATACCCGAACAGTATCGGGGCTGGAAGATGCAGCGAATTCGTGATGAAGTTCACGGAGCTCGCGAACGGATTGGCCATGGCGCCGTGGGACTCGCCGAGCAGTTTTGGCAGCCCGTGCGTGAGCAGGATCAATCCGAAGGCAACGCGCAGAAGCGCATAGGAAACCGGATTTGAGATCTCGTAGAAATTGCGCAAGGCCGGCAACAGCAGGGATGGGGACTCCTGCCGCTGGGCCCTGCCGGTCATCGCATCACTCGTCATGGTCGGTCTCCCTCTCATGATAGGGAGATTAGACGGTCACGCGCGCCGGATAACCTCGTGCAGCCTGGCTTCACTCTTCGGTCGGGGCGAACAATGTGCCCGATCGCGTTGACGGGAACGTCGTTCGTTCCCGAGAGTTCATCAACTCAACATCACCGCACGCCCGTGCCTTTGCAGCGCTGACACTTCACTACCTTGTCGCCCTTCTTGAGCAAACCTTTGCCCTCACAGTTTTTGCATTTCTGCTTCTTCTTGATGTTCGGGCCTTTTTCACTCGTCATGAAATTCTCCTGCCGCTGGAGGGCGGTCAACGTTCTTGTGCGCCAGCTCGGCGAAACAGACAAGCGGTGCCAGGCAAGCGGTACCGGGCAAGCGGCGCCAGGCAAGTCCTGCACTATGCCGGCTTCGGCACCACCAATACGGGCACGCTTCCGTTCACCAGGACCTCGGATGTCTGGCTGC
This sequence comes from Bradyrhizobium sp. LTSP849, assembly GCF_000938255.1. Lineage (GTDB taxonomy): Bacteria > Pseudomonadota > Alphaproteobacteria > Rhizobiales > Xanthobacteraceae > Bradyrhizobium. Next base: position 126,204 of record NZ_JYMR01000055.1, on the reverse strand, counting down.
CCAAAAACAGCTTCCTGAGACCGCGACGCCCGTGAGTGGCCATGACGATCAAGTCGCAGCCCCTGGACTTTGCCGTTTCAATGATCGCAGTGGCCGGGTGCGCATTCGGAACATGCAGGAGTTCTGCCGGCTTGCCGATCTGCTCCGACATGGCGCGAGCTTCATCGAGCACTTTGCCCGCACGGGCCTTGCAGGCTGCGTCATAGCTATCAACCTCGTCCTGCGTCGGAATCCATCCCGAGTCGTGTCCGCCGCCATAGTCGACCGGCAGCGCTTCCGTCACGGTGATGATTGTCAGCCTGGCGTTCAAGGCCTTCGCCAAGGCAATGCCATGCTCAACGCCTTTTTTCGCGACGTCCGATCCATCCGTGCTCAAGAGAATATTGGCGTACATGCGGTGGCTCCCTTGCTCGTCGAACAAAGTGATGCCCGGCTAATATGGTCCGATACCCGCCGTGGGTCCATGCGCCTTTTTCGGCCTCGGTCTCACTGCCATAGCCTCGAAGGGCTGGCCTCGCACGACGAGTTTCAAAAGGTAGACCGTCCTCTCTTACCCCGGAAACGGCCTGGGATGTGCCGCAACAAGCTTGATCAAGTCAGCCTGGCGGCGCACGCCGGTCTTTCCGAAGATATTCTGGAGATGAGTTTTCACGGTGGACTCGCTGACGCCAAGCGCCTCCGCTATCTCAGATACTCCGCTTACTTTCAGCACCGCATCAAGGACCCGCACTTCGCTCGGCGTGAGTTGAAATTGTCGCGCCGCCACTTCGGTCGGATAAGGCGCCGCCATTGATACCTTTCGGACGAAGACGGCAGCGACCGCAGTGTGTCGGCCCCCGGCTTGTTGGCGGGCCCCCGAGGTCAGTGGCAGGATATCAGCGACCCAATTCTGGCCAGGCTGACTGGACAGCGGAATGGCAACACCATTCGCGCCGACAGCGCCATCGCCACCGCTCGCGGCGGCGATAACATTCCGCAATAGCTGTGCCGCCTGTGGGTCCACGGCGATCAAATTATTGTTGACGGTTCTCAAAATCGTCGCATCATCGAGCAGCGCTTGCGCGGCTATGTTGGAGAATGCAATATGACAATGATCGTCCAACAGAAAAACGCCAGCGTCGAGCCGGTTGAGCGCATCTGAGAGACTTCCGGCCTTTGTCTTTTGAAGGTCGATGACATTGCCGATCAACACCGCGCGGCGCACGTGAGGAACCAGCAGACTCATGCGCTGCCGCATATTGTCGTCGGCAAGCCCTTGGCGCTCGTTTCGGAATACCCCGAACTGAGCGAAGCTCGTTGCGGATTTGTCGAGCGTGGCAGCCAGATGATCGGCCCAACCGTTCGGCTTGACCCACTCCTTATAGAAAGTCGTCTCGACGAACTCGCTGTAGGGCAAAACGTTGGTCGTGCTGTAAATCTCCTCGACCTTGAAAAAAAATTGAGCCGTCAAACTCGGATCGAAACGGATATACTTGTTGAAATAAGCGTCCACGCTGGACGGTTCAACATTGTAAACGTAGTGAAGTTCACCCTGAACGGTGATGTCCTTCCAGTAAATTCCAGCCGCAGTTCCGCCGATGAAGTGCGTCGCCTGCTCGAGCGCTCCGACCCACAAGCTGGAATCGAGCGCTGCGTCGTAGATATCTCCGATCAGCTGCGACAAAAGTTCCGAATCGACCATTCCCAATACCGCTCATTCGATTGACCACGATATTGATGCAACTGAGCAAGCGCATCAACCGACCTGTGGGGCACCAATATGCTCTGACACCTGATGGCTTTCAGTGTGTGTATGGCGCGTGTCGAGTGCCTCCCACCTTGGTCGAGCGTTGTAAAGGCGTAGAATATCGCAGACCAGCGTATACTTTGCGCGCCAGTATCGGGTCGAACGGCAAGACGGCATAGCGAACAGGCACTTTGTCGAGTGGAACGGCAAGTATGACGGTGACGGTGCTGGACTGCTTAATTCATAAGCCTTCGAGCCCAGGAACGCGGCCGGACTCATCGAGTGCGCTAGCGCCGTAATTTGGGTGATACGTCATGACATCGGCGTTGACCGGGTTGCGGCGGGCGAGATCGAGCGGAACGGCAAAAATCCGTCGACTTTCGATCGCGGCAGGAACAGAGTGGCTTGCCATGTCTCGGATGTTTGCTTTGACGTCACCGTGTGATCGGTAAGCCGCAATCAGAGTACACGCCAGGCGCTCGGTTTGAGGGCTCGGTTTGCATGACCGCGCTCTGGTGGCAGACATGCGTGATCTATCAGATCTACTCGCGCTCCTTTCAGGACAGCAACGACGACGGCATCGGCGACCTCAAGGGGATCGCGCAGCGGCTCGACTATCTCATCGGCCTTGGGGTCGACGCGATCTGGATCTCGCCGATTTACCCGTCGCCGATGGTCGATTTCGGCTATGACGTTGCCGGCTATTGCGACATCGATCCATGCTTCGGCACTTTGGCGGATTTCGACGATTTGCTGATGCAGGCGCATCGGCGGGGACTCAAGGTCCTGCTCGACTTCGTGCCCAACCACACCTCCGACCAGCATCCATGGTTCGTCGAGAGCCGCGCTGCCCGAGAAAATCAGAAAAGAGACTGGTACATCTGGCGCGATGCTGCCGCGGACGGCGGGCCGCCCAACAACTGGATCAGCGATTTCGGCGGCTCAGCCTGGCAATGGGACGAGATCACCGGGCAATATTACTACCACGCCTTTCTGAAGGAGCAGCCCGACCTCAACTGGCGTCATCCGGATGTGCAGGCGGCGATGGTTGATGTGATGCGGTTCTGGTTCGACCGCGGCGTCGATGGCTTCCGTATCGATGTGCTGTGGCACATGCTGAAGGCGGCAGACTTCCCGGACAATCCGCCCAACCCGGACTATCGGCCCGGCATGGGCGAGATGCACCGCCTGCTGCAACGTCACTCGACAGACCAGCCCGAGGTGCACCACATCGCCGCCGCGATGCGCGACGTCGCCGACAGCTACGGCGCAAGAGGACTGGGCGAGCGGGTTCTGATCGGCGAGATCTACCTGCCGGTCGACCGTCTCATGCACTATTACGGCCGAGAACGCCCGGGCGTGCATCTGCCCTTCAATTTCCAGCTCATCGATATGCCGTGGGATGCGCGCACCCTTGCTGCGGCAATCACCAATTATGAGGCCGCACTTCCGGTCGCCGGCTGGCCAAACTGGGTGCTCGGCAACCACGACCGGCCGCGCGTCGCCACCAGGCTGGGTCAGGCTCAGGCCCGCGTCGCTTCCGTCTTGCTGCTGACGCTGCGCGGCACGCCCACGCTCTATTACGGCGACGAATTGGGGTTGAGCGACGTCACGATCGAACCCTCGCAAGTGAGAGACCCGCGCGAGTTGCGTGAGCCCGGGCTGGGGCTGGGCCGCGATCCCGTGCGCACGCCGATGCCGTGGGATGGCAACGACAATGCGGGTTTCAGCACGGCCGAACCGTGGTTGCCGCTCCATGCCGACTGGCGGACGCGCAACGTGGCGCGGATGATGGAAGATCCTCACTCCATCCTGGCACTTTATCGTCGCTTGCTTGCGCTCAGACGCGATTGTCCGGCTTTGTCGATCGGCGACTTCGTTGTGTTGAATGTCGAAGACGAGATCCTGGTCTACGCGCGCCGGCACGATTCGGAGCGGCTGGTGGTGGCGCTCAACCTCGGGGAACGGCCGCATCTTCTGCAATTGCCGGATTGGGCGCGTGGGAGCCGGCTGCTCCTGTCCACGCGCGAGGATGCGGCGCTGGCCGAAGACGGCGCTCTCCTGTTACGGTCAAATGAAGCCGTCGTGCTCGAGGCTGGATAGCACAAAGAGAAGGATGGTCGTTTGCGCATTGCCATGCTGGCGCCGATCTCCTGGCGTACACCGCCGCGCCACTACGGGCCCTGGGAGCAGGTCACGAGTCTTCTGACCGAGGCGCTGGTGGCGCGCGGCGTCGACGTCACCCTGTTCGCCACGCTGGACAGCAGGACGTCAGCCCGTCTGGATGGAGTCTGCCCGGCGCCCTATTCCGAAGATCCCGCGATCGACGCGAAAGTGTGGGAGATGCTCCACGTCGCCCATGTCTTCGAGCAGGCCGGCGCGTTCGACTTGATTCACAACCAGGCCGATTTCGTCCCGCTCGCTTTCTCGCGGCTGGTCGGGACCCCGATGGTGACGACAATCCACGGCTTCTCGTCGGAACGCATTCTGCCCGCCTACAAGCAATACGAAGATCGCGTCCACTATGTCGCCATCAGCGAGGCCAATCGTCATCCGGACCTGCGCTATGCCGCAACGATCCACCACGGTATCCCGCTGGCAGACTTTCCATTCGATCCGCATGGCGGCGAAGACCTGCTGTTCTTCGGCCGCATTCATCCGGACAAGGGGGCTGCTGAGGCGATCATGGCGGCCCGTCGATCGGGACCGAAACTGGTCATGGCCGGCATCGTCCAGGACCGGACCTACCACGATGAGCAGGTCGCTCCCGCACTCGCGGACGGCTCTGCGGTCTATCTTGGCCCGGTCGGCGGCGCGGCGCGCGCGAAAACCCTCGGGTCCGCGCGCGCGCTGCTCCACCTCATCAATTTCGATGAGCCGTTCGGCCTGTCGGTGGTGGAAGCGCTGGCGTGCGGAACGCCGGTCATTGCCCGCAACCGCGGATCGATGCGTGAGTTGATCGACGACGGCGTGACCGGGTTTCTGATCGACAGTCTCGACGCAGCGGTCGATGCGATCGCGCGCATCGACCAGATCGATCGCGCGGCTTGCCGTGCCGCGGTCTCTGCGCGCTTTACGGTGGACCGCATGGCGGATCGATATTTGGCCTTGTACCGATCGATCCTGGGCTGAGAGGCGGAAGAGAGAATGTTGGCGGACATGGTCCAACTAAACTTTTGTTCACGTTGGATGCAGGCAAGCGGATCTGGCGCAGCTCTCTGTCTCGTGACCGCTCAGATGACGTGCGGCGGGCATATCGGGCACTACTTCGTGATCTGGTAACAAGCGTGCGGCAGCGGACGTCTAAGGTGATGTATCGGATCTCTTGCCTCGCGGGAGATCACCCAATCGAAAGGAACCGCCACCATGATCACATCTCAACGTCCCATCGGATCAGTCCTGTCCAGGGCCTTGCTGGCCGGACTGGTCGTCACCGCAATCTTTACGACGCCGCTCCAGGCGCATGAGAACCGTACCGGCGATCGGCACGCCGAACAGAGCGTGGGGTCGAGCATCCCTCGCATCGAGGGCGAGCGGTCGATCGCTGCGCCGGCCCACCACGCATTTGCGCCGGTGCCCTCGGAGCAACCGGATGGCGTTTGCGACCACGGGGATAACCCGATGGTATGCTGAGAAGCGGAGCTAGCCGCATGACGGTGACAGTGCACTTAGTTCACGCGTCTTCGCACCCTCGAAAGCGGCTGAGCCATTGAATGCACTGGAACCGCAATCTCGATATTGATGAAGTTTAACCCGGTCACACGCCGGGCGGTCCTTGAGCCATATCGATCACGTGGCGGTCCGATCCTACGGTGATCACCACAGTATAGGTCTTTTGCGCACCGCCCTGATCAGTGGGCGGCGCGAGGTGCAGTTGGCCTCCGTACCATTCGCCGGGCAGAAGCGTATTGTCCTTGATCACCGCTTGCTCGAGCACAGCCATGTTGCGTTGACCTGTTTCAATCGTCGCGGAAATCATCGATGGAATAGTGTCGGTGATTTGCCCGACCTGTCAAAACGTTTTGCAGGATTTAGCCCAAAGGCATCCATGCCGGCGCCCCCCATCAGGCGTCAGCCTGCATGGTTAGCCATCAGGTTTTGTCGGAGCCTTACCTTGTCGATCTTGCCAAGCGAGGTGAGTGGCAACTCGGTAACGATTTGAATGCGCTTCGGCGTGTGAATCGCTCCCTTCAATGCTTTGACATGAGCGATGATCGTTTCCTTTGAGATGTCGGATCCAGGATCCACGATGACGGCAGCCGCGACCGTTTCGCCCCAGTAATTGTCCGGTAGTCCAACCACGGCCGCCATTTTTACTCCCGGACAGTTCGTCAGCGCATCTTCCACTTCTCGCGGATAGACATTGAAGCCGCCGGAGATAATGAGGTCTTTCTTGCGATCGACGATGAACATGTACCCGCGTTCATCCATGCGTGCGATGTCGCCGGTATGTACCCATCCGTCTCGAAGTGTTTCGGCTGAGAGTTCGGGCTGACGCCAGTAGAAATCCATCGCCGCCGGAGTGCGAGCGCATATCTCGCCGGGCTCGCCAACCGGGACCTCTTGACCTGCGCTGTCCAAAAGCCGCACTTCGCAGTTCGCCACCGGCAACCCGCAAGACGTCAAGAGCTCCGGGACCAAGTGATCTTGGCGCCGGAGCACTGAAATCGGGTAGCACTCGGTTTGACCGTATCCCTGTGAGAGAATCGGTCCCAACCGATCGATCGCCTGCTGCAGCCTTTGTGGCGACGCCGGTGCCGCACCATAATAGATGCACTGAAGCGACCTGATATCATTCCGGGCGAGTTCGAGATGGTCCAGCAAGGCGTACAGCATTGTCGGCACCAGGAATGTTATGTTGATCCGTCCCTTTTCAATCGCATTGAAAACTCGGTCGGGTTCGAACTTCGATACCGTATGAACGGTTCCACCTCGACGCCAGGTCGGAAGTAGCATCGTTCCACCTGCATGACTGTTCGGGGCGATAGCCAGATAGTGAGGGAGCTCAGGCAATTCGATATCGGCGAGAACGCTCACGCACGCGAAGGCGACTGCGTTTCGATTCGACCGAACGGCGCCTTTGCTTCGACCAGTCGTGCCGCCGGTATAGTGGACAAGTGCGATATCATCGGGCTCTGCCAGATCGACCGCCGTCGCCGCGCCGCTATCCGCAGCGAGTTGCAGCAGGTTGGGGGCGGCGTCGAAAGAGCCCAGCGAGAATAGCTTGACCGCGCTCCCGCATTTGGAAGCCAAGTCTCTGCCGCGCTCGGCGTGCGACGCAGCGGAGATGACGATAGCGGCTGATTCACTGTCCTCCACCTGGAAGGAATGGTCCGCAAGTGAGCCCTTGGGATGTAGCCATGTGACGCTTAGCCCCAACCCTTGAGCTGCGACGGCGGTGCACCAGCTCTCGGCCGAATTCTCGGAGAGCAGGGCTACGCGTTCGCCTCGCTTGAGGCCACCGCGCGAAAACACCGACTGAATGCGTCCGATCAAGTCGACTGCCCCAGCATAGCTGAGGGTCCCCACTTCGGAGCAAAACGCAATCCGGTCGGGATATCGGCGGAGGGCGCGAAGTGTCTGTCCGGCGATGGTAAGGCCGCTGTGGATCGACAAGTTCATCCTCCCTTATTTGCCTTTTCCGGCTATAAAGTTACTTCAAAGTAAAAACGCTGCCAGACCTTTGCGATACACGGAATCAGTGCACGGCCTGTGGTTCTAGCGTCAGGTTTGGTTCGAACGCGCCTTTATGGACTCTTGCAGATAGTCGGCGAACCGATCCGCCATTTCTTGCCCGTTGAAGGTGCCATCCGGTCGAAACCAGCGGGTCATCCAGTTCACCGATCCCATGAAGAAAAAGACGGTGAGCTTGGGATCAACTTTACGGATGGACCCGTCTTCGACACCCTTGGCAATAAGGCTACGGAAACGACGATCAAAGCGGTTTCGGCCGGCCACGATCGTCTTCTTGTTTTCGGGCTGGAGGGCATCAAACTCCATCAACACCGCGGATGCGCCAAATTCGCCCGTGAGGAGCTCGACGTACCGGCGTGCGAGCGCCACCACCCGATCGAGCCCGCAGCCGGGCAGGCTCTCCGCGAAGGTCATCGCCTGAGTACCGAGTTCGTTCGAAATCAGGTGGCAGGCGTAAAGGATCTCTTCCTTGTTCTTGACGTAGTAGTAAAGAGCCGGCTTGGTGACGCCGAGTTCTGCCGCAATGTCGTCGAGCGAGGTGTTATAGAAGCCCCGCGCACTAAAGGCTCTGGCCGCCTTCCGGATCAGAGCAGCCCGCTTTGCCGCGAACTGCTCGTCGCGACTCTGGCCGGCGTCTTTCCATGCGTCGGCCTTCCGAGGTCGTGCTGGCAATGTTGTCTCCCTTCGTCCCGCGATTACCAGAACCGGCAGACTTAAACAATCAGCTCGGGGTTCGATCCGGTGCATATCGGAGCTCCTCACGAGGAAACGGCGTACCCTCCGTTGACCGGATAGGTCTGGCCGGTGATCCAACTCGCCGCATCAGAACTCAGGAAGAGGATCATATTGGCGGCGTCGGTCGGTTCACCGAGACGGCGGATCAAGTAGCTCTTTAACATTCGGGCAACCGCTTCATCGCTGATGAGACCGGCTACTCCAGGCGTACGGATTCCCGACAATGCAACGCAATTCGCGGTGACGTCCGACCGTCCGACGGCCTTGGCAAGCGCTCTCATGAAGCCGGCCGCTCCCGCCTTTGCGCCGGAATAGACCGCAAGGTGCGGTTCGCCCACGCGGCCCGCATCCGAAATCACCGTGGTTATCCGTCCGTATCGTCGCGACATCATATTCGGCAATGCTGCCTTGCAACAGTTCAACACGCCGTAGAAATTGGTACCGAGCCACGTAGCCCAGTCGTGTGGGCCGGTCTCCCAAAACGGCTTGATGTCGGCAACATCCCGGGTCGGTCCGGCATTGCCCGCATTGTTGATCAGGACATCGACGGGACCGAAAGCCTCCTGGGCCTTCGCGAACATCTGCTCGACCGATTCGAGTGAAGTGACATCCGCCTGAACGGCGGTAGCGGACCCACCAATAGCGCGAATTTCCTCGGCGACGGCCAGCGCCCGATCCAAATGGAAATCGTTGACCACCACGCCGCCGGCGCCGTTGGAAGCCAGGTGCAGCGCGGCCTGCCGACCCACCCCTTGCCCTGCGCCGGTGACGAGCGCGACGCGTCCCTTGAGGTCGAGAATGTTGGTCATCAGGCATGCTCCTTTGGCGCTATTGACTTTTAGTACAATCTTTTTACTCTGAAGTAAATAGCGGGAGCGTTGAATGAAAGAACTGTCCATTGAACGACGCGATGCGGCTGCGTGGTTCACGCTGAATCGCCCTAAGGAGTTGAACAGCCTGTGCCCGGACTTGTTGAAGGCCCTGGACATTGGCCTCGCCGATATGCTGGCGGATCAATCCGTCCGGACGATCGTCTTCACGGGTGCTGGTCGGGCCTTTTGCGCAGGCGCCGACCTCAAATTCCTTGAAACACTGCCTGATCACGAGCGTGACGAAGCAACCGCGGCGTTCCTTCTGACCGCGACGACTCTCATGTCGAGAATTGCGGCAAGTCCGAAGCCGACGATCGCTGCGGTCAACGGCGCCGCCGTCGGTGGTGGTCTGGAATTGCTGTTAGCCTGCGACATCATCGTCGCGGCGCGTGGAGCACCGATCGGCGATGGTCACGCCAACTACGGTCTTCTGCCGGGCGCTGGTAGCAGCATTCGCTTGCCTCGTCGGATCGGCATGGCACGAGCGAAACAACTCCTGTTCACAGGCGAGCTGTTGCCTGCCGAACGACTGGCAGAGTTCGGTCTCGTCAACGAGGTCGTCGAGGCCGCGGAACTTCATGCGCGCGCCGATGCCATCGCCACGGCCATTGCGGCCAAAAGCCCAATCGGGCTCGCACGGGTGAAGCAGATCGTCGCCCACGCCTTCGACATGTCCGAGTCGGCCGGCCTCGCGCTGGAACAGGCGCTAAGCAATCTCCACACGACAAGCTTCGACCGAAGCGAAGGTTTGGCGGCGTTCCGCGAACGCCGCAAGCCGAACTTCCTCGGCCGATGACGATCACTCCAGGGAGCACGTCTCATGAATGAAGAAGTCTTTGTCGTCGGCGTCGGTATGACACGCTTCGGCCGCTGGTTGGATCGGTCTCTGAAATCGCTTGTGACCGAAGCCGTTCTGCAGGCAATTAAAGATGCGAACTGTCGAGCCGCCGATATCGAGGCCGCATTCTTCTCGAATACGACCCAGTCGATCATCGAGGGGCAGCATCTGATTCGTGGCCAGATCGCGTTGCGAGAGATTGGAATCGAGTCCATCCCGGTCGTGAACGTCGAAAACGCCTGTGCCAGCGGCTCTACCGCATTCTATCAGGCGATGAACCATCTTCGCGCCGGTGCCGCCGATATCGCGCTCGTGGTCGGCGCGGAGAAGATGTACAACGAGGATCGCCTCAAATCCGCTGCCGTTTTCGATGGCGGATGGGACGTCCACCAGTCGAAGGCCATTGCCGAGCGGCTCGCCTCGATCGGGGCCGACTTCCCGACACCGGCGGGGCGTGGGCCCGGGGTAGCAAGCCCGTTCATGGAGTTGTATGCGTCCCTCGCCAAGGGCCACATGAGCAGATTCGGCACGACCGAACGTCAGCTTGCGACAGTCGCCGCCAAGAACCACCGCCATTCCACGTTGAACCCTCTGTCGCAATACCAGAACGACATGAGTGTCGAAGATGTGTTGGCAGGTAAACTCATCGCCTGGCCACTCACGCTGCCGATGTGTTCGCCGATCAGCGACGGTGCAGCGGCAGCGATTCTCTGCACCAAGCGAGCATTGCCGCGATTTTCCGACGCCCGGCCGGTCAGTGTTCTCGGTTGCGCTCTCACCAGCGGATCTTCCCGCGATTGGTCCGATACCGAAGGACACATTTGTCAACGTGCAGCGGACAAGGCGTACGACGAGGCGGGTGTCGGACCGAAGGACGTGTCAGTCGCGGAAGTGCACGACGCGTCCGCATTCGCAGAAATCGTCCAGATCGAGAATCTGAGGTTCTGCGAAATCGGCGAGGGTGGGGCGTTTTCGGAACGTGGTGAGACCGCATTGGGTGGTCGAATTCCGGTAAATCCCTCGGGAGGTCTCGAATCAAAGGGGCACCCGATCGGCGCCACCGGTCTCGGTCAGATCTACGAACTCACACAGCAGCTCCGCGGCGAGGCTGGCGCCCGGCAGGTCGCTGACGCGCGTATCGCGATCGCTGAAAATAGCGGCGGCTTCATCGGCGTTGAAGAGGCTGCCGCTGTTGTCACCATCCTCGGGAGATGACGGATGATCCCCGAGAAACTGCGTCAAAGACTGAAGCTGCCGGTGATGGCCGCACCGCTATTCCTGGTGTCGGGACCAGACCTTGTCGTCGAGGCATGCAAGGCCGGCGTCGTCGGAGCATTTCCGACCCTCAACCAACGAAAGGCGGAAGGGTTTGAAGCGTGGCTCATCGAAATTCGACGCCGTCTGCCCGACGAGAGTTCAGCGCCGTTTGCCCCCATGTTCGGGATTCATCGCACCAATCCGCGCCAAGCTCCCGATTTGGCGCTTGCGATCAAGTACCAGGCCCCCATCGTCGTCACGACGCTTGGCATCACGCGCGAGATTGTCGATGCGATCCACGCCTATGGTGGTCTTGTATTTCACGATGCGACCACCGTCAGACACGCGATCAAGGCGCTGGAAGCGGGAGTCGATGGGATCGTCGCGGTTACGCAGGGCGCCGGTGGCCATGCGGGGACATACAATCCCTTCGCCTTCCTGGCTGAATTGCGGCCCATCGTCGGGAAGAAGACTCTCATCCTCGCCGGCGCGATCAGCAGTGGGCAGGCGATCGCGGGGGCGATCGCCGCGGGGGCCGACATGGTGTCGCTTGGAACGAGGTTCGTCGCCACCGAGGAGAGCATGGCTTCCCGCGGCCAGAAGGAGATGATCGTCTCCTCATGCATCGAAGATATCGTCTTCACGGATGAGATCTCGGGGATGGGAGCGAGTTTCCTCAAGCAAACCATCGAGAAATTCCGTCGACCGGAGAGCGGTCCCGTTCAATTCAACGTGGCCGAGGAAATCAGCCCAAAGGTCTGGAAGGACTATTGGTCCGCCGGTCAGGGCGTGGGGGCGATAACCGAAATCGTGCCGGTCCGCGCCCTCTGTGAGCAGCTTAAGGATGAATACCAAAATGGTGTCGCCCGCCTCATCGGAGCTCAAGTGAGAGGACCTGGCGAGTTCATCGCCCAGCAATAATACGTAATTCGTCACGGGGAGGAATCAACGATGCAAATACGCGTTCTGCTGTCGTCAATCGCGCTTGCGACATTCTTTATGTCGGCGCACGTCCAAGCTGCCGATGATCGCGTCAAAATCGGTGTTCTGACAGATATGAACGGCCCCTATGCAGCGATAACTGGCAAGGGGTCAGTCGCCGCGGCAGAGCTGGCGATCGAGGATTTCGGCGGGAAGGTGCTTGGCAAGCCGGTCGAACTCGTCGTCGCCGACCACATGCAAAAGCCCGACATCGGCGCAAGCATCGCCAGAAAGTGGTACGACAATGAGGGAGTCGATGCCATCTTCGATGGCGCCGGCTCATCCGTTGCTCTGGCGATCCTGGAAATTGCGAAATCACGCAATAAGATCGTTGCATTTTCCGGCGTTGTTTCGCCCGACGTAACCGGAAAGTTGTGTGCCGAAACGATCTCGAGCTGGGCATGGGACACACATGCGATGGTCGCGACCAGCATCAAGTCTCTGATGAAGTCCGGCGGAAAGCGCTTCTTCTTTCTGACTCTCGACGCTGCCGCAGGTCGCGCGTTGGAGGCGGACGCGACCAAGATCATCGAAGCGGACGGTGGATCCGTCGTAGGCTCCGTGAAACACCCGATCAATACTGCGGATTTCTCCTCGTTTCTTTTGCAGGCTCAGGGAGCCAAGCCTGATGTTATCGTGCTGGCCAACGCCGGTGCTGATGTCGTCACTTCGCTCAAGCAGGCAGCCGAATTTGGCCTTACATCAGGGCCCAATGCGATCAAGGTGGCGGGTCTGCTTGCCATGATCAACGACATTGAAGCGCTGGGTCTCGAGTTTGCGCACGGCGTCGTCGTCTCGGAATCATTCTACTGGGACATGAATGATGCCACCCGAGCCTGGACAAAACGGTTCAGGGAACGCACAGGGGCGGCGCCGAACATGCTCCAGGCGGCGGTTTACAGCTCGGTGCTTCACTATCTGAAGGCGGTCGAAAGCGTCGGCAAGACCGAGGGGATTCCCGTTGCCGCGTCAATGAAGGCGGCCCCAATCAACGACATATATTCAAAGGACGTCCGCCTGCGCGCCGATGGACGGGCGGTTCGCGACTTCCATCTGTTTGAAGTGAAGAGCAAGTTGGAGTCGAAGGGTTCATGGGACGACTACAAGCTGCTTCAGACGTTGCCGGGAGAAGAAGCGTTTCCGGCCTCGGCCAGTGCTTGCGTGCTGCTGAGGTAAGGCGCTTCGGAGAACGTCGCATGCCGAGCTAAAAGCCATTGATCCGCTGGTGGGCCCGGCAGGACTCGAACCTGCAACCAGACCGTTATGAGCGGCCGGCTCTAACCATTGAGCTACAGGCCCCGCCGCGAGACGGCCGCGGGATCGCGCGGCCGGCAACGGTGCGCGGTTCGTTTACAGGGATGGAGGCGGGGGTGCAATGCTCGGCCTGGTGGCGGAAACGCCGGCGCAGCAAGGCCTGATATTTTTAAATACCCGAAATTGGCGATGATCCACTTATAGTCCTGTTTTGCCCGACGGGTCAAACCGCCCCCCGCCAAGGCTTGTTTTCCGATTCTGTAACCCCTTGTGATCGCTTGCTGTTTCTACTGTGCATGGGGTTGTTTTCGACGTTTTTGATGGGAGGGGGCCTTCCGATCCCCTCCGATGTCTCGCTGGCGAGCTGCAAGCTCGCGGCAGGTTGCCCCTAGTCCACCGAGACCCCGGCGAACTCCACCACCTTGCGCCACTTCTCGGTCTCGTCCGCGACCAGCTTGCCGAACTCGGCGGGTGTCATCGGCTTGGGGATGCCGCCGGTCTCGGCGAGGCGCGCCACCAGCTTCGGGTCCTTCAGCGCCTCGTTGACGGCGTTGTTGAGGAGCTCGACGATCTCGCCCGGCGTGCCCTTTGGCGCGGAGATGCCGTAGAAGCCGACCGATTCGAATCCCGGCACGGTCTCGGCGATCGCGGGCACGTCGGGTACGATCGGCCAGCGCTGCGGCGAGGTCACCCCTAACGCGCGGACAGTGCCGCCCTTCGCCTGCTCGAGCGCGGAGGGAAGGTTGTCGAAGATCAGCTGCACCTTGTTGGAGATGATGTCGGGGAAGGCGATGGCCGAGCCGCGATAGGGCACGTGCACCATGTCGCATTTGGTCATCGCCTTGAACAGCTCCGCCGACATGTGCACCGAGGTGCCGTTGCCGGACGAGGCGAACGAGATCTTGCCGGGATTGGCCTTGCAGTAGTCGATGAACTCCTGAACCGTCTTCACCGGCATCGCGTTGGAGACGACCAGCATGTTGGTGAGCTGCATGATGCTCGCCACTGGCACGGTGTCGCGCAGAAAATCGTAAGGCAGCTTCTTGTAGAGCGAAGTCGAGATCGCGTTGTTGGGCGCGACGAACAGCAGCGTATAGCCGTCGGGGGCTGCGTTGATCGCAGCCGCAGCCGCGATGTTGCCGCCGGAGCCGGCGCGGTTCTCGACGATGAATTGCTGGCCAAAACGGTCCGACAGCCACTGCGCCATGATCCGCGCCACGATGTCGACCGGACCGCCGGCGGCGAAGCCGATCATCCAGTGCACGGGGCGGTTGGGGTAGTCGGCGGCGGAGGCGCAAGGCGCGGCGCTGAACAGGCCTGAGATGATCGCGAGCCCAAAAACACTGTTACGCAAAATTCGCAACATGACGCCTCCCATTGCTTTATTATCGTTGCTTGCATGCTTTCACAAAAACCGTCCGCTGCCTACATCGTCGGAAGTCGATGTTGACGCGGGCGGGCCGGGACTCAATCAATGAAATTTGCTTCGATCATCCTTCTCGGCGCGGCGCTGCTCGCAAATCCCCTAGCGAGCCCCGCCGCCGCTCAAACCGGAGGCAACGCCATTCCGACCACGACAATCAGCTTGGGCACCGCGACGCCCGGCGGCGGTTTCCCGCTCTATGGCAACGCCTTCGCGGAGGTGATGAATGCGGCAGATAGCACGCTCACCATCGTCCCGCGCAACACCAAGGGCAGCAACGAGAACATTCCGCTCCTGGAGAAGGGCGAGCTCGATCTCGCGCTGGTCGCGGGCGAGCCTGCTTATGAAGCTTTTGCCGGCATCGGCCGTGCGCCGGTGCGGCTGAAGATTTTGACCGCGATCTATTCCAATCCCGGCATGTTCGTGGTGCGCGCCGACAGTCCCTACAAGACCATTCGCGATCTCGTCGGTCAGCCGGTCGCGTTCGGCGCAAAAGGCTCGGGCCTGCCGATCCTGGCGCGCTATGTGCTCGACGGGCTCGGCCTGAAGCAGGACGAGGACTTCAAGGCGATCTATCTCGATCGCGCCGGCGACGGCCCCGCGATGGTCGAGGACGGCCGTGTCGCAGCACTCTGGGGCGCCGGCATCGGTTGGCCCGGCTTTGCGGCGGTGGCATCAAGTCCATCGGGCGCGCGCTTCATCGCGCCAAGCACCGAGGAGATCGCGCGCATCCGCGCCAAGCATTCGTTCCTGAAGCCGCTCACGGTGCCGGCCGGCTCTTACCCGAAGCAGTCCGAGCCGATCGCCTCGCTCGGCTCGTGGAGCTTTGTGCTGACGCGCGAGGATCTGCCGGACGATGTCGCCTATCGGCTGGCGAAGACGCTGCACGGTGCGGAAGCTGTTTTCTGCAAGAAGCTCGCGCAGGCCTGCGAGACCACCGCCGCGAACACGGTCGCGGCGGCGCCCAAGCCAGAGCTGATTCATCCCGGCGTGATGAAGTATTTTCGCGAGATCGGCGTGGTGAAGTAGCGGGCTCTTACTTCCCTTCTCCCCTTGCGGGAGAAGGTGGCGCGAAGCGCCGGATGAGGGGTTGCCTCCGCAAGTTCAGTACGAGTTGTATTCGCGGAGACAACCCCTCACCCGGCTGCGCTTCGCGCATCCACCCTCTCCCGCAAGGGGAGAGGGGGCACCGTCAGCGCGGCTAGGCCGTCACTTCTTCACCATCGAACACGCCGGGTCCGGCGGACCAAACGCCTTGTCGCCGGAGATCGTCGTGAGGATCTTGTAATAGTCCCACGGATATTTGCTCTCTTCCGGCGTCTTCACCTGCACCAGCCAGAGATCGTGCACCATCAGATTGTCCTCGCGCAGTTTACCGTTGCGGGCGAAGAAATCCTCGATCGGCTTCTCGCGCATTTTCGCCGCGACCTTGAGCGGATCGTCGGTGCCGGTCTCCTTGATGGCGTTGAGATAGTGCATCACGCTTGAATAGACGCCGGCCTGCCACATCGACGGCATCTTGTTCATCTTGGCGAAATAGCGCTTCGACCATTCGCGCGTCTTGTCATCCATGTCCCAGTAGAACGACGTCGTCAGCAACAGCCCTTGGGCTGCCTGGAGACCGAGGCCGTGGATGTCGGTGATCAGCGCCAGCAGCGCCGCCATCTGCTGGCCGCCCTTGAACACGCCGAACTCCGAGCCGGTCTTGATCTCGTTCATGTTGTTCGGAGGACCCGCGGCAATGCCGATGATCTTGGCCTTGGAGGCCTGCGCCTGCAGCACGAAGGAGGAGAGGTCGGGCGTCGCCAAGGGCGGCCGCACCGAGCCCAGCACCTTGCCGCCATTGGCGGTGATGACGCTGGAGGCATCACGCTCCAGCGAATGGCCGAAGGCGTAGTCGTCGGTGATGAAGAACCAGCTGTCGCCGCCGCGCTTGACCACCGCATCCGCGGTGCCGACCGCGAGCGCGCGGGTGTCGAATACCCACTGGATCGCATAGGGCGAGCAGAATTTTCCGTGGAAATCGGCGGTGCCGGTGGAGTGGGTGATGAACAGCCGCTTCTTCTCGTTGGCCACGTTCTGCACCGCGAGCCCGACCGCCGAGACCGGCACGTCGACGATCAAATCGACCTGATCGACGTCATACCAGCGCCGCGCGATGCCGCCGCCGATATCGGCCTTGAGCTGGTGGTCGCCGATCACGATGCTGATCGGCTTGCCGAGCACGGTGCCGCCGAAATCGTCGATCGCCATCTGCGCCGCCGTCACCGAGCCCTGGCCGGTCGGCGCGGAGGCCGGGCCGTTCATGTCGGTGAGCACGCCGATCTTGACGACGTCGTCCGAAACCTGCGCCATTGCGGCGCCCGACATCAGCGTCGCCGCTAACGCGGCAGCGACCGGCAGTCCAAATCTCATTGGATTCACGCTTGTCCTCCCTCATCGGCGCGTTGGCCGCTGTTGCCTGCCGGGTATGGCCCGGCTGAATTGGTTTCTTTTGCAACTATTTGGGGGCGGGCGTCAATGTCAGGCCGCGAAGCGGATCTGTCCGGCGGGCGAGGGGTCGTAGCCGGTCAGCTCCTCGGCGCGTTGCCGCAGCCGTCTTTCGCTGAGGAACCGGATCAGGGCCTGCATTGGCGGGCGGAAATAGCTGCGCTGCCGCAGTGCCAGATCGAAGTTCTCCCAGACCAGCGGCACGAAATCGAGGCCCGCGGAGCGCGCCGCCGCGCGCGTCGCCACCCCGCAATCGGCGTGTCCCGCGCGCACCACTTCGGCGAGATCCGGGCCCGTCAGGCTCGGCGTCTCCACCCGGCGCAGATCGCGCGTCGAGGCGCCCGCGCGCTTGAGCAGCATGTCGAGCAGCATCTGCGCGCCTGTGCCCTGTTGTCGCATCGCCACCCTGACGCCGAGCGCGAGCACATCGGAGAGACCGCGCAGCCGCTTCGGATTGCCCGGCGGCAGCACGAGACCCTGCTCGCGGCGCACGAAGGCGACCAGCAGCACATCATGCAGGTCAGGCGCGTCCCGCAGCGCCGTCATGCTGGCGTCGGAGGCGAGATTGCCGGAGGAATCGAGGCTGTGGAAGTGGACCGCCGCGGCCATCACCTCGTCGCGTTGCAGGCGTTCAAGCCCGCGCGCGCTCCCCTCGCTCATCGATCCCAGCCCCGAGCCGGATTCGCGCAAGGCCCAATCCAGCAGCTCGTCCTGGCTGCCCCCCACGACCGGCGGCGGCTCCGCGGTCAGCATGCCGGCCGGACGTGCCAGTCCGGACAGCACCCAGAGATCGAGTTCGTGCCGGGGGAAGAGCCACTTTCCGGTCACCTTGGTGCAGGGGATCGCACCGTTGGTGACGAGTTCGTAGAGTTTGCGTTCGCCAAGGCGGAGATAGTCAGCGGCTTCGCTGGTCGTCAGGAATTCCATCCTGCATTCCTATGCAAATTCTTGCTTCTTTTTGACGTTCAACGCAGGTGGAATTCTGCACTTCAATTTCAGTCAGTGCGAACCATGCCTGATGATCTCGTTGCTTTGCAACACATCCTGACGCGTGTTGTGATCTTGGTTGACGATCTTGAGAGGCTCGAATGGTGCGGGCCTCGCGGCCGTCTCGCTCGTGACTGCAATCAACATGCCGGTTGATTCATTGCCGAGATTTCCCGAGTGACTCATCTCCGTGCGGTCGCCGGCACGCGGCAAAGCCTGCCTTTCGGTAGCGGCTCGAACTGAATTCTATCTCCTGTTGCTGCCGCAATGGGCAAACGCGTCACGAGTGTGGCGCAATCGATCCTCATGATTGCGTCCTATGCAATGGGAACCCTTCATGGCCGTTCGCCGACTGTCGGTTGCACTGACACTTCTCTGCGGTCTTGCCGCGGGCATTGCGCCCTCATCCGCCGAGGATCGCGCGATCGTCCTGGCCTCGACGACATCGACGCAGGATTCGGGCCTGCTCGACTATTTGCTGCCGATCTTCACCGCCAAGACCGGCATCGAGGTGACGGTGATCGCACGACGGACCGATCAGGTGCTCGACATGGCGCGACGGGGTGAGGCTGACGTCGTGCTGATGCACGCGCGGCCGCAGGAGGAAAAGTTCGTCGCTGACGGTTTTGGCGCGAAACGCTTCGACGTGATGTACAACGATCTCGTGCTGATCGGGCCGAAGAGCGATCCCGCCGGCGTGAAGGGCAAGGACATCGCGACCGCGCTGAAGACGATCGAGGCCAAGGGTGCGCCGTTCGTGACGCGCGGCGATCGCTCGGGCACCCACGCGGCCGAGCTCGCGCTCTGGATCGTCGCCGGCATCGACATCGCCAGCGCCAAGGGCGCCTGGTATCGCGAGATCGGGCAGGGCATGACCGCGGCCCTCGAAGCCGCGCGTACGGCGAACGCCTATGTGCTGTCCGACCGCGGCGCGTGGATCGCCTTCAAAGATCGTGGCGATCTTGACGTTGTCGTCGAAGGCGACAAGCGGCTGCTCAACCAGTACGGCGTGATGCTGGTAAACCCGGAAAAGTATCCGGACGTGAAGAAGGAGCTGGGCCAAACCTTCATCGACTGGCTGATCTCGCCGGAAGGGCAGACGGCGATCGCCGGCTACAAGGTCGACGGGCAGCAGGTGTTCTTTCCGAACGCGGACAAGCCGGGCGGTTGATGCGCGAAGCGCGAGCGGTTGCCAAACCCGGTGATGCATGGTCCATCATGGCGCATGACCCAGCGCCTGCCGCCCTCGCTCACGCCGCTCGACACTGCGCTCACCGCGCTGCTGCGGGGCGTTGATCCGGTCGCACCGGTCGAATTGCCGCTGACTGAAGCGGCCGGCTGCATCGCGGCGGGGATGCCGCTGCTCGCGGCCTATCCGCCTTGCGACATCGCCGCCGCGGACGGCTGGGCGCTGCGTGCTAACGATCTCGTCGGCGCGTCCTCCTATTCGCCGCTGCCTGTGACCAGGCTTCCAGTGTGGGTCGATGCCGGTGATGCCATGCCGGAAGGATGCGACTGCGTGCTCGATGCCGACGCAGTCGAGGTGTCGGGTCCACTCGCGCAGGTGCTGGCGGAGGGCGTGCCAGGGCAGGGCGTTCGGCGTGCGGGCACCGACATCCCCGAACGCACGCCTGTCGCCGCAGAGGGATATCCGATCAGTGCGGCGGTTCTGCTGCTCGCGCGTGTCGCCGGCACGGAAAAGCTGAGCGTACGACGACCGCGGCTGCGCCTCGTCAATTTGCCGGGCGCAACAGTGACGACGCAAATGATCGCCGACGTCGCGCGCGCAGCGGGACTGGATGTGAGCACGCTCGAAGCCGGCGCGCGCGATGCGACATCGATCGCGGCCGCGCTTGATGTTTCCGCCTGCGACCTCCTGCTGACGATCGGCGGCAGCGGCGTCGGTCGCCAGGATGCCGCTGTCTTGGCGCTGGCTCAGCGGGGCAATTTGATCGCCCATGGTCTTGCGCTCCAGCCCGGACGCACCGCCGCGGTGGGGCGGTTTGGAGAAGTTCCTGTCGTCGCCTTGCCCGGTTCGCCCGATCACGCGCTCGCGGTTTGGTTGGCATTGGTGCTTCCGCTGATCGACCGATTGTCGGCGCGGCTGCCGCGTCGGTCGATGACCTTGCCGCTCGCGCGCAAGATCGCATCGAATGTCGGGATCGCCGAAATCGCGCTGCTGGCCGAGGAACATCGTGCGTGGACGCCAATTGCCGTGGGCGAATGGTCGTTCCAGGCAATTGCCCGAGCGGATGCGTGGCTGCTCATTTCCGCTAGCCACGAGGGATTCGCGGCGGGCGCGGCTGCCGATGCTTATCTGATGCGGGAATGATATGGGTTCCGACATGACCAAGGTCCCGCAGTCGCAAGATCGCAGCGCATTTGAGCAAGAGCAGTTCCTCAAGATCCTGTCGCGCGAGGATGCGCTGGCGCGTTTCGAGGCCGCGCTGTTCCCGCGCGCGATCCCAAGCGAAACGCTTAAGCTCGCCGACGCGCTCGGCGCGGCGCTGGCCGAAGACGTTATGGCGCCGATCGACGTGCCGCCCTTCGATCGTTCCAATGTCGACGGCTTTGCCGTGCGCTCGACGGATCTTTCTGCGGCTGGCGAAGGCGCGCCCGTGCGCCTTGCGTTGAATGGCGAGACTATCCACTGCGGCATAGCGCCGGCACTGCAAGTGGCGGCGGGGACCGCGACGCCGATTGCTACGGGCGGGCCGGTGCCACGCGGCGCCGACGCGGTCGTCATGGTCGAGCACACCCAGCCGGCCGGCTCTGATGCTATCGATGTCCGTCGCGCCGCATCTCCCGGGCAATTCGTGTCCTACGCCGGATCCGACATCGCGCGCGGCGAGGCGCTGCTGCGCGCCGGCACGGTCATCGGCTCGCGCGAGATCGGTATGCTGGCGGCTTGCGGTATTGCGGAGGTGGTTGTCGCACGTAAGCCGCGGGTCGCCGTGATTTCGACCGGCGACGAGCTCGTTCAACCCGGCGAAGCCCTCGCGCCGGCTGCGATCTACGACACCAATGGTGCGATCGTCGCCGCTGCGATCGACGAGAATGGCGGCGAGGCGATCTTCCTCGGCGCCATTCCCGACGATGAAGCAAAGCTCGAATCCGCCATGCGCAACGCGTTGGCGGACTCTGACATGCTGGTGCTGTCGGGTGGCACCTCGAAAGGGGCGGGTGATCTGTCCCACCGCATCATCGATCGGCTCGGCAAGCCCGGTATCATCGCGCACGGCGTGGCGCTCAAGCCCGGCAAGCCGCTGTGCCTTGCGGTCTGCGACGGCAAGCCTGTGGTGATCCTGCCGGGATTTCCGACCTCGGCGATGTTCACCTTCCACGACATGATCGTGCCGGTGTTGCGCAGGATGGCCGGACTGCCGCCGCGCTCTGATGCCAAGGTCAGCGCGACCGTCCCGGTGCGCATCGCCTCCGAGCTCGGCCGCACCGAATTCGTCATGGTCTCGCTGGTCGACGGCAAGGACGGCCTGATCGCCTATCCCTCGGGCAAAGGCTCTGGTGCGATCACCTCATTCGCGCAGGCCGACGGCTTTCTGCGCATCGATGCGCTCGCCGACCAGATGCCGGCCGGGACCGAGGTCGAGGTGACGCTGTTCACGCCGCATGTGCGGGTGCCTGATCTCGTCATCGTCGGCAGCCATTGCACCGGCCTCGATCTCGTCACCGCGCCGCTCGCGCATGCCGGCCTGACCGTGCGCTCGATTGCGGTCGGCAGCCTCGGCGGCCTTGCGGCAGCGCGACGCGGCGAATGCGATCTCGCGCCGATCCATCTGTTCGACGACAAGAGCGAGACGTACAATACGCCCTATCTCGTCGAGGGACTCGAACTCGTGCCGGGTTGGCGGCGGATGCAGGGCATTGTGTTCCGGAACGGCGATAAGCGCTTCGAAGGCCTGAGCGCGAAGGAGGCCGTCGCCGCTGCGCTCGCCGATTCCGCCTGCATCATGGTCAACCGCAACCAGGGCGCCGGCACGCGCATCCTGATCGACCGGTTGCTCGGCGGCGCGCGCCCGGAGGGCTATTGGAACCAGCTGCGTTCGCACAACGCCGTGGCGGCCGCTGTCGCGCAGCATCGCGCCGACTGGGGCATGACCATTGCGCCGGTCGCCCATGCGGTCGGCCTCGGTTTCATTCCGCTCGCGGAAGAGCATTATGACTTCGCGCTGGTCACAGCGCGCAAGCAGCGTCCGGCGGTGCAGGCTTTCCTCGACGCACTCGGCTCGGACGAATCTCGCGCGGCGCTGGAGCGGGCCGGTTTCCGGCCGGTTTAAGAGGACGACGCGGCGTTCAAGCCGCGCGAGAAGGTGGGGGACGCGATGGCAAGGCCGCTTTCGGTTGCGATTGTCGGTGCCGGCATGGGCGGGCTTGCGACCGCCGCTGCGCTCCGGCGCGTCGGTGTCGACGTCATGGTCTACGAACAGGCCTTCCAATTCGCCCGCATCGGCGCCGGCATCCAGATTGGCTGCAACGCCATGAAAGTGCTGCGCGCGCTGGGGCTTGAGCAACGGATGCGCGGCCAGTCGTTCTATCCGCGCTCCTGGAATAACCGCGACTGGAAGAGCGGCGACATCAAGTTCGACATGATCTTTGGCGAGAGTGCGGAAGAGAAGTTCGGCGCGCCCTATCTGCTTGCCCATCGCGGTGATCTCCACGCGGCGCTGGCGAGCGCGGTGCCGGATGAATGCGTCCGGCTCAACCACAAGCTGGTCGGTTTGGACGAGACCGGCGATGGCGTCCGGCTGACTTTCGCCGACGGCACGAGTGCCGTTGCCGATGCGGTGGTCGGCGCGGACGGCGTCCATTCAGCGGTCCGCGACATCCTGTTCGACACCGCGCCGGTCAAGTTCACCGGCCGCATCGCCTACCGCACGACTTACCCCGCATCGCTGCTTGGCAGCGAGAAGATCGACGATTGCACCAAATGGTGGGGCGAGGACCGCCACATCGTGATCTACTACGTCAAGCCGGACCGCAGCGAAGTCTATCTCGTCACCAGCCAGCCCGAGCCGAACTTCCGCATCGAGTCCTGGTCGGCCAAGGGTGACGTACGCGATCTGCGCGCATCGTTCGAAGGTTTCCATCCGCAGGTCGGAGAGGTGCTCGCGGCGTGCCCCGACATGCACAAATGGGCGATCATGGACCGCGACGCGCTGGATCGCTGGTCTGACGGCAAGGTGACGCTGCTCGGCGACGCCTGCCATCCGATGACGCCCTACATGGCGCAAGGCGCGGCGATGGCGATCGAGGACGCTGCCGTTCTCTCCCGATGTCTTGAGGGCATTGACCGTGACGGTGTCGGCAACGCGTTCCGTCGCTTCGAGGCGACGCGCAAGGTGCGGACCACGCGGGTGCAGGAGACCTCGCGCGCCAACATCTGGCTGAAGGAGCGGACCGATACGAGCTGGGTGTACGGTTACGACGCCTGGACCGAGCCGCTGGCGGCTTGAGCTTGATTAAGACGCTGCATCCAGCGCCGCCAACCGCTCGGCTTCCGCGATGTCTTCGACCGTGTTGGCATTGAAGAACGGATCGAGCGGTTCGGTTGGCCAGGTCACCGTCGCGAGCGGATAGCGCGCGGTCCAGCGGTCGATCCTGCGGATGTCCTCGACCACCAGCGCGTGACGCAGCTCGTTGCGCAAGCTCACGCGCCACAGACCGATCACCGGATGCGTCTGGTCGCCTGAAGCTGCAACGGCGAGCTGTGCGCCCTCTCGTTCGCGCGCTTCATGCAAGCGTGCGACCAGATCGCGCGGCAGGAACGGACAGTCGCCGGCCGCGCTGAGCACCCATTCGATCTCCGGTTGGTTCGCCGCGCTCCAGTCAAGCGCGGCGAGGATGCCCGCGAGCGGGCCCGGGAAGCCGGGCACGTCGTCCGCAACGATCGTCAGCCCGAATGCAGCGAAGCGTGCGGGATCACCATTGGCATTGAGAATCAACCCGCTGCACTGGGATGAGAGGCGCGCAATCACGCGCTCCAGAATGGTGCGGCCGCCGATGGTGCGCATCGGCTTGTCACCGCCGCCCATGCGTCGCGCCAGGCCGCCGGCGAGCAGCACGCCAAGAGTCGACGGAAAGCTTGTCGCCGGAATCCTAGTCGTCACCAGCTTCACCCTTCCGCTTGTGCTTCGCCGACTCATCCTCGACGTAAGCGAGATTCTGGTCATAGACGATGCGGTCTTCGCCCGCGAGCGTCATGAAGCGCTTTCCGCGCGCGCGGCCGACCAGCGTCAGGCCCACTTGCCTTGCGAGATCGACGCCCCAGGCGGTGAAGCCGGAGCGCGACACCAGGATCGGAATGCCCATGCGGACCGTCTTGATCACCATCTCCGAGGTGAGCCGTCCCGTGGTGTAGAGGATCTTGTCGGAGGCATCGACGCCGTGGCGGTACATCCAGCCCGCGATCTTGTCGACTGCGTTGTGGCGGCCGACATCCTCGGTGTAGCAGAGCGGCTCACCCTCCTTGCATAGCACGCAGCCGTGGATCGCGCCCGCTTCGAGGTAGAGCGAAGGCATGGTGTTGATGGTCTGCGTCATCTGGTAGAGCCAGGAGGTGCGCAGCTCGGCCTTCGGCAGCGCAACGCTCTCGACTGCCTCGAGCAGATCGCCGAAAGCAGTGCCCTGTGCGCAGCCAGAGGTCTGCGTGCGCTTCTTCAGCTTGGCCTCGAAATTGGTGTGGTGCTCGGTGCGCACGACGACGACCTGGAGATCGTCGTCGTATTCGACCTCGGTGACCGCGTCATTATATTTCAGCATGTTCTGGTTGAGCAGATAGCCCAGCGCCAGATATTCCGGATAGTCGCCGATCGTCATCATGGTGACGATCTCCTGTGCATTCAAATAGAGCGTCAGCGGACGCTCCATCGGCACCTTGATCTCGACCCTGGCACCGGCCTGGTCGGTCCCGGTCACGCTCTGGGTCAGGCGCGGGTCGGCCGTATCAGGAACGATCAGGGGCACCGGAGCTTTGTCGATCTTCATCATGGCCGCGACGTTAGCATGACATTCGGGTCAAGCCGATATAAGCATGCTCACAATGATGAACCAGGCAGTTCCAGTCGTGTGATACGGCTGGCGGAGATTGGGTTGCGATGAAAGTCATCGGCCTTGCGGGCTGGAGCGGTGCGGGCAAGACTATGCTGTTGACGCGGCTGATCCCGCATTTCAACGCGCAGGGCCTGCGCGTCTCGGTGATCAAGCATGCGCATCACCAGTTCGACGTCGACGTGCCCGGCAAGGATTCCTGGCGCCATCGCGAGGCCGGTGCGGCCGAGGTGCTGGTGGCTTCGGCTAACCGCTGGGCGTTGATGCACGAATTGCGCGGCGCGCCAGAGCCGCGGCTGCCGGAACTCCTGAGCAAGCTGTCCGCGGTCGACCTCGTCGTCGTCGAGGGTTTCAAGCGCGAGCCGCATCGCAAGATCGAGGTGCATCGCGCGGCCAATGCCAAGCCGCTGCTGTTTCCCGACGATCCCGGAATTGTGGGAATTGCGACCGACGTCGCGGTTGAAACCCGGCTGCCGACCGTCCATCTCGACGATATTGCGGCCGCCGCAGCATTGCTGCTGCGTTCGGCGATGCCGATCGAGGAAGCGGTCGCGAAAAGCGCTGCGATGCGCTGACGAGGCACCATGGCGCAACTCTCGGACGATTGTTTTGCCTTCGGTGGACCGATGATGTCGGTCGACGAGGCCGTAGGCCTCATCACGACCCGCGTCAGCGCGATTGCCGATATCGAGATGGTGGCGCTGGTCGATGCCGACGGGCGCGTGCTGGCGCGCGATATTGCCGCGCCCCTGCCGCTGCCGCCCTTCACCAATTCCGCCGTCGATGGCTACGCCGTGCGCAACGCGGACCTCCCGCAAGAAACGGAACGAGCGTTCCCGCTTGATGGCCGCATCCAGGCCGGCGGCCTCGTACACGCCGGGATCAAGCCCGGCCACACTGCGCGCATCTTTACGGGCGCGCCAATGCCGCCGGGTGCCGAAACCGTCTTCATGCAGGAAGATGTCCGCATCGATGAGGCCGGCAATATCGTGTTGCCGCCGGGGCTGAAGCCGGGCGCCAATGTCCGCCCTGCGGGCGAGGACATTCCCGGAGGGCACATCGCGCTGCGCGCCGGCCAGCGGCTGCGGCCGCAGCACGTTGCGCTTGCTGCGGCGTTCGGCCTCAGCCGGCTCGATGTCATGAGACGCATCCGCGTCGCGGTGTTCTCGACCGGCGACGAGCTGGCTTCGCCCGGCGAGCCGCGCGCGGCCTCCCAGCTGTTCGATTCGAACCGCTTCATGCTGATGGCGATGCTGCGCCGGCTCGGCTGCGAGGTCAGCGATCTCGGTATCTTGCGCGACGAGCGCAACTCGCTTGCGGACGGATTGAAGCAGGTCGCGGGCTCACATGACCTGATCCTCACCACTGGCGGTGTCTCGACCGGCGAGGAGGATCACGTCAAGGCGGCGGTGGAGAGCATTGGCTCGCTGGTGCTGTGGCGGATGGCGATCAAGCCCGGCCGGCCCGTGGCGATGGGCATCATCGAGGGCACGCCGCTGATCGGATTGCCGGGCAATCCCGTCGCGAGTTTTGTTACCTTCGTCCATGTGGTGCGGCCGACCGTGCTGGCGCTCGCCGGCAGTCGGCCCGAGCCGCTGTTGCCGATCCCCGTCCGCGCGGCGTTCACCTACAAGAAGAAGATCGCCCGGCGCGAATATGTTCGCGCTTCGTTGCGGCGCGGAGAGGACGGCACGCTGGAGGCGGTCAAGTTTCCGCGCGAGGGCGCCGGGCTGTTGTCATCTTTGGTGGAGACTGACGGCTTGATTGAACTGGGCGAGGACATCACGCGTGTCCAGCCGGGGCAGTACGTAGGTTTCCTGTCCTATGCCGATCTGATCTGAGGCGACGCGTTGACGTTATCGACCCCTCCCGCCATGTTGCGCCCATGACAAGAACAACGACCAGAACGATGCTTGATCTCAAAGGGCTGAAATGCCCGCTGCCCGCCTTGAAGACGCGCAAGGCGTTGAAACCATTGCAGCCGGGCGATCAGCTCGAAGTGCACTGTACCGATCCACTGTCGGTGATTGACATTCCGAACCTGATCCGCGAGACCGGCGACAAGGTGGAGATCACCGAGCGCAACGATGCGCGCATCGTGTTCTTGATAGAAAAAACAAATGGTTCGATAGACACTGCCAATGCTGCGCTGCGTTCTTAGGCGCGTTACCGCGCGGATACCGACCTTTTGTCTATCGACATCGATCATGGCTTCTGTCCAAATTGACTTTCTCCGTGCGGGCGCGGAGGTTGAGTCTTGTCTGCGATACGCGGATCAATGGGCCACACACGAAGCCTCCACATCGTATCGGGCATAGGACCCCGCTCGAGGGGTTAACTTTTCAGACGCACGTGACGATCCTGGCGCGCGTCGGGTGATTGTGCGGAGCAGCAGGGACAAAAGCTGCACCGCACCGGGCTGAGGACAGGATGGTAGCGGCAGGTTCGCTCAGAAGGGCGGCTGGCAGGGGAGGAATGCATGACGACAATTGAGAGCGCTGGAAGGATTTCGGGCGCTGGCGCGGGTTTGCTTGACCGCGAGCGGACCATCGCGACCGCCGGGTTCAACCGATGGCTGGTGCCGCCGGCGGCGCTGTGCATCCATCTCTGCATCGGCATGGCCTACGGCTTCTCGGTGTTCTGGCTGCCGCTGTCGCGCGCGATCGGATTGACCGCGCCAAAAGCCTGCCCGGACATCTCGCTGTGGCAGGAGCTTTTCTCCACGAGCTGCGACTGGAAGGTCGCGAGCTTGGGCTGGATGTACACCCTGTTCTTCGTCGTGCTCGGCGTCTCCGCCGCGCTGTGGGGCGGCTGGCTCGAGCGCGCCGGGCCGCGCAAGGCGGGCTTCGTCGCGGCCTGCTGCTGGTGCGGCGGCCTCCTGCTCGGCGCCATCGGCATCTATGTCCATCAGCTCTGGGTCATGTGGCTCGGCTCCGGCGTGATCGGCGGCATCGGTCTTGGCCTCGGTTACATCTCCCCGGTGTCGACGCTGGTGAAATGGTTTCCGGACCGGCGCGGCATGGCGACCGGCATGGCCATCATGGGCTTTGGCGGCGGCGCCATGATCGGAGCGCCGCTGGCGAACTGGCTGATGGACCAGTTCAAGACCCCGACCTCGGTCGGGGTCTGGGAAACCTTCCTCACCATGGGCATCATCTATTTTGTCTTCATGATAATCGGCGCCTTCCGCTATCGCCTGCCGCCGACCGGCTGGAAGCCGGAGGGTTGGACGGCGCCGAGCGAGAAGAAGACGATGATCTCCGAGCATCACGTCCATCTCGACAACGCGCACAAGACGCCGCAATTCTGGCTGATCTGGTGGGTGCTGTGCTTGAACGTGTCGGCCGGCATCGGCGTGATCGGCATGGCTTCGCCGATGCTTCAGGAAATCTTCGCCGGCAAGCTGATCGGGCTTCCGGACGTCGGCTTCAACGCGTTGAATGCCGCGCAGAAGGGGCAGATCGCGGCGATCGCCGCCGGCTTTGCAGGCCTGCTGTCGCTGTTCAACATCGGCGGCCGTTTCTTCTGGGCGTCGCTGTCGGACTATATCGGCCGCAAGAACACCTACTATACGTTCTTCATCCTCGGCATCGTGCTTTACGCGCTGGCACCGACCTTTGCGGCGATGGGCTCGAAGCTGCTGTTCGTGCTCGGCTTCGGCATCATCCTGTCGATGTATGGCGGCGGCTTCGCGACCGTGCCGGCCTATCTCGCCGACATGTTCGGGACCCAGTTCGTCGGCGCCATCCACGGCCGGCTGCTGACGGCGTGGTCCACCGCGGGCATCATCGGCCCCGTCGTGGTCAACTACATCCGCGAGTTCCAGCTCGCGGCCGGTGTGCCGCGCGACCAGCTCTACAACACCACAATGTACATTCTGTGCGCGATGCTGGTCGCGGGCCTGATCTGCAACTATTTGATCAAGCCGGTCGATTCGAAGTGGTACATGAGCGAAGCCGAGGTGACGAAGCTGCAGGCCTCGACTGCCGGCGCAAGCGCCGCGCAGCAGACCGGCTCGTTCGGAATCGGCACGGGCGGGCTCGACGGCAAGGCCGCACTGTTCTGGGCCTTCGTCGCTATTCCACTGGCCTATGGCGTGTACATGACGCTGCTCAGCGCCGTGAAGATCTTCTGATCGCAAACCCACATCGCCGCGGGAGGCTGCAAGCCGGCATCCCGCGGCGCACGTCTGCCAAAACATTGAGAATGGGATCTAGGGGGATTCTTATGCTTCGCACTCGTATCTGCCTTGCCGCCATGCTGCTGGCCGCAAGCCTTCACGCCGCGTCCGCGCAAACCGTGGCGGCGCCTGCCGCCACCACACCTGCCGCGACGACCGACGCCAAGCCGCCGGGCAAGATCAAGCTCACCATGCAGAAGCTGAAGGACATGAAGGCGAAGTGGTCGGCCAACAAGCCGAAGCTGAAAGCCTGTCGTGCCGACGTGAAGTCCAAGGGCCTGATCGGCGACGACCGCTGGTTCTACATCGAAGAGTGCATGAGCAAGACCTGAAGCCGGGTTCCGCGACCAGTTTGCCTAAGGGGGCATGGCAGGGCGGCTGCCTGCCCCCTAAATCATTATAGAGACGTTCTAAATTCGCTTGGCGCGTGGTATACCAGAGACTAGAGTTGCTTCGGCCGCTTTTGAGGAGAACGCGACGTTTCCATGAGCAGCAACGACGACGTTCACAAGGTTCGCGAATTCGAGCATCCGGGCGAGGGGCGCAAGCGCGCCAAGTCCACGCCCAAGGGACGGCAGGTCGACCCTGCCGCCGCGCATGAGATCGAGCAGTTGCTCGGCGACAGGCCGCGGCGGCGCGACTTGCTGATCGAATATATGCACCTGATCCAGGACACATATCACCAGATCTCGGCCGCGCATCTTGCCGCGCTCGCCGACGAGATGAAGCTCGCTTTCGCCGAGGTGTTCGAGACCGCGACCTTCTACGCGCATTTCGACATCGTGAAGGAAGGCGAGCCGGACATTGCGCCGCTGACGATCCGGGTCTGCGACTCTCTCACTTGCGCGATGCTCGGCGGTGAGAAGTTGCTCGAGGATTTGCAAAGTGCGTCCGGCCCGAGCATCCGCGTGGTGCGCGCGCCCTGCGTCGGCCGCTGCGACACCGCGCCTGCCGCGGAAGTCGGACACAATTTCGTCGACCACGCGACCGTCGGCAATGTGCTGGCGGCCGCGAAAGCCGGCGACACCCATGCCCATCTGCCGAAATATATCGACTACGACGCCTATGTCGCCGGCGGCGGCTACAAGCTGCTCAATCGCCTGCGCTCGGGCGAGCTGCCGATGGACGATCTGCTGAAGGCGCTCGACGACGCCTCGCTGCGTGGCCTCGGCGGCGCCGGCTTCCCGACCGGGCGCAAATGGCGTGCGGTGCTCGGCGAGTCGGGTCCGCGGCTGATGGCGATCAACGGCGACGAGGGCGAGCCCGGCACGTTCAAGGATCGCGTCTATCTCGAAAGCGATCCGCATCGCTTCATCGAGGGCATGCTGATCGGCGCGCATGTGGTGCAGGCCCCCGACGTCTACATCTATCTGCGCGACGAATATCCGGCGGCGCGCGAAATCCTCGAACGCGAGCTTGCAAAGCTGCCCGCGGGCGGTCCGACACTGCACATGCGGCGCGGCGCCGGGGCTTACATCTGCGGCGAGGAATCCTCGCTGCTCGAAAGCATCGAGGGCAAGCGCGGCCTGCCCAGGCACAAGCCGCCCTATCCGTTCCAGGTCGGCCTGTTCGGCCTGCCGACGCTGATCAACAACATCGAGACGTTGTGGTGGGTGCGCGACATCGTCGAGAAGGGCGCCGACTGGTGGAAGGGCCATGGCCGCCACGAGCGTCACGGCCTGCGCAGCTTCTCGGTCTCCGGCCGCGTGAAAAACCCCGGCATGAAGCTCGCGCCCGCGGGCATCACCGTGCGCGAGCTGATCGACGAATATTGCGGCGGCATGGCCGACGGCCATCAGTTCTATGCTTATCTTCCGGGTGGCGCGTCCGGCGGCATCTTGCCGGCGGCGATGGACGACATCCCGCTCGACTTCGGCACGCTGGAGAAATACGGCTGCTTCATTGGCTCGGCCGCGATCGTGATCCTGTCGCAAAAGGACAGCGTGCGCGCGGCGGCGCTGAACCTGATGAAGTTCTTCGAGGACGAGAGCTGCGGCCAGTGCACGCCGTGCCGCGTCGGAACCCAGAAGGCGGCGCTGTTAATGCAGAAGCCGGTCTGGAACCGCGCACTGCTGGAAGAATTGAGCCAGGCGATGCGCGATGCCTCGATCTGCGGGCTCGGACAGGCGGCATCGAATCCGCTGTCCTCCGTGATCAAATATTTCCCTGACGAGTTCAAGGAAGCGGCCGAATGACCAAAATTACGTTCGAGCTCGACGGCAAGCAGGTCGAGGCCAATGCTGGTGAGACGATCTGGCAGGTGGCGCATCGCCAGGGCCGCGAGATTCCGCACCTCTGTTACTCGCCGGCGCCTGACTATCGCCCCGACGGCAATTGCCGCGCCTGCATGGTCGAGATCGAGGGCGAGCGCGTGCTGGCGGCGTCCTGCAAGCGCACGCCGTCGGTCGGCATGAAGGTGAAGACCGAATCCGCGCGGGCGGTGTCGGCGCAAAAAATGGTGATGGAGTTGCTCGTCGCCGACCAGCCGGCGCGCGCGACCTCGCACGATCCGGAGTCCAAATTCTGGCACTGGGCCGAGACCACCGGCGTCACCGAGAGTCGCTTTCCCGCCGCCGAGCGCTGGGAGACCGACGCCAGCCATCCGGCGATGCGCGTCAATCTCGACGCCTGCATCCAGTGCGGCCTGTGCGTGCGCGCCTGCCGCGAGGTTCAGGTCAACGACGTCATCGGCATGGCGTATCGTAACCATGGCTCAAAGATCGTATTCGACTTTGACGATCCCATGGGTGAGTCGACCTGTGTCGCCTGCGGCGAATGCGTGCAGGCCTGTCCGACCGGCGCCTTGATGCCGGCCGTGATGCTCGACGACAAGCAGACGCGCGTCACCTACGCAGACAAGAAAGTGGATTCTCTCTGCCCGTTCTGCGGCGTCGGTTGTCAGGTGACCTATGAGGTCAAGGACGACAAGGTGATCTACGCCGAAGGCCGTGACGGCCCCGCCAATCACAACCGTCTCTGCGTCAAGGGCCGCTTCGGCTTCGATTACATCCACCATCCGCATCGCCTGACCAAGCCGCTGGTGCGGTTGCCGAATGCGAAGAAGGATTCCAACGACCAGGTCGATCCCGCCAATCCCTTCACCCATTTCCGCGAAGCGAGTTGGGAGGAAGCGCTCGACATCGCCGCCAACGGTCTGGTCAAGATCCGCGACACCAACGGCGTGAAGGCGCTGGCCGGTTTCGGCTCGGCCAAGGGCTCGAACGAAGAGGCCTATCTGTTCCAGAAGCTGGTGCGCACCGGCTTCGGCTCCAACAATGTCGATCACTGCACGCGTCTGTGCCACGCTTCGTCGGTGGCGGCGCTGTTCGAAGGCGTGAGCTCGGGCGCGGTGTCGGCGCCGTTTGCGGCGGCGATGGACGCCGAGGTCATCATCGTGATCGGCGCCAATCCGACCGTGAACCACCCGGTCGCCGCGACCTTCATCAAGAACGCGGTCAAGCAGAACGGCGCGAAGCTGTTCGTGATGGATCCGCGCCGGCAGTCGCTGTCGCGTCATGCGACCAAGCATTTGCAGTTCAAGCCCGGCTCCGACGTCGCCATGCTGAACGCGATGATCAACACGATCATCACCGAAGGCCTGACCGACGACCAGTACATCGCCGGCTACACCGAGGGCTTTGACGACCTCAAGGAGAAGATCAAGGAGTTCACGCCGGAGAAGATGGAGCCGATCTGTGGCGTCCCGGCGCAAACCCTGCGCGAGGTGGCGCGAACCTATGCGCGGGCAAAGTCGTCGATCATCTTCTGGGGCATGGGCATCAGCCAGCATGTCCACGGCACCGACAATGCGCGTTGCCTGATTGCGCTGGCGCTGATCACCGGCCAGGTCGGCCGTCCCGGCACCGGCCTGCATCCGCTACGCGGCCAGAACAACGTGCAGGGCGCCTCCGACGCCGGCCTGATCCCGATGTTCCTGCCGGACTATCAGCCAGTCGGCCGCGACGATTTGCGCGGGGCTTTCGAGAAGCTGTGGGGGCAGGAGCTCGATCCCGTCCGCGGCCTGACTGTGGTCGAGATCATGAACGCGATCCATGCCGGCGAGATCAAGGGCATGTATATCGAGGGCGAGAACCCCGCGATGTCCGATCCCGATCTCCAACACGCGCGCCAGGCGCTCGCCATGCTCGATCATCTCGTGGTGCAGGATCTCTTCGTCACCGAGACCGCGTTCCACGCCGACGTCATCCTGCCGGCCTCGGCGTTCGCCGAGAAGGAAGGCTCGTTCACCAACACCGATCGCCGCGTGCAGCTCGCGCGCCAGGTGATCAAGCCGCCGGGCGATGCGCGGCAAGATCTCTGGATCATCCAGGAGATCGGCAAGCGCATGGGCCTGCCGTGGAATTATGCCGGCCCCGGTGAGGTCTTCACCGAGATGGCGCAGTTGATGCCATCGCTCAAGAACATCACATGGGAGCGGCTGCTGCGCGAGGGCGCGGTGACCTATCCGGTCGACGGTCCCGACGTGCCCGGCAACGAGATCATCTTCACCACGGGATTCCCGACCGCGAGCGGGCGGGGCAAGATCGTGCCGGCCCACGTCATCCCGCCGGATGAACTGCCCGACGACGAATATCCGATGGTGCTGTCGACTGGCCGCGTGCTCGAGCACTGGCACACCGGCTCGATGACGCGCCGTGCCCAGGTGCTCGACCAGATCGAGCCGGAGGCTGTCGCCTTCATGTCGCCGAAGGACATGCACAGGAAGAAGCTCGCGCCCGGCGACTTCATTCGCCTCGAAACCCGCCGCGGGGCCGTCGAGGTCAAGGTCCGTTCCGACCGTGACGTGCCGGAGAACATGGTGTTCATGCCGTTCTGCTACGCGGAGGCGGCGGCGAACCTGCTGACCAACCCCGCGCTCGATCCGTTCGGCAAGATCCCGGAATTCAAGTTCTGCGCGGCCAGGGCCGAGCGCGCGGAGATGCGCGACGCGGCGGAGTAGGGCTCGCTCGACGGTCTTTTGGCGGCACCGTACTGCCAACTCCTCGCTGTCGTCCCGGCGAAGGCCGGGACCCATACCGCGTGATTTATCGGTAGACGAAGGTGCAAGTACCGCAGGAAGGCTCTTCACCGCGAGTCTTCGCCAAGCCGCTTCCTGGGATTATGGGTCCCGGCCTTCGCCGGGACGACGGTTGAGTGTGTGGTGCGCAGGCGTACCCGCACCGTCATTGCGAGCGAAGCGAAGCAATCCAGATTGTCTCCATGGAAAGACTCTGGATTGCTTCGTCGCTTCGCTCCTCGCAATGACGATGATAGACGTAGCCACATGTCCAGAGTCACCCCCGCCACCCGCGCGCTGACAGCGGCCGGTGCTGCCTTCACCGTCCACACCTACGACTACGTTCCCGACGCCGAGAGCATCGGCCTTCAGGCAGCCTCCGCGCTTGGCGAAGACCCGGCGCGCGTATTGAAGACGCTGATGACGCTGGTCGATGGCAAGCCGGTCTGCGTGATCGTTCCGTCCGACCAGGAAGTCTCGATGAAGAAGCTCGCCGCCGCTGTGAGCGGCAAGGCGGCGCAGATGATGAAGCCGCTAGAGGCCGAGCGTCTTACCGGCTTCAAGGTCGGGGGCATCAGCCCGTTCGGACAGCGCAAACCCGTGCGCGCCGTGATCGAGCAGAGCGCGCTCGCGCACGATCAGGTCTATATCAATGGCGGTCAGCGCGGCTTGCAGGTGCGCCTCAGGCCGGCTGATGCGCGGGATGTGTTGAAGGCGATCGTCGCAGATGTGGTCGCGTGAGCCTCTCGCCCTACTGCTTCTGCAACAGTTTTAGCCGGCAGCGCAGCGCCTCGCGGATATGTGCGCGCGCAAGCTGCTCGGCCTTGTCGCCATCGCGCGCGGCGATGGCGTCGATGATGGCCTGGTGCTCGCTGTGGCTGGTCGAGGGGCGGCCCGACACCGTAAACGTGGTGGGGCCGAGCAGGGCGATCCAGTCCTGCAATTCGCCCGACGCGTTGTCGAGATAGCGATTGCGCGCGGCGCGGCAGATGGCTTCATGGAAGGCGCGGTTGAGCCTCGCCATCTTGACGGCATCAGTCTCGGAAGCCTCGACAAAGGCCTGCTCGATGTCCCGGAGCGCGTCGACCTCGGGCGTTGAGGCATGCTCGGCGGCAAGGCGAGCCGATGCGCCTTCCATGATCTCGCGCATCGCATAGAGCTCGAGCACCTCGGAGATATCGAGGTTGCGGACGATCAGACCGCGGCCGCCGGCGGGCTCGACGAAACCGCGCGCCGCGAGCCGGCCGAAGGCCTCTCGAACCGGCGTGCGGCTGACCTTCAGCCTCTGGGCGACTTCCTCCTCCCGCAGGCGATCACCGGCACGGTAGCTGCCGGCCTGGAGCGCCTCGCAAAGCGAGCGGAACACGGCTTCGCCGAGCGCAACCCCGGCGCCGCGGTCGATCGATCCGCCTGTCCTAACCGGGCGTCTGGCCATGTGTCCTCGGAACGCAAAACGCATCCTGCCCATGCAGAGATGCGGCTTGCGCCAAACCTGTATATCTTTGTATACAAAAGTACGCAATGACCTTGGATTGACCAGGGGCGCCGGCGGGCAGAATGTCTCTAACTTCGTCGCATCGGGCAGACGGCATGAGCAGCAAATACGATGTGCTGGTGGTCGGCGGCGGCAACGCGGCGCTGTGCGCGGCGATCGCGGCGCGGCGCGGCGGCGCGTCCGTGCTGGTGCTCGAAGGTGCGCCAAAGTTCTATCGCGGCGGCAACACCCGTCACACCCGCAACATGCGCTGCGCCCATGACGCCGCCACCGAAATCCTGACCGGACCTTACACCGAGGAGGAGTTTTGGGAGGATCTGCTGCGCGTGACCGGCGGGCAGACCGACGAGGTGCTCGCCCGGCACATGATCCGCGAGTCCAAGGACATCCTGAACTGGATCGTGGAGCAAGGCGTGCGCTGGCAGCCATCGCTCGGCGGCACGCTGAGCCTCGGCCGCACCAATTCCTTCTTTCTCGGCGGCGGCCGCGCGATGCTGAACGCGCTGTATCTGACCGCCGCGCGGCTCGGCGTCGACGTCGAATATGACGCCGAGGTCACCGATCTCGTGATCGAGGACGGCATGTTCCTCGCCGCCCGCCTCAAGCGGCCGATCAAGGGCGAGACCGAGATTCGAGCCACATCGCTGGTTGCGGCCGCCGGCGGGTTCGAGGCCAACATCGAATGGCTGAAGCAATATTGGGGCGAGGCCGCCGACAATTTCCTGATCCGCGGCACGCCCTATAACCGCGGCTCGATTCTGAAGATGCTGCTCGCCAAGGGCGTGCAGGAGGTCGGCGATCCCACCCAGTGTCACGCGGTTGCGATCGACGCCCGTGCGCCGAAATTCGACGGCGGCATCATCACGCGTCATGACTCGGTCGTGTTCGGCATCGTCGTCAACAAGCATTCGCAGCGCTTCTACGACGAGGGCGAGGACCTCTGGCCCAAGCGCTACGCGATCTGGGGTCGTCTGGTCGCCGCGCAGCCCGACCAGATCGCCTACATCATCTTCGACTCGACCGTCGTCACCTCGTTCATGCCGACGCTGTTCCCGCCGATCGCCGGGCAGACGATTGCCGAGCTTGCCGGCAAGCTGACGCTCGATCCGGCCGCGCTGGAAAAGACCATCACCGAATTCAACGCAGCAGTGCAGCCCGGCACCTTCGACCACACCATTCTCGACGACTGCCGCACTGAGGGCATCACGCCTCAGAAGACCCATTGGGCGCGGCGGATCGAGACGCCACCCTATCTGGCCTATCCGGTGCGGCCCGGCATCACCTTCACCTATCTCGGCACGCGCGTAACCAAGGAGGCGCGCATGCTGATGGCTGACGGCAAGCCGTCCGCCAACATGTTCGCGGCCGGCGAGATCATGGCGGGCAACGTGCTCGGCAAAGGCTATGCCGCCGGCATGGGCATGACCATCGGCAGCGTGTTCGGGCGGATCGCAGGACAGGAAGCGGCACGCCACGCGAAAAACTAGGATCAAGAAAAGACACAGGGAAGAACCATGTTACGCATTGCCATTGCTTCGATCACCGCGCTGCTGATCGTCGGTCACGCCGGCGCTGCCGAGCCGATCGCCTTGCGCGATATGGGGTCGTTCCATGTCGGCGGGCGGCTGGTGGAGATTTCCGGCAAGCCGGTGAAAGAGGTCACCTTAACGCCCGGCGGCGTGCCCGTGAAGGTTGATCCCAACGGCACCTATCAGGTCGAGCAGATGTATGTGCAGTATTTTCTGCCTGCCAGCGAGAAAGGCGCCTATCCGCTTCTGCTGTGGCACGGTGGCGGGCTGACCGGCGTCACCTACGAGACCACGCCGGACGGACGCGAGGGCTGGCTGAACTATTTCCTGCGTCAGGGCTGGGCCGTCTACAATTCGGATGCGGTCGAGCGCGGCCGCGCCGGCTGGGCGCAATACCCCGATATCTTCAAGGGCGAGCCGGTATTCCTCACCACGGCCAACCCGTTCGAGCGCTTTCGCATCGGCGATGGCGCGGGCTCCTACGATCCTGATCCGGCCAAGCGCAAGCTGATGCCGGGCAGCCAGTTTCCGAATGAGGGCTACGAGAATTTCGTCAAGCAGAACGTGCCGCGCTGGACCACGACCGACGATGCCATTATCGCCGCCTATATCGCCGAGATCGACCGCGTCGGCCCCTCCATCATCCTGTTCCACAGCCAGGCCGGTAGCTTCGGTTTCAAGGTGGCGCAAGCGCGGCCCGACAAGGTCAAGGCGCTGATTGCGATCGAGCCGGCCGGGCTTGGTGATCCCGCCAAGGCCGATGCCTTGAAGAACATTCCGACGCTGATCGTCTATGGCGACTATATCGACAGGGATTCGCGCTGGCCAACAATCCGCGCCAGGGGCATTGCCTTTGCGGACGCCATCAAGGCTGTGGGCGGCAGCGTCGATGTCGTTGACCTGCCGCAAGCCGGCATCAAGGGCAATTCGCACATGATCATGATGGACAAGAACAATGCCGAAGTCGCCGCCCTGATCCAGAAATGGCTCGTGGGCAAGGGGTTGACGAAGTAAACGGCTCGGCACGAAGGCAGGAAGCAACGAATGCACGGAACGCGAATCCTGGACGAGGCCGACCGTCTGATGACGGTCTGCAATTCCTGCCGCTACTGCGAGGGTCTCTGCGCGGTGTTTCCCGCCATGGAGATGCGGCGCGCCTTTTCCGACGGCGACCTCAATTATCTCGCCAATCTCTGCCATTCCTGTGGCGCCTGCTACGTCGATTGTCAGTTCTCGCCGCCGCATGAATTCAACGTCAACGTTCCGCAGACGCTTGCGATAGCGCGGGCCGAATCCTATGCGGCTTATGCGTGGCCGCAGGCGCTATCCGGCGCCTTCGCGCGCAACGGCCTCGTCATCAGCATCGTCGCCGCGCTCAGCATGGCCGCCTTCATCTTCGGCTTCTCCGCCGTGAACGACCATAGCGTACTGTTCGGCGTGCACACTGGCCCCGGCGCGTTCTACAAACTGATGCCGCATAACGCGATGGCCGCGCTGTTCGGAGCAGCCTTCCTCTATGCGATCCTCGCGCTGGTGATGAGCGTGCGCGCCTTCTGGCGCGACATCGGCACACCGATCGGCGGCCGCGCAGATGGAGGTTCGATCTTCCAGGCGATCCGCGATGCCGGCGAGCTGCGCTATCTCCATGGCGGCGGGGTCGGCTGCAACAATGAGGACGAGCGGCCTACCGACCGGCGCAAGCTCTATCATCACCTAACCTTCTACGGCTTCCTGCTGTGTTTTGCCGCAACGTCGGTGGCCACGCTTTATCATTATCTCTGGGGACGCGAGGCGCCGTATCCCTGGTGGGATCTGCCCGTCGTGCTCGGCACGCTCGGTGGCATTGGCCTCATCGTGGGACCCGTCGGACTGTTCATCGCGAAATCACGACGCGCTCCTGAGCTGCTCGACGAGCAGCGCTACGGCATGGATGTGGGCTTCATCGCCATGCTGTTCCTGACCGGCTTTACCGGCCTCGCGCTTCTGGTCCTGCGTGAGACTGCCGCCATGGGGCCGCTGCTGGCATTGCATCTCGGCGCAGTGTTCGCGCTGTTCATCACTATGCCCTACGGCAAGTTCGTGCACGGCATCTATCGCTTCGCGGCGCTGGTGCGTTATGCGCAGGAGCGGCGGTCCGACGCATCGTGACCGGACGAGGGCTGCGTCGACGCTGACGGTGATCAGCCGCGCGCCGCGATGATCTCGCGTTGTCGCGACGGGACGACGACGACGTCCGGTCTCCCGTTGTCGACCTGAACCCGGTTGCGCCCTTTCTCTTTGGCGCGATAGCAGGCGGCATCCGCGCGCCGCATCGCTTCCTCGAGCGTGGCGTTGCCGTCGGCGATGCAGGTAACGCCGATGCTGGCGGTGATAGCAAAGCAGCAATCGTCCCAGGCGAAGTTGAACAGCTCGAGCGAGCGGCGCAGCCGTTCGGCAATATCGAGGGCGTCGTAGGGCGCGCATTGCGGCAGGATTAGGCCAAATTCATCGCCGCCAAGCCGGGCGACCAGGTCGTGCGGCCGCCGATTCTGCTGCAAAAGGCGCGAGATCTGACAGAGCAGGCGGTCGCCCGCGAGATGGCCGCAGCTGTCGTTGACACTCTTGAATTGGTCGAGGTCGAGCAGGATCAGGCTGAGCGGACCTTTGCCGGCGCCATCAAGCTCGCTTTGCAGGCGCGCTTCGAAGGCGCGCCGGTTGGCGAGACCGGTCAGCCAGTCATGCGAGGCCTGAAAGGCGAGACGCTCCTTCTCGGCATGCAATGCATCCTCGAACGCCTGGCGTTGCAGCACCAGTCGGCGCGTGTGCCAGATCAGGAGCAGGATCAGCGTCGCCGCGGTCGCAATGTTCACGCCGGTCAGCATCAGCTTGATGGCGCGGGAACCTTCGCCCAGCACCGTCGAGAACCGATTGGCGTGTCCCGTGAACTGGCTGTTCAGGTCGGACAGCCGCGACGACAGAAAGTTCAGGCGGTCGCTGTCCGCAATGGGACCATTCTTCAGCTCGGAACGGATGACCTCGCCGAAGACGTTCAGCTCCAGCAACATGGGATCGGTAGCGGCCCACTCCCGGATCGCCTCCTGGAGGAAGCTGACCCGGCTGAAATAACGGAACAACCAGATCAAGCCGGGCACATCGTCGGGATGGTTGGCGCCTTGCAGGAAGCCGATCCGGGCGGCTTCGGCGTCGACCGGTTCGCGTTCGAGCGCCCAACGCGCGAACTCGTCGCCGATGGGGACAGCGAGCGAGGTCTGGTATTGCGCGAACTGGCCCGCCTCGCCTGAACGCAGATAGAGGTTGAGGAAGTAGACGGCGTTCTTCTGCGACCGCGACCACATCGCTTCGCCCGCAACATAGGCGCGGACCGAGGACATCACCTCGAGGCTGAATCCGGCGATCGCCGCCTGCAGCACGACGACTGCGATGAACGGCGAGACGAGCTTGATGACATGAAGGAAGTTGCGTCCCTTCGTCGACGGCGCTGTTCTGCGAAACACCTGCGTTCCCCAAATCGCTCAACGACCCCAGCGGAGCGTCCGCTCATAACGCGGATTGCGTGCGAAGGGTGCTTAACTCGACTTGAAAATGCCGGGAGACTGCGTCGCAGGGTGAAGGCGCTGTGAAGCGTATGCTCGCAGATCGTTGCAAATGCCGCCAAACCGGAACTGGCGCATTGATGCCTCGAATTCGTCGCGTGCGGTTTACTCGATCGAGAGAATTTCGGGTTGGCGCTAGACCAGCACCGGCGTGCGTACGCGGCCGGCGTCGCCGAACACACGCAGGTAACGCTCGATCTCCGAGGGCAGACCGGTTGCCTTCTCCGGATTGTCAGAGAGCTTGACGGCCGGATGTCCGTCGACCGACGACACCTTGCACACGATCGAGATCGGATCGAGATTGATCGAGGCATCCGGCGGGCAGCCGACGAAATCGTTGGTGAGGTTGGTGCCCCAGCCGAAGGACAGCCGTACCCGGCCGCCAAAATGGTGATAGGTCTCCTCGATCGAGCCGACATCCATCGCGTCGGAGAAGACGAGCAGCTTGTCCCGGGGGTTGCGACCCTTCGATTCCCACCATTTGATGATTTCTTCGCCGGCCTGGATCGGCGGCGCGCTGTCGGGGCGGAAGCCGGTCCAGTCGGCGACCCATTCCGGTGCATCGCGCAGGAAAACTTTTGTGCCGAACGCGTCCGGCAGCGCGATCAGCAAATTGCCGCCATAGGTCTGGCGCCACTGGTCGAGGATGCGATAGGGCGCCCAGCGCAATTCCTCGTCGTCCTTGGCGAGCGCGGCCGCGACCATCGGCAGCTCATGCGCGTTGGTGCCGATCGCTTCGAGATCGTTGTCCATCGCGAGCAGCACGTTGGAGGTGCCGATGAAGGACGGACCCAAGCCTTCCTTCACCGCCTCCACGCACCAGCGCTGCCAGAGGAAGCCGTGGCGGCGGCGCGTGCCGAAGTCGGACAGCCGCAAATTCTCGAGCTTGCGCAGCCGCTCCACCTTGGTCCACAGCTTGGCCTTGGCACGGGCAAACAGCACATCGAGCTCGAAGCGGCCGCGGCCCTTCATCGCCGAACGCGAGCGCAATTCGTTGAGGATGGCGAGTGCCGGAATCTCCCACATCGTGGTGTGGGTCCACGGCCCGTGGAAATGCAGCTCGTATTGGCCTTCGACCTTGCGCAATTCGTATTCGGGCAGTCGGAATTCGGCGAGCCAGCGGATGAAGTCCGCCGAGAACATGTGGGTCTTGCCGTAGAACGTGTTGCCGGCAAGCCAGATCAGCTCCTTCTTGGTGAAGCGGATGGTGCGGGCATGGTCGAGCTGGGCGCGCAGCTCGCCCTCGTCGATGATCTCGGCAAGCCGGACATGGCGCGAGCGGTTGATGACCGAGAAGGTCACCTGCTGAGTCGGGTACGATTCCCGAATCATTTGCAACATCAATAGTTTATAGAAGTCGGTATCAAGCAGGCTGCGGATGATGGGGTCCAGCCGCCAGCTGTGATTGTACGTCCGGCTCGCAATATCGGTCACTGTCATGGGGCAATTCTAGCGTGGCCGCCCGCGCGCAACCAGTGGGTTTGGCGAGGGGCTGGGTAACGCCAGGCCCTCGGCGGCGGCGCCGAGTCGGCGGCCGCCTCAGCGGCGGGGAAGCCATTCCTTCGCCCTGCGCAACGGTGCGGTCAGCCGCCAGGAGGTAGAGCTTCGG
The DNA here is from genome assembly GCF_000938255.1 of Bradyrhizobium sp. LTSP849. Taxonomy (GTDB): domain Bacteria; phylum Pseudomonadota; class Alphaproteobacteria; order Rhizobiales; family Xanthobacteraceae; genus Bradyrhizobium. The sequence continues at coordinate 83,459 of NZ_JYMR01000055.1, read as the reverse complement.
ACCGCCGCCAGTTGCGCCCGCGCGTCGTCCCTCTCCGCCAGAAATCCGTGCCGCTCGGCCGCAACGGACTGGAGCTCGGCCAGGGCCGAATCTCGCTCCGCCGTGACCCAGTCGCGCATCGCGGCGTCTTCCCGCCACAGGCTGAACTGGCGGGCGAACGCCTGGCGCAAATGAGCGTCCTGCCGTTCGCGTAACGGCGCGGTCGTGATATCCGCCTCGACGATCTTGAGCCGTGTCGATGGATTGCTGATCCCGGCATAGTGGTGAACGATCGGGTCGGGCACGGTGGCGAGGCCGGGAATCGAATTCCAGGCGGTGTCGAGACGCGCGACACCGGATCGGTTCGGCTCGTCGGGACGGTCCGGTCCAAGCCCCACACATGCATCGTAACCGAGAAGGTGGAGCATGGTGGCTTGGTCGAACCAGGGATGCGGGAATTCGTCGATCTCCCAGACCCGCCTGAAAAATTCGCGTGACCAGTCGTGCACACGGATCAGCATGACGCCCGAATTGAAGTGCGGAACGAAATCCGCGGCCAGGATCTCGGATGTATCCGGACCGTGCCAGGCCATATGCAGATGAGCGTCGTCGACCGCCGCCGTCCTGACGTCGACATCGTTGCGAAGCACGATGGCGTCGACGTCCATCCAGAGCACGAAGTCGAAATTGTCTTCAAGCGCGGCCCGGATCACTTCGATCTTCAGCCATCCGCGCGGACGTTTCCAATTGTCTCCATGAATGATGCGCATTTGATAGCCATGCGCCTCGGCGAATGCTTGCATGCGGGGAACGGTGAGGGCGGCGAGCGGCTGTTGAACGGAGTCGTAGGCGGTCAGAAGGCACACGCTTGGCCGCATGAAAATTCTCCGAACGCCCGTCCTGGCGTTCCATCGATCTTGTGATCAGAGCCCGCTCGCAGATGCGGTTCGAGGATCGTGTGATCTCGCGACTTCGTGCCTCTACATCGCGTCGAACAGCCTGATGAGCGGAACCTTGGCGCGAAATCGCGGGCCTCGCATCAACCATTCGGTTGAGCTCGGTCAGCCATCGCGTTTGATCATCATTTCCGGGCTTCGGGTGTGGCCGATCGGACGCAACCAGTTCGGAATCTTGGTCATCCCCCCGCGGCGGTCGCCGCCACGGCCTCGAGCTGACTTCTGATCCAGCGATGCGCCAGGTCCTTCTGATAACGCTGGTGCCAGACCATGAACATCGGCAGCTCCGCGAGCGTCCTGGTGCGCGAGGCCAGCGGAATCTGCGCATGTGCAAATCCGCGCATGACGCCGGAGGCGAGCAGGCTCGGCATGCTCGCCAGCATCTGCGAGCCACGCAGGAAGGGCGGCACGCCGGAGAAGCTCGGCACGGAGATGGCGATGTCCCGGTGGAAGCCGTTGGCCGCAAGCTGGCGATCGAAGTCGAGCCGCTCGTTGTCGGTATAGACTACGGTAATGTGGCACGCCGCGAGATAGGCGCTGCGGCCGGCCGGAGCAGTGCGCGCCTTGGCGTCGTAATAGCAGACGTAATGATCCCGCAGCAGGCGCTTCTGCATGATGTCGACGCCGGACGGCGGCAGCGGCGTGATCAGGAGGTCGCAGCGGTTCTCGCGCAGCATCGCAGGCGAGGGCGATTGCGATGGGATCACGCGCAGGTTCAGGCTCTTCACTTGAGCTGCAACATGATCGAAGAAACGCGGCAGCAGCAGGTCGCGCTGCAAGTCGTTCGCGGCAACTGTCAGCGAAAGTTGCGCAAGCGCGGGCTCGAACGTGACCCCGCCGGCAAAGCTCCGCATCTCGTCGATCAGCGCACGCGCTTTCGCGGCCAGTGCCTGGGCATGGGCGGTCGCGACAATGCCGCGGCCGGATTTTGCGAACAGCGGATCGCCGGCGATCCGCCGCAGCTTGTTCAGGGCGTGGCTGACGGCCGATTGCGTCAGGCCGAGACGTGTCGCGGCCGCCGTCACCGAGCCTTCCTCCAGCACGGTCAGGAACAATTCGAGCGCGCGGCCGTCGAGCGCCAAATGATCGATTTTGTTCATGGGATTCATTATAATCGATCTATTTATCCGGGGAATAGACCGGCCCATGCTCTCCCGATAAGCCGCGCGCCCGGACCCCGGGACGCCACAGGGAGAGACAATTCCGATGAATGCCCAGGCGCCAGCCTTAAGGGATCCCCGCCTCAACCGCCCCGAGCCGTTCACGCCGCGCGACGGCGGCTTCTTCCAGCGCGACCATTCCATCCACCCGCCGGCGCATGCGCCCGGCTATAAATCCTCGGTGCTGCGATCGCCGCGCCAGGCGCTGCTGTCGATCGAGAACTCGGTCTCGGAGATCACTGGGCCGGTGTTTGGCCACAACGATCTCGGGCCGCTCGACAACGATTTGATCCGCAACTACGCCAAGGACGGCGACCCCGTCGGCGAGCGCATCATCGTCCACGGCCGTGTGCTGGACGAAACCGGGCGCGGCGTGCCGAACACGCTGGTCGAGTTCTGGCAGGCCAACGCCGGCGGCCGCTACCGGCACAGGAAGGATACGTATCTCGCGCCGATCGATCCGAATTTCGGCGGCTGCGGCCGCGCGCTGACGGACGATACCGGCTACTATTATTTCCGCACCGTAAAGCCCGGGCCCTATCCCTGGCGCAACTTCGTCAACAGCTGGCGTCCCGCCCACATCCACTTCTCGGTGTTCGGCTCTGGCTTTGCGCAGCGGCTGATCACGCAGATGTATTTCGAGGGCGATCCGCTGATCCCGGTCTGCCCGATCCTGACGACGATCCCGGACAAGGATGCCCTCGACCGCCTCGTGGCGCCGCTCGACCTCAATGCCTCGACGCCGTTCGACTCTCTCGCCTACCGCTTCGACATCGTGTTGCGCGGCCAGCGCTCCACCTATTTCGAAAATCGCACCGAGGGGAACTGAGCCAATGCCGCAGCCGTTCAACTATCTCAAGGAAACCGCCTCGCAGACTGCCGGGCCCTACGTCCATATCGGCCTGATCCCGGCCATGGCCGGCTTCGACATCTTTGACAAGAATTTTTCCAACGTGCTGGTGACGCCGAACACGCTTGGAGAACACATCACGCTGGAAGGCAAGGTGATCGACGGCAGCGGCACGGTGCTGCGCGACGTGCTGCTGGAGATCTGGCAGGCCAACGCGGCCGGCCACTACAACCATCCGGCCGATCGTTCGGCCAGCGCACTGGACGAAGATTTCCGCGGTTGGGGCCGCGCCGGCTCCGATTTCGAGAGCGGACTGGTGACGTTCGAGACCATCAAGCCGGGCGCGATCATCGACAGAGCGGGCCGGAAATGCGCGCCGTACGTCAACATCTGGATCGTCGCGCGCGGCATCAATATCGGCCTCAACACGCGGCTCTATTTCTCGGATGAAGAGGCCGCGAATGCCGCCGATCCCGTGCTCAATCTCGTGGAGCCGCCGGTCCGTCGCAAGACACTGATCGCTGCCCGCAGCGAGCGGGCCGGCAAGATCGTGTATTCCTTCATGGTCAATTTGCAGGGGCCCGACGAGACGGTGTTCTTCGACGTCTGATTGATCCCGCCCAAAATGAAGCGGTCCCGTCCGAAGATGGGGCCGCTTCTGTTGTCATGATCTGCAAGCTAGAAGCCGGTCGGCCCCACGGCGCCGATCCAGTGCTTGACCTTGGTGGGATCCCTTTCGTCCATATAGAAGAAATGGGCCATGGTCGGTCGCACGGCTGCGATGTTGGGATCGTCGAAGCGCATAGCGACCTTGCCGTGGAAGATCTTGAGCTCAGGGCTGTCCCAGAACTCGACGACGTCGTGGAGCGCGGTGAAGCCGCGGTCGATGAACTGCCGCAAATTGTTGCGGATTGCTTCGCGGCCGTGCCAGTCGGCGACACCGAGATTGCAGATCGCATCTTCTGCGAAACAGTCGAACCCCTTGCCGAACGTCTTGTCGTCGATCTCCTTCCACATCGCGAGAAGCCATTCCGGCGGGGCGGTCTTTGTGAAGGTCTTCGTAATCATGGTCTCTCCTTTGATTGATTGAATGTGAGGTTTTGTGAATTAGCCATTGGATGGGGCGATCCCGAGCCTTGCGGCAACCCGTCGGGCGGTCGCCTCTCGTTGCGCCGTGATGTCGGCCACAGCAAGTTTCGCCTGGTCGAGGATGGCGACCGGCGCACGCTCCGGCGTGCCGCTGTCGAACGGCGGCTCCGGCGCATACTGCATGTAGAGCTGGATCGCGCGCGCGACGTCGTCGCCGCGGAGTTCGGCCGCGAGCCGCAGGGCCCCGTCGATGCCGGCGGTGACGCCGGCGGCAAAGATCCAGTTGCCGTCGATCACAACCCGTTCGTTGACGGGAATGGCACCGAACAATGGCAGCAGGTGAAATGAAGCCCAATGGGTCGTCGCCCGCCGTCCCCTGAGCAGTCCCGCCGCGCCGAGCAGCAGAGCGCCGGTGCAAACTGAAAATACGCTGCGCGCACCCGCAGCCTGCCGCTGGATCCAGGCGAGAACCTCGTCGTCCTCCATCACGCCTTCCTGGCCGAAGCCGCCCGGCACATGAAGCACATCGAGCCGGGGTGCGTCGGTAAACGTCGCATCCGGCGTCAGGTGCAAGCCCCTGACGTCGCGAACGGGGGCGGTCGTTTTGGCGTAGACGCGATAGGTCGCACTCGGAATGCGCGACAGCACCTCGAAGGGACCGGTCAGGTCGATCTGATCGAGGCCGTCGAACAGCAGGGATCCGATTTGCAGGTGCGTCTCATGCGGGATCATGGGTTGCTCTCAATTCGAAGCTGGACAGCCGCAACCTAACGGGGCACGCTGTGGCTGAGATGCCAAAGTCCCCTCGTTTCCCGCCAAGTTCCATGTCTCGCGATGCACGCCTTTCTGGTCGGGGTAACGCCGCTCGCGTGATTGAAGTGCTGGCCTACCCGGCGGTGCAGTTGCTCGACGTCACCGGGCCGCTCCAGGTGTTCGCGACCACCAACGAGCAGGTCGTGGAGGCCGGCGGAACGCCGCCCTATACCCTTCGGGTGGTGGCGAAAGATCGTGTGCGGGTAGCGGCGTCGTCGGGACTGGAGATTGCAACAGAGCCGCTTCCGCGCGGCACAAGTGTGCTGGATACGCTGGTGGTCGCGGGTGGCCCGGGTGTCGACCTTGCCGCCTCCGATCCGGCGCTGCTGGATTGGCTGCGGCAGCGCGTGAAGAAGGCGCGGCGCGTAGCGTCGGTCTGCACCGGTGCATTTTTGCTCAGTGCATCCGGCGCGCTCGACGGGCGGCGCGCGGTGACGCATTGGTCATACTGCGCCGAGCTCGCGCGACGCTTCCCCGCCATACGCGTCGAGTCCGATCCGATCTTCATACGCGATGGTACAATCTGGACGTCGGCAGGGGTGACGGCCGGCATCGACCTCGCGCTGGCGCTGGTGGAGGAGGATTTGGGCCGCACCACGGCCCTCGCCGTGGCGCGCTATCTCGTCGTCTTCCTCAAGCGGCCGGGCGGGCAGGCGCAGTTCAGCGAGGCGCTGTCGCTGCAATCGGCCGAAGACGAATTCGGCGCACTGCACGACTGGATCAACACGCATCTCGCCAGCGATCTGTCGCTGCCAAGACTGGCGCGTCAGGCCGGCATGAGCGAACGCAGCTTCAGCCGGCATTATGCCAGAGCCACCGGCCTGACACCGCTGCGCGCCATCGAGCGATTGAGGGTAGAAACTGCCCGGCGGATGCTGTCGGAGACGCGTCAGCCGGTGAAGCGGATATCCCAGCGCTGCGGCTTCGGGTCGGAGGAGACGATGCGCCGCAGCTTTTTGCGCGTGCTGGCCACCGCGCCGCAGGACTATCGCCGGAGGTTCGGCTCCTGAATTGGACCAGGCTTGCTATTCGTCGCCATGGAGCTGCGCGCGGAAGTCGCGCGGTGACAGGCCTGTCGCAGCAGCGTAGACCCGGCTGAAATAAGCGGGGTCCTCGAAGCCGAGCGCATAGGCGATCGTCGAGATCGGCAGGTTGGTGTAGACGAGGTTGCGCCGCGCCTCGCGGATCAATCGATTGAGGATCAGATGCGAGGCGGTATCGCCGGTCGCTGCGCGCGTCACGCGGTTGAGATGGGTGGGCGTGATCGATAGCGCCTTGGCGTAGTCGACCACGCTCCAGCGTTCCAGATGATGCTGCTCCAGCAAGGCCTCGAAGCGACGGAACAGGCCGGATTCTGCAATGCCATTGCTGCCGCTCTCGCTTGTGAGCGCACGCGCCACTAGTCCGATCATGGCCGCCGACAATGCCCGCAGCACATGTGCGCGGCCGAAATGGCGTGCGGCGTGCTCGGCAAAGATCTGCTTCATGGTGGCGCGGATCTGCGGCGTGCCGCGCACCACGGCCGATTGCGACAGCGCGCTGCGCAGGCCCTCGGCGGCCAGCAGCGCTTCGTCCAGAATTTCCGCGGCGATGGTCAGCACCCAGCCCTGGGTGTCGGGCACGAAGCGGAAGCCATGGACGTGGCCGATCGGCACGTTGACGATCTGCATCGGCTTCAGCGGTACCACGCGGCCATCGAGCGTCGCCTCGCCGCCGCCGCGTTCGATCAGCAGCACCTGGTGCAGCCGGGCGTGCCGGTGCACGGCCAGCGTCCAGTCGTGCAGCACCGAGCGGGACGCAATCGTCTCGCAGTGGACCACGTCGGGCAAATCGCCGGACTCGCCGAACAGATTGTAGACCCGGATGGCCGGGGCGGGGGCTGCTGTTCTCATGTTCGAATTGTACAAGACAATGGCGAAACCCTCCATCGGTCCGGACTACGGAATCTGCAAAAAAAAAGCGTGGACGGGAGGACGCAAAAATGAAAGTTCAGGTCTGCATCATCGGCGGCGGGCCGTCAGGGCTGCTGCTGTCCCAGCTCCTGCACCTGAAGGGCATCGACACCGTCGTGCTGGAGAAATACAGCCGCGACCACGTGCTGGCCCGCATCCGTGCCGGGGTACTCGAGCACGGCTTTGCCAAATTGATGCGCGAGGCGCAGTGCGGCGAGCGAATGGACCGCGAAGGCGAGATCCACGGGGGATTCGAGATCGCCCATGACGGCGTGCTCTCGCACATCGACCTGTACAAGCATTCCGGCGGAAATTCGGTACTGGTCTACGGCCAGACCGAGCTGACGCGCGACCTCTACGAGGCGCGCGACCGGCTCAGTGGCAGGGTCGTGCACAATGCCGAGGACGTGACGCCGCACGATCTGACGTCGGAGCGGCCTTACGTGACCTATCGATCGAACGGGCAGGTGATCCGCGTCGATTGCGACTACATCGTCGGTGCCGACGGCTTTCACGGCGTCAGCCGCAAGTCGATCCCGAACGACGTCCTGCGCGAATATGAGAAGGTCTATCCGTTCGGCTGGTTAGGGGTGCTGTCGCGGACCAAGCCGGTGTCGCCGGAGCTGATCTATGTGAAGCACGAGCGCGGCTTTGCGCTCTGTTCGCTGCGCTCACAGGTGTTGAGCCGCTACTACGTCCAGGTGCCGCTCACCGACAAGGTCGAGGGCTGGTCCGACGATGCGTTCTGGGCCGAGCTGAAGCGCCGTCTACCGGACGAAGTCGCCACGCGGCTGATCACGGGGCCCTCGATCGAGAAAAGCATCGCGCCCTTGCGCAGCTTCGTCGCCGAGCCGATGAGCTATGGCCGCCTGTTCCTCGCTGGCGACGCCGCACACATCGTGCCGCCCACGGGCGCGCGCGGGCTGAACAGCGCCGCCTCCGACATCTATTATATCTACCACGCGATGCTCGCGCATTATCAGCATGGCGACGATTCCGGGCTCAAAGGCTATTCGGCCAAGGCACTGGCGCGGATCTGGAAGGCACAGCGCTTTTCGTGGTGGATGACGATGCTGCTGCACCGCTTCCCGGACCGTTCCGACTATGAGGACCGGCTTCAGCAGACGGAGCTGGACTATCTGTTTTCGTCAGAGGCCGCGCAGCGCCTGCTTGCGGAGAATTATGTGGGGCTGCCGTTTTAGGCGGCTGCTACTTCCCTTCCAGCGTATTCACTGGCGTCCAGTCCGCTGGTGGCGGATTCGCCGCCAATGCCCGGGCACGCTTTGCAAAGTATCTGCACGGCGGATCGTCGACGGCCGCGCTTTCGAATACATCGGCGGCTTGCGCGAAGTCGCGCGCGCGCCAGCATGCAAGTCCCCTGGCGTAGGTCGCCGCGCGCAGGCCTTGCTCTTGCGTCTCCTGGTTCACGTCGGCCAGCGGCTCGTACACCCGGATCGGCTTGTCGCGTCCCTGCACCCTGACCGTGTCCAGCTCGCGCCATATATAAGCGCCGCGGCTTTGGCTCATGGTCATTTCCGAGGCCATGATCGTCGTGCCGAAATATTTGTTGGCGCCTTCGAGCCGCGAAGCGAGGTTCACGGTGTCGCTCATCACGGTGTAGTTGAAGCGCCGGCGCGAGCCGATATTGCCGACCACGGCCTCGCCGCTGTTCAGCCCGATGCGATGGGCTAGGCCGCGATCCCGGAACGCGGGATGGCTTTGGTTGAGCTCCTCCAGCTTGTCGCGGCATTGAAGCGCGGCAGCGACTGCGTTCCGTGCATGATCGGGATCATCGGCCGGGGCGCCGAACATGGCGACGATGGAATCGCCGATATATTTGTCGACATAGCCACCATGGCTTTCGATGATGTCGGTCATCGCGGACAGATATTCGTTCATCAAGGCGACCAGCTCGCTCGGTGTCATCCTCTCGGCAATCGACGAGAAACCGCTGAGGTCCGAGAAGAACATGGTGATGTTGCGCATCTCGCCGCCGAGGACGGGCATCTTGCCGGAGGTGACCATGCTGTTGATCACCTCGGGCGCGAGATAGAACGCAAAGCTCTTGCGCAGAAAACGTTCCTCGCGATCAGCGATGATGAAGCGGAAGCCGATCATCATCGCGAGTGCGGCAAGGCCTGCCAGCGCAGGTTCGGTCAGGGGCAACGCGACTGCACGTTCGAACAGGGCAAGGGCGAGACCTGCATAGACGACGACAAGCGCGAGCCAGGCGACGGCGGCTCCCGTGGGCGCCAGCAGGCACGCCGCCAGTGCGGCGAGCGCCGCGAACACGATCGTCAGAATGGTTCGCAGGGGAAAGCCGAGCTCGATCACGGCATCGCGTTCCATCAGATTTCGGACCGCCGTGGCATGCACGAGGACGCCGGCGATGTCGCTGCGCGCTTGCAGCGCCGCTTGTGCCGGGGCGGGAAGGGCACATCGTGCGCCCGGCGTCCCGTCATATCCGCCGGACAGCCGCACCGAGGTAAGCTTGCGGTCCTCGAAATTGAGGATGGTGCCGAGCAGAACGACCTTGCCGTCGAATGCGCGGCGGAAGAAATCGCGGTCGCCTTTGTCGACGCAGGCGCGCAGGTCGGCAAATGAATATGTCGGAACGTCGCGCCCTACGCCGCGGAAGTTGAGCGTGAGCGTGTTCGGCACCGCGCTCGGGATAGCATAGCCGGACAGCTCCGTTGCGCCGGACGACGCTGTTTCGGGCTGTGCGCCAAGCGCGCGTGCGGCCAGCTCGGCAGCCATCGCAGGGACCGGTTTGCCCTCGATCGAGAAGCTCAGCGGCATCCGCCGGATTACGTCGTCGATGTCCGTATACACGTTGAGGGCGCGGATGTTGTTCTTCACCGCCAGTTGTTGCGCGCGGTAGGGTCTGTCCGGATGGTCCTTGCTCTGGACTTCGCCGAGCACCAGCTTGCCGCTGTCGGACATCTGCCGCAGGGCAATCAGATAATCCCGGTCGAAGCCCTTCATGCGGGCGCCGAGCGACGCGTCGCCAAACGGAATCTCCGATTGCTCGATCGAGCTTGGAAAGATCACGTCGAAGCCAATGACCTTGGCGCCGCCCTCCGTGATGCTGCCGAGCACCCGGCCGATCTCGCGCGTCCAGGTCTGCGTCGGCGACCCCTTGAACGGCGGGGTGTCGTAGGTCTCCCCATCAATGGCTACCACGACGACCGGAGAGGACGCGGCATCGCGGCGGTCGCCGATCAGCTTCCAGCGCATGGCCGTGAGGATGTCGAGGGAGAGTCCCTGGAGCGTCTGGAGCGGGGGGGACGTGAAGAGCGCGCCCGCAAGGAGCGCAATCAGGATCGCTGCAACAATGTCCCGCCTGCCGATCCGCCGCATCGCGGGTCGGCTATTCGAACCGCAGCAGACGGCCGACGATCGGCGTCGGCGACGAGGTTGCGCTCGCGTCGACCTGGAAGGCGTAGTGTTTGGTGCCGAGCGTTGCGAGATAGGTTCCGCCCGGGGTCAGTGACTTCCCGGTTTTGGTCAAGTCATAGAACTTGCCGCCGACCATGATCTCGTTTTTGAGCGGAACGCTGATCGTGGGCTCCTTGCCGTCGGTGCGTTCGATCACCAGCGTGCTGCCGCTCTTGGCCTGGATCAGCGGCGCTGTGCCGTAGATCGTCGGCAACTTGGTCGGCGCTGCCTTGCCGTCGGATCGCATGGTGCGGAACGTGGTCGCTGCACTCTGGTTCGCCTCGCGTTCGGAGAGCTGCGCCGCGCTGGCGTCGCAGGGCACCTTGACCCGCTGCACATTGCCGAGTTGGACCGTGCTCTGCTCGGCGCCGACCAGGACGACGCCTTCACTGATGGTCTCGCGCAGGCAGGATTTGAGATAGCTGAGCGTGATGCCTGCCTTGGGTCCGAGCTTGATGATCTTGCCGGGCGCCACATAGTCCATGAACTCGACGCCGTCGACTTTGCCTTGCACGTCCTCGACGATCGCGGCCGGCGTTTCCGCGATGGCGGGGGCGGCGAAACAAAACACGCCGACAATGGTGCCGATCAGGCTTCTCATGGGCTTTCCCATCCAATTCGAACGATATGCAATTGATCCCCGCCCTGGCCAGAAGCTTAGCAGCGGATGGCACAGGCAAGTGTGATCAGAATCACTCTTGTTATTGGTCCACTCTAGCAGGAAGAGGTTCAAACCCGTGATGGCAGAAAACGGAGCTTTGGCAAACCGTTACACGATGCGCGATGTCACACCGCCGCGGCGGCCTCGGGCGTGTGGTCCTGGTTCGGACGGCTTCCGGTCTCGCCTTGTATCGCGCCTTGTATAAAGGGTGAGAGGACGGCCTCGGATCTCTGCGACGGCGTCGCAGGCTGCCCGGCGGCAATTTCCACGACCTCCTCCCAGCGCGACAGAAAGGCCTCGACGCAGGCCGGGTCGAACTGCCGTCCCTGGTTTTCGACCAGATAGTCGAGGGCGACCTCGAGCGGCATCGGCTCTTTATATGGTCGCCGCGTCGTCAGCGCGTCGAAGACGTCGGCAACCGCGACCACGCGGGCGGCGACCGGGATCTCGTCCGCCTTGAGCCCGTTCGGATAGCCAGCGCCGTCCCAGCGCTCATGATGGCCTGCGGCAATCTGCGCACCGAGCTGGATCAGCTCGCAGTTGGAGTCGGCCAAAATCTTCTCGCCGATCGTCGCGTGGGTGCGGATCACGGTCATCTCCTCGTTGGTCAGCCGGCCGGGCTTGAGGAGAATATGGTCGGGAATGCCGACCTTGCCGACGTCATGCAAGGGCGCGGCAAGATAGATGTCGCGGCAGAGCCGGGGCGGCAGGCCCAATTGTTCGGCGATGACCCGGCTGTACCGGGCGACCCGCAGCGTGTGCTCGCCGGTGTCGTTGTCGCGATATTCGACCGCGAGCGCGAGCCGCAGGATGATCTCCTCCTCGCGCTCGCCAAGCTTGCGTGTTGCGGCCGCGACTTCGCTGGCCAGATGCGCGGCGCGATCGTTGAGCTTGCGCACGGCTGCACCAAGCTGAATCAAATTCCGCAGGCGCACCGTCATCTCGACGCTTTGCGGCTGCTTGGGCAGGAAATCGGTTGCACCAGCCTGCAGCGCTTCCATCTTGATGTCATCGGTCTGTCGCGAGGTGATCATCGCAATCGGGATGTCGGCGCAGCCCGGCAGGGTGCGGAAGGTGCGGATGAAGCTGATGCCGTCCATATGCGGCATCTCGTAGTCGACCAGCACGAGATCGAACACGCGGTCGCGCGCGCAGGCCAGCGCCTCGACGGGGTCAAGGAAGGTCGTGGCCTCGACCAGGCCTTCCGCTTCGATATGCCGTTTCAGGAAATTGAGGACAGAGCGGCTGTCATCAACCAGAAGCGCTTGGGTCAGCATCGGCGGCCGGGCTCGTTCGGATAGCGAGGCATGACCTCAACGAATAGCGGGTGCAATTTAACGCGGAGCAAACATCCATGCCGCGGCGAGCAGCCGCAAGGTTGCGCGCAGCGCATGCGATTCGAGCGCGCTATGCACGTATGCATGCAAACGGGAAGTTTTTCGGTTTGTGACCCGTAGTTGTACGGTGGCAGCCGTTAGGGGTTTGCACACTCTCCTTCGCGAATAGTTGTCGCGCGGGATTCTCGCCATGCGTGCAGCGAATCCCGGGGAATTTGGGGGACGGATGTCGTCTGATGTGACTGAGCCGAAGTGGTCCCTACGGCTGCCTGCAGATTGCAGCATCGCTGCGATCCGCAGCGTCTATGACCTCATTCGCGAGGCTTTCGGCCGGCAGGACCGACTGGAGATCGACTGCTCCAACGTCGACAAGGCCGACGTGACCTCGATCCAGCTGCTGCTGTCGACCGCGAAGACAGGCGAGGCCCAGGGCCGCCCGGTGGTGCTCACCTCATTCTCCCAATCTCTGCGCAATACCCTTCGCCGCGCTGGCTTCTCGAGCGACGCGATGATCGATCAGCATTTTCCGCAAAAGAAAGATGGCACCTAATGGCCACGATTCTGACCGTCGACGACTCCCCAAGTATCCGGCAGATGATCAAGGTCGTGCTCGAGCCGGCCGGTCACAGCGTGATCGAGGCCGGTGACGGCGCGCAGGGGCTTGCCAAGGCGCAGGCCGGCAAGCTCGATCTTGTGATCACCGACCTCAACATGCCCGTCATGAACGGGCTGGAGCTGATCCGGGCGCTGCGCAAGCTGCCGAGCGCGGTCGGCATGCCCATCGTGTTCCTGACGACTGAATCCAACGACACGGTAAAGCAGGAAGCCAAAAGCGCCGGCGCCACCGGCTGGATCACAAAGCCGTTCAAGCCGGAGCAATTGCTGGCCGTCGTCGCAAAGCTGGTGCGCGCATGAACGTCATGGACCCGACCGAGGTCTTTCGTCAGGAAGCCAGCGAGCTGTTCGAAGTCCTGGAAGGGGCCTTGCTCGACCTCGGCCTGCGTCCCGACGACCGCGAACTGGTCGACTCCGCCTTCCGCGCCCTGCACACCATCAAGGGCTCGGGCGCCATGTTCGGCTTCGACAAGGTCGCCTCCTTCACCCACGAATTCGAGACCGCCTTTGACCGCGTCCGCAAGGGCGAGATCAAGCCGACCCAGGAGCTGATCTCGGTCGCGCTCGCCGCCAAGGACTATATCCGCGCGCTGATCGAGGATCCGCAGTCGACCGACGACGTCATCGGCGACGGCATTCTCGACGACCTCAAACGCTTCGTGTTGTCCGACCAGCCCGCCGCGCCGGTCGCCGAGATCGCGGAAGCGCCGCCGCTGGCCCCCGCCGAGAGCAAGCAGGCTGGCTGGCATCTCTATCTGGAATTCGAATCCCACATCCTGCGCAACGGCTCGAACCCGCTCGATCTCTTGGAAGATCTCTGCAAGCTCGGCCCCTGCTTCGTCGTGCCGATCACCGACGGCATCCCGTTCCTCGATGAGATGGACCCGGAAGACTGCTATCTGAAGTGGGACGTCAAGCTGCACGCGGCCTGCGACAAGGATGCGATCGACGACGTCTTCATGTTCGTCCAGGACGAGCTGAAGCTCACGCTCGCACCGCTGGAGCATGTCGAAGCGCCGCCGGCGCCGCTGTTCCTTCCCCTCGATGAGGAATCGGCCGGGGTAGTGGAGACGCCTGCGCCGGTGGTTGAGGCTGTTGCTGCGCCCGTCGCCGTGCAGCCCGTCGCAAAGGCGGAGACCAAATCTGAATCCAAGCCTGAGTCGAAGCCCGAGAGCAAGCGCGACATTGCCACCGTTCGCGTCCAGGCCGAGCGTCTCGACGAACTGATGGACCGGGTCGGCGAGCTCGTCATCGCACAGGCCCGGCTGACCCAGCTCGCTGCCTCCGGCTCCGATCTCTCGATCAAGATGATCGCCGAGGAAATCGAGCGCCTCGCCTCCTCCTTGCGCGACACCACGATAGGCGCGCGCATGGTGCCGATCGGCTCGCTGTTCGGCCGCTTCCGCCGCCTGATCCATGACCTGTCGCGGGATCTGTCGAAGCCCGTCGATTTCGTCACCACGGGCGAGGACACCGAGCTCGACAAGACCATGATCGAGTGCCTGGCCGATCCGCTGGTGCACCTGATCCGCAACGCCATCGACCACGGCATCGAGGACACCGCAACGCGCGCCGCCAACGGCAAGACCGAGCAGGGTCGGATCGAGCTCGCCGCCGTCCATTCCGGTGCGCAGGTGCTGGTCACCGTGAAGGACAATGGCGGCGGTCTCAACACCGCGCGTATCCGAGCCAAGGCGGAGGAGCAGGGGCTGATCGCGGTCGGCGCCACGCTGTCCGATCACGAGATCCACCAGTTCCTGTTCCACCCGGGCTTCTCGACCGCGCAGACGATCTCGGCGCTGTCCGGCCGCGGCGTCGGCATGGACGTGGTCAAGCGCACCATCGAGAACATGCGCGGCTCGATCGACCTGACGACCAGGCCGGGCCAGGGCACGACCGTGACCCTGCGCCTGCCGCTGACGCTTGCGATCATCGAAGGCCTTCTCATCCGCGTCGGTGAAGGCCGCTACATCATTCCGCTGTCGGCGGTCGAGGAATGCGTCGAGCTGACGGCCGAGGACGAGCGCTCCCGTGGCCGCAACTTCCTCAATATACGCGGCAACCTCGTGCCTTTCCTCAGGCTGCGCGAGATCATGTCCTCGTCGGGATCGCCCGACCGGCACCAGAAGACGATCATCATCTCGACCGGCGAAAGCCGCGTCGGGCTGGTCGCCGACCAGATCATCGGCAACCACCAGACCGTGATCAAGTCGCTCTCCAAGCTGCATTCGGACGTCACGATCTTCTCCGGCGCGACCATTCTGGGTGACGGCACGGCCGCGCTGATCCTCGACGTCGCGCAGCTCGTCGTGCTGGCGCAGTCGAAGGTCGAAAAACACATCAGCGAGGCGGCGTGATGAACGATGGTTTGGCCGGCGAGCATCGGGCCGACGCGATGCAGGTCGTGATGATCGGCCTTGGCGAGGAGAAGTTCGCGCTCGACGCAGGCCTCGTGCGCGAGATCATCGACCCCGTTCCGGTGACGAAGGTGGCCGGTGCGCGGTCCTTCGTTCCCAGCGTGATCAACGTGCGCGGCAACGTCATTCCGCTCGCTGATCTCCGCATCCGCTTCGGCATGCCGCAGACCGAAGATTCTGCTGATACGCGCATCGTCGTCATCGAGATCGAGATCGACGGCGAGCCGGTGCTTGTCGGCGTCACCGCCGACAAGGTCTATGAGGTCACTGAGATTTCGCAAACCGACGTGCAGCAGACGCCGCGCGTCGGCATGCATTGGAAGCCGGAGTTCATCCGCTTCATCACCAAGTGGCGTGAAGAGTTCGTCATCGTTCCCAACATGGAACGCATCCTGAATTGAAATGAGGTCCCTGGGGGGCCAAAAGGACTAGGGGCTCGATATGCGGTTCACCATCAAGGCGAAGCTCGCGTCTGCGTTTGGGGCGATCATCATACTTTCGGCGTTCACGGGCGGACTGGCCTACCTGAAGCTTGCCGACCAGGTTGAAACGTCTGCCGATCTTGTGCAGCGCGCGGCGCGGATCGACAAGTCGGGCGAGCTGCAAAATAACGTCCTTTACCAGACGAGAGCCGAGCGCGACATCATTCTCGCGTCCACCGATGCCGAAATGCTGAAGCTGGCCGAGGACATCAAGAAGTATCGCGCCGACGCAAATCGCCTTCTCAACGACGTCAAAGCCAGCGCTTCAGACGTTGGAAAACGCCTGCTGGACAAATTTTCCGCCGCCTATGAAAAAATGAATGCCGACGAGGATGCGATCATCGGCCTCGCGTTGAAGAATTCGAATTATCGGGGAGCGCAGCTTTGGACGGCGGAAGGAGCGCCGATCTCGAAGCAGTGGAACGACTCGCTCGACGTGGCTCTCGCCGAACTGAACCGCATGCCGACCTCGTCCGAGAAGAGCAATGCCATTCTGGCCGCCCATGCCATCAGGCTTGAAGGCGTCCGTCTCCAGCGCCAGGTCGCATTGTCTTTTTCAGCCTCGAGCATGGAGGAACTGAACGCGACGATGAAGGCGATCGGCGAACAGGAGGAGGCGCTCAAGGCTTCTGCCAGACAGGGCGCTGCGGCGATTGCCGCGGCCGGCCTGCCGCCGACGGGCGCCGTAGCCCAGACCGAGCGCCTTTCGGGCATCGTTTCCCGTGTGTCCGATATCGTGAAGGAAGGCGGAAACATTCGGGCGAGCGCGCTCGCGGCTGCCGAAGGCAAGGTGAATGCCGCCGACGCCATCGCGACATCCAGCGATTATATCACGCTCGTGAAGAAGCAGATGGCGGAGCAGTCAGCCGAGTCGGCGCAGGACGCCTATCGTGCGAAGGTGCTGTTGATCGGCGTGCTCGCGCTCTCGCTCCTGATCGGCGCCGGCTCGGCAATCTGGATGGCCCTCAGCATCAGCCGTGCCGTCTTGCGCGCGGTCAACCTTGCCGGCGCCGTGGCCGGTGGCGATCTCAGCCAAACGATCGCAGTCACCAGCAATGATGAAATCGGCGACCTCGTCCGCTCGCTGAATGCCATGGTCGAGAAGCTCCGTCAGGTGGTGACCGAAGCACTCACCGCTGCCCAGAACGTCTCTGCCGGCAGCCAGGAACTCTCCGCCAGTGCCGAGCAATTGTCGCAAGGCGCGACCGAGCAGGCCTCTTCGGCCGAAGAAGCTTCTTCGTCGATGGAGGAAATGGCTTCAAACGTGAAGCAGAACGCCGACAACGCCGGCCAGACCGAGAAGATCGCCGGGCAGTCGGCCAAGGACGCCGAAGCCAGCGGCGTGGCTGTCGGCCGTGCGGTCGGTGCGATGCGGACGATTGCGGAAAAGATCACCATCGTGCAGGAGATCGCGCGCCAGACCGACCTGCTGGCTCTGAACGCCGCGGTCGAAGCCGCGCGCGCCGGCGAGCACGGCAAGGGATTTGCGGTGGTCGCCTCCGAGGTGCGCAAGCTCGCCGAACGCAGCCAGGCCGCCGCCGCCGAGATCGGCACGCTGTCCACGGAGACGGTGAAAGCCGCTCAGGAGGCCGGCGACATGCTCGCAAAGCTCGTGCCTGACATCAAGAGGACCGCCGAGCTCGTCGAGGAGATCACAGCGGCCTGCCGTGAGCAGGATGTCGGTTCCGCCCAGATCAACCAGGCGATCCAGCAGCTCGACAAGGTCGGCCAGCAGAACGCCAGTGCGTCCGAGCAGGTCTCTTCGACCTCCGAAGAGCTTGCCTCGCAGGCCGAGCAGTTGCAGTCGACGATCTCATTCTTCCGGATTGAGCACGCGGCTCGCAGAGAGCAGGCGGCAGCCATGCCGATCGACCGCGCCGTCAAGCAACTCCGCGCCAAGGCAGAGCATATGGCGGCGACGGACCGTGGTGCGAAGAAGCCCGCGCCGGTCCGCCAACCTGCGCGCGCGCTGAAGGTTGCGGGTGGGGGTGGATTTGCCTTCGACATGGACGGCGCCGCGGACGATCGCGACGCGGAGTTTCAACGCTGATCAGCCGGTCCGGTGAAAGCCGGACCAGCGCTCTTGGGAAATCTGACCGAGTGAATGCACCATGGCCGAATTCTCGCAATACTTGACGCTCGGTCTCGCCAACGAGACATTCGGCATCAGCATCCGCAATGTTCGCGAGATCCTCGACATGCGGACGATCTCGCGCCTGCCCCATGCGCCGGACTTTCTGCTCGGCATGATCGACGTGCGCGGAAGCGGTTATCCGATCGTTGATCTCAGAATCAAACTCGGCTTGCCAAGCGTGACTGCGACCGAAGCAACCCGCATCATCATCCTCGATGTGCCGATGAATGACCGTTTGATCGGTGTCGGCTTTGTCGCCGATTGCGTGTTCGAGGTGACCGACATCGACGACGAGGCCATCGAGCCGATTCCGGACGTGGGAGGCAAGTGGCAATCTGACTATGCCACCGGCATCGGCCGCAAGGGCGAGAAGTTCATCGTCATCTTCGATCTCGCCAAGCTCATGGCGAGGGACGAGATCCCGGAAGCGCGGGACGCGCTGATGGATGCGCCCCGCGCCGCCTGAATTCATCACAGTCATGCGTGCTCAAGCCCAGGCAACCCATTCGAGAACGAGAAAATCGAGGCTGACTATGAGATTCACCGTCAAAGCAAAGCTTGCGAGCGCGTTCGGCGTCGTCATCATGTTGTCCATGATCGCCAGTGCGGTCAGCTACATGAAGCTAGTCGACATGGTCAACACCGCCGAAGGTCTGCTGAGCCGCTCGGAGCGGGTCGAAAAGGCCGGAGAGATCGAGAAGGGCATCCTGCTACAGGTCCGGGCCGAGAAGAACACGATCCTGGTTTCCGAGCAGGACCCGGAGCGCTTCATTTCGGAGATCGGCAAGCTCCGCGAGCAGCTTCTGAAGACGAAGGACGAGATCTACGCCATCGCCACCGAGACCGGCAGGAAATACCTCGATAACTTCGCCGTCGCGTATACGGCGATGACCGCCGCGCAGGACCAGACCTTGCAATTGGCCAGGACGGACAGGGGCAAGGCCGCCGAGCACTCGATGGGTGAGGGCCGCAAAGCCGTTGCCGTCGCCATGGAGGCAGCGAACGCCTATGTCGCCTACGTGAAGAAGGCGATGGCCGAGCAGGCCGAACAGGCCAGGCAGGACGGCTCGCGTGCGGAAACCACACTTCTCGTCCTGGCTCTTGTATCGCTGTTGATCGCCGTGGGGGCCGCGACCTGGATCGCGCTCAGCATCAGCCGTGCCCTGACTCAGGCTGTCGGCCTTGCCGACGCCGTCGCGATCGGTGATCTCGGACGCAAGATCGATGTTTCCAGCAATGACGAGATCGGGGATCTCATCAAATCGCTGAACACGATGACGGCCAATCTGAACGAGACTGCCGCGGTTGCCGACGAGGTTGCCCAGGGCAATCTCGCGGTTCAGGCCAAGCGCCTGTCCGACAAGGACACCCTGGGTATCGCGCTGGAGCGCATGATCGCGAGCCTCAACACCACCGCCGAGGTCGCCAACGAGATTGCGCGGGGTAATCTCACGGTCGAAGCCAAGCGTATCTCCGACAAGGACAAGCTCGGCATCGCTCTCGAGACCATGGTCGAGAAGCTCCGGCAGATCGTGTCGGAGGCGCTGACCGCGGCGCAGAACGTTTCGGCCGGCAGCCAGGAGCTTTCCTCCAGCGCCGAGCAGTTGTCGCAGGGTGCGACCGAGCAGGCATCCTCGGCGGAAGAGGCGTCCTCCTCGATGGAGGAAATGGCGTCCAACGTGAAGCAGAATGCGGACAACGCCAACCAGACGGAAAAGATCGCCGCGCAATCGGCCAAGGATGCCGAAGCCAGCGGTGCCGCGGTCGGCCGCGCAGTCGAAGCCATGCAGACGATTGCCGCGAAGATCACCATCGTGCAGGAGATCGCGCGCCAGACCGATCTGCTCGCGCTCAACGCTGCGGTCGAGGCCGCACGCGCCGGCGAGCACGGCAAGGGGTTTGCGGTGGTCGCCTCCGAAGTGCGTAAGCTCGCTGAGCGCAGCCAGGCGGCTGCCGCCGAGATCGGCACGCTGTCGACGGAAAGCGTGAAGGTTGCGCAGGAAGCCGGCGGCATGCTGGCCAGGCTCGTGCCCGATATCAGGAAGACCGCCGAGCTTGTCCAGGAGATCACGGCGGCCTGCCGCGAACAGGACGTCGGCTCCTCGCAGATCAACCAGGCGATCCAGCAGCTCGACAAGGTAGGTCAGCAGAACGCCAGCGCGTCCGAGCAGGTGTCCTCGACGTCGGAAGAGCTCGCCTCGCAGGCCGAGCAGTTGCAGTCGACGATCGCGTTCTTCCGCATCGATCAGAACGCGCGAGCCAACTCGGCAGTGCCGGTCGACCGAGCCGTCAGTCAGCTTCGCGCCAAGGCGGTCAGCATGGCGACGGCCGATCGCTTTGCGAAAAAGCCCACGGCGAGGCCGGCGCGGGCGCAGAAGGTGGCGATCGGTGGCGGGTTTGCCTTCGACATGGACGGCACCGAGGACGAGCGCGACGCGGAGTTTCAACGCTAACCGGCTGGTCCGGCGTGCCGGACCCGCGCTCTTGGAATACCTGACCGAGTGGATGCACCATGGCCGAATTCTCGCAATACTTGACGCTCGGTCTCGCCAACGAGACATTCGGCATCAGCATCCGCAATGTTCGCGAGATCCTCGACATGCGGACGATCTCGCGCCTGCCCCATGCGCCGGACTTTCTGCTCGGCATGATCGACGTGCGCGGAAGCGGTTATCCGATCGTTGATCTCAGAATCAAACTCGGCTTGCCAAGCGTGACTGCGACCGAAGCAACCCGCATCATCATCCTCGATGTGCCGATGAATGACCGTTTGGTCGGTGTCGGCTTTGTCGCCGATTGCGTGTTCGAGGTGACAGATATCGACGAGAGCACCATGGAGCCTGTTCCCTCGGTCGGTGGCCGTTGGCAGTCGGAATACATCGCTGGAATCGGACGGAAGGGCGAAAAGTTCGTGGTCATCTTTGATCTGGCCCGCCTGATGGCCGGAACGGATATGCCGACGCAGCGCGAAGCCGATGCCGCATCCCCGGTCGCGGCGTAGGCGCGGCTCCTCTTAGTTTGCCCCAGTATTGCGTGAACTGCAAAAAGCAATAGCGACACCAAGGAATGCACGATGAGACTCACCGTTAAAGCGAAACTGGCTGGCGCCTTTGGCGTCGTGATCATCCTGTCGGCGATCACAGGAGGGCTGGCCTACACGAAGCTTACCCAGCTCGCCGATACGTCGGACCTTCTGGTCAATCGTTCCGCGCGCCTCGAGAAGGCCGGCGAGTTGCAGAACTTCATCCTGGAGCAGGCAAGGGCCGACCGGGACATCATCATAGCGTCAACCGACGCGGAGATGCAGAAGGTGGTCGACGAGATCAAGCAGCATCGGCAGGAGGCGACGCGCCTTCGAGAGGACATGTATGCCGGCGCCGTGGGCGAGACCGGCAAGCGAATGATCGAGAAGTTTGCGTCGGCCTATGAAAAGATGAACCTCGCAGAGGATTCGATCATCAAATTCGCGCTGATGAATTCGAACAACCGAGGCGCCCAGCTCTGGTCTTCCGATGGTCAACCGGTGTTGAAGGATTGGAACGACGCGATCGATGCCCTGTCTGCCGAAGTGAGCCACATGCCGATTTCGATCGAGCGCGCTAACGCGCTGATGGCGCTCCAGACCATCAGGCTCGAAGGCGTCCGAGCCCAACGGCAAGTCGTGCTGTCATTCTCAGTGTCCAGCATGGACGATCTGAGTGCTGGGATGAAGGTCATGGACGAGCGCCTGACGGCGCTTCGGAACGCCATGCAGCAGTCCAATGCTCCCCTGGCGGCGGCCGGGTTTACTCCGACGGCCCTCGCGACACAGACTGAACGGCTTGTGAAGATCACGAGCCAGGTCGCGGATATCGTCAAGGAAGGCGGCAATATCCGTGCTGGCGTTATCGCCGCGACCGAGGGCAGAGCCAATACGGTCGAGGCGATCAATACGTCCGCCGCCTATATCGGTTACTTGAAGAAGACGATGTCCGATCTGGCGGAGGAGTCCGCGAGCGACGCGGCTCGCGCAAAGCTCATATTGATCAGCATCATTATTGTATCGCTCCTGGCGGCTGTTGGCTCCGCGATCTGGATCGCGGTGAATATCAGCCGCGGTCTTTCCCGTGCCGTCGGCCTTGCCAACGCGGTCGGCATCGGCGACCTCAGCCAGAAGATAGATGTTTCCAGCAATGACGAGGTCGGCGATCTGGTCAGGGCGCTCAACGGTATGACGGTGAATCTGAATGCCACCGCCGCTCTCGCGAATGAGATCGCGCACGGTAATCTCATGGTCGAGGCCAAGCCGCTGTCGGACAAGGATACTCTGGGCCTCGCGCTCGAGCGCATGGTTGAAAAGCTTCGGCAGATCGTATCTGAAGCCCTGACCGCGGCGCAGAACGTTTCCGCCGGCAGCCAGGAGCTTTCAGCGAGCGCCGAGCAGCTCTCGCAGGGCGCGACCGAGCAGGCCTCGTCCGCGGAAGAAGCCTCCTCTTCGATGGAAGAAATGGCATCGAACGTGAAGCAGAACGCCGACAATGCCAACCAGACCGAGAAGATTGCCGCGCAGTCCGCCAAGGACGCTGAAGCCAGCGGTGCCGCGGTCGGGCGCGCCGTCAACGCGATGCAGACCATCGCCGAGAAGATCACCATCGTGCAGGAAATCGCGCGGCAGACCGACCTGCTTGCCCTCAACGCCGCGGTCGAGGCTGCGCGCGCCGGCGAGCACGGCAAGGGCTTTGCGGTGGTCGCATCCGAAGTGCGCAAGCTTGCCGAGCGCAGCCAGGCTGCCGCCGCCGAGATCGGCACGCTCTCGGTCGAAACCGTGAAGGTGGCGCAGGAAGCGGGTTCCATGCTTGGGAAACTCGTCCCGGACATCAAGAAGACCGCCGAACTGGTTGAGGAGATCACCGCGGCCTGCCGCGAGCAGGACGTCGGCTCGGCCCAGATCAACCAGGCGATCCAGCAGCTCGACAAGGTCGGCCAGCAGAACGCCAGCGCGTCTGAGCAGGTGTCCTCGACCTCGGAAGAGCTCGCCTCTCAGGCCGAGCAGTTGCAGTCGACGATCGCCTATTTCCGCATCGAATCCGGCGCGAAGGGCCACGCGGCCGCGCCGATCGATCGGGCAGTCAATCAGTTGCGCACCAAAGCCGCGCATATGGCAGCGGCCGAACGTCCAGTCAAAAGGCCCCAGGCGAGGCCAGCGCGCGCCATGAAGGCTGCCGGTGGTGGCGGTTTCGCATTCGAGATGAACGACGGCGAGGACGATCGGGATGCCGATTTCCAGCGCTAGGATTTTGAGGCGTCGGTTCGCCCTTTGTGGGCGGGCCGATGTGTCTTCGGTCGTTGTGTAGCAGAGTAGGAATCAGGATGGCCCGTCTGGCCCGATATGCGATGCAGGTGGCCGTTGCCGGCCGGGGCAGGCAGTCATGATGCCTGCCGTGCAGGATACAGCCGTGCATTTGTCGGACCGTCACTTCCGGACCATCGCCGAGCTGATCGAGGGCCAGGTCGGCATCAAGCTGCCGCAGGGCAAGCGGCTGATGCTGGAAGGACGGTTGCACAAGCGCGTGCGTGCGCTGAATTTTTCCGACCTCAACGAGTATGTCGACAATCTGTTCGAGGCCGATCATTTCGACACCGAGCTGACCCATCTCATCGACGTGGTGACGACCAACAAGACCGATTTCTTCCGCGAGCCGCAACACTTCATCTTCATGCGGGACGTCGCGGTCCCGGCGCTGCTCAAGCTGCACGGACGCAGGAACGCGAACCTGAAAGTCTGGAGCTCGGCGAGCTCCACCGGCATGGAGGCCTATACGACAGCCATGGTGCTGGACGACATGACGCACAGCGGATCGCGGTTTCAGTTCCGGATCCTTGGGACCGACATCTCGACCGCGGTGCTGCGCCTCGCCAGGACCGCGATCTACACTCGCGATGTGCTGGCGCCGGTGCCGGAGCACTTCGTGAAGAGATATTTCCTGTCGTCGCGGGACAGGTCGCGCGGCGAGGTGCGGGTGACGCCGGAATTGCGGCGGATGACGCATTTCATGCGGATGAACCTCATGGACGCGTCCTATCCCGTCGACCGCGACGTCGACATCATCTTCTGCCGCAACGTGCTGATCTATTTCGAGCGCGAGACGCAGCGCAAGGTGATCGAGCAATTGTGCAACCATTTGCGACCGGGCGGCTATCTGCTGGTCGGACATTCGGAATCGATGATTCACAGTGCCGTTCCGGGTTTGAAGCAAGTTCAACCAACCATTTTCCAAGTCTGATTGGAGCGCCACCCAAAATGCCGAAGGAGAAAGTTCGCGTGCTGATCGTGGACGATTCGGCGTCGGTGCGCCAAATCCTCCAGACCATCCTCAATGACGATCCCGACATCGAAGTGATGGGGACCGCGTCCGATCCGTTCGTGGCGGCGCGGCGTCTCCAGGACGAACTCCCCGACGTCATGATCCTCGACCTCGAGATGCCGCGCATGGACGGCATGACCTTCCTGCGCAAGATCATGGCGCAGCGCCCGATCCCCGTGATCATCTGCTCCTCGTTGACCGAGGAAGGCTCGAACGTGATGTTCGAGGCATTCGAGGCGGGCGCCGTCGATATCGTGCCCAAGCCGAAGATCGACACACGACAGGCGCTGCTCGAATGTTCGACACGGCTGCGCGAATCCGTGAAGTCGGCAGCGCGCGCGCGTGTGCGTCCGCGCACGGAGCGGCGGGTGATCGAGAAGAAGCTGACCGCCGACGCCATCATCCCGCCGCCGGTGCAGGGCAAGGTCCGGCCGACGACGGAACGCATCGTGTGCATCGGTGCATCGACGGGGGGAACGGAAGCGCTCAACGACGTCCTCGATATGCTGCCGGCGCATTGTCCTCCCATCCTGATCGTCCAGCACATGCCCGCAGGCTTTACCGCCGCCTTCGCCAGACGTCTCGACAGCGTCTGCCAGATCCGGGTCAAGGAGGCCGAGGACGGCGAGCCGGTGCTGCCGGGCTGGGCCTATATCGCGCCGGGCGCCCGTCACATGCTGCTCCAGCGCATCGGTCTGCGCTATCAGATCGCGATCAAGGACGGCCCGCCGGTGTCGCGGCATCGTCCGTCGGTCGATGTGCTGTTCCGCTCGGCCGCCCAGCATGCCGGCGCCAACGCGCTCGGCGTCATCATGACCGGGATGGGCGATGACGGTGCACGCGGGATGCTGGAGATGCGCAAGCTCGGCGCCTCGACGCGGGCGCAGGACGAAGAAAGCTGCGTCGTGTTCGGCATGCCCAAGGAAGCCATCGCCCATGGCGGCGTCGAGAAGGTGGTTTCGCTGCAGCACATCCCGCGCGAGATCATGTTCTGGTATCAGGCCGGGCCTGCCGCGGTGGCGGGCTGATCGCAATGTCCGCGATTCCAGCCAACACGTTCACTGATGCGATCGTCGCGATCGAGGACGTCTCGTCGCGTATCGAGGACGTCTTTGCGCGCGTCGGCAATCAGCTCGGTCGTGGCCACATCATCTTTAAGGAGCTGAATCAGGGTCTCGCTCATCTCTCCGAGGAACTCTCCGGCGCGGAGATCGAGGGAGCCGCGACCGCGTTGCAGGAGATCGCGGCGCGGTTGAGCGAGCTGGCGCGGGCGCTGCCAGCCGAGAGCGCCTTGCTCACGACGATCGGCAAGAGCACGGCAGAAGCGTCCTCGCTGCTCAAGCCGCTGTTCAAGCATATCCAGATGATCACCATCATCGCGCGCAGCGCGCGAATCGAGGCAGCTTCGCTCGACGGTGATCGCGAGGGCTTTCTCGCCTTCACGCAGGAGGCTTACGATCTCGGTAAGGCCGTGCAGGGTTCGATCGAAGGCTGCGCGCGGGACCAGCAGCGCCTGTCCGAGGCGGTCGCCACCGCATCCGGCCGGCAAAAGGAGTTCGAGAGCCGCTACGGGAGTCAACTTGTTTCGGAGAGCGCCGAGCTCGGCGCTGCCTATTCCGGCCTGCGCGATCAGCGCGGCAAGAGCAGCCATCTCGCCGATCTCGCGAGCGGCAGCACGAAGAAGATCGCCGAGGCGGTCGGCAGCGCGATTATTTCCTTGCAGGCCGGCGACAGCACCCGTCAACGCCTCGAACATGTCTGTCATGGCCTGCGCCTGTCATCCGGATCGGGGCCGAGTCTCGTGCCCGAACCGGTCGCAAGCGATGATGGCGCGCGCGCGATCTGCCGGTTGCAGGCAGCCCAGCTCCGGGACGCCCAGCGCGAGTTCGGTGGCGACATCGGTCAGATCATCCGGGTGCTGTCGGCCATCCTAAATGATGCAAGCAGTGTCGTGGGTCACGGCCGCTCGCTGTTCGGCGGCGATGAGGGCGGTTCGTCATCGTTCCTTGCCCGCATCAAGCATACGCTGGCGCAGGCCTCGACCCTGATCGCCACCTGCGAGAGCGCGGGCCGCGCGGTCGACGAGGCACTGGCGATCGTCGAGGATACGCTGGCGAAATTTCGTCAGGCCATCGCGGGTCTTGCCGAGGCCACGGTCGACATTACGCTGATCGGCATGAATGCCGGCCTCAAGGCCAGCCATCTCGGCAGTCGCGGCAGCGCCTTCGTCGTCATCGCCAACGAGCTCAAGGCGACCGCCGATCAGGTCTCGGCTGGCGCCGGGCGCTTGAGGCCCGTGCTTGACGGCATCGAGCGTTCGGCCAACAAGTTGAAGGAACTCCGCGTCCAGGGTGATCCCACCCAGCTCGCCAATCTCGAGCCACAGATCCTCCAGGCGCTGCGCGAGGTCGAGGCCGGTAACGAACGGCTTGGCAGGCTGATGAGCCGGCTTGTCGATGAAGGCGCGGAGTTCGAAGGCCTGATGAATTCGGCGCAAGGCCTGATGAGCTCGCTCGGCGAGAGCTCTGCAACGCTGCCTACGGTTGCCGCGCGCCTTGAGACTGCAAGCGCGGGCGCGCATCGGCCGCAGTCGCAGGACGAGGCCATGCTCGACGCTCTCTTTGCGCGCTACACGATGGAGCGTGAGCGCGACGTCCACCGGGAATTCCTGCAAGCCCTCGGGCTGGTGTCGACTGCCGCCGCGCGCCGGGTCGAGGCGGTCGAGCCTGCGGACGACGGCATAGAACTGTTCTGACGTCGCCGCCGGCGTCGCGCGTGCGACGAAGGCAATTTGACGAATTGGCTTTGCGAGGCGTTAACCGTGGCGGAACGCGCGCCATATCGGTCATTGTGGCGCCCCAGAGTTGGACGCAAATACGTTTGAATTTCACGACGGATGTTTTTCATGCTGAGAGACGGGAAATACGCTGCCTGGTTCAGGACCCCGCGTGGTCAGGGCACCGGCCTCGTAGATTTAACCGAGGGGCGGATCTCGGGCCGCGATGGCTTCTTCACTTATGGCGGCTCCTACCAGGTCGATCAGCAGCGCTTCACGGCCGTCCTGACCGTGAAACGGCATGCCGAGGGCAATCCGAGCGTGTTCGGTCCAGACGAGGTCGAGGTCAATCTTACGGGTGTGTGCAGCGGCGCGGTGGCGACCTGCTCGGGGACGGCGAGGGAAGTGCCTGATATCAAGTTCGAGGCGACGCTGATCTACAGCCAGGAAGATGCGCCGGCAGCCGACGCCAAATGCGCGGTGGTGAAGCTCAATGCCGACAAATTGCCCAAAGGATTGGACAGCCGGTCGCGGCCGCACCATTCGTTCGCACCTCCCAAGCCGTCCGCCTAGCTTCTTAGCTTTGCATTGACGCTGTTGCAGCGAAGGCGGGCCGCGGCAGCATCGCACAAACAAAGCTTTTAGACATCAAAACTTAGTCTGCGGCCGAACAAGTGTGGTGGAAAGAAAATGCCTCAGATCTGGATGACATATGACGAACTCGGCACGCTCTGTGATTGCAGCAGCGGTGACGCCAGGTTGCGAGCCATTCATCTGTCGCTTGACCGTAAAAAAAGTCGCGACGGCGCAACGCGTGTCAAACTGGACCTCGCGCTGACGGCCAAATTTTTCGCGTCGGTCCGCGAGTCGGATTTCGACCTCGATAGCGCCATCGAGGCGCTTCAGGCCACCCATCGACAGATGGCGGAGCTCCTGACGCCAAATGAGGTCCATGGCAGGCGTGGGGTGGCCTAAGCCGCCGCGAAGACCGTCACCCTCAAGGGTCTGTGTCGCGGGAGCCGAGATTACCGCGATGATTGTCCCGAATCAGGCATAAATCTGCATCTGGAATTTCGGGCTCGCCCCGGGGTTCCAACCCGCACGGGCCTGAGAGCCTGCAGGAGGATGCGATGAGGAAAGCCAACTGTCTGGTTTGCGTAACATTGTGGGGGACGGCGCTGCTTGGCGGCCTGGTCATCGCGACCGCCGCACCGGCAAACGCAGAGGTCGTAAAGCTGCAGGCCGACCTCAAGGGCAGCAATGAGGTGCCCCCAAACAGCTCGTCCGGATCGGGCAAGGCAGAAGCGACCTTCGATACCGAGACAAAAACCCTGACCTACACGGTCACCTATGCGGGCCTGTCAGGTCCCGCGATGGGGGCACATTTCCACGGCCCCGTTGAAGCCGGCAAGAACGCCGGCATCGCACTGCCATTCAAGACCGTCCAAAGCCCGATCCAGGGCAATGCCACGCTCACGGACGCTCAGGCTGCGGATTTGCTCGCCGGAAAGTGGTACGCGAACATTCATACCGCGATGAATCCCGGCGGTGAACTTCGTGGGCAGATGATGAAGTAGAGGTGGGCGCTGGAAGCCAATTGAGGCGCCGCTATTTAGTCGCACTTTCCCCGAATAGATGCCGTCGAAATTGGCCTCGGAGCGCGGCATGAAGCAGTTTTTCCCCCTGGCGTTTGCCGCAGCTCTCTTTGTTCACACCGACGCCCGGGCCATGCTCCGAGACGCTTCGATCGAGCATGACCTTGGAGGGGTCAAGAAGTCATTCGAAGCCATAACGTTCTCCAAGAACGGTCAGGCGACCGATTTCAGAACAGCCCGCGCGGCCGCTCGTGACGCCGAAGCTCCACTGCGCTGACCGGTCGTCTGGTCGTTGAAATCACAGAGCGCAGTCAAGGCTGAAGCGCCAATAGGCGCTTATTGTTGACGACCAATTCCCAGCTCTTTCTGCAATTGCGGTGAGAGGCCCATCGCGCCCTCGGTTCGGCCCTGGCCAGTCCCCAAATTCCGAGATGATTGGGTCGAAGAGGGGGCCGTTGCAGCGGACGATCCTGTGGACGTGGTGGTCGAGCTGGACGAATTGGAGGTGGTCCCGGCGTAGCCGCTGCGCACACCGTTGGTGTAGGTGCCTTGAGCCGCTGCTGAGACGGTTGTGCCAACAAGTAGGGCGATAGCCAAGAGCAGATGACGCTTGCCGGTCATTGTTCCAAATCCTCGAAAAGCGGCACCTCGTGCGCGCCTGTGATGATCTGGCCTAGGATGGCGGTCTTGGCAAGAAGGCAAGAATGGTCTGAGCCAAAAGGACGCCCACGGTTCCGCCTGCCGCTTTTTCCAGCACATCCAGCAGAGCTGGATCCCGGTCGGGTGTTAGCGCTTGCAGGACTTCCAATCCTATTGCGACGGAAACCACAAGGCCGCATGCCAAGCCGAACCGCCCAGGCAGAAGAAAGGACAAGAGAAAGCCTAGCAATCCGTATGCGCTGAACCGCTCGACGACCACGATCCAGTAGGCTTCGGCGTGGCCCACAAGCACCGGTCTCCCTGTCAACTTCGCCACCGTGGCGTAGGCAATCAGGGCGAGGCAGAGGGTTGTGGCGGCTATGAGCGGGTTCCGAAGCATGCCCGCACAATACCCGAGACCACCAAGGGCTACCGAGAAACTTCTCGCTATCGTTAAACAGCAATCGCGTCTTGGTTCAACAAAGACGCGGATTGACGCTTGATGAGAATGGACGCGCCAAGTTTCCCCATCGTCCGCCCTGGTGGAGTCGGAGCAGGTACTTCGTCCAGAATCAGCCGCTGCGACGGCCGCTTGATGCGGCCCTCGGCATCTGTGCGACATTTCCGCCGCGGGAGCGGATCAGGAACTGGGGAGGCTGAGACGGCCGAGAGGAGCGGACGTAGGGCTCCCACTTAAGGTACCTCGTACGACGTCGATGCGAGACAGCCGACCGCGTCCAGTAGCCTGCAGCGAACGAAATTGCCACGATGCCAGCCAAAAGTAGGAGTTCGAACATGCTGAAGTACCACCATCGCGACGATTGCCTCTGCGATACCGCGGCTGCTCAACATTGATAAGGCAGATTTGCGGACTTCCTATGACCCGCGATCACATGAATTTGCCTGCAGGCCCCGGAACTTTAGATCATTCACACAACAGGATTGCGCGAGATATCGTGTCGAGCCTGTTCAAAAGGCAACTCGCTTGAGTCTGCGTCGGCGGCGCCGTGACCGCAGTTCGCGAATGCCGTAACCGACGGCAAATCCAGCCGCAAAAATAGTCAACAAGAGAAGCAGTGCCAACATGGCACCTATTGAAGCATTTGCCGTGCCATCTTCGGTTCAAGCGCCTGGCGCGTTCCGCGCGTGAAGACCTCAGGTATTTTTCTAAGCGACGAGCTCTACGTCCTGTGCGGCGCCCGCCGAAGCGGCCAAGTTGCGCTTCTCAAGAAGCTCGCTGAACTTCGCGAAGGGTAGCGGCGCGGCGACGAGATAGCCCTGGCCCTCTTCGACGCCGCACGAGATCAGCGCGCGGACCTGTTCCTCGGTCTCGACGCCTTCGGCGACGACCGTCATGTGAAAATCCCTGGCGAGCGCCACCAGCATCTCCACGATCGTGGTGGTCGAGGCGTCCACCGTGATGGTGTCGACGAAGAACTTGTCGATCTTGATCATGTTGGCACCGAGCCCTTTCAGCCGCGACAGCCCGCTGTGGCCGACGCCGACGTCATCGATGGCGACGCGGAAGCCGTAGTCGCGCAGCTCGCTCACCACGGCAGCAGCGCGCGCGAGATCATCGAGCTCGTCGCGCTCGGTCACCTCGACCACGATCTGCCGCGCGGAAACCCGTGCCGCGGCGACGGTGCTGCGGAGCGTTTCGACGAAGCCGGCGCTCAGGATGTGCTTGGGCACGACGTTGAACGAGAGCTTGAAATCCTTGTCGGCCTTGAGATGAGGCTGAAGGTCGGCCAGCGCGCGGCCGAGCAGCTGCCAGGTCATGGCTTCGATGCGTCCGCTGGATTCCGCCAGTGGAATGAAGTTCATCGGCGGGACCACCGAGCCGTCCTCGCGCAGCCAGCGCGCCAGAATCTCGCAGCCCCTGATCTCGCCGGTCCGAAGATCGAAGATCGGCTGGAAATAGGGCTTGAACTCGCCGCGCACGAGCGCACGATCGAGATCGGCGACGGGGCCCTCGATCCGCCGGGTCCGCGACAGGAGGAGACCGAACAGCGCGCCGAGCGCGAGCGAGACCGCCATTGCCGGCCAATAGGCCTCGCTGTTCCATGTCGACAGCACGGTCTTGTCGATGCGGATGACGGTGCGCAGCGGATAGCGCGCTGAGCTCTTTTCGAAATCGACCGGATGTGCCAGCGCCTTGTCGGCGTCGAGCATGAACTCGCCGAGCTGTGCGCCGTTTTTGAGCGCGAGCAGCACCTCGCCGTGGGCGCGCAACTCGGCCGGCATGATGTCGAACAGGCTGGAATTGATGCCGAGGATGGCAACCAGCGCCTTCTTGCCGTCGATGTCCCTGAGTACGCCGAGCGCGTCGCCGCCGAACTGCTCGACGCGAAACAGCATCAGCTTCGAATCGTGCGAGGCGAGCATGTCCGCGCGATCGACCCAGCCCTTGTCGAACTCGAGCGTTTCCGAATAGGCCGAGCAGATCACCGACCCGTCCGAATTGACGAGACGGATGTCCTTTACGGCGGAGCGCTGATAGACGTGGAGGCGGATCGCCTGGAGCGAGGCCGGGTCGCATGTGGCAAGCCCGCGGCCGGCCAACTCGTCGAGGCTCGCCGACGCAAAATCGACGGCGAATTCGGATCGGCGCAGTACGACTTCGGTCAGCTCGTCGAGCTGGCGTGCCTGCTGATCGTGGATGAATCGCGTCGCAGCGAAGTGACCGGCAAGCGCAAACGCCGCCATGCCCGCAAGCACGAGCGCCGCCAATGAGAGTTTCGGCCGTGCTGCTTTCATCCGGCCCGCGGAGGTTAAGAGAGGGTTACCCGAACTCTAACCTCGGAGGCGCTAAGATAGGGTTTAGACCGGCCTCCGGCCTTATCCGCGGTGCGTGAACCGGCGGACCGAATCGCCTCCTATTCGGAGGTGCGGTTAGCGGCGCAGACCCCGCCGCACCCGGATTTCGCTCAGTTGATAGCCGCCTGCATAGGCTCGATGGCCGATTGGGCGGGTGACCCAAAGGCGTAGTGCGACGAACGCAGCGTTAAGACCGAGCCAGATCGCTATTCCGAAAATGAAATAATGGGCCACGACGGAATCTCCGCCTTTTCAGCAAGTTCTCACCGGAATAACGCCGAATACGGTCGGCGGTTCCGCTCCAGACGCCCGGCGGCGGTTCGCTATGGGGCCGGTTAACCCTTCTTGCCGACCTTCGTCTTGAGCGACAGCCCGAGACGCAATGCCATGCGCTTGATCGCGTCAGGCGAGCGCCCGAGCTGCTTCGCCGCTTCTTCCAGCGACGTCGAAGACTTGGCCAGCTCCATGAGCCGGCGGTCTTCCTTGAATGACCAGGGCTTCCGCGCCATAACCGAAAAATTCCTCTCGCATCGACACAACGACAAAGCCGCCAAGCGGACCCATGTCGCTCGACGGCTTTGCTTGGGTGGGGCCGGGCCTTGGGGAAGCCCGGTGCGGAGATGGATATGCGATCGGTGAGACTTCGCAACAAACAACGCGGATTAAGCTAACCGCTCAACCTTACCGCGATGAAATCGGCGCGTAACGCTCCGTATAACCACGGGAATTTCATTCGCCGAGGCTATTCCGCGCGCCGATCGTTGCGTGGAGAAGCTCTGGGTCGCTTGAGAATCGAATAGCGAGGCGTCTCGTGCCTACCCTCTGACCTCGCGGCCAGCAGACATAGTGGCCACCATGAATTACTATGCTTTCACAATGACCGGACGAGCGCGATGCCCCGCCTAGAGATCGATTTCGGCGCTATGGTTGTGTTGGTCGTGGTGCTCCAAGCTTGGAGCGGACAGGGGCGGGCCAGCGACGAGGCATCAACGATGCCTCCGACCACCGATGACCAAACCAGCGATCTTGGCCCTTCGCCCGATAGTCTCCTTTCCCGCGAGGATTGGAAGCGCAGGATCGAGGAGGCGCGCAAGCGCGCCGCGCTGGCGCGGCGGGATTGGCAGCTCAATGCCCCGCTGCGCATGCTCGCGCCGGATCCGCCGGAGAAGATAGCCACCCAGCGTGTGCTGAGCGACGATACGCTGCAGCCTGGGGACATCGTCTCGACAGATAAGGGTCTATTTCTGTTTCGCGGCCGCTCTGGCGCCGATGGGCAGACTGCGGATTTCGTGCCGATAGCTCGGCGCTAGCTCGATTGCGCGACATTTATCTCTCCGTCGCGCTGATGCCTCGCAAATTCATGCCAGTCGATTCGAATCGAGTCGTCGCGCGCGAAATCGTGACTGTCGTATCAACGCTGGTTCAGAATTGATCCAATCATGATGCGTGGATGCAACATTGCCTCGGTGAATTGTCTTTCGATGAACTCCTTCGCCTCTCTCACGATGACGAGCGTCACGAGATCGTCGAATTCGTTCGGCTATGATCGTGCAAACAATCAACGCGAATACGCAGATGCTTCAAAAAGCCTGGGCAGCACTGCCTCTCACCAAGATCAGAGAACGGGCATTCGAAGCCGCTTTCTTCAGCGTTGCGCTGATTGCGATGGCAGGCTGGGTCTATTTCATCACGCTGTTGCTGGTGAGATTGATCCTGTGGTTCCTCAGCTGACTGCGAGCAGAGGATCGATGCTCAAGCAGATTGCTGCCCAAGATTTCTCACGCGTGACAGCGAAATCAGCAGCATTCATCATCATGTCGACACAACTGCACGATGAGAATGCTGTGTGTCTGGGAGAAGGAAACGTTCCACAAATGAAAAGACTTCCCAATGACGCCAGTCCTGATCGTAATCTTGATCTTCTTCGCCGGCTTCGGTGTCGGCTACGCCGCGCGCGCGTGGCGATCGCGCAAGCGCAAGCATATCCGCCAACTCTACGCACCCTATGGGCCCTCTTCATCCCGGCCGGCCACGCGGAGGGCATTCTGAGGATATACAACCGGAAGGGAGTCGATGTGCCTTGGTCGCAGCGCGTATGTAGACTGAGCGGATGGTGGAATGCCTCCGCGATGACCGAGGTAACCATGTCCGGTTAGGTTAAATCGGTGCCGCCGTTGTCCGCCGAGTTGATGGTGGCTACATTGCGCACGGATTTTGCAGGTCAATGATTGCCGCCATGTGCTGTTGAGTTGGGATTAGAGTTGATGATGTGGCTCGTTGCTTTCGTCGTACCGGTTGTGGGTGTGCCGCTGTTCGTCTGGGCCTATGGCCGCCGCCTCGACGCGCTAAGTGGTCCGTGGATCTCGAGAGAGGCAACGCGCCATGACTGATCTCAGGAATATGACTGATCTCAGGAATAACGCCCCGCGGCGATATTTCGTTGATGCAGGCGGACGGCGCGTTTTGATCGGGCTGACGCTTGAAGAGACCTTCGAGTTCGAACGGCTGGACAGCCAGCCGGTCGCCAATCTGGCAGAGTGCCAGGTCGTGCCCGACGAGAGCGTCCTGTGGCCCGTTGAGCAGCGTTGGCAAGAGCTGTACGCCAAGCACGAAGGCGCCTGGAAGGCATGGATGGCGCAAAACCGTGGTGAGCAGTCCACAGGCTTCAGCCTTTATTAACCATCCCGGACCCATTTTCTGGTCTGGCGCTTCCAACCGGAAAATGAACGCATGTTCCAGCTGTTCTTACGGGCCCGCACCCACAACTTCCTGAGAGGCCACAACCGGGCCGAGCAGGAGTTCCGTGCCCGTTCACCCGAGCGCGACGCCGAAACCGATCGGTCCCGCGTCGAGGCCATCATGATCGCGATCGAGGATGCCCTGCACGCGGCCGAGCGCGAGCAATCAGGCCTGAACGGCCGGGTCGAGGACGTGCTGGCGCGAGCCGCCGTGACGTTTGGCAATGGCGATGACGAATATCTC
The DNA here is from genome assembly GCF_000938255.1 of Bradyrhizobium sp. LTSP849. Classification (GTDB taxonomy): domain Bacteria; phylum Pseudomonadota; class Alphaproteobacteria; order Rhizobiales; family Xanthobacteraceae; genus Bradyrhizobium. The sequence goes on along the minus strand of NZ_JYMR01000055.1, from coordinate 48,423 downwards.
GAGCGCGAGGACCTGGATAATCACCACCAGGATCTGTTCGACAAGGAGATCCTGAACGGCCAGCGGAGGCTCAAGGAGCTGGGCTCCTCGATCGCTCACTTCAAGTTTCTGAAGGCAGCAATGCTGAGCCGGTTTCCGGAGTTCAGGCCGCCGGTTAGCACCAACTAGGCTGCACTGCAGCCATCAAATCCCTGCAGCAATCGACACTCTGACGAACGGGGCAACTCGCGTCCAATCGCAGGCAGCATGCTTGCGCCTTAGTATTCAAGAACGCGCTCGGGAAATGCGGGATTCGCAAACCGGGCATATGTGCGAACCCGACCGTAGGAGTAATTAGGTTCGTCCCGGGTTCGGGGATCAAAAGAGTAGGAATATGACTGCTCGAGCGACCGATGTCGCACACGGACCACGATGGGGCAGCCGCAGCGTGGACCGCAATAGGGATTGGGACCGCGGTCGATATAGGGGATGCTCGTCGCGTGGCGAGCGGCGATTGGCGGGACGGCGTAGTCGGCCGCGAAAGACGGCGAGGCGACAGCCGTCAGGCTTGACGCAGCGGCGAGAAGTGCAAGAAGAGATCGCATAGCTGTATTTCCCCAATTGGGACAATCTTAAACGTTCTTGCTGCAACGAGCAAGTTGGGTCTTGGACAGCCGGGCATCGTGCAACAAACAAACAAGGTTCTAGCTACGTAGCGCGCCCAGAAAGGGGGCGTCGACCGCCTGTACGGCTTCCTCCAGGAAGGATTTGCCCTGCTTGGAGGCTCGCCGGTAGGCCTGAACGAGCGTCGCCTTCAATTCCGGGCGTCGCGTCAAGATCAGCCGCACATCGCCTCGCGCGAGCTCTGCCAGCTCCAGATCGAAAAGGGCATCAGCAGAGGTTGCGGTATAAAGCCGCAACGGCATCAGACGAGCGTCATTTGCCCCTGTAATGTAGGCCATCTTGAGCGCGCCGACCACGGTTGGACCATTGGGGTCACGCCGGGTTTCGAGAAGAGCCAACGTCAGCCATAACTCGGCGTCGTAGGGCTTGACGGATAGCGCCGATATGGCGCGCGATCGGGCATGATCGCTATCCGCAGAGGCCTTCCCGTCCCGAATGGCATGGAGTGCTTCGATCAGGGCGTGGTTGTTTTCGAGGTCCGACCTGAAGAAGGGAATGCCACCGGGCCAGCTTGGAGCTTCACCAAGCTGTGCCGGCGCCTTGGGATCGGCAGGCAAGACTGGCCGTGCCGCGGCAGCCAATTCCGCGGCGCCAGAGAGCAAGCCGTAGCATCCTACAAGCAGTGCCAGGGCAATCAGACTGATCCGGAAGAGCATGGACGAACTCATCGTCGAGCACAGTGTGCTCAAAGCGCCAAAAGACTATGCCCTTGAATAGTCAATAACGTCAAATTGCCCGTTGCATACGCGCCGGTGTCGATGTTGACCCGGTTAGGACGGATGTCGGGCTCCTGAACCGGCGTGTGTCCATGGACGACGTATTTGCCGAAATGAGCCTCGCTTCGCAGAAACTCATCCCGGATCCAAAGCAGGTCGTGCTCTTGCTGGCGCGCCAGTGGAACGCCTGGTCTGACGCCGGCATGGACGAAGAAGAAATCCCCGCAAACGAACCGAGCACGTAAACCTTCAAAGAATCTATGCTGATGAAGCGGAATCCTTGCTGAGAGTTCCTGGATGAGTTCGGCTTGTTCGGCCGCGCTGGGATTGAGCGAGGGCTTCAGGCCGTAGGATGTCAGAGTCTGGAGGCCGCCGAACTGCTTCCATTGATCGAACTGGGCAGGGTCTTTCAGGACATCCAGCAGAAATTCCTCATGGTTGCCCTTGAGAAACACCGACTCATGCTTGCGACCTCGCTCGATCAACAGCTCGACGGTGCGGCATGAGTCCGGGCCGCGATCGATGTAGTCGCCGAGAAAGACATGGATCGGACGCATCGACCCGATGGTCGTAAGATCCTTGTCGATGACCGTAAACATCTGCTGGAGAAGGTTTGCGCATCCATGGATGTCGCTGATCGCGTAAACGCGGATGCCATCCGGCAACCTAGGCTTTAGCTTTTGCGTCTTCGAACGGGGCCATTTGATCATAACGACTTGGAGACCTGTAATCCCGGCAGGTAGTACGATTCGGATAACTCGTGCGTAGCCCCATGGTACACAGATTCAGTAGGTAATTATGTGCAAATGATCCTGTTCATCGCAATAATGGTGGGATCGGAGAGGCTGGAGCTGCGACCGACAATCCGGTCGGACCTCCGCCAGCGTCGGGGTTCAGGCTGGCACTAGGCCAGCTTGCTCGTCGTGTTGGACGCGGGTGGCCCCCACATCGGGGCAGGCGACGGCGAGCCACGCCGCAACCGGCGTTTCTCTCATGTGCGCCCGGCGACAACTACACCATTACCAGGTGATCGCGGATCCACGTGGCGTCATGCTTCAGATCGGCGAGCTGTTGGGTGGTAGCTTCTTCGACCATTGCGATCGAGGCCGTATGTGTCGCGGCGTCTACCACATACCCTCCATACTGCTGATAAGCTCTAGCTACTGCTAACCCTTCTGGGGTGAGTCCCGCGTGCTCAATATCCAAATTACTTGGTAGGGCGAAGTGCGATCCCACGGCGATCGTACCAGTGTAGGCACTGACGCTGTTGCCGTCTGCAGATACGGCCGGGAAGACAAACTGATCAAGTTGGCTGGTGCCTGCCTTCAATTGCGTCGGATCTAGCTCGATCGCCATGGCGTGGTTGATCGAAAGGCTGTTCAACTCGTCGGTCGTAATGAGGCCGCCGAGAAGAGACGCGCCCGACGCCCGGATTCCGGCGCCGGCACCGGGTGCGGTCCCCCATCCGGTGCCGTTCAGGTCGCCCTCAACGAGGTAGCTTGCGTGCCAGGTCTGGCTCGCCGAATCGTAGCTGGCTTTCCACGCCTCCCAATAGTGGATGCCATCAGGATCGGTAAAGACGGCCCAACCATCGCTGCCATGCGTCGGCGTCAAATCAGTCGGTGTCGAAAGCTGGAGCGTGCCGTGGGACGAAAAACCTCCGCCCACTGTCGCTTGGTTCAGGACGTCAAATGTCCACTTCATGTGGGGCGCGTCTGTCGGCGTGCTAAAGAAGAGGTCCGCCGACTGGACCCAGGTGTTGGCGAGACTCGTACTTCTGAATTGCAGATTCTGGATCGCGCTCGGATCGGAGTACTGGACGTTCATCTGGCTGATCGGGGTGTTCCAGGCGCTGTCCGTGGAAAAGAAGTGGTGCCCGGAAAGCTCGAAGTCCTGCTGATGAGATATCAGGTCGGCCTTGCTGACTCCCGAAAACGTCAGCGTGTTGCCGTTCCCGTCGTCAATGACGGCGCCGGCGGCGGTGTCGGTGGTATGGCTCTGCAACATGTCAGACACGCTAGTGAACACGGTCGAGTCGATTTCGACATGATCGCTGCTGAAATCGAACGAGGAGATCGTGTCGTGACCAAAGCCGAAGTTGAACACCAGCGTCTCGGCGCCGGTGCTGGTGAAGCTCTCGTTGGCGCCGCTCGAATAGACGGTTTGGGTGTGGGTGCCGTCGAGAGCGATCTGGTCCTTGGACTTGAGAAAGCCGGTGGCGTCATACACGTCATGCTCGGTGACGTAGGGCGTTCCCGCGGCGTTCGTCAGGAAAACGTCCTTGCTGTTATCGGCGTGAAGCACGGTCTCCGTGGAAAGTGTGGCTTGGCCGTTCACCACCGTATACAGCTTGGCGTCGGAGATGTCGGCCGATCCGGGGGCATTCTTCAAGACGTCGCTGCTCAGGACAGCGTGACCCGAGGCATTCGTATAGGTTCGCGTGTCCGTGCTGCCGTCCGTGCCGATGGTTACCTCTGATTTGAGAATGCCGGTCGTATCGAAATAGTCGTTCGTCTTGGTGCCGTCCCCACCCAGCGTGTAGGTCGAGTCGAGGGTGCCGTCGGCGTGCGTGCGTGCTGTGCTGATGAGCACGCTCGCGGCGTTGTAGACATCGTGCTCGGCGACATAGGTCTTGCCGGCGATGTTGGACAGATACACGTCCTTGCTCTTGTCGGCGTGCACGACGGTCTCGCTGGTGAGAACGCCGTTGGTATAGGCGAGTGTGTCCGAGGAACCGTCTGCCTTCACGACGACGCTGGACGCCAGCAGACTGCCGCTGGCGTTGTATTGAAGGGACGTCTTTGTGCCGTCTGCGGCCAGGGTGTAGGTGTAGTCGACAGTTCCGTCAGCGTGAGTGCGGACCGCATTGATAAGTGTGCCCGCGGCATTGTAGACGTCGTGCTCGGCGACATAGGTCTTGCCGGTGACATTGGTGAGATAGATGTCTTTGCTCTTGTCGGCGTGCACGGCCGTCTCGTTGGTGAGAACGCCGTTGGTATA
>NZ_JYMR01000055.1:0-43994 GCF_000938255.1 Bradyrhizobium sp. LTSP849 | reverse complement strand
TGTCTTTGCTCTTGTCGGCGTGCACGGCCGTCTCGTTGGTGAGAACGCCGTTGGTATAAGCGAGTGTATCCGAGGAACCGTCTGCCTTCACGACGACGCTGGACGCCAGCAGACTGCCACTGGCGTTGTATTGAAGGGACGTCTTTGTGCCGTCTGCGGCCAGGGTGTAGGTGAAATCGCGGGTGCCGTCGGCGTGGGTGCGGACCATGTTGGTGAGGGTGCCCGCGGCGTTGTAGACGTCGTGCTCGGCGACATAGGTCTTGCCGGTGACATTGGAGAGATAGATGTCTTTGCTCTTGTCGGCGTGCACGACGGTCTCGCTGGTGAGGACCGCCTGTCCATTGACCGCCGTGTACACCTTCGTATCGGATACGTTGGTGGCGCCGACCGGATATTTGATCACGCTGCTGGAGAGAATTCCGTTCGTGTATGTCTGGGTCTGCGTGGAGCCGTCTGCGAGCTGGGTCGTTGTCGATGTCACCGTAGGAGTAGTCGAGGCCATTGGAACCCACCCATGTGTCGAAACTGATGGATGTGTAGGGCCGAAACGTCTCTATCGCGCGAAGTCTATCGATTGGTTCTGATCGGTAGAAAAAACCAGACATTAATCGGAAACGATCAGCCCCGTATTTTTCCCGGCAGCCGTAGTCTTGACATGCTCAGTAGCCGTGTCCGCGTAACGTCGAGCTGGCGCGAATGTCGTTTTTTTGGGCGACGAACTGCTGCGCGCATTGAAAAGAATTGCGCTCCACACTCTTCTTCGTCTGGTGGCATTGTTAACGCGTACTTGCCAATTGCCTCATTCTCCTCCTGGGACGGATGAAGGCTTCCGCCCGGGCGCGCTCCGCGAGTTGCATAGAGGCCCGCTGACGGGATCATTGGTTCGTCTCGGAAAGCGGCCCACAGAAATTCGACAGGGTTACCGCTTTCCAAAGCCCAAGCGCGTCGGCGGCTAGGCTTTGATAGGGGTTGAGCACCAATATTGGCGCGATTCCCCTCCGTCTCGATCGTTGGCTGGAGGATGGTAAATGCCTCGTGTTGAACAACGAGACCGTTTGATTCTATTTGATCGATCGCGCGGCGCAGAATCTCAAATCGCTCCATCTAGCGTGCTCCCCAAGAGTCTTGTGGGGAGTCAAGCATGCGTAAGATTTCAACTTGGGTGGCCATGGGTGCCGCCGCGGTCATCCTCGGCTTTCAGCCGGTTCAAGCTGGCCTGTTGGGAATGCCGATGGGATTGCGGTCGGCCATCCAGCACATCAAATTTGAAGCGAACGCGCTGGCGCCGTTCGCATACACGCAATTCTGCGCTCGATACGCCGACGAATGCCGCAAGCGCACAATGTTCCGCGGCGGTCCCGTGAAGTTGACGGCTGAGCGATGGGACCAGCTCAACGAGGTCAACAGAACGGTGAACAGGGACATCGCCCCCGAGCGCAACGAACTTGGTCTGGCCGGAGAAACCTGGCTGATCGGTCCGGATCGTGGCGATTGCAACGACTATGCGGTCACGAAGCGGCATCAACTCCTGGCTCAGGGCTGGCCAGCCCGTGCCCTGCTCCTGAGCGAGGTTGTCACCAATTCCGGGGAGCATCACCTTGTGCTCGTCGTTCGCACGAATAACGCCGATCTCGTCCTCGACAATCTGACTCCGAGTATCAAGCCCTGGTCGCGCGCACCCTATCGCTGGGTCCGAATTCAGATGCCGGATCATAACAGACTGTGGGCCACGATCGCGTCGCGCCGGGTGTAAGTGTCATTTGACGGCGCTAGTGCGGCCCATGCTTTGCGCTATCCCGACGCCGAGCGTGACGGTGGCAAGGATCTGAATGGCGGTATCCAGGAGGCTGTTGTCGAGGAACGCTTCGCAGAACAGGACGATCGCGCCGGCCGCGGCCGCGGCCGCGTAACGTGAGTCGCGCCCGCGTCGAACGGCGCCTCGGAACATGAAGACAAAGACATAGGCAACCGTCAGGACGACAAAGGCCAATGCCGGCTTACCCCACTCGATTGCCATAGTGATCGCGGTCGACGGCAATTCGAGAACGGGCGTTGCTTCGAAATCGCGATAGACCGGCTCGAGCAACTGAAACGTTCCAACGCCGTTGCCGAGCTGCGGCGCGTCGGCTATCGCGCGTTGCGCCATCGAAAGTTGCCCTGCCTTCGCCGACGCTAGGTCGACAACCGTCCATGAAGCTGTTCCCAGAAGGCGCGTTATCGCTACTGCGGCCACGATCGCCGCGATGATTGCGTATAGAGTTAGTGCGAGCCACCATCCGATCTCGAGGTAGCGAGTCGCGGCGACGAAGATGAGGCAGAGGAGCCCTAGTGCCACCGCGGCCGTCAGGCCGGTGGAGGCGAGACCGGCCAAGGCTGCCAATGAGACGCCGAGCCCGACGAGAACGAGCGCGAGTTGGATCAGCAATTGCGTTGGGGAGCCTTGCGCGGCGCTGCCGCCGCCCCAATTTCTTCCGACCATCATGATAATCGTTGCTGCGTTCATGAGGATTGACAGTGTAGCCGCCGCGGCGAAGGTGGAAGCTTCGCCGTCGGTTGATGCGGTGAGACCGGCGAGGCCGCTGAAACGCGAGATGAGCACCATCGCTGACATAAAGGTCGTCACTGTGCTCAACGCATAGAACAGCGTTTCGGCCCTGCGTCGGTCTCGCGCGACGACCACGGTAGAAACCAAAAGCGACAGCATGGCCAAGTAGATCACGAGGCTTCGTAGTGTGGCGTCAGGTGAAATGCTGACTCTTCCTGCGACAGGCTCGCCAAGGGCTGTTGTTGTCATCCTCCAGATCGGGTTGACGAGCGCTGGAAAAGGCAGTGGCGTGATCTGCAAGATCATCCACAGCGCGGGAAATGCAAGACACAGCGTCAGCGGAGTCAGGAGCCGCGCCGCGTTGGATACATCCGGTTGTTCTCTCGTGGCTGCGGATACGAGGACTATTGCAGCCACAATAGACGCCAGCTGTTCGATCAGAAGGATGTGAATGGTTGCCAGCGCGGGGCACGCGGCCAGCACGACGATCAGAAGACGGACGGTAATCTGCAAGCGGAAATTCTTCGTGCAAGAGGCGGGCAGACGCTATGGGCGAGTGCTTATCGCACATCGCGCGAGGTGTGCCAAATGCGCCGCTCAGATCCCGCGTTGCGTCGATGTCCGTTGCGAGCCTGGGCGGAAGCCGCGCCGCCCGAATGAATTTCTCTGGCTTAGTGGCCTGGCCGCTGTTTGTACAACAGGGCGACGGCCGCGGTGCGCTGTCTTGAGGTGGACGGCGTTCTCAACAGTGCAAGGGTGTGGCGGCCGATCAAGCCGAAGCCATAACCGAGCTGCGTGAGCGCTCCAATCAAAAAGGCTTGCCCCACCGTCGATGCGAAGCCCTCGCCATGCGACAGGCCGAGCAGTATAGCCGCCGCGGCTGCGAGCAGACTAACTGGCACGAGTATCCAGACGCGAAAGCGCCATGCGAGCACCGCACCGACCAGAAATGAAAAGATGCCGACCGGGACCATTTTTGTCTCCTGGCGACCACCATTTCACCCGGTTCCCTAAGAATCCGTTCAACAGGTTCCTTAAAAATCCATGAAATCTAATGAAGGAGCGATCTAGCGAAGTGCGCAACTCGACCGCAGCGCTCGCATGCTATTGGCCAATCCTGTGAGGGGAATGGTCCCGCGGGTTGGCACTGGCGTTGTCGCGATCTCCACGGTGAGCTCTGGGGCGGTCAGCCAAGGGCCAGCAGCGAGCGCGGAGGCGGCTTGTGGCAGCACAAGCGACTCTGCGCTTTGATTGACCGACGCCTCAAGTTGAACGCGATCGGATCCGACGGTTAGCGTGACCATGGGATGGCTCGCGCGAGGCTGCTGCTCCAACAAAGTCAACACCACTTCCGTCCCATTTCCGCTGCAACGCAGGCTCAATCCGGCCAAATTGAGATCGGACCTTGATGTGTCGGCCGTGCGCATTACCGCGACGATATTCGCGTCCCCATTCGGATCGCGTGTCTTGACCAACCGCCAGCCTCCATCGAGAGGCGTCGACTGGCTCGACGAGTTCAATTGCCGGGATACGACGTCGTCGCACCGCTGACGTTGTTCAGGACCGGCACCGGGCACGCAACCCTGCGGCAGTCGCATTGGTTCAGCGGACGCAGAGCGCGGGAGCCCTATCGCGACGATAAGAAAAAAGATGCGGTACATCGTATCCGGCTTCCAACGGTCATTCGCCCTTTTGGGGCGTTCGGTCTTGACGAGATGCTGATTAATTTGGCACTAGAGGTATCATTAAATCTTGATGCATTGCGCTACGCAATTTTGTTGCGTTGCAGCACGAAATGTTGTTTCTAGCAGTTGGTTAATCTGACGTTACTTCCTTGTTGCGGGAGGCGATCTTGATCCCCCACAGTCCGATCGAGCGGGATGCGCGTGAGCGTGTGCCGATGGGCCAGCCGGCTCCAGAGACCCCCGCAGCGCAACAGCAAGTTTCGCCGGGCACGGGCGCCGGAGGCGTTGGCGTAAAGATCCCGTACGCCGCATTGCAATACCTGCTGGCCTTGGCGGATGCTTGCCTGATCACGTTCGCAGGGGTTGTCGGCGGTGGCCTGTATCAGGTCATCACAATCGGGGATTTTAGAAACGTCGATCAACTGTTTGGCGCGGGCCTTACTGCGGCGCTGCTATACGTCCTGATCGGTCAGTCCAGCGGCTTTTACGATTTGCGCGTCGCATTTTCGAAGCAAAGGCGGGATGCCGGCCGCATTTTTGCGCAGTGGTCCATGGTCAGCTTGCTGCTCACCCTGCTGGCCTTTCTGATGAAGACTGGAGCCGTCTTCTCGCGTGGCTCGGTGATCTGCTTCGGCCTGCTTGCGCTGGTGCTGTTGCTGGTGTGCCGCCGCTATTCGAAAAGGTTCGTCGCAGCGGCTGTCGCCGACGGCCAGGTGCAGGGCAGGCGTGCCATTGTGATCGGGACGCGCGAGGAGCTTGCCGCCCTCGGCGTCGAGGAATTGCTTGAGCGCTTTGGTCTGACGGAGGTTGAGCGGGTTGTCTTTTCAACGGATCGCAATAGCGGTTTTGCGATGACGGAGGAGGAATCCTCGTCGCTTGACCGTGCTCTGGCAATTGGTCGCGAGCGTGTGGTCGACGAAATCGTGCTGGCATTTCCATGGACCGATACGCGCAAGCTCGAATTGGTGCGGGATCGCCTGAGAGTTTCGCCGCTTCCCGTGCAGTTGGTTCCCGATAGACGAATTCGTGCGCTCGCTGAGAATCCATCGTATCGCCTGCGTCGGTCGCTATCGATCGAAATCCAGCGTGGACCCTTGTCGCGCGCGGAACAGTTTTCGAAACGGGTGGTCGACATCGTGGGCGCATCGCTCGGCCTGATCATTCTAGCTCCGCTCATGATTCTGAGCGCCATTGCCATCAAGGTCGATTCTGTCGGACCTATCTTTTTCCGCCAGCGCCGCAATGGCTTCAACGCCAACCAGTTTTCGATCTTCAAGTTTCGCACGATGTCCGTGATGGAAGACGGGGCTGCGGTGGTTCAGGCCAAGCGCTTCGATCCTCGCGTGACCCGCGTCGGGCGTGTCCTGCGGCGTTCGAGCATCGACGAGGTGCCGCAGCTCTTGAACGTGCTCACCGGCGAAATGTCACTGGTCGGACCTCGGCCGCACGCCTTGGCGCATGACAATCACTACGGGGATCTGCTGGCGGAGTACGCATTCAGGCACCACGTGAAGCCCGGAATCACCGGCTGGGCACAAGTGAGGGGCTATCGCGGCGAGACCGCGAGGGTCGAGCAAATGAAGGGCCGAGTGGATTGCGACCTCTGGTACATCAACAACTGGAGTCTCGCGCTCGACCTGAAGATTTTGGTGCTCACTTGCTTAGAGCTTACTCGCCGGGGTAACGCCTACTGACCACGGAACGGGCGAAAACTGGGCTGCCTTTGGGCCGTCTCTGCCCGGAAATGGTGACGGGTCCCCCGGAGCAGGGGGAGACTCCTGTAGCTGCGGCGCAACAACCTCCAGCCAATTCGAGCAATTCGATAGGGATTACGTTGACTCCGTTGAGGATTCAACCCAATCCTCGACCCAGGATACCATTGGGGTTGGGCGTGAGATCCACCATTACTTTGTCGGCATTGCTCTCGGTGATCCTGCTGTGTACGGCAGGGTGCGCAATTATGCCCAGCTCGGGTCCCGAAGATCACGTGATCAAGGGCGAGATGACGAAGGCGGGGCCGGAATATGGGCTCGTCAAGCTCACTCCGACGGTTGTTGACATCCTGAAGGAATACGGCCCGGGTGCACTCGCGGGTACTTTCCCAGACAAGTCGCCCCCGCGGAGCATCAAGTTCGGCATCGGCGACGTTGTTTCTGTGACGATCTTTGAAGCCGCCGCCGGTGGCCTCTTCATCCCTGCTGAAGCGGGTGTCAGGCCCGGCAACTTTGTCCAGATCCCGAACCAGAACGTCGATACGGCAGGCAACATCACTGTGCCCTATGCCGGCGCCGTCAAGGCAGCCGATCGTACGCCCAGCGAGATTCAACAGGACGTTGTCAGGGCGATTGGTAATCGAGCTATCGAGCCGCAGGTCGTCGTGGCCCTGATTACTCAAAACACTTCGCTCATCAGTGTTCTTGGAGAGGTTAACACACCAGCTCGCCTGCAAGCGAACGCAGCCGGTGAACGAGTGCTGGATGTGATCAGCCGCGCCGGCGGTCCGAAGGGGCAGGGATGGGAGACCTGGGTCACACTCGAGCGCAAAGGCAAGCGCGCTACGGTGCCGTTCGGTGCTCTCGTGTACCAGCCCGACAACAACGTATGGGTCCATCCGGGCGATACGATCTATGTCTACCGTGAACCTCAGATATTCCTAGCGTTCGGCGCGTCGGGACAGCAGGGGCAATTCCCGTTTGACATGTGGAAGATCACCATGACGCAGGCCATCGCCAAGGCCGGCGGTTTGCTTGACGCGCAGGCGGAGCCCGCAGGTGTTTTCGTCTACCGTCGTGAGCCGCGAGAGCTCGCCGAGCGCCTCGGCGTAGATTGCTCCAAATATGTGGGGCCGTTGGTCCCGGTCGTCTATAATGTCGATTTCCGGGACCCTGCCGGCTTCTTTCTGGCGACCAAGTTCGACATGCGGGACAAGGACGTGTTGTTTGCGGCAAATGCCGCGACCTACGATACCGCGAAATTCCTTCAGTTCGTGCGCGTGATCGTGGCTACCGCAAACGACTCGGTTGTTGCAGCGAATAACGTTCAGATTCTGAGGATCAATTCGAGGGGACTGTGATCCCTTCGAATGTAGTCTGGTCTGAACTCCGTGAGACAGGGATTGAGGTCCTTTTCGCAACGTAAATTGTTGACGACAATAAGCTCGTCGAAAATCGCATACCTGCAGCCGATCTTCGGTGGTCATAGTAGTAAGTTGGTCGGTCTCTCCCAGAAGCCGGATATCAAGAGTCTCGAATTCCAGCGACCGGGTGATGAACTAGGGACCAGTGGTCGAGCGCGCCTGTATTTCCAACGCACAACAGGATTGCTAGCGTTTCCCGGCTCGGAGCTTCCTGTTGAGGAGGGCGGCCTAAAAAGCCCTACGCCAGCAGGAGTGCACTCAAGATAAATCCGGTAACGCGTCGCGTGCTTCGCCTCGACACTGGCCTATGTAGCGCTCTTTCGCGCATAACCGCGTGCCAAGACCAAGGCATTGCGGATTGTCAGGCGTAACATCTTGGCGAGAAGCGCGGGGGGCGCGCCCCATTGAACCATGTGCCGCCAATCGCTCAAGCTCGGCACAGTCCCGTAAAAGGGCGAAAAAAGCTGCATGAAAAGGTGAGGTCTCAGATAGGCGGCAGCTTCATCGTTCTTCAGCATTATTTTTTCGAAGGCCTCGTATCGCCTCTTGGCATTCTTGGAAATGCGTTCGCGACCATCATCGACGTAACAGACGTAACTGTAGTCAGGAACCAGTCGTGCGGGCCCGAATCTTCTCACCATACGCATAAAAAGCTCGAGGTCCTGCAAGGCGGGCATGTTTTCGTCAAAACCACCGACTTCCGCGAGGTACCGCGAGGGGCAAAAAATCTGGTTGCCAATGAAATTGTGATGGAAAAGATCCTCATAGCCGACCTTGTCCTTGCGGTCAGTGGTTGGAGAAGACCGTTTGCCGTCAGTCATTACGCTTTGCGTGAATAATCCTGAAATGCGATTCACATCGTCGCCGAGATTGTTCCAGTAGCTCAGAAGAGTCTCGATCCGAGTCGGCGTGAATTCGTCGTCATCGTCCAAACCGGTGATAAATTGTCCGGTAGCGACACTTATCGCGCGGTTTCGTGCGGCAGGCGCTCCCTTTGCCTGATCGGCATGGATCACAGTGAGGCGAGGTTCCCGGACTTGAAGATCGTCCAGATAGGCGCGAGTATCGTCGGTGGAGGCATCGTTCACCACGATGATGTCCAGATCGCTATGTGTCTGTTGCATGACAGATCGCAGCGCGCGCTCGACGAGCAATCTGCGATTGTGAGTCGGGATATAAATGCTAACTTTTACCATCTTCAGACACCGCAACGAGTTGCTCGCTCGCGCAAGCCGCGGCGATAACCAATTTCTAAGGAATTCGCCTTGATCCCGCAATGTTTTGGTATTGTTATCGCAGTGCGATAAGCCTAGGTCGACGAAGGGATTTGAAGCGTGCCTGAACTGAAGTCGCCGCTCCGGAAGCGTGTGGCCTATCTGATAAACGAGTATCCCAAAGTCAGTCACAGTTTCATCCGGCGCGAGATTTTGGCGCTTGAACGGCTGGGCTGGGAGGTCCATCGATTTGCGTTGCGCGGCTGGGATGCGGAACTGCCGGACGTTGACGACCGCGCGGAACTGGAGCGAACGGTCCACGTTGTGAACAAGGGCGGATTGTCCATTGCTTGGGCGGTTCTGGTGATGATGTTTGCCGCGCCCGGCGGATTTTGGCGATCTTTGGTAACTGCCCTGGCCTTGACGCGTCGAAGCGATCGCCCGTTCATTTTGCACGCCATATATTTAGCTGAGGCGTGCTGGTTGGCGCGGGAACTTGCTAGGCTGCAGCTGTCGCATCTCCATGCCCATTTTGGCACGAATCCCACTGATGTCGCGTTGCTCATCAATTGCCTCACAGGGATCTCTTACAGTTTCACCGTGCATGGCCCGGAGGAATTCGATCGGATCGTGGGGATCAACCTGAAGACGAAGGTCGAACGGGCGAAATTCGTTGTTGCAATCAGTTCGTTCGGGCGCGGCCAGCTGATGCGTCTCATTCACCCGAGTGGGTGGAGCAAGATCAAGGTAGTTCACTGCGGGGTTGACGAGCGCTTTTTGATCGACTCTGTGCAGGCCAATGGCGCGAATAAGTTGGTGTGCGTGGGACGCCTCTGCGAGCAGAAGGGGCAGGCGCTGCTGGTGTCCGCGGCTGCACAATTGGTGGGCAGAGATGCGAGTTTTGAGCTCGTGCTTGTTGGCGATGGGGAGAATCGCCCGATCGTCGAGCAGTTGATCAGAGGCCACCAGTTGCAGGGCAAGGTTCGCATCACGGGCTGGTCGGATGGTGAGACAGTTCGTCGCGAGATACTCGATGCCCGCGCGTTCGTTCTGCCGAGCTTTGCGGAGGGGCTTGCGGTTGTTCTGATGGAAGCGATGGCGCTCGGTCGCCCTGTTTTGACGACATATATTGCTGGTAACCCCGAACTTGTTGTCCACGAAGAAAATGGTTGGCTGTTCCCTGCCGGTAGCGAAGACGAACTGGCCGATGCCATGCATCGCTGTCTGAATGCACCGCTCTCGGTTCTTCAGGCTATGGGTGAGCGAGGCGCGCGCGCTGTTGCCGAGCAGCACAACGTGCAAACAGAGGCAGGGAAGCTGAGCGCGCTGTTCGCTCACGCTTTGGAGCCATGATGGTCTTCCTCATCGTCTGTGCGAGCGTCGCGGTCGCGGTCGCGGTCGCCGTTCCGATTCTCGTTTTTGCGATCCAGATTCTCGTTGCCGCTCCGACCCGGCAGTTGTCTCCGCAAGCAGCAGGCCGCCCGGGTTTCGGCGTCATCGTTCCAGCACACGACGAAGAACAAGGAATCGCATCAACCTTGCAGTCGATCCGTCGAGAGCTGACGGGCTCGGATCGCTTGGTCGTTGTCGCGGATAACTGCTCTGATCGAACGGCCGAGATCGCGGCGGCGGCGGGCGCCGAGGTCACTTCTCGTGATGACCCGACGCATCGTGGCAAGGGATTTGCTCTGGATCACGGTCTACAGTTTCTGATTGGCACTGGAGCTCCCGAGGTGGTGATCATTGTTGATGCGGATTGTCAGGTAGCGCAGGGAGCGCTTTCGCGCATCACAGGTCTTGCGGCGTCAACAGGACGACCCGTGCAAGCGGCCTATCTGATGACGCCCTCCCGGAGCGGAGATCTTTCTCCTATTCGGAATCTCGCTTGGTTTACAAAGAATTATGTGAGGCCACTCGGCTGGTTGAAACTCGGCTTGCCAACTCAGCTGACAGGGTCCGGTATGGCATTCCCGACGCACCTACTTGGATCGGTCAGGCTGGCAACCGACGAACTTGTAGAAGATCTCACATTGGGCCTCAAGCTTGCGTTGCGAGGACGCGCGCCTTTGTTCTGTCCGGAAGCCGTTGTGACAAGCCAGTTTCCGGACGACGTGGGTGCAGAAAAGTCACAGCGTACTCGCTGGGAGCATGGGTACCTTCATTCGATCATAACGCATGCGCCTCGGCTGTTTAGTGAGTCGATCAAGCGTTTGGACTTGAACCTGCTTGGTTTGGTCCTGGACCTCATCGTGCCGCCGCTGTCGCTCCTGATAGTCTTGACCCTGGTATCATTGATCCAGGGGACGTTGGTCTCCCTCTGGACCGGCACTGCTGCCCCATTCGCTGTCAGCTTTGTCGCGGCAGCCGTGTTCGTGCTCGCTGTCCTGGTTCTGTGGTTCCGCTTTGGGCGGGATTTCTGCTCTGCTGCGGATTTGCTGAAAGTGCCGCTCTACGTCTTGGCCAAGATTCCGCTATATCTGAAGTTCATTCAGAATCGTCAGCGCGTCTGGGTAAGAACCAATCGTGACTCAAGATAATCTTAAAATCGCCGATGCGTCGGAGCGCGACCTCAATCCGGTGCGCGTTGACTTCGGCCGTCAGGTTTATTGCCTTTTTGGCATTCCGGTCGATGCGCTTTCCTTCCAGGAGGCGGTTGCCGAGTTGCAGCAGGCTGTGGCGAGGGGAGATCGGTGTGTTTGGTCCACGCCAAACCTGAACCATCTGACGTCGTGTCTGAAGAGCCCAGAATTTCGAGACATTCTCGGCAAGAGTCAGCTCTCCACCGTCGACGGAATGCCCCTCTTGATTCTATCGCGGATGCTTGGGATCCCCATTCCGGAAAGGGTCCCAGGATCGACGGTGTTTGACAAAATGATGTCGGGTGCGGCCGGACCAATGAAGGTGTACTTCTTTGGAGGGCCTGAGGGGGCCGCAGCACGCGCTAGCGAGCGGTTACCGGAATTGTCGCCCTCTCTGCGAAGTGCGGGTAGTTTTTCGCCGGGTTATGGCCCGATTGAAAGCATGAGCCGAAAGGACATTCTCGAAGACATCAATAGGTCCGGTGCCGACCTGCTCATTCTGGCGCTCAATGCCAAGCGTGGCCATAGCTGGATCAGCCTGAATTCTCCCCATCTCAACGTGCCTGTCATCGCGCATCTCGGGTCCGTCATTAACTTTGTCGCGGGGACGATACGACGCTCGCCGGAGTTTCTGCAGAAGACAGGCATGGAATGGCTATGGCGGATTTGGGAGGAGCCATACCTGGCATCCCGGTACGCCAGGGATTTCATCGACCTAGCGAAGCTTTTGGCAACAAAGGCATTTCCGCTCTTGCTGTTCGGTCCTGCCCTCAAGCTGGCCGGCTCGAGCGCGAGGTCGTTGGATGTGGCCGTCACGGCCCAAGACGGTAGTGCCGTGATCGAGCTGAAAGGAAGCGCGAGCGCCCTCCATCTCGAAGGGCTGCGCAATACGCTCGATCAGTATCAGGAATTTCCAGGTGAACTGGTCGTATGCTTGAGAGAGGTCAGCTACGTCGATGCTGCTTTGCTGGGTCTCCTGATCGTTGCGAGGGGGGGGCGTCTCGAAAAGGGGCTTCCTGTCTGGATTCGTTCGCCCCGGCGGTCTGGGGTCCGATTCCTCGTCCATCTGCATTGTGCTGACTATTTGATTGGCCCACGTGACAATTGACCTCGGCCAAGAGATTGATTATATTCGAGAAATATCTATCTGGTGTGATTGTTGAGGTGCTTGCCCTTGCCGAACGCCTCACATTCGTCGTGATGCTCAGGCTATTTTACCGCAGCGCAACATCGCTTCCTCAAATAACAAAGTACTCCGCGCATGCTTCATAGCCGATTGCCTTCAGTAAACGTCGAGGCTCCGGAGCCGGAGCTTCTGTCAATCAGCGATGCCATCTTGGCGTTGAAGGGGCTGGTCTCGCGTCAGCTTCCCTTGATGATTTTTGTTTTCCTGGCGTGCGTGTCTCTCGCACTGCTCTACGTGATCACCGCGCAGCGGATGTATACGAGCACTGCGAGTCTGATCATCGACAGCCGCAAGATCAGCCTGATGCAGCAGCAACAGTCTGCTGGAAGCGATGCGCCGATCGAATCGGCGATGATCGATAGCCAAGTCGAGATCATCAAGTCAGATACGATCGCCCTTTCGGTCATCAAGGACCTGCGCCTGGTCGATGAGCCGGAATTTACCGGCGATAGCGGCGGACTCATCGGCAACGTTGTCGGCGCCGTTTTCTCCCTGATCTCGAGCCCCACACCGCCGTCCGAGTATCAGCAGTTGCGCAAGGCGCTTAGTCGCTTTGCGAAGAACCTTACGGTCAAGCGCGTGGGATTGAGCTACGTCATCGAGATATCCTATCGATCGAATTCCGCGGACCGCGCGGCGCAGATCTCCAACGCGGTGGCTGAGGCCTATATCGTCGACTCTCTCGAGGCCAAGTACAACGCGTCTCGCCGTGCCGCGGTTTGGCTCCAGGATCGCATGAAGGAACTGCGGGTGCAGGCCTCGGCTGCCGAGCGCGGCGTTGCCGATTACAAGGCCAAAAACAATATCGTTGACGCGGGCGGTCGACTGCTTAGCGAGCAGCAACTGGCCGAAATAAACAGTGCGCTTACCGTCGCACGAGCGCAGCGGGCGGAAGCACAAGCTCGGCTCGAGCGTATCACCACCATTTTGAAGGCAGACGATGAGGATCGCAACGTCATTCTCAATGACCTCGCGACCGTGGCTGACACGATGCAGAATCCGGTCATCGTGAAGCTGCGTCAGACTTATCTCGATTACGCAGCGAAAGAATCGGACTGGTCGAATCGCTACGGAGCGAACCATCTTGCAGTGATCAATCTGCGCAATCAGATGCGTGAGATCAGGCGGTCGATTAAGGATGAGTTGAAGCGAACGGCCGAAAGCTTCAAAAGTGATCTGGAAATTGCGAAATCGCGCGAGGAGGCTAGCCAAAAGAGCCTCAGCGACGCGATCAATCAGTCCAACGACACCAGCCAGGCCCAGATCGTGCTACGCGATCTGGAAAGCAATGCGCAGAGCGCGCGTGCTCTCTCCGACAATTTTCTGCAGATGTACATGGTGTCCGTACAGCAGCAATCCTTTCCGATTACCGAAGCCCGCGTGATTACGCCGGCGGCAATGTCCTTGAGTCCGTCGTCGCCGAAGACTCTGCTCGTGCTCCTTGGCAGCCTGCTTGTCGGCGGCTTGTTCGCTGCGGCAAGCGGGTTCGTCAGGGACATGATGGATCGCGTATTCCGCACGGCTCCGCAAGTTGAAGCGATGCTGGGTGTGAGTTGTCTCGCGGTCGTGCCGCGCGTGCTGCCGGACGAGTTGCCTCAGTCGGGCTGGAGCAAGGCGAGGACGGTGGCCAAACTGGCTCGGATCTCTGGTTGGCGCCATCTGAGGGGCAAGAACGAACCCGAGCAACAGGTCGTCGCTTCGATCGGTTCGGAGTATCCGGCCGGTGCTCAGCTTCCGAGCCGGCAGATGAACATCACTGACACGATGTCCGGTGTTGTGACCCGCGCGCCGTTCTCTCGATTTGCTGAAGCGATGAGAGCGGTCAAGATGGCAATCGATCTGAGCAGGGATGAGGCGACCTGCAAGGTCATCGGCATCACGTCGTCATTGCCCAATGAAGGTAAATCGACGATTGCGGGCGCCATAGCGCAGGCGAGTTCCATGAGTGGCACGCGGACGCTCCTGGTGGACTGCGATATCCGCAATCCATCCTTGACCCGGCGCTTCTCGCCGGATGCGCAAGCGGGCATAGTCGAACTTGTTCTCGGTCAAGCGGAGCTAAAGGACCTCATCTGGACGGACAGTCAGTCCGCCCTTCACTTCCTGCCCTGCGTGCTCGCATCGCGATCGTCGAACTCTGCCGATTTGCTGGCGTCGGCTCCGATGGAGAGATTATTCAAGGCGCTCCGAAGCCACTACGATCTCATCATCGTCGACATGTCCCCGCTCGCGCCGGTCATCGACGTGCGCGGTACGTCGCGTATCGTGGACCATTATACCCTGGTGGTGGAATGGGCTCAGACCAAGATCGATATCGTCAAGCGATCCCTAGACGAAGCGCCGGGGGTGCAAAAAAAGCTGATGGGAGTAGTGTTGAACAAGGTCGATATTGGAGCGCTTGGCCGCTACGACTCCCACCGCGGTGATTACTATCGAAATCGCTATTACCATCGGTACGGCTATGTCGATTAAAAGGATCTTCGCGCCTGCTGTTTACCGTTAGGTTGCTAGCGACGTGCATTTGCCTCCTGGCGGGCAGTTGGGGCGTGTTCTTCCTCATCCACCCCGATCACGAGACTCGGCTGAATGGTTTCGCCACCCGAATCCTAGCCTCGGATCGCTTTGATCGGCTTGAATGGTTATCGCCCGAACTCGAAGCGGCTGAATTGCGGTTCCCGTGCAACCCGATTGAGCTCCGCAGTGATGTGATCATCCGCACTCGTCTACACGAGGAGGCGGTGGCCGCGGCCGATCCAAAGCGGGCAGATCAACAGCTCAAGGGCGTGCGCGAAGCGCTAGACAAGGCGATGACGTGCGCTCCGAGCGAAGGCTTCCTCTGGTTCATGCGATACTGGGTGCGGATCAACCAGGGAGCTCAGGCCGAACCGGAGCTTGCCAATCTTGCGATGTCTTACCGGCTGGCCCCGGTCGAGGGATGGATTGCTGTCCGCCGTAATG
Source organism: Bradyrhizobium sp. LTSP849 (assembly GCF_000938255.1). Lineage (GTDB taxonomy): Bacteria > Pseudomonadota > Alphaproteobacteria > Rhizobiales > Xanthobacteraceae > Bradyrhizobium. Next base: position 28,691 of record NZ_JYMR01000055.1, on the reverse strand, counting down.
TCTATTCCCTTGCGGTTTATGACCTATTGGCAGAAGATCAAAAACGTGCCGTACGAACCGAATTTGCCACGTTGGTGAACTCGGGCCTTCTCGCAACAGCCGTGCGCAACGTATTGGGTGCGGGCTGGCCTATTCGCGATCAACTACTCTCGGAACTAGAATGGACGGATCAGACCATGCGCTACCAATTTGCGCGCATGGTTCGCGCTGAAGGGGCGGATCTAGCGGTCCCCGGAGTGAAGTTACGTGACCCATTGGGATGGCACCAATAGTGCGGGGCGCGATGCGGAAGATGCGCGCGGCAATGCTTGAAAGGATGATGGTGCGAGCGGTATGGCAGGTCCGATCTCGGGCCGATGGTGCGATTCACGGGCGCAATATCTTCCTGGCATTTGTGCTAGGTACGGTTTGCCTTGGAGGCGGACCGGCGTTCGGGCAGGCAAGTCTTGCGAATCAACCTCTGTCCGACGAAACGGTCGGAGGCTCGGGCAAGTTCGCAGTGAATTCTCCGTTGACGCAGCCAAAGGGCTTCACGGTCTCTCGACCCCGCAGCCTTGACCCGACGGGCAAACCATGTCTCGTCGTCTCGCCGATGGCGGAAAGTCAGGCGCTCAATAAGAACGTCTTCAACCACATCCTCATTCTCGATAATCGTTGCGGTAAGGAGATTCGGATTCGAGCCTGCTATTACAAGACCGATAGCTGCACGACCATGTCGGTCGGCGGTTATCGGCGTCAACAACACATCCTCGGAATTTTCTCGTATTCCGATTTTCAGTATTCGTTTCGGGAATATGTCAACTAAGCGCCATGGCGGAAGGTTGAGGCGTGACGGGGCGCGGCATGCGCGTGGCAGGCCGTCACGATCCGTCTCAAGGAGGTTGCTCGCGCGCGGGATGCTGTTGAGCCTGGCTGTTGGAATCGTGTCCTTGATCGCGGTCTCTCTCTTCATCGGAGGATGGTCGCCGATCGCAATCAAGGAAGGGAAATCGGCTTCGCAAGCGCTGATCATTAAGTGGAATGGTTCCCTAACCGAGGCTGCCGCCGGCGTAGTACTCGGCGTCAACGATGGCGTCTTTCAGAAAGCTGGATTGTCTTCACGTCTCGAAGTCGGCGTCGACGACGGCGACGCAGCCAAGGCAGTAGCTGCAAGCGATCGCATCATTGGGCATGTTTCCGCGATGGCATTTCTGAGAGCGCGCGCCGCAGGTCAGCCGGTTGTCGCGATCGCTGGCTCCTATGTCGCGAATTCAATCCGCTTGTTCGCGCTCGAGGCTACCGGCTTGCAGAGCCCGTCTGATTTGGTCGGCAAGACTCTGGCTTACAGGTCGTCAAGCGAGGTCGGGTTTGTCGTCGAAGCGCTCATTAGCCGGAACGCGGTGCAGCGCAGCTTGGTCAGGGTGACCGATGCCGTCGGCACGGTACAACAGCTTATTGCGGGTGCCATCGATGTTCTGCCTGGTTACCTGGAAGTTGAGGGAGCAGAGTTACGCCGGCTCAAGATTCCGTATCGTGCTCTCGATCCCGGTGCCTTCAAGATCCACATTCCGGGAACTGTCTACATCGCGTCGACGCAGATGCTCGCAAGGTCTTCCAGTTCGGCCGAAGCCTTCATCTCCGCGCTTCTTACATCCTGGTCGCGTGCCGATCTTGACCCAAAGCGAACGGCCGCGATCGTCGCCGCTGCGATTGGCCGCGGCGCGAGACCAGAAGACACGACGATTATGCTCGAGCAACAGCGCGACCTGATCAGGCCGTTTGGAGCGCGAATGGCTGAACTCGATCTGGCGCGATGGCAGGAATTCCAGAAGCTCTTGCTGCAACAGCGCGTGATTTCAGACCCTGTCGACCTGCGAGCGGCGATTGATTTTTCGCTCGTGCCCGACGTTTATCGCAGGCAGTCGCGATCAATTCAGGTCGACTAGCGATGTCTGGACGTTCGCAAATCCGCGCAGGCCGGCAAGAGCTTGAAGCTGAAGAGCGGACGGCTGTTGCAATCGAGACACCCTTGAGTGAAAGATTCGCGACCTACGCTCTTGGCCTCGTGGTCGCTGCGGTACCGTTCACATTCGGCTCGGTACAAAACAACGTGCTCGCGGTTTGGGTCGCTCTGCTGGCGGCAATCGCTTTGCATTGTGTGTGGCGGAACATCTGCGGCGTCGCTGCGCTTGCGGGCTTTGCTCTCGTGATCTGCTGTTGGCTGCTGGTGATCACGTTGCAACTCATGCCGTTGCCGCCGCCTCTTGTCACGCTTGCCAATCCGATTTGGCGCGATAGTTCCGCGTTGCTCGGCACCGAGTTGGTCCCTCGTATCAGTGCCGTACGCGATCTGCCGAGCATTGCTGCCGGAGCGCAGATCGCCAATGTTCTTGCGGTGTTCTGCGGGATCTGCCTCGGTCGAAATCGGTGGTCAGCGGCGTTGCTTCTCGAGATTTTCGCCTGGTCCGGCCTCTTCTATGCAGTGTACGGAATTGTCAGTTTTCTCGCTGCGCCCGATCACGTGCTCTGGCTTGAGAAGGTGGCTTATCGGAACGTGCTGACGACGACGTTCATTAACGCCAATACCGCTGCTGTGTATCTGGGGGCAAGCGCTTTGGCGTGGTTGCTGCTTTGCGCCAAAAGCCTGCGGCTGCGCGAGGTCTCGCGACGTCACGTCATTCGGGCATTGTTCGAACGTCCGTCGCGCCGAACGTTGATCTGTTTCATCGCTTTCTTCTTGACGCTGTCTGCGAGCTTCATGACGGGCTCTCGGCTTGGTACTAGCACCACTCTTCTGGCAGTCGCCGGAGGCGCGCTTTCATACTACCGAGTCTGGCTGCGCAGCTGGCGGGCCGCAGTGATGGCCGTCGTGGCCATTATCGGCGCTGCTGTCTTGCTGAGTTCAGTCTTAGGCGGATCCGTGAACGCGCGCTTCGATACGGGGGGCTTTTCCGGTGGCGGACGGGTGGAGGCCTATCGATCGACGCTGGAGATCATCCGGGAGTATCCCCTCTTCGGGACCGGGCTCGGCACATTCCGGTGGGTTTTTCCAGAGTATCATAGCCGCGACGTCCCGATCGGAGGGGTCTGGGATCGCGCCCACAGCACTCCGCTGGAGCTCGCAGCCGAAATGGGCCTGCCATTCGCCGGACTGATCGCTGCCGTGTGGGCAGTCGTAATGACCTGTCTGGCGCGTGCCATGGCCCGCCGCCGCCGCGACCGTATCTTTCCCGTGATGGCCTTTTGGGCCGGGATGCTTGGACTATTTCATTCGCTGTTGGACTTTTCCCTACAAATTCCGGGATTTTCCATAAGTATCATGGTGTTGCTCGGAATCGGATTGGCCCAGTCGTCTACAGAGCGCAATCGGCTGTCTGCTCCATGATCTCTGGACGGGATGTTCAAATTGTGCTATCGATCTCAATAGGTTATTAATAATTCCGGTTAACGCCGTCTGGCAGTTTGGTGACCAATGACAATCGCAGCGCGTCTTGGGGATTTTAGAGTTGGTTTGAGGGGAGTGATGTCAGCAGTGTTCCTGCTGGTCGTGGTCGGGGGGGCTGAACAAGCCTCCGCTGCTTGCAGTCCGGGAGCCGCGTCTCCTCAGAAGATTGCCGATTTCACCGCAAATCCTTCGTCGCTTTTGGGAAGTGCCGGTTCGTCGCGCTCGTCCGGAGACGTGACGGCTGATGTTCGCGATCTCGTCATAAGCGATCCGGCCATGCTGCCTTTAGTCATCGGCCTGTTGAAGACCGATCCGCTTCCGAGTTCTGACCTGCAGAAGGCCATTGGGACGGGACTCGGGCTTGCGGCAAACCAGTGCATTCGCCCCGATCCGAACTTTGCCAGCGACATCCAAACTCAGATCGCAGGTACGAACTCGCCCGATGCCAAGCAGCAATACGCAGCCATCACCGGGAACATACTGATCGGTAGCGTTGGCGGCGGCGCTGGCGGCCTCTCCAGCGGTGCGAGTGGTGGCCAAACGAGCCCGTTGACCAATCAGTTTGGCGGGTCGAGTACTTTGCAGACGTTCCTTGCAAATAGCGTCACCAATCCAAACAATAATTTTTTCAGTGGCGGCGGTGCCTCGGGTCTGAGCGCGTCGACCACGACTACAACATCAACGACGACGATTATAAGCGTGAGCAGCTCGACCCCTTAGGAAGAAGTCGGAGAGCGGCGGCCCTTCCCTTCCAGCACGCAAATATCTTTTCTTGTCACGGGTGAACCTGGGGCTTTCTAGACCTACCCGCGTTGATCTTTGCCAGCACTATGCAATGTCGCTTCCGGCAAGCAGTAGGAACAGCTCTCCAGTGCTGCGACCACGACCTATTAACGACGGATGATCGAGAAACGGCTTAGGCGGCGCGCTCGTACGGAAGAAATGCGGCCTTTCAGTCCCCTTGGCCTTGAAAACATCTCTGCCGCGGGGTTCGCTGGTCGCCTGCCTTCGCCCGAGCCTCACGGTTTAATTTTGGCGAGCGGATACTCGATCAGCATTTCAAACTCGGATTTCTCGGGATTTGGATGATCGGCGACCTGCAATGTTGCCTGCAAGCCGATGGCCCAAATCATTCCAATATCGTTCATAGTAAATGGTAGAGAAGTGAGCAAAAAGAATGGTCAAAAAGAAGCTGCCGAGCCGCTTCGTGTACCGGACAAAAACGTCGCCTGTGCCCATCCAGCCTGAATACGTCAAGGGATGTATGACGTAAACGGCGAATGACACTCGTGCGAGATACGCTAGTGGCTTTCCGCGCAGTAGATTTTGAAGGAGGCCATGTGAACTCGCAATGGTCGATCCTATCAGCAACGCAGCAAAGTAAGGTCGGCCATAATTGAGCGCGCCTATGGCGGGGTGGCTTGACAGAAAAAGCACAGGCGCAAGAAAAAAAGGCGAGGCGCTTGGAAAATAGGCCAATATTGAGTCTGCACGCCGGGAGTGAACGACCAGCGCGAGACAGCCCCCTGCTAGAATCTCATCAACTCTAAACCAAGTTTCGATGGAGATTTCTTGACCGGAAATGACACGAGCAACCGTAACTGCGATGCAACCGATTGGTACTAGGGATAGTCCACGACGCCCAAAAAATCCCACTGCGAGAGCGATCGCCGCGTAGAATTGCATTTCAACGCAGAGGCTCCAGAAGTGAGGAGCGTATTGCAGATAGTACTCAGAAGAATTCGCATAAAATAGCAGGTTCGCTTTCCAAATCTCCCAGTCCGCACTGTGAGTCAATAAGACTACAGCTAAATAGGCCCAAGCCAGCGGAATGATCCGGAATGTGCGACGAACCAAGAATGGAACGACGCTGTCGTCACGAGCTAACATCGAAACAATTAGGAAGCCAGATAAGATAAAAAATAAGCTCATGCCCGTCGCGGCTACCGCGGCATTCAACTCGAGCCATTTTGGGCCTAACGGCAGCATATGGCCGGCCAGCACGCACAAAATGCTGATTGCCCGCCAGCCATCTAAAACGGGCAAGTGAAAAGAAGGGCGGCTCATGATTTACTCGGTTCGTTCAAGTGGACGCATTGCGACGAAAAACCTAAGATCTCTTCGCATTTGCTTATAGCAGAGCCAGCTCGCTGGGAACACTGAACCAGACGTAATCTGCACCGAAACCCTTAAGTTCGAGTCCCGGATATCTCGATGGGAGTTCATTGCCTGTTATGGACTTCGGGAAAGGGCTATCCGGACCGTTTCACAGAAATTGCACCGAACGGTCGCAATTTGGGTTTCTTTTAGGTCGCAAGCATTGCTATCGCATCCAACGTTGCAACAAGCCATCGCCGAAGGGAAGTTGGTCGTGCCTCCTATCAAGACGCTTCTGACAATCTCTCTGGGGACTCTTGCAACGGTTTCCGCGGCTCATTCCTTCAACTTGCTAAACAGTGCTGGGCTTGATGCTGCACATCCGGTTGCTGCAGTCAGCCCGGCGGTCCCAATTGGCAAAATGCGTGCGGAAGTATTTAAGGTGCAGATCCAAGAGCGCGTTGGCGCGGCCAGCGCGGGCGGTAAACGTCACTTTTTCTCCACTAGTAGTCCCTGGAATGCCGCGATAGACCCGGCTCATGTTGTCTACTCTTTGCCCACGACGCTCGAAAATAGGCAGTTCTATGATCTGAAACTTGGCAACACATGGGTCCAGCGCGAAAGACTTTATTTTCAGACGCCAAAGGATGCACCGCCCGCCAAATGGACATTTAATACGCTGAACAAAACCGCAGTCGGTCGTGGATTCTCGTCGCATGGAAGTCTGGCAATTCCTACGCCGACAAACCTGCTTCCTACGCATGGCCGCGATGGTTGGGTAGTCTTCACGGATCCAGAGGAGTTATATTACTGGGAGGCTTGGCAGGCGCGTTATGACGCTTCAAGCGATAGCTGGAGTGCATCGTATCTTGTCCAGGGCACCCTCCAGGGAACGGGATGGGGAACAGCAATTGGTGTAGGGGCAGGTATACGTGCTGCCGGCTCATCTCTTTTAGGAGGACTCATCACCAGTAACGAGTTGAACGGGCTGCAAATCGACCACGCGATGGCAATGGAACTCGATCCGGCTCAGCTCAAATCGGGGGCAAATCCCAGTGAGCAGTTTGTGTTTCCTGCGGTTTCAACTGATGCCGGAAGCGTCAAAAGCTACAAGGGTTCGATTCCAATGGGCGCTCGCTTTGCTCTGCCGCCCAATATAGATCTGGATCATGCAGGGCTCACTCCCGAAGGCCTCGCGGTCGCGAAAGCCTACCAGCGCTATGGTGGGTATGTGGTCGACATGGCCTATCGTACGACATCGATTGCGATGCTTGGCGACTGGAATGATGCGCAGCTATCCAACTTGTCACGTGACGCCAAGTGGATCCGTAGTCACCTTGTCATGATAACTACCGAGCGATAGATGGTGGTGCAGAAAGTTAGGCAGCGCGCATGAACTTAGTGAAAGGAGCCTTCTTATTATTGATTGCAACCCGAACAACTGACGAGCTTTTGGTAGGGCTGCTCGGGAGAGCGGATAGCGGGGTGACTCTCGGCGCTTTGTTCAACCTTATGGCCCTTGGTCTCGCTTTAGCATCGTTTCCCTACCTCCGCAGAACTTCAATCGCAATTCCGGTCGTGATTTGGGTTCCGTACTATGTAGTCCTCATTTTATCTTTTGTATTTGTCTCGGCCTCTCCGGAGGGGATCCGACTCTTTCTCAGCACATTGACTTTTCCAGCAATATTTCTCGCTAGTTTCTTGTTACTCCGAACGCGAGAGGACGTTGCAGACCTGCTCCTCTGCATCATTCTATCCTCGCTAATTCCAAGCCTCATTTTCTTCGTGCAACTTGCGCTCTACGGGTTGAGCAATCGTTATCTTGTGATGTCGACGTTTCCTCATCCGAATGAGTTGGCTTTTTATATGCTGAGTGTGATTTGCGCGACGCTGTACTACAAATCGTTCGGTTTGCGGCTTGGCGTTTTACACGTAGCACTCAATGCCTACCTGGCCTTATTGGGCTTCATTCTGGTAGCTACACAGACGCGCTCCGCGTGGCTTGCGGTTGCTGCGTTCGGCTTGCTCTATGCTTTGGTGGTCAATCGTAAGCTATTGCTGATGGTGCCTTTGGTGCCCCTCGTCCTGCTGATCCCCACAGTTGCCGATCGAATAAATAACGTCGACAGCACGCAACCTGTCACATTTGAGGAACTTCAACGCGGTCAGGTCCAGGCGAATTCCTTCGTTTGGCGAGAGATGGTCTGGGCTCGGGGGCTGATCGATTCGCAGGACGATCGCGTGCTCGGCAAGGGATTTGGCGATTTTGCTAAAAATGCGAGAAGGTTTTTTGCAGGAGGGGCGGGGGGAGACGATGAATCCATCGGCGCGCACAGCGCTTATGTTCAGGCATTGTATGAGACAGGTTACTTGGGGCTGTTTTCTTATATTTGGACATACATTGGTTGTGCAGTCGCGATCGTTTTCGCGATGCGTCGCAGTTTTTATCTTGGAGTAATTGCTTTAGGTTTTATTGCGGCCAATCTAATAATAAACTATTCGGACAACTTGCCATATTACCTCATCGTCAATTGGTATATTTGGGCTTTCATCGGTGCTGATTTGGCTTTGCGGACGAGAATCCTGCCCGCGACGATCGAGGCTGAAAGGCGCTTGCGGGCGAGTGCTGCTATAGGCTCGGCTATCTGATTTACCAGGACTTGACTCATAAGAGGCGGGCCGAAGCGCGCGAGACTACGGCACGGAAGATGGGTGCCAATCTATGGAAACGATATGCCCGAGCTTGCAAAAGAAACGCGATCAGCCAGATTGCGCTGGCAAATATGGCGAGCGGGTTACAAATTGCGCGGACCGTCGTGAGTCCGGACCCCAACTTTATCGGGAAATGCGCTTGAGAAGGTTAAGCCGGGCAGAAAGATAGCCTGATAGTTCATAAAACGTGGCGTCCTTCGACAAAAGGCACATGGCCACATACGACGTCGCGCCGATAAACGCTCCACAGGAAAGCCGAAGGAGCGTTGGCGAGCCTGCAAATACAGTTTGATCGACACCAAAAACAAGGGCGCCCATCACGAGCGCCATTCCCAATATTCGGACTAAACTCACAACGACGGTCGTCACTGGCAGTGCCACGTAGCGGCCTGCAATGTACAAATTTAGCCAACCCGAGATGACAGTCCAACAAGCATAACCTAAAGCGATACCGACGATTCCGTAAAAAATACCAGCGCCTACGAGCAGGATGAATATGAGCGACAAGAAGATACTGAGGTAGAATTGATCCTTGGTCTTCCCCAAAGCGGTGAAGATCCATCCTACAGGGAAAACCACCGACTGTATGAGCCCAACGAAGCTCAAAATTTGGAGTACCGGAATAACTTCGCTCCATTTGTCGCCAAGCAGGAACAAGATCAGAGGCTCACACAACGAAGCAACACCAATCATTAGTGGGAATGACACCAGCGCGATCATGCGAGTGGCGGAAACATAGGCCGAACGAAAACGGTCCGCATCGCTTTGTAAACGCGCAAGTGCCGGGAACATCACCTGCCCCATCACCGCCGAAATATTATTCAGCGGAAGCAGCATGAGACTGTAGGCCCGCGAGTAGATTCCAAGGTCGTGAGCTCCCAAAAATCTACCGATCGCTAGTTTGTCCGCATTTCTCAGCCAGTAGTTCAGTGATGCATGTCCGAGTAAATAGATTCCGTACTTTCCAAGACGAATCGCGTCAGCGCGATTGAACAGAAGGCTGGGAACCCATCGGGATTGGAACCACAAAAGGCCTGTTGTGATGATTGTGGTGATCAATGCCTGCCACGCAAGAGCCCAAACGCCGTAATCAAGTTTCGCGAGAATGACCGCGATCGCGCCGGAGCCAAAAGTCGATGACACGCTTACAACGGCCATTTGCTTGAAGCGAAAGTTCTTCGAGAGTAGTGCGGAATGGGTTTGTCCGAGCGCCTGGAGCAGAAAAATCGGGGCAACGAGTTGCGACAGGGGCTCCAACGCAGGGGTATCGTAAAACGAGGCAAACAGGGGGGCGCCTGCAAAGAACGTTGCCGAAAGAATGGCTCCCGCAGCGACTTGAAGCCAAAATACGGTAGAGAACTGAGAGTCTGTTGCGTTCTGATCGTAGACGAGTGCCGAGCTCAGACCGCAGTCGGCCAAGGTCTGCGCAAAGCCAATGAATATCAGTAGCATTCCAACGACGCCAAACTCCTGAGGAGTGAGCAGGCGCGCAAGTATGATTTGGAAAACAAATTGAAACGCTTGAGTGCCGACGCGGGAAGCCAAGCTCCAAGACAGTCCGCCAAGAACGCTATCTCGTAGGCTCATTTGTACCGTGCATCTCGTGACCAGAAGGAGAAACGTAACGTCTACATCGTGTTGAAAGTAAACGTTTCATTCGCAATATCTACGACCAGCTGCCGTCCATCGCGCAATTCCATCACGTCTATCGCAGGAGAATAAGCGCCATGAGCAGGCCTTTCGCCAACTGAATTGGGGTCATAGCCGAGCAGCGCCGGCGACGGAGGTATAACTCTCCGAACCGCGCAATAAGCCTTGACCCATGCAGCAGGCACGGAGCGATTGTGCGAGGATAGCCAAGCGACGATTGCTTCGCAAAGAACGATTGCCTTGCCATTCCATGCGAAGCCCGCGACAAGACAATGCCAATAATTGGTCAAGACGACATAATTGATGCCCGCGTGGACTATTTCATCGCAGTAATTGAGCAATTCCTCATCGGCGACTAGGCGCGAAGTTCGAGCTTCAAGTGCAAATCGGGTGAGATCGTAAAGGTTTGCGACGTGGTACTCGAAGCTTATTCCGTCGAGTCGGATATCTCTCTCGGTGTAGCCGTCTGTAAACAGGAAGCCGGGCATCCAGCTGCGGACATGCCGCCTCATAGGAAAATAGAATTTTGTAATGCCGTACCGGATGGCTTTGGAGCGAAAGGAGCGAAAGTTGCGGATCTCAAAGCTCCGAAACAGCACACTTCGGACTAAGGAGTCGAGCTTTTCGAATGTGCTCCAAGCGAATCCAGTGTTGGGTCTCAAGACCGTTCGCAACGCATCGACACCCGCGGATAGGGCTGACCGAAAATAATCTTGGTCTCCCGCAGTGAGATCAATCCGGCGCATCACGTGCATTATTGTGAGCAATGTGTCGAGATGGGTATTCAAAACTAAGCAATTTCGATCTGAAGATCCAAATGCATAGTTGTGTGTCAGGCGCCCTGGATGTGAGACATTTACGTCCTTTGACTCCAGAGAGTCGTGCAGAAACCAAAGCCCATTCTCGAGTTTCTCTGCAAACGATAGGTGACGCTTCAACGCGTCGATAACAATGCTGGGTTCAGCGATCAGATTGTCTTGGATCGCCTCAACCAAAAGCCGTATGGCGGCGGCTGTAAACCGCATATGAACTTCTAATTCCGATCCCGTCCATGCGCCGTGGCGCCAGAACCCACCACACTGGTTCATCCTTTTGACGACGGCGTCAGCTAGTAGCTTCTTCCGAGCCTCGAGACTTGAGCCCGTTGAGAGTTCGATTGCCTTCAGTGCGAGATAAATGCTGTAGGCATCCATCTCCATCGGGGTGTTGTTTCTACGGTCGATACAAATCCCATCCTTCAAGCACAGCTCGATGTCATCCGGAAGAACAGTATCAAAGGCAGTGCCAATTACAGTGACATGGCGCGATTGCAGCGCAACTTCTGGCCCGCTCGTTTGGCTGTAGCAAAGGTTCAAAGGCGGCGCTCCAGAGGGATTAGGTTTGTTCGACGAGCGGCAGCTCCGTACGCAGCTTCCAAACTCCGCGTCAGGTCTGCTATGTTAAAGCTTTTTGCTATTTGGGCGACTGACTGGGCTGCGATCTTGCTTGCGAGAGCGTCGTCGCTTAGGAGGGCGGTCAATTTTGTCGCCAGCGTGACGACATCGCGCTCCGGAAATAGCAGCCCAGTATGTCCCTCTTTGACTGCTTCGCCGACGGCGCCGTTTGCTGAAGTAACCACGGGAACGCCGGACGTTTGTGCCTCCAAAATAGAAATGGGTAGGCCTTCTGCGTCGCCATTGGATGCCATGACGCTGGGCAAGCAGAAGACACGGGCTGATTCGAGTTGCCGTTTGACTTCAGCGCTGGGCTGCATTCCGAGAAAGTCCGCTTCTATGCATAACGCGCGAGCGCGGTGCTCAAGATCTTGCCGAAGTGGTCCGTCCCCGATGACAATGAGTTGGGCGTCGGGAACGCTCTTTCGAACTTCCGCCATCGCGTCGATCAGATAGAGGCAGCCTTTTTTTTCGACTAATCTCCCCACGAAAAGGACGCGCGGGGCACGATCTGCAACGCCCACTGAGCCAGGTGTAAACTTTTTCGGATCAATGCCTATATACTTGACTTCGACTTTTCTTGCGGGGATTCCGAACTCGATAGCCCGATTACGAATTGCTTCCGACACTGCGATAAAGCTAGTCTGAGGTAGTTGGGCTAGCTGTAGAAGCCGACGGGGATAGGATCGAAGATGGGATCCGGCGTTCCCTGCTTCCCACCAGTCCCGATGGACGGTTATGTCAAAACCATGCAACGTTATCAGCAGAGGCAGATTCAAGGCGCGAGCGAGGGGCCAAGCGTCAAGGGCGTCAGTCCCGAAATGGACATGAATAAGGGATGCCCTCTCTTTACGTAGCGCAGCTTTGACATTAGGCGGCACCGTGTCAAACATGCTGCTGGCCCTCCAGAGCAGGCGGCTGCTTAAAGTCCGCGCGTGGGGCGTGAGACAGTGCACACTTAAATCGTCTAGCGGTAGTTGGTTCAGCAGCTTGCGCCCGACGAGTACCGGCCGCCAATCTCTGAGGGCCAGCGCTTGCTCACGGATAAATGTCTCAGAAGTCGCAAGCAGTTCGTTCCGGTAGATTAGAACGGTCTGGGTTGCGGCACCTGTTTGGTGATTGGGGAGTCGATCCAATTGAGTCTTTCAACAGAATTTCGAAAGGCTTGTTGACGACGACATATATTAGGTAGGCGGGGAAGAAAAGGGAAACCTTCCAAGCCTCTAAGGCGTCTGACTTGCTATGGTTTTGAGCATTAATGACGGCAATTGATCGGCCGTCTTTTGAATGGCTGGATATTGTCACAGTCGGCTGATTATATGGGGGTGGTTGAACGGCACGGTGGCGGCGCTCGTGGGATGCGTACCGCTTCAAAGCGGTTACCTTCGTGCCACTCTCACGCCCTGCTTATCCCTTAACAGTAACTCATCAGGGAGCATCGATAATGGAAAATGCGCGCGCAGCCTCGCCCACCCCAGACCAAGTCAAAGCATACTATGATGCTTTTTCTACCGATCGCATGCTTAGATACCGCGTGGATGGCAACTTGCGAATTGAGAAGGCGATCGCGTTCTTCTGCTCTTCAATCGAACCGAACGACAGCGTCCTTGATATTGGCTGCGGTATAGGCATTGCGACAGAAGCCATGGCTTCACGGACCCAGGGTTCCGTCCTTGGCGTTGACATCAGCGATCAAAATATATGGTACGCCACACAGTCGGTTTCGATGCCAAATCTCCGTTTTGTGTCAGCCGACGTCCTTGATGAAGCCGTCAAGCTCCCGTTGGACGCTCCTCCGTCCATAATCACCCTTTGCGATGTAATTGAGCACATACCCGAAAGCCAGAGGACCGCGCTCTTCCGAAAGCTTTCAGCTCTTGGAGGCCCCTCGTTAAAAGTGATGCTGACATTTCCGACGGCCTGCAATTTGGAGTACCAAGCGCAAGAGGAACCCTCAGAGCTGCAAATTATTGACAATCAAATCCCGCCGCAAACGCTAGCTCAAGAAGCCGCGCTTGCTGGATTAAGTATGACATATTTTAGAATGATCTCTGTATGGCGAGAAGTGGAGTACGCCCATTGCATTTTCGAGAGAAATGAAAGCCTGAAATCCAGAGTTCGGACGGCAACACACCTCCCGGGTTCTCTTCGACAGAAACTCAAAGGTCGACTCGTCGACCCCTTCGTTCGAAGGTCCCGCCGTCGGAAGTATATCGATGGCATTTTCGGAAAGCGGTAACGTTGCAAACTGAACTGTGCGTCATACGAACATTCACATTTGCGTACTCGTTGCTGCCGTGGTGTCCGGCTTGAAGGTGAGGCCGAGCACGGCGATGGTCTTGCCGCGCAACGAACCGCCGAGCGGCTGGCTCACCTTGCGCGCCATCGCGCGCTTGCGGTTCTCTTTGACCGCAAGCACTGATTCGACGATGCGTCAGGATACGTCGTAGTCTTTGCGCGATCTTGATTAGCGCGTTGGTGTCCTTCGGGAAGCAGGAGCCGCCAAAACCCGGACCGGCGTGCAGGAACTTGGTGCCGATGCGGTTGTCGAGGCCAATGCCACGCGCGACTTCCTGCACATTGGCGCCAACTTTCCCGGAAAGGTCCGCAATCTCGTTGATGAACGTGATCTTGGTCGCCAGGAACGCGTTCGCCGCGTATTTGATCATCTCCGCGGTGCGCCCTCCGTGAACATCAGTGGCGCCTGATTCAGCGACAGCGGCCGACAAACGTCGCACACTCACCTTGCGGCCGCGCGCGTCGGAGGTGCCGACGACGACACGATCCGGGAACATGAAGTCGCGGATCGCCGCGCCCTCGCGCAAGAATTCGGGCGTCGACGCGACGACGACGTCAGCCAGGGGATTGGCCTCGCGGATGATGCGCTCGACCTCGTCGCCGGTGCCGACCGGAACGGCCTGTGCCGATCATGGCGATGCGCATGAAGAAGTCCTCTTAGTTAACGGCGATGTCCACTGAATATCTCATTGCATTTCCAAATCTGCCCGCACGCCCAACATTAGGGCACGCTGCTGTTCGCAGAATAGACCTTAACCGCTCCGGACCGGAAGCAAATCGTCATCCGCGGCGCGGAACAGCATGCGATTGCCACAACCTACCGAAGCAACCGAGGGCCCTGTAGGCAGGAACGGCGGTGGCGGGAAGGCCGCCTCCTTAAGGGCGACTGACAGCGCTCAAAATGAGCGGCGGACTAGGCCTCGAGATCTTGATTAGAGCTGATCCTGGTTGTTTGAACAGAATCTCCGCGTCGATAAGTGTAGAAGTCGAGATACCGGCCAATCGAGCTTCGCGCCCGATAGACCTCCTCGTATTTGACGCTCTTCCACAGCCTCTCAACGAACACGTTGTCTCGCCATGCCCCTTTGCCATGACGCGTGAGAGCATCGTCTAATGTCTCGACGCAAAAGGCCGCCTCCATCGTGATCGACAGCCACCAGGACAGGACGTGTCGTTCCGTCCAGCACACCACGGCGAGATAGATAATGCCTTGCGCCATTGGAATACACGTGATGTCCATGGCCCAGACTTGGTTCGGGTGCGCAATCTCTAGGCGCGCAGCAGATACGGATGGATCGTGTGGCCAGGCGCGGGCTTGGTGGTGCGCGGACGGCGATACAGCGCTTTTATCCCCATCTGCCGAATCAGCGTCTTCACATGACGGCGGCCGATCGTGCACCCTGCGAAGCCAGCAGGCCGCGCAACGCGAACCGGCGAGAGGGAACTCCAGGTGCAGCCGATCGAGCTGTCGCATGATAGTGAGGTCGGCGGACGAAGCGGGCCGTGGATAATAAACGCGGCCCCGGCTGATCTTCAAAATCTCGGCCTGCTTGGCGATCGACAGCTGGTGCTCACGGTCGATCATCCCTTTGCGCTCAGCAATCCGCCTTGGTGAGCGCGCATTCTAGAAAATCGTTCTCCATGTCCGTCAGCCCTCCGATCTTGGCATGAAGCGACTTCACATCGATCGCGGTAATGGCCGGTGTCCCGCCTACCGATCCGAAAATATCGAAGGCGCTGCGTAGAAAAGATTTCCCCATCCCCTACGAATGCGTCTTCACCTTCTATTTTATAGCCTAGAAAGTTAGTCTATCTTGTCCAGAGCTTATGGATATGGTCCAAGTGCAAGTTTTGTGTTACGTCCTTTTACCAATTATAGGGTAGGGGCAGCTCGCATGTCGATTGAGTTGGCGGACCGATTGGTGGTCAGAATGCAAAAGAACCTCATCGAAAAGATGCAAAGAATCCCACATGTGGAATTTCTCGACCTCTAAGAAAATCCAAAAGGCTCGTGGACGAAAAAAGATCGCCTATATCGTTAGTGAGTACCCTAAGATCAGTCACAGCTTCATTCGGCGAGAAATAGTTGCTCTTGAGAAGCTGGGTTGGAATATTGTTCGTTTTGCTATTCGAGGGTGGAACGATCAGTTAGTCGATGCGGCTGACTTGATTGAGCGTGATGTAACAACGTATGTTTTGAAACAGGGCATCGCCTCTCTGTTTGTGTCAGTTTTGGTTTTAGCTGCATCAAGGCCTGCAAAATTCTCGCAAGCGGCATCGCTCGCTCTCAGAATGGTCAGGCGCTCAGATCGATCTGCTCTCCTTCATCTTATATATTTTATCGAAGCTTGCTGGCTTTCCAGGCGTTTGCTGAAGAGCGAAATAGGACATCTTCACGCTCACTTCGGCTCAAACCCAGCTGAGGTGGCGATGCTCGCAAGCCGAATTTCCGGTGTTTCGTTTAGTTTCACGGTCCACGGCCCTGAGGAATTTGATAAAGTAGTAGGTCTTCACCTCGCTGAAAAGATACGCCAGTCGAGTTTTGTTGTTGCAATTAGTTCATTCGGAAGGAGTCAGCTATATAGAGCGGTTGACTACCTACAGTGGCCAAAGATCAAAGTCGTCCACTGCGGTATTGATGGCGTCTTCAAAGGTAGTGCTCCAAAACTTGCAACCAATTGCAATCGCCTGGTTTGCGTCGGCCGCTTGTCTGAACAGAAGGGGCAAGCTCTACTCATCGCTGCTGCCGCGGCACTTCGGGATGAAGGACTACACTTCGAATTGGTGTTCGTTGGGGACGGAGCGCAGCGGCAAGCGTTGGAGCGTTTGATACAGACGCATGAGCTCGGTAGTATGGTTTCGATTTTTGGATGGGCCGACGCCACCACAGTTCGCCAAGAGATTGTTTCTTCCCGAGCGTTAGTGCTTCCTAGCTTTGCGGAAGGTTTACCAGTGGTACTCATGGAGGCCATGGCGCTCGGTCGCCCGGTAATTACAACGTATGTTGCAGGGCATCCAGAGTTAGTCGTGAACGAACAAACCGGCTGGCTGGTGCCTGCAGGTTCAGTCCAGGAGCTTTGCGACGCTATCAGAAGTTGCTTGACGGCGTCCGACGAGAAAATCGGAGAGATGGGCGCGATAGGGCGGACTCGATCACTTGATCGGCACGACGTGGACATCGAAGCCGCGAAGTTGGGGGAGCTATTTGACGAGGCGCTTCGATGCGTAGTTTGATCGAAAGCTTTTTTGCGATGTTTCTTATTCTTACACCAATTTTATCGAAGTTCTTTCTACACCTCTGTTGTCGCAGTGAGCTGCTGCCGGTTTGATGGACACCGGGTTAAGCTAATCCCACCTTGCGCTTGAACTCAACAGGGCTGAGATACCCGATCGTCGAATGACGCCGGACCGCGTTATAGAACCGCTCGGTGTAGTCGAACACATCTGCTCTGGCCTCGTTCCTGGTGCGATAGGCTTTGCGCTCCGTCGTCCGGTTTTCAGCGTGGGCCAATCGGCACGCTGGTCGAGCGCACGACGCGCTTCACGATGCTATTGCACCTTCCCCGGTTGGCGGGGCATATGGCGAAGCTCCGCGCGCGAAGAACGGGCCTGCGCTCGCGGGACACGGGGCCGAAGCGGTGCGCGAGACGATAACGCGCACCGTCATCACCTTGCCCGAAGAACTGCGTCGCCTGCTGACCTGGGATCAGGGAGCCGAAATGGCCCAACACGATCGTCTCAAGATCGATGCGGGTATCCAGGTCTACTTCTGCGACCCGCAAAGCCCTTGCCAGCGCGCACTAACAAGGACACCAACCGGTTGCTGCCACTATTTCCCGAAGGGCGCAGACCTGGGCATCCACGGCGCCAACGAGATATCCGCTGCGGCAGACGCCCTCAATGCCCGACCGAGAATCAGACCAGTCTGGAAGACGCCGGCGGAGGCGCTTGACGCATTGCTATCATGAGTGAAAATAGCTCATGTGCGACGATACCCGCCGGTGCTCGCTGAATTCTCCGGCTAAACAACGGATTGAAAAGAATGAATGGGCTCGATGAGCGGGTTGCAGGGTTTCCTGATACGAGCATGATTACGTGCTCGTTTCGTGGTGACTATGAGATATGTTCTATGCTGTGCGAGAGCATCGATCGGTTTGTTCCTGAACCGATAAAACACACAGTGTATGTTCCCGAATCGGATTTGGCTCTGTTTGAGCCTCTCGCGAATAGCAGAAGATCAATTGTTTCAGAAGATGCGCTACTTCCGCGCTGGTTCTGGAAATTGCCGCTGCCTAGCTCGCAGTGGCGTCGTCGGCTTTTGTTGCCTCGGAGGAATTTTTACCTAACGCCCTATAGTTTGCCTGTCAGGGGGTGGATCGCTCAGCAAATGATGAAAATAGCTGCGGCAGCACAATCATCTAATGAGATTGTCTTGCACATCGACAGCGATATTTTGTTTGTGCGTCAGTTGTCCGTTAGCGAGCTTTTTCCTCATGTGGACCGTGCGAGGCTCTATCGGCAAGCGTCCGCGAATGCAAACTCCCATCGCTTATGGCATCTATCAGCTAGTAAGTTGTTGGGTCTTCCCGCGGATGAGTTTCACGACGGTGAATACGTAGACTCGATAGTCCTGTGGCGGCGGTCCGTCGTCCATAAGATGATTGAGCGCATTGAGGGCGTTGCAAAAGTTGATTGGCAGGTGATTCTCGGCAGAACAAAGCATTTTTCTGAATATATTTTGTACGGTGTATTTGCGGAGCGAGTGATGGGTCTTGAAGATGCAAAGCTCTCAATTGCGCCAAAATCGCTCTGTCATACTCGTTGGACTGATGCATTCTTGAGTGTCGATGATGAAACGAACTTCATTAATTCGATTGATCCGCGCATGATCGGGATTTGCATTCAGTCAACCATTCCGCTGCCCATGTCTAAGCGGCGTGATCTATTTGATCGAGCGGTTTCGTTTCTAGCGGCCTCTAGAACCGCATAGAAAATTTAGGGGCTTTGAGTTCGGTCCCTCGTTTCGCTTAAAAGGGTATCTGTACCTTATGTCGGGCGCTTTTGTTGTCCGGCCAGCTTGTGTTAGTGAGATTGTTAGTATTTCAATTGGCGGAGCGCGCCGGTTGTTGGCGCAATGGGAACCACTGAAAATGAAGCATGCAATTGTGAGCGCGTGCCTTACAGCCGGCATCTCGGTCGCCAAGCAGTCTGATCGATCGGCAGTAAGGAATCTTATTTCGCGACTCCATCCGTTTTCGACGGAGAGGGATCTTGTTCGCCTCGGAAGTCGAGGTGATGGTGGCTATCTTGCGCCAGATGACTTTGTAGGAATTTCGGCTTGCTTTTCTCCGGGCGTAGACGATCGGGCAAGCTTTGAACAAGATATGATCGATCGCAGCATTCCTTGTTTTATGGCGGATGCTTCGGTCTCAGGGCCTCCAATTGACGGGCCGATGGTTCACTTCGTCAAGAAATTCATTGGAGTGACTAATACTCCAGAGACCATCACGCTTGATAATTGGGTTGAAGAAAATAGGCCGGGCGATGATGATCTTTTACTGCAGATGGACATTGAGGGGGCAGAATGGCCAGTGTTGCTTAATGTAAGCAACAAAACGCTTCGTCGATTCCGAATTATTGTGATTGAATTTCACGATATGGAGCGATTAATGGACAAGCAGGCCTTTCAAATTATTAAGGCGGTCTTTGAAAGGCTGCTTGAGAATTTTTATGTCGTCCACAATCATCCAAACAACTACGGCCGTAATGTTCGTTGTGGTCAAATTGTAATTCCGCGGGTTCTTGAGATGACCTTGATCAGGAAAGATCGAGTTAAATCGAAGCGTTACTCGCAGTCTTTTCCGCATCCACTGGATGCCAAAAATGATCCCAGCTATCCGGATACCCCGCTTCCACCGAGTTGGTTTCGCGGTGATGTATGATGCGCGCAACTTGATTTGGACCGGCTGCAACCGCGGCCGTTGACGAGGTTGAGAGCCGATCCCGGAAATCTGAACAAGACGACAAGTGGAATTTTTTGCCTGACCACGGCGATAGTCGCCAAACATCAGGCGCAGGATTCCGTCCAAACTTTCGCCGTTGTCCCCTCCGATACCAACCTGGCTGCTTTCGAAGTCGATGAAGCTAAGGCCGTGCCGAGAGCCATCGAAGGCGACTGATCTTCCCTAGAAAAAGTTGACGGGCTTAGCCGGCAAGCGATCCATCACGATTAGAGCGCAGCGAAGATGCAGACTGAGAGGACGGAAACTGCTATCGACGATTGCCGGGGTCCGAGCCTTCAGGAACACTCAGTCCTGAAGCGCGCGAACTCACTGCCCCTGATGGAGTGGACAATAGATTCGACTCTCGCGAGCGTGCGAGGCAAGGTCCCCCTTTGTGGGGTTTATTCATGCAAACGTTGATCGCCGAACCCGCGCGACAAAATGCGTCCCTTCTCTCCGTACAGGTTTTACGCGGAATCGCGGCCGTTTTGGTGGTGATGCATCACGCCGGACGTGCCGTCACGGTACATTGGCCCACTCAGTGGCCTAAGCCGTCATTGTGGTTATTCAGCTCCGAGAGCCTAATCGCAATAGGAGCTGTGGGCGTCGATATATTCTTCGTGATCAGCGGCTTCATCATGGTTCTCGTGTCGTCGCCGTACAGATCCGGAGCAAAGCCACCGCGCGATTTTCTGATAAGGCGTCTCATCCGCATCTACCCGATGTACGCACTCACCACCTTGTCTTTGGTCGCCATGGCCGCAGTACATTTTTATCGTCATCGTGACGAGGCGTTTTCCTTCTCAGCGGCCAGGATCATCGATGCATTAGCCTTTATTCCTTCGTTCAACGAAAAGGGGCTAGTCCAACCGATTTTGGGGCAAGGATGGACTCTCTTTTACGAGATGTTTTTTTATTTGTGCTTTACCATCGTGTTGACGTTCTCGAAACGCCATCTGCTGCTGCCGCTAGTCGCGACCTTTGGGACCACCCTCATAGTCACGCGCGCAATCGGAGCAAAGGACAGCGCAATCCTGACTTTTCTTAGTGACACGATCATAATCGAATTTCTTTTTGGCTGCGCAGTCGGCCTCTTATTTCAACGCGATGCGCTTCACTCACGTCTCCGATTTGTGACGCTTGGCTTCGGTGTCGCTGGATTTGCCACCTCTTTGCCGTTTGGCATGCCCGAAGATCTAAGATTTTTGATCTGGGGTGTGCCAGCGTCACTTCTGCTGATCTCTTTCCTCCAATTCGAGAAGGCTCATCTCCGTTGGCCGCATTGGCTGCTTGTGATTGGAAACGCCTCGTACTCCATTTACTTGCTTCACGTGTACTTCGTATACCAGCTCAGAGACATAATCGTGAAAAGCACGCCGCGGCTGGCCGCACTTTCAGGCGATGCTCTCCTCATCGGTCTTTCTATCGTTGCAGTCGCTCTCGGGACCGCCGTCTATCTCCTGGTTGAAAGACACATCAATGCGGGACTGAACGGCGCCTACCGCGGCTTGATGAAGACCACAATGAAAGGCTGACGACAGATACCTCAATGCGTACTGACAAGTCCCGCGGCCGGAGCAGTCGAGAACGTCAGCGTGATATTCGTCGCGTCCACGGTCCAAGAGAGCGGACGTCCTTGCCTTACCCGCGTTCCGCCCTTGAAGAGAGCGCACCACGCCGTGAGGCTACTCAATTTAACAGTAAACTGGACTTGAGTGCGGCGCAGGTGATCATTCCCCGCAACGCGAAGTTTATCTGCGACGCTTCAATCATGCCGCACTCCCTTCCGTGTCCGCCCAGGGACAAAGTGCACCTGATCGGCAGAGCTGCCATCATTCCCCATTGTGCAGCGCGATTGGCTCACCCGCCTGGGGTTAGGTTAAGTTCACCATCGCGGACGGCGCCACCGACTTCCTCGCCGGCGACAATTTCACGTTGCCGGTGACCGCCGTCAGCGTGTCCTATAAGGTCTGGCCGCTGAACTTCGCCGCGACGGACGGCAGCCAGAACGCCCTGGAGGTGTGGCTGTCGAAGAAAACCGCGCTCAACGGCGGCGCCGATCAGACCATTGTGGCGCCGCGGCGTGGCCCCTCCATCGTCGATTCCCGTTTCCTGATTTGGCTGTCCGGTGCGACGGCGGATCAGATCGCAGCCGCAAGCGAGCAGTTGATGGCGAACGGCATCGTGCCGCGCTCGTCGTAAGCACTTTCCCCGCGTCCCGTGAGCCATCGCGGGGCGCCGTTCCTTGTTGCGACTTCCCTTCACCCCGACGACGCCGGCTCGGCCTGGCGCGCAAACCCTGAGGATTTGACCCCATGGTCGACAGTCTCGATACCGTCAATTTTCCATTCACCTCGATCCAGCTCTCGGGATCGATCAACCGCATCCCGATCAATTACGGGCTGCTGAATGCGCTCAATCTGTTTCCGTCGGAGGGCTCGATCTCGACCATCATCGAGATCGTGATCGAGGATGGCGCCATTCGCGTGTTGCCGGCCAAGGAGCGCGGCTCGGCGGCGACGCCTGGCGATCGTGGCGGCCGCAAGTCGACGTTCATCGAGTGCCCGCATTTCCCGGCCGAGGATTTGATCACGCCGCGTGATTTGCAGAACATGATCTCCATCGTCAACGGGACCAAGGGCGTGCGGACGCTCGGTGATGAGGTGGCCAAGCGCCTGTTCAACATCCGCAACAAGCACACCATCACCCGCGAGTGGCTGCGCATGGGTGCGCTGAAGGGCTTGGTGACGGACGGCAATGGTGCGACGCTGGTCGACCTCTATGCCACCTTCGGCATCACCAAGGTCACCATCGACTTCCTGCTCGGCGGCGCCGGTACCGACATCATCGACAAGTGCACGCAATTGCGCACCTCGATCGCCAACAATTTGAAAGGCGAGGTCATGTCGTCGGTCGAGGTCATCGTCTCGACGTCGTTTTTCAACAAGCTCATCCAGCACGCCAAGGTCGAGAAATTCTGGCTGAACTGGCAGGGAGCACAGGCGCTGGCACAGCCGGCCTTTGCGCCCGGCACCGGCCCGATCGACCGCAACGGCCAGCCGACCGCGCTGGGACGTTCCTTCGTGTTCCAGCAGATCTTGTTCCGCGAGTA
This sequence comes from Bradyrhizobium sp. LTSP849, assembly GCF_000938255.1. Classification (GTDB taxonomy): domain Bacteria; phylum Pseudomonadota; class Alphaproteobacteria; order Rhizobiales; family Xanthobacteraceae; genus Bradyrhizobium. The sequence continues at coordinate 5,963 of NZ_JYMR01000055.1, read as the reverse complement.
CAACGGGCAGGCGCCGATCGGCACCACGCGCACGCTGACCCCGTTCGTGCCGGTTGACTACGGCTATGCCTATCCCGCCGGCACCATGGACACGTTCGAGACCTGGGATGCGCCGGCGAACGACATCCGTGCGGTCAACCAGCCCGGTCAGGAAATCTGGATTTCGCCGGAGATCCTCAAGCATGGCGAGGGCGTCGAGCTGAAGCCGCAGTCCAACCCGCTCGCCATCTGCAAGCGGCCGGAAGCGCTGGTCGAAGTCATGGCCTCGAACTGATCTGCACAAAGGGTCAAACGAGGCTCCGTGGCCGTGGAGGGCCGCTGGTCAACCTTGACGGGTGCCTCAAAAAAGGCTAGTCGCCCTCAGGTCGCACGCTGCGCCTTCGGAGCCTTGGAGATGGCAATTAGTCCTCCGGATGTCGTGCCGACATCCGGGGAAACAATGATCTGACGAAGGGGATTTTGAGATGCCGAGCGAAATTCTGGCGGTCGGAACCACCGCCACAAATTCCGGCGATCAAGTTGTTGCAGCCGGATCGACCCTGACAGTGTGCTTGAAGGATTCGGCTGGTCCCGATGTCGGCGTGACGGCGCGGGTCGATATCCTGCTCAAGGACGATGCCGGCCAGTATTTTACGGTCGATACGCTCGATTATCGCCGCCGTGCAGTGCAGCTCGTCGCAGCCGGCACATATCGGTTTAGCCGCGTTGCCAGCGTTGATGCCTGCGGGCTTTTTAGTGGTTAAGGCTGCGCAAGCGATTAGCCGCGAGCTGACGCAGCCGCTTACGGCGGCGTTGACCGTGGACGCTGTCCTTGGGAGAGCGAGTACGCCACTACCCGTGGTGCCGAACTATAACAATTTCACCGGCTCGAATCTCAGTCAGTGGTTGTCTGCGCAGGCAGCGAAGAACGCCGGAACGCGCAATTCCGTGATGCTTCCTTATGGAGACAGCACCGTTGCTGGCGTCGGCGCCGGGACGGGGGCAAATGGGGTTGTGAATGGGAAAGTAGGGTCGTGGCCTAGCATCTTGGCCGGACTATTGTCTGGTGGAAGCGCAACCAGCGTGTTCGGCGACAACTATATCTCTTCTATTGCAGGAGAGACGGTCTACATTTTTGATCCCACCGTGACCGGAACGTGGGTAGCCAACACCAACGGCAAGACGTTGGGCTATTACCTAAACACGACCGTAGTCAACACAAACACGTTGGTTTGGGCGCCAGCAACGCAGTGCGACACGCTGGTAATTGGCTGGGGCACCCACGCAACCAACGGCGTGATGGTCGTCAAGGACGAGAGCAACAATACGCTTGCTACCTTAAACCAAAACGCTGCCGACTCAATGCGCGAAAATATCGTCACGCTGCCCGGTGGTTTGGGCGTCCATACGTTTACAGTGACGCTATCTAGCGGGAGCAATGTCAATCTTGGCTACTTGCGAGTATACAATTCCGCTGTCAAAGAAACGACAGTGCTAACTAGTGGTTGTGCCGGGCTAAACTCCACTCAGTTGATTTCGACGACCCTCGCTTATTCGCCGATTAACTCTATGAAGTTCATCGCGCCAGACTTGACCTTGATCGAAGGTGGCGTCGTTAACGATTGGCTACAGGCCATCCCTCTCGCGACGAGCCTTTCCAATTTACAGGCGCAAATTACCGCAGCAAAGCTGAGTGGCAGTGCGATCATGGTATCGCCGCCCGTAGGCCAACCCGGCATCGCCTATGCTACTCAAGCCCAGTATGTCGCGCAAATGAAGTCGCTGGCCTACAGCAATAACATTCCATTTATTGACGTGTGGAACGGCGTTTTCGGCGGCACATATCAGGCTTCGCTAATGTTCGACACTAAGCACTGCAATACGGCCGGATATACTGCCATCGCGAATTTTATCGTGCCTGCTTTGGCCGCAGGGTTTAAGGCTGCCTGAGAGGGTTCGGCCTCACCACTGATCGTTGGCCCAATCGTCTGCGGACTGCGGGTCTTGTTGATATTCCCAGCGACCACCGTGACCTCGCCGGCGCCAGGTCTTACTTGGATTTAGCGCTGACGATGTCCACCCGCCATCGACAGTTCGTCGCGGGATGATTGGCGCTCTGCATTCGTGCCAGATGAGTTCGTGATCTGGGAATTTCCTGTCCCAATTATTGAAAAACATAAAAGCGGCCCCGTGAAAGTCCGCAGGCTACTGCGGGTTGCGCCGCACAATCAACCGGGCGTTTGCGTGTGTCCCCTCCCTGCGAGTAAGAGCATCAACAACCCGGGCCATCTCGATATTTTGACCATGAAGCATCTGAGGGGCGCCATTTATGACGGCGGCCCCACCTATAAGCCGGCTTACAGCGGGGTTTGAAGCGAGTGTATTCACGCTAGTGATCTTTAAGCGGATGAACCCACATCTCGCCGCGAGTAAAGCGGGTTTCATGTGAGGGGGTGGCATTCCCCCAGAGCAAATCGATAGCGTCTTCTCGACCAAAAAACACGACGGGGTCGAAATGGAAGCCGAGCAGCAGCCGGCCCCTCTTTTCGTCTCCGGCGAATTTCTCTAGTTCTTCAAGCAATTTCTGACTTCGCTTTTTCGAAATTTCCGCCACTGCTGTCGACGCAGAAGAGGACAGCTCTGTCAGATCCGGTATGAGGTCATTCCGAAAGGCAGCTCTATGGCAAACTCCCTGGAGTCCAACGGTGTTCTGGTTGCCGTCTTCGGAGTAAAGAAATACCGCCCGCTCTTGAAGCCATGTCTTCGCAAAATCCGAGCAAGACGTTTTTCCCCGCATAGCTAACATGAGATGTTCCTCTAACCTGTGTCAGCCCGATATCGGGTATGTTTGCGCCTGCCGGCAGTTGCCTGCTTCCATATCGTTAATTCCGCGAAATCCCGGGCTATTCTCGAGTGTTGGTCAGTGGCGTCGCTTTCGACTGCATGCGGTGAACGCACTGCTGACGGAGACTGGAGTGCCGCGTGTCACGATCTCTACTTCAAGGTGCAAAATGTTTCGTATCGGACTTCAAACCACGGTTCTTCTTGTGTTGTCATCTTCGTCGGCGCTGGCCGGCGGAACGTGCCTCTTGCATCCAGAACCATTCAAGCTCCAATCCGATACGGTCCATTGGTCGATCAAAATCGCCTCGGGTGGTCAATGTATCCAGGGCTTGCGCTGGTCGACGATCATGATCGATAATGTCGCCATCACGGAGATGCCCAAATCAGGGCAGATCGTCATTCAAGGACCGTCGTTTCGCTACTTGTCGAATCCTGGTGCGCGCGGAAGCGACTTCTTCAAGCTGAGCATCACGGGAACGTCGATGCGCATCTCAGGCACCTCGTCGATCGAGGTCGAGATAAGCGCGGAGTAAGCTTGGGTCCGTATGAAAATGGCGCCCGCTGACCCGCCAAGGTTTCTTTCATGTCACTAGCGCCAGCACACGATCAATCGATGCCCGATGCTGTAGCAGGGTAAGCGCTGTTCAGCGGCCACCTACCGGATGATGGGGTGATCTGCGAGTCTGCGGTTCGATTTGGACCGTTAGGCTTAGAATGGACACAGTGCATACTGCTATCACGGAGCCGGTACGGCGGCTTGAGGTCTTCACCGGCGCCGGCCGTCGGCGGAAGTGGAGCGACGAGGACAAGGCGCGGATCGTCGCGGAGATTGTGGCGAGCGGCGACTCGGTCTGTTCGGTAGCCCGACGGCATGGATTGTCACCGCAGCAGTTGTTTGGCTGGCGACGTCAGTTGCGAGAGGCAGCAGGCGGTCATTCCGAAATAGAAGAAGTGCAGTTTGTGCCGGCGGTGGTGGATGTCGCAGTGCCGGCGCCTGCTCTTGGCCGGGAGCGCAAAGTGGCGCGCTGCAAACCCAAACCGGATGTCCGAACTTGCCGTTGCGATGCCGGGATCATCGAGATCGAAGTCGACGGCATCACGATCCGGGCCGGTCGTGGTGCGGACACGGCAATGATTGCGTCGATCGTCCAGGCGCTGAAGGCGAGCCGGTGATCGGTCCGTCGGGTGCGGTCCGGGTGATGGTGGCGACCAAACCGGTGGACTTCCGCAAGGGGATGGAAGGGCTTGCGACCCTGGTGCGCGAGAGCATGGGGGCTGACCCATTCTCGGGAGCTGTCTATGTGTTCCGTGCCAAGCGGGCGGATCGGATCAAGCTGGTGTTCTGGGACGGAACGGGTCTGTGCCTGTTCGCCAAACGGCTTGAGGATGGGATCTTCCGCTGGCCGAAGATCGAGGACGGCGTGATGCGTCTGTCGGCGGCGCAATTGTCGGCGCTGTTGGAAGGGCTCGACTGGCGGCGTGTCCACGAGGTACGGGAGACGCCAGCGCCAACGCAAGCCGGATAGTTGTTGGCAGCGCTGCGGCGAAGTGAATCAGGGGCATCGAGCGCGTCGCCAGATGGCGGCGAATATGCTCTGAATTGCGTGTGAGCGACGCCCTGCCTGACGATCCCGAGACGCTGAAAGCGATGCTGCTTGCCGAGCGGTGCGAGAGCGAACGGCTGCGTCAGATCATCAAGGAATTGCAGCGGCATCGGTTCGGCCGGCGGGCAGAGACCTTGCCTGAAGATCAGATGCTGCTGGGCCTGGAAGATGTCGAGCAGGTCGCAGCGTACAGCGAGACGGCGCAGGACGTCAGCGCACCTGAAAGCCGTGAGGCTCGGGCTCGCAAGCGCCGGATCAACCGTGGCGCCTTGCCAGCGCACTTGCGGCGGATCGAGGTCGTCGTCGATATCGACAATAAGATCTGCTCCTGTTGCCAGGGCGAGTTGCACCGGATCGGCGAGGATAGAAGTGAGCGGCTGGACCTGGTCCCGGCGCAGTTCCGGATCCTCGTCACCCGGCGTCCCAAATACGCCTGCCGGGCTTGCGAGGACGGTGTCATGCAGGCGCCGGCCCCGGCCCGGCTGATCGAGGGTGGTCTGCCGACCGAGGCCACCGTCGCCCAGGTCCTGGTCTCCAAATATGCCGATCACCTGCCACTCTACCGGCAGGCGCAGATTTACGCCCGCCAGGGCATTGAGCTTGATCGTTCGACGCTGGCGGACTGGGTGGGACAGGCAGCCTTCCATCTGCGCCCGTTGCATGAGCGGCTCCTTGGCAAGCTCAGGCAGCGGCCAAAGCTGTTCGCCGACGAGACGACGATGCCGGTGCTCGATCCCGGCCGCGGGCGCACCAAGACCGGTCAGCTCTGGGCCTATGCGGCGGACGACCGGCCATGGGGCGGTGCCGATCCGCCGGGCGTCGCCTATGTCTATGCGCCCGACCGCAAGGCCGACCGACCGATCGCTCATCTGGCAGGCTTCAAGGGGATCCTGCAGGTCGACGGCTATGCCGGCTATGGCAGGCTCGCCGAGCGTGGCAACGTTCAGCTTGCATTCTGCTGGTCGCACATGCGGCGTAACTTCTACGAACTTGCCACCCCCGGTCCTGCGCCTATTGCGAGCGAGGCGCTCAAGCATATCGCCGAGTTCTATGCCATCGAGAAGGACATCCGCGGCCGCAGCGCCGAGGAACGTCGTCTCGTTCGACAACAGAAAAGCCGGCCGCTGGCGGAAGCCTTCGAGCTGTGGCTCCGCGCAAAGCTCGCGTTGATCAGCCAAAAGGGCAAGCTGGCAGACGCCATCCGTTATGCGCTCTCACGCTGGGATGGCCTGACGCGCTTCATCGATGATGGCCGTATCGAGCTCGACAATAACGCCGTCGAGCGCTCGATCCGTCCGATCACGTTGAACCGTAAAAATGCGCTGTTCGCAGGCTCCGACGGCGGTGCCGAGCACTGGGCCACCATCGCCTCCCTGGTCGAAACCTGTAAGCTGAACGACCTCGATCCGCTTGCCTACCTGACCGACGTCCTCACCAGGATCGTCAATGGTCATCCGAATAGCGAGATCGATCAGTTGCTTCCGTGGGCCTATTGCCGTCACGACCTCAGAGCTGTGGCCTGAAAACAGCGCTTAC
>NZ_JYMR01000054.1:60014-142779 GCF_000938255.1 Bradyrhizobium sp. LTSP849 | reverse complement strand
GACGACCACAAGCCGCTTGCGTCGCAGTTCGGCAACCACCGCCTGCTCATAGCCGCCGCTCGCCTCGATCCCAACCCGCTTGACCTTGTGGCGTTGCAGCCATTCCAGCAGCTCCGTGTAGCCTTCCGGTGTGTTCTCGACCTGGATCCGCTCGGAACTGCCATCGAGCGCCACATCGAGCTTGTGTTTGCCGGTATCGATCCCGGCACAGATCATGATACGCTTGGCCATCTTCCTCGACCCTCCCTTGTGAATGCGAACCTGAAGTTCGTTCAACCATGCGGGTCCCGATGAAGTGCCGACCGCGATCTTGCTACGAAACGCAGCCCTCAAGGCTTCGGTGGGCATCGATCCGATCGATCGGCGGCCCAGCTCGGGCGGCCACCCGGGCTGGGCCATTCCTCACGGAACGAGGCCATTCTAATCCGGCGCGCTAATACAAGGGTGGGCAAAGCGAAGCGTGCCCACCACGCGTCTACGAATGCGGCGAGATGGTGGGCACGGCGCAAGAGCGCCTTTGCCCACCCTACAAGAGGACTATCCCGCCAGCACCTTCGCGATCGCGCGCAGATCCTGCCAGGCCAGACGCTTGTAGGACGGCGAGCGCAACAGATAGGCCGGGTGGAACGTCGCCAGTGCGCGAATGGTGCGTTGGCCCGTCTCGTAGTCGAACCAGCGCCCGCGGGTGCGCATGATGCCTTCGCGGGTCGAGAGCAATGTCTGCGTCGAGGGATTGCCGAGCGTCACCAGCACGTCGGGATTCGCCAGCTCGATCTGGCGCTGGATGAAGGGCAGGCAGATCTGCGTCTCCTGCGGCGTCGGCGTGCGGTTGCCGGGCGGCCGCCACGGAATCACATTGGCGATGTAGGCGGTGGTGCGATTGAGCCCGATCGCGCCGATCATGAGGTCGAGCAGCTTGCCGCTGCGCCCGACGAAGGGAAGCCCTTCGATGTCCTCGTCGCGGCCCGGGGCTTCGCCGACGAACATGATGCGCGCCTGCGGATTGCCGTCGGCGAACACCAGCCGCGTCGCCGTGTGCTTCAGTGCGCAGCCCTCGAAGCCTTGCATCAACTCGCGCAAGGCCTCCAGCGTCGGCGCGGTGCGCGCGGCCTCGCGCGCCGACGCGATCGCAATGTCGGGCGCGGGCGCAGCCTCGCCGCGGATCACGGCGGGGGCTGCGACCGGTCGCGGTGCTTCGACCGGCGGTGCCGCACGCGGAGCCGGCGGCGGGGCGTCGACTTCCGCCAGGCGGTCTATCGGTTCCTCCGCGAGCGCGCAGTCGACACCGGCCTCCAGATAGAAGGCGAGCAGCTCTCGGACGGTGGGTGCGGGTTCGGGGGTCATTTGGAAAGTCAGGCTTTTATATCAGTTTGGGGCGCCTTGCATCCCAGCGGAACGCATTTCCGTGGTTGTCCTACCCGGAAAAATCGGAAACAAGGGAGCGCAAACGACCAAGGAACCGTCTCAAGGGCTGAGATCAGATGAGCACCGAAGAACTTCCCCCGCGCGAATCCATGGAATTCGACGTCGTCATCGTCGGCGCCGGCCCTTCGGGCCTGGCGGCTGCGATCCGGCTGAAGCAGATCAATGCCGATCTCAACGTCGTCGTGGTGGAGAAGGGCTCCGAGGTCGGTGCGCATATTCTCTCCGGCGCCGTGATCGACCCGGCCGGGCTGGACAAGCTCGTTCCGGACTGGCGCGAGGATTCCGACTGCCCGCTGAAGACGCAGGTGAAGGACGACCGCTTCTACTGGATGACGGGTGGCGGCGCGATCAAGCTGCCGAACTTCATGATGCCGCCGCTGATGGACAACCATCACTGCTATATCGGTTCGCTCGGCAATGTCTGCCGCTGGCTGGCGCGCAAGGCCGAGGCGCTCGGCGTCGAGATCTATCCGGGCTTTGCCGCGGCGGAAGTGCTCTATGACGAGCAGGGCGCGGTGAAGGGCATCGCCACCGGCGACATGGGCGTCGGCCGTGACGGCAAGCCGAAGGACTCCTTTACCCGTGGCATGGAATTGCTCGGCAAGTTCACGCTGTTCGCCGAAGGCGCCCGCGGCAGCCTGACCAAGCAGCTGATCGCGAAGTTCGCATTGGACTCCAAGAGCGAGCCTGCGAAGTTCGGCATCGGCCTGAAAGAAGTCTGGCAGATCGATCCCGCCAAACACCAGAAGGGCATGATCCAGCATTCGTTCGGCTGGCCGCTCGACCTGAAGACTGGCGGAGGATCGTTCCTCTATCATTACGACGACAATCTCGTCGCCGTCGGCTTCGTCGTGCATCTGAACTACGACGATCCGTATCTGTCGCCGTTCGACGAGTTCCAGCGCTTCAAGACCCATCCCTCGATCCGCTCTACCTTCGAAGGTGCCAAGCGGCTCGCTTATGGCGCGCGCGCCATCACCGAGGGCGGCTATCAATCGGTGCCAAAGCTCAGCTTCCCCGGCGGCGCGCTGATCGGCTGCGCGGCCGGTTTCGTCAACGTGCCGCGCATCAAGGGCGTACACAACGCGATGGGCACCGGCATGCTCGCCGCCGAGCATGTCGCGGCTGCGATCGCTGCCGAGCGCGCCAATGACGAGATCGTCGACTACGAGAACGCGTGGCGTTCCTCGCCGGTCGGCAAGGATTTGTTCCTAGTCCGCAACGTCAAGCCGTTGTGGTCGAAGTTCGGCACCGTGATCGGCGTTGCGCTTGGCGGCTTCGACATGTGGTGCAACACGCTGTTCGGCGGCTCGCTGTTCGGGACGCAGTCACATGCCAAGCCCGATCGCTCCACGCTCGATCCGGCCAAGAGCCATGCGCCGAAGAATTACCCCAAGCCGGACGGCAAGATCTCGTTCGACAAGCTGTCCTCGGTGTTCATGTCCAACACCAATCATGAGGAGGACCAGCCGGTCCATCTTCGGGTTGCCGACATGAACCTCCAGAAGATGTCCGAGCATGATGTTTTCGCCGGTCCCTCGAATCGCTATTGCCCGGCCGGCGTCTATGAGTGGGTCGAGGAGGGCGCGAGCCCGCGCTACCAGATCAACGCCCAGAACTGCGTCCACTGCAAAACCTGCGACGTGAAGGACCCCAACGGTAACATCACCTGGGTTCCGCCGGAGGGCGGCGGCGGCCCGAATTACGAGGCGATGTGAGGGCGGGCCAAGTCACGAAAGGTGATGGTGCGCACGTTCGCGTGAGGACCGGGGCGGGGCCGGGGGGCGCGGTCACGATAAGGCCATACTAGCAGCGTCTTGGGGCGCCTATGGCCGGTTTGGGGCGCGCGGAGGGGACCGCATGGTCCGAATCCTTGCGGTGAAGCGCCAAAAGCGGCATTGTCCGGCCCTGACGGTTCCGGGTCCCGATGTCGACGGCCGCGTTTGCATGCGAGACGGCCTTTTGCTCCATACCCAGGCACTACCAACCCAAGGCGAGCGCTGATGTTTTCAAATCGTTTCAACCGCTGGACTGTTGCCGCCATCGCCCTCATGGGCACAGCGATCGCGACGGTCCCCGGCGGGGTCCAGGCGCAGACGCCGGATCATCCGGCCGACACGGCGGCGCAGTTTCCGAACCGCAACGATCTGAAGGCGCTGACCACGTCCGGCAGCTATCTCGCCGCTCGCCACGCCAGCGTCGAGCGCGACGCCGCCTCCGCCGCCGCCTTCTACCGCTCCGCGCTGCGTACCGATCCCAAGAACAACGAGCTGCTCGACCGCGCCTTCATCTCCTCGGTCGCCGATGGCGACATCGATGAAGCGGTCAAGCTCGCCGAGCGCATCCTCACCATCGACAAGACCAACCGCGTCGCCCGCCTCGTCGTCGGCGTGCATGACCTGAAGCTGAAGAAATATCCGAGCGCGCAAAGCAACATCAATCAGTCGATTCGCGGACCGATCACCGATCTGGTCGCAACCCTGCTGTCGGGCTGGGCCGCCTACGGCGCCGGTGACGCCAAGGGTGCTGTCGCCAGCATCGACAAGCTGGCGGGTCCGGAATGGTATCCGCTGTTCAAGGACCTCCACGCCGGCATGATCCTCGAGCTCTCCGGCAAGGAGAAGGACGCCGGCACCCGCTTCGAGCGCGCCTACAAGCTCGACGATTCCATGCTGCGTATCACCGAGGCCTATGGCCGCTGGCTGTCGCGCAACAAGGACGCGGCCTCGGCAACCGCCGTTTATGAGGCTTTCGACAAGAAGCTCGCGCGCCATCCGCTGATCGTGGAAGGCCTGCGCGAGACCAAGGCCGGCAAGAAGATGCCGCCGCTGGTTGATTCCGCGCAAGCGGGCGCGGCCGAAGCGCTCTATGGCATCGGCGCCACGCTGACCCGTCGCGGCGGCGAGGATCTTGCGCTGGTCTATCTCCAGCTCTCGCTCTATCTCCAACCGACGCATCCGCTGGCCCTGCTCTCGCTCGCCGACCTCTATGAATCGGTGAAGCGGCCGCAGATGGCGATCAAGGTCTATGAGCGCGTGCCGGCGTCGTCGCCGTTGAAGCGCAACGCGCAGATCCAGCTTGCCGTCGATCTCGATTCCGCCGACCGCACCGACGAGGCGATCAAGATCCTCAAGGGCGTGGTGAGCGAAGATTCCAAGGATCTCGAAGCCATCATGGCGCTCGGCAATCTCGAGCGCGGCCGCAAGAAGTTCGGCGACTGCGGCGCGACCTACTCGCAGGGCATCGACGTGCTGCCGGCCGGCAGCGACAAGGCCAACAGCGTCTGGTACTATTATCGCGGCATCTGCGAGGAGCGCTCCAAGCAGTGGGGCAAGGCCGAAGCCGACATGAAGAAGGCGCTCGAGCTCCAGCCCGACCAGCCGCATGTCCTCAACTATCTCGGCTATTCCTGGATCGACCAGGGCGTGAATCTCGACGACGGCATGAAGATGATCAAGCGCGCCGTCGAGCAGCGTCCCGACGACGGCTACATCGTCGACTCCCTCGGCTGGGCCTATTACCGCATCGGCAATTACGAGGAAGCGGTGAAGAACCTCGAGCGCGCTATCGACCTGAAGCCCGAGGATCCCACCATCAACGACCATCTCGGCGATGCCTATTGGCGCGTCGGCCGCACGCTGGAAGCCAAATTCCAGTGGGCGCATGCTCGCGATCTCAAGCCCGAGCCGGACGATCTGCCGAAGATCGAGGCCAAGATCACCAACGGCATCACAGACGACAATTCGAATGCGCCCGCGGCGCAGGCCGAGAAGAAGGACGACGGCAAGGGCGGTTAAGAGTGCGTGTGGGGGCTGATCGCCAATGCCGGCGTTGATTGAAGAGGGGCGCGCGAAGGTCAATCTGAGCCTTCGCGTGGTCGGCCGTCGCGCCGACGGCTATCATGATCTCGAAAGCGTGGTCGCGTTCGCCGATTGCGCCGACCGGCTCACGCTGGAGCCGGGTGGCGAGCTGCAGCTTGCCACCACGGGGCCGCTCGCGGCGGCCTGTGGCGACACCACCGACAATCTCGTGTTCAAGGCCGCCAAGCTTTTGGCCGAGGCCGTGCCGAACCTGAAATTGGGTGCCTTCGCGCTCGACAAGGTGCTGCCGGTTGCAGCCGGCATCGGCGGTGGCTCGGCCGATGCCGCGGCCGCGCTGCGGCTGCTTGCAAGTCTCAACAACCTGTCGCTCGATGATCCCCGCCTCCGGCAGGTCGCGCTTGCGACCGGTGCCGACGTGCCGGTGTGTCTGTTCTCGCGCGCCTGCGACATGACCGGGGTCGGCGAGCAGCTGTTGCCGCTGGCGCTGCCGAGCATGCCCTGCGTCATGGTCAATCCGCGCGTGCCGGTCGCGACCAAGGACGTGTTCAAGGCGCTCGGCCTGCGCAATGGTGAGCTCTTGGTTGGCGCCACCGACGTCCTCGAAGCGACGGCCTGGCCGGAGGAGGGCGCTTCCATTGCCGATTGGGTCGAGATTCTTGAGACCGTCCCCAACGATCTCGAAGCCCCCGCAATGCGCATCGAGCCGGTGATCGGCGATGTGCTGGAGGCCTTGCGCTCTTCCGCCGGCGTCAAGCTCGCGCGGATGTCCGGCTCGGGCGCGACCTGTTTTGCGATCTTCGGCGCGTCCAATGATGCGCATGCCGCTGCCGAGAAGATCCGCAGGGATCACCCCGGCTGGTGGGTGCATGCGGGGACGTTGAGCTAGCGTTGTCTCCCAATCATTGTTGCGTAGCCCGGATGAGCGCAGCGACATCCGGGATTCTTCCTTGCGGCTTCCCGCATGTCGCTGCGCTCATGCGGGCTACGAGTCTGAGCTAGCCTCCCAGCCCGAGAAACCGCCGGATCGCACTTAACACCTCTTGCGGCTTGTCATGCTGCAGCCAGTGTCCGGCGCCGGCGATTGTCTCGACGCGCGCCTGCGGGAAATAGCGTTCCAGGCCTGCTGCCCTGGGGCCGGCGAGAAAGCTTTCGCCGGCATTGAGCAGCAGCGTCGGACAGGCGATGCGCGACCACAGTGCGACGTGATCATCCGGCCAGAGCCGGTGCGGCGCGGAGGCGCGCTGGTAGGGATCGAACTTCCAGCTATAGGTGCCATCCTCGTTTTGCCGTGTCCCATGCGTCGCAAGATGCAGAGAGAGCTCGCGGGACAGTCGCTTGTTGTAAAGCACCATCTGCGCGGCCGCGTCCTCGATGGTGCGATAGCGGCGCGGTGTCCGGCCATGCAGCTTGTCGAGCTGGCCGATCCATTTGCTGATGCGCTCATGCGCCGGGGGCTTTGGCGTATCGGGCAGCATGGTCACACCGTCGAGCACCACCAACCGTGACACCTGCTCAGGGAATGACCCTGAATAGATCAGGCTCACCATCCCGCCCATCGAATGGCCGATGAGTCTGATCTCTGGCGCCGCCATGGCGCGGACGAGCTGGGCGAGATCGTAGACATATTCCGTTAGTGCGTAGCTGCCGCCTTTGGTCCAATCGGAATCGCCGTGTCCGCGCAGGTCAGGCGCCAGCACGTGAAAATGTGGTTGCAACGATCGGGCGAGGACGTCCCAGCTCCGGCAATGATCGCGACCGCCATGGACCAGGATGAGGACCGGCGCGCCCGCGTTGCCCCAGTCGGCATAATGCAGCCGCAGGCCGTGAGACTCGTAGGTGCGACTTTGCGGCACGAGCATCGGATCGCGATCCTCTTCGGTGGGCGGTCAAGACAACGATGACATCGGAGTAGCCTGCCGCCGGCCATTCCACAAGCAATGGCGCGGTCATGCGTGCTTTGGCGCCGGGCCGGTGCGAGAGGCCGGCCGCTGCGTGGTGCGTCCGCGTCGCCGGGTCTTGCGCATCTTGGCCGCGCGACAGCGGCGCATGGCGCGCGACAACGACTTTGGTAGAAGGTGGTAACGCGACCAGGACATCATCTTCATCGAACCCTCCATCGCAACATCAATGGGTGAGCTCTCGGCGATGCTTCGTTCGAACCGCACGCGTTACATCTCGGCAAGTCATGACAAGTTGGACAGCTTGTTCATCGGCGTTAAACCTTCGTAACGCACCGAACGCGTTCGTCGTTCGCCGCCTCCAACCGATGTTAGGAGGTGAAATCATGAAACTTGTTTCCGCGTTTGTTGGCCTCGCCGCACTTGGCGGCGTCGCCTTGTCCAGCGGGGCCGCATCGGCTCAGCCGATCGACGTTCCCGGTGCGTCGGGCGTCGTTCCGTCCGGCTATATCTGCAATGAATGGGGCCATTGCTGGCACCGCCACTATTACGGCGGCGGCGGCTATTATCACCCGCATTATTGGGGTGGTTATGGCTGGCACCGTCATTGGGGCGGCGGCTATGGCTGGCATCATTGGCACCACTGGCATCAGTGGTGAAATCTGAGAAAGGGGCCTCGGCCCCTTTCTCTTTTGGAGCCCCAGAGCTGGCGGGAGCTTCGGTGCTATCACCTCACCGACAGGATTGCCTGTCGCGTTACAGCCGTCAGGTTCATGGTCAGCAAGACGCCGGGCTTCGGAAGCTCCTGAACGGCAAATACCGTGCGCGCGGGTCGATGGTCTCCCATGGCCTCGACATAGGCTGCGTTCATCGCGTCGAAGTCCGACATGCGCTGAAGAAACACGTTGATGTGAGTGATGTGACTGAGGTCGGAGTCAACCGCCTCCAACATCACTCCGAACGATTTGAAGATTTGCCGTGTCTGGGCGGCGACGTCGGAGCCGGCCAGCTGTCCTGTCGCCGGATCGACGCCCGCGGTTCCGCCGATCCATATGTGTTCGCCGACCTTGGCAATGTGGTTGTAGGGACCGATCGGCTTTGGTGTGTTCGGCGGCGTTAGCGTTTCTACCCGTGATGTCATGGCCGGCCTCATTCAAGGATCATTCTCGAATGTACATGGAAGACGGCGCAGGCGCACCAGTTAACCTGCCGTGCCTCGTTAGCCCTGCACCGGCCGTCGTGCCAAAGCGAGCGACAGGCCGAGGCCCGCAATGAAGACGCCTGAGCCTTGCATGAGGCGCTGCATCAGGCGCGGCCTTCCGATCAGCTGCGTGCGTGTCGCGGACGCCATCAGCACCACGACGACATCGGCGAGTGTGTTCAGCGTCACCGAGATCGCGCCGAGCGCGATGAATTGCAGCGTGGGGTTCGGTGCCGCCGGATCGAGGAACTGCGGAATGAAGGCGAGGAAGAATGCCGCGGTCTTCGGGTTCAGCGCCTCGACCAACACGCCGTCGCGGAACGCGCGCTTGTCGCCGACGGGCTCGCTTTCGAGCGACAGCCCACGGCCGGCGCTGCGACAGGTGCGGATGCCGAGCCAGACCAGATAGAGAGCGCCGATGAACTTCACGGCCGCGAACAGCTCGGCACTGGCAAGGATGATCGCGGAGACGCCGACGCTCCCCGCCAGCACATGAACCAGCCCGCCCAGCGCCGTGCCTGCGGTCGAGGCAAAGCCGCTCGCGCGTCCTTCTGAGAGGGTTCGCGCCGCGACGTAGAAGATGCCGGGGCCGGGTATGGCGGCAATGACGAGGGCGGCGGCCAGGAACAGCCAGAAATTCGTTTCGCTCATGCTGTTGTCGTAGCGACGCCTGGCGCGATTGCAAGTCTTCTCGTCTAGTAAGTCCTGCCGCCTAGCCGATGCGGCGGAAGATCACGCTGGCATTGACGCCGCCGAAGCCAAAACCGTTGGAGATGGCGTGCTGCATCGGCATCGGCCGCGCCGCGCCGGAGACGATGTCGATGCCTTCTGCACCGGGATCGGGATTTTCAAAATTGAGCGTCGGCGGAGCGATCTGGTCGCGCAGGGCCAGCACAGTGAAGATCGCCTCCAGGCCTCCGGCGGCGCCAAGCAGATGGCCGGTGGCCGATTTGGTCGCGCTCACCGCGATGTTGCGGTTGCGGCCGAACAGTGCGGCGATGGCGCCAAGCTCGCTCTCGTCTCCGGCCGGTGTCGACGTCGCGTGCGCATTCAGATGCTGCAAGTCACCGGGTGCGAGGCGCGCCTGCCGAAGTGCGATCTCCATCGCGCGGCGGGCGCCGTCGCCATCCGGCGGACCCGACGTCATGTGATAGGCGTCCGAGGTGGTGCCATATCCCACAACCTCGGCGATCGGCGTGGCGCCGCGTGCCAGTGCATGCTCCAGCTCCTCGATCACCAGAATGCCGGCGCCTTCGCCCATGACAAAACCGTCGCGGTCGCGATCGAACGGGCGCGAGGCGCGCGCGTCGTTGAACCCGCTCGACAGTGCGCGCGCCGCCGCGAAGCCGCCGAGACTGACGAGATCGATGCAGGCCTCACTGCCGCCGCAGATCGCAGCGTCGATTTCGCCGGCGCGGATCATGCGCGCGGCATCGCCGATTGCCTGGACGCCTGCGGCGCAGGCCGTGACCGGCGTCCCCAGCGGTCCTCTGTAGCCGTATTTGATGGAGACATGGCCGGCGGCGAGATTGGCGAGAAACGAGGGGATGGTGAATGGCGACAGCCGGCGCGGGCCGCGCTGGTCGGTGATGCGCACCGCTTCGACCATCGCCGGGAAGCCGCCGACGCCGGAGGCGATGATCGTCGCGGTCCGCTCCAGCGACGCAGCATCCTGCGGTGTCCATTTGGCCTGCGCGATCGCTTCCGCTGCGGCGAGCAGCGCAAACAGGATGAAGCGATCCATCTTGCGCTGATCTTTTGGCGCGGCGGCCTGTGCCGGATCGAAGCCGCCTTCTTTGTCGTTGGCCTTGTCGGGCACGAGACCGGCAATGCGCGCGGGCAGCGCCTGCGACCATTCGGGCAGGGCGCGCAGCCCGCTCTGGCCCGCGAGCAGCCTGCGCCACGATGGTTCGACACCACAGCCGAGCGGCGACACCGCGCCCATTCCCGTCACGACAATACGACGCATGTCAGTCTCCAGCCGGCGCAGCGGCCGGGTTCATAGCCCTAAGCAAAGCGAGCCGCCGGCGCATCAAGCGGCTGGCGCCGGGGCCTGCAATCACGACGGCATCAGCGAGCGTGATTGGTTGTCGGTCGGCAGCGTCGACCACGACCGGATCGAGCGGCCGACGATCGTCCCGGTTCGCCAGCAGAATGGCTTCGCCCTTCGGTGCGAGATGCTTGTTACCCCAGGCAAGCAGCGTCGCGATCACCGGGAAGAAGTCGCGCGCCTTATCCGTCAGCACATATTCGTAACGCGGCGGCCGCTCGTTGTAGCGGCGGCGGACGAACATGCCGGTGGTGGTGAGATGAGACAGGCGCCGCGACAGGATGTTCGGCGCGATGCCGAGATTGCGCTCGAATTCGTCAAATCGCGTGGAGCCCTGGAACGCATCCCGCAGGATCAGGATGCTCCACCATTCGCCGACCGTCTCCACGGCGCGGCCGACCGGGCATTCCAGGATGGATGGCGATTTGGGCTGCATGGCGTGAAGGTAGGGGAGTAGCTTGCAAAATGCAAGTTACCGGGGCTGTCGACTCTCGTGCCCCGGACGCGGCGCAGCGGTTCTTCAGCGATGCGCTGCAGAGCCCGGGCCCAGTTGCCGAGCACTGTGCGTGTTGGATGGGTCCCGGCTCTGTGCCGCAACGCTAAGGGGCGTCGCAGCGCGTCCGGGACACGAGAGTGGGTCGCGCCCGCAATGATGGTGTTGATGCAGCGAGCTCATACCTGTCACCGTCACCCTGAGGTGCGAGGCGAGCGACGCGATAGCGGCGCTTGTCGAGCCTCGAAGGGCGACGGCCCGGCTGCATCTCGGCCGTTCATCCTTCGAGGCTCCCCGCGCGATGCAATGCATCACGCGGCTCGCGCCTCAGGATGACGGGATTAACGGCGGTGCGGAGGCGATATGAGCCCTAATGCGACCGCGCCAGACAGAACGCCACGACCTGCTCTAGCGCGCTCTTCATCGGCGAGGACGGGAACAGCGCAAGCGCGTCGACCGCCATGGCGCCATAGTGCTGGGCGCGGCTGAGCGTGTCCTCGAGTGCGCGGTGCTTGTTCATCAGACCGAGGGCGTGGTCGAGATCGGTGTCGCCGATCTCGCCGCGCTCGAGCGCCCGGATCCAGAACGCGCGCTCGGTGTCGTTGCCGCGGCGGAAGGCCAGCACCACCGGCAGCGTGATCTTGCCCTCGCGGAAATCGTCGCCGGTGTTCTTGCCGAGTTTTGCGCTCTTGCCGCCATAGTCGAGCACGTCGTCGACGAGCTGAAAGGCGATGCCGAGATTCATGCCGACCGAGCGGCAGGCGGTCTGCTCCGCCTTCGGGCGGTTTGCGATCACGGGCCCGACCTCGCAGGCGGCCGCAAACAGCTCGGCGGTCTTGCCGCGGATCACGGCGAGATATTCGTCCTCGGTGGTCGCAGTGTTCTTGGCGGCGGCAAGCTGCATCACCTCGCCCTCGGCGATGGTGGCGGCGGCCGCGGAAAGAATGTCGAGCGCGCGCAGCGAGCCGACCTCGACCATCATGCGGAAGGCCTGGCCGAGCAGGAAGTCGCCGACCAGCACGCTCGCCTCATTGCCCCAGAGCATCCGCGCCGACAGCTTGCCGCGGCGCATCTCGCTCTCGTCGACGACGTCGTCGTGCAGGAGCGTCGCGGTGTGCATGAACTCGACGCTGGCAGCCAACTTGATATGGCCGTCGCCGGTGTAGCCGGCGAGGTTGGCCATGGCCAGCGTCAGCATCGGCCGCAGCCGCTTGCCACCGGAGGAGATCAAATGGTTGGCCACCTCCGGGATCATGGTCACGTCGGAGCCGGTCCGCGACAGGATCGTGGCGTTGACGCGCTCCATGTCCGGAGCGACAAGGGCAACCAGCTCTTCGATCGACGCGCCGGGAGTTTCGAAAGGTACGATGACGGCCAAGCCGGTCTCCAATATTTGCCCCGGAAGGGCTATTCTGATGCAAAGACAATAGAAACTGGAGGCGGATGCGGCAAGACCTGTGGAACCATTGACATTTGCCGCTCACCCCCGTCAGGCAGGAGGCTCGTTTTGCAAGAACTGGTTCGGACCAACGATATCGTGCTGGTATCAGCGATCGGCGCGCTGCTCGACGGTGCGAACATCCATCATCTGGTGCTGGACCAGAACATGAGCATCATCGAGGGCTCGCTCGGCATTTTGCCGCGCCGGATCCTGGTCCATGAGGACGACGCCCTCGAGGCCCGGCAGCTGCTGACCGAGGCCGGCCTCAGCCACGAACTGCGCGGCGATGACTGAGGCTGCGGCAGACATCACCGAGGACGCCTTTCTCGGCGGGCAGCTGCTATTGAAGCAGAAGCGGTCCGGCCATCGCGCCGGTCACGACGCCATTCTGCTTGCGGCGGCCACAGAGGCCAGGGGAGGCGACCGTGTCGTCGATCTCGGCGCCGGCATCGGCACGGCCGGGCTGGCGCTCGGCCGGCGCGTGACGGGGATCAAGCTGAGCCTGGTCGAGATCGATCCGGAGTTGGCCGCGCTCGCGCGCGCCAACGCGGCGGCGAATGCGATTTCGGCGGAAGCGATTGTGCTCGACGTCACAGACGATGCGCAGGCGTTTGCGGCACATGGGCTTGTGTCTGATGGTGTCGACATCGTGATGATGAACCCGCCCTTCAACGATCCCGCTCGGCATCGCGGCTCGCCGGATCAGGCGCGTCACACCGCGCATGTCGCAACCGAGGAGACCCTGCATGCCTGGGTGCATGCAGCGCGGCGCATCCTCCGATCGAACGGTGTGCTGACGCTGATCTGGCGTGCGGATGGGATAGCAGAGGTTTTGGCAGCGCTGTCACGCGGCTTCGGCAGCCTGTCGATCCTGCCGGTTCATGGCGAGGCGGGTCGGCCTGCGATCCGCGTTCTGGTGCGTGCAGTCAAAGGCGGTCGAGCTCCGACGCGATTACTGCCGGGCCTTGTGCTCAACGACGAGTCACGCGTGCCTAAAAAAGAGGTGAGGAATATTCTGGAGGGGAGGGCGGTCTTGCAGCTGGCGGAGCCGTGACGGCTTACTGCGGAAGCGATTCCGACTGCTGTTCTTGCGGGGACGTGAAGCGAATTGCCGCGAAAAGGGCACCGATCAGCATCAACAGCAGATAGATCTTCATGGCATTTCCTCCGCTGGCTTATTGCAGCTTCCCAACGGGGAATTTGCAAAACACGTTCCAGCCAACTTCAATGACAGTCGCGTGATAAGAATTGGTTAATCAGAGGTAACGGCATGGCCGAACAATTGAACGATCGCGCAGGTTCCGGCCTGGCCGACAAGCTGATGCAATATCTGCCGGCGCGCTTCCGCCCCGGCACAGCGGTGGTGCCCGTGGTGCGCCTGTCCGGTGTAATCGGCGCGGTGACGCCACTGCGCCCGGGCATGTCGCTTGCGGGCGTCGCGCGGGTGCTGGAGCGGGCGTTTTCGGTCCGCAATGCCAAGGCCGTGGCACTCGTCATCAACTCGCCCGGCGGCTCGCCGGTGCAGTCGCGCCAGATATACTTGCGCATCAAGCAGCTCGCGGCGGAGAAGAAGCTGCCGGTGTTGGTGTTCGTCGAGGATGTCGCGGCCTCCGGCGGCTACATGATCGCCTGCGCCGGCGACGAGATTTTTTGCGACCCGTCCTCGATCCTCGGCTCGATCGGCGTGGTCGGCGGCAGTTTTGGTTTCCAGGAGGCGATCAAGCGGCTTGGCATCGAGCGGCGCCTCTACACGGCCGGCGCGCACAAGGCGATGCTCGATCCGTTCCTGCCCGAAAACCCTGATGACGTGGCGAAGCTGAAGGCGCTCCAGCGCGAGATCCACCAGATATTCATCGCGCTGGTGAAGGAGAGCCGCGGCGCGCGGCTGAAGGGGCCCGACGACACACTGTTCACCGGTGAGTACTGGGCCGGCGAGAGCTCGATCGCGCTGGGCTTGGCCGATGGCATCGGCGATCTCCGCTCAACTCTTCGTGCCCGCTATGGCGAGAAGGTTCTCACCCCTGTGATCGCCCAGCCGACCGGGCTCTTGTCCGGCATTCTGGGACGGAAATCGCCCGGTGCGGGCCAGCTTTCGGCCATGGAATCAATGGCCGGGCTACCGGACGAGCTGATCTCGGCGGTCGAGACGCGGGCGATTTGGGCAAAATTCGGGTTCTAGGCGCAGCCCTGCCGCGCCATTTGGCCCCAAGGAGACTTGAAGCCGAGCCAATTGCGGCGCGGCCCGGTCTGCGCAAGAATGCGGGTGGGGGCTGAGCATTGTGAACAAGGAACGACCGATGCCCATCGTCGCATTCGCGGGCGTCCTGGGCGGGCTTGCCGTGGTCCGCTGGGCCTACAAGACCGCTGTCCGGATCAACCAGGAGCTGGAGGAGATGCGCCTCTCGCGCGTCGCCGAGGCCGCCCATATGGGGGACATCCAGACGCTGAAGCGTGACCCCGTGACCGGAGCTTACCGGCCCGGTTAGCGGCTCCACAAACCGCTGTCGTAGGGTGGGCAAAGCGAAGCGTGCCCACCGCCGGCCTCGCAGTTTCGGAAAGATGGTGGGCACGGCGCAAGTGCGCCTTTGCCCACCCTACGGCAGTCGGTAAGCCCGAATCCGCCCCCTTTGCCTTGATTCCCACCCCCGCCGTCGATACGGTCCCGCGCGATTCAAAACCCCCCGCGAGAGCCCGATCTGACGATGGACGCCTCATTGCCCGCCCATATGCGCCCGGAACGCTCGTTCCAGGGCTTTATCCTCGCGCTCCAGCGGTTCTGGGCCGAGCAGGGCTGCGTGATCCTGCAGCCCTACGACATGGAGATGGGCGCGGGCACCTTCCATCCGGCGACCACGCTGCGCGCGCTCGGGCCAAAGCCCTGGAACGCGGCCTATGTGCAGCCCTCGCGTCGGCCCAAGGACGGCCGCTACGGCGAGAACCCGAACCGGATGCAGCACTACTACCAGTTCCAGGTGATCATGAAGCCGTCGCCGCCGAACCTTCAGGAGCTGTACCTGAAGTCGCTCGCCGCGATCGGCATCGATTCCGCCATGCACGACATCCGCTTCGTTGAGGACGATTGGGAGAGCCCGACGCTGGGCGCCTGGGGCCTGGGGTGGGAATGCTGGTGCGATGGCATGGAGGTGTCGCAGTTCACGTACTTCCAGCAGGTCGCCGGCGTCGAATGCGCGCCGGTCGCGGGCGAGCTCACTTATGGGCTCGAGCGTCTCGCGATGTATGTGCAGGGCGTTGACCGCGTCTACGATCTTAGTTTCAACGGCCGCGACGGTGACGCTAAGGTCACCTATGGCGACGTCTTCCTTCAGGCCGAGCAGGAATATTCGCGGCACAATTTTGAATATGCCGACACCACGATGCTGTTCGAGCAGTTCAAGATGGCGGAAGCGGCCTGCAAGAAATATCTCGACGCAGGCTGGAAGGATGGCAAGCGCGAGGCTCATCTGCTGGCGCTGCCGGCGTACGACCAGTGCATCAAGGCAAGCCACGTCTTCAACCTGCTCGATGCGCGCGGCGTGATCTCGGTGACGGAGCGGCAGAGCTACATTTTACGCGTGCGTGAACTGGCCAAAGCCTGCGGCGAAGCCTGGGTGCACACCGAAGCCGGTGGAGCAGCCTGATGCCCGAATTGTTGCTCGAACTGTTCTCGGAAGAAATCCCCGCGCGCATGCAGGCCAAGGCGGCCGACGATCTGCGCCGCATGGTCACCGACAAGCTCGTCGCTGAAGGTCTCGTCTATGAGGGCGCGAAAGCGTTCGCGACGCCGCGCCGCCTTGCGCTCACCGTGCACGGCATTCCCGCACGCCAGCCTGACCTGAAGACCGAACGCCGGGGCCCTAAAATCGGCGCGGCCGATGCGGCGGTGCAGGGTTTTCTGAAAGCGACAGGTTTGCAGTCGCTGGATGAGGCCAAGATCCAGCGCGATCCGAAGGGTGATTTCTACATCGCGCTGATCGAGAAGCCCGGCCGTGACGCGATCGAGGTGCTTGCGGAAATCCTCCCCGTGATCATCCGCACTTTCCCCTGGCCGAAATCGATGCGCTGGGGCGCGCGCTCCGGAAAACCCGGCTCGCTCAACTGGGTGCGCCCGCTACACGCGATCACTGCGACCTTCGGCATCGAGACCGAAGAGCCCGACGTCGTGAAATTTGCGATCGACGGCATCGAGACCGGGCAGATCACCTACGGCCATCGTTTCATGGCGCCGGCTCCGATCAATGTGCGTCGCTTCGAGGACTACGAAGCCAAGTTGAAGGCCGCAAAAGTCATTCTCGATCCGCAGGCGCGCAAGGACATCATCCTCGCCGACGCCAAGGAGCTGGCATTCGCGCAAGGCCTTGAGCTGGTCGAGGATCAGGTACTGTTGGACGAGGTTTCCGGTCTCGTCGAATGGCCGGTCGTCATGATGGGATCGTTCGAACAGGAATATCTCGCGATCCCGGACGAGGTGATCCGCGCCACCATCCGCAACAACCAGAAGTGCTTTGTGGTCAAGGATCCCAAGACGGGCAAGCTGACCAACAAATTCGTCCTCACCGCCAATATCGAGGCGCCCGACGGCGGCAAGACCATCGTCGCCGGCAACGAGCGCGTGATCCGTCCGCGGCTGAGCGACGCGAAGTTCTTCTATGAGACGGACCGGAAGACCAAGCTCGAAGATCGTCTGCCGAAGTTCGATCAGATCGTGTTTCATGAGAAGCTCGGCACGCAGGCGGAGCGCATCAAACGCATCGAGCGCCTCGCTTCCGAGATCGCGCCGCTGGTTGGCGCCGATGTCGCCAAGGCAAAGCGCGCTGCGCATCTCGCCAAAGCGGACTTGCTGACCGAAGTCGTCGGCGAATTCCCCGAGGTGCAGGGTTTGATGGGCAAGTACTACGCGCTGGCCCAGGGCGAGGACGCTTCCGTCGCTGCGGCCTGCGAGGAACACTACAAGCCGCAGGGGCCTGCCGATCGTGTGCCGACCGATCCGGTTAGCCTCGCGGTGGCGCTCGCAGATAAGATCGACACGCTCGTTGGTTTCTGGGTTATTGACGAGAAGCCGACGGGATCGAAGGACCCTTATGCGCTACGACGCGCTGCTCTAGGCGTGATCCGCATTGCGATCGAGCGTCACATTGATTTGTATCCTCGTGGACTTCTCGAAAAACATATTAAAGCGTTTCGCCCGGATATTTCTGATACCGAGAGATCTGAGGTTGGTGACTCTTTCCGACACTTCTTCGAGGATCGCCTCAAAGTTCAGCTTCGTGAACAGGGTGTGCGGCACGACCTCGTCGACTCTGTTCTCTATCTCGGTGGGAAAGAGGTCGGCCTATTATCAACCGTCCGTCGCGTCGAGGCGCTGGGCAAATTCCTCGAAACCGACGACGGCAAGAACCTGCTCGCCGGCATCAAGCGCGCGAGCAACATCCTTGGTATCGAGGAGAAGAAGGACAAGCGTACGTTCGACGGCGCGCCTGATGCTGCGCTCTATGGCCTCAGCGAGGAGAAGGCGCTGGCGAAGGCGATCGGCGAAGTGACGACGGAAGCCAGCGCTGCGGTCGCCAAGGAAGACTTTGCCGCTGCCATGAGCGCGATGGCAAAGCTGCGGCCGCCCGTCGATGCGTTCTTCGAAAAAGTTCGCGTCAACGACGACGATGCGAAGGTGCGCGAGAATCGCCTGAAGCTGCTGAACGAGATCCGCAGCGCCACGCGTGCGGTCGCGGACTTCTCGAAGATCCAGGACTGATCGCTCCGCAAAAGAAAAATGCCCCGCCCGGCGGGGGGCGACCGGGCGGGGCTGATGTCCGACTACGCGATGCGCGTCAGCCTGATGTGACGCGCCGGACATCAAGTTGTGCAGAGCGTTTTCAAGCGAAGTGGGTGCCGGTTCGCGTGAAGAAAACGCGTCCAAACAAGAAGCTAGTCGACCACCTCGACGATGCGCCGCGAGCGCGGCTCGACCAGCACGGTCTCGCCGTTCACGACGGTGTAGCGATAGGTCGTGGCGCCGAAACGTTGCGGCACGTCATAATAGGTGACGCCGGCCTCGGGTAAGGTGGCGCCGACCACCACGCGATCCGGAATGCTGAAGGCTGGTACACGCTGCTCGACGACATAGTCACGGAAGGCGGGCCGCTGTTCGACCGCAATGGTCGGGCCGCTGTCGACGACGACGGGCGCGCGGCCCACCGTGATCCCGGTTTGCGCCTGCGCCGCAATCGGCGTGCCGAGCGCGATGCCAAGCGCTGCGAGGGCGAGAATCCTGTTCCGCATGGGCAACTCCTTCGAAGTGATTTCAGCCGGCGCCAGTGGCGCGACCGGTTGCCAATGCTGCGCCGCGCGCGATGTTCCGAAAAACCCCTGCCGCATACGCGGCATTTTCGGGCAGTTTTCGCGAAGCGGGGAACTCGTGCGGCTCCAGTGCGTCTCTACCCGCGGAACCGGGTCCGCTATGATCCGCCCGCGATTCGCCTCACGTCACAGGAAGACTCTTCATGCATCTCACCGTCGCCCACATTTCGCCGATCCTGTCGCTGATTGCGGGTGTGCTCATCCTGATCATGCCGCGCCTCCTCAACCTGATCGTCGCGATCTTTCTCATCATAAATGGTGCGATCGGGCTCGGGTTGTTGAGGTGGCTCCATCTCTAGGCCTTCATTTTCCGGAACTCTTCGACTTGCGCGGGCCTGCCCAAAGTGGTGTAAGGCCCGCAACTCCCGTCCCTCTCGCAGGTTGTGTGCAAGCTATGGCCAAAACCGCCTCGAAGCCTAAGAAACTCCCAGCGAAATCAAAGTCTTCCACCAAGGCGAAGGCGGCGCCGGCGGCCCGCAAGGCGCTTGCCAAGAGCCCCCCGAAGCCGGTTGCCAAACCGGCGGCGAAGCCCGCCGCGAAGGTCGCGACCAAGCCTCTCGCGCCGAAGGTTACCGCAAAGGTAGCGCCTTCCAAGAGCGCTCCTGCCAAGGCAGCACCGGCCGCGGCCAAGGCCGGCAAGTGGGTCTTCACGTTCGGCGACGGCAAGGCCGAGGGCAAAGCGGAGATGCGCGACTTGCTCGGCGGCAAGGGTGCCAACCTCGCCGAAATGGCCAATCTCGGCCTGCCGGTGCCTCCCGGCTTCACCATCCCGACCTCGGTCTGCACCTATTTCTACGCACACGACAAGAGCTATCCGAAGGAGTTGCAGTCGCAGGTTGAGAAGGCGCTCGACCATGTCGGCAAGTTGGCCGGCAAGATCTTCGGCGACACCAAGAACCCGCTGCTGGTCTCGGTGCGCTCCGGTGGCCGCGCCTCGATGCCGGGCATGATGGACACCGTGCTCAATCTCGGCCTCAACGACGACACCGTGGAAGCGCTGTCGGAGCTGTCGGGCGACCGGCGCTTTGCCTATGACAGCTATCGCCGCTTCATCACCATGTATTCGGACGTGGTGCTCGGTTTTGAGCATCACCACTTCGAGGAAATCCTCGACACCTTCAAGGACAGCCAGGGCTATACGCTCGACACGGACCTCACAGCCGAGGACTGGGTCGGACTGGTGGGCAAGTACAAGGACGCCGTCGCGCGCGAGACCGGCAAGGATTTCCCGCAGGACCCGCACGACCAGCTCTGGGGCGCGATCGGCGCGGTGTTTTCATCCTGGATGAACGCGCGCGCGGTGACCTACCGCAAGCTGCACGACATTCCGGAATCCTGGGGCACCGCGGTCAACGTGCAGGCCATGGTGTTCGGCAACATGGGCGAGACGTCGGCGACCGGCGTTGCCTTTACCCGCAATCCCTCGACCGGCGAGAGCAAGCTCTACGGCGAGTTCCTGATCAACGCGCAGGGCGAGGACGTGGTGGCGGGCATCCGCACGCCGCAGGACATCACCGAGGAGGCGCGCAAGGAATCGGGCTCCGACAAGGCTTCGATGGAAGCGGCGATGCCGGAGGCCTACCAGGAGCTGACGCGCATCTACACCCTGCTCGAGAAGCACTACCGCGACATGCAGGACATGGAGTTCACGGTCGAGCAGGGCAAGCTGTGGATGCTCCAGACCCGCGGCGGCAAGCGCACCGCCAAGGCGGCGCTGCGCATCGCAGTCGAGCTCGCCAATGAAGGCCTGATCACCAAGAAAGAAGCGGTGATGCGGATCGATCCCGCCTCGCTCGACCAGCTGCTGCATCCGGCCATCGACCCCGGCGCCAAGCGCGACGTGATCGCGACCGGCCTGCCGGCCTCGCCCGGTGCTGCCTCAGGCGAGATCGTGTTCTCCTCGGATGAAGCGGCCAAGCTTCAGGCCGATGGGCGCAAGGTGATCCTGGTCCGCATCGAGACCAGCCCCGAAGACATCCACGGCATGCACGCCGCTGAAGGTATTCTGACGACGCGCGGCGGCATGACCTCGCACGCCGCCGTGGTCGCGCGCGGCATGGGCAAGCCCTGCGTCTCCGGTTGCGGCACCATCCGCGTCGATTACGGCCGCGGCACCATGAGCATCGGCTCGCGCACCTTCAAGGCCGGCGACGTCATCACCATCGACGGCTCGCTCGGCCAGGTACTGGCCGGCCGCATGCCGATGATCGAGCCTGAACTCTCCGGCGAGTTCGGCACACTGATGAAGTGGGCCGACCAGGTCCGCAAGATCGGCGTGCGCGTCAATGGCGATACGCCGGAGGACGCGCGCACCGCGATCAAGTTCGGTGCGGAAGGTATCGGTCTCTGCCGCACCGAGCACATGTTCTTCGAGGAGACGCGCATCCGCACGGTGCGCGAGATGATCCTCTCCGAGGACGAGCAGTCGCGCCGTGCCGCGCTTGCCAAGCTGTTGCCGATGCAGCGCGCCGATTTCGTCGAGCTGTTCGAGATCATGAAGGGCCTGCCCGTCACGATCCGTCTGCTTGATCCGCCGCTGCACGAGTTCCTGCCCCACACCCATGCCGAGGTCGAGGAAGTGGCGCGTGCCATGAACACCGATCCCAGGCGTCTCGCCGACCGCGCGCGTGAGCTGTCGGAGTTCAATCCGATGCTTGGCTTCCGCGGCTGCCGCATCGCGATCGCGTACCCCGAGATCGCCGAGATGCAGGCGCGTGCGATTTTTGAGGCAGCGGTCGAAGCCGAAAAGCGCACCGGCAAGGCCGTCGGCCTCGAAGTGATGGTGCCGCTGATCGCCACCAAGATGGAGCTCGATCTCGTCAAGGCGCGAATCGACTCCACCGCGAAGGCCGTGATGCGCGACACCAATACAAAACTCACCTATCAGGTCGGCACCATGATCGAGCTGCCGCGCGCCTGTCTCCTCGCTGCGGAAATTGCCGAGAGCGCCGAATTCTTCTCCTTCGGCACCAACGATCTGACGCAGACCACCTACGGCATCAGCCGCGACGACGCCGCGAGCTTCCTCGGGACCTACGTGTCCAAGGGCATCCTCCCGATCGATCCCTTCGTCGCGCTCGATCAGGAAGGCGTCGGCGAGCTCGTCAAGATCGGCGTCGCGCGCGGCCGCAAGACGCGCCCTTCGCTCAAGGTCGGCATTTGCGGCGAGCACGGCGGCGATCCCGCCTCGGTCGCGTTCTGCCACAATATCGGCCTCGACTACGTGTCGTGCTCGCCCTACCGCGTCCCGATCGCCCGCCTCGCTGCCGCGCAGGCCGCGCTCGGCAAGGCTGTGGCGAGCCAGGCGTAACGGCAGGTTAGAAATATTGAGATGCGAAAGAGGCGGGGCTTGCCCCGCCTCTTTTTGTTTGAAGCGATGCTGTCTCCACATGGTCATTGCGATCACCGCACATTCGCTGTCATCGCCCGGCTTGACCGGGCGATCCAGTACGCCGAGGCGGTAGTGATTGAGCGGAGAGGCCGCGGCGTACTGGATGCCCGCCTTCGCGGGCATGACAGCGGTGGTGTGGAGAGGCTTCTTGCAACAACGGGAACTCATCACGCGTCCCGTAATGATACGTGCGCGCAAGGGTTCCTTCACCATTCGCGTTGACCGGATGTTTACCGCGTCACGTGAGGCGGCATTTACCAACGCACGCAATCACCCGTGAAAACACCTGAGACCGCTTGAGTGTGCTCCGCGCGCAACGCCGATTAACGCCCCGGCAACCTAAATTAGATACTCACGAGAAAGATCGAATTGCACGGATGTACTGCTGCTCGATTTTTCTAGCGTAAGCCTAGTGTGAGCGTATCGATGTTTGTGTTGCGTAACCATCCGAAGGGCGCGCGGTTCGCGTCCTTCGGAATCGGTCTCTGCATCTTCGCATTGATGCCGAGAGAGACCGGCTATCAGGATATTGCATCGCTGCTGGCGCGTCAGCCCGGCGTTGCGGAGCGCTGGCAGAAGCAGGTGTTTTCTGCGGCCTCGTCCATTCAGCTCGCCACTTACAGCTTTTCCCGGCCGATCGGCACTTCCGTTCCGCAGAGTGCGATGGTTCGTCTCGCTAGCCTCGATGGTCGTGACGTCACCGGCTCCATCACACACAACCCGGCGCTCCAGGCGCCGCCGCGTTATCAGGCCGCCGATTTCCCCAAGGTCGATCGCGCGCTGAAGGGTGATCGCCTCGCCACCGTGTCGCCTGCGCCGGCGCCAGAGATGGCCGCGCCGCCGGCGCAGCAAGATCCCGCAACCTCCAACAGCTCGGTGTTCGGCGCCAAGATTGTTGAGTTGCCCGTCGCGTTGCCGCAGGCAATGTCGCCGGAGTCCGCAGCTGCGCTCGATCCCGAGCTTCAGGAAGCGCTCCGCGCGCCGCCGCTGCCGCAATATGCCAACCCGCCGAAGGCTGGTGACAATGCGCTATCCTTTGCGGCCCAGCCGCTTGCCGCGCTGAAGCAGGCCGCGATCGCCGCGCCGCCGCGCGATCCCTTCAGCGTGAAGACCTCGAACCTGTTCTTCGGCAGTTCCTCGCTTGGCGGCAATATCGAGAACATCGAGAGCTGGCAGCCCGGCGCCGAGCCGCTGATCGTGATGCCCGATCCCGATATGAAGCTGGCCTCGCTGTCGCCGCCGTCTGACGACGTTGTGAAGGACGGCGAGAGCGGTGAGAGCGTCGCACCGAAGGGCGAGGTCAATGCCGACAACCAGCGCGCCAAATCGCCGGCGGAGCGGCTGGCGCTCGACGACAAGTCACGCGCGCAATCGGAGAAGTGTCTCGCGGAGGCCGTCTATTTCGAATCCCGCGGCGAGGCCGTGCGCGGCCAGATCGCGGTGGCGCAAGTGGTGATGAACCGCGTGTTCTCCGGCAAATATCCCGACACCGTGTGCGGCGTGGTCTATCAGAACAAGTACCGCCACTTCGCCTGCCAGTTCACCTTCGCCTGCGACAACAATCCCGACGTGATCCGCGAGCCCGAGATGTGGGAGCGCGCCAAGAAAATTTCGAAGGCGATGCTCGACGGCCAGATCTGGTTGCCCGAGGTCGGCAAGTCCACGCACTACCATGCCTATTGGGTGCGCCCGTCCTGGGTCGCCGAGATGAAGAAGATGTACAAGTTCGGCGTGCACACCTTCTATCGGCCGCGCAATTGGGGCGACGGCAGGGAGGAGCCGAGCTGGGGCACGCCGGCGCAGACCGCCGCACTCTCGGCCGAGCTTGCCCAGGAAGCCAAGAGTTCCGCCGAGATGGGCGAAGTCGTGCGAAGGTAGTTTACTTCACCTCGCCCCGCTTGCGGGGAGAGGTCGAATTCGATCGCAGATCGAATTCGGGTGAGGGGGTACAGGTCCCTCGACAGTCTCACGCGTGGAGAGAGGCCCCTCACCCCAACCTCTCCCCGTAAGAACGGGGAGAGGGAGAAGACCAGCTCACGCCTCGATATCCAGCGCGCAGTCGAAATTCGGGGCCGAATGTGTCAGCGCGCCGGATGAGACGTAGTCGACGCCGGTCGCCGCGATCACGGCGATCGACTCCAGCGTGACGCCGCCGGAGGCTTCCAACGCGACGCGGCCCTCGCTGAGCCTCACCGCCTCGCGCAACGTTGCGATATCCATGTTGTCGAGCAGCACGGCTTCGGCCAGTCCGCTGTCGAGCACCTCGCGCAATTGCGAAAGCGTATCCACCTCGATCTCGATCTTGACGAGATGACCGGCATGGGCGCGGGCGCGCTCCAGCACGGCCCGGATGCCGCCGGCGACCGCGATGTGGTTGTCCTTGATCAGTATCGCATCGTCGAGACCGAAGCGATGGTTGAAGCCGCCGCCGCAGCGCACGGCGTATTTCTCCAGCGCCCGCAATCCCGGTGTGGTTTTCCGCGTGCAGCAGATGCGCATTTTCGTGCCTTCGGTCTGGCGGACGTAGTCGGCCGTGAGCGTCGCGATGCCCGACAGCCGGCCGACGAAATTCAGCGCGGTCCGCTCCGCCGTGAGGATGGCGCGCGCGGGACCGGAGATCGTCAGCACGTGCTGGCCGCGGGCGACCCGCGCGGCGTCGCGGACATGCGCGCGGACCTCGATGTCGGGCGACAGTTTTTGCAGCGTCGCCAGCGCCAGCGGTAATCCGGCAATCACACCGGGCTGACGCGCGACGAGGATGGCCTGCGCCTTGGTTGCCTCCGGGATCGTCGCGAGCGAGGTGATGTCGCCGGCGCGGCCGAGATCCTCGTCGAGCGCTCGGTGCACGGCTTCGTCGATGGCAAGCGGGGAGAGGAAGGCGTCGGGATTGAGCAGTGAGGTCGGGGTTATCATGGCTGGCTTCCTTCAGGCGATCATGGGTTGCGCGATGCGCGGCACGAGATGTTCGGTTAGGCTCTCTGCCACCTCGCGCGCCGCCGCGAGCGTGGTCGTGGTTCGCTGCGCCAGCGCGGGGATCTCCGCCGGATGGTCGGAGCGGAAATGCGCGCCGCGGCTCTCGCGCCGACTCCAGGCGGAGGCGGCCACGAGCAGTGCCGATGCCGCCATGTTGCGCAGTGCGATGCTGGCCGCCTCGCGCTCGAGCGCGGCAAAGCTGTGCGCCGCCTCCGCGAGCTCGTCACTGTTGCGGATCACGCCGACACACGCGCTCATCATCGTCCGCAGCTGCTTCACGCTAGCTGCGTCCGGTGCGCCGCCGCGTGTCGTCACCAGCGCATCAGGGAGCCGGGCAGGCGAGGGGATGGCGCGGCCCGCGATGTCGTCGGCGATGCGCGCGGCATAGACCACGGCCTCGAGCAGCGAATTCGAGGCGAGCCGGTTGGCGCCGTGCGCGCCGGTGGACGACACTTCACCGCCGGCCCAGAGCCCGTCGATCGAGCTGCGGCCGTGCTCGTCCACCGCGATGCCGCCCATGTGATAGTGCGCGGCCGGTGCGATCGGGATTGCCTGCTTGGCCGGATCGATGCCGGCAGCGATGCAGCTCGCATGCACGGTCGGGAATGTGTCGGCGAAGCGCGCACCCAGCGCTTCGCGCGCATCGAGGAATGCGCCGCGCCCGGCCGCAATCTCCGCGAACACGCCGCGGGCCACGATGTCGCGCGGTGCGAGCTCGGCGAGCGGATGGAGCGCCGCCATGAAGCGGTCACCATTGCCGTTGATCAGCGTCGCGCCTTCGCCGCGCAACGCTTCGGTTGCAAGCGGCGCCGGATCGCGGCCGGCCATGATGGCGGTCGGGTGGAACTGAACGAATTCGGGATCGGCAATCACAGCGCCGGCGCGGGCCGCGATCGCAAGGCCCGACCCGCTCGCCTCGACCGGGTTGGTGGTGACGCCATAGAGATGGCCGATGCCGCCGGTGGCGAGCACCACCGCGCGCGAGGCAATCATCATAGGCCTCGCTGCAAAGTTGCCGGCCTCACGCAATTGCAGGCCGCTGACGGCGCCGTCCTCGGTCAACAGCGCTTCGGCGACAAAGCCTTCGATCAGGCGAATCGATGGTGTGCGGCGTACGGCGTCGCCCAGCGCTGCGATGATGGCCGCGCCCGCGCCGTCGCCACGCACATGCACGATGCGTCGCGCCGAATGCGCGGCCTCTCGCCCCACAGCGAGCCGGCCTTCGAGATCGCGGTCGAATGGAACGCCATAAGCCAGCAGATCATGGATCCGCGGTGCGGCCTCGCGCGCGATCCCGAGCGCGACTGCTTCGTCGACGAGGCCGCCGCCGACCGCGATGGTGTCCGCGGCATGTGCCTCTGGGCTATCGCCCTCGGCCACGGCGGCTGCGATGCCGCCTTGCGCCCATGCTGATGATGCGCCCTGACCGAGCGGCGCCGCCGAGATCAGCGTCACCGGCCGCGGCGCGAGTTTGAGTGCGCAAAACAGTCCGGCAAGCCCGCCGCCAACGATGACGACGTCGTCGGTGCTGCGGGTGAGGTTGTGGATGTTGTTTGTCATGGCTCTATCTCAGTTCTTCAGATTGATCATCCGCTCGACCGATCGCCGCGCGCGCACCGCAAGCTCGGGCTCGATCGTCACTTCCTCGCCAAGCGTCAGCAGGCTCTCCAAGATGTTGGCGAGCGTGATGCGCTTCATGTGCGGGCAGAGATTGCAGGGACGCAACATCTCAACGTCGGGAAGCTCGGCGTGCACATTGTCGGCCATCGAGCATTCCGTGATCATCACAAGGCGCTTTGGTCTTTTCGCCCGCACCCAGTTGATCATGTGTGCGGTCGAACCCGTGAAGTCGGCTTCCGCCAGCACATCCGGCGGGCATTCCGGATGCGCGATGATCTGCACGGACGGATCGGCCTCGCGAAGGCTGCGCAGCTCGTCACCGGTGAAGCGCTCGTGCACCTCGCAGGCGCCCTTCCAGGCGATGATCTTCACATCGGTCTTCGAGGCCACGTAGCTTGCGAGATAACGGTCGGGCAGGAAGATCACGCTTGGCGCATTCAGGCTCTCGACCACCTGCACCGCGTTAGACGAGGTGCAGCAGATGTCGACCTCGGCCTTAACTTCCGCGGATGTGTTGACATAGGCGACGACAGGCACGCCTGGAAATTTCTCGCGGAGCAGGCGCACATCCGCGCCCGTGATGCTGGCCGCGAGCGAGCAGCCGGCGCGCTGGTCCGGGATCAGCACTGTCTTGTCCGGGTTGAGCAGCTTCGAGGTCTCCGCCATGAAGTGCACGCCACACTGCACGATGATGTCGGCCTTCACCTTGGTCGCCTCGACCGCGAGCTGGAGCGAGTCGCCGCCAATGTCGGCGACGCAGTGAAAGATTTCCGGCGTCTGGTAGTTGTGAGCGAGGATCACGGCGTTGCGCGCGCGCTTGAGCTCGTTGATCGCCTTGATGGTCGGTGCCATCAGCGGCCACTCGATCGGCGGGATCACGTGCTTGACGCGCTCATAGAGGTGCGCGGTGGCCTGCTCGACCTCGGGCGTCCATTCCAGCGAGGGCATCGGCAGCGCGGCCCCTGTTCGCGCAGGCATGACGTGGGTGCGGGCGGTTTGGGCCTGCGGCCGGTTGGTAAAGTCATCGGGCCCGTAAATTCCAGTGATCGGCATCGAAGCCTCCCGTGCATGTGAATTATACTCAATATGAGTATATATAGAGCCCGAGAAATCCGGCCGAGAAGCCGGGCACATTCCGTCGTCGCTCTAATATGCTCAATCTGAGTAAATCAAAGATAACATGCCTTCCTGGGAGCCGCTAGGTCTCGTCCCACACATTCTCGTTAAGTCGCCCCCTCGCGCGTTCGGCGAGGCCCCCGGTGAAACGCAATGCTCCCCTGGCAGCTCTTCGTAGGACGCAATCATTTTCGACTTGGGATTTTCATGCACTTGCATTAAACGGCTGACCAGCGGTTACCTGTTTGCGGATCCGCCAACGGCCGAGGAGGAACACCATGTCGACACAAGCGGGCGAGCTCGGTCCGGTCTCACGTTCGTCCAACTGGCGGACCCCGGCCGTCATCATCCTCTGCGGCTGCGCGATCGGCATGCTCGGCTTCGGCCCGCGCTCGGCGCTCGGCTTCTTCGTGCAGCCGATGAGCCACGAGTTCGCCTGGGGCCGCGACGTGTTTGGCCTCGCGATCGCCGTGCAGAATCTGCTGTGGGGATTGGGTCAGCCGCTCGCCGGCGCGATCGCCGATCGCTTCGGCCTGTTCCGGGTGATGTGCGTCGGCGCGCTGCTCTATGCCGGCGGCCTTTTGCTGATGCGCTATTCGTCGACGCCGCTGTCGCTCAATCTCGGCGCCGGCGTGATGGTCGGCTTCGGCCTCGCCGGCTGCTCGTTCAATCTGGTGCTGTCGGCCTTCACCAAGCTGCTGCCGGCTGAGAAGCGCGGCCTTGCGCTCGGCGCCGGCACCGCGGCGGGCTCGTTCGGACAGTTCCTGTTCGCGCCGATCGGCGTGGCGCTGATCGACAATTTCGGCTGGCAGCAGGCGCTCACCGTGTTCGGCTTCCTGATGCTCCTGATTATCCCGCTGGCGCTGGCGCTCTCGACGCCGCCGGTCGCAAGCACCGCCAGCACCGCGCCCGCTGATGAGCAGTCCTTCACCAAGGCGCTCTCAGAAGCCTTCGGCCATCGCTCCTACGTGCTGCTGGTGCTCGGCTTCTTCACCTGCGGCTTCCAGCTTGCCTTCATCACCGTGCATCTTCCGGCGTTCCTGGTCGATCGCGGCATCTCGACGCAAACCGGCGGCTGGGTGATCGCGGCGATCGGCCTGTTCAACATCATGGGGTCGCTGAGCGTCGGCTATCTCCAGAACTCGCTGCCGAAGCGCTACATTCTCTCGGCGATCTATTTCACCCGCGCGCTCGCGACGCTCGCGTTCATCTCGTTCCCGATCACGCCGTTCTCGGCGATCGCGTTCGGCGCAATCTCCGGCCTGACCTGGCTGTCGACGGTGCCGCCGACCTCGGCGCTGGTGGCGCTGATGTTCGGCACGCGCTGGTTCGCAACGCTTTATGGCTTTGCCTTCGTCAGCCATCAGGTCGGCGGCTTCCTCGGCGTCTGGCTCGGCGGCATCGTGTTCGAGCGCTTCGGTTCCTACACGCCGATCTGGTGGCTCTCGATCCTGTTCGGCGTGCTCTCGGCGCTGATCAATCTTCCGATCGTAGAGAAACCGGCTCCCCGGGCGGTTGCGCAGCCCGTCTGATCGGCTAAACATCGCCTGAAACAAGTCAGGGAGTTTTGCTGTGGCCACATTCAAGGCGATCCGGATCGACAAGGCGGACAAGGGCACCACTGTCGCGCTCACGCAGTTCGACGAAGCCGAGCTGATGGAAGGCGACGTCACGGTCCGGGTGGAATGGTCGACACTGAACTACAAGGATGGCCTCGCGCTCACCGGCAAGGCACCGGTGGTGCGCCGTTTCCCGATGATCGCGGGCATCGACTTTGCCGGCACCGTCGAGCAGTCTTCACATCCAGCGTGGAAGGCGGGCGATAAGGTCGTCTGCACCGGCTGGGGCATGGGCGAGACGCATCTCGGCGCCTATGCCGAGAAGGCGCGGGTGAAGGGCGACTGGCTGGTCGCCTTGCCGCAGGGCCTCTCGGCGCGCGATGCCATGGCGATCGGCACCGCCGGCTTCACCGCGATGCTCTCGGTGCTGGCGCTGGAGAAGCACGGCGTCTCGCCGAAGAGCGGCCCCGTGGTGGTGACAGGCGCGGCCGGCGGCGTGGGCTCGGTCGCGACCGCGGTGCTGTCCTGGCTCGGCTATCACGTCATTGCCTCGACCGGCCGTGCGTCCGAAGCGGACTATCTCAAGCAGCTCGGCGCCGCTGAGGTGATTGACCGCAACGAATTGTCGGCGGCGGGAAAGCCCCTGGCCAAGGAACGCTGGGCCGGCGGCGTCGACAGCGTCGGCTCGACCACGCTCGCCAACCTGCTGTCGATGACGAAGTATGCCGGGGCGATCGCCGCCTGCGGTCTCGCGGCTGGCATGGATCTGCCGTCCTCGGTTGCGCCGTTTATTTTGCGGGGGGTGTGCCTTCTCGGCATCGATTCCGTGATGTGCCCGATTGAGCCACGAAAAGCCGCATGGCAGCGTCTGGCGTCTGACCTGGATCGGTCAAAACTATCTGAAATAACTACGGAAATTCCGCTCGACGAAGTTCCGGAATGGGGCGCGAAAATTCTGGCCGGCCAGGTCCGCGGCCGCATCGTGGTAAAAATTGTCTAACGACGTTCAGACTTTACCAACCAAGCTGCTTCAATGTTGCCTTGGTTAGTATGGTAAGCAGCGGGTAAAGAGATACGGCATCGCCCGCTGCGGGGGTTAGTTCGGAGTTGAGCATGCTTGCGCGTATTGTGTTGGGGGCTGTCACGGCTGTCGTGACGTTTGCGCCGGCCATTGCCGGAAGCATGAACGCCGAGGAGGCGCGCCGCTTCGTTGCCGGCAAGGTATTCGCCTTCACGTGTTTCGACGGCACCCGCGGCGCAGGCCGCATCCTCGACGATCTTGGCGCCGCCGGCGCGGTGCAGTTCTCCGGCGCGGGTCCGGTGCGCCATCTTCGGCTGCCCGGCAACACGCTCCAGATCCGCGGCCAGAACGTCTGCGCCTCGATCAAGGGCATTCCGTTCGAGCCCTGTTTCAACCTGGAAAAGACCGACGAGCGCAGCTTCCGCGGCTCGGTGTCGGGCATGAGCTTCGCCTATTGCGAGTTCCACCATCAGGGTGGCAACCAGATGCTGATGGCGCGCGCCGTGGCGCGGCCGCGCTCGCTGCGCAGCTCCGAGCAGACCGGTTCGGTCAACGCATCGAGCACCGAGGTCGCCGCGCGCGTCGAGACGCCGCGTGTCGAGAGCAGCCGAATCGAGCCGGTGAAATCGGAAGCGAAGTCCGAGCCCAAATCCGATTCGAAGAACGAAGGCCCGCTCGAGCTGCGCCGCTCGACCGAGTGATTTTGGCCTGCGCGCGCGACCACCTGCACGTGCGTTGCTGACAACATCCATCAGCGATCGAGCCGCCGCGCCGTAGTCATACGGACGGCGGCTTTCATGCCTTGGTAGCGACTGGCGCTCCAGCCTGCGTGACGGCCGGGGGGGCGGCTCTGCACAAGGGTTCAACGATGTCGCTCTATTTCTTCCGCATCAGCACCGGCCGCTATTCCGGCGCCGCCGATCAGCCATACGAGTTCGAGGATCGCGCCGCCGCCTGGACCGAGATGGGGGAGGTGTGCGCCAATTTGCTCGGCAGCATCGCGCGCAATTTGAAGCCCAACGCCAAGTGGAGCATGGAGCTGCTCGACGAGAACAAGGAGCCGGTGTTTCGCATCAGCCTCGTCGGCGAGACTGTGCGCTGACGCGGCTGTCGGTGGCGCGCGACGTTAACGAATGGGACAACTGCAAATTCGCGAGCCATCGCTCTGCTGCTCGTGAAGAGTGTGCAATTCACGTGATTTGAGCCGCGTTCCCCGTACTTCTACCCAGGCCGCAGCCTCGATACTTAACGTTAACGACGAACCTGCCGGTTAGCCTGCCTAGGCCGTTTACGCGCTTCGCCGCGCCAATTCGTATCCTGGGAAATACTTCGATGATGTTCATTCAGAATCTGCGAATTGGCACCAAACTCGCCATAACCTCGGCACTGACCATCGGCCTCGTCGCGCTGATGATCTTCCTCCAGATGAGCGGTGACGTGGAGGTCCAGAAGCTGAGCAATGGGGCATCTGGACAGCAATCGATCGCGCAAAACGCTGCGGAAGCGAAGGCGTCGGTCCGCGGGATGCAGATCGGCATTCGTGACATCCTGACTTCCTCCTCGCCGGCCGAGATGCAGAAGGCCGTAACCTATTTCAACGACCGCCAGACGGCGGCCCTGAAGTTCTCGGATGAAATGGCGAAGCTCTCGCGGTCGCCGGAGAACCGCAAGCGGATCGATCGCCTGACTGTGCTGATCGGCAACTTTCAGAAGGGAGAGCAGCAGATCGAGGCGATCCGCAAGCAGGAGCTCGCGCTCGACGCGAAGAAGGACGGCGAAGCGTCGGCGCAGCTCGCAAAGCTGGTGGCCGAGGTCGACCGCATCCGCAAGGAAACACTAGCTCCGATCAACGAAGAGATCTCCGAGCTAGCGAACGAGATTACCAACTTTGCCAAGCAGAGGAGTGTCGAGACTCGCGCCGCAGCGGAAGCGGAGGCAGGGTCGGTTGCGCGCACGTCGCTTATCACCGGCGTGCTGGTCGCGATGGTCCTGATCGGTGCGTGCATCTTCTCCGTCTTCAGCATCGCGCGACCGATGCGGGCGTTGACGGTGGCGATGGAGAAGCTTGCCGGTGGCGACTTCTCGGTTGTGTTGCCGGGACTCGGCCGCAAGGACGAGGTCGGCGAGGTCGCCGGCGCCG
This sequence comes from Bradyrhizobium sp. LTSP849, assembly GCF_000938255.1. Taxonomy (GTDB): domain Bacteria; phylum Pseudomonadota; class Alphaproteobacteria; order Rhizobiales; family Xanthobacteraceae; genus Bradyrhizobium. The sequence continues at coordinate 110,279 of NZ_JYMR01000054.1, read as the reverse complement.
TCGAGAAATTCAAGGTCGTGTCCGAGCAGAAGGCGCGCGCAGAAGCGGACGCCAAGATGCGGCAGGACCAGGTCGCGACCGAGCAGCGCAAGGCGGACATGCGCAAGCTCGCCGACAATTTTGAAGGCGCCGTCGGCGAGATCGTCGGCACTGTGTCGTCGGCCTCGACCGAGCTCGAAGCATCTGCGACGACGCTGACCTCCACCGCGGAACGCACAAAGGCGCTTACCACCGTCGTTGCGGCGGCCTCGGAAGAGGCCTCCACTAACGTGCAGTCGGTGGCGTCGGCGACGGAAGAGTTGTCGTCCTCGATCACCGAGATCAGCCGGCAGGTACAGGAGTCGGCGCGCGTGGCGAGCGAGGCAGTCGGCCAGGCCCGCAACACCACCGAACGCGTCAGCGAATTGTCCAAGGCGGCGACGCGCATCGGCGACGTGGTCGAGCTGATCAACACCATCGCGGGCCAGACCAATCTGCTGGCACTCAACGCCACGATCGAAGCGGCGCGCGCCGGCGAAGCGGGGCGTGGCTTTGCCGTGGTCGCCTCCGAGGTCAAGGCGCTGGCCGAACAGACCGCGAAGGCAACTGGCGAGATCGGCCAGCAGATTGCCAGCATCCAGACCGCCACCGAATATTCGGTCGGCGCCATCAGGGATATCAGCGACACCATCGCAAAATTGTCGGAGATTTCCTCGACCATTGCTGCCGCCGTCGAGGAGCAGGGCGCCGCGACGCAGGAAATCTCCCGCAACGTCGCACAGGCCGCCCAGGGCACCGAGCAGGTGTCGTCCAATATCGCTGACGTGCAGCGCGGGGCAAGCGAGACCGGATCTGCGTCCTCGCAGGTCCTGTCCGCCGCGCAGATGCTGTCCGGCGACAGCGATCGCCTCAAGCTTGAGGTCGGCAAGTTCCTGGAGACGGTGCGGGCTGCCTGATGGCGGGTCGAACGCTACAACCGCCACGCGTGGAAGCGCGGTGGTTGCGCGCGCGCATGTTGCGGCGCCATGACGAATGAGCCGCAAGGTTAACTTTCCAGAAAAGCGAAGCGGTCATAATCCCCGGAATATTCCGGGTGCTGCGTCGCCCTCCTGTATTGCGTCCTTAGCGTTTTGGAGCCCATTCATGAGCGGCCTTTCCATCCGCCTGACCCACAAGGTGATGGCGATCGGATTATTTGGCCTCGTTGGTCTCGTCGCCTTTGGCGCGATCTACGAGATCGGCAGTCTTTCCCAGGACGCCTCCCGCAACGTCGCCAATCGCGCCCGTGCGATCGCCGACCTGAACAACCAGCTCTCGATCCGGATGCTGGAGGCCCGCCGCAACGAGAAGAACTTTCAGCAGCGCCGCAACGAGAGTTATGCCAAGGCGCACGCCGAGCTGATAGGCCCGATCAATCGTGATTTCGATGAGGTCGAACGGCTGATGTCGGCGGGCGGCATGAGCGCGCTGTCCGACAAGACGAAGCAGGCCCAGGAGGGCTTCAGGCGCTATGCGACGGATTTCAGCGCGCTGGTCGCAGCCGAGACCAAGCTCGGCCTGAACGAGACACTCGGCCTGTCCGGCTCGCTGCGCGGCGCGGTTCATGACATCGAGGCGAAGCTGAAGGAGCTCGACAATCCGCGGCTGACGAGCTGGATGCTGACGATGCGCCGGCACGAGAAGGATTTCATGCTGCGGCGTGATCCGAAATACGTCGCTGAACTGAAGAAGGCCGCCATAGAGTTCTCGAAGGCCATGGAAGCCGCTGCCGTGCCCGCTCCCGTCTCGACTGAGATCACGGCCAAGCTCCAGAAGTACCAATCGGAGTTCGTGGCCTGGGCCGAGACCGCACAACAGAGCGCGGCCCTTGATACCAGTATGATGAAGACGTTCCGTGAACTCGAGCCGGGGATGGTCGAGGTGCGGACCACGGTCGAAGGTCTCTACAAGCAGGCTGACGCTGCGGAAACTGCGACCCGCGACGCCGTGCGCCTGTGGATGATGATCGCCTTCTTCGTCACGGTCGCCGTGCTCGCTGTGGTCGGCTTCTTCCTGGGACGCTCGATCTCGAAGGCACTGTCCGGCATGGTCGACGCGATGACGGGGCTTGCACGCGGCGATCTCTCGATTTCCGTTCCCGGCGTCGGACGCAAGGATGAGATCGGCGAGATGGCCAGCGCGGTCGAGGTGTTCAGGACCAACATGACGGAAGCCGAGCGACTCCGCGCCGAGCAGCTGGAGGCCGACACGCGCCGGCGCACGCAGCGCAAGGCGGACATGCAGCGGCTCGCCGATGGGTTCGAAGGCGCGATCGGCGAGATCATCGAGACCGTCTCATCGGCGGCAACCGAGCTCGAAGCGTCCTCGAATACGCTGACGCAGGCGGCCGAACGGTCCAACGGGCTCGCCACCGCCGTGGCGTCGGCCTCGGAGGAGGCGTCTGCCAACGTGCAGTCGGTGTCCTCCGCAAGCGAGGAGATGACGACGTCGATCTCCGAGATCAGCCGTCAGGTGCAGGAATCGGCGCGCGTCGCCGACGTCGCGGTGGAGCAGGCCCAGCGCACCAATGCGCGCGTCGGCGAATTGACCAAGGCTGCGGGGCGCATCGGCGACGTGGTCGACTTGATCAACACGATCGCCGCCCAGACCAACCTGTTGGCGTTGAACGCCACGATCGAGGCGGCACGGGCGGGCGAGGCGGGCCGCGGCTTTGCGGTGGTTGCGACCGAGGTGAAAGCGCTGGCCGAGCAGACCGCGAAAGCGACGGGCGAGATCGGCCAGCACATCGGCGCGATCCAGACCGCGACGCAGGATTCCGTCGGCGCGATCAAGGAGATTGGCGACACCATCGCGCGGATGTCGGAGATCTCGTCGGCTATTGCCGCTTCCGTCGAGGAGCAGGGCGCCGCGACGCAGGAGATTTCCCGCAACATCCTGCACGCCGCGCACGGCACATCGGAGGTCTCGGCAAACATCGGAGATGTCCAGCGCGGCGCCGGCGAGACCGGGGCTGCCTCGGCGCAGGTGCATTCGGCGGCGCAATCGCTGTCGCAGGAGAGCAACCGCTTGAAGAGCGAGGTCGCGCGCTTTCTGGACTCGGTGCGGGCCGCATGATGGCCAGCTCATTCACCGGCAATTTAAAGTTGTAGTTTGGTTAAGTATCGATAATCGGCAAGCCCGTAGTTTTACTAGGCTCTTGTTAACGGCTGTTTGCGACTATGAGCGCAATCTTACCGGATAAGAACCAGCCAGCATTGTTGGAATGACCCCCGCCCTGTCGTCAGTTGTGACGGTCGCGGCGCAGGTGACTTGTGCGTTGTCAGTTATCATCGGGATTAGATGTGATGTCGAAGTTGTCGATCGTCTTCAAGCTTTTGACCGTGTTGTCGATCCTCGTGCTCTCGCTCGCCGGCGTCGGCGTGGTGGCGATCGGCACTATGCAGAACATCAATTCTCACACCGTCGAGATCGCGCAGAGCTGGCTGCCGAGCGTGCGTGCGCTCGGCTCGATCCGTGCTGACGTCAACGAGCTGCGGGTCGCGCTCCGTCTGCATTTGATGCAGGACACTGCCGAAGGCAAGGACGCGGCCGAGAAGCGCCTCGGCTCGCTGCGCGAACGCATCGAGCAGACGCGCAAGACCTACGAGCAGCTGATCACGTCCGCCGAAGAGCGCTCAATCTACGGGCAATGGACGACGGCGTGGGGCGAGTACCTGAATGGCGTGCAGGACGTGATGGCGCTGTCGCGCAAGAGCGTCGGCCGCTTCCCGACCGACGCCAACGAGCTGTTGCAGACCAAGGTCGCCAAGATGGCCCAGGCGGCCGATCCACTGCTGACCAAGGACATCGACCTCAATAACCGCGGCGCCGAATCGGAGACGAAGCAGGCGGCCGACAGCTACGCCACGATCTTCCGCGTGCTGGTCGGCATCATCGTGGCCTCGGTCGTGATCGCGATCGGTGCCGCCTACTATCTCGTGCGCGACGTTTCGCGTGGTATTGCCTCGATCATCCGCCCGATGCAGTCGCTCGGTGAGGGCGACCTCTTGGCCGATGTGCCGCATCGCGGCGAGAAGACCGAGATCGGCTCGATGGCGGATGCGCTCCAGATCTTCAAGGAGGCGCTGATCGCCAAGAAGGCCGCAGACGCGGCTGCTGCGGCCGACGCCGAAGCGAAGATCGAACGCGGCCGCCGCGTCGATGCCATCACCCGCAAGTTCGAAGCGATGATCGGCGAAGTCGTCGGAACCGTCTCCGCGGCCTCGACCGAGCTCGAGGCGTCCGCGACGACGCTGACCAGCACCGCGCAGCGCGGGCAGGAGCTCGCGACCGTCGTTGCGGCTGCGTCCGAGGAGGCCTCCACCAACGTCCAGGCGGTGGCATCGGCCTCGGAAGAGCTGTCGTCCTCCATCACCGAGATCAGCCGCCGGGTGCAGGACTCGGCACGGATGGCGGCGGAAGCCGTCGAGCAGGCGGGGCGGACCAACGAGCGTGTCAACGCTCTGTCGCTGGCCGCATCCCGCATCGGCGACGTCGTCGAGCTCATCAACACCATTGCGGGCCAGACCAATCTGCTGGCGCTGAACGCGACCATCGAGGCGGCGCGCGCTGGCGAAGCCGGCCGCGGCTTCGCTGTCGTCGCTTCCGAGGTCAAGGCGCTGGCAGAGCAGACCGCGAAGGCGACCGGTGAGATCGGGGCGCAGGTCGCAGGCATCCAGGCCGCGACCGGGGAATCCGTCAGCGCCATTCAGGAGATCGGCGGCACCATCGAGCGGCTGTCCGAGGTGTCCGCGGCCATCGCCGCCGCCGTCGAGGAGCAGGGCGCGGCCACGCAGGAGATCTCGCGCAACGTGCAGCAGGCCTCGGTCGGCACGCAGGAGGTCTCGTCGAACATCACCGACGTGCAGCGCGGTGCGATCGAGACCGGCGAGGCCTCGAGCGAGGTGCTCTCGGCCGCCAAATCGCTCGCGAGCGACAGCACGCGCCTCAAGGTCGAGGTCGCGCAGTTCCTGGAGTCGGTCCGCGCGGCCTAGAGCATGGTCCGGAAAAGTGCGAAGCGGCTTTCCGATAAGATCATGCTCAAACGAAAACGCCGTCACGCGCTCGTCTGCGGAGCCGGCGGCGGTGCTACCTGCCGCCGGAACAGCATGCGCTGGTAGAGCCAGCCGATCGCGACCAGCACGATGCCGAGACACATGAACGACAACGCGCGGTAGACACCGGTCAGCGTCGACATGTCGATGACGAAGGCCTTCAGGATGGTCAGCGCGATGACGGCGGCGGATGCCAGCCGCGCACGCTCGGAGTTGACGAGAAGCCCGATACCGAGCAGCGCCACGCCGAAGGCGAGCCAGCCGATCGAATAGGTGTATTGCTCGGCACCCGTGGTCTCGCCGCTGGACAGGATCGGGCCGTGATAGAAGCGGCGGATCTCCAGCGTCAGGTACACGAGCGCGAAGACAAGCGCGCCGCCCGCGATGGTGTTGGCATAGGCCTTGCCGCGCTCGCTCGCCACCGCATAGGACAACAGCAGCATCAACACCGCCGGCAGCGCGTAGCCGAGCAGCAGCAGGTTGAACACGGCGCCGCCGACATCGATGCGCCATAGCAGCGGGTTCTCCATGATGAGGAGGCCGAACACGCTGATGAGGCCTGCAATCGCCGTCAGAATGACGGCACCGACATTGTGCACGATGCTGCGGCTTCGCAGCTGCAAGCGCTCCAGCCCGATCGCCATGGCCAGCGCCATGCAGACCTGGAGTGCGCATTCGAGCAGTGACGGCGCTGCTATCATATCGCCGCCTGTCGCGAGATGGCGGATCTCCGTGAAGGCGAGCAGCGCGGTGAACAGGATCGCGGCCGCCTCCACCATGCGCAGCGGCGCGTCATCGGCGCGGCGGCGCAGGAAAATGCTCGCCATCCAGAACGACGCGGCGGGCAGGCCATAGCCCCACAACAGCCAGTTGAAGATCGGCGTGGTGCCGACAGCGTCGCCGACGATGCGGGGATCATAGGCGATGCGCGCGGTGACCAGGCCTGCGAAGATGGCGGCGAGCCAGCGCAGGAACGGGATCGGCCGCTGCATCGAGATCCAGGCGGTGCCGAGTGACATCAGCGCGAGCGCAATGGTGAGCCAGCCCTTCTCCAGCGCAAAGGTCAGCGCCAGCGCCAGCGCACCGAGCGTGCCGGTGGCGAACAAAGCAGTGGAGATCGCAAGGCCCGGCCGGGTCTCACGGCGGGTGAGGGTTTCAGTTGCTGCGCCAAAGGCGGCGGCGAGCAGCACCGCGAGGATCGCGAACGGGATCGAGCGGTCGAGATGGGCGATGCGTGCGTAGAGCGCAACCAGGATCGCAATCGGTGTTGCGACCGCAGCCGCCGACCACACCACGGGAATGATCGCCGAGCTTGAGCGGCCCTGCGCGAAAAAGCCGGCGATGCCGAAGCCTGCGGCGAAGATCGCGGCCATCACCAGATGCTGCGTCACGGCGCTGTCGGTCGCCGTCGGTCCGATGCCGGGCAGGGGCCCGCCCGGCAGCACCAGCATGTCCGGATTGGCGCGCACCGCCCATTCGGCGAACACGATGAAGACGGTCGCCGCCGCCGCGCCCAAGGCGCCGGTGGCCGAAGGCGTACGCCAGGCGACGAACAGCGTCGCCGCGATGAGAAGCGTGAAGGCGATCAACGAAAGATCAGCATGCGCGCTCGACAGCACGATCAGCATCGCGCCGAACAGATAGGCGCCGAGCGCACTCGACGAGACGGGCTCGATCTGCCCGTCCTCGATCGTGGGGCCGAACATGAAGCCGCAGACCACGAGCAGCGCGGCCAGCACGAAGCCCGCGATGGCATGGAAGGCGTGCGGCGCGACCTGCAATTCGCCGAGATCGAGCCCCGGGAAGATCCAGAGCACGGCGAAGCCGATGGTGGTCACGGCCAGCCAGCGCCACAGCCGGATACGGGCGAGGCCAAAACTCGCGGCGGTGACGATGGCGAGATAGACGTAGAGCGCCCAATAGTCAGGCTTGCCGCTGGAGACTAGGGCAGGCGTCGCGAAGGCGCCGACCACGCCGAGGCCTGCGAGCGCCGGCCCGTGCAGCAGCGCTGCCGCCAGCGTGCCGAGCGCGACAAGGCCGAGCAGCACGAAGGCGGTGGCGGGCACCAGGAAGTCGTAGAGCGCGTAGGCGGCATAGGTGGTCGCGAATGCCACGGCCGTGCCTGCAGCCGTGAGGATCGCGGGAATGTTGGCGATCGGCAGCGCCGCGATGGTGGAAATGCTCTCCTTGCGCCGCGTCCATTCGCCGGCCGCTAACAGCGCCAGCGCGAACACGCCGCCGAGGAACACGCGCACGCCGGGGCCGACAAGGCCGGCCTCGATCGAATAGCGCACCATGAAGAAGCCGCCGAGCGCCAGCGCAAGGCCGCCGATCCACACCACCCAGCGGGTGCCAAGCCGCTCCTCGAAGCCGGGCTCTGCGGCCGGCACGGGAGGCGGTGCGACACGATCCGCGCTCGCTTCGAGCGGCGGCGGCGAAACATGTTCGGTGACGAGCGGAGGGGGCGGCGCTGGTTCGGCTTCAGGTGCAAGCGGCGGTGGTTCTGCCGCGGTCGTCGCAGGCAAAGGCGCCTGCTCCTGCGCGGGCATCAGCGGCGGCGGCTGTACCTGCCGCTGGGCGTACAACATCGCCTCGAGCGAGCTCAGCCGCCGGCGCAGCTCGGTCGCCTGGCTGGTGGCCTTGATCGCGATCAGGAAGGCAATGATCGCAACGACCATCGCGATGTCGTCAAACGGGCTGTCGAACATGGGGCCTCCTGGCGATCGGCGCGCATGGGCCGACCGCGCGATCTTAAAGTCTTGGTCTTGAGCATGATCTTCTCGGAAAACCGCTGCACACTTTGCGCTAACGCGGCCCTCCGGGTCCGGATCATGCTCTAGCGCCGGGAACGTACGCGCAAGCCGGGTGCCGGGCGTTCCTGGAGCACGTCGCGGCGGAAGCGGTAGAGCGCCGCCGGCCGTCCACCCGTCTGTGTCGACATCACCCCGGTCGGTTCGACCAGGGCTTCCATTTCGACGAGGCGGCGGAAATTCTGCTTGTGCAGGTGCCGGCCGGAGATCGCCTCCACCGTGTACTGCAATTCAGTAAGTGTGAACTCGGCGGCCAAAAGTTCAAAGACCACAGGGCGATACTTCAGTTTTGCACGCAGCCGCGCGATGGCCGTGGCGAGGATCCGGCGATGATCGAAGCGCATGGAGGTGCCGAGTGCGGGAAGCGCCTTGCGCGCTAATGCCGCGGGGCGGCCGTCGCGCCGCGCCTCCTCGATCAGCCCTGCCTCGTACAAGAGCTCGTAGCGGTCGAGCACGCGCTCCTCGTCCCAGGCGGCACCCTCGAGGCCGAAATAAAACCGCACGCGATCCCTGCGCGGCAGTGCGCGCGTCGTCTCCGGCGTTTCTTCCTCGGCCCATTTGGTCAACGCCGGGATGATGTCGCGGGCAATGATGGCCGGCGGCTCCTCGCGCCAGTCTTCCCAGGGAAGGAAGCGATACCAGGGCTCGAAGCTCGCTCCCGTAGCAGTGAGCTCGCCGTCGATCGCACGCGTCAACGCGAGATATCCGATCGACACCATATGCGCACCGGTATCGCCGGCCTCCGCATGCCGGCCACGATCGCCAAACGTATAGAGCTGCTCGACATAGCCGAGCCGCAAACCCGCCTGCGCCTCGACCCAGGCGCGCAGGCCGATCTCGAAGGTGCGGTGGCTCGGCGCATCGAACGGACCGAACGGCAGGCCGGCAAGCCCGTCGCTGCCGCGCGCGGTGAGGACCAGCGGCTCATGATCCTCGATCGCGACGATCGCCGCGGTCAGGCCGATCTCGATCGGCGTCAGTCTGTCGCTCATGCGGTGGCGGGCGTTGGTGTCATTCGAGCTCGATCACGAAGGGGCGGCCCTCGACCATCATGGCGCCCGGGCCCATCTCGTCGAGCGCGCGCAGCATGCGGCCGTTGCGCCCCAGCGCGCGGTCGGCGAGGCTGACGATGCGCCGGTTCGGCGAGGCGATCGGAGAGGCCGCGCGGATTTTCTTGGCGATCTCGATCTCGTCGCGATTCGGATTGAGCGCGCAGACGGTCGCGAACGCACTCGCAGTGGAGCGGCTGATGCCGGCATAGCAATGCACCACCAGCGGTGCGTTGCGGTCCCAGCCGCGCACGAAATTCAGCACCTGGTCGATATGCGCTTCCGAGGGCGCGACAAAACCGTCCATCTCCTCGGTGATGTCGTCCATCGACACCTTGAGATGATTGGCCGGGAGCACCGACACCGGCCGCACCACTTGCTCGACATTGGCCATCACGGTCAGCACATGGCTGGCCCCGGTGAGGCGGACGGTTTCGGGCAGGGCGGCAAGGGAACAGACGTGGATCATGGGGGACCTTTTTGGTGACTATAGCCGCCGCCGTAGGGTGGGCAAAGCGAAGCGTGCCCACCATTTTTGTCGCGGTCGCAAAAAGTTGGTGGGCACGGCGCAATGGCGCCTTTGCCCACCCTACGAGACCGACGCAAACACCGCGTTGAACCGCTCCAGAAACTGCTTCTCAGCCCGCGCCGCCGTCCAGGGCGTGAGATAGTCGCGCCGGACGCTGTCGGAGAGGCCGGGATCGCGGCCGAACAGGCGTTTGGCCTCGGCATCGCTGAAGCCGGCAAGCTCGGTCGCCTCCAGATAAGCCGCGCCGCGGTCGGCGGCCTTGATCTGTTGCGTGATCTCGTCGGCCAGCACCGGCGGCAGGCCGAAGCGAATGTGGATGGCGCCGAGCAGGCGCTTCTCGACCGCCTTGTAGTGGCCGTCGAGCACGGCCTTGAACGGCGAGATCATGTCGCCGATCACATATTCGGGCGCATCATGCAGCAGCGCTGCGAGCCGCACGCGCAGATCGACCCGGCGCGTCTCGTGCCGCATCACGGTCTCCACCAGCAGCGTATGCTGTGCGACCGAGAAGATGTGCGCGCCGACGGTCTGGCCGTTCCAGCGCGCGACGCGCGCCAGCCCATGCGCAATGTCGGCGATCTCGATGTCGAGCGGGGAGGGATCAAGCAGATCGAGCCGCCGGCCCGACAGCATACGCTGCCAGGCGCGGGACTGGACGTCGCGCGCGGCCGTCTTCTTCGCCGTCATTTGACTTTGAGGCGCGGCTTGCGCTGCGTCTTGCTGACGCTCGCGTGGCAGTGGCAATCGACGAGATGGTCGTTGACCATGCCGGTTGCTTGCATGAAGGCATAGACGATGGTCGGGCCGACGAATTTGAAGCCGCGCGAGGACAGCTCCTTGGAGACCTGCACCGACAAAGGTGTTGAGGCCGGCACGCTCGCCGTGGTCTTAAAATGGTTGACCAGGGGCTTTCCGCCCATGAAGTCCCACAGCAGTTTTGAGAAGCCCGGCCCCTTCTCCATGATCTCCAGATAGGATTTTGCGCTGAGAATGGTGCCGTCGATCTTTGCTCGGTTGCGCACGATGCCGGCGTCGTTCATCAGCGCATGAACCTTCTTCGCGTTGTAGCGCGCGATCCTCTCCGGCTGAAAATCGTCGAAGGCTTTGCGGAAATTGTCGCGCTTGCGCAAAATCGTGATCCAGGACAGGCCGGCCTGGAAGCCGTCGAGGATCAGCTTTTCATAGAGCGCGCGGTCGTCATATTCCGGCACGCCCCATTCGGTGTCGTGATAGGCGACATAAACCGGATCTTCACCCGGCCAGGGGCAGCGCGTCTTTCCGTCGGGATGCAGGCGGGGCGCGCGGCTCATGCGATCGGCTGCTTCGTTGGGATACGGACGACTTCGGGTTCGGCGAGCTTCAACTCAAGGCCGCCGGCGGTGAGCGGCTGGCCGGCGTCGAGCGCGTCGGCGACGCGATCGATGCGCACCAGTGCGATGCCCTTGCCCTGTGCCGACGAGCCCATTGTGCCGACCGGCTTGTCGCCGGCCAGAATGCTGACGCCGGCCTCCGGTGAGAGGTCCTCAAGCAGCACCTTGACGCTGCGGGTGCGCGCAGTGCCGCGATGCTGCATGCGCGAGACGACCTCCTGGCCGACATAGCAGCCCTTGTCGAAATCGACGCCGGCCAGACGGTCCATGTTGGTTTCGTGCGGGAACGCATCACTGTACATGAAATCGAGCCCGCCGCGCGGCACGCCGAGCGCGATGCGATGCGCCTCGTATTCGGCGGCATCGACAAGCTCGGCGCCGATCAGGTCGGAGAGCTTCTGCTTGAGATCTTCGGGAATCAGGATGCGGTAGCCGAGCCCTTCATTGCGCGGATCGGCGAAGGCGAGGTCCGGCTGCGCGGTAAGCTTGCCGTCCCAGGCCGCGAGCACGCCGAGATTGTCGGAGAGGTTTTCCACCGTCACCTTGGCGCGCAGCTTGTAGAATTTCAGCTTGGTGGCAAGGCCGTCGGCCAGCGCCTTCGGGCAGTCGATCAGGAACCCGCCGCCATGCCCGGCAGGCACTTCCGTGATCAGGAAATCCACGGTGATCTTGCCCTGCGGCGTCAGCAGCGCACCGAATCGGCCCAGGCCCGGCTTGAGCTTGTCGAGATCGGTGGTGATGAGGCCGTTGAGGAAGTTGCGCGCATCCTCGCCCGCGACCTTGACCACGCCCCGGTCGGGAAGAAACGCTGATTTCATGCGAAAATCTCTTGCGACATGTTGCTCCGGAACGTAAGCCCGCGAGGCATAAACGACAAGACCTCGAGCCCTGCGCTTGGGGATGAGAGAGGCCTTTAGCCATGACCCAGCGTTTCGACGTCATCCTCAAGGGCGGCACCGTGGTCAACCAGGACGGTGAGGGTGTCCGCGACATCGGTATCGCCAACGGCCGCATCGCCGAGCTGGGCCCGCTGTCGCAAGCCTCCGCCGCGGAGGTGATCGACTGCAAGGGCCTGCACATCCTGCCCGGCGTCATGGACACGCAGGTGCATTTCCGCGAGCCCGGGCTGGAGCAGAAGGAAGACCTCGAGACCGGTTCGCGTAGCGCCGTGATGGGTGGCGTCACTGCCGTGTTCGAAATGCCGAATACCTCGCCGCTGACGGTGACCGAAGCCACCTTCACCGACAAGGTGAAGCGCGCCCATCACCGCATGCATTGTGACTTCGCCTTCTTCATCGGTGGCACCCGCGAGAACGTGCAGGACCTGCCCGTGCTGGAGCGCGCGCCCGGCTGCGCCGGCGTCAAGGTTTTCATCGGCTCCTCGACCGGTGCGCTGCTGGTGGAGGACGACGAGAGCCTGCGCCGCATTTTCCAGGTGATCCGCCGCCGCGCGGCGTTCCATGCCGAGGACGAATACCGCCTCAACGACCGCAAATCGTTGCGCATCGAGGGTGATCCGCGCTCGCATCCGGTGTGGCGCGACGAGACGGCGGCGTTGATGGCGACGCAGCGACTGGTCAAGCTCGCGCACGAGACGGGCAAGCGCATCCACGTGCTGCACATCTCGACCAAGGAAGAAATCGAGTTCCTGCGCGACCACAAGGACGTCGCCTCCTGCGAGGCGACGCCGCATCATCTGACGCTGGCTGCACCGGAATGCTATGAACGGCTCGGCACGCTGGCGCAAATGAACCCGCCGGTGCGCGGGACCGATCACCGCGCCGGCATCTGGCGCGGCATCGAGCAGGGCATCATCGACGTGCTCGGCTCCGACCATGCGCCGCATACGCTGGAGGAGAAGCAGAAGACCTATCCGGCCTCGCCCTCCGGCATGACTGGCGTGCAGACGCTGGTGCCGCTCATGCTCGATCATGTCAATGCGGGCCGGCTCTCGTTGGCGCGGTTCGTCGATCTCACCAGCGCCGGCCCCGCGCGCCTCTACAACATGGCCTGCAAGGGCCGCATCGCGGCAGGCTATGACGCCGACTTCACCGTCGTCGACCTCAAGCGCAGCGAAACCATCACCAACAAATGGGTCGCCTCGAAAGCCGGCTGGACGCCGTATGACGGCGTGCGCGTCACGGGCTGGCCCGTCGGCACCTTCATCCGCGGCCGCCGCGTGATGTGGCAGGGCGAGCTGGTGACGGCGTCGCAGGGCGAGCCAGTGCGGTTTCTGGAGACGTTGAAGCAGTAGGTTGTAGCGTTCGGTTTGATCCGTCATCCTGAGGTGCGCGCCATGCGGTGCTTTGCACCGCGTGGCAAGCCTCGAAGGATGAGCGGTCCCGCTGGTGGCCGTCGCCCTTCGAGGCCTTCGCTGCGCTCCGGCACCTCAGGGTGACGGACATTGTGAGCATATGACGGGAGACTATTCCAATGAGTCAGAATGCCCTCATCACCACCGAGCAACTCGCCACGATCCTCGGTGACCCCAACCTCCGCCTCTACGACTGCACCACCTACAACGAACCAGTACCGCCCGGCAGCGACGTGCCCTATCGTGCGGTCCCCGGCGACAAGACATTCGCGGCCGGCCATATCCCCGGCGCCGATTTTCTCGATCTGCAAGGCGAGTTCTCCGACGCCGCCGCACAACAGTTCTTCATGATGCCTGACGTCGCCCAGTTGGAGGCTGCCTTTGGCCGCCATGGCCTCGATGCGACCAAAACCATTGTGCTCTACAGCATCGGCACGATGATGTGGGCGACGCGGTTCTGGTGGATGCTGCGCTCGCTTGGTGTCGATGCGCAGGTGCTCGACGGTGGGTTCGACAAATGGAAAGAAGAGCGGCGGCCGATCGAGACCGGCGCGCCGAAGGGATATCCGGCCACGACCTTCAAGGCTGCGCCGCGCGCGGGCTTGTTCGTCGACAAGACCACTGTCGTGTCACGGATCGGCGATCCCTCGATGGCAATCGTCAACGCGCTCGGCCCACAATTCCATCGTGGTCTCGAGCCGAGTCGCTACGGCCGTCCCGGCCGCATTCCCGGCAGCGTCAACGTTTCCGCCGCAACACTCGTGAACGCCGACAAGACGCTGAGGACGCTTGCGGACGCCGAGGCGAAATTCGCAGCCCAAGGCGTCACGCGCGACAAGAACGTGATCTGCTATTGTGGCGGCGGCATCTCGGCGACGATCGACCTGCTGCTGCTGACACAGCTCGGCTTCGACAAGCTCACGCTTTACGATGCGTCGATGGGTGAGTGGGCGAGGGATCCGGCGCTGCCGATCGAAACGGATTAGAGCATGATCCGGACCCGAAGGGCCGCGTTAGCGCAAAGTGCGAAGCGGTTTTCCGAAAAGATCATGCTCAAAAAATGAGGCGCATATTCCCGATGGTGGCGGGAACATCTCCCGGTCATCGCAAGACTAATGCTTGTCTGCGGCCAACAGCTTCCGTGCGATAAACGCCGCAGACTTCGCGATCCTTCGCAAAGTCATTCATCCGTAGACTGGCCCCGCCTGCGTGGCGGGGTCATTTTCGGGAGGCTCTTACTGCCGGGAGATGTCGACGGAGAATTCGCCGTTGCGGATGCGGGCGGGAAAACCCTCGACGAACTTCGCCACCGCGTCTTCGCCATAGGTGCCGACGAGTTCGGCGAGCGCCGCGAACAGGCTCGCCTGCGCCAGGCAATCGCCGTCGACACCGTCATGGCGCGCCTCGGCCCAGGCTTCATTGAGATAGCTCAGCGCGGCCTGTTTCTGCTCGTGATCGGGCAGCGGCGCGCGGGCGGGGGCGTAGGACACTGGATGGCTCATGAAACTCGACAGGGCTGGGGCGCGATCCACGGCGATGCGCTGCACGAAGAGGTGTAGCACGCGCGTTAACGACCGCTAGGCCACATCTTTAAGAACGGTTAACGGCTGTGAACAAAGACGATGTCGTTGTTCCCGTGAGCTCAGTTCGCGTAGCGCGCGGTAAGGTCGCGCGAGATCTTCGAGCCTTCTTCGATATAGCGGCGGATTGCGACGGTCGCGGCTGGCGTGCAGCTCCGGTAGGTCTGCTGGAAACCGTTATAGCCGCGGTTGAAGCCGGCGATCATGCGGGTGCGGCGCTCGCCGGCCGGGGTTTCGGCATCGATCAGCGCCTGCATCTCACTGCGCCATTTGTTGCCCTCGTTGGACCCGCAGATGCCGCGCAAATAATGCAGCCCGCCGAGGATCTCAGCCAAGCGCTGCAAATCGGCGTCAAACGGCGCCGCCACGTCCTGGGCCCGGGCGGGCGCGGAGGCGCAGGCGAGAAACAGGACAAAAATGGCCAGAAATCGCGTGGACATCGGCCGGTGTATGCCTCCTCGGGACGGTGGACGCAAGGCGGGCGGAGCGGCCGTCAGGGTGCGATCAGGCGGTGCGCGGACTGGATGACCTCTTCCAGCCCCCCGGTCAGCTTGAGGTCGCCCAGGGTCGCCAGCGCATCCGGTGCGACCCAGCGGAAATCGTCGAGCTCGTCGTTGAGAGCCGGCTCCCTGGCCGTCCAGCGGGCGGCAAAGGACATGATCAAATAGTGGCCGGCGCCGGGCGTGGCCGGCAGCACCTCGCGCCAGCCGGCGAGCCCGACGATCTCGATTTCGAGCCCGGTCTCCTCGTCGACCTCGCGCGCCAGCGCCTGATGCAGCGATTCGCCGAACTCGACCCGGCCGCCGGGCAGCGAATAGAACCCCTTGGCCGGCGAGCGGGCGCGGCGGACCAGCAGCACTTTGCCGTCGCGAAAAATCGCGGCTGAGACAGCAAGCTGGGGATGGGTGGGCTGCACGACGGAAGCCACAGCTCAGTTCGCCATGATGGTGTCGATGTCGGCTTCCGCGCCGCCATTGATGATGCCGCCGCAGGCCGCGATCAGCGGCTTGACCCATGCCGTCGCCTGCTCGGCGAGGCGGACCCGCGTCGTGTCCTTCTCGACCTCGCGCATGGCCGAGCCTACCGCGGTCAGGATCGAGGTCATGGTGTCGGTGATGTGGTCGAACTGGGCGCGCACCGAAGGTTCGGCCGTCTCATAGGCCTCGATCGCGAGATCGCGCGCCTTGAAATTCGAGGCGGTGAAATGCTCGGCATAGGACAGCGGCGACCAGGTCAAAAAGTCGTCTGCGCATTCCGGCATGTCCGGGACCATTTCCAAGAGCATCACGGCTTCATTGAAATGGTTGAGATAGTCAGTGGCAAGCCCGGTCCGTGGGTTGATGTTGGCCACGCGCAGCCGCTCGGCCCAGGCCGCGGCCTCGGGCCCCGTCCGTCCATGCGTTCGCGCGGCTTGGGAGACCGTTGAGCTCATCCGCCGCAGTGTTAACGTTCGGGGTTAAAAGGACCTGAACGGACCCTATATAGACGCCTCAGGATGTGTGGACGCTTCGTCATAACTTCGGCCCCCGCGGCTTTGCGGCAATTGTTCGGCTATATCGAGCAGCCGAACTTCCCGCCCCGGTACAATGTGGCCCCGACACAGCCGATTCCGGTCGTGCTGGCGGAGAATGGCGCGCGCCATTTCCAGCTGATGCGCTGGGGCCTGCTGCCGAGCTGGGTCAAGGACCCTCGCGGGTTCACGTTGCTGATCAACGCCCGCTCCGAGACGGTGCTGGAGAAGCCCGCCTTCAAAAGGGCGATTCGCAGACGGCGCGGCCTGATCCCGGCCGATGGTTATTACGAATGGAAGGCCGTCGACGGCCGCAA
This sequence comes from Bradyrhizobium sp. LTSP849, assembly GCF_000938255.1. Classification (GTDB taxonomy): domain Bacteria; phylum Pseudomonadota; class Alphaproteobacteria; order Rhizobiales; family Xanthobacteraceae; genus Bradyrhizobium. The sequence continues at coordinate 93,728 of NZ_JYMR01000054.1, read as the reverse complement.
GCAGCCGTTCTTCATCCATCGCGCCGATGGCGAACCGCTCGGCTTCGCCGCATTGTTCGAGACCTGGGTCGGCCCGAACGGCGAGGAGGTCGACACGGTCGCGATCGTCACGGCGGCAGCCAGCGAAGACCTCGCCGGCTTGCATGACCGCGTGCCCGTCACCATCAGCTCGCGCGATGTCGAGCGCTGGCTCGATTGCCGCGGCGACGAGGTTGATGCCGCGCTGTCGCTGATGGTGGCCCCACGCATCGGCGAGTTCGCCTGGCACCCCGTCTCCACCCGCGTCAACCGCGTCGCCAACGACGATGAGAAGTTGTTGCTGCCGATCAGCGCGGAGGAGATGGAGGCGGAAGCGGACGCGTCGAAGCCGAAGAAGGTCGCGCGGAAGGCGGCGGTCGGTTCGGCGGATGACGGGCAGGGGTCGTTGTTTTAGTTGACGGCGCCGTAGGGTGGGCAAAGCGAAGCGTGCCCACCATTATGCAACGAGCAAGCGGATAGATGGTGGGCACGGCGCGTCGCGCCTTTGCCCACCCTACACAATCTCGCTTGCCCTTAACGCCGCGATCGCATCCGCATCGAACCCGAGCTCGCCCAGTACGGCGTCCGTATCCGCCCCCAACTCCGGCGCCATCCGGTCGAGCCGACCACCGCCGTGTGCGAGCTTGAAACCGCTGCCGGCGAAGCGCAGGCGGCCATAGGGCGTGTCCAGCTCCTGTATCGCACCGCGTGCCTTGATCTGCGGATGGTCGATCACCTCCTCGACCTTCCAGATGCTGGCGCAGGGCGCGCCGGCATCTTCCAGTAAAGTCTCCCATTCGCGCGCTGGCCTTGCCGCGAGCGCCTGCTCGATGATGGCGCGCAACGCAGGTTCGTTCTCGTTGCGCGCGAACCAGTCGGCAAAGCGCGGATCGGCGAGCGTATCCTCGCGGCCGAGCGCAGACATCAGCGCGCGGTATTGTTTCTCGTTGTTGACGGCGAGCAGGATGTAGCCGTCGCCGGCTTTGAACAAATTCGCGGTGGTCTTGCGGCTGACCGCCTGGTTGCCCGAAAGTTGCTGGCGATGGCCGGCGACCGACCAATCCGCGATCTGCCCCGAGAGAAACGCCATCGTCGCCTCCAGCATGGAGACGTCGACGAACTGGCCTTGGCCGGTGCGGTCGCGCTGATACAGCGCGCTCGACACGCCGAACGCGGCGGTCGCGCCCGAGAGCACGTCGCACACCGCGAAGCCCGCGCGCGTGGGTCCAGTTTCGGGATGGCCGGTGATCGCCATGATGCCGGACAGCGCCTGCATCTTGCCGTCATAGCCGGGCCTTAGGCGATCCGGCCCGGTCTGGCCGAAGCCGGACACCGCGCAATAGATCAGCTTCGGGTTGATCGCGGACAACGCCTCATAGCCGATGCCGAGCTTGTCCATCACGCCCGGGCGGAAGTTTTCCATGACAACGTCGACCTGGCTTGCGAGCTTCTTCACGATGGCGATCGCGTCGGGCTTTTGCAGGTCGAGTGTCAGGCTGCGCTTGTTGCCGTTGACGGCCTGGAAAGCGGGGGCGAGCCCGCGCTCGGCCCATTCGCGGCTGAGCGGCGTGCGGCGCATGTCCTCGCCCTCGCGCCGCTCGACCTTGATGACGTCCGCGCCCAACAGCGCGAGCTGGTAGCTCGCATAGGGGCCGGCCAGCACTTGCGTGAAGTCCAAAATCTTCACGCCCTCGAACGGTCGCGTCACGTCTCTCTCCCTTTTGATTGTCGTTATTGGAGGACGTCAAGCGGCGCGATTGCCGCGCGCGATCTCTTTCTGCTTGTCGAACTCGGCGCGGCGGCGCGCCAGCTCTTCCGGGCTCATCTGTGCGACGTTGTTGTAGTCGAGCTTCCAGGACGCGTCCTCGTTCCAGCGCAATGGCGATTGCATCGTCGTCTGCGGGCCGCTCGCGGTCTCCAGCAGTTTCAGCGCCAGTTCGAACGTCTGCGCCTGCGAGGCGACATCGTGCGGCTTGCCGGCGGAATTGCCGAGCGGGAAGTCCGAGAACAAAAACCGCGGCACGGCGGCGTGCTCGATGATGTCCTTGGCGCAGCCCATCACCACGGTCGGAATGCCGTTGGCCTCGAGATGCCGCGCCACCAGCGCCGTGGTCTGGTGGCAGACCGGGCAGTTCGGCACCAGCACGGCGACATCGACCGCATCAGCGAGGCAGCGCGCCAAAATCTCCGGCGCGTCGGTGTCAAGCGTAACGCGATGGCTGCGGTTGGTCGGCGCCCCGAAGAAACGCGGCGCGACTTCGCCGATACGGCCCGCAGCGCTGGCCTTCAACAACTGCGGCAGCGGAAACCAGGTGCCGTTGTCGGTGGCCGAGGTGTGCTTGCGGTCGTAGCCGATGTGCGAGATGCGCAGATCGTGCTGCTTCGACGTGTCACCGTCATAGACCTGATAGAATTTGGCGCCGCCATTATACGCCGCGCCCGGCCCCTGGTCGCCCTTGGTGGGATCGTATGGCGCGGCCGTGGTGACGATCGTGACGCGCGACTGCGAAAGCTTTTTCTTCAGCGGCTGGAACGGCGCCTCGGTGTAGTGCGCCCAGCGATAGGCCGTGGTGTAGCCGATCGCCGCGTAATAGTCGCGCGTGCGCTGCATATAGGGGACGGGGGCATCGTAGTCGGGCGCAAAGCCGAATTCGTCGTCGCGCGGGGCGGACATGGGCGCGTCTCCTGTGGTTCTTGTTGAAGCCAGACTAGAGATAGTCGGCGGTCAGCTCAACAGGCCCCATGACCGCGCAGGTCAGAATTGCGTTGCGCAATCGCTCGCCGCGCAGCAAGTGCGCTCCCTCGCCCCGCTTGCGGGGAGAGGGTTGGGGTGAGGGGGAGTCTCCGCAGGGGTGGTGAGAGTTGGACTCGCGGAGAGTCCCCCTCACCCGGATTGCATCTTCGATGTAATCCGACCTCTCCCCGCAAGCGGGGCGAGGTGACGAAAGCACCTACCGAAACAGATGCAGCGCCGCGTATTGCAGCAGCATGATCGCCTTGGCGTCGATGATGCGTCCGTCTGCGATCATCGCTAAGGCCTCGTCGATGCCGAGCTCCAGCACCTCAATGTCCTCGCCCTCGTGCTCGAGGCCGCCACCGGCGCTCACCCGCATCTCCGGTTCGTATTCGGCGACGAAGAAATGCAGCCTCTCGGTGATGGCGCCCGGGCTCATGAAGGCCTCGAACACTTTGTGGACGTCGTGCAGGCGATAGCCGGTCTCCTCCTCGGCCTCGGCGCGGATGCGCACTTCGGGTGAGGCATCGTCGAGCACGCCGGCGGCGGCTTCGATCAGGAGATCGTCGTAGCCGCGGATAAACGCCGGCAGGCGGAACTGGCGCACCAGGATCACCGTACGCCGCGCGCGATTATAGGGCAGCACGGCGGCGGCGTTGTCGCGCTCATAGGTCTCCCGGTGCTGCGTCTGCCATTCGCCATTGGCGCGCCGGTAATCGAACGTGGTGTTCTTCAGGGTGGTCCAATTGTCCGAGAGCACGCGGACGTCCTTGATGCGGACGCGGTCGGAAATGGTCATTGCTGTCTTCCAGGCAAAAACTAAGAAGTCGGATCGCGGCCGTCGAGCCACTTTTGGAACATCACCGAGGTGGATTCCTCGAAGCCAAGCGACTGGTAGAATGCATTGGCTTGCGCATTCTCGCGGCGGACCAGGAGCTGAAGTTTTGAAATCCCGGCCTGACGCAGCCAGTCTTCGGCGGCCGCCATGATGACGCGGCCCAGACCGCGCTTGCGGCAGTCGGGGTCGACGGCGACGTAATAGATCCAGCCGCGATGGCCGTCATAGCCGACCATGACGGTGGCGACGATCGCGCCGCCGTCGCGGCCGATCAGGATCGTCGAGTTATCGCGCCGCCGCGCCAGTGCGATGTCGGCATGCGGATCGTTCCAGGGGCGGGTCAGGCCGCAGCGCTGCCACAGCGCCACGACCGGCTCGACGTCGGTGTCGGCGATTGCATCGATCGTGAGGGCGGAGGACACGTTCACAGCACTTTCCCCGGGTTCATGATTCCAAGCGGATCGAGCATCGCCTTGATCGACCGCATCAGCTCGATCGCGGTCTTGTCCTTGACGTCAGGCAGTTCGTCGCGCTTGAGCACGCCGATGCCGTGCTCGGCCGAGATCGAGCCGCCCATGCGCAGCACGATCGCGAACACCACCGCGTTCATCTCGTGCCAGCGCGCCAGGTAATCCGCGCTGTCGGCGCCGACCGGCTGGCTGACATTGTAGTGCAGATTGCCGTCGCCGAGATGGCCGAACGGCACCGGTCGCGCGCCGGGGATCAGTTTGACCACGGCGGCATTGGCCTCCGCGATGAAGCCGGGCACGGCAGCGACGGGCACGGAGATATCGTGCTTGATCGAGCCGCCCTCCGGCTTCTGCGCCGACGACATCTCGTCGCGCAGCTTCCAGAAGCCGGCGCGCTGGGTGAGATTCGCCGCGATCACGGCGTCGTCGACGATCTCGTCTTCCATGGCGCGGGTCAGGATCGTTTCCAGCGGCGCGCGGGCATCGTCGCCGGCTGCGGACAATTCCATCAACACGTACCAGGGATGCTTTTGCTCAAGCGGATCGCGCACGTCGATGCCGTGACGGATCGAGAAATCGACCGCCATCTCCGACAGCAGCTCGAAGCTCGTCAGCGAGTTGGCCGCCTCGCTCTGCGCGATCGTCAGCAGCTTCAACGCCGCCTCCGGCGACTTCAGCCCGACGTAGGCGGTCTCGATCGCTCGCGGCTTCGGGAACAGTTTCAGCGTCGCCGCCGTGATGATGCCGAGCGTGCCTTCCGCGCCGATGAAGAGGTTATGCAGATTGTAGCCGGTGTTGTCCTTTTTCAGCTTCGACAGCACATTGAGCACGCGGCCGTCGGCTAGCACCACCTCGAGCCCCAGCGCCATCTCGCGCGCGACGCCATAGGCGAGCGCGGCGGTGCCGCCGGCATTGGTCGAGAGGTTGCCGCCGATGGTGCAGCTTCCCTCCGCGCCGAGCGACAGTGGAAACAGCCGGTCGACCTCGGCCGCCTTCTGCTGTGCGATTTGCAACACCACGCCGGCCTCGCAGGTCATGGTGTTCGACCCAACATCGATCTCGCGGATCTTGTCCAGACGGCGCAGCGACACCACCACCTCGCCATTGTGCGGCGTCTGGCCGCCGACGAGCCCGGTGTTGCCGCCCTGCGGCACCAGCGCGATTTTGTGCTCGGAGGCGAGCTTGCAGATATCAGACACTTCAGCCGTCGAGCCCGGACGCAGCACCAGCGGCGAGCGGCCGTGAAACAGATTGCGCTCTTCGGTGACGTAGGCCTCGATGTCGGCGGCATCGGTGATCGCGTGGCGGTCGCCGACGATCTTGCGAAATTGTTCGATCAACTCGGGCGCAAGCGGAGGGGTGGCTGGCTTATTGACGTTCATGTCTTCTCTCATTGCGCTTCTTATCGTGCGACGGCCGCGCGGCGCAGCCGGTCGTTGATCGCTTCGCCCAAGCCTTCCTCGGGGATGGTCATTACGGCAATCGCCCGCGGGCTCTTCGCATCGAGGGCGCGAAGATAGCCGAACAGATTGGCGGCGGCTTCATCGAGATCACCGCTGGGCGACAAATTCATGACGGCCGACGCGACGTCAAGACCAGCCAGGCGCTCAGGGCCGAACGCCAGCAGCGCCTCGCCCGGGGTGATGTCGCGCGCATTGAGCCGCACAGTCGCGCGCGGCGCGTAATGCGAGGCCATCATGCCCGGCGCCAGCGGCTGGCTGTCGTCGCTCTCGGCCTCCGCGGGCGGCCGCGCCAAGGCTGCGCCGAGCACGGCCTCGATCCGCTCGCGTGACAGTCCGCCGGGGCGGAGCAGCATCGGTGCGTCGAAGCAGCCGACGATGGTCGATTCGACGCCGACCTCGACCGGCCCGCCGTCGACGATCAGATCGATCCGCCCCGAAAGGTCGCTCTCGACATGGGCAGCCAGTGTCGGCGAGACGTGGCCGGAGATGTTGGCGGATGGCGCCACCACCGCCCCGCCAAAGGCGCGCAGGATCGCCTCCGCCACCGGATGGGCCGGGATGCGGATCGCGACGGTGCCGAGCCCCGCGGTGGCGAGATCGGCCACCGGGCAGCCGTCCGTCTTGGCGACCACCAGCGTCAGCGGCCCCGGCCAGAACGCCTCCGCAAGGCGCAAGGCGTGCGCATCGAACCGTCCGATTCGGCGCGCCGCGGCGAGGTCGGCGACATGGGCGATCAGCGGATTGAAGGCCGGCCGCCCCTTGGCGGCATAGAGATGGGCGATCGCGGTCGCATTGCCGGCGTCGGCCCCAAGCCCGTAGACCGTCTCGGTGGGGAACGCGACCAGCCCGCCGGCGGCCAGCGTGCGGGCCGCAGCCTCGGCGCCAGCCTCGCCAGCCGGCAAAATCAGTGTTTCAAGGCCCGTTTTCACTGGGACGAAATTCCTCAAATCGGCCGCTTGCGGTGCGCCAAGCCCGACGCTATAAGCCGGCCTCTTGTCGGAGTGTGGCTCAGCCCGGTAGAGCACTGCGTTCGGGACGCAGGGGTCGCAGGTTCGAATCCTGCCACTCCGACCAGAAATCATTAGGCTTTTTCTTCTGATTTCGATCCTCGGTCAAGTTGACCACCGTTTCGGCCACCGAAACGTAGCGGCCTTTTTGGCCAATGGCCGTGGCCGCCCCCTGCAGAAAGTCTGGGTGGTGATGCCCATAGGTGTCCTGCAGGACCTCGGGAGACATACCCAGGAACCCTGCAGCCTCCCAAATTGGCACGCCACGCTGCATCAGCCATGTCGCAGCGGTATGGCGCAGGGTGTGGGGCGTCACCTTCCCCGGTAGGCCAGCAAGCCCCACAACGGTCTTGAAGCCCTTCTTTACGGAGGAGACCGGCTTGCCGTTGAATTCAACGAAGCACTCCGCCATCAGCTTGCGGTTCCGCCAGCGTCGAAGGTGGGCAAGCAGCCGAGGCGGTATCGGCGCCGGCGTCTGCCGCTTCTTCGTCGTGCGCTTGCCAATGGCCTTCCTATAAAAAATGCCGCGCTCCAGATCCACGTAAGACCGCCCCGACACGGCATAGGGCGACGCTGTCGCTATCGCACCTGCCCGAGTGCCTGTGTATAGGCCGATCAGGACAAAGCGGGCGATATGGCGCAGGGGCCGGCGGCTTGTGGTCACTGGATCACCTTTTGACGTCCCCGAATGGATCGTCTGCTTCTCCCGATAGCGCCAACAGTGCCAGATCAGCGCTGCTGCTTCGCTTCGTGTAAGCCATCTGTCGCGAGCCTCGCCCTTGGGCGGAAGCGAAATGCGCACGACGCCCCGGTGAAAGCCTTCTTTCGCATGATGATTGATTGCAGCGCGAAACGTCTCGAGGTCGCGGCGTGCACCTCCGCGGTTGCCACGCTGTTTGACGTAGGCCGCGCAGGTCTGCGCATTTACCCCGGACAATTTTTTGCTACCCCAAAAGTCGTTGAGCCGCTCAATTCGGGCCTCGATCTCGAACTGATCGCCGGGCTCGCCGATGTCGGTCAGATAAATCGAGAGGACATCAGCACAATCGATGTCCTCAATGTCTTGGCGGCGCCGTTCGGGTTGATACTTACGAGCGATGTAGTCCGCTAGGGCTTGCTCTGCTTTTGCTGGCGGCTTTTTTTCAGACGAGCTCGCAACGCATCCTGTGGCGATATGGCTATACCCGTCCTTGATGATCCAGACAGCACGGTGGACGAGTTTGCCGTCAGTGTATCGCGCCTTTCGTTTGTAGAGTCTTGCACCTTTACTTGGACGCGGCATAGTTCCCTCATTTTCCTAATCGACTCTAAGGTAGTGTAGTCCTTTCCCGCAATCCGCTCGACCTCCAGCCGGCCTCGAGCAGCCTCGCGGCGCAGACCCGAAGCCGTCATCGAACCATCAGGGAACGCCAGCTGAGCGGCGACCTTTAAACGAAGAGGGGCCTCTTCCGACATGTTCGAAGGCATCATATCAGAAGGTCGATCTGCGCGCTCGATCATTGCGGGTGACCGGCAGGTGCAGTTGAGCGCCGAGTCGGACACGGGCGGTCTTGCCGATCATTCTTTTGATGATCGCCGAATTCATTGCATGTCCCAGCATGATGTTTGGATCTGCGGGGCAGCGCATCCAGTAATGCCGGAAGGTGGGCAATCGACATAAACCGCCTCAGCAAATAACTAGCTTGCTTGCGGTTTAGCCGGATCGGTTCGAGGTGTGAATCCTACGTCTCCGGTAGGATCCGTGGTCGCTTTGGCTTTTTCATTTCTTCGGGCCGATAGTCTTTGCCGTCGCTTGATCGAAACGAAATGTCCATCCTTTGGATGAAGGCGAGTTGCCTTGCCGTGAGTGGTGAAACACGCAATCTTATAGACTTTATCCCCTTGAAGTACCCTTTGCGTATCCTTCTTACGTCGCTTTTTCTACGCAGGATTCTCGATACTTTCGCGGCTCTTCGTAAGAAGAGTTCGACCCGGGCGGGATCGCTAGAGAAGCATTTGACCCATTCGACGATTGATTCAAGTTCATTGAACGCTCCGTAATGAAACTTTTCATCACAGTGGATCGCGAAAAGCACCGGCGCGGCTGTGACGTATTGCGACCAAATCTTTTCTTGCGTTTTTATACTGCGTCCCCTCGCGTCCGACTGCACCCATCCAGGAAAGTCGGTGACGTGCTGGTACTGTGAAAGAAAGTATTTTGCGTGCTCAATAGTCTGCCTGCCTTCAAGCGCCGCGTCATCCCTCACCATATACCTTACGATCTCAACGACAAATTTTATGACTTTCCAACTTTCACGGCATCGGAGGAGCAGGTCGTCCGAAGAGCTGCCTACAATTGCGTTCGCGAACCCCTCGGTGTCCTCGAACATCCGCATAATTTCAGAAATTTCATCATGGTGTGCTGATTTCCGAGGTAAAAGGCGATGCAATTCAAATAGCAAGAACAGGTTGCCGGCTCGGCGAGCATCGCTCGTGTAGATCAATGAAGTACCTTTGGGATCTTCCCTTGTTCCGGTGCGACCGTCCAAAAATGCCCAAAAGATGAGAGCAATTGCTGAATACGCTTTGGAGACGGAATACTGTCCTTTTGCGGCAGCTAATTCGCAAATGGCGTGCTTCGGAAGGAATCGAAAAAATTTCAATCCTTCGGAAGTTCGGCCTCGTCGTGCTTCCAATTCAATGTCGCCCATTCCTACGCTCCCGTTAGGATTCCCATAGCGCTATAAATCCTCCAGCGTCGCCTCATACGCTATCCCGGCGTTGCAATAGGAGACCGTCCATGCCCTTTGTACCCACTAAAACCCAGGCAGCCGCGGCCGCCCAATATCCCAGACTCAACGCCATTCTCAACGAGATTGAGGAGACCTCTCGATCGCTAGAACTTGAGGATGGCCGGTACGCATACGTGAAATATCTCGAACCAATCTACTCCTATCATTGGAAATCAATGGCCAGGGGCACTCAGAAAAGAGATCGAAGCCGCATTTGCAAATTGCGAGCACTCAAGACCGGTCCGGCTATCTGCTTATTTGGAGCCTTATTACGCGGGACGTCCAAAATCTCTAAAAGCACCCGCGGCAAGTACGTCAAGCAGCTGCGGCAAGCTACTAAACTGGGCGTCAAGCCGCGCGATCTTCGAGACTACCTGAAGAGCCGAAACAAACAGGCAGCGGCTCAACCTAGGTCGTCCGGCCGGGGGGCGCGCCCGTGCTGAGATCGACCGGTCTTCGCTAGCGTCACAAATCCGCATCGGGGCACATCTGTTGTCCCGATGCGCGTGGGAGGATTTTGTAGCGCAAGGACACTCGTCGTGATGTGCGCCTTGTTATTGTTGTTGACACACTTCCTTTTTGAAATTGCGCACTTTGAGCCAGTTCTGCACTGTTGTGAATGAGAATTGCAGGATTTTGCGCAAACCAGACCGTCAGTTCAATGTTGTTAAATGATCGTCATGCCCCAACAAAGGAAGACGTGAATGGTCTCTTCAAACACGGTCGCATTCAAGAGCACGAAGACGAGGCTGTCAGCGAGCTTCTTATCGCCTGCGAGACCTTTCGTTAGCGCCATCTCGTTAACAAGGATGATGAGGATCTTGTCGTCTGGGGAGACCGTGCCGTTCTCAGGGCCGTTAGCAGATGAACGGCTGGCCATTTGTCACTATGAACGAGCATTACTCTGGAAGGCGGTCGGGTGAACGCCCGGCAGATGTACTGTTATTGTATGTATGAACACATCAATGCTCGAATATCCAAATCCATAGCGCAATCCTTTGGGTTGGAGGCTCTAAGCCAGGCATTCCGAGAAAGCGAACGATGTGAAGGAATGACGTTCAATATCTAAAATAGGCAAAGCATGGCGCTCTTCCACGAGACAAAATTTGCTGAACAGTCCTACGCGTATGATGACGCCCTGAAGGACGCGTTTCAGTCGGCTCGAATTCAGAAAAAGATTACGTTTAGTGATCGTAGTTGCCTGGAGGCACGTCGCGGACCGGAGCTACTGGCAGTAAACCATTGGTCAAGGGTCCTTTGGGCAACCGCAATTTGTAATGAGGTCGAGCAATTATTCTGCAGCAGTGAGTCCAGCGTCTACCACAAAGGAAATATCTTCTTTGTTACCCTGCTTGATCTGGAGTGTGCGAGATTGGTTACTTCCAGCGCAACCAAAGAGGATCTGGAGCAGATAAAAACGCGTTTGCGATATGGTTTGAGGGGATTTTCGCACATCGGCTTCATAGAGCCTGCCTACTACACTAATCTGCAGGCCGGTGTTCGCTTCAACGAGAAAAGATGCATGTTCTGGCATACGCATGCCCTCGTGTGGGGCTGCTCACGTGGGAAACTGAGCGCGCGGCTTCGGACGTTAGAAAAGGCCGGAAGATACTGGGCAATTATACCCGGCGTTCCCGCAGTCAAGATACAGAGAGTGCGTCAGCGCACGCTTCCTCGTGTGGTTGGCTACATTCTGAAACCGCCAAACAACGCATATAGGGTCAGCCGCCGCGACCTATCCGGGGCGGATGGGGATCCCCTAGTCGACGACAGCGGCGAGGTAGCGGCTGCATTTAAGCAGGGTAAATCCAGGCTCCGGCCAGGAGAACGTGTAAAGATGTTCAAGATAATGCAGTCGCTCTACTTGGACGATCTGGCGTTTGCAGGAGGAGAGGGCGTCGCCCTCTTGGCTGGCGCCAAAGCGCGCGCGCTGGAGAAATTTCGTTGCCGGGAAAAACGAAGGGCCCGAAAACTATTAATTGTGAAATCCTCGCGCGCTAGCAAACGACATCGAACTAGGCCGCTAAAGCCTCGACGCTAGCTTGTCACCATAGGGGAATTGGTAACGGCTTACGGAAACCTCTTCGGCGGAGAGCCGCTGAGGCAGCGCAGCCAGATATGCCGCCGTTCGCTTTGAGGAAGCTGGAGAATTGTTTGGCTGGGATGTCCGACTGGTGGGCGAATTCTAGGACCCTAGTCCACCGACTGTGTTGCTTTCGCCCCGCATCTGGATGGGTTGATTGGACTAAGGTCCAGGCGGCCCGATGTGCATTTCGTCCGTCGATTGCAAATTTGTGCGATATGCGGCGCGCAAGCTTCTTCGAAAAACCGATCAATCGCCATCTACGATAAATGGAATAAAGCGTTGCTAAGTAGCCATACAAAGGCTCTACACAACCGGGCTTCATGGCGCGCGTCAAGCTGATGGCTTGCCGTATGCCGCGCCAATCGTCCGCTGGAAAATTACGCGGACACCCGACCAAGGTACAATCGTCAATATACATAACATCCTCGCCTTCGACTGTTGCCGACGAGAAAATTAGGTTTCGAACATTCGTAGCGCTGGCTGCGGCGTTTCCTTATCTCGCGCTGCTAAGGACGCTTAGCATCGATTTGAGCGTACCTTCTGATGCCTCACGATTATACCCTACATGGTAGCCGTGAAACACATGAATGGGCTCGCGGTCTTCGTAGGCGTGATACGCGCCCTTCCAAACCTTTGTCGTCACTGGGATTGCCCGACGAGACGAGGCGGCTTCGAGGCACAGTTTGGGATTTGTTGCCTCATCCTTCTCTGCGAGAAAGAAGTGGACGGGCCCGTAGAATTCGACCTTGTTCATGTACAGGCATGACGGCTGCATTGCGAAGCCTCCTGCGAACTTGTGCTCGTGGAGGCGGCCAACGATCTGATTCATTATGATCAGAGTGGTCGTGGCGCCATTGCTACGACCTAGGACGTAGACCTGCTGGGGCTTAGCCAATCCCTTTGCGAGCAGATAGTCCAAGGCCGCATACGCGTCGTCAGCCCGCCGCCGAGCCCAGCCAAGTTGGCTGGGGTCACTGCAGATACCGTCCGGCCCTAAACCGCGGGTTTTGAAGCTGTCGAGGACTAGGACCCCATACCCGGCCGCCAAGAGCTTACCGCCGTAGTCCTGGGCCCAAGCGTTTAGAGTCTTATTCATGCCGCTGCAACCATGGAGTATGATCACGAATGGCGTTGGAAGTTGTTTGTCCTTCGGAAACATGATTTCGGCTAGAAGCTCGCCGTCTTGCTGCACTCTGCCGCGCTCTTCGACGGTGCCATCCATAAAGTTCTTGGTCCATCCATCGATGTAATCGTTGCCCGGCACCCAAGGTGCTGAACGATCCGAGGTCAGCCATTTTATTCGCACGGTCTCGGCGCTCGCCTCGGGGGCCGTGAGCAGGAAGAGAAGCATCAACTGCATGATCAGACGCATAGGGGATCTCACATCTTGTGACGGGGATTCCGGGGGAAGAACGAAAATCGCAGGATAGGGACTATATTCCCTAGAGACTATATGCCCGGTGGGGCTCCATCCTGCAAATGCAGGATTGGCGAGCGATTGTTGGCAAAAATATCCGTCGGATCCGGCAGCAACGGCGCATGACCCAAGAGAAATTGGCGTTCGAGTCCGAGTTGGACCTGACGTACATCGGTGGGATAGAGAGAGGGCGCCGCAATCCCAGTCTTTTGGCGATGGCTAGGATTGCTGAAGCTCTTTCAGTGCCGCTTGTAAAGCTACTGGCGGACTAGCCGTTCCGGGCCAGTATTCGTCCGCCAACATCAATGTCATGACACGCTCGGTCACTGTGGGATCCGCCGGATTTGGCGAAAGATAGGTGAGTGTCTTGTCGAAGTAATCGATCTTGAAAAAGACCCGTACGCCCTCAAACTCAAAGGCGCCAAAATCATGCTCTCCATGCGGGTCATTCGCGTTACAGAAATTGTCAAATACTGCTAGTGTTTGTACGAGGCGTTGCACGGCAGCAGAACCCATTGCAGCGATGCCAGGTGTTATCACGGCGCCTCCGCCTAGGAGGTTTTGTCGAAGGTCATCATTAAGCGCACGAATGCGTCCCTTGTCATTGTCTGACATGGCTGAACTCCAGAGATTGATTTGAGGATCTTGGAAGGGGTGGCTTGACGAACGTCGAGTTCGGGCAATCGGCTCAAACTCGACGAGCTTTTTCTTACGAGACTGTGGCTGGACCCGGATTGACCAGGGCGACTGCGTGGATGTGTCGGATAGCTCGGGGCGCCTTAGGGAAATCGCGATACCTTAGGGTGAGGATTTCGCCGTCCCGGTTCTCGACGACAGTCTCCCACCAACCGTCTTCTGCGCTCTCGTGGATGAGAACCATGTGACCAATACCGATGTCGTCCCAATTTCTTGGTAAACCGGCAGTGATGGGAGAGACGCACGGTACGTTAGCGTGCGTTGTGACAGGCAGAGGGGAGTCTGCCGAGTTCTCTTTCTCGAGGCGCCGAGCATTCTCGCTTTTGGTCAAGAGAAGTTTGTCGTAGAGCGCCTTTCGAATATTTGGGATGAAGGCGCGGCCGCTAGCGTAAAGTCGGCCGAGCGGGAGCTTCATACCGTGTGGTACGAAATCCTCCGCCGCGGGATGAACGACCCAGCAATTCATGTTCAGCGCAGCGCTAACGATTTCATCGCGCACCTCGGAGAACCTTGCTCCCCGAGGTTTTCCATTTTCATCAAGCCCAAAGACGAAAAGCGGTGTCGCGTCGTTTGTCTTTGTCATGCTCGCCTCCCTCAAAAGCAGAAGGGGCCCGATGGGGCCCCTTGCTCTGCGACTGAATGTTCGATGTATTCCTGCTGCCGCGTTGGCAGCCTATATTTCGGCATGGAAGTATCTCCAGGTATTGAATCGTAGACCAATGTATTTAAGCCTACTTCTAAAGCTTAGCACAAGTATTGACTCAGTCAATCGGCCTAAGTAACTGTTTTGCAGCTGGTTTTAGCACTAAATGAGAACATAAAGAGAACAATTGGCAATAACAGGTGGCACGCAGCTCGGTCATCAATTCGGTTGCCATTGCAGAAATTTAGGCCCTCGGCAGAGCAAAACCGCCAAATCGCATGCTGCACAAAACGCGGAAAAGTCATCGGAAAAGACGAATTGAAGCGCTGAGCGTTGATATTGCTGGCGACGGATCTAATAAGTTGAGCGCAGCCGCCCTCTCGGTAGCATTCGACCCCATAGGTATGCGGCCGCCCACTCTCAGCAAGAATTCCGGTCCGATGCATAAAGTTATGAACGAGAGTGTCTATTGCGATCATGTCGACTCCGGCTTGAAACCAATGTGGCCGACCGCTTGAAGCACCTAGCAAAATCGAAGATAGGGTCATCGACAGTATCTTGTCCGATATGCCGTAGACGTGGCGAAGCGGCGCGATAAGGGGATCTTGATACGTTGGCGACAGCGATGGCTGCTCCGTTAGCTGGTGATTGATCCAGCCAACGAGATCATTATTTGCGATATCGCGGACAAAGAGAAAGAAGCTGTAAGCCGTTTGATTGAGGCGCCCGTTGCGCAGTTTATGGTTTGGTAGCGGACATCGTTCGATGTGTTCCGGCTCAGAGCACGTCAAACTTGTCTTGTCGTATCGACATCCGTGAAAACTGCGATAGCTTCGCAAGCGAGGGCAGGAGACGTTCTGTTGGAGCGCACGCTGTATTGCTGACCAGCTCGCGCTTCCGTGCTTGTCGAGGTACGATCTGGCGACCGCGTCAGAGACCCCTTGGTAGCTGAAGTTCGTAACTAGCCAGTCAAACAGCCGCGGTGTGTTTCGTTGGTCGATGGCCTGTTGGATATTGTGCGCATCGAGATCCGCCTTGATGTCCTCTATCAAGTTTATCGACCCAGCGAGCTCGCATACTCGATTAATGATCTGGATCGGTCGCTGGAGCTTACTGCGCAAAACGCTGTCGCTCTGAGCAGCATTTGGCCGAATAGCTAAATCAACGATATCAGCCTCCGTTGCGCATCACTATCGCCGTCGATGTAGCGTTGTGTGGTCTGAATCGAGCGATGGCCGGCAAGAAGCTGTACATCCCGCAATGAGCCGCCCGCATTATGAACCGAGCGTGCTGCTCTCGTAATAAAAGTGCGGCGGCCGGAATGGGATGAGCAGCCATCGAAGCCTAAGGTGCCGAACTTGCGGTAAAACCAAACGACAATGCTCTCTGGGCTCATTGCGCCGCCACGCTCAGAGCGGATGATGGGGCCCTCGCGATAGCCTGACACAAGAAGATCGCCAAGAGCGAGACGTAGGTCGGCATGAATCGGAATGAGTCGGCCGCTACGTTTTTTGGCGATACCGTCGCGGACCTCAATACTCTGGCCGACCTCGCCCGTGGGCGTTAAAACCATGTCCCAGGTCAGCTTAGCTATCTCGGCGGCGCGCAGGCCGGCTTTGACAGAGAGCAGCACTATGACCCGATTGCGAAGAGGGTGTCGCGTCTGCTCGGCGAAAAACAAGAGATCGTCGATGTGGTCGGCCGATAGGATTTTAGCCTGCTTGCCCGACATGTCGCTCAGCAATCGTTGATGTTTGATTCTAGAGCGGCAGAGCCGAAGATCAATGGAAATATCGCACCATCACAACTGATAAGGTTTCAGAATTTTCTTATCAGTGTGCATCCACCCAAAATCAGTCCTCAAAATCTAGTCGTGATCGCAAAGCCAGCGCCTCGCGGCTTCATTTCACGCGTTCTGACGGTGGAGCCGCGAGCGAACCGCATTCGCAGCGTGAGAAAACAAACTTGTAAAATAGTCAGCTGAGACCAACCCGCAGTGGCAAGGTCTCTTTAAGACCGAATGAAGGAGACACGAAAATGGGCAACGATTCTACGAAGATGAATTCTCTAAAAGTCATGCAGGGCCGCGAAGCGGAAGCCGTGAAGACAACCGAGACGCTCACTCACAAGGATATAAAAAGGTTTTTCCTTAAACTTGCTGAAGCCATCCTTGTGGACCAGCAGCGGGTCAACAAAATATCGCGTGAATATTTTCATCCATCTTACGATGACGGAAGGTGGCGAGAAACTCGCGAAGAGTATCTTGATGCCATTATTGATCTATCCCTGACCGTAGACAAAATGCCGAAGCGCCTTCTTAAAAATCTGACTGAACTGGCCATCACTTACGCGCCCGATGTTGTTAAGCGACCGCTGTTCGATATTATTACTCTTCAAGCGATAGGCGTCGTGTCTCCGGGGATTTTTGATACGGCCTCGCGAGTCTTCAGAGAACTGATCGTGGACGTGAGCCTTCAGGCTCCAAGTATTCCTTTTGAAGGCACGCCGGTGGAATCGATACTAAGATGGTTCGACTACGATGATCCAATTCTAATTGCTACAGAACCCGAGTGCGAATACGCCGAAGTACTAGCTTCGCATATTGGAAGGGAGTCTAGAAAAACGAGATGCGCGTTAGCCGCACAAGGTAGACAAGCCTTCATGGAAGCACGAGGTGCCCGCGAATTCACCACAGTCACGGTGCTGTCGGCGGTAAAGATTGACGGATGATCGGCCACGTTCGGCCCGAAGAGATGTCGGGGTGGCGCTGTTTGGTTGAGCTATAATCTTTGAAATCGACCGGCGCGCCAACTGATAAGAGTTTGAGAGAAACCTTATACCTTAACGCCATCAAGCTGCACGACGAGATGATGGAACGGGAGTTCAAACGCTTCGAGCGGCTGGATAAGAAGGCCGCAGGCGTCGTGCGGACCCAAAGCCCATCCATCGCAGTAAGGAAGACCGCAAGCTGACCTGGTCGGGCAGGGGCTCGATGCCGCGCTGGATGCGGGAGGAAATGAAGGCGCTGAAGCAGAAGCCGGACGCGTTCCTGATTGTGAAGCCATGACTGAGCCGGAACGGTGGTGCATCGTCGATATATCTGAAGAGAGACTTCAAAACGCCCTTGAACACATTGAGACGGGCTGGTGCAGTGAAGGCCGGTGCATTTTCTGCAGCGACAAGGTGGTCGCAACCAAGAGTTTGTTGCTGACGCGAGGGCGCGGATTCAGCCGGAAGCTTAAGCCGTAGTCTTGTCTTCCACGTTCTCAATGAAGGTTATGCCACCGTCACCGTGGTCCATGGCTGCAAACATCGTCAGCCCTGAAGCCTCGAACATTGCTTTCCAGACTTCCTTCAGGTCGTCATAGGCGGCGAGAACGGGCTCGGGCATGCAGTTCTCCCACTTCGGCCCGATGTCGTAACGCTTGCCATCCAGCTCGCCGACTTCGGCAATGACCTCTTCATCCATCTCAAAGGTCTGCGGCTTCGCGTGAGCGAAGGTGTTACGAAGCTCCTTCATCGCCTTCATGCTGCTGAACGGCCGCACCTTCCACTTCGGCTTCAGTTTCAGCGCCTTGAGCACTTTCTTTTCCTTCTTGTCGATGCTCCACCAGTCGTCCCATGACTCGACGAGTTCGGCGCCGAAGAAGTTGAGATAAGCCTCGAACGCGAAGGCGATCATGGTCGAGCAAGCCATGCAGTCATAGAACAACGCGTCCTGGTTCTTCGCCGCCAGCTTGTCCCTGATGATCTTCTGGAGATAGAAGGCCGCGCCATCGAGGTCGTTGTGCGGGCGAACGTGCCGGGTCTCCTGAACCCTCGCCCTTATCCTCTTCGCCATAGCGCACCTTTCTGCCCGCCAAGCCAACCTGGCCGTCTTCGGCGCAGGCCTAGCCTGCGGCACATCCGCGGAGGTTGCATGGGCAATATCGTAGCGAGTTTCAAAGCGCTGTCACTGGACGAGATGATCGAGGCGTACCCGCAAATCACCGCATTGCTCGCGGCGGCTAAGGACGCTCGGCGCCTCCAGTTGGAAGCCGAGATCAAGGCCTTCGGGTTCAAGCCGGGCGAGGGCAAGCAACCAATCTCGGCCGCAGTCAAGTATCGCAGCCTCCGCGACCCGTCTAAGACTGGGCGGGCCGCGGTGCCGAACCAAACTGGCTGAAGGCCGAGATGGCCGAGAGTGGTAAGCCTCTGGATGCTTTTCGGGCGGCTTAGTCCTCCTTCAACAACTTGAAGATGGAGGTACCGACCAAGGCGATCACGGTGGCGCGGATCACGTAGTCGTAGATATCGATTACGCGGTGCATGTCACCGGAAATGACGCCAGCCGACATGATCAGGCCGCCGTAGGTCAGAAGCACCAGAGCAACAAGGTAGAGGCGGTGGACGTAGGTGTAGTCCTTATGCATCGCGGTAGTCCCTTCGGTGAGGGCCTGGGAAGAAGTCCGCGATGTCGGGAACGCCGAGCATCGAAGACCACCTTCCGGACAGGCCGAAAGTTGATCTCCGAAGGCGTACCGACGCCAAGGGAGGAAGAATCTACACTGAAGGGACGGTCGAGCCTCGATCGTAAGACTACAAATCCTACATACCAGCGGCGGGCGCTGCACCTCGCCTGACCAGCGTGGTCTAGCTTGAGGTGTGACGCTTATTGCATGTCGCAAGGCGGCTTGCCAGGAAGCTAGGACGCCGCCTAAATAGTTCAAGGCCGTCGTGAAAAATTTTAGAGCCCGCCGCTCCGGTACTGGGCATACAGGGTCAGGCCCAAGCCGACCCAGAGCGCGACCTGCATCGCGGTCAACGCCCAGAGCGAACCACTGGCGGCCGCTGCATGGCCGGCGACTTCGCCAGCTTGATGACTAGGCGCTCATGAACGCGGATGTACCGTCTAATCATTTGCGTACCTTTGGCTGGTATCTGGGCTTCCGACGCTTCCTTAGCGGTCCGGACGTGCTCACGCCTTGGGAACGTTGAATGCCAGCACAGTCAGGACTAGCAAGCGGTCTGGGTCATTCTTGCTCCGGAACGTGTACCTCCGCCGTGTCTCGCCTTCCTTGCGTTCTTCCTTCATGAAGTTCGGGTGGCTCTCAACGCTCTTCCATAGCTCGCCGAGCATGTAGCTGAACTCCTTCAGCCTGCTGAACATCATCAGGCAGGCTTTTGTGTCCCGCCACGTGAGATAGCCTAAGAGCTGGTCGATGGCGTCATGGCACACCTTCGCGCCGCCCCAGAATTTGCATTCGGCGATGAAGACGTTGCGGTCCTCGACGCGGATGAGGATGTCGGTCTTTCCGGAGTTGTTGAAAGCCTCGGCTGTCCCATCCCCGCGGTAATGCCCGTTTAGCGGAAGCAGGAAGTGCTGGCGCACGCTTTCTTCGTCCAGGTGCACGAAGGCCTCGGGACCGCGCTCCATGACCTTTGCCATCGACTCAATGATTTGCAGGATGTGCTGGTAGTCGGCCTCGACCAGTTCGGGCTCGGAGACAAACGCCTTCCGCTTCTCGGGTGATAGGGAGGGAGGCACAGGCTTGCGTTGGATTTGGGGTGCCTTGTGGCTGCTAGGGATGGGCAAGACAGGCTTCATATTCAGCCCGATTGAGGCTGCCATGCTTCGGGCAGCCAGAAGCTTCTCCTTCCGGGCCGCGATATCTCGCAGTGCGTTCTTGCGAAGACTGTCGTTGTGCGGATTGGCCATCTCGCGCTGCCAACCGAGATAGCGGTCGATTTCGGACAAGGTTTGCTCAAAGGTGCTGCGAACCTGCGCGCCGTCGAGAGACCGACCTATGACGGTAACGACCAGCTTCCTGCCGTTCCCAATTGTCGCTGTGGGAGGCGCCGACGTGAAGGTGTTGGGTTGATATCGGAAAAACTTACTGTCACCCTCGAAGGGCACGGTCAGAGTGAGTTGCAGTGCAGGTACGGTGATGGCGCGGCCATAGTCGATCACCTGCTGCATGATTTCGCGGGGCTCACTAAGAACCTCTTGATCGCGGCGAAGTGCAGGAATCTGAATCCGGTAATGTGCCTCGATGATGTCAGCAAGGTCGTCGGCGGGTTTCTGGAGAATATCCTCGGGGTCCATGCCGGCGACAGCGTTGCTTGCGTCTCGACCCAGCTGGTGCAGATACTCGCTCAAGCGATGGTCCGAAAACAGGTAGTCCGACATAGAAACGTCCTCGTCCGAATCAAAGGCAGCGATGCAGGAATAGGACAAGGTAGGTCGGTCGGTTATCCGGTCAACCGGTAGTTGGTCGCAATGGTTGTTTCCCACTAAGCACGCAAAATGGTTTTCTTCTGCAAAGCCGAAATGGCGCTTGCGCCGTAGACCAAAACAGTGGTTTAACTTTATAATCGGCAACAGATTCAAACCGGTACAACAGGGGCGGGACGCTAGTTCCGCCCCTTGTCGTTTGTGGGCAGCGAGTCTTACGTTCGATGCTATACTAGCCCAGCAGCAGCTAAACCACTGCAAAATCGATGAAATTCGGACCGTGGGTTGCCGCTCGACGGCGCGACGCCGTATGGTTTCGTGGGCTCAACTGTTTGGCGATTAGGCCGGTGCGTTGCGGTTTGAGCGGGTGCGTTGCTCACTTAACGCCGCGGAAGGTAGTCCCGACGGAACGGATGGATAGAGGAGGTCGAGTTGTCCGATTCGGATTTGGTCGAGATCGCCAAGCAGACTGGCGAGTTCAAAAAGCACTACGGCAAATACTGGGGCGGTTTCATCCAACTCAGGCTGGCAAACAAAGCTTCTGGTCGTAGACCCTTTCTGTGGGGCTGGCTGGTTAGCATTGGGACTGTGCTCGGCGGCCTTCTTGTACGATATGCGCTGCCTCATCTTGGGAGATGACGAACGGCTAGGGAAGAGCACCGCCTATGATGGTCTTCTCAACTCCGTCGTCGTCCCAAAACAGGACTTTGAAGCCAGTCGAGCTGAGTAGCCGCATCATGGTTTCGTTTGTAACAACCTGGAATCTCTTGCGCGGCGTCAGGCCGGGCATTTGATCCGGTTCTTCTGGCGGGTCGAAGATATTGATACGGACCAGATCGGCACAGACAGTAGCAACCTCTGGCGTGTCGAAAGTGATTGGGAGTTTCGCATGGGCGAAAGCATTGCGGACGTGGCGCAGCAGGCGGAGATTTTCCCGCGCGACAGGTCCGGCGATACCAATGACGGTGACGAAGGTAATTTTGCGAGCGAACGTGGCCAATAGGCCGTCTTGGTCGTACAGCGCTTTGCGTACGTCTTCAGTCTGCTCGCCAATCCAGTGGTCATTGGCCTGGTCGAGTGAGTTCTCAAGCATCGCCGATAAAAGCAAGCAGAAGCTTCGGTCATCG
Organism: Bradyrhizobium sp. LTSP849; assembly: GCF_000938255.1. Lineage (GTDB taxonomy): Bacteria > Pseudomonadota > Alphaproteobacteria > Rhizobiales > Xanthobacteraceae > Bradyrhizobium. Next base: position 72,244 of record NZ_JYMR01000054.1, on the reverse strand, counting down.
GCATCGTCAGCAGTCTGTTCGTCGAACGCTTCTTGATGGTCGGCGGAGGCAGCCTTGGTCGTCAAATCCCTGAGCTTGGACACCTTGGACATCGGCCCGCCATCGGTTTGAAAGTCTTCGCGGCGCGCATGATGGCGCAATTGTAAGTTGCTGTCACCACGCTATAAACAGCTCAGGTCATCGAGATTAAGGCATGAAGCAAACGGATCGAGAAGGCGTAAACGCCGTCGGGCAGATATTCACGAAGGAGCTGGGATGGATATTCCGCGAGCAGACCGTGGTGGACTACGGAATTGATGCCCAGGTGGAAATCGCGACCGAAAAGGAGCCAACGGGACGGCTGTTGGCGTTGCAGATCAAGAGCGGAAAATCGTTCTTCCGGAAGCGCGGCGACAACTATGTCTACTATGGGGAAGAGCGCCACCTACGTTACTGGCGCGGCCACTCACTGCCTGTGGCCATCATCCTCCACGATCCCGAAACCGATCTGACGCTCTGGCAGCGCGTGGACACCAGCGCCATCCGATACGGCAAAGGCGGCAAATGGTCTATCGATATACCGCCCTACCAGATCTTGAATGCATCGGCCGCGGAAGCTCTGGCGCGGGGTGTCTCGGACGCGTCGGCGTTCCGTAAGCTCCGGCTCACCCTCGACCTACCTATGATCCGTAAGTTCGCCGACAAGTTCGAGATCTATTTCGTCATTGAGGAGTGGGTCAACAAAAGCCTGAGCTTCAGAGATTGCAAAATCTATTTCGACTCAGACCAGATTGATAACGGTGACCCCGACTACATCGTCTCGCAATGGATACCGACACATAGCCTGGACGAATACATGGCGGACGTCTGGCCGTGGCTTTCATATGAATACTTCGACGAAGAGCCGGAGCGATCCGGAGCCGAGGAGGTTGAAGAGCACAAGATCAACGTGACGCTCAGTGACGTCGGCAAGGCCATGCTGACGCTTGAGGAATATTACGAGAATGGCATCGAGATCAAAGAGCCCGAGGTAATTGATGACAATTTTCTCGATGGCGAAGCCGAAGAGTACTACCGCTCGCTGAGGGAAGACTCGGGTGAGCCTTACGACGAGAAGTGACAGATGAAGCCTGATAGCTTTCGGAAATGGTTTGGGATGATGGATCGCATCTCCTTGCTTCATCTCCGACAGGTGGTCTGGTCGCGGTTCTGGGCGGTCAGTAGCTCTCCAGCCGCCCGTATGACGGTGCTTATCCCGTTGATCGGCTACCTGATCATCTTCAATGCCAAGATCTCAGACTATCTTCATGTCATCCGTGAGCTGGGTGGCTCTCCGAACGACGTGGCTGTTTCGCCCAGGCTGCTGCTGATCTATTTCGGTCTCTGCGCCATCGCCGCTGCAGTGACCATTTATTCCTGGCGCTGCCCGAATGCCGTCAAATACTACGGCTCCGCCAACGCATATGTTTCCGCGGTGAAGGACGTAAGCGGCGATTTTCCCATGGTCGATATCGAGAAAGCCTTCACGCACAACAACGACAAGTTTTTCAAAGAGTACTGGGAAATCAGGGAGCGCTATAAGAAGACAAACCCGGATGGGCAGTCCGAGACGGAGGCACAGAAGCGCCAGATGTATCTTGGCTATCTGCATCTCTACTACCGATACCTGGACGAGCTTCACCCCATTTCGCGTGTCCTAACCGCCATTCTCTATTCGATCGGCTTCGTCTGCTTTCTCATCCCGTCAGCGGGCGTATTCTGGAGAGTGTGCCAGATCCTCTGGCGAACATTGACGCAGAACTTTGGGTCGTTCTTCTAAGTTGCCAACCTTCGGTTGGCTGTGTGCATAATGGGGTGTGGCAAAGAACAGCGGTCTATCAGCGGCGAAGCGGCCTGACGGTCGCCCGGTCGGTGTGCCGTTCAAGCTGGTCAATCTTGAAATGCAGCAGGTTGTCCTAGAGGTTCGATAATCTTGGGCGCTCGGGTCCGAGCATTGCTGGATGGCACCGACCAGTTGCCAGCAGCAATCGCCGATAAGATCCGCAAAGCGGTAGGTGAAGACAAGTAAGCCCTCGATGCCACCATCATCGTCGGGCTTCTGCAGGCGCTGCAGGGTGACGAAAAGTGGGCCAAGCTCCTTTGGTAGTACGGCTGCTGCAAGGTGCCCGACAAGATTCTAGCGAACAGCCCCGGCGACCATAAGGATGTCGGGCTTTATTTTGCCATCGCGTATCGACTTCGGATGCACGCGTTGCCGATTGTACTCGCAATCGACATTCAGGTCAGAAAACGGCTCAAGGTACACGGCGAGGCGATGACAGATTGCCTGCTCGTGCGCGCCAATGGCGAGAAGTATCAGATCTCGCTTGAGCAGCTTGCGGCATCCTCGGATGACCGCGTCCTTGGCCGCCGCCGCGCGTTGCGTCGTCATCGCCAAGATCTGCGCTTCTCGCAACATTCAGTCCGGCCCTTCCGTGAGCGTGATGCCGAGCGCATGCTTTAGGGCCAACTTTGACATCATCGCCGTGAGCGATTGCGGGATCGGCATGCTCAAATCACGACCCAAGCTGGGATCGCCCTCGTGGCAGCGAAGGCCTTCGGAGACGAGCTGGCCTACCGTCATCGCGCTGGAAAAGTCGAGCTTGCCCTCTGCCACATCGTCTGCGGGAACGACCGTGATGCTTGAAGGCCCATAAGCCCAAACATAGGAAGAATTCGTGCGGTCTTTCATGTCGCTTACTTGCGCGGCGAGGCCTTTGCGATCTTTCGAGTCATCCCACTTCGACTGAACAATCATTCCCTTATTGACGTGATAGTCGGGAGCATCCACGACGAGTGAAATATAGACGTCCGCGCCCGATTTTTTCTCCCAGCTCCCTTTGCCTTTGTCCGGGAAATCCTGTGCGTGAACCTTGACGTGCATTCCCTGCACTTCCATGTCGTGGAGCTCGCGTTCGATGAGCGCCGTAATCTTGCTCGTGAACTGGTGCTCTTGCGTCGGCGCCAGGTAGTGCCTTGCACAGGTCTGGGCGACGATGCCGTCGACGATTTCGCCTATGAGGCGATAGGCGCGCTCCTGCCGCTCCTCGTCGTCTTCCTTTGTACCCACCGCTTCCCCCCGTAATTTTCGTTAGGCCGATCCAAGGCCGCTTGGCGGTTGCCCGCCGGTCCGCATGGCTTCTAAATACTGGAGAAGTTGATGCAGTTGATCTTCTGGTGTCAGATGCAATTCCGCAGCCCATTGCTTGCCAACCAAGGCCGGATCTCCAAGCGCCGCGACATCCGGCTGTCCATCGATGACGGGGAGTGATCGAAGTTTTTCGGCCAAGCCCTTCGCGGCCTGGTCGCGGTGAAGGCGAATAAAGGCGTTCAATCCTTCCGCGCCCCTTTCTTTGCCGAGCTTGCGGAGATTTTCACCGATGCGCCGCTCCAGACGCTCGCGGGAAGTACGAACGATGCCGGCACGGTTGTCGAGCCAATCGGTGGCCGCGGCAGCCGTGATCTGTACTTGTGACACGAGATGCAAAAGAAAGGCTGGCGCGTCACGGGCATCGGGACTCACGATCTCGAGGCGCCGGTCAGGGTGGAATTCGAGCCATTCGCGGATGACGAGATTGATATGCAGATCGCCAAAGCCGTAGCCGATGCACACGAGCGTGGTGACGAAATTGAGGTTCTGCTGAAAATGCCTCAGCATGCTTTTGGGAAGGACCTGTTGGCTTCGGGCATCGAACTTGTAGGCACCCGCAAGTAACGTTCGCCGCAGAAACTGCATCACGCCCTGTTCATCCGGATAGCAGATCTCGTTTGCCGCCTTCGCCGCGCCGGGATGGTCCGGAATCTCATAGAACAGGCCTTCGTTGACGGCGCGCAGCACGTCAATCACGCCTTGCTGTCCAGGCGCGTTCGGTAAGAGCTTCAGCAGGTCCTTGCCGTCGTTAAACGTGAAAATGTCCAGCGCGCCGTGAATCTTGAGGAGGTAGATTCCAGGCACCGCCGGGTTCGCAAAACGCATGGCGCCGTGTTCATGCTCCTGCTGCGTGAGCACTTCCGCCTGAATCTCACCGATCGGCTTTCCCGTACGATCACGACGGACGAAGGTTTTCCGCTCCGGGCTGAACCCGCTGTGAAGCGGAATTGAAAGGCGGGCCGCGATGGCCTCGATGATCACGTCGTGATTAAGCGAGAAAATCCATAAGGGCGTATTCTCATCAGCCAGCACGCGCAGCCCGTCATAGGCGGAAAGCTGCCGCGCAAGGAACGCTTCGTTGTTGACATGCCGGAGGTAAAGCATGTGGTAGACCATTTCGACCGACCACACATAGAGCCCGTGATACGCGAGCGCATGGGCGCGGTGACGGCGCCATTGCGTTTCAAGATAGCCAAGGATCGTTTCATAGTGCATCTCCGGCCGCCCAAGGCAGACAATCATGTCCTCGATCACCTCGTCGGGATAGCCGCCTCCCTGAATCCGCCATCCTCTGTTGAACTCGCGCAGCTTGTCAGGTGTCAGCCATTCCTTGAGTTCTTTCGTCAGTTCCCAAACGAGCGGCAATCCCGCTTCGTAAGAGGCGCCGGCGCCGAGAAAAAGTCCGGTAAGCTGCTTCACCAAGATCCTCCTCGCGGGCCTCGCCGCTGCGCTGCCCCACGGGCCATATTCTCATAGCCGCCAGCCCACCCGGCACTAGAAAATATAGGTTCGCCAGCTGGTTATAGCCGATCTTGATTTACGGGGAAAAGTCTTGTTCACTCATTGTTCTTGACAGCTGCATGGTGCAGAATGGTGTATTCCCGATTCGTAGTTGAGTTGGGTCTTTGAGTGATTGGGTGAGGCGGAATGGTAATCAAGCGGATTACCAGCTTTCTTGGCCGACGCAGGTCCAAGGCACTGGCGCCGTCCGCGCCAGCGCCGCGGGTAGACCGCGCGCCCGCAACGCCTCCCGCCCGTCCGGCGGCCAGCAAGCCACTCGTGATTTGGGAGTCGGAGCTGCGCGCGATCGCCGCCGAAGCGGCAGCGTGGACCGTCGAGACGGGAGGCGATCTCTTTGGGCGCTGGCCGGACAATCCAACGGTATTCCTCGCAACGAAGGCAGGGCCGAACGCACAGCGCGACAACGCCCATTTCCGCCTGGACGTCGATTATCTCAGGCAACTGAGCGAACCGCTCGCGGCGGATTGGGCGCTTCGTTATTTCGGCGATTGGCATTCCCATCACCGGCTCGGCCTCTCGGAGCCGAGTTCGGGCGATCGAAGGCGCATCCGTCAGCTCGGCAAACGTAACGCCTTCCCGGGGATGGTGGAGATCATCGTCACAACGGAAGGATCTCGCCAGATGCCCACGGTGCGCATTCACCCATGGTTCTACGACCTCGGCACGGAGGAAGAGCCGGTCGCGATGAGCGTCACGGTGCACGCCGGGTGCAGCCCGGTCCGGCAAGCGTTGATCGCGCGCGGCTTGTTTCCGGAGCAGTCGCTCAAGGAATGGGAACCCGTTGCGCTGGATCGTGTTCGCATTGGCGATGCGGGTGAGCCGCCTGTCCTCGGTAGCGCGCCTGCGGTTGACGCGGCGACGCGCGAGCGCGCCATCACGCATCTCGCCGAAGCCCTGGAGCGGGAGAGCGGCGCCCCCATTGAGCAGCATCCGACGGCGTTCGGAAAAATTCTGGTCGCCCAATTGAAGGAGCCGCATCACCTCGCGTTCGCCATCGATCAAAAATGGCCGATGGATGTGCTTGAGGTTCATCGCCTCGATCGGGCGACGGGCAGCGCAGAGCAAATCGAAGCACCGGTAGGGCTCGTGGTCCCCGACATCAATGGAATCGTGCAGGTATATCGTGCGGCAAAGGGCCAAAGAGGTATTGCGTGACGTGGACAATGGCACAGCGGCAGCGCTTGGCGCTTGAAAATCAAATTCTCCAGAATGAGGGCTTCACGCAGTTCGGTGTTTTTCACCACCCGGCGGATGATACGTACAGCGCTGGTGGTACAGCGACGACCAGCGTGGGCAGAAACTATCATGTTTTCTGCATGATCCCGCCGAGTTATCCGACGCAACGGCCGTCACTCTATATTACCGACCCTAACCCCTTGCTGAATTTCAATGGTGTGGCCATTTCCCGGCTCGGCGTCTCGCACGCCATGCACACCCTTGAGCCCAACACGTTGGGCTGGGTTCAGATTTGCCATTGGCGCGCCGATCGCTGGCATGCAGGCATCGTGTTGCAGAAAGTATTTCTCAAGGCGATGCTGTGGCTCGAAGCCTACGAGCAGCACCTCGCCACCGGGCGCGATCTCGCCGACTTCGTCCGTACCATGCAGGAGGCCGCATGAGCGACCAACGCTCGATGATCCGCGATGCGATGCAGGCCATCGCGCAGCGGAAACCCGGCAAGTCAAAGCTCGTCTACGACAAGACGAAGCGCACGATCGTCGCGGTTTCCGAGGGCGTGCCTACCCCGCAGGCGCTCAATATCACCGCTGACGATGCCGACATGTTCGGCGTCGTCACGCTTTCTTCGGGATGGTTGCGCGACAAGTGGTCCTCGTTGACCAAAGCCGGCTCTCTTCCCGTCGGCTTCAGCTCATGGGACGACGGCGACGCGCTCACGCAGTTGGAATTGTGCATTCAAGGCAGCGGCACCCATGCGGCAGCGACGCTCGTCCTCGGCCAGCAGCAAGGGCAGGCCTCCGAAGGAATCGTGATTTCCATCGTTCCCACGGACAAGCCAACGCATCGCTCCGATGTTTTCGTATCGCCAGACAACATCGCGTACCGGGGCGAGCTGATTGAGCCCGCCGGGCCCGCGGCCAACCCGCGCGACGTCGTGTTCGCCGATATTGAGCCGCAACTCGACCTTCGCCGCGCCGGCATACTGGAAACGACTGTTCTCAAAGACCGAACCGTCCTGTGTATCGGGCTTGGAACGGGCGGCGCCCTTGTCGCGGTAGAGCTCGCCAAATCCGGCGTTGGTCACTTTATCCTCGTGGATCGCGACCGCCTGTCGGTTGGCAATGTGGTGCGGCACCCGGGCGGAATCTCGCAAGTGGGCCGGACGAAAGTGAACGTTACGCGTAATCTCATCCTTGAAAAGAATCCCGGCGCGCAGGTCGAGGTGCATGTGATGGACGTCGGTTTCGAGAACCGCGACGTGCTCGCCGGGCTTGTGCAAGCCTCCGACCTCGTCATTTGTGGCACCGACAACCGGCAGAGCAAGTTGCTCATCAACGAGCTTTGCGTGTCGGCCGACAAGCCGGCCGTCTATGGCGGTGCCTTCCGCCGGGCCTATGGCGGGCAAATCCTTCGCGTCCGCCCGAAGCAGTCCCCGTGCCAGCAATGCTTTGTCTCTTCCTTGCCGGACGAAGCGTCCGACGTTGAGGTATCTTCACAGGATGATGCCGACGCGATCGCCTATTCGGATCGCCCCGTCGCCGTGGAGCCAGGGCTTTCCCTGGATGTGCTCCCCATTGCGACGCAGCTCGCCAAGCTCGCCATGCTCGAACTTCTTGCCGACAAATCCTCCACGCTCAACGTGCTCAAGCGCGACTTCGATGCGCCGTGGTATCTCTGGCTCAACCGGCCCGAACCCGGCACGCAGTATGCCGACATGCCTCCCTTGAGCGAGAGCCGCGATGAAATGACGATTAATCGCTGGTATGGCATCTACTTTGAACGCGACGAGCAATGTCCCGTTTGCGGCGATTTCCTTTCCGGCCTTGCCGCGGCGTACGGCCTCGATTCAACACAGCTTCCTGCGCTTCCGGAAAAGGAGTGACGCGTGGAGCTTTCTGCCGATTTCGCGCGCTGTATCAGCTCCTGCGAGCCTGATGACGATGCTGTAAAGACAGCCAAGAAAGCGCATGAGAAAGTTCGTGATGAACTCAAGACGGACGAAGAAACCAAGGACGCTCACGAGGAAACATTCCTGACGGGCTCCTATCGGCGGCATACCGCCATCCACAACATCGAAGACGTCGATGTGGTGTGCATCCTCGATCTGGATATTTATGCCGACGGCTCCGAGCCCGAGGTTGTTCTCACCTGGCTTCAGGGCGTACTCGACAAATATTACAGCGAGACGCGACCGCAAGGCCGCTCGATTGGCATTAGTGCCAAGGGCGTGTGGCTTGACATCGTGCCCGGCACGCCCGTTTACGAGGACGGTCCGCTCTGGATTCCGGATCGCGACGCCAAGCAATGGGTGCAGTCGCATCCCAAGGGACAGATCAGCGCCGCAAGCGAGAAGAACAAGGATACGGGCGGTTACTACGTGCAAACCGTCAAGCTGATCAAATCCTGGCGCGACCGGCTTCCCACCGAGAAATCGAAGCCGAAATCCTACATCCTGGAAACGCTCGTCCACCAGACGATCGGGCTTCCGACGTCGCACGCGCGGGCCGTCGTGAATGTGCTCGAAGGGATCAACTCGACCTACGGGTTCTATCGTGGCTTGGGCACCGTGCCATTCATTGCCGACCCGGGTTTAGGGACCGTCAATGTTGCCAAGCGCTGGGACAGCGCCGAGTTTGATGCGTTCCTCGACCAGGTGAAAGCGGCGGCTACGACCGCGCGCCAAGCGCTTGAAGCAACCGATGAAGCCGAAAGCCGCAAGCTATGGCGAAAGCTTTTCGGCTCGACCTTCGGGGCGTAGGAGAAAGGAATGGCTAAAACTCCCTCTGGACCGCCCGACACCACCGGATCCCTTCTGTCGCCGGACGCGATGGGCGGCTTGAATGCTGGTAAGGGCTTTGATTTTCAAACGCGCTACACGGTGTGCCATCTTCCGATCTGGTTGCAAGATGGCTCGTTCCATCAAATCTTTACGGAAGGCACCGGCGATATCGACATCCGCTATGTCGATGAAGGCAAGTCGCGCCGGAAACACATCCAGACCAAGGACCACGACGTCACGCCCGCCGAATTCAAGGACGTGATCGAGGCGTTTCGCAGATACGATGCCGACATGCCGGGCACCTACCAGGAGTTCCGGCTGGCATGCCCAAGCCTTTCGCAGCAGATGCGGCCGGTTGAAACGGGCCTCGCGCGCTTTCGTAACGCCAAGCCCTTTTATGACGACGCGGTTCCCGCGCTCGCGCAGACACAACACGATGTCGACCAGCGGATGCGGGCCGTCGGCCTGAGCGACGAACAAATCGCCTTCATCCATGAGAAGGTCTTTATTGACATTGGATACGGTGATCTGGCGCATGATGAGCGAGCGCTTGATATCTTCATAGCGAGAATGCTCAGCCATCCCGATTTTGCGAGCAAGATTCGAGCGATGGTCCAGCCCGCTTACGCGGCCCTTATGAACAAGGTCGGCGCCAGCAAAGGCGTGGTGCTGGACAAATCCTCGATCGAAGCGCTGTTGCGCTCTGCTGTTCTCGCGGACTTGTCGGCAGAAGCCAGTGTGACGCTTTGGGTTCATAACTGGACAAGGGAAGCCTTCACGCCACCGGCGGATTACGAGCTGGACTGGACGCCGCTCTTTGACCGGGCCGCGCGGAAGGCGCCTTCAGCCGATGCCTGGACCAACGATCTTGTTCCGCAACTCGATACCTTGCGGAAGCAGATCATGGCGGCGGGCGCGGTACGTACGATCCGGCTGCGCGGAAAATGCGCCCTCTCAACCGGCGTTGCCCTCGGCGCAACGTTTCCGGCCGTAGGCAGTTGGACGTTCGAAATTCCACAGCCGCCCGCAAAAGAGTTTTGGCGCTCGGATGCGACGCCGACACCCGGCTACACCTTGCAGACGGAAATCGCGGAGGCCGACCCAAACGGCACCGACCTCGTGCTTGGCCTGAACATTCGTGGCGATGGCCGCGTAGATGTCATGCGGTACATCGAGTCCACCGGGCCGGCACCCCAAGCTTACGTCTTCATGGCGCCGCCAAGCCAGGGCGCGCAATCGATCGGCGGCGATGGCGACGCCGTGGCGATGGCCATGGCGGTTCGGGAGGAATTCGGCAAGCTCCTGAAGGCACGCCAACTCCGCATGACGAGGCTTTTTTTCTATGGGCCGTTTGCGCTCTCGGTATTCCTCGGTCAGCAACTTACATCGATGGGGCAAGTTCAGCTATTCGAGTATCAAGACCCCAGCTATGTCCCAAGCTGCCTTTTGAAAACCTGATCCCCTTTTTATCGCATCCCTCTTCTCATGCCGGCACCAGATAAACGACCAGAACTGATACGGCTGCAAAAGGCCTTCGAGGAGGAGGCCGGGAAGTTCCCGGATCTCTCGCTATCCATCCTGTATTTCTCCCAAGAAAAAATTCCGACCGATCGCCTGTTCAGAAAGCCCAATCACCAGATCATGCTCTGGCAGTACTACGGCCAGCTCGACGACTCCGACAATGCAGTCATGCGACTGTACAACAATATGCAAACCAGCAACTTCGCCATGGCCGGTTTAAGGGGCTGCCAGTTCTCCTGTTACGGGTTACTGGAAGGCGAACCGACGGCCCACTTCATTCGCATGGCGCAGCGCGCTGCCAACCTCTTTTCCGAGAAGGAATGCGAGCGGATCAAGACCCAAGCCATCGCCGATTTCACATCGAACCTTCCTCCGTCAACGACGGGCAAGCCGATCTCTTGCAGCAATGCGAACCGTTTGGCGATTTGGCTCAATCATCTCCTGCATCACCTCGGGCGAACGCATCCTCGCTACCTCATGGAAGCCAAGATTGGCGTTGATCCTTACGCGGCCTCTCTCTCTGCGATCGATGCGATGCTTGCCAAGGCGAAACGCAAGGCACCGGCGCCGCAGGCGATCGATACAAAGCGCTTCAGAGTTGCGCTTTCCTTTCCTGGCGAACACCGCCCGTTCGTCTGCGCGATCGCCGAGCACCTCAAGGGCGAGCTCGGAAACGATGCTGTATTCTATGACAATGATTATGTCGCGGAGCTGGCGCGGCCCAATTTGGATGTGCTGTTGCAGCTCATTTATCACGAGAACTCGGACCTGGTCGTCGTATTCCTGTGCGGTGACTACAACGAGAAAGAATGGTGCGGCCTCGAATGGCGAGCGATCCGGGACATCCTCAAGCAACGCCGCGATGCAACGGTGATGCTCCTGCGCCTTGATCAGGCGCACGTGCCCGGACTGTTCAGTATCGATGGTTACATCGATGTCTCGGCATGGACGCCGGCTCAGACCGCCGAGGCGATCGTCAAGCGCCTGCAATCAAATGGTGCCTTAGGCCGCGAGGCGGGCTGACTTCGCCACACCCATCAAGAGCGAGCGCGCGGCTGTCGTCGTGCTTGCCCTAAGGCGGTTATGGGGGGCGCAGGATAGAGTTTTTCGATGACGGCTTTGCACAACTGAAGGGATGCGAGCGCGCCTTGCGGAAGCAAATGAATATTGCCGTGGGCAACGTGATTGCGCAGCACGGGTATCAAATCGAGCTGGCACGTCATGGCGCCGCTTCCGGACGGCGAGGCACTTCAAAGTCGGCGCGCTGAAGATACCCCTTCTCAAGCGCTGCTTGCAGGAGCCGGCTTGAGCCGGGGCTTCTTGAGATGTTGGGCATAGCCGCCGGGTCACGGCGCCGTAATTTAACAAATTGAGCCACTCGGTAACGGACAAGTTTTGGGCGTAAACGGAGTCAGTTCTTAGACTGATAAGGTTTCTAACAAAAGCTAGTCAGTTCTGAATCGGACGGCTTTGTCACGGAAGCTTGCTGGTTGGCCCGCAAAGAGTGCATGCGGGCGATCCACTCATTCGCGCTCGTCGGGATTGCGAACGCGCATCGGTTTGCCTGTGTTGATGCTATCCGGAAGGTTCTCGCATTGGTCGACGTTGAAAAACGTATATTCCAGCATCATCGGGACTAGGCGCCTTGAAGAGCTCGTCCACGCCATTGTCGTGAACCTGCAGTTGCTTCACGAAAAAACCTTCGTGCCGCGCTCACCCTTGCGCACGTTGCCGCCTAACTCCAAGGCTTGCTTGAATGTTAGAAAGCGCGGCGTGCGATAGCCGGCCGCCTGCGCCAGCCATAACAGAATGACGTTGCATCCGGAGTAGGGGCGATTGCTCACGGCGTTGCACGGGTATTCGCGCCGGGGATTGCCGACCAGGGTTTAACCCAGGGCGCCACGCCGGCTTCTAGTTCTGCAATAATGCGCGCCGATACCTCGGCGTAGAGGTCGCGTTTCATGGCTCGCCTCGCTGTTTTGGCTGACGCGACCAGGATCGGCCGGGTGCCATAGCCGCGTTGGGCAACGCGTCTAGGTTGGGCGCATTTTACCCCCCCCC
>NZ_JYMR01000054.1:0-59964 GCF_000938255.1 Bradyrhizobium sp. LTSP849 | reverse complement strand
GGATGGACAGGCCCCCGGTCTTCGCGCGCCCGAAGAGGGGTTGAGAAACACCCAGGGGACAAAAACGGTCGTTAAGAAGTTATTAAGGTCTGACCGGCGGAGGCCAAAGTCATTCGACCTCGGGAGACCAGCAATTCAGAGGCTTTGTCGCGCAACGGCGCTGCCTATGATGAAGGAGAAACGAATACCAAACGGCGGCGAAATCACGCCGATACGCTATTTTCTGTTCCAAGGTGGATCGTATAACCAAATGAGAACACGCTCTACGGCGGACACACGTGCCGGTTCATCTATTTGTAGCCACCGAACATGAACGGTTTTCTTCATGTGCTCACGCCTCAACTGACGGTCAGGAAATTTCACAAGGTAGGCTCGCTGAATAGCGTGACCATCGTCTCCAGAAAGGTGTTTGCTCAGAAGCCTATCTCGGAGCCCCTTTTTTCCTTTCGCTTCGCCGACATACATAACTTCGTCGCCCTCCAAGAGCATATAAACACCCTTAACGTCCGGGGGGCTAGCCAGTCCCAATAGAACGGGTGCCGCTAAAAGTATCTTGGTGACGTCGTCACGGACCAATAGGAGCGCGTCGTCGAGGATCATGTTGTCACGATTGTCTGTAGGGTTTGAACCGCTCCGGGTTTGCCGGAGGCCATTTGGTTTAAGTTATGCCGCCATGGCGGGTTGTTCCAGCATGGCGTAGTAGCGTTGCTCGGCTTCGGCTGGCGGGATGTTGCCGATGGGCTCGAGGAGCCGTCGGTTGTTGAACCAGTCGACCCATTCCAGCGTCGCGAACTCGACGGCCTCGAAGCTACGCCATGGCCCGCGCCGGTGGATCACCTCAGCCTTGTAGAGGCCGTTGATGGTTTCGGCGAGAGCATTGTCATAGGAATCTCCGACGCTGCCGACAGAAGGCTCCACGCCTGCTTCAGCCAGGCGCTCGGTGTATTTGATAGAGACATATTGGCTGCCCCTGTCGCTGTGGTGCACGAGCCCGCCGCGATGGACCGGCCGTCGATCATGCAGTGCCTGCTCCAGCGCATCGAGCACGAAGCCGGCATGCGCCGTGCGCGAGGCTCGCCAGTTCCTGCGGGCATAGGCGTCGATCACAAAGGCGACGTAGACAAAGCCGGTCCAGGTCGCGACATAGGTGAAGTCGGAGAGCCAAAGGACGTTCGGCCTTGGCGCCTTGAACTGGCGGTTGACGTGATCCAGCGGGCATGGCGCGGCTTTGTCGCTGATCGTGGTCTTGACCGGTTTGCCGCGAATAACCCCTTGCAAACCCATGTCCCGCATCAGTCGCGACACCGTGCAACATCGAAGCCTTCGCGCTTGAGCTGCCGCCAGACCTTGCGCACGCCGTAGACGGAGAAGTTCTCATCGAACACGCGCCGAACCTCGATCTTCAGCCTGACATCCTGCCTGGCGCGCGCCGACAGTTTGACGGGATCGCGCCGCTTGGCCACATGAGCGTGGTAGGTCGAGGGGGCGATCGGCAGAACCTTGCAGATCGGCTCGACCCCATGCGCCCCACGATGATCGTCGATGAAGGCGATCATGGCTTGGACCGGCGGTCGAGCTCCGCCGTCGCAAAATAAGCGCTTGCCTTGCGCAGGATCTCGTTGGCTTGCCGAAGCTCGCGGTTCTCACGTTCGAGCGCCTTCAGCTTCTCGGCCATATCGGTCGGAACGCCGGCCCGCTGCCCACTGTCGATCTCCGCCTTCTTGACCCAGTCATGCAGCGTCTGCGGCGTGCAGCCGATCTTGGTCGCAATAGAGGTCACCGCCGCCCAGCGCGACGGATGCTCGCTGGCGTGATCCAGAACCATCCGAACCGCTCGGGCCCGGACCTCAGGTGAAAACTTGTTCGTCGTCTTGCTTGTCATGGCTCCATCCTCTCAGGAGTTGGAGCCTCCGGCAAACCCGGAGCGGTTCAATCCACGATTTGTCGGCCAGACCTTAAACCGATCTTCGTGCTTTGAGCAAAACGGCTCAGCATTCTTTACCAGCGGCTCCAGCCTCAACGCCGGTTGCAATGCCTGAACAACCATCAATTCCGCATGAAGCGCGTCAAGAAGTAATTGCAACGTGGTCAATCGTTGCTGACCATCGATTACGGTCCGCTCCTGCATCTGGCCTGTTTGCTTCTGCATTTGCTGCAAGACAACAGCGCCAAGAAAATGGGGGTGATGCTTTCCGGTCGGCTGCTTCAGCACTCTCTCCGCAATCCGCGCAACGTCGTTCCAAAGCGGCTCCCATTGATTTTCTTCGTTCCAAACATACGGGCGCTGAAACAGAGGAACGACAAATCGCTGGGGTTGCATAAAGACCATTTGGGGGGTGCGGACTTGCGTTTCCATGAGCATTTACCTCAAACGTCAACCGAAGCTTAGGGATTGAAAGCCCTGTCTCATCATGCTCCCCCGCGGGCAATGTGCACAACCTTTTCGGGCGCCTTTCCACATTGCAATCGACGTGCAATTGATGCTGTTGTCGGGCGTGCAGCACTTCACCCATTTATCAGGTGGCGTGAGGCGCAATACTTGAGGCAGCGGCGCTCAGCAAAGCCGTCCAGTTCTTGGACGATAAGGTGGACATGACAATCCGAGAACGTCATCCTCAAAAGCGGAACCACCCAAATGCCGACTTGGACATGCGTCCACCGGCCTCGAACTGATCGAAGCCGATGTCATCCGCCGCCCCGCCACTGACCCCCGGTATGCGCGTTCTTTGCCGCGATGCGGAATGGCTTGTTACCAGGGTACATAGCGTCGATTTCACCACCGGCTCCCAGATTGCGTTTTGCACCGGCGCGGATGAGATGGTCCGTGGCCATGAGGCCGCCTTCGTCACCGACCTTGACGACGTCACGCCCATCGACCCGCGTGACACAAGGCTGGTCAGGGACAGCAGTCACGGCTTCCAGCGAGCCAAGTTATTCCTTGAGGCCCAGCTACGGCAGATGCCTCTGACGGCGGCTCATCCTGACGTCAATGGCATCGGCGCGTTTCGGCCGCTGCCCTTCCAGGTGAAGGCGGTCGAGAAGGCGCTGCAGCAGATGCGGCCACGCCTGTTGCTTGCCGATGCTGTTGGCTTGGGCAAGACCATTGAGGTCGGGATGATCCTCGCCGAGTTGATGCGTCGAGGCCGCGCGGACAGGATCCTGGTGCTTGCGAAGAAGTCCATGCTGACCCAGTTCCAGGCCGAATTATGGAATCGCTTTGCCATTCCGCTGGTCAGACTCGACTCGGTGGGCCTCGCTCGCTTGCGCCTGCGGATCCCCGCGTCGAAAAACCCTTTCGAGGTCTATCATCGCATCATCATCTCGATGGATACGCTCAAGGACGTTGGCCGTTACCGTCACTTCCTGGAGAATACGCGTTGGGATGTCGTCGTCATCGATGAGGCGCACAACGTCGCGGGCGCGACCAATCCGGAACGGAACTACAGCTACCGGCTCGCCAGGCTGCTGTCGCGCCGGGCCGACAGCATGCTCCTGACCACGGCGACCCCCCATAACGGCAAACGCGAGACCTTCGGCCGGCTGATCTCCCTGCTCGATCCATCGGCGATCCCGGATCCGAAGTTTCAGGAATATTCCGCCGATGATATCAAGCCGTTCTTCCTGATGCGTTTCAAGGAGGACATACGCAATGAAGCCGGTGACGATTTCCGGGATCGCCGGGTTGTTGCTCTGCGCGAAACGGCGAAATCGGCGAGCCCAATGGAAGAGGCCATCTACCAGCGGCTCGCGGCGCTTCGCCACGGCATGGATGAGAGTGATCGGAGCGCGATTCTGCGCTGGGGGCTCTACAAACGCTTCCTCTCCAGCCCGGAAGCCTGTCTGTCGACCGTCGAAAACAGCCTCGCGGGCTTGCGCCGCAGGCGCGGTGACGAGGCCGATATCGCGGCCTTGGATGGCCTTAAGGATGCGCTGACCGGCGTCTCGATCGAGCAATCGACAAGGTATCAGTTGCTGATCGAGCAGTTGCGCCAAATTGGCTGGGACGGCGGCGCAGCGAGTCCCCGCGTGCTGCTGTTTACGGAGAGCACGGTCACCCAATCGGCGCTCGCCCAGGCGTTGGCCGAGAGCTTCGATCTGCCCTGGTCCGCCAAGCACGAAGATCAGCCGGACCAGGTCATGGCCACGATCCACGGCGGTATGGCGGACGTCTGGCTCGCCAAGACCATCGAAGCGTTCGGGACTGGCAACGCGGCGATACGCCTGCTGATCGCCACCGACGTGGCGTCCGAAGGCGTCAATCTGCATCACCAGTGTTGGCACATTATTCACTATGATCTGCCGTGGTCGATCATCACGCTGATTCAGCGCAATGGCCGGATCGATCGATTCGGCCAGCACCATGTGCCGGAAATCCGCTATCTGATGGTGCTGACGGAGGTGGGCGAGTTGAAGGGCGATCAGGCCATCTTCGGCCGACTTGTCGAGAAGGTCGAGGAAATCAATCGAACCGCGCGCAGTGGCGAGAGTGTACTGAAGCTCTATGATGCCGAGCGTGAGGAGGAATTTGTCGCCGAGAACGGCCTGCTGGGCGGTAACAAGGATATACTCGACCCACCGGAAGCCGATCGCCCGGAGTCGTCGGCTGTCGAGGACATGCTGCGGCAGGCATCGGAGCAGGCCATGGCGGAGCTGGCTGATCTCTTCGATGATGATGACGAAGTTTCGATACGAGAGCCGGCAGAGAAAATCGGGGATACGTCGAGGGTCCGCCTCTACGACAACGTTCGATTCCTCGAGGAAGCCTTCTCGCTGCTGAGCCAGATGTCGGGCGATGGGTCCTTTCACCCAATCGAAAAGACACTGCGCCAGTTCCTGCTCACCCCGCCGTCCGACCTGAGGCGCCGCCTGGGTGCGCCGGAAGCGGGGCGCGACATTGTGTTCGGCGCTACCGCTATCCCCGAGGAAGCCTGGCCTGAGGACGGGCGTCTTCGTCTCACTACCGATCCAGACCGGGTCGATACTGCGATCCGCGCGGCGCGGGCGCTGCGGGGCCAATGGAGCGACGAGTTGCTGCTGACTGAGCTTCATCCCGTCATGCGCTGGCTGTCCGAACGGCTGATGATGCTGATGCCGCGCGGCGAGGCGCCTATGATTGCCTCGCCCTATCTGCCCGACGGCGAAATGTGCTTCTGCTTTATCGGTCAGGTCAGTTCCCGAGCCGGCACACCGCTCATCGCGGATGCTCACGCCGTGTTCATTGCGAAGGGCGGACGGATTGACTTGCTGCCGTTGAAGGAGGCCCTGGAAAGGGCGCGTTTCGATGATCTTGCCGATACCGGCCGGCGCGGGACCATGCCAGAGCCGCTGCTCAAGGGCTTTGTTGCAGCTGCGGTCAATCAGAGCCTGGATCGAATGCAGACGCGCAAGCAGGAGCGTCAGACCGAGCTACGACCGCTGCTGGAAAAAGAGGAATCGAGACTGAAGAACTGGTTCGTCCGGCGCCGTGATCGGATCAATGATCAACTGGCCGATCTGAGCCCGACCAGCCAGCAGGCCATCCGTGCTCGCCAGTCGCTCGAAGAAGCCGAAAAATATGTTCGGGACCGCAACCTGAACTGGAGACTTGCGCATTTTGAGGCTGCAGACCAGCCGACGACCCGGCTCATTCTGGCTATCGAGGGGGTCCGCTGATGCCGCTCGACACTGCGATCAACAATATCGGCGAATATTATGCCGCCCACTATCTTGAAGCCCAGTTTGCCAAGGATATCGCCGATCCACTGAAGGCTTGGCGCGACCTCGGATCGCGGTCGGTGCCAAGGCGCCTGCAGGCCTTGGGCGACACCTACTTCAAGGCAAAGTCTCAGGCACTGGATCATGACATCACGACGCACCGGTCGAATGCCGAAGAGCCGGAGCTTGCGGGCTGGCATGATACGCTGCTGCGCTCGCTAGGCTATGAGGCTGCTCCCGCTCAGCTGCTCCTTGCCGCGGAAAAGGCCCTTCTGCCAATTCTGGCGCAGGTTTCGCGCTATGGAAAGCCGTGGCTGGTAGTGATGGAGACGCCTTTCTGCCTGCCAGAGGCTGCGCTTCCGTCGGACTGGAATACCGAGGATCCTCTCGAAGAGGCGGTGCCCGCTCTCACCGCTCCCGACGGCACGCAAAGCCTTGAAGCATCGTGGGGCGAAGCCGTCGGCCGCTTGCTGCGGGAAGAGGATAGCCCCCGATGGGTGATGCTGCTCTCGGGCTCGACCATCCATCTGTTCGACCGCAATACTTTTGCGCAAGGCCGTTGGGTCAGCTTCGATCTCGACGACGCCTTTGGACGCAAGGAGACCCCCGCCTTTGATGCGATGGCCGCACTGCTCTCAAAGGACACTTTGTGCCCTGACGGCGAAAATGCGACGGTCCTGCACGACACGCTCGAAAGCCAGAGTCACAAGTTCACCCATGGAGTTTCGACCAAGCTGCAGGGAGCCGTCCGGCGCGCAATCGAAGAGGTCTGCAATGGCTGGGTCGACAGCCGGCGCGCCAAGAAGCTCTCCTACACCCGCCTCGCCGAAGCGGAGCCCGCCTTGCCCAATGGCGAGCGGGACATCACTGCCGAGCACCTGCGGCACGAGGCGCTGGTGTTCGTCTATCGGATTCTGTTTTGCCTCTATGCCGAGGCGCGAGGCGGCGAACTCGGTGTTCTTCCGATCAACGACGATATCTATCGCCTCGGCTACAGCCTGGAGGCCCTGCGCGACCTGGCCGATTCTGGCGAGATGCCGGTGGGAGCCGAAAACGGCACCTATTACCACGCCCACCTGAAGCGGCTGTTTTCGCTGATCCACAAGGGCTTTGAGCCCATTCGCGTGCCCGCGACCGCCGACGCGGCCGAACCTTGGGTGCCGGTAAAGCCGGAGCAACTAGCCTTGTTTGGTGGCGCGCCGGCAAAGCCGCAACAGCTGCGTCTCGATCAGGTCGGCCGCAAGGTGATCGAAAACAGGGCGGGGACGACTGACGCCTTCATCATCCGCCCCCTGACGGCGACCCTGTTCGATCCTTCGGCCACGCCGCTGCTCGACCGCGCCGATCTGCCGAACCTCCGATTGCAGCGGGTCATCCGCGCGCTGAGCCTCGGCGCCGATGAGAAAGGCAGGTCGATCGGACGAATCAACTATGCGGAGCTCGGCATCGTCCAGCTCGGCGCGGTCTATGAAGGCCTGCTGTCCTATTCGGGCTTCTTCGCTCGCGAGAACCTGATCCAGGTCCATCGCTCGCTCGATAAGACTGGTGCGCGGGGCGCGGCGATCGATTCCGAGATTGACGAAACCGATGCCGAGCCGGACTCGGACGAAGACGAGGCGGAAGACGGGGATGAGGACGCCGCAGACACCTCGAACGGTTCTACCGATGGTATCAAGCTCATCTTCGACGACGACGTTCCAACGGATGTTCAGACCTGGTTTGTGCCCGAGACCCGAGCGGCTGACTTCGTGCCCGGCGAGATCGTGGTCGAGCGGCGTACCCGCGGCCCGCGGATCTATCCGAGGGGCGGGTTCATCCTACACTTGAACGGCATGGATCGAGTCAATTCCGCCTCCTACTACACGCCGGAGGTACTGACCCGCACGTTGGTGCGCGAGGTCCTGAACGAACGGTTGAAGGGTTTGGACCCGGAGGATGCCGACAGCATCCTTTCGCTGACGATCTGCGAGCCGGCGATGGGCTCGGCCGCTTTCATCAACGAGATGTGCGACCAGCTCGCCCGTGAATATCTACGCCTGAAGCAGGCACAGACCAGTCTAATCATCGAGCCTGGGCGTTACGAGGATGAGCTGCGGCGCACCAAACACTTCATCGCTACGCGCAACGTCTACGGCGTCGATCTCAATCCGACTGCGGTGGAGCTGGGTGGCCTGTCCTTGTGGCTTGGCAGCATGCACCGGTTGCTGATTCGTAAAGGCGAGGGCGCGGAGCCAGACCGCTACCGTGTCGGCGCTGTGCCTTGGTTCGGCCTGCGGCTGCGCGCCGGCAATAGCCTGATCGGCGCGCGCCGCGCGGTGTGGACCAGCGACCAATTGCGTGACGGCGAGCATCTCGGCAAGAGCGCGGCGGCCCCGCGCACGCTGAAACCGGGTGAGCCGCGCCAGGACAACGAGATCTACCATTTCCTGGTCTGGGGACAGGACATGGTGCCGGCGTGTCGGGACAAGCTGATGAAGCAGTTCTGGCCCGACGAATGCAAAGTCGGGAACGACTGGAACAGCAAGCAAGTCAGGAAGAAATGGTCGGAGTCGGAGATCGCCGCCGGCAAGGCGATCAGCCGCACGATCGACGAATTGTGGGAACGCTATGCGCGTGATCGCGCCCAAGCGCTCGAACGCACCGCTTGCACCGCGACCGTGTGGCCAGAGCCGGCTGGTAGCGATGAAGCGTTCAAAGCGGGACCGACGCTGGAGCAGCAGGAGGAGATCCGCCGGACGCTAGAGAGAAGATCGGGGGCGTTCCAGCGGTTGAAGCTCATCATGGATACGTGGTGCGCGTTCTATTTCTGGCCGATCGAGCGGTCGGGCGATCTCCCTGACCGGCTTGCGTGGCTCGCCGCGTTGAAGATCCTCACCGGCACTGAGATTGGTACGCCTGAAGCGAGGGCGATGCTCGCCATCCACTTAGGCTTAGAAGCCGAATTGGAGGCGTTGTTTGCCGCCGCGCAGGACGAATTGCCGGACGTCGAGCAACTTTGTGAGGCCATGCCCGGTCTACTCATAGGGCGGCGGGCCGCGGACAAGCAGCATTTCCATCATTGGGAACTGGTGTTTACGGAGCTGCTGGGGCCTACAGTAGCGGCTTTGCCAGCTCCGCATGGTATCGACCTGCTCGTGGGAAATCCGCCTTGGATCCGGGTAGATTGGAGCAGCGCACCCCTGCTGAACGAACTGGACCCTTCGCTTGGCGTTCGCGGAGCTAAAAGCGCCGAATATCACCGTGCGCTTCCAAATCAAATGCAAGCAACTGATAAACGCGCGATCTATCGTTGCGCATTCGAGCAGGGTGAAGGAGTTTCAGCCTTCCTCAACGATCGAACGCTGTATCCACACCTCACTGGAATTAGGACCAATCTCTACAAGAACTTTCTTGAAAGGAGCTGGGATCTCCTAGCCGAGAGCGGAATCGCGGGTTTGCTTCATCCAGAGGGAGTGTTCGATGATCCGAAGGGGGGCGTATTCCGTGAGGCCTACTACCGACGGCTAGTCGCGCACTATCAATTCAAAAACGAACTAGCGTTGTTCCAAGATGTGCATCACCACATGAACTTCAGCATAAATTTGTATCGAGGTCGCCCTCAGGCGATCCGATTCAACGCCGTCTTCAATTTGTATGACCCAGTAACATTGGAGCGTTGCCGCACCTCAGCGCGCCTTGGCACTCCCTTGCCGGGGATCAAGTCCGACGAGGGAAAGTGGGAGACAGGCGGACACGTCGATCGAATTATACCTGTGACAGAAGAGGGGCTTAGCCGACTCGTCCGACTCTTTGAGGATGAGGGGAGCGAGCCCGCGCGGGCAAAGCTCCCGCAAATCCACGGAGTATCTATTCTTTCGGTTTTGGAGAAGGTCAGCCGTACCGAGACCCGCCTTGGATCGATCGATGGCTCGTACTTCCCAACACAAATGCTCAATGAATCCAACTCCCAGAGAGACGGGATCATCACTCGGACGGAGCGGCCGACGCACCAACCGACCTCAATTGAGGACTTGGTAGTGTCGGGGCCTCTTGTTGGTGTCGGTCACCCGTGGGCCAAAACGGCGCGAACGACCTCTGTCAAGCGAGGAAGCTACGACGAGTTGGACTTGACGGCGTTGCCGGATGATTTCTTGCCACGTACCGTCTATCGTCCAGGTAACGCCGATGGTGACTTAACTGAGTTTCGGAGATCTATCGACGAGTGGCCTCGACCAAGTCTGCCAGGTTATTGGCCCGTTCCCGATTCTGAACGTGATCTTTGGGAAGAACTGTGCGGTGAGCCACTTCGTTATTTTGGATGCGATCGGTCATTGCCCGGAGCGTCAACGGCACGGCAGTTCGTTCACTTTGACGTAGCTGAAGGTCCAATTCTTGACGCCATCGAGTGGCTTCAGAAAACCGAGGCTCGAACAAGGTCCCCAGAGTTTATCAGTAGGTTCGAGAACGTTAGACTGGTGCAAGGGGCCGTACCGCGCGATACGCGCAGGCTCCCGAAACCACTGACCGCCTATTTTCGATATTGCAACAGAGAAATGGCGCACGTCGGCAATGTCAGAACTGTCTTTGGAACAATTATCCCACCAGGAACGACTCATATTCACACGGTGATCTCCATCACCATGGATCAGGAAGAGCTCCTTATCCCATTTTCTGCCGTGACCTTCTCTATACCACTTGATTTCGTCGTTCGAGTCATGGGCAAAGGGCACGTCAATGAAGGTCTTTTGAAGCATTTTCCCATCGTTGAAGGCCGGTACAAGGACCCGCTGACGGCTCGCGCGCTTCGGCTCGTGTGCGTGACTGACCACTACGCTAGTCTGTGGGAGCGCAATATTCGTGACGCTAAGCGGACCGAAAGATGGGCTTGCGATGACCCCCGGTTGGTGCAAGAGCAAGAGCTGCCGTGGACTGAGCTGCCTGTCCGATGGGAGCGCCGCTGCGCGTTTAGGAGCGACTTCGCCCGCCGCCAAGCGCTGTTGGAAATCGACGTGCTGGTAGCGCAGGCTCTGCACCTGACGCTCGACGAACTGCTGACGATCTATCGTGTGCAGTTCCCGGTGATGCGGCAGTACGAAAACGCGGACGAGTACGACGCCAAGGGCCGACATCTGCCCAACACTGTGCGCAAGGACCCGGGCGCCAAGGAGTTGCGCGAGGCACGCAAGTCTCATGACGACTCCGGCCCGCTCACCGTGTCCTGGAAAATCGACAACGGCCTTGCCACCGTCACCAAGACCTTTCATCCGCCCTTCACCAAAGTGGACCGAGAGGATGACTACCGTCGCGCTTGGGCAAGTTTCGCCGCCCGCTACGGCGCCCACTGAGAGAGGCCGGCCCCATGCTCCCCGCCACCCTCGCCCAGGACGTCAAGCGCCAGATCCGGCATTACCTGGAGGCGACTTTCAATTTCCGCCGCTGCGACGAGGAAACCGCGCTCAGCGCCTTCATCAACGATCCCGAAAACGGACTGTTCAAAGGGCCGTGGGTGCAACTGCGCCGGCCGTACCGGCCGGCGCACGAAAGCTACGATCCGGCGGAGCACTTCGATATCCGGCCTGATTTCCATCCATTTCGCCATCAATGGCAGGCGTGGCAGCGCCTTTCCTCCAAGGGACACGATCCGGAAAGCACGATCGTTACGACCGGCACCGGCTCGGGCAAGACCGAGTGCTTCCTGTTCCCGCTACTCGACCACTGCTTGCGCTCGGTCAAGCGGAGCGAGAAGGGCGTCAAGGCGATCATCCTCTATCCGATGAACGCGCTGGCTGCCGATCAGGCCGGACGATTCGCCAACGAAGTTTTTTCGCGAGCAGAATTGCATATCGGTGCCGGAAACGATCGCAAAGCGCTGGTCAGGATCGGGCTCTATACCGGGCGCAGCAGATCCGGCGAGAGCGGCGGGGAAGACCCAACCTCGGTCAAGGCGATGCGGGCCGAGGGCGATACTTACTTTCACATCACCGACCACGATGCCATGCAGGAAGATCCGCCGGACATCCTGCTGACCAACTACAAGATGCTGGATTATCTGCTGCTGCGCCCGAAGGATCAGCGCATCTGGCGTTTTAATGAGCCCGGCCGTTTACGCTTCCTGGTGCTCGACGAGCTGCACACCTATGACGGGGCGCAGGGCGCCGACGTCGCCTGCCTGGTTCGTCGCATCAAGGCGCGGCTGGATGTGCCGGAAGGTGGGCTCTGCTGCGTCGGTACCAGCGCCACCATCGCCGGCGGGCGTGAGGAGGAGGAGATGGATCCCCTCCAACGGCTGGCTGATTTCGCCGGCATCCTGTTCCAGGAATCCTTCACGCCGGCGATGATCGTCAACGAGGATAACAACCGTCTCGACATCGCAGCGATGGTCGTACCGGAACCGGAGGCGCCAGAGACGTTTCCGTCGGCAGCAGATTGCACGCCGCGCGACGACGAGACCGCGGCTGCGTTTGCCCAACGGGTCGCGCCACTTTGGGGCGCCCCCGAATTTCCGCTCTTGGTCGGCAATCCCTGGCTCGATTGCAAGATTCAACGGCCGGCGCCGGAAAAATACTGGGGGCTTGCCGTTGGCGACTGGCTTCGACGTCAAGAACTCTTCAAGGCGCTGCTCGAGATTACGGCCACGCCGGTATTGACCTGGGACGCGCTGATCGAGGAGCTGTCAGCGCGGTTCTACGTTCTGAGGGCGGTCGGCGACCATGAAGCCCGCAGCCAGGTTGTTGGCGCCTTCTTCGCTCTGGTGGCCCAGGCACGCGATCTGCGCAGCGGGCGAGCGCTGCCGAAGGTGCCGACCCATGTTCAGATCTGGGTGCGGGAGCTACGCCGGCTCGGACGCTACGTCCAGGATGCGCCGAAGTTCGGCTGGATCGACGAGAAGCGGGTCGGCAGTCCGATCCTGCCCGTCGCCCACTGCTCGGAGTGCGGCGAGTCGGTCTGGGTAGCTCTCTCGGATTCCGACATGGACAATCAGATCCGCGCAAAGGGCGTGAATGGCTTTCAGCTGATCGATGACGCCAGCCGGATTTATCAGGGCTGGGGATTCGAAGGTTCTTCGCAATCGCCGAACATGGTCGTGCTGAGTCCGTGGCAAACCGATGACGAGGTTTCGTCGGGACCCGATCAGCTGCCGCTGCCGACAACCCATTGGTATTTGGCGCCGGACAGTCTGGTGGTTCGCGAGGGGCCCGGCAATTGTCCGTTGACCGAAGCGAGAACCTTTCGGGTCAAGGTTAGCCGCGAAACTCGCCGGCAGGACAACGGCAAGGTTGTTGGCCAGGTTCGGTGCCCACATTGCGAGATGCGGGGCACCCTGATGTTCATTGGCAGCCGGGCGGCGACGGTTTCCAGCGTCGCGATCGACGAAATGTTCGGGTCGGTTCTCAACAGTGATCCAAAGCTGCTAGCCTTTACCGATAGTGTGCAGGACGCCAGCCACCGGGCGGGCTTTTTCTCGGCGCGGACCTATCACTTCACGTTCCGCACCGCGCTTCAGCGCATCATCGATGATGCCGGCTCCGCTGGTGTACCGCTGACAGAGGTCGGCGACCGTCTGCTTGCCTATTGGTCGGTGGAAGCGCCCGGACGGCCGGGCGTCCCGCTGGAAGCGTTGGCGACCCTGATGCCGCCGGACCTACATGAATATGGTCCTTACCTGGCGTTTCGCGAGAATGCCGACAAGGCAACGCCCATCCCCGAACCGCTCCGCAGCGAGATCGCCGAGCGCCTGACATGGGAGGCGATCAGCGAGTTCGGCTTGATGCTCACCCACGGTCGCACTCTGGAATTGAACGGCAGTTCGTGCGTCGCGTGGAACCTCGACGTCATCGATGCTATTGCCGGCCGCCTCGTGGCGCGACTGCCTGGCATCGACACCGCATTCGAGGGCGTCGACGGCGACCAGCTGCGGCTGTGGATCCTCGGCATTCTGCATCGGCAGCGCACCCGGGGAGGCTTTGCTCATACCTTCGTCAACGCATATGTCCGCTCCGGGCTGTGGGGCAAGCGATCGAGAAAGAAGATTGTCGAAGGGCGAGAGGTCTACCCGCCACACGGGCGATACACGCCGCGGCTGATCGCTACCGGCAGCAACCCCCGACACGACCATATGCTGGCGGTCACCCGCACCGGCACGCAGGATCCCTGGAATATTGTGTGGGCGCGACGTGCCCTCGGCCAGGGCAGCCTGCGGCTGCATGGCGTGTCTGATGCTGCGATCGCGGACCTGACCCGTGCTTTTCTGAAGGAGGGGGTGGAGGCCGGTCTCCTGGAACTGCTGCATCGCGATGGTGATAAGGACTACTTTGCGATCTCGCCGAATGCTGCGCGGCTTCAGGCCGATGGCCGTCCCCTAGTCTGTGACCACAGTGGTCACTTCATGTTGCGGCCGATGCGCGAGGCCGAAATATGGATGGGGGCATCCAGTTTGGCTTACGGCTCGCGGCGCGGACACTATGCCGAGGCGCCCTTCACCGATCGTCAGACCTATTACCGGCGACGGTATCGCAAGGGCGCGTTGCGCCGAGTGTTCGCCCGAGAACACACCGGGCTTCTGACCACCGAGGAACGGGAGGATCTGGAACGGCGGTTCAATGGAGGCGTCCATGCGGACGATCCCAACGTCATCACAGCTACCTCGACCCTGGAAATGGGTATCGATATCGGCGACCTCTCGACCACGATGCTGTGCTCAGTCCCGCCGACCACAGCGAGCTATCTTCAACGCATCGGCCGGGCAGGACGAAGCACCGGCACCGCGCTGGTGGTTTCTGTGGTCAACCAGCGACCACATGACCTGTTCTTCTTCGCCCGACCGGAGGAGATGCTGGCTGGCAAGATCGAGCCGCCGGGGTGCTGGCTCGACGCCAGCGCTATGCTGGTTCGCCAGTATCTGGCCTACTGCTTTGACAGCGCGGTCAAGGATCGGGTCATCTCCGAACTTCCTTCCAGCGGAAAACAGCTCGACGAGCAGCTTCAGACGGATAGCGGTCCGATCATCGACCTCCTGGCGTGGATGGTGATGAAAGAAGCCGCCTTACAAGATGGATTCCTCGCGCGGTTTGGCCCCGAAGTAGTCAGGCCGGATACCCGCCTACGCTTTCGGGCGGAGGCGGACACCATGCGGCTCCACCTGCGAATCCGTGGTGCCGCATCCGATTTCGGTGATCAGCTCAGAAGTATCGACACGGCGCGTCGGCGTCTGACCGATCAGAAGAAGGAGTTGGTGGGAGCCGATGATCAGGCCGGGCTCCGCGAGATCGAGCGCGAATTGCGCATCCTCAAAGCACGAACGCTTGCGCTAAACCGCACCTCGGCGTTGGAGGTGCTCACCGAGCAAGGATTGCTGCCGAATTACGCCTTCCCGGAGCGCGGCGTACGACTGACGGGTGCTGTCCACAACGAGCACCAGGGCGAAGAGGACGCCACGATCTCCATCGACATCACCCGGGCGGCCGCCGTCGCCATTCGGGAGCTGGCGCCCCGGAACATCTTTTATACACACGGGCATCAATTCGAGATCCAGCAGCTCTCGCTTGGCAATCAGTCGCAGCCGCTGACGCAGGAATGGGGAGTTTGCGGGAAGTGCGGCCATATGCGGCTGGTCGAGGACATGGAGAAGCCCGAGGCCAAGCCGGCCTGCCCGCAATGCGGCTACGACAGGCAGCAGCAATCGCAACTGGACCGGGCGCAACGTAAGACGTTCCTCGATTTCTCCCGATCCGGTGCTATTTCCTACATGGAATACTACGATAGTCTGTCCGGGGATCGGGCCGAAGAGCGCGATCAGCGCTATTATCGGCTGGTCTATAGCTTCGATCAGACAGCCGGTGGTTACAAAGGAGCCGTGGGCACGGAGGACGAGCCGTTCGGACTGGAATTCCGCAGCTCGATGATCCTGCGCCAGGTCAATACCGGACTTGCCGAGACGCCGCAGGGATTTCATTTCGGCGTGGAGCAGAAGGTGCCGGAGCTCGGCTTCCCGGTATGTCAGGATTGCGGCGTGGCCGCCGACAGCGATGTTACCAAAGACAAGGTCGAGCATCGACGCAGTTGTGCCGGTCGAAAGCGCACCGACAAGGCCTTTCGCGAAGGGCGGACCGAGAATGGATATAAATGGCAGCGCGTCTATCTCTACCGCGAACTCAAATCCGAGGCGATCCGTGTGCTGCTGCCGCCCGACGTCGAATCGGAAGATATCCAGACGCTGCGGGCTTGCCTGTTTCTCGGCCTGCGTCTTCATTTCAGCGGAAACCCCGGCCACCTGCTTATCGAACCGCAGATTTTACCGGACCACAAGCAGGATATCAGGCGCCATTACCTTGTGATCATGGATGCCGTGCCGGGAGGGACGGGCTTTCTGAAATCACTATTCGAGCCAAAACACGCTGGTGAAATCTCGGGTCAAGGCATCATGACCGTGCTGAGCCTGGCGCTCGACGCACTGCAGTCATGCTCCTGCCGCCACATCGGACCGGATGAGGACGACACCGACGGCTGTTATCGCTGCATTCGGGCCTACCGTTTGCAACATCAATCCGAAGAGATTAGCCGAGAACGCGGCATCAAACTGCTGGCAACAATGATTGAGGCCGGCAAAAAGCGAGTCGTGGTTGAGGCACTGGATGATCTCGATGCCACTTCCCTGTTCGGCAGTGTGTTGGAAAAGCGTTTCGTCGAACGCCTGGAAGCGGCCGTTACCGAGAGTCATGGTGAATGGCACAAGGCCTTGGTGAAGGGCACCACGGGATTCCGATTCCGCCTCGGAAAGGATTCCCGATTCTGGGAGGTCCAGCTGCAGCCCAGATTGGCACAGGCCCAGGGAGTCATGACAGCATGCCAGCCCGACTTCATGCTGACGCCTGATGATGCCGATATTCACCCCATCGCGGTCTTCACTGACGGCTTCGAGTTTCATGCCCATCCAGGCCAGCCGACGAGCCGTCTGGCCGACGATGCGGTCAAGCGTCGGTCAGTGCTAGAAAGCGGCACCTACCGGGTGTGGAGCATCACATGGCAGGATCTGCTGGAAGGGCCGCAAGCCGCGTTGAACCTGCTGCATCCAAGAATCCATGCGACCCTCGAACGGAAGATGCAGGCTCTTGGACGGACGGGTCTGTCCTATCCGCCCGTCGCGGAAGCGCTCGGCAACGGATTTGTTCAGCTTGTCGCCTTTTTACGGTCTCCCAATCCGGCCGGATGGCAGCGCCTCGCCAACGAGGCTGGTCTCATCCCGCTGCAGGTGCTGGCCAACAGGGGGGCAAAAGGCGCCACTCCCTCCGATCTGCTCGATCTACACGACCGTTGGCGTGCCGGTTCGGACATCCCAAAGGGTACAGACGACGGCTGGATCGGCGATCTCCTGCACACGACCGTGTTGGCCGAAGGAGACGATTTCCTCGTAGTGGCCAATCAGGGCGACGTTCTCGCGAGCAGCTCCCACAAGGTCATTGGCCGGCTGCGGCTCGGCGACACCGCTGAGGAGCGCGCGTCGGCGCTCTATCTGGAGCGGTGGCGACGATGGCTCGGGCTTGGCAACCTGCTGCAATTTTCCGGCAATGGCCGGTCCTTCACGACGTCCGAGGTTGCTCTCGGCTCGGCACCCGACCTAGAATTCACCGCCACCGATGGTGTCCCCTCGGAATGGGAAGAAGTCTTAGCTGCGTTGCTTCCCTCACTGGTCGCCCTGGCAAAAAAAATGGCAATCGATGGCGTCGCCGTGCCCGAAGTCGAGCATTACCTCGAAGGCGCGCCGGATAATTGCTTCGCCGAAATGGCATGGCCGCTCGCCGGCCATCTCAGCTGTTTACTGGTTGGCGACCAGATGCACTTCAGGAAGCAATGGGAGGATGGCGGCTGGCGCGTCGTTGCGCTTGACGAGGTCCATGGAAAAGGCACGCGCTGGTTGGCGGGTCTGCTGGTTCGTGCCGAGGAGAAGGTCTGATGGCGTCGCTGATGTTGCACCGTGATGTACTGACCGGTTTTGGTCGTCTTCCAGCCAAAGTCCAGAAGAAAGTCAGCGAACTGATTCGGAAGTTCCAGGAGGACAGTACCCAGCGCAGCATTCATCTCGAGAAGATCGAACAGGCGCTCGACGACAAGGTGCGAAGCGCGCGACTTGGCGACGACTGGCGCGCCATCGTCATCGCGCCGGAACGGGGCGATACCTTCCTGCTGATGCATGTCGATCACCACGACGAGGCTTATCGGTGGTGTGCCAATAAGCGCTTCGAAGCCCACGGCTCCCTGGGGATGCTTCAGGTCTTCGATGTTGCGGAAGTCGAGCAGGCAGCTGAGCGCAGTGGGGACGGCAATGGTGCCTTGGCGGACGACAGCCGACGCTACCCATTGGATGAATTGACGGACGACGATCTGTTTCATGCCGGCGTCCCCCGGCCACTGATCCCTGCGGTGCGTGCCATTCGCACGGATGCCGCCTTCGAAGAAGTCGCCCCCTATCTTCCTGAGGAAGCGCAGCAGGTCTTGTTCTGGGTGGCAGTCGGGCGATCGCTCGACGAGGCGCTGAGGGAGACGCTGGGAACCCTGAACGCCGGGGCGGCGCGTCCCGAGAGCCCGGGCGATTTCTCCAAGCTCGATCAGGTCGGCAATTTCAATCTTGTGTTGATCGAAGGGGAAGAGGAGCTGCGCGCTATCCTTGCTGAAGACATCGAAATGTGGCGTGTCTTCCTCCATCCGTATCAGCGCAAGATCGTCGAGTGGAACGCGGCCGGCCCGATCAAGATCAATGGCGCCGCGGGGACCGGAAAGACAGTCGCACTCATGCATCGCGCCGTCTATCTCGCAAAGCGACTGACCGATCCGAAGGACAAGGTTCTCGTCACCACATTCACGACGAACCTTTCGGTAACGATCGAACATCTGATTGCGCAGCTTTCGCCGGAGGCCGCCAAGCGCATTGAGGTGACCAATCTGCATCAGCTCGCGCGTACTATCTGCCTGCGGTCAGAATGGCGCGGACGGATTGCGGACGACCAGGAACTCGGCGAAATTTGGGACGCGACGCTGCCGCCGGCATCGGAGACGGACGAGTTCGACCGGCAGTTCGTCAAGGAAGAATACGAGAGCGTCGTCGACGCAATGGGGATCGATACCGAAGAGGAGTATCTCACCGTCGTCAGGACCGGACGCCCAAAACTGTCCCGGCAACAGCGTCGGAAGCTGTGGCCGAATTTTCTGGATTTCAATCGCCGACTTCAGAAGAAGGGGCTTCTAACCTTCGAGGGGACAATTCACCAGGCCCGCATGATTGTCGAGAACGCCCGAGGTGAGAACGCAGGACTTCCAAAGTACCGGCACGTTCTCGTCGACGAGCTGCAGGACTTCGGCCTCGAAGGCCTGCGCCTGATTGCGGCGTTGAGCCGACAGGGTGAGACGGCGAACAACCCTCTGTTCATGGTCGGGGACGGACACCAGAGGATCAATCGGAAAATTCCGATCCCGCTGTCACGCGCCGGTATCAACGTCGTGGGTCGGTCGCGTCGCCTTAAGATCAATTATCGCACGAGCGCGCAGATACGGGCCTGGGCGCAGTCGCTGCTCGCAGGGATTGACATCGATGATCTGGACGGTGGCAAGGCCGACACGACGGGCGACCGCTCGGTCTTCAAGGGGCCCGAACCCAGCGCCCGCAGGGCGACCAGCATCGAACAAGCAGCCAGCTTGATCGCCGACTGGGCGTCCGAGCTGATCGAAAAAGAGGAGTTGGGATCCCACGAAATCTGCGTCGCGCCGGTACGCGACGCGGTGAAATCGGCACTGGCCGCCAAAGGGATCGGCTTCCTCGAGCTTGAGGCGCGGCGCGTTGATCCCGGCAAGGCCGAACCTGGCGTACGTCTCGGTTCGATCCGTCGCATTAAGGGCCTGGAATTCAAAGCCGTTGCCATGATCATTGACCAATCGGACGATCATTCGAGCAGGCTGGAGAGATACGTGGCGGCGACACGGGCGCGCCAACGACTGCTAATAATCGAACTTTCCACGGCTGAAGCAACTGCTCCAGGTACGGCCCTGAAGAGTGCCGCGGACGGACGCGCTTGAGCGAGGCCCCAGTTCGTTTGCCGCGAAATCTCTCCGCGAAGGATCGGCGGGCCCGATTCGGATGCACCGCGAGGCGTCCGAGCGATGACGGCGTAGCGCCTAAGGCTTCGCAAGTGGCGCCTGAACGTTTTGTGAGGTGAGGCGGCTTTACCTTTTCACCTTACTACAATTCTTTCGGCAGTGGTTTGCCGGGCCGCGCATCGAGGGATACTGCGTAGTGCTGAAGATTGGAATCATCTCGGATACCCACGGGCTCCTGCGGCCTGAGGCTGAGCAAGGGCTTGCCGGGGTGGCGCATATCATCCACGCTGGCGATATTGGTTGCGCGGACGTTCTCGTCAGACTCCGTCGGATTGCGCCTGTCACTGCGATCAGGGGAAACATCGATACCGGCGACTTGGCGAAACGTTATCCGGACACTCAGGTGGTACGGCTTGGCGAGCGGTCTTTCTATGTCTTGCATGACCTTCAGCAACTGCAGATCGATCCAGCAGTTTGCGGAATTGACGTGGTGGTTTCCGGCCACTCGCATCGTCCGCGGATCGAAACGATTGACGATGTGCTCTATCTAAATCCTGGAAGCGCCGGGCCACGGCGTTTCAAGCTGCCTATCACACTGGCTACTTTGGAGCTAACCGCAAGCGACCTTCGGCCAGTCATTCACGACCTTAGTCGCGCCGAGTGATGTGGACGAGGCTCGACGGAGCACTGAGCAGTGTCCTCTCTAGGGATATTCCAGACCGTGCTGGAACAGGAAGATTAGAAAAAAGCCCGACCGGCATCGCGGCTCGGGCTTTCCTTTTATCCTGCAATCGATCTAGTGAATGGTACGAATCAAATATTAGCCGACACCACCGACAACGATCACGGTTGGTGCGGCCCAAAGTATCAGTACTGGCATATTCGGCCTTCTGTTCAGCCTCCTCACTGCAGCAAGCACTATGCCGCGGTCGTATTCACCATCGACCGAGCGTCACGCTGCCGGTGCAGTCTTGGCGCTCCGATTGCTTCTCCCTTCCTTCCGAACGACAGCGCGAGATGCGAGCGGCGCCGGCATCCGAGGCGGCCTATGGCGAAGCTCACTTAGGGTCAAAACCTGACCGGCTCGAATGCCCGCTTCTGGCTGCCGGCGCAAAGCGGACATTCGCCAAGACCGTGAAGTCAGCTAGGTGCCATGACCGACGTTGGCTCACTGTTGCGCGCTCGGACGACGAAGCTAGGATAGAAACCAAAAGGGAGACCGCAATGGCTATCCTGGGTGCCATCTTAGTGGTCGCAGGAAGCGCGATTGTACTCGGGTGCGCAATCCTTTGCGCTTGGTCTGCTTACCGGCAGAAGCGATCGAGCGGCCCAGACGAGGGTTCGGCTCGTCCACCCGAGGTCTGAGACGGAGTCGGTTCGTCGACTGATAAGTAAATCTTACAAATGGAGTCAGTTGAGAAATTGATAGGTTTGGGTGGGCGAAATCGTGCCTTCGTTGCCAGTGTCATTCGTCTTTAGTCAGCAACCACAGACGAGCCAAGGCTTCGTAGGGATCGTGACCGTCGCCTTCTAGGCTACTAGAAGTGTGCGTTGCGACCCAATAACCTGAACGCCGCCTAACGATGGCTTGAAGCTTGTCGCCTAACGTGCCGCACAGCTCCTCGAGCGTTGGGATCGGAATATCCGGCAAATCGGGATGCTGGAATATAGAGATCGCCATCATAGGGCGCCCAATGCGTGAAATGTAAGGAAATCCAGCATCGTCGAGTTCCTTGGCCAGCGCATAGTTCATGACTACAAATCCACCAGCGGACTTCTGTCGCTGAGCAAAGCGTGTTTGAATCAAGAGGCAAAACTATCGGCAAAGGCGACTAAGGATCGATCAGTATCCGCAAGCCAGAAGTTTCGAGGCCAAGGCGCTCAGTCATCTGCGGGGCAGGCGAACGACTGCTACGCCGATGGCAAGAGAGGAATCAGCTTACTGATAAAAGCTGGTCGCAAACGGAGTAAGTTGGCCGAGCGATAAGGAAATGGCAAAATGGAGTTAGTCGGATTATTGATAAGGCTTGGTCGCAAATGGAGTCAGTTGGCCAACTGATAAGGTTTTGCCGAAAACTTATCAGTTCTTGCGCCGCCCCGCCCTGCCTTTTGACAGCGTGGGAAAGCGTCGTCTAAAGCCATACGAGTTCAGCGCATCAACGCCACACCTCTGCGCTGATACAATTCAGCCAGCGTCACCGGGGCGGTCTGTCGTCCGACCCGCTCATTGACGGCCAGCAGCGCCAAGAGACTCGGCAACGTGCAGGTCAAGACCAGTAGATCTCAGATCACCGACAACGAATTCCGCCCTGTTCGCCAGAGACACAGCGACGCTCAAAATGCAATTGCACCATTCCGGTTAGAAGGTTGGCGGCGTGTTGATCCAAACCGCCCGCATCTGTGTCTTCCCCGGATTGCAGTAGGCATGGGGAAGTTCGGATGGAAAGTAGAAGGAATCTCCGGCGCGAAGCAGATGCTTCTCGTTGTTGATCGTCAATTCCAGTTGCCCCTCGACAATGAAGCCGACCTCTTCACCCTTGTGTTGCAGGGTGCCGTTGGTGTGGCCACCGGGTTCAATGACGACGAGGAAACCCTCGAGCAGTCGACCTTCCGCCGAGGGCACCAGGATCTCCGCCAGAACGCCTTCGCTTCCGGCCGCCTTGGAATGCCCGATCGTCCTGCGCTGCTCGGGACGCATGATGGTCCATGGCTCCGCGACATCGCTGCTAAGCAGCGTCGAGACGCTCAGGTTCAGCGCCTTGCAAAGGCGATGCAGCGTGGTCAGTGACGGAATCGCGCGTTCGTTCTCGATCTTCGACAACATACTTTCCGAACAGCTTGCACTGTCGGCCACATCCTTGAGCCGCATGTGGTTCGCGAGGCGTGCGTGCTTGAGCCGTGCCCCGATGCGCGGGCCATCCAGAGAGGGCTGAGTGGCTGGCTGCTTTTTCGCAGTCGTTGTCCGTTTCGTCTTCAATTCTCGATTCTCCACAACCGCAGCTTTACCCAAGCAAGTGCCGTTGAGCAATGCTCGCTTTATCAGCATTGCTGCTCAATTTATCGACATGAAAGTAACTTGAATATGATGCAATATAACTTGAATGACAGCAGACGGAGATCGCGATGGTGCGTCCACTGGACCTCGGCATTTTTCTTCCCAACGCCAAAGGGGGAGCGATCATGGCGACGGGCTCCCCGCCCCAGTACTCTCCAAAGTGGGAGTTGAATAAGAAGAACGCGATTCTCGCCGAGCGGGCGGGCTTCGAGTTCCTGTTGTCGATGGTGAAGTGGCGCGGTTTCGGCGGGGAAACCAACCATTGGGACTACTCGCTCGAGTCCTTCACGTTGATGGCGGCCTGCGCCGCCGTGACCTCAAGAATCCAGCTCTACGCCTCGGTGGCGATCCCGACCATCCATCCCGGTGTCATCGCCAAGATGGCCTCGACGATCGACGATATCAGCAAGGGCAGGTTCGGCGTCAACATCGTCAGCGGGTGGAATAAGCTCGAATACTCACAGATGGGGCTCTGGCAGGGCGACGACTATTTCAAGCGCCGCTATGAGTATGCGGCAGAATATCTGGACCTGCTCCGGAGGCTCTGGACTGAAGATCGGGTCACCCACCACAGCGACTTCTTTCACTTCGACGACTGCAAGTCATATCCGAAGCCGTCGCGCCAGATACCGATCATCTGCGCCGGGCAATCCGATCGTGGGATCGCATTCACGTCGCAACATGCCGATTTCGGCTTCCTCGGCGGTCAGGACGACTCGCTAGAGGATCTCGGCCGGCTGAACGACAAACTCCAGGCCTCGGCCGACAGTTTCGGACGCAACGTCGGGGCCTATGTGCTGCTGACGGTGATCGCGGAGGAGACCGATGAGGCCGCTTTTGCCAAGCGCGATCACTACATCAAGACCAGCGACAAGGCGGCGATGGCCGAGTGGGCCCGTGTGGCCGGCATGGACTTTTCGCGTGCGACCTACCGGGACCTCGAAGTCCAGACTTTCATGGCGATTCCCTACATTGCCGGATCTTACCAGACGGTCGCCCGATATCTGGACGGGCTTGCCGAAAACGGGCTCGCTGGCGTCTGCTTCATCTTCCCGGACTACGAGCGCGATCTCGAGCGCCTAATCGACAACGTTCTTCCGCTCTTGAAGCACCAGCGAACCGCCCAGCAGCACTCCATGGCGCTTGTCCCATGACCATCCAGCCGATCGCTGATGAGGCGCTCGCGCAGATTTTTACGCGCGCGAGGACGCATTCCGTCTGGAGCCCGACGCCGATACCGATGTCGATATTCGCGGACCTGTACGAGCTCGCCAGGCTCGGGCCGACCAGCGCCAACTGCTCGCCAATGCGCCTTGCATTTGTCACCACCCAGGCCGCGAAAGAGCGGCTGTTGCCCGCTTTGTCCAGAGGAAACCTGAAGAAAGCTGCTTCAGCGCCGGCAATCGCAATCGTCGCGCAGGATCGGAATTATCTCGATCGTCTGCCTGAACTTTTTCCGGTCGGCTACGACGCCCGGAGCTGGTTCAATACGTCGCCCGATGCTGTGGCAGTCCACGGAGAACGCAACACCATGTTGCAGGCCGCCTACCTGATCGTGGCTGCCCGCGCGCTGGGGCTCGACTGCGGGCCGATGTCCGGCTTTGATCGCGATGCGGTCAACGCGGCGTTCTTCACGGAGCTGCCATGGGACGCAAAGCTTCTCGTCAGTCTCGGGCACGGAGCTGAACCCATTCGCGAGCCGCGGAAACCGCGGCTCAGCGCCGAAGAAGCCTGTCGGTTTCTGTGATCAACGGAGCTTATGATGTCGATTCGCGACGGAACGCCGGCATTCGGTTCATTCATCGTCGAGCACGCCAGCATCTCGACCGTCCGAATTGCGGCGAGCACGGGCGCCGATTTCCTGATCTTCGATGGCGAGCATGGGCCCATGGACCTCGTATCCATGCGTAATGCCGTCGCCGCTAGCACTATGTTGAAAGTAGATGCCTTTGTTCGGGTACCAAGTGTCGAGAGTGAACTGTTGCCCCAGAGCCTCGATGCCGGAGCCAGGGGAATAGTTATCCCGAACGTGCAATCCGCCGAGGAAGCGCGGCGGGCCATCGAACGGGCAAAGTTTCCGCCGGCAGGTCAGCGCGGGGCTGCATTTGGGAGTGCCCAGGACGGTTATACGGCAGGCGACATCGCCGCGAAGGTGTCGCAGGCAAATCGGCGAACAATGATCCTGTGCATGATCGAAAGCCCGACTGGTGCGGCAGAAGCCGATCAGATTGCTTCAATCGAAGGCATTGATGGCCTCTGGTTCGGTTACATCGATTTCAGCATTGCAGCCGGCATCCCGGGACAGATCGGCCATGAGACGGTCGTCGCCGCGGCCGAGCAAGTAGCGGCGGCTTGCCGGCGGTACGGCAAGAGAGCCGGCGTGATGGTGACGTCCGCAGGCGAACTGGCGCACTACGTCACGCACGGATTTGATCTTCTTGCCTTCGGATCCGACGCCTTCGTGATGAAGCAGGGGTTTTCGACCGGCTTTGAGCTGTGTCGCAGCGGTTTTGCCAATGTCCACCAGCAGAGATGACAGGAGTGATGATGAGCACGAATGATTCCGTACCGACGATCGACATTTCGAGATTTACGGATGGGACAGCATCGGAGCGCGATGCGGTCGTTCGCCAAGTCGCCGAGACCTGCGAGCGCATCGGCTTCTTTCTCATCAAGGGGCATGGCGTTACCGACGATCTCATTGCGCGAACATATGGCTCCGCGCGCGCATTTTTCGATCTCCCGAAGGAGGAGAAACTGGAGGTCAAGCGGAACAGGCCCGAGGTCAGCCGCGGCTACAATTCTCTGGCCGATCAAAGTCTCTCCCGCAGCATGGGCATCCTCTCGCCGCCCGACCTTCAGGAGAGCTTCAACATCGGGCCGCTGAATGCAGGACCGGATCCCTATTTCACCGAAGGGTTTGGGGCGATCCATTTTGCGCCGAATCAGTGGCCAAAAAAGCCGGCCGACTTCCATCAGAATGCGGCGGCATATTACGGCGCGATGGAGAAGGTCTCATGGCAATTGATGCGCATCTTCGCGCTGTCGCTCGGCCTCGAGGAAAGCTTCTTTGACGGCAAGATCGACAAGCACGTTAGCAGCCTTCGGTTCATTAACTATCCCGATCAGCCGACGCCTCCCGCAGAGGGCCAGAAGCGCGCCGGCGAGCATACCGATTATGGAGCGCTCACGATCCTGAAGGTCGAGGATTCGCCCGGAGGCCTCCAGGTCCGCGACCGGGCGGGCCATTGGATCGACATCGGCTATGTGCCGGGGACCTTCGTCGTCAACATCGGTGACCTCATGATGCAATGGACCAACGATCATTGGATCTCAACGTTGCACAGGGTCATGAATCCACCGGTCGACGCTGCCACGGGCAGCCGCCGTATCTCCTTGGTATTCTTCCATCAGCCGAACTACGACGCGGAAGTGGCGTGCCTTCCGACCTGCGCCTCGGCGGGGAATCCGGCCAAATACGCGCCGACGACGTCGGGCGCGCATTGGCGTGGGAAGAACCAGGCGGCCCGGAACGTGAAGCAGCCGGAAGAGAAAGTTGCCTGATAAAGTTACTTTCTGCACCAGAAAGTGACTTGAAAATCGGCGTTGCCTTCCGGTGCAAGCAAGGTATCGGAAGAAATTCAATCGAAACATCAAGGCAGTCGGCCGTGGCATCGTTCTTGCGATGCTCCTGATTGCGCAACATTCGGAGTCAGACATGGCAGGTGATAAAGCTTCGATCTCGGTAACTCGCCGCAGTGCTCTCGTGACGATTGGATCCGCCGCGGGCGCGGCCTTGCTACATCGTCCGTCTTATGCCGCTGACCGCCTCAAGGTAGCAAGCGTGTACTCGGTACCGGTCGATCAACAGTGGGCAAGCCGACTTCATATCGCCTTAAAGGCGGCCGAGGCGCGTGGCGACATCGAATATGGCTGGTCGGAGAGCGTGGCGAATACCGACATGGAACGTACGATCCGGGATTGGGCCG
The DNA here is from genome assembly GCF_000938255.1 of Bradyrhizobium sp. LTSP849. GTDB lineage: Bacteria > Pseudomonadota > Alphaproteobacteria > Rhizobiales > Xanthobacteraceae > Bradyrhizobium. The sequence goes on along the minus strand of NZ_JYMR01000054.1, from coordinate 33,162 downwards.
AGAAGAAATCGCAGCTCGTCATCGCGGATGCCTTCGCGATCGAGCGTAACGCAAGAAAGGTTGCGTCGGACTACCCCAAGACCGCGTTCCTGATGGGGTCGAGCTTCGGACCGACGGATCCGAACTACTCCGTGTTCGACAATTTCATCCAGGATGCGTCCTATTTGACGGGCATCATCGCGGGTGGGATGTCGAAGTCGGGCACCATCGGCATGGTCGGCGGCTATCCAATCCCCGAGGTCAACCGTCTGATGAATGCGTTCATGGATGGCGTGCGTGAAGTCAATCCGAAGGCCAAGTTCTTCGTCAGCTTCATCGGGAGCTGGTTTGATCCTCCCAAGGCCAAGGAGGCCGCCTATGCGCAGATCGAGCGGGGCGCGGACCTGCTCTATGCAGAGCGCTTTGGCGTCTCCGACGCCGCCAAGGAGAAGGGCGTGCTGACGATCGGCAATCTGGTCAACACCCAGCCGCAATATCCCAACACAGTTGTCGCATCCGCGCTCTGGCACATGGAGCCGACCATCGACAAGGTCATCGCGAAGCTCAAGGACGGAGCTTACAAGGCCGAGGACTACGGCTCCTTCAGCATGATGAAGGCCGGAGGCGCCTCTCTCTCGCCCCTCGGAACGTTTGAAGGCAAGGTGCCGGGCGAGATCATGGCCAAGGTCGCGGAACGCGAGAAGGCCATTCGGGGTGGAAGCTTCGTGGTGAAGGTGAACGATAGCGAACCGAAATCAACGGTGTGAACGACCAGGCAATCCCGGTGGAAGGGTCAATCGGAATTCGTGGGCCGGCCCTGCGCATTTCAGGCGTTACCAAGCGATTTGGCACGCTCGTTGCGAATGAGGATGTGAGCTTCACGCTCAACGCGGGGCAGGTTGTCGCGCTGCTCGGAGAGAATGGTGCGGGCAAGACGACCCTGATGAATATTCTGTTCGGCCACTACGTGGCCGACAGCGGCCACATCGAGGTCAACGGGGCCTCTCTTGCATCGGGATCGCCCCAGGCCGCGCTCCGAGCCGGCATCGGCATGGTGCATCAGCATTTTGCGCTCGCCAACAATCTGACGGTCGCCGAGAATATCATCATCGGCACAGAGCCGTTGTTTCTGCCTTGGCATCGGCCGAAGGCGAAAGACAGGATTCTCGAAATCGCGCAGCGGTATGGCCTTGCCGTCGATCCCGACGCGCTGGTCAGGGATATTTCGGTCGGCGAACGTCAGCGGGTGGAGATTGTCAAAGCGCTCTATCGAAACGTCCGCATCCTCGTCATGGACGAGCCGACGGCGGTTTTGACACCGCAGGAAGCCGAGGGACTGTTTGCGACCCTGCGCAACCTCGTTACGAATGGCGTTGCGGTGATCTTCATCAGCCATAAGCTGCGAGAGGTGATGTCCGTCGCCGACAAGATCGTCGTTATGAGGCAAGGTAAGGTGGTGGCGGAGCGCTTCGTCTCCGAGACCAGCCGGGAAGAGCTCGCCGAGCTGATGGTTGGCCGAAAGGTCGTCTTTCCGGATAGAAAGCCGACGAGCGTTGGAGATCCGGTGCTTCGGCTTGATGGGATCGTCCTTCGGCAGGCCGGCAATCGGCCCAAGATCCTTGATGGCGTCAATCTTGAGGTCAGGCAGCATGAGATCCTGGGCGTCGCCGGGATCTCGGGCAACGGCCAGGCGGCCCTGGCCGATATTGCCTGCGGCGTGCTCGTTCCATCCGAGGGGCTGATCCATCTTTCCGGCCAGCCGGTTCAATCCAATCCATCTGAATTTGTCAAACGCGGCGTGGCGCGCATCCCGGAGGACCGGCATACGACCGGTTTAATCCCAGACATGTCGGTGTGGGAGAACGTGGTGGCCGAGCGCTATCGCTCAGGGGATTTCGCGATTGCCGGTCTCCAGAGGATCGGCGCGGCAAGGAAGTATGCCGAGCTGGTGATCGACCAATTCGACGTGCGCGGCGCGGCTCCGAATACGTCCGCCAGGCAGCTCTCCGGCGGCAACATGCAGAAGCTGATCCTTGGTCGCAGCTTACTGCAAAATCCGGTCATGATTATCGCTACCCAGCCAACGCGTGGATTGGACATCGGCGCCGTCGCCTATGTACACCGCAAACTCCTGGAGGCGCGCGATCGCGGTGCCGGCGTTCTTCTGATCAGCGAAGACCTCGATGAGCTGTTCTCGCTGTCCGATCGCATCGCAGTCATGTTCCGTGGAACTCTCAGCAATCCCATGCGTACCGAAGAGGTCAGCTTGAAGGAATTGGGACTCAAGATGGCTGGCCAATCCAGCACCAGGGGGCGATAGATGCGGCTTGAGAAACGCGACGTCAGCCCGCCGCTCGTCAGACTCACGGCTCCGGTTTTGGCCGTCTTGACAAGCCTGCTGATCTGTTCCTCCCTCATCAAGGCGGCCGGCGCTCCCGTGCTCTGGGCGTACTGGACCATGCTCGTCGGTGCGGTCGGCAGCTTGAATGCACTCTCCGAGACCCTAACACGCGCAACGCCCCTGATCTTCACCGGCCTGGCGGTCGCCGTCGCATTTCGTGCGCGGATCTGGAATATCGGAGCGGAGGGCCAGCTATACGCAGGCGCCCTGGCGACGGTGCTCGTCGCCGCGGACGGTGGCCGGGTCGCCGCCATGGTGCCACACTGGGCGCTTCCCGTCATTGCTGCTGCTGCAGCATTTGTCGCCGGCGCGGCGCTTCTGCTCGGCCCAGTCGTCTTGAAGGTCAAGCTCGGTGTCGACGAGGTGGTCACGACGTTGTTGTCGAATTTCGTGATGCTGCTCTTCGTCTCCTTTCTGCTCGATGGCCCATTCAAGGATCCGATGTCCATGGGGTGGCCGCAGACGCCGCCCGTCGATTCCGCGGTCAGTCTTCGTCATTTGCTTGGAGGCGCCACTAGGCTGCACGCGGGCTTTCTGTTTGCATTGCTGAGCGCGGCATTTCTTTGGCTCTTCAACGTCCGCAGCGTCTGGGGTTACGAGATGCGCGCTGTCGGATACAGCCGGAGCGGCGCACGCTTTGCCGGCATGCCCGTGACCTCGGTGCTTCTTCGCGTCGCGCTCCTGTCCGGTGGAATCGCGGGACTTGCCGGGTTCAACGAGATCGCGGGCGTGAAGGGCTACCTGACGCTCGATATGTCGCCGGGCTTCGGCTACAGCGGCATCGTCGTTGCGATGCTCGCGCAGCTTCATCCCGTGGCCGTGGTTGCGTCAGCGATCTTCGTGGCGGCGATCTTTGTCGGCGCCGATGCCATGAGCCGGGCGGTTGCCGTTCCTAACTACATTGCGGACGTGATGGTCTCGGTGAGCCTGCTCACCATGCTGGTTGCGATGATGCTGACAAGGTATCGGATCTGCCATGAGTAGCACGCTCGACGTTGTCCTCACCGCGAGCTTCTGGGCCGCGACACTGAGAATCAGCGCGCCGCTGCTCTTCGGCACAATCGGAGAGCTGATCTGCGAGCGGGCCGGCGTGCTCAATCTGGGCATCGAAGGGATCATGACCGCCGGCGCGCTCAGTGGCTGGCTCGCTGTCTACTACGGGGCTGATCTCTGGACAGGGGTCTGCGTCGCGGCCTTTATTGGCGCAGCCTTTGGCCTGCTGCATGGCTTTCTGACGGTGTCTCTTGGTCTGTCCCAGCATGTCACAGGGATCGGAATATCGCTGCTGGGGACATCGCTGAGCTATTTCAGTTTCAGACTGCTGATTACTTCGACGGCGACGCCGACCATCAAACCCTTTAGCGCTTTTCGCGTGCCTCTCTTGGCCGATCTTCCCATCATCGGACCTGTCCTGTTTGAGCAATCCCCGCTCATTTATCTGGCGTTCGCGCTCGCCATCGTCGTTACGTACATCTTGTACAGGACCCCGCTAGGGCTCGCGCTCCGGATGGTTGGCGAGAACGCGACGGCTGCCGACGCACAAGGCGTGAGCGTCGCAGGCGTTCGGATCGCGGCCGTCACCGTCGGTTCGGCGATCATGGCGATCGGAGGCGCGTTCCTGACATTATCGGCCTTCAACGCGTTTTTCGTGAACCTCGTCAACGGCCGAGGCTGGATCTGCGTCGCGCTGGTCGTGTTCTCGTCGTGGAATCCGATCAGGGCCATCCTTGCATCGCTGTTCTTTGCTGCGCTGGAAGCGTTGCAGATCCGATTGCAGCAGGGGTCTGGAGGTTTGCCCTATCAATTTTTCCTCATGTTGCCGTACCTATTGAGCATCATCGCGCTCATCGCCGTGGCCCGCCGGGTGTCGGGACCGCAATCCCTGATGGTGCCGTTCAGGCGAGGCGAACGTTAGCAGGCCCGCGTTGCGGCTGCTCAAAAAGTAAACTTGTGCTGGTCCGGCGTTCCTGGCAAATTCAAGTAACTTGAATACAATTCAGGAGAGATGCTTGAGTACGGTCGACGGGATTAGAAGGGCTCTCAGCAACTACGCCACGGGCGTGACCGTCATTACCGCGCGTGACGGCGATGAGCTCTGCGGCCTTACGGCAAACTCGTTCACGTCGGTATCCTTGACGCCGCCACTGCTGCTGTTTTGCGTCGGCCGCGCGCGAACCTCCTACGAGGTCTTCAGAAGGGCCGAGAGCTTCTCGATCAACGTCCTCAGTGCCACCCAGAAGCATCTTTCCGAACGCTTCGCCTCGTCAGGCAGGGAGAAATGGCTCGGGATCGACTATGCCGAGGACGAGCTCGGAAACGCGATCTTTCCGGGTGCCGCTGCCTCGTTCAGTTGTCGCAAGCGGCAGATCATCGATGCCGCCGATCATATGATCGTGCTCGGGGAAGTCATGGACTTTTGGGAAGATCGAAACGATAGCCCGCTGGTGTATTGCCGGAGCAGCTATTGCCTGCCGGTGGATATAAATCGTCATGCTTCCCTGCGTGGCCTGCCATAAAGCAGCACTGGACCTGACGAACGCGATTTCCTGTGTCATCTTCTCCGGGGCGAGCTTCGTCCAGACCCTGACGGCGCGACATGCATCTATTCTCGACGAGCCACCTTTTTGGCGACCAGGCGCAAGTTCTGAACGACGTGTCTATCACGATAAAAGACGGCACGATCGCCCGAATTGAGCCGTCCTCGGCGCCTTCGGGCCGTCGATGTCTCACAATTCCTGCATTGATCAACGCCCACGATCACGCCCGCCCGCGGCTATCGTCCTTTGGTGCGATCGGGATGCCTCTGGAAACCTGGATCTTGCGCTCGGCATTGGCCACACCGCCCGATCCATATCTGGTAGCCGCATCTGCGCTTGCCCGTTCGGCCAAGGCAGGCTGTGGCGGTATGATGATCCACTACACGCGCCCGAGCGGCGGGATGCCGCTGGTCGACGAGGCCAAGGCGATCGCGCGCGCGGCCGAAGATGTCGGGATACGGATCGGCTTTGCCTTGGCAGTGCGTGACCAGAATCCGCTCGTCTATGGGGACAGCGAGAGCCTCCTCGCCAATTTGCCGCCGGGTGCCGCCGCAGTCCTGCGAGAAACTTTCGTCAGGCCTGCGGCCTCACCGAAGCACGCAATTGCACTGACGGAAGACATCGCTTCGGCCATTGAGGGGCCGATGGTGGACGTCCAGTTTGGCCCCGCCGGCGTGCAATGGTGTTCGCGTCCTTTGCTCGAAGCGATCGCCGAGGCATCTGCACTTTCCGGCCGCCGCATCCATATGCACCTTCTGGAGACTCCGTACCAGCGCCGCTGGGCCGATCAGGAGTTTCCAGGCGGAATGGTCGCGTACCTTAGGGACATAGGATTGCTGTCTCCCCGGCTGACCGTCGCTCATTGTGTTCACGTGACCCAAGCAGAACTGGAGATCATCGCGTCGAGCGGCACGCGTATCGTCACCAATTTCAGTTCCAATCTCCACCTTGGCTCTGGCGTTGCCCCGATCGGCCGCGCGCATCGTTGCGGTTGTCCTGTCTGCGTCGGCGTCGACGGTTTGGCGCTGGACGAGGACGACGACATTCTGCGCGAGATGCGGCTGGTCCAGCTTGCGCATCGCGGGGAGGGGTTCCATCCGAATTGGATAGCCTCTGAATTCTTGTGCCTGGCGGTGAGAAACGGACGTGCCGCGATCGGCGCTCCAGGCGATGGAACGCTCAAGCCGGGTGCTCCGGCCGACTTTACGATCCTCGATTACGATGCGCTCGACCGCGACGGTATCGTCAGCACTAATCCGATTAGCCTGCTCTTCAGTCGGGGCAACAGCAACGTAGTCCGCGATGTGATCGTTGCAGGTCGTAGTATCGTAAAGGGCGGTGCCGTGGTTAGCGTTGATTTAGGAGAGATCGAAGACGAGCTAAACGGATATTATAAAGTAAACCTTCCTCTCCATGGCCGGCTTGAATCTTCATGGCTTGAGATCGAGACCGCAATTTCGAGATGGTTTACCGACTTTATGAGCTGCAGTTAGCCTCGAAGGAACTCAGCCGCCTCTACTTCCGAGGCGCAGCGCAGGAAAGAGTCCTTCTGCCAAATGATGGCAGGCAAACGAAATGAAGCCGGTTTGCTGACCGACCGAGCTGCAGAATTGGAGTGTTGGTCGACTGAAAATTGCGCAAACGAGTCAATTCGCCAACTGATAAAGGCTCCATACAGAACGGGGTCAGTGGCGGAATAATAAGAAAATTACACAAACGGAGTCAGTTCGCTAACTGATAAGGTTTGGTCGCTCTCCTTATCAGTTGAATTCAAACGTGTGGCAGGGGTAGGGAACGTGTGTTTCTTTGCCATCTAAGAACGTTGTAGGAATTTTTGCCCGTTGCAGTACGACCCGGCAGAACTCGCTGCGCCGAGAGACGAAGTCATCTCGACTCTCAACGACCGCACCACAGCTCGTCAGCGCGACTTACAGAACAAAATCGAACGCGTCGTTGCTGTTGGCTCGGCCGAAAAGCCAAAGCGTTCTACGAACCCTAAGTATCAGAAGGATGAGCTCAGTTGGTCCGGGCCCGGATCGCAGCCTTCTGGGGTGATGCAGCACTTCGCTTTGGGCGGGACTTTGGAGGCCGTTCAGGTATGATGCCGTGCTGCTCGTTGAAGTCCTTCATCCAGGACTTGATGTAGCGCGGAGAGCACTAGACATTCGGGCCACAGCAAAGGTGGCCCCCAGACGGCACACCGCGTGAGGCATGACACAAGCGGGAGGGCGTGATGGACCCGGCATCGATACAGACACTCGCGGTGTATCCTCCAATCGGGATTGCCCGTGTGGGGAACGCGGTCGGAGACGATGACTATATTATAGGTCCTGAAGTTATCGGCGGCCCACCGATGCTGCCGGAAGGAAGCCCTGCGCAATATGTCGCCGATTTTCGCACGAACGATGGCCGCATTAAGCGGCAAGCCGCCCGCTTTCGGGTCTACGCGTACCTGAAAGATGGAAGTGTCGAGGAAATCACAGCCAAGAACGGAAGGGTCACGTGGTGCGTCGCAATCGCGAATCTCAAAGCCGGCTGGTACGACTTCCAGGAGGCTATGGATCTGCCGGACGGATTGAGCAAACCCGCCAAGCGCCGCAACAGAGACCTTTTTGTACCCGCCGGTCGCCAGAGCCTCGATATCCTCCCCACACCGCAAACGATCGAGGGACCGAGCGCCGCTGCTGTCAAATTCAACACCGGTACCTTCTGGGAAAAGCCAATCTATCTCGGAGAACTGCGTACCGATTCCGAGGGGCGGCTGCTGTTCCTCGGCGGGCGCGGCGCGTCGAAATCATTTCAGGCTGGAGCAAGGCCCATTACCCACGCAAACAATGTGGGGTGGCACGACGATGTCTCCGATGGTCCGGTGCGAGCGACCGTCACCTTCAGCGACGGATCATCCAAGGAAGCCGAGCCGGGCTATGTCGTGGTGGCTCCGCCCAACTTTGCGCCGGGCCTGACCGGACTGGTGACCATGGACGACGCCGTGCGCGAGACCTTCCAGGCGGAGGGGTGGATCAAGGCACCAAGCTCGACCTGTTTTACTGAAGACATCTGGCCGATCTTCGATCGGCTCACGGGTCACCAATGGGTCAATCACGGGTTCTTCATCGTTCACGGCCACGGATCGCCGCTCGATGCACGCGACCCCACGGCTATCGACCGGATGCGCGACGATACCCAAGCGGGTGCGGCATGGCGGCAAGACGTTTTCGAGCTGTTTCGGCAGCCTAATTTGCCCGGAATCCTGAACGAACCCTTGCTGCCGCAGATCTATGGTGACGGGGTCGACACACTCTTTAGCAACACGCCGCACGCGACGGCGCATCTTACTGTCACGCCGACACAATTCGCGCACCTGCAGCGTTGGGCCGCGGGAGACTTCACGGACAACTGGCCCGGCTCACCGCCGCAGCCGCCCCCCTTCTCGAGCCTCACATCCGCCGAGCAGGTTTTTCATTTGGAGCGCGCGCCGCTGCATGACTGCATGGGGGGACCATTCCATCCCGGAATCGAGATGACCTGGGTGATGCGGCTCGCTTCGGTGTGGCAAGGCCCGTATCGGCTGAAGGTCCTCCCGACGAACGGGGCGGCCAAACAGAATTACGGTCCGGTCCTTACGCCGGCCGTATGCGTCGGCGCTAACGGCCCGTTCGACGGCGTTGCGGCCGGGGCGCTGACCCGTTTTCTTGGCCTTCCCTGGCAGACGGATGGCGTCTCCTGCAATTCCTCAGACATTTACTTTCCGGCAACCTTTCTTTCGATGCCGACTTTTTGGGGGGCCCGCTACCCCGACCAGGTTCTGTCTGAGGCAAACTTCGAGCGTGCAGCGGCACTCGATCCGTCCAAATTACCCGGTCCGGCCAAAGTCAATTTGACCGCGCAAATGCACAAACACTTCATGTTGCGAGTGGACTGGCTTCGCGATCTGCGCGGATTTGATTTCTACAATCGAATTAGAAATTCAGTCGACGAGTGGCCTGACCTCGGGATGGTCCTCCCGATCCTGTGTCCACCGCCGCATCTTCCTGCAGACATCCGGTTCGAGCAGGGCCGAACCTCGGAAGCAGCCGGCTCTGATCTGAAAAGGAAGCTGGTTGAAGCAGTGGAGCGACTCTATGCGCCTTCCAGCTCGCCGTCGCCACTCAAGCAGCAAGCCTCAGATCGCAAGCCGCCGAAGCGGAGCTACCGCCAAGGAGAGATCTGATCGTGACCGACATCAAGGAAACCGACGTACTTGTCGCTGGCGCTGGGCCGGCGGGAGCAATCGCAGCGAGACTGCTGGCCTGTCATGGCCGCAAGGTCACGCTGGTCGATCCCGGCAGTTGCGCGATCGACCGGCTTGAGGTTCTGCCGCCGAGCGGTTGTCTCGCACTGCAGGCGCTGGATCTCTTCAATATCCTGCATGATCCGCAGGTTGCGCGCCCATGCCTTGGCATCCGCCGCCGCTGGGGTGCTATGGCGCCAGAGTTTGACGATTTCCTTCGTCGCCCCGGGAGCGCCGGCTATGTCGTGGACCGAACGCGATTTGACGTGCGGCTGCGGGCCGCAGCGAGTGAAGCCGGCGTGCGCGTCATGCGCGGCCGGGTCGTCGCTGCCCAATGCGAGGGCGAAAGGATTCAGGCCGCGATCAGGACCTGCGCCGGCGACGTGATCCTCGCAGCGAGCGTGGCTGTCGATGCAACCGGACGGCCCGCGGTGCTGGCTCGCCACCTGGGTGCCAGGCGCCGCGTGCTGGAGCGACTTGTTGCCGTACGCGGCGAAAACAGTCACGCCAACAATGCTGATGATGCGCCGACTTGGCTTGAGGTGGAGAGCCTCGGAGCCAATTGGTTCTATCGCGTTGCCGGCCCCGGCGGGCGCCTCGAGACATGGAGCATACGCCGCGGCGAGGATCGATCGCGACGTTCGGCAGGACGATCCATCAATGCATCTTCAGTCCGCCTGTCACCCGCGGCCGGTGTCCGGTGGATCGCTGTCGGGGACGCCGCGATGTCGTTCGACCCGATAACCTCTCAGGGGCTCGTCAGTGCCTTCACGACCGCGCTTGCAGCGGCAGGCACGGTGATGTCCTCGCGCGGACTCGATGCGGAGACGGCGCACGTCTTCTCGCAATCTGTGACCGCGACGGCGCAGAATTCTGAACGGGGCCGAAGGGACGTCTACCAGGCCCTAACGGTCGGCCAGAACGGCGCGTAGCCAACCCCGGGAGTTTCATCGCGCTCGCGGCGGCGGATAGCTTATGCCATCGGATGCGGGTCTGGATTCAGTTCGGCGACCTCCAGGGGACGTTTTGCGAGATTGAGCTTGACCGGAAGCTCGTAGAGCCTGCTTCCACCAAAGCGCCGCTCGCCTGCACCGAAAGCGATGGGCTGGCAGCCGGGGATGATCACGCGCGCGGCAAACAGGCGACGGCGCTCCAGCTCGGGCGGCGTAAGATTCACGTAAATCAGATCCATCTGGTTTTCCGACAGCCAACCCAGCAGCGACGCAAGGCGTTCGGCCGGTGCAACCGGCTTCCCCGACGACCAGTCGAAGGGCGTTGGGCTCTGCTTCAGCAGGAAGTCCAGGGCCGGGAGCATCTGGTGACTGGCATAGAGCAAATTGTGGTCCATCAGATGTTGCGGGCGCCGGGTAGCCAGAAGGTGGGCTAGACGCTGGCGTTCTACCTCGTTGCGCAATCGGCGGCACAAGCCCGGACGGATCTGCCCCAGCTCGAGGACGGCCTTGCGTGCAGCCTTGGCGGGATCGGGATCCGCGCCCGAGGCGACCACGGCGGCAGGACCATTTGCGTCACTGCCGAGACCGAGCGCGAGAAAGACGTGGCACGGGAGGTCGGTGGGCAGGCGGAACAACTTCAGCTCAACGCCGCGGCGCTGCAGCAGTCGCGCCATATGCACAATCCCATCGTCCGGGTGGTCGTGAATCTTGACAGCTTGACCAGCAAGCCGGTTGAACCAGGCGATCATATAGGCGTCGCGCTCGATCACCTCAAAGGCGGCAGTGAGAATGGCCTCGATGAGCGAAGGTCCTGCCGCGAGACCGTTCGACGTCGCTCGGCACAGATGCTCGTCAGGACGCCGCGGCCGATAGTTGAAGAACGTCGCAATGGCCGGCACAAGGACTGGCTCGTCCCGTACCAGCGAGTGGCCGGAAGTCCATCCGAGCACGGCATCTTCCGTGTAGGGCGCGTACGGAATGTGTCCGTACTGTTCGGCCCTGTAAAGAACAAGGTCGCGCGGGTCGAGCGAAGGCGAGTCCAGCTCGGCGCGGCGCGCGTACCGGATTTCCTCGGCTCTCCACGTCGACGCGGCGTATCGTTCGATAATCTCGCCTAAAGCAGTCAGAAAAGCGTCTGCGGCGCTAAGTCCTTTCCCGGTCGTCGTAGCGCTGCGATCGCGTTGATGGCCGAACCGGTGATTGCTTAAGCGTGCTGCATATAAGTGGGGCCAGCCCGGGTCGGCGTCCTCCTCCATGATCGGCTCGCAGCTGACGACCAGCCCCGTACGAGCGCTCACCAACTCGCCGGCAATGCTCTGCAGATTGCCGCGGATCCCATAGTCTGCGACCAGCTGGCGATAGCCGTGGTGCCGGCGTTCGAAACTCCCCCCGCAGGCAGGACAATCGGATCGTTCGATGAATGCATGGCCTTCTAATTTGGGACCGAGGGCATCGAGTTCGATAATCCTGCCCGCCAAATCTGACACGTCGGGCAGCAGGAAAAATTTGAGAATCTCCAAGCCGAGCAAATTAGCCGCCATCGATGGCAACATCGGCAGCAGCGCACGTTGATGCAACGCGGGAGACTTGAGCGCGTCCAGATGCCTGTCGAAGCTCATCGCGGCATCGTAATCGAGTTCGCACGCCAACCTCCGCATGCGATAACACATGAAGCAACCCGTCCTGCCAGGAACGACGAGCGGGCCGATCACGGCTTCGTCCCCGCTGAGATCTGAATAGATGGTCGGGATATTGCGCGACAAGCCGGTCTGATTGACCCAGTGGTGCGCGGCGGAAAAGCCACGATCCATGCATGCCACCAGCATCGTGCAGCGCGCACCAATCGCTTCGACATCGCGGCTCGTCAGTTCGCTGGTGCCGTGAACCTCGACCATCGTCGATGGAGCGGTCCGAGCGACCGCGGCCGCGACAGCATCCGCCCGGCTCGACGGCTGCGCCGCAGGGACTAATGCGGGCGACCAGCCGAAGTGTTCGGTCCGGCACGGATATGGGTCGATCAGATGCAGAGTACCGAGCCCGCAATGCCCTAGTAGCAGCGCCAGATGCGCGCCGTGCGCTTCGAGTCCTACGATTCCGATGCTGAGTGCGGCGAGTGATTTCCTTGCCGTCGATTCCGGGATGCCTGATCGCTCGAGAAACGCGAACCAGGGAGCCGAGCTGTGTGCGGTGACGTCGCTATCGGGTTGCGTGTGACGTCGAAGCACGCCCAGCTGTGAGAAGCGATCGAGGGCCGACAGCAGACCAGCAGGCTCGTAGTGTGGCAGCGCACTCGTTAGTTCGGACAAGGCTTTCGGCGTTCGGAGCAAGGGCAAAATCGACCCCGCAAACTCGTGCACCGAACCACCGTCAACCCGAACGGACAGGCCGTCGCCGCGAAACAGGATGCTGCCGTCTCGCAGTTCGACCCAATCCAAGTCAGGAGCAATTGAGTAAAACACCCAGCGGGGATCTGCGGATCGTCCCGAGCCGACGGTCACCAGGAATCTCTGTCGCCTAGGTTCTCACCCCCCGGGCGTCGGCTCGTTCCCATCATCCTCGCAATAATCCTCGCAAGGGCAGTACGTGCATCCGGCGCCCATTGTCTCGGCGGCTCTTTGTACGCGGGCCCAAGCTAGAAAGTCTGCATCAGTCAGATCCAACGGGGATACGCGTTTACCCCTCATCTTCCTTTCCACTGCAAAGGCCCGCACTTCAAAGTCCTTCTTTAACTTGTCTTTGTCCACGTCCGTCATCGAAGGTTCCTCACCCCATCAAGACAGCCAAATGTCCAAGGTCCCGCAACGGTTTAATATCAAGCATGACACAATCTCGTGTCTCTGGCAATCACCTCGCGTACCAAGGGTGGTTGGCACGCCGGGGGTGACAGGACCCCGTTCTTGTGGCAGGAATCACGATGCGAAAGGCGGCGATCTCCATCCCGGTTGCAATGCAGGCGGTACAACGCAGATTGTGCGGATGCGAGATTTCGAGCGGCGAGCGCTCCTGCCGCGCGTGCGGTGAGCCCGTGACGTTTGTCTGCCCGAAGTGCGGCTTCGTAAATTCGGTCACGGCGCGATTCTGCGGTGGCTGCGCCACCGCTGTCCCAGCACCCAGCCACGCAGAGCGGCTCCCAACGGAAGCTCCCTCAGCGCTGGAGGAGCCCGCCTCCTATCTTCCGGAACGCAAGTGGGTAACGGTCCTCTTCGCCGACATTGTAAGCTCGACCAGCATGATCGCGGAGATCGACCCCGAGCAAGCGCTTCAATTTCTCGAGCCCGCTATCAAGGCGATGGTAGAGGTGATCCGCCAGTTCGACGGAACGATCACGCGCGTGCTCGGGGACGGCGTTATGGCCCTGTTCGGAGCTCCAAAAGCACGTGAGGAGCACGCATTGGCGGCCTGCAACGCCGCCGTGGCCATGCATAGCGCCGTGGCTGCGGCCTCCCGGGGGCGAGTCCAAATTCGCGTAGGGATCAACACCGGTGTGGTGCTCGTACGATCGGTCGGGTTTGACATGTCGCTGGACTATGACGCAATCGGCATGTCAGTCCACATGGCGGCCCGGATGGAGCAATTCGCGCCTCCAGGCAGTACCATCATTTCCGACAGCACTTATCGCGAGGTGGAAGGCTGCGTCAAAACAGAGCCGCTTGGCCGGCAGACCTTCAAGGGAGCCCCGTCGCCAGTTGTGGTCCATCAACTCATCAGCGTCATCACAGAGACCCGGTGGGAAGGGCGGGTAGCTCGACACCTGACTCCATTTACCGGACGCGAGCGAGAGCTAGCCCGGCTGCAAGCAGTGGTCAACGCGGCCAACGCAGGGGCGAGCAAGATTGTAACGGTCGTCGGCGAGCCAGGCATCGGCAAGTCGAGGCTGCTGCACGAACTGCTGCAGGCGAGCGATATGTCGGCCTGGACCACGCTACGCACAGGATCGGCGGCGAACCAACTAAACTCGGAATATTTCGCGGTCGGCAAGCTGCTGCGCGAGTGGATGGCGCAAGGCGGAGATCAGGACCTCGCTTCGGCCTTGCGCCATCGCCTGCCCGACCTGAACCATAATGGCGCCAGCACATTCGCTGCCTTGTCCTATCTTCTGGGCTCGACCGTCGCGGATGAGGATTGGCTCAATCTCGAGCCGAGGACAAAGCGGCGGCGCGCTGTGGAGGCGTTCCGCTATTTCGTGTCGGCCATTGAATCCACACGACCACTGGCAATTGTCATCGAAGACCTGCACTGGATTGACGACGCGTCACGCGAAATCCTCGAAGATTTGGCAAGCCACCTCGGTACGGGCAGGATCTGCATCATCGGAACCACGCGCAACGAGGAGGGTGCTGGTACCGGGCCTCAACATCAGCGCATTGTGCTGGAGCCGCTCGATACTAATGCGGCCCACGCGGTACTCAGTGCTCTCCTGGGCAACGATCCGTCACTCGATACGGCCAAAAAGGAGCTGGTGCGGCGCTCTGCCGGAACCCCGCTGTTTCTGGAAGAAATGGCTCGCTTCCTGCTGGAGACCGAGGCCTCCTCGGGCACTGTGGAGGACTACGCGCAGCAGGTCCCTCCCACGATCAACGGCGTCATCGCGTCCCGCATCGACCGGCTTTCGCGCGCGGACAAGTCGCTGCTGCAGATTGCAAGTGTCATCGGAAACGAGTTTTCCCTGGACCTGCTGGCATCCCTTGCGCGACTGGCCGAGCAGGAGTTGCAGGCTCGCATCGATACATTGAGGGGCTCGGATTTCGTGCGCGATGCGCCCGGCCAGGCCGACGGTGCGCTGACGTTCAAGCATGCGCTGATCCAGGAAGTTGCCTACGAGACCTTGCTGCGGACGGAACGTGAGAAGCTACATTCAAAGATCGTGGTCGAATTGGAGAAAATGAACCGCGATCCCATGAGCACGCCTGTCGAAGCGCTGGCTCATCACGCCATCAGGGGAAAGTTGTGGAAGCAGGCTGTCACCTATCTGCATAGAGCCGGGCAAAAAGCCCTCGATCAGTCCGCACACGCGACGGCGCTTCGCCACTTCCGCAAGGCCTTGGCGGTCGCGAGCGAATTGCCGGACGAGCCAGACAAGCTGACGCAACTTCTTGACATAAGATTGAGCCTGCGGTCGGCGCTGGTGGTGACGGGCAATCTGAGCGAATTGCACGACAATCTCCAGACGGCCGAACAGCTGGCGCATTCGCTGAACGACCGCCCCAGGCTCGCCCACGTGTACCTGTCGCAAGCCATCGCGCTGGTGAACCAGGGCGCGATGGATCAAGTGCTCCGATCGAGCCAGCAGGCCTACGAGATTGCCAGCAAAACCCACGATATGCCGGTCATGATCGGCGCTCAATTCAACATGGCGCTTGCCCACTTCACCCTGGGCAATCTCAAAAAGAGCGTCGAGTTGTTTGCCCCGTTCGTCGAGACGCTCACCAGGGACTTCCGCTATGAATGGTCCCCGGTGACCACCGGAACGCTTTCGCCCATCTATCTCAGCATGTTCGGATCCAGCGAGGCTCAGTTGGGAGAGTTCGGGAGCGCGCTGGCGCACACGACGCAAGCGTGCCAGATCGCCGAGGAAACCAGGCGAGCCTATGACCTCGCTTTCGCGTACCGGTACCATGGATTTGTCCATCTCAAACGCGGGGACTGTGTTGCTTCGCTCGCCTCGCTGCGGCGCGGATTCCAAATCTGCCGAGACTATGAATTGAACTCGCTGGCTGGATTCTTTTATCGCGATATGGGCGAGGTTGCCACGCTGGATGGAAATGTTGCTGAAGCTCTAACGCTCCTGAACCAGGCGGTCCAGCTCGCGCGTCGGAATAACAATGCGTTCTCAAACGCGTGGTCGACGATCAATCTCGGATGGGCCTGTCTGGCAAATGAGTCCTCCGCTGAAGCTATCCAGTTTGCCCGGGAGGCACTCGACTTGGCCCGCACGTATCGCTTCAAGGCCTTGGAGCCCGGAGCGCTACGACTGCTCGGAGCGGCGGTTGGCCTGCAGGATGCCGCCGATACGGAAGTCGCCCTGGAATGTCTCGCGGAAGCCGCCCAGCTGGCTGAAAAGCTCGAGTTGGCGCCGGAGATTGCCCATTGTCACCTGTCGTGGGGCGAGATGCTGGCGCGGATCGGCTACGTCGTAGAGGCGCGCGGACACATCGCGCAAGCGCTTGTCAGTTACGCCAGCCACGAGATGCCGTACTGGAAGCAACGTGCGGATCGAGCCTTGCTCGAGATCAACGGAGACAGGTTTCCGCTGTCCTGCCCCGCTACTTCCCGCCCGACGAGTCGATTTCATCGAGGTAGCGGTTGACATCGGGAGTCCACAGCCGTGAGGCAGCGATCACCTCGTGACCGTCGCCGCCCACGTCGAACGGGAGGAATACGCCCTTCCCCCCCGCACTCCGGAATGCCGCAAAATTCTCGCCGCTGTGCCCAAGACTGTAAAAGCGATCATGAAGCCCGTACAGCCAGAGCGTCGAACGCCGGAATGCCGCGCCGCGCGCCAGCAACGTGCTGTTGATTTGCCTTGCAGTCAAGCCGCAGTCTTCAGTGATCCAGCCGCCGACGAAGTTGATAACTCCTGCGATATCGTATGGATGCACCCCAGCGTAAGCAATCGAAAGCGCACCGCCGCGCGAAGACCCGGCCATCAGCACCCGCTCGTCTTTGACGTCCGGCCGCCGGCGCAACGCCCCAACAGCAGCTTCGATATCGACAAGCGCTCGATCAGCACCGGCGAGCGCGCGCGCGGGTTCACACGTGTAACCCAGCGTGCGGTCAGCATAAAAGCCTTCATCATAGAGGCCGTCCGATTTGCCGCGGCCGCGACGTTGCGGAAAAGCGACGAGATAACCCTTGTCGACAAAGATCCTTGCGAACTTAGGGTCGACAACGACCACCTTGAACAATTCGGGGTCGGTACCTTTGCCGGTCGAGCCGTGATTAACCACTAGTAACGGAAACGGCCCCGCGCCGTCCGGCTTGAAGATGACCACTTGGAGCCGGATCGGCTGGCCATTCTCGAACAGACCGGAATCGATCATTATCGAGTCCCCAGCGGCGGCAAACGTCATGTCGGGCGCCGCGTCGTCAGGGATCGGCACGCCATCTATGTAGCGGTCAGCAACTGCTTCTTTCGCAGCCATAATGACCAGCCCGACAAGCACCCAGCGCAGAAGGTCACGCATTAACGGCCTCCACATCGGAAACGATCGCGATACGACGATTGGCCTATCATGGCGCAACGATCGGGAAGATGTACGTCAAAAAAATGCGGCAGAAAAATCGACTCTGATCCATTTTTGGTGAATTTTCCACCAGAGTGCGTACATTCGACTTTAAGTTATGTCAAAATCCTCGCTTCAGATGAATGCTGTCACCCCGGGCCGCACTTTAGATGGCCGGAAAAATGATTGTCGGGCCTGAGGCGAACAACCGCAAGGCGCGCGGCCTCACACAGGAAGCCTTGGCGCATGCGGCGGCCCTGGATACCCGATTCGTAGGCGGCATCGAGCATCGCGGTGCGCGCAAGGTTCGCCGAACTCGGTCAGGAGATCCTCTCACAACAAACTATCGCTTACAGGCTAAAAGGCGACCTTAGGCCGCCAATATCGCACGCCCGTTTCGCCGCGATGCACGCACATGCCCGTGAACGTGTCAATCGGCCTGCAAATTTGGCTCTGACGCAATTTTGGTGCAGCCGTGTCATGTAGCACCGATGAGGCGGGCCTGCAGCAGGTCGAGCTTGGCGCGCCCGTACATCTGACGTTTGACGAGCTTAAGCTTTGTGATCTGTCCCTCGGTCTGTCCGTTGGACCAAGACGTTGTGATCGCGGCGGTGATGGCGGCCTTGTCTTTGGTGACGCCGTTGGCGAAGGACGCGACGAGGCCTGTGCATGCTCGTTCCAGCCATGGGTCTAGATCTGCGTAGGCCTTCTTGCGGATCATCGTGTGGAAAGCGGTGATGACCTTTCGAGCTTCCACCAGGAGAGGTACGCCTTGCTCGATCGCCGCAATGGTGACGGTCTCAGACTTTGATAGCGTATCGCGGCCATTTGTCATCAAGCGAGCGATAGTTCTGGCGGATGGCACGCGCTGTAGGCTATGAGCATCCGGTGTCTCGGCGCGCCGACGGCGTGTCGCCCATTCTCTAACAACGCGCTCCGACCCCCTAAAGCCCCGCACCTTGAGGCGACGCCACAAATCTGCACCGTTGTGACGACCAGTAGCCCACTGGACATCAAGCCACGACAGGTGATGTTCGAGAGAACTCTCGCGCACTCTAAACACATCGGTTCGTTGACCTCGCAGCACTTTGCGGACGAGGCCCCGGCTGTGTCCGGTAAGCCGTACGATCTCCTTTATAGAGACGCCCGTCTCAGCCTGTTTGAGGATTGCCGCGTTGGTATCCTCCCGCCGTAGATAGCCCTCGTACTGGATGCGCTCGGCGGCGGTCAGCAAGGCGGGATTTATGGTGGCGGCGCCGACCGCGGTACGAATCTGGCGCATGGATTTGCGGACCGCATCGAGGAAGGCGTGGCTTGCGTTCTCCATCAGATGCCAACGGTCCGCGACTTGGGTGGCGTGCGGGAGTGCCTGCCCTACAGCAAGGGCGTAACTGCCGCCGCGGTCGCGCGCGACCACAGCAATTTGCGGTTGCCCCACGAGCCACGACTGCGCAGTAGCTGGCTCTCTGTCCGGTAACAGAGCGATTGGTCGTCGCCGCTCAAGGTCACAGATGATTGTTCCGTACCGCTGATTGCGCCGCCAAGCCCAGTCATCGATACCGATAACGCTCGGTGCAGCAAAGGGCGGACACCCGCGTCTTCGAACGACCCGGAGCAACGTGTCATTACTCACGGGCAGCATAAGGCGACGGGCAAAACTCGCCGCTGGACGGCCACCCAAGGCAAGGCCAAGGTGATGGACGACCAGATCGAGCCGCGCCGTTCGCCGCGCCCACGGCGCCAGGACGTGGCCATCGAAGCGCTCGGTGAAAATACGTCGATCACACAGAACAGTGTCACAGCGGAAGCGGCGCGCCACAACGATAAGCCGAACCCGCCGCCCCGCCAGCGGCAGATCGGTTAAGCGGCGCTGATATCGGCTATGGATTCGCCTTGAACTAACTTCGCATCCGGGACAGAGGCTCGTGCCACTCGTGGGACGCACGGTGATCACCGTCGTGGCGCCGTCACACAAGGCACTCTCCACGTCAAACCCGCGAGGGACCAGGGCCGACGGACGTAGGGCTCGCTGCATTATGTTGATTCCTTTGTGAAACCAACGCGAGCCGGCGCTCGAACTTCATCAAAAGTGAGTCAGAGCCCAATATTGACCCCCTAAGCCGGGGGATCGGCGTCCAAAATTTTGCAAGCCGATTGACACTCACGCCGCGCTAAAAGCGCCCGCGAAGATATTGTAGGTGATCTTTGGATCGAACTTTCCGAGCGCCGCGTCGATCGTGCCGGCGTCCCGGCTTGTGCGAAGCGCATCGTCGCCGCCTACAACAAAGAAAATCCGATAAAGGCATACGGCGACATTCGCACGCCGCTGCCTCTCGACGCGCCAGCTTATCTCGACGGGACCATGTCGCGCGCCGAGATTGTTTCGGAGAACTTGTGGTCGTGAGCTCAACCTCCGCAACGATCTGTGACAGCGGATTTCACGGGTGACCGTATAGTACTGTACAGATCACAGGATGCCCGCCGGTTCGTGCTGGCGGGCGGCCCGTTGATGAGGGTCCTTCTGCGGTTGAACCTTCGCCTAGTCTATTCAGACTAATGATCGCCGGGGTTTTGCATCATCCCCTCCGGGGCTGGAAGGCCGCCGCCCGCGATACATTTAAGCGGGCGGCGTTTTTGCTTCCGAAGAAGCCTCAGCGGTCCGGGGCTGGCAGGACCACTAACCTATTGAAGCACGGGTTGCAGAACTACGCATTGGCGCATGTGTTGCTAAGTGTTTCTAGTTGCCAGAACGCAGTGCGGTCGTGCGTTCCTGCAAGAGAAACAGCGTCGTTTACGCTGGCGGGCCTATCACTTCGTATTCGAACGCGCACCCTGCGAATCCTTTGCAACAACCCTGCGCGACTGGCTAGTCAAAGAGCTTTGATTTTGACGGTCGACCGAGTTTGGGACGCGTTGGCCTCGGTCTGTGCGGAAGGGCAACGACGTCGAACCGAAGTTGCATCCCCGCGAGGAGCTTCAAAATTCGACTCAGCTGAGGATCCACGGTCCCGCCGAATGTCCTGTAGATTGTTCTTCGCGGAATGCCTGAGGCGCGCGCCAGCGCGGAGACATTTTGAGACAACGCGGCTTCTCGCAATGCAAGGACTGCCTCGTCGAAACCGTTGCCGGCGAAGGCCTGAGTTAGTCGCTTTGCGAACGTTTTGGGTGCATCGAGGGTGATCCAGCTGGACCCCCTCTGCACGTCAGAAGAACCCGCCGGCACCACGCAGGCTTGTACGTTGAGCGCATCGAAGAGCCTAAGGACTCGGCTGAGCTGAGGGTCGGTTCGGCCTCCAAACGTTTTGTATAGGGTGTCCCGCCTTAGACCGGCGTCGCGCGCTAACATCTGCACGTTTTGAGCCTGAATAACGAGGCTGAGACTCATCCGAGCGGA
This sequence comes from Bradyrhizobium sp. LTSP849, assembly GCF_000938255.1. GTDB lineage: Bacteria > Pseudomonadota > Alphaproteobacteria > Rhizobiales > Xanthobacteraceae > Bradyrhizobium. The sequence goes on along the minus strand of NZ_JYMR01000054.1, from coordinate 12,405 downwards.
ATCGAAGTCATTTTTTCTCATTTTTTCAGTAAGATAGGTAGCTATTGCCGCTGGGTTGTCGCGGAATAATTCAGCCAGGATTGCCTTGTTGCTAGCCAGCATCGCCCATCGATTGCCCGGGACTGTGGCCCTCGGGTTACAGCATTTTTGGCCTTTCCAGTTAGATTACTTGAGACATCGACGCACTCAGCTTGGGGATTTGAAATGAATAAGTTTTTGATGGCTCTGACGGCAGTCGCCGCGATGACCGGCACGGCTTCGGCCGCTGACCTGGGCGCCCGTCCCTACACCAAGGCTCCGGTGGCCATGGCTCCGGCCGTCAACTGGACCGGCTGCTACGTCGGTGCCGGTGGCGGCGCTGCCATGACGAAGAACGATCACAACGATATCTCCAACAGCCTTGCGCTTACCGGTTTTGCTCCCGGCACTTCCCTCGGCCCCAATCTGTCGACGGGCGCAGACGGCTGGCTCGCAACGGTCCAAGGCGGTTGTGATTATCAGTTCGCGGGTACGAACTGGGTCATTGGCGGCTTCGCTGACTACGACTACATGGATGTGAGGGGCGACATTTCGACCGGCGGCACCTTTGGCCCGTCACTTGTTGGATCGCAGAAGCAGGATTGGCAGTGGTCCGCGGGTGCCCGCGTCGGTTACCTGATTACGCCCGCGTTGCTGACCTACGTCTCGGGCGGCTATACGCAGGCCCACTGGAAGTCGACGACTTTGTCCAGCTTCTTTGCCCCGGGCGTTGGCGTTGCCACGTTGCCTGGAACGACCAAGGGTGGCTGGTTCATCGGGACCGGTGACGAATATGCCCTGACGACCTTCCTCCCCGGCCTGTTCTGGAAGACCGAATATCGTTATTCGGAGTTCGACCGGTCGAACGTTTCGATCAACACGCTTCCCGCTGGCTTGCCGACTGGCGTCACGGAGACCCAGAAGTTCCGCGAGCACAGCGTGCGCAGCGAGCTGGTCTATCGCTTCAACTGGGGCGGCGCCCCGCTGGTCGCGAAGTACTGATCTGATCTCGATCTGAGACATCAAAGCCCCGGCATCGTCCGGGGCTTTTTTGTTTAATATTGCACTGACTGGCCATTTACCCCAGCGGGGCGGGATCGAAGCGCGCGAATCGGAGCTGGGCGCGTGCGAAACCACAAACCTAAGCAATGGACCGAAGCCGAGGTGCAGACGCTCGACTCAACGGCGGCCGAAATCGCTGTCCAGCTTGAAAGGTATATCGCGTCCGTCAAACGTGTGGCGCGAAAAATGGGCCTTTTGCCGCGCGGCGACGGAGCACTCCGCTGACACGTATCACGTATAACGCGTAGGCTGGCTTAGCCAAACCTCACGGGGGAAGCGGGGAATGGTTAGGCCTGGCGTGCCTCACCGGACAAAGCCGCGCCGGGCCGCGAGAGTTGATAGATCATGAAATCAAAGGCGGCCGGTTCACGCTGGCGGGCCTTCAGGCAACCAATCGCTAACAATTTTTAGCCGACCAGCGGTCCTGTTCTTCTTGGTCAGCTTGCTAGTTGAGCTTTTCGGCGATCTGATCGGCAATCTCTTCTGTTTCGGCGGTGGCGACCGGCTCGCCCTTCTGTGTTTTCAACTTTTCGTCTTCGACTTCCACGGGGAAATCGTCTGGTTTGAGCGGATTTTGCCCATGTAGTACCTCGACGTGTGTGACCTCATTCCCATAAGAACGAACAAGACAGGCGGTCGGTTGCTACTGGCCAACCTGCCTCAATCATAGGCGACCTGGGCCGGAGTTCAATCCTCAACTCTCGGAGCCGATACCTTATAGGAACCGCTCTTTGCTTCCCGAATTGTCTGAGTGATATGACCGAGGGCGGATGTACCCCTCGCGATTGCAGGGCCCTCGGTTCGACGCTGAGGGCCCTTTGACTTGATGCCGCCTGGCACGAGCCGCCCGTAATTACATTTTGCTCTTGGATTCATTTTATTCTTTGACGCGGCCTGCGCGCCCGGTCTTCCGGCAACTGTAGGCCCCTTGGTCAGATCAGCAGCCTCCCCGGTGGCTGCGGGTCGCAACGAAGCGAACCCAATCTCGTTGCAGCTGTATGACTGCGCCTTTCTGGTATCGGCTTCTTAAGGTTTTGACCTTAGCTGCCGTCTTGATCGCAGTCGGACTGTCGATCGCCTCAGGTGACTCCCCAAGGAGGGACACATGGCCAAGCTACCCTCAAAGTTAGAACGACAGAAGCAGGCCGACGAAGACCGGGATGTCTACAACAACGTTGTCTTCCAGGACGCCCGCGTGATGTCCGGGCCAAAGGATATGGGTTTCCTTGAGGTATCCACGACCTACACAACGTTCGTTGTCATCATCAATTCTGACAACGCCGAGCACCTAATCAGGGAGCTGCAGGACTTCCTTAAGGGACGCGCGCCGCATTTTGCGAGACCAGAAGCACATCAAAAACTTTATTCCCGCTCATCAGCGTTGCGCTTATCGTTTTTCAATCGACGCAGTCCAAGCTCGCATTCCCTGATCCTTGAAGGATCGTTGTATTCGAGCTTCCCGCTGTATCGCCGCCACCAACTCAGCTTGCTTTTGCGCGCTCCTCCATATCAGGAACACCGACACCCCTACGTAGGCGTAAAACGGAACCAAAATAAACAAAGCCCAAACGACGCCGACGAGAAAAACGGCAAAAATTATTATCCCAGTTATAAGCGCTATCACGGCTGGCATCGAACTCTCCCAAACATGTATGGCTGGAAGATCGATTTTGTTTCATGGGATCGAACGGCGCCTGGCTGGCAACCATCCTTATCAATGACCCAGCTAGTATCGCGAACGATCACACTGTTTCGCCGCACCACTTTTGCGAGCACAAAAGTGCACACAGCGAAGCCGCAGGCTGTGTCAGGAACGGTCGTTAAGCAGACGAATTGGATAAGCCTGGGTGAGCATCGGCGGGGCTTTGCCTGACGCTTTCAAGGCCAAATACGGTTACGATCTCGCGCCGCCGAAGACCTGGAAGCAATATCTCGACATCGCGGAGTTCTTCCAGCGCCCCGACAAGGGACTTTGGGGCACGGCGGAAGCCTTCCGTCGCGGTGGTCAGCAATTCTGGTTCTTCTTCAGCCACGCGGCGGCCTATACCAACAACCCGAACTATCCGGGCGCGATGTTCTTCGATCCCGAAACGATGGATGCCCAGATCAACAATCCGGGCTGGGTGAAGGGATTGGAAGAATACATTCGCGCTTCCAAGCTTGGCCCACCCAATGCGCTGAACTTCTCGTTCGGCGAGGTCAATGCCGCCGTGGCCGGTGGCCAGGTGGCGGAATCGATCGGCTGGGGCGACACTGGCGTGATCGCTGCCGATCCCAAACAGTCGAAGATTTCCGGCAAGGTGGGCTCCGCAGCTGCCCGGCTCTGACGAGATCTGGAACGCCAAGACCAAGAAGTGGGACATGTTTCCGGCAGTGCTGCCGGCACCCTTCATGGCGTTCGGAGGCTGGCAGATTGCCGTGCCAAAGGTGGGCAAGAACCAGCAGGCGGCATGGGATTTCGTCAAGACGCTGACAAGCCCTGAAGTCTCTGGTCAGGCCGCGATTACCGGTGGCACGGGTGTCAACCCATACCGCAAGTCGCACACCACGAATCTGGAGTTGTGGAGCAAGATATTCTCGCCGACGGAAGCCAAGGAATATCTCGGCGCCCAGGCCGACTCCATCAACGGCAAGAACGTTGCGCTCGACATGCGTCTGCCCGGCTATTTCTCCTACACCGAGGTTGTGGAGATCGAGCTTGGCAAGGCGCTGGCTGGCCAGACCACGCCGCAGGCCGCGCTGGACGCGGTCGCGAAGGAATGGAATCGCCTGACGGACGAGTTCGGCCGCGCGAAGCAATTGGCGGCCTATCGCGCAGCGATGGGTCTTCCGCCCAAGAACTAGCTTCCTGCGGAGACTGCCCCGGATGATGCGTAAGCATCATCCGGGCTTTGTTGGCCGTCGATATGAGGGACGGAAAAGGGAATCCATGGCGCACGTCGAGATCGAAAACGTCAGCAAGGCATATGGGCCCTACAAGATCATCGAGGGGCTCGATCTGAACGTCGCCGACGAGGAATTCGTCGTGCTTGTCGGCCCGTCCGGCTGCGGCAAGACCACGACGTTACGCATGATTGCAGGGCTGGAGGCCGCCACCAGCGGAAACATCCGCATCGGCAACCGCGACGTGACGAAGCTGCGCCCGGGCTTGCGCAATTGCGCAATGGTGTTCCAGAACTACGCGCTTTATCCGCATATGACGGTCGGGGAGAACATCGGTTACGGCATGAAGGTGCGGGGCGATTCACGCGCCAGCATCGCGAAAGCAGTCCAAGACGTGGCACGTGTTCTCGAGCTTGAGCAATACTTGGACCGGAGGCCCAAACAGCTCTCCGGTGGGCAGCGTCAGCGCGTGGCGATCGGCCGTGCCATCGTGCGCAGCCCGGACGTGTTTCTGTTCGACGAGCCATTGTCAAACCTCGACGCCAAGCTCCGCATCGAGATGCGGACCGAGATCAAGGCGCTGCATCGCCGTCTCGCCAAGACGATCGTCTATGTCACGCACGATCAGGTCGAGGCGATGACCATGGCGGATCGCGTCGTGGTGATGAATCGCGGCCGGATCGAGCAGGCGGCTGATCCGATCACGATCTACGAGAAGCCCAGCAATCTCTTCGTTGCGGGTTTCATGGGCGCACCCAGCATGAATTTTATCCATGGTGAGATTGTCGCTCGCGACGGCGCGCTGGTCTTTACCGAGCCGTCGGGGACGACGTTGAATTTGCCGAAGTCCCGCGAGGCGGCCTATGCAGGGAGCGTCGGCAAGCCCGTTGTGCTCGGCGTACGGCCCGACCATGTGCTCCGGCAGGATGCACCGATGGGCTCATCCGTCCGCTTGATGGTGAAAGACGTGGAGCCGCTCGGGCCGCATACGCTCGTGATTGGAACCGTAGGCGGATTTCCGTTCACGGCGCAGATGCAGGTCGGCGTCGCTGCGGCGCCGGACCGTTTTATAGACGTCGCCATTGATCTAGAGCGAACACACCTTTTCGACAAGGTTTCAGGGAAAGCCATTTCTTAGTCTACGGTTCCCTGCGCGATGCAGGTAACTACCGAGTTTTGAAGCTAAGCCAAAGGCTAGCCGATGCTCTCAGTGCGCAATGGTACAACGTTCGGTCAGCTTATTTGGTCTTGGACATAATCGGCTCAAGCTGGCCATGATGGACTCGACTGACGCCGCCAGCAACGAGATGCTTTGGGAACGGGTCTTGTCTGTGCTCGTCGTGGGTGCCAGCATGTTAGGCGGAAGCACAGTGTTGCTGATACAGGCGCTCCCACCGTTACTTCACGGATTTCCATGACGCGCAAAACGGGGCAACTGCGATCGTCGGGTTTGCGCCGCCATTCTGACAACAACAAATTCTGTAATGATCTCAATGGGCCAAAAACGTCTGAAATGTCAGAACGAGCTTTGAAGACACTACAAGATTTCCCGACTTCCAAGCTGAATGCGAGGGTTCGATTCCCTTCACCCGCTCCAGCCTTTTCAAAGACTTAGCGAGAGGGTCGGCTCGTTTTTTGATGATCTCATTCTGACAAAGGCTGCTTTACATTTTCTGTTGCTCGCTTTTCGACTGACTGTTTTTCGTATCTCGCATATTCGCACACCGCTGTTTTCAGACAGTTGCGAGTTCATCAAAACCGAAGATTTTGGTCTTGGGGAAGAGGGTGTTGAACGCGCGTGCGGCGATCGGCGGCGATGGCGTAAAAACAGGATAGACGAAATATGACGCGCGCGAAATTTACGCAGATGAAATAGCCAAACGATTAGCCGGTAGTGACGCTTGCGAGGGTGAGCAGGACGTCAGTTCCAAAGGTTTCGAGATTGAAGTCGTGCAGCGACTTGAATGCCATCACCGAAAGCGGGTTTCGTTCTTCGGTTTCGACGAACTGGTTCGCGTCCCTTCGGATTATCTCGATGCCGCCCTGCCGCCCGTTGCGGAGGAGACCTTCAGGACGCGAATGAGGGCACCCTCGTCACGGGGGCGCCCTCGATCATGTCTGCTCCCGCGGAAATCCAGGGCGCGGGCCTTCGAGCGAACCCGGGCAACGACGGAATGGCTTTTCGCCAAGGCGTCGCAGACGATCAGCCGTCCGGTTCCGCCCGTTGCAACCAAACAAGAACCTTCATGTTCGATCTCGATCGTCATTGGTGTGAACGTCGCGGTTCACGCCGTTACGGCCTTGAAAAAGGGATCTGTGGGACCAAGCTTCACCACAGGATGACCGGTGTCCGCCGCAACCAGGTGTTGGTCGTCAGTTGATCGACCACGAATCGAGCAACATCTGCGCGTGCGATCTTGCCGCCCTTTACTCCGGCGAGGTCCGTGAAGGCCCTGACGTTGCCAAGGGCCCCGTGATCAGGGCGCCGTTTATCTTGTCTGCGATTGTCTTGGGCTGGGCCGGCATCACGATCTAATGCGATTTGGCACGCATTTTTGCGCGCGTCTCCTCGCCCATCCGGCGCGCCGATTGAGATCAACCTCTCCTAGAAACCTATCCCGCTGTCTGCTTCGCCTTCCACGGCGGGGATAAGGTTCGCGGCGAGAAAGTCCACGAAAGCTCTGAGCTTGGGAGCGAGATGCCGGCTCGACGGCCACAACACCCGAAGCGGTCCGGAGCGGTCGGTGTAGTCGTCGAGCACGGTGACGAGCAGGCCTTCACGAAGTTGCCGGCCGATAGCGAAGTCCGGCAAATAGGCGATGCCCAGGCCTTGTTCGGCCATATAGATCAGCGGCTCAAGCGTGCTTGCGACCGCCGTTTTCGGCAGTTCAATCTCGACGCCGGCCTGCTCAGGCGGCAAGGGCCATTGCTCGAACCTTCTGCTGGTCGGAAACCTGTGGTGCAGACAGGCATGAGCCTTGAGGTCATCAGGGGTTTTGGGAACACCTTTGGCCGCGAGATAAGCCGGGGCCGCCACCAGGCGCCGGCGATAGGTGCCCAAGGCCCGCGACATCAAGCGCGTGTCGCCGGCGTCGGCGAAGCGCACCACGGCGTCGAAACCCTCCTCGATCACATCGATGATCCGATCGCTGAAATCGAGATCCAGCATGATCTCGGGATAGGTCCGCATGAACGCCGCGAGCGTCGGTATCATCAGCATGCCGACCAATGGCAGACCGACACGCAGCGTGCCGCGTGGGGCCCCGTGTGTCTGCGACAGCTCAAGCTCGGCTGCTTCGATTTCAGAAAAGATGCGCCGGCACCGATCGAGGAACAGCGCGCCTTCCGCGGTGAGTGTGATGCTGCGCGTGCTGCGATGGAAGAGGCGCACGCCGAGCCGTTCCTCCATCCGAGCCACTGACTTGCCGATCGCCGATGACGACACGCCAAGCTGCCGTCCCGCAACCGTGAAGCTTCGGGTTTCGGCGGCCCGAACGAACGCATTGAGCGATCCCAAACTGTCCATCCGCGAACCTCCATATCGGACACCCATGTCCGATATGTTTGGAATTATGGCCTGTTTTTCAATTGGTCGAGAACGCTCATCTTGGGGCCAACGCCCCAACCGACCCCTCTCACAGCACCCGGTCGGAGACCGCCGCCACAGAAACCTTTTCTTATCAAGGAGATAATCATGCCATCATCAGTCGTTCTCATTACCGGGGCCCTCACGGGCATCGGCCGCGCTGCGGCAGTCTCGTTCGCGAAAGCCGGCAATCGCGTTGTTGTTTCTGGGCGCAAGCCGGATGCCGGTGAGGCGCTGGTTCGCGAACTCCGTTCGCTCGGTGCCGAAGCCGAATTCGTCCAGGCCGATGTGCGCAAGGAAGACGATGTCCGTCGTCTCGTCGACCGCACCGTTGAGCGCTTCGGGCGTCTTGATATCGCGGTCAATAATGCCGGCACCGAAGGCAAACCCGGCCCGATCACGGAGCAGACCGCGGAAAGCTATTCCGCGACGTTCGACACCAATGTTCTCGGCGTACTCCTGAGCATGAAGCACGAAGCGCGTGTCATGCAGGGACAGCGCAGCGGGACCATTATCAACATCTCCTCGACCTATGGGCACGAGGGCGCGGCGGGGGCCCCGATCTATGTCGGCAGCAAGCACGCGGTCGAAGGCATCACCAAGTCGGTGGCGCTCGAGCTCGCGAAGTCAGGGATACGTGTCAATGCGGTGGCGCCTGGCCCGATCGACACCGGCATGTTGACCCGCTTCACGGGCACGCCGGAGAACAAGGCGGCGCTGACGGCGACCGTTCCGATGGCGCGTCTCGGCCTCTCGGAAGAAATCGCCAACGCGATCGTCTTCATCGCGTCGGAGGGAGCCTCCTACATCACCGGCCATGTCCTCCACGTCGATGGCGGCAAGAGCCACTGACTCTGAGGGTTTTCTCGTTCACGCTTCATCGATCGGGCGTGGTCATGGCAGTCGATTGTTGAGACCAAACCCGATTGGCGCGCAACGCATTTCAAACGGTGGGAGGAGCCCGATGGGCAACGTAGTGACGAAGCATAGCATTTCTTCCGAGCTGGCACAGAAGATGATCGACCAGGCGGTGGCAAAAGCCAGACAAATGGGGGTCGCCGAGAACATCGCGATTCTCGATGACGGCGGCAATCTCAAGGCCTTCAGCCGGATGGATGGGGCCCCGATCCTTTCCATCGAGATTGCGCAGAACAAGGCGTACACAGCTCTGTTCGGCGTCTCCACCCAGGACTTTTTCGACTTTATCCAGCGCGACCCGTCGCTTCTGGCTGGGATCCCCACGCTTGCGCGTGTGGCGGCGTACGGAGGAGGTTTTCCTATCAAGGTGGGCGGAGAAGTCGTCGGGGCAATCGGGGTGAGCGGGGCTCCCACGGTGCAGCACGACGTCGATTGCGCGAAAGCAGCCCTTGCGCTCGTGCCCGATGCGATGCGAGCTGAATAATAGGAGCTCAGATCATGATGATTCACAGCCGTCCAAAAGAACAAGCGCAATGAGCACACCTTCGGAGAGCGCGATAGCGACCACCTGCACCTGCCAACACGGAGACGAGTCATGACTGACAAGCCAGTGAAGATTCCGGGGCCGGACCACCCGATTTTGATCGAAGCGAACCCGTCTCGCATCGTGGTCAAGGTCGGCGGAATAATCATCGCCGACACAAGCGCTGCGTTGACACTTCGCGAGACGTCGTATCCGCCCGTTCAGTATATCCCCCGTCGGGACGTCGATATGGCCGCGCTTATGCGCAGCGAACACACTTCGTATTGCCCCTACAAAGGCGACGCTTCCTACTACAGCATTCCTGCTGGCGGTGATCGTTCACGCAACGCGGTGTGGACTTATGAGACTCCATTTGAAGCGATGGCGCAGATCAAGGATTATGTCGCCTTCTACCCGGACCGGGTCGACGAGATAAGTTAACCGTCGAGAGGAAGGAGCATAAGAGATGGCGTCGATGGAAGAAAGGAACAGACGCTTGTCGGCAAACGGGCTGCTTTACGCGTTCTGATGCTCGCCTTCCGAATTGCGCAGTGAGACTGCGCGGAGGCTCGAACCTGGTTTGTCCGGGGTTCGTCGTTTGTGTAAGTGCTCAGACCTTTCCATGTTAGCGTCATCAAGTTCTTCTGATCAGACATTTCGATTTGCGCTTCAATGTGCCAGGCCGAAGTCGCGCGCTCTTTCTTGCAGGAAGGTAGTGACGCCGTTTCGCACTATCGGATCGCTGGGAATAACATGCCCGCCAGAATGCCTCAGCATAAGGGGGGCCTTGAAGAAGCCCGCAAGATGTTCGGAACGGTTGCTGGGGACTATCAAGTCCGATTTGCCGATGATGTGAACCGAGGGCAAATCGTATTGCGATTTCCGTTGATATAGATCCGCGTGACTGCCGTCATTGCTGGCAAACCCGCCGACCATGATTGCGAAATCGAACGAGATCCGGCTTTCCGAACGGTGATTTCTTAAACCGACAAGAAGCGACGTGAGCGTAGCTCCCTGGCTAAAACCGAACACGCCGTCGAACGGAGCGCTTTGCTCAAACAGCGAAATCATCCAATCTTTCGTTTTGGTCCACCCTTCGTATTGCCTCGCCGACCCGGCAACGCCGACGTGCTTCCGATTACGATCCTCGGTCGAAACAGCGTGCCACCAGCCGAAGCCCCCGGTCGAGAGGGACGGCGCGTCTACGCAGACGAACTCGGCAAACAGCTCCAATCCTTTCGTAAGGGGTGCCATCTGCGACTGAAGCATTTTGGCATGCCCGTGATATCCGTGAAGGCAGAGAATCCGAAGCCTGCGCATATGAGTCCGGAAAGTCAGTTACTGCGTCAATACTCGCGCAATAGATTTGAAGGCATTTACTACATGTCATCGATTACAGGAACCACAAGTTTTACATCGCAGATGAAGATATCGGACCGGGCGGTGACGGTTCGCTGGTTGCCATTGGATGGGATCGTCTCTCGACGACCTCATCCCGGTAGAACGCTGCAACTCGTTCCGCCGTTGCCTGCCAAAGTGCTCGCAGCGCTTGGGGATCGTCGCCTGGCGCCACAGGGGCGAGCCGTGACGCGTCACTGACGGAAAAGTAGCCGCCCGTCATATCGGCGAAGGCGGGATCGCTGGCGAGGCTGACGATGATGCCCGCGCCGCGTTCGGGATTGCCGACCTTCAGCCAGGTCAATAAACGCTCGAGGGGTGCTGCGAACCAAAGTTCGCGCCCGAGACCCGTCACGTTGAATCCGGGACAGAGGCAGTTTACCGCCACTCCGGTCCCCGTCAGCCTGTGCGCCAGTTCCATCGAGAACATGATATTCAACAACTTGGTCTGACCGTAGATCACCGAGGAGCCTTGAGCGGAGAACTGGCGTTTGTCGACGAGGGCGGCGAGTGGGTCAAAGCCGGCGCCTTGCCGGGAGGCTTCCGATGCGACTGTCACGATGCGTGAGGGCGCTGACCTGACAACTGTCTCAAGCAGGATATTCGTGAAAAGCCAGGGCCCCAGATAATTGACCGCGACCATCTCCGGATAGCCGTCCTTGGTGACGCGGGATTTGAACGCATGAATCCCGGCATTGTTGATCAGGGCGTCGATCCGGGGATGGCGTGAGGCGATCTCGCGTCCGAGTGCGGCAACCGAGGCCAGATCGCGGAAATCACCGTAGTGTATATCGACCTTTGTTCCGGGGGCGGCGCGTTCGATGATCTCTATTGTGGAGTCGGCCCTGGTTTTGCTGCGGGCAGTGAGAACCAGATCTGCACCTTTCTGCGCAAGCGCAACCGCGGTGCGTTGGCCGATGCCGCTGGTTCCGCCGGTCAGCACGGCGGTGAGACGAGGCGGCGACATGGGCGTTCCTTATTTTAGTGGATATATATCTACTATATAAGATAGTGGCTATTTGTCAACTAATCTGGCAGAGAACCCATAGGCAGGCGTGGAATCATGATTTCGCATTCGAGCAAAGCTCCGCGAGATGGAGGCAGGCGAGAAGCGCGCATTCGGGGGCTGGGTGCCGTACTGAACGCGCTGGTAAGCCAGTCCCGTGCTCTGACGGCACAGGCGTCGGAAACATTTTCCGCCGGGCTGCAACCGGCCGCGTTCCATATCGCGCTCTGGCTCAAGTCGTACGGCCCCGCCAAGCCGAGTGCCGTAGCGGAGGCAATGGGCATGGACCGCAGCGCGGCAAGCCGCCTCACTCGCGAGTTGGTGCGCTTGGGGTTGGTTGCGACGTTGACCGCCCCCTCCGATCGTAGAAGCATCGTCCTGTCGTTGACCGCCGATGGCCGTCGGCGGATGGAACTCGCGACGCAGGCCAAGGGCGCTGCGTTCCGGACGAGGGTAGAATCCTGGAGCGAGGAGGACCTGCTGCTGTGTACTGATCTACTGCGAAGGTTGCTTGATGTGCCGGCAAACGCCGGTGGCGAGTCGAGGTGAGGTTCGACGGCCGGCGACGAAGGAGACCGCCAAAAATGGACGACACGACACTGAGCGCCTATAATCGGGATGCCAAGGCTTTCGCCGACGATTGGGCCGCCCAGCCGGCACCGATCGATATGCACAACGTGGTGGATCGGTTTTTCATCCCCGGTCCTACTGCGGATGTCGGTTGCGGCAGCGGTCGTGACGCCGCCTGGCTCGGAGCTCGAGGCTATCCGACCGTGGGCTTCGATGCGTCTGAAGGACTTCTGGCCGAAGCGCGAAGCCGCCATCCGCAGATCGAGTTCAAACGGGCAGTCCTTCCGGCTCTTGATGGGATTCCGGAGGCAAGCTTCACCAACGTTCTCTGCGAGACCGTCATCATGCATCTCGAGCCCGAAGCCATTGCGCCAGCGGTCGCGAGGCTTCTGGCCATCCTTGTCCCAGGTGGCGTGCTCTATCTAAGCTGGCGAGTGACCG
>NZ_JYMR01000053.1 GCF_000938255.1 Bradyrhizobium sp. LTSP849 | reverse complement strand
TGTTGGATTAGTCCAATTGGTGCGTAACAGTCCTTATGGACAGCCATAAGCGCAGTACTCAGCTTGAACGGCTTGAGGTGGTCGAGACTGGTCGCCGGCGACGCTGGTCGGATGACGAAAAGCTGCGGATCGTGACCGAAAGCTTTCAAGCGCCGCGCGCGATATCGTCGACAGCAAGACGCCATGGCATATCACGTTCGTTGCTGATGACATGGCGGCGCTCGTTCGGTCCCGAGCCGATCAGCCCTCAAAGCGAGCAATCCGGCTTTGCGCGGGTCGTCCTTGCCGCTGAGGTCGAGCCGGCGGTTGCTGCCACAGCGACGAGCGGGCAGATGGTGATCGTCGTTGGCCGGGATCGTCGGGTGATTGTCGATGCGGGCGTCGATGCGGCCGCCCTGGCGCGGGTGCTGCAGGTTCTGGAGCGTCGATGATCCCAGTCTCTTCGAGCGCACGCATCTGGATTGCGACCGGCTACACTGACATGCGCAAGGGCATGCAGGGTTTGTCATTATTGGTGCAGGAAAGCCTTGGTCGCGATCCGTTCGCCGGAGATGTCTTCGTGTTCCGCGGACGCGGCGGTTCGCTGATCAAGGCCTTGTGGCACGATGGAATTGGATTGTCGCTCTACGCGAAGCGGTTGGACCGTGGCCGTTTTGTCTGGCCGGCGACGGTGGGCGGTGTGGTGGGGCTGAGCGCGGCGCAGATGAGTTATCTGCTGGAGGCGATCGACTGGCGCAATCCGCAGCACACGTGGCGGCCACAGAGCGCAGGATAGGCTCAAAAAAGTTCTGAGGTGCGGAAGAAAAGACGCCTCAAATCGCCTCTTTTGTGATTCCATCGGGGCCATGGGTGACGGCCTTGAATCGCTGCCAGACGACATCGAAACGCTGCAAGCGGCATTGATCGTTGCTCGGGCGGAGGCTGCGGCCGCCCGTGCCCGGCAGTCCGACGACCAGGCGTTGATCGCCCATCTGAAGCTGCAGATCGAGAAACTCAACCGCGACCGCCATGGTCCGCGCTCGGAGCGTACCGCGCGGCTATTGGATCAGCTTGAACTGACGCTGGAGGAGCTGGAGAGTTCGGCGACGGAGGACGAACTCGCCGCCGAAATGGCCGCGGCCAAAACCACGAAGGTGGCGTCGTTCACGCGCAAGCGGCCGTCACGCCAGCCGTTCCCGGAGCATCTACCTCGCGAGCGGGTGATCGTGCCGGGACCTGTGGCGTGCGCCTGCTGTGGCGGCGCGCGGCTGTCCAAGCTCGGCGAGGACATCACCGAGACGCTGGAGGTGATCCCGAAATCCTGGAAAGTGATCCAGCACGTCCGCGAGAAGTTTACTTGCCGTGATTGCGAGAAGATCAGCCAGGCTCCGGCGCCGTTCCATGTGCTTGCCCGCGGCTGGGCGGGGCCAAGCCTGCTGGCGATGGTGCTGTTCGAGAAGTTTGGTCAACATCAGCCGCTGAACCGGCAAGCGGAGCGCTATGCCAAGGAGGGCGTGCCGATCAGTCTGTCGACCCTGGCCGACCAGGTCGGCGGCTGCACCGCGGCGCTGGCACCTTTGTTCAAGCGCCTCGAGGCCTACGTACTGAGCGCCGAGCGATTGCACGGGGACGACACCACGGTTCCGGTCCTGGCCAAAGGCAAGACCGACACCGGCCGGATCTGGGTCTATGTGCGCGACGACAAGCCTTTTGGAGGGCAGGCCCCGCCGGGCGCGGTGTTCTATTACTCGCGCGATCGGGCCGGCGAGCATCCCCAGGCTCACTTGGCCAACTACAGCGGAATCTTCCAGGCCGATGCCTATGGCGGCTATGGCAGGCTTTACGAACCGGGCCGCAACGCAGGTCCGATCCTGGAAGCCGCGTGCTGGGTCCATGCCCGGCGGCCGTTCTTCGTGATGGCTGATCTGGCCGAGAATGCGCGTCGCAAGGCTCAGGGCAAGAGGCCGGCAGTGATCTCGCCGCTGGCGCTGGAAACAGTCCGCCGGATCGACGCCCTGTTCGAGATCGAGCGGACCATCAACGGTCAGAGCGCCGAAAGGCGCCAGGCAGTTCGCCGGGAACTCAGCGCGCCGCTCGTGGCCGATCTGGAAGCCTGGATGCGCACACAACGCGCCAAGCTCTCGCGCAGCAACGATGTCGCCAAGGCCATGGACTACATGCTCAAGCGCTGGAGCGCATTTACCCGCTTCCTCGATGACGGCCGCATCTGCCTGTCCAACAATGCGGCGGAGCGTGGCGTGCGCGGCATCGCTTTAGGTCGGAAGTCGTGGTTGTTCTGCGGCTCGGATCGCGGCGGCGAGCGGGCGGCGGTGATGTACAGCCTGATCGTCACCGCCAAGATGAACGACGTCGATCCGCAAGCCTGGCTCGCCGACGTTCTGGCGCGCATCGCCGAGCATCCCGTCCAAAGGCTCGACGAACTGCTGCCATGGAATTGGCGCTCTGCCATCCGGAACGTTGATCAAGCCGCCTGAGCCGAAAATGACCCGCGCGCGGTCTTCGCCGGATGCTTACGTAGATTCCGAGCGCACGCGGAAGAATGCCAGCTTCAGGCCGAGCGTTCGGCCAGAGAGTCGGACAAGGCAGCTTGGCTGCGAATGGCGGGAGAGTGGACTAAGCCTGCGGAGGACGCCGAGCGGCGGACCGGCAGAAGGTAGAGCAATCGTGGCAACGTGGAACCTGCCGGGTTCATGGTTGCGCACACGCTTAAATCAGATCTGTTTTGCTAATCTCGTTCTAACCCCGGCTTTTCGTACAGAACGGCGTTTAAGAGCGAGAGATGGACTTCAATTTTTCCGTTGTAACTGATGAGGCCGAGCTTGCGGAACTTGTTCATGAAAAAGCTGACTCGGGATCGTGTCGTGCCGATCATTTCGGCCAACGTTTCCTGAGTGATATGCGGATTGATGGGCGTTGGATTACCTTCCTTGCCAAAATTCGCCAGCAAAAGGAGAAGGCGAGCCAGGCGCTTTTCACTCGAGTTGAACAACTGGTCGATCAAGTCTTCTTCGACCCGGCTGTTCCGGGTCAATAAGTAGGCCACAAACAATTCCGAAAATTTCGGCTCATCATGCAGCACAGCGATCATTGCGGGCTTGGTTATCGCGGTGATCAAGCACTCTTCCAACGTTGTCGTCGTCGCGATGCGCAACGCATGCCCGTTGAGACAACCCTCGCCGAAGAATTGTCCCGCTTCCAAAATGCCGACCACGGCTTCCTTGCCTTGTTCGGAGACGACGACGACCTTCACCCGCCCTTTTTGAATATAGAAGATTTTATTCGCCACTTCGCCTTGAGCGAAGATGATTTGGTCGGTTCGGAATGTCGATATCGTTTTCCCGGTCCCAACTTTGGCGAGAAATTTTTGGGGGTCAAACGACTCCCTATTTGGTTTGGTTGCCATGGCGTCCTCGGACCGCCGAAAGTGAGTGTTTCCTGATCCTACACCATCGCCGTCAAAAACCACGTTGTTTTGAGGCGGGGGGCCGTGAAGGCCTGCGTGAAACAGAGGGAGGCGGCTTCACCTTCTGAGGTCGCCCGCTACCGCTTATGGCACATTTCGGACTCAAGGCGGTGTTTGACTTGCGTCCGCAATGCGAACCAAAGCGGTGGTCGATGGATTTGCCAACGATACCTAGCTAGCAAGCCCCGCTGTCGCCTCTGAATCTCAAAAAATCGCGCACTAGTCGGAAGGCAATACGGCACCTTCAGAACCATCGAGGAGGGGGGTGGGCGGGGGTGGAGGAGGTCTGCCCGCCGGCGTCGATCACGTGGTGCTGACGACGCGCTGCACCACGCTGGTGCCAACGCCAAGGGTGCGGCCGATCTTGAGGACGCCCATACCTTTGGCTCGCAGGCTACGTATGCGCTTCTCGACCGCGACCGCCGTACGCGGACGACCCAGGCGCGTACCCTTCTCCCTGGCGCGCGCAAGCCCGGCGTTGACCCGTTCCCGAATGATGCCACGTTCAAACTCGGCGAACACCCCGAGCATCTGAAACATCGCGCGGCCGGCGGTAGTTGAGGTGTCGAGACCTTGCTGATGCAGAAATAGGTCGACTCCTTTGTCGCGGAGCGCTTGGAGAATGGCGAGCAAATCCGTGAGCGATCTTCCCAAGCGGTCAACCGACCAGGCTGCGACCATATCGAACTCTTTCGCGTTGACCGCCTTCATCATCGCATCGAGGCCGGGGCGCTTGTCCCGCCCCTTGGCGCCGCTGATGCCGGCATCTTCGTAGACCTTGACGATGTGCCAGCCGGAGCGCGCCGCGACCGCCTGGAGCTCGCGGCGCTGGTTTGCTGTCGTCTGGCTGTCGGTGCTCACTCGCAGATAGATCGCAACCTTCTTCATGGCTCGCTCCTGGCGCGGGTCGCGCATTGCACAGGATACGCGAGAGGCATACGAAAAACAAATGGTTTACGTATACCGGGAGTGCGCAGAAATTGTTGAGTGATCGCAACACTTGGCAGCGCTGGTGCGAGCCAGGGTTTTCCGTATGGTCTTCTTCCGCTTCCGCGCCTTTTGTGCGCCGGCTCGACGCGCGTGCGTACCTGGTCCGCGACGGTCGTCCGCGTCGGCGACGTAGTGCAATAGGCGATTTGCATCGAGCGCGAAGAGAGCGCGATGCCGAACCGTGCGCGATGCGCAGATGGCGTTTGTCGAGTTGTGAAAATAATTTGCCAGTCGAATTTTACCACTAAGCAACTGAACTCTGGCGCCTTCTCTCTGTCGAGAATGTAGTGAACTGAGAGAACATCAATAAAATCAATGGCTTGTAGTTGACGGAATTAAATTTCGAGCGCATCTTCGCGTTACGGGTCGAAAACCCAGTGTCCCACTCCAATCAAGTGTCCCGGCGACGCGCGTGAATGTCCAAGCGAAAGCCAAAGACGCGCGTAGGCCATCTAGATCGGCCGTTTTCGCGCCGGGACGCAGTCCGCTCGAAACGCGGAGATAGGTCTAACCCAATGTCAGCAATCGTTCTGCAATTCCCGCTCGCGCACACGGAAGAGTCCAACGTCCTCGACGGCTGTGTAGACATTTCACCCGTCGATCGTCGTGGTTTCGTTATCCTGGACGCGTGCGTTCCCCCTATCTTTGGGATTCAGCTCATGATTTTGCTTGGAAACTATGAGCGGAAGTCAGCGCCGCCCTGTCCAAATGCGAGCGTTGTGCGTCACGACCGGGACGCGTTCGCTTTCGAATGCACACAGGTCGAGCCCAACGGCAATTACTTTATCGACGCCTGCATTCCTTTGGCCGTGGCGATAGATTTCGAGAAAATGACGCGGTCAATGGCGATCCTTCACAACCGGAGTAAAAAGTATGGCGCGTCTCTTTTCATTCGATTTCACGCAGAGCGGTGAAAACTTGATAGTGAACGCTTGCGTTCCGTTCTCCGTCGGTGTGGACGTTTTTAGAATGATCTCAGAGGCGGCCAGTCGAGAAAAATTACCGGTTCATTCCAAAAAAGTGCATGCGCCTCAGAATTCGACCCTGACGGTTCGAAGCCTGGATTCCACGACGCCTAGATCCGGGAAGGTAAATGGCAAACGCACGAAGCCGAGTAATCCAGCGGGGCGTGATCGCGATCAAAAGCCTGACTAGCGTGCTGCACAAGGATTGATTCGGCTGGGGTGCGCGGATGATTCGTAGCAACTTCTACTAACGACAACCAGCTGCGCTCACAGGCGTGGCGGGCTTTGTCCGGATGAGAGGGGTGGCCGTCTTTCGCCGTTCGGCCTTCGCGCGTTTCTTGCTCGCGACGGATTTCGCGACATCGCAGCACGCTGTGCGACGATTTCGAACCAACGATTAGGTTTTCATCTCGCCGCGCCATGCTGCACCGGCGATCGATATTCCAATGATGCACAACCAGAACACCATCCGGAAGGCCCACCATACCAATTTTCCGGCAAGAATCCCCACCGGCAAAACAATAAAAAAGAAAACCAATATCCACACGATGGCTTCCGTCATGGCGGCTAACCTCTCGTTGAGTAAAACGCGAGCTTGTACCCGCCCCGCGTGGGTGGCAACCGATGTTTTCTGGTCTAACGCAAAGATCGATCTGCGCGCGCTTGTGACGCCGGCAAGGCCGCTCTTACGCGCTCGCCCAACTCTGTCAGCCGAAAGAGGTGCAACGGCTCCGGCTCCGCGCCGGCCTTAATCTGCCAAGGGTCGAGGATCCCTTGGTATGCCGGATTGCGAGCCTTCTCGATCCATCCCCGGCGCAGCAAAACTTGGTGAACCTTGCCGCGGCCGCTTTTGTGGACTCCGGCCATGCGCGCAATATCGCCCATACCGTACCATTCGCCTGGCCGCATCGCCCTCAGCATGCGATCGGCGATCGATTGACCGGGGAGGGCTCGGCGCAGGTTGCGAGCGCTAGCGGCAGCCAGGATGCGCTCCGCCGCCGCTTGCCGCCGTTCGCCCCTGATGCGCTTTTTGCTCGCCACGGATTTCGCGACGTCACAGTGCGGACGCTTGTCGCCTTTTTTCGTAAACCGCCACGTCTGGTCGGCTTCGTCGAGCAGGCGCCAGATGTTTGCCAGCCATTCATCCGGATCCGCCGGGAACTGGAGATTGAAAGCAGGCATGCCTATCCCTTGTCGTGATGCGATCTAACCAACGATCCAAATCCGCAGCAGGCGGCTGGTAACCGCCACAAAAATCGGGGTTGGATAGACGGAATATCCCGCAAAATTATAACACAGGACGATTCGTTGACCGCTCCGTCCTAGTCGAGCATGCCCGAGGCGTCGCACCACTGGCGCTGTGCCAAGTCCGCCGGCGGCTCAGCTGCTCCGTCGAGCACCCCCGACAAAGCCCGCTGCATCGCCGCCGCCGGCGTTTCGCCTTGTCGGACGTCTACTGGCCGGATTTCCAAAAGCGTTGTTTGAGATGGCGGCTCAAATTTACGGGCCACAGGTCGCCGTGACGCTGCTGGCATCTTCCGGCCAGGGGCTTTCTTTTTGGCGCGCTTGCGCGCGACCGGCTTGGCGATCGACACCGGGCCTGTGTGGATCTTGCGGCACGGCGGGCAGCGGCGGACTAACTGCCGGGTTTTGATCTGGCGCATTGATGCCGTGGCCTGAAACGGTTGCGAACAATCCGGGCAGATCGTTTCGAGTTCGAGGACGCGAACCTCGCGCTCGTTGCTCATGGCGTGAAAGAACGCGCCAGCTTGGATGTAGACCTGGCCGCGAACGGTGAATTTGGTGCCAGTGGCGGATGGTGTTGATCGCCGCATGTTGAGAGTCTCGAAAGGTGTATCGGTTCGGTGGGTGCCGGTGGCGATTCGGCTTTCCTTTTCTGGAATCGGCCAGTGTTGACGTAATTGGCACCGCCCAGGAGCGGCACCGGTTGTCACCGTTGTCACTTGAGGGAATTTGCAGGAAAGGCGGCCAGTGGCCCCCTGGCTTCTATTATTAGAAGAAGGGCTTTTATGGTTCTCACGCGCGCAAGTGACAGACGGTGACAACGGTGACAAACCGTTACGCCGCGACTGTCTGGAAACGCGGCGACAGGCGGTGACAACGGTGACAATCATGCCGCTGCGCCCTGCTTGATGCCTTCCTGCACCCCGTCCCGCCGACGGCGTTCCGTTGCCGCAATTTCTTCGAACCTGCCGTCATGTACCGCCGGATTAACGGTCCAACGATCCTCGGCGCCATGTCGATCGATGTGGGCCGGCTTGACCCAATCGTGCATTTCCAGGACGCGCATCGTCGCCACGATCAGGCTTCGCTTTTCCGGCGACTTCAGGGCGGGATAGGCGCGATAAATGTCCCGGCTCGAGATGGCGGGCAGCCGGCGCGCCAGCACGAAGCCGGCGATCCAAAGGGCGTGCTCATCCATCGTTGATGCGCCCAGGTCCTTCAAGTAGAACGTCAACGCGTGCGAATAGACAAACTCTGTCAGATATCGGCGCGCCCGCGCTGCGGTGTCGCGACTGATGAAGGCGGCCGGAAGTGCGTCGCGGGCGCCGCCAGAAGAACCGTAGTGCTCGATGAAGTGGAAAACGAGGGAAAGCCTGCCGAACTCGTTGGGCATCTTGTCGAGCCACTGGCGCAGCGTGGGAGACGCATCGGGCCGGGCGATCTCTTTGGCCTTGAACGCTTCGACGGCGTGCAATTCCGCATCCGCCTCCGGTGAGAAGCGAAACAGCGCGCCGTTGGCCGCATCCGCGATTGCATTGGCCGCGTTCGCCAGGCGCTCGCCGGTTACGGTATCGGGGGCGATGTCGGCGCCGTTTCCGGACCGGTGGATGATGATGGGCATGAACCGCTGCAGCAGGCCGTCGTCCGACATGCCAAGTTTTAGCGACTTAATCTTGTCGGGCTGAATTCCGCCCAGGACTGAGATCGCGCAGTTTTCGACGCAGATACGCTCCGACAGTTTCCGGTTGACGGTGAAGTCACCGCCCTCCTTGGCCTGCAGCCAGAAAGCGCGATCTTTTCCGCCCTTGGCACGATAGGCGTCCATGCCGGCCAGCCAGCCCGCAAGTTCATCAGCGTGATACAGCAGCCCTTCCGGGTTCTCGCACAGGGCGACGGCCAGTGCTTCCGTCGTCGCGTCGTTGTAAATCTTCTGCCTGAATCGGGGCTTAGCCGGTTCGGCTTCGCCCTCGAAAACCTTGTCCGTGCTTTCCTGCTTGCCCTTCGCTGCCTTTTCAACCGTCGCGCGGCGCGTCTCCTCGAGCT
Source organism: Bradyrhizobium sp. LTSP849 (assembly GCF_000938255.1). Taxonomy (GTDB): domain Bacteria; phylum Pseudomonadota; class Alphaproteobacteria; order Rhizobiales; family Xanthobacteraceae; genus Bradyrhizobium. The sequence goes on along the minus strand of NZ_JYMR01000053.1, from coordinate 374,933 downwards.
TGCGTTTGTGCTCATCGGCCGCAAACGATTTACGCCAAGCGCTCTGCAGCTTTTGTACCGGTCCCATTGCGGCGTTGATGGTTGCCGACTTGTTCGAGCCAGGGGGGCCGATGATGGCCGTCCATAGTATCGGCTTGACGGTCCACTCGGTATCAAGCTGGCGCATCTGCAGGCGGTTTCCGGCCGGCACAAGGGAGCCGAGTGCAGTCACCAATGCGGCAGCTGGCGCGCCAGCGTCTACGCCTAGGCGACGGGCGCGGTCGCGTGCGAACTGCTCTACCAGTTCCGGAAGAACGCCTGTGGGAAGGTCTGCGGGCTTTAGGTGGTCAACGAAGATTGCGTTAGGCTCATTCTCCCATGCACCTGCATCGCCTGTTACCGCGGTTGGAATGCCGGCCGCCGCCGATACCCGTTCCGCGATCTCTACCGCGTAGAAGCCTGGCGCCAACGGGTGCTTGCAGCCGATTGCGTTTTCCCGGCTGCTGATACCCGATCCAGTGACGCGTTCGATGTCCTCCAGATCCAACGGAGGTGAGCATTTCAGATCATTCCATTCGAGCATGAGCTCGAGCGCGGTTGGATATGTCACGCCGTAGTCGTACAAACCGGCCGCAACACTGTGCGCGGTGTTGTCTCTGTTGCCCTCTTCCGCCGTCGGCGCGAATTTGCGCATGAAGTTTGTGGCTAATTCGATCGCGATGTCATCTTCCTCCACGATCCGTTTGCCGGCTGCACTCGGTTTCGGCTTTGCGTTTCTGCAATGCTCGACCATCCAGGGCGGAGCAAATGCCAGGGGCCGGTCGTTGGCTCGGGTATACGATCGGCCGTCGATTGTGCTGCCTGGCATCAGCACGTACATCCCAGCCGCCTTCACGTCGATGCCTTGACCCAGTTTGTCGTTACCGCCTTTGACCGGTTTGCCATCGGGTGCGACGTAAAGCAGATGTTGGCCACCGCCCTGAGTTTTCGTCGTCGCAGTTTCGGGGAAGTCTTCAACGAGTCTCAGAAACTCAAGGGTTTGGTCACCGCCTTTGCGCGGGTCGATGTCGACGACAACGAAGTCATTTGTTGCGCCGCCGATGTTGGCGTCCGGCCACTCGTCCCACCACGCATCAATTTGCTTTGGATCCTGTGTGGCTTTGTTCTGCCAATCGGCGAAGAGGGGCGGCATCTTGGCGTTCGGCGTGATCGGAAAGACGTTGAAACCGCGCCCCGCGGCTTCGAGCGCCCAATCGAGTTTTGTTTTGATCGGGGTCAATGTCCGTGCCACTGGCGCGAGTTTCTTCAGAGCCACAACGTTCATTGACTTGCTTTCTGCAGGCAGCTCGACGCCGCACATTTGCATCAGCCACGGGGGCGCCGGCGATAGCGATCTCTCATTGTGGAAGCGATAAGGGGCGAGACCGTTGATGGTGGATCCTGGCCCGATCAGCACATCATCGACAGACGACAATATGCTCATGTGCTCCGACAGAAAGTTAGAGTGGCCTTGCATCAATGCGCCAGCTGGCAGCTCGAACATGACGTAGCTGCCGACGAGCTCTCCCACGAGCACGAGGCTACCGGTCCGCCCACCATGCTGCTGGAATAGTGTGCCGAGCGTGTCGCGGAACACCTCGTCAGTGCATCGAGGATCAATCCGAATTGCGAGCAAATTGTCGGTCGCGATGCCGATATTTGCGTCTGGCCAGAGGGCCCACCATTCTCGTATCTGGCTTTCGTCAGTGGTGGCCGCAGTGTCGGCCTCGGGAAAAGCAGGTTCGTCGGTGTTAGCTGCCAACGGATACACGCGGAGGCCGCGGCGGGCGGCGTCGAGTGCGTGTTCCACATTCGGTGCATCGGTCATATGGCGCACCTCGACGGGTGCGAGGATTGGCATAAGCCGATGCAAATAGCGTCGTGCGCCCTATAGGGCAAAGGCGCGTCTGCATGGTTAGACGGCGCAACATTGTGTTGCGCGCGGTCTTCATGTATATTGGTCACTTGCAAAACCTTATAAGCCCGGTTCGGAGCTGGTCACTCCGGCCGGGCTTTCGCTTTGAAGCGAAGCAGCTCGGCAACCCGGTCTGTGGTCAGATGCTCGAATTTCGTCGAGAGTTGGCGCGGTTGCGAACCACCACGGCCAGAAGGCCGCTACTGCAGGCAGCTATTAACGACATCGCCGCGCTTACGCGTCGCTCTCCTCAGTCTCCGTGTAATGCGGGGAGGCGACACGAAACGGTACGTACGGCCTGTGTCGGGAGATATAATCGCCGACATCGTACGGCGCATCGGTAAGCATCCTGATCACAAAGCGACTGTCCTCGACGTGCTTCCCGTCGAACTGCCTCAGCAGCGATTCGATTTCCTCTGCTGAGTGTTCTTTACGACAATCGACGACTCCCACACAGACGAGCGTGGTGTGTTGGACGCAGAACCGAAGTGTGTCGGCTGGATAATCGGAAAGCTTGATCGGGTCGGGCAGCGGCCCCGACAAGTTGCCGGCGACGCGGGCGTCAATGAAAACCCGGATTCGATTTGCGGCCAGGATGGCCTTCTTCTCTGCTGCCGTCAGCTCCCGCACGTGAGGCTCGAGCGTTATCATCGCGATGCCCTCGTCAATCGACAGGGCAATGGCGGGCAACGGTACATGAGGCACCGGCGACACCTTGTTGATGTCAGCGGACTGCATGCGCGCTGCCTCCCACTGGACCGTCCCGATCAGAAGTCGTTTGGCGTGTACGTAGGTTCGGCCGGAACTTCAGCCGCGGGTGCGGTCGACAGAGCGCGTAATCGTCGACAAGAGACGGGCGATCGGTCACGCCCAGGAGAGCACAGCGGTGATCGTCGCCGCATACCTTTGCGGCGAGGCTCATTAGCGCTTCGATCAGCCCTTGGCGCGAACGCTTTTGGACGGGCAGGATCTCCGCGCGCATGTATGTCGATCTGTTGACCGCAGATCGCACGCTGGTGACGGGGTAGTAGTCTTCGAAGCTCCCGCCGACACCAGAACCCCCTGGCGGCACCTGTGCGTCCGAACATGCGTAGAGGAAGAACCGGACGCGACGGGCCGCGTCGATCTTTTCCCATTCGTATTCGGTAAGTTCTGGCGCGTACGGAAAGAAAATGACGCAGGCCGCTCCGTTCTCGAGGAACGAGACGACGTTGGCGGGCCGGATTTCTGGGATGAGCCCAAGAGTCATCACGCCACCGCCGTTTCATTGGGGGAAGAGGGCTCGCCCGATGCACCCTTTAGTGGTCGTGCGGTCGGTAGCGCCTCGACCGCGGCCGCGATCGTGGTTTCGTACCAGCGATTCAATGTTCCGAGCTTCTTGTCGGGAGGGGGGATCAAGCCCAGCGACAGATAGCGGGCGAAGGTGCTTCGTCCGGGATTCCCGAGCAGCTCGCGGAAAAGAAGCGCATCACCAAGGCGGTTTTCATTTGGAAAATCTGGCAGAAGGCGGGTTTGAATTCTGGACACAGCTTTGCTCCAATCGATTGATCTTGGAGCCCGAGTGCGCGGTCGGATCGAATTTGCTTTAAGCGCCTTGTGGGGTCTGCCGAAGCAGACGGCCTACCTTGCGGTAGTACCTGCGGGTGTTCGCCGCTACACAGCCGGGGATCCTTATCCCTCGCTACCCGTCACGCGCGTCTCCGTTGCGTAACGTCTACAAATTCAGTGTCTCACTTTTTCGTGATATACGCAAGGGCATTGTTGAGACTAGTTCAGACGGTCGGGCCCTCACGCGGCCAATTCCAACGACTTCGTCGGCAGATTTGACAACGCTGCTTCGATCGCCAGTGCGGCCTCGCGCTTTTCATCGAACATGTGCCAACGTGCGTAGATGGCGGTCACATCGTCGTCCGTGTGATTCAGCAGCGCCTTCACATAGTCACGTTGGATGCGCAACGACTGCGCAAGCGTCGCGGCGGTTCGTCGTAGGTCGTGCGGGGTAAATTTCGCGAATGCATCCTTGTAACGCCTATCGTCAAGGATCCGCCTAACCGCCTGGCTGAGGGAGTGGCGGGCGAGGGCGGTAACATTCTCGAACCGGCTTGCGAAGACCGGCTTGTCATTCAGGCCCTTTGCATATTTGCCGCTCAGCTCGAGCGCTTGCCGGATTAGGTCGACGGCCGTCGGCGACAAAGGCACCGTGTGCTCGGTCTTCTTGTTCTTCGTCCGAAGCCTTGGGATGATCCAATGAGGAGTAGGGCCGTCGAGGTCGTGGAGTTCTGACAGCATCATCCCTGCCACCTCGCCGGGGCGTTGGGCGGTCAGAAGGACGCCTTTAAGTGCCAGGCGGACGGTTTCGGTCGCTTCCACCTCAGGATCGCTGAGCGCGCTGAGGAGGACCCGAAGCTCATCCACCGTGAGCACGCGATCCTTCTCGGTTTCCTTGCCTCCGACCTTTTTGAGTCCGGCGAGGAAGTTCATCGGGATGTGGTCGCGTTCCGCGGCCCAGCCCCACATGGTCCGAACGGTCGACTGGGTCCGGTTCGCGCTGCACTTGGACGTCCGCGCGATCTCTTCGAAGAAGTCCATCAGCTCGCGTTTGGTGATGGAGACCGCCGGCCGCTTTCCGAACTTGGCCTTGGGACGCTTCAGGTACCCTTCGTCGGTTTTCCAGCTGATTTTGCCACTGGCTTTCACATGTGCGATGTACAGGTCGCAGAGCTCGCCGAAGGTCAGCACCGCCCTAGTCTGCGTAGCGCGTTCGGCATCCTGAACGGCGCGAGGATCGTTCCCGCCGTTCCGCTGCCGTCGCCGCTCATCGGCTTGCTCGCGGGCTTCGCCCAGGCCGAGGTCAGGATATTCCCCGAGGGTGATCCGACGCATCCGGCCGTTCAATTTGTAGGCAAACGTCCAGGTTTTGATGCCGGCGGGGGTGCAGCGGATCGATAGGCCCCGGCAACTGGCGTCTCCGATCTCGATCCGATCGGAGGACGCCTTTAGCGCCCGGACAAAACGGTCCGTCAGAGCTTTCCGGGAAACCCGAGGAAACTTTTGCATCGGATACCAAGATATCCGACGGGATGTTCCGGTACAAGGCGAGACGCCAAATCTCTTTGTAGTGCAAGTACTTCTGAGAACAATTGAGGCTTACTGAGCATCCCCGAGAAACCGAAATTGCATCACTGGGAGACTAGGGGTCGGAGGTTCAAATCCTCTCGCTCCGACCATTTTTCTCAAATCATCTGTCGGGTGGAATGACCGTCGGCGTGGAGTCTCTCCCGCCCGTGACGCATGCGCGACGATAAGTAGCGGGTGGCTGGTCGGGGTCGGCAAACTAAAATGCCGAAAACAACCCCATGCACAGTAGCGAAACCATTGGCGAGATGACGTTTTTCCGAAGCGGTTTGACGCGTCGGGCAAAACAGGGGCATGATGTCATCATGCTAGCCTGTGGGATGGACGACCGGGCGGCGTCACCCGCTAGTCCAACTCCGATCCCAGGGCGCGCTCCAGCAATGTCCGGCTCGGTTCGTAGCGATTGACGAATTGATCGATCAGCAGCGGCGTTCGCCCGGTACGGCAGGCTTCGATGGTATCGGTAATGTCCGCAAGTTTCATCTGGATCGCAGCACGATTGCCGGACGCGCAGAGCTCGCGGACATAGTCGAGATAGATCGCGCATTCGGCAGGGCCTACATCCTGGAAACGACGATAGTAGTCCGCATTCGGCGGCGGGGTCGTGATGTCGATGATCTCGCAAGCTTCCTGGCTGATTCCGAGAGAATTGAGCATCTCGCGTCCGCCGCCACGTTCCATCATCGCGTCGTGCAGAAGTGCAGATTCGATATGGGCGCGGGTCGCGTCCGGTTTGCGGAAGATGAGGCGGAGCGCCACGCGCTCGAAATGCTGCGCCCAGGGACGACCGAGATGATCCTTGATGCCGGCCTGTTGCTGGTCCACGGCCGCGATGATGTCAGTGTACCAGGATGCGGTTGGAACGAGCGTCATGCGTTGGTCCCTTCTTGTCTGGCGTGTTTGCGATCCGAATCCTCGGACGAGAGTTCGACGAGCCGCTGCTCGGATGGGCGAACGGCGCGACTAAGGCTGCGTTGACTTGCGACGTCTTCGACCCGGCGCTGCCACGCCTCGACCATCGGGCGCATTGCAGCTTCCCAGGTGCCAAGCGCGGCATCGATGTCGCAGGCTTGCGCTACGGTCTCCGCGAGCGCGACCGCGTTGACGATGCTAACACCGGCGCCTTGCCCCAGACTCGAGGGCATCGCATGTGCTGCATCGCCCACGATCGCCGAGCGTCCTTTCGACCAGGTCGAGAGCGTTGTCGTTGCGTAACGGTCGTGGCGGCCTGCATTGCCAATCCGCTGCAATGTCGGCGCCAGATCCGGAAATCTCGCGGTCCAAAGCGCGCTGGCAATCGGAATAGATGTCGCCTCGGCGTCGGTGATGGGCGCCATCAGGCAAAAGTAGAAAGCGTCCGGGCCGCACGGCGTGTAGAGCACCCGCAACGGACGCCCTCGGTAATCGTAGTAGTCGTGAATGTCGTTCCATTTATCGTCGCGCAGTCCGTCGCGATCGAGAAGGATCCGCGTGATGCCGTCCTGGTGCGAGACGCGCGTGATCGGAATGTCCAGGGCTTGAGAGATGGTAGATCTCACGCCGTCGGCGGCGATGACCAGGTCGGCTTCGAGCCGCGTGCCGTCTGCGAGGATCAGCACGCCACTCGGATCAGCCGCAACGGCCCGCGATCCGCCGACGATGCCGACACCGGCACGCCTCACCGCATCGATCAGTGCGACATGAAGGCGCGCCCGGGTCGTGGTGATGATATTTCCGTCCGTGGACGCATTCGATTGCCGCGCGCCGTCGATGTAGACGCAGTGCGCGGCAGGTTTGAAAGCCCCAGTCATGAAATCGTCGTAGGCACCGGTCTTGCGAAGGGCATCATGGACGAAGCCGTGAACATAGAGACCGGCGCCGACACTTCTAGGCTCGGGATCGGCCTCGTACACGGTGACGCGCCATCCCGCGCGTGCAAGCACGGCCGCGGCAGCGAGGCCGGCATAGCCGGCCCCGGCAATCACTGCTGTACGTGTCATTCGGCCGGTGCCTCAACGCCGCTTGCCGTCGCTACAACGTCGTCGCGCGCTGACGACGTCGCCTCAAGCGTTTTGCCTTTCGTGTTGGGGCCAACCAGCGCCACCACGATGATGCTCGCGATCAGCAGGCCGTCACTCACGAGGAAGAGCGCGAGCCGGCCGTGCAGCACGGCGAAGATCCCGAATGCCAGCAGCAGGAGGATGCCGCCAACGCGTCCCCAGGCCGAGGCCATTCCCATCGCCGTCGTTCGAATCTCGGTCGGATAGAGTTCAGGCGTGTAGGTGTAGATGCAGGTCGAACCATTGCCGAGGAAGAAAGCGGTGAACCATGCACAGGCCATAATCTCGATGGGCGTGTTCGCGAGGCCAAACAGCGTGCTGGAGATCCCGATCCCGGCGAAGCAGATCATCAGCCAATATTTTCGACCGACGAGATCGAGGAAGTAGCCCGCACCAATGTAGCCGGGGATGAAGCCCGAAAAGATCACGACAGTGAACTCGGTCGATCGCACGATGGAAAAGCCGTCCATGGCGAGCAACGTCGGAAGCACGGATTGGAAGGTGTAGAGAACTCCGTACTCGGTGAACCACACGAGCCAAAGCATAATGGTGACCGGCAGGATGGCGGGGGCGAGAATCTCGCGCCTGCTGACCGGGCGGGCGATGGGCGCCGCGATCGGAACGATAGGTGGAAGACGTCCGCCATTTGACCGGGCCACCCGTGCTTCGATTGACGCGACAATCTGTTCAGCTTCCTCGGTGCGGCCCTGACTCATGAGCCACCGCGGGCTCTCCGGAAGGAAGGTCCGCATCAGGCCAATCAGGAGTGCGAACGGGAAGGTGAGCGCGAGCGTCCAGCGCCAGCCGACTGTCGGAATGAACAGAAGCGCCCACACGGGAGACAGAGCGATGCCGACCGCGAAGAAAGCCATCATCCAGCCGTTGAAGCGGCCGCGAAGCCGCGAGGGCCATAGCTCCGCCAGATAGGGCGGCACCACGCAGCTCTCCATCCCGACGAAGATCCACGTGAAGAAGTTCAGCAGACAGAAGACCTCGATGCCGCCGGCGAGGGCACGGGACGCCGAGAACAGCGAATAGAGGCCAAGGCTCCAAGTCATGACCGCCTTGCGCCCGAACCGGTCGGCGACGAAACCGACCAGAACGGATCCGACCAGATAGCCGCTGAGTCCGATCGCCGATGTCACGCCGAGAGCGAGCGGGCCGAGGTTCCACTCGGTCCGAAAAGCTGCGAAGGCAAAGCCGGTGACGGCCGTGTCCAGCGTATCGAAGAACAGTGAAAGTCCAGCAATGATAAGGACTTGAATGTGGAAACGTGAGGGAGGTAGCCGGTCGATTCGGGCAACGAGCCCTTGGGCAGTGATGCTCATGGACGAGATCCTTTGCTTGCGCGAAAACGCCCCGGCAGTCGCCCTCGCATTGCGCGGCACCCGTGATAGGATGATCGTGCATGCACAGTTTATGCACGATGAATAAAACAAGGCAAGATATTTCATGATGGCCAGCAGACCACCTCCGCCGCCGGGTAAAGGGAAGGGCGTCGAGTTCGCCTACACGTTGCTCCGGCGCGAGATCGTTTCGCTCACCTTGCGACCCGGCACTCCGCTTGATGAGGCTGCCTTGGCCGCAAGGTTGGGGCTCTCGCGAACACCCGTGCATGAAGCGCTCGTCAGGCTCGCCTCGGAAGCGCTGGTGGTGCTGCTGCCGAACCGCGGCGCAAGCGTCGCAAGTCTCAATTGGGACGACGTCCGGGAGATGCTCGAGGCGCTCGATATCGCGCAGCGGGTCGTCAACAGATGGGCGGCGCTACGTCGAACCGATGCGCAGCTTGCCGAGATGGATGCGGAGCGGATTGCTTTCGAACGCCTGGAAGCGGCGGGTCGAGCGGATGATATGAACGAGAGCAATTGGCGGTTTCACGCGCTCATTGCCGCCGCCTGCGGCAACAAGCTCATCGAACGCAACTATCTTCATTTGCTCACGCTCGGGCTGCGGATTTCCTATCTGGCCTACAATGTCGAGCATTTTGCATCGAAAGCCGCCTATCAGAAGCACATGAATACGATCCTGACAGAACACATCGCCATGGTCGCTGCCATCAGGGATCGGGACGCCGACAAGGCGGATGCCTTGGGACGTTCACACGCCGATCTCGGCCGGCAGCGCATTCAGGATGTCCTCACGAGAGGTGTGAGCAGCGCGCTCGATATCGCACTCGATCATCCGATCACGATGTTGAAGCAATGATGGTGCGCCTGCCGGATGGCACCCCTTCGGTCACGACGTCTACCTCAAATACCCCCCACCATCATCCGCGCCGTGACGTAAGCAAGGAACTCAAGGTCGACGGCGGTCACGGTCAGGACTGTCGATGCACCGAAGGAGCCACCTGTTTTAACTACGGCTCTCTCGGTCGTGTCGTGATCCAGGAATCCGGCTTTTGCAGGCCAAGTGGCGTGTAGAAGTAGCTGACCATCAGCGCTGGAACGCCACGACTTGCGATCTCAATGAGCTTGGCCCCTTCGGGGCTTTCAATGAGATCCATCGTGTTGTGCGCGAGCCCCTTGTTTGTGACGTGCAATACGGCCACTAGTGCCTTTTCGGCTTCAGCCCGATCCCCGTCATACCGGCTCAGCGCAACTTCTGGCTCGACTTTTTTCAAAGGGCCGGCGGCATTCTGAAAGTGCTCGACTCCAACGTCAGTCTTGCGCCGATCCTTGATCTGGCCGAGCGACCCCTTGCTGTCGCACAGCCCTAAGAACTCCAGCAGTGCGCGGCAATGCACCAATCCAACCTCAATCATTGGATTGGTGATCGCATCTAGACTGCCTTCGACTGTCAATTTGCTGTCGACGTAGACGGCGATTGATGGCGCTTCACGCCAGCTCGATCTCAAATCAAAGGCCCATCGAAGCATGGCGACCGACTGCATCCGATGATTCAGTAGGTACTTGATCTTCTGCTCATCGAACATCCAGCGTTGCCCCAAACTCCAACGAATTGAGCTGAATCTTGGTTGCCACACAAAGCAGAAACCTCAAAGAGTTCAATGCGGCGCAGGCATAGCGGTGCTGGAGAAGTTTCGCTCTGCAGGTCTGTTACTTTCGGAAATTCCTTATAATTTACAAAACGCAGAGTGGCAACAAATGCCCGCAACTAGAGAGCGATTTCAAGGAGGTGTTGAGGCGTGGTTAGACGTTCGAAGGCACGGCACCTACCTCAAATACCCCACCACCATCCTTGTCGTCTCATCCACCAGCGTCCTCACCATCTTGTCCGACAGCATCTCCGCCTGGTTCAGCACCGTGTTGTGCGCGATCGCCTCGATCGCGCTGACGCATATGAAGGTCGCGATATCGATGTCGATCTTGCGCATCTCCTTGCGGCGGCTTTCGAAATAGGCGCGCACGAGGGTGTGGACCTCGCGGTTGAAGGCTTCGACGTCGGCGAGCTGTCCCGTGCGCGGGGTCTGCTCGGCGAGCACGCGATGCAGCTTTGGGTCGATGCGGTGGGCTTCGATCGCGACGGTCACAAGGCGGCGCACGGCCTTGTCGATCGGCAGGTCGGCGACCTCGGTGAGCGCGGCGCGCACAACCTGCATGATCTCGTGGTTGTGACGATCGATCACGGCGGCGACCAGCGCCTCCTTGCCCGGAAAATACTGGTAGAGCGAGCCGACGCTGACGCCGGCGATTTCGGCGATCCGGTTGGTGCTGGTTTTCTCAAAGCCTTCGCGGACCAGAATGCGAGCGGTCGCCTCGACCAGCGCGTCGACGGTGGCGCGTGAACGCGCCTGCGAGGCATTTTTTCGAGGATTTGTCGGCGGCTTGCGCGCCATGGCCTTGCGATCCGGAATGCGAGTGGAAAAAGCGAGCGAATGCTCGCATTATATTCGCATGTGGCGGCCTTTCGGCAAGCCTCTTTGTCGCCATATGGATGCCGAGCCAGACGGGGAACTGACCATGAGCGTCGCTAGAATCGTGTCGGCCTTGCAGTTTTGTCCGGACTTCTGCGCACCGCGGACGAGCGATCCCGCGCCGAGCCTGCAAAGCCGCGCCTTCAATCTGCTGCTCGGGCTGCTTCCGTACAAGCAACAGCTCGCATCAGCCGAGGCCGTGCAGGCGCATGTACAGAAGCTCGCCTTGCAGCCGGCCTCGTTTGAGCCGCCGAATCTCGGTCGCGGCGTCGAGGTGATGCTGACGAAGATGGGCGGATGGCCGGTCTATTACACCGCGCCGTCCTCGGGACACGAGGGCTGCAACTACGTCATGTTCCTGCATGGCGGCGGCTTCATCAACGAGATCGTGCCGGCGCATTGGCGCTTCATCGGCCAGATGACGCGCAAGGGGCGCGTCGTGTGCGTCGTGCCGATCTATCCGCTTGCGCCGCGCACCACCGCGAAAGACCTCGTGCCGGCGACGGCCGAGCTGTTGCGGATGCTGCTGGAGGATGCGGGGACCGCAAAGGTCACGGTGGTCGGCAATTCAGCCGGCGCCGGCCTGGCGCTGGCCGCATGCCAATGGCTGCGCGATCGCGGGCATCGGCAGCCGAGCCGGCTGGTGCTGATCTCGCCGGCGGCCGACGCTTCGATCAGCCGCCCCGAGCAGGTGGCAATCGCGGCGCGCGATCCGATCCAGGACATTCCGGGGATCATCGAGGCGGCGCGGCTCTATGCCGGCGAGCTCGATGTCGGCCATCCCTTCGTCAGCCCGTTGAATGGCGGCTTCCGTTCGCTCGCGCCGATTCTCATCTTCTCCGGCACGCGCGATCTGCTCCATCCCGACAGCGTCGATCTCGCCGCGAGGGCGAGGGGCGCGGGCGTCCCCGTCGAGCTGCATCTGTTGCGCAACCAGCCGCATAATTATGCATTGATGCCGACGCCGGAGGGGCGACAGGCACGTGCAATCATCCTGCGCGCCGTTGCCGGGGGATGATGTGATCGCTGGATTCGACTTCCGGTAGAGAAAAAACAAAAGCGTGGCGATTAAGTTACAGCCGGGCCGTTCCGCCCAAGACTACTATGGTGATGTGACGACGACCCCTAGATTCGCGGGCTTCTTCCCGGCCACGGATCGGACAGCGCCAAACCGGGAATGCAAGACTTTGAACGTGACGGCTTTGGACGGGGCGACTTGGAATGAAGCGGGTTGGTTTGGCCGGCATGATGCTGCTGGCAACGGCAATCGGGGCTAACGCCGCCGATCTTCCCGTCAAGGCGTTTTACAAGGCGCCGCCTTTGCCTTCCTGGAGCTGGGGCGGATTCTACGCCGGCGTCAATGCCGGGTACAGTTTTGGCAACGACACGTTCGACGAGAATTTTGTCGGTGCTACGCCGCTCCCCGGCATCGGCCATGTTCTGCCCCGCGGCGGCGTGGTGGGCGGTCAGCTCGGCTACAATTGGCAGCTCGGCCATGTGGTGCTGGGCGTGGAAGGCGACGGACAGTGGACCGGTCAGCGAGATACGGGCTGCGGCGGCCTCGAATGTATCCTCGCCGCCAACGGCGAGATCGGCGCCTTTTCCTTGCGCCATGAGCTCAACTGGTTCGCGACCGCGCGCGGCCGAGTGGGTTTCGCCAACGAGGGCTACCTGATCTACATCACCGGCGGCGCGGCGTGGGCCGGGGTGCGCGAGACGGCGATGGGCCAGATCGATGATGCGAAAGGCGAAGTCGCCGTTAACAATGTGCTGAGCGGCTGGGCGCTGGGCGGCGGCATCGAGGCGCGGCTGTGGGGCAATTGGAGCGGCAAGGTCGAGTATTTGCACCTCGACTTCAACGGCAAGAGCACGACGAGCCACATCGTCGGAGGCCCCGTCAACGGCGTCAGCTTCGATGTCATGAATTTAGCCAGCACCCACGTCACCGACGACATCGCCCGTGTCGGTCTGAACTACAGATTCTGGAACACACCGGCGGTCGCTCCGGCGCCGGTCGATCCATCGGCCGCGGCATGGCGCTGGACCGGCGTCTATCTCGGCGTCAACGGCGGCTATGGCACCGGCAACACGACGTTCCGGCAATACAACTTTATTGATCCCGCGGTGCTCCCGCCGGGACCCGGCATCAGCAATAATGACTCCTCGTTCGTTCCCCAGAAGCTCGGACCGAAGGGCGGCTTGATCGGCGGCCAGGGCGGTTTCAACTGGCAAATCGAGCATATCGTTGTCGGCGTCGAGGGCGACGCGCAATGGACCAACCAGGACAGCGTCGGCTGCGGCCAAGCCTGCGTTTCAGGTGACAGCGAGGCCCAACAGCTGAACTGGTTTGCAACGGCGCGTGCGCGCCTAGGCTGGGCGAACGACGGCTATCTGCTGTACGTGACCGGCGGTGGTGCTTGGGGCGAGATCGAACAAACCAGCACGATGGTGTCGAGCGCGGCCTTCACGATGCATTCGAAGCAAACGCGCAGCGGTTGGTCCGCTGGCGGCGGCATCGAAGCCCGGCTGTTCGGCAACTGGACCGGCAAGGCCGAGTATCTCCATCTCGATCTCGGCAGCACGACCAACTCGCTCGCAGTCACCGACATCTTGTACACCTCGTTCTCGGTCAAGTCCTCGTTCAGGGACGATATCTTCCGCGCGGGCCTGAACTACAAGCTGGATGTGAATTAGGACGACACATCGTCGACGCCGGAAAAGGCGACGGGCGCGTGCGATCATTCCGCCGCGGTGGCTTAAGGGGAGGGCGTGATCGATGTCACAAAGCCGCGCCACCTCATGGGGGCTGGCGCTGCGTGAGCCCGCGCGGAGAGACTAAGCGGCCTCCGGGGCGTTTCCTCGGGTAGCAGTAGTTTTGCGGGGCCTTTAGGCGTGGCCCTTGATCTCGTAGTGACCCGGCACGCATTTGTAGCGGTCGAGGCGCCAGTTGGCATGATAGATCGGATGCTCGCCCATCCATTTCGCAAGAGGGGCCTGTGCGCCGACCGCGCACGCCATCATCGACATCTCGGGCGTCATGTTGCTGTCGGTCACGATTTCCTCGACACAGCTGCCTGAGGCAGCGGTGCCAAGCCGACAGAGCACGGCAACGACGGTAATGAACATTCCAATCACCTCATCGGTAGTTTCTGACCACGAAGAGGATGCAAGCGGAGTGCCAGAGCCTGTGACGAAAACAACACGCTGGCCTGGCCGACTCGACCCAGCGTCCACCCCTATTTGACGATTCGGATTGTAAAAAAAATCCCCTTAAACCGAAGCCGGGCAAATACGGGGAACTGGCACGGTTGGCCGCAGGAATGACCGATTGTGAGGGCAGCGCCGCGCCGCCGGCCCTTCACAGCGCCCGTGCGGCCGGTAGGCTCAGGCTTGCGCGGATACTCGCCAGGAGAGCGGGACCGCCACAAGGGACATGGAAACGCGAGGGTAGAATATGAAGGTACGACCGACCGGGGTGATCCCGCCGATGACGACGCCGTTCCGCAAAGACGGCGAGATCGATACCAAGCTCGTGGCGCCCCAGGTCGACTGGATGATCGGCGCCGGCGCTCACGGCGTTGCGGCCGGCGGCTCGACCGGCGAGGGGCATACGCTCGACCACGAGGAATATCGCGACCTGATGGCTGCGACGGTGGAGGCGGTGAAGGGACGCATCCCCGTGATCGCGGGTATCATCGTGGACTCCACGCGCGATGCGATCCGCCGCGGCAGGCTGGTGCGCGACATGAACGTCGCAGCCCTACAGGTCACGCCGGTGCATTATCTGTTCAAGCCGGACGACGAGGCGATGGTCGCGCACTTCCGCGCCATGGCCGATGAGACCGGCATGCCCATCATCATCTACAATGTCGTGCCGTGGTCCTACCTGTCGCCGGCGCTGCTGACGCGGATCATGACCGAGGTGCCGCTGGTCGTCGGTGTCAAGCAGAGCGCGGGCGACCTCAAGCTGTTCGCGGATCTCATGATGATGGCACCCGACAAGCTGATCTACAGCGCCGTCGATGCCCTGATGTATCCGTCCTATACGCTCGGCGCCCATGGCTCGATCGCCGCGATCCTGACCGCGGCGCCGCATGCCTCGGTGGCGCTGTGGGACGCGGTGAAGGCGGGCGATCATCCGCGCGCGCTCGACCTGCACAAGAAGCTTCTGACGCTGTGGAACGCTGTTATCGCCGACAATCTGCCGGCCTGCACACGCTATGCGCAGACGCTTCAGGGCTTGCCCAAGACATATCCGCGCGCGCCGATGCCGGAGGCCTCGCCCGCGCAGCAGGCTGCGACCCGCAAGGCGCTCGAGGCTCTCGGTGCATTGAACGGACACCACGTCGAAGCGGCGGAATAGTCCGTCAATCGAAATAACCGAGTTTGGCAGTGGCCGATCCGCTTTTACCTGCGGATGCGGCGCTGCTACATTTTGCAGGTGGCCCAAAGGGCGCGTGCACGGACGAAAGAAACATAGCGATAAGGGGAGGGGCCGAAGTCCCATGAAGGAATTTGCAGGAAAGATCGCAGTCATCACCGGCGGCGGCACGGGAATGGGGCGGGAGCTCGCGCGGCAGCTCGTTGCCGAGGGCTGCAACGTCGCGATGTGCGACGTCTCGGAAGCCGCGATGGCCGAGACCAAGCGGCTCTGCGAGGCCGAGAAGCTGCCGCAAGGCCTGCGCGTCACGACGCATGTCGCCGACGTCTCGATCGAGGATCATCTCAAGCGTTTTCGCGACGAGCTCGCCGAGCAGCAGATGACGGACAGGATCCATCTGCTGTTCAACAATGCCGGCATCGGCGGTGGCGGCAGTCTGTTCACCAACACGCGCGAGCAGTGGGAGCGCACCTTCAACATCTGCTGGGGCGGCGTCTATCTCGGCGTGCGCACCTTCCTGCCGATGCTGGTCAAGGCGGACGAAGCGCACATCGTCAATACCGCGAGCGTCAACGGCTTCTGGGCATCGATCGGCATGAACCAGGCCCACACCGCCTACAGCTCGGCGAAATTCGCGGTGAAGGGTTTTACCGAAGCGCTCGTCAACGACCTTCGCCTGCACGCGCCGCACGTCAAATGCTCGGTGGTGATGCCCGGCCATATCGGTACCTCGATCGTCTCCAACTCACGCAAGGTGCAGAGCGCCGATGGATCGGAGCGTCTCAACGCCGACGAGGTCGCGCTGACCCGCAAGCGCATGATCGCGGCCGGCGTGCCAGATGCTGACAAAATGTCGGACGACGACATCCAGGCGGCCTTTGCCGAGCGCGCCCGCAGCTTCCTGGAAGATGCGCCGACGACGGCTGCGCAAGCCGCGACGATCATTCTCGACGGCGTGAAAGCGGAGCGATGGCGCATCCTGGTCGGCGAGGATGCCAAGCTGCTCGATGAGCGCGTGCGCGCGACGCCGGAGCAGGCTTACGACCGTGCCTTCTACGAAAGTTTTACCCAGGACGTCGGTTGGCGGCTTGGCTGAGACTGTCAACGATCGCGCGCCGATATAGGTATGATGTTCATCATGGCAAGAGGCGCGCAGGTCATTATGTGCGCCTCTCGCGCGCGTGTTCGCCGTCTTATGACGAAACGGAATGTCATGCATGCGGGAATAAATCCTGCGTTCAAGCGATGGTGATCTCGAACGGGTCTCATTCGGCGCAAGCCAGCTTGGTTGGCAAACTAAAATAGTTTAGTAAATCATGAGTAACGCCACGATAGAGCGTAGCTCCCGATGATACCCGCATGCCTCTCCGACGACTGGATCCTCTGCCCGGAGAGAGAGGATATCTCCGCTGAATTCACGCGGCTGCTCACCGCAGCCCAAGAGGGCGGCGCCACCATCGCGGAATGCCTGATGATCGCGCGGCAACTGAAGCGCGGCGACGAGCAGTCATGGCATCGCGAATGGAAGAAGCTGGCGCGGGCCAACCGGCATCGCGCCGAAGCTGCGTTCGCTGAGGGCCACATGGCGACCGCGCAGCGCAACTGGCTGCGCGCGATGAATTACTACAGCGCGGCGGCAATGCCGCTCGATCCGGCCGACGAGCGTCGCTGGGTTGCGGTGCTCGCGATGCAAGATTGCGCCCGCCGCTCTCTCGCGGCGCGTAGCCCGGCCGGCGAAGTCGTGACAGTGCCGTGGGTCGAAGGACATTCGTTGCAGGGTTACTTCCTGCCTGCACCATCCGCGAACGGGCGGGCTCCGACCGTGATCTGCATCGGCGAGCCCGGCCATCGCAAGGAAGAGTTTCTGTTCAAGCTGGCGCCGCACGCGCGCGAGCGTGGCCTTTCGATGCTCGCCCTGGACCTGCTCGGCGACCAGCGCGACGATCATGTTGACCTGCTGTTGCAGCGCCGTGATCTCGAGAGCTCGATTGCCAGTGTGATGGACTATCTGGAGACGCGCAGCGACGTCGATTTCGATCGCGTCGCGATCGTGGCGGACGGGTGGGGCTCCTCTTTTGTCGCACGTGCGGTGTTGCAGGAGCCGCGGCTCGCAGCAGCCGTCTGCGATGGTGGCCTGTGGGATCTGCACGAGCGGTCTTTCTTCGCCAGCCGTTTCGCGATGAGCGATCTCAGCATTGTCCCGGTGCCGCATTCGCCGCTGATGGCCTCCAGCGTGGACTGTCCGGTGCTGATCACGCTCGGCGAGGATGGCTGGCTCAAGGCCGACCGGGCGCGTCAGATCGTGCAGAAATCCCGGCTCGGCAGCTCGGAGATCCTGCTGAAGGTGTTCACCGCAGCGGAGACCGGCGCGGCGCAGGCCCATGCGGACAATCCGAGCCTTGCCAACGAATACATTTTCGACTGGCTCGAATCGCAGCTCGGCGCCACAGGCCGGCGGATCTGAGCGCGGCCTGCTGTCCTGATCAGTAGTCGAGGGATATCCTGACGCACGCCTTTTCGAGGCGGGTCTTCAGCGTCGCGAGCTTGGTGGTGAATTCGGCCAGCTCGGTCTCGTCGAATTCCTGGAAGACGAATTCGCGGATCGTCTTGTACTGCTCGTTGAGGCTCGCAATGTGCTTCTGAGTCTTGTCGACCAGTGACAGCCGCACCACCCTGGCATCGGTCGGCGACGGACGCCGGCGCAGCAGGCCCTTCTTCTCGAGCAGCTTGGACTGGGTGGTGACGAAGGACGGATCGACGTGAAGGAGTTTCGAGACCACGTTGACGGGAACGCCATCGTCCTTGTCGAGGTCGGAGATGGCCATCAGGATCAGCCATTGCGGACCGCTGATGCCGAGCGTCCTGGCCCAGAACTGACGCAGCTCTTCCAGGTGCATGTTGATCGACGATATCTCCCAGGTGAAACGCCTGATGATATCGAGATTGCCGCCGGAGCGGAGGCGCGCCCCTTCTTTCCTCGTCGCTGACACAGCTCACTCCCGTGCGGCTGATTCTTTCTGGCCGGTGTTGGTGGGACGGCATAGTCCACGCAACTCTGCCCTGACGCAAGTGCAGGGCAGAGTTATTTTGTCACGGAAATTACAAATATGATCAGCTCAGCCTTTTTGTCCCAGGCTGGTGTTGCGCCGCGGACACAGAGTTAGCGAAACCGGTAAGCTGATCTAATAAACTATTTTGATTACCATAACGGCACATGCATATTGACCCGTGACGGTGGGGGGTACTCGATCGTCCCGTTGCAGGTGGTTCGCTCACGTCCCTCGCGCTCTTAGCGGGTGTGTCCGAAAGCGCGAAGCGGCCGGGCGGATTTGGAGAGACGGGGATCTGGGGGGCCTCACGGTCCGGTCTTCGTAAAATGAACAAGTTGGAGGTTTTAAAAATGAAAGTAGTGAAGAGCCTTTTGCTCGGCACTGCGGCGGGTCTGATCGCCGTCGGTGGAGCTCAGGCGGCTGATCTTCCGGTGAAGGCCAAGGCCGTCGAGTACGTAAAGATCTGCTCGCTCTACGGCGCGGGTTTCTACTACATCCCGGGCAGCGACACCTGCATCAAGCTTGGTGGTTACCTGCGTGCGGAAGTCGCGCTCAATGCCGGCGGCAACTACAGCGCACAGTACAGCGGCACGTTTGCCGCCAACAACCGCCTGAACAACTACTACTCGGCGCGCGCTCGCGAAGATCTCAACATCGACACGCGCACCGCGACGGAATACGGCGTGGTCCGCACCTATTTCGACGCCGTCTTCACCTGGACGACCGGCAACTACGGCGGCACCGGTTCGGGCACGGGCGCGACCCAGTACACCGGCACGATCGGCCTCAATGCGGCCGGCACCGGCCTGACCGGTTCGAGCGGCGGTGCGGTCAACGGCACCGACGGCGGCATCTCGGGCGGCTCGCTCGGCGTCTACTACGCCTTCATCCAGTTCGCCGGCTTCACCATGGGTAAGTCGGTGTCGCAGTTCGACGCGCCCTGGATCAACTATCCCGGCAACAACTTCGACCAGCTGGTCGGCGGCAGCGGCACCACCAACGGCGTCACCCAGTTCACCTACACGGCCGATTTCGGCCAGGGCGTGACGGCTGCGTTCTCGGCGCAGGACGCGACGCAGGTCTTCCAGACCAACATCTGGAACACTGCGGGCATGAGCACCTCGGGCGTGCTCGGTGGTGCCTACGGCTCGAACGACCTCGGCGGGTCCAGGTCCCCCGATCTCGTCGGTATGGTCCGCGTCGATCAGGCCTGGGGCCTGTTCCAGGCGTCGGTTGCCGCGCACGACAACCATGTCGGCTACTACGGCGCGACCGAAACCACAGGTCATCCGGAGGACAAGTGGGGCTGGGCTGTCCAGCTCGCTCTGTCGATCAAGAACATCCCGACCGGTGCGGGTGACGTGATCAACGTGTCGGGCGTCTACACCGACGGTGCGAGCCGCTACAACTTCCAGGAGCTGGCCGCGACCAGCTACTCGATGTTCGGCAGCTCGAACGCCGCGTATCAGAGCATCGGCTTTGCCGGCGTGTCTGACGCAGTGTTTGCTCCGGGTGGCGGCCTTGAGCTGACCAAGACCTACGGCTTCCGTGGTGCCTACACCCACAACTGGAGCCCGTACTGGAACACGGCGCTCTACGGTGCGTGGGCGGCTGTCAACTACAGCGGCACGGCGAAGGGCCTGATCTGCGGCAGTGCGTCGTTCGCGACCCTGACCGGCACCTGCAACCCGGACTTCAACATCGGCCAGGTGGGCGTGATCACCCGCTGGACGCCGGTGAAGGGTCTGACCTTCTCGGCTGACTTCGTCTACAGCCACCTCGACCAGAAGTACTCGGGCACGATCACGACGCCGGCGCTGACGGCGGTTGCCAAGCCCGCGGCGACTTACGAGCTGAAGGACCAGGACACCTACAGCCTGCTGCTGCGCGCCCAGCGCAACTGGTAAGCTTCCGGTCTTCTTACGATCTGATGAAGCCCCGGCGGGACACCGCCGGGGCTTTTTTCTGGCGAAACGAAGATTTCGAAAACCCGAAATCTCCTACGCAAGTGACGAAGATGAGCTATGCGATTCGATCGCGCCAAATTTATTTACTTACCTGAGTTACTAAGCTATATAGCTCTCAGCCGATTTCGAAAGTTACGGCTCTTAGCTTCATGCTAAGCCTCCAGAAACCTCCGGCGATGCCCCGCCGGAGGTTTTTCATTTTGGGACATGATGATGCGGCCTCAGCCGCGCGCGACACGCGCGCGGGAGTTTGGCCGGTAGGCGAGGCGGCTGTGGCCGGCGCAATAGGACTGGCCGTCAGATGCAGCGTTGCCGCAGAAGCAGAAATCATCCGCACCCGGCGTCGAGATCGGCCAGCGGCAGCGGTTTTCACCGAGCTCCATCAGCGAGCAGCGATTGGCGTCGTCGATCGGACGGTCGATCGCGGCCTCGTTGGTTTCGCCATAGATCGTGGCGAGCATTTCGAATTGCAGCCGGGGCACCGCTTTCGCGCGTGCCGGCGTAAAATTCTTGTCCTGGAGCCTGCGCTCGTCGACCGAGCGGCCGCGCGTGAGATTCAATCGGGACAGCTTGCCGATCACGGCGTTGCGGCTGACGCCGATGTCGGCGGCGATCTCGCGGCAGGACAGGCCCGCCTCGAAATGCTGCTTCAGAAGTTCGATGCGTTCGTCGGTCCAGGTTGGTGCAAGAACAGGCATTTGAAACGGTCCCAGGTTGCAGATGTCGGCCATCCGCCTCTCGAGATCCGTCCGCCTCACGTCCGGCGCGCGCTCACGTCCTGCCATTGTCGCGAATCGACAAAAGCCCGTCCTTGATGGCGAGACGGATGCCTTCCTCGATCAATGTTCGTGCGACGCCGGGAACGCTGGTGCCGTGGGTGCCCTGTCTCACCAGTTTTTCGAGATAGGTGATGGTCGAGAGCGCCAAGGTTACGGGAATGCGGTCAGTCTCGGCTTTTTCGGTGGCCATGGTCCGAACGCTAACCTCATACTTAGATACATAAAAGTAACGATTAAGACTCTATTTAGGTTCGAGGGTGGAAGTCAAATCCTGATCCAGGCTGTTGTTGAGGCCTTTGGAATCACTGAAGAAAATTGCCATGACGCAGCACACCGCGCCGGCGGACCGGGCGGCGACAGAGCAGGGTGGGAGGGGAAAGGGCCTGCGGGCCTAGCCGTGCACGATCGCCTTTTCGATCATGCAATGGATGCCCTTGGAGCCGTTGACGGTCTGCGTCACCCGCAAATCGGCCGTCAGGCTGCACAGCGTGTAGGCGTCCTCGCGCGAGAGGTTTCGCCTCTCTCCGAGCAGCACGATCATGTCGCGCAATGCCCGCACCACGCACTGGTCGAGGTCGGGGTCCATCGCCATGGTCATGTAGTGGGTCGGCGTTTCGCCGCGCGGATAATCGAGCCGCAAATCCTTGCGCAGCGTCAGCCGGAAGCGGCCTTGCAACGCAGTCTCGATCGCGGTGACGCAGACCTCGCCGTCGCCCTGCACGCCGTGGCCGTCGCCGCAGGAGAACAGCGCGCCCGGCACGAAGACCGGCAGATACAGCGTCGCGCCCGCGCCGAGCTCCTTGTTGTCGAGATTGCCGCCCATGGCGCGCGGAATGAGAGAGGTGATGCGGCCCCAGGCCGGCGGCGGCGAAACGCCCATCACGCCGAAAAACGGCTTTAGGGGCAGGTCGAGGCCCCAGGGCATGCGGCCGACCATCCGCGTCCGGTCCAGCGGGATGTTGAGGAGGCGGGTCTCGTGGAAATCGTCGGGCAGGGTGCCGGACAAGGGCCTGATCAGATTGTAGCCCCAGTCCTGCCGCAGCTGGACGTCGAGGATCTCGACCTCGAGCACGTCGCCCGGCTCAGCGCCGTCGACCGCGATCGGCCCGGTGAGGATATGGCCGGGCACCATCCGCTCGGATTTGGCATGAACCTCGAACAATTCGGGCGGAACGTGAAACTTGTTGCGATCGGGCACCACATCCGGGCCGCCGCTGATGGTGTCGATCGTGACCTCATCGCCGCTCTTGATCGTCAGAACCGGCTTGAGCCGGGCCTCGAAGAAGCCCCAATGGCAGGTTTCGGGGCTTGCATTCAGGTGATGATGGGTCATTTGCGGTGTCCGGTCGTTTGCATCGGGGGGCGGCAAGAAGACTCGTCAAGAAAACGCGTCATGAGAACTTGTTATGGCCGGGCTTGACCCGGCAATCGATCCTCTTCCAAGAAGATTTCTGAAGATGGGCGGGCGGGTCAAGCCCGCATGTCCATCGGCTCGATCATTTCAGCGAGGTTGTCCTGTTCTTCGTCCTTTCCAAGACGCTTGGCGCCGCAGTGCTGCCGATCAATTTGCTGATCGAGCTCGGGATCATCTCGGTCGTGCTGATGGCAACGCGCTTTGCCGGGCTCGGCCGGAAGTTGGCCGCGACCACGCTGGTCCTGCTTGCGCTTGCCGCCTTTTCGCCACTCGGCAATCTCGTGCTCTATCCGCTGGAGTCGCGCTTTCCCCCGTGGGATCCGTCGCGCGGAGCGCCCGACGGCATCATCGTGCTGGGCGGTTCCGTCGATACCGATCTCTCGGCGGCGCATAACACGCCAGTCGTGCCTCGTGCGGCCGATCGTCTGTTCGCAGCGGCCGAGCTGGCGCGACGTTTTCCGAATGCGCGTGTCGTCTTTACCGGCGGCTCTGCGAGCCTGGTCATGGGTGCCGCCAGGGAGGCCGACTACTCTGCCCCGATTTTGGAGAATCTAGGTATCCCGAAGGATCGTCTGATCCTGGAACGGAATTCGCGCAACACATACGAGAATGCGATCTTTACCAAGCAATTGGTGCAGCCAAAACCGGGCGAGCGATGGCTCCTGGTCACGTCGGCCTTCCACATGCCGCGTTCGGTGGGGATCTTCCGCAAGGCCGGTTTCGACGTCGAGGCTTATCCCGTGGATTGGCGGATGGGCGGGCGTGATGATTTGTTCTCTTTCACCAACTACGGCACGGAAGGTTTAAACCGAACCGACGTGGCCGCGCGCGAGTGGATCGGGCTCGTGGCCTACCGCCTGATGGGCAGGACTTCCGATTTGCTTCCAGGCCCGGCGAAGGACTAGAAACGACGAGAATACGAAGATGATCGGCGCATGATCGCCGGCCCGGAGGACGCCATGCAACAGCAGAATGCAGAGATGATCGATCTTGCCGGCCTCGTGGCCGATCTCAACAACCTGTTGCGGCTGAAGACGACGGTGATCGGCATGAAGCTGTTCGCGCGCGCTGCGGACATGGAGGCGATCCCGAAGATCCGGCGTCCGAATGCGGTCCACACCACCGACCAGATCGTCAGCATGGCCTCACGCCTGGGATGGACTGTCGGCATCACTGCCGACGATCTCGTGGGTGCGCAGTGCCGCGCGGTGATCGGGCTTAGCCCCCAGGACGACAAATGGCTCGCTGGCGAAAACTATGTCGGCGTCTGGCATGGCACGGCGGAGGACGCGCGCAAGCGCCAGGAGGCGCTGGACGTGGTTCCGTTCGGCCAGTACCAGGCGCTCGCGGTGAGCCCGCTTGCAAGCGGCCGGCTCGATCCGCCCGACATCTGCCTCGTCTATGCGACGCCAGGACAGATGATCATCCTGATCAACGGGCTGCAATATACCGGTTACAAGAAGTTCGAATGGGGCGTGGTCGGCGAGACCGCGTGCGCGGATTCCTGGGGGCGGGCGCTGAAAACCGGCGAGCCCAGCCTATCCTTGCCATGCTATGCCGAACGGCGCTATGGCGGCGTGCCGGACGAGGAGATGCTGATGGCCCTGAAGCCTTCGCATCTCGCCAAGGCGATCGAGGGGATGAAGGCGCTGGCCAAAAACGGCCTGCGCTATCCGATTCCGCCCTACGGGATTCAAAGCGACGTCCGTGCCGGCATGGGCGTGAGTTACGCGAAGAAGTAAAGGTCGACCATGAGCTCTACGAAATTCGACATCGTCGTCTATGGCGCGACCGGCTTTACCGGCCAACTCGTCGCCGAATATCTGACTCTGCACTACAAGGGCGACCACGGGCTCAAATGGGCGATGGCAGGCCGTAGCCTCGGCAAGCTGAAATCGGTGCGCGATGCGATCGGCGCGCCCGGGAATACGCCGCTGATTGTCGCGGATGCGTCGGACGCCGCCTCCCTGAGGGCGATGGCGGAGCAGACGATGTCGGTGATCACCACCGTCGGCCCGTATCAGCTCTATGGCGAGGAACTGCTCGCGGCCTGCGTCGCAACGGGCACCGATTATTTCGATCTCTGCGGCGAGCCGATCTGGATGCGGCAGATGATCGACAAGTACGAGGCGGAAGCCAAGGCGAGCGGCGCGCGCATCGTGTTCTCCTGCGGCTTCGATTCCGTGCCGTTCGAGCTCGGCGCGTTCTTCGTGCAGGAAGAGGCCAAGCGTGTGCTCGGTGGGCCGACCTTGCGCGTGAAGGGCCGCGTGCGCGACATGCGCGGCACGCTCTCGGGCGGCACCGCGGCGAGCGCGAAGGCGACGTTCGATGCGGTCGCCAAGGACATCAGCCTCATCACGATCCTGAACGATCCCTTTGCGCTGACGCCCGGGTTCACCGGTCCGAAGCAGCCGAGGGGCAACAGGGCGGCCCTCGAGGAAGATCTGCAATCCTGGGCCGCGCCGTTCATGATGGCGCTGATCAACACCCGCAACGTCCATCGCTCCAACATGCTGATGGGCTTCCCCTACGGCCAGGACTTCGTCTACGACGAGATGGTCTTGACCGGTCCCGGCGAGAAGGGCGAGGCCAACGCCAAGCGCGTGATGGCTGCGAACGCCGAGAAGACCGGCCCGAACGCACCGAAGCCGGGCGAGGGGCCTTCAAAGGAAGAGCGCGACAACGGCGGCTTCGATCTGCTCTATGTCGCGATCGCGCCTGACGGCCGTCAAATCCGCGCCGGCGTCACCGGTGACCGCGATCCCGGCTACGGTTCAACCTCGAAGATGATCTCCGAATGCGCGATCTGCCTGTTGCGCGATGTGACGGATGTGCCGGCCGGATTCTGGACGCCGGGCGCAGCGATGCAGCACAAGCTGATCAGGCGGTTGCAAGAGCATGCGGGACTGACGTTTGGGGTGGAAAGCTAGCGGCTGCGTCAAAGACGGTGTCATGCCCCGCGAAGGCGGGGCATCCAGTACGCCGCGGCCTCTCGGTTCAATCACTACAGTCTCTGGAATACTGGATCGCCCGCCTTCGCGGGCGATGACACCGTGATCGTCGCTACACCGCCCGCGCGTCATACGCGTACATGAAATCCATGCTCTTCGAGCCCAGCGGCAACAGCCATTTCATCATCTGATTCCTGACCCAGGCGCCGGTGGCGCTGAATTCTCGCTTCCTGTTGCCGTTGCGGCGGGCCAGCGCGACGATCTTCTCGGCGCGCGGGCGACGCTCGGCCTCGAAGTTCTGGAAGGTGACACCGAGCTCCTGGCCGTCCTGCATCAGACGGGCGAGCCGCATCGCGTCTTCCAGTGCCAGCGAGGCACCCTGGCCGGCATGCGGGCTCGTCGCATGCGCGGCGTCGCCAATCAGCAGCGAGCGCTTGCGCGACCAGGTCGGCAAGGTGGCGACGTCGAGCGTATCGGTGACCACGATGTTCTCGGCCGCCTCGATGATATCCGGGATAGGATCGTGCCAGCCGTGATGGAAGCCGCGCAGATGCTGCTTCAGCGTCGTCTCATCGAGCGCGCGGAACATCGCGGCATCCATGCCATGTGAAGGCTGGGTGCTCCACCACATCACGCCGTCGCTCGGATCCGGGCTGCAATAGCCGTAGCCGAAGAAGCCGCTCTGCCCGAACGTGGTCTCGACGTGTTGGCCGATCGGCCTGCCGTTGAGCACCGCATGCGGCACGAAGCCGCCGAAGCCGATCAGGCCGGTATTGAACGGGACGGGTCCGTCGGGGATTACCTGGCGCCGCGCCACCGAGTGCACGCCGTCGGCGCCGATCAGGAAATCGCCTTCGGCGGTGGTACCGTCGGCGAAATAGGCGACGATCGGCTGGTCGCCACGGTCCTCGATCTTGATCAGCCGCTTGTCGAAATAGAGCGAGACGCAGGAACACCAGGCCTTGTCGATCAACATCTCGTTCAGCGATGCGCGGCAGACGTTGACCGAGGGCTGGCCGAAGCGCCGCGCCATGTCGCGGTTGATCGAACCGAGCCTTCGGCCTTCCTGCGAGTAGAAGTCGAAGGAATCCGCGATGGAGCCGCGGCTGATCAACTCGCCGGCAAGTCCGATCTCATCCATGACATGCATGCCGTTCGGCGCGATTTGGAGGCCGCCGCCGATGCCCTTGGAGTAGGGCCACGCTTCGTAGATCGCGGACTCGATGCCGGCGCGGCGCAGCAGGATCGCGGTGACGGGACCGGCGATGCCGGCGCCGATGATCAGGGCCTTGCGGGGACGGTTGGACATGGCTTGCTCCGGATGCTTCCGTGGTGATAGGAGAAATTACGGTCGCTAAATCTCTTAGCAACTAAGATATATATCGACTAAGATATGAGGTCAGCCTTGTCAAGGACGAAGGCGCGCGCGAAATTGTTGCAGGAGGTCGAGGAGGCGATGCGCCGGTCGTCCGCGCAGGGCGTGCTCTATGGCCAGACCGTTGCGAACGTTGCCGGAATTGCCAATTCCGATCTCGAATGCATGGACATCCTGTACCTAGAGGGACGCGTCACCGCAGGCCGGCTCGCCGAGGTCACGGGGCTCACGACCGGCGCCATCACCGGCGTGGTCGACCGGCTCGAGAAGGCTGGCCTTGTGCGTCGTGAGCGCGACGAGACCGACCGCCGCAAGGTTTTCATCGCCGTCGTGCCGGAGAAGGCCATGAAGATTGGCGAGCTTTATGTGCCGATGCAGCAGGCGATGGAGAAGGTCTGGAGCGCTTATTCGGACGAGGAGCTGCGGCTGCTGCTGCGTTTCGCGACCGAGGGCTACAAGGGCGTGCTGGCGGCGACCGCGGCGCTGAAGGGCCTGCTTGATACACCGCCGGAGAAGCGTCCCGATCTCAAGCTGAAGAAGCGTCCTCGCCAGCCCTGATCTTGTAGGCCTGTGCGGCTGCGATCATGCCCCACATCGCGCCCAGCATCATCCAGAAGTGCCGCCAGTGGTCGGTGTCGATCACAAAACTCTCGCCGACGGTGCCGACGAAGGCAGAGAAGACGGCAAGATAAGCGCGCTGCCAGGGCACGCGCACGAAGATATGACGAAAACCCATGATCACGGTGGTGAAGACCAGCGCCGGATAGCACACGCCGGAGAGCCAGCCGCCGGACATGAAGGCGTTCAGGTAGGAATTGTGAGTGTCCTCCGGAAAGAAGCGATGGAATTGCAGCGGGCCGATGCCGAACGGCAGGTCGAGCGCCATCTCCGCGCCGAGGATGTGCCGGCCGAACCGGCCGAAGCGTCCCTCGTCATAGCTCTGGTCGAAGCTCGCGCGCTGCTTGAACATCTCGGCGATGCTGTCGAATGACAGCAGCACCGCGATCAGCGCCAGGCCCAGCACCGCGGCAACGATCGCCATGATGATGATGCGCGAGCGCTGCGTGTTGGTGCGGCTGGTCAGCACCATTAGCGCCAGCATGAACGCTGAGGTCAGGACCAGTCCGCCCCAGGCGGCGCGGGAGAAGGCGAGCAGGATCGCCAGCGACATGATTACAAAGCCGATGACGTTGCGGAGTGCCTTGCCGAGCTTGTCCGAGACCACGCTCTGGAGCGAGAACAGCGCCGGCAGGATCAGGAAGGCGCCGAGCACGTTCGGGTCCTTGAAGGTGCCGCGCGCGCGCTCGTAGAGCGTGAAGAGGTCATGGCCGCCGGGAACGAGGTTGAAGTAGCCCACGATCGCCGAGACCGAGGCGACCATTGCGCCGACCACGAGGCCACGGCGCAGCATGTCGAGTCGCGCCGCCGTGTCTTCGGACATGACCATGGCGAAGAACACCACGGTCACCGCCATGTACCAGGAGGTCGCGATCCAGCTTGCAACTTCGGACTGCTCGAGCAGCGGGATTGCGCTGATGGTGTAACCGATATTGAGCAGGACCAGTGCCAGCAGTAGCGGCATCAGCACGAGCTTGAGCCGCAGGCCGGTGGCGAAGAAGGTGACGGTGGCCAGCAGCGTCACGATCTCGTACGGGCTGGGCTCGATGAAGACGATGGCGCCGGAGGCGCCGACCAGCCACACCAGCGCGCGCTGAAGGGCCAGCACGCCGGGCGCAGCCGGTGCGGCTACGTTCATTTCCCCGGCTGTCGCCGCATACGCCATTATACGCTCACACGCCTACGCAACTGGTACACACACGCTAGCTGTCATCGCCCGGCTTGACCGGGCGATCCAGTACTCCGCGGCGCGCATTGGAGAAAACGGCTGGCGCTGCGGAGTACTGGATGCCCCGGTCAAGCCGGGGCATGACGGAGAAAATCAACTCAATACGCGTTCTCGTTCTTGGTCAGCAGCGAGATCGGCGTCTTCAGGAGAATGTAGAGGTCGAACAGCACCGACCAGTTCTCGATGTAATAGAGGTCGAACTCGACGCGCTTCTGGATCTTCTCTTCATTGTCGATTTCGCCGCGCCAGCCGTTGATCTGGGCCCAGCCGGTGATGCCGGGTTTGACGCGGTGGCGGGCGAAATAGCCGTCGACGGCCTCGTCGAACAGCCGGCTCTGAAGCTTGCCCTGCACGGCGTGCGGGCGCGGGCCGACCAGGGAGAGATTGCCGGAGAACAGCACGTTGAAGAGCTGCGGCAGCTCGTCGAGGCTGGTCTTGCGGATGAAGCGACCGACGCGGGTGACGCGCGGATCGTTCTTGGTCACGACCTTCGACGCGGTCGGGTCGGCCTGGTGATGATACATCGAGCGGAACTTGTAGACGTCGATGCGCTCATTGTTGAAGCCGAACCGCTTCTGCCGGAACAGGACGGGACCGGGACTGTCGAGCCTCACTGCCAAGGCCACCAGTGCCATCACCGGAAGCGCGGCGAGCAGCGCGAGGCCACCGACGATGCGGTCGAACAGCCATTTCATCACCAGATCCCAGTCGGTGATCGGCGCCTCGAACACGTCGAGCGTCGGCACCTCGCCGAGATAGGAATAGGAGCGGGGACGGAAGCGCAGCTTGTTGGTGTGCGCGGAGAGGCGGATGTCGACCGGTAGCACCCAGAGCTTCTTCAGCATCTCCAGGATGCGCGTCTCCGCCGAGATCGGCAAAGCGAACAGCACGAGATCGACGCGGGTGCGGCGGGCGAATTCGACGATGTCGTCGACCTTGCCGAGCTTGCGCGCGCCGGCGCAGGTGTCGAGCGCGCGACTGTCGTTGCGGTCGTCGAACACGCCGAGCACATGGATGTCGGAATCCTCCTGCGCGTTGAGCGCCTCAACCAGCTTCTCGCCGTTGAGGTCGGAGCCGACGATGATGGTGCGGCGGTCGAGCCGGCCCTGGCGCGCCCAGTTGCGCACGAGCGAGCGGAGGACAAGGCGCTCGGCGACCAGCGCCGCGAGGCCGAGGAAATAGAACGCGGCAAGCCACAGCCGCGAGATATCGCTGCCGAATTTCGCGAAGAAAGAAATGCCGATAAACAGCAGGAAGACGAACGACCAGGACGAGATCATCCGCGTCATCTGCCGGAGCTGCCCGCGGAACAGCTGAACCTGGTAGATGTCGGCGGCCTGAAAGCAGACCACGGCGGCGACCGCGACGGCGATGACCTCCGCCGGATAAACCCAGCTGAAGCCGGACAGTGGCATGACATAGCCGACAAACAGGGCGATGCCGACGAGGCTCAGCAGCACGAAGTCGGCAGCGCGCACGACGCCGGTGATCACGATCGGCGAATAGGCACGGGCGACCTTCTGGTTGACGACATCGAGCGCAGCCGACGTCAGCCGGCGGCGGCGTTCGACGAAGGCTGTTTCAGCCGGCTTGGCCGCGGCGCTGGTCGCGGCATCGAGCATCGAGCGTGCGTTGAGCGGTTCCACGGGCGTCCACGTCCATTCCAACAGCCCAGGGCCACGGCTGTACGTCCCGGGCGGGCATCCCCCAGGCTCATCGGATAACGGACAAATCGGAAGATTCTCTAAAGCGGCCTTAAGGATGGTTAATGATTTGCAAATGCGGCGCGGTAACCCGCGAGCACGCCGTCGACCATGGCCTGCTGGGAGAAGTGCGCCGATATCCGCTCGCGGAGCGATGTCGCACGCTGCGCTGTTCCTTGCGGGTTTTCGAGCGCGGCTGCGATCGCCTCGGCCATGGCCTCGGCGTTGCTCGCTGCGAACAGCGCCGGGCTCTCGCTGCCAAAGATCTCGGGGATGCCGCCGACGCGCGCCGCGATCATGGGGATGCCGGCCGCACCCGCCTCGATCACGACATAAGGCATGGAATCGCCGCGCGAGGGCACGACCAGGAGCCGCCCCTTGGAAAAGCCGTAGCGTGCCTTGACGTGGCCGATGAAGCGGATCGCGCCGCCAAGGCCGAGCTTCTCCACTTGCGCCTTCAGCGCGGCGGTCTCTTCGCCATCGCCGCCGAGCGTCAGCGTGACCTTCTTGCCGCCCGCGTGCAGTCGCGCCACCGCATCGACCAGCAGGTCGGCGCCCTTGATGTGCCGGAACTCGCCGACATAGGCGAGGTCGGTGGCATCATCGGCGATGATGACGGGTTCGAATTCTTCGGGCGTTACGCCGTTGAAGACGCAATGCACCACGCCCTTGGGCGTGCCGACGATGCGCTGATAGGTGTCGCGGGCAAAGGCGCTCTCGAACAGGAACAAGTCGGTCGCATCCATCAGCGTCCGCTCGAGCCGCGCGTAAAACTCGCCCTTCAGGGTGTTGAGCGGGTAGTGCAGCGAGCCGCCATGCGGGGTGTAGATGCGGATGGTGTCGTCGGCGCGCCGCCGCATGCGGACGAAGGCGCCGGCCTTGGCGCCGTGGCCGTGCATGACGTCGGGCTTGAGCTTGCCGATCAGGCGCCGCATCCGAAGCCACACCATAAAGTCTTCCGGTGATGGTTCGCGGCGGATCGCGATCCGATGCACGCCGAGCTTCAGCCTTGGCGCGAGCTCAGCCAGCGCCTTGTCGGCGCGCTCGCCGCCGGTGAGGCTGTCAGCGAGAATTCCGACATGATGGCCGCGATCGACCTGGCCGTTGGCGAGGTCAAGGATATGACGAATGATGCCGCCGACCGGAGCGCGAACGGCGTGGAGGATGCGAAGCGGCTGGTCGGGAGAGGGGGGCATGATTAAAACCAGCGCTCGACGGCGAATGCCGAACAAAGTTCTCGAAATATCGAGATAGATTAAGAGCCCTCGTGGTTAACAAACGATGACGAGCGCGCATGCGCCGGTCGCGGGATGCCGCGATTAACCCAGCGGCAACCTTAATGGAGTGTAATCGCCCCGGTTGAGGTAGATCAGTGGCGTTGCCCTGCGGGAGTGTTCGATGCGTTTAGCGTTCTGGCGTGCCGGCAAGGACAAGGCGGTCGTCGAGCGGGCTGTGTCGAAGCTTAAAGCCGAAGCCAGGCCTGAGATCGAGCCCAAGGTTGAAGCCAAACCGGCGCCCGTTGCCGTGAAGCCGGCGCCAGCCGAATCCGGTGACATCGATCTGCACGCGCTCGGCGGCGCGCTGGCGCGCAAGCGCAGCTGGATCATCGTGCCGACGGTGCTGGCCCTCGTCGCGTCGGTCGCCATCGTCAATCTCATCACGCCACGCTACAAGTCCGAATCGCGCATCCTGATCGACGGCCGCGAAAACGTATTCCTGCGGCCGAGCAGCGACCGCAGCACCGAGGAGCGACAGGCGCTCGACCCCGAGGCCGTGACGAGCCAGGTCCAGCTCGTGCTGTCGCGTGATCTCGCGCGCGAGATCATCAGGAAGAACAAGCTTGCGGAGCGGCCGGAATTCGATCCGGTGCTGCAAGGCGTCTCGCCGCTGAAATCGCTTGCGGCGCTGGTCGGCATCGGCCGCGATCCGTTCTCGATGACGCCGGAAGAGCGCGTGCTCGACGCCTATTACGATCGCCTCCAGGCCTATGCCGTCGACAAGTCGCGCGTGATCGTGGTCGAATTCCAGTCGCAGGATCCCGATCTCGCCGTGCGCGTCGCCAATTCGATCGCCGACGGCTATCTCGTGCTCCAGCAGAACGCGCGCCAGGACCAGGCGCGCAACGCCAGCCAGTGGCTTTCGGGCGAAATCGAGAGTCTGCGCAAGAAGGTGTCTGACGCCGAGGCCAAGGTCGAGGATTTCCGTTCCAAGTCGTCTCTCTTCGTCGGCACCAACAACACCACCCTGTCGAACCAGCAGATGGGTGAGGTCAACACCCAGCTCAACAACGCGCGCTCGATGAGGGCGGACGCGGAATCCAGGGCGCGGCTGATCAAGGAGATGCTCCAGAGCGGCAAGCCGATCGAGGCGTCCGAGGTCGTGAACTCCGAATTGATGCGGCGGCTGTCGGAGCAGCGCGTGACGCTGCGGGCGCAGCTCGCCGAACAATCGTCCACGCTGCTTGGCAATCACCCGCGGATCAAGGAGCTGAAGGCGCAGCTCGGCGATCTCGACAACCAAATTCGCGACGAGGCGGCCAAGATTTCGCGCTCGCTCGAAAGCGACGCGCGGATCGCCGGCGGCCGGGTTGACAATCTGACCACGAGCCTCGATCAGCTCAAGAAGCAGGCGACGTCGACCAACGGCCAGGACGTCCAGCTCCGCGCGCTCGAGCGTGAGGCCAAGGCGCAGCGCGACCTGCTCGAGACGTATCTTGGGAAGTATCGCGAGGCCAGCACCCGCGAGAGCATCGATACCGCGCCGACGGAAGGCCGCATCATTTCGCGCGCCATCGTCTCGAACACGCCGGCCTATCCGAAGAAGCTGCCGATCGTGCTGATCGCGACGCTGGCGACGCTGCTGCTCTCGTCCGGTCTCGTCGTCACCGGCGAACTCCTGCGCCAGACCGCGCCGCGTGCCGTTGCCGCGCTGATTCCGGCGGCGGCAGTGGTTCGTCATGAACCCGTCGTCGATCCCGTGGTGGCGGAATCCGCGCCGCTACAGCCGGAGATGACGGCCGATGCGGTTGTCAGCGAATTCGCGGAGATCGGGCAATTGGCCGAGAACCTGCGCGCCGCGGGTGCTGCGGCAAAGAAGATCACGGTGCTCGGCACCGCATCGGGCGATGCCATCACGCTGTCGACGCTGACGCTCGCCCGCCATCTGGCGCGCGATGCCCGCGTCGTCGTGGTCGATCTCGCCGGATCTTCGCCGACGATTGCCGCAGTGTCCGCCGATCCGATGGCTCCCGGCCTTGCCGAGCTGATGCAGGGCGAAGCTACGTTTGCGCAAGTGATCACCAAGGACAGGCTCTCGCGGCTGCAACTGGTTGCGGCCGGCCGTCCAGGCTTCGACCGCAGTCTGCTTCAATCGCCGCGGGTCACGCTTGCGATCGACGCGCTGCTGCGCGCCTACGATCACGTGCTGATCGATGCCGGAAGTGCCTCCGATCTGCCGGCGGAACTGCTGACGGCGAATGCCCGCGCCGTCGTGGTGCCCGATGCGTCGATGGAACCGGATGCGCGCGCGCTGATGT
This sequence comes from Bradyrhizobium sp. LTSP849, assembly GCF_000938255.1. Lineage (GTDB taxonomy): Bacteria > Pseudomonadota > Alphaproteobacteria > Rhizobiales > Xanthobacteraceae > Bradyrhizobium. The sequence goes on along the minus strand of NZ_JYMR01000053.1, from coordinate 340,951 downwards.
GCGAGCAGCTGAGGGCGGTTGGTTTCAGCGAGGTGACGATGCTCAGCAGGCCGGTGCAGCCGTCGGATGCCGGCGAGCCCGCACCGCGCGTGGTGGCGGCGTAGGCTATTCTAAAGCGCGATGAGATTAGGATGAATCGTCATCGCGCTTTAGGTTATTATTTGAGCATGATCTTTTCGGAAAACCGCTTCGCACTTTTCCGGATCATGCTTTAGCCGAACGCCTGGCGCAGCCTTCGTGCCAGGTCGAACAGCATCTGGTTCTGCTTCACCAGCCGCTTGCCGTGGTTGAGCGAGGACATCGCCATCGCCGCGAGCTTGCCGCGCGGGGTCAGGGGGACGAAGCTGTCAAAAATGTCCTCGTCATCCTTGCAGAACATCCGCTTGTACTCGTCCGAGCCGATGCCGAGGTCGAGCGAGCGGTAGCCACGCTCGGCGTAGCGGTCGATGATGTTGCGCATCAGGATCAGGCCGGGGCTGTAGCGCGCATGCTCCGACAGCGTGTAGGTGTTGAACATCATCGAGAAGCGCTGGCCATCGGCGACGCCGGCGAAGATCGCGATGACTTCGTCGTCGCATTCGAGCGCGTGGACGTCGATGACGCGGCCTTCGCCGCGCGTCGAAAGGCATGCGCTGCGGATGAACTGTTCGACGCCCGGCTCGGCGAACACGTTCGGCAGCTTCTGTTCGGCCATCCGCGCCGGCTTGATGCGGAAGAACCAGTCGAGCAGGCGGGTGACGTCCGCATCGGTGGTGGCGAGGTGATAGCGATAGCCGGCGAGTGCCTGGAGCTTCTTCTCCTTGCTCTTGAGGCGGCGGCGGAAGGAATTGCTGATCCGGGACGCCGGCGGGCCACCGGGCTCCATCACCAGCAGCGGGCAGCCGTTGATCGCGCTCTGCCTCGGCAGCAGCGCGAACGGGTTCTGCTGGTCGTGCCAGCGCTTGGGCTGTTGCATCAGCGAGAGCACGTCGACATGCCCGCGCAACGGCGCAACCAGCGCGTCGAGATCAGCGACGACCGCCTGCGCGGCGAACTCGGCGTTCCACAGCCCCATGTTGAAGGTCGTATGCTTGCCGCCCATGAAGCAGGCGGTGCGCACGCCATGACTTTGGCGGAGCGACAGCGGCAGCAGCGCGAGCGGCTTTTGCTCGGCATCTCGGGCAATCACGATGAAGGGCAGCGCGCCTTCGTGGCTCCCAACCAGCCGCTGCCAGGGGCTCAACATATCGAACCGTTGATAGGGCGTGGAGAGATGGCCGGGTTCTTCGAAGGCGCGCCAGACCGGCTCGGCCTGGCCGAGATCGGCGACGATGTCGACATGCGCGATGCGGCTCGCTTTCGACCGCGCTGGCGCTTCTGCCGTCCGGCTTTGCATCGCCGCAGCCATGGTCATTCGCGAAACCTGTCGAGAAATCAAAAAATGCGTATTTCGGCTTGTGGCCGACCTTTGCAAAGAAAGGTCAACAAAGGGTAATGACAATAAGCGAGGGAACAGGCCGCCGGCCTACGCGAAGGTGGGATATTGGCATCCGACGACAGATGGCTGGAGCGGTTGCGGCTTGAACTGGCCTGGTTCACCGGCCAGCCGTTGCTGCGCAGCCGCGGCGAGGGCGCCATCCTGCGCTTCGAGCGGGTGCGGCCACGGCGGAGCGGTGCGTTCCAGCCGTTGCGCGAAAACGAGATCACGCCGCAATTCCTCGATCGCACCATTCGCGCGCTGAAGCGCTGGAAGTATGACTTTATTGGCATGGACGAGGTCTGCCGGCGCGCGGTGACGTTGCCGGAGAAACGGCGCTTCGTGGCGCTCACCTTCGATGGCGCTGCCAAGGACCTCATCAGCTTTGCCTATCCGATATTGGCGCGCCACGCGGTTCCGTTCACTGTCTACGTTCCGACCGCCTTTCCCGATGGCGTCGGCGAAGCGTGGTGGCTCGGGCTCGAACAGGTGATTGCGCGCGAGAGCCGCCTCAGCCTGATGATGGGTGACAGGGAGCAGCGCTTCACCGTCACAGGCAATGCCGAGAAGCAGGCGCTGTTCTCGTTCGTCGAGGGCTGGTTGCGCTCGCTGACGCCGGCGCAGCTGTCGGCTGCGATCGCCGATCTCTGCACCCGCTACCGGATCGATCTCGCCACGCTCTCGCGCGAAGCGTCGATGAATTGGGAGGATCTGGCGAAGCTCGCAGCCGATCCGCTGGTGACGATCGGCAATGCGACCGTGAACTATCCCGTTCTCGCCAACATGAAGGACACGGCTGCGCTGCGCGAGATCACGATGGGCAAGGCGGTCGCGGAAGCGGCCTTCGGCCGCGAGATACGGCATCTGGCGTTTCCGTTCGGCGATCGCGCCTCGTTCCGGCGCACCCACGTCGTGATGGCGGAGGAGGCCGGCTTTGCCAGCGCGGTGTCGACGCTGCCGGGCATCGTGGATGCGGAGGGGCGCACCAATCTGCGCGCGCTGCCGCGGATTTCCTGGGACGGAAGGGTACGCTCGCTGCGCATGATGCGCGTCCTGGTGTCCGGAATTGCGTTTCCGCCGGTAAAACCGACCGGCGCCGTTACGAACTAGATTTGGCGCGGTCGGGCCGCTGCATCCAGCTCACGATCGGCATCGCCGGCAGCACCCAACCCATGCCGACCACCACGTAATAGATCGCCTGCCGCCAGCCGGACTCCGCGATCCACGGCATCTGCGCCGCCGCCATGCCGAGCAGGGCCCAGACGGTGGCCAGCACCAGGAGCAGGATGGCGCCGAGGAACTTGCGGGTGCGGATCGTCATGGCGGAATATTGCGGCTTTCGCGTAACTTGCGCTGCGGGAGCGGGGGACTATAAGGGGCACGCAGTCCGGTTCAAGCCTTGGTTTCGACCCCTGACATGACGACGAATTCCGCCTTGACCAAGCCGCATCGCGCCGTGCGCTGGTGGCTGATTTCCGTAGCCGCCTTGATCGCGCTGATGGTGCTGGTCGGAGGTGCGACGCGCCTGACGGAATCCGGTCTCTCGATCGTCGAATGGAAGCCGGTCACCGGCAGCATGCCGCCGCTTTCAGAGGCGCAGTGGACCGACGCCTTCGAGGCCTACAAGAAGATCCCGCAATATCGCGAGCTCAACGCCGGCATGAGCCTGTCCGAGTTCAAGGAGATCTTCTGGTGGGAATGGAGCCACCGGCTGCTCGGCCGTTTCATCGGCATCGCCTATCTGCTGCCATTCCTGTTCTTCCTGTGGCGCGGCGGCTTGTCCGGTGAATTGAAGCGGCGGCTGTGGTTCTTGTTTGCACTCGGCGGGCTCCAGGGCGCAGTCGGCTGGTGGATGGTGGCTTCGGGCCTCTCCGAGCGCGTCGAGGTGTCGCAATATCGGCTGGCGACACATCTGGTGCTCGCTCTCCTGATCTTCGCCGGCATCGTCTGGACTGTGCGGCGGCTTGCAGACCGGCCGCAGATCGCAGCGCCCGCGCGGCTGCGGTTGACGAGCGGGTTGCTTCTCGTCGTGACCTTCGTCCAGATCTATTTTGGCGCGCTGGTTGCGGGCCTGCGCGCGGGGCGCGCCTACAACACCTGGCCTCAGATCGACGGCGCGTTCATTCCGCCCGCGGACCGGCTGTGGTTCGAGACGCCGTGGTGGCGCAACATGTTCGACAATGTGCTGACCGTGCAGTTCGAGCACCGCATGACGGCCTATGCGCTGTTCGCGCTCGCGGCGCTGCACGCGTTAGATGCGGTGCGGTCTCGCGCAGGTTCGGTGGCGAGTGGCGCGCTCTGGCTGTTGGGCGCGGTGAGTTTGCAGGCGGTGCTTGGCATCCTTACGCTGCTCAATCAGGTACCGATTGACCTCGCGCTTTCGCACCAGGCCGTCGCGATCGTGGTGCTCACGCTTGCGGTGATGCAGGCGGAGCGGCTGGCCTCACGGCAAAGCGCGGAAGCACAGCCGCGCGTGGTTCCAGTGGGGCAGCCCGGCTAGCAATAGCCGTAGATGCCGCACGAGTACGGCAGTCGCCAGAAATAATCGACCTGCTTGCCGCCGTAATACGAGCCCTGATAGTCGTAGTCCCAGGGACGGCCGTAATTGCCCGGCAGCGTATGCGAGCCCGGCAGCAGCGGCGTGCCCGGCAGGTTGCGAATGTAGCTGCCGATGCCATAGGCCGGCGAGATCAGCGCGTCCGGATCGGTTTCGACATAGACTTTTGGCGGCTCTTGCTGCGGAGCGGCGGCCCGCCGTTTCGGCGTGGCCGGCAGATCGGCGGCGAGCGCGCTTGACACCGTCAGCATCGCCGCAAGGGCAGGCACCATCCAGCGCAGCATCGTCGGCTCCGAATCAAAAAGGGCGATCCAAGGACGATGTATGCGGCAGATATGGTTAATGACTGTTAACGAGGGCGCGTTCCGGGGCGCGCTTTCGCATGCCTCGGACGGCAAGGAATACTAAGCCGCCAGCGCCTGTTCCAGATCGGCGATCAGGTCTTCCTTGTCCTCGATGCCGATCGAGAGCCGCACCACGTCGGGACCGGCGCCGGACTTGACCTTGGCGGCGTCGTCGAGCTGGCTGTGCGTGGTCGAGGCGGGATGGATGACGAGCGAGCGGGTGTCGCCGACATTGGCCAGATGCGAGAACAGCTGCAATTTCGACACCAGGCTGACGCCGGCGTCATAGCCGCCCTTCAGGCTGAAGGTGAACACCGCGCCCGCGCCCTTCGGCGCATATTTGCGCGCGAGCTGGTTGTACTTGTCGCTGGCAAGGCCCGAATAATTCACCGCGGCCACCGCCGGATGACCGGCGAGGAATTCGGCCACCGCCTTGGCGTTGTCGCAGTGCTTCTGCATGCGCAGCGGCAGCGTCTCGATGCCGGTGAGGATCATGAAGGCATTGAACGGCGACAGCGCCGGGCCAAGATCGCGCAGGCCGAGCACGCGGCAGGCGATCGCGAAGGCGAAATTGCCAAAGGTCTCCTGGAGGCGGATGCCGTGATATTCCGGCCGCGGCTCGGAGAGCATCGGATATTTGCCGCCCGTCGACCAATCGAAGGTGCCGGCATCGACGATGATGCCGCCGAGCGAATTGCCGTGGCCGCCCAAAAATTTCGTCAGCGAGTGCACGACGATGTCGGCGCCGTGGTCGATTGGGCGGATCAGATAGGGTGAGGCCAGCGTGTTGTCGACGATCAGCGGCACGCCCGCCTTGCGCGCCACCGTCGAGATCGCCTCGATGTCGGTGATGCTGCCGGCGGGATTGGCGATGGACTCGATGAAGATAGCCTTGGTGCGCGGCGTCACCGCGCGCTCGAAGCTTGCGACATCATCGGGATCGGCCCACACCACGTTCCAGCCAAAGCTCTTGAACGCGTGGGCGAACTGGTTGATCGAGCCGCCATAGAGTTTTCGCGCGGCGATGAATTCGTCGCCGGGTTGCATCAGTTGCTGCAACACCACGACCTGCGCGGCATGGCCCGAGGCAACCGCGAGCGCGGCGGTGCCGCCTTCAAGCGCGGCGACGCGTTCTTCCAGCACGGCATTGGTCGGGTTGCCGATGCGGGTATAGATGTTGCCGAACGACTGCAATCCGAACAGCGAAGCGGCGTGGTCGGCGTCGTTGAAGACGAAAGACGTCGTTTGATAAATCGGAGTCGCGCGCGCACCGGTGGTGGGATCGGGCTGTGCACCGGCATGCACGGCGAGGGTTGAAAATCCCGGAAGGCGATCGCTCATTGAGGGCGTCCTGTTCTTGTGGTCTGAAATCGCGCGGCATGCTGATCGTCACAGCGCCCGCCGTCAAGCTGCGGCTTCACATCGTGCTACGCATTGTCGCGTGCGCGAAATCGATCCTTCGCAATTGCGTCAGCTTCGCTCGGTCTTGTTTTTGGCGGCGCGATCCGAGGCCGCGGTCTCGCCACCGCCGACACTCATCCGATTGAGGGATAGCCGCATGCCCTGCGTCGGTGCCGGCGGGCGCTTGGAACTCAGCGTGCGCGAATTCACACCCATCCAGGAAATCTCGGACGACAAGCGGCCATATTCGATTTTTGGGCACCGGTTCATCACCACCTTGATGCCGGCCGCTTCGGCCTTTTCTGCCGCCGCATCGTCACGCGCCCCCAGTTGCATCCAGATCACCTTCGGCAGCGGATCGAGCGTCAGGGCTTCCTCGACCACGGGCATGATGTGGCTGGAGTTGCGGAAGATGTCGATCATGTCGATGGGCTGGCCGATATCGGAGAGCGAGGCAACAAAGGGTTTTCCGAGCAGGTCCTTGCCGACATGGCCCGGATTGACCGGGATCATGTCGTAGCCGCGCTGCGCCAGATACTTGAACGCAAAATAGCTCGGCCGCACATTTTGCGGCGAGGCGCCGACCATTGCGATCGACTTCACGCTGTTGAGGATGCCGCGGATGTAATTGTCGGGATAGGCGTCGTGGTTCATCTGTCGTCTTTTCTTGTTGTCATTGCGAGCGAAGCGAAGCAATCCAGACTGTCACCGCGGAGGAATCCTGGATTGCTTCGCTTCGCTCGCAATGACGGGAGTCACTCATCCCGCCATGTCGGCGTGCGCTTCTCGATGAAGGCGCCGATGCCTTCCTCGGCGTCGCGCGCCATCATGTTCTCGGTCATCACCTCTGCCGCATAGCGATAGGCGTCCGCAAGGCTCATCTCGGCCTGGCGGTAGAATGCTTCCTTGCCGAGCTTGACGGTGTAGGCCGATTTCAGCGCGACCTGCTGCGCGAGCTCAATCGCGGCGTCGCGCTCGGTGCCGGCGGCGACCACGCGGTTGACGAGGCCGATCTCGCGGGCACGTGCGGCCGGGATCGGCTCACCCGTCAGCAGCATCTCCATCGCCTGCTTGCGCGGCACGTTGCGCGACAGCGCCACCATCGGTGTCGAGCAGAACAGGCCGATGTCGACGCCGGGCGTGGCAAAACTCGCCGCTTCCGACGCGATCGCAAGGTCGCAGCTCGCCACGAGCTGGCAGCCGGCCGCAGTTGCGATGCCCTGGACGGCGGAGACCACGGGTTTTGGCAGATGCACGATCGCCTGCATCATCGCGCTGCAAGCGTTCATCATCTCAGCAAAGAAGGCGCGGCCGCGATCGGGATCGCTGCGGCGTGCCGTCAGCTCCTTCATGTCGTGGCCGGCGGAGAAGGCGGGGCCATTAGCCGCGATCACCACGCCGCGGATCGCCTTGTCGTCGCGGATCTCATTGAGCTCGGCATGCAGGCTTGCGATCATCGCCTCCGATAGGCTGTTGCGGGCGGCCGGGCGGTTGAGCGTCAGAACCGCGATGCTGCCGATTGTCTCGCGCAACAGGATCGGCGGTTGCGGAGAGGGGGCGCGGGCTGCCTGGGCGGACATTGAAGCGTTTCCGGTTGGATTATTGCACTTGGATGACGCAGATGGATGATGCAGATAACCTAATGTAACAGGCGACGTGAAGCGAGGGTGAGGCGTGGTATGGCATTAGCGAAAATGAGCGTGGCGGAGCTTGAGCAGTTTCTCCGCGACGAGTTTCCCCAGGCCTTCAGCGGCGACGACATCACGATCGAGAGCGCGGATGGCCAGACCTGCCTCCTGCGCCAGCGCTACGGCGAAAAGATGCTGCGGCCCGGCGGAACCGTGTCGGGCCCAACGCTGATGGCACTGGCCGATTTCGCGATGTACGTGGTGCTGCTGTCGGCGATCGGGCCGATCGGGCTCGCGGTCACCACCAATCTCAACATCAATTTCCTGCGCAAGGGCCAGCCCGGGCAGGACGTGCTGGCGGAGGCGCGGCTTCTCAAGCTCGGCAAGCGCCTGGCGGTCGGGGAGGTGAACCTGTTGTCCGGGACCTCGCCCGATCCGATCGCTCATGTCACATCGACCTATTCCATTCCAAATGTTTGAGCTTTTTGCGGGTATTATAGCACCATAATTTTAAGATACTGATTTCGCTTGTCTATTTTGCGCTCTCGGGCATTGACCGTTACGCGCCACTTCTTTAGAAAACCGCGCAGTCCGGTGCGGTGTTCGCGCCGATATCTCCCCGTCCACGGAAACTCCGATATGAAAACCTTTTCGGCAAAGCCGGCTGAGGTGACGAAGAAGTGGGTGCTGATCGACGCCAAGGGTCTGGTCGTCGGCCGCCTCGCCACCATCGTCGCCATGCGCCTGCGCGGCAAGCATCTCCCGACCTACACGCCTCACGTTGATTGCGGCGACAACATCATCATCATCAACGCCCAGCATGCGGTCCTCACCGGCCGCAAGCGCGAGCAGAAGACCTACTATAAGCACACCGGCTATGTCGGCCACGTCAAGGAGCGCACCGCGCGCCAGATCCTCGAGGGCAAGCATCCCGAGCGCGTGCTCGAGAAGGCCGTCGAGCGCATGATCCCGCGTGGTCCGCTCGGTCGCGTCCAGATGGGCAACCTCCGCGTTTACGGCGGCGCCGATCATCCGCACGAGGCCCAGACGCCCGAGAAGATCGACATCGCCAAGTTGAACCGCAAGAACACGAGGGCCGCATAATCATGGCCGAATCCATTCAGTCGCTCGACCAGCTCTCGCAGCTCAAGACGGCGACGCCCGATGCGCCCAAGCACGAGAAGAAGGTCGACAAGTTCAACCGCGCCTACGCCACCGGCAAGCGCAAGGACGCGGTCGCCCGCGTCTGGATCAAGCCGGGTGCCGGCAAGGTCACGGTCAACGCGCGCGAGGTCGAGGTCTATTTCGCTCGTCCCGTGCTGCGCATGATGATCGAGCAGCCGTTCTCCGTGGCCGCGCGTTCCGGCCAGTACGACGTGATCTGCACCGTCGCCGGCGGCGGTCTGTCCGGCCAGGCTGGTGCCGTCCGTCACGGCATCTCCAAGGCGCTGACCTATTTCGAGCCGGAGCTGCGTACCGTGCTCAAGAAGGGCGGCTTCCTCACCCGCGACTCGCGCGTGGTCGAGCGCAAGAAGTACGGCAAGGCCAAGGCCCGCCGGTCCTTCCAGTTCTCGAAGCGTTAATCGCTTCGGTCACATTCGCCGCGAAAGCGGCTTCAATGAAATGCAAAAGGGCGCTGATTTCAGCGCCCTTTTTGTTGTTCGTTTGTACGCAAATTGATGACGAGTTTCCCGAAAACTTGGCCTCGCGTGAAAACCTCAATGGAACTCGCCGGACATAGCGTCGCATCTGGAAGGGCGCGCAAGTCGGATGTGCCGATCGCGTAACTGCTATGTTCAAGAGGGGGCCGACATGATGTCGCTCGATAGCATCACGCTCTATTTGGTCGCCACCATGGTTGCCGCATTGCTCGGCGCCATGATGGTATTTTTCGGCAGGCAGGAGAACAGTCCCGCGCTGAAATGGTGGGGCACCGCATATCTCCTTGGCGCAGCGTCTGTCGCGCTATGGACGGCGACCGGCGACAAGCTCGGCCCGCACCTTTATCTCGCGCTGAATGCGGTGGGCTTCGTCGCCTGCGGTATGGTTTGGAATGCGGCGCGCGTCTTCCACGGCCGCAAGCCGAACTGGCCCGGTCTCGTGCTCGGCGCGCTCGCCTGGGCCGCGACCGTGACGCTGCTTGATCCTGCCGCGTCCATGCTGCGCATGATCATCGGCGCCGGCATCGTCTCGGTCTACGCGGCGCTGACCGCGAGCGAGCTCTGGGTCGAGCGGCGCAAGAGCCTGCAACGGCGCTGGCCGGCCTTCGTGGTGCCGGTGATGCACGGCTGCGTGCTGATGCTGCCGATCCTGCTCGGCAGCTTCCTGCGCCCGAACGATGCCGGCTTCTCCGGCAGCGTCTGGGTCACCGTGTTCGCGGTCGAGCTCGTGCTTTATGCAGTCGGCACCGTGTTCGTGATCTTCATGCTGGTGTCGGAGCGCACCGTCACCGCGCACCGCACGGCCGCATCCACCGATCCCCTGACCGGCATGCTCAACCGACGCGGCTTCTCCGAGGCCTGCGCGCGGATGATCGAGCGCGAGGCCAAGGGCGGCCGTCCGGTTACCGTGATGATCTTCGACATCGACCACTTCAAGTCGATCAACGATCGCTTCGGCCATCCCGCCGGCGACGAGATGCTGAAATTGTTCTCGACCGTCGTCGTCAGCAATCTGCGCATCTCGGACCTGTCGGGCCGCATCGGCGGCGAAGAGTTCGCGGCCTTGTTGCCGTGCTCGCTGGAGGAAGGCGTGCTGGTCGCCGAGCGCGTGCGCGAGGCGTTCGAGACCTCCGGCGTCGTGGTCGAGGAAGGCGCGGTCGACACCACCGTCAGCATCGGCGTGTCCGGCGGGCCGGCCGGCACCGAGCTCGAGGTGCTGCTGGCTTCGGCCGACACCGCGCTCTATCAGGCCAAGCGCGGCGGCCGCAACCGCGTCGAGGCGGCGGAGGAGCTGCCGCTGTCGCTGGAGAACTGGCGCCGCCAGAGCGCCGCGCGGATCGGTGTGCCCAAGACACCATCCAAGGCAGAGCCGGTCACGGCCTGAGACGCAAGAGGCCTTCAAGGGGCCTCGCGGTAATCCTCTGTTTACCATTCGGTTCCTACCATTGCGGTCATGGAATCGATCCGTCGACAGAACCCGCAGGCTACCCTGATGTCGCTCGAAGCCGCTGCGGCCTCGGCACGCGGCGGTTTCGCCTGTTTGTTCTCGACCGCGGACGAATACGAGACCGCTGTCATCACCGAGCGCCGCGCGCAGGGGCGCTACACGCAGAGCCGCAGCTATTGGCCGCTCGCGCTGTTCGTCGGTTGCGCGCTCGTCATCGCTGGCACGGTCCTGCTGTTCGCCTGAGAGCGCCGCGTTTTAGGCCGGCCAGGGCGCCGTTCAGGCGCCTTTTTCTTTGTCCCCGGCTGCGGTAGACACGCCCATCAAACAAGAAGGGTGGAAACGATGGTCACCGAGATCGCGCAAATCGACATCAAGCCGGGCAGCGAGAAGGATTTTGAGGCGGCTGTCGCCAAGGCCAAGGCCGCCTTCGGTCGCTCCAAGGGCTTTCACGGCTTCGAGCTGCACAAGTCGATCGAGAAGCCGCAGCGCTACCGGCTGATGGTGAAGTGGGAGACGCTGGAAAATCACACCGTCGATTTCCGCGGCTCGGAGAACTTTGCCGAATGGCGCGGCCTCGTCGGCCAGTATTTCGCCTCGCCCCCCGAGGTCGAGCACACCGAGACCGTGCTGGCGACCTGAGGGCTATCAGGCTACCTCGGCCAGCGGTGGCGCTTCATACGTCTTGAAATGGTCGATCACGACCTTGGCGATGGCGACCAATGGCAGCGCCAGCGCCAGGCCCCAGATTCCGAAGACGACGCCGAGCAGGATCTGGAACGCGAACAGCGTGGCCGGCGGAATGTCCAGCGCCTGGCGCTGGAGGATCGGCGTCAGCACGTAGCTCTCCATCGCGTGCACGCCGAGGAAGAGGATGAACGCGGAGAGCGCCGGGATCCAGCCCGAGGCGAGGCTCGCCAGCACCACGACGACACCGGCGATGATGGCGCCGACGGTCGGGATGAAGGCAAGCAGTCCGGCCTGGATTCCCAGGATGAACGAGCCGGGGATGCCGATGATGGCGAGCCCGATCCACGTCACCACGCCGACTGCGAGCATGACGATGATCTGCGCGATCAGCCAGCGCTCCAGCGTTTCGCCGATGCGGTCGATGATGAGAGCGGCGCGGGTGCGATGCCGGGCCGGCGCGAGGAACAACAGGCCGTCGTGATAGATGCCGGGCTGGGCGGCAAAGGCCAGCCCCAGAAACAGCACGATGAAGACGTTGCCGACGGCGCTGATCGCGCCGAACAGCAGCTTGAAGGTCTGGCTCACGATCGCGCCGCCGCTGGAGGCCAGCGCACCGGCACCCGGCAACTGGCCATGCGCGGCAGGGCTCGGCGAGGGCGCCGGTTCTGCGTTGGTGGAGGCGGCGGGCGCGGCGTTGCCGAGATCGAAGAAGCTGGTGTCGATGCCGCGGCTGTCGAGGAAGGATTTGACGTGTGCAATCTGCGATTTGATGGTGTTGCTGAGCAGCGAAGCCTGCTCGGCGATGGTGGCACCGCCGAGATAGGCGACGCCCGCGAGCATCAGGGCCAGCGCAACACAGACGATCGCAAGTCGCGCCGGATGCGGCAGGTGAATGCGACGGCCCAGTGCATTGGTCAGCGCGTTGAGCCCGACGCCCAGCAGCATCCCGGCGAAGATCAGGAGCAGGGTGGCGGCAAAATACCAGGTGAAGACCAGCATGGCGCTGAACAGCACGACGCCGATGCCCCCAACCGAAATCGCCCAAGCCTGATCCCGAGCCAGATCGGTGCGGGTCCGGGGCCGTTCATCTACGGGATTCGTCACTTCATTTCCTTTTCGGAGGGCGGGAGCCACTCTTTCGTGAAATCCTGCGGGGGAGCAAGCCGCCGGTTTGACGCGTCCGCGACCTCCTGGAGCCAACGCCGGCCAGGTGAAGGAGTGCCATCGTTGCCCCCCGATGGCCATTTGCGCGAAATAGCATTGCCGTCCCGCGATCCCTTCTGTTGAATTTGTTCCGTCCGAGGGGCATGTTTGGAGAATCTTCTTACGGGGGAGGTCTGAACGGGAGATGAGAAAGCCGGTCGTCGGCGTGATCGGGAACGCCCATCGCGTCGAAAATCGATTTCAGGTCCAGATGGTCGGCGAGCGTAATCTGCGCGCCGTGGCCGAGGTTTCCGGCGGCCTGCCGGTGATGTTCGCGGGCTCGCCCGACATCACCGATATCGGCGCGCTGCTCGATGCCGTCGACGGCATCGTGCTCACCGGTGCTCGCGCCAACGTCCATCCGACCCGCTTCAACGTCGATCCCTGCGAAAAGCACGAGCCCTATGACATCCACCGCGACGAGGTCGCGCTGGCGCTGTCGGTGGCCTGCGTTGCCCGCGGCATTCCGCTGTTCGGCATCTGCCGCGGCCTTCAGGAGATGAACGTCGCCTTCGGCGGCTCGCTGCATCCCGAAATCCGCGAAATCCCGGGCCGCATCAACCACCGCATGCCGCGGCTCGAGAATGGCGAGATCCATCCCGATCCGACCGTGGTATTCGCCGACCGCCACGACGTCGACCTCACGCCCGGCGGAGCGTTCGCAAGGCTGCTCGGCTGCGAGAAGATCAGGGTCAATTCGCTGCACGGCCAGGGTATCCTGGACCCCGGCAAGCGCGTGCTGATCGAAGGTGTCGCCGAAGACGGTACCATCGAGGCGATCCGCATCGCCGAGGCCCCGACCTTCGCGCTCGGCGTCCAATGGCACGCCGAATACGATCCACAGCAAAATCCCATCAACCGAAAGCTGTTCGAGGCGTTCGGCGAAGCTCTGACCGAGCGGCAGCGCGCGATCGCGTAGGCGGCCCATCCTACGACGACCCCGAAAACGAAAAGGCGCCCCTCGCGGAGCGCCTTTTGCTTGTCGCGTAAAGTTCGGACGCCTTAGCCCGAATAGTACATGTCGAACTCGACCGGGTGCGGGGTCATTTCGAAGCGGGCGACTTCGGTCATCTTCAGCTCGATGTAAGCGTCGATGAAGTCGTCGTCGAACACGCCGCCGGCCTTGAGGAAGGCGCGGTCCTTGTCGAGGTTTTCGAGCGCCTCGCGCAAGCTGCCGCACACCGTCGGGATCAGCTTCAACTCTTCCTTCGGCAGATCGTAGAGGTCCTTGTCCATCGCTGGACCCGGATCGATCTTGTTCTTGATGCCGTCGAGACCAGCCATCAGCATCGCTGCGAAGCCGAGATAGGGATTGGCGAGCGGATCGGGGAAGCGCACCTCGACACGCTTGGCCTTCGGGTTCGCCGTGTAGGGGATGCGGCAGGAGGCCGAGCGGTTACGCGCGGAGTAGGCGAGCAGCACGGGGGCCTCATAGCCCGGGACCAGACGCTTGTAGGAGTTGGTCGACGGGTTGGTGAAGGCGTTGATCGCCTTGGCATGCTTGATGATGCCGCCGATGTAGTTGAGGCAGGTCTCCGAGAGGTCGGCGTACTTGTTGCCGGCGAACACCGGCTTGCCGTCCTTCCAGATCGACTGATGCACATGCATGCCCGAGCCGTTGTCGCCATAGACCGGCTTCGGCATGAAGGTGGCGGTCTTGCCGTAGATATGCGCGACCTGGTGGATGCAGTATTTGTAGATCTGCAAATGGTCGGCCATCAGCGTCAGCGTGTCGAACTTCATGCCGAGCTCGTGCTGGGCGGAAGCGACCTCGTGGTGATGCTTCTCGACCTTGACGCCCATCTTGGCCATGGCGCCGAGCATCTCCGAGCGCATGTCCTGCACGGAGTCCTGCGGCGGAACGGGGAAGTAGCCACCCTTGGTACGGATGCGGTGGCCGAGATTGCCGCCCTCATATTCGGTGTCGGTGTTGCTCGGCAGCTCCGAGGAGTCGAGCCGGAAGCCGGTGTTGTAGGGGCCCGAGGAGAAGCGCACGTCGTCGAACACGAAGAACTCGGCCTCGGGGCCGACGAAGACGGTGTCGCCCACGCCCATCGACTTCACCATGGCTTCCGCCTTCTTGGCGATGCCGCGGGGGTCGCGGTTGTAGGGCTCGCCCGTGGTCGGCTCGAGCACGTCGCAGGTGATGACCATGGTGGTCTCGGCGAAGAACGGGTCGATCGTCGCGGTCACCGGATCGGGCATCAGGCACATGTCGGACTCGTTGATCGCCTTCCAGCCGGCGATCGAGGAGCCGTCGAACATCGTCCCTTCGGCGAAAATGTCGTCATCGATCATGCTGACGTCGAACGTCACATGCTGCCACTTGCCGCGCGGATCGGTGAAGCGCAGGTCGACGTATTTGACGTCGTTGTCCTTGATCGATTTCAGGACGTCTTTGGCGGTCTTCATGCATACCCCTTTTGGCTCTGCGGGTCGATTTCCAGATGAGCAAAATTATTCTCGCTTTCGGCGAGTTTTGCGCGACCGCATAAACGAAATCAGGCCGCCGAAGCAGCCTTATTTCTTCTCAGAGTGTCGCAAAGGGCGGGATAGCACCCGGCTCAGATAGCGTCCAGCCCGGATTCGCCGGTTCGGATGCGGATCGCCTCTTCGATATTGGAGACGAAAATCTTGCCGTCACCGATGCGCCCGGTTTGCGCGGCGCGGCGGATCGCGTCGATGGCGCGCTCGACCAGGTCGTCGCCGATCACGATCTCGATCTTCACTTTGGGCAGGAAGTCGACGATGTATTCTGCGCCGCGGTAGAGCTCGGCATGACCCTTCTGGCGGCCAAAACCCTTGGCTTCGGTGACGGTGATGCCTTGCAGGCCGACTTCCTGAAGCGCTTCCTTCACCTCGTCGAGCTTGAACGGCTTGATGATGGCTTCGATTTTCTTCACTGCGCGCCTCCCGGCCTTTCGAACAAATAGCAACGTCTTCGTCAGGATGCGCTTTTCTCACGCACGGACTTGTCTTCGCTGTCCCGGGTCGCCTGACCGGCCCGGCGACGGCCGGCCACACCTAGATAATGCCAGTGAGCACGACGAACCGAAGCGGCTTCCTCGAAAGCAGGGTCTATGCCAAGTTGCAAATGCCCTGATTATTGGAGCGTTATCAGCCTTTTAACGAGCATCTCTGATAGGTGGAGCCGACCGGCCCAAAATAGCGAAGACTACGAAATAGGCAAACGGTCAATGCGTGTGCAGGTCGCCGTTCCCTGTATGGATCGGCACGGAAGATGCCTGTTGAAGAGGCGTTTGTACTAGGGAAGTGGCATGGAAGTTCTGACCAACGCTGAAATGCAGCGGGCCGACCAGCTCTCGATCGCGGCCGGCACGCCCGGCTTCAAGCTGATGATGAGCGCGGGCCAGGCGGTCGCGGAAGCTGCGAACGCGCTGGTGGAGGAGGGGCCGATCCTGATCTTGGCCGGTCCCGGCAACAATGGCGGCGATGGTTTTGTCGCAGCCGCCGAGCTCGCTGCCCAAGGCCGCGAGGTCTCGGTGATCCTGATGTGCGAGCGCGACCAGCTCCAAGGCGACGCGGCCTCCGCCGCGCGCGGCTGGAAGCATCCGGTGCTGCCGTTCAATCCGCAGGCGATCGGCAAGCCCGCGCTGATCATCGATGCGCTGTTCGGCGCCGGCCTGAGCCGTCCGGTCGACGGCGAAGCGCGCGCGATGATCGAGGCGGTCAACACCAACGGCGCGCCGGTGCTTGCGGTCGACCTGCCGAGCGGCATCAACGGCACTAGCGCGGCCGTGCTCGGCGTGGCGGTGAATGCCACCGAGACCGTCACCTTCTTCCGCAAGAAGCCGGCGCATCTTCTGCTGCCGGGCCGGATGCATTGCGGCCGCGTGCGTGTTGCCGATATCGGCATCGAGAGCCAGGTGCTCGATGAGATCAGGCCACAGATCTTCGAGAACGACCCGGATTTCTGGGGCGCAGCCTTTCCGGTGCCGCGCATCGACGGCCATAAATACGCGCGAGGCCACGTGCTGGCGGTCTCCGGTGATGCAGCCGCGACCGGTGCGGCGCGGCTCGCTGCACGCGGCGCGTTGCGCGCCGGTGCGGGCCTGGTGACGCTGGCGAGCCCACGCGAGGCGCTCGCGATCAATGCAGCCGCGCTGACGGCTGTGATGGTTCGCCCCGTCGATACCGCGGTCGAGTTCGCCGAGCTGCTCGGCGACAAGCGTTACAACACCTGCATGATCGGCCCCGGGACAGGCATCGGCGATCGCACTTGCGACTTCGTCCACACGGCGCTTAACGCGCAGCGGCATCTGGTGCTCGATGCGGATGGGCTGACGAGCTTTGCCGCGAACCCCGAGCGCTTGTTTGAATCGATCAAGTCGTCGCAGGACAATGCGGTGGTGCTGACGCCGCACGAGGGCGAGTTCCCCCGCCTGTTCTCGGACCTCAGCAACAAATATCCGGGCCGCTCGAAGCTCGAGCGCGTGCGTGCTGCGGCCGAACGCTCCGGCGCGGTCGTGCTCCTGAAGGGCCCTGACACCACGATCGCAGCCCCCGACGGCCGCGCCACCATCGCCGCCAACGCGCCGCCGTGGCTTGCCACCGCCGGCGCCGGCGACGTGCTCGCCGGCATCATCGCAGGGCTGTTGGCGCAAGGCGTTCCGGCATTCGAGGCCGCCAGCATCGGCGTCTGGATGCATGGCGAGGCGGCTAACGAAGCCGGCCCCGGATTGATCGCGGAAGACCTGACCGAGACGCTGCCGGCCGTGCACCGGCGGGTTTATGGTGCGCTAGGTGTGGAGTATTAAATTCTGGCGCGTTTCAGTGGGTACTACGAGATGGCCGAGAAATTGACGACCTATGATCCCGCCGACGATTTACTGACAGATGAGGCCGTCGCCGTCTTTATGGAAGAAGCCTTAAAGACCGAACGAAGCTTACATCTCGCACGCTCGTAACGTCGTTGCCCGCGCGCGAGCTGCACGGCCGAACCGCCGCTCACTCCACCGCGTACCAGCGCACCAGCCGCGGCGCGGCCCAGTCGGTCACGACGGATTCGATCAGCCATCGTCCCGGTGAAGTGGCCGCGAAGGCGATCCGCTGGATCTGGCCGGGCTCGATTGCGAGCGTGTCGAGCCAGTAGGGCTTCCAGCCATCGTCGAGGCGGTCGAGCAGGCGGAAATGGTGGCCGTGCAGGTGGAAGACGTTGGTGACCGGCCCTGGGTTCTTCACGGCCAGCACGACAGTGCGGCCGGTCTTGGCGCGAAAGGCCGGTTCGGAGGCGGTGGAGAAGGTTCCAGACCGGGTCCAACCGACGTCGGGGGCGCCGAGCGCGACATCGAACCGCAGGGCACCTCTCAGATCGAGCTTCTCGGGTAGGCCGTTCGAAGGGAGCGGCTGCGGCGGTACCAGCGGCGCAGGTCGCTCCCGTGCGCCGGAGACGACAAGGCGCCCGATCGAGCGTGCTTCCTTGCCGTCATGCAGAACGAACGCCGCCGAGGTGGCCGTATCCACAAAGGCGTCGGCACGGGCGCCCGGGGCCAACACCAGGGCGCCATTGCGGGCCGGGAAGGGCTCGGCCGGCTGTCCGTCCAGGGCCATCACCCGGACCTCGTGGCTTTCCAATTTGATCGCCAGAACAGAACGTTGGGAGCCGTTGATGAAGCGCAGCCGCAGCCGCTCATTGGCCGCGGCTGAGAGTTCGAATGAAGTCTGTCCGTTCAGGGTAAAGAGCGGGGTCGTATCCTTGGGGTCACGGCCCGGCGGAAGCGCGGTTCCGTCCGGCCGCAGGCGCCATTCCTCGATCAGCAGGACCTCGTCACGATCGGTGGCGACGCGGCTGGTCTCCTCGGCGATGATCGGAAGTGGCCGCGCGGGCTGCTTGAGGCCATCCTCGAAGAGGCGGAAGTCCGCGAGGAGAGTTCCGGCGTTTGGTATTGAAATAAGTGATGTTTCAGTCGCGTCAGGCGCGATGGGCGCGCGGCCCCGCAGCGGGTCGGCCGCCGCCGCGCCATTGGTGCCGTACCAGACTGGCGCAAGTGGCACAGGTAGGTCGTTCCGAAATACCACTTCGCAGCGGTCGCCGCGCTTGAGATGGACGCCCCTGGTATGGCTTACGGCGGCCAGCTCCCAGATTGGTGTAGCTGGCTGACCCGGCCTGAGACCCAGCATTGCCGGTCTTGCCAGAAGGGCGAGCTGGGCGGTCGCGGCCGGTGCCGTGGCGCCGCCGCCAAGCAGGCCCGCGGCCGAGGCCGCCATGCCGGCTAAAACCTCACGTCGGGACGGGCCAAAAATCCGCGGTTTCATGGCTCGATCCGGACCACGCCGCGCTGGATAAGTCCAGCCGCCACGCCTACTTCAGGTGGGCGTCCACACGGCCATTTTTTTGCTGCGAACAGGCGGGCACATGCTATAAGCCCGCCGCCCGCGGCATCGCGGCCGGTCTTGATGCAAATTTACGCGGGCGTGGCGGAACTGGTAGACGCGCTGGATTTAGGTTCCAGTGACGAAAGTTGTGGGGGTTCGAGTCCCTCCGCCCGCACCAAGCGCTTTCAGCGTTTGCACGGATTACTGACGGGCCTGCTCCCTCGCGGATGTTTTTCCGTCTGGGGCCGGGTCCGATGAACCCACCGGCGCTGGGGGCATTGGCCTCGCGCGCCGGATCGATTGATGACAGCGTCCCGACGCATGCGTGCCGGGACCGAACGAGAAGAAGATTGGACGCCATGCAGGTCACAGAAACCCTCTCGGAAGGATTGAAGCACGAGTTCAAGATCAGCGTTCCCGCGTCTGATCTCGACGCCAAGGCTGGCGCCAAGCTCGTCGACCTCAAGGACAAGGTCCGTATCAACGGCTTCCGTCCCGGCAAGGTGCCGGTCGGACACCTGAAGAAGGTCTATGGCCGTTCGGTGATGGCCGAGACCATCGACCAGACCATTCGTGACACCAACACGCAGCTGTTCTCCGAGCGCGGCTTCCGCCTCGCGACCGAGCCGAAGATCACGATGCCGACCGAGCAGGCCGAGGTCGAGGAGCTGCTCAACGGCAAGTCCGATCTGACCTACACGGTCGCGATCGAGGTGGTGCCGGCAATCGCGCTCGCAGACTTCAAGGCTTTCCAGGTCGAGAAGCCCGTTGCTGACGTCTCCGACACCGATGTCGACGAAGCGATCAAGCGCATTGCCGATTCGAACCGCGGCTACGCGGCGAAGGCGGAGGGCGCGAAGGCCGAATCCGGTGATCGCGTCACCATCAACTTCAAGGGCACCATCAACGGCGAAGTCTTCGAGGGCGGTACCGGCGAAGGCATCCAGGTCGTGATCGGCTCCAACACCTTCATCCCCGGCTTCGAGGAGCAGCTCACCGGCATCGGCGCAGGCGAGACCCGGACGCTGAAGGTGGCGTTCCCCAAGAACTACATGAACGACAAGCTCGCCGGCCAGCCGGCCGAGTTCGAGACCACCGCGACGACGATCGAGGCGCCGCAGGACCTCACGATCGACGACGAGTTCGCCAAGACGCTTGGCCTGGAATCGCTCGACAAGCTCAAGGAAGCCGCGCGCGAGCGGCTGGCCGCCGAGTTTGCGGGTACGACGCGCCAGCGCGTCAAGCGCGCGCTGCTCGACCAGCTCGACGAGGCGCATCGCTTCGAGGCACCGCCGTCGCTCGTCGACGAGGAGTTCAATCTGATGTGGAACTCGGTCAAGGCCGAGATGGACTCCGCGGCCAAGACCTTTGCCGACGAGGACACCACTGAAGACGCCGCCAAGGAAGAGTACCGCAAGATCGCCGACCGCCGCGTGCGCCTCGGCCTCGTGCTCTCCGAGATCGGCGAGAAGAACAAGATCACGGTGACCGACGACGAGGTCGGCCGCGCCGTGATCGAGCGCGCGCGCTCGATGCCCGGCCGCGAGAAAGAGGTCTGGGACTATTACCGCAGCAACGCCCAAGCGTTGGCCCAGCTTCGTGCACCGATCTATGAGGACAAGGTCGTCGACTTCATCCTCGAGCTCGCCAACGTGACCGAGAAGAAGGTCTCGCGCGAGGAGCTCTACAAGGACGACGAGGCGGAAAAGACCGCCGCCTGAAGGTTTTGAGAAAGCCTTCTATTAAGGATGATCAGTGGAAGGGGCCCAGCTAGCCAGGTGGCCGGCTGGGCCTCTTTGCGCGAATCAGCTTCAACTGCCGCGTGGATTAAGCCTTAATTCGATCCGCACTTGTCTGGCGCGAATTGGGCTATATCTGTCGCTCCACCCTTTACCCAAGTTCCTGCATCACGGGACGTCCATCAGCCTTCCGGCCAAGATACTGGCAGTCAAGAGTGGCGATGTCCGCGTCCGAAAAACCTAGGTGACTCATGCGCGATCCGGTTGAAACCTACATGAACCTCGTGCCCATGGTGGTCGAGCAGACCAACCGTGGCGAGCGCGCCTACGACATTTTCTCGCGCCTGTTGAAGGAGCGCATCATCTTCCTGACCGGTCCGGTCGAGGACGGCATGTCGACGCTGATCGTCGCGCAGCTCCTGTTCCTTGAGGCGGAAAATCCGAAGAAGGAAATCTCGATGTACATCAACTCGCCGGGCGGCGTGGTGACGTCGGGCCTCGCCATCTACGACACCATGCAGTTCATTCGCCCGCCGGTCTCGACGCTGTGCACGGGGCAGGCGGCCTCGATGGGTTCGCTGCTGCTCGCCGCCGGCGAGAAGGACATGCGCTTCTCGCTGCCGAACGCGCGCATCATGGTGCATCAGCCCTCAGGCGGCTTCCAGGGCCAGGCCACCGACATCATGCTTCATGCGCAGGAAATCCTGAACCTGAAGAAGCGGCTCAACGAGATCTACGTGAAGCACACCGGCCAGACCTACAAGGCGATCGAAGACGCGCTGGAACGCGACAAGTTCCTCACCGCGGCCGACGCCAAGGAGTTTGGTCTGGTCGACAAGGTCATCGACAAGCGCGCCGAGGAGCCGGCGGCGAAGCCCCAGTAACGCGACCGGGGCATCAACATCGATTCCTGGAATATCTCTTGGGGATTCCTTGGGATCGTCAGGGCGGCGTTGACGTTAACGGCGCACTTCGCGCGGGCGCAAAATGCAATTTTGCGCCCTGCGACAGGCAGAAAGTTCCGCTTTCGTGCTTGTTTTTCGTGGCAATCCAGCAACGCCGGGGTGATTTCGGTCACTTCGCCCGTGCCAAGACCTGAAATCACGGTATTGTCACGGGTAGCCGGCGGCCTCCCGATTAGCGAATTCTTGATAGTCGGGTGACAGCATGGTTGGCTACGATTGATCGGCTAAGATCGCGGAGAATCGAGTGACCGTGATTCGCACGGGATGTAACGCGTAGGGTCTTTTTTGGTACGGAATTTGCTCTATTTGAGTCCTATGCCGGACGATGTGTCGGGATGGGGCGATCGAGCGGACGAGACGAACCGCGGACGGAGACATGAATGAGTAAGGTCGGCACGAGCGACTCCAAGAACACGCTATATTGCTCGTTCTGCGGCAAGAGCCAGCACGAAGTCCGCAAACTGATCGCGGGTCCCACGGTCTTCATCTGCGACGAGTGCGTCGAGCTCTGCATGGACATCATCCGCGAGGAGAACAAATCCTCGCTGGTCAAGTCGCGCGACGGCATTCCGACGCCGAAGGAAATCTGCAAGGTGCTGGATGACTACGTCATCGGCCAGAGCCATGCGAAGAAGGTCCTGTCGGTCGCGGTGCACAATCACTACAAGCGCCTCAACCACCAGACCAAGCACAACGACGTTGAGCTCGCGAAGTCGAACATCCTGCTGATCGGTCCGACCGGCTCGGGCAAGACGCTGCTCGCGCAGACGCTCGCCCGCATCCTGGACGTGCCGTTCACGATGGCCGATGCGACGACGCTGACCGAGGCCGGCTATGTCGGTGAGGACGTCGAGAACATCATCCTGAAGCTGCTCCAGGCCGCCGACTACAACGTCGAGCGCGCCCAGCGCGGGATCGTCTATATCGACGAAATCGACAAGATCAGCCGCAAGTCCGACAACCCCTCGATCACGCGCGACGTGTCGGGTGAGGGCGTGCAGCAGGCGCTGTTGAAGATCATGGAAGGCACGGTGGCTTCGGTCCCGCCGCAGGGCGGCCGCAAGCATCCGCAGCAGGAGTTCCTGCAAGTGGATACCACCAACATCCTGTTCATCTGCGGTGGTGCGTTCTCGGGCCTGGAGAAGATCATCTCGGCGCGCGGACGTTCGACCTCGATCGGCTTCGCCGCCCAGGTGCTGGCGCCGGAAGACCGCCGCACCGGCGAAATCTTCCGTCACGTCGAGCCCGAGGATCTCCTGAAGTACGGCCTGATCCCCGAATTCGTCGGCCGTCTGCCGGTCGTGGCGACGCTGGAGGATCTCGACGAGGCTTCGCTGAAGAAGATCCTGGTCGAGCCGAAGAATGCGCTGGTGAAGCAGTACCAGCGTCTGTTCGAGATGGAGAACATCGAGCTGACCTTCGCCGACGAGGCGCTTGGCGCGGTTGCCCGCAGGGCGATCGAGCGCAAGACCGGCGCGCGCGGATTGCGCTCCATCCTCGAGGCGATCCTGCTCGAGACCATGTTCGACCTGCCGGGCCTGGAAGGTGTGGAAGAAGTCGTGATTTCCCGCGAAGTCGTGGAAGGCACGGCGCGTCCGCTCTACATCTACGCCGATCGGTCCGATCGCGCCGTCGAGAACGCCAGCGCCTAAATTGCGGCGCTGGAACGCTCCAATCGTCCCATCAAGTCAAGGCTGCGGAATGTACCTCCGCAGCCGGTGTTGCGTCGCTTATCCGCGTGCGTAAGCGCCTGATGGCGCGCGTGTTTCAATGACTTGACACCCCCCGGGTCGATAGCCACCTAATGTCGGCGGCGAGCGAGAATTCCCTTCAAGATTCGCCTCAGTTCCGATCTGGCAAGCCCGGTCCAACCTACGAATGGTAGACCGGTTTTGCGGATCAATTCGGCACCTTGTGGCGGTCGCGCATGAACACAGCGGGCTGCGTGCGAGGGGGCAAAGCAAAAGGAAAAGGCCATGACTAATCCAAAACCCCGGCCAACCATCGTCCATGGCGAAACGCACGCTTATCCCGTGTTGCCGCTGCGCGATATCGTCGTCTTCCCGCACATGATCGTTCCGCTCTTCGTCGGTCGCGAGAAGTCGATCCGCGCGCTCGAAGAGGTGATGAAGAACGACGCGCTGATCATGCTCGCGACGCAGAAGAACGCGTCCGACGATGATCCGGCGCCCGATGCCATTTACGAGACTGGTACGCTTGCCAGCGTGCTGCAGCTCTTGAAGCTTCCCGACGGCACCGTGAAGGTGCTGGTCGAAGGGCTCGAGCGTGCGCGCGTGGAGAAGTACACCGATCGCGCCGAATATTACGAAGCAACTGCCATTGCGCTCGCCGACACCGATGCGAAGTCGGTCGAGGCGGAAGCGCTGTCGCGCTCGGTGGTGTCCGACTTCGAGAGCTATGTGAAGCTCAACAAGAAGATCTCGGCCGAGGTCGTCGGCGTCGTGCAGGCGATCACCGATTTCGCCAAGCTCGCCGATACCGTTGCGTCCCATCTTGCCGTCAAGATCGCGGATCGCCAGGGCATCCTGGAGACGCTGTCGGTCACGCAGCGCCTGGAGAAGGTGCTGGGCCTGATGGAGAGCGAGATCTCGGTGCTCCAGGTCGAGAAGCGCATCCGCTCGCGCGTCAAGCGCCAGATGGAGAAGACCCAGCGCGAGTACTATCTCAACGAGCAGATGAAGGCGATCCAGAAGGAACTCGGCGACGACGACGGTCGCGACGAGCTCGCCGATCTCGAAGAGAAGATCTCCAAGACCAAGCTCTCCAAGGAAGCGCGCGAGAAGGCGCAGCATGAATTGAAGAAGCTGCGCCAGATGTCGCCGATGTCCGCGGAAGCGACCGTCGTGCGCAACTATCTCGATTGGCTGCTGTCGATCCCGTGGAACAAGAAGTCCAAGGTGAAGAAGGATCTGGAAGCCGCGCAGGCGGTTCTGGATGCCGATCACTACGGGCTCGAGAAGGTCAAGGACCGTATCGTCGAGTATCTCGCTGTGCAGTCGCGCGCCAACAAGCTGACCGGACCGATCCTCTGCCTCGTCGGACCTCCCGGCGTCGGCAAGACCTCGCTCGGCAAGTCGATCGCGAAGGCGACAGGACGCGAGTTCGTGCGCGTGTCGCTCGGCGGCGTGCGCGACGAGGCCGAGATCCGCGGTCACCGCCGCACCTATATCGGCTCGATGCCCGGCAAGATCATCCAGTCGATGCGCAAGGCCAAGTCGTCCAATCCGCTGTTCCTGCTGGACGAGATCGACAAGATGGGCGCCGATTTCCGCGGCGATCCGTCCTCGGCGCTGCTCGAGGTTCTTGATCCCGAGCAGAACGCGACCTTCAACGACCACTATCTCGAGGTCGACTACGATCTGTCCAACGTGATGTTCATCACGACCGCGAATACGCTCAATATTCCGGGCCCGCTGATGGACCGCATGGAGATCATCCGGATCGCGGGCTACACCGAGAACGAGAAGGTCGAGATCGCGCGCAAGCATTTGATCCCGAACGCGGTGACCAAGCACGGCCTGGACTCCAAGGAGTTCTCGATCGACGACGATGCGCTGCTGCTTCTGATCCGCCGCTACACCCGCGAAGCGGGCGTGCGTAATCTGGAGCGTGAGCTTTCGACACTCGCCCGCAAGGTGGTGAAGGAGCTGATGATCTCCAAGAAGAAGTCGGTCAAGATCACCGAGAAGACTCTCGAAGAGCTTCTGGGCGTGCCGAAGTATCGTTACGGCGAGATCGAGAGCGAGCCGCAGATCGGCATTGTCACCGGCCTTGCCTGGACCGATGTCGGCGGCGAACTGCTGACCATCGAAGGCGTCATGATGCCCGGCAAGGGCAAGATGACGGTCACGGGCAATCTGCGCGACGTGATGAAGGAATCGATCTCGGCGGCGGCGTCCTATGTCCGCTCGCGCGCGATCGTCTACGGCATCGAGCCGCCGCTGTTCGATCGCCGCGACATCCACGTGCACGTGCCGGAAGGCGCAACGCCGAAGGACGGTCCGTCCGCGGGCGTGGCAATGGCCACCGCGATCATCTCGGTCATGACCGGCATCCCGGTTCGCCACGATGTCGCGATGACCGGCGAGATCACGCTGCGCGGTCGCGTGCTGCCGATCGGCGGTCTGAAGGAGAAGCTGCTCGCCGCTGCCCGCGGCGGCATCAAGACGGTGTTGATCCCCGAGGACAACGCCAAGGATCTCACGGAGATTTCCGATGCGATCAAGGGTGGCATGGAGATCATCCCGGTCTCGCGTCTGGACGACGTCGTCGCCCGCGCGCTGGTCAAGAAGCCGGTGCCGATCGTCTGGGAAGAGGACACCAAGGTGACGGTGAAGCCGGATGGCGATGAAGCCGCCGGCGGCCTGACCGCTCACTGATGAGATCGCACGAGACATGATAAAGCGGCGCCTTCGGGCGCCGTTTTTGTTTTGAGGCAGTTCTTGTCTGGAGAACAGGGCCATGCAGATCGACGGGCAATGCCATTGCGGGAAGATCAGCTACGCCGCCGAGATCGACCCTGAGACGGTCTCGGTGTGCCATTGCCGGGACTGCCAGGCCCTGACGGGCTCGCCGTTCCGGGTGACGGTGATCTGTACAGGTGCCGCGATCCGGCTGACGGGCGGGAAGCCAAGGGTCTACGGCAAGCGTGGCGACAATGGCCGGATGCGTTTCCAGCATTTTTGCGGCGACTGCGGTTCCCCGCTGTTCACCAGCGGCGAGGGCGAGCAGGCCGACGATTGGGGCATCCGCTGGGGCAGTATCAACCAGCGCGACGCGTTGCGTCCCGCAAGGCAGATCTGGTGCCAGTCGGCGGCGGTCTGGATCGACGCGGTGCCCGTGTTGCCGGGGAGGCCGCAGGATTGAGGTTCCGGACTTGCCCCTCAGGGGCGGGTAGGGATAAAGAGGCGGCGAGGGGCGGTTAGCTCAGCTGGTTAGAGCATCTCGTTTACACCGAGAGGGTCCGCGGTTCGAATCCGTGACCGCCCACCAGCGCCTTGTCCAACGGAGCCTTGAGGCTCAGTTGCAGACTTCGATCGGCGATCCATTGTCGCGACACGGCGTAGTAGACGACGGCCACCTCGGCCTCGCGCGCCTCTGTCAGCATTTGATCAGGCTTTGTTCGCATCGCACGAGAAGCCCTACAGCAGGCCCCACCGCAGGGTCTTCTTTCCTCGCAGCGGGAAGGCCGTCATCGAATCGAGGAATTATGTCGGCGCCACCTTCGCGATCGAGAAGGTGACGACCGTGCTCGCCGCCGCTGCGCAGCGCTTCGACGTGTAACTCCCGCCTGATGTCAGGCTGTCTTGGTGAACATCGTCAGGACACCGTCGGCGATGTTGATCGCGACGACTTGTGACGAGTTCAAGCCTTTGGCCTTGAGTACGGACGCTGCCTGCGGCGTGGCGTCGATAGACTTCCGAAGCGACTGGATGTCTTGATCGCTTGTCTGCGCCACGATTTCATCGACTTTTGCTCGCACCGCCGGCTGCAATTCCTTGACATCGACAACCTGTATGCTCCGTATCACTGTTTTGGACTGATCGGACGAGGACTCTGCGCCGGGTTGCGAAGATGCTCCCTGTGCATGCACGAAAGCCGGCGTTCCGAGGGAGAGAGCTGCAACGATGACGGATGCTGTGAAGCTGCGCATGGTCATGCCTTTCCAGTTTGAGGAATGGGGAAAGCTATCGACCAAATCTGGTTGGCATCTGATTCTGATGTGGCCGTTCGGTGAAACCAATGCGGCGCACGCGCGGCGCCGGCTCTGGTGATGTTCCGTCAACCGTCGATCTTGCCCTGAAGTCGACGCGATGAACGAGACAGGATGCAGTCATATGACGTGTCGTCTGGACAATATTGGAGAGGAATGAATAATGGGCAGCACTACCGGCCACGAACCCAATGCCGACCAGATCGCCTATTGGAACGGACCCAGCGGACAACGCTGGGCCGACCGCCACGCGGCGCAGGAGAGGCTGCTCGGACCGATCGCCGACGTTCTGATCGATCGCGCCAAGCCGAAGCCGGGCGAGCGTGTGATCGATGTCGGCTGCGGCTCCGGCGCGACGACGGTCGCCTTCGCCAAGGCGGTGGCGCCGAACGGATTTGCGCTCGGCCTCGATGTCTCCGACCCCATGCTGTCGCAGGCGCGCGCGATGGCGCCAAAGGGCCTGCCGCTCGATTTCGTGCTGGCGGATGCGACGGTCCATCCGTTCGAGCCGGCGAGCTTTGATCTCCTGGCCTCGCGCTTTGGCGTCATGTTCTTCGCCGATCCGATTGCCTCCTTCACCAACCTCCGTCATGCGCTCAAGCCGTCGGGACGGCTGGCGTTTGCCTGCTGGCGCGAGCCGAAGGAAAATCCCTGGATGATGACGCCGCTGATGGCGGTCTACAAACACGTCCCCAAGATGCCGCCGGTCGGACCGGAGGAGCCGGGCCCGTTCGCCTTCGCATCCGAAGAGCGTGTGATGCGCATCCTCAAAGGCGCCGGCTTCGTCGACGTCGCGATGGAGCCGCACAATCTCGCGATGGATATCGCGATCGGCGGCGGCCTTGATGCCGCCGTCGACGGCTCGCTCCAGATCGGCCCCGCCAGCCGCGCGCTGCAAGGCCATCCGCCGGAGACCCATGAGGCCGCCAAAGCCTCGATCCGCGAGACGCTCGCGCCATTCCTCAAGGGGCAGTCGGTCGCGTTGCAAGGCGCGATCTGGATCGTGACGGCGAAGGCGGCGTAAGGGCGATTGCTGTGGTGTAAGTCGGTACCACACGCTCAGTGTCGTCCCGGCGAAGGCCGGGACCCATAACCACAGGGAGTGGTTGTGGCGCACAGCAGGTAACTCCGAGTCTTCGCCAAACCACTCCCTGTGGTTATGGGTCCCGGATCTACGCGCGCTTTGTGCGCGCTTGTCCGGGACGACAGCGGAGATTGAGACTAGGTGTTAACGAGCCGTCACACCACATCATCCGGCGCCAGCGCGCAGCCATTGTCGGGATGCGTCTCGACTTGAAGCGTGGTGTGGCCGATGCGGAAGGAGGTCTTCAGCAGATGCGCCGTCTCCATCAGGAATGCATCGCCGGCGGAGCCTGCGGGCATGACGAGGTGGCAGGTCAGCGCCGTCTCCGTGGTTGAGATCGGCCAGACATGGAGATCGTGGATCCCTGAGACGCCGGGGCGCGCCAACAGAAACGTCTTGATCGCGTCGAGGTCGGTGCCGCGCGGCGCTGCCGCCATCGACATGTCGATGGAGCCGCGGAGCAGACTGGTCGTGCTCCAGAGGATGGCGGCGCAGATGACGAGGCTGGTGACGGGATCGAGCCAGAGCCAGCCGGTCCAGATGATCAGCGCCGCCGAGACCACGACGCCGAGCGAGACCGCGGCATCGGCCGCCATATGCAGATAGGCGCCTTCGATGTTGATGTCGTCCTTGCGTCCGCGTGCGAACAGCATGGCGGTGAAGCCGTTGACGAGGATACCGATGCCGGCGACCACCATCACTGTGACGCCCGCGATCGGCTCCGGCTCGCGCAGGCGCAGGATCGCTTCCCAGCCGATCGCGCCGGTCGCGACCAGCAGGAACACCGCGTTGGCCAGCGCCGCCAAAATGGTGGAGGCGCGCAGGCCATAGGTGAAGCGGCCGCTTGGCGCGCGCCGGGCCGCGATCGATGCGCCCCAGGCCACGATCAGGCCGAGCACGTCGCTGAGATTATGGCCGGCGTCCGCCAGCAGCGCGGTGGAGTTGCCGAGATAGCCGTAAACGGCTTCCGCCACGACCAGTGCGGTGTTGAGCGTAATGCCGATCGCGAACGCCTTGCCGAAACTGGCGGGCGCATGGACATGCGCGTGGCCAGAACCATGACCATGACTGTGGTCGTGACTATGATCATGCGCGTGGTCGGCATGGTCATGACCGTGATGGTCGTGGCTGCCCAATTCTATCGCTCCCCGGAAGCTGCCAAATCAGGCGCCATTGTAGGCGTTTCGCGCGCGCCGTCACGTCGGAACAGCACGTAGAGCGCCGGCAGCACCAGCAGCGTCAGCACCGTCGAGGAGATGATGCCGCCGATCACGACGGTCGCGAGCGGCCGCTGTACCTCGGCGCCGGCGCCGGTCGCGAGCGCCATCGGCACGAAGCCGAGGGAGGCGACCAGTGCGGTCATCAGCACCGGCCGCAGCCGCGTCAACGCGCCCTCGCGCACGGCATCGGCAACGGGCCGCCCCTCGCTGCGCAGCCGCTCGATGAAGGCGATGATGACGAGGCCGTTGAGCACGGCAACGCCCGACAGCGCGATGAAGCCGACACCGGCGCTGATCGACAGCGGGATGCCGCGCAGCAGCAGCGCTGCGACGCCGCCGGTCAAGGCCAGCGGCACGCCGGAGAACACCAGAGCCGCATCCGCCGCCGATCCCATGCCCATGAACAGCAGCAGAAACACCAGCGCGAGCGCCACCGGTACGACGATTGTCAACCGCTTGGTCGCGGAGACCAGTTGCTCGAACTGGCCGCCCCAGCCGATCCAGTAGCCCGGCGGCAGCTTGACCTTCTCCGCGACGGCGGCTTGCGTCTCGGCGACGAAGGAACGCAGGTCGCGCCCACGGACGTTCGCCATCACCACCACGCGCCGCTTGCCGTTCTCGCGGCTGATCTGGTTGGGGCCGGGCGCGATCTCGATCGTCGCAACGGAGGACAGCGGGACGTAGCGGAGCGCCGTGCCCGACGCACCCGGCCACGCGGTCTTCGTGACGGCCGCAACATCCTCGCCCGGCGGCAGGGGGATCGGCAGCGATTTGATCGCGTCCGGGTTGGCCCGAAGGCTTTCCGGCAAACGCACCACGATGTCGAAGCGGCGGTCGCCCTCGAACAGCTTTCCGGCCGGCTTGCCGCCGATCGCGATCTCGACCAGGTTTTGCACCTCGCTGAGGCTGAGGCCGTAGCGCGACAGCGCCTGGCGGTCGAGCTTGACGGTGAGGATCGGCAGGCCCGCAATCTGCTCGGTCTTGACGTCAGCGGCGCCCTCGATGCCGCGCACGACGCCGTTGACCTGCTGCGCGATGCCCGCGAGCAATTCGAGATCGTCGCCGAAGATCTTGACGCCGACGTCGCTGCGGATGCCGGCGATGAGCTCGTTAAAGCGCATCTGGATCGGCTGGGTCATGCCATAGGCCGTGCCGGGCAGGGTGTTGGCGGCACGCTCGATGTCTTCGATCACCTCGTCCTTTGGCTTCTTCGGGTCGGGCCATTCCTCACGCGGCTTCAACGTCACAAAGGTGTCGGCCACATTCGGCGGCATCGGATCGTTGGCGATCTCGGCGGTGCCCATCTTGGAGAAGATCGTCGCCACCTCCGGAACCTGCTTGACCGCCTTCTCCAGCCGGATCTGCATGTCGGCGCTCTGGGTCAGGCTGGTGCCGGGAATCCGGATGGTCTCGATGGTGATGTCGCCTTCGTCGAGGCTCGGGATGAATTCGCCGCCCATGCGTGTTGCTGCGAACAGGCTGCCGGCGACGATGAGGACGGCGCCGAACACCACGCTCCGGCGGTAGCGGATGGTGCGGTCGAGCAGCGGCACGTAGAGCCGCCTGGCCGCCCGCATGAAGATGTTCTCGGTCTCCGAGACCTTGCCGGTGACGAAGATCGCGATCGCGGCCGGAACGAAAGTCACGGACAGCAGCGCTGCGCCGGCGAGCGCCATCAGCACGGTGAGTGCCATCGGCGTGAACATCTTGCCTTCGGTGCCGGTCAGGGTCAGGACCGGCAGATAGACCACGGCGATGATGAGCGTGCCGAACAGGCTCGGCTGGATCACCTCGCTGGCGCCCGCGCGAACGGTCTGGAGCCGTTCCTCCAGCGAGAGCAGCCGGCCGCGCCGGTGCTGCTCGGCGGCGAGCAGCCGCAGGCAATTCTCGACGATGATGACCGCGCCGTCGACAATGATGCCGAAGTCGATCGCGCCGAGACTCATCAAATTGGCGCTGACCTTGCTTTCGACCATGCCTGATATCGTAAACAACATCGAGAGGGGAATGACGCAGGTGGTAATCAGCGCAGCGCGGATGTTGCCGAGGATCAGGAACAGGACTGCGATCACCAGTGCTGCGCCTTCGACGAGGTTCTTTTCGACGGTCTGGATGGTCGCCTCCACCAGATGCGTGCGGTCGTAGACCGCGCGCGCGACCACACCCTCGGGCAGCGATTTCGCGATCTCGTTGAGTCGCGCCGCCACGCGCTGGGCCACGGTGCGGCTGTTCTCGCCGATCAGCAGCATGGTGGTGCCGAGCACCGTCTCCTTGCCGTTGGCCGACGCCGCGCCCATGCGGAGCTCGTGTCCCTCCTGCACGTCGGCGACGTCACGGATACGCACCGGCACGCCGCCGCGTGAGCCGATCACGATGTCCTTGATCTCGTCGATATTGGCGACCTGGCCGGGGGCGCGGACGAGATACTGCTCGCCGTTGCGCTCGATATAGCCGGCGCCAACATTGGCGTTATTGGCGGTCAGCGCTGTCATGATGTCGCGGAAGCCGAGGCGGTAGGCCATCAGCCGGCCGGGGATCGGCAGCACGTGAATTTGCCGCTCATAGCCGCCGATCGAGTTGACTTCGATCACGCCGGGAATGGTGCGCAGTTGCGGCTTGATGATCCAGTCCTGGATGGTGCGTAGTTCCGTCGGCGTGAACTCGAGGCCGGTCGGCGATTTCGCGCCTGGTTTGGCTTCGACCGAGTAGACGTAGATCTCGCCGAGACCGGTCGAGATCGGACCCATCGCGACCACGACGCCGGCGGGCAACTGGTCGCGCGCCTGCTGGATGCGCTCGTTGACGAGCTGGCGTGCGAAATAGATATCGGTGCCGTCCTGGAACACGACGGTGACCTGGCTCAGGCCGTAGCGCGAGATCGAGCGGGTGTAGTCGAGCCTGGGCAGGCCGCCCATCGCGGTCTCGATCGGGAAGGTGATGCGCTGCTCGGATTCGAGCGGCGACAGGCCGGGCGCACGCGTGTTGATCTGGACCTGCACGTTGGTGACATCAGGCACGGCGTCGATCGGCAGCCGCGTGAAGTTCCAGGCGCCGAAAGCGCCGACCGCGAGCACGATGAGGATCACCAGCCAACGCTGGCGGATTGAGAAAGAGAGGAGAGCATCAATCATGATCGGCGTCTCCCTTGCCCATCTCCGCCTTCACGACGAAGCTGTTCTCGGCGACGTAGCGTTCGCCGACTGAGAGGCCTGCACGGATCTCCACGAACTTCGAATCGGATTCGCCGAGCTCGACGGGGCGGGCCTCGATCTTGTCGTCGTCTTCGCGGACGAATACGACGGTCTTGTTCTCCAGCATCTGGATCGCCCCTGTGCGTACCGCCACTGCAACGGTGCGCTTTCCGAGTACAAGTCGCGCGGTCGCGAACAGGCCCGGACGGAGCCTTCCGTCCGTGTTGGGCAGCACGACACGCGCGAGCGCGGTCTGGGTCTCGCTCGAGCCCACGGGGGCGATATAGGAAATCGCTCCCTTGATCTCGCCGCGGCCATCGTCTGGGTCGATCAGCACCTCGTCGCCCAGGCGAACGCGCCTCAGGTCCTGCCGGTAGATCGACAGATCGACCCAGATGGTCGAGAGGTCGGCAACGACGAAGGCTGGCTTCTGTTCGGAAACGTATTCGCCGAGCGAAATCTGGCGCTCGATGATGGTGCCGCCGATCGGCGCCTTGAGGTCATAGGCGGTCAGGCTCTGGTTGCTCTCGATCGAGGCGAGCAGATCGCCCTTGCCGACGTTGTCGCCGATACGCCTCAGGATCGATTTGGCAACGCCGGAAAAGCGCGGCGTCACCTGCACCACGGCCTCCTGGTTGGCGCGCAAAATGCCGTTGAAGGCGAGCGTGTCGTTCAGCGTGACGCTCTCCGCCTCGGCCAACGCGATGCCGGCGGCAGCGAGCTTGACGTCGCTGATCCGGATTCGGTCTGCCCCGTGTTCGTCCTGCTCGACATGGTCATTCGGCTTGTCCGGCTTCTTGTCCGCGGCCTGCTGGGCGGGCGCGACCGTGGCCGGTGCGAGCAGGGAATAGCCGTAAGCGCCGAACGCGGCGGCGATGACTGCCACGACGATGGTGGAGGATGCCTTCATCGTGCGCTCTCCCGGGCGAGCGAGAAGGGATTGCCGACGAGGCCCTCAATGGTCGCAACGCCCGCGTGAAAGTTTTGCAGCGCCTCCTGCTCGCGCAGACGCGCTTGCGCGACGCTCGCCTGGGCGTCGAGCACTTCGAGCAGCGTGAAACGGCCCTGGCCGTAGCCTTGCGAGATCGCGTCCGCAGCTTCAGCCGCCTTGGGGATCGCGATCTCGCGCAGCACGGCAAGCTCACGCAGCGAGCCCTGGAGCGAGTCGTAGGCACGGCCGGCGACCACGATCAGCGTGTTGCGGTTGGCCTCGCGCTCGGCCCTGGTCTTGGCGAGGCTCTCCTGCGCCGAGAGGATGTTGCCCTGGTTCTGGTCGAACACGGGAATTGGGACCGAGACGGTGAGGCGCACCGCGTCGTCATTGGTCTCGTTGAAATGGCGCCAGCCGGCGGCGATCCGAACGTCAGGATAAGGCTTGAGCCGCGCAAGCAGCATCTCGGCATTGCGCTGGGCATAGACGGCGGTCCAGCGCACCAATTGCGGATTGGCATCGATGGCGGCGACCACCGATTGGAACGTCGGCGGCCGTCCCGTGGTGTCGAGCCGGCCAGACACCTCGCCGAATTTCGGCGTGGGCTCGCCCATCAGCACCGCAAGCTCGCGCCGGGCGCTGGCGAGCGTTGCCTTGAAGCGCTCGCGGTCGGCTTTCACCAGCGCAGAGGCGACCTCGGCGCGGCCGGTTTCGGCCGGCGAGGAGGCGCCAGCCTCGACGCGGCGGCGCAGCAGCGGCGTCAGCCGGTCGATCGCGGTGATCTGCTCGTCGAAGATCTGGATGCGCCGCTGCGCACCGAGCACGCTCAGGAAGGCAATCGCTGTCTCCGACAGCACTTCGAGCCGGATCGCCTTGCGCTGGATCGCGGCGACTTCGATGCCGGCCGCGCCTGCGGCGATCCGGGCGTCGCGCTTGCCGAACAGCTCAAAGGCCTGGCTGATCTGGAGCGTGGTCTCGGCCGATCTGGTGCCGCGATAGATGCCGGAGCCGAGCGAATTGTCCTGCTCGTAGGACAGTTCCGGATTGAGCAGCGCGCCGGCCTGGATGCGCTGGCCCGTGGCGATGCCGACGTCGCGCTCCGCCGCCGTCAGCCGCGGGCTTGCGGCCAGCGCGCGCGCGAGCGCAGCGCGCATGGTCAGTGTCTGGGCTTCGGACGGCAGCGCAAAGGATGGGCTGATGAGAATAGCCATCGCGCACGCCATGCGCGCGGCTGTTCGCCTGCAAAACATGAGTAGGACCTGTGAAGGAGAATCGATGGGCGCACGCGGCGCCCGGTTGATCCGTTCAGGTCAGACGTTTGGGAGGCGGGGAGTCAGTATCGGGCACGACCCCCGCAAGCACTGTCAGGCGAGGCGGATTCGACGCGGCGACAAGCTCCGACATTGCGTCAGGCAGCAGTAGTTGCGCGAAGACCACCGAGAAACAGCCATGGCAGTGATGGGCCGCCAGCGTCTTGCTATCTGAACTGTCTGCATCTCCAGAAGACGGCCCAGACGCCGCAGCGATCTCCAACTGGCCGAACGGATTGGTCACGTCCAGGCATTGGCAGGTATGTAATACGCCCGACAGCAGATAGGTGATTGCGAGGCACGCAGCCAACAGCCCGCGCCGGTTGCGCAGGCGAAACAGTCGGAACGGGCGGCGGATCGCAGTCACGAAGTCACTCTCGTTGCGTGCCGGTTCGTAGCATGGGACCCGGAACTGTGTCGATCTGCAATAATGTTACGTGTGCGGAACTCATCGTCGCAGCCGCGCGTGGTCATGCGACTGCCTCCGGCCCGCAACATGCAGGGCCTATAAGCTCATTCGGTAGCCTCCGAAATCGTCTCGGGCGTGACTGCCCCATCGCCCGAACGCAACCCAAAGCCCTTCACCAGCCCGAAGATCGCGGGAATCACGATCAGCGTCAGCAGCGTCGACGAGATCATGCCGCCGATCATGGGTACGGCAATGCGCTGCATGATCTCCGATCCCGTTCCGCTGCTCCACATGATCGGGAGCAGGCCGGCCATGATCGCAACCACCGTCATCATCTTCGGACGGACGCGTTCGACGGCGCCTTCCATGATGGCGGTGTCGAGATCGTCGCGGGTCAGGGCGCGGCCTGCGCACGCGCAGCGCGCCTTGGCCTCGGAGAGCGCCTGGTTGAGATAGATCAGCATCACCACGCCGGTTTCGGCTGCGACACCTGCGAGCGCGATGAAGCCGACGGCGACTGCGACCGAGAGGTTGAAGCCGAGCCACCACATCAGCCACAGCCCGCCGACGAGAGCGAAGGGCAGGGACAGCATCACGATCGCGGTCTCGGTGACCGAGCGGAAGTTGAGATAGAGCAGCAGGAAGATGATCAGCAGCGTGACCGGCACAACGATCTTCAGGCGCGCCGTGGCGCGTTCCAGATATTCGTACTGTCCGCTCCAGACCACATAATAGCCCGGCGGGAATTGGATGCTCGCCTGCACAGCTTGCTGTGCATCGGCGACATAGCCGCCAAGGTCGCGGTCGCGGATGTCGACATAGATGTAGGTGGCGAGCTGCCCGTTCTCGGTCCGGATCGAGGTCGGCCCGCGCGCCGGTGTTACGCTCGCGACTTCGCCAAGGGGGACGGCGCCGCCGCCCGGCATCGGCACCAGGATGTCGCTGGCGATCGCCCTGGGATTGTCGCGGAGGTCGCGGGGATAACGCATGTTGACGGTGAAGCGTTGCCGGCCCTCGACTGTCGTCGTCACCGTCTGGCCGCCGAGCGCGGTGGCGATCGTGTCCTGAACGTCCTGCACCATGATGCCGTAGCGCGACAACGCCTCGCGATCCGGCGTGATCTCGAGATAGTAGCCGCCGAGGCTCCGCTCGGCATAGGCCGAGGAGGTGCCGGGCACCGCCTTGAGCACCTGCTCGATCTGCCGGGCCAGCTTGTCGATTCCGGCAAGATCGGGGCCCATGACCTTGACGCCGACGGGCGTGCGGATTCCGGTCGAGAGCATGTCGATGCGCGCCTTGATCGGCATGGTCCAGGCGTTGGAGACGCCGGGAAACTGGAGCGCCTTGTCCATCTCGGCGATCAGGCTGTCGATCGTCACGCCCGGGCGCCATTCGTCCTTCGGCTTGAGGTCGACGATGGTCTCAAACATCTCAGACGGCGCCGGATCGGTCGCGGTGGCCGCACGACCGGCCTTGCCGTAGACCGACGCAACTTCCGGAAAGGTGCGGATGATGCGGTCCTGGGTCTGCATCAGCTCGGCCGCCTTGGTCACGGAGATGCCGGGCAAGGTCGTCGGCATGTAAAGCAGGGTGCCTTCGTTGAGGTTCGGCATGAACTCGGACCCAAGCTGGCGCGCGGGCCAGATCGAGACGGCGAGCACGCCGAGCGCGAGCAGGATCACCACGATCCTGACCCGCAGCACACCCGTGATCACCGGCCGATAGACCCAAATCAGGACGCGGTTGATCGGGTTCTTGTGCTCCGGGATGATCTTGCCGCGAACGAAGATCACCATCAGTGCCGGCACCAGCGTGATCGACAGCAGCGCCGCCGCCGCCATCGCAAAGGTCTTGGTGAAGGCGAGCGGGCTGAACAGCCGGCCCTCCTGCGATTCCAGCGTGAAGATCGGCATGAACGAGACGGTGATGATCAGCAGGCTGAAGAACAGCGCTGGGCCGACCTCGGTGGCGGCCTCGATCAGGATCGCCACCCGCGAACGGCCGGGCCCGGCGCGTTCGAGATGCTTGTGCGCGTTCTCGATCATGACGATGGCAGCGTCAATCATGGCGCCGATCGCAATCGCGATGCCGCCGAGACTCATGATGTTGGAGCCGATCCCGAGCAGCTTCATCGCCCCGAAGGCCATCAGCACGCCGACCGGGAGCATCAGGATGGCGACCAGCGCGCTGCGGACGTGGAGCAGGAACACGATGCAGACCAGCGCCACCACGATGCTCTCCTCGAGCAGCGTGTGCCTGAGCGTGTCTATCGCAGCCTTGATGAGGTTCGAGCGGTCGTAGACCGGAACGATCTCGACCGATTTCGGCAGGCTGGTTGCGATCTCCTTGAAGCGCTTCTTGACGTTCTCGATGACGTCAAGCGCGTTCATGCCGAAGCGCTGGAGCACGATACCGCTTGCCACCTCGCCCTCGCCGTTGAGCTCGGCGATGCCGCGCCGCTCGTCGGGCCCGAGCTCGACACGGGCGACGTCGCGCAGCTTGACCGGCGTTCCGTTGTCGGTCTTCAGCACGATGTTGCCGAGATCGTCGATGCTCTTGAGATAGCCCTTGCCGCGGATGACATACTCGAATTCTGAGAGCTCGACGGTGCGGCCGCCGACGTCGGCATTGCTGGCGCGGATGGCGTCGCGCATCTTCGCCATGGTGATGCCGAGATCGCGCATGCGCTGCGGATCGAGGATGACGTTGTACTGCCTGACGAAGCCGCCGACGCTGGCGATCTCTGCAACGCCCTCCGCCCTGGCGAGGGCGAACTTCAGGTTCCAGTCCTGGATCGTCCTGGTCTCCGCAAGATTCAACTCCTTGGACATCACCGCATATTGGTAGACCCAGCCGACGCCAGTAGCGTCCGGGCCGATCGTCGGCGTGACGCCGGCGGGGAGCCGCGCGGCGGCGCCATTGAGAAATTCAAGCACGCGCGAGCGGGCCCAGTAGATGTCGGTGCCGTCCTCGAAGATGACGTAGACGAAGGAGACGCCGAAGAAGGAGAAGCCGCGCACCACCTTCGACTTCGGCACCGTCAGCATGGCGGTGGTGAGGGGATAGGTGACCTGGTCCTCGATCACCTGCGGCGCCTGTCCCTGATATTCGGTGTAGACGATGACCTGGGTGTCGGAGAGATCGGGAATGGCGTCCAGCGGCAAATGGAGCAACGCATAGAGGCCGGCCGCGGCGGCGAAGCCGGTGCCGAACAGCACCAGCAGCAGGTTGTGTGCCGACCAGGCGATGATGCGCGCGATCATGGCTTGGCTCCGATCGTGTTGTCGCTGGCGCTATTAGTTCCTTGCGCGTGATCGGATTCAGAGAACCCCTTGAGTGCGGCTTTCAGGTTGCTTTCGGCATCGATCAGGAAGTTGGCGGAGGTGACGACCGCTTCTCCCTCGGCAAGACCCTGTCGGATCTCGACGTAACCGCCGCCGCGCCGGCCGAGTTTGACCTCGCGTGTTTCGAAGCGGCCCTGGCCTTTGTCGATGAGAACGGCCTGCCGGCTGCCAGTGTCGAGCACCGCGCTCTCGGCAACCGCGACGACCGATGCCGGATTGCCGGTATCGATTTCGGCATCGACATACATGTCTGGAAGCAGCGCAGAATCGGCGTTGGCGAGCTCAATCCGCACCCGCGCGGTGCGCGTCTCCCTGTTCACCTGCGGATAGATGACGCTGATCCGGCCGTCAAAATCCCGGCCGGGATAGCTGCGCGCCCGTACCGTCAGGGGCTGGCCGACGGCGATGCTGCCGAGGTCGCGCTCGGCGACGTCGACCGTGGCCCACACCACCGCGATGTCGGCGATACGAAACAGCACGTCGCCGGGCTGGGCGCGCATGCCCTCGATCGCGTTGCGCTGGAGCACGATGCCGGCACGCGGGGACGACCATTGGATCGTGATCGGTACCGAATGATTTTTCTCCATCTCGGCGATGATGGGTTCGGGGACGTCGAGATTGACCAGCCGCTGCCGGGAGCCCCGGCCATAGGGCTCGATGCCTGCGGTCGCCTTCGAGGTGATGGTCGCGAGATACTCGGCCGCCGCGGACGACACCGCCGGACTATAGATATCCATCAGCGGCTGCCCTTTTGCCACGCGGCTGCCGGTGGTGACGTCTGCGACCTTCTGCACAAAGCTTTCGGCGCGCATGGCGACCACCGAGATGCGCCGCTCGTCGAGCTGGATCGTGCCGGGCGCGCGAACCAGCGTCCGGAGCCGGCGCAGTTCGGCCGGCTCGGACTTGACCCCGCTGCGCTGGATCTTGCCGGGCGACAGTTTCACCGAGCCGTCGTCGCTGTCCTCGCCCTCGTAGACGGGGATGTAGTCCATCCCCATCGAGTCCTTCTTCGGCGTCGGCGACGTATCGGGCAGGCCCATCGGGTTGCGGTAATATTTGATCTTGCGATCGCCCTTGGTCTCGGCCGCGTTCATCTCCGGCGGCGAGCCCGGCTCATCGAAGCTGATATCGGCGCTCGCGGGGACAGCGCGATAGTCTCGGTCGTCCGGCGTTCTCTTTGGCGTCGACGAATAGAACGGCTTGCCGTCAGGGTCCTGATAGTAGATCGGGTCATTTATGTCCGCTGCGTTCGCAGTGGATATAAATTCGCTGACGTCCGGCTGTCGCGGCATGGCGCCGGCGGCGAATAGCGCGACACCTGCCGCTGCGATCATCGCAGCGGCAGTGCTCACAAGGCTGGCGCGGTTCATTTCTCGGCCGTGACGACGAGTTTGTTTTCGACCGTCCCGGTTTCGCCCTGCACCTTGGCGCCGAGCGAGAGCTGCCAGCGCCCGGCCATGCCGAAGGTCGCCTTGAAACGATAGGTGCCGGGTTCGGTGCCCGGCATCGGCGTGACCTTGGTGGCCATCTCCTGCATGCCGTCCGGCGTCATGTCGAGCCGGCTGGCGAAGATCACCGCATCGGGCACCGCCTTGCCGGAGGTCTTGTCGACCAGTCGCACTGTCACGATGCGATCGGCTCCGGCCTTGATGGTCGGTTGAACGAGCTGGAATTCGTAGTTCTTGATTTCGGCATGGGCGGTGCCCGCAACGGCAGCACCGATCAGCGCGGCCATGGCGGCGCGCGCGACGTTGGACATCTTCATGATTTCAATTCCTCGATGGGTCTGATGGGGCCGCCAGGACTGCACGCCACAGGGCGTGACGCGCGGCAAGACGGCAGGCAGCGATGCGCGCGTCGGCTCCGACGCGCACATTCATCAGGCGCGTGAGCGCCGGTCAGGCCAGGGTTCGAGGGGGATGGTCGGGAGGCTTGGCGCCGAGCCCGTCGATCAGGAGATCATCGCTCAGCGCGAGCGAATTGTGCCGGGCGTGGCGCTCGATCAATGCCATGGCGCCGGACGGGGCGGGGAGAGAGATGCTCAGCAGACACAGCGCCACGAACGGGCACGACCCGCAATCCTTGATCCCGGTTTGGTCCGGGCAGCAGGGCATGTCGTCAGCCATGGTCTGAGTGCCATCCGACAGGGCTTGCAGGTCATCGGACATCCCCGGCATATCGTGCGAGGCGCCCGAAGCAGGTCCGGCAAGCACAGGGGTTGCCAGCGGCGCGAGCAGGAGCCCGGACGCGACCAGCAGCACTACCACAGCGTTGGCGAACCGTTTCAGAAGCATCGATTATTGTCGCACGTTACCGCGGAACCCGCAAATTGGCTCACTATCACGATTTGGCCATGGACGGGACATCACCGGCTTTCTCTGGGGGAGAGATCGTTAACGACAATCAAATCACCAGCGCGCTAGGCGTTCTGTCCCGCACGCGCATCTAGCGGACGGCGCGCCGCGCTAAAAGCCTCGTGACGGTGCGATCGAGGATTTGGGGCCGCCCACATAGCGTGTGGCCGAAGCGTCAATGTCGCGCGGTGCGGACATCGCGGGCGAGATGGCCGTTCCAGCTGCGGCGAAAGCATCGTGCGCTGGATGTTGGGTGGTGCGGGCATGATACGACCCGGAGCCGACCTCATTCGGCCAGTATCGTTGATCGGAAATCGTCGTGCCTGCATTGGCAGTTGCCGACGCCATCAGCGATGCGAGGACGGAAAACGCAAGAACGGGCTTGGTGAACCGCGTAGACATTGTTGGCTCCTTGTTCGTCGAAGCGCGCTCCGTGCGGCCTCTGAAAACGAGTTCGGAGCTTTTCGTCATCGGGTTACATCCTCACGCCAAGGTGAAGCGAGGCGCGAAACCACCGCGATGGTCCCGATCGCGGCGGTTAATAGGTTGTCCATGCGAGGGAAATCAATCCCGCCTTGCAATGAGAGCAGCCAGCGCCTTCAGGCCACGATGGATGCTGATCTTCACGTTCGATTCCGACATGCCATAACGTGTGGCGGTCTCGGACACGGTTTTGCCCTCGAGCTTCACGGACTCGATCGCGAGCCGCATCTGTGTTGGAAGCCGGTCGAGCAATGTGGCCATATCGCGCGTGCATTCGCGGGCAACGTGATCATCGGCGGCCATCAGGTCGTGATATTCGTCGATTGGCACCTCGCGTACCGATGCCCTACCACGGCGAAGGTGGTCGATGAGCTTGTAGCGCGCGATGGCGTGAAGCCAGGGTGTGAACAGCGCATCGGGATCGTAGGTGTGACGCTTGAGGTGAATGGCCAGCAGGGTTTCCTGCACCAGATCTTCCGCTTCCTCGACGCCGCGCCCGGCCATCGTCAGTTTGCGCTTATGGTAGGCGCGCAGGCGCGGAGCTAGCCTGGAGAGAAGCGTGCGGTAGGCGGCCGGGTCGCCATAATGGCTGCGCAACACCAAGGCCTTGAACTCGGTTTCCTGGGATTGCGTCATGCCTTGTCGACCTCCAGGCGGAGGTGTGTTCCACGGCAGTGACGGCACGCGACGTTCAACGTCGTCATGATGTAGTTCCTCGATAGTGTCTGATGGGGACGGCACGAGACGGCGCGCGCTGCCTTCAGCCGCGCGTCTCCAGTCCGGCGCGGATGCGCCGATCAGACGAGGGTTCGAGGGGGATGGTCCGGCGGATTAGCGCCCAGTCCGTCGATCAGGAGGTCATCGTTTACGGCGGGCGCACGCTGCAACGGATTACGGGCGATCAACGATGCGATGCCGGAAGGGGCTGGCAGAGAGATGCTGAGCAGGCACAGCGCAAGGACAGGGCAGGACTGGCAATCCTTGCTCTGATCTGGACAGCAGGGCATGTCGGTGGACATCGTCGGCATGGCCGCATCCGTCATGCCGGAGACGGGCGCGGCAAGCACAGGCGTTGCCAGCGGCGCGAGCAGGAGCCCGGACGCGACCAGCAGCATCGCCACAGCATTGGCGAACCGTTTCAGGAGCATGTGTCCTTGTCGCATGCCGGGACGGAACCCGTAAACCGGGCCGCCATCACAATTTGGCCAGCGAGACGCGAAAAGGCCCCAGCCCGGGGCTGACCGGCTGAGGCCTTTGTGCTCACAATCTCTATCCTTGGGACTTGGATCGCCAACGTGCCTTGTGCTGGATCGTTCCATGGACAGAAGCGATTATTTTGCGCCCGGCTCGTTTTCTAGGATCGGGGGGCATCGGGAGAGAGCCATGACCAATTCCGACCGACGGACTCATTGGGAAAACGTATATGAGACCAAGAGCGAGCGCCAGGTCAGCTGGTTTCAGGAAAACCCGGCGCCCTCGCTCGACCTCATTGCTCTCACGGGTGCCACCAAGTCGTCCGCGATCGTAGATATTGGAGGAGGCGCATCGCGGCTGGTCGACGCGCTGCTGGCCATGGGACACCGGGATGTCACGGTGCTCGATCTGTCGACCGCGGCACTCGCGGCGGCGCGTGAGCGACTTGGTCGCGATGCCGATTGGGTGAAATGGATTGTCGCAGACGTCACCGCGTGGCGTCCGGCGACGACGTACGATGTATGGCACGACCGGGCAGCTTTCCACTTTCTCAACACGTCCGAGGAGCAAGCCGCTTACATCGAACGGCTTCGGCATGGACTGAAGGTCGGTGGATACGCGATCATTGGCACGTTCGCGCTCGACGGACCTGAGAAGTGCAGCGGCTTGCCGGTGACGCGACATAGTGCCGACACGATCGGCGTGTTGCTCGGTTCCGCGTTCATACTGAAGGACACCCGCCGACACCAGCACAAG
Organism: Bradyrhizobium sp. LTSP849; assembly: GCF_000938255.1. Classification (GTDB taxonomy): domain Bacteria; phylum Pseudomonadota; class Alphaproteobacteria; order Rhizobiales; family Xanthobacteraceae; genus Bradyrhizobium. The sequence continues at coordinate 297,517 of NZ_JYMR01000053.1, read as the reverse complement.
ACGCCGTGGGAGTCGGTCCAGAACTTTCAGTTCAGTACCTTCCTCAGACTAGAATAGTCGGCGCGCTTCAGTTCGGTGGCTTTGGAGTACGCATTGGCCTTATTCGCCGCAATCTACGAGCAGCAATCGCCGGCCTGGATCGGTGGACAGGGCACCGATCCGAAAGAGCAGAATACGCAGCAATCGCCGGCGTTCGGTTTCAGTCGCTTGCCGCAGCCCTTGCAGTCATAAAAAAATTGGCAGGCATCCGTCGGCATGGCCTCGTGCGCTCGATGGCCGCATTCCGGACAGGTCAGCGTCGATTCCAACTGCATTCGCGATGAACTCCAAGTCGCCACGGCACCTGCCTTCATTCGTCGTCGGCTCGGGAGAACCTGCCGGGCAGCCCTAAGCCTTCTCCTCCCAGATCATCGCAAGGTGCACGATCGTCTGCACCGCCTTTTCCATGTCCTGCCGGCTGACCCATTCCAGACGCGAATGAAACGCATGCTCGCCGGCAAAGATGTTGGGGCAGGGCAGGCCCATGAACGAGAGGCGCGAGCCGTCGGTGCCGCCGCGGATGGCGGTGCGCATCGGGCGCAAGCCAGCGCGGCGGATCGCCTCGATGGCGTATTCGAGGATGTGCGGGTGGCGGTCGATCACCTGCTTCATGTTGCGATACTGCTCTCGCACCTCGAACTTGTAGGTGGAGCGCGGGTAGTCCTTCATCACGTCCTTGACGATGCCCTCGAGCAGGATCTCCTTCTCCTTCAATCCCTCCTCGGTGAAATCGCGCACGATGAAGGCGAGCGTCGCCTGCTCCAGCGCGCCCTCGATGCCGACCGGATGCAGAAAGCCCTGCTTGCCTGACGTCGTCTCCGGCGAGCAGCCTTCCTTTGGCAGCCGCTCGACGATCGCGGCCGCGATCTTGATCGCGTGCTCCATCTTGCCCTTGGCGTAGCCGGGATGGGCGCTGACGCCGGTGATGGTGATGGTGGCGCCGTCGGCCGAGAAGGTCTCGTCCTCGACGGAGCCTGCGCTCTCGCCGTCCATGGTGTAGCCGAAATCGGCGCCCAGCTTCTTGATGTCGACATTGTCGACGCCGCGGCCGATTTCCTCGTCGGGCGTGAACAGGATCTTGATGGTGCCGTGCTTCACATCCGGATTGTTGATGATGAAATGCGCGGCATCCATGATCTCGGCGACACCGGCCTTGTTGTCGGCGCCCAGCAGCGTGGTGCCGTCGGTGGTGATGATGTCGTTGCCGATCTGGTTCTTCAGCGCGGGATGTTCAGTGAAGCGGATCACCTGGTTGGTGTCGCCCGGCAGCGTGATGTCACCACCGCGATAGTTCTTCACCACCTGCGGCTTGACGTTCTTGCCGGTGACGTCGGGTGAGGTGTCCATGTGCGAGCAGAAGCAGATCACCGGCACCTTCTTAGGTGTGTTGGCCGGGATCGTTCCATAGACGTAGCCGTAATCGTCGAGATGGGCGTCGGCGATGCCGATGGCCTTCAGCTCGGTGACGAGCACGCGGCCGAGATCCTTCTGCTTCTCGGTGGATGGCGAGGCCGGGGATTCCGGATCGGACTGGGTGTCGATGGTGACGTAGCGCAGGAAGCGCTCGGTCACGGTATGCGTGAAGGTGAGGGAGGACATTTCTGGTCAAACCGCCGGGTCTTTTGGAAGCAGGTCTTGGGAAGCAACCGGTATACCAGAAAAGCGGGCCGCGTTGCGGCCGGACGAAGGCGGATCAGGCTTAACGAAAGGTAGCGTCAGATCGCCTCTTTCAGTTCCTTGACCGGACGGAACGCGACCTTCTTGCTGGCCTTGATGTGGATGGGCTCGCCGGTAGCGGGGTTGCGGCCGGTGCGGGCGGCGCGCTTGCGGACCTGGAGGATACCGAGACCGACGATGCGGACACGGTCACCCTTCTTGAGGTGCCTCGTGATCAGTTCGACCATCTCGGTGAGGACGGCCTCGGCGCGCTTCTTCGAGAGGTCCTGGCTTTCCGCGATGTCGGCCGCAAGGTGTTTGAGCGTGACGGTGACTGGACTGGGTGCCTTCTTCGCCATGCTGTCTGGCCTTCCTCGGTTGTCTCGCGGAAGCTCGCAGGGCTCCCAAACTGCCAAGTTCCCGCAGGCCTAGACGATTCGGGATGGGACTGACTACGTCAGCTGTGAGACGGGGGGATTTTCGCGTGATCTTTCAGGCGATTCCGGGCGTTCCCGCCGGTCCCGGACGAGCAGAACGACCGACGTCTGGCACGACGCGGTCAATCAGCCTGAGAGTTTTCTGCTAAGGTTTTGAAGGTGTTGCCAAAAAATGGCGCGAGAGACGGGGCTCGAACCCGCGACCTCCGGCGTGACAGGCCGGCGCTCTAACCAACTGAGCTACTCCCGCGTGGCTCGCTGAACGCGCGCGGAACGAGGGGGGACTTAAAGGGGGGACATGGTGAAGTCAAGGACGTTGCATTCACGGGGATCAAACGCCGGGCGGAGCAGGGCAGGACCGTATTGCCACGGCCAGGACGGCTGCCTCGGGGCTCCGAATCAATCAATAGTGTTACAAGCTCCACAGGCAATTTCCGGGGACAATTGGCTTGACCGTCGGTTCGCGCGCCTTCCAGAACGCAAGGCTCCAGAAGAAATTCAAGAAGGACGCGGACGCCGCGCTGGCGGCGGCCTACCAGGCCTACAGCAATGGCCGGCATGCCGAGGTTGAGGCGATCTGCCGGCAGATCCTCCAGGTCCTTCCCGATCATTTCGAGACGCTGCATCTGTTCGGAGTGTTTCTCAGCGACGTCAAAAGACCGGAGGAGGCCGAGCCGGTGCTTCGCGCCGCCGTGGCCGCCAGCCCGCGCTCGGCCAACGCCTATTGCGACCTCGGCACCGTCTTGTTCGAGCTCAAGCGCTATGAGGACGCGCGGACCATTCAGGAGAAGGGTGTGGCGCTCAATCCGAATTTTCCGATGGCGCTCACCAACCTCGGCAATACCCAGATGCATCTCGGGCTGCCGCGGGAGGCGATCGAGCTCCATGACCGGGCCATCAAGCTGAAGCCCGATTACGCCGACGCCTACTGCAATCGCGGGATGGCCGAACTGGCGCTCGAGCTGGCGGAGCAGGCCCTCCAAAGCTTCGAACGCGCCTTGTCATTCCAGCGGACGCATCAGGAGGCGATGGCCGGCCGCGGCATTGCGTTGCTCGAACTCCGGAACTATGCGGCAGCCGAAATCGCGTTCAACGCGGCCCTTGCGCTCAGGCCGGGCAATGAGAAGGTCTTGGCACATCGCGGACGGCTTCATCTGCGGCTTCAACGCCTTGGTCAGGCGAATGCGGATGTTGATGCGGCGCTTGCGTTGGCGCCAACGCTTGAACTGGCATTGCGAACCAAGGCGGCTGTCAGCCTCATCATGCACAATGCGACCGAGGCGATGGTGGCCTGCAAGAAGCTGCTCGAGCTGAATTCAGAGTCCATGATCGCAATCAACCTGATGGGGGTGTGCTTCGCGAGCCACGGCGACATTGCGGCGGCCATCGCGCATTACGACCGAGCGCTGGAGATCTATCCGGCTTATGAGGACGCGATCGGCAACAAGATCTTTGCCCTGGATTTCCTGCCGGGCGCGGACTTTGCAATGCTCCAGGCGGCGCGCAAAGGCTGGTGGGATGCGATCGGGGCGGTGCAACCGCGGCGGAGCCTCGCGCCGCGGCTGCTCGATCCGGACAGGCGGCTGGTGGTGGGTTATGTCTCCGGCGACTTCCGGCGGCATTCAGCGGGATTCATCTTCATGCCGGTGTTGCGCCACCGCGATCGCGCCGATTTCGAGATTGTCTGTTATTCCAACTCGCCGTTGCAGGATGAGATCACCGACGAGTTTCGCGCATTTGCGGATCGTTGGGTGGATGCGGTGCCGCTGTCCGACGAGCAATTGGCGGATCGCATCGAGGCCGACAAGGTCGATATCCTCGTCGACCTCTCGGGGCATTCGTCCGGCAATCGCCTGGGGGTCTTTGCGCGCAAGCCTGCGCCGATCCAGGTGTCGGCCTGGGGTGCGCCGACCGGCACGGGCCTGAAGACCATGGACTATCTCCTGGCGGACCCGGTTACGATCCCGCACGCGGTGCGCGATGTCTTCGCTGAAAAGATCCACGACTTGCCGTGCATTCTGACGATGACGGCGCCGTCGTCGGGCCTGCACCGGTCCGACCTGCCAATGTTGCGCAACGGCTATGTCACCTTCGGCACCTTCAACAGGATCGACAAGATTTCCGATGAGGTGCTGGCGGTGTGGTCGAGGCTGCTGCGTGCGGTGCCGGGATCGAAAATCGTCGTCAAGCACGGAGCGCTTGCCGATACCGGTTTGCGCGACCGTCTGGTCGCCCGTTTCGTGGAACAAGACGTCGCCGACGAGAGCGTGGTGTGTCTGGGGCCGAGTTCACGCGACGAGCATATGTCCGAGTACGCGAACATCGACATCTCGCTCGACCCGTTCCCGCAGAACGGTGGCGCCGGCACCTGGGAATCCCTTCACATGGGCGTCCCGGTGGTCGCCAAGCTCGGCCATTCGACCTCGGGCCGGGCAGCCGGTGGTATTCTCAAGGCCATTGGGCTCGACGAGTGGGTCGCGGAGGATGACGAAGGATACATCGCGATCGCAAAGCGGTTTGCAGAGGCTCCCGCCGAGCTGGCTGCGCTGCGCGAGGACCTGCCGGCACGGATCGCGGCGTCCGCCGCGGGCAACGGCGAGATCTATACTCGCCACGTCGAGGCGGCCTACCGCCAATTCTGGCGCGACTATTGCGCCTCGCAGGCCCACTGATTTGATTCCAAGCCTGTTAATTCAAAGGCTTGGCTCGCGGCCTTAAGCCTCTGCTGGAAAGCAAAAGGCCGCCCTGGAGCGGCCGTTTCGTCTCAAACCGGACCTTTTCCGCGATTAGCGGATTTCCGAGGTCCCCGAGCTCGTGATCACCACCGGCTTGCCGGCCTTGAGCACGTGGGTGGACTGGGCGGTCTGGCTGTAATCGGCGTTGGTGCGGGCTGCGATCCCGAAGGCGGCCACTGCGATACCGGCCACCAGTGCCACCACTACGATCTTCATGTGGGTACCGCGATCAGCAGAGTGAATTGAATGGTTCATCTGAGCCTCCCGACGGGCTTTGCCCCCGTCTGTTGGCTCTTTTTCTAGAGACCATCTGTTTCCGGATGGTTTCGCGGGTTCCGCAAAATGGTTTCATTAATGCGCCCGGTTGGTTTCGCCAGGCTGGCGGCCTCAGGCGGCGGCCCGGCCGATATCGGCCCGGATCGACCGGGCGGCCCAGACGAACAGGAGGGCGCCGAGCGAGGTCGTGACCGCCGCCGAGAGCAGGGAATAGCGCACGGCGTCGGCTCCAAAACTGCCCTTCAGGGCGTCGTTGACCACGCCCACGGCGAGCGGGCCGACGCCCTGGCCGAAGCAGGTCGCGGTCAGCGCAATCAGCGCCGAGGCCAGCGCCCGCATGCTCGGCTTTGCCACAGTCTGTGCGATCGCGAAGATCGGCCCGAGGTGGAAGCCGACCAGGAACGAGGTCAGCGCCAGCATCGCCACCATCATCGCGAAATCCTGCGTCAGCATGCACAGCGCAAACACCGGGCCGGCGAGGCCTGAGGTGATCGCCGGCGCCCACAGCTTCCAGCGATCGTCGCGGCGGCTGATATTGGCCACCACGAAGCCGCCGAGCAGGGTACCGGCCATGCCGGCGAGTCCCTTGAAGGTGCCGGCATAGGTGCCGATCTCGGCGCTCGACAGATGATGCACGCGGGCGAGGAACGGCGGGATCCAGGCTGCGGTCGCATAATTGGTGTAGGTGGTGAGGCAGAAACCGACCAGCACGATGACAAAGCTTTGCTGCGAGGCCAGGAAGCGCAGCGTCGGGCCGAGCGGCTCGGGCACGAAACTCTCCTGCATCGCGCCGCGCTTCGGCTCGGAGACCGTCAGCCACAGGACAGCCGCGAGCAGGATGCCGGGCAGGCCCGCGACATAGAACGCCATCCGCCAGCCATAGTGCTGGTTGACATAGCCGCCGACGAAATAGCCGAGGAAAACGCCGAGATAGGTGCCGACGGCGTAGATGCCGAGCGCGCGCGGGCGCTCGTTCTTGGCAAAGAGATCGGCGACGATCGACTGCGAGGCGGGGGAGCCGGCGGATTCGCCGATGCCGACCCCGATTCTGGCGAACGCCAGCGCGGTCACGCTCGACGCCATGCCGCACAGCGCCGTCATCGCGCTCCAGAACGCGAACGCCATCGCCACGATGTTGCGGCGGTTGAGCCGGTCGGCCACGCGCGCGATGGGAATGCCGAGCAGGGAGTAGAACAGCGCGAAGCCGAAGCCGGCGAGCAGGCCCATCATGGTGTCGCTGAGCTGGAACTCTTTCTTGATCGGCTCGATCAGGACATTGAAGATCGTGCGGTCGAGGAAGTTCAGCGCGTAGATGATGGTGAGCAGGCCCAGCACGTAGTAGCGCCGCGCCGACGGCGTTGCCGCGGCGGCCGTTTGCACCGGCACCTGTGACGTCACATCGACCATCGCTTCCCCCAATGTGTCTTTGTTGTTGTCGTTGGTCCAGCCCTTGCGGGCTGTCAGCCTTCGCGGATGTAGTTCCCCGCTTCGAACTCGACCGGCTGTGCGCCTGCGTCAAATGATACGCCGATCGGGTCGCGGCCCGCTTCCATCGCATCGAGCTGATCGCTGAGCATGCGCCGGATCATCAGGATACCGCGGTCGCTCTGGCCAAAATGCTCCTCGGAATGGATGGTCGTCGCGCCCTGGCCGACCTGGGCCTCGTAATCGCCGGGGAATTGCTGGTGCTCGGCCTCCGTCATGTCCCACCAGAACTTGCCGTTGAACTTCGAGCGCATGCGGCCGATGTCGCCGGACGTCTTGATGCGGCCGGCGACGTAGATGCGGAAAGACGTGTCGTCGATCGGCAGCGTCCAGCCGATCGACTCGACACGGGCAAACTGCGCGACGCGCGGGTTCGGCACCACGCGCAAGGTGGGCAGCGCCGCTTCAGTGACGCGGTAAAACACCTTGCCGTCGTCCTGCTTGCGGATCGAGCGCACGGCGATCCCGCGCGGCGTCTTGTCGAACGTCACCTCCGGCATCGAGGCCATCATGTTGGTGAATTGCGGCCCTGAGAACGAACCGTGCAGGACAGGCACGTGATAGGGATCGACCACGTTCTCGAAATGCTGGAGCCAGTTGCAGGGGATGATCGCCGGCCCGCCGCCGCCGATCGAGGAATCGTCGGCCTCGACGAACTCGCCGTCGTCCATGTTTTCCAGGCATTCGTAAGCCGGCAGCACCGGACGTTTCTCGGCCGGGCCCATATAGGCGAAGATCAGCCCGTAGCGCTCCTCGACCGGATACCAGGGCTGACGCACCTTGTCCTTGAATTGACCGCCATCGGGTTCGCAAGGCTGGTCCAGGCAGTGGCCCTCGGTGTCGAACTTCCAGCCGTGATAGCAGCAGCGGATGCCGTCTTCCTCGACCTTGCCGTAATAGAGCGTGGTGCCGCGATGGCAGCAACGGGCGTGCAACAGGCCGACCCGGCCATGCTTGTCGCGGAACAGGATCAGGTCCTCACCGAGTGTGCGCACCTTCTTCGGCGTGTCGGTGGCATCACGCGTGAGCCCGACCGGATGCCAGTAGCGGCGGAGCAGTTCGCCCATCGGCGTGCCGCGCACGACCGAGGTGAGTTCGGTGCGCGTATGCGCCGGCTTCATCGCATAGGCGGTGCCGAGATCGCGATCCCGCTGGGTGATGTTCATGCTGATCCTCCCGCCGCAGGTCTTGGGTGACCCGAGTCATCTTCATCTGTTGACCCAGTGAAGGGTAGATCGATGACATTGTCAACGATTTTCAAAATGCCTCTTAATTGCATTTGGATGCTGCAGTGCGCGGGCTTGGCACACCACGGCTTTCTTGGCACAGGTGAGACATGAGCGAGACACAGAGCAGGGACGGGCGCGCATCGCCCGAGGCCGACGACAGCGGGGCGCCCGCACCGATCACCGTGATGCTGTCGTCGCGGCTGATGGTGCTTGCCAATCTGCTCAAGCGCGGCGCCATCCTGCGCTACAAGCGGCTCGCCGGATTGTCCTCGGTCGAATTCGGCCTCGTCGCCTCGCTCGGCCGGCGTCCGCCGATGAGCGTGGCGCGACTCGCCGAAGCGGTCGGCCAGGACAAGGGACAGATCAGCCGCGCGCTCGCTGAGCTCGTCTCGCGCAAGCTGATCGTGAAATCGGCCAACCCCAAAGACAGCCGCGAAGTGCTGGTGTCGCTGACGCCGGCAGGACTCGCCGCGCATGATGCGATCGTCGCCGGTGCGCAGGAGCGCAATCGACGGCTGCTGGAACATCTGAGCAAGGACGAGTTCGACACCTTGCTCGCACAGATCGAGCGTCTCACTGCGACAGCGGAAGAGATGCTCGAGGCCGAGAAAGCGCCGCGCTGATCTCTCAGCAATCTCTGGACATGTTGGATCGCTTCTAAGAGCGTCTCTAAGAAGCTTTCAATTAGGGAAATCGCGCGCCCTCACATAAGCGTCACCGCAAACGCATGCCGTCACGGGACTGGCGGCATGACGCATCAAACATGCAGTGTTGGGGTGGCGCGTTGAACAGTCTTCGTATGCTGCGGTCGGCCGTGTTGGCGACCGCGTCCGCTTGGGTTTTGATGCCGCAGGCGTCGCTCGCGCAATCGTCGGCGCAAAGCGGCGCGCAGAGCCTGCCGTCGGTGACCGTCACCGCGCCGGAACAGCGCCGCCGCGCGGCGACGACTGCTCCGCGCCGCGCGCAGCGTTCAACGGCCGTGGCCAACAACCGGAAACCGCAGCCGCAACGTAATGTCGGCTTCGTCGAGACTGCGCGCGGCCCCGTCCACGGCTACGTCGCCAACCGCAGTTCGTCCGGCACCAAGACCAACACGCCGATCATGGAGACGCCGCAGGCGGTCTCGGTGATCGGTGCGGAGCAGATCCGCGACCAGAAGCCGAACAAGCTCGACGAGGTCCTGCGCTACACCGCCGGCGTGCGCGCCGGCACCTTCGGCGCTGATACGCGCAACGACTGGTGGCTGATCCGCGGCTTCAAGTCCGATGACATCGGGCTGTTCCTCGACGGCATGCAGCTGTTCTACACGTCCTATGCGAGCTGGAAGCTCCAGCCGCCGAACATGGAGCGGGTCGAGGTGCTGCGCGGCCCGTCGGCCGTGCTCTATGGCGGATCGAGCCCGAGCGGCATCGTCAACGTCATCAGCAAGATGCCGCCGACCGAGCCGGTCCGCTACATCGAGACCGGCGTCAACAATTTCGGCAATGCCTATGTCGGCTTCGATGCCGGTGGTCCCGTCGCGACGCAGCCCCAGGACGGCAAGCTGTTCTACCGGGTCGTCGGCCAGGTTCAGAACGGCAACACACAGGTCAACTTCACGCCGGACAACAACTACTTCATCGCGCCGTCGTTCACCTGGAAGCCGGATGCCGACACGACCTTCACCGTGCTGGCATCGGCCTCGAAGCAGGATACCCGCGGCATCAACTTCCTGCCCTATCAGGGCACGGTGACCAGCGCGCCGTTCGGCAAGATTCCGACCAGCTTCTTCGCCGGCGATCCCAGCGTCGACAAGTTCACGCGCGAGCAGGAGATGCTCGGCTATCAGTTCGAGCGCAATCTCACCGACGATCTGACGTTCCGGCAGAACGCGCGGTTTGCGCATGTCGACGTGACTTATCGCGGTTACGTCGGCAGCGATTGGGGCAATGCGGCGACGGCCACTCTCAATCGCTACAATTGGTACGCGAAGAACACTGCCAACCAGGCCGATCTCGACAACCAGTTAGAGTACCGTTTCAACACCGGTCCGGTAAAGCACACGATGTTGTTCGGGGTCGACCTGAAGGGCTACCAGATCGACGACTATGAGGCCTTCGGGTTCGGCGTGTCCTCGATCAACGTGCTCAATCCCGCCTATGGGGCAGCCGAGGTTCCGCTACCGACCGCTCCGTTCCGAAACTTCCAGATCACGCAGAAGCAGGCCGGCACTTATCTCCAGGACCAGATGAAGCTCGGCAACTTCACTTTGGTGCTGAGCGGCCGTAATGACTGGGTGGAGACGACGCAGGCCGCCCGTGACACCGGCGCCACCGTCGGCCAGCGCGACGACAGCAAGTTCAGCGGGCGCGCCGGACTTATCTACAATTTCGACAACGGGATCGCGCCGTATGTGTCGTACGCGACGAGCTACAATCCGATCATCGGCCTCAACGCGACGAACCAGCTGTTCCTGCCGGAGACGGGCCAGCAGGCCGAAATCGGCGTGAAGGTCGCGCCCAAGGGATTTGACGGCTACTTCACCGCCGCGGTGTTCGATCTGAAACGCCAGAACGTGCCGTCCGCTGCGCCGGGCGCCATCGTCACGCTGCAAAACCAGACCAGTGAGGTCACTTCGCGCGGTATCGAGCTTGAGGCGGTGGCCAACGCCACGAAGGAGCTGAAGCTGATCGGCTCGTTCACCGCTTACCACCTCTTCACCAGCAAGGATCTCGATCCAACCCTGATCGGCAAGACGCCGACCAACACGCCGGAGATGCTGATCTCGGGCTGGGCCGACTACACTTTCAAGGACGGGCCGCTCGAAGGATTCGGGTTCGGCGGCGGCGTGCGTTATGTCGGCTCGTCCTGGGCCGACACGGCCAACACGCTGGAAGTTCCCGCGGTGGTGCTCGGCGATCTCGCGGTCCACTACGAATGGCAGAACTGGCGCACGGCCATCAACGTGATCAATCTGACCGACAAGATCTATGTCGCGAGCTGCGCCTCGGCCTCGTCCTGCTTCTACGGCGATCGCCGGCGCGTCACCGCCAGCGTGTCCTACAAATGGTAGGCGCAGGCGAGGGGAGGGTTTTGTGAAGGCGCGCACGGTCAGGCTCTGGTCCGTGGTCCACACCTGGACCAGCCTGATCTCGACATTGTTCCTGCTTTTGCTCTGTCTGACCGGCCTGCCGCTGATCTTCCATCACGAGATCGATGAGCTCCTGGGCTACGCCCCCCAGCCCGAAGCTCATGCGAGCGCGGCGCGCGCGACGCCCCAAGTCGTCGCTGACGCCGCGCTCGCCGCCGATCCCGGTCGCGTCCTGCAATACGTTTCATGGGACAAGGACGAGCCCGGGATCGTGATTGCCTTCACCAACAACGCTCCCGATGGTGCGCCCGACAACGCCACCTTGCGCGCCTTCGATGCGGTCTCGGCCAAGCTGCTCGGGCCGGTCGGTGTCGGGCCGATGCTGATCGTGCTCAAGCTGCACACCGACATGTTCGCAGGCCAGGCCGGAAAGCTGTTTCTTGGCGGGATGGGCCTGCTGTTCGCCGTCGCGATCGTCTCCGGCGTGGTGCTCTACTGGCCGTTCACCCGCCGCCTGCGCTTTGCGACCATCCGCGATCATGCCTCGCGCCGCGTGCGCTGGCTGGACTGGCACAATCTGATTGGCGTCGTGACGGTGGCCTGGGCGCTGGTGGTCGGGCTGACCGGCGTCGTCAACACCTGGGCCGAGCTGATGCTGAACCAGTGGAAGGCGACCGAGCTTGCCAGCATGGTCGCGCCCTATGCCGGCAAGCCGCCGCCATTGCATCTTGCCTCGCTCGATGACGTCGTGGCGCGCGCCAGACAGGCGGCTCCGGGCATGGAGATCGCCTTCATCGCGTTTCCGGGCACGCCGTTCACGTCCTCGCACCATTTCGCAGCTTTCATGCGCGGCGACACGGCGTTGACGGCGCGGCTGTTGAAGCCGGTTCTGCTCGACGGCGAAACCGGGGAGGTCGCCGACAGTCGGGCACTGCCGCTGTATCTCCAGGCGCTCTTCATCTCGCAGCCGTTGCATTTCGGCGACTATGGCGGGATGCCGCTGAAAGTGATCTGGGCTGCGCTCGACATGCTCACGATCGTTGTGATCGGCAGCGGCCTCTATCTATGGCTGGCCCGGCGGCGCAAGCGTGCACCCGCCCGCACTGACGCATTCGCGAAACGAGCCCCGGTCCCGTCGTGATGCATGGCTCGTCCGGCCCTTCGCACCTGCGGATACGTGTCTTTGCTGCACCTATCCTGCTGGCGGCTGCGACCATCACCGGCCTGCTGGCCGCGCTGCTCTGGGGCACGGTCGGCCAGTATGTCGCCTGGGTGACGGTGGGGGCGCCCGTGCTTGTCGTTCTCGGGGTCTGGCTGCGCCGCAGCAAGAAAGCATAATCGTCCAAGACGTGTGGCCGCCTGCGGGAGAATGCTCCCGCGGAGCGTATGATCGGCGGTGGGGAGGCTGAGGGGCCGCCCTTGCTGGCTTGGCCGATCTGCTCCATACCAGCGCGGGGCGATTCCGGGATTTCCACCGTTTCGGGGGCGGCAAAGGGCCTAAAAAGAGCGTGTCTTGCGCCCATTGGTGCACTGCGCTAAGGCTCAGAACAATTCCAAACTGGACGAATCCGCGGCTGTCCCGAGGCTGCGGGAAAAAGGGCTCGCCAATGAGCGGCATTCTACAGAACTATCTTCCACTCGTCGTCTTCATAGGGGTCGCGGGCCTCATCGGCCTGGTGCTGCTGATCGCCCCCTTCATCGTGGCGTTCCAGCAGCCGGACCCGGAAAAACTCTCGGCGTATGAGTGCGGCTTCAACGCCTTCGACGACGCCCGCATGAAGTTCGATGTCCGCTTCTATCTGGTCGCCATCCTCTTCATCATCTTCGACCTCGAGGTGGCGTTCCTGTTTCCCTGGGCGGTCGCGTTCGGCAAGCTTGGCGCGACCGGCTTCTGGTCCATGCTGGTGTTCCTCGCCGTGCTGACGGTGGGCTTCGCCTATGAATGGAAGAAAGGCGCACTCGAATGGGATTGAACCCTGCACCATCGGCTGGCCCCATCGTAACGCCGGCCCCCAAGGGCATCCTGGATCCGTCGACCGGCAAACCGGTCGGGGCCAATGATCCGTTCTTCCTCGAGGTCAACTCCGAGCTGTCCGACAAGGGCTTCTTCGTGGCCGCGACCGACGACCTCATCACCTGGGCGCGTACCGGCTCGCTGATGTGGATGACCTTCGGTCTCGCCTGCTGCGCCGTCGAGATGATGCAGGTGTCGATGCCGCGCTACGACGTCGAGCGCTTCGGCTTCGCGCCGCGTGCCTCGCCGCGCCAGTCCGACGTGATGATCGTCGCCGGCACGCTGACCAACAAGATGGCGCCTGCGCTGCGCAAGGTCTACGACCAGATGCCCGAGCCGCGCTACGTCATCTCGATGGGTTCCTGCGCCAATGGCGGCGGCTACTATCACTATTCCTACTCGGTCGTGCGCGGCTGCGACCGCATCGTGCCGATCGACATCTATGTGCCGGGCTGCCCGCCCACGGCGGAAGCGCTGCTCTACGGCGTGCTGCTGCTTCAGAAGAAGATCCGGCGCACTGGTACCATCGAACGCTAAGGTTTACGTCATGGACGATGGCAAGCTCGACGCCCTGGGGCAAACGATCGTTAGCGCGCTTCCGGGCGCCGCCACCGGTCACACGGTGGCCTTCAACCAGCTCACTGTTGATGTCGAGGCCAGCAAGATCGTCGAGGTGGTCAAGTACCTCCGCGACGACCCAAATTGCCGCTTCATCAACTTCACCGACATCACGGCGGTGGATTATCCGGATCGCGAGAAGCGGTTCGACGTGATCTATCACTTCCTGTCACCGGCGCTGAACACGCGGGTCCGGCTCAAGGCCCAGGCCGACGAGACCACGCAGGTGCCGTCGCTGATCGACGTGTTTCCCGGTGCCGACTGGTTCGAGCGCGAGGCCTACGACCTCTATGGCGTGATCTTCGTCGGCCATCCCGACATGCGCCGCCTGCTCACCGATTACGGCTTCGAGGGGCATCCGCTGCGCAAGGATTTCCCGACCACCGGCTTTCTCGAGGTTCGCTACGACGACCAGGAGAAGCGCGTGGTGTACGAGCCGGTCCGGCTCAACCAGGAATTCCGCAAGTTCGACTTTCTGTCGCCGTGGGAGGGGGCCGATTATCCGGTCCTTCCGGGGGATGAAAAAGCAGGGCCGAAGGTCTGATCATGAACGAGCAACCCGAAGTTCTTCGTAACTTCACGATCAATTTTGGTCCGCAGCATCCGGCGGCCCATGGTGTGTTGCGCCTCGTGCTGGAGCTTGACGGCGAAGTCGTGGCCCGCGTCGATCCCCATATCGGCCTGCTTCACCGCGGCACCGAAAAGCTGATCGAGCAGAAGACCTATCTGCAGGCGATCCCGTATTTCGACCGGCTCGACTACGTCGCGCCGATGAATCAGGAGCATGCCTTCTGCATGGCGGCCGAAAAGCTGCTCGGCATCGAGGTGCCGCGCCGCGGCCAGTTGATCCGCGTGCTCTATTGCGAGATCGGGCGCATCCTCTCACATCTTCTCAACGTCACCACGCAGGCGATGGACGTCGGCGCGCTGACCCCGCCGCTGTGGGGTTTCGAAGAGCGCGAGAAGCTGATGGTGTTCTACGAGCGCGCCTCGGGCAGCCGCATGCACGCAGCCTTCTTCCGCGTCGGCGGCGTGCATCAGGATCTGCCGCAAAAGCTGGTCAACGACATCGAGGCCTGGTGCGATCCGTTCCTGAAAGTGGTCGAGGACCTCGACCGCCTGCTCACCGCCAACCGCATCTTCAAGCAGCGCAACGTCGACATCGGCGTGGTGCCGCTGAAGGAAGCCTGGGAGTGGGGTTTTTCGGGCGTGATGGTGCGCGGCTCGGGCGCGGCCTGGGATCTGCGCAAGTCGCAGCCCTATGAATGCTACGCCGAGATGGATTTCGACATTCCGATCGGCAAGAACGGCGACTGCTACGACCGCTACCTGATCCGCATGGAAGAGATGCGCCAGTCCGTGCGCATCATGAAGCAGTGCATCCAGAAGCTGAATGCGCCGGACGGGAAGGGTCCCGTCGTCGTCGAGGACAACAAGGTCGCGCCGCCGCGCCGTGGCGACATGAAGCGCTCGATGGAAGCGCTGATCCACCACTTCAAGCTCTACACCGAGGGCGTCCACGTGCCGGCCGGCGAGGTCTATGTCGCGGTCGAGGCGCCCAAGGGCGAGTTCGGCGTCTATCTCGTCTCCGACGGCAGCAACAAGCCCTACAAGTGCAAGATCCGCGCGCCGGGCTTTGCGCATCTGCAAGCGATGGATCACATCTGCCGCGGCCATCTGCTCGCCGACGTCTCGGCGATCTTGGGCTCGCTCGACATCGTGTTCGGAGAGGTCGATCGGTGATGGCGCAGGCGCCAATCCAGTTTGACCGTGCCTCGGGGGCCCTTGAAGGGGCCAACCTGTGGGAGCGGACGGCTGCCTTGGCGCTGGTGACGGGAGCGAAGATCTCGTCGCACTTCTCGCATATGGGCTACATCGCCTGCGCCAATTTGCTGGCGAAGACGCTGCCCAAGCGCAACATTGCGATCAAGCTCAATCCCGACGCTGCGTTTGAATTCCCCTATGGTGACGGCTATTGGAGCAAGCTGCTCGACCGCTCCTACAGCTATGAGGGCGAGCTCGAGCTGCTGTTCGCCGACTCGATCGACGTCGATTACACGCTGCTCGATTGCGGCGCCAATTACGGCTACTGGTCGGTGCTGGTCTCGAGCAAGCTGTTCGGCGCGCACAAGGCGATCGCGATCGAGCCGTCAGGGCAGAACTATCCAAAGCTCGCCAACAATTCGCGGATCAACGGCAACCGCTTCGAGACCATGAAATGCGCGATCGGCGCATCGCGCGGTACTGCGCGGCTGTCCGGCACCAAGCATGAGGCCTTCAGCATCGCCGGCGACGTGTCTGATGGCGGTGAGGAGGTTCCGGTGCTCGCGCTGGATAATCTCATCGACGACGGCAAGGTCTCGGCCAACGGCAAATATCTGATCAAGCTTGACGTCGAAGGCGTCGAGATCGAGGCGATCAAGGGCGGCGCCCGTCTGCTTCAGGCCGACAGCGTCATCATGTGCGAGGAGCACGGCAGCGACCGCTCACACGCGGTGTCGCGCTACATCCTCGAACAGACCCCGATGAAGCTGATCGTGCTCGATCCGCGCACCAACCGGCTGGAGACCGTCAGCGATCTGTCGATCCTCGACCGCATCAAGGTTTCGACCCACGTCGGCTACAACGTTTTCGGCACCGCAAGCGCATTCTGGCAGGACAGGATCAATGCCCTGAATGCGAAAACCACGCGCCGTATGCAGTGAGAGAATAAGAGATGTCCGTCCGCCGATTAGCGCCCCAGGAAGTCCAGCCCGCGAGCTTTGCGTTCACGGACGAGAACCTTGCGTTCGCGAAGCAGCAGATCGCGAAATATCCGGCCGGCCGGCAAGCTTCCGCTGTCATCGCAATCCTCTGGCGTGTCCAGGAACAGCACGACGGCTGGGTGTCGGAGGCCGCGATCCGCGTCGTCGCCGACATGCTCGACATGCCCTATATCCGCGTGCTCGAGGTCGCGACCTTCTACACGATGTTCCAGCTCGCCCCCGTCGGCAAGAAGGCCCACGTCCAGGTCTGCGGCACCACGCCGTGCCGCCTGCGCGGCGCCGAAGACCTCATCCATGTCTGCGAGAGCCGGATCCATCACGATCCCTTCCATCTCTCCAAGGACGGCAATTTCAGCTGGGAAGAGGTGGAATGCCTTGGTGCCTGCGTGAACGCGCCGATGGTGCTGATCGGCAAGGACACCTATGAGGACCTGAACAAGGAGACCTTCGGCAAGGTGCTCGACGGTTTTGCCTCGGGCAATCCGCCAAAGCCCGGTCCGCAGAACGGCCGCCAGTTCTCCGCGCCGGCCGGCGGACCGACCACGCTGAAGGAGAGCACCTGATGCGTGATCTCTCGTACCAGGCCATTTCAAGGAGCGAAGCCGTGAACAAATGGGGCTTCGTTGCCATGCATGCCGCGGGCGCGGCCGTCTTCATGTTCCTGCTTCAGCGCTTCGTGATGAGCGCGTCGCAGGAAACCAGTCTGCTCTGGGCGCTGACTTTCGCCGTCTGCGCCGCCGGGCTTGCCTACAAGCAAGCCAATCGTTGATCGGAAAGCGCTGATATGCTCGAGGACAAGGACCGCATCTTCAAGAACCTCTACGGCCTCCACGATTGGGGGCTCGAGGGTGCGCGGCGTCGCGGCGCCTGGGATGGCACCAAGGGGATCATCGACAAGGGCCGCGACTGGATCATCAACGAGATGAAGGCCTCCGGCCTACGCGGCCGCGGCGGCGCCGGCTTCCCGACCGGTCTGAAGTGGTCCTTCATGCCGAAGGAGTCCACCGACGGTCGTCCTAGCTATCTCGTCGTCAATGCCGACGAGTCCGAGCCCGGCACCTGCAAGGATCGCGAGATCATGCGGCACGATCCGCATCTCCTGATCGAGGGCTGCCTGATCGCGAGCTGCGCGATGAACGCGCATGCCTGCTACATCTATGTCCGCGGCGAGTTCATCCGCGAGCGCGAGCATCTCCAGGCCGCGATCGACCAGGCCTATGAGGCCAAGCTGGTCGGCAAGGACAACGTCAATGGCTGGCCGTTCGACATCTACGTCGCGCACGGCGCCGGCGCCTATATCTGCGGCGAGGAAACCGCGCTGCTCGAAAGCCTCGAGGGCAAGAAGGGCCAGCCGCGCCTGAAGCCGCCGTTCCCGGCCAATGTCGGCCTGTACGGCTGCCCGACCACGGTCAACAACGTCGAGTCCATCGCGGTCGCGCCGGACATTCTCCGTCGTGGCGCTGCCTGGTTCGCCGGCATCGGCCGTCCGAACAATGTCGGCACCAAGCTGTTCTGCATCTCCGGCCATGTCGAGCGGCCCTGCAACGTCGAAGAAGCCATGGGCATCCCGTTCCGTGAGCTGATCGAGAAGCATTGCGGCGGCGTCCGCGGCGGCTGGGACAACCTCAAGGCCGTGATCCCCGGCGGCTCGTCGGTGCGCATGGTGCCGGCGGAGCAGATCATCGACACGCCGATGGATTTCGACAGCCTCAGCAAGCTGCGCTCGGGTCTCGGCACCGCGGCCGTGATCGTGATGGACAAGTCCACCGATCTGATCCGCTCCATCGCCCGCATCTCCTATTTCTACAAGCATGAGAGCTGCGGCCAGTGCACGCCGTGCCGCGAAGGCACGGGCTGGATGTGGCGCGTGCTGACCCGCATGGCCGATGGCCGCGCCCACAAGCGCGAGATCGACATGCTGCTGGAGGTCACCAAGCAGGTGGAGGGCCATACGATCTGCGCGCTCGGCGACGCAGCCGCATGGCCGATCCAGGGCCTGATCGCGCATTTCCGTCACGAGATCGAAGCGCGCATCGACCAGTATTCGCACAAGGCCGACATCGACGATGCCGGCGTCCGCGATCCCGTGAACATGGTCGCGGCGGAGTAGGAAGCATGACCAAGCTCATCATCGACGGCAAAGAGATCGATGTCCCGGCCGAATACACGCTGCTTCAGGCGTGCGAAGCCGCAGGCGCCGAGATTCCGCGCTTCTGCTATCACGAGCGGCTGTCGATCGCCGGCAATTGCCGGATGTGCCTCGTCGAAGTGAAGGGCGGCCCGAAGCCGGTCGCAAGCTGCGCCTGGGGCGTGCGCGATTGCCGTCCCGGCCCCAAGGGCGAGCCGCCGGAAATCTCCACCCGTTCGCCGATGGTGAAGAAGGCGCGCGAAGGCGTGATGGAATTCCTTCTCATCAACCATCCGCTGGACTGCCCGATCTGCGACCAGGGCGGCGAGTGCGACTTGCAAGACCAGGCGATGGGCTATGGTGTCGACACCAGCCGCTTCGCCGAGAACAAGCGCGCGGTCGAGGACAAATATCTCGGCGCGCTGGTCAAGACCTCGATGAACCGCTGCATCCAGTGCACGCGCTGCGTCCGCTTCTCGGCGGAAGTCGCCGGCGCGCCCGAGATGGGGGCAACCGGCCGCGGCGAGGACATGGAGATCACGACCTATCTCCAGCACGCGCTGACGTCGGAACTCCAGGGCAATCTCGTCGATATCTGCCCGGTCGGCGCGCTGACCTCGAAGCCTTATGCTTTCGCGGCACGCCCCTGGGAGCTCGGCAAGACCCAGTCGATCGACGTGATGGACGGTGTGGGATCTGCGATCCGCGTCGACACCCGCGGCCGCGAGGTGATGCGCGTGCTGCCGCGCATCAACGAGGCCGTGAACGAGGAGTGGATCTCCGACAAGACCCGCCACGTCGTCGACGGCCTGCGCACTCAGCGTCTTGACCGGCCCTATATCCGTGAAGCCGGCAAGCTGCGCGCGGCGAGCTGGCCCGAGGCCTTCGCTGCGATCGCTGCCAAGGCGGCGCGCACCGACGGCAAGCGCATCGGCGCGGTCGCGGGCGATCTCGCCGGCGTCGAAGAGATGTTCGCGCTGAAGGATCTCTTGGCCAAGTTCGGCTCGGCCAATCTGGCGGTGCAGGGCGGCGACGCCTTCGATCCCGCACTCGGCCGCGGCTCCTACATTTTCAACCCGACGCTGGTCGGCGTCGAGCAGGCTGATGCGCTGCTGATCATCGGCGCCAATCCGCGCAAGGAAGCGGCCGTGTTCAACGCCCGCATCCGCAAGCGCTGGCGCGCCGGCGGCTTCAAGGTCGGCGTGATCGGTGCCAAGGCCGACCTGACCTATGAGTATGACTATCTCGGCGCAGGCAGCGAGACGCTCGGTGAGCTCGCGGCCGGCAAGCACTCCTTCATGGACGTGCTGAAGAACGCCAAGAACCCGATCATCCTGGTCGGTGCAGGCGCGGCTTCGCGTCACGACGGCGCCGCCATCCTCGCCGCCGCCGCCAAGCTTGCGCTCGATGTTGGCGCGGTGAAGGACGGCTGGAACGGCCTTGGCGTACTGCACGAGACCGCCTCGCGCGTCGGTGCGCTCGATATCGGCTTTGTGGCCGGTCCCGGCGGGCTGAACGCTGCGCAGATGACGACCTTCGGCACGCTGGATCTGCTGTTCCTGCTCGGCGCCGACGAGATCAAGGCGCCGGACGGCACCTTCGTCGTCTATATCGGCACCCATGGCGACCGCGGCGCGCATCGCGCCGACGTGATCCTGCCGGCGGCCGCCTATACCGAGAAGTCCGCGATCTACGTCAACACCGAAGGCCGCGTGCAGATGACCGGCCGTGCCGCGTTCCCGCCGGGCGAGGCCCGCGAGGATTGGGCGATCGTCCGCGCACTGTCGGAAGCGCTCGGCAAGAAGCTCGGCTATGACTCGCTCGCAGCGCTGCGCCAGGCGATCTTCAAGGCCGTGCCGCATCTGATCCGTCTCGATCAGATCGAGGCCGGCTCCGCCGACCAGATCAAGAAGCTCGCTGGCAAGGGCGGCTCGACGGAAAAGGCGCCGTTCAAGCCACTCGTCGAGGACTTCTATTTGACCAACCCAATCGCGCGTGCGTCCGCCGTGATGGCGGAATGCTCGCGGCTTGCCTCCGGGCAGATGCTGACCGCAGCGGAGTGAGCTGATGGAATTCTTCACAAGCGCATTCTGGACGGGCTTCCTCTGGCCGCTGATCATCATGATCGCGGAGAGCGTGCTGGTGCTCGTCGTCCTCTTGGTCGCGATCGCCTACATCCTGCTCGCCGACCGCAAGATCTGGGCGGCGGTGCAGATCCGGCGCGGCCCGAACGTGGTAGGTCCCTGGGGCCTGTTCCAGTCCTTCGCCGACCTGCTGAAGTTCGTGCTGAAGGAGCCGATCATCCCGGCCGGCGCCAACAAGGGGGTCTTCCTGCTGGCCCCCCTGGTGTCCTGCGTGCTCGCGCTCACGGCCTGGGCGGTGATCCCGACCAATCTCGGCTGGGTGATCTCCGACATCAATGTCGGCGTCCTCTTCATCTTCGCGATCTCGTCGCTGTCGATCTACGGCATCATCATGGCCGGCTGGTCGTCGAACTCGAAATACCCGTTCCTGGCGGCGTTGCGCTCGGCGGCGCAGATGGTGTCCTACGAGGTCTCGATCGGCTTCGTCATCATCACGGTGCTGCTCTGCGCCGGCACGCTGAACCTCTCGGCCGTCGTCGAGGCCCAGCACATCCGCGGCCTTGCCAGCCTGATTGGGCTGCCGCAGCTGACCATCCTGAACTGGTACGTCTGGCCGCTATTCCCGATGTTCGTGATCTTCTACGTCTCGGCGCTGGCGGAAACCAACCGTCCGCCCTTCGACCTCGTCGAAGCGGAATCCGAGCTCGTCGCCGGCTTCATGGTCGAATACGGCTCGACGCCGTATCTGCTGTTCATGCTCGGCGAGTATGTCGCGATCGTCACGATGTGCGCGCTGGCGACGATCCTGTTCCTCGGGGGCTGGCTGCCGCCGGTGGACCTGCCGCCCTTCAACTGGGTGCCGGGGATCATCTGGTTCTCGCTCAAAGTGTTCTTCATGTTCTTCCTGTTCGCGATGGCAAAGGCGATTGTGCCGCGCTACCGCTACGACCAACTGATGCGCCTGGGCTGGAAGGTGTTCCTGCCGTTGTCGCTGGCGATGGTGGTCGTGGTGGCCGGCGTGCTCCAGTTCGCCGGCATCGCGCCGAAGTGAGGGCCGTCATGGGTATCAACATCAACGCCACTGCACGCTCGCTTCTGCTGTCGGAATTCGTCTCGGCGTTCTTCCTCGCCATGCGCTATTTCTTCCAGCCGAAGCCGACGCTGAACTATCCGTTCGAGAAGGGCCCGATCTCGCCGCGTTTCCGCGGCGAGCACGCGCTGCGCCGCTATCCGAACGGCGAAGAGCGCTGCATCGCCTGCAAGCTGTGCGAAGCCGTCTGCCCGGCGCAGGCCATCACCATCGAGGCCGGCCCGCGCCGCAATGACGGCACCCGCCGTACCGTCCGCTACGACATCGACATGGTGAAGTGCATCTATTGCGGCCTCTGCCAGGAGGCCTGCCCGGTCGACGCCATCGTCGAAGGCCCGAACTTCGAGTTCGCGACCGAGACCCGCGAGGAACTGTTCTATGACAAGGCCAAGCTGCTCGCCAACGGCGACCGCTGGGAACGCGAGATCGCAAAAGCGATCGAGCTCGACGCGCCGTACCGGTGAGATGAGAGCATGATCCTTCCCGCGCTGTTCTTCTATCTCTTCGCCGGCGTCTGCGTCGCCTCGGCGGTGATGGTGATTGTCTCGCGCAATCCCGTTCACTCCGTGCTGTATCTGATCCTGGCCTTCGTTAACGCCTCCGGCCTGTTCGTGCTGATGGGCGCCGAATTCCTGGCGATGATCCTGATCGTCGTCTATGTCGGCGCCGTCGCGGTGCTGTTCCTGTTCGTGATCATGATGCTCGACGTCGACTTCCTCGAGCTGCGCGAGGGCTTCATTGAATATTTGCCGGTCGGTCTCGTGATCGGCGGCATCTTCCTGTTCGAGCTGCTGCTCACCGTCGGCTTCTGGGTCATCAATCCCACCGTGAGCAAGACGATCACGGCGGCGATCCCGACCAATGTCAGCAATACCGAGGCGCTCGGGCTCGTGCTCTATACGAAGTACATCCACTACTTCCAGCTCTCGGGCATGGTGCTGCTGGTCGCGATGATCGGCGCCATCGTGCTGACGCTGCGCCACAAGGCGAGCGTCAAGCGGCAGGACATCAACGTTCAGAACGCGCGCACGCCGGAGATGGCGATGGCGATGCGCAAGGTCGCGTCGGGGCAGGGGCTCCAGGACAGCGACGCGGCGGAGTGGGTGAAATGACGATCGGGCTCGGACATTACCTGGCGGTCGGCGCGATCCTGTTCACGCTCGGGATCCTCGGCATCTTCCTGAACCGCAAGAACATCATCGTCATCCTGATGTCGATCGAGCTGATCCTGCTCTCGGTCAACATCAATCTGGTGGCGTTCTCGACCTTCCTCGGCGACATCGTCGGCCAGGTCTTCGCGCTGCTGGTCTTGACGGTCGCGGCTGCTGAAGCCGCGATCGGTCTCGCTATCCTGGTGGTCTATTTCCGCAACCGTGGCTCGATCGCGGTTGAGGACGTCAATCTGATGAAGGGCTGAGCTCAGTCATGGTCCAGGCAATTGTCTTTCTGCCTCTGCTGGGCGCCATTCTGGCTGGCCTGATCGCGCTGTTCGGCGCGCATGCCCGCAATCCCAGCGGCGACACGGTCGAGCATCACGATGACCATGGTCACGGCGACGCCCATGCGGCGGCGGCCCATGACGACCATGGCCACGACGATCACGCGCACGATGACCACGGGCACGGCCCGGTCGAGCCCGCGGCTGCGGGATCGCGCGGTGCTGAGCTGATCACCACAGCGTTGCTGTTCGTGGCAGCCGCGCTGTCCTGGATGACGCTGGTTGATGTCGGCTTCAATGGCCATGACGCCCGGATCCAGCTGCTGCCCTGGATTTTCTCCGGCGACTTGCAAGTCTACTGGACGCTGCGGGTCGACACGCTCACCGCCGTGATGCTGGTCGTGGTCACCACCGTGTCCTCGCTCGTGCACCTCTATTCCATCGGCTACATGGACGAGGATCCGAACCGGCCGCGCTTCTTCGGATATCTCTCGCTGTTCACCTTCGCCATGCTGATGCTGGTGACGGCTGATAACCTCGTGCAGCTGTTCTTCGGCTGGGAAGGCGTGGGTCTCGCCAGCTATCTCCTGATCGGCTTCTGGTACCAGAAGCCGTCGGCGAATGCGGCGGCGATCAAGGCCTTCGTGGTCAACCGCGTCGGTGACTTTGGTTTTGCGCTCGGAATCTTCGCGATCTTCTACCTGACCAACTCGACCGATTTCGAGACCATCTTCCACCAGGCGCCCGGCCTGACCGCCAAGACCATCGACTTCCTCGGCTGGCACGCCGATGCGCTGACACTGACCTGCCTGCTGCTGTTCATGGGCGCGATGGGCAAGTCGGCGCAGTTCCTGCTGCACACCTGGTTGCCGGACGCGATGGAAGGCCCGACGCCGGTGTCGGCGCTGATCCACGCCGCGACCATGGTCACCGCCGGCGTCTTCATGGTGGCGCGCCTGTCGCCGCTGTTCGAGCTCGCGCCGAACGCGCAGGCCGTCGTGATGTTCTTTGGCGCGACCACCGCGTTCTTCGCGGCGACGATCGGTCTCGTCCAGAACGACATCAAGCGGATCGTCGCCTATTCGACCTGTTCGCAGCTCGGCTACATGTTCGTGGCGATGGGGGCGGGCGCCTATTCGGTCGGCATGTTCCACCTGTTCACGCACGCCTTCTTCAAGGCGCTCTTGTTCTTGGGCTCCGGCTCGGTGATCTACGCGATGCACCACGAGCAGGACATCCGCAACATGGGCGGCCTCTGGCGCAAGATCCCCTACACGTTCGGGGTGATGACCGTGGGTACGCTGGCGCTGACCGGTTTCCCGCTGTTCGCCGGCTACTTCTCCAAGGACGCGATCATCGAGTCCGCCTACGCCTCGCACAATCCGTTCTCGATGTATGCCTATCTGCTGACGATCGCGGCCGCCGGCCTGACCTCGTTCTACTCCTGGCGTCTGGTGTTCAAGACCTTCTTCGGCGAGCCGCACAACCAGGAGCATTACGAGGCCGCGCACGAAAGCCCGATCTGGATGCTGATTCCGATCGGCGTTCTCGCGATCGGCTCGATCCTCGCCGGCTTCCCGTTCAAGGAGCTCTTCACCGGGCCTCATGGTGTGGAAGAGTTCTTCCGCGAGTCCGTGAAGATGAATCCGCATATCCTCGAGGATATGGAGCACATGCCGCCGCTGCTCGGGTGGTTGCCCTTCATCATGATGGCGCTGGGCTTCGTGGTGTCCTACACGTTCTATATCCGCAAGCCCTACCTCCCGGTCGAGCTCGCGAACACCCAGCCGATGCTGTACCAGTTCCTGCTCAACAAATGGTACTTCGACGAGCTCTACGACGTCATCTTCGTCCGTCCGGCGAAGTGGATCGGCTATCAGCTCTGGAAGAAGGGCGACGGCTTTATCATCGACGGTCTCGGCCCCGACGGCATCTCAGCTCGCGTGCTGGATGTCACCCGCAACGTCGTGAAGATCCAGACCGGCTATCTCTATCACTACGCGTTTGCCATGCTGATCGGCGCCGCCGGCCTGATCACCTGGTTTATGTTCGGCTTTGGAGGCCAGTAAATGACGACCTGGCCCATCCTATCGGTCACGACCTTCCTGCCGCTGGTCGGCGCGCTGATCGTCTATCTCAGCCGCGGCGATGACGAGGCCGCCCGGCGCAATTCGCGCTGGATCGCGCTGTGGACCACCTTGATCACCTTCGCAGTGTCGGTGCTGCTGGTGATGCGTTTCGACCCGTCCAACGCCGACTTCCAGTTCGTCGAGAAGGCGGCCTGGCTCGCCACCGGCATCACCTACCACATGGGCGTCGACGGCATTTCGCTGCCGCTGGTGATCCTGACCACCGCGATCATGCCGTTCTGCATCGTCGCGAGCTGGAAGGCGATCACCAATCGCGTCCGCGAATACATGATGGCGTTCCTGATCCTGGAAACGCTGATGATCGGCACCTTCTCGGCGCTCGATCTCGTGCTGTTCTATCTGTTCTTCGAGGGCGGCCTGATCCCGATGTTCCTGATCATCGGGGTCTGGGGTGGTCCGCGCCGGGTCTACGCGTCCTTCAAGTTCTTCCTCTACACGCTGCTCGGCTCGGTGCTGATGCTGCTCGCCATCATGGCGCTGTACTGGAACGGCGGCACCACCGACATCCCGACCCTGATGCACACCGCGGTGCCGCGGTCTTTGCAGACCTGGGCGTGGCTCGCCTTCTTCGCCTCGTTCGCGGTGAAGATGCCGATGTGGCCGGTGCATACCTGGCTCCCCGACGCGCACGTCGAGGCACCGACCGCGGGTTCGGTGGTGCTGGCCGCGATCCTCTTGAAGATGGGCGGCTACGGCTTCCTGCGCTTCTCGCTGCCGATGTTCCCGCTGGCCTCGCATGACTTCGCACCGCTGGTGTTCGTGCTCTCGGCCATCGCCATCATCTACACCTCACTGGTGGCCTTGATGCAGGAGGACATGAAGAAGCTGATTGCGTATTCCTCCGTCGCGCATATGGGCTTCGTCACCATGGGCATCTTCGCCGGCACCATGCAGGGCGTCGCCGGCGGCGTGTTCCAGATGATCTCGCATGGCATCGTCTCCGGCGCGCTGTTCCTCTGCGTCGGCATCGTCTACGACCGCATGCACACCCGCGAGATCGCGGCCTATGGCGGCCTTGTCAACCGGATGCCGCTTTACGCGCTGACCTTCATGATCTTCACCATGGCCAATGTCGGTCTGCCCGGCACCTCCGGCTTCGTCGGCGAGTTCATGACGTTGCTCGGCACCTTCAAGGTCTCGGTCCCGACTGCATTTTTCGCCACCTTCGGCGTGATCCTGTCGGCTTGCTATGCGCTGTGGCTCTACCGCAAGGTCGTGTTCGGGGCGCTGGTCAAGCCGTCGCTGATGAGCATGAAGGATCTCACCTTCCGTGAGTGCCTGACGCTGTTCCCGCTGATCGCACTGACGATCCTGTTCGGCATCTATCCGAAGCCGGTGCTCGACATGTCGGCGGCCTCGGTTCAGCAACTCGTCAACAATTACAACACCGCTGTGACGGCCGTGAAGGCCGCCGCACTGCTCCAGTGAGCGGGCAGGTCAGGATATCGCCATGAGCTTTTCGACTGCAGGTTATCAACTGGCGCCGGTGCTGCCCGAGCTCGTGCTCGCGGTCGGCGCCATGGCGCTTCTGATGCTCGGGGCCTATCGCGGGCAGGAGACCACCAAGACGGTCACGACGCTCGCGGTCCTGCTCCTGATCGTGGTCGGCGTGCTCGAATACATGCTGCCCGCGGGCAAGCAGGTGACTTTCGGCGGCAGCTTCATCGTCGACGACTTTGCGCGCTTCATGAAGATCCTGGCCCTGATCGGCTCGGCGGTGACGCTGGTGCTGTCGACCGAGTTCCTGTCGGATCCGTCGCGCCGCATCTTCGAATATGCGATCCTGGTGCTGCTCTCGACGCTCGGCATGATGGTGCTGATCTCGGCCGGCGATTTGATCTCGCTCTATCTCGGCCTCGAGCTGATGTCGCTCGCGCTCTACGTCGTGGCGGCCTCGAACCGCGACAACGCCAAGTCGACCGAGGCCGGCCTGAAGTATTTCGTGTTGGGCGCGCTGTCCTCGGGCATGTTGCTGTACGGCGCCTCGCTGATCTACGGCTTCACCGGCACGGTCAGCTTTGCCGGGATCGCAACGGCGGCGACGGCCGCGAATGTCGGCCTGGTGTTCGGCCTGGTCTTCCTCCTCGCTGGCCTCTGCTTCAAGGTCTCGGCCGTGCCGTTCCACATGTGGACGCCTGACGTCTACGAGGGCGCGCCGACGCCGGTGACTGCCTTCTTTGCGTCCGCCCCGAAGGTCGCCGCACTTGCCGTCTTCACCCGCGTCACGCTCACCGCGTTCCCTGGCATCGTCTCGCAGTGGCAGCAGATCCTGGTGTTCGTGGCGATTGCCTCGATGGTGCTCGGCTCCTTCGCCGCGATCGGCCAGAGCAACATCAAGCGACTGATGGCCTATTCCTCGATCGGCCATATGGGCTTTGCCCTGGTGGGCCTTGCCTCCGGCACGGTCGAAGGCGCGCAGGGCGTGCTGATGTACATTGTGATCTATGTCGCGATGACGCTCGGCTCGTTCTCGGTCATTCTGTCGATGAAGCGCAACGGCCAGGCCGTCGAGCAGATCAGCGATTTCGCCGGCCTCTCGCGCACCAATCCGCTGCTCGCCTTCATGTTTGCGATGCTGCTGTTCTCGCTCGCCGGCATTCCGCCGCTCGCCGGCTTCTTCGCCAAATGGTACGTCTTCGTCGCCGCCATCAAGGCGAATTTGTTCACGCTCGCCGTGATCGGCGTGCTCTCCAGCGTCGTGGGCGCCTACTACTACCTCACCATCGTCAAGACGATGTATTTCGACGAGCCGGCCGGTCAGGTCGATCCGGTGCGTGTCGAGGTGAAGACGGTGCTGGCGGTCTTTGGCCTGTTCAACATCCTGTTTGCGCTGATCGCGGGTCCGGTGGTGAGCGTTGCCTCCGCCGCCGCCAAGTCGCTGTTCTAGGATGGGGTTCGCGCTCGGTCCTCGCGCCATTTCGGCGGGCTACAAGCTCGCAGCCCTCGAACGGACCGGCTCGACCAACACCGACGCGATCGAAAGCGCGCGTTCGGGCGAGCGCGGCCCGATCTGGTTCGTGACCTCCGAGCAGACCGCCGGCCGCGGCCGACGCCAGCGCGCCTGGATCTCGCCGCGGGGCAATCTGGCCGCCAGCGTGCTCGAGGTCGTGGACGTCGCGCCCGCGGTTGCCGCCACGATCGGCTTTGCCGCGGGGCTGGCCGAGGAAGCCGCTCTGGAGAAGGTCAGCCTCGAGGCCGCGCTGCGGCTTGGCCCTGACAGGCCGCGATACGCCCTGAAATGGCCGAATGACGTGCTGGCCAACGGCAAGAAGCTGGTCGGCATTGGGCTGGAGGCCGAAGCCGTCGGCGATCGCCTTGCCATCGTCGTCGGCATCGGCACCAACATTGTCGCGGCCCCGGAGGGTACACCGACGCCCGCGGTGTCGCTCGCAACCCTTGGCGTCCAGATCAGCGCGGAAGAGCTGTTTTCGGCACTGACGGATTCCTGGGTGGAATTCCGCGGCATCTGGGACAATGGTCGCGGCTTCGCCGAGATCCGGAAACTGTGGCTGGAGCGCGCGGCTGGCCTTGGCGAGCGGGTTGCGATCAACACGGGAGCGACGACGCTGGAAGGCATTTTCGACACGATCGACGACACCGGTTGCCTGATCGTCCGCACCGCTGACGGCCGACGCCTGCCGGTGGCGGCCGGCGAGGTGTTCTTTGGTTCGGCCGCCTCCGTGGGAGCTGCGTGATGGCGAAGTCTGACGAACTGGTATTTGCGCCGCTCGGCGGTGTCGGCGAGATCGGCATGAACCTGTCGATCTACGGCCTCGGCAACCGACAGCAGCGCGCCTGGCTCGCGATCGATCTCGGCGTCTCCTTCGGCGACGAGGAGCATTTGCCGGGCATCGATTTGATCATGCCCGACATCAGCTTCCTGGAGAAGGAACGCAAGAACCTGATGGGCCTGGTGCTGACCCATGCCCATGAGGACCATTTTGGCGCGATCATCGACCTCTGGCCGAAGCTGAAATGCCCGATCTACGCGACGCAATTCAGCGCCGCGCTGTTCGAGGCCAAATGCGCCGCCGAGCGCAATGCGCCGAAGATTCCGGTGACGGTGGTGCCGTCGGGCGGGCGCATCGATGTTGGCCCGTTCAACGTCGAGTTCATCCCGGTCGCGCATTCGATTCCCGAGTCCCATGCGCTGGCGATCCACACCGAGATCGGCACCGTGCTGCACACCGGCGACTGGAAGATCGATCCGACCCCGATCATCGGCCGCCCGACGGACGAGAAGCGGCTGCGCGAATTGGGCGATGAGGGCGTGATCGCCTTGATCGGCGATTCCACCAACGCCGTGCGCGACGGCCGCTCGCCGTCCGAATCCGAAGTCGCCAGGACCATCGCCGACCTGGTCAAGGCCGCCAAGGGCCGCGTCGCGGTGACGACCTTCGCCTCCAACGTCGCGCGCATCAAGGCGGTCGCCGACGCCGCCAAGGCCGCTGACCGCGAAGTCGTCGTGGTCGGACGCGCGATGGAGCGCGTGTCGCAGGTCGCGCGCGAGACCGGCTATCTCGACGGCGTCCAGAGCTTCCGCTCGACCGACGTCTACGGCCATCTGCCGCATGACAAGGTGCTGGCGCTCTGTACCGGCAGCCAGGGCGAGGCCCGCGCCGCACTGGCGCGCATCGCCAATGACGACCATCCCGAAATCACGCTCAACCGTGGCGACTGCGTGATCTTCTCCTCGCGCACCATCCCGGGCAACGAGAAGGCAGTCGGCTCGATCATCAACAATCTGGTGCTCCAGGGCGTCGAGGTCATCACCGATCGCGACCATCTGGTCCACGTCTCCGGCCATCCGCGCCGGGATGAGTTGCGCGACATGATCGCCTGGGTCAGGCCACAGCTTCTGATCCCCGTCCATGGCGAGGCGCTGCATCTGCACGAACACGCGAAACTCGCGCGCGCCGCCGGCGTGCCGCGCGTGCTGGTCGTCCGCAATGGCGATCTCGTCAAGCTCGGCCCGGGCGATCCCGGCATCATCGGCCAGGTGCCCGCGGGTCGTCTCTACAAGGACGGCACGATATTGGAGGATTCCAAGTCGCGCGCGGTGTCCGAGCGGCGCCGGATGGCGTTTTCGGGCTGCGCCTTCGTGGCCATCGCCATGACCGAGCAGGGCGAGTTGGCCGACGATCCCGAGGTCGATCTCGTCGGCATCCCCGAGAAGAACCGGGCGGGCGAGCCCATCGACGATCTCGTTTTCGATGCCGTGGTCTCCACCATCGAGGGCCTGCCAAAGGCGCGCCGCCGTGATGCTGACGCGTTGGGCGAGTCGGTGCGACGCGCTGTCCGTGCCGTGATCAACGAACATTGGGGCAAAAAGCCCCCCTGTCTGGTACATGTCCTGACAGTCTAATTGTTTAAGCATGATCTTTTCGGAAAACCGCTTCACACTTTTCCGGATCATGCTTTGAGGGAGAAGCATATGCTGGGCCGGCTCAACCATGTGGCGATCGCCACAAAGGACGCCATCAAGGCTGCCAGGATCTACGGCGCGGCATTCGGGGCGGAGATTTCGGAAGCCGTCGCGCTGCCCGAGCATGGCGTCACCACCGTGTTCGCGACGCTGCCCAACACCAAGATCGAATTCATCGAGCCGCTCGGCGAGACCTCGCCGATCGCAAAGTTCCTCGAGCGCAATGCCGACGGCGGCATCCACCACATCTGCTACGAGGTGATCGACATCATCGTCTCGCGCGACACTTTGGTGAAGGAGGGCGCGCGCGTGCTCGGCGACGGCGTGCCGAAGATCGGCGCCCACGGCAAGCCGGTACTGTTCCTGCATCCGAAGGATTTTTCGGGCGCACTCGTCGAAATCGAGCAGGCATAGGGCCGAACCATGGCCATCCAGATATCGACCGCTCTCGCGATCTACTTCGTCATCTGGTGGATCGCGCTGTTCTTGACGCTGCCGTTCGGCGTCCGCAGTCAGCACGAGGACGGCGTCGGCGCGCCCGGCACGGACCCAGGCGCACCGATCCTGACCGGCATGAAGCGCAAGCTGATCTGGACCACGATCATCTCGGCGATCATCTATGGCCTCGCCATGGCGGCCTATCAGGCCGGCTATCTCTCGATCGAACGCCTGTCCAAATTGATGGGAATGCCGTTCTAGATTTCTTGGCTCGATTTTCCTGATTGCGTGTTGTTTAGGGGGGGACGAATGACTTTTCAGAGGATCGTCATTGCGCTTCTGGTGCTGATCGTCGCCGGTCTTGGCGCCATCGGCTATGTCGAGTGGAAGATGGCCGTGCAGGTGCGGACGCTGAAGGCGTTCGTCGAGGGCTATGTCTTCAACGAGGCCGTGGCGGCCTGCGAGCGGGCGCCGAGCTCGACGCCGTTCAAATGGAACGGCGGCAGGAGCACCTCGGTGATCGGGCTGAATTCGGTCAAGCTCGACAAATACACCGTCAGCGCCAGCTACACGCTAGTGGCGGACAGCGTCTATTGCGATTACGATCCGATCAAAAGAAAGGC
This sequence comes from Bradyrhizobium sp. LTSP849, assembly GCF_000938255.1. Taxonomy (GTDB): domain Bacteria; phylum Pseudomonadota; class Alphaproteobacteria; order Rhizobiales; family Xanthobacteraceae; genus Bradyrhizobium. The sequence continues at coordinate 265,817 of NZ_JYMR01000053.1, read as the reverse complement.
CGAGATCGGCTCGAGCTTCCTGGAGCGGGAGTAACGATCCGGCCATGCGGGAGCATGATCCGGACCCGAAGGGCCGCGTTAGCGCAAAGTGCGAAGCGGTTTTCCGAAAAGATCATGCTCAAACAAAAATCTAAAGCGCGATCTCATCGCGCTTTAGCATGGGATGGGATCGTCATGACCGGGGACCGGGCAGGGGACTATCGGATTCTGCATGATGCGGCCTTGCGGGACTATCTCGCAGGCGTTCCGGATATCGCGGCGCTGCTCGGCGCCGAGCCGGCCTCCTGGTCGATCACCGAGGTCGGCGACGGCAATCTCAATCTCGTCTTCATCGTCAAGGGCGACCGCGGCGGCGTCGCCGTGAAGCAGGCGCTGCCTTACGTCCGCCTCGTCGGCGAAAGCTGGCCGCTGCCGCTGTCGCGGGCGCACTACGAATATCTGGCCCTGTCACGGCAGGCCCAGCTTGCGCCCGGCCTCGTGCCGGCCCTGCTGCATCACAACGAGGCGCTGGCGCTGACGGTAATGGAGCTGCTCGAGCCCCACATCATCATGCGCAGGGGGCTCGTTGCCGGAACGCACTATCCGCGCTTCGTCGGTGACATCACCACCTTCATGGCGCAGAATCTGTTCTTCACCTCCGACCTCGCGCTTTCCGCCGCGGAGAAGAAGGAGGGCATCGCGGCGTTTGCCGGCAACCATGCGCTCTGCAAGATCACCGAGGATCTGATCTTCACCGATCCCTACCGCATCGCTGAGCAGAACCGCTGGACCACGCCGTACCTCGACACACTCTCCGCAGACTTGCGCGACGACATGGACCTGCATGTCGCGGTCTCCCGCCTCAAGCTGAAATTCATGGCGAGCCCGGAAGCGTTGCTCCATGGCGATCTCCACACCGGTTCGATCATGGTGACGGCAACCGAGACGCGCGTGATCGATCCCGAATTCGCGTTCTATGGCCCGATGGGGTTCGACGTCGGCGCCGTCATCGCCAATCTCTTGATGGCCTTCTTCGCTTCCGCCGGCCACGAGCGCTCGCCCGGCGAGCGGCGAGCGTTCGAGGGCTGGGTGCTGGAGACCGTGGAAACGGTGTGGAACGAGTTCGCTCGCAAATTCCTCGACCTTTGGCGGACCGATGCAAGGGGCGATGCCTATCCGGCCACCCTATTCGGCGGAGGGAAGGGCGGTGCGCGGCTGGAAGCCGAGCGGCAGGCCTATATGCAGCGGCTGTTCGCCGACACCGTCGGCTTTGCCGGTGCCAAGATCAACCGCCGCATCTTCGGCCTCGCCCACAATATCGACTTCGAGCTGATCGAAGACCCGCGCAGGCGGGCCGTCAGCGAAGCGCGCAGCGTCGGCCTCGCGCGCACGTTGATGGTGGATACGGCGGAGTTTCCCGACATCGCCAGCGTCACGGCCGCCGCCCGCGAGCTGAGCAGCTGGATGCCGGAGTTTACGGCCGACTAGGGCGGCGTACGCCTAAATTGGGGGCTTCGGATCGCCATCAACATGAAAAGAGGCGCTTGCGCTCGACATGCCGTGAATGCTCAAATCGCGGATCGGACGACTTCCGCATGGTTGGAGGACAAATGATCTTCAAGGTAATGGCGATCGTCGCTGGGTTGGGACTGGCGCTCGCCGGGTCAGCGGAGGCGCAGACACCGCGCAAGGGCGGGACCATCCGCATGACGGCGCCCTATGGTTCGAGTTTCACCAGCCTGGACATCCACACCACCCAGCGCGCCCAGGACGAGATCTACGCCAAGGGCCTGCACCGGTCGCTCTACATCTGGGATTCTGCCGAAGGAAAGCCGGTTCCGGAATTGGCCAAGGAGGTCATCGTTTCCGGCGGTGGGCTCGTTTACACCTTCAAGCTGCGCGACGACGCCTATTTCCACAATGGCCGCAAGATGACGGCCGACGACGTCATCTGGTCCTATAATCGCATCATGGACGGCAGCAAGGCCTATCCCGGCGCGCGTTATGTCCGGATCATCGAGGGCGCGGCCGAGGTCGAGAAGGGCAAAGCCAAGGACATCTCCGGGTTGAAGAAGATCGACGATTTCACCGTCGAGATGAAGCTGACCGAGAAGGTCGATCCGGGCTTCTACCTCTTCACCGCGCTGACCTCGATCTATCCCGCCGACGAGGCTGCCAAGGACAGCTTCATCCAGCATCCGATCGGCCTTGGGCCGTTCAAATTCGTCGAGCACGTGCCGGGATCGCGCATCGTGCTGGAGCGGTGGGACCGGTTCTACAAGCCCGGCAAGCCCTACGCTGACAAGCTCATCGTGTCGGTCATGGGTGAGGCCGCGGCACGCGACGTCGCCTTCCGTAACAAGGAGATCGACACCTCGGTGCTGGGACCCGCGCAATATGTCGCCTATCAGGCCGACCCCGACCTCAAGGGCACCATTGTCGAGGTCGCCGAGGTCTTCACGCGTTACATGGGGATGAATCCCGCCTTCAAGCCGTTCGCCGACAAGCGGGTCCGGCAGGCGATCAACTATGCGATCGATACCGATTTGATCATCAACAAGCTGGTCAAGGGCAAGGCCTACCGCGCCACCAGCTGGCTGCCGCTGACCTCTCCGCTCTACGACAAGACCATGAAGCCCTATCCCTTCGATCCGGCGAAGGCCAAGCAGCTGCTCGCGGACGCCGGCTATCCCAACGGCTTCGAATTCGAATGGACCACCAGCCAGAATGAAAGCTGGGGCTTGCCGATCGTCACGGCCGTCATTCCGATGCTGGACAGGGTGGGCATCAAGGCCAAGGTCAAGCAGGTCGAGGCCGCAGTGCTGTCGGAGGTGGTTCGCAGCGGCGACTACCAGGCCTATGTCTATTCCCAGCAGACCGGCCCGGATCCCCAGGCGGCGCTGAAATGTTTCCATTCGGCGACGCCACAAACAGCCTGCAACTACATGAACTTCAAGAACGCCGACTTCGACAAGCTGATCGACGAAGCCGGGCAGACCGACGATTCCGCAAAGCGCGGCCAGCTGCTGCAAAAGGCCAATGCGCTGCTCTATGAAGAGGCGCCGGTCTGGTTCTTCAACTACAACAAGGCGGTCATGGCCGTGCAGCCGTGGCTCAAGGGCGTTCAGTTGAACGCCACCGAGCTGACCCATCAGAACGTCGAAGACCTCTGGGTCGACGCGACCTCGCCCGCGAAGTGACACGCGCTCTCGCGCTCCCTCCGTCGTAGCAAACGATGGAGGGAGAGAGGACAAAGGCCGATGCTCTCCTTCCTGATCCGTCGTCTCCTGCAAACCATCCCAACCGTGCTTGCCGTCGTGCTGCTGGTGTTTGCGCTGTTCAGCGTCGTTCCCGGCAGCATCGTCTCGACCATGAGCGACGACAGCGATCCGCAGGTCGAGGCGCGCATGAAGAAGCAGCTCGGCCTCGACGAGCCCGTCTACATCCGCTTCGGCACCTATATCGCCAAGCTCGCGACCGGTGATTTCGGCACGTCGTTCCGGACCCGCGAACCGGTCACGACCATGATCGCCAAGCGGGCATGGCCGACGCTGCAACTGATCTTCGCATCCATGGCGATTGCGGTCGTGGTCGGCGTGCCGCTCGGCTTCGTCGCCGCATTGCGGCCGGGCGGTCTTGTCGACAGCGCAGCGATGGTCCTGGCGGTGTCGGGCCTGTCATTGGCCAAGTTCTGGCTCGGGCTGCTGTTGATGTATCTGTTCGCTCTGAAACTCGGCTGGCTGCCGAGTTTTGGTTATGGCGATGGCGGAGGCAAATATCTGATCTTGCCTGCCGTGACACTCGGCGTCTCGCCGATGGCGCTGCTGGCCCGGACGACACGCGCCGCGGTGCTCGAGATCATGACCGCGGATTTCGTTCGCACGGCGCGCTCGAAGGGCATGAGCGAGACCCGGGTCGTGAAGTGGCATGTCATGCGCAATGCGCTCGTCCTCATTCTCACGACGGTCGGCCTGCAATTCGGGGCGCTGATGGGGCAGGCGGTTGTCGTCGAGAAATTGTTCTCCTGGCCGGGCATCGGCTCGCTGCTGGTCGACAGCGTGCTCCAGCGCGACATTCCCGCCGTCCAGGGCTCCATTCTCGTGGTGGTGCTGTTCTTTCTCGCGATCAATCTGCTGATCGACCTGCTCTATGGCGTAATTGATCCCAGGATCAGATACGCATGAAGCTCCGCGCCAATCTCATCATCGGCGGTGCCTTGTTCGCGCTTGCGATTGTCGTCGGCCTGCTCGCGCCCTGGCTCGCGCACACCGACCCTGTCCTGGACGCGAATCTGATGAATGCCGAAGAGCCGCCGAGCTGGACCTGGTGGTTCGGCACCGACGGGCAGGGCCGCGACATCTATTCGCGCGTCGTGTACGGCGCGCGCATCTCGCTGACGGTCGGTATCGTCTCGCAACTCATCAACAGCGTCATCGGCGTGGGATTGGGCCTGAGCGCCGGCTATTGGGGCGGCTGGTGGGACGATGTCGTCAACGGCCTGACCAATCTCATGCTCGCGATCCCCTCGCTGATCTTTGCGCTTGCCATCATGGCGGTGCTGGGACCTGGCCTGACCAGCCTGCTCATCGCGCTCGGCTTGACCAACTGGTCCTTCACCTGCCGGATCGCGCGGGCCTCGGCGCTGTCGCTCAAGAGCCAGGGCTATGTGCAGGCGGCAACCGTGCTCGGCTACGGCGATCTGCGCATCATGATCACGCAGCTGTTGCCGAACATGCTCGGACCCATCATCGTCATCGGCACGCTTGGCATGGGCAGCGCGGTCCTGTCCGAAGCCGCATTGTCGTTCCTCGGCCTCGGCGTCCGCCCGCCTTTTCCAAGCTGGGGCAGCATGTTGTCGGAAGCCCGCGACCAGATCACCACGGCGCCGTGGCTCTCGGTGTTTCCAGGCCTCGCCATCTTCCTGACGGTGCTCGGTCTCAATCTGCTCGGCGATGGCCTGCGTGACATTCTCGATCCCCAATCGCGGAGCCGGCGGTCATGACGGGCGCGCCGCTGATCGAAGTCGAGGATTTGCGCATCGATCTCGACAACGGATCGGGCAAGGTTCCCGCCGCGGAGGGCGTTTCATTCCGCATCGATCGCGGCGAAACGTTCGGCCTTGTCGGCGAATCCGGCTGCGGCAAGAGCATTTCGGCCCTCGCCTTGATCGGCCTGTTGCGCCAGCCGCTCTCGATTGGCGCCGGCGCCATCCGATTTGATGGCCGTGAGATCCAGGGACTTTCGGCGGCCGAACAACGTGCGCTGCGCGGCAATCGCATCGCCATGATCTTCCAGGAGCCGATGACGGCGCTGAACCCGGTCTCGCCCGTCGGCCGGCAGATCGCCGAGATGTTCGTGCTGCACAAGGGAAAGAGCTGGCGGGAAGCCAATCAACTGGCGGTCGAGGCGCTGGCGAGCGTTCGCGTCTCCGCACCCGAGCGACGGGTGAAGGATTACCCGCACCAGCTTTCGGGCGGCATGCGTCAACGCGTGATGATCGCCATTGCACTCGCATGTGGCCCGGACCTTCTGATCGCCGACGAGCCGACAACCGCGCTCGATGTCACCGTGCAAGCGGAAATCATCGAGCTGATGCGAAATCTATGCGCCGAGCGGGGAACTGCGATCCTGATGATCAGCCATGATCTCGGCCTGGTCGCCAATGTCTGCCGCCGCGTTGCCGTGATGTATGCCGGCCGCATCGTCGAGGAGCGCGGCTCGGCCGATATTTTTCGGGCGCCCTCGCACCCCTATACGCAGGGCCTAGTCGCCTCGCTGCCGCGGCTGGGCAGCCGCGCAGCGCTTGGCCGCAACCGGCTCAAGGAGATCGCGGGCGTCGTCCCGGCCATTACGAATTTCCCCGATGGCTGCCGGTTCAATCCGCGCTGCACGCAGGCGACTGACATTTGCAGGACCGTCGCGCCGACGGCCGATTTTCTGGAGGCTGGCGGTCTGGTGAGGTGTCACCACCATGCATGAGCCGCAAGACAGGTCGGGTGACGGGAAGCCGGACGACGATCTCATTCTCAGTGTCGAGGATCTCGCGGTCCATTTTCCGCTGGGCGGCGGTTTGCTGGGGCGCGGCCAGCGGGTGTTGCGGGCGGTCGATGGCGTCGATCTCAAGCTGAAGCGCGGCGAATGCCTCGGTCTCGTTGGCGAGTCCGGCTCCGGCAAGTCGACGGTGGCACTTTCGATCCTTGGTCTCCTGACGCCGACGCGCGGCCGCATCGTGCTGGACGGGCAGGTCGTGACGAGCAGGCAATCCGGCGATCGGAGGTCTCTGGCCCGCACCGTGCAGATGGTGTTCCAGGATCCCTATGCCTCGCTCAATCCGCGCCAGACCGTCCGTCGCACGCTTGAAGATCCGTTGCGTGTGCACGGAGTGACCGCGAAAAGCGAGATCGAGGACCGCGTTGCGACGATGCTGCGGCATGTGGGCCTGCGGCCCGAACAGGCCAACCTCTACCCGCATGAATTCTCGGGCGGCCAGCGCCAGCGCATCGGCATCGCGCGCGCCCTGATCCTCAACCCCAAAATCGTCATCTGCGACGAGCCCGTCTCGGCACTCGATGTCTCGATCCGCGCCCAGATCATCAATCTGCTGCTGGAATTGAAGGATACGCTCGGTCTCTCCTACATCATGATCAGCCACGATCTCGGCGTCGTCGAGCATATGAGCGACAGGGTCGCCGTGATGTATCTCGGCCGCATCGTCGAGAATGGCGACTGGCGCGAGATTTTTGAACGGCCGGCGCATCCCTATACGCAGGCGCTGATTGCCGCCATCCCCGATCCGCTGCACCATGCCCCGTTGGCGACGACCGGCGGCGATCTTCCCAATCCGCTCAATCCGCCGAACGGATGTGCGTTCAGCCCGCGCTGCCGTTACGCTGAGGACAAGTGTCGTCGCGAGCCCGGTCCGTCACTTGAAACCCGCCCCGACGGACATGCGGTGAGGTGTTGGCGCGCTGACGAGATTGTGGGGCAGGCGGCGTTGGCAGCTATCACAGGTCAAGTAGGTACCGGCGGACGATGATGTCTGTTGTTGTCTGGTCACGACAGCATGCCGGTTGACCGACGATCTCTACGTTGGAGGGTCGAACTATTTCGCTTCGCACGCCTCTGGTGCTTCTCATCATATCCATAGGTGCGATCGCCGCGGTGTGGTGGTGGCTGGCCACACCGATCAACTTGGCGCGCGCACCGATCGATCCGAATGCCAAACTGCAATGCATCTCCTACGCGCCCTTCCGCAACAACCAAACGTCGGAGTCGCCGACACCAGTGCCGCGGGACCAGATCGCGGAAGATCTCGCTCAGCTTGCCAAAATAACCGACTGTATCCGTACCTATGCGACTGATCTTGGTCTCGATCAGATCCCCGAACTTGCGTCCAAGGTGGGGTTGAAAGTCATTCAGGGAATTTGGCTCGATAGGGACCGACAGAAGAACGCGACGCAGATATCCACGGGCATACGCCTCGCCCGGCAATATCCGGAAACCATCACCGCACTCGTGGTCGGCAATGAGGTTCTGTTGCATCGGACGATGACGCCGTCCGACCTTGCTGCCTTGATCCGCTCGGTCAAGGCACAAGTGCCGGTCCCCGTCACCTATTCCGACGTCTGGGAGTACTGGCTGCGCTATCGGGAACTTGATGACGCCGTCGATTTCGTCACCGTTCATATCCTGCCATATTGGGAAAATGTCCCGGTCCCGGCGAAATCTGCCGCTGCTCATGTCGACGCCGTCCGAAAGCAGGTGGCGTCGGCGTTTCCCGGCAAGGAAATCCTGATTGGAGAAACAGGTTGGCCGAGCGAAGGGCGGATGCGCGCTTCGGCGCTACCGTCGCGCACCAATCAGGCGCGAGTGATCTCGGAGGTCCTCGATCTTGCCCGGCGCGAGAATTTCCGCGTCAACCTGTTCGAGGCGTATGATGAATTATGGAAGCATGAGTTCGAGGGCACCGTCGGCGGATCGTGGGGCTTATTCGATTCCGCGCAGCGCACGCTGAAATATCCGCCCGGCATCCCCGTCAGCAATTATCCGCTCTGGAAACTGCAAATGAGCAGTGGAATGGCGCTGGCGATCCTGGTGTTCGGCACTGCATGGCTGACCTCGAGCCGGAAGCCCTCGCAGCCCCGGCTCGTCTCATGGTTTGCGGTCGCAATATCGGCAACCACCGCCGGCGTCCTGTTTGGGCTGGCCGCTCAAAAGATGTTCTATGAGAGCTATGACGCGGGCAGCTGGCTTCTGTGGGGCGCACTTCTGGTGGCGGCAACTGCCTCGCCGCTGTTCGGCGCCAACGCCCTGATGTCCGGGCGCGCACCGCCCACATTTCTGGAATTGCTGGGTCCGAAGGACTACCGGACACCATCGGAGCTGGCGATCACGCACGGATTGATCTTGATCGTCACCATCGTGATCGGCACGGAGACCGCGCTGGGCTTTATGTTTGACCCGCGCGAAAAGGATTTTCCTTTTGCGGCCCTCACTATGGCGGCAGTCCCGTTTGCGGCTATGGCGCAGCTCAATCGCCCCAAGAAAGGAAACCGCCCCATGGCGGAAGCGATATTTGCCGGCGTATTCCTGGTGGCAGCGATCTATGCGGCGCTGAGCGAGGGCCCGGACAATTGGCAGTCGCTGTGGACTTGTGCTGCCTACATACTGCTTGCGGCTACGCTGTGGCGAGCGCGCGTTTGAGAAAGCCTGGCCTCAACCTGAGCAAATCTAGTCCGCCGTGCCTCACTGAGCGGACCCTAACGAGGTGCGCCGCTGCTTCGCTGATGGGCCACGAGGGGACACCATAGGCTGCTGTGATCCTCAGATCGTGCCGCGGCATCACCACATCATGGATGCGATCGCCGCAATGCCAAGCGCGGCTGACGCCCAGACCAGTGATTGGTAAATCCAGAGCTGACGGCGGGTCATGGCGCGCTTCCCTACAACAAGAGAGAGGCGCTCGACCGCCGCCGTGCGCGTTGCGCTGGATCAATGAATGTTGCGGATCACATCTTCAAGAGTGCGAAGGTGAGCAGCGCGACCGGCAACATGCCAATCACAATGACCGCGATACGAAATGCCACTTCCCGCCACATGGGCAATCGTAACTGGCCGTGCCCCAAGGTGGCTATGCAGTTTGCGCCAGCTTGACCGCAACAGTTAGCGGAATCCGGCAAAGTTGCGCACTAATGTTCGTTACCGGACAGAACAGTGCCCCACTGTTGAGCTGCGCGATCTCACATTTCTTCCGCCTTCACGATGTCTGCAAGGTTCTCGAGCTGGCTCGAGAGGGCCGCCCAGCTCCGTGAGATATTCGTCAGCACGGTCGCTCGGCGGGGTGAATTCCTCGGATCAGCGGCACGTAGTTTGTACTCGGCGGCGTAGGCACGTCATTCTTCAGCGGTAGGCACGTTGTCTCCTTGCGCGCATCCAGTCATCCGATGATGACCGGTGGCGATGCGATGATCATCACCATTGCAGGGGAGTCGACGTACTCAGGGCAAGCCGCGAAGCAGCTATGTGGCTTTGCCGTACCGGCACAACACGGCGCCCGCTACCAGACCGAATATAGGACGCCAGCGACTGTAACCGCACTGACGGCAACCGTGACGATCCCCACCACTTCGAGGATGGTAATCTGCCAAAGCTGCCGTGGATCGAATGCCATGCCGGTATCGTTGGTGACCGCTGGAGGCTAGGCTTTGATCTGGATCATCGTTCAAGAGCTTCTGAGGCGCTTACTCTTTTGTGGTGTCCTCACTCTCGAATAAACAAAATGGTCGGAGGCGAGCCTACTAGCATGGGCTTTGACGGGTGTTCGGCATGACGAACTTGAAATCGAGAGCCGTCTATTTGGTTCTTCTATTGATTCAACTGACGGGAGCGCTCTTTATAATCTTGGACGGTCTGCCCGAATTCAGGCACTTGATGACCTATCCTGGTGAGCAGCTGCCGTTCGAACGGTCCCACAATTTTGTTGCGCCCGTCATGATCATTGCGATGCAGGTCGCCTATTGGTATCGCTTGCGATGCGTTCCGCTTCCCCCTCAGCGCTCGAGTCCGGTCTTAAGTCACCTGTTTCTATTTCTGGGGCGTCTTGCCTTTATCTTCGGTGGCTCACTGTTCGGCGTCGTGTTCTTCAGACATTTGCCGGAGATCAATCAAGGCGCCGATCTTTGGCTCATGTTCCGTCGCGGGCTGCAACTCGTGGCATCGCTGTTCGCGCTATTTTGCGTAACACTTGAACTCGAACGACTGGGGCGTGTACTTGGAGGTAGCCAGTAGCATTGACGGATGCCGTCCCCGCTTCGGGACCACCATTTTCGCATTCAAGTCGTTTGCCGTCCTCACCTAACTTCCACGCCTGCGGTCGCACCGGCATTGGCACAAAGTACACTAGCCAGACACTGCGGTTGTGCTTGTCTGGATGCGCTTTGCTGATCTTTCCAGCCCCCAAGCGTCCAAAGATTGGCGAGAACGTCGAAGGCCCCGACGCGGTCAGCAACTTCGTCGGCGCCGGTTAACGCGTGGGATAGCCAAGACGATGGACGCAGAGGAAGATCGGAATCGTGGTTTGGAGTTGGGGCGTCGATGGGCGGAGCATGCTTCGGCACATGAGCTTGCGACCATGGTGAGCGGCTCGTTCGATGATCTCAGCCAAATTTTACCAGCGGACGCATCTGATCATTTCGTCGGCGGCTTTCGCGAAGGCGTGCTGCGCGTCTGGCGCGGAGCCTAGGCCTCAGCATAAGGGCGCCCGGTCTGGAGAACCAAGCCCACATGCACGTGCCTCACCGCCGCACCCCAACGCGATTAACGCCACCATTTGCATTGCCACCGGCGTTATGACGGACCGCAGCGCGCGCCACGGGACGAGGCCTAAGCACGACGCCTGCTCGGGCAACGCAACCGACCGGATATTCAACGTACTGGCAATACACGACCGCCTCGGCTGGCGTTGGATTGAGCGTGAGACCTGTCAGCCCCAACAGGACGCTGGCGGCAATCCCGGCAACTGTCGCTGACGTGATCGAAAGACGCTTCCTCGGATGCATGGCGAACCTCCTCTGAGCCGCGGCTGATAATGGGAGCCGCTTCAGCCGTGGTTGAAACATTGCTGAGAGGCGCGGGATCGCGGATGTTGACCTAGATCAACGAATGATCCTGCCAACGTAAGGTCGCGACATGCGCCCTATAAGCCGCAGTGCACAGCGATCTAATACGGAAGCGATGGGCCAGAAGGCGACATGCGGTGCGGTTCGGAATATTGCCTGTTACGCTTAGGCTTTCCAGTTTGTCATTGACAGCTTCGAACCGGTGCGACGCTGAACGTGACCAACTATTGAGGCCATTCAAAAAGGCAAAGGTTGCGAGCCATGCAACGGGCAATGATTATTTTAGTCCTTTTGCTTGTAAGCTGCGTTGATGTGCGCGCCGGCCAGGTTGTAAATGAGGTTTACCGGGATCTCATTAGGCCGCACGGGCACCCGCGCAGTGCCGCTGTCTCACAAGCCGCTCTCGATTTTTGCTATAGCCAGACAGGTGACATTCGAGGCCTCGCGGATACCGCTGCATTCAAACAGTGCATGCTCGGTCGCGGCTATCGATGGCAAACAACGAAGATACAGGGAAAACCAGCACCCGAAAATGGCCCGGACTGGTGTATAGCACATGACATGATGTGTTAGTTGGGCGGTGCGATGATGGGATTGTGCCGGTGTTTTGCCCGACGAGTCAAACGTTCGGTGGCAGGGCGCTCAAGCCATTCCGGGCGAAATTCCCCAATGATTTGTACTGTGCATGGGGTTGTTTTCGCGCTTTTTGCGGGGAGGCACTTTACTCCGCCGCTTTCTCCCTCAGCCGCTGCGCGTAGACGTTGATGATCAGCGCCGCCAGCAGGATGACGCCGCGGATCAGGATCTTCAGGAAGCTGTCGATATTGACGTGGTCGAGGCCGTTGTTGAGGACGCCGAGGACGAAGAGCCCGACGATGGTGTTGCCGATGCCGCCGCGGCCGCCGAACAGGCTGGTGCCGCCGACCACGACGGCGGCGATGGAGTCGAGCAAATAGGTGTCGAACTCGTTCTGCTGGGCGCTGCCGAAATGGGCTACTCCAAGCATGCCGCCGATGCCGGAGCACACCGCCGAGATCACCATCACCGCGCCGAGGATGAGCTTGACGTTGAGGCCGGAATATTCGGCCGCCTCTCGATTGCCCCCGACCATGTAGACGTAGCGGCCGAAGCGCGTGTAGGTCAGCACCAGATGGCCGCCGAGCAGCATGATGGCCGCGACGATGACGATCCAGGGAATGCCGCCGATCGAGCCCGAGCCGAGCGTGGTGATCAGGCCGGGCACCTTGTAGGCGATCTGCCCGCGCACCAGCAGCGCCGAGATGCCGGCGGCGATCTGCATCATGGCGAGCGTCATGATGAAGGAGGGGATGCCGATCACGGTCAGCCCCAGCGCGTTGACGAGGCCGAGAGCTGCGCAGAGCAGAATGGCGAGCAGGATCGCGGCAGCGCCGGGGAGGGGGATGTTGGGAATGTTGACGTAGGATTCCTGGAGCGTGAAATAGGCGACCGCGATGCCGGTGACGTTGGCGATGCTGGCGATCGAGAGGTCGATCTCCGCGCAGAGGATCACGAAGGTGAGGCCGACTGCGATGATGCCGGTCACCGACACCTGCGTGAGGATGTTGCCGAGATTGTCCAGTGTCGCGAAGGACGGGCTGGAGAGGGCGAAGAAAGCCGACAGGATGATCAGCGTCAGGAACGGCGCGATGTTGCGCATCTGCGAGCGCAGGAAGGGCGCCAGACCGCGCGCCCGCCGAGCCGCCGCTGGAACCGTCTCACTGCTTGCCATTGGCTTCTCCGTCACGCCGCCTCCAGCAGGCGGTCCTTGCTGACCGGCTCGTTCGCAAATTCGCGCACCAATGCGCCGCGCTTGAGCACGAGGATGCGGTCGGCCAGCGACAGCACCGTTTCCGGCTCGGTCGACAGCACGATGATGGCAAGTCCTTTGGCGCGGAGGTCGCGGATGATGTTGATGACGTCGTTCTTGGCGCCGACATCCATGCCGCGGGTCGGCTCGCACAGCACCAAGAGCTTCGGCGGATAGGTCAGCCACTTTGCCAGCGCGACCTTCTGCTGGTTGCCGCCGGAGAGCATGCCGAGGTCGAGGCCGACCACGGGCGGTCTGATCTGTAACTGCTCGACTTGGCGTTTGGCGATGTCGCGCTCCTGCGTCGGCTTGAGCAGCAGCGCCGAGATGCGGTCGAGAATGCTGATCGAGATGTTCTTGTAGACGGGCTCCTGGTGGAACAGCATCGCGCGCCGGCTCTCCGGCACCAGCGCCACGCCCGCGCGGCGCGCGGCGGCCGTGCTTGCAAAGGTCTTGGGTTTGCCCTCGACCACCAGCGTCCCACCGTCCGGCCTCAGCTTGCCGAAGAGGATGCGCGACAATTCCTGCTGGCCGCAGCCCATGAAACCGTAGATGCCGAGCACCTCGCCGGCGCGGGCCTCGAAGGAGATATCCTTCAGGCTGCGCGCCAGCGAAAGCTGGTCGACCTTCAGCACCACCGAACTGTCGCTAGGCCGCGGCAGCATCAAATCGTCGCTATAGCTGTGCTCGAGCGCTTCGCCGCCGCGGCCGATCATCGCCTCGATCAGCGCGCCCTTGGTTGTGGCTGAGGCCGCAGTCTCAGCGACCTTCCGCCCGTTGCGGAACACGGTGACCGTATCGGAGACACGCAGGATGTCCTCGATGAAATGCGAGATGAAAACGATGCCGGTGCCTTCCTCGCGCAAGCGTCGGAGCGTGGAGAAGAGCCGCTCGACCTCGGGCGGGGAGAGGGCGGAGGTCGGCTCGTCCAGGATCACGATGCGCGCGCCGGAGAACAGCACCCGCGCGATCTCGATCAGCTGCTGGAGCCCGATCGGGAGGTCGCCGAGCCGGCTCATCGGATCGACGTCGATGCCGAAGCGGGCGAGCTGCTCGCCGGCTTCGCGCGCCATGCGCCGCCATTGCACGAGGCCAAGCCGGTTCGTCGGCTGATTGCCCAGGAACACGTTCTCCGCGACCGTGAGGTCAGGCGCGACGCTGAGCTCCTGATGCACCATGGCGATGCCGGCCGCGTGCGCATCGCGGGCCGAGCGGAAATGCGTCTCTTGCCCGTCGATCAGGAAGCGGCCGGAGAATTCGGTGTGCACGCCGGCGATGATCTTCATCAGCGTGCTTTTTCCAGCGCCGTTCTCGCCGACGAGACCATGGATCTCGCCGGGATGAAGCGCGAAGTCGACACCACGAAGTGCTTCGACACCGCCGAAGCTCTTGGTGATGGCCTGGAGTTCCAGGATGGGCGAACGACCCTCGAACATGTCAGTTCAGATCAGGAAGTGATCCTGCATCCACTGCATGCCGGCGGCATTGGCCTTGGTCACGACAGGGCCGTCGGTGATGACGTTCTTGGGAATGCCCTGTCCGCTCTTCTCGCCACCGGCCACCGCCGCCACGCCCGCGATGATGGCGCCGCCATGGATACGGCAGGACGGATTGCGCACGGTCGCGAACATCCGGCCTTCGCTTACCGCCTGGATCGCCGGCGGCATGGCGTCGACGCCACCGATCAGGATGTTGGTGCGGTTGTGCGCCTTCATGATGTTGGCGGCGGCCAGCGCCATGTCGTCATTGTGGAAGAACGCCGCGTCGATCTGCGGATATTTGGTGAGATAGGTTTCCCAGAGGCGCGCGGTCTTGGAGACGTCCCAGTCGGCCGGCTGGGTGTCGAGCACCTCGATTGCGGGGAATTGCTTGACGACGTTGTTGAAGCCCTTCGCGCGGCCTTGTGCACCGGTGTGGCCGAGGGCTCCTTGCGTCATGATGATCTTGCCCTTGCCGCCCATCGCGTTGCACAGCGCCTGCGTCACCGAGGCGCCCATGAATTCGTTATCGGGCGCGAGGAAGGAGTGGACGTTGATCTGGTCGAGCGGCGCAATCAGCGTGTCCATATCGATCACCGGCGTGCCGGCATCGATCATCTTCTGCACGGGCTGGGTGAGGGTGCCGATGCCGAACGCCTGGATCGCGACGAAATCCCATTTCTGCGAGGCCATGTTGTCGATCGCGGCGCGCTGCTTCACCGCGTCAAGCTGGCCATCGAACCAGGTGACCTCGACATTGAACAGCTTGCCCCAGAACTCCGCGGCCTGCTTGCCCTGCGCGCACCAGGTGGCCTGAAGGCCTGCGTTGGAGAACGCCGCCTTCAGCGGCTTCTCGGATCGTCCGACTTCGGCCGCAAGTGCGGGGTTTATGCCCATGCTGCCGAGGATGGCAGTTGCGGCGCCGGCGGTCGCTGCCGCCTGAAGAAGATCGCGCCTCGTCGTCGAGAAATCTTTCGTCCCGGACATCGCTCGCTCCCATATCATTTTTCGTCGGCGCGTCATTGATTGCGCGACCGATGTCCGAAAGTGTCTCACAATCGAGGAGTTCACGCCACCCAATCTGCAATCGCGTTGGGTTTCGCCGCGTCGTCTTGGTGCAGCGCAAAGCGTTACGCTGCGCTGCCAGCGAAGGCGTCGATCTCGACGAGCAAAGTGTCCCAGGCCTGCGCGATCTCCGGCGACCATTCATCGCCGAGCAAGTCGCGCAGCGTATCCCTAACGACGGCAAAGAAGGCGATGAACAGCTCGCGCGGCGTGCCATAGGCATCGTGTGACGACACTTCGCAGGCGATCAGCCGGAAATGTCCGCTGCGCGCGCCCGCGAAGTCGAGGATCGCCTCGATCGTCAGCGCGAGCATCGATCCCTTCACGAGCTCGCTGCCTTGCGAGCGGAACATCGTTGCGTTTCCGGATGCTCCTTGAACAGGCGTTGGTAGACGAGCGGCGTGAGATCCGCGCAGCGCACCGCCGCAAGCTCGAAAGACTGTTCGATTCGATTGGGAGAAGCATTCATCGGCGCATCAGCCACGCAGACAAAAAAAGAGCGGGGCCCTAGCCCCGCTCAAAAATTGTGTCGACCCTATTATCCCCGATTCTAAGATTTGATCTTGATTGGCGGGGCGACGCTGCGTTTTGCGCGCCAGGGGCTCCTCCCGAGACTTGGACCACCAGACTTTGGCCTCGCGGCTAGCCTGAGCAAGAGTGATGCTAGATCAACTTTTCTCACTTGTCATCATTTTCGGCAACGATTGTTCAAAATTAGAGCAGTTAACGAAATGATCGGGCTCTTCGTCCCCTAAGTATATGACAAGTATAAGATATCTGTGGATGGGCGGGATCATGCCGCTGCCTCAATTTCGGAATTCCGACCGCCGGGCGGGCAGTTCGAACACAGTTTTCGAGAAATTTGCGCCAACCCAACAAGGCTGGCGAAGTAACCTCGACTCGGGGCGGGTGCGGTGTTTAGTTAGCAGACGAACGAATGGTTCGGCGGATGCGCGCACAGCTGCAAAAATTCCTACCCGTTGTCCTGCTCGCGCTGGTGATGCAGGTGCTGGCGCCGATTGCCGCCTGCTGGGCGGCCGGCCAAGCCGTTACCGATCCGCTTTCTGCCGCCGTCATCTGTCACAGCGCGAGCGAGCAGGGCGTTCCGAACGACCCGACGGGCGCGCCGACCGCGCATGCCGGTGCGTGCGCGCTGTGTTGCCTGGCGCAGGCCAACGCGTCGTTCGATTCGCCGCCGCAGGCCGCACTCTCCATTCCTTTCCGCCACGCCGAACGCGTGGTGTGGCACGACGCGGATGCATCCGCCGTCGCCCCCCATAAGGGCTCGAGCGCCCAGGCCCGCGGGCCTCCCCAGCTTTCCTGACGACCCTCGGTGTCGCCGCGGTCCGTCCGCCGGCGATTGTTGTTGTCAATTGGCCGGCGATGACTGCCGGTGTCAGGAATGCCCCATGTTATCTCGTCATGCCCGCCGCGGCGTGAGCATCGTTGCCGTTCCGGCCGCGCTGCTCGCCTCGTCGAGCGGCGTTTTCGCAGAGAGCAGCGAGAGAGCGCTGCCGGCGGTGACCGTCGATGCACCCGTGACGGTGAAGCCCAAGCCGCGCAAGCCTGTGGCCCAAACGGCTGGAGCCTCGCGGTCGTCGGCAAAGCGGGTGGCCGAGCGGGCAGCCCCAGTGGCCGCGACCAATGACCAGGGTGCGGGCAGCGCCCGGGCGTCGCTGGATCCGCCGGCGGCCGTGGCGCGCTATCAATTGCCGCAGCGTTCCTTCAGCATCACGGCAAAACAGGCCGACGAGACCATCAACCTCAAGGACTCCGAAGACGCCGTCAAATATATGCCAAGCCTGTTCGTGCGGAAGCGCAACGACGGCGACAACCAAGCCGTGCTGGCGACGCGAAGCTGGGGCCTGAATTCCAGCGCACGCACGCTGATCTATTACGATGATCTCCTGATCTCGGCGCTGATCGGCAACAACAACTCCGGCGCCTCACCGAAATGGAACCTGATCTCGCCCGAGGCGATCGGGCGGATCGATTTCCTCAACGGTCCGTTCGCGGCGGCTTATCCCGGCAATTCGATTGGCGGCGTGCTGCTAATCACGTCCAAGATGCCGGACAAGCCATTTGCCGTGGCCAAAGAGACGGTCTCGGTGATGCCGTGGAATCAATACGGCACCAAGGACACCTACGTGACCAGCCAAACCAGCGCCGCTGCGGGCAATCGCGACGGCAAGCTGTCCTGGCTCGTCAGCGCGAACTATCTCGATAGCTTTCAGCAACCGCTGACGTACACCACCAACGCGACGTTCCCGGCTGGCACGACCGGCGGCTTTGCCGCACTCAACAAGACAGGGGGTGTTGCAAACGTTGTCGGCACAGGTGTGCTGGCGCATTCGCAGCAGACTTCGGGCAATCTGCGCCTCGCCTATGACATCACGCCGCTTGTACAGGCGACGTATTCGTTCGGTATCTGGAGCAATCATCAGACCTCCGATCCGCAAACCTATCTGAGATCAACCGCGACTGGCTTGCCCACGTTCGGCGGCGTCAGCAGTTTTGCCAGCAGCAAATACACCTGGGGTCAGCTCCATGTGAGCAACGCTGTCTCGCTCAAGAGTGATACCAAAGGCGTGTTCGACTTTGACCTGTCGGCGTCGAGCTACAACTATCTCCAGGACACCCTGGTCAATCCCTTTACGGTCGCGTCGTCACCGGGCCTCGGCTATTCCCTGAACGGCAAGGTGACGCGGATGGACGGCACCAATTGGCAGAACGCCGATGCAAAGGGCATCTGGCGTCCATTCGGGATCGATGGGCCGCACGAGATCAGTTTTGGCGTGCACGGCGACCGCTACCGGCTGGAAAATCCGGTCTATGCCTCGACCGTCTGGTTCAACGCGCCTTCGACTGGCAACGGCCAGCTCTATTCGACCGGGGTTGGCGAGACGCGCACCGAAGCGCTCTGGGTACAGGACGCATGGAAGATCACGCCGGTCGTCAAGCTGACGCTCGGCGGACGGCTGGAGAACTGGCAGGCGGTCGAGGGTTTCAACCTCAACACCACGGCAACCAGTGCTGGCGTCATCACGTCGGCCGTGCCGACGTGGCAGCCGGGGCTGTCCTCGACCAATTTCTCGCCGAAGGCGTCGTTGTCGTTTGATCCCAACAAGGACTGGAACGTTACTGCGAATTTCGGCGAGGCCTACCGCTATCCGACGGTGACCGAGCTCTATCAGAACATCAGTGTCGGCGGCGTTACCTATCTGGCCAATCCGCTCTTGTCACCGGAGCAGGATTTCAACGGCGAGCTCAATCTCGAGCGGCGCTGGGTTGATGGGCGGATACGGCTCACCGTGTTCGGGGAACGGACCAACAATGCGCTGATCTCGCAGTCGACCACGGTGACCGATGCGGGCGGGGCGCAGTCGGTGCAGACGGCGGTCAGCAACGTTGCAGCCGTTCGCATGCAGGGCGTCGAATTGTCGGCCGACAAGGACAATGTGCTCGTGAGCGGCCTGCAACTCTTCGGCAGCGTCACCTACGTCGATTCCAGGATCATCTCCGATCCGAGCTGGAAGGGTCCGACCAGTGTCGTCGGCAAGCGCGTTCCCTTCGTGCCCGACTGGCGCGCTAAATTCGGCGTGACCTATCGGCCGAACGACAGCTGGGCCTATACGGTCGCGGCGCGCTACAGTGGCAAGCAGTATTCGACGCTGGACAACTCGGATATCATCCCGCACGTCTATGGTGCGTTCGATAACTTTTTCGTTGTGGACTTGAAGATCCACTACAACGCGACGAAGAATTTCGCGTTCGACTTCGGCATCGATAATCTCTTCAACGAGCAGTACTTCCTGTTCCATCCGTTCCCGGGACGGACTTTCGTTCTCGCCGGCAAGTATACGTTCTGACGGATGGGGCGGTCTCAACGGCGACAAGAAAGGCAAACGACATGAACACACTCTCTCGCATCGTCGCGCTCGCTGCGCTCTCGGCTGTGGTGATCGCAGCTCCCGTCCGCGCCGAGGATGTCAAAGCCGGCGACCTCGTCATCAGCCAGGCTTGGAGCCGGGCGACGCCGGGCGGCGCCAAGGTCGCCGGCGGCTTCCTCACCATCGAGAACAAGGGCACGGCGCCTGACAAGCTCATCAGCGTTTCCGCTGATATCGCGGGTAAGGCCGAGGTTCACGAGATGACGACGGACAATGGCGTGATGAAGATGCGCCCACTGGACAAAGGCCTCGTCATCGAACCGGGTAAGACGGTGAAGCTTGCCCCGGGCGGCTATCATCTGATGCTCCAGGACCTGAAAGGCGCGTTCAAGGAGGGCGAGAAGGTGCCGGTCACGCTGGAGTTCGAGAAGGCGGGCAAGGTTGCCGTGTCTCTCGACGTCCAGGGCGTCGGCGCCCAGGCGCCCGCCGGTGGTGGAAGCATGATGATGAAGAAAATGCCCGATCATTCGGGAATGAAAATGTAACGAGCCCGATCTAACTCCCGGGAGACCAAACATGTCGAAGACACCCTGGCTGATCCTGATGGCTGCGCTCGCCGCATCGCCTGCGGCGGCGCACGTCTATCTGGAAAGCAAGCAGGCCACGGTCGGCGCGTCCTACAAGGCCGTCTTCGCCGTCCCGCATGGCTGTTCGGGCTCGCCCACGGTCAAGATCCGCGTGCAGATCCCCGAAGGCGTCATCGCGGTGAAGCCGATGCCGAAGGCCGGCTGGAATGTCGATGTCGTCGAGGGCCAATATACCAGTGAATACGATTATCACGGCAACAAGCTGTCCGCGGGAGCGAAGGAAGTGGTCTGGTCCGGCGGCAAGCTGCCGGACCACAATTACGACGAGTTCGTCCTCAGCAGCTTTCTCACCGACAGTTTGAAGCCGAACACGACGCTGTATTTCCCCGTCGTGCAGGAATGCGAGAAGGGCGTCAGCCGCTGGATCGAAATCCCGGCGGAGGGGGCAGGGCACTCGCACGAAGATAAGTCCCCGGCGCCGGGCGTGAAGTTGCTGCCCAAGCCGTAATGCGCCTAATCGCTGCGCTCGCGACACTGCTGTTGTTGGTCGGCTATTCGACCGGCGCGTTCGCGCATGCGGCGCTGATTGCGGTTGAGCCTGCCAGCGGCAGCCTCTTAAAGAGCGCGCCGAAGGAAGTCGATCTGCGTTTCAACGAAGCGGTGACGCCAGGCGCGATCCAGTTGATCGACGGCGCCGGCAGGGTGCGCGACGATGCGCGCGTCGCCATTTCGGGCGAGAGTATCTCGGTCGCGATGCCACCGGACCTGCCGCAGGGCACGGCGGTTGTGAGCTATCGGGTGATCTCGCAGGATGGTCATCCCGTCGCGGGATCGGTGATTTTTTCGGTCGGCGCGCCGACAGCCACGAAACCGCCGGCCAATGCGGACGGCGGGCTGAATGCGCTGATCTGGCTCACGCGGATCGGTCTCTATCTCGGGCTCTTCGTCGGTGTCGGCGGCGTGTTCTTCGCGCGCTGGATTGCGTGGTCGATGGCGGGCATGACCGTGCCGCGCATCGCGCTCCTTGCTGGCCTCCCGAGCGCTGTTGCCTCTCTTGGCGTGTTGGGCCTCGATCTCCTCGGTCTGCCACCAGCGGCTCTCGTGACGGCGGCTCCCTGGACAATCTCATTCGCGACCAGCGCCGGCCCCGCCTTGCTGGTTGCCATTGCCGCGATGCTGCTCGCGCTGATGGCGCTGGGCCGCGCGTGGTACGCGCGCGCTCTTGCGGTCGTCGCGTTCGCCGGCGTCGGCCTGTCGCTCGCCATGACCGGGCACGCCGCGACGGCGCCGCCTGAGGTGCTGACGCGGCCGGCGATCTTCCTCCATGGCCTCGGCGTCGCCTTCTGGATCGGCGCGCTGGCGCCGCTGACAGTATTGGTGTCGAGACCGACGGCGGCGACATTGCCAGTCCTGAACCGCTTCTCGCGCATCGCCATGCCGGTCGTCGCGGTGCTGGCGCTGACCGGCCTGCTGCTTGCGATCATCCAGCTCGAAAAGCTGTCGGCACTGGTCGAGACCAGTTACGGCCTCATCCTCTCGTTCAAGCTCGCGCTGGTCTTGTCCCTGCTGGGGCTTGCTGCACTCAACCGCTTCCGGCTGACGCCTGCGCTGGCGAAGGATCAAAAGGCTGCGTCCGTGCTCAAACGTTCGATCCTGTTCGAATGCGGGGCCGCGCTTGGCATCTTCGCCGTCGTTGCCGGCTGGCGCTTCACACCGCCGCCGCGAACGATCGTTCCGGAGACGCCGCTGGCCATCCACATTCACACCGACAAGGCGATGTTCCAGGTGCTGGTGTCGCCGGGCAAGGCCGGCATCGACGATTTCGTGCTTCAGCTCATGACGGGAGAGGCGACGCCGCTGAAAGCCAAGGAGGCGACGCTGACGCTGAGCCTGCCGGAGCGCGGCATCGAGCCGATCGAGCGCGACGCCGAGCTCGGATCGGACGGCTACTGGCACGTGCGCAAGGTCGAGCTTCCCTTCGCCGGCCGCTGGCATGTGCGGATCGATGCGCTGGTGACGGACTTCGAGAAGATCACGCTCGAGGACGAGCTCGAGATCGCGGCGCCTTGAGGTCCGCGCGGTTCAAGCTGAACCTGAAGTCGACGGAAAAATGACAGGAATTCCGCCGCGTTAGCGGCTTTTCCTCATTCCCGGTCTTGTGTTTTCGCTCCCAATCCGGTTTCACTGCAACCCGTCGCTGATTCTTCGAGTGTTGCCATGCGGTTGTCGCGGTTCTTTCTGCCCATCCTGAAGGAAAATCCGAAAGAGGCGGAGATCGTCTCGCATCGGCTGATGCTGCGCGCAGGCATGATCCGGCAGGAAGCCGCCGGCATCTACGCCTGGCTGCCGCTCGGCTTTCGCGTGCTGAAGAAGATCGAGCAGATCGTGCGCGAAGAGCAGGACCGCTCCGGCGCGCTGGAGCTGCTGATGCCGACGCTCCAGCTCGCCGACCTCTGGCGCGAGAGCGGCCGCTACGACGCCTATGGCCCGGAGATGCTGCGCATCGCCGATCGCCACAAGCGCGAGCTTCTGTACGGGCCGACCAACGAGGAAATGATCACCGAGATCTTCCGCGCCTATGTGAAGTCCTACAAGAACCTGCCGCTCAATCTCTATCACATCCAATGGAAATTCCGCGACGAGCAGCGTCCGCGCTTCGGCGTGATGCGCGGCCGCGAGTTCCTGATGAAGGACGCCTATTCCTTCGATCTCAACGAGGCAGCCGCGCGGGTCGCCTATAACAAGATGTTCGTCGCCTATTTGCGCACGTTTGCGCGGATGGGGCTGAAGGCGATCCCGATGCGCGCCGAGACCGGCCCGATCGGCGGCGATCTCAGCCACGAATTCATCGTGCTCGCCGAGACCGGCGAATCCGGCGTGTTCATCAATCGCGATGTGCTCGACCTGCCGGTGCCGGGCGAGGATGTCGACTACAATGGCGATCTGACGCCGATCATCAAGCAATGGACCTCGGTCTACGCTGCGACCGAGGACGTCCATGACGCCGCGCGGTTTGAGCAGGAAGTGCCGGAAGACAAGCGGCTGAATACCCGCGGTATCGAGGTCGGCCAGATATTCTATTTCGGCACCAAATATTCCGAGCCCATGAAGGCGATGGTGGCGGGTCCCGACGGCGTCGACGTGCCGATCCATGGTGGCTCCTATGGCGTCGGTGTCTCGCGCCTGCTTGGTGCCATCATCGAAGCTTGCCATGACGATGCCGGTATCAAATGGCCGGAAGCCGTGGCGCCGTTCCGCGCCGTGGTGCTCAACCTCAAGCAGGGCGACGCGGCGGTCGATGCGGCCTCCGAGAAGCTCTATGCCGAGCTCTCCGCCAAAGGCGTCGACGTGCTCTACGACGACACCGACCAGCGCGCCGGCGCCAAGTTCGCAGCCGCCGACCTGATCGGCATCCCCTGGCAGATCATGATCGGACCGAAGGGGCTGGCCGACGGCAAGGTCGAGCTCAAGCGGCGCAGCGACGGCTCACGCGAAACAATGTCCCCGGCGGACGCGGTTGCTCGCCTGGTCGGTTGAATAGTGTTCATCGCGCGATAATGGGCCGGCAATCCGGCCACAATTGACCCCGAATCATGGGATTATCAAGCGATGGATGAAACCATGACCGAAACCGTGCAGACCGCGCCTTTTGCGCCCTTCGAGTGGATGCTGTCGGCGCGCTATTTGCGGGCGCGCCGCAAGGAGGGATTCATCTCGGTCATCGCCGGGTTCTCCTTCCTCGGCATCATGCTGGGCGTGGCGACCCTGATCATCGTCATGGCCGTCATGAACGGCTTCCGCAAAGAGCTGCTCGACAAGATTTTGGGCCTCAATGGCCATATCCTGGTCCAGCCGCTGGAATCGCCGCTGACCGACTGGAAGGATGTCGCCGAGCGCATCAGTCAGGTCCAGGGCATCCGGTTGGCTGCCCCCGTCGTCGACGGCCAGGCGCTGGCGTCCTCGCCCTGGAACGCCTCGGGCGTGCTGGTGCGCGGCATCCGCTCCGACGACCTCAACAACCTCACCTCGATCGCCAAGAACATCAAGCAGGGCTCGCTCGAGGGCTTTGACGACGGGCAGGGTGTCGCCATCGGCCGGCGCTTGGCCGACCAGTTGTCGCTGCATGCCGGCGACAGCGTGACGCTGGTGGCGCCGAAGGGCGCGGTGACGCCGATGGGCACCACGCCGCGCATAAAACCGTACAAGATCGTCGCGGTGTTCGAGATCGGCATGTCCGAGTACGATCTCGGCTTCGTCTTCATGCCGCTGGCCGAAGCACAGGCCTATTTCAACCGCAGCAGCGACGTCACCTCGATCGAGGTGTTCACCACCAATCCCGATAAGATCGACTCGTTTCGCAAGTCGGTGACGGAGGCCGCCGGCCGCCCGGTGTTCCTGGTCGACTGGCGGCAGCGCAACTCGACCTTCTTCAATGCGCTCCAGGTCGAGCGCAACGTGATGTTCCTGATCCTGACCATGATCGTGCTGGTCGCGGCGCTCAACATCGTCTCCGGCCTGATCATGCTGGTGAAGGACAAGGGCAGCGATATCGCGATCCTGCGCACGATGGGCGCCTCGCAAGGCTCGATCATGCGGATCTTCCTGATCACGGGGGCCTCGATCGGCGTGGTCGGCACGCTGGTCGGGTTCGTCGTCGGCCTCGTGATATGCCTCAACATCGAATCGATCCGGCAGTTTCTGTCCTGGCTCACCAGCACCGAATTGTTTTCGCCAGAGCTCTACTTCCTCTCAAAACTGCCCGCGGAGATCGATGTCGGCGAGACCACGGCCGTCGTCGTCATGGCGCTGACGCTGTCGTTCCTTGCGACGCTGTATCCGTCGTGGCGCGCCGCGCGCCTCGATCCCGTCGAAGCGCTGCGGTATGAGTGAGGGGGTGATGGAGCAGCAGCATGGAGCGGAAGATGTACCGGTCATTTATCTCCACGAGATAAAGCGGCAGTACTTGCAGGGCGAGGCGGCGCTGACGATCCTCGACAACGCCAAGCTCGCGCTGTGGGCGGGACAATCCGTGGCGCTGGTGGCGCCGTCGGGCTCGGGCAAGTCGACGCTGCTGCACATTGCGGGCCTGCTCGAAGCCCCCGATTCCGGAGAGGTTTACGTCAACGGCGCGCCGACCTCGCAACTGCCCGACATCGAGCGCACCCAGCTTCGCCGCACCGATATCGGCTTCGTCTACCAGTCGCACCGGCTGCTGCCGGAGTTCTCGGCGCTGGAGAACGTGATGATGCCGCAGATGATCCGCGGCCTGAAGAAATCCGAGAGCGTCAAGCGCGCCAAGGAAATCCTCGGCTATCTCGGCCTCGGCGACCGCATCACCCATCGCCCCGCCGAGCTGTCGGGCGGTGAGCAGCAGCGCGTTGCGATCGCGCGCGCGGTGGCGAATGCACCGCGGGTGCTGTTTGCGGACGAGCCGACCGGCAATCTCGATCCGCACACCGCGGACCACGTGTTCCAGGCCCTGATGCAGCTCGTGAAGGCCACGCAGGTGTCGATGCTGATCGCGACCCACAACATGGAGCTCGCCGGCCGCATGGACCGGCGCGTGTCGCTGTCGAACGGCCAAGTGGTCGAGCTCGACTAAAAAAGTCGAAAACAACCCCATGCACAGTAGCCGGCCGTTGCCGGCTTCGATCGGGGTGACGTCTTCCAGCCATCTGATAGATCAGGCAAACCCGCTGCGACGGCGCATCGCCGCAGCGGCCAGGCCGGTTACGGCCGGATCACCGTCAATTTGAATGGCCCGCCATTGGCCGCGGCGTGCGTCACGGCGTCATTGGCATGGTCGAGATCGAACGCCGTCGTCTCGTACTCCTCCAGCCGCAGCAACCCGGATCGCACCAGCGAGATCAGGCGGTTCGCCGCATCCGGCGGGTACATGAAGACGCCGTGGATGCTGATGCAGTTGCGCATGATCCAGGGGTAGGGCAGCTCCAGGCCCGCGCCGCCGGCCATGCCGACGCCGCCCATCAGCACGACCCGGCCGTAAGCGCGCACCGTCATGATCGCCGCGCGCACCACCGCCGTGCTGACCGAGGGCGGCATGATGTCGAACACGCAATCGATCGGGCCAGGTGCCGCGCGCTTCATCGCCTCGCGGTCGTCGTCCTCATTGCCGGTGAGCTTGACCGGCTTCACCCGCGCGCCGAAGCGGCGAACGAGATCGGCCAGGATTGTTTCGTTGCGGCCGGGCGTCACCACGCAGGCCGCGCCCATCGCGAGTGCGACCGACACCGCCGCGCTGCCGAAATTGCCGGTGGCGCCGCTCACCAGCACCGTCTCGCCCGGCTGAAGGTTGGCGGCGAGAAAGCCGCCATAGGGCACCAGCAGCGTCCCCAGCGCGCACCATTGCGTGGCCTCCTCGGATGTGATCTGGCCGAGCCGCTTGACGTTCTCGGTCGGCACCCGCATCTGCTTGGCAAACGAGCCGTGGCGAAAATGCTGTTGCAGGCGCATGCCGCCGGGACCGGCGGCCGTTAAACCTTGCAGGGCGATATCGGGCGCGACCGCGTCGTCGCGCGACCGCACCGTCGGGTCGCAGAACACCCAGTCGCCGATTTCGAGCTTGGTTGCGTCCGGGCCAATCGTGCGCACCCGGCCGATGCCGCCCGGGCCCGGGATGATCGGCAGTTCGAGCGCGTAATTGCGTTCGCCGCTGAAGACCTCGTTCATGTAGGACAGCACGCGCGTGGCGACGACGTCGACGATGACCTCGCCGGTGCCGAGCACCGGTTCCGGGGCATTCTCGATCACCAGCGGCGATCCGAAGGATTTAAGTACGGCAGCTTTCATGATGTTCACCTCAAAGTCGGGTGAAACCAATATGCGCCGCCTTTGCAGGGCTAGGAAGGCCTGGTATTATCCTAGTATTGTCCGGACCCTCCATCGAGGCAGTCATCATGGCCGACCCACGCCGCGTCGAATTCGGTGACTTCCTCAGGTCGCGCCGCGAAAAGCTGTCGCCGAAGACCGTCGGGCTTCCCGCAGGCCAGCGGCGACGAACCGCAGGTCTCCGGCGCGAGGAGGTGGCGCAGCTCGCCGGCATCGGGGTCGACTGGTACATCCGCCTCGAGCAGGGCCGCACCGTCAGCCCGTCGGTCACCACCGTCGACGCGCTGGCCCGCGCGCTACGTCTGACGAAGACCGAGCATGCGCATCTGAAGGCGCTCGCGCGCGACGGTGACAGACGTCCATTCGCGCCCGAAATCGTCCCGCCGCCCATCCGGCGCATGATCGAGAGTCTGAATCAGCCGGCCTACATCACCGGGCGGCGCTGGGACGTGCTGGCCTGGAATGCTGCCGCAGAGGAGGTTTTTGCGTTCGGACGGCTGCCGGAAGAAGATCGCAACACGCTGATCCTGATGATGACCAACAAGCAGACGCGAAAATCCTACGGTGCCGGGTGGGCCGACGTGGCCAAGGGCATGGTGGCGATGTTTCGCGCCACCCACGACGTCTGGGCGGGCGATCCGGCGTTTGCGGAATTGCTGGCGCGGCTGCGGCAGGGCAGTCCGGAATTCGTCAAATGGTGGGAGGCGCACGAGATCCGCAGCACGGCGTCGGGCCGCAAGACCATGAACCATCCCACCAAGGGCGTGCTGCATTTCGAGCACACGAGCTTCCAGGCCAACGACGATCCCGGGCTGAAGCTCGTGATTTATACGCCGGTGTGAAGGCGGGGACGCGCTGGCTTGTGGTGCCTTCGGCCCTGGTCCTATGATTACGCGCAGCGGCCAAGTTGCTGTCTGAGCCAGAGGTGACCAGGATCCTTGTCAAATCGAGAATGCCAGGTTGCGTGGAGGTTGAACCGTCGGGTCTCGAAGGGCAGAGGCAATGCGGTGAGCATGCCGGCGTACCTCATCAGAAATTTCTTCGGTAACGTGCTGACCAGGTCGGTGGTCTGAAGGATCAGAGGCACGACGCTGTAATGTTGAACTGAAACGCTGACGCGTCGTTTGAGGCCCTGTTGCTCCAGAATATCGTCGACGAATCCGTGAAATCCGCCGCCATCTCCCGAAACGATCAGATGACTGAGCTTGACGTAGTCTCTGACAGTTGGCCGCCGCAGACCGCGCGGATGATCCTTGCGTTGAGCCATCATGAATTCCTCGTCCAGCAACGGCTGGTGAGGCATGATGTTGGGGACGGCATTCCTGGAGACCAGGGCGATGTCGATTTCGCCGCTTTCCAGTTGATCGCTGAGTTTCGCAGAATCCACGCCTCGAAAGGCGAGGCGGATCTGCGAAAAGCCCTCGCCACGGATCAACGAGATCAGGCGCGATCCGACGATTGCGGTGGCGTTGTCATTGGCGCAGATGTTGAAGGTGCGATCGGAGCTCGCGGGGTCAAAGACATCAGGCTTCCTGAGGACGTCTTCCAGATGCTGCAAGGCGAGCCGTAGCGGCTCGCGAAGCTCCGCGCCGCGCGGTGTCAGGACCATTCCCTTGCCCGATGCGGCAGGTGTCAGCAACTCGTCGCCGAAGATGTCGCGCAGCCGCGCAAGCTGCGCCGACAGGGCCGGCTGACTGATCGCCAGACGCGCGGCAGCGCGCGTGATGTTCTTTTCGTCCAACATGATCCGAAGCGACACGAGCAGGGGAAGGTTATGTCCCTTGATATCCATCAAAATGATACCTCGTATATGACCTATCGATTTCAATTATCGGACGGCCGGCGCCATAAACGCAAGGATGATCGACGCTCGCGACAGCGGACCAGGCGTTGCCCCTTTCGGGCGCTGCCTCGCCAGCTCAGGCCTTGGGAGACGACAAGATGCAGGAAACCGGTAAGGCTGCTGCGACGAGACTGTATGAATTGAGCACATACACCCTGAAGCCCGGCACGGTCGGCGACATGCTGAAGGCAGCGAGCAATTTAGAGCAAGACATCCGCAGAGATGCTTTCGGCAAGCTCGAGGGATATTGGTCGACCGACATCGGTCCGCTGAACCAGGTCAAGCAGCTGTGGAGCTACCGCGATTCCAATGAACGGGCACAGCTACAGGCAGAACTGACCAGCAATGAGCGCTGGGCCGCGGAATACGCTCCGCTGGTTTCTCCGCTGATTGTCCGCCAGGAGGTCCGCTTGCTCAAGGCGGCGGTGGGCCCGGTGCCGCCGGCGTCGGATGGAAATGTCTACGAACTTCGCAACTACCGCGTCAAAGACGGCGCGGTCGCTCAGTGGATCGATGCATTTCTCACGGGCCTTCCAGGACGTGAAAGGCATTCGAAGATCGTGGGACTTTGGCATACCGACGACGGAGGGCCGAGCGAGGTCTGTCACATCTGGGCATTTCCCAGCTTGAATGCGCGCGCCGAAGCCCGAGCCAATGCGTTGAAGGAGCCTGAGTGGCAGGACTTCCTCGCGAAGGGAGGTTCTCTTCTCGAGGAGATGCACACCACCATCATGCTGCCTGCTCCGCACTCGCCGCTAAGGTGAGTCCGGAGGCCGCGCCGGATCGGGCGAGTATCGCAATGGAGAGCCAGGACGTATCGCTTTCTTATTCAGTTTGATCCGCGTAGCTCGGGAGCGTCAGCGGTGCATTGCCGAGCTGTCGCAACTGCACGACCGCGAACTTTCCGACCTCGGCATTCGGCGGTCGGACATCCAACGCATCGCATCAACGCCCGTCAACGCGCTGGTCTTGCCCTGCTCATGCTAATGCCACGCGCCGGTTGTGATGCAGTGGTCCATTATGGCGAGCAGACGCTAACTGCTTTTGATTCCGGTTCTCAGTAACGTCCGTTTCCGTCCCCTTAACGTACTTCGCCTTGCTTTGGTTTAGGTGCAAAATTCAAGAATTGCGCACCGCACGATTTGGGCCAAGAATGGGGGGAAGCGGAAGGTCGATCCATGGAGAGTTCCGTTTTGGCGTCTACGTCTCTTACCGATCTCTACCGCGCCTACATCGACTGCCTGAACCGACAGGACTGGGACGAACTCGGGCAATACGTCGATGACGAGGTCGAGCATAACGGCCGACCGCTTAAGCTGTCCGGCTACCGTGACATGCTCGTCCAGGACTTCGAGGACATCCCCGATCTCCGCTTCAACATCCAGCTTCTGCTCGGCTCTCCCCCGTTCGTCGCCGCGCGCCTCGCCTTCAGATGCTCCCCAAAGGGGAAATTCCTCGGGCTGAGCGTCAACGGGCGCATGCTCTCGTTTGCGGAGAACGTTTTCTACGAGTTCAGACTCTCCAAGATCGCGTCGGTTTGGTCGGTCATCGACAAGGTCGCCATCGAGGCTCAGCTTCCCGGGTAACGGGCAGCGCCCGCTCGTGCGGTGCTGCACGAGAATTCCGGTTCAACAATTCCAACGAGTTTGGCCGTGCTAGAATTAGGTAGAAATCAACGCCGCTTGTCGTATGGGTCTGGGCGGGCGGTCATGGAGCCAAGGGCATGGATGAAGTCGAGATCGTCGATTACGATCCCCGATGGTCGCTCCTGTTTGACGAAGAGGCCGAGCGGTTGCGCAAGGTCCTCGATCCATCATTGATCGTGGGACTCGAGCATTTCGGAAGCACTGCGATATCCGGCCTGTCTGCCAAGCCCATCATAGATATCCTGATCGCGGTCCGTTCATTGGCTGTCGCGCAAGCCACCTTTGTCGACGCGCTTCAAAGTCTTGATTACGTCTATTGGGCCGACAATCCGAAGAAGGATCGAATGTTCTTCGTCAAGGGCATGCCGCCGTTCGGCGCAAAGCGTTCCCATCATGTGCATGTCACAGAGCCCAACGGAGAGATGTGGCAGCGCCTCGCTTTCAGGGATTATTTGCGCGCGCATCCGGAGGAAGCGCGGACCTACGAACGGATCAAACGACGACTTGCCGCCGAACATCGAGCAGATCGGGAGGCATACACCGACGCCAAGTCGGTCTACGTCGATAGCGTGATGCAGAAGGCAATCAAGTAGGGACGTACGGTGTTGGCGCCAACGCGGACCGCGATCTCGTGGCTCGTCCCGAGACGCTACGTTACCGGTTCCTTGGGACGATCCGAATGGCTTCGGCCGTGCGGCGCCAGCGGTGGCGCTGGCCGTGTGGGAGGGTTCTGCGGTGACCCCGCGTCGCTTCCAGAGCTGTTGTCAGCCCGATCCGATCGGGCGTCCCGATAGGCGACGATCCAAATCAGGAAACCCGCAAGCGCGAGCGCAGCGCCGACGGGACCTGTCGACGTCCAGCCCAGCCCCTCGCGGATGGCAAGGCCGCCGAGGAAAGGCCCGAGCGCATTGGCGGTGTTGAACGCCGAATGGTTGAGCGCGGCAGCGAGCGCCTGCGCGTCTCCCGCGACGTCCATGAGCCGTGTCTGAAGGATGGCTCCGAGCGAGACGCCGGCCCCGATTGCGAAGACGTCTGCCGCCAGTAGCCAAGGATTGTGGGCTGCAAGCGGAAAGACCAGCAGCGCGCCGGCTGAAAACAATAGGATGATGCCCGCTGTCGGCATCAGCGCGCGGTCCGCAAAACGCGGCACGAACAGATTGCCGAGCGTGGCGCCGATGCCGAACACGGCCAGGAAGAAGGGAATGACCGCGGGACTGACCTTGGTGACCTCGATCAGTGTTGTCGCAAGATAGGTATAGACGGCGAACATGCCGCCGAAGCCGATGGCACTGATCGCCAGCGTGATCCAGACGCGTCCGCTTCTCAGCGCCCCAAGCTCTCGCAGCGGATCCGACCTGCCGGCCTGGTCGCGCGGCGCGAACAGGGCGCAAAGCAGGATCGTCAGCAACGCCAGCACCGACACGAGGCCGAAGCTCGCGCGCCAGCCGACCGCCTGCCCAACCAGATTGGCCAGGGGCACACCGACGATCGTGGCGGAGGTCAAGCCCAGCATCAGGCGGCCCACCGCCTGTGAGCGACGATCGTTGGGAACGAGCGAGGCTGCGACCAGTGCAGCGATGCCGAAATAGGCGCCATGCGGCAGGCCTGAGAGAAAGCGGGCCGCGATCATCCAGCCAAAGCCTGGCGCAAGCGCGGTGAGCCCATTGCCGAGTGCAAACACGGCCATCAGGGCCAGCAACTGCGTGCGCCGCGCGAACCGCGCGCCGAGCACGGCGATCAGAGGTGCGCCCAGCACCACGCCGAGGGCATAGGCGCTGATCGCGTATCCCGCGGTCGGCTCGTCGATCTTGAGGTCGGCGGCGAAAAACGGCAGCAAGCTCATGGATGCGAATTCGGTGGTTCCGATCGCAAACCCGCCCATCGCGAGCGAGAACAGGACGATGCCGAGATGATGGGGTGCTGAGGCCGCGGTCGAGGTCGCGCGGGGCGAGGTCGCTTGGGGCGATGTCGTCATGTGTCCTGCATTGGTGGCGTCAACGGGAACCAGCCCAGCGAACGTCGCCACCCCTGCAAGATTTGTCTGTCCTACTTAAACCCGGATCAGTCCGCGTCAACACCGGACCCCCAACGCGAGGCAGGCCGCATATCAGCGTCCCGATTTGCGTGTGGCCTTGACGTGCTGCATTTGGCGAGGCGCTACCTTCTGCGGCCTGTCTCCCACCTCAGTGGCCTCGTTCTGAAAATCACGTTGGCTTAATTCGCCTTGAAGCGGCAACCGTTCCGGTCCTGGAGCGTTATGAATCGTCACCGCCCGGTTCGTGGCAGTTGCCGGTGATGAGAACGCCAGTCGCGCTCCCGCCCATAGAGGGAGCAGCACATGCGAAGCCGCATCAAGCAATCATCGACGCTCGGAGATCGCCTGAAGAAGGAGGCGAGGAATTTGCGCAAGCAAGCTGAAGGAATGCCACCCAGCATCCGCCGCGACGAGCTTCTGAGGAAGGCTGGGCAAGCGGAGACGGCTGCTCAGATGGATGAGTGGCTGGCCCCTTCCGGTCCGCGGACGTCGGAATAGGTCCGAGCTGGCACAAACTGCATATGCGCAAGTCGCACCCATAGGTTTTAATGCGTCTCAGCCGTCCAGGGCTTAGCCGTCCAGCAAGACCAATATGGGAGTGCGCTCAATGACCGGCAGCAACAAGACACCAAGCCAATCAAACTCGCCGTCAAAGGTTGACCGTCGCAGCCTGTTGCTCGGCACCTCAACGTTGGTGGCCGCATCCGTTTTGACCTCCGAAGCATTGGCGCAGGCGCAGAAAGCAGCACCCGTGCAATCCAAGCAGGGCGCGTCGACACCGCCAGTGACCACGAAGCCGAACATCCTCTTCATCATGGGCGACGATATCGGCTGGTTCAACGTCAGCGCCTACAACATGGGGATCATGGGCTATCGGACGCCGAACATCGACCGGATCGGCAGGGAAGGTGCGATCTTCACCGACTGGTACGGTCAGCAGAGCTGCACGGCGGGACGCGCCGCCTTCATCACCGGCCAGTCGCCGATCCGAACAGGTCTGACAAAGGTTGGCTTGCCGGGCGCGGAACTCGGTCTTAATCCGCTCGATCCATCTGTCGCCGACGTCATGAAATCGCTCGGCTACGCCACCGGCCAATTCGGCAAGAACCACCTGGGCGACCGCAACGAGCATCTGCCGACGGTGCACGGCTTCGACGAGTTTTTTGGCAATCTCTATCACCTGAACGCCGAGGAGGAGCCACAGAATGCGGATTACCCAAAGGACCCCCGCTTCCGCGGCAAGTTCGGGCCGTGCGGCGTTCTCAAGTGCAAGGCGAGTGATCGCGACGATCCGACTGTTGATCCTGCCTTTGGTCGCGTGGGCAAACAGATCATCGAAAATACCGGGCCGTTAGATACCAAGCGCATGGAGACGGTAGACACGGAGTTCCTGGCGGCGGCCAAGGACTTCATCGGCGGTCAACAACAGGCTGGAACACCCTGGTTCTGCTATTTCAATTCAACGCGGATGCACGTCTTCACGCACTTGAAGCAGGCCTCTCAGGGCAAAACCGGGCTCGGCCTCTACCCTGACGGCATGGTGGAGACCGACGGGCACGTCGGTGAACTCCTGAAGCTCGTTGACGACCTCGGCGTCGCCGACAACACCATCGTCGTCTACACGACCGACAACGGTGCCGAAGTTTTCACGTGGCCCGACGGCGGCGCAACGCCCTTCAAAGGCGAAAAGGCCACCAATTGGGAGGGCGCCTTCCGCGTTCCTTGCCTGATCCGGTGGCCAAGTGTGATCAAGCCGGGCACGATCGTCAACGACGTGTGTGCACACGAAGACTTCATCCCGACTTTCGCCGCCGCTGCGGGCGAACCCGACCTGGTTGAGAAGATCCGGACGGGCCACACGATGAACGGCAGGACCTTCAAGGTCTATCTCGATGGCACGAACCTGTTGCCATATTTCAAGGGCGACGCAAAAGAATCGCCCCGCCAGGAATTCCTCTATTGGAGCGACGACGGCGACCTGATGGCCATCCGGGTTCGAGACTGGAAGATCGCCTTCATGGAGCAGAACAACGAGGTGAACCCCAAGGTGCCCGTTGGGCCTTGGCAAGGCCAGTTTACGAAGCTGCGTATGCCGAACCTGTACAATCTCCGTGCCGACCCCTTTGAGCGGAGTACGACCAGCATCTATTACGGCGACTGGCTCGCACGTCGCTCGTTCCTGCTGGTTCCGGCGCAGGCCGTCGTTGCCAGATACCTGGAGAGCTTCAAGGAGTTTCCACCGCGTGCCAAGGCGGCGAGTTTTACGGTCAGCGACGCGATGGACAAGATCATGGAGAGCGCGACCAAGAACTGACGGCGTCGTTTCATATCCACACTCCATCTTGGAGTGTTGCGCCAATCGGTTGAACCCGCCACGCCCCTTGCGCTTACGGCGATGGCGCGGCCGGAGGCGTTGCGCTGACGGTCGGCCACGGGGGCGCCGGCGACGGGCTCTTCGGGACGGCTGTCGCCGACGCGCACGACGCCACAAGCTGCGTCCACACCGGCGCCAGGCTCGTCATCTCGATGTCGAATCTTGTTGTGTCCGCCTGTCCGTCCGGCAAGGGCGTGGTTTCGCGGACCTGGAGATAGCGCGACGCCAGGATCGCCTTGACCATGTCGGAGCCGACGGCGCCGCTCCAGACCTCATACTTGCCGACGCGTACCGGAAACCCTCCGGCTTCCGCGTTCGTGTCGGCGCTCGCCGCCATCTGGATCGTGCTTTTGCCGACGGTGGCCTCGTCGATCTCGCCCGCGAATCTCAGCGGCACGCGATCCCTGGTTTCGCAGGACAGACGCCATTCCATCGCCCGGAACGAGGAGCCGCTGTCCTTCTTCATCATCGCGAACTTGCTGATGGAGGGCCGCGCTCCCTTCTCCAGCGTCCACATCGTTTCGGCCAAATTTCGCGTATCGATTCCGAACCGATAGAGCTCGGGTCGCGTCAGCGTGTGCGGGTTCTCGAACTTCACTGTCCGGATCAGATCATCAAGCTCGTGGCTGATCCCCATCGCCGCCATGAACGTCGTGCGCGCGCGATTGGAGGTCTCGATCTGACGCTGCCTGGCGTCCGCGAGCAATTTCGCTGGTGGATGCCCGTGGATGAGGAGCATCAGCCTGGAATTATGGACCGCCATCGCAGCGTCAGGCGCCACTTCGCGAGATGTCGCCCCGAGAAACAGGTAGCCGCAGGCCGAGTTGCACATCGCGTTGCGGGTGGTGAGTTCGGCCTCGACTTCGCCGCTTGCGTTCTTGATCTTCAGGCACGCGGCGTCCTGCTGCGTGCCCGCGGCGCACGCCGTCACAATCGTGCGGCCGACGCGCGCGACCGCCTTGCGACTGCGCAGCAGCCGCCCGATGACGTAGGACTGCTCCACGTTTCCGCCGGGCGAGTGAAGATAGATAGGACGCTGCGTGTCCTTGACGCCGGCGAGGAAGCGGCGAACCCGCGGCGCGGCGTCCTGGTCGACCTCGCCCTCGATGGCGATCCAGCGGTCGCAGCCCGGCCCGCACGCGTCAGGGGCCCCCTTGGCAAGATAGATCGTCAGCCTGTGCGCAAATGGAGCCTTCTCGGCCGCCGTTCCTTCCGCATGCAATGCGCCGGGGATCGACAGCGAGGCCAGGAGAACCAAAATACGGGCAAGCATGAAGTGAGGGGACCACGCGCGGTGAATAACAGGTGCTGACGATACACAATGATCGGGGCGTTCACAACTTTTGGTAGCGTGTTGACGCGCCGTTTATCTCGCGACACCCCGCGCTCTAATCGCCGCGCCTCGATCGGCGAGGGGCTGTCGGCTTCCGCACAAAATACGGGTTATCGAGGCACGTCGCGGAGCGGCCGACGGCGAGATATCTGCACTGCTCGAGTGAAGCGTAGCGGCAGTCGAGATAGCCGACGGGGCCGTAGATCTGCATGCACACCGGATAGTTCGGATCGTAGGTCTGCGCATGTGCAGGTGCGCTCACGAGAAGCGTGCCCAGCGCAAGCGTGAGGCAAGCGCGGCGCATCTTATCGCGACCAGGAATAACCCGGCGCCTGCGCGCGCGGGCGATTTTGGTACGCGTAGGGATCGTCGCTTTGCCCGCCGAAATACGGATTCGCGATGCAGGTCAGCGCACGGCCCGATGAACTGGCCTGACACTGCGCGTAAGTGTCGAAGGTGCAGTTGCTCAGTCCCGGCCATTCATCGCCTGTCAGGCAGAACGCATGATGCGTGCCGAACGCACGCGCCGGCGTGCTCGCGCTCGACACCAGCGCGAATGTGGCGGTCGCGAGCGAAAATGTGGCGACAATGGGGAGGGCAAACAGTGCGCGCATCATCGATTCTCCGATCACAGGATTGTGCGCGCGACGTTGTTGCGCGCGCTCGCAGTGTACTTCGCGCAGAAGACATTGGAACTGCTGAAAACTCTTGTTTCAAAGGGTTTCCCGAACGCTCTGCTAAATCTTCATTAATGAAGCGCGGGCCTTTCGACTGAACTGTTGCGTCGAGGTTACAGCAATTCCGTCGATCGCTGCTAAGACGGCGCCACGGCCCGGGGGCCTACTGAAGAAACTGGAACGGGATTCAAATGAACAAGAATTTGTTGCTTGCTGCTGTCAGCCTCGTCGCGCTCAGCGCGGCTGCGCCAGCGGTGGCTGCTGATCTCGCGGCGCGGCCTTACACCAAGGCGCCTGCGATGATTGCCACCGTCTATGACTGGAGCGGCTTCTACATCGGTATCAACGGCGGTGGCGGTTCGTCGCACGCGACCTGGGATCTGACCGGCGTCGGCCGTGAAGGTTCGCACGATGCGACCGGCGGCACGGTCGGTGGCCAGGTCGGCTATCGCTGGC
This sequence comes from Bradyrhizobium sp. LTSP849, assembly GCF_000938255.1. Lineage (GTDB taxonomy): Bacteria > Pseudomonadota > Alphaproteobacteria > Rhizobiales > Xanthobacteraceae > Bradyrhizobium. The sequence continues at coordinate 228,660 of NZ_JYMR01000053.1, read as the reverse complement.
AGTCGGCGCAGTGGGTGTTCGGCGTGGAAGGCCAGGGCAACTGGGCTGACTTCTCGGGCAGCAACACCAGCGCGCTGACCGGCAACAGCAATCGCACCAAGATCGACTCGTTCGGTCTGATCACCGGTCAGGTCGGTTACGCCTGGAACAACGTCCTCGTCTACGTCAAGGGCGGTGCTGCCGTGGTCGGCAACAAGTTCGACGTCCGCACCGCGGGTGGCGCGTTTGTCGCTTCGTCCGACGACACCCGCTGGGGCGGCACGGTCGGCGTGGGCCTCGAATACGGCTTCGCCCCGAACTGGTCGGTTGGCGTCGAGTACAACCACATCTTCCTGGGCGGCAACGACCAGAACCTGACCAATGGCGGCGCGTTCGTTCAGACCGACCACATCAAGCAGGACGTCGACATGGGTCTCGTCCGCCTGAACTACAAGTTCGGCGGCCCCATCATCGCGAAGTACTGAGACTAATCGCTCCCTCGGAGCGATTGTCGAAAGCCCCGGCCGTTGGCCGGGGCTTTTTTATTGTTTGAATTCAGTGAGTTAACCATTTCATTGCGAGATGGTTGAGTTGGCTTGACTCCCGAGAACGAAATGAGAACAATGTTCTTCATACGTTCCAGCAAGGGAGTAAGCCATGTTCAGGATTTTCGTGGAAGAAGCCGCTGCACTGACCTCGATCGCGCTGTTCGTCGGGATGATCGCGATCTGGGCCCAAGTGTTACCGCAGCTCTGATGCGGGCGCCTTTTGGTGCCGCGTCTAGTCCCCCTTGGGGAAAAGCGGGACGATTTGGCCGATCGGCCGCTCCGGCGTGGACTCTGGCGCGGCGAGCCCCCACCATTGTGAGGCGAGTCGGCCGTGCCTGTGCATGACGCCCTTGGTGCCGGCGACCGCGCCACCCATCTGCAGAGGCCGTCACGCGACCATGCCGAGCGCCGGATTTGTCCACCTTCACGTTCACTCGGCCTATTCGCTGCTCAAGGGCTCGATCAAGATCGCCAAGCTCGCCGAGCTTGCGAAGAAGGATCACCAGCCGGCCTTAGCGCTGACCGATACCGACAACATGTTCGGTGCGCTGGAGTTCTCCGACAAGATGGCGGGCTCCGGCATCCAGCCGATCGTCGGCTGCGAACTCGCGATCGATTTCGGCGACCAGGATCCGAACGCGCGCAACGCGCTGCTGCCGTCGCGCGTGGTGCTGCTGGCCGCCGAGGAGCGCGGCTATCGCAGCCTGATGCGGCTGAACTCGCGCGCGTTCCTGGACACGCCCGACACCCAGGCCTCCCACATCAAGTTCGACTGGCTCGAAGGCGAGACCGATGGCCTGATCGTGCTCACGGGCGGCCCGGACGGGCCGATCTCGCTCGCGCTGGCCGGCGGCTACGCCGAGCTTGCGGCCACGCGCTGCGAGCGTCTCGCCAGCCTGTTCGGCGATCGCCTCTATGTCGAATTGCAGCGCCACAACATCGACAAGGAACGGCGCGTCGAGAGCGGGCTGATTGACATCGCCTATGCCAAGGGCCTGCCGCTGGTTGCGACCAACGAGCCGTATTTCGCCGCGGCCGACGATTACGAGGCGCATGACGCGCTGCTCTGCATCGCCGGCGGCCGGTTGATCGCGGAGACCGAGCGCGAGCAGCTCACGCCCGATCACCGCTTCAAGACGCGCGCCGAGATGGCGGTGCTGTTCGCCGACATTCCGGAGGCGCTCGCCTCCACGGTGGAGATCGCCGAGCGTTGCTCGTTCCGCCCGATGACGCGCAAGCCGATCCTGCCGTTCTTCACGGTCGGCGCCGCCGCAAGCTCCGATGCCGCCGCGGTCGAAGCGGCCGAGCTGAAGCGTCAGGCGGAGGAGGGGCTCGCCAACCGCCTGCGCGTGCACGGCCTGTCGCAGGGCACGATGGAAGAGGACTACAACAAGCGCCTGGCGTTCGAGCTCGACGTCATCTTGCGCATGAAGTACGCGGGCTACTTCCTGATCGTGTCGGACTTCATCAAATGGGCCAAGGCGCAAGGCATTCCGGTCGGGCCGGGCCGCGGCTCCGGCGCAGGCTCGCTGGTGGCCTGGGCGTTGACCATTACCGATCTCGACCCGATCAAGTTCGGCCTGCTGTTCGAGCGCTTCCTCAATCCCGAGCGCGTCTCGATGCCGGACTTCGACATCGACTTCTGCCAGGATCGCCGCGGCGAGGTGATCAAGTACGTCCAGGAGCGCTACGGCCGCGATCAGGTCGCCCAGATCATCACCTTCGGTACGCTGCAAGCGCGCGGCGTGCTGCGCGACGTCGGCCGTGTGCTGCAAATGCCCTATGGCCAGGTCGACAAGCTTACGAAACTCGTGCCGCAGAATCCGGCCGCGCCGGTGACGCTGGCGGCTGCGATCGAGAGCGAGCCGAAGCTTCAGGCCTTCCGCGATGAAGACCCCGTGGTGGCGCGCGCCTTCGACATCGCGCAGCGCCTCGAAGGCCTGACGCGCCACGCCTCGACGCACGCGGCCGGCATCGTCATCGGCGATCGCCCCCTGAGCGAACTGGTGCCGATGTACCGCGATCCCAAGTCGGACATGCCGGTGACCCAGTTCAACATGAAATGGGTCGAGCCGGCCGGGCTCGTGAAGTTCGACTTCCTCGGCTTGAAGACGCTGACCGTGCTCGACGTCGCGATCAAGCTGCTCAAGCCGCGCGACATCCATGTCGATCTCGCCACGCTGCCGATCGACGATGCCGAAAGCTACCAGATGCTGGCGCGGGGCGAGGTGGTCGGCGTGTTCCAGGTTGAAAGCCAGGGCATGCGGCGCGCGCTGGTCGACATGCGCCCCGACCGTTTCGAGGACATCATCGCGCTGGTCGCGCTCTATCGCCCGGGCCCGATGGCGAACATCCCGACCTATTGCTTGCGCAAGCACGGCGACGAGGAGCCGGAATATCTGCATCCCGTGCTCGAGCCGATCCTGAAGGAGACGTTCGGCGTCATCATCTACCAGGAACAGGTGATGCAGATCGCGCAGGTGATGTCGGGCTATTCGCTCGGCGACGCCGACCTCTTGCGCCGTGCCATGGGCAAGAAGATCCGCGCCGAGATGGAGAAGCAGCGCGAGATCTTCGTCGCGGGCGCGGTCAAGAACGGCGTGCCGAAGGGGCAGGCCGACACCATCTTCGAACTGCTGGCGAAGTTCGCCGACTACGGCTTCAACAAGAGCCACGCGGCCGCCTATGCGCTGGTGTCCTACCACACCGCCTATATGAAGGCGCATTACCCGGTGGAGTTCATCGCGGCGTCGATGACGCTCGATCTCAACAACACCGACAAGCTCTCGGAGTTTCGTTCCGAGGCGCAGCGCCTCGGCATCAAGGTCGAGCCGCCCAACATCAATCGTTCCGGCGCGACCTTCGAGGTCGGCGACAAGACCATCTACTATGCGCTCGCAGCGCTGAAGGGCGTCGGCATTCAGGCGGTCGAGCAGATCATCGCGGAGCGGACCAAGAACGGCCTGTTCACCTCGCTTGCCGACTTCGCCGCGCGGGTCAATCCGCGTGCGATCAACAAGCGGATCATCGAGAGTCTCGCGGCCGCCGGCGCGTTCGACACGCTGGAGCCGAGCCGCGCACGCGTCTTCGCCGGCGCCGATGCGGTGCTCGCGGCCTGTCAGCGCTCCCATGAGGCTGCGACCGTCGGGCAGAACGACATGTTCGGCGGTGCGGCCGACGCGCCGACCATCATGCTGCCGCAGGTCGAGCCGTGGCTGCCGGCCGAGCGGCTGCGCCGCGAATATGACGCGATCGGCTTCTTCCTCTCGGGCCATCCGCTCGACGATTACGCCACCGTGCTGAAGCGCCTGCGCGTGCAGTCATGGGCCGAATTCTCGCGCGCGGTGAAGACCGGCGCGACCGCCGGCAAGGTCGCGGCCACCGTGGTGTCGCGGATGGAACGGCGCACCAAGACCGGCAACAAGATGGGCATCATGGGGCTCTCTGATCCCACGGGTCACTTTGAGGCGGTGCTGTTCTCGGAAGGGCTCGCGCAATATCGCGACGTGCTGGAGCCGGGCGCAGCCGTGCTGCTCCAGCTCGGCGCCGAGCTCCAGGGCGAGGACGTCCGCGCCCGCGTGCTGCACGCCGAACCGCTGGATGACGCCGCTGCCAAGACGCAGAAGGGCCTGCGCATCTTCGTGCGCGACACCAAGCCGCTGGACTCGATCGCCAAGCGTCTGGCTGGACCCGAGATGACCGGCGCAAACGGCGCCGCGCCAAAGATCGGCAGTCCCGGCGTCGCGCCGCGCTCCAACGGTGACGGCGAGGTCTCGCTGGTGATCATGCTCGATCTCGAGACCGAGGTGGAGATGAAGCTGCCCGGCCGCTTCAAGGTCTCGCCGCAGATCGCCGGCGCCATCAAGGCGGTCGCTGGCGTAGTGGACGTGCAGCAGCTGTAGCCGCGTGGCGGATGCACGTTCCAGATTTTACAAAGTAGTCATATCGGATCGGTTGCAACCCTGCGCTGATTTTGGCTAGCATGTCCCCGGGGAATGAATTGGGGGTGTTATGCTGCGACTGGGCGTGCTGTTGTCTGCCGTTGGTGCCATGCTGGCGGGGTGTGTCAGCGATCAGGTCGGAACCGACTTTGCTTCCGTGTCACAAAAGATCGGTCCTCCGCGCGCGGGCCAGTCGCGCGTGGTTTTCTTGCAGGACAAGCGGCAGGGCCTGAGCATGGCGATCTGCGCCTGCGAGGTGAAGCTCGATGGCGCCCCACTCGGGAAGATTCTGGCCGGGAATTATGCCTATGCTGATCGTCCGGCCGGCCGTCACGAATTGCTGGTGACCGAGCTGCTGTTTCCCGGCGACACCAAGCGCGAGATCGTGATGGAATCCGGCCGCACGCAGTTTTACCTCATCAAGAGCAGCCCTAGGCACGATGCCACGACGGGCGGAGCGATCCTCGGCGGCTTGGCCGGGCTTGCGGTCGTGTCCGTCGCGACGGCGGGAGAAGCGAATCCCGGGCCGGCCGAGCTTGTCCCGCTGGACGAGGCGACCGCGCGAACAAAGCTCGCCGAGTTGCAAGCCGTCGACTAAGATGCGCGGCAGGATTGCCGCTGTATCGACGAAGGCGGCTCGGCCGGGAGGAGCAAACATGTGCGAGAACTGCGTCCATGATGATGTCCGCATCGGGCCTTCGCGGCGGTCGCTCATCCACTTGACAGTCTCCGCGGTGGGGCTGGCCTTTGCCGGCGCGGCCTTCGCCAAGGAGACCAAACCGCCGCCGAAGCCGCAGAATGTGCTGTCGCCCGACGCGTCGCTGAAGCGGCTGATGGAGGGCAATGCGCGCTATGTCGACGGCGTGTCGCGCCGCCACGATTTCAAGCATGAGCGCGAGGCGCTGGCCGGCGGGCAGAACCCGTTCGCGGCGGTGCTGGGCTGCGCCGACTCGCGCATCGCGCCGGAATATGCCTTCGACACCGGCCGCGGCGATCTCTTCGTCTGCCGCGTCGCCGGCAATTTTGCCGGCACCGAGACCATCGCCAGCATGGAATATGCGGTCGCTGTGCTGGGCGCGCCGCTGATCCTCGTGCTCGGCCATGATGCTTGCGGCGCGGTCGATGCGACGCTGAAAGCTCTCAAGGACGACAAGCCGCCGCCGGGGCACATTCCCTCGCTGGTCGATGCGATCGCGCCCTCTGCAAAGGCTGCGATGCAGCAGGGCGGGGACGTTCTCGACAAGGCGATCCGGCAGAACGTGATCGACAATGTCGCGAAGCTGAAGTCAGCCGCGCCGATCCTCGACGCCGCGGTCGGGCAGGGCAAGCTCAGAGTGGCCGGCGGTATCTATCGGCTCGCGACCGGCACCGTCGATTTGATCGCCCAGGGATGAGATGCCTCGCGTGCGTGCTTCGGACGAAGCCGGATTATGTTGCAACCCCTCCGTGCTTTGGCTATGCAGCCGTGCGTGTATTTGCGCGGGGGCAGGGACTTGCAAAGATTGTTTGTTGGCGCGCTTGTGCGTGCGATCGGATTGTCGCTTCTGATCGCGGCGAGCGCTTCGGACACGGCGTCGGCAGCACAAGGTGAAGGTTCGGTCGCCGAGCGTATCTACGCGGCCGCGCCGCCGCGCCTGCTGCAAATCCGCACCTTGGTCGCAGATGCTGGGCGCCAGACCTCGAACGGCTCCGGCTTCCTCGTCTCTGCGGACGGACTGGCGATCACCAACTATCACGTCGTCTCGCAGGCCGCGCTGGAGCCGGACACCTATCGGCTTGAATATACCGCCGCCGACGGCGGCCAGGGCAAAGTGACGCTGCTGCGCGTCGATTTGCCGAACGATCTTGCGCTGGTCCGTATCGACAAGAAGGGCGTGCCGTTCTTTGCCTTCAACCAGGCGGCGCTCGAGGACAAGCTCGCCAAGGGCGAACGGCTCTATTCGATGGGCAATCCGCTCGACCTTGGCTTCACCATCATCGAAGGCACCTATAACGGTCTTACCGATCACACCTACACCGATCGGATCCATTTCTCCGGCGCGCTCAATCCCGGCATGAGCGGAGGCCCGGCCGTCACTGCCGACGGCAACGTCATCGGCGTCAACGTCGCAACGCGCAGGGGCGGCCAGCTCATCAGCTTCCTGGTGCCCGCACGCTTTGCGGCGGATCTGCTGCAGCGGGCGAGCGAGGATGCCAGATCCTCTGACGTCAAGCCGTCTGACATCAAGAGCGATGTGGGCCGGCAATTGGTCGCGTGGCGATCAGGACTCTACAAGTCGCTGGGTGAAGCGGATTTCCGCTCGGACGCGCTCGGTCCCTACCGCGTACCGGCGGCGCAGGCGCGCTGGTTCAACTGCTGGGCCAGCACCAACGCCGTCGACACGCCGAAGCCGCGCGCCAGCGTCAACTCCACCGAATGCAGCAGCGACACCAGCGTGTTCGTGGCGTCCGACCTCAACATCGGTGCGATCAACATCAATCATTCCCTGGTCAAGACCGTCGACCTCAATCAATTCCAGTTCGCAACCTATCTAGTCCGGATCAGCCAGCCCCGCCTCAGCGTCGGCGGTCCCTTCAAGAAATGGTACACGCCGGAGCGGTGTCACGAGGACTTCGTCCAGGCTGGCGCGGCGCCGCAGCATCCGCCGCTGCATGTGGTGTGGTGCGCGCAGGCCTACCGGCAGTTCGAAGGACTTTATGATGTGTCCCTGATCGCGGTTACGCAGGACCAGTCACTTGAAGCGCTGGTCTCGCGGCTGAACATGCAGGCGGTCGGCTATGACGACGCCGTCGCGCTCGGCAAGCGCTTCCTCGAGGCGGTGCAGGTCGCCAAATGATGTGGATCGAGATACTTTCGCGACAGCGCGAGGTCGCCGCACGCTTTCGCATCACCGCCTCCGAGGTGCGTATCGGGCGGGGCTACGACAACGATGTCGTGATCGATGACCCCTACGTGGCCGCGCAGCATCTGCGCGTGGTCCGTCGCGACGATGGCAGCCTTGTCGCCGAGGACGTTGGCAGCGCCAACGGCACATTCATCGACGGCAGCAAGATCGGGCTGTCCGATTTCGTCGTGGACGGGAAGCAGCTGATCCGCATCGGGCAGACTTATCTGCGCATTCGCGACGTCAATCACGCAGTCGAGCGCGAATTGATTGCGCCGCCCGAGCGGCATGTCTTGCCGATCATCCTGGCGCTCGTCATTGGCGTGTCGGTCCTGGCGATCGACGCGCTTAAGATCTGGCTGACGCAGACGAGCGAGCCGCGCGCATCGACCTATTTCACGCCACTGTTGACGGTCGCCGGGACGCTCCTGGTCTGGGTCGGGCTATGGGCGCTGCTCTGCCGCATCTTCGCCGGACGCTCGCACTTCCTCCGCAATCTCTTGATCGTGCTGGTCGGCCTCGCCGCCGTCTCGCTCTACAACGAGTTCGCGCAATATGCCGCGTTCGCCTGGACTTGGCCGGAGGGCGTCAGTTACGCCTATGTCGCGGTCTGGCTGATCTTTGCGGTCGTCTGCTTCGGTCATCTGCGCGAGATCGGGCGCAGCCGGCTGTGGTTGAAAGGGGGACTCGTCGCGGCTGTGCTGGTGGGGGGCATCGGCGTGCAGACGTTGCAGCAATCAGAGGCCTTCACCGATTCCGGACGGCAGCTGACGGTGCATTGGCTGATGCCGCCAATGTTGCGCGCGGTTCCGGTCAGGAACAAGGACGCCTTCTTCGACAAGATCGGCAGCCTGAAGGGCGAGCTCGATGCTGATCGCAGCCAGTCCCGCCCGGGCGAGCCGCGCCTGTGATGCGAGCGGGCCACCTTGCGAGATAGGTGGCCGTTTGGTCCGGTGAAGCTGACATGATCCTGACAAGCGTGTGCGCCATCCGGCCGCCGCATTCGCGGCGTCTTCGTTCAAATGCCGTTCAGGTATCCGCGTGCCTTGTTGCGCGGGAATGCGCTCAACAACAATAGCGGGGCAAGCAAGCCATGCATGGGACACCAGGACTGTTGGTCCGTCTTCTTCTGCCGATCCTGCTGGTTGTGGCCGGCGGGCTGCATGATCCCGTGCGCGCGCAGCAGCAGGAAAAGCGCATCGCGCTCGTGGTCGGCAATGGGGCCTATGCCAAGTCGCCGCTGGCGACCACCGCGAACGATGCCGGCCTGATTGCGCAGACGCTGCAAGCGGCGGGCTTCGACGTCGTCGGCGCGCGCGATCTCGACGGCGACACGCTGCGCAAGAGTTTTCGTGATTTCATCCAGAAGGCGCAGGCCTCTGGCCCCGGCACCGTGGCGATGATCTATCTCGCCGGCTATGGCGTGCAGCTCGCCGGCGAGAACTATTTCATCCCGGTCGATTCCAGCATCACGCGCGATACCGACATTCCGATCGAGGGCCTGCGTATCAGCGACTATGTCCGCCAGCTCGCGTCCATTCCGCTCAAGGCCAACATCATCGTGCTCGACGCGGCGCGCGCACAGCCCTTCATCGAGGGCGGCCAGGCGATCGCGAGCGGACTTGGGCTGGTCGAGCCGGAGGCGAACATGCTGATCGCCTTCAATGCGGCGCCCGGCACGGTGGCGCCCGAGGAGCCCGGGCCCTACGGCATCTACGCGCAATCGCTGGCCGAAATGATCCGCACCGGCGGCCTGTCGCTCACGGATGTGTTCGACCGCGTTCGCCTGCGCGTCAACGAGGCCAGCAAGGGCGCGCAGGTGCCCTGGGACGACCAGAAGGTCTCGGCGCAATTCGCCTTCTTCGAGCGTGGGCCCGACGCGCCGCCGCCGCAGGCCGCGCCCGACCAGGTCGCCGCGCTGCGCAACAAGCCGATCCGCGATCTCGGCGTACAGGATGCCTATGCGGCCGCGCTCGAGCGCGACACGCTGCCAGCCTACGAAGAATTTCTCGGTGCCTATCCCAACGATCCGATGTCCAAGCGCGTGATGGCGATCGTGGCGGCGCGCCGCGAAGCCATCACCTGGCGGCGGACCTATCGCGCCGATACGCCCGACGCCTATTGGTCGTATCTGCGCCGCTATCCGCGCGGGTCGCATGCGGGCGATGCACGGCGCAGGCTAGCGATCCTGACCGCGCCGCTCGAGCCGCCGCCAACTTTCGCGATGATGGACTATGACGTGCCGCCACCGCCGCCGGAGGAGGTGGTCTATATCGACCGTCCGGTGCTGCTGTTCGGCGATCCCGTGTTCGGTTTCGCGCCGCCGCCACCGCCGCCGGTTTACTATCTGCCGCCGCCGCCGCCGGACTTCGTGGTACTGGCGCCGCCGCTGCCGGTCGTCGGCCTGTTCGTGCTGCCGCAGCCGATGTTCGTGCCGATCCCGGTGTTCGTCCGGCCGCCGATCTATGTCGCGCCGCCGCCGAACAACATCATCTACCAGAACAGCCACAACACCACGGTCATCAACACCGTGATCAACCAGGCGCCGGCCCCGCCGCCGGCCGGGAATGCCGCGGCCGCAGCGATCGTTGCGGCGAATGGAGCCGGCCGAGCGGGCGCGCTGACGCCGGTACCCGGTGCTGTGAGGCAACAGGCGATGGCGATCCAGACCAATCCGAACCAGCAGCTCAAGCCGAGCCAGGCGGCGTTCGTCAGCAATCCGACCGCAAAGCCGGCAGCGATGCTCGTGAAGCCGGTCAACGCCGCGCCGACGGCGGCCGCGCCGCAGACGGCTTCGCCGCCGGCCGGCCACGCGCTTCCGGTTCCGGGCACCCAGAACGCCCCGCCTGCGCCTGCCGGCACGGTCCAGGCGCCGAACCGGCTGGCGCCAACCGCAACGGCGCCTGCCAACGGCCTGCCACAGACGCATCCCAATGCGGCGACGGCGCCGTCGAATGCGGCCGTTCCCGCCGGTACTGCACCGTCCTCCAAGCCGCCCGTGGCGCAAACGCCGACGACGGGACCGGCGGGGCGCGCGAAATCGACCGCACATGAGCCGGCCGCCATCGCGCCTTCGGCGACCCCGGCAGTCAAGCCGGCGGTGACCTCGGCGAAGCCGGCCGCATCGCCTCCATCGTCGGTCGCCGCGCGGGAGCAGCTCAAGCCCAGGAATCAGCGAGCCGCGCCTCCGCCAGCGCAGGCGGCCAAGCCGGCGTCGCCGCCGCCGCGTCCGCAGGCGCTCGCGAAACCGACGCCTCCGCCGCGGGTGGCAGCCCCGGCTCCCCCACGGCCCGCGCCGGCGGCCCGGCCGGCCCCGCCGCCGCCACCCCGGGTAGCTGCCGCCCCGCCGCCGCGCCCGGCCGCTCCGCCGCCACGCCCTGCGGCCCCGAAGAAATGCCCGCCCAACCAGCCAAGGTGCTGAGGGGCAGGGCGGAACGCCCGGAATAGACCTTTCGGGGGGCCATAAACGCCCTCGAAAGGCCCTTATTTCCTTGCTTCTGGCCGAAATCGCGCTATACACCGCGCCATCTCACACGGAAGCATGGCTCACAAGGCCGTCCGGTGGCAGCCGGGGCGACAACGCTCCGTTTTGCTCACACGCTTCCGGAGGAACCAACCGGAGAATTAGAACGATGGCACTACCCGATTTCACTATGCGTCAGTTGCTCGAAGCTGGCGTGCACTTTGGTCACCAGTCCCACCGCTGGAATCCGAAAATGGCGCCGTTCATTTTCGGCGCCCGCAACAACATCCACATCGTCGATCTCGCCCAGACCGTGCCGTTGCTGCATACCGCGTTGCAGGCGGTCAGCGACACCGTCGCCAAGGGCGGCCGCATCCTGTTCGTCGGCACCAAGCGCCAGGCGCAGGACGGCGTTGCCGACGCGGCCAAGCGCTGCGCGCAGTATTTCGTCAATTCGCGCTGGCTCGGCGGTACACTGACCAACTGGAAGACGATCTCCGGCTCGATCAAGCGCCTGCGCCACCTCGACGACGTGCTGGCTGGCGGCGATGCCAGCTCCTACACCAAGAAGGAGCGTCTGACGCTGCAGCGCGAGCGCGACAAGCTCGATCGCTCGCTCGGTGGCATCAAGGACATGGGCGGCCTGCCCGACATGATCTTCGTGATCGACACCAACAAGGAAGACATCGCGATCCAGGAAGCCCAGCGGCTCAACATCCCGGTCGCGGCGATCGTCGACACCAACTCCGACCCGAAGGGCATCACCTATGTGGTGCCGGGCAATGACGACGCCGGCCGCGCCATCGCGCTCTATTGCGATCTGATCGCACGTGCGGCGATCGATGGTATCTCGCGCGCCCAGGGCGATTCCGGCATTGACGTCGGTGCATCGGCCCGGCCGGTCGTCGCTGAAGAGCTTCCGGCCGCCACCAGCGGCTTCCAGGGCCTTGCCGGTCCGCGCGGTACCGCCGACGACCTCAAGAAGCTCCCGGGCGTGTCGGGCGCGATCGAGAAGAAGTTCAACGACCTCGGCATCTTCCACTTCTGGCAGCTCGCCGAGCTCGATCACGACACCGCCCACAAGATCGGCGAAGAAGTCGGTCTGCCCAGCCGCGCGGACGCCTGGGTGGCCAAGGCCAAGGCGCTGACCGCGGAAGCGGAATAGTCAAAAAGAGCGATGGGTTGGCCGGATAAGGTCCGGCCACCATTTCAGTTGACGCGAATTCCTGAAATGGACCGCGGCGGGGCGCTTCGATGCCACGCCGCGGCAAACCGGCAGGCAAAAAGGATTTTCAACGATGGCAACGATCACAGCAGCGATGGTCAAGGAGCTGCGCGAGTCGACCGGCGCGGGCATGATGGACTGCAAGGCCGCGCTCACCGAGACCAACGGCGATTTGGAAGCGGCGCAGGACTGGCTGCGCAAGAAGGGCCTGTCGAAGGCCGCCAAGAAGTCGGGCCGCGTCGCGGCCGAGGGCCTGATCGGCGCGCTCACCAGGGGCACCAAGGGCGTCGTGGTCGAGGTCAACTCCGAGACCGACTTCGTCGCGCGCAACGGCCAGTTCCAGGGCCTGGTCAAGATGATCGCCCAGGTCGCATTCGACGCCGGCGCCGATGTCGAGAAGATCAAGGCCGCCAAGGTTGGCGACGTCACGATCGAAGCCGCGATCAATGATGCGATCGCGACCATCGGCGAGAACATGTCGCTGCGCCGCGCTGCTTCGCTCGAAGTGAGCCAGGGCGTGGTGTCGAGCTACGTCCACGGTGCCGTCATCGACGGCGCCGGCAAGATGGGCGTGATCGTGGCGCTGGAATCGCCCGGCAAGGCTGACGAGCTCGCGACGCTCGGCCGCCAGATCGCGATGCATATCGCGGCCGCCAACCCGCTCGCACTCGATCCGTCCGGCCTCGATCCGGCGGTCGTGAAGCGCGAGAAGGACGTGCTCGCCGACAAATATCGCCAGCAGGGCAAGCCTGAGAACGTGATCGAGAAGATCGTCGAGTCCGGTCTGAAGACCTATTACAAGGAAGTCTGCCTGCTCGAGCAGGCCTTCATCCACGACACCGGCAAGTCGGTGGCGCAGGCGGTGAAGGAGGCCGAGGGCAAGGTCGGCGGCACCATTAAGATCGCCGGCTTCGTGCGCTATGCTCTCGGTGAGGGAATCGAGAAGCAGGAATCGGACTTCGCGGCCGAGGTCGCGGCGGCCAGCGGCAAGAAGTAAGCGCCGGAACGTTCCTTCCGGCGTGCCGCCGGAAGCGGCGCCCGGACGAGGAAAGTGCTCATGACTGATCCGGTCTATCGTCGCGTCGTGATCAAGCTGTCCGGCGAATATCTCGCGGGACAGCAGGGCTTTGGCATCGATCAGCCGACCATCGACCGGGTTGCGGACGATCTGATCGCCGCCCGTCATCTCGGCACCGAGGTCGCTGTCGTGATCGGCGGCGGCAATATCTTTCGCGGCGTCGAAGTGTCCTCCCGTGGCGTGTCGCGCCCGACCGGCGACACCATGGGCATGCTCGCCACCATGATGAACTGCCTCGCGCTTGAAGCCACGATCGAGCGCAAGGGCACGCCGGCGCGCACGCTGTCGGCCTTCGTCATGCCCGAGATTTCCGAGCTGTTCACCCGCACCGCGGCGCACAAATACCTCGCCGAGGGCCGAATCGTGCTGCTCGGCGGCGGAACCGGCAATCCGTTTTTCACCACCGATACGACCGCGGTGCTGCGCGCCGCCGAGATCGGCGCCGAAGCCGTGCTGAAGGCGACCAATGTCGACGGCGTCTACTCCGCCGACCCGAAAAAGGATCCGACCGCCACGCGGTTCGACCGGCTGACGCATTCGCAGGCCATCGAGGGCGGCTACAAGGTGATGGATGCGACCGCCTTCGCACTTGCCCGCGAGACGTCGCTGCCTATCATCGTATTTTCGATCGCGGAGCCCGGTTCGATCGGCGCCATTCTGCGCGGCGCCGGCCACGGGACGATCGTCGCCGGCTGACAGCTCATCGGCGCCCGAAAGGGGTGCGGGGCGTGCCGGGTTTTTGAAGGAGAAGCGAGATGGCTACGGGTAATTTCGACATCAACGAAGTGAAGCGCCGCATGCAGGGCGCCATCCAGTCTCTCAAGCACGAGCTGGGTGGCTTGCGCACGGGCCGCGCCTCCGCATCGATGCTGGATCCGGTCCAGGTCGAGGCTTACGGCAGCCACATGCCACTCAACCAGCTCGCCACCGTCAGCGTGCCCGAGCCGCGGCTGATCTCGGTCCAGGTCTGGGACAAGTCGATGGTCAAGCCGGTCGAGAAGGCGATCGTCGATTCCAATCTCGGCCTGTCGCCGGCGACGGAAGGCCAGGTCTTGCGGCTGCGCATTCCAGAGCTCAACGAGGAGCGGCGCAAGGAACTGGTCAAGGTCGCGCACAAATACGCGGAAGCCGCCAAGGTCGCCACGCGCCATGTCCGCCGCGACGGCCTCGATGTTCTGAAGAAGCTCGAGAAGAACCACGAGATGTCAGAGGACGACCAGGAGCGCCTGGCCGGCGACGTGCAAAAGGCGACCGACAGCACGATCACCGAGATCGACCAGTTGCTGGCCGCCAAGGAAAAAGAAATCCTCACCGTCTAAAGCGCGATGAATTGTCATCGCTCTTTAGGTTATTGTTGCGCATGATCTTTTCGGAAAACCGCTTCGCACTTTGCGCTAACGCGGCCCTTCGGGTCCGGATCATGCTTTAAGGCCGCCGTCATGTCCAACGCCGCAGCGCCCGTCACGGAAGGACCCGACAGGTCCGAGGCGCCCGCGCATGTTGCCATCATCATGGATGGCAATGGACGCTGGGCGGCCGCGCGCGGCTTGCCGCGGGCCGAGGGCCATCGCCGCGGTGTTGAAGCCCTGCGCCGCGTGGTCCGCGCCTCGCACGAGCTCGGCATTCGCTATCTCACCATCTTCTCCTTCAGCTCGGAGAACTGGTCGCGTCCGGCGAGCGAGATCGGCGATCTCTTCGGCCTGCTTCGGCGCTTCATCCGCAACGATCTTGCAAGCCTGCATCGCGACGGCGTCAAGGTGCGCATCATCGGCGAACGGGACGGGCTGGAGGGCGACATCTGCGCACTCCTGAACGAGGCCGAGGAATTGACGCGCGACAACACGCGCCTGACGCTGGTCGTTGCCTTCAATTACGGCTCGCGGCAGGAGATCGCGAAGGCGGCGCAGCAGCTCGCGCGCGAAGTTGCGGAAGGCAGGCGTGATCCGGCTTCGATCGATGCCGACACACTCGGCGGCCATCTCGATGCGCCCGACATTCCCGATCCCGATCTCATCATCCGCACCAGCGGCGAGCAGCGCCTGTCCAATTTCCTGATGTGGCAGGCCGCCTATAGTGAGCTCGTGTTCGTGCCGATCCACTGGCCCGACTTCGACAAGGCGACGCTCGAAGGTGCGATCGCCGAATTCGCCAGGCGCGAGCGCCGTTTCGGCGGCCTGGTCGCGAAAACCGCCTCGTGAGCGAACCCGACGCCGCACCGGCCGGCTCCGCGCCTGCCTCGAGCAATCTCGTGATGCGAGTCCTCGCAGCGCTCGTGCTGGCGCCGCTCGCCATCGCGCTCGCTTATGCCGGCGGCTGGCTGTGGGCGCTTCTCGTCACCCTGGTGTCGATCGGACTGTTCGCGGAATGGCTGATGGTGGTGGGCGCCGGCTCGGCCGTTCTGACGGCGTCCGGGACGATCGTCCTCGCCATCATGGGCTTCTGCGTTGCCTTCGGCGCGCTCAAGACCGCTGTCATCGCCGGCTTTGTCGGCGGCGCGATCGTGACACTGCTCGCGCGGGGCAAGTTCGTCTGGGCCGCCACCGGTTTCGCCTACGCATCGGCAGCGCTGCTGGCCTCGATCCTGGTGCGGCAGGATCCCGTGCACGGCTTTGCCGCGCTGATGTTCGTGCTGCTCGTGGTGTGGGCGACCGATATCGGCGGCTATTTCGCCGGCCGCGGCATTGGCGGACCGAAGCTGTGGCCGCGGGTCAGCCCCAAGAAGACCTGGGCCGGCGCGTTCGGCAGCTTTGCCGGGAGCCTTGGGGTTGCGGCCGGCTTTGCCGCTTGCGGGCTCGGAAAGGCGGTTCCGCTGCTGCTCGTGAGCGCCGTCCTGACCGTGGTCTCGCAGCTCGGTGATCTCTTTGAATCCGCCGTGAAGCGGCGCTTCGGGGTCAAGGATTCCAGTCACTTAATTCCCGGCCATGGCGGGCTTCTGGATCGTCTGGACGGCTTTGTCGCCGCCATCCTGGTGGCATGGATTATCGGCTTTCTCCGCCATGGTGTGCATAGCGCCGGAAGCGGTCTTATGGTTTGGTGAGGATATGAGCGCGGTCCCATTGCGTAACAACAAGGCTGCGGCGTCGAGCGTCCGCAGCGTCACAGTCCTCGGCGCCACCGGCTCGATCGGCGACAGCACGATGGACCTGCTGCGTGCCTCTCCCGAGCGCTACCGCGTCGAGGCGCTGACGGCGAACAGCAATGTCGAAGCGCTGGTGAAGCTCGCCAAGGAGTTTTCCGCGCGCTTCGTCGCGATCGCCGACACCTCCAAATTCGCCGAGCTCAAGTCCGCGCTTGCCGGAACCAGCACGGAATGCGGCGCCGGCGAAAGCGCGGTGATCGAGGCCGGCGCGCGTCCGGCCGATTGGGTGATGGCGGCAGTCAGCGGGGCGGCCGGACTGAAGCCGGCCTTGGCTGCGGTTGATCGCGGCGCCCATGTCGCGCTCGCCAACAAGGAATGCCTCGTCTGTGCCGGCGACTTCTTCATGCAGCGCGCGGCGAAAGCGGGCGCCTGCATTTTGCCGGCCGATTCAGAGCACAACGCGTTGTTCCAGGCGCTCAGTTCAGGCAATCGCGATGAACTCGTCCGCGTCATCATCACGGCCTCGGGCGGGCCGTTCCGGACCTGGAAGAGCGCCGACATCGAGCAGGCTACGCTCGCCCAGGCGCTGAAGCATCCGAACTGGAGCATGGGCCAGAAGATCACGATCGATTCCGCCTCGATGATGAACAAGGGGCTTGAGGTGATCGAGGCGTCGTATCTGTTCGCGCTGACGCCGGACGAGATCGACGTCCTGGTTCATCCGCAATCGATCATCCATGGCATGGTCGAATTCTCCGACCGCTCGGTCGTGGCCCAGCTCGGCTCGCCCGATATGCGGACGCCGATTGCGCATTGCCTCGGCTGGCCCGACCGGATCAAGGGACCGGCGGCCAAGCTCGATCTGGCCAAGATCGGCCAGTTGACCTTCGAGGCGCCGGATTTCGAACGGTTCCCCGGGCTTCGCCTGGCCTACGATTCGCTCCGGACCGGGAAGGGGGCGACCACCGTCTACAACGCTGCCAACGAGGTCGCGGTCGCCGCCTTCATCGCCGGTAAGATCAGGTTCGGCGCCATCGCGCGGCTGGTCGAGGCGACGCTCGAGGACTGGATCCGGGGCGGGAACCAGGCCCCGCTGACGTCAGCCGATGATGCAATATCCGTTGACCATGTTTCGCGAAATAGAGCCGCCGCCCTATTGCCTCAAATTGCCTTAAAGGCATCCTAGGTAGTTCGGGGCCAGGGCCTTGCGGCGCTGGATGAGGGAATTCGATGATCGACTTTTTCGTCCATAGTTTCAATACGTTGAGCCATGGGCTCTTGGGTTACGCGGTTCCCTTCCTGTTCGTCCTGACGATCGTCGTGTTCTTCCATGAGCTCGGCCATTTCCTGGTCGCGCGCTGGGCGGGTGTTCGGGTGTTAACCTTTTCACTCGGTTTCGGGCCTGAGCTGGTTGGTTTCAACGACCGCCATGGCACCCGCTGGAAGATCTCGGCGATTCCGCTCGGCGGCTACGTCAAATTCTTCGGTGACGAGAGCGAGGCTTCGACCCCGTCAGCCGAGACGCTCGCGGCCATGACCGCCGAGGAGCGCGCCGGCAGCTTCCACCACAAGAAAGTCGGCCCGCGCGCGGCCATCGTCGCGGCCGGACCGATCGCCAATTTCATCCTCGGCGCGCTGATCTTCGCCGGCATGGCGCTGTACTACGGCAAGCCGAGCACGATCGCGCGTGTCGACGGCGTCGTGGCCGACGGCGCCGCGGCTTCGGCTGGCTTCAAGATCGGGGACGTCGTCGTACAGATCGACGGCAAGCCGATCGAGAGCTTTGCCGACATGCAGCGAATCGTTGCGATGAACGCCGGTTCGGCGCTTGCTTTCCAGGTGAAGCGGGACGGTGCAGTAGTGTCACTGACCGCGACGCCGGCGCTGCTGGAGCGCAAGGACCCGTTCGGCAACAGCCATCGTCTCGGCGTGCTCGGCGTCGAGCACAAATCTCAGGCTGGTGAAGCTTCGACCGCGCCGGTCGGTGTCGGCGAGGCGCTCAAGATCGGTGTCGAGCAGGTCTGGTTCATCATCACCAGCACGTTCAAGTTCCTTGGCTCGCTGTTCGTCGGAAACGGCAATCCGAACGAGGTCAGCGGCGTCCTCGGAATCGCGAAAATGTCGGGGCAGGCGGCCAGCGCCGGGTTCCAGTTCGTGATCAATTTGTGTGCCGTGCTGTCGGTCTCGATCGGCCTGCTGAACCTGTTCCCGATCCCGCTGCTCGATGGCGGCCACCTTCTGTTCTATACGGCTGAGGTGCTCCGCGGCCGTCCGCTGTCGGAGCGGACGCAGGAGATGGGATTCCGAATCGGACTCGGTCTGGTGCTGATGCTGATGGTGTTTGCGACCTACAACGACATCCTTCGGATGGCCGCATCTTGATCGGGGCTTTTTTGTGACGTTGCTCTTGGGCAACGTCTTGGACTGAATTGGAATTACGGCGCGCTCAACCGTTTGCGGCGTCGGCGAAATTGGCTACAAGCGGCTTGAACTTGGGGAATCTCCAGACCGGCGTTGGGGTTGGGTCTGGTACGGAATGATAAGGGCGCGTTGCGCATGAAGTTTGGACTGCGACTCCGGGGGGGATTGCTTGCCGCCCTGATCATGTTCGGCGCGCCGGTGGTTGCCCCGGTCGGGGCTATTTTTGTGTCTTCGTCTGCGCTTGCTCAGACCGTCCAGTCGATTTCCGTCGAAGGAAATCGCCGTGTCGAGGTGGAGACGATCCGCTCCTATTTCAAGCCGGGCCCCGGTGGCCGCCTTGATCAAGGCGCCATCGATGACGGCCTCAAGGCCCTGATCGAGACCGGCCTGTTCCAGGACGTGAAGATCAACCGCGGCGCGGGTGGCCAGATCGTCGTCTCCGTGGTGGAAAACCCGGTGATCGGTCGCATCGCCTTCGAGGGCAACAAGAAGATCAAGGACGAGCAGCTCACCGCTGAAGTCCAGTCCAAGGCACGCGGCACATTCTCCCGCGCCATGGTGCAGTCGGACACGCTGCGAATCGCTGAAATCTACCGCCGCTCCGGCCGCTATGACGTACGCGTCACGCCGGAAGTCATCGAGCAGCCGAACAACCGCGTCGACCTCGTCTTCACGGTCGAGGAAGGCGCCAAGACCGGCGTCAAGTCGATCGAGTTCGTCGGCAACAATGCGTTCTCGTCCTACCGCCTGCGCGACATCATCAAGACGCACGAGTCGAATCTGCTGAGCTTCCTCGCCAGCAACGACATCTACGATCCCGATCGCGTCGAAGCCGACCGCGACCTGATCCGCCGCTTCTATCTCAAGAACGGTTTTGCCGACGTCCAGGTCGTGGCCGCACTCACCGAATACGATCCGGACAAGAAGGGCTTCCTCGTCACCTTCAAGATCGAGGAAGGCCAGCAGTACCGCGTCGGCAGCGTCGATTTCCGCACCAGCATCGCCAGTTTCGACCCGACCTCGATGCGCAATTTTTCGCGCGTCAATGTCGGCTCGCTCTACAACGTCGAATCGGTCGAGAAGTCGGTCGAGGACATGCAGATCGAGGCCTCGCGCCGCGGCTTTGCCTTCGCCGTGGTGCGTCCGGGCGGTGATCGCAATTTCGATGCGCACACCGTGTCGGTCGTGTTCAACATCGACGAGGGTCCGCGCACCTATATCGAGCGCATCAACATTCGCGGTAACACCCGTACGCGCGACTACGTGATCCGCCGCGAGTTCGACCTCTCCGAGGGCGACGCCTACAACCGCGCACTGGTCGACCGCGCCGAGCGCCGCCTGAAGAACCTGGACTACTTCAAGACCGTGAAGATCACGACGGAGCCGGGCTCATCCAGCGACCGCGTGGTGCTGATCGTCGATCTCGAAGAGAAGTCGACCGGCGACTTCTCGATCTCGGGTGGTTACTCCACGACCGACGGTGCGCTGGCCGAAGTGTCGGTCTCCGAGCGCAATTTGCTCGGCCGCGGCCTGTTCGCCAAGGCGTCGGTGACCTACGGCCAGTATGCGCGCGGCTATTCGCTGTCGTTCGTCGAGCCGTATCTGCTCGACTACCGCGTCGCGCTGGGTCTCGACTTCTATCAGCGTACCCAGCTCTCCAACAGCTACATCTCCTACGGCACCAAGACGCTAGGCTTCTCGCCGCGCCTCGGCTTCTCCTTGCGTGAAGATCTGGCGCTCCAGCTGCGCTACTCGGTCTACCAGCAGGAAATCACGCTGCCGTATTACCTGGCGAACTGTAACAACGTGCTGGGTTCGTCAGCGTTCAATCCGAGCCCGGCCTTTGCCAACCTCAATGGCATCGACCTGAGTTCGACCAGCGGCCTCGGCTGCTACAGCGACGGCGAAGCCTCCCTGCCGGTGCGCAAGGAGCTTGCGAATGGCAAGACGCTGACCTCGGCGCTCGGCTATTCGCTGACCTACAACACGCTGGACAACAACAAGAACCCGACTGACGGCCTGATTGTCGACTTCAAGCAGGACTTCGCCGGCGTCGGCGGCGACGTCACCTACCTGAAGACCGTGGCCGATGCGAAGTACTACCAGTCGCTGGTGTCGGACCTCGTCGGCCTCATCCACCTCCAGGGCGGTATCCTGACCAAGGTGGGCAGCGACCTGCGCATGCTCGATCACTTCCAGATGGGGCCGAACCTCGTCCGCGGCTTTGCCCCGAACGGCATCGGCCCGCGCGACCTCAATCCCTTCGGCACGCAGGACGCGCTCGGTGGCACTAAGTACTGGGGCGCTTCGCTCGAATTGCAGATGCCGTTCTGGTTCCTGCCCAAGGAAGTGGGCCTGAAGGGCGCGGTCTATGCCGACGCCGGCGGTCTCTACGACTACCAGGGCCCGACGACGTGGTCGGTGACCAACGAAATGACCACGCCGAAGAACTCGAACTGTATTCCGTCGACCATCACCCCGGCGGCCACGCCGGGAACCTGTACTGGCCTGGTCTATGACGACAGCAAGGTCATCCGCTCGTCGGTCGGTGTCGGCTTGATCTGGGCCTCGCCGTTCGGACCGCTGCGCTTCGACTACGCGGTGCCGCTCACCAAGGGCAAGAATGACCGCACGCAGGAATTCCGGTTCGGCGGCGGCACGACGTTCTAGTTCGATCAGCAGGGCATGATCCGGCCCCTTGGGTTTCCCTTGGGGGCCGGTCGCCAAAAAGATCGTGTTCAATCCATGAGATGAGGCATGATGCGGCCTGGCCGCTTCATGCCGAAGCCGGACCGCGACGGGGTGGAATGGCGCAGCCGACCTTCTTCACAAAGCCGCCGGCCTCAGCGCTGGCCGACATTGCCGAGCTGACCAAGGCGCAACTGGTCGACCCCTCTCGGGGCAGCCATGTCATCACGGGCCTCGCTTCGCTCGACGAGGCCGGCCCGATGCATCTGGCGTTCTTCGACAATTTGAAATACGCCGACGAGCTCAAGGCCACCAAAGCCGGCGCCTGCCTAGTGAGCCCGCGCTTCGAGGCCCAGGTGCCGGCGCATGTGGCGGTGCTGCGGGTGGCACAGCCATTCCGCGCGTTCGTCAGGATCGCGAGGGAATGGCACGGCGATGCGCTCAGGCCGCAATCCTGGGTCGGCAATGGCGGCATCGCGCCGTCGGCCATCATCGATCCCTCCGCCCGGCTCGAGGACGGCGTCATCGTCGATCCCCTGGCCGTCATCGGTCCGGATGTCGAGATCGGCAGCGGCACCGTGGTCGGCGTCGGCGCGGTGATCGGCCCGGGCGTCAAGATCGGCCGGGACTGCAATGTCGGCGCCCGCACCGCGATCCAGTGCGCCCTGATCGGCAACAACGTCCTGATCCATCCTGGCTGCTCGATCGGCCAGGACGGCTACGGCTTCATCTTCTTCGGCCCCGAGGGCCATCTGAAGGTGCCGCAGACCGGACGGGTGCTGATCCAGAACGATGTCGAGGTCGGTGCCGGCACCACCATCGATCGCGGGTCCTTGCGCGACACCGTGATCGGCGAGGGCACCAAAATCGACAATCAGGTCCAGATCGGCCACAATGTGACCATCGGCCGGCACTGCCTGCTGGCGGCCCAGATCGGGCTCGCGGGCAGCCTGACCATCGGCGACAACGTGGCGCTGGGAGCGAAGGTTGGCATCAACAACCACCTCAAGATCGGCGACGGGGCTCAGGTGACGGCCATGAGCGGCGTCAAGGACGACATTCCGGCGGGTGGGCGCTGGGGTGGTTTTTTTGCCAAGCCGACCAGGCAGTGGTTCAAAGAGATTTTGGCGGTGGAGCGCCTGGCGCGCGACAGCAAGGCCGATCCGAAGGATGAGGGACGGGAATGACGGAGGAATCGCCGGTCAAGTTCGCGCTTGTGGATATCAATATGATCCTGCAAACGCTGCCGCACCGCTTTCCGATGCTGCTGATCGATCGCGTGATCAACATCCGCGCCGATTACAGCGGCATCGGCATCAAGAACGTCACCTTCAACGAGCCGCAGTTTCAGGGCCATTTCCCGGATCGCCCGGTCTATCCCGGCGTGATGATGATCGAGGCGATGGCACAGACGGCGGGTGTGATTGGCATCAAGTCGGTCGAGGGCACCGAGAAGCCACGCGCGGTCTATTTCCTCACCATCGACAAGTGCAAATTCCGCAAGCCCGTGATGCCCGGCGACACCATCGAATATCACATGCGCTCGCTCGGCCGCCGCAAGGCCATGTGGTGGTTTCACGGTGACGCCAAGGTCAACGGCACGGTCGTCGCCGAAGCCGATGTCGGCGCCATGCTGACCGACTGATTGAGGCGCGCCGTCCGTTCAAGTGTTGGATGAGGTCGTTGATCCAGCGGCACGGCCAGTTCGGCCGGCTTCTGAAACAAGCCGAGATCATACGTCACTGGACAGATCGGGCGCAGTCGCGCTAACCACCGGAAAGCCGAGCAACTTCAACACATAGTCAGACCTTCTTGATGAGTAAGATCGACCCCACCGCGCGGGTGGAAGACGGCGCCGTGATCGGCGAGGGCACCGAGATCGGGCCCTATTGCATCATCGGCCCGCATGTCGTGATCGGCAAAAACTGCAAGCTGATCGGCCATGTGCACATCACGGCGCAGACCACGATCGGCGACGATTGCACCATCTATCCGTTCGCCTCGCTGGGCACGCCGCCGCAATCGCTCAGCTATCGTGGCGAGTTGACGAAGCTGACGATCGGCTCAGGCTGCACCATCCGCGAATCCGTGACCATGAACGCCGGCACGGTCGCGGGCGGCGGCATCACAGAGGTCGGCGACCGCAACTATTTCATGAACTGCAGCCATGTCGGCCACGACTGCAACGTCGGCAACGACGTGATCTTCGCGACCTCGGCGACGCTCGGCGGTCACTGCGAGATCGGCGACTTCGTCTTCATCGGTGGTCTGTCCGCCGTGCACCAGTTCACCCGCATCGGTCCGCAGGTCATGGTCGGCGGTGTCTGCGGCGTGCGCGACGACATCATTCCGTTCGGGCTCGTCAACGGCCAGTACGCAGCGCTCGAAGGCCTCAACATCATCGGCATGAAGCGGCGCAAGTTCACCAAGCAGCGGCTGGCGTCGGTGCGTGCGTTCTATCAAAAACTCTTTCACGGCCCCGGCATGTTTGCCGAGCGGCTCGAAGCGGTGCGGCCGCTTGCCGGCGAGGATCCCGCGATCGGCGAAATCCTCGACTTCATCGGCAAGGGCAAGCATCGCCCGCTCTGTCTTCCCGTCATCGCGAAGTGATCCTGGGATGGCCGCGGACATGACATCGGCGGCGTCAGGGATTTCATCGCCGGTCGGCGTGGTCGCAGGCGGCGGCGCGATGCCGTTTGCGGTCGCCGAGTCGCTCGCCGCGCGCGGCATCACGCCAGTGCTGTTTCCCCTCCGGGGCGCCTGCGATCCGGCGCAGGTGGAAAAATTCCGCCACCGCTGGATCTCGGTCGGCCAGCTCGGCCGCGCGATGCGGCTGTTCCGCGAGGAGGGCTGCCGTGACCTGATCTTCATCGGCACGCTGGTGCGGCCCTCGCTCACCGAGATCCGGTTCGACTTCACAACGTTGCGGCTGCTCGGCAACGTCATCCGCGCCTTCCGTGGCGGCGACGATCATCTGTTATCCAGTGTCGGGCGCATTCTCGAGCAAGGCGGCTTTCGCATGGTCGGCATCAAGGATGTCGCGCCCGACCTGCTGATGCCCGAGGGCTGCATCACCCGCGCCTGGCCGAGCGACAACGGCAAGAGCGATATCGAGCGCGGGCGCGCGGTGCTGACCGCGCTCGGTCCGTTCGACATCGGCCAGGCCGCGGTCGTGATCGACGGCCATGTGGTGGCGGTCGAGGACATCGAGGGCACCGATGCGCTGCTGGCGCGTGTGGCACGGCTGCGTGAGGAGGGCCGCATCCGCGCCGCGACGGGCCGCGGCGTGCTGGTGAAGGCGCCGAAGAGCGGTCAGGATCTGCGCTTCGACCTGCCGACCATCGGCGCTCGCACCATTGAGGGCGTCGCGGCCGCAGGCTTGGCCGGCATCGCCGTCGTCGCCGGCAACACCATCGCGGCCGAGCCGCAGGCGATGATCGCGCTCGCCGACGCAAAATACCTCTTCATCGTCGGCATGCCCGCGTGATGCAGGGCCGCGATCCCAAGCGGAAGATATTCTTGATCGCGACGGAGGAATCCGGCGACCGGCTGGGCTCGGCGCTGATGAAGGTGCTGCGCCAGCGGCTCGGCGATGGCGTGCAGTTCGAAGGCGTCGGCGGCACCACCATGGCGCGCGAGGGGCTGGTTTCGCTGTTTCCGATCGAGGAGCTCTCGATCGTCGGCTTCGCCGCAGTCGTGCAGCAATTGCCAAAAATCCTGCGGCTGATCCGCGAGACCGCGGACGCCGTGATCGAGGCCGCGCCCGACGCGCTCATCATCATCGACAGCCCCGATTTCACCCATCGCGTCGCCCGCCGCGTGCGCGGGCACAATCCAGCGATCCCGGTTGTCGATTACGTCTCGCCCTCGGTCTGGGCGTGGCGGCCGGGCCGGGCGCGCGCCATGCTCGGCTATGTCGATCACGTGCTTGGCGTATTGCCGTTCGAGCCGGAGGAATATCGCAAGCTGAAGGGACCGCCATGCAGCTATGTCGGCCATCCCCTGATCGAGCAGCTTGCGCAGCTGCGCCCGAACGCGGAGGAGCAGACGCGCCGCGACGCAGAGCCGCCGGTTTTGCTGGTGCTGCCGGGCAGCCGTCGCAGCGAGATCCGGCATCATCTCGCGGTGTTCGGCGCGACGCTCGGCCGGTTGCAGGCTGGCGGCTCTGCCTTCGAGCTGATGCTGCCGACGATGCCGCATCTGGAAGCCACGGTGCGCGAGGGCGTCGCCAGCTGGCCGGTCAAGCCGCGGATCGTGGTCGGCGAAAACGAAAAGCGCGCCGCCTTCCGCATCGCGCGCGCGGCATTTGCAAAATCGGGCACGGTGACGCTGGAGCTGGCGCTGTCCGGCATTCCGATGGTGACGGCCTATCGCGTCGGCGCGATCGAGGCCTTCATCCTGCGCCGCGCGGTCCAGGTCTCGTCTGTGATCCTCGCTAATCTCGTGATCGGCAAGGACGTCATTCCGGAGTTCTTGCAGGAGGACTGCACGCCGGAGAAGCTCGCGCCAGCGCTGTCCGAAGTGCTGACGGATTCGCCGCTGCGCCGGCAGCAGGTCGAGGCCTTCGCCCAGCTCGACACGATCATGTCGACCGGCAACAAATCGCCGAGCGTGCTCGCCGCCGACATCGTGCTCGCGACGATGCGCAAGGGCGTGCGAAAGCCCTAGCCAAGGCCGCCATCGACCTGGAAGCACTGGCGCGTGATGCGCTGGCTGGCGTCGGAAGCCAGGAACAGCGCCATGTTGGCGATGTCCTCGGGCGTCACCGCATCGGGAATGGCCTGGCGCGTGCGCAGCTCGGCGATTGCCTGCTCGTTCGGAAACCACAGCCGGCGCTGCCGCTCGGTGATCACCATGCCCGGCGCGATCGCATTGACGCGGATGCGGTCGGGGCCGACCAGCCGGGCCAGCGAATTGGTGAAGCCGACGATTGCAGCCTTTGCTGCGGCATAGACCGGCAGCGCCGGCGCGCCGCGCATCCAGGCGATCGATGACATGTTGATGATCGAGCCGCCGCCGCGCGCCCGCATCTGCGGTACCACCGCCTGCGCCGCAAAGAAGACGTGCTTGAGATTGACGCCGATCATCCAGTCGAATTCGGCCGGTGTCACCTCGGCCAGAACCTGGCGCTGGTCGTTGGCGGCGTTGTTGACGAGGACCGCGGCATCGCCAAGTGTTCCGTGAACCTGTGTCATCGCCGAACGCAAGGCGTCGATGTCCAGGAGGTCGCAGGGCACGAATAGCGGTGCGGAGCCGGAGATGCCCGCCACCTCATTTGCCAGCGCCTCGCCGGCATCCGCATCCACGTCGAGAAACGCGACACGCGCACCCTGCGCCGCGAAGGCGCGCACGAAGGCGGCGCCGATGCCGCTGGCGCCTCCGGTGATCAGCACCACGCGGTCCGCAAGGCCGGCATAGCTCGTCTGGGTCATGCGATCAGTCGCTCCGTCTCGGGGTCGAACAGGCAGATGCGCCGGGTGTCGAGCGCGAAGGGTGCGGGGGCGCCCGGTGTCGGGCGGATGTCCGGCGAGAGGCGCGCCAGCGCGGGCTCGCCGCCAAGCCGCAGCAGGACGATGGTCTCCGCGCCGGTGGGCTCGATCATCTCGACTGGCGCGGTGACGAGGACGGGCGGCTCGGCTGAGAAGATGCGGCTGCCCTCGGCGATGCATTCCGGCCTGATCCCGAGCACCACCTCGCGGCCGACAAAGGACGCCGCTGCGTCATAGCCACGGAGGTGGAAACGGACCTCATCCGGCAGCCCTGCACCGATCACCACCATAGGTCCGCCGGCGTCAGCCTCGAGCCGCGCCGGCATCGTGTTCATCGGCGGCGAGCCCATGAAGCGGGCGACGAACAGATTGGCCGGATAGCGGTACACGGTGTCCGGATCGGCGAATTGCTGCACCACGCCCCGATGCATCACCGCGATGCGGGTCGCCATCGTCATCGCCTCGATCTGGTCGTGGGTGACATAGACGATCGTGGCGCCAATGCGCTGATGCAGCCGCTTGATCTCCATCCGCATCTCGACGCGCAGTTTGGCATCGAGGTTGGAAAGCGGTTCGTCGAACAGGAAGAGCAGGGGATCGCGCACCAGCGCCCGACCCATCGCCACGCGCTGGCGCTGGCCGCCGGACAATTGCGACGGCTTGCGGCCGAGCAGGGGCTCGATCTGGAGCAGCCGGGCCACATTTGCTAGCGCCTTCTCTTGCTCCGCCCTGGCGACGCCTCGGCATTCCATGCCGAAAGTGATATTCTGGCGCACCGTCATCGACGGGTAGAGCGCGTAGGACTGGAACACCATGGCGATGTCGCGATCCTTGGGCGGGACGTCGTTGACGACGCGCCCGCCGATCTCGACGGTGCCTTCGCTGGCGCGATCGAGCCCTGCGACGATGTTGAGCAGCGTGGACTTGCCGCAGCCGGAGGGCCCGACCAGCACGGTGAATTCTCCACTCTCGATGTCGAGGTTGATGCCCTTCAGCACCTCCAGATTGGCGTAGCGCTTCGACAGGGCGCGAATGCTTAGTGCTGCCATGACAAATCCATCATTTCACGGCGCCAGCAGTGAGGCCGCGTACGAAATACCTGCCACCGAGGAGATAGATCAACAAAGTGGGCAGGGCCGCGATGATCACCGCGGCGCTTTGCACGCCATGTTGCGGGATGTCGGCAACCGCGGCGGAGAGAGCGATCAGCGCGGCGGTGACCGGTTGCTGCTGACCGGTCGTGAAAGTCACGCCATAGAGAAACTCGTTCCAGATATGCGTGAACTGCCAGATCACGGTGACGACCAGGATCGGCGGCGAGAGCGGCAGGATGATGCGCCAGAAGATGCGAAAGAACCCGGCGCCGTCGATGCGCGCAGCCCTGATCAATTCATGAGGAATGGCGACATAGTAGTTTCGGCAGAACAGCGTGGTGAAGGAGAGCCCCTGGATCGTGTGGATCACGACCAGGCCCGTGAGCGTGTTCATCAGGCCCGTATCGCGCAGCACGATGGTCCACGGCAGCAAACGCATCTGCTGCGGAAGGAAGATGCCGAGCGTGACGATCCCGTAAATCCAGTTATCGCCGCGAAAGCGCCAGAGCGAAACCGCGTAACCGGCGACCGCACCAAGCAGGGTCGAGAGGATCGTCGCGGGAATCGTGATGAGCGCGGAGTTCAGCATGTACGGCCGGATGCCGGCGCAGGTCTCGGCGACGCAGAAGCCGCTCCAGGCGGTGGCGTAATTGCTCCAGGCCAAATGTTGCGGCCAGCCGATCATCGAACCCTGCGCGATCTCCTCGTTGGTGCGGAGCGAATTCAGCACGACAACAGCGAGTGGCGCGAGCCATGCCACAGCGATCAGCGAAACGATGAGATAGATCAGAATCCGGCTTGGTGCGAAGGTTCGCTCACGCATGGATTGCCCGCCGCCGCTGGACATAACGCCAAGCTGCATACGGCAGCAACACTGCGAGAAGAATGAGCAACATGAGGACGGCCGCCGCCGCTCCGCGTCCGAGCAGGCTGCGCTGGAACATCAGGTCATAGACGACAAGTGCAGGCAGCTGGGTCGCGATACCAGGCCCGCCATTGGTGAGCGCGCGGACGAGGTCGAAGGTCGAAATCGCGAACTGCAGCTGGATGACGATGACAGTGATGGTGATCGGCCAAAGCGTCGGCAGGATGACGCGCCGGTACATCCTGACAGGTCCGGCGCCGTCGATCTGCGCGGCCTTGATCAGGTCGGCATCGACGGAGCGGAGGCCGGCGAGGAACAGCGCCATGGCGAAGCCGGAGGACTGCCAGATCGCGGCGATCACGATGGTCCAGATGGCCATATCGCGGTCGATCAGCCAGTCGAATCGGAAGGAGGTCCAGCCGAGGTCGTGGACCAGCTTCTGGATTCCAAGGCCGGGATTGAGCAGCCAGCTCCAGACCGTGCCGGTGACCACGAACGACACCGCCAGGGGATAGAGGAAGATGGAGCGCAGCACGTTCTCGCCGCGAATGCGCTGATCGAGCAGGATGGCCAGGACGAGGCCGGTCACCAGACTGAGCAACACGAAGGCGCTGCCGAACAGCAGCAGATTGTCCAAGGCGATCTGCCAGTTTCGCGATGCCGCAACCGCGGAGTAGTTGCGCAAACCGACCCAGCCCGAGACCGGGACCAGAGTGGACGGTGTGAACGATATCCAGATCGTCCACAGCGTAAACGCGATGAGGTGCGCGGCGGATAACAGCAGCGGCACCCAGATCGTCAAATATTCGGGCAGCCGGCGTACCCAGTCAAAGGCCGCCGGCCGGCCCGGTCTTGTCGAGACGGCGATCGTCAACGTGAGCTCTCGACGGCCTCGGCGAGGCGTGTAGCCGCTTGCTCCGGCTTGATCGTCTTGTTCTTCACGTACTCCGTGATCACGTCGATCATCGCTGCGGTCATGCCGTTTTCCTGCGCCATGTTGTGCGCGAGACTGAGGACGGCCTGATTGCTGGCGATCGCCTCTTTCAGAGCTGCTGCGGTCCGCCGTTGACCGTCCGACCAGCCTTCACCGGACAGATCGACATCGGTGCGCACGGGGATCGATCCGGTGATCTGCGAATACATCGTCTGGATCGCCGGATCCATGACGAGCTGGGCCATCAGCGTCTGGCCGGCTTGCAGGTCGGGCTCCTTGCGCTGCCAGAAGATGAACGCGTCGGCATTCAACAGGAAGACCGGCTTGCTGTTGTCGCTCGGGCCCGGAGCGATCATGAAGTCGTCGAACTTGAAACCGGCGTTGCGCAACACGCCCTGCGCCCAGCCGCCCATGATCATCATGCCCATGTCGCCGTCGACGAAGCGCTTCAGGTTGGTCGAAAAATGTTGGGCGCCGACGTTGGGGTCCATCCAGTCGGCGATCTTGCGGACCTGCACGAACGCAGCCTTGATCTCAGGGGCCTTCAGGGCCTTCTCGTCGAGATTCATGATAGCCGCGCGGTATACGGCGGGACTGATGCCCGCCAAAGCAGCCTCGAACTTCTGCCCATCGTCGGGGCGGGTACCGCCGTTGGCGACAGGAAATGCGACGCCGCCTGATTTCATCTTGTCGGCAAGATCATTGAACTCGGCCCAGGTGACGGGGATCTTGTCGGCCTTGGCCTTGTCCATCGCGCGTTTGGAGAGGAACAGCATGTTGGTGCTGTAGATCTGCAGCGGCAGCGCGATCCACTTGCCGCCCGGCTTGTGCAATTTTGCAAGGTCCGGCGCGACGACCTTTTCGTAGCCGGCGGCCGCGACGACCGCGTCGAGATCGAGGGTCGGGGCAATCTTCGACCAGGCCGCGATCTCGGGCCCCTTGAGTTGCGAACAGGCTGGCGGGTCGCCGGCGATGATCTGGGCACGCAGCTTGTTCATCATCTCGGTGGTGAACCCGGGAACAGGCGAGTGCTGCCAGGTGCCACCTTTCTCCTCGAATTTCTTGCCGAGCGCAGTGATCGCCGCTCCATCGCTGCCTGCGGACCATTGCGAGATCGCGGTCAGGCGCGGCTTGACCGCGCTTTGCGCGCGGGCAAATGCCGGCAGCGCGAGCGCGGCAGCAGATCCAGCGAGTAGTCGGCGCCTTGTTGTTGTGATCGGCATGGCAGGTTCCTCCCGGTGTGAAATTCTCGGCGCGTGCAGGCCGCGCGGTTCAGGGCATGTCAGGCGGCCTCCGTCGATGCGGCGGGCATGCCGCCGCGACTGGCCAGACAGAACGCGGCGAAGGCGAGTGCTGCCTGAGGATCATTGCCGGTCGAGGGCGGCACGAAGACGAGCGATACCTGCGCCAATTTACGGCCACCCAGCAGGCAGGCATCGATCCCGTCGACCACGGCCTTGCGATCGTCTTCGGCGAGCAGCGATGGCCAGCCGCTGATCGCGACGCCGCGGCAGGGCTTCACGTTCAGCGTGTTGCCGATCGCTAGCCCAAGCCGGAACAGTCGCTGGCGCAATTCCTGGCGCACGCGCGACGACAGCGGGATCGTGGTCACCCATTCGTTGCCGAGCTGAAGCAATTCAGCTTCGGTGACGCGGAGGAGCTCGGCGAGTGCCGGCAGTGACGTATAGGCCTCGACGCAGCCATGATGCC
Organism: Bradyrhizobium sp. LTSP849; assembly: GCF_000938255.1. Classification (GTDB taxonomy): domain Bacteria; phylum Pseudomonadota; class Alphaproteobacteria; order Rhizobiales; family Xanthobacteraceae; genus Bradyrhizobium. Next base: position 197,261 of record NZ_JYMR01000053.1, on the reverse strand, counting down.
CGCAGCGGCAGCGCGGTCCGTCAGCGCCGAATACCATGTGGCCGAGCTCGACCGGCTGGAGCGCGTCCTGCTCGATCGGATCATCCATCCAGGCGCCCGCAACGCCCTGGCCGACAAAGACGAACAGATGCGTGTCGCTGAAGGGATAATCTTCCGTGCGGCAGCGATGAAAAATGGCGTGCGCCACGACCGAATTGGTGAATTCGACCGGCACGTTGGCGAACAATTCGCCGACCACGTCGCCGATACGTTCGATGTCACAGGGAATGATCGGATTGCCGAACTCGCTCAGGCGGCCGAGGCCCGGAACGGAGACCCCGATCTGCGCGAGCCTGATGCGGCGGCGTCGCGTCCAGTCGCGCAGCAATGTCAGCGCCTCGCGAAACACCCGGCCGACGGTTTCGACGGTCAGCTTTGCTGGCAGCGGCAGGCGTTCGGTGTAATGCAGTTCGCCCGACAGGCTGCCAACGCCGACGCTGAGCCGATCGCCGGTCAGCTCAACGGCCGCGAGCGCCACCGAGCCATCGAGCAACACGAGACCCGTTGGGCCGCCGACGTAAGGGGCAGGGCGCCGGACTTCCTCGATCAGGCCTTCGGCCTTCAGGTCAAACAGGATGCGCGACAGGCTCGCCTCAGACAGGCGCACGGCCCTGGCGAGAGGCGGCCGAAACGTGCCGCCCGACTGGAGCAGATAGGTCAAAATGGCAGCACGCGTCTGCCGCCGACTTCTCGGCTGCTCCGGCATTTCCATCCCTGTCGTCATTCTTACTTAATGTAAGAATTTGCGCGCGGAGCGTTCGCTGTCAAGCGATTGCGGGCGCGACGGCTCGACTTGTTGTTGTGCGCGGCAGCAAGAGAGGGATGTCGTCCGATCAGGATTCTGGCGGCCTGCCTTCCGCCCATTCCGGTATGTCGGCCTTCGGGTCGTACCAGTCGGCGGCGTCCGATCGCCAGATATGGACCTCGGGCCGTTCCGCGATCGGTGTGTCCAGGCAGCCCATCCGCAGCAGCACCGTGTTCCTGCCTTCGCGGGTCGCGACGATGTGCGAGCCGCATTGCGAGCAGAAATAGCGCGTCTTGCCGGGCGAGGATTCGTATCCGCGCAGCAGCCCTTCGCCCTTGGTCCAGCGAAAGCGATCGCGCGGCACGTTGGTGACGGTGGAGAAGGCGGAGCCGTGCGTCTTGCGGCAGGTCTGGCAGTGGCAGTGCATGATAGTGCCTGGGGGCGCATCGACCTCGTAGGCCACGCCTCCGCAGAGGCAGCTTCCGCTCAGCATTCGGGCTTCCTTGGGGCAGTATTCGTAAGGTGGGCAAAGCGAAGCGTGCCCACCATTTCTGTCTCTCTCGTGGAGAGGTGATGGGCACGCTTCGCTTTGCCCACCCTACAAGCTCACCGCAAAAACAAAAACGGCGCCATCCGAAGATAGCGCCGCTTGAGAGGCCCGTAAGCCCAAGCTTACTTGCGATCCTTGATCGCCACGTAGTCGCGGCTGGTGACGCCGGTGTAGAGCTGGCGCGGACGGCCGATCTTCTGCTGCGGATCCTCGATCATCTCGCTCCACTGGCTGATCCAGCCGACGGTGCGGGCAACCGCGAACAGCACGGTGAACATCGAGACCGGGAAGCCCATCGCCTTCAGCGTGATGCCCGAATAGAAGTCGACGTTCGGGTACAGCTTGCGGTCGATGAAGTACTGGTCGCTGAGCGCGATCTTCTCGAGCTCGAGTGCCACCTTCAGCATCGGATCGTCGCCATGGCCGGTCTCCTTGAGCACGGCGTGACACATCTTCTGCATGATCTTGGCGCGCGGATCGTAGTTCTTGTAGACGCGGTGACCGAAGCCCATCAGGCGGACTTCGCTGTTCTTGTCCTTCACCTTGGCGATGAATTCCGGAATCTTGTCGACCGAACCGATCTCGGCAAGCATCGCAAGGGCGGCTTCGTTGGCGCCGCCATGCGCCGGGCCCCAGAGGCAGGCGATGCCGGCGGCGATGCAGGCGAACGGGTTGGCGCCGGAGGAGCCGGCGATGCGCACCGTCGAGGTCGAAGCATTTTGCTCGTGGTCGGCGTGCAGGATGAAGATCTTGTCCAGCGCTTCCGCAAGCACCGGGTTGATCTTGTAGTCCTCGCACGGCACCGCGAAGCACATGTTGAGGAAGTTCTCGGCGAAGGAGAGCGAGTTCTTCGGATACACGAAGGGCTGGCCGACCGTGTACTTGTAGGCCATCGCCGCCAGCGTCGGGATCTTGGCGATCATCCGCATCGACGCGATCATGCGCTGCTTCGGATCGTTGATGTCCGTGGAGTCGTGATAGAACGCGGCGAGCGCGCCGACAGAAGCCACCATCACCGCCATCGGATGGGCGTCTCGGCGGAAGCCCTGGAAGAAGCGGGCCATCTGCTCGTGCACCATCGTGTGATGGATCACGCGGTCGTCGAAATCCTTCTTCTGCGCGGCGGTCGGCAGATCCCCGTAGAGCAGCAGGTAGCAGGTCTCGAGGAAGTCGCCGTTCTCGGCGAGCTGTTCGATCGGGTAGCCGCGGTATTCCAGCACGCCGGCGTCGCCGTCGATATAGGTGATCTTGGACTGGCAGCTCGCGGTCGAGGTGAAGCCGGGATCGTAGGTGAACAGCCCGGACTGGCCGTAGAGCTTGGCGATGTCGACGACATCAGGCCCGACGGTGCCGCTGAGGATCGGGAGATCGTAGTTCTTGTTTCCAACCGTCAGCGTGGCGGTCTTATTGCTTGCTTTTGCGTCCATCAGAGGTCCCCGATGTGTGGTGAAACGGGCCGGATCCGGAAGGCCCCGATGACATGGCGGGGCAGGCCGGATATTCCAGAAGGTACGGTCAAGATGGGTATATTATTGCTGTGTGCGCTGCAAGATGGCGCCGCGCATGCTCGACTTACGTCGTAGCCTGATCCTTGGCCGGGTCCTTGGCCTGATCCTCAAGCCGGCCCAGACTTTCCTGGCGTCCCAGCACGTCCAAAACCTCGAAAATCCCGGGCGATGTCGACCGTCCGGTGAGCGCCGCCCGCAAAGGCTGGGCGACCGCGCCGAGCTTGAGACTATTTTCGTCGGCGAAGGCGCGCAGCGCGGCCTCGGCAGAAGCCGCACTCCAGGTCTCGACATTCTCCAGCGCGGAATGAAGCTGGCCGATCAGCTTGCGGTTTTCCGGCGTCAGCAGCGCCGCCGCCTTGGGATCGAGCTCCAGCGGCCGGTCGGCGAAGATGAAATAGGCGCTGTCGATCAGCTCGATCAGCGTCTTGGCGCGTTCCTTCAGGCTCGGCATGGCCTTGAGCAGCTGCGCCCGCGTGGTGTCGTTTAACTTGGCCTTAATCTCGTCGCGGCTGGGCACGACGTGGTCGAGCACGTCCTCGAACATCTTCACGAGTGATTGATCGTCGGCATTGCGGATGTAGTGGCCGTTGAGGTTTTCCAGCTTGGCAAAATCGAAGCGGGCAGCCGCCCGGCCGACGCTGGCGAGGTCGAACGCCGCGATCATCTCCTCGGTCGAGAAGATCTCCTGGTCGCCATGGCTCCAGCCGAGCCGGACCAAATAGTTGCGCAGCGCGGCCGGCAAATAGCCCATGGCGCGGTAGGCATCGACGCCGAGCGCGCCATGGCGCTTGGACAGCTTTGAGCCGTCCGGGCCGTGGATCAGCGGGATGTGGGACATGTTCGGGAGCGTCCAGCCCATCGCATCGTAGATCTGCTTCTGGCGCGCGGCATTGATGAGATGGTCGTCGCCGCGGATCACATGGGTGACACCCATGTCGTGGTCGTCGACCACCACCGCGAGCATGTAGGTCGGGTTGCCATCGCCGCGCAAAAGAACGAGGTCGTCGAGGTTCTCGTTCTGCCAGACCACGCGGCCCTGGACCTGGTCCTCGATCACGGTCTCGCCGGTCTGCGGCGCGCGCAGCCGGATGGTCGGCTTGATGTTGTTGGATGATGGCGCCGTGGCCGGGTCGCGGTCGCGCCACATTCCGTCATAGAGGCGGGTGCGGCCCTCCGCGCGCGCCTTCTCGCGCATGGCCGTGAGCTCTTCGGGGGTGGCGTAGCAGCGATAGGCCTTACCGTTGGCGAGCAGCTGCTCGGCGACCTCGCGGTGGCGGGCGGCGCGGCTGAACTGGTAGATGACGTCGCCATCCCAGCCGAGCTCCAGCCACCTCAACCCGTCGAGGATGGCGCCGATCGCAGCCTCGGTGGAGCGCTCCCGGTCGGTGTCCTCGATCCGGAGCAGCATCTTGCCGCCGTGCTTCTTCGCATAGAGCCAGTTGAACAGAGCCGTGCGGGCGCCCCCGATATGGAGGAAGCCGGTCGGGGAGGGAGCGAAGCGTGTGACGACGGAATCGGTCATTCTTGGCAGGGCCTATGCATTGGAGGCGGTGGTATATAACAGGACCGGAGCATAACTAAAGCCCGGCAGCGGACCGCTTAAGGCCTTGGCTCAGCCAAGCGAATTTGGCAGAAGGGCCGCTGATTTCCCTACAGGATTTTCGTAATGACAGAACCGGTGGCGAACGAGGTTGGGCGCGATTTCATTCGTGACATCATCCAGGCCGACCTCGATCAGGCCAAATACAAGGAGATCGTGACCCGGTTCCCGCCGGAGCCGAACGGTTACCTGCATATCGGCCACGCCAAGTCGATCGCGCTCAATTTCGGCATCGCCCAGGAATTTCCGGGCCGCTGCCATCTGCGCTTCGACGACACCAACCCGGTCAAGGAAGAGCAGGAATATATCGATTCCATCCAGGCCGACGTGCGCTGGCTTGGCTTCGACTGGGGCAAGAACCTGTTTTTCGCCTCGGACTATTTCGACCGCCTGTACGAATGGGCGGAGAAGCTGATCCGCGACGGGCTCGCCTATGTCGATGACCAGACCCAGGAGGAGATCCGCACCTCGCGCGGTACGCTGACCGAGCCGGGCCGGAACTCGCCGTTTCGCGACCGCACGGTGGATGAGAATCTCGACCTGTTCCGCCGCATGAAGGCCGGCGAATTCCCGAATGGCGCGCGCGTGCTGCGTGCCAAGATCGACATGGGGGCGGGCAACATCAATTTGCGCGATCCCGTGCTGTACCGCATCCTGCATGCGCATCATCCGCGCACCGGCACCAAGTGGAGCATCTATCCGAGCTACGACTACGCCCATGGCCAGTCGGATGCGATCGAGGGCATCACGCACTCGATCTGCACGCTGGAGTTCGAGGACCACCGGCCGCTCTATGACTGGTTCATCGAAAAACTGCCGGTGCCGTCGAAGCCGCATCAGTATGAGTTCGCGCGGCTCAACCTGACCTACACGCTGCTGTCGAAGCGCGTGCTGACTCAGCTCGTGCGCGAGGGCCACGTCGCGGGTTGGGACGATCCGCGCATGCCGACCATGGCGGGCATGCGCCGCCGCGGCGTGCCGCCGGCGGCGCTGCGCGAATTCGTCAAGCGCATTGGCGTGGCGAAAGCCAACAGCGTGGTCGATGTCGGCATGCTCGAGTTCTGCATCCGCGAGGAGCTGAACCGCACGTCGCAGCGGCGCATGGGGGTGTTACGCCCGCTGAAGGTCGTGATCGAGAACTATCCGGAGGGGCAGGTCGAGGAGCTCGACGCGATCAATCATCCCGACGATCCGTCCGCCGGCACGCGCAAGATCACGTTCGGGCGCGAGCTCTATATCGAGCAGGACGATTTCATGGAGAATCCGCCGAAGAAGTTCTTCCGCCTGTCGCCCGGCAACGAGGTGCGGCTTCGTTACGCCTATTTCGTCAAATGCACCGGCGTGATCAAGAACGACGCTGGCGAGGTGGTGGAGCTGCGCTGCACCTATGATCCCGCGACCAAGGGCGGCAACGCGCCCGACGGCCGCAAGGTCAAGGCGACCATGCACTGGCTGCCGGCGGCGACGTCGAAGCCTGCGGAGATCCGCATCTACAACCAGCTGTTCGCCAACCCGAGTCCGGACGCTTCGAATTTCGCCGCCGATCTCAATCCGCAGTCGCTGGAGATTTTGGCGGACGCCCGGATCGAAGCATCGGTTGCCGAGAGCAATTTTGCCGAGCCGATGCAGTTCGAGCGCCAGGGCTATTTCGTGCGCGACAAGGATTCGACGCCCGGCAAGCCGGTATTTTCGCGGACGATCGGCCTGCGTGATACGTTTGCGAAGGAAGTCGCGAAGGGCTGAGGTTTCACATGACGGACGAAGCCGCCGCCATCGTTTCCACCATCATCGCGAAATGGTGCGCCGGCTTCGCAAGGCTCGACGCCGTCGCGCTGTCGTCGCTCTATGCGAAGAATGCGTTCTTTTTCGGCTCCAACCCAAAGCTCTATCGGGGCAGGGACGGCGTCGCCGACTATTTCAACGGTCTGCCGCGATGGCGCAAGCCGAGTGCGGCGTTTTCCGAGGTGAACGCGGCACAAGCGAGCCCAGACCTCATCAACATGGCCGCGATCGTGTCGTTCGACCTCGCCGGCGAGCGGGCGGAGTTCTCGGTCAAGATGAGCTGGGTCATCCTGCGCGAGGACGGCGACTGGAAGATCGTCAATCACCACGCCTCGCCGCGCACGCCGCTGATCTGACGGGGCACACGGCATCGTCATTCCGGCGAAAGCAACGAACGCGTCCCCCGCGCGTTGTGTGGGTCCCCAATTGAGGATCCCCCCATGCAGAACATCGCAGAGCACATGGAAGTCATCGGCGCCGATGGCGTCCACATCGGCACCGTCGACAAGGTCGAGGGCAACCGCATCAAGCTGACCAAGAAGGACAGCGGCGAGGGCAGCCACAAGGGCCACCATCACTTCATCGACAAGGGGCTGGTCGCCGATATCGAGGGCAACAAGGTCCGGCTCTCGGCCAAGGCGGCTGTCGCCGTGACGATGGAAGAGGAAAAGTAGGGCTTTCCGCCGCCCGTTCCTGATCCGTACCGCTATTCGCGCAGCCGCACGTTCCGGTAGCCTCCGCCTCCGTCGCGTATCGCAAGGTGCAGGGAATGGCGGAGCCGGGCCGGCCAGTACGGTCCCAGGGTGTTGCGGGGACTTGGCCTGTCGGCCGAGCCGCGTCCGCTGGCGGCTTTGTGCCGGCGGGTTTTGGTATTTGGCCTTCGTTCGTCGAGACGCTGCGCGAATGGGTGCGCGCCGAGGCCGGCGCTGGGCGGCTGTTCCCTTGGGTGCCCATCGCCTTCGGCTGCGGTATTGCGCTTTATTTCGCCGCGGATCATGAGCCGGTGCTGTGGGTCGTTGCCGCGACGGCGGTCGCGCTCACGCTCGGCGCCGTTCTGTTGCGGCGGAGCCGGCTGTTTGCACCGATGATCATGATTGCCGCGGTCGCGGCCGGCTTTGCGATGGCGACCTGGAAAACGGCGCGCATCGATCATACCGTCCTGACAAAACCGCTTTATTCGGTGTCGCTGTCGGGCTTCGTCGAGACCCGTGACATCCGCGAGCGTACCGACCGCTTCGTGCTGCGCGTCACGGCGATGGAGACCCAACGCGGCGACGTCAAGCTGGAGCGCGTTCGTCTCTCCGTGCGCAAGGGGACCGCGCCTGAGGTCGGCAGCTTCGTGCAATTGAAGGCGCGGCTGATGCCGCCGCTCTCGCCGTTGCGCCCCGGCAGCTATGATTTCTCGCGCGACATGTTCTTCCAGGGCATCGGCGCCTCAGGTTTTGCAATGGGTGCAATCACGGTGGCGGCGCCGCCGGAGACTGGAGGCATCAGGCTGCGCTATGCCGCGATCATGCAGGGCCTGCGCGACGCGATCGATGCGCGCATCCGCGCCACGCTCGACGGCGACAACCGCGCGATCGCGACCGCGCTGCTCACCGGTCGCCGCGATGCGATCACGACGCCCGTCAATGATGCGATGTTCATCTCAGGGCTAGGCCATGTGCTGTCGATCTCCGGCTATCACATGGCGGTGGTCGCCGGCGTCGTCTTCTTCGCAGTCCGCACGCTGCTGGCGCTCATTCCGGGACTGGCGGTCGGCTTCCCCATCAAGAAATGGTCGGCAGCTGCCGCGCTGTTTGCTGCCGCGTTCTATCTGCTGCTGTCGGGCGCGGAGGTCGCCACCCAACGATCGTTCTTCATGACGGCGGTAGTGCTGATCGCAGTCATGGTCGACCGCCGCGCCATCACGTTCCGCACGCTGGCGGTGGCGGCACTGATCGTGCTTGCGGTTGCGCCGGAAGCGCTGGTGCATCCGAGTTTTCAGATGTCGTTCGCAGCAACGCTCGGGCTCGTGGCACTGGTGCAAATCGGCATGCCGAACCTGTTCGCCTCGCCCGATCATTCCGCCACCGCGCGCATCGCAATGTGGGGCGGACGCGAGATCGCGATGTTGTTCATGGCCTCGATGATCGCGGGGCTTGCGACCACGCCCTATGCCGCCTTCCACTTTCACCGCGTCACGCCGTTCGGCGTGCTCGCCAATCTAGGCGCAATGCCGGTGGTCTCGGCGCTGGTGATGCCTGCCGGGCTGTTGGGATTGCTCGCGGCGCCCTTCGGGCTCGACGGCGTGTTCTGGTGGCTGATGGGGATCGGCATTGATTGGATGATCGCGGTCACGCGCTGGGTCGCAGCATTACCGGGTGCGATCGGCCACGTCGGCGCCTTCGGCACCGCGCCCCTGATCGCGGCGAGCCTCGGCCTCATCCTGATGGGGCTGCTGCGGACGCCGCTGCGATGGTCCGGCGCGCTGGTGCTGTTCGTTGCGATCGTCTGGGGTTTGTCGGTCCGGCAACCCGACATCCTCATCGCCGGTGATGGCCAGAACGTCGCGGTGCGGGGCAGGGACGGGCAGCTGCATCTGATCAGGACGAGCAAGGACAATTTTCTGCTCAAAGAGTGGCTCGCGGCCGATGCGGATCCGCGCGACGCGAGCAGTGCCTCGCTGGCTAACGACGTCTCGTGCGACGATTCAGGCTGCGTGACGCCGCTTGCCGACGGGCGCCTGGTCGCGCTGGCGCTGCGCATCGACGCGCTGGCCGATGATTGCAGCCGCGCCGCGCTGGTGGTGACGGCGCGGCCGGCGCCGCCGGATTGCGCCGCCATGGTGGTCGATCGGCCTCGCCTCGCGAGCCAGGGCGGGCTGGCGCTGACGCGGCGTGGCGACGGTTTTGCGGTTCAGGCGGTCAAGGCCAGGGGCGCAGATCGTCCTTGGTCGCCGGTGATCCCCGGCGCGGCGGATTATGACGGCAGTCTTGCGCCGAAGACGGCCGCGCCCCGCAGCAACGACGCAACGCCATCTGAGACCGACTTGCAGGGCGAGGATTGAGCGGACGAGCTACAGGTACCAGGCTAACATCGCTTCAAGCCCTGCGCTCCCGATCACCGGCAGCACCACCATCCGGCTCAGCCCGGTCGCGCGAGCCCCTACGGCCGCGATCGAGCCGTCATGCACGAGATCGTCGTTGAGCGCGGGCATGCCGGTGGTCCAGGCCCCGCCGATGCTGCCTTCGCCCCTGGCGATGGATCTTTGCGCATAGAGCGCGGCGAGATCGGTCTGCGCGCTGCAATCGCCGGCGCGAAACATCAGCCCCGAACGGGCCTCGTTCGGCACCCAGATCTCGAAGCGTCGCGCAATCGGCGTGGCCTGAGCGGAGAGGAATGTCAGGACCCAGGTCTGGTCGGTGCCGGTGCGGTAGGGGACGCCGACGCCGAGATTGATCCCGACCTTGGCGGCGTCCTCCCAGCGCAGAAAACTCTTGGCGTCGTGCAAATCCTTGATGATCAGCGGCAGCCCGGCTTTCCAGGTGCGCCCGGGCAGGCCGAAGCCGCGCGGAAATTTGGTGTGGCGGGAGTTGAACTCGAACATGTCGGCGCTGCCGTAATAGCCGTCGACGAGCCCCATCTCGTGCGAGACCTGGGCATCGTTGTGCCAGAGCTCGACCGCGCCGACATGGGCCTCGTCGCCGCCGCAGAACAGCACCATGACCGCTTGCAAGAATTCGCCGGCAAACACCGGCACCGCGACGCCGCAGGTCAGGCCAGCCTCGACGGCCTGGTCGGTTCGCTTGAAATAGGAGTTGGCGAATTTGGTGAGGATCACGGGGTGGCCGGCGGCCCAGGCCTTGCCGGGAAGTCCCTCGTCATATCTGAAGCGCAAATCTTCGCTCGCGGCCTTGAACGCGGACAGGCCCTCGCTGTAAAGGCCGCCGCCAAATTCCAGCCGCATCCGCGTCCGGTCAGGCACCCAGAGTTCAACGACGCGAATGAAGGTCTTCATCGAGCCTGTCCGCCGCCTCGAGCCGTGAGCAGCATCGGCCATTCGTCAGCGGAACGGACGTTCAAAATTCAGGCAGGGCAGCGCAAACTTCGAGCGGTGGGGAAGTGCGGCGAGCAGATTTTACTCCAGGGCCGCAATCCATCCCATCTCGCCGGCCTCGGCCGGCGATGGCCATTTCAATCCTGGCGCCGACCTGGCGGCCGGGATGGCGGTGTCAGCCGATCGGCAGGCGAGTGATCGTTGGCTGCCTGTCGGCGATCTGCGGCTTGTGCTCGCGCTCGCCCACCTGCTGGGTCACCGGCAATTGCAGCACGGTTGCGCGCTGGCCCTCGACGAGCTGTGTCACCAGCACGTATTTGCCGTCGGGAAATTCGATCGCATCATGGTGGCGATCGGGAATGTGCGGATCGACCTTGCCGAACTTGCCAACGCGAGAGTTGATGGTGCGCGTCCAGATCCAGCGATTGTCGTAGCGGACGCTGTCGGCGAAGGCGAGCTCCGTTCCCGGCAGCAGGCAGACCGCGACGGAGAGATCGGCTTCGGAGGCGAAGCCGCGCGTCGAGGTGCCGCGGAAGGTTGTCGTGACAATCGTCTCGCCAACTTCTGCGGGACGCGTCGCGACGGCGTGTAGGCTGTAGTCACACATCGGGTGCTCCTCATTCAGGATAGAGCACCCGCGCCTCTTCTGAGGCGCAGGCCTCTATCAGAGTGGAAGCCTGCAAGCTTATGCTTGTTTGTGGGCAAATCTGCGGCTCGCATCCGCAGCGCGCGATCACATTATCTTTTTCAAATGCGCTGGGAACAAAGCCTGCTCCCGTGCATTTTGGGAGCTTCGACGTCAGCGGCCAGCAGGTGCCGACCAACCCGTATATTGCCAAGCCGGCTGCGTCGGCTCGACCGCGTTGCGGGCATTGCGGAATTGCTCGCTGGTCGTCGCCTGCGGTGCCTTGCGTAGATGGTGCTGCGACTGCGCCGCAAAGGCTTGCGACGCTGATGCTGCGATCAGCGCCATCGTGACTGTGCTCAGAATGATCTTGCGCATGGTTGTCTCCTCGGTCTCTCAAAGCCTGCGAAGCGGTGCGTGCTTCGTTGTGGCGTGCCGAGGATGTAGCGCTGGAGAGGTGGCCGGATAATCTGTGCAAAACCAGAAAGACTATCCAGCCGGAGCGGACAATCGTCCGCTCCAATCGTTAATGGCTCGGCCGCCAACAGGCGGTGCGCGCAAGACTCAGTACTTCCGGTACAACCCGATCAGCTTGCCCTGAATCTTCACCCGGTTGGGCGGCAGGATGCGGACCTCATAGGCGGCGTTCGCCGGCTCGAGTGCGATCGAGGCGCCACGACGGCGGAAGCGCTTGAGCGTTGCCTCCTCGTCGTCGATCAGCGCCACCACGATGTCGCCGGTATCGGCGGTCTCGTTGCGCTGGATCAGCGCCATGTCGCCGTCGAGAATACCGGCCTCGACCATGGAATCACCGCGCACTTCAAGCGCGTAATGCTCGCCTGAGCCGAGCATATCAGGCGGTACGCTGATGGTGTGGCTGCGGGTCTGCAACGCCTCGATCGGCGTGCCGGCCGCGATGCGGCCCATCACGGGCACCGCAACGGGGCGCTCGCCGTCATCCGCAGGCGAGCCGGAGCTGGTGCGGACCTTGCCGAGAGTGCCTTCGATGACGCTCGGGGTGAAGCCGCGGCGGCTGCCGGCGGCGGCCTGGAGCTCCGGCAGCTTGATCACCTCGATCGCGCGGGCGCGGTTGGGCAGGCGCCGGATGAAGCCGCGCTCCTCGAGCGCGGTGATCAGGCGATGGATGCCCGATTTCGAGCGCAGGTCGAGCGCGTCCTTCATCTCGTCGAAGGAGGGCGGCACGCCGCTTTCCTTCAGCCGCTCACTGATGAACCGCAGAAGCTCGTATTGTTTGCGCGTTAGCATCTCGACCAAAATCCCCCGGTTGATGTCGTTCGATTCCGAGACGTTCAATTCAGCGATAAGCCGCTACATGCTCGAAACAAATCATGAACGGACACTATATGTTCGATATGTGTTCCGCAACTGCTTAATTTACCGTGAACGCCGCAAAGTTCGCGGAACGCATGTGGTCCAGGCGTTCAGGCCGGTAAGCGCAGCACTTCGCAGGGCGTGCCCGCGTCGGCCTTCGGCGCGAACGGCGCGCGCACGAGAAGTGCCTGTGCCGCAGCGAGATTCGCAAGCAGCGAGGAATCTTGATGATTCACGGGACGGGCGATGAGCGTGCCGTCGTCGCGCACCTCAAGCCGCGCGCGCAGATAATCCTCGCGCTGGTCGTTGGCGCCGACATCGCGGCCGAGCAGGGCGCGTTCGCGGCGATGATGAATCACTTCGCGGCCCGACAGCGCACGAATCAGCGGGACCATGAACAGGAAGCCGCAAACATAGGATGACACGGGATTGCCGGGCAGGCCGATCACGCGCATCGCCCCTAACCGCCCGTGCATCATCGGCTTGCCCGGCCGCATCGCGATCTTCCAGAACGCCATCGAGATACCTTCGGCATTCAGCGCCGGCTGCACCAGGTCATGATCGCCGACCGATGCGCCGCCGGTCGTGATCAGGATATCTGCGCCGCTCTCGCGCGCGCGGCGGATGCCGGCCGTGGTCGCCTCCAGCGTGTCGGCGGCAACGCCGAGGTCGATGGTATCCGCACCCTCGCGACGGGCGAGCGCATGCAGGGCGTAGCCGTTGGAATAGACGATCTGGCCATGGCCGGGCGTCGTGCCCGGCATCACCAGTTCGTCCCCGGTGGCGAGAATCGCGACCTTCGGACGGCGGCGGACGGCAAGCTGCGGGTGGTTCATGCCGGCGGCGAGTGCGAGGTCGCGCTCGGTCAGCCGGGTGCCCTTGCGCAGGAGCACGTCGCCCTCGCGAAAATCGATGCCGGCGGGGCGGATGTGCCGCCCGGTGATGGCGGCCTCCTTGATCGCGATGCGCTTGCCGTCAGTGACCGTGTCTTCCTGGATCACGACAGCGTCAGCGCCGTCGGGAACGACGCCGCCGGTGAAGATTCGCACGGCTTCGCCGGCGCCGACAGTTCCGGCAAATGGCCGGCCCGCCGCGACCTCACCGATCACGGTGAGCCGGGAATCGATCTTCGCTGCATCGGCTGCGCGCACGGCGTAGCCATCCATCGCCGACATCGCCTGCGGCGGCTGCGTGCGCCGCGCCGCGACGTCGCGCGCGAGCACGCGATGGAAGGCGTCGTCGAGGGGAACGATCTCTTCAGGCAGCGGCTCCGCGCCGGCCAGCACCGCGGCAAGCGCGTCAGAAACCGGCATCAAGGCCACGGGACAACTCCTGCTCGGCGGACTCGGACGAATGGGCGGCGAGAGTTCTAACCGAGTGCGGGCGCAGAGGCAAAACCGCAGCGAGCGGGATTATTCATCCAGCATCACCCGCTCCGCGTTGGGAGGCTAGTATCGGGTCCGGCGCGGCATGGTGTGAAGGACGAGGAAGACCGGCACGAGCGTGGCGATGGCAAGGACGAGAACGACCATAACCGCAGCCAGTATGGGGCGCCTCCTGTCTATCCGTCCGAACTGACGTCGGGCGCCTTGAGGCCTCGATCCTTGTCGGGCAGCGGATCGGCCTGAGACTTCAGGTCGGCGGCCTTGCTGATCAGTTTTGCGGAAAGCTCAGAATCCGAGGTGGTTCTGGCGAATTCAACCAGCAGAGAGGCCTGCTTGGTGAGGTAGGTTTTGCCCAACACGATGATACGTCCGTTCGTAGAAGTCCCAACGGACTCAAGAGTCCGGAACAGGGCATTCCGTTCCCGGAACTCTGTACAAAAATGCACAAAGTGCTTTGGTTCCTCATTCCCGGGTGAAATTGTTCCGGAATCGGCCGATTTGGCGGCCCGTCCGCCGGTCAGATCCCGAGCGCCTTCAGCGCCTCACCGACATCGCGGGGCGAGGTCACATGCACCGCGGTCAGTCCGCGTGCGCGAGCGCCTTCGACGTTCTCGGCAAGGTCATCGAAGAACACGATTCGCTCAGCCGGCACGCCGATCGCGGCCACCACATGGTCAAAGGCTGCCGCATCCGGCTTGCGCAGGCCGATGCTGGAGGACAAATATAGCTCGCGGAAATGGCCGAGCACGTCAGCATATTCCTTTGAGAAATAGTCGATATGCGGCCGGTTGGTGTTGGAGAAGGCGTAGAGCGGCACCTGCTGGGCCGCGCGTGGCAACAGCTCCGCGATATCAGGCATCTCGCCGGCGAAGATCGCGTTCCATCCTTCGAGGAACTGCGCATCCGAAATGCCGATCCCGAGCGTGGCGCGCAGCGACTGGAAATAGTCCTCGTCGCTGATCTTGCCGACCTCGTGCAGCCGATAGGCTTCGCTGTCGCGCACATAGCGCGTGACGATGGCTTCCGGCTTGCAGCCGGCATGTCCCGCCCAGCAGGCGATCGCCTTGGAGAAATCGATATCGAGCACGACGCGCCCGAGATCGAACAGAAGCGCATCGGCGCTGCCGGGAGAAAGCGAGGTCATTGCGTCCTTTTCACTTCGGTATCGGCGATCAGTATCGATAAGGCTCGTGGTCGAACAGCGGGAACGCGCTGAAGACGCTCGGCGCGTTGGTGGCGGTCGCCGGATGCAGGCAGGATTTGTTCACCCCGGCGAACGAGGTGGCTCCGAGCAGGCCGAGGCAGCGCAGCACCTCGTCCTCCAACAGCTCCAACATGCGCGTTACGCCGGCTTCGCCGGCCGCCGCCAGGGCCCAGCATTGCAGCCGGCCGATGCCGACGAGGTCAGCGCCCGTCGCGATCGCCTTGACGATGTCGGTGCCGCGGCAGAAGCCGCCATCGACCATGATCTTGGCGCGGCCCTTCACGGCCTCGACGATCTCGGGCAGCACATGCATGGCGCCGCGGCCGTGGTCGAGCTGGCGGCCGCCATGATTGGAGACGTAGATCCACTCGACGCCGTGATCGACCGCGATCTGCGCGTCCTCGGCGGTGGCAATGCCCTTGAGGATCAGCGGGATCTTGAACGTGTCCTTGATCATCTTCACGGTCCGCCACTCCAGGCCCTTCTGGTAGTCGCCGCCGGTGGCGCGCAGGCGGCTCTCGCGAACGTAGCGCTTGGCGATGTCACGCTCACGACGGCTGTAATGGGCGGTGTCGACGGTCAGGCAGAAGGCGGCGTAGCTGTGCTTCTCGGCGCGGCTGACCACATCGGCAACGAAGGCATCGTCGCCGCGGACATAGAGCTGGAACAGGCGCAGCGCATCGGGCGCGGCTTCGGCGGTCTTTTCGAGTCCGGGCTCGGACACCGAGCTCAGCATGTGCGCCGCCCCGAACGTGCCGCAGGCGCGCGCCACGCTGGCGGCGCCGTGCGGGTCGAAGATCTCCAGCGCGCCGACGGGGGCGAGCACCACCGGCAGCCGCATCTTGCGGCCGAACTGCTCGACCGAACCGTCGATCTTGTGCACATCGCGCAGCACACGCGGGCGGAAGGCAATCTCGTCCAGCGCCATGCGGTTGCGGCGCATCGTGGTCTCGGTCTCGGCGGCGCCGACGATATAGTCCCAGGCGTTCTGGTTGAGGTTGGAGCGCGCCTTCCGGATGAATTCGTGCAGGTTCTGGAAGGGCTCGTTGCTGGCGCCGAGTTCGACATTCCGTTGCGGCTGGATCCGGGGCGCTTCGTTCATTGTTATCCTCCCGAGAATTTGAAGTCTTATGTCATCGACTATCCCGTCCGGCCCTCCCAAACCATCCTAAAATCGCATAGCTGCGAGGCGTGGCCGGCCGACCGATTCCCGCATTGCGCGAGGTGTTTCCGAACGTTGCCAAAAGTTTAGGCCAGGGCGAAGGGATTTCTGTAATGTACCCGTGGGCGTGGCATCCCGGCCTTGAAGAAACCGGAATGATATTGTGAGAACCGGGCTGGATCGCCATTTGCATGGCGGCTCCCAAGACCCAAAAGAACTGCCTCAAGAGAACCGCGAAACGAGAAGGCCAACCATTCCATGCGGAAAACCCTGCTGTTCCCCCTCGGCGCGCTCACTGGTGCGTGCCTGACCCTCCTCGTTTCCGGTCCGCATGGTGGACTATGGGCGGCCCGGGCGGCGGCGAGCGCGGATGATGCCTATTCCCAGCTCAATTTGTTTGGCGAGGTCTTCGAGCGGGTGAAGGCGAGCTATGTCGAGAAGCCCGATAATTCCAAGCTGATCGAAGGTGCGATCACGGGCATGGTGACCTCGCTCGATCCGCATTCGCGCTACATGAATGACAAGGCCTGGACCGAGATGCAGGAGACCACCTCCGGTGAGTTCGGCGGCCTCGGCATCGAGGTCACGATGGAGGACGGCCTGGTCAAGGTCGTCTCGCCGATCGACGACACACCGGCCTCCAAGGCCGGCATCATGTCCGGCGATCTCATCAGCAAGATCGACGGCGACGCCGTGCAGGGCATGACGCTCGAGCAGGCCGTCAACAAGATGAAGGGCCCGGTCGACACCAAGACCAAGCTCACCATTGTGCGCAAGGGCGCGGACGCTCCGCTCGACGTTGCGATCACGCGCGAGATCATCCATGTCCGCCCGGTGCGCTTCCACGTCGAGAACGGCGACATCGGCTACATCCGCGTCACCTCGTTCAACGAGCAGACCACCGACGGCCTGAAGAAGGCGATCGCCTCGATCTCCAGGGACGTCCCGCCGGAGAAGCTCGTCGGCTATGTGATGGACTTGCGCAACAATCCGGGCGGCTTGCTCGACCAGGCCGTTTCGGTGTCGAGTGCGTTCCTCCAGCGCGGCGAGGTCGTCTCGACCCGCGGCCGCAATCCGGAAGAAACCCAGCGCTTCACCGCCCATGGCGGCGATCTCACCAAGGGCAAGCCGCTGGTGGTGCTGATCAACGGCGGCTCGGCCTCGGCGTCCGAGATCGTCGGCGGTGCGTTGCATGATCACAAGCGTGCCACGATCATCGGCACGCGTTCGTTCGGCAAGGGCTCAGTGCAGACCATCATTCCACTCGGCGCCGGCAACGGCGCGCTGGCGCTGACCACGGCGCGCTACTACACGCCCTCGGGCCGTTCGATCCAGGCCCAGGGCATCGCGCCCGACATCGAGATCCTCCAGGACGTGCCGGCCGAGCTGAAGGGCCGCGTGGACACCATGGCGGAGTCCCAGATGCGCGGCCATCTGCAGGCCGCAGACGGCACCGAGCAGACCGGCTCGCAATCCTACGTCCCGCCGGACGAGAAGGACGACAAGGCGCTGCACACGGCCTACGATTTCCTGCACGGCGTCACCGTGAACGCGGCGGCCGCCAAGCCGGCACCGAAGACGACGGTGCCGAACTAGCAAGATGCCGTAGGGTGGGCAAAGGCGCGTAAGCGACGTGCCCACCGCTTCTGCATGCGCGGCAAGACAAGAGGTGGGCACGCTTCGCTTTGCCCACCCTACGAAGTCTGTCCACCCACGAACTAGCGGTCCTTGCTAGCCTGCTTCGCGGCGGCGGCTCTCGTTGCCATCGCGCTGGGCGAGCCGGTTGCGATGTAGCGCGAACAGCTCCAGCACCTTGTCGGCCGGTTTTGCGGCGCTGAACAGATAGCCCTGCATCTCGGAGCAGCCGAGCGCGCGCAGCAGGCGCTGCTGCTCCTCGGTCTCGACGCCCTCGGCCGTGGTGGCCATGCGGCGGGCGCTGGCGAGGCTGACCACGGCCTGCACGATGCTGGCGGAGCCGTCAGGACCCGCGATGTCGCTGACGAAGCAGCGGTCGATCTTGATCTTGTCGAACGGGAAGCGGTGCAGGTAGCTCAGCGACGAGTAGCCGGTGCCGAAATCGTCGAGCGCGATGCGCACGCCGATGGCGCGGAGCTGATGCAGGATCGCAAGCGCAGCGTCGTCGTCGCGGATCAGCACGGCCTCGGTGATCTCGAGCTCGAGCCGGCTCGCGGGCAGGTTGGAGGTGGCCAGCGCCGCCATGATCTTCAGCGCCAGCGTGCCGCTCTTGAACTGCACCGGCGAGACGTTGACGGCGAGGCGGATGTCGTCGGGCCAGGCGGCCGCGTCGCGGCAGGCGGTCGCCAGCACCCATTCGCCGATCTCGTTGATCAGGCCGGTATCCTCCGCGATCGGGATGAACTCGGCCGGTGACACCATGCCGCGCCCGGGATGGCGCCAGCGCACCAACGCCTCGCAGCCGGTGATGCGGTCGTCCTTCAGGCTGAGGCAGGGCTGGTAATAGACTTCGAGGTCGCCATGGGCGATGGCGTGGCGCAGGTCGATCTCGAGTTGCCGCCGCTCGCGAACCTTGGCATCCATTTCCTGCTCGAAGAAGCGATAGGTGCGGCGGCCTGCGGCTTTGGCGGCATACATCGCCATGTCCGCGTTCTTCAGGATCTGGTCCAGCGCGGTGCCGTGCCCCGGCGCCAGCGCGATGCCGATGCTGGCGTCGGTGGTAAGATGATGGCCCATGCAGTCGAACGGCGTACGGATCGCCGCGAAGATCCGCGCGACGAGGTCGTTGACCTGGTCCGGCGACGTCACCGTGCTCTGCACGATCGCGAATTCGTCGCCGCCGAGCCGCGCCACGAAATCCATTGGCCCCGCGCAGCGGCTGAGGCTTGCGGCAACCGATTTCAGGAGCTCGTCGCCGACGAGATGGCCGAGCGCGTCGTTGACGCCCTTGAATTCGTCGATGTCGATGTAGTGCACCGCGAGTTCTTCGCCGTCGGCGATGGCGGCCAGCTCTCCGCGCAAATGTTCGTGGAACATGGCGCGGTTGGGCAGGTCGGTCAGCGCGTCGTAATGGGCGAGGTGGGTGATGCGCTCTTCGATGCGACGGCGTTCGGTGATGTCCTCATGCGTCGCCACCCAGCCGCCGTCACCGAGAGGCTCGTTGACGATCTGGATCGAGCGGCCGTCGCCGGTCTCCACGACCATGGAGTTGCGCGCGTGGATGTCGCGCAGCACGCGCGCGACATACTGGTCCACGTCGCCCGTGAATGAGCCCGTGGCTTTGCGGTGCGCGATGATGTCGTGGAAGCTGTAGCCGGGCTTCACGATCTCGGCCGACAGTCCGTACATTTCGATGTAGCGCTGGTTGCAGATCACGAGTTTCTGCGAGGCGTCGAACAGCAGCAGGCCCTGGGTCATGTTGTTCACGGCGCGGTCGAGGCGCTGCTTTTCCAGCGTCAGCCGCTCGCGCGAGAGGCGGTGCTGCTCCAGGAGCTTGCGCACGATTGCGATCAGCACGCCTGCGATCGCAAGCGCGGACGCGCCGGCAACCGAAATCAGGATGCCGATCTGCTCGCGCCAGTCCGCCAGCGCCGCCGCGCGTGTCGTGGTCGCCATCATCAGGATCGGGAAGTGGGGCAGGGCGCGCGCGGAGATCAGCCGGTCGTCGCCGTCAACCGGACTGATGAAGCGTCCGGCGAAGTGATCGAGCCCGAACACCCTCTGCTGCTCGAACGGGCCGGTCTTGAAATTCCGCCCCATCAGATCGCTCGAATGGGGATAACGGGCGAGCAGCGTGCCGTCCCGATGCAGCATCGAGATGGTGGCGCCTTCGCCGAGCACCACGGTCTCGAAGAATTTCTCGAAATTGGCGGGCTCGATGCCGCGCCCGATCACGCCCATGAACTCGCCGTCCGGCGCGACGATCTTGCGCAAGATCAGGATGGTCCAGGCGCCGGAGATGCGGCTATGTACCGGCTCGATCAGAACGTCGGGCGCATAGGGGTCGTAGCGGAAGCTGCGGAAATAGGCGCGATCGGCAACGTTGATCTTCGGCGCCGGCCATGCCGTCGACGAATTGATCACATTGCCGTCTACATCGATGATGTTGACGCCACCCATGTAAGGCAGCGCCTCGATCTTCGAGCGCAGCATGCGATGGATGTCCTGGCCGGAGAGGCGCGTGCGATAGTCTTCCGCAGTCGTGATTCCGCTCGCGTGGACGTGGTCGACGAAATCCTTCTGGATGACGGCGAAATCCTGCAATTGCTGATCGAAATGATGGGCGAGCAGCAGCACGGTGTTCTCGAGCTCGCGGCCGCTGTTGCGTAGCGCGCGTTCGCGGAAATTCTGGGCCATCAACGTCGCGCCGACGGCGATCGCCGCGATCAGGAGCGTGCCGCCCACCACCAGCCAGCGGATCGGTCCGCTGCGCACGAAGGCCTGGTCAAAGAGGCGACTGCCGTATCTCGTCATCATGTCGATCGTTGCCGTGCACACGTCAGGGTCAGCTCTTGATCCCCATGACATCCGTCGGTTTACGGGAACGATGTGGAGGCGACGTTAGGAAGCGCAGTTAATGCGACATAAACCGTAATACACAAATGCAATCGATGCGTATGACGACAGGCGTGCAGGATTTGCCGCAAGGTCTGGTGATGCCGGTCAATTCTTGCCGGTCATCACGACATCAACCAGGGCTTAACCATCTAACTTGTTGACGATCCTTGATGCCGCAATGGCACGCGATTTGCGAGCAAGGCTGGCAGAGACGAAGAGAGGATACGATCATGAAAAACACTTTGACGAACTTCCTCGCCGACGAATCCGGCGCGACCGCGATCGAATACGGCCTGATCGCAGCCGGCATCGCGCTCGCCATCATCACGATCGTGAACGGCATGGGCAGCAGGCTCAACGCAAAATTCGGGTCGATCAGCTCGTCGCTGAAGTAGCGGCCTGCGATCAGGCGCGGTAGTGGCCGGACTTACCGCCAAGTTTTTCGATGAGGTGGATGCCCTCGATGCGCACACCGCGCTCCACCGCCTTGATCATGTCGTAGATGGTGAGGCAGGCGACGGAAACTGCCGTCAGCGCTTCCATCTCGACGCCTGTGGGGCCGGTCACCTTCACGCTGGCGCGGACCACACAGCCCGGCAGTTTCGCGTCGGGTTCGATGTCGACCGTCACCTTCGACAGCGCGAGCGGATGACAGAGCGGAATCAGCTCCGAGGTGCGCTTGGCCGCCATGATGCCGGCGATGCGCGCGGTGCCGAGTACGTCGCCCTTCTTGGCATTTCCCGAGACGATCAGATCGAGCGTTGCCCTGGTCATGACGACGCGGCCTTCCGCGACTGCGAGCCGCTCGGTCGCGGGCTTGTCCGACACATCGACCATGCGTGCCTCGCCCGAGGCGCCGATATGGGTGAGGGCAGGGATCGCCTTCTTCGCCGGCTTGCGCGCCATGTCAGCGCGTGCCCGTCGCACGCGACGTGGTCTCGCGCGCAAGCAGCGTGCGTGTAGCAGCGGTCACGTCGGCCTGACGCATCAGGCTCTCGCCGACCAGGAAGGTCGACATGCCGACGCGCTCAAGCCGGGCGAGGTCCGCGGGCGTGAAAATGCCACTCTCGCCGACCATGAGCCGTTCCCCAGGGATCAGCGGCGCCAGCGTCTCGCTGGTCGCAAGCGTGGTCTCGAAGGTACGCAAATTGCGGTTGTTGACGCCGATCATCGGCGAGCGGAGCTTGAGCGCCCGATCGAGCTCGGCGTGGTCGTGGATCTCGATCAGGACGTCCATGCCATAGGCGATGGCGGCGTCTTCGAGATCCTTGGCCGTCGCATCGTCGAGTGCGGCCATGATGATGAGGATGCAGTCGGCACCATGCGCGCGCGCCTCCGCCACCTGGTAGGTGTCGAACAGAAAGTCCTTGCGCAGCACCGGCAGCGAGGTTGCCGCGCGCGCCGCCATCATGAAGTCGAGATGCCCCTGAAACGAGGGCGCATCCGTCAGCACCGACAGACAGGCGGCGCCGCCCGCTTCATAGGCCTTGGCGAGCAGCGGCGGATCAAAATCCGCGCGGATGAGCCCCTTCGACGGCGAGGCCTTCTTGACCTCGGCGATCAGCGCGTAATCGCCATTGGAGATCTTGCTCCGGATTGCGCGCAAGAAACCGCGCGGGGCGGCTTGCGCCTTGGCCTTCGCCTCGACCGCCGACAGCGGCTGCGCGCGCTTGGCGGCCGCGATCTCCTCGCGCTTGTAGACTTCGATCTTGGTCAGGATGTCCGACATGGGGAGGCTCAGCCGTTTGAGACCGCGATCAGATGTTTCAGCCGCGCGCTCGCCGCGCCGCTGTCGAGCGACTTTGTCCCGATCGCGACCCCTTCCCTGAGGTCCTTGGCACGTCCGGCCACGATCAGTGCGGCCGCTGCGTTCATCAGCGCGACGTCGCGATAGGGGCTCGGCTTGCCGTCGAGTACGCTCTGGAGCGCAATCGCATTGGAGTCGGCGTCGCCGCCTTTGAGCGCGCCGGGCTCGCAACGCGGCAGGCCGGCATCCTCCGGCGTCACTTCGAAATTCCGGATCTCGCCATTGTGGAGCGCGGAGACGAAGGTCGGGCCGGTGAGGGTGATCTCGTCCAGCCCATCGGAGCCGTGCACGACCCAGGCGGATTCGGAGCCGAGGTTTTTCAGCACCTGCGCCAGCGGCTGCACCCATTGCCGCGAGAACACGCCGACCATCTGCCGCTTGACGCCGGCCGGGTTCGACAGCGGTCCGACCAGATTGAAGATTGTGCGGGTGGCGAGCTCGACCCGGGTCGGACCGACGTTCTTCATGGCCGGGTGGTGAGCGGGCGCGAACATGAAGCCGATGCCGCATTCGCGCACGCAGCGGCCGATCTGTTCGGGCTTAAGATCGATCTTCACGCCGAGCGAGGCCAGCACGTCGGCCGCGCCCGAGCGCGACGACAGCGCACGGTTGCCGTGCTTGGCCACCGGCAGGCCGGTGCCCGAGACGATGAAGGCGGCGCAGGTCGAGACGTTGACCGAGCCGGAGCCGTCGCCGCCGGTGCCGACGATATCGACGGCGTCAGCTGGTGCAGTGACGGTTAGCATCTTCGACCGCATCGCCGAGACCGCGCCGGTGATCTCGTCGACGGTCTCGCCGCGCACCCGCAGCGCCATCAAGAGGCCGCCCATCTGCGAGGGCGTGGCCTCGCCCGACATCACGGCGTCGAAGGCGGAGGCCGCTTCGTCGCGCGACAGGCTGGCGCCGGTCGCCACTTTTCCAATGATCGATTTCAGGTCGTCCATCGCGTGCTTTCAACTTACTGGTTCGCGCCCGTCACCTGCGCGAAGGCGGCCTGATTAATGGTGGTCCCGATATCGGTTTGAAGCTTGTTGACGTAGGATGCAACCTGCTCGTCGGTCAACGCGCGGTCGATGCTGTCCTTCAGCTTCTTGATGGCATCGGAGGCGGCATCGACCGCTGGCTCGATGATGTCGGTGACGCGGAAGACGATGACTTCGCCGCCGCCGGCCACGGGCGTCTGCCCGACGCCATCCTTGGCAGTGCGGAAGGCGGCCGCAACCACGTTCGTGGGCACGCCGGCGGGGGAGTCGTCGCGCTTGAAGCCGGTCGCGGTCTGGACCGTGGCGCCGACGGCGGCCGCCTCGTCAGCGAGCTTGCCGCCCTGTTCGAGCTTCTGCACCATCTCGCTCGCCTTGGTCTTGAGCTTGGCGGCGATCTGGTCCTGGCGCCAGCGCGCCTCGACCTGGTCGCGGACCTCGTCGAGATTGCGGTCGCGCGACGGCGTGGTGGCGAGCACGTCGTACCAGACATAGCCGCCGCGGAACGAGATCGGATCGTTGTCGACGCCGACGTCGCTGTTGAAGGCCTGCGACACCACGTCGAGGCCCTGCGGAATGCTGGCGACGGGCTGACCGTCCGGCGCGCGGCCGGAGCGATCGACGGCGTCGACGGTCACGGCTGCGAGCCCGAGCTTCTGCGCCGCGTCGACGACGCTGGTGCCGGCGCCGCGCTCGTCTTCCATCTTGTCGCGCAGCTCCGCGACCTTGATGCGTGCACGCTCGGTTGCGATCTCGCGCTTGATGCCGTCGGCGAGGCTGGCGTAGTTGGCCTCGACACCCGGTTCGATTTTGTCGACCTTGACGATCGCGGTGCCGAGACGGCCCTCGATCGGCTGGCTGATTTCGCCGGCGGGAAGTGCAAAGACAGCGTCGCCAATCGCCGGATCGAGCGACGACTTGGTCACCAGCCCAAGATCGACGTCGGAGGCGCTCAGTCCGCGCTCCTTGCCGAGATCCTCGAACGACAGCCCGCCGGCGAGGCGCTCACGCGCGGCCTGCGCCTCGGCGGCGTTCGGGAATACGATCTGGTGGATCTGGCGCTTCTCCGGCGTGCCGAGCTGGTTCTTGCGCTGGTCGAACAGTTTTTTCGCATCGTCGTCGGAGACCTGGCTCCACTTGCCGATCTCTTCTGGCGAGATCACGACGAAGGCGATCTTGCGAAATTCAGGCGCGCGGAACTGGACCTTGTGGTCCTCGAAATAGGCGGCAAGCGCCTCGGGCGAGGGCGCGTCGATGGTGCCCGCCTGCGCTGCGTCGAGCTTGACGAACTCGATCGCGCGCTGCTCGTTCTGGAAACGCGTCAGCACCTCGAGCATGGCCTTGGGCGGCTCGAGTCCGGCGCCGATCGTGCCGGTGATCTGCCGGCGCAGCGACACCTTGCGCTGCTCGGCCACGTAGCGCTGCTCGGTGTAGCCGAAATTGCGGATCATGGCCTGGAAGCGGTTCGCATCAAAGGCGCCGCCGACGCCTTTGAAGTTCGGATCGTTCATGATGAGCTGGCGGATCTGGTCGTCGGACTGGCCGAGCCCGAGCCGGCGCGCCTCTTCGTCAAGCGCTGCTTCCGCAATGGTCTGCTGGAGCACCTGGCGGTCGAGGCCGAAGGCGCGCGCCTGGTCAGGCGTGAGCGGGCGGCCGAACTGGCGGCTGATCTGCTGGAGGCGGTCGGTGTAGATCTGGCGGAACTCGTTCAGCGAAATCTCGGTGTTGCCCACCTTGGCCACCGTGGACTGCCCGAAGCCCTTGAAGATGTCGGCGATGCCCCAGACGCCGAAGCTGATGATCAATACACCCATCACCACGGCCATAATGGTCTTGCCGACCCAGTTTGATGAGGCCTTGCGCATTCCTCGAAGCATTTGGTCCAACTTGTTTGGCAGGAGGGGAACGGGAGCGCGTCTTAATGCAGATTCCGCAAGAGCGCGTCACCAAATTGATATGGCATCATAAAGTGGCGGCTTTCCCCCCGCAACCTCAGGTCAGGCCGGTGCCTGGTCCTGCGGTTAAAAGCCCCTGGTCTCTGGAACTGCCGCGGCACCTCTGCTAGCGCATGGACAAACCTCATTTTGCTGGAATTTGACATGACCGACGCCATCCGACCGCTGATTGCCGGCAACTGGAAAATGAACGGCCTCACGGCCTCGACTGCCGAATTCGACGCCATGCTCAACGGTGCGGCAGAGGTGGCCGGCAAGGCCGATCTGCTGGTCTGCCCGCCGGCAACCCTGATTGCGGCCTTCGCCGAGAAGGCGCGCGGCAAGGCGGTGACCGTTGGGGCGCAAGACTGCCATCCCAAGACCTCAGGCGCTCATACCGGCGATATCGCTGCCGAAATGCTGGCGGATGCGGGCGCGAGCGCCATCATTGTCGGCCATTCCGAGCGCCGCGCCGACCATGGCGAGAGCGACGCCCTGGTGAAGCAGAAGGCCGAGGCTGCCTGGCGGGCAGGGGTGGTTGCGATCGTCTGCATCGGCGAGACGCAGAGCCAGCGCGATGCCGGCCAGACCCTCGACATCCTGCGCGGCCAGCTCAATGGCTCGCTGCCGGACGGCTCCACGGCCGCCAATTTGGTTGTGGCCTACGAGCCGGTCTGGGCGATTGGCACGGGTCTCACGCCCACCGCTGAGGATGTTGAGCAGATTCATGGCTTTATCCGGGAGTTCCTGACCTCCCGGTTCAAAGCGGACGGTGCCAGGATGCGCATCCTCTATGGCGGCTCGGTCAAGCCATCGAATGCGGCCGAGCTGATGGCGGTCAAGAACGTCAATGGCGCGCTGGTCGGCGGCGCCAGCTTGAAAGCGGCCGATTTCCTTGCGATCGCCAAGGGCTGCCCCTAGCTAAGCTCGGGGCGCGATCGGGACCGATCGGGGGTGGCATTGCCGTTTCCGATCGTGTAACACCGCGCAACTTCAGGAAAACCCGCGAAGCGCGATCGGCTGCCGGTACCGGCGCTGTCGGCTTGTGACGGAAGGATACTATGCAGACCGTTGTCATCGTCATCCACCTCATGATCGTTGCCGTCATGATCGGTGCCGTCCTGCTTCAGAAATCGGAAGGCGGCGGCCTCGGCATGGGCGGAGGCGCGGGCTTCATGTCGAGCCGCGGCACTGCGAATCTCTTGTCGCGCACGACCGCGATCCTGGCTGCCGGTTTCTTCGTAACCAGCCTGTTCCTGTCCTGGTACGCGGGCTACAACCGTGCGCCCTCGTCGATCATCGGGGCGCCGGCGTCGCACACCCAGCCGGCCGGAGGCGGGCCGATCGCACCGCCGACCTCGGGCGGCATCCTGGATTCGCTGAAGAAGGCGGACGAACAGCAGCAGGCGCCGGCAGCGCCGAGCGGCCCGCAGGTGCCGCGTTCGCAATAAAGCAGGGGGGCCATGCAGGGCGGCTGCTACCGTCCTGCATCAACAATCCCCATCAAGACCCTGTCACCACTCTTAGTTTTGGCTCACCCACAGGCCCGCAGATTCTTTGGGGCGGAATACGAATCGCTTTGGCGAATCGAATTCGAGGGATTAGAGGTTAAGCCCCATGGCGCGGTACATATTCATCACCGGCGGCGTGGTTTCTTCGCTCGGCAAGGGTCTGGCTTCAGCGGCACTCGGTGCTCTGTTGCAGGCCCGGGGCTACAAGGTCCGCCTCCGCAAGCTCGACCCCTATCTCAACCTCGATCCCGGAACGATGTCGCCGTATCAGCACGGCGAAGTGTTCGTGACGGATGACGGCGCGGAGACCGATCTCGATCTCGGTCACTACGAGCGCTTCACCGGGCGGCCTGCGACAAAGCAGGACAACATCACCACGGGGCGCATCTATCAGGACATCATCACCAAGGAGCGTCGTGGCGATTATCTCGGCGCGACCATCCAGGTGGTTCCGCACGTCACCAACGCCATCAAGGAATTCGTTCTCTCCGGTAACGACGACTACGACTTCGTGCTGGTCGAGATCGGCGGCACGGTCGGTGACATCGAGGGCCTGCCGTTCTTCGAGGCGATTCGCCAGCTCAAGAACGAGCTGCCGCGCGATCACGCCGTCTACATCCATCTGACGCTGCTCCCGTACATCCCGAGCGCCGGCGAGCTGAAGACAAAGCCGACGCAGCACTCGGTGAAGGAGCTGCGTTCGATTGGCATCCAGCCGGACATCCTGCTTTGCCGCACCGATCGCGAGATCCCGAAGGAGGAGCGGCGCAAGCTCGGCCTGTTCTGCAACGTGCGCGAAAGCGCCGTGATCGAGGCGCGCGACGTCGACAACATCTACGCTGTCCCCGAGGCCTACCACAACGCGGGCCTCGACGACGAAGTGCTCGCCGCCTTCGGCATCGGCTCGCGGATTCCACCGCAGCTCCAGAGCTGGCAGAAGATCAACGAACGCGTCCGCAATCCCGAGGGCAACGTCACCATCGCCATCGTCGGCAAATATACCGGCATGAAGGATGCGTATAAGTCGCTGATCGAGGCGCTCTCGCATGGCGGCATCGCCAACAAGGTGAAGGTCAATCTCGACTGGATCGAAAGCGAGATTTTCGAGAAGGAAGATCCGGCGCCGTTCCTCGAGCACGTCAACGGCATCCTGGTGCCCGGCGGCTTTGGCCAGCGCGGCGCGGAAGGCAAGATCCGCGCGGCGCAGTTCGCGCGCGAGCGCGACGTGCCGTATTTCGGCATCTGCTTCGGCATGCAGATGGCCGTCATCGAAGCCGCACGAAATCTCGTCGGCATCGAGGAGGCCAACTCCACCGAGTTCGGCCCGACCAAGGAGCCCTTGGTTGGCCTGATGACGGAGTGGCTGCGCGGCAACGAGCTCGAGAAGCGCACCAACGCCGGCGATCTCGGCGGCACGATGCGGCTCGGTGCCTATCCGGCGGCGCTCAATCGCGGCAGCCGCGTCTCGCAAGTCTATGGCGGCGCGACCGAGATTTCCGAGCGCCACCGCCACCGCTACGAGGTCAACACTGCCTACAAGGATCGCCTCGAGCAGCACGGCCTGAAATTCTCCGGCCTCTCGCCCGATGGCGTGCTGCCGGAGATCGTCGAGTACGAGGATCACCCCTGGTTCATCGGCGTCCAGTTCCACCCCGAGCTGAAGTCGCGCCCCTTCGAGCCGCACCCGCTGTTTGCATCCTTCATTCAGGCGGCGATGGTGCAGTCGCGGCTGGTGTAGCTCTTTCTCGGCCTTTGACGATCGCGCAATTTGTTGCGACAACTCGCTGCCGCAAGAACAACAATACTGGGAGTGAATTCCAATGATCTACGAAATGCGCATCTATCGCTGCGTGCCCGGCCGCTTGCCGGCGCTGCTGAAGCGGTTCGAGACGGTCACGCTCAAGCTGTGGGAGAAGCACGGCATCAAGCAGGCCGGGTTCTTCACCACGCTGATCGGTGAATCCAACCAGGAGCTGACCTATTTCCTGGCCTGGGAGTCGCTCGCCGACCGCGAGGCGAAGTGGGGCAAGTTCATGACTGACCTGGACTGGATGAAAGCACGCGCCGAGAGCGAAGCGGACGGCCAGATCGTCGGCAACATCGTCAGTCAGTTCCTGACACCGACCGCCTTCTCGTCGGTCAAGTAGCGGCTGTCCGGCATGGGCTGCGGCGGGGCCCCCTCGCGCAACCCTGATATTCTGATAGCCCCGGACGAATGGGGTTGATCGCCCCCTCATCGCCGCTATGGTCGCGGCGAAACGAGGGATATTGGCCTTGAGCTCTTCGAATTCAGCGGCCCCGGTCGTTACCATTGGCACGGTCAAATTCGGCAATGATCTGCCGATCTCGATCATTGCCGGGCCATGCCAGCTCGAAAGCCGCCAGCATGCGCTGGAGGTGGCCTCAGCGCTGAAGGAGATCGCGGCGCGGCTGAACGTCGGCCTCGTCTACAAGACCTCGTTCGACAAGGCCAACCGTACCAGCGCTTCGGCGGCGCGCGGCCTCGGGCTTGCGCAGTCACTGCCGATCTTCGCCGAGATCCGTTCATCGATTGGACTACCCGTGCTGACCGACGTGCACGACGCCGCGCAATGCGCCGAGGTGGCGCAGGCGGTGGACGTGTTGCAGATCCCGGCCTTCCTGTGCCGCCAGACCGATCTGCTGCTCGCGGCGGCCGCAACCGGCAAGGTCGTAAACGTCAAGAAGGGGCAGTTTCTTGCGCCCTGGGACATGGCGAATGTCGTCGCCAAAATCACCGGCGCGAACAATCCCAATGTGCTCGTCACCGAACGCGGCGCGTCCTTCGGCTACAACACGCTCGTCTCGGACATGCGCGCGCTGCCAATCCTGGCGCGCACCACCGGTGCGCCCGTGATCTTTGACGCCACTCATTCGGTGCAGCAGCCGGGCGGGAAGGGGGCATCCTCAGGCGGCGAGCGCGAATTCGTACCGGTGCTGGCGCGCGCGGCCGTGGCGGTCGGCGTCGCCGGTGTCTTCATCGAGACCCATCCCGATCCCGATCATGCGCCTTCGGACGGGCCCAACATGGTGCCGCTGCGCGAGTTCGAGGGGCTCATCCGCAAGCTGATGGCGTTCGACGCGCTGGCCAAGAGCACTCCGCGCTGATGCACCAGCCTGTGACCGGGCCGTCGTCCGACCAGAAGTTTCCACCCGCGATCAACATCATCGCGCTCGCCGGATTCTCGGCGGCGTTGTCGACGCGAGCGCTTGATCCTGTCCTGCCGCATGTCGCGGAGGATTTTGCGGTCAGCATCACGACAGCGGCGAGCGTTGCGGCCGGCTTTGCCTTGATCTACGCGCTGGTTCAGCCCGCTGTCGGAGCCGCCGCCGATCTGTTCGGCAAGGCGCGATTGATGACGCTGTGTCTGGCGCTGCTTGGCGTGGCCTGCATCCTGGGCGCGCTCGCCACGTCCTTCTCGGGCTTGTTCGCGAGCCGCATCCTGGCGGGGATCGCTTCGGGCGGCGTGTTTCCGGTCGCCCTCGGCCTGACCGCCGACCTCGTCGCGCCGGCCAAGCGGCAGGTCGCGATCGGGCGCACGATGGCGGGTTCAATGACCGGCAATCTCCTTGGCGCGTCGGCCTCCGGCATCATCGGCGATCTCATCGGCTGGCGAGGTGTGCTGGTGGTTCTCGGTGCGCTCGGCCTGATCGCGGCCGCGGCGGTGGCGGTGGGCTTTCGCGGTGCCGCTCTTGCCGCTCCGCCGAAGACCGACTTCAAGACCTTGCGGCAGGGCTACCGCACCATCTTTGCCAATCCCAACACGCGCTACTGCTACTCGGCCGTGTTCGTCGAGGGCTGCTGCGTGTTCGGCCTGTTTCCCTTCATCGCCGCGCTTCTGTTTGATCTCGGTGAGAAGTCGCTGTCGATTGCGGGCATCGTGATCGCGGGTTTTGCAATTGGCGGGCTGTTCTACACCTTCACGGTGTCGCGCTTCCTACCGCTGCTCGGCGTCAAGGGGATGATGATCGCGGGCGCGAGCCTCGTGGCGCTCCAGCTCGGTGCGCTCGCCTTCGGTCCCGGTTGGAAGCTCCAGTTCGTCAGCATGCTGGCGATGGGCTGGGGCTTCTACATGATCCATGGCTGTTTGCAGGTGTTCGCCAGCGAGCTGTCGATCGGAGCGCGGGCGACGGCGATGTCGCTGCATTCGTTCTTCTTCTTCATGGGACAGACCGTCGGACCGCTGGCCTATGGCCTTGGCCTCCAGCACGGCGGCAAGGTGCCGACCCTGATGACGAGTGCCGCGATCATGGTGGTTCTTGGGCTCGTCTGCGCCCGGCTGCTCAAACAGCGGGCGCCGTCCGACGCGCGGGCCTGACGGAAGTATCGAATTACCGATGTCCGTATTTTTCCGGGAAAGAACGGTAGCGGCATCCCTTCAATCTTAAATCAAATCTCACCCTTCGATTCGTAGAGTGCCGCCAAGCCGTCGGTTGCGGCATCACTCCATCGGATCGTCAGATGCAAAAGCAACGCTCGGTCGCCCGCATTCTCGGGGCAGTGGTCGGTTCTCTCGGTATCGTCCTCGTCCTCATCTGCACCTACAGCCTGAAGCAGGCGGTCAGCCGCTATGCCGACAGCAACCGCATCGTGTCACTTGCGATCGCGAGCCGTGACATGACCAATGCGCTGGTGGTGTTCCGGCTCGAGCGCGGAGATACGCTGAGCAATCTGTCGGCGCCCGTGCCGACCCCTGAGAACACGCTCAGCGCCATCGCCGACATGCGCGCGGTAGCCATCAAGAACTATGGGCAGGCGCTCCAGACCCTCGAGCAGCTCGATCTGCCCGGCCTCGCCGAGCGCGTGCAGAAGCTGCGTGGCACCTGGCAGGACGTCGACGGCCTGCGGGCGCGCTCCACGGCAGCGCTGCGCCAGGAGAAGGCGGCGCGTGATGCGACCCTGACCCCGGCCTGGGCCAAGGCATCCGACGCCTATATGGATGCGATCGGCGAGGTGACCGCGCATCTGGACAACAGCATGACCCTGATCGATCCGGTCGTCGACCGCCTGCTGCTGGTCAAGCAGTCGGCCTGGCTGACCCGCGCGACGGTCGGCCAGACCATCCTGTCGCAGTTCAGCACGATCCTGGCGAACAAGTCTTGGGCCGCCTCCGACGGCACCGATTTCGCCGATCTGCGCGGGCGCTCGCAGGCGGCCTGGAGCATCGTGCGGAATCTGAGCGTGAATGCCGCGTCGCCTGCGCTGTTGCAGGCGATCCGCGACGCCGAGCCGAACATGTCCGGCGAACTCTATGACGAGCGTAACACCGTTGCAGCCCGCTTGTTGAAGGGCGAGCCCGCCGGCATCACCGGTCTCGATTTCCGCAACCGCCAGCTTGCCGGCGCCGAGAAGCTCGTCATTGCCACCCAGTCTGCGCTCGCCAACATGATCTCGCGTGCGGAAGAGGACACAGCGCAAGCGCGCATCGGCCTGATCCTGTTCGGGCTCCTGCTACCGGCCTCTCTCGCGCTGACGATTGGCGGGCTGATGCTGATGCGCAACCGCGTCACCCGGCCGCTGACCGCGATCACCGGCATCATGACCCGCTTCGCAGCGCATGATTTCGCCAGTGAGGTGCCGGGCCTCGACCGCAATGACGAGATCGGCCGCATGGCCGCGGCCTTGCAGGTGTTCAAGGATGCCATGATCAACGCCGAGCGTCTGTCGGGTGATCAGGCCGTCGAACGCGCCGACAAGGAGAAGCGCGCGTCCGAGCTCTCGGGCCTGGTGCGGCAGTTCGAAAGCCGGATCGGCCAGATGGTGCAGACGCTTTCGAGCGCCTCCAGCGAGTTGGAGACGACGGCACGCTCGATGTCGGGCACGGCGGCGGAAGCCCAGACCCAGGCCGGCTCGGCCTCGACGCTGGCCGACCAGGTCGGCGGCGGCGTGCAGACGGTCGCGGCCGCGGCCGAGGAGCTCAATGCCTCCATCCGCGAGATCAACCGCCAGGTCGAGCAGGCGAGCCGCGCCACCGAGCAGGCGGTCGTCACCGTCAAGGAGACCGACAGCACCGTGCGCGCACTTGCCGACGGTGCCGACCGCATCGGCGAGGTCATTGGTCTCATCACCTCGATCGCGGGCCAGACCAATCTCTTGGCACTGAACGCGACGATCGAGGCCGCGCGCGCCGGCGAATCCGGGCGCGGCTTTGCGGTCGTGGCAAGCGAGGTGAAGAACCTCGCGTCGCAGACGGCGAAAGCCACCGAAGAGATCAGCGCCCAGATCACGGAGATCCAGGGCGCGACGCAGAAGGCGGTCTCCGCCATCGACGGCATCGTCAAGACCATCGAGGAAGTCTCGAGCATCAATCGCACCATCGCTGCCGCCATCGAGGAGCAGAACAAGGCGACCGCCGAGATTGCCAACACCGTCCAGCACACCGCGGAAGCGACCTCGACCGTCACGCGCAATATCGCCAGCGTCTCGTCAGCGGCGAACGAGACCGGCCGCGCCGCGTCGGGCGTGCTGAAGGCCGCCGCCAATTTGTCGAGCCAGTCGTCCTCGCTCACGGGCGAGGTGGACAGCTTCATCACCAAGGTGCGTGCGGTGGCGTAAGGCTGCCGGGCAGAAGCACAAGTCAGGAAGACCCGCGCGGCATCGGGGTGCGGCGATTCCTGCTTGAGACGACGCGGAATCCTGTCACAAATCCAACGTGGGGCCCATATCGTCAGGCGAAACGAGGCCTCGAGTTCGAGCCGCCCCGCTGAGGACTGGAGATGGTTGCCAGCGACAGCTTCGTCGAGTTCCTGCGCGAGCAGCTCGCTCCGCTCGGACACATCAATGTGCGGCGCATGTTCGGCAAGACCGGCGTGTTCTGTGATGGATTCATGCTCGGGATGGTCCGTGACAACACGCTCTACTTCCGGGTTGATGACGACAACCGGGTGGCTTTCAAGGAAGCGGAGTCGTTTCCGCCGCTCAATTATGAGAAGCGGGGCGGCTCAATCGATCTCTCGTTCTGGCGAGCGCCCGAGCGGCTTTTCGATGAACCCGATGAACTCGTCACCTGGGCGCGCTCGGCGCTGGCGGCGGCACGTCGCGTCGCGCGTAAGAGAGGGCCGACAGCGCCAAAGCGGGCGACCAAGCGGCGGCCTCTGAGATAATCGCTCTGGCCTGGTTAACCCCGCCCGCGATAGGGCGCGACGCCTTGCTCCGGCACCCACAGGCCCTTCGGCACGCGGCCGGTCTGCCAGAACACGTCGATCGGGATGCCGCCGCGCGGATACCAATAGCCGCCGATGCGGAGCCATTTTGGCTTGATCTCGGACGCGATGCGCTTGCCGATCATCACGGTGCAGTCTTCGTGGAAGGCGCCGTGGTTGCGGAAGCTCGCGATGTAAAGCTTGAGCGATTTCGACTCCAGCAGCCATTGGCCGGGCGCGTAGTCGATCATCAGATGGGCGAAATCCGGCTGGCCGGTGACCGGGCAGAGCGAGGTGAATTCCGGCACGGTGAAACGGACCAGGTAATCCGTCCCTCCTTGCGGATTCGGCACGCGGTCGAGCTTCGCCTTTTCGGGCGCATCTGGCCATTCCACGGCACGTCCTAGCTGCAAAGAAGGTGAGTTTGCAGGTGAGGTGTTCGATTTGCTGGGCTTTTTCGACATCAGGCCGCCTCCGTGGTGGCCCTCTTAGCCAATCATCGCGCGGCCGTCACCCGGCCTTTTCCGCTCCGATGCATTGCGGTAGAAGCACCGCCAACTGCCCCCTCCGTTCCCCGAAAAGAGGCCCTCATGACCGCCATCGTCGACATCATCGGACGCGAAATCCTGGATAGCCGCGGCAATCCCACCGTCGAGGTCGACGTCGTGCTGGAAGACGGCGCGCTTGGCCGCGCGGCGGTGCCGTCCGGCGCCTCCACGGGCGCCCATGAGGCCGTGGAACTGCGCGACGGTGACAAGGCCCGCTATCTCGGCAAGGGCGTCACCAAGGCGGTCGGCGCCGTCAATGGCGAGATCTTCGAGGCCCTGAGCGGCATCGATGCCGAGCAGCAGGTCCAGATCGACCAGATCATGATCGATCTCGATGGTACCGCGAACAAGAGCCGGCTCGGCGCCAATGCCATCCTCGGCGTCTCGCTCGCCGTCGCCAAGGCGGCCGCGAACTCGCTCGACATGCCGCTCTATCGCTACGTCGGCGGCACCTCGGCGCGGCTCTTGCCGGTGCCGATGATGAACATCATCAATGGCGGCATGCACGCTGATAACCCGATCGACTTCCAGGAGTTCATGATCCTGCCGGTCGGCGCTTCGAGCTTTGCCGAGGCCCTGCGCTGCGGCGCGGAAGTCTTCCACACGCTGAAGTCCGAGCTGAAGAAGGCCGGTCATAACACCAATGTCGGCGACGAAGGCGGCTTTGCGCCGAACCTGCCGTCGGCGGATGCCGCGCTCGAGTTCGTCATGAACGCGATCGGCAAAGCCGGCTACAAGGCGGGCTCCGACATCGTGATCGGGCTCGACTGCGCCTCGACCGAGTTCTTCAAGGACGGCAAGTACGTCTATGAAGGCGAGGGCAAGACCCGCTCGGTGTCCGAGCAGGCGAAGTATCTCGCCGATCTCGTCGGCCGCTATCCGATCGTCACCATCGAGGACGGCATGTCCGAAGACGACATGGACGGCTGGAAGGAGCTCACCGACCTCATCGGTAACAAGTGCCAGCTGGTCGGCGACGATCTCTTCGTCACCAATGTCAAGCGCCTGGCAGACGGCATCAAGGCCGGTCGCGCCAATTCGATCCTGATCAAGGTCAACCAGATCGGCACGCTGACCGAGACGCTCGCCGCCGTCGAGATGGCCCACAAGGCCGGCTACACCTCGGTCATGTCGCACCGCTCCGGCGAGACCGAGGATTCCACCATCGCCGACCTCGCGGTCGCCACCAATTGCGGACAGATCAAGACCGGCTCCCTTGCACGTTCCGATCGCACTGCCAAATACAACCAGCTCCTGCGCATCGAGCAGCAGCTCGGCAAGCAGGGGCTCTACGGCGGCAAGGCGGCACTGAAGGCGCTGGCATAAGCCAGCGCCTCGAATAGGCAACAAGGGAGGATCGACATGAGCGACGGCAAGAGCGGCCTGCAACTGCGTTCGCTGATCAAGACAAGCGGAGAGCTCGAGATCTCGCTCGTCGACGTGCCGACCCCCGAGCCTGGCCCGGACGAGGTCGTCGTCCGCGTCGAGGCGGCGCCGATCAACCCATCCGACCTCGGGCTTCTGGTCGGCGCCGCCGACATGAGCACGACGAAGGCCTCCGGCACGAAGGACGCTCCGGTCATCACCGCGAAGGTGCCGGAGGGTGCGATGCGGGCGATGGCGGCTCGCCTCGATGAATCGATGCCAGTCGGAAACGAGGGCGCGGGCGTCGTCATCAGGACCGGCTCGTCCGATGCAGCGAAGGCGCTGCTGGGCAAGACCGTCGCCATGATCGGCGGCGCGATGTATGCCCAGTATCGGACTCTCAAGGTGCGCGAGTGCCTGCCGCTGCCATCAGGCACCACGCCGGCGGAAGGCGCGTCATGCTTCGTCAATCCGCTGACGGCGCTCGGCATGACCGAGACCATGCGGCGCGAGGGCCACAAGGCGCTGGTGCACACCGCGGCCGCCTCCAATCTCGGCCAGATGCTGAACAAGATCTGCATCAAGGACGGAATCCCGCTGGTCAACATCGTGCGCAGCAAGGAGCAGGCCGACATCCTGCACAAGATCGGTGCTAAATATGTCGTCGACTCCTCTGCGCCGAGCTTCCTCGGCGATCTCACCAACGCGCTGGTCGAGACCGGCGCCACCATCGCCTTCGACGCCATTGGCGGCGGCAAGCTCGCGGGCGATATCCTCAACTGCATGGAAGTCGCGATCAACAAGACCGCGAAGGAATACAGCCGCTACGGCTCCAACGTGCACAAGCAGGTCTATGTTTACGGCGGACTCGATATCCGCCCGATCGAATTGCCACGCGGCTTCGGCATGGCCTGGGGCGTCGGCGGCTGGCTGCTGTTTCCGTTCCTGATGAAGATCGGGCAGGCGGACGGCGCGAAACTTCGCCAGCGCGTGGTCGACGAGTTGAAGACGACCTTCGCTAGCCATTACACCAAGGTGGTGTCGTTGCAGGAGACGCTCGAACCGGCCAACATCGCGGTCTACGCCAAACGTGCCACCGGCGAAAAATTCCTCATCAACCCGAATAAATCTTCGTGATGTACGACGGCACATCACCGAAAGAAGGTCTTGCCTTCTGAGCGAAGCGGGAGATTATTCCGCCGCGTTAAAAGCGGAAAAACCGCACAGCGCTCAGAAGGGGACATCTCCATGATAGATCTCAAACGCCGTCACCTGCTCGCAGGCGCCGCCGCTGTCGGCGCAGCTGCCGTGACCGGACTGCGACCAATTGCAACCAATGCGGCGGTGCCGCAAAGCGGCGCGCAGGCGCCGGGCTTCTACCGCTACAAGGTCGGGTCCTACGAGTGCACCTCGATCAATGACGGTGCGCGTTCGTTCCCGATGCCCGACAAGTTCGTCGTCAACATCCCGAAGGAAGAAGCCCTCGCCGCGGCCGATGCTGCCTACATGCCGAAGGGCATGGTGACCGTGCCGTTCAATCCGCAGCTCATCAACACCGGCTCCAAGCTCGTGCTGATCGATACCGGCAACGGCGTCGCCAATCTCGAGGCGAGCAAGGGCGCGGTCGGCCGCACGCTGCAAAACCTTCAGGCTGCCGGCGTCGATCCCAAGACGATCGATGTCGTGCTGCTGTCGCATCTGCATCCTGACCACACCAACGGCATCCGCCTGGCCGACGGCGCGCTCGCCTTCCCGAATGCCGAGATCATGGTGCCGGGCAAGGACTGGGAATTCTGGACCAGCGAAGACAACGCCGCCAAGGCCGAGTCCAATGCGATGATGAAGGGCTACTTTGCCAACGTGAAGAAGACCTTTGCCGGCCTCGAATCCAAGGTGACGAAGTATGATTGGGGCAAGGAGGTCGCGCCAGGCATCACTTCGATCGGGACGCCGGGCCACACGCCAGGTCACACCTCTTTCGCGATCGCTTCGGGCGACGCAAAAGTGCTGATCCAGTCCGACGTCACCAACATCCCGGAGTTCTTTCTGCGCAATCCGGACTGGCACGTTGCGTTCGATACCGACGGTCCCCTGGCGCAGCAGACGCGCCACAAATTCTACGACATGGCGGCGGCCGAGAAGGCAACTGTGATCGGCTTCCACTTCACCTTCCCCTCGGTTGGACATGTCGAGAAGGACGGTGCCAAATACCGCCTGATCCCGTCGGCGTGGAATCCAACGATCTGATCGAGGTGACGCAGTTGCGCTAAAGATCGGGCCGCCTCTTGGCGGCCTGATTGTTTTGAGCGACCGTCTGCTTTCGTGAAACGCTGGGTTTCCAAATCCAGCCGGTACATGCACTTGCATCCATTGGCCGGGATCGCTTAAGTCCCGCCCCGGCACTCCCGCTCAAGACTTCGAGGACAACCCATGGCCTACAACATCGTCGTAATCGCCGGCAGCCTGCGCAAGGACAGCTTTTCGCTGAAGATCGCCAATGCGCTCACAAAGCTAGCGCCGGCTTCCCTGAAGCTCGAGGTCGTCACACTGGCAGGCATCTCGTTCTTCAATCAGGATCTCGAGGGCGCGCCGCCCGCGGACTGGCTGGCTTTCCGCGATAAGCTCCAGAAGTCGGACGGCGTTATCTTCGTCACGCCGGAATACAACCGCGCGATCCCGGGCGTTCTGAAGAACGCTATCGACGTCGCCTCGCGGCCCTATGGCAAGAGCTCGTTCAACGGCAAGCCGGTCGGCATCGTCTCCAACTCGCCGGGCCCGCTTGGTGGCGTCAGCGCCGCCAAGACGCTCCAGAACATCCTGCCGGGCATCACCGGCCCGATCATGCAGCAGCCGGAGATCTATCTGAACGCGGTCGGCGATGCCTTCGATGCCGACGGCAATCTGGCCAAGGAGTCCCTGAAGCCCGTGCTCCAGGCGTATATCGACGCCTTCGCTGCGCACGTGGCGAAGCATCACGGCTGAGGACGCGCTCTCCGTCATGCCCGGCACAAGGCCGGGCATGACGTTTGGGGCGGGGCATCGGAGCGAGGCCGGGCAGGGGACATTAGCACTCCCTTAACCAAGCTGCCCCATCTTGCCAAAATGGTCTCCCGCGCGCGTCTGAAATCGATCCTGACCGGTCTCGCCCTCTACGCGATGGCGGCCGCCATCGTCGGCTATTTCGGCGTCAACGCCTATACCGGCAAATACGGCCTCAACGCCCGCCAGGAACTCGACCAGGAGATCATCGCGCTGACGAGCGAGCTGGCGCAGCTCAAGCGCGAGCGCGCCAGGAATGAGCAGCGCGTGTCGCTGCTGCGCTCCGAGAAGATCGATCCCGACATGCTGGACGAGCGGGCGCGCTATCAGCTCGACTATGCCAATCCGCATGATCTCGTTCGGATGACCCCGGCGAACTGAACAGAGCGTCCCCGTCGCAAGCGAAGGCTCGTTTTCGCCCCTTTTCGTCATCTGCTTGTCAGAGAAGTGAGACAAGACGACAAGCCCGGCATTCGATGCGATGCCGTGAAGATGGAGGCTTGTGATGCGGGACAATCGTTTGCAGCGGAAGGTACATATTGGAGCGATGCTGCTCGGCGCGGCGGCCCTGGCGTTGCTTCCATCGTCGATGGCCTTCGCACAGACTGGCCCGGCGCCGGCCAGCGCCAAGCACTTCCTGACCGTTGACGGAAAAGCACCGTTGATTCTCGGACATCGCGGCGTGCCCGGGCTGATGCCCGAGGAGACCGAGGCGTCGTACGAGCTCGCCGCGGCGCTGGGGACTGACGCGCTCGAAGAAGACCTGCATCTCACCAAGGATTGCGTGCTGGTTGCTCGCCACAACCCCTGGCTGGCCGACAACACCAATGTTGCCGAAGTGGCGAAGACCAATGCGGCGGTCGCCGCCCGCAAGCGCACGGTGCCCGGTGTGCGCGTCAAAGCTCCGTCTCCGACTAGCGGGCCGGTTGACTACCTCATCGATCTCACCGATCCGGCCGATCCCAAATCGGTGCTGAAGTCATTGATCGTCGACGGCGAAGACCACACCAACGACTGGTCGATCACCGACTTCACCATGGCCGAGCTGAAGAGCTGGATCGCCGGCACGACCTATGATGCGGCCAACGAAAGGCCGAAGGTTTCTAACGGCAAGTTCCCGGTTATCAGCTTCCAGGACATCATCGACATCGCCAAGGCCAAGAGCAAGGAGACGGGGCGTTCCATCCTCGTCTATCCCGAAACCAAGAATCCGACCTGGAACAATGCCCAGGCGATCGCCAATGGCTGCGGCGCGCCCGGCAGCCATCCGCTCGAGGATGCCCTGATCAAGATCATCAAGGAGAACGGACTCAATACGAAGGACGCGCCCATCCTTGTTCAGAGCTTCGAGCCCGGCAGCCTCAAATATATGCGCAGCCATGGCCTGGAGACGCGGCAGGTCCAGCTCGTCGACGGCAACGGCATCGACTTCAAGACTGGCAAGGTCCTCCTCAACAACATCACCAATTCCCGTCCGTTTGACTGGACGGTGTCGGGTGACGCGCGCCTGTACGATGCGATGCTGACCCCGGAGGGCCTTAGCGAGATCAAGTCCTATGCCGATGGCATCGGGCCGTGGAAGGCTTACATCGTTCCGCTCAAGATTGCGCCGTGGAAGGACAGCAATGCCGACGGCACGCCCTACAAGGGATCAACGCCGGAGGCTTCGACGCAGGAGCCGACCAGCCTGATTGCCGATGCGCACAAGCTCGGCCTGTTCGTGCATGTCTTCACGTTCCGGAACGAGAAGAAATATCTGGCCGCCGACTATCACGCCGATCCGGCCCAAGAATATCTCAAATTCTTCCGTCTCGGCGTCGATGGGGTCTTCACCGACTTCACGCATACCGGCGTTGGTGCCCGCACAGCCTATCTGCGAGAGCTGGGCTGGTGAGCCCGGCTTCGCGGCGGAGCTAATGTTGCCTGATCGGCGTCAAAGGTTTTGCAAAATTTCGACCACGTTGCAGTGCGGCATAATGAAAGTCGTGCCATGCCGCCGCAGCGCTTTCGCGCGCGATTGAGTTAGGTTAGAGAGGACTTAGATTTCTCTGACCCGGAATTCCCATGGCCGCACTCAAGAAAGCCGCCGCAAGCGCACCACAGGACAAGATCAACGGCGGTTCTCCCCCGGAATTCACCAAGGAGCAGGAGTTCAAGGCGCTCCGCGACATGCTTCTGATCCGGCGATTCGAGGAAAAGGCCGGCCAGCTCTACGGCATGGGCGCCATTGGCGGCTTCTGCCATCTCTATATCGGCCAGGAGGCCGTGGTGGTCGGCATGCAGATGGCCCTGAAGCAGGGCGATCAGGTCATAACCGGCTATCGCGATCACGGCCATATGCTGGCCACCGGCATGGAAGCCAACGGCGTCATGGCCGAGCTGACCGGCCGGCGCGGCGGCTATTCCAAGGGCAAGGGCGGCTCCATGCACATGTTCAGCAAGGAGAAGCACTTTTACGGCGGCCACGGCATCGTCGGCGCGCAGGTCTCGCTCGGCACCGGTCTCGCGTTTGCCAACAATTATCGCAGTAACGGCAATGTCAGCGTCACCTATTTCGGCGACGGTGCGGCCAACCAGGGCCAAGTCTATGAGAGCTTCAACATGGCGGAGCTCTGGAAGCTGCCGGTGATCTACGTCATCGAGAACAACCGCTACGCCATGGGCACCGCGGTGTCGCGCGCCTCTGCGCAGCAAGATTTCTCCAAGCGCGGCGCGTCCTTCAACATCCCCGGCATGCAGGTCGATGGCATGGACGTCCGCGCCGTGAAGGCTGCCGGCGACGAAGCTGCGGCCTGGTGCCGCGCCGGCAAGGGACCGATGATCCTGGAAATGCAGACCTACCGCTATCGCGGCCATTCGATGTCCGACCCTGCAAAATACCGCACGCGTGAGGAAGTCGAGAAGGTCCGC
The DNA here is from genome assembly GCF_000938255.1 of Bradyrhizobium sp. LTSP849. GTDB lineage: Bacteria > Pseudomonadota > Alphaproteobacteria > Rhizobiales > Xanthobacteraceae > Bradyrhizobium. Next base: position 155,502 of record NZ_JYMR01000053.1, on the reverse strand, counting down.
CACGACCAGGATCCAATCGAGCAGGTCCGTAATCGCCTCCTGGCTGCCAAGGTGAGCGAGGCCGACCTGAAGGCGATCGACGCCGAGGTGCGCGACATCGTCAACGCGTCTGCCGACTTTGCCCAACATGATCCCGAGCCGGATGCCGCCGAGCTCTGGACCGACGTTTATCGCTGAACGCGCGCAAGCTTTCTTTTGGAGTCGATATGCCAATTCAAGTGCTGATGCCCGCGTTGTCGCCCACGATGGAAAAGGGCAACCTTGCCAAGTGGCTGAAAAAAGAGGGTGAGACGATCAAGTCGGGCGATGTCATCGCCGAGATCGAGACCGACAAGGCGACCATGGAGGTCGAAGCGACCGATGAGGGTACGCTCGGCAAGATCCTGATCGCCGAGGGCACCGCCGACGTTCCCGTCAACACGCCGATCGCGACCATTCTTGCCGATGGCGAGACCGCGGCTGATCTTGCGAAAGCGCCCGCACCGGCCAAGCAAGAGAAGGCCGCGGAGTCCGCAGCACCGGCCGCCGCAAAGGCTGAGGCGCCTGCACCCAAGGCTGCCCCCGCGCCGCACGTCGCCGAGCCCGATCCGGAAGTGCCCGCCGGCACCGAGATGGTGACGCAGACCATCCGCGAAGCGCTGCGCGATGCCATGGCCGAAGAAATGCGCCGCGATGCGGACGTCTTCGTGATGGGCGAAGAGGTCGCCGAATATCAGGGCGCCTACAAGGTGACGCAAGGCTTGCTTCAGGAGTTCGGCGCCAAGCGCGTGATCGATACGCCGATCACCGAGCACGGCTTTGCCGGCATCGGCGTTGGCGCCGCGATGACCGGGCTGAAGCCGATCGTCGAGTTCATGACCTTCAACTTCGCCATGCAGGCGATCGACCAGATCATCAACTCCGCCGCCAAGACGCTCTACATGTCCGGCGGCCAGATGGGCTGCTCGATCGTGTTCCGCGGCCCGAACGGCGCTGCCGCGCGCGTCGCCGCCCAGCACAGCCAGGATTACGCGTCCTGGTACTCCAACATCCCGGGCCTCAAGGTCGTCGCGCCGTTCTCGGCCGCCGATTACAAGGGCCTGCTCAAGGCTGCGATCCGCGATCCCAATCCGGTGATCTTCCTCGAGAACGAGATGCTCTACGGCCACACCGGCGAGGTGCCGAAGCTCGACGACTTCGTGATCCCGATCGGCAAGGCGCGCATCGTCCGCTCAGGCAGCCATGTCACGATCATCTCCTGGTCGAACGGCATGTCCTATGCGCTGAAGGCCGCCGACGAGCTTGCGAAGGACGGCATCGAGGCCGAGGTGATCGATCTGCGCACGCTGCGGCCGATGGACACCGAGACCATCATCAACTCGGTCAAGAAGACCGGTCGCGCCGTCGCGGTGGAAGAAGGCTGGGCCCAGAGCGGCGTCGGCGCCGAGATTGCCACGCGCATCATGGAAAACGCGTTCGACTATCTGGATGCACCGGTCGCGCGTGTCACCGGCAAGGACGTGCCGATGCCCTATGCCGCGAACCTGGAAAAGCTCGCGCTGCCGTCAGTGGCCGAAGTTGTCGAGGCCGCCAAAGCTGTCTGCTACAGGTAGGCCATGGCGGGCCCGAAGGAGCAGCCATTGCCGCCCGACGTCCTCGCCCGCGATGATGCGGTCGAGATTCTGCGCGTATTCGTGCTGGACGGCGGGCTGTCGATGGCGTTCCAGCGGGCCTTCGAGGAGCCCGACATGTGGGGCCTGCTGCTGGTCGATCTCGCCCGCCACGCCGCGCGTGCTTATGCGCGCGAGAGCGAATATACCGAGGAGGACGCCATGAACCGGATCCTCGATATGTTCCAGGCCGAGATCGAGCGGCCGACCGACACCGGCACCACGACACCGCGCGGGAAGGGGCACTGACAGTGGCGATCGAAGCCCATCATTTCGATTTGATGCTCGAGGCGATCCGTGAGGCGGAAGCCTCGATCGCGCAGGGCGGCTTGCCGATCGGCGCCGTGCTGACCCGCGACAACAAGATCATCGCTCGCGGCCACAACAACCGCGTGCAGGAGAACAACGTGATCCTGCACGGCGAGATGAGCTGCCTGCGCGAGGCCGGCGCGATCACATTCCACGATACCGTCATGTACACCACGCTGTCGCCATGCTCGATGTGTGCCGGCGCGCTCGCTTTGTTCAAGGTCCAACTGGTGGTGATCGGGGAATCCGTTACCTTCCCGGGCTCCAAGGACATCCTCGACAAGTTCGGAATCCCCTGGATCGACCTTGCCGACGACCGCTCCATCACCATGATGAAGAATTGGCGTTCCATCCCTGCCAATGAGCGCCTGTGGCAGGGCGACATCGGCAACTAAACCTGGTCTGTTCGTCTTCGCTGTCGGAGATGGATTTTTGCAAAGTTCTTCTTGAGGTCAGCATGCCCATCAACATCCTGATGCCCGCTCTCTCGCCAACGATGGAGAAGGGCAACCTCGCCAAGTGGCTGAAGAAGGAAGGCGACAAGGTCAAATCCGGCGATGTCATCGCCGAGATCGAGACCGATAAGGCGACCATGGAGGTCGAGGCCATCGACGAGGGCACGATCGCCAAGATCCTGGTGCCCGAGGGCACGCAGGACGTCCCGGTCAACGACGTGATCGCGGTGCTGGCCGGCGAAGGCGAGGACGTGAAGGCCGCTAGTGCCGGAGCTGCGAAGCCCAGCGCCGCGGCTGCGCCGCCAAAGGCTGCTCAGGCTCCTGCTGCCGCACCGGCGCCCGCGCCGGCCGCGCCCAAGGCTGCGCCGCCGCCTGCTGCTCCGGCACCGCAGGCTGCCGCACCGGCCGCACAGAGCAACGGCCATGGCGGCCGCGTGTTCTCGTCGCCGCTGGCACGCCGTCTCGCCAAGGACGCCGGCATCGATGTTGCGATGGTCACCGGCAGTGGCCCGCACGGTCGCGTGGTCGCGCGCGACGTCGAGCAGGCCAAATCCGGCAAGGGCCTCAAGGCACCCGCGGCAGCTCCGTCCGCCGCGCCCTCGGTCGCGCCGACCATGTCGGACAAGCAGATCCTGTCGCTGTTCGCGCCCGGCTCCTACGAGGTCGTCCCGCATGACGGCATGCGCCGCACCATCGCGCAGCGCCTGACCGCATCGATCCAGAACGTCCCGCACTTCTATCTCACCATCGACTGCGACATCGGCAAGCTGCTCGCCGCACGCGAGGAGATCAACGCCGCCGCGCCGAAGGACAAGGAGAAGAAGCCGCTCTACAAGATCTCGGTCAACGACTTCGTCATCAAGGCGATGGCGGTCGCGCTCCAGAAGATTCCGAACTGCAACGTGAGCTGGACTGAATCCGGCATGGTCAAGCACCACCATTCCGACGTCGGCGTCGCCGTGGCGATGCCTGGCGGCCTGATCACGCCGATCATTCGCAAGGCCGAGACCAAGACGCTGTCGACCATCTCCAACGAGATGAAGGATTTTGCGGCGCGGGCCCGCTCGCGCAAGCTGAAGCCGGAAGAGTACCAGGGCGGCACCACCGCGGTCTCCAACCTCGGCATGTTCGGCATCAGCCACTTCACCGCCGTGATCAACCCGCCGCATGCGACGATCCTTGCGGTCGGCACCAGCGAGGAGCGCCCCGTCGTGCGCGGGGGCAAGATCGAGATCGCGGACATGATGAGCGTGACGCTCTCCTGCGATCACCGCGCCATCGACGGCGCGCTCGGCGCCGAGCTGATCGGCGCGTTCAAGCAGCTGATCGAAAACCCCGTCATGATGATGGTGTGAGCCGCGGACGGTGAATACGTAGGGTGGGCAAAGGCGCAAGGCGCCGTGCCCGCCTTATTTCATAGCGTTGGAAGGCGGTGGGCACGCTTCGTTTTGCCCACCCTATGAAGTTCAGTTGAATGGGAGCCGCAATGGCCGACACATCCTTCGACGTCATCATCATCGGCTCTGGTCCCGGCGGCTATGTCACCGCGATCCGTGCCGCCCAGCTCGGCTTCAAGGTCGCGATCGTCGAGAAATCCTATCTCGGCGGCATCTGCCTGAACTGGGGCTGCATTCCGACCAAGGCGCTGCTGCGCTCGGCCGAGATCTATCACTACATGCAGCACGCCAAGGATTACGGCCTGTCGGCCGACAACGTCTCGTTCGATCCGAAGGCCGTGGTGCAGCGCTCGCGCGGCGTCTCGAAGCGGCTGAACGACGGCGTCGGCTTCCTGATGAAGAAGAACAAGGTCAGCGTGATCTGGGGCGCCGCTTCGATCGACGCGCCCGGCAAGGTCACCGTGAAGAAGTCCGACGTCGAGGGACCGAAGGGTGCGCTGGGCGAGGGGAGCTACCAAGCCAAGCACATCATCGTCGCGACCGGCGCGCGGCCGCGCGTGCTGCCGGGGCTCGAGCCCGACAAGAAGCTGATCTGGACCTATTTTGAAGCGATGGTGCCGGAGAAGATGCCGAAGTCGCTGCTGGTCGTCGGCTCCGGCGCGATCGGCATCGAGTTCGCCTCCTTCTTCCACACCATGGGTTCGGACGTGACCGTGGTCGAGGTGCTGCCGCAGATCCTGCCCGTCGAGGACGCCGAGATCGCGGGCCTTGCCCGCAAGCGTCTCGAGAAGCAGGGCCTCAAGATCATGTCCTCGACCAAGGTGACGAAGCTCGAGAAGAAGGCCGAAAGCGTCGTCGCCACCATCGACGACGGCAAGGGCAAGCCGGTCACGACCGAGTTCGAGCGTGTGATCTCGGCCGTCGGCGTCGTCGGCAACATCGAAAATCTCGGCCTCGAAAAGCTCGGCGTCAAAACCGACCGCGGCTGCATCGTGATCGACGGCTACGGCAAGACCAACATCCCCGGCATCTACGCCATCGGCGACGTCGCAGGTCCGCCGATGCTGGCCCACAAGGCCGAGCATGAAGGCGTGGTCTGCGTCGAGGCGATCAAGGGACTGCATCCGCACCCCATGGACAAGCTCCTGATCCCCGGCTGCACCTATTGCAACCCGCAGGTCGCCTCCGTTGGCTTGACCGAAGCCAAGGCCAAGGAAGGTGGTCGCGAGATCCGCGTCGGCCGCTTCCCCTTCGTCGGCAATGGCAAGGCCATCGCGCTCGGCGAGGACCAGGGCCTGGTCAAGGTGATCTTCGACAAGAAGACTGGCCAGCTGCTGGGCGCCCACATGGTCGGCGCGGAGGTCACCGAGCTGATCCAGGGCTATGTCGTCGCCATGAATTTGGAGACGACGGAAGAAGAGCTGATGCACACGGTGTTCCCGCATCCGACGCTGTCGGAGATGATGAAGGAAGCCGTGCTGGATGCTTACGGGCGGGTGTTGAATATTTGATGGTTGCGCGAGGGCACCCGTCAGACCCGTCATCCTGAGGTGCGAGGTCAGCGGTGCGGAGCACCGTTGGCTGAGCCTCGAAGGATGAACGGCCGAGACGTGGCAGCCGGGCTGTCGCCCTTCGAGGCTCCCCATCCGGCGCGTTGCGCCGCATGGCTCGCACCTCGGGTAACGGTCTAATACCGAACGGATCAGAACAAGAAGAGGGCTCACCCCATGCACGACAACGACAACCTCACCATCGAACGCCCGACCTTCGTTACCCATCTCGAATGCGCGATGGAGGGCGATCATTACGCGGCCGATGAGGTCCACAATCTCTCCAAGGCCGGCAAGCCGCTGCTGGTGCGCTATGACCTCGCCGGCGTGAAGAAGGCGATGACCAAGGATGCGTTGGCTCAGCGCCCCGCCGACATGTGGCGCTACCGCGAGCTGCTGCCGGTGCGTAAATGCAAGGATATCGTCTCGCTCGGCGAGGTGACGACGCCCTTGATCCGGCTGCCCAAGCTCGGCGCGAAGCTCGGCGGCGGCGAGATCATCGTGAAGGACGAGGGACGGCTGCCGACCGGCTCGTTCAAGGCGCGCGGCCTCGTCATGGCGGTGTCGATGGGCAAGGCGCTTGGCATCAAGCACATGGCGATGCCGACCAACGGCAATGCCGGCGCGGCACTCGCGGCCTACGCGACGTCCTGCGGCATCAAGACCACGATCTTCTGCCCGGCCGACACGCCGGAAGTGAACGTCAGCGAGATCGAGCTCCAGGGCGCGACCGTCTACCGCGTCAACGGCTATATCGACGATTGCGGCAAGATCGTCGGCGAGGGCAAGGCCAAGGTCGGTTGGTTCGACACCTCGACGCTGAAGGAGCCGTATCGCATCGAAGGCAAGAAGACGATGGGGCTGGAGCTCGCCGAGCAGCTCGGCTGGGACGTGCCCGACGTGATCTTCTATCCGACTGGCGGCGGCACCGGCCTGATCGGCATGTGGAAGGCCTTTGACGAGCTCGAGAAGATCGGCTTCATCGGTTCAGAACGCCCACGCATGGTCGCGGTGCAGGCGTCGGGCTGCGCGCCGATGGTGCGGGCCTACGAGGCCGGCACCGAGCATGCGACGCGCTGGGAGGATGCACACACCATTGCCTCCGGCATCCGCGTGCCGCAGGCGATCGGCGATTTCCTGATTTTGCGCGCCGTGCGCGAGAGCAAGGGCTTTGCCATCGCCGTCGACGACGACAAGATCTCGTCGGCGCTGAACGAGGTCGCGCGTGAGGAGGGGCTGTTGCTGTGCCCCGAGGGCGCCGCGACCTACGCCGCCTATAAGGACAGCCTCGCCGACGGCCGCGTCAGCAAGACCGACCGCGTTATGCTGTTCAACTGCGCGACCGGCCTGAAATATCCGCTGCCGCCGGTCACGCGCACGCTGGACCGCCACAAGCCGATCGACTTCTCCCAGTTCTAGCGCGGCAATACGTCACCAACGACCCCTCTTCCCGTTTGCGGGGAGAGGGCAAAAATAAGAATGACGTCGTCGGGAGGACACCATGAAGAAAGCCGTCTGGGCTGCGCTGATCGGCATTGTCGCGTTCGCAGGCGCGGCGCGCGCCGACGATTATCCTTCGCATCCCATCACCATCATCGTCCCGTTTGCGGCCGGCGGCCCGTCGGATGCAATGGCGCGGGTCCTGGCTGAGCGCATGCGCGGGACGCTCGGCCAGCCCCTGGTGATCGAGAACGTCACCGGTGCCGGCGGCTCGATCGGCGTCGGCCGCGCCGTGCATTCGCCGCCCGACGGCTACACCATCTCTTTCGGCCATCTCGGCACCCATGTTGCCAACGGCGCCGTCTACAAGCTCAACTATGATCTCGTCGCCGATCTCGAGCCGGTGGTGCTGCTGCCGAGCAACCCGATGATCGTCGTCAGCAAGAACGCGGTGCCCGCGACTTCGCTGAAGGAGCTGATGGCCTGGCTGAAGTCGCGCCCGTCGCCGCCAACGGCCGGTACGGCCGGGGCCGGCTCCGGCAGCCACATCGCCGGCGTCTATTTCGAGAGTGTCTCCGGCATCAAGCTGCAATACGTGCCGTATCGCGGCACGGCGCCCGCACTGAACGATCTCATCGCTGGCCAGATCGACGTCATCGTCGACCAGACCTCCAATTCCATCAATCAGGTCCGCGCCGGCACCATCCGCGCCTACGCCATCACCGACGACAAGCGCCTCGCGTCGGCGCCAGAAATTCCGACCGCGGCGGAGGCGGGGCTGAAGGGCTTCAACATGACGCTGTGGTCGGGCCTGTGGGTGCCCAAGGGCACGCCGAAGGAGATCGTGACGAAGCTCAACGCCGCCGCCGTGGAGGCGCTGAACGATCCAGCCGTGAAGAAGCAGCTCGAAAGCCAGGGCCTGGAGATGACGCCGCAGGATCAGCTAACGCCTGATGCGCTCGGCACTCGCCAGAAAGCCGAGATCGCAAAATGGTGGCCGATCATCAAGGCAGCGAATATCACGGTGGAGTGAGGCGCGCTCAGCTATGTCGCCTCATTCTCGGACCTCATCCTGAGGAGGCCGCGTAGCGGCCGTCTCGAAGGATGGCTGCGGGCGAGAGCGGGGCCTTCATCCTTCGAGACGCCTGCTGCGCAGGCTCCTCAGGATGAGGAGTTCGACCTCATTCCGATCCCGTAAACCCCACCGGCGTCGCCGCAGCGCGCGGGGCGGCAGCGGCATCTTGCGTCACCACGCGCTGATCGCTTTTGCCGGCCACGGCACCGCTGCCCTCGAACCGCGCGCGGTAGACCAGCACGTTCTCGATCACGCGCTGCACATAGTTGCGCGTCTCCGACAGCGGGATGCGCTCGACCCAGTCGACCGGATCGACCTTGGGATCCCTGGGGTCGCCATGCGCCTGCACCCATTCGCGCACACGACCGCGGCCGGCATTGTAGCCGGCGAAGGTCATGATCTGGTCGCCGCGATATTCCGACAGCAAAGCGCTGAGCTCGGCTGCGCCCATCTGCGTGTTGTAGACGGGATCGGAGACCATCCTGTCCCAGTCATAGGTCACGCCGAAGCGCTTGGCGGTGTCGCGGCCGGCTTCCGGCGTCACCTGCATCAGTCCGACCGCGTTGGCGGCCGACTTGTCGCGCTGGTTGAACGAGCTTTCGGTGCGCGCCACCGAATAGATCACGCTGGTTTCGATCGCCGGCGCAACCTGCTTGTGCTCGGGGATGCCGATGGTCGGGAAGGCGTAATGGTCGAGCGCGAGCCCGCGTGCCAGCGCCGACTTGCCGATCTCGAGCATGACGCGCGCGTCATTGCGTTGGCCGGCGAGTTCGCCGAGCCCTTCGAGGGCTGCGACGTCGGTGCTCTCCTTGGCAAAGTCCTCGGCATAATAGAACACCGTGTCGCGCTCGCCGATCCCGTACAGCATGTCGGCGGCACGCACGCGTTCGTCCGCGGGCGGCGTGTCGGTTGAAGCCAGCACAGGCGAGGGCGGGCGCAGCTCGATCCGGTCGAGGCCAAGCCTTGCGCGCGCGAGCTGGCCGTAATAGGCGGTCGGATAGCGCGCGGCGGCCTGATAGCTCAGGCGCGCGTCGGCCGTTGCGTTCATCGCCTCCGCCGCTCGGCCGCGCCAATAATGCGCCCGAGACAATGCGATCGGATTGGCCGAGCCCTCGTCGATCGCGGCGAAGTGCATCAATGCGGTTCTGGGATCGTCGAGATAGCGCAACGCGATCCAGCCGCACATGAAGTGATAGTCGACGCGGTAGACCTCCATCTCCGGCACCGCGGCGGCGCGCACCACGTCATAGGCGGTCCTCGACTTGCCCTGGTCGAGCAGTTTTCGCGCGAGCAGGCGCCGCTCGCGCCACCAGGCGTCCGTATCCTGCGCCGCCATCGTGTCGGGCGCGGCGGCCAAAATCACTTCGGCCGCATCGTCGATGCGGTCCTTCTGGAGGTGCCATTGCACGCGGCACAGAACGTAGCCGAGGTCGCGGCGCGCATCGGCTGATACGTCGTCGAGATAATCCTTGGCCTTGTTTTCCTTGCCATTGACCGCGGCGCAGGCCTTGACGATCGCGAGCGCATCCTCGCCGAGACGTTTTGCCACGCGCCGCGCACCGGCGTAGTCCTTGGCGCCGAGGCGTTTGTCCATGCGTGCGCGATGGTCGTCCGCGGTCAGGAGATCGTGGAATGCTTCGTAGGAATCCTCTTCGCTGCGCTCGGACAATTCATCCGTGCGCCAGGCTTCGCGGACGAGACGCGTGGCCCTGTCGCTGTCGCCTTCCGTGAGCAGCACACGGGCGAGCGCAAACTTGCCCTTGGCGCTGGTCGGCCGGTCCATCGTGAATTTGTGCACGGTGGCCGCGTCGCTCTTCTCCTGCCACAGCCGCGCCTCGGCACGCCGGCGCAGAAGCGCGCTGCTCGGCCAGTCCGGATTGGCGGCGAGGAAGCCGGCGTAGCGCTTGAAATTCGCGGTGCTCTCGGAATGGCGCAGCATGAACCAGTCGGCGAGTTTTTGCCCGGCCGGATCGGCGATCCGGTCGCGTGCCGCGCTCGCGTCATCGGTCTTGCCCTTGCGCGCGAGGTCGATGGCGTCCTTCAGCGCGGCGAGGTCGCCGGTGAGCGGCGGCGGTGCCGGCTTGTCTGCGGGCTCGTCGTCCTGCTTCTTCGACTTGCGTTTGGCCTCGGCATGTTTGCCGTGCTTGCCGGTCTTGGCCTCATGCGTCTTCTTTGACGCTGATGATTTGTGACTGCTCTTTGCTGCCAGCTCCGTCGGAAGGAGCGCCACACCGACCATAGCAACGACACACGCGAGCGAGCGTAGGCACTGGTTCATTCCGTGGTCCCCCTGCGAAACCAGTACAAACCAAAGTCCGCGACGACATGCGGCTTGAGAATCAGAACGCCATCAAAAACGGTGACACAGCATCGTTTCGCATTCCTCACGCTGTCGCAACAATGCGGCAAAATACGGATGGAACGCGGGAACTTGTGCAACGGGGGATAGAATGAGGCCCTTAACCTTTGTTAACGAATAAGGCTGGCGCGACGGCTGTGGCGGTCGAGGGCGCCACGAATGGCCAAATTGCGCATATTCCCGCACCAAAAACCGGTGTAGTGAGTTCCCAGACCCGTCCTTTTCAGCTTTTGTTCCGCACATATGCCGATTTTCAACCAGACGATCCGGCGCAAAATCGTCGGCATCGCCCTCGGATTGATCGTCCTGATGCTGGTCACCTCGATCCTGTCGATGGTGATGTCGAGCCAGGTCGGAATCCTCCTTGACGAGCTGACCGACCGCTACATCCCGGCCTATGGGGATCTGGCGCGCGCCAATATCCGTTCGCTGGAGCGATCGGTCGCACTGCGGCGCATGGTCATGATGAAGATGCAGGCGCCTTCCGAGGAGGAGGCCTATGCGGCGCGTCTTCGCGAGTTCGAGGAGGCGGACCGCAAGATCGATGAGGAGGCCGAGGCCGCGCGCAAGCACATCAACGCGATCATCGACGATACACGGACGCCTTCCGACAATGCCGCGCTGGCGCGGATCGAGACCCGGATCGAGACCGCCGTCACCGAGCTGCGCCGCGACCAGAACGAGGACCATGCAAAGCTCCTCAAGCAGATCGACGCCAAGCAGATGGCGGAGGCGAGGGGCACGCTCGAGCACATCGACGCGCTGCGCGACCAGTTCAACCAGAAGATCGACGCGATCCGTTCCGACATGCTCAAGCAGGTCTTCGCCTCTACGTCGCAGGTGATCCGCCACCAGCGGCAGGCGATCATCATCTCGGGCATCGTGACCCTGCTCGCGGCGATCGTCGGATTTGTCTTTGCGCTATTGGTCAGTAGCGGGATCACCCGTCCGGTGCGGCTGCTGCTCGCCGGCACCCGCGAGGTCGAGGCCGGCCGCTTCGACAAGGCCATCACTGTCTCGACCCAGGACGAGATCGGTGAGCTTGCCGCTGCCTTCAACCGCATGGTCGAGCAGTTGCGCCAGAACGAGCGCATCCGCGAGACCTTTGGCCGCTACATCGATCCCAAGGTGGTGCAGGGCCTGATCGACCGGCCGGAGGTCGCCATCGACGGCCAGCGCCGGGTGATGACCATCATGTTCTGCGACATGAGCGGCTTCACCTCGATGAGCGAGGGCATGACCCCGCGCGGCCTCGTCAAAGTGATGAACCACTATTTCACGGTGATGTCCGGCCCGATCCGGAACAACCGCGGCGTCATCGACAAATATATCGGCGACGCCATCATGTCCTATTGGGGCCCGCCCTTCATCGAGGAGGACGAGCAGGCCGTTCTTGCAGGCCTTGCCGCCGTCGACATGATCGAGCAGGTGCCGGCGCTCCAGAAGCAATTGCCGGATCTGCTCGGCATCCGTGCCATGCCCGCGCTCTGCGACCTGAGGATCGGCATCGCCACCGGCGAGGTCTTGACCGGCAGCATCGGCTCTGAGCTGATGATGAGCTTTACCGTGATGGGCGACGCGGTGAACCTCGCCTCGCGGCTGGAGGCCGCCAACAAGGTCTACGGCACCCGCATCCTGATCGCGCAGGAGACCGCGGATGCGATCGGATCGCGCCTCGAATTGCGCGAGATCGACCGTCTGGCAGTGGTCGGCCAGAGCATGCCGCAACCCGTCTTCGAGGTGATGGGCAGGACGGGTGCGCTGACCGCGCCACAGGAGAGCCTGCGGCAGCACTATGCCACGGGGCTCGCGGCCTATCGCGTGCGCCGTTTCGATGAGGCGCGCACGGCGTTCAACGCCGCGCTGGAGAGCGTCCCCGGCGACGGCCCCTCGCAAACCATGCTCACCCGCATTGTGCAGTTCGACACCAGTCCGCCTGCCGCCGATTGGGACGGCGCCTGGCGGATGGAGCAGAAATAACCGGCTCGGGCCGAGCGCAGATCACCACTTGAACGAAGCGGCCACCTCATAGCTGCGCGGTGCGCCCAGGATGATCTGGTCGGTGTATCCAGGGTCGCCCCAGGCGGCGTAAAGCTTGTTGGTCAGGTTCTTCACGCGGAAGCTGATCCGGGTCTGGTCGACACCCGGGAAATAGGCCTTCGGGATGTCGACGAACGCGAACGCGTCGAAGATCGTGTAGGCGTTCATGATGACCAGATTGTCCTGGAAGTTGAAGCGGTCGCCGACGTGACGGACCGAGCCCCCGATTTCCACCGGCAGTATCGTGTCGAAGCGATAGGACGCACCGGCATTGGCGATGAAGTTCGGCACGTTTGGTGGCGTCTTGCCGGAATAGGATTGGAATACCCCGTTGCCATCGACATAGTTGAAATCGATGAACCGCGACTGCACGAAGGCGACATTGCCCCACAGCTTCAGCCCGCCAATCGGGTTGATCGCGCCTGCGATCTCGATGCCCTTGGATTCCATCTTGCCAGCCACGTTGAACTCGATGCCGCTCTCGGGGACATAGACGTTCTTGCGCTCGATATCGAAGGCCGAGAACGTGAACTCCGCCCGTTTGTCGGCCGATTGCACCTTCACCCCGGTCTCGTAGGTCCGCGACGTCGTCAGTAGCAGCGGCACTGACGGCGCGAGGATGAAGATGTTGGCCACGGTCGGATCGGCGGCGGTCGCATACTGGCTGTACAGCATCACGCCGGGCGCGATGTCCCAGGTGTAGCCGACCCGTCCTGTGATCGGATTGAATTTCTTCGAGAACGGGTAGCCCTTTGCCGACTCCAGGGTGCCGTCGGGAAAGAAGCGGGTCCGCGCCAGCTCGATATCCTCGAAGCGAATGCCGCCGATCAGGGCGAAGGTCGAGGTCAGCTTGAGCCGGTCCTCGAACGACAGCGCCGTCGTGTCGAGATGCGTGTAGATCTTCTCGTCGCTGCGGGGCCCATAGAGGCCGCGGTCCGGATTGAGGAGGTCGACGTAATCATTGAAGAACAGCGTATCCTGCGAGACGTTGAACTGGCTGCTGCTCGCCGCCACGGTGGCGACAAATCGATTGTCCATTCCGCCGATGTTGGAATTGATCGTCAGGTCGGTGATGTTGCCGTAGAGCCGCTGTGCGTGATCGAGCGCCAGGCGCTCGCGATAGATGCTTTGCGCGCCGGCGAAGTTGCCTACGGTCTGGTCGAACGACGAGATCTCGTTGTTGAACCAATGTCGGTGGGCATCATAGCCGTAGACCTGACTCTTCAGCGAGATGTTGTTGGTGATGTCCCATTGAAAGCCGCTGCGCAGCCAGAGCTCGCTGGCGCCGCTGTGATTGTCGAGCACATTGTAGTTCGTTGTCAGCGTGCGCGCGTCAACGGTGACCGGGACCGGCGTGCCGCCGCCGAGATAATAGTTGCTCCACTGGCCCGACACGATGCCGTTGGTCGGCACGATGCCGGGTGCGTTGGCGGGTACCAGCGGCGTTCCCCAATAGAAGCGGTCGCTGTCCTGCTTGTACTCGGCCGCGCCCCAGATCTTGAAGCTTTCATTGACGCGATAATTCAACTGGCCGGAGACATTGCTGAGCTTGGAGTAGGTGTCGTCGATAAAGCCCTTGTCGTTGGAATGGCTGATGTCGAACCGATAGTCGAGGCCGTCGACCAGCGTGCTGCCGCCCGATCCGTAGCCGGCGCGGTAGCCGTGGAATGAGTCGTAGGAGGTGAAGGCCTCGTTGACGACGGGACCCGTGTGCGGTGCCTTGGTGACGTAGTTGACGGCGCCGCCGGTTGCGCCGAGGCCCGCCACCAGCGAGTCCGGTCCCTTGATGATCTCCACCTGCTGCAAGCCGGCGACGTCCATGGGGCGGCCGGTCATGGTCGACGGCCCGATCGGGATGCCGTTGTAGAGCGTGGTGAGCTGATCCCCGCTGAAGCCGCGCATCGAGAAGATGGCGGGCGCGCCAGGTGCATCGCCGCCGGTCACGCCAACCGCCGCCTTGGCAACGTCGGTGGTGGTTCTGATGCCCCGGTCCTGCATGGTCTGCTGGCTGATGACCTCGACGGTGGCCGGCGTCTCGCGTGCCGTGATCCCGAGCCGGGAGCCGACGTCAGTGACGGCGGCCGTGTTCAGCGGCGTTTGCACCGTGCCGCTCGGAGGCAGACTTGCCGGGGCCGCAACGGCCGGAGCTGTGGGCTTGCGCCCTGCGGCCCGGCGCGCTGTACGTGATCTCTGATTGCCGGGGCTCACGGCGGCAGCTGGCTTCGGACCGGACGGGGAGACGACGATCGGACCGACCTCCCGGGAGGGCTTGTCTTGGGTCGCGCTTTGGGCTGCGCTCTGCGCGATCGCCGTGGAAGACAGCGATGCGGACGAGAGCAGGGCGATCAGGAAGGCACGCGAAAACCCTGGCGTGACGCCAGAAGCGAAATAAGGATTTTGCACAACAATACTCTGCGGCGACGCAACAAACTGTCACCGCGGTTGCCTTAGTCATCTGCCTTCGCCCCAGGCGGCAGATGCACCGGCTACTTGTCCGACATCGAGGCACCCCGCCCAATGCGTTCGCGCGTGACCATGGCTGGTAGCAGGTTTCCTGGCTCGCGGGTCACTGCCTTCGACCACCTTCCCAGAGACCCGAACGGGCTCCAGTGGTTTTTCTGGTCGTCGGCTATCCGCCTACAGTTGCGGGGGCAGCCGCGGAATTGCCCGCCGAGACGGGCGCACCGCATTCCCTTGGAGAGTCCTTGCAGACACTACCGATCACGAAACTGGCACCTGCTTTGAGATGCGTCAATATCGGGAATGCCTGCCGCGCAACGCGCCTGCCAAGTGTGTCTTTCCGGACAAAAAGAGATTCTACTCCATAACGATGTTGGCCGTGACCTATTTCCCGGGCTTAGATTTGTCGTCCTTGAGGCGTTTGATTGGGGATACGCCGATGACAGATCTTGAGGACAGGCTGGAACGGTTCGAGACGCTCACCGCCGAATGCGAGTTGATCACCAAGCTTGCCACCGACAGCAAGAAGCGCGAGTTTTACCTGAAACTTTCGGAGCAATACCGCCAGCTGGCGGTGGATATGCGGCAGGCAATTGCGACCAAGGCCGCAGCCTGACGCCGCGGAAGGGTGACAATCGGATCGAGGCGCGATGCCGGGCATCCCTGCCTTTGCGGGATTTCGCGCGATCGCAAGCCGTTCTTAACGTTTGGCACGCATCCTCGATGCGATGTGAGGGATGCCCATGCAATTCCTCATGTTGGGAATGCCGGGGCTCGTTGCGATGCAGCAGTCCCACGGAGTGCGGTCCCATGCGTCTCCTTGTGGTCATTGTGTTTGCCCTCATGACGGCAGCCTGTAATCAGGAGCAGGATATCACCGGCTCGACCGCGTCTTGCCCGTTGCGGAACTACAGCTCCTACAATGCCCGCGACATGAACCAGTGCGTCAATGCCTGCAAATCGTGCGACCACGGCAATACGGTGACTTGCACCACCTCCTGCACGCTCAGGGGTGCGCACTGAGCGGCGCATCGGGGGCTTTGCTAGGATCGTTGCGCGGATCGCAACCGCGCCATCTCCCTGCCGCCATCGTTCCGGATGGATCGACCTGATAGGCTGGTTCCAGCGTCAGGGGACATCGGATGAAATTCGCAAGCTTTGAAATCGACAACGCCGCCTCATGGGGCCTGGTGGAGGGCAATGACGTCGCCGATCTCGGTGCCGTCCTGGGGAACCGCTACCCCGACCTGAAATCGGCGATCGCCGCAGGCGCACTGGCCGAGGTCGCAGCTTCCGCTACCAAGGCCAAGCGTTATCCGCTGTCGAAGATCGCCTTTCTGCCGGTGATCCCGAACCCGGACAAGATCCTCTGCATCGGCCTGAACTACGAGAACCATCGCAAGGAGACCGGGCGCACGGAGGTCGAAAGTCCTACCGTGTTCGGCCGCTTCGCCAACAGCCAGACCGGCCATCTCACAAATATCATCCGTCCGAAGGTCTCGACCCAGCTCGACTTCGAGGGCGAGCTCGCCGTCGTGATCGGCAAGGCGGGCCGCTACATCCCGCGCAGCGAGGCGTGGGGCCATATCGCCGGCTATGCCTGCTACAATGAGGGCAGCGTGCGCGACTATCAGCGCCACACCCACCAATTCACGCCGGGCAAGAACTTTCCCGCAACCGGCGGCTTCGGCCCGTATCTGGTCACGGCGGACGAGGTCGGAGATGTCCGCCGCTTGCGGCTCCAGACCCGGCTGAACGGCGAGGTGGTGCAGGACACCACCATCGACCAGATGATCTTCGATATCCCGCGCCAGATCGAATATTGCTCCCAGTTCACGCGGCTCGAGCCCGGCGACGTCATCGCCACCGGCACGCCCGGCGGTGTCGGCTCGCGGCGCACCCCGCCGATCTGGATGAAGGCCGGCGACGTCGTCGAGGTCGAGATCGACAAAGTCGGCCTGCTGCGCAACGGGATTGCCGACGAAGCCTGATGCCTGTGAACGAGACGACGGCCTATGCGCCGCTGCTGCGCAGGATTCACTGGGCGACGGCGGTGCTGTTCATCACAGCCATGCTGATCGGTTTCTATTGCGGCCTCCAGCCGCCGGGCACGTCGCCGCGCCGCGAGCTGCTGGAGGTGCACAAGTCGCTCGGCATGACGTTGCTGTTCCTGTCGGTGCTGCGGCTGATGGTGCGGCTGGCGACGAAGGTACCGCCTGAGCCGTCGTCGTTCGGCGCGCTGGTGCGCTTCGCGGCACGACTCAATCACGTCGCGCTCTATGCCATCCTGTTCACGATGCCGCTTACCGGCTACGCGTTCTCCTCGGCCGGCGGCTACTCGCTGAAATACTTTTGGACATTCAGCTGGCCGCGGCTGGTGACCGATAGTCCGGCGATTGCTCATGCCGGCGAGGTGACGCACGACGCGCTCGCCTGGGTCGTCTATGCCGCCGTCGCGTTGCACATTGCTGCGACCGCTTGGCACGCCGTGGTGATGCGCGATGGAACACTGGCGCGGATGTGGCCGCGGTCGGGGAACAGCGGGCGCTGAGACGCCACCCGATAGGCTGACGGTGCCCCGGCACCGGAACGATTTCCATGAGATCGTCATTGAAGGAGCAGGCAGGACGCGGAGTCCGATGAAATGGGTATGCTCGATCCTGGTCGATTTCTGGTGTCGTGCTCGCATTGCGAGGCATGGCCGATGGCGGCCAACGTCAAACGTGCGAGCTGGTCGGCGCAGCCGCACGAGGTCCGCTTCGTGTGCCCGCGCTGCTGCCGCGAGGAGACCGCGATCGTCTCCGCCTCTGGCGAATTGACGCCGATCCGGCGCATCGACACTCCGCCGCGCGACGTCACCACAGCCTGGGCTCAGGCCCAGCGGCCGCGCGGGCGATCATAGGCAGCCGTGCATCGGACCTTGCATGATCCCGGTTTGGAACCCGGGCGTCCCTCAGACGTTCCTGCCCTGACATCAATACATCGAGGCTGGGCGAATGATCAGCGAGCATTTCGATACCCGCACACGGATCAACATGAAGCTGGCGCTTGATCGGATTTGCCGCAATCGCCCCAGCGGCGACGATCACGGCTTCCGCAAATCGGTCGCCGAAAACATCATCCGCTGTGCGCTCAGGGGCCGCACCGGTCTCGGCCAGCTCGTCGATGCCGGCGAGCGGGCGGTGATCAGAACGCGCTCGGAGAGGGAGCCCGCCTAGGGCCAGTCCGCTGGTCGCATGCGAGCCACATCGGGGCGGTTCACCTCCCGGCAAATGTGGTAGCGTCGCGGTCGGGAGATCAATGATGGCCATCGACATGCTTCCGTCCCACGCCGACCGTTTCCGGCTTCACCCGGTCGCGCCGCGCCATGCCGCGATGTTCTGCTTTGCGCTGCTGACGATCTCTTGTGCGCTCGCAAGCTTCGCGCTCGCCTGCGCGACACCGTTTGCGGCGTTCGCCGTCATTGCGGCTGCGACGCTGTCGCTGCGGCCGGCGCTGCTGGTCGTCACCGGCGCGTGGCTGGTCAACCAGACCATCGGCTTCGGCGCGCTGCACTATCCCATCGACGCCAGCACGATCGCCTGGGGCTTTGTCATCGGCGCGGCTGCGCTCGCCGCGACTGCGGCATCGTCGGCCACGCTCCGCGCGCTGCCACAGGGCCGCACACCGCTGGTGCTCGCGCTCACCCTCGTCGCTGCCTACGCGGCTTATGAGTTCACGCTGCTGGCCGCGACGCCGTTTTTGGGCGGAGAGGGCGCCTTCACATTGGCCATCGTGACGCGGATTGGGCTGACCAGCGCCGTGTGGCTCGCCGGCCTCGTCGCTGCCTGTGAGATCGTCCGCATGATCGATCCGTTCGGGCGCGGCCGCGCGATGTCGGCTTGAACGACGAAGTCCGATGGCGTGACGACATCGCGTCCGTGATCTTTCCGGTCCGGGGACACGGCGCGATTTGCGCCGTGCATCGCGGCGCATTCCGCACCCTTATCGGTGCGGAGCCCTCGCCGGAGGATTGCCTTGGTCATTTCCGCCGTTTCGAAGCTGCATTCCGGGAGGCGGCCAGCGCCAAGATCGCCCGCAAGGGCATTTCTGTGGGGACGAGCCTGCATCTTACCAGTCGCGACGTCACCCGGAAGCTGCTAGAAGACCACCAAATCGCTAACGGAGAAGAGTCATGAGCCAATCCCAGCTCTCGAATGCCCAGGTCACGCATTTCCCGGTCGCCGCCGGGCAGGTGGGCCGGCTTTCGCAAGCCTTGATGGCCATGGTGCTCGGCCTGTTCGTCGTCGGAGTCGTCGGCTTCTCGCATATCGACGTCGTCCACAATGCCGCGCACGACGTGCGCCATTCGAACGCCTTCCCCTGCCACTAACCGGGGCGGCATGAGCACGTTTCGTTCGATCGTTTTCTCGTCGGTCATTGCCGGTTTCATCGTTGGTCTCCTCGTCACGGTCGCCCAGCAGTTCGGCACCGTTCCCCTGATCCTGAAAGCCGAGGTCTTCGAGAAGGCCACGGAGACCCATCAGCATGAGGCGGTGCCGCAGCCGGCCGCAGCTGGCCATGACCATGCAAGCCCTGAACACGCTGGTCATGACCACGCTTCTCATGATCATGGCGCTGAAGCGTGGGAGCCGCGAGACGGGTTCGAGCGCAACGCATACACGGCTGCCGCGAACGTGCTGACCGCGATCGGCTTCGCGTTGCTGCTCGCCGGATTCTTCGCCGTCCGTAGCGGTGCGACCGGCGAGCGCGTCTCCTGGCACGAAGGACTGATGTGGGGATTGGCGGGTTTTGCCGTCTTCACCATTGCCCCCGGCCTCGGCCTGGCGCCGGAGTTGCCGGGCGTGCCGGCCGCGCCGCTCGTGTCGCGCCAGATCTGGTGGACGGCGGCTGCGCTGGCGACTGCTGCGGGCCTCGCATTGATCGTCTTCCGCCGTTCGGTGCCGGCGGCCATTGCCGGCGTGATCCTCCTGATCCTGCCCCACTTGATCGGTGCGCCCGAGCTCGCGCAGGTCGAGACCAACGTGCCGTCCTCGCTCACGCATCAGTTCGTCACGGCTGTCACGGTAACCAGCCTGGTGTTCTGGAGTTCGCTTGGTGCGGTGACGAGCGCGATCTTCGCGCGTTTCGATCATGGTGTTGATGCGCGCGTCTAGATCTGGTTAGGCCTCGTTTTGGCCCACCGCGGCTGACCGAAATTCGGATTTGTCGTATGTGTCGGCCATCCCGGCTTGACCTTGAGGGGCGATCATGTGTCGTCATTTTTCGCGAGCCGGGCTTGCGGTGGACGCAGCAGCGTCGGGCGTGAGATGTGCGGGCAGGGCGGATTGCTCTCCGTGAGCCCGAGGCTTCACGCCGACGAGCGGCGCTGATGGTTCGTCTCGCCAATATCCCGGTGGCTGTGTGCACCACGCCGTCGGGCTCTGTGGCGAACAAGCGAACGTGCGTACGGCAAAACCGTGTGGTCCTGGCCGTCGTTGCTACGGTCAAGCTTTCGCGGAGGCGGCATTCGCGTCAACCGGCGCGGTGTCGGCGACTTTCGCGAAGGTGAGGGAGGCCAGAACGAACTCGGCTCCCGGGAGAGCACGGCATAAGCCGTCAACCCACTGCGCAGGGAAGGCCGTGTGTTCGGCTTCACCTGTATGCCGCTGTGCAATTCCTTTTGCGCTACCCGCGCACAGCGGACCGTGGGTGCCAGCCGGCACCCGGCCTTCCCTGCGCCCTCTTGGATAAGAGGGTGGAGAGATCAAGCAAAGCTCGGGCGAATTGGGCCGCGAGAACGCGAAGGTGTGTCTGCGAGGGAAGGTGGGAGTTGGAAATGAACGGCGTTACCACGCACTCCTCCGCGGAAATATTCTGGATTGCTTCGCTGCGCTCACAATGACGATGAGCGCTCACCGGAATGACGGAGCTGGCAGTGCCGCTCGCGACTCAGCTCAAGGAACCCCCTCATTGAGCTGAGTGCCGGGCG
Organism: Bradyrhizobium sp. LTSP849; assembly: GCF_000938255.1. Taxonomy (GTDB): domain Bacteria; phylum Pseudomonadota; class Alphaproteobacteria; order Rhizobiales; family Xanthobacteraceae; genus Bradyrhizobium. The sequence goes on along the minus strand of NZ_JYMR01000053.1, from coordinate 134,797 downwards.
CGCCGAGCCTGCTCCAAAATCTGAAGTTGTGGATTGCCCTCTCCGTGAGGGTATCGCAGTAGTCTTATTCGTGTCCTCCAGGCCACGATTGTGCTGTCTATGCAACATTCCCGCGCGATTTAACCCTTATCGCAGTCCGTTCGCATCCACGCCGCTTTTTGGCCACACCTGAACATGAATAAAATCGCTCTAATGTTTAGGGGCGACGGCAGCCGGCGAAGGGCGACGGGAAATCCCAAGGTCGATTCAAATCTTGGGTCTGATGTTCCGGGTCTGACAAGGGTTAGCCAAGGAAACTGGTCGCCAAGGAAACTAGGCGCATGGACGCGAAGACCAACATCAAGCAGAGGCTGCCAAGCCGTCACGTGACGGAAGGCCCTACGCGCGCGCCCCATCGCTCCTACTTCTACGCCATGGGTCTGACCACCGAGCAGATCCACCAGCCCTTCGTCGGCGTCGCTTCCTGCTGGAACGAGGCCGCCCCCTGCAACATCTCCCTGATGCGCCAGGCCCAGGCGGTGAAGAAGGGCGTGGCGTCGGCCGGCGGCACGCCGCGTGAATTCTGCACTATCACCGTCACCGACGGCATCGCCATGGGCCATGACGGCATGCGCTCCTCGCTGCCGTCACGCGAATGCATTGCCGACTCCGTCGAGCTGACCGTCCGCGGCCACGCCTATGACGCTCTGGTCGGGCTCGCCGGCTGCGACAAGTCGCTGCCGGGCATGATGATGGCGATGGTCCGCCTCAACGTGCCCTCGATCTTCATCTATGGCGGCTCGATCCTGCCCGGCAATTTCCGCGGCCAGCAGGTCACCGTGCAGGACATGTTCGAGGCGGTCGGCAAGCACTCGGTCGGCGCCATGTCGGACGAGGACCTCGACGAAATCGAGCGCGTGGCGTGCCCCTCGGCCGGTGCCTGCGGCGCGCAGTTCACCGCCAACACCATGGCAACCGTCTCCGAGGCGATTGGCCTGGCGCTGCCGTACTCGGCCGGTGCTCCGGCACCGTATGAAATCCGCGACGCCTTCTGCACGACTGCGGGTGAGAAGGTGATGGAGCTGATCGCGTCCAATATCCGGCCGCGCGACATCGTTACCCGCAGGGCGCTCGAGAATGCGGCCGCCGTGGTCGCCGCGTCCGGCGGCTCGACCAATGCTGCACTGCACCTGCCTGCGATCGCGCACGAGGCCGGAATCAAGTTCGACCTGTTCGACGTCGCCGAAATCTTCAAAAAGACACCATATGTCGCGGATTTGAAGCCGGGTGGCCGTTATGTCGCCAAAGACATGTTTGAAGTTGGCGGCATACCGCTTCTGATGAAGACGCTGCTCGACAACGGATTTCTCCACGGCGACTGCATTACGGTCACCGGTCGAACGATCGCCGAAAATCTCAAAAGCGTTAAATGGAATCCGCACCAGGACGTGGTGCACCCGGCAGACAACCCCATCACCGTCACCGGCGGTGTGGTCGGTCTGAAGGGCAATTTGGCGCCAGAAGGTGCGATCGTGAAAGTCGCGGGAATGTCCAATCTGAGGTTCACCGGTCCGGCGCGTTGCTTTGACCGGGAAGAGGACGCCTTTGAGGCCGTCCAGAACCGCACATACCGCGAAGGCGAAGTCATCGTGATCCGCTACGAGGGCCCCAAGGGTGGCCCCGGCATGCGGGAGATGCTCCAGACCACCGCGGCGCTGACCGGGCAGGGCATGGGCGGCAAGATCGCGCTCATCACCGACGGCCGCTTCTCCGGCGCCACCCGCGGCTTCTGCATCGGCCATGTCGGGCCCGAGGCCGCCATCGGCGGCCCGATCGCACTGTTGCAGGATGGCGACATCATCGAGATCGACGCCGTGGCCGGAATCCTTAACGTAAAATTGAGCGACGCCGAGCTCGCGCAACGCAAGACCAAATGGAGCCCTCGCGCGACTAACCATACGTCGGGTGCGCTCTGGAAATATGCTCAGCAGGTTGGACCAGCGGTCGATGGGGCAGTAACCCATCCTGGCGGCGCGCACGAGAAACAGTGTTATGCGGACATCTAGGCGTACCATCGTTGCGTTTGTGTTGGGGGCTACCGCGCTGGCCGCGCCGGCGCTCGCCTTCGACGGCGCGCCGGTCAACCAGAAGGATGCGACCATCCCGGTGGTGACCACCTTGCCGGGTGCCGCGGGCACGGTGCGCAAGGCTGCGCCGCCGGCCGTGACCGGCCAGGAAACCTCGCTCAGCGCCCTGCAATATGCCGCCGAGGGCGGCCACCCGATTGCGCAGTGGAAGCTCGGCCGCATGTACGCCAATGGCGACGGCGTCGCCCAGGACGACGTGCGCGCCTTCGAATATTTCAGCCGGATCGCGAATGCGCATGCCGAGGACAGCCCGTCGGCGCCGCAGGCGCAGGTCGTGGCCAATGCCTTCGTCGCGCTCGGCCGCTACTATCTGAGCGGCATCCCGAACTCGAAGATCAAGCCGGATCCGGACCGGGCGCGGGAGATGTTCTCCTATGCCGCGTCCTATTTCGGCAATGCGGATGCACAATACGATCTCGCCCGGCTCTATCTGAAGACCCCGGACGCCTCGCGCGAGGATTTCCGCTATGGCGCGCGCTGGCTCGGCCTGGCCGCCCAGAAGGGGCAGCATGAAGCCCAGGCGCTGCTGGGACAGATGCTGTTCAACGGCGACCGTCTGCCGCGGCAGGCCGCGCGCGGCCTGATGTGGCTGACCCTGGCGCGTGACAGTGCCGGGACCGACGAGACCTGGATCAAGGAAAACTACAACCGCGCCTTCTCCAAGGCCTCTGATGACGACCGCGCCATGTGCCTGCAAATGCTGGAACAGTGGGTGCAAGGCCGCCGCGAGTAGGCCTGTAGAGGCGGCGTCACGCCGCCTCTAGATCCAGATCCGCCCACACCGGCACGTGATCCGACGGCTTCTCCCAGCTGCGCACATAGCTGTCGATCCCGACATTGGCGAGCCGATCGCTGGCCTGCGGCGACAGCAGCAGATGGTCGATGCGCAGGCCGTGGTTCTTCTGCCAGGCGCCGGCCTGGTAGTCCCAGAAGGTGTAGAGCCCGGGCTCGTCCGTCACCGCCCGCAGCGCATCGGTCAGGCCGAGCCCAAGCAGCGACTGAAAGCTCTCCCGCGTCTCGGGCTTGAACAGGGCGTCCTCGGTCCAGGCGGCGGGATTGTGGACGTCGCGGGCAGCCGGGATGACATTGAAGTCGCCTGCGAGGATCAGCGGCTCCTCGGTCTTAAGGCGCTCCTTCGAATACTCAAGAAGCCGAGACATCCATTTGAGCTTATAGGGATATTTCTCGGTTCCGACCGGGTTACCGTTGGGCAGATAGAGACAGGCGATGCGCAGCACCCCGCGCTTGAGTGTCACCACACCCTCGAGGAAGCGGGCATGCGCATCCTCGTCGTCGCCGGCCAGCCCCGATTTGGTCTCGTCGAACGGCAATTTCGACAACAGGGCGACGCCGTTGAACGTCTTCTGCCCGTGAGTGACCACGTTATAGCCGAGCGCCTCGATCTCCAGCCGCGGGAAGGCCTCGTCGACGCATTTGATCTCCTGGAGGCAGACGATGTCCGGCTGGCACTCCCTGAGCCAGGTCAGCAGAAGATCGATCCGCTGCCGGACCGAATTCACGTTCCAGGTGGCTACTCTGATCGGCATTGCGGGGCGCTCCAAACGGGGCCATCGTTAGAACAAAATGTAAACGCGCCCGTCAAGGACGCCGCAAAATCTCCCACAAAATTAACCCGGCTTAAGCAGGCCGCAGGCCATTGATGCGGAAAAGGTTCCGCGGATGGGATGGCCGGACAAATCCACACAACAGACTGAGCCGCATGACGGCCTGATCGGCGCGTTCCTGTATTGGCTCGGCGGCTTCGAGATCGAGGACGGCCTGACCGCCGGTCTCAGCGAGCGCGAGCTGCGCCGGATCCGCGCCAAGCAGATCGACGCGGTGACGCGGCTGATTCCGGTGACGATGGCTGTGACCATGCTCAACGTCGCCATCGTGCTGATCCTGTTCTGGGGCAGGGGCTGGAACGACTTCCTCGCGATCTGGGGCCTGACGCTCGCCACCTCTGCGTCGCTCGCAGTGCGCGCGTGGCGGCGCTCGCATCAGAACCCGCCGCAGGAAGCTTCACCGCGCGCGACGCGGCAGATACTGCGGCAGGCATTCTTCCTCGCCGCGATTTGGGGCACGCTGCCGCTGGCGCTGTTCAGCCGCGTCGAGCCGACCAGCCAGTTGATCCTGGCCTGCCTGATGGTCGGCATGATGTCGGGCGGTGCCTTCACGCTCTCGACCTTCCCGCGCGCCGGCCTCGTCTATCTCGCGACCATGACGGTTGCCTGCGCCGGCGCGATGCTGCTGTGCGGTGCTGGTCCGTATGCGCTGACCGCAGTGTTCCTGCTGCTGTTCGCGTTCTTCATGGCGCGCAACATCGTCTCGCAGGGCAATCTGTTTCTCGGCAATCTCAAGGCCCAGCTCGAGCTTGAGCGGCAGACCGAAATCATCTCGCTGCTGCTGAAGGATTTTCAGGAGAATGCCAGCGACTGGCTGTGGCAGACCGACGCCGAAGGGCATCTCACCGACGTGCCTGAACGCTTCGCCGACGTCGCGCAGCTGCCGCTTCCGTTGCTGAAGGGATCGCATTTCGCCGACGTGCTCGACATGCTCTGCCCCGAAGACAAGGCGGCCGCCTACAACGTCGTCGGCCTGATGGAGCACGCCGAACCGCTGCACGAGATGAACCTCAAGGTCGTCGCCGGCGGCGAGGCGCGGTTGTGGTCGCTGACTGCGAAGCCGGCCTACGACCGCGACGGCCAATTCCTCGGTTATCGCGGCTTCGGCCGTGACGTCACCGAGCGCTGGCGCGCGGAGAAGGCCGAGGCCGAGAGCCGTGCCAAGTCCGACTTCCTGGCGGTGATGAGCCATGAGATCCGTACGCCCATGAACGGCGTGCTCGGGCTTGCCAGCATGCTGCTCGAAACAAAACTCGATCCGGAACAGCGCGAGGCCGTCACCAGCATTCACGAGTCCGGCGACAATCTCCAGCGCATCCTCAACGACATCCTCGATCTCTCCAAGCTCGAGGCGGGTCGCTTCGCGTTCGAGGCCATCGATTTCGTGCCGCAGGCGCTGGTCGAGACGGTCGCGACCGTCGTGCGCGCGGGCGCCAAGAGCAAGGGGCTCGCGGTCAAGGTCGAGCTCGATCCGAACCTGCCGCCGACGCTGCGCGGCGATGTCGCGCGGATCCGGCAGGTGCTGCTCAACCTCGCCTCCAATGCGGTGAAGTTTACCGACGAAGGCGAGGTGACAATCAAGGCCACCTGCCAGGCGCGTCGCGACCTGCTCGCGACCGTTGAATGGACCGTAACCGACAGCGGCATCGGCATCGCGCCCGAGAAGCTCGGCCAGCTGTTCTCCGACTTCGCGCAGGCCGACGCTTCGATCAGCCGCCGCTTCGGCGGCACCGGGCTTGGGCTTGCGATCTCACGCCGCATCATCGAGCAGATGGGCGGTACCATCGGCGTCACTTCGACGCCGGGCGAGGGCTCGACCTTCCGCTTCACGCTGGTGCTGCCCTGGAGCCAGGCGCAGGCATCCGACCAGAATGCGGACCGCGACGAAGCCGATGAGCTCAAGGCCCGTATCGCCGGCCTCGATCGGCCGCTGAAGGTGCTGGTCGCGGAGGACGACGCCGTCAACCGCATGGTCGTGAGCAAGATGCTCGGCGCCTTCGATGTCGATTTGCGCGTCGTCACCGACGGCGTCGAGGCCGTCGAGGCGGCCTCCGAGGGCGACTACGATGTCGTGCTGATGGACGTCCGCATGCCCGACATGGACGGCCTTGCCGCGACCCGGGCGATCCGCGCGCAGGGGGGAGGCTTCGAAGCCTTGCCGATCATCGCGCTCACCGCCAACGCCTTCCCCGAGGACGTCAAGACCTGCCGAGAAGCCGGCATGTCGGATTTTCTGGCAAAGCCGCTGCGCAAGTCCGCGCTGGCCGCAGCCTTGCTGCGTGCGCTGAACGGAGACGTGATGGCGGAGGACGCGCCGCTTCAGCCGGAGCTGATGCCTGATGAGGTGGAGTGGACGGACGAGGAAAGGCAGATGACCGGCGCCTAAAGCTTTCCATAGACTCGCCCGGCGATCACCTTCAGGCGCTCGACCGAGCCGGACTCCGGATGCGGCTTGACCGGCGCGAACAGGATCGAGGCCTGCCTGCCGTTCTTCCAGACAAAGATGTTGACGGCATTGCCGTTGCCCTTGGTGCAGGAATGCTCGCCGAACGCTTCACTGCCGAGCTCGGGGATAGCCACGTGCTTGCACGGGCCCGTGCGCTTCATCATGCTGATGACCGTGTCGCGCGAGATCGCAATCACCGCGACTGTCATGGTGTTGGCCTCACGATCGAACATCATGCAGCTGCCCGCGCCGGTCCGCTGGACCTGCAGCGTGCTCTTGTCGAGGAAGCCGTCGGCATCCCCAGGCGTGAGCCATTCGCAAGTGCCGAACCGCTCGCTGGTCTTGCTCACATTGCCAATGGCGACGCGCGCGGCTTGGGTGATCGGTCCGAGCAGCGCGTCGTCGGCACGGCGGCCGATCGGATAGACGCTGATCTGCAGAATGTAATCGCCGGACAGGGCGACGACCGAGGCCTCCTGGCGCTCCGCGCCGGCGGCGCTCGTTCCGCCCTGGCCTTCGTCGCCGATCCCGGACACTGCGTTAAGCGGCATGCGCTCGCCAAGCGTCTTGACGAAGGTCGCGTACAATTCCCTGGCGCGGTCCTTGTCGGGATTGCGGAACACGGTCAGCATCATCGTATCGCCGCGCCCGGCCTGGTAGATGCAGCCGCGGCCGTCCTGATTTGAAATCAGCGACCATTTGAGCGTCGGCATCGCACCGGCGAGCTCCTGGGCGCTGATGAACGGGCATGTTTCGGCAGCGTGCAGGGGGAGCACCGGGACGGCAGCGACTGCAACGAATAGAACGAGGCAACAGAACAGACGATTGATCATGCGCATTGGATAACTGTCTTCCGCTACTGGCGCGCCACGGCGATGCCGCAGTCTGGCATGCGCTCCAAGCGGCTGCGATGGGAATGCTCGATCTTGTCGCTGCCGAAGGTGCCTCGTAATATTGCAGGTTCAACAAGTGTTGGGGGGCGCGATGAATGAGGGGCTGGCAGCGGACAATGGCGGGGTCTCAGCGGAAGCTATTGATAGAAGGCTCAGGTCAGAAGGGATCCTTCGAGCCGAGGGCGTACCTGTCCTTGCCACATTACCCGTTATTGAGAGCGCGGCTGAGGCGCTGAAACGATCAAAAGAAGAAGTCGCGCTGCGCACTCTTTGCGTCCTTTTCGTTGCTGCAAAGGGCGAAGGGCTTGGGGAAGAGCTAGTTGAACAACTTCTGGAATCATACGAACTCCGGCCACATCTGACTCCCCAGGAGCTCGCCTTCGTGCTCGACCATTCCCCCTCGCAGCACGACCGGATTCAATTCACTTGGAGGCACGAAGCCGCCTGGACTCTGCTTTGGGCATTGGGCTTCGTGGCGCAATTAGGAAAGCCAGCTCAGATTTGCGACGTGGAATTCGCCGCTGGGACAATGGCCGAAAGGACAACCTCTCAGTTCATCGAAGACTCCGAACTTCGTCCGATCGCCGACATTCTTGATCAGGCCGATCTGATCTACAGGTACCACTGGGCTGTTAGAAATGCCCGTATTAGGGGACAGGAGGTACCGGCGGGTCTCGATCCTGGCGTGACGCAAGAAAGGCACTACGCTTTGAACTGGCTTATCGGATACAATGAACAAGCGTGGGACCACGTCACGACTGACACCTAATCACTTGATGTGCTGCGGCAGGCTCGCTCAAACAAAACTTTCGCGATCGTGGGTGTGCCCGGTCTAGCTCCCAGCCCTTGGGGATATCGCGATGATCACATCCTACCCCTGTTTTGCCCGACGGGTCAAATGTACTTCGCAAAAGCCGAAACTGGCCGCGCCGGCGTCCCGGCTACTGTGCATGGGGTTGTTTTTCAGATTTTGAATCGGGCTAGATCGAGAAGCTGGTCCCGCAGCCGCACGAGGCGGTCGCGTTCGGATTGTTGACGCGGAACGAGGCGCCGATCAGATCGTCGACGAAGTCGACCTGCGATCCCGCCAAAAACGGCTGGGAGGCGGAATCGACCAGCACCACTGCATTGTCCTGCTCGATCACGAGATCGTCGTCGGTGCGGGCACGGTCGATGTCGAACTTGTACTGGAAGCCGGAGCAGCCACCACCCTCAACGGAGATCCGCAGCATCGCGCCAGACCCTTCGCCTTTGAGAATCTCCCCAATCCGGCGTGCGGCCTTGTCACTGATGGTCACGTCAGTCGTCATCGTTCGTCTCCGATAGTCCCGCGGTCATACCAAATTCACTTGCCCAATTCATTTGGTATCCCGCGTCCGGCATAGTTAAGTGCCACCATACGCAGAATCAAATGGATAGGGACTAAATTCGCCGTGTCCGTCGGAATGGCTGCCCCCCGTGCGCCCTATGCCTGCGACCCCGACCGCAGCCGTGGCCGGCTGGTCGCGGAGCCGCCGAGCCAGACCCGCAGCCCGTTCCGGCGAGATTGTGACCGGGTCATCCATTCCACCGCGTTCCGCCGCCTGAAGTACAAGACCCAGGTGTTCGTGTTCCACGAGGGCGACCACTACCGGACCCGGCTGACCCATTCGCTGGAGGTGGCGCAGATCGCCCGCGCACTGGCCCGGCAGCTCGGGCTCGACGAGGACCTCACGGAAACGCTGGCGCTCGCCCATGATCTCGGTCATCCGCCGTTCGGGCACGCCGGCGAGAGGGCGCTGGACGCCTGCCTGAGGGATTTTGGCGGCTTCGACCACAACGCCCAGGCGTTGCGCGTCGTAGCCTCGTTGGAGCATCGTTACCCCGAATTCGACGGGCTCAACCTGACCTGGGAGTCGCTGGAAGGCATCGTCAAGCACAACGGGCCGCTGGCGGATCGCAGCGGCGCGCCGGTCGGGCGCTATCGTCAGCACGGCATTCCCGTCGGGATCGCCGACTACATCAAGTCATACGACCTCGAGCTCTGGAGCTTCGCCTCGCTCGAAGCGCAGGTGGCCGCGATCGCCGACGACATCGCCTACGACGCCCACGACATCGACGATGGCCTGCGCGCCGGCCTGTTTCACCTCGACGATCTCAAGGTGATGCCGCTCACGGCAGAGATCATCGCCGAGACCTCGGCGCATTATCCCGATCTCGAAGACGTCAGGCGTGGCGCCGAGCTGGTGCGCGAGCTGATTTCGCACCTGATCGGCGCGGTCTTCGCGGAAGCCAAGAGGAACCTCGCCGCCGTGCAACCGCAATCGGCCCAGGACGTCCGGCACCAGAGCCGGGCACTGATCTCGTTCCCCGCCGAGGTCGCCGATGAGGAGGCCGCCATCAAGCGCTTCCTCTTCCAGCACATGTACCGCCACAAGCGCGTGATGCGGGTGATGGCGGAGGCGGAGCAGATCCTGTTCGATTTGTTCGCAAAATACCTGACATCGCCGGGCGAGCTGCCGCCGGAATGGCTGGTGGAGGCGGAGGGGGATGACGAGGCCGACCGGGCCCGCCGGATCGGCAATTTCATTGCCGGAATGACCGACCGTTTTGCCCTGACCGAGCACCAGCGGCTCTTTGACTCGACCCCGGATTTGCGTTAGGCGGCGGCCATGCCCGACACATCCTCATCCCTGCATTTGTTCGCCGACGTGCTCGCGCGCGTGCACGCTGTCTGCCGCGCGCTCGCGGCCGACGCCAGCTGGCCCGAGGGCATCGATTTCTCGCGCGTGGTGGTCGAGCCGCCGCGCGATCCCTCTCATGGCGATATGGCGACCAACGCCGCCATGGTGCTTGCGAAAGAGGCAAAGGCGAAGCCGCGCGACCTCGCCGAGCAGATCGCCGAACGGCTCCGTGCCGACGGGCTGATCGCCAAGGTCGATGTCGCCGGTCCGGGCTTCATCAACCTGACGCTGAAGCCTGCCGCCTGGGCGGAGGCGCTGCGGACGGTGTTGCGCGACGGGGCCGATTACGGCCGCGTTCGCGGCGGCTCCAAGGTCAACGTCGAATACGTCTCGGCCAATCCGACCGGACCGATGCATGTCGGCCATTGCCGCGGTGCTGTGTTCGGCGACGCCTTGGCGAGCCTGCTCCAGTTCGGCGGCCACGATGTTACGCGCGAGTATTACATCAACGACGCTGGCGCGCAGGTCGACGTGCTCGCGCGCTCCGCCTTCCTCAGGTATCGCGAGGCGCTTGGCGAGGATATCGGCGCGATCCCGGAAGGGCTTTATCCCGGCGATTATCTCAAGCCTGTCGGCGCGGCACTGGCGAAGGAGCATGGCGACAAGCTCCGCGCGATGAGCGAGGCGCAATGGCTACCGACGGTGCGTGCCAAGGCGATCGCGATGATGATGGACGAGATCAAGGGCGATCTTGCCGCGCTCAACATCCGCCACGACGTGTTCTTCTCGGAGCGCTCGCTGATCGAGACCGGCAACAACAAGGTTGCCGAGACCATCGATTTCCTGAAGGCCAAGGGCGACATCTACGAGGGGCGCCTGCCGCCGCCGAAGGGCGCGCCGGTCGAGGATTGGGAAGACCGCGAGCAGCTGCTGTTCAAGGCCACCGCTTACGGCGACGATGTCGATCGTCCGCTGATCAAATCGGACAATTCCTACACCTACTTCGCCTCCGACATCGCCTACCACAAGAACAAGTTCGACCGCGGCTTCGCCGAGATGATCGACGTCTGGGGCGCCGATCATGGCGGCTATATCAAGCGCATGCAGGCGGCGGTGAAGGCCACGACCTCCGGCAAGGGCGCGCTCGACGTCAAGATCGTCCAGCTCGTCAAGCTGCTGCGCAATGGCGAGCCGGTGAAAATGTCCAAGCGGAGCGGGGACTTCGTCACCTTGCGTGAGGTGGTGGATGAAGTCGGCCAGGACGCCGTCCGCTTCATGATGCTTTACCGCAAGAATGACGCGGTGCTGGATTTCGACCTCGCCAAGGTCATGGAACAGTCCCGCGACAACCCGGTATTTTACGTCCAGTACGGCCATGCCCGCGGCCACTCGATCTTCCGCAACGCGCGGACCGAGGTGTTCCCGGAACTCCCGGAGGACGCCGGCAAGCGCATCGCTTGGCTTCGTGAGTCGGCTGTGGAGCGGCTCTCGGACCCCGTCGAGCTCGACCTTCTCAAGCGGCTCGCAATTTTTCCACGCATGCTGGAAGCGGCAGCCAGCGCCCACGAGCCGCACCGAATTGCCTTCTATCTCTATGACTTAGCGAGCGAATTTCACGCACTTTGGACGAAGGGGCGCGATTTGCCCTATTTACGCTTCATTATCAATAATGATGCAGATCTAACGAAGGCGCGGCTGGCCATGGTCCAGGGCGTCGTCTCAGTCCTGGCATCGGGCCTCGCCATCCTCGGCGTCCATGCCCCGGACGAGATGCGGTAGTTTGGGGCGAACTACTTAAGGGGAATTTTGGGGATACCGGCAGAAGCCGGATCGCTTAGACTTGGTTGAAAGCCTTGTGGGTCGAAAGCCGCGCCTTGGTCGAGGGGCGCGCGGCTTTCCCGAAGGGACGCATCATCACGATGGCCGATCGATATCAGGACAGACCGTTTCCTTCCGATGACTTTGGTCGCGGTGGCGATCAGCATGGGAGAGCGGAGAGCGATCCCTTGGCTGAACTCGCCCGCCTGATCGGGCAAACTGATCCCTTCGTCGCGCAAGGCCGGCCGAGTGCACGGCCACCGGCAGCGCCTGCACCCACGCAGAGCTATCAGGAAGACGACTATCCGCAGGACGACTCTCAGCAGGACTATGCCGAGCAGGCCGCGCCGCCTCAGCCCGGGCCGCCGTCATGGATGCGGCGCGCCAATGTGCAGCCGGCACCCGCTCCCGAGCCTGACTATCCCGTCTCTGTGAACCCGGTTCATCCGTTGCATCGCTATTCGGCCCAGCCGACGGCGCCCGAGCCTGATCTTCATCAGCCGCAGGCCTATCAGGATCACGCTTACCAAGACCAGGCGCACCAAGCCCAAACCTACCATCAGGAGCAGGCCTACCAGGAGCCACAGGAGCAGCCCGATCCGGCGCGCTACGATGATGCGCTCTACGGCCGGCTTGAGGCGGGTGAGCAGGATTTCCAGCGCGAGCCGGCCTATCCGGACGATCCCTACGCGTTCCAGAGCGACTATCCCGAGGCCGATCTCGAAGAGCCCAGGAAGTCGCGCGGCGGCATGATAACGGTTGCGGCAATCCTGGCGCTCGCCGTTGTCGGAACCGGCGCCGCGTTCGCCTACAAGACCTATATCGGCTCGCCCCGTAGCGGCGAGCCCCCGATCATCAAGGCCGACAACACGCCGACCAAGGTCGTGCCGGCGCCGGCGGACTCCTCGGCCAAGGTGCCGGACCGCATGGTGAGCGGTGACGGCAGCGAGAAAATCGTGCCGCGCGAGGAGGCGCCTGTCGACGTCAACACCAAGGCGGCCGGTCCCCGCGTGGTGTTCCCGCCGTTGAACCAGAACGCGAACCCGCCGCCGGTCGCGAGCGTCTCGCCGTCCACCGTTCCGCCGCCGACTGGCGGTTCGATTCCAAGCAACGGAACGATGCCGAACAGCGCGCCGCGCTCGATCAAGACTGTGGCCGTGAGAGGCGATCAGACTGACGGCACCGCGCCGCAAGTCGCCGCGCCGTCGGCCACCAAGCCGGCAGCACCGCTGAAGCCGGTCGCAGCACCGGCCGCACCGCGCACGCCGCCGACCTCGGCCAATGCCAGTGCCAACCAGCCGCTCTCGCTGTCACCGCAGGCAGCGCCGTCCGAGCCGCCGCAGCGGATGGCCGCGACCAATCCGACGCAGCTTGCACCTGCGAGCAGCGGTGCCGGTGGCGGCTTTGTCGTGCAGGTCTCCTCGCAGCAGAGCGAGGACAGCGCGCAGGCCTCGTATCGGGTGCTTCAGAGCAAATATGGCAGCGTCCTCGGCTCGCGCTCCCCGGTGATCAAGCGGGTTGATCTGACCGACAAGGGCAAGGGAATCGTCTACCGCGCCTTCGCGGGGCCGTTTGGCTCGGCCGATGAGGCGGTGCAGGCCTGCAACAATCTGAAGTCTGCTGGCCTGCCGTCGTGCTTCGTCCAGAGGAATTAGCGGCGGATTCCTTGACCCTCTCACGGGGCAGGGTTAATCGGCCCTATGAACACGCGGGCCTTCATTACCGGCGTTTCCGGAACGGGACTGACCGCCGCTGAGCGGGAGTTCATCCGTGCTGAGCGCCCATGGGGCTTCATCCTTTTCAAGCGCAATATCGAGACGCCAGCTCAAGTCGCTGCACTTGTTGCGGAATTACGGAGCGTCTCGGGTGCTGCCGACGCACCAATCCTGATCGATCAGGAGGGCGGACGGGTGCAGCGGCTGGGGCCGCCGCACTGGCCGGTCTATCCGCCGGGCGCCGTGTTTGCGAAATTGTACGACACTGATTCGGCGCTCGGGCTCGCCGCAGCCCGCCTTAGCGCCCGCCTGATCGCGGCCGATCTCGGCGATCTCGGCATTACCGTGGACTGCTTGCCGCTGGCTGACGTACCGGTTGCGGGTGCTGATGCCGTGATCGGAAACCGCGCCTACGGCACCGAGCCGGGCAAGGTCGCGGCCATCGCCCGCGCGGTTACCGAGGGCTTGGAGCAGGGTGGCGTGCTGCCGGTGCTGAAACATATTCCCGGCCATGGCCGGGCAACTGCCGACACCCATTTCAAGCTGCCGACCGTCGATACGCCGCGGGACGAGCTGGACCGGACCGATTTCGCGGCATTCAAGCCGCTCGCGGATCTGCCGATGGCGATGACTGCACATGTTGTGTTTAGCGCCGTCGACCCCGTTCATCCGGCGACGACTTCTGCGACAATGATCGCTCAGGTGATTCGCCACGCAATCGGGTTCCAGGGTTTGTTAATGAGTGATGACGTGTCGATGAACGCGCTGGCGGGCAACCTCGCCGAGCGGACCCGGGCCATCTTTGCGGCCGGCTGCGACATGGCGCTTCATTGCAACGGCAACATCGAGGAGATGCGCGACGTTGCCGGCCAGACGCCGGAATTGTCGGGCAGGGCGCTGGCGCGGGCGAACGCCGCACTCGCCGCGCGCAAGGCGCCGCAGCCGTTCGACCGGGCGGCTGCACGCGCGGAACTGGACGCATTGATCGCACGGGCAAGCACGGCATCCGCATGACCGCAGAAATCCTATCGTTTGAAACCGGGCGGCCCGCAGAGCTCGCCGAGGGCGAGCCGGCATTGGTGGTCGATGTCGAGGGCTATGAAGGCCCGCTCGACCTGTTGCTCGCGCTGGCGCGGCAGCAGAAGGTCGACCTGTCCAAGATCTCGATCCTGGCGCTGGCCGACCAGTATCTCCACTTCATCGAAGCTGCGCGAAAGATCCGGCTCGAGCTGGCGGCCGATTATCTCGTGATGGCGGCGTGGCTCGCCTTCCTGAAGTCGCGCCTGCTGCTGCCGGAGCCGCCGAGTGCGGAAGGTCCGAGCGCGGAGGAGATGGCGACCGCGCTTGCCAACCGTCTGCGCCGGCTGGAAGCCATTCGCGAAGCGGCCAACCGGCTGATGAACAGGCAGCAATTGCTGCGCGACATCTTTCCGCGCGGCGAGCCCGAGCACATCGCCGAGATCAGGCATCCGAAATATACGGCGACGCTATACGACCTGCTCACGGCCTACGCCTCGCAGCGCCAGTCGCGCGTGCTGGCGAGCGTGCATCTCGCCAAGCGCACGGTGTGGTCGCTTGCCGAGGCGCGCGCCACGCTGGAGCGGCTGGTCGGCAGCATCACCGAACAGGATGATTGGGGCGTTCTCGACGACTATCTGCTCCGGCACGTCGCCGATCCGACGCAGCGCGCGACGGTGCTCGCCTCGAGCTTTGCCGCCGCGCTCGAGCTGGTGCGCGAGGGTCAGCTGGAGCTGAACCAGAAAGAGGCGTTTGCGCCCATCTATTTCCGCAAGGGGCGCCATCAACCGGTTCCGGACGCAGCTCCCGCGCCCGATGCGCCGGTCGGCTAAGTGCAAGAAGGAGAAGCTGCCATGGCTTTGGCGGAAGTTCGCGTAGAAGAGGTCGAGCCGATGGAGAATGAACCCCAGGCGCGCCCCGAAGAATTGCGGCTGCTCGAAGCGCTGCTGTTTGCTTCGAATGAACCGCTCGATACCGCGACGCTGGCCAAGCGCATGCCGGAGGGCGTCGACGTCAAGGCCGCGCTCGAACAGCTGCAGGCCGAATATGCGTTGCGCGGGGTGAACCTCGTGCGCGTCGCCAACAAATGGACGTTCCGCACCGCCGGCGATCTCGCCTGGCTGATGACGCGTGAGAGCACCGAGACCCGGCGCCTGTCGCGTGCGGCGATCGAAGTGCTGGCGATCATCGCCTATCACCAGCCGGTGACGCGTGCCGAGATCGAGGAGATCCGCGGCGTCGTCACCTCGAAGGGTACGCTCGACGTGCTCTTGGAGACCGGCTGGATCAAGCCGCGCGGCCGTCGCAAGACGCCCGGCCGTCCGCTGACTTTCGGAACCACCGAGGACTTCCTGTCGCAGTTCACCCTGGAACAGCTCGGCGATCTGCCGGGCCTCGAGGAGCTGAAGGGCACGGGCCTGCTGGATTCACGTCTGCCGACCGGATTCAGCGTCCCCACGCCGTCGGATGACCCGACGCTGCGCGAGGACGAGGATCCGCTGGAACCAGGCGAAGACCTGGATCTCGCGCTGGCTCCTGCGGTCGAACCCGAGACGCCAGAAGGCGGCAATGAGGGTGGCGAAGAGGGCTGATATTCCGTCCTTTTGCGGGCGCCCTGCGACCAGTTAACACTAGCAAGATTACGTAGCGCCAACAGCGAATTGGCGCTGCCTTGGTCCTTGTTTTTGACACCTGCGAAGCCTAGGTTTCGGTGAAGATCGGTCGGGGTCCCCGGCCATGCGTGTTTGGAGGGTTGCAGGATGGGTTCGCTTAGCATTTGGCACTGGATCCTGGTGATCGCAGTCGTCCTGCTGCTGTTCGGCCGTGGCAAGATTTCGGATCTCATGGGCGACGTGGCGCAGGGCATCAAGGCCTTTAAGAAGGGCATGCAGGACGACGACAAGGTCGCCGACAAGCCCGAGCCGTCCAAGTCGATCGAGCACACGGCTGCGCCGACCGCGGCGCGAACCGACGTCGGCAGCAAGGCCGTCTGAGCCAGGAGCACGCGAGACGCGGGTAGTGGCCCCGATCCTGCGCGTGAGGGATTGGGCCGATCGTGATTTCGCGTGAACGGAAGACGTCATGTTCGACATCGGGTGGAGTGAACTGGTCCTGATCGGGGTCGTGGCCCTGGTCGCCATCGGCCCGAAAGAGTTGCCGGGCGTGCTGCGCATGGTCGGTCAATGGATGGGCAAGGCCCGCAAGATGGCCGCCGAATTCCAGGGCCAGTTCCAGGAAGCGATGCGCGAGGCCGAGATGGCCGACCTCAAGAAGAGTTTTGACGAGGTCAAGGAAGCCGCGTCCGGCTTTGCCGGCAACAATTTGATGACCTCGCTCCAGAAGGACGTCAGCGACGCGCTCCGCGTCGATGCGCTCGACAAGCCGGCCGAGACGACCACGACCACGGCCGCTGCCGTCGAAGCGTCAGCGACTCCGAGTGAAGCGCCGGCGACTTCAAATGAAGCACCGGTCACACCGACGACGCCGGAAGCCCCGACGCCCGAGACATTTGTGGAAGCCGAAGCGCATGCTGCGGTGAACGAGCCGCTCGCGATCACGCGCGAGGTCGAACCGGCCGAGGTCAGCCAGGACACCGCGCCATCCGAGGCGATCAAGGACGCCAAAGCGTCATGAGCGACGCCGATATCGAAGCCAGCAAGGCGCCGTTGATGGACCATTTGATCGAGCTGCGTTCGCGGCTGATCAAGGCGCTGCTTGGCTTCGGCCTGGCCTTCATCTTCTGCTTCTTCTTCGCCAAGCAGATCTACAACGTGCTGGTCTGGCCGTTCGTGTGGATCGCTGGGCCCGAGAATTCGAAATTCATCTACACGGCGCTGCTGGAATATTTCATCACGCAGCTCAAGCTCGCGCTGTTCGGCGCCGGCTTCATCTCGTTCCCGATCGTCGCCACGCAGATCTACAAGTTCGTGGCACCGGGCCTTTACAAGCAGGAGAAGCAGGCCTTCCTGCCGTATCTGGTCGCGACCCCGTTCTTCTTCGTGCTGGGCGCGGCGCTGGTCTATTTCGTCGTGCTGCCGATGCTGGTCCGCTTCTCGCTCGGTATGCAGCAGGCCGGCAGTGACGAGACCGCGCAGATCCAGCTGTTGCCCAAGGTCGGCGAATATCTGTCGCTGATGATGTCGCTGATCTTCGCCTTCGGCATCGCCTTCCAGCTCCCGGTGATCCTGACGCTGCTCGGCCGAATTGGCATCATCTCCTCGAAAATGCTGCGCGAGAAGCGACGCTATTTTATCGTCGTCGCTTTCATCATCGCCGCCGTGCTGACGCCGCCGGACGTGCTCAGTCAGTGCTCGCTCGCGATTCCGCTGCTCGCGCTCTATGAGGGTTCGATCATTGCGGTCTCGATGGTGGAGAAGAAGGCAGCCGCCGCGAAGGCTCCCTCCGGCACCGACGCGTCGTCGGACGCCAAGCCGGCGGAGTAGGGCGCCGCCGCCCCGATGTCATTCCCCGCGAAGGCGGGGAATCCAGTACGCCGCGGCCCCTCGAAGAATCACTGCCGTCTCTGGAATACTGGATCGCCCGCTTTCGCGGGCGATGACAGCCGTGCTAGGGAGACCCGCTATCTGCAAACTTGCAACTCGGAAGCTGAAAGTTTGCAACCAGCCTCAGGACCACGGCCATGCACGACATCAAATCGATCCGCGACAATCCGCAAGCTTTTGACGCCGGCCTCGCCCGGCGGGGATTGAAGCCGCTGTCGGCTTCGCTGCTCGCGATCGACGAGACGCGGCGGGCGGCGATCCTGGCCTCGGAGCAGGCGCAGGCACGGCGCAATGCCGCCTCGAAAGAAATTGGCGACGCCAAGAAGGCGAAGGACGAGGCGCGTGCGGCCAAACTGATGGCCGAGGTGGCCGAGCTGAAGACCTCGATGCCGCAGCTTGAAGCGGCTGCCAAGGCCGCCGACGAGGAGCTGGCCAAGGAGCTTTCGGCGATCCCGAATCTGCCGCTCGGCGAAGTACCCGACGGCGTCGACGAGCACGGCAATGTGCAACGCCACGTCTTCGGCAACAAGCGCAACTACGCATTCGCGCCAAAGCTGCACGACGATCTCGGCACTGCGCTCGGCTACATGGATTTCGAAGCGGCGGCAAAGCTCTCCGGCGCGCGTTTCGTGGTGCTGAAGAAAGGGCTCGCTCGTCTCGAACGCGCGATCGGGCAATTCATGCTCGACCTGCACACGACCGAGCACGGCTACACCGAGATCAACCCGCCACTGCTGGTGCGCAACGAGGTGATGTTCGGCACCGGGCAGTTGCCGAAATTCGAGGACGATCAGTTCTGGGCAATCAAGGGCGAATTGCTTGCGTCACCCGACCTTGAGCGGCTGAGGACCGAGCGCCTTGGCCTGATCCCGACCGCAGAAGTGTCGCTGACGAATCTCGCGCGCGAATCCATTCTCGACGAGAAGCAATTGCCGATGCGGCTCACCGCGCTGACGCCCTGTTTCCGCGCCGAAGCCGGTGCTGCCGGACGCGACACCCGCGGCATGATCCGCCAGCATCAGTTCACCAAGGTCGAGCTGGTCTCGATCACGACGCCTGAGGCCAGCAAGGACGAGCTGGAGCGGATGCTCTCTTGTGCCGAGCAGGTGCTCCGGAAGCTCGACCTGCATTATCGCGTGATGACGCTCTGCGCAGGAGATATGGGTTTTTCGTCGCAAAAAACCTATGACATCGAGGTCTGGATGCCCGGGCAGGGCGATGGCGGCATGTTCCGCGAGATCTCGAGCTGCTCGGTGTGCGGCGATTTCCAGGCGCGGCGCATGGATGCGCGCTCGCGTGGGCCGGACGGCAAACCGCGCTTCGTGCACACGCTGAACGGCTCTGGCACGGCGGTTGGCCGCGCGCTGATCGCGGTGATGGAGACCTATCAGCAGGAGGACGGCTCGATCGCGGTCCCCGACGTGCTCCAGCCCTATATGGGCGGGCTGAAGGTCGTCGCGCGCGAGTAACGCTCCATTGCCGGGTGTTGCGGCAGAAACGTTTGGTTGCGAAGATCGGGCGGCCGGTTATCCTACCGGCCGTCCGTCAACGCGAACCAACCGTTCATGGCCTTGCATCGCGACATCTTCTGGGTTGGCAGACAATGGGCGGTGACCGGCGCTGGCGTTCAGGCCGTCGATCAGCGCCTGCGTGGCGTGCTGGACATCGACGTCGCGCGGCTCTGGGACGATGCCCATGTGCAAAGCCGGCGGGCCAAGCCCGGCGTCAATGTCGAGGATTTTGACAAGGCCGTGACGATGGCGCGGAGCCGCCATCCGCAGACGCCGGTGTTGGCTCCGATCATCGCGCAACTCGAAGCGCTCGGTGTGATTGACACATCGCCCGTCGAGAGCCCGGTCTTGCCGGCGATGCAGCTCCGTGCGGAGGGCAAGCTCGCGCGCTTCCTGCCGCAATGGCGAATCCGCCGCTAGCTAATGGTGCATTGGGCTCGGGTAGTTTGGTGTGATCCGGAAATACGTGCCCGGGTCGGTCGCGTGCGAGCGATGCCGCACCGGCATGCAGCCATGGCGCGTCGCGACCATGCCGCGGCCGCAGTCGCGCGATGGCTCCTCCGATGACAATTTTGGCGAAGCGTCGGTCTCCGGCTTGGCTGCGGCCGTGACGCAGGGAGCATCGCGCGGGCATCGCTTCGGCACGCATTGGCCCTTGGCCAATTCGAGATCGTAGACCTGCCCGGACATCGTGACCTGGCCGTTGCACAGGCACTGGCCCGCGACCGTCATCGCGCCGCCGATGCAATTCTCCGCATTGGCCCGCACGCATGTCCCGCCCGGATCCGTCCCCGCCGGCATCAATTCGTAGCCGGCCGGGCAGGTGCATTGCCCGTTGCTCACCGTGCCGCCATTGCACGTGACGGTGATCAGCGTGCGCGGCGGGGCGGGGGACGCATCGATGATGCAGGCGCCGCCCTCGACATGGGAGTTGGGCGGACATGCGAGCGGGATGCTCGTCGCGCTGTTCTCGGCCGGGGCGGGAAGCGGACTTGGCTCCGGCGCTGCCGGGATCGGTGCGGGCGCAATTGGGGCCGGTTTGGCGACGCAGACGCCGTTGCGGAACTCCTGCCAGGGAAAGCAGCGGTCCGCAGGCTCCGAATCCTGCGCCCATCCGGCGCCTGCCATGCAGAGGCCGAGACTGAGGAGGATTGCGGCTGCAAAGCGGGTCATTCCGTGCCCAGTCGCCAGAAAATGCCCAGGAAAAATAGGATACGGCGTTGCAGCACCGCAATGAGCTAGATCACAAAGGAGACGTGCATTGCACCGGCCTAATTCCCGGATTCGGCCGGTTTGCCTGATCGGCCGTAGCCGGATAAGACGGCCTGCCCCCATCTCAGGAATCGACCTCCGGCATGCGTATTCTCTGCACCAATGACGACGGCATCCACGCTCCCGGCCTCAAGGTCGTGGAGGAGATCGCACGCGCGCTGTCCGACGATGTCTGGGTGGTGGCGCCTGAGCTCGACCAGTCGGGCGTGTCGCATTCGCTGTCGCTGAACGATCCCCTGCGCCTGCGCGAAGTCGGCCCACAGCACTTCGCGGTGCGCGGCACGCCGACCGACTGCGTCATCATGGGCGCGCGCCATATTCTCGGCGCCAAGCTGCCCGACCTCGTGCTGTCCGGCGTCAACAAGGGCCGCAACGTTGCCGAGGACGTGGTCTATTCCGGCACCATTGCCGGTGCACTTGAAGGCACCATTCTGGGGATCCCATCCTTCGCGTTGTCGCAGGAATTCAGCGTCGAGACGCGCGAGCGGCCACTCTGGGATACCGCGCTTAAATTCGGGCCCGACATCCTGCGCAAGGTGATTGCTGCCGGCATCCCGAAGGACACGGTCATCAACGTCAACTTCCCGGCCTGTGCGCCGGAAGATGTGCTGGGCATCCGTGTGACGCGGCAGGGCAAGCGCAATCTCGGCTTCCTCAAGATCGACGAGCGCAGGGACGGTCGCGGCAACCCTTACTTCTGGATCGGCTTCGAACGCGCGGCGATGCTGGACACGCCTGCCGAAGGCACCGATCTCGCAGCGCTGCGCGAGCGCTACGTCTCGGTCACGCCGCTCAGGCTCGACCGCACCAACGAAGCGTTTTCGGAAGCGCTAAGCGTGACGCTGAAATAAGTAACGGCTTGGAAACAGGGCTAGCCGCCGCGCAGCGCGGCCTCGATGGTCTTGCCCAGGGCATCGAGCTGGAACGGCTTCTGAAGGGCCGGCCGGTCGCGATATTGCTCGGGCAGGCCCGATGAGCCGTAGCCGGTCGCGAAGATGAAGGGGCAGCCCTTCGCCTTGATCAGGTCGGCAACCGGCGAGATGACCTTGCCGTTGACGTTGACGTCGAGGATGGCGAGGTCGAACTCGGTCGATTGTGCAAGCCGCAGCGCCTCGGTGATATCGCCCGCTTCAGCCGCGACCTTGTAGCCGAGCTCTTCCAGCATATCTGCGACCATCATCCGGATCATGACCTCGTCCTCGACGAGGAACACAGAGCGGCCCGAAAGCCCTGTCGCAGTCATAACCGAGTCCTTGCCCATTCCGGAAAACGTTCGCAGATAACACCAAGCGACGCAATGCGCGTTTAGGCCAACGCAAATCCGCAAATAGCTTAATCTGTCGCGAGCCGATTGTGGTCAAGTGCTGCGCCGGAAGGCTATCATAGGTTCCTGAGCCGGAACAAGATTCTCGCCTGGGCCGTTGCGACGCAAACCATCGATCTAGCCCTCCGAGACGAACGCAGACAGCAATGACCTCCCATCAGCATCCGCCGGAAAAGATGATGTTTCAGCTCACGCTGAGGCGCCGGGGCATTAGCGATCAGGCCGTGCTGCGGACCATGGAGGAGGTGCCGCGCGAGCTGTTTGTCGAGGCCGCCGATCGCGACGGCGCCTATCGCGACAGCGCGCTGCCGATCGCTTGCGGGCAGACCATCAGCCAGCCCTTCGTCGTCGCCTACATGACCGAGCAGCTCCAGCTCCAGAAGAGCCACCGCGTGCTAGAGATCGGCGCCGGCTCCGGCTATCAGGCCGCCGTGCTGTCGCGGCTGGCGGGCCAGGTGCTGACGGTCGAGCGCTACCGCAGGCTCGCGGATGCCGCGCGCGCCAGGCTTGAGCAGCTCAGCTTCCACAATGTCGAGGTGATGCTGGGCGACGGCCTCAATTTGCCTCCCAACATCGGCCCGTTCGACCGCATCATCGTCACCGCGGCGATGGAGCAGATTCCGGAGAACCTGGTCGAGCGGCTCGAGGTCGGTGGCATCCTGATCGCGCCGGTCGGCCCGCATCAGGGCGTGCAGACGCTGACCCGCCTCCGCCGGGGCGAGGCCGGCATCGAGCGCAAGGAACTCGTCGAGGTCCGCTTCGTGCCGGCGCTGCCGGGCGTGGCGCGGGAGCTGTAGAACTCCGGATTGGCTGTGCTGCCAACATCTTATTGGGAGGGTTAAGCCGTTATTTACTCGGCGCGTGTTTACTTAAAAGACCAGTTCTGTTGCGTACGAGTGAGTAACCATGTCTGTAGTCGCCGAGTTGCTTTACTCGCGCCGCGTGCCGCAGGTTGCGGTGCTGGCGCTGATCTCCTTCAGCTTTGCTGGGTGTAGCGCCGACATGCAGTCGCGGCTGTCCCAGTCGAATTTCTCCAATCCCTTTGCGTCCGAGCAGACCGGTTCGGTACAGCAGGCACCGCCGCCGCGCGAGCTGCCGCAATATGCGCGGCCGCAGACGCAGTCCGGTTACTACCAGTCTCAGCCCTTGCCGCCGCCGGCGGTTGCAGCCCCGCAATCCTATCCCGTTGCAGCGGGTGGAGGCGTCTCTGGAGGCGGGCGCGGCCTCGGGTCCTATACGCCGCCGGCCCAGCCGCGTCTTGAAACCACCGGCACCGTGCCGCCGCGCTCGGTCGCGGCCGCCCAGCCGCCCGGCGGGACCAAGATCATCGTCGGGACCAGCGACACGCTCGACGTGCTCGCCAAACGCTATCACGTCACGCCGCAGGCGATCATGGCTGCCAACGGCTACAAGGGCCCGCGCGCGCTCTCGCCCGGCCAGCAACTGGTCATCCCGCATCCCGGAGCGACGGCTGCTGCGCCCGCGCCGCTGATGGCTCCGGTCGCGGCTGCTCCCGCGATGGCGCCGGCGGCGAAGCCGGTTGCGGCCCTGGCCGCACCGCCGAGTACCCACTTCGTCAATCACGGCGACACGCTCGCCAGCATCGCGCGCAAGAACCATATCTCGGCGGCCGAGCTCGCCCGCGCCAATGGTCTAAACCCGTCGACAAAACTCAAGCTCGGCACCAAGCTGACCGTGCCGGGTGCCAGGACCGCCGCGCTCGCAGCACCGGTTGCTCCGGCGCCTGTCGCGGCCGCGCCCGTTGCGGCCGCGCTGCAACCCGTTGCAGCCGCGCCTGCGCCCGCAACCAAGATGGCTTCTATCGCTGCGCCGGCGCAGAGCGCGCGTCTGGCCCAGGCCACCACCAATATCGAAGAGAAGCCTGTCGAGACACCGGCGAAGGCTGCGGAGACCACCAGCTCGCTGCCGACCTTCCGCTGGCCGGTGCGCGGCAAGGTGATCACGAGCTACGGCGCCAAGACCAACGGCAAGTCCAATGACGGCATCAATGTCGCGGTGCCCGAAGGTACGCCGGTCAAGGCGGCTGAAGACGGTGTCGTTGCCTATTCCGGCAACGAGCTGAAGGGTTATGGCAATCTGGTCCTGGTTCGGCACTCCAACGGCTACGTCACCGCATATGCCCATGCGAGTGAGCTGATGGTGAAGCGCGGCGATACCATCAAGCGCGGTCAGGTCATTGCCAAGTCGGGTCAATCCGGGGAGGTGGCGTCGCCGCAGCTCCACTTCGAGATCCGTAAGGGATCGAGCCCGGTTGACCCGCTTCAATTTTTGAATGGGGCGTGAGGCCTACGTAGCATCCGCAAAGACGGTGTCGTCGCCCGGCTTGACCGGGCGACCCAGTACGCCGCGGCGGTTGTGCTGAATCTCGATGTCTCTGGAATACTGGATTCCCCGCCTGCGCGGGGAATGACAGTTCACTTGTGGCGAGATCTTCCGCTACTTCGCCGCCAGCTTCACGCCCAGCCGTCCGGCAAGCTCCTGCACGAACTGCCAGGCGACGCGGCCTGAGCGCGAGCCGCGCGTGGTCGACCATTCCAGCGCTTCGCGTTCGAGCGCTTCGTCGTCGACCTTGACGCCGAAATGGCTGCAATAACCGCGTACCATGGCGAGGTATTCGTCCTGGCTACAGCGGTGGAAGCCGAGCCAGAGGCCGAAGCGATCCGACAGCGAGACCTTCTCCTCGACCGCTTCGCCGGGATTGATCGCGGTCGAGCGCTCGTTCTCGATCATCTCGCGCGCGAGCAAATGGCGGCGGTTGGAGGTGGCGTAGAGGATGACGTTTTCGGGCCGCCCCTCGATGCCGCCTTCGAGCACGGCCTTGAGCGATTTGTACGAGGCGTCGTTGCCGTCGAAGGAGAGATCGTCGCAGAACACGATGAAGCGGAAGGACGAGGCGCGCAATTGCTCCATCAGTGCGGGCAGGCTTTCGATGTCCTCGCGATGGATTTCGATCAGCTTCAGTTTCTCGGAGGCCTTGCGGTCCGCGTTGATGCTGGCGTGCGCCGCCTTCACCAGTGACGACTTGCCCATGCCGCGCGCGCCCCAGAGCAGGGCGTTGTTGGCGGGCAGTCCATTGGCGAAGCGTTCGGTGTTCTCCATCAGGATGTCGCGCATCCGGTCGACGCCCTTCAAAAGGAACAGCTCGACGCGGCTGACCCGAGGCACCGCGGCGAGGCGGCCGTCTGGGTGCCAGACATAGGCATCCGCCCGTGCGAACGATTCGGGCGTTGCGGCCGGCTTCCCCTGGGCGGCGAGGTGGGCCGCAATGGTCTCCAGCGCGCGGACGATGCGCTCCTGGGTGAGGTCGATGGGGGCTGCCTTGGTGGGTCCCTTGAGGCGTTTTGCCGCGACGCGGGCGGGCTTTCCGGCAGGGGTACGGGGGCCTTTGCCGGCCGGGCTTTTGCTTGGTTTTCTGGGCATGTCCGAAGTTCCTGAGAATGCAGCCTTATCGGGCCTGAAGCCGCGCCGCAAGGTGGCCAAATCGCCGGTCTGGCAGCGTTGCAATTGGGCCGGTGGCCGCTATAGTCCGCGCGAATTTGACCGAACCGGTCGCCCCAGGGGCCTGACCGGTTTTCCCCCGTTTCCACGAGGATCGTCCGAATGTTCATTACTCCTGCGTATGCCCAGGCTGCGGGCGCCGGCGACACCAACAGCATGTTGATGTCGCTGCTGCCGTTCGCCCTGATCTTCGTGATCATGTACTTCCTGATTCTGCGCCCGCAGCAGAAGAAGGTGAAGGACCATGCCGAGCTCGTGAAGAACATCCGCCGCGGCGATACCGTCGTCACCTCGGGCGGCCTCGTCGGCAAGGTCACCAAGGTGGTCGATGACGACCAGATCGAGTTCGAGATCGCCGACGGCGTGCGTGTGCGCCAGATGCGTTCGATGGTCTCTGGCGTGCGCGCCAAGGGCGAGCCGGCCAAAGAAAGCGCCAAGGAAAGCGCCAAGGACGACACCGCGGCGAAGTGAGCGTCCGCGCGAGTCTCTCAAATCTCCTGATCTGACAGGTCCAGTCGATGTTGTATTTCACGCGGTGGAGGGCGCTCGGGATTATCCTGACGGCGCTGATCGTGTGCCTCTGCGCGGTCCCGAATTTTTTCCCCGAAACGCAGGTCAAGACCTGGCCGGCCTGGGCGCAGCGCCGGCTCGTGCTCGGCCTCGACCTCCAGGGCGGCTCCTATCTGCTGCTCGAGGTCGATTCCGCCTATGTGAAGAAAGAGAAGCTCGATCAGGTCCGCGACGATGTCCGTCGCGCGCTGCGCGATGCCAAGATCGGCTATACCGGCCTTGTGACGCGCGGCGACACGGTCGAAGTCCGCGTCAAGGACACCGACCTCCAGACTGCTTTCGCCAAGCTGCGTGACCTGGCGCAGCCGATCGGCGGCCTGCTCGGGTCGAGCAGCCAGCGCGACCTCGAGGTGACCGATGCCGGCGGCGGATTGATCCGCCTGGCGCTGTCTCAGCCCGCGATGGTCGAGCGTATGCGCAAGACCATCGAGCAATCGATCCAGATCGTCGAACGCCGCGTCAACGAACTCGGCACCGTCGAGCCCGTGATCCAGCGCCAGGGCAACGACCGCATCCTGGTGCAGGTCCCGGGCCTTCAGGATCCGACCCATCTGAAGGAGCTGCTCGGCAAGACCGCGAAGATGGAATTCCGGATGGTCGACACCTCCGTGCCGCCGGACCAGGCGCAGCGGGGTGGAGTGCCGCCGGAATCCGAGCTGTTGATGAGCCAAAGCTCGCCGAAGGTGCCTTACGTGGTCAAGAAGCAGGTGCTGGTTTCGGGCGCCGAGCTCAACGATGCGCAGACCGGGTTTGACCAGCGTACCAACGAACCGATCGTCTCCTTCCGCTTCAATTCAACCGGCGCCCGCAAGTTCGCGCAGGCTACGCAGGAAAACGTGGGTCTGCCATTTGCGATCGTGCTCGACAATGAAGTGATCTCGGCACCTGTCATTCGCGAGCCCATCACGGGCGGGCAGGGGCAGATCTCGGGCAGCTTCACGGTCCAGTCCGCCAACGATCTCGCGATCCTGATGCGCGCCGGCGCGCTGCCGGCACCGCTCACGGTCGTCGAAGAGCGTACAGTCGGTCCGGGCCTCGGCCAGGACTCGATCGAGAAGGGCGAGCTTGCGGCCTATGTCGGCTCGATCATGGTCATCGTGTTCATGCTGCTGACCTATCGGTTGTTCGGCGTGTTCGCCAACATCGCGGTGGCGATCAACGTCGCCATGATCTTCGGCCTGTTGTCGCTGCTCAATGCCACGCTGACGCTGCCCGGCATCGCCGGCATCGTGCTCACCGTCGGCATCGCGGTCGATTCCAACGTGCTGATCTATGAGCGCATCCGCGAGGAGCTGCGCGGCGGCCGCAACGCGATCTCGGCGATCGACGCCGGTTTCAAGCGGGCGCTTGCGACCATCCTCGATTCCAACATCACGACCTTCATTGCCGCTGCGGTGCTATTCTATATTGGCACCGGCCCGGTGCGCGGCTTCGCCGTGACGCTCGGCATCGGCATCATCACCACGGTATTCACCGCCTTTACGCTGACCCGGCTGATCGTGGCCGGGTGGGTGCGGTGGAAGCGGCCGCAGAGCGTCCCGATCTAGGAGCCTGACCGTGACTCACATTGTTCTCATCGGGCTCGGCATCCTGATTGCCGTCCTCACCGTGGTCTCGGTGTTCGGCTGGCTGCCGTCGCTGCGCATCGTCCCGGACGATACGCATTTCGATTTCACGCGCTTCCGCCGCATCAGCTTCCCGATTTCGGCGGCGCTGTCGATCGTCGCCATCACGCTGTTCTTCACCCACGGCCTGAATTTCGGCATCGACTTCCGCGGTGGCACGCTGCTGGAGGTGCGGGCCAAATCCGGCACCGCCGACATCGCGGCGATGCGCACGACACTGGATGGTCTGCGCCTGGGCGAAGTCCAGATCCAGCAAATCGGCGGTCCCGCGGACGTCCTGATCCGTGTCGCGGAGCAGCCCGGCGGTGATGCCGCCCAGCAGGAAGCCGTGCAGAAAGTCCGCGGCGCGCTCGGTGATTCCTTCGAATATCGCCGCGTCGAGGTGGTCGGCCCGCGCGTCTCCGGCGAGTTGCTGGCCTTCGGCATGCTCGGCCTGATGCTCGCGATCGTCTCGATCCTGATTTACCTCTGGTTCCGGTTCGAATGGCAGTTCGCGCTCGGCGCCATGATCGCCAACGTGCACGATATCGTGCTGACGATCGGCTTCATGTCGATCAGCCAGGTCGATTTCGACTTGACCAGCATCGCCGCGCTTCTGACCATTCTCGGCTATTCGCTCAACGACACCGTCGTCATCTATGACCGCATCCGTGAAATGCTGCGGCGCTACAAGAAGATGCCGATGCCGCAGCTGCTCAACGAGTCCATCAACTCGACGCTGTCGCGCTCGATCATCACCCACTTCACTGTGACACTGGCGCTGCTGGCGCTGCTGCTGTTCGGCGGGCATGCCATTCACAGCTTCACGGCCGTCATGATGTTCGGCGTGGTGCTGGTCGGCACCTACACCTCGATCTTCATCGCGGCGCCGATCCTGATCTATCTCGGCGTCGGCGAGCATCGCGAGGATGCGGTCGAAGTGACTACGCCGGCGAAGAAAAACAAGGCATGATCCGAACCGCATGCCCTCGCAAGCGTTTGCGACGGCAGTAAGCTCATTCGGACGAAGCGCATGGCCGGCGATCCCAACGCACCGCATTTCCCGCGCTCGGCGCCAATTGAGGCCTATGGCAAGGGCGGCTTTGCCTTTGCGGGCATGTCGCATCGGGGCTCGCTGCTCTGCCTGCCCGACGCGATCTGGGCCTGGGACGTGACCGATCCCGCCAGGATCGACCGTTATTCGCTTGAGCGGGTCTTTGCGGCTGCCAACAGCATCGACACGCTTCTGGTCGGCACCGGAACCGGAGTGTGGCTGCCGCCGCCGGAGCTGCGACAGGCCTTGAAGGCGGTGAGAGTGGTGCTGGACACGATGCAGACCGGTCCCGCCGTGCGCACCTACAACATCATGATCGGCGAACGGCGTCGCGTCGCGGCCGCGCTGATCGCCGTGCCATGAACAGCGCCACGCCTCCTGCCGATAGCGCTGCCTTCTGCGCCGATCTCGTGCGAAGCCATGACTTTCCGCGCTATGTCGCGACGCTGTTCGTGCCCGCCGTCGAGCGTCGCGCGCTGCTGGCGCTCTACGCCTTCAATGTCGAGATCGTCCGCGTCCGCGATCAGGTGAGCCAGCCCTTGCCCGGCGAAATCCGCCTGCAATGGTGGACCGACATGCTGTCAGGCCACGCCCATGGCAGCGTCGAGGGCAATCCGGTCGCGGCAGAGCTACTGCGGGCGATCCGCGATTTCGAGCTGCCGGTCGAGCCATTGTCGCTGCTCGCCGACGAGCACCAGTTCGATCTCTACAACGATCCAATGCCGACGATGACGGCGCTCGAAGGCTATCTGGCTGCGACCTGTTCGGCGTTGTTCACGCTCGCAGCCCGGATCATGGCGCCGCCTTCGGAAGCCGTCGAGCATCTCGCGCGGCACGCCGGGCTGGCGCAGGGCATCGCGCAGGTGATCACGAATTTGCCGCGCGATGCCGCGCACCGGCAACTGTTCCTGCCGCAGCAGATTCTGGATAGCCACGACTGCGGGATCGAAGATGTCTTTGCCGGTAAGGAGAGCTCCAATCTCAGAGCTGTCTTGGATCAGCTCGTGAGCGAGGCGCAGCAACATTTGGCAACGGCCATATCGCTGCTCGCGGAGGTGCCGCCGTCGGTCCGGCCTGCGCTTCTGCCGCTAAGCCAGGCACGGGCCGATCTCAAGCGCCTGTCGCGGCCGGGGCGCAATCCGTTCGCGCCGCAGCCGGCGTCGCGGTTGCGCACGCTGTGGACGCTGTGGCGGGCTTCACGATCGCGGGAATTTACCAAATAGCGCTCGGCTTATCGCCCGGGCCGGCCAAATGCTCTATGCTGTCCTATGGCCGAGTTGTCCCAAACCGTATCCTCCGATCCGAGCGACTTTCCGGTCGCACTGAGCGACATTCATGCCGCTGCCGCTACGATCCGGGGCGCCGTGGTCGAAACGCCCTGTAGCTACAGCCGGACGCTGAGCAACATCTGCGGCTGCGAGATCTGGCTCAAATTCGAGAACCTCCAGTTCACCTCCTCGTTCAAGGAGCGCGGCGCGCTGAACCGGCTCACGGCGCTGACGCCGGTAGAACGTGCGCGCGGCGTGGTCGCGATGTCTGCGGGAAACCATGCGCAGGGCGTGGCCTATCACGCCAGGCGGCTCGGCATTCCCGCCACCATCGTCATGCCCGTGGGCACACCGATGGTGAAGGTCGAGAATACCAGGCATCACGGTGCTGAGGTGGTCGTTACCGGCGCGACGCTGGAGGAGGCTGCCGCGTTCGCGCGAAGCCACGGCGAGGCCCGCGACATGATCTTCGTCCACCCTTACGACGATCCGCTGGTCATTGCGGGGCAGGGCACGGTCGGGCTTGAGATGCTCACGGCGGTGCCGGAGCTCGATACGCTGGTCGTCCCGATCGGCGGCGGTGGCCTGATCAGCGGCATTGCCATAGCCGCGAAGTCCTTGAAGCCATCATTGCGGATTCTGGGCGTCGAGGCCTGGCTCTATCCCTCGATGTACAACGCCATCCACGGCGGCACTCTGCCCGCGCGTGGCGATACGCTGGCCGAAGGCATTGCGGTGAAATCGCCCGGTAAGATTACCACCGAGATCGTCCGCCACCTCGTCGACGACATTGCGCTCGTCAACGAAGCCGAGCTCGAGCGCGCGGTCGCAACCCTGATCTCGATCGAGAAGACGGTCGTCGAGGGCGCCGGCGCCGCGGGCCTCGCGGCGGTCATGTCAGATCCGTCGCGCTTCGCCGGCCAGAAAGTCGGGCTGGTCCTGAGCGGAGGCAATATCGACACAAGGCTGATCGCCTCGGTGCTCACGCGTGAGCTTGCGCGCGAGGGCCGGCTGACCCAATTGTCGCTCGATATCCCCGACCGGCCCGGGCAATTGGCCGCGGTCGCGGCGCTGCTGGCCGAGGCCGGCGCCAACATCATCGAGGTCTCGCACCAGCGGACGTTCTCCGATCTGCCGGCTAAGGCGACACTGCTGCAACTCGTCATCGAAACCCGCGATAGCGCGCATCTCGACGAGGTCATGGCCAAGCTCGGCGCATCCGGGCTGAGCGCACGCTGCACCTGAGCGTCGCTATCGCGGCGCCAAACCTGCGAGGTGGCCGATCAGCCGATCGATCTCGGCCTCCGTGTTGTAGTAATGCGGGGATGCGCGCACGAGCACCGGCAGGGAGCGCACCTCGGAGTCGATGCGGGTGCTCGATGGATCCGATGCGCCGATCGTGATGCCGGCCGCGCCGGCGCTGGTGACGATGGCCTCGGCCTCATACCCCTCCATCGTGAAGCTGACGATGGCACCCGGCGTGCGTCCGAGGTCACGAATTTTGATGCCGCGAATGGAGGTGAGGCCGCTGCGAAGGCGGTCCGCAAGCATGCGGCAGCGCTGTTCGATCGGGCCTATTCCGATATCGAGGGCGTAATCGATGGCCGCGCCGAGTCCCAGCCGGGCTGTGTAGTTGTTCTCCCAGGTCTCGAAACGGCGCGCATCGTCGCGGAGCCGGTACTCATCGCGCGAAACCCAGGGCGCCGCGAAGTGGTCGATCATGGGGGGCTCGAGCTGTTGCAGCAGCGCCCGGCGGACGTAGAGAAAGCCGGTGCCGCGCGGGCCGCGCAAAAATTTGCGGCCGGTGGCGGACAGCATGTCGCAGCCGATCGCTTCGACGTCGACTTGCATCTGGCCGATCGCCTGGCAGGCGTCGAGCAGATAGGGAATGCCTCGTGCGCGCGCGATCCTGCCGACGGCCGCCGCAGGATTGACGAGGCCGCCATTGGTCGGGACCCAGGTGATCGCGATCAGCTTCACGCGCTCATCGATCATGCGCTCGAGCGCGTGGACGTCGAGCTCGCCGCTGGCATCGCTCGGCACCACCTCGATGATCGCGCCCGTCCGCTTGGCGACCTGAAGAAAGGCGACATAATTGGCGGCATATTCCGCCTCGGCGGTCAGGATGCGATCGCCGGTGCGAAACAGCAGCGCATAAAACGCCATCTGCCAGGCAACTGTCGCGTTCTCCACGAGGGCGATTTCGTCCGGCGCGGCATTCAGCAGGCGCGCCACAGAGCCGTAGACGGCATCAAGCCGATCGGATTCTCGGTCGGCGGCAGCATAGCCGCCAATCTCGCCTTCCAGATCGATATGCTGCTTCATCGCCTCGACAACAGGCGCGGGCATGAGAGCGGCTCCCGCGTTATGCAGGTATGTGAGCCGGCTGGTGGCAGGCGTGTCGGCACGTATTCGCGCGATGTCGATCAACTAGGCCTCCGCTTCTCGCCATCTTTCTGCATGAATTAGACGCGCCGAACAATGCGGGCAAGATGGCGGACAGCAAGGAACAATGCCTGGCGTCGTCTCAGATGCAGAGGCCGAGCAGCTTGATGTGGCAGTTGCTGGATTTGGGCTTGCTCGCGGGAGCAGCCTCGCGCTTTACGACGACCAGCGGCTCCGTGTCCTTCTTGCCCTTGCCGCGCTTCTGCTCGTAATCGCCGGCGATCTCCATGGCCCAATAGGTGCGCTTGCCGCTGGCATTCTTGGCGCTCGCAATTCCGACGCGGGAGGCGTTGGGGAGCAATAGGTTCTTGCGGTGGCCGGAGGAGTCGATCCACTGGCCGAGCGTCTTCTCGAAATTGTCGTAGCCGTAAGCAATGTTCTCGGCGGCACGGCCCGCGCCGGCCGGCGCGATGCGCCTGTTGAACGGGCCGAGCGTCTCGTGGCTGAGATCATCCTTCGCCGCCATCGCGCGTGCCTGGTCCATCGCAATGCGGTCGAGGGTGGCATCGCGCACGACGCGGACCTCACCATGCTTGAGGCGGAAGCTGGAGATCTGCTCTGCCGGAGATTCGGCCATTGCGGGTGCGGTGGCCAGCAACAGAAGGCCGGCGATCAGGCCGCCAGCCACGCGATGCATCTTCGTCCCCCGAGTGCCCATAACTCCGCCAAACCTGCGTTATCCGACTGCTTCTCTATCGCCAATGTGGACGCTTCAAGGCGCGGGCAGCCTGTCAGCCCGCCGGCAGGTGCGCCTCAAAATTGAAGCGGTCACGCAGGTTTTTGCGCTGCTCCAGAATGTCCTTCAGGAAGGCGCGGTCCTGGTCGTTCTTCATCATCGGCTCGATCAGGTCGAGCTGGTTCATGGCGACCAGTTGCAGGATCTCGGTGCGGGGCCTGCCGCTGGCGTCGCGCGGTAGCGCGTGCACGACCTGGATGTGTTCCGGCGGCTTTGGGCCTTTCGCGGCGCTGAGCTCGTTGCGAATCTGGCCCTCGAGTGCGGCGTGATCGGCCTCGACGAAGGCATAGAGCCCGACGCCCGAGCGGCGGTCGGCAAAGGCGACGATCGCGGTGTCGCGCACGGCCGGAATCTTGCGGATCAGCTCGGCCAGCACCGGCGCATCGTTGACGAGCCGGCGGCCGCCGCCCTCCCGGTCGGTGAAGTTGAACAGGCCGCGCGTGATTGCCCGATAGACCTTCTTGCCGGTGGCGAGCCACAGGCTCGCGGCGAACGACTTTTTCGCGAGAATTTTTCGTTCGCGCGGCGTTAGCGCCTCAGGCGCATAGGAACGCTTGTGCTTGAGGAGGTGCCGGAGATCCTCATAGGCGAGGACGCGATAGAGCCGTCCGCGGCGTTTGAAGCAGGCGGCGAGCTGGAAGTCGGTCACATAGGCGCGGCCGTCGCGGCCGACCAGCCAGTTCTGCTCCTTGGCGAGATCGTTGTGGCAGATGCCGGCGCGGCGCATCCGGCGCAGCGCCACCTTGGCCGAGCGGAAATAGGCGAGATCGCCATGCGGCTTCGCCAGATGCAGTGCGACGCCGTCAACGAAGCCGCGCATCAGGGCGCGGCGGCCGGCCCACAAGAGCTCGGGACCGACGTCGAGGCCCTTGGCGAGCGCCAGCGCATGCTTCTCGCGCGCGAACAGATGGCGTGCCAGGAGGAACGACCACCACGGCACCTCGTCGAGCCGGCGCAGCACAGCGTCGACCTCGCCATTGTCGCCACGGAAGCGGCCGCGCTCGACGGTCGAGAACACGTCGCGCTTGAGCAGCACGCCCTCGATCCAGCGTGCCGAGAGCACCGCGGCGTCGTCTTTGGGAAGGTTCATCTCAAACTCACGCCGCGGCGGCAATGCGCAAATGATCGGCGATCCAGCGATCGAGATCGGCGAGCGCCAGAGCGCTCATCGCCTGCTTCTTGGCCACCGTTTTCTCGTTGCCGCGCAGACGCGTGCCGTCCGGCTTCTTCGTCGGTGCGCTCGCGAGCGGCGGGAACAGGCCAAAATTGATGTTCATCGGCTGGAACGAGCGCGTGCCCGGTTCGATGGTCTCGATATGGCCGCCGGTGATGTGGCTGAGCAGCGATCCCAGCGCGGTCGTGCCGGGTGGGCTCGCAAGCGTCTCGCCGCGCGAATCGGCTGCCGCATAGAGGCCGGCGATCAGGCCGACGCTGGCGGATTCCACATAGCCCTCGCAGCCCGTCATCTGGCCGGCAAAGCGCAGCCGCGGCTGCGCGCGCAGGCGCAACTGGCCGTCGAGCAGCTTTGGCGAGTTCAGGAAGGTGTTGCGATGCAGGCCGCCGAGGCGGGCGAACTCGGCCTTCTCCAGCCCCGGAATGGTGCGGAAGATGCGCTGCTGCTCGCCGTACTTCAGCTTCGTCTGGAAGCCGACGATGTTGTAGAGCGTGCCGAGCTTGTTGTCCTGGCGCAGCTGCACGATCGCGTAGGCTTTCGTCGCGGGATCGTGCGGATTGGTGAGGCCGACCGGCTTCATCGGGCCGTGGCGCAAGGTCTCGGGACCGCGCTCCGCCATCACCTCGATCGGCAGGCAGCCGTCGAAATAGGGCGTGTTGGTCTCCCACTCCTTGAATTCGGTCTTCTCGCCGGCGATCAACGCGGCGACGAAGCCGTCATACTGCTCTTTCGTCATCGGGCAGTTGATGTAGTCGGCACCGGTGCCGCCGGGGCCGACCTTGTCGTAGCGGGACTGGAACCAGGCCGCCGACATGTCGATGGATTCGCGGTGCACGATCGGCGCGATCGCGTCGAAGAAGGCGAGCGCGTTCTCGTCGGTCAGCCCGCGGATGGCGTCGGCCAGCGGGGCGGAGGTGAGGGGGCCAGTCGCAACGATGACGTTGCTCCAGTCCGCCGGTGGCAGGCCTGCGACTTCGCCGCGGGCGATCTCGATGAGCGGATGGTCGTTGAGCGCCTTGGTGACGGCGGCCGAAAAGCCGTCGCGGTCGACGGCGAGTGCGCCGCCGGCAGGCACCTGGTTGGCGTCGGCCGCGCGCATGATCAGTGAGCCGAGCCGGCGCATCTCCGCATGGAGCAGGCCGACGGCGTTGTTGGCGGCATCGTCCGAACGGAACGAATTGGAGCAGACGAGCTCGGCGAGTCCGTCGGTGCGGTGTGCCTCGGTCATGCGGTCCGGCCGCATCTCGTGCAGCACCACGGGCACGCCGGATTTCGCCACCTGCCAGGCGGCCTCGGAGCCGGCAAGGCCTGCGCCGATGACGTGCACGGTATTAGATTGGGATCCTGTCATGGGGCGGACAGGTAGCGCTTTTCGGCGGTCAGTGGAATCGCTGAGATCGAGTTTTCTGCCGCTGAAAACGACAGCGCCCGCACGAGGCGGGCGTTATCGGTTCGTCCGGTTAAGGGCTGAACGATATCAGCCCTGATACTGACCGGCGGCAACGCGCGGGATGTCCGAGCGATCGAGGCCGATGTCGGCCAGTTCGCGATCGCTGAGCTGGGACAGCTCGGCAACATTGCGCTGATAGTCCCGGAAAGCCTGGATCATGCGGATGAGCGAGAGCAGCATTGGTAGTCTCCTGTAGTTCGATTCAGCCCTTGACCTGAGCGTCATCGTTGAAATGAATATAGAAGAGGGTGGTGCAGTGCGGAAGTTCCGATGTTGCGATGCAGCTAAGCGAAGGATGCATGGCATCGGTAAGAGACGATTAACCTCTCGGCAGTCCCGCCCAACAGCTAGGCGAAACCGGTCGCGTGGCACTCTAAATGCCCGTTAAATCACGGATTTACATATCTTTGCGCGGTTCCGATACTGAGGAAATGGGTTACATTTCCGTGATCTTCAAGGCGTCGCGGCAGCTTGTAGGCCCAAGTCCGGCATGCGTGATTCGCATGAATCAGTGTCAGAAGAAATGATTATGCATTCATAGTATTGGAGGGAGATAATCCCGCTATCTGTCTCGGGGAGACGGCTGGGATTCGTTCGGGCGAGGCTTCAGGAATTCATTAATGGGCTCGCAGCGAGGCCCGAGATTCTTGCTCAATCAGCCAAGTGAGCGTCCGTTCCAATGATGCACTGCACACACGCCGAACGTGCAGAGGCCTGATTACAAACTTGTAATGAAAATCAGAAATTTCGCATGCGGCTCTGCGCCGCGCGCAACATCACGCAGTTCTCGCGGGGAATTTATTGCGGCAAGTTGCCGCGTCGGCAGCAAAGTCATGTTGCAGATTCCGGCAATGTCGCTGGGTCTGTCCCAAGAAGAAGAGAAGGAAAGTAACATCATGACGAAGTTACTCGGGGTTATTGCAATTGCCGCCGTCGCTTTCGCCGTCGCGCCGGCCCAGGCCGCCAAGCACGCCATGGGCGGTTGCAGTGGGTCCAATCTGGAGAAGACGGAGACCGCGATCGAGAACATGGCCGACGGTGACAGCAAGTTCGTGGCTGAGAAGGAAATCACGGCTGCGCAGGACGCGCTGCTCAACGGTAAAATGGGTGCGTGCGGCATGCACCTGAACAAGGCGATGCAAGCCACCGCAGGCAAGTAAACGGGTAAGTAAACGCACCAAGAGAGGGCCGGTCGCTGGGCGATCGGCCCTACGCGTTTCGTTTCAGGCTTGTCTTAAACAGGCTTGCCTTAAGGCGCGTGCGCGAGCTGGGTGGCGAAATAAGCGACCGTCTTGGAATAGACCTCGCTCTTGTTCCACTGCTGGAGCACCGCGAAGTTCGGACTGCCCGGCTGCCAATCCTTGCCGCGCTGCCAGCCATAGCCGGCGAGATAGTTGGCGGTGGAAGCGAGCACATCGGGCGCGTTGCGCAAGAGGTCGCGCTTGCCGTTGCCGTCGAAATCGACGGCGTATTTCATCCAGGACGATGGCATGAACTGGGTCTGGCCGAGTTCGCCGGCCCAGGCGCCCTTCATGTCGGCGGGCGCGAGATCGCCGCGCTGGACGATGCGCAGCGCATCCATCAGTTCGCCGCGAAACTGCTCGGCGCGCCGGCAGTCATAGGCCAGCGTCGCCAGCGAGCGGATCGTCGCGAACTTGCCTGTGTTGACGCCGAAATCGGTCTCGAGACCCCAGATCGCGACCAGCACTTCGCCTGGCACGCCATAGGTCTGCTCGATGCGCGACAGCACCGAGCCGTACTGCTTCATCATGTTTGAGCCGCGCGTCATCCTCGGCGGCACCATGCGGCCTGAAAACTCCTCGAAGGTCTGGGTGAAGACCTTTTGCGAGTGGTCGCGGTTGAGCACGCCCTGGTCGAGCGTCACACCGGCGAGCCCGGAGGCAATGGCCTGTTGCGAGATGCCTTTGGCTGCGGCGTCGGTTTTGAAATCCGCAAGCCAGGCGTCGAAATTGCCTGAACCGCAGGCGACCGCAGGCTCGGCGGCGAGGATTAAGGCGGTGAGGGCGAAGGCTGCGAGAGCGAGACGAGAAATCGTCGGGGTCATTCGTCTAAATTGATTCCGTGAAGTGGCATGACCGGCGGCGGCAATGTCGGTTGTAACCGCGGCCAAAGCAAGGCGTATGACGCTGTCCGATCCTGCCCGGATCTGGGCAGGATCGGATGTTGCGATATCGTCAGGCGTCCGTCCTGTTCCGCCACGGGAAGAGATTGGCGGGGAAATCGGCGGCCGGCTTGCGCGGACGCTGTGGCGGAGGCGGCACCGGCCGTGCGCCGGGATCGGAGACGATCACCTTGCAATAGAGATGCCAGGTGGCGTGGCCGAGCAGCGGGATGACGACGGCGAGGCCGAGGAAAGCGGGAATCGTGCCGAGCGCCAGCAGCACCGCGACGATCAGGCCCCAGGCCGCCATCGGCACCGGGTTTTTGGCCACGACGCGGAGCGAGGTGACCATTGCCTCGAACGCACCGGCATGGCGGTCGAGCATCAAGGGGAACGACACGGCGCTGATACAGAGCGCGGCGAGTGCAAACAGGAAGCCCGTGCCGCAGCCGATCGCGATCAGCCACCAGCCCTGCGATGTCGTCAGCACGCGCGTCACGAAATCCGAGATTCCGGTCACCCCCTCATAGCCAAACGCCGCAACATAGATCGCCTGCGCCGTCGCAACCCAGGTCACGAACAGAGCGAGCAACAGCGTGCCGAGGCCGAGCATTGCACCGAAGGAGGGCGAGCGCAGCACCTCCACGGCATCCCAGGCGTTGGCCTCTTCATAGCGTTCACGCCGGCTCGATAGCTCATAGAGGCCGAGCGCTGCGAACGGGCCGATCAGGGCAAACCCCGCGGCCAGCGGAAACAGCAGCGGTATCACCGAATAGCCCATTGCGACGCGCGCGATCACGAGGCCGAGCACCGGATAGATCACGCAGAGGATGATGGCGTGGCTCGGAACCGCCTTGAAATCTTCCCAGCCGCGCTTGAGCGCGTCGTACAGGTCGGATAGCTGGATGGTTCGGATGGTTGGTCCCGCCGCATCAGCGGGCGGGGCCATTGTGGGCACATTGCCCTGGTAAAGTGTGGCCATAGTCGCTTGCTCCTCGCCATGCAGCCGAATCCGGCGCCGGCAAACGGCGCGAGCGGCCGCTTTTCTTGGATGATCGCGATTCCGACCAGACGCGAATTCCGGATGGCATCGCGAGCTGAACACAAAGCGTACTCCCAATCCCGAGTCCTGTCCCTCACGCTTGGGTGAGATTCGATGCCGCAGTGCAACCTCGATGATGTCATTCGGTCGTCATTTCGCCGCAGATAAGCTGATGCTGCTTGTGGTTCGCGAGAACAGCGCGGGCGCATCGCACAAACTTCGTCTATAAGTGCCACTCAAGGCCCTTCCAACGGATCCTTTTCGGGGAGTAGACATGAGCATTTTCGGGAAAATTATGGGCGCGATCTTCGGCAGCCATCCGGCTTCCGCCGCGCCCGCCGGCAGCGCACCCGCAGGGACCGCGTCTGCCGGGGCTGCACCGTCGTCCGCGCCCGGCGCGGCACCCTCTGCGGCGCCCGCAGCGACCGTGGACGTTGCGGCCATCGTCGACAAGCTGGTGGCGGCCCAGAAGGAGAAGCTGGAATGGCGCACCTCGATCGTCGATCTCATGAAGGCGCTCGACATCGATTCAAGCCTGGCCGCGCGCAAGGACCTCGCCAAGGAGCTCGGTTTCAGCGGCGACATGAACGACTCGGCGAGCATGAATGTCTGGCTGCATAAGCAGGTGATGTCGAAGCTCGCCGCCAATGGCGGTAAGCTGCCGCCGGAAATCAAGCACTGATCGAGCACTCGGTCGCTGCGAGGGCCCGCCATCGCGCGGGCCCATTTGCTTCAGGCGACGAGATCCGCATCCTCCGGATGCTTGTCGAGATAGTCGACCACGAAGCCGCAGCCCGCGATCACTTTCTTGCCGTCGCGCCGGATCAAGTCCAGCGCGCCCTTGATCAGCTCGGAGGCGACGCCGCGGCCGCGCAGCGCGTGCGGCGTCTCGGTGTGGGTGATGATCACGGCCGACGGCGTCAGCCGGTAATTGGCGAAGGCAAGCTCATTGCCGACATCGAGTTCGAAGCGGCTCCTGTCGCTGTTGTCGCGTACCGATGCCGCCATGAGAGATCCTTCCGAAGCGCTGCTTATCCCCTGATCTAGGCGCCTGAACCCGCCTCTGCCAAGGCGCGACCAAGGGAAATTGCCGCAGGGGAGATATCCGGAAAATGCGTGTCCCGCTCAGCCTCATGGCGTTGCTCGCCGCGCTCCTCTCGTCGGTCCCGGCTTCGGCTGAGGGCGGTCCAACCTGGGACGCCTGCATTGGGCTGACGAGCACGCCGGATGAACGGGTCAAGGCCTGCTCGACGGTGATCGACACCAGGAGCGAGACAGGTCAGAGACTCGCCGGCGCCTATTGCAGCCGCGGGCACGGCCTCACCGAGAACCGCGAGCTCGATGCCGCGCTGGCCGACCTGGACGAAGCGGTTCGGCTCGATCCGACCTATGCCTGCGCCTTCAACAACCGCGGCCGCGTCTACAGTTTCAAGCGCGACTATGACCGCGCCATCGCCGATTACGACCAGGCCATCAAGCTCGATCCGTCGCTGGCGCTGGCCTACAGCAACCGCGGCGAGTCCCGCTTCAACAAGGGCGATCTCGACGGCGCCTTCGCGGATTTCGACGCTGCGATCAAGCGCGATCCTAACTATGCCACGGCCTACGCCAATCGCGCCCTGGTGTATTACCGCAGGCACGACATGACGCATGCGCTCGCCGATTACACCGTGCGGATCAAGCTCGCGCCCGATCTGCTCGCCTATATCGACCGCGGCAACGTCTATCGCGACAGCGAGCAGCTTGACCGCGCCGCCGCCGACTATGGCGAGGCGATCCGCGTCGCGCCGACCGACGCGCGGGGCTGGCGCAATCGCGGCATGATCCGCCTCTACCAGGGTGACAACAAGGGCGGTCTCGCCGACTACGACAAGGCGCTGCAGTACGATCCCGCCGACGTGTTTTCCTGGAACAATCGCGGCCAGGCCAGAATGCGGCTCGGCGACAAGCAGGGCGCGATTGCCGATTTCAGGAAGGCCTTGGAGTTGAAGCCGGGCTTGCAGACGGCGCAGGAGTCGTTGAAGCGGCTGGGAGCGCTGTAGTTCTCCGTCATTGCTTCGCTCGCAATGACGGGGTTAGACCTTCAGCAGATCCTGATACTCCGGGTGCTTCTCGATATACGCTTTCACGAACGGGCACTGCGCGACCACCCTCAGCCCGGCAGCGCGGACCTGATCGAGCGCGCCCTTGATCAGCTTTGAGCCAACACCCTTGCCGCCGAGTTCGGGCGGCACCTCGGTGTGGACGAAGGTGATCACGTCGCCCTCGATCTCGTAATAGGTCGCGGCGAGATGGCCCTCGAGCTCGAGTTCGTAGCGGTGCTGGCCCCTGTTGTTGATGATGTCGCTCATGATGTTTTCGGTTCGCTTCAATCGGCCGCTTTGGCGAGCCGCGAATCTTCCGGCTGAGGTTTTGAGCGCAGGCAACCCTGGCAAATGACCAGCGAACGGCTGACCTTCGCATCCTGATCGGTATCGATGCCGTCCTGCGCGTTGTCCTGTTTGCCACTCGCTGAGGTTCGCGTTGCGCGAGATGGCTCGGAGGCGGAACGGGGCCGATTGGGGTCCTCGCCGGCGCCATCCCAGGCATAGCGCGCGAGCTTGAAGGCGGGATCCGGGGTGAGCTGGGCTTGCGGGGACATCGCACATCCGGCGAGCGCCAGCGACAAGAGGAGTAATGCGGACGCTTTGACCATGATGCGGCACTCTGTACGCGAGAACTGCGCGAGGTTGCGCCGATCATGTTTAAAATTCCCTGAACGATCGTGCTGGCAGCTACGCGGCCGGCGGCCTTGCGGGGGTGCTGGCGATGGCGATAAATGGGCTGCAATGAGCGGGGGGCTTGCGTGCCGTCCGCCGTCGAAGAGGAAGCCCGATGCAGCCCCTGCGCATGTCCCGCCGCGTCATGAATCTCGCTTACATGCTGACCCTGAATGCGCGGCGGCATGGATCGCGCCCCGGCTTCGTGTGGGGGGACAAATCCTGGACCTGGCGCGAGATCGATGCGCAGGTTTCCGCGCTTTCGGCTGCGCTTGCCGCGCGGGGCATCGTGAAGGGCGATCGCATCCTGGTCCATTCCAAGAATGGCGACGAGATGTTCTTTTCGATGTTCGCCGCGTTCCGGCTCGGCGCGGTCTGGGTGCCCACCAATTTCCGCCTGATGCCGGACGAGGTCACCTATCTCGCGCAGGCCTCCGGCGCGAAGGCGTTTCTGTGCCACGTCGATTTTCCCGAGCACGCGAAGGCCGTCAGCGGCGGTACGCTGGAGTTCACCTGGAGCATCGACGGCAAGGCATCTTTCGGCGAGACCTCGGTTGCAGATGCCATCGCGTCGCAGGCCGGTCACGTGGTCGAGAACGTCGCGGTCGAGCATGACGATCCCTGCTGGTTCTTCTTTACGTCCGGCACCACCGGCCGCTCCAAGGCCGCGGTGCTGACCCACGGACAAATGGGCTTTGTTGTCACCAATCATCTTGCCGATCTGACGCCCGGCGTCACCGAAGACGACGCATCGCTGGTCGTGGCGCCGCTGTCGCATGGCGCCGGCGTGCATCAGCTGGTGCAGACCGCGCGCGGCGTGTGCACCGTGCTGCTGCCGAGCGAGAAGTTCGATATCAGCGAGGCGTTCCGCCTGATCGAGGCGCATCGGGTCAGCAATCTCTTCACCGTGCCGACGATCCTGAAGATGATGGTCGAGCACCCCGCCGCCGACAAATACGATCATTCCTCGCTGCGTCACGTGATCTATGCCGGCGCGCCGATGTACCGCGAGGACCAGAAGGCCGCGCTGAAGAAACTCGGCAAGGTCATCGTGCAGTATTTTGGCCTCGGCGAGGTCACCGGAAACATCACGGTGCTGCCGGCGGCGCTGCACGATCCCGAGGACGGGCCGCATGCCAGGATCGGCACCTGCGGCTTCGAGCGAACCGGCATGCAGGTCTCGATCCAGGACGACGAGGGCCGCGAGCTCAGTGCCAGCCAGAGCGGCGAGATCTGCGTGATCGGCCCTGCCGTGCTCGCCGGCTATTACGACAACCCCGAAGCCAATGCGAAGGCATTTCGCAACGGCTGGTTCCGCACCGGCGATCTCGGCCACATGGACGAGGAGGGATTTGTCTACATCACCGGCCGCGCCTCCGACATGTACATCTCCGGCGGCTCCAATATCTATCCGCGCGAGATCGAGGAGAAGATCTTGACGCATCCTTGCGTCGGCGAGGTTGCCGTCCTCGGCGTGCCGGATGCGACCTGGGGCGAGGTCGGCGTCGCTGTCTGCGTGGCGCGCGAAGGCGAGCGGCCTGTGAGTGAAGCCGAGATGGCGGCATTCCTGTTGCCAAAGGTGCCGCGCTACAAGATGCCGAAGCGGTTCTTCTTCTGGGAGGCGCTGCCGAAGTCGGGCTATGGCAAGATTCCAAAGCGCATGGTCCGCGACGAACTCGAGGCGCGCGGGCTGCTCGATCTCGACAAGACCAAGGCGGGCTGAGCGCATACGATGCGGAGTATCAAGCAGCCGGGCGCTCCCATCGTCGAGCGCATCCAATGGGTGGAGGCGAGGGGACGCGCCT
This sequence comes from Bradyrhizobium sp. LTSP849, assembly GCF_000938255.1. GTDB lineage: Bacteria > Pseudomonadota > Alphaproteobacteria > Rhizobiales > Xanthobacteraceae > Bradyrhizobium. The sequence goes on along the minus strand of NZ_JYMR01000053.1, from coordinate 91,336 downwards.
TCTCGTTCACGCTTCAGGCAGGTGTGCCGTTGCTGGAGGCCGCGCGCCGCGGTTTTGCGGCAGAGGGATTTGCCGGCGGCGTGTTGAATTTTGGCAGCGGTGCGCTGGGGCCGTTCGCCTATGTGATGCCGGCGCTGTCGAAGACCGGCGAGAATGCCGCGTTCTACAGCGATACGTTCCGGCCCAAGGGCGTGACGCGTACGAAGCTCGGCAGCATGACGTTGGGCACGCGTGACGGCGCGCCGTTCTTTCACTGCCACGGGCTCTGGACTGAGGCCGATGGCCGCGCTAGCGGCGGGCATATGCTGCCAGATGAGACCATCGTCGCCGAGCCGTTCGCGGTTGAGGCGTTTGGGATCGATGGTGCGGCGTTCATCGCCGAGCCTGATACCGAGACCAATTTCAAGCTGTTCGGACCGGTGGTTTCCGCGCTCAGCGGCGCGCACACAACGAGCCGGGCCTTCGCTCTGCGGCTGCGGCCTAACCAGGATTTCGCCGGCTGCCTCGAAGAGTTCTGTCGCGCGCAAGGCATTGCGCGCGCGAAAATCCACGGCGGCGTCGGCTCGACCGTCGGCGCGCGCTTCACCCATGGTGGTGTGACCGAGCCGTTCGCAACGGAGCTCGCGATAACGGCCGGCGCGATCGCGCCAGACGCATCCGGCGCGCTCGAAGCTGTGCTCGATGTCGCGCTGATCGACTACACCGGAGGCATTGCGGAGGGCCGTCTGATCCGTGGCGACAATCCTGTGCTGATGACCATGGAGCTGGTGCTCGAGGTGTTGGCGTAACTACGGCGAGCGATCATCAGGAATGCGCGCGCAGTTTGGCAATGGCCAGGAACGTCGATTCACTTATCCCTGATATGGTTGAACCAGATCCTTGAAAGAGGTCGAGCACGGGAGACTGATCGGTGCTCTGGCTGTTCTTGAGATCATACATGGCGGTGAACCGGCTCAGGAGCTTTTCAACCTTCGCGGGGTCGGACAGATCTTTGACCTTGAGGATCTTGTCCACGAACTTGGCTTGCTGATCGATCGGCATCGCAGCCATCGAATCAGGCAGATCGAAGGTGGTCCTGAACACCTCCGAAAGCGCCTTGTCGGCAAGGATGTCGTATGCGGAGGTGATTTCTCCCGCCTTTCGCTGGAAATATAGCGCCAGGCGCACACCGGGATTGGTATCCCCTTGCTGCTGCTCCAGGCTTTGCTCGATATAGTTCGCTTGTGTTTCCCGGAATTGATCTCGCTTCTGCGGACCCATCATCGGGAGGCGCGCGACGTTGCCCTTGCTGTCGAAGTTGAACGACGCCACGATTTCGGCAAAGCGAGGATCGCTCTGCGTGTTCGCGAAGCTCTTTGGATTGTTCAGGTCGGAGGCGAAGACCTTCTTGAGAAAATCGTCGCTGACCTTCCTGGGGTCCAAACCCTTGGCCAGGAGAATCAAATCGACCATTGGCCTGTTTGCAAGAAGATCGGAAACACTGTCGATGCCTGCGATCGCCTCCTGATAGGCCGTCGCGTCCTTGGCGGCTTGTGCCCGAACTGCCGCCTGCTGCTGCGGGGTTGCCGTGCTCGCGCTCTTCACTGCTTGAATGATGTAGTCTTTCGCAATCTGGAGGACTTCGGCCGAGTCCTGCGCGACCAGGGGGGTCGTCAGATTGCCTTTTGCATCGAAGTTGAAGGCGCGCGCGAGCTGAACGTATCGATTGTCCTTGAGGGTGTACACGTAGCTCTTTGGATCGTTGAGATCGCTTTCGAGGACTTTCTTGACGGTGTCTTGCGAGACCTGTCCGGGATCGAGGCCGACGGCGCCCAGCGCAAAATCATACACACCCGGCGTCGACACGAACGCCTGGACCGAATTGATCTTGAGGAGGTCCGCCCTGAATTGCTTGATCGCCACGGCTCCGTAGATCGGGCTTGCCGCAGCGTAGACCTCGGCCTTGCTGTCGTCGAACTGCTTCTTCGTGAGCGTTATATTTGCGGCAGTCTGCGCAGGCGTACCTGCCGGAAGCGACCCGTCGGGCAGGAACTCGAACGCGCCGGCCAAGTCTACAAAATTGCCGATCGTCGCGATCTGGTCGTTGAGGCTGGAAACGCTCTTCGTTGCCGTATCGAGATGATATTTCTCGACCAGGATCTGGACCTGCAATTGAGGCACGTTGGCGCCCGGCTGTGAGAGTTGGGCCGTATAATTGGTAATGTTCGAATTGGCGGTGCTGATATCCGATTGCGCCTGGGTGAGCGCTGTATTGAGGCCGCTGAGCTGGGACGTGAAGGTGGTGTTGACGTAGCTGCTTGGATCGGACGGATCGCTGCGCAAGACCTGGCTTATCGTGTCACGCGACCACTTGCTTTGGTCGATCCCGTATGCCGAATAGACATAGTTGCGAAGACGGTCGTTGTTTAGGAGTTGGTCTGCGCTGCTGACGTTGCCGATTTCGGCGCTGTAGTAGTTCGAGTCGTCGGCAAGTGCATTGACCTGGTTTGTCTTGGTCGACGTGTAAAGACCGATCATCTCATCGGTCTGGTTCTCCGATTGCGCAACCGGCGTTGCACTGCCATTGAAGGAAAATGCCGCGGCAAACTCCTGGTAACGCTTGTCGACCAATTTGTTCACAAAGCTGTTGGAGTCGGAGAGATCGCTCTGCAGCACCTTTTTCATGAAAGCCTTGGCGTACGTCATGTCGTCCAGGCCATATGCCTTCATCGCATAACTATAAAGGCGATAATCCTTCATGAAATCGTCGACGGTCTTCACCTTGCCGATGTTGGCTTTGTAATAGGCGGCCTCCCGCGCGACGTCCGGTTGCTGTCCAACCCGCGTCAGCGACTGCTTGAGATTGCTCGTGATGTAGTTGTAGTTGAAATACGTTGTCACCATCGCGCATTCCTCGCGGCTTCTAACGGTCCTGGACTTCCGTCAATCATTGCCGGGGTCGCGAGGTGGGGGCTGGCCTCATGCCAGCGTGCTGTCTCAGCGCTACGTTTTTCTAAGACGATTCTGATCCACAATCTTAGATTTTAGTTTTCGTCCAAGTGACGCATAGCGGGTTTTATTGCTATTTGTTTCCATATGTTTCTCAGATGCAGCTTTCGCGAAGATTGCGTTCCTGATATGTTCACATCAGCAGATCAGTCGTAAGGAGTTGGAAGCCGGGCATGAGCCGAAGAAGCGGTCGAACGATCAACCTGCCGGCGCCTTACCTGAAACGGATCTGGCTCGACCCGTTGCAGGTCCACGATCGCGAGGTCTATCCGTTTTGCTTGCCGATCTTTCCGGATGATTTCGAGCTTAACTTTGAGGCCGCCGTCACGATCATCGTCGGAGAGAATGGGACGGGCAAGTCGACCATCCTCGAGGGTATTGCAGCGCTCGCTGGCTACGACGATGCCGGTGGCGGGAAGGGATACATGCCCGTCGACCACTCCGAAGCGCGGGAGAAGATGGGCGGCCAACTTTCCAAAGCTCTGCGCGCAAGCTGGCTGCCGAAGATTACCAATGGCTGGTTTTTCCGCGCCGAGAGTTTTTTCTCGGTGGCGCGATATCTCGACAAGGCCGCACGCGATGCCGGCCAGGTCGGCCCCGATTTCCTGTCGCATTCCCATGGCGAAGGCTTCCTGCGCTTCTTCGAAGAGCGCTGCCAGCGCCAGGGCATCTTCATCTTCGACGAACCGGAATCGGCGCTGTCGCCGGCGCGCCAGATCGAATTCCTGAAGCTGCTGCGACGCATGGAAGAGTCGCGCATCTGCCAAGTCATCATGGCAACCCATTCGCCGCTGCTGATGGCTTATCCGAATGCGAGCTTGCTGCGGCTGACCAGAGCGGGACTTGAGCCGGTGAGGTTGCGGGAGACGGATCATTTCAAGGTGATGCGCGAGTTTTGCGACGATCCGGACGGATTTATCGACGCGGCGTTGGACCAGCAGGGAAGGTAGAGGGCATGGGTCGGAAACGCCGTCGCGAAACCACGCTGCCTGCACCTTACCTTCGGCGCGTCTGGCTCGATCGCGCGCAGGTCGAGGATTGGGAGGCGTATCCGTTCTGTCTTCCGGTGTTCAGGGACGAGTTCGATCAGAGCTTCGATACCGCCGTGACCATCATCGTCGGCGAGAACGGGACCGGCAAATCGACCATCCTCGAGGGAATCGCCGGGCTCGCCGGCTTTGCCAGCACGGGCGGCCGCAAGGGCTTTCAGGAGATCGACGGCGGCGGCATGGAAGTCACTGGCGTAGAGCTGTCTGCCGCCTTGAAGGCTGCCTGGGTACCAAAGGTAACCGATGGCTGGTTCTTCCGGGCGGAGACATTCTTTTCGATCGCGCGCTATCTGGACCGGTCGGCCGTGAGCGCTGCGCAAGCCATGGAGGGCGTGTTTGGTGCGAGCGTTCAGGAGGCGCCGGACTATCTCTCCTTCTCCCATGGCGAGGGCTTTCTGGTTTTCTTCGAGGAGCGCTGCCAGAAGCAGGGCATCTACATCTTCGACGAGCCGGAATCGGCGTTGTCGCCGGCGCGGCAGATGGATTTCCTCAAGCTCCTGCATCGGATGGATCTCTCCGGCAATTGCCAGGTCATCATGGCGACCCATGCGCCTCTGCTGATGGCCTATCCAAATGCGCAGCTGCTTCGGCTCGGGAAATACGGCCTTGAGCCGACGACGGTGGAGCAGACCGATCATTATCGGGTGATGCGCGAGTTTTGCGACGATCCGCGTGGGTTCGTGGAAGCGACGCTGGGGGAATAGGCGAGGGGCACAATCGCTCTCTCCGTCGTCATTGCGAGGAGCTCTTGCGACGAAGCAATCCAGAATCTTTCCGCGGAGGGACTCTGGATTGCTTCGCTGCGCTCGCAATGACGGCTCGTAGCCGCATGCTTCTTCTTTCATTGACGTTTGAAATCGCGGACACACGTTCAAACCCTCGCGGCATATCCTGCCCGAGCTTTGCTCAATTGCCGCCCCCGAAAGTGCCGAGGGCGCAGGGAAGGCCGGGTGCCGGCTGGCACCCGCGGTCCGCTGTGCGCAAATGCGCTGGAAACAGATGCACAGCGGCATACAGGTGAAGCCAAACATCCGGCCTTCCCTGCGCAGTGGCTTTACGGCTTATGTCGTGATCTCCCCGGGGAGCGATGCACTATTGCCCCCGTCACCTTGCGGATGGCTGATTTGCGTGCCCGGTCGGGCTCGCACATCACCACAAGACTTGGCGCACAGGCTCCGGGCGCCAGGACCACACGATTTTGCCGTACGCGGGCTGCACCGGTCGTTTGCGCCTCGGTAGTTGCTCACGGCGTGAGCCGCCCTGCAAACCACCTTCGCGCCGACGCCGCCCGCGTCCACCACGTCCCATCCCGCGTACGTGACGATCGCGATAACGCCCCTCGGCCGGGTTGAGATGGCCTCCTATACGATAACCCGAAGTTCTGATAAAGAGAATTATCTTTGCCTGATGTCGTTGACCTTTGCGTGGGTGTTTTGGGCGCCGGGCAGCGCAACAGGTTGTGGGTTGCGTAAGCGCGCTTTCTATTTCGATCCGGCAAACGCCTTCAGCTTCAGGAAGAAGTCTTTCAGGATCGGGTTGCGATCCACATAGGTCACGTAACGGATCGGATGCCGCCTTCGGTCGACGCTCCAGGTCATCTGATCGGTGAGAACCGGGGCGGGGACGATCACGCTCGGTGCCCACACAGAATTGAGCAGCCAGCCGACCGGCGCCATGTCCCAGATCTCCTTGGCCCAGCCTATATGGTCGGACGAATATTCCTTGAAGCGCATGGCGAGGAACGCGCCGATACTGCCGTGCGGTTCGACGTAGCGCTCGATCTCCGGCACCGTGCTGTGCAGGCGCGAGGTGACGCCCATGCACGGTACCAGAACGAGCGGCACGCCGCTGTCGAACAGCACCTGCGCGCCGCCGACATCCTGCTTGAGATTGAACTCGACCGTGTGCGGCCATTCCAGCGCGTGGCCACCAAGCCAGACCACGACGATACGGTCGATGATGTCAGGGGCTTTGAGCAGCGCAGAGGCCACGTTGCTGATGGCACCGATGGCAATGACATAGAGCGGCTTGTCGGGCGAGCCCGCGCGCGCGCGGGCCACGAGGTCGTCGACCGCGGGTGCCGCCTGCGCCGTCTTGGCCGAACCGACATAGTCGGTGACGCCGCGATGGACCAAGCCTTCGGCTGCGATGTTCAGCCGCTCCAGCAGGCGAAGGATTTCCTGGTAGCTCAGCTCCATGCCGTGGCCGGGACTGTCGGCGCGTGCGTTGAAGAACGGTGCGGCGTAGATCGCCTCGACGTCGAAGCGGTCCTTCGACAGCAGCATCTGCACGAGCGCGAACTGATCGTCGATCTCGTTATAGGTGTCGGTGTCGAGCACGACGCGCACCTTGCCGACCGGCGGCTCCAGGAGTTTGAGGCGGGCTGCGTCCGTCAGTGTCATCACCGTCTCCCTGGGCTGGGCGTGCCGATTGCGGATCAGGCTTTGGTCCGGCAAACCACGTCCGCAATCTCATCCATCTGCGCGAACATGTGATCGGGCGCAAGCGCCTGCAACGCCGCCGGCGCCGCGTAGCCCCAATTGACCGCGCCGCAGGCAATTCCGACAGTCCGCGCCGCCTCAATGTCGCGGACCTCGTCGCCGATCGAGATGACATCCGCGGGGGTGACACCGGCGCGCCGGATCACGCGGCGAAATTTCGCGGGCTTGCCGAACACCGAGGCGGCGCAGTCGAAATGCGAGAACAACGCGGCGGTGCCGTCGAGCTTCCGCCGTGCATTGGCCTCGCTGTCGGAGCTCACGAGCGCCAGCTGAACGCCGCTGTTCGCGAGTGTCTGCAGCATCGTCTCGACGCCGGCAAACAGCGAGATCTCGGCCGCCGCCTCCGCCTTCAACCGCCGCGCATGCCGCGCGATCACCGGCAGCTTCCACAGCGGCACCTCGAGTCGGCTGAGGATCTCGCGCGTCGAGGCATGCCGCAGCCCCTCGACATCCTCATCGGCGACGCGGCGAAAGCCGAAGCGGTCGGCGACGTCATTGATGGTGCGCAGGAACCAGGGAAAGCTGTCGACGAGCGTGCCGTCGAGATCGAAGATGGCGAGGGAGTAGGGCATGGAGGAAGAGCGGGCCGGACTGACCGAGCATCGTGTTCGCTGGCGATGCGCTGACAGATGCAATCGGAGATGCTATATTGATTGCACAGAGGTGACAGATGTCGGAGCTACTGGCAAGAATTACGGTCAATCCTGAGCGGATGCATGGACGCCCCTGTATTCGCGATCTCCGGATCACAGTTGCCGACGTCCTGGGACTGCTGTCCGCGGGACAGTCGCGCGAGAGCATTCTCGGGGACTATCCGTATCTGGAAGAGGCGGATATCGACGCTGTGCTCGCCTATGCTGCGCGTCAGGTTGACCACCCGATCATAGCGGCGAAATAGCTTGTTTTATCTGATCGATGCTCAGCTTCCCCCTGGACTCGCGGAAGCCATGCGTCGCTCTGGATATGATGCGGCTCATGTGGCCGAGTTCGCGATGGCAAACGCGACCGATGGGGCAATCTGGAACGAAGCCATTTCTCGATCGGCCGTTCTCATTACCAAGGACCGCGATTTCTCACTTTTGCGCGCAGCAAAGAGGCAGGGGCCGATCGTGCTGTGGGTCCGGGTTGGCAACATCGACAATCGCACCCTGGTTCGTCAGTTTCTGGCGGCCATGCCGCAAATTGTCGAAGCGGTTGCGCGAGGCGAGGCGGTCATAGAATTCGTCGGCAGTTAGCAAGGCTCAACGCAGCTTGCGTACGTGAACATTGATATCGAGATCGATATCGTTAATGCAAGTTTGAGCGGTCAGGTGGGAGCCGCCCGCGTGCCAGCGGCCATTGCGCGCGCGAGCGTCGCTAACATTAGCCAGTTTGAGGCATCGCCATTGAGGCAGCGAACCACTGCTCTCGCCGGCGAACTGCCAGGCCAGCACAGCCTCCTCGCCGCGTTTGTTGATGCCGATGATATGCGGGCAGAGTTCGCGATAGCGATCCTCGTAGACGCAGGTGACCTGCTGTTCAGCGAGGATGGCGTTGCGAAACAGCGTATAGGTTCGGCTCGGCATGGAGGTCACTCCACGGTAGCTTGATCCCGGTCGCTCAAGGCGGCGGAGACTACTCCGCCGCCTCGCTCGTCCGCCGCCGCTTAGGCTTCCGCGCCTTCGCCAGCACCGGCGCTAGAAACTTCCCCGTATAGCTCCGCGGCGCCTTCGCGATGTCTTCCGGCGGGCCCCAGGCAACGATTTCGCCGCCGCCGTCGCCGCCTTCGGGGCCGAGGTCGATGACCCAATCCGCGGTCTTGATGACTTCGAGATTGTGCTCGATGACGACGACCGTGTTGCCCTGTGCGACCAGCTCGTGCAGCACTTCCAGCAGTTTCTTGACGTCGTGGAAGTGCAGGCCGGTGGTCGGCTCGTCCAGGATGTAGAGCGTCCGGCCGGTGGCGCGCTTCGACAGCTCTTTTGCCAGCTTGACGCGCTGGGCTTCGCCGCCGGACAACGTGGTGGCCTGCTGGCCGACATGGATGTAGTCGAGGCCGACGCGGTGCAGCGTCTGGAAGGTCTCGCGGACGCGGGGCACCGCCTTGAAGAAATCGGCGGCTTCCTCGACGGTCATGTCGAGCACGTCGGCGATGCTCTTGCCCTTGAACAGGACCTCGAGCGTCTCGCGGTTGTAGCGTTTGCCCTTGCAGACGTCGCAGGTGACGTAGACGTCGGGCAAAAAGTGCATCTCGATTTTGATGACACCGTCGCCCTGGCAGGCCTCGCAGCGGCCGCCCTTCACGTTGAAGGAGAAGCGGCCGGGCTCGTAGCCGCGCGCCTTGGATTCCGGCAGGCCGGCGAACCATTCGCGGATCGGCGTGAAGGCGCCGGTATAGGTCGCGGGGTTCGAACGCGGGGTGCGGCCGATCGGCGACTGGTCGATGTCGATGATCTTGTCGATGTGCTCGAGGCCCTCGATGCGGTCGTGGGGCGCGGCGCCTTCGCTGGCATTGTTCAGCTTGCGGGCGATGGCCTTGTAGACGGTGTCGATCAGCAGCGTCGACTTGCCGCCGCCGGAGACGCCGGTGACGCAGGTGAACAGGCCGAGCGGAATCTCGGCCGTGACGTTCTTGAGGTTATTGCCGCGCGCGTTGACCACCTTGATGGTGCGGCGATGGTTCGGCGGACGCCGCTCCGGCACCTCGACCTCGAGCTCGCCGGTGAGATATTTGCCGGTGAGCGATTTCGGGTTGCGCATGATCTCGGCGGGCGTGCCTTCGGCAATGATGTGGCCGCCATGCATGCCGGCGCCGGGGCCGATGTCGAGGACGTGGTCGGCGAGCAGGATCGCATCCTCGTCATGCTCGACCACGATCACGGTATTGCCGAGGTCGCGCAGGCGCTTCAGTGTGTCGAGCAGGCGCGCATTGTCGCGCTGGTGCAGGCCGATCGAGGGCTCGTCCAGCACGTAGAGCACGCCGGTCAGCCCCGAACCGATCTGCGAGGCCAGGCGGATGCGCTGGCTCTCGCCGCCGGACAGCGTGCCGGAGGAGCGGGAGAGGGTGAGATAGTTGAGGCCGACGTCCAGCAGGAAGGTGAGGCGCTCACGGATCTCCTTGAGGATGCGGCCGGCGATCTCGTTCTGCTGCGTGTTCAGCGCCTCCGGCACGGTCTCGAACCACGCGCCGGCACCCTTGACCGAGAGCTCCGAGATATCGCCGATGTGCTTGCCGCCGATCTTGACACAGAGCGACTCCGGCTTCAGCCGAAAACCGTTGCAGGCGCCGCAGGGCACGTCGTGGAAGTATTTCGCCAGCTCCTCGCGCGCCCACTCGCTTTCCGTTTCGCGATAGCGGCGGTTGATGTTGGTGATGACGCCCTCGAACGGCTTCTTGGTGTCGTAGGAGCGGACGCCGTCCTCATAGGAGAACTTGATCTCGTCCTCGCCGGAGCCAAGGAGGATCGCGTTCTGCGTCTTCTTGGGCAGATCCTTCCATTTGGTGGTCAGCGTGAACTTGTAGTGCTTGCCGAGCGCGGTCAGCGTCTGCACGTAGTAGGGCGACGACGATTTGGCCCAGGGCGCGATCGCGCCCTTGCCAATCGGGAGCTCCTTGTCGGGGATGACGAGGTCTTCATCGACATGCTGCTCGACACCGAGACCGCCGCAGGCGGGGCAGGCGCCGTAGGGATTGTTAAAGGAAAAGAGTCTGGGCTCGATCTCCGGGATCGTGAATCCGGAGACGGGGCAGGCGAACTTTTCCGAGAACAGGATGCGTTCCGGCCCGCTCTTGTCGTGGATCTTTGCGGTCTTCTTCTTTTCTTCGACGGGCGCAGCCGCCGGCGCGTCGGCGAATTCGACGACCGCGAGGCCCTCGGCGAGCTTCAGCGCAGTCTCAAAGCTTTCGGCGAGGCGCTGACCGATATCCGGGCGCACCACGATGCGGTCGACGACGACGTCGATGTCGTGCGGGAATTTCTTGTCCAGCGTTGGAGCTTCCGCGAGCTCATGGAAGGTGCCGTCGATCTTGACGCGTTGAAAGCCCTTCTTGAGCCATTCGGCGAGCTCTTTCCGGTACTCGCCCTTGCGGCCGCGCACGACGGGGGCGAGGAGGTAAAGGCGCGAGCCTTCGGGCAACGCCAGCACACGGTCGACCATCTGCGAGACGGTCTGGCTCTCGATCGGCAGGCCGGTGGCAGGCGAATAGGGCACGCCGACGCGCGCCCACAAGAGGCGCATGTAGTCGTAGATCTCGGTGACCGTGCCGACGGTGGAGCGCGGGTTCTTCGAGGTCGTCTTCTGCTCGATCGAGATCGCCGGCGACAGGCCGTCGATCTGGTCGACGTCCGGCTTCTGCATCATTTCCAGGAACTGGCGCGCATAGGCCGACAGCGACTCGACATAGCGGCGCTGGCCTTCGGCATAGATCGTATCGAAGGCGAGCGAGGATTTGCCGGAGCCGGACAGGCCGGTGAACACCACGAGCTTGTCGCGGGGAATCTCGACGTCGATATTCTTGAGGTTGTGCTCGCGCGCGCCACGGATCGTAATTGCGCGCAGGTTTGAGCCCACGTTCTGTTGGCGCTTCGCCTTGATCACTTCATCCATCCTGGTGGTCCTCAAGGAATCCCAAAGGCGCGCGATCGCGCCAACGTAAAAGGCGCGCTTCGCCCGGAACCGGGATCGGCGCCGATGGGTATGTCAGCGAACGTAGGAAGAACGAGAACGGATTTCCAGTGCCCTTCGCGAATCGTCAACGGATTGTTGGGGCGTTGGCGGGAAATGGCAGCAGGAACCGGGTGTGGGCGGCATTGGAACGTGCCGCAAAAACAAAAAGGCCGGCGCGAGGCCGGCCTTTCGTGACGATGTAACGTCGGTAGCGAAGATCAGTACTTCGCGACGATCGGGCCGCTGAAGTGATAGTTCACGCCGACCTGCACGGTGTGGAAGCTGTCCGTGCCCGTGTTGAAAGGGAGACCGATGCCGGAGAAATACGTCGCGCCGCTGAAGCTGCGATAGAGGTACTCGCCCTTGACCGACCACTGAGGGGCAAAGAACGCTTCGACGCCCGCACCGACGGTCCAGCCAGAGCGAAACTTGGTGTCGGAGACGGTCACGCCGAGCGCGCTGAGGCTGAGCTTGTCGTCGATCCAGGCGTAGCCACCGGTACCATAGAACAGAACGTTGTTGACGGCGTAGCCGATGCGGCCGCGCACGGTGCCCAGCGCATCGATCTTGTTGCTCAGGGTAACGCCAAGCGTCGTCACCGAAGCATTGACGTCAGCCCAGGAACCGTCGGCTTCGAGGCCGAACACGACGTTGCCGGTCTGCCAATTGTAGCCGGCGGTGCCGCCGACGAAGCCGCCCTTCACCTTCGGATCGGTCGAGGAATCTTCCCAGGCACCGCCACCGACGATACCGAGGTAGAAGCCGGTCCAGTTGTAGACCGCAGCCATCGGGGCCGGAGCCTTGGTGTAGGGGCGTGCCGCGAGATCGGCCGCCGAAGCCGGAGCGGCGAGTGCGAACAAACAGGCCGAAGCCAACAAAACCTTCTTCATTTTCAACCTAATCCCAGTCCCAGTTTCTGTTGCTGCCTTCCGCGATCGGAAGGGCATCGGACGCGTTGGTCCAACTGATGTCGTACCTACACCATTGAAGCTGCAAGTTGTGTCTCTCAAAAGTCACAACAGACGCAGAATGTAACGGTCACTGACCTATAGTTCCCGCAGGGAACTAAACGGCAAAAGGCCGGCGCCAGGCCGGCCTTCGATTCCCGAATGATATCAGGTGGATCAGTACGTCGCGATGATCGGACCGCCCCACGCGATAGTTGACAGGCCCAGTCGACATCATGGCTGACGCCTTGGTGTAGGTCGCGACGGGAGCGGCACAGCTACCGACATGCGCCCTATATTCACGATCGATTTTGACTAGAACAAATCTGGAACAAATATCAGGTCGATGCTATATATGGGGATAACCAAGGGCGTGGCGGGCCGACCGGCGCCCGTGAGCGTATAGGGTCAGCTCAACAGGCACAGATGGCGCGGCGAGCGGGCCCGGCCTTCTAAAATTCAGTGGATTTGGAGCGGAGAGCGGCGATGGCGGGAAGCGTCAACAAGGTCATTCTGGTTGGAAATCTCGGCAAGGATCCGGAAATCCGTCGCACCCAGGACGGGCGGCCGATCGCGAATCTGAGCATCGCCACCTCGGAGACCTGGCGCGACAAGAATAGCGGCGAGCGCAAGGAAAAGACCGAGTGGCACCGCGTCGTGATCTTCAATGAAGGGCTCTGCAAGGTTGCCGAGCAGTACCTGAAGAAGGGCGCCAAGGTTTACATCGAGGGCGCGCTCCAGACGCGCAAATGGACTGATCAGGCGGGTGTCGAGAAGTACTCGACCGAGGTCGTGCTTCAGGGCTTCAACTCGACGCTGACGATGCTCGATGGCCGTAGCGGCGGCGGAGGAGGCGGCAGCTTTGGCGATGAGCCGGGCGGCGATTTCGGCTCCTCCGGTCCTGTCAGCAGCGCGCCGCGCCGTCCCGTTGCCGCCGGCGGCGGTGGCCGCAACAGCGACATGGACGACGACATTCCGTTCTGAGGCTTGAGATCTAAGGCTTGGGAAGAGTCGGCTCGGATCGGGGCTGGAAACGGCCGGCCCGGCTTTCGAGCATCCGGACCAAGAGCGGTCGTGGCGGCATCGTCGTTCTGGATTCACCAGATCCGTTTGGTCGGGCCGTTCAGCCCGATCCACCTGCTCTCGATCTTCACGCTGGTGATGCTGCCGCTGGCGGTGTGGCGGGCCCACACCCATTGTGTCATCGATCACCGGCGCATCATGATCCTGCTGTTCACGGGCGCGCTGGTGGTGGCGGGCCTGTTCACGCCGGTGCCCGGGCGCATCATGCACCGCGTAATTTTCGGGGCGTAAGGGGCGGTTCCGGGCGGCTCATCCGGGGCCTGTCCATGGCGACGGCGCAAAGCCCGTAAGTCTCTGGAAAAACAGTCGGAAAAAGCGCTTCCCGAAAGCGTGCAAGGGTGGTTATCAGGGGGGCGATGCGCTATATGATTCCCAGATAAAACTTCACCGGATTCCCCCTTGGCTGACGACGACAACAAGCCCGGCGACCAGCCGGCGCAACCCTCGGACATTCGCCCCGTCTCCATCTTCGAGGAGATGAAGAAGTCCTACCTCGATTACGCCATGAGCGTGATCGTGGCGCGTGCGTTGCCTGATGCCCGCGACGGATTGAAGCCGGTGCACCGTCGCATCCTGTACTCGATGCACGAGCAGGGGCATACGCCCGACAAGAAGTACGTCAAATCCGCCCGCGTGGTCGGTGACGTCATCGGTAAGTACCATCCGCACGGCGACCAGTCGATTTACGACGCGATGGTCCGCATGGCGCAGGACTTCTCGATGCGCGTGCCGCTGATCGACGGTCAGGGCAATTTCGGCTCGGTCGATGGCGATCCGCCTGCCGCCTATCGTTACACCGAAGCGCGACTGACCAAGTCGGCGCTGGCCCTGCTGGCCGATATCGACAAGGACACCGTCGACTTCCAGCCGAACTACGACAACAACGAGACCGAGCCCTCGGTTCTTCCGGCCAAGTTCCCGAACCTTCTGGTCAACGGCGCGGGCGGCATCGCGGTCGGCATGGCCACCAACATTCCGCCGCACAATCTTGGCGAGGTCATCGATGCCTGCGTGGCGCTGATCGACAATCCTGCGCTCACCATCGACGAACTGATTAACATCGTCCCCGGACCGGATTTTCCAACCGGCGGCATCATTCTCGGGCGCGCGGGCATCCGCGCCGGCTACCATCTGGGCCGCGGCTCGGTCGTGATGCGCGGCAAGGTCACGATCGACACCATTCGCAAGGAGCGCGAGGCGCTCATCGTCACCGAGATTCCGTACCAGGTGAACAAGGCGACGATGGTCGAGCGCATCGCCGAACTGGTTAAGGAAAAGAAGATCGAGGGCATCGCCGATCTGCGCGATGAATCCGACCGCGACGGCTTCCGCGTCGTCATCGAGCTGAAGCGCGACGCCGTGCCCGATGTGGTGCTCAACCAACTCTACAGGTTCACGCCGCTGCAAACGAGCTTCGGCGTCAACATGGTGGCGCTCGACAGTGGTCGGCCGCGGATCATGAATCTGAAAGATCTGCTCGCGATCTTCGTCGACTTCCGCGAGCGTGTCGTCACGCGGCGGACCAAGTTCCTGTTGAGCAAGGCGCGCGACCGCGCGCATATCCTGGTCGGTCTGGCGATCGCTGTCGCCAATATCGACGAGATGATCCGCGTCATCCGGACCTCGCCCGACCCGACCACTGCGCGCGACACCCTGATGTCGCGCGACTGGCCGGCCCGGGACGTCGAGGACATGCTCACGTTGATCGACGACCCTCGTCACCGCATCAGCGAGAACGGCACGATCCGGCTGTCGATGGAGCAGGCCAGGGCGATTCTCGATCTGCGTTTGCAGCGCCTTACCGCGCTCGGTCGTGATGAGATCCGCGAAGAGCTCGACACGCTCGCCGGCGAAATCGCCGATTATCTCGACATCCTGCGCTCGCGCGCCCGCGTGCTGGACATCGTCAAGACCGAGCTCGCCGAGGTGAAGGCCGAGTTCGCCACGCCGCGCAAGACCGTGATCATGGAGCAGGAAGGCGAGGTCGAGGACGAAGACCTGATCCAGCGCGAGGAAATGGTCGTCACTGTTTCGCACGCCGGCTACGTCAAGCGCGTGCCGCTGTCGGCCTATCGCGCCCAGCGCCGCGGCGGCAAGGGCCGCTCCGGCATGCAGACCCGCGACGAGGATTTTGTTGCGCGCCTGTTCGTGGCGTCGACGCATACGCCGGTGCTGTTCTTCTCGTCACGCGGCCAAGTCTACAAGGAAAAGGTCTGGCGCCTGCCGATGGCCGCGCCGAACGCGCGGGGCAAGGCACTCATCAACATTCTGCCGCTGGAGCAGGGCGAGCGCATCACCACTATCATGCCGCTACCCGAGGATGAATCGACCTGGGGCAATCTCGACGTGATGTTCGCCACGACAGGCGGCAACGTCCGGCGCAACAAGCTATCCGACTTCGTCGATGTGCGCCGCTCCGGCATCATCGCCATGAAGCTCGACGACAATGAAGCAATCGTCGACGTGCAGATCTGTACCGAGCGCGACGACGTGCTGCTCACCGGCGCCGCTGGCCAGTGCATCCGCTTCCCCGTCACCGACGTGCGCGTGTTCACCGGGCGCACCTCGATGGGGGTGCGCGGCATCGCGCTTAGCGACGGCGACAAGGTGATTTCGCTGGCGATCCTGCGCCACGTCGAGACGTCCTCGGACGAGCGCTCGGCGTACCTGAAGATGCGCCGTGCGGTGGCCGGCGAAGCCGCGGCCGAGGAGCCGGCAGCGGACGCCGAGGTCGAGGAGACCTCCGGCAGCTTCCAGATTCCGTCGGAGCGCTATGTCGAGATGTCGGCGGCCGAGCAGGTCGTGCTGACGGTGTCCGTCAACGGCTACGGCAAGCGGACCTCGTCCTACGAGTACCGCACCACCGGCCGCGGCGGCAAAGGCATCGTCGCCATGAGCGTCAACAACCGCAACGGCAATCTGGTCGCCTCCTTCCCGGTGGAAGACGCCGACCAGATCATGCTGGTCACCGACAAGGGCCAGCTCATTCGCTGTCCGGTCGAAGGCATCCGCATCGCCGGCCGCTCGACGCAGGGCGTGATCGTGTTCGACACCGCCGAGGACGAGCATGTGGTCTCGGTCGAGCACATCACGGAGGAGGCCGAGAGCAGCAATGGCGACAACGGGAATGGCGCGCAGTAAGCGTGGCCCGGGTTGGTGTTAGGGGACGTGCCATGCCGCGATACATTGCTTGCCTGATTGCTGTCCTGGTTACCGCCACTTTGGCGACGGGTGCGGCGGCCGCTGATGTCAAGGTGATTATCTCAGCCGGGTTCTTTGCCGTGTATGAGGAGCTCGGTCCTGCATTCGAGAAATCGACAGGGCACAAGCTCATCACCACGCGCGGGCCTTCGGTCGGCGATTCACCGGAGTCGATCCCGACCCGTCTGTCCCGTGGCGAGGCGGCCGACGTGGTCATCATGGACGGGGTCGGCGTCGATCTCCTGGACCAGAAGGATCTGACGCGCCCGGGCAGCCGGGTGCCGCTCGCGGAATCGTTTATCGGCATGGTGGTTCGGGCCGGGCAACCGAAGCCCGACATCAGCACGATGGATTCGCTGCGCAAGACACTGCTCGCGGCCAAGTCCATCGCCTATTCGGACAGTTCCAGCGGCACCTATCTGTCGACGATCGGCTTCAAGAAACTCGGTGTCGCCGACGAAATCGCCGGCAAGACGCGCAAGGTGCGCGGTCCTCCCTCAGGCGAGCCCGTCGCTGCGGTCGTCGCGCGCGGAGAGGCGGAGCTCGGTTTCCAGCAAGTCCCGGAGCTGATCCACGTGCCGGGGATCGATTTCGTGGGCACGGTGCCGTCTGAGGTTCAGCCGCCGACCCTTTATGTCGGTGCCCTGCCCATGAATTCGCAACAGCCCGACGCCGCGCTGGCCCTGCTGCACTTCCTTTCCTCCGCAGATGTTGCAGCCGTGATCACGAAAGCCGGAATGAAGCCTTTGCCGCCGCACTGAAGGCGCCGCTGCTCCGAGCCGCCCGACGGCCGCACATGTTACGGGACTATCGAAACCGTCTAGCGGCGTTCGCCTTTCAGGACTTGTCCTCGCTGCTTCAACGTCAGCGAGACCACCTTGTCATTGGCGTCGCGCTCGAAATCGAGCTCAGCGGCAACGGATTCGGCGACGAAGACATCCCGTTCCACGGACGCGAGTTCGAGCGGTCGTTGATTGGTCCCCTGCACAAATAGCTTGGCGTCGGTCGAAAATATGCGGAGCGCGAAACTGGACGTCAGCGGGTAGTTGCCGATGTAGTCCTTGAGTTTCTCTTCGGAAGGGGTCCATTTGGCCGCAACCGGCCGGGTACCGATTTGTTCGGCCTCGGCAACGCCGCCAAGCTGAAACCAGGTGAAGGTGTAGCTGCCGTCCGCCTTGTGCTTGGGTCGCAACAGGGCGTCGAATTTGAGCGGATAGAAGTCGCCGGCGCTGTCGTAGCCCATCTCGAATTCAGGCTGGCCATCCGCCTGGATGGTCAAATTGCTCTCCTTTCGGCGCAACTCCATGCCAAGGCCGCCTTGCAGGCGATACTTTCCGACCAGGGCGTCAATCAGTTTGGTGTCCGCCGCGGCGACCACACGCGGCGCGCCGGCCGGTGCCGACGGATCGAGCAGGTGCGTTCCGAGCTGTCCAAGGCCGCCGATGGACGTCAACGCGGTATCGCAAAGCAGGACGACGCCGCGTTTGGCCGCGCGATCGAACCCCGCGTAGGCTGAGAAGCCGCCGGTGCCACCTTCGTGCACGATGATGGTGTGTCCGTTCCGGGTGAATAGATTCCAGTTCATGCCCATCGTGTGTCCACCGACGCTGGCGACCTGTTCCTGGGTCTGCGCCAAGGCAGGCGTGATCGCGCTCGCGCGCGTACCCAGCTGGCCCTCGAGGTACCGCAACATGTCCGGCAACGTTGCGCGCACGCCCCCGACGCCGGCCATATCAGGCGGAAAATCCCAGGGGCCGGCAGGGTCAGTGTTGGGGAAGTGACCCTGGGCCACGTGAACCTGCGGCGGGCGATGGTCCACATAGGTTTCGTTCATGCCGAGCGGGACAAGCAAATGTTCGCGGAGCAGTGTCTCGTAGTCCTTGCCGGCGCGCTTGGCGAGCGCGTAGGACAACACCATCATCGCAAAATTCGAATATTCCCACTTCGAGCCGGGCTCGCGTGTCAGCGTGGTCTCGGCCAATGCGTCGAGCAATTCGTGTTCGGTGACGTTGGCGTAGGGATTGTTGATGTCGGACGGGCGATAGTTAGCCGGGACCCCCGGCTGGCCGGACGTATGAGTCACGATTTGCCCGATGGTCATGTCGTGGCCGTTGAAAGAGGGCACGCGCGTCCCGGGAGGCAACAGCTTTGCGATGGGATCGCTGAGGGCGACTTCACCGCGTGCGATGAGTTCGGCGAGCAGTGCCGCAGTCATCGTCTTGGTGACTGAGCCGATCTCGAAGGCTGTGTGGTCATCGTACGGTCGCTGGGAGCTCGCATTCGCGCAGTAATAGCCTGTCGCAATGGCGCCAGCGTCGATCACTCCGGCTGCGATACAGGCGCCGGTGCGATCTCGCCTGAAACGCAGTTCGAGTGCCGCGCGCACATCGTCATTGCTGATGGCGAAGCCGGGCGTTGCGTAGAGCACGATGGTCGAAACAAGAAGAAGCAGCGCTCTCATCGTCTCTCGCAATCCGGCTTCCGGCATGATCGCGCCGGTTCGGCAGGGTCTCAAGCGAATTGACGTGCTAAATCTCCAGCTCCGTGCCGAACTCCACCACCTGCTTGGTCGGCACGCCGAAGAACGCGGCCGAGCGTTCGGCGTTGCGCTGGAGGAAGGCGAACAGACTTTCGCGCCAGACCCACATGCCCGGAACATCCTCGCGCGGGATGATGGTCTCGCGGCCGACATAGTAGGTGATGTCGGAGAGGTCGATGCCGGGCAGCTTGCCCTGGCGGCAGGCGAGCGTCAGCCCGTCATAGATCGTCGGGTTCTGCATGAAGCCGTAATGCAGGACCACGCGGGTGATGCCGGGGATGATATCGATCACCTCGGTGCGGTCCTCGTCGGCGATGTGAGGAAGCTCCTCGATCAGCACGGTGACGAGGATAATGCGCTCGTGCAGGACGTGGTTGTGCTTGACGAATTGGGTCAGCGCGAGCGGAACGCCGTTCGGCGCGGACGCGAGGAACACGGCCGTCCCGGGCAGCCTTGCGCTGCACTTGTTGACCGCGGTCTCGATCAGGTCTTCCTCGGGCTGGCGCAGCTTTCCGCGCGCGGCCTCGACCAGCTTGACGCCAGCGCGCCAGGTCAGCATCAGGAAGGCGACGAGGGCCGCGAGCAGCAGGGGAAACCAGCCGCCCTCGAACAACTTGGTCGAGTTGGCCGCGAAGAAGATCACGTCGATCACGAAGAAGAAGCCGTTCACGGCCACCACGAGCCACGGCGAGTAGCCCCACTGGATCGCAACCAGGGCCGCGAGCAGCGTGGTGATCGCCATCAGGAGCGACACCGCGATACCGTAGGCGCCGGCGAGCGCATCCGAGGTGCCGAAGCTCAGGACCGCGCCGAGCGTCGCGGCCGCGAGCAGCCAGTTCACCAGCGGCACGTAGATCTGGCCGATCGCATCGCTGGTGGTGTGGCGGATCTGCATGCGCGGCAGGAAGCCGAGCTGGATCGACTGCTGCGTCAGCGAGAACACGCCGGAGATGATCGCCTGCGAGGCGATCACGGTTGCTACTGCCGAGAAGGCGACCAGCGGATAATGCAGGGCGTCGGGGCAGAGCTGGAAGAACGGATTCTCGATCATCGTGGGATCGGTGATCAGGAGCGCAGCCTGGCCGAAATAGTTCAGCACCAGCGCGGGCAGGCAGATGGCGAACCACGCCAGCCGGATCGGAAGGCGGCCGAAATGCCCCATGTCGGCATACATGGCCTCGCCGCCGGTCACCGCGAGGAAGGCCGCGCCGAGGATCGCGAAGGAGACATGAAAGTCCTGGTGGATCAGGAAGTCGAAAGCATAGAGCGGGCTGAGCGCCGCCAACACCCCCGGCGCCTTGATGATGCCGTGGATGCCGAGCGCGGCCAGCACGACGAACCATGCCATCATCACCGGCCCGAAGATACGGCCGATGAAGCCGGTGCCCTGCTTCTGAATCATGAACAACCCGATCAGGATGACGACGGTGATGGGCACCACCGCCGGCGCAAGCGAGGGCGCGTCGACCTTGAGACCTTCGATGGCTGAGAGCACCGAGATCGCCGGCGTGATCGCGCCGTCGCCGTAGAGCAGCGCGGCGCCGACGAGGCCAACCACCAGGAGATGTGCGCGCCAGGTGCCGGGTTGCGCGTGGCGGGCATGCAGCAGCGCCAATAGCGCGACGATGCCGCCTTCGCCGCGGTTGTCCGCGCGCAGGATCAGAAGCGCATATTTGAGCGAGATGATGAGGAGCAGGGCCCAGAGGATCAGCGAAGCAACGCCCAGGATAGCTTCCGGAGTCACTGTCGCGCCATGGGCGGCCGCCTTGGCGGCTTCCTTGAGGGCGTAGAGGGGGCTGGTGCCGATATCGCCGTAGACCACCCCGAGGGCGCCCATGGTCATGGCAATCGGCAGCGGATCGGGATGATGGCCGGAAGCGACTGCGGGCGTACTGGACAAAGGCGACCCCCCAATGGGATCGCGCCCCACGGGCCATTCCGAAGGGCGCGAGCGTCACATAGTCTGCGACGAGACGCCGCAAATATCCATGGGGTTTATCTTCGGCTTATCTTGGGGTTTATATCGGTCTTTATGACGCCAAGCTGACAGACCGCCTACGGGGTGCGGTCCGCGGTCACGAGGCGCGCCACGCGAACGTCGGTCTTGGTGCCGGCGCGGCGCAAGCAGGAGGCCTCGAAATTCGGCCAGGCCTGCTGCGAGCAGTCTCTGCCGATGGTCTTGATGTCGAGCCGATCGCTCTTGGCGAGGGGCTGCGGCACGCTGGCTTCGACGGTCGGCGCGAAACCGGGCAGGAGGGTGAGGGTCGCAGCAACACACGCAGCGATAGCGATCGCCGAAAGAGCCTTGATCATTGACAGTCCCCTGTGATGCGGCCGCTACGCCCAGTGTGCGGCCCGTCATTTGTTGGGTGGATTAGTAACCATGGCCAGTTTCCGGACGTCTTCGCGAATACGGGAAATGGTTTCGTCCGTGCTCCCTTTGTTTCGTCGCTGCCCCGAGGACGAAACAATTCGGCGGTTTCCGACGTGATTTGACGAAAAGACCTGGATTGCCGGAAAAACCGGCAGGGAACCTGCCCGGCTTGCCGGGCAGGGCCGGGCGGGGTAGGAGGAAGCCATGCCGCGCATTGCCTTCTATCCAGGTTCCTTCGACCCCATCACCAACGGCCATCTGGACGTGGTCCGGCATGCCGTTCCGCTATGCGACAGGCTGGTTGTCGCGATCGGCGTACACCCCGGCAAGAAGCCGCTGTTCTCGACCGAGGAGCGGCTGAAGATGCTCCACGACGTCTGTGGGCCGGTAGCAGCGGCGGCCGGCTGCACCCTCGAGGCCACCACCTTTGACGACCTCTCGGTGACCGCGGCGCGCAAAGCCGGGGCGACCATCATGATTCGCGGTTTGCGCGACGGCACCGATCTCGACTACGAAATGCAGCTTGCCGGCATGAACGGGGCCATGGCGCCGGAGGTGCACACGGTCTTCCTGCCGGCGTCCCCGATGGTCCGCCCGATCACCGCCTCATTGGTGCGCCAGATCGCGGGCATGGGCGGCGATGTTTCGACGTTCGTGCCGCCGCTTGTTGCATCCCTGCTCAAGACCAAATTCGCCGCATAGCGGCGCGCTTCCTCATCTCACCTGATCCGGAGTTCTCATGATCCGTCGCCTCGCAATTCTTGCCACGATTTTTGTCGCGCTCATTGGCGCGGTCCCGGCGGGCGCACAGACCCTGCCGGCAGGACTCGACAAGGCCAATGCGCTCGTCATCGACACCACTAAGGGCCGCATCGTCATCAAGCTCAGGACCGACCTTGCGCCCCAGCACGCCGAGCGCCTCAAGCAGCTCGCGCGCGAGGGCTTCTACAACAACGTGCCGTTCCACCGCGTGATGGACGGCTTCATGGCGCAGACCGGCGACGGCCAGAATTTCAACGGCACCGGCGGCTCGAAATATCCGAACCTGAAGCAGGAATTCTCCAAGGTTCATTTCGCCCGCGGCATCGTCGGCATGGCCCGGCGCGGCGACAGTGTCGATACCGCCAACTCGCAGTTCTTCATCATGTTCGCCGACGGCGGCAGCCTCGACAACCAGTACACCGTGGTCGGCGAGGTCGTGCAGGGCATGGACGTCGTCGACAAGCTGAAGAAGGCCCCCCCCGGCTCAGGCAGCGGCACCGTCACCGATCCGGACAAGATGGTGAAGGTGCAGGTCGCCTCCGACATCAAATAGGGAAACGCGATGGCGCGCCGTGGCGACAGGCTCCTGCTCGCCGCCGCGGCGCTGCTGATCGGCGTCACCAGTGCGGCCGCAGAGGACGCGCAGGTCAACACCATCCAGGACATCTTCCAGCATCTGCGTACCTGCTGGAAACCGCCGCCGGCGGCCAGGGCTCGCCCCATCGACATCACCGTCGTCGTGAGCTTTAACCGGGCCGGAAACATTCTGGGCCATCCGAGGATTACCTATGAATCCGCGGAGGCCTCCGACGATGACCGGCTGCAATACCGGATCGCGGTGATGGAGGCATTGCAACGCTGCACGCCGATGCCATTTACCGATGCGATGGCCGGCGCCGCTGCGGGGCGTCCATTCGCAATCCAGTTTCGTAACCGGAAGACTTCACCCCCAACGCAAGAGAGACGAGCATGAGCGCCACTGAGAACACATTGATCCTCGAGACCACGCAGGGCCCCGTCACCATCGAGATGCGGCCCGACCTCGCGCCGGGCCATGTCGCCCGCATCAAGGAGCTGGTGCGCGAAGGCTTCTACGACGGCATCGTATTCCACCGCGTCATCGACGGCTTCATGGCGCAGACCGGCTGCCCACACGGCACCGGCACGGGCGGCTCCGGCCAGAAGCTGAAGGCCGAGTTCAACAAGGAGCCGCATGTGCGCGGTGTCACCTCGATGGCCCGTGCGGCGAGCCCTGATTCCGCCGACAGCCAGTTCTTCATCGTGTTCGACGACGCCCGCTTCCTCGACAACCAGTACACGGTGTGGGGCAAGGTGACCGAGGGCATGGAGAACGTCGACAAGATCAAGCGCGGCGAGCCGGTGCAGAACCCCGACAAGATCGTCAAGGCGCGGATGGCTGCTGACGCAGAGTAACCGCTGCCGTCATGCCCCGCCGGAGCCTGTTGTCCGGCCGGTCAAAGACCGGGCCGGATGGCGGGGCAGGACAAGGTACCAAACGTGCGCACCGATCTCTTCGACTTCGATCTGCCTGCCGAGCGCATCGCGTTGCGCCCCGCGCACCCGCGCGACTCCGCGAAGATGCTGGTCGTAGAGAACGGTGCGTTGCGCGACCAAATCATCTCCGACCTGCCGCAATGGCTGAAGGCGGGCGATCAGCTCGTCGTCAACGACACCAAGGTGATTTCAGCGCAGCTCAAGGGCCGCCGCATCGGCCGCGAGACCGAGCCGAAGATCGAGGCGACGCTGATCAAGCGCCTCGACGGCTCGCGCTGGCAGGCGCTGGTGAAGCCGGCGAAGAAGCTCGTGGCCGGCGACCGCATCCGCTTCGGCAATGAGGGCAAGGTCTGCCTGCTCGGCCATCTCGATGCCGAGGTCGAGGCCAAAGGCAGTGAAGGCGAGGTGACGCTGTCATTCTCGTTCCACGGCCCGGCGCTCGACCAGGCCATCGCCGATCTCGGCAGCCCGCCGCTGCCGCCCTACATCGCTTCCAAGCGCACGCCTGACGAGCAGGATCTCGCAGACTACCAGACCATGTTCGCGGCGAATGAAGGCGCGGTCGCGGCTCCTACTGCGGGCCTGCACTTTACGCCGGCGCTGGAGCAGGCGCTGCGCGACTGCGGCGTCGGCATCAACCGCATCACGCTGCATGTCGGGGCAGGGACGTTCCTGCCGGTGAAGGTGGACGACACCGACGGCCACAAGATGCATGCCGAGTGGGGCATGATCCCGGCCGAGACGGCGGAGACGCTCAACACCGCGCGGAAGAATGGGGGCCGCATCATCGCGGTTGGCACCACATCATTGCGGCTGCTCGAAAGCGCAGCCAGCGAGGACGGCACCATCCGGCCGTTCGCGGCCGAGACCTCGATCTTCATCACCCCCGGCTATCGCTTCCGCGCCGTCGATATTTTGATGACCAATTTCCACCTGCCGAAGTCGACGCTGTTCATGCTGGTGTCGGCATTCACCGGGCTCGAGACCATGCAGCAGGCCTACGCGCACGCGATCGCGGAAGGCTACCGGTTCTATTCGTATGGGGATGCGTGCCTGCTGTTTCGGGCGCGGGAGCGGACTCTATCACCGTCACCCTGAGGTGCTCGCCTCTTCGGCGAGCCTCGAAGGGCGACGGCCCGGCTGCTGAATCCCGGCCGTTCATCCTTCGAGGCTCGCTCCACGGCGCAATTGCGCCACAGAGCTCGCACCTCAGGATGACGGGTCGACAGACGCGATGGCTTACGCCATGACCCGCTGCGGCAACAGCTCCGCGATCTGCACCGCGTTCAGCGCGGCGCCCTTGAGCAACTGATCCGCCGCCACGAACATCGAGATCGAATGCCCCGTGGGATCGCTGAGATCCTTGCGGATGCGGCCCACCAGGACGTCGTCCTGGCCCGAGGCGTCGATCGGCATCGGGAAGTAATTCTTCACGCGGTCGTCGACGAGCTTCACGCCGGGGGCTTGCGCCATGATGGCGCGGACCTGGTCCTCGCTGATCGGCTTCTCGCATTCGAAGGTGATGGCCTCGCAATGGGCGCGCAGCACCGGCACGCGAACGCAGGTCACGCCAATGGCGATTGTCTCATCCTCAAAAATCTTGCGGGTTTCCTTGATGACCTTGGTTTCTTCGCCGTTGTAGCCGGTCTCGGGATCGATGTCCGTGTTGTGGCTAAAGACGTTGAAGGCATAAGGAAGCGGTATGACCTTTGGCGTGAAGGGCTGGCCGTCGAGATAGGCGCGGGTCGACTCCACCAGCTCCTCCATCGCCGCGGCGCCCGCGCCGCTTGCCGCCTGGTAGGTCGACAGGATCAGGCGCTTGATGCGGTTGTGCCGATGGATCGGCCATAGCGGCACCAGCGCCGTGATCGCCGAACAATTCGGAACGGCGATGATGCCCTTGTGCTCCCTGATGCGATTGGCGTTGATCTCGGGGATCACCAGGGGCACGTTCGGATCCATCCGGAACGCGGAGGAATTGTCGATCACGACCGCGCCGGCCTTCACCGCGGCGGGGGAGAACTTGCGCGAGACGCCGGCACCCGCCGAGAACAGCGCGATATCGACGCCCTCGAACGACTTCTCCGTGAGCTCTTCGATGACGACCTTTTGGCCGCGGAAGTCGATGGTCTTGCCGGCCGAGCGGGCGCTTGCCAGCGCCTTGAGCTTGCCGACGGGGAAGGCGCGCCGGTTCATGGTGGCAATGAATTCGGCGCCGACCGCGCCGGTCACGCCGGCGATGGCAACAACGGGTTCGTAGCTCACGGGTCTGTCCTCTGTTTGAGCAGTGTTGCGGGCAATAAAAAAGCCCCGGACCTTTTCAGGACGGGGCTTCGGATAAGCTGATGCGTTACGTTACGACTACGCGCGCGCGCCTCCCGAGGCCCCTGCGGGCTTCGTGGTTTTGGTCGTGCGTTTGGTGGTCGTGAACATGGCGGCGACTTATGCGGGAGAGTTTTGCGGCCGTCAATGGCTTTTCGGCGGGATTGTGGCCGTCGCTATTTGGTCCGGGCGCCCGGTGGCTCGAGGATGACCTCCTTGAGGTCGTCGCCGCTGATGACGACGATCGCGAAATTCAGCCGTCCGCCTTCGCGCACGAGTCCGCCGCTGATAGCCTTGCCGGATGCCGCGTGCTCGGCGACCCGGACTGCATCCGCAAGGCGATGCCGGATAGCGCCGAGGGCCGCAAGATTGCTGCGATCCTCCACGTCAAGTTCGGCCAAAGGGAAGGCGGCTTCCCCGCCGACCAGCTCGCCGGTCGCAGCGTTGATGGTGTGCCGCCAGACCCGATCATTGTGCAGGGTCTTGACCCGGTAGACCGGAACGCCGGAGCCGCCATCGAAGCTGACGTCGGCGGTCGTGGCGCCGGCATGACGGGCTTCGGCGATCGCCATGGCCTGGCTGATCGAGATCGACGAACTGCGGAAGCGCTCGATCTCGCGGCTGACGGCTTGGCGATCCGTCCCGGCGTCACCATCTGTCTCGCCGTGAAGGGCGGTGGGTGTGCTGCCTGTGGAGATGAGCGCCTGCGCCGGCGCTGCGACGAGCAGCCCCGACAGGGCCATCGCCAGCAACTGCCAAGTGTGTCGTCGTGCTGTGCTCATGCTCAGAACCCTCAGCCGGCGAGTGTGCCGGATAATCGTAAAGAAGTCGCGGCCGACCAAGGGCAGTGGCCGGCCGCTGATTGTCGCAACGGGCTGTACCCGTCACGGCGATCATGGTCTCAAAGGCGGTCCGAACCCATTTGGGGCTGGTGAAAAACGGTTCCGAACCGCCTATAACAAAACCATACCGTATCGTTTTATTTCGGTCAACGACAAGGCTGTCGCGCTCAGGGGACAGATCGCGAAGCTCACGGAAATGTCAGCGGGATGGGCGGCGGCGCTGCGCGCGTTTGGGAGGGGCTTTTGAAGTCTCCTGGACACGGTCGGCAGGCCCCAGCGCGCCGGCCAGGAACAGCTTGATCGCCACGCGCATCCGCTTTTCGGCGGCTTTGATTTCCATCGGCGTTCCGAACGTCGCCATGCGGTGGGTGTGGCCGACGACGACGTCGAGAAACACCTCGGCCGCAATGTTGGTGTTCTCGAGGTCGAGCGCGCCTTGCGCCACCAGGTGATCGAAGAATCGCGCGGTCGTGGCGACGGCCTTCAGCCAGCCTTCTTCCATGCCGAGCTTGGCGATGTCGGGAAAGTTGATGGCCTGTGACGTCATCATGCGGCTGAAGGCCATGGCATCAGGCCCGCAGGTGAAGCTCAGCATCTCCTGCCCGATCTCGACCAGCCGCTGCTCGACCGAAATGTCGGACGAGCTGCCGAGCTGTGTTTCGGCTGCCGCGGACAATGGGGCAAGCCAGCGCGAGATCTCGCGCCTCAGCACGGCCGTGAACAGCCCGCGCTTGTCGCCGTAGCGGGCATAGACGGTGGGCTTGCTCACCCGGGCCGCTTCCGCGACCGCATCGAGCGAGGTTGCGTCGAAACCGCGGTCCAGGAACAAGCGGGTGGCGACCTCGATCAGCCGCTGATCGCGCTCGATCGCGGCGCTTTTCGTCGGACGGCCGCCGCGCGATTTCGACACCTCGCGTCGCGGCGTTGCCGTTCTTGCCTTGGTCGCAGCCAATCCCATGCCCAATGATTCCTGCGCGTTCCTGACAATGGTCATTGCTCTATAACGCGCAGCAGCCGGGGCGTCATCGCGAATCTGGCCGAATTGGTCGTATCGTCAACGGTCTCAGTGCGACGTCGTTCCGCAGGCGCGGCTTTAAGGCATCCTCGAGGTCCAGGCCTGGCCGCTTGCGGCTTTCTCATATCCGTATTGGTACAGCGCCCGCATATAGGCCGTGTCGAACCCTTCCGAAGCCGGCGCTGGATAATCGCGTTCGATATAGGAGAGATGAAAGCCCAGCCGGTTGCGCTTTGCGAAATCGTAGGTCGAGAAGATGATCGAGCGCGTCTGCGACTGGGTGATCGAGGACAGGCTGCGTGAGGCGACATCGATCGTGCCGTTGGCGACAAGTTCGAAGTTTCGTTCGATCTTCTTGTTGACGAGGATGTAGATGTCCATCTTCGCGTTGCCGGGCAGGCGACCCTGGAAGAGCAGGGCCTCCGGCAGCGTCAGCACCGGGGCCGTCACGCCGCCGTCGACATGCATCTCCTGAAACTTGCGGCCTTGGCCTTCGGCTTCGATCATGATCGGCGGAAACACCAGGGGAATGCTGGCGGAGGCCGCCATCACGTCGCGAAACAGCTTGAGCGCCTCGGGCGTGCCGACCGCGGCGATCTTGCCCATGTCCCAAATGGCGGTCCGCTGGGTGTCGAGATCGGTCGTGACCACCAGCAGCCGTCGGCCCTTGGCGTTTTCGCGGGCGACCTGCGCCATGATCTCCGGCCCGACATAGCGCGCCACCAGCTCGCGCAATCGCGTGTTGCCGAACAGGCCGGAGCTGAACAGCACACGCATGATGCTGGGATCGCTCAGCAGGCTTTCCGCGAGGCCGCTGGTGTAGAGCTCCCTCAGCGTGTCGTCATATTGGGACCCAAGAAACGCAAAGGGCGCGATCAGGCCGCCGGTGCTCACGCCCGAGACGACCGAGAAGGCGGGCCGGGTGCCGGCCGCGCTCCAGCCGTTCAACACGCCGACGCCGTAGGCGCCATCCGCGCCGCCGCCGGAAAGCGCCAAATAGCTCCCGGTCGCCGCGCTATTGTCCTTTGCGAAGCTGAATTTCGTGACGGGCTCGTCGGTGTAGCGCCGCAAGCCGTCGATATCGAGCACGCGCGAGACGGCGGCGTCGGCGGCGGTGTAGGGTGTGCGCGGCAGGGAGGTGCAGCCGGCGAGCGCCAGGCTGCACACCAGGACGAATAACTCGATCAGGCGAGCGCCTGCCTGCCTTAGCCAGCCGTGTGAGAGGCCGGACGCGTCAGTCGAACATGAGGGGAAGGGCATCGGTCGGCGGCTGGCGATCACGCTTGTAATGCCGCCGGCAACTTCACCGCGGCATCTCGTCCAACCCCTGGATAAAACTACACTGTATCGTTTTATTTAACAAGCGGGAGCGAGTATCACGTCCACGTCAGCGGTGTCCCAGTCTGGGGCATCATGGTCCGGGCGGGTTGATCGACATGTCCCGACACGCAATAAGCACCGCCATGAATCTATCCAATCATTTCGAACTGCTCGCCACCGACGGCGCCGCGCGCACCGGCCGCCTGACCACGCCGCATGGGGTGGTGCGGACGCCGGCCTTCATGCCGGTTGGCACCGCCGGCGCCATGAAGGGCATGCACTGGCGCGAGGTGCGCGACGCCGGCGCTGACATCGTGCTCGGCAACACCTACCATTTGATGCTGCGCCCCGGCGCGGAGCGCATCGCTGCGCTCGGGGGCTTGCAGAGGTTCACCGGCTGGAATGGGCCGATGCTCACGGATTCCGGCGGCTTCCAGGTGATGTCGCTGTCGGATTTGCGCAAGGTCACCGAGAACGCCGTCACCTTCCGCTCGCATATCGACGGTGCCAAGGTCGAACTGTCGCCCGAGCGCTCGATCGAGGTGCAGCGCTTACTCGGATCCGACATCGCCATGCAGATGGACGAATGCGTGCGGCTGCCGGCCGAACGCGACGACATCGAGCGCGCGATGCGCCTGTCGCTGCGCTGGGCCGAACGAAGCAAGCGCGCGTTCGAAAGCGCGCCGGACGGCTACATGCTGTTCGGCATCGTGCAGGGCGGCGACGTCCCGCAGCTTCGTCATGCAAGTGCCGCAGGCCTGGTCGAGATCGGCTTCCACGGCTATGCGATCGGCGGCCTTGCCGTCGGCGAGCCGCAGGCCGTAATGCTGGCGATGATCGACGAGACCGCGCCGGCGCTGCCGTCGGACCGGCCGCGCTATCTGATGGGCGTCGGCACGCCCGATGACATTCTCGAGGCGGTGAAGCGTGGCATCGACATGTTCGACTGCGTGATGCCGACCCGCAATGGCCGGCATGGCGTCGCCTTCACCCGCTTCGGCCAGGTGAACCTGCGCAACGCGCGCCACGCCGATGATCCGCGTCCCCTCGACGAGGAGAGCTCATGGCCGTCGACGCACGCTTATGCGCGCGCCTACCTGCACCATCTCGTCAAGGCGGGCGAGACGCTGGGGGCGATGCTGCTATCCGAGATCAATATCGCTTACTACCAGTTCCTGATGCAGGGCATCAGGGACGCGATCGCACACGGGACATTCGAAGAGTTCTACCGGCGTACGCGCGAGGACTGGGCGAGGGGCGACATCGCCCCGCGCTAATCAGTTGCAGATGAAACGCTGCTTGACGGCGTGCTTGGTCACGAAGCCATAGCCACAGGTGTCGCAGGTCCAGAGATAGCTGATCACGTGGTCCGAGACATAGGCGGAAGCTTCGGCGGCGACCATGGAGTCGGCGCAGACGGGACAGGTGGGCAACTCGCTGCAACGCGGATCGCGCTTCGGCACTACGGTCGACAACACTTCAGCGACTGCTGACATCGTGGTGACCTCTCTGCTTTCGAGACCTAAGTCTAACATAAGCAGAATCAGTTGACGAGGTCGCAACACAAATGCGTTGGTTTTCTGCTAATTAAACCTCACGCGATTTTGCGATGCAGCGTATTTAACATGTGCCGCATTGTCGCTTGCGTGTCGTCACAGGCTGTCTCTAACTTCGCAAAGGCTGCGACAGAAGCACTAATTGTCGCCACAGGGAGTTCATCATGGACGCATCGTCCGAGAAGGGTGCAGCGCACCAAGCCGGCCGCGGCCGGATCTATGACTCGATCGTCGAGGCTTTTGGCGACACGCCGATCGTGCGTTTGCGCCGGCTGCCGAGCATGCACGGCGTGAATGCGACGATTTTGGCAAAACTTGAATATTTCAATCCGGCCGCGAGCGTGAAGGATCGCATCGGTGCGGCCATGATCATCGCCATGGAGAAGGCCGGCATCATCAAGCCGGACACGGTGCTGATCGAGCCGACCTCCGGCAATACCGGCATCGCGCTCGCCTTCGTCGCCGCCTCGCGCGGCTACCGGTTGAAGCTGGTGATGCCGGAGTCGATGTCGATCGAGCGGCGCAAGATGCTGGCTTTCCTTGGCGCCGAGCTGGTGCTGACGCCGGCAGCGCAAGGCATGAAGGGCGCGATTGCCGCGGCCGAAGAACTGCTGAAGACGACGCCGAACTCGGTGATGCCGCAACAGTTCAAGAACCTCGCCAATCCCGAGGTGCACCGCCGGACCACGGCGGAGGAGATCTGGAACGACACCGGCGGCAACATCGACTTCTTTGTGGCGGGCGTCGGCACCGGCGGCACGATCACCGGCGTCGGCCAGGTGCTCAAGCCGCGCAAACCATCGTTGCGGGTGGTGGCGGTCGAGCCGGAGGAGAGCCCGGTGCTTTCGGGCGGTCAGCACACGCCGCACAAGATCCAGGGCATCGGCGCCGGTTTCGTCCCTGACATCCTCGACCGCTCCGTGATCGACGAGATCGTGAAGATCAACTCGACGACGGCGATCGAGACCTCGCGGGCGTTGGCGCGCTATGAGGGCATCCCGGGCGGCATCTCCTCGGGCGCCGCGATCGCAGCCGCCCTCCAGATCGGCAAGCGCCCGGAAGCGGCAGGAAAAACCATCCTCGCTGTGGTGCCGTCCTTCTCCGAGCGCTATCTTTCGACCGCACTGTTTGAAGGAATCTAGCAGATGGCGGACCAACCACCGAGGCGGCCGCGCACATTGGGCGATGCGCGGAGCGAAGCCGAGGCCGCATTCAAGAAAGTCACGACCAAGGCCGCTGAGGCTCCGCCGAAGCAGAACGTGGCGCCGGGGATCAAGGAGCAGGTCAGCTTGCGGATCGACCAGGACGTGCTGGAGCATTTCCAGGCGGGCGGTCCCGGCTGGCAGGACCGGATCAACGACGCGCTGCGCAAGGCGGCGGGGAAGTAGGCTCCTACCGCCGGATCGGGGGCGTTAGAAAACCACCCCGCTCAGAAGCGAGTTTTAGACGGGATCCTCGCAACTTGCTCAGAGGACCTGCGACAGAAACCGTTGCGTTCGCTCGTCTTTGGCCGCCGTAAACAGAGTTTCCGGCGGCCCGTGCTCGACGATCACACCGCGATCGGTGAAGTAGACGTGATCGGCGACCTCGCGCGCGAAGTTCATTTCGTGGGTGACGAGGAGGCACGTCATCCCGTCCTCCGCAAGCTCGCGGATGGTGACCAGGACCTCCTTGACCGTCTCCGGATCGAGCGCGGCCGTGACTTCATCGAACAGCATGATATCCGGCCGCATCGCCAGCGAACGGGCAATGGCCACGCGCTGCTGCTGTCCACCGGAGAGCTCGCCGGGATAGCTGTCCTCCTTCCCGGCGAGCCGCACCTTCGCAAGCAAGGCTCGGGCTCGGACTTCAACCTCGGCGCGGTTCTGGCGGAGAACATGGATCGGCGCCATCATCACATTCTGGAGCGCAGTCTTGTGCGGAAAAAGATTGTACTGCTGAAATACCATCCCGACCTTGCGGCGCAGCGCCAACTTGTCGAGCTTGGGGGCAGTGACTTCGATGCCTTCGATCTGAATGCTGCCGGACGAGATCGGCTGGAGCGCATTGATGCAGCGGATCAGGGTGGACTTTCCTGATCCCGAGGGGCCGATGATGCAAATCACCTCGCCCTTCTTGACCGACAGGCTGATGCCTTTCAGAACCTCCAAAGCCCCGAATGATTTTCTGACGTCGACGCATTGAACGATGGGCTGATCCGGGGTCCAGCTCGCAGCCATGCTCTGCTCCTTCAGCGTATGCGGAACCGACGCTCGAGGCGAGCCGTCCAAAGGTTGATCGGATAGCAGTAGAGAAAGAAGCACAGCAGGGCGAAGCCGTAGAGCGGCGCAAACAGTTCTGGTCTGCCGCCTTCGGCGGCGTGCACCTGCGCCGTCAGGGTGAGCATTTCCGAGACGCCCACGATCGACGCGAGCACCGTCGCCATGGCGACAAGAGCATAGATGTTCATCCAGGGCGGCAGCATTCTCTTAATGCATTGCGGCAGTATGATCAGCCACATCATCTGGCGCCGCGTGAATGATAGCGACTCCGCCGCTTCCCATTGCGTCGACGGGACGGAACGCACGGCCCCGCGCACGACCTCGGCGACATTCGCCATGACGGGCAGGGCGAAGCCCACCGTGGCCTTGACCCAGTCCGGCAAGGGGATGGTTGTCTTGAAGATGGTGATCTGGAAGGGCACCAGAAACATCACGAAGAACAACAACACCAGCCAGGGCGCGTTGCGAAAGAATTGAGTCACGAGCCAGCTGACGCTGGCGAGCGGCCGGAACTCCGACAACAAGGCCAGGCCCAGGCCAAGTCCGGCGACGGTACCCAGCAGCATGGCCAGCAAGGAGATCAGGATATTGAAGGCGAACCCGCGCAGCAGGAGTGGTGACCACTTCAAGATGATCTGGAGCGGTGACAGCATCGTTGGCGTAGTCTGCGCCCACGCCGTGGACACAGCCATGATGGCGCAGAAACAGATGATCGCAGCGGACAGCGGGCTGATCCGAACGGACATCCGGGTCGGCACGAGACGATACGGCAGGAGGACGGCAAAGCCGTGTACGGGCTCGGCGGGTTTCATCGTCCGTACCCCGGGATGCGCATCGCCCGCTCCCAGCGATGCATCAGCCAGACGAGGACACCGACGAGGATGCCGTAGGTCGCGAGCAACAGGATCATCATCTCGAAAACATTCTGCGACTCCGACCAGATCTGCTTGACCGCATACAGCGTTTCGGGAACGGCGATCGCGTAGGCAAGCGTGGTCGTCTTGAGCAGGTTGACGAGGTTGTTGTTCAGTGCGGGAAGGCAGACGCGAATGGCCAGCGGAAGGACGATATGGGTGTAGGCCTTGAGACGCGTGTATCCGAGCGCTTCCGCGGCCTCGATCGTCGTGCTCGGGACGGCCTCGATGCCTGAGCGGAAGATCTCCACGTTGAAGGCAGCCGCAAACAGTGACAGCGAAATGATCGCCCACTGAACGTTGCTCAGCAATGGAACGCGCATGCCCGCCGCCTCGACAGCGGGAAGCATCGTGCCGAGGCCGAAATAGAAAAAGAAGATCTGGACCAGTGGCGGTGTGTTGCGGAACACCACCACGAAAGCATTGACGGCCAGCCGCAACAATCTGGACGGACTACCCTGCATCAAGGCTCCGGCCGCGCCGATGATCAAGCTCAGCACGATGGTCGTGACGCTGAGAAACAGCGTCATCTTGAGCCCGTTGAGATAACGATCCCAGTCGTACGCGTCGTAGAATACGGAGAAATTCAGCCCCGTCGTTTCATAGAGATGCTGAAACCAGTTGCCGATTGCCTGCATTTTGCGTGACACCGAATTGTTGAGGCAATCACCCCGGATCAGTGCATGGGCTTGACCTGTTCGGAGCACGAGATGAATCCGGCGCTCCGCTTCGTGCGTCTATTTGTCCTTGTATTGCTCGTGCATGGAGAGAGAATATTCCGTCGGCGTAATGCCCCACTTCTTTTCGGCTTCCACGATGAAACCCGTCTTCATCCAATCTTTTGTCGTATCTTCGAGCAGCTTCTGAAGACTGGTGTTCTCGAGCGCGACGGCGATCATCCATGGCGAAGGCAGAACACCTTTCAGGGGAAGGTCGTAGTCCGCTTTCCACTCATCTTCGAGCAGCTTGCCTTGCAGGAAGGTCTGATCATAAACATAGCCGATGCAGTTGCCCTGCTTCATGGCAAACAGAGGCTTCTCCGAACCGTCAAATGCAACGATTTCGGGGCCGTAGGATTTGGCAACGTCCTTGTTGTACCAGGCGCCTGACGTCGCACATACGGGTTTTCCCTTGAGGTCGGCCCAATCCTTGATGCCGGCCTTCTTGTTGAGAAGGATGTTCACATAGTCCGAATAATACAGGGGTTCGATGGCCTGAACGACGCGGCGACGTTCGGGCCTATCTGACATGGTCGCGATCAGCAGATCGATTTTTCCCTGCTGAAGAAACTCAATTCTGTTCGAAGCCCCGACTGGAACGAGCTCGAGCTTGACGCCGAGGCGCTTGGCAATATCGGCGGCGAGATACGGCTCGATGCCGACGACATTTCCGCTGGGATCGCGGTATCCAAAAGGCTTGTAGTCTGCCTTGACGCCGACGTTCAACGTGCCGCGCTGCTTGATGGCATCGACGCCATCAGCCGCTTGAGCGCTGCCGAGCATCAGCAGCACCGTGGCACCTGTCATCATGGACCGGAGCATATTTCTCATCGGATGACACCTCCAGGGATTGAAACACGACGCGACCGGCGCGCACTCTTTTCGTAGTACAAAGTTCGTGCCAAAGGTCACAAAAAACGGGACACGGAGAAAGGGGCGAGGTCGATCGAGCTTCGACCATCGACCATCTTCTCGGCCACGACGTTGCCGATACCGGCTGAGTGCTTGAAGCCGTGACCGGAGCACGCCGAGACGACAAAGACTCTATCCTGGTCGGGATGCCGGTCGATGATGAAGCCCCGATCGGGTGTCACCGTGTAGAGACAGGCGGCCGTCCGCGCGACGCGTGGCGTGGCGCCTGCGAGCCGCCCTTTGACGTGGTCCCGGTACATCTTGGCCGACTCCGCCGGATCGACGGTGCGATCGACGGTATCGGCCGTTGTGCTGGTTTCATACTGCTCGGTCGCCACCTTGAGGCTACGATCGCCTGGCAGGGGCGGGAAGCCGTAGAGGTAGTCGACATCCGTCGCGCCATGCATCCAGATGAACACCGGGGCGTTTGCGTGATACGCGCTCGTGTCCTCGAGCTCGTACCAATGGAGCACCTGACGTTTGACCGTGAGTACACGGTCGAACGGCGCGCCCAGCAGGTGAGCATTCCAGGCGCCTGCCGATACGACCACCTGGTCCGCTTCGAAGTGACCTGAGGACGTCTCCACCCGAACGACGGACCCTGTCTGCGCGATCGAGAGGACCTCGACGCCCGTGCGGATCACCGCACCGAGCTGCTTCGCGCGCGTCAGTTGCGCCGTGACGCAGCGCTCCGGAAAAACGTATCCGCCGCCGGGCTCGTAATAGGTCTTCTCGTTGCCCTGAAGGTTCAAGAACTGCGGAAAGCGATGCGCCACCTCGCGCCCGTCGATCACTTCATGCGCGATGCCGAAGTCACGCGCTGCCCCAATCGAACGTGCGACGAAATCCGGCTTGCCGTGGTGCGACGTCTCGCCAACGCCGGGCGCCATGACGACGAGGCCACAGGGGTTCAGGAGCTGGTCAGAGGTCTCGGCTTCGAGTTCGCGCCAGATCCGATGCGTATCCAGGACCAGGGGAACGTAATCGCGGCCCTCACCGACGGCCTGCCGTGTGATGCGGGTTTCACCGTGGCTGGACCCCATCACGTGGGGAGGCGCAAACCGATCGATGCCGACCGCCTTTACCCCTCGCTTGGCCAATTGGTAGAGAGCCGCGCTGCCCATGGCACCGAGGCCGATCACCACAATGTCCGCTCGTTCGCTCATGACGTGAAGCTGCTCAATTATTAAGATGACGCTGAGCTTGCCTTTCAAATCAGCTCTGAGACAAGGATAATTCATGTAATTAAGCAAATTTGCACACCAGTATAAGTTCTGCTTAATTCATGACATGACGTCTTCCATTCCAGACCTGCGAAGCTTGCAGATTGTCGCCGCCGTCGCGGACTCGGGCAGTATGCTCGAAGCGTCGCGCCAATTCGGGATGACGCAATCCGCGGTGTCTCAGGCGGTGCGACGTGCCGAAGCCTCGGTCGGCGTCGCATTCTTCGACCGTAGCCGGAGGCCGCTGGTGCCGACCCGGGCGGGGCGCATCCTTGCAGGCCGCGTTCTCGATCTAAACCGTAACTTTGATGCGCTGCTGAGCACGCTCCGGGCCGCGGCCGAACAGTCTGAACGCGTTGACCTGAGACTCGGCCTCGTCGATTCCTATGCTGGCACGGTCGGCGCACACCTCGTCAAGGAGCTCATGACGGGGTCGATCGCGCTAAGCCTGTCTGCGTGGTCGGGTCTTGCTCATTCGCATGCGGAGGCGTTGGTGCGTCGCATGATCGATGCGGCGATCACATGCGATGCGATGGAGGATCTGTACGATGTCGAGCGTTTCCCATTCTACCGCGAGCCTTATCTGCTCGTGGTGCCACGCGGATTGGAAGCCGAATTTGCCGGCCTCGATTTGCGGGACATCCTCGCCCGGCATCGCCTGGTCCGGCATAGCGAGCGCTCTTACGTCGGCGCTCAGATCGAGCGCCATCTGAGCCGCTTGGGCATTCGCCCGCCACGGGCCTTTGAATTTGACACCTCGGACAGCTTGGTCGCCATGGTGGCTACCGGCATGGGCGTGGCGATCACGACGCCGCTGTGTCTGTTGCAGGGGCTCGCTCATGCTGCTCAAGTCAGTGCTCTCCCTCTGCCGGGCCCGGGATTTTTTCGTGAGCTGCTGCTGGTGACCCGCCGTGGAGATCTCTCGTCCCTGGCGCCGCGCATCGCCGAGATGGCGCGAACGAGCATTACGACGCAGGCAATGCCACGGATCCGAACGCTCGTGCCCTGGTTCACCCAGGATTACTAGCGCGAAAAAGCCCGGCGCGAGCCGGGCTTTTTGATTGGGAGTTAGGCTTTGCGGGCTCAGCGGCGGAACATGCCGCCCATCATTCCGCCGACGACTCCGCCCATGAAGGCCGCGCCGGGATCGCCGCCGCCACGATGACCGCCGCCACCGCCACCGCCACCACTGGATGGCGCGCTGGCGCGCCGGGCCGGCTTCGCGCTGTCGTCGCTGGCGCTCGGCGAGGTCGAGGCGACGATCTCGGAGAGCAGGGCCTTGTGCTGGAGCCTGTTGAGGAAGCCCGTCGACGGATAACCGCGGGCGGCCTGCCAACGCTTCAGCACGGTGCGGGTGTCGTCGGTGAATGCGCCGGTGACCTTGGTGTCGAAGCCGAGGCCGTTCAGGCGGCGCTGCACGTCGCGGCGCTGACCCTTGTCGAGGCCGATCTGGTCCTCGGTGAGCTGGCTGGCGTCATCGGTGAAGGTCGCGGGGTCGACGCCGGCATTGAGGTTGCGGGTTGTGGTCGACGGTCCATTCTGGATCGCGGCAATACGCGCCAAGGCAAGCGCCTTGAACTGGCCGTTCGGATAGGCCGAGAGGTAGGCGTTAAGCTCTTCCGGCTTGTTGGTCTCCTTCACCGAGCGCCAGTATTCGAGCTCGACACCGTCGGAGCTGCTGGCGGCGGCAGCCGTCGGCGTGCTGCTCGACGTGGTCGGTGCGGCGTTGGCGACCTGCTGGGTCTGCTGCGCCGGGTTGAGATAGACGGCGCCGATCAGGTTGGTGTGGCCCCAGGGAAGCTGGCCCTTGTGGGTCTCTTCATTGACCTGGGCCCGCACAGACGTCATCGCCTGCTGGATCTCGATACCGGGCTTGGTGATGTTGTCGATCAGCGCGCGGGTAAACGGGCTGTTGTTGCCCTCCTGGCCGTCGAGCGCGGTCTGTCCCGGGCCGGTGGCGAACGCAATCAGCGTGCCTTCGCCCGACTTCATCTCGGCGAGACCGCTCTGCACGTTGACGCTGCGGGTCGCCGAGTTCGACTTGATCTTGGCGGCGAAGGGATTGTCGCGGCAGGCGTCGAGGAAGACCAGCTTGACCTTGGCGTCGCCCATGGTCTGGTCGAGCGTCAGGTCGATATTGATGGCGGCGCCCAGCTTGACGTCCATCTCCGATTTGATGTCGGCGTCAACCGGCAAGAGATAGTTGCTGCCGCCGACGGCGATGCCGTGGCCGGCATAATAGAACACCGCGACATCGGAGCCCTGCGCCTTGCGGCCGAAGTCCAGCAGCTTTTCCGTCATCTGGTCGCGGGTGAGGTTGGAGCCTTCGATCACCTCGAAGCCGACATTGCGCAGCGTCGCCGCCATCGCCTTGGCGTCGATCGGCGGGTTCGGCAATTGCGCGACGTTCTTGTAGGCGCCGTTACCGACGACGAAGGCGACGCGGCGGTCGGCCTTTGCGGCGCTGACCGACAGCGCCATGCACATCAATGAGACGAGGATGGTAAGAGTGCGCATCTGTAATCCCCAACAGAATCGAATAATGGACGGCAACAAATTGGCAGCGAACTTACACGAAAACGTCCGACCTCGCGCCAGCAAAACGACGGTTCGCCCAACCTGCTGCTTTGTAGCCGAGTGTGCACGATGGAATGCCCCTCCAACGTGATCCAAATCACGCTCGACCACTCTGTTTTGTCGCGCGAAAGCAGCGCGCGGTTCACTGCGCGCGGGCGGGAACCGGCACGGCCGGCTTCAAATTCAGGAGGTTGCCGAACAGGATCAGCGCTGCGCCGAGCACGGTCCAGGTGTCGAGCCGCTCGGAATACAGCAGCCAGCCGACTGTGGCGGTCAGTGGGACCCGCAAGAAGTCCATGGGAACCACGACGGTCGCGTCGGCGTAGCGCATCGCGCTGGCGAGGCAATAATGCGCGAAAGTGCCGCAGACCGAGATCACGGCCACCCAGCCCCAGACATAAGTGGGTGGCCAGGCCCAGACATAGAGCGTCGGCAGAAAGCCTGCGACCGACTGCACAACCAGCATCCAGAACAGAACCGCCAGCGCGCTCTCGGTGCGGGTGAGTGATTTGACCAGGGCCATGGATACGCCGAAGCCGATCGCCGCGCCGAGTGCGATCAACTGGCCCTGATTGATCTCACCGGTCGCGGGCCGCACGATGACGATCACGCCGACAAGGCCGAGCACGATCGCGGCGATCTTCCACGATGTCATGCGCTCGGACAGGAAGCTGGCGGCGAGGATCGCGGTCCAGATCGGCATCGTGAACTCGATCGCCACCACCTGGCCGATCGGGATCAGCGTCAGCGCAAAGAACCAGCCGAGTTGCGAGACGTAGTGGATCAGGTTGCGCGCGATGTGCTGGGGCAGGCGGGTGGTCTTGAGGGTTCCGAAGCCGCCGGCGCGCCGGATCATCGGATAGAGCATGCAGAGGCCGAGCAGCGAGCGCACCTCCATCACCTGGAAGACGTTCATCTCGCGCACGGCCTCGCGTCCAGCGACCGCCATGACCAGCGTCAGCGACAGCCAGCCGGCCATCCAGAATGCTGCCATCGTTTTGGACGGTGTCGTGCTCATCGGGCAGGGGGCGGGAGATCTGAATCCTGAGGGAGGGCCGGTATCGGCGACATCAATGCGGTTTGCAACGGCCAAATCTGCGGGTGCAGCGTTGCGGGCCGGCGTGCTAAGGCTTCGGCCAACAACGAGAAAATCGGGAGGTATCCGCTCATGCGTATCTTGCAGCCGGCCGAATGGTCGAAACCGCGTGGCTTTTCACATGGCGTGGCGGTAGAGGGGCCGGGCCGCTGGGTCGTGCTGGCCGGGCAGACCGGCGGCGACGAGACCGGCAATTACGCGCCTGACATGGCAGCCCAAATTGCCACCGCGTTGAAGCGGATCATCAAGCTTCTCGCGGAGGCTGGTGCCGGTCCCGAGCACATCGTCCGCCTGACCTGGTATCTGACCAGCCGCAGCGAGTATGAGGCCGCGGGCGCCGGCATCGGCGCGGCCTGGAAGGAGACGCTCGGGCGCAATTTTCCGCCCTCGACGCTGCTCTACATCGGTGGTCTCGTGGACGACCGCGCCAAGGTCGAGATCGAGGTGACGGCGTTCGTTCCGGGCACATAAAAAAATCGATCCGGCGCGGACGCCGGATCGATTGTCGTGTCACCGTGCAGTCGTCTTATTTCGACAGCGAAATGTTGGCGCCGCGGAACTGGCTGTCCGCGCGGATCGTGACGGTTTGCTTGCTGCCGCTCGTCTTCAGCCCGATGTTGGCGTTGAAGCCGGCGGTCGAGGCGACCACCTCGAAATTTCCGCCATTGCCGCGGCCCTGCAAGGAGCCAGAGATGTTGCGGCTGGCCTCGCTCCAGCTGCCGGTGATGGCGCTGCCTTCTGCCCGGACATTGGCCCCGAGGTTGAACTTGTAGGCGTCGCTGGCGCAGGTCAGCGACATCTCCATGGTGGGGCCGATCGGGGTGTATTTGGCCCGGCAGCGGATCCGCTCGGTCGAGCCGTCATCCAGCGTCACGGTGCCGCCGCCGCTCCAGCTTCCTGCCATCGGCGCGAAGGGGCCGGACTGGGCCTTGCTTTCAGAGTTGGCGATAGATGCCACAAACAAAACGGCGGCCGCCATCAGCAGCCGCCGGTTGAGGACGCTGGTTCCGAATTGCTTATTGGCGCGATGCTTCCCACCGCCCGCTGCACGGTATGCCTGCAGATGCTCCATTCCACTTCCCCGATCCGGCGTTGCCGCTGAGTTGACCGTTGGCATATGCACCATTGATCGAAACTTTCACAAGTCCCCCGCTGCCGATGGTGCCGGAAACGTTAGCGCCGGGCGCGGTGATCTTGCCATCGGCAACCGTCAGCAAGGAGCTCGCGGTCGGCTCGCAGGTGCCGCTCTTGGTGACGATGGTGACCTGCCAGTTGCCGTCATAGGGGGTCTGGGCGAAAGCGGGGGCAGCAATCAAAACTGAAGCGGCACAGAACGCCGCAATGCGACCAAAACGCATGAATTCCGTCCTTGAATATGTCTGAATTGATGCCCCTTATTCAGACGAAATGTGACGGAAATTTGGTGCGATGCCAAATCGAATTGTTCCTGTGGAAACAATGGTTTATTTGTGTTTCCGGGTCCAATTTTCGAAGCAAAATCAATGCCGCTTCACGTTAAGGGTAAACGTCGGAGCGACTCAGGGCAAAGTCTCAGGACAGACTCGGCGCCGAGGTCGCAAACTGCTCGTCCTGGATCTTGGCCGGCAGTGCCTTGTGGACCCTGGCATAATCGATCACATCGGCCAGCAATTTGAGGCCGAGCGGAGCCAGCGCACGCTCCCACAATTCCCGCGCCGTCTCGCCCTTCCTGACGAAGCACCAGTCCTGCGCGGCGATGGCGCCGGCGTCCATGCGGTCGGCCAGATGATAGATCGTGCCACCGGCGATCGGATCGCCTTCCTTGATGGTCCATTCCACGGCGGCCTTGCCGCGGTGACGGGGCAGCAGCGAAGGGTGATAGCCGATCCCGCCGAGCTTCGCGGCAGCCAGCGCGTCCTTGCCGATCCGGGCGTGGCTATGCGCCGTGATGATCAGGTCGGTGTCAGGGGCGATCTCGGAGGCGACCACCAGCTTCGGATCGGCCTGGACCGCCACCTCAATGCCGGCCGCCTTCGCGGTCGTGGCCAGGCGATCCTCGGCGTCGGTCACAACGACCCGCACGATCGAGACGCCATGCTCCCGGAGCATGTTCAGGGTGGTCACGCCGAAATGGCGGGAGCCGACGAGGGTAATGCGCATGGCTGTCTGATCCGTCTCGCAACTGCGTCGTTCCCCGATAACACGTCAGGCCGCCCTGTCACCACCCGCGGCGCGTTTGCGCCGGTTATCAACAATGCGCGGGGCCCAAGGGGCAATGAACTCCGCGGTTGCGCAGCCGCCCGCTCCGGTGCTTCCATGCGTGTATTCCACCAGCTCGGAGCGGGCGAATGCGAAGCGTGTGGCTGATCCTTCTCGCCGGATTGATCGCGACAGCGCCCGCTCATGCCGGCGGGCCGCCGTACCCGGCGGTGCCGCCCGAGGTCGGGGTGGCGCCCTTTATCGGTCCGACCTGGGACAATTATCGCTGCACCCAGGGGCCCGTCACCAATTTCTATCACGACGCCTATTACGGCGAGGAGCCGCCGGCGCTCTACCGCGGCTACGCCTACAGGCCGTATTACCGCTACAGCGCCTACCGCAGGCTGCCGCGGACGTATTTTTGCGTGACGGGCTAGCGTTGCCGCAGGGCACCACCGACGGCAAATCGTCGAGGCGCCGGTTCCTGTGGTTCATTTTGGACAGACGGAATCCGCCTCGCCGTTAGAATTCAGCCCTACCGGGGCTGGTGACATTTGATTCCGCATCCGTTTTCGAACCCGGCTTTGGCCGCTGGCCTACTCGCCAGCGGCTTTTTCGTGCCGCGTGTCGAGAAATCATCTGACGGTAATACGTTCTCAACCTGGCTGTCGTATCGACGAATCCGTCGCGGATTAGTATTGCGTACCGCGACACCAAAAACGTCCTGCCGGCGCGGGCGCGCTGCGCGGGCCTTTTTGCCGGGACCGATTTCATGCCGAGCGCGATTGAGCAGATCGTCGACACCTATGTGCGGTTGAAGAACCGCCGTGGCCTTGACCAGCTGATGATGCACAGACAGCGCCTCGCGGTCGATCTGAAGAGCAAATCCGGTTATGATTTCAGCCTGCCGATCGGCCAGATCGATGAGGAGATCGCGATCATCGAGGCAGGGCTGAGCCGGCTGAAGGCGGATGCGGCCGATCTCGCAGCGACCCGACCTCTCTGACGGGCTCAGTCGCGCTTGCCGCCGTCGATGACGGTGAACAGTGGCCGCGCCGGGGTTGGTTCGACCAGGAGCTCCTCCACCAGCGCGGTTGCCGCATCGACATATTTGCGGGTCGGCTTGTCGAGCTGACGCTTGGCTTCGTCCTCGAGCGCGATCTTGGCAGCCTCGACCAGCTTGCGCATCCGCGTGGCGTGATCGTCGCCGGCCGTCAGTGTCGCGCGCGCCAGCGAGCGCAGCACGAACAGCTCGCCCTCGAGGCGGAGCAGGCGGTCGTTCAGCCTGGTGAGGACGGCGTTGAGGTCGGGCATCTCTGGCACTTGCTGATCGAGGTCCTTTCCGATCTAGCGGCGATCGGTGAACG
This sequence comes from Bradyrhizobium sp. LTSP849, assembly GCF_000938255.1. Taxonomy (GTDB): domain Bacteria; phylum Pseudomonadota; class Alphaproteobacteria; order Rhizobiales; family Xanthobacteraceae; genus Bradyrhizobium. The sequence continues at coordinate 47,428 of NZ_JYMR01000053.1, read as the reverse complement.
GAGTGCAAATGCCGATGGTGCAATTGGGTTGAATCTCGGACGCCCCGCGGCGCCCGTGATGCCATTGATGTGACCGAATGTGACGCCGCAGGCGCGTAGGCGAGGCCAGTTCCCGAACCATATGAGAGGGCAGGTGGACGTCTGGAGCTCCTGCGATGCGGTCTATTCTGGTCTTGGTCCTCTTGATTTCAGCGTGTGCGCCGGCAGCCGCCGCGCCGGCTGGTCGCGCCCACCCACGTCATCCCGTCGTCGTCCGTCCGGCCGAGGACGCGCCCGTGCCGCCCGGCTGGTACAAGTTTCCCGGCCGCCCGCCGATCCCGCCGTCGGAGAACAGGAATCTCGACCCGTCCAATTTCGGCGGCGGCTAGTTCACGCCGCGGTCTTTCACGCCGCAGTTCTGGCGAGATAGTCGCGCGCGAAGGCGAGATACCAGTCGAGGCAGGCGGGATTGGCCATCGCCTCCTTGTTGATGACCTTCTCCACGGGCTGGCCGAGCAGGAGTTTCTTGATCGGCAGCTCCTGCTTCTTGCCGGACAATGTGCGCGGGATCTCGGCAACGGCAAATATCTCGTTCGGCAGGAAGCGGCGTGACAGACCGGCCTCGATCGCCTTGTTGATCTTCGCTTTCATCGCGCCATCGAACGCGACGCCATCGCGCAACACGACGAACAGCGGCATGTAGCTGTCGCGGCCGAGATATTCGAGGTCGACGACGAGGCTATCGAGCACCTCCGGCAAGGCTTCGATCGCCGAATAGAGCTCGCTCGTGCCCATGCGCAGGCCGTGCCGGTTGATCGTCGCATCGCTGCGGCCATAGATCACGCAGGAGCCGTCCGGATTGACCTTGAGCCAGTCGCCGTGCCGCCACACCGGCCCGCGGCCGCTGCCGTCGAAATTGTCCGGATAGGTCTCGAAATAGCTGGCGCGATAGCGCACCTCGCCCTTGTCGTTCCAGAAATAGAGCGGCATCGACGGCATCGGCTCGGTGCAGACGAGCTCGCCGACCTCGTCGATGACAGCGCGGCCCTGTTCGCTGAAGGCTTCGACGGCGGCTCCCAGCAGCCGGCACTGCATCGCGCCCGGCGTCTGCGGGAGTTCGCGGTTGCCGCCGATGAAGGCGCCGGCGAAATCGGTGCCGCCGGAGATGTTCGCCCACCAGATGTCGGCCTGCGCCTTGCTGCCGTTGGTCTTCGACAAGCCAGCGAAGCGCTCATTGAACCAGGCCTGTGTGTCGGCGCTGAGCGGGGAGCCGGTCGAACCGAGGCATCGCAGCTGCGCAAGATCGCCGGCGGTAGTGAGATCCACTTCGGCCTTGGCGCAATTGGCGAAGAACGCCGCGCCGGCGCCGAAGAAGGTCGATTTCGATTGGGCCACGAAGCGCCACGACGTGGTCCAGTCCGGCTTGTCCTTTGCACCGCCCGGACTGCCGTCGAAGATGCAGCAGGTGGTGCCGCTGAGCAGGCCGCCGACCTGCGAATTCCACATGATCCAGCCGGTCGAGCTGTACCAGTGATAGCGTTCGCCGAATGAGTTTGGATGATAGGAGCAGCCGAGGTCGTTGTGCAGGCCGAGCAACGCCAGCACGACGATGACGATGCCGCCATGGCCGTGCACGATCGGCTTGGGCAGGCCCGTGGTGCCGCTGGAATAGACGATCCAGAGCGGATGATCGAACGGCAGCCAGATCGGCTCGAACGCGTCGATCGCGGCACCTGTCGTTGCGACAATATCGGAGAGCAGGGCGTCCGGCGCTGCGACCGCGCCACAGTCGCTGTGCAGAATGACATGCTCGACCGTCGGCAACGACCGCCGGAGCTCCTTGAGAACGTCGCGCCGATCATGCTGCCGGCCGGCATAGGTGACGGCGTCGCAAGCGATCAGCACCTTTGGTTCGATCTGCTTGAAACGGTCGATCACGGCTGGCGCGGCCATGTCGGGCGCGCAGACGCTCCAGACTGCGCCGATGCTGGCAGCCGCCAGGAATGCGATGATGGTCTCGGGGATGTTGGGCAGATAGGCCGCGACGCGGTCGCCGGGCTTGATGCCCTTGTCCTTCAGATGCAGCGCGAGCGCGGCGGCCTTGCGCCGCAGCTCCGGCCAGCTCGTCTCGGTCAGTTTCCCGTCCTCGCCGCCGCTGACGATCGCGGGCAGGCCCACGGCCTCGGCCGCCTCAACATGCCGAAACACTTGGCGTGCGTAGTTGACCTGCGCGCCGGGAAACCAGACCGCGCCGGGCATCTTGCGCTCGGTGATGACGGCCGCAAACGGCCTCGGCGATTGCAGATCGTAATAGTCCCAGATGCTGCGCCAGAATCCGTCGAGATCGCGCACCGACCATTGCCGCATGTCCTCGTAATTCGCGAAGGTGAGGCCGCGATGCGCGGCGAGCCAATTGCGATAGAGGGCGATCTGGGAAACGAAAGGAGCGGTCATTGGCATGTCGGCTTCAGTTGCGGGGAGGGGGAGTTTATCCGGTGTCGCGGCATAGCAGAAGTCGCGGTTTTCGCAGATGGCATTGATCGGGAGTTGGGTTTGCATGCGCCGGGAGGGTGTTGGGCGCCGCTGCTTCAGCGAGCTCGTCATTGCGAGCGGGGCGAAGCAATCCAGAATCCCTCCGCGGCGGCAGTCTGGATTGCTTCGCTCCGCTCGCAATGACGGAGTGTGGGGCGCTATGTCGCTCATTCTCTCAAATCGCAGACGCACTTACGCCTTCTCGCGGCGTGTCCACCCGAGCTTTGCTTCCTCGCATCGCCCTCATCGAAACAAGGGCGCAGGGAAGGCCGGGCGCCGGCTGGCACCCGAGATCCGTGCGCTGGAAAAAATGCACACGGGTTGGACCACAGGTCAGCCAATCGCCCGGCCTTCCCTGAGCAATGGTTTACGGCTTACTTCGCGCTCTCCCCGGGGAGCGATGCACTATTGCCCCCGTCGCCTTGCGGATGGCTGATGCGCGCGCCCGGTCGGGCGCCACACATCACCACAAGACTTGACGCACAGACTCCGGGCGTCAGGACCACACGACTTCGCCGTCCGCGCACGCCTTCGCTGGGACTCCGAGAGCTGGCGTGTGCTCACGCCCGAAGCCATGCGAAGACGCTGTCAGCGTCGTGTCGTCCGCGCGAGGGCATTGCTCACGGGAAATCCCGCCCTGCAAAGCTCCTCGCGCCCGACGCCGTCGCGTCCATCGCTCCCGGCCCGCGGTTCGTGACGATCGCGATCCGCCCCTTGTCTCGGGCCAGGGTGTTTTGTCTGTACGATAAATCCGAATTTCGGTAAAGTAGAATATATTTGCAGGGGAGGATTGACAGGCGCGGTGGGAATTTTGCGCGAAGCGGTTTGCCCGACGAACTACCGGCGTCAAAGACAATTCGTAGCCCGGATGAGCGAAGCGACATCCGGGTCTTCCAGCAACCATTGTCCAGGGTATAGCTTCGCTCACCCGGGCTACGATCTACGCGGCTACGTGCGATCGTTCTCGACGATAGCCATAAGCAAGAGGACCAGCCGGGCGCCTTCGACGCAGGTCACCTCAGGATCGATCGTGCAGGCGTAACTCCTGACTTCATCTATCATCTCTCGCGCGCGCTCATCAACACCGCACCCCATCGTCTTCCGAAATCTCGTCATGAGATCGGTATTCGCTGAGATCTGCACTGCAAGCGGGGCGAGCTCTTCGCGACTGCGCATGGCTTGGCGGGGCAGCGGAGGCGCATTGCGCTGAGACGTTGCTGGTTGGGAACTGAAGAGTTTCAGAACTCCCTTGATCTTAATTTCCTCTTGCGCCACTTGGGTCGCCTCAGCCTACCACCCCACGCCCGCCCAGCGTCGTCCAAACACGGCCGGCTTTGTCTTCACCGCCTGCCAGCCGAAGAAATGATGCTTGCCGGACCAGCTGTGCACCTCGCCGCTACAGATACTGCATTTGAAGCTGCCGGCGTGCGGCTCGGCGTGCTCCTCCCGTGTCGCGGTGTAGTTCATGCTGCAACCGGGGCAGGTGAATTCTTCGATCGTCCAGATGCTGTTGGCCATTGCACCACAATTGTTTTTTGTGACCTTGAGACAAAGCGTAGGTGCGAGCCTTTGCATCGACGTAAACCGGCCGTCGGAAATCCGGTTAATCGCCGTTAGCCAAACCCCGGCTCCGGTCGCCGGCCTTGCAAGGTTTTCCCGGCACGCGGAGCGCCCGTCAGTCCAAATCACACCGCCGGTCGGTCCAAGCGCGCCCTTGATCGGACAGCTAGATTTCATCGCCATCGCCTCGGTCGGGAGGCGTGTAAAGGGGGTGTGTCATGGGGAAGAAACTGATTTTGACGGCTGCGCTGTTGTCGCTGGCAACGCCGGCCTTTGCGGCCGACATCATTGAGCCCGCGCCGGTGGTGAAGGCGCCGATTGCGCCGGCGCCGATCTTCACCTGGACCGGCTTCTATATCGGTGCCCATGGCGGCGGCGCTTGGAGCAAGTGGAGCGGCATGGACCCGACCAACCCGGCGGCCGGCTGGAGTTCGGTGACCGCCAGCGGCGGCGTGGTCGGCGGCCAGATCGGCGGGAACTACCAGATCAGCAATTTCGTGGTGGGCCTTGAGGGCACGGGCGCCTGGTCCAGTGTCACGCTCAACAGCAACAGTCCGTTCGGCGGCGGCGCCGGCTTCACCTTCTCGCTGAAGAACGACTACATCGCCACGGTGGCTGGCCGCTTCGGCGTCGCCTTCGACTATGTGCTGCTCTACGCCAAAGGCGGCGCGGCCTTCACCCGCGACAAATACTACGCCAATAATGGCCTTGCGGGCGCGTTTGCAGGCTCCGCCGCAGGCGCGTTCAACCGTACCGGCTGGCTTGCCGGCGGCGGTGTCGAATGGATGTTCATGCCGAACTGGTCGGTGAAGGCCGAGTACAACTATATGGGCTTCAGCGCGATCAACGAACTGCCGGTGACGACAGGCAATCTGGTGGCGACGCCGGCGAATGTGAAGCTGAACATCCAGACCGGCACGGTGGGTGTGAACTATCACTTCTAGGCCGGCGCCCGGGCCGGCTTCGCATAGCGGCTCTATCTCGACGCGGCCGGCCCCCGGGGACCGGCCATAGTCCCGGTCGTCTTGACGCCCGGCTCGTTGCTGGCAATAACGCTACCCCGCGCAAGTGCCGGAACCCGCGTCGATGCCGCAAGGAAAGCCGTGCCTGTGAAAAGTCTGCGTCAGCTCCTGACGGGCGAGGACGTCATACAGCTTGTGATCCGGCTCGGCCTGTTGGCGCTGCTGATCATCTGGACATTCCTCATCATCCGGCCGTTCGTGCCGATCCTGGCCTGGAGCGCCGTGCTTGCGGTGGCGTTCTATCCGGCTTTCAGCTGGGTCGCCAAAATCCTCGGCGGCCGGCCCAAGACCGCGGCCGCCATCCTGACCCTGATCACGCTCGGCATCGTCCTCGGCCCGGCGACATGGCTCGGCGTGAGTGCCGTGGACGGGGGCAGGGAGCTGGCCCATCAGCTGAGCACAGGTGACCTCGCGCTTCAGGCGGCGCCGGAGGCGATCAAGTCATGGCCGTTGATCGGTCCGACGTTGTTCGAGCTGTGGGATCAGGCCTACAACAACATCCGCGCGGTGCTGCGCGAGGTCGCGCCCTATCTTCAGCCGCTGGCGGGACCGCTGTTGTCGCTCGCAGGCGATGCCAGCCTCGGAACACTCCAGTTTCTGGTCTCGGTGTTTGTCGCCGGCTTCCTGTTTCCGCACGGGCCCCGGCTGGTTGCGGCCGGGCGCGCCTTCCTGACGCGCATCGTGCCCGAGCAGGGCGAGCATTTTCTCGAGCTCGGCGGCGCCACCATCCGCGCGGTGGCGCAGGGCGTGATCGGCGTCGCCATCGTGCAGGCGCTGCTTGCCGGCATCGGCTTCAAGCTTGCGGCCGTGCCGAGCGCCGGCCTGCTCGCCTTCATCGTGCTGTTGCTGTCGATCGTGCAGATCGGCGCGTTCCTGGTGCTGCTGCCGGTGATCATCTGGATCTGGACCGCCAAGGACGTCACCACGGCGCTGGTGCTCACCGTGTTCCTTGTCGTTGTCGGTTTCCTCGACACCATGTTGAAGCCGCTCGTGATGGGACGCGGTCTCAACACGCCGACGATCGTGATCTTTGTCGGTGTGATCGGCGGCACGCTCGCCCATGGTATCGTCGGCCTGTTCATCGGACCGATCATCCTGTCGGTGGCGTGGGAGATGGCGGCGGCGTGGATCCGGACGGAGGACCGGACGGAGGCGGTGAAGCGGAATGCACTGCCGCCAGCCGACGAGGTTCGTTAGCGCTGCAGGCCCTGAGGGGCTTGAGTGACATCTGCCGCACCTCGCACGCGTGTGGACAATTGCGGGCAGCGACGGTAACCGGAGCGGCCTCGAACTTGTCTAATGAAATAGACAAGTTACCATGGCCCGATTCTGTTCTCGATTACGGCAGCAATGGCGAAGTCTTCCAAGCTGGTTGCCGCGAAGCGCGGCAAGGTTCTGTTGGTCAGGCGGCGATCGGACGGCCTGTGGATGTTCCCGGGCGGCCGCAAGCGCGCGCGCGAGTCCGACAAGGACTGCCTGCGCCGCGAGATCAAGGAGGAATTGCCCAAGCTGAAGCTCGGCAGGATCAGCCTCTGGAAGGAAGTGACGGCCAGGAACAAGCGTTCCGGCCGGAAGATGAGCGACGCCATCTTCATTGCCAAGGGCGCCAAAGGCAGGCTTGCGATCGGCGACAAGAAGGAAATCGACCGCGCTGCCTGGCAGAAGCCTCGCGGCATCCGCCTGACCGCGACCTCGCGCTACATCCGCGATCGCCTGTTTCCGAGGAAGCCGCGGCGGCGGAGCTAAGCTCAATACCGCCCTGGGTGTGACAAATAGTCCTGTGCTGCCACTGCGAGTATGTGAACCAGTTCACATACTGTCTCTGAGCGAGCTGCTACGAAGGCGTCATTGCCTTACCAATTCATTTTCGTTGAAACGCCCCAGTGTCTCCAAGCACTGGGGTTTTTCGCGTCGGTCCCGTGCGTCAGCCCTGCCGGCGCAAGAACCCCGTGATCGTGACCATCTCCCAGATGCCGGCCGCCGCGAAGGGGTCGGCGCGGTTGAAGGCCTCGACCTCGGCGCGGCCGGGCGCTTCGATCAGAAACAGGCTGCCGATCATCGTTGCGCCGTCATCGGCCACCAGCGGTCCCGACATGACGATCTTGATGCCGAAGCGCGAGGGATCGCCGAGGAACGCCTTGTGGGCATCGTAATTGGCAAGCCGCGTCGGCAGTGCACCGGTGCGGTCGAGAGCATGGATGGCAAACAGCATGATGTCTCCGGGATTTTTTGGGGACGGCTGTCGTTTCAGCCGTCCCGATGCTTGATCAGGACTGGCGCGTCTACTTCGCGCCGAGCTTGCTGGCTTCCTCGAAGGTCGGGCAGGTGCGCTGCTCGAGCGGCTGGTCGAAGGGCTGGTAATTGTCTTTGGTGATGACGGTCGGCTTCAGCACGATCTCGGCGATCACGGGCTGTTCGCGCAGGGCGCGGATTGCCATCATGGTGCCGAGGCAGCCTTGCGCAAAGCCGTTGTAGTCGCCGCTCGCGAGCAGCTTGCCGGATTTGATGGCGTCGATGGCTTCCTTGGTGCCGTTGATGCCGATCACCTGGGCTTTCCGGTTGGCGCCGTCGAGCGCCTCGATCGCGCCGACCGCCATGGCGTCGTTGGCGGCGAGCACGCCGTCGATCTGCGAATTCGACTGCATCAGGTTTTCCATGACCTGAAGTGCCTGGAGCCGCTGATAGTTGCCTGGCTGCGAGGCCAGCAGCTTGGCGCCCGCGTTCTCCTTCAGCGCGTCGTTGAAGCCGCGGACACGGTCGACATTGGTGAGCGAGCCCTTGACGCCCTCGATGATGACGATGTTGCCTTTGCCGCCCAAGGTCTTGAGCAGGAAGCGCGCGGTCTCGAGCCCCAGGCTGTAATCGTCGGCGCCGATGAAGGAGAGGAATTTGCCGCCGGCGGAGCGGTCGGTGATGTTGACGACGGGGATTTTTGCGTCGTTGATTTTCTCGACCCCGGGCACCATCGCCTTGTAGTCGACGGGCGTGAAGACGATCGCGCTCGGCTTCTTCACCACGACGTCTTCGATCTGGCTGAGCTGCTCCGGAATGGAGTCGGGCTTGGTTGGGATGTATTGCAGCGTCTTGGCGTTGAGCGTCTTGGCCATGTTGTCAGCGCCGACCCGAACCGTCTGGAAGAACGGGTTGGTCTGATTTTTCGTGAACACGGCGATGGTCTCGCCGTCCGCGCGGGCTTGCGTGGTGAATGCGGCGGCCATCAGCAGCGGCAGTGCAATATAGCCCATTTTTTGTTTCATGTGATCTCCATCCCTCATTTTGGTTTGTTGGATTGCTTGAAAATTCCTTACGTCCGGCGTCGGGTCTTCATGTCGAGCCAGACCGCGAGAATGACGATGATGCCGGTGACGAGCGGTTGCCAGTTGGCGCTGACCGACAACAGGTTCATGCCATTCAGCACCAGCGTCAGGATCAGTGCGCCGATGAAAGTGCCGAACACGGTGCCGACACCGCCGAACAGCGAGGTGCCCCCGATCAGCACGGCCGCGATTGCCGGCAAGGTCAGGCTCTCGCCGATGTCGGCCTCCGCGGAATTGAGCCGCGACAGGAAGATGATCGAGGCAAGCCCCGCCATGGTGCCGGAGACGGCGTAGACGAGCAGCAGGCGCCGCGCGACCGGGATGCCGGAGAGGCGCGCGGCGACCGGATTGGCGCCGATCGCATAGATCTCCTGGCCCCAGATCGTGCGCTGGGCAAACAGCGTTCCAATGCCGAGGAACACCAGCAGCAGATAGACCGGGATCGGCAGGCCGAACAGATAGCCGCTGCCGATCTGGCGGAAGCCGGCCGGGAAGCCATGGAGGGTTTCGCCCGCCATGTACCAATAGGTCAGGCCATTCAGCACCCAGAGCATGCCGTAGGTGGCGATGAAGGAGGGGATGCGCAGCGCCGTCACCATGACGCCGTTGAGCAGCCCGACGATGCCGCCGCAGGCAAGCCCCGTCAGGATCCCAAGCGTTGGCGATCCGGTGGTGTGGATCACGGTTCCGGCGACGCAAGCCGACAGCGCGACATTGGCGCCGACGGAGAGATCAAGGCCGGCGGTGAGCACCACCAGCGTCAGGCCGGAGGCGATGAAGAAGGTCAGGCTCGCTTGCCGCAGCACGTTGAGGATGTTGCCGAGGCTGAGGAACGAGTCGTTCAGCATCGCCAGCGCGGCGCAGATCAGGAATACGGCGAGCAGGCGGTAAAACAGCTGAATGGCGTCCTGGGACAGGAAGGAGCGCGGCGGCGACAGGGCGTCCTTGGTGATGTCGGTCATGCCCGGCTCCGCAGGCCGTCGAGGAAGAGGGCAACGATGACGAGGACGCCGACGCTTGCGACCTGCACCGAGGAGGGCATCGAGATCAAATTGAGCCCGTTGCGCAGCACGCCGACGGCGATGACGCCGAGCAAAGTGCCGAGCAGCCAGCCATTGCCGCGTTCGAACGAGGTGCCGCCGACCGCGACTGCGGCAATCGCATCGAATTCGAGCCCGAGGCCTGCGGTCGGATGCCCGGAATTCATGCGGGCGGTCATCAACAGGCCGGCGATGCCCGCCATGGTGCCGCCGATGGCGTAGACCGCGATCAGCAGCCGGTTGGGCGAGAGGCCGGCATATCTGAGTGCCTCGCGATTGCCGCCGAGCGCGAACACGTAGCTGCCGAAGCGGGTGTGATAGAGCAGGCCATGAAAGGCGGCATAGGTCACGAGCGCCATCACGATCGGCACGGGAATGCCGAGCAGGGTGGCGGAATAGATATCGCGGACGGTGTGGGGAATGCCGACTACGCTCTGGCCATCGGAGACGATCAGCGACAGGCCTTGCGCCATACCGAGGGTGCCGAGCGTCGCGACGAAGGGCGGTATGCCCAAAATTGCGACCAGCCAGCCGTTGATCGTGCCGAAGGCGGCGCCGACGGCGATGCCGGCGCACAGCCCGAGTAGCATCGATTGGGTCGCGAGCGAGACGATGGCGACGCAGAGCGAGGTCAGCGTCAGCACCGCGCCCATCGAGAGGTCGAGCCCCTCGGTCATGATGATAAGCGTCATCGGCAGCGCCAGCATGGTCAGGATGGTCGACTGCACCAGCACGTTGGAAAGATTAGCCGCCGAAAGAAAGCCCGGCGCAATCGCGCCGAACAGCACGATCAATGCGACCAGCACGATGGCGACGCCGGGAATGCGCTGGAACGGATTGGGTTGTGAAACGACCGCGGCCTCACGCATGATGCATCCCCAATCGCACGATGTTCTCCTCGGTCAGCTCATTGCGTGCCAGGTGCCCGGCGACGCGGCCCTCGCGCATCACATAGGCGCGGTCGCAGACATGGCAGATCTCGACCTGCTCGGAGGAGATCATCAGGGCTGCGGCGCCTTCGGCGACCAGCCGGTCGATCAACGCAAAAATTTCCGATTTGGCGCCGACGTCGATGCCGCGTGTCGGCTCGTCGAAGATGAAAAGCTTGGCGCCGGCAGCCAGCCATTTGCCGATCACGACCTTCTGCTGGTTGCCGCCGGACAACAGCCCTACGGTCTGGCGCGCGCTTGGCGTGGCGATGCGAAGCTGCCGGATCAGGCCGTCGGCAGTGCGCTGGCCGCTGCGCGGATCGAACAGCCCGCTCGGAAACAGCTTGCGTAGCGCCGACACCACGAGATTGTCGCCGACCGAGCGGAGCAGCGCGAGACCCTCGCTCTTGCGGCTTTCGGGGATCAAGGCGATGCCGCGGCGGGCGGCGACGTCAGGCTCGCCCGAGATCGGCTTGCCATCGAAGATGATCTCGCCCGAGGTCGTAGGGTCCGCGCCGAAGATGGCGCGCGCCACTTCGCTGCGGCCGGATCCGACCAGGCCACAGAGGCCGACGATCTCGCCGCGGCGCACCTCGATGTTGATATCGGAGATTCCGCTCGACGAGGTCAGGCCCTTGACCTGGAGCAGCAGCTCGCCGGGCTTGTCAGCGAAATTGCGCGGATAGGTCATGTCGACGGTGCGGCCGACCATCATGCGGACGAGCTGGTCCGGCGTGACGTCGGCGGGGCGAACGCCGTCGATGCGGCGGCCATCGCGCAAGACCGTGATGCGGTCGCCGAGCGAAAACACTTCGGCCATGCGGTGCGAGATATAGACGATGGAGACTCCGTCGGCCTTCAGCCGCGCGATCAGTGCGAACAGCAGCTCGGTCTCGCGGTCGGAGAGCGCGGCGGTCGGCTCGTCCATGACCAGGATGCGCGCGTTCTGGCTGATGGCCTTGGCGATCTCCACCATCTGCTGCTGGGCGACGCCGAGCGTGTTGACGATGACGGAGGGATCGATGTCGAAGCCGATCATGTCCAGCAGGCGCTTGGCATCGGCCAGGATCTTGCGGCGGTCGATGGTGCCGGGGATGCGGCCCTTCGGCTCGCGTCCGAGGAAGATGTTCTGCGCGATGTCGAGATAGGGGACCAGCGAGAATTCCTGGAAGATCACGGCAATGCCGAGTTTCTGCGCGTCCGCGGTGGACGTGATCGTGACCTTCTCGCCCTTATGGAAGAACTCGCCGGCGTCGGCCTTATAGGCACCGCACAGGACCTTCATCAGGCTGGATTTGCCGGCGCCGTTCTCGCCGAGCAACATGTGCACTTCGCCCGGGTAGAGCGCGAAGGAGACGTCATCCAGCGCCTTGACGCCGGGAAATTCCTTGCTGATGCCGCGCAGCTCCAGTAGCGGCGTCGCGGTCACCTCGTTGGGCGCGGGAGCCATCTGCAACGCTGTGCTCATGGCCGCGCTCCCGCAAAGATCTTGCCGGGATTCATCAATCCGTCAGGATCGAGCGCCGTCTTGATCGAGCGCATGACGTCGACGGCTTCGCCGAGCTCATCGGCGAGATAGTCGATCTTGCCGAGCCCGATGCCGTGTTCGCCGGTGCAGGTGCCGTCCATCGCAATGGCGCGGGCGACCATGCGGGCCTGAAGCGCCTTGGCACCGTCAATCTCTTCAGGCTTGACGGGATCAACCAGGATCAGCATGTGGAAATTGCCGTCGCCGACATGGCCGACGATGGGCGCGGTGAAGCCGTGCTCGTCGGCGTCGCGGCGGGTGTCGGTCAGGCATTCGGCCAGCCGCGAGATCGGCACGCAGACATCGGTGATGACGGCGCGCGCGCCGGGCCGCAGGCCGAGGCCGGCATAGAGCGTGTTGTCGCGGGCATGCCAGAGCCGGCTGCGGTCCTCCGGCGCCTTGGCCCATTTGAAGCCGCGGCCGCCATGCTCGGCCGCGATGGACTGCGCCAGCTCAGCCTGCTCGGCGACGGCGCTCTCCGAGCCGTGGAATTCGAAGAACAGCGTCGGCGCCTCGCGATAGCCGAGTTTTGCGTAGGCATTGATGCCGCGCATCATGACGTCGTCGAGGAGCTCCACGCGCGCCACCGGAATGGCGGCCTGGATGATTTCGATCGCGGTATCCACGGCGTGGTGCAGAGTGTCGAAGCTGCACACCGCCGCCGAGATCGCCTGGGGCAGCGGATGCAGTTTCAGCGTGACCTCGGTGATGATCCCGAGCGTGCCTTCCGCGCCGACAAACAGCCGCGTCAAATCGTAGCCCGCGGCCGATTTGCGGGCGCGCCTGGCGGTGCGGATCACCCGACCGTCCGCCAGCACCACTTCGAGCGTCGTGACGTTGTCCTTCATGGTGCCATAGCGCACCGCCATGGTGCCGGACGCGCGCGTGGACGTCATGCCGCCGATCGAGGCGTCGGCGCCGGGATCGATCGGGAAGAAAAGTCCGGTGCCGCGCAGCTCGGCATTGAGCTGCTTGCGGGTGATGCCGGGCTGAACCACGACGTTCATGTCGCTGTCGTAAACCGTCAGCACCTTGTTCATGCGCGCGAAGTCGATGCAGACGCCGCCTTCGACCGAGGATGCGTTGCCCTCGAGCGAGGTGCCGGCGCCAAACGGCACGATCGGCATGGCCGCGCCGACGCAGAGCTTGACGATCTCAGCGACCTCTTGTGTCGACTCGGGATACACGACGATGTCCGGGGGCAGGGCGCGATAGTAGGACTCGCTCTGGCCATGCTGATCGAGCACGCCGCGTGCGACGCTCGTGCGCGGACCGATCACGCCTGTGAGGCGTTCAGCCAATGCGGCTATGCTGACCCGCGGTCCCATCGTCTCTCCCCGTCTTCCGTCCTTGTGCGGACTGTTGTCAGTCCGTTCGGTCTCTCTCCGGCTTACGCCGCTTTTGCGTTGCTTGCGACCTGCTTCAGGCCGAAATCATAGTTGAGATGGAAGTAGGCGCTATCCACCATGCGACCATCCGGCGCACGGCCGGCCGGGCAGCGCTCGAAATCATGGATCAGGCTGTCCTTGACGCCGAACACCACGTCGGAGTCGAGATATTTGTCGCCGGCCACAAACACATGCGTCACCAGCTGCTCGAAGCCCGGCGCCGAGATCATGAAGTGCACATGAGCGGGGCGCCAGGGATGACGCCCCTGTGCTTCCAGCATGTCGCCGACCGGGCCGTCATGCGGGATCGGATAGGCGGCAGGCTTGATCGACCAGAAATGGAAGCGGCCGTTGGCGTCGGTATGGAAGCGCGCGCGCATCGCGAGATCGCCGATCTCGTCGAGCTGCTGCACGTCGTAATAGCCGTCATTGTCGGAATGCCAGACGTCGACCACGGCGCCTGCGAGCGGCCGGCCATCGACGGTCGAGACCGAGCCCGTGACGATCATGGGATCGCCTTCCATGGCGCCGGAGATATCGTCGCCGTTCTGCTTCTCGGGCGCGGCCTGGACGAAGAACGGGCCGAGCACCGTCGTCTCAGTGGCGCCTTCCGGCACCGGATGATTGATCGCATCGACCAGCATGGAGACGCCGAGCGTATCCGACAACAGGATGAATTCCTGACGCTTGTCGTCGCACATGTGGCCGGTCCGGGTCAGGAAGTCGATGCCTAACTCCCATTCCTTCTGGGTCGGACGAACCTCGCGCACGAAGGCGTGGAGGTGACGCACCAGCGCCTCGCTGACTTGCTTGATACGCGGATCGGTCGCCCCAGTGATGCGCTCAAGCACTGCGTCGGTGATCGTGTTTTCGTTGAAGTTACGCAAGTGTGCCTCCGTCGATCAGAGTTTGGGCTCGCCAAGGCCGGACAACCGTTCGAGATGCTTGACGGTCGCGATGAAGTCGGTCTCACCGTCGCCTTGCGCGACCAGCGCGCCATAGGTCTCGCGTACCTGGGCTGCGAGCTGCAACGGCACGCCGACGGCGTGGCCGGCGCCGAGGATGAGATCGAGGTCCTTGGCCATCTGCTTGCAGGAGAAGGACGAGACGAAGTCGCGGGTGCGCAGCGGCGCGGTCTTGTACTTCACCATGGGGGAGGCGACCGCGCTCTCGTCCAGTACCTTCAAGATATCCTGCCAGCCGATGCCGCCCTTGCGCGCCAGCGCCAGGCTTTCGGCCATCATCGCGGCCGAGACAGCGATCATGAGATTGACCGCGAGCTTTGCGTAGCGCGCCTCCTCGCTGGGGCCGAGATAAGTCTGCGCGCGGGTAAAACTCGCGAACAGCGGCTTGGCGTTTTCAAAGGCGTCCTTGGGCCCGGAAACGAAGCAGCTCAGTGCGCCCGTATGGACGATGCTGGCGTTGCCGGAGACCGGCGCCCGCAGATAGGCGATCCCGCGGGCCTGCGCGGCGGCGTCGACTTCGGCCGAGGCCTCGGCGCTGACCGTGCTGGTCTCGATCAGGACCGATTTTGGCGCCATCGCACTGACGAGGCCAGTCGGTCCGAGCATCACGGCGCGCAACGCTGCATCGTCGGGGAGCGATGTGATGACCACCGGGCGGCCATTGACTGCGTCGGCCGGCGAGCTCGCAACCGCAATCCCGTGTTCGCGGGCCTCGTTGAGACGCGCTGCGCTCTGATCGAAAGCGGTGACGCTGTAGCCGGCCTTGGCGACGAGCTGCGACATCGGCAGGCCCATCTTGCCGATACCGATGAAGGCGATGTGTTTGGTTGTGTCAGTCATTTTTGTTGTCCGTTGGCCGCTATCTGGCGGCGTGGCCTTGTCGTTCGATGTCCTGCACCAGCCGCTGGCCGGATCGGGCGAGCA
This sequence comes from Bradyrhizobium sp. LTSP849, assembly GCF_000938255.1. Taxonomy (GTDB): domain Bacteria; phylum Pseudomonadota; class Alphaproteobacteria; order Rhizobiales; family Xanthobacteraceae; genus Bradyrhizobium. Next base: position 32,244 of record NZ_JYMR01000053.1, on the reverse strand, counting down.
GCTCTTTTTTCTGCGCCAGCCCGTCGACCAGTAGTTTTCCGTTCCGCTTCTTCCAGCAGCCTCCGATCATCACCGACTCGATATTGGCGAGGCTCGTCTGCATCACCACGGTGGCGACGGGATCGTGGACCGGAAAGAGGTTGAGATCGTCGGCGTTGATGACCACGAGATCGGCAAGCTTCCCCGGCGTCAGTGAGCCGATCTGGCTCTCGCGGCCGAGCATGCGCGCGCCTTCGGTGGTGATCCAGCGCAGGGCCTCGCGTGCCGGGATCGTTGTCGTCGCCGGAATGGTGCCCTGGCTCTTGCGTGACTCGGCGTTGTCGAGCGCGCGCTGCATCGACAAAGCGACGCGCGCGGCGGAGAAGAGATCGCCGGCCAGCACGGATTCCAGATCGATGCCGATGGTGGGCCGGACGCCGCGTTTCAGTAGCCGACCGGTGATCGGAAAGCCGTGACCCTGGATCATCTCGTTCTCCGGCGTCACCGAAAACGATGCGCCGAGATCGATCAGCCGTTGCAGGAGTTCGTCAGGCAGGTCGTTGCCGTGGACGATGTTGACGTGGGGGCCGACCAAGCCCGCTTCGATCAGCTTTTCCCAGCCGCCGGGAGTCTTCGCCGGACCGCCGCCTTGATGCATCGAGGCGATCAGGCCAAGCTCCCGCGCCAGTCGGAAATCATGCATCGACACCTCAAGTGTCGAATAGTGCGGACCAAGGATCGCGAGCCCAAGCGTGACGAGGCCATTGCGGTCCGCCAGGGGACCCGCCAGCAGGCGTTCGACCTCGCGGCGCGGGTGGGGCACCTCCGAGAAGTGCGGCTCGCCCGGCTTCGGCTCGGGCTTGGGCGAGCCGTGGAAGAAGGCGGCGCGGATGCCGCTCTCGATCAGGCCGCGCACGGCCGCGTCGGTATGCGCCGGTGTCGGGTTGTTGTGGCACCAGTCGACCAGCGTGGTTGCGCCGCAATTGATCTGGTTCAGCGCGCCGGCGAGCGTGGCGATGTAGATGTCGTCGGGCCCGAACAGTGTCGCGAGCCCCGCGTGCATGCGGCGGAAATATTCGAGCAGCGTCCAGTTCGCAGCATAGCCGCGCAACGCCGTTTGCCAGGTGTGCATGTGCGCGTTGATGAGCCCGGGGATGACGATGCGCCCCCGGCCGTCGACGATCTCGGCATCAGAGGCGTCGATGCCGGGGCGGACGTCGGCGATCCGTCCATTCTCGACCAGCACGTCACCGGCACGGAGATCGCCGATCGAAGCGTCCATGCTGATGATTGTTGCGGATCTGATCAGGGTGCGCTGCATCTCAATCAGGCCACAGCTTTGGTTGCGACCGGCGGCTCGCCGGCCCAGGCGCGCGCGATCAGGTCCCGGATGGCGCTACGCTCGAGCGGGCGCGGATTCCAGTAGGCGTTGGTGACTGCGAGGTCGGCCGCCTTGTCGATGCCGCTCTCGGGCATGCCGATGTCGCGGAGCGCCAGCTTTGCGTTGAGCCGCCTGGCGAGATCGTAGAGACCTTGCGCCGCATCGGCCTCTCCGATCGCGCGCGAGATCCGCGCCATCGCCTCGGGCACCGCGGGCGCATTGTAGGCCAGTGCATGCGGCAGGACGATGGTGTGGGTCTCGGCATGCGGCAGGTCGAAGGTGCCGCCGAGGGTGTGGCAGAGCTTGTGATGCAGCGCCATGCCGACGGTGCCGAGGCATACGCCGCACAGCCAGGCCCCATAGAGCGCATCGCTGCGGGCGGCGCGATCGTCGGGTTTGGCCGCAATGGCGGGCAGGGCATGCGCCAGCGCGCGGATGCCTTCCTCGGCCATCAGGGAGGTGACGGGATTGGTGTCGCGCGCGTAGAGCGCTTCCACCGCATGTGCGATGGCGTTGATGCCGGAGGTGGCGGCAAGCCCCACCGGTAGCGTCAGGGTCAGATCGACGTCGTAGATTACGGTCTCCGGCAGAACGGCTGTGTCGCGCACCGTGGTCTTCAGGCCGTTTTCGGTCTGACCGAGGATCGGGGTCATCTCCGAGCCGGCATAGGTGGTAGGAATACAGAGCTGGTTGATTCCGGTGCGCAGGGCGAGTGCCTTGCCCAAGCCGGTGGTCGACCCGCCGCCGAGCGCCACCACGCAATCGGCATCGCAGGCTTTCATCGCTGCAAGCGCCCGCTCGGTCACCTCGACGGGCGTGTGCATCGTGGCGCCTGCAAAGATGCCGGCATAAAGCGGGCCGAGCGCGGAGCCAAGCTTGGTGCCCTGCGCCTCCTGCTGCGGCGTGGTCAGCACCAGTGCGCGCTTGCCGCCGAGGCGCTCGATCTCGGCCTTGGCCGAGGCAAGCGTTCCGCTGCCGAACACGACGCGGCAGGGCAGATTTTCAAAGGTGAACGAACCGATCATGCGCCGGTCTCTTTCATGGGATAATCGACCTGGAACCGACCGATCCGCAAGTCGCCGAGCTCTTCCCGCACCCGCAGGTGTTCCGGATGGGTGGCGTAGGCCTTCAGGGCCGCACTGTCGGTAAACTCGGAGACCAGCACAACGTCGCAGGCATAATCGACATCGCTGACATCGACGCCGACCTCGATATGGGTAAGGCCGTCGATCCGGCCTTTGAGGCCCTCAAACAGGGTTTTGACCTTGGTGCGGGCCGCGGAGCGCTCCGCGGATGTCTCCCCGCGCAGCCGCCACATCACGATGTGCTTGATCGGGCCCGACATTTCCCAGATTTCCTCGCCTGCATCTTGCTTGTTGGGCCCATTTTGCATTGCAGAAATCGGAAATAAAGGTCAAATTTCGTAAGTCTCTTTTCCAGTATGAGGAAGAATGGACCGGCTTCTCCAGCTCGAGGTTTTCGCCAGGACGGCCGAACTCGGCAGCCTCTCCAAGGCTGCCGACATCCTGCGGATGTCGAACGCGGCGGCGAGCCGGCACCTGAGTGCGCTGGAGGAGCGGCTCGCGGTCCGGCTGATCGAGCGCAACACACGCCGGCAATGGCTGACCGAGGCAGGGCAGGAGTTGTTGCAGCGATGCAGCACGCTCCTGAACGAGCTCGCCGAAGCCGAAGATGCGGTCAGCGACCGAGCGCTGTCGCCCAAGGGCATGCTGCGCGTCACGAGCTCGCTGTCCTTTGCGATGATCTACATGGCGCCGATGCTGCCGGCGTTTCGCAAGCTCTACCCTAAGCTCGACGTTCAGATCATCGCTGCCAACCGCTATCTGGACTTTATCGAAGCCGGCATCGACGTCGCGATCCGCACCAGGGAGCAGGAGCCGGATTCCAACATCATCATCCGTCGCATCGGACAGATGCGCCGGGTGCTGGCGGCAGCACCTTCCTATATCGCCACACACGGCCAGCCCGAGCATCCCGCCGATCTCGCGCGTCATGACATGCTGATCTACAACCTTGCCAACGACCCTTATTCGCTGCGGCTTCAGCAAGGCAATATTGCGCAGACCGTGCGCATCGCGCCGACGCTGGACAGCAATGACGGCCAGGTCATCCGCGGCGCGGCGCTTGCGGGCCTCGGCATCCTGATCCAGCCGCTTTACATCGTGCAAGGCGACATCGCGGCCGGGAAGCTCGTGCCGGTGCTGATGGATTGGGAGCTGCCGCTGCTCACGATGAACGTGGCCTATCAGAACCGCGTCCGGCTGCCGGCCAAGATCAGGGTGTTCTCGGATTTCCTGGTCGGCCACATCCGCACGCATTCCGATGCCGGGATCTGGATAGAGGCGACGTCCTAAGCGCTACTCCGATCGCTCCTGCACCCGTGCCCGTGCGCTGGACGACCGCGACCGGGGAGCCATACGCGGTTCCGGCGGGGCAGCACGCCTGATCGCGTCGGCCTCGTGCTGTTCCTTGCGCGCTTTTCGCGCGCTTCGCATCGCGCGCTTGATGAAGGGATGTTGCGAGTCCTCGGCGAAAAACAACACGACTTCGCAACTGGGGCACTGTCGGGAATAGCCATCCTGCAACCGCCCCGCGCGATCGCGAAACATCGTCTTGCAGCGCGTGCACTGGACCTGGACGAAGCTCATGGGTGGGCAATCAATGATGATTGGAAATCAGCCGGCAGGGTGAGCCCGAAGGTCTGAAGAAAGGTTGAAGGCTGGTTACGACGTGATCGCGTGTTTTCTCGGCGGCACTCGCGGATTGCGCGATCAGCCCGCCGCGACAGGCGGCAGGCTCAGTTCGTCAAAACAGCCCAATCAGGCGCTATTGCTTGGCAGCCAGCGCGTTCAGACAATGGTTGAGATAGTCGGTGCGATCCCTGGGCAGCACCTTGTCGAGATCCGCCTTCAGGGCGCATTCGCGCTGACGCATCTGCTCGGCGCGGCGTTTTTCGGCCGCCTCACGATATTCGGGAGCGACCTTGGTGGGATCGACGAGGGCCTGTGACCGGGCGGGAGCCGTTGCAGCCAGCGCAATGGCGGTGATGAAAATGAGGTATTTCAAAATGAGCCTCCGTAAAAGGCTCATCCTAGCGCGGAGCGTCGGAACGCTCAAACCGGAACTGGGGTGGAGAGATTGCCGGTATCTGCTTCCGCCTCATGCACCGCAGCGCGCTAACCGCGCGCAGCACGGTGCCAAGGCTGTGCAAGACATGACGTTTGCCGAGTGAGGTCCATCACTTCGGGGCGTGGTCGATCTTGTGCCCCAAATGCCCGGTGTCGTGATCGCGACGCAACTGGCTCAGCGACGTCTCGTTCAACTGATGCAGGACCTCACTGAGCTGGGTCGCATCGGGATAACCGGCCGCAAAGCCCTTGCCGTAGATCTTGCGCAAAGTACCGACCAGCGTGTTGCCGTGCTTCTTGCCGATCGCGCCATCCTTGTCCCGATGGCGACCATCCAGGCCCGGTTCCTTCATGTCTCTCTCCCTGCGGCGTCTGCGCGCCTGAGGAGAGCGTGCTCCCAAACCGGTTGATTGGCAACGGTGCGGCACTCAGGGCTAGCTGATGGCACCGCGACAGCGCTGCTTTCGCTTCCATCTCGTAGCTGTGAACCCGCTACAGATTGTGCCGGAACAATCGGCGCATCAGATAACAGCGAGCGGCTGCGCGATTGGAGCTGATGCGATGCGGTCTGTTTTGGCGGTGAGTTTCCTGATCGTCCTGTGCACCTCTGCAAACGCTGCAATGGTGCGTCACTCTCGTGCCCGCCAACCGGTGGTGGAACGTCCGAGCGCGGATGTGAATTCGCGGGCGCGTTTCGCGGTCCCCGGGTGGAGTGATGATGCAACGCAGCGATGGCTGAACAACGCCTCGTCCAATGTCGGCCGGGGCGGCTAACAACCGAAGGAGATGAGGGAGGCGGGGTGGCTAAGCGGCCTGTTCCTCAAACGAGGTATATACGCGACCATTTGGATCAACGATCTGAACGTCCCAGCACCCGTCCTGGATAAGCTCTTTGGCTTTCTTGAGGGCAGCGGCGAGTGACGGCCGCTTGAGGCTCACGATGCCTGCCGTGTCGAAACCGTTGATTTCAAACATGCCGCTCCTCCCGTTTTGTCGAATCCTACACTTTTCGCGTGAGTTGTCTGCGGCTTTTGTCGCGCTTTGAAGCAGGCTGCCCCATTCCTCAGGGGAGCACAACACTTTGCTTCGGTGAGAGCCGGGACACGCCGCGCGGGCAATTCCATCGCATAGCCCCGTAATCAGCCGGGGTGGCTGGGCATGCCAGGCGGTCACGTCGCTAACGTGGAATTAATCCGAAAACCCCACAATTCTAGGCAGTTGTGTAGATGGGTGCTGCGTAGAGGAGGCGTCGCGAGGACGTTCCGGCGACGGCTTCCTCTTGCTCCCTCACGTGAGGTCAATGCAGGTGACCACGATATCTGAAATGCATGGCCTGGTCGAACAATTCGACCCCGCAGCACTGGCACTCGCAGCCGCGGCATCCGAACCCGCAGCCCCGGAAGCTCCAGCACCGAGCAAGCGGTCCAGCAGGAAATCGATCCTGGCACTGTCGGTGTGCGCCTTGGCCATCAATGGCTCGGCGGCCATCTATACCTTGCCGTCTGATTTTCTGTCGCAGAATGTCAGCAATTTAGCTGAACTGCTTCCGCGGCGGGAAGCTTCCGCGCCAAAACCGGATCCGGTTGTCGCTGCCTTGAAGGATATTCAATCGGCCCAGCAGCATCAGGTCGCCTCGCTGCAGGAGATCAATTCCTCGTTGCAGCAAAATGCGGCTCTGCGGCAGCAGGATTCAACGATCCTCCTCTCTTTGCGACAGAGCATCACGGACGAACGGGTCGACGTGAAGAAGATATCGCCGCAGCTTTCGACGCTCATCGCGAAAATCGATGCGCTGCAAGGTGCAATGATGTCGGACGTCACGTCCTCCATTCGAAGAGCGCATGCTCGGTATGGACTGTCTGCCGCGATGCGCAAACGGCTGGTTCGGCAATCGAAATCTATAGGGCCCATTTCGGTTGGAGGAGCGCCCCTAACTGTGCCGGCTACAGTTTCAGCCCCGGAAAGCTGAAGGCACGTCAAGTCAAGCAAAACGCTTGGGACTGTGTCCGTGCTAGCTCGCCCGCAGGTCCACGCTGCGCGGGGCTTCATGTCAATCGATGCCGGCTGCATTCCGGATAGTGAGATGCACTGTCACCGCAATGTCGTCGGGACCGTACAGGGCGGTCGCTGCTTCAAAGTTCACTTCGGAGACTGCAATCCCGGCGAACTTAGCCATTCGCTGATATGTGCGCCGGTCTCGGCTTGCCGGGTTTTGCGGATTACTTGCTCACGCGCGATACCTGGCGGAAGCGAATTGGCTTCCTCGCGAAGGCGCTGCGTTTGTTCGGCAAGACGTTCTTCAAGGGATGCGGCTTGCTCGAAACGGCGTCGCTGTATGGCGCTGCTCCATTCCATCCGGGGAAGGGGCGCGAGCGCCGGTGGCGTTCTCATCACCGATAAAAGCCAAGGACCGTGCGGTGACCGGCCGAGTTTCGCATGTCCGGCACCGGACATATGGTCAATTCTGCTCATGCCGGAAAAGTTAACAAAGGCAAACCCGGCCCTAAACGAGAACCGGCCCATCTCCGAACGCGCGTCCGACGATGGGCCGTTCCGGGTGGATGGCGCGAAACTAGTATCGCGCCACAGACCACTATCTCAATCTCTGAGCTGCGTTGTGGTTCCTGGCCAGACGCGCCATCGTCGGTGTGGACAACACAACGCCGCCCGCTTGAAATCAACTCGCAGACGGCGCCGGTCCAGCCCCGGGAGGGAACTAACAAAATCCCGGCTTCTTCTTAGTCTGGACAGCCAGCCAAAAGGTTCGTTGGTGGACGCATCACGCGATCAAGCTCAAACCGACGCTTGGCGACGCTCGTGCGGAACGAGGGGTGGTTTGGTTTCACAGCCTATTTCGGCGACTGAAATCCCGGCGACGATAGCCACTCATTCATGTGAGCAGCGGTATCTGTTTGCTCAGCCTTCCTCAGAAGCTCGTCGCGGCGAATGCTGGGCGGCATGCCTTCAGCTTGCTTGCGCAAATTCCGCGCCTCTTTCTTGAGGCGATCTCCGAGCGTCGATGATTGCTTGGTGCGAACTCGCATGCGCTGCTCCCTATCATGGGCGGGAGCGCGACCGGCGTTCTCATCGCCGGCAACTGCCACGGATCGGGCGACGATAATGCTCAACGTTTGAGTTGGGGAACAGTTGCGCCAGCCGAAGGCGAATTAACGCTGCGCTCGCCCGGGGGCGGCAATCGATTTTGCCAACGCATGGCTCTCTCCGCGTCTTCGCAATCTGGCGCGAGTTATCGACATTGGGTGGTGAGCGCGCTGGGGCTCGAACCCAGGACCCCGTGATTAAAAGTCACGTGCTCTACCGGCTGAGCTACGCGCTCCCATGGCCGCTGATGGTTCTAAAAATCGATCGCCATCGTCGTCGGTCATTTGGAGAAGCATGTCTTGCCGCCACGTTTGACTAAGCGTTGCGGGGAAAGCCGGTGAGGCTGTTTCCGGATCATGCTTTCGGCCCGCGCTGTGTAGGGGGATGGGGCGCTGAGGTCAATAGCGCACGCGGCTGCCGAAGATCGCGGCAGAGGCGGGGATTTGCACGACGTTTCCGTCGCTTAGCCCGGGATTTTCAACCTGATTGGTCGCTCGTCATCCACGCCGAAGAGCGACGCCCCTTGGAGGCGCGGGTCCGTGGCGCCCGGAGCAAGCCTTCGAGGCACCGAGGATCAGTTCGCCTCCTGCCGCACCTCGCTCGGCACCGGCTGCGCGGTGCCGGCGGGCGTCGGCAGGGCGACGGGGCGCAGGCCGATCAGCTCGGCCGTGCGGATCGCGCTGTCACGCCAGAACTGGAACGAGTTGATGCGGCTGAGCTCGAGGATGGCGATTGCGACCGCGGCCAGGAACGGCAGGCTTTGCAGCACGAGCACGCCGGCGAAGATGTAGATCTCGGTGATCTGCCTAAAGCTATTAGAGGCAATCAGCACGCCGGCGCCGATCAGGAGCAGGGCGCCGATCACGGCTTCCCAGAACGCCTGGAACTCGATCGACATCCGCGACAGGCCGCCCTTGGAGGTGCGCGCGAACGCAATGTGCTCGGTGATGAGGCCCTGTGCCACCGCGCGCGACACCGTCCACTGCACGCTCATCGCCGCGATCATGGCGCCCAGCATCTGGCCGGGTTTGATCGCGACACGCAGGCGGTACATCGACAGGAAGTGCGCCAGCGACACGATGAAGGCGGCGATGATCGGCAGCGTCAAGATCTTGTCGGGGATGGCGATGTCGGCAAAGGCGACGATCGGCACCCAGATCAGGTTCAGCAGTGCCACGACCACGCCGAGGCTTTCGGCGCCGAGCCAGTTCAGCCAGCCCAAACCATATTCGCGCTTCTGGTCGGGCGTCAGCCGGCTCCGTCCGGGCAGGAAGTGCCGCCAGTGCTTCTTGACGATCTGGAGGCCACCATAGGCCCAGCGATGACGCTGCTTCTTGAAGGCCTCGTAGGTGTCGGGCAAGAGGCCCTGTCCGTAGCGGTGGTTGGTGTAGTGGGTGACCCAGCCGAGCTCCTGGATCGCGAGACCGAGATCCGAGTCCTCGCAGATCGTGTCGCTCGACCAGCCGCCGGCCATGTCCATCGCAGCGCGGCGGATCAGGCACATCGTGCCGTGCACGATGATGGCGCTGACCTCGTTGCGCTGGACCATGCCGATGTCAAAGAAGCCGGCGTACTCGCCGTTCATGATGTAGTGCATGATCGACAAATCGCCGTCGCGATGCTCCTGCGGCGCCTGCACGAGGCCAACGCGCGGATCGGCGAAGGCCGGCACCAGGTCCTTGAGCCAGTCGGGATCGACGACATAGTCGGCATCGAGAATGCCGATGATCTCGGCATCCACTGCCGTGCGGTCCATGGCGATGCGCAGCGCGCCCGCCTTGAAACCCTTCACCTTCTCGGCGTTGATGAACTTGAAGCGTTCACCGAGCGTGCGGCAATGGTCCTGGATCGGCTGCCAAAAGGCCGGATCCGGCGTGTTGTTGATGATGACGACGCATTCGTAGTTCGGATAGTCGAGCCGCGACAGCGCATCGAGCGTCTGCTTGAGCATCTCGACCGGCTCGAAATAAGCGGGGATGTGGATCGAGACTTTTGGGTAGTAATTCTCCGGCACGTCGGCGACCGGCTTGCCCTTGGTGAGGAGCCGCTGCGGCGGCCGGCCGAAGGCCACGGCTGCGACCTCGTCGATCCGCGCCATCGCGATCAGCACAAGGGGAACAAGGAGGATCATGCCGAGCGTCAGCGCGAAGGCCGAGCCGAAGATGAAATAGTGCCCGTTCCAGAACGCGAACACGGTCGCGGCCCAGGCGCCGACGCCATTGGCGGTTGCCGACAGCAGGAACGCCTGACGCGCGGTCGGATGCTCCAGCCGCAGGATCGGCAGCGACAGCAGGACGCCGACCAGCAGCGCGATCGTCATCAGCTTCCAATAGTCGGGATTCTCGACCGGGCCGGTCCAGGCGAATTTCGGCTCGCGGCTGGCGTTGAGGATGCCCCAATAGGGCCCGACGCCGCCTTCGAAATATTTCCAGGGCTGATCGATCGCCTCGACGATGTTGTACTCCATGCCGAGGCCTTCGGCGCGGCTGACGAAATTGCGCAAGGTCAGCGCCTGCTGGAACGGACCGGGGTCGGCGTTGCGCAAATTGTAGCCCGCGCTCGGCCAGCCGAACTCGGCGATCACGATGCGCTTGCCGGGGAACAGGTTGCGCAGGAGGTTATAGCGGTCGACGGCCTGGTCGACCGCCTGGTCCGAGCGGAAATTTTCCCAATAAGGCAGCACGTGCGCGGCGATGAAATCGACGTTGGAAGCGAGGTCCGGATTGTCGCGCCAGATGTTCCAGATCTCGCCGGTGGTGACAGGCACGCGGACCGCGCTCTTCACCCGCTTGATCATCTCGATCAGGTCTTCGACCTTCTGCTCGCCGCGGTAGATCACCTCGTTGCCGACGACGACGCCGTTGACGTTGCTGTTCTTGCGGGCGAGCTCGATGGCGGCCTTGATCTCCCGCTCGTTGCGGTCCGGGTCCTTGCCGATCCAGGCGCCGACCGTGACTTTGAGCCCGAACTCGGCGGCGATCGGCGGCACCAGCTCGTTGCCTTCCGTCGCGGAGTAAGATCGGATGGCGCGCGTGAGGGTCGAGAGCTTTTTCAGATCGGCACGAATCTTGTCGGGGTCGACGTTGTCGTCGACAACATGTCCCGGTTCGAACGGCGTATAGGACAGGCTCGGCAACAGGCCCCTGAAGTCGGGCGCGGGTTCCCTGTCGCGCAGGACTCCCCAGATGCCGGCGTGAAGCACGGACACGAGCAACAGAACGGCGGCGACAACGCGCATCGCGGCTAAACCAAAAGGGGCTGGGGTGGCAGGGAAGCGGATCCGACCCCGAGATCCGACCGAGTCCGCGGCAAGTGGAGCATACCTCTGCCGCGCGGTTTCACAACTGTCATGGCCTCATGTCCGGATAAGGGCATGGCCTTTTTGGGAGCGCGGCTGTGCCAACAATTGCTATCGCCGATCGTTCCTGAACGGCGGCTGAAACGTTCGCAGCTATTTCTGGGGCGCGGGCGACGGACTTGCCGCAGGCGAGGGGCTTGCGGCCGGCTGGGGGCTTTGCGAATTGCCGGTGGTCGGTGCCGCCGGCTGCGACCCCGCCGCCGATGCCTGCTGCGGCTGGGAGGCCGGGTTGATCCAGCAAGCGTGCACACGGCTGTCCAGGGTCTCGGCGACCTTGGGATCGATCTGGGCGCCGAAGCGGGTCAGGCAGCGGAACGCCGCCTGGATGTGGCCGCCGGGGCAGCCGAAGCGGTCATAGAGGTCGAGGTGGCGGAACGCGGTATCGAGGTCATCCCGCCACATCAGCCGGACCACGCGCCGGCCGAGCCAGACGCATTCGGGATTGCCCGCCGGGCCGTTGATGACTTGGGCTGCTTCCGCGAACTCATCGGTGCGGCGCTGGTTCTGGGCCGCGTCCTTGGCGGCGTCGGCGGGCTGGGTCGCGGCCTTGCCCTGGTCCGGGGCGGGTGAGCCGCTCTGGGCGGAGGCGGCACCGAGGCCGGCCAGGAGGACAAGGCCGGACACGGCCAAGGTGGCGGCGAACTGCCGCAGGGCCGCATTTCGTAACTCGAACACCCGTCGCCGCATGAATTCCCCAATATCTCAGCTGACCGCCCGCGCGGAGGACATCGCGGACGCGTCGGTGATGGCGTCCAAATGGGTCTCCAATGCGGCGGAAAAGTCCCGCAAAATTCCATGGCCTTTATTTGGATTGTTGTCCAGCAAAGTCACGATCCTATGGCTTGGTCGAACGGCCGCAGGCCAATTCGCCGGGGGAGAGGGCGCAGCCCACCTGCGTCCCCCCTTGGCAGATGGCGTGCGAGCAGGTAATCGACGGACCCTTCGCGGAGGACGGAACCGATTTCACTTCGTACGCCACTGGCGCTCCTGCTCGTCTCCCTCTGTGCGATTGCGGCCGTGTGGTGGTGGCTGGCCACGCCGATCACGCTCGCGCGCGCGCCCATCGATCCCAATGACAAGGTTCAATGCGTCTCCTACGCACCGTTCCGCGGCGACCAGACGCCGCTGAACGAATGGACCCATATCGAGGCCGACCAGCTCGAGCAGGATCTGCGCCAGCTCAAGGAGATCACCGACTGCGTCCGCACCTATTCGATCGAGAACGGGCTCGACCAGGTGCCGGCGGTTGCGGCGAAGATCGGCGGGCTGAAGGTGATCCAGGGCATCTGGCTTGGCAGCAACCGCGCCAAGAATTTGGCGCAAGTTGCGACCGCCGTCCGCCTCACCAAGGACTTCCCCGGCACCATCTCCGCGCTCGTCGTCGGCAACGAGGTGCTGCTGCGCGGGGAGATGACGACGTCGGACCTCACCGCCATCATCCGCTCGGTGAAGGCGCAGGTCACCGTGCCCGTCACCTATGCCGATGTCTGGGAATACTGGCTGAAGAACCGCGAGGTCTATGACGCCGTCGACTTCGTCACGATTCACATCCTGCCTTATTGGGAAGACATGCCGGTGCGCGCGAAATTCGCCGCCGCCCATGTCGAGTCAATCCGCGAGCGTATGGCGGTCGCGTTTCCCGGCAAGGAGATCCTGATCGGCGAGACCGGCTGGCCGAGCGAAGGCCGCATGCGCGACGGCGCGCTGCCCTCGCGCACCAACCAGGCCCGCGTGGTCTCGGAGATCCTCGGCATCGCAAAAGCGCAGAAATTCCGCGTCAATTTGATCGAGGCCTATGACCAGCCGTGGAAGCGGCGGCTCGAAGGCACCGTCGGCGGCTATTGGGGCCTGTTCGATTCCGTGCGGCGGCAACTGAAATATCCGCCGGGCGAGCCGATCAGCAATTTCCCGTTGTGGAAATGGTACATGGGCGCCGGCATGGGCCTGAGCGTGCTGGTGTTCGCGGTCGCCGGCATCACGCTGCGGCGCAGACCCTGGACGCCGCGCTTCTCAGCCTGGCTCGGCGTCGGCATCTCGGCGACATCGGCGGGCATCCTGCTCGGGATCGGCGCCGACAAGATGTTCTATGAGAGCTACGGCTGGGGCGGCTGGCTGCAATGGGGCACGCTGCTTCTGGCCGGCATCCTCTCGCCGATCTTCTGCGCGCAGGCGCTCGTCATCGGCCGCAGCCTGCCGACCTTCCTCGATATTCTCGGCCCGCGCGAGGAGCGGAAATGGTCGAAGCTCACCGCCGTGCTCGGCCTGACGCTGGCGGTGACCGCCGTGATCGCGGCCGAAACCGCGCTCGGCTTCGTGTTCGATCCGCGCTACCGCGACTTCCCCTACGCCTCGTTGACGATGGCGGTGGTGCCGTTCGCACTGCTGATGCTGAACCGACCGCCGATCGGCGTACGCCCGATCGCGGAAGCGGTGTTCGCTGGCGTGCTGGCGCTGTGTGCGGCCTACATGCTTCTGAACGAAGGTCGCGAGAACTGGCAGGCGATGTGGACTTGCGCGATCTACCTGTTGTTCGCGCTCACGCTGTGGCGGGCGCGGGCCGAGCAAAGCCAAGGATGAGCAGCCCGATCGCCAGCCCCGCCAGCACGATGTTGTAAAGCACGATGCCGAGGCCGGCTGCGATCACGCCGAGCGTGAGCAGCACGATCGAAGGCCGCATCAGGTTCAGCGTCGCGATGACCAGCGCGACGATGCCGAACACCGAATTCTTGAACAGCGACGTCGACACCGAGCGCGCCTTGCAGATCATGGTCTGCAAGCCGGCATCGCAGGCGAGCGCGACTTGCGAGAACTCGATCGCGAGATAGCGCACATAGAGCGCCCAGCCGACGGTGACGAAACCGACGACGAGCAGGAATTGCACCTGATAGGGCGTGAGGCGAAACGGCTTTTTCTTCATGGGCGCAATATGGTCGGGAAGGGGGGATGGGGCAACAGGGGAGGAGGATTTTTCTACCCACCGCGACAACAGAGCGGGAGGTTGCGAAGACCGAAGTGTCCCCACCGTAGCGATACGGATTTGCCAGACCGTCGGCGACGCCTAACATTTGACGTGAATCGCAGGCGTGATTGCTGATCCAATTAGCAGCAGATCACGTCGTTCAAGAACGCGACTGCCAGGAAACGAGCGGGGATGGCAATGACTGAGGCGTTGCAGATCAATTTCGCGCTTTGGGGCATGATCGTCTGTGCGGCAATCAAGATTAGCCAGTTGATGGCGGCCGTTTAGCCAAAAATCCAGGTGATGACAGTCGGGCGGAGTCGCTCAGGCAAGTCATGCCCGTGATCAACCACGAGCTCCGATCCTCTACCGCCTGAAGAACGATGACAGCGTCGATCCCGCGGACGCTGTTTCCGGCTTCGCTGCCGCAGCCGCCGGTTGCGCCGCTGGCGCAGGCGCGGGCTCCTCGCGCTTGGAGCGCTTGGAGGAGTAGCTGCGGCGGTGCTTATCCGGCTTGGCGGCGGGTGCGGGAGCAGGCGCGGTCTCGGCTTGCGGGACGGCGTCCTGACTCTTCTCGGAAGCCTTGTCCGATCCCTTGTCCTGCTTGTCCTGGCCGCGCATCGACAGGCGCTGGCCGTCGAACACGGTGGTCTCGCAGTGGCGGTCGCTCTCGCTCAGGCCCGCGCAGAGTTTTGCCGCGGCGGCGGCATTGACGAGGGGACCGGCACCTAAGCGGAGCTGCATGCCGAGGCCGGTGTTGCCTTCCTTGATAATGATGATCGGCCGCAGCGCTGCGATCTCGGGATTGGATTTGCTCAGTCCGCGCCACAACGCACGCAAGCCGTCGATCGAGTTCGCGCCGCCGAGGTCGATTGCAAATCGCGTCTGCTGGACGGCGATCGCGGGAGACTCGGCTTCAGTTGCTTCCGGCGGCTTGGCGACTGCGGCGGCAACTTCGGTGGGCGCGGGCGCCGGCTCGGGCTTTTTCTCGGCGGCCTTCTCAATCGTCTCTGGTTGAATCAATTTCGATGCGGCCGGATCGGGCGGCGCCATCATCGACTTGGATGGCACGAGCGGCAGGCTTGGCAGTGCCGATGTCGTCGCCGGCGACTGCGGTACCAGCGAGGCGGCAGCGGCGGTCTGCGGCGGCAGGCTCGGCTGGTCCTTCGCGGCTTCTTTCGAAGTGTCTTTTGGCTCCTTCGCGCTACCTGCGCGCGGCTTGTCGACCAACGATGCTGCCGTGGAGGCGACCGGCGCGACATCCGGTGCTGGCGCTGCGGGCTGCGCCGCCGCGACCGGCGCGTCCTGCGGCTTCGACGCGGGCGCCTGCGGCGATGTGGTCGTCTGCTTGGCGATGGCGCCGGTGACGGACTCCAGCCCTTGCTCCAGCACGGTGACACGCGAATAGAGCCGGTCGCGATCGGTGTTCAGCGTCTCGATGGCGGAGGCCAGGCGACGGGCTTCGTTCTGGCTTTCCTTCGTCAGCAACTGGAGCCGGTCGGCCTGGCGCGACAGATCGACCGAGGCGACCTGGTCGCGCCGCCAGCCGAGCTGGGCCTGATTGGCCAACACGGACAGCACGACGGCGCCGACGGCCGCCACGCCCCACGTGCCCAGCCGCCACATCATGCGCCGGTCGAACGTTCCTTCCTCGGCCAAAAGTCCGGAGAACAGCCCGCCTGTCTCCTTGGCGCCGAAGGCATCCGCCAGTGGGTCGGAATCCTTTGCCATGAACGTTTAAGTGCCCAGCCCCTGTCCGGCTTCCCCGAATCAATCAGGGAACATTAGCAGTAAAAATGTGCCGCACTTGAATTCCGGGCGTTTGCGGGGGTAGCAAGGCGGGTAGCTCATGACGGCATCGGCCTGCCGCCGCCAACCGATTCGGCCGTATCTGACAGGATTTGGATGACCGCCCGCTCAAGCCTCACGATCGTGCTCGCCGCCGGCGAAGGCACGCGCATGCGATCGAGCCTGCCAAAGGTGCTGCATCCCGTCGCGAGCCAGAGCCTGCTCGCCCATGTGCTCGGCGCCGCACCGAAGGGAACCGGCACCTCGCTCGCGGTCGTGATCGGTCCCGACCATCAGGCGGTCGCGGATGAAGCCAAGCGCATCCGCCCCGACGCGCTCACCTTCGTGCAGGCCGAACGGCTCGGCACCGCGCATGCGGTGCTGGCGGCGCGCGAGGTGATCGCGCGTGGCGTGGATGATCTCCTGATCGCGTTTGGCGATACACCGCTGATCTCGGCCGAGACCTTTGCGCGGCTGCGCGCGCCGCTTGCCAAAGGCGCTGCCATCGCCGCGCTCGGCTTTCGCGCAGCCGATCCCACCGGCTACGGCCGCTTCATCGTCGAGGGCGACCGCTTGGTCGCGATCCGCGAGCAGGCCGATGCCAGCGCTGAAGAGCGCAAGATTGATCTGTGCAATGCCGGCGTGATGGCGATCGACGGACGCCGCGCGCTCGCGATCTTGGACAAGATCGGCAATACGAATTCGAAGGGCGAATATTATCTGACGGATGCGGTCGGAATCGTCCGCGAACAGGGATGGGAGTCCGTGGTGATCGAGACCAGCGAGGACGAAGTGCGCGGCATCAACACCAAGGCGCAGCTTGCAGAAGCCGAAGCCGTGATGCAGGCGCGGCTGCGCAAGGCGGCGATGGAAGCCGGCGTCACGCTGATCGCACCTGAAACCGTCTTCCTCGCCGCCGACACCGTGTTCGGCAAGGACGTCACCATCGAGCCGTTCGTGGTGATCGGACCGGGCGTCGCGATCGGCGACGGCACGGTGATCCATTCCTTCTCGCATATCGTGCAGACCACCCTCGGCAAGAACGTCTCGATCGGCCCCTATGCGCGGCTGCGGCCCGGCACCTCGCTCGGCGATGGCGCGCGCATCGGCAATTTCGTGGAGACCAAGGCCGCGATCCTGGAGGCCGGCGTCAAGGTCAACCATCTCTCCTACATCGGTGACGCCAACATCGGCGCCAATTCCAACATCGGCGCCGGCACCATCACCTGCAACTACGACGGCTTCAAGAAGCACAAGACGGTGATTGGGCAGGGCGCCTTCGTCGGCACCAACTCCTCGCTGGTCGCACCGGTGAAGATCGGCAACGGCGCCTATATCGGCTCTGGCTCGGTGATCACGCGCGATGTGCCCGATGATGCGATGGCGCTGGAGCGTAGCGAGCAGACCATCAGGGAAGGCGGCGCGGCGCGCTACCGCGAGATGAAGACCAGCGGCAAGAAAGCGGAAAAGAAGCCGGAGAAGTGAGCGGCGTTACTCGTCGTCGGCGAATTCGGAGAAGATCGCGCGCGTCAGGCGCCAGCCACGCGGCCTTGCACGCTTCGCTGGCTCGCCTTCGGCAAGCTTCGTGAAGACCAAGACCGGCTTGCTTTCCTTGCCGCGGTGGGGCGGCGGCCAATGCGCGAGGTGCGTGCCCGCGGTCTCGCTGGCGAGCAGATATTTGGGTGGCAGACCTTTGCGGTCGGACGTGGCTTTCATGGCCTTGATCTCCCGGGCGGGAATGGTTGGCCAAACTTGTTGACAACGAGTTAATGTGCGCGGTTAAAGGCCGGCCACATCGACGCAGGTGAAGGTGTGCCATCATCCGATGCTGTCGCAATCCGTCATAATTATTGAGTATCTGGTTCCTTAGGAATTTCGCTAAGAACCGAGCGTGTCGTTTAGGCGATTTTTCGACGATTTGGGGGATATTGATCCGCATGTGCGGGATTGTCGGCATTCTCGGGCGCGAGCCGGTTGCAGAGCAATTGGTGAATTCGCTCAAACGTCTTGAATATCGCGGCTACGACTCCGCGGGCGTCGCCACGCTCGAAGGCAGGCTCATCGAGCGCCGCCGCGCCGAGGGCAAGCTGAAGAATCTGGAGAAGCGGCTGGAAGCCGAGCCGTTGAAAGGCACCACCGGCATCGGTCACACCCGCTGGGCCACCCACGGCAAGCCGACCGTCAACAATGCCCATCCGCATGCGACCGAGCGCGTCGCTGTCGTCCACAACGGCATCATCGAGAATTTCCGCGAGTTGCGCGAAGAGCTCGAGAAGAAGGGCACGGTGTTCCACACCCAGACCGACACCGAGATCGTGCTGCACCTCGTCGACGATCTGCTGACGCGCGGCAACAAGCCGGTGGAAGCGGTGAAGCTGACGCTGGCGCGGCTGCGCGGCGCCTTCGCGCTCGGCTTCATTTTCGCGGGCGACGACGATCTGATGATCGGCGCCCGCAACGGTCCGCCGCTCGCGATCGGCTATGGTGACGGCGAGATGTATCTCGGCTCCGACGCCATCGCGCTCGGCCCGTTCACCGACACGATCAGCTATCTCGAGGACGGCGACTGGGTCGTGCTGACCCACAACAGCGCCACCATCTTCGACAAGGACGGCCACGGCGTCCAGCGCGACAAGATCAAGCATGCCGCCTCGACCTCGCTGGTCGACAAGGCCAATTACCGTCACTTCATGGCGAAGGAGATCCACGAGCAGCCGGAAGTGGTCGGCCATACGCTGGCGCGCTACGTCGACATGGCGACCGAGCGCGTCTCGCTGCCGGTCAAGCTGCCGTTCGACTTCAAGGATATCCAGCGCATCAACATCACGGCGTGCGGCACCGCGAGCTATGCCGGCATCGTCGCGAAATACTGGTTCGAGCGTTTTGCGCGCGTGCCGGTCGAGGTCGATGTCGCCTCCGAATTCCGCTACCGCGAAGCGCCGTTGCGCAAGGGCGATCTCGCCATCTTCATCTCGCAATCCGGCGAGACCGCCGACACGCTGGCCGCACTGCGCTATGCCAAGGCCGAGGGCGTGCACACGGTTGCCGTCGTCAACGTGCCGACCTCGACCATCGCGCGCGAGAGCGAGACCGTGCTGCAAACGCTGGCCGGGCCCGAGATCGGCGTCGCCTCGACCAAGGCCTTCACCTGCCAGCTCATGGTACTGGCAAACCTCGCCATTGCGGCCGGCAGGGCCCGCGGCGAATTGTCCGAGGAGGACGAGACCAAGCTGGTTCACGGCCTCGTCGAGATCCCGCGCCTGATGGCGGATGCGCTCACCACCGAGCCCCAGATCGAAAAGCTAGCGCACAGGATCGCCAAGTCCCGCGACGTGCTCTATCTCGGCCGCGGCACCAGCTATCCGCTGGCGCTCGAAGGCGCGCTGAAGCTGAAGGAAATCTCTTACATCCACGCCGAGGGTTATGCCGCCGGCGAGCTCAAGCACGGGCCGATCGCGCTGATCGACGAGACCATGCCGGTCGTCGTTATCGCGCCCTACGACCGGGTGTTCGAGAAGACCGTGTCCAACATGCAGGAGGTCGCCGCCCGCGGCGGCAACATCATCCTGATGACCGACGCCAAAGGCGCGGAGGAGGCGACGGTGGAGTCCCTCGTCACCATCGTCATGCCCGACATGGCGGCCGCCTTCACGCCGATGGTCTATGCCGTCCCCGTGCAACTGCTCGCCTACCATACAGCGGTGGTGATGGGCACCGACGTCGACCAGCCGCGCAATCTCGCCAAATCGGTGACGGTGGAATAGGCAGACGGGATCGGGCCGGGACGCTAGGTGGTCTTCCAAAACCTGCTACAAGCCCCTAGCTTGAATGCAGTGACCGACCTGGAACCCGAATGACCGCCCGCGACGACGCGCCTGCGCCTCTGCCTGATCCCGCCCCGGAACCGCATACCGGCCTGATGGGCCGCTTCCGCAACTATTTCCTCACCGGCCTCATCGTGACGGGGCCGATTGCGATCACCCTTTATCTGGTCTGGTGGTTCGTCACCTGGGTCGACGGCGTAGTGCGGCCGTTCATACCGCTGGCGTATCGGCCCGAAACCTATATGCCGTACGTCGTTCCCGGCTGGGGACTGATTGTCGCGGTTTTCGCCCTGACGCTGCTGGGCTTCCTGACCGCCAATCTGATCGGCCGCACCCTGGTCGATCTCGGCGAGACTTTTGTCGGCCGGATTCCGGCGGTGCGCGCCATCTACCGCGGCCTGAAGCAGGTGTTCGAGACGCTGTTCTCGGGCAAGGGCTCGAGCTTCCGGAAAGTCGGCCTGGTCGAGTTTCCGTCGCCGGGCATGTGGTCGATCGTGCTGATCTCGCAGTCGCCGAACGAAGACGTCGCGCGCAGCCTGCCGGGACAGGAGGAGCATGTCTCGGTGTTTCTGCCGTGCTCGCCGAACCCGACCACCGGCTTCTTCTTCTACGTGCCCAAGAGCAAGATCATCGAAGTCGACATGAGCACCGAAGATGCCGCGACCCTGATCATGTCGGCTGGCGTGGTGCAGCCGGGCTCGGCGCCCGACCCGAAAAAGGCCGCCGCGCTCGCGGGCATGGCGAACGCCGCGCGCATTGCCAACGCCTCCACGCTCCGGCCCGAGCCTGCGAAGGTGGAGTAGGGCCATTCCCCGGCGGGATGGCCGCGTTCACGCAAGGACTCGCGTCCTCTGCTATTGTTCCAGTTGAATTGAGCCCATCGCTCGGAATTCGAACTGGAGTGCCCGATGTCCAAAACCATTGCGATCCTCGCACCCGGCGCCATGGGCAGCGCGGTGGCCCGCCGCCTCAGCGAGAACGGCGCGCGCGTGCTGACGTCGTTGAAGGGGCGGAGCGAGGCGACGCTGAAGCGGGCAGCCGATGCCGGCATGGTCGGCGCCGAGGACGCCGCGATCGCGGACGCCGACATCATCCTCTCGATTGTGCCACCGGGCGAGGCGGTCGCATTGGCTGAGCGGCTGGCGGCGCTGATCGTCCGGCGCGAGAAGAAGCCGGTCGTGGTCGACTGCAACGCCGTCAATGTCGATACCGTGCTCCGGATCGAGGAGATCATCGGCTCGGCGCAGGCACCCTTTGTCGATGCCGGCATTATCGGCTTCCCGCCGCAGCCCGGCGGCAAGAGCCCGGCGTTCTACATGTCCGGCGAGCACGCCAAGGACGTCGCCGTGCTGAAAGATCTCGGGCTCGATGTGCGGATCGTCGCGGGCCCGGTCGGCGCGGCGTCGGCGCTCAAAATGTCCTACGCCGGCATTGTGAAGGGTCTTGCCGGAATCAGCTCGGCCATGGTGGTCGCGGCGACGAATGCGGGTGCTGCGGATGCGCTCCGTGACGAGCTCGCGCTGAGCCAGCCCGCGATTTTGGCGCGGCTCGAAGTCGCGCTGCCCGACATGATCCCGAAGGCCTATCGCTGGGTCGCGGAGATGCGCGAGATCTCCGGCTTCCTCGGGCCGGACCATCCGGCCAGTCAGATCTACGAGGGTTTTGCGAAATGGTTCGAGCATCTCGCGGGGGATGCCAAGGGCGAGGCCGCGGATGCCACGCTGCTGAAGGCGTTCGCTGCGAGAATCGCGAAGAAAGCCTAGCTATCCGGCCCTTGCCGCCGGATATGTCAGGCTAGCTGCCCCTTAGCTTGCGCCTTGGGATCGCGAACCGTGAGCTGACTTCGTGCGTCGCGTGGGACGAAGCGCGTCCGGCGTCCACGAAGCCGTTCCGTGCAGCGGGCGAAGCCAATTCGCGCTGGCCGCGAAGACTCCTGGAAATCGGCCCCGGCTAACGTCCTCTCATCAACAAGGGGGTTGATCATGTCTCATTCATTTCGCCAGATCAGTTTCGCCATCGCGATTGCCGCTTCCACCTTTGCCTTGCCGACCAGCGGCCATGCCTATACTGCGGAAGCCCAGCAGATGTGTACCAGCGATGCCTTCCGTCTTTGCAGCTCCGAGATTCCGAACATCTCCCGCATTACCGCGTGCATGGTGCAGCACAAATCGGAGCTCAGCCCAGGATGCCGCGCGGTCATGGATCGCGACGCTGCGCCACAGCCGGCAAAGACGGGCCCTGACCTGGAGTGAGAGCCCCCAGAAAATCCATGATATCCCGGTCGCTTCTCAAGCGCACGACCGGGACATGGGCGCCATACTGGATGCGTTCAGTCTCGATCACGGGCGCACGTTCGGTGTCATAGCGCCAGGCTTCCCGCATCAATTTCCAGTCGAATTGCTCCGGACATCCCTTCGGCAGGTCGGGCCGCGTCGTGTCGCGATCGAAGGCCGAGCGCCAGAGAATGCGCCACTGGCAAAGCCAGCGCGGGCGGTCGATGACGACCAAAGTCTCTGCGCGCGCGAGTGTGAGATCGAAGGCCAGCCCCGAGAAGCTGCCGTCGACGATCCATTCGTCGCCCGCGATGGCGTCAGCGACGCGCACGCGAAAGCTTGCTGTGTCGGACGCCTTCCAGCCCGGCTGCCAGTAAAGTACGTCGAGATGCACCACCGGCAGCTCAAGCTTTCGCCCGAGATTTCGGGAGAGGTTGGTCTTTCCGCTTCCCTGGCTGCCTACGACGATGATCCGGCGCATGGCGCGAGGGTTTCACGAAATCAGCCGCAGTGAAAGTTTGGATTTCAACTTGCCGTTCGCGAGGCGGGATGGCTCTATGAACGCCGTATGCAATGGGAGTTCGTATGAGAGTGTTGGTGATCGGCGCGGGCGCGCTTGGAGGATACTACGGCGCTTGCGTGGTGCGGGCAGGTGGCGACGTGACTTTCCTGGTTCGCGCGAAGCGGGCCGAGCAATTGCGGCGCAACGGATTGCAAGTCGTGAGCCCGCATGGCGATTTTGCCTTGCAGCCAAAGATCATTCAGGCAAGCGATCTCAAGGAGCCGTATGACGTCGTGCTCGTCGGCGTGAAAGCCTACTCACTCGACGACGCGATGAGCCAGTTCGCTCCCGCTGTCGGCGCCAACACCATGGTTCTGCCGATACTCAACGGGTTGAAACATGTCGACGCTCTGACCGCGAGGTTCGGCGCGGCGCGCGTCCTCGGCGGATTGGCGAACGTCAGCGCCGGGCTCGACGGGGATGGTCGTGTGGTTCAGTTCATGGCCAATCAGACGATTGTGTTCGGCGAGATCAAGGGGCCGTTGAGCGAGCGTGCGCTCGCGCTGGAGAAACTGCTCAAGGTCCCCGGCATCAACGTGCGCGCCAGCGAAGCGATCATGCAAGACATGTGGGAGAAGTTCGTTCAGCTCAGTACGCTCGCCGGCATCACATGCCTGATGCGCGCGAGCGTCGGCGACATCCTGGCCGTGCCTAACGGCGAGCAGTCTATTTTCCGACTGTTTGCGGAATGCTGCGCCGTCGCGACGGCGTCAGGGTTTGAGCCACGTGCCGCGTTCGTCGAGTTCGATCGAAAGCTGTTCACCACACTGGACTCGCCACTCAAGGCCTCGATGCTACGTGATATCGAGCGCGGCTCGATGACCGAGGCCGAGCACATCCTCGGCGATATGGCCAATCGGGCCCGTTCGCTCGGCATCGACACGCCGTTGCTGGATCTGGCTCGCGCGCATGTCGCGGCCTACGAAGTTGGGCGTCGAAGAGCGGCGAGCTAACCCGCTCCGATCAGCGGGATCGCCTCGTCCCGCTCGTAGAGATACAGCAGGCAGCGCAGCGCTTCGCCGCGCTCGCCCTTCAGCTTCGGATCGTCCTTCATGATGCGCAGCGCCTCGTCACGGGCCTGCGTGATGAGCTGGCCGTGGACTTCCGAACGCGCGATGCGGTAGCCGGGCAGGCCGCTCTGGCGCACGCCGAGCACGTCGCCTTCGCCGCGCAGCTTCAAATCCTCCTCGGCGATACGGAAACCGTCGGTGGTCTCGCGGATTACTTTCAGCCGGGCCTTCGACATCTCGCCAAGCGGCTCGCTGTAGAGGAGGAGGCAGGTCGAAGCCTCTGAGCCGCGTCCGATACGGCCGCGCAACTGGTGCAGCTGCGCAAGGCCGAACCGCTCGGCGTTCTCGATCACCATGATGGTCGCCGCCGGCACATCGACGCCGACCTCGACCACGGTGGTCGCGACCAGGAGCCCGATCTCGTGGGCAGCGAACTGGCCCATCACGCGATCTTTCTCAGTGCCCTTCATCTGGCCGTGGACGAGGCCGACACGGTCGCCGAAACGCCTTTGCAGGCTCTCGAAACGTTTCGTTGCATTGGTGAGGTGTTCGGTGCCTTCAGCCTCGGATTCCTCGACCAGCGGGCAGATCCAGTAGACCAGTTTGCCGGATTCGAGCGCACGGCCGATGCTGTCCGTGACCTCGCCGAGACGGCTCATTGATATGGTGCGGGTTTCGATCGGCTGGCGACCGGCCGGCTTTTCGCGCAATTCGCTGATGTCCATGTCGCCGAAATAGGTCAGCACCAGCGTACGTGGAATTGGCGTTGCGCTCAGCACCAGTACGTCGACAGCTTCGCCCTTCGAGGTCAGCGCGAGCCTTTCACGCACGCCAAATCGGTGCTGCTCGTCGACGATGGCGAGCGCGAGATCGCTAAAGATCACGTCGTCCTGGATCAGCGCGTGGGTGCCGACCAGGAGATCAATATCGCCCGCGGCGAGCCGCTCGATGATCTCGCGCCGCTCCTTGCCTTTTTCGCGGCCGGTGAGGATCGCGACCTGCATACCGGCGCGCTCGGCCAGCGGCGTGATGGTCTTGATGTGCTGGCGCGCCAGAATCTCGGTCGGCGCCATCAGCGCGGCCTGCTTGCCGACTTCAGTGACGGCGGCTGCCGCGAGCAGTGCCACCACCGTCTTGCCGGAGCCGACGTCGCCCTGAAGCAGGCGCAGCATCCGCACCGGTTGTTGCAGATCGTTGGCGATCGCCGCGGCCGCGTCGCGCTGGGAGGACGTCAGCGCGTAGGGCAGGGCGTCGATGATCTTGCTGCGCAAATGCCCATCGCCGGCGTTGCGCACGCCGGCCGGGCGACGCAATTGCGCGCGGATCAAGGCGAGCGCGAGCTGCCCGGCGAGCAATTCGTCGAAGGCGAGGCGCGACCAGAACTGCTTTTCGGGCAGGATGTCGGTGAGCTCGACCGGCTGATGCACGCGATGCAGCGCCTCGGCGACCGGCGGAAAATTGCAGCGGCGCAGCACGTCCGGGCTGATCCATTCAGGCAGCGCCGGCAGCTTTTGCAGCGCCTGCGCGACCGCGCGGCGGAGCGAGCCGATCGCCAGCCCTTCCGTCAGCGGATAGACGGGATCGATGCCGGAGAGCTTTGAGATCGCCTCCTCGTCCAGCACGCGGTCGGGATGCACGATCTGCGGGATGCCGTCATACATCTGGAGCGTGCCGGAGACGTAGCGCTTCTCGCTCATCGGCAGCAGCTTTTCGACATAGCCGGGTTTGGCGCGAAAGAACGTCAGCACGACATCGCCGGTGTCGTCGCTGGCATAGACCAGATACGGCGCGCGCGCGTTGCGCGGCGGGGGCGGGCGGTGGCGGTCGACGGTGACCTCCAGCGTCACCATGGTTCCCTGCACGGCGTCGCGAATCTTCGGCCGCGCCCGGCGGTCGATGACCTGGCTCGGCAAATGCAGCAGCAGGTCGACCAGCCGCGGCGTCTCATTGCGGCTGAGCAGGTACTGCAACAGCTTGTCCTGCTTCGGACCGACGCCGGGCAGGCTGGTCACGGGAGCAAACAGCGGATTGAGCAGGCTGGGGCGCATCAGGTGAATCTAGGACCGTTTCGGCTGGTCATGCCCGGCTTTATGCCGGGCATCCACGTCTTTTTTCGTCTCGCGGAGCGAAGGTGCGGTCATGGAGGGCCTGAATTGCCGCAACAAAGAGCTGACACCGGCGGTCCGAGTGGCTATATCACGCCGGCCCGGCACGTCCGGGCTTTTGGCGTTTGACTGGAATCGAGACATGACGGGAACGACACGATCAAGTGACGGGCTGGACGACCGCCGCAAGCGGATTCTGTTCCGCTGCTGGCACCGCGGCACGCGCGAGATGGATCTGATCCTCGGCCGCTTTGCCGACGCCGAGATCGGCAAATTGTCCGACGCCGAGCTCGATGAGCTGGAACGCCTGCTCGAAGAGTCTGATCCCGATCTCTATGCCGCCATCATCGGCGACAAGGTGCTGCCAGCTGATGCCACCGGCGCGCTGTTTGTTCGCATCAAGGCGTTCCCGATTACGGACGGCAATCTATGAAACCGGGTTTGAAGTCGCCGGCCGAGCTGCTCTCGCCCGGCCGCGCGCTGACGCTCGCCAATGTCGCCGAGGGCGCCGAGGGTCTCGTCATCTCCGATCTCGCACGCGCCATCGCGGCGCGGCCGAAGAAGCCGGCCGTCAGCCTTGCCGTGGTCTGCCGGGATGGGGCACGGATGCAGCAGCTCGAACGCGCGCTGCAATTCTTCGCGCCCGATTTGCCGGTGCTGACATTCCCGGCCTGGGACTGCCAGCCTTATGACCGCGTCTCGCCCCATGGCGGCATTTTGGCGCAACGCCTGGCGACGCTGGCGCGGCTTGCTTCGCTTACCGGCAGCGACAAGCCGCTGATCGTGCTGACCACGGTGAATGCGTTGGTGCAGCGCGTGCCCGCGCGCGACCTCGTTGCGGCGCAGGCGCTGTCGGTCGCGCCTGGCAATGTCGTGCCGATGGACAGCATCATCGCCTGGCTCGAGCATAACGGCTACAATCGCTCCTCGACCGTGCGCGAGCCCGGCGAATATGCCGTGCGCGGCGGTATCCTCGATCTCTTCCCGGCCGGCCTCGACCAGCCCGTGCGTTTCGATTTCTTCGGCGACAGCCTGGAATCGATCCGCTCCTTCGACGCCGAGACCCAGCGCACGATGCTCGACATGCGCTCGCTCGATCTCGTCCCGATCTCGGAATTCCAGCTCGTCACCGACACCATCCGCCGCTTCCGCATGGGCTATGTCGCCGAGTTCGGTGCGCCCGAGCGCGACGATGCGCTCTACGAGGCCGTCAGCGAAGGCCGCCGTCATCCCGGCATGGAGCACTGGCTGCCGCTGTTCCAGGACCGGATGGACACGCTGTTCGATTATCTGCAAGGGGCAGCCGTCGCGATCGAGCCGCAGGCCGAGGACGCCGTGCGCGAGCGCTTCAAGCAGATCGTCGACTACTACCAGGCCCGTCGCGATGCGATGGAGCATCCGGGCGGCGGTGCGATCTACAAGCCGCTGCCGCCGGACCGGCTTTATCTGACCGAGGACGAGTGGGCCAAGCGCCTCGGCGATGTGCCTCTGGCGCGGCTGACGCAGTTTTCCGTGCCGGCGGACGGCACAAGCGTCGTCGATGCCGGCGCGCGCAAGGGCCGCGACTTCGCGCCCGAGCGTAACGACACCACCGTCAACGTGTTCGAGTCCGTCGTCGGCCATGTGATGGGCTTGCAGGCCCAGCGCAAGAAAGTCGTGATCGCGCTCTGGACCGAGGGCTCGCGCGACCGCATGACCTCGATGCTGCGCGATCACAAGCTGACGCACACCACCAGTGTCAACAGCTGGCGGACCGTGCAGGCAACCCCGCGCAACGAGACCATCCTCGCCGTGCTAGGCCTCGAAAGCGGGTTCGAGACCGATGAGATCGCCGTCATCAGCGAACAGGACATTCTTGGCGACCGCCTGGTGCGGCCGCGCCGGGCCAGCCGCAAGCTCGACAATTTCATCTCGGAGATCACGAGCCTGGCGGCCGGCGACATCGTCGTCCACGCCGATCACGGCATCGGCCGCTTCATCGGCCTCCAGACGCTCGACGTCGCCGGCGCGCCGCATGACTGTCTCGAGCTGCATTATGCTGCCGAGGCGAAACTGTTCCTCCCCGTTGAGAACATCGAGCTGTTGTCGCGCTACGGCTCCGACCAGACCACGGTCGAGCTCGACCGTCTGGGCGGCTCAGGCTGGCAGACCCGTAAGGCGAAACTCAAGAACCGCATTCGCGAGATCGCGGGTGAGCTGATCAAGATCGCCGCCGAGCGCCATTTGCACGAGGCGCCGAAGCTGCCGGTGCAGCCGGGCCTCTACGATGAATTCTGCGCGCGCTTCCCCTATGACGAGACCGAGGACCAGCTAGGGGCCATCGAAGCCACGCTGAAGGACCTCGAATTCGGCCGTCCCATGGACCGGTTGATCTGCGGCGACGTCGGTTTTGGCAAGACGGAAGTTGCGTTGCGCGCGGCGTTTGCCGTGGCGCTCGAGGGCAAGCAGGTCGCCGTCGTGGTGCCGACCACGCTCTTGGCGCGCCAGCATCACAGGACCTTCACCGAGCGCTTCAAGGGCTTTCCAGTGAACGTGGCGCAGGCCTCGCGCCTGGTTCCGGCCAAGGAGCTCAACCTGGTCAAGAAGGGCATCGCCGACGGCTCGGTCGATATTGTCGTCGGCACCCACGCGCTGCTCGGAAAGGCGATCAAGTTCCGCGACCTCGGCCTCGTCATCGTCGACGAGGAGCAGCATTTTGGCGTCACCCACAAGGAACGGCTGAAGGCACTTCGCTCCGAGGTGCATGTGCTGACGCTGTCGGCAACGCCGATCCCGCGTACGCTGCAACTGGCGCTCACCGGCGTCCGCGAGCTCTCGATCATTGCCTCGCCTCCGGTCGACCGTCTCGCTGTGCGCACCTTCGTCGCGCCGCATGATCCGCTGATGATCCGCGAGGCGCTCCTGCGCGAGCGCTATCGCGGCGGCCAGGCGTTCTACGTGGTGCCGCGCATCGACGACCTCGCCGAGGTCAAGGACTTCCTCGACAAGAACGTGCCGGAGATGAAGGTCGCGGTCGCGCACGGCCAGATGCCGCCGGCAGTGATCGAGGACATCATGACCGCGTTCTACGACGGCAAGTTCGACGTCCTGCTCTCGACCACCATCGTCGAGTCCGGCCTCGACATTCCCAACGCCAACACGCTGATCGTGCATCGCGCCGACATGTTCGGCCTGGCCCAGCTCTATCAGCTGCGCGGCCGCGTCGGCCGCTCCAAGCTGCGCGCCTATGCGTTGTTTACGCTGCCGGCGCAGCAGAAGATCACCGCGCAGGCCGAGCGCCGGCTGACCGTGCTGCAATCGCTGGAGACGCTCGGCGCTGGCTTCCAGCTCGCCTCACACGATCTCGATATCCGTGGCGCCGGTAATATTCTGGGCGAGCAGCAGTCTGGCCACATCAACGAAGTCGGATTCGAGCTCTACCAATCGATGCTGGAGGAGGCGATCGTCAACCTCAAGGCCGGCGTGTCTGAGCCGGCCGCCGACCGCTGGTCACCGTCGATCACGATCGGCATGCCCGTGCTCATTCCGGAAGACTATGTCGGCGACCTCTCGGTGCGGCTGTCGCTCTACCGGCGCCTCGCCGATCTCGACAGCGAGGAGGAGATCGAGAACTTTGGCGCCGAGATGCGCGACCGTTTTGGCGTGCTGCCGGACGAGGTGCGCTATCTGTTCAAGGTCGCCGCGATCAAGGCGTTCTGCCGCCAAGCCAATGTCGGGAAGATCGACGCCGGTCCGAAGGGCGCCGTCATCACCTTCCGCGACAATTCCTTTGCCCATCCCGACCGCCTGGTGACCTTCATCCGCAGCCACGGCCAGGCCGCAAAGGTGCGGCCCGACATGAAGGTGGTGTTTTTCCAGGACTGGGAGACGCCGGAAGAACGGCTCGCCGGCACCACGGAGATCATGCGCCAGCTCGCACAGCTCGCGCACAGCAAGAAGGCGGCGTAGGCCCGTAGTATTCCGGAGGCGGCGTAGCGCGAAACGGTGCGCCGCACTTGGGTTGAAGCGACATATGGCCACTTGCAGATTGACCGAACAACAGCCATGTTCGGCTCGTCGAGTTCCGCCGAACGACATCCATCCACCCGCGACTGGTTTACCGGACGCGGGTTTTTTGCACCGGTTGCGGGTTGGCCCGCCCATTGAGACAGCAGAGGTCGCGAGCGTGTCCATCAATATCGATTCAAACCAGGAATCAGATCAGGAACACGACGACGTCATGTATCCGCAGGTCCTGCCGTTTGTATTGATCCACGCCGGATGCGTCGCGGCGGTCTGGACAGGCGTCTCGTGGCAAGCCGTTGCAATTTGTGCCGCCCTGTATTGGTTGCGCATGTTCGGGGTCACTGGCGGATATCATCGGTACTTCTCGCATCGGGCATACGCGACAGGCCGGGTGTTCCAATTCATCCTTGCCTTCCTTGCTCAGAGCAGCGCTCAGAAAAGCGTTCTCTGGTGGGCTGCCAAACATCGCCATCATCATCTTCACTCGGATACTGCGCAGGATGTGCATTCCCCCCGGCACAAAGGCTTCCTCTATAGCCATGTCAGCTGGATCTTTTATCGGCAGCACGATGCGACTGACCTGGTGAAGGTCTCGGATCTGGCCTCGTATCCCGAGCTGATGTGGCTGCACAGGCTGGAGCTCTTGCCGGCGGTCGTGCTCGCGGGTCTGTGCTTCCTTGTTGCCGGGTGGTCAGGACTCGTGGTCGGATTCCTCTGGAGCACGGTGCTGCTGTATCACGCCACGTTCTGCATCAACTCGCTCGCACATGTTCACGGACGCACGCGGTACGTGACCGGTGATGACTCCCGCAACAACTGGCTGCTCGCGCTGCTGACGATGGGTGAGGGGTGGCACAACAACCATCACGCCTACCAGGCCAGCGCCCGGCAGGGCTTCCGCTGGTATGAGATTGATCTCACTTATTATGCCCTGGTTGCCTTGTCCTGGCTCGGGATTGTCTGGGATCTGAAGTCGCCGCCCGTGCAGGTTCTGCGCAACGAGCATCGGTTGGGATCACGCGCGATAAGGCAAGCGGCCGAGCAGCTCGCCGCTCGCTTTAATCCTGAACACATCGCGCTTGCGATCAGAACGTCGATCCATGAGACCGAATTGTCGGTCCGGGACGCGCTCAGTCTGTTGCAGCACCGTGCCGACTTGCGTCTGTCGAGCATGCCGACGCGCGATCAGTTGCTGGCCGAAGCGCAGCGCATGTTCGCCAAGACGATATCCTTGGACGACATTGTCGACCGTGCCTACGAGCTCCTGCACGACTCTGTCGGTTTTCTCCTGGCCAGTCCGGCTCTACCGGCCAACGCGACAGCGAAGAGTGGCATTTAGCGCGCGCAATCGATCTCGGTCGACGGCGATGCGCGCCACTCCTCAGAGCACAACATCCCGATTGACGTTCTTGTACAAAAGATAGACCGACTGGCTCGAACCTGTCGGATAGAATTGCTGCGGGCAGAACGATCCCATCCAGATGAAGTCATCAATCCAGATTTCGTGCCAGGTATCGCCAAGATAATACAAACCTTGCCCCTCCAGCATGAGCAATCCGTGCTCCATGATGTGGGTCTCGACGGCTGGAAAACAGACGCCGGGTTGGAAGAACATCAGATTCATCTCGAAGTCGAACCGGAGGTCGCCCATTGGCAGCAGGTGCTTGAAGCCGCGCCCCTCCAGTCCGGTATGGTTCGTCATCGGCATCGATTGTTGTTGGCCGATGATGGCCGTCGGTGCCGCTATGCCCTCAGCCATTTCATAACGTTTTTTGACCGTGATCACGCGGGCAGGAGCAGTGGGATGGCAGCGCATCGCGAATGACATGCCCGGCGGAACATAGGCAAAGGCACCGGTTGTAAGCGAGGTCGGGGCTTCGGTGCCAATGCTTATGTCGACGGTTCCCGTCACGACGTAGAAGAAATGCTGAAGGTCCACGCAGATCGGCTGAGCCGTGCCGCCCGAGGGCTCGATTTCCAGCATGAACTGGGCAAAGTCGGCCCCGAGCGTCGGCGCCGCCAGAAAACGGACAGTCGTTGACGTCCACGCCGGCAGTCGGCTCTTCAAGACGCCCTCAGGCGGTATGAACGCGAAATTGCGGCCGACGATTGCGCGGCTGTGACCGATCGCGCCAGGACGAACGACGCCGGGTTGGGCAGGCAGATCGGTGGGATGCATCTGAGATTCCTTGGTCAACCCGGAACAGCGCGTAGTCGGTAGGGTGGGCAAAGCGGAAGCGTGCCCACCACATCTGGTGCGATCGTGGAGGGATGGTGGGCACGGCGCAAGTGCGCCTTTGCCCACCCTTGTATTAGCGCGCCGGATTAGAATGGCCTCGTTCCGTGAGGAATGGCCCAGCCCGGGTGGCCGCCCGAGCTGGGCCGCCGATCGATCGGATCGATGCCCACCGAAGCCTTGAGGGCTGCGTTTCGTAGCAAGATCGCGGTCGGCACTTCATCGGGACCCGCATGGTTGAACGAACTTCAGGTTCGCATTCACAAGGGAGGGTCGAGGAAGATGGCCAAGCGTATCATGATCTGTGCCGGGATCGATACCGGCAAACACAAGCTCGATGTGGCGCTCGATGGCAGTTCCGAGCGGATCCAGGTCGAGAACACACCGGAAGGCTACACGGAGCTGCTGGAATGGCTGCAACGCCACAAGGTCAAGCGGGTTGGGATCGAGGCGAGCGGCGGCTATGAGCAGGCGGTGGTTGCCGAACTGCGACGCAAGCGGCTTGTGGTCGTC
>NZ_JYMR01000052.1 GCF_000938255.1 Bradyrhizobium sp. LTSP849 | reverse complement strand
TGGCATCAAGGACCGCCTGATGCATCGGCCCAACAAGCATCATCCCGAACTGCCGCCGCGGCAGAAGCTGCGCAACAAACTAATCGCCAAGGTGCGCGCCGCCGTCGAGCGTCCGTACGCCGTGTTCAAGGAGCATTATGGTCTCCGGCGGATGCGCTTCTTCAACTTCGAGCGCAATCAGGTGCACATCGTGCTGGCCTGCTGCGCCTACAACCTACGGCGTGCGGCCGGCGCATTGGCCGCACAACGCCAGGAGTCCGTCTCCGCATGAAAAAACAGAGGACAACAGGGGATGAAATGAGCAAAATGCCGCTCACTGTAGCGGGCTGACATCAAAAAAGCCCGCGACGCACCTCAAGCGCCCGCTCGCCCCTCTGTGCAAAGCCCTCCTTGCGGGAGAGGGTGGCTCGCCGCGTAAGCGGCGGGACGGGTGAGGGGTATCTATCCGCGCGCGAAATTGCCTATTGCGTTCGCGGATAGATACCCCTCATCCGGCGCTTCGCGCCACCTTCTCCCGCAAGGGGAGAAGGGGCAGTGGTGTTCGCCGCGAGAGATTCACTCCGCCGTCTGCTCCCGCAACTCCGCAACATCCTTCGCCGTCAGCTTCGAGCCCTTTGCACCGAACCGCGCCGTCACGTAGTTCGCCACGGCTGCGATCTCGTCGTCGCTATACGCATTGCCGAACGCCGGCATCGAGAGTGCGCTGTCGGGCGTGTGGCGCTTGGTGCCGGAGAGCACGATCTGCGCGACGTTGGTGGCGGCGGGGTCGTTGACGGCCCAGGTGCCGGTCAGCGTCGCCATCGGCGACACCGGGCTTTCGCCGCTCCAGCCGTGGCAGCTGGCGCAGGCGCTGGCGAACACCTTCTTGCCGCGGGCATCCGCCGTCACGCCGTCCTTGTGCGAGGCGGGCGCGATCGGCGCGGTGCCGGCCGGAAGGTCGGGCGAGGGCACGGGCGGCACGCTGCGCAGATACGCAACGATGCCGCGGATGTCTTCGGGGGCGAACTGGCTGAAGCTGTGGTCGACGGCTTCGCCCATCGGACCCGAGGCCGAGCCATGGCCCGGCGCGTGGCCGAGCGACAGATAGGCGATCAGATCCTCGTCGCGCCAATTGCCGAGACCGGTCGCCTTGTCGGAGGAGATGTTGAAGGCGTGCCAGCCGGCGGTGATGGCGCCGGCGAACTTCTTGCGGTTGTCGAGCGCAAAGCCGAGATTGCGCGGCGTGTGGCACTCGCCGCAATGCGCCAGCGCTTCGGCGAGATACGCGCCGCGATTCCACTCCGGGCTCTTCGAGGCATCAGGCGCAAAGCGCGTGTCCGGATTGAACACGGCCGACCAGAACATCATCGCCCAGCGCTGGTTGAACGGGAACGACAGCGTGTTCTCCGGCGCCTTTGCGGCCACCGCCGGCAGGCTGAACAGATAGGCCTTCACCGCCAGCACGTCCTCGTCGGTCATGAAAGTGTAGGACGTGTACGGCATTGCCGGGTAGAGCCGCGCGCCGTCATGGCGCTTGCCATGCTGGACCGCGTTGAGGAAATCCTGGTCGCTGTAATTGCCGATGCCGGTGTCCTTGTCCGGCGTGATGTTGGTCGAATAGAGCGTGCCGAACGGCAGCTTGAAGCCGAGCCCGCCGGAGTATTCCTTGTCGCCGGGCTTGGTATGGCAGACCATGCAGTCGGCCGCTTTCGCCAGATATTCACCGCGTTCGACCAGGCTCGCCTTCTCCAGCGAAGCCGGCACGCCTGTCGGCTTGCCGGCGCGATAATCCGCCAGTGCCACCTTGGTGCCGCTGGCGAAATCGAGCGGGCCGGGCCCGCGGATGATCCAGACGCCGAGCGCCACCGCGACGATGGCGATCACGACCAGGCTTGCGAGGATGCGCATTGTCTTGCTCATGCCTTCCTCCCGGCAGCCAGGAGTTTGCGGTCGATCGGCAGGCGCCGCAGCGCCACGCCGGTTGCGGCGTAAATCGCGTTGCGCAGCGCCGGCGGTCCGGCGTTGACGCCGGCCTCACCGATGCCGCCGGGCGCTTCGCCGCTCTTGACCACGGTGACGTCGATCTTCGGCGTCTCGTTGATGCGCATCATGCGGTAGTCGTGGAAGTTCGACTGCTGCACGCGACCCTTGTCGATGGTGATTTCGCCATAGAGTGCGGCGGTGAGGCCGAAAATCAATCCGCCCTCGATCTGCGCCTTTACCGTATCGGGGTTGACGGCGATGCCGGTGTCGACGACCGAGGTGATGCGGCGGAGCACGATCTCGCCGATGTCGTCGATCTCCGCTTCCACCACGGTCGCGATGAAGCTCGCGAATGACGGCTGTACGCAAACGCCGCGGCCGACGCGCGCCGGCAGCGGCTGGCCCCAGCCGGATTTTTCAGCCACTTGGTTGAGCACGGAGAGCATGCGCGGGTTCTTGGTCAGCATGGACTTCCGGAAGTCGATCGGATCCTTGCCGGCTTTGCGCGCCAGCTCATCCATCGCGCATTCGATGGCGAACACGTTGTTGTTCGGACCGACGCCACGCCAGAAGCCGGTCGGCACCGCCGGCGGTTCAGCACGGACATATTCGACGTGGAAGTTGGCGAAGTCGTAGGGCGCATCGACCGCGGCATCGATCGCGTCGATGTCGATGCCCTTCTGGAACGCCGGCGGCAGCCAGCGCGCCAGGATCGCCGAGCCCGCGATCTTGTACTTCCAGGCCGCGACCTTGCCGTCGACCAGCGTTGCCGTGACCTGGTCGCGATAGACCGGGCGGTAGACGTCGTGCTGGATGTCCTCCTCGCGGGTCCATATCACCTTGACGGGATAGTCGACCTGCCTGGCGATCTTCACCGCCGCGACCACCATGTCCGGCTCGAGCTTGCGCCCAAAGCCGCCGCCGAGCAGGTGCTGGTTGACGATCACCTTGTCAGCGGGAACGCCGGCCGCCTTCGCGGCCTCCGATTGCACGCGCGTCATGATCTGCGTGCCGGTCCAGATCTCGCAGGCATCCGGCCTGACGTGGACGGTGGCGTTGATCGGCTCCATCGAGGCGTGCGCGAGGAACGGCAGTTCGAAGCTTGCCTCGAACTTGTCGCCGGTTGCGAGCGCCTTGGCGATGTCGCCGGTGGACTTCGCGACCACTCCATCCTTGGCGCTGGCATCGCGCAGGTCCTGCCAGATGTCTTTGGTACTGATCCCTGCGTGCGGGCCTTCGTTCCACTCGATCTTGAGCGCTTCGAGACCTTTCTTTGCCGCCCACATGTGATCACCGATCACGGCGACGGCGTCGTCGAGCACGACAACCTTGCGCACGCCGGCAATTTTCATCGCGGCGCTGTCGTCGACCTTCCCGACCTTGCCGCCGAATACCGGGCAATTGGCTATCGCGGCGATCTTCATCCCGGGCAGGATCGCGTCGATGCCGTAGAGCGCCTTGCCGTTGACCTTGTCCGGCGTGTCGAGTCGCTTCAGCGGCTGGCCGATGAGGACGAAGTCCTTGGGGTCCTTGACCGCGGCGTCCTTGGGCGGCGTCTGGCCCTGCGCGGCGAGCGCCAACTCGCCATAGCCGAGCTTGCGGCCGCTTGCGGCATGCGCGACCTCGCCCTTTGATGCCGTGCAGCTTGCGGCGTCAACGCCCCATTGGCTGGCCGCGGCCTGCACCAGCATCGCGCGCGCGGTGGCGCCGGCCTTGCGCAGCGGCATCCACCATGCGCGGATCGAGTTGGAGTTGCCGGTGACCTGGAGGCCGAAGGTCGGATTGGCGTAGAGCTTGTCGTTGGGCGGGGCGTGCTGCACCTCGACCTTGCTCCAGTCGGCGTCGAGCTCCTCGGCGAGCACTGCCGAGATCGAGGTGTAGGTGCCCTGGCCCATTTCGACCTGCGGCATCATGAGAACGGTGCGGCCGGTCTCGTCGATGCGGATGAAGGCGTTGGGTGCGAACTTGCCGTCGGTCGCATCGCGCTGAACCGGCTCGTTGACGGCGGCGCGCAACGGCAGATGGAAGGCAAGCAGGAAACCGGTGGCGAGACCGCCGGTCAGCAGCGTGCGGCGGGAAACGTTCGGAAGAGTCTTCTCTGTGATCATAGCGGGCCTCACGACTGACGGCCGGAGGCGGCCAGCTTGATGGCCTCGCGGATGCGCACATAGGTGCCGCAGCGGCAAATGTTGCCGGCCATCGCGGCGTCGATGTCGGAATCGTCAGGGTTGGGCGTTGCCGCCAGCAACGCCGCGGCCGACATGATCTGGCCGGATTGGCAATAGCCGCACTGGATCACTTCGGCATCGAGCCAGGCCTTCTGGACCTTCGCGCCCGACGGCGTGGTGCCGACATGTTCGATGGTGGTGATCGCGCGGTTTGCGACCGCGCTGACCGGCAGCACGCAGGAGCGCACGGCCTTGCCGTCGACATGCACCGTGCAGGCGCCGCATTGCGCGATGCCGCAGCCGAATTTGGTGCCGGTCATCCCCAGGATGTCGCGCAGCACCCAGAGCAGCGGCATTTCGGGCGGCGCATCGAAGGATTTCGTCTCGCCGTTGATGGTGAGAACAGTTGCCATATGCATCTCCTTGCCTGGCGATCGCTTACGGCGATCAGGTCGGCGAATTGGCGCGACCACAATTATACCGATGCAAACGATGAAGCATCGAAATTTCAGCAATGCATATTTGCGCGACTGACGCGTCAGGCCATGACGTTCACGACTTTGTGCGGCGCTACGTGCTACGCTTTTGGGCTAATTGAGATGATAATCGTCATGTTTTGACGCGTTTTCGTCAGATGCGCTGGTGACGGCCGCAGATGATCGTGCGAATGCGCAAAATCATGCGATGACGAAATTCGTGCGATTGGGAAAGTCGGGTGCGAGCGAGGACATCGCGCCTGACGATATCAATCGCAATGACGCAAAAAGCCAACGTGCCCGATGATGGCATCGTGCTCCTGTTTTGCCCGACGGGTCAACGGCTACACCAGGCGCCTGCAGCGTGATGGGTTGAAGTCTGGTCGAGTTCGGCCGACGGCACAGCTCTTTCCGTTCCCTCCCCCCTTGCGGGGCGCTCAACGGTACATCGTCGGATCGTCATCAAGCTGGGGTCGGCGCAAATTCTCGCCTCCATTCGGTCCAGAGCGCCCAGATCGACCAACCTATGGATGGTGCGCTGGACACCGGGCGTACATCGCGGCTTCAACCTGCAGCTCGGGCAGGCCGACGTGCGATATCGGATCGCCCGGTTCCGGATGTGTAGACCAGACGGACGAAGGGTCTCTCCGGCCGGACAGCGGATGGTGTCGCAAGCGTCGCCGGCGACCTGCTGCGCGTTAGTCGCGCGATACGGACAGCCCCGCGAGAAGCGGCGCGTACGCGGCGAGCCTGCGGGATACGAACTCCGTGAAGAGCCGCACGCGCTTTGTCTTGCGTGTCTCGCCCTGTGTGAGAAGCCAGAGCGTTCCGTACATGTGCAGGTCGGTGCCCGGCACCCTCACCAGCAGGGGGTCGGCATCGCCGACGAAGCACGGCAGTGTCGTGATCCCGAGCCCTTGCCGTACAGCGACGATCTGTGCCCCGGCGTCACTGGTCCTGAATGGAACCCCCGTGATGCGAACCTCACCCTCGCTCGCCCAATCCGGAATCCCATGAATGCTGATGACGATCCACCGGATGGGATCAGGCGCGCCCGCACGCCACGCAGCTAGTCGATCCCTGGACATGTAGACACCGCCGAACAGCTCCGGTCCCTTCAGGCCGTGAAGATTGAGCGGTAGGGTTTTGCGGTCGTAGACGACGCGGATCGCGGCGTCGGCCTCCCGGTTGGTCAGATTTGCCAGCTCGCCGAACGACAGGATGTCCATCTCGATGTCCGGATGCAGACGCGCGAAATCGGCGAAGTCCGGCATGAGCAGGTGTGTCGCAAGCGGCGGCGCCAGCGTCACCCGCAGACGCCCGCGCACGCTCTGATCACGCCCGAAGACGCGCGTCTCCAGCTGGTGCGACGACGCTTCCATCTGGTCCGCGAATTCGAGGACCTCCTCGCCCGCAGCCGTCAGGCGGTAGCCCGAAGGCAGCTTTTCGAACATCTGGACCCCGAGGCGTTCCTCGAGTTGGGCGATGCGTCGCAGCACGGTCGCGTGGTTCACACCGAGGCGCTCGGCGGCAGCCCGCACCGAGCCCCCGCGCGCGACGGCAAGAAAGTAGCGAACGTCATCCCAGTCGATCATGGTGCAATCCCGCACCGCGCGGTGCGCCTTCCAAAGCCCGCATCTAGCACATCGAACAGCAGCACGGGCGGTCATCATAGCCTATGCCGACAAGCGCGGCCCAATTCCGAACGGCGGACGCCGATCATCGCGGCTGGCGTCAGCCGCCCATCCGGTTCGATTTCGCACCACCGATGTGCGCGCTTCCGCACTCAACGCCTGACGCCGGCAGACCCATGTCGAGGCTCTCGGGGGCAGATGCTGTCCCGACACCACGAAAGGAGAAGTCATGGGAAAGCTTGAGGGTAAGGTTGCAGTCGTCACGGGTGGATCGAGCGGCATGGCGCTGGCGAGCGCCAAGCGGTTCGTTGAAGAAGGCGCCTATGTCTTCATCACGGGCCGGAGGCAGGAGGCGCTCGACGAGGCCGTCAAGCTGATTGGCCGGAACGTGACCGGCGTGCGCGGTGACGCGGCCAATCTCGACGACCTCGACCGCCTGTTTGATACGGTCAAGCGCGACAAGGGCAAGATCGACGTCCTGTACGCGAGCGCCGGCATGGGCGAAGCCGTCCCATTGGGTGAGATTACCGAGCAGCATTTCGATGCGGCCTTCGGCCTGAACACGCGCGGCGCGCTGTTTACGGTTCAGAAGGCGTTGCCGCTGTTCCGCGATGGCGGATCGATCTTCATGACCGGGTCGGTTGCTTCGGTGAAAGGTTTTCCCGGTTACGGCGTGTATGCGGCGAGCAAGGCGGCGTTGCGCTCGTTCGCACGCACGTGGCTCAACGAACTGAAGGGCAGGAATATCCGGGTGAACGTGCTGAGCCCGGGGCCGATCGCCACACCGATGCAGGACCAGGTTCTCACCGAGGAAGCGAAGCGGATGTTCGAGTCGCTGATCCCCAGTGGAACGATGGGTCGTCCCGAGGAAATCGCGGCGGTCGCGCTGTTTCTGGCTTCGGACGATTCCAGCTTCGTGAATGGGGTGGAGTTGTCTGTCGACGGCGGCTTCTCGGCCATCTGAAGGCTCGGGGCAATCAATATCAACACGAAATCGGAGAAGCATTATGAGCTACGCAATTGTAGGATTCGGCAAGATAGGCCAGGCCCTCGCCCACGCCTTCGCCCGTAAGAACATCGACGTAACAGTCGCGAGCCGCCGGCCGCCCGAGGCGTTGGCGCCACAGGCTCGGGCGATTGGACCCACGGTCGTCGCCAAGTCGCTGCGGGAAGCACTCGAGGCCGACACCATCATCCTGGCGGTCCCGTTCGGAGAGCATCGCGAGGTTGCGAAGGCCCTGCCGAGTTGGAGAGGCAAGACGATCATCGACGCGACCAACGGGTTTGGAGAAGAGCTGGACGGTCTTCTGTCCTCCGCCGTCGTCGCGAAGGCGTTCACCGGTGCCAAGCTCGTGAAGGGTTTCAATCACCTGGGTGCGGCCAAACTGGCTGCCGATCCGATCGTCGAGGGCGGCCACCGCGTCGTCTTCCTGTCGAGCGACGACGAGGACGCGACCGCTCCCGTGGCGGCCTTGGCCAAACAACTCGGGTTCGCACCCGTCAAGCTGGGAAAGCTCAACGAGGGTGGCGCGCTGGTGCACGCACGCGGCCGCACTTGGGGCCAGCTGATCTTCCAGGACCTGTTCAAGAAGGAGCAGTAATGGATTTACTGTCTACTGTCAGCGGTGCTGCTTGCCCGGGGCCCGTCCATGAGAATCCACGCGGGCTAAGTCATAATCCGAGGTCCGGAAGCGGCAAGGGCTTCGACGTCCCCTTTCCACCCCCCAAGCGAATTTCAGGAGGTCGGCTTACCAGACAGCGGTCGTGGCGGCGCCATCTCCTGATCAGGTTTTTGCACAGCCTGGGGGGAGCGAACGCGCCTCCGTGGGGGCGCTAGGCGGGTCTCATCCCATCAGGTGCTAAGCTATTGATTCCGCACGCCCCGGCTACTGTGCATGGGGTTGTTTTCTACGTTTTTGATTCAGGGAGGCGAGAGCGCCGTCGCGCGAGGCGCGTCGTTGCGGTCATCAGCTCTGCCGGAACCCCATCCGGAAGGCGCCCCAGTGCTTGCCGCGGACCAGGATCGGTGACGACAAATCCTTCATCAGCACGAATTGCCCGCCGCCCATGTCGCGGCGATAGGTCTGGAGCAGGAAGGGCTTTGTGTTCGCGGCGACCTTTTTCACCGCGCGATCGGTGAACAGCCGGCGGTTGCGGCAATTGGCGTTATTCCAGACCGGATCCTTGCCCTGGGGCAGGCGATAGTTCGGATTGTGCGTCGGCAGATAGCCGCCCTTGGCCCAGGCGACGCAGAACACGATGCGGGGATCGGATTTCTGGATCGGGTCCTGGATCGCGGGCAGCACGCGGTCAGTGAATTCGACGTAGCTAGTGAGGTATTGCTTGGGATCGGTGCCCGCGATCTCCCGATAGGTCTCGTCCATGAGCTGATCGAGCGTGATCTCGCCGCGATCGATCGCGGCCTCGAACTCGCCCGAGATCCGCTTCGCGGTATCCACGACGGCGCGTATCAAGGGCGCGTCCGATGTCTCTACGCCGCTGTCGGCGATCAGCGCGATCAGGCCTTCGGAGGTGTCGAGCAGCTTGGTCACCCGCTGATCGGCGTTCTTGAGATCGCGCGAGGAAAGGTCGACGCCCTTGGCGAGCTCGTTGAGCTCGCTGATGACAGTATCGCAATGGCCGAGATTGGAGGTCGCGGCGCGCGTGACGCTGTCGATCTCGGCTTCCACCGAGGCAAAGCCCTGCTGCACGCGCGAGATGATGCCGGAGATCTGCTGGGCGCCTTCGCCGGCGGTCTTCGCGCGCTGCGAGGCGTCACTGCTTTCGCCGATCAGGCCTTCGATCTGGCCGTCGAGATCGCGCACGGTGTCGGAGATCTGGTGCGTGGCCTGGCGGGTGGCCTCCGCAAGGTTCTTCACCTCGCTCGCGACCACCGCAAAACCGCGGCCGGCATTGCCGGCGCGCGCCGCTTCGATGGTGGCGTTGAGCGCGAGCAGATTGGTCTGCTTGGCGATCGCCTCGATCGAGCCGGACACCTTTGCGACCTGGGCCAGCGCCGAGCCGACGGCGCTCAAGCGCGCTTCGATCCGCTCCACCGCCGCGACGAGCTCGGCGATGTGGCTGACCGCGGCGTCGACCGCGTTGCGTGACTGGGCGATCTCACCGACGGCGGCCGACGTGGTCGACTGCACCGCCTGCGAGGCATTGGCGATGTCGTGGTTGGCGGAGACCATGGTCTCCGCCGTCTCCTGAAGGTGATGGAACCGCTCCGACTGGCTCACGACGCGGTTTGCGACCTCCTGGACGTTGCCGGCGATGTCGGCAAGCTCGACGCCGAGACCGCCGATGCGGTCGGCGAGCTGGTCGATCAGGCGTTCGGCCAGCGTCCGGTTCGATCCGGTGTCCATGACTGCAAGCTGCGCGAGGGACATGCTTGGGCTTTCTCCAGTCAGAGCCGTTCGCCGGCTCTCCGCGGCATTCCCATTCCAATTCCAACGTTGAAGGTGATTCGCGTCCGGCGTCTTGCCTGAGCGTGCACTAAAGCTTGTAAGCCGTGCGGAATCCGCCCCAGTGCCGGCCCTGCACGCGGATCGGGACGTCGATCTCGCGCATCATCACCGTATTGCCTTTGCCCATGTCGCGCGCATAGCTCTGGATCAGATACGAGCGCAGGTTGCGCGCGGCGGCCAACCCCGCCGGATCGTTGAAGATGCGCCGGTTGCGGCAGTTCGCCGTGTTCCAAGCCGCGTCGCCCGGCCGCTGCGGATGCGAATAGATCTTGTTGTGCACCGGCAGGAAGCCGTTGCGGTCGACCATGGCGCAGAACGCCAGGCGCGGCTCCTTGACGAGAAAGGC
The DNA here is from genome assembly GCF_000938255.1 of Bradyrhizobium sp. LTSP849. Classification (GTDB taxonomy): domain Bacteria; phylum Pseudomonadota; class Alphaproteobacteria; order Rhizobiales; family Xanthobacteraceae; genus Bradyrhizobium. The sequence continues at coordinate 589,358 of NZ_JYMR01000052.1, read as the reverse complement.
TTCCTGGAAGGGCGACAATGTGCGGTCTGCCCAGTCCAGATATTTGGTGCGGTATTGCTGCGGATTGGTGCCGGCGATTTCCGCGTAGTCGGTGTCGAAGAGGTCGTCGATCCTGACCTCGCCGCGCGCAACCGCCTGCTCGAAGAGCTTGGTGAGTGCGTTGCCCGCCTCCATGGCGCGGGTGACGAGCTCGGTATTCTCTTCGTGGATCGACCAGAGCTTGTCTTCGACCTTCTCGCGGAGTTCGGCGTTGGGGCTGACGAATTGCGTGCGGGCGCCGGTCTTGGACTGCTCGATCACGCGCAGGCGGCAGGCGCCGATGCCTTCGAGGGTACCGTCGATGATCGTCTGCGGCGCGAACCGGCCTGCGTCCGCGCCGCCGATCAGCACGCCGTCCATCGCGATCTCATAGATGGGCAATACGCCGCGCGTGGTTTCGAGCTTGAGATGGCAGGGCAGCCGCTCGGTCTTGCGGCGATCGTCGTGCTCGCTCTGCTTGAGCAGCACCGCGCAGCGCGATTTCAGCTTCTGCGCGAAGGTGGTCACAGCCTTGCCGGCGCTGGCGACGTCCTCGCCATGGGTCTCGGCCGCCTTGGTCGCGGCGTCGATCTCGGCGGCGCTCTCGCCGACCGAGATGATGAAGTCCGACGCGCTCGCCGCGTTGCCGGAGACCTCGCTGGTGGTGGCGTTCTGTTCGGCCACCGCGCCGTTGACGGTGTCGAACACCGGGCGGATCGCCTCGATCGCCTGCGAGATGCGATGCACGGCATCGGCTGAGCCTGCGGCATCGCGCTGGAGCGCGTCGATCTTTCTGGATATCTCTTCGGTCGCGCCCTGGGTCTGCACCGCGAGCGCCTTGACCTCGGTGGCGACTACAGCAAAGCCCCTGCCGGCGGCGCCGGCGCGCGCGGCTTCGATGGTGGAGTTGAGCGCGAGCAGCGTGGTCTGCCGCGCGATCTGCGCGATCAAATTGACGACATTGCCGATCGCGGCCGAGGACTCGCGCAGGCGGTCGACATTGGCGCGGGCTTCTTGCGCCGCGGCGTTGGCCTCATCGGCGAGCTTGCCGGCCTCGCGAACCTGCGCGCCGATCCCTTGCGCCGATTGGGTGAACTTGTCGGCGGCATAGGCAAAGGTCGAAGCGTTCGACTGTGCGGCATTGGTCCGCCCGGTCAGCGCGTCGGTGCGCTGGCGGATGTCCGCAAGCGTCGCCGCGGTCGCTTCGGCGCCGCCGGCCACCGAATTGGCCGCGCGCTCGAGCTGGCGGATCATGGCGCCGAGCTCGAGTTCCAGCAGTTCCAGGATTTCCCGGGCCGAATCGCCATCAGTGGCGGGGGCGGGCTCTGAATTGGCCGCCGGCGCAGCCAGCGGGGTCGGAGCAGGCGCAGCCATATCCGGCTGACGCTTCCGAAATAATGCGAACGCCATCAGGTCACTCTTGTCGGGAGACGGGTGGACGCTATTTTCGCAGGCCGGAATGAAATCAGGGTTAACGATGCCTGACTCTTGGGCACGGGGCACTACGGTGTTACCTTAAAGTCGTAGAGCCTCTTTCATTTCGGTGGGTTGGCGGCCTATAAGGCCGCGCTTCCCACCCTCACCTTGGCTGACGATTCCTTAACGAGACCCGCATGGCCGGACATTCCCAATTCAAGAACATCATGCACCGCAAGGGGCGGCAGGATGCCCAGAAGTCGAAGCTGTTCGGCAAGCTGGCGCGGGAAATCACTGTCGCCGCCAAGCTCGGCACGCCCGACCCCAACATGAACCCGCGCCTGCGCGCGGCCATCATCGCGGCGCGCCAGGAGAACATGCCGAAGGACAATATCGAGCGCGCGGTCAAGAAGGCGCTCGGCAGTGATGGTGAGAACTATGACGAGATCCGCTACGAGGGCTATGGCCCGGGCGGCGTCGCCGTCATCGTCGAGGCCCTGACCGACAACCGAAACCGCGCCGCTTCCGACATCCGCTCCTTCTTCACCAAGTCCGGCGGCAATCTCGGCGAAACCGGCTCGGTCTCCTTCATGTTCGACCGCACCGGCATCGTCGAATACGACCGCAGCGTCGCCTCCGACGACGCGATGCTCGATGCCGGCATCGAGGCGGGCGCGGATGACGTCATCTCTGGCGAAGGCGGCCACGAGATCTACGCCTCGACCGAGAGCTATCGCGACGTCGCCAAGGCGCTGGAAGCCAAATTCGGCGAGCCGCGCAAGGCCGCGCTGATCTGGAAGCCGCAGAACACGGTCGCGGTCGACGACGAGACCGGCGAGAAGCTGCTCAAGCTGATGGACCTGCTCAACGAGCACGACGACGTCCAGCACGTCTACGCCAATTTCGAGGTGTCGGACGCGCTGATGGCGAAGATGGGCGGGTAGGGGCCCACTTCCCCTGTTACTTCCGTTCTGTTTCTGTTTCCCCCACAGCAGTCAGCCGCTATCACTGGCGCATGACTGCGCTTCCGATTCGTGGCCCCGTTCGCATCATCGGCATCGACCCCGGCTTGCGCCGCACTGGCTGGGGCGTGATCGAGTCCGACGGCAACCGTTTGATCTACGTCGCCTGCGGTTCGGTGGAACCGCCGGACGACCTGCCGCTTGCAAGCCGGCTGCTCGCTATCCATGAAGGGCTCGCGGCCATCTTGTCCGACCACAAGCCGATGGAAGCCGCGGTCGAGCAGACCTTCGTCAACAAGGATGGCGTAGCGACGCTGAAGCTCGGCCAGGCCCGCGGCGTCGCCATGCTGGCGCCCGCGATGTTCGGCATCAGTGTCGCTGAATACGCGCCGAACCAGGTCAAGAAGACGGTGGTCGGCGCCGGCCACGCCGACAAGCAACAGATCGCGATGATGCTGAAGATCCTGCTGCCTAAGGCCGATCCGCCGTCAGCCGACGCCGCCGACGCACTCGCTATCGCCATTACGCATGCCCATCACCGCCAGAGCACCGCGCTGCGGCTGAAGGTGGTCGGCATATGATCGGCAAGCTCAAGGGCCTGATCGATTCCTATGGCGAGGATTACGTCCTCCTCGACGTCGGCGGGGTCGGCTATCAGGTGCATTGCTCGGCGCGTACGCTCCAGCATCTGCCGGCACCCGGCGAGGCCGCTGTGCTGTCGATCGAGACTTACGTCCGCGAGGATCAAATAAAACTGTTCGGTTTCCGCTCCGACCAGGAGCGCGAATGGTTTCGCCTGCTCCAGACCGTGCAGGGCGTCGGCGCCAAGGTTGCGCTGGCTGTGCTTGGCACGCTGGCGCCCTCCGACCTCGCCAATGCCATTGCGCTGCGTGATAAGGCCGCGGTGGCGCGCACGCCCGGCGTCGGCCCGAAGGTTGCCGAGCGCATCGTCACCGAATTGAAGGACAAGGCGCCGGCCTTTGCCAATGTGGACCCCGCCGCCGTGCGTCTCGCCGGCGCCGTCGACGACCAGCGCGCGCCGCGCCCCGTCGCGGACGCGATCTCCGCGCTGGTCAATCTCGGCTACGGCCAGCCGCAAGCGGCCGCCGCGATCGCATCGGCATCGCGCAGTGCCGGTGAGAACGCCGAAACCGCGCAGCTCATTCGCCTCGGCCTGAAGGAGCTCGCGAAGTGAGTGACCCCAAGGCCAATCGCATGGTCACGCCCGAGCGCCGCAGCGACGATGTCGGCGACACCGCGCTGCGGCCGCAATCGCTGTCCGATTTCGTCGGGCAGCAACAGGCGCGCAAGAACCTTTCGATCTTCATCGAGGCGGCGCGTAAGCGCGGCGAGGCGCTGGATCATGTGCTGTTCGTCGGCCCGCCCGGCCTCGGCAAGACCACGCTGGCGCAGATCGTGGCCAAGGAGCTCGGCGTCGGTTTTCGCGCGACATCAGGTCCGGTGATCGCCAAGGCCGGCGATCTTGCCGCGCTGCTGACCAATCTCGAAGAGCGCGACGTGCTCTTCATCGACGAGATCCATCGCCTCAGCCCGGCGGTTGAAGAGGTGCTCTATCCCGCGATGGAGGATTTTCAGCTCGACCTTATCATCGGCGAGGGCCCGGCGGCGCGCTCGGTGAAAATCGAGCTGTCGAAATTCACCCTCGTTGGCGCGACTACGCGCGCCGGCCTGCTGACCAATCCCTTGCGCGATCGCTTCGGCATTCCGATCCGTCTCAACTTCTATACGATCGAGGAGCTGGAAAGCATCGTCACGCGCGGTGCGCGCGTGCTCAATGTCGGCATTAGCGCCGACGGCGCCAACGAGATCGCGCGCCGCGCCCGCGGCACGCCGCGCATAGCCGGCCGCCTGTTGCGCCGCGTGCGCGATTTTGCCTCTGCCGCCGACGCCACATCGATCGACCGCAAGATCGCCGACCACGCGCTGAGCGCGCTCGAGGTCGACGCCGCCGGCCTCGACGCCATGGACCGACGTTATCTCACGACCATTGCGATGAACTATGGCGGCGGCCCGGTCGGCGTCGAGACGATGGCCGCCGCGCTGTCCGAGCCGCGCGATGCGATCGAGGACATCATCGAGCCCTATCTGATCCAGTGCGGTTATCTCCAGCGCACCCCGCGCGGCCGCCTGCTCACCTCGCACGCCTTCCGCCATCTCGGTATAGCCGAGCCCTCGCGCGATGCCGCGTCACAGTTCGGCCTGTTCGGCACGGACGAGAGCGACGACTGATCTGCGCGAACGCAGAGCGTGCCGATTGTCATGAACTTCCGGTAATCTCTATGCAGACGGTCTGCACAAGCGCACCCCAATTCCGCTCCAATCCGGCCGCATCAAGGAAGCGCATCACGATCGGACTTCCATGATCTCTCGGCGTCATCTCATCCGTTCCATCGGCGGTCTCTCCGCCCTCGGGGTCTCGACCGCGGCTTACGGCGTCGGCGTCGAGCCGGTGCTGCGGCTTCGCGTCACCCGCTATCATCCGACCCCGCGGCAATGGCCGGCGGATTTTCCGTTGAAGATCGCCGTGATCGCCGACATTCATGCTTGCGATCCCTGGATGTCGCTGGATCGGATCGAGGCCATCGTCGATCGCACCAACGCGTTGAACGCCGACCTCATCGTGTTGCTTGGCGACTATGTCGCCGGTCATCACCATGTCACGCGCATCATCCCGGCCGATGAATGGGCCAAAGTGCTGACCGGCCTGAAGGCGCCGCTCGGTGTTCACGCCGTCATGGGCAATCATGACTATTGGGATGACAAGCTCGTGCAGCAGGCCGGCCATGGCCCGACGGTGGCGCATCGCGCGCTGGAGGCGGTCGGCATTCCTGTCTATGAAAACGACGCCGTGCGCCTCAGCAAGGATGGCCGTCCGTTCTGGCTCGCCGGCCTCGGCGATCAGCTCGCTTTTCTGCCGGCACGGCGCTTCCGAAGCACGGGGCGATTCGGCGCCGACGATCTCACTGCGACGCTTGCAAAGGTCACCGACGACGCGCCGGTGATACTGCTCGCGCACGAACCCAACATCGCGCCGCGTGTGCCCGCGCGCGTCGCGCTGCAACTGTCCGGCCATACTCACGGCGGCCAAATCCGCCTGCTCGGCTGGTCGCCGGCCGTTCCGCCGCAGCACGGCCTGCGGCTCGCTTATGGTCATGTCCGGCTGAAATGCGATGTCATCATCTCCGGCGGCCTCGGTTGCAGCATCGTCCCGGTCCGCGTCGGCGTGCCGCCCGAGATCGTCGAGGTGACGTTGGGGCGGACGGGGCCGGTGGTTTCCTAGCGGCATGGAATACCAGATAAAATGATGCTACCTCTGATGAAGAGGAGCGCTCATGATAGCTACGGTTTCAATTGACGATGAACTTTTCGCAAAGGCGCAACAGTTTGCCGGCGTTGCAGAGACATCTGCCATTGTCGACGAAGCATTGAGGTCGTTCGTTCAGAGGGAGACCGCACGCCGTCTTGCGGGGGCGGGAGGAACCCGGATTGATGCCCATGTGCCGCCACGACGTCGTCCCTGATATTCCATGAGTAGTAGCTTGAGATACTCCCTCGATGGCGAGATCCGTGACGGCCGCCACCACATGCAGGTTCGGGTCTATTACGAGGACACTGATTTTTCCGGCATCGTCTATCACGCCAATTATCTGCGCTTCATGGAGCGCGGGCGGACCAATCATTTGCGGCTGATGGGCGCCGAGCAGCAGGCGTTGTTCGAGCAGCCGGCGACGGAAGACACTGGGTTCGCCTTCGTGGTGCGCTCGATGCACCTGGACTTCCTCAAGCCTGCGCGGATGGACGACGTGCTCGATGTCGTGACTTGGCCGATCGCGGTGAAGGGCGCTTCCATCATGCTGGCGCAGGAGGTGCGGCGTAGCGAGGACGTGCTGGTGAAGGCCGAGGTGCGTGTCGCCTTCATCAGCGGCGGTCGCGCCCAGCCGATCCCGAAGTCGATCCGTACGCTGATGAAGGCTGATCTGATTTCGTGATCGCCCGATAGGCGGTAGCCTATCGACTCCGCCGCTCGCGGCGATAGATTTGCGGCCCCGCCAACCGATGAGGCCATGATGTCGCGCCCGCCACTTCCGCCGTTCACGAGAGAGACCGCCGCGCAAAAGGCGCGCATGGCCGAGGATGCCTGGAATTCGCGCGATCCGGTGCGTGTCTCGCTCGCCTATACCGAGGACAGCCGCTGGCGCAACCGCTCGGAAGTTTTTCAGGGCCGCGAAGCCATCGTCGCATTCCTCACCCGCAAATGGGCGAAGGAGCAGGACTACCGGCTGATCAAGGACCTCTGGGGCTTCGACGGCAACCGCATCGCGGTGCGCTTCCAGTACGAGTGGCACGACGCCGGCGGCCACTGGTATCGCTCCTACGGCAACGAGCAGTGGGAGTTCGACGAGCACGGCTTGATGAAGCGGAGAGAGGCGTCGATCAACGATATTGCGATTGCGGAGAAGGATCGGCGGTTTCACTGGCCGGCGCCAGGGCCGAGGCCGGCGGATGTGGCGGGGCTGGGAAGCGATCCTTTCTGAGATGCTTCCGCTCCCTCTCCCGTTCTTACAGGGCGAGGCGAAGTCTCACCGCCGCGCCAGAAACCTTGCGATCGCCCCGCCCAGCTTCGCGCTGTCCAGCGGCTCCGCCAGCGACGCCTTCGCTGCGGCAACGACCGCCTCCGGCGCCTTCCCTTCGCGCAGTTCGCAGCAAATTTGAGCAAACTCCACATCGAACTCCGGATGCGGCTGCACCGACAGCGTGGTGCCGTTGGCGTAGAGCAGGCCGGCATGCGGGGTGAAGTCGGACGAGAGGATCGTCTGCGCGTCGCGCGGGGCTTCGATCACCTGGTCCTGATGCGAGCAGGCGATGGCGACCGCTTCGCCGTCGAGGACTCCGTTCTCCTCCGCCACGCGATAGACGTGGCGGCCGATGCCCCAGCCCTTCTCCGACTTGCGCACGGTGCCGCCCAGCGCCTGTGCGATCAGTTGGTGACCGAAGCAGACGCCAACCATCGGCGTGCTGTTTGCATGCGCAGTGCGGACGAAATCTTCCAGCGGCGCGATCCAGTCGAGCCCGTCATAGACGCCGGCGGCAGCACCAGTGATCAGGATGGCTTCGACCTTGTCCGGATCGGGAAGTGCATCGCCATTCGGGATGCTGACGATCTCGACTTCGGCCGACGGATTCTCGGCGTGGACCATGCGTTCAAACATGTCCGGGAACGAGCCGTGCCGCTCGCGATATTTTTGCGGGACTTTTCCCGTCTCGATGATGGTGATGCGTGCCATGTGCGCCAGCTCAGTCGCTTCCTGCCTTGTGTTCGTGTGGTGCTGCGCGCTCCAGCAGCGCGCTCTCCTTGCGCACCTCGCTGAGAAAGGCCTTTGCCAGGCGCGACAACGGTTCGGCTTCCGACCATAGCATGTAGGCGACTGCGCGCGTCGTCGGCGCGAATGGCCGGACGACAAGGCCGTGGCCGCCGTTCTGGCGCGGCGAGTAGGGATCGACGACCGCTGCGCCGACGCCTGCGGACGCGAGCACGCAGGCCGTGTTGCAATACCGCACCTCGACCGTCGGCTGGAACGGCGCGCCGGCTCGGGCAAAACTGTCACGCACGGCCTCGCCGAGCCGCGTGCCGCGCTCAAGCCCGATGAAGGGCATACCAGACAAGTCCGCGGCCGAGATCACCGGACTGTCGGCGAGCGGATGCTGCGGCGGCAGCACGCAGACCATCTCGCCGGTATGCACCACCTCATGCGCGATGCCGGGGTGATGCGTCAGCCCGAGCGCGAAGCCGAGCTCGGCAACGTGGCTGAGCACGCCCTCGATGATGCCCTCATAGCGCCGCACGTCGAAGAACACCCGCGTCTCCGGCCGGCGGCGCAGGAAGCCGGACAGCGCGGCAGGAATGATGCTGTAGGCGAGCGGCGGCGTCGCCACGATCGCGAGATGCCCGGAGCGGTTCTCGCGCAGATCGCGCACGCGGTTCTCGAGTTTGGCGTGCAGCGCGAAGATCGCCTCGCTCTCCTTGTAGAGCGCCATCGCTTCTGCAGTCGGAAACAGCCGGTTGTTGACGCGCTCGAACAGCGCAAACCCCGCCTGCGCCTCCATCGTCTTCAGGGCGTTGCTGACCGCGGGCTGCGACAGCGCCAGTTCGTCCGCCGCCGCCACCGTGGTGCGATGGCGGATGACGGCACGCAGGATCTCGAGCTGGCGCAGGTTCATATCACTGCCGATTATACTCTAGGCCAAAACATCATAGCACGATGAATTGCTTTTGCAGCCCTGCTTGCGCCTAATGCTTTCGGATTTGCACGCTGGATCAAAGGGTTCGATCGCCCATTGAGGCAGCAGCGCGCACATATTGGAGGCAATCTTGGTTCGTGTCCTTCGCGCCGCCGCAGCCCAGATGGGGCCGACGCAAAAAGCCGATACGCGCGCGCATACGCTGAAACGGATGCTCGACATGCTTGAGGAAGCGGCCGGCCGCGGCGCCAGCCTCGTGGTGTTTCCCGAGCTCGCCTTCACCACTTTCTTTCCGCGCTGGCTGCTCGAAGGCGACGCGCTGGACGAGTATTTCGAGCACGGCATGCCGAACCCGTCCGTGGCGAAACTGTTCGATCGCGCGCGGGCGCTGCGCGTCGGCTTCTATGTCGGCTATGCCGAGCAAACCGCGGATGGCCGCCGCTACAATTGCGCGATCCTGGTCGATCGCGACGGCGAGATCCTCGGCCGTTATCGCAAGGTGCATCTGCCGGGCTCGGTCGAGCCGCGCGTCGGTGCGCGCTACCAGCAGCTCGAGAAGCGTTACTTCGAATATGGTGATCTCGGCTTCCCCGCCTTCCGCGCCGGCTCGGCCTGGGCCCACGCGATCATGGGCATGATGATCTGCAACGACCGCCGCTGGCCGGAATCCTGGCGTGTGCTCGGTCTGCAAGGCGTCGAGCTCGTCTGCATCGGCTACAATTCGGCGGCCTACGATCCCAATGGCGGCGTCACGGAAGACGCATCCTTGCGCACCTTCCATTCGACGCTGGTGACGCAGGCCAACGCCTACATGAATGCGACCTGGGCGATTTCGGTGGCCAAGGCCGGCGACGAGGACGGTTCCGGACTGATCGGCGGCTCCTGCATCGTCGATCCGAATGGCTGTATCGTTGCGCAAGCCGCGACGCTGACCGACGAGGTGATCGTCGCTGATATCGATCTCGACCTCTGCCGCCAGGGCAAGGACAAGATGTTCAACTTCGCCGCCCATCGGCGGCCCGAGCAATACAGGGTGATCACCGAGCGCGCCGGCGTCATCGAGCCGGCCGTTCTCGACGCGGACTGATTAAATGGCACGGCGCTGGCAAGGATCGGTAAAGGCAAAGGAGCTGACATGACACGCCTCTCGCTTTCTCTCGGTCTTGCCGCGCTGGCGGCGATCGCCTCCGCGCGAGCCGCCGAACTCCCGGCCGAGATCAAACAGGCCGGCACGCTGCGGCTCACGGTCAATGCGACCTACGCGCCGATGGAATATCGCGATCCCGCGACCAGCGAACTGGTCGGGCTCGACATTGACCTCGCAAACGAGCTCGCCAAGCGGCTGGGTGGCCTCAAGATCGTCTGGAGCGAGACGCCGTTTGCCGAGCTGATCCCCTCGCTCCAGACCAAGCGCGCCGATTTCATCCTCTCCGGCATTTCCGATCGCGCCTCGCGGCGTGAGACCGCTGATTTCGTCGACTATCTGACCACGGGCCCGCAGTTCTTCGTGATGGCCGAGAGCGAGGCGAAAGCCGCCACCGATCTCTGCGGCAAGAAGGTCGGCACCACGCGCAGCACCAGTTTCCCGGTCGAGATCGAGAAGTGGAGCAAGCAGAATTGCGAGGCGTCCGGCAAGCCGGCGATCCAATATGTCCCGGGCGAGAACTCGATCGATGTTCGCAACCAGCTCAAGCAGGGCCGCATCGACGCCGCCGTGCAGGGCAGCGAGACGCTGCCTTATGCGCAAACGCAGGAGCCCGGCAAATACCGCGTCGTCGGCGAGTCCTTCGCCAAAGGCTATCAGGGCATCATGTTCCGCAAGGAAGATACGGCGCTCCGCGAGGTCGTCACGGAGAAGCTCACCGCCATGATCACCGATGGGTCCTACAAGGCCGTTCTCGACAAATGGGGCCTGGGTGCGAATGCGGTCGCGCAACCCATGCTAAACGCGGCGCCGCAATGAAGCCGGCGCCGGCACTCGCCGAGGGTTTTCCCGATCTGTCGGGGATGCGGATCGCGCGCGAGCCGCACTGGTTTCGCTGGCTCAGCGCGGCCCTGATCGTGCTCGTGCTGGCGGCGATCGGTCGCGCATTTGCGGGCGGTCAGATCGAATGGTCTTATGTCAGCCGCTTCCTGACCGCAAAGGTGATCATCGAGGGCATCGTCAACACCATGGTGATGGCGGTGCTGGCGATGGCGTTCGGCATCTTCCTCGGCGTCGTCGTTGCGATCATGCGGCTGTCGCCCAATCCGGTGCTGAAGACGGTCGCCGCCGGCTACACCTGGCTGTTTCGCGGCACGCCGCTGATCCTGCAATTGCTGTTGTGGTTCAACCTCGCGCTGGTGTTTCCGACCATTGGCATTCCCGGCCTGTGGAGCGCGCGCGCCGTTGACGTCATGACGCCATTCCTGGCTGCGCTGCTCGGGCTCGGCATCAACCAGGGTGCCTACACGTCGGAAGTGGTGCGCGCCGGCATGCTGTCGGTCGACATGGGACAATATGAGGCGGCGCAGGCGATCGGCATGGGACGGCTGCGCGCGCTGCGCCGGATCATCCTGCCGCAGGCGATGCGCGTAGTGATCCCGCCGCTCGGCAACGAGTTCATCGGCATGGTCAAGGCGACTTCGCTCGCGAGCGTCATCCAGTATCCGGAAGTGCTGCACAACGCCGAAAACATCTATTACGCTAACTCCCGCGTGATCGAGCTGCTGATTGTTGCCGGGCTCTGGTACCTGCTCGTCGTCTCGATCCTGACCCCACTCCAGATGCTGCTCGAACGCCGCTTCGCGCGTGGTACATTGCAGTTCGCCCGATGACAAAACCCCTCGTCGCGATCCGCTCCGTCAGCAAAAATTTTGGAGAGTTCCAGGCTCTCAAAAGTGTCTCGCTCGACGTCTGGCCCGGCGAGGTGATGTGTCTGATCGGCGCCTCCGGTTCGGGCAAGACCACTCTGCTCCGCTGCATCAACCAGCTCACCGCGATCGATGCGGGCGGCATCTGGCTTGACGGCGAGCTTCTGGGCGTGCGCGAGCAGGGTGGGCGGCTCTATCGCCTCAGCGAGCGGGAGATCGGGCGGCAGCGGCTGAAGACGGGCATGGTGTTCCAGCGCTTCAACCTGTTTCCGCACAAGACCGCGCTGGAGAATATCACCGAAGGTCCGCTTCAGGTGCAGGGCCGCAAGTCCGACGAAGTACGCGCCGAGGCCGTTGAGCTGCTTCGTCGCGTCGGGCTGTCGGCGAAGGCCGACTCGTATCCCGCGCAGCTGTCTGGCGGCCAGCAGCAGCGCGTGGCGATTGCCCGCGCGCTCGCAATGAAACCGATGCTGATGCTGTTCGACGAGCCGACCAGCGCGCTCGATCCGGAACTCGTCGGCGAGGTGCTTGCCGTGATGAAGGAGCTGGCAAAGAGCGGTATGACTATGATGGTGGTGACGCACGAGCTCGGCTTTGCGCGGGAGGTCGCGGACCGCGTCGTTTACATGGACCAGGGCGCGATCGTCGAGCAGGGGCGTGCCTCCGAGGTATTGGGCGCCCCGCGCGAGGAGCGTACCAAAGCATTTCTTTCGGCGGTGATCTGATATGGGGGCGTGTTGATGAAGAGAATTTTGGTTGCGGCGGCGCTTTTCGGCGCCATGACCGTTTCGGCTGTAGCGATCGAGCTGCCGCCAGAGATCGTCAAACGCGGCAGTATCAAGATCGCGCTGGTGCCGAACTATCCGCCGATGGAGTTCCGCGACCCTGCCACCAATGCGCTGTCCGGCTTCGACATCGATCTCGGCGAGGCGATCGGCCGCAAGCTCGGCGTCAAGATCGAATGGCAGGAGACAAGCTTCGACCAGTTCATGCCGTCGATCTCGACCGGCCGTGTCGATGCGATCCTTTCGGGCTTTACGGATTACGCCAGCCGGCATGACACGGCGAGCTTCGTCGACTATCTCAAAAGCGGTCCGAACTTCTTCGTGCAGCAGTCACGCGCGGCCGAGTTCAAGGACCTGGCCGCGCTCTGCGGCAAGAAGGTCGGCGCCAGCCGCCGCACCAAGTTTCCGGCCGAGATCGCGACCTGGAGCGAGAAGAACTGCGGCAGCGCTCCGATCGTCTTCGTCGGCACCGACGGCTCGGCCGATGCCCGCACCCAGCTCAAGCAGGGCCGCATCGACGCCGCCGTGCAGGGCAACGAGACGCTGCCTTACATCATGGATCTCGAACCCGGCGCGTATGCGCCCGTCGGCACGCCGATCTCGCAGCAATTCACCGGCATCGCGCTGCCGGTCAAGGAAAAGGCGCTTGCGCAGGCCATGCTCGAAGCTGTCGACGCGCTGATTGCCGACGGCAGTTATCGGACCCTGCTCGCCAAGTGGAAACTGAGCGACAACGCAATAGAGAAGGCAACCATCAATGCTGGACAGTAAGGCACTTCAGAGCATTCCGCTCACCCCAGCCAACACTGCGGAACCCGCGCCGGAATACCCGTGGCCGAAGCCGTACAATTCCGCGATGTTCCTGTCGTTCGACGTCGACGCGGAAAGCGCCTGGACCAGCAAGGACGCGGTGCATGCCCAGCGGCTCATCACCATGAGCTATGGCGGCTATGAGGCGCGCGTCGGCACGCCGAAACTGCTGGAGCTGCTCGACCAGCTCGATCTCAAGGCGACCTTCTTCGTCACGGGATGGTCGGTTGATGCACATCCGGCGATGGCGGAGTCGATCCTCAAGGCCGGCCACGAAATCGGCCATCACGGCTATCACCATCTCCTGCCTGATCCCGGCGATCCCTGGATCGAGGAGGAGCTGGAGCGCGGTTTTGAGGCGCTGAAGCGCCGGCTTGGTGTCAGGCCGACCGGCTACCGCGCGCCCTACGGCGAGTTCACCGAAGAGCTGCGGGTGGCGCTGGTGCGTCACGGCATTGTCTACACCTCCTCGTTCCGCGACGACGTGCGGCCCTATCGCCATCGTCTCGCCGACGGCAAGCCCGGCACGATCGAGCTGCCGGTGACCGCGAGCTATGACGACTGGATGCACGGCCTCTCGGCGCGCTTCAGCCCGCGTTCGATCTTCCCCAAGGAGCACGTGCTGTCGATCTGGAAGGACGAGCTCGACGAAACCAGGGACTGGGGCGCGATGGTGACGACCGTGCTGCATCCGCAATGCAGCGGCCGTCCGATGCGGTTGCGCCTGCTGCGCGAGTTCCTGACCTACGCAAAGTCGTGCCCGGACGTCTGGATCACGACCGGCGAGAAGATCGCGGCCAACTTCCTGCGCCACGAAGCCGGTAACCGCTGAGCAGTGCCATGACCCGCATCCTCGTCATCAACCCCAATTCCTCGGCGTCGGTGACGGCGGCGATCGATGACGCGGTCGCGCCGCTGCGGATCGCCGGCGGGCCGGAGATCGAGGTGGTCGGCCTTGCCGAAGGACCGCCGGGCATCAGCTCGCAGCGCGATGCCGATAGCGTGGTCATGCCGCTGGTGAATCGCGTGTCGCGCGACAATGCGGATGCCTTCGTGCTCGCCTGCTTCAGCGATCCCGGCCTGCATGCGGTGCGCGAGGCGGCGGGCGGACGCCCGGTGCTGGGCATCGCCGAGTGCGGCATTTTTCGCGCGCTGATGCTGGGCGAACGGTTTGGAATCATCGCGCTGTCGCCGTCGAGCATCCGCCGCCAGCAGCGCATGGCCCGGGTGATGGGCGTCGACAGCCGCTATGCCGGAAGCTGGTCGGTTGGCGCGAGCGCGGCGGAAACGGCAGGCGCCGACATCCGTGGCCGGTTGATCGAAGCCGGTCGCGCGCTGGTCACGCAATGCCGCGCCGACGTCGTGGTGATGGGCTGCGCCGGCATGGCGTCGCATCGCGCGGCGATCGCGGAGGCGATCGGCGTGCCCGTGGTCGAGCCTGCACAGCAGGCGGTGGCGGCCGCGATCGGTGCCGTCTTGTTGAACACGTAAGATACCTTCAGGAGCCTCTAGTAATGCCTATCTCCCGCCGCTCGCTCCTCAAGGCTGCCGCAGCAATGCCGGCGCTGTCGCTGCCGGGCATCGTCCGCGCCGAGTCTCGATCCACACTGCGCTTCATCCCCGTCATCGATCTCGCCTTCGTCGATCCGATCTATTCGACCGCGCAGGTGTCGCGAAACCACGGCTTCATGGTCTACGACACGCTCTACGGCATGAGTTCCTCGCTCCAGGTCTCGCCGCAGATGCTGTCGGGCCACGTCATCTCCGGTGACGGCCTTCAATGGGACCTCAGCCTGCGCGATGGCCTGTTCTGGCACGACGGCGAGCGCGTACTCGCGCGGGACTGCGTTGCCAGCATCCGCCGCTGGGCGGCGCGCGACGGCTTTGGCGGCGAGCTGATGGAGGCGACCGACGAGCTCTCGGCGGCCGACGACCGCACCATCCGTTTCCGTCTCAAGCGTCCGTTCCCGCTGCTGCCGCAGGCGCTCGGCAAAGCGGCGATCAATGCCTGCTTCATGATGCCGGAGCGGCTGGCGAGCCAGGATCCGTTCAAGCCGCTGACCGAAGTGATCGGCAGCGGCCCGTTTCGCTATCTCGCCGACGAGCGCGTGCAGGGCGCGCGCAACGCCTATGCCAAGTTTGAGCGCTATCAGCCGCGCAGCGACGGTAAGCCGGATTGGACGGCCGGGCCGAAGATCGTGCATTACGACCGCGTGGTCTGGACCACCACGCCCGATGCCGGCACCGGCGTCGCCGCGCTCCAGACCGGTGAACAGGACTGGCAGGAGACCACGCCGCACGATCTGCTTCCCGTCATCAAGGCCGCTGGCGACATCGAGACGCGCATCCTCGATCCCCGAGGTTACGCCTGCATGCTGCGCCTCAATCACCTTCAGCCGCCGTTCGACAATCCCGCCATGCGTCGCGCGCTGTTGGGTGCGATCGACCAGTCTTCGTTCATGACGGCGGTTGCCGGCACCGATCCGGCGTTCCAGGTGTCGCCGATCGGATTCTTTGCACCGGGAACGCCGATGGCGAGCGAGGTCGGCCTCGACGTGTTCCGTGGGCCGCGCGACTACGCCAAGGTGAAGGCTGACCTGAAGGCCGCCGGATACAATGGCGAGAAGATCGTGGTGCTCGTCCCGACCAACTCGCTGGCGCAAAAGCCGCTCGGCGAGATCGCGGTCGACTCCTTGCGCAAAGCCGGCATGAACGTCGAATATGCCGGGCTCGATTTCGCCGTGGTGTTGCAGCGCCAGCTCAAGAAAGATCCGATCGGGCAGGGCGGCTGGAACGCGGCCGTCGGCAATTGGCAGGGCATCGACTGGCTCAATCCCGCCGGCAACACCAACATCCGCGGCGAAGGCAAGGTCGCCGGCTGGTATACGAGCGAGAAGATGGGCGGCCTGCGCAGCCAGTGGCTGGCTGCCTCCGAGCTTGCCGAGCAGCAGCGCATCTGCCGCGAGATCCAGGCCCTGGCGTTCGAGGAAATCCCCTATATTCCGATCGGCCTGTACAAGCAGCCGACCGCCTATCGCAAAGCCATCACCGGCATTCTCGACGGCACCGCCGTCTTCTGGAACGTACGCCCCGCATGAGCACCACAGCAATTTTCGGCAGCTATGTGCTGTCACGAAAGGACGGCGCGCAGGATGTGTTGCGCGACCATTGGGTCCTGGTCGAAGGCAAGAAGATCGCCGCGGTCACGCGCAGCAAGCCAATTGCGGACCAGGTGTACGATCGCCCCGGCCGCTTCGTCCTCCCGGGCCTGCTGAACCTGCACAATCATTGCTTCTCTGAGGCGGTCGCGCGCAGCCACAGCGAGGACGGCAACGGCCGCAAGAACAACCGGAGCATCGTCTACACGGTGCTGCTGCCGCTGACCAAGCGCGGCGCTGACATCTTGTCGGCGGAGGAGCGCATGGCGGTCGCGCGTCTCGGCATCCTCCAGCTACTCAAGGGCGGCGCCACCACGGTGATGGAACCGTTCCGCAATTCGATTCCGGAGATGTTCGACGCGGCGGAAGAGATGGGCATCCGGTTCTACGGCGCGCCGTATCTCTTCTCAACCTCCGACGCGAAGGCCGGCGCCGATGGCGTTGTGCAGTATTCCGGCGATGATGGCACCGCCGACATGGCGACGTGGGACGCGCTCTACCAACGCTGGAATAATCGCGGCGACGGCCGCATCGGCCTCGCAATGAGCCCGCACGCCACCGACACCTGCGGCCCAGATCTGCTGAAGGCCTGCGCCACGCGGGCGCGCGAGCTTGGCGTGCCCATCACGACGCATATGGCGCAGAGCCGGGCCGAGGTCGAGACCATCGGCAAGCGCTATGGCGGCCGTACGCCGGCGCAATATCTGGATTGGCTCGGCCTGCTTGCACCGGATCTGATGGCGGCGCACTGCATGTTCAGCAGCGACGACGATCTCAAGCTGATGGCCGCGCGCGGGATGACCGTGCTGAACTGCCCGCGCGTGTTCGCGCGCGCCGGCGTCACCGCGGCCTTCAGCCGGTTTGCAGAGCATGGCGTGCGTACCGTGGTCGGCACCGACGGCTACAACATGGATCTGCTTGGTGAGCTCAACGCCGCCTCGCTGATCTCCAAGGTCACCTCGCAGCGCGCCGATGTTGCGAATTCGCCAGAGCTGATCGAGGCGAACACGGCGGTCGCCGCCGACGTCATCAAGCGGCCGGACCTCGGCCGCATCGAGCCGGGCGCGACCGCCGATCTCACCGTCGTCGACCTCACCCATCCGCATCTCCAGCCGCTGTTCGACCCGCGCCGCGCGCTGATCGCGCTCGCCAATCGCGCCAATATCGATCAGGTCATGGTCGACGGCCGCGTGCTGGTCGATGCCGGCCGCTATCTCGGCGCGGATGAGACGGCGATCACGGCAGCAGGCACCGCCGCGATCGGCAAGATCTGGGATCTGCCGGAGGCGCAGGCGGCGTTCAACGGCTAAGAGACGGCAGATCATCAAACTCGGCGAGCGACTTGCGCATGGTCTCCACCAGATCCAGCGCCACCGGCGAGGGACTACGCTGTGCCGGAAAGACCGCGGAGAATTCGAAGTCGATGCGCGGCAGGAAGCGGCGCACAACGACGCTCCGCGTCGATTGTTTGGATGTGACAGCATGTCCTGATGTGCCGTATACCGTACCGAACAAGGGCATCCGCCGATTGGAGCGGGCTCTTCGTCGGCCGGTCATTGAAATCGATGTGAGTATGACGCAACGGACCAAATCCACCCCAATGAGCGCAAGAGTCAGGTCGGGTAGGTCGTCCGTAGAAGATGACCGGCCATACAACTTCAAGGAGCAGGTGGGCCATCTGCTTCGAAGAAATTACCAGAGGCACCTCGCCATATTTCAGGCCGCCGCCGCCGATAGGCAACTGACGTCGGTACAATTCGTGACACTTTGCGCGATTTCGGACTATGGGCCGAGTTCCCAAGCCCAGTTGGTGAACTCCACTGCTATCGATCAGGCCACGATCAGGGGCATCATCAGCAGATTGGTCGAGCGTAAGCTGATCAAGCTTTCTGCAGACCCTTCAGACAAGCGCAAGGTCGTCGCATCCCTGACTGGTCACGGCAGGCAGCTCCTCCAGGAAATGATCCCGAGCGCTCGAGAGATTACGGTTGAAACCGTCGCTCCGCTAAATCCCGCCGAGCGCGAGGCTCTCATGTTTCTCTTGAGAAAATTGATCGAGGGCGAGGACGGCGGCAACTGATCAGCTCCATCTGCGGGAACGTTCCCACGAGAAGCTTCGGTCACCCGCTTACGATCGGATAGGGCGCGACCGGGAGGCTCACCTGGATGCTGGAGGTTCACGCGCTGAATTTCCCGCTTCGGAGCCACGGCCATGGTCCAGCCGCTCACCTCACAGTTAGATATACAGTGCATACGCTGTAAATGACCCTGATGTGGGGGAGAAATCAACGGACATACATCCGCAACCTCCGAATTTTTGTGTTGTGATCATTATATGGTCAGTCGTCGCACATAACTTGACCTTGCTACAATAGCGTACACACTTGAAAATCCGTCTGTCAGACTGACGGCTCTTTGTTGTTCAATTCGTATCGTGATCGTTCTGAAACAATCGGCAGGGGGTACGGCATGGCCAGGATCGATATCTCAAGGCGGGCATTTTCCGCCGGCGTGCTCTCTGCAGGAGTCTTGAAGGCTGTTCCCGCCTTCGCGCAAGCTGAGACACTCAAGGTTAGGCTGGATTGGACTCCCTGGGGCGTTCACGGAGCCATCCATCTCGCCCAGGCAAAGGGCTGGTTGGCCGGTGCCGGACTGAACGTCGATGTGCAGGACGGCAATGGCTCTGCCGCAACAGTTCAATTCGTCGGCGGCAGCAGCGAGTTCGACCTCGGGCATGCGTCGCTTGCCACCATGATGGTGGCGCGAAGCAAGGGGCTTTCCGTGAGGGCCGCTGCGGTCTTTGCCCGACAGGGCGATATCGGTTGCTTCGTTCCGAAGACCAGCGGCATCGCGGGTCCGGCGGACCTCAAAGGCAAGAAGATCATCTATACAGCGGGTGCGCTCGAGGCACCGTTCATCGATACATTCCTGGCGGCGGGTGGGCTCAAGAAGGGTGACGTCGAACTTGTCGCGGTGAGCGCGGCCAGCAAGGCGTCGACCTACGCGTCCGGTCAGGCCGACGCGGCGCTGTCCACAATTCCGTTCTTTCTGGCGGCGGTGGCCGATGCCCGCCCGTCCAATGCGATACGGTTCGCCGACTACAAGCTGGAAATGCCCGGCTACGGCCTTTTGGCGCAGGAGTCGACACTGACGGGCCCCAAGCGCGATGCGGTCTCCAAATATTGCAGCATTGTCGCGGCGACGTGGAAATACATCTATGACGGGCATCAGGAAGAGGCGGTCGAGGCCATAATCTCTCAGCGCCCGCAAGCACGGCTGGATCGGAAGGTCCTCCGCGGGCAGATTGACTCGCTTCAGGGCTTCCTGGATACGGCGGCCGGGAAGACGCTCCCCTTCGGCGTCATAACGGTTGTCGATTGGGACATCGCGGTGCGAACCCTGTCCGCCGCAGGCCTCGTCGCACCGGAAAGCAAAGGCTCGGACTACGTCGAACTCGGCCTGGTGAAACCCGTCGAACTGCAGGCGGCGCGTCTGTGACCGCAGTCAGCGCCCGCGCTCTGCACAAGATCTACGAAGGACAACGCAGCGTTCTGGCGCTGGACAATGTGTCGCTGGAGATTCCCGAGGGACAGTTCACCAGCATCCTGGGGCCGAGCGGGTGCGGCAAGAGCACGTTCCTGAGGTGCATTGCAGGCCTGGAGGAGATCAGCGACGGCTCGTTGCACGTTCGGGGCAAGGAGGTAAACGGGCCACCGGACAATATCGGCATGGTCTTCCAGCGAGATGCCTTGCTCGATTGGAGGACGATCGAGCGCAATATCATGCTGCCGATCGAGTTCGCAAAGAAGTCCACGCAGGCTGCGGCGCCTTCGATGGCAAAATTGTTGAAACTGACGGGTCTTGCGGATTTCGGCGATCGCTATCCAAGGGAGTTGTCGGGAGGAATGCGCCAACGTGCGGCTATTTGCCGGGCGTTGATCGACTCGCCGGCTCTCCTCTTGATGGACGAACCATTTGGCGCACTTGACGCGTTGACGCGCGATCAGATGAACGTCGAGTTGCAAAGGATATGGCTCGAGATCCGCAATACCGTGATTTTCGTTACCCACGGCATTTCAGAGTCGGTGTTTCTCGCAGATAAAGTGGCGGTATTCTCACCCCGGCCGGGACGCATCTTGGAAGTCATCGATATCGACCTGCCGCGCCCTCGCAAGCTCGCGATTCGTGAATCGGCCGAGTTCGGCGCCTATACCCAGCACATCCGTCGATTGTTCGAGGGCATGGGTCTCATCGACGAAAGCGCAGAAGTGGAATGACGAGGAACAGCCACGTCCTTCGTTCCCTTGTCATGGGCCTAATTTCGTTTGGCGTATTGCTGCTGCTATGGGAGGCTGCCGTAAAGGGCTTCAACGTACGCCCGATCATCATGCCGGCCCCGTCGAGCATTTTCCGGGAACTCTGGGGAGATCTGCCGTGGTATCTGGCCAATGCCGGGTACACGCTTTTGACCACCTTGGTTGGCTTCGTTCTATCGGTGGTGATCGGAGTTCTGATTGCCGTGCTGCTTGTGAGCGTCCCATGGTTTGAAAGCACGATCTATCCGTTGATCATTTCATTCAACAGCGTGCCGAAAGTCGCGATCGCGCCGCTTTTCGTGGTTTGGCTCGGCACTGGCGCCGAACCTCAGATTGCAATTGCCTTCCTGATCGCCGTTTTCGCCATTATTGTCGATGCGGTGCACGGGCTCCGATCAGTGCCGGCGGATGTGATGGATCTGGGCCGAGTTCTCAAGGGTTCGCGCGCGGACTTTTTCTTCAAGGTGAGATTGCCCGGCGCCTTGCCATCAATTCTGTCCGGCATGAAAGTGTCCATATCGCTCGCCCTGGTGGGCGCGATCGTAGGAGAGTTCGTGGCTTCGCAGCGGGGCCTCGGATATATCATACTTTCCGCGCAGGGCTCGTTCGACACCCCGCGCGTTTTCGCGGCTCTATTTCTTCTGGCGGCGATGGGTATGCTGCTCTTTTCGACTGTCGGGCTGCTTGAGCGGCGTCTGACGCATTGGCGGCATATTTCATAAGCCATCTCGACCACGGATTGACCGCCGAAGCCCCGTAGATTTTTCAGTGTTACTTACGTTCGGGATGCGGGAGTTGCAGGCGGCGTTCAACGGATGAGGGCCGGTTGATCGTCGAACTCCGCAAGCGACTTGCGCATCGTCTCGACCAGATCCAGCGCCACCGGCGAGGGGCTGCGCTGGGCCGGAAAGACCGCAGAGAATTCGAAGTCGATGCGCGGCAGGAAGCGGCGCACCACGACGCCGCGGGTGGAGAATTCCTGCGCGGTGAAGGGATCGCAGATTGCGACGCCAAGCCCCGACGACACCATGCCGCACATGATCTCCGACAGCGTGGTCTCGACCCGCAGCACGCGGCGGACATCGTGGCGGTGGAAGACCTGATCGACGAGGTGCCGGCTCGCCGATGCCGCCGACAGCGAGATGAAGGTCTCGCCCTCGAAGTCGCGCGGCTCCAAGACTTCCTTTTCTGCGAGGCGATGACCGGTCGGCAGCACGGCGACGCGCGCCGGTGCTGGCAGCTTCTGGCTCGGCAGGCCGGAATGCGCGATCGGTACCTCGGCAAAGCCGACGTCGCACTGATTGTTCAGCACCCAATCGACCACGATCGGCGAGATCACGCCGAAGAAGGCGAGGTTGAGATTGGGCCGCTCCTTCAGGAAGTGACCGGTGAGCCGTGGCAAATAGCCGTTCGACAGCGCCGGCAGTGCTGCGATCCGCAGCGAGCCAGTGCGGCGGCCACGGATTTCTTCGGCCGCCGCGGTGATGCGTTCGAGGCCGACGAAGGAACGCTCCACTTCCGTATAGAGCGCCATCGCTGCGGCGGTCGGCACCAGACCGGTGCCGCGCCGCTCGAACAGCTCCATCTTCAACAGCGCCTGGAGATCGCGTAGCAACCGGCTCACCGCCGGCTGCGTCACGGTCATCAGCGCCGCCGCCTCGGTCACGCTGCCCGTGAGCATTGTCGCGCGGAAGGCCTCTACCTGCCGCGAATTGATCCGCACCATCCAAAGTCCAATCATAACATTTAGGCATGCAGAGGGTGCCATTATTCATTGGACGATGGAAGGTCCGGTTTGCGATCTTTTTCATCAGAGCTGAAGACAGCCCGCTTTTTCGGCAGATTGGAGGGGTTCGAACCTCCGGATCGCGCCAAACCTGCCGAGCAGGGGCCGGAGCCCTGTCCGGAGAGGATTTGCGCGGAAGGAAATGCGGAAGGCGCTTCAGCCGGAGATTTGTCGGCACGTCACCTCATTCTGGTATTGGAGATCGGACCACATGAAGACTTTTCGCCTTCTGACAGCGGTCAGCCTCGCGGCGCTCGTCGCCGGCATTTCGGCCGCCTCGGCCCAGCAAAAGACGCTCTATGTCGCCGGCTATGGCGGCTCTTTCGAGAAGACCATCCGCGACGAGGTGATCCCGACCTTCGAGAAGGAAAACGGCGTCAAGGTCGAGTACGTCGCCGGCAACTCCACCGACACGCTGGCAAAACTCCAGGCGCAGAAGGGCAACCAGCAGATCGACGTCGCCATCGTCGACGACGGTCCGATGTACCAGGCGATCCAGCTCGGCTTCTGCGGCAAGCTCGACAGCCTGCCGGCCGATCTCTACGACACCGCCCGCTTCAAGGATGATCGCGCGGTCGCAATCGGCATCGTCGCCACCGGGTTGATGTACAACACCAAGGTGTTTGCGGAGAAGGGCTGGGCGCCGCCGACCTCGTGGAACGACCTGAAGGACACGAAATACGCCAAGCAGCTCGTCGTCCCGCCGATCAACAACACCTATGGTCTCGAAGCGCTGGTGATGTTGTCGAAGATGAACGGCGGCGGCGAGGCCAACGTCGATTCCGGCTTCAAGATCTTCAAGGAAGAGATCAATCCGAACGTGCTGGCCTATGAGCCGTCGCCGGGCAAGATGACCGAGCTGTTCCAGTCCGGCCAGGCCGTGATCGCGGTGTGGGGCACCGGCCGCGTGCAGAGCTTTGCCAACACCGGCTTCCCTGTCGACTTCGTCTATCCGAAGGAAGGCGCCGCGACGCTGCTGACGACGGCGTGTCCGATCACCAAGCCGAACGCCTCGCCGCTCGCGGGCAACTTCATCAAGATGCTGCTCGATTCGAAAATCCAGCTCGTGATGCTTAGGGATTACGGCTACGGCCCGGTGCTGAAATCGATGGTGGTGCCGCCGGAGCTCGGCAAGATGGCCCCGATCGGCGAGCGCGCGGCCAAGCTCTATAATCCGGACTGGACCGTCATCAACGACAAGCGCGAGGAGTGGACCAAGCGCTGGAACCGCGAGGTCGAGCGTTGATCTGATCGTTCGCAGCGGAGACAGAGCCATGGCCTATCTCGAGCTCGATCGGGTCGCCAAGCAATTCGGGGCGCAGACTGTCGTCGACGACTTCAGTCTGGCGGTCGGGAAGGGAGAGTTCATCTCCTTCCTCGGCCCCTCCGGCTGCGGCAAGACCACGACCCTCCAGATGATCGCGGGCTTCCTCGATCCTACGCGCGGCGCGATCCGGCTGGAGGACAAGGACCTGACCGCGATCCATCCGGCCAAGCGCGGGCTCGGCATCGTGTTCCAGAGCTACGCGCTGTTTCCGCACATGACCGCGGCGGAGAACGTCGCCTTTGGTCTGGAGATGCGCAAGGTGACGCGCAGCGAGCGGACCGAGCGCGTCCGCGCTGCGCTGGCGATGGTCGGACTTGCCGGCTTTGAGGACCGTCATCCACGCCGCATGTCCGGCGGCCAGCAGCAGCGCGTGGCGCTGGCGCGGGCGCTGGTGATCAAGCCGAGCGTGCTGCTGCTCGATGAACCGCTGTCGAACCTTGACGCAAAGCTGCGCGAGGAGATGCAGATCGAGTTGCGCCAGATCCAGCGCACCATCGGCACCACCACGATTCTCGTCACCCACGACCAGAACGAGGCGATGTCGCTGTCCGACCGCATCGTGGTGATGAGCCAGGGCAAGATCGAGCAGATCGGCACGCCGCAGGAAACCTATGAGAAGCCGGCCTCGGCCTTCGTCTCGCAATTCCTCGGCAAGACCAACGATTTTGCCGCGACGATCGATCGGACCGCCACGCCCGCGCGGCTGGCCGCGGGCTCCTGGAGCGCACCGGCACCGGCGGGACTCAGCGGTCCCGTCACCGTCAGCATTCGCCCCGAGCGGATCGGGTTTGGCGATGCGGGTCTCAACGCCAAAATCGTCACGCGCATCTTCCAAGGCAATCATTGGCTGTTCCAGTGCGACAGCGAATGCGGGCCGGCGATCGTGATCCGCCAGAATGATGGCGAGAGGCAGCCGGCCGAAGGCGAGGCCGTTCGCCTCACGTGGCGACCGCAGGACATGAGCGTGAGGGGCGTCGCATGAGCGCGGCCGCCGAAGAGCGCAACGCGCGTGCGCCGTGGGCGCTGACGGCGCCCGCCTTGATGCTGTTCGTCGGCGTGCTGCTGATTCCGCTGGCGATGACCGTGATGCTGTCGTTCCACGATTGGGGCCAGTACAAGGGCATCGAGCCGGTCTTCATCCTCAAGAACTGGCGGGAGATCGCGACCGATCCCTATTACGCAGAGATGTTCTGGCGGACGTTTCGAGTTGCGATCCTGACCACAGTGCTCACCGCCGTGCTGGGCGCGCCTGAAGCCTACATCCTCAATCGCATGAGCGGCCGCTGGAAGAGCATTTTTCTGCTCGTGATTCTCGGGCCGCTGCTGATCTCCGTGGTGGCGCGCACGCTCGGCTGGGCGCTGCTGTTCGGCGGCAACAATGGCCTCGTCAACAAGCTCTTGATGTCGGCCGGGCTGATCCGATCGCCCATTCCCTTCATGTTCACCGAAACAGGCATGGTGGTCGCGCTCGCGCATGTGATGATGCCGTTCATGGTGCTGTCGGTGTGGGCGGCGCTGCAACGGCTCGATCCGCAGATCGAGAATGCGGCACTGTCGCTCGGCGCAGGCCCGATCACGATTATCCGCCGCATCATCATGCCGCAGATCATGCCGGGCGTGCTGTCGGGCGCGATCATCGTGTTTTCGCTGTCGGCCAGCGCCTTTGCGACGCCCGCGATCATCGGCGGCCGCCGGCTCAAGGTCGCGGCAACGCTCGCCTATGATGAATTCCTCAATACGCTGAACTGGCCGCTGGGTGCGGCGGTCGCGACGCTGCTGCTGGTCGCGCTGGTGCTGATTGTGGTCGGCAGCAACGCGCTGATCGAGCGCCGCTATGCCGAGGTATTCCGATGAGACGGAACGGCCCGCTCGCGCTGATCTTCCACACCATCTTCGTCATTGTCATGGTGGCACCGATCCTCGTCGTGTGCCTTGTCGCCTTCACGCCCGAGGGTTTCCTGTCGCTGCCGACCAACGGCTTCTCGCTGCGCTGGTTCAGGGCGATCGCCAACTATCCCGAATTCATCCACGCCTTCTGGGTCAGCCTCGGGCTCGGCGCGCTGTCGTCCTTCGTCGCGCTGCTGTTCGCGGTGCCGGCGGCGCTGGCGATCGCGCGCTATCGTTTCCGAGGTCGCGATGCACTTGCGGCGCTGTTCTTGTCGCCGCTGATGATTCCGCATGTCGTGCTCGGCATCGCCTTCCTGCGCTTCTTCACCTCGGCTGGATTGAGCGGCAGCTTTGCGGCGCTGATCATCGCGCATGTCATCATCGTGTTTCCGTTCGCACTGCGACTGACCCTTGCGGCGGCGACAGGCATGGACCTCTCGGTCGAGATGGCGGCGGTCTCGCTCGGTGCCGGCGGCTGGACGCTGTTCCGTCGCGTGACCTTGCCGCTGATCCTGCCGGGCGTCATCAGCGGCTGGGCGCTCGCCTTCATCCAGTCCTTTGACGATCTGACCATGACTGTCTTCCTCGCGGCACCCGGCACCGAAACGTTGCCGGTGCGCATGTTCCTCTACATCCAGGACAACATCGATCCGCTGGTGACGTCGGTCTCGGCCTGCGTGATCGCGATCACCATGACCGCCCTCATTCTGCTCGATCGCTTCTACGGGCTCGACCGCGTGCTCGCCGGCAAGGGCGATACGGGACGATAGGAGAACTTATGTCAGGAGAATACGACGTCGCCGTCGTCGGCGGCGGACTGCTCGGCTCTGCGATTGCCTGGGGCCTTGGCCGGCTCGGCAAGCGCGTCGCCGTGCTCGACGAGGGCGACATCACCAAGCGCGCCTCGCGCGCGAATTTCGCGCTGGTCTGGGTCCAGAGCAAGGGGCTGGGTATGCCGGCCTACACGGTGTGGACCGTGCAGGCGTCGCAGGCGTGGGGCCGTCTCGCGTCGGAGCTGAAGCAGCAGACCGGTCTTGACGTCTCGCTTCAGCAGAACGGCGGCTTCCATCTCACGCTCGGCGAGGACGAATTCGGCCAGCGCACCGAGCTGGTCAAGCGCATGCACAATCAGACCGGCGCCGCCGACTACAAGATGGAGATGCTCTCCGCATCCGAAGTGAAGAAGTCGCTGCCGCTGATCGGGCCGGAAGTCTCCGGCGGCAGCTTTTGTCCACTCGACGGTCACGTCAATTCGTTGCGCACGTTCCGTGCGTTCCACACCGGTTTCAAGGCGTTCGGCATCGACTATTTTCCGGAGCGCCCGGTCTCCGCAATCACAAAGAGCGGCGGCGAATTCCGCCTGACCACGCCGAAGGGCGAGCTTCGCGCTGCCAAGATCGTGCTCGCGGCCGGCAATGCCAACCAGACGCTGGCGCCGATGGTCGGTCTGTATGCCCCGATGGGTCCGACCCGTGGCCAGGTCGTGGTGACCGAACGCACCATGCCATTCCTGCCGCATCCGCTTACCACGATCCGCCAGACCGACGAGGGCACGGTGATGATCGGCGACAGCAAGGAGGAAGAGCTCGACGATCGCGCGCTGAAGCATTCGATCAGCGGCGTGATGGCCGATCGTGCGCAAAAGATGTTTCCGCATCTGGCGCGGCTCAACGTCGTCAGGAGCTGGGCCGGCATCCGCGTCATGCCGCAGGACGGCTTTCCGATCTACGACCAGTCGGAGACCCATCCCGGCGCCTTCGTCGCCTGCTGCCATTCCGGCGTGACGCTCGCGTCCAACCACGCCTTCGAGATCGCGCGCATGGTTGCGCAAGGCGCGCTCGAGCCGGAGCTGGTCGGCGCGTTCTCGGCCGGCCGCTTCGGCGGAGCGGGCACAGCGAACAACAGCGGCTATTAGAGATATCAAGGAGCCAAGAGGCATCCCATGTTTAGACGATCCGAACAGGACAAACGCCCACAGGTGCAGATCTTCGTCGACGGCGCTGCCGTGGCGGCGCGGCAGGGTGACACCGTCTCCGCTGCGCTGCTCGCATCGAGCTACGACGTGCGCCGCTCGACTGCGGTGAGCGGTGCGCCACGGCTGCCCTATTGCATGATGGGCGTGTGCTTCGACTGCCTCGTCACCATCGACGGCGTCGGCAATCGCCAGGGCTGTCTCGTGCCTGTTACTGAGGGCATGCAGGTCGAGATCCAGAAGGGCAAGCGGGAGATCGGGAAATGACCATGGCTCCCAAGCGCGAAGCCTACGACGTCGTGGTGATTGGCGCTGGGCCCGCAGGCCTTGCCGCCGCTGCGACATCCGCCGAAGCCGGCCTGTCGACGCTGCTGCTCGACGAGAACATCGGCCCCGGTGGCCAGGTGTTTCGTGCCGTCGCCTCGACGCCGGTAACCGACCGCAACCAGCTCGGTGCGGATTATTGGGTCGGTGCCGATCTCGTGCAAACGCTACGCGCGAGCAACGCCGAAATCATCCAGCGCGCCACGGTCTGGAGCCTCGACCGCAACCTCGACATTGCCGTCTCCGTCGGCGGCGCCTCGGCCTTCGTCAAGGCGAAGCGCGTGATCCTCGCGACCGGCGCGCTGGAGCGGCCGTTTCCGATTCCCGGCTGGACGCTGCCGGGCGTGATGACCGCGGGTGCCGCGCAGACGATGTTGAAGTCGTCGGCTCTTGTTCCGGACGGGCGCACGGTGATCGCGGGGCAGGGGCCGCTGCTCTGGCTGCTCGCCGCGCAGATCTTGCGGCTCGGCGGCCGGATCGACCGCATCCTCGACACCACCGAGCGCGGCAATTATTTCGCCGCGCTGCCGCATGCCTTTGCGTTCCTGACCTCGCCCTATTTTGCCAAGGGCCTGTCGATGATGCGGGAGGTGAAGGCGAAAGTGCAGGTCGTCTCCGGCGTCACCGAGCTCGCCGCTTCTGGCGACGGCCAGCTCGCGAGCGTGAGCTATGTAGCCGGCGGCAAGCGCGAGACTATTTCTGCCGATCTTCTGCTGCTGCATCAGGGTGTCGTGCCCAACGTCAATCTGGCGATGTCGGCCGGAATCGAGCATCGCTGGGACGATCTGCAACTGTGCTGGTCGCCGGTGCTCGATGCGAGCGGCAATTCGTCGATCGCGGGCATCGCGATCGCCGGCGATGGCGCCGGCATTGGCGGCGCCAATGCGGCTGTGGTGCGCGGCCGCATCGCGGCGCGCGCGGCAGTGGAGGCACTGGCGCCTGCGGCTGGCGCGAAGCTTCCGTCGATGGCGGCATTGCGTGCCGATCTCAGCAAGGCAGAGCGCGGCCGCGTCTTCCTCGATACGCTGTTCCGCCCGTCGCCGCAGTTCCGCATTCCCTCAGGCGATACCATCGTCTGTCGTTGCGAAGAGGTGACGGCCAAGGACGTTCTCGATGCCGTCGCGATCGGCGCGACCGGGCCGAACCAGCTCAAGGCCTATCGCCGCACCGGCATGGGGCCGTGCCAAGGCCGGCTCTGCGGCCTCACCGTCACCGAGCTGATGGCGCAGGCGCGGGGCAAGACCCCGCAGGAGATCGGCTACTACCGGCTGCGTGCGCCGGTGAAGCCGATCACGCTCGCCGAGCTCGCCGCCGTGCCCAAGAGCGAGGACGACATCAAGGCCGTGGTGCGCGGATGACGAAAAATGTGGATGCGATCGTCGTCGGTGGTGGCATCCACGGATGCTCGACCGCGCTGCATCTGTGCCTCGCTGGCCTGAAGCCGGTGCTGATCGAGAAGGACTATGCCGGCCGGCACGCCTCGGGCGTCAACGCCGGCGGCGTGCGCCAACTGGCACGGCACATTCCCGAGATCCCGCTCTCGATCCGCTCGATGGGGATATGGGAGAAGATTTCAGAGCTCGTCGATGACGATTGCAGTTTTGAAAGCTACGGTCAGGTTCTGGTCGCGGAAAACGAAGAAGAACTCGCCGTCTGCCGCGCACGCGTCGCCGAGCTGAACGCGCTCGGCTTCACTCATGAGGAATTGATCGACGGGGCCGAGTTGCAGCGGCTGGTGCCTGCTGTCTCCGAGACCTGTCCCGGCGGCGTCGTCTCACGCCGCGACGGTGCCGCCAATCCGGCGCAGACGACGACCGCGTTCCGCCGCAAGGCCGAGCAGCTCGGCGCCACCGTGCGTGAGGGCGTGGCCGCCAGCAACATCCGCTACAGCGATGGCCTCTGGCATGTCGATGTCGGCATCGAGACCTTTGCCGCGCCGGTGCTGGTCAATGCCGCCGGTGCCTGGGCCGGCAAGATCGCCGCCGCGCTCGGCGAGCCCGTTCCGGTCGAGACCGTGGCGCCGATGCTGATGATCACCTCGCGCGTGCCGCACTTCATCGATCCCGTCGTGATCCTGCGCGGGCGAAAGCTTTCCTTCAAGCAATTCAAGAACGGCACCGTGCTGATCGGCGGCGGTCATCTCGCAACGCCCTATCAGGATCGCAACGAGACCGTGCTGGACTGGAAGAGCCTCGCGATCAGCGCCCGCACCGTGTTCGAGCTGTTTCCCGTGATGCGCGATGCGACGATCATGCGGGCCTGGGCCGGCATCGAGGCCAAGATGAAGGACGACATTCCCGTGTTCGGCCCGAGCAGCCGTCACAAGGGCCTCTATCACCAGTTCGGCTTCTCGCTGCACGGCTTTCAGCTCGGCCCCGGCGCCGGCGCCGTGATGGCGGAGCTGATCGTCAACGGCGGCACCCAGACGCGCGTCAGCGATCTCGGCATCGACCGCTTCCATCCTTCCACGCTTTAGCAACACGAGGACATCATGAGCATCACCCGCAGCGTCCGCACGCCCATCATGCACCGCGCCGTCGAAGCCAACGGCTTCGTCTTCGTCGGTGGCACCATCGCCGACGACACGTCCGTGTCCATGGGCGACCAGACCCGCAACATTCTCGGCAAGATCGCCGGCTATCTGAAGGAAGCGGGGACCGACAAGACCCGAATCGTCAGTGCGTCGATCTTCGTCACGGATCTTTCCAAGAAGAAGGAGATGGACGCGGCCTGGACCGAGTTCTTCGGTGACGATCTGCCGACCCGCGCCACCGTCGGTGTCGCCGATCTCGGCGGCAGCGCGCTGATCGAGGTGGTGGTCACCGCGCTGAAGGGCTGACCCGGTCAGTCCGATCTGGCGAACATCCCGACCAGGGTCTCGCGCAGCCAGCGCTGCGCGGGCACGGTGTCATTGCGCTGGTGCCAGAACAGGCTGACGATACGTGCCGGCGCCTGGAGCGGAAGCGGCATCGCTTGCAGGAACGGCGCATGGCGCGACTGCGAGCGGAGATCGCTCGGCAGCACGGCGATGAGATCGGACTGCCGCACGATCTCGTAGGCGGCGCTGTAATGATTGACGGTCGCGACCAGATTGCGCGCGAGCCCGCGCGAGGCGAGGAAGAGGTCGTAAGACGGCATGCGCTTCCCGGCCAAAGTCACGTCAACATGCCTCGCGTTGAGGAATGTGCGCGTGCTCAGCCGCTTTTTGGCCGCGAGCGGGTGGCCGCGCCGCATGAAGCAGGCATAGTCGACCGTCCAGAGCGAGCGTGAGCGAATGGCAGTCGGTTGCTGCGCCTCGTTGACGTATACGCTCAGCACGCAATCGACCAGATTATCCTCAAGCTGATCGGCGATCTCCAGGATAGTGTTGGGGACGGTTTGGACGCGCGCTTTGGGTGCGATCTCGCCGAGATGGTTCAGGAGGTTCGGCATGACCAGCGAGGCCACATAGTCGGACATCGACAGGGTGAACTCGATCTGGGCGCGGCCGGCATCGAACACCTGCTCGTCGAGCGCGCCGCGCACGCTTTCCAGGGCTTCACCAATCGGCTCCCACAGCACCACGGCGCGCTGGGTGGGACGAATCCCGGTGCCCGATCGCACGAACAGGGGATCGCCGAGCGCGTCGCGCAACCGCGCCAGCGCATTGCTGACGGCGGGCTGCGTCATCGTCAGCGCGCTCGCGGCGCGCGTGACGCTGCCTTCGGTCATCAGCGCCTCGAACACTTTCAGGAGGTTGAGGTCGAGCGCGCGGAACGACATCCACATTCACCGTGGTGATATATTAGATCATGATTATAAATTATGACGATAATGTCACTTTGTCTATGGTTCCCTCCCGAACGACACGCGGCGCGCCGGGGCCGTGAGAATCGAGGGGGACTTTCATGTCTATGATATCGGCGCGCATCGAGCGCCTTCCGTTCGCGCGTTTCCACACGCACCTGCTGCTGATGGGCGGGCTCGGCTACACGTTCGACGCGATGGACGCGGCGGTGCTCGCCTTCATCCTGCCGGTGCTGCGCACGGCCTGGAATTTGTCGAGCGTACAGATCGGCGTGCTCGGCAGCAGTACCTATATCGGCTTCCTGTTCGGCGCGCTGCTTGCCGGCACGCTGGGCGATCTGATCGGCCGCCGCGCGGTGATGATGTCGGCACTGGCGCTCTATTGCGCGGCATCCATCGTCAGCGCGATGGTGGATACCTGGTCATCCTTCTTCGTTGCCCGCATCATCGCCGGCATGGGCACCGGCGCGGAGAGCGCGATCATCGCGCCCTATCTGGCGGAGTTCGTGGCGCGGCGTTACCGCGGCAGCTTCACGGGCTCGCTCGCCGGCTTCTTCTCCTTCGGCTTCGTCGCAGCCGCCTTGCTCGGCTATTTCATCGTTCCCTCTTACGATAACGGCTGGCGTATCGTGCTGGTCATCACCGCGGTGCCGGTCGTCATGCTGCTGTGGTGGCGCCGGGCGCTGCCGGAATCGCCGCGCTGGCTGGAAAGCCGCGGGCGGGAGAAGGAGGCGGAAGCCGTTCTGGACCGGATCGAGGCCGGCTTCGTACGCGGGGGCCATGTCCTGCCGCAACCGGTCCCCGAAGTGACCGCCATGCCAGCAAAGACCGGAAACCTGCTGGCCAATTTCTCGGCGCTGTTGGCCGGCCGGCAGGCGCGCATCACCATCATGACCTGGATCATGTGGCTGTCGATCACCTTCAGCTATTATTCGTTCTTCGTCTGGATTCCGGGCCTTCTGGTCCAGAACGGCATGAGCATCACCAAGAGCTTCGCCTACTCGATCGCGATCTATTGCGCGCAGATTCCCGGCTATTTCAGCGCTGCCTATTTCAACGAGCGCATCGGCCGGCAAGCGACGATTGCGACCTACATGGTGCTCGGCGGCGCAAGCGCGCTCGGGCTCGCCTTCGCGCAGAACGACCAGCACATCATGCTGGCAGGAATCTTGCTGTCCTTCTTCATGAACGGAACCTATGCCGGCGTCTACGCCTATACCGCCGAGGTGTTTCCGACGGCGGTCAGAACCACCGGCGCCGGGCTCGCCTCCGCAATCGGCCGGATCGGCGCGATCGTCTCGCCGATCCTGGTCGGCTACCTCTATCCCAATTTCGGCTTTGCCGGTGTGTTCGGCCTCACCACCAGCGTGCTGCTGCTTGGCGCGCTCACCGTCGTGCTGATGGGTGTGCCGACGCGCGGCCGCTCGCTGGAAGAGATTGCGGCGGGTGAAGTTGCGTGACTCGGACCAAGCGTCATACTGATCCCTTGCTCTGCGCCGTCGCGGCTGCGCAGGGGAGGGCGGATCAGCCGGATGCGCTGTTCGCGGCGCTCGACGATGCCTTGAAGTCGGCGATCGGGCACAAGCTGTTCACGGTCCTGACCTATGACGATGGCACCGGCGAAGCCGCGCGGGTCTATTCCAATCTTCCTGCATCCTATCCCGTGGGTGGGCGCAAGCGCCTGGCGACGGGCCCGTGGACTGAGGCCGTGCTCGACCGAGGCGAGGCCTATATCGGCCGGACGCAGGATGATCTGCGCAACGTGTTCTCCGATCACGAGCTGATCGCCTCGCTCGGCTGCGCGAGCGTGCTCAATATGCCGGTGCGCTGGTGCGGACGGACGCTCGGCTCGCTCAATCTGCTCCACGAAGCGTGCTGGTACGGCGAGGACGATGTTGCCGCATGTCTGCCTTTCGCCCAGCTCGCATTGCCGGCGCTTCTTGCGCCGGCCCAGTCCTGACAGGAGACCGCCATGCCCAGCATCCTCTTCAAGAATGCCGCTCTGCTCGACCCGCTCCAGCCGGAATTGCTGGCGGGCCATGACGTGCTGGTCGAGAACAATCTGATCAAGGAGGTCTCGGACCGGCCATTGCAAGCGTCCGCTGACCGGACGATCGATCTGAAGGGCAAGACGCTGATGCCCGGCCTGATCGACCTGCACGTGCATGCCATCGCCATCGAGCTCAATTTGGCGCAGCAGGCGCGCATGCCGAACGTGCTGGTGACGTTGCGCTCGACGCTGCTTCTGAAAGGCATGCTGCGGCGCGGCTTTACGACAGTGCGCGATGCCGGTGGTGCGGGCCATGCTCTGAAGGAGGCGATCGACACCGGCCTGACCGAGGGGCCGCGCCTGTTCGTCTCCGGTCGTGCCCTTAGCCAGACCGGCGGGCATGGCGACGGTCGGGCTCGCTCGGACTATCTGGCCAGCGATTCTGTCTGTCCGTGCTGCGTGCGCGTCGGTGCGCTGGCGCGGGTTGCCGACGGTGTCGACGGCGTGCGCAAGGCGGTGCGCGAGGAGCTCCAGATGGGCGCCGACCAGATCAAGATCATGGCCTCCGGCGGCGTCGCCTCGCCGACCGATCCGGTCGGCGCCTTCGGCTACTCCGAGGACGAGATCCGCGCCATCGTCGAGGAAGCGCAGGGGCGCCAGACTTATGTGCTCGCCCATGCCTACACTGCCGCAGCCATCGCGCGTGCGGTCCGCTGCGGCGTGCGCACCATCGAGCACGGCAACCTCGTCGACGAGCCGACCGCGCGCCTGATGGCCGAGAAGGGCGCCTATGTGGTGCCGACGCTCATCACCTATGAGGCGCTCGCCAATGAGGGCGCGCAATACGGCCTGCCGCCGGAGAGCGTGGCCAAGATCGCCGACGTGCGCGACGCTGGCTTGCGCTCGCTCGAGATCTATCGCAAGGCCGGGGTGAAGATGGGGTATGGCAGCGATCTGCTCGGGCCGTCCCAGCGCCTCCAGAGCGACGAATTCCGCATCCGCGCCGAAATTCAGGGAGCGCGCGAGGTCATCGCCAGTGCGACGGTGATCGGGGCCGAGGTGCTCGGCATGAAGGGCAAGCTCGGCCGGATCGCGCCTGAGGCTCTTGCGGATTTGCTGGTGGTCGACGGCAACCCGTTGCGTGACGTGAGTTGCCTGCTCGGGCAGGGCGAACACATTCCGCTGGTGATGAAGGCGGGGAAAGTCCAGTTCGACAGGCTGGCTGCGTAGCTGCGCTGCGCCACAGTGCTGCTCCCAACATGACGAAGATGTAATGGTCCGGAGCTGCTGCGACGCTTTGACGCGCGGCAGTTTCCGTTTATCAGGAGAGGACTTGGCCGGAATGCCCAATGTCCTCGCAGACCAATAACAACAAGCTCGCGATCAGATTTCGCTGCCCCAAAGAGCTGGAAGGACTGCTGCCGCAGCCGGTCCCGGCAAACCTCGGCGTTCCCGACTGGCTCAAGGCGATGCCGACGACGGCCTTCAGCGCCCTCAACCAGCAGGACGACGCGACCATCAAGCGATGCCCGCCCTTCATCGATGCGATGACATGCGGCTTTCTGATCCCGCTGATTTGTGATCTCCGGGTCGAGGATGGCGAGATCATCTGGGACAACGACATTCCATCGGGTGGCGAGATCGATTTTCCGCGCTCGCCGATCAGTTTTCACGACCATGGCCAGCTCACCGGCTCGCCGCTGTTCGAGGCCGACCGCTTCGTCATCAAGTTCCACAACCTCTGGACCATCGAAGCGCCGGAAGGCTACGCGCTATTCTTCACGCATCCCGTCAACCGCTTTGATCTGCCCTTCACCACGCTGAGTGGCCTGGTCGATTGCGATCGCTATCGCGACACCTGGATCCACTTTCCGGCGCACTGGCACAACACGAGCTTTCGCGGCGTGCTACCCAAGGGCACGCCGATCGCGCAGTGCATTCCGGTCAAGCGCGAGGACTGGACCCGGCAGACCTCCGCCTTCACGGAGGAAGACACGCAGCAGGTCCATGCATTGCGCGCCGCGCTGAAGCGCGAGCCGGGCTTGTACCGCCGTAAATTCAGGGCTTAGCTGCGCGCTCGCGTTCCAGAAATTTCGCGGCTGCGCTCGGCCGGAAGAAGAAGCGGCCGTGCGACGAGGCGGCGAGCGCAAAGGCGGCACGGCCGAGCATGTGAGGCCGTCCGCGAAACACCGAACGCAGCGCGGCCTCGCCGCCGTCGCGCTCGCCCATCTCCATGAGACAGATCGCGAGATTGGCGCGCGACAGCGCGTCGTCCGGGCGAAGCCCGAGCGCGTGACGGTAGGTGTCGGCGGCATCCGCATAGGCGCCGTCCAGAAGCTGGGCCCAGGCGAGCTCGGTCAGGATGTCGGTGCGCCCCGGCGCGGTGGCGCGCGCAGCAGCCAGGACGCGGCGGGCCTCTGGCCGATTGTTGTTCCGCACATGCATGCGGCCGAGGTCGAGTTGCAGGTCGATGCTGGCGGGGGCGAGTGCGAGAGCGTCCGCGATGATCCCGATTGCATCGCCGACCCCTCCGCCGTTCGCGAGCTGGCCGGCCAGCTCCTGAAAGGCGGGCAGATAAGGCGGGCGCCGGCCCGCGGTGCGGCGCAGTTGCGCGATGCCATCCACGCTGCGCCGCGAATTGCAGAGCGCGTGGCCGAGCAGCGTCTCGATTTCCGGATCGCTACTACGCCGCGCAGCCTTTTCCAGCGGCACGACCGCCTCGTCCGCACGGCCCAGTCCAATGAGCGCATGCGCCAGGATCAGCACCGCGTTCCGGTCCGAGCGATTTGATTTGAGGGCTTCGGTTGCAAGCTGCCTTGCAACGTCGAACTGCTTGGCGCGCAGCGCCATGAAGGCTTGTTGCAGCAGTTGGGCGAGGGCGTTGTTTGGCCTGCCGGTCACGCGTTGGCCTCTTTATGGAGACACGGGGTTTTGTTGGCCTCTATCGCGCCCCCATCGAGGCGTCCATCAACGAGTTCGTGAGGCATCGCGAGCGAGTCATTGAGGATGCGCCTTGATCTCGCGCCCCGGCAGGATTATGAGCGGGTTATCAATCAGGAATTCGAAAGCCATGGATTTTACCCCGACCGCAACGCCGACCTGCCTTGCTCACGGGGAATATCATGCCTGCTTCGATCATCCTGTCGCGCCTGTCGTTATCCACGCCTGACGGCCGCTCTCTCCTCTCCGACATCGACCTGACATTCGGCGCCGAGCGGATCGGCCTCGTCGGCCGTAATGGCGTCGGGAAAACGACGCTGCTCGCGTCGATTTCGAGAGAACACATTCCTCAGTCCGGCCGCGTTATGGTCAACGGGACCGTCGGGCTCCTGCGTCAGGACGCCCAGCTCCTTGCAGGCGCGACAGTCGTTGATCTCTTCGGCGCGCGCCGCGCCCTGAAGCTGCTTCGCCGGGCGGAGCGGGGCGATGCCTCGGCCGAGGAGGTCGCCGACGTCGATTGGACCCTCGAGACGCGGCTCGCAGCCGTCCTTGACCGTGTCGGGTTCGATGTCGCTTCCGACACGGAGCTCGACAGTTTGTCGGGCGGGCAGGTCACGCGCGTTCGTCTTGCCGCGCTGCTCTTCGCCGAGCCGGATTTCCTGCTTCTGGACGAGCCCACCAACAATCTCGATCGGGACGGGCGCAATGCGGTGATTGATCTCCTGGCGGCCTGGCGCGGCGGCGCGATCGTCGTCAGCCATGACCGGGGCCTGCTCGAGACCATGGACGCCATCGTCGAGCTGACCTCGCTCGGAGCAACGCGATACGGCGGCAACTGGAGCGCTTACCGAGACCAGAAAGCCATCGAGCTCGCTGCTGTCAGACACGATCTCGCCCATGCCGAGAAGCATCTGTTTGAGATCGACGGCAAGGCCCAGGAGGCCGCCGAACGGAAGGCGCGCAAGGACAGCGGCGGGAAGAAGAAACGCGCCAAGGGCGACATTCCGCGCATCCTGGCGGGTGCGCGCAAGGATCGCAGCGAAGACAGCGGAGGAAAGAACGCGCAGATCGCCGAACGGCGGCGCGCGGAGGCGCTCGATGCGGTCGACACGGCGCGCCGGCGCATCGAGATCCTTCAACCGCTGTCCGTGAAATTGCCCTCAACGCATCTGCCGGCGGGGCGGGAGCTGGTTTGGCTCGATCGGGTCAGTGCTGGCTATCAGCCGGAGCGGCCGGTCTTGCGCGACCTATCGCTCACCATCGTCGGGCCGGAGCGCGTTGCACTTGTCGGGCCGAACGGCTCCGGCAAGACAACCTTGCTCAAACTCATCGCGGGCGAGATGCGTCCTCTGTCAGGCATCGTGCGGGTGAGGCCCGACTTCGCGATGTTCGACCAGAAGGTCAACCTGCTCGATCCCGCAATCTCCATCCTGGACAATTTTGAGCGTCTCAATCCAAAGGCGGGCGCGAATGAGTGCCATGCTGCGCTCGCTCGTTTCATGTTTCGCGCCGATGCGGCCCATCAGATCGTCGGCAGCCTGAGCGGCGGACAGCTGTTTCGTGCGGGCCTGGCTTGCGTGCTGGGTGGGTCGACGCCGCCGTCACTTCTGATCCTGGACGAGCCGACCAATCATCTGGACCTCGAGTCCATTGAAACCATCGAAGCCGGGTTGAGGGCTTATGTCGGCGCGCTGCTCGTCGTCAGCCATGATGAGGCGTTCTTGCAGGCGATAGGGGTCACGCGCCGGCTCGATCTCGCCATTCCAGGCGGATTGTTCGACCCAACGGAATAATGATACCGGCCGGTGGCTGATTATCTTTCGCCCCAAAAGGGGCAAATCATCCCGTGTCAGCCGCAGGCAGCGGCCCGGAACCACGGAGAAGGCAATGTCCAACGCAAGCAAAAAGGTCGCTGTTGTCACCGGTGGCTCGCGCGGCATCGGCGCCGCGATCGCCGAACGGCTCGCCGCCGACGGTTTTGCGGTCGTCATCAACTATGCCGGCGGCACGGCTGAAGCGGAGGCATTGGCCGGCAAGATCGCGCAGGCCGGCGGCAGGGCCATCACCGCGCAGGCCGACGTCAGCGATCCGGCCGCTGTGGCGCGCATGTTCGACGCCGCGGAGTTGGCGTTTGGTGGTGTCGATGTGCTCGTCAACAATGCCGGAATCATGCGGCTGGCGGCGCTTGTGGACGCCGACGATGCCGTCTTCGACAGCCAGATCGCCATCAACCTGAAGGGCACCTTCAACACGCTGCGCGAGGCCGCCCGCCGGCTGCGCAATGGTGGTCGCATCGTCAATTTGTCGTCGAGCCAGGCCGGGATTCTGTCTCCGACTTACGGCGTCTATGCCGCCACCAAGGCGGCGGTCGAAGCCTTGACGCATGTGCTCGCCAAGGAGCTGCGTGGCCGCAACATCACCGTGAACGCCGTGGCGCCGGGACCGACCGCCACAAAGCTGTTCCTCGATGGCAAGTCGGAAGAATTGATCGATCGTCTTGCCAAGCTCGCGCCGCTGGAGCGGCTCGGTCAGCCCACGGATGTCGCTGCCGCGGTTGCGTTCCTCGCCGGTCCCGACGGCGGCTGGATCAACGGCCAGGTGCTGCGTCCCAATGGCGGAATCATCTGATCACACCTCTCGGATATATTTCAAAAACCCGACGCTCTGCCCCCAGCGCGTCGGGTGGAATGAATGAGCATCAATCGGTGATCCCAACGCCGTCTTTGTGACGCGTGCTGCACGGTTTTTCCATTCCGGGAAACTACCGCAACGGAACCGGTCACACTGTCTCGCTCCCTCTCCACGCTCAAGGGCGGCGAGAGGTTAAGACGCACTGCCGCCCGGTTCGAGCGACTCGCCGATCTCCAGCGGATGCGCCATGGTCTCGTGCAGCGCGTCGCGGTCGAGCTCGCCCTCGGAAATGCTGATCACGACGCAGGCGACGCCGTTGCCGATCAGGTTGGTCAGCGCGCGGCACTCGCTCATGAACTTGTCGATGCCGACCAGGATCGCGATCGACTGGATCGGAATATCAGGCACGATCGAGAGCGTCGCGGCGAGGGTGATGAAGCCGGCGCCGGTCACGCCGGAGGCGCCCTTCGAGGTGATCATGGCGATGCCCAGAATGCCGAGCTCCTGCCAGATCGTCAGATGGGTGTTGGTCGCCTGCGCCAGGAACAGCGTCGCCAGCGTCATGTAGATATTGGTGCCGTCGAGGTTGA
This sequence comes from Bradyrhizobium sp. LTSP849, assembly GCF_000938255.1. Classification (GTDB taxonomy): domain Bacteria; phylum Pseudomonadota; class Alphaproteobacteria; order Rhizobiales; family Xanthobacteraceae; genus Bradyrhizobium. The sequence continues at coordinate 549,546 of NZ_JYMR01000052.1, read as the reverse complement.
AGCTATAGCCGGTCGGGATGACGAGCCCGACCACCGAGCGCGAGGCGCCGAGATGCTCCATCTTCTGGATCATCTGCGGCAGCACCGTTTCCGACGACGAGGTGCCGAGCACGATCAGGAGCTCGTCCTTGATGTAGGCGATGAAGCGCAGGATCGAGAAGCCGGCGAGCCGCGCGATCGAACCCAGCACGATCAGCACGAACAGGACGCTGGTGAGGTAGAACGTACCGATCAGCGCGACAAGGTTGAGCAACGAGCCGAGGCCATAGGCGCCGACTGTGAACGCCATCGCACCGAAGGCGCCGATCGGGGCCACGCGCACGATGAGCTTGATAATGCCGAAGAACATTTTTGCGGCCTTGTCGACGGCGTCCGCGATCGGCTCGCCGGTCTTGCCGAGCAGCGCAATGGCAAAACCGGAAAGGATCGAGATCAGCAGCACCTGGAGCAGGTCGCCACGCGCGATCGCGCCCACATAGCTGTCGGGGATGATCGCCATCAGGTGAGCGACAATGCCTTGCTCCTTGGCCTGGGTGACATAGGTCGCAACCGACTTCGGATCGATCGTGGCGGGATCGATGTTGAAGCCGTTGCCGGGCTGGAGTATTTCGCCGACCAACAGGCCCATCGCGAGCGCGACGGTCGAGACCATCTCGAAATAGATCAGCGACTTCAGCCCGACCCGGCCGACGCGCTTGAGGTCGCCCATCGAGGAGATGCCATGCACCACGGTGCAGAAGATCACCGGCGCGATCATCATCTTGATCAGCGCGATGAAGCCGTCGCCGAGCGGCTTCAGTTCCTTGCCGAGATCGGGATAGAAGTAGCCGACGAGCACACCGAGTGCGATCGCGATCAGGACCTGGATGTAGAGGATCTTGTACCAGGGCTGGTGCCGGCGCTGGACGGCTGGTTGGATCGCGACTTGTGTCATAGTGTATGCCCCGGAACGCATTGATTTTGCAGAATTTGGATCTCACATGATTTGCATCATGTGATGGTCGCTGCAGAAGCGACAATCACATTTTTGTCTGTTTGCACGAAGATTGATCGCTGCACTGCAACGGGGGGAACATGTCGACAGCAACCGGCTCCGAAGGGCGGGCGCAAGACCGTTCTTCAAAAGGTTATTTTCCACGTTGGAAACTGAAGACCTCCGGCGTGATCATGCCGGAGGAGCGGCTGTCATGGGGCCAGACCGTCGTCTCCGGTCTCCAGCATTGCGTCGCAATGTCGGGTTCGACGATCATCGCGCCGCTGCTGATGGGGTTCGATCCCAATGTTGCGGTCCTGTTCTCCGGCGTCGGCACACTGATCTTCTTCGTCATCGTCGCGGGGCGCGTGCCGAGCTATCTCGGCTCGAGCTTCGCGTTCATCGCGGTCGTCATCGCCGCCACCGGTTATGCCGGGCATGGGCCGAATCCGAACCTGTCAGTAGGGCTCGGCGGCATCGTCGGAGCCGGCGTAGTGTACGGCGTGATCGCGCTGATTGTGATGTGGTCGGGCGTGGGCTGGGTCGAGAGGCTGCTGCCGCCGGCCGTTACCGGCGCTGTGGTCGCCGCGATCGGCCTCAACCTCGCACCCGTGGCGGTCAAGGCGGTGAGCGCCGGTGCGTTCGACACCTGGATCGGGCTTGCGACGGTTCTGATCATCGGCATGGTTGCCGTTGCCCATCACGGTCTGTGGCGCCGCCTGCCGATCATTCTCGGCGCGATCGGCGGATATCTTTTGGTCTTGCTGTTCGCGAACGGCCTCGGCTTCGGCACGCCGATTGACTTCACGCAACTCTCGGCCGCGCCGTGGCTCGGCCTGCCGAACTTCACTGCGCCGAGCTTCCATGTCGATGCAATTGTCCTGATCGCGCCGGTCGCGATCATTCTCGTCGCCGAGAACCTCGGTCATATCAAGGCCGTTGGTGCCATGACGGGCCGGAGCCTTGATGGCTATCTCGGCCGTGCCCTGCTCGCCGACAGTCTTGCGACGATCGTGGCGGCCTGCGGCGGCGGCACCGGCGTCACCACCTATGCCGAGAACATCGGCGTCATGGCGGCGACCAAGGTCTATTCGACTTTGCTGTTTGCCTTCGCGGCCATTGTGTCGATCCTGCTCGGCTTCTCGCCGAAATTCGGCGCGCTGATCTTGTCGATCCCCGGTCCCGTCATTGGAGGCCTCTCGATCGTGCTGTTCGGGTTGATCGCGGCGATGGCTGGCCGGATCTGGGTCGAGAACAAGGTCGACTTTGCAAATCCGGCGAACCTGATCACCGTCGCGGTGGCGCTCACCGCGGGTGCCGGCGATCTCACGCTCAAATTCGGCGCGTTCACGATCGGCGGCATCGGCACCGCGACCTTCGGCGCCATCATCCTCTATCAGATCCTGACCTCGCCGCTCGCGCGTCGCGCCGAGGGAATCCCAGGGATGCGATAAGGGATGGAACAAAACGCGCCTTCCGCCGATGATGAGGCACTCCGGAGAAAACCCATGACGCAGACCGATCGTTCGACCCTGTTTCCCTCGCGCCTGGTTGGCCAATACGCGCTGGTGACCGGCGCCTCGCAAGGCATCGGGCGCGCCGTTGCCATCCGGCTCGCCCAGGAAGGCGCGACCGTTGCCATCAATTATTTCGGCCATCCCGAGAAGGCCGAGGAGACTCTCGCGCTCGCTCGCACCGCATCGAGCGACCGTGGCCACGGCAAGCTCGATCATGTCATCGTCAAGGCCGATGTCGGGGTCGAAACCGAGATCGCCGCGATGTTCGACACGATCCTGGCGCGCTGGAAGCGCCTCGACTGCCTGGTCAACAATGCCGGCTTCCAGCGGGAATCGCCGAGCGATGCGCTCGACGTTGAAACCTATCGCCGCATCATCGACGTCAATCTCAACGGCGCCGTGATCTGCGCGCAGAAGGCGCTGGCGCATTTCGTCGCGCGCGGCGGAGGCGGCAGCATCATCAACTGCTCGAGCGTCCACCAGATCATTCCGAAGCCCGGCTATCTCGCCTATGCGATCAGCAAGGGCGGCATGGCCAATCTGACGCGCACGCTGGCGCTGGAATTCGCCGGCCGCGGCATTCGCGTCAACGCGGTAGGCCCCGGCGCAATCGACACGCCGATCAATGCGGCCTGGACCGGCGACGCCGACAAGCGCGGCGTCGTCACCAGCCACATTCCGCTCGGTCGCGTCGGAACGCCGGAAGAGATCGCCGCCGTGTTCGCCTTTCTTGCCTCGGACGATGCGAGCTACATCACCGGCCAGACCATCTATGCCTGCGGCGGCCTGACGCTGTTTCCCGAGTTCCGGGAGAACTGGGCGAGCTAGGGCGTGAACTTAATGGTGGATTGCTCACGCTACGCCCGAGCGGATCGCTCAAAAATCTCCCGCGACCAAATTGTAAGAGCCCCTGCTGCCGCGGACATACGCCTTGGCAGCGGCGGCACATATCAGGTCGCGATGGGAATCAAACGCGTTCAGAAAGCCCAATTCGTTGGAAGCACCATCCGGCTGGAGTCGCTTCAAGGCACCTTCCTCTATGAAAAATGAGGCCTCGATGGCGCTGTCGTGTCCCCAAAACCGCACGGCGCGTCGTGTTCGATCATAGGAGCGGCTGTGATTTGGAAAATCAATCATGGTTCGGACCGATCAATTTGCAGGTGCCACGCGCCGGCTTTACGCCGTTTGAACCAGGGCACGTTGGGTGGCGAAACTCGGCTTGCGTAGGTCAAGACCACAGACGCTTCGTCGAGACGCCGACAAAATCTGGCGCCGGAAAGCCCTTCGGCGAAGGATAGAGACGGTGGAATGAAGCGGTTGCGCTTGCTTCAAATGATGATTTGGCAACCGGGTTATAACCCGGTTCGATGCTTATCGTGACAAATAGTTTCTACCGGGCCTCGCTATTCGGCGGAAGGTGACCATATCGAGGGCATCACCGCGCGCCCCTCGGCTGTTATCGGTGACTGTGAGCTTTGCGCTCCCGCCGCGACCAAGAGGCGGCCTTTATGTCGGATTCCCCTGGATTCAATCTTCGCGCGTGGCTCGTACCTCCGGTATTGCTGCCCGCCTTCTTTGTGCTGTTGGTCGTCGCTTCATTGCTGATCCAATGGTAGTCGGTTTCGGCGCGCCGTCGCCGTCGGATCAGGCAGGCACCTCATTGGACCCAGTCCAGTCGTTTTTGGCTTGCGAGCTCAATTCCAAGGCGATCGACGCCCTCGGTAGAGCTCGCGAGATGCCGTCAGGAGACAAGCGCGCGGCGGCCATGCGCAGCGCCGCGATCCTTGGAAACGCCGCCGAAATTCTCGCGTATTTCTCGGCAACGAAGCAACGCAAGCAAAATGATGATGCCGCTGACCGGCAGCAACCGAGGTGATATAGTCGCCAATGCTCGAAATCGATCTCCGTACCGGCCAGCACCCCGGCGGCACAGAATCGTACGAGGACGCTCTGGCGGCAGAGAATGTAAGCTTGCGGCTTCTCCTCGCCCAGGCCGAAATCAATACGAGTGATCTGCTTGCCAGGGCGGGCATCGACGCCAGAGAGCGAGAGACGTCCGACAAGCTGCAGAAATTGATGCTTGAGGAGCTGCACCATCGCGTCAAGAATACACTTGCGACCGTTTCGGCCATCGTCTCGCAGAGCCTGCGTAGCGTGCAGGGCGCAGACCACGCGCAGCAGGCCATCGAGGGCCGGCTATTGGCACTCGGCCGGGCACACGATCTCCTCTTGCAGACAAGATGGGCCAACGCGGATCTCGGTGCGGTCGTCCGCAGCGCCATTGAAGCTTTCGATGATCGCAATGAGCCGAAGTTCTCGATTTCAGGACCCGATATCCGGATCAATTCGGGTGCGGTGATCGCCGTCGCGATGACGCTCAACGAGCTTTGCACGAACGCCACGAAATATGGCGCCTTTTCGGTCCCAAAGGGGCGTGTCGATCTCCACTGGACGGTCGATCAGCAGACGCAACGTTTGCACCTGACCTGGACCGAGAAGGATGGTCCGTTGATCCAGCCGCCCGCAAAGCGCAGCTTCGGAACGAAATTGATCGAGACGCTTGGCCGTCAACTCCAGGGCAACGTGCAATTGACCTATGCGGAGCGGGGCTTCGCGTACAGGTTCGACGTTCCACAGGTTTCTCTGAGCGTCCCGACGCCGGCATAGTCTGCAAGTGGCAGGTTGGGTACGCGGAGAGTTTCAACGAAGGAGGCCGCATGTTTAAGTTCTTACAGTATCGTGCAAAAGCGGCCGCGTACGGCGAACTGGCCAGGAGTTCGTCCGGCAAGGACGATACCCGCAAATTTGAGAAACTACAGGACAGCCTCGTATCGCGCGCGGACAACGAGCAGGTCCTTGCGGAGAACTACGTGGATGCAGTCAACGCCGGGGAGGCGGAGCGTTCGCGCGGTGCAGCCCTGATCGCGGAAGAAGAGCATGTCTTGCGGTGTCTCGGCGCGGCCATCATCATGCAATGGAATTCCTTGCCGACGACGCTTCAGCGGGAGATTTTCGACACCGCCGGGTCGGTGGGAACGTTGCTCGAGACAGCGGCGCTCCGCGGGCAGCTTGCCCGGTTTCTTCACAAGCACAAGCATGACGTCGGTCCCCACAAGGTCTGACGGGTGATGCGCAGGCGCGTCCGTCAGTCATTCTGCGCCCGTGAGGTGCATTCCGATCTCCCCGGAGCCTCCCCGCCTGCCTTCGTGACGCCTTCGCTCGTGCGTTAGAACTCGCCACCGAGGCCCAGATAGGCGGTGTGCTCCGTGCCCCCGCCATTGCCGTAGCCGCCGACCACGCTGAGCGGCATGGCGGTGTTGAGCCGATGGGCGAAGCCGAAACCGAAGCCGCCTTCGCCGTGATAGACCGAGCCACGCATCTGCCAGGTGGTCTTGCCCGGTGCCGACGGCATCGGGGCGCTGGCGGTCGCAACAGCCGCCGCGATGCCACGGCGTGCCTCTGTTTGGTTATTCCAGATCTGTGACTGCAGCCCGGAGAGCTGCGATTGGAAGCCCGAGGACATGCTGCTCAGCTGGCTCATGTTGACGGCGTCCGTCGCATTGATGCCGGCGGCGACGTTGGTCAGCCGGCGCTCATTGCCGGCCGTGCCGAACGACACCGTGTTGGGAGCGCTCGCCACCGAATTTGCGCCAATCGCGACCGAGTTTGACCCCAGCGCCTGCGCCCCGGCTCCAAAAGCACTCGCAGTCGCGCCGTTGGCAACGCTATTTGCGCCCATAGCCGTTGCGTTGATTCCAATCGCCTGGCTGGAAGAGCCCGTTGCGGTTGCGTTGTCGCCGGTCGCCTTGCTGAGGACGCCCGTCGCGGTTGCGTTCAGGCCGGTCGCATTGCTGAAAAAGCCGGTCGCAGTCGCGTTGTCGCCGATCGCGCTAGCCTGGCTGCCGAGTGCGGTGGCGTCGGCTCCAGTGGCCACCGTGTTGCCGCCGATTGCCGTGGCGATCAAGCCGGTTGCGTGGCTGAACTGACCGATCGCCGTGGCAGCAGAGCCGTCTGCGTTGGCCTGTTCACCGTAGGCTGCTGCAGCATTGCCGTTCGTAGAGGCAAGGCTTCCCACCGCAGTCGCGTTACCGGCAGGGCCGTTGTTCACGCCACCACCCGCGGCGTAGTCGGCGGCCGCTGCCTCACCGACCGCCAGTAGCGGGGCCGCCGCGGCCGCGAGGACGAAACTTGCGGATATCAAGCGGTGGACGAAGGTCGCGAGGCGCGGTCCGCGCCGCGCGCCCTTGAGTTCAGGAAGACGTGCATCGTTCAGTCCGCCAAGCAACCGGAATGACATTGTTTAAGCGCCCCATTCATTATTGACGCCAACGTGAGGAAAGCACGCCAATGGTGCATCAACCGTTGGGTTGAGGGCGTCTCGATACCACCATGCGACCGTTGGTTTTCCGCCAGGTGTTGCAGAATTGCTGGCGCCATTCCTGATGCATTCCCGCAACAGCCCGACGAAAAGCGGCTGCCAGCGACCGGCAATGCTGCGACTTCAGCCGAACGGTTGATGTTCAGCCCGTCGCCCTGGCCCACATTCGCAGCGGCGAGAATATGCCGATGAAACAGGGAACTGCCGCATATTCGGCAATCGGCTGCTCGGAAGAATGGTTCGCATGACGCTGCGTTGGGTGAGTGCGGGCCTCGGGCTTGTGATTCTCGGGCTGCTGATCCTGGGCGTGGTGACGACCTCCGCGCAGCAGACGCCGCCGCAGCAGCAACAGATGCCGCAGCAGCAGGCGGCACCAAAGCCCGCCAACATCGACCGCAATGGCGTGCTCATGCTGATACGGTCGACGCTGCTCGCGCTCGACCAGGCCAACAAGACCGGCAACTATACCGTGCTGCGCGATCTCGGTGCCCCCGGCTTTCAGGTCAACAACGCCGCGCGGCTTGCTGAAATTTTCGCCAAGCAGCGCGGCGACAAGCTCGACCTCTCCGGCGTTACCGTCATCGATCCGCAATTGTCACTGCTGCCGCAGATCGAGCCGAACGGTCTGTTGCATATGGCCGGATTTTTTCCATCGGTGCCGTCGCAGGTGAATTTCGAATTGTTGTTTGCGCCGGTCGAAGGACAATGGCGCGTGTTCGGCGTGTCGCTGTCGGTCGGCCAATCCGCCCCGGTGGCACCTGCCGCGCCCGAGTCTCCTCAAGGCAAGGCGGTGGTCTCGCAGAAGCAGGCTGCGCCGCCGAAACCGGGCGTGCCTTCCAAACAGCCAACGCAATGATCGGAATGCAAGGGTGATGCGGATGTCTCAAAGAGACGGTCGATCCCGATTTCACTTCGCGAATCTGATCGCCGGCTTCGAACCGCCTGAGCGCGCCTGATCTGGCAAAAGTGGCCGGCACAGACTACATCTGCGCCATGACAAATGCTCCGCTGGCAAACCACCCGCTCCAGGATTTCGTCGACCGGCACGAGCGTCTGTTCGTGCTGACCGGCGCCGGTTGCAGCACCAATTCGGGCATTCCCGACTATCGCGACAGCCACGGCAACTGGAAGCGAACCCAGCCGGTCAACTTCCAGGCCTTCATGTCGGAAGAACATACGAGGCAACGCTATTGGGCGCGCAGCCTGATCGGCTGGCGGCGGTTCGGCCAGGCCCGGCCGAACGATGCGCATCATGCGCTCGCTCGTATCGAGGCCAACGGTCGCTGCGAGATGCTGCTGACCCAGAACGTCGACCGGCTGCATCAATCCGCCGGCCACCGGCAGGTGATTGATCTGCACGGCCGGCTCGATCTTGTCCGCTGCATGGGATGCGGCCGCAAGACGCCGCGCAACGAATTTCAGGAGACGCTTGGCAGCGCCAATGCCGAATGGCTGACGCTCGATGCCGCGGATGCGCCGGATGGCGACGCCGATCTGGAGCATGCGGATTTCTCGTCCTTCAATGTGCCGGCCTGCGAGTCCTGCGGCGGCATCCTCAAGCCCGACGTCGTGTTCTTCGGCGAGAACGTGCCGCGCGACATCGTCGCCACCGCGCAGGATCATCTGGCGCAGGCCGATGCCATGCTGATCGTCGGCTCATCGCTGATGGTCTATTCCGGATTCCGCTTCGTGCAGGCTGCCGCGCAGCGGCAGATCCCGATCGCGGCGGTCAATCTCGGGCGCACCCGTGCCGACGATCTTCTGACGCTCAAGGTCGAAGAGCGCTGCGAAGCGGCGCTGGCATTCCTGCTCTGAGCGCGGCGAACTGCACTCCCTCTACCGCATAGGTGCCACGCGCTTCACCATCGGCGCTGTCGCTGGTATGAAAATTGCTGCGGTTTTTGCGCAATTTGACGATCAGCACGGAGAGTTTTGGAATGCTTGAGGGAGCCGAGGTACGGCTTGCCGTCGATATCGGCGGCACGTTCACGGATATCGTGCTGGACATGGGTGAGGTGCGTAAGACGCGCAAGCTGCTGACGACGCCGGCGCGGCCCGAAGAAGCGGTGCTGGATGGGATGCGTCTCATCCTCGCCGATGTGCGCGCCCATATCAGCGACATCGACGTCTTCATTCACGGCACCACGCTCGCGACCAACGCCATCATCGAGCGGCGCGGCGCGAAAACGGCGCTGATCGCGACCGACGGTTTCCGCGACGTGCTCGATATCGGCACCGAGAGCCGCTACGACCAATACGACCTCAGCATCGACAAGCCGCGGCCGCTGGCGCCGCGCAATCTGCGCTTCACCGTGCCCGAGCGCATCGATGCGCACGGCGCCGTCCGCCTCGCGCTCGACGAAGCCGCGGTGCGCGCACTCGCGCCGAAATTGCGTGCGCTGAAGGTCGAGAGCGTCGCGATCGCCTTCCTGCATTCCTACGCCAATCCCGAGCATGAGCGGCGCGCGGCCGCGATCATCAGTGAGGAGATGCCCGGCATCTCCGTGACGGTGTCCTCGGCCGTGTGTCCTGAGATCCGCGAATATGAGCGCACCTCCACGGCGGTCGCCAACGCCTATGTGCAGCCGCTGATCGACGGCTATCTCGCCCGCATGGCCGATGCCTTGCAGGTCGAGCAGTACCGCGGCGCCATCTATCTCGTCACCTCCGGCGGCGGCGTCACCTCGATCGAGACCGCGCGGCGCTTTCCGGTGCGCCTCGTCGAATCCGGTCCGGCTGGCGGCGCCATTTTCGCAGCGCAGATCGCGGCGCGTCTCGGCGAGAGCAAGGTTCTTTCGTTCGACATGGGCGGCACCACGGCCAAGATCTGCCTGATCGAAAAATATCAGCCCGAGACCTCGCGCGTGTTCGAGGTCGATCGCGCGGCGCGCTTCCTGAAAGGCTCCGGCCTGCCGGTCCGCATTCCCGTGATCGAGATGGTCGAGATCGGCGCCGGCGGCGGTTCGATCGCGCATGTCGATGCGATGAAGCGCGTTACCGTCGGTCCCGAGAGTGCTTCGTCCGAGCCGGGGCCTGCCTGCTATGGCCGCGGCGGCCTGCGGCCGGCCGTGACCGATGCTGACGTTGCCCTCGGCATGATCGATCCCGATGACTTTGCGGGTGGCACGATCAAGCTCAATCCGGAGCTTTCGAAGCAGGCGCTGCTGCGTGCCGTCGGCGAGCCGCTGGGCCTGTCGGCAGAAACCGCGGCCTATGCCGTGCATGAGGTCGTCTGCGAGAACATGGCGAGTGCCGCGCGCGTGCATGCGGTCGAGCGTGGCGCGGTGGTCGGCCAGCATACGCTGATCGCGTTCGGTGGTGCGGCACCGCTGCATGCGGCGCGTGTTGCCGAGAAGATCGGCGTCTCTCGGGTGATCGTGCCGTCGAATGCCGGTGTCGGCTCGGCCGTGGGATTCCTCGCGGCTCCCATCGCCTATGAGCTGGTGCGCAGCCGTCACGTCCGGCTCGACGATTTCGATACCGATGCCGTCTCCGACCTGCTTCAGGAGATGGCGACCGAGGCCCGTGCGCTGGTCGAGCCCGGTGCCGCCGGTGCACCGGTGCGCGAGCGTCGTGCCGCCTTCATGCGCTATGTCGGCCAGGGCCATGAGATCTCAATCGAGCTGCCGAACCGGCGGCTGACGACGGCTGATCTCGCCGGCCTGCGCCAGAAGTTCGAGGCGGACTACTCCACGATGTTCGAGCGCGCCATTCCGGGCGCTGCGGTCGAAGTCTTGAGCTGGTCGGTGCTCGCCACGACGGACGCGCGCAATCCGTCTGTCGTCGCGGCTGTCACGCGCAAGCCTGCGGCCAAGGCATCCGGCAGCCGAAAGTTTTTCGACGGCCGGGCGGGCGAGGTGATCGAGATCCCGCTCTATCGCCGCGAGGACATGGCGCCGGGCGCGACCATCGCCGGCCCCGCCGTGATCGCCGAGGACGAGACGTCTACTTTCGTCTCCAACAGTTTTGATGCCCATATCGACGGTGCCGGCAGCATCGTCATGGAACGGAAGGCGGCCTGATCATGAGCAAGGCAAGCGGCGCGAGCCTGATCGACCTCCAGATCATGTGGCACCGGCTGATCGCCGTGGTCGAGGAGCAGGCGCAGGTGCTGTTGCGCACCGCCTTCAGCCCGATTGTGCGCGAATGCGGCGACCTCTCCGCCGGCGTGTTCGACCTCAAGGGCCGGATGCTGGCGCAGGCGGTGACGGGCACGCCCGGCCACGTCAACTCGATGGCGGAATCGGTCAAGCTCTTCATCGCGCATTTTCCGATCGAGACGATGAAGGAGGGCGATGCCTACATCACCAACGATCCCTGGATGGGTACCGGCCATCTCAACGATTTCGTCGTCACCACGCCCTGCTTCAAGGACGGCAAGCCGGTCGCGCTGTTCTCCTGCACCAGCCATCTGATGGACATCGGCGGCATCGGCTTCGGGCCTGATGCCACCGACGTGTTCATGGAGGGGCTCTACATCCCCATGCTGAAGCTGATCGACCAGGGCGTCGTCAACGAGACGCTGATGGCAATGATCCGCACCAACACCCGGCTGCCGATCGACACCGAGGGCGACACCTATTCGCTCGCCGGCTGCAATGACGTCGGCTGCGAGCGCCTGGTCGAGATGATGACCGAGTTCGAGATCGACACGCTCGATACGCTCGGCGATTACATCTGTGACCGCTCGCGCGAGGCGGTGCTGGCCGAGATCGCAAAACTACCGAAGGGCAGCTGGCGCAACAGCATGGTCGTCGACGGCTATGATACGCCGGTGACGCTGGCTGCGACGCTGACGATTTCGGATACGGGCATTCACGTCGACTTCGACGGCACCTCAGCCGCCTCGAAGTTCGGCATCAACGTGCCGTTGTCCTACACCACGGCCTACACCGTGTTCGGCCTCGGCTGTGTCGTTGCCTCGCAGATCCCGAACAATGCCGGCTCGCTGTCGCCGCTGACGGTGTCGGCCCCTTCGGGCGCGATCCTCAATGCGCCGAAGCCGGCGCCGGTGGCGTCGCGTCACATCGTCGGCCAGATGCTGCCCGACGTCGTGTTCGGCTGCCTGCGCCAGATCATTCCCGAGCGCGTGCCGGCGGAAGGCACGTCCTGCCTGTGGAATCTCAACGTGCGCGGCCAGACGCGCTCGGGCGCCGGCGGCAATTACGGATTCTCGATGGCGGTGACCTCCAATGGCGGCACCGGCGCGCGCTTTGCGAAGGACGGGCTGTCGGCGACCGCCTATCCCAGCGGCGTGCGCGGCACGCCGGTCGAAATCGCGGAAACGCAGACGCCGCTGATCTTCTGGCGCAAGGAGCTGCGTCCGGATTCCGGCGGAGCAGGGCGCACCCGCGGCGGCCTCGGCCAGATCATCGAGGTCGGCAGCGGCGTCGATGCGCCGTTCGACATTTTGGCGGCGTTCGACCGCATCGATCATCCGCCGCGCGGCCGCGATGGCGGCCGGAACGGCGAGGCCGGCTATGTCGGCCTGAAGTCCGGAAAGAAGCTGCGCGGCAAAGGCTTTCAGCAGGTGCCGCCGGACGACCGTCTGGTGGTGATGACGCCGGGCGGTGCCGGTATCGGGGCTCCGACCGAGCGCGATCGCGCCGCCATCAAGGACGATGTCGAGAGCGGCTTGGTGTCGGCCGATAACGCGTCCGCCATCTACGGGCATGCGCGCTGACGAAGTTTTGGAATGTCGTCCCGGCTTCGTTAGCCGGGACGACATGTTTCGCGTAACGCTTACGCCGCCGCCTTCTTCCGCACCTGCTCGGCCTTGTACAGCTCGAACTCTTCCGCGATCGCCTTGGCGACCGAGGGCCGTTGGCGCAGCCGCTCGTAATAGGCCTTCAGGTTCGGCCATTTCGCGAGCTCGATCGGCGGTGTCGCCATGGTCCAGTTGATGACCGTGACGAGATAGGCATCGGCGACGGTGAAGTGATCGAGCAGGAACTCGCGCCCCTTCAGGTGGTTCTCGACATAGTCGAGCCGCGACAGGTTCTTCTCTAGCGCGTAGGCCTTTGTCTCCTGCGGCGCCTTGCGGTCGAGCACGGGGATGAACAGCCCCTTGTGCAGCTCGGTGCCGATGAAGCACAGCCATTGATGCAGCCGCGTGCGGTCGATGCCAGCGCCGGTGCCGAGGCCCGATTGCGGAAAGCGGTCGGCGACATATTGCAGGATCGCCGCGTTCTCGGTCAGCACCACGCCCTCATCGGTGCGCAGCGCCGGCACCAGGCCGATCGGGTTGATGGCACGGAAGTCGGCGCCGTCCTTCAGCACGGTCTTTGTCGGGGAATCGACTTCGAGATAGTTCGCCTCCGCGCCAGCTTCATAAAGCGCGATGCGCGTCGCCATCGAACAGGCGAGCGGCTGGAAATAAAGATCCATCTGTAGCCTCCTTGGGCAATTCTTGGGTTCGCTCAACCTGGCCAGATTGATTTTTGTACCATCTTGCATAGTATGCGGGTGGTCAAGGATTAATTTGCGAAATGGTACATAAATCAAAACCGCCAGATGCTGCCAACCAGCCGAAGCGCCGCGGCCGTCCGCGCGCCTACGAGCCTGAAATTGCGCTCGGCAAGGCGCTCGATCTGTTCCGCAAGCAGGGCTTTGCCGCAACCTCGCTCGATGATCTCAGCGAAGCCACCGGCATGAACCGGCCGAGCCTTTATGGTGCCTTCGGCGACAAGCGCGAGCTCTACATCAAGAGCTATCAGCGCTACCGCGAAGATGCGCGCGCCTCGATGGTCGCAATCTTCCGCGAGGAGATGCCGGTGCGCGAGCGGCTCGTGCGCATCTATGCCTCCGCGCTGAACATCTATCTCTCAGGCGAAACCGGCCCGCGCGGCTGTTTTACCGTGGTGACGGCGGCGTCCGAAGCGGTCGGCGATCCCGACATTCGCGCGATGGTGCTCGAAGGTCTCTCAGAGCTCGACAAGGCTTTTGCAAGTTGCTTCCGCCGCGCCAAGGAGAAAGGCGAGCTGCCGGAGAGCGCCGATCCCGCCGTGCTGGCGCAGCTCGCCTCCGCCACCATCCACACCATCGCGATCCGCTCCCGCGCGCGCGTGCCGCGGAAGGAGCTGGAGGCGATCGTGAAGGGTGCGATCGATGTGATGGTGGGGGCGAGGGGTAACCCCCGCTGTCGTCCCGGCGAAGGCCGGGACCCATAACCACAGGGAGTAGTTTGGCGAAGACTCTCAGTTAAGCGTTCGGCTTGACTTGCACCGCGCGCCATCGATGGATCACGCGGTATGGGTCCCGGCCTGCGCCGGGACGACACCGAGAGTGAGGCGCTAGCCTCGCTACCTACGCCGCGCGAATATGCGCGAGGAAACGGTCGACCTCGTCGCGCAGCCGCTGCGACTGCTTGGACAGTTCGACCGCCGATCCCAGCACTTCTTCCGCCGCCGTGCCCGTGGCCGCTATGCCCGCGGTGACGCCTGAGATGTTTTGCGAGACTTCGCCCGTACGCGCGGCCGCCTGCTGGACGTTCTGCGCGATCTCCTGCGTGGCCGCGCCCTGCTGGCCGACGGCCGCCGCGATCGCGGCCGAGATTTCGTCGACTTGCTGGATCGTTGCGCAGATCGACTGGATGCCTTCGACTGCGCCGGTCGTCTCGCCTTGCACGGCCGTCACCTGCGCGCCGATTTCTTCCGTCGCCTTCGCGGTCTGCGTCGCCAGCGCCTTCACCTCTGAGGCCACCACAGCAAAGCCGCGGCCGGCCTCGCCGGCGCGGGCCGCCTCGATCGTCGCATTCAGCGCCAGCAGATTGGTCTGCCCCGCGATGCCATTGATGAAGGAGACGACGTCGCCGATTTTTTGCGCCGCATCCGCCAGGCTCTGCACGCGTGCATTCGACTGCCGCCCGTCGCTCGCGGCCTTGCCCACCACCTCGGTCGCATGCGCGAGCCTTCGGCTGATCTCGGTCATCGAGGACGACAGCTCCTCGGCCGCGGCTGCCACCGTCTGCACGTTTTCCGAAGCCAGCGCCGAGGCCGATGACACTGTGCGCGTCTGCTGCCGCGACTGCTCGACGATGGCTGACATCGAGCGCGCGGTGTGCTCCATCTCGACTGCGGCGGACGACACCGTGGTGACGACGTCGCGGATGCTCGCTTCGAAATTGTCGGCGAGTGCCGCAAAGGCGCGCCGCTTCTCCGCTTCGGACTGCGCCTTGGCCTCCAGCTGCTCGGCCTGGAGCTTGCTGAAGTTTTGCGCATTGTCGCGGAACACCGCGACCGCCTTTACCATCGCGCCGACCTCGTCATTCGCCTGGCTCACGGGAACGGCGACGTCGAGGTTGCCGTCCGCGAGTTCGCGCATGACGGATGTAAGGGACAGGATCGGCCGCGAGATGCTGCGAGCGATGAGATAGCCGACGATTGCCGCCATGATCAGCCCGAGCGCGGCGATCCCGATCGAAAGCCACCAGGCGCGGTCGGCGGACGCCTCATAGTCGGCATTGTCCATCACCAGCTCGACCGCGCCGAGCGGCTTGCCGGAAAAGTCCTTGATCGGCCCGAGCAGCGCGGCGACCGGCGTGCCGTCGAGCCTGGCCTGCTTCACCGTGAAGCTGCCCTCGGCGGCGCGGCCGTAATCGGCCGCATCGAAGAAGCTCTTGCCCTTCAGCGTGCCGCCGAACAGCTTGAAGCCACTGCCGTCGAAAAGCTGGAAGGCAATGTCGACATGGCGGCTGGCCTTGAAGTCGTCGAGGAAGGGCTGGCCGAAGGTCAGGCCGAATTCGACGCTGCCGAGATGCTTGTCGCCTTGCGCGATCGGCGCCACACCGCGGATACCGAGCCCGGCCAACCCGCCTTCGAGGCCGACCACGACCTTGCGCTCCTGGTTGGCGACCACGACGGTCTTGCGAAAGCTCGAGAGGTCGTCGCCGAATTTCGCCGCCTGGTGCACGCGCAAGAAGGACGTCGCCGGCGGGATGTGGAACTGGAACTGGTCGACACCGTACTCCGACTTGGTGGCGGCAAACACGGGCCCGAACAGGCGCATCAGCGCCTCGCGATCCTGCTTCGCCATCGCCTCCTGCGCCGCCGGCATGGCCGCGACCACGGCGCTCATTGCGGCGGCGCGGCGGGATTCCTCGGCGATGCGTGATTGCAGGGCGTCGTAATGGCTGCGCAGCTCGCGCTGGTCGGCGCGGTCGATGATCCCCGCGATGATCCACATCGCGCCCAGCACGGCAATCAGCGCGGTCGCGGCCGCCGTCACCGCCAGCGCAACCGTGATTCGCATCCTGAGGCCGAGCGTCGCGCGCATGTCCGACTCGTTCTTTGAGCGTTGGTTAACAACGCCTATCAACTTCTCGCTAAGAGACGGTGAACGGGTCGGGGTGGGGGTGGGGGGTTCGAGCTATTTGGCCAAAACAGTCCCGGCGAAGGCCGGGACCCATACCGCGGAATATATCGATGGTGATCGCTCGCAGTACCGAACTGCGATCCCCCGCCAAACTACACCCTGTGGTTATGGGTCCCGGCCTTCGCCGGGACGACACGGAGTGTGTAGAGCTAGCGAGGCCTAATACCCCCGCGTCCGATCCACTACGTTCTCAAGCGTACCACCCGCCTCGAACCGCGCGATCTGCTCGGCCACATAAGCCGAGATCGCATCGGCGTCGGTGTCGGCGGCATTGTGCGGGGTCAGCAGCACCTTGGGATGGGTCCAGAACCGGCTGTCCTTTGGCTGCGGCTCCTGCACGAAGACGTCGAGCGAGACAGCGCCGAGCGTGCCGTCATCGAGGCAAGCCAGGATATCGGCCTCGTTCTGGAGGCCGCCACGGCCGGCATTGATCAGCACGGGCGCGCCGAACGGGCCCTTGCGGTTGAGCTTTGTGAAGACGCCGCGGTTGAGGATGCCGTGCGTGTCCGGTGTCAGCGGCAACAGGCTGACGAGGATGTCGGTCACGCCGAGGAAGGCATCCATCCCGGCGGCGCCATGGAAGCATTCGACGCCGTCGATCGTACGCGGGCTGCGGCTCCAGCCAACGACGCGGAAGCCGAGGCGACGCAGCACATCGGCCGCATCCGCGCCGAGCGTTCCAAGCCCCATCATGCCGACCGTGACTGCGCTCGCCGGCCACTGATATGTCGGCTCCCAGCGCTTCTCGCGCTGCGACTGCCGCAGATAGAATTCCTGGCGGTGGTGCATCAAGACGTGCAGCACGACATATTCGGTCATGCGGTTGGTCAGATCGGGCACGGCGACGCGCACCAGCGGTACGTCGGGCAGGCTGTTGTCCGCCATCAGGGCGTCGACGCCTGCGCCGAGATTGAAAATCGCGCGCAGGTTCGGGAATACCTTGAGGTCACCCGGCACCGGCTTCCACACCGCGGCATAGTGCACCTCCGTCGGATCGAGCCCGGCATCGGGGAGCAGCACCACGCGGCGGCCGCCGCAGACCGCGTCGAACCGGGCCTTCCAGCGCTCCGGCAGCCAATTCTGCTGCGTGCTGTTGATCAGGACGGCCAGTGTGCCTTTGCTCATTCGAAGTGCCTCGTCGGGTTCCGCTATTGGAGGCCCTCCTTGGCACGATCTGCCGGATTTTTCTTGCAATTTTTTTCCGCAGTCCTGTCGGGGCGGGGCATATTGGATCGTCTTCAAAACAAGAGGTCAGGGAAGGTGCTGCCCATGCTTTATGCGATCCTTTGCTATCACGATGAGGACTTCGTCGGCTCCTGGAGCAAGGACCAGGACGAGGCCGTGATGAAGAAGCTCGCCGTGGTGCAGGAGAAGCTCACACAGCAGGGCCGGCTCGGCCCGGTGGCGCGGCTGTTGCCGACCACGGCAGCGGCGACGCTGCGCAAGGAAGACCCGCCGCTGGTGCTCGACGGCCCCTATGCTGAGACCAAGGAGCAGTTGCTCGGCTTCTACATCGTCGACTGCAAGAATCTCGACGAAGCCCTCGACGTCGCGCGCGACCTCGGCGCGGCCAATCCCGGCGGTGCCTATGAGGTGCGCCCGGTGGGCGTGTTCAGGCCCGGAGGGAATCTGACGTGAGCGAAGCCGATACCGGCTGGATCGAGACCGCGCTGACTTCGGCGCGACCTCAGGCGGTCGGCGCGCTGCTTCGCTATTTCCGCGATCTCGATACCGCCGAGGAGGCGTTCCAGAACGCGTCCTTGCGTGCGCTCAAAACCTGGCCGCAGAACGGGCCGCCGCGCGATCCCGCGGCGTGGCTGATCATGGTCGGCCGCAACGTCGCCATCGACGAGGTGCGCCGCACCCGCAAGCAGCAGCCGCTGCCGGAGGACGACCAGGCGATCTCCGATCTCGACGATGCCGAGGGCGCGCTCGCCGAGCGGCTCGATGGCTCGCACTATCGCGACGACATTTTGCGGCTGATGTTCATCTGCTGCCATCCGCAATTGCCGGCGACACAGCAGATCGCACTCGCCCTGCGCATCGTCTCCGGCCTCACGGTGAAGCAGATCGCGCGTGCCTTCCTGGTCTCGGACGCTGCGATGGAGCAGCGCATCACCCGGGCCAAGGCGAAGGTCGCGGAGGCCGGTGTGCCGTTCGAGACGCCCGGCGCGGTCGAGCGTTCCGAGCGGCTCGCCGGCGTCGCCGCGATGATCTATTTGATCTTCAACGAGGGCTATTCGGCCAGCGGCGACACCGCCGAGTTGCGCAAGCCGTTGTGCGAGGAGGCGATCCGGCTGGCGCGGTT
This sequence comes from Bradyrhizobium sp. LTSP849, assembly GCF_000938255.1. Taxonomy (GTDB): domain Bacteria; phylum Pseudomonadota; class Alphaproteobacteria; order Rhizobiales; family Xanthobacteraceae; genus Bradyrhizobium. The sequence goes on along the minus strand of NZ_JYMR01000052.1, from coordinate 530,998 downwards.
GTTGCTGCGGCTGTTCCAGAGCGAGCCCGAGATCATGGGGCTGGCGGCGCTGCTGCTGTTGCAGCATGCGCGCAGCGCGGCGCGTTTCGCCGAAGACGGCACGCTCATTCTGCTGGATGACCAGAACCGCTCGCTATGGAACGGCAACATGATCGCGGAGGGTCTGGCGCTGATCGACAAGGCGATGCGTCATCACCGCAGCGGGCCCTATCAAATCCAGGCTGCGATCGCCGCGCTGCATGCGCGCGCGGCGACGCCGGCAGAAACCGACTGGGCGCAGATCGATCTGCTCTACGGCGCGCTCGAGCTGGTGCAGCCCTCGCCGGTGGTGACGCTCAATCGCGCGGTGGCGGTGTCCAAGGTGCGCGGGCCGCAGGCCGCACTCGACCTGATCGAGCCGCTGGCGCCAAAACTTTCCAACTACTTTCATTTCTACGGCGTGCGCGGCGCCTTCCTGATGCAGCTCGGCCGCAACGACGAAGCCCGGGTCGCCTTCGACCGTGCCATCGCGCTCGCCAACACCTCCGCCGAGGCCGCCCACATCCGCATGCACATTGATCGTTTGATCAGGGACAGCCAGCCGAAGGCGACGAATGGTGGCGCGAAGCAGGGCGCCAAGGCGAAATAGGGCTCAACACCATCCCCGCCGTCATGGTCCGACGACGAAATTATTCATCCCGAATTGTCGGCCCCCGTCCTTCCGCTTCGTCCTAGGCCCATATCCAGGGAGCCATCATGCTGAAAGCCATTGCCATCATCGCTATCGTGCTCGCGGTCGGGATCGCGGGTATCCTGGCCTTCGCCCTCACCAAGCCCGACACCTTCCGCGTCGAGCGCTCGCTCGCGGTGAAAGCGCCGGCCGATGCGATCTATCCTGTGGTTGCCGATTTCCACTTCTGGACCAGTTGGTCGCCCTATGAGGGCCGCGACCCCGCCATGAAGCGGACTTTTGGCGGAACCGCGCAAGGCAAGGGCGCGACCTATGCCTGGGACGGCAACAACAATGTCGGCGCCGGCCATATGGAGATCCTCGAGGCGAGCACGTCGTCAAAGCTGCGCATCAAGCTCGATTTCGAGCGACCGTTCGAAGGCCACAACACCGCCGAGTTCACCTTTGTGCCGCAAGGCGATGCCACATTGGTCACATGGGCGATGTACGGTCCGGCCCCGTTCATGTCCAAGCTGATGCAGGTCTTCATGAACATGGACAGCATGATCGGCAAGGATTTTGAGGCCGGTCTCGCCAGCCTGAAGAAGCTCACCGAGAAATAACGAACCTCACTGCCCCAAGGAAACAAGAAGGAGAGAAACGATGCTCAATCCCTATCTGTTCTATCAGGACACCTGCGAAGCGGCGTTCAACTTCTACGCCAAGGTTCTCGGCGGCAAGATCGAGATGATGCTGCGTGCCTCCGAGGGGCCGCCGGACATGCAGCCCTCGCCAGGCCGCGAGAAGATGATCATGCATGCGCGAATGTCGCTCCCTGGCGGCAGCGTGCTGATGGCGTCCGACGCGCCGCCGGAACATGTGCAGAAACCCCAGGGCTTTTCGATCTCGCTGACGATCACCGACGTCGCCGATGCCGAACGCAAGTTCAACGCGCTCGCCGACGGCGGCACTGTCAACATGCCCTTCGGCAAGACCTTCTGGGCCAAGGGCTTTGGAATGTGCGTCGACAAGTTCGGCATTCCCTGGATGGTGAACTGCCCGGCTGAAGGAATGTGACAGCGGGTCTAAAGTGTTGAGTCGCGACGCCCTCTCGCCCCGTTCGGGGGAGAGCGCGTCGCGAAACACCGTGATCACGTCGCCACTGCACGCGTTGATGGAACCGCTTCGTCGTCGGTGATTGAATGCGGGCTTGCTGTATACAACGGCGCAACTATGCCTTGTGGAGCGGTTCGCATCGCACAACAATTGGCGAAATATTAGGCTGTAAAATTTGCCACAGAATCGCTAATTGTATTTCACAAAAGCTACAAACTAGGGTGGACGTGACTTGGAAGGGAGCGACCGATGGCGGCGGCGCTACAAATCAATTTTGCTCTTTGGGGAATGCTCATCTGCGCAAGCATGAAGCTCGCGCCGGTGATCCAAACCCTCTTCTCTTAGAAGAATAGCCAACTCGTGACGGTGACGGCTCCCTGGCCGAGCACGTAGAGCCAGCCGACAGTTGCGACTGCGCTCGCGACCAGGAACGTCAGGGTGAAGGCCTGTTCGCTCGCTCTCCGGAAGAGCGACGATTGAACTTGCGAATCAGCGTGTCCGTCGGTGCTGATGATGGTCATGAATACCTCCGCGGACATCGGTGTCGCCTAACGCAAGGGTATGGCAGTCTACCTTGGCTTTAGTGTGACGCGCTTCACAGATGCCGTGGCATTTTTTCGGCGCGGCGTCTTATTTGCTAGCTGATCAGCATTGCAATCAGCATGAAGCTCACGCTCATCACGATGACCATGGGAACAACATAGGCGTGCTGTCGTGATGACCGCAGCGGGAGCTTTTGCGATTGCAGCGGCTCACTCTCCTCATAGACAGGTTCCCAGGGCTCGTACGCAGGTTCTAACGGATCGTCAGCAGGTTCTAACGGCGCAAGCGGAACCTCCGCGCCGGATTTGCCGTATTTCACGTAGAGCTCGAGCAGCCGAAGCTCGGACGGCAGATCGATCAGGCCCTCGCGGTCGCGCCGGGACAGCACTTCGAATTCGAGAGTCTCTTCGGAACTGAGCGAACCGAGAACGATACGCCCCTGATCCGACAGGCGGTAGCGAAAATCGATGGGCTGCATGGCGTGCGACCCGTTTTGATAATGATTGATCTCAAAAATGCAGGATCATCATAGATGGTCGGGAAGACTTGGAAACCGCGTAAATTGGGCAGGGCTTGCGAAGCAGATAAGCGGATTTGCCGACTGCAAGCGGCACTTTGCCCAATCTTCGGACAAAGGCCGCGTCCATTCAGGTCTGGACGTGCGGTGGACAATGGCTCGCCCCGCGAATCGCAGCATCATCGGCAACGGGGATAGATCGCCGCGAGTTCCCGCCCTTTAAGCAGCAGCAACCGCGCGGTCAGGCCGCCGCGGCGGCTGATCCAGTCGCGCACCGGACCCGGATAGGCTTGCAGCACGGCTTCAGATGCCTCCGGTTCCGCATAGAAACGTCCGCGCCGGTCGACCGAGCGAGCCGCGTGGAAGCCGAGCACGGCGCGCCTCGTGACGCAAATCCGCTCACCCGGCACGATGCTCAGCACCAGCGTGCAGGCGGACAGGCAGGGACCATCGATCACCACGCGCTCACCGCTCTCGCGCACCTTCTCGAACAGATCGAGGAACGGTCCGACCTGGCCACCGGGGCTCTGGATGATGCGGATCTCGGCGGAAGCTGGTGCGGAGGCGAGCAGGGCCGCTGCGAGGGCCCAGACAAAAGCAACGCGTTGCATCGGACTCTCCGCACATTCGACGTCGTAGGGTGGGCAAAGCGTAGCGTGCCCACCAATGGGACCGCAAATCGGGAGAATGTGGTGGGCACGGCGCTTCGCGCCTTTGCCCACCCTACAAATCCTGTGCCTACCCGTTCCGCCGTTGCCCGCGCAGCGTCGGCAGACCGATACCCGCCGCATCGAAGCCGCCATCGACGGCCAAAATTTGACCGGTGATGTAGCTCGCGCTTCCTGAGCACAGGAAGTAGATCGCTTCGGCGAGTTCCTCTTCGAGGCCGTAGCGGTTCAGCGGGATGGCGTCGTGATAATCGGCGCGGATCTCCGGCGTGTGCACTTGCTTCGCCATGGCGGTGTCGACCGGCCCCGGCGCCACCGCGTTGACGCGGATGTTGAGAGAGGCAAGCTCGACCGCCAGCTGCTTGGTGAGATGCGCTAAGCCCGCCTTGCTGGTGCCGTAGGCCGAGCGGAGCGTCGAGGCCCGCACGGCCGAGATCGAGGTGATGTTGACGATGGCGCCGCCATTGCCATCGCGCATCAACGGCACCGCCGCCCTGGTGCAGAGGAACGGACCCGTGAGGTTGACCTCGAGCACGCGGCGCCAGTCGGCCTCCGATGTCTCCATCAGCGGCGCGAACACGGCAATGCCGGCATTGTTGACCAGCGCATCGAGCCGGCCGAACCGCCGCTCGATCGCCGCCATCGCCGCGCCGACCGCGGTGCTGTCCGAGACGTCGCAGGTCAGCGCCAGCGTCGCATCATCCTGGCCGATCTCGGCGCGCGCGCGGCCGAGCAGCTCGCCCTCGATGTCGAGCAGCGCCACGCGCCAGCCTTCGGCCAGGAATTTTTTCGCGGTCGCAAGCCCGATGCCGCGAGCGGCACCGGTGACGAGGGCGACTTTTTGCGTGGCCTGCGGCATTTGCTAATCTGTCCTGTGTGCGAAAGGTCGGTCGCGCGCGAGCGCCGGCCCCTTTTACTTCGCTTTCGTCCCGGCAAGAAAGGGCCTCTGGCCATGCCCATCGATCCCAGTGCGATCCCGCTCGAGGAATGGCGGCCGGGTGTGACGGCCCGGATGCTGACATCCGCGCGCAACGGCGCCACCGCGCTCTGCATCTTCGAGCAATGGGTCGCGCCCGGCGCCGGGGCGCCGACGCACAGTCATCCGGTCGAGGAGGTGCTGACCGTGCGCGCGGGCGAGGCCGAGATGTGGATCGAGGCCGAGCGCATCACAGTGACGGCCGGCCAGTCCCTGCTGGTTCCCGCCGGCCGCAAGCACGGTTTTCGTAATTCGGGCACGACCACGCTGCACGTCCATGCCGTGCTGGCCTCGCCGGTCTTTGAGGCGTTGCCGGAGGGAGCGAGTGAGGCGACGCGGCGATGGGAGCGGTAGGGACGGGCAGCAATATCGAGAACCGTCACCCTGAGGTGCGAGTTCTGCGGCGCAAAGCGACGCGGGGCGAGCCTCGAAGGGCGACGGCCCGGCTGCATCTCGGCCGATTCATCCTTCGAGGCCCACACTGCTTTGCAGTGTGAGCGCCTCAGGATGACGGGGATAGTGGTCGTTCGTGAGCCTAGGAGAGCTCCGCCGAAGCCCGCTGCATGTTGGCGGACATGTCCGCCGTCACGATGCTCTGTTCCTCGACCGCGGCGGCGGTGGAGGCGATGAACTCGTTGACGCTGGCGATTGCTGCCTTGATCGCGGTGAGTGAGCCGACGACGTCACCGGCGACGGTGTTGAGCGCGTTGATTTCCGACGAGATCGTGTCGGTCGCATGCTTGGCCTGACTGGCGAGGTTCTTCACCTCGGAGGCGACCACCGCAAAGCCGCGGCCGGCTTCGCCCGCGCGCGCCGATTCGATCGTGGCGTTCAGCGCCAGGAGGTTGATCTGTCCGGTGATGCCCGCGATCATCTCGACGATGCCGCTCATGGCCTGTGCGGCCGCATTCAGTTTCTGCGCCTGGCCGTCGGCGGCCTCGACCCTGGAGGTCGCGACCTTGGAGTTCTCGCGCGACTTCGCCATGGTCTCGGAGATCTCGCGGATTGACGCGCTCATCTCCTCACTGCCGGCCGCGACCGCCTCGATCAGCCCGCGCGCATTCTCGGCCTTCTTGCGTCCGATCGCCTGCGCGGTGATGTCGGTGGCATATTTCACCACCTTGTAGGGTTTGCCGTTGAGGTCGAGGATCGGGTTGTAGGAGGCCTGGATCCAGATCTCGCGGCCGCCCTTGGCGATCCGCTTGTATTCGGCGGCCTGGTATTCGCCGCGATTGAGGGTGTCCCAGAACTGCCGGTAGGCGGGCGAATTCTTCTCGCTCGGCTCGACGAACGTGCTGTGGTGCTGGCCCTTGATCTCGGCCAACGTATAGCCCATCGCGTTCAGAAAATTTGGGTTGGCGATGCGGATCGTGCCGTCCATGTTGAACTCGATCACGGCCTGCGACTTCTGGATCGCGGCGAGCTGGCCGTCATTGTCGGCCGCCTTCAGCTTCTGCGCGGTGACGTCGGTCGCGAACTTCACCACCTTGAACGGCTTGCCGGCCTCGTCGAGGATCGGGTTGTAGGTTGCCAGAATCCAGATTTCCCTGGCTCCCTTGCCGAGCCGCTTGTATTCGGCGGCCTCGAACTCGCCGCGGTTCAGCCGCGCCCAGAATTCTGCATAGGCTGCGCTGGCGCGGTCCTCCGGGGTCACGAACATGCTGTGGTGCTTGCCCTTGATCTCGTCGAGCGAATAGCCCATCGCCTTCAGGAAATTCTCGTTGGCGGTGACGATGGTGCCGTCCATGTTGAATTCGATCACGGCCTGCGCGCGGCTGATCGCAGCGATCTTGCCGGAATCCTCCATGTTGCTGATCTTCTGCGCGGTGATGTCGGTGGCGAACTTGATGACGCCGGCAACCTTGCCGCTCCCGTCGCGCAGGGGATTGTAGGACGCCTGGATCCAGATCTCCTTGCCGCCCTTGCCGTAGCGCTTGTATTGCGCGGCCTGATATTCGCCGCGGTTGAGGCGCGCCCAGAAGTCGCGATAGCCAGCGCTCTGGCGCTCTTCGGCAGCGACGAACATGCTGTGATGCTTGCCCCGGATCTCATCGAGCGAATAGCCGATCGCTGCGAGGAAGTTCGCATTGGCATCGACGATGGTGCCGTCGAGATTGAATTCGATCACCGCCTGCGAGCGATCGATCGCCGCGACTTCCGCGAGCGCGTGTTGGATCTTTGTCTTGCTGCTGAAATTGAACACGTGGAGCCCCGCGCAGTATGACCGAGAGAATCGAGAGCGAAACGGAGAATCGTTCCGTCTCGCGCCTTCCTGAAAAAAATTGCATAGGCTCGTTGAGCAACTGTAAACCCTTGCACGAAGCCGCGTATTTTCCGCGGCGCAACGTGCCGCGGCCGATGTTGTTCAATTCAAAAGCCTTCTGGCCCCATAAGCATGGCGGCAGTCATAGGGAGACACCGATGCGTTCCGTAATTCTACGGCCGGCGTTTCGAAATATTTTCGTGTTCCACGACTGATCACTGCGACAAATTGTCGGCACGATCATGCATGCATCGTCTTCCACTGGAGTGATGTGCAGGGAAACACGCCATGTCCGACGACCGCGAGTGCGTTATTCGAAACCTGTTCGCCGCCTATCTCGCCAACGACCGGCAGCAGGTCAGTGACGCGTTGGCCGACGACTTCCGCTTCACCAGCCCGTTCGACGACGACCTCGACAAGGCGACCTATTTCGAACGCTGCTGGAGGGACACCGGCTGGATCGCGCGCCACGACATCGAGCGCATCTTTGTCGCCGGTGACGAGGCCTTCGTGACCTATCGTTGCCTGGCAAGAGATGGCAGGAGCTTTCGCAACACCGAGTTCTTCACCTTCACCGCCGGCAAGGTTCGCCGCATCGAGGTCTATTTCGGCGCCGCCTTCCAGGACGGCCGGTTCGTGCCGCAGCCGCGCTAGCGGACGGCGCAATAACCTCCAGAATAATTTTCATGCCCATGTCGGTTCTGTAAAAGGCCGTTCGTCTTATAGGCGAGCAAAGATCCAGACCTTCATAGCAACAAGAGACTCCCATGCGATTCATGATGCTGATGATCCCGCTCGGTTACGAGACCGCGCCGGCGGACGTGCAACTCGATCCCGAGCGGGTCGCCGCGATGATGCGCTACAACGAGGCGCTGAAGGACGCCGGCGTGCTGATCACGCTGGACGGTCTGCATCCGCCGTCAACGGGCGCGCGCGTTTCGTTCGCGACCGGTGCGCCTGTTGTGACCGACGGCCCTTTCGCTGAATCCAAGGAAGTCCTGGGCGGCTATTGGATGATCGAGGTCGCCTCGCGTGCGGAGGCGATCGCCTGGGCCAAGAAGTGCCCGGGTTCGCCCAATGAATTGATCGAGATCCGCCAGGTGCAGGAAATGGCCGACTTTTCGCCGGAGGTGCAGGCGGCTGCCGCCGGCTTTGGTGACCTGAAGAAGAAATAGCAAACGCGGCCGCGGCCTCGCGGCTTTCGTCAATCCGTCAACACAGGGAGAGAACCGATGAGCACCGACACCTATCTCGCCGTTTTCCTCGGCAGCAAGACGAGCCCGAAGATGGCCGCGTGGAATGCGATGTCCGAGGCCGAGCGCAAGGCCAAGGAACTGGAGGGCATCGCCGCCTGGAAGGCCTGGGTCGAGAAGCACCAAAGCGCGCTCCAGGCCATGGGCGGCCCGCTCGGCAAGACCAAGAAGGTCGACGGGAACGGCGTCACCGACATCGCCAACGAGATGGGCGCCTTCACCGTGGTCCGCGCCGCGTCCCACGAGGCCGCCGCGAAGATGTTCGAGAACCACCCGCACTTCGCGATCTTCCCCGGCGAACGGGTCGAGATCATGCCGGTGCTGCCGATCCCGGGCGGCTAGGGCTTCAGCCGCCGCTCCGGCCTGCGGGAAATACGGATTCATCAAATCCGCCCCGTGCTAGTGACCTTGACGCCGGGCTCATGTAAAAGCCGTTCACATGAGCTGGCGCAAGGAAGAGCGCCGCGCCGAGCGCGGCTATCACCACGGCAATCTGAAGGAAGCCCTGTTGCAGGCCGCCCTCGGGCTGATCGCCGAGAAGGGCGCGGCCGGCTTTACCTTTGCCGATGCCGCACGCATGGCCGGCGTCAGCGCGGCGGCGCCATACCGGCATTTTCGCGATCGCGACGAGCTGCTGTCCTCGATCGCGCAGCGCGGTTTCGAGCAGTTCGAGGCGCGGCTGACCGCGGCCTGGGACGACGGGCGCCCCGACACCGTCACGGCGTTCGAGCGCGTCGGCCGGGCCTATCTCGCCTTCGCCCGCGAGGAGCCTGCTTTCTATAACGCGATGTTCGAGTCGGGCCTCCCGGTCGATGCCAATCCCGCGCTCCAGGCCGCCAGCGAACGCGCCTTCAACATCATTCGCGCAGCCGCCGAGCGGCTTGCGGCGCTCGCTCCGCCCGGCGCGCCGCGGCCTCCGGCGATGATGATGGCGCTGCACATCTGGTCGATGGCACATGGCGTGGCCTCGCTGTTCTCGCGCGGCGATGCTGCGCGGCGAAAGCTGCCGATGTCACCGGATGAGCTGCTCGAAGCCGAGGTGCTGATCTATCTGCGCGGGCTCGGCTTCCCCACCGACCGCCGGCCGCCTGCCAAAAGCGCCGAGCCGCCGCCCGTGCCGCCGGAGGCTCCCTCCGGTTCCGGCGTGCCTCCCGGTGGCCCCTGGGGCAAACCGAAATAAAATTGCGCAAATAATTCCGCGACCCTGTCAGGCGGTCGGCTTGACAAAATCGCGGGATGGTCTAGCTATGTAAATGTTATTTACATTCACAACGGCACTGATGCCGTCATGGAGAGGGAAATGGCCTACACCGCTGATGTCAATCGCTGGCGCGGCCCTTCGGACCAAAACTACGAGCGCCCCCACATGCTCGATACGCCGTGGCATCCCGGCTGGATCGCCGTGACCATCCTCGGCTTCATCATCTGGTGGCCGATCGGACTTGCCCTTCTCTTTTTCACACTCGGGAGCAGAAAAATGGGTTGCTGGAGTCACCAGGATCGCTGGCAGAACAAGATGGAGCGGATGCAGTACAAGATGGACCGCATGCGCGGCCGCATGGAGCGCCGTGGTTTCGGCTTTGGCTTCGGCCCGCCGACCTCCGGCAACCGCGCCTTCGACGAGTACCGCACCGAGACGCTGCAGCGGCTCGAGGAGGAGCAGGTCGAGTTCAAGAACTTCCTCGACCGTCTGCGTCACGCCAAGGACAAGGAAGAGTTCGACCAGTTCATGGCACAGCACAAGACGCGTCCGACCCCGCCGCCGACCGACCAGCCGCAAAGCTGATCTGGACACCTCTCAAAGCCTTCAGGTACATGCCCCCAAAGCCCTGATGGCCCCGAGCCGCCCGTCTGCGCACCCGCAGGCGGGCGGTTTGGTTTTTGGGGCTCTTCTTTCTTCTTATTCGCTCCACGCAAACGACAGATCGTCTTGCCCGGGCTTGGACCTGTGCCGGCGGCCCGACTGGCGCCCTGATGCGGATCGCCTATATCTCCCGGTGCAAACGCGAACGGATCGGGGGCGGCGATGGCGGAAGCTGCGATCATGGCGAGCGATGGCCTCTGGCAGGCGATCCGCGACGAGGCGCAGCGCGCGGCGGACGCAGATCCCGTGTTCGGCAAGGCCGTTGCCGGCGCCATTCTGGCCCATGACGGTTTTGCCGCTGCACTGGCCGACCTGATCGGGCGACGGCTCGGCGGCAGCGCGGTCGGGCAAGAGCGCTTCGCAGCCTTTTCTCGCGATGCCTTTCGCAGCCAGCCGGATTTGATCGAAGCGGCTGGCAGCGATTTGCGGTCTATAGGGCTGCGCGATCCCGCCATCACCGCCTTGTTGCCGCCGCTGCTGCATTACAAGGGCTATGTCGCGCTGCAAGCCTGGCGCGTCTCGAACTGGCTCTGGCATAGCGATCATCGCGATGCGGCGCTGCTGTTTCAGAACGAATCGTCGAATGCGTTGCAAGTCAGCATTCATCCCGCCGCACACATCGGATCGTCGGTCTATCTCGATCACGCCACCGGCATCGTGATCGGCGCCAATGTGGTGATCGGCGACGAGGTCACCATCCTCCAGAATGTCAGCATCGGCCGGAACGGTGAGCTGCCGACGCGCTCGCCGCGCATCGGCCGCGGCGTCTACATCGGCGCCGGTGCGACCATTCTCGGTGATATTACGGTCAGTGACTTTGCCAAGATCGGCGCAGGCACGGTCGTGACATCAGACGTGCCCGGCGGCTGCACCGCAGTCGGCAATCCCGCGCGACTGACCAATTGCCCCGAGCCTGCCTCGGCCTGAGCCATCCATCAGATCGTCAGCTTTCAATCTTCGGAGACGTGCAATGAAGACGGCAATCGTGATCGGCGTCGGCCCGGAGCGCGGGCTCGGGGCCCAGCTCTGCAAACGCTTTGCGGGCGAGAGGCTCAAGGTGATCGTCGCGGGCCGGACGCTGTCCGCCCTAAAGACGGTTGTGGATGACATCAAGAAAGCGGGTGGTGTTGCTGTTCCCTTCGTCGCCGACGCGACAAAGGAGAGCGACATCGCTGCTCTGTTCGACGCCGCGGGCGAAACCCTCGATCTCGCCGTCTACAACGCCGGCAACAACACGCCGGGAAAAATCATCGAGATGGAGGCCGACTATTTCGAGACCGCCTGGCGCGTGGTCTGCTTCGGCGGCTTCCTGTTCGGCCGCGAGGCGGTGCGTCGCATGGTGCCGAAGAAGGCCGGCACGCTTCTTTTCACCGGCGCCAGCGCCTCGCTGCGCGGCCGCTCCGGCTACGGCGCGTTCAACTCGTCTAAAGCCGGCCTGCGCACGCTGGCGCAGGCGATGGCCAAGGAATACGCGCCCGACGGCATCCACGTCGCCCATGTAGTGGTCGACGGCGCCATCGCCGGCGACAAGATCTTTTCGCGCTTTCCCGATGCAGCCGGCCGCGAGGACAGCCTGATCAGCATCGAAGGCATCGTCGATGCCTTCGCCTTCCTCTACCGCCAGCCCGAACGTGCCTGGTCGTTCGAGCTCGACGTGCGGACGTCGAAGGAGAAGTGGTGAGGCAGGGCGCCTACCGCGTCATGCGTCCGGCCCGGCAGAGATTGCCAAAGTTTGTTGCCACTTCCATAATGTCTCAGGAAAGGCGCCGACCATGAACATGAACGTCTCGCTGACCGACGAACTGCATGAGTTCGTCAAGGCAAAGGTTGAAAGCGGCCGCTACACCTCGGCGAGCGAGGTCGTGCGCGAAGCTTTGCGGATCATGGAACAGACCGACGAAGCTCGCCTTGCCTATCTGCGCAGGGCTTGGGCCGAGGGCGAAGCCGGCGGTGACGCAGGCCCCGCGGACTTCGCCAGCATCAAAGCCAAGGGGCGCGAGCTTCTAAAGGCATTGGATAAGTAAGTTGGGAGAGGTTCGGCTTTCCAAGATCGCTGAACGCGACCTCCTCGAAATCTGGTTCCACATCGCCGCCGACAAGGGGGCAGAGACAGCCGACTACTGGATCGATCGCATTGAGGCGCGTCTCGGCCAGCTGTCTATGTTCCCGCAATCCGGGCCGGCTCGGCCAGATATCGCCCCAGAAGCGCGAATGCTGGTCATCGCCCGCTGGCTGGTGCTCTATCGTATCATCCTTGACGGGGTGCAGGTTAATCGGGTTGTCGATGCCGCACGCGACTTGGGCGAAGTGGATCTGGCCGACGAGTGATGCTGGGGCCCTAGCCCGGATGAGCGACTATATCCGCCATAGCGGAGGCGGTGTACGGAACTGCCGCCGTCTCCGGGGCGCCCGGCACTTGGCGAGTCCCATCTCGCTGCACTGCCACCCTTTCCCGCAGCCAAATGCAGCCCCGGTAACCCAGCATTAACCATCGCCGGGCTCTGGTACGGGTGGACAATCGCGCCCAGAGCCTGGGTCGAGGCCCTTAGTTTTGACATCTTGGCAGGGAATGCAGGCGGCCGGCTTTGGACCAGCCCTGCACCCAAAAAAGACCAGGCTTTGAGCGGGCTTGCCGGCCGCGCCGGTTCTAGCGCGGCTGTTGGGGAACCGGCAGCCATTTGGCTAGCTGGAGACATTAGGTAACGATCGCCTTGAGAGGATACTGCTGATGAATCCGGCCGATGTGGCTCAATCCGCCCTTCCGGTTGCCGCCTCCGCCGACGTGTCGCTGATCGCGTTGTTCTGGCAGGCTCACTGGATCGTGAAAGCGGTGATGCTGGGACTTCTGTCCTGCTCGGTCTGGGTCTGGGCGATCGCCATCGACAAGATCTTCCTGTTTGCCCGCACACGCCGCTCGATGGATCGCTTCGAGCAGGCGTTCTGGTCCGGCGAGTCGATCGAGGACCTCTATCGCACGCTCTCGGCCAAGCCGACGCATTCCATGGCGGCCTGCTTCGTGGCGGCAATGCGCGAGTGGAAGCGCTCCTTCGAGAGCCAGGCCCGTTCGATGGCGGGCCTGCAAATGCGCATCGACAAGGTGATGAACGTTTCGATCTCGCGCGAGGTCGAGCGGCTGGAACGCCGGCTGCTGGTGCTCGCGACCGTCGGCTCCGCCGGCCCCTTTGTCGGCCTGTTCGGCACGGTCTGGGGCATCATGTCGAGCTTCCAGTCGATCGCGGCGTCGAAAAATACCTCCCTGGCGGTGGTGGCGCCGGGCATCGCGGAAGCGCTGTTTGCGACCGCTGTCGGCCTTATCGCCGCCATTCCTGCCACTATTTTCTACAATAAGTTCACTTCCGAGGTGAACCGGCAGGCCCAGCGGCTCGAAGGCTTCGCCGATGAATTTTCAGCCATCCTGTCGCGTCAGATCGACGAGCGGGGCTGACGGACGGCATGTATAGTGTGACGGTACATTTGGGCACCAGACCATGGGCATGAACGCAGCCAGTTCGTCCGGAGGCGGCGGCCGTCGCAGCCGGCGCAAGCCGGTCATGGCCGAGATCAACGTCACGCCGATGGTCGACGTGATGCTGGTGCTGCTCATCATCTTCATGGTGTCGGCGCCGCTGCTCACGGTCGGGGTGCCGCTCGACCTGCCGCAGACCCAGGCCAAGAGCCTTGAGACGAACGACCAGAAGCCGATCCAGATGTCGGTCGACATCAAGGGCAAGGTGTTCATCAACGACACCGAGATCGCGATCAACGAACTGATCCCGAAGCTGAAGGCGATCACGGATGCGCGCGGCGGGCTCGAGGAACGCATCTATCTGCGCGCCGACAAGAAGGCGGATTACGGCACGGTGGCCAAGGTGATGGGCCTCCTGTCGGGTGCAGGATTCAAGAAGCTGGCGCTCGTCACGGAAGCGGATCAGGGGTCCTAGACCGGTGAAGGTGAACGTCGACAAGACACTCGTTGCGTCGATTATCCTCCACGTCCTCGTGCTTGGATGGGGGCTGTTCACCTTTAGCAGCAGGGCCTTCGTGCCGGCGGAAGAGTCGCTTCCGATCGACATCATCTCCTCTGATCAACTCGCGAAGATGATGGCGGGGCAGAAGACCGGCAAAAAGGAAGAGCCGAAGCCCAAGGTCGAGAAGATCGCCGAGGCCAAGCCCGAGGAAGACGCCGTCGGCAAGGTCACCGAGAAGAAAGAACTGATCAAGACGACATCGACGCCCGAGCCGCCGCCAAAACCCGTCGAGAAGCCGGTCGAGAAAAAACCCGATCCGCCCAAGCCGGTCGCCGAGGCCAAGCCGAAAGAAGAACCGAAGCCGCAGGAAAAGAAGCCTGACCCGGCCAAGGAAGATCCGATCGCCGAGCTTCAGAAGAAGCTGGAGACCAAGAAGCCGCCGCCGAAGCCGGTGGAGCCCAAGGTCGCGGCGGTGCAGCCACAGCAGCAGCCCAAGCCCAAGGAGCGCACCTTCGATCCCGCGCAGATTGCCCGCGACCTCGACAAGCGCGATCCGACGCGGCACGAGCTCACTGGTGCGGCGCTGAACGCGTCCGCCTCGCTCGGATCGAATACCGGGACTGCTGCCAACAACGTCGCGACCTGGCGCGGTGCATTTCAGGGTGCAGTGAAGCGCTGCTTCACGCCCACCTATAACGGGCAGGACGCCGATCAATACGAAGCCGACATCGACATTCCCATGAAGATCGATGGATCGCTGGCGTCCGAGCCCATCGTCGTTGCGGTGAGAGGGCCGTCGCGGTCGATCGCGGTGGCGGTCGCGGAGAGCGCCAAGCGCGCCATCGTGCAGTGTCAGGTCTATTCCTTCATGCCAAAGCAGCAGTACGAAAGCTGGAAGACCATTCCGATGACTTTCGGTCTGAAAGATATGTTGTGACATCCGAACAAAAGAATTTTCCGATGAATGACGTTCGATCGATGAACCGCCGCCGCTTCATGACCCTGACCGGGGCGGGGCTTGCGATGCTCGGGGGCGGACGTGCCTTCGCCCAGGCTCAGCAGGGGCGCCTCCGCATCGATCCGACCGAATTCCAGCCGGTCCCGATCGCGATCACCAACTTCGTGGCTGGCTCGCCGGCCGACGCCGATGTCGGCAACGGTGTCACGCAGGTCATCACCAATAATCTGAAGCGCTCGGGTCTGTTTGCGCCGATCGACCAGGCCGCCTTCATCGAGCGCATCAGCAACATCGACGTCGCGCCGCAATTCCAGAACTGGAAGACCATCAACGCGCAGGCGCTGGTGACCGGCCGCATGACGCGGCAGCCGGACGGACGGCTCAAGGCCGAATTCCGCCTGTGGGACGTCGTCTCGGGCCAGCAGCTCACCGGCCAGCAATATTTCACCTCGCCGGAATATTGGCGCCGCATCGCCCACATCATCTCCGACCAGATCTATGAGCGGATGACGGGCGAAAAGGGCTATTTCGACAGCCGCGTGGTGTTCGTGGACGAGACCGGGCCGAAGGAGCGCCGGGTCAAGCGGCTGGCGATGATGGACCAGGACGGCGCCAATGTGCGCTATCTGACCCGTGGCGCCGACCTCGTGCTGACGCCGCGCTTCTCGCCGAATTCGCAAGAGATCACCTACATGGAGTTCGGCCAGGGCGATCCGAAAGTCTATCTCTTCAACATCGAGACCGGGCAGCGCGAGATCGTCGGCAATTTCCCGGGCATGACCTTTGCGCCGCGCTTCTCGCCGGACGGTCAGCGCGTCATCATGAGCCTGCAGCAGGGTGGTAATTCGAACCTGTTCGTGATGGATCTGCGCTCGCGCTCGACCACGCGCCTTACCGACACGCCGGCGATCGACACGTCTCCGTCTTACTCACCGGACGGCACCCGCATCTGCTTCGAGTCCGATCGCGGCGGCAGGTCGCAGATCTACGTGATGTCGGCGGGCGGCGGACAGGCGCAGCGCATCTCCTTCTCCAAGGACGACAACAACGCCACCTATTCGACGCCGGTCTGGTCGCCGCGTGGCGACTACATCGCCTTCACCAGGCAAGGCGGCGGGCAGTTCTCGATCGGCGTCATGAAGCCCGATGGCTCCGGCGAGCGGCTGCTCACCTCCGGCTACCACAATGAAGGCCCGACCTTCTCGCCGAACGGCCGCGTGCTGATGTTCTTCCGCGATCCCGGCGGCGCCGGCGGACCGTCGTTGTTCTCCGTCGACATCTCCGGTCGTAACGAGCTGAAGGTGCCGACGCCGGGCTTCGCCTCCGACCCGGCATGGTCGCCGCTGTTGTCCTCGACAGCGGGCCAATGAACAGATCGCGCGTTTCGACGCGCGATGTTTTCGAAAAAAATCGGCGATTTTTTCGGTTTCCGCGCGGGTGGCAAGCTTTCCTTCACCTTGTGCCCGGCAAGGCTTGCCTAGTTGCTTGATATATCAGCAGAAATAGCTTCGCTATTGCCGAAAAACAACTCGACTTTAACGATGTTCCCTCAGAAAGGCTTCATCTGGCTTGGGTAAAAGTACGCGCCAAACAGGACGCGTAACAAGCCAATGCAGCTGGCCGACCAGAAGCAGAGCGATCGAGACGAGCTGGAGCCGATACTCTACGCCGCTCTCATCAACTCTATGGTGCAGAATTTCTGGGCGATCTTCCTCGGCTCGGCCTGTACGGCCGTGGCCGCGGTCATGACTGCACTGAAGACCGGCGACGTCCTGCTGTGGCCGATCGCGTTTCTGATTATTGCCATTGGCACCGCCCGCGCGTTTCAGATGCGGCGCTACGAAAACCGGATACCGGGTCTGACGTTCGAAGAGGCGAGGCACCTGGAGCCGCGCTATTGGTTCGGCGCGCTGGTTTATGCCGCGGTGATCGGCTTGTGGTGCTTCGTCGTCATCTTCAACAACGACGACGCGGTTGCGAACATGCTCTGCGTCTCCGTCGCCGTCGGTTACACGGCCGGTGGCGCCGCTCGCAATTACGGCCAGCCCAGGGTGATCCAGTGGCACGTCGCGCTGGCCTGCGGCCCGATGTCGCTCGGTCTGCTGCTGCATGGTGGATTCTACTACATCGGGCTCGCGGTGCTGCTCGTGCTGTTCTTCATCGGGATGAAGAACATCAACCTCAGCCTGCATGCTATCTTCGTCAAGGCGCTGACCTCGAGCTTTCGCGAATCCGCGCTGGCAAACCAGTTCGATACCGCGCTCAACAACATGCCGCACGGTCTCTGCATGTTCCGCGCCGACGGGCGCCTTGCGGTGATGAATCATCGCTTCGTCAATTTGATGGGGCTGCCCGACGATTTGGTCAAACGTGGCGCCAGCGCTGCCAATATCGTCTCGGCCTGTGTTGCCGCCGGATCGATCTCGGCCGACAGCGGCAATCTGGTCCTGTCCGAGATCGAGGGCGCAAGGATCAGCGAAATCGTCACCGCCGATCCCGACCCGGCGCGCGGCCGCACACTGGCCTGGACGTTCCAGCCGATGTCCGGGGGCGGCACCGTGCTGCTGCTGGAAGACGCCACCGAACGCACCAATGCGGAAGCCAGGATCACCCATCTCGCCCGCTATGATGAGCTCACGGCACTGCCCAACCGGGTCAGCTTCCGCGACGAGATCGAGCGCTTGCTCGCGATCTCCAACAATTCCGAGCGCCTCTCGGCGCTGTTGTTCATCGACCTCGACCAGTTCAAGCAGGTCAACGACACGCTCGGTCATCCCTGCGGCGACCAGCTCCTGTGCGCGGTCGCCAACCGCCTGCGCGAGATGCTGCGGCCGGAGGATTTCGTCGCCCGCTTCGGTGGCGACGAGTTCGTCGTGTTCCAGCAGAACATCAACTCGCCCGAAGATGCAGCAAGCCTCGCCCGCCGCATCGTCGAACGGCTAAGCGAGCGCTACCGCATCGACAATCATCTGGTCGAGATCGGCGCCAGCGTCGGCATTGCGCTGACCTCGCCGGACGGCGTCAGCGCCGACACGCTGCTCAAGAACGCCGACATGGCGCTCTACCGCGCCAAGGCCGACGGCCGCGGCACCTTCTGCTTCTTCCGCGACGAGATGGCGGCGACCGTCGAGGCCCGCCGTATCCTCGAGCTCGACCTGCGCAAGGCGCTCGCCAACGAGGAGTTCGAGCTGTTCTACCAGCCGCTGGTCAATCTGAAGACCGGCAAGATCACCACCTGCGAGGCGCTGTTGCGCTGGAATCATCCGGTACGCGGCACGGTCTCGCCGGTCGACATCATCCCGGTCGCCGAGGACATGGGCCTGATCGTCGATCTCGGCCGCTGGATCCTGCGCCGCGCCTGCATGGAATGCATGAAGTGGCCCGAAGGCGTCAGCGTCGCCGTCAACTTCTCGCCGCAGCAATTCCACCAGCGCGACGTGCTGAGCGAAATCCGCTACGCGCTCGAGGTCTCGGGCCTGCCGGCGCATCGCCTCGAGATCGAGATCACCGAATCCTCGCTGCTGCGCAACACCCAGCTCACCCACGACATCCTGTCGCAGCTGCACGCGCTCGGCGTGCGTATCTCGCTGGACGATTTCGGCACCGGCTATTCGAGCCTCAGCTATCTGCACAATTTCCCGATGCAGAAGGTGAAGATCGACCGCTCCTTCCTCGAGGGTATCGACACCGACCGTCCGCTGACGCTGCTGCGCGGCGTGGCGCGGCTGTCCGCCGACCTCGGCATGTCGGTCGTGGTCGAGGGCATCGAGACCAACGAGCAGCTCGAGCTGATCAGCGCCGACGGCACCGTCTCCGAGGCGCAGGGCTATTTGTTCAGCCGTCCGGTGCCCGCCGTGCGGATGCGCCAGCTCCTCAATGCCTCGCATGGACGGCGTGGCGAGAACCTGCTCCAGGTCGTCGGCGCGCGCTCTTTCGCGTAAGCTCCGCTTCCCAAAATTTCCTGTCGTTTCAGTCTGTTGCGCGACACCGTAGTCCTACGGGGGGTTAACCCTAACCTTTCGATTGCTTTGCGTCATTGTTAAGAAGCTGTTAATAATTGGTCACGCGCGTGGAAGTTGTCTTGCGCGTTGTGTGATGCGCGGTGGTGAGTAAGGAGTTGGAATGCAGTCCTCAGCCAGAGCGATCATTTCGGCTGTTGGACGGGGTGCTGAGCTCCTGACAGACGTCGACTATCATCTTGCCGATGCGGTCGAGGAGAGGGAGGCGATCTACAACCTCCGTTACCGCGCCTATCTGCGCGAAGGTGCCGTCAAGGAATCTCCGGACGCGCGTGTCACCGACCAGTATGACGATCTGCCGAACGCGTGGACCTTCGGTGTTTACCTCCGGGGCGAGCTCTGCAGCTCCGTGCGCATCAGCGTGCTGACCTCGGAATGGCGCTCATCGACTTCGGCCGATGTCTTTCCCGACGTCGTGCTGCCACGGCTTGACCGCGGCGAGGTCATGATCGATCCGACGCGCTTTGTCGCCGATCCCGACATGGCGAAGCGGGTTCCGGAATTGCCCTATCTGACGACGCGCCTCGCCTATATGGCGTGCGAGCATTTCAACGCCGATCTCGGCCTTGCGATCGTACGTCCCGAACATCAGGCGTTCTACCGCCGGGTGTTCCTGCACGCGCCCCTCGCCGAGCCCCGGCTGGTCCCCGGCCTCACCAAGGCGTTCGGCCTGATGGCGGCGGATTTCCCGACCTTCCGCAAGAAGGTGTTCGACCGCTATCCGATCATGCGTTCCACTGCCTTCGAGCGGCGCATGCTGTTCGGACGCGGCGACCTGCACCAGGTTCCGCAGCGGCCGGTGCTTGTGGCGGATGCCGCCCAAGCCTGAGTTCAAGCCTGGTTCACACCTGCTTCTGCGGGCGCGGCGGCGCCGGTGGCGCTCCGGGATTCCCCGCCCCTCAGGCCCAAAATTCAAGCAAGACAAGCGTTTTTGCCGGGTAACGCGGCTTGCCTTCACCCTCGCGCCACATTTACAACCCATTAACCATCGCTTGTGCTTTTCGCTGGTCGGGGGGATTTGACCGGCTCTGGCAACGTCCCATCAAGGTTGACGGAACGTTCGCTTAACCAACCCCCTGTAGACCGGAAAGCAGTGGACGAAACGTGAGCGTGGAGGCTCCGGAATGAAACATCCTATGCGTATCCTCCAGGGATTGAAGCTGGCCGCGGTGCTTGCCGTCGCGTTGTCGATGGGCGCCTGCGCCAACAAGAACCTGGGTGCTGATGCGATGGCCAGCGCGGCGACGCCTGGCAGCCAGCAGGATTTCGTGGTGAACGTGGGCGACCGCGTGTTCTTCGAAAGCGACCAGACCGATCTGACCCCGCAGGCGATCGTGACCCTGGAGAAGCAGGCGCAGTGGCTCCAGAGCTATCCGCGCTACTCCTTCACCATCGAAGGTCACGCCGACGAGCGCGGCACCCGCGAATACAACATCGCGCTCGGCGCCCGCAGAGCCCAGTCGGTGCGTTCGTTCCTCGCCTCGCGCGGCATCGATGCGAACCGCATGCGCACGATCTCCTACGGCAAGGAACGGCCCGTGGCCGTCTGTAACGACATCTCCTGCTGGTCGCAGAACCGTCGTGCCGTCACCGTGCTGAACGCGAGCTCCTAAGGCTCACGCGCCGTCAGCCAAGTGTAAGCAAATTCATCTGCCGGCGCCCTCTCGGGCGCCGGTTTCGTTTCAGCGATCTGTGACAGAAACCCCGTGGTGCCAGTCACATTTTTGGCGTACTCCCCTTCAATGTGTGGCGCGTCGAATGTTCCGTCGCAGGCCATTTCGCTTTCGTCGTCAGGGCAAGATGTCATCCAGATTTAAGGCCATTACCGGCATCGCGGCGATCGCCGCGCTGTTCTCATTTTGCTCGCCCGTCCTCGCGCAGTCGGACGACGACCCGGAGATGCGGATCGAGCGGCTGGAAAACCAGCTGCGCCAGCTCACCGGCCAGAATGAAGAGCTGCAATATCGCAATCGCCAGCTCGAAGATCGCGTCCGGCAGCTCGAGGGCGGCGCGCCCGGCCAGGCGCCGGCGCAGCCCAACGCGGCCGCCGTGCCGCCCGCTCAGGTCGCGCCGGCGTATCGCCAGCAGCAGCAGGCCGCCCAGCCGAATTACGAACAGCCGCAGATCGCCTCTCCCGCGCCGATCGTTCAGGAGCAGCCGGCGCCCGGTGCCCCCGGCACGCGCCGCCGCGGCGATGCGTTCGACCCGGGCCAGAATCCGAGTGCACCCGGTGCGCCGCGCGCGCTGGGCGGCGGCCAGCAGCCGATGTCGGCGGGAGCGCAGGCCGGCGCGCCCGGCGGTCGCGGCGCCGGCGAGCCGCTCGATCTCAACAACAATGGCGGCCGCTATCCGCAGGCAGCAGTGCCTGCACAGCCGGCCTATCCGCCGGCCCAGCCCGGCTATCCGGCGCCGGCTGCCGGCGGCGGTGTGACGACCCTGCCGCCCTCGGCAACGCCGCGCGACGAGTTCGACCTCGGCATCGGCTACATGCAGCGCAAGGATTATGCGCTGGCCGAGCAGACCATGAAGGGCTTTGCGCAGAAATATCCGAGCGACCCGCTGCTCGGCGACGCGCAATATTGGCTCGGCGAAAGCTATTTCCAGCGCCAGCAATATCGTGACTCGGCGGAAGCCTTCCTCGCCGTCACCACCAAATACGACAAATCCGCCAAGGCGCCGGATGCGCTGTTGCGGCTTGGCCAGTCGCTCGCCGCGCTGAAGGAGAAGGAGGCGGCCTGCGCCGCCTTCGGCGAGGTCGGCCGCAAATATCCGCGTGCGTCCGCCGGCGTCAAAGCCGCCGTCGACCGCGAGCAGAAGCGGGTGAAGTGCTGACCCGCGGCGCTTGAGCCTGACAAGACCGATGGAGCTGCGCTAAACAGGCGGTCCATCCGCGGACGATTGCAGCGTCATGTCAGACGACAACTCACCAATCTCGGTGCGCGAGGCGAGGCGGCTCTTCGCCGACCTGAAGCACACGCCCGCGCTGGTGCTCGCAGTCTCCGGCGGACCGGATTCCGTCGCGCTGATGTGGCTCGCGGCGCGCTGGCGGCGCAGCCTTGCCCGCGGCCCGAAGCTCGTCGTCGTCACCGTCGATCACGGCCTGCGGCCGGAGGCAGCGCGCGAGGCACGCGAGGTCAAGCGGCAGGCGACTGCGCTGGCGCTGACGCACCGGACCCTGCGCTGGCGTGGTGCAAAGCCGAAGACGGGTCTGCCCGCCGCGGCGCGCGACGCCCGCTACCGTCTGCTTACGCAGGCCGCGCGCGCCATCGGTGCGACCCATGTGCTGACCGCGCATACCCGCGACGACCAGGCTGAGACCCTGTTGATGCGGCTGCTGCGCGGCAGCGGCATCGCCGGCCTGTCGGCGATGGCTCGCCTTACGATGCGCGACGGCATCGTGCTGGCGCGGCCGCTGCTCGATGTCCCGAAGTCGCAGCTGATCGCCACCCTGAAGCGGGCCAGGCTCGGCTTTGTCGATGATCCCACCAACCGCGACGCTGCATTTACGCGGCCGCGGCTGCGCGCGCTGTTGCCGCAGCTCGCAAGCGAAGGCGGCGATGCGCGCAATCTGGTGCGGCTCGCAGGCAGGCTCGCCAGGGCCAACGCGGCGGTCGAGGTGTTGACCGACGGCGCCGAGCGCTTCCTTCGGCTTCGCGATCGTGGTCTTGGGGATCGTGGTCTTGAGGATCGCGGCGATGCGCCGCACGGCCCGGGCGCGCGAAGCTTCGAGGCTAAAGCCTTCGCCAGCCTGCCGGAGGAGGTCCGGCTGCGGCTGCTGCTGCGGGCCATCGACGCCCTCGGGCATGAGGGACCGGCGGAACTCGGCAAGGTCGAAACCCTCTTGGCCGCGCTGGATCAGGCCATCGTCGGGGCCCGCCGTTCACCCACAAATGGCCGTCCCATCCTGAAGCAGACCCTTGCGGGAGCCTTGATCAGCCTTGCCGGGGGGCGTATCCACGTCGCGCCGGCGCCGGTCCGGCGGCGCAAGAAGGCTGATAAGAAGGCTGACAAGGGCGGATCATGACACCGGCCGGCTCAGTGGCGCGCCGTCAGGCCACCTTAACCAGGCGGGAAAAACCCCGAATCGGGCGCCATTATTTCAGCGGGAATCGCTCTAAGATGGGATAAATAGTCCCATCTCGTTCCCTTGGCAGCGACAGGGGCGGCACCTAAATTGTATCCGTCTAACAGAGAGGATTCCTTGGGGATTTCCTCGTACTGCACAAACAACGACCCAAGATAACGACCCAAGGATCAGGCCGCGATCCGCGCGACCACGAAGGAAGATCGATGAACGCCAATCTGCGCAATTTCGCCCTCTGGGTTATCATTGTCTTGCTGCTGCTGGCGTTGTTCACGCTCTTCCAGAACCCGGGTCAGCGCGCCTCCTCGCAGGACATCGCCTTCTCCCAGCTCTTGAGCGAAGTTGATCGCGGCAATGTGCGCGACGTCGTGATCCAGGGGCCGGACATCCACGGCACCTTCACCAACGGCTCCAGCTTCCAGACCTATGCGCCGAGCGATCCGACGCTGGTGAAGCGCCTCTATGACAGCAAGGTCCAGATCACCGCGAAGCCGCCCGGCGACAACGTGCCGTGGTTCGTCTCGCTGCTGGTCTCCTGGCTGCCGTTCATCGCGCTGATCGGCGTCTGGATATTCCTGTCGCGACAGATGCAGGGCGGCGCCGGCAAGGCGATGGGCTTCGGCAAGTCGCGCGCGAAAATGCTGACTGAAGCGCATGGCCGCGTCACCTTCGAGGACGTCGCCGGCGTCGACGAGGCCAAGCAGGACCTCCAGGAGATCGTCGAATTCCTGCGCGACCCCGGCAAATTCCAGCGCCTCGGCGGCCGCATTCCGCGCGGCGTGCTGCTGGTCGGACCTCCCGGTACCGGTAAGACCCTGATCGCGCGTGCGGTCGCGGGCGAAGCCAATGTGCCGTTCTTCACCATCTCCGGTTCTGACTTCGTCGAAATGTTCGTCGGCGTCGGTGCGTCCCGCGTGCGCGACATGTTCGAGCAGGCCAAGAAGAACGCGCCCTGCATCATCTTCATCGACGAAATCGACGCCGTCGGTCGTCACCGTGGCGCCGGCCTCGGCGGTGGCAATGACGAGCGCGAGCAGACGCTGAACCAGTTGCTGGTCGAGATGGACGGCTTCGAAGCCAACGAGGGCGTGATCCTGATTGCCGCGACCAACCGTCCCGACGTGCTCGATCCCGCGCTGCTGCGTCCCGGCCGCTTCGACCGTCAGGTCGTGGTGCCCAACCCGGACGTCGTCGGCCGCGAGCAGATCCTCAAGGTCCACGTCCGCAAGGTGCCGCTGGCGCCGGATATCAACCTCAAGACCATCGCGCGCGGCACGCCGGGCTTCTCCGGCGCCGACCTGATGAACCTCGTCAACGAAGCAGCCCTCACCGCCGCCCGCCGCAACAAGCGGATGGTGACCCAGGCCGAGTTCGAAGAGGCCAAGGACAAGGTGATGATGGGCGCCGAGCGCAAGTCGCTCGTCATGACCGAGGAAGAGAAGCTGTTGACGGCCTATCACGAGGGCGGCCACGCCATCGTCGGCCTCAACGTCGTCGCGACCGATCCGATCCACAAGGCGACCATCATTCCGCGCGGCCGTGCGCTCGGCATGGTGATGCAGCTGCCCGAGCGCGACAAGCTGTCGATGTCGCTCGAGCAGATGACCTCGCGCCTCGCCATCATGATGGGCGGTCGTGTCGCCGAAGAGCTGATCTTCGGCCGCGAGAAGGTGACCTCGGGTGCGTCCTCCGACATCGAGCAGGCCACGCGGCTTGCGCGCATGATGGTGACGCGCTGGGGCCTGTCCGAGGCGCTCGGCACCGTGTCCTATGGCGAAAACCAGGACGAGGTTTTCCTCGGCATGTCGGTGTCGCGCACCCAGAACGCCTCGGAGGCGACGGTCCAGAAGATCGACACCGAGATCAGGCGTTTCGTCGAAGAGGGCTACAACGAAGCGACGCGCATTCTCACCGAGAAGCGCGCCGATCTTGAAGCGCTCGCCAAGGGCCTGCTTGAGTTCGAGACGCTCTCCGGCGACGAGATCATCGACCTGCTCAAGGGCAAGAAGCCGAACCGCGAGTCCGTGCTCGAGCCGACCACGCCGCGCGCCTCCGCCGTGCCGCCGGCCGGCAAGTCGCGCCCGCGGCCCGATCCGGATCCCGGCCTGGAGCCGCAGCCGCAGGCGTAACACCTCTCGCGCCGTGGCCGGCTATTCCGGCAAACCGTTAGTGCAAAAGCTCGGCATCAAGCCGGGCTTTTGTATTTTTGTGGATGGCCTCTCCGTTGCCTATGCCGATGTCGTCGGTCCATTTCCTGACGATGTGAGGATCGCAACCACCGCCAAGCCGCCGCTCGACATGGTGCATGTCTTCGCGACCGAAGCCAAAGGCCTCGCCGCCAAATTGCGCGGCTACCGCAAGGCGATCGCGCCCGATGGGATGATCTGGGCGTCATGGCCGAAGAAGGCTTCAGGCGTTGTGACCGACGTGACGGAAGCCCTGGTGCGCGAGACCGCGCTCGCGAGCGGCCTCGTCGATATCAAGGTCTGCGCCGTCGACGAGATCTGGTCCGGCCTCAAGCTCGTGATCCCCGTCAAGGACCGCAAGGCAAAGTAGGGTGGGCAAAGGCGCGAAGCGCCGTGCCCGCCATCTCTCGGCAGTCGCGACAGAAGTGGTGGGCACGCTTGCGCTTTGCCCACCCTACGATAGCTGTCACTTATAATGAGTGGAGTCAGTGCCGATGTCATGGCATGCTCGCTTCAAACAAAGGTGCGGCGCGATCGCACCAGCAAAGGGGAGGGGAAGCCGATGCGTTTGGCATGGAGCGCGCTTGGCGCCGTTTCAATCCTGCTGTTGCCTGTCGCTTCACCTGGCGCCGAGATGCGCGGCGTTACTGCGACCGAAATCAGAATAGGCCAGACCATGCCCTATAGCGGGCCGGTCTCCGCCTTTGGCGCGCTCGGCAAGGGCGAGGTCGGCTATTTCAAGATGCTGAACGACAGAGGCGGCATCAACGGCCGCAAGGTCAATTTGATTTCGCTCGACGACAGCTACGCGCCGCCGAAATCGGTCGAGCAGACCCGCAGGCTGGTGGAGAGCGACGAGGTCGCGCTGATCTTCTCCTCGATCGGCACCGCCCACAACACCGCGATCGCGAAATATCTCCAGAGCAAGAACCTGCCGCAGCTCTTCATAGGCTCCGGCGCCTCGAAATTCGCCGATATCGCGCAATATCCGCAGGCGACGATGGGCGTGCAGGCGCCGTTCCGCTACGAGGCCCGGCTCTATGCCCGCTACGCGCTGGCCAAGAACGCGAATGCGAAATTCGCCGTGATCTCGCAGAACGACGATTACGGCCGCGACTATCTCGCGGGCCTCAAGGACGTGCTCGGCGAGAAATACGACGCCCTCGTCACCAATGCGACCTACGAGATCCAGGACCCGACCATCGATTCCCAGATCGTGAAATTGAAAGCATCAGGCGCCGACGTCTTCGTGATCGCGGCGACACCGAAATTCGCGGCCCAAGCGATCCGCAAATCCTTCGAGATCGGCTGGCGGCCGATGACCTTCCTGTCCAATGTCGCGGTCTGGATCTCGACCGTGATGGAGCCCGCAGGCCTGGAAGCCGGCACCGGCATTCTCTCCACCGCTTACGTGAAGGACCCCGACGATCCCGCCTGGAAGGACGATCCCGGCGTCAAGGACTGGCACGCGTTCATGACGAAATATGTGCCGGAGGCCGACCAGCACGACACCAACTACGTCAATTCCTACAACAGCGCGATGGCGCTGGAGGTGGTGCTGAAAGCCTGCGGCGATGATCTCTCGACCGAGAACATCTTGAAGCAGGCGTTCGCGATCCACGATCTCGAACTGCCGATGCTGTTGCCCGGCATCAGGATCAACACCAGCGCGACCGATCACGTCCCGGTCGACCAGATGCAGTTCATGCGCTTCAACGGCAAGAGCTGGGAGCGCTTTGGCGAGTTGCAGACCGGGAATTGATAGCTAACGCGGGGGCCTGCATGGTTCGAGACGCCCGCTTTGGCGGGCTCCCCATGAAAAGTCCATGGACTTGATCAGCTATCCGGAGAGCGGCGCCGTGCGAGGCGCAGATTGGCTGTTGGGGGCATGAGTACGATCTTCGAAACCACCAAAGCCGCCCTCCGGTCGGTGTTTGACTACGAAAGACCTCCTGAGCTTCAGCGATGGATATTCAAACACGTGCCACGAGATCACGGCTGCCATGAGCGTGAGTGGAAACCCAGCGAAAAACAACGTCCACCATCGGTTACCAATCCAGGCCTCCGGGAAATAGTGGATCAGCAATTGGAGGAATGGCGTGTGGTAGAGATATAGCCCGTATGAATAATCACCGGTCCCGAATCCGGGAAGACGAGGCATCGGCGAAAGCCCAATCATCACAGTCAAATATCCGATGAGCGGAAGCATGATGGAGACGATCGTGGAATTGCCAAGCAGGACCGCAGCATCGCCAAACGCGCTCACCAGGATCGCCACACACGCTAAGCCAATCGCGATCGTTCGGGAGAACGGCACGTAGTACCGCAGTTGGTAAAGGACAATTCCGATCAAAAAAGAAGGCCAAAGTAATGACCCGAAGGAAGAGAAGATTTGCATCGCGAGGTTTTCGAGAAACGAGACATGATCGCCTACCAGATACGATGTCGCGAGCCTGAGCGGAGTCCCGACGATCAAAACGGCGTAAGTGAACAGTAATACCAATGCTGGGCGTTTGATTGCTCCGGAAATCATCAGTCCGGCGATAATGGCGTAACAACCGATTTCGAAGGGGATCGTCCAAAGCGCCCCATTTACCTCTGGCTTTGGATTGCTCTCAAACACACCCGGAAGGGAGTATTGCATCCAGCCCGTGAGATTGAGGAAGTAGGTAAAGAAATTTGCGTCCGTAAAATACTGCCTTGCAGGCAGTGTCGTCACCAGCGGACCAATTAGAAGTGCTGCGAAAACGATGTCGGCAAAGAGTGCTGGCAAGATGCGCGCCGCACGGTTCAACAGGAAGCTTTTCGTAGAGAGGCGCATGCTGCTTCCCGCTACGAGAAATCCGCTTAAAGCAAAAAACATGGGCACTAGCATGTATTGGGAAAACCAAAAGGCGGAGGCCTTTGCCGTTTCCACATGCCCGGTCAGCCACGCGGTGTGCCAGCCGATGATGCCGGCCGCCAAAAATATGCGCAGGAAATCGAACCCTTGGGCGAAACCTCCTTGCTCGTCCAGGGCGGAACCCAAGGTGCGCATCCAGTACCTTTCCGGGCCAGGGGGCCGCGTAGAAGGGGGGCTTGGTCACAACCTGGACGGGCGCGAACTAAAATTCTCTTAAGGCCTCTGACAAGAGTCGCTGTGGTTGCATCGACGGAGCGAACACGACCAAGCGTGCAGGCGCTGGAGATGGTCCTGAAAGCCTGCGGCGATGGTCTCTCCGCCGAGAACATTTTGAAGCAGGCGTTTTCGATCCGCGATCTCGAACTGCCGATGCTGTTGCCCAGCATCTAGATCAACACCGGCACGACCGACCACATCCCGGTCGATCAGATGCAGTTCATGTGCTTTAACGGCAAGAGTTGGGAGCACTTTGGCGAATTGCAGACGGGGAATTAATGGCTAATGCGGGGTCAGTGACCTCAAGGAAGGCTTCAATGATCCTTGGGCTTCAATGCTCCTCCCCCTTGAAGAGATGCCCGCCAGATCACGAACAGGGTATCGTGGCGGGGCTAAAATGCCTCTTGCTGGCCATGATTTCGAGCGTACATTCGACCGATCTGGGCGATGGCAGGGCAGTTGCAATGACGGCTCAGTCCCACAAGACCGCAGAAGAGGAGTACGAGGAGCAGGTTCGCATCCTCGTCCGTATTGTTTCAGCCTCCACTTTGGGGCTTCTCGCTTTCGCTGCGGGCCTGCTGATCGGGACCTTTCTGTTTTTATGATCGAAGATGAATGACCGGCTCTCCTTGAGCTGCGTCTCACTTCGACGTCGTAGCGGCCGTGCCTTCCGCATTGCCCGCACATGGATCACCGCGATCTTGTCACCATGGACCCGCTTCCAGCCCTTGATGCGATCCAGGATCTGGGCGGCGGGCGAATCCGCGGTGAGCAGCGTCGCGTCGATCCTGTTGTGGTCGAGCCTGCGCAGCAGGCCGGGCGCGTCGACCGCCGCAACCGGCGTCTGCGCCGCGGTGAGCGCGATGGGCCCGGATGGGCGACTGAAGGTGTGGTTCGCGCGCTCTTACCTGCGCACGCGCCAGACAGTCCAGCCGGGTTTCGACACGGCCTGCACTGGCTCCAGATAGTCTGGAGCTTCGCCGCGGCCGAGATGCGCGGCGAGGCCTTCCGGCGCGATGCGGACGAGATCCTCCTGATCGAAGGAGTGGTTGCACGTCAGGATGTAGTCGACCTGTCGTGCGCGGAGCATTTCGCGCGCGGCCTCCGGTGTTCCCATCATCGTATGCACCATGACGAGGTTGCCGTCATTGTTGCGGTGGTAGGGACCAGCGAAGACGGAGTGTTCCGTCGCGGCCAGGATCGCGGGACCCGAATCGATCGGCGCCATCACCCGCCCGGGCGGCAGGTCGGCGAGCGGCGCGGCGCTGGAGATGGTCTGGCAGGAAGCGGCGGGATCAGCCAGCGCGATCTCTTGTCCGCCCGTGCCGGTGGCGAGCGCCGGCCAGACCGCAAAACCGATGCCGCCAAGTGTGGCGGGCGACACGAGCAGCGCCACACGTACCAGCCGCCAACCGGCTACGACATTCGTGCGAAGCCTGGCAATTCCGACGACGCATAGTGGGGCGGCAACGATGTTAGCGGCAGCGGCGCCGCGCAATTCCCACAGGCTCTCGCCGAACAGCGCTGCGAGCGTGACGGTCGAGACGATCCAGCGAAAGCGCGTTTGCGGCGTGCAGCCGATCATGGCAGCGACACACAGGCCGAGCGTCAGCAATGGAAAAGCATAGTAGCCCAGCAGCTTTTGTGGCTGCATCTGTGTCAGTTCCGTCACCGGCATGGTCTCGGCGACGCGGCCAAGCCAGAAGCTGACGAGCAGGGGATCGACCTGCGCATAGGGTGACGCAACACAGCTCGGGTATGACTTGAAGAATGCGCCCAGCAGGAGCGCACCGGCGAGCGCGCTCGCCGTCAGCCGCGTCCACAAGCACTCGCGCAGGCGGCTAACACCGGCAACCGCGAGCAGCGCGATGCCGCCGCCCGCGCACAAGAGCAGGATGGGTCCTCCGAAGGCATCACAGACCGGCCTGAGGAGACTGTCTATCGGGAGCAGCAGCAGCGCCAGCAGCAGTGACGATGCGGCAAGGCCTGCACCAAAGGCGCAGGCGGGGCGCAGGACTTCAGTGCCTTTCCACACCAAGAGTCCCACTACGGCCGCGCTCGCCACGGCGATGGCGGGCAGCATTTCCAATCCGACCGACAGCGAAAGCGCCGCGAGGAATCCCGCCAAAGCCGCCTTGGCTGCATGCTGCTCCAGATCGGAGACGCAGAGCACGAAGCCGAGCAACAGCACGATCTGTAGATTGTGATGGTCGATCGCGCCGGCGCGGAAGTGGATCAGGGCAGGAATCGACAACGCCGTAACCAGAATCGTCGCAAGCCGTGTCCGCGGCCGGTCTGCCGGGGCACTTGCCTGACTTGCGATCGTCGCGGCGAGCCATAGCGCTGCGCCCATCAACAGCGACGGCCACAGCACCAGCGTGAGCGCTTCGGCATGATGCTGGCCGAGCAGCGGCCGAAACAAGAGGATCAGCATGGCCAGGGGCGCATCGACGATGCGGGACCAGTGCATGACAATTCCGGGCGGGTCGAGCCGGTACTGGGTCAGGTCAAACCAGCCTTGGCCGGCCAGAAGATCGCGCACTTCGACCAGACGCATGGCGTCGTCGGTCGACAGCGCGTCGAACACGCCGGTCTTGATCGCAGGAAGTCCGAGCGCCACCACGATCACCGCCCAAGCCATCGTGAGCACGATCGCAGGCTTCGGCCCCGCGGCCGATCGTTGCGCGGTCGGTGGGATGAGCGGCGACATTGTCCGGCGTCTCAATTTGAGTGCGCGGGCATGGGCGTGTTGCCCGTGCTCGGCTGGTCATCGCGCACATGGATCACGGCGATGTCGTCGGCGTAGAGCCGCTTCCAACCCTTGATGTGATCGAGCACCTGGGCAGCGGGAGCGTCGGAGACCATCAGCGTGGCGTCGATCTGGTACTCCTCGAGCAGCCGCGTCAGATTGTCGAGCTTCTTGACCTCGACAGCCTTGAAGAAGTCCATCACGAATTTCTCGCCATAGAGCTCGGCGCGGCCGTCGACGAAGACCGGGATATCGCGCGAGATCAGATAGCCGCCGAATTGGTAGGCGTTGAAGATGCGCTGCGCCTTGCGCTGCTGGAGCAGGTCGACGGCGGCGACCGGTGTCTGGCCCATCGTGAAGGTGAAGCGATGATGCGACATGTAGATCGAGGTCGAGGTCCAGGCCGCGGCCGCGATCATCAGCGCACCCAAAGCGGTGACATAGCGGGCCGGCCAGCTCTCGGTGGCTTGCTCGGTATCTTGCGCGTCAGGTTGCGGCAGCGGCGATTTTTCGCCGAGCGGCTTGGCCAGCACCAGCGGCACCAGGAACGCAAAAGCCTCGATGCTCCTGACATGGGTGAGCCCCATCCAGGTGAAGAGCAGGATCAGGAGAATGCGCGGCGGCGACAGCGTCAGGCCGCGAAACAGGCCGATTGCGATCAGGCCGAGCAGCGCGCCTTCGAACGCGGAAAACGAGGCAAAATTCGCCGGCATCCATTCGGAGATGACCGACAACAGCTCGCCGAGATTGAGGATGTTGGTGGCGCCGAGCAGCGTGCGCCAGCCATAGGGCGTGACGCAGGCAGCAAGCATGGCCGCGACGCCGAACAGGAACCAGCGCAGCAGCAGCCGGACCTGCTTGCCGGAGGAGTCGAGAGTCCAGATCGCCTCGATTGCCATCGGGCCGATCAGCGCGAGGCCGAGCACGAAGCCGCCATGCAAATTCGCCCACAGCGACATCAGCGGCAGCCAATACCAGGACGGCGTGCCCTTGCGATCGGCCGCCGCCATCAGCATACCGACCCACGCGATCATCACGGGCAGCGCCAGGATATGCGGCCGCGCCAGGATGTGATGCAGCGACAGTACGACCGCCAGCATCGCGAACAGCACGGAGCGCGGCATCTCGAGATGCGCATCGAGCAGACCAACGAAGATCGCGGCCGACGCTGCAATCGCAAGCGCGGTGAGGATCACCGGCCCGGCCCAGTCCCATTGCGCATAAGAGAAGGCGAACAGCACCTGCGACAGCCATGACGTCGAGATCCAGGGCGCGCCCGGCCGCGTGAAGGAATAGAAGTCGGTGTAGGGCAGGGCGTGGTGATCGAGGATCCACTGCCCGATCTTGATCTGCCAGAACGAGTCTGAGTCCTGCAGCAGCGTGTCGCCGATATAGAGGAAGAAGAGATAGGCGCCCGCGCCGACGCACAGCGGCACCAGCGCGCGCGCGCGGCTCTGTACTGCGATGCTGTGGGTGAAGGAAAGGGACATGCCGCCTCGTCTTGTTCTTGGTCCTGTTGGCCGAGCGGGCGGCATTGGACCACGGCCGGTCATAACTTCCAGTAAATCGGCGGGGCTAGAGCGTTTTCGAGCGAAGTGGATACCGGTTCGCGTCAAGAAAACGCGTCAAAACAGAATCCAGAAGCCCGTTCCGATTCCATCGGAATGGAAAGGGCTCTGGCACTGCTTGATGTCCTCGCAATTTAACCGATTGTTTTATATTTCGGTTTACCATCGTCGAATACACGCAAACCGCTCTGTGTTTACGCAGCCGAATTAACTGCGGCGCAATTCTTTGCCCCTACGTTCGGTTCCATGGTCGGGCGGCGCTGGGAAGCCGAATAAGACCAGACCAGTTGTAGCCTCGTGTCCTCTTTGGGAGCAGTTTATGAAGAACCTCGTTTCGCGTTTCGTGAAGGATGAATCCGGCGCCACCGCCATCGAATACGGCCTGATCGCTGCCGGCATCGCGCTGGCGATCATCACCGTCGTCAACAACCTCGGCACCACGCTGAACGCCAAGTTCGGCTCGATCTCGTCCAGCCTCAAGTAAGAGCTGACGAACCTGGAATAAAAAGAGCCCCGTCATCGACGGGGCTCTTTTGCTTTGTCCGAAGCGCTTTCGAGCGAAGTGGATACCGGTTCGCGTCAAGAAAACGCGTCAAAACAAAAAGAACGAGCGGCGCGCGGCATTCGACAATCAGGCTTAAGCCTCCTTCAAGTCACTCGGGTGTACGGCTTGGATGCACCTGCGTCACCGCGTTGCGTCAAAGGAAGCCGCAAAGGAAGCCGAATGGCTGAAGTCTCGTCCGTCCCGCCTGCCGTCGGCCATCACGGCGCGGTTCCTGCGACGCTCATCAAGATCTCCTTCGTGCTGGCGATCGTCACGCTGGCATATTTTCCGTCGGCCTATCTCACTCACGTGTGGATCTTCGGCGCGGACGGACGCGGAATCCCGACCGACTTCGTCAACGTCTGGGCGGCCGGAAAATTGGCGCTCGAGGGCCATCCCGCGCAGGCCTGGGATTGGGACATCCAGAAGCAGGTCGAGCTCGACCTGCTCAAGCAGGATTTCGTCGGCCATTTCGCCTGGCACTATCCGCCGCCCTTCCTGTTCGTCGCATCGTTCCTGGCGAAGTTTCCTTATGCCGCGGCGTTCATCGGCTGGGCCGCCTTCAGCATGCTGCCCTATCTCGCGGTGATGCGCGCGATCATCGGGCGCAACGCCGGCCTGGTGCTTGCGATTGGATTTCCTGCGGCGTTCATCAACATCCTGGTCGGGCAGAACGGTTTCCTGACGGCGTCGCTGATCGGCGGCATGCTCTATCTGTTGCCGACGCGGCCGGTGCTGGCCGGAATCTGTCTCGGCCTTCTGAGCTACAAGCCGCAATACGGACTGCTGTTTCCACTGGTCCTGATCGCTGCCGCCGAATGGACGGTGCTCGTCACCGCCGCAATCGTCGCCGCCGCGATCGCTGCGGTGTCGTGGCTGGCCTTCGGTACCGAAAGCTGGCAGGCCTTCTTCCACTGGATTCCGATGTTCTCGCAGGCCTTCCTCACCGAAGGCCGCGCGCCCTGGTTCAAGATGCAAAGCATCTTCTCGTTTGTGCGCTATGTTGGGGGCACCGAGCAGCTCGCGTGGATATTCCAGTGGGTGTTGACGGCCGCGGTTGCCGTCGTGCTGGTCGTGATGTGGCGCAGCAGGCTGCCCTACGCTTTGAAGGCCGCGATGCTTGCGGCGGCAACGCTGCTCACGACACCGTATCTCTTCATGTATGACCTCGTGGTGCTGGCCATCGCGATTGCCTTTCTCATCCGCGCCGGACTCGACGAAGGTTTCGCGCGCCACGAGGTGATGGCCCTGGTCCTCGTCTTCGCGCTGCTCGCGACCTTCCTGTTTCTCGGTCAGCCGGTGGGCTTCCCGGCGATCCTCATCGTCTTCGGGTTGATCCTCGGCCGTTGCGCAGCGTGGCGCTCGGCCGAGGCCGCATCGATGCAGCTCGCCACTACACGAGCGTGATCAGCAGAGCAGCGTCAGCGCATTTGCTTCTTGTCATCCTCCCTGAATAGTTGTTCAGTCCTTGCGGGACGATTTGCGGCGAAATCGGTGACGAAGCGTTGGTCCGCGGGGGCGTGCGACTGGCGTCGAGTGGGACAGGAAGCGCGCCATGGTCTATCGGCGGACGCATCAAGTGGTTAAGCGTCTTGCGGCTCGGCGCAGCGCCATTCTGGCGGCGGCGAGGGAGGCCGCGGCGGAAGGCGGGATGGCGGCGGTGCAGATCGCGCCGGTCGCGGTCCGGGCCAGTGTGGCGGCCGGCACCGTCTATCGCTACTTCCCCTCCAAGGCCGAGCTGATCTCCGAATTGATTTCCGAGGTGTCCCGCGACGAGCTCGCGGCGATCCGCCGGGCGGCCGATGCCGCGCCCGGCCCGTCCTCGGCGCTGGCGGCTGCCGTGACCACCGTGGCCGTCCATACCCTGTCGCAGCGCCGGCTGGCCTGGGGCATTCTGGCCGAACCGGTCGATGTCGATGTCAGCGCCTCCAGGCTTGCCAGCCGGCGCGAGATTGCCGGCGAAATTGCTGGCCGGATCGACGCCGCCGTGCGCGCCGGCCATCTGCCGGCGCAGGACACCGCGCTCGCCGCGACCGCGCTGCTCGGCGCGCTGCATGAGGCGCTGGTCGGGCCGCTCGCGCCCGACAATCTCGAAGATCCCGCCAAGATGCGCGATGCCGTGCAGACCGTGACGCTGCTCGCGCTGCGCGCCGTCGGCGTCATGGACGCCCGCGCCCGCGGCCTGGTGGTGCAGCAGACGCTGTTGCCGGCCGCGAAAGCGCTGGTCGGAGCCTGAGCCGAGCCTGATCTAGGCCCGGTGCGCCTCGCGGTCTGATCGGCCCGACGTATCAACGGGTTCGCTCAATCCACCGCGCATGGCGCCGCCTTTCTGTCGCCTCTGATACGTTTTGCAATTCCATGAGGTCGCACGAATGGGCGATCATCCCATTTTTGATGTTTTAGGAAGCTGGCCAGGCCGGGTTCCGACTCAGCGTGCCTTCGAGGCACGTGGCTTCCTGATCCCGGCCGCTTGGCAGAACAGGATGATCGAGTTCTGCGGAGCCAGCCAGGCGGATTTGCTCAATCGTTATTGGGATGAGGTAGCGATGGAGACGATGCGATCTATCGGAAAGGTGCATTCGGACCTCAGGAGATTCCTCATTGAGCCGCGATATCGCTCTGCCTTTCTGGATGATCTGTTTGCTCGGAGGGATTTCGCCGACCCCGCTGTTCCGAATGGGCCTCTCATCAAAGGCTTGCTCGATCATTTCAAAAGAGCATGGAGCGATCGGGAGTTTCGAGATAAAGACATAGCCTTTCGAAAAGAGTTACAGAAGCGCGAGTGCACACGTCTGGGAATCCAGACCACAGGATGGACCGGAAAAAAGCGGGGTATCATTCCTTTTGTTGATGAGTTCTGTGTTGCGCTCGCATTCAAGCGTCGCCGTAACCGTTGGCATAAGAATCTGGGTTGTGGCCTTATCTTCGAAGTTGGCCTAGACCTCGGCGGCGACCCCCAGCGGGTGGGAGCTCCCCTGGTTTTTCGGATATTCCATGAGAGTGATCCAGAATGTGTTTTTGAAATGGGAGGGAATGAAGCGTTTGACCGGCTCATTTGCGGAAGCCGATTGTATTGGGCATCTGTTGATCCCGACGAATGTATTCTCGGAATCCGGGCTTACATTGAGCTATTCGACGCTATCGCTGCATCGTTTGGGGCTTCTCAGCAGGCCTAGAATCTGAAGTAACTGTGACCTCTGTAAATTGCTGCAAAGCTCTGCAATTAATGCGGGGACAAGCAGTTGGACTGCACCCCGTAAGTGAGACACGGTAATTGCAGTGACAGGCTCATTTTTAGGATGACCTGTGGTAGCAAAAGTGAAGATCCGTCGGTTTGGCGATCAAGCGAGCTGAAGGCAGCGAAGGCGTTTCGCTTGTGGCCCCAAGCTTGGGATATCGCGCAGGCTCCGATCGCTACAGGCGGATGACAGAAAGTGCTCTGTGCTCGGGCGACGCCAGGACTAGCGGTCCGACATGGGCAGCCCCGGCAACACTTCCGACGGATTTTCCGAAGATGATACAATGCCCCTGTTTTGCCCGACGAGTCAAACGGCACCGTCACTCGCGTAAGTCATTGATCCCGCAGGCCGCGGCTACTGTGCATGGGGTTGTTTTCGACTTTTTTGTCGAAGGGCCTCGCGGGAGATCAGATATCCGGGTTGCCCTCGGGGCCGACGGAGGCGATGCGCACCATGTTGGTGGTGCCGGGGATGCCGAGCGGCACGCCGGCGACGATGATCACGCGCTGGCCGGCGCGGACGAAGCCGTCGCGGAATGCGATCTGGCCGGCGCGGCTCACCATGTCGTCCTGGTCGCGCGCATCTTCGGCCACCACGCAATGCACGCCCCAGACCACCGCGAGCCGGCGTCCGGCGGTGATGTTCGGCGTGATCGCCACGATCGGCGGCTTCGGCCGCTCGCGCGCCACGCGCGCCGCGGTCGAGCCCGAGCTGGTCCAGCAGATCAAAGCGGGCAGGTCGAGCGTCTCGGCGATCTGCCGCGCGGCGTCCGCGATGGCATCGCCGGCGGTGGATTCCGGCGCGGGGCGCTGTGCCATGATGACGTCCCGATAAATCGGGTCGCGCTCCACTTCTTCGCCAATACGGTTCATGGTCGAGACTGCCTCGACCGGGAATTTGCCGGCTGCCGATTCCGCCGACAGCATGATGGCGTCGGCGCCTTCATAGACGGCGGTGGCGACGTCGGAGACTTCGGCGCGGGTCGGCACCGGCGACTGGATCATCGATTCCAGCATCTGGGTTGCGATCACCACCGGCTTGCCGGCGCGGCGCGCCATCCGCGTCATCTGCTTCTGAAGGCTCGGTACGCGCTCCAGCGGCATCTCGACGCCAAGGTCGCCGCGCGCCACCATCAGCGCGTCGGAGGCCTCGATGATCTCGGCGAGGCGATCGATGGCCTGCGGCTTCTCGATCTTGGCCATCACCGCGGCGCGGCCGCGGATGATCTTCTTGGCTTCGATGACGTCGTCGGCGCGCTGCACGAAGGACAGCGCGATCCAGTCGACGCCGGTGACCAGCGCGGCCTCGAGGTCGGCGCGGTCCTTCGGCGTCATCGCCGAGACCGGCAGATCCGTGTCCGGCAGGCTGACGCCCTTGCGGTCGGACATCCTGCCGCCGACCACGACACGGGTGACCGCATGCTCTTTCGTGGTCTCTTCCGCAATCAGCCGCACCTTGCCGTCGTCGAGCAGCAGCGCATGGCCGGGCCGCAGCGCGGCCAAAATCTCCGGATGCGGGAGATTGACGCGGGTGGCGTCGCCCGGCGTCTTGTCGGAATCGAGCGTAAAGGACTGGCCGTTCTGGAGCTGGACCGCGCCTTCCGCGAAGGCGCCAAGCCGAAGCTTCGGCCCCTGGAGATCGACCAGAATACCGATCGGGCGGCCGTAGCTGCTCTCGACATTGCGGATCGTCGCCACCAGCTCCCGCATCTTGTCATGCGGGGTGTGGCTCATGTTGATGCGGAACAGATCGGCGCCGGCCTCGAACAGGCGGCGGATCATCGCGAGATCTGAAGAAGCGGGTCCCAGGGTCGCGAGAATCTTGATACGGCGAAGGCGCCTCATGGCTTATTTCCAGGCGGGGGTGGCAGGCCGGGCGAGCCCGGGGGCGTAGCACCGGGCGGGCCATTGGGCAAACCCGGAACGCCGCCACCCGGGCCAACCGGGCCGGGCATGCCGGGCACGCGCGACTGCGCGGGTTGCTCGTTGGCGTCGGTGAGCTGGACCGTCCAGGCCCGCTGCTCGCCGGTATCGACCTCGAAATAGCCGGTCCGGTCATAGCCGCGCGCCAGGCAGTCCTCGGTGCCGCGGATCGTGAATTCCTTGTCGCGCGAGCACATGAAGGCCTGCCCGGACCATTCACCGCCGCGGTCATAGTCGATCGCGTAGATGTAATAGTAGCGGGCGACCAGCGTGCCCCTGAGCAGCGTCTCGCAGGAGCGGGACGAGATGTTCCACCAGCCCTCGGTGGTCCAGCCTTCGGCGTCCTTGTAGCCGAGCGCGATGCCGACCCTGCTCGAGGTGTTGTTGCAGAGGCGGAAGTCCGCGGCGGCGGGGCTGCTCGAGAGACAGAACAGGGCAACCACCAGCACCGGGGCGAACCGGGCAAGCAGGCGGAGGGCGAGGCGGGGAGATTCGGCGATCATTGTCGCGGAAGCTATATCAGATCATTGACGATTTGGCGTAGAGGGCAGCGGAACCGGTCCGGGCCGGCCTCGACTCCGTTTGCGCTGCGATATGGCAAAATCTGTGACGGGACCCCACCTGATCCCGTAAGGGTGACATCGGGTCTGAGCCAAGGGGTCCAGCTATGGCAATCGACGACAAAACCAGAACGGAGCTCGAGGCGGCCGCTTTCCGGCGCCTGGTCGAGCATCTGCGGACGCGCACCGACGTCCAGAACATCGATCTGATGAATCTGGCCGGCTTCTGCCGCAACTGCCTGTCCAACTGGCTCAAGGACGCCGCCGACGCGCAAGGCGTCGCGCTGAGCAAGGACGAGAGCCGTGAGGACATCTACGGCATGCCCTACGAGACGTGGAAGGCGAAACATCAGGGTACGGCAACGGCCGAGCAGCTTGAAGCGATGAAGAAGGTCCATCCAGGGCACTAAACGGCTCGGCCTTCGGCGCGAGCCCTGAGTCGCACCACACAACAGCTTTCTTTGCTCCGCCGCAGGAAGGTGTGGGCGCGCTGTGGACGAGCGCGATGTTGCCTTGAACGCGGAGGCTGCCAACCCTAAGGGTCAGGCAGCACGCGCGGTGAGGATGCCGGCGTCACCTCGTTTTGCCAGTTCCATTGGGAGTACCAAGATGGCCACCTCCGCCGCCGTTCGCGACGATGAGCCCGCGACGAAATTTGCCAAGGACCAGCTCAAATCCATTATCGAGCGCATCGAGCGGCTAGAGGAAGAGAAGAAGGCGATTTCCGACGACATCCGCGACGTCTTCGCGGAAGCCAAGGGTAACGGCTACGACGTCAAGGCGCTGCGCACCATCGTGCGCATGCGCAAGCAGGACCCCAACGAGCGTGCCGAGGCCGAGACGATTCTCGAGACCTACATGCAGGCGCTGGGAATGATCTGAGGCCAGTGCTGTCGTCCTGGCGAAAGCCAGGACGAGCCAGAGTTTGAGTCGGGAGAGACGTCGTGACTGCGCCGCAGCTACCGCGCGAGGTGAGCCGTGCCTTCGACGCTCTTCCGGCGCCGATCGGCAAGCGGCTGCTTCAGGTGCGTGCGCTGATCTTCGCGACGGCGGCTGCGCATGACAAGGTCGGCCGGCTCACCGAAACCCTGAAATGGGGCGAGCCTGCTTATCTCACCGATGAGACCGGCAGTGGCTCCACGATCCGGCTCGGGCGCGTGAAGGACAGCGAGCACCCCGCCATCCTGTTCAACTGCAAGACGACGCTGGTCGACACTTTTCGCGAGCGCTTTCCCGATCAGTTCGAATATCGGCAGACACGGGCGTTATTGCTGAGCGTCGCCGGCGCGCTGCCGAAGCAGGAGCTCACGGTCTGCCTGTCGCTGGCGCTGACGTATCATCTGGATCGGCGGCGGAAACGCTAGCAGCGCTTGAAGACGTCAGCGCAGCGCGGCGGTGCGCACGACGAAGGACGTCGTCTCGAGCTTGGCGGTGGCGCTGCCCGAAAAACTGTCGCAGGACAGGCCCTGCATCGGATCGTCGGCAAAGCCCATCGCGACGACGGTCTGCGGCTTGACGAAATAGGCGCGCATCGCCGCCATATCGAGCTCGCCCATCAGCGTGACCGACATCGCGCGGCTGGCGCTCGGCGACAGCATCACGATCTTGAGCCAGATGCTCTCGCCCTTGGCCGCGGAGAGCCGGGTTGCGGTCGCGACCATGCCGTCGGTGCTCTTGGCGACCACCGTGTTGATCTCGGTGGCCGGCGCCGAATTGCGCGCTGCAGACACAGGCCGCGCTGCGCGCGGGATCGGCGCGGAGGCGGCGACGACATTGGCGCGGTCAACCGGCGAGGCGGCAGCCGGTGCGTAGGCCAGCGCCTGGTAGGCCGCATTGGAAACGCTCGCGGTCGGCTGCGGATCGGTGGCGGCTGCGAGCGCCTGGCGCGCCCTCAGGGCTGCGACCTGGGCCGGCGTCGCCTGCTGCGGCGTGGCCGGGGCATCCCAGAAGCCACGAGCATTGATGATGTCGGCCGGGGTCTCGGGCTTGTTGTCGGCAGATTTGCCGGCAGCCGGCTTGTCAGCCACAGGAGCAGGCTTTGGCTTGGGCGGCGCAACCATCTGCATGTCGGCGGACGCGAGCTGGAACGTGGCGGCGACTTGCGGCTTGGCGCGCGGCGTCGGGACCGGATCGGCGGGTTTTGCGGCGGCTGCGACCACGACGGGCGCCGCCGGCTTCTCGGCCACGGCAGGTGCGCCCTCGTCATCCTCGTCGCTGCTGCTGGCGGTGGGCGCCGACTTGCCCTTGAACAACGCGGCGAGGAAGCTCGGCTTGCCGACGGTTGCGGCGCCATCGCCATCGCCGCGCCGCTCGATGTCGGCCTTGGC
The DNA here is from genome assembly GCF_000938255.1 of Bradyrhizobium sp. LTSP849. Lineage (GTDB taxonomy): Bacteria > Pseudomonadota > Alphaproteobacteria > Rhizobiales > Xanthobacteraceae > Bradyrhizobium. The sequence continues at coordinate 489,907 of NZ_JYMR01000052.1, read as the reverse complement.
GAGTTCATAACCCTTCAGCGGCGTGCCGTCGGTCGGGACATGGACGGTGCGGCCGTCCGGGAACACGCGGGCGAGCTGGTCATGCGTCATGCGCGGCCAGTGCCGGATGCTGCCGGTATCGAGATGCACGAAGGGCGAGCCGGAGGTCGGGTAGAAGCCGACGCCGCCGCGCTGCAGCCGGAGGCCGGCGAAGCGGATCTGCTCCAGCGGCACGTTCGGAATGTAGAAGTCCATCGCATGTCCCAGCATGTGCTGGCTGAAGCGCGCCACGCCCGAGGAGCGGCGGCGGAGCATGGCGTTGGTGGCGGGGGAGCGATAGGAGGAGATGATCTGGATCGGCTGCTTGCCGTCGACGTCGCGATAGACTTCCCAGAGGATGTCGAAGAGGTGACGGTCCATCACCGTCTCGTCCTGGGTGCGCCAGTCGCGCAGGAAGTGATTGAGTGTCTTCAGCGCCGCTTCGTCGTAGCGGCCATCGCGCTTGAACGTGACGGTGAGGTCTTCGCCGGAATGGGTGTGGTGGAACGAGAGCGTCTTGGTTTCGTTCAGCGCCGCGGCGTCATGGACCGAGCCGGCAGCCGCAAGCAGCACCAGCGAGGCGAGGCCGATCCGAGATCCGACCTTCACTCCCGCATGGGACAACGACAACGCAGCGAATTGGCGTGCGAAACCAGCCAGCACGTATGAGCCCACCCAGTCGACGAGCGTTCAAATGGACTCTCCCGCCAACCCCGCTAGCGCGCGAAAGAGGATGAACGCTTTGTTAAAGCGAGAAGGTTAATTGGAGGTTTACCTTCCCGCCCCCAAACCAAGTCAGAATACAAACCTAAGCGGTTGAGTGTGGCGAAAAAACGCCCACTGCCCGGGTGCGGGTAGAGAATGGTTAACGTCAAACGATCCCGCCCAAGGGACGGGATCGCTGATTTTATTGAAGAATTTCAGGAAACAAGGCGTCCGGTCTGGCTCAGCGGGTGAACACCCGCTGCGGCTTGCGGCCGACCGGAGCCGGCGGCGGGCTCGGCGCTCCGAACAGCCGCTCGAAGAAGTTCGGCCCGGACGAGCCGCCATTGTTGGCCACCGCCACACCGGCGGGCAGCGTCGTCGAGGGGCGTGAATAGCTCGGCTGGGAATGCGCAACGACGTTTTCGAGGTCCTTGCCGCGGCTGTTCTTCAGGATGTTGTTCATGACCGCGTCGCGGCCGTAGACGTCCTTGCGGAATTGCAGCTTGCCGCCGTCATCCACGAACGCGGTCTGGTAGGTGATGTTGACCGGGATCGGGGTCGGGAATTTCAGGTCGACTTCACCCGAGCCGTACATGCTGCGTACGCGCTCCGGCGTGTACTTCTCGTTCGGCAGGGCGATGTTCAGCAGGACCGAAGCGTACTGATCCGGATACTGAACACGCATGCAGCCGTGGCTGAAGGCGCGCTCGTCCTTGGCGAACAGGTTTTTGTCCGGCGTGTCGTGCTGATAGACCAGGAACTTGTTCGGGAAGTTGAAACGGATGCGGCCGAGCGCGTTGGCCTCACCGGGCGGCTGCGAGATGTGCACCGAGCCGTCGCGATTCTGCTCGAGCTTCAGGCCCATGCGCTGAAGCACGGTCGGGTCCTGCTGCAATGCCGGCAGATATTCGCCATAGACGATCGACGGCGGCACGTTCCAGGTCGGGTTGACCGTGATGTACTTCATCGTCTCGGTCAGTAACGGCGTGGCGTGCTGGCCCGGCTTGCCGGTGACCACGCGGGTGGTCCAGACCTGCTGGCCGCGCTGCATCACCTTCAGCGTGTAGTCGGGAATGTTGAGGATGACATAAGCATCGCCCAGCGAGGGCACGCCGAGGTCGCGCGGCAGCCAGCGCCAGCGCTCCATGTTCACCAGCACCGTGTCGATCTGCTTGTCGCGCTTCGGGCTGTTCAGCGCCTTCACGGTCGGCGCGTCGAGCACACCGGTCGCCTTGATCTCGGCGCCGTCCTGGAATTTTCGCACGGCTTCGGCGACCGTGGCGTCATAGCGGTCGTCGTTGGCGTTCTCGGTGATGCCAAGCTTGGCGCGAAGCTGCGGCACGCGCGGATCTTCCACCACGACCTCAGCCTGCTTCTTGCCCTTGGCGGGGATGTATTTCAGCGCCGGGCCGTCGGTGATCTCGACCACCGGGCCTTCGCCCTGGCCGCGGAGCTGCGCGAGCTTCGCCTTCAGCTCCTTGTAGAGCTTCTGCGGCGGGTTGTAGCTGTCGAGTGCAGCCGACGCGTCGGCCGCGGTCGCGACCTTGGTGAGCACGTCGCTCGGATCGACCGGATGCTCGGGGTAGAGGATGTCGGCGCTGACCTGCGACCAGTGCATGCGGCCGCTCTGCGCCTGGCGCGCATAGTCGAACATGCTGGCGGTGAGCTTCAGCTCGGCATCGGCAAGCGCATCGGGTGTGGTGGCGGCGGCGAAATCCGGCACCGGATAGTCGGTGGCATTGAGGCCGTCGGAGGCGGCATCCTTCAGCCGCGCGATCACTCCCTTGGCCGCGGCGGTGAGGCTGCCGCCTTGGGTCCAGGCCGGCGCGTAGTCGCGCGAACCATAAAACTTCTCGACGGCGGCGCGCTCGTTCTTGCGGTCGAAATAGCGCGAGGTCTTGGCGCCCAGGGCGTCCTTGAGCTTGTCGGCGACCGGCTGGTCGGCGGCCGGAACGTTGCTCGCGGCCTTCACCGGCTCGGCGGCCGGGGTCGCTGCTGCGGCAGCGGGTGCTGCGGGAGCAGCCGGTGCTGCGACAGTATCAGCCTTGGCCGGTTCAGATTTGGCCGGCTCGGCTTTCGCGGGCTCCGTCTTGGCCGTCTCGCTCTTCGGCGCGTCGGCTGCGGGCGGCGTGGTGGCGACGTCGGAGGGCTTGGTCTCGACTTTCTCGGGGGCCGGGGCAGCAGCTTCGGCCTTCACGGGCTCCTTGGCTGCATCCTTCGGGGCGTCCTGCACCGTGGCGGTGGTGTCGAGCTTGATGTCTGAGGCGGTCGGGGGCGGAACGTTTGCGGGCTCAGGGCGCGGGATCGCGGCTTCGATCGCGAGCTCGGCGGCATTGCTGCGCGCCTGATCCTGCGCCAGGGCTGAACTGGCCGATACCGTGAGGAAGGTCGCTGCGACCGTCATCAAAACGCGGTCAAAGCCTGCACGGTGGTTCAAACAGTCACGCATTGTGTCACACCCCTCGGGTGAACTGTCCCTCGTGGAACAGCTTTGTTTATCGTCTTCAGCTTCGGCAAAACCGCGCCGGCCTCTCGAAAGTTGCACGCCTGCACGCAACGATTCTTACGCAGACGATATACAGGCCCCGATTTTGCAGCCAGCGCTACCCGGGACAACTCACGACAAACTGACTTCAAGAAGGCCGCTTTGCAACGGATTGTGCGCCTCTCGCACGCGCTTTTCCCCCTCGCTGTCACTTCCAAGTCACGGTTCCCCAACGGCTTGGATTCTTCCGTCATCCGAACGGCTTAAGAGCACATCGCACCATCAGGCAAACCGCCATTCACAGTGTGGTTCAGTGCGTCTCCTCGCCGCTTTTCCCGCCATGCCCGTGCACGCCGGCCTCGTCGAGTTTGCGATAGAGGGTGGAGCGGCCGATTTTGAGGCGGCGGGCGACTTCGGACATCTGTCCGCGGTAATGCGAGATCGCGAAGCGGATGATCTCGTTCTCCATGTCCTCCAGCGAGCGGACATCGCCTGTCGCGGTCAGCATGGCGAGGGTTCCTGACGAGGGGAGCGGCGCTATCGGTATTTCATTACCCGAAATCATGGTCGGCGCCGCGATCGGCTCGATCATCAGCGGCGCGGTCGGAATGTCCGTTGCGGAATGCGGATGCAAGGCGAGCAGCGGGAAATCATCGAGGCCGAGCTGGTCGCCTTCGCTCATGACCACGGCGCGGTAGACAGCGTTTTCGAGCTGGCGGATGTTGCCGGGCCAATCGAGCTGGGCAAGGTGCGCCACGGCCTCGCCGCTGATGCCGGTGATCGCGCGGTTCTCCTCGGCGGCAAAGCGCGCCAGGAAATGCCGCAGCAGATGCGGGACGTCTTCCCGCCGGGCCCGCAGCGAGGGGATCGTCAGCGGCAGCACGTGCAAGCGGTAGAACAGGTCCTCGCGGAAATGCCCCTGCTTCACCCGCTCCAGAAGCTTGCGGTTGGTCGCGGAAATGATGCGGACGTCGACCTTCACAGGCTTGCGGCCGCCGACCGCTTCCACGGCGCCCTCCTGGAGCGCGCGCAACAGCTTGACCTGCGCGCTCAGCGGCAGCTCGCTGACCTCGTCCAGGAACAGCGTGCCGCCATGGGCCTCAACGAACTTGCCCATGTGCCGTTCGGTCGCGCCGGTGAAGGCGCCCTTCTCGTGGCCGAACAGGATCGACTCGACGAGGTTGTCGGGGATCGCGCCGCAATTGACCGCGACGAACGGCTTTGCCTTGCGCTCGCCGCTGCCATGGATGGCGCGCGCAAACATCTCCTTGCCGACGCCGGACTCGCCTTCGATCAGCACGGGAATTGATGAGTTCGCAGCCTTCTGCGCTGCGCGCATCACCGGCGCCATCGCCTCGGCGCGCGTAATGATGTCGGAGAAGCTCAGCCGGCCCTCGCGGCTGTGACGGATGCGCTGCAATTCGCCCTTGAGCGCGGAGGCGTTGAGGGCGTTGCGCAAGCTGACCTGGAGCCGCTCCACGCCGACCGGCTTGACCACGAAGTCGGCTGCGCCTGCGCGCATCGCCGAGATCACATTGTCGATGCCGCCATGAGCGGTCTGCACAATGACAGGCACGGTCAGGCCGGCTTCGCGGATTTTCGCCAGCACGCCCATGCCGTCGAGGCCGGGCATCACGAGATCGAGGATCACGGCGTCGATCGCCGGTGCATCGGGGGCGGTGAGGACGGTGAGAGCAGCGTCGCCGGACTCCACGACGATCGTCTCATAGCCGCATTTCTGCACCATGTTCTCGACCAGACGGCGTGCCACGGCGTCGTCATCGGCAATCAAAATACTGGCAGCCATGGTGTTCCCCGCACGCTACAACTATCTGTCTCGAATCGGGGCACTCTCGCCGAAGCCGATTAACGCACTCTTAAACCTTGCCGACCCCAGCCATTGCGATCCCTGCCATTGCGATCGTTGAACACAGGTTTCCAACACGATGACTTCGCGCTCTTCTGCTCTCCGCAAGCCAAACACCAAAAAAGCAGTCACCAAGGCAAAACCCTCCAGCAAGCCTGCGAACAAGACCGGCAAGCTTCCGGAGTGGAACCTCGCCGATCTCTATTCCGGGATCGACGCGCCGGAAGTGGCGCGCGATCTCGAAACCATGGATGCCGATTGCGTCGCGTTCGAGACCGACTTCAAGGGCAAGCTCGCAACAGGCACAGCAAACGAAGATGGCGGAAAATGGCTCACGGCAGCCGTGCGACGCTATGAGGCGATCGATGATCTAGCGGGCCGCCTAGGCTCCTATGCCGGCCTCGTCCATGCCGGCGACAGCGTGGACCCTGCGATTTCAAAGTTTTACGGCGATGTGTCCGAGCGGCTGACGGCGGCATCGACGCATTTGCTGTTCTTCGCCCTCGAACTCAACCGGATCGATGACGATATTTTGACTCGCGCGATGCAGGCGCCGGAGCTCGCGCACTACCGTCCCTGGATCGAGGATTTGCGCAAGGAGAAGCCGTACCAGCTCGACGACAAGCTCGAGCAGCTCTTCCTGGAGAAGTCGCAGACCGGCTATTCCGCCTTCAACCGGCTGTTCGACCAGACCATCTCCGGTCTGCGCTTCAAGGTCGGGGCCAAGGAACTCGCGATCGAGCCGACGCTCAATTTCCTGGCTGACCGCGACGGCGCCAAGCGCAAGGCCGCGGCGGAAGCGCTGGCGAAAACCTTCAAGGCCAATGAGCGCACCTTCGCACTGATCACCAACACGCTCGCCAAGGACAAGGACATCTCCGACAACTGGCGCGGCTTCAAGGACGTCGCGGATTCCCGTCATCTGAGCAACCGCGTCGAGCGCGAGGTGGTGGATGCGCTGGTCGCCTCCGTGCGCGCGGCCTATCCGAAGCTGTCGCACCGCTATTACGCGCTGAAGGCCAAGTGGTTCAAGAAGAAGCGCGTCGCTTATTGGGACCGCAACGCGCCGCTGCCGTTTGCCGCGACCGACACCATTGCCTGGCCCGAGGCGCGCAACATGGTGCTGTCGGCCTATCGCGGCTTCTCGCCTGACATGGCCGACATCGCCGAGCGTTTCTTCACCGACCGCTGGATCGATGCGCCGGTGCGTCCGGGCAAGGCGCCGGGCGCGTTCTCGCATCCGACCACGCCATCGGCGCACCCCTACGTGCTGATGAACTACCAGGGCAAGCCGCGCGACGTGATGACGCTCGCCCACGAGCTCGGCCACGGCGTGCACCAGGTGCTGGCCGCGAAGAACGGCGCGCTGATGGCGCCGACGCCGCTGACGCTGGCCGAGACCGCGAGCGTGTTCGGCGAGATGCTGACCTTCCGGCGGTTGCTGGCGCAGACCAAGAGCGCCAAGCAGCGCCAGGCGCTGCTCGCCGGCAAGGTCGAGGACATGATCAACACCGTGGTGCGGCAGATCGCGTTCTATTCGTTCGAGCGCGCGGTCCACACCGAGCGCAAGAACGGCGAGCTCACCGCGACGCGGCTTGGCGAGATCTGGCTGTCGGTGCAGGGCGAGAGCCTTGGGCCCGCGATCGAGATCAAGGCGGGCTACGAGAACTACTGGATGTACATCCCGCACTTCATCCATTCGCCGTTCTACGTCTACGCTTATGCGTTTGGCGATTGTCTCGTGAACTCGCTCTACGCGGTCTACGAGAACGCGACCGAGGGCTTTGCCGAGCGCTATCTCGACATGCTCGCCGCAGGCGGCACCAAGCATTATTCCGAGCTGCTGCGCCCGTTCGGACTGGACGCCAAGGATCCCAAATTCTGGGATGGCGGCCTGTCGGTCATCGCCGGCATGATCGACGAACTGGAGGCGATGGGCTGAGGGCGGCGCTCACGCCGCGCCGCTTCTGGGTCTGGAGACCTGCTACCCGGGATTGAACGTTCACGCGGGTGGCAAGACTAACCGTGTACGGTATCTTATTTTTAAGAATGCAATTTTTGATTGTTGATTGTCTGGATGCCCTGGCAGGGAGGCGGACATGGTCAGTATTGGACCTCACGTCCAGCAACCGGATCCGAAACGACCGGATCCGAAACGGGCTGTCGAAGAGCAAAAATCCTGGGGCCAGCAGCACGGCGACATGGTCCGGCAGGAGCTCGAGGCGATTAACACCCGTCGTCGCGCCGAAGGTCTTTCAACCGTCGATTATGCCGGTGACGAGAAGCCGATCGAGACCGTTGGGCTTGCGCTCTCAGGCGGCGGCATCCGGTCCTCCGCCATTTGTCTCGGCGTATTGCAGGCGCTCAATCATCACGATCTGATCAAGCGCATCGACTATCTGTCGACGGTTTCGGGCGGCGGCTATATCGGCTGTTCGCTCACCGCGACGATGACCAGGGCGCGCGAGTTCGTCTTTGGCGGCGCTTCCAAGGGAAGGCCTGCCAATGAAATCAGCGACACCCCCGCGGTCGGCCACATCCGCAATTATTCGAACTATCTGATCCCTGCGGGCGCGCGCGATCTCGTCACTGGAATTGCCATCGTCGTGCGCGGCCTGGTCGCAAATCTCAGCCTGACGCTTCCGGCAGTGCTGATCGTCGCGGCGATCACGATCCTTTCCAACGCCGCTCGATCCTCGCTCTACGTGCCGAATCTATTCGGGCTCAGAGTCGATGACGGGCAGGCGCTCGGGTTCTTCGCCTGGCTTGGAGCGGAGCTTTCGTTCATCTTCGCCGGCGTGGCCATCGCTGCTGCCGCCGTGCTTATTGGCTTCTTTTACCGCCGGATATTCAAGGTCGAACGACGCGACTTCTTCTCCTATGTGGCGGGGCTCGCACTGGCGCTGGGATTCGTGTGCACGATCGCACGTCACCTGAAGGTCGATCATTTTGCGCTCACGCTCGCGGCCGCGCTGTTCGGTTTGTTGATCTTTTTTGCCTGGGCGCTGCTGCGATCGGTGATGCCCAGCAGCCGAGGTGAATTCCGCGGTTATCCGCCGACGGCCGGCGCCACATACCTCGTGCTGCTCGCCGTGATCTGCTTCTTTGAGTTCCAGCCCTTCATGATCGCTCAAATGTTCGATGTCGCCGAGGCAAACGCGACGCAGTCGAGCGGCATCGTCACGGGCGTGGCAGTCAAATGGATACAGTCGCTTGCCGCCGTCGCGGCGCCCGTTGCAGCGGCGGTCACGCTGTTCAGGCAGCAATTCGCCGAACTGCTGAAGGGTGCGGGAGCGTCAGACCTTTCGTCGCGACTACTTGCCTATGGCGCAAGAGCCGCCGTGTGGATCGCCGGCCTGGCGTTGCCGCTGCTGATTTGGGTCGGGTATCTCTATCTCTGCTATTGGGGCATCGCCAATGACAAGGTGCTGACAGATACGGACCGTCAATATTCGATGGTGGAGGAATGGGGTGATAAGGCCGTGCTGCCAACGGCGGCGAAGGCCGCGGCAGGCGTAACGGGCAACGTTCAATTCAACAGTGAGGCTCGAACGCTTTCGGCGGAAATCAACAGCAAGGACGAAGCGAAGCCCGGCATCGCCAAACCCGTCAATGCGGTCTCCCACGTTCCCCAATGGTTGTACTCGATCGGCTGCTGGTGCAAGCCCGTCGCGTTCAAATGGTCGAAGTACGAGTTCGGCAACAACGTCAATTGGGCGATGGCGCCTCTCTATCTCGTTGCGGCGGTCATTCTGTTTGCGTTGTCCTGGATCCTGGGACCCAACGCCAACTCGCTGCACCGCCTCTACCGCGACCGCCTGAGCAAGGCCTTCCTCTTCAATCCGAGATTCTATGCGGATGGCGAACCGTCGCGGAACGAACCCAGCCTGGATCAGGGACGGGACTTCCTGCCGCTCGACGAGGAGAAGCTGAGCGACTTGCTTTACCCGACCGTTTATCCCGCCGACACCGCTCCTGACGGGCAGGCGATAGCGGGCGTGAAATCTCCTGACCGCCTTTTGGCCTCGCCCTATCACATCGTGAATGCCGCATTGAACATTCAGGGATCGGATTTCGCCAATCGGCGCGGCCGCAATGCCGACTTCTTCATGTTCTCGCCTTTGCACGTTGGCAGTGAGGCGACGGGCTATGCGGCGACCGAGGCTTTCCCGAGCCTGGACCTCGCAACGGTCATGGCGATCTCCGGCGCGGCCGCATCCTCGAACATGGGATCGGGCTCGATCAAACCTCTAACGCCGACGCTGGCGCTGCTCAACGTGCGTCTCGGCTACTGGCTGAAGAATCCGCGCTACGTCGCGTCGAACGGCAGGCCGCAACATCACTCGACGCCGCTGTTCCTGTGGTCGGAAATCTCGGGCCGCCTCTACGAGAATGCCGACGCGGTCTATCTCACCGATGGCGGTCATATCGAGAATCTGGGCGTCTACGAATTGCTGCGCCGGCGGTGCAGGGTGATCATCGCGGTCGACGCGGAGGCCGACGCGCCAATGAATTTCTCCGCGCTGGTGACCCTGCAGCGATACGCGCGCATCGATCTCGGCATCATCATCGACCTGCCGTGGACGCCGATCCGCAACGCGACGCGGGAATGGATGAAGTGCAACGCCGGCAAGCCTGCGGATCCGCCGCCGCGATCGTCTGCCGGACCGCATGTCGCGGTCGGCAGCATCGACTACGGCGGGGGCGAAACCGGATATCTCGTCTATATCAAGTCGTCCCTGAGCGGTGACGAGAACGACTACATCCGCGACTACGCACGTCGCAACGACACCTTCCCGCACGAGACCACGGGCGACCAGTTCTTCTCGGAGGAGCAGTTCGAGGTCTACCGCGCGCTCGGCTTCCACATGATGCACAGCTCCCTCACCGAGGATGCCGGGGCGGATGCGGTCGTCGTCAACGTCCCGGGCGAGCGCTGCGCCAAGCGAGGCTTCTGCGACAGCAAGGTGGACTCGATCCGGGCGGTTCGCCGCGCGCTCGGCCTGTCGGTCGAGGAGCCGCCGCCGTCCACGGTCACAATGGCGGTCCTGGATATGGGGTAGGGCGGCGCGGGGTGTCCACAGGGGTGTAAAACATCTGTTGAACGACTCTCGCTGGCCTGTTATACAAGTGTATAACGTCGCTTTTGCGAGAAAGCCCATGAAGATCGAAATCAAGAAGATCGGCAATTCGGATGGCCTGCTGCTGCCTCGCGAGTTGATGCAGCGGCTCGACCTGAAGCGCGGGCAGCAATTGCACATCATGGAATTGCCCGGGGGTGGTTTCCAGCTGCTGCCGTACGATCCTGACTTCGAGCGGACGATGGAAATCGCCGACGAGGTGATGGAGAAGTATCGCGACACGCTCGCCGTGCTCGCAAAATAGCCGGCACGCGCGCATGAGCGATCCCCAGGAGCCGCTCTGGATCACCTACGAGCAGGCAGTCGCAATTCACAGCCGACAACTCCGCCGTTTCGGCGGTGCGGCCGGATTGCGCGACGAAGGCATGTTGCGTTCGGCGCTGGAGAGGCCGATCAACAAGTGGCGCTATGAGCAGGCACCGCTCGATGAACTCGCCGCAGCTTATGCATTCGGGCTCGCGAAGAACCATGCATTCGTCGATGGAAACAAGCGTATCGCCTTCATGGCGATGATGGTCTTTCTTCACAAAAACGGCGTGGCCTTCGGTCCCGATCCTGCGGAGGCTACAACCATCATCCTCTCGCTTGCCGCCGGCGAAGTCAGCGAGCAGAGCCTCGCCCGCTGGATCCGCGACAATCTGGATTCCAAATGAGCTGATTTGCCCGAAAACCGCGCCTCCGTGCCGTTGCCCTGCCCGAAGGTTTGCGGTATCCCAACCGTGAAATTCGAGTTTCGACTGGGGACATCCATGGCTGACCATAGCGAAGTGGCGTACACCACCGCCGACGGTAACGACTACGTTGCCCACGAGCAGACCTATGAGGGCTTCATCAAGCTCGTGAAGTACGGCACGGCCTCGGTCGCGCTCATCGTGATCCTGATGGCGATCTTCCTGACCTGATCCATCATCGACCGGCCGCCAACGATGGCGGTTGCTTGGAAAATTTGCATTCAAGCCGGTTCCAAAACCGGTATCCAACGTTGCGGGAGTAACGCTAAGTTCGCGTGCGCGTCTTGTCCCGCGTCGCCGGAGGGCCCATGAAGATCGCCGTTGCCAAGGAAATCGACCCGTCGGAGCCGCGGGTTGCCGCTTCGCCGGACACGGTGAAGAAGTTTAGGGCGTTGGGCGTCGAGATCGCCGTCGAGCCGGGCGCCGGCCTCAAATCGGGCCTTCCGGATTCCGAATTCACCGCCGTGGGCGCCACCGTCAGCACCGACGCGCTGAAGGACGCCGACATCATCATCAAGGTGAAGCGTCCCGAGGCCTCCGAGCTCGCGCAGTACAAGCGCGGTGCGCTCGTCATTGCCATCATGGACCCCTACGGCAACGAAGCCGCGCTGAAGACGATCGCCGATGCCGGCGTTTCCGCCTTCGCGATGGAGCTGATGCCGCGCATCACGCGCGCGCAGGTGATGGACGTGCTGTCGTCGCAGGCGAACCTCGCCGGCTACCGCGCCGTGATCGAGGGCGCCGAGGCCTTCGGCCGCGCCTTCCCGATGATGATGACCGCCGCCGGCACCGTTCCCGCCGCAAAGGTGTTCGTGATGGGCGTCGGCGTCGCCGGCCTCCAGGCAATCGCGACAGCGCGGCGTCTCGGCGCCGTCGTCACCGCGACCGACGTGCGGCCCGCCACGAAGGAGCAGGTGGAATCGCTCGGCGCCAAGTTCCTCGCCGTCGAGGACGAGGAGTTCAAGAACGCTCAGACAGCGGGCGGTTACGCCAAGGAAATGTCCAAGGAGTACCAGGCCAAGCAGGCCGCGCTCACCGCCGAGCACATCAAGAAGCAGGACATCGTCATCACCACTGCGCTCATTCCGGGCCGGCCGGCGCCGAAGCTCGTTTCGGCCGACATGGTCAAGTCGATGAAGCCGGGGTCGGTACTGGTCGATCTCGCCGTCGAGCGCGGCGGCAATGTGGAAGGTGTAAGGCCGGGCGAGGTCGCCGACGTCGATGGCATCAAGATCGTCGGTTACACCAACGTCGCCGGTCGTGTCGCGGCCTCGGCCTCCAGCCTCTACGCGCGCAATTTGTTCAACTTCATCGAGACCATGATCGACAAGGGTACCAAGGCCCTCGCCGTGAATTGGGACGACGAACTCGTGAAGGCGACTGCGCTGACCAGGGACGGCGCCGTCATCCACCCGAACTTCCAGCCGAAAGCATAGGAGAGCCGCCATGGAGCATGTTGCACAGGTCGTCGACCCCTTCGTCTTCCGGCTGTCGATTTTCGTTCTCGCCGTCTTCGTCGGCTATTTCGTGGTGTGGTCGGTGACGCCTGCGTTGCATACGCCGCTGATGAGCGTGACCAACGCGATCTCCTCGGTCATCGTGGTCGGCGCACTGCTCGCGGTCGGCGTCGGCATGATCTCGAGCGGCTCGGGCTGGGCGCGCGGCTTCGGCTTCATCGCGCTGATCTTTGCCTGCGTGAATATCTTCGGCGGCTTCCTTGTCACCCAGCGCATGCTGGCGATGTACAAGAAGAAGGTGAAGTGAGCGGCGTGCACCTCGGGGTGACGAAGACAAAGGGGACCTGAGATGAACGCCAATCTGGCTGCAGTTCTTTATCTCGTGGCGGGTGTGCTGTTCATCCTGTCACTGCGCGGGCTGTCCAGCCCCGCCTCATCCCGGCAGGGCAATTTCTTCGGCATGATCGGCATGGCGATCGCGGTCGCCACCACGCTCGCCAGCCATCCGCCGGCGGACGGCCTGGCCTGGGTCCTCGTCATCCTCGGTATCGCCATCGGCGGCGCGATCGGCGCGGTGATCGCCCGCCGCGTGCCGATGACGTCGATGCCGGAACTGGTCGCAGCCTTCCACTCGCTGGTCGGCATGGCCGCGGTGCTGGTCGCCGCCGGCGCGTTCTACGCGCCCGAGGCCTTCGACATCGGCACGCCCGGCAACATCCATCCGCAGAGCCTGGTCGAGATGTCGCTCGGCGTCGCCATCGGCGCGCTGACCTTCACCGGCTCGGTGATCGCGTTCCTGAAGCTGTCCGCGCGGATGAGCGGCGCGCCGATCATTCTGCCGTTCCGCCACGTCATCAATATCGCGCTCGCCGTGGCGCTGGTGTTCTTCATCGTCGGGCTGGTGATGTCGGGTAGTGCGCTCGACTTCTGGCTGATCGTCATCATCGCGCTTGCGCTCGGCGTGCTCATGATCGTCCCGATCGGCGGCGCCGACATGCCGGTCGTGATCTCGATGCTGAACTCCTATTCGGGGTGGGCTGCGGCCGGCATCGGCTTCACGCTCGGCAACTCCGCCCTGATCATCACCGGCGCACTGGTCGGCTCCTCGGGCGCGATCCTGTCCTACATCATGTGCCACGCGATGAACCGCTCCTTCATCTCGGTCATCCTCGGCGGCTTCGGCGGCGAGACCGCGGCGGCTGGCGGCGGTACGGGCGAGCAGAAGCCCGTGAAACTCGGTTCGGCCGACGATGCCGCTTTCATCATGAAGAACGCGCAGAAGGTCATCATCGTGCCCGGCTATGGCATGGCGGTGGCGCAAGCCCAGCATGCGCTGCGCGAAATGGGCGACATCCTGAAGAAGGAAGGCGTCGAGGTGAAGTACGCCATTCACCCGGTCGCAGGCCGCATGCCCGGCCACATGAACGTGCTCCTGGCCGAAGCCAACGTGCCCTATGACGAGGTGTTCGAGCTCGAAGACATCAACTCCGAATTCGCGCAGGCCGACATCGCCTTCGTGATCGGTGCCAACGACGTCACCAACCCGGCCGCCGAAGATGACAAGACCTCGCCGATCTACGGCATGCCGGTGCTCCAGGTCTGGAAGGCCGGCACCGTGATGTTCATTAAGCGCTCGCTCGCCTCGGGCTATGCCGGTATCGACAATCCGCTGTTCTATCGCGACAACACCATGATGCTGCTCGGCGACGCCAAGAAGGTCACCGAGAACATCGTCAAGGCGATGTAGTGCCGTAGCCGCGGCGTAGCGATGACATTCGTGAAATGGATCGTCATCGTCCTTGCGGCCGGCTATTTCGCGAGTCTCGTCCTGATCTACGTGAAGCAGCGCGACATGCTGTTTCCGATTCCCACCACCGAGCGAACGGCGCCCGCCGCCGCGGGATTTCCGGCGGCCGAGGAACACGTCCTGACCACATCCGATGGCGAGAAGGTCATCGTCTGGCACGTGCCGGCAAAGCCCGGACATCCCGTGGTGCTGTTCTTTCCGGGCAATGGCGATTTTCTCGCCGGGCGCCTCAACCGCTTCAAGGGCATCACAGCCGACGGCACTGGCCTCGTCGCACTGTCTTACCGCGGCTATGCCGGCTCGACCGGCGCGCCGAGCGAGCGGGGCCTCTTGCAGGACGCCGAGGCGGCCTACGCCTTCGCGACAGCGCGCTATGACCCGCAGCGCATCATCGCCTGGGGCTTTTCGCTCGGGACCGGCGTTGCGGTCGCAGCCGCATCCGAGCATCCGGTCGGCAAGCTGATTCTGGAAGCCCCCTACACGTCGACGGTCGACGTCGCAGCTTCGCTCTTTCGCTTCGTTCCGGTTCGTCTCCTGATGCGCGATCAGTTTCGCTCCGACGAGCGCATCGCACGCGTTGCGGTGCCGTTGCTGATCATGCACGGTACCAACGATCCGGCGATTCCCATCACATTCGGCGAGCGATTGTTCGCGCTTGCCCGTGAGCCCAAGAAGCTGGTGCGGTTTCCCGGCGGAGGACACGAAAATCTCGACGACTTTGGGGCTCTGGAGACCGCGCGGCAATTCGTCAATGGCGCTTGAGGGCTGACGGGCGCGATCTTCTCGCGCATAATCGATCCCCTAATGAAGGAATCGTCTGCATGAGCGCACACGGACCGATGCCGCGGTCATCATGGATCTTCCCCGCCTTGGCGGTGCTGCTGTTCCTGATCGTGACCGCGACCGGCTACGGCTTCACCCTGTCGGCGGGCGGCGGCCTGTTCGCGATCGTCCTGCTGGTGATCCTGTTCGGCACCGTGTTCGCGGCCGTTCATCATTCCGAAGTGATCGCGGAACGGATCGGGGAGCCGTTCGGCACGCTGCTGCTCACGCTGGCGGTCACCATCATCGAAGTTGCGCTGATCACCACGATCATGCTGGGTGACAAGCCGGCACCGGCTCTGGCGCGCGACACCGTGTTCGCGGTCGTGATGATCGTCTGCAACGGGCTGGTCGGGCTTTGCATCTTCATCGGCGGTTTGTGTTACCGCGAGCAGGGTTTTCAGGTCTCGGGCGCCAACGTCTATCTCAGCGTGCTGATTGCGCTCGCGACCCTCACGCTGATCATGCCCAATTATACGCTGACGACGCCGGGGCCCTTCTTTTCGACGCTGCAGCTCGGCTTCGTCGATCTCGTGACGATCGTGCTCTACGGCGTGTTCCTCTATACCCAGACCGTCCTGCACAAGGATTATTTCGTCCACGAGCGGGCGGACGGCGAGGGCGGCGAGGCTCATTTGTCGGGCAGGATGCTGGGGCTCACCATCGCGCTGCTGCTGGTCTCGCTCCTGGCCGTCGTGCTCCTCGCCAAGAAGTTCTCGCTGGTCGTCGACGCCGTCGCCGACCGGATCGGCGCCCCGCCGGCGTTCGCGGGCCTCCTGGTCGCGCTCCTGATCCTGATGCCGGAGGGCGTCTCGGCGATTGCGGCCGCGCGCAAGAATGACCTCCAGAAGAGCATCAATCTGGCGCTCGGGTCTTCGATTGCGACGATCGGGCTGACGATACCAGCGGTCGGGCTGGCCTCCTATGTGCTCGACAAGGAGCTGCTGCTGGGCCTCAATCCCCAGAACACCACGCTGATGTTCCTGACATTCCTGCTGAGCATGCTGACCTTCGGAACCGGCAGGACGAACATCCTGTTCGGACTGGTCCATATGGTGGTATTCGCGGTCTTCGTGTTTATGGTCTTTGTTCCCTAGAAGAGGTTCCGATGCTCGCCGCCCAGTCCGAGGTTCAAATCGACAACGAAGAAGTCCGGGTGACCGAATGGCGGCTCGCCCCGGGCAGCGCCACCGGGCATCACACCCACGGGATGGACTACGTGATCGTTCCCGTGGCCGCCGGCGAAATGACCATCGTGGCGCCCAATGGTGAGCGCTCCAAGGCGCAGCTTGCGGCCGGGAAATCCTATTTTCGCAAGGCCGGCGTCCAACATGATGTGCTTAACGAAACCTCAACCGAGATCGTGTTCCTTGAGATCGAGCTGAAGCCCTAGTTGAAGCCTTGCGTGACGCCTTGGGCTGACGTTACCAATTGCCATCGATCCGTCGCAGTTGATCCCTTACTATGCCTCAAAGTTCCCGCATCAGATCGCGCGGGGAGTGGCCGAGAAATGCTGAAATACATCGCTAAAATCTCGATGGATATCTTCCCCTCGGTGCTCGCCACGATCATCGGGGCCTACATCGTTAATCACTACATCAACGCCAGGCCGGCGGCGGATACGCCAGCCGCGTTGGTGGCGCCTGCCCAAGCCGGCAAGAACGGCAAGCCCGCCGATGTCGCCAACCTCCCGGCACCCGGCGTCAAGGCCAAAGGCATTTCCGAGAAGAACGTGACGGACAAGGCGGCGGTCGAGAAGCCTGCCGATAAGCCGGTCGACCAGCCGGGCGCTGAGACCAAGGCCGCGGACGTCAAGGCTGCGGACGCGGCACCGGCCGATGCCGCTCCCGCTAGCCCGCGCAGTCGGTCCTCGGCGCGTGAGAAAGCCGTCGCCAAGTCCACGCCAGCGTCCACCCCGGCCGTTACCGCTCCCGCCAGCGTTCCCGTGGTGGAGGCCAATTCGGCTCCGTCCGCCGCGCCTGCGGCCGCGAGCCCCGATGCCAACGATCTGGCGCGCGCCGCGATCGAGCGCCTGCGTAAGTTCCCTGAGAGCAAGGCGGCCGAGAAGCCGGCTGAAGCTGCGCCGCAGGAGGCCGCTCGCGCGCCCGAAGCGCCGCGTGCTCAGGACGCTCCGCGCGTCGTGACCGCTATGCCCTCGGCCGTGCGCCCGTTGCCGCCGCCGATCACGGTGTCGACCCCGTCTGTCGAGACGCCTGCGAACCCGCCTTACACGGCCTCGGTCGGCAATGACGACCCGAACCGGCTGACGCCGCCGGCCGATATTCCGGTCCCGGTGATTGCACCGCCGCTCGATCTGCGCGCTGACGCAGACGGACCCATGCCGCGGCCGAAGAAGACCAATGTCGCCGACGAGATGTTGTCCGGCGTCAAGTCGATGTTCCACGCCGTCCTGCCCAAGAGCGCGACCGCCGATTAAGACGGCGCCTGCATTGCACCAAATCTCTCAGCCGCCGACCCGGGCAAGACCGCTGCGGGCGGCATCGTCGCGTGGGCGAAGCGAGACGGCCTTGGTGTAGGACGCAGCCGCCTTGGTCTTGTCGCCCAGCCGCTCATAGGCCTGCCCCCGCGCCGTCCAGACCTGGGCGTTGTGCGGATCGGCTTCGGAGGCCTCATCGAGATCGGCTGCCGCCTCCTTGACCTTGCCGGTGGCGAGATAGCTGATGGCGCGGCCGAGCAGCGGTTCGGCCTTCTGGGGATTGAGCCCGCTCGCGGCGCCGAAATCGGCGATCGCGGAATCGTGGTCGTTGGTGCCCTGGTAGATCAAGGCGCGGCCATAGAGGGCCTGTGCATTGTAGGGATCGAGCGCGACGGCGCGATTGAACTCGTCGAGCGCCGCGGTGGTGTCCCCTGACTTTGCCAGGGTCTGGGCTTTGGCCGTGTGGATCTGTGCTTCGCTGACGTTCCCGGCGCTGACAGCGCTCTCGGCGGCGATCGGCTTGGCCTCTTCCCGTGGCTTGTCCTTCTCGGGCATCAGCGAGCTCATGTCGAAGGAACAGCCGGACAATGCGATCGCCATCAACGCCAAAGCGAGCGGGCGTCGGCACGGTCGAGCTGACCGTGCAAGGCCGGGCTGGGGGAAAGGGTCGGCCATCTACGGTTCGCTCGCGCGCTGGTGCCGCATCTGTAGTGCCCCGTCCCAGAAAGGCACCGCTACAAAATAATAACGCGGGCCCAGGGCCCGCGTCATTGAAAACTAAACTCTTGGAAAACTCAGTGCTGCAGCTTCGGCAAAATCAGCGCGGACCGCGCGGACCTGCACCTGCGCCCGCACCCGGGCCGCCACGACCGCCGCGATCACCGCCCGGACCGGCGCCGAACACCGGCTTCGGCTTCATCGGCAGCAGGCCTTCGCGCTGGAGCTTCTTGCGGGCCAGCTTGCGCGCACGGCGCACGGCTTCGGCCTTTTCGCGGGCCTTCTTCTCAGAGGGCTTTTCGTAATGGCCGCGGAGCTTCATCTCGCGGAAAATGCCCTCGCGCTGCATCTTCTTCTTCAGCGCCTTGAGAGCTTGGTCGACATTGTTATCGCGAACGAGAACCTGCACGCGGCATCCTCTTCAGTGGATCGGATTTGAATTCTGGTAAGTCTAAGGGGATGGCTAAACGCCCGGCCCTTAACCTTGAGGGCGCGGATGTATCAGACAAAACCTGACATGTCCACCTGTGAGGCGGCCTTTCGGGCCAAGTTCAGCCATTAAATGGGGCGAAAACTCCCCTGTGCGGTCCTAATTTGGGTGATTTGGCGCCAAAAGACGGGCCGTTTTTCCGGAGGTTGATCCGGAGATCTTGAAATCAGGGGAGACGCCACATGGATATGAAGAAATATGCCGCCGAGGCCATCGGCACGTTCTGGCTCACATTCGCAGGCTGCGGCAGCGCGGTGATCGCGGCCGGCTTTCCGCAGGTCGGCATCGGCCTGGTCGGCGTATCCCTGGCCTTCGGCTTGAGCGTCGTCACCATGGCTTACGCGATCGGCCACATCTCGGGCTGCCACCTCAACCCCGCCGTCACGGTCGGGCTTGCCGCCGGCGGGCGTTTTCCGGCAGGTCAGATCCTGCCTTACGTGATCGCGCAGGTCTGCGGTGCGATCGTGGCCGCCCAGTTGCTCTATGTGATCGCAAGCGGCGCCCCGGGTTTCGATGTCACCAAGGGCTTTGCCTCCAACGGCTATGACGCGCATTCGCCCGGCCAGTACAGCATGGTCGTGTGCTTCATTACCGAGGTGGTGATGACCATGATGTTCCTGTTCGTCATCATGGGCTCGACCCATGGCCGCGCGCCTGCAGGCTTTGCACCGCTCGCGATCGGGCTTGCGCTGGTGATGATCCATCTCGTCAGCATCCCCGTCACCAACACGTCGGTGAATCCAGCGCGCAGCACCGGACCCGCGCTGTTCGTCGGCGGCTGGGCACTGGCGCAGCTCTGGCTGTTCTGGGTCGCGCCCTTGATCGGCGGCGCGCTGGGCGGGGTGATCTATCGCTGGCTCAGCGAGGAGCCCACGGGCGTCGTCGCGGGCGCGAAGAAGGCATGATCGGCGAGCGGGATCGCGGCATTTGCCGCGGTCCCCTCACTTGCCTTTCGAAGGCCTGACTTCGGTGACATGGCCCATCTTGCGGCCGGGGCGCGGTGCGCCCTTGCCGTAGATGTGCACGGTTGCGCCCGGCACGCTCAGCCATGTCTCGTAATCGTTGATCTCGTCGCCGATCAGATTGGTCATGGTGACGATTTCGCCGTGGCGCACGGGCTTGCCGAGCGGCCAGCCGGCGATGGCGCGGATATGCTGCTCGAACTGCGAGACGGACGCGCCGTCGAGCGTCCAGTGGCCGGAATTGTGCACGCGCGGTGCGATCTCGTTGACCAGCACCTTTGGTCCGGTGCCGTTGGCGAGCACGAACATCTCCACGGCCAGCACGCCGACATAATCGAGCGCAGTTGCGATCTTGCCGGCGATGCTGCGCGCCTCTTCGGCGAGCGCGTCCGGAATCTGCGCGGGCGCACGGGATATCTTCAGAATATGGTCGCGGTGCTCGTTCTCGGTGACGTCGAAGCATTCGACCTGGCCTGTGGCCGAGCGCGCGGCGATCACGGAGATCTCGCGCTCGAACGGCACGAAGGCTTCCAGGATCGCCGATTTGGTGGCGAGGCTGGTCCATACTTTCGCGATGTCGTCGCCCTCGCGGATGATGGCCTGGCCCTTGCCGTCATAGCCGAAGCGGCGGGTCTTCAGCACGGCGGGAAGGCCGATTTTAACGATCGCCTCGCGCAACGAAGCAACCGAGGTGACGTCGGCATAGGCGGCCGTGCGGATGCCGAGGCGCGTCACAAAATCCTTTTCGGCAAGCCGGTCCTGGGTGGTCTCCAGGATCTTGCGATTGGGCAGCACCGGGCGGCGCGCGTCCAGCACCATCGCGGCGGCAGACGGCACGTTCTCGAATTCGTAGGTGATGACGTCGACGTCGTTGGCGAACAGCTCCAGCGCCTCGACATCGGCATATTCCGCGCAGGTCGCGTTCAGCACGACGTCGAAGGCCGGCGAATCCGGATCGGGCGAGAACACCTGGCAGCGCAGGCCGAGCCGTGCCGCGGCCATTGCCAGCATCCGGCCCAATTGGCCGCCGCCGAGGATTCCGATGGTGTCGCCGGGCTTCAGCTTCACCTGCTTCGAGTCAGTCACGCCTTATCCTCCGGGCGCTCGGCGACCGCCTCGGTCTGCGCCTTGCGCCAGGCGGCGAGGCGGTCGGACAGAGCCGGATCGGACAGCGCCAGTACGGCTGCTGCAAGCAGCGCCGCGTTGATCGCGCCGGCCTTGCCGATCGCCAGAGTGCCTACCGGGATGCCGGCTGGCATCTGGACGATCGAATAGAGCGAATCAATGCCCTTGAGCGTCCTGGATTCGACAGGCACGCCGAACACTGGCAGTTCCGTCAGTGCCGCGGCCATGCCGGGCAGATGCGCGGCGCCGCCGGCGCCGGCGATAATGACCTTGAAACCGGCCGCCTTGGCGCCCTTGGCGAAGGCAAACAGCCGGTCTGGGGTCCGGTGCGCCGAGACGATGCGGGATTCACAGGCGACGCCGAGCGCTGCAAGCGTGTCGGCGGCATGCCGCATGGTGTCCCAGTCCGACTGGCTTCCCATGATGATGGCGATCGGCGCTGTCATGTCGTCAATTGTGCTCGGGAAAACAGAAACATAGGCCAGATTAACGGTTCCGGCCGGCGGATCGCAAGGCGGTGGCAAGGAGAAGGGAATGGACTATCCTGTCTTGGTGAATCCCCGCAAGCCTTCATTGAGCAGGATGCCCATGAGGAAACCAAAAAGGGCGACCGCCGCGAAGGCCAAAAAGGGCCGGACGACCAGCGGGAGCCAAGCCAAAGCTGCACCCAAGCGTTCCGCGCCGGCGCGGCGCCGCGCGTCCGCCGATGACGGCGGCAAGGAAGCGATCAAGGCGACCATCCGTGGCCTGCGGACCAAGCTCAAAGGGGCGCTGCGGCGCGTCTCGGAACTCGAAGCGGCGGCCGACACCGACTTCCTGCTGGATATTCCGAACCGGCGCGGTTTCGAGCGCGAGCTTCAGCGCGCCATCGCCTACATGAAGCGCTACCGTGCCAGCGGTGCACTGATCGTGCTCGACGTCGACCGGCTGAAGCCGATCAACGATTCCTTTGGCCATGGCGCCGGCGATGAGGTGCTCAAAGCGATCGCGACCACGCTGACGCGGCAGATCCGCGCGTCCGATGTGGTCGGCCGGCTCGGCGGCGACGAATTTGCGTTGCTGTTGTGGAATCTCAGCGAGACCGACGCCAAGGCGAAGGCCGTTATCTTCGAGCAGGCGGTCGACGAATTGTCGTTCGTCTTTCGCGGCCAGCATGTGACGGCGGGCGCCTCTGCTGGTGTTGCGCTGCTCGGCCCGCAATCCGATGCAGCCCGCGCGCTGGAAGAGGCCGATGCTGCCATGTATGTGCGCAAGGCGCACCGCCGGCACGAGCCGCGGATCAGACTTGTGAGCAGTTGAACTTAGAGGGTGGCCAGATCTTCCGGCACGCTGCCGAATTTGCGTAGCAACGTTGCGTCGCCGAATTCGCCGGTCATAGGATCGCCGCTGCGGCTGAACGCGACCGCGCCGATGCAGCCGGCTCCGCGGGACAAAATCTCGGCGCGCCGCAGCGCGGCCGTTGAGGACTGACATTCCTCGGCCGCGCCGGCGACAGGCGATCCGTCGGCATCGATCAGAAAGGGCATTGCAACGTAATAGGTCACATCGGACATGGCGTTGCTCCAGGGATGGTGGAGTTAAGCGGCGCTGCTCCGCGCCTTGCTGCGTGAAGTCTCCGGAATGCAGCCGGCCGAGATCGCCGCCTGCAATTCCTCGAGCTCGGCTTCCAGATATTCATTGGCCATGATCAGCGCCTTGATGGTGCTGCGCAGATTGCCGTCGCACATCGCGATGGCCTGATCGCAGGCCTGTTCATAGTGGCTGTTGTCGAAGAGGGCGGTTGCTGACATCTGCGTTTTCCTGGGCCGGTTGGGTCCAAATGTTCCCTCTTTGTTCTGATTGAGTCAAGCGGATTCAAATGCCGCAGCTTCGTCGCAACGCGACGGCTGTGGATCAGGCGATGATGTCAGGCGTGATCTGGTCTTCAATGAAGGCGATACGGTCGCGCAACAACAGCTTGCGTTTCTTCAACCGCTGTAACCGCAACAGGTCGGGGGCGGGCGATTGATGCAGTGCATCGATCGCCGCATCGAGATCTCGGTGTTCCTGGTGCAACCGGGCGAGTTCGGCTTCGAGCTCGCGCTCGTCTTCATTGGTCATGTCTGCGGTGGCCGAAAACCGATAAGCTTGAGATTAAGGCTGTGGATGCCCTGTGGAAATTATCGTCCTTGCGCGTCGTGATCGCAAGCGATCTGGGTCGTCGGGTACCGTTCTCTCGCAAGATATTTCGGTGGATCGTTTAACACGGCTTGCGCAAGTGCATTGATATCATGGATTTTTCGCCGCGTGGTTCCTTACTCACGCTTCGTTACATATGAATTTTCAAAAATGACATTGCGACGACGGATACCCATCGACAGAACGAATCGGTGATGTACACTTGCTCGTCCGGATCGAATCCAAGGTTCACCCCTACCGAGGAGGTTTCGAATGACAATTCAGGCACATCTGGTTGAATTGGAACGGAAGCATAAGACTCTCGAAAACGAATTGCACGACGCTCTCGTGCACCTTTCAACAGACGACCTGCAAATTGTTGAGTTGAAGCGCCGGAAGTTGATGGTCAAGGACCAGATCGAGCGACTGAAGCACACCGGCGACACGCTTCACTAGTAACCCCCGTAACAGCGTAGAGTTTGATCGTACCCTTTCACGCAGGGATGGGAGTTCTTGCGCTCATCCCTGCTGTAAGGTGCGCGTTGCGCAATCATCGTTGCGCGGCGTTTGCGGCGTTTAGAGTCCTGCGAGCTCGGCGACGTGGTCCGCGATTGCAAGCGACGACGTCAATCCCGGCGATTCGATGCCGAACAGATTGACCAGGCCCTCGACGCCGTGGTCGCGCGGACCCTGCATCAGAAAATCCTGCGTGGCGACAGCGGGCGGCACGATCTTCGGGCGAATGCCTGAATAGCTCGGCATCAGCGCGCCATCGGGCAGCGTCGGCCAGTATTTGCGGATCGCCGGATAGAAGCGCTCGGCGCGCGACGGATCGACCTCATAGTCGATCGTCTCGATCCACTCGACGTCGGGACCGAAACGCGCCTGACCCGCCATGTCCAGCGTCAGATGCACGCCGAGCCCGCCGGGCTCGGGCACCGGATAGATCAGGTGCGAGAACGGCGCTCTCGCGTTGCAACTGAAGTAATTGCCCTTGGCGAGATAGGCCGGTGGAATCCGATCCAGCGGCATGCCGTCGATGTGGCGCGCGACGGTCGTCGCCGAAAGCCCGGCGGCGTTGACGAGCAGGCTGCATTGCAGCGTCATCGGCGCTTCGCCGCCGGCGTCGATCTCGATGACGCCGCCCGCGACCTTGGCGCGGATCAGGGGCGTGTGAAACGCAAAAGCCGCGCCTGCCGCCTCGGCCTCGCCGCGCAGCGAGAGCATGTAGGCATGGCTGTCGATGATGCCCGTCGACGGCGAGAGCAGTGCGGCGTCACAGGCAAGCGCCGGCTCCAGCGCGCGCGCGGCGTCCCCCGAGAGCAATTGCATGTCGAGCACGCCATTGGCCTCGGCATGCGCCTTGATCGATTGCAGCTTCTCGGTCTCTTTCGCGCTGGTCGCGACGATCAGCTTGCCGCAATTCTTGTGCGGGATACCGCGTTCGCCGCAGTAGCGGTAGAGCGCGTGCTTGCCGCTGACGCACATGCGCGCCATCCAGCTTCCGGCGCGGTAGTAGATCCCGGCATGGATCACCTCGCTGTTGCGCGAGGAGGTGACGGTGCCGATGGCCTCGGCTTCTTCGAGCACGATCACCTCGTGCCCGGCCTGGGCAAGCTTCCGGGCCACCGCGAGCCCGACCACGCCGGCTCCGATGACGACGCTATCGACCCTATCCATGGTTGTGCAGAATTCTCGCTGAAGGTGCCGATGGAGCCGGTCTGCCCCGGAAATGCGCTTTGAAGCCGTTCTCCATTAACGAAGCGTTTATCATGTCAGGGCAATTGCCGTATTTCGGGACACATTTTTCTGTTGGGCGTACAGGCGTTTACCCGATCCAAACCCGTGAAGCCAGACAATCCGCAGTTGAAATCGCGGGTGGCTGATGGCTGAGAAGAACTGGCACGCTGGCAGCACTGTTCTGATTGCTGTGCAGGCCGTCGTGTGCCTGGGCGCCGCGATCACGCCCGCGCGCGCCTATGCGTTGTCCGAACAATTTGCCCCGAGCGCCTATCTGGACGGGCTCGATCCCAGCCTGGTCTGGGAAGGCCTGATCGGCGGCATTGTCGTGTGTTCGCTTCTGGCCGCTGTCGCGCTGTGGATTCATTCCGCGTTGCGCCGCGCCAAGCGGTCCCAGTTGCGGCGCAACGCCTTTGTCTCCTCCGCCATGAACAATCTCAACCAGGGCGTGATGATGACGGATGCGCAGCGGAGCATCATCTTCTGCAACGACCGCTATCTCGAGATCTACGGGCTGTCGCGGTCGGATCTCTGGGCCAACATGAACGGCTATGACATCCTGGAGCTCCGGCGCAAGCGCGGGGTCATCGGTGGTGTCTCCAACGACGACTTTTACGAGAAGGCGGCAAGCCCCAACGGCCTGATCACCGAACTGCCGGACGGGCGGGCCATCATGGTGAAGCATTTCGTGCTGCCCAACGGCGGTTCAGTGACCACCCATCTTGACGTCAGCGAGCAGCGCAGGCTGTCGCGACAGCTCGCCTCCACCAAGCAGTTCCTGGAATCGGTGCTGGACAACGTGCCGGGCTGCGTCGCCGCCAAGACCATCGAGGATGGCCGTTACATCTTCGCCAACAGCGCCTATGAGCGCTTCTGGGGTTTCTCGCGGGACCATGCCGTCGGCAAGAACGCGCGGGAGCTGTTCCCGCTCGCCACGGCGGCGAGCATCGAGGCTGCCGACCGGTCTGCGCTCGTGGCGCCAGCCGGCCAGTATCGCAATGAATTCGAGGTCGAGCTCGGCGGGACGCGCCGCATGGTCGCCTCGATCCGGATCGTGGTCCGCAACGAAAGCAACCGGCCCGAATTTCTGCTGCTCCTGTTCGAGGACATCACCGATCGCCGCTCGCTCTCGCAGGAGCTCGAGAGCACCAAGAAATTCCTCGAGCTGGTGGTCGACAACATCCCGGTGGCGCTGATCGTGGAGCAGGTCAAGGATGGCCGTTATCTGCTTGCCAATCGCAGCGCGGAAACGATCCTCAACCGCAGGCGCGAGGAAGCCACCGGACTGACCGCGTCCGACATCTTCAATCCCAAGGAAGCAAAGCTGATCATCGCGCGCGACGAGGCCGCGATCAAGAAGCGTGGGATGGTCACCGAGGAACATCCGATCTCCACCAAGGATGGGCTGCGACTGTTCCTCACCCGCCGCGCCACCGTGCTGAACGATGCCGGCGAGCCGCAATATCTGATCAAGACCCACGAGGACGTCACCGACCGGCGGCAGACCGAGTCGCGCATGGCGCACATGGCCTATCATGACGGCCTCACCGACCTGCCGAACCGCGCCGCCTTCCTTCAGGCGCTGACCCAGATGATCGAGGCCTGCGAGGGCACCGACGAGGAGTTCGCCGTCCTCTGCATCGATCTCGACGGGTTGAAGGAGGTCAATGACGTCTTCGGTCATGCGCTCGGCGACAAGCTCCTCGTTGAGGTGGCCCAGCGGCTCCAGGACGCCGCACGCGGCGGCGTGGTGGCGCGCCTCTCCGGCGACGAGTTCGGCCTGATCATCGACGGCAAGCAGCCTGAGGCGGGCCTCGCGCTGGCGCAGCAGCTTGGCGACGCCATCGCCCAGGAATTCCAGATCGACGGCCGTGCGGTGCGCGCCGGCGTCACCACCGGCATGTCGATCTTCCCGCATAATGGCGCAGACGGTGCCTCGCTGCTCGCCAATGCCGGCGCCGCGCTGTTCCGCGCCAAGCAGAAGTCGCGCGGCACGATCAGCCTCTACCAGCCGGAGATGGACCAGCAGATCCGCGACCGCCGCGTGCTGCATCAGGACCTCTCGAAGGCGATCAAGAATGGCGAGCTGTCGCTCGCGTTCCAGCCGCAGGGCATCGCGCGCCACAGCGTCGCCGAGAGCGAGATCATCGGCTTCGAGGCGCTGGCGCGCTGGGCGCATCCGGTGCGTGGCCAGGTCTCGCCGGCCGAATTCATCCCGATCGCGGAGGAAAGCGGCCTGATCGTCGAGATGGGCGAATGGATCTTGCGCCAGGCCTGCCGCGAGGCGGCGTCGTGGCCGAAACCGCTCCAGGTCGCGGTCAATCTATCGCCGGCGCAATTCATGCACGGCGACCTGGTCGGGCTGGTGCATTCCATCCTGCTCGAGACCGGGCTTGCGCCCGGCCGGCTCGAGCTCGAAATCACCGAGGGCGTCCTGATCGAGGATTTCGATCGCGGCCTGGCGCTGCTGCGCCGGCTGAAGGCGCTCGGCGTGCGCATCTCCATGGACGATTTCGGCAGTGGCTACTCCTCGCTGAGCTATCTCCAAGCGTTCCCGTTCGACAAGATCAAGATCGACCGCGCCTTCATCATGAATCTTGGCCGCAACCCGCAATCGGCGGCGATCGTCTGCGCCGTGATCGATCTCGGCCACGGCCTGGAAATGTCGATCATCGCCGAGGGCGTCGAGACCGTCGAGCAGCTCACCTTCCTTGCCAAGGAAGGCTGCGACGGCGTGCAGGGCTATCTGCTCGGCAAGCCGCTGCCGATCGGGCAATATGCCGGCCTCGTCGGCCGTACCGAGGCCATGGAGCTTGCGCTCAAGACCGGCTAGAGCGTTTTCGAGCGAAGTGGATCCCGGTTCGCCTAAAGAAAACCCGTCAAAACAAGAATCCAGAGCCCCGTTCCGATTTCATCGGAATGGAAATGGCTCTAGTGATGGCGGGAGCTTATCTCGCTCCTTCTCGACGGCTTCATGGCGGATTACGACCTCGCGATTATCGGCGGCGGCCTGAACGGTGTCAGCCTCGCACGCGATGCTGCGGGCCGCGGCCTCCGGGTGATTTTGATCGAGCAGGGCGATCTTGGCGGTGCTGCTTCGTCGGCGACGCCGCGGTTGATCCACGGCGATCTGTCGGTGCTGGAGCGGCGCGGCTTCTGGCGCGTGCGCCGGGCGCTCTCCGAGCGCCGGACCTGGCTCCGGATCGCGCCGCATCTGGTCCGGCCGATGCGTTTCGTGATCCCCGCCCATTCCGACGAACGTCCGCCCTGGCTGCTGCGTGCCGGCCTGTTCGTCTATGACAGCCTCGCGAGCCGGAGCGGCCTGCCGGGATCGGCCACACTCGACATCACGCATCATCCGGTCGGCAATGCCCTGAAGCGTCCGTTCGGCATCGCCTTCGAATATGCCGACTGCGTCGTCGACGATTCCCGCCTGGTGGTGCTCACGGCGCTGGACGCCACTGAGCACGGCGCCGAGATCCGGACCGGGGCACGCTGCGTGCGCGCCGACAGGGCCGATATCTGGCGGCTAGCGGTGATCGATCGCGGTCATCGCCGGGTGATCACCACGCGCGCGCTGGCCAATGCCACCGGCGGCTGGACCTCGATGGTCGCGGACACCGTGCTGCGGCAGCCGCAACCCGCCATGGCGGCCATGCAGATGAGCCAGATCATCGTGCCGCGGCTGTTCGAATCTGACAACGTCTATGTCTTCCAGAACAATGATGGGCGGCTGATCTTCGCGAGCCCCTTCGAGCGCGACTTCACGTTGATAGGTACGATCACGCACGCCTTCACGGGCGATCCCGCGATCGTCGCGATACCGGGTGCCGATGTCAGCTATCTCTGCGAGGCGGCGAGCCGTTATTTTCGCGAGCGCGTCGCGCCGACGGATGTGGTGCGGACGGTCTCCGGCGTCAATCTGACGCCGGCATCCGCGCGACGACGCGACGGGACAACGCTGTTCCACGCGCGACGGCGCAAGGCGCCGCTGCTCACGATGTTCGGCGGCGACGTCACCACATCGCGCCTGCGCGCGGAGCAGGCAGTGACGCGGCTGACGCCGTTTTATCCGATGTCGCCGCGCTGGACGGCAGGCGCCGCGTTGCCCGGCGGAGATTTTGCCTGGGATCGTTTCGAGACCGAGGTCGACCTCGCGCGCGACCGTTGGCGCTTTCTCGCGGAGACGCAGGCCCAGCGGCTGGTCGCGGCCTATGGCTCGCGGCTATCGGCTGTGCTCGGCGAGGCGAAGACACGTGACGAGCTTGGCCCGGCCTTCGGCCCCGAGCTCACCGGCGCCGAGGCGCGTTATCTGATGAGCCACGAATGGGCGCGCTTTCCGGACGATATCCTGTGGCGCCGCTCCAAGCTCGGGTTGACGATGCCTGCGGCGGACCGCGACGCGCTGGCCGCATTCATGGCGGATGTGATTTAAGGATCAGCGCCAAGTCGCCCGGACTTGAGCCTCGGTCGCGAATTCGCCTCGTGCAGCTGCCTGTTTGGATGCTGCAATTGCAGACCTCTCGTCATCCGAGAGGATGACAGTGGCCGCTTCTGCGCCGGCGAGCTGCAACACGATCCGTGCAATGTCATCCTGCGCGTCCGAAGGCAGACTGCGTGTAATTTCCAGCGCCTGGTCGAGCAACTTGGTCATGTCGCGATTATACGCTTTTTGATGTCCGGTACGAAGGCCAATCTGGGACGATCCGTCTCGAACCGGTTGAGCAAAGGCCGATCCGCCGCTAGCGTGCGGCGGCATTGGGGTTGGCAGGGAATATGGCTGGAGAGTTGCCTAAGACGGACGGCGCGGTCGATACGGCCGGCGGAGACGCGCATCCGGCGGCCGACCAGCCGCTGCTGCGCATCGAGGGTGTGGCGAAGACGTTTGGGACGTTCCGCGCGGTGGACGGCGTGTCGCTGGACATCAAGGCCGGCGAGTTCTTTGCGCTGTTGGGTCCGAGCGGTTGCGGCAAAACCACGCTGCTGCGCATGCTCGCCGGCTTCGAGGCGCCGGACGAGGGGCGCATCCTGCTCGGCGGCAAGGACATCGCACAGGCGCTGCCGCATGAGCGCCCGATCAACATGATGTTCCAGAACTATGCGCTGTTTCCGCATTTGTCAGTGCGCGACAACATCGCCTTCGGCCTGAAGCGCACCGGGATGGCGCGCGTCGAAATCGCCACTCGCGTCGCGGAGATGGTCGCGCTGGTGAAGCTCGAAGGACTGGAGAAGCGCAAGCCGGACCAGCTCTCCGGCGGCCAGCGCCAGCGCGTCGCGCTGGCCCGTGCGCTGGCACGCCGGCCACAGCTGTTGCTGCTCGACGAGCCGCTCGCAGCGCTGGACAAGAAGCTGCGCGAGAGCACGCAAGGCGAGCTGATGGAGCTCCAGCGCCGGCTCGGCATGACCTTCATCATCGTCACCCACGACCAGGAAGAGGCGATGACGATGGCAAGCCGGATCGGCGTGATGAACGCCGGCAAGCTTGCCCAGGTCGCAACTCCGCGCGAGCTCTACGAGGCGCCGCGCTCGCGCTGGATCGCGGAATTCGTCGGCGAC
The DNA here is from genome assembly GCF_000938255.1 of Bradyrhizobium sp. LTSP849. Classification (GTDB taxonomy): domain Bacteria; phylum Pseudomonadota; class Alphaproteobacteria; order Rhizobiales; family Xanthobacteraceae; genus Bradyrhizobium. Next base: position 459,690 of record NZ_JYMR01000052.1, on the reverse strand, counting down.
ATCAATCTGTTCGACGGCGAGTCCAAATTACGCGACGGTCATCGTCTGGTCATTGGCACGCGTGACGCGGGTGCGCTGGTGGTGGCCGAGCCGCGCGAGCCGGTCGGCGCGGGAAAATTTTCGGTCGCGATTCGCCCCGAGAAGATCAAGCTGTCGCGCCGCGGCCCGGTGAGCGAGGCCGGTCACGAAACGGCGATCAACCGGCTGGAGGGCGTGGTCGCGGACATCTGCTATCTCGGCGGCACCACCACCTACAAGGTGAAGCTCGATTCCGGCGGGATGGTGCAGGCCTCGGTGGCCAATAGCGCGCGCCTCGATGTCGATGCCTATAGTCTGAATCAGCACGTCGTCGCCTGGTTCACGCCTGATGATTGCGTGGTGCTGCCGTCATGAGCGCGCGCCGCATCTTTGCCCGACCGGCGCGCTTCGCCGCCATCGCGCCTTATGTCTGGATGGTGCTGTTCTTCCTGGTGCCGTTCGGCTTCGTGCTGAAGATTAGCCTGTCGCAGACCGCGATCGCGCAGCCGCCTTACGAGCCGGTGTTCGACCTGACGGCGGGATGGACGGCGATCAGGGTGGCCTTTGCCGCGCTGTCTCTCGACAATTTCAGGCTGCTCGCCTCCGACGACCTCTATGTCTACGCCTATGTGCGCAGCCTCACCGTGGCGATCACGGCGACGACGCTGTTGCTCCTGATCGGCTACCCCATCGCCTATGGCATGGCGCGGCTGCCGCGGCGCTGGCAGGCAGTGGCGATGGTGCTGGTCATCGTGCCGTTCTGGACCTCGTTCCTGATCCGCATCTATGCCTGGATCAATATCCTCCAGCACGACGGCCTGCTCAATCAGATCCTGCTGGCGCTGCATCTGGTCAGCCAGCCGGTGGTGTGGCTCTCGACCGACAGCGCGATGTATCTCGGCATCGTCTATTCCTATCTGCCGTTCATGATCCTGCCGCTCTATGCCACGCTCGCCAAGATGGAGCCGGTGCTGGAAGAGGCGGCTTCCGATCTCGGTGCGCCGCCCTGGCAGGTGTTCTGGCTCATCACCTTTCCGCTGTCGCTGCCTGGCGTCGGAGCCGGCGTGCTGCTCTGCTTTATCCCGATCGTCGGCGAGTTCGTGATTCCGGATCTTCTCGCCGGCTCCAATTCGCTGATGATAGGCCAGACGCTGTGGCTTGAATTCTTCACCAACAAGGATTGGCCTGTCGCTTCCGCAGCGGCGATCGTGCTGCTCGTGGTGCTGCTGTTGCCGCTCTTGCTTTACGAGCGGCTCCAGCGCCGGCAGCTGGAGGAGCGGTGAGATGCGCAAATTCTCTCGCCTGTCCCGTTTCAACGTCGCTTCGCTGGCGCTGGGGCTGGCATTCCTCTATCTGCCGATCCTCATTCTCGTCATCTATTCCTTCAACGCCTCGCGGCTGGTGACGGTGTGGGGCGGCTGGTCGCTGCGCTGGTACCAGGAGTTCTTCAACGACCGCGCCATGATCGAGGCGTCATGGATGAGCCTCAAGGTCGCGGTCTCCTCCGCGAGCATCGCCACGCTGATCGGCACGCTCGCAGCGGTGGCGTTGTCGCGCGGCGAGCGATTCCGCGGCCGCACGCTGTTCTCGGGCATGCTCTACGCGCCGCTGGTGATGCCGGAGGTGATCTCCGGCCTGTCGCTGCTGCTGCTGTTCGTGGCGCTGAACGCCGAGCGCGGCTTCTGGACGGTGACGATCGCACACACCACGCTGACGATGTGCTTCGTCGCCGTGGTCGTACAGTCCCGCCTCGGCTCGCTCGACCGCTCGCTGGAGGAGGCGGCGATGGACCTCGGCTGCGACCCGGTTCGCGCGTTCGTGGCCGTCACGCTGCCGCTGATCGCGCCCGCAATCGTCGCCGGCTGGATGCTCGCCTTCACCCTGTCGCTCGACGATCTCGTGATCGCGAGCTTCACCACCGGCCCGGGCTCGGCGACCTTGCCGATCCGGATCTATTCGGAGGTCCGGCTGGGCGTGAAGCCCGAGATCAACGCGATCTGCACGCTGGTGATCGGCCTGATCGCAATGGTCATCGTCGTCGCCTCGCTTGCCTCAAAACTATCGAGCTCGCAGGGCGAGAGCGCAGCGCCATTATGAATCGGGGGCGATTATGACATTCGCCTACCAGATCCTGACCCACACGCCGCTCTGGGTTTTCGTCCTGTTTGCCTATCTCGTCTGGCAGGGCATCCAGGCGATGCAGCCGCGTACGACGCCGATCTGGCGTGCGCTGATCGTCCCGGTCGTGTTCATCGTCTGGGGGATCTCGCGGATCGGCTTCGGGCACCAGGACGGCGCATGGCCGCTGGTCGCCTGGATCGTGGCGGCTTTGGCGCTGTTTCCCCTTGGGGTGCTGACGCCGCGCCCGTTTGAGGTCGATCACACCACCGGACAAATCATCCGCCCGGGCAGCGCATTCGCCCTGGTCCGCAACCTCATCGTGTTTGTCCTGCAATATGCCGTCGGCGTGATCTCCGCGATCGACGCCAGCGACCGTGCGCTGGCGCTGATCGTCGGCCGTGCTATCTCCGGCGCGACAGCCGGCTATTTCATCGGCTCGACAATCGCATTGCTGATCGCATATCGACGCAAACGCGCAGTGGAGTGATCGGCGCGACCGGGGCGCCCGTATTGAGGCTTCCGGGGTATCTAGGTTAACCGTTCGTATAGCTTATCTGGTTATCGTCGCATCGCTTGGGGAAGTGGGGACGATGAAGCGGCGTTATATTGGTGTGGCCAGCACTGCGCTGGCGTTATTTTGTTTCGCTGTTCGGCCATCGGTTGGCGCGACGCAGATGGTGTCGCTGCTGTACAACGGCTCGCCGCAGTCGCCGCAGCAGATTGGCTCGGACGAATTTCGCCGCAAGCTCGCCGAGATCGCACAGGGCCGCATCATCGTCGATGAACGCGCCGGCAACGCGTTGGGCAGCGAGACGGCGCTCCTTGCCGCTATGCGTAATGGTGTGGTCGACATGGCGACGCTGTCTGGCTCGGTCGTCAGCTCCGCTGTGCCGGAATTCGGTGTCTTCGACGTGCCGTTCCTGTTCCGCGATGCCGCGCAGGCCAAAGCGGTCGCGGACGGGCCGGTCGGGGCTCTGTTCGCCAAACCTTTCGCCGATAAGGGATTGGTGCTGCTCGCGATCGGCAAACAGGGCTTTCGCAACGTCACCAATTCGAAACGGCCGATTCGTTCGCCCGCGGACCTCCAAGGGTTGAAAATCCGCGTCCTGCCGAACGAGGTCTATCAGATGACCTTCAAGGCGCTGGGCGCCGAGGTCGTGCCGATGGAGTTCACGCTGGTGTATTCCGCACTCAAGGACGGCCGCATCGACGGGCAAGAGAATCCGGTCATGACGATTGCCACCAGCCATCTCGAAGAAGTGCAAAAATATGCCAGCCTGACCGGGCATTTCTTTGCCCCCATCGCCTTCGTCGCCAATCGCGATGTGTTCCAGGCCCTTAAGCCCGCCGACCAAGCCGCCCTCATTGCCGCAGCCAAGGCCGGTGCGGAGGCGACCTGGCAGAGTGGTGCCGCGGACGAGACGAAGAAGCTCGAGGAGCTGCGCAAGGCCGGCATGGAGATCATCGAGAAGGTCGATCGCCAGCCCTTCATCGATGCCGTGAAGCCCTTGGAGCCGGAATTCGAGAAGCGCTTCGGCAAGGATCTGCTCGCCCGGATCCGGGCTACGCCGTAATTCTCCTGGAAACATCATGAACCTGTCATTGCTCCTGTCGCGCATCGGTATCCGCCCGCGCATCTTCGGCGGCTTCGCGCTGGTCCTGGGCTTTCTCTGCGTGTTGGCGCTGCTCGCCGTGCTGCGGCTGTCCGAGATCGGCGGCACCGTCGGAGAGCTCGTCACCAGCGCTGATGGTGATGCCGGTATGGCAAGGGTGCATGCCGCGCTGCTCTCGTCGAACGTCGCTGTCGAGAAATTCATCCGTACGCGCAATCTCGGCGACCGCGATAGCGCCACGAAGGCGATCGACGGCTTTGGCCAGACCTTTGACCAGGTCGACCAGCAATTCGCGCGCCTGCCGGCTATTGCCGCGGGCCGAAGCGCGCTGGTGGATGCGCTTGGTACCTATCGAAAATCCTTCACGGCAGTCGCCGGCGCCGTCGATCGTCTGCGCAACGCGAGCACCAAGGGCGAGGCGCTCGGCGCCTCGGCAGGCCTCGACGTCGGCGCGATCAATGTGACGCTCGCCAACCAGCCCGACCGTCTGCTCCAGCCGCTGCGTCTGGCCGGCACGGTGGATGCGATGCGTGTCGCGGTGCTGCGTTTCACCATCACCCAGGCCCAGGTCGACGCCGATGACGTTTCGCTGACGATCGGTTATGCGCTGGCCGCGGCTGCCGATAGCGAGGCAGAGATCGCCGATGTCGAGGCGCCGCGACTGAAGAGCCTGATCGCAGCCTTGAAGAAGGTGCTCGCCGATCAATCGGCGACGCTGACGGAGCTGTCTGCCGCGATAGGCGAGCTGCGCAAGGCGCAAGCCGATCTCGTCAAATCCAGCGGTGCGATCGATGCCAAGGCGGCTGAGATCAGCCGGGCCCTCGGCGCGACGCGCACCGAGCAGAGCCGGCTGACGGCTGAATCGGTCGATCAGACCCGCAATCTCGTGTTCACGGTCGCCGCATCCGCACTCGTCCTGGGCGCATTGCTGGCCTGGCTGATCGGACGCAGCGTGTCGCGGCCAATCGGCCAGATGACCCTGCGCATGCAGAGCCTCGCGGCGGGCGAGCTCGATGAGGCGATCCCGGGTGGCGAGCGCGGCGACGAAATTGGTCATATCGCCGGAGCGGTCGAAGTGTTCCGCCAGAATGCACAGACCGTCCGGCGCATGGAGCAGGAGGCTGCCGCGCAGCGTGCCGCGGCCGAGACCGAACGTGCATCGATGATGGCTCAACTTGCCGATCGCTTCGATCGTGGCATGGAGGGCGTCATTGGCGGCGTCTCAAGCCGTGCCGAGGAGATGGGACAGAGCGCCCAAAGTCTCGCCCGTGTTGCCGAGCGCGGTCGCTCGCTCGCCGAGCAGGTCGCCGCGACATCGGCCCAGGCTTCGTCGAATGTGCAGACCGTTGCGGCCGCGACGCATCAACTCGCCGCCTCCATCAAGGAGATTTCGAGCCAGGTCTCGCGCTCCGTATCGGTGTCGGACAAGGCCAAGGAAGAGGCGTCCCGTACCGAGACGCTGATGCGTGCGCTGTCGGATTCCGCCGAGCGGATCGGCACGGTAGTCCAACTGATCCAGGCGATCGCAAGCCAGACCAATCTCTTGGCTCTCAATGCCACGATTGAATCGGCGCGAGCCGGCGACGCCGGCAAGGGCTTTGCCGTGGTCGCAAACGAAGTGAAGAGCCTTGCAACCCAGACCGCGCGCGCCACTGAGGAGATCGCAGGGCTCGTCGCCGAGATCCAGGGCTCGACCGGACAGTCCGTCGCCGCGATCGGCCAGATCGGTAAAACCATCGCCGAGATGACGGAGATCGCAACGACGATTGCCTCCGCCGTCGAGGAGCAGGGCGCGGCAACCAGCGAGATCGCCCGCAATGTCGAGCAGGCAGCGAACGGCACGGCGGCCGTGACCGACCAGGTCGACGACGTCCGCACCGTGGCCGGAGAGACCGATGCCGGCGCTGAAGCGACGCTCACAGCGGCTTCGGCGTTGCAAGATCAGGCACGCGCGCTCAAGAAAGACGTCGCAGAGTTTCTGCAGACTGTGCGCAAGGCGGGGTAATCAGCGCGACCGGGGTACCCGTTTCGACGCCTTTGCGCCGGTCATGCGCGACCGCGTTGCGGAGGTCGCGACGGGCCCGGCATATCGCGCGCGCACTGCGCCCTGGACGGCGGCGCCGAGCTGCCGCAGCGCGAGGCCGTTGAGTGGAAACTCGAGCAGGATGTGGATCAGGCTCAGCGCCAGCAGGAACGTGAAGCCGAACGCGTAGTCGTAGAAATACAGCGCGGTGGAGGCGGCACTGGCGGCAATCATGGTTGCGAGCCGTGCCTTCGGCACCTCCGCCCAACGGATCACGTCGGCTTTGATGAACCAGTTGAGGTAGTGATAGGTGTAGACGAAGGCGAGCAGGCTCGTCAGCCTGGTGTCGAGCACGAGACCGGGCATGCCGAACAGCCGGCCCAGCGCCGGGCCGACATTGCCGAAATAATCCTGCCCGACGCGGGCGAAGCTTGCGATGCGGATTTCGGCTGTCGGCGGCAGCAGCAGGATCGTTGCGATCGCGAGCAGGTAGACGACCACCAGTGCGGCCTGTACCCGGCTGCCGGACCGGTAGGCGCCGAGCACCATGAAGATCAGCGTGAACAGGCAGACGTGGATCAGGGTCGGGATCAGAACGCCGATGACGGCGAGCGACGATCCGCTCGAATACATGATCGCAGACAGCGCGATCGCCACCATGAACAGCAGCATGCTTTCGATGGCCGAGGTGGTCGCCGCCAGCATGGCGCAGACGATCAGCGCGCCCCACATCGCGAAGCCGAACCAGGAGGCGTTGTCGATCAAGGCCGCAACCACGGCGATGATCGCGAGCCCAGCCGCGATACCGCGGTGAGGCAGATAGTAGCTGCGGTCATGCAGCCAGGAGATCTCGGTGAAATAATGCGCCGGGCCGAGCACGACATAGGCCAGCAGCAGCAGCTCGAACGGGACCAGATAGGCGGCTCCGAGCGCCAGCAGCATCAGGCCGAGGTGGAGTGCATCGTTGCTGCGCATGAGGAGCCCGCTGGCATCGCGGACCACAGGTTAGAGCAGACGCGGACAACTGACAATTGTCCGCGAGCCTGCTCGAACGCTTTGCTTGCTGCGCCCGATCCGCCCCTCGGCGTCAGGACTTCACTGCACCCGCCGTGAGCCCGCCCACCATGTAGCGGCGGAAGGCGTAGTAGATCGCGGCCGGCGGCAGCGCGTAGATGAAGCCGGTCGTCATCAGCAGTTCCCACGGCGAATCGTCGGCGGCGAGGAAGTTGCCGAGCGCCACAGGAAGCGTGATCTCGCGGTCGTTGGAGAGCAGCAGGAACGCGTAGAGATATTCGTTCCAGGCGAGCAGCACCGCATAGGTGCCGATCGCGACCAGCGAGGGCATCATCAGCGGCAAATAGACCAGCCGGAAGATCTGGAGCGTGGTGGCGCCGTCCATGACGGCGGCCTCATCGAGCTCGACCGGCAGCTTGTCGGAAGCCTGCTTTAGCACCCAGATTGCGTAGGGCGAGGCGATCGTCACCATCGCCAGGATCAGCGCCCAGTGATTGTTGAGCAGGCCGTAATTGCCCATGGTGCGGTACATCGGCACGGCGAGAAACGCCGCGGGGATGAAATAGGTGAAGAGCGCCAGATTCATCACGATGCGCCCGCCGGGCACGCGCAGCCGCGAGATCGAGAATGCGGCGGCGGTCGCGATGAACAGCGTCAACACGCCGACGGCTGCCGCGATCACCAGCGAATTCCAGAACTGCACGTAGAAGTCGCGCAGGAAGTAATGCTGCTGCTTGAACACGATCTCGAAGTTGTGGAGCGTCGGATGATCGGGCCACAGCTTGCCCGAGAACGCGTCCTCCTTCGGCGAGATCGCGAACAGGAACATGTGGTAGATCGGTATCATCGTCCACAGGAAGACGGGAATGCCGATCAGGAGCAGCCGCGTTTCGGTCGCGACTTCGCGCAAGGTAGGGAGCTTCATCGCGACAGCCGTTTCATCATGAAGTACATCAGCGGGAGGACGAACGGTATCGCGCAGACGATGGAGGCCATCGCGAGCGAGAGCTGGTCGAGCCGGAGATAGCGGATGCCGAGGGTCGACAGCACGTGAGTGAGGTCGGCCGGACCGCCGCCGGTGAGCAGATAGACGCTGTTGAAGTCCCCGAGCGTCCAGATCATCGAGAGCAGCGAGCAGGTGATGTAGAGCGTCTGCAGCGACGGCCAGGTGATGTAGCGGAATTTCTGCCACCAGCTGGCGCCGTCGACCTCGGCGGCCTCGAACAAATCCTGCGCGATCGCGAGCCGGCCGGTCATCAGGATCAGCGTCCAGAACGGCAGCGATTTCCAGATGTGCACGCCGATAGCCATGGTCAGCGCGACCGTCGGGTCATTCAGCCAGTTCGGGCCGTCGTCGCCGGTCAAGTTGAAGATGAGGTGGTTGACCATGCCCCATTCGGGATTGAGCATGAAGCGCACCGACAGGATGGTCGGGATCGACGGCACCGCCCAGGGCAGGATGAAGATCACCGAGAGCCATTTGATCCAGGTGCGCTGCTGCGCGAAGAAGCCGGACAAAAACAGCGCGATCAGCATCTTGATGTTGATGCCGATGACCAGGAAGATCAGCGTGTTGACCGCTGCGCGCGCGAAAATCGGATCGTTGTAGAGTGCGACATAGTTCGACGGGGCCCGCGCCAGCCACAGCCCGTAGCAGACGGGATAGACGACGAAGGCGAGGAAGACGAGCAGATAGGGCGCGATCAGCACGATGCCCCAGACCTGCGGCGTGGTCAGCCGCGGCGACAAGGGCTGCGAGGGGATCGCGTGATCGTCAGAGAGCGTGATCGCCATTCTTCGGACTCTTTAAATGGGCTACCGGCCGCACGAGGCGGCCGGTGTTGGTATTCTCCCTCTCCCCGTAAGAACGGGGAGAGGGAGGGATGGAGTCTAACCCGCGACCTGCTTGATGCGGGCGATCAGTTCGTCGACGGCCTTGTCGACCGGGACCTTCTCGCTGACAACCCGGTTCATCGCCTTGGCCCAGACGTTCTCGTTGTTCAGGATCGTGAACTTCCAGTTCTTGGTGAAGTCGAACGGCGCAGTGCCGCCGGTGAACTGGGCGTAGACCGCTTTGCGGTGCCTGTCGGCCTGCCAGAACGGGCTCTCCTGGCTCGCCTTGGTTACCGGGAACCAGCGGCCGAGCGCGCCCTCGATATAGGGACGGACATTGTCTTCCTGGAGCAGGAAGCTGATGAACTGCTTGGCCTCGGCCTTGTTCTTGGCCGCGGTGAAGACCAGCCCGGTCTTGACGTCGGAGCGGTAGCGGATGGTCGAACCATCCGGTGCCTTCGGGAAGGACGCGGTGACGATGTCCTCTCCATAGGCCTTCTTGCCGGCTTCGCGCTGCTCGGGCGTGAGCGCCTGGTTCTGGGAGTCCTCGTACCATTTCGCCGCGATCGAGATCGTGAAATTGTGGGTCATCACGATCGTCTTGTTGTGGAAGGCGACGTTGTTGTCCGGATCCTTCCATGTCGTGGAGGAGGGCGGCGTGCAGCCCTTGATATAGGTATCGGTGTAGTCCTTCAGCGCATGAATCAGGCCGTCGCGCACCTTGGGATCGTCGACCAGCAGCTTGCCGTCGTCGTCGACCAGCTTGACGTGATAGGCGTCCATGAAGGTGTAGAACGACTGGAAGGCGTCGGTGGATTCCACGCCCATCGGCTGGCCCACGCCGTAGATGCGCTGGCCGGTGGCTTTGCGGATCCCCGGCTGCACCTTGTCGCACCAGAACGTCCAGTAGCCTTCCCAGTCGGTCGGGATGTCGCTTATCTTGAAGCCGGCCTTTTCCAGCATGTCGCTCCAGATCTCGACATGCATGCTCTGCTGCTTCAGCGGGAAGCCGTAGTAAGCCTTCTTCTTGGTGACGTCGTTGTAAAGGATCGATGCATCGAGCGTGTTTTGCGCGAACCGATCCTTGATCGGCTCCATGACATCATTGAGATCCTCGAGCTTGCCTTCATAGGCCCATTTGCCCTGCGCCTGGACGTCGTAAGTGTCGGAGTAGGCGACATCGGGCACGGTGCCGGCATCGAGCGCGGCGACCGTCTTCGGAATCATGTCCTGGATCGCGTACTGCGACAATTCGACCTTGATGCCGGTCTTGGCTTCGAACTTCTTGATCGTGTCGAGCAGTGCGTCGTCTTCAGAGCGATAGAAGCCCTTGCCCCACCAGACCGTAATCGTCTTTTGCTGCGCAAATGCGGGTGCAGCGGCTGCAAACAGCCCGGCCGCAGCGACCGCCAATGATACTGCGCCAATAACCTTGGATTTCACGTTTTTCTCCCTCAAGCCGCCGGTGTTTTAACCGGTCGGACAAAACACTAGCGCATGGCCGCTATCCGATCTAGCGGCATGTTGTCAGACCTAGGTCGTGGGGTATCGGGCTCTGGTGGATGCTTAACGCGGGTATCGATGCGATCGCCGCATCAATTCGCCCTGATCAATTCGCGCGATCGGGGTTGTCCTCAATTGGACTTCGCGTTCTCTTTGGCGTTCTCCGCCGTCGGCGATTCTGGCGGCGCGGGGCGCTTGCCGGTGCCGGTGATGCGCTGCTTCAGGAGGTCGAGGAAGGGGGACGCTGCAGGCGACTGGCGGATCAGGCTTTCGGGGTCGGGGAAGATCAGGGGATCGTCCCAGGGACCCTGCACCATGAACGGCAATTGAAAGCCGGACGTGGTGTTGAGGCTCGCCACACCCTTCATGTCGTATTCACGCGTCGGCACCGACGCGGTGCCGGTCAGCGTGATCTTCGCCGCGGGTCCTTCGATGCGGATGTCCTCGGCGGTGGCGACCCCGTCGGAGAATTTCACCGCGATGGTGAGGTTGTCGTAAGGCGTCGAGCCGTTGCGGAAATTGCCGCCGCCGGACAGCGGTCGGCGCTCCAGCCGCTTCAGCAGCTGTTCGGCATTGAAGCCCGCGATCGCGCCGTCATGCCCGGTCACGGTGGCGGTGCCGTCGAGCGATTGCACCAGGCCGAACGGGCTTGAGCCGGAGGCGAGGAGGGACACGTTGATGTTGCCGCGGCCGGACAGCTTGTTGAGGCCGAACAGTTCGGAGGCACAGGCCTGGAGGTCGACATCGATGAACTGGAATTGTGCCTTGATGTCGGCGACAGTGTCGGAACGCGCGATGCCGAACGAGCCCTTGGCGATGCCGCCATAGACCTGGGCTTCGCCGACCGAGAGCGCCAGCGTGCCGTTGCGCAAATTGGCGCCGATTGCGGTGCGGCCGAGCTTTGTCGGCCCGACCGTCAGCCGCGCCGCCGACAGGCGCATGTCGAGGTCGGTGGTCGACAGCCCGTTGAGATCGAACAGCTGCCTGTTCCAGTCGCGCGCGCCGCTTGCGAGCAGACGGAAGGTCGAGATGTAGGGCGTGAAGTCGAGCGCGTCGGCGGCGAGTGTCGCTTGCAGCGTCTGCCGGCCGTTATTGGCATAGGTCATCACGCCCTCGGCGGTGTTGCCGTCGAGCTCGACATTGACATTGGTGAGCGCGATCGAGGCGCCCACGACGTTGGCGCGCGCCTTCAGTGCGAAGCGGCCGAAGCCGCCGCTGCCGGGCTGCGGCTGGCCGGTCCAGCGCAGCGCGTTGCGCAAGGAGGGGCTGTCGATGGTGAGCGTGCCTTCCATCATCGGGCTGGTGCGGTTGGCGACGCTGCCGTCGAAAGCGAGCTTGAGCGGCGCGCTGGCGATCCGCGCCTTTAGTCCGGACCGGTCGCCGGAGAGGGCGGCGACGAAATCGGCAAAGCTGATCGAGCCGTCGACGCGCTCGCCGCGCCAGTCGAACTGTCCGGTCGCGGCAAAGGAGCGCGAGATCGAGGGCCAGGCCAGCGAGAGGTCGATGTCGTCGAACTGCTCGGTCGCGTGCGTGGCGGCGTCCTCGTAATTGAGCACGCCGTCCTGGATCCTGATCTCGGAGAACGACACCTGGCTGTCGGCGCCGGGCTTCATGGTGCGGGCGATGGTCTGGATGAAGGGCGTCCAGTTGCTCTCGCCGTCCGGCTTCAGGCTGACATGAATGTGCGGCCGCAACAGCGTCAGGTCGGCGATCTCGAACCGTTGCAGCAGCAGCGGCAGCAGCCGGAGATTGGCCGTGAGCACGTCGACATGGAGCGCGGGATCACTGGTGCCGCCGCCCTTCAGGCCGACGTCGTGAAAAGAGATATAGCTCGCCGGCAGCACCGAGATGTCGATCGCACCGGCGACACTGAGCTCGAGCCCGGTGACCTCACGGATCTGGGTTTCCACCGCCTTGCGCAGCGCGTCGCGGTTGATGAGCCAGGAGGTCGCGATCAGGGTGATCAGCACGACGCCGAGCAGCGCCGCGATCGGCGTCCCGAGGCGCTTCATTCCTTGGGCATGGTCAATGGCATGTCCTGATCGGGTTGGTCGTTGGAGCCAGGAGGGCGGGGCGGGAAAACCTGCGCGCCCCTCGCCCAACCCCCGCAACTTGATGGGTTTTCTTGTCGCTTTCAAGGCCGCGGACGGTTCTGCCCACGGCGTGGGCAGCTTCTACCACCGGGCCGCGGAGCGGAGAACCCCGTATCATTGACGGCTTCGGACGATTTCGCCTAATAATCGCCGCCAATAAGGCGCGACGCCTGCAAGCTGACGGCTCAGTCGAGGGTTTTTTGCATGAACAAGGTCTATCCCGACGCCAAGTCGGCGCTTGAGGGCGTTCTCAAGGACAACATGATGATCATGTCGGGCGGCTTCGGCCTCTGCGGCATCGCCGAGGTGCTGTCGGATGCAATCCGCGACTCCGGCGTCAAGGGCCTGACGGTGGTTTCCAACAATGCGGGCGTCGACGGCATCGGGCTCAGCCGCCTCTTGGAAACCCGCCAGATCAAGAAGATGATCTCGTCTTATGTTGGCGAGAACAAGCTGTTCGCGCAGCAATTCCTCGCCGGCGAGCTGGAACTCGAATTCAATCCGCAGGGCACGCTGGCCGAGCGCATCCGCGCCGGCGGCGCTGGCATCCCCGCCTTCTACACCAAGACCGGCGTCGGCACATTGATCGCCGAAGGCAAGGAAGTGAAGGAGTTCGACGGCGAGAAGTACCTGATGGAGCGTGGCCTGTTCGCCGACCTCGCCATCGTCCACGCCTGGAAGGGCGACACCGCCGGCAATTTGATTTACCGCAAGACCGCGCGCAACTTTAACCCGATGATGGCGACCGCCGCCAAGGTCACGGTGGCCGAGGTCGAGCATCTGGTTCCCGCCGGTGAACTCAACCCCGACCACATCCACACGCCCGGCATTTTCGTGAAGCGCATCGTCGAGGTTGGCACGGCCAAAAAGCGCATCGAATTCCGCAACACCCGCCCGCGCACGGCAGCTTAGGCGCATGATCCGGAAAAGTGGGCACCGGTTTTCCGACAAGATCATGTGCAAACATAAGACTTCAGGAGAATAAGATGGCCTGGACCCGTGAACAGATGGCCGCGCGCGCAGCGAAGGAATTGCGTGACGGCTACTACGTCAATCTCGGCATCGGCATCCCGACGCTGGTCTCGAACTACATCCCTGATGGCGTCGACGTCAGCCTCCAGAGCGAGAATGGTATGCTCGGCATGGGCCCGTTCCCCTATGAGGGCGAAGAGGACGCCGATCTCATCAATGCCGGCAAGCAGACCGTGAGCGAATTGCCGACGACCTCGTATTTCTCCTCGGCCGATTCCTTCGGCATGATCCGCGGCGGCCACATGGATCTCTCGATCCTCGGCGCCATGCAGGTGGCCCAGAACGGCGATCTCGCCAACTGGATGATCCCCGGCAAGATGGTCAAGGGCATGGGCGGCGCGATGGATCTCGTCGCCGGCGTCAAGCGCGTCGTCGTGGTGATGGAGCATTCCGCCAAGGACGGCGCCAAGCTGCTCAAGCAGTGCAATTTGCCGCTGACCGGCGAGCGCGTGGTCGACATGGTCGTCACCGATCTCGCTGTCTTCACCATCGACAAGCACGGTGACGGCGGTATGGCACTGATCGAGCTCGCCGACGGCGTCTCGCTCGACGAGGTCAAGTCCAAGACTGAAGCCGAATTCCGCGTCGCGCTGAAGAACACGTAAGACCTTCGCAGTGGGGCGCGCATGACGATACGGTCAGCGCGTCCCGACGACGCCGCTTTCATTGCAAGAACCATCCTGTCGTCGCAGCGCGGCTATCGGTCGCGCGGCTGGTTCGACGTTGCGCTCGGCTGGCCAGAAGCACAGTGCCTCGATTTTATCGCGTGCGTCGCGGTCGCACGCGCGGTGTCGATGTGGCATGTCTCGCAATTCCTGGTCGCGGAGGTCGATGGCAGGCCGGGCGCCGCGCTCTGCGCTGTGCCGGCAGCGGGTACGGGACCGGCAGCTTGGCGCGCGATCGAGGAAGTTGCAGCCGCAATCCGGCTTGCTGCGCCTGAACTGGAAGCGATCCGTCAACGTGGCGCCTATATGCGCGCGTGCTGGGTTCAGGGCGGCGAGGGCGACTGGATGATCGAGCATGTCGCGACCGATCCCGCTTATCGCGGCCGCGGCCTGGTGCAGGCGTTGATTGCGCACGCGCTGGATACCGGGCGAGCGGCCGGATTTGCCCGGGCAACGATATCATTCCTGATTGGCAATGAGCCAGCCGAGCGCGCCTACGCCAAGGCCGGTTTTGTCTTTGCAGCGGAGAAGCGGGACCCGGATTTCGAGGCGCTCATCGGAGCACCCGGCTTTCGCATGTTCGCGCGGGCGATTTGAGCGGCGTTGCCGCGCCGCTCTCGTCCGGGTCCTGCTGCCCCCATCCGCTCAGGCCGCCGTCGCAGAACGCACGCCGGCAGCCTTGGCCAGCGGCCGCACGCCCTTGCGCCATGCCGTGATGGTGCAGCCGAAGCGACCGCGGAACCAGCGGGCCATGGCGCTTTGCGCGGAGAAGCCGAGCTGCACGGCGATATCGGCCAACGGCCGGTCGGGGTCGTCGATCAGTTGGATCACCAGATCGGCGCGCTGCGCGTCGAGGATCGCCGAGAAGCTGGTGCCGGCTTCGGCAAGGTGGCGGTGGATGGTGCGGCGTGTACAGGCGAGATGCTCTGCCACGCGCTCGACCGAGCAGTCGCCGCTGGCGAGCAGGGTGCGCACGACCTCGTCGACCTTTTCCTCCCAGCTTGCCGGTCGTGTTTCGATCGCCTCGATCCGCTTGCGCAGATAGCTCGCGATCAGCGGATGCGCGCTCGGGATCCGGCGCTCCATGTCATGCGCCGACAACAGGATCGCATCGTCTTCCGCATTGAAGGTCACGCGGCAGCCGTAGAAGTCGCGGTAGCGCTTGCGGTCGTGCGGCGGTGCGTAGTGCAGGCGCACCTCCTGCGGCCGCCAATCACTGCCGAACAGCGATTGGATGATGCGGTGGACGCTGCCCAAAGCCATGTCGATCGACTGGCGCGGCGCAGTCGGCTGCCGGCCGCGCAGATGCAGCGTGATGGTCACGGTCTGCTTGTTGCGGGCGACGTCGAGCCGCATGCCGTCATGATGGATATGGATGAAGCGGGAGAACGCCTCGATCGCCTCGCCGACGGTCGCTTGTTCACGGACGATCAGGCCGACCGCACCGAAATTGGTCAGCCCGCCGCGTTCGGCGAGCCGCAAGCCGAAGTCTTCAGCGCCGGACGCCTTTGCCGACAATTCGAGCAGGCGACGTAAGGCTGTGACCGCAATGGGCGTATCGGGCTTGTCGAGGATGGCCAGCGGCAGCCTGACCTTGCGCATCATCTGTCTGGGGTCGAGCCCGACCGACCGGGCGACCTCCGGGTAACAGCTCAAGCCCGCGCTGCGAATGAGGTCGGTCATGCGAACCGTTCCTGCCAGCCATTCCCGCAGATGTCCCGAAATGTAAAACTTCTGTCCCGATCCGTCAAATCCGGGAACAGGGTGGAACATACATAAGTGAAACCGAAGCACTGGCGCGAATGCCGTGCTCACGACGGCGGGGCGCGATGGGGCCCTCGGCCGTCTCGGACCATTTGACCAAGACATTATTGGATCGGAATTATGCCGGGAAACATGCTTTCCAAGGGTGAGGTATTCGTCATTGAAACTGACGCCGCCTCCCGCGAACAACTTTCAGCGGCGCTTCAACACAGCGCCTATGACGTGATCTGCTTTGCCGACGGCGCATCGCTGTTGTCGGAAGCAAAGGCGCGGATGCCGGCCTGCGTGCTGCTGGAGATGCCACCGGATCGCTCCGCTCTCGACGTGCTCAAGCGGCTGCGCGAGGAGAACTGCATGGCGCCGGTCCTGGTGACCTCGTCCAACGGCAGCATCGCCATGGCGGTCGACGCCATCAAGAGCGGCGCGGCCGACTTCATCGAGAAGCCGTTCCGCACCCGCGACATCGTTGACCGGATCGATGCCGCGATCGACGAGTCCGCACAGCCGGATTCGAGCCGGCAGCGCTGGCTGCCCGGTTGTGAACCGCTGACCTTGCGGGAAGGCGACGTGCTCGAACACCTCGCTGCCGGCCTGACCAACAAGGAGATCGCCCGGCGCATGCATCTCAGCGCACGCACGGTCGAGGGCTATCGCGCCAGCATCTTGAAGAAGGCTGGTGCGCGAAACGTGACCGACCTGCTCCGCCGCATCTTCGGCCAGGCTTCGCCTAGTCAGGTCTGAAGCTCGAAGCGAGGTTTCGCCGCGGCGCGATGACGCGTTCCGCGGCCATGGTGCCGCCGCAGCGTCGCCCAACGGAAACCCCAATCGAACCGGTTCCTTCCCTGCCGCGTCTCACCACGATGGCGTGGCATGTTTCGCGCGTCCGGCTGGCGGCGCGACGATATCGGCAGGGAGGAATTTGATGCGCACGATCGCAAGATGTCTGGCGACGACGAGCCTGGTCCTGGTGACCACGGTGGTCGCTTCACCGTTATGGGCCGCCGATGTGGATGCCACATCCAGCATCGACACGGTCACCGTCTATCCCGATGGCGCGACCGTCACGCGCGTGATCGCGCTGGACCTCGCCTCCGGAGACAGCACGCTGGTCGCCAAGGATTTTCCGCTCTCGCTCGATCCGTCTTCCCTCCGCGTTGAGGGTGAGGCGGGCGCCAAGCTCACCATCGGCACCATCGATGCGCGGCCGCCGCGTGCGGCTCCTCCCGTCAATCTGCCCGAGCTCGACCAGCGCATCGAGGCGCTCAGGGATCAGCGCGCCGATTTGCAAGGCGCGATCGACTCTGCCGCCGCCCGGCGCAAGTTCGCGCAGCATTTTGCCGAAGCCTCCCCTGCCGGCCTCGGCGACAAGGGCGAGGCGCGGCCGATCACCGAATGGCGCGCGGCCTTTGCCGCGGTTGCCGAGGAGATCGCGACTGCCGACGCTGCGATCCGCGACGCGGCGCGAAAGCAGCGCGAGCTCGATCGCCAGATCGCGCAACTCGAAGCCGACCGGTCCGCCAAGCCGCCGAGCAAGTTGGAGGTGCGGATCGACGTCGCCTCGGCAGCCGCGACGAAGGCGACGCTGCGAGTCACTTACGCCGTGCGCAATGCGCGCTGGCTGCCGCTCTATGACGCCCGGCTCGATACCGGCGCCAAAGACCGCAAGCCGCAACTCGAGCTGGTCCGCCGCGCCGAGGTCACGCAATCGACTGGCGAAGACTGGTCCAACGTCACGCTTGGCGTTTCCACGGTCCGTATCGCCCGTGGCGGCAGCGCGCCGGAGCTGGGCTCGCTGGTGGCGCAATATCCGCAGGTGCCAAAGCCGATGGCGGCGGGCTCGATGTCGGACAGTGCGCGCTTGCGCTCCGCGCTGGTGCCGGCGCCTGCCGCGGAGCCTGCGCAAGCCGATCGGCTCCAGCAGTTCAAATTTGGTGCATCAACGACCATTGAGGAGCAAGAGACAACCGCTGAGATCGGCGGCTTCCAAGCGACCTTCAAAATCCCCGGCCGCGTCAGCCTCGGCGCCGCCGAGGGCGCCAAGAGCCTGCGCATCGCCTCCATGAGCGTGCCCGCGGATCTCGCGGTGCGCGCCGCACCGGTGCTGGACCCGACCGCCTTCCTCGAAGCCAGCTTCAAGCAGACTGACGACACGACGTTGCTGCCCGGCAAGGTCGCGATCTATCGCGACGGCGTTTTTGTCGGCCGTGGCAAGCTCTCGGCCTCGGCCAAGGACGATATCGTCCGGCTCGGCTTCGGCGCCGACGACAAGGTCAAGGTCGAGCGCGCCGTGCTCAAGCGCAACGAAGGCTCGGCGGGCCTGCTGGTCACGACGTCGAAGACCGACGAGCGTTCGTTCAAGACGACGATCCGCAACGGTCACGACTTCCCGATTCGTGTGGCGGTCGAGGATCAGCTGCCGGTCAGCGAGAACGAGGACATCGTCGTCGAAATGTTGCCCTCGACCACGTCGCCCACGGCAAAGGACATCCGTGACAAGCGCGGCGTGCTGGAATGGTCGTTCGACGCCAAGCCCGGCGAGGTCAAGGATATCAACTTCGCCTGGCGCGTCCGCTGGCCGAAGGACAAGAGCATGGTGATCGTGCCGTCGGGCTAGATCCCTGGCGCCGCCGCGCTCATCGACTGTGGCAGCACGTAAGGCACGCCATCGTCGGCCTGATGGACGACGGCGTCGATCTCAAAAATGTCGCGGATGGTTTCGCGCGTGACGATCTCAGTGCGCGGGCCGTCGGCAGCGAGCCGGCCGCTGTTCAGCACGACGAGGCGGTCGGCGAAGCGGATCGCGAGGTTGAGATCATGCAGGATCGCGATCACCGCCGTGCCACCTGCCGCGCGCCTGCGTGCCGCTTCGACCAGGTCGATCTGGTGGCGTAGATCGAGGCTCGATGTCGGCTCGTCCAGCAGCAAAAGCCCGGGTCCGTGCTCGGCTTCGCCGCAGGCAAGCTGCACCAGCACGCGAGCGAAATGGGTGCGCTGCTGCTCGCCGCCGGACAGCGTCGGCAATTGCCGGTCGCGAAAATGTTCGAGGCCGACCTCGTGCAGCGCGGCGTCAACCAGCCGTCGCGCATCGCGCGGGCTGCGGTCGCCCGCGCCCATCAGCACGATGTCCTCGACGGTAAAGGGGAAGGTGACGTTGATGTGCTGGGACAGCATCGCGCGGCGCGCGGCGAGTTCGCGTGGGATGAAGCTGCGGATATTGCGCCCCGTCAGCCGTACCTCGCCCGCGCTCGGGCGGAGGTCACCGGACAACAACCGCAGCAGTGTCGACTTGCCGGCGCCGTTCGGACCGATGATGGCGACCATCTCGCCGGCTGTGACGGTCAGGCCGACGCCATCAAGCAACGTCGCGCGCCCGGCGCGCTTGGTCAAAGCGTGCGCTTCGATCACGGCGCTCATAGCGAGGCGAGGCCGCGCTGCCGCAGCAAAATCCCCAGGAAGACCGGCGCGCCGACGGCCGCGGTCAATATGCCGATCGGCATCTCGGCCGGCGCCACGATGGTGCGCGCCAGTGTATCGGCTCCGACCATCAGGATCGCGCCGAGCAACGTCGAGGCCGGCAGCAGCAGGCGATGTGCGGGTCCGATGATCAGGCGCAGCAGATGCGGCACGACGATGCCGACGAAGCCGATGACGCCACTGATCGACACCGCGACGCCGGTCATCGCGGAGACCATGACGATCGAGATCCGCTTCAGCCGCTCGACGTCGACGCCGCCGTGAAAGGCGTCGGCTTCGCCAAGCACCAGCAGATCGAGGCCGCGCGCGATGAAGGCGCAGGCCGCTAACCCTGCTGCGAGAACTGGCGCAAGTATCGCAGCCTTGGTCCAGGTCGCGCCGCTCATCGAGCCCAGCAGCCAAAACGTAATGTCGCGGAGCTGGCGGTCGTCGGCGATGAAGACGAGCAGGCCGATGCCGGCATTGGTGATGGCCGTGATGGCGACGCCGGCGAGCAGGAAGATCGTGATCGAGGTTTTGCCGGCGCGGCTGGAGATGCCGTAGAGGATCGCAGTCGTTGCAAGCGAGCCTGCAAAGGCCGCAAGTGGCAGCAGTTCAGTCTGGAGAAAACGCAGCGGCTCGCCGAAGCGCGAATCGGTGAAGACGATCGCGCTTGCTGCTGCGAGCGCGCCGCCGCTGGAGACGCCGACCAGCGCGGGATCGGCGAGCGGGTTGCGGAACAGTCCCTGCATGATCGCGCCGGCGGCTGCGAGCAGGCCGCCGACCATTGCGGTCGCGGCAACCCGGGGGATGCGGATCGACCACAGCACGAGTTGGTCGCGGGCCGTCAGCGCATTCGCGGTGCCGTCCGGGACAAAGCCGAGTGCGGCCGGCAATCGGGAAATGGGAATGCCGGCCGCTCCAACTGTCAGCGCGATCATCGCGATGGCAGCGAGCGCCGCGAGGAGAAGTGACATCGCCAACGATGCGGATCGCCGTCCCGCGCTCCGTCGCGGGCCCCGCGCTTCCGTTGCAGTCGCCACGCTCATTGCCGGCAATTCGCCGCCGACAAGACCGACGAGAAAGTGCCGCCCTGGTCGGCCAGTGCCGGATAGAGTTTCACGGACAGGTCGCGCGCGGCCGCCGCGGTGCGCGGCCCGAAGCCGAGCAGATAAAGCCCGTCCATCGTGACAAAGCTTTTGTTGGCCGCGACCGGCGTCAAGGCAAAGCCGGGATGCGTATAAATTGCGTCGGCCTGGAGCGAATCTTTGCCGCGTTCGATCGACAGCACCACGTCGGGCTTCGCCGCCACGATCGCCTCGTCGCCGATGATCTTGTAGCCGTCGTAATCGTCGACAGCGTTGGCGGCGCCCGCGAGCTGGATGATCTCGTCCGCGGCGGTCTTGTGGCCGGCGACCATCGCCCGCCCGTTTTGAAGCGACATGACAAACATCACCCGCACCGGCTTCGTCACCTTGGCACGCAGTGCGCGGAGCTGGGCGAGATCGGCGCCGACCGCGGCGCTCAGGCATTCCGCGCGCGCATCGACACCCATGGCGTGGCCGACCAGCCTGATCTTATCGACGAGACCTTCCTCGGAGAACGTTTCGGGCACCAGCACCAGCGGCACCTTTGCTGTCTCCAATACGTCCATGGTCTCGCGTGGGCCCGACCCCTGGATCGCTAGGATCAGCGTCGGGTTGAGGCCCAGCACGCCCTCGGCGGAGATCTGGCGCATATAGCCGACATTGGGTTTGTCGTGCAGCGCCGCCGCCGGATAGAGGCTCGTGGTGTCGACGCCGACCAGCCGGCTCTCGAGCCCGAGCGCATAGAGGATCTCGGTGATGGCGCCGCCGATCGAGATCGTGCGCCCGAAGTCGTTGACCGCAACGTCACGGTTGCGCGCATCATGCACGGTGATACCGGCGGCGTGAGCTGCGGAGGCGAGTGCGATCGTTCCGGCGAGCAGGACATGTGTAAGGGTGCGACAAAATGTCATTGCAGGTTACTTCGTCAGGATCAGCTTGTTCTGCGAGGTCAGACGGAGGCGATAGCTCTCCTCGCCATGCGCGATGAAGATCTCGCGCTCGGCGGCAAACAGCTCGCGGCTGTCGATCCGGTTGCCCCGCATCATCAGGGTTCTCGTTGTTGCGGAAGGGCTTTCCGCGTGCCCTCCGGCGTCGCCGATGTTGTCTCCGGATGCGGCTGACATGGGTCCCGTGATGCGCTTTCGAAATTTCAGATGCTGTCTGTCTGTATAAGCGGCATCAGGCGCATTCCAACCGCAGCAACTTACAATCGATATAAACTGCAACCTCGCGACATTGACCGTCAGAGTGTTGCCACGTAACCAATCAAGGCGCGGGGCAACTTGCCCGCGTCTTGAGAAAATTAGCCAGCCAGTCGCTCGCGGTTTGCGAGCGCACGCCAGCCAAACGACTCCAAAAACTAAAGTGAAGTGCAGGCTGGGGTGATATGGCTGACGGGGCTAGGTATTCGCGCGTCCTGATTTTGGGCGCGTCGGTGGTTTCAATTGCGGCGATGATGACGGAGAGCGGTCTTGCGCAGACTGCTCAGCCGCAGGCCGAACAGAATTCAACGGAGCGGCCGAAGCAGGCCAAGCGCAAGCAAGCCAGGCCGCAGGTCGCGCAGCAGGCAGCGCCCGACATCATGAATGCTCGTGCCCAGGCGAGTGGCACGGCGTCCGTTCAGGCGCTCGACACCATCACGGTCGCAGCAACAAAGACCAAGGAACGCGCGATCGATGCGCTCGCGCCGGTGAGCTCCGTTTCGCTCGACCAGATCCAGGGGCTCCAGCCGAACCGGCTGTCGGATGTCTTCTACAACGTCCCCGGCGTGTCGTTTCAGGAGCGCGGCGATGATCCCGCGACCGTCATCAACGTTCGCGGCTTGCAGGATTTCGGCCGCGTCGCCGTGGTCGTCGACGGTGCGCGGCAGAATTATCAGCGCACCGGCCACAACGCCAACGGCTCCTTCTTCCTCGATCCCGAGCTGATCGGCGGTGTCGATGTGGTGCGCGGTCCGACCGCCAACATCTACGGCTCCGGCGCGATCGGCGGCCTGGTCTCGTTCCGCACCAAGGATATCAACGACGTGCTGCGCCCCGGCGAGCGCTGGGGTGTCGATCTCTCCGGCTCCTACGGCTCCAACAACAGCCGCGGCCTCGGCTCGGTGTTCGGCGGTGTGCACGCCACGCCCGACGTCGATATTTTCGGTGGCGCGGTCTACCGCACCCAGGGCAATTACAAGGACGGCAACGGCACCGAGATCGGCAACACCGGCAACCAGGTCGAAGCCGGGTTGATGAAGGTCACGGTGCGCCCGGCGCTCGGTCACGAGGTCAAGTTCGGCGCCACGTTCCAGGACTATCAATACACGATCGGCCAGATGAACACCGGCCCAGTGGCGACCGCAGCCCAGCGCGCGCTCTATCAGGGCTCGTCGGTCTATGCCTCCGATACCAAGAACTACACCGGCACCGTTACATGGAACTATGCGCTGCCGAGCGACAATCTATTCGACTGGCATATGTCGGCCTACGGCAACCGCACTGAGAACGACCAGACCAAGACCTATCACTATTCGACCTCGGGCGCGGCCTATTGCGGCGCCGGCAATTTCGGCAACAACATTTCGGGCTGCGTCGGCGACAAGCGCGCATATGTCCTCAACACGGTCGGCTTCGACGCCAACAATACCACGCGCTTCAATGTCGGCGACTGGCGCAATGCGCTGACCTATGGCGTCGACGCGTTCCAGGACGACGTGATCACGACGGACAGCCGCGGCAATTCCAACATCACGACGCCGAGCGGCATCCGCACCGTGTCCGGCGGCTTCCTGCAACTGAAGCAGAACTACAGTACCTGGTTCGAGGCTGTCAGCGCGATCCGTTATGACCGCTATAATCTGCAGTCGGGCACGACCAATACCGGCGGCGACCGCTTCTCACCGAAGATCACGCTCGGCGTGACGCCGGTGGCGGGCTTCCAGCCCTATGTGAGTTATGCCGAGGGCTATCGTGCGCCCTCGATCACCGAGACTGTGATCTCCGGCGCGCACGCGACCGGCGGCGGACCGGCCTTCTTCGTCTGCCCGGACGGCACTTCCGGCCTGTTCTGCTTCCTGCCCAACCCGAATCTTCGCCCCGAGGTCGGCAAGAACAAGGAAGTCGGCATCAACCTGAAATACGACAACATCTTCATCTCGTCGGACTCGTTCCGCGGCAAGATCAACCTGTTCCGCAACGACGTCTCCGACTACATCGACCTCGTCGCCTCGACGCCGGTCCCGACCGGGTTCGGTTCGTTCAGCCAGTTCTACCAGTATCAGAACATCACCAGCGCCCGTATCCAGGGTTTTGAGGCCGAGACGATGTACGATGCGGGCGACTGGTTCGTCGGTGTCGCCGGCCATTACATCCAGGGCAAGAACGTCGCCACCAATGTCGGGCTCGCGACCATCACGCCGCGCAAGGTCGTCACGACAGGCGGTATCCGCCTGCTCGATCGCACGCTGATCCTGACCGCGCAGTGGGCCTCGTTCGGTCCCAACAATGACGTGCCCGCCGGCTATCTGCCCGCGACCGGGTACGAGCTGGTGAACCTGTACCTGACTTACAACGCGACCAAGGACATCGTGTTCTCGGCCTCGATCGACAATCTCCTGAACCAGTACTACCGGCCCTACGCCATTCCCGGCAGCTCGACCGACGGCACCACGCAGAACGACGTGCTGTGGTCGAGCCCCGGACCGGGCCGGGTCTACAAGGCCGGCTTGAAGATCCACTTCGGAGGTGCGTAGCCGGGAGGCATCGCAACACCGCCAATCTCCGCCGGACCGCGCTGATGCTCCAGCGCGGCCTCGGCGCGTTTCCGTCTAGATCAGAAGGAGAGACTCTTATGTTCATCGCCATGAACCGATTTCAGGTGAAGAAGGGCGCGGAGACCGCGTTCGAAACCGTTTGGGCCACCCGCGAATCCTATCTCGGCAGCATGCCGGGCTTCGTCGAGTTTCATCTGTTGAAGGGCCCGGAGGCCGAGGACCACACGCTCTATTCCTCGCACACCACCTGGGTCGACAAGGCCGCGTTCGAGGCCTGGACGCGCTCGGACCAGTTTCGCCGCGCCCATGCCCGCGCTGAAAATCCAACCGGCGAGAGCCTCTATCTCGGTCATCCCAAGTTCGAGGGCTTTGAGGTGATCCAGAGCGAACGCAAGGCCGCGGCGGCTTGACGGCCGCGTGAAGCACGAGAGGAGCCGGACATGCTGAGCACCGATCTCGCCGATCTCAGGGCGTATATGGCCGACAATCCCGGCGCGGTGATCGAGGACGTCGCGCGCGAGCGCAAGGTCTCGCCGCGCGCCGTGATCGAGGCGCTCCCGTTGTCGATGGTACGCGTGGGGGGCGGCGAGCATTTCGCCGCCGCCATGCAGGACATCGCGGCGTGGGGCGAAGTCACCCTGATCGTCCACACGGATGATGCGATCTTCGAGTTCACAGGCAGCATTCCCGCGGGCGAGATTGGCCGCGGCTATTTCAACCTGATGCAGCCGAAGGGATTGCACGGCCATCTCCGTCACGAGCGCTGCGCGGCCGTTACCTTCGTCGAGCGTCCCTTCATGGGCAAGAGCTCGGCCTTCGTTGCGTTCGTCAATGCCGACGGCGGCATCATGTTCAAGGTCTTCGTCGGCCGCGACGAGACCCGGGCGCTGCGTGCGGACCAGCTCGCGCGGTTCCGGCAGCTTGCGGACCGGATCGCGGCATAGCTTCTTTCTATCTGTCGGGAGATCAGGATGCAGGGCAAATTTTGGCTTCGGCACGTGATCGCAACGATCGCGTTCACGCCGGCATCGGCCTTCGCCGCGACGGACGAAGCGCTGTTGCCGCGCAATCTGTCGCCCTGGGGTATGTTCGTCAGCGCCGACGTTGTCGTGAAGGCGGTGATGATCGGGTTGGCCTGCGCCTCACTGGTGACGTGGACAGTGTGGCTGGCCAAAACCATCGAGCTGCGCCGCAAGGGCGCGCTTGCCCTCAAGCGCACACGCGCACTCGAAGGCAATATGAAGCTGGCTGAGGCGGCCGAGCGGATCGGTGAGGCACACGATGCGGTGGCTCAGCTCATCCAGTCCTGCGCGAAGGAAGCGGAGCTCTCCGGCGGCATCCTCGATGACGGCCTTCAGGAGCGGGTGGCGCTACGGCTCGAACGGGTCGAGGCGGCGATGTCGCGGCAGATCGCGCGCGGCACCGGCGTGCTTGCGACCATCGGCGCCACCGCGCCGTTCGTTGGCCTGTTCGGCACCGTCTGGGGCATCATGAATTCCTTCATCGGCATTTCCGAGAGCCACACCACGAGCCTCGCCGTGGTCGCGCCCGGCATCGCCGAGGCGCTGCTTGCCACTGCGCTCGGCCTCGTCGCCGCGATCCCGGCGGTGGTGATCTACAATCATCTTGTCCGCGGCATCACCAATTACCGTGCGCTTCTGGGAGACGCCTCGGCGCAGCTCATGCTGCTGGTCAGCCGCCAGCGCGACCACCGTGACTTCCGCTTGTCGCGGGCGGCGGAGTAGGCCATGGCCGCGAAGCTCGGCGGACGTTCGCTATCTGGACTCAGGTCGCGCGGCGCGCCTGATGACCTCGACGTTACCCACGAGATCAACGTCACGCCCTTCATCGACGTGATGCTGGTGCTGCTGATCATCTTCATGGTGGCCGCGCCGCTCGCGACCGTCGACATAGGCGTCGACCTGCCGGCGACCGCCGCTGAGCCGGCGCCGCGGCCAGACCAGCCGATCTTCGTCACCGTGAAGCCGGATCTCTCGATCGCCGTGGGCGAAGATGTCGTGGCCCGAGATGGGCTAGGCTCCTCGCTCGATGCCGCCACCAAGGGCAGCAAGGACGAGCGCATTTATCTGCGCGCCGACAAGGCTGTGAGCTATGGCGACCTGATGGACGTCATGAATACCTTGCGCAATGCCGGCTATCTCAAGGTCGCGCTGGTCGGCCTCGACGGACGCAGCTGATGGCCGCGAACGCCTTTGCCCTGCACCAGCCGCTTGGCGAACGCGAAACCGCGCGCTGGGGCGTATCGGGCGCGGTGATCGTGGCGTTGCATGTTGCCGCCGCGGTGCTTGCGATGAGCTGGCTCAGATCGCAACCGGAGCTCGGCGTCAGCCTGCCGGCGATCATGGTCGACATGGCGCCGGCGACGTCGGCGCCGCAACCGACACGGGACGATGTCGCGCCGGGACCACTGATGCAGGCGGCCGACGCCTCGCCGCCGGAGCCCGTGCAGCAACAGGCCGTCGAGGAAACAATCGCGCCGACGCCGCCGCAGGAGAAGCCGGAGGTGGTGGCGTCGCCGGAGCACAAGTTGGAGCCGACGCCGGCCAAGCCTGAGCCGGCCAGGATCGTGCCGGTCGAAAAGACCGCGCCGGCGAAGCCGAAGATTGTTCGTCGCGAGGCCAGGACGCCGTCGGAAGCGACCCCTGCGCCGCGCACCAGCGCGCCGCCGCGCGCCGAGCGCGAGGCGCCGATGGCATCCGCGATGAGCGCAGGCGCGGTGGCGTCAATCATCGCGTCGTACAATCAGCGCGTCCGCGCGCATCTGATGCGCTTCCACCAATATCCGTCCAGTGGCGGCGGTGCGCGCGGTGTTGCCAGGCTGAGCTTTACCCTCAGCCGCAGCGGGCAAGTCACGTCCAGCCGTCTCAGTGGCTCGTCGGGCGTTGCCGCGTTCGATGCCCAGGCCATGTCGATGGTCCGCCAGGCCTCGCCGTTTCCGCCGATCCCGGACGAGATCAAGAACGGCGCGATGAGCTTTACGATTCCGGTGGAGTTTACGGTGAGGTAGCCCACCGCTGTCATGCCCCGCGAAGGCGGGCATCCAGTACTCCGCGGCCTTTCCGCATCACACGACCGCCGCGGCGTACTGGACCGCCCGGTCGAGCCGGGCGATGACCGTGGTGAGAGAGTTGCTTACTTCGCCTTCAGGAAATCCGCCACTTCGAGCAGCATGAACTCGTCGTCGTCGGCCTTGTTGGGATCGCGGCTCGACGAGAACGGCAGATTGTTGTCGTTGCCGACGATGATGTGGGTGTCGTCGACGCGGTCGACGTTCTCGATGGTGAAGAACGGGAAGGTGTAGACGCCGTCATTGAGCGGCTTGCGCGCCTTCTTGTCGGGATCCCTGATCTTCAACAGGTCGATATAGCCGATCTTGCGCACGGGCTTGCCGACATTGGCCTCTGTCAGCTCGATCTTGTAGACGCGCTTGAACTTGGCAACATCAGGGAAGCAGTTGTCGCCGCGGGTGCCCTGCGGGCAGGCCTTGTCGGGCGTGCCTTCGCCGTTGTCGCGCTCGATGACGAGGCCGGCGCTCGGGTCGATCATGTTGAAGTCGCCGATGGCGTTGCCGTTCTGCTCGAACACATACTGCCAGTAGCGGCCGGTGAACTTTTCAGCAGCGACGTCGAATTCGAGGATGCGGGAGGCTTCCTTGCCGTCGACCCGCTCCCAGTCCTTCTTGTCGGCATCCCACAGCGGGCCCTCGAGCAGGCCATAGAGGAACTTGCCGTCCTTGGACGAGGCAAAGCCCTCAAAACCCTTGGAGCGGCGGAGGTTGACGTTGGTGTAGGTCGCGCCCGGTGCGCCCGGCGTCCCCACCGCCCAATGATCGGGAGAACGCACCGGCTTGCCGTCGGCGATGGTCTCGAACACGCTGAGGATCTTGCCGGTCTTGTCGGCCTTCAGGATGTAGGGGCCGAACTCGTCGCCGATCCAGAAGGTGTCGCCGATGATCTGGAAGCCTTCGGTATCGAAATCGGAGCCGGTGAGGTAGCGCTTCTGGGTGTCTTCGTGAACGATGCGGAACGGCACCTTCTTGTCGGGATCGTGCAGGAAGATGGTCTCCTGCCGCTCGATCTTGCCGCCGGCCCAATCCATCTTGTAGCGGTTGAGATACAGCATCGAGTCCGGCGAGTTGGCGCGCGCGCCCATGCCGTTGTCGGTGATGACCCAGAAGCTGCCGTCGGGCATCTTCTTGATGCCGGAATGGCCCTGGAGCGGCTGGCCCTTGAACGGCAGCGAGACGCCGGTCGAGCGCTCAAACGACTTGCCCATCACGGTGCCGAGCGCGTCGACGCGCTTGCCCGTGGTGTATTTGCCGGAGGTCTTGAGATCGGCGGGCGCGTCAGCCGGCGCGTCAATGAAGGTCGCGGCCGGCATCACCACGTGGCCGGCGAGCTTGGCGGGGAATTCGCCTTCGCTCTGCGCGAGCGCCGGGCTCGCGATGAGAATGATCGTTGCGACGGTGCTGAGAAAAGTCGCGCGCATGTGCGTCTCCTGTTAACGGAGGCCGTCTTATGCGGACCGCACATTGCAGTTTTGTGAAACCGGGCCAAACGCCGCAGGCGCCGGCTATTCCTTGACCGCGCCGGTCAGCGAGGAGACGTAGTAATCCACGAACAGCGAGTAGAAGATCGCAACCGGCAGCGAGCCAAGCAGCGAGCCCGCCATCAGCGCGCCCCACTGGTAGACGTCGCCGGTGACGAGCTCGGTCAGGATCGCGACCGGCACAGTCTTGTTGGCGCCGCTCTGGATGAAGGCGAGCGCGTAGATGAACTCGTTCCAGGACAGCGTGAAGGAGAAGATGCCGGCCGAGATCAGGCCGGGCACCGCGAGCGGCAGCGTGATCCGGCGCAGGATCTGAAGCCGGGTCGCACCGTCGACCAGCGCGCATTCCTCGAGCTCATAGGGGATCGATTTGAAATAGCCGATCAGGAGCCAGGTGCAGAACGGCACCAGGAAGGTCGGATAGACCAGGATCAGGGCAAGCGGTGAGTCGAACAGGCCGAACTGCACCACGACGGTGGCGAGCGGGATGAACAGGATCGACGGCGGCACGAGGTAGGCCATATAAATGCCGAGGCCCACATAGGGGCTGCCGCGGAAGCGTAAGCGTTCGATGGCGTAGGCAGCTAACGTGCTCGCGAACAGCGACAGCGTGGTCGAGCCGATCGCCACCAGCATGGTCGTCCACAGCCAGCGCGGATAGGCGGTGTCGAACAGCAAATGCTTGATGTGAGCAAGCGTCGGCGAGGTGATCCAGAACGGGTTGTGCTCCTTGTAATTCATCAGCTCCGCGTTCGGCTTGAACGACGTGATCGCCATCCAGTAGAACGGAAACAGCAGGATCAGCACGAAGCAGCCGAGCGGCAAATAGATCATCATCAGCCGCCGCAACCCGGAATCCCAGGCCATGGTGTCGGGCGCCGCCCTCGCGACGGAGGCAGGTTGCGCGACGGTGTCAGTCATTGGCCTCTCCCTGCTGCCATTTGCGGCGCGCCAGGCCGAAATAGGAGAACAGCGTTGCGAACACCAGGAACGGGATCATCGACACCGCGATGGCGGCGCCCTCGCCGAGCTCGCCGCCGGCGATGCCGCGCTGGAAGGCCAGCGTCGCGAGCAGATGGGTCGAGTTCACCGGCCCGCCGCGGGTGATGGCATAGACGAGCTGGAAGTCGGTGAAGGTGAAGATGATCGAGAAGGTCATGACGATGGCGAGGATCGGCATCATCATCGGGAAGGTGATGTAGCGGAAGCGCTGCCAGGCGCTGGCGCCGTCGAGCATCGCGGCCTCGTAGAGCGAGGGCGAGATGGTCTGGAGGCCCGCCAGCAGCGAGATCGCGACGAAGGGAATGCCGCGCCAGATGTTGGCGACGATCAGCGAAAAGCGCGCCGGCCAGGGCGAGCCGAGGAAGTCAATATTGGTCGTTCGCCAATGCAGCACGTCGACCAGCAGGTAGGAGATGATCGAGAATTGAGGATCATAGATCCACCAGAACGCCAGCGCCGAGAGCACCGTCGGCACGATCCAGGGCAGCAGCACGATCGCACGCAGCAGGCTCTTGAACGGGAAATGGTTGTTGAGCAGAAGCGCCAGCCAGAAGCCGAGCGCGAACTTCCCGAAGGTCGCAACGCCAGTGTAGAACACGCTGTAGAACACCGCGCCCCACCACAGCGGATCCGTGAGCAGGTACTGAAAGTTCTCAAATCCCACGAAGACGCCGCGCCGGCCGATCGTGGTGTCGGTGAAGGCGAGCCAGATGCCGAGGCCGAGCGGATAGGTCAGGAACACCGCGAGCAGCCCGATCGCAGGCGCAAGGCACATCACGATCAGGAACGGTTTGTAGTCGAACAGGCGCACCAGCCACGACGGTTGCCGCTGTGCAAGGGCCGGGGAGGGGAGTGTGGTCACGGACATCGGGTCGTTGTCCTGTTCTTGAAAGTCACCCCCTTATCGGGCCTGACGCCGGAAGTACCGCTTGCAGCGCTGCTCCGCTTCTGCGGCCGCGGCCTCCGGCGTCGCGGCGCCGGTCGCGACCGAAGCGAACATCTGCACCGTCACGTAGTCCGCGCGAACCGCACCGGTGGCGGTCGAAATCGGACCCTTGTAGCCGGCATAATAGGTGCTGTTCATGGTGTCCCTGAAGATCGCGACCTTGGGATCGCCCTTCCACACCGCCGAATCGGCATAGGCCGCCAGCGGTTGCGACCAGTAACCGCTGTTGGCGTTGAGCCAGGGCTCATACTGGTCCTTCTCCAGCATGTACTGGAGGAAGGCCTTTGCGGCGTTTGGATATGGGCTGTGCTTGAACACCATGGCGTTCAGCGTCAGCCCCGACATCGGCGAGATCGGCGCAAGAAACTTCGGCAACAGCTGATGTTCGCTGTCCTCGGCGATCGCGGCGGTCGCTGGATCGTTCTTCAGCGAGAAGTACAGCGAGACGCCGTTCGCCGTCAGGCCGATTTCCTGCGAAGAGTAGGCGCGGTTGTTGCTGACGTCGTTCCAGGACGGCGTGCCCGCGATGAAGGTCGGATAAAGCTCCTTCACATAGTTCAGCGCCGCGATGGTTTCCTTGCTGTTGATGGTGACATTGCCTTCCTCATCCAGCAGCGAGGCGTTGTGCGACCACATCATCCAGTCCGCAAAGCCGTTGCCGTCACCGACGGCGTTGCCGAGCGCAAAGCCGGCGGGCTTGCCGGCCTTCTGCAACTTCTTGCAGAGGTCGAGGAATCCGGGAAGGTCGTCCGGCGCCCTGTCGAACCCGACGGATTTGAGAATCGACTTGCGATAGATCAGGGGACCGGCGGTGGCGCCGAACGGGAGGCCGATCCAGGTATCGCTCCTGGCCTTTTTGCCATAGGCCTTCGCAAGGTTCTGCCAGCCGCCATACTTCTTGCCGAGATAGTCGGCGACGTCGGTGAGCTCGATCAGCTTGTCGACATAGATATGCGGCGCGTCGGAGAAGCCGATGATGATGTCGGGGCCGGCGCCGGAATTCGAGGTCACCGCGGTCTGCTGGTTGATGTCTTCCCAGCCGACGAAGTCGACCTTGACCTCGACCCCTGTCTCCTTGGTGAATTTGGCCGCATTGGCGCGGAACACGTCTTCGTCGGCCTGGACGAAGCGCACCGGCCGCAGCATGCGGAGTGTTGCGCCCTTCTCGATCGGCAGTTTCGGTGCGGGGACGTCGGCAGCCTTGATCGCGGATTGAGCGTGCGCTGCAACACCAGTTGCAGCGACCGTTGCAGCGGACAGGCCCAGCGCCAAGGCATCACGACGTGTGATGTCGTTCCTCATCAGTTCCTCCCTATGATGTCTCCCTTCCCGGCGTTGATCGCCGGTGAAGGGCCGTTTCGGTCTTTCGGCGCGTTTTGCGCCGGCCGCCTTAGCTGTTCGGGCCGCGGTCCATGCTGACGGGCTGCCAGCGGCGGAGCGCGGTGTCTTGCAGCACCGACGGATTGACGCAGCTTACCGGCCACATGCCCTGAAGCACCAGTGACAATTCGTAGCCTACACGGCGCTTGCGCGCCTCGTCGAACCGTGCCGAGGCCGAGGCGACATGGGCGGTCAAGGTGACGTTCTCCATGCTGAGGATGGGATTGTTGTGCGAGGGCGGCTCCTTCTCCAGCACGTCGAGCGCGGCGTGCGCGATCCAACCCTCCTGTAGCGCCTTGATCAGGCTCTCTTCGTCGACCGTGGCGCCGCGACCGGTGTTGATGAAGATCGAGCCCTTCTTCATCTGCCGAAAATGCTTCTCGGTCAGCATGTGATGCACCTCGGGCCGGGCGGGCGCGTGCATCGAGACGAAGTCGGATTGCGACAGCACCTCGTTCAGCGTCGCCGGCATCACGCCGTGATCATACATCAGCGTTTCCTGAATGAAGGGATCGTAGGCCATCATGCGCAGGCCGAACGGCGTGGCGCGCTTTGCGACCGCACGCGCGACGCGGCCGAACGAGATGAAGCCGAGCGTCTGGCCCATCAGCCGCGGGACCTTCAGGAGTGCTGGCCGGCCTTCGGCCCAGCGCCCGGTGCGCACCATCTTGTCCTGCTCGACCAGGCGGCGGAAGCCGGCGAGCAGCAGTGTCATGGCGTGGTCGGCGACTTCCTCGATGAAGGTGTCGGGGACGTTGGTGACGGGAATGCCGCGGGCGGTGGCGGCCTTGATGTCGACGCTGTCGACACCGACCGAGCCGAGCGTAATGACCTTGCAGCTCTCCAGTGCGTCGATGATGGTCTTGGTGATCGGGATGCCCTTGGCGTAGATGGCATCGGCGTTTTTCGCTGCGGCGATGAACTCGGCCTCGTTGGCGGGCGCCTCGATGATCTCGGCATCGATCGGATCGAGCGCCTCGCGCTCGTACGAATAGTCGCTGCCGGCGACCGTGAAGCTTGCGCCCTTCGGCGTCACCACCCTGTATTTCGGCATTTCCTGCTCCCGATTTGGTTTGTCGGTTCTTGTTATGACCCGCGCCTGCGGCGGGCCTTTGCGTCTTTTACGCGAAATCGAGGCGCTCGCGTACAATCGCCGGTTGCCGGCCTGACGATTTATTTGCAGGTTTTCCGGCATCGTCCGGGCTTCTACGGAGGCGTGTAAGTAACTTGCTAAGGGGTCACCCACTAAAAGTTGATTCAAATCAAGAATGTCTGCGCTTCAGTCCGCGCCACCCGAGGAGCCCATCGTGAAGTTGAGCAATCTGAAGATCGCGCCCAAGCTAGGCATCCTTGTCGGCGTCACCCTGTTCGGCCTGTGCGTCGCCGGAGTTCTCGCCGGTTATTTGATGAAACGCGAGATGGTGAATGCGCGCGTCGACCAGGCCAAGGCCATCGTCGAAATGGGGCGCAACTACGCGCTAACGCTCAAGAAGCGCGTCGATGCCGGCGAGATGACGAAGGACGCGGCCATGGCCGATCTTCGCCGCTACGGCAATGCGATGACCTATGACAACGGTTCGGGCTATTTGTTCGGCACGTCCTATGACGGCATCACCCAGCTCGCGCCCGATCCGAAGCAGATTGGCACCAACCGCATGGAGGTCCTCACCAACGGCCGCAAGCTGTCCTGGGAGCTGATGGATGGCGCGAAGGCCAACGGATCGATCCTGCTGCACTATGAATATGCGAAGCCGGGTGTGGAAGGGCTGATCCGCAAGATCGGCTACGCCGTGGCTGTCCCCGGCCTCGACATGTATCTCGGTACCGGCGCCTATCTCGACGACATCGACGCCAAGATGGCTCCGGTGTTCTGGTCGCTCGGCCTTGCCATGCTCGGCATCGTCATCGTCGCCGGCAGCGTGGCCTGGATGATCGGCCGCAGCATCAGCCGTCCGTTGGCGCTGCTCGGTGCCCGCATGAAGGATCTCGCCGACGGCAAGCTCGAGGGTGACATCCCAGGCGTCGGCCGCGGCGACGAGGTCGGCGCGATGGCTGCCACGGTCCAGATCTTCAAGGACAACGCGGTGCGCATTCGCGCTATCGAGAATACCGAAGCGGAGGCCAAGGAGCGTGCGGCTGCGGAACGCCGCAGCGCGATGGAAGGCATCGCCAGCGACTTCGAACGCAGCGTCAACGGCATCGTCCACTCGGTCTCCTCGGCCGCGGCCGGCATGCAGAGCACGGCGCAGTCGATGACCGCGACCGCCAGCGACGCCTCGTCGCGGGCGGCGACCGTCGGCGCGGCCTCGCAGAGGGCGTCGGGCAATGTCGGGACGGTCGCAGCCGCCGCCGAGGAGCTGTCGAGCTCGGTTGCGGAAATCTCCCGCCAGGTGACGCGCTCGACCGAAGTGGCGAGCCGCGCCGTCAGCGACGCCGAGCGTACCAACGCCACGGTGCAGGAGCTCTCCACCGGTGCCGAGAAGATCGGCGAGGTGGTCAAGCTCATTCATTCGATCGCGGCGCAGACCAATTTGCTTGCGCTCAACGCCACCATCGAGGCGGCGCGTGCCGGTGAATCCGGCCGCGGCTTCGCCGTCGTCGCCTCCGAGGTCAAGGCGCTCGCCAACCAGACCGCGAAGGCCACCGAGGAAATCTCCGCCCAGGTTGCGGCCATGCAGACCTCGACCAGCGATGCAGTCGCAGCGATTGGCGGCATCACCCAGACCATCGCCGAGATGAGCGAGATCACCGCGGGCATTTCCGCCTCGATCGAGCAGCAGGGCGAGGCGACCCGCGAGATCGCCCGCAACATCCAGTCGGTCGCGGCTGGATCGAACGAGATCAACGCCAATATCGGCAGCGTCACCTCGGCCGCGGCAGCGACCGGCACGGCGGCCAGCGACGTGCTCACCAACGCCCGCGAGCTGGACAGCCAGTCCGGCGCGCTGCGCAGCGCCGTCGACGGCTTCCTCGCCAAGGTGCGCGCGGCGTAAGCCGCCGCACAGCAAGATCGGTAGGGTGGGCAAAGGCGCGAGAGCGCCGTGCCCACCTTTTCTTTTTGAGGTCGCGACGATCGATGGTGGGCACGCTACGCTTTGCCCACCCTACGAGACCGCTACTGCTTCTCGATCCCCGCGTCCTTGATCAGTCGCTCCCACAGCACCAGCTGCTCGCCCACAAACGTGCCGAGCTGCTCCGGCGTGCCGGAGAACGCGTCCATGCCCAGCGTTGCGAGCTGGGCCTTGATCTCCGGCTTCTCGACGATCTTCCGAATCTCGGCGTTGAGTCGCGTCACGATCTCCTTCGGCATGCCGGCCGGGCCGAAATAGCCTTGCCACGACGAGATATCGAAGTCCGGCACACCGGCCTCCTGCATCGAGGGGAGATTCGGCACCAGCGGCGAGCGGTCCTTGGTGGTGACGGCGAGCGCCCGCAGCGCGTTGCCGTTGACGTGCGGCTGGCCGGTCAGGATGTCGACGAACATCATCGAGACGCGTCCGCCCATGACGTCGTTGAGCGCCGGCGGCGAGCTCTTGTAGGGCACATGCAGGAGATCGAGCCCGGCATTGTGCGCAAAGGTCGCACCCGACACGATTGCGGAGGACGAGCCCGACGCGTAGCTCAGCTTGCCCGGATTGGCCTTGCCATAGGCGACGAGCTCGCCGACGGTTTTGGCCGGGACGTCGGGGTGAACGACCAGCATGAAGGGCAGGTCGCCGGTACGCGCGATCGGGGTGAAATCCTTGACCGGATCGTAGGTCAGGCTCTTGAGCAGAAAAGGATTGGCCGAATGCGTGGTGTTAGTGGTCACCAGCAGGGTGTAGCCGTCAGGTGCTGAGCGGGCGACAAAGGTCGCGGCGATCATGCCGTTGGCGCCGGCCTTGTTCTCGATGACGATGCCGACGCCGAGCGCCTGCGACAAATGTTGCGAGATCAGCCGCGTCGTGGTGTCGGTGCCGCTGCC
The DNA here is from genome assembly GCF_000938255.1 of Bradyrhizobium sp. LTSP849. Classification (GTDB taxonomy): domain Bacteria; phylum Pseudomonadota; class Alphaproteobacteria; order Rhizobiales; family Xanthobacteraceae; genus Bradyrhizobium. Next base: position 423,852 of record NZ_JYMR01000052.1, on the reverse strand, counting down.
GGCCGCGAAGGGCAGCACCAGTGTGATGTTGCGGCTGGGCCAGTTGTCGGCCTGCGCGACGGATGCGGCGGCAAGACACAGCGCGGCGACGCCGACGGTGCGCAGGACTCTGATCAGCGATGAAAGCATGTTGGAGCGTTCCCTCTTTTCGTTGGCGGGGAACCTAGCTTCTCTGCGTTGGAATCGGAAGGCGTGAGTTTGTCGCCAAGTCTCGCGCCCCGGACGCAGCGCAGCGCTTCTTCAGCGGTGCGCTGCAGAGCCGGGGCCCATGCTGCGGCAGACTGGGTCCCGGCTCAGCGTCGCGTCATTGCATGCCGCGCCGCGTCGGGGACACGAGACCTGTCGCGCGTCCGCGGCGCGGAATTATTTCACCGCCGAGCCCCGGCGCGATGCGATCACGACTCCGGCAAGCACCAGCGCGTAGCCGATCAGGTGAAACGGCTGGAGTTTTTCGCCGAGCAGCAGGATCGCCATGGCCGAGCCGAACACCGGCACCAGATGGAAGAACGGCGCGGCGCGGTTCGGCCCGATCAGCGCGACGCCACGATTGAAGAAGAGATACGCAAGCGTCGAGGGGAAGATCAGGATGTAGCCGAGCGTCGCCAGCGTCACGGTGTCGAATTGCAGCACGCGGCCGCTCCAGGTCTCCCAGATCGCCGTCGGCAGCAGCATCATCGCGCCACAGCAGGTCGTGAAGGAGAGAAAGGAGAGCTGATGAACCTTCGGCCGGCGCGGGATGAAGGCGGAGTAGATCCCGAACGCCACCAGCGAGGAAGCGAACATGATGTCGCCCCTGTTGAAGCTGATGCTTGCGAGCGCCGCGAAATCGCCATGCAGGATGATGATCAGCACACCCGCAAGCGAGATCGCGATGCCGGCAAGCTGCGCACGCGTCAGCCGCACACCGAACAGCAGCAGCGACCACAGCGCCACGAACAGCGGGCCGGCCGACTGGATCAGCAGCGCGTTCAGCGCTTCCGTGTATTGCAGGGCCCAGTACGAGATCGCGTTGTTGAAGGCGAATCCGACCAGCGACAGGAACAGCATCAGCGGCAGGCTGTTGCGCAACGCGGGCCAGTCGCGCTTTAGATGCGGCCAGGAGAACGGCAGCAGGATCAGGAACACGCCGAACCAGCGGATCGTGGTCACCGTCAGCGGCGGCACATGCGCGCCGACATGGCGTGCGAGCACGATGTTGCCGGCCCAGAACAGCGAGCTCAGGCTCAACAGCAGATAAGGCTGGTTATTGAGCCAACTGGCTGGATTCGAAGCCGGTGGCGCGGGCGAAGCGATCGTCATTGGCGTTGGATACGATCTTGCGCCGGATTGCTGTTGTGACACAAGTCACGCGGCCGCAAGGCTACAATGCAGGCATGACCTGAGGAGGTGGCATTGGCGGTCAATATGTTGAACATCGAAGGCTTGGAGCGGCTCGATTCAAATGCGCCGGTGGTGATGCTGAACCTGATGCGCTTCCACACGCACTCGCGCGACGGCGACGGTTCCGGCTGGGACGCCTATTTGCGCTACAGCGCGATCACCGTGCCGATGATCAAGGCGCGCGGCGGCACGCTGCTCTGGACCGGCGAAGCCAAGGCGGTCGCGCTCGGCCCGCACGATGGCAACGAATGGGATTTCGTCGCACTGGTCTACTATCCATCCGTCGCGGCCTTCCTCGACATGATGACGTCGGAGACTTACGAGCGAGAGGCTGATCCGCATCGCGTCAACGGCTGCGCCGAACACGTGATCATCGCGACGGAGCAGGCCTACAGCAAGTTCAGCGCCCGCTGACTCGCCAGAGGCGCGCGTCCGGGGCGAATTTCGCGACTTTTCCGCACTGCTTTGGCGCAGTTACGCGCCAAATGTGAACTATTCGATTGCGTGGGGGTACCAAAGATGGTGCCTTTGGCCGATGAGCGCGCATGTCGGGGCATTGCCGGCTTGGCATGAGGCGTTGTGGTGCTGCTTCCTCCTGGCCGATTTTTGCTTCGTTTGGGGATCAGATGATTTGTGAGCGTTGCGGCGGGGACAATCCGTCGACGAATCGCTTCTGTCACGGCTGCGGCTCGGCTCTGTCGATCGCCTGTCCCGCCTGCAATCATCTCAGCCCGCCCGGCTCGGGCTTTTGCGGAGCCTGCGGCACGGGCCTGAGCGCCCAGAGCAGGCCAATCCCGGCACCGACGGGGCATTTCACCAGACCGGTTCGGGGCGAGCTGAAGCAGGTGACGGTGCTGTTCGCCGATCTCGTCAGCTCGACCGAGATCGTTGCCGGCCTCACCGCCGAAGATGCCATGCAGCGTCTCAAGCCCGCGCTCGATGCGATGTGCGACGCCGTGGAGCGGTTCGAGGGCACGGTGGTGCGAACGCTCGGCGACGGCATCCTCGCCTTCTTCGGCGCGCCGCGCGCGCAGGAAGGCCACGCCCTGCTGGCGTGCGAGGCAGCGCTGGCGATCCGGGACACGTTTCGCGCGCGCGACGATACCATGTCGGTGCGCATCGGCCTGCATTCCGGCGAGATCGTCGCGGATGCTCCGCTCGTCGACACCGTCACCGAGCACGGCGCTTACGGACTGACCATTCACCTCGCAAGTCGCCTGCCGGCCAAGGCGGAGCCAGGCGAGATTTGCCTGACCGATGAGACCTATCGTCTGGTGCGCTCGTTCTGCGACGTCGGCCCGCTCGGCCGTCATCGCCTGCGCGGCGTTCCGGAGCCGATCGAGCTGTATCTTCTGAAGAACCTCAAGCCGGCGGTCGCCAGCCAGCAATTCCGCGGTGTCGCCTTGGCGACGTTCCGCGGGCGCGAGCGGGAGATGGCTCTGTTGCAACGGACCCTGGCGGCGGTGGAGACCGGCGGCTCGCGCGTCACCGGCATCGTCGGTCCGCCCGGGACCGGCAAGAGCCGGCTGTGCTACGAGTTCGCGGAATGGTGCCGCGCGCGTCTCATTCCGGTGTTCGAGGCCCGCGCTCAGCCCTATGGCGCGGCAACGCCGCTGCAGCCGGTGCTGGAGTTCTTGCGCTCGACCTATTTCAACGTCTCGCCGGACGACGAACCCGATCTGGCGGTGAAGCAGATCGCCACCTGCCTCGCCGAGCTCGGCTCGACCTTCGAGGCGGACCTGTGGCTGGTCTGCGATTTTCTCGGCATCAGGCACGGCCAGGGCCCGCCCTCCTGGCTCGGTCCGCGTGCCCGCAACGTCCGTCTGCTCGACATCATCCGGCACATGATTCGCCAGCGCGGCGCATTGGCGTCGGTGATCATCATCGAGGACCTGCATTGGCTCGATCAGGCGAGCGAGGAGTTCGTCGCAACGCTCGTCGACGCGGTGATCTCGACCAAGACGGTCCTGATCGTGAATTTCCGGCCGGCCTATTTCGCGCCCTGGATGCGCGGGCCGCTGTACCAGCAAATCGAGCTCGCCGAGCTCTCGCCAACGGATACGCACGATCTCGTCGACGAGCTGCTCGGGCTGGAGGACGAGCTTTTCGATGTGCGGCGGCGTGTCGCCGAGCGCAGCGGCGGCAACCCGTTCTTCGCCGAGGAGTTGATCCGCTCCCTGGTCGAGCATCTAGCTATCGTCGGCGAGCAGGGTGGCTACCGGCGCGGCTTCTCCGGCGCCTCCGACGTGCTGCCGCCGACCGTGCAGGCCGTGATCGGCGCGCGGATCGATCGGCTGGCGCCCGGCGATCGCGACCTCCTGCACACGGCCGCGATCATCGGCAAGGAGTTTCAGCTCGCGGTCCTGCAAAGCGTCGCCGGCCTGCCCGCCGCTGAACTTGAGGCGACGCTGATCCGGCTCTGTTCGGGCGAGATGCTCCAGGCGCGCAGCGGTCAGGACGGCCAGGGCTATGGCTTCCGTCATCCCTTGATCCAGGAAGTTGCCTATTCGACCCAGCTCCGCGCGCGGCGCAGCCTCCTGCACGCGCGGGTGGCGCGGGCGATCGAGCAATTCTATCCGGAGCGGCTCGAAGAGTTCGCCGCGCTCCTGTCGCACCATCTCGAGCAGGCCGGCGAGGTCGATGCCGCCGCCGAATATGCCGCGCGCGCCGCGCGCTGGATCGGCTCGACCAGTCCGGCGGAAGCGATCCGGCATTGGCACAAGGTGCGTGCGCTGAAGGCAGGACAGAAGCGCAGCCCGGCGGGCGATGCGCTCAGGATCACGGCCAGCAGCCAGATCGCCTGGCTCGGCTGGCGCGAGGGCATGACGTCGGAGGACGCAAAGCCCTTCATCCAGGAAGCGCTGGAATGGGCGCAGGACACCGACGATTCCATGATTCCGCTGCTGCTGTTCGTCGAAGGACGGATCGCAGGTGCGAGCGGCGGGCAGGCCGATGCCTATGTCGACACGGTCAAGCAGGCCCTGGTGCTGACGGAATCGCGCCAGCTCACCGGCCGCGCAGCAATGCTCAATGCCTCGCTCAGCCAGGCCTATGGCTGGGCGGGCCTGTTGCGCGAAGCGCTCGCGGCAAGCGATGCGGCGCTCGCCGGCGTCCCCGCCATCACCGACTTCGAGCACCGATTCCTCGGCTACAATGTCGAGCACTGGATCCTCAGCCTGCGTGGCCGGATCCTGGTTCGGCTCGGGCGTTTCGACGAGGCGCGGCTGTGTTTCGATCGCATCCTCGCCATTGATCCGACGCTGATTGATCCGACGGTGCAGTTCATCGCCAATCTCGGGCACGTCGATCTCGCCTGGTGCCTCGGCGATTCCGCGATGGCCTCGACCCATGCCTGGCGCGTGGTCGAGCTGGCGACGCGCCAGGCCAGCCCCTATCTGCGCGCCTATTCGCTGGCCTGCATCGGCACGGCGCAGGGCATCGCCCAGAACTATCAGGCGGCGATCCCGTCGTTGACGGAGGGCGTCGAGTTCGTGCGCGCGGCGAGCGTGGCGATGGAGATCGAGCCGGAGATGCTTGCGAGCATTGCCGACTATCAGCTCCGTTCGGGCGCCCATGCCGCGGCGATCGACAAGGCGCGGGAAGCGATCACGGTCGCCCAGGAGCGGCGCGCCCGCCTGCCGGAATGCCGCGCCACCATCACGCTCGCCGCCGCGCTTGCGGCGAGCAACGATCCTGATGACCTTGGTGAGGTGGCCCGCCTCGTCGATCGCGCCGATGCCCTGATCAAGCTGACTGGGGCCGGCATCTACCGGCGGCTGCTGGAGGAGACGCGGCGGCGACTGTCGGTCGGCGCGTGAGAGCTAGACTTTCCGCACGATGAGCGTGAACTCCATCAATCCATAGCCGTCATGAACCTCGGCTGTGGCATTGAACCGGGCGGCGCAGTAGCGCGCCCAGGGCGCGGTGTCGGTGGTGTAGAGGCCGTGGCGGGCGGTCGCCTCCGCCGGCCGCTTCATGAAATTAACGGCGAAGCCGCGCCTGGTGGTGCGATGGAGGTCGTCGAGGCTCGCCGCGACGAAGCGCTCCCAGTCGTGCCGCGACTGGTCCTGCGCGACGTTGAAGATACCGCTGGCGATCGCATAGTCGGCCATTCGCGGGCTGGCATAGCCGAGGGCGAAGGCGGCATTGCCGCGGTCCCGCCACAGCCGCCGTGCCCGCCGAACCATCGCCTCCGAGACGTCGATGCCGAGATAGTCGACGGCACAGTCGTCATGCCGGCGGTCGAGATAGGCGATCAGCGCGCCATAGCCGCAGCCGAGGTCGTTCAGCGAGAAGGGCGATGCGAAGTCGCACAATTTCAGGAGTTGGACGAAGCGCATCTCCTGCGTGGCCTGGCAGGTCCAGTCGACGCCGGACGGCGTCGCGCCGAAGCGTGCGATCTTTGCCGAATAATAGGCAGCGATACCGGTATAGATCCCGGTCAGCTCTCCGTCGCCTGGAGAAGCAAGCTCCCTCGCGACGGCGGCGGCGCGCATCGGCCGCCTATTTCTTCGGCTTCTTCTTGGCCTTGCCCTTGGCTCCGGGCGGGACGCTGGGTGCCATCGGCAGCGAGATCGTGAGGTAGGCTCGCTCGATGTAGAAGATCGGCTTGTCCTCGCGAACGATGACCTTCAGGCCGTCGGGACCGCGGGAATCGTGGGCCTTCATGAAGCAGGGCAGTGGCGGCTTGCGCGCAAAGTTCTTGATCAGCGCGTTCACGATGCGCTCGTCGCCGGTTTCGCCGGCCTGGTCCGAGGGGACCTTGGCCAGCCAGGTTAACAGGCTGAACCACCGGTTCTTGGCGCGGTTGTTGTGCAGGCCGCCCAGCCCGAGGAGCTTTGCGCTTTCGACGAAAGGCCGCCCGTCCTGGAAGATCTCGAATTCGTCCTGGAGGGCCTTGATCTCGGACACGCCCCCGGCGGTGTGCTCGTGATCTTTCTGCTCTGGACCAAACCTCAAATTGAACAAATCAAACAGCGGGCCGATATAGATATCGTCCTCGGCCATCAACGCGCCCATACCACTCTCCCTGACAGCCAGAGTTAGGTTATTGGATTAGAAAGTCATCAATAAGGATATTGAACCTTGGTCCCGGATAAATTGCAAGGACGCCAATTTGCAATGCGTGTCGATCTGCCGCTCAGCCCACCGCCTGCTTCCTTGACGCCACGAACACGCCGGACAGCACCAGCGCGAAGCCGATGAAATGGAACGCCTGCGGGCGTTCGCCGAGGAAGACCATCGCCATGATTGCGCCGAACACCGGCACGACGTGGAAGAACGGCGCAGCGCGGTTAGCGCCGATCAGGCGTACGCCGCGATTGAAGCAGAGATAGGCCAGCGTCGAGGGGAAGACGGCGACGTAGAACAGCGTCAGGAGGTTCGGCCCGTCGAGCTTCATCACGGGACGCGCGGACAGCTCCCAGATCTCCAGCGGAATGAGACAGGCGGCGCCGGCGCCGAAGGTGAAGGCCAGGAACGACAGGCCGTGCATCGGCGGGCGCTTCAGGCTCAGCACCGAATAGAGCGCGAAGAAGATCAGCGCGACGATGAAGATCAAGTCACCCTTGTTGAAGTCGATGTTCGACAGCGTGGTGAAATCGCCGTGCAGCAGGATGATCAGCACGCCGCACATCGAGAGCAGCACGCCGAAGGCCTGGGCTGCGGTGAGCCGGACGCCGAGGATGACCAGCGACCACAGCGCCACGATCAGCGGCGCGGCTGATTGCAACAGCAGCGTGTTGAGCGCCTGGGTATGTTCCAGCGCCCAATATTGCAGGGTGTTGAAGGCGCCGATGCCGATGATCGACAGCACGATCATCAGGCCGAGCTTGCTGCGGATCGCGGGCCAGTCCTGGGCGAGGTGCTTCCAGGCAAATGGCAGCACCAGCAGGAAGGCAAAGGACCAGCGCAGGAAGGAGAGCGTGACCGGCGGGATGTGGCCGGCGGCGAGCCGCCCGACAATAGCGTTGCCGGCCCAGCACAGCGCGGTGATGCTGAGCAGCAGATAAGGCTGGTTGGCGATCCGATTGTGGCCGGGCTTTTCGGCGCTCGTGGTCTGGCCGGTGGCGGACATTTTAGTTGTTATGGTCCCGCGTCATGCGCCGAGACCTCCGGCCCGGCGATGTCCGGGCCGGCACGTAGCCCGGCTCCACTCAAAGACACGGAAATCGAGGTTGCAGCAACGGGGGGCGGATGCATCGCGACCATGCAGCGGCAGAGATAGCTTCCAGCGCTTTGGTCGAGGCTTTGGCGCAGCCCCAAAATGTTTCCGGATTTTCGGGGGATATCAAAGGCTTGGGGTGCCCACTGAGCCCGAAAAAAGCCCCGTTCTTGCTTGCCTAGAGAGGCTGCTTCCTTTATCCGGTTGGGCTGCCTCGCGTGCGAACGGCCTTCGGCCGGGAATTGGGCTGGGCGCAGGCATGATTCCGGAAAAGTGGGTACCGGTTTTCCGTTTGGATCATGCCACTTACAGAGAAATTCTTCGAAGGATTACCCGCGAATGGCCAATGTTGTCGTCGTCGGCGCCCAGTGGGGCGACGAAGGAAAGGGCAAGATCGTCGACTGGTTGTCGGAGCAGGCCGACATCGTCGCACGTTTCCAGGGCGGCCATAACGCCGGCCATACGCTGGTCATCAACGGCGAGACCTACAAGCTCGCGCTGTTGCCCTCGGGCGTGTTGCGCCCGTCGAAACTGGCGGTGATCGGCAACGGCGTCGTGTTCGATCCGCAGGCCTTCCTCGACGAGGTTGCCAAGCTGCGCGGGCAGGGCGTCGCGATTAGCCCCGAGAATCTGCGCGTCGCGGAGAACGTCACCCTGATCCTGCCGTTGCACCGTGAGCTCGACGCCCTGCGCGAATCCTCCAACTCGGCGACTGCGATCGGCACCACCCGCCGCGGCATCGGCCCCGCCTATGAAGACAAGGTCGGCCGCCGTGCCATCCGCTTGATGGACCTCGCCGACCTCGACACGCTGCCGCACAAGATCGACCGGCTCCTTGCTCACCACAACGCGTTGCGCCGCGGCCTCAATCTGCCGGAGTTCGACGGCAAGGAAATCCTGGCCGAACTGACCGCGTTCGCGCCGCAGTTGCTGCCCTATGCCGAGACGGTGTGGCGGCTGCTCGACATCGAGCGACGTGCGGGCAAGCGCATCCTGTTCGAGGGCGCGCAGGGCGCGCTGCTCGACGTCGACCACGGCACCTACCCTTACGTCACCTCGTCGAACACAGTGGCGGCGCAGGCTGCGACCGGAACGGGCATCGGGCCGGGCGGGGTCGGCTACGTGCTCGGCATCTGCAAGGCCTATACGACCCGGGTCGGCCAGGGTCCGTTTCCGACCGAGCTTCTGAACGAGATCGGCGAGGAGATCGGCCGTCGCGGCCGCGAGTTCGGGGTCAATACCGGACGCAAGCGCCGCTGCGGCTGGTTCGACGCCGTCCTGGTCCGTCAGACCGTGCGGACCTGCGGCATCAACGGGTTGGCGCTGACCAAGCTCGACATCCTCGACGGCTTCGATTCGATCGAGGTCTGCGTCGGCTACAAGCTCGACGGTAAGGAGATTGACCATTTCCCGGCCGGCGAGGGCGCGCAGGCCCGGGTCGAGCCGATCTGGGAGACCATCGAGGGTTGGAAGGAGCCGACCGCCGGCGCGCGGTCCTGGGCCGACCTGCCGGCCCAGGCCATCAAATATGTCCGCCGGATCGAGGAATTGGTGGGGTGCCCGGTCGCACTGCTTTCCACGAGCCCCGAACGCGAGGATACTATTCTGGTGCAAAATCCGTTTGAGGCTTAACGATATCTTACCAGGACGTGCGCTAGTTGAGTTCAAATGGCTGATTACTATCCGCTGATCGCCCGCGCTATTTCCGCCCTGGACCCCAACGCTCCCGGCGAAAGCCGTCGCGCGCTCTATGAGCGGGCGCGCACGGCTCTGATCGCGCAGCTCCGCAGCGTGCAGCCGCCGCTCTCCGAATCCGAGATCACCCGCGAACGGCTGTCGCTGGAAGAGGCTGTCCGCAAGGTCGAGCAGGAGGCCGCTCAGCGCGCCCGCGAGGCCTCGCGCCCCGGCGGCGGCGCTCGCCCCAGCGGCAGCGGCGATGCCTTCCGTCGGGCCAGCGCCCGCGCCACCGAAGGCAACGCGCCTGCATCTCCTCAGCCGGCTGCACCGCCGCGCGCCCGTCCGGCCGCGCCGCCGCCGCGCAACGACCGCCCGCCTCTCGGCGGCGACGATCAGGGCGATGCCCAGCGTCCGCCGCGCGCTCCGCGTTTCGACGCGCCGCGCCAGCCCGGTCCGCCGGCACCCCCGCCGATGCCGGAGCCGCCCGCACCGCCAGCCGGACGCGATCGCTCCCCCGGGCGCCGTCCGTCGGATGGCGGACCGCCGCCGGCCCCCGGCGTACGCGGCTTCCGCGACATTACCGCTGACGTCAATGATCTCGGCGGCGCCGCCGCGCAGGCCAATCGCGCCGCGCGCCGCACTTACGCCAACGTGCCTTCGCCCTCGCCGGAATTCGACCGTCTCGAGCCGAGCCTGGAAAACCGCGCGGCCGAACCTGACGCGCCCTATTCGTATGACGAATCGATGGAGGAGGCCGAGCGCTATGCGCCGCGGCAGCAGCCGTCGGGGCGCCCGCACATTCCCGTGCTCGGCCGCGATGCCAAGAAGCCCAAGCGCGCCGGCTCGATCTTCCCGTTCAAGAGCGCGATCGCCGTCGGCATCGTGCTGATCCTGGTCGGCGCCGGCATCCTCTGGGGCAAGTCGCTGGTGCAGACCGCGACCAATTTGTTCAAGTCCTCGCCCACCCAGGTGGTGGAGGCGCCGAAGGATACCTCGCAGCCGCAGAACAAGCCCAAGATTCCGGATCGCGTCGGCCAGCCTTCGGCGACCGATCAGCCGGCCGCGCCGGTGGCGCAGAAGGTCGTGCTCTACGACGAGGATCCGTCCGATCCCAAGGGCAAGCAATATGTCGGCTCGGTGGTGTGGCGGCTGGAGCCGATCAAGGCCTCGGGCAACCAGAAGGCCGACGTCGCCGTGCGCGCCGACATCGAGATTCCCGATCGCAAGTTCAAGATGACGATGTCGTTCCGCCGCAACACCGACTCGTCGCTGCCGGCGAGCCACACCGCGGAGCTGACCTTCATCCTGCCGCCGGATTTTCCGGGCGGCAGCGTTTCCAACGTGCCGGGCATCCTGATGAAGTCGAACGAGCAGGCGCGCGGCACGCCGCTCGCCGGCCTCGCGGTCAAGGTCACCGACGGCTTCTTCCTGGTCGGCCTCTCCAACGTCGACGCCGACCGCGCCCGCAACGTCCAGCTCCTGAAGGAGCGTTCCTGGTTCGACGTGCCGCTGGTCTACGCCAACCAGCGCCGCGCCATCATCGCCATCGAGAAGGGCGCACCAGGTGAGCGCGCCTTCAACGACGCGTTTGCGCAGTGGGGCGACTAGGACTCACCACCCACGTCATGTCCGGGCTGCCGGCGAAGCGCGCGGACTCCATCGGGCCGCGCGCTGAAGTGCTATCTTGAATCCGAACCGATTGGATTCTCCGGGGAGCCGAGCCCGGAACCGTTCGAGCCGATCGGTTGTCCATTTGCGGAGTGGCCGACACCGACACCGGCTCCGCTGACAGAGCCTGACGACGCGCCTGCCGCTGGCGCGGAGTTCGAACCGTTGATGGCCGAGCTTCGCTGAGCGGCCGTCGTTGCGCTGGGGCCGACGGCAGGATCGGAGGGGACGAAGTAATTGGTGGCCTTCCTTGGCGTGCTGATCGCGCCTGAGGTGCCCGTCGTCGTGCTGCCCGTCGTCGTGCTGCCTGTCGTATCGGTGCTGCTCGATGTGGTACTTCGCATGTTGCCGCTCGGTCCGCTGAACGAACCTGCGCTGGGCGCACCGTAACTCCCGGCACCGTACGCACCCGCACCATACGCTCCCGTCGACCCGGTGCTACCCGTGCCGCCCGCACCGGCCCCGGTTCCGCCCGCAGCTCCGCCAGTGCCCTGTGCAAGGGCCGGCGCGCAAACGCCGACCACAGTGAGTGCGACCAGCATTCCAAGTTTTCGCGACGCCATATTACGCTCCGTTGATCTCCCAATCCGCATAATGCCGACGCCCCCGACAATGTTTCGCGCGGGACGCGCCGGCTTGCGGCGAAAGCTGGGAATCTTTCCGGCCACTGTGTGAAAGAGCGGCGTCTTGCCGCGCCATCATCGCCATCGGGAAGGGCGCCCCCGGCGAACGCGCGTTCAACGACACCTTCGCGCAGTCGGCGAGTGAGCCGCGCGCGTGAACGATGTTCACCTCTCCAGGGGAGAGGTGAACCAAGCTCTCAGCGATCCAACCGAAATTAAACCGGTACTATTGCGCGGCCGCTTCCCGCTTGTGCGTTGCTGCGGCGGCCGCGGCCTCGCGGTCCATCACGGCGCGGCAGCCGGGGCTGACATTCGCCTTGTTCCGCACCATGCAGGCTCTGATGCGCGGGATGTCCGGGATTTCGCTGGAGCACAACCGCATCGCGTCGCCCGAGCACATCTGCTGTGCTTCGGATGAGAAGGCGAGGCTCGGCGATGTCTGGAATGCGATGGCGGCAGTGGTGAAGGCGAACAACGTCGCGATGGTCTGGTAGCGTGTCATGAAGAATGCGTCCCCGAGTTCCGTGGGCTTGAGCCGCTTGGTTTTGGGGCGCCGCACGCGGCTTGATCTGCCGCATGTCACAGCCTTCACGCAGAGAACTCATCCCTGCATGTAGTCGCTCGATCTCTCGTGATGTTCGAATCGAAAAGTGCTGCGCCGCCCGAATGAATTATGCGCCATTGTCAAAGAGCTGCAATGGGCGGCGCGAATGAATTTGCAATTGTTGCGCGTCCGTCACGCACAATGCGGACGTGCACTCACATGCCGATCTTACATTCCATGGCTCTCGAATACCTTGCTGCACGATCTCGACAGCTTGGCGCGGTTAGCTTGCAGGCAGCCCTGGATCGCGCCGTCATTGCCGAGGTCCTTGCGGCACAGCCGCGAGGCATCGCGCGAGCAGGCGTTCTGTTCCTGCGGCGTGCCCATATGGCCCTGCGCGAGAACGGGCGCGTTCGACAGGCCGCCGAGGGTCGTCAGTGTGATCGTCGCCAGGAACAACAGTTTACGAGACATTGGCGGCTCCAAAATTTGACAGGTCAATTTCAAGTCCTGTCTGAACTCGTCGTTTTGCCACTTGTTCCCCCAAACAGCCCGCAACCCCGCTATTCAAGGTTCCCGCCGCGCTGCTATAAAAGCCGCCAGGCTGTGAGGAGTCCTTGATGAAACGCTATCTGGTGTTTGCGCTCGTCGGTCCGTTCGTGGGCGGGTTCTTGCTGCTGCTGACGACGACCTACCAGTCCGGCTACTGGACCCAGACCAATCTCGGCGAAGTCGGCAAGCTCTTCGCAGTGTTCTTCAAGACCCTGCAATACAGCTATCTGTTCGGCTTCCTGCCGTCGCTGATGATCGGCGCGGTGGACGATATCCTGCTCCACATCAGGCGGATCGGGCCGGTGCTGCGGATGCTGCTGGTCGGCATGTTCGCCTTCATCCTGGCCGCGCTGACCTACAGCTCGCGCGGATCGGATTCGGGCGCGGTGCAGTTCATCCTGTACGGCCTGGTCGGTTTCGTTCCGGCGGTGCTGTCATCCTGGCTCGTGCACCGCTATATCGAGGAGCCGCTGCCGGCCCCCGCGGCGACCTGAGCGCGCGACCTTCGGCCGCTGCGCAGCAACCTCCGGCGCGTTGGCGCGTTTCCTCCAGGCTATGACCATGTCCGACGACGATATTCTTGCTCCGCGCCAATCCCGTTCAGGGAGCCGTTCGCGCGCCAATTTCGCGGGCGCCGAGCCGCGCGGGCCGATCATCGACCAGGACGGCCATGAGATCCGGCCCGAGGCGCTCAAGCAGGGGTTTCGCGAGTTCCGCTTCGTGTTCGGGCAAGGACGGGGCAACGGCAACCCGTTCGGCAATTTGACGCGGGAGCAGCGGATCGCGCGGCTCGAGGCGCTGGCAAAGCTGCTCGATGTCGCCTTCATCCTGCCGGGCACGAATATCCGTTATGGCATCGACGGGCTGATCGGGCTGATCCCGATTGTCGGCGATATCATCACCACCGCGATCTCGCTGTGGCTGGTGCGTGAGGCGCGCGCCTTGGGCGCGCCCTGGTACCTCACCGCGCGGATGCTCGGCAATGTCGCGGTCGACGGCGTGGTCGGCATGGTCCCGCTCGCGGGCGACGCCTTCGACGTGATGTTCCGCGCCAACATGCGCAACGTCCGCCTGTTGCGGCGCTGGCTCGACAAGCAGCCGCGCATCTGAGGCACGCTTAAAACGCGAAAAGCGCGACGGCCGTTTGGCCATCACGCTTTCAGCGCACATCGAAGGCTTTGCGAAAAAGTTTACGCCGCGTCGGCGTCGGCCTCTGCGACCGGCTCGGGCTTGCGGTGGCGCTCCAGCGGGAAGGCTTCGCTCTCATACAGCGAGCGGATGCCGTTCTGGTCGAAGCGCGCTTCCTCCACCTGGAGATAGGCCCCGTTCAGCGAATCCGTTGGCAACTGCTCCATTGCGAACTGCACGGCTTCGGCCGCGGTGCCGAACCGGCGATAGGTGAACCCTGCGCGCTTCTTCTTGCGGATCGCAGCGGGGAAGAGTTCGGCGGAGGTGTTGAAGTTGAACGGACGCAGTGGACGCATGGTCAAAGACCTCGTGATCTTCTCTGGGGCTTTAAGCGCGTGGGGTTTTGGCGGGCGGAGGCCACAATCGGGTGGGCCCGCCGCACACGTCATTTTCGTCCTCTAATATAGGCCGTTTTGACAAAAATGCGACCCCTGTGATGGGAGATGATGAATCCACGCATGGCAGGTCCGCAACTGCCGTAATACAAGTTATTTCAATAACTTAAATGGTTTAAAGTTTGCCAAGGAGCAGCAGCACGATCAGCACCACGAGCACGACGCCGCCGATCCCTATGCCGGAATGGCCCATGCCGTAGCCATAGCCGCCGATGCGGCCTGACATGCCGCCCAGCAGATAGATGATCACCAGGATGATCAGGATGGTCCCGAGTGACATGGCATCCTCCCTGGCGGCCGCCGAAATGCGATGACCGGCCGGATCGCCAGAGAAGAAAAGCACATCGCGCCGCCGGGTTCCATGTCGGAACCGGGCGGCGCGCCAAGTGTACTCGAATATTTATTTCGGCTCGAGCTTCAGCGAAGCCGAATTGATGCAGTAGCGCAGGCCGGTCGGTCCGGGGCCGTCCGGGAAAACATGGCCGAGATGGCCGCTGCATTTGGAGCAGAGCACCTCGGTGCGGACCATGCCGTGGCTGACATCGTGCTCTTCGTCGACATGGCTCTCGACGGCGGGCTGGGTAAAGCTCGGCCAGCCGCAGCCGGAATCGAATTTGGCATCGGACTCGAACAGCACGTTGCCGCAGCCGGCGCAGACGTATGTGCCGGCGCGGTGGTCGTGCTCATATTCGCCGGAGAAGGGACGCTCGGTCGCCTTCTCGCGCAGCACGGCGTACTGCATCGGCGACAATTCCTGCCGCCACTGCTCTTCGCTCTTGATGACCTTGTCGTCTGTGGTTTTCGTCTTGGTGTCGGGCATGGGTCTCCCGTTTCTTGATGATCTTGTTTTCGGTGATGTTGCGATCAGTTGGTAGCCTTGCTGGCGCTGACCAGCGTCGGCTTTTCAATATAGTTATCCGCGAACAGTTTTTTCAGGTTCTCGACCTTCGGGATGTCGTTGTAGGCGATGTAGGGCTGGCTCGGGTGCAGCGTCAGATAGTCCTGATGATAGGCCTCCGCCGGGTAGAACGCCTCCAGCGCGCCGACCTTGGTCACGATCGGCTTGTTGAAGACCTTCGCGCCATTGAGCTGGGCGATATAGGCCTCCGCGACCTTCTTCTGCTCGTCGGAGGTGGTGAAGATCGCCGAGCGATATTGCGTGCCGCTGTCGGGGCCCTGGCGGTTGAGCTGGGTCGGGTCGTGCGCCACCGAGAAGTAGATCTGGAGGATCTTGCCGTAGGAAATCTTCTTCGGATCGTATTTGATCTCGACCGATTCCGCGTGGCCCGTCGTGCCTGACGAGACGGTGTGGTAATCGGCGGTCGCCTTGCTGCCGCCGGCATAGCCGGAGACCGCGTTGACGACGCCCGCGGTGTGCTGGAATACGCCCTGCACGCCCCAGAAGCAGCCGCCGGCGATCACGGCGGTCTGGATGCCGCTCGCGGGCGCTGCATCCATTGCGGGGGCGGGGATGACGACTGCGTCCTCCGCGGCCCGCGACGGCACGGCAAAGGCCAGCGTCAGGGCGGTGGTGGCGGCGAGCAGGGACAGGAGGGCGGGGCGGCGCATGGCGGATCCTCTTTCGGAAGGGCTGACAGTCTAGGGCGGCCGGGGCCGGGCGAACAGCCTGCCCGGCGGCTCTTTCAGTTACCTGAGATACGGGCGCAGCCCGCGAATGTTACGCCGGGACGGACACGAGTCTGTGAAAAACGCCGCCCAGGATCGTCCGGCGACGGTCCGGCTTGGCGGGATGAGGAACTCCGGGCTAGATGAACCCGCGCGATCGCTGATCGACTTAAAAATGTGGTGGCTGGAGCTGATCTGACAACATGCTGCGCGTCATTCCCCTGACATTCGTCATACTCGTCTCCGGCGCCGCGATTGCCGCGGCCGAGCCGCAAGCCGGCGACGACCTCGCCACCTGCCGCGACCGCCAGGCGGAGTTGCCGGCGCGCGCGACCGCCTGCGAGAATCTGCTCAACGCCGACCGGGTCACCGGCAAGGACAAGGCGGTCGCGCTCACAGTGCGCGGCAATACGATGATCAACAAGCGTGACTATGTCCACGCGATCGAGACCTTGTCGACGGCCGCCGGTCTCGATCCCGACAATGTCTTTACGCTCAACTCGCGCGGCCTCGCCTATGAGCGCACCGGCCAGGACGACCTCGCGCTGGCCGACTACAACCTCGCACTCCAGAAGCGACCAACTTACGGTGTTCCCTACAACAATCGCGGCGTCATCCAGCTGCGCCACGGTGCGCTGCAAAGTGCGCTGGACGATTTCAGCCTGTCGATCAAATCCACGCCCAAATTCCTGCTCGGCTGGACCAATCGTGCCCGCGTGCGCACGCTGATGAAGGACTACGACGGCGCGATCGCCGATTTTGCGGAGGCCGAGAAGATCGATCCGACCGCGCAGCAGATCGCCGGTAACCGTTGCACAACCTACGGCATGATGGGCAAGTACGATCTGGCTTTCGCCGACTGCAACGGCCTGATCGAGAAGCAGCCGAAGAATGTCTACGCGATCAACAACCGCGCCGACGTCTACTTCATGAAGGGCGACCTCGATGCCGCGCTGAAGGACTACAACACGGCGCTTCAGATCAACCCGAACAATATCCGCGCTCATTCCGGCCGTGGCCAGCTCTATGAGCGCAAGAAGGATCTCGCCCAGGCCCGCGCCGACTACCGCGCGGCGGCCTATTCGCTGACCAAGTTCGACGAGCTCGACGTCGCGCGTGCCCGTGCCATCGCGCAGGAGCGGCTCGCCGCGTTGACGCCGCAAACGCCAGGCGGCGCACCCACCGGGCGCCGCGTCGCGCTGGTGATTGGCAACGGCGCCTACAAGAATGTCCACGCTCTGCCCAATCCGCCGCGCGACTCGAAACTGATCGCGAGTGTGCTGCACGATGTCGGATTCCAGACGGTGATTTCGGCCACTGATCTGACCCGCGACAAGTTCTTCGACGCGCTGAAGACCTTCGCCGACGAAGCCGAGAAGTCCGACTGGGCGGTGGTCTATTACGCCGGCCACGGCTTCGAGATCGGCGGGGTGAATTACCTCGTCCCTGTCGACGCCAAGCTTGCCGCCGACAGGGACGCCGAGACCCAGGCGGTCGCGCTCGAGCAGGTGATCGCCGCCGTTGGTGCCGCGCGAAAGGTGCGTCTCGTGATCCTGGATGCCTGCCGAGACAATCCGTTTGCGCCGACCATGCAGCACACATTGTCGCTGAAGCTGGTCGACAAGGGCTTTTCCAACATCGAGCCCGGCGCCGGCTTCATGGTGGTCTACGCCGCCAAGCACGGCGAGACCGCGATTGACGGCGACAATGGTGCCGACAGCCCGTTCTCCACCGCGCTCGCCCGCGAGATCAAGGAGCCGCGCGTCGAGATCCGAAAGTTGTTCGACATCGTCCGCGACGACGTCTGGACCGCGACCAAGCACGAGCAGCAGCCGTTCACGTATGGCTCGCCGCCGGGCCGCGAGGATTTTTATTTCGTGGCGGGGAAGTGAGATCTCGTAGCCCGGATGCAGCGTAGCGAAATCCGGGAATCACGGTCGCGGAGCTAACCCCGGATTGCGCTGCGCTCCATCCGGGCTACGACACCTAAACCACAATGCTCAACCGCTTCGCCGCGCGCGTAATCCCCGTGTACAGCCACCTCGCGCGGCTCTCCTGGAACGCAAAGCTCTCGTCGAACAGCATGACGTCGTCCCATTGCGAGCCCTGCGATTTGTGCACGGTCAGCACATAGCCGAAGTCGAACTCGTCATAGGGCTTGCGCTGCTCCCAGGCGATCGCCTCGACGCCGCCCTCGAAACAGTCGGCGCGCACGGATACCTTCGTCACCTTGTGCCCAAGATCCTCGTCAGGCGACAGCCGCATGCTGAGGATGCGCGATTTGGAGCGTGAGGTGTTGCGTGATTTCACGCGCCACAGACCGCCGTTGAACAGGCCCTTCTTGCGGTTGTTGCGCAGGCAGACCAGCTTGTCGCCGGCCACCGGAAACTGATCCTCGATGTTCTGGCGCTGGCGGAAGCGGGTGTTGTAGGCGCGGCGGGTGTTGTTGCGGCCGACCAGGATCTGGTCGGCGCTCATGACGCGGTCGGGGTCGAGCTCTTTGCGCGATACCACTTCGCTCTCGCCGTAGCGGCCGATGTCGAGCTCGCGCCCCTCACGCACGTCCATCGACATCCGCACGATCGGATCGTCCTGGGCCTGGCGGTGCACCTCGGTCAGCATCGCGTCGGGCTCGGTATTGGTGAAGAAGCCGCCGCCCTGGATCGGCGGCAGCTGCGCTGGATCCCCGAGCACCAGCAGCGGACAGTCGAACGACATCAGGTCACGGCCCAATTCCGCATCGACCATCGAGCATTCGTCGATCACGATCAGCTTGGCTTTCGAAGCCGGCGCGTCGTCCCAGAGCTCAAAGCTCGGCTGCTCTTCGCCGGATTCACGGGCGCGGTAGATCAGCGAGTGGATGGTGGAGGCGTCGTCGCAGCCCTTGTTGCGCATCACCAGCGCGGCCTTGCCGGTGAAGGCGGCAAACTTCACCTCGCCGTCGACGCCGTCGGCGATGTGCCGCGCCAGCGTGGTCTTGCCGGTGCCGGCAAAGCCGAACAGCCGGAAAACCGGCGGCGTGCCATTGCGGCCGGGCTTGGCCTTGAGCCAATCGGCAACGGCCTTGAGCGCGGCATCCTGATGCGGGGTGAAAGTGGCCATGTCTGTCTTGAGGAGGGGCGAAATCGAAGCGATTCGCCATCCCCCGAAACTAACCATTCCCCCTGCCGGTTCAAGCGGGGCCGGCCGGGCGATGCCGGCTGGACCGTCACCGCAAGTTTAGATTGTACCGATACGGGGCCGATGCGAACATTGAGATCGAGCGGAGAAGGAATATCGTGAGCGGGCTGACGGCGATCGATCTCGGGTTTCGCGGCGCGGCGAGCGGCGTGTTCCTGCTGATCGTCCTCGTGGCGCTTCAGCGCCGGGCCGCCAATCAGAACGCTTGTCTCGGCATCGCCATGTGCGCCTGCGGCATGTTCTACGCGATCGTGACCGCGCCGTTGTTTCCCAAAGCGTTCTGGTGGTGGACCTTGCCGATCCTGTCCTCGCTCCCCGCCGTCTTCTGGTTGTGGGCGCGCGCGGCGTTCGACGACGATTTCGTGCTCAAGCGCTGGCACGGCGCTCTGTGGCTGGCGATTGTGGCCTGGGGATTTGCAGTGTCGCTGGTCTGGCCGCACTGGCCCGCACTGGCCAAGGGCGGTGGCAAGGTCCTGGCGGCCGTGGCCTTGTTGCTGGCACTCGCGGCCGCGGTCCAGACGGTCAAGACCTGGCGCGTGGATCTGGTGATGCGGCGGCGCCGGCTGCGGCTGGCGGTGCTCGCCATCAATGTCGTAAGCATCGCCCTCGTCGCCGTTGCGGGCTTCGCCGATATTCCTGTGCTGGCGCCCGGCGCGTCCGGCAGTCTGCCGACCGGTCTCAGCCTCTTCGCGATGGCGATGCTCGCGGCCTTGGGCGTGCTCAGTCCGCCGGTGGTGGCCGTCAGCGACGCCACGGCCGCGATCGCATCCGGCGATGCGGGGAGGCCGGCCCGGGTCGCCGCGGAGCGGGTCGTCGTCGATCCGATCCTGCTGCGGCGTCTCGACCATCTGATGACTGTGGAGCGAACCTACCGGCAGGAAGGTCTTGCGATCGGGGCGCTCGCGGCACGGCTCGACGTTCCCGAGCACCGGCTCCGTCAGGCCATCAACGAAGGGCTGGGCTATCGCAATTTCAATGCGTTCCTCAATCGCTACCGCATCGAGGATGCCAAGTTGGCGCTGTCCGATGTGACACAACGGGAGGTTCCGGTGCTGACCGTCGCGATGGACGCAGGCTTCCAGTCGATCGGACCTTTCAACCGCGCTTTCAAGGCCGAGACCGGCATGACTCCAACCGAATTCCGACGCGAGGCCTTGAGCCGGCTGGAAACCGACCGCCCTCTCGAAATCAGCCCGCCGCGCCGAGAAATCGGCTAGCCGATTTCTGGATTGGGCGAGAGAGCCCTGATACGATCGGGCAGATTGTTGGAGAGAAGCTTCTCCAGCAAGCCGAGCCCGCCCATGCCCCGTTTGATCGCCGCCACCCCTGCATCAGAACGGCTGCACGCGCTCGATGCGGTCAGGGGTTTTGCGCTGCTACTCGGCATCGTCCTGCACGCGACATTGTCGTTTGTTCCAGCCCCGACCCGGTTCTGGATCATTCAGGACACCCATCAAAGCCTGCTGCTGGGTCTGCTGTTCTTCGCCATCCACGTCTTCCGGATGACGACCTTCTTCCTGATGGCCGGTTTCTTCGCCCGCATGAGCTTCCATCGCCGCGGAAATTGGGCCTTCGTCAGGGACAGGTTGCAGCGGATCGGGCTGCCGCTCGTGGTCGGCTGGCCGCTCGTGTTTGTGCCGATGGTTCTGGTGATCATGTGGGCCTCGGGCTTTCCGAATGGCGGTCCGATCCACCGTACGTCCGGCTGGCTACCGGCACTGCCGAATTTCCCCCTGACCCATCTCTGGTTTCTCTATGTGTTGCTGGAGCTTTATGCCGCCATGCTTCTGCTCCGTGGCGCAATCGTCTGGCTCGATGCGTCCGGCGCCTGGCGCGCGACCCTCGATCGGCTTGTCGCACGGATCATGCGAAATCCGCTGGCGCCCGTGATCCTGGCGATCCCGATCGGCATCGCCTTCAGCCTCGACCCAACATGGATCAATATGATGGGGGTGAGGACGCCGGATCAATCGTTCGTCACCAACCTCCAGGCCTGGATCGGGTTCGGCACCGCGTTCGGCTTCGGCTGGCTGCTGCATCGGCAGGTCGACCTGCTGCGGATCCTGGAGCGGCGCTGGCTGTGGAATCTCCTGCCGTCGGTCGGCCTGATCCTGATCGGTTTCGTGCTGGCCGGTGTGATGACGTCTGCGCCGGGTGCGCCAAGGCTGCCGATGAGCTCCGACACGCTGAGGCTCGTCTCTGTCGTGCTATATGCGCCGGCGATATGGACGTCGACATTCGCGGTCATTGGTCTCGCGCTCCGGTTCATGTCCGGGTTTAGTCCAACCCGGCGCTACCTCGCCGATGCATCCTACTGGCTCTATCTGATCCACATGCCGATCGTGATGGCGTTGCAGGTCGCGGTGTCGCAACGCGACTGGCCCTGGCCGATCAAGTTCGCAACCATTCTCGCCATTGCGCTTCCCCTGATGCTGGCGAGCTATCATTTGCTGGTGCGCTTCACGTTGATCGGCGTGGTGCTGAACGGACACCGCGCGCCGCGTGAAGCGGCGCCCGCTGCCGTGGTCACAGGCTCCGCCGCGCCATAATGCCGAGCGTTCTCCCGCGCGACGGAATTGCGCTTCCGTAGACAGCGCCGCCTCACGCATTAAGATGCGCGCAACAAAGAATAATGCGGGCAAGAAAACTTGCAGGAAAAATTGGGAGAGATGGCGTCATGAAGTTCGGCATCTTCTATGAGCTGCAACTGCCCCGGCCCTGGGTCGCCGGCGACGAGCTCAAGCTCTACCAGAATGCGCTCTCGCAGCTCGAGCTCGCCGACAAGCACGGCTACGACCACGCCTGGGTCGTCGAGCATCACTTCCTCGAAGAATATTCGCACTCGCCCTCGCCGGAATCATTCCTCGCCGCCGCGAGCCAGCGCACGAAAAACATCCGGCTCGGCCACGGCATCCTCCAGCTCACCACCAACCACCCGGCTCGCGTCGCCGAGCGCGTCGCAGTGCTCGACCTGCTCTCGAACGGCCGCTGCGAATTCGGGATGGGCGAGAGCGCGTCGATCACCGAGCTCGAGCCGTTCGGCCGTGACATGGAGACCAAGAAGGAGGTGTTCGAGGAGGCCGTCGCCGCCATCTTCCCGATGTTCAAGGACGCGGGAAGCGAGCATCACGGCAAGTATTTCGACATTCCCCTGCGCAATGTCGTGCCGAAGCCGGTACAGAAGCCGCATCCGCCGTTGTGGATGGCCTGCTCGCAACTGCCGACCATCGAGCGTGCCGGCCGCCACGGCTTTGGCGCGCTCGGCTTCCAGTTCGTCAGTGCGGACGCCGCGCATGCCTGGGTGCACGCCTATTACAATGCCATGACCAAGCGGCTGCACAAATTGGCCGACTACGAGATCAATCCGAACATGGCGCTGGTGTCGTTCTTCATGTGCGCCAAGACGGATGAAGAGGCACGTGCGCGCGCCGACGGCGCCACCTTCTTCCAGTTCGCGCTGCGCTTCTATGGCGCCGCGCAGAACCGCCAGCGCCCCGCGCCCTACACCGTCAACATGTGGGACGAGTACAACAAGTGGAAGCGCGACAACCCGGAGGCGCAGGAGGCGGCGCTGCGCGGCGGCCTGATCGGCTCGCCGGAGACGATCCGCAAGAAGCTCAAGCGCTTCCAGAGCTCGCATATCGACCAAGTCATCCTCCTGAATCAAGCGGGCAAGAACAGCCACGAGCACATCTGCGAATCGCTGGAGCTGTTCGGTCGCGAGGTCATGCCGGAGTTCCAGAACGATCCGGCGCAGGCGGCCTGGAAGCAGGGTGTGATGAGCGGCGAGATCAAGCTCGAAGAGATCGACACGCAGGCCTTCACCGACCGCTACGGCAAGCTCGCGGTCAGCGTCGCGCCCGCGAAGGCCGCGGCGGGGTAGCGCTCCGTCGGACATGGGCCCCGGCTCAGCAGCGCACCGTTTCACGCTGCGCTGCGTCCGGGGCACGAGACTAGCTAACGACGCGCATTCTCTCGTGTCCCGGACGCGCTGCAGCGCGTAGCGATGCTGCGCAGAGCCGGGACCCAGAAGCGGCTTGGCTGTCTTTCTCGATAGTCCCCTTACTGATATCGTCCGCCAAAAGAACCTTGGCGGAGGAAACCGATGCGGCCCCACGCGATGGCCTCAAATCCGACGGCAGGCGATGTCACGCCCGCAGTGCTCGCGATCGGCTGCCCCGATTTTCCAAACATCCTGATCGACACGTTGCGCCGGCAGGCTGGCGTCGGTCATTGCATGGTGTTTGCGCTGACGCGCGCCGGGGAGGCGAGCTGTCTGCTCGATGCCGGCAACATTCCGACCGGCAGCGATCTCGGTGCGGCCTATGCCGGCCAGTTCCACGAATCCGATCCCAATCGTGATGCGCTCTTCGAAGGCGAGGGCAGCGCGCGCCCGATCATGCTGCCATCGTTCGCGCCGCGCATGTATGGCGCCCGCTACCGGAAAATCTTCTTCAACGACTCGGACATCGTCGACAAATGCGCGACAGCGATCTGGACTGGCGACACCTGCTTCTATGTCAACTTCTACCGCATCACCGCCCAGGGCCGTTTCGCCGACGCCGAGCGTGCGCGGCTGCAGGCCATTGCGCCTGCCATCGGCGCCAGCGTCGCGCGTCATTTCCAGCAGGCCGCGACCGCGACGTCCGACCAATCCCTCGCAGCGCTGTTCGCGATGCGTGCGCCACTCTCCGCGCTGACGCCGCGGGAGCAGGAGGTGTGCCGACACATCCTGCTCGGCTTCAGCTCGGAAGCGATCTCGCAGGCGCTCGGCATCAGCCTGCATTCGACGCTGACCTACCGCAAGCGCGCCTATGAAAAGCTCGGTATCTCCGCGCAGAACGAATTGTTTTCGATCGTGCTGGGCCTGCTCGCGGGGCCTGGTCGCCTGAACTGAGGGGTGCGCCAGGTCCGCGGTTCCTGCTTCCGGGAGCAAGGCGCACACGCACCAAAACACTCGCATCTTTTCGAAGTTCGTGAGCTTCACGCAACCACGTACGAGAGGCTTACATAAGTGCGTCTGCGACGCCATAACGCGGGCCGAAAATCATCACCACAACTTCTGCGACACAATCTAAACAATATTCACCCAAACATTGATCGCGTCCGATACGTTGATTCCTGAGCCTTGGCACCAGGCTTTAGGTTATTTGCGCCGACGTAGAATACCGAGACGCACATTCCATTTTCACGTCTGAAACTGTGGATCCTCTTGCTCGGGGGCAGGAATGATGTGCGCCTTTACGCGATCTCTCAGGCAGGGCCTGATCACCGCGAGTGCGACCATTTCGCTGGTTGCCGTGAGCTGCGGCTGCGTCTTGGCGCAAGCATGTCCTTCGCCGGCTGTCGTCAGTAACACGCAATGCACCGTCCCACCCGCCACGATCATCAATGTCACTCCTGCTGGTGCGACAGGCCTCACCGCATCTGGCACGTCGGGCGCGATCACTGCGAACGGCATCACGCTGAACCTTGCTGCCGGCAGCACGATCACCACGACCACGGGAGCGCTGGCGCAATCGGGCAGCACGATCAATTTCAATGGCAGCACGTTGCAGACGACATCGACCACGACTGCGACGTCCGCCAATCATCTCGGCCTTCGCGCAACCGGCGCCGGCAGCACGATCAACGCGACTGGTTCATCGGTCACGCTCGGGCCGCCAAACGGAACCACAACCGCGAACAACATGACCGGCGTGGCCGCCGACACCGGCGGCAGTGTCGTACTCCAAAGCACCAATGTTTCGATGCTCGGCGGCGCTGCGGGCCTCAACAACAACGCTCTCGTGGCAACCGGCGCGGGCAGCCAGATCTCGTTCTCGGACGGAGCGATCACGACAAAGTCCAGAACGTCCTTCGGCGCTTTCGCGCAGGGCGGCGGCAGCATCACCCTCAACGGCGCCACCGTGACGACAACGGGTGCGGGCACGGCCGTCATCGCCGGTAGCCACGCATTGTTCGCAACCGGCTCCGGCAGCCAGATCAGCGGCAGCAACGACACGATCAACGTATCCGGCCAGCAGGCGAGCGGCGTCCGTGCGGAGAGCGGCGGCACGGTGTCGCTTTCCGCTAGCTCCATTACGTCGACGAGCGTAGCCGCCGCCGACACGGATCCGTCCTCCGCGGCTCGCGCCCTGTCCGGCGGTGTCCTGCAATTGACCGGGGTCACGATCAACGCGTCGGGACAACGCGGGCACGGCTTCTCGGTGCAGGACGCGGGCTCGCAGGCGACGATCACAGGATCCGACATCACGGCAAGCGGCGCTCGAGCCAGTGGCGCCTTCATTTTCAGCGGGGGGCAGGCCACGATCTCCAACAGCAGCATCTCGGCGACGAGTACGGCGTCCGGCGGCAATGCCGTCCTGGTCCAGGATGCCGGGTCTTCCGTCACCATCACCAATTCCACCTTGCGAAGCACGAGCCCGGTCGGCTTCGGACTGCGGGTCAACTCCGGGGCATCTGCAACCATGACCGGAGGTTCATCGACCACGGAAGCTCGTGATGCATCGGGGCTTTTCGTTGCGGGCGGAATGCTCACCGCGACCAATGTCGCCGTGACCACATTGGGCAACGACAACTCCATCGGCGCGCTGGCAGACCTCAACGGCCAGCTCACGCTCAACGGCGGATCTGTCACGACGCACGGGGATGCCGTGCGGCTATCCTCCTTCCCTCATGCTCTCGCTGCTCGCAACCCGGGTGCCATTCTGACGGCGATCGGCACCACCATCATCACGACGGGAGCAACTGCGATGGGAGCGATCGCTGACGATGGCGGGACGGTCATCCTGAGTGGAAACGCCATCACGACGCATGGCGAGAAGAGCATCGGCCTGTTTGCCGTGACGGAACAGGTCGGCGCGCAATTCCCGGCAAATCTCACGGCCACGTCGGTCACGCTTGAAACGTTCGGGCTCAATGCGCATGGCGTCACCGCCCAGGCGCGCAACGACGCCCCCGTGGAGAAGGCGCTGGCCACCATCAACGCGTCATCGGTCACGACGCATGGAGACGGCGCCGCCGGATTGCGCGCCGTGCTCGGGGACTACGGTACAAGACCAATTACAGGCCGTGGTGAAGCGGCCGTGGTTGCCAACAGCAGCACGGTCCTGACCGAGGGCGTTTCCGCCTACGGGGCGCTCTCCCGCGACAACCCGACATCGGTCACGATGAACCAGACTTCGGTGCTCACGACTGGCCTGTTCGCGCACGGATCGGTTGCTGATGCCGGCGGCCTGATCGTCGGCAACAACTCGACCATCACAGCCCAGGGCGGAAATGCGGCCGCCTTCTACGCCGTGGGCACGCCGGCAGCGGTCTCCACCGGTCTCTTCACCAACACGAACCTTCTCAACACCAGCGGTCCGACGATCGGCGTCGCCGGATCCGGAAACGTGTCGCTGACAAATTCATTCGCGGGCGGCAGCAGCGAATGGCTGAGGGTGGGCACCTCCGTTAATTTCCCGCCGCTGACGGCGGTCGAGCTTCCGATCTTCGGCGTGCCAGATCCTGACGCGCCCGATACGCCGCCGCCGTTCACGCTGCCGCCCCCGACTGTGTCGGCCCCGACACCGGGGCTCGCCAACGTCACGCTGACGCATTCGACCGTGGTTGGCGCTGCGACGACGCTGCCCGGCAGCGTGTCGAACGTCACGTTGCTGGACAACTCCACCTGGATTATGACCGGCAACTCCAACGTGACCAATCTGGTCAACGATCCCAGCCTGATCCAGTTCACACCGCCCGTCGGCGACCCCACGCTGCTGTCGAGCTACAAAACGCTGACAACCGTGAACTATCTCGGCCTCGGCGGCGTGATCGGCCTGAACACCTTCCTGGGTTCGGATCCTTCGCCGTCCGACCGGCTGGTGATCGACGGCGGCAATGCCAGCGGATTCTCCCCGCTCCGCATCGCCAACACGACCGGCAAGGGCGATCTGACCCATGGCAATGGCATCCTTGTCGTCGATACGATCAATGCCGGCACGACCGTGCCGGCGACATTCGCCCTCGCGGCCCCCGTGGTGGCGGGACCTTACGAATACGGCCTGTTCCGCAGCAGCGTGGACGCCAGTAATCCGGATGCCTGGTATCTGCGCTCCACGCTCGACTGCACGCGCGAGCCCACCAATCCGGCGTGCCAGCCAAACCCGCCGGTTCCGCCGCCCAACTTCCGCGTCGAGACCTCGCTTTATGCCGCGATCCCGTCCATGGCGCTGCTCTACGGCCGCACACTGCTCGATACGCTGCACGAGCGGGTCGGCGAGGAAGAAGATCAACGTCGACGGCCCGACCCCGAGAACGGCAAACTCGGTTGGGGCCGGATCATCGGCGTGAGCGGCCATCAGAGCGGCGATGTCATCGGCGTGCTGGGCTCCGGTCCGAGCTACAACTACACATTCCTCGGCCTTCAGGCCGGCATGGACGTCTATCGCCATGATCGCCCTGACGGGTCGCGCGATCAGGCCGGCGCCTATTTCGCGATCGGCGGGGATCAGGGGCGCGTCACCCACATCGACAGCAGTCAGGGCAACAGCAATTTCAGCGCCTATACGCTCGGCGGATACTGGACACATTTCGGCACCAGCGGCTGGTACACCGACGCGATCCTTCAGGGCACCTTCTACGACATCAACAGCTCCGCGAACCGTGGACTGCCTGCATTGCGCACCGGCGGACAAGGCGCGGCCGCGTCGATCGAGGCCGGCTATCCCTTCAAATTTTCCAGCGGCTACTTCATCGAGCCGCAGGCGCAGATCGTTTATCAAAACATCCACATCAATGATTCCAGCGATGTGGCTGCGCAGATACGCTTCTCCGACGTCGACTCGCTCGCCGCACGGATCGGCGCCCGGTTCGGTCGCACCTGGACGTTGGACAGTAGTTTGCAGACCATCACCGCCTGGATCAGGCCAAATCTCTGGAATGAATTTTTGGGGAGCCCCATCACTTCGTTCTCATCGGAGACCGGCCTTGTTCCGTTCCACGCGGATCTCCGCGGACTGTGGGGCGAAATCAATGTTGGCGTCAGCGGCCAGGTGACCGCGTCCACGACGCTGTATGCCAACGCATCCTATTCCAGCCGGTTCGACAGCGGTGGATTCGCCTACACCGGAAAGGCCGGTGTGCGCGTGAGCTGGTAGACACCGGGCCAAGCGGACCCGCCATTCTGCCCGCGCTCCGTGATCGTCGCCTGGTGGTCCGAAGCGGAAATGCCGCCAATTAAAGAAGAAATTGACGAAACAGGCGGTTGGCACAAACTGCACATCCCAGCAGCCGGGATAGAGCTATTCTTGTGCTGTGGCGACCCCGCCACGTTTGCCCATGCGCTTTGATGCGCAGACACCATGTGCAGGCGTCTCTCGGACGGTGATGCTCAACCATGTCAACAAGTTCTGACGAGAAGGTCCTCGGTTTTGCCAGATGACCAGAACAAAGCAGTCGCCGGAAGGCATTCAACGGTTTCCCGGTTGAACGAACAGCCGACACTTCAATTGATCTACGATACCGCGCCGATCGGTCTCGCCTTCCTTTCTCCGGACTGCCGATATCTTCAGATCAATCACCACTTGACCGGTATCTGCGGAATCTCGGTGGCAGATCATTTGGGGCGCAGGGTGCGGGATTGCGTACCGGCTCTGGCGGACGCGGTGGAGGGTATTGTCGGCTCGATCATGAGGAACGGGGAGCCGGTTCTCGGTGTCGAAATTGCGGGCCAGATCGACGACCGTTCGTGGATTTCCTATTGGCACCCGGTTCGCAACGCGTCAGGCGAGATCGTCGGCGTCAATGTGGCCGCGGAGGAAACCACCGAACGCAAGCGTGCGGAGGCGGTGCTCGTCGCCAACGAGAAGGCGTTGCGCGAAAGCGAAGAACGTTTTCGCGAACTCGCCGATAACCTCAGCCAGTTTGCCTGGACCGCTGATGCCACGGGTTCGATATACTGGTACAATAAGCGCTGGCACGACTATGCAGGCACGACGCTGGAAGAGATGCAGGGGTGGGGCTGGCGGAAGGTCCATCACCCCGATCACGTGGACCGCGTGGTCCAGCATATTCAACGAAGCTTTGAGACCGGTACCCCTTGGGAGGACACTTTTCCCCTCCGGAGCAAGGATGGCGGCTATCGCTGGTTCCTGTCCCGGGCCTTGCCGATCCGCAACGAAGCCGGTGATGTCATACGTTGGTTCGGCACCAATACCGATGTGACAGAGCAGATAGAGGCGGAGAACGCGCTACGGATAAGCGTGGAGCGGCAGACGGCGACGGCCGACATCCTGAAGGTGATCGCCAGTTCGCCGTCGGACGCTCAGCCGGTGTTCGATGCGATTGCGACGCGCTCGAGCCGGCTGGTGGACGCCCATTCGACCACCGTGCTCCGCATCGTCGGCGACATGGTGGAAGTGGCCGCTTTCACGTCCATGGGTGCGGAAGCGGACAAGGCGTTGCTCGGATCGTTTCCGCGACCGGTCGCGACCGATCCACTCCTCGAACTCGTTCGCGACGGTCAAGTGATGGAAATTTCCGACAGCGATTCCTCGTTGGGAATCAGGGCGGGGGTGAGGGCTATCGGCCGCGCTCGCGGATTCCGCAGTATCTTGTTGACGCCGCTGAACAGCGAGGAGGGGCTCATCGGTCTGATCAGCATCACCCGCAGGGAGCCGGGAGCGTTTGCCGAACATCACGTGCAGTTGCTGCGAACGTTTGCGGATCAAGCGGTCATAGCGATCAAGAATGTCCGCCTGTTCGATCAGGTGCAGGCGCGGACCCAGGAACTGTCGGCCTCGCTTGAAGGACTGCGCGCCGCCCAGGGTCGCCTGGTGCAGACCGAGAAGCTGGCGTCTCTTGGGCAACTCACCGCGGGAATCGCTCATGAAATCAAGAATCCGCTAAATTTCGTCAACAATTTCTCCGCGCTCTCGTCGGACTTGGTCGATGAGTTGAACGATACGCTGCAGGACGTGGCGCTCTCTGACACGGCCCGGGACGAAATCGACGAACTCACATCGATGCTCAAGGGCAATCTCGCGAAGGTGGTTCAGCACGGCCAGCGCGCGGATTCCATCGTGAAGAACATGTTGCTGCATTCGCGTGAAGGAGAAGGCGAACTGCGACCCACCGATATCAACGCGATGGTCGAGGAGAGCCTAAATCTCGCCTATCACGGGGCGCGTGGGGAAAGCCCCTCATTCAATATTACCCTGCGGCGCCATCTCGATCCAAATGCCGGTATGGCCGAGGTTTACCCACAGGAGATCACGCGTGTGCTTCTCAACCTCCTCTCCAACGGCTTCTATGCCGCCGCCAGGCGCAAGGAGGCCGACGGCGGTGAGGGCTTCGAACCGTTGCTGGACGCGACCACGAAGAGCCTAGGTGACCATGTCGAAATCCGGGTTCGCGACAACGGTGCTGGCATTCCGCCGAATGTCATGGAGAAGATGTTCAATCCGTTTTTCACCACCAAACCCGCCGGGGAAGGCACCGGTCTGGGCCTGTCCATGAGCCACGACATCGTGGTGAAACAGCATGGCGGAAAAATCGACGTCGCAACCGAACCGAACGGATTTACCGAATTCATCATCACTCTGCCGAGGACGTTCGCATCCAGGTCCGGCGACCGGAATTGAGCATCTATGGCTTGTTTTCGACGCTGCCAAAAGTCGGGCACGTCAACCCGACGTACTGAGACACTCTCTGTCCCTATCGCTAGGGACAGACGCCGGCACCTGAGTTCGCTAGTCTGGCCTGGATCACACGAGAATCCAGGGAGCCTGCTGTGAGCACCGCGCCGCGCATCGACATCGACCCGGCCTCGTTCTGGGCCGACCCCTATCCGATGCTGGCAAAAATGCGCAAGGAAGCGCCGATCGCCTTCGTGCCGCAGCTCGGCTCGACGCTGCTCGCTAGCCGCGACGACATCTCGATCTCGGAGAAGCAGATCGACGTGTTCTCCTCGCACCAGCCGGCAGGGCTGATGAACCGGCTGATGGGCCACAACATGATGCGCAAGGATGGCGAGGCGCATCAAATCGAGCGCCGCGCGATGTTTCCGACGGTGTCGCCGAAGACGGTGAAGGCGCACTGGACCGCGCTGTTCCAGGCTCATGCCGATCGCATCATCGATCGCATTGAACCGGGCGCGCGGATCGACTTCATGCGCGACTTCGCGCTGCCGTTCTCCGGCGAGTGCCTGAAGTCGATCACCGGCCTCACCAATATCGGCTTCGCCGACATGGATGCGTGGTCGCAGGGCATGATCGAGGGCATCGCCAATTACGGCGGCGATCCCGCGGTCGAAGCGCGCTGCCATGCTGCGACATCAGGCATCGATGCGGCGATCGACGACATCCTGCCGGTGATCACAAAGAATCCCGATCAGAGCATCCTGGGCGTGCTGCTCGCCTCGGGCATGCCGATGGAGAGCGTGCGCGCCAATGTCAAACTTGCGATCTCCGGTGGCCAGAACGAACCGCGCAAGGCGATCGCCGGCACGGTGTGGGCGCTGCTCAGCCATCCCGACCAGCTCGATCTCGTGCGCAAGGGCGAAGTGTCCTGGCTCCAGGCGTTCGAGGAATACGCTCGCTGGATCTCGCCGATCGGCATGTCGCCGCGGCGCATCGCAAAGCCGTGGATCATCCGCGACGTCACCTTCGAAACCGACGAGCGCGTGTTCCTGATGTTCGGCTCCGCCAACCGCGACGAGAAGTATTTTGAGCGCGCCGACCAGTTCGACGTACGGCGCGACACCTCCAAGAGCGTCGCTTTTGGCGCTGGCCCGCATTTTTGTGCCGGTGCCTGGGCCTCGCGCGCCATGATTGCCGACGTCGCGCTGCCCACCGTGTTCGCCCGCGCCAGGGAGCTCGAGATTGCCGACGACGAGCCGGTGTGGATCGGCGGATGGGCTTTTCGTGGGCTGCTCAATTTGCCGGTGAGATGGCTGCAATAGCTCGTAGCGTTTCTGTGCTTCGCACCAAGGCGATTGAGGCGCGCGCTTTCCTCAGCTCCGGCGTCATCGCCCGCGAAGGCGGGCGATCCAGTACGCCGCGGCAGTCGTGTGACGCATCGACGTCTCTGGGATACTGGATTCCCCGCCTTCGCGGGGAATGACAGCGAGGCGGTGGAGAGAGCTTCGCGCCACAGCAGCTCCACTCCGCCATCATGCCCCTGTTTTGCCCGACGGAGCAAACGACGACGGGGCAAACGACTTGGCCTCTCACGTAAGCCATTGATCCGGCTATCGTCGGCTACTGTGCATGGGGTTGTTTTTCACCTTTTGCGTTCGGCCTGGGAGCATTGGCCCAAATCCGCGCGACTCTCACATTCGCGTGCGGAAAAAAATCCCTCTGCATGAGCGCGGGCGCTTGAAAGATTAATCATGCGCTTGTCGCAAGCGCAGTGCTCGCATCGCTATTTTTCCGCCTGTCTCGACACCTCCGACAAGCCGCACCATCATTCTCCAGACCTGAATGATGACGGCCGCGTGCGGCCGGGAGCTTGGAATGCAGCGTCGGGACTTTCTGAGACTGTCCGTTGGAACCGCAGCCGCGGCTGCTTTTGCCACGCGCGCAACTGCGCAGGGCGCGGTGAAGGAAATTCGTATCGGCTACCAGAAGACCGGCGTGCTGGTTATCACGCGCCAGCAGGCGACCTTGGAAAAACATTTCACCCCGCAAGGCATCGAGGTCAAATGGGTCGAGTTCTCATCGGGTCCGCCGATGATGGAAGCGATGAATGTCGGCAGCATCGATTATGGCGCGGTCGGTGATTCCCCGCCGGTGTTCGCCCAGGCCGCAGGCGCCGCGATCGTCTATGCCGCCGGCCAGCCGATCACCAACGGCCAGGGCATCCTGGTGCCGAAGGATTCGCCGATCCACGCGATCGCCGATCTGAGGGGCAAGCGCGTCGGCTTCACCAAGGGATCCAGCGCCCACAATGTGGTGGTGCAGACGCTGGAGAAGGCCGGTCTCACCTATGCCGACATCACCCCGGTCTATCTGACGCCGCCGGACGCGGGCCCTGCGTTTGCCAATGGCAGCATCGACGCCTGGGCGATCTGGGATCCGTATTTTGCGATCGGTGAGACCAAGCAGGGCGGCCGCATCCTGATCAATGCGCGCGAGGTGACCAAGACCAATTCCTTCTACATCGCCAATCGCGATTTCGCCAAAAACCACGGCCCCATCCTGCAACAGATCGTCGACGTGACGACTGCAACCGGTCAATGGGCCGAACAGCACCGCGACGAGGTCGCCAGATCGCTGGCCGCGGTGACCGGCGTCCCGCTGGACATCCAGACCGTCGCCGCCAACCGCTCGAACTACGTGATCGGTCCCGTCACCGACGACATCGTCGCGACCCAGCAGGGCGTCGCCGATCGCTTCTACAAGCTCGGCCTGATCCCGAAGCCGGTCGTCATTCGCGACATCGTCTGGCGCAGCGCGGCGACCTGATCGTGCCGACCAATCTCCCCATATCAAAAGGTCTAGACATGAGGCGCATCGTTCAACGTCTGATCGCAGCCATCGTCCTGTCGATCGGCATCGTCGCCGCCGCGGTCGGCACGTCCTACGGCTAGTCATCGGAGTACATCCATGAACCAATCCAAAAGTAACATCCTCTGGTTCCTGCCGACCCACGGCGACGGCCGCTATCTCGGCACCGGCATCGGCGGCCGCGAGGTCAACTTCAACTATCTGCGCCAGGTCGCACAGGCCGCCGACCAGCTCGGCTATTACGGCGTGCTGCTGCCGACGGGGCGATCTTGCGAAGACTCCTGGGTCGTTGCCTCCAGCGTTGCGCCGTTCACCGAGCGGCTGCGCTATCTTGTAGCGGTCAGGCCCGGTCTGCAATCGCCGACCGTTGCCGCGCGCATGACGGCGACGCTCGACCGCATCACCAATGGCCGGCTGCTGGTCAACGTCGTTACTGGCGGCGATCCCGTCGAGAACAAGGGCGACGGCATTTTCCTCAGCCATGATGAGCGCTACGAAGTCACCCGCGAGTTCCTCAACG
Organism: Bradyrhizobium sp. LTSP849; assembly: GCF_000938255.1. Taxonomy (GTDB): domain Bacteria; phylum Pseudomonadota; class Alphaproteobacteria; order Rhizobiales; family Xanthobacteraceae; genus Bradyrhizobium. The sequence goes on along the minus strand of NZ_JYMR01000052.1, from coordinate 389,841 downwards.
TCTATCGCGACCTGCTCGCGGGCAAGACCGTCAATGTCGAGGGCAAGCACATCCACATCGAGGATGGCAAGCTGCTGTTCCCGCCCGTGCAGTCGCCGCGGCCGCCGCTCTATTTCGGCGGCTCCTCGGATGCCGGCATCGACGTCGCCGTCGACGCCGTCGACAAATATCTCACCTGGGGCGAGCCGCCGGCTTTGGTCGCCGAGAAGATCGCGAAGGTGAGGGAGGTCGCCAGCGCCCGCGGCCGCAAGCTCTCCTTCGGCATCCGGCTTCACGTGATTGTCCGCGAGACCAACGAAGAAGCCTGGAGCGCCGCCAACGAGCTGATCAAGCATGTCAGCGATGAGACCATCGCGATCGCGCAGAAGAACTTTGCCCGCATGGACTCGGTCGGCCAGCAGCGCATGGCGCAGCTCCATGGCGGCAAGCGCGACAAGCTCGAGATCGCGCCAAATCTCTGGGCCGGTGTCGGCCTGGTGCGCGGCGGTGCCGGCACGGCGCTGGTCGGTGATGCCCAGACGGTCGCGGCCCGCATCAAGGAGTATCAGGATATCGGCATCGATACCTTCATCATGTCGGGCTATCCGCATCTCGAGGAAGCCTATCGCTTCGCCGAGCTGGTGTTCCCGCTGCTCTCGCTGGAGCAGCCCAGCAACGTGACCAAGCTCCACTTCAATGGTGGTCCTTTCGGCGAGACGGTCGGCAGCGATTACCGTCCGCAGCACCGGGTGTCGCAATCATGAGCCTCATCGACAGCATTTCGCTTCCGCGCAACTTCCGTCTGCCGCGCGTCGACGGGCTGATCCAGTGGATCGTGCCGCTCGGCATCGTCGTGGTCTGGCAGATCGCCTGCGTCACTGGCTTCGTGCCGACCCGCGTGCTGCCCGCGCCGAGCGACGTTGCGCTGGCCGGCTGGAAGCTGCTGCTTTCCGGCGAGCTCATTCGCAACATCTGGGTCTCGTTCTGGCGCGCCTCGATCGGCTTTCTGATCGGTGGCAGCATTGGCTTCGCCTTTGGCCTTGCCAACGGGCTGTCGCAGCTCTCGGCCAAGCTGACCGACACCACGCTCCAGATGGTGCGCAACGTGCCGCATCTGGCGCTGATCCCGCTGGTCATCTTGTGGTTCGGCATCGACGAGAGCGCAAAGCTGTTCCTGGTGGCGCTCGGCGTCTTCTTCCCGATCTACCTCAACACGCTGCACGGCATCCGCACCGTCGATCCGCAGCTGATCGAGATGGGCCGGATCTACGGCATGAGTAACAGCGAACTGTTTCGCCGGGTGATCTTCCCGGGTGCGCTGCCCTCGATCTTCGTCGGCATCCGTTTTGCGCTCGGCATCATGTGGCTGACCCTGATCGTCGCCGAGACCATCGCGGCCTCCTCGGGCCTCGGCTACATGGCGATGCAGGCGCGCGAGTTCATGCTGATCGACGTCGTCGTGCTCTCGATCCTGATCTACGCCCTGCTCGGCAAGCTCGCCGACAGCGCCTCCCGTGTGCTGGAGCGGGCGACGCTCTCCTGGCACCCCGCCTTCCAGAAACGTTGAGCAGAAATACTGGGAATCACATGCAGACAGCCCTTCGTACCTCCCTTCCGGAAACCGAGCTCGCCAGCCGCGCCAATTTCGCGCCGACGGCCCGAGTGGTGCGCGAGGAGCGCCAAGAACGCCAAGGGCACCAGGTGCAGAGCAGCGGCCTGCCGCTCAGCATCCGCGGCCTGCGCAAATCCTTCGGCGACAACGAGGTGCTGCGCGGCATCGATTTGCACATTCCCGCCGGTCAGTTCGTGGCGATCGTCGGAAAAAGCGGCTGCGGCAAGAGCACGCTGCTGCGCCTGATTGCGGGCCTCGAGAAGATCGACGCCGGCAGCGTCAGCTTCGGTGATGCGGTGGTTCAGCCCGAGGACATCCGCGTGATGTTCCAGGAGCCGCGGCTGCTGCCCTGGGCGCGGGTGCTCTCCAATGTCGAGGTCGGTCTCGGCCGCGATCGTTCATCCAGCGATGCGCATGCACGCGCCGAGAAGGCGCTTGCGGAGGTCGGGTTGACCGACAAGCGCGACCAATGGCCCTCGGTGCTGTCGGGCGGACAGAAGCAGCGCGTCGCGCTCGCCCGCGCGCTGGTCTCCCACCCGCGCGTGCTCGCTTTCGACGAGCCGCTCGGTGCGCTGGACGCGCTGACCCGGATCTCGATGCAGCGGCTGCTGGAGCGGGTCTGGCGCGACCAGGGTTTTACCGCGATCCTGGTGACCCACGACGTTGCCGAGGCGGTCGCGCTGGCCGACCGGGTGCTGGTGATCGACGAGGGCCGTATTGCCCACGATGTGATGGTTAACGTCGCCCGGCCGCGCGAGCGCGGCTCGGTCGAGCTCGCAGGACTCGAAGGCTCGATCCTGAGCCATCTTTTGTCGGCGGACGATCGTATATAGATAGAGAGGAACCCCGCTTTCGCGGGAGCATGCCATGAATGTAGTCCCCCGCGATCTCATGACCGAAATTCCCGTCTCGTCTGCCGATTTCCGCGGCGCCATGCGCCACCTCACCGGCGGCGTCAGCGTCATCACTGCCGGGCGGGGCAGGGACATTACCGGCATGACGGTGACCTCGGTGACCTCGCTGTCGGTCGATCCGCCGACGCTGCTGGTCAGCATCAACCGCGACGCCTCGTCCTTCCCGCTGATCCGCCGCCACGGCGCCTTCGGCGTGAACATCCTCGCGGCCGACCAGCTCGACATCGCCGAGCGCTTTGCCGGCAAGGGCGGGCTGAAAGGCGCCGATCGCTTTGCAGGCAGCCAGTGGGTGACGGCGGTCTCGGGCGTTCCGCTGCTGGTCGGTGCATTGTCGGCGGTCGATTGCGAGGTCGAGGAGATCGTCGAGCGGCATTCGCATGGCATCGTCATCGGCCGTGTCAGGGACATCAAGAATTCGACCCGCAACGCGGCGCTGGCCTATTGGCACGGCCAGTATGTGGCAGTCGACCAGGACGAGGACGCCGCAAAGCTCGCGGACGTCAGCGTTCCCGCGCGCAGCCGGCGCGGCGTTTGAGCGGCTGCGCCACAGGCGGCGGAGGCTGGCCTTTTCTTCATCATCGCTCTAGAAGCGCTGGCTGAGCCTTTCCGTCCGGGAAGGCAATGGAGCGGAACGATGAAGCGCGTCGGGACCTGGGCCTTCTACGCCGTCGGCGCGCTGGCAATCGCCTATCTCGCGCTCTACGCCTATGCGATGTTTCGCGGCCAGCCGTTCGTGCCGGGCGACCCCATCCACATTTTTCGTAGGCCGGATGCGCCGAGTTATTCGTAAAGTTTTGCTCGGTCTCGTAGGGTGGGCAAAGCGAAGCGTGCCCACCACTTCTATCCAACGAAGATAAACGGTGGGCACGGCGCAAGTGCGCCTTTGCCCACCCTACGGCACCTACGCAGTCCGCGAATTCACCCCCGCAAAATCGCCAGCGCCAGCGCCTGCGCGCGCGGCACGATGCTGTCGAGCTCGAGATATTCCTCCGGCGAATGTGCGAGGCCACCGACCGGCCCGACGCCGCAGATGGTCGGCGTGCCGACCGCGGCGGTGAAGCCGGAATCGGCGCAGCCGCCGGAGAATTCGCCCTGGAGCGTGGTGAGGCCGGCCTGCTTTGCGGCCGCCTGATAGCCTTCGAACAGCGCCTTCGAGCTCTCGCTCTGCACGACCGGCACGAACTCGCCCTTGATGGTCAGCACAGCGCTTGTGCCGGGCACGGAAGGCGTGGCGACGATCCGTTCGATCTCGGCCATCACCGTGGCGCGATCGGCGGGATTGACGTAGCGCATGTCGATCTGGCCCTCGGCTGAGGGCGCCGTCGTGTTGACGGACTGGCCGCCCGCGACCAGGCCGACATTGAGCGTGATACCCTTGGTGAGATCGGTCAACGCGTGGATCTGGATGATCTTGTGCGCGAGCTCGCCGATCGCGCTGATTCCGGCGGCGAAATTGGCGCCGGAATGTGCGGCTTTGCCGGTGATGGCCATGTGCATGAAGATGCCGCCCTTGCGGCTGGTGACGACGTTGCCGGTCGGGCGGCCCGGCTCGGAATTGAACACCGCGCGCGCGGTGCGCCCCTCGCGCTCGATCACCGGCCGCGACGAGGGCGAGCCGATTTCCTCGTCCGAGGTGATCAGCAGCTTGATCGGGTGCGGGTTGCCGCCGAATTTGTGGAAGGCGGTGGCCACGAACACGTTCATGACGAGGCCGGCCTTCATGTCGGCGACGCCGGGCCCATAGGCGCGCTTGTCTTTGATCGTGAACGGACGGCGGGTGGCCTCGCCCTTTCCGAACACGGTGTCGCGATGTCCCATCAACAGCACCGGCTTCTCGTTGCTGCCGGGCTTTGCGACCTCGGCATGGAGGGCGTCGCCAAAGGTACCGTGGTTCTCCCGCCGGGAGGGAATGCCGTGCTCGGAAAAATGCCGCTCGAACCGCGCACCGACCGCATCGACGCCTTCCTTGTCATAGGACCCGGAATCGATGTCCACGACGTCGCGCAAGAGATCGATCATCGCCTGCCGCTGCGACGCCAGCCAATCCGTGATTTGAGCTTCAGACATGCTTTTCCTCGCGTGGGTTCTCGGTGGCGCTTATAGGGCTTTGCGCGGGCGCGACCTAGTCGCCGGATGCGGTGCGGCCATGTGTTCAGTCCCGTAGCCCGGATGGAGCGAAGCGAAATCCGGGAATCCCGATCGCGAAGCGAACCCCGGATTGCGCTTCGCTCCATCAGGGCTACGAGACCTTTCCCCGTCACCCTGAGGTGCTCGCCTCTTCGGCGAGCCTCGAAGGGCGACGGCCCGGCTGCGTCCGTGGCCGTTCATCCTTCGAGGCTCGGCATGCGCTGCATGCCGAGCACCTCAGGATGACGGGGTGGGCATGTACGTCGCGGCAGCAAAAGAAATGCCCGGGCCAAGCCCGGGCATTCGTATCCTCATTATTTGCAGAAGCTCTACGCCCCCACCATCGGCATCCGCGGATACTCACCCGGCGTGCCGGCGGGGGTGATCGGGATGCCGCCGTCGGAATATTCGTTGAGCTTGTTGCGAAGGGTGCGGATCGAGATGCCCAAGATGTTGGCGGCGTGGGTCCGGTTGCCGAGGCAGTGCTTCAGTGTTTCCAGGATCAGGTCGCGCTCGACGTCCGCGACGGTGCGGCCGACCAGGGCGCGGGTCACCTGCTCGGCGGCGAACGTGGCATGCGCCACTGCCGGCACGGTCTTGGCGAGATCGAGGCGGTCGCCATCCGGCGTGAGGATGGCGTCGGGTCCGATCTCGTCGCCCTGCGCCATCAGCACCGAGCGGTGCATGGTGTTTTCGAGCTCGCGGACGTTACCTTGCCAGCGGTTGGTGGACAGCACGCGGCGGGCGTCCGCCGAGATCGGGCGTACCGGCACGCCGTTGGCGTCGGCATATTTCTTCACGAAGTGCTGAGCGAGTTCGAGAATGTCGGCAGGGCGCTCGCGCAGCGGCGGGATCTTCAGGTTCACGACGTTGAGGCGGAACAGCAGATCCTCGCGGAACGTGCCTTCGCGCACGGCTTCCGCCAGATTGCGGTTCGAGGTCGCGATGATGCGGATGTCGACCGGAACCGGCTTGGTGCCGCCGACGCGATCGATCACGCGCTCCTGGATGGCGCGGAGCAGCTTCGATTGCAGGCGGACGTCCATCTCCGAGATTTCGTCGAGCAGCAGCGTGCCGCCGGTCGCTTCCTCGAACTTGCCGATGCGGCGGGCGATCGCGCCGGTGAAGGCGCCCTTCTCATGGCCGAACAGCTCGGACTCCAGGAGATGCTCGGGGATTGCGGCGCAGTTGATCGAGATGAACGGACGCTTGGCGCGTTGCGAGCGGGTATGGACATAGCGCGCCAGCACTTCCTTGCCGGTGCCGGATTCGCCGGTGACCATCACCGAGGCGTCGGAACCTGCGATCTGCTGGGCGAGCTTGACGACCTTCGCCATCGCTTCGTCGCGATAGATCAGCTCGCGGGAATCGTTGGCCACTGCGGCCAGTACGGCTGCGATCAGCTCCGGATCCGGCGGCAGCGGGATGTATTCCTTGGCGCCGGCATGGATCGCGGCGACCGCGGCGCGGGCATCGTTGGTGATGCCGCAGGCGACGATCGGGGCGTGGATGTGCTCGGCCTCGAGCCGCATCACGAGGTCGCGGATGTCGAGGGCGACATCGACCAGCAAGAGGTCGGCGCCCTTGCCGCCGCGCAGCACGCGCATCGCCTGATCGAGATCCTCGGCGTGGGTCACGGTGGCGCCGTTCTCCATCGCGATCTTGGTGGCGGTGGTGAGCTGGCCCTTGAGTGTGCCAACGATGAGAAGCCGCATGTCAGTCTCCTGTCCGTCTGTTCGCGCTGCCGCGCGTCATTCCCTGTATGGCGCTAGCCGCGTTCAGTTTTGATGATTTCCGTCATGGTGACGCCGAGCTTGTCCTCGACCAGCACCACCTCGCCGCGAGCGACGAGCTTGTTGTTGACGTAGATGTCGATGGCCTCGCCGACGCGCCGGTCGAGCTCGAGCACGGTGCCGGGTCCGAGCTTCAACAGCTCGCCGACATCCATCTTGGAGCGGCCGAGCACCGCCGAGACCTGCACCGGCACGTCGAACACGGCTTCGAGGTCGGCGGCGACGCGGGCCGCATATTCTTCCTCATTGTAGCTGACGTCGTTGCCGGTCGGCGGCATCGGGCCGTTGAGATCGGGCAGCGGGACCTGTCCATCGGTGTCACTCATGGCTTAATTCCCCCTGCGGGACGCGACATAGCGTCCGACCAATTCGTCCACCTTGGCCGCGATGGCGGTGCGCTCCAGCACGACGCCGCCATCGGCCCATTCGATCCGGCAGTCGCCGGTCGCAATCTCGGGCTCGGCCAGGATCACCAGCCGTCCTTCGAAGCCGCTCTGCTTGGCGAGCCGCTCGATCTTCTCGCGCGCGCTGTCATAGAGCGCGTCATTGATGCGGACGACGAGATGCGGCGTCGCGACCAGATGCGAGAAGCAGTCCTTGACCAGCGCCATGATCTCGCCGAGCGGCTCGGCGGCGACCAGGTCGGCGCAGAGTTTGCGCGCCACCGCGACCGCGACGTCGACCGCCTCAGTCTCCATCTTGCTCTCGATATTGCCGATGCCCGCCGCAATGCCCCGGATGCCGATGTTGATTTCTTCCATGGCAAGCGCGACGCGGCGGTCGCTCTCCGCCTTGGCCTCGCGCTGGCCGGCGGCAAAGCCGTCCTGATAGGCACGCGCTTCGGCTTCCGCGACCTTCTGCGCGATCTCGGCCGCGGTCGCGGCCTTCTCGCGCGTCCGGTCGGGCGCGGCGAAGTCGGTATCGAACAGGAATTTTGCCGGAGCGGCCATCAATACACCAGCTCGTCGTCAGCGCGGTTCTTGGTCAGCATGATCTCGCCCTTGGCGGCGAGGTCCTTGGCGAGGTTGACCAGCAGCGCCTGGGCCTCGTCGACGTCGCGCAGCCGCACCGGGCCCATCGCCGCCATGTCGTCCTGGAGCATCTTGGCCGCGCGCGAAGACATGTTGCCGAAGAAGAAGTTGCGGACGTCCTCGTTGGCGCTCTTCAGCGCCACGCCGAGCTTGTCCTTGTCGACGTTGCGCATCAGAGTCTGGGCCGAGCCGGAATCGAGCTTCACGAGGTCATCGAATGTGAACATCAGCGCCTTGATGCGCTCGGCGGATTCGCGATTGTCCTCTTCCAGCGAGGTGATGAAGCGGGTTTCGGTCTGGCGGTCGAAATTGTTGAAGATTTCCGCCATCACCTCGTGGGCGTCGCGGCGGCGGGTCTGCGAGAGATTGGACATGAATTCGGTGCGCAGCGTCTTCTCCACGCTCTCGATCACCTCCTTCTGCACCGCTTCCATCTTCAACATGCGGTTGACGACGTCGAGCGCGAGGTCCTCGGGGAAGATGCCGAGCACCCGGGCGGCATGCTCCGGCTTCAGCTTCGACAGCACCACCGCGATGGTCTGCGGATATTCGTTCTTGAGGTAGTTGGCGAGGACCTCTTCCTGCACGTTGGAAAGCTTCTCCCACATGTTGCGCCCCGCAGGGCCGCGGATCTCGTCCATGATGCCGTTGACGCGCTCGGGTGCCAGATATTGCTGGAGCAGCCGCTCGGTGGCGTCGAAATTGCCCATCAGCGCGCCGGAGGCCGACATGCGCGAGACGAATTCGAGCAGCATGTCCTCCACCGTGTCGACCTCGACGGTGCCGAGCGTCGACATTTCCAGCGAGAGCTGGCGTACCTCGTCGTCGTCGAGCAGCGACCAGATCTTGCCACCATATTGCTCGCCGAGCGCCAGCATCAGGATGGCGGCGCGCTTCGGCCCCGCCACCGCTTCGGTCTTGGCGCTGCCCACGCGGCTGCCGGCGCGCTGACCGAGCGTCGAGATCACGCTGGTGATGTCGTTCGAGTTGGCGTTTTGCAGGTTGCCGGCCATGTCAGTTCACTTCTCGAATCATTTCGCGGGTTCGGTCAGCCATTGACGGATGATGGCGACGGTTTCGTTGGGGTTGCGCTCGGCCAGCTCGCCGACGCGATGAACGGACTGGGCGTGGACCTGGCCCTGGACGGTGGCGACGTCGATCGCGCTGGCGGCACCGCTCGGCAGCAGCGCCTGGCCGGCCGGCGCGGCCTCGTCCGAGGCGGCGGGGCCGGTGAGGGCGCCGGAAATGGCGGCGGCAACCTCCTCGGAGGCGAGGATGCGCTTGACCAGCGGCCGGATCACCATGAACAGCACGACCAGGCCGAGCAGCATCATCACGCCGAGCTCGACGAAGTACATGACATCGTCTTTGGTGAACTGGAGCATGCCGAGGAACCCGCTCGGCTCCGCGATCGGGGCGGTGGCGGGGGCATCGGCAAAGCGCAGATTGACGACCTCGACCTGGTCGCCGCGCTTCTGGTCGAAGCCGATCGCCGAGCGGACCAGGGTGGCGATGCGGTCGAGCTGCTCCTTGGTGCGGTCTGTGTAGGCGAGCTCGCCCTTGTCGTTCTTGGTGTAGATGCCGTCGACCAGGACCGCGACCGAGATGCGGTTGACCCGGCCGACCTCGGTCACCTCGGTCTTGGTGGTGCGGGAGATCTCGTAATTGTTGGTCTCTTCGGTCTTCTTGCTCTGGTCCTTGGCCGCCGCGCCGCTGTTCTGCTGGTTGCCGGGGAGCTCGTTGTTGACCGTGACCTGGCCGTTATTGTCGGCGGTCATGCTCTGCTCTTCGCGGGTCTGGCTCGAGCGCAGCACGCGGCCCTCGGGATCGAACTTGTCCGAGGTCTGGGTGACCTTGTTGAAGTCGAAATCGGCGGCGAGCTGGACGCGGGCGCGGCCGGAGCCGACCACGGAGGAGACGATGTCCTCGACCTGCTTGCGGATCCGCTTCTCGTAGGCGGTGCGGCGCTCGTCGCCGACCGCCTGCTCCGGATCGGTCGCAGCACCATCGGCGAGCAAGGTGCCGGCCTCGTCGACAATCGAGACCCGCTGTGGCTTCAACCCGTTGACGGCAGAGGCGACGAGGTGGCGGATGGCGCGGATCTGCTGCGCTTCCAGCGAGCCGCGAACCCGCACCACGATCGAGGCCGACGGCTCCGGCGCCTCGCGCGAGAACAGCGGGCGCTCGGGCAGCACGAGATGGACGCGGGCGGCCTGGATGCGGTCGATGGCGCGGATGGTGCGGGCGAGCTCGCCTTCCAGCGCGCGCAGATGATTGATGTTCTGGACGAAAGAAGTGGTGCCGAGCGCGTCCGACTTGTCGAACACCTCGTAGCCGACCCCGCCGCCCTTGGGCAGGCCGCCCTCGGCGAGCTTCATCCGCAGCCGGGTGACCTTGTCCTTCGGCACCATGATGACGCTGCCTTCATTGCGCAGCTCGAACTGGATGCCTTGGCGCTCCAAGTCTTTGATAATTCCGGAAGAATCTTCGACGCTGAGGTCGGTGAACAGCGTCGTCATCTGCGGCGTGGTGACGCGCATGATGACAAAGGCAAAGAAGCCGATGAGCGCGGCGGTGACCGCGATCATCGCCCCGAACCGGGCGGCGCCGATACCCTTCAAAAATTCCGCAAGACCTTGCAAGCAACCGCCCCAACAGATTCGGCTGCTTTCCCTGGAAAGGCCGACTGGGCAATTATTGCCTAGGTGATGGTTTCGATATGGTTAACGAAGGTTAAGGGCTCGGACAAAAGTAGCGTCATGAAAAAAATCGGCCTCGCATCGCGAGACCGATTTTCGTCAAAAGCCGCAGATTTCCGGATCGCTTACTGGCGATATTGCTGGATGCGGGTGGTGCGAAGACCCGCCAGACCATGCTGGTCGATGGAAAACTGCCAGGAGAGGAATTCGTCGACCGTCAGGGTGTAACGGCTGCAGGCCTCCTCGAGCGAGAGGAGTCCGCCACGAACGGCGGCGACGACTTCAGCCTTGCGGCGGATGACCCAGCGTTTGGTGCCGGGTGCGGGCAGATCTGCAATCGTCAGCGGACTGCCGTCCGGCCCGATGACGTATTTTACCCTCGGGCGATGGGGTTCTGTCATGGCGTACTCACAAACTCTCAACCACTGAACTCACTTCACAACCGTACGCATCGCGGCTTAAAAATCCGCTAAGCCTAAGGCTTCAATACAATTCTCGTTGAAACTTGCGGGAACGCGACCGGCCCGGCGGGCTGAACACATGGTTTCAGGCGGCCGGGCGCGGTCTTCGTAAATACTTTACTAACTTTCGCTGTCGTCCCGGCGTAGGCCGGGACCCAACCACAGGGAGAAATTTGGCGAAGACCCGCAGTTGAGGAGTCTTTCGCGGTACTGCTACCTGCGTCTCATAGATACATCACGCGGTATGGGTCCCGGCCTTCGCCGGGACGACACTTATCTTAGCTGCCGGTGCTGCTGCTGGTGGCGACGATGCTCTTCACCTGGCTCAGCGTGTAGCTGTTGCCGTCGATCGTGAGCAGCGGCGGCGACTGGGTCAGGTCGACCGACGACACCGTGCCCTGCACCTGGGCCGCGATGCCGACATTGTTGCCCGAGACATCCTTGCCCGTCGCCGTGATCGTATATTTTCCGTCCGGCCACTGCGTGCCGTCATTGCCCTGGCCGTTCCAGGTGAAGGGAACGTCGGAGGCCGCACCGGCAGTATATTTTCCGGTGAACACGGTCTGGCCGCTGGAATTGGCGATGGAAATATCGACGGTCGCGTCGGTCGGCACGTTGAGATGCCAGGTCGCCGACGAACTCGTCATGGTCGCGGTGGTGCCGTCGACCACGGCGGTCTTGCCGACGAAGCCCAGCGCCTGGGTCGCCTGCGTGGTCTGTTGGAGGGTGACGAGCTGGGACAGCGAATCGTTGGTCTTGAGCTGCTGCTCGACGCCGGCGAACTGCACCAGCTGCTGGGTGAACTGGTTGGTGTCGAGCGGATCGAGCGGGTTCTGGTTCTGGAGCTGCGTCGTCAGCAGCGTCAGGAAGGTCTGGAAGTTGCCGGCGAGCGTCGCGCCGGTGGTCGAGCCCAGGCTCGAGCTCGACGAGGATGACGACGATGACGTCGAGGTCGTGCCGGAGACGACGGCAGGTGCGGTGGCGGAATTCGTGGTGGTCATTTGCGAATACTCCTCACACTCTGATGTCGACGCCGCTGCTCGATCCGAGCATGCGGCCGTAGCTACGGCTCACGGGCGCCGCGGGAGTTGCATCTTCGTCGCTGATGATCAGCCGGCGGGCATTGCCGTTATTGTCGTTGTTGTTGCCGGAGTTCTGCCCCGACGAATTCTGGTCGCGCAGGCTAAAGGAAAGCCCGTTGCTGCCGGTCTTCAGCCCGGCATCGTCGAGCGCGCGCTGCAATTGCGGCGCGTCCTGCTTCAGCAGCGACAGCGTCTCCGGCTTCTCGACGGTGAGATGCGAGGTGACCTGGCCGTTGCGGTCGACATTGATGCGGACGTCGATGCGGCCGAGATCGACCGGATCGAGGCTGATGTCGAAGCGGGTCTTGCCGGCGCGCGCGGCCGCCGCGATCTCGACCGGGATGCCGCTGATCGGCACCGCCGTCGATGTCGCCGCGGTCGCGGTGAGCGTCGCGGTGGAAGCGGTTGCGGTCGATGTCGTATTGGTCAGCGGTGCCTGCACGGCGTTGGCCGCCTGCGCGCTGCTGTCCGTCGCGCTAGCGACGGCCTGCGTGTCGGCATGGACGTGCGGGGTGGGTGCGGCCGCCGTGGCATCGGCGGTGTGGTCCGCGGCACCGGCCTTCGCGTCGGTCGCATCGGCGTCGGCCTGCGGTTTTGCGGTCTGCGGATGCGCGGCGGCGTTGGCGGTCGCAGTCGTCGCGGCAGTCTGCGTGGTGGCTGAAGCTGCGGTCTTACCCGCATCCTGGCCGATATTGGAGGCGTCGCTCGAGCCCTGCGCCGTTGCGGCGGCCTTGAACGAGGTTTTCGGCGTGCCCTGGTCGACAGCTGTGAGCTGTGCGGCGTTCGCCTTGGCATCGGTTGCGGTGGCGTCGGTGGCCGTTGCGGCGGCATCGCCAAGTGCGGCCTTCGCATCGGTGGTCTTGGCATCGCCAGTCTTGCCGGTCTTGGCGCCGGTGGCGGTCGCATCAAGCTTGGTGCCGGCGATCTGCGCCGCGGTCGAGGCGCTGGCGGCGATGCCGGCAGCCGCGATCGTCAGCGGCGAAGAGGCAGCGGAGGCGGCCTGGTTGGCGGCCGCGTTCGGATCGATCGGCACGACGGGCGCGGCAACGACAATCGCGTTCGGATCGGGCACGGCTTGCGTCGCCGTGGTCTGGGCGTTGGCCGAAGCATCGACCGCGGCGGCGAGGCCATCGGTGCCGTCGGTCTTGTCACTCTTCGAGCTGTCGGATTTGTCGCCCGACTTGGTGCTGGAGGTGTCGGACTTGTCCTTGGTCTTCCCGCTCGCCTTGGCCGGATCGGTCGTGGTGTCGGTGCTGGCCGGCGTCGTGGAATCGGTGCTGTCGCTCGCCTGGCTCTGCGAGGATTGATCATCGGTCGAGGAGCTGTCGCGCGTGCTCCGGTCGGACGAGGCGGAGGACGATGACGACGATGAGGAATCACTGCGTCGCGGCGCGGTGTCTTGGGTCGAGGACGAGGCGCTGTTGCTGATCGCCTGGGTGTTGCTGTCGACCAGCGCACCGAAGGAATCGTTCGGGGAGGTGTTCGAGCTCTGCGACCGGGCAGGCTTCTGCTGCGCGCTCGAAACCTGCGTGCTCGCAGCTACGTCTGACGTGACACCAACCACAGGCGACCCCTCAAAAACATCTTCGGAGCAGGAGGTTAGCAAGGAGCGGGCCAGCTCCACGCGAAGCCATTTTATATAGTAAAATCAATATCTTGATGAATCGGCACCAGCGCCGCGGGGCCCCCTTCGGCCCCGCCATTTCTGCCGCCCCGGCAAGAATTGCCCTAAGCTTTGGGCCCGCGCGATTGCTTCACCGGAAGGCCGCCTATATTAAAGGGTGCTCTCAGCCGCTTTCGACCGGGCAAGTCAGCCCCCGGGGGAACCGAAGTTCCCGGGGACCGCCGATGTCCCGGCTCAAGGCATCAGGAACCCATGCTCAACAGTCTGGATCTCGAAGGCCGTCCGCAGGACACCAGGGTCGTCGTCGCCATGTCGGGCGGCGTCGATTCCTCGACGACGGCTGCGCTGTTGAAGGCCGAAGGCTATGACGTCGTCGGCATCACGCTCCAGCTCTACGACCATGGCGCGGCGATCCACCGCAAGGGCGCCTGCTGCGCCGGCCAGGATATCCACGACGCCCGCGACGTCGCGGCCAAGCTCGGCATTCCCCATTACGTGCTCGACTACGAGGACCGCTTCCGCGAGTCCGTCATCGACAATTTTGCCGACAGCTACGCGCTCGGCGAGACGCCGGTGCCGTGCATCGAGTGCAACCGCTCGGTCAAGTTTCGCGACCTCTTGAAGACCGCGCGCGAGCTGGGCGCCACTGCGCTTGCCACCGGCCATTACGTCGCCTCGCGCCGTCGCGACGACGGCTCGCGCGCGCTGGTCTGCGCTGCCGATGCCGATCGCGACCAGAGCTATTTCCTGTTCGCGACCACGCAGGAGCAGCTCGATTACTTACGCTTTCCGCTCGGCGACATGACCAAGCCCGAGACGCGCGAGCTCGCGCGTCGCTTCGGCCTCAGCGTCGCCGACAAGCACGACAGCCAGGACATCTGCTTCGTGCCGACCGGCCGCTACACCGACATCATCACCCGGCTGCGGCCGAATGCGATGGACCCCGGCGACATCGTCGATCTCGACGGTCGCGTGCTCGGCCAGCATCACGGCATCGCCAATTTCACCATCGGCCAGCGCCGCGGCCTCGGCATCGCGGCAGCCGCGCCGCTGTTCGTGGTGCGGCTGGACGCGGCCAACCGCCGCGTCATCGTTGGCCCGCGCGAGGCGCTGAGGATGCACCGCATCAGCTTGCGCGACGTCAACTGGATCGGCGACGGCGACATCGACCGCGCCATCGGCAATGGCCTCGAGATGTTCGTGCGCGTGCGCTCGACCCGCAGCCCCCAGCCAGCCTGGCTGCGCGGCAGCAACGGTCATTACGAAGTCGAGCTCATCGCCGGCGAGGAGGGCGTCTCGCCCGGCCAGGCCTGCGTGTTCTACGACGCGCCCACGGGCCAGGCCCGCGTACTCGGCGGCGGCTTCATCCAGAGCGCGGCCGCAAAGGTCGCGAGCAGCACAGCGCGGCCACTCGCTGAAGCGGTTCGCGGGTAATCATGAGTTCGGATCGCGCTGCCGCAGCACCGGAAGTGCGCTCCCTCTCCCGCTTGCGGGGGAGGGTTGGGGAGGGGGCTCTCTCCAGACGCGATATCTCGCGAGCGGAAAGAACCCTCACCCGGCGCTACGCGCCGACCTCTCCCGCAAGCGGGAGAGGCCCAGACCGCGCCCGGGGCTGGCTTTGATCTCACCAATTAAACTCTAGAAACGGCAGGGGGCATGGCAGCAGACATCTCGCGGGCCGGGGTCGAGAAGGCCTATGGCCGCTGGGCGCCGGTCTATGATCTCGTGTTCGGCAAGGTGTTTGACGCCGGACGGCAGTCGACCATCGCGGAGGCCGACCGCATCGGCGGCCGCATCCTCGACGTCGGCGTCGGCACCGGGCTTTCGCTGTCCGACTATGCGCGCACCACAAAGATCTGCGGCGTCGACATTTCCGAGCCGATGCTGCGCAAGGCGCAGGCGCGCGTGCGCGCGATGCGGCTGTCCAATGTCGAAGTGCTCTCGGTGATGGACGCCAAGAACCTCGCCTTCCACGATGGCTATTTCGACGCGGTGGTCGCGCAATATGTCATCACCGCCGTGCCCGATCCCGAAGGCACGCTCGACGAGTTCGTGCGCGTGCTCAAAGTTGGCGGCGAGCTGATCCTCGTCAACCACATCGGCGCCGAGAGTGGTTTGCGAAAACTCTCCGAGCTTGCCTTCGCGCCGCTCGCCCGCCGCCTCGGCTGGCGCCCGGAATTCCCGTGGGCTCGCCTGGTCGATTGGGCCGCCAAGCACGGCGGCATCACGCTGGCCGAGCGCCGCCCGATGTCGCCGATGGGGCACTTTTCGCTGATCAGGTACGTCAAATCGTAATGTTGCACGCCGGGAACATCGGGCCTGACCCGCGCGTTTCCCCTCCATGAACAAGACATCAAACCTCATCCTTGCGGGCTTCCTGATCGCCGCCTCGGGCGCCGCGATCGCGCAGGCCCCGCCCGCCTCGGCAACGCCGCCGCAAGCGACCGCGCCGCAATCCCCGCAACGCGCCGCCGACTGCGCGCCCCAGGACCGCCCGAACCGCGCCACCGCGCCCGACGGCACCACCACCGGCCAGTCCCGGGAACCGCTCGGCGACAAACTCGCCAAAACCGACGGCGTGCTCTGCCCGCCCTCCGGCGTAGACCCCGAAATGCATGCCCCCGCGCCCTCGACCGACGGCGCCATGCCCGTGATCCCGCCCCCCGGTAGCCCCGGCGGCGACCCGACGGTCCGGCCGAAATAGCGGTTCTTCCTTCGCCTCTCCCCGCCTGCGGGGAGAGGCCGAAATCCGCGCAAAAGCGCGGATTTCGGGTGAGGGGGACTGTCCGCGAGTCTGGTGCCTGATAGGCGCGATTCCGCCGCCAAAATCAGCCCCCAGCCACGCCCCACTTTGCTTGACAGCCCGCCGCCCCCTTCCTTATATGCCGCGCGTTCGCGAGATCGGCCTGTTTCGGCCCCCGCGTACCCTGTGGCGGGGTAGCTCAGCTGGTTAGAGCACGGGAATCATAATCCTGGGGTCGGGGGTTCGAGTCCCTCTCCCGCTACCAAAATGCCTCCCGCTCAGTCCTTGAAGTCATTGGCGAACCGAGCGATTCCAGTCCGCAAGGCTGGGTGAGGCACTGTCCGGCGAAGAGCCTGGAAATTCGCTGCGATAGTTCATTTCGTCAGATCAGGTCGTCGACCGTGAGCTTCAGGACCGTGGCGAGCTTTTTGAGCGTCGCTGCGGTGCCCGGCTTGTTCCCGGCCTCGATCTCGGAAATGAAGCCCTGTGCGACGCCGCTCGCCTTGGACAACGCGCCCTGCGTCAGGCCGCGCTTGTTCCTCCAGAAAGCAAGCGGGCTCTTGGTGGCCAACAGCTCCTTCGCCTCGGCGGAGGTTAAGGTCTCTATCTCGCCTCGCTCGATTGCCTTCCGGGAGCGCTCGGCAATTTCGCTGTCCCTCTGATCCTCGGCCGCCTCCACCAAGCGCTCATAATCTGCGGCCGATAGCACAACCATGTCCTCGCCGCTGGGACTCTTGATGCGCTGTACCTTGTTCATGGTGCTTTCCTTCAATCGTAGATCCCGCCGCGTGGTCCGACATCGTGAATGGTGACGGTGTCTTTCGTTTCCGAGAAGATCACCCGGAAGTCGCCGACCCGCAATCGGTAGTCCGGACGGCCCTTCAGCTTCTTGACGTTGTTTGCCTGCGCCGCCGGATTCTTTGCATAGGCGTCGATCTTCGCCATGATGGCGGCCTTGCGGTTCGAATGTTGCCGCAAGGCCCGAACCGCTTCGACGCTGTAAATGACGTCCTTCATGGAAGCATCAATCCCATGCCGCAACAATGCGGTCAATCCCAATAGAGATAATTAGTCAATCCCAATAGAGATGAAGCGAGATCCGGGCGCCCTTGCCAACAGATCGCTTTCTTCAGGCAACAGGCCGCCCCATTGGCTGACCATGTCAGGGAAAGGTCTCCGATCGCACCTTCCACCTATCGTGCCCAGGCGGCATGCGGTGCCGGCTTTTCATATGCGTCAGCAGCTTCGTAAGCTGTGAATTGTTTGGAATGGGCTCAGGCCCCGTAGGATGGGTAGAGCACTTGCGAAACCCATCATGCCTCACCGCGGTCAGAAGCGTGATCGGCCTCGCTTCGCTCTACCATCCTACGGGTTATCGACACGACACAGAGTCACCTGCAAGCAATTTCCAACTCGTCAGCGTCGCGAAGTGATTCATCCTTGTCGTTCGCCTTGGCGCTAACGAACTTCATGTTCACCCGAGGCGGTATCGCGAAATCCACGTCCAGGTACGCCGTTCCCAAGCGCATAGTGCTCTGGATACGCTTTGCCGTCGCCGCGCTCGTGATGAGGGCGGAAATCAGTACGCCGCCGCTCGTTGCCTTTGCCGCGATTGCGTTCACTTTTTGAACGTCCGGATTACCGGTTGATTTCAAACGCAACCGAGCTTTCGGCGGCAGACCCCAGGTGATTTTGAGCGTGGTGACCTCATAACCCATCTGTTCGAGGATCGGCAGCGCGTCGCCGACTTGCTGAGTAAATGTGTTGAACTCCGTCATGACTCTGCCGGTCGCATCTGAAAGGTCTGGTAACGAGAGGTCGGGCATCGACGGTAAGGATACGGACGGCATTGAAGGCATGGCGGGTATCATGTCACGCGCTGACTTGGTTATTCCGTCGATCCGGCTAGGAGCGGAAGTCTCCTCACACCGGGCGCTGCAAGTGGCGACGGCCAACAAGACGAGTATCAATATTGCTCTCATCTCAAATTTCCTTGGCTAAATCGTTCGCAGACACTATAGAAATCTATACAATTTTAGAAAGCAATCATGTTCGATGCAATTACAGAGGGCATCAGAAGGTGGCTGGTTGGCCGTTTTGCTTCGGCTATCAAGCATACGACGCGGGCTGAAGATCGGGTGCTCGCCATACAATGGCTCAACGAGTCGCGCGCTATCGTTGCCAGTGATCTGCGTCCTGTCGAAAAATTCAAGGAGCTGAATTCGCTGATCAACTCACGAACGGCTATCGTAGCGATTGCGAAGAGTGTTTCTGAAGCGGTTTCAAATTACCGGAAATCTGACCTTCCGTTGTCGATGAAGATCGCTCTGCCCGCGACATTGGCTGCTATTCCGTTGGTCGGCGGACATGCCGCCGGCATCGCAGCATTCGGCGGTGCGCTCGGGGTGCCGGTGCTGTTGCTGATTTTTCTCGGCGCCGCGGGCATCACATCGATAATCGAAGCTGTCATTACAAACCCTGAGGTACGGCCTCATATTGCGGAGATCATAGAGGTCATAATCCAAGACGAACGGTTGCGCCGCACCAGTGCGCGACTGAAGGCTGCGATGAAGGAGCAGCCGATGGACCCAACTCGGTTCGCCGTGCCGGTCGAAGAGTTGGCCCTTCGGAAACATCTGCTCGGTATGGATCCTTTCCAGTTCGAGCGCCACACCATGAGCTTCTTCGAAGCCGCAGGCTTTGAGGCATGGGCGACGCGAAAATCGAACGACTTCGGTGCCGACGGCTTTGCCGTTCATCCTGATGGTTTGATGGTCATACAATGCAAGCGGAATTCGACTGACAATAAGGTCGGACGGCCCACCATTCAGCAATTCAAGGGCGTCATCGAAGAGCAGGGTGCTTTCCGGGGCTACATCGTCACCACAGCCGCGTTTACTGAGGAGGCTATAGAATCGGCCGAGCTGTCGGATAGAATAGCGCTGGTTGATATGGACGCCCTGGTGCGGTGGCACGCCGAAGCGCCGACCTTCCAGTGACGTTTGAGAAGTACAAGGATAGGTAGAACTCTTGCGAAACCCATCAGGCTTCGTCGTTGTCTACATCAAAGTATGCGGTCCCAAGTCGCCGGCGCTTTAGAGCCGCCTGCAATCTCAAGTCGTGCAGCTGCCCGTGCGGGTTCACTCGCTCTTCGTCTTGGATTTCTTGGTCTTGGGTTGCTTTTTTGGCACCGGGCCCGCTGCGGCTTCCCGCGCCAGCCGCTCTGCCTTCAGCCGCTCTCGATTCTGAGCGAAGGCCTTCTCGGCGACCGCGTGCTCGGACATTGCCTTCTCCGCATCGACCTGGCGGAAGGCCTTGCGTGCTTCACGCTCCGCTTTGCTGATCGGCTGCGGCGGTTGGTATTCACTAACTTCTTTTGTCATCTTTTCTCGATCCAAATGCTTCTCGAAAGTCGGGTCAATTCTTGCCTGTGGGCCCGGCATCTCGCGCCAGGCGCTCCGCCCTGAGACGCTTATGGTTTTCCTGGAACTCCGGATCGGCGTGGCTGTCCGCGATCGTTTGCCGCGCCCCGATTGGATTTTGCGCCTTTCGGTCCGCTTCATCCGCGACCTGCTGCTCGGCGGAGCGCTTCCGTTTGGTCATTGCTCGATCCTTGCGCCTGCGATTGGTCCAGAAACCATGATTCCCGGGAACAATAGACGTTTGTCGCGCAGGCGGCGACCTCAAAAGTGCGGGGCGTCCGGCCCAACGGTCCCAGCGCACCGGCGAAACTGCCACATGAACGCTTCTGGTGGGGAGACTGCAAAGGGCGATAGACCCGCCCGAAACCTGAGGACATCGCCGGACACGGTCGGACCGCGCAGCGCTGTTTCTGCTTCCAGGAGCCTGAGCCGGAGGGCAATGGTTACATTGCGTCACAGCATGCTCTGCGCTAGAGGAATGGGAGATGACTTCAGAGGTAAGCACATGGCATATGCCTATAAGCTGAATGACGACGTTCGCCACCAGCCCCAAGGTCCACAAGGACGTGCAGCACTTGATCCAGCCATGATTTACACCATCGTTCAATGTATGCCGATCGAGGCAGATGGACGTCTTCGCTACCGTATCAAGAGCAAGTCGGAGAATGTCGAGCGGGTCGTAACGGAAGATCAGCTATCGTACTTTCAGTGATCTTGCGCGCTTGTTGGTAGGAGGAGTTTCGTCGTGCTGAATGATCGAGAAAATATCCTGAATGCGCTTCGCGAGAAGCCGCTCAAAGTCTACGAAGTCATGAAACGCGCCAATGTTGCGAACGAGGAGGCTTGCCAGTCCCTCCTGTTGAAAATGCGCGACGAAGGCTCGGTGAAGTTCGATATCCACAAAGGGCGATGGCTTATCGGATGAGCCGTGAATTGCGGCGACGGTCCAGGCATGTCGTCCTTTTCAGCGTGCCTTGCTTTTCAGCATGCCTTCCTTTTCAGAACGTCGTCCTCGTGGCTTAAGTCCCTTGCTTGGCCCAGCTGCCAAGCCACCGGAAGCGCAGCCGGCTGCTCGCCCGTCGGGCAAAATCCTGGCCTGTTTCGCCGCCCCGTCAATCCTTCCTCATAAAAATATTCCACTTTACCGAAATTCGGAAACGGCGTATCTCTCGGCCATCCTGGCTCATCCTTGAGAGGCGATCTTGTGTCGTCATTTTCGCGAGCCGGGCTTGCGGTGGACGCGGCAGCGTCGGGCGCGAGAAGTGCGGGCAGGGCGGATTGCTCTCCGTGAGCCCAAAACTTCGTGCTGGATGAGCGGCGCTGTCAGGTTCGTCTCGTCTGTAAGTTTCCGGCTCCGTCGACAGGGCTGGGAAAACTGCGGCGAAATGGCGAGCCGTGCGTACGGCAAGACCGTGTGGTCCTGGCCGTCGTTGCTACGGCCAAGCTCTTGCGGATGCGGCAGTCGCGTCAACCGGCGCGGTGCCGGTGAATTTCGCTGGAGTGAGGGAGGCCAGAACGAACTCGGCTCCCGGGAGAGCACGGCATAAGCCGTCCAACCATCGCGCAGGGAAGGCCGAGTGATTGGCTACACCTGTATGCTGCTGTGCGGTCTCTTCTGCGCTACCTTTCGCGCAGCAGACCGCGGGTGCCAGCCGGCACCCGGCCTTCCCTGCGCCCTCTTGGCTCAAGTGGGTGGAGTGTCGAAGCAAAGCTCGGGCGAAATGCGCCGCGAGAACGCGAAGGCGTGTCTATAAGTGCAAATGAGAGAACGGCGATGATGCATCTCGCTCCGTCATTGTGAGCATAGGCGCAATGACGATGTTGAGGCCAGGAGCCGGGCCTTCACCTTCGAGACGCGCGTTCCGCGCCCCTCAGGATGAGGAGCCGGGAGAGTGCTCGGCCCACCCTATGCGCTACCTCAACACTCGACTTCACGGCAGATCGAGCTAGTTTCCCGTGGTCATTCCGACGCGCCGTGCAAGGAGACCTGCGAGTGCTCGATCATATTCTCAAATTCATGACGCTTGGGACCGTCATCGTTGGCAGTATCGCGATCTACACGGCGCTGCACACCAACAACCGGCGTCTGGGTGCCGATATCTTCCTGAGATATTCCGACCGGATCTCCGACTTGCGGCGTCGCCTCCCGGTCACCGCGTTCCTCGAACGCGGGGCGCCTGGCAGCACCGAGATCACTGCGGAAGAGCGGCGGGCCGTGCATGAAATCATCCACTCGATCTGCGAGCTCTATGAACTCAGGGTTCACGGCTTCTTTCCATCGCCGATCTGGAAGATCAGGGAGCCCGATATTGAAAGGCTGCTCTCGCTGCCACTCTTCCAGCAGGAATTGGCGAGCCTGGAGGACAGATTCAGAGGGCATCCACGCTTGTCGGATTGGCTGAAGTCAATCAGGCAGCGCAAGATATAGCGGCGAGAGTTGGAGGATGCTGACGATGCTCCTTGCTCCGTCATTGCGAGCGAAGCGAAGCAATCCAGAGGCTTCCCGCGGAGGGATTCTGGATTGCTTCGCTTCGCTCGCAATGACGAAAGCGTTCGCAGCGATCCTCTCTCCACCCTCAGCTCCGATACCAGCTCCCCAGATTCCATGTCGTCACGTCCCACCCCGAGATATCCGCCATCAGGCTATTGACGGCACCGCCGACGATGTTGCGCGAGAGGAGCGGCACGAGCACGTTGGCCTCGCAGAAGATCTCGTTGACCCTGATCAGCAGTGCGGCGCGTTTGACCGGATCGAGCTCCTTCTGCGCGGCCTTGTAGGCCTTGTCGGCCTCGGGATCAGACCAGCGCGAGACGTTGCGGCCGAGCCATTTGTTGTCCTTGCTCGATATCTCCCAGGAGACGCACTGGTTGAGGAATCGCTCCGGATCGGGCTGCGGCTGCGTCGCGTTGTACATCTCCATGTCGCAATAGAATTTCGAGTAGGTGTCGGGGTTGCCGGCGTCCGACGAGAAGAACACCGAGGCGGTGACCGCTTTGATCTCGATGTCGATGCCGGCCTTCTGGCAGGCTTGCTTGATGATGGCCTGCGTTTTCTGGCGTGGCGCGTTGATCGAGGTCTGGAAGACATATTTGAGCCTCTTGCCGTCCTTCTCGCGGACGCCGTCCGCGCCCATCTTCCAGCCGGCATCGTCGAGGATCTTGTTCGCCTTCTCGACGTTGAACTCGTAGGTCAGCTTGCTCGACCTGAACTGCGAGGGCTGGTTGACGAAGCTTGCGGTAGCGATGCCGCCGCGGCCGTAGATGTATTTCTGGATCGCCTCGCGATCGATCAGCAGGTTGATCGCCTGGCGAACGGCCGGATCGGACAGCGTCGGGTGTTTGGTCTTGGCGCTGGAACGCTCGCCGTCGACCTCGGTCCATGGGTCCGTCGTGTTGAGGATGATGAACTCGAGGCCGCCGGAGGTCGTGAACTCCACCTTGCCTTTGCCGCTGGCTTCCATGCGCTTGAGGACCTCGTCCTCCACCAGCAGGTTCCAGGCGTAGTCGTATTCGGCGGTCTGGAGCACGGCGCGGGCGGCGGAGACCGCGTCGCCGCCCCCCTTGATTTCGAGCGTGTCGAAATGCGGCTGGTTCCTGACGTGATAGTCGGGATTGCGTTCGGCTCTGACGAGGTCACCCGGCTTGAACTCGACGAACTTGTAGGGACCGGTGCCGACCGGCTTCAAATTGCCCGGTGCGTCGCGCGACTTGGCGCCGACATAGTCGCCGAAATGATGCTTTGGCAGGATCTGGCCGACCGAGCCGACGAAGGGGTCGGCCCAGAACGGCGTCGGGTCCTTGAAGATCACCTTGACGTTGTGGTCGTCGATCTTCTCGACCTTGATATTCTGGTAGGACCCCGTGGTGTACGCCGCGGTCGCGATATCCGCGGCGTATGTCCAGGTAAAGACGACGTCGTCGGCGGTGAAGGGCTTGCCGTCATGCCATGTCACGCCCTGCTTCAGCTTCCAGGTGACGCTCATGCCGTCCGCCGCGAGGCCGCCGTTCGCCTTGGTCGGGACCTCGGCGGCGAGGCAGGGGATGAGGTTGCCTTCCTTGTCCCAGCCGGCGAGCGGCTCGAAGAAGATGCGCGAGGCGACCTGGTCCTTGGTGCCGAGCGCAAAATGCGGATTGAGCAAAGTGGGCGCCTGCCAGAGCAGCATCTTGAGCGGGCCGCCGCCGCCGGCCTTGGTCGGCTTGTAGGCAAGCGTGGAGTCCGCCATCGCCACGTCGTTCCAGATCAGGATCTGGCTCGCGACTGGCGCCGCGATCCCGACCGCAGCCAGTGTCTGGATGAACGAGCGGCGCGACAGCGTGCCTTGCTTCACCTCCGCGATGGCGTTGCGGATGTCGTTTTCGTTCATCAGATGAGCTCCACCTTCGCAAAGAAAAGTCGTCGCCGGCCGCAACTGACATGCACTCTAACGCGGGTCGTCGGGCCGCGTGGAGTCAAAGATGAGGCAGTTGGCGTGAAATGGTGCGCTTGCGATGAAAGGCCGCAATAACAATGTTGAAGCTGCTTGCCCTAAAGGGCTGCGATCTCCGCGAGGCCGCTATGCTCCGAGCCGCGGCCATGGTTAGGCCGTTGCCCTCAACCGGGCCGCCTCATTATAGTGTCCCTCGGAGCCGCCTGCGCGGCGCTCCGCGATGAGGACCACGCGATGGATGATACGATTGGCTTCCCCGACCCCGGCCTCGATTTGTCGGACGGTTTCAAGCCGCACACCTCGCATTGGGGCGTGTTCTCGGCCCGTAACAGCGCCGCCGGGCTCGAGGTCCGGGCCTATGCCGGCGATCCCGATCCGAACGGCATCATCGACAATTTTCCGGGCGCCTTGCGCCACCAGGCACGCATCGCGCAGCCGGCGATTCGCCGCGGCTGGCTCGAACGCGGACCCGGTCCCGACGATCGGCGCGGCCGCGACGAATTCGTCTCGGTCAGCTGGGAGAAGGCGCTCGACCTGCTCGGCGATGAGCTGGCGCGCATCCGCGACACGCGCGGCCCCGGCGCCGTCTTCGGCGGTTCCTATGGCTGGTCGAGCGCGGGCCGCCTGCATCACGCGCAGAGCCAGGTTCACCGCTTCCTCAACATCGCGCTGGGCGGCTATGTGCGCTCGGTCAATTCCTATTCCTCGGGCGCGTCCTCGGTGCTGCTGCCGCAGATCCTTGCGGGCTATGAAGACATCACCAAGCGCAACGTCACCTGGGAGCAGATCGCGACCGAGACCGACATCGTGCTCGCATTCGGCGGCATGGCGCTGAAGAACTCGATGGTGGCCGGCGGCTCGATCAGCAAGCATGTCGAGCGCGGTGCCATGGAAGCGGCGCGCAAGCGCGGCTGCGAGTTCATCCTGATGAGCCCGCTGCGCGAAGATCTGCCCGTCGAGGCCGGCGCCGAATGGATGAGTTGCACGCCCGGCACCGACACCGCGCTGATGCTCGGCATCGTCCATACGCTCGTGAACGAGAACCTGCACGATCAGGCCTTCCTCGATCGCTACACCGAGGGCTGGCCGGTGTTCCTGCGCTACCTCACCGGCGAGAGCGACGGCCAGGCCAAGGATGCCGCATGGGCCGCCGCGATCTGCGGCATCGATGCGGAGACGATCCGCAAGCTCGCGCGTCGCCTTGCCGGCAAGCGCGCGCTGATCACCGTCTCGCATTCGCTCCAGCGCGCCGAGCATGGCGAGCAGCCGGTGTGGATGGGCATGGTGCTGGCGGCGGCGCTCGGCCAGATCGGTCTTGCGGGCGGCGGCTACGGCTATTCGCTCGGCGCGATCGGCTATTACGGCCGCCGCGTCAACGACGTGCCGGGGCCGACGCTGGGGCAGGGCCGCAATGCTGTCCGGGATTTCATTCCGGTGGCGCGCATCGCCGACATGCTGCTCAATCCCGGCACCACCTATCGCTACAATGGCGAGACGCGCACCTATCCGGACATTCGCATGGTCTACTGGGCCGGCGGCAATCCCTTCCATCACCATCAGGACATCAACCGCCTGCGCAAGGCATTCGCGAAGGTCGACACGCTGGTCGTGCACGAGCTCGCCTGGACCGCGACGGCGCGGCACGCCGATATCGTGCTGCCCTCGACCATGACGCTCGAGCGCGAGGACATCGGCTATTCCACCAATGATCCGCTGATGGTCGCGATGCACCGCATCGCCGAGCCGTTTGGTCTTGCGCGCGACGACTACGATATCTTTGCCGATCTTGCCGATCGTCTCGGCGCCCGCGAACCCTTCACCGAAGGGCGCACATCAAGGGAATGGCTCGAACATCTCTACGAGCCGACCCGGGCCTCGCTCGCCAAGCGCGGCCTCGAGGCTCCGAGCTTTGACGAATTCTGGCAGCGCGGCAGCCTGGTCGTGCCGCAACAGCCCGACGATGGCGGCAGGCTGCGCAGCTTCCGCGAGGATCCGGTCGCTCATCCCCTGCCGACGCCGAGCGGACGCATCGAGATCTTTTCGGCGAAGATCGCAGGGCATGGCGATGCGGATTGTCCGGGCCATCCGGTCTGGCTCGACAAGTCCGATATGCCGAAGAGCAACGCGCCGTGCTTCCTCGTCGCCAACCAGCCGGTGACGCGCCTGCACAGCCAGCTCGACTTCGGCGGGCATTCGCTCGCCGCAAAACATCGCGGCCGCGAGGTCGCACGGATGAATCCGCGCGACGCTGATGTCCGCGGTATCAAGGATGGCGACATCATCCGCCTGTTCAACGAACGCGGCGCTTGTCTCGCCGCGGTGAACGTCACCGACGGCATCGCGCCCGGCGTGGTGCAGCTGCCGACCGGCGCCTGGTACGACCCGATGGATCCCGAGGACGAGGCGCCGCTCTGCGTTCACGGCAATCCGAACGTGCTCACCCGCGACATCGGCACCTCGTCCTTTGCGCAAGGCTGCACCGGCCAGCTCACGACGGTGGAGGTGGAGAAGTTCACCGGCAATTTGCCGCCGATCCGCGCGTTCGATCCGGTTTAGGCTAACCGCGCGCGATCCGCGTCATCTCCGCGCGATACCAGTCGCCGATCTCGCTCGCGGTCATCAGCGCGACGCCGTCGTGGCCGATGACATAGTCGAGTAGCTGTTCGAGATACTTGATCCGGTGCGGCACGCCGGTGATGTAGGGATGGATCGAGATCGCCATCACGCGCGCATTGTCGGCGCCCTCGAGATACAGCCGATCGAACTGATCGATACCACGCTGCAAAAATTGGTCGGACGGCAGATGCTGGAGCGCGTGGACGACGATGTCGTTGGTCTCGACCGTATAGGGGATCGTCGTGATGGTGCCGTGCGGCGTCGCGATGTCCTGCGGCAGGTCGTCGATCACCCAGTCCGCGACATATTCGATGCCGTTGAGGCGCAACAGATCGAGCGTCTCTTCGGTCTCGGTCAGGCCCGGAGACTCCCACGAGCGCGGCGCGCGACCGGTGAACTTCGCGATCGTCTCGACCGATCGCTTGATCGCGTCGGCCTGGTCGGGAAGCCTGTGCATCGGGCCTTGCATGAAGCCGTGGCCCATGAATTCGAAGCCGGCCTCGCGCGCGGCCGAGGCGACGCGGGGATAAGCGTTGCAGACATCGGCATTTGCAGCCAGCGTGACCTTCATATTGCGATCCGTCAGCGCCTTGAACTGTCGCCAGAAGCCCGCGCGCATGCCGTATTCATGCCACGACCAGTTCGGGACATCAGGCAGCAGTGGTTGTCCCATCGGCGGGCTCAGCACGACGCGCGGCATCGCGTTCTCGATCCGCCATTCCTCGACATTGAGGATCACCCACACAGCAAGCCGCTTGCCGTTCGGCAGCTTCAGCTTCGGCCGGTCGATCAGGGCCTGATAGGGAATGCGGTCACTGAGGGCCATCGCGAGCCTCCTGTCGTGAAAGGGCTGAAATTATCGTGTGCCGGCGGTGACGCGCGGCATCACCTGCTCGGCCATCAGGATCATCGAGCGGCGCGCGAGCTCGCGATCGCTCCAATCTTTGCCGGCATAGAGCAGCGTGCCGAATTGCCCGACCTCCTCCTGAAACGCCAGGATCTGGTCGGCGACGCTGTCGGGCGTGCCCCAGATGATCAGCTTGTCGCAGACGGATTCGAGCGTGATTTCGTCATCCCGCTGTTCGCTCCGCGTCTTGAACAGCTCGATGCGCCCGTTGCGCTTCAGCTTGGTGAAGAGGGAGCGATAGTAATATACGTAAGGACTATCCGGATCGGTGGCATAGGCCTTCGCGGTCGCCATATCCTTCGCCACGAACACGCTCTTGGCCACCCGCCAGTTGGCAAAATCAACGGTGCGGCCGACGCGCTTGCAGCCCTCGACATATCTGGGCCAGTGGCTCCTCACCCAGACCGGCATCAGGAAGTTGGCGGAGATCGGATCCCAGCCGCGTGCGGCGGCTTCCGTGACGCCCTTCGAAAACGGCGCAACGGCGGTGACGACGATCGGCGGATGCGGCCGCTGCAAGGGCCGCGCGATATGTCCCTGGCCGATATCGGCCATCAGCGTCTTCTGCGTCGTGATGTTCCAGAATTTGCCCTCGATATTGTAGGGCGGCTCGCTCGCCCAGATTTGCAGGACCTGGTTGATCGCCTCGAGGAACATCGCGTTGCGATCGCGCTCGAGCGTGCCGAACAATTCGGCGTCCGAGAGCAGGCCGCCCGGGCTGATGCCGAATATCAGCCGCCCGTCGAGCATGTGATCCAGCATCGCGATGGTAGCGGCGACAGTCGCCGGATGGACGTTCGGCATGTTGACGGTGCCGGTGCCGAGCTTGATCTGTTTCGTCGCAGCTGCAATCCAGGCCAGGAACGCGACGCAGGAGGTGATGTTCTCGGCCCGATCGGTGATGTGCTCGCCGACATAAGCCTCGCTGAAACCGAGTTCATCGGCGAGCAGGAACGCTTCGCGATCCTCCTGCAAGGACTGTTTCCAGTCCTTGTCCAGCGGATGGATCGGCATCGTGAAGAAGCCCAGTTTCATGGCCGGCACCTTATTGGTTTTGTCTGGGAATTCAGGCCTGCGTTCCCATCAGCTTGTCCACGGTGGTTCTTAAATGCCGCCGCATTGCTTCCATCGCCCGGATGCGATCGCGCTGCTCGATCGCGTCGATCAGCGCATCGTGCTCGGCAAACGACGAATAATCCCCGGGCGGACGCTCTGGCCTGGTGTCGAGCCATCGCCAGACCACGGCGCGCCGGACGTCATCGACGGTCTGATGGATCGCCGACAGCAGCGGATTGCCAGTCGCCTCCGCAATCAGACGATGCAGCCGCCCGTCCAGCGTCTCGTAGTCTTTCCACGTCTCGGCTTCGCGCATCTGCCGCGCCAGCACGCGCATCCCTTCGATCTGCTTGAAAGTGGCGTTGACCGCGGCAAGGCTTGCGATCTCCGGCTCGAGCACGAGCCTCGCCTCCATCGCATTGCGCGGGCTGGTGCTGTCGCGCAGCGCGTCGAGATTCGAAGTCGCAGCTTCCGCAGGCGCGCGAATGAAGGTGCCGCGACCGACCTCGCGAGAGAGGCGGCCGTCCAATTCCAGCCGCGCCAGCGCCTTGCGGATCTCGTTGCGCGAAACTCCGAACTGCGCCGCGAGTTGTCGCTCCGGAGGAAGGCGCGTGCCGGGACCGTCTTCCGTCAATCGAGCCAACAAATCGAACACCGGTCCAATCCTCTTTCGCAACCAATATCAACCAATCTCTATTTCGCGCGCATTGTGTTCACGAATGCAAGACCAAAACGACAGACCTGGAATTTTGGCGTTGACAGCAGCAGCTTTGAAAGCGAGGCTTCAACCAATCAAAAGGCCAATTGTCAAAATTGGTTGACCAATAGGTGAGGATCGTTGCGATGGTCGAGGCCGCTGGCGTTCGCACGTCAACCGACATGCCGATTCCTGAGACGATGAAGGCCTGGGTGCTGGGTGACCCCGGCCAATTGCGTCTGGCCGAAAAGCCCGTGCCGATGCCGAAGCGCGCCGAGGTGCTCGTGCGCATCGATGCGGTTGCGATCTGCGCCACGGATCTGGAGATCATCGAGCATGGCACGCCGGCGCTGATCCAGGGCGGGCCGCCGTTCAACAAGAATTTCACGCCCGGCCATGAGTATATGGGCACGGTCGCGGCACTCGGCCCCGGCGTCGATGAATACAAAATCGGCGAGCGCGTCACGGTCGAGATCCATGCCGGCTGCGGCCAGTGCAAGCGTTGCCGGCAGGGCATGTACACCTCCTGCCACAACTACGGCCTGAACTACGGCAACGTCGACAAGGGCCATCGCGCCAACGGCTTCACGACCGATGGCGGCTTCGCCGAA
Organism: Bradyrhizobium sp. LTSP849; assembly: GCF_000938255.1. Taxonomy (GTDB): domain Bacteria; phylum Pseudomonadota; class Alphaproteobacteria; order Rhizobiales; family Xanthobacteraceae; genus Bradyrhizobium. The sequence goes on along the minus strand of NZ_JYMR01000052.1, from coordinate 360,040 downwards.
TATGCCGTCAACCACATTAATACGCTGTCGCGCGTGCCTGATGACATGAGCGACGAGGAGGCGACGCTGGTTGTGACCGCGGGCACCTCCATGTACGGCCTCACCGAGCTCGGCGGCCTCGTTGCCGGCGAGAGCGTGGTCGTTACGGGGCCGGGCCCGATTGGGCTTCTCGCCGTGGCCGTTGCCAAGGCGCTTGGCGCCAGTCCGGTGATCCTGTCGGGCACCCGCGATGCCCGGCTCGCCATCGGCACCAAGCTCGGCGCCGATCGCGTCGTCAACGTGCGCAACGAGGATCTCGTTGCCGTCGTCAAGGAGATGACGGGCCGCGGCGCCGATTATGTCGTCGAATGTGCCGGCACCGACACGGCAATCAACGAAGCCGCGAAGATGGTCAATCGCGGCGGAAGGATCTGCCTCGCGGCGTTTCCGCACGAGCCGGTCCTTGCCGATATCGGCGCGCTGGTGAAGAACAATGTCTACGTCTACGGCATTCGCGGTGAAGGCAAGAGCGCGACACACCGCGCCATGGCGCTGATGGCGGCCAAGCGTTTCGATGCCACGCTCATCCACACCCACACATTCCCGCTCACGGATTTGCCGATGGCGCTGCATTACGCGCGCAACCGCATTGATGACGCCATCAAGGTCGTCATCAAGACCCGCGGGGTGGTGACCCAGACCAAGAAAGAAGTGGCGTGATGACGCCGCCTGATCGGCGTTGCCTGAATCATGGCCGCGACAGCGGCTAGCATCTGGAAGGAACCGGCTCATGTCTGACTCAAATCCACGCGCGCACTGGCCCGTCGAAGTGCAGCGCGAATACGAGGAGGGGCGCAACAGCGGGTGCGTCGGCAGCGTGCTGGTGTCGGAGACCGATCGCGTCCGCGTCTGGCATCTGTCGATCGCGCCGGGCAAGCGTTGCGGCTTCCATCGCCACGTGCTGACCTATTTCTGGACGGCGCACAACGCGGGCAAGGCGCGCGGTTATTTCGAGGACGGCCGCATCGTCGACGTCGAGCACTACAAGGGCGAGACCAAGCATCTCGCATTTGGTGCGGGCGAGTATATGGTGCATGCGGTCGAAAACATCGGGACCACGGACCTCCTGTTCGCCACGGTCGAGTTCCTCGACAGTGCCAACCAGCCCCTAACGATCCCCGACAGCGTGCGGCTGAAGATTCCGCAGGGCGCCGACATCAAGATGGCATCCTGATAGACCAGGAACGGCACACAGGAATTCTTGTATGGGTACGAAAGCCAACGCAATTCGCATGGCCGCGCAGGGCGGCCCGGATGTCCAGAAACTGGAGGCGGTCGAACTCGCCGCGCCCGGCAAGGGCGAGGTGCTGATGCGGCAGACTGCGATCGGCCTCAACTTCATCGACATCTATTTTCGCGACGGCTCCTATGCGCTCGATCTGCCGGCAGGCTTAGGTGCGGAAGCGGCCGGCGTGGTCGAGGCCGTCGGCGAGGGCGTGACCGACTTCAAGGTTGGCGACCGCGTCGCTTACGGCGGCTCGGCGCCGGGCGCCTATGCGACCCACCGGCTGATGCCGGCTGCACGTCTCGTTCCCATTCCGCAATCCGTGAGCGATGAGGCTGCCGCGGCCGTGCTGATGAAGGGGATGACCGCGGAGTATCTCTTGAACCGGTGTGTTCCGGTCAAGCCGGGGCAGCAGGTGCTGTTCTATGCGGCCTCGGGCGGCGTCGGCCTGATTGCCGGTCAATGGGGCAAGCATCTCGGCGCCCGCATGATCGGCGTGACCAGCGGCGGCGAGAAGGCGGCTTTGGCACTCGCGCACGGCTATGACGCCGTGATCGATCGCAAGACCGAGCGGATCCCCGAGCGCGTGAAGGCGCTGACCGGCGGCAAGGGTGTCGCGATCGCCTACGATTCCGTCGGCAAAGATAGCTTTGAAGCCACGCTTGCCTCACTCGCCCCGCGCGGGTTCTTCGTCACCTTCGGCGCGACCACGGGCGCGCCGCCGCCGCTCGAGGCGGCGTTGCTCCAGAAGAACGGATCTCTCTATTATACCCGCCCGACGCTTGCGACCTACATCGCTGCGCGCGACGATCTGCTAGCATCGGCGGTCGCCGTGTTCGATCTGGTCGGCAAGGGCGTGATCAAGCCGATGATTGGGCACCGCTATGCCCTGTCCGAGGCGGCAACTGCCCACCATGATCTTGAGGCCGGATCAACTCGAGGGTCGTCGCTGCTGATACCCTGATGCTATCGATGGCGGCGGAAAAGTCCCGCCTCCATGCCACCGCCGAAACAAGAACAATAATTTTCATTGCGTGCGCAAACAGGAGGAGGCCGGGAGCGGATGGGACAAGTCGCGGGATTGTTGCTCGATTCCATCGTGTCCGGGATTCTCGTCGGCGGCTTCTACGCGGCCATGGCGGTCGGCATTTCGATCGCATTCGGCATGCTCGGCATCAGCAACATCGCCCATCCGGCGCTCATCCTGCTCGGATCGTTCATCGTCTATGTGCTGAATTCCAAGTTCGGATGGGATCCGATCCTGGTCGGTGTGCTCGCGACCGTTCCGTTCTACTTTCTCGGCACGCTGCTCTATGGCGCCTATGAATTCGCCTTCGAGCGGCGCGGCACGCAGTTGATCCGCGGCCTTGCGTTCTTCTTCGGCCTCCTCTTCATCACCGAGGTCGGGCTTCAGCTAATCTTCGGCGTCGACTATCGTCTGGTCGAAGCGCCCTATATCGGGCCGTCCTACAATTTCGGGCCGATCTCGCTGCCGGTCCGAATGCTGATCCCGTTCCTGGCCTCGGTCCTGCTCCTGATTGGCCTGCAAATCTTCTTCACGCGCACCTTCACCGGGCGCGCCATCATGGCGGTGGCGCAGGACAAGTTCGCGCTTCAGCTCATGGGGGCCTCACCCGTTCGCGTCAAGCGCATTGCCTTTGGTCTCTCCACGGCCACGGCCGCGATGGCCGGCGCCTTCCTCATCATTCTCCAGCCGGTCGAGCCGTCGATGGGGCGCGACTATATCGGCAGGATCTTTGCGATCTGCGTTCTCGGTGGCGTCGGCTCGCTGCCGGGCACCTTCATCGCGGCCGTGATCGTGGGTGTCGCGGAGAGCATCACGGCGACCTTCTACGGTCCGTCATGGTCGCCGGCGATCGCATTCGGCTTCCTGCTGATCGCGCTGGTGGTCAGGCCGGCCGGCCTGTTCGGGAGAGCTTGATGTCCAACGGACGGTTCATCGCTCTCGCCTGTTTGGTCGGTATCGCGCTGGTCGCCGGCAGCATGTTCGTGACCAACGAGTACTACGTGTTCGCGGCCTATTTCGTGCTGCAATATGTCGTGCTGGCGACGGCCTGGAACATCCTCGGCGGCTATGTCGGCTACGTCAATTTCGGCACGACGGCGTTCCTGGCCATCGGCCTCTACAGCGCGGCGGCCCTGAATAAATGGCTCGATCTGCCGATCCCCGTGCTCATTCTCATTGCGGGCGTGCTGTGCGGAGGCGTTGGTCTTGCGATGGGCTATTTGACGATCCGCTTGCGCGGCGTCTACTTCACCATCGCGACGCTTGCGCTTTCGGTCGTCGTCCAGACCTTCATCACCAACTGGGACTATGTGGGCGGCTCGCGTGGCATCTACATCATGCGGCCGAGCGAGGTTCTGGTGTTCGGCAGCTATGTCGCCTATCTCTTCTTCCTGATGACGGTGCTTGCGGTCGCAGCCGTCGTGACCGCGCGCGTGATCGAGCGCTCGACCTTCGGCTTCGGCCTTGCCGCTATTCGCGACGATGAGATCGCTGCGGCCGCATCCGGCGTTCCGGTGCTGCGGCTCAAGCTGGTCGCCGCGGCCGTCAGCGGCGCCTTGATGGGAATGGCCGGCGCGCCGCTGCCGTTCTATCTGACCTATGTCGAGCCGACCTCGTCGTTCAGCCTGGCCTACACCGTGAACAGCGTCGCGATGCCGCTGGTCGGAGGGACCACAAGCTGGCTCGGGCCGGTGATCGGTGCGGTCCTGCTCGGCACCATGCAACAGGCCATGACGGTGTTGATCTCGTCATCGGTCAATCTACTCGTGGTCGGTGTGCTGCTCGTGATCTTCGTGATCGCCGCGCCGAATGGAATTTTGGGATTGATCCGCTCCATGGGCGGCAAGAAACCCGACCCGGAAACAAATCCCCTCGCTGCGATGCTGGCTGCCGAAAAGCGGAGCAGTCAATGACGATGATCGACGCGGACGCGGCGGCAAGCGATCTGCTTCTCGACGCACGGGGCATCACCAAACGCTTTGGCGGCTTCGTGGCGCTGAACAAGATCGATCTCGCGGTCCGGCCCGGCGAGCGGCTTGGTCTGATCGGTCCGAACGGTTCGGGCAAGAGCACACTGACCAACTGCCTGTGCGGTGCGCTCCAGACCGATGGTGGTTCGATCTCGTTTGCCGGCAGGAGCATCGACAGGCTGTCGTCCTACCAGCGTGCGCGGCTCGGGCTCGGCCGCAGCTTCCAGCTGCCGCGTCCGTTTCACAGCCTGTCGCTGCTCGACAATCTCCGTATTCCGCTGGTCTATGCCGTCAATGCGCGCGGCGGCACGCATCTGACCGAGCAGCAGATCCGGACCCGCAGTACGGACTTGCTCGGCGAGTTCGGTCTCGGCGGCAAGCTGCACCGTCTACCCGGCGATCTGACCCAGGTTGAGATGCGCAAGCTGGAGCTGGCGCGCGCGATGGCGACGGATCCGACGCTGCTGGTCTCGGACGAGGCGCTCGCTGGCCTCTCGCATTCGGAGGTCAACGAGATTTTGGCGCTGCTGCTCGCGCTGAACAGGCGCGGCGTCGCGGTGATCTTCATCGAGCACATCATGCGCGCGGTGATGGCGTTCTCAGAGCGGCTGGTGGTGCTCGTCGCCGGCGAGAAGATTGCTGACGGCGCGCCGAAGGACGTCATCGCCGATGAACGGGTGATAGGGGCGTATCTTGGCCAGTAGCATTCGCATCGATAACATCCATGCCGGCTACGGTTCGGTCCGCGTTCTCCACAACGTGTCGATGAACGTGGCCGCCCGCGAGACCGTGACGCTGCTCGGCACCAACGGCAACGGCAAGAGCACGCTGATCAAGACCATCATGGGGGTGGTGCGGCCGACCTCGGGGCGCATCGTCGCGACCATCGACGGCAAGGAGCACGACCTCATCGGCAAGGAGACCGAGGAGATCATCGACCTCGGCGTGGCACTTGTCCCGGAAGGCCGCCGGCTGTTTCCACGCCTGACGGTCGAGGAGAATCTCCTGCTCGGTGCCTATCGTCCGACGGCGCGGGCGCGGCTGAAGGACAACATGGCCTATTGCTATGAGGCGTTCCCGCGACTTGCCGAGCGCCGCGCGCAGCTGGCCGGCACGATGAGCGGCGGCGAGCAGCAGATGCTGGCACTGGCGCGGGCGCTGATGTCGGCGCCGAGCATCCTGATTGTCGATGAGCCTTCGGTGGGCTTAGCCCCGCTGTTCGTCAGCCGCACCATCGACATGATCGCGCAGCTCAAAGAGCGCTATCATCTGACTGTGCTGATGGCGGAGCAGAATTTTACGCAGGCGATGCGGATCGCCGACAAGGGTTATGTGATCGTCCACGGGGAAATCGCGTTCCGCGGCGAGAGCGCCGAAGAAATGCAGCAAAGCGATCTGATACGACAGCATTACCTCGGCACGTAGAACGCGAAACAACAAACAAGGGAGGAAGGCATGAGGATGTTTCGGCTGAAAGCTTTAAGGGGCGTCACACTGGCGCTCTCGACAATGATTGCCGCGTATGCGTTCACCGACGCAGCGCGCGCGGCGGATCCGATCAAGATCGGCTTCGGCATGCAATTGACCGGGCCGCTCGCTGGCAACGGCAAGGCAGCGCTGCTCGGTGCGCAGATCTGGGCCGACGAGGTCAACAAGGCCGGCGGCCTGCTTGGCCGGCAGGTCGAGCTCGTGGCCTATGACGACCAGAGCAATCCCGGGCTCGTGCCGGGCATCTATTCGAAGCTGCTCGATGTCGACAAGGTCGACCTGCTGCTGTCCAACAACACCAACCAGACCGCGCCGGCAATGCCCATGATCATCCAGCACAAGCGCTTGATCATGGGAATGTTCGCGCTGGCGATCAACGAGCAGTTCAAATACCCCGGCTATTTCCAGATCCAGCCCTATGGACCGAACGGCAAGGATTCGCTGACCCGCGGTTTCTTCGACAACGCGATCGCGATGGACCCGAAGCCCACGACAGTGGCGCTGGTCGGAGCGGACGCGGAATTCGCCAAGAACGCGCTCGAAGGCGCCCGCGCGCAGGCCAAGCGGCTCGGTCTCACCGTCGTCTATGACAAGGTCTATCCGCCGACGACGGTGAACTTCACGCCGGTGCTGAAGGCCCTCCAGGCGACGTCGCCGGACCTGGTGTTCGTCGCGTCCTATCCGTCGGATACGGTCGGCATCATCCGGACCGCGCACGAGATCAATCTCGAGCCGAAAGTGTTCGGCGGCGCCATGGTCGGCACCCAATATGCCGCGATCAAGCAGCAGCTCGGCGAGGCCCTCAACGGCGTCGTCAGCTTCGAGCAGTATATCCCCGAGCCCACCGTCAAATTCCCGGGCATCGAGGACATGCTCAAGAAGTATCAGGCCAAGGCAGCGGAGGTTGGCGTCGACGCGCTAGGATACTACGTGCCGGCGTTCGTCTACTCGGCGCTTCAGATCCTCGGTGAAGCCGTGACCAAGACCGGCGGCGTCGATCAGCAGAAGCTGATCAATTACATCCACGGCAACACGTTCCAGACCGTGGTCGGCGATATCACCTTCGGTCCCGATGGCGAGTGGGTCGAGCCTCGCATGTTCGCGGTCCAGTTCCGCAACATCAAGGGCAATGACATCCAGCAGTTCACCCAACCCGGCAAAGAGGTGATCATCTTCCCGCCGAAGTACAAGTCCGGCGACCTGATCTACCCCTTCACGAATGCGCAGAAGAACGCACAGAACTGACGCGTCACCGGAATGGCGCGGGCATGCGCCATTCCGGGCACCGTTCAGAAGAAGAAACGAGACGTCATGACTGAGACGATCGGCATGCTCGGCATCGGGATCATGGGCTCCGCCATGGCGGGGAACTTGGTCAAGGCGGGTTTTGCCGTGGTCGGATACGATCCCGTGCCGGCGGCACGGGATCGATTTTCCGAGATGGGTGGCGAAGCGCTAGCTTCGCCGAGGGATGTTGTGGAAGCTGCCGCGATCAGTTTTGCCTCGTTGCCGAGCGGAATCGCGCTCGCCGAGGTCATCGAGGGCCCCGCGGGCGTCATCCGCGCAGGCGGCTCCGGGCAGATTCTGATCGAGTGTTCGACGCTCCCTCTCTCTGCAAAACGCGCGGCGCTCGTCGCGATGGAGGGCGCAGGAAAGACCCTGCTCGATTGCCCTGTGAGCGGGACCGGAGCGCAGGCGGCGACCGGCGATCTGGTGATCCTCGGAAGCGGTGACGAACAGGCTTTCGCGCGGTGCGGGCCGGCGTTCGCGGCGATGTCGCGGCGGCAGGTCTATCTCGGCCGGTTCGGCACTGGCAGCATCATGAAATACATCGCCAATCATCTCGTGACGATCCACAATGCTGCCGCGGCGGAGGCGATGCTGCTTGGCATGAAGGCCGGGATCGCTCCTGGCCTGATCTACGATACGCTTGCCGACAGCGCGGCGACGTCACGCATGTTCCAGATGCGCGGACCGCTGATGCGCGACGAAAATTACGATACGCCGACGGCCACCATGCGCACCCACCTCAAGGATCTCTCCATCATTTCGAGCTTCGCGGCCGAACTCGGCTGCGCGCTGCCGGTCTATGCCGCCGCGGAGCAGCTCTATCGCGCGGGCGAGGGGCTGGGCTTTGCGGCGCGCGACACCGCGTCGATCTGCGCTGTGCTCGAACGTATGAACGGCTTCGACCGTCACGGTGGCGCGAGCGCGTCCACAACTTCGTCCCCTCAATCGTAAAGGAAGATCCATGTCCGCCTATTGGTGCGCACGCGTTCACGTGACCGATCCAGAGACCTACGGGAAGTACGCCGCGCTCGCGGGACCGGCGATCGAAAAACATGGCGGCGTGTTTCTCGCGCGCGGCGGAAAGCAGGTGATCCTCGAGGGAGGCAATTACGAGCGCAGCATCGTTGCGCGCTTCCCGAGCCTCGATGCTGCGGTCAAATGCTACAATTCGCCCGAATACAGCGAGGCGCTCAAGTACACGATCGGCTCGTCCGAGCGCCACATGGTGGCTGTCGAAGGCATTGAATAGCTCGGCGAAGAAAATTGTTTCGTGGCGTTTCTCTCTTGCGGTAGGAAACGTCGCGTTGCGAAGGCGCGCGGGCTAGCCGCAGTGCAGTTCAACTCGATCGGGACGCCCGCTCCAAGCTGCGCGTGTCGAAATGACGGAAACGACGCATCGCCCAAGGGCGGGAGAAAAAGCGGAGCGGCGTCACCTGAGAAAGGTGTAACTGGACCGCCGCCTGACGGCAGGGTCAGGCGGCAATCCAGTGCGAACTAAACGAACTTGGGGAAGTTGTAAGGCCGCGCGCAACGCTAACCCGATCGATGCAAGCACATCAAGTTTCGCTGTGTTGCTCCGGCCAGAGATTCATTGCGGCTGCCGCAAAACGGCCACGAGATAGCTGCTTCAGATTGAATGGCTTCCACGCGCTCCGGCGAACGGCATGATCAACGAAAACTGATAACTTGTTACCTTGCTGGAATACCGCATTGGCTCGCGATGCCGTGGCGTGAATGCGCGTGCCCCTCATGCACGCTCGCCCAGTCCTATTCCCGAGAAAGTGAACCGGTTCCCTCTGAATCAATGTCTGCGTTCGCAGGCGCCTGCGGCGGACTATTGCGTCCGCGCCGACGGTTTGCGACCATGTCGGCCGGTTCGGACTGAGGTCACGACGGCGCAACTGACCCGCGCGGGCGCCGGCGTCAGGTGCAAGACGGTGGGCTCGAGGAAGTGAGCGTGCTGAAGATGACGATCAATCGGACGGCCGGTGCTATCGTGATTGGAATGGCTTCCCTTGGTGCGTTCAGCCCGGCGAAGGCGCAGACAGGCCAGGCCGGTCCGCCGGCGGTCGGCGTGATGGAGACGGTCAAGCGGCCCATTACCGAGTCGAACGAGTTTCTGGGACGCATCGAATCTCCCAATCGCGTCAGCGTGGTCGCTCGCGTGACAGCTTTCCTGGAGAAGCGTAATTTCGTCGAAGGCGCCGAGGTGAAGACCGGCGATTTGCTGTACGAGCTCGAGCGCGGCCCCTTCGAAGCGGATCTTGCGGCCAAGAAGGCCCAGGTCGCGCAGTTGCAGGCAACGCTCGTGAACGCAAGGCTGACCACCGACCGCGCACGAACGCTCCTGAGCGGTCCGGCCGGCCAGCAGTCGACCTACGATGCGGCCGTCGCCAATCAGCAAAGCCTCGAAGCCCAAGTGCAGGGTGCGCAGGCGCAGGTCGATCAGTCACAAATCAACCTCGACTACACCCAGATTCGCTCACCGATCGACGGGATGATCGGCCGCACGGCGGTGACGCAGGGCAATGTCGTTTCTCCGAGTTCCGGCGTCCTGACCACGATCGTCAGCCAGGACCCGATGTACGTCGTCTTCCCCGTGTCCGTGCGCGAGGCCCTGATCTTGCGCGAGCGCTATGTCACGCGCGGCGGCTTCAAGGCGGTCGTAATCCGGATCCGCTTGTCCGACGGCCGGCTTTACGAGCAGACCGGTCAGCTCAATTTCGTCAACAATACCATTGCCCAGAATACCGATACGATCACGCTGCGCGGCACGATCCCGAATCCGCCGCTCTATGAGCGGTCTGCGACTCAGGGCGCGGTACGCGAGCTGACCGACAGTGAATTCGTGACTGTGCTTCTGGAAGGCGTTGAGCCGGTCGAGGTCTTGGCGATCCCCCGGGCGGCGGTGCTGTCGGACCAGCAAGGCGAATATGTCTATGTGGTCGGTGACGACAACAAGGCCGAGCAGCGGCGCATCCAGCTCGGACAGTCCACCTCGACCGTCGCCTCGATTACGAGTGGTCTCAAGCTTGGCGAAAAGGTCATCGTCGAAGGTCTCCAGCGGGTGCGGCCGGGGCAGCCCGTATCGCCCGGGCCGGCGAGCGCATTGTTGCAGTCGAGCATGAAGACGACGGCGGATGATACTGGCACCCAAAAGAGCCGCGATGGCATTGGACCAAAGTCCGCGGGTACGTCTCCATGATCTCGTCCGTCTTCGTCGACCGCCCGCGGCTTGCGATCGTCATCGCGTTCGTCATCACGATCGCGGGGGCGCTTGCGCTGTTGCAGATTCCGGTGGCGCAATTCCCCGATATCGTGCCGCCGCAGGTGACGGTCAGCGCCACCTTTCCTGGCGCGTCGGCCGAGGTCGTGGAGTCCAGCGTCGCGCAGCCGCTGGAGGCGCAAGTCGTCGGCGTCGACAAGATGCTCTATATGAAGTCGACCAGCGGAAATGACGGCAGCTATACCCTGACCGTGTCGTTCGCGCTCGGCAGCAATCCCGACATCAATACTGTCAACGTCAACAACCGCGTGCAGAGCGCGCTCGCGCAGCTCCCGACGGAGGTGCAGGCACAGGGCCTGACCGTGCAGAAGAAATCCTCCGCCGTGCTGCAGTTCATCGTGCTCTACAGCAAGAGCGGCGCGCAGGATCCGCTGTTCATCACCAATTATGCCATTATCAACGTGCTGGACGCGATTTCCCGCACGCCGGGCGTCGGCCAGGCGACGCTGTTCGCCAAGCTGAACTATTCGATGCGGATCTGGTTCGATACCCAGCGTCTGACCAGCCTCAATCTGGCGCCTTCGGACGTGATCGCGGCAATCCGGGCACAGAGCGTTCAGGCTCCGGTCGGCCGCATCGGCGCGCGCCCGATCAGTGATGAGCAGCAGTTCCAGTTCAACGTGCAGACGCAGGGGCGCCTGACGACCTCGACCCAGTTCGGCAACATCGTGCTGCGCGCCAATACGGACGGATCGGTGCTGCGCATCAAGGACGTCGCCCGGGTCGAGATCGGTGCCCAGAACATGGACAGCGAGTCGCGCATCGACGGCAATCCCGGTGTGCCGATCGGCATTTATCTGGCTCCCGGCGCCAATGCAGTGACGACGGCCAAGGCGGTGCAGGACACGCTCACCAGGCTGTCGGAGCGCTTTCCGCCGGGTCTCGCCTATCTCGTCCAGTACGACTCCACGACCTTCGTGTCCGATACGATCAAGGAAGTGCTGAAGACTCTCGGCGAAGCCTTCATTCTTGTCGTGATCGTCGTGTTCCTGTTTCTCGGCAATCTGCGCGCCACGATCATTCCGGCGGTCGCTGTGCCGGTCAGCCTGATCGGCGCCTTCGCCGTGCTGCTTGCGCTCGGCTACTCCGCCAATACCGTGTCGCTGCTCGCCATGGTGCTCGCGATCGGCATTGTGGTGGACGATGCCATCGTCGTGGTCGAGAACGTCGAGCGCGTAATGGAGGAGGAGCCTGATCTTTCGCCGGCAGACGCAACCAAGAAGGCGATGACGCAGATCACGGCGCCGATCATCGCGATCTCGCTGGTCCTGCTGTCGGTGTTCGTCCCGATCGCCTTCATCCCCGGCATTTCCGGAACGCTGTTCCGGCAGTTTGCGGTGACGATCAGCGCGGCGATGGTGATTTCCGCGCTGAACGCGTTGACCCTGTCTCCGGCACTTTGCGCGGTGTTCCTGCGGCATACCGGCCCGCGGCGCGGCATCATGGGACGCGTGCTTGGTGGCATCGACTGGATCCGGGACCGCTATGCCGGTGGCGTGCGTCGGCTGTTGCGGATGGCTGCGCTGTCGCTCGTTGCGGTGCTGGTGTTCGCCGGCGGCATTTTCGGCGTATCGAAGATCACGCCGACTGGATTCCTGCCCGAAGAGGATCAGGGCGCGTTCTTCATCGCCGTGCAATTGCCCGACGGTGCCTCCGTGGCGCGAACCAGTGCGGTCACCAAACAGGTCGAGGCGCTCCTGAAGAAGATGCCGCAGATCGACCACGTGCTTGCGATCATCGGCTTCTCGCTGCTGGACGGCGGCAACGAGCCGAATGCCGCCTTTATCGTCGCGCGCATGAAGCCGTTCGCCGATCGCCAGACGGCAGCGGAGTCAGTGCAGGCGACGATCCGGCGGACGTTCGGCGAGGGAGCGCAGATTCGCCAGGCCAACGTCCTTCCGTTCAACCTGCCTCCGATCATTGGTCTGTCGACGTCGGGTGGATTTGAATATCAGCTCGACGCGCTGGAAGGACAGGATCCGGCCGCGCTTGGCAGCGTGATGGGCGGGTTGATCGCCGCAGCCAACCGCGATCCCCGGCTGGCCCGCGTGTTCTCGACCTTCACCGCGACCAATCCGTCGATCTTTCTCGACATCGATCGGGCAAAGGCTCAGGCGCTCGGGCTCAACATGAGCGATGTCTTCACCGCGCTACAGGCGACGCTCGGCGGCATCTACGTCAACAACTTCAACCTGTTCGGCCGCACCTGGCAGGTCAACGTGCAGGGCGAGGCCGCCAATCGTGGCGACATCCCCGATATCTGGCAGATCTATGTGCGCAACGCGACCGGAGACATGGTGCCGATCCGTTCGATCGCGAGCCTGCGGATCGTGACCGGACCGCAGGTCATCACCCGCTACAACAATTTCCGTTCGGTGACGGTCAACGGCGGACCCGCGCCGGGCGTGTCGTCGGGAACGGCCATTGCGGCCATGGAGGAGCTGTCGAAGTCGACACTGCCGGCCGGCTACTCCTTTGAATGGACCGGAACCGCTTACCAGGAGCAGGCCGCCTCCGGGCAGACCGGAATCATCCTCGGCCTCGCGGTACTGTTCGCCTATCTGTTCCTGGTGGCGCTCTACGAGAGCTGGACCATTCCAGTGCCCGTGCTGCTGGCGGTCACGGTCGGCGTGCTCGGCTCCTATCTCGCCATCAAAATTGCCGGCCTTAATCTCGACCTCTATGGCCAGATCGGCCTTGTGGTGCTGATTGCGCTGGCGGCCAAGAACGGCATCCTGATCGTCGAGTTCGCCAAGGAGCAGCGCGAAGCGGGCCGTTCAGTAGTGGACGCGGCAATCCTGGGATCGCAGATGCGCTTTCGTGCCGTGATGATGACCTCGATTGCCTTCATCCTCGGTCTGGTGCCGCTGGTGGTTGCCACTGGCGCCGCCGAGATCAGCCGCAGGGCCGTCGGCACGGCGGTGTTCGGAGGCATGCTCGCGGCGAGCTCGATCGGCATCTTCCTGGTGCCGATGCTCTACGTGACATTCCAGAACTGGCGCGAAGCGGCAAAACGGCTCTCGCGCAAGAAGCAGACGCCGGAACAAGTTTAGCAATCCGGCCCGAGTCTGAAGCTATTGTCCGTTTGCGAGGGCAACCGCAGCCTCCACCGCATTCTCCAAAATCTCCTCGGACAATTGCTTGTCGTTGACCGCGCGCGCCAATTGCAGCGCGCCGACCATGGTCGCATAGATCGTGATCGCCTTGCGCCGCCGCTCTTCGGCGGAGCCCTGGCGGATCTGCTTCGTCATGAGCGCGATGATGTCGGATACCTTCCCTGTGAAGGCATCACGCGTCGCCGTCGGGTGCCGCGCGATCTCGGCGACGAGCGCGGCGGTCGGGCAGCCGGTTCCGGCACGATCACGGTGTTGCGTCGAGAGGTAGTCGCGGATCGTGGTCTCGAGCGCGGCGCCGCTCTCGAGATTGGCCTTGTGCCGCTCTTCACGCCGGGTGAGCGAATCCATGAGCACCTCCCGCACCAATTCCTCCTTGGAGGAGAAGTGCGTGTAGAAGGCGCCATTGGTCAGGCCCGCCTCCGACATGATCCCGGCAAGGCCGACCGCGGCGATGCCGCTCTCACGGAACTGCGCCGAGGCGACATCGAGAATGTGCCGGCGGGTTTCGTCCTTGTGTCCCTTTTCGTAGCGCATGGGCCTTGACTCCCTCCTGTGAAGCCCGGCTTGAGGCCAACGCCACAGGATCGTGAGCGATTTATCTATTGCATTATGATCATAATAATGAATTATAAACGTAATGCAATAGTCGCCTGATGGGCGCCGACCTCCAGGGAACAACAGGACTACAACGAATGTCAGTCGAGGACGTCGCCGCATCGCCGTTGTCCGCAATGGAGGCCCCAGTACGCCCCGCGGCTCCCCTTCGCCCTGCGGCAGCGACCGCCCAAAGCGCGACCGAGCAGCGGCGCGCCGCGCTGCTGACGGCGCCGATCCTGCCGACCCTGCTCAAGCTCGCCGCGCCGACGGTGACCGTCCTGGTGGCACAGACCGCGGTCAACATCGCGGAAGCCTATTATGTCGGCTATCTCGGCACGGATGCGCTGGCCGGCGCCGCGCTTGTATTCCCGATCTTCATGCTGATGACGATGATGTCGAACGGCGGGTTCGGCTCCGGCGTTGCCTCTTCGGTGGCGCGTGCGGTCGGCGCCGGTCGTCGCGACGACGCGGATGCCGCGCTGTTCCACGCCATTGTGCTCGCGATCATTGCGGGCGCACTGTTCACACTGGGTGCGGTCCTCGGCGGTCCCGCGCTGTTCCGCGCGCTCGGCGGCCGCGATGGGGCGCTTGCCGCCGCCATCACCTATTCCAGCTATCTCTTCGCCGGCGCTATCCCGGTCTGGATCGTCAATCTCCAGGCGGCGGCGCTGCGTGGCTCCGGCAACGTCAAGGTGCCCGCGCTGGTGACGCTGATCGGCGCGATCGTGACCATCCCGGTCTCTCCGCTCTTGATCTTCGGCTTCGGGCCGGTCCCAAGCCTCGGCATCGGCGGCGCCGGCATCGCCTTCGGCCTCTATTATGGCGCGGCAATGCTGTTCCTGCTGCGCTATATGTCGTCGGGCGCAGCCGGGCTGACCTTGCGCATCGTGCCGTTGCGGGCAAAGATCTTCGGCGACATGCTGAAGGTCGGTATCCCCACCGCGTTCAACGCGGTGCTGACCAACCTCACCGTCATCCTCGTCACCGGCGCGGTCGGCCTGTTCGGCACCTCGGCGCTTGCGGGTTACGGCATCGCTTCGCGGCTCGACTACATCATGATCCCGCTGCTGTTCGGCATCAGCACCGCGACCCTGACCATGGTCGGTGTCAACATGGGCGCGGGCCAGACGGCGCGCGCGCAAAAGATCGGCTGGATCAGCGGCCTCGCCGGCATGATCATGACGGGGGCGATCGGCCTTCTGGTGGCGATTGCCCCGACCGCCTGGCTGCATCTTTTCAGCCATGACGCCGAAGTCGTGAACGAAGGCATGACCTATTTGCGCATCGTCGCGCCGGCTTATGCCGCGCTCGGCTTCGGCTTTGTCACGTCCTTCGCGGTCCAAGGCACGGGTCGTGCACTGGGCCCGCTCGTCGGTTCGATCGCGCGGATCCTGATCGCGGCCGGCGGCGGCTGGATCGCGGTTACGAGCTTTGGCGCTGGAATGACGGGGCTCGCCACCATGGTCACGGTGTCGCTCGCCGCCTACGCGGTGATCTGCGTGCTGATCATGCTGTCGCCGGCAACCTGGCGCACCGAGCGTGGCGCGTGATCCCGGATTTGTTTCCCATTTGACGCCTCACGGAGAAACGTTGCCCGCCGCGGGCGATAAATATGAACGTTCTTTTCATTGATTTCGTACTCCGGGCAGGAGAAGACGGTTCCAACCGTTGTCACAGCCTTCACGGAGACCAAAGATGTCGTTTCGTTCCGCCCTGATCCTCTCAACCGTGCTCGCCGCATGGTCGGCTGCAGCTTCGGCCGAGACCATCAAGATCGGCGTGACGCCAGGCCCGCATGCGCAGATTTTCGAGGCCGTGAAGCCGGTCGCGGCCAAACAGGGCATCGATATCCAGCTGATCGAGTTTTCCGACTATGTGGTGCCGAACGCCGCGCTCGATGCCGGCGACATCCAGGCCAATTCATTCCAGAACCAGCCCTATCTCGACAACCAGAAGGCCGATCGCGGCTACAAGATCGAGGCAGTCGGCCTGACCGTGAATTTTCCAATCGGCGTCTATTCGAAGAAGCACAAGGCTTTCGCCGATATCCCTGACGGCGGCAAGGTCTCGATCCCCAATGATCCGACCAATGGCGGACGTGTGCTGCTGCTCCTGCGTGACAAGGGCGTGATCAAGCTGAAGGATGGTGTCGGCTTCAAACCCACGGTGCTGGACGTCACCGAAAATCCCAAGAAGCTGAAATTCATCGAGGTCGATGCCGCGCAGGCGCCGCGCGTGCTCGACGATGTCGACGCCGCCGCGATCAACACCAACTACGCGACGCAGGCTGGACTCGATCCCGTGAAGGATCCGATCCTGCGCGAGGACCCGAAGGGCCCCTATGTCAATTTGATCGCGGTGCGCGCCGCCGACAAGGACAAGCCGTGGGTCAAGATCCTGGTCGATAGCTATCACACGCCCGAGGTGAAGGAGTTCATCCTGACCAAGTTCAAGGGCGCGGTGCTGCCGAGCTGGTAGGCCGGAACGCGAGCCACGCGACCGCGTCGCAGGCAAGATCTACAATCGCGCGCGAACTTCGCCTTGTCCGCCCTCGCAGCCGTCCTTGCCGCGCGGTCGGTTGAGACCATCAAGATCGGCGTGACACCGCGGATCGAGATTGCAGCAGGCAACCATCACACGCCGAAGATGAAAGAATTCCTCCTGGCTAACTTCAAGGCGCGATGCCGCCGAGTTGGTAGGCAAACTGCCCGCCGCCCTTGGGCGGAGGGATCCGGGCGAATTGGCAGCCTTGCGCATTGCCCGCTTGTCTCGGGCTCTCGCAACCGACATCATCCGGGCCGTGGCAATCCTCGCCCGGCAGGAATCGTATGAAACGTTTTGCAAACCTGAAAAGACTGGGGTTCTTCACGCGGCTGCTCGACGAGGCGCCGCCGGCCGATCGATATCGTTTTGCGGCCGAGCAGATCGTGCGCGCCGAGAAGGCCGGTCTCGATTCCGCATGGATCGCGCAGCATCATTTCCACGAGCGCGAGGGCGGGCTGCCGTCGCCCTTCACCTTTCTCGGTTATGTCGCAGCGCAGACCTCGCGCATCCGCCTCGGCACCGGCATCGTCACCTTGCCGTTGGAGAGCGCAGTACGGGTGGCGGAAGACGCCGCGGTGCTCGACCTTCTCTGCGATGGCCGCTTCGAGCTCGGCGTCGGCACCGGTGGCAACCCGTCGGCCTTTGCCGCCTTCGGCCTCGACAGCGCCCAGCGCAACGAGATTTTTGCGCGCAACCTGCAGGTCGTCCGCGCGGCGCTGACCGGCAAGCAGCTCGACGGCGGCGACACGCTCTACCCGCAGCGGCCGCAATTGGACAAGCGCATCTGGCAGGCGACGTTCTCGGTGGCGGGCGGCGCGCGCGCCGGCAAGGCCGGCGACGGCCTGCTGCTGTCGCGCACCCAGCCGCGGAGCAAGGACGCGCCGAAGGCCACGCTCGCCGACATTCAGAACCCGGTCATCGACGCCTATCTCGAAGCGCTGCCGCCGGGCTGCGAGCCCCGCATCATGGCTTCGCGCAGCATCTTCGTCGCCGACGACCGCCGCGAGGCGATGCGGCTTGCCGACACTGGATTGCGGCGTGCGCTGCCGCAATTCATGAAGGGCGGCCACCTGCCTCCGGGCGAGACGCTGGAGGAGATGATCAAGGCGTTCGACACCCATGTCGGCGCGGCCGACGATGTCATCGCCTCGCTGCGCGCCGACGCAACGCTGGAGCGGGTGACCGATCTGGTGTTCCAGGCGCATTCGGTCGATCCGCCGCACCCCTACATCCTGCGCTCGATCGAATTGGTCGCGGACAAGGTTGCGCCGGCGCTGGGCTGGACCAGAACAGCGCCCGATGTGGCCCTGGCGGGCTAGTCGGGATTTCAGGGAATGCATGAGGCTGACTGATGAGTACGAAGGATATCATCGACACGCTCGCCGGGATCGAACCGGGATCGGCGCTGGACGCGATCCGTGCGAAGCGCGTGCAGGCGCGCGACAACGCGCAGAAGAGCTATCTCTCTCTGTTCGAACCGATTGACGCCAGCGACTTCTCACTGACGGAACGCGCGGCGGTTGCACTCTTCGTCACCGGCCTCCATGGTGAATCCCCGGTGGCTGCCTTCTATCGGGCGAAGCTTGCGGCGAGCGCGAATGGCGCGGCCCTGGTAGAGGCGATCGAGGCAGAGGTCGCGCGGGGCAAGACGTCGGGTCCGTATGGCTCGTTTCCGGCCGGCCCGCTGTCAGTCGAGAACACGGCCGGTTTGATTTATCGCGTCAGCGCAGAGCGCAAATCCGCCATCGGCGCCCGGCTTGTCGCGGCCCTTGAACATGCGCACCTCCTGGTGTTCCGGCCGCGTGATGCAGCGTCGGCCGACATGAAGGCGCTGCTTGGCGCCGGCTGGTCGAACACCGGCATCGTCACCTTGTCCCAGCTCGTCGCGTTCCTGTCGTTTCAGGTGCGCGTCGTCAGCGGTTTGCGCACGCTTGCCGCGGCCAACGCGTAAGAAATGGAGGCTGCATCATGAGCACCATCAATCCGCCCGTCGTCTTCACCCAGGATGAGCTCGGCTGGGTGTCCTGGATCGAGCCGCTGCCGGAGGCGGAGCTGACCGAGCGGCATTTCGCCGGTCTGGTTGATCGCGCCCGCGCCAAGTCGGAATATTTCCGGCTGCTGGTGCGCGATCCCGAGGTGCTGGAAGCCCGCACCAAGACCGACAAGGACATCTTCTACAACGTCGCCGACGGTCTGCCGCGCGCCGAGCGTGAGCTCGCAGCCGCCGCGACCTCGCGCTACAATGGCTGCATCTATTGCGCGTCCGTCCATGCGCGGTTTGCCAGCACCTATTCCAAGCGCCGCGCCGACGTGCAGCGGCTGCTCGACGAAGGCATCAAGGCCGATCTCGGCGAGCGCTGGAACGCCATCGTCAAGGCGTCGGTGGCGCTGGCCTCGACGCCGATCGCGTTCGGGCCGGACAATATCGCTGAGCTGCGGCATGCGGGTCTCGACGATGCGGAGATCGTCGATGTCGTCAACGGTGCGTCGTTCTTCAACTGGGCGAACCGGCTGATGCTGTCGCTCGGTGAGCCCTCGAAATAGGCATCTTCACTGGCACAAGAATTGCCATTTGTTTGTAACACCTGACGGGATGGAGCCGTACATGAGCAACATCAATCGCCGAACCCTGGTCAAGGGCTCTCTCGCCGTGATGGCAGGAACGGCATTATCGCGCGCTGCCTTCGCTGACACTTCCGAGCCGATTTTGCTCGGCGTCAGCGGTCCCTTGACCGGACCGAATGCGCAATATGGCACCCAATGGAAGCAGGGCTTTGATCTCGCCCTCGACGAGATCCTCGCCGGCGGCGGCATCAACGGCCGCAAGCTTGCCTACAGCTTTGAGGACAGCCAGAGCGACCCGCGGCAATCGGTCGCGATCGCGCAGAAATTCGTCTCCGATCCCAAAATCGTCCTGGAGCTCGGCGATTTCTCAAGCCCGGCCTCGATGGCGGCATCGCCGATCTATCAGCGGGGCGGGCTGGTGCAGTTCGGCTTCACCAATTCGCATCCCGATTTCACCAAGGGCGGCGACTTCATGTGGAGCACCTCGGTCAGCCAGGCCGACGAGCAGCCGCTGCTGGCGGCCTATGCCGTGAAGAAGCTCGGCCTCAAGAAGCTCGCGGTGCTGCACCTCAACACCGATTGGGGCCGCACCAGCCGCGACTATTTCGTCAAGGCAGCCAAGGAGTACGGCGCGGAGATCGCCGTCACCGAGGCCTACATCGCGGAAGAGCGCGACTTCCGCTCGACGCTGGTGCGTGTCCGCGACGCCAACCCGGATGGGCTGATCCTGATCTCCTATTATTCCGACGGTGCGCTGATCGCGCGGCAGGCACGCCAGGTCGGGCTGAAGCAGGTGATCTGCGCTGCCAGCTCGGTCTACTCGCCGAAATTCCTGGAGCTCGGCGGCGAGGCCGTCGAGGACGTCCATGTCGGCACGCGCTACTTCCCGGAAGATCCACGGCCCGAGGTGCAGAAATTCATCACCGGCTTCAAGAAGAAGTACAACGGGCTGGAGCCCGACGCTTTCAACGCCTACGCCTACGATGCGATGAACATGGCCGCCGCCGTGGTGAAGATCGGCGGCACCGATCGCCGCGCCATTCGGGATGCCTTCACGAAAGTAAAGGACGTCTCGAGCGTCATCTTCGGGACGGCGACGTTCGACGTCGAGAGCCGCCGCGTCAAGGGCGCCATGAACGCCGAGCTCGTCGTGCGCAAGGGCCAGTTCGCGCTTTGGGACGGCAAGCCGACCTGACATGATGGCTGGAGTGATCAACTCCGGCCCTTTTCTCTTATTAGGACCATCGCGTGTCTTCCTGGCTCGACTACACGATCAACGGGCTGATCGTCGGTAATGTGTACGCCCTCGTTGCGGTCGGGCTCGCGCTGATCTTCGGCGTCAGCCGGCTGATCAATTTTGCCCAGGGCTCAATCTATCTGGTCGGCGCCTATATCGGCTGGGTCGCGGTGGTGCAGCTGCATACGCCGCTGCCGCTCACCATCATTGTGGTCGCGGTGGCGGCGGCGCTGGTCGGGCTGATCATCGAGCGGTTCGGTCTGCGTCCGCTCCAGAACTCGGTGCGCATCGCGCCGCTGCTCGCGACGATCGGCATCTCTTTCGTGCTCGACCAGCTGGTGATGCTGACCTTCTCGCCCAATCCGCGCGCGCTGCCGAGCCAGTTGCCGGATGTCCGCTTCCAGGTCGGTGGCGGCACGATCGGGCCGCTTGATCTGCTCATCGCTGGCGTCGGCATCACCAGTGCGCTCTTGCTGTTCGTGTTCCTGCGCTACAGCAAGCTCGGCTGGGCCGTGCGTGCCACCGCGCAGGACCGCGACGCCGCGATGCAGATGGGCGTCGACGTCAACCGCGTCAATCAGGCCGTGTTCGGCATCGCTGCCGCGCTCGGCGGTGTCTCCGGCCTGCTGGTCGGCATGTACTACAATCAGATCGACACTGCGATGAGCCTTCAGGCGACGCTCAAGGGCGTCGTCGCCGAAGTCGTCGGTGGCGCCGGCAATGTGCCGGGCGCGGTGATCGGCAGCCTGCTGCTCGGATTGGTGGAGAGCTACGGCGTCGCCGTGTTCGGCACCAGCTACCGCAATCTGTTCGCATTCCTACTGCTGGTCGTCGTGCTGGTGCTGCGGCCGAACGGGTTGTTCGCAAGCGCCCGGCAGGCGCCGCCCGAACCGCTTACCGGCACTTTCATCGCGCCGAGCCGGCCGGTGCGCATTCCGCGCTGGGCTCTGCTGGTCGCGGTTGGTGTGTTCGCAGTCTTGCCGCTGCTCCCGGTGTCCTTCTACGTGCTCCAGACCCTGATCAATGCATGGTTGCTCGGCATGCTCGCGCTCAGCCTGACGCTGGTGGCGGGCACGATCGGCCAGGTTTCGCTTGGACATGCCGCACTGCTCGCGATCGGCGCCTATACTTCCGCGCTGCTGTCGCTGACCTTCGCCGTCCCCGTCGGCCTTGCCATCATCGCCGGTGGCTTGATGAGTGCGGCGCTCGGCACGGCGCTGATCTCGCCGTCGTTCCGCCTGCGCGGACACTATGTTTCGATCGCGACGCTCGCCATCGGGGAGATCGTGTCGCTGGTGATCCTGAACTGGGAAAGCGTCACCCGCGGTCCGATCGGCATTTCCGGCATCCCGCCACTGTCGCTGTTCGGCTACGAGCTGATCAGCCCGACGTCGATCTACTGGTTCAGTTTTGCGGTCATGGTGGTGCTGGCGCTGCTCCAGGCGCGCCTGCTCTCATCGCATCTCGGCCGCAGCTTCCGTGCCATCCGCGACGACGACGTCGCCGCACGCGCCTATGGCCTCAGCCTGAACCGCTACAAATCGTTGGCCTTCATCTTCGGCGGATTTGCCGCCGGCGTCAGCGGCGGGATCGCCGCGCATCTCTATTCCTACATCAACCATGAGACCTTCAACACGCAGCAGTCCATCCTGGCGCTGACCGTTGTGATCCTCGGCGGCCTCGGCAATGTCGTCGGCGCTATCGTCGGCGCGGTGGCGCTGGTCGGTCTGCCGGAAGTGTTCCGGATCGCGGCGGAGTACCGCATCCTGATCTACGGCATCGTGCTCCTGCTTCTCGTGCGGTTCAGGCCGCAAGGCCTGCTGGGGACGATCTGATGGCGGACACGCTTTTATCCCTGCGCGGATTGACGCGACGCTTCGGCGGCCTCACCGCCGTCGACGATATCGATCTCGACCTCGCCAAGGGCGAGCTCATCAGCATCATCGGCCCGAACGGCGCCGGCAAGACGACCCTGTTCAACCTTGTGACCGGGCTCGATCGGCCCGATGCGGGTGTGGTTCGCTTCGAAGGGCAGGACATCACTGGGCTTTCGCCGGAACGACTGGCGGCCCAGGGCATCGCGCGCACGTTCCAGCTCGGCCGCGTCTTCGGCAATCTCAGCGTGATGGACAATGTCCTGATCGGCGCGCATACGCGGTTGCGCGCGGTCAAGCCGGCCGTACCGGTGATCGGCCCGCTGCTGGAATTGGGGTTGGCGCTGCTGCGACCCGCCAGCGTCAAGGCCGAGGAAGAGCGGCTTCGCGAGGAGGTGAAGGTCATCCTCGCTCGCTTTGGCGAGCGATTGCTGCCGCGCATCGACCAGCCCGCCTACAGCCTCTCCTACGCCAACCGCCGTCGCGTCGA
The DNA here is from genome assembly GCF_000938255.1 of Bradyrhizobium sp. LTSP849. Lineage (GTDB taxonomy): Bacteria > Pseudomonadota > Alphaproteobacteria > Rhizobiales > Xanthobacteraceae > Bradyrhizobium. Next base: position 337,292 of record NZ_JYMR01000052.1, on the reverse strand, counting down.
GATCGCGCGCGCGCTGGCGCTCAGGCCGCGGCTGCTGCTGCTCGATGAGCCGACCGCCGGCATGAATCCGAGCGAGACTGCGGAGATGCAGGGTCTCGTCGCCGAGTTGAAGGCCGAGGGCCTGACCATCCTCCTGATCGAGCACAAGCTGGAGATGGTGATGCGCCTCTCCGATCGCGTCCTCGTCATGGACGAGGGCAAGAAGATCGCGGAGGGCGCGGGCGAAGCGGTGCGCAACGATCCCAAGGTGATCGAGGCCTATCTCGGCCACGGCCTGTCGGGTGCGGCTGAGCAGGAGAGCGCGGCATGACGAACGCATCTCCCGAGCCGCTGCTCGCGCTGTCCAACATCAACACGTTCTACGGCCAGGCCCAGGTGCATTTTGATCTCTCGATCAATGTTGCGCGCGGCCACATCGTCTGCCTGCTCGGCGGCAACGCCAGCGGCAAGTCGACGACCATGAAAATCATCCTCGGCCTGGTGAAACCACGCTCCGGCGAAGTCACCTTCGATGGCGCCTCGCTGATCGGGCTGACCACGCCGCAGATCGTCCGCCGCGGTATCGCCTCGGTGCCGGAGGCGCGGCGGCTGTTCGCCGACATGAGTGTCCGCGAAAACATTTTGATGGGCGCCTTCGTGCGGAACGACCGGGAGGCGATTGCGCAGGATCTCGACAAAATGCTGACGCTGTTCCCGAAGCTTGGCCAGCGGCTGTCGCAGCGGGCCGGCTCGCTCTCCGGCGGCGAGCAGCAGATGGTCGCCATGGCGCGCGCGCTGATGAGCCGGCCGCGGATGATCGTGATGGACGAGCCGACCATGGGCCTGTCGCCGCTCTATGTCGATCGCGTGCTGGAGCTGATCAGGACCATCAACCAGGAAGGCGTCTCGGTGTTCATGGTCGAGCAGAACGCCAGCCTCGCACTCGAGATCGCGCATGAGGCCTATGTGCTCCAGACCGGCAAGATCGTGCTGTCCGGCTCGGCGCGAGCGCTGAAGGACGACCCCCGCGTCCGCGACGCCTATCTCGGCGGTGCCGAGGCAGCGTAAGGCGGCCATGCACGAAAACTGTCCCGGCCGCCGGGGATTGCACTGGCCAGTGTGATCATTTTGTGAAAAGATCATACCGTTGACGCGATGGGCGTGCGGCGGACGGAATGATGTTCGTGACGAGGTTGTCCTTGCGGGCGGTTGAGCCCGGAGTCGTGCTGATGTTCGGCGGGCTCATCGCCGCAAATGTCGCCGCCTGGGCCTGGGCTTTCGCATTGTTCGCCGACCGGCCCGCGGTGATGGCCACCGCGCTGCTCGCCTGGGTGTTTGGCCTGCGCCACGCCGTCGATGCCGACCACATCGCCGCAATCGACAATGTCGTGCGCAAGCTGATGCATGCCGGCGATACGCCGCGAAGCGCCGGCCTCTACTTCGCGCTTGGCCATTCCACAATCGTCGTGGTCGCGACCATGCTGCTCGCACTCGGCGTGGTAAGCCTTGGCGGCGATAGCCTGCTCAGGGACATCGGCGGGCTGATCGGCACCTCGGTGTCGGCGCTGTTCCTGCTCGTCATCGCAGCGATCAATCTCGCCATCTTCGCCGGCCTGTGGCGGATTTTTCGTGTCGCGCGTGAGCAGGGCGTTCATGACGCAGCCCGGCTCGATGCGTTGCTCGCCAGCCGCGGTTTTCTCGCGCGGTTGCTCGGGCCCATGTTCCGCCTGGTGACAAAGCCCTGGCACATGTTCCCGCTCGGACTGCTGTTCGGGCTCGGTTTCGACACCACGACCGAGATTGGCCTGCTCGGCATCTCCGCGACCGAAGCCGCGCATGGCGCTTCGCTCGCGGATGTCCTGGTCTTCCCCGCTTTGTTCGCTGCCGGCATGGCGCTGGTCGACACCGCCGACTCCGCGCTGATGGTCAGCGCCTATCGCTGGGCCTTCGTCGATCCCCTGCGAAAGCTCTGGTACAACCTCACCATCACCGGCGCCTCCATCGCGGTCGCGCTGTTCATCGGCGGCATCGAGGCACTCGGTCTGATCGGTGATCGCCTCGGCCTGTCTGGCGGCTTGTGGGCACTGGTCGACGGTCTCAACGAGTCGCTTGCTAATTTCGGCTTCGCCGTGATCGCGCTGTTCGTGGTCGCCTGGCTTGTCTCGATCGTGCTCTATCGCCGCATGTTTGCGGACAGCCGCGGTGGCGTGCCAAAAGTCCTGGAATGCGCCGATGCGACTGAGGCGGCCTGAGCTCGGCCGTGGCTACGGCACGCTGACGGCATTTTCGGCCTTCGTCCTTCTCGCAGATAGTGGCGGCGCATTCGCACAGGACGGCGGTACCTCGCATCAGCTGCCGCCAATTCAGGTGACCGGCGGCGAGACGCCGCGTCGCAAGAAGCCGCCGACGCCGCGACGCGCCAGCAAACCCGCCGTGGCAACGAGCCAAGTGGCGGTCCAGCCAACGCCAGCTCCGGCAGCAGACACTGTTAGCGTCGCCTCCGGCGTAAAAGGTCCACCGGGCATGGCGAGCGAGTTCACCGTCTCCAGTGAAGCCCTCAATGCGCGCACCTTCACGCGGCCGGGCGAGGCGCTCGAAGCCGTGCCGGGGTTGATCGTGACCCAGCATTCCGGCGAGGGCAAAGCCAACCAGTATTTCTTGCGCGGTTATAATCTCGACCACGGCACCGATCTCGCGATCACTGTCGACGACGTCCCCGTCAACATGCGCACCCACGCGCACGGCCAGGGCTATGCCGATCTCAACTGGCTGATCCCGGAAACCATCGCCGCAATGGACGTGCGCAAGGGGCCGTATTTCGCCGACGAAGGCGATTTCGCCTCGGTCGGCAGCATTCACATCGGCCTGATCGACCGCACCGAAAAAGGCCTTGCGCAGGTGACCGTTGGCAGCTTCGGCTATCGCCGCTTGCTTGGCATGGATTCCGCCAAAGTTGGCGACGGTTCGCTGCTCGTCGCTGGTGAACTCGGCATCTACAACGGCCCGTGGGACAATCCGGACAATGTGCGCAAGCTCAATGGTCTCGTGCGCTACAGCCAGGGCACCGCGACGGATGGTGTGTCCGTCACCGGCATGGCCTATGCGAACACATGGAATTCGACCGACCAGGTGCCGCAGCGCGCGATCGCGAGCGGTTTTCTCGACCGCTTCGGCTCAGAAGATCCAAGCGACGGCGGCAACACCAATCGCTTTGCGCTCTCAGGCCGCGTGGCGCAGAGCGATGATCTCGGCTCCTGGAAGGCCAATGCCTATGTCGTGAAGAGCCAGCTCGATCTTTTCAACAACTTCACCTATTTTCTCAGCGATCCCGTGCTGGGCGACCAGTTCCACCAGCACGACGACCGCCTGATGGCTGGCGCGAACATCTCGCGCACGCTGAACGGCTCGTTCGCGGGCCTGCCGATGCAGACCACTTTCGGCCTGCAATCGCGCTATGACGCAATTGATCTGGCGCTGAGCAACACGTTCCAGCGCAACTTCTTCTCCAACATCCGCAGCGACAAGGTCGGCGAGGGCAGCGTCGGAATCTACGCCGAAAACACCGTGCGCTGGACCGATTGGCTCAGGACAACTGTCGGCTGGCGCGGCGACTATTATGCCGCCGACGTCACCTCACTGTTCAACTCCAACAACTCCGGCCGCGTCGATGCGTCGCTCGGCAGTCCCAAATTCAGGATGGTGCTCGGGCCCTTCAACCAGACCGAATTCTTCCTCGGCGCCGGATACGGCATGCATTCGAACGACGCGCGCGGTGCGACCACGACGGAAGATCCGATCGATCCCGCGACAAAGCTGTCGCCGTCGCCGCTGCTGGTGCGCACGCGGGGCTCGGAGGTCGGTGTTCGCACGAGGATCATTCCCGGCCTCGACACCTCGCTCAGCGTCTTCATCCTCGACCAGGATTCCGAGATCCTGTTCTCGGGCGACGCCGGCGATACCGAGGCAACGCGTGCCAGCCGCCGTTATGGTTTCGAGTGGACCAACCATTACCGGCCGCGATGCTGGATCGACATCGACGCTGATCTCGCGATGACGCATGCACGCTTTCGCGGCACTGACAGCGAGCAGGCCGCGCTCTATGCCTCGCTCGCTGGTTATCCCGCGGCGCAGATCGGCAACGCGCCGGGCAATTACATTCCGAACGCGCCGCCAATGGTGGCGTCCGCCGGCGTCACGCTCGGCGAGAAGACCGGTTGGTTCGGGGCCTTGCGCTGGCGCTATCTCGCCTCCAGCCCGCTGACGGAAGATAATGCGTTCCGCTCATCCGCGACCAGCATCTTCAACGGCCGCCTCGGCTATCGCACTGAGGACGGCTGGCGTATCCAGCTCGACGTGCTCAATCTCCTCAACGCCAAGGCGAACCAGATCACTTACGCCTATGGGTCGCTGCTCAAGACCGATACGCTCTACAATCTCTGCACTGGCGGCGTCGCGCCGATCGCGGTCTGCCAGAACGGCGTGATGGATTACGTGCTGCACCCGGTCGAGCCACTGACGTTTCGCCTCACCGTGGCCGGCGCCTTTTAAGCAGGCGCCGCGCTCGGAGCCGGCTCCACCGGCAGATCATCGGCATTGGGATCGCCCGGCGCGGTCGCCCAGGCCAGCTCCACCAGTGTCACGAACCTGCGGCCACCGCCGTCGAGCTGGCAGACGATGAGGCCCTGCTCTTCCATGTAGGTGAGCAGGCGCTGCGCCCGGCGCAGCGAATGCGAACCGTAGGCGCGCGCGATCGCGGCATCGCCCGGGCAGGGCCAGCCTTCCTTGGCCGCGCGCGCAATCATCATGAACACGCCCTGCATGTCGTCGGGCAGGATCGAGGCGCGCAGCGACACCTCCTGCCAGGCGTCATCCTCGGCGAGCTCGGTGCCGAGACCGGCCCGCGCATGCGTTATCATGCGGCGAAATTCGTTGAGGTCTGGCACGGCAGCGCCAAGGCCTTCGATGCGGCAGCGAACTACGAACTCCTGGTAGAGCACGCCGATGGCGCGGAAGCCGGCATCGGGCTCGGCCAGCACCGCCCGCAAAGTCCGGTCGACGCGCTCGCGCCGCTCCGCCAACGCCTCGGCGCTGACCGGCAGCTCGATCGGCTCGGGGCTGATCTCGGGCGCGGCGGCCTTCGCGGCCCGGAGCTGTTCGAGCAGGTCCGGTGCCGGCCGGCGCTGCGGCCGGCTGGCATCGGGGGGCGGCGCGGCCAGGATCACCGCGCGCGCATCCTCCAGCGCGGCTTCGGGCATCGGCATCAGCCGCGGCGTCGAATTGCGCGGGCTGGTGTCGGTCGGGCCGATATGCAAACGCAAGGGACGGCGCGATAGCGCAGGTCCCAGCGCCATGAACTGTCCACGCTCGAGCTCGCGAAAGGATTCGGCCTGCCGCCGCTCCATGCCGAGCAGATCGGCGGCGCGCGCCATGTCGATATCGAGGAAGGTCCGGCCCATCAGGAAGTTCGACGCTTCCGCCGCGACGTTCTTGGCGAGCTTTGCCAGCCGCTGGGTCGCGATGATGCCGGCGAGCCCGCGCTTGCGGCCGCGGCACATCAAATTGGTCATGGCGCCGAGCGAGAGTTTCCGCGCCTCGTCCGACACCTCGCCGGCGACGGCCGGCGCGAACAGCTGCGCCTCGTCGACGACGACGAGCATCGGGTACCAATGGTCGCGTGGCACATCGAAGAGACCACCGAGGAATGCCGCCGCGCGCCGCATCTGGTTCTCGGCGTCCAGCCCTTCGAGATTGAGCACGGTGGAAACGCGATGCAGCCGCGCGCGCTCGCCGGCGACCTGAAGGCCGCGCTCGGTATGGTCCTCGGCCTCGATCACGAGATGGCCGAAATGCTCGGCCAGCGTGATGAAATCGCCTTCGGGGTCGATGATGGCCTGCTGCACCCAGGGCGCGCTCTGTTCCAGCAGCCGCCGTAACAGATGCGATTTGCCGGAGCCCGAATTGCCTTGCACCAGGAGGCGGGTTGCCAGCAGTTCCTCGAGGTCCATGGCCGCCGCGGCGCCCGCAAGGGTCTGCCCCATCTCGATCGCAACCGTCATGTCCCGACTCAAACCCCTTCATTCGCGGACAGGGGCTTACCAACCCGGCTGGGGCGCGTCGAGCGGCACAGGGCGAATCACGCCCTGTTGCCCACGATGGATTTCAGGCCAGGTTCGATAACCGTAAAAGCGCGGGCCGGTAGGGCGGGGTGGGATCGTCGTCATCGTCGTCCGGAATCGCGCACGACCCGAATTCCTGCCTGATCCGCTCGATCTCGGCAATGCGTTCGTGCAGCCGCTGCAAATGCTCCGGCGATCGTGCCTTCCAGAACCGAAAGGTGTCGGCGGTGAGCGGCAGGAATGCCGTCCCGAACAGTGTCGGATCGGGGACGATGGTGCGTCCGAGCAGCAGGAACTTGTCGGCGCCGGACACGACGAGGGTGGCGTAACCGCGGTTGCCGATTCGCCTGATGCCGTTCAGCGACCATTCGGCGAGCTTGCTGAAATACGGCTCCTCGCGCCAGCGATCGGGGCAATGGTCATCGACGGTGACGTTGACCGCGTCCTGGCTGAAATGCACGATGATGCCCGATTTTGCGGGAAACCAGTCGTCGTCGAGATGACCTTGCAGCCAGGCGCAGACGAATGACCGGCACATCTGCGGACGGCGGTCGTAGATGGTGCATCCCGTGCCCGTCTGCCAATGCCTGCACAGCTGGTTCACCGGCTTGTCGACGGCGGCCACCTCGAGGATATCGCAGCAGGCGTTGCACGATCCGCATTGCCGGGTAAGCGGCGCGGCCTTCGGCAGACCGGTCGGCCTGAACCCCTGGCCATCGCGAACCAGGAGCTTCTGCTTCTCCAGCGCGTTCAACGCACGTTCAATTTTGAGACGGGACAGTCCGGTGGCGTCGATCACACCCTTCATCGTCGTCGCGCCTGCCTCCATCGCGCGGACGACGCTCAACATTGCCTGGTCCATTTTTTGTTGTTCTTGTTCTTCTCTTATTCTTTTTGTCGGCCGGGCGAACGCCAGTTTTGGAATCCATTTTCGAGAACGGGTATCCAAGACATGACGTGGCCGAGGAAATATTCGGCAACAGCATCTTGCGCGCGCGCATTGGCGAGACAAGACAACGAGCCCGACGCACGCGCATACAGCGCTTGCGCAAATGAAGGATCGCGCACGTCCGAGCGAGAGGTTGTTTGCACCGCCACAAGCGGGAACCTGATCTGCTTTGGCTCAATTCGCCCGGAAATGGCTCACTTTGGTCTCGCGCGTCGCCGCGATATGATGCGCAACATGCATTGGGCTCGCGCACTTGTGATATTTTCAGGTGAGCGCCTGTGGGACGCGCAAACGACACGATCGCGTGATCGATGAGATGCAATCGCACGTCGTCGGCGTCATGCGCCGCCGCGTACGACCAAAGTCGAGTATGCGGCGCGCGCTTTTATTGCGCGCCCGAACCGCCCTGCACGATCTTCTCGTTCAGCTTCTGGTCCACCGTCTCGACCGTGCGGTCGATCTCCGCATTGGGCGTGCCGATCTGATGCGAGATCAGCTTCACCAGCAGGTCGACACGCTCGATGAAGGGCGCGCCGCTCGCCACCGCGCGCGCCGCCGATGACGGCTTCAGCAGGCTTTCGGCGGCCTTGGCGTATTTCGCGAACGGCACCTGGTCCTGCGGATCGGCGCCGAGACGGCGGGCGATCGCGTCGACATGCTCGTAGATCGTCTGCGAGCGCGCGAGATCGCCGTGCACGGCGTCGCGGATCGACTGCGGCTCGTGCGGCGTGATGCAGCGGTAGTTGCCGGTGAGCAGCATCGACCATTTCGCCAGTGGCACGAACAGTGAGTCGAATACCTTCAGCTTCACCGGAACATCCTGTCCGGCGAGCGTCACCGCGTCGATGTCGGCTTCGAGCTCGCGCAGCACCTTGTTGTGCTTGTCGTCGGCGAAGGCCGAGGCCTTGAAGTTCGTGGGCAGGCCGACATGCAGCACGTTGGCTGCCTCTTCCGGCGGACGGAAGGCCTGCGGATCGGGCGAGCACAGCGTCACCAGCCCCGGCTCGAACCGCTCCCACACTTGCGCATTGGTGTAGGCCTCCTCGAGATCCATGTCCGCCAGCGCCGGGATCCGCTTCAGATAGGGCAGCGGCGGCATGTTCATGATCGAGAGGCACGGCAGCTTCGCCGCGGCGATCTTGATCATGAGAACGCGGACCGTGTGGTTGGCGTATTGCGGCTCCTGCATCGCAAGGCCGACCAGATCGTAACGGGAGAGGTCGACATCGGCCGGCGTCACCGCATCCAGCTTGCCGGGCAGGTCGCGCGAGAAGATGGCGCGGTGCACCGCTTCGTCGCGCAGCTTGATGCGCACCTCGGTGCCGTCGCGATTGATCAGCTCCGCGGTCTTGGCGCGGCAGACCAGGGTCACGTTGTGCCCGGCCATCAACAGCTTCGTGCCCAGCAGGGAGCCGTAGGAAGCCCCGAGGATCAGAATGTTGCGCGCCATGCTTCGTCCCTTGACAATTTTGCGGGTTTTTGGGCCCGGGACCATGATCCGGGGGCGGATTGGGGCGCATCTAAAGGAAAGTCCCCCACGATGGCAACTGGGATAATGCATACAAGGCGGCGCCGGGTATCCCGGCTATGGGTGCCCGACGGGCAACACACCTGCGGGGCCGTCAAGCCGTGAGCGCAAATATATTCCACTTTACCGAAATTCGGATTTGTCGTATGTGTCGGCCATCCCGGCTCGACCTTGAGGGGCGATCATGTGTCGTCATTTTTCGCGTGCCGGGCTTGCGGTGGACGCAGCAGCGTCGGGCGTGAGATGTGCGGGCAGGGCGGATTGCTCTCCGTGAGCCCGAGGCTTCACGCCGACGAGCGGCGCTGATGGTTCGTCTCGCCAATATCTCGGTGGCTGTGTGCACCACGCCGTCGGGCTCTGTGGCGAACAAGCGAACGCGCGTACGGCAAAACCGTGTGGTCCTGGCCGTCGTTGCTACGGTCAAGCTTTCGCGGAGGCGGCATTCGCGTCAACCGGCGCGGTGTCGGCGACTTTCGCGAAGGTGAGGGAGGCCAGAACGAACTCGGCTCCCGGGAGAGCACGGCATAAGCCGTCAACCCATCGCGCAGGGAAGGCCGTGTGTTCGGCTTCACCTGTATGCCGCTGTGCAATTCCTTTTGCGCTACCCGCGCACAGCGGACCGTGGGTGCCAGCCGGCACCCGGCCTTCCCTGCGCCCTCTTGGATAAGAGGGTGGAGAGATCAAGCAAAGCTCGGGCGAAATGAGCCGCGAGAATGCGAAGGCGTGTCTGTCGTGATTCGAGAACGGATCGGTGTTGCAGCGATTGCCAATCCGTCACCGTCACCCTGAGGTGGCCGCTTCTTCAGCGGCCCTCGAAGGGGACGGTCCCGCTGTTGCCTCGCGCTGCTGCATCCCGGCCGTCCATCCTTCGAAGCTCGCAGCGCAGTGCAGATGCACTGCGCTACTCGCACCTCAGGATGACGGGGCCAATACTGTGGTCGGTCAAAAGAATGATGCCGTTGCGACATTTCCCGCAAGCTCTACCCGCAATATTCACCCGGATATTGCGCGCAGCCTCACCCCTGGCTCGCCACCCGTGCGCGGTCGAGGTGTTCCTCGATCTTCGGACGGTCGCGGGTACGCTCGAAACTTGTGCAGAGGAGCTCGGTTTCGTCGAGCGATACAGGCGCGCGATACAGCCGGCACATGAATTCAGCCGTGGCGCGTCCCTTGGCCGTGCCGGGGCTGCGCTCGGCCAGGAACATGCAGTCCCGGCAGATGCTGGCATCGAGCCGCTGATGGGCCGCATCGAGGTGATTGAGGATCTCGCGCAGCGAGTCGCGCAGCCTGATGCATTCCTCGGTACCGAGCGCTGTGACCGCATTCACCACATGGTTGATCGGATCATGCTGGTTCAGGCATTTCTCACCCTGTGGGGTGACGTGGAGCACGACGGAACGCTTGTCCTCTTGCGACGGCTTGCGGACCAGGAAGGACTTGCTCTCCAGCGTCTTCACAATCTGCGATGCGGTCGCCCTGGTGGCGCCGATGAAGCCGGCGAGCGCAGACGGTGTGCGCGAGAACCGGTTGGCGCGCCCGAGAAAACGCAGCGCCATCCACTCCCGATCGCGCAATCCGTGTTGATCGCCTTCGAAATACCAGGCTCTGGCCGCCTGAACCAGCAGCTCGACTGCTTCACGTGCCAACGGCATGAATTCCTACCTCGCCCCGGGAATCACGTCTGCGGCGCCCCGAAGCCGCGTTCCGCCATGGCGCGCGAATCCTGCGAGAGACGCCAGACAGATCGAGGTGTGCGATGAGCACGCCGTGTCAGGCTCATGTGCGAAGATGTGGACTGCAAGGAACCTGACTTGGTCTGACGTGCGCCGTGGGATCCGGCGCGATAGGCCGCGTCGCTGATGGCATACCAACCGCGGCGTCGTCGCACGGGAGCCCGAGTTGCCGTCACGACCGGACGATGGATCGGAGTTGCTCAACCGAAGCCCCTGAGTTCAAGTCGCAAGCAAACGTTTCTTATCTTCCGCCGAAACGATGAATGAGCTTCTCAACAAAAGCAAGTAGAGACACTCTTTCGAGACAGGATGTCGTTGCAAACGATTGTAACGTTCAAGACAATCTCACTCTGCGGGACACATGATGGTGAATACAATGGCGCGATCTAGCAGACTAGATGCACGCAACTCTACGACGGTTTGATTGCACGCATATTGTTGTCTGCCGTTGATGCAGATTGATCGAAGCTTGTGCACGACAGGCGATGCGCATCGCGAAAGTCATCCACAACTTGCGCGATCTGCTTCGGAAATCGCCAATGGAACACCAAGGGAACTTGGTCGGATTACACGCGGCGGTTGTTGTGGCGTTATTCGAAGTATGGTCCACACATCGTTCTCACGACCGTGCCGACGGCTCATCCGAACGGCTGAGATTCGCGTGGTGAACATCGGCGGCAATCAAACGCATACGCAGTTCGTGCAATGCGACGACACGCGCTGATCGAGATGCGAGGCGCGCATGTCGCGTGCCGTCTCACCCTGCTAGTCGCCCTTGAGCATGTCTCTCAGCTCGCGGAACGGATCGGCGCTCGGCGAGGCTGAGGCGTCTTGTCGCATTGCGTTGTAGATTCTCGGGACCATGTCGACCGCCTGGTCGAGGCCCGAATCACGCCCCGACTGATAACCGCCCATCAGGCGAAGGTCGCGCGTGTCCTCATATTTGGCGATCAGGGTGCGCAATTTGCTCACCAGTTCGCGCTCTTCGGGGTCCCAGACGTTATGGGCGAGGCGGGAGACCGAGGCCAGCACGTCTACGGCGGGATAGCGTGCCTGGTCGGCGATGTGCCGGCTCAGCACGATGTGCCCATCGAGTGTGCTGCGGATGGTGTCGGCGATCGGCTCGTTGTGGTCGTCGCCATCGACCAGCACGGAAAAGATTCCGGTAATCGTTCCGGATCCCTCCTCGCCGGGCCCGGCACGCTCCAGGAGGCGCGGCAGGTCGGTGAAGACCGTTGGCGCATAGCCGCGCGCGACCGCGGGCTCGCCGGCGGCAAGCGCGACCTCGCGGGCGGCATGGGCGAAGCGGGTGATCGAATCGACCACGAGCAGGACCGATTCGCCCCGGTCGCGAAAATATTCGGCGACGGCCATGGCCGTCTTCGGCGCCAGCCGCCGCATCATCGGACTTTCATCTCCGGTCGATACGATGGTGACGGAGCGGTGGCGGTCGTTGCCGAGCACGTCCTCGATGAACTCGCGCACCTCGCGGCCGCGCTCGCCGACGAGCGCCAGCACGACGGTGTCGAAACCCTGGCTGCGGGCGAGCATCGCCAGCAGCGTCGATTTGCCGACGCCGGAGCCGGCGAAGATGCCGACGCGCTGGCCGGCGCAGATCGGCGCGAACAGATCGATGACGCGGACGCCGGTGCGCAGCGGCTTGTGGACGCGCGCCCGCTTCATCGCCGGCGGCGCCTCGGTCTCCGCGGAAACGGGCCGCGATCCCGGGGTGAGCGGGCCCTTTCCGTCCAGCGGCGCGCCGAGCGCATTGATGACGCGGCCCTTCCAGCTTGGATCCGGCGCGAACGACAGGGGCGGCATCCGGTAGGCGACCGAACCGAGGCCGCCGGCGAATTGCCGGTCGAACGGCTTTGCGACGATGCCCTCGCTGTCGATCCGGATCACCTCGCCGATCTGGGGCTTGCCGCCCGAATTGACGCCGATCAGCTCGCCGAGCCTGACGAAGCGCGACAGGCCGGAGACGCGGAAATGCGTCGGCGCGATCTCGGAGATCGCGCCACTGACGCTTGCAAGCGGCGTGCTCTGCTGGAGCTCCAGCAGCGCCCACTCAAGTTGCCGAAGAGCGTTCAAGGAAACCGTCCACCCAAATTACGCGCGACGCGCAGTCTACTTGCTGGGATCGCCCAGCGTCCGGATTGCGTTGTTGAGCTCGCTCTCGGTGCCCTCGATCAGCGAATTGGTGCCGTCGAAGGCGCGCGAGGCCGACATCAGCTTCGTCAATTCCATCATCGGATTGGCGCTGGAGCCCTCGACATAGCCTTGCTTGAAGCCGTCCCGGGTGAAATCGGCGATGGCGGTCGCAGGCCGGTCGGGCGTGACGCCGGAATTGCCGTAGCGGTCGAGATTGGCGTCAGCGGGAATGTTGAACAGGCCGATGGTGCCGATCTCGTTGTTGTCCTGGGTGATCGCGCCGCTGCGCGAGATCGAGACCGGTCCGCCGTTCGGGTCGAGCGTGATCTGCGCGCCACCGGAATCGATGACGGGGAAACCCGACACCGTCTGAAGGTCGCCGTTGGCGGCGATCTGGAGGCGGCCGTCGCGGGTATAGACCGTGCCATTCGGGCCGGCGAAGGCAATAAAGCCCTGTCCGACCACGGCGACGTCGAGCGGGTTGCCGCTCTCGGTGATATTGCCGGGCTCGCGCGAAATGATGTTGTCGCCGGGCGAGGAAAACGCGACCGGGTTCGCGCCGGCCTTGGACAGCACGGTCTCGAACTTCACCACGTCGGTGCGAAAGCCGGACGTGTTGACGTTGGCGACGTTGTTGGCGATCGTCTGGAGACGCTTTTCGAGGGCGACCTGCGCCGATAGTCCCACATAGAGAGCGGATTGCATGACTTACCTGTTGAACCGGATGTTCTGAAGTGTCGTGAGCATGTCGGTATCCAGGCCGACCGACGCCGAGGCGCCGCCGATCAGGACCAGCGCCGGGTTGGTCGAAGTGTCGCTCTGGGTCTGGGTCGCGTCCCACATCGCCGCGAAGCGCTGCACGAATTTGGTGACCTTGGTCGGGTCCTGGAAATCGGTGAGATCGATCTTGTCCGTGATCATCTTGGCCTGGGCGTCGATGTCGGACGAGCTGATCGTCGCCGACCAGCCCATTGCGGTCTGGACCACCTGGGTCAGGGCCTTGTCGGCGAGGATCTGGTAGGGGCTCGTGATCGAGGAGGCCTTGCGCGTGAAATAGAGTGCGAGCCGCAGGCCCTCGTTCTGGTCGCCCGCGTTCTGCTCCATCGTCTGCGTGACATATTGGGTGGCCGTGCCGGTCGTGGCTGCGGTGGTCTGGGTCGCGTTGGCGCCGTTGGCGGCGAAATTGAAGGCCGTGGCGAAGTCCCGGTAGCGGGTGTCGCTCAGCTTGTTGGCGAAGGCGTCCTTGTCCGTGACGCCCTCGGTCAGCACCTTCCGCATGAACGCCTTGGCATAAGTCATGTCGCTGAGGCCATAGGCCTTCATTGCGTAGGAGTAGAGCCGATAGTCACCCAGGAAGTCGTCGATCGTCTTCACGTTGCCGATATGGCTCAGGAAGTAGTCGGTGTCGCGGCTGACGTCCGGCTCCTGCGCCACCTGCGTCATCGACTTGCCCATGTCCTTGGTCAGTCTGGTGTAGTCCGCGATGGTGGATAGCATGGCACGCGCCCCTCTGGCCGCCGTTGCGACATCGTCCCAAGCTGCCGCCAATTGCTTGCGCGGGGCTGGCGACGCCGAAGCCAGCCTCGCGCAAGCGTCGCCGGCTAGATATTCCCGATGGGATCGGTGATGGAGCGGCGCGTTGGGCAGTTTCGTGGGGATCGTCATCACGGTAGCGGCGCTGCTTGGCGGTTTTGCCGCCATGGGCGGGCATCTGGGCGTGCTGATGCAGCCGTGGGAGTTCGTAATCATCATGGGCACCGCGGCCGGCACCTTCATCATGGCCAATCCATGGAAGGTGGTCGTGGATACCGGGCTTGCGTGCATGCAGGCCGTCACCGGCGCGGTGCCCGGTGAGCGCTATTACCTCGATCTGCTCGGCGCGCTGCATTCCCTGATGCGCGAGCTGCGGGGCAAGGGCCGCAACGAGGTGGAAGCGCATATCGACGACCCCCAGTCCTCCGAGATATTCAAGGCGTTCCCGAGTGTGCTCGGGGATGCATCGCTGCTCCAGTTTATCTGCGACTATGTCCGCCTCATCATCATGGGGAATGCGCGCACGCACGAGATCGAGGCGCTGATGGACGAGGAAATCCACACCATCGTGAAGAGCAAGCTGTCGCCCTATCATGCGCTCGTGGTGGTGTCGGAGGCGCTGCCGGCGCTTGGGATTGTCGCCGCGGTGCTTGGCGTCATCAAGGCCATGGGTGCGCTCGACCAGTCGCCGAAGCTCCTGGGCGGCTTCATCGGCGCGGCGCTGGTTGGCACCTTCGCCGGCATCTTCCTGTCCTACGGCATAATTTCCCCCTTCGCGATGAAGGTCAAGATGACGCGCGAGAAGCGCTGCCGGCCCTACATCATCGTCAAGCAGACGCTGCTTGCCTTCATGAACGGCGCCATGCCGCAGATCGCCGTCGAGCACGGCCGCAAGATGATTGCCAGCACCGAGCGGCCGTCGATCGACGTCGTCGAGAACGAAACGATTGCCGGGCCGAAGGCTGTCGTGACTGAGGCCGAACCGAAGGCTGCACGCGCATGATGATGGAAGACCTCGACGTCGATCAGCGGAAGCAGCTGCCGAACTACCTGCTGGATGCGGCCGGCATCTCGATCGAGCGTATGCCGATGCTCAATGTGATCTTCGATCGCATGGCGGCGTCGTGCATCGACAGCCTCCAGCCGATGGCGGGTACGCCTTGCTACTTCTCCGTCAACGGCATCACCAACGGGCGCGTCGGCGACATCATCAAGGACTACGAAGCCAATGCGGTCGCGGCCGTGCTCTACGCCGAGCAGTGGGACTCCAGGATCCTGATGGTTCTGGACCGCGATTTCGTCTTCACGATGGTCGAGGCGATGTTCGGTTCGGACGGCGCCGAGCCGCCGATGGACGTCGAACGCTCCTTCTCGAACATCGAAATCCGCCTGGTCCAGGCGCTGTTCGAGCGTTTCGCCAAGGCGCTGCAATCCGCGTTTGCCGGCACCTCCAACGTGACCTTTCGCGTGGAGCGGGTCGAGACCGCGATGGCCTCGCTGGCGATCGGCCGGAGCGGCAACATGTCGATCTGTGCCAACATCATGTTGCAGGCGCTCTACCGCGGCGGCCAGATGTTCCTGATCATTCCGCACTCCGCGCTCAATCCGCTGCGGCAGAAGCTCGCGACCGTCGTCGTCAGCGACGGCCGTGCGGCCGATCCGCGCTGGCGCGAGCAGATGGAGAGCGAGGTTCACCGGACCGAGGTGACGTTGAGCGCCGTGCTCGACGAGAAGATGGTGTCGCTCGGCGACGTCGTGAAGTTCCATGTCGGGCAGGTTCTCGAGCTCGAGGCGACGCCGCGTACGCTGGCGCGGCTCGAAAGCAACAACCAGGTGCTGTTCTGGTGCCAGATCGGCCAGCTTGATGGCTATTACGCCATGCAGGTGGCAGATCCCGTCGATCAGAAGCGGGAGTTCGTCGATGATATCCTATCTCGTTGATGCCGTGCTGTTGATCGCACTCGGCTTCACCAGCATACGGGTGACCAAGATGCACCGCGAGCTGGCGCGGCTGCGCAGCTACCAGGGCGAATTCTCGACCATCGTCCACGAGACGGCAGGCGCCTTCGATACGGTCATCACTGCGGCGCACGACTCCACTGCGAATCTCGGTCGGCTCGCCAACGTGCTGAGCACGAAGATCGATCAGGCCCACGAGGCGATCGCGGCGCTCGATGCGCGAAGCGGGCTCGCTCCGGCCGCGACCGCGAACGGTGCCGACGCGAACAAGCATTAGAATCGGGACGGACAGAAATTTACCATCGGAACGTCGCGGCGCTCCGGGAGCGGAAATACCAAGAGGCGATACCAAATGGCGCAATCCTTCGACTATGAATCTGCATCTGCATCGGGAGATACCGATACGTCTCCGCTGGAGCGGCTGGCGGAGATTGCCGCGCGCACCGCGGAGGAGACCGGCAAGTTCGCCAATGTCGATGCCATCCTGCGCATCCCCGTCACCATGCAGGTGGTGTTGGGCTCGGCGACCATCCCGGTGGCGAATTTGATGAAGCTCGGTCGTGGCGCCGTAGTCCCGCTCGATCACCGGGTCGGCGAGCCCGTCGACGTCGTGGTCAACGGGCGCGTTGTCGCCCGCGGCGAGGTCGTCGTCGTCGAAGAGGACAATTCCCGCTTCGGCGTCTCGCTGACCGAGATTGTCGGACCGCTGGGGCAGGGTGATACCTGACCATGGCGGCACAGGTCGGCATCGCTCCCATCAAGCAGCGAGGCGTTGCCACGCTGGGTGGAACGGAAAAGGTCGCGGCGCTCCTGCTGGCCATGGGCCGACAGGCGGCTGCGAGTGTGCTCCAGCAGTTCGAGCCGCAGGAGATCCGTATCGTCACCAAGGCCGCAGCCGAGCTGCGGCCGATCACCGCGCAAGAGCTCGAGGGGATCGTCGAGGAGTTCGCGCAGCAATTCTCGATGGGCGCCAACATCCTCGGCACCCTCGGTGGCCTCGAGGCCGTGCTTGGCGACGTGCTTCCGGCCGACCAGGTCTCGGCGATCATGTCGGACCTGCTCGGCAATTCGAGCCGATCGGTCTGGGACCGCGTCTCGTCGGTGTCGGAAAACTCGCTCGCGAGCTATCTCTCCAAGGAACATCCGCAGACCGCGGCGCTCATCCTGTCCAAGGTCAAGCCGTCCTGCGCTGCCAAGGTCATGAGCCAGTTGCCATCGAGCCTGCGCAACGAACTGATGCGGCGCGTGCTCAGCCTCAAGCCGATCGTCGACGATGCCATGAGGGTCCTCGAGAAGACGCTCCATGAAGATCTGACGCTGAACTTCGCCCGTAACCTCGGCGCGGACACCTACGCACGTGTCGCCGATATCATCAACAAGATGGAGCGCGGCCACATCGAGGACATGCTGAAGAGCCTGTCGGAGAAACGGCCGAAGTCGGCGGAGGTACTGAAGGAACTGCTGTTCACCTTCGACGACGTGATCAATTTGACGCCGAAGGCGCGCACCATGATCTTCGATCAGGTGCCGACCGACCGCATCGTCATCGCCCTGAAGGGGACCGACAAGCACTTCCGCGAGTTGATCCTGTCCTCAGTCGCCTCGCGCGTCCGTCGCGTCGTCGAGCACGAGCTGGCCATCGGCGAGCCGTCGAACCAGCGCGACGTGCTGGAAGCCCGCCGCGTGATCACCGACCTCGCGCTCGACCTCGCAGAGAAGGGTGAAATCGAGCTCAACCCCGAACAGGAGGATGAGCTGGTCTTCCGCTGACCGCTGAACGGGCATGGCAGAATCATCCGACCAGGAGAACAAGACAGAAGAGCCGACCGAGAAGAAAGTCCGCGATGCGCTCGAACAGGGCAAAATTCCGGTCTCTCGGGAGGCCTCCATTTTCGCCTCGATGGCGGCGCTGATGGTGATCCAGATGTTCCTGATCGGTCAGGGCGTGCAGCAATTGACGCCGACCCTGAAGAGCTTTCTCGACGATCCCGATGGCTTCCGTCTCCGCAACGCGGCGGACGCGCAGAACCTCCTCATTGTGGTGGGCCTCGAGGCATTGCGATTCCTGGTGCCACTGGTCGTCACCATGGCCGTGTTCGGATTGGCAGCGTCGCTGTTGCAAAACGCGCCCACTCTAGTGCTCCAGCGCATCATGCCAGACCTTTCGCGAATCTCCCCAGTGAGCGGGTGGAGCCGGCTCTTCGGTTCTCAGGGCCTCGTGGAATTTGCAAAATCGCTCTTCAAGCTGGTGTCGGTGACCTCAGTCGTCGCCTTCGTGCTCCGCTCGTCGGAAGCGAGGGCGTTCGAGGCGATGTACACCGATCCCGTGGCGTTGCCGGAGATGATTCTCACCATCGCAATGCGGATCGTCTCGGCGATCTGCATCGCGACCATCGTGCTGGTTGCGATCGATCTCGCCTGGGCGCGCTTCCACTGGCGGCGCGAACTGCGCATGACCAGGCAGGAGATCAAGGACGAGCACAAGCAGGCGGAAGGCGATCCGCTGATCAAGGCGCGACTGCGTTCGCTGGCGCGCGATCGGTCTCGTCAGCGGATGATCGCCTCCGTGCCGCGCGCGACGCTGGTGATCGCTAACCCGACGCATTTCGCGATAGCGCTGCGCTACAACCGCGAAGAAAGCGCGGCGCCGCTCGTGGTGGCCAAGGGCATGGACGTGATTGCCTTGAAGATCCGCGAAGTCGCCGAGCAGAACAAGATCCCGGTGATCGAGAACAAGGCTCTCGCGCGCGCCCTCTACGAGGCGGTGCAGGTCGACCAGGTCATTCCGTCCGAGTTCTTCCGGCCCGTCGCCGAAATCATCTACTTCCTCCAGTCGAAGCAATCGCCGCGAGCTGAGAAGGTTCAGTAGATTTCCGAGGACGGCGTCCCCTGCATCAGCCTGGGGAAAGCTTGCAGCCCTAGGGTTGTTCCGAACAGACCAGAATGGGACTGCCGTGGGACCGCTTTATCTCTTCGAACTCGCATCGTCGCAGGCGCGCTGGCTCGAGCTTCGTCAGTCGACCATCGCCACCAACGTCGCCAACGCCAATACGCCGGGCTTCAAGGCGCGCGACGTCGAGCCGTTCAACAAGGTGCTCGACGGAATGCCGGTCAGGCTTGCGACGACATCGCCGACGCACATGCAGCTCTCCCCGACCGAGACCGACACGCGAGCGACCGCAAAGAAAGATAGTTGGGACGTCGTCCATTCCGGCAACTCCGTCAGCCTCGAGCAGGAGATGATCAAGGGCAGCGACGTCAACCGCGACTACTCGATGAATTCGGCGATCGTGCGGTCGTTCAACCGCATGGTCCTGAGCAGCGCGAAGACCTGAGGTGAATTGATATGCTGGATGCTCTACAGGCTTCACTGACGGTCGCAAGCTCCGGGCTCGAGGCGCAATCAACCCGCATGCGCGTCGTCTCCGAAAATCTCGCGAATGCGAGCTCGACCGGACGCGCCGCTGGATCGGATCCCTATCAGCGCAAGACGATCACCTTCGATGCCGCAATGGACCGGGCTTCGGGCACGCAGCTGGCGAAGGTCAAGGAGATCGGGGTCGATACCACGCCTTATCGCGTGGAGTACGATCCGGGACACCCCGCCGCCGACAAGGCCGGCTACGTCAAGATGCCCAACGTCAACATGATGATCGAGATGGCGGACATGCGGGAAGTCAACCGGTCCTATGAAGCCAATCTCCAGGTCGTGAAGCAGGTGAGATCGATGCTCGGCATGACCATCGATCTCCTGAGGAGCTGACAATGTTAGAGGCGATTTCATCCACCGCGATCACCGCAGGACAGGCGGCGTCGCGCGCGACCGAAACGCAGGCCATTGCGCCTGCGGCGACGCCCACGGTCCAGTCCGGCGACGACGTCGGCTTCGATTCCGTGATGAAACAGGTGACCACCGATGCGATCGGTACGCTGAAGACCGGCGAGGCGGCGTCGATCTCGGCGATGCAGGGCAAGGAATCGACGCGCAAGGTCGTCGAGGCGCTGATGTCGGCCGAGCAGGCCTTGCAGACGGCGGTCGCGGTTCGCGACAAGGTCGTGCAGGCCTACCAAGAAGTCGTTCGTATGTCGATTTGATCTGAAGGAATGACACTGTGAAATCGCTCGCCATCGCGGCCACGGGCATGAATGCCCAGCAGACCAATATCGAGGTCATCGCGAACAACATCGCCAACATCAACACGACGTCGTACAAGCGGGCGCGTGCGGAATTCACTGATCTGTTCTACCAGATGGACCGCATGCAGGGCGTCGCCAACGTCAACGGCTCCTCGCCGATCCCGGAAGGCGCCAATCTCGGTCTCGGCGTCAAGTCGGCCGCCATCCGCAAGCTGCACATCCAGGGCGCGCTGACGCAGACCGGCAATCCCTACGACATGGCCATCAACGGCCGTGGCTGGTTTCAGGTGCTCGGTCCGAACAACGAGGTGCAATATACCCGCGCGGGCTCGTTCAACACCAATGCCAACGGCCAGCTCGTCACGATGGACGGCTACCTGCTGGATCCCTCGATCACGGTGCCTCAGAACACGGTGCAGGTCACGGTCAACCAGACCGGACAGGTGTTTGCCAAGCTGGACACGGAAGTGAACCCGCGGCAAATCGGCCAGCTCAATCTCGCCAACTTCGCCAACGAGGCGGGCCTCGAACCGCTGGGCAGCAATCTCTATCGCGAGACCACGGCGTCGGGCACACCCGTCGTCGGGCTGCCGGGCGATGCCGGCTATGGCAAGATCAATCAGCAATATCTCGAGGCCTCGAACGTCGATCCCGTCAAGGAAATTACCGAATTGATCTCGGCGCAGCGCGCCTATGAGATGAATGCCAAGGTCATCCAGGCGTCGGATGAGATGGCGCAGACGGTGTCGAAGAATCTCAGTCGCTAGTTCCGGTGTGTCGATGTTGAACAGGGTGGGCCTGATCGCGCGCGGGTTGGCCGCCGCGCTGCTGGTTCTCGTCTCCGCGCGGCTCGCCGCGGCGGACGAGCGCCGGCTTCCCGTGCCGGCCGTGTCGATCCGCGCCGGCGACCTGATCAGGGACGACATGCTCACCGAGCGCGCCTTTGCGCCGAACGTGCTCGGCGTCGCCATGTTCATCGAAGGGCGTCAGGTTCTCGTCGGCCGCATGGCGCGGCGGGCGCTGCTACCGGGCCAGCCGATTCCGACCAACGCGGTGGAGGATCCCTGGACTATCGCCCGCGGCGCCATGGTCAAGGTCGTGGTCGAGGACTCCGGCCTGTCGATCGTGACCTATGGCGCTGCCATGCAAGCCGGTGCGCCGGGCGCGCTCATTACGGTACGGAACACCGATACTGGCGTGATCATCAGGGCCATCGTCCAGCCGGATGGTACCGTCAAGGTCGCGGACGGGTCATGACCAGATTCCTGATCGCGCTGCTCCTCATCGTTTCCGCCGCGAGCGCCCAGGCCGCCGTCCGCATCAAGGATATCGCGGACATCAAGGGGCTGCGCGAAAATCAGATCGTGGGTTACGGCCTCGTCATCGGTCTGAATGGTACCGGCGACACGCTGCGCAACGCACCGTTCACGGAGCAGTCGCTCCAGTCGATGCTCGAGAACATGGGCATCAATGTCAGGAACGATACCACCAGCACGACCAACCCGACGCGGCCGACGACGCTGCGCACGCGCAACGTCGCCGCCGTAATGGTGACGGCGGACCTGCAGCCCTCGATCGGACCCGGCGAACGGATGGACGTGACGGTGTCGTCGCTGGGAGATGCGACTTCGTTGCTCGGCGGCACGCTGGTGATGACGTCGTTGCGCGCGGCTGATGGCGCAGTCTATGCAGTGGCGCAAGGAGCGGTCACGGTCGCCGGTTACAGCGTCGGTGGCCAGGCCCAGAATGTCAGCCAGGGCACGCCGACCGCGGGCCGCATTCCAAATGGTGCGCTGGTCGAGCGCGAGGTGCGGGGAAGTCTCCATGAGATGGAATTCCTGGTGCTGGAGCTCAAGAATCCCGATTTCGTCACCGCAACCCGAATCCTCGACGCCATCAACCGCTATGCCGGCGGCCGCTACCGTGCCCAGATCGCCTTCGAGCGCGATTACCGGACGGTCGTCTTGTCCAAGCCGCGCTACATCGGCCCGGTCCGCTTCCTCGCCGAAATCGGCGAGCTGACCGTCGAGCCCGACACACCGGCACGGGTGGTGATCAATGAACGCACCGGCACGGTGGTGATCGGACGTGACGTGCGAATCTCGACCGTTGCCGTCACCCACGGCAATTTGACGGTCCGCGTCACGGAGATGCCGGTGGTGTCGCAGCCGGCACCGTTCTCGCAAGGCCAGACGGTGGTCGTGCCGCAGACCGTGGTCGAGGCCAATGAGGCCGGATCGCAGGTGGCGATCCTGAGCGGCGTCGATCTCCAGCGCCTCGTGCGCGGGCTGAATCAGATCGGACTGAAGCCGTCCGGCATCATCGCGATTCTCCAGGCGATCAAGACGGCTGGCGCGCTCCAGGCTGAAGTCATCGTCCAATGATGCACAAGCGTCGTGCAAGCTTGGTCGCTCAATGCTCTGGTCCTGACCGAGAATCGCACGCGGCCCGATGTTGAAGCTGGATCACAAAGCGCAAGTCCTCCTCCTGGTCGCAGTGTCCACGCTGGCGAGCGCCTCGCCCGTGCTGGCACTGGACGAGGCGAAGCCGTCGAAGCCGCTCAACCTGCTCTCCTTCGCGCGCGCACGTGCACCCGGGCCGCAGAAGCCGAACGCACCGGTCACGTCGATTCCGAGCGACAATGCACGGGCAACGGCCTGGGCGGCCGAAGACTCGGGCCCTGCGATCACCGGTGCGGTGCCGACCTCGGAGATGCCCCCTCCGGCGCCAGCACCGGCACCGGTGCGCCCGGCCAAATCCGGCAGCGTCACGGCGCCGCCGAAGCCGGCGCCAGCCCAGGCCGCCGCGCCCGCGGACAACGAAGTCGCGCTGTTCTGTAGCAACGTCGCTGATCCCGCCGTCGACGCCAGGCTGGCCTGGCAGCTGAAGGAACTGGAGAAGGCCGAGACTCAGCTGCGGGAGCGGATTGCCGAAGTCGAGGCCAAGCGGGCCGAATATGAGAAGTGGATGGCGCTGCGCGACGACTTCCTGAAGAAGGCCGAAGCGAGCGTCGTCGAGATCTATTCGCGCATGAAGCCGGACGCTGCCGCCACCCAGATCGCCGGCATGGCGGACGAGACGGCCGCCGCCGTGCTCGCAAAGCTCAGCCCGAGGAGCTCGAGCGCGATCTTCAATGAGATGGAGACGGCGCGCGCGGCGCATCTCGCCGATCTGCTTGGCGGAATGCGTCGCGTGGATGACGGAAAGACCAAGTAGATGAAGAAGCCGATCCTCATCCTGTCGCTCGTACTGTCGCTCGTGTTTTTGGCTGGATGCTCCCATGATCCGGCAGAACTCCTGACCGGCCCGAAACTGTCGCCCGTGGGCAGCGGGCTGAGGACGCCGACCGATCCGATCCCGGTGACGCCCCGCATGCACACGCCCGTCAGCTATCGCTCGACCTGGGATGACGGCACTGATCTTTACCGCGATCCCCGTGCCCGGCGCGTTGGCGACGTCGTGACGGTGATCATCTCGATGCAGGACAAGGCCAAGCTCGACAACAAGACGGACCGCTCGCGCGATTCGCAGATTCAGTTCGGGCTGAACTGGCTGATGGACGCCGCAGGATGGCAGGACAAGGGCCAGACCAATGCCAACCTCAACACCAACACCCAGATCAAGGGCAACGGCCAGATCGATCGCTCCGAGGACATCAAGCTTTCCATTGCCGCCATCGTCACCGATGTGTTGCCGAACGGAAATATAATGATCAGCGGTTCGCAGGAGTTCGGTATCAACACGGAGATGCGCGTGCTCAACGTCGGAGGCATCGTGCGTCCACGCGATATTTCGCGAACAAACACGATCTCCTACGAGAAGATCGCCGAGGCGCGCGTGTCCTATGGCGGTCGCGGAAATCTGTCTGACGTGCAGCAGCCTGGATGGGGACATCGGATCTATGACGCCGTTGCACCGTTCTGAGGCTCAAGTGTCGCGGGGGCAGGGGGCGTCATGCGCCTGATCGCCGCCATCGTCGTGCTGACCCTGATCGCGATTGGTGTGGGCGCGGTTGCGGGCTTGCACCTGCTCGCGACCGCCGAACGCGTCGCCGACGCAAGGAAGGGCGCCACGCCGCCGCCGCTGGCGTCGAGCTACGCCGGCAGCGCCCGGCTTCGAAAGCTGTCTCCGATCGTGACCAACCTCGGCGCGCCGGCGAACAACTGGGCCCGGGTCGAGGCCTCCATGGTGACCGACAGCATGAGTGACGAGGACGCCGGTATTCTCGCCGCCCATATCAGCGAGGACATCGTCACGTACTTGCGGTCCGCGACGGTCACGCAGTTCGAGGGGTCGCGCGGGCTCCAGCATCTGCGCGACGACCTGTCCGAACGCGCCAACATCCGCTCGTCCGGGAAGGTCCGGGAATTGATCATTGAGACGTTGGTGATCCAGTGAAATTGAGAGTCTTGCTGCTCGCGTTGCTGCTGGTCGTACTGCCTGAGGTGGCGTTCGCCCAGATTCCCGACCTCAACTCGCTGCTGCCGCCGGGCAACGGCTCGACCAGCGGCCGCATCATCCAGCTGATGGCGCTGCTGACGGTGCTGTCGGTCGCACCGGGGCTGCTCATCATGATGACCAGCTTCACGCGGTTTGCCGTCGCGCTGTCGTTCCTCCGCGCCGGTCTCGGCCTTCAGACGACGCCGCCGAATCTCGTTCTGATCAGCCTTGCGATGTTCATGACCTTCTACGTCATGGCGCCGACTTTCGACCGCGCCTGGGAGACCGGCGTCCAGCCATTGATGAAGAACGAGATCTCTGAGGAAGAGGCTTATCTGAAGATCAGCGACCCGTTCCGCGAGTTCATGCTGGCGCATGTCCGCGATAAGGACCTACAGACCTTCGAGTCGCTCGCCGCGGAAAGCTTTCGCAGGAAGTTCGACGACAAGCGCATCGACATGCGCGTCATCATTCCGGCCTTCATGATCTCCGAGCTGCGGCGCTCGTTCGAGATCGGATTCCTCATCATCCTGCCGTTCCTGGTGATCGACATGATCGTGGCGACACTGACCATGTCGATGGGCATGATGATGATGCCGCCGACGATCCTCGCACTGCCGTTCAAGATGCTGTTCTTCGTGCTGATCGACGGCTGGAATTTGCTGGCGTCAGGCCTGGTGCGGTCGTTCTCGTAACAGCCGCAGCTCGGTCGACGGGCTGGTTATGGTTAGCGAAAAGTAATATTAACCATATGATATCGCTACGAAATTCAAGCTGATCTTAATCTGCGAGCAAGTTTCGGCGTGCTAGCAATGCGTCACGGCGGGTTGGACCCCACCCACTTCAGTCCAAAGGCATGATGCCGCCCCTCCGTACCGGTGAAAGCCCGGTATGTCCCCCAGTGAAAATGTAACGCGTACATCAAAGGGACATTCGCAATGTCAAGCCTTCTCACGAACTCGACTGCCATGACCGCGCTCCAGACCCTGCGGTCTGTCAGCTCGCAACTCTCCACCACGCAGAACCGGATCTCGACCGGCCAGCGCGTGGCCACCGCTTCGGACAACGCTGCTTACTGGTCGATCGCGACGTCGATGCGCGCCGACAACGCCGCGCTCTCCGCCGTCTCCGACTCGCTCGGTCTGTCGGCCGCGACCGTCGACACCGAATATACCGCTCTGACCTCGGTTGTTGGCGACAGCAGCGGCGGCTTGACCAAGCTCCAATCGTTGCTGGTCGAAGCCAAGACTGCCGGTATCGACCGCACCAAGATCCAGGCGGACGTCACCCAGATCCAGCAGCAGATGAAGGGTACGGCCGATGCGGCGACCTTCAACGGTGTGAACTGGCTGAGCACAACGGCGACCACGCCGACGACCGTCAACCTCGTGTCGTCGTACTCGCGCGTCGGCGGCACGCCGACCACGGGCTCCATCGGCCTGACCGTTGCCAACTACTCGCTCTATACCAGCAGCACGAACGGCATCCTGGATACGGTGAGCGGCGGTGCGTCGGTCAACACGATCGACATCTCCACGCTGACCGACTCGGCTACTGACCAGACCACGCTCGATGGCTACATCGCGCAGGTCACCGGTGCGATCAACTCGGTGGCCTCGGCGGCCGCCAATCTCGGCGCCGTCAAGAACCGCATCTCGACCAACACGGACTTCGTGAAGACCCTGATGGACTCGGTGGATCGCGGTATCGGCCAGCTCGTCGACGCCGACATGAACCAGGAGTCCACCCGCCTGGCGGCCCTCCAGGTCCAGCAGCAGCTCGGCGTTCAGGCGCTCTCGATCGCCAACAACAGCAGCCAGAGCATCCTGTCGCTGTTCCGCTAAGCTTCAAAGAATCCGGGGAGGGCCGCGCTTCTCGCGAAGCGCGGCCCTTTCATTTTGATGTGACGCTGCGCGCGCCGTAATTTTGGCCGCCCTGTTGCGGCCGGGGCACAGGGCCACAAGCCTCGCACAAGCTTCGCCCGCTAACGTTGCCGCTACGACAGATTGGGCCCCTCACCCGCTTTTCCGCGGCCCAAAGGCATGACGCCGCCCTGTCGTACCGGTGCAAGCCCGGTATGTCCCCAAACTCAATCCAATCTTCAAAGGGACATCAAAATGGGTTCTAGTCTCCTCACCAACTCCTCTGCAATGACCGCGCTGCAGACCCTCCGGAACATCAGCACGCAACTCTCCACCACGCAGAACCGGATCTCGACCGGCCAGCGCGTCTCGACCGCTTCGGACAACGCCGCCTACTGGTCGATCGCGACGTCGATGCGCGCCGACAACGCCGCGCTCTCCGCCGTCTCCGACTCGCTCGGTCTGTCGGCCGCGACCGTCGACACCGAATATACCGCTCTGACCGCGGTTGTTGGTGACAGCACCGGCGGCCTGACCAAGCTCCAGGCGCTGCTGGTCGAAGCCAAGACCGCCGGTATCGACCGGACCAAGATCCAGGCGGACATCACTCAGATCCAGCAGCAGATGAAGGGTACCGCTAATGCGGCGACCTTCAACGGAGTGAACTGGCTGAGCGCAACCGCGACCACGCCGGCGACGTTCAACCTGGTGTCGTCGTACTCTCGTGTTGGCGGCACGCCCACCATCGGTTCCATCGGTCTGACGATCGCCAACTATTCGCTCTATACCAGCAGCCAGAGCGGCATTCTGGATACCGTGAGCGGCGGTGCGTCGGTCGACACGATCGACATCACCTCGCTGACCGACTCGACGGCTGACCAGACCACGCTCGATGGCTACATCGCGCAAGTCACCGCTTCGATCAACTCGGTGGCCTCGGCCGCCGCCGATCTCGGCGCGGTCAAGAACCGTATCTCGACCAACACGGATTTCGTCAAGACCTTGATGGACTCCGTGGACCGCGGTGTCGGCCAGCTCGTCGACGCCGACATGAATGCGGAGTCCACCCGCCTGGCGGCCCTCCAGACCCAGCAGCAGCTCGGTGTTCAGGCGCTCTCGATCGCCAACCAGAACAGCCAGAGCATCCTGTCGCTGTTCCGGTAAGCTTCGGCTTTGAAATTGGCCGTGCTCCCAAGGGAGCACGGCCTCTGCCATGACCGGCGGATTTGGTGGCACAAGACGTGCCCGCAATTGACCTCCCGACGCCAGACTTCATGCAACATGCCGCAGTCGATCTCGCGGCCATGCGCCCGATCGTCCGCTTGTTGCCACTGAACTGATTGCGTCACCCAAAGCTCTTGCAAAATTGCAACGCCTCGAAAGCGAACTGACACGTTTGTGTCCTCACGCAACCTTCAGACAAGGTTCGCAGCGGAGTGTCGTCTACGTTCGCATTGGTACGAGGTCATATGCTCAGTCGCGCGCAGCTACAGCAGCTGCTCAACAATCTGCTGGAACTCGGGCCGCGACGTCTGATGGCCTTGGGGTTGATCGGCTTCGCCGTCCTCGTCACCGTCGTCGGCGGTGCCTATTATCTGAGCCGGCCCGAATTCGAGCCTCTCTATACCGGCCTCGCCCGCGAAGACGTGACGCGCATCGGCGCCGCGTTGCGCGAGCAGAACATCAACTTCGACGTCAATGCGGCCGGCGATACCGTCTCGGTGCGGCCGAGCCAGACCATGCAGGCGCGGATGCTGCTTGCCGAGAAAGGGTTGCCGACCAGCGCCAATTCCGGCTACGAGCTGTTCGACAAGATCGGCTCACTCGGCCTGACCTCGTTCATGCAGGAGGTCACCAAGCTTCGCGCGCTCGAGGGTGAGATCGCCCGGACCGTGCAGTTGATGAAGGGTGTCAAGGCAGCGCGGGTGCATATCGTGATGCCGGTGCGCGGCTCGTTCCGCGCCACGCAGCAGCCGCCGTCGGCGTCGGTCGTGCTGCGCACCGACGGCGCGATCGAGGCGCGCACCGCGCAATCGATTCGCCATCTCGTCGCGGCCGCCATTCCCGGCATGACGCGTGACAAGGTGACCGTGCTCGATGCCGACGGCACGATGCTGCTGGCCGAGGAGGACGAAGCCAGCGCCGCGCCGACCAAGATGGCGAGCCTCCAGAAGACGGTCGGCGGGATGGTGCAGGAAAACATCCGCAAGGCGCTGACGCCCTATCTGGGCCTGGACAATTTCGAGGTCAGCGTCGCGCCGCAGCTCTCGACTGACAAGCGGCAGACCAACGAGACCGTCTACGACCCGGAGACGCGCGCCGAGCGTTCCGTCCGCAACGTCCGCGAAAACGAGAAGTCACAGAACGCGGATCGCTCTACGCCGACCACAGTGCAGCAGAACCTTCCGGACCAGCAGGTCAACGGCGGCGGCACCAAGAACTCCAGCGAGGACAAGCAGCGTCGCGAGGACGTCACCAATTTCGAGGTCTCCTCCAAGACCACGACGACGGTGAGCGACGGCTATGCGGTCAAGAAGCTCTTCATCGCCGTCCTGGTCAACCGCGGGCGGCTCGTCGCCGATCTCGGCGACAAGAGCAACCAGGCCATCGTCGACAGCAAGCTCGCCGAGATCAGCCAGCTTGCGGCGACCGCGGGCGGACTGGACAAGGCGCGCGGCGATCAGATCCAGGTCACTGCGGTCGACTTCATCGAAGGCTCGCGCGAGCTCGCGCCGGTGCCGCCGATCAGCTTCGTCGAGATGATCAACAAGCAACTCGGCAGCGTCATCAACGCGGTGACAATTCTGGCCGTCGCCTCGATGCTGGTCTGGTTCGGGCTGCGGCCTGCGGTCAACGGCATCCTGACCCATCGTGCGGCGCAGGAGCAGACCGAGGCGGCCGAGGCCGCTGAGCTCGAAGCTGCCGCGGCCCTTGCATTGACCGATAGTCAGGACCCCGAGCTCAACCTCGTCGAAGACCTCGAAGGCAAGATGCAGCGAACCCCGCAGAAGCGGCTGGAGCAGATCATTCGCCTCGACCAGATGCAGGCGGCAGCAATTCTTAAAGACTGGATGCGACGCGAGGAGGCGGCATGAACGCGGCAATCGGAAAGCTTCTCACCCAGTTCGACGCGAACGGTCGGGCCAAGTCGCCTCCTCCTCCGCCGCCCAAGAGCCAGGAGCAACTGGCGCGGCCAAAGGACATCCGGCGCGAGCTCCAGCCCCAAGCTCAGGTCCAGGCTCAACCGCAGCCTCAGCGGCAGCCCGAGCCGCAGCTTCAGGCTCCGAAGGCGGAAACTGCGCCGGTCAATCTCCTGGAAGACGCCTATCGTCGCGGCTACACCGCCGGCCTCGCAGAGGGCGATAGCAAGCTCGCCGAAGAGCGCGTCCGCAGCGCAATCCGGCTCGGCGAAGAACGAGCCAAATGGTCCGACCAGCAGGCGGTCGCGATCGTCAACGGCTTTGCCGCGGCGTGCCAGGAGATCGAGAGCAACATCGCAAGCTCCGTTGCGCGGATATTGCTGCCGTTCCTCGCTGATGCGGTCCGCGACAAGGCGATTGGAGCGCTGGTCGAGCAGATCGCGACGTTGACCTCCAATTCGCCCGTGCCGGTGTTCCGCGTGACCGGACCGAGCGATCTCATCAACCTGGTCAAGGCGCAACTCGACGCGACCAGCCGCTCTGCGATCGAATACCAGGCCGCCGACACCGTCGAGGTCCGTGTCCTTGCCGATCAGACCACGATCGAGACGCAGATCTCGACCTGGATCGATCGCCTGAAAGAGGCGCGCCGGTAGTCGGTCATGGAGGAAGTCAAGCACGAGCTCGTCATCATCCGCCGGCGCGGCGCCTTCGAGGACTCGAAGCCGCACGGTGGCGTTTGGAAGATCGCCTATGCGGACTTCATGACCGCGATGATGGCGTTCTTCCTGGTGATGTGGCTGATCAACGCGCTCAACCAGGACCAGAAGCAGGTGGTTGCGAGCTATTTCAACCCGATCCAGCTTGCCGAGAACGCGCCGGCGCCCAAGGGGCTCAAGGATCTGAACAAGAAGGAGCCGACCACGTTCGAGGGTCAGGACGGCAAACGCCAGCCGTCCGGCCCGAACGAGGAGCGTCGCGGCGATTCACCGACGGCCGAGAAGCCGCCCTTCTACGAAGAGAAGGTCCTGTTTCGCGATCCCTATGCGACGCTCACCGAAATCGCGGCCAGCTCGAACCAGGCCTCGGGCCACCGCCGCGTCGGCGCACTGACATCGGCGGAAGAAGATGGCCTCAAGGGCGGCGACGCCTATCGCGATCCGTTCGATCCCGGCTACTGGAAGCTCGCTCCGGAAGCGTCCAAGGAGGCAGATCGGATCACGGAGGGCCAACCGAAGCCGAATGCCTCCGCGCGCGACAACGCGGCCGACACAAACCAGGGCGAGCCGCGCCGCGGCAAGACGGATGATGCCGGCGGCAGCGTGGCTCCCAACGCGGAGGCGTCGTCCGCAAGCCTGTCGCCGCTGCTGCCACCTGGACCGGCACCGTCCTCGGCCGCGCGCGAAGGCAGCGTTCAACCGAACACACAGGCCAACCTTCAGGCCAACGCCGCGTCGCAGACGCAGCAACCGACCGTCAAGCAGCTTCAAGCCGCGATTGCCGAGGCGCTGTCGGACATCAAGGCCGGCGCCGGTCCGGTGGCCGAGGTCCGCCAGGTCGAGGAGGGCCTTCTGGTCAGCCTGACCGACGATGCGAGCTTCGGCATGTTCGCGGTCGGCTCGGCCGAGCCGCGGCCCGAGCTCATTCGCGTCATCGACAAGATCGGGCCGTTGCTGACGAAGCGCCCCGGCACGATCATCGTCCGCGGCCACACCGACAACCGGCCTTACAAGTCGGAAACCTACGACAATTGGCGGCTGTCCACGGCCCGCGCGCAGATGGCCTATTACATGCTGGTCCGCTCGGGTGTCGATGCGCAGCGGATCGAGCATGTCGAAGGCTATGCCGACCGGCGGCCGAAGCTCCCGAACGATCCGGCAGCCGCACAGAATCGCCGGATCGAGATCCTTATCCGGGAGAAGCGCCCTTGATCAGGCCGCTGCTCCGCGCCGGGCTGTTGCTGGTGCTGCCGTTCACGGCGACGCACGCATTTGCCGAACCGGCGACGCCGTCGAGCGAACCGTATGAACTTGTCCGTTCGCTGCAAGCCGTGCAGGACGGCATCGCCAATGGTGACACCGCGGCGCATGGCAGCCACATCGCGCTGATCCGGCAGATCGGCGAGAAGCTTCTCGCCGCCGACGCGAGCGTGTGGAGCAATCCGCAGAACGGCCAGGCGGTCGTCATCTATCTGCTCAGCGGCGGCGCGCCGCAGGTCGTCCGCAAGCTGCCGCGCGACAAGTTGAATGTTGATGCGCGGCTGTTTGACGGCGCGCTCGCCTATGTCGAGGGACGTCAAGAGGAAGCGCGCGAGCTGCTCAAGGACATCAAGCCACGTACGATCCCGTCCGGCATGGGCGGTCAGGTCGCGCTGGTCCAGGGCGCGCTGTTCGCACGTTCCGAGGCATCGCTCGCGATCGAACGCCTCGACGATGCACGCCTGCTGCTGCCGGGCACGCTCGTCGAGGAGGCGGCGCTGCGGCGCGAGATCCTGCTGGTCGGGCAGGCGGAGGATTTCGACAAGTTCGAGTTCTTGACGCTGTCCTATATCCGCCACTACCGCAATTCGATTTATGCCGGCGATTTCTGGCAGCGCTTCTCCACCGGCATGACGCAATCGAGCCTCGCTCTGGACGATCGCCGTTTCGTGCGAGTCGCGGCTCTGCTGGAACAGATCGACCGCGCCAGCCGCCTCAAGCTCTACCTGGTGATCGCGCGCGCCGCGCTGGTGCGCGGGCGGCTCGCTGTGGCCCGGCTCGCGAGCGAGCGGGCGCTGACGCTCAGCGCCGATGCCACGGCGGATCGCGAGCGCGCGCATCTCTTTCGTGGTGCGTCACGGGCGCTCACCGACGAGTATGACGGTGGTTTCGCCGAACTGAAGGCGCTCGACAGGTCGAAGCTGCCGGAGCGCGACGTCCTGCTCCTGAATGCAACCGTCCAGCTCGCGCTCGACGTCCGCAAGCCGATCGCAGGCCTGTCTGCCGGCGCTGCGGCCGACAAGCCTCCGCCCACGCCGGCGCGGATCGATCTCGCGTCATCGACCGCGATGCTTGCGCGGGCCCAGAAACAACTCGGCGAACTGGAGCTTCTCACCAAGGATCGCCACCCATGACCAAGCTTAGCGGAACCTCCGGACAGTCTTTCGCGGGCCTGGCCGAGAGCCTGACGCGCGGGGTATCCCGTTCGACGAAGGGCGCGGGCGCGACAGGCGCGAAATCGGCCGACGATTCCTCGTTCAACGATCTGCTCCACACCGTCTCGAACATGGCGAAGCGGGCGTTGAACGACCAGGGAAGTGAGGCGACCGCGAAGGCCGGGGCGATGCGCCCGCGACTGGCGCAATTGACCGAGCGCGACACACCGAAGGATGAGACGGTGGACGAGCGCACCGAGAAGACCAAGTCGTCGGACAAGCGAGACCCGGTCGATCAGGCTGCGAAGGTGGACGTCCCGAACAGATTGAGCCTTCCGGCGATCGTGGGGCAGGAACTTGCCGCCGCGCCGGCCGTGACGGTGCAGACGCCGCAATTGTCGAGCGACAAGAAGGAGACGTCGGCGCGGGACGAACAGCCCTCCACAGCGAAGCGCGAGGTTCAGAGCATCGGCGGGGCAAAGGCGGCGACGGCAGATGTCGTTCGATCCGCCGCCGTTCCATCGACCGCCGCTCCATCGACCGCCGCGCGTCCAGCTGCCGATGCATCTGGAGCGCGCCCGCAGCCGGCCGGGGGCGCACGGGCAGCGGCGACCCAGCAGGCGATGCCGCAGGGAAGCGAAACTCAATCGGAAGCCATGCCCGCCACATCCGGCTTCGAAGCCGTCACGGCGAATGTCGAACGCGCGGCAAAGTCCGCAGGACGCGACGCCTTGCCCGAGACGACCAAGGTGACGGTGGTTCAGCAGGAGACCCATCTGCCTCCCGTGCCGCAGTTCAGCGCGATCCAGCAGGTCGCAAACGCCGTGGTGTCGGAGCTGAAGAGCTCGCCTGCGGCGGCTTCATCCGCCATGGCCGATCTCGCAGCATCCCAGAGCAACGCGCCCGACCAGCCGGTCAAGATCCTCACCGTCAATCTCGAGCCGGCGGCACTCGGCAATGTCACCGTGCGCCTTCGTCTCGTCGGCACCGAGGTGTCGGTTCATCTTGCGGCCGAACGCAAGGACACCAGCCTGATGCTGGACCAGCAGCGCGACCAGATCCGCGACGTGATGCAGTCCGCGGGCTACGTGGCCGACGTCGCGCCTGTGCAGCACGGCTCGCTCGACCGATTCCAGGCCGGATCCGGCCAGTCGCAGCCGCAGCTCTCGGGCCAGCAACAGCAGTCATCCCAGTCGCAGGGCGGATTCGGCGGTGCGGGCTCGTCGTCCGGTCAATCGGACGGCGGAGCCAGGCAAGCCCGGCAGGAGCAGCAACCCAACCAGGAGGCGCGTCATGACCAGGACGTGGCGCCGCAGATTCGTCGCGGCCCTGTTTATCTGTAACGCCGGCGCCGCCGAGGCGGCGGCGACCGACACTGCCCGTCCCTGCGAGCGCGAGATGGTGCGCGCGTCGCAGCAGCACGGGATTCCGCTCGGCATTCTCTATGCCGTCGGCCTGACCGAGACCGGCCGGCGCGGCGCGCTCTATCCCTACGCACTCGGTGCCGAGGGGCAGACCGTGTTCGCCAAGGACATGGGCGATGCGATGGCGAATTTCGAAGCGATGCGCAACAAGGGCATCAAGCTGATCGATCTCGGCTGCATGCAGATCAACCACTACTACCACGGCGACAAGTTCGCCTCGGTGCAGGCGATGTTCGATCCCGCCAAGAACGTCGACTATGCCGCGCGCTTCCTGAAAGAGCTGAAGCAGCGCGAAGGAAGCTGGACCATGGCGGTGGCCCGCTACAATGCCGGCCCCAACAACCAGCCGGCCCAGAAGCGCTATGTCTGTCACATCGTCGCTCATCTCGTATCGAGCGGTTTCGGCGCGTGGACCGACAAGGCGCGCTCGTTATGTCAGCCTAAAACGACGTGAGGTGACGAGATGAAGTTGTGCATCGTCACTGGCCATCAGCCCCGCGCAAGCAAGATCCCTCATTGTCAATACAATCTTCCTAAGGAGCCCAATCCATGAGCCTGTTTGGTGTTATGCGCACCGGCGTTTCCGGAATGTCTGCACAGTCCAACAAGCTGTCGACGGTCTCGGACAACATCGCCAACGTCAACACGACGGGTTACAAGCGGGCGTCGACCGAGTTCTCCTCGCTGATCCTGAAGAGCGGCTCGGGCAATTACGACTCCGGTGCCGTTGAGACGACGGTCCGTTACGCCATCTCCGATCCCGGCAATCTCAGTTTCACGACCTCGACGACGGACCTCGCGGTCCAGGGTAATGGCTTCTTCGTCGTGCAGGACCCTCAGGGCAACAGCTTCCTGACCCGCGCCGGCGCGTTCGTGCCCGACAGCCAGGGCAACCTCGTCAATGCTGCCGGCTTCAAGCTCATGGGCTACAACATCCAGAACGGTGCCACGCCCACTGTTGCTGCCAATGGCTTCTCCGGTCTTCAGGTCGTCAACGTCAACCAGATGACGCTGCAGGCGTCGCCTTCGACCAAGGCGACCGTGGCGGCCAATCTGGATCCGAGTGCAACCGCGATTGCAGCGCCGGCCGGTCCGGCCAACTACACGTCGAAGACGTCGATGGTGACCTACGACAATATCGGCAATGCCGTGACGCTCGATGTCTACGCCGCAAAGACTGCCGCAAATACCTGGGACA
Source organism: Bradyrhizobium sp. LTSP849 (assembly GCF_000938255.1). Taxonomy (GTDB): domain Bacteria; phylum Pseudomonadota; class Alphaproteobacteria; order Rhizobiales; family Xanthobacteraceae; genus Bradyrhizobium. The sequence continues at coordinate 302,010 of NZ_JYMR01000052.1, read as the reverse complement.
TCGAGGTCTACAACGGCGCAACCGCGCTGACGACGAGCGGCCCTGCGACCACGTTCGCCTTCGACGTCACGGCGGCCGGCAAGGGCGCGCTGGCAGCAACCAGCCCGACCTCGCTCTCCGTGAATATTCCCGGTGGCTCAGCCTTCAACATGGACCTCTCGGCCATGACTCAGGTAGCCTCCAGCTTCGACTTCAAGGCGACCGTCGACGGTAACGCGCCGTCCGCCGTCGAGAAGGTCGACATCGACGACAAGGGCGTGGTCACCGCGGTTCTTCAGAACGGATCGCAGCTGCCGAGCTACCAGATCGCACTCGCCACCGTGCCGAGCCCGGATCACCTGACGCCCGAAGTCGGCAACGTCTATTCGACGAACCTGGACTCCGGAAACGTCCAGGTCGGCCTTGCCGGCCAGGGCGGTCTCGGGACCATCCAATCCGGCGCTCTGGAAGATTCCAACGTCGATCTCGCGGACGAGCTGACATCGATGATCGAATCGCAGCGGAGCTTCACCGCGAACTCGAAATCGTTCCAGACCGGTGCCGACCTGCTCGACGTCGTCGTCAACCTGAAGCGCTAAGTCCCCCAGCGCCGATCCCGGGTAAGAGCACGCCATGTCCCTTACGTCAGCCCTCGACTCCGCCCGCTCCTCGCTCATGGCGTCGGGCATCCAGTCGTCGGTCATTTCGCGTAACATCGCCGGTGCCAGTGCGACCGGCTATTCGCGCAAGATCACCGTGCTGGACAACCTTCCCGGTACCGGCGTCTATGTGGCGGCGATCCAGCGCGCCGCCAGCTCGGGCCTGTACAGCAACGTCCTGACCGCGACCTCCGCGGCGGCTACGCAGAGCGCGATCTATGACGGTCTCCAGCAGATCGCAACTGCCACGGTGGACGATCCGGAGCTCGACCAGTCGCCGACGGCGCAGCTTAATGCGCTGAAGCAGGCGCTCCAGCAATATGCCAATGCTCCGGACAACGCCACGCTGGCGCAGGCGGCCGTCACGTCCGCCAAGGACATGGCGACCGCGCTCAACCAGGCGACCCAGACCGTTCAGTCGGTCCGCGAGGGCGCAGACGCCGACATGAAAACGTCGGTTCAGAACATCAACCAGTTGCTCTCCCAGTTCCAGACCGTCAATACGGCGATCGTGAAGGGAACGATCGCCGGCGACGACGTGACTGACTATCTCGACCAGCGCGACAGCATCGTCTCGAGCCTGTCGCAGGAGGTCGGTGTCACGATGTCGATCCGCACCAACGGCGATGCCGCGCTCTACACCGACAGTGGCGTGGTGCTGTTCGACAAGACGGCGCGCTCGGTCAGCTTCGCCCCGACCAACGCCTATTCGCCGAGCACCACGGGCAACGCGGTCTATATCGACGGCGTGCCCGTGACCGGCCCCAATTCGGTGATGCCGATCAAGTCCGGCAAGCTCGCCGGTCTCGCTCAATTGCGCGACAATGACACGGTCACCTATCAGAGCCAACTCGACGAGATCGCGCGCGGCCTGATCAATACCTTCAAGGAAAGCGATCAATCGGGCGCGGCGCTGCCCGATGTTCCCGGTCTCTTCACCTATCCCGGCGCGCCGGCGATGCCCGCGAGCGCCACCGTCTCGGTGGGCCTTGCCGGCACGATCTCGGTTGCCGCATCGGTCGATCCGGCTCAGGGCGGCAACCCAAATCTGCTGCGCGACGGCGCGATCAGCGGCAACGCCGCCTACCAATACAACACCGCTGGCAACGCCGGCTACTCGACCCGGCTTCAGCAGATCATCGGCAACATGGATGTGTCGCAGCCGTTCGATGCGACCACGCAAGGCAAGCCGAACGGCAGCCTGATCGACTTCGCGTCGTCGTCGACGAGCTGGATCGAAAATCAGCGCAAGGCCGCCAACGACAGTTCCACATATCAGAGCACGCTGCTCGACCGTAGTACGGCGGCGTTGTCGAACGTCAGCGGCGTCAACATGGACGACGAAATGTCGTTGATGCTCCAGGTCGAGCGTACCTATTCGGCGTCGTCGAAGATCATCTCGACCGTCGACCAAATGTTGCAGAGCTTGCTGGCAGCCGTGGGGACAACGTCATGATGAGCGCAAACTATATCTCGACGCTGATGCTGTCGTCGTCGTTGAGATCCTCGATCACGAACAACCAGGCTGCGCTGAGCAAGGCGTCGACGGAGGCGACCACCGGCCGCTTCGCCGATGTCGGCCTCGAGCTCGGTGCCACGACGGGTGGCGACGTCAGCCTGCGGGCGGACATGAGCTTCGCCGATCAGCTCGTCGATACCAACGGGCTGGTCTCGGGTCGTCTCGACGTGACTCAAAACCGCATCACCGAGCTAGGCTCGACCGCATCGGACTTCCTCAAGGACCTGATCGCGGCCCGCAGCACCGACGGCGGCGGGCGGATCGTCCTGCCGCCTGCGTCCTCGAACCTCGAGGATCTGATCGGCGCGCTGAACGTCTCCTATAACGGCTCTTTTCTGTTCTCGGGCATCAACACGCAGAACGCGCCGATCACGGATTATGCCGCGGGCTCGGCCAGCAAGAACCAGGTCGATTCCGATTTCCTTTCGACCTTCGGCTTCTCGCAATCCTCGGCCAGCGTGAGCAGCATTACTCCGGCTCAAATGCAGAGCTTCCTCGACACCACCTTTGATGCCGAGTTCGCGAGCCCGGCCTGGAACACCAACTGGTCATCGGCCACCGACCAGACCATGCAAAGTCGTATCTCCACGACCGAGGTCGTTGATACGTCCGTCAGCGCCAACCAGACCGGCTTCCGCAAGCTCGCCGAGGCCTACACCATGATGTCCGATCTCGGGAACATAAACCTGAGCCAGACGACGTTCCAGACCGTCGTGGACAAGGCCATCGGCCTCGTTGGTAGTGCGATCGATGACCTCGCGACGCTCGGCGGCAACGTCGGCGTGGTCCAGCAGCGGGTCACCACCGCCACGGACAAGCTCAACGCCCAGAAGGACATTCTGAACAACCAGATCGTCGACATGGAGAAGGTCGATCCGGCCGAAGCGTCGGTGCGCGTCAACACCCTGCAGACCCAGATCCAGACGGCGCTCGCGTTGACCTCGCAACTCCAGAAGATCAGTCTCATCAATTACCTCTGAGCTGGGCGGCCGTCGCTTTCTCATTCAGTTTTCTTGCAGCTTCCTTGCAGTTCCTGCGCAGAGTGGTCCGGATGACTTTTGAAGCCTACGAAACGGTCGTTGAAGACAGCGGCTACGAGGCGCGGGGGCGCGAGCGGCAGGCGCTCAGCCTCGGCATCGACCGGCTGGAGCGACTCGAGAAGGGGCGTTTCAGCATCGAGGATCTGGTCGAGAGCCTGCTCTACGTCCGGCGGCTGTGGACGATCTTCATCGAGGATCTCGCGCATCCGGAAAACGGACTGCCCGACAAGTTGCGCGCCGACATCATCTCGATCGGGCTGTGGGTCGTCAAGGAAGCGGATCGGCTTCGTGAAGAGAGATCGAACGACGTGGTGCAGCTCATCGAAATCAACCGCCTGATCCGAGATGCGCTCTAATGAAGATATCCTTGCGGGCGGGCGAACGGGTCTACATCAACGGCGCGGTGCTGCGCGTTGACCGCAAGGTCTCCGTCGAGCTCGTCAACGACGTGATGTTCCTGCTCGAAGGACAGGTCATGCAGGCGTCCGACGCCACCACGGCGATGCGGCAGCTCTATTTCATCGTTCAGCTCATGTTGATCAACCCGACGAACCTTGCCGATGCTGCCGCGCTCTACGGGCAGCATTACGCCGCCCTCTGGGCGGTCTGCGAGAGCAACGAGATGCTGGAGGGGCTTGCCGCGGTCGACGAGCTGGTCGGCGCGACCCGCTATTTCGAAGCGCTCAAGCGTATCCGGGCGCTGTTCCCGGTGGAGCAGGCGATCCTGGCCGGCGCCACCACCGATTCCCCATTCGAGGCTGCCTGACAGCGGAGAGGCACATGAACGTCACCAGCGCGACCGATGCAACGAGCAACACTTCGTCGACGACCGGATCCAGCTCGACTACGTCGAGCAACAGCGTCGACTACAACACGTTTCTTCAGCTCCTCATCGCCGAGATGAAGAACCAGGATCCGACAAATCCGATGGATACCTCGCAATATATGAGCCAGTTCGCGCAGCTCTCCACGGTCGAGCAGGCTACGCTGACCAACTCGAAGCTCGATTCGCTGCTGTCCTCGCAGGCGCTGACGCAGGCGGACGGGTTGATCGGGCGTAACGTCAGCTTCACGGATACGACCGGGGCGGCCGTTACCGGCAAGATCGCGTCGGTCTCGATCAACAGCGACGGATCTGTCGCGACCCTCGAGGACGGCACCAAGATCGCGGTCGGCCCCGGCCTCACGCTCAGCTAGGCCATGAACGAGCGGGACGCTCTCGACATCGTCCAGGCGGCGATCTGGACCATCATTGTCGCCTCCGGACCCGCGGTTGGCGCGGCGATGCTGGTCGGCACTCTCATCGCGCTGATCCAGGCCTTGACCCAGGTCCAGGAAGTGACGCTGACCTTCGTTCCGAAGATCATCGTCATTCTCCTGGTCGTTGCTGTCTCCGGCTCCTTCATCGGCGCGCACCTCTCCACCTTCACCGAAATGGTCTATTCGCGGATCGAGCACGGCTTCTGATCCGCGAGCCGCAGGCCACCACCCTCGCGTAAGCTTTAGGCGGCAGATTGCAAGGCGGACCCTGCTGCCGGTGACCCATGGCCAATACGTTAGCTGCTAGCCTGCCGACCCCACGACGACTGGGGGCCGATGCCTTTTTCGCAGGCGGTATCGTGGCCATGCTCACGATCCTGTTCCTGCCGATTCCCCCGATCCTGATCGATCTCGGCCTCGCCTTCTCGATCGCGTTGTCGGCGCTGATCCTGATGGTCGCGCTGTGGATCCAGCGGCCGCTCGATTTCTCGGCCTTCCCGACGGTGCTGCTGATCGCGACGATCCTGCGGCTGGCGCTCAACGTTGCGACGACCCGCCTGATCCTCTCCCGCGGCGGGGAGGGCGAGCAGGCCGCGGGCCATGTCGTCGCCGGCTTCTCGAAGTTCGTCATGGGCGGCGACTTCGTCATCGGCCTGATCATCTTCGCGATCCTGGTCACGGTGAATTTCGTCGTGATTACCAAGGGCGCGACGCGTATCGCCGAAGTCGGAGCCCGCTTCACCCTGGACGCAATCCCGGGCAAGCAGATGGCGATCGACGCGGACCTGTCGGCGGGCTTGATCGACGACAAGGAAGCTCAGCGTCGGCGCCGCGAACTCGAAGAGGAAAGCTCCTTCTTTGGCGCGATGGACGGTGCCTCGAAATTCGTCCGCGGCGATGCCATCGCCGGCCTGATCATCACCGCGATCAATATCTTCGGCGGTATCATCATCGGCGTCACCCATCACGGCCTGACGCTGTCGCGCTCCGCGGACGTCTACACAAAACTCTCCGTCGGCGACGGTCTGGTCACGCAGATGCCGGCACTGATCGTGTCGCTGTCGGCGGGCCTCCTGGTCTCCAAGGGCGGTACCAGGGGGTCGGCGGAGCAGGCCGTGCTGCGACAGCTCGGCGGCTACCCGCGCGCGGTGTCGGCGGCGTCGTTGATGATGTTCGTGCTCGCCCTGATGCCGGGACTTCCGATGGCACCGTTCGTGTTGCTCGGCGGTGCCATGGCTTTCGTCGGCTACTCGCTGCCGAGGCGGCAGGCGGCGCGAGAGCGGAAGGAGGAGGCGCACAAGGCTGACGAGCGGGCGCAGGCCGAAGCCAAGGAATCCGTCAAGGAATCGCTCAAGACCACCGAGATCGAAGTGTCGCTCGGCGGCCATTTGTCGGTCCATCTGCTGGGTTCGCGCAACGAACTGGCGCATCGCGTCAGCAAGATCCGCAAGAAGTTCGCCAAGCAGTATGGCTTCGTCATTCCCGAGATCAAGCTGTCGGACAATCTGTCGATCGACCCCAAGGGGTACCAGATCCGGATTCACGATACGCGCGTCGCCCATGGCGAGCTGCGGCTCGGCGAGGTGATGGTGCTGGTGGACAAGGACGGCAAGCCCGACGTGCCGGGCGACGAGGTTATCGAGCCCGCGTTCGGCATGAAGGCGCTGTGGGTGACGGAAGCCTTCACTGACGAGGTCAAGCGACAGGGCTGCAAGCCCGTCGACAATCTGTCGGTGCTGCTCACGCATCTGAGCGAAGTGACCAGGGCGAACCTCGCCCAGCTGCTGTCCTACAAGGACATGCGTGGCCTGCTCGACCGGCTCGAGCCCGAATACAAGCGCCTGGTCGACGATCTCTGCCCGTCGCAGATCTCCTATTCGGGCCTGCTGGCGATCCTGAAGATCCTGCTGGCCGAGCGCGTGTCGATCCGGAACCTTCACCTGATCCTCGAGGCGATCGCCGAGGTCGCGCCCCATGTGCGGCGCTCCGAACAGGTCGCCGAGCACGTGCGGATGCGTCTGGCCCAGCAGATCTGCGGCGATCTCTCCGACAATGGCGTGCTCAACGTCCTTCGTCTCGGCAATCGGTGGGATCTCGCGTTCCACCAGAGCCTGAAGCGCGATGCCAAGGGCGACGTCGTCGAGTTTGATGCCGACCCGCGGCTGATCGAGCAGTTCGCGACCGACGCCAGCGCCGCGATCCGGAAATTCACCGAGGACGGCACCAGCGTGGTGCTGGCGGTGACCCCGGAAGCCCGTCCCTATGTCCGCATGATCTTGGAACGGGTGTTCCCGACGCTGCCGATCCTGTCGCATGTCGAGGTCGCACGCACCGCCGAGATCCGGGCGCTCGGAGCCATCTCGTGATCAATGGCCTTGCCGACAACGTGCTTGCCACCTTCATCGTGTTCTGTCGCATCGGCGGTTGCCTGATGCTGGTGCCCGGCTATTCAAGCGTCAACATTCCGCCCCAGATCCGCCTGTTCGTCGCGCTCGTCACGACGTTTGCGCTGGCGCCGATCCTGGTTGCGATCCTGAAGCCGCTGGTGGACAACGCACCGCCGCTGACGCTTGCGTCACTGATCGGCACCGAGCTCCTGGTCGGCAGCGTCATCGGGCTCGGCGGCCGCGTGTTTTTTCTCGCGCTCCAGACCATGGCGACCGTGATGGCGAGCGCAATCGGGCTCAGCAACATCCCGGGAACGCCGGTCGGCGATACCGATTCGGCGCCGGCCCTGGTGCCGCTGATCATGGTCGCCGTCACCACGCTGTTCTTCATGACCGACCTGCACTGGCAGGTCCTGCGCGGACTGATGAATTCCTACGACGTCTGGCGCCCCGGCGAGAAGTTGAGCAGCGAGATGGCACTGAACCAGCTCGAGAGCCGCCTGTCGCAAGCGTTCGTGCTGACGCTGCGGATCACCAGCCCCTTCATCGTCTATTCCGTCATCGTCAATTTGGCGGTCGGCCTCATCAACAAGCTGACACCGGCGATTCCGGTCTATTTCATCTCGGTGCCCTTCGTCCTGTTCGGCGGCTTCCTGCTGCTCTACCTCACCAGCGACGAGTTGCTGACGCAGTTCATGCTCGGCCTGTCGTCGTGGCTGGCGGAATGACCGGCCATGACATCGCGCGCGGACAAGCTCGGCCGGATCGTCTCGCTCGTGAAGCTCCAGCTCCGGCTGTCCGAATGGCAGCTCGCGCATTTGCGGCAGCAGGAGCAGACCTTGCAGGATGAGCAGGCATGGCTGGTCGGAGCCCTGAACGAGGGGAAGCCGCCGGTGGGATCATCGAGCGAATCGATCGCGCGGCGCCTGACCAAGACCAGCGTCGGCGCGCGCGCCGTTCAGGAGCGGGCCTCGCGGCAGCTCGACCAGGTCCGCTCGGAGAACCGCCGCGTGAAGCAGCTCGAGGAAGTCGCCAAAGCGGCGCTCGCCGACAAGCGTCGCGACGCGGAGAAGCGCTCGCTCGAAGAGATGACGGGGATACATCCCGCCGTGCGCGACTGGACGCCACGGCCAGCCAGCCGGAATAAGACATGATCGTGACAGCGACGCCCGACCTCGTTCTCGACGTTCTCGAAGCCGGCGATCCGGTGACGCAACGCGTGGCGACTGCAAAGCTCGACGCCCTGAAATCGTCGGACACCGATTTTGCCGCCACGATGGACGCCGAGGTCAACAAGGCCGCGGCAACGGCTGCCGCCGATCAATCGGCGACGACGGTGCCTGAAGCGCAATCGGGGGTGGTGAACGGCGCGCCGGTGCAGGTGATCAAGAAGCCCGCTTCCGGTGAGGTGTATCGCAAGTTCGAGGCGTTCATCCTCCAGACCTTCGTCGAGACGATGTTGCCGAAAGAGTCGGAGGAGGTCTTCGGCAAGGGGACCGCCGGCAGCGTCTGGAAATCGATGCTCGCCGAGCAGCTCGGCAATCAGCTTGCCAAGGGCAACGGGATCGGCATTGCCAAGCAGCTCGCCGCTGCGCATCCGGCGACTCCCGGCGTCACGGGGAAGGCCGGATGATGGATCTGGAAATGGGTGACGAAGGTTGAGGGGTGAATTTCCTATGCAGGCAGAAGAAGGCGCGACAGCTCCGGTGATGGAGCGACAGGTCTTGGAGCAGCAGGTCTTGGACGCCGGGGCGATGACGGGTGCCGCGTCGGGCGATGCGCTATTGCCCGTGCTCCTGCCTATTGTCGGCAGCGACATGGCGTCCGACGGCATCGATGCGGCAAGGTCGGAAGGGGAAAGGTCGCATGAAGTGCGCGGCCTGTTAACGGCGATTCGCCGGCTCGAGAGTATTATCGAGGAGGAGACCGCTGCGCTCGCGACCGGCAAGAAGATCGATTTCGACGACTTCAGCGGGCGGAAGAGCCGCAGCATGCTGGAATTCGTCCGGCTGATGCGGGCGCGGATGCATCTTGGCGGTGAGACCGAGATCACCGAGGAAATCCAGCGGTTGCGCGAGAAGCTGGAGCGAAACCGGTCGATCCTCGAAATGCACTACGACGCCGTGCGTGAGGTCGCGACCATCATCGTCAGGGCGATCAAGGAGGCCGAGTCGGACGGTACCTATACCGGCCGCGCGGCGAAGGACGGAAAATGATCAGACTGGTGCTTGCCGGGCTCTGGGTATGCATCCTCACCGCAGGCACGAGCTATGCCGTGGCCTATTGGAAGGAGAACGGCAGCTTGCTGCCGGCGAAGGACGAATATCTCGACGGGCTGCAATACCAGAAGACGCGGGCGCTGAGCGTGCCCATGGTCGAGAGCGGCAGCGTGCAGGGCTACATCGTCGCGCGATTCGTCTACACCGTGGAGGCGCGGACCATGCACCAGCTCAGCGTTCCGCCGGAGCCGTTCGTCGTGGACGAAGCCTTCCGCAGGATCTATGCGGATGAGCGTCTCGATTTCAGGAAGCTCGCCCGTTACGACCTCTCCATCCTCACCGCGGCCATCAAGCAGCGCGTCAATGAGCGGATGCAGGCCGACGTTGTCCAGGACGTCCTGGTCGAGGACTTCAACTACGTCTCGAAGGACGAATTCCAGCAGAAGCCGTAGCCCGTCGTGCTGCGAAGCCGCGCCGGTGTCGTGACGTTGCTGCCGTTGAAAACAAACCGGCCTCTGCGGGTTATCTCCGCAGAGGCCGGTGGTCGTTTCATATCGTCGCTTTAGTGCGTCAGTTCCCTGCCGGGTATGCCGCCGGGGCGACATGTGTCCGGTTCAGGAGGATGCCGACCTCGTCGAGATCCTGCATCGGCTCGTCGATGGTCTCGCCGGCCGGGATGTTGAGCCGGTATCCGACGTAGCGCCGCGCGACGATCGCGTCGAAGCCGAGGCGGTCACGCAGTTTCTTGCGCAGCTTGCTGACGTGGCTCTCGATCACGCTCTCGTCGAACGTCGCCTCGAAGATACCGTAGACCGCGTTGAAGATCTGCGTCTTGGTGATCCACTTGCCGTGGTTGCCGACCATATATTCGAGAATGCGCAGTTCGCGGCGGGGCAGGGTGAGGGCGTGGCCGCCGATCTCGGGGTCGCGCCCGTTGAAGAAGACCTGGATCCTGGTCTCGCAGGGCCTCGGCAGGTCGCCGACCCTGCGGCGTGCGATCGCCGCGGTCCGCGCGAGGATCTCGCGAAGATGGATCGGCACGTGAACCACATCGTCCACGCCCGATTCGAAGAGCTCAAGCGTGTTCTTGAGCATCTTCTGGCCGCTCATGGCGATGATGGGAGCCGCGGACCGCTTGCGCATCGCCCGTGGCAGGCTTCCGCGGGCATCGCAGTCCCCCAGAAGGAAGGCATCGACGGCTGCCAGATCCGATTCATTGGCGGATTGCAGCCAGTCCCAGAATTCTCCGGAGGAGAAGCCGATCGACGATACACCCTCACGAACGAGCCCTCCAACGTAGCTGTTCGTGACGCTCTCGCGATCATCAACGATAATATACATCAGTCTTTCGCCCCTGTTTCGCACTTGCTGCGGCCGGGTCGTTGTTGTGATGCCCCGGCTCGGCAGCCATGCTGTTTGACGACACTCCTTCCCGCGAATCGTTGTTATGGTCTCGATTTTCGCGGGCAGCCCTACGCATTCAGTGCCTGCGCGTGCAGGCCTGCTACTTCGACTCGATACTGAACGCTTACTGTGTGAGGTCCGGCGGGTGTCTTACGGATCACCTCGCGGAGCGCATTGAGAAAGCGACTAGAACAGTTGCGCCAAGTTGCTCATCGCGCCCGAACGCTACTGAACTGTCTCGATCTCCTCGCCAACTGGCGAGAATCACTTGAGTAAGACCGTAACAATTGCCGATTTCCGATCAAGCGCGCGAAACAAAGCGGTTGCTACGCGTGCTTGATGCTGTTGGTTTGTTTCCAGTTGTTTCTTGATATATCCAAACGCATCAGTTGATTTGATTTTCGAACTAGTTTTGCACCGTGGCGATTATAAAGTTCCGTACACCCGTACAATTACAGCTATTTTGGGTAGTGCCGCGCGTCCCTCGCACTGAGGGGTTTTCAACCCCGGATTGACTCTCCTGATCGCGCAACGGCGTGCGACAATTCGACTCATGTATGGCGAAGCGACTCCAGCTTGGCGAAATCTTGGCGAGTGTGTGTCTTTCGAGTCGCACTCTCGCCTCGTGCATGGCGCGTTGGACTCATTCGACATCGTATCGCGCGTGACGAATAGTTTTTGACGCGCACGGTTCAGGCAAGCTTCGACAACTAGCTTCGTTCGACAGATCGAAACGAACGGAGCATTTTCACATGTTGTCCGATGGAAAAACGCGTCCCAACGAGACCGCGGATATCTCTACAGCGGCGAAACCGGCGTCGGTGGCGCGCGATGCAAAGGACAATGCGGCGCGAACGGCAAAGCCCGTGACAGGCACCAAGCCTGCGTCGGCGGCAACAAGCGACGAAGTTGCGGCAAAAGCAGCGCTCGAGGGGTTGAAGCGTATTCGCGCCAAGGCACGCCTCGACAAGATGGCGATACCCAAGTCTGCGCAAGTCGTGATCAGGCCGGCCGTGATCGTGGCGAAGCCGCCGTCGCCCCGTCCGACATGGGTCGCGCCGCTCGCGACATTGGCGGTTGCCGCTATCCTGGTGGTCTGCGCCTGCACCGGTGTGATCGCCTATCTCACCACGCAACCGAGCCAGACCAACGTCGCGGCCAATGCCGAGATCAGAAATCTGCGCGACACGGTCGCGCAACTGCGCAAGCAATTGTCCGGCGTGTCCGAAAATCTCGATGGCCTGCGCACCGCGGTCGATTTCTCGAGCAAGGCGACCAGCGATCGCTTCGGCCGGTTCGCGGAAAATCTGGATCGCATCGAGCGGGTGAGCTCGTCCTCAACGGTGAAGCTCGACAAACTCGCCCAGGCGCAGGCTCAGGCGCCGACAACCGTCGCCTCGCAGCCGCAATCGCCAGCGATGCCAATGATGGCCTCGGTCGCGGCGCCCGAGACCACGGGCTCGGTGGCTCCGGCCGAACGCACTTCGGCACCGCGCAAGGCGGTCAAAGGCTGGTCAGTCCGCCAGGCTTATGAGGGCATTGCGATCCTGCAAGGCCCGAACGGCGTCGTCGAGGCCGTGCTGGGGCAGCAGGTGCCGAGCCTCGGCCGCGTCGAGGAGATCAGAAACGAGAATGGGCGTCTCGTGGTGGATACCAGCGGCGGCGCCGTCTATTCGCCGCGCAAGGGGACGCCGTGATTGGCGGACCCTTCTATTGGCGGTGATGCTCGAAGCTGGTGCATAGCAGGTCGATCTCCGCCTCCGCGATCGGCGCGCGAAACAGGCGGCAGGTGAACTCGACGGTCGTCTTGTTCTCGGCGGCGGTGCGATCCTCCCGGAGGAAGATACATCGCTTGCAGACGTCGGTATGGTGCCGCTGTTCGGCGGCATCCGCCTGGTCGAGCACGTGCCGCAGTGTGTCGCGAAAGCGGATCTTGCCGTCATCATCGAGCACGGCGATGGCGTCGACGAGACCGTTGACGGGATCGCGCGCCAAAAACTTCTTGCCCTGCTGCGTCACGCTCAGCAACACCGAGCGTTTGTCCTTGGCGGAGCGCTTCCGCTCCAGATAACCCAGCCGCTCGAGCTCGCCGATGATGAACGAGGCAGTGCCGCGCGTGGTGCCGACGTAGCTCGCTAGCGCCGAAGGCGTCCTGGAAAACCGGTTGGCACGGGAGAGGAAGCGCAGCGCCATCCACTCGCGATCGCGCATGCCATGCTTGGTGCCTTCGAACCACAGGATCCGCGCTACCTGTCCCAACAATTCAATCGCTTCGCGAGCCAAATTCATTTCAATGCCAGATCGGATAAAGCTTTATTCAATTGAGTCCTTGGTAGCGCAATCTATGCCGGTCAGAATGAAGCACGCGAGCGTTGCTTCGCTCGAAGCGGAAACACGTACAGCGCTTGGAAGAGCTTCTCCGTTCTGGAGATGGAACATTCGGGAGTGGAACTAGAGCGTCACACAGAAAGTTCGAGTAAATTGCACGGCTCAACTCCTCTGAAAATTTCAGTCAAATGGCGGAGACTCGCGGGTAAATCTCAGGCTGTGTGCGATGTCTGGGCAACATGATGTGTCGTTGCGGCCACGATCAAGCTCGATTGTTGCGGCGAAGCGTTTCGAATTGCGCGAAGGCGCGCACGGCCTGCAACGGGTGATGGCGCAACGGGTGGTGGGAGAACCGCCTTTTTCGGTTAATGGATGTTGCGACGCAGCGCGGCGAGGCGGTTAAATCGGGCACATTTTCAGATCGGGGAATGCCAGAGTGTCGTCAGAACAAACCAAGCCTTCCCAGGCCAAGCCCTTCAACGTTAAGCGCGCAGCATTGGCCGCCACCGTCGGCAACATGCTCGAGTTCTACGACTTCATCACCTACAGCTTCTTCGCCATCCAGATCGGCCACACCTTCTTTCCGACCGGAAGCGAATACGGCAGCCTGATGCTGTCGCTGGCGACCTTCGGCGCTGGCTTCATCACGCGGCCGATCGGGGGGATCGTGCTCGGCATCTATTCCGACCGGATCGGTCGGCGGCCCGCCATGCTGCTGAGCTTTGCGCTGATGGGGCTATCGATCCTAATCATCTCGCTCACGCCGTCGTACAATTCGATCGGCGTTGCGGCGCCGATCATCGTGATCGCGGCGCGCATGGCGCAAGGCTTTGCTTTGGGCGGCGAGGTCGGGCCGACCACCGCCTATCTGATCGAGATCGCCCCGATCGAGCATCGGGCGCTGGTGGTGGCGTGGCAGCCGGCGAGCCAGGAGATCGCCGCGACCGCCGGTGCCCTGGTCGGCGTCATCCTGAGCAAGACCATGACGCCGGAGATGCTGGATTCCTATGGCTGGCGGGTGGCATTTCTGATCGGTGCCGTTTGCCTGCCGTTCGGATTGTGGATGCGCCGGACGCTGCCGGAAACGATCCCGCAGGCTGAATCCGGTCGCGCGGCCGTCGATCGCACGAGTCATCTTTCGCAGGCCCGTCGTCACACTGGCCTCATCGCGCTGGCGCTGATGATTTTGGCCAGTGGCACGATCTCGACCTACGTCACGCAATACATGACGACCTATGCGCAGAACACGCTGCATGTGTCCTCGACGCTGGCCTTCGGCGTGTCGCTCGTCAGCAACGCCATTCAATTTGCGGGTGCGCTGTTTGGTGGCTGGCTCGCCGATCGCCTGGGCCGCAAGCCGGTCATGATCTGGCCGCAGCTCGCAACGCTGCTGCTGACTTATCCGGCCTTCCTGTGGATCGTGCATGCGCCTGGGGCGTTGTCGCTGCTGGTCGGCTTTGGCGTCCTCTCCGCCATCGGCTCGCTGCCCTTCACCGCGTTCTACGCCACCTTCACCGAGGCGCTGCCCCAGAACATCCGCGGCGGCGTGTTCGCCACTGTCTATGCGGTTGCGATCGCAAGCTTCGGCGGCACGGCCCAACTCGTGGTCACCTGGCTGCTCCATGTCACCGGCGATCCGCTGGCGCCGGCCTGGTACCTGCTGCTTGCGGCAATCGTCGGACTTGTCGCGATGAGCCTGATGCCCGAGACCGCGCCGGTGAAGAACCGCAAAACCTGACCGCGGGCGGCGCTCGCAGGCTGGTGATTTGCGTTTGGCCGGCAACTATTGGCGAATGCGTCGCCTGAAGGATCAGGCCAGGCATCAGAAAGGATCAACCGATGAGTATCGAAACGACCATGACGTCCGACGTCGTCGGGCTGATCAAGCCACCCCCGGTGTCGCGTCGCGGCTTCATGAGCGCCACTGCGGCCGTGGCCGCCGGCTACACGCTAGCGGCCGGGCCGGTCCGCGCCGAGGTCATCACCACCGACACCAATGACCTCCAGGCCGGCGACGCCCAGATCAAGGTCGGCTCCGAGGACGAGATGCCTGCCTATTTTGCCCGCCCGGCCGGCAACACCAAGGCGCCGGTGATCATCGTGGCGATGGAGATCTTCGGCCTGCACGAATACATCAAGGACGTGACGCGGCGCCTCGCCAAGCTCGGCGCATTCGCGGTCGCGCCTGACTATTACTTCCGCAAGGGCGTCGACCTGACCAAGATCACCGAGATCAAGGACCTGCTGTCGGTCGTCAATGCCAAGCCGGACGCCGAGCTGCTGTCCGATCTCGACGCGACGGTGGCATGGGCGGGATCGCAGGGCGGTGACACCACGAAGCTGGGCATCATCGGCTTCTGCCGCGGTGGCCGCACCGTCTGGGAATATGCCGCCCACAGCGGCACGCTCAAGGCCGGTGTCGCCTTCTATGGCCCGCCGGTCGATCCAGCCAATCCGCTGTGGCCGAAGAGCCCGCTCCAGCTCGCGCCCGAGATGAAGGCACCGGTGCTCGGCCTCTATGGCGGCGCTGACACCGGCATTCCCGTCGCCCAGGTCGAGCAGCTCAAGGCGGCGCTCGAGCAGAACAAGAAGACGGCCGAATTCAAGATCTATCCGGAGGCGCCGCACGGCTTCCATGCCGACTACCGCGGCAGCTATCGCAAGGACGCGGCGGAAGATGCCTGGAAGCAGGCGCAGGCCTGGTTCAAGAAATATGGCGTGCTGAGCTGACGCTGGCTTTAGAGAGGGCGGCCCGATCGGCCGCCCTCTCTATTTCAGTGCGATGATCTCACTTCACCATCGCGCCATAGACGATGTCCTGCACCTGCTCGCGATAGTATTTCCTGAGCTCGCCGGGCGCCGCCGTTCCCACCACCACGACAAGCCTCTCCTTGGGATCGCAGAAGAACTGCGTGCCATAGGCGCCATTCCAGGTGAACTCGCCTGGATTGCCGGGAACCGACGACAGGCCTTCGCTGGTCCGGACCGCGACCGCGAGACCGAAGCCGAAGCCGGCGCGATGCGGCTCGACATTCGCCACGTTGTTCTTGATCTCGGGACCGAGGTGGTTGGTCGTCATGTGATGCACAGTCTTGGGCCCGAGAATGCGCTGGCCGTCGAGCTCGCCGCCATTGAGCAGCATCTGTCCGAAGCGGATGTAGTCGCCAACCGTCGCAAATGAGCAGGCGCCGCCGCAATCGAACCTGGTCGGCGTATCCAGCAGCTTGATGGCCTGCGGCTTGCCGGTCAGCGGATCGTTGGCAAACGGGCGGGCAAGACGCGGGCGCTGCGCGTCGGTCGGGTGGAAGGTCGCGTCCTTCATGCCGAGCGGCTGCCACACATTGGCGGCGAGATAGTCGCCGAGCCGCTGCTCACTCACCTTCTCGACGACGGCACCGAGCACATCGATCGAAAATCCGTATTCGAACTCGGTCGAGGGCTGATGCACCAGCGGCAGTTTCGTGATGCGCTCGATGAAGGCCTGGGTGTCGCCCTCGAGGGCCGGTGCGGTGCCCTCAGGGTATTGCCGCGCCAGTACGCTGGTGCTGTCTGGGCGGCCGCCATACATCAGGCCGGACGTGTGCCGATACAGGTCGTGAATGTAGATCTGTGAGGCCTGCGGTTCGAGTTTCAGCGATCCGTCGGCCTGCTGGACGCCGACTTTCATGTCGGCAAATCCCGGATAGTAGTCGGAAAGCTTGGCCTGGAGCGGCAGCCGGCCTTGCTCCATCAGCGTCAGGCCCGCGACTGCTGCCATCGGCTTGGTCATCGACGCCAGTGCGAATATCGCGTCAACCGGCATCGGAGTGCCCTTGTCCGGATCGAGCATGCCGTAGGCCTTGTAGTGGACGAGCTTGCCGTCGCGCGCCACCGCGACGACCGCGCCGGGCACGCGCTTGGTGGCGATTTCGCGCGCGAAGAAATCGTCGAGCCGGGCGAGCCCTTGTTTGGAGAAGCCGACATCGTCGGGATTGGCCTCGGGCAGCGGTGCAGCGCGGGCAGCACCGAGCGTGATGACGGCAGCCGCCGTCGCGATCATCGCGATCGTCTTCTTCATTGTATCCTCCCAAGGCGAGTTTGTTTTGCAATGGCCCGCTCAGGGCCCAGATCCGCTCAGGGCCCAGATCACGTCTGCGCGGAATTGGAGTCAAGTGCGGGCAAAGCGGACCAGGGACGCGTCCGGAGACAGCGGAACCTCTAGCTCCCCTCGCCCGCGTTCCATAGCGCCGCGAGGCCCTGCCGATAGGTCGGATGAGCGAGCGTCATGCCAAGGTCGTGTTTCAATCTCGCGTTGGAGACCCGCGCATTGCCGGCATAGAAGCTGCGCGCCATTGCCGACATCTCGGCCGTCTCGAACGCCTCTTCGACTGGCGGGGCGATGCCCATCAGCCGTGCCGCATAGGCGATCACATCCTGCGGCGGCGCGGGCTCGTCGTCGCAGACATTCCATAGGCCGCCGCCCTGATGGCGAACCGCGGCCATGATCGCGCTTGCGATGTCGTCGACGTGGATGCGGTTGAAGACCTGTCCCGGCTTGACGATGCGGCGGGCCGAGCCCGCGCGTAGCGTTGCCAGCGCATTGCGGCCGGGGCCGTAGATGCCGGCAAGCCGCAATATTGCGACATCGCCACGCGTCGTCTCTGCCCACGCTTCCTCGGCGGCGAGCCGCATCCGCGTGCGATCGAGAGCCGCCTGCGGCGGCGTGCTCTCGTCGACCCATGCGCCGCCGTGATCGCCGTACACGCCGATGGTGGACAAATAGATGATCTTTTGGTTGTGCTTCTCTGCCAGCGTGTTCGCGAATGCCGCAATCGCGGGATCGCCGTGGCTTCCGGGCGGGATCGACACGAGAAGGACGTCGGCGTCGCGAATCTGCTCGACCGTCTCGCGATCCGGGCCGCTCCCGGAAAACGGGTGCGCCTCGACGCCGGCGATCGTCTCCCGGTTCGCGGGGTCGCGCATTGTGCCGGCGATGTGGGTGAAGCCGCCGCCAAATCTGGCGACGAAGTGCCGGGCGCTATAACCAAGGCCAAGGATGAAGAGCCGCATGCGTCTCCCGTGCTGATCGAAGTTCCGGCCGCGCCGCCCCGTGCACTCATAAGAGATTTTTGGGGCCGGCAAAAGATATTGCAATTTTACTCACCCGCCACCCCGGGCGATGGTCTCTCGCTACAGGGCTCGAGGAGCGTCGGTCATGCAGGCAGAAGCGGCCACCATAGCGCCATCTGGTGCGTCAGAGCTGATCCGACGCGCTCGCGCCCTGATCTTCGATGTCGACGGCACCCTGGCCGAAACGGAGGAGCTGCATCGGCAGGCCTTCAATGGAGCCTTCGACTGCCGCGGTCTCGACTGGCATTGGGACCGCGCCGTTTACAAGGATCTGCTGCGGGTGACGGGCGGCAAGGAACGTATCCGCGCCTATCATGCAAGGCAGCCGATCGCGCCGCCATTGCCGGACGGGGACATTGCGGAGCTTCACCGCATCAAGACCGCGCGTTACGCCGAGTTGGTCGAAACAGGCTGCTGTCCGTTGCGGCCGGGCGTGGCGGATCTACTCACGGCTGCGAGGGCGCGGGGGCAGCGTCTCGCGATCGCGACGACCACCTCGCACGGCAACATCGATGCGCTGCTGTCGCGCGCGCTCGGGAAACGCTGGGCTGCGGACTTCGACGCGATCGTCGCCGGCGACGATGTCAGGCACAAGAAGCCTGCGCCGGACGTCTATCTCGCGATCCTGGCGCGACTGAAGCTGAAGCCCTCGGACTGTGTCGCGATCGAGGATTCTGCCAACGGCCTGATCGCGGCCTCGCGCGCGAACATTCCCGTGCTCATCACCCGCAGCATATTTTTCCGGGACGATGATTTCAGCGATGCCCGGTTCGTCCTGGATGATCTGTCGGAGCTGGGATGCCCTCGCTGAGCGCGCGCCGCTTCAATGAAACCGCCGGCTCTGGCCGGATGGCTCCTCGTGGGTCTGCTCGACGATCTGCGCGATCGGGCTCGACTGGTGATGAACCAGGCGCCAGCCGTCGCCGACGCGCCTGAAATGATTGGCCGCGGCCAACGCGGTGCCGTCGACGATCTCGATGCAGAGCACGCGCGCGCTGTCGCCGTCGACGATCACCTGCGGCTCGGCGCAGACGATCTGCGGCCGCTCGGGATTTTGCAGGATGTCGCGCCAGCTTCCGATCACGGTGGCGCGTCCGATGATGGCCGGCCAGCCGGGATGGATACAGGAAATGGCGTCGTCATCCGCCCACATCCGTTCCATGCCGGCAAAGTCGCCGGTTGAGAAGGCGGTGTAAAAGGCCGCGTTGGCGGCTATGACCTTGCTGTCCTTCGGCATCGCTCTCGGTTGAGCCAATGACGCGAAAAAATCAAGCGCGACTTCCGTTAGCCGCAGTGCAGCATCGGCAGCTGTTGCTGCCTGAATTTTCGTCACGTGGAAACGAGCGTCTCCACCGCGCGTCGGGCACCTTGCGCATAAAGACGCCCGAGCGCTGCGGTCACCGCCTCGCGCAGGCGCTGCTTGGCACCGAGTGGCCCAAACACTTTTGTCACGCCGAGCAAAGCCGGCGCGAGCCGTTCGGCAACGGGACCGGCCTCGCGCGCCAACGCCGCGAGCTCGCCGGCGAGCGGATCGCGCACGTCGATGGCGCGGCCGTGTTCGTCGAGTGCGGTGACGTAGCGCATCCAGCCGGCGACCGCGAGCGCATGCGTCGCGATCGGCATGTTCCTGGCGATGCGGTCCTGCATTGCGCCGAGCAGCCGCTGCGGCAGCTTTTGCGAGCCGTCCATCGCGATCTGCCAGGTGCGGTGATGCAGCGCCGGATTGGAAAAGCGCTTGAGCAGCGAGGCGCGATAGGCGGCAAGGTCGGTGCCTGATGGCATCGTCAGCGTCACGGCGGCCTCTTCCATCACCTGCGCGGCGAGCCGTGCGAAATGCGGATCGGTCATCGTGTCGGCGATGGTCTCGTAGCCGGCGAGATAGCCGAGATAGGCCAACGCCGAATGGCTGGCGTTGAGCAGCCGCAGCTTCATCAGCTCGAACGGCTTGACATCAGTGACGAGCTCGACGCCCGCAGCCGCAAGATCGGGCCGGCCTGTGGCGAAGCGGTCCTCGACCACCCATTGCGTGAATGGCTCGGTCATCACCGGCCAGGCGTCGCGCAGGCCGAGCGCCGAGGCGACCGCGTCGCGGTCCGCATCGGTGGTCTCCGGCACGATGCGGTCGACCATGGTGCAGGGGAAGGCGACGGTATCCGCGATCCACTTGCCAAGATCCTTCGACCGCAGCGCGGCGAACTGTGTCACGATTCGCTGCACGGTGTGGCCATTGGCAGCAAGGTTGTCGCAGCACAACACGGTGAAAGGCGAAAGCCCCTGCGCCCGCCGGCGCGCCAGCGCAGCCACGATGAAACCGGGCGCCGAGCGCGGCGCGTCGAAATTGTTCAGATCGTGCACCACGTCCGGATGCCGTTCGTCGAGATCGCCGGTCTGCGGCGTGTGGCAATAGCCTTTTTCGGTGACCGTGAGCGAGACGATGCGAGTGGAAGGATCCGCCATCCTGTCGACCAGCCGCGAAGGCTTTTCGCGGGCGACGACGCTGTCGAGCAGCGCGCCGATGACGCGGTGCTCGGTGCCTTCGGCCGCGCGCACGGCGACGGTGTAGAGATGATCCTGCGGGGCGAGGGCGTCGCGCGTGTCCGGACTGCGCAGGCTCGCGCCGATGATGCCCCATGCGTTGGCACCGGCGGACAGGCAGTCGTCGATGACGACGGCTTGATGAGCGCGATGAAAGGCGCCAAGGCCGAGGTGCACGATGCCGGGCGTGATGCGCGAGCGGTCATAGGCCGGGCGGCGGATGCGAGGTGCCAGCCGATCGAGATTGGCGCGGCCGAGCCGCATGGTCGTCTCTCCCTGTGTTTGGCCGCTGCTTGACATGGCGCCCCTCCTCGGTCAATGCTCCGGTCAATTGGTAAGGCCAATTATCCAAAATTGGCGGGCCGCCGGGGGCGAAGTTCCCCAGCGAGGCCCTTTTCGGGGAGGCCAGCGTGCCGCTGGAAGCTGTGGAGGCGAGACGGCTCTATCGCCAAATCGCCGATCAATTGCGAAGCCTGATCGACAGCGGTGAATACGCGGTCGGCAGCCGCCTGCCGACCGAGCGCGAGCTCGCCGAGCAGCTCAAGGTGTCGCGGCCGACGGTGCGCGAAGCCCTGATCGCGCTCGAAGTCGAGGGCCGCGTCCGCATCCGCGTCGGTTCCGGCATCTATGTGATTGAGCCCGCGGGCGCTGCGCCCGTGTCGGCGGCGGCCGTCATCGAAGGCCCGTTCGAGCTGTTGCGTGCCCGCGAATTCCTCGAAAGCGCGATCGCCGAGCAGGCCGCGCGCGTGGCGACCAAGGACGACGTCGCGCGCATCGATGCCGCTCTCGTCGCGATGGAGAATGTCGACCATCCCGGCGAAGCCTCGATGGTCCACGATCGCGCCTTCCATGTCGCAATCGCTGGATGCCTCGGCAACGCCGTGCTGGTGCGCGTGGTCGGCGAGCTCTTTGACCAGCGCCTCAATCCCTATTTCACGCAGCTTGCGCATTACTTCGAGAACCCCGGCACGTGGCGCACCGCGCTCGAGGAACATCGTGTCGTGCGCGATGCCATTGCGGCGCGCCAACCCAACGCCGCCCGCGATGCGATGCGTGATCATCTCGCGCATTCGCAGGAGCGCTTTGCGCAGAATTTTGGCGCCGAGGTCGCAGCCGGATCGCCCTCCAAACGGAAGCGGGCGGCACGATCATCGGAAAAGCCGGCGAAATCAAAACGACCGTTGAACAAAGAGGCCAAGGCCGGTAGCGCGCGGCCGCGATGACATTGGGCGGCCCGCACCACTTAAGGGCGGGCGAATAAGAAACAGACTTAAAGGATGGAGGAAAAATCGATGTTGAAGAAAATGGCGATGGTGCTGGCGGTCTCGGCCGCGGCCATGTGTGCGGCGACCAATCCCGGCATGGCGCAGACCAAGTTGAAATGGGCCCATGTCTACGAGACCTCGGAGCCGTTTCACACGGCTTCGGTCTGGGCCGCGCAGGAGATCGGCAAGCGCACCAACGGACGCTATCAAATCGACGTCTATCCGGCGTCCCAACTCGGCAAGGAAGCCGACATCAACCAGGGCCTCTCGCTCGGTTCGGTCGATATCATCATCTCCGGCTCGAGCTTCGCCGCCAAGAGCTTCCCGCCGATCGGCGTGACCTATTATCCCTACACCTTCCGCGACGCCGACCATCTGCTCGCCTACACCAAGAGCGACATCTTCAAGGAGCTCGCCAAGGGGTATGAGGACAAGAGTGGCCACCACATCATCGCGGTGACCTATTATGGCGTGCGCCAGACCTCGTCGAACAAGCCGATCAAGAGCTGTGCGGACCTCAAAGGCCTGAAGATGCGCGTGCCGGACGTGCCGGCCTATCTGGCGATGCCGCGCGCCTGCGGGGCCAACACCGCGCCGATCGCGTTCGCCGAAGTCTATCTCGCGCTCCAGAACGGTACCGTCGAGGCGCAGGAGAACCCGCTGACCACGATCGAGGCCAAGAAGTTCTACGAGGTGCAGAAGTACATCGTGTTGACCGGTCACATCGTCGACCACCTCAACACGGTGGTGGCGGGCGCGCTCTGGAAGAAGCTGAGCGACGAGGACAAGAAGATCTTCACGGACGTGGCGCAAGAAGCGGCCGCCAAGGCGACCGACGAGATCAAGCAGAACGAAGCCAAGCTGGTCGCCTTCTTCAAGGAGAAGGGCCTGACCGTGACCGAAGTCGACAAGAACGAGTTTCGCGACACCGTGCTGAAGAATGTTCCGTTCGAGACGTTTGGTTATCGCAAGGCCGACTGGGAACGCATCCAGGCGGTCAAGTAGCGCAACGACCGTCATTCCGGGTTCGACGCTGATGCGTTGCCCGGAATGACGCCCAAGTCCATTGAGGGAGTAGACCTATGTCGACCGCCGAAACGCACCGGCAGATCACCGCGGACGAGATCGCCCATACCTTCGAGGAAGAGTCGACGCCGAAGGTCGATATGGGCATCTACGCGTTCGAAGATTGGGGGGCGCTGGTGATCTTCTGGGTGATGGCGCTCGCCGTCTTCCTCCAGTTCTTCACCCGCTACGTTCTCAACGACAGCTACGCCTGGACCGAGGAGATCGCGACCTACTGCCTGATCGGCGTGGTCTTCATCGGTTCGTCGATGTGCGTGCGGCTGTCGCGGCACATCCAGGTCGACCTGATCTACCGCTACCTGCCGCATCTCGTGGCGCGCGCGCTGTCCACAGTGATCGACCTGATCCGGATCGCCTTCTTCGGCTACGCCATCAAGCTGGTCTGGGTCTACATCCGGATCATCGGCGACGAGTCGATGACTACGATCAATTTGCCCAAGGACTACGTGTACTACTCCGTCCTGCTCGGCTTCGTGCTGATGTTCGTGCGTTCCGTGCAGGTAGCGTTGCAACACTGGCGGCAGGGCTATTCGATCCTCGAACGTCCCGGTGCCTACGACGGTTTTGAAGGGTAAGGTTATGCTGCTGTTGCTTGGAGGTTTCCTCATCCTGATGCTGCTCGGCGTTCCCGTGGCGATTGCCATGGCGTCGTCGTCGCTGCTCTACATCCTGGTCAGCGGCGTGACGCCCGACGTCACGTTGGCGCAGCGCATGATCGCCGGCGTCGAGAGCTTTCCGCTGCTCGCCGTGCCATTCTTCATCCTCGCCGGAAATCTCATGAACATCGCCGGCGTCACTGGGCGCATCTACAAATTCGCCGTGGCACTTGTGGGCTGGATGCGCGGCGGCCTCGGCCACGTCAACATCATCGGCTCGGTGATCTTCTCCGGCATGTCCGGCACTGCGATCGCGGATGCCGCCGGTCTCGGCACCATCGAGATCAAGGCGATGAAGGACCACGGCTACTCCACCGAGTTCTCGGTCGGCGTCACCGCGGCCTCCGCAACGCTCGGGCCGATCATCCCGCCGTCATTGCCCTTCGTGATCTACGGCATGATGGCGAATGTCTCGATCGGTGCGCTGTTTCTGGGCGGCGTCATTCCCGGCGTTGTGATGACCCTGTTGATGATGGCCACCGTCACTTACTTCGCGCACAAAAACAACTGGGGCAGCGATGCGCCGTTCTCCTGGCCACAGCTCGGCTCGGCCGGACTCGAGATCGCCATCGTGCTCGCTTTCCCGCTCGCGATCTGGCTGATGACACTTGCCGGTATGTCGACCAATATGGCGGTCGTTCTCGGCCTCGGCACGCTGCTCGCGATCGACTGGTATTTCGACTTCTCCGCGGTGATGGCGCTGATGGCGCCTGTGATCCTGATCGGCGGCATGACGCTCGGCTGGTTCACGCCGACGGAGGCTGCTGTTGCCGCGGTGATCTGGTCGCTGTTCCTCGGCCTCGTGCGCTACCGCACCATGACGCTGAAGACGGTGGCGAAGGCGACCTTCGACACCATCGAGACCACGGCCTCGGTGCTGTTCATTGTCACCGCCGCCTCGATCTTCGCCTGGCTCCTCACGGTGTCGCAGGCAGCTCAAATGCTGTCGGACTGGATGCTCAGCATCACCCATAACAAATGGGTGTTCCTGGCGCTTGCCAACATCCTGATCCTATTCGTCGGCTGCTTCATCGACACCACGGCGGCGATCACCATTCTGGTGCCGATCCTGCTGCCGATCGTGCTCAAGCTCGGCATCGATCCGATCCATTTCGGCCTGATCATGACGCTGAACCTGATGATCGGCTTGTTGCATCCGCCGCTGGGCATGGTGTTGTTCGTCCTTGCTCGTGTCGCAAAACTCTCGGTCGAGCGCACGACGGTCGCGATCCTGCCCTGGCTGGTACCGCTGATGCTCGCGCTGATCGCGATCACCTACATTCCCGAACTGACCCTCTGGCTGCCGAAATACATGGGACTTTCCAAATGACCTCCACTGCTCTCGCCGCAACCCTGTTCGGCCCCGAAGACCTGCGCATGGTCGAGCACCCGCTCGACAAGTTAGCATCGGGCATGGTGCGCATCCGTTTCGGCGCCGGCGGCATCTGCGGCTCGGATATGCACTACTTCCGCCACGCCCGGACCGGCGATTTCGTCGTGAAGTCGCCGCTGGTGCTCGGCCACGAGATCTCCGGCGAGGTCGTGGAGATCGCAGGGTCTGCGGCGAGCCTGAAGGTCGGTGACCGCGTTGCCGTCAATCCGTCGCGCTGGTGCGGCCATTGCGTCGCCTGCCGCGAGGGTCGGCAAAATCTCTGCGAAAATATCTACTTCATGGGCTCGGCGTCGAAGACACCGCACATGCAAGGCGGTTTCGCCAATTATTTCGACGCGATTCCTGCGCAGTGCGTGAAGATTCCCGACCACGTGTCGTATCAGGCCGCGGCGCTGGCCGAACCGCTCGCGGTCTGCCTGCACGCGGTCGCGCGCGCCGGCAATATCGAGGGCAAGCGCGGCATCATCTTCGGCGCCGGCCCGATCGGGCTTCTGACCATGCTCGCCGCGCGCCGCGCCGGCATGGCTGACATCACGGTGGCCGATATCGCGCCGGCACCGCTCGCCTTCGCGACCCGGCTTGGCGCCTCTCACGTCGAGAACGTCGCGAGCGGCGAGGATGGCCTGAAGGCGCAGGCTGCTTCGCGTCCCTACGACGTCGCGTTCGAGGTCTCGGGCACGGCGGCGGGGCTTGCGAGCGCGATCGGCACTGTCAGGCGCGGCGGCATTGTGGTGCAGATCGGCAATCTGCCGGGCGGCCAAATCCCAACGCCGTCGAACGCCGTGATGGCCAAGGAGATCGACCTGCGCGGTTCGTTCCGCTTCGGGCTCGAATTTATGACGGCGGTGGAGCTGATCGCCGACGGTAGCGTTGACGTGCTGTCGCTGGTCACTGCCGAGCGGCCGCTCTCGACTGCACCCGATGCGCTGCGGCTGGCGCTTGACCGCTCGCAGAGCGTCAAGGTCGTGTTGACCGCGAACTGATCCAGGAGAACGCGTGTGATGTTGCAGGGATGGCGCTGGTACGGGCCCGATGATCCCGTATCGCTGGATGATGTCAGGCAGGCCGGGGCGACGGATATCGTCTCGGCGCTGCATCAGGTGCCGATCGGCGAAGCCTGGACGCGCAAGGCGGTCGAGGAGCGCAAGAATTTCATCGAGCGTGGCCAGCCGGGCCGCTCGCAACTGACCTGGTCGGTGGTGGAATCGATTCCGATCCCCGACGATGTCAAACGTCTCGGGGCCAAGGCGACGAAGTCGATCGAGGCGTGGATCGCGAGCTTGGAGGCGGTCGCGGCCGCGGGCATCAAGATCATCTGCTACAACTTCATGCCCGTGGTTGACTGGTGCCGAACCGATCTTGAATGGGAGCTGCCGAACGGCGCCCGCGCGATGCGTTTCGACCAGGACCGCTTTGCCGCCTTCGAGCTGCATATCCTGAAGCGCTCGACAGCCGTGCAGGAGTATTCGCCCGAGCAGCAGGCGCGCGCGAAAAATCTCTTCGACAAGATGAGCCAGGCGGACATCGATTATCTCATCATGACCATCGCCAGCGCTCTGCCGGGCTCGACCACCGAACCGATGACCATCCCGCAATTCCGCGACCGGTTAGAGACCTATCGCGACATCACGCCCAAGATTTTGCGCCAGCATCTTGCCGAATTTCTAGGCCGCGTCGCACCCATCGCCGAGCAACTTGGCGTGTCCCTGACGCTGCACCCCGATGATCCGCCGCGGCCGCTGTTCGGCCTGCCACGGGTCGCCTCCACGGCCGACGATTATCAGGCGCTGTTCGACGCCGTGCCGTCCAAGGCCAACGGCATCTGCCTGTGCACGGGCTCGCTCGGCGTGCGTGCCGAGAACAACCTACCCGCGATGGCCGAGCGCTTCGGCCCGCGTATCGCCTTCGCACATCTGCGCGCAACCAAGCGCGAGGCCGACGGCCTGTCCTTCTACGAGTCCGATCATCTCGACGGCGACGTCGACATGGTTGCGGTGCTGAAAGCGCTGCTGAAGGAGAACGCGCGGCGTTCGCCAGACAAGCAGATCGTCTTTCGGCCCGATCACGGCCATCGCATGCTGGATGATCTTGCCGCCACCAAGCGCACCAATCCCGGCTACACCGCGATCGGCCGCTTGCGCGGCCTCGCCGAGCTGCGCGGCGCGATCCGCGCAATCACGCATCAATAGCAGCAGCTAGAGCACGGCGTCGATCAGCTTGACCTCGGCAAGCAGCGCCCGAAGTGGGGCGGAAAGCGTGCGGCCGGCGCGGACCAGGACCTGTGCGCGGCTGTTCTCCAGCACCTTGCTCGTCGTCCGCCGGGCGACCAGCGTGCCCTGGGCGAGTTCGCGCGCGATCATGCGTTCGGACAGGAAGGTCACGCCGAGGCCGGCCAGCGCGTAGCGGCGCAGCGTCGCGGCGCGGTCCGCCGTGAAGCTCGCGGAAATCGTCACGCCTTCTCTCTCGGTCGCCGTCTGGACGAGCGCATGCAGGCCGGCGCCGGGCATGGCGAGCGCGACGGCGTGGCTCGCAAGCGCCGAGAGCCGGACGGGCTCGCGCAGCGCGGCGATTGGGTGGCCGGCTTTTGCAACCAGTCGCAGCGGCCGCGGCCGCTCGCGAAAGACGCGCACGGAAGCATGCGGCGGCGCGGAGAGCGTGAAGCCGACGTGGCAATCGTCTTCGGCGATCGCCCGCACGATGTCCCTGGCGCTGCCGGCCCGCAGGGTCACGTCAATGCCCGGATAGCGCCGGCAGAACGCCGGGAGCAAACGGTCCATCACCGCCTCGGCGAAGCCGTCGCCGGCCATGACCTGCAAGGTGCCGCGCTTCAGGCCGCGCAAGTCGTCAAGCCGGCTGCGCAGTGTATCGTCGCTCGCCGTCCTCTCCCGGCAATAGGCGAGCACGATCTGGGCCGCTTCGGTGGGAATGACGCCGCGTCCGCGTCGCTCGAACAGCGCCACGCCGAGATCGGCCGAAAGGCGCGCAATGTGGCGGCTGACGACGGACGGCTCAACGTTGAGGGCGTCAGCCGCTGCCCGGATCGACCCGGTCGCCATCACCTCCCGAAAGCAGTCCAGTTGCCGGCTGTCGGGGGCAGAGCGTCCGGCGGATCGTCGATTGTTGCTCATCTAGCAACGAATAGGCGCATGTTTCATCATGGCAAGCAACAAAGCGAGACCCGATAATCCGGCCGATATCAGGAAGAAGTGACCTTCGATGCGCGTCTTTTCCGCCGCCCTTGCCACCGAGACCAATACCTTTGCGCCGATGCCGACGGGCGTGTCGGCATTCCACGAGCGTGCCTACTATCCGGCCGGGCAGCATCCCGACAGGATGCAGATGCACGGCGGCCCGCTTTGGGCCGCGCGCGAGGTCGGGCCTTCTCGCGGCTGGACGCTGATCGAGGGGCTGGTGGCGGCGGCCGTGCCAAACGGCATCGTGACGCGTGCGGCCTTTGAGAGCCTGCGCGACCAGCTTCTTGCGGACCTCAAGGCCGCGCTTCCCGTCGACATGGTCCTGCTCGGCATGCACGGCGCCATGGTCGCCGACGGCTATGATGATTGCGAGGGAGACCTCCTGGCGCGCGTCCGGCAGATCGTCGGACCCGATGCGGTCGTGGGCGGCACGCTCGACCCGCATACCCATCTCAGCGACGCGATGGTCGGGAATGCCGATCTCCTGATCTGCTGGAAGGAGTACCCGCACACGGATATTTTGGAGCGGGCGAGGGAGCTTGTCCAGTTCTGCACGGCGCTGGCCGAGAAGCGCCTCAAGCTCAACGTCGCGGTCGTCGACACCGGAATGATCGCGACGCTGCACACCACGCGTGAGCCGGGAAAGAGCTTTGTGAACCGCGTGCGCGCGCTCGAGGGCAAGGACGGCATTGTCTCCGTCTCGATCGTGCACGGCTTCTCCTGGGGCGACGTGCCGGACATGGGCACCAAGATGCTCGTCTACAGCGACGCCGCGGTTGATCCCGATGGCGCGCGGGGGAAAGAGGTGGCGCAACGCCTGGCGCGCGAACTGTGCGACTTGCGCGACGCGCTCGTCGAGCCCCTGATCGGCGTCGATGCCGCGCTCGATGCGGCGGTGGTCACGAACGGTACGGTGGTGCTCGGCGACGGCAACGACAATCCCGGCGGCGGCGCGCCAGGCGATTCGACCTATATCTTGCGGCGCCTCATCGACCGCAACGTCGCGAGCGCCTGTCTCGGGCCGCTATGGGATCCGGGCACGGTGCGGATTGCCTTCGATGCCGGTGTCGGCGCGCGCCTGGGCCTGCGCATCGGCGGCAAGATCGGGCCGCTGTCCGGCGATCCCGTCGATGCCGTCTGGGAGATACGCGCGCTCAAGCCGGACATGGTCATGACGGGACTTGCGGGAACGCCGGCGAAGCTTGGCGACTGCGCGCTTGTATCGTGCAACGGCGTCGAGGTCGTGCTTTCGACCTTCCGCTGCCAAGCCTTCGGCGTCGATCTCTTTACTCAGCTCGGGGTTGATCCCGCGCAGCGCAAGATCGTCGTGGTCAAGTCATCCCAGCATTTCCGCGCGTCCTTCGAGCCGATCGCTGCGAAGGTCATCATGGTCGACGTGCCCGGCGTGGTGGCGCGCGACATCACCTCGTTGCCGTATCGCAAGATAAAGCGTCCGAAATGGCCGTTGGATGCGAGCTGACGGCGCGACTGCGCTTCAATAGCAGGCGGTCATCGCGCCGAGTTTTGGATAGAGCCGGTCGATCGCCGCGATCTCGCTTTGCATCTGCGCGAGGATCCAGTCGCGGATCTCGGCAGCGATGGGGCGCATCGGCCGGTTGCGCGGCGGCAGGAATTCGCAGATGCGCTGCGTGGTGGTGAGCGTTTCCGACGCCGGCACCAGCGCGCCGGTCAGAAGCCAGTGCGAGGCGACCGTCAACCAGCCCAGCGCGATGCCCTGGCCGAGGAGTGCAGCCTGCACCACGACGGCATAGTCGGTGAAGCTCAGCGCCTTGGCCGCGCCGCGGCGCCCGGTGAGAAGCGACGCATAGTCCGCGGCCCAGTCGCCCGGCGTCTCGGCGAGGCGAATGATGGTGTTGCCTTCGGCCGGCTCGGACTCGCCGAGATAGGCCGGGCTGCACACCGGCAACATGACTTCCTTCATGATCAGCGTGCCGCCGGAGGACGGCTCTTCGCGGTCGCGGAAGCGCATGCCGAGATCTACATTCTCCACCGGCCCGCGCAGTGCGCCGGAGATCAGCTGAAATCGCAAATCGACCCGCGGAAACTGCCGCTGGAGCTTGTCGATGCGCGGCATCAGCCAGTGCGTGGTGAAAGCGGAGGAGACCGACAGTGTCACCGTTTCGGTCCCCTTGCGGCGCCGTTCAATCTCGACCAGCCCGGTCTCGATGCTGCGAAAGCCGTCGAGTACGCGACGATAGAGCAGCTCGCCTTCCTCGGTCAGCACCGCGCGTCCCGCTTTGCGATCGAACAGGCGTACGCCGAGATGCTCCTCGAACTGGCCGAGCATCCGGCTCACTGCGGGCTGCGTTACGTTCAGCTCGGCTGCGGCTGCAGTGAAACTGCCGTTGCGCGCCGCGGCGTCGAAGACGAACAGGGCGTTACTGGAGGGCAGCATCCGGCGCAACTCAGGCATAACGCCATGTTATGAGGCTGGTAAGAATTTGGCAATTGCCGAGTTTTGCTAAGTCTGGTGTCATTGGCATGACAGCCTAAACGCAGGGTTTTTGAGCGAAGATTTGGTGCGGCGCACGCTCCAAGCGTGAGTGCTCTAAAACCCTGTCTATAAAGCAGGCTTATGGCGCGCAGCGAGGCACGCTGTTGCAGGACACGAGACGGGGTCGATCGTTGGACAAACGAGCGGAAAGCGTCGAGATCAGGTCCGCGAGCAAGGCTTACGGCGCAGTTCGCGCCCTCGATGACGTGTCCCTCAATGTCGGCGCCGGCGAGTTCGTCTCGTTGCTCGGCCCCTCCGGTTCCGGCAAGACCACGCTGCTCGGCATCCTGGGCGGCTTCATCCTGCCGACGTCCGGCACAATCCTGTTCGGCGGCCGCGACGTCACCTGGATGCCGCCGCACAAGCGCGACATCGGCGTTGTCTTCCAGAACTACGCGCTGTTCCCGCATATGAGCGTCGGCGACAACGTTGCCTTTCCGTTGCGCGCACGCCGCCTGCCCAAAGCGGTATGGCCCGACAAGGTACGCGCCGCACTTTCGATGGTCGGCCTTGCCGGCTACGAGGAACGCGGCATCGCGCAGCTCTCCGGCGGCCAGCGCCAACGCGTCGCGCTGGCGCGCGCCATGATCTTCGAGCCGCGCCTGATCCTGATGGACGAGCCGCTGTCGGCGCTCGACAAGCAACTGCGCGAATCCATGCAGATCGAGCTGCGCGCGCTGCACAAGCGCATCGGCGCCACCATCATCTACGTCACCCACGACCAGCGCGAGGCGCTGACCATGAGTGACCGCGTCGCCGTGATGAAGGATGGCCGCCTGATCCAGATCGATGAACCCGCGCGCCTGCACGATCATCCCGCCGATTCTTTTGTTGCGAGTTTTATTGGCGAGGCGACGATGCTGCCGGTCCGCCGCGTCGATGCCTCCAGCGTCGCGCTCGGCAATGCGCTTCTGCGCAGCGCCCGTGCGATTCCCGACGGCGACGCCTTGATGCTCGCTGTGCACAGCGAAAAGCTTCTGATCGAGGACGGTGCCGGCGATGCCGCTTGCAACCGTCTCACCGGCACGGTGAGCGACATCGTTTATCAGGGCGAGAGCCTGCGCATCTTCCTGGCGCTTCCCGACGGAACCGCGCTCAGCCTGCGCCAGCCGAGTCATCACCAGGCCTATCACCGCATTCCGCCGGTGGGCGGCAGCCTCACCGTTACCCTTCACCCCGAGGACACCATCGTCGTCCCCAGGGCGGGGGACTGAACCCAGCCTTGTCCAAACCGAGAGAAGAAAAATGTCGTCAATAGCCTCGTTCAGCAATTTCAAGGTCCTCACCTTCGACGTCGTCGGCACCTTGATCGATTTCGAGACCGGCGTGCTCTCCGCAGTGCGCAGGATCTCCGGCAAGACACCGGCCGAGCTCAGCGACGACAAGATTTTCGAATCCTATAAGCGCGGCCGCGACCAGCACCATGAACGCTCGAGCGAGGTGATGTTCCATGTCTACCGCTATCTCGCCAAGGAGCTCGGGTTGCCGTCTGACGACGCGTCCTGCGACGTGTTCCAGCTTTCGGTGCTGCGCTGGGGACCATTCCCGGATTCGGTCGAGGCTCTGAAGCGCCTGCGCACGAAATTCCGCCTGGTCGCGATGACCAATGCCGACCGCGTCGCGCTGTCCTGTTATGCGCACGCGCTCGGCGATCCCTTCGACGACACGGTGTGTGCCGACGAGACTGGCGTTGCAAAACCCAATCCGGAATTCTTCGCCTACAACAAGGGCCGCCAGTCCGCCTTCGGCTACAAGCAGTCCGACATCTTGCATGTCGCGCAAAGCCAGCACCACGATATCGGGATCGCGCGCAAGCTCGGCTACAAAGTGTGCTGGATCGAGCGGCGCCAGGGCATGGCCGGCTTCGGCGGCACGCCGGCCGTCGAGACGCTGACCAAGCCGGACTTCCATTTCCCGACCTTGAAGGCGCTTGCCGACGCGGCGATTGGGCCGGCGTAAGGGATGAACGCGGGCATGACACGGGACTGGAGCGCATTGCCATCGGCCAACTCGCTGTGGGCTGCCACGGCGGAGCCGGCGCGCGCGTTTCCGGTCCTGTCGGGCGAACAGCAGGCAGATGTGGTGATCATCGGTGCGGGCTATACCGGCCTGTCCGCCGCGCACCACATCGCCAAGAGCGGGCTGTCGCCAATTGTGCTCGAAGCTAATCGCCCCGGCTGGGGCGCAAGCGGCCGCAATGGCGGGGTGACCACCGCAAAATTCCGCCTCTCGTTCCGCGAGGTCGATGCCGTGCATGGCCGCGCCATGGCGCGGCGCATGTACGAGATCGCGCATGAATCAACTGACATCGTCGAGGAGCTCGTCTCCGAGTTCGGCATCACCAGTGCGCAGCTCACCCGCGCCGGGCAGGTCAAGGCCGCGCACAACGAGACCACGCTGAAAGCCGCGATCGACGAGGCCAGTTGGATGAAGCGCGAGATGGGCGATGCGGAGGTCCGCATTCTCGACAAGCGCGAGGTGCGCGACGAGACCGGCTCGGATATCTTCGTCGGCGGCGTGCTCAATCCCGGCTCGGGCGGCATTCATCCGCTGAACTATCTGCGCGGTCTCGCCGACGGCGTGGCGCGTCGCGGCGTCTCCATTTTCCAGGAATCGCCGGTCGTAAAGCTCCGGCGTGAGCAGGACGGCATCGTTGCCGAAACGCCGCAAGGCGCGGTGCGAGCCAAACAGGCGATCATCGCCACCAATAGTTATTCCGATCTCACCGGCGCGACCGCGTATCTCCAGCGCACGCTGATTCCGTTCCGCAGCGCCATCATCGCGACCGACAAGCTGCCGCGCAATCTCGCCGGAAAACTGATGCCGACGGGACGCACCTACACCGAGACCAAGCGCATGATGCGCTGGTTCCGCATGGTCGACAACCGCGTGATCTTTGGCGGCCGCGGCGCTTTCGGCAAGCAGGACTCCGAATCCGCCTTCGACGCTCTCCGCAAAGCGATGGTCGGCATCTTCCCCGATCTCGCCGACCTGCGGCTCGCGTACAAATGGTCGGGCCTGGTCGGCATGACGCTGGACTCGGTGCCGCATATCGGCCGGCTCGACGACCGCACCCTGTTCTCGATGGGCTACAACGGTGCCGGCGTGGCGATGTCGAGCCTGATGGGCCGCTATCTCGCTGCCTTCGTGCGCGGCGAGACGCCCGACGTTGGTCTGCTCGACGCGCGGCGTCTGAAATCCATTCCGTTCTATCCGTTGCGCGAGCCTGCCGTGCGCATGGTCGCCGGCTGGTACCAGTTTCTCGATGCGATCGGTCAATGACATTGTTTTGGCGATAGAGGAGGCGAGGATGACGAAACGGCACTTCAGATATGGCTACGCTGTGTTGGGCGGATCGCTCGGATTGTTGGCAACGGCCGGCATCGCCGCCGCTGCCGAGCAGATCACGTTCGTCTCGCAAGGCGGCGCTTATCAGCAGGCGCAGACGGTGGCGATCCTCGATCCCTCCGCGAAGAAGCTCGGCATCACCATCAACCAGGATTCCATTCCCGATGCCTGGCCTGCGATCAAGACCCAGGTCGGCAGCGGCAAGCCGATCTGGGACGTCGTCGACACCCCGACCGGCTACTGCCTGCGCGGCGGCGAGCAGGGGCTGATCGAAAAACTCGACTTCTCAAAAATCCCGAACGCGGCTGCGATGCCGGAGACCTATCGCAGCCCTTACTCCGTCTCGTACGAGTTCTATTCTAGCGTGCTGGCCTATAGCCAGAAGACGTTCCCGAAGGATGCGCCGAACAGCTGGGTCGACTTCTGGGACGTGAAGAAATTCCCCGGCCGCCGCGCGCTGCGCAACCATCCGATCGCCACGCTGGAGGCCGCGTTGATGGCCGACGGCGTCGCGCCGGACAAGCTCTATCCGCTCGATGTCGATCGCGCCTTCAAGAAGCTGGAAGAGATCAAGCCGAGCATCACGGTGTGGTGGACCTCGGGCGCGCAGTCGGCGCAGCTTCTCAATGACGGCGAGGTCGACATGGAGATGGCCTGGAACGGCCGGGTCAGCGCGGTCGCCAAGGAAGGCGCCAAGGTTTCCTTCACCTACAACCAGGGCATCCTGCAGAGCACCTCGCTCTGTATCCTCAAGGGTGCGCCGAACCTCGACACCGCGGTGAAATTCCTCAACGAGGCCGTCGATCCCGTGCACCAGGCCAATCTGCCGCTCAACATCGACTACGGCCCGGGCAACCCGAAGGCGTTCGACACTGGCGTGATCAAGCCCGAGCGTGCCGCGCAATTGCCGAGCGAGCCTGCGAACGCGGCCAAGCAGGCTTTGATGTCCTACGCCTGGTGGTCGTCGCCGGCGGGCGAGGCGGCGGAGAAGCGCTGGGCATCGTTCATGCAGAAGTAAGCGAAGCGAGGCAGCGTTGACGACATCCATGCCGGATTCATCGCAAAAGCATCAGCGCCGTGAGCACGGGCTGATGCTGGCTTTGGTGTCGCCGGCGCTGCTGGTGATCCTGGCTCTGATCGTGCTGCCGGTCGGCTGGCTCGCCTGGCAGTCGATCTACCACGACGGCTTCACGCTGGAGAACTATCGCCGCATCTTCACCGAGGACATCTATTGGCGCAGTTTTGCGCTGACCTTCGAGATCAGCCTCGCGGTCACCGTGATCGCATTGCTGCTCGGTTATCCCGTGGCCTATCTCGCCAATTCCGTGCCGAAAGGATGGAGCATCCTCATCCTGGCACTGGTCGTGCTGCCGTTCTGGACCAGCGTGCTGGTGCGCGCCTATGCATGGCTGGCGCTGCTCCAGCGCACTGGCGTGATCAACCAGCTTCTGCGTTATCTCGATGTGATCTCCGAGCCGCTCGCACTGGTGCACAACACGTTTGGCACGGTGGTCGCGACGGTGCATATCCTGCTGCCCTTCATGGTGCTGCCGCTCTACGCCACCATGCAGAAGATCCCGGGCGATCTGATGCAGGCCGGCGCCAGCCTTGGTGCGAGCCCGTCGCTCACGTTCATGCGCGTGTTCCTGCCGCTGTCGCTGCCGGGCGTGCTCGCGGGTTGCACCATGGTGTTCGTGCTCTGCCTCGGCTTCTACATCACGCCGGAATTGCTCGGCGGCGGCCGCACGGTGATGGTGTCGATGCTGGTGAGCCGCAATGTCGAACTCTACAACCAGTTCGGCGCGGCGAGCGCAGTCGCGGTGGTGCTGCTCCTGAGCGTGCTGCTGATCTTCGCCGCCGTCAGCCGCTTCATCTCGCTCGATCGCATCTTGGGGCAGAAATGACGCGCGTATCGCCCGCACGGATTGCGCTTCATGTGATCAGCACGCTGGTGCTGATCTATCTGATCCTGCCGGTGCTGATCATCGCGCCGATTTCGTTCTCCAGCGCGCGCTTCCTGACCTTCCCGCCGCCGTCCTTCTCGCTGCGCTGGTATCAGCAGTATTTTTCGAACCCGGCCTGGATGCAGGCGACGCGGGTGACGCTGACGGTCGCGTTCCTGACGGTCGTGATCGCGACCCCGCTGGGTGTCGCGGCCGCCTATGCCATCAGCCAATCGAAGCTGCGCATCATGCGCGTCATTCACATGGCGCTGCTGTTGCCGCTGGTGGTGCCGATCATCATCACGGCGGTCGGCATCTTCTTTGTCTATGCCAAGGTCGGGCTGGTCGCGACCCTGCCGGGCCTCGTGCTGGCGAACGTGATGCTGGGATTGCCCTACGTCGTCATCTCGGTGCTGGCGGGCATGCAAAGCTTCGATCCGGCGCAAGAGATGGTGGCGCGCAGCCTCGGCATGAACCGCCTACGCAGCTTCTTCGCGGTGACGCTGCCGCAAATCAAGTCCAGCGTGGTCGCAGGCGGCATCTTCGCCTTCATCTCGGCGATGGACGAGACCATCGTCGCATTGTTCATATCCGGCGGCCAGTATCAGCCGCTGACCAAGCGCATGTTCACTGCGCTGCGCGACGAGATCGACCCGACGATTGCCGCGATCTCGACGCTGATGACGGCGGCGTCCTTCATGCTGGTGCTGCTGGCGAGCGCGCGGCAGAAAAAGGCCGGGTGAGGGCGCTCCAACAAAAAAGTCGAAAACAACCCCATGCACAGTAGCCGACGCGAACGGAAACAATAAGTTACGGTGTTTCCGAATTCCGACTTGAACCGTCGGGCAAAACAGGCAGATAAATGCATCATGGGGCAGCTCGGTGCGTAGCTGCGTTCGCAATGACGGCGCTAAAGCAGTTGCGCGCAAATGTCTCCCCGACGTCGTCCCGGCGAAGGCCGGGACCCATAACCACAGGGTCGGGTTTGGCGAAGATTCGTCGTTCGGTACTGCGATCGATCTCCACGGAGAGACCTCGCGGTATGGGTCCCGGCCTTCGCCGGGACGACAGCGAGTGTTTGGCCGCAGTCGCGCACCGCCGCCTCACGCCTTCGCCAGCCACGCCAAGATCATCTCCACGATCTGCGTCCTGCTCTTCGCCAGCACCTTGGGCTCGCTGAGATCGCGGTCGAACAGGGCGCCGAAGGTGTGGCGATTGGCGACGCGGAAGAAGCAGTAGGAGGAGATGGCCAGATGCAGATCGATGGCGTCGACGTCGTCGCGGAAGGCACCTTCCGTGCGGCCGCGCTTGAGGATGCCATCGAGCGTCGCGATCACGCTGGCGTTGAGCTGACGCAGTTGCAAATTCTGCTTCAGATGCTTGCCGTGGTGGATATTCTCGATGCTGACGAGGCGGATGAAGTTCGGATTGCGCTCGTCGTGGTCGAAGGTCGCCTCGATCAGCCGGCGCAGGCCTTCGCGCGCGTCGCAGCTTCCGATATCGAGCTGGTCCTCCAGCGCGCGGATGCTGCGATAGGCCTCTTCCAGTACCGCGAGGTAGAGCTGCTCCTTGCCGCCGAAATAATAATAGATCATCCGCTTCGAGGTACGGGTCCGCGCCGCGATGGCATCGACGCGGGCGCCGGAATAGCCCTCCGAGGCGAATTCCTGCATCGCCACTTCGAGGATGTCGCGCTTGGTGCGCTCGGGGTCGTTGGTGCGCTTCGATGGGGGTGGCATGCGCTTGAGCATCACTGTTTCTCCCGTCGATTTCTATGGATCACCTTGAAGGTGAAGGCAAATTTCGCCCAATCCGGCATCTTTCGATGCTGTCTTGCATAAACGTACTAGTTCGTACATTATTCTCCGAACAAAGGTTGCGGCAACCAAAACCAAAAAGCTCGCGCGCGGCCGGACGGCGTGACGCGAGCCGCGACCGACATTGCACACGGGGAGGAATTTCATGAGCTCGACCTCAATCGCATCGCTGCACGCGCCGTCCACCGCGGAGGCCACACCTGGCATGCTGCCGAAGCGCGCCGCGCTCGTCAGCTTTGTCGGCAGCATGCTCGAATACTACGACTTCTTCATCTACGGCACCGCAGCCGCGCTGATCTTTCCAAAAGTGTTCTTCGCCAATGTCGATCCGTCGACCGGAACGCTTCTTGCGTTGCTGTCGTTTGGTATCGGCTACATCGCGCGGCCCGTCGGCGCCGTCATCCTCGGCCATTTCGGCGACCGCATCGGCCGCAAGACGGTGCTGTTGTTCACGCTGGTGGTGATGGGCGTCTCGACGCTTGCGATCGGCTTGTTGCCGGATGCCAAGACGATCGGCAATGCCGCGCCGGTCATCCTGACGCTGCTGCGCCTGTTGCAGGGCCTGTCGGCCGCCGGCGAGCAGAGCGGGGCGAACTCGCTGACGCTGGAGCATTCTGCCAATTCCAACCGCGCTTTCTTCACGAGCTGGACCTTGAGCGGGACGCAGGCCGGCGCGATCCTGGCGACGCTGGTGTTCATTCCCATCGCCAGCATGCCCGAAGATCAATTGCTGAGCTGGGGCTGGCGCATTCCGTTCCTGCTCTCCGCGCTGGTGCTGCTGGTGGCCTATCTGGTGCGGCGGACCATGCCGGAAACGCCGGTATTCGCTGACATCAAGGACAAGGCTCTAGTTGCGCGTTTCCCGATTGTCACGTTATTGCGCGACTACTGGCCCGACGTGCTGCGCGTGATCGCCTGCGCGCTGATAGCAACGGTCAGCACCCTGGTGGCCGTGTTCGCGCTCGGCTATGCCACGAGCAAATTCGGCGTGGCGCGTTCGACCATGCTGTGGGCCGGCGTGCTGGGCAATGTTGTGGCGCTGGTCGCTCAGCCGCTGTGGGCCTTGCTCGCCGACAAGATCGGCCGCAAGCCGGTGTTCATCGGCGGAGTGCTCGGCTGTGCGGTGCTGTTGTTCCCCTATTTCATGCTGGTGACGTCGGGCAGCACGCCCGCGATCTTTGCCGCTGGGATTGGCCTGTACATTGTCTATTCTGCGCCGAACGCGATCTGGCCGTCGTTCTACGCCGAGATGTTCGAGGCGCGGGTGCGCTATTCCGGCACGGCGATCGGCACCCAGCTCGGCTTTCTCGCCGCCGGCTTCACGCCGCTGGTGAGCGCGAGCCTGGTCGGCGACGGACCGAACGGCTGGATTCCGGTTGCGACCTTCGTCGCCTGCTGCTGCGTGATCTCGGCCGCCGCCGCGGCAACCGCGCGTGAAACCCACACCGTCGACATCGCCGATCTCGGCAAGCGGCGCGCTTGAGCGAAGACAGGGTAACGAGCTCATGCTGACCAATGCAGTTCCGACCACGCGTGGTCCCATCGTCGGCGCCGAGCAGGCTGGCGTCCGCGCCTTCAAGGGCGTGCCGTTCGCGATCGCCAGGCGCTTTGTCAGGGCAACGCCGCCGCCCGCGTGGACCGAACCGCGCCAATGCACGGACTACGGCGCTTATGCGCCGCAGCCCGGGCATCTCGATCAGGCCGATGCGGAGTCCTGCCTCAGCTTGAACATTTGGACGCCGGCAGGGGCCGATCGCCCGCTGCCGGTGCTGTTCTTCATCCATGGCGGTGCCTTCGTCACCGGCGGCGGCGCCGACTATGACGGCGCTTTCCTCGCCGCGCACGGCCCGGCCGTCATCGTCACTATCAATTACCGGCTGGGGCCGCTCGGCTTCCTGCAACTGCATCGCCACGGATTGGACGAGGCCAACAACCTTGCGATGTCGGATACGCTCGCCGCGCTCGATTGGGTGCACGCCAACATCGCCAATTTCGGCGGCGATCCGGATGCTGTGACGTTGTCGGGCCAGTCGGCCGGCGCGTCGATGGTGATTGCGCTCGCAACTCTGAAGCAAGCGAAAGGCAAGTTCATCCGTGCTCTTGCGCTCAGTGCGCCCGGGCGGAACATCATGGGCGCCGATCATGCCGACGATGTCACGCGCCGTGTGCTGGCCGAACTCGAGCTTGAGCACGACACCAGTGCGATCGCGTCCGTGCCGCTGCAGCAGCTTTTCTCGGCGGTCGAGAAAGTCGGCCGCAGGCTCGCGGACGAGACCGCCTCAGGCACCGTTTACGGCCCGGTGCTCGATGGCACCGTGATCCCGCGTGAGCCGCGCGAGGTCTTTGCCGACGGAGCCTTGCGCGACATTCCGCTCTGGCTCGGCTCCTGCCGCGACGAGATGGTGATGTTCTTGAAGAGCACCCCGCCGGCAGCGATGATCCGCACCACCGAGCGGAACGTGCGTGCCGCTTTCGGCGATGCCGGCTGGGAGCGCCTGCTCGCTTACTACCGCGCTACAGCGCGTGTCGACGAGGATCCCTACGAAGCGCTGCTCTCGGATGCATTCTGGCATCGCCCGATGGCCGACCTCGCCCGGCATCACGCGGCAGTCGGTGGTGCGGTATGGCTGAGCCGGTTCGACCATCGCCCGGCGCTGGAACCGTTCCAGTCGCAGGGGCCGACCCATGGCGCCGACAACGCCTGCCTGTGGGCGCATCTGCCAAATTTCATCGATCGCCCGATCCTGAAGCGCAAGGGCGGACCGATGACGCCGGCCGACATCGATGTCGCGGCGCGGTTCCAGACGAACCTGTTGCGCTTCGTGACATCAGGCGTGCCGGATGTTGCCGAAGCCTGGCCGCGGTTCGAGCTGGCCAAGGAGCCGCTGGCAATCTTCGCCCAGCCGTTTCATATTGTGCCGCTGAAGGAAGGCGCGCGCTCTCGCATTTGGGCCGAGCTCGGCCTGAGCAACAATGATAAGAAGAAAATGAGGGAGGCCGGATGAGCATCCTGAACACGAACGCCGTGCGCGGTTCGGTCATCTCGCTCCTTGGCGCGTTCGCGATACTGGCAGCTTCGCCCGTCACCGCGCAGATCGTCGCGACACCCGTTCCCGGCGATCCCGTCAGCATCGATTCCGGCGCCGTCTCCGGCAAGGTCTTGTCGTCGGGTGTGAAAGCTTATTTTGGCATTCCCTTTGCCGCACCGCCGCTCAGCGATCTCCGCTGGCGCGCGCCCGAAAGGGTCGAGGCGTGGAAGGGCGTCTATCACGCTGACCGGCTGGCACCGGAATGCATCCAGGTGCTGCGCCGGCACAATCTCAATCATTATTTCGGTGAGGAGGCGACCAGCGAGAACTGCCTCTATCTGAACATCTGGGCGAGCGCCGACGCGAAACCGGGCGCGAAGCTGCCCGTCGTGGTCTGGATCTATGGCGGCGGCTTCACGCTCGGCTCGAGCGGCATGGCGATGTATGACGGCGAGGCCGTCGCGAAGAAGGGCACGGTCTTCGTCAGCTTCAATTATCGCGTCGGCATCTTGGGCAATCTTGCCCATCCCGAGC
Organism: Bradyrhizobium sp. LTSP849; assembly: GCF_000938255.1. Lineage (GTDB taxonomy): Bacteria > Pseudomonadota > Alphaproteobacteria > Rhizobiales > Xanthobacteraceae > Bradyrhizobium. Next base: position 260,791 of record NZ_JYMR01000052.1, on the reverse strand, counting down.
TGACCGCGGAATCGCCCAACCACGCCTCCGGCAATTACGGCCTGATGGATCAGGTCGCGGCGCTGCAATGGGTCAAGCGCAACATTGCGCAATTCGGCGGCGATCCCGACAACGTCACCATCACCGGGCAGTCGGCTGGCGCCATGTCGGTGTCCGCATTAGAGGCGAGCCCGCTGGCAAAGGGCCTGTTCAATCGCGGCTTTGCGATGAGCCTCAGCATGTTCGATAACCGCTTCAAATTCCCGGCGCTGCCGGCCGCCGAGAAAATCGGCCTCGAAGTACAGTCTGCGCTCGGCGCATCGTCGCTCGCCGAGATGCGGTCGATCCAGGCCGACAAGATCTTGGCGGTGCAGAAGGACTGCCAGCTCGGTTGCGCCGGCACGATTTCCGTTACGCCCGATATCGATGGTTATGTGCTGCCTGATACCGTTCCGAACATTTTTGCGGCCGGGAAGCAGAACGATGTCGCGACCGTCGCCGGCTTCACCAGCGACGAAAGCTCGAATGATCTGCGTACCGCCGGGACGCTCGAAGCCTATGTCGCGGCTGCGCGAAAGCTTTATGGCGACCTGGCCGATCGCTTCCTCGCGCTCTATCCGGCGAAGACCGATGGTGAGGCAAAGGCCATGGGCCTGCTTGCCGCACGCGAGGGACTGGTCGAGATCGGCACGCGCAACTGGGCCGTCGCGCAAGAGAAGACCGGCAAGGCTCCGTTCTACATGTACATGTTCTCGCGCGTGCATCCCTTCGCGCCCGGTGTCGAGTTCTTCGACAGCCCGCAGAAGATCGGCGCCTACCACACCTCCGACGTGCCCTACTGGTTCGGGACGCAGGACGCTTTCAACAAGTTCCGCACCACGCGGGTCTGGACCGAGTTCGACCGCGCGCTGTCCGAACGTATGATGGATACGCTCATCGCCTTCGCGCGAACCGGCGATCCCGCTACTCCGGCGACGCCGTGGCCGCATTGGAAGCAGGACGCGCAAAAATATGTCGAGTTCGGCGACGAGTCCGGCGTGCGCGAGGAGAACCGGGCGCGGCTCGATTTCCACACGCCCGCGAACGTGACGCCGTCGACGCCGCGGGTGTCGCGGGACTAGTGCGCGTGATGTTGAGTCTCAGGATAAAGCAGACTTGCGCAAGCAAGTCCGGCTTATCGCCGTTTGACCCAACGACGTGCAGCCTCTCCCGACGTCGTGCTCAATAGCTTCCTCCCGGTATTCCATCACTGCATCGCATGAAAGGGTGGATCCGGCTGCCGTCGGTTGCGGGCTGCAAAAGGCTAGCAAAGCAGCACCACGAGGTTGGCCTCATGACACGCTGCATGAGCTAGGGCTATTTTCGAAACAGCGAGATGTTGTCGCTCAGCCAATCGGTTGCCGGGCGCGGAGCGTGGCCCGTCAGCTCGCGAACAGTTGTCGTGGTTTCAGCGAGCACCGATTCATAGAAAGCACGATCCAGGCCGAGCAGCAGGTCGGCGACAAATTCGTTCAGCCCTGAAGCAAGCAGCTTCTCTCGCTGCTCCGCCGGGCTTCGATGCTGATATGTGACGGCGCGACCAAGCAATCCGGACAGTGCATCTGCTATCTCAGGCATGCTCACCGCGGCCGGCCCGGTCAGGTGATAGGCGCGCTGGGAAGTGACGTGCGCATCGTCGAGAAGGACAGCGAAAGCGGAATCCGCGACATCGCGTGTGTCGATCAAATTGACCAATCCGTCGCCCGCTGCCCCGCCCCATGTGTCATTGACGATCGGAGCGACGGCCCGCGCCAGGATGTCGACGAAACTCGAAGGTCGCAAAACCGTGAAGCCCACGTCGCAGGTCGCAAGATGCGCCTCGATTTGCATATGCCAGTCGAACGGATGTAGCCGAGATGGTGGTCCCAACACGGACAATTTCACGATGTGGCTCACGCCGGCGGCCACGGCTGCGTCGATCAGCGCGATTTCGTTGGCGACCTGCCGGGGAGACGTGCCGTGGGCGAGGAACAGACGGTCGGCGCCGCGCAGCGCGTGGTCCAGGGTTGACCGCGCATCGAAGTCCACGGTCGCAACGGAGATCCCGGACGGCAGGCGTTCAGCGTCCGGCCCGCGCGTCAACGCCACAAGCTCAACCGGTTCGGTGACCAGTTTCGAAATCAGGGAGGAGCCCACGCGTCCGGTGGCTCCCGCGACCGCAATGCGCGGATGGCCGGCCTTGGGCTGGGAGGGATTGAACATTGACACAACCTTTCGTATCTTGGAACGATCAGTTCAAGATATTTGGAACGATCGTTCCAAGATGTCAAGCGGGAATACGATGAGTGGAAAACCCCAATTCGATGACGATGCCGTGATCAATTCCGCGATGGATGTGTTTTGGCGGCACGGCTATTCGGCTTCGTCAATTGATCAGCTGACGACAGCGATGGGTTTGTCGCGGTCCAGTGTGTACAAGCGATTTCAGGACAAGGAGGGGCTGTTCCAGGAAGTCCTTTCGACTTACGTGGACCGCGTGGTGCGGCGGATGGGCGCCGTTCGAGGTGACACGAGGCGCCAACAGCTCGAAGCTCTGTTGCTCGAATTCCTGCCCAGAGAGGGCAAGACCGCGCGACCGGCTGGATGCTTGCTGGCCCGATCTGGCGCCGAGATGGTCGATCTGCCGCCGGCAAGCCAGTCGGTCACGCGGCAGGGACTTAGGAAGCAGCGTGCGATCCTTGGCGAGATTTTGCGCGAGGCGGTCGCAAGTGGAGAATTGGTGGCGGCAACCGACATCGACGGATTGGCCTGGCACTATCTCGGTGTGTTGCAGGCCATACTGAATTTACCGCAAGCGGGCGCGACTGTTGGCGAGCTTCGCCGCGTTGTAGAACTTGCAATGATGGCGTGGCCCTTGCTCCCGGCCGCCGCAGCCCCCCAACGTGCAGTCTGATGTGGACGTGCGCTTATGTCCGCTCAGGCGCCTCAGAATGAGCAACTCGAGGCTTATGTTGCTCCCGCGCGAAAACTCTATGGCAACCAGGCTGATCGTTTCCTGATGCTGTATTCAGCGAAGACCGATAAGACCGCCTCGGCAGTCTCACCTGTAATCTGCTTCACACGCAAATGCGCCAAACAACGGTAGATGAAGTCAGGCCCCGCGACCGCGGGGCCTGGCTCGGAGCTGGCGATGATGGCTGCACTGGCAAAGGCAATATCCCGCGCGACGAGAACCAACGTTGATGTCGAAACTCTAAAGATCCTCGTGATTTTCTCGGGAGTGGGCCTGCTGGTCTCACTTGTGGCCGCAATGATCTACGGACAGGCCTTCGACGCTGCCTTATTCTGAGTGCGCAAATCGACCGCGCTTCCTAGTGCGTCTCGTGAAACCGGCTCAGGAATGCCTTCAGCCGTTCGCTGCGCGGCTGGCGAATGGTTTCCTCGGGCGTGCCGATCTCGGCCATGATGCCGCCGTTCATGAAGCCGACGCGGGTGGAGACGTCGGCGGCGAAGGTCATTTCGTGGGTGACCAGCACCATGGTCATGCCTTCGGCGGCAAGGTTGCGGATGACGGAGAGGACTTCGCCGACGAGCTCGGGATCGAGTGCCGAGGTCGGCTCGTCGAACAGCATCACCTCGGGCTTCATCGCGAGCGCACGCGCGATCGCGACGCGTTGCTTCTGGCCGCCTGAGAGGCGGCTCGGGAAGGCGTCGGCCTTGTCGGCGAGGCCGACTTTTGCCAGGAGATCGCGGCCAAGCGCATCGGCTTCGGTGCGCGCCATGCCCTTCACCTGCCTCGGGCCCTCGGTGACGTTGGCGAGCACCGACATGTGCGGGAACAGGTTGAAGTGCTGGAACACCATGCCGACATTTTCGCGCAGCTGCGCCAGTTGCGCGTCCTTCGGCGCGCGAGGGCCTTTGCCGAACGCGAACCGATGTGCGCCGATCGCAAGCTCGCCCTGCTGCGGCATTTCCAGCAGATTCAGGCAGCGCAGGAAGGTCGACTTGCCGGAGCCGGAGGCGCCGATCAGGGTGACCACCTCGCCGCGTTGGACCGAGAGCGAGACGCCCTTGAGCACCTCATGGTCGCCGAACGCCTTGTGGATGTTGTTGGCGACCAGCGTCGCGCCGTTCGCGCTCATCGATGCGCGCCCATCCGCGTTTCGATCTGGTCGGCGACCAGGGTCAGCGGGAACAGTACGACGAAATAGAGCACGGCAACGATGGTGTAGACCTCGAGCGGCTTGTAGCTTGTCGCGGTGATTACCGAGCCCTGATAGAGGAGATCGCCGACCGCGACCACCGACACCAGCGAAGTGTTCTTGAGCTGCATGATGGTCTGGTTGATGAAGGAGGGGATCATCACCTGGGTGGCCTGCGGCAGCACGATGCGGCGGAAGATTTTTCCGCGGCGCATGCCGATGGCGCGCCCGGCTTCCCATTGGCCCGTATCAACGGCTTCGATGCCGCCGCGGAAAATCTCGGCGTAGAACGAGCCGGCGTAGAGCGACAGCGCGACGAAGCAGGCCATCGCCGGCGACATGTCGACGCCGATCAGGACAGGCAGGGCGTAGTACATCCAGACCAGCTGCACCAAAAGCGGCGTGCAGCGGAACACCTCGATATAGAGCCGCAGCGGCACCGAGACCCAGCGCGGCGCCGTCGTGCGCAAAATGCCGACGACCAGTCCGATCAGGAGGCCCGCGACCACCGTGGTCACCGTGTAGAACAAGGTGACCAGGAGCCCTTGTCCGATCAGGCCCCAATACGGCTTGAGCGCCGCGAACTCCCAGACATACATCGGGGACGATCAGAACTGCACTTCGCTCGGAATATCTTCGGCGGCAAGGCCGACTGCCTCAAAGCCCTTCAGCATCCATTCGCGTGTCTGGCCCATCGCGCGGTTGTAGTCGGCCCAGGCGCTGAGGAAATCCTTGTAGCGGCGATCGCTATCGGCGCGGATGCCCATGTTGGTCGGCAGCGTCAGCAGCGGCCGCGGCACGGCGAGCTCGCCGAGTGTCGGGTTCTTCTTCAAGGTCGCGACCGAAAGCACTGCGAGCGAGACGTTGCAGTCGGCACGTCCGGTGGATACCGCGAGAATGGCCTCATCACGCGCCTTGAAGCCGAGGATGGTCGCCTTCGGGCAGTAGCGGCGCGCGATCGTCTCGTGGGTCGAGCCGATGTCGACGGAGATCCTGACCTCGGGCTTGTTGAGGTCGGCCCAGGTCTGCGGCTTGGCAAAGCCCTTCTTGGTGATGACGGTGAAGGAGTGCACCAGGATCGGCGTGGAGAAGTCGATGACCAGCGCCCGCTCCGGCGTCGGGTTCACGGCGAAGGTGAGATCGACCTTGTCGGCCTGGAGGTCGAGGATCTGGTTGCCCCAGGTCGATTCCAGCGTCTCGACCTTGGCGCCGAGCTTGCTGGCGATGTTGTTGGCCATGTCGATGCAGGCGCCCGACCACTCGTTGGTCGCGAGGTCCTTGTGGAAGTAGGGCTCCTGGCCGACGATGACGGCGATCCGCAGCACGCCGCTCTTCTTGATGCGATCGAGCGTGGAGGTCGGCGCGGTGTCGGCCTTGGCCGAGCTGCTCGCGGCAATCGCTGCGCCCGCCAGCGCAACAGTGGTGAGTGCGTCCCTGCGATTCATGGCTAGTTGCCTCCTCGAATTTGGCTCGGATCGTCTCCGTCCTCTGGACTATTTCTGTATTCAGGATAAAATGCAATACGGTATTTCATATTGCTGGTCATTTGTGCGGCAAAGTAGGGAAGAGCCCAATATCTTGGCAGGATTGCGTAAAACTCCCCGAGGACAGGGGTTGTCAATCGCATGCAACTCTGAATACAAGACTGAACGCAATTGTTTTATGATCTGAAGGAGGGGCCTGTGCGCGCTCTATTCGTCGATGCAAACGACACCCTGGCGGCGGTGACCGACAAGCTGCTGCGCTCCCAGGATCTGCCGGTCGGCATCAACCGCAATCCCTCCATCAAGCCCGACGATTTGCCCGGCCTGCTCGACGGCGTCGAGATCATGATCGTCGACCACACCGCGGTGCCGACGGCGATTGCGGCCAAATGCGCGAAGCTGAAGCATATCGTCTTCCTCGGTACCGGCGCGCGCAGCTACATGAATCCGGACGAGCTCGCTGAGCGCGGCATCGCCGTGCACACCATCAAGGGTTATGGCGACACCGCGGTCGCCGAATGCGCGATCGCGCTGATGTGGGCGTCTGCCAAGAGTTTTGGCGAGATGGATCGCGGCATGCGCGAGGGCAATTGGCTGCGCCGCGATGCTTTGCAGCTCACCGGCAAGACGCTCGGCCTGATCGGGTTCGGCGGCATCGCCGCGGAAGCCGCGCGCATGGCGGCGGGCTGCGGCATGAAGGTGATCGCCTGGAACAGGACGCCGAAGACGCATCCGGGCGTCGAATTCGTTTCGCTGGAGAAGCTGCTCGCGGAGAGCCACGTCATCTCGCTGCACCTGTTGCTCAACGACGAGACCAAAGGCTTCCTGTCGCGCGAGCGCATCGCGCAGATGCGGCCCGGCAGCATCCTGATCAACACCGCGCGTGGCGCTGTCGTGGACGAAGACGCGATGCTCGATGCACTGCGCTCGGGCCACATCGCGCATGCCGGCCTCGACGTCTTCACCGTCGAGCCGCTGCCATCAGGTCATCCCCTGACAAAGCTGCCGAACGTGACGCTGTCGGCGCATTCGGCGTTCCGCACGCCCGAGGCGAGCGACAATCTCATTGGCGCGGCGCTCGATCACTGCCGCCGCATCATCGCGACCGGCAAGTAGAATAAGGACATCCCATGTCGGACATCACCCGCATCGACCAGAACGCCCGCCGCAGCCGCGCTTCCGTGTTCGGCGATCTCGTCTTCCTCGCAGGACAAGTGGCGGACACCAAGACCGCCGATATCACCCAGCAGACCCGCGAAGCGCTGGCGAAGGTCGACGATATGCTGGCGCGTGCCGGCACCGACAAGTCGCGCCTGCTCAGCGTGCAGGTCTGGCTTAGGACCATGGACGATTTCGACGCCATGAACGCGGTCTATGATGGCTGGGTCGTGCCGGGCAATGCTCCGACGCGCGCTTGCGGCAAGGTCGAGCTTGCCGATTCCGCCTACCGCATCGAAGTGATCGCGATCGCCGCGCGCAGCTGACATGTGTGTCGATGCCCCTTGCGCTGGCTGCATTGGTCTTGCGCTGCATGTCCGTCTATCCTACGCCACCTCGGAACAAAAACGCATCGCCAAAGCCTGTAGGGAGCTGTCATGACCATTCGCAACACCCGCACCGGGGGCCAGATCCTGATCGATCAGCTCGTCGCCCAAGGCGTCGAGCGCGTCACCTGCGTGCCGGGCGAGAGCTATCTCGCAGCGCTCGATGCGCTGCATGACAGCCCGATCGACGTCATGATCTGCCGCGCCGAAGGTGGCGCGGCGATGATGGCGGAGGCCTATGGCAAGCTCACGGGACGGCCCGGCATCTGCTTCGTCACCCGCGGTCCCGGCGCAACCAATGCCAGCCACGGCGTCCACATCGCGATGCAGGATTCGACGCCGATGATCCTGTTCGTCGGCCAGGTCGACACCGGCATGCGCGAGCGCGAGGCGTTCCAGGAGCTCGACTACAAGGCGGTGTTCGGCACCATGGCGAAATGGGCGGTCGAGATCGATCGTCCCGACCGCATTCCTGAGCTGGTCGCGCGCGCCTTCCGCGTCGCCATGCAGGGCCGCCCGGGCCCTGTCGTGATCTCGCTGCCGGAGAACATGCTGACCGAAACCGCGGCGGTCGCCGATGCCATGCGCATCGAGCCGGCGGTGAGCTGGCCCGCGCCAGCAGATATCGAGCGTGTCAGCGCCATGCTCGCAAGCGCCAAGGCGCCGATCGTCATCCTCGGCGGCTCGCGCTGGACCGATGAGGCAACCAAGAGCATCGCGCGCTTTGCCGAGCGGTTCGACCTGCCGGTTGCGACCTCGTTCCGCCGCGCGTCGCTGATCGACGCCGATCATTCGCATTATGCCGGCGATCTCGGCATCGGGCCGAGCCCGGGCCTGAAGGCGCGCATCGACAACGCCGATGTCATTCTTCTGATCGGCGGCCGCATGTCGGAGATGCCGTCGTCGTCCTACACGCTGTTCGATATTCCGACGCCGCAGCAGAAGCTGATCCACGTGCATCCGGGCTCCGAAGAGCTCGGTCGCATCTATCAGCCGGAGCTGGCGATCCAGGCGACGCCGGCCGCGTTCGCCGCGGCCGTCGAGATGCTGAAGCCTGCTGGCGCGGTTGCATGGAAGGGCGAGGCGGCCAAGGCGCACGCGGACTATCTCGCCTGGACCGAGAAAGCACGCGAGCTGCCGGGCACGTTCCAGTATGGCCAGGTCATGACCTGGCTGCGCGATCGACTGCCCAAGGACGCGATCGTCTGCAACGGCGCCGGCAACTATGCCGGCTGGATCCATCGCCATCACCGCTTCCACAGCTTTGCGTCGCAGCTGGCGCCGACCTCGGGCTCGATGGGCTATGGCGTGCCGGCGGCGGTGCTGGCCAAACGGCAGTATCCGGATCGCACCGTCATTGCGTTTGCCGGCGATGGCTGCTTCCTGATGAACGGCCAGGAATTCGCAACCGCCGTGCAGTATGACGCAGCCCTGGTCGTCATCGTCGTCGACAATTCGCAATACGGCACCATCCGCATGCACCAGGAGCGCGACTATCCCGGTCGTGTCGTCGGCACCCAGCTCAAGAACCCGGATTTTGCGATGTACGCAAAGGCGTTCGGCGGCCATGGCGAGCGCGTCGAGCGCACCGAGGAATTCGCGCCGGCGTTCGAGCGCGCTCTCGCCTCGGGCAAGCCCTCGATCCTCCATTGCATCATCGATCCGCGCGCGATCTCGGTCGGCAAGGACTTTGCCCCAGCAGTGAAGGCGTAAGCCATGCCGGAAGGCCGCCACGTCGCCATCATCGGAGCCGGCGCGGTCGGCGTGATCAGCGCCATCGAGGCGCTGCGCGAAGGTCATCGCGTCACGCTGATCGATCCCGGTGAGCCCGGTGGCGAACAGGCGGCGAGCTATGGCAATGCCGGCTGGCTGTCGTCGCACTCGGTGATCCCGCCGGCGGAGCCTGGCGTCTGGAAGAAGGTGCCGGGCTATCTGATGGATCCGCTCGGGCCGCTCGCGATCCGCTGGTCTTACTTGCCGAAGGCGTTGCCCTGGCTGATCAAGTATCTGCTCTCGGGCTGGACCGAGGCGCGGGTCGAGAAGACCGCGTTCGCGCTGCGCGATCTCCTGAAGGACGCTCCGCTGCTGCACCGGAAGCTCGCGGAAGAAGCCGGCGTCCCTGAACTGGTCGAGCGTAACGGCGTGATGCATGTGTTCCCGTCGCGCGGCAATTTTGACAACGATCTCGGCTGGCGTCTGCGCAAGAAGGTCGGCGTCGAATGGCTGGAGCTCAATGCCGACGAAATCCGCCAGCGCGAGCCTGAGCTGCATCCGCGCTATACGTTTGGCGTGGTGGTGGAAGAGGCCGGCCGCTGCCGCGATCCCGGCGCTTATGTCGCGGCGCTTGCCAATCATGCGTTGGCGAGCGGTGTGGAGCTCGTGCGCGCCAAGGCGACCGGCCTGAAGCTCAACGGCAACAAGCTCGTCGCCGTCGTCACCGAGACCGGCGAGATTCCTTGCGACGCTGCGGTTGTCGCCGCCGGCGCCCGCTCGAAGCAGCTTACGGCATCGGTCGGCGATTCCCTGCCGCTCGAAACCGAGCGCGGCTATCACGTCATGATCGCGCATCCGGAGTCCGGTCCGCGCAGCTCGATCATGGCGTCGGACGCAAAAATGGTGGTGAACTGGACCGACAAGGGCCTGCGCGCCGCCGGCACGGTCGAGATCGCAGGCCTCGAGGCCGCGCCGAACTGGAAGCGCGCCGAGATCCTGCGAGATCATCTCTTCAGCATGTTCCCGAAGCTGCCGAAGGACATTCCGGCCTCGCGCATCAAAACCTGGTTCGGTCATCGGCCGAGCATGCCGGATGGCCGTCCCTGCATCGGCTACGCACGCGCCTCGCGCGATATCGTCTATGCCTTCGGCCACGGCCATATCGGCCTGGTCGGTTCGGCCCGCACCGGGCGTCTCGTCGCGCAGCTCCTGAGCGGCAAGGAGCCGGAGATTCCCCTTGCGCCGTTCGCACCCAATCGCTTCCTCTGAGATCGCATCATGACCACTCCAGCCAACTCGCCTTCTCGTATTGCCCGTGGCGGCAAGGCCATCTATGGCGCGCCGCTCGGCATCCTGATGCTGGAAGCGCGCTTTCCCCGTATCCCCGGCGACATGGGCAACGGCACGACCTGGCCGTTCCCGGTGCTCTATCGCGTGGTGAGCGGGGCGTCGCCGGAGAAGGTGGTGCTGAACGGCGCGGCCGGCCTGCTGCCTGATTTCATCGATGCGGCGAAGGATCTGGTGCGGCTTGGCGCCGAAGCCATCACCACCAATTGCGGCTTCCTCTCGCTGTTCCAGAAGGAGATCGCGGCCGCCGTCGGCGTTCCCGTTGCGACCTCGTCGCTGATGCAGGTGCCGTGGGTGCAGGCAACCTTGCCACCGGGCAAGCGCGTCGGCCTCGTCACGGTGTCGGGCTCGACCTTGACGCCGGCCCATCTCGAAGGCGCCGGCGTGCCGCTCGACACGCCGCTGGTCGGCACCGAGAACGGCAAGGAGTTCTTCCGCGTCCTGATCAAGGCCGAGAAGGACGACATGGACATCGCGCAAGCTGAACGTGATGTGGTCGAAGCCGGCAAGCAGCTCGTCGCCAAGAACCCGGATGTCGGCGCCATCGTGCTCGAATGCACCAACATGCCGCCTTATGCGGCCGCGTTGCAGGCCGAAGTTGGGCTGCCCGTCTATGACATTTATTCCATGATCACCTGGTTTCATGCTGGACTGCGTCCGCGCGCCTTTGCCTGATTCCGGTCGTCGCAAAGCTCTGAACAAGCCGTGCGAGAGCGCGGTTTGCATTGCTATCGTCGACACGGCCCCGGTATATTGGTCAGTGTTCGGGCATGAATGCAGCTGATGATGAGCAACGTGGAACTGGCTTCCGATAGTATCGTCGATCGCGTCTATGAACAGCTCAAGGCGATGGCCGTGAGCTATGAGTTCAAGCCGGGCGAGCGACTCAACGAGGGTGAGCTCGCAAAGCGCCTCGGCGTCAGCCGCACGCCGCTGCGCGAGGCGCTCAATCGTCTCAACACCGAAGGCTTTCTGCGCTTCACGCCGGGCAAGGGTTTCTTCTGCCGCGAGCTCGACGCCCACGAGATCTTCGATCTCTACGAGCTGCGTAAGTCGATCGAGGTCGCCTCGATCCGCCTCGCCATCAAGCGCGCCAAGGACGAGGACATCGACGCGCTGCTGAAATTCCTCGAGGCCACCGGCCCCGATCCCGGTGAGCGCACCTCGGTTGAGCTGGTCGAGTTAGACGAAACCTTTCACGAGCGGCTGATGGCGATGTCGAACAATGCCGAGATGCTGCGCGTCCTGCGCAACGTCAACGCCCGCATTCGCTTCGTGCGCTGGATCGACATGGACCGCATCAACCGCTCCAACACGCAAGCTGAGCATCGCGCCGTGGTCGAAGGGTTGAAGGCAAGAGACGAGGAGGTTTGCGTCTCCGTGCTGGAAAAGCATATCGACCGCCGCCTGGATCGCATCACCTCGGCGATCAAGGAAGGCTACGCGCAGATTTATATGCCGGCGACGGCGCGGTCTGCGGCGAATTGAGGGACTCTTCCTTCTCCCCTTGCGGGAGAAGGTGGCGCGAAGCGCCGGATGAGGGGTGTCTCTCCGCGAATACAAATGTGCATGAATGCGCGGAGGCAACCCCTCACCCCTGTGAGCTTGTGTCAACCTGCGGTGATGCCCTCTCCCGCAAGGGGAGAGGCGCAGCAACGCGCACCGAGGAAGACGCAGCTATACAATCCCTCGATATCTGGTCATGCCAGACGGTCAGAGCTTTCGTGTCTGAACATCGCTAGCGTCCGCTCGAAATTCACGGAGACAAGCGGTGCACAGCCCTCAACCCAATCCCGACTCGCGCGCAAGTGACAATTGGCCGTCCGAGCTCTATCGCATCCTGAAAGCCGCCGACGTGCGGCAGATGTCCTATGTCCCGGATGCCGGCCACAGCCAGCTGATCCGCCTGTTCTCGTCCGATCCTGACGTCACCACCAATGTGCTGACGACGGAAGAGGAGGGCATCGCGATTGCCGCGGGCGCCTGGCTCGGCGGCCAGCGCAGTGTGGTGCTGATGCAGTCGAGCGGGGTCGGAAATTGCATCAACATGCTGTCGCTGTCGGCGATCGGACGCTTTCCGCTGCTGATGCTGGTGACGATGCGCGGCGAATGGGCCGAGTTCAATCCCTGGCAGGTGCCGATGAGCCGGGCGACGCAGCCATCGCTGGAAGCAATCGGCCTGAAGGTGATGCGTGGGGAGACGGCTGAGGATCTGGTCGAGACCGTCGAATCCGCCGCAGCGCTCGCCTACGAAGCTGACCAGCAGGTCGCCGTGCTGATCGGACAGCGCCTGATCGGCAAGAAGAAGTGGTGATGTCAATGCAAGCTCAACTCGATCGTCGCGCTGCCGTCGCGGTCCTGCTCAGGGATCGCAAGGATACACTGGTCGTCTCCGGCCTCGGCTCGCCCACCTACGATCTTCATTCTGTCGGCGACCACGACGGCAATTTCTATCTCTGGGGTGCGATGGGCGGTGCTGCGCTGATCGGGCTCGGGCTCGCGCAGGCTCAACCGTCGAAGCGGGTTCTCGCCTTGACCGGCGACGGCGAGCAGTTGATGGGGATTGGCGGTCTCGCCACCATCGGCGTCGCGCGTCCGCGCAATCTCGACATCGTCGTGATCGACAACCAGCATTTTGGCGAGACCGGGATGCAGGCGAGCCACACCGGGCGCGGCGTCGATCTCACGGCGATCGCGGCCGCCTGCGGCTTCGCTGCGATCGGAACCGTGCGGACGCTCGAGGAGGTGGGGCGCCTTGCAACGCAAATCGCCCAGCCGGTCGATGGGCCGCGGCTTTTCGTCATCAAGGTCCTGGCCGAAAATCCGCCACGCTCCCTACCGTCGCGTGATGCCGTCTTTATCAAGAACCGGTTCCGTGCTCATCTCGGATTTGCGGCGGCTTGAACTGGGATTCTTGCCCGGAATAGGTTCGCCGCAAGCAGCTATTCTGGAGTGAGACTCATGAAACTATCCGGCAAGGTCGCCGCCATCACCGGCGCGGCGCGTGGCATCGGCAAAGCCTGTGCAAAGAGATTTCTCGATGACGGCGTCAAGGTCGTCATCTCGGATGTCGATGCCGATGGCCTTGCCGCCACGGCCGCCGAGCTCGGGCGGCCGGATGCCTTGCGCGCCGTCCCCGGCAATGTTGCCAAGCGTGCCGACGTCGATCGCCTCGTCGTGACCGCTGTCAAAGAGTTCGGCCGGCTCGACATCATGGTGAACAATGCTGGCGTCGCCCGCAACCGGGATATCCTGGAGATCTCCGAAGAGGAGTTCGACGAAATCATCGGCATCAACCTGAAAGGCGCGTTTTTCGGCGTTCAGGCCGCCGCGAAGCAGATGATCGCGCAGGGCGGCGGCGGGGTCATCATCAACATGTCCTCGGTGAATGCGCTGCTGGCGATCCCGGCGCTTGCGACCTACGCGATGTCCAAGGGTGGCATGAAGCAGCTGACTTCGGTCGCCGCTGTCGCGCTCGCCCCGCACAACATCCGCGTCGTTGCGGTCGGACCGGGGACGATTTTAACCGACATGGTGGCGTCGTCGATCTACACATCAGAGGATGCCCGCAAGACCGTGATGTCACGCACGCCGGCGGGCCGCGGCGGCGAGCCGAGCGAGGTCGCCTCAGTCGTCGCGTTCCTCGCCAGCGACGATGCGTCCTACATTACCGGGCAGACAATTTATCCGGATGGCGGGCGATTGATCCTGAACTACACGGTGCCGGTGAAGGACAAGTAGGGGCTTACGACTTCACCGCGCCCGACGTCATGCCGTCGATGAACTGGCGTTGCAGTAGGACGAAGATCACGACGATCGGCAGCACGATGGTGACAGCGGCGGCCAGCATCTCGCCCCAGTCGGTCGAGTACTGGCCGGTCAGATTGTAGAAGCGCACGATCGCCGTGACGTTGCTGTCGTTCTGGAGAAACGTCACCGCGATGACGAACTCATTCCAAGCGTTCAGGCCGACGATGATCGCGACGGTCAGCAGGCCCGGCCGCATCATCGGCAGGATCACGTACCAGAACGTCTGCCACGGCTTTGCGCCATCGACCTGCGCTGCTTCCTCCAGCGCGACGGGAATTGCGAGCGCGTAGGTGCGCAGCAGGAAGATCGCGAAGGGTGAGAACATCGCCGTGTAGATCAGCGCGACCGCCGGAATCGAATTGACCAGGCCCAGCTTCGCGAACATGAAATAGAGCGGGTAAAGGTAGAGCTGCACGGGCACGGTGATCGTGGCCATGAAATAGAAGGTGATGAAGCGCCAGAACTTGCCCTTCTGCCGCGCCAGCACATAGGCGCAGGGCGTGGCGGTGATGCAGACCATCAGGATGGTCAGGCTCGCGACCTCGGCGCTGTGCAGCAGGCTGGGGCCGAGCTGGGCGTTGCGCCAGGCTGAGGAGAAATTCTCCCAGTGCAGTTGCGTCGGCAGCGCCAGCGGGTTGCTGCCGATCTCGACCGTCGTCTTCAGCGCGTTCATCACAGCGAGCACGATCGGCAGCAGGGAGCTGAACGCTGCGACGCCGATCAGCGCGAAGCTGAATGTTCTGCTCCAGCGGTCCCCGATCATGTCGATTGCGCGTCGTCGGTGATCTGGAGCCAGAGATAGACGGCGGTGGCGCATAGGCCGAACAGGCTCATGACGCAGGCCGCCGCCGCGGCCTGGCCGACATCACCCTCGAAGAAGGCGTGACGATAAGCAAACGTCGCCAGCACCTCGCTGCCATAGGCAGGCCCGCCGCGGGTGACGATGAAGATGAACTCGAATACCTGGAACGACCAGATCACGGTCAGGATCAGCATCAAGATCAGCGTCGGGCGGATGCCCGGAATCAGCACGTAGCGGAACAGCGCGAGGAAGCCGGCGCCGTCGAGCCGCGCCGCCTCGATCTGGTCGACGCTGATCTGCCGCATCGCCGACAGGAATACGACCGCAAGAAAGCCCCACCAGTGCCAGATGTCGACGGCCGCGACCGCATAGAGCGAGCGGTCGGGATCGGCGAGGGGATCGGAGATGGAAAAGCCGCGCTCGTTCAGCCAGGCGACGATGCCGGTCGCAGGGCTGAAGATCATGCCCTGGAAGATGCGGCCCGTGACCGCGACCGCGATGATGCGCGGCAGGAAGATGATGGACTGCACGACGATGCGCGCATTCGGTGCCATCAAGAGCGCCGCGGCCATCACCAGCGCGATACAGACCGGTACGGTGAGGAAGATCGCGGTCCAGATGAAATTATTGGTCAGCGCCGACCAGAACACGGGATCAGCGGCCATGTTCTGGAAATTGGCGAGGCCCGCCCAAGCCGGCTTGCCGACACCATCCCACATGAAGAACGCCGCCGTGAATGTCAGCACGGCGGGCACCAGGATGATGCAGATATTGATCAGCAGCGCCGGAAGCGCGAACAGCCACATCTTGGGATCAGGCCGTCCGCGGCGGCAGCGGCGGCACCTTGCCTTCCTTGGCTTCCTGGCTGAACAGCGTCTGCATCCGGGTGAGATAAGCGTCCGGCGTGATCTTGTTGAGCCAGACCTGCTCGATGCCCTCGATCAAATGGGAGTTGGTGGCGCCGGGCCAGAATGTCCAGGTGGTGAAGCCGTATTGGCCTTTGCTGAAGGCCTCGTGCAGATTCGCGATGGTCTTCTCGAACAGGGGATAGCCGATGCCCTGGAGCATGTCCGGCGGCAGGTCCTTGACCGGCAGCGCCCATTTTCCCGGCCAGTCGCGGTTCATGGTCTCGTAGAATTTGCGCGTCAGCATGAACTCGAACACGGCGGCGGCGCCTTCCGCATTCTGCGAGGTCTTCGCGATCGACAGCGTCGCGCCGCAGGCCAGATGCACCAACGAGCCCGTGAAGGCCGAGCCGAGGCTCGGCGTCGGCATCACGTCCATGACCGTGTCGGGCTTCGACATGCCGTAGGATTTGGTGCCGAACGACCAGGTGCCGTTCAGCGCCATCGCCGCCTTGCCGTTCACGACCTGAAGAAAACTCTGCTCGATCGTGAGCGAGAAGTAGTTCTTGCCGAAATAGCCCTTGTTGAACCAGGCCTTTGACAGCTCGACGGCCTCGACGAAGGGCGGCGCGGTCCAGGGCAGTTCGCCCGAAAGCGCCTTGCGCACGTTGTCGGGGCCGGCGACGTTGTTGAGGAACACCGTCATCAGCCACTCGTTGACGCCCTTCCAGTCGGCATTGCCGGCGCCGAAGGGGATGATGCCCTTGGCGAGCGCGGCGTCGGCGATCTCCTCCATCTCCTGCCGATTGGTCGGCTGCTTCCAGCCGTTCTGCTTGAACAGCTCCTTGTTGTAGAACAGGTGCATGGACTCGTAGTCGCGCGGCAGCGCATAGAGCTTGCCGCCGTAGACGCTGGTGTTGAGCAGCGGCGCGAGGAAGCGTTCCTTCCATTTGTACTTCTCAGCGAAATCGTCGAGCGGCAGCACCTGGCCCGCATTGGCGATCGCGGTGAGATAGGCGGGGCCGGCGGTCTGGACGATGTCCGGACCATTACCTGCGACCAGCGCGACCTTCAGGAGATTGTTGACGGCGGCGCCCTTCACTTCCATTTGCAGCAGATATTTGTCCTGCGAGGCGTTGAAAGCCTCGACCAGATCGTTGCGCAGCGCGGCCTGGCCGTCTGAATTCGCCTGGCCGAACCAGAAGGTGACGACCTTGCGTTCCTCGGCGCGAGCGCCTCGCGGCAGGTTAGCTGCAAGCGCGGCAGCGGGAATGGCAGCAACAAGCTGGCGTCGGGTCATGGTCATGGCGATGAACCTCGGTTTCCTCAGATCACGTCTATTGTTGATTTTGCTTTAGTAATACGTATAACTAAGCGAAATGGCGACGTCAACAACGAGGACAGGGCGGGTGAAGGGGCGCGACAAAGCGGCGCCAGCCCGTCCCACGCAGAAGGATATTGCGCTTGCGGCCGGCGTTTCGCAGGCCGCGGTGTCGCTCGTCCTGAACAAGTCCGAGACGCCGTCCGTTCCGCCGGCGACGCGCACGCGGATCCTCGAGGTCGCCGAGGGGCTCGGCTACCGGCCGAACCATCCGGCGCGGATGCTGCGCAGCGCGCGGACCATGACCTTGGCTTGCGTCATCCCTGACATCACCAACCCGTTCTACCCGGGGCTCGTGCGCGGATTGCAGACGATCGCAGCGCCTGCCGGTTATGACGTGCTCATCTTCGATACCGACGGGCGGCCTGAGCGCGAGGCGCGCGCCATCGATTGGCTGCTCCAGGGCCGTGCCGACGGCGTCGTCGCGACGTTCTTTCATCTGCGCGTGCCGCAGCTTGCCGTGCTCGCGCGAAAAGGCATTCCGCTGGTGCGGCTGGAAAGCCGGCACAAGCCGGACGGGCCGCTCGCGATCGACAGCGTCTATATCGACAACGCCGAGGCGGCTGCCGAGATGACGCGGCTCCTGATCGCGCGCGGGCATCGGCGCATTGCCATGATCCAGGCCGAGTTCGGCCCGAGCCAGCGCCGCGCGCAGGGTTACGGCGCCGTGATGCGGGAGGCCGGGCTTACGCCTGATTTCATCACAGACAGCGCCTATTCCGAGGAATCCGGCGCGCGCGCCATGACGCGGCTGCTCGAACGCAAGGGCGATCGCCCGACCGCCGTGTTCGGCGCCAGCGACGTGCTGGCGCTCGGCGCGATGGAGGCGGCCCGTAATGCCGGGCTCTCGATCCCGAACGACATTGCAATCGCCGGCTTCGACGACATTCCGGTCGCAAAGTTGCTCGGGCTCACCACCGTGCGGCAGCCGGAGTTCGATCTCGGTGCGCTTGCGGCCGAGACGCTGGTCAGGCGGTTGCAGCCTGGCGGGCTTGCGACGCCAGGCAGGAGCCATGAGCTGAAATTCGAGATCATGACACGCTCGTCGGTCTGACGCGCGGCCAAAGAAGTAGATATGGGAGTGAACTCGTGACGGCTATTCCTCATGACTACGCAGAGCGCGTTTATGCCGGCGTGCTCGGCAAGCTGATCGGCGTCTATCTGGGCCGGCCCTTCGAGGGTTGGACCTATGAGCGCATCATGAAGGAGCTCGGTCCGATCAATTATTACGTCAACGAGCGCCGCGACGTGGCGCTGCGCTCGCATCATCTCGTCGTCACCGACGACGACGTCTCCGGCACCTTTGCATTTCCCCGCGCGCTCGCCGACAATGGTTGTCCGAAGCGACTGACGTCAAAACAGGTCGGGCAAGCCTGGCTGAACTACATCATCGAGGAGCGCGCCATCCTGTGGTGGGGGGGCATCGGCAATTCCACTGAGCATACGGCCTATCTCCGGCTGAAGTCCGGCATTCCTGCGCCGCAGAGCGGCTCGATCGCGCTGAACGGCACGACCGTGGCCGAGCAGATCGGCGCGCAGATCTTCATCGACGGCTGGGCGATGGTGAGTCCGGGCAATCCCGAGCAGGCCGCCTATCTCGCCGAGCAGGCTGGGCGGGTCAGCCATGACGGCGAGTCCGTGCATGCCGCAAAGCTGCTCGCGGCAATGGAGGCGCAGGCCTTCGTCGAGCGCGACGTCCAGAAGCTGATCGATGTCGGCCTCGGCTTTGTGCCGAAGGACGCGCTGATCCGGCGCGTCGTCAACGACGTCCGCGAGTGGCACGCCGGCGACAACGGCAATGACTGGGAGCGCACCCGCGCGCTGATCGCCGGGCGCTACGGTTACGATAAATTTCCCGGCAATTGCCATGTCGTGCCCAACCACGCGCTGATCATCCTGGCGACGCTTTATGGCGAGAAGAGTTTCCAGGAAGCGATGCGGATCGCCAACACGGCTGGCTGGGACACCGATTGTAACGCCGGCAATGTCGGTTGCCTGTTCGGCATCCGCACTGGCCTTGCCGGCCTCGATGCCGGACCGGATTTCCGCAAGCCGATTGCCGATCGCATGTACATCTCGACCGCCGACGGCGGTGCTGCGATTACCGATGCCGTGATCGAAACGCAGTCGCTGGTCGCTGCGGGCCTTGCGCTTGCGGGCGCTCCGGCGCTCGCGGTTGCCAAGGACGGTGCGCGTTTCAATTTCAACTTTCCCGGCAGCTTGCAGGGCTTCCATGCGAAGGGCGGATCTCCGGCGCGGCTGCACGAGGTCGAGCTCAGCAACGTCGCCGGCCACAGTCGTACCGGCGAACGCAGCCTCGCGATCGACTTCCGCCGCCTCGCGCCCGGACGCGTGGCGCGTGTTGCGAGCCCCACCTTCTTCGACAAGGAGGTGTTCTCGATGCCGACTTATCAGCTTGTGTCCTGCCCGACCCTGTATTCGGGGCAGCGGGTCGAGTGCCGGCTGGAGTCGGACACGGACAGCGGCGCGGTGGCGGTGCGGTTGTTCGCCAGCGTCTATGACGAGCACGATGAGCTGGTTCAGATCTATGGCGATGCGCAGGAGCTCACCGGAGGCTGCCAGGCCGTGCTGAGCTGGCGGGTGCCGGAGACGAATGCCTATCCGGTCTTCGAGATCGGCGTCGAGATCGAGACGCGCGATCCTCTCGGCGCCGATGGCACGCTTTATCTCGATTACCTGACCTGGGGCGGCGCGCCGGACACCGTGCTGAAGCGGCCGGACGCCAATCTGAGCACGATGTGGAAGCACGCCTGGGTCAACAATGTCAGCCAGTTCCAGACGCGATGGGAAGGCCTGCGCGTCACCAATGGCGACGGGCTCGGCTTCATCGCGCAGGGCTCGCGCGACTGGAAAGACTATCGCGTGACGACGGAGATCATGCCGCTGCTGGCGAATGCCTGGGGACTCGCCGCGCGCGTGCAGGGACGCGAGCGCTACTACGCGCTGATGTTCGATCGCACCGAGGGCGGCCGCGTCCGCCTGGTGAAGCGCCTGCATGACGAGATCGTTCTCGCCAGCGAGCCTTTTGATTGGCAGCTCGACCGGAAATATCGGATTGAGCTGCGCGTGGCTGGAAGCGACATCGAAGCGCATGTCGATGGCAAAAGGCTGTTCAGCGTTCAGGATACGGGTGGGCTGCCGTTGACCGGCGGCGCGGTCGCGCTCGTCGTCGACAGCGGCTCGATCTCCGCGGAAGAGGTGAGGGTGTCGCCGCTCTAGGCGCGCCTCACTCCGCGGCGATCGTCATCCCGTATCCCAGCCGCTTCGAGATGCCGGCGGCGCAGTCGCGCAGGGCATGCGCGATCGGGCTGTCCCAGCGGGCATCGAACGTGCCCTCCGGTCCCATCGCGGTGATCACCAGCGCGACATGGCCGGAATGGTCGAACACGGGTGCGGAGAACGCGTTGACGCCGGGGAGGGGGTCGCCGAGCGCGCGCGCAAGCCCATGCTTGCAGACCTCGACAAGCATCTCGGCGACCTTTGCGCCCTTCACCGGCCGCTTCGGATTGTAGCCGACACCATGACGATCGAGGCCGCTTTCGAGCGCGGCGTTGATCGTCTTCTCCGGCAGGAACGCCGCAAATGCGCGGCCAGTTGCGGTCTCCAGCAGCGCCATCACCGAGCCGGCGCGCATCACGATGTGAACCGCCTGGCCCGGCTCCTCCAGCTGCACCACGGTCGGACCGTGCGTGCCCCAGACCGCGAGCGAGACCGCATGACCGATCTGCACCGCGAGCGCGGCGATCTTCGGCCGCGCGATCCGCACGCCAGAGAGGCGTCGCAAGCTGATCAGGCCGAGCTCGAGCGCCAGCGCGCCAATCTCATAGTGACCGGTAACCTCGTCCTGCTCGATCAACCCGATGCGGGAGAAGCTGGCGAGATAAGGATGCGCCTTGGCCGGCGTCATGCCGGCCTCGCGTGCGAGATCACGCAGCATCATCGGCTCACCGCATCTCGCGAGCGCGCGGAGCAATTCTCCGCCGACCTCGATCGACTGGATGCCGCGGCTTTCTCTCTTCATGCGCCTCCTGTGCGCTTCGCTTACGCCGCGTTGCGCTTGGCGGCGCTGTCGGCGAGATGACGGCCGGCAATGTAGCCGAAGGTCAACGCCGGCCCAAGGGTGATGCCGGCGCCGGGATAATTGCCGCCCATGATGCTCGCCATGTCGTTGCCGGCGGCATAGAGCCCGGGAATCACCCGGCCTTCGGCGTCCAGCGCCCGCGCATTCTCGTCGGTGACGATGCCGGCATAGGTGCCGAGATCGCCGATCACCATCTTGATGGCGTAGAACGGGCCGTTCTTGATCGGCGCGATACAGGGATTGGGGCCATGCATGGCGTCGCCCTGATAGCGGTTATAGGCTTTTGAACCCTTGCCGAAAGCGGCATCGTGTCCCAGCGGCGCGGTCGCATTGAACTGCTTGACGGTCTCGGTGAACGCGTTGGTATCGATGCCGGCCTTCGCCGCCAGCGCCTCCAGCGTGTCGCCGCGCAGGAGATAGCCGGTATCGAGATGATGCCCCAGCGGCATCGGGAACGGCGGCACGCAGCCGAGGCCATATTTGCGCAGCGTCTGATGATCGCAGACGAGATAGGCCGCGATCTCCTCTCCGGGCTTGGCCGCCTTGACCATGGCCTGGACGAAGTCGTGATAGGAATTGCCCTCATTGGCAAAGCGCTTGCCGTCGCGCATCACCGCGATCACGCTGGGTTTGGCGCGGTCGATGAAATGCGGCATCACGCCCTTTGAACCGTCCTTGCGCGTGGTCAGCGACACCGGCACCCAGGCGGCCGCATTCGGCAGGCGGCCCTCGACATGGCCGCCGGCGGATTCGGCGAGGCGGAGGCCGTCGCCGGTATTGCCGGTGGGGCCGGGCGAATAGTGCTCGTTGCCGGTCGGCGCGTGCGGAAACATTTTTTGGCGCCGGGCGACGTCATGCGGGAAGCCGCCGCAGGCGAGCACGACGCCTTGCCGCGCGCGGACTCGCACATCGCGTCCCTCGCGGGTGACGATGGCACCGGTCACTGCGCCGTTCTCGACAGTCAGCTCGCGCACGGGCGAGGACAGCCACATCGGAATCTTGAGATCGAGCGCGGATTTGGCGAGGCGCCCCGCCAGCGCATTGCCGTTGGTCAAGGTCATGCCGCGGCCGTAGCGCAGCACGTCCATCAGGTGGCGCGACAGGCGCTTGGCGACATAGGCCGCCGACGTCAGCGACTTCGTCACGCGCATGAAATGGATGATCTCCTTGCCGGAGCCTAACATCATGCCGAACACGGTGAGTTCGGGAAGGGGCATGCCGAGCGTCTTGATGAGATCGCCGAGCTCGCGGCCGTCGAACGGGCGCGTCACCATGGAGCGGCCGCCCTGCGCGCCGCCGGGTGCCTCGGCGTGATAGTCGGGAAACACCAGCGGCATGTCGAAGCGCAGCGCTGTCTTGCTGGTAAAAAAGTCCACCGCCTCGGGACCGGCGCTCAGGAAAGCATCGACCCGCGCGGCATCAAAATTGTTGCCGGCTTCGTGCCGCAGATAAGTGCGGGCCTGCTCCGGCGTCTCCGCGATGCCATAGGCCTGCGCCAGCGATGTCCCGGGGATCCAGAGCCAACCGCCGGAGCGGGCGGTAGTGCCGCCGAAGCGCGGTTCCTTCTCGACGATCAGCACGTCGAGGCCGCGATAACGTGCAGTGATCGCCGCGGACATACCGGAGCAGCCCGATCCGGCCACGAGCACATCGCACTCGTAAGTCTCAACTGCGTTGCGCTCGTTGCCGGTCATGGAGATCTCACTTCTTCAGCAGCGGACATTTGGATTCGGAGACCGGACGGAAGGCGTCCTCGCCCTTCACGGTCTTGATGATCTCCAGATAGTCCCAGGGCTCCTTGGACTGCTCGGGTGACTTCACTTTGGCGAGATACATGTCGCGGATGACGCGGCCGTCCTCGCGCAACTTGCCGCCGTGCACGAAGACATCCTCGATCGGCAGCTCGCGCATCTTGGCCATCACTTGCGCCGGATCGTCGGTGCCTGCCGCCTTGATGGCCTTGAGATAATGCAGCACCGAGCCGTAGACGCCGGTCTGGATCATGGTCGGCATCACCTTGGTGCGCTCGTAGAATTTCTTCGACCAGGCGCGGGTGGCCTCGTCCATGTTCCAGTACGACGCCGTGGTCATGTAGGTGCCCTGTGCGGCCTTCAGGCCGACCGCATGCACGTCGGTGTCGAACATCAGAAGGCCGACGAGCTTCTGGCCGCCTTGCACCAGGCCGAACTCGCCGGACTGCTTGATGGCGTTGTCGGTGTCCTGGCCGGCATTGGCGAAGGCGACCACGTCGGCCTTGGAACTCTGCGCCTGGAGCGCAAAGGACGAGAAGTCCGCGGTGTTGGTCGGGTGCTTCACACTGCCCAAGACCTTGCCACCCATCTCGTTGATGAAGCGCGTCGCGTCCTTCTCGAGCTGCTGGCCGAAGGCGTAGTCGGCGGTGATGAAGTACCAGGATTTTCCGCCTTCCTTGATCACGGCCGACGCTGTCACCTTCGACAGCGCGTAGGTGTCGTAGGTGAAGTGCACGGTGTTCGGACTGCATAGCTCGTCGGTCAGCGAACTCGCACCGGGGCCGGAGAGCAGCGCGATCTTGTTGCGCTCGCGCACCATGTTATGCACGGCGATCGCGATGCCGGAATTGGGGATGTCGGCGACGGCGTCGACCTTGCCATTGTCGAACCAGCCGCGCACGATCTGCACGCCGACGTCGGTCTTCATCTGGTGGTCGGCGCTGATGATCTCGATCGGCTTGCCGAGCACGGTCGGGCCGAATTCCTCCACCGCCATCTTGGCCGCCTCGACGGAGCCGGGGCCGCTGTTGTCACGCCCCCAGCTCGACAGATCCGTCAGCACTCCGATTCTCACCACGTCGTCTGAGACTTGCGCGCTCGCAACTGTGGTGATGGCAGCCGATGTCATGGCCGCGAGCATGGCGCAGGCCAAAAACCCTCTCATCGTCGTTCCCTCGCTTTTATGGGTCGCTTGGCGCGGCCGGTTATGAGTTGGCGGCAAGTTAAATATTGGCGAATGAATTTGTCAATGGCGAAATTAGCTACGTCGTCGTCCTGACGTTCGCCAGGACGACTAGACGTCGGCACCGTGACAGGTTGCAACCATTCCTCCGATTATTCATGATGCCGGCCGGAAAGTTTGGGGCATGGAATGACGGCAGCAACGGGGGTCTCGGGCGCGACGGAGCGATCGACGACAGCGCATGTGGTGTGGGCAGCCGCGCTCGGCACCGCGATCGAATGGTACGATTTTCTGATCTACGGCACGGCGGCAGCGCTCGTGCTCAACAAGCTGTTCTTCCCGAGCTTCGATCCCTTTGTCGGCACGCTCGCGGCATTCTCGACCTACGCGGTCGGCTTCGTGGCGCGCCCGATCGGCGGCGCCATCATCGGGCATTATGGCGACCGGCTCGGGCGCAAGACAATGCTGGTCGCGACCATGATCGCGATGGGGCTCGGCACTTTCCTGATCGGCTGCCTGCCGACCTACAGCCAGATCGGTGTCTGGGCGCCGATCTTCCTTATCGTCCTGCGCTTCATCCAGGGCATCGGGCTCGGCGGCGAATGGAGCGGCGCTGTGGTCATGGTGGCCGAACATGCGGGCAACCGCCGAGGCTTTTACGGCAGCCTGGTGCAGATCGGCTTTCCCGTCGGCGTTGCCGCGTCCACTGGAATCTTCGGCTTGATGACGCAGCTGCCTGAAGCCGATTTCCTGAGCTGGGGCTGGCGCGTGCCGTTCCTGATCAGCATCCTGCTCGTCGGTGTCGGCTTCATGGTGCGGCTCAAGCTGGCCGAGACGCCGCACTTCAAGGAAGTCGTCGAACGCAAGGAAGTGCTGGCGCAGCCGGTATGGGAAGTGATCCGCCGCGATTGGCGCAGCTTTCTGCTGGCCATCGGCATCACGGTGTCGGAGGTCGGGCTTGCCTATCTCCTCACCGTCTTCACCGTGGTCTACGCCACGACAAAGCTCGGCCTGCCGCGCCAGGTGATCCTCGATGCGGTGGTCTATGCCGCGATCGTTGAGTTCGCGACGCTGCCGCTGGCCGGCTGGCTGTCGGACATTTTTGGCCGCAAGGCGCTGTATCTCGCCGGCGGTGTGTTTTCAGTCGCGCTGGCGTTTCCGCTGTTCTGGTTCCTCAACACCAGGGAGCCGGCGCTGATCACGCTCGCGCTCGTCGTCACGATGACGCTGACGCATGCGTTGCTGTTCGGGCCGAAGGCGGCCTTCATGCCGGAGCTGTTCCGCACCCAGGTGCGTTACAGCGGCGCGTCACTTGGCGCCAATGTCGCGGCTGCGCTGAGTGGCGGCTTCTCGCCGCTGATCGCGACCGCGCTGCTCGCCTGGGCCGACTCTTACTGGCCGGTGTCGCTCTACATCATTGGGCTCTCGATCATCACGATCATCGCCACGCTGATGGCGCCGGAGACGGCGCGCGATACGCTGAGGTCTTGAGAGCGCTACCGGCAGGCCGGATTGGCCGCGTCCGGAAACACCAGGAAGGTGATGGTCTTAGGCGCAAGCCGGATCGTTCCCGTGGGTGCTGCGCGGGGATCGAGCCGAGGCAGTTCGTCACCGGTACTCAGCGCGAGCGTCTTGCCGTTCAACTGCACGGTCGCGCCTTGCAGCCGCGCTGCGTGCAGCGTGTACCGTTCGGCGGAGTGTGGCAGCGTCAGGGTCGATGACGCGCGCCGCGACGCGTTGATCGCGAGCACGGACACCGCGCCCCGCATGCCCGGATGGCAATGCGCGTAGAGATGGAGATAGGGTGCGGCGACCATGTTCGCGTCGAGCACGATCGTTCCCATCAGCCGATGCCAGAGCAGCGCAGCCCAGTAGTTCGGCCGTGGCCGGAACGTCCCCTCGTCGAGCAGTCCGTAGTCGCTTGCCGCGAGCGTGTTGTGCATCACCACCTGCACGCCGGCCCTCGCCAGCCGCCCGAGCTGATCGAGATAGCGGAACGTGTCGAGAAAGGTCTTGTCCCAACGGTTGCCACCGCAGGCGGCGTCCGCCGTTTCCGTCAGCCAGATCGGCTTGCCTGGCTCGAATGCGTCACGCAGGGCGCGATAGCTCGCGAGCGTCGCATCGGTGCGGGCAAGCCATTGTTCGGAGAGCGCCAGCGCCGGATCATCGCGGCCGCCGCAGCGCGGCGAGAGCGTGTTGTAGTGATGATAGGAGAAGCGATCGGTCCCGGGGCCGGATGCGGCGAGCAGATCGCGCGTGGTGATGCCCGACCCGGATGGCGACGGCACGTCGCCGATTGAACCCGGACCGACGATCAGCGTCTCGGGCGTGGCGCGCCGCATCCATTCGCGAAAAATCCTGAAGTCGCGGCCATAAGCTTTCGCATCATATCTAGGCGGTGCACCGTTCGTCGCGGCGAGTGTTGGCTCGTTCATGAATTCCACCGCCGTGATGCGGCCACCCAGCGAACGCGTCGTGTCGACCAAGTTCTGCGCCTGATCCGGCTTCCACACGCCGTCCGCATCACGGCTGCCGGGACTGATCGCGAAGGAGGTGACGATTTCTGCATCGACCGCGCGCGCAAAATCGATGACGCCACGCCATTGATCGCGGCTGAGCACGGAGTCGAATCCCGGCGGTGGCTTGCCCGGCGCACTGTCCGTGTCGGCAACGAACGTCGCATTGGCCCAGGTGCCGCTCACGCGTACATACGCCGGCGACAAGGCGGCGGCGAGCCTGCGCAGGCGCGCATTGGCTAGATCGATCGGCAGTCTCGCGCTGTAACGATCCCGCTCATCGAGCGCGCGCATCGTTCGCGGATACGGTTTCCAGAACCGCCCGCCGGTCACCTCCACCATCTCGATGTTGTAGGATTGAAAGCGCGCATCGATCGTGCCGATCGCCTTCAGCTCCGTTGGCGCGATGGACACATCGCCGGCGTGTACCGCGCACAAGCTTGCGGCAGCGAGCAGTGCGATTGTCGTCGCGCCTGCTGCGCGAACGAGCCCGCGCGATCGAAGCCGTCGCCTTGTATGCACGTCCTGGCGCCTTCTTATGCGCGCTGCCAAAAGCAAATGCAGCGGTCCGATCCATTAGCCGCGTTTATACGGCAGATTTTTACTTCCAATTTTACTTCGCGAAATCCCGCCCATAGCCTCACACGCAACTGATCACATCCGCAGCCGATCAATGGCGATCGGAACGAGCGCTTATTGTAACCAACGAGGGTTGCCATGCTTGACAAGGACAAGGGGAAATCCACTGCCAATCCGGCGGGGGCGAGCGACAAGTCTGCGAAAAAGCTGAGCCGGCGCATGCTGTTGAAGGGGGCTGCGGCAGTTGCCGGCGCAGCCGCAGGGTCGGACGCGATCCGTGGATTCCCGACCATCTGGGCGCAGGAGATCAAGGACATCGAGCTGCGCCATGTCGGCGTCTCCTATTCGGTGGTGAAGGCAATCGGCGACCAAGCGGCCAAGGATCTCGGCTTCAAGGTCACGATGCAGAACCTCGACACCTCCGCCGCCATCAATCGCTTCATAAGCCAGCCTAATACGGTCGATATCGCCGATCTCGAGGGCTGGCAGGCCAAGCTCGCTGCCAAGCGCAGCGTGATCCAGGGCATCGAGGTCAAGAAGATCAAGGAGTTCGACAATATCCTGCCGATCTTCACCAAGGGCGAGATCGACGGCCACAAGATCCCGCGCCAGGGCATCTCGCCCTATGAGGCCATGTACATCTCCAAGCCCGACTCGACCGATCTGCACGACGGCGTCACCGAATGGGCAACATTCCTGCCGCAAGTCTACAACGCCGACTCCATCGGCTATCGGCCCGACCTCGTCGGTCATGAAGTCACCGAATGGAAGGATCTGATCGATCCCAAGTTTAAGGGCAAGGCCGCGATCCTCGATGTGCCCGCGATCGGCATCATGGACGCCGCGCTCTGCTTCGAAAGCGCCGGCCTGATCAAGTACGGCAACAAGGGCAACATGACCAAGGAGGAGATCGACTTCACCTGCAACAAGCTGATCGAGCTGAAAAAGGAGGGCCAGTTCCGCGCGACTTGGACCACCTTCGACCAGTCGGTTCAGCTGATGGCGGCGGGTGAGGTTGTCATCCAGTCGATGTGGTCGCCTGCGGTCGCGGCGGTGCGCGTGAAGGAAATCCCCTGCGTCTACGCGCCGGTCAATGTCAAGAACGGCAAGGAAGGCTATCGTGGCTGGTGCAACGGCATGGGCCTGATGAAGCACCTTTCCGGCAAGAAGCTCGACGCCGCCTACGAATACCTCAACTGGTATCTCTCGGGCTGGCAGGGCGGCTTCGTCGGTCGCTACGGCTATTACAGTCCGGTGCCGTCGACGGCGAAGAAGTTCCTGACCGCTGCTGAATGGGACTTCTGGTACGACGGCAAGCCGGCCCCGGAAGTCATCAACGATCCCTACGGCGTGGCGATGGAGAAGGCCGGCACCAAGCGCGACGGTGGCTCGTTCCTCGACCGCGTCAAGAATATCTCGTGCTGGAACACGCTGATGGACGAAGCGGCCTACATGAACAAGCGCTGGAACGACTTCAAGGTGGCGTGAAACCTGCTTTGCCTGACGTAAGGACGAGCCGGCGCGGTGACGCGCCGGCGAAAGAGATCGACTTCGAGGCGTTTGCCGACATGCAGCCCAGTCAAACTCCGCCACACGCCAATCTCGCCGGCTGGCTCTATGTCTCGCCGCTGGTGCTGGTGCTCGTGCCGTTCTTCGTAGCGCCGATCCTGGTCGTGCTGGCTGCGAGCTTCTTTGCGACCGACGGCTTTGGCGGGCTGACGCCCGACTTCACGCTGGCGAGCTACATCGACGTGCTTCATTCAGCGCTGACGTTGAAGCTGTATCTGGCGACCATCAAGTTCACGGTGCTGACCTGGATCTTCACGCTCATCATCGGCTTCTTCGTAGCGTATTTCCTGGTCTTTCACGTTCGCAATCAGCTTTTGGCGATCGGCCTGTTCCTGCTCTGCACCGTGCCGTTCTGGACTTCGAACATCATCCGGATGATTTCCTGGATTCCGCTGCTCGGCAAGGAAGGCCTGATCAACCAGGCGCTGCTGGCGATGGGCGTGATCCGCCAGCCGCTGGAGGTGTTGCTGTTCTCCGACCTCGCAGTGGTCATCGCCTATGTCCACCAGCTGACGATCTTCATGATCGTGCCGATCTTCAATTCCATGGCGCGGATCGACAAGAAGCTGATCGAGGCCGCGATCGACGCTGGCGCCAGCCGTTTCGACATCATGCGTCTGATCGTGGTGCCGATGTGCAAGAGCGGCATCGCGCTCGGCACCATTTTCGTGGTCTCGATCGTGATGGGCGACTTCTTTGTAGTCAAAGTAATGTCCGGCGGCGGCTCGGCCTCGGTGGTCAGTGCCTTCTACGAGGACGTCGGCGTGCTGCAATATCCGACCGCCGCGGCCAGTGCCGTGCTGCTGACGCTGGTACTGGTCGCAATCGTCTCGCTGATCCTGCGCACCGTCGATATCCGGCAGGAGATCACGCGATGAGCGCGGTCTTGGCCGATATGCGCGAGACGGTTGCGCCCGCGACGACCAAGGCGATCGCACCGAGCAAGGGCGGGCGGCCCTGGACGTTCTACGTGCTGGCGGCGTTGTTTGCGCTTTACGTGATCGCACTCTATGGCCCGATGTTCTGCATCTACATCCTGTCGTTCCAGGACATCCGCGGCGGCCTCGTATTTCCGATGAAGGGCCAATCGCTGCACTGGTTCGTCGATCTCTTCACCCAGGTGCGGACCGGGGACGTCAAGGGCTCGTTCGACCGCTCGATCAAGCTTGCTGTCATCGTCACCATCATCACGGTGGTGGTCTCGTTCCTCGCAGGCCTCAGCTTCCGCAAACGGTTTCGCGGCGACACCGTGGTGTTCTATATGATGATCGGCAGCCTGGTTGCACCCGGCCTCGTGCTTGGTCTCGGTACGGGACTTCTGTTTCAGGCGCTGGGGCTGAATGCGAGCTGGTACACCTCGGCGCTCGGTGCGCAGCTGTCGTGGACGCTGCCGTTCGGCGTGCTGGTGATGTTCGCGGTGATGTCGCGCTTCAACCATGTCTGGGAGGAGGCGGCCTATGATCTAGGCGCCAGCCGATGGCAGTCGATCTGGCTGGTGATGATCCCGGTACTGGCGCCCGGCCTCGTCGCGGTCGCGCTGTTCGGCTTCACGCTATCCTATGACGAATTCGCGCGCAGCCTCCAGACCGCCGGTTCGCTCAATACGCTGCCGCTCGAAATCTGGAGCATGACGCTGAACGTTACCTCGCCCTCACTCTACGCGCTCGGCACGGTAACGACCATCGTCTCCTTCATCGTCATCGGGGCGAGCCTGGGCAGCATCGTGCTGATCCAGAAAAAGCGCGGCAGCGGGGCGAAGGGTTGAGTTGGGAATGAAGAGCGATCGCGGCGATATCGAACTGGCGGGCGTCTGCAAGAGTTTTGACGGCGCGACCTACGTGGTCGACGGCGTCAATCTCAGGATTGCCGACGGCGCCTATTGCTGCTTCATCGGTCCTTCCGGCTGCGGCAAGACCACGATTTTGCGCATGATCGCCGGCCATGAGGACCCCACCGCGGGCGAGATCGTGATCGGAGGGCAGAATGTCGTCGGACTGGCGCCGGTGCAGCGCCGTACCGCCATGATGTTCCAATCCTATGCGCTATTCCCGCATCTCACCGTGCGCGACAACATCGCCTTTGCACTGCGCGTGCGCGGCATGTCCAAGGCCGATCGGCTGCGCGCCGCAGACGCCATGATCGAGAAGGTGCGGTTGACGCAATTCGCCGATCGCCTGCCGGCCCAGCTTTCCGGCGGCCAGCAGCAGCGCGTGGCGCTGGCGCGCGCCGCGATCACCGAGCCGCGGGTGCTTTTGCTCGATGAGCCCTTGTCGGCGCTCGACGAGCAGCTTCGGGTGCAGATGCGCCAGGAGTTGCGGCGAATGCAGCGGGAGCTCGGTATCACCTTCATCCACGTCACCCACACCCAGCTTGAGGCGATCGCGCTCGCGGATCTCGTCGTGGTGATGGAGCAGGGCAAGATCAAGCAGGCGGGGGCGGCGCGTGACGTCTACGCCCATCCGCACGATCGCTATGTTGCCGAGTTCATGGGCGGCCAGAACGTGCTCTCGGGGCGGGTCGAAAAGGTCAACGGTGCGAGCTTTACGCTCGGACAGGCGGCGCCCTCCGGCATCGAGGTATCGCTTCAGGCGCGCCCGACCGTCAGCATCGGCGACAAGGTCGATATCGCCGTCCGCCGCGACGATGTCGCGCTGGTCCGGCCGGGCAGGGAGTTGCCGCCGGGCTGCACCACGTCGCTGCCGAGCCGGGTGCTCGCGATCGAATATCAAGGCTATTTCGTCAAGGTCATGCTCGACACCGTGCCGGAAGACGAGTTCGTCGCCTACGTGCCGGAAAAGACCTTCTTCGCAGATCCCTTCACCGTCGGCGATGTCGTGATGGCCACATGGGCCACCGGCAGCGCGTTGCCACTCGCCTAAGACCCGTCGCGCACAGGAGTATGACCGTGCAGATATCCTTCACACTCAACGGCCGGCCAACCACCGTGGACGTCGAACCGGCGACGCTCGTCGCCGAGCTCCTGCGCGAACAGCTCAACCTCACCGGCACCCATATCGGCTGCGACACCAGCCAGTGCGGCGCCTGCGTGGTGCACCTTAATGGGCTTCCGGTGAAAAGCTGCACGCTGCTGGCACCCGCGCTCGACGGCGCGGCGCTGCTGACCATCGAGGGTCTACAAGGCGCGCCGGGCTCGAACGAGATGCATCCGATGCAAGAATCCTTCCGCGAGCATCACGGCCTGCAGTGCGGCTTCTGTACGCCCGGCATGTTGATGACCGCGGTGGCGCTTGCAGCGGAGAAGCCGAACCTGACGGAGGCCGACGTCCGTCACGGCCTTGAAGGCAATATCTGCCGCTGCACCGGTTATCAGAACATCGTCGTCTCAGTGATGGCCGGCGCCGCCGCCATGAACGCCGCCAAGGGAGAGTGACCATGGGCAATGTGATCGGGATCGGCGCCTCACCGAAGCGCAAGGAGGACCAGCGCTTCCTCACCGGACGCGGTAATTACGTCTCCGATATCAAGCGCCCAGGCATGACGGCAGGCGTGTTCGTTCGCTCGCCACATGGCCACGCGATCCTGCGCGGTATCGACAAGGCCGCAGCGCTCACTGCGCCTGGAGTCATCGCTGTGCTGACGGGCGAGGATGTCGCGGCCGACAAGCTGGGCTCGCTGCCCTGTGGCTGGGGCATCTCGGACGCCAAGGGCGTGCCGATGAAGGAGCCGCCATTCCCGATGCTTGCGCAAGGCAAGGTCCGCTTCGTCGGCGACATGGTTGCCTTCGTGATCGCGGAAACGCCGGAGCAGGCCAACGCGGCAGCCGAGCTGCTGACGGTCGATTACGAGGTGTTGCCCTCCGTGGTCGGCGTGCTCGAAGCGGTGCGGCCGGGCGCGCCGCAATTGTTCGACGACGTGCCGAATAACATCTGCTGCGACTGGGAGCTCGGCGACAAAGCCGCGGTCGAGACCGCGTTCCGCAAGGCCGCGCATGTCGCAAAGCTGAGCCTCGTCAACAACCGCCTGATCGGCAACCCGATGGAGCCGCGCGCGGCGATCGCGGAATATGAGCCGGGAACCGATCGCTTCACGTTGTGGACCACCAGCCAGTTTCCGCACGTCGTGCGCTTCCTGATGGGTGCACTGGTGCTGAACATCCCGCAGCACAAGCTGCGCGTGGTCGCGCCCGATGTCGGCGGCGGTTTTGGCGTGAAGCAGTTCCATTACGGCGAAGAGGCCGTGATCACCTGGGCCGCCAAGCGGGTGATGCGGCCGATCAAATGGGTGGCGAGCCGCTCGGAAGGCTACGTCTCCGATCGCCACGGCCGCGATCATGTCACTGAAGCCGAACTCGCGCTCGACGAGACCGGAAAATTTCTCGCGTTCCGCGTCAACACGCTCGCGAATATGGGCGGCTATCTCTCGACCTTCGGGCCCAACATCCCGACCAACCTCTATGGCCCGCTGCTCGGCGGCGTCTACATGACGCCCGCGATCTATTGCAATGTGAAAGTGGTCTTCACCAACACCGTTCCGGTCGACGCCTATCGCGGCGCGGGCCGGCCGGAGGCGACCTTCGTGCTGGAGCGCATGGTCGATGTCGCCGCCAGTGAGATGGGTATCGATCGCGTCGAGATCCGCCGGCGCAATATGATCCCGAAGGAGGCTTATCCGTATCAGACGCCGGTGCTGGTGCAGTACGATTCAGGCGATCCGATGGGATGCCTCGACGGTGCATTGGTGGCGGCCGACGTGAAGAGCTTCGGCATCCGCAAGGCGGCTTCGGCCAGCAAGGGAAAGTTCCGCGGGCTCGGTTACTCGACCTATGTCGAAGCCTGCGGCCTCGCGCCGTCGCGCTTCGCAGGGAGGCTGGGCGCGCGCGGCGGCCTATACGAGAGCGCCACGGTGCGCGTGCATCCGACCGGCCAGGTGACGGTCATGATCGGTACGCACAATCACGGCCAGGGCCACGAGACAACGTTCGCACAGATCGTGTCGGAAAAACTCGGCGTGTCCTTTGAGGATGTCGACATCGTGTTCGGCGACACCGACCGCGTGCAGTTCGGCATGGGTACCTATGGTTCGCGTTCGCTGGTGGTCGGCGGCGCGGCGCTGTCGAAGGCGACGGACAAGGTGGTCGCAAAGGGCAGGAAGATCGCGGCCCATCTGCTCGAGGCTGCCGAAGTCGACATTCAGTTCGAGGCGGGCCAATTCTCCGTCGCGGGCACGGATCGCATGAAGACGTTCGAGGAGATCGCGGGCGCCGCCTACGTGCCGCATAATTATCCGCTCGAAGTGCTGGAGCCGGGGTTGGAGGAGCAGGCCTATTACGATCCGATCAACTTCACTTATCCCGGCGGTTGCCACATCGCGGAGGTCGAAGTCGATCCGGAGACCGGCACGGTGACGCTGGTGAACTACACCGCGGTCGACGACGTCGGCACGGTCATCAACCCGATGATCGTCGAGGGACAGTTGCATGGTGGCATCGTGCAGGGCGTGGGCCAGGCGCTGTTCGAGAACGCGGTCTATGACGAGGGCTCCGGCCAGCTGCTGTCGGGCTCGCTGATGGACTACTGCATGCCGCGCGCCGATCACATGCCGATGATGAAGGTCTCGACCCATTCGACGCTGTGCACGCACACGCCGATGGGCGTGAAGGGCTGCGGCGAAGTCGGCACCATCGGCTCGCCGGCCGCCGTCATCAATGCGGTGGTCGACGCGCTGTCGCATCTCGGTGTCACCCATGTCGACATGCCGGCGACGCCGAACCGGATCTGGCGGTTGCTTCAGAATGCGTCGCTGCCGGTCGCCGCAGAATAGGGAGGACAACAATGAAACCGTTTGCCTATCATCAGCCGAACCAGATTCCTGACGCGGCAAAGCTCCTGGTCTCGATCGAGGACAGCAAGTTGGTCGCCGGCGGCATGACGCTGATCCCGACGCTGAAGCAGCGGCTGGCCAGTCCAGTCGCGCTGGTCGATCTTTCCAAGCTCGGAAACCTGAAGGGTATCACCGATGACGGTGCGACCATCACCATCGGTGCAATGAAGCCGCATGCGGTGGTGGCCGCTTCAAAGTTGGTGCAGGCAAAAATCCCCGGGCTCGCCGCGCTGGCGTCGATGATCGGCGATCCGGCCGTGCGTAACCGTGGTACGATCGGCGGCTCGGTCGCGAACAACGATCCGGCGGCCGATTATCCCGCCGGCGTGCTTGGCCTGGGCGCGACCATCGTCACCAGCACGCGCGAGATCGTGGCCGACAAGTTCTTCCTCGGTCTGTTCGAGACCGCGCTTGAACCGGGAGAGATCATCACCGCGATCCGCTTTCCCGTGCCGATCAAGGCCGGCTACGCAAAATTCAAGGCGCCGGCGTCGCGCTATGCGCTGG
This sequence comes from Bradyrhizobium sp. LTSP849, assembly GCF_000938255.1. Lineage (GTDB taxonomy): Bacteria > Pseudomonadota > Alphaproteobacteria > Rhizobiales > Xanthobacteraceae > Bradyrhizobium. The sequence continues at coordinate 225,657 of NZ_JYMR01000052.1, read as the reverse complement.
TCGGTGTGTTCGTCGCGCAGTTTGCCGATGGTGTTCGCGTGGCGGTGACCGGAGCAGGCTCCGGTGTGTTCCGGGTGCCGCCGATGGAGGCGGCGCTGTGGCAAAATTTCGATCCGTCCGCGATCGCTGCGATCAAGATCGACACCGACGGCCTCACCTCCGATATCCACGCCGAAGCCGATTACCGTGCGCATCTCGTCACGGTCATGGCCAAGCGCGCCGTCGACGCGGCGCTCAGCTAGCTCTTTAGGGTTGATGATGACTGATGGTTCCGGCCGAACGGCCTTTCCGCCGGCGCCGACTGGCCTTGGCGCGCTTTCTGCAACCGAGATCATGGCCGGCTACCGGCGCAAGGCGTTTACTCCGCGCGATGTCGTCGACGACACCATCGCCGCGCTCGAGGCGACGCATGAGGCCTGCAACGCGGTGGTGACGCCGATGTACGGGCAGGCGAGGGCGGATGCCGACCGTCTCACCAAAGAGATGCACGCGGGCGAAGCCAGGGGACCTCTCGCCGGCGTACCGGTCACGATCAAGGATCTCGTCTTCGTCGCGGGCGTGCCGGCCTATGCCGGCTCGCCGATGAACAGGACATTCGTTCCCGAGGTCGACGCTGCGGTGGTGTCGGCGCTGAAGGCCTCCGGCGCGATCATCACCTGCAAGACGACGACCTGCGAGTCCGGCTACAAGCTCACGGCCGATAGCCCCGTCACCGGCACCACGCGAAACCCATGGAATCCCGGTCGCACCAGTGGCGGGTCGAGCGGCGGCGCGGCGGCGGGCGTTGCCGCCGGCTGCGGACCGATCGCGATCGGCACCGACGGCGTCGGCTCGATCCGCGTGCCCTCGTCGTTCTGCGGCGTGTTCGGGCTCAAGCCGACCTTCGGTCTGGTGCCGCGCTCGCCTGGCTTCTCGCCACCATCCTGGGCCTCGCTCGCGCATACCGGCCCGATCACGCGCACGGTTGCGGACGCGGCGCTGACGCTCGAGATCATCGCTGCTTACGATCTGCGCGATCCCGCGAGCCTGCCGGTGTCGCCGCGACGCTTCGACACCAACGCCGCCCCGTTGAACGGCATTCGCATCGGCGCCAGCGCCGATCTCGGCTACGCCGCGATCAGCCCCGACGTGCGTGCTGCATTCAACAAGGCGCTGGCTATTCTCGATTCCTGCGGCGCGCAGGTCACCTTGGACGGCCCGGGCCTCGATCCCGGCATTTTGGAGCACACGCTGAAGCCGATCGCCTTCGCCGAGCAGGCGGCGGCGGTCGCAAGCAAGACTACGGCTGATCTTGCAAGCTCTGAGTCTGATTATCGCGATGTCGTCAGCGCTGGCCGCCGCTACAGCGGTACAGACTATATCGAAGCCGGCTACCGGCGCGGCCAGGCGCGCAACGCCTTCGTGAAATTGTTCGAGCGGGTCGATGCGCTGGTGACGCCGACGGTTGCGGTCACCGCGTTCGAGGCCGGTCAGATCGGCGTCGACAAGATCGACGGCAGCAAGGTTGATCCGCATCTCGGCTGGTCGCCCTTCACCTGGCCGATCAATCTCGCCGGTCTTCCGGCGGCGACGCTGCCCTGCGGCTTCGACCGTGACGGAATGCCGATCGGCCTTCAGATCGTCGCGCCCTGGCTCGACGAGCCCACGATCTTCCGTATCGCCGCTGCGTTCGAAGCGGCGCAGCCCTGGGCAAAATTCTGGCCGTCGCTGGCGCTGCGCGAAAACACCGTCCGCGCGAAGATATGAAGCTCAGGACAGCTCGATCGGAATGCCCCTGCCGCTGAGCTCTTCGTCCAAGCGCAGATAGTGCGCGAGGTAGTCGTGCAGCGCGGTGGCCGCCTTCGAGGTGGCGCCGCTCGACTTGTAGAGCAGGAGCTCGATCTTCGGCAGCGGCGGTAGTCCCTCATTCGGCCCGATCTCGCGCATCGCCGGCACCAGCGCGCTGCGGCCAAGCACGGTGACGGCCATGCCGGCAAAGGCTGCGGCCTGGAGGCCGCCGACACTTTCGCTGACGCAGGCGATGCGCCAGCGCAGGCTAGCGCGCTCCAGCGTATCGATCGCATAGTCGCGATAGATGTTGCCCGGCGGCAGCAACGCCAGCGGGATCGGACGTTCCTGATGCGCCGAGGACTGTTCGCCGGTCATCCAGACCAATTGCTCGCGCCGTACCACCTGGCCGCCGGTGAAATCATTCATGCGGGTGACGAGCGCGATGTCGACGTCGCCGCGTTTGACCAGGCCGACCAGCGGCGTCGACAGCGCGCAGTTGAGCTGAACCTGCACACGCGGAAACGATTTTCGGAACACGCTGAGGATCGAGGGCAGCATGAAGGCCGCATAGAGGTCGGGCGTGCCGAGCACCACCTGGCCCTCGATCTCCTGCGACGCCAGCTGCGAAATCAGCTCGTCATGCAACCGCAGGATGGATTTGGCGTAGGTGAGAACCGTGGTGCCGTCGTCGGTCAGCATCAGCCTTCGGCCGGCATGCTCGAACAATTGCTTGCCGGTGAGCTCCTCCAGCCGCTGCAATTGCAGGGTGATCGCCGGCTGGGTACGGCCCAGTCGTCGCGCGGTCTCGGTGATGCTGCCGGTCTCGACCACCGAGATCAGCGATCGGAGCATGCGGATGTCGAGACTGATGAGGTTCATGCGGCGTCCATGTCGCCCAGAATTTATGCAAGTTCCGTGCTAACGCCGGTCGGCGCAGACGTCACCTCGCCCGTGGCGTCGCGCCGGCGGACTTTCCTCCCGGCCGGCCCTTGCGCGCCGCGTTCCAGAAAGTCTCGGCCGCGCGGGTCATGCGGGCGCGCGTGCGGAACAGCGAGACGCTGATCGGGATATCCCATTCCCCGCCACCCGCACGCAGCAGACGGCCGCTGTCGAGATCGGCGCGGACGAGGCTCATCGGCGCCCATGTCACGCCGCGCCCTTCGCGCGCCATATCGATCAGCAACATGACCGGTGCGGCGAAGCCCGGAACGAGCCAGGCCGCCGGATCCTTGACCGCCAGGAATGACGTGACAAGTCGCCCCACGCCCGAGCCCGGGTGGTAGGCGAGATAGGGCAGCGGCGCACCTGATGCGCCGGGGAGGGCGTAGCGAGGCTGTACCTTCTTGCTGCGCCGGCCGCGCGTGGGACGCGTCGACGGTGCGCTGATCGGGATCAGCACGTCGGTTGCGAGATCGACGCGCTGAAAGCGGTCCATGTCGAGCCGGCTCACCAGTGACGGATGATAATGCGCCAGCATGAAATGCGCCTGCGCGTCGAGAAGCAGCTTCTCACAACCGGCGAAATTCGAGGCGACGAGCTGAACGGCCGCGCCGGCGCGTGCGCCGTCCGAGTTACGGATCCATTCCGCAAAGAAAGTCTGCGACAGCGAATGCGTGGCCGCGAAGGTGATAGTCTCGGCCTTCAGCCGCGCCACTTCGAGAGCTTCCTCCCGTCCGACCAGGATCCGGCGCAGCACGTCCTCCGCGACGGGGCGAAAACTTTCGCCGGCGGCCGTGAGTGTGATCGTATGGGTCGAACGTTCAAACAGCGGCGTTCCCAGCCACTCCTCGAGCGACCTGATGCGGCGGCTCAGCGCCGGCTGGGTCACGTGCCGTCGCTCGGCGGCGCGGGAGAACCCGCCCTCCTCGGCGATGGCAATGAAATCCTCCAGCCAGACCAGATCCATAATAACGTTTTGTCCTCAAATCATACCGATACGGCATTAGCGCCCGGGACGCCGCTGGTCCAATGTAAATGATATCGCAAGACAAGAACAAAGCGCCATCCATGGCGCGACGATGCCGTTGGAGGAAAGCAAATTGCAGGTCGCCGCACCGCCGCTGTCTCAGCCACTCCCGAGCCCGATGTCCGAACGCCGCCGCAAGCCGCTCTGGCGCGAGCAGTATGTCCTCGTGGTCGCCGGTGCCGCGCTCGGTGCGCTGTTCGGTTTCCTGCTTCCGACCGTCGCGGTCGAGTTCAAGCCGCTCGGCGATGTCTTCATCTCGCTGATCAAGATGACGATCGCGCCGCTGATTTTCCTGGTCGTGGTCACCGGCATCGCGCAGGTCGGCGACATGAAGGCAGTGGGCCGCATCGGGCTCAAGGCCTTCGCCTATTTCGAGGTGGTGACGACGATCTGCCTGCTGATCAGCTTCGTCGTGGTGCGTTGGGTCCAGCCCGGCGCGGGCGTTGCCCATGCCACCGCACAGCAGGCCGAGGCTGTCGCGCGCTATTCGCAGGCCCATGTCGGATCGCTGTCGGCCTACATCCAGCACATGGTCCCCGAAAGCTTCGTCGGCGCGTTTGCGAGCGGCGACGTGCTCCAGGTGCTCGTACTGGCGCTGCTGTGCGGCATCGGCATGTTGCTGCTCGGCGAAAAAGCCGCGCCGTTGCGGACGGGGATGGAGCGGGTCACCGAGCTTGTATTCAGCGTCGTCCATGTCGTGGTGGCGCTGGCGCCGATCGGTGCCTTCGGTGCCATGGCCTTCACGGTCGCGAAATTCGGTGCGGCCACGCTCTACGCATTGGCGCTTTTGGTCGGCACCGCCTGGGCGATGATGGCGTTCTTCATCTTCGTCATTCTCGGCACGATCTGCCGCTTGGTCGGCATCCGCCTGATGGACCTGTTGCGTCTGTTGCGGACCGAGCTGCTGGTCGTGCTCGGCACCTCTTCGTCCGAGACCGCGATCCCCGGCATGATGGAGAAGCTGCCGAAGGCCGGCGTAGGACGCGCGGTCGCCGGCCTCGTCATTCCGTCCGGGTATTCCTTCAATCTCGACGGCGTCGCGCTGACGCTGCCGCTCTCGACCATCTTTGTCGCCCAGGTCTACGGCATCGAGCTCACCGCTATGCAGCAGTTGAGCCTGTTCGTGGTGATGCTGTTCACCAGCAAGGGCGCGGCCGGCGTCACCGGCGGCGCGTTTGCCGCGCTCGCCGTGACCGTGATCGCCGCCGGGCTGCCGGCGGAGGGCCTGGCGCTGCTGCTCGGCATCGATCGCTTCATGTCGATGGCGCGCGCCATCACCAACACCATCGGCAACGCGGTCGCTTCGATCGTGGTCGCCAAATGGGACGGCGAATTCAACCGGGAGGACTGGGCCCAGTCCGCCGCTCAAATCCAGGCAATGAAGTAAGGATCCAAGGTTTCCAATATGGCCAACACCAATGAACTCCCCGTCATCGCGCTGACCCCCGGCGATTGCACCGGCATCGGCCCGGAACAAATTGCGCGCATCCTCTCCGACGACCGGCTCGCGGATGTCGCGCGTCTCGTCGTGGTCGGCGATGTCCGCGTGCTCGACATGGGCATGGAACATGCCGGCGTGAAGCTGAAGATCGAGCGGATTGCCTCGCCCAAGGCAGCCAAATGGCGCCGCGGCACGGTGCAGCTCGTCGATCTCGGCAACACCGACCCCGCCAAATTCCCGCTCGGTAAGGCCAGCGCCGAATCCGGTCGGCTGACCGGCGAGACGCTGTCGCGCGCGATCGATTTCTCCAAGGACGGCGAGGTCGACGCCATCTCCTTTGCGCCGCTGAACAAGCGTGCGATGTTCGACGGCGGCTGGAAGTTTCCCGACGAGCACAAAATGTTCGCGAGCCTGCTCGGGCACAAGACCTACTTCTCCGAGATGAACGTGCTCGATGGGCAATGGATGTCGCGGGTCACCGGGCATCAGTCTTTGCGCGAGGCGCTGGACGGCATCCATCCGGCGAGCATCACGGAATCGATCGAGCTGGTTGACCGCATGATGCGGAAGGCCGGCGTTGCCAAGCCGCGCATCGCGGTCGCAGCCCTCAACCCGCATGCCGGTGAGGGCGGCCTGTTCGGCCGCGATGAGATCGAGATGATCCGACCCACCGTCGAAGCCGCCGCCAAGACCGGGATCGCCTGCACCGGGCCGTATCCTGCCGATACCGTCTATGTCCGGGCTTTTGCCGGCGAGTTCGACAGCGTGGTCGCGATGTATCACGACCAGGGCCAGATCGCGACCAAGCTGCGCGGCTTCAACCGCGGCGTCACCGTCACCGCGGGACTCGAGACCGTCTTTACGACACCGTCGCATGGCACGGCGTTCGATATCGTAGGCCAAGGCGTGGCCAAGACCGGCGCGCTTGAGAGCGCAGTCCGCCTTGCCGCGCAACTGGTATCGATCAAGGTCAAGGAGGCCGCCTATGCAAACTGATCGCAGGACCCTGCTCCAGGCGGCGGCCGCGCTTCCGCTTGCCACCGTCGGCACCGGTGCTGCCTTCGCGGAGACCCCGGCCGCGGCCCCCGCGGCCGCGCCACCCAAGGACGTCACGCGCGCGCTCGCCCATTATCTGGTGACTGCGAGCTATGACGATCTGCCGGCCAATGTCCGGAAAGAAGGCGTCCGCACGCTTCTCAACTGGGTCGGCGTCGCCATCGGCGGCTCGCATCACGAGACCGTCGATATCGCGGTGTCCGCGCTCGGCCCGTTCTCCGGTCCGCAGCAAGCGTCGCTGTTCGGACGGCGGGAGCGGTTCGACATCATGAACGCCGCTTTCATCAACGGCGTGTCGAGCCACATCTTCGACTATGACGACACCCATCTGAAGACGATCATTCATCCCGCAGGCCCTGTCGCCTCGGCGATCATTGCGCTGTCGGAAATGCAGCCGGTCTCTGGCAAGGAATTCCTGAACGCACTGGTGCTCGGCGTCGAGACCGAGTGCAGGATCGGAAACGCGGTCTATCCGAACCATTACGATGTCGGCTGGCACATCACAGGCACGGCCGGCGTGTTCGGCTCCGCTGCCGCCGTAGGCAAGCTGTTGAAGCTGAACGAGCAGCAGATGACCTGGGCGCTCGGCCTGGCCGCGTCCCAGCCTGTGGGCCTGCGCGAATCCTTCGGCTCGATGAACAAGAGCTTTAATCCGGGTCGCGCCGCCTCAAGCGGCATCTTCGCGGCCATTCTGGCCTCGAAGAATTTCACCTCGTCCGACGCGATGATCGAGGCCAAGCGCGGTTGGGCCAACACGATCAGCACCAAGCAGGACTACAACGAGATCCTGGGCGATCTCGGCAAGCGTTACGAGGCCGCGCTCAACACCTACAAGCCATTCGCCTGCGGCATCGTCATGCATCCGGCGATCGATGCCGCGATCCAGCTCCGCAACGAGAACAAGGTGACCGCGGACCAGATCGAGCGTGTCGACCTCAAGGTTCATCCGCTGGTGCTGGAGCTTACCGGCAAGAAGACGCCGCGCCAGGGTCTCGAAGGCAAGTTCAGCATCTATCATGCGGTTGCGGTCGCAATCGTCGAGGGCGCCGGCGGCGAAAAACAGTTCAGCGACCGCGCCGTAACCGATCCGACCATCGTCGCGCTGCGCTGCAAGGTCGTCCCGGTTATCACGCCCGGCATCAAGCCGGAGCAGGTCGATCTCACCATCGTGCTCAAGGACGGCCGCAAGCTTAACCGCTACATCGAGCACGCCATCGGCAGCGTCGAGGTGCCGATGACGGACAAGCAGCTCGAAACCAAGTTCTCCGACCTTGCAGAAGGCATCATTCCCACAGCGATGATCAGGCGTGTCATGGATGCATGCTGGAACGTCGAAGGTCTGGCCAGCGCAGCCGAAATCGCCAAGATGTCGGTCTCATCCTGATTCTGGAGTCACTTGGAATGCCGTCACGCCGCCGTCTCCTTCAATCCGCCGGCTCGATTGCCGCTCTGGCTGCAACCGGCGGCCGTACGACCTTGGCGGCAGGGCCCGGCGTGACTGAGCGTCTCGCCCGCTACATGGTCGCCGCACGCGATCAGGAGCTGCCCGAACAGGTGCTGCGCGAATGCAAACACCGGATTCTCGACACGCTCGGCGCGATGGTGTCGGGCTCGCGGATGAAGCCGGGCGAGATGGCGCTGAAATACGTGCGCGCGCTTGGCGGCGACGCGCAGGCCTCCGTCGTCGGCTCCGACTTCCGGACCACCGCGGTGAACGCGGCGCTGGCCAATGCGATGTGCGCTCATGCCGACGAAACGGATGATTTCGAGCCGGTCACCAAGGCGCATCCGGGATGCTCGGTGGTGCCCGCCGCGCTCGCCTTCGGTGAGCGGGAACATCGCAGCGGGCAGGATGTCATTCGCGCCGTCGCGCTCGGCTACGATTTGACCTGCCGTCTGCTGATGGCGCTGGGTCCGGATCTTGTGCGCGGTTCGCATCGGAGCGCCGAAGGGACGTCGTCGACCTTCGGTGCGCTGGGGGCTGCCGCCTCGCTGGCGCAGCTCGATGAGAAAGGGATGCGCTACGCGATCTCCTATTCGTCGCAGCAGGTTGCGGGCTTGTGGAGCTGGGTCAAGGATCATGACCACATCGAGAAGGCGTTCGACTTCGCCGGCATGGGTGCGCGCAACGGCGTCATGGCCGTCGACATGGTGAGCAACGGCCTGACCGGCGTCGACGACGTGCTCGATGGCACCCACAATCTCTTCATTGCGCTCTCGACCGATCCGAAGCCGGAGGAGATGGTGAAGGATCTCGGCAAACGCTTCTATGTTACGGAAACAGCGATCAAGACCTTCTCGGTCGGCTATCCCATCCAATCGCCGCTGGATGCGATGCTGACGCTGCGCAAGCAGCACGGCCTGACCCCGGACAATGTGCGCGGCATCCTGGTCAAGCTCCCGACCGACGCGATGGGGATCGTGGGCGAAAGTGCGATGCCCGACGTCAATTGCCAGCATCTCGTGGCGGTCGCGCTAGTCAAGGGCGCCGTCTCGTTCAACGACAGCCACGACGTCGCGCTGATGCATGATCCCAAAATTCTCGCTCAGCGCGACAAGGTGACGCTGGCGGGCGACAAGGCGCTGATGGATCCGGCGGCGCCGCGCGGTGCTGTCGTCGAGGTGACATTGAGCGATGGCAAGAAGGTGGAGCACTTCACCAAATATCCGCCGGGCACCAAGGAAAACCCGCTGAGCACGGAAGCCGTGGCGGCCAAGACGCGGGACCTGATCGCGCCGGTGCTTGGCGCCGACAAGGCCGAGAAGCTGATCGCGCAGATCAGCGATCTCGAACGGCTTGACGACGTCGCAAAGTTGAGGCCATTGCTGATCGCGTGATGCGACAACAAACAACAAGACAAACATCGAGGCAATGCCCATGCGCGGGGTTCTCCGTCGCTGCTTTCTTGCCGCCTGCGCGGCCATTCTGTTCTGCGGCGCCGCGGTAGCTCAGGATTACCCCGTCCGTCCGGTCAAGATCATCGTGCCGTTCCCGGCCGGCGGATCCAACGACATCATCGCCCGCATCGTCGCGCAGAAGCTCGCCGAGCGATCGGGGCAGACCTTCATCGTTGAAAATCGTGGCGGCGCCGGCGGCAATATCGGCGCCGAGGCGGTTGCGAGCGCGGAGGCGGATGGCTACACGCTGTTGTTGACTGCGCCGCCACCGCTGACAATCAACGCCTCGCTCTACAAGAAGCTGCCGTTTGATCCGGCCAAGGCCTTTGCACCGGTGGCCTTGGTCGCTTCCGTTCCGATCGTGCTGGTGGTCAATCCGTCAGTGGCCGCGAAGAACGTCGGCGAGCTGATCGCGCGCGCCAAGGCCAAGCCGGGTACGCTGAATTTTGGCTCGTCCGGCATCGGGTCGACCAATCATCTCGCGGGGGAGTTGCTCAAGACTATGGCGGGAATTGATATCGTGCACGTGCCCTATCGGGGTGCGGCGCCGGCGATGAATGACCTGCTCGCCGGGCAAATCCCGTTCATGTTCGACAACATGCCGGCGGTGCTGCCGCAGGTCCAGGGCAAGGCCATCAATGCAATCGCGGTCGCCGGCGCAAAGCGCGCGGACGCGCTGCCCGGCGTGCCGACGGTTGCCGAAACCGTGCCCGGCTTCGAGGCGTCGTCCTGGTTCGGACTTGTGGCTCCAGCAAAGTCGCCCGCGCTGGTGCTTGCCAAGCTGAGCAGCGAGCTCGAAATCATCTTGAAGATGCCGGACGTCAAGAAGCGGCTTGCCGAGCTCGGCGCCGAGCCTGGGACTGTCTTCGGTCCTGCATTCGGGCAATTCATGACGGACGAGACCACGAAATGGGGCAAGATCATTCAGGCCTCGGGCGCTACGGTAGATTAGGCGGGATGGCAGCGTCATGGATTTGAACTTGGGCGGCAAGGTTGCCGTAGTCACCGGCGGCAGCACCGGCATCGGCCGGGCGATTGCCGCCGAGCTCGCGCGTGAGCAGGCGCATGTCGTGATCGTCGCGCGCAACGCCGAGCGACTATCGGCGGCGGCGCTGGAGATGTCGCGCGAGACCGGCCGGCGCGTGATCGCCTGTGCCGGCGACATGACCAAGCCCGACGATATCGCCCGTGCAATGGAGACCGCGCGCGATGCCTTCGGCCGTATCGATATCCTCGTCAACAATGCCGGGGCCTCACCGATGGGCCGGATCGCGGAGACCCCGGACGCGATTTGGGCCAAGTCGATCGAGCTGAAACTGCTCGGCTACATGCGTTGCGCGCGCGACGTGTTGCCGGCGATGCGCGACCGTCGCTGGGGCCGCGTCATCAACATCATCGGCCGCAGCGGCCATCAGCCGCGCGCGGCCTATCTCGCGGGCGGAGCAGTCAACGCGGCGCTGCTGAATTTTACGCTGGCGCTTGCCGAGGAATGCGCGCCGGATAACGTGCTGGTCACCGGCGTCAATCCGGGCCCGGTGCAGACCGATCGCTGGGACAGCCTGGTCTCGCAGGGCGCGGCGATCGCGGGGCAGGATCGCGGCGCTGCGAATGCCGCGGCAATCGCCTCGGTGCCGCTCGGCCGTGTCGGGCAGCCGCACGAGGTGTCCGGCCTTGTTGCTTTCCTCTGCTCCGATCGCGCATCTTTCATTACTGGCACCTGCATCAATGTCGATGGCGGTGGAACGAGGTGTATCTGATGGTGAGCGAACTGCGGAAAATCGGTGTCAGCGACGATTGCGAGCTCGCGGTTCGCATCGACGATTATCTGCTGCCATGGGACATCAGGCCGCCGGTCGTGATGCTGCACGGGCTTGCGGAAAGCGGCGAGGCGTTCCGGCGCTGGGTGCCGTATTTCGCCACGCATCATCTCGTGGTGCGTCCCGATCTGCGTGGCTACGGCGATTCGACGCCGATGCAGGGCGACTATGTCTATCGTTTCGCGGGGCTCGGCGATGATATCATCCGGATGCTGGACGCGCTGAAGCTCGATCGCGTGTTCCTGGTCGGCGGCAAGATCGGTGGTACACTGGCGATGCATCTTACGGCGAAGCACCCGGATCGCGTGATCGCGACCGCAGCGGTCGGTGCGCCGGCCTCTCTGACCTCTTTTAATGAGCGGGCGCCAACCTGGCGCAAGCAGATCCGCGAGCAGGGTGTCGAAGCCTGGGTGCGGGAGACCACCGCCGGCCGCCTCGGCTCGTCGCTGCCGCCGGCAGCGCTCGATTGGTGGATCAAGCTGATGTCGAAGACCAAGGCCTCGACGCTCGAGGCGTTCCTCCAGATGGTGCCGACGGTCGACGTGACCGGCGAATTGCCTGCTATCAAACGCCCGACGCTGGTCATCACCACGACGGGCTCCGGACTTGGCAGTGTCGACTCGGTGAAGGCGTGGCAGGAGACGATTCCGGGCTCGAAGCTCGAAGTGCTGCCCGGCGATTCCTACCACGTTGCTGCAACCGACCCCGACGTCTGTGCGCGGAAGGTGCGGGAGTTCTTCGATCGTGTCGCGACTTAAGACGTAGCAGACGGCCATTGGCCTGCGCGGCGTCTGGCTCTAAGAATAGCCTAGGAAACGCCTGCCCAAGCCAGGGAACAAGAACATGACAAAAACAACTCGACGTAACGTGCTCACCGCCGCCGCCGCGATGACCGCTGCGGGTATCGCAGATAGCGCTCCAGCCGCGGCTCAGGCGGGCCCGAAGCCGATGTTCGCGGTGCCGATGATCTCGATCCCGATCGTCGGCGAGACCAGCGTGTTCCAGGTGCGCCGCATCTACTGCATCGGACGCAACTATGCGGCGCACGCGATCGAGCGCGGCTCCGACCCGAACCGCGAGCCGCCGTTCTTCTTCCAGAAGCCGACCGACGCGATCCAGAACGTCGCGGTCGGCGAGGTCGCCGATCATCCCTATCCATCGCTGACCAAGAATTATCATCACGAGGTCGAGCTGGTCGCCGCGCTGAAATCCGGCGGCAGCAACATTCCGGCGGAGAAGGCGCTTGACCACGTCTATGGCTATGCGCTCGGTCTCGACATGACGCGGCGCGACCTTCAGAACGGCATGGCCGCGGAGAAGAAGCCGTGGGAGATCGGCAAGAGCTTTGACCATGCCGCGGTGATCGGCCCGATCCACCCCGCGAGCAAGACCGGCCATTTCGACAAGGGCGCGATTTCACTGGCGATCAATGGGACCGTCAAGCAGAGCTCGGATCTCAGCAAGATGATCTGGAGCGTCGCCGAGCAGATCGCAAAGCTGTCGGAAGCGTTCGAGCTGAAGGCCGGCGACATCATCTATTCCGGCACGCCGGAGAATGTCGGGCCTGTGGTGAAGGGTGACGTGCTCTTGTGCAAGCTCGAGGGCTTGCCGGACATGTCGATCAAGATCGTCTAAGCAGTTCTAGGTGCAGATGTTGCGGCATGTTGTGATAGCCACGTTGAGCCTCGCCTTTGCCGTCGCCGGCGCAAAGGCCGAAGGCGCGAGCGACATTGCACCCACGGGATCGCTGCGCGTGGCGATAGCCGTTGGGCCCGCGGCGTCGGCGTTCTGGAGCACGCGCGATCCGGCGACGGGCAAGCCACGCGGTGTCACCGTCGAGCTCGCCAAGGCCGCCGCGGACAAGCTGCACGTTCCGCTGCAACTCGTCGAATACCGGAGCTCCGACGAGATTGCCGCAGCGAGCGGCAAGGACGTCTGGGACCTCTCCTTCATGCCGGCGGATGTCAAACGCGAGCCGTTCGTGGACCAGGGGCCGGCTTATGTCGCGTATATGAGCGGCTATCTCGTGCGCGCGGGCTCGGACATCCGCTCCGTTGCCGATGTCGATCGCGCTGGACGACGGGTCGGCTGCATCGAAGGAACGTCAACGTCACGTACGGTCGAGAAGTCGCTGAAGCAGGCCAAGCTGACAAAGTTCGTGAAGCCGGAAGAGGCGGCCGAACTGATCGGCAAGGGCGAGCTCGATGCGCTCGCGATGGGCATGGGTGCGTTGGAGGATCTTTCGCGAAAGCTGCCGGGAACGAAGGTGCTGGACGAAGTCATCCAGTCGACCGGCGTGGTCGTCGTCGTTCCCAAGGGCAAGGGCGTGGCGAAGGCCTGGGCCGCGCATTTCCTCGATGAGGCCAAGGCGGATGGCACGGTGCGCCGCGCGCTCGATGGCGGTGGATTTACCGCCGACAAGGTCGAGCCGTAGCGTTTCGCGCCTTACGCCGCTGCCTTTGGCCGCAGCCGATCGACTGTTCGCGCGATCAGCGCAGCGACCTCCTGAACTCTCGGACCGATGCGAAATTCCGGACCGGCCACGACAACCGAGAGCCTGCGGCCGCCGATCGGCAATGGGATCGCCGCGCCGGCGAGATCGCGGCTGTAATCGCCAAAGCTCTGGCAGAAGCCGCGGTCGATCGAATTACGCAGCTCCGCTTCCACCGCATCGATGCTGATCGGCGTCGACGGGCCGTATTGCTTGAACTCGATCTTGCGGTAGACGGAGTCGCGCTCTTCTTGCGAATATTGCAGCAGCAGCGCGCGGCCGCTGGCGGTGGCGTGGATCGGCACGCGGTGGCCGATGGTCGCGAAATAGCGGATCGCGGCCTGGGATTCGACGACGTCGATAAAGACAGCCATCACGCCGGCCGGCGCCACGATCGAGGCGGTCTCGCCCGTTTCCGCCGAGAGATCAGCGACCAGCGTGTGCGTCCAGGGCGGCAGCGGCTCGACCTCCGAGATCATCTGCGCCATCGCCAGCAATCGCGGAGTCGGATAGAATCCGGCGCGCGGTCGCGGCTCATAGAGATAGCCCTTCTCCGACAGCGTCGCGAGCAGGTTGAAGGTCGACGAGCGCGGCCAGCCGAAATGATCGGCGATTTCCGCAAGCGTCGCCGGCTTCCTCGTTTGCGCGAAGAATTCCATGATCTCCAGGACGTTTGCAGCTTGGCGAACGATCATGATGGGTCCCGTCTGGCGCGACGCGCGATCTCTCTACGGTTGGCCGAGGATTTTCTTCGCGGCGCGAAGATGTGGCTTGTCGATCATCTGGCCGTCGAGCCGCAGCGTGCCGGAGTTTGGATTGTTCGCGAACGCCGCGATCACCTTCTCCGCCCAGCTGCGCTCGGCTTCCGTCGGCTCGAATGCCGCATTGACCACGTCAACATGTTTGGGGTGAATCAGCGCCTTCGCCGAGAATCCGTCGCGCCGCGCGGCGCGTGTTTCCTGCTCAAGACCTGTCAGATTGTCGATGTCGGTATAGACGGTGTCGATCGGAGCAACTTCGGCAGCAGCCGCCGCCATCAGGCAGAGATCGCGCGCGAGGCGATAGGGACTGTGGAATACGCCGCCCGAAGCCTTCTCGGTGGCGCCGAGCGACGCGGAGAGATCTTCCGCGCCCCACATCAGGCCGGCGAGGCGAGGGGAGCAACCTTTATAGCTGCCGAGTCCGAAGATTGAGCTGGCGGTCTCCGTCGCGACGCAGACGATACGCGTCGCACCGACCGTGATGTCAGACGCAGCTTCCAAAGCTTCCAGCCAGGTCGCGACCTGCCGCACATCGTCGCCGCCTTGCGATTTCGGCAGCACGATACCGTCGGGTTTGCCCGGCATCACCGCGGCGAGGTCGGCGAGCGTCATGCCGGTGTCGAGCGCGTTGACGCGGACATAGAGCTGGTGGGGGCCGCGAGAGCCCTTCAGCATCGTCAGTGTCAGCCCGCGCGCCTCCGCCTTCTTCTCGGTGACGACGGAATCCTCGAGATCGATGATCAGCGCGTCGGCCTTGCCTTCGCTCGCCTTCTCGAATTTACGCGGGGAGTCGCCCGGCACGAACAGCATCGAACGCATCAGACCGGCCTCTTGTGCATCATCGCCATACGGCGGCATTTGCCGACGATGTCGTCGTTCTGGTTCAAGGCGTGGTGTTCGAACTCGACGATGCCCGCCTTGGGGCGTGATTTGGATTCCCGTAACGAAAGCACCTTCGTCGTCGCCCGCAACGTGTCGCCATGGAAGACCGGTTTTGGGAAAGTGACGTCGGTCATGCCGAGATTGGCGACGGTGGTGCCCATGGTCGTATCATAGACCGTCATGCCGATCATGATGCCGAGGGTGTAAAGGCTGTTGAAAATGCGCTGGCCAAACTCGGTCTGGGCCGAGAAATGCGCATCGATGTGCAGTGGCTGCGGATTGAGCGTCAGCAGGCTGAACATGGTGTTGTCCATCTCCGTGACGGTCCGGGTCAGCGGATGCCTGAACTCCTGGCCTACGGAAAATTCCTCGAAATAAAGTCCGGCCATCGCGGTTTCCTCCCTGTGTCCTGCGATTTGGCTGGCGCTGCGCTTAGGGCGGCGCCGCCAGGTGAACTGCCTTCTGCTCTGCGAGCTTTTCGATCTCCTCAGTCGAGAAGCCGGCCTCGGCCAAAATGTCGCGGCCGTGCTGGCCGAGCGTCGGCGCGGGGCCGGCCGGTTCCGGTTGGGTCACGCTCCAGGTCGAGGGCACGCGCATCTGGCGGATGCGGCCTTCCACGGGGTGATCCACCGTCCTGAAGAAGTCGATTGCCTGGAGATGCGGATCCTCAAGGATCGTTTCCAGCGTATGCATCGGCATCACCGGAATATCGGCGCGTTCCAGCAGTTCGCGCCACTCCGCGGTGGTGCGGGTGAGGAAGATGTGGCCGATTTCCTCGTAGATCTCGTCGATATGTTTTGTGCGCGCGGCATGGTTGGCAAAGCGGGGCTGCTGCAAAAATTCCGCCCGGCCGATCGCCTCGAAGAAGCTGCGCCAATGCTTGTCGTTGTAGACGAGGACGCAGAGATAGCCGTCGCTGGTCTTGTAGGGTTTTCGATAGCGCGAGAGCAGGCGGGCATAGCCGCCATAGTCGAGCGGCGGATCGTAGGTGAGCCCACCGAGATGATCGACCAGCACGAACTCCGTCATCGATTCGAACATCGGCACGTCGATGCGCTGGCCGATGCCTGTGCGGCTCTGATGCATCAGCCCGCCCATGATGGCGTTGACCATCATCAGGCCGACAATGCGGTCGGCGATGGTGACGGGAACGTAGCGCGGCGTGCCGTCACCGGCGGCCGCGAGCAACGTGGGAATGGTCGCCGCGCCCTGGATCAGATCGTCATAGGCGGGCTTGGCGGCATAGGGACCGGACTGGCCATAGCCGAACGCGCCGACATAGACGAGGGCGGGGTTGATCGCGGCCAGCGTCTCGTAGTCGAGGCCGAGCCGCGCCATCGCCTGCGGGCGCACATTGTAGACAAGTGCGTTGGCGCTCTTGGCCAGCCGCAGCAGCGTGTCGCGGCCCTCCGGTTTTTTCAGATCGAGCACGATGCTGCGCTTGCCGCGATTGGCATTGAGGAACATCCCGCCCATGCCGGGCGTGCGCCCGGGGCCGATCTGGCGAACGATATCGCCCTCGGGGCTTTCGACCTTGATGACCTCCGCGCCCATGTCCGCCAGCACCTGGGTGCCGTAGGGGCCCATCAGCACGGAGGTCAGGTCGAGAATGGTGAAGCCGGCAAGCGGTCCCATGGGGCCTCGTGGGATGAATTCATATATGTGGAGTTAGAATTCATAAATGGCGCGTGTCAATTCGGGATGACGCTTTGCGACGCATAGCTCCATGCATAGTTCATATACTTGACAGATAAATTCACATATATGTACGTTTATCTCAAGCAAGAACTGGAGTGAGGGCCGGACGGCAGGCAGCAGCAGGCTGCCGCCTTCGGCGTGGGGACGCGTCAAGGAGAAGCCAATGAAGACGAATCTGGTCCGGGTTGCCGCACTGCTCGCGCTTTCGCTGCCGGTCTCGACACTGTCGGCGCAGGCGCTGGAGCTGAAGGTCGCCGACAGCTTCCCCGCTGGCCACTATCTCGTCCGCCTGATGCTCAAGCCCTGGATGGACGACGTCACCAAGCGCACCAATGGCGCGGTGACCTTCACCTATTATCCGAACCAGCAGATCGGCAAGGCCGCCGACATGCTGCGGCTGACGCAATCCGGCGTGGTCGATATCGGCTACATCGGCCCCTCCTATGTCTCCGACAAGATGCCGCTGTCGGAAGTCGCGCAATTGCCAGGCGCGTTCGCGACCAGCTGCCAGGGCACGCTCGCTTATTGGAAGACCGCGCGCGAGGGCGTGCTGGCCAAGCAGGAATATGCATCCAACAAGATCAAGCTGCTGATGGCGGTGGTGCTGCCGCCCTATCAGGTGTGGACCGTCAAGTCGAAGGTCGAGACCACCAAGGACATGCAGGGCCTGAAGCTGCGCACCACCGGCGGCGCGCAAGATCTCACACTGCGCGCGCTCAATGCCGTGCCGGTGCGCATGGCCGCGCCGGACGCCTATGAATCGCTGTCGCGCGGCACGATGGACGGTCTCTTGTTCCCGCTCGACAGCGTCGTGGCCTATGGCCTCGACAAGCTGGTCAAGCACGCCACCGAAGGCGTCAGCTTCGGCAGCTTCATCGTGGCCTATTCCATCAACCAGTCGGTCTGGGACAAGCTGCCCGACGACGTGAAGACCGCGATGAATGAGGCCTCCGAAGCGATTACGCCGCAAGCCTGCGCCGGCGTTGAAAAAGAAGGCGAAGTCACCAAAAAGCAGATGCAGGACGAAGGCGTCAGCTTCGATCCGCTGCCGGAAGCTACGCGCGCCGAGATGAAGGACAAGCTCAAGGGCGTCGGCCAGGAATGGGCCAGCGGTCTCGACAGCCGCGGCAAGCAAGCCTCCGCTGCGCTGAAAGAGTTCGAAGGCTTGCTCGCCGCCGGCAGCAAGTAATTCGGGATCGGAACGGGGGAGGCGCGCAAGGTGATCAAGCGGGCAGGGGATGTGCTCGGCGCGCTGGAGCGCGCGCTGACAGTGATCGCGGTCGTGTTCATGTTCGTGATCATGATGCTAGTCGTGACCGACGTGTTCATGCGCTATGCGCTGAACCGTCCGTTTTCCTTCACCTATGATCTGATCGGGCTCTATCTCCTCGCCGGCGTGTTCTTCTTCACGCTGTCGGATGCCTTGCGCGAGCATGTCCATGTCGGTGTCGACATTCTGCTGTCGCGCTTCTCGCCTACCGGGCGCCGTCTGTCCGAGATCATCACGGCGCTCGCCGGTCTGTTCGTGTTCGTCCTGATCTGCAAGGTCGGATTCGAACGCGCGCTGGAGAATTACGAGCAGCATGACGTGCTCTCCGGCGCCATTCCCTGGCCGACCTGGATCTCCGCGGCGCTTGTGCCGCTCGGCTGCGGCGTGCTGGTGCTGCGGCTGTCGCTCCAGCTCATCGGCAATGTGCTGAGCCTTGTGAGCGGTCGCGATCTCTATCCGTTGCCGCCGGTCACCGGCGTCGGCGAAGCGCGCGGCTTTGAGTAACGGCGGATATCCATGACACCTCTCATCGTTCTCGCTCTTCTGTTTGGCCTGCTCGCGCTCGGAACGCCCGTCGGCTTCGCCATGGCCTTTTCCGGCTCGGTTGGCCTCGTCATGGTCGGCGGCTTCCCGACACTGTTCGGCATCCTGGAAACGGCACCGCTTTCGACCGTATCGTCCTATGAGCTGATCACCATCCCGATGTTCCTGCTGATGGCGGATCTCGTGCTGCTGTCGGGTGTCGCAGACGATTTGTTCAAGACGGCCTCGGCCTGGGTCGGCCGCGTTCCCGGCGGGCTCGGCATGGCGACGGCGCTGGCCGGCGCCGGTTTTGGTGCGATCTGCGGCACCTCGACGGCATCAGCCGCGACGCTGTCCTCGACCAGCCTGCCGGCGATGATCCGCCAGGGTTACGAGCCGAAGATGGCCGCAGGCGTCGTTGCGATCTCCGGCACGCTGGCGATGCTACTGCCCACGAGTGTGGCGCTCGTCATCTTCGGCCTGCTCGCCGAGGTGAATATCGGCAAGCTGCTGATCAGCGGAATCATTCCGGCGATCCTGGTCACCTTCACCATCATGGCCACGATCTATTTCCTGGTCTGGCAGGATCCCTCGCGCGCGCCGACCGCGAAATCGGTGCCGTGGCGGGAAAAGTTCGCGCTGCTGTGGCAGGTCTCGCCGATGGTGGTGCTGTTCTCGATCGTGACCGGCACGATCTATCTCGGTGTGGCGACACCGACGGAGGCTTCCGCCTTCGGTGCGTTCGGTGCCTTCCTGCTCGCGATCGTCAAGGGCAAGATCACGCCGTCCTCGCTCTACAAGACGCTGCTGCGCGCCAGCCACGGCACCTGCATGATCATCATGATCCTGGTCGGTGCCTCGATCTTCGGCTACTTCTTCACGCTCACCCATGTGACGCAAGACCTCGTCGCCTGGGTCGGCTCGCTTCCGGCCTCGCGCTGGGTGATCATCACGCTGATTCTGTGCGGCTATATCGTGCTCGGCTCCTTCATGGACCAGATCGCGATCCTGGTGCTGACCGTGCCGATCGTGCTGCCGCTGATCAAGACGCTCGGCTTCGACCCCATCTGGTTCGGCGTCATCAAGATCGTCACCGCCGAGGTCGGCATGATCACGCCGCCAGTGGGGCTGAACTGCTTCATCGTCGCCCGCTATGCCAAGCGACCGGTCGCTGAAGTCTTTCACGGCACTTTCCCGCACTTCATTGCGCACCTGTTCGTGATTGCGATTCTGGTGGCGTTTCCCTCGATCATTCTCTGGCTGCCCTCGCAGATGGGGCGCTAGGGTCGGAGCCCTCGCGGCTCCCAATAAGGAGATCAACAACATGGAT
Organism: Bradyrhizobium sp. LTSP849; assembly: GCF_000938255.1. Classification (GTDB taxonomy): domain Bacteria; phylum Pseudomonadota; class Alphaproteobacteria; order Rhizobiales; family Xanthobacteraceae; genus Bradyrhizobium. Next base: position 205,755 of record NZ_JYMR01000052.1, on the reverse strand, counting down.
TTCGCGCTCACCGATCAGCAGGAAGCCATTCGCGACGCCATCGCAAAAATCTGCGAAGGCTTTCCCGACGCCTATTGGCTGAAGAAGGACCACGACGGCGGCTTCCCGCACGATTTCCACAAGGCGCTGGCAGATGCCGGCTGGCTTGGCATTTGTGTGCCGGAAGCCTACGGCGGCTCCGGTCTCGGGATCACCGAAGCGGCGATCATGATGCGCACCATCGCTGAATCCGGCGCGGGCATGTCCGGCGCCTCCGCGGTGCATATCAACGTGTTCGGGCTCAACCCCGTCGTCGTGTTCGGCACCGAGGAGCAGCGCAAGCGCATGCTGCCGCCGATGGTCGAGGGCCGTGAGAAGGCGTGCTTCGCCGTCACGGAGCCGAACACCGGTCTCAACACGACGCAGCTCAAGACCCGCGCGGTCGCCAAGAACGACCGCTACATCGTCAACGGCCAGAAGGTCTGGATCTCCACCGCGCAGGTTGCGCACAAGATCCTGCTGCTGGCGCGCACCACGCCGCTGGAGGAGGTGCGTTCGCCCACGCATGGCCTCAGCCTGTTCTATACGGATTTCGACCGCAAGAAGATCAAGGTCCACGAGATCGAGAAGATGGGCCGCAAGGTCGTCGATTCCAACGAGCTGTTCTTCGAGGATTTCGAGATCCCGATGGAGGACCGCATCGGCGAAGAGGGTAAGGGATTTCAGTACATCCTCGAAGGCATGAACCCCGAGCGCATCCTGATCGCGGCGGAAGCGGTGGGCCTCGGTAAGGTTGCGCTGTCGCGCGCCAGCGAATATGCCAAGACACGTGTCGTGTTCAACCGCCCGATCGGCAAGAACCAGGGCATCCAGCATCCGCTCGCGGTGAACTGGGTGGAGCTCGAGGCCGCCTGGCTGATGGTGATGTCGTCCGCCTGGCAGTACGACAAGGGCATGCCCTGCGGCGCTGCCGCGAACGCCGCAAAATATCTGGCGGGCGAAGCCGGATACCACGCCTGCGAGCAGTCGGTGATGACCCATGGTGGCTTCGGCTATGCCAAGGAGTTCCACGTCGAGCGTTACATGCGCGAGAGCCTGATCCCGCGCATCGCCCCAGTCAGTCCGCAGCTTGCGCTGAGCTTCATCGCGGAAAAGGTGCTCGGACTGGCGAAGTCTTATTAGTCTTCGCGCAGACCGTTCGGCAGGATCGACGATGCTTGGAGACACCACGCCGATCGATTTTTCCGGCCCGATCCGGGAGGGCGACCGCGTCGTGTGCGGGCAGGCGACGGCGGAGCCGCTGACGCTGACCGAAGCGCTGGTTGCCCAGGCTGAGCATCTGCCTGCGTTTCGGGTGATGGTCGGGCCGATCTTCTCGCAGACGTTCTCCGCGGCCTGCGCGCTTAACATCTCGTTTCAGAGCTACGGCGTGATCGGCAATGTGCGGCGGCTCGCCAAGGCCGGGCGGCTCGACGTGATCCCAAGCAACTACAGCGCCTTCTGCGCCGACTTCGCCTTGGGACGCCACAAGGCGGATGTCGTTCTGGTGCAACTCGCGGAGTCCGGCGACGGCCGGCTGAGCGCGAGTCTTTCCAACGACTATGTCATCGGTGCCGCACGCGGTGCGCGCATGGTGATTGCCGAGATCAATCCGGATGCGCCTTGGACGTTTGGCGCGGAATGGCCCACGGACGTGCCGATCCATGTGCGCATAGCCGCTCGCCGTCCGCCGGTTGAATTGGCGTCGCCGCCGCTCGATGACATCTCCCGGCGCATCGCCGCGCATGCGGCCAGCCTGATCTCCGACGGAAGCACGCTCCAGTTCGGCGTCGGCCGGATTCCGGACGCGATCCTATCGTCGCTCTCGCATGTACGCAATCTCGGCATCCATTCCGGCCTGATCAACGACGCCGTCGTCGATCTGATCGAGCGCGGCGCGGTGACGAATGCGGAGAAGGGGATCGATGCCGGGATCACGGTCACCAACCAGGTGATTGGCACGCAGCGGCTATACCGCTTCGTGCATGAGAACAAGGCGGTTGCGGTGCGACCGACGTCCTATACGCACGGCCAAGGCGTGATGGCGCGGATCAACCGGCTGGTCGCGATCAACTCGGCGCTTCAGGTCGGGCTCGATGGCAGCGTGAATTCCGAGACGCTGAATGGGATTGCAATCGGCGCCATCGGCGGGCAGCTCGATTTTGTGCGCGGCGCCAATGCATCTCCGGGGGGAAGGGCGATCATCGCGCTGCCGGCGACGGCCTCGGACGGCACCAGCCGGATCGTCGCTGATGTCGAGACCGTGACGACGCCGCGCGCCGATGTCGATGCCATCGTGACCGAATGGGGCATCGCCGAGCTGCGCGGCTGCGGCCTTGCCGAACGCGCACGCCGTATGATCGCAATCGCGGCGCCCGAACACCGCGACGCGCTGTCGGCTCGGCTCCGCGGCTCTTCGCGCTAGCTCAGTTCATCATCGCGAGCGTCGGACGCTGGCTCTCGCTGGAGCCGATGATCCCGGGGAGATCCGTCGCTTCACCGGCGATCATGCCCGACATCTGCCAGAACAGGTGAGCCAGGCGGGAGAACACCAGCCGTTCGCGCTCGGCAGGAACGGTGCCGTCGGGGATCGTCACGGTTTCCAGGCCGACCACCTTCTTGAAGTCCGGCCAGATCGTCATCGACTGCGCGATGACGGAGTAGCAGCGCGGATCCTCATCGCTCTCGTCGGGTGCCGGTGGCAGGCCCGGATATTGCACCGGCGCCGCGTAGAATTTGTAGGCGCCATAGCCGAGCTGGAGCAGGAATTTTTCGGAGACGGCGACATCGTTGGCAAAGGATACCAGCCGCGCCTCGCTCAGCACGTCGGGGTCGATCGCGCTGAGGTCGGACGCGCGTAGCGCGGAGCAGAAGGCGAGCTCGCGATGGTGTTCTCTGAGCAAATTGGCCAGCGGCTGCTGCTGTTGCACGGTGTCGGTGAGCAGGATGATGGTCTTGAGCATCTGTGATGTCCCTCAGGGGAAGAGGTGGCGAGCAGTCATGACCGCATCGTCGGATGCGTGGGCGGCGAAGAAGTCGTTGGCGATACGCTGTCCCGGTGCGATCTCCAGGATGCGGTAACGCGCCAGCGCCGCGGCGTCGCGCGCGGCGCCGACGTCGTCCTGCCAGGCGCAGAGCGACAGCTCCAGCCGACCGTAGCCACCGCAATCGGTGGCGTAGGCGCCGGTCACGGCCTCCACGGTGGCGGCGACAGCGCCCGCGTCGCTGGCCGAGATATCGCGCAGAATCACGGAGATGCCGTTGCTGGTCTCGGCTTTCGACGTCATCACCATAAAGGCATCGCGGGCGCCGGTGCGGCCGGCGCGGCGGGGCGCGCGAACGAGGCCTGCGAAGGCCGGATCAGGCCCGAGCTCCAGCGTCGTCGTCTGCTGGTCATGCAAGATCGTGGCACGCATTGCGCCGAGATCGCCCTTCAGCGCGTGATAGGATCGCGGCAGCCATACGGTGTCGAGCGGCACCTGCGACGAGGTCAGGCTCCAGGCCTGGTCGAGCAGATAGCCTTCCCAGATCGCAGGGTAAGATGCGGCGAGCTGCTGCCAAGTGCGCAGCAGCATCTCGGCGCCCTTGGAGCGGCCGAGATAGAGCGTGCGTGCCGACATCTCCCAGCGGTTCCATTTGTGGAGCGCGACATCGCAGCCGAGGAACGACGGCAGCAGTGGCGGCTCGCGCAGCACGGCGCCGGCCTCCACGAACAGCAGCGGCTCGCGGTACTTGTTCCACATCCGCAGCATGAACTCGGCTTTCTCGAAGCAGAGGATGCGGTCGCCGAGCTGGGTATCGATCGGCTCGATATGACAGGCGAGGTCGAACCGCTCGAGCGAGTGCCGGAGTGCGAAGGCCGCAGTCGCGTCGCCGCCGCGCGGGTAGCAGGAGACGATCCGCGGGCGAACAGCCGACTTATCGGCCGCAGCGAGGAACTTCGACCAGCCGATGCCGCCCCACCACATCTCATGCGGGCCATCGGCGCCGCAGGGGCCGACGGTGCCGAACTCGGTCAGCTTGGACTTGAGGAAATCGAAGCCGGGATTCTCGCTGAAGGGAATGACGACGGCACAGCCGGGATTGAGCGAGCGGTAGAACAACTCGGCCGCCGCGCCGCTTGGCGGCTCCTTGAGGATGATGATGCCGCTTCGCCGTCCGTCGGTGTTCTCGTCCAGCGTCGGCGCGCCGTACTGGCCGATCAGCCAGCTCAGGCGATCGTGTTGGGCCCGGCCGAGCCGGATGCCGCCGGCTTGCAGCAGACGATCAAGGTTTGCGTGCGTCCCGTCCGTCAATTCTGTGCCCCCTCGCGTCGCCAGCGCTCGGATTCCAAACCTTGGATTCCAGCCTTGGACTTCAACGGCCGGGGCGACGTGATCAGGCGCACTATTTGAGGCTGGACCCGAGCGGGGTAATCGCGACCGAATAGACGGCGAAGTCCTGCGTCATCGGGGCGACCGGGATCAGCAGGCAGGCGTCCTCGTTCTCGCTGCGATAATGCGCGCCGTTCCGCTGTACACCGGCATGGACCAGGCTCTCGGCGGCGATGCTGGTCACATCCTGGCTCTCGGTGGCGTCGCGGACGTCGTCGCCAGATTGGATGGTCACGCCATGAAGCAGGCCCTCCGGGGCGAATTTCGGCAGCGGGAGCGCGATCGTGGCGATGCCCATGGTGCGCAAGAGGGGAATGCGCAGGTGCAATTCGCCGAGGCCGGTGCGGTGGACGGACACACTCTCGAGTGCCGCTTCGCCATTTGCGCGGAACAGACCGATCTGAACCGCGCCGCAGGGGCTTTCTTCAAAGACATTCGCGGGCAGGCGGTTGGCGCCAAACAGCGTGTAAAGATAGGCATGGGACGGCGACAGGCGGGCAAAGCTGCCCGCGAGCCACATTGGCGGTGCAGCCGACGCGCAGGCGGCAGACAGGCCGCGGGCGGTGATCTGATTGCGGACGAAGTCGACGTCGAGCATCGGCGCCAGCGCATGCGTGCCGAGATTGACGTCATGCTTCAACTCGCCGAGCAGCGCCAGCTCGTCCTCGTCAGGCAACAGCAACAGCCGCGCCAGCGTTGCCGTGCACCAGCGTGCGGCGATTTCGGGCGCCTCATAAGGGCTGAGACAGAAGTCGAGCGCGACATCCTCGGCGCTGTCTGCAAAGGCGACGGCGCCGGCCTGGATCTCCGCGGCAAGCGCGATCTGGCTTGCCGGGCGCGGATTGATCTCACGCAACACCTGGTCGCCGTCATAGTCCCGGACCGAGCCATCGGCGGAGCAGCAGATCTGTTCCAGGAGCGCGATGTTGCGGATCAGCATGCGCTTGATGTGTGGTGTCACCACGAAGTCCGAGATGAAGCCTGCCGCGGTGTCGTCGTCGGCGACATCGTCGAACGCGTCGTCGAGCGAAATTAGATAGGCGCCGTGGAGGCGGATCTTGAGGCCCGCCAGGTCGAAGACGCGGCGCAACGCCTTCTGCACGCTGCCGGAATAACCGAGATCGGCAAGCACAAGGTCGGTACACTCGTCGAAACCGGGGATCGTGTGGCGCAGATAGGCAAGCAACCGCGCGCGCAAAGCCGCGGCAAGCTCGACAATCTGGCTCGCGTCCATCAGGTCGGGCAGCGCCTCGGCGATCTCCGGACCAGTCACGATGCCGTCGGGCGACGTCGCGAAGAACGCGGCGACCTCCGGCGGCAGGATCTTGATCATGTCGCGGAACGTCGGCGCATCGATCTTCAGGATCTTGGCGAGAAGATCGACGAGTGGTTGCATGGTATCGGCCGAGGCGATCAGGCTGACGCGCCGGTTGATATCGAGATAGGCCGATGTCGTCCCGTGCAACTCCTGCCAGATCCGGTGTGGCAAAAAGCCGTCGCGGCCGAGGAAGGCGAGGGCGACCTTTCGGCCCGGGCCCGCGACCTCCTCGCAGCCCCTAGCGATGAAGGCGTCGAACGCCGTCATCACCGGGCCGATCACGGTCATGCCAAGGTGAAAGGCGGGCGACCTCTCGGCGTTGCCCGCGGCGGCCATGCGCCGCAAGGTGCGCGCGCCGTGATCGAGCCGCGACGGAGCGCCCGCGCATAGGAGCTCGAACACCGCAGTCTCGCGCTGGAATTTCGACGCGAGCTGCGGCGTGGCCTGCGGATAATAGCGCGGCCGAATGCCATGGCGCTTCGCGCCCCTGATGTCGGCCTTGTCGTTGTCACCGACGTGAAAGGACGCGCTCGCGTCGATGTCCTGCTCGGACAGGTATTTGGCGAACAGCGCCTCGCCCTTGCCGCTGCCGTGGTCGCAGGATGCATACAGGAAGTCCCACGTCAGCCCGGGGCGGCAGGCCCGCAACAGCCGCGCAAGTCGATCGGAATCCCAATAGGTGTCGGAGATGAATCCGACGCGGTGGCCGGCGCGCTTCATGTCTAGATATTGCCGAAGCATGTCCGGGTTGGCGCGGCAGAGCTCGAGCTCGGCCGAAAACTCTGATTCGGCCAGGTCGTTCAGATCGCGGCGTGCGAGGCCGAACAGCCTGAACGGAAAATAGGAATAGATTTCATCGATGTGGACTTCGCTCGCACCGCGCTTGTCCTTCGCGGTCTTGCGCGCGCGTGCTTCGGCCTGGATGCGATGCTGAATGAAATTCGCGGAAACATTTGGACAAGTTCTTGAAATGCCAGAAAGCTCGTAAGTCCTTTCAAATACGCCATCTGGTGTCGTGCAGGCGCGCAACAGAAATGTATCGAAAACATCGAACGACCAAGCAGAAACAATTTGCGCGCGGCGCTCGAGGCCGGTCGTTGCGATCGTCATGCCAAGATTCCCCGCCCATCAGAGCGATTAACGTTCGTATTCGCCATGTCAGGCGCCACAACGACGAAAAAAGTTCACGCGCGATTCAAAAACGCATTCGTTACGACTGACAGATTCAAAAAAATCGCTAGGTTCGAAAAAGGTGATTCGGAAAAAATTGCCGAGTGCGGAAGTCGTCTCGCGTTCATTCACATTCGGAAACAATCGCTTCTTGATGCGCTGCGCGCGTGTCGCGTTTGGTCACCTAGTGCCGCGTAATGTCAGCGTTTTCTCTCACGTACATCTGTTCAGGATGGATGATCCGCCATGGCGCGAGACGATGTGATGATTGCAGGTGTGACGCGCGAGAGAAGCGCGCAGTCGGCAATTATTGCCCGATGCTCGGCAAAAGATACCGGCTAACATCTTGAAAAATAACAAAAATTCTCCGCCTGGATTGTTTTGGCCCCGCGTTCAACGCCTGGAAGCCGTGTGGCATGTGCGCCGCTGGCATTGCGGGTTGGAGGTTGCGGGATGAGTTACGCTGCTGATGTCTGGGCTCCCGCCGAGGCCGAGATCACGACGACGGTGCCGGCTGAAGAGATCGTGCCGGTGATGCCGTCGGTGCCGCTCGCGCCGGATTGCACGCCGGTCGCCGCCGAAATTGTCTTCGACGAAGACAGCGAACTCCTGGACAGGCTTGCCACCGGCGATGAGGCGGCGTTCCGCATGCTGGTCGAGCGCCACATCGATCGCGCCTACGCAATCGCGCTGCGCATCGTCGGCAACGCGGCGGATGCCGAGGACGTGGTGCAGGACACCATGCTCAAGATCTGGAGCCATCGCGGACGCTGGCAGCACGGCCGCGCCAAATTCTCGACCTGGCTCTACCGCGTCATCTCCAATCGCTGCATCGATCTGCGCCGCAAGCCGCGCACCGAGAATGTCGACACCGTGCCGGAAGTCGCCGACGGCCAGCCGGACGCCGCTGATATCATCGAGCGCAACGAATTGAACAGCATGCTGGAGCTCGCGATGCAGCGCCTGCCCGAGCAGCAGCGCATCGCGGTGATCTTCTCGTACCACGAGAGCATGAGCAACGGCGAGATCGCCCAGGTGATGGACACCACGGTGGCCGCCGTGGAGTCGCTGCTCAAGCGCGGGCGCCAGCAGCTTCGTCAACTCCTGCGCAAGCACGAGCGCGACATCCGCACCGCGTTTACCGATTGCTAACCATAAAATTGGCCCTGCGAAAATTTTCGCGCCTGATCTCCTTGCGCTCCATCGTTTGAGCGAACGGACGGGGCTGCGGTCCGCGTCGTCAATCGTCTTCAACGATGCGGCACGTGATGCCCATCAGCACAGGAGCCTCCAATGCCCGCAATTTCCACCAACACCGCGGCGAACTCCGCGGTCCGCTACCTCAACATCAACTCCGCGCAGGAGAGCAGCGCGCTCGCCAAATTGTCGAGCGGCTCGCGCATCACCTCGGCCTCCGACGACGCCGCCGGTCTCGCGATTTCCACCCGCATCTCGTCGGACGTTACCACCCTCCAGCAGGCCGCGACCAACGCTTCGCAGGCGACCGCGATCCTCCAGACCGCCGATGGCGGCGCCTCGAACATCTCGGACATCCTGGCGCGCATGAAGTCGCTGGCCTCCGAGTCGGCGTCGGGCACCACCACCGACTCCAGCCGCACCTACATCCAATCGGAATTCTCGCAGCTCACGAGCGAAATCGATTCCATCGCGACGGGCACGCGCTATTCCAGCCAGAGCCTGCTCGACGGCACCAGCGTGTTCTCCTCGGGCGTCTCGGTCCTGGTCGGCTCCTCCGGCTCCGACACCATCACGATCACGCTGTCAAGCCTGACGGCGTCGACGCTCAACGTGTCCTCGCTCGACGTCACCACACTGTCGGACGCGGCCTCGGCGCTGGACACGCTGGACTCCGCGATCGACACTGTCTCGGCCGCCCGCGCCAGCATCGGCGCGCAGGAATCGCGGTTCAACTTCTCGTCCGACTCGATCTCGACCCAGACCGAGAACCTGCAGTCCGCGAACTCGGCGATCAAGGACGTGGATATCGCGTCCGAGCAGGCCACGTTGTCCTCGGCCGAAGTGAAGACCCAGGCCGCGGTGTCGGCCGAATCCGCGGCGAACCAGATGCCGCAGTACCTGCTCAAGCTGCTCGGCTAAGGCGCGGGGCCTGACGAACGTCCTACCGGGCCGGCTTGATGCCGGTCCGGCACTCTTCGCGATGGATCGGGCAGCAAAGTGACCAGCGTCAGTTCGAGCACCAGCAGCACGGCGGCGACCAGCTCGAGCACGTCGAGCGCCTCCTCGGTGACCACGACCGGCACCACCACGTCGACCAGTCTCGACTGGAGCGCGCTGATCACGGCGGCGGTGGACGCCAAGCTCACCCAGGCGACCACGATCTCGACCACGATCACCAACAACGAAGCCAAGGTCACCGCCTACCAGGCGCTCCAGACCGACCTCTCGACGCTGTCGAGCGGGCTGTCCTCGCTCGCGACCGCCGTCGTCAATTCGCTGGCGACCAACGTTTTTGCCACGCGCGCGGCGACCATCAGCTCGACCGGCGACGTGAGCGCGTCCTCGGCGCTCTCCATGTCGGTCAGCAACGGCGCGGCGACCGGCGATCATACGCTGACGATCAGCCAGATCGCGACAGCACAGAAGGTGCTCGGCACCTCGCAGTCGAGCGAGACCAGCGAGCTCGGCTATTCCGGTACGTTCTCCCTCGGCCTTGCGGGCGGCAGCACGGCCGATATTACCGTCGACAGCACGATGTCGCTTCAGGACATCGTCGACACCATCAACGCCCAGACCTCGACCACCAATGTCCAGGCCTCGATCGTCCAGGTGTCGAGCGGGTCCTACGAGATGGTGCTGACGGGGACCGAGGATGCCGCCGACATCAGCTATTCCAGCACGTCCGGCGACGACATCCTGAACAAGCTCGGGGTGACCGACAGCTCGGGCGCATTTTCTGACGTGTTGCAGACATCTCAGGCGGCCGAGTTCACCCTCGACGGCATCTCGATGACCCGCGATACCAACGACATCACCGACGTGCTCACGGGCGTGACCTTCAATCTGCTTCAGGCGACACCGAGCGGAACATCGCTCAACATCAGCATCGAGCCCGACACCAGTCAGATCGAAACGGCGGTCCAGACGTTCGTCACCGACTACAACACGTTTCGCGATGCGGTGATCGCCCAGCAGGCGACCGGTTCGGACGGTACGGCGGATTCGAGTGCAGTCTTGTTCGGCGACGGCACCATGCGCGACATCATGGATGCGCTCCAGAATGCCATGAACAGCACCGTCGGCGGCCTCACCATGGCCGACCTCGGCCTGTCCTTCAACGAGAACAACGAGCTCGAGCTCGACACCTCGACATTGTCGGACATCCTCAGCACGAATCTGAGCGGGGTCACCACGCTCTTGTCGGCGCAGACCAAGACCTCGTCGAGCCAGCTCACCGTCGTCAACACCGGAACGTCGCCGCAATCCTTCACCGTGGATCTCTCGGTCGATTCCTCCGGTAACCTGTCCTCGGCCTCGATCGGCGGCGATTCGTCGCTGTTCACCGTCAACGGCACCTCGATCATCGGCAATTCCGGCACGGCCTATGCCGGCATGGCCTTCACCTATTCGGGCTCGACGTCGCAGTCGATCACGGTGACCTCGACCTCCGGTCTCGCCACGCAGGTCTATCAGATCGCCAAGAATTACTCGTCGAGCTCGGGCGCGTTGCAGACGCTGATCACCAACCTGACGGACCGCGACAGCGATCTCCAGCAGAAGGTCGATGACATCGACAGCGCTGCGTCCGCCTACCAGGCGCAGCTCCAGGTCCAATACGCGAATTACCAGGCCGCGATCGAGAGCGCCAACAACACGCTCACCTATCTCAAGGCCTTGCTTAACTCCAGCTCGAGTAGTTGATGATGCATAATCCGATGGCGTACATGGCCAATCAGGCCTATCGGGGCGCGGCAACCAGCGTGCCGCCGCTGAAGGCGATCTCCATGCTGCTCGGCGGCGCGATCACCTTCCTCCAGAAGGCGCTGACCGCGCAGGAAGCGCGGCGCTTCGAGGAGGGGCACGAGCACCTGATGAAGGCGACCGCGATCCTGCGCGGCCTCAGCCACAATCTCGACTTCACCAAGGGCGGGGCGGTGGCCGAGCGGCTGTTCCAAACCTACAACGCCCTCATCCTGGCGAGTCTGAAGGCCTATGGTCGTCCGCACGCGCGCGAAAGCTTTCGGCGGATCATCGCGGGGCTGACCGAGCTTCGGGAGGCCTGGGAGTCCGTCGACACGACGGTGCGGGGTGCCAAGCCCGCACCCGGTGATTCGTCTCGCAAGGGCCACGGAAGCCCTTAGCGTCCCCCGACCCTGACGGGCCGGCGATTGCCCGGGCGCGGTTTCGGCCGCTTTTCGCAAGGTTTTGCGCGGTTTTGGCGTGGGACACCGCGCAAATCCCGGTTTTCGCCGCGCCTGCAATGCTTTATGACGAGCCTGACCGAGGTGGGATCGGCGGGCGATGGACGTCACTGAGTTTGAGGAACTGATCGACCGGCTGGGCGAGGATCTCTCGCTCTGGCCCGACGACCGGCGCTTGCCTGCCGAAGAGCTGCTTGCGCGATCCTCCGCCGCCCACGCCCTGCTGGAAGAAGCCCGTACTTTGCGCCGCGCACTCGCCGCGCCTCCGGTGCGGGCGCCCGCAGGCCTCGCCGACCGCATCGTCGCCGCTGCCGCAAAAATGAAGAGCGACACCGCCGAGCCGCGCACGGAAGGCGAGACGGCGGGGAGCTGAACTTCTCTACCGCTGACATTCTGATCCGCAGCATGACTAATCGCGCCGTCGCAAGCGACCGGCTGCGCTTTTTCGTGAGCGCGCCTTCAGCAGTGCCGCGCACGGCAGATTTTGCCTAATCGAAAGCGATTTTCGCGCGGGTGAATCCGCGCCTGAATTTATACGCCCACGCGTTTCATCAGCACACAGATTTCAAGTGCCGCCGGCCGACATCCCTGTCGCCGGCGGCGCGGGAAAGCCGGAGTTTCTGATGACGACAGTTTCCGCAACGAGTTCTGCCTCGACAGCCACCACGACGTCATCGTCGTCGAGCACGTCGTCCAGTTCGACGCTGACCTCGAGCGATTTCCTGAGTCTGCTCGTCAGCGAGCTTCAGAACCAGGATCCCCTGAACGCGACCTCGACCACGGACTTCATCAACCAGCTCACGTCTTACGCCAATTTCAGCCAGCAGCAGTCGATCAACTCCAACCTGACCTCGCTCTCCAGCTCGTTCTCGAGCCTGGTGACGCTGAACTCGGTCAACTATATCGGCCACACGGTCGAGGCGAAGACCGACACGTCGACCTTGAGCAGTGGCTCGGCGACGTTCGGCTACTCGCTGTCCTCGGCCGCTTCCGACGTCGCGATCACCGTCAAGGATTCCTCGGGTAACACGGTCTACACCGGCACCGGCACCGGGAATTCCGGCTCCAACACCTTCACCTGGGACGGCAAGAATTCCAGCGGTACCCAGCTCACTGATGGTGGCCAATACACCATTTCGGTGACCGCGACGGATTCCGCCGGAAACTCGGTGCTCAACTACACGACGATCACCGGCACCGTGACGGGCATCGACACTTCGACCTCCACGCCGTCGCTGACCGTGAACGGCGTCTCCGTCAGCGCCGCAAACATCATCGGCGTCACGTCCTGATCTTACGTCCCGATCTCTCTGGAGTTTCATCATGAGTCTCACCGGCGCATTGTCCTCAGCGATCTCGGCGCTCAGCGCGCAGAGCCAATCCCTGTCGATGATCAGCGACAACATCGCCAATACCAGCACGACGGGGTACAAGACGACCTCGGCGATGTTCGACGACCTCGTCACCGCGTCGAGCAACACGACCTCCTATGCCTCGGGCGGTGTCACTGTCTCTGGTCGCGCCAACATCACCCAGCAAGGCCTGCTCGCGGCAACCTCCAACGCCACCGACGTCGCCATCCAGGGCTCGGGCTTCTTTGTGGTGACCAGTGCCACGTCGGGCGGCACCGTCTCCTACACCCGCAACGGCGCCTTCTCGACCGACAACGCCGGCTATCTCGAGAACAACGGCAGTTACCTGGAGGGATGGCGCACCGATTCGGACGGTAACGTCGTCGGCAATGAGTCGGCGAGCAATTTGCAGGCCATCAACACCCAGGTCGCCTCGACCAGCGGCAGCGCCACGACCAAGACCACGATTGCGGCCAATTTGCCGTCGGATGCCGCAACCGGCGACACCTATACCAGCTCGATGACCGTCTACGATTCGCTTGGTGCAGCGAACTCAATGCAGGTCACCTGGACCAAGACTGGAACCAACGCCTGGAGCGCGAGCTTCGCCGATCCGACCTCGACCTCGGATACCACGACTGCGACAGGCACGACCAGCAGCACGGTCGATATCACCTTCAACAGCGACGGCTCGCTTGCCAGCACCAGCCCAAGCCCGGCAACCGTCGCGGTCACGGGTTGGACCGATGGCGCCGCCGACAGCACGATCACGATGAATCTCGGCACGGTCGGAGGCACCGACGGTCTGACGCAGTACGCCTCCGGCGAGACGACGCCCACCGTCAACGTCACCAGCATCGACTCGGACGGCCTGTCCTACGGCAAGCTGTCCAGCATCGCGATCGGCAAGAACGGCGTGGTCGACGCCACCTATTCCAACGGCCAGACCATTGCGATCTACAAGATCGCGGTGGCGACCTTTGCCGATCCAACCGGGCTTTCCGCCGCCAGCAACGGACTCTATTCCGCGACCGTGACGTCGGGGAATGCGGCCTTGCAGGCGTCCGGCGAGAACGGTGCGGGCACGATCTATGGCAGCGAGCTGGAATCCTCGACCACCGACACCTCCAGCCAGTTCTCGAGCATGATCTCGGCGCAGCAGGCCTATTCGGCAGCGTCCCAGGTCATCTCCACCGTGGACAAGATGTACGACACCCTGATCTCGGCGATGAGGTGAGTGATGCGCGGTGAGGAAGCCAAGGCTACCGGAGAGGCGCTGCTGCGCCGGCTGCGGCGGCTGGTGGCGCGGGCCGCGACCGTCAAGGGCAGCGACCGCAAGCAATTGCTCGCGCTGCTCGACGATTTCGAGACGACCCGCCGCGGCCTGTTGAAGGAATGCGCGGAGGTCGAGGGCGAGATGAGGCAGGCGACCGTCCGGACGATCGCGATCGGCGCGTATTTGCGCAACTCGCAGGCCGGTCGCGGCAAACGGCATAATTAGAAGAAGGCGATGACCATGAGTGTAGCCAAAGCCAACAGCCAAGCCACGAAGACCAACGCTGCAACCGGCGACGCACAGATCAAGTCGCTGATCGCGCTGATCGACGTCCTGACCGCGCTGGTCGCGGAGGAGAATGCGGAGCTGGCCAAGGGTCTGCCGGCCTCCCGCTTGAAGCAGGTCGACGAGAAGAACCGGCTGGCCGAGATCTTCGAGCGGACCGTCGCCGAGTGCGCGGCCGGCACGACCACCCTGAACGTGCGGGACCGTCTCCTGCGCGAGCAGCTGCTGGAGCGGATCCTGAAGCTGCGCGCGGCGATGGACGAGAATCTGGTGCGCCTGCGCGCGGCGATCGAGGCCAGCAATCGCCGGATCGAAGCCGTCATGCAGGCGATCCGCGAGCAGATTGCCGCGGTGTCGCCTTATGGCGCCTCCGGCCGTGTCGCCGCGCGCGCCGTCTCCAGCGGCACCAGCCGTAGCGCCTGACCACGAGAGGAGCCCGCCGTGTCGCTCGACATCGCACGATCGATCGCCTTCAGCGGCCTGTCGTCCACGTCGGTCCAGATCAGCGTGACGTCGTCGAACATTTCGAACGCCGACACGACGGGCTACACCAAGAAGACCGCGAACCAGTCGAGCAGCGTCACCGACGGCGTCGGCACCGGCGTCACGGTGACGGGCATCACCTCGACGGTCGACAAGCTGCTGCTGAAGTCGCTGGTCAGTGCGACCTCCGATCTCGGCTCGGCCGACACGACGAATACCTATCTGACGTCGCTGGAGAAGCTCTACGGCTCGACCAGCAGCACCGATAGTTCGTCGACCGGGACCTCGCTCGCCAACAGTATCGCCTCGCTCGAATCGGCACTGTCGTCGCTTGCGAGCACGCCGAGCAGCGCCTCGCTGCAATCCAACGTGGTCAGCGCACTCGATGACGTCACGAGCCAGTTGCGGGAGACCTCAAGCAGCATCCAGAAACTGCGCTCCAATGCCGACCAGGACATCTCGTCCTCGATCGACGACGTCAACACGGACTTGCAGAACATCGCGGATCTGAACGCCGAGATCAAGCAGACGGCGGCGGCCGGCCAGTCGACGGCCGACCTGGAGGACCAGCGCAACACCGCGCTCCAGGACGTCGCCTCGAAGATGAACGTCAGCTATTTTACGGCGTCAAACGGCGATCTCCAGATCTACACCACGACCGGGCAGGCGCTGGTCGACAGCTCCGCGCACAAGATCAGCTATACCGCCGCGGCCAACGTGTCATCATCGACGACCTACACCGCCGGTTCGTCGTCGAGCGGTTTTAGCGCGATCTCCGTGAACGGTGTCGACATCACGTCCCAGATCACCGGCGGCGATATCGGCGCGCTGATCACGTTGCGCGACAAGACTCTGCCGGCGGCGCAGTCCCAGCTCGACCAGCTCGCAACGCAGCTTGCCTCCGCGGTGAACACCGTCTCGAACAGCGCCTCCACGGTGCCGGCGCCGACCAGCCTGACGGGCACCGCCAGCGTCACCAGTAGCACGGCGCTGTCCGCCACCGGCACGGTGCGCCTCGCCGTCACCGACCAGAGCGGCAATCTGGTCTCCTACAGCGATCTCGATCTGTCGTCCTATGCCACCGTCGGCGATCTCGTCACCGCCATCAACGGCATCTCCGGAATGTCGGCGTCGGTCGATGCGAACGGCCATCTCTCGATCACGGCGACCGGCTCGGGCAATGGGGTTGCCATCAACGAGATGACGAGCTCGGTGGGAAGCTCCAGCGAGGGATTTTCCGACTATTTCGGCCTCAACGATCTCGTGACGGGAACGAGTGCGTCGGATATCGCGGTCAACAGCAGCATCCTGTCCGGCACTAGCGAGTTGCAGCTCGCGACGCTGGATTCTTCCTCGAGCCTCACGGTCGGCAGCAGCGTGCTGACATCGGGATCGGCGACGGTGGTCAATGCGTTCTACGACGCATTGACGGCGTCCCGGACGTTTTCGTCCGCCGGAGGGCTTGCGGCCACCACCGGTTCGTTCGCCGACTATGCCTCGACCATCGTGGCCGACGTCGCGACCAAGTCCTCGCAGGCGTCCACCAATTACACCGCCAAGGAGACCGCGCAGTCGACCTATGCGAGCTCGCTGTCGTCGCAGTCGGGTGTCAACCTCGACGAGGAATCGGCCAATCTGAGCACGCTCCAGAACCAGTATTCGGCGGCCTCCGCGCTGATCTCGGCCATCAACACGATGTACGCGGCGCTCATAACCGCCGTGCAGTCGTCTTAAAGCGCAGGAGCAGGCCCATGGTCGCGATGCGGATCGCCACGTTCGCCCAGTCGAACAAGATGATCGCCGACGCGATGCGCGTGGAGTCGGTCATGGCCAACGAGCAGGTCCAGGAATCGTCGGGTATGGTCTCGACCGATTACGGCGGTTATGGCTCGAACGCGCAGCATGTCGTCAATCTCCAGGTCTCGGTGACGCGCGCGCAATCCTATGTCGACGCGGCCACGCTCGCCGACAGCAAGGTCCAGGTGATGTATTCGGCCGTCGGCTCGATGACCGACATCATCACGCAGCTCCGCTCCCAGCTCAGCGCCGCCTCGACCGGCAGCTCGACCGAGACGAACTCGGTGATCTCGTCCGCTCAGCAGATGCTCGATGAGATGGGCTCGCTGATGAACACGCAATATGACGGCCAGTATGTCTTTGCCGGCGGCAAGACGGACACGGCGCCGGTCGATCTCACGAGTTTCTCGTCGGGTACGGGGTCCACGACAACGGCGGACACCAGTTACTATAAAGGTGACGACGAGATCGCCTCGGTGCGCGTCGCCTCCGACCAGACCGTCTCCTACGGAGTGACGGCCGACAATTCGGCGTTCGAGGAGGTGATGCGCGTGCTGAAGTTCGTGGCCAACAGCACCTCGCTGTCGTCCTCGGACATCACCAGTGCGCTTAATCTGGCCAGCACGGCGCTCGACGACACCGCGGCCGTGCAGGCCAAGCTGTCGAGCTCGGCATCCTCGATCGAAACGGCGAGCGCGCGCCAGACCGACTACAAGAGCTATGCCGAGACCCTGTCGAATGACCTCACCGGCGTCGACGTCGCGGCCATCACCGCACAGCTGTCGACCTACCAGGCGCAGCTCACCGCGTCCTATTCGGCAATGTCCAAGATTCTCAGCATGAATCTCGCAAGCTATTTGAAATAGGCGAGACCTGTTCGGCAGTCATTGATTTCGTCGGTTTCCCAGGACGTTCTATTTACGTGTCGCAGAGACCATACGACAGGCGGTCTGCCAACTTCATCGGCATCGTCAGGCGGGCCGGTTATCGCCGTCGGCTCGGCCAAATCGTCGCGATGGTCTAGGCAGGATTCGGTCGAGTCAGATATAGCTCGTCGATCTGGCGTCGCCTTGGAGCAGTCGCATCGGAATGAAGACCGTCTCCCTCACAGTCTCGCAGGTTTTCGAGATTGCCCTGAAAGCCTACTCCGCGGGCAAGCTCGGCCAGGCCGAGAAGACATGCGAGAAGATCCTGGCCGCCGATCCGTCGTCGGCGATCACCCTCAATCTTCTCGCGGTCGTCCACATGGCGCGGGGTCGTAACACGGCGGCTCTTGTCCATTTTGACCGGGCGCTGGCGCTGCGGCCGGACTTCGCGGAAGCGTGGAGCAATCGTGGCACCCTCCTCAAATCCTTGGGACGCCCGGCCGATGCGCTGGAGAGCTTCGGCCACGCGCTTGCGCTCCAGCCGCAGCACGTCAACGTGCTCAACAATCGCGCTGCCCTGCTGCAGGAGCTTGGCTGCAATCAGGACGCGCTGATCGACTATGATGCGGCGCTGGCGTTGCAGCCGAACTATCCGGAGGCCCTGAACAATCGCGGTATCGTTCTGCAGGCTCTGGGACGACATCAAGAGGCGCTGGCGAGCTATGCAGCCGCGCTTGCGTATCGACCCGACTTTGTCGAGACCTTCCTCAATCGGGGCATTACCCGTTATGAGCTGGGGCGTTTCGAGGATGCTGTTGCGGACTACGATCGTGCCATCGTCCTGCGGCCCAACTATGCCGATGCGTTCAGCAATCGTGGCAATGCGCTCGGCCGGTTGCACCGTCACGCGGATGCGCTGGCAAGCTACGATCGCGCGCTGGTCCTGCAGCCCAGGCATGCCGAGGCACTCTACAATCGCGGCGTTACGTTGCGCGTCCTCGGGAAGCTGGAGGCGTCGCTGGCGAGCCACGACGCCGCCCTGAAGCTGAGCCCCGATGATCCAAAGGTCCTGGTCGGCCGGGGCATCACGCTGCATGACCTGATGCGTTTCGACGAGGCCCTGACGAGCTACGATCGCGCGCTGGCGCTGCAAGCCGATCATGCCGAGGCTCATATCAATCGTGGCGCCCTGCTGCATGCGCGCGGGCATCTCGACCAGGCCTTGGAGAGCTTCGAGCGCGCGCTGATCAGTCGGCCGGACAACGTCCAAGCGCTGACCAATCGTGGCGTTGCCTTGCATGACCTGGCTCGCTATGGCGAGGTGCTGGCGGCGCACGACAAGGCTGTCGCCGCACGGCTGGACGATGCCGCAGCCCTCGACAATCGCCCCGTCACGCTTCACAAGCTGCGGCGGTTGGAGGACGCATTGGCCAGCCACGACCTGGCGATTGCGGCCGGGCCGCACCATGCCGAGGCGTTCGCCAATCGAGGCATTACCCTGTACGATCTCAAGCGTTTCGACGAGGCGTTGGCGAGCTATGAGCGCGCGATCGCCCTGCGGTCGGACTACGCCGACGCGCACTTCCTGAAAGGCCTGGCCAGCCTCGTCACCGGCGACCTGGCGTCCGGCTGGGCCGAGTATGAGTGGCGCCATAGAGCGCCGGTGGCACGACTGACGTCGCGCGAGTGGTCGCGGCCGCTCTGGCTCGGCGACGTCGATCTCGCCGGCAAGACAATCCTGCTTCACAGTGAGCAGGGCTTTGGCGATTCCATTCAGTTCTGCCGTTACGTGCCGATGGTTGCGGCGCGCGGTGCGCGCGTGGTCCTGGAGCTCGAGCAGCCGCTCTGCGGCCTGATGCGCGACCTCCCCGGCGTCGCGCAGATTGTCGTCAAGGGCGACATCCTGCCGGAGTACGATCTCCACTGTCCGCTACCGAGCTTGCCGCTGGCATTCGCGACCCGGCTGGAGACCATCCCGGCGAACGGTCCTTATTTGCATGCACCGGACTCCGCAATGGCGCAATGGTCGCTCCGGCTTCGCGACATGCACGGTTTGAAGATCGGCCTGGCCTGGGCCGGCAATCCAAACCACGTTCGCGATCGCGAACGGTCGATGCAACTGGATCATCTGCTGCCGCTGCTGGACGTCGATGTGAACTTCGTCAGCCTGCAGAAGCAGCTTGGCGCCGGCGAAGCTGAAGTGCTGTCGCGTGCCGGCATTCGTGATGTCAGCGGCGATTTGCAGGATTTCACCGACACGGCGGCGCTGATCTCGCAGCTTGATCTCATCGTCGCGGTCGATACCGGCGTTGCCCATCTGGCGGGGGCGCTCGGCAAGCCGGTCTGGATCCTGGTGACGCATGCGCCCGACTGGCGCTGGCTGCTCGATCGTGACGACAGCCCCTGGTATCCGACCGTGCGCCTGTTCCGGCAGAGCGATGACCGCGGCTGGGTCGATGTCGTTGCACGGGTGCGCGCGGCGCTCACCGCATTCGCCAACCTCCAGCCCTGAGGGCATATGTGAGCGCACTGGCGTAGCCTATTCGGCGGCGATCCGCTCCATCGCCAGGGCGCGGAGCCTGGCGCGCTGGATCTTCACGCCATTGGCGCTGTCGGTGACAGGAAAGGCGTCGACGATATAGATCCGTGCCGGAATCTTGTAACCCGCCAGCCGCTCGCGCAAGTGTGCGACCAGCGCCTCCTGTAGCGGTGGCTGATCCGCCTGGATTACGAACGCGACACAGCGTGCATGGCCCTTCAGGTCGACCGCGACGACCTGGGCATCGGCAACGCCGGCGCAGGATTTGAGCTCGTCCTCGATCTCGCCGGGCGCGACCAGGAAGCCGCCGAGCCGCATCGCATCGCCCGCACGGGTCTCATAGACAAAGGAGCCGTCGCAGCGGAGACGGCCGATGTCGCCGGTACGGAAGAAGCCGTCCGCAGTGGTTGCATCGCGCGTCGCCTCGGGATTGTTGAAATAGCCGAGAAAGCACGACGGCGCGCTGATCTCGATCTCGCCGGAGACGCCGTCGGCTGCGAGATCACCGGTCTCGGTGTCGCGCACGCGGACCCTGGCGTCAGGCGACATCGGCCAGCCGCCACCCTCGATGCGGTCGGCGAAGGCGTCGCTGGCGCGGCTGATCGAGAACAGCGCCTGCACCTCGCTCGAACCATAGAGGCCGTACAGCGGCATGCCGTGCGCCGCGGCCTCCGCGGCCAATTCGCGCCAACTGGGCTGGAACGCGGCGAAGCCGCAGACTTCGACATGCGGAAACGGGCGCGACGCGTCGGTGAGGGCGAGGATGCGGCGGAACATCTCGTCGGAGCCGAAGGCGTGCGTAATCTTGCGCTCGCTCAGGATCTTTAACGCCGGTGCCGCCTCGAATGCGTCAAGCGCGTGAATGGTCGCCCCCGCCGCGATGAAGCCGAGCAAGCTCGTCATGCCAAAAGTGCCGCAGAACGGCAGCATCGCCAGCAGCGAATGACGTTGCGGATCAAGCTTGAGCGCCTTGGCGACGGAGGTGGCGTGTGTGGCCAGCGTCCGCTGCGAATGCGCGACGAGCTTTGGCCCCTTGGTCGTGCCCGATGTGGTGTAGAGCAGCACGGGCTGATCGACGTCATCTTGGGCGGGGGCTTGCGGATAGCGCTCATCGAACGCATCGAACCGGATGCAGGGCCAGTGCGCGGGGATTGCACCCGCGCCGACCACTACGAGCTTTTGCAGCGCGGGCACCTCGGCCTTGGCGATATCGGCGAAAATGGCGGTGAAATCGATCGTGCGAAACGCGGCCTCGACCACGAGCAATTTGGCGCCGGACAATTTCAGGAGATGTGCGACCTCAGCACTGCGGTAGCGCGTATTGACCGCAGCAATGACCGCGCCGAGCCGCGCGGCGGCGAACAGCAGCGCGATCCATTCGACCCGGTTGACCAGCCAGACCGCAACCACGTCGTCCTTGCCGATGCCCTGCGCGGCAAGCCACGCTGCGGTCTGCTCGATCTTTAGGGAAAATTCCGCGCGCGAGACGGGCGTGCCGCCGAACACGAAGGCGGGATCGGCGGTGGTCTCCGATACGATCAGCGATTGCAGTGAAAAATCGTCGGCATGCATGGCAACCGGAGTAACGCGATCGGGCAAACCTGTCTACTTGGTGCCGAACATCCGGTCGCCGGCGTCGCCAAGGCCCGGCACGATGTAGCCGTGATCGTTGAGCCGCTCATCGATCGCGGCGGTCCAGATCGGTACGTCAGGATGTTCGCTCTGGAACTGGGCGATGCCTTCAGGCGCGGCCAAGAGGCAGACGAAGCGGATGTCGCGGGCGCCGCGGTTCTTGAGCAGCGACGCGCCCGCGCAGGCCGAGTTGCCGGTCGCCAGCATCGGGTCCATCAGGATCACGGTGCGGTCGGACAGGTCCTGCGGTGCCTTGAAGTAATATTCCACGGCCTGCAATGTCTCGGGGTCGCGGTAGAGCCCGATATGGGCGATGCGCGCCGAGGGCATCAGCGCCAGCATGCCGTCGAGAAAGCCGACGCCGGCGCGCAGGATCGGCGCCAACGTCAGCTTCTTGCCGGCGATCTTCGGCGCCTGCATCGGCGAGATCGGCGTCTCGATCTCGACCAGCTCCAGCGGCAGGTCGCGCGTCACCTCGTAGCAGAGCAGCATTCCGATCTCGTTCAGGATCTCGCGAAAGCTCTTGGTCGAACGGTCCTTCTCCCGCATCAGGGAAAGCTTGTGCTGGACCAGGGGGTGGGCGACGACATGGACGTTGCTGCTGCTCATGAAACCGATCTACACGGTTCCGCGAAACTGCGCCAGATCGGCCGAGGTTTTTCCGCGGGATAGGGCGGCCTTAGGCAGGCATCGCCACCGCGGTTCGCGCCCGGTTGCTCGCCTCGTAGGCAGCCATGGTCAATTCGCAGTCGATCGCGGTGAAGTCTAGACGCCGAGCCCGCGCGCGAGAAGCGTAATCACGAGCGTCAGGATCGCACCCCAGACCAGACTCAGCGTCATGGTCAGGACGGTCGTGGTGACCGCGTGCTCCAGATTTCCCTTGAGAAGATGCACGCTAGCCTCTCAGTAACCGCGCCGCCAGCACGATCAGCGGATTGCCGTGGTTCTCGATGTCGAGCTCGAAGGTGTCTGTGGGAAACACCAACGCGCACCGTGCAGGCTTGCTCTGACGGTTGGCGAAATCGACTGCGGAGCTCTTGAACAGGAACAGGCCGCCGATGCGGCCGCTTGCCTCGCGGGCGACCCAGAGCCCGGCCTTGTTGCGGCCGATGAAGAACGCCGGAATGGAAGCGCTGACGACATCGGGATCGAGCGGCCTGAGTGTTGCTGCCTGCGCCAGTTGGGCCTCGGACTCGCGACGGGAGGCTTGGAGAGCAATCGCGGCCATGGCGGCCTCCTCACACATCTGCAAGGTCATGATGGTCACCGGTGCGCTCAGGCGTGGAGGTGCCAGACATAGATTGCGGTCTTCAGCGCGATGACCGCCGCGAGCAGGCCGCCCATCGACAGCACGGCCAGCGCGCGCAGCGCGACGCGCTTGAGCTGGGCCTTGTGCTCATTCGAGATCCGCGCCGGGCGCTTAGCCCAGTTAAAAGGCCGTTCAAGGCCATGTGTCAGCATCGACATTTTGAATGTATCCTTCGTCTCCAGCAGCTGTCCCGGCCGCCGTCATCTGTCTCGTATGATGGGCGTTGCAGCATAGGAATGCGAGATGAGCGGCCGTGCTGTCGTATAGGAGCGCCATAGGCGCACCTTGCTACGCTCCGATGCTGTCGATCAGTTCCTCATCGGCGATCGCGGCGAACGCTCTTGCGATCTCGATTTGAGCCGCATCATCGAGCGGCACGATCGGCAGCCTTGTAGCTGGCAACATCAGGCCGAGCGTGCTCAGTGCAAATTTGAGCGCGGCCGGGCTTTCCCTCGAGAGGCAGGCAATGAGCGGGATGAGGCGCTTGTGCAGATAGCGCGCCGATTGCAGGCGGCCCTGCCTGACCTGGGAGAATATCGTCCGGCACAGATCCGGCGCGATGTTGGCGACCTGCGAGATCGCGCCATCGCCGCCGCAGGCGATGGTGCCGAAGGCGGTGGCGTCGTCACCGGACAGCAGGCGAAAGTCGGCCGGCAGCAGCCGGCTCAGGCGCATTGGGCGGGTGATGTCACCACTCCCATCGCGCAGCCCCACGAACTGGCGGGATTCGACGAGACGCAGAAGCGTCTCGTCGGCGAGCGGACGCAGCGTGCGGGAGGGAATGTCGTGCAGAATCACCGGTAGTCCGATCGACCCGGCAACACTGCGGAAGTGCGCGAGCATCCCGTCCTGCATCGGCTTGTTGTAGGCGGGCACCACCGACATGATGGCATCGGCGCCGGCCGCTTCTGCGCGACGCGCGAGCGCGACGGCGTGACTGGTTGAATTCGACACGGCGCCCGCGATGACCCGCGCGCGGCCGCGGACGACATCGACCGCGGTGCGAATGACGAGCTCCTGCTCGGCCGGCGAGAGCGTCGGCGCTTCGCCGGCGGTCTCGCAGACCACGAGCGCGGGAACGCCCGCTGTCACCTGGCGCTCGCAGAGTGCGGCGAACGCCTTGAGATCGATCGCGTCAGCCGCATCGAACGGCGTCGGCAGGTCCGGAATGAAGCCGGTGAACCAGGCAGAGGGAGGGATGAACATGGCTTTTTGCTGGGTGCGGCCTGCTCAGGCGGCGCGCTGCGAGAGGTTGGGGCTTTTACCCATATCGAGCTCGATCTCGCGCGGCAGCTCGACGATGGTCTCGGGATGCTGTCCGTTTTCGAACAGCGCATATTTGATGGCCTGGGCGCGACTGACGAACAGGCCGCCATAGAGGCCGTTCTGCTCTTGGGCAATCCACTGTCCCCGGTGGTTGCGGCCGATGAAGACGACGGTCGAGGGGGAGCTGCACGAGGGAGGTTCGACGAGTTTCACGGATTTGGTCCTTCCAATTGACGCAGGCAGCGGGAGCATGTCCAGCACCTGCGCGTTCAATATCTTTCCTCGTGGATATGATTTCGAGGGCGGCCGCACGACGATCTCATAGGAACGTCATAAAGCCGGCGCTCAGGCCAATTCATTAACGATATGAACCAGCGCGAACAGCGTGCCGAACGCGACGCATTCGTCCCAATGGTTGAGAGTGGTGGCGAACAGCGGCTCGCGCCTGAGGAGAGCGACGACAGCGCACAGGATGATCGACATCCAGAGCAGGGCGGCGAGGCTTCGGTTGAAGCCGACGCTGCCGAATGCAGCAAAAATTGCGAGCAGCGCGACGCGGACGGCAAAGCGTGCCAGCACGCGCGTCGGGCCTATCGCTCGCGGCATGTCCGGAGATTGCGGCAAAGCTTGAACCTGTCAGAGGCTTGAACCCGTCGGGGTTGCTCTAGCCAAAATGGTCGCAGGCGACCGGCTCATAGAGCGGGTCCAGCGCCGGACGTACGGTGGGAACGCTCGGCCGCGATACGTCCATGGCCAACGCCTGGACCTCGATGAAAGCCGACAGCAACGCAAGCGCAAGATCGGCGTGGCGGCCTTCGACCGCGGCGTCGAGCCAGTCCGGTAGTTCGCGTTCGCGCGAAAGCGCGCAGTACCATTCACCCTCGTCATAGGCGATGCGGCGGACCTGCCACAGCGGTAGCTCGAGCTCCATCAGCGCCAGCGCGGCATCGGCCCAGGCCTCCGCATCGATCAGGCGCATGAGTCGCGCGGTACGTTCGCCCTGCCCGAGCGAGGGGAAGCGCCGGCAGGCCTTGTCGATGATCTCGAGCATCAACGGCCGCGTCATCGCATGCGCATTGCGCAAGAGGTTGCTGAGCGAGGGTGGATCGTAGTGTTGGAGCGCGGCGGTCATATCAGGCCTCCCGGAATTGGCGTCGGTCAGTCGGCCGGCCTCTTCAGGATGGCTAGAAGGGCATTTGAAAACGAGATGAGAGCGGGGCGGGAGATATAAGGATTTCATAAGTGTCGGGATGGTGCGGTCAGGGACGCAATGTGTTGCCAACCGCACAGCTGTCGTCCCGGCGAAGGCCGGGACCATAACCACAGGGAGAAGTTGTAGCGCGAAGCTGGTAACTCCGAGTCTTCACCAAACCACTCTCCGTGGCTATGGGTCCCGGCCTTCGCCGGGACGACAGCTTGTATTGCCTCGCGAGCGTCGTTCGACCCACGGCACCTTTATGAGATTCCTATAACTTCGCCATAGCCCTCGTCTCGAAAACCTATGCCCGCGGTGGCATTTCAAAACGGTCAAAAGTCCCGACTGGCGCTGTGGAGATGCGTTCCATTTCCGTTTCCACTCACGCCCGCCGGACGCCTGAGAAACAGTTGCTCCCGACATAAGGACGCAACGAGGAGTATCCCCATGATGGACATTCTGATGCTGGCGCTGGGCTTCGCCTTCTTTGCCCTTGCGATCGGCTACACCTACGCCTGCGAACGGCTGTGAGGGAGCGGATCATGATTTTCGATTATGCGCTCGCTGGTGCCGTCTCGTTCGGCCTCCTGTTCTACCTCACCTACGCGCTGCTGCGGCCCGAGCGGTTCTGACCCGTGCTGCTGCTTCTCGAATTGCTGCTGGCGGACGCCGTACTCGTCGCCTGTCTCCTCGCGGTGCTGCTGCCGCTGTTGCGCCGGACACAAAGCCTGAAGGGTTAATGCCATGACTGTGATCGGTTGGTTCCAGATCATTCTTTTCTGCGCGATTATCATCGCGTTGACCAAGCCGCTCGGCTGGTACATGACGCGCGTCTTCAACGGCGAGCGGACGTTCCTGTCGCCGGTGCTGCGTCCGATCGAGGCCGGCATCTACTGGTTCTCCGGCGTCGACGAGAGGCGCGAGCAGCACTGGTTGACCTATACGGTCTCGATGCTGCTGTTCCATATCGGAGGCTTCCTCATCATCTACGGCGTGATGCGGCTCCAGGCCGTGCTGCCCTTCAATCCGGCAGGTCAGGGCGCAGTCGCCGAGGATCTCTCCTTCAACACCGCGATCTCCTTCATCACCAACACCAATTGGCAGAACTACGGCGGCGAGAGCACGATCTCCTATCTCGTGCAGATGATCGGCCTGACGCACCAGAATTTCCTGTCGGCAGCAACCGGCATCGCGCTTGCGGTGGCGCTGATCCGCGGCTTCTCGCGTGCGTCAATGCGCACGGTCGGAAATTTCTGGGTCGACGTCACCCGCTGCACGCTCTATGTGCTGCTGCCGCTCTGCGTCGTCTACACGGTGTTCCTCATCTCGCAGGGCATGCCGCAGACGCTCGGCGACTATGTTGAGGCCACGACGCTGGAAGGCGCCAAGCAGACCATCGCGGTCGGCCCGGTCGCTTCGCAAGTCGCGATCAAGATGCTGGGCACCAATGGCGGCGGCTTCTTCAATGCTAACGCGGCGCACCCCTTCGAGAACCCGACTGCGCTGTCGAACTTCGTGCAGATGATCTCGATCTTTGCACTGGGCGCTGCGCTGACCAACGTTTTCGGCCGCATGGTCGGCAACCAGCGCCAGGGCTGGGCGATCCTTTCGGTGATGGGCGTGCTGTTCCTCGCCGGTGTCGCCGTCACCTATTGGGCGGAAGCCAACGGCACCTCGACGCTGCATGCGCTCGGCCTGACCGGCGGCAACATGGAGGGCAAGGAGGTTCGCTTCGGCATCGTCGCGTCCTCGCTATTTGCCGTGATTACGACGGCCGCGTCCTGCGGCGCGGTCAACGCGATGCATGACAGCTTCACCGCGCTCGGCGGCATGATCCCGCTGATCAACATGCAGCTCGGCGAGATCATCGTCGGCGGCGTCGGCGCCGGCCTCTACGGCATGCTGCTGTTCGTCGTGCTCGCAATCTTCGTGGCGGGCCTGATGGTCGGCCGTACGCCGGAATATGTCGGCAAGAAGATCGAAGCGCGCGAGGTCAAGATGGCGATGCTCGCGATCCTGGTGTTGCCGCTGATGTATCTCGGCTGGACCGCGGTCGGCGTGGTCTATCCGGCAGCGGTCGCCTCGATGGCGAATGCTGGTCCGCACGGCTTCACCGAGGTGCTCTATGCCTTCACCTCGGCGACCGGCAATAACGGCTCGGCCTTCGCGGGCCTCACCGGCAACACCTTCTTCTACAATCTCACGCTCGCAAGCGCGATGTTCGTCGGCCGCTTCTTCATGATCATCCCGGCGATGGCGATTGCGGGCTCCCTTGCCGCCAAGAAATCGATCCCGCCGTCGGCGGGCACGTTCCCGACCACCGGCGGGCTGTTCGTCGGCCTTGTCGTCGGCGTGATCCTGATCATCGGCGGCCTGACCTTCTTCCCGGCACTCGCGCTCGGCCCCATCGTCGAGCATCTCGCGATGAACGCCGGCAACGTATTCTGATTGTTTGGAGTGACCTCCATGGAAACCATGAAACTGCAAAAACGCGCTTCCGTCTCGGCGATGCTTGACCCCAAGATCGTCGTTCCCGCGATCCGCGCATCCTTCACCAAGCTCGATCCGCGCCTGATGATCAAGAACCCCGTGATGTTCGTGGTCGAGATCGTGGCCGCGCTCACCACCGTGATCTTCCTGCGCGATCTGGTCTCGGGCGGTGCTAACCTCGGCTTCACCTTCCAGATCATCCTGTGGCTCTGGTTCACGGTGCTGTTCGCCAACTTCGCTGAAGCCGTGGCCGAAGGCCGCGGCAAGGCGCAGGCTGACTCGCTGCGCAAGACCCGCACCGAGAGCCAGGCCAAGCTGCTGAGCGGCGCCGGGCAGGCGTTCAAGCTGGTGCCGGGCACAAGCCTCAAGGTCGGCGATATCGTGCTGGTCGAGGCTGGCGACACCATTCCCTCCGACGGCGAGGTGATCGAGGGCGTCGCGTCCGTCAACGAAGCCGCCATCACCGGTGAATCCGCGCCCGTGATCCGCGAGTCCGGCGGCGATCGCTCGGCGGTGACCGGCGGCACGCAAGTGCTGTCCGACTGGATCCGGGTCCGCATCACGGCAGCTCAGGGTTCGACCTTCATCGACCGCATGATCAAGCTGGTCGAGGGCGCCGAGCGGCAGAAGACGCCGAACGAGATCGCGCTCAACATTCTGCTGGCCGGCCTCACCATCATCTTCGTGTTCGCCACCGTCACCATCCCGAGCTACGCGGCCTATGCCGGCGGCTCGATCTCGGTGGTCGTGCTGGTCGCGCTGTTCGTGACGCTGATCCCGACCACCATCGGCGCGCTGCTGTCGGCGATCGGCATTGCCGGCATGGACCGCTTGGTCCGCTTCAACGTGCTCGCGATGTCCGGCCGTGCGGTCGAGGCCGCCGGCGACGTCGACACGCTGCTGCTCGACAAGACCGGAACGATCACGCTCGGCAACCGTCAGGCGACCTCGTTCCGGCCCGTGCGCGGCGTCACCGAGCAGGAGCTGGCGGATGCAGCCCAGCTCGCCTCGCTTGCTGACGAGACGCCGGAAGGTCGCTCCATTGTCGTGCTGGCGAAAGAGAAATACGGCATCCGCGGCCGCGACATGGCCGAGCTTGGCGCGACCTTCATTCCGTTCACGGCGCAGACCCGCATGAGCGGCGTCGATGCCGGCGGCTCGTCGGTGCGCAAGGGTGCCGTCGATGCCATGCTCAACTATGTCGGTGGCGGTGCGCCGATGGCGGTTGCCTCCGGCAATGCGGCTCGCGCGATCCAGCCTGCGGCACTTTCGGATATCGGCCGTGAGGTTCAGGCCATTGCGGACGAAATCTCCAAGGCTGGCGGCACGCCGCTTGCGGTTGCTAGGGACGGAAGGCTGCTCGGCGTCATCCAGCTCAAGGACATCGTCAAGGGTGGCATCCGCGAGCGCTTCGCCGAGCTGCGCCGCATGGGCATCCGCACTATCATGATCACCGGCGACAACCCGATGACGGCGGCGGCGATCGCGGCGGAAGCCGGCGTCGACGACTTCCTGGCGCAGGCCACACCCGAGGACAAGCTCAAGCTGATCCGCGACGAGCAGGCCAAGGGCAAGCTGGTGGCGATGTGCGGCGACGGCACCAACGACGCGCCGGCGCTTGCCCAGGCCGACGTCGGCGTCGCCATGAACACCGGCACGCAGGCGGCGCGCGAGGCCGGCAACATGGTCGACCTCGATTCCAACCCGACTAAGCTGATCGAAGTGGTCGAGATCGGCAAGCAGCTCCTGATGACGCGCGGTGCGCTGACGACCTTCTCGATCGCCAACGACGTCGCAAAATACTTTGCGATCATCCCCGCGATGTTCCTGGCATTCTACCCGCAGCTCAACGTGCTCAACGTCATGAACCTGTCGAGCCCGCAGAGCGCCATCCTGTCGGCGATCATCTTCAACGCGCTCATCATCATCGCGCTGATTCCGCTCGCACTGAAAGGCGTAGCCTATCGCGCGGTCGGTGCCGGTGCGCTGCTCCGGCGCAATCTGTTGATCTACGGCTTGGGGGGCATCGTCATTCCCTTCATCGGCATCAAGGCGATCGACCTCGTCGTTGTTGCCTTGCACCTGGCTTGATCGTCGTCGCGGGGGCGCAGTGCGCGTCCCCGCGCAAAGACGAAGAATTAGGAGAAACACATGCTCAGAGAAATCCGCCCCGCCATCGTCCTGTTGCTGGTGCTCACCGCGATCACGGGCCTAGCCTATCCGCTCGCCATGACCGGCATCGCCGGTGCGATCTTCCCCGCACAGGCGCAGGGCAGCCTGATCGAACGGGATGGCAAGGTCGTCGGTTCCGCCCTGATCGGGCAGGAGTTCAAGGACGACAAATATTTCCACGGCCGCCCCTCGGCGACGCTGGCGCCGGACCCGAACGATTCGACCAAGACCGTCTCGGTGCCCTACAACGCTGGCAACTCGGGCGGCTCCAATCTCGGCCCGACCAGCAAGGCGCTGGCCGACCGGCTGAAGGAGGATGTGGACAAGCTGAAGGCTGAGAACCCGAATGCCGCCGTCCCGGTCGATCTGGTCACGACCTCGGCCAGTGGGCTCGACCCGGACATCTCGCCGGAAGCGGCGCAATTCCAGGTGCCCCGCGTGGCCAAGGCGCGGAATATGCCGGACGATCAGGTCAAGCAGCTCGTGGCTTCCAGCACCCAGGGTCGTCTGCTCGGCCTGCTTGGCGAACCGCGCGTTAACGTATTGGCGCTGAACCTCGCGCTCGATCGCGCCGCCGCAAAGTAGCGGTCTAGGCTCGCGGCGCTCCGATGATTATAATGACCTGATGGTCCGAGAGCGCCGCGATCCCGAACAACGTCCGTCCCCCGAGGCGCTGCTGGAAGCAGCGCGCCGGGAGGAGAGCGCGAGCGGCAAGCTGAAAATCTTCGTCGGCGCCGCTCCCGGCGTCGGCAAGACCTACGAGATGCTGCAAAGCGCCCACGCCAAGCGCAAGGCCGGTATCGATGTCGTGGTCGGCTTCGTCGAGACCCATGGCCGGGTTGAGACCGAGGCGTTGGTGCGAGGGCTGGAAGTGATCCCGCGCAAGAAGCTCGATTACCGCGGCCAGATCGTCGAGGAGATGGACCTCGACGCCGTGATCGCGCGGCGGCCTCGGATCGCGCTGGTCGACGAACTCGCCCA
Source organism: Bradyrhizobium sp. LTSP849 (assembly GCF_000938255.1). Taxonomy (GTDB): domain Bacteria; phylum Pseudomonadota; class Alphaproteobacteria; order Rhizobiales; family Xanthobacteraceae; genus Bradyrhizobium. The sequence goes on along the minus strand of NZ_JYMR01000052.1, from coordinate 174,833 downwards.
CACCAACGCAGCCGGCAGCCGGCATCCGAAGCGATATCTCGACGTCGAGGAGTTGCTGTCTCACGGCATCGACGTCTATACCGCCGTCAACATCCAGCACATCGAAAGCCTGAACGACGTCGTCGCGCAAATTACTCATGTGCGGGTGCGCGAGACCGTCCCGGATTCGGTCTTCGATCGCGCCGATGCGATCGAGCTGATCGACCTCACCCCCGACGATCTGATCCAGCGGCTGAGGGAGGGCAAGGTCTATGTCCCCAAACAGGCCGAGCGCGCGCTTGATCATTATTTCTCACCGGGCAATCTGACGGCGCTGCGCGAGCTCGCGCTGCGGCGCACGGCCGAGCGGGTCGACGAGCAGCTTCTCACGCACATGCAGGCGAATGCCATCGCCGGCCCCTGGGCCGCAGGCGAACGCATCCTTGTTTGCGTCAGCGAGGATCCGCGCGCAGCCGGGCTCGTGCGTTATACCAAGCGCCTCGCGGACCGGCTGCATGCGCCATTCACTGCGGTCTCGATCGAGACGCGGCGGTCGCTCCAGCTTTCCGACGAGGAGCGCGACCGGCTGGCCGATACGCTACGGCTTGCGGAATCGCTGGGTGGTGAAGCCTTGACCATTCCAGCCGTCGGCCGCCGCATCGCCGACGACGTCATCAACTTCGCGCAAGGCAACAACGTCACCCAGATCGTGATCGGCAAGTCGACGCGCTCGCCGTGGTTCGAGTTGACGCGTGGCTCGGTCGTACTTGATCTGGTGCGCCGCTCCGGCAATATCAGCGTTCACGTCATTCCCGGCGACGAGCTCACGAGCGAGCCGGCGCCGAAGACCTCGGTGCAGACGGCGGCGCGATCCGAGCCGTTCGATGCACGGCCCTATCTGAAGGCGCTCGGGATCACGTCGCTCGGCCTTGCAGCAGCGGTGGTCATCAAGCCGTATTTCGGCGTCGAGAACGTCGACCTGATGTTCCTGACCGCGGTGGTTGCCGTGGCCGTCCGCTATGGGTTGTGGCCGTCGCTGCTTGCGAGCGTCGCGGCGTCGCTGGCGTATAACTTCTTCTTCCTGCCGCCGGTCTACACTTTCACCATCACTGATCCAACCAATGTCGCGGCATTCTTCTTCTTCATGCTGATTGCGTTCGTGGTGTCGAATGTAGCCGGGCGGGTGCGGACCCAGGCCGACACCGCGATCGGTCGCATCAGGACCACCGAACAGCTCTATGCCTTCAGCCGCAAGCTCGCCGGCACCGCCACGCTCGACGACGTGTTGTGGGCGACCGCCTATCAGATTGCGCTGATGCTGAAGGTTCGCGTCGTGCTGCTGCTGCCGGAGGACGGCCTCCTGACGGTGAAATCCGGCTATCCGCCCGAGGACCAGCTCGACCAGGCCGACCTTGCCGCCGCCAACTGGGCCTGGAGCAACGATCGCTCCGCCGGGCGCGGCGCGGATACCCTGCCGGGTGCAAAACGGCTGTTCCTGCCGATGCGGACCGGCCGCGGCCCGATCGGCGTGATCGGCATCGACAACGATCGCACCGGTCCGTTGCTGACCCCGGACCAGCGCCGGTTGCTCGACGCGCTGGTCGACCAGGGCGCGCTCGCGATCGAGCGCGTGCTGCTGGTCGAGGACATGGACCGCGTCAAGCGCACCGTCGAATCCGAGCGGCTGCGCTCGGCGTTGCTGACCTCGATCTCGCATGATCTGAAGACGCCGCTGGCCTCCGTGCTCGGGGCCGCCTCGACCATGCGCGATCTCGCCAACGCGCTGTCCGACACCGAGAAGCGCGATTTGCTGGCGACCGTGATCGACGAGTCTGAGCGGCTCAACCGCTTCATCGCCAATCTGCTCGACATGACAAAACTCGAGTCCGGCGCCATCGTACCCAATACGGCGCTGCACGATCTCAGCGAGATCGTCGGCAGCGCGCTGCGACGGGCAGCCAAGATCCTGACCGCGCACAAGGTGGAGCTGGTGCTGGCCGCCGATCTGCCGATGCTCCAGTTGGATGCCGTATTGTTCGAGCAGGTGCTGTTCAACCTGCTCGACAATGCTGCGAAATATTCATCGCCCGACACGACGATCTCGATCACGAGCCAGCGCGAGCGGGATCAGGTGATGCTCCAAATCGCCGACGAAGGCGACGGCATCCCGCCCGACGAGCTTGAGAGCGTGTTCGACAAGTTCTATCGCGCGCAGAAGGGCGATCATGTCCGTCCCGGCACCGGGCTCGGGCTCGCCATCTCCCGCGGCTTCGTCGAGGCGATGCAGGGCACGATCTCGGCCGCCAACCGCAGCGACCGGAGCGGCGCCATCCTCACCATCCGTCTGCCGGTTCCCGCACAGACTAAAGCATTGGATACCGCCGCATGAGTGCTGCCCCGATCAAGGTTCTGGTCATCGACGACGAGCCGCCGATCCGAAAACTACTGCGGATGGGATTGACGACGCAGGGCTATGAGATCCTGGAGGCGTCGAACGGCAAGATGGCGCTCGAAAAGCTCACCGAAGATCCCGCGCTGATCATTCTCGATCTTGGCCTGCCCGACATCCAGGGCCATGAGCTCCTGCGCACGATCCGTGCCCGCAATGAAGCCGTGCCGATCGTGGTGCTGTCGAGCCGCGGCGACGAGGCCGGCAAGGTGCAGGCGCTCGATCTAGGCGCCGACGACTATCTGACAAAGCCGTTCGGCATGGACGAGCTGCTGGCCCGACTGCGCGCCGCGCTACGGCATCAGCTTCAGGTTCAGGGCGAGCGGCCGGTTTTTCGCACTGGCGATCTCTCCGTCGATCTCGTCCGCCGGATCGTCAAGCTCGGTGAGCGCGACGTGAAACTGTCGCCGAAGGAGTATGATCTCCTGCGCGTGCTGGTGCAGCACGCCGGCAAGGTGCTCACCCATCGCTTCCTGCTCAAGGAGCTCTGGGACGAGCTGACCGACGCGCAATATCTCCGGGTCTATGTCCGCCAGCTCCGCCAGAAGATCGAAGCCGATCCCGAGCGGCCGCAATATGTGCTCACGGAGACGGGGATCGGGTATCGGCTGAAGGCAGGGGATTGACGGGGTCTCTCAACCCGCCTTCCGGCGCCCCGCCGCGGACCTTTGCATCTTCTTCGCAGCTCGTTGTCGTCCCGTCGCGTGGCGCGCGTGGGACTTGGCCCGCGCCTTCCCTCCACCGCGCCCCTTCAAGCTCTGCTTCAAAGCATCCATCAGGCTGACGACGTTGCTGGGCTTCTCCTCAGGCTCGGGCAGCTCGATTGTCTTGCCGCTGGCCTTCCGCTTCACCAACGCCTTCAGCGCGTTCTCATACTCATCCTTGAATTTGGCGGGATCGAAATGCGCCGCCTTGGTGCGCAGGATATGGCCGGCCAGCTCGACCATGTCCTTGGTGATCTTCGGGGTCTTGATGTCGTCGAAGAACTCATCCTCGTCGCGCAGCTCGTACGGGTAGCGCAGCGTCGTGCCGAGCAGCCCCTTGCCGAGCGGTTCGATCGCGATGACATGCTCGCGGTTCGTCAGTACGATCTTGGCGAGCGCCACGCGCCCCTCGTCCTTCATGGCGTCGCGGATCACGGCAAAGGCATCGACCGCGGCCTTGCCCTCGGGCGCGATATAATAGGGGTGGTTGAGGTAGCGCTGGTCGATCTCGTCGCTCGGCACGAAGCTCTCAATGTCGATCGTATGATTGCTCTCGATCTGGACCGCCTCGAGCTCCTCCGGCTCGATCTCGACATATTTGCCCTTGCGCAGCTCGTAGCCGCGGCCCTTCTGATTGCTCTCGACGACGTCGCCGGTCTCGGAATCCACCATCTGCTGCTTAAGCCGGTTGCCGGTCTCGCGGTTGATCATGTGAAACCGCGTCTTCTCTGCCGCCGTGGTCGCCGGGTACAGCACGACCGGGCAACTAACCAGCGACAGCTTCAACGTTCCCTTCCAATAGGCGCGGGGAGCCATTTCATTCTCCAGTGATTTCAAGGCTTTTCAGGAACTCCAACCGGGCTCCGGGGTTTTGGTTCCGGGTGGGACTTTTGCCGTGATAGGCTGAAGCGCCGAAAGTGATGCGGGTCCGGTCGTGCTGCGAAAACTCTCCACCTATCGACAGAAACGCGATTTCGAACAGACGCCGGAGCCGTCCGGTGAGTCAGCGGTCGCGCCGTCGAAGCAACGACGCTTTGTCATCCAGAAACATGATGCGACCCGGTTGCACTACGATTTCCGGCTCGAATTCGACGGCGTCTTCAAGTCCTGGGCGGTGACGAAGGGGCCTTCGCTCGATCCTCACGACAAGCGGCTCGCAGTCGAGGTGGAGGACCACCCGCTCGACTACGGCGATTTCGAAGGCACGATTCCGGAAGGCCAGTATGGCGGCGGCACAGTGATGCTGTGGGACCGCGGCACCTGGGAATCCGATGATCCCGAGCGCGGCTTCAAGAAGGGTGACCTCAAGTTCACGCTGCACGGCGAGAAGCTGCACGGCAGTTGGGTGCTGGTGCGCATGCGCAACGATCGCACTGGCGGCAAGCGCACCAACTGGCTCCTGATCAAGCATCGCGACGACTATGCGCGCGAGGGTGAAGACATCCTCAACGAGGACAAATCGGTCGCCTCTGGTCGCGCCATGGCCGAGATCGCCGACGGCAAGGGGAGGGCACCAAAGCCCTTCATGCTGGCGAAGGGCGCCAAGAGCAAGGCTGATGCGGTCTGGCAGTCGAACCGCGCCGAGGAGACGAAAGGGCGCACGATAAAGCCGGCGCCTCGCACAGCGTTGAAGGCACGCAAGACCACAAAGAAAAAAGCGACGACCGCGACGACCGCCAAAAAAGTCTCGGAGATGCCGGACTTCATGGCGCCGCAGCTCTGCACGCCAGTCGAGCGCCCACCGTCCGGCGATGGCTGGTGCCACGAGATCAAGTTCGACGGCTACCGCGTCCAGCTTCGCGTCGAGGACGGCAATGCAACACTCAAGACCCGCAAGGGGCTCGACTGGACCGACAAGTTTGCGTCGATCGCGAAGGAAGCGGGTTCGCTGCCGGACGCGCTGATCGACGGCGAGATCGTTGCGCTCGACCACAACGGCGCACCGAATTTTTCGTCGCTTCAGGCTGCGCTGTCGGACGGCAAGACCGAAGATCTCATCTTCTTTGCCTTCGATCTGCTGTTTGCGGAAGGCCTCGATTATCGCCGGCTGCCGCTGGGCGAGCGCAAGGAACGGCTCAAGAAGCTTCTGGAAGCGCGTAGGCGGAAGTCGAGCCAGATTCGCTATGTCGAGCATTTCGTCAGCGGCGGCGATGCAGTGCTGCAATCGGCCTGCAAGCTCGAGCTGGAAGGCATCGTGTCGAAGAAACTTGACGCGCCCTACCGCTCGGGGCGGACGGAGAGCTGGACCAAGGCAAAATGTCGCGCCGGCCATGAGGTCGTGATCGGCGGCTGGAAGACGACGGCAGGGAAATTCCGCTCGCTGATGGCCGGCGTCTATCGCGGCGATCATCTCGCCTATGTCGGCATCGTCGGCACCGGCTTTGGCGCCGACAAGGTCAGGCGCATCATGCCGCTGTTGAAGGAGGCCGCGTCGAACGACAGTCCGTTCGGCGGCAAGAATGCACCCAAGAAAACCCGTGATGTGCATTGGCTGAAGCCCGAGCTCGTCGCGGAGATCGAGTTCGCCGGCTTCACTGCCGACGGCAATATCCGCCAGGCCGCCTTCAAGGGGCTGCGGCAGGACAAGCCGGCGGAGGAGGTCGAGGCGGAGACGCCTGTTGACACCGCGCTCGCCAAGCCTGCTGCCAGAAATCGCGCCCCAGCGAAGCCCGGCAAAGGAAAAGGCGCCGGCGCTGCCGAGGTGATGGGCGTCGTCATCTCGAAGCCGGACAAGGAGCTATGGCCGGACGGCGGCGATGGCGAAGGCGTGACGAAGCTCGACCTTGCCCGCTATTTCGAGGCGGTCGGCAGCTGGATGATCGTGCATCTGAAGGGGCGTCCCTGCTCGATCCTGCGTGCGCCCGATGGCATCGGCGGCGAAAAATTCTTCCAGCGTCATGCCATGCAGGGCTCATCGAATCTGCTCGAACTCGCCAAGGTCGCGGGCGACCGCAAGCCCTACCTGCAGATCGACCGCGTCGAGGGCCTTGCCGCGGTCGCGCAGATCGGCGGCCTGGAGCTGCATCCCTGGAATTGCGCGCCTGACGCCTATGATACGCCGGGTCGGCTGGTGTTCGATCTCGATCCCGCTCCGGACGTCGATTTTGCCGATGTCGTCGAGGCGGCGAAGGAGATGCGGCAGCGGCTGACCCATGTCGGCATGGAGAGCTTTTGCAAGACCACCGGCGGCAAGGGCCTGCATGTGGTGGTGCCGCTGCTTCACGGCGCGCGCGACAGAGTGGGCTGGAAGGAAGCCAAGGCTTTTGCGCAAGGCGTCTGCCAATGGATGGCCGATGATGATCCCGAGCGCTATCTGCTCAACATGTCGAAGAAGCTGCGCAACGGGAAGATCTTTCTGGACTATTTGCGCAACGATCGTTTGTCGACGGCCGTGGCGCCGCTATCGCCTCGCGCGCGTGATGGTGCGACTGTCTCGATGCCTGTCATCTGGGCGCAGGTGAAGAGCGATCTCGATCCGAAGCGATATACGGTGCGGACTGTGCCGGGTTTGCTGGCGCGCTCGAAAGCCTGGGAGGGATATGATGATGCTGCCGCGTCGATCAAGGCCGCGATGAAGAAGCTCGCGGGGAAGAAGTAGGGTGGGCAAAGCGAAGCGTGCCCACCATCTTTCGTGCACTGCGGCAGGAGGTGGGCACGGCGCATTGCGCCTTTGCCCACCCTACGAAGCCGCCGGCTAGATCCGTCCCAGCAACAGCAATATCAGCAGGATAACGATGACGAGCCCGAGGCCGCCGCCGCCGTAATAGCCGGTGCCATAGAACGGGCCACCGCCGATGCCGCTGAAGCCGCCAAGCAGGGCGATAACCAAGATGATCAGAATGATCGTACCGATAGACATGATAGTCTCCTCCAGCCCTTTGGTGAAAGGGTCGTTGCACCTGTCCCGTTGTGCGAGGGCAACTTGCCGCAGGTTTTAAAGTTCCGCCGATGAAACACGGCGGCAGGTCCTAGTTGCATGGAACCTTTAGTGTCTCGTCCGGCATGACTAGGTGAGGTTCATCCAGCACGGGGTAGGGCCATGTCAGCACCGCTTGTCGTTTCCATTCCGCATCATCTCGGCCGCGAGGAGGCGGTGCGTCGGCTCAAGACCGGGCTCGGCCGCGCCGCGGCCAGCATTCCCGTAATGCAGGTCGAGGAGGAGCGCTGGAGCGGCGACACCATGAATTTTCGCATCCGCGCGCTCGGCCAGATTGCAAGCGGGCAGGTCGATGTCGCCGACGACCACGTCAAGGTTCAGGTGGTGTTGCCCTGGCTGTTGCAGCGCTTTGCCGAGATGGCGCAAGCCACGATCCGCAAGCGCGGCCAGTTGCTGCTGACGAAGGACGGGGGAAAGTAGCGTTCAAATGCGGACGCGCTGTCGCGCAGGCCTTGCAGCGCTTGTGGTGCGCGCCTCGATGACAGCAGCGGGAAAATCGCGAAAGGCCTGCGAGAGCGGCAATTCATTTTCCACGAGCCCATGTGCGGCATAACCGGCGATATCAACAGTCGCGTCAAAGCCTTCCGGCACGAGCCATTCGCGGCCGGCTTGCGTGAATGGCGCAAATTGTCGTCCGATTATGACGATTGCTGCGTTGCCACGGTGGTGGCGGGCGAAGGCGATGACGTGATCCGCGTGCGTGCCCCGTACGTCGAGCGGCTGGTAGTCGCCTTGCGTGAAGACGTCGGCGAGCCTGCCGCGCAGCTTGAGCAGGTGCTGCGTCCAGGCGAGCTTGATCTGACCGTCAGGCCAAGCCTTGATCAAGCTGCTCCAATCCGGATTGTCGAGCGAGCCCAGCGCTGCGTGACGCGCGGCAAAGTCCACCGGGCGGCGGTTGTCCGGATCGACCAGCGACAGGTCCCAGAATTCGGTGCCCTGATAGAAGTCGGGAACGCCCGGCAACGTCGCCTTGAGGGTAAGCTGGCCCAACGAATTCAGCGCGCCGAGCAGTGCGACGCGGCGGGCCAGGGTTTGCAGCGCTTCCAGGAATTCGGCGGATTGTGCGGGATCGAGGATCTTCTCGATAAAGCTCCGAACCCCCGACTCGTAGGCCTCGTGCGGATTGAGCCAGCTCGTCTCTTCCTTGCCCTCGCGCGAGGCCTTGAGCGCATAGGCCTGGATGCGCGCGACGAAATCGCGCTCCGACCCCTCAAGCGGCCAGGCCCCGAGCAGGGTCTGGTAGAGCATGTATTCGAAAGTCGCCGACGGCGCGCGCCAATTGCCGTGGAGGGTGAGGTGCGGTGCGTTCAGCACCTTCCAGCGCGAGACCGCGCTGGTCCATTCGCCGGGAATCTCGCTGAGTGCGGCGATCCGCGCACGAGCGTCCTCGCCGCGCTTGGTGTCGTGGGTGGCGGTTGCCGTCATGCCGTGCGGCCATTCTTTGGCGCGAGCCTTCATCGCCTCGTGGAAAGCGGAGATCGCAAGGCCTGTGCTTGCGGGATCACCGCCGACTTCGTTGAGGGCGAGCAGCCGGTGGAATTGGTAGAACGCGGTGTCCTCCAGCGACTTCGCCATCATCGGCCCGGTGAACTGCTGCACTTTCAGCGCAAAGCGGCGCACGCGCGGCGCGCTGTGCGGGGGACGGCCGGGCTTGAGCAGGTCCATGGTCAACGCATCGCGCAGGAAGTCGAAAATGCCCTCGTCCGCGGCGAACCATTCGGCACGGGCGCGCTCGATGGTCTCGTCGATCAGCTTCCGGTCGAGCGAAGTTGGGCTGCTGTGCGTCAGATATGTGCGGTACACCGGGAAATGCAGCACGTAGAGCTCGAGTGCCTGCCGCAAGCTGTCGGCGGAAAAGTCGCGGGTCGAGTAGTGCCCATTGGCGATGCGTGCGAGCAGGCGCGTCAGCACGGTGAATTCGCTGGTCAGCAACGTCTCCAGCACGCGCCGCTTGGCGTCCTTGACGTAAGGCGTGAGCCGCGGCGGCCGGTTGCTGACCTGTCGCCAGGTCTCGTCCAGCGCGTCGAGCCCCTTGGCATCGACCAGCACCTGGGTGATGACGTTCATCCATTCATAGCCGGTGGTGCCCTGAATGCCGGCAAAGTGCGGCAGGCGCTCGTGCTCGCACAGGATCTTCTCGATCACGGTGTAGAACGGCTTGGTCGCGCCTTGCGCATCGCGCACCAGCCGGCGCAGCCGCTGGCAATATTGTGCGGGATCGCGTAGGCCGTCGATATGGTCGAGGCGAATGCCCTGCAACTTGCCGTCGGCGATCAGTTGCTTCACCAGCCGATGCGTGGCGGCGAAGGTGCCGGGATCCTCGACGCGCAGGCCCGCGAGCCCATTGACGTCGAAGAAGCGGCGGTAATTGATGTCGCTGGAGGCGAGCCGCCAATGACCGAGCTTGTAGTGCTGGCGTTCCAGCAGATGATGCAGCGCCAGCGTCTGCGCCGGGCGATCCTTTGCGGCCCGATAGGCAGCGAGACCGTGTGTGACGATGTCGGCAGCACCCATGATACCCCTAAGCTCGGCCTTGAAGCTAGGTGCTTCCTTGCGGTTGGGCCGGCGCAATCCCGTGTAGCGAGTCGCGAGCGAAAGCAAGCGCTTGCCAGCCTCGGTTTCGGTGGCGTCCGCCTCCTTCACGATCAGCCGCAGCATTTCGCCATATCGCTCCGGCGCGATCGGCAGGCGATGCTCGAAATACCAGGCGGAAAAGCTGCCTTCGTCGGAATCATAGCGCAGCTCGATATCGCCGCGCTCGAGCGCTTCGCCATAGGACGAGCCGAGGATCGGCAGCAGCACGCCGCCGCGAGCGCGGTGCGGCAACAGATCCCAGTCGATATCGAAGGCGACCGCATGCGGCGAGGTCTGGCCCCATTCCAGCACGTCCAGCCACCAGGGATTGTCGGCAAAATGCACGCCGACATGGTTCGGCACGAAATCGATGATGAGGCCGAGATCATGTTTGGTCAGCGCCTCGCTCAGTCGTGCGAAGCCGGCCTCGCCGCCGAGCTCGGGATTGAACTGGCCGTTATCGACAGTGTCGTAGCCGTGCGTCGAGCCCTTGCGAGCCTTCATCACCGGCGAGGTGTAGAGATGCGTGATTCCCAGGGCTTTCAGATAAGGCACCACCGCGGTGGCCTTGTCGAAGTCGAAATCCGCGGTGAGTTGCAGGCGATAGGTCGCGAGGGGGATGGCGGGAGCCATGCTAACCTCCGAGACGCCAGTTCACCGACCAGGGCGGGAGCCGGTCGCCGGCCGCGCCGCCCCAGATCGGCGCGCCTGCATTGTTGTCGGATTGCGTGATGTCCTTGTCCGACAGATTTGCCGTCAAGTGCAGCGTTGCGCCGTCGCCCATGCGCCAATGCGCGGTCAGCAAACCATTGTCCGCCGCCGCGGCATCGCCGAAGCGCGCGCCCTTCAGCCGAGGCGTGATCTCCTTGCGGCGAACTGCGAGCAGATCGCGGACAAGAGCCAGGCGCGCCTCCTGCTCCGGCGTGTGGCCCGTCCAATCGAGCACGGCCGATTGCAGCGTGGCCGGATCGAAGGGGTCGGGCACATCGTCGCCGTACTTCTCATAGGCCCAGGCATATTCCTGCCGGCGGCCTTTGCGCACGGCGTCGGCCAGCCCGCCCTGGAAGTCGCAGAAGAACGGGAAGGGCGCCGTCGAACCCCACTCCTCGCCCTGAAACAGCATCGGCACCATCGGTGCGAGCAGCGTCACCGCGAGCGCGGCCTCGATCTGCTTCGATGACGCCAGGCTCTCCAGCCGGTCGCCCAGCGGGCGATTGCCAATCTGGTCGTGGTTCTGAAGAAAATTGACGAAGGTCGCCGGCGGCAGCTCGCCGCTCGGCTCGCCGCGCGGCTGCTTGCCCCAAAATTCCGAGATTTCGCCCTGATAGATGAAGCCCGACGCGAGCGCGCGTGCGAGGTCCATGCGCGGGGTCTGGTAGTCGGCATAGTAGCCGCCGAGCTCGCCGGTCAGCATCACATGCCAGGCGTGGTGATAGTCGTCGTTCCACTGCGCGCGGTATTTGCCGTTCGGCGGCTCCTGCGCGGCATCAAGCAGGCTCGCGCGATTGTCGCCGTTCTCCAGCACGAGATGGATGTGTCGTCCCGTGGCCTTGGCGAGTTCGCCGGCGGCAACGCTCAACTCCTGCAACATCGACTGCTCGCCGGGCAGCGCCATAATGTGGTTGGCGGCATCCAGCCGCAGGCCGTCGAAGCGATAGTCGGTGAGCCAGGACAGCGCGTTCTCGACCGCAAATGCGCGCACCTGCGGCACGCGATAATCGATCGCACTGCCCCAGGGCGTGTGCGCGTCGGTGAAGAAAGTCGGCGCATAGCGGCCGAGGTAATTCCCCTCGGGGCCGAAATGATTGTAGACGACGTCGAGAAACACCATCAGCCCGCGCAGATGCGCCTCGTCGATCAGCCGCTTCAGATCTTCAGGACGGCCATAGGCGCTGTCGGGCGCATACCACAGCACGCCGTCATAGCCCCAGCCGCGGCGGCCGGCGAAATCGGCCAGCGGCATCAACTCCAGCGCAGTGATGCCGGTTGCTGTGAGATGATCGAGCTTGTCGATCATGGCGCGGTAGGTGCCTGCCGCAGTGAAGGTGCCGACATGAGTTTCGATCAGCACCGTCTCTTCCCAGGGACGGCCACGCCAATCGCTCGCGCGCCAGGCGAAGGCGTCATGATCGATCACTTCGCTCGGACCGAACACGTCCTCAGGTTGGAAAGCCGAGGCCGGATCGGGCACATCGATCTCGTCATCGATCCTGAACTTGTAGGCGCTGCCGGCGGATAGTCCCGGAATGTCGGCGACATACCAGCCATCCTGCCGGCGCTGCATCGCGTGCCTGCTGTCGAGCAGCAGGTCGACGCGGCGCGCGCCGGGCGCCCACAGGCGGAACGATACGCCGTCCTTCGTCGGCCTTGCGCCGAAGGATGGCCTCATAGCGCCCCCGCGAAGGCGAGCACGGAGCGGGGCGGCGCCTTGCTGTCGCTTCCGGGCTGGAAGTCAATCGTGTTCAGCTTGGCTTCGGTCGTGTTCAGGATCTGCTGCCAGCTCTTGTATCCGGTCATCTTGGGCAATTTGAATGTGATCTCTTCGGGGGCGGCGTTCAGAATAATAAAGATCGCGGCGCCACCCGGTTCCATCGGCCCCATCACATAGGAGAGGAACCGCCCCTCCGGGAATTTCCAGTCGTTCTCCGTCATCTCGTCACCGGCGGGCGTCAGCCACAGCACGCCATAAGCGACGCCATCGGCGGGCCGGCCGTCGAGCCAGCGATGGCTGCGGAGCTGAGCGAACCGACGCCGGATGTCGGCGAGATGAGCGACGAAATCGATCATATCGTCGCCCTCCTTACCGAGATTATCCCAGCCAACCCAGCCGACCTCGTTGTCCTGGCAATAGGCGTTGTTGTTGCCGGACTGCGAATTGCCGACCTCGTCGCCGGCGAGAAGCAGGGGAATGCCCTGCGCCAGCATCAAACATGCCAGCACGTTCTTGCGAAGCTGCCGGCGCAGCCCGAGGATATTTGGATCGTCGGTCGGGCCCTCGACACCGCAATTGTTGCTGTGGTTGTCGTTTGAGCCGTCACGATTGTCCTCGCCATTGGCTTCGTTGTGCTTCTCGTTGTAGCTGAAGAGGTCGGCGAGCGTGAAACCGTCATGAACGGTGATGTGGTTTATGCTGGCGCGGGGCCGCCGTCCGTCGTGGTTGAACAGGTCGGACGACGCCGTCATGCGGCTGGAGATGTCGCCGATCAGGCTGCCTTCGCCGCTCCAGTAGCGACGCATGGCGCTGCGATAGCGATCATTCCACTCCGACCATTGCGAGGGGAATGCGCCGACCTGGTAGCCGCCGAGGCCGAGGTCCCAGGGTTCGGCGACGAGCTTGACGGTGGCGAGCACCGGATCCTGCCGGATCGCAGTCAGGAACGAGATGCCACGATCATAGCCGTTCGGTCCGCGCGCGAGCGTCGTGGCGAGATCGAAGCGGAAGCCATCGACATGGCAAACTTCCACCCAATAGCGCAGCGAATCCATCACCATCTGGAGCACGCGCGGATGGGTCAGGTTCACCGACGAGCCGCAGCCGGTGAAGTCGTCGTAGAAGCGCGGATTCTCGCGGTTCAGCCAGTAATAGGACGCGTTGTCGATGCCGCGGTAGCACAGCGTCGGGCCGAGGTGGTTGCCTTCGGCGGTGTGGTTGTAGACGACGTCGAGCATCACTTCGATGCCGGCATCGTGCAGCCGCGCGACGGTGGTGCGGAAGGAGTCGAGCGCATTGTCCTGGGCGTAACGCGGCTCGGGCGCGAAGAAGGACAGCGTGTTGTAGCCCCAGTAATTGGCGAGCTTCTTCTCCACCAGCATGCGGTCGTCGACGAAAGCATGGATCGGCAGCAGCTCGACCGTGGTGACCCCGAGCTTCTTCAGGTGCTCGATCATTGCGGGCGACGACAGGCCGCCATAGGTGCCACGCAGGTTCGGCGGAACGTCGTCGCGCTTCTGCGTCAAGCCCTTGACGTGGGCCTCGTAGATGATGGTGTCTTCCCAGGGGATGTTAGGCCGGATCTCGCGGCGGCCCCAGTTGAAGGTCTCGTCGACCACGACGCCCTTGGGCATGCCGCGGGCGTTGTCGCGCCGGTCGAACGACAGGTCTTCGCGCGCGCTGCCGGTGCGGTAGGCGAAATGTGCGTCACTCCAGACCAGCCGTCCGGCGAGCCGCTTGGCATAGGGATCGAGCAGCAGCTTGTTGGCGTTGAAGCGATGGCCGTGCTCGGGCTCATAGGGGCCGTGCACGCGGTAGCCGTAGAGTTGGCCCGGAGAAACGTCGTTGAGATAGCCGTGCCAGACATCCTCGGTGCGCTCGGGCAGCTCGATGCGTTCGAGCTCGCGGCGGCCCTGGCTGTCGAACAGGCACAGCTCGACCTTTTGCGCATTGGCGGAAAACAGCGCGAAATTGGTGCCACGTCCGTCCCAGCTTGCACCGAGGCGTGCGGGCGATCCAGCAGTCAGGCGCATGTGTCAGCTTTCCGGAACGAGGAAGATCGCGGCGAGCGGCGGGATGGTGAGGCGGAGCTCGGCGGCCTTGCCGTCAACGGCATGAACCTCGCCGATGTTCCCGACATTGGCGCCGCCATAATGGGCGGAGTCCGAATTGAACACCTCTTTCCACTTGCCGGCAAACGGCACGCGAACGCGGTAGTTGCGATAGACGTTGGGTGAGAAATTGACGACCACCAGACACCGCGCCTGCTCGTCAACGCCCTTGCGCATCCAGGCGAACACGTTGCGGTTGGCGTCGTCCGTGATCAGCCATTCGAAACCGGCCTGGTCGCAATCCATCTGGTGCAGCGCCGGCACCGCGCGATAGACGCGGTTGAGATCGCGGATCAGCGCCTGGATGCCGGAATGGTTCTTGTGTTCGAGCAGGTGCCAGTCGAGCGACTGGTCGTGATTCCATTCGCGGCTTTGCGCGATCTCGGCGCCCATGAACAGCAGCTTCTTGCCGGGATGGGCGAACATGAAGCTGTAATAGGCGCGCAAATTCGCGAAACGCTGCCACTCGTCGCCGGGCATCCGGCCGAGGATCGAGCGTTTGCCGTGCACGACCTCGTCATGCGACAGCGGCAGGATGAAGTTTTCCGAGAAGGCGTAGTGCAGGCCGAACAGGATGTCGCCGTGATGATGCTTGCGATGGATCGGATCCTTGCTGATGTAATTCAGCGTGTCGTGCATCCAGCCCATATTCCACTTGTAGCCGAAGCCGAGTCCGCCGAATTCGACCGGGCGCGAGACCTGCGGCCACGCAGTGGATTCCTCTGCCGCCGTCGTCGCTTGCGGGAAGCGCGCGAATAGCTCGGTGTTGAAGCGGCGCAGGAATGCGATCGCCTCGATGTTTTCGCGGCCGCCATACTGGTTCGGAATCCACGCACCCGGTGGGCGGCTGTAGTCGAGATAGAGCATGGAAGCGACCGCATCGACGCGCAGGCCGTCGATGGCGTAGCGTTCGAGCCAGAACAGCGCGTTGGACACCAGAAAGTTCGTCACTTCGGTGCGGCCGTAATTGTAGATCAGCGTGCCCCAGTCGAGGTGGCGGCCCTGGAGCGGGTTGGCGTGCTCGTAAAGCGAGGTGCCGTCAAAACTACCGAGCCCGTGCGGATCGTCAGGGAAGTGGCCGGGTACCCAGTCGAGCAGCACGCCGACGCCTTCGCGGTGGCAGGCATCGACCAGCGCGGCAAAATCCTCAGGCCCGCCGAAGCGGCTGGTCGGCGCATAGAGGCCGGTCGGCTGATAGCCCCACGAGCCGTCGAACGGATGCTCGCTCACGGGCAAGAATTCGAGATGGGTGAAGCCCATGTCGCGCGCATAAGCCGGCAGCTGCTCCGCCAACTCGCGATAGGTCAGCCATTCATTGTCGCCCTTGCGTCGCCACGAGCCGAGATGAACTTCGTAAATCGACATCGGCGCCGACAGCGCGTTGATGCCGTCGAGTGCCGGCCGCGGACGGGCGAGATGCGCCTCGTCGAAGACGATGGAAGCCGTCTTCGGACGGACTTCGGCCGCGAATGCCATCGGATCGGATTTCAGCGGCAA
The DNA here is from genome assembly GCF_000938255.1 of Bradyrhizobium sp. LTSP849. GTDB lineage: Bacteria > Pseudomonadota > Alphaproteobacteria > Rhizobiales > Xanthobacteraceae > Bradyrhizobium. The sequence goes on along the minus strand of NZ_JYMR01000052.1, from coordinate 159,151 downwards.
CTGATGGCCGTGCGGCCCGACGATGTCGAACTTGTAGTGGTCGCCGGCCTTGGCGTGCGGGATGAACAATTCCCAATAGCCGGCCCCGCGCACCCGCATGGCATGGCGCCGCGCGTTCCAGAAATTGAAGTCGCCGACCACGGCGACGCGCCGCGCATTCGGCGCCAGCACCACGAAGCCGATGCCGTCGACGCCGTCGAGCGTCATCGGATGCGCGCCGAGCTTGTCATAGAGCCGCTGATGGGTGCCTTCGCCGAGCAGATAGAGGTCGAAATCGGTCAGGATCGGTGGAAAGCGGTAGGCGTCCTCGAACTCGACGACGTCGTTGCCGAACTTCGCGCGCAATTGGTAGTGCTTGGAGCCGTTGGGCAGCGCGCCTATGAACAAGCCCGCATCGTGGACGCGATCGAGCCTTGCCACTTCGCCGTGCTCGCCGACAGCCTCGACATCGACGGCTTCGGGCAGGAACGCGCGCACCACGCTCTTGCCGCCCTCGGGATGCAGTCCGAGATAATGGAAGGGGTCGGAGTGGCGGCCCTCGATGATCGCGTAGGCTTCGGCAGGCAGTTTAGGCATGTGCTTCGCTCTCGGCATTGGACAGAATGCGAAGCAGCCCGGTCAGCGGCGCATTGAGCCCCTCCGGCCGGTGGGACAGCTCGTACTCTACTTCGTCGAACGCTTGATCAAGCAGGAAAAACCTTAACAGCCCTTCCGCAGATCGTGGATCATTGGGCCATAGCCGCCGGTCGGTCATGGCCTCGCGATAGGCGGTGAGGAAAGTGGCCGTGGCGCGCTCGCGCCATTCGCCGAGCGCGGCTGTGAGCCGGTCCTGCTCGTCAGAGGTGCCATTGAGCGCGCGATTGAGCGCCGCGGCTGCCGCCAGCTCGATCGAGCGGACCAAGCCAGCAACGTCGCGCGCGGCTGGGGCCTTGCGCCGCTTCTCGGCCAGCGGCAGGCGCGGATCGCCGTCGAAGTCGATGATGAAGATGTCGTCCTTCACAATCAGAGTTTGCCCGAGGCGGAAGTCGCCATGATGACGGATGTTCAACCCGCCGATGTCGGATGGCAATAGCCGGGTCAGCCGGCCGGCCAGGGTCTCGCGCGCCGCGGCGATCTGGTCGACCAGCGGCCGGTCAGCCTCCCGCAGGCTGCTGCGGCTTGCGGCCAGCCGCTCGAAAACACGCTCAGTGCGTGTCTTGAGCTCCGAAATCCAGCGCTTGACGTGAGCCGGGCCGATCGCCTCAGGGGCAAGATCGGCGGGCTTGGCGACGGCCAGTGCCATATGCAGCTCGGCGAGCCGCCGGCCGGTCTGCGCCAGATGGTGCAGATAGGGCGCCTGGTCCTGATTCTCGCGCGGCGTGTCGCTCGCGGTCAACAGCCGCTGCTCGTCGACATGACGGTCGAGATAGCTCGCGGTCACGGCCCAGCCGTCGCCCTGGTTCTCGACATAAGCATGCAGCACGCCGAGCGCGCTGCGGCTGTCGCCTTCCACCAGTTCGACGCTGCCGAGCAGCGCCGGCGCATGAGCGAAACGGGCGACCTCGGTGAGATAATGGCCGAGCTCGATCTCGGGATTGATGCCGCTTTCGAGCTGGCGATGGATCTTGGCGACGTATTGATTGTCGACCAGCGCGGTGCTGTTCGACTGCTCGATCGCGCGGATGCGTTCGGGCTCCTTGATGGTGTATTCGGAGAACAGGCTGGTCGGCTTGAACTCCAGCCGCAGATTGTTCTCCTCCACCACCAGTTTCTGCGACAGGTTGCGCAGGAACAGGCCGATGAAGATCTGGTCGGTCGCGACGTCGAGCAGCGTACCCTCCCGGGCGCCCTGGCGCACGGCGGCGAGCGCCTTCGGGTTGAAGCGCTCGCGGTCGAAGCGCACCCATTCGATCTGCATCGGCACCACGTAGCGCGTGGTGACGTCGTGTTGTGCCGCTTCGAAGAACGCGATCCAGGGTCGGTTGTCGCCGATGTCGCAGAACGGCACCGCCGAGGTCAGCGTCGGCTGGATGTGCTTGGGATTGTTCTCCGGATACCACCGTGTGCGCGACAAGAATCCCGGCAGCACGTCGCGCTCGAACATGCCGCGTTCGCGGGCGAGCGAGACCCAGGTCGAATTGACCGGCACCACCAGCGTCTCGAATTCCGGCACCGCGGTTGGCGTCACCGGCTCGGACTTGTCGCGCTCCTGGAGCTGGAACCAGTAGAAGCCGTAGGGCCCGAGCGTGACCATATAGGGCTGCTCGCCGATCGCGGGGAAGCGGCTGCGGCCGAGCATTTCCTGCGGGATGCGGTCCTTCCACGGCGACAGGTCGAGCTGGGTTGCTTGCGCCGCACGCGAAAGATTGGCGACGCAGAGGATCACCTCGTCGCGATACTGCCGGACATAGGCGAGCACGGAGCGGTTGGCCGGGCGGATGAACGTCATGGTGCCGCGGCCGAACGCGAGTGTCGATTTGCGCACCGAGATCAGCCGCTTGGTGGCGCTGAGCTGCGAGGACAGGCTGCGCGACTGCGCCTCGACATTGACTGCTTCATAGCCGTAGACGGGGTCCATGATCGGCGGCGCGTAAAGGCGGGCCGGATCGGCGCGCGAGAAGCCGCCGTTGCGATCCGGGCTCCACTGCATCGGCGTGCGCACGCCATTGCGGTCGCCGAGATAGATGTTGTCGCCCATGCCGATCTCGTCACCGTAATAGATGATCGGCGTGCCCGGGAACGACAGCAGCAGCGAGTTCATCAGCTCGATCTTGCGCCGGTCATTGTCCATCAGCGGCGCAAGCCGCCGCCGGATGCCGACATTGATGCGGGCGCGGGGATCGTTGGCGTAGGTGGTCCAGAGATAGTCACGCTCGACGTCGGTCACCATCTCCAGCGTCAGCTCATCATGGTTGCGCAAAAACAGCGCCCATTGGCAGCTCGCCGGAATGTCCGGCGTCTGGCGCAGGATGTCGGTGATCGGAAAGCGGTCTTCCTGCGCGATCGCCATATAGATGCGCGGCATCAGCGGGAAGTGGTAGGCCATGTGGCATTCGTCGCCGCGGCCGAAATATTCCTGCACGTCCTCCGGCCATTGATTGGCTTCGGCCAGCAGCAGCTTGCCCTTGGAGTAGGCATCGAGCTCCTGGCGCAGGCGCTTGATGATCGCATGCGTCTCCGGCAGGTTCTCGTTCGAGGTGCCTTCGCGCTCACAGAGATAGGGAATCGCGTCCAGCCGGAAGCCGTCGACGCCGGCATCGAGCCAGCGCTTCATCACCTGGATGAGGGCGCTGACGACGCGCGGATTGTCGAAATTGAGATCCGGCTGGTGCGAGAAGAAGCGGTGCCAGTAGAACGCGCCGGCCTCCGGATCCCAGGTCCAGTTGGATTTCTCGGTGTCCGTGAAGATGATCCGCGTGCCCTGGTATTTCTGGTCGGTGTCGCTCCAGACATACCAGTTGCGGGCGCTCGAGCCTGCCGGGCTGCGGCGCGCACGCTTGAACCAATTGTGCTGGTCGGATGTGTGGTTGACGACGAGCTCGGTGATGACGCGCAAGCCGCGCTTCTGCGCTTCCTGGATGAAGCGCTTGAAATCCTTCATCGTCCCGAAATCGGGATTGATCGAGCCGTAATCGCCGATGTCGTAGCCGTCGTCGCGGCCGGGCGAGGGATAGAACGGCAGCAGCCAGAGCGCAGTGACGCCGAGGTCCTGGAGATAGGACAGCTTCTCGGTCAGCCCCGCGAAATCGCCGATGCCGTCATTGTTGCTGTCGGCAAACGCCTTGACGTGGAGCTGGTAGATGATGGCGTCCTTGTACCAGAGCTCATCCACGGTCTCGGCAGCCTCAGCCTTCTTGGTATCAACGGAAGATAAAACATTCATGGCGTTGAGCCTTTACGCCAGGCAGCGGAACAAGAGCGCCGGATCGCGGTCGGGATCGATACGCAATTTGATCCCGCCCCATTCGATGCGGGACTGTTCGCCGGTGAGGAGATTTTCGAATGCGGTGACGTGGCGGCGTTCGCCGCCGACGTCGATGGTGAGGTCGCCGAGCGGCAACCAGAACTCGCGCGCGTGGCGCGAGAGGGCGATGACGGCGACGACCGTGTTGGCTGGGTCGGTCGCCTCCTTCGCGAAGGCAATGGTCTTGCCGTCCTCAATGGCGAGGAAGCGCAAATTCGTCGTCTGCTGAAGTGCCGCATTGTCGTTGCGGACGCGGTTCAGCTCGGTGATGTACGGCTTGATGTTGCCTGCCTTGTCCCAGTCGCGCTGCTTGATCTGGTATTTCTCTGAATCGAGATATTCCTCGTGGCCGGGCACGGCCTCGTGCTCGAGCAGTTCGAACCCGCTGTAGACCCCATAATTGCCCGACAGCGTCGCGGCCAGCGCGAGCCGCGACTTGAATGCCCAGGCTTCACCGCTCTGGAGATGATAGGGTAGCAGGTCCGGCGTGTTGACGAACAGGTTCGGCCGATAGAACTCGCGCTCCGGATAACGCGTCAGCTCGCCGAGATATTGCTCGAGCTCCCATTTCCCAGTCCGCCACGGGAAATAGCTGAAGGACTCTGCAAAGCCGAGCTTTGCGAGACCCTTCATCAATTTCGGCCGCGCAAAGGTTTTGGAGAACAGGATCACCTCGGGATGCCGGCGGCGGATGTCCTGGATCAGCCATTCCCAGAACGGCAACGGCGCGGTGTCGTGATTGTCGATGGCGAAGATGGTTACGCCATGGTCGATCCAGAACAGCATGGCGTCGCGGAACGCGTTCCACAGCCCGATCCGGTCGACGGATGCGAAATCGGGGATCGCGATATCCGGATAGGGTCCGTCCGCCGCCCGCACCGAACGATCCGGCCGCCATTTGAACCATTCCGGATGCTGCGTCAGCCAGGGATGATCCGGCGAGCACTGCACGGCAAAATCGAGCGCAAGCTCGAGGCCGTATTCGAGACAGGTCGCGACCAGCGCGCGGAAATCCTCGATGGTGCCGAGCTCGGGATGCAGCGCATCGTGGCCGCCCTCGGCGGCGCCGATCGCATAGGGCGAGCCGGGATCGCCTTCGGTCGCGACCGCTGTATTGTTGCGGCCCTTGCGGCGGGTGCGGCCGATCGGGTGGATCGGCGTGAAGTAGAGCACGTCAAAGCCCATCGCGGCGATATCGGGCACGCGCGCGATGCAGTCGCGGAGCGTGCCGTGCTGGCCCGGCACGGTACTCTGGCTGCGCGGCATCATCTGATACCAGGCGCCAAAGCGCGCTCTGTCGCGGTCGACGATCAGCGGGAAGAGGAGAGAACGGGTCAGGTCAGGCCGCGGCTGGCTCTCGGACATGGCCTCGCCGAGCTCGGTCGCGAGCAGCGGAGTGAGCTCGCCGGTTTGAAGGTAGTCCTCGCATTGCCTGACGATGACATCCGCGGCGTCTTGCCGCGCGCCATGCGCCTTGGTCAGCAGGCCGGCGCCCTCGATCGCATCGAGGCTGACGTCGGCGCCGGAGAGCTGCTTCCGCTCCATCCCATGACGCCAGGTGGCAAATTCGTCGGTCCAGGCTTCAATGGCATAGACATATTGCCCGGGCTCGGCCGGCACGAAGGCACCGGACCAGCGGTCATTGCCGTGATGGATCATCGGCTCGCTCCGCCATTCCCGCTCCTGCTCGCCGCGCCAGATCAGCGCGGCACTGACCACGTCGTCGCCGTCGCGATAGACGTCGGCCCAGACCTCGACCCGTTCGCCCGCGATCCGCTTCACAGCGAAGCGGCCGCCATCGATCGACGGATAAACGTCTTCGATCAGGAAAGCGCTGCCTGAAGCGGCACTCTCGACAGTTTGAATTGTCTTGTTCACGGTGATGCCATTGACAAGAAAGCAGGGGCCCGTTTCCCTTGTCGGGAACCTACGCTTGGTACCTATATAGAAAGCCGCTTGTGTGTCATTAGTTCCCACTGGGAACGGCAGGCGCGGTTTGTGACTTAACCCTGACTAACGTCTTCCGCGATCTCGTTAAAATCGATACCCCCGGCCAGACAATGGCCTGCAAACCGCGTGCCGAATGGATCTTTTAGCTCAAGCCCAGATCAAGGGTGTTCAGTCCGAATTCGTCGATGCCCTCGGAAAGCTGAGGGTCACCGATCCCGTGGCCCTCAAATCCATCCTCGACGCCCTGCCGGAGAAGCGGGTCTACCGCTTCGTCAGCGGGCCCGTGGTGGTGCGCGCCTTGGGGAAACCGCGCACCGAATTGGCGACGACTGGGGCTGTGCCGCTCAAATGGAAAATCAGCGGCAGCGGCCAAATCACCGGCAACGTGATCGCGCAAGGCGAGACGCGCGAACCGGTGATCGCCTGGCCAGCCGGACTGCCGCTCGGTTACCACCGGTTGACACTCACCGATGCTGCCGGCGCGATGGAAGAGGTGCCGATGATTGTGGCGCCCGAGCGTGCCTTCGGGGGCGATTTCGACCGTGGCTGGCTGCTCGCGGTGCAACTGTACAGTGTCCGCTCCGACCGCAATTGGGGCATCGGTGACTTCACCGATCTTGCCGGTCTCGTCCGGCTCGCAAAGCGGCTCGGCGCGGACGGCGTCGGGCTCAACCCGCTGCATGTCCTGTTCGACAACCAGCCGGGCGATTGCAGCCCGTATTCGCCGAACAGCCGGCTGTTTCTCAACCCACTCTATATCGACGTCGAGGCGATCCCGGAATTTTCGGCAGACCTCATCCCCGATGCGGCCGCGACCGCCGCGCGGCTGCGCGAAGGCAATCGTGTGCCCTATACGGACATGGCGGCGCTGAAATGGCTGGGCTTGCGCGCCGCCTTTGACAGCTTCGTGAAAAGCGCGAGCGGTGTCCGCCGCAACCAGTTTGATGCCTTCCGGGCCGAACGGGCGCCGCTGTTGTCCCGCTTTGCCTGCTTCGAGGTGCTGCGGCATCGATTCACCGGACCGTGGTGGGAATGGCCGCCGGAGTGGCAGCAGCCGAGTGAGGCGAAATGCGCCGAGCTGCGCAATGGTCCCGACAAGCACGAGGTCGAATTCGTCGAATTCGTGCAATGGACCGCAGATAGCCAATTGCGTGGCGCCAAGGAGCTGGCCGGCGAGCTCGGCATGCGGGTCGGGCTTTATCTCGACGTTGCCGTTGGTGTGCAGTCCAACGGCTTCGACGCCTGGAACGAGCAGCTGGCGATCTCGCGCCATCTCGCGGTCGGTGCACCGCCGGACGTGCTTAACACCGTCGGCCAGGATTGGGGCCTCGCCGGCTTCAACGCGGGTGGGCTCGAGGCGCAGTCCTTCGTGCCGTTTGCCGAGATGCTGGCCGCATCGATGCGCCATGCCGGGGCGATCCGTCTCGATCATGTGCTGGGGCTGAAGCGGCTCTACCTTGTGCCGCGCGGCTTCAAGCCCGACAATGGTGCCTATGTGCAGATGCCGTTCGAGGCGCTGCTTGGCGCGGTGGCGCAGGAGAGCGCGGCCCACAAATGCATCGTGATCGGCGAGGACCTCGGCACGGTGCCGGAAGGTTTTCGCGAGACCATGCAGGATTTCGGCATCTGGTCCTACCTCGTCATGATGTTCGAGCGCGACGACGCCGGCCATTTCCGCAATATCGACTATTACCGGCCGAACGCGCTGGTCACGCTGAACACGCATGATTTGTCGACCTATGCCGGCTGGCGCTCGTTCAGCGATCTCAAGATGAAGCTCTCGCTCGGGCTCGATCCCGGCGAGAACGAGCAGGCGCGCTGGGACGCGCTCGGCCTGCTCGACGAGATCCTGCGCCAGAACGGCATCAGCGCCAACGATCTCTATTCGGTGCTCGCCTTCCTGTCCCGCACGCCATCGCGGCTGTTGGCGGTGTCGCTGGAAGACCTGCTCGGCGTGATCGACCAGCCCAACATTCCCGGCACGATCGACGAGCATCCGAACTGGCGCCAGCGTCTTCCCGTCACACTCGACAAGATCGCCGCCAGGGTTGATCTCAAAGCTTTGAAAGCCGCAACGCGGGAACGTTCCCTGACCGGCGGGAGTTGATCCGCGGGGATTCCTTAAGGCTCGCAAAACATTGTCTCAGAAGATCGAAGACTACGCGTTGATCGGCGACTGCGAGACCGCGGCGCTGGTCGGGCGCAACGGCTCGATCGACTGGCTGTGCTGGCCGGCCTTCGATTCCGACGCCTGCTTTGCCGCAATCCTTGGGACGCACAAGAACGGTCGTTGGCTGATCGCGCCGACCGAGGACGTTACCGCAATTTCGCGCCGCTATCTCGACAATACCCTCATCCTCGAAACGCGCTTTGAGACCAAGAGCGGCACCGTCGCGCTGATCGACTTCATGCCGCCGCGCGGCAAGGCGTCCGACATCGTGCGTCTGGTCCGCGGCATTGCCGGCACGGTCAAGATGCGGATGGAGCTCGTGATCCGCTTCGGCTTTGGCGTCGACATTCCCTGGGTGCGCCGCTGCGAGGACGGATCGCTGCTGGCGATCGCCGGCCAGGACATGACGGTGCTGAGGACGCCGGCCAAGACCCGCGGCGAGGATCTGACCACGGTCGCGGACTTCGAAGTGGCAGCCGGCGAGACCGTGCCCTTCGTGCTGACTTACGGCCCGTCGCATCTCGATCCGCCCGAACCGATCGATCCGGAGATCGCGCTTCAGGAGACCGAGACATTCTGGAAGGAGTGGAGCAGCCGCTCTACCCATGACGGCGAGTATCGCGATCTCATCATGCGCTCGCTGATCACGCTGAAGGCGCTGACCTTCGCCCCCACCGGCGGCATCGTGGCGGCGCCGACCACCTCACTGCCGGAAAAGCTCGGCGGCGCCAGGAACTGGGACTATCGCTTCTGTTGGCTGCGCGATGCCACTTTCACGCTGCTGGCGCTGATGAACTCCGGCTACACCGAAGAAGCCTCGGCCTGGCACAATTGGCTGCTGCGCGCGGCCGCCGGCGCGCCGTCGAACATGCAGATCATGTACGGTATCTGGGGCCAGCGGCGGCTGCTGGAATGGGAAGCAGGTTGGCTCGACGGCTATGAGGGCGCGCAGCCGGTGCGCATCGGCAATGCCGCACATGCCCAGCTCCAGCTCGATGTCTACGGCGAGCTGATCGACGCCTTCCATCAGTCTCGGATGGCCAAGCTGAAGCTCGACGATGAAGCGACCTGGTCGCTGGAGCGTGCCGTGCTGGATCATCTGGCCGAGGTCTGGGATCAGCCCGATCACGGCATCTGGGAGCGGCGCGGGGAACCCCGGCACTACGTCTTCTCCAAGGTGATGACCTGGGTCGCCTTCGACCGCGGCATCAAGAGCGCCGAGACCTTTGGCTTCAAGGCGCCGCTGCTGCACTGGCGTGCGCTGCGCGAGGCCATTCATCGCGACGTCTGCCACAGGGGTTTTGACGCCGAAGAGAATGCCTTCGTCGAGTCCTATGGCTCAAAACTGCTCGATGCCAGCGTGCTGCTGCTGTCGGCGGTCGGTTTCCTGCCGGCATCGGATCCGCGTATCCGCGGCACCATTGCGGCCGCTGAGAAGCACATGATGCGCGACGGCTTTGTGCTGCGGCACGATCCACGCGAAGTGTCCGAGGAGCAGCAGCCGATCGAGGGCGCGTTCCTGGCCTGTAGCCTGTGGCTGGCCGACGCTTATGTGCTCTCAGGCGACCTCGACAAGGCACAAGCGCTGTTCGATCGCGTCGCCGGGCTTGCGAATGATGTCGGATTGTTGGCTGAGGAGTACGACTCCGTCGCGCGCCGCCAGACCGGCAATTTCCCGCAGGCGCTGACGCATATCGCGCTGATCAACACCGCGCATAATCTCTCGGTGGCGAGGCATGCCAGCGAGAAGCCGGCGATGCAGCGGTCGCAATAGCCTCAGCCCACCCCGTTCCACTTCAAGATCATCTCCATCGCCTCGGCAAAACCGTCCTGCTCGTTCGTCGCCGTGACGTTGGTGGCCTGCTCCTTGACGCTGTCGGTGGCGTTGCCCATGGCGATCGATGTGCCGCTGACGCGGAACATCGCGAGATCGTTCTGCATGTCGCCGATCGTGGCGACCGCATTGGTCGCAATGCCCAGGCGCTTTGCCATCGCCTGCACGAAGGTGCCCTTGTCGAAGCCGGGCGGCGTGATGTCGAGATAATAGGTCTGTGAACGCACCGCAGTCGCCTGCGTGCCGAGCGCCGCCTGCATCGCTTTTTCGCAAGCCTCCAGGCCGGCCGCATCGGCGCTCGCGCCGACGATCTTGCAGGCGCTTGCGAGGTACGGCGAAAAATCCGTCACGATGGTCGGATCGGACCGGATCGTGTGCTGCTCATGCGCGACGTATTTGCCGCTGGGGTTGTCGATCAGCCATTTGTCGTAGGTGAACAGCCAGATGTCGGCGCCGAACTCGCGGAGGATTTGTAGGGACCGTTCGGCGGCGCTGGCGGGGATCAGATGCTGCTCGACCGGATTCATCTCGGGATCGACGATCGAGGAGCCGTTGAACGGGCCGACCGGCAGCCAGAGCGCGAGCGGCTCGATCAGGAAGCGCATGCCGATCGCGGGGCGGCTCGAGGTGATGGTGAAGCCGATGCCGGCCTGGTGCAGCCGCCGCACGGCGTTCCGGGCGCGGTCGGTCAGCGTCTTGTCCTTGGTCAGCAGCGTGCCGTCGACGTCGGAAACCACGAGTGAGATTTGCGTCATGGCATGACCTTAGGTTTCACGGCCTTGGGTTTGTCGCCGCCTAGTTTCAATTGCCGCACGATGCCGTCCACGATCGCCTCGACGGATTCGTCGATCGACGCCGTGATGACATGCTCGCCCGCCTCGGGCGGCTCGAGCGTGTTGAATTGGCTGGTCAGGAGCCCGGGCGGCATGAAATGGCCCTTGCGGTGGGCGAGCCGGTCGGCGATCAGCTGCTGCGTGCCCTTCAGGAAGACGAAGCGGACGTCGTCGCGTCCACGCAACAGCACGTCACGATAGGTGTGCTTCAGCGCCGAGCAGGCGATGATGACGTGCTCGCCTCGCTCGCAGACCCTTGCAATCTCGTCGGCGATGGCATTGAGCCAGGGCCAGCGGTCCTCGTCGGTGAGCGGATGGCCGGCCCGCATCTTCGCGACATTGCTGGCGGGGTGAAAGCTGTCACCGTCCTCAAAGCGCCAGCCGAGGCGTTTGCCGAGCAATTCCGCAACCGTGCTCTTGCCCGAGCCCGACACGCCCATCACGATCAATGCACAAGGTGCTTCAGCGCCCGCCACGAATTCCCTCCGGAAGCGCGGCCTGGTCGACCAGCCAGACGGTCTCGCCATTCGAGCGCGCGCGTACAGCCGGCAGAGTCTCGCCATTGAGGAGGCGCGTCAAGATCGGCTGCTTATCATGCCCCGCAATCTCGAACAGCATTTCGCGGCAGGACGCCAGCGCGGGCAAAGTCAGCGAGACCCGCGGCACGAAGGGCGCGACATTGGCCTTGGGGACGCCGACGACCCAGCGCTGCGTCTCCTCGATCGCGGGATAGCCCGGGAAGAGCGAGGCGGTGTGGCCGTCCGGTCCGGCGCCCATCAAAACCAGGTCGAACAGCGGCCGCGCCGGATCGAGGCTTTCAGCGCCGTAGAAGGTTTGCAGCTCGCGGGCATAGGCCTCGGCGCTGGCATCGGGATTTTCAGCCGTGGTCGGGATGGGATGGATATGGCCGGACGGTGCGCTGTGATCGAGAAAGGTCGCGCGTGCGACTGCCATGTTGTTGAGGGGATCGCTCGAAGGCACGAAACGCTCGTCACCGATGAACCAATGCACGCGATCCCACGGGATTCTGCCGCGCCAGCCATCGCTTCCGAGCAATTGATAGAGCTTCTTCGGGCTGGAGCCGCCGGTGAGGCAGATCGCGATGCGCCCGGGATTGGCCGAAATCAGCGCCATCACCCGTTCGGCGGCAGCCTGCGCGAGCGCCTCGCCATCAGCCACGACGATCAGCTTCGGCTGGACGGCCGCTGTCATCACGTAAACTTCCGCCAGCTACGTCCGTCGCGCTTCAGCAGCTCATCGGCGCAGGCAGGGCCGTCGCTGCCGGCAGGATAGGTTTCGATGCCGTTGGTGCCGGCCTGCTTCCAGGCGTCCAGGAATGGCTGAACTGCCTGCCATCCGGCTTCGACGCCGTCAGCGCGCTGGAACAGGATGTTGTCGCCGATCATGCAGTCGTAGATCAGCGTCTCGTAGCCGGTCGAGGGATCGGCCCGGAAATAGTCGCCGTAGCGGAACTTCATCTCGACGCCGTCGATGGTGATGCTGGGTCCCGGAATCTTGGCGTTGAACTGAAGCTCGATGGTCTCGGTTGGCGCAATGCCGATGGTGAGAAAGTTTTGCGACAGACGGTCGACCGCCGTGCCCGAGAACATCGACAGCGGCGCCTGCTTGAACTTGATCGCGACTTCGGTGCGCTTGTGACCCAGCGCCTTGCCGGTGCGCAGATAGAAGGGCACGCCGGCCCAGCGCCAATTGTCGATCATCAGTTTCAGCGCGACATAGGTCTCGGTGGTGCTGCCGGGCTTGACGTCCTCGGTCTTGCGATAGTCGGTGATTTCGTCGTCGCCGATGCGGCCGGCGAGATATTGGGCGCGGACTGAGCTCTTCAGCGCTTCCTCCGCATTCGGCTGCTGGATCGCGGCGAGAACCTCGGCCTTCTCGGAGCGCACGGAATGGGCGTCGAAGCGGGCGGGTGGCTCCATTGCGACCAGCGACATCAGCTGGAACAGATGGTTCGGCACCATGTCGCGCAACGCGCCGGTGGCATCGTAGAAGCCGCCGCGATGGCCGACGCCGAGCTTCTCTTCCACCGTGATCTGGATGTGGTCGATGTGGTTGCGATTCCAGATCGGCTCGAACATGCCGTTGGCAAAGCGCAGCACCAAAATGTTCTGCACCGTCTCCTTGCCGAGGTAATGATCGATCCGGTAGATCTGGTGCTCGTCCATGATCTTGAGCAGTTCGGCATTCAACGCGCGCGCCGAGACGAGATCGGTGCCGAACGGTTTTTCGATCACCAGCCGCCGCCAGGCGCCGTTCTCCCTCATCATACCGGTGCGGCCGAGCTCGCGCGCGGTAGGCGCGAACGCGGCCGGCGGCGTGGCCAGATAGAACAGCCGGTTGCCGCCGGTGTCCTGCGCGCATTCGAGCGAATCCAGATGCTCGCGCAAGCGGTCGAACGAGGGGGGATCCTTCGGATCGGCCTCGACGAAGGTCACGCATTGCAGCAGCTTCTGGGCAACGACGTCGTCCACGGGACGGGTCGCGAACTGGCGCAGGCCCTTCAGCAGGCTGTCGCGCAGCTCGTCATCCGACTGGCTGTTGCGGGCCACGCCGACGACGCAGAACTTCTCCGGCAGCATGTGCTCGGCCGCCAGATTGTAGAGAGAGGGCATCACCAGCCGGTGGGTGAGGTCTCCGGTCACGCCAAAAATGACGAAGGCGCAATTTTCCGGCTTGCGCTTTGCTTGCGGGTCTTTTGTCACGAATGATCGGCCTTCGCTTTTGTTGTTATTTCGACTTTGCTGCGTCCGGCTGCTTCGGCTCCTTGTGGCCGCCAAAACCCGCGCGCATCGCGGAGAGAATTTTTTCGGCGAAGGTGTGTTCCTGGCGGGAACGGAAACGTGCGTAGAGCGCCGCGGTCAGGACTTCGGCCGGCACCGCTTCGTCGATTGCCGCATTCACGGTCCAGCGGCCCTCACCGGAATCCTCCACGAAGCCGGAATATTCGGAGAGCGTCGGGTTGTCGGCGAGCGCGGTTGAGGTGAGGTCGAGCAGCCAGGACGGGATCACGCTGCCGCGCCGCCAGACTTCGGCGATGTCAGGGAGATTGAAATCGAAACGATGATCCGCCGGCAGGGCATCGATATTGGCGTTCTTGAGGATGTCAAAACCTTCGGCATAAGCCTGCATCAGGCCGTATTCGATGCCGTTGTGGATCATCTTGACGAAATGACCGGCGCCGACGGGGCCGGCATGGATATAGCCCTGCTCGATGCGAGGGTCGCGGCCGTCACGTCCCGGCGTAAGCGGAATGTCGCCGGCGCCGGGCGCCAGCGCAGCAAAGATTGGATCGAGCCGGTCGACCACCTGCTTCTCGCCGCCGATCATCATGCAATAGCCGCGGTCGAGGCCCCAGACGCCGCCGGACGTGCCGACGTCGACATAGTGGATGCCGCGCTCTTTCAGCGCTTTGCCGCGGCGGACGTCGTCCTGCCAGAAGGTGTTGCCGCCGTCGATGATGACGTCGCCTTCCTGCATCACGCCTGCGATCGTGTCGATCGTCGCTTCGGTGATGCGCCCCGCGGGCAGCATCACCCAGGCCGTGCGCGGCCGCTCGAGTTTGGCGATGAACTCTTCCAGGGTTGCCGATCCCTGCGCGCCGTCTGCGGCCAGGCCGGCGACGGCCTTGGCGTCCTTGTCATAGACCACGGTCGAATGGCCGTGGCGCATCAGCCGGCGAACGATGTTGCCGCCCATCCGGCCGAGGCCGATCATGCCGAGTTGCATTTGAAAGATCCCCTTAATTCAGTGCGTTCGTGAGCGCGGCGTTGAGCGCCGCCAGACCTTTCTTGAGCGGACCCTTCAGGTGCACCCGAAGCGCACGCCGGCCGCGCTCGGTGAGCACGTCGAAATCGCCGCGCGCCTGCGCCGCCTTGATCACGCCAAAGCTCGCCTTCTGGCCCGGCACCGGAAGATCCTTGGCATCATCCGCGGTGATCTGGAGGAACACGCCGCTGTCGGGTCCGCCCTTGTAGGCCTGCCCCGTGGAATGCAGGAAGCGCGGCCCGAACTCCGCACAAGTCGCGACGTGACGCTTCTCGCGCACCTCGAGCCGCATCGCCTGGAGCGCATCGATGGTAGCCTTGTCGCGCGCGATGTAGCCGAGCAGGGCGACATAGTCGCCATGGTTGGAGCGGGAGAGATGCGCCTTCAGCCATGAGGTGAGGTCGCCGTTGGCGCCGGCGGCGCGGAGTGCCGCGGCGTTGGTCGCGTCGGTGTAGAGATCGGCCTCCGCGGTGCTGACCACCGGCTGCTCGGCCGGCAGCGCGCCGGTCTTCTCGAACGATGACGTCAGCTCACGGGTCTTGATCTTGGCCGCCTCCACGTCGGGCTGGTCGAACGGGTTGATGCCGAGGATCGAACCGGCAACAGCCGTCGCCATCTCGAAGCGGAAGAACTCCTGGCCGAGATAGTCGATCGACTTCATCACAATGCGCACGATCGGGTGGCCGGCCGCTTCGATCGCGGAAAGCTTTGAGTCATGGGCGGCATCTGCCTCGCCCTCGGTACGGATGTCGATGAAGAAGCGGTCGTTGCCGTAAAGCGAAGGTTCGCCCAGCGGCTCGCCGGCGATCGGGATCAGGCCCTTGCCTTCCTTGCCGGTCGATTCCGCGATGAGCTGCTCGGCCCAGGCGCCGAAATCGGCGATCTTGTTCGACGACAGGATCGTCACCTTGTCGCGGCCTTCGAGCCCGGCGAGGCCCATGGCAAGCCCAAGCTGCACGCCCGGATTTTCCTGCGGCGGCACGTCCGGTCCGCAAGAGCGGGCCATCGAAAGCGCGTGCTTGATCAGGGTCTTGACGTCGATGCCCGCGGTTGCCGCCGGCACCAGGCCGAACGGCGAGAGCACCGAATAGCGTCCGCCGATCGAGGGCTCGCCGTGGAAGATGCGAGCATAGTTCAGCTTCTTGGCGGCCTTCTCCAGCGACGAGCCGGGATCGGTCACGGCGATGAAGCGATAGCCGGTCTTGACCTTCGGGCCGACCGCCTGCGCGACGCGCTCGTGGAAATAATCCTTCATCGCGTTTGGCTCGGTGGTGCCGCCCGACTTGCTGGAGACGATGAACACGGTGTTGGCGATGTCGATCCTGGCTTCCATCGCCCGCACCTGCGCCGGATCGGTCGAATCCAGTACGTGCAGCTTCGGGAAGCCTGACTTCCGCGCAAACGTCTCGGCCAGCACTTCCGGTCCGAGGCTCGATCCACCCATGCCGAGCACGACGGCATCGGAGAATTTCTGGCCCTTCACGCGGTTGGCATAGTCCTCATAGTCGGCGACGTCGGCCTTGGCCGCGCTGTCGAGCCAGCCGAGCCATTTGTCCTCGTCCGTGCCGGTCCAGACCGATTTGTCGCGCTGCCACAGCTTGCGGATCTTTGCAGAGGCGCGCCACTCCTCGGTGCTCTTTGCGACCGCCTTGCCGAGCCCGTCGCCGAGCGACAATTGCTGGCGATCGATTGCCGGCCCGAGCACGGTGGCGCGCTTGTGGGCGACCGCGCCATAGAGCTTGTCGGCGGCATCGGCAAACTGCTTGACGCCGTCCTTGACGAGCTCCTCGGTGATGGCATCGAGCGAGACGCCGGAGCGCTCCAGCTCTTCCAGCACGCGGCGGGCGTCGTCGACATTTTCTTCCAGGCTGTCGCGCGCCTTGCCGTGGTCTCGGAACGCATCGAGCGTTGCCGGCGGCACGGTGTTGACGGTGTCTGGCCCGATCAATTCCTCGACATAGAGGACGTCGCTGTAATCCTTGTTCTTGGTGCCGGTCGAGGCCCACAGCATGCGCTGCGGCTTGGCGCCCTTGGCGGCGAGCTTGTCCCAGCGCGGGCCCGAGAACAGCCGCTTGTAGTCCTGATAGGCCACCTTGGCATTCGCAATCGCGACCTTGCCCTTGAGCGCGGCCAGCCGTTCCTTCTCGGATGGGTCGTTGGCGCGTGCGATCTTCTCGTCGAGCTGCTTGTCGACCACCGAGTCGATGCGGCTGACGAAGAAGCTCGCCACGCTTGCGACATGCGACGGGTCTCCCCCGCCTGCGACGTATTTTTCGAGACCGGCGAGATAGGCCTCGGCCACCTCCAGATACACCGCCTTCGAGAACAACAGCGTGATGTTGATGCTGATGCCGTCGCCGATCAGCGTTTCGACCGCCGGCAGGCCCTCCGGCGTCGCCGGTACCTTCACCATCAGGTTCTTGCGATTGACGTCCTTCCAGAGCCGCCGTGCCTCGGCGACCGTGCCGGCGGTGTCCATTGCCAGGTAGGGCGAGACCTCGAGGCTGACATAGCCGTCATGGCCCTTGAGCCTGTCATAGACCGGGCGCAGCACGTCGGCGGCGCTCTGGATGTCCTCGATCGCGACGGTCTCGAACAGGTCGGCCACCGTCCGGTCGCCGCGCTTCAGCGCCTTGCCGATCGGGGCGTCGTATTCGTCCGAGCTGCCGATCGCCTTCTCGAAGATCGACGGGTTCGAGGTGACGCCCTTGACGCCGTCGGTGTCGATCAGCCGCTTCAAATCGCCCTTGGCGATGAAGCCGCGGGCCAGGAAGTCCAGCCAGACGGCTTGTCCGTGCTTTTCCAGTTCTTTGACGGGATTCATGATGTTTATTTATCTCCAAGCCTGCGGGCGAGGGGTTTCCGCGCCGGTCCTGACGCGCTATCCTGTAGCTTACATGCTCCCGGGAGGGAACCAATCAAGGGCATTGGCGTCATACTCTCAGTGTAACTCCGTCGCGATCATGACGATCCAGGCGGCAGTGGTGATTTTGCGTAATAAAAATCATTGGCCGGTGTGGTTCGGCCGAGGTCTTGTTGCGTAATTTCGACTTGTCGCGTCACGGAGTGTCGTCAGTGGATTCCGGTCCCGCCTGACGCATCATTAGCTCGGTCGCGAATGGCCATGCTGGGGGAAAGCATGCACGCACATCCTGATGGTGTCGCCGACAGCCCGCAATCGGTCGCGCCGGCCGTCTGCATCGACGCGACCCACGATCTCGAAATCGGTCAATGCGTCACGCGCCTGCGGCTGCTGGTCGCGGCGGGCTTCGCCATGACGCTGCTCAGCGCAGGCCTTGTCTTCGACTGGTGGGACGGCATCGGCGAATACGATACGGCGATGGGCTATGCCGGTGTCGCGGTGTTCGGCCCGATCACCTCGTGGCTGATCTGGTTGCTGCCGGGCGAGCGGGGGCCGGTCGTGATCGTCACCCCCTACGGCATCCGTGATCTTCGGGTCGGCAATGAATTTCTGCTGTGGGACTCGATTGCGGATGTTTCGGCTGAGGACTGCCGCGGGCACAAGGTGATTGTGCTGACGCCGACGCCGGCGTTGCTGCGGCAGCTATCCTGCATCCGCGCCGCCTCGCGCGCTACGCAGGCGGACCGCATCGTCATTCAGCCCGAGGGGCTGGCGACGGATTTTGACACATTGCTGCGCGCCTGCCGCGACTGTCATGCTGCCAGCGATTCACGCACCGCATTGCGGCGAGACCGCGATCACGGCGCGCAAGGCCTGGCCGCACAAGCGTCATAAAGCTGCCGCCGGCCCGCGGCTATGCTGCGCTGCCGGATGGCCTATACCCCGGTAACGCCCGGATGTTGCGGTGAGGCGACATTTGCTGGAAATTAGCGAATACAGGTATAGATTCGCATAAATAACAGGCAGGTGCCTGTTCGTAACTCACCCGATGCCTACGTTGTGCGTTGCGTGGTGAAGGCCCGCGGGTGTCGAATGATCGTCATGTGCACACGCTGATTCGAGAGTGGCGCTAAGGAACGGTCCGGTCGCTGCTTTCGTTCAGTTGTGTAGCGGAACTCACGCGGAGAGGGATCATGTACAACGATTCGCTATTCAACGCTTTCGCTAAGTCGTTCGAGGCGAGAAGCCAGCACGACATGTCGATGGCGGAATATCTGGAATCGTGTCGAAGCGATCCCATGAAATACGCCAATGCAGCCGAACGATTGCTAGCGGCGATCGGTGAGCCCCAGACCATTGACACGGCCAAGGACCCACGCCTTGGCCGTATTTTTTTGAACCGCACGATCCGTACCTATCCGGCCTTCGCCGGCTTCTACGGCATGGAAGAAACCATCGAGCGCATCGTCGGTTTCTTCCGGCACGCGGCGCAAGGCCTCGAAGAGCGCAAGCAGATCCTCTATCTGCTCGGCCCGGTCGGCGGCGGCAAATCCTCGCTCGCCGAGCGGCTGAAGTCGCTGATGGAAGTGCATCCGATTTACGTGCTCAAGGCCGGCGATGAACTCTCGCCCGTGTTCGAGAGCCCGCTCAGCCTGTTCGATCCCGATCAGCTCGGGCCGATGCTGGAAGAGAAGTACGGCATTCCGCGCCGGCGTCTCACCGGCCTGATGAGCCCGTGGTGCTACAAGCGGCTCGAGGCCTTCGGCGGCGACATTTCCCAGTTCAGGGTCGCAAAAATCCAGCCGTCGCGGCTGCGCCAGATCGGTATCGCCAAGACCGAGCCCGGTGACGAGAACAACCAGGACATCTCCTCGCTGGTCGGCAAGGTCGATATCCGCAAGCTTGAGACCTACGCGCAGAACGATCCCGACGCCTACAGCTATTCCGGCGGCCTCAACCGCGCCAACCAGGGCGTGCTCGAGTTCGTCGAGATGTTCAAGGCGCCGATCAAGATGCTGCATCCGCTGCTGACCGCGACGCAGGAAGGCAACTACATCGGCACCGAGAATATCGGCGCGATCCCGTTCACCGGCGTCATCCTCGCGCACTCGAACGAAGCCGAGTGGTCGAGCTTCAAGGCCAACAAGAACAACGAAGCCTTCATCGACCGCATCTGCGTGATCAAGGTGCCTTATTGCCTGCGCATCACGGAAGAGCAGAAGATCTACGAGAAGCTGATCCAGGGCTCCGAGCTCGCGGCCGCACCCTGCGCGCCCTCGACGCTGGAGACGCTGGCCCGGTTCTCGGTGATGTCGCGCCTGCGCAAGCACGAGAATTCCACGACGTACGCCAAGATGCGGGTTTACGACGGCGAAAGCCTGAAGGAATCCGATCCGAAGGCGCGCAGCGTCCAGGAATATCGCGATGCCGCCGGCGTCGACGAGGGCATGGACGGCGTGTCCACCCGCTTCGCCTTCAAGATCCTGGCTGCGACCTTCAACCACGATCCGCAGGAAGTCGCCGCCGACGCCGTGCATCTGATGTACGCGCTGGAACAGTCGATCAAGCGCGAGCAGCTGCCTGAGGAAGTCGAGAAGCGCTACCTCGAATTCATCAAGGCGGACCTTGCGCCGCGTTATGCCGAGTTCATCGGAAACGAAATCCAGAAGGCTTATCTCGAATCCTACTCGGATTACGGCCAGAACCTGTTCGACCGCTACGTCGATTACGCCGATGCCTGGATCGAGGACCAGGACTTCAAGGATGCCGACACCGGCCAGCTGCTCGATCGCGAATTGTTGAACCAGGAACTGACCAAGATCGAGAAGCCGGCGGGCATCGCCAACCCCAAGGATTTCCGCAACGAGGTGGTCAAATTCTCGTTACGGTCGCGCGCCCAGAACGGCGGCAAGAATCCGACCTGGATTTCCTACGAGAAGATTCGCGATGTGATCGAAAAGCGGATATTCTCTCAGGTCGAGGACCTGCTTCCGGTCATCTCGTTCGGGTCGAAGAAGGACGGCGAGACGGAGAAAAAGCACGGCGAGTTCGTCGCACGCATGGTGGAGCGCGGCTACACCGAGCGTCAGGTTCGCCGCCTGGTCGAATGGTACATGCGCGTGAAGCAAGCCGGTTGAGGCGGATGAGAAAGTGGCCATTCACATTATTGACAGGCGCCTGAATCCAGGCGGCAAGAGTCTTGAGAACCGGCAGCGGTTCTTGCGTCGGGCCAAATCCCTGGTGCAGGGCGCCGTCAAGAAGACCTCGCAGGAACGCGACATCAAGGACGTCCTGGAGGGTGGTGAGGTCACGATTCCTCTCGACGGCATGCATGAGCCCCGTTTCCGCCGTGAAGGCGGGACGCGGGACATGGTGCTGCCCGGCAACAAGAAGTTCATCGAGGGCGACTACCTCCAGCGCTCCGGCCAGGGCAGCGCCAAGGATTCCGGTCCGGGCGAAGGCGACAGCGAAGACGCCTTCCGCTTTGTGCTGAGTCGCGACGAGTTCGTTGATCTCTTCCTCGACGATCTCGAGCTTCCCGATCTCGCCAAGCGCAAGATCGCGCAGACCGAGAGCGAAGGCATCCAGCGCGCCGGCTACACCACGTCGGGCTCGCCATCCAACATCTCGGTGAGCCGGACGGTTCGGCGCGCAATGGCGCGCCGTATCGCACTCAAGCGTCCCAGTAAGGACGAGATCGAAGAGCTGGAAGCCGCCATTGCCGCATGCGCGGATGAGGACGAGCGTTTAGTGCTGCTCGCCCAGCTCGAAAAACTGAAGGCGAAATCCAAGCGGATTCCCTTCATCGATCCGATCGACATCCGCTATCGCCGCTTCGAGACGGTCCCGAAGCCGGTCGCGCAGGCCGTGATGTTCTGCCTGATGGACGTCTCCGGCTCGATGTCCGAGCACATGAAGGATCTCGCGAAGCGCTTCTACATGCTGCTCTACGTGTTCCTGAAGCGCCGCTACAAGCATGTCGAGATCGTCTTCATTCGCCACACCGACCGCGCCGAGGAGGTCGACGAGCAGACCTTCTTCTACGGTCCGGCGTCCGGCGGCACGCTGGTCTCCAGCGCGCTCCAGGCGATGCACGAGATCGTGCGCGAGCGCTTCAATCCGTCGGACTGGAATATCTACGCCGCCCAAGCCTCCGACGGCGACAATTCCTATTCCGACGGCGAGCTCACGGGCATGCTGCTGACCGACAAGATCCTGCCGGCCTGCCAGTTCTTTGCCTATCTCGAGGTCGGCGAGTCCGGCGGCAGCGCCTTCGATCTCTCCGACTCCTCGCTCTGGACCCTTTATGACCGCCTGCGCAACAGCGGCGCACCGCTCTCGATGCGCAAGGTCAGCGAGCGCAGCGAGATCTTTCCGGTGTTCCACGACCTGTTCCAGCGCCGCGAAACCCAGGAGAAAGCCGCTCCATGACGGAACGCTTGTTCGAAGGCGCGGATTGGGATTTTCACACCTTGCAGCGCATTACGGACGCCTGCGAGGAGGTGGCGACGAACGATCTCGGCCTCGACGTCTATCCGAACCAGATCGAGGTCATCACCGCCGAGCAGATGCTGGATGCGTATTCGTCGGTCGGCATGCCGCTGTTCTACAAGCACTGGTCCTTCGGCAAGCACTTTGCCTATCACGAGGCGTCATATCGCAAGGGCCTGATGGGGCTCGCCTATGAGATCGTGATCAACTCCTCGCCCTGCATCTCCTACCTGATGGAGGAGAACACGGCGACGATGCAGACGCTGGTGATCGCGCACGCCGCCTTCGGCCACAACCACTTCTTCAAGAACAATTACCTGTTCAAGCAGTGGACCGACGCCGACGGCATCCTGGACTATCTCGACTTCGCCAAGAACTATGTGATGAGCTGCGAGGAGCGCTACGGCCGCACCGAGGTCGAGCGCACGCTGGATGCCGCGCATGCGCTGATGTCGCACGGTATCGACCGCTATCCCGGCAAGAAGAAGCTGGATCTGCGCGCCGAAGAGAAGCGGGCAGGTCGCCGCCGCCAGCACGAGGAAGAAGTCTTCAACGATCTCTGGCGCACTGTGCCCAAGGGCGCGTCCAAGACCAAGTCTGCGCTGAGTATCGAACGCCGCCGCAAGCTGCTCGGCCTGCCGCAGGAAAACCTGCTCTATTTCCTGGAAAAGAGCGCGCCCCGGCTCGCCCCCTGGCAGCGCGAACTGCTGCGCATCGTCCGCCACATCGCGCAATATTTCTATCCGCAGAGCCAGACCAAGGTGATGAACGAGGGGACGGCGACCTACGTCCACTATCGCATCATGACCAAGCTGCACCAGCAGGGTCGCATCACCGACGGCAACTTTCTCGAATTCCTGCAATCGCACACCAATGTGGTGTTCCAGCCCGAATTCGATGATCCGCGCTACTCCGGCTTCAATCCCTATGCGCTCGGCTTCGCAATGATGCAGGACATCGAGCGTATCGTCACCAGTCCATCGGACGAGGACCGTGAATGGTTCCCGGATATCGCCGGCAAGAACGACGTGATGGGCGTGCTGCGTGACGTCTGGGCCAATTACCGCGACGAAAGCTTCATCGCCCAGTTCCTGAGCCCGAAGCTGATGCGGCAGCTCCGCATGTTCCATCTGCATGACGATCCCGAGGAGCGCGCCGGCATCCGCGTCGATGCCATCCACGACGAGCGCGGCTTCCGCCGCGTGCGGCGCGAGCTGGCGCGGCAGCATGATGTCGGTTACATCGATGCCAATATCGAGGTGGTCGACGTCGATCTCTCCGGCGACCGCCGGCTGATCCTGCACCACCGCGTCATCAAGGGTTCGCAGCTCAACGAGACCGATGCCAAGCGGGTGCTCCAGCATCTCGCCGATCTCTGGACCTATGACGTGGCGCTGATCGAGGTCGACGCCAACGACAAGGTCTTGCGCGAATATGTCGTGAGCCCGCGCCCGATCACCGCGGCGGCGTGACGCCGCCGGCTACGCCGAACGCTTCTTTGCCGGCTTGCTTTTGACCTTGGACGCGTTCAGGGCCACGGCGGCGCGGATGAGCGTCTTCAGCGCCTTCTCATTGATTTTCGCGCCCTCGTGAAAATCGATCGCGCGCCGCACATTTCCCTCAAGGCTCGAATTGAACAGGCCGGCCGGGTCATCCAGCGCCGCGCCCCTGGCAAACGTCATCTTGACGACGGCCTTGTAGGTCTCGCCGGTGCAGATGATGCCGTCGTGCTCCCACACCGGAACGCCGCGCCATTTCCATTCCTCGACCACGTCGGGATCGGCATCCTTGATCAGGCCACGAATCCGCCTGAGCATCTCGCCGCGCCAATCACCGAGCTCGTTGATTCTGCCGTCGATCAGTTTCGAGGGGGAGGCGCTGGTCGCGTCTTTCGCGCTGTTCTTTTTCGCCGTACTCGTCGCCTTCTTCATGATCCTGCCTTTTCGGTATCGAACTATCTCCAGCGTCGTTGCGAGCGCGGTCGCTGGCGCTCAGTCGGCTCGCGCCAGCAGCTCGTCCAGCTTGGCAAAAAACTGCTTCCAGCCGGCATGTGCGCCGCCATAGGCCTGCTTCTGGCTGGGACGGAAGCCTGCTTGCTCGACGCGCAAATGGGTGCCCGCGCCCGTCGGGGTCAGCGTGAACGTCACCACGCTCTTGAGATCGTAGGCCGCGTCCTCATGCGTGAAATTCCAGGTGTAGGCGAGCGATCGCTGCGGCTCGATGGCGAGGACCTCGCAGTCCAGCACGCCGCCCCATTCGCCGCGAAGATTGAAGCGGTGACCGACGGTGGGCTTGAAGTCGTTCTTCATCAGCCATTCCTCGATCAGATGCGGTTGCGTCAGCGCGCGCCACAGCCGCTCCGCCGGGGCGGCAAATTCGCGCTCGATGACGACGGAACGGGTTTCAGTCGCGGCTTCTGTCATTGGTCCATCCTCTTCAGGAGATCGTCCAGCGCATCGAGCCGGTTCTGCCAGAACCCGGCCATCTGGCTGGTCCAGTCGATCAGCGGATCGAGCGCGCCGGGTTGGGCGCTGTAATGGGTTTGCCGTCCCTCATGGCGGTCGCGAACGAGGCCAGCCTGCTTCAGCGCGCCGAGATGTTTTGAGACCGCCGGCTGGGAAACGCCGGATCGCGCCGTCAGTGCCCCGACCGTCTGCTCCCCTTCGCGGCATAGCCGCTCGAAGATGGCCCGCCGGGTCGGATCGGCGAGGGTCCTGAACAGAAGATCGGGTGCGGCAGACATGCAGAATCCATAACCAGTCAGTTATGGATTAATTCATAACCGTAGAGTTATGGGTAAGTCAAGTGCGACGCGGCAGATTTTGGGGGCGTAGCTCGACGCTAAGGCCGCAAATACAGATACCCCTGTGATTGCAACTCGGCTAGGCGAACCACGCCGCCTTTCTCCGCGCTGACGAATCCGGGCAAGAGATCCGTGAGCGTGATGTTCTGCGCCTTCATCGTGTTGCCGCAGGCGGCAAGCTCGACGCCGTCCTTGGAGAAATCGCCGATCCGTTTGCTGATGTCAGGGTTGGCCTGCGCCCAGTGAAACGCCTTCAGCGCCGGCCCGTGGATCACCAGCGCGATGGTCACATGGTCGGGGCCGCCGACGCCGTCGATGTGGTTCTGGATGTTGCCGAGCACGAAATTGACCTTCTCGGCGTCGCTGAGATGGTAGACGACCTTGAGCTTGTTCGAAGGTGCGGCTTCGGTCGCGGCCTGGGCCCGCGAGGCGGCAAACGCTGCGCCCAGGGCGGAGACGGTGCTCCACAAGATGTTCCGGCGGTTCATGGCGATCTCCCTCGAAGCATGATCCGGAAAAGTGCAAAGCAGTTTTCCGGAAAGATCATGCGCAAAAACAACGATTGCGTCTGACTTTGCCGGACACATATCATTTGTGGCGGAGCGCGGCGAGTTCCTTGCGATCGGTCACGAGGGCGGCGCACTCGCTGTTGTCGGCCCGGTCGAGCCGGAAAATCCCGTCGTCGGGGCCCGCGACCAGCGATCGTTCGGCCTCGTCGTCCGGCTTGTTGTGCAGCCAAACCCTGACGCTCGCGAGCCGCACGATGGCTGATTTGTCGTCCTTCGACAGCGCGACGCCGATGCCGCCGCCTTCGCAGTCGACACCGCAGCCGAGGCGGGTCTCGTTGCCGTCCTTCACGAATATCACATGATGGCAGGAGCCGCTGGAATCGAAATCGCCCGAGCGGTGGCGGTATCTGAAGCCAAGCCGGAACGAGTTGTGGAGCTGCTTGTCTTCCTCATCGACTTCCGCCGAGACCAGCAGCTTCATCGAAGCGACCTTCTGCTTGGGATGCCGCGCCAGATGGTCGGCATCGTAGCGGCGCACGAAGCAGGCATAAGCCTTGTTGCCCGGAGTGCCCGCATACATCCGCGCATTGAAGGTCTCCGCTTCGGCCTTGCTGGCCTCGCGGATGTCGTCGGCCTCCTCGGCCCGGGCAGCGCCAATGAAGGCGGCAAGGGCAAGCGGCAGGACAAGGGCAAGCTTCATGATCGCACCGAACGCGTGAGCCGTTGACGGTCCGCTCGGGGACGATGAGGACCGGTATGCGGTTGGTCGCCGGCGAACCACGGCGCGTTCACGAGCTTTCGACACCGTCGTCGCAGGACAGATCTCAGATGGATGTTCCGCGCGTTGCTTAGTCGCGGGCTAGGCCGGGAAGGTTCAAGCAAAGGAAAGCCGCCGCTCCCTGGAACTCGATGTCGCGATTCCTTCGACGTTGTCCGAGTTCGTCAGTGTGATAGCCTTCACAGACAATTGTTTCTCTAAGTCGTATGTTGGGGCTGCCTCTTGCAAGTTTGTGGAGTGCCCCGCAATGGGCGAAATTCGCAATTTCAGGTCCGGAAGTCACGATGAGCCGCCGCCAAACGGCAGGATGTCTCGTCGTCTCGCGGCCATCATCGTCGGTGACATCGCCTCCTACAGTCGCCTGATGCAGGCCGACGAGGAGGGCACGCATGCCCGCGTCAAGCGGATCGAGCGGGATCTCATCGAGCCCAGTATCGTTGAGCACCATGGAAGCCTGGTGAAGACGACGGGCGACGGCTTCATCGCCATTTTCGACAGTCCCGTCGAGGCCGTTCGATGCAGTATCGTCATCCAGCAGAATCTCGTCGGCCGCAACGCCTCGCTTTCGAAGGATACCCGGATCGAATACCGGATCGGCGTCAATCTCGGTGACGTCATCGTGGAGCCGGACGACGTCTATGGCGACGGCGTCAACATCGCCACGCGGATCGAGGGTATCGCCGAGCCTGGCCAAGTCTACATCTCCGGCGCGATCTACGAGCAGATCAAGCACAAGGTGGTGTGCGGCTATGAATCGCTCGGGGACCGCAAGGTCAAGAACATCACCGATCCGGTGCGCGTCTATCGTGTACTGCCGGACGCAGATGCGGTCGGCAGGACGCGAGGCCGACGCGAGAACACCCTGATCTTTCTGCTGGGCATCACGCTGCTCGTCATCGCCAGCGGCGTGCTCTGGTATCTGCTGGCGCAGCCGCCCGGCCGGGTCGGCGAGCAGGCCGCCGTGCCCACCGTCTCTCCGGCCGTATCCCCGAGCCCGCAAGCTCCGCCGCGGGAAGCGGTGACAGCAACGCCGCAGCCGTCTTCCTCAGTGGCTTCGTCACCACCGTCGCCCGCCCCGGCGCCAAGCCCATCGATGACACCGGTCCGCGAACCCGAGATGATCGCCATTCGCGGCGGAAGCTTCGCAATGGGAAGCAACGATGATCCGACCGAACGTCCCGTCCACCAGGTCACGATCAAGCCATTCTCGATCGGAAAATATCCCGTGACAGTGCAGGAATGGAATGAATGCGCCGCCGCCAAGGCCTGCGGGTTCACCGCCACCGGCAAGGACGACGCGCCGATCACGAATGTGAGTTGGACCGACGCACAGCAATATGCCGCCTTTCTCGTGCAGACGACGAAGAAGCCCTACCGGCTCCCAAGCGAAGCCGAATGGGAATATGCGGCGCGCGGCGGAACGTCGACCAAATATTGGTGGGGCGACAAGCTCCAGCAAGGCATGGCGGGGTGCAAGGACTGCGGCGACGCAGCGACCGAGCAGCCGGCGAAAGTCGGCAGCTTCAGGCCCAATCCTTTTGGTCTCCACGACATGGGCGGCGCCGCCGATCAATGGGTCGAAGACTGCTGGCACAAGACCTATCAGGGCGCGCCCAATGACGGCTCGGCCTGGAGCAGTGGGGATTGCAGTTCGCACGTCCTGCGCTCGGGCTCCTGGAAGAACGACTCGAGATATGTGCGGCCGTCCAACCGCGACGGTTACGACACCAATGTTCGTTACCCGACGCATGGATTCCGCGTCGCGCTCAGTCCTTAACTGCCGGAGTCAATTTGATGCAAATCCTTCGCTGCGTTGCGCTGTCGGCGGTGCTCGCATTGCTCCCGGGCATGGCCTTCTCGCAGGGGAAGCCTGCTCCAAAGGACGCAAAGGTCTATTTTATCACCCCGTATGACGGGCAAAGGGTGCGCGGCGGATTCCTGGTCCGGTTCGGCTTGCGCAACATGGGTGTGACGCATGCCGGCGACGACTACCAGAACGCCGGCCACCATCATTTGCTGATCGACGTCAACGACCCCATCGATCCGAAGGAGCCGATCCTGCAGGACAAGTCGCATCTGCATTTCGGGGCAGGGCAGACCGAAACATTTCTCGAGCTTCCGCCCGGGACCCACACCCTGCAACTGGTGTTGGGCGATGCGAAACATTATCCGTTCGACCCGCCTGTCGTGTCGGACAAGATTACCGTCCGCGTCAGGCAGCCGCCTCAGCGCGGCAAATGATCACCGCAGGCTGGCGTTGAACTTGTCCAGCGCCGCCGAGCCCGGGCACAGCGTGTCCGCCTCCAGCGTGTTGAGCGGCGTCTCCACCGTGTTGAGATGCGTGTGCAGATCGTCTGCGTCGGGATCGACGTACAGGAGACCGGTGACGATCTGGCCCTTGGCGGCGTGCCTCGCGAGGAACGTCTGCGCGCCGAGCCGGTCATGCGGATCGTAGTCCGCATCGATCTTGCGCAGCGCGATCTTGCTGCCGTCATGCTGCTCGACCACCTGCACCGTGCCCGGCGCATAATCGACCGCGATCGGATCGCGGCCCACCAGCACGTCGAGCCGGTTCACGGCGTCATTGTGCTCGCGGACATAGTCAAAGCTCTTGGTCGAGCCGGCGTGGTTGTTGAAGGCGATGCAGGGGCTGATGACGTCGATAAAGGACGCGCCCTTGTGGCCGATCGCGGCCGCGATCAGCGGCACCAGCTGGGCCTTGTCACCGGAAAACGAGCGCGCGACGAAGGTGGCGCCGAGCTGCAACGCGATCGCGACGAGATCGATCGCGTTGTCGGTGTTGGTGACGCCCTTCTTGCTCTTCGAGCCACGGTCGGCGGTTGCCGAGAACTGGCCCTTGGTCAGGCCGTAGACGCCGTTGTTCTCGACGATATAGGTCATGTTGACGCCGCGCCGGATCGAATGCGCGAACTGGCCGAAACCGATCGAGGCGGAATCGCCGTCGCCGGAGACGCCGAGATAGATCAGGTCGCGGTTGGCGAGGTTGGCGCCTGTCAGCACCGAGGGCATGCGGCCGTGCACGGAGTTGAAGCCGTGCGAATTGCCGAGAAAATAATCCGGCGTCTTCGACGAGCAGCCGATGCCGGAGATCTTGGCAACCCTATGCGGCTCGATCGAGAGCTCGTAGCAGGCCTCGATGATCGAGGCCGTGATCGAATCATGGCCGCAGCCGGCGCACAGCGTCGAGATCTTGCCCTCGTAGTCGCGATGCGTGTAGCCGAGTTCGTTCTTCTTCAACCCGGGGTGATGGAATTTCGGCTTGGCAATGTAGGTCATGATACGGCCTTGCGGAGCGGGGTCACCTTGAGGTGATCCTGGTGGTCGCCAATGGCTTTTGCGATGTAACGGGCGGTGATCGGTGAGCCGTCGTAATGCACGATCGGCACGAGGCGTACCGGGTCGATGCCGTTCTCGTTGACGATGAGCTGACGGAGCTGGCTGTCGCGGTTCTGCTCGACCACATAGACGAAATCGTGCTCGGCGAGGAAGCTCGCTACGCTCGAATGGAACGGGAAGGCGCGGATGCGGAGGCGGTCGAGCTGATGCCCGCGTGCCTCGAGCATCCCGATCGCTTCGTCCATCGCAGGCGAGGTCGAGCCGAAATAGATCACGCCATATTTGGTCGGCCGCTCCGCATTGGCTTGCAGCGGTCGCGGCACCAGATCCTGCGCGGTCTCGAACTTGCGAACGAGGCGCTGCATGTTGTCGGCATAGACCGAGCCTTCCTCGGAGTAGCGCGCATAGCGGTCGCGCGAGGTGCCACGGGTGAAATAGGAGCCCTTGGTCGGATGCGTGCCGGGATAGGTGCGGTAGGGGATGCCGTCGCCGTCGACGTCGAGATAGCGGCCGAAGTCGCGGCCTTCGTCCAGCATCTGTGCGGTCATCACCTTGCCGCGGTCGTACTGCTTGGAATCGTCCCACTTCAGCGGACGGCTGAGGCGGTGGTTCATGCCGATGTCGAGATCGAGCATCAGGAAGATCGTGGTCTGGAGCCGCTCGGCGAGATCGAAGGCGGCTGCCGCAAACTCGAACGCTTCCGCCGGGTCTTCCGGGAACAACAGCACATGCTTGGTGTCGCCATGCGAAGCATAGGCGCAGGCGATGATGTCGCATTGCTGGGTGCGGGTCGGCATGCCCGTCGAGGGGCCGGCGCGCTGGATGTTCATGATCACGGCCGGGATCTCGGCGAAGTATGAGAGGCCGATGAACTCCGTCATCAAGGAGATGCCGGGGCCGGATGTCGCGGTGAAGGCGCGGGCGCCGTTCCAGGAGGCGCCAATGACGATACCGATTGAAGCCAGTTCGTCCTCGCCCTGGACGATGGCGTATTTCGCCTTGCCGGTCGCGGGATCGTGCCGGTACTTCTTGCAGTGGGCGGTGAAAGCTTCCGCCACCGACGAGGACGGCGTGATCGGATACCAGGCGCATACGGTGGCGCCGCCATAGACGGCGCCGAGAGCGGCGGCGCTGTTGCCCTCGATGAAGATGCGGTCGCCGACCTTGTCGGATTTCTTCACCCGCAGCCCGGTCGGGCATTTCAGGTTTTGCAGCGCCCAGTCGCGGCCGAGATGCAGCGCGTGGACGTTGGAGGAGAGCAGCTTCTCCTTGCCCTTGTACTGTTCGCCGATCAGCTGCTCGATCAGCTTGGGGTCCATGTCGAGCAGCGCCGAGAGCGCGCCCAAATAGATGATGTTCTTGAACAGCTGACGCTGGCGCGGATCGGTGTAGGTCGAGTTGGTGATCGCGGTCAGGGGCACGCCGATCACGGTGATGTCGTCGCGGAATTTTGTCGACGGCAGCGGCTTGGTGGAATCGTAGAACAGATAGCCGCCGGGCTCGATGCCGGCGACGTCCTTGTCCCAGGTCTGCGGGTTCATCGCCACCATC
The DNA here is from genome assembly GCF_000938255.1 of Bradyrhizobium sp. LTSP849. GTDB lineage: Bacteria > Pseudomonadota > Alphaproteobacteria > Rhizobiales > Xanthobacteraceae > Bradyrhizobium. The sequence continues at coordinate 128,283 of NZ_JYMR01000052.1, read as the reverse complement.
ATGTCGACGCCGCCGCGGGCGCCGAGATGGCCTTCTTCCGTCACCCGTACCTCGTACCAGGTCGGCAGGCCCTGGATGTTGGAGGGAAAGATGTTGCGCGGTGATACCGGCACGCCATGGCGCAGGATCGCGCGCGCGAACATTTCGTTGGCGCTGGCCGAGCCCGATCCGTTGACGTTGGCAAAGCGGACGACGAAGTCGTTTACGCTGCTGATCGGCTTTTTGTCGGACATGCTGAACCTGCTTGGGTCATTTCGATCAAATACTTCTGCATGTCCCAGGCTCCTGTGGGACAACGCTCGGCGCACAGCCCGCAATGCAGGCAGACATCCTCGTCCTTCACCATCACGCGCCCGGTCTTGAGGTCGCTGGACACGTAGAGATCCTGGTCCGGATGGAGCGAAGGCGCCTTCAGGTACTGGCGCAGATCGGCTTCCTCGCCATTCTCCGTGAAGGTGATGCAGTCCATCGGGCAGATGTCTACGCAGGCATCGCACTCGATGCAGAGCGAGGTCGAGAACACGGTCTGGACGTCGCAGTTCAGGCAACGCTCGGCTTCGCCGAGCGCGAGCTTGACGTCGTAACCGAGCTCGACCTCGGTACGGATGTCCTTCAGCGCAATCACCTTGTCGCGGTGCGGCACCTTGAAGCGCTTGTCGTTGGAAATGTCGTTGTCATAGCTCCACTCGTGAATGCCCATCTTCTGCGAAGAGACATGCACCTCCGGCAGCGGCCGTTCGGTGATGTCCTCGCCCGAGAGCAGCTTGTGGATCGACAACGCGGCGTCATGGCCCTGCGCCACCGCCCAGATGATGTTCTTCGGGCCGAACGCGGCGTCGCCGCCGAAGAACACTTTTGGGTTGGTCGAGACGAACGTCTTCGGATCGACCTTGGGCATGTGCCATTTGTCGAACTCGATGCCGCAGTCCTGCTCGATCCAGGGAAAGGCGTTCTCCTGGCCGACCGCGACCAGCACGTCGTCGCATTCGATAGTCTGATCCGGCTCACCGGAAGGTACGAGATTGCGGCGCCCCTTGGCATCGTATTCGGCCTTCACCTTCTGGAAGGTGACGCCGGTCAGCTTGCCGTTGTCGTGGACGAAGGCGACCGGGACGAGGAAGTTGATGATCGGGATGTCCTCGTGGATCGCGTCTTCCTTCTCCCAGGGCGAAGCCTTCATCTCCTCGAAGCCGGAGCGCACGACCACCTTGACGTCTTCGCCGCCGAGGCGGCGCGCGGTGCGGCAACAATCCATCGCAGTGTTGCCGCCGCCGAGCACGATCACGCGCTTGCCGATCTTGTCGATGTGGCCGAACGACACCGATGACAGCCAGTCGATACCGATATGAACGTGGGCGGCGGCCTCCTTGCGGCCGGGAATGTCGAGCTCGCGGCCGCGCGGCGCGCCGGAGCCGACGAAGATCGCGTCATATTTCTCCGCGAGCAGCGCCTTCATGCTCTCGATGCGATGGCCGCCCTTGAACTCGACGCCCAGATTGAGGATGTAGCCGGTCTCCTCGTCGATCACCGAATTGGGCAGGCGGAATTTCGGGATCTGCGTCCGCATCATGCCGCCGGCTTCGGGATCGCCGTCGAACACAGTGCAGTGATAACCGAGCGGCGCGAGATCGCGCGCCACGGTCAGCGACGCCGGGCCACCGCCGACGAATGCAACGCGCTTGCCGTTCTTCGCGGAGGGCTTCGGCAAGCGATGCGTGATGTCGTCCTTGAAGTCGGCAGCGACGCGCTTGAGGCGGCAGATCGCAACCGGAGTCTCCTCGACGCGTCCGCGCCGGCACGCCGGCTCGCATGGACGATCGCAGGTGCGTCCCAGAATTCCGGGAAACACGTTCGATTTCCAATTGATCATATAGGCGTCGCTGTAGCGGCCTTGTGCGATCAGTCGGATGTATTCGGGAACCGGGGTGTGCGCAGGACAAGCCCATTGGCAATCGACCACTTTATGAAAGTAGTCGGGGGCCGCGATATCGGTTGGTTTCATTCCTACCCTGTCCGCGCAGGCTCAAAGACCCGGCGGCCTTTTCTTGAGCTTGGCGAACGCTAACGCGCTTCGATCTGGTTTCTGAATGACGTCATTGGGTTAGCTTATTAGAACCGCTCCGAAGTACAACGGCAAATTTTCGCGATTGACTGCTTTCATGGGAGCCACGCGCGCACAGCATTAACGGCCGCGCGCAACCAATGCGGCGCTGCAATATGTTGCGTTGCGTCTGGCTATTTTAGCTTCGCGCGATGTCGCTCTTCGCGAGGTCCCACATCAGCGCATAGGTGCCGACCGAGACGGGCAGCGGGAAGGGCGCCGCAGTCGGGCCGGTGAAGCGCTCGGCGATCGCGGCCGAGACCGCGCCGACATGCGTGCCGTCGATCAGCACGAACCAGTCGCGCGCGCCTTCGTTGCGCGCCGCGGGGATATCCGCCGTTGCACCCGACAACTCCGGCTCGCTTTCGAGCAGATGCATCGAGATGATGCCCTCGCGCGTCTCCGGCACCAGCTTTTCTTGCAGCGCATCACGCCATGCGCCTGCATTGTCCGGCGCCGGCCGCAGCCGCACCACGCCGAGCGCAGCACCGCGACCGGTGCCGTTGCTGATGGTGATGCGTGCGACGACGCGCAGCATGTTCTTGAAATGCGCCATGGTCCGTCGCGACCATTCGGTCTGGTTGGCGAGCCGCGCGCGGTAGGCGGGGCTGTCGAGCACGTCGAGCGTCACGGTCGAATAGAGCGAGAGATATTTGGGGTTGGCGGCGTGCGCGACATAGCGCCGCGCTTCCAGAAAACCATCGATCGCGACGCGCTCTTCCAGGTGCTCGCGATCGTACCAGCGGTTGAAGTCGACCTCATCGGCCTCGTCGATATTCATCGACGTCAGCAACATGCCTTTTCCGGCGAGGGGCATTGTTCTTGTCCTTCTATCGCGCGGCCTTCGACGCAAGATCGGCGATCGACTTCATGACCGCGTCCCGCACGCCGGCATCATAGAGCGAATGCCCGGCTTCTTCCACGATGCGAATCTCGGAACCCGGCCAAACTTTCGCCAACCGCTCGGATGTCTCAGGCGGGCACAGCAGATCATAGCGGCCCTGGATGATGATGCCGGGAATGCCATTGAGCTTCTCGGCGTTCCGCAGCAACTGGCTCTCGCTCATGAAGCTGTCGTTGACGAAGTAATGCGCTTCCATGAACGGTGTCGCCGGCAATGTGCGCCAGACGTTCAGCGAGGCGAGGTCAATTCGCGTCTTTGCGGGCTTGTGCTCGGAGAGCGCACGTTCGGTATCGTGCCAGGCCCGCGATGCCGGTCCATGCACGGCGGGGTCGGCATCGAGGATGCGGCGATAGTAAGCTTCGACCGGCCGCTCTCGTTCCTCGGGCGGCAGCACATTCAGAAAATCTTCGTACAGCGCCGGATAGAACTGCGCCAGGCGCGAGGTGAAAGCCGTCTCGACTTCCGCTCGCGTGCCCAGAAAGGTCGCGCGCAGCGCGATGCCGGAGACGCGCTCGGGATGGGCTTGCGCATACGCCAGCGCCAGCGTCGCGCCCCAGGAGCCGCCGACCACCATCCAGCGGTCGAAGCCGAATTTTTCGCGGATCTTTTCCATGTCCGCGATGAGGTGCGCCGTCGTGTTGTGCGCGCGCGATCCTTTCGGCCGGCTGCGGCCGCAGCCGCGCTGGTCGAACAGCACCGCGCAGAAACGGTCGGGATCGAACAAGCGGCGATGATCGGGCTGGCAGCCGGAGCCGGGGCCGCCATGCAGATAGATTGCGGGGATGCCGTCGGGCCGGCCGACGCTCTCGACATAGAGCTCGTGGCCGTCGCCGACATCGAGCATTTCGGAGGTCAGCGGCGCAAAGGGATCGGCGCGTTTGACTGAATTGGCCGCGTCGGCGTCAGGCGTCATTCCCGGATTCCAAAGTGCCGCCGGCAAAATTGCGATAGAGGAAGCGGTTGGTCTCGCCCTCGGCCTCGCGCTCGGCCTGCTTGAAGATGGTCTCGTGCAGCGGCGACAGCGCACAGGCCGGATCGGTGTTGGCAGCGTCGCCCGTCAGCGCAAAGGCCTGGCAGCGGCAGCCGCCGAAATCGATCTCGCGGAATTCGCAAGACTTGCATGGCTCCTTCATCCAGCCGGTGCCGCGATAGCGGTTGAAGGCGTCGGAGTTCTGCCAGATCCAGGCGATCGAATGGTTGGAGCGGACGGATTCGAAGTCGAGCCCGGTGATGCTTTCGGCGGCGTGGCAGGGCAGCACCTTGCCGGCCGGCGAGATGTTGAAGAACTGCCGGCCCCAGCCGCCCATGCATTTCTTCGGCCGCAGCGCGTAATAATCCGGCACGACGTAATCGATTGTCAGTCGGCCCTTGAGCCGTTCGCGCGCCTCCTCGACGATGCGGGTGCATTCGTCGAGCTGCGCCACGGTCGGCATCAGCGCCGCCCGGTTCTTCAACGCCCAGCCGTAATACTGCACATTGGCGACTTCGAGCCGGTCGGCGTCGAGATCGATCGACATCTGGATGATGTCGGGGAGCTGATGCAGATTCTGCCGGTGCATCACCGCATTCACGGTGAGCGGCAAGTCGAGCTCGCGCGTCCACTTCGCGACTTCGAGCTTCTTGCGATGCCCATTCTTGTAGCCGGCGACGCGATCGGCGAGGCCTTCTTCGACGCCCTGGAAACTGATCTGCACGTGGCACAGCCCGGCATCCGCAAGATCGCTGAGCTTGTCGCGCGTCAACAGCACGGCCGAGGTGATCAGATTGGTGTAGAGCCCGGCGTCGCTGGCATGCTTGACCAGCTCGACCAGATCCTTGCGCGCGGTCGGCTCGCCGCCGGAGAAATGCACCTGGAGCACGCCGATCTCGGCGAGCTCGCTCAGGACTTTCTTCCATTCCTCGGTGGTCAGCTCCTTGCCGGAACGGTCAAGCTCGACCGGGTTCGAGCAATAGGGGCATTGCAGCGGGCAGCGATGGGTGATCTCGAGCAGCACGGCGAGCGGAATGCCAAAGGTCTCCGCCGTGGAGCGCTGCTTTTCGAGCACCGCGAGGCTGTCGCTGGCATCAGGCGGAATGGTGGGATTGCCGAGCAGATCGCTCATGGCGTCTTCTCCCGGGCCTCCGTAAGGAACCCCTTGTCCGCGAGATCCTGGAGCATGCCGATGACATCGGTGAGGATCGCCTCACGCGGCGCGGCGTATTTTGCCGCCAGCTGGTCGGATACGTCGCCGACGCTGCGCTCGCCATCGCAGAGCTGCAAGACCTCGACCGCGATCTCGTCCGGCGCCAGCACGCGCTCCGGCGCCAGGATCACCCAGACCTTTCGCGTCTCGTCATATCTGAGCTTGGCGTGCCGCGGCAGCACCGGGCGGCTGGCCTCGCTGACGCTGATGTTCCGCGGCCCGGCCATCAATGGTTCCTCAGCTCGCTTTGGGCACGAACGCACCCGGCGGAATGTTGCCCTCGACATAGGCGTGATAGAGCGCGTCGAGTTGCACCCATAGCACATTGGTCTTGAAGATCAGCGCGTTGCAGACGGAGGCGCGTTGCTCCGGCGTCGTGGCATGTGCCTTGACATAGTCGAGCGCAAAGCCGGCATCGCGCGGTGCCTGTGCCAGCCGTCGCTTGAAGTAGCTCATGATATCAGGATTGACGAAGTCATAGTGCTCCAGCATGCCGGAGATCCGCTCTTCGTGCAGGTTCGGCGCGAACAATTCCGTGAGCGAGGAGGCGATCGCCTCCAGCGGGCTCTTCTCGCGGCAGTAATGCACATAGGCTTCCACCGCGAAGCGCGTCGCCGGCAAGATGCCTTCGGTGGATTCCACGTAAGCCGTGTCGAGGCCGAGGCCGCCGGTCAGCTTGAGCCAGCGCTCGATGCCGCCTTCAGAGCCGACATCGCCGTCATGGTCCTCGATGCGGTGGCGCCATTCCAGCCGGGTGGCGCGATCGCGAAAGCGGGAGATCACCACGGCGTCCTTGATCGGGATCGTGCTCTGGTAATAATAGCGGTTCAGCGCCCAGGCCTGCACCTGGCCCTTGTTCAGCTTGCCGCCGTGCAAGAGCTTATGGAACGGGTGCAGGCTGTGATAGCGCGTAGCCCCAATGTGGCGCAGCGTTGCCTCGAGCTCCTCGGCGGAGTTGAGCCTGATGTCCTTGCCGATCGAGAGCGCGGTCATTCCAGTCATGGACGCGGCATTCACAGCACGATCTCCGTTCCGTCAGCGGGTATCTGCCAACCCGCCGCCTCAGTAGTCTTGCGCTCGGGCGAGCCGGGCAGCAATGCCGGGTTCGAGTTGTTGATATGCAGAAACATCTTCCTGTCGAGTGTGAGATCGGCGAGCCGCGCGATCGCGCCGTCGTCGCCGGACATCGCGACATGGCCCATGCTCTTGCCGGTCTTGTGGCCGAGCCCGCACCTGATCATCTCGTCGTCGCGCCAGACCGTACCGTCGAAGAACACCAGGGCTGCACCGTCGATCTCGGCCTTGAGCGCGTCGGTCACCTCGGCGCAGGCGGCGATGAAATAGAAGCATTTGCCGGTCGACTTGTCGGTGATCTTCAGGCCCAGCGTGTCGCCATCGCCGGTCTCGCCGCCGGGATGCGCCTTGCCTTCGAGATACCAGGCCGACTTGCCGGGCACGGCGAACGGCTGCACCTCTAGTCCCGTACGCGCGCCGTCGGGCAGTCGCGGCTCGAACGGCTCGCTGATATCGATCGGCTGCCGCCGCACGTTCTTTTCGTTGAGCACGTTGAAGATGCTGTTGGCCTTGAGGATCGCCAGCACCTTCTCATGCGCGTAGACCGTGAACGGCGAGCCCTCGCGCATCGAGAGCAGGCCCGCCACCGCATCGACCTCGCCATTGGTCAAGATCACGCCGGCGATCGGCGTGTGGCGTAGCGCACCCGCCTTGGGGTGCAGCTGCGGCGTGGCATTCAATTGTTGACGCAGGTCGGGGGACGCATTGATCAGGAACCAGTGCTCGCCATCGCCACTGAAGGCGACCGAGGCCTGGGTCCGTTGAAGCTCATGGCCATTCGTACGGGCCGCCCGGCAGCCCTCGCAGCCGCAATTCCATTGCGGCACTCCGCCGCCGGCTGCAGCGCCCAGGACGACGACGCGAAGCATGATCCGTCTCCTGGAGGGAACGCCGCGAGGTGGATCTCAGGCCGACACAAATCCTGTCTTTCGGAAACGCATCGTGACCGAATAGGACTCGACCGAAAGAACCACCTGCGCTGAACGCGAACTCACCAACCGCTTACTTGCGGGTGGCGCTCACATACATGTTGATTTCCATGCCGCAGGGCACTTCGACGATCTTCGGGGTTTTCCAGGCCATTTTGGCTCTCCATTTTCGCGAACTGGGACGTGTACGCCCATGGGTTAAAGTAATGCGGGCGGAAAAGTTCGCCAGTGAAATTTTCCCGAGAAGTCCATGTTGCGCCGCGAAAAATGCTAGTGGAACTTCACTTCTGACGACGCAGCCTTGCGCCCGGCGCATTCGGTCGCCAACCCTGTCCTGATAAAGCAGTTGTGAGTGCAGGACAGCTTTCAATCCGGTACAGGCGACCCAACTGGACCTCGGTGATGCCCAAATATTTCTTCAACACCCGTATCGGCGATGAATTGATCGTGGATCCCGAAGGCGAGGACCTGCGCAATCCCGATCGTGCCTGGGAGGTCGCCCGCCAGATGATCCTGGAGGTGCTGAGATCCGAGGGCACCCAGCCGGCGCTCATGGCGGCGGTGATCGAGGTCACCGACGTCGAAGGCGAGATCGTGCTGGAATTCCCCTTCACCGAGGCCCTGCTGGACGTCCCGGACCAATCCGCGACCCGGCACTAATCCCGGCTTCGCCCCTGCGAAATCCGCATGGCTTTGCTGTGTTTCCGGCGCTAAAAGACGCCGGTTACACGGAGCAAGCCATGCAAGACCTCTGGCGCCTGTCGGCCGCCGACCTCGCTACCCTCGTCAAGTCCAAAAAGGTGTCGGCCAGGGAGGCCGCCAAGGCCGGCCTCGCCCGGCTCGATGCGGTCAATCCCAAGCTCAATGCGGTGATCGACCACCGGCCGGAGGACGTGCTCAAGCAGGCCGATGCCGTCGATGCGGCGATCGCGAGGGGAGAGGATCCCGGCGTGCTGGCCGGCGTGCCCGTCACCATCAAGGCCAATGTCGACCAGGAAGGCTTTGCCACCACCAACGGCCTGAAACTCCAGCGCGACCTGATCGCGCGCGAGGACAATCCGGTGGTCGCCAATTTCCGCAAAGCCGGCGCGGTTCTCCTTGGGCGCACCAATTGCCCGGCCTTCTCCTATCGCTGGTTCACCACCAATCTGGTCCATGGCGACACCAAGAACCCCCGCGATGCCGCGCTGACGCCGGGTGGCTCGTCCGGCGGCGCCGGCTCGGCTGTCGCGGCCGGCATTGGCCACATCGCCCACGGCACCGATATCGCCGGCTCGATCCGCTATCCCGCCTATGCCTGCGGCGTGCACGGCCTGCGCCCGACGCTCGGCCGCATCCCCGCCTTCAACCCGGCGCTGCCGGAGCGCCCGATCGGGCCGCAGATCATGGCGGTGTCGGGTCCGCTGGCGCGCACGGTCAACGATTTGCGCATTTCGCTCGCCGCGATGTCGGCGCGCGACGCGCGCGACCCCTGGTTTGTGCCGGCACCGCTGGAAGGCCCGGCGCGGCCGAAGCGCGCCGCGATCTGCCTCAATCCGGACGGCCTTGCGACCACGCCCGAGGTGAAGGCGGCCGTGACCGACGCCGGTAAGCGCCTGGAGCGCGCCGGCTGGACCGTTGAACTGATCGAGAACACGCCGCCGATGCGCGAAGCCGTCGAGTGGCAGGTCAAGCTCTGGCTCGGCGACGGCTATGAGGCGCAGCTTGAGATGGCCGAGCGCGAGGGTGATCCCGGCGCACTGGCGTGCCTGCGCGGCAACCGCGCCAAGGTCACGCCGTTCGACCAGGCGAATTACGCCAAGGCATTGACCCGCCGCGCCACGCTGACCCGCGACTGGATGCTGTTCTTCGAGCAATACGCCGTGGTGCTGACGCCGGTCTCCGGCGAACTGCCGTTCCCCGATCATCTCGACCGCAAGGACGAGGCGTCCTTCAAGCGCGTCTGGGAAGCGCAGCTGCCGCAGATCGCGATTCCCTTCATGGGATTGCCGGGCCTCGTGGTCTCGACCGGCCTCGTCGGCAAGGCGCCGGTCGGCGTGCATATCGTGTCCGGCCGTTATCGCGAGGACCTTTGTCTTCTCGCAGGCGAAGCGATCGAGGCGGGCGGCGTGCCGCCGTCGCCGATCGATCCCGTGGGTTAGCGATGTCGGCGATCTACGAATTCAAGGCCAACTCGCTCGCCGGCGACGAGGTCGCCCTGCGCCGCTTCGAGGGACAGGTGCTGCTGATCGTCAACACCGCGAGCAAATGCGGCTTCACGCCGCAATATCGCGGGCTCGAGGATTTGCACCGCGATCTGTCGCCGCGCGGCTTCTCGGTGCTGGGCTTTCCCTGCAACCAGTTCGGCGCGCAGGAGCCGGGGCAGGCGAGCGAGATCCAGTCGTTCTGCTCGACCCATTACGACGTCACCTTCCCGCTATTCGAGAAGGTCGACGTCAACGGCGCCAAGGCGCACCCTTTGTATGAGTATCTGAAACACCAGCAATCCGGACTGTTGGGTGCCTCCATCAAATGGAATTTCACAAAATTCCTGGTGGACCGCGCCGGCCGAGTGATCGCGCGCTACGCGCCGACCGCACGGCCGGAAGGATTGCGGCAGCAAATCGAGACCCTGTTGTGAGCGAGACAATCATGAGCGACGAATTTCCGGACCGACTGTCGGTCGATCCGAACAGCCCCTATCACAACGCGGAGATCCTGGCGCGCGACGTCGGCATCCGCTTCAAGGGCGTCGAGAAGACCAATGTCGAGGAGTACTGCATCAGCGAAGGCTGGGTCCGCGTCACCGCAGGCAATGCCAAGGATCGTCACGGCAACCCGCTGACCATCAAGGTGCATGGCCCGGTCGAGCCGTATTTCAGGGATAAGAAGTAACCTCGGCGCGCACACTCTCTCCACTCGTCATTGCGAGCGAAGCGAAGCAATCCAGAATCTTTCCGCAGTGGCAGTCTGGATTGCTTCGCTGCGCTCGCAATGACGAAAGTGAAAGGCCAAGCCCATGTCCGTCCGCATCGTCGACGTCCGCGAGATCACAAAACCGATCTCATCGCCGATCCGCAACGCCTATATCGACTTCACCAAGATGACGACGAGCTTGGTCGCCATCGTCACCGACGTGGTGCGCGACGGCAAGCGCGTGGTCGGCTACGGCTTCAACTCCAACGGCCGCTACGGGCAGGGCGGCCTGATCCGCGAGCGCTTTGCCTCGCGCATCCTGGAGGCTGATCCGAAGTCGCTCTTGAACGCGTCCGGCGACAATCTCGACCCCGACAAGGTCTGGGCCGCGATGATGACCAATGAGAAGCCGGGCGGCCATGGCGAACGCTCTGTCGCGGTCGGCACCATCGACATGGCGGTGTGGGATGCGGTGGCGAAGATCGCAGGCCAACCGGTGTTCCGGCTGCTTGCCGAACGCCACGGCCTCACGGCCAATCCGCGCGTCTTCGTCTACGCCGCCGGCGGCTATTACTATCCCGGCAAGGACCTCTCGATGCTGCGCGGCGAGATGCGCGGCTATCTCGATCGCGGCTACAACGTCGTGAAGATGAAGATCGGCGGCGCGCCGATCGAGGACGATCGCAGCCGCATCGAGGCGGTGCTGAAGGAGATCGGCAAGGACGCGCAGCTCGCGGTCGATGCCAACGGCCGCTTCGATCTCGAAACCGGCATCGCCTACGCCAAGATGCTGCGCGACTATCCCTTGTTCTGGTACGAGGAGGTCGGCGATCCCCTCGACTATGCGCTCCAGGCCGCGCTCGCCGAGTTCTATCCGGGCCCGATGGCGACCGGTGAAAACCTGTTCAGCCACCAGGACGCGCGCAACCTGATCCGCTACGGCGGCATGCGCCCGGATCGCGACTGGCTGCAATTCGACTGCGCGCTGTCCTACGGCCTCTGCGAATATCAGCGCACGCTGGAGGTCTTGAAGACCTACGGCTGGTCGCCAAGCCGCTGCATCCCGCACGGCGGCCACCAGATGTCACTCAACATCGCAGCCGGCTTAGGTCTCGGCGGCAATGAGAGCTATCCGGATTTGTTCCAGCCCTATGGCGGCTTTCCCGACGGCGTCCGCGTCGAGAACGGCCACATCACCATGCCGGATTTGCCGGGCATCGGCTTCGAGGGCAAGTCTGATCTCTACAAGGAGATGAAGGCGCTGGCGGAGTAGCATTTGTCGTTGGAGTACGACGGCCGCGCCAAATACTCGCTGTCGTCCCGGCGAAGGCCGGGACCCATAACCCCAGGGAGAAGTTATGGCGCGAGCTGACAACTCCGAGTCTTCGTCAAACCACTTCCTGTGGTTATGGGTCCCGGCCTTCGCCGGGACGACAATGGAGTGAGCCGCGCGCAGCCTCACGCGCGTTGCAGCAACGGCCGCAGACCGCGGATGTCAGTCACCGCCTCAATCCCATACACCGACTTGATCAACTGCTCCGCCTTCTCGGCTCCCACCACCGGTGCGATCAAATCGCGCGCCTTGTCGATGACCTCTTCCCGCGTCATCGGGTTGCGCGGGGTGCCGCGGACGGCGGTGACGCGTTCGGAGAGGCGGGTGCCGTCGGCGAGCTCGATCTCGACGATGGCGACGCGCACCGGCAACAGCTTGGCCAGCTCCTCGTCGCGCACCAGATTTACCTTGGCGCGCTCCTTCAAAACCGCCGCGTCCTGCATGCGCGGCTTGTCGTGCGCGGCGTGGAACGAGGCGGTCTTGTCGAGCAGCATCACGGCGACCATGTGCTGGAGGCAGATGTCGGGGATGTCGCGGTTATCAACGACCTCGGCGACGGATGGCGCAAGGCGCACCGTCACGCGTTTGACCTGGTCGGCCTCGAACGCCTGCTTGCTGCGAATGGCGTAGACCGCATCGAGCGGTCCCTGGATCGGCGAGCCCACGGTCCATTTCTTGATGTCGGTCACGGCGATCTCGTAACGCTCGCCGAGCTTCTCCACCAGCTTTCCGGTGGCTGCCTTCGGCGCATAGGCCAGGAAGTAATTGTCTGGCCCTGAGAACACGTCGTCGACGCCGTTCCAGTCCGAGCGCACCAGCAGCGCCGCGGTCACGCCGTTGCGGGCCGGCATGCCGGCGAACACAAACCCCTTCTCGATGTGATCGACGTCGCGCCGCCACACGATGAAGCCGGAGGATTGCTGCGCGGCATAGTCGAGCACCCAGCGCATCCGGCGCGCGTCGAAGCCGGCGACGCAGGCCGCCGCAGCCGAGGCGCAGAACGTGCCGGAAATGCTGTGCGTGCTCAGCACGCTTTCATAGCTGAAATCGGCGCCGCCCATTGCCATCACCACGCGCGTGCCGACGTCGTAACCGAGCGTCACCGCCCGCAGGAAATGGGCACCGTCGATGCCGAGGTGTTCACCGAGCGCAAGCGCCGCGGGGACGGTTGAAGAGCCGGGATGCGACCGCGACGGGCTGTGCGAATCGTCGGTCTCGTCGGCATGCGCCATGACGCCGTTGGCAAGTGCGGCCTCGATCGGCGATGCCGTGAGCGCCGTGCCGGCAACCGTCGATGTGCCCTGCGCAGCATTGGCGCGGATGTAGCGCTGCGCGGCTTGGCCGGGCGGCAGCTCCGATCCGGATATCATCGAGGCCAGCGTATCGAGAATGTGGTGTTTTGCGTGTTCGACGACGTCCGCCGGAAGCGCGCGGGTCTTCGCCGCGCTCATGTAGTCGCACAGCGCCGTCATCTCCGGCCCTGAGCCGGAGCCCTCCGCGAAACTGCGTGCGGGCGAGAGCGAGAGGCTGGTTGCCGCCGCAGCGGTCAGGCCGAGAAAATCGCGTCGTTTCATGGTGTCCCGTTCTTTGGTGCAGGAGTTCGATGAAACGGATAGCGCTTATGATAGCCGCATGTCCAGCCGGCGAACTCTCCCCAACGTCGTCCTGGCGAAAGCCAGGACCCATTACCCCAGGGAGGAGTTGTAGCGAACATTCGTCGCCGCCTGCATCAACATGGCAATGGGCAGTCATCGCCAAACAGGCTGCGGTGGTAATGGGTCCTGGCATTCGCCAGGACGACAAGTGGGGCGCTACGACAGCCGCATGTCGAGCAGCCTTCGTCCTTCGCCCTTCAACAGCTTCTTCACCGCGCTGGACGCCACGACCTCGCCGTCATTGGCATAGGCCTCGTGGTTCTTCTCGATGTCGTCGAGGCGGTAGAGATAGTTGACCATCACGCTAGCGGATTCCCGCACACCCTTCGGCGAGAGGTCGCCGAGCCAGTTGATGCGCTCGAGCCGCGCGCCGTTGCCGAGATGGAAGCGGGCGACCGAATCGATCAGGCGGCCCTTCGGCGTGCGCGCCTTCAGGAAGTAGTGCGCGGCGAGCGGCTCGATCACGCTGCGCAGTTGCGCGGTCGTCTCGGGGTTCTCGAACCATTTGGGATCGTCGAGACGCTTCAGCAGCTCGCGATCCTCGTCCGACAGCGGAACGTCTTTGTCCTGCTTCACCCATTGCATGAAGCCGGGCACCGGCGACAGCGTCACGAAGGTGTCGAGTTTCGGCGTCTCGCGGCGCAGCTCCTCGACCACCTGCTTGATCAGGAAGCTGCCGAACGAGATGCCGCCAAGTCCACGCTGGGTGTTGGAGATCGAATAGAACACGGCGGTGCGCGCGCGCTCGATCGGGACCGACGGGCGGTCGACCGCGAGCAGCGGCGCAATCGCACCGGGGATCGTCTCGGTCAGCGCCACCTCGACAAAGATCAGGGGCTCATCCACCATCGCGGGATGGAAGAAGGCGTAGCAGCGGCGGTCGACCGGATCGATGCGGCGGCGCAGATCGTCCCAGTCGCTGATCTCGTGGACGGCCTCGTAGCGAATGATCTTTTCGAGGATGTTGGCCGGGGTCGACCAGTCGATCCTGCGCAGCACGAGAAACCCCCTGTTGAACCACGAAGAGAGAAGATGGGAGACGTCGCGGTCGAGCGCGGCGAGATCGGTGTGGCCGTTCGTCATGCCGAGCAGATCGGCGCGCATGTTGACGAGATCGCCGGTGCCGCCGGGCGCGCGGTTGAGACGGCGGATCAGTTCCTGCCGGCGCGGTTCCGAGGCGAAATGCAGCGAGCTCGCGTCCTCGTCGCTGGGCTGGGCGCGCCACTTTTCGATGGCCTTGGCCAGACGTTCCCGGTCCGGGCCGAAATCGCGCACGAGGCCCTCGAAAAAGGCGCGACGTCCTGCCGCATCCAGCTCTCCGTAGACGTCGAGCACTTCGCGCGCCATGGCTGTGCCGGAGGCTTCACCCCGGCCCGACAGCAGCGCGCCGCAGAGCTCGATCAGCCCGTCGGCGTCCTGTTTGGTATCAGCAGAATCGCGGCGAAGCAGCGTGCGGCCGCGCTCGGAGATCGTGGCGAGCAGATCGGAGAAGAAGGCGTTGGCCATCTGGGCTTTTCGAATCCGGGGTTTGTGCGGTGCGGAAGCTTACACGGGATTGAGGCGGAAGCCGATCACAATCAAGCAGGCGAATTTGGCAACTTTAGCTGGGCTGTGCGTTTCGAGAATGCTCTCATGCCCGGCGAGGGCGGGGTACGGTACGCAGTAGCCTGCCGCGCAGTGTGGCGAATGGGGGCCGGTGCGTCCGCGATCCGCTCCCCCGACGTCAGCGCCAGAAGAGGGCCTGCTCAATTGCCGGATCTGCTGAACTGGACCAGGCTGAACGAGCCCATGCCGGTCGTCCGGACGAAAGCGAAGCCGGCCGAGCCCGCGAGCCTGCGATACTCGGCTTCCGTCCGCTCGCAGCCGCCGGGTCCTCGCAGCATGTTGAGGTCGCTCATGACGCAGGAGCGATCCCCGGGTTCCGTCGTGGCAAGCTCCGGCATGATCCGCTCGATCACGATCAGCGTCCCGCCCGGCGGCAGCGCGTCCCGGCAATTGCGCAGGATAATCCGGCAACGATCGTCATTCCAATTATGGAGAATGCTCTTCATCACGATCGTGTCGGCGCCGCTCGGGACTTTTTCAAAGAAGCTGCCGGCGACGAACCGGCAGCGGCCGGCGATACCAAGCCGGTCGAAATGTGCGCGCGCATCTGCCTCGCAACGCGCCAGATCCAGGGCAACGCCCTCAAGATGAGGGTTGTGCTGAAGCACGGCGCCGATCAATTCGCCGGTGCCGCCGCCGAGATCCATGACGAGGCGCGCGGCGGCGAAGTCGTGGGCCGCAACGATCTTTGGAACGATCGACCGCGTGAGGCTGACCATCGCAGCGTTGAACCGTCGGTTTGCGTCCGGCGCATTGCCTGACGCGGCATAACGGTCATCGCCTTCTCCGCGCAGCTGGGTCGCAGTCTTTCCGGTGCGAACCGAATCGACCAGTCCGCTCCAGGATTGCGCGAGCATCTCGCCCTCAAAGAGAACCCAGTCCTTGAAGGATGGGTCGGCGGTCTCGCCGAGTTGCCGGCCGAGATCGGTCATGGCAAACCGGTCTAGGTCTGCCTGCCTGCACAGGCCAATTGTCGTCAGGCCGACGAGCAGTCTGCGTAGCGCGCTTTCGTCGGCGGACACCAGCCGGGCAAGCTCGGCCACGGATTTCGCCTCATCGCCGATGGCCTCGGCGAGATTGAGCTTCGCCGCAGCATAGATCACCGCGGTGATGCGATGCGACTGCACGAGATCATGCACGGATGCCGGCCCGCTCATGTGTTGCCTCCTGTCAATGCCGCGCTCAATCGGTCGGGACGAACCCCGTTTCCTGCACGATCGCCTTCCACCGGTCGGATTCCGATGCGATCAGCCGGGTGAAGTCTTCCATCGCGATCGTATCGGGCTCGACGGCCAGCTTTGCCATGCCGGCCCTGACCTCGTCGGTGCGCACGGCCGCCTGGATCGCGGCATTGAGCTTATCGACAATCGGCGCTGGTGTCTTCGCCGGAACGAAGAACGCAAACCATGTGAGGTCCTCGAGCGACGGATATCCGGCTTCCCGCACCGTCGGTACCTCCGGAATGAACGGGCAGCGGCGCGGTCCGGTGGTCGCCAGCGCGCGAAGATCTCCAGACTGGACAAGCCCGAGCGAGCTTCCGATCGGCATGACGGTCGCCGCAATCACGCCCTTGACCAGATCCTGAATCGCGCCACCGCCTTGATAGGGTATGTGAAGAAAATCGAAGCCCGCGCTGCGGCCCAGCATCGTACCGAGAAAATGCAGCGTGGTTCCGGCGCCCGGCGTACCGAAGGTGGCGAGCTTCGGATTGGCGCGGCACCAGGCAACGAAGTCCGCCAGCGTCTTGACGTCGGCCGGTACCTTCGGGCCGACCGTCAGCAATGTCGGGGTCGAGGCGACGGTCGACACCGGTGTGAAATCACGCGGCTGGTATCTCAGCGTCTTGTAGACATGCGGAAAGAACATCATGAAGCCGAGCGGCGAGAACAGCATGGCCGATCCGTCGGCATCGGCGTTCTTCAGCGCCTCCACCGCGATGCGACCGCCCGCGCCTGGCCGGTTCTCGACCACGATGGTTTCCGCATAGCCGCTCATCTGTCCGGCCACGAGCCGCGCCATGGCGTCCTGGAACCCGGGCGAGAAGCCTGTCAGAATGTGCACGGTTTTTGAGAGCGGCCGTGCGAGCGCGCGCGGCGCAGGATACGTGGCGGCGAACGCGGCAGCGGCGGTCGATAACACATCACGACGCGTGATCATTGCCCGTCTCCCTGACCAGGCCCAACGTTTCCGCGGGCTCTACCTTTAGATGTATCACGTCGGGAGGCCGACGGGCCTGGTCGCCGGCTTACATTTTCCTTACCGGCAGCTTATTCTTGAACGGAAGGATTTCAGCGATCGACCGCGACTGCAGGGAAACGGCTTGCGCTATCTCTTTGAAAATTTTTCTCTCGACACCGAGCGGCGCGAGCTGCGCCGCGGAGCGGATGCGATCGCCATCGCGCCACAGGTCTTCGACCTGCTCGGCTATCTGATCGGCAACCGCGAGCGCGTCGTCAGCAAGGATGACCTGATCCGTACCATTTGGCATGGCCGCGCCGTCTCCGACGTCGCCCTGACCACGCGACTTAATGTCGCGCGCAAGGCGATCGGCGATTCCGGAGACGCGCAGCGCCTGATCAAGACCTTTCCGCGCAAGGGCATCCGCTTCGTCGCGGAGGTGCGCGAAGTGCCGACGGCTGCAACTGTCGCCGTCTTGCCGAGCCCCGCCGCAGGCAAGCCGTCGCTTGTGGTTCTTCCCTTCGCCAATCTGAGCCCGGATCCCGCGCAGGAATATTTTGTCGACGGCGTGACCGAGAGCCTGACCACGGATCTGTCGCGAATGGCCGGCATCTTCGTGATCGGCCGTAACACCGCCTTCACCTACAAGGGTACGCATGTCGATCTGAAGCAGCTCGGTCGTGAACTCGGCGTTCGCTACGTGCTCGAGGGCTCGGTGCAGCGGGCTGGAAGCCGGATGCGCATCAACGTCCAGCTCATCGATGCCGGGACCGGCAATCATTTGTGGGGCGATCGCTTTGATAAACAGGTCGTCGACCTCTTCGACATGCAGGACGAGATTGGTGCCCGTCTTGCCAATCAACTCGGGACCGAGCTGGTCATGGTGGAGGCGCGGCGCGCGGCGCGGGCGCCCCATCCGGATTCGATGGACCTGTATTTTCAAGGTATGGAATATATGAATCGCGGAACGGATCCCGCGAGCCTGTCGCAGGCGCGCCCGTTCTTCGAACAGGCGCTCCGCCTGGATTCTGCGAACGTCGAAGCCATGGTGGGCATGGCTTCTGTCGATACCATGCGGGCGACCTCCATGCTGATTGACAGGGCGGCGCCCCTGCAAGTGGTCGAAGCGTCCTTAACGAGGATACTTGCCCGCACACCTAATCACGCGAGGGCACATTGCCTGATGGGCGTCGTCCAGATCTTCACAAACCGCGCCGCCCAGGGCATCGCCGAATGTGAGCGGGCGTTGGTGCTGGACCGGAATCTGGCCACGGCCCATGCGTGGATTGGGCTCGGTAAAAACAATCTCGGTCGGGCCGAAGAGACCGAAGCCCATGTCATGGAGGCCTTCCGGCTTTCTCCCCGCGACAACAAGGCCTCTTCCTGGATGAATACGGCAGGCGTCGCGCAATCATATCTCGGCGCCGATGAGGCTGCCGTTCACTGGTTCAAGCGATCGATCGAGACCAACCGGAATATTGCGCCGTTCATGTATTTCTATCTCGCCGCCGGGCAGGCGCATCTTGGTCAGATCGAGGAAGCATGGGCCTATGTGCAGGCGGGGCTCACGCTCGCTCCGAACTTCAGCATCGTCCAATTCCATGCCAGTTCGCCGTCGGATCATCCGACCTGTCTTGCGCAGCGAGCTCGCATCGCCGAGGGCTTGCGCAAGGCAGGACTTCCTGAAGAGTCAGGGTTGAGCAGGTAGGCCGCTCGCATCTGCGCCTCACCCCTTCCCAGCAAACTCCGTCGGCGTCCGACCCGTCACCTGGCGGAACGCAGCCGAAAAAGCTGGCACGCTGGCATAACCGAGCTGGGTCGCGAGCTGCTTCACCGACACACCTGCATCCGTGGATAGCCGCTGGATGGCGGCAGCAACCCTTGCGCGCTGGCACCAGCTCTTGAAGCTCAATTGTGTCTCCGTTGAGAATAGCCGCGACAGCGTCCGCGCCGAGGTTCCGACCTCGCGCGCCAGCGTGTCGATATCGTGCAGGCCGGTGGGGTCGTCGAGCACGATCATCGCCGCGCGCCGGCAGCGCGGCTCGTGCGGCAGCGGCACGAAGGTCGCGGGATCCTCGGCCTGGTGCAATTCCAGCATCACCAGGCGCACCAGCAGCTCGGTGCGCTCTTCGGTGTTGCGGGCGTCGAACAAAGCGAGGATCGCCTGGTGCAGCAGCGGCGACACCCGCACCACGAACTCGCTGGTCAGGCCCTTGTAACGCTGCTCGCGCTTCAGCCAGGGCGGGTCGAAATACAGCGTGCGCATCTCGATGTCGGCGAGCACGTCGATGGCGTGCTCGAGATGGGCCGGGACCCAAACCGCGCGGTCCGGCGGCACCAGCCAGCGCCCCTTCGGCGTCGTCACCTGCATGGTGCCCTTCGCGGCATAGACCAGCTGGGCCTCGCGGTGCATGTGCGGGTCGAGCCGCAGCCCCCTGGGATAGTCGCGCGCGACCAGATGCACGCCCGCGGTGGAGCGGTGGTTGCCCCGGACCTCCCGGAGGATTGGCGTTTCGACGACAGTCATTGGCAGCATCCCGTCATGCGCCCGACATATAACCCATTTCGGAGCAGGAGAGGATTCGAATGAACAGCCCCAGCCGGGTCATCAGTTTCGTCAACGCAGGTCATTTCATCGACCATTATGCGATGCTGATCTTCGCCGCCGCCGTGATCATCATGGGGCCGGCGCTCGGCATGGCCTATTCGGAACTTTTGCCCTACGCGACGCCGGGTTTCATCGCCTTCGGCGCCGGCTCGCTGCTGACCGGCTGGCTCGGCGACCGCTGGAGCCGCCGCCACATGATGCTGATCTTCTTCATCGGCATCGGCTTGTCCATGATCTCGGTCGGCTTCGTGCAGACGCCGCCGCAGCTCGGTGCGGCATTGTTTGCGATTGGTATCTTCGCCTCGATCTATCATCCCGTCGGCACTGCCATGATCGTGTCCTATGCCGACAGGCTCGGCCGCGAGATGGGGCTGAACGGCGTCTGGGGCAATCTCGGCGTCGCTTCCTCGGCGCTCGTCACCGGCGTGGTCGGGCAATATTTCGGATGGCGCTTTGCCTTCATCGTCCCGGGCGTCGTCACCATCCTGATCGGTATCGCCTTTGCGATGATGGTCGTGCACGAAGACCGCAAGGGCTCGAAGCAGGCGGCGGCGCAAGCGCGCGTCGCCAAGCAGGACATGTGGCGCGTGATCCTGTCGTTGCTGATCGTGGTCATCGCGATCTCCACCACGTTCAATGCGGTCACCGTGGCGCTGCCAAAGCTGTTCGCGGAGCGGCTTGCGGATCTTACGAAAAGCCCGGCGCTGCTCGGCGTCATCGCGGCTTGCGTCTACGTGTTCGGCGCGATGACGCAGTACACGATCGGCCGGTTGCTCGACCGCTATTCGCTGAAGACGGTGGCGCTGCCGCTGTCCTTCATGCTGGCGCCGTTTTTGTATCTGGCCGCGAGCCTGTCCAATTTGCCGCTGATACTGGTCTCGATCGGCATCGTCATGGGCGCGTTCGGGCAGGTCACGGTGAACGACGCCATGGTCGGGAAATACACCAGCGAAGAATGGCGCTCGCGCGCCTACGCGGTGCGTTACTTCGTCGGCTTCACCGCGGCGGGTGCGTCGGTTGGCCTGGTCGCCTGGCTCTACGAGCAGGGCGGCTTCGTCACCATGCTGCACGCTTTCGCCGCGCTATGTCTGCTGGCTATTGCGGCGGCGATCATCCTGCCGCGCGAGATCAGGACGCCTGCGGCAGTGTGATGCCACATCGTTATTGCTTTGCTCCGCTCGTCATTCCGGGCTCGTCGCTACGCGACGACCCGGAATGACGGGAGAGCTGCGCTCGCAATGACGGGGGATGAGGAGGCGCGTCGCACACGCTTTCCGATGATCCCATCTTGCCAGTGTTTTGCCCGACGGGTCAAACGCCCGCCACGCAGCTGAAAGCACAGCCTTATCAACGCCGTTCTACTGTGCATGGGGTTGTTTTCGACTTTTTAATCCGGAGGCCCCCCGGCACGCCGCTTGCATTTATTCCATGACTGTCCTCTCACCGAGACCCGCATGGATCTGCCGTCCGATCTCCCGGTCCGGAGCCTGATCGATCGCGCCGCGACCGGCGTGGTCTACGATCCCCTTAGCGCGGCGACCGAGCATCCAAAGTTCGTGCATCATCTCGGCAGTCCCTGGTTTCTGGCGCTGACCGCGCTCGGCGTCGTCTTTGGCGACATCGGCACCAGCCCGCTCTACGCCTTCCAGGTCGCGCTCTCCGGTCTCGGCCATCCGCTGCCTGTCGCGGCCGAGGTGACCGGGATCGTCTCGCTCATTCTTTGGGCGCTGATTGCCATGGTCGCCCTGAAATACGTCGTGTTCATCCTGCGGGCGGATAATGACGGCGAGGGCGGCATTCTGGCCCTGCTGTCGCTCGTCGCCGCCGACAAGGTGGCTGATGGCGCGCGGCTTCCCATCCTCGTCCTGCTCGGCGTCATCGGCGCCTCGCTGCTCTATGGCGACGGCGTCATCACGCCGGCGATCTCCGTGCTATCCGCTATGGAAGGCCTGAAGCTGGTCGCGCCCGACTTCGAGCATTTCATTCTGCCGGCGACGCTCGCCGTGCTGATCGGCCTGTTCGCGATCCAGCGCTATGGCGCTGGCAGCATCGGCAAACTGTTCGGACCCATCATGGTCGTCTGGTTCGCAGTGCTCGCCGTGCTCGGCGCGGTCAACGTGTGGAAGGCGCCGGCGATCCTGCTGGCGATCAATCCGCTGGAAGCCGGGCATTTCCTGCTTGCCGATCCAAAGATCTCCTTCGTGGTGATCGGCGCCGTCTTCCTCGCGCTCACCGGCGGCGAAGCGCTCTATGCCGACATGGGCCATGTCGGCGCGACTGCGATCCGGCGGGCCTGGTTCGCGCTGGTGCTGCCGGCACTGGTGCTGAACTATTTTGGGCAGGGCGCGCTGGTGCTGGCCGATCCGACCGCGGCCGACAATCCCTTCTACAAGCTCGCGCCGAGCTGGGCGCTGATCCCGATGGTGATCCTGGCGACGTTCGCGACCATCATCGCCTCGCAAGCGCTGGTATCGGGCGTGTTCTCGCTGACGCGGCAGGCGATGCAGATGGGGCTGGCGCCGCGGGCGCAGATCACGCCGACCTCCTATGACGAAGCCGGCCAGATCTATGTCCCCGCTGCCAACTGGCTCTTGATGATCGGCACGTTGCTTACGGTGATCATGTTCCGTTCGTCGGAAAACCTCGCCGCTGCCTATGGCATCGCGGTGTCCGGCACCATGCTGATAACCACCATCCTGCTCTATCACGTCGCGCGATCGCGCTGGAAATGGTCGCGCAGGCTGGCGCTGCCAGTGATTCTCGTATTCGGCGCGATCGATGCGACATTCCTGGTGTCGAACTCGCTGAAGATCGTCGAGGGCGGCTGGTTTCCGCTGGTCGTTGGCACGATCATCGCCGCGCTGATGCTGTCCTGGCGCAGGGGCTCATCCACCGTGCGCCGTCGCCTCGACGACATGTCGATGCCGCTGAAGGAGTTCCTCGGCTATGCCGACACCGCCGTGATCGGTCGTGCGCCCGGCATGGGCGTGTGGCTGACTAAAGTCGAGCATGGCGTCTCGCCGATGCTGCTGCGCCATATCGAGCACAACCGCGTGCTGCACGAAACCGTGGTGCTGCTCACTTATGTGTCGGATCGCCGGCCACGCGTGCCGTTCGGCGAGCGGCATTCGGTGCATCGCCTCGGCCGCGGCTTCTATCGCATCCAGGTCCGGCTCGGCTTCATGCAGACGCCGGACATCCCGCTGACGCTCGACAATTGCAACAAGCTCGGCTTCGACGCCGATCTCGAGCACAAGAACTATTATCTCGCCCACGAGACCATCGTCCGCCGCGAGAGCGGATCGGCGATCGATCCGGTTTCCTTCGGCATCTTCTCGTTCCTGAACCGGATCGCCAGCCGTGCGCCGGACTTCTTCAAAATCCCGCACGACGCGGTGATCGAGGTCGGCTTCCGCGTCGACGTCTAGGCTTCCGTCTGGGTTGCTGGCTTAGCCGCCGGCTTCTTGCGCGATTCAAGCCAGTTCTCGAACCGCTGCACCACCACGAAGAAGGCCGGCACGAACAGCACCGCAAGACAGGTCGAGGCCAGCATGCCGGAAAACACCGTGATGCCGATCGATTTGCGGGCGCTGGCGCCGGCGCCGGTCGCGATCACCAGCGGCACCACGCCGAGGATGAAGGCGAACGACGTCATCAGGATCGGACGGAAGCGGGCGCGCGCCGCCTCGATCGCGGATTCCAGCACGGGCTTGCCGTCGCGGCCGTGCAGCTCGAGTCCGACTTCGACGATCAGGATCGCATTCTTGGCCGACAGCGCGATCAGCAGGATCAGGCCGATCTGGCAGTAGAGGTTGTTGTCGATCTTCAGGCCGTTGAGGACGAGCATCGGCCCGATCAGCGACAGCGGCACCGCAAGGATCACCGAGATCGGCGCGTACCAGCTCTCGTACTGGCCGGCGAGCACGAGATAGACCAGCAGCATGGCGAGCCCGAACACCCAGTAGATCTGGTTGGAGACCGCCTTCTCCTGATAGGACATCGCGGTCCATTCGAAGCCGGTGCCCGGCGGCAGCGTCTTGGCCGCGATCTCTTCCATCAGTTGCAGCGACTGGCCCGACGAATAGCCCTGCGCGGGCAGGCCAACGATGGTCGAAGATGGATAGAGGTTGTAGAGGCTGATCAGCGACGGGCCGGTGACCGGCGTGATCGTGGCGACGGTGCCGATCGGGACCATGTTGCCGTCCTGGTTGCGCACCTGCATGTTGGCGATGTCGCGCTCGGTGACGCGGAACGCCGGGTCGGCCTGGGTATAGACCTGGAACACGCGGCCGAACTTGTTGAACTGGTTGACGTAGGACGAACCGAGATAGGTCGACAGCGCCGAGAACACCTGGTCCGTCGTCACGTGCAGGGTCTGGGTCTTGACGCGGTCGATCTCGATATTGAACTGCGGCACCGACGAGCGGAACGACGACGACACGCGCTGAAGCGCGCTCTGGCTCTGGGCGTTACTGACCATTGCCCCCGTGATCGCCTGTAGCTTTGCGAAATCGCTGTTGCCGTCGCGCAGCTCGACCTGCATCGAGAAGCCGGCCGCGTTGCCGATGCCCTGGATCGGCGGCGGCGGCAGCACCAGCGTGCGCGCCTCCATGATGGTCGCGACCTTGTCGTTCAGCCCGTACACCAGCGAGCGCAGATCCTCGCCGGGGCCTTTGCGCCCCTCCCAGTCCTTCAGGATGATGTAGGCGACGCCGGCATTGGCAAGGCTGGCGCTGCTGTCGAGCGCGGAGATGCCGGCGATGGTAATGACCTGGGCGACGCCCGGTGTGTCCTTGATGAGCGCGCTGGCCCTGTCGAGCACCTTCTGCGTTCGCTCGAGCGAAGCGCCATCGGGCAGTTGCACGGCGGCGATCAGATAGCCCTGGTCCTCGATCGGCAGGAAGCCGGTCGGCACCCGCGACAGGCCGTAGCCGCCGATCCCAATCAGGACCAGTGCAGCCGCGACCGAGATCGTGCTGTTCCTGCACAGCACGCCGATGAGCCGGACGTAGCCGCGCTCGACGCGGTTATAGACGGCGTTGAAGCCGCGATAGAAGAAATTGCGTTGCTCCGGCGGTACCGTCGGACGCAGCCACAGCGCGCACTGCGTCGGCTTCAACGTCGCGGCGTTGATGGCCGACAAAAGCGCGGTCGCGGCAATCACTAGCGCAAATTGCGAGTAGATGCGCCCGGTGAGACCGGCGAGGAACGATGCCGGCAGGAACACCGAGATCAACACCAGGGTGATGCCGACGATCGGCGCGAACAGCTGGTCCATTGCCTTGATCGCGGCGTCGTGGCCGTTCATGCCCTGCTCGATGTTGTGGGCGGCGCCTTCGACCACGACGATGGCGTCGTCGACGACGATGCCGATCGCGAGCACGATCGCGAACAGCGTCGACATGTTAATGGTGAAGCCGAGCGCCGCCATCGCGGCGAAGGCGCCGATGATGGTCACCGGCACCGTGGTCGCCGGCACAAGCATGGCGCGCCAGTCCTGGAGGAATACCAGGATCACGACCAGCACGAGCAAGCCTGCCTCGATCAGCGTCATGTAGACCTCGTGCACCGAGGCCTGCACGAATTTTGTGGTGTCGAACGGCGTGTCGTATTTCATGCCTTGCGGAAAGGCCTTCGCAAGCTCCGCCATCTTCTTCTCGACGGCCTGCTCGACCTGGAGCGCGTTGGCGCCGGGTGACTGGAACACGCCAATGCCGACGGCGGGCTGCTTGTTCAGCGAGAAGATCTGGCTGTAGGTCTGCGCCCCCAGCTCGACCCAGCCGACATCGCGCACGCGCGTGACGTCGCCGCTGGTGCCGGTCTTGACGATGATGTTCTCGAACTGGCCGGTGTCGTCGAGCCGGCCGTTGACGTTGAGCGTGTACTGGAACGCCTGTCCCGGCGGCGTCGGCGGCGCGCCGACCTGGCCCGCCGAGACCTGCTGGCTCTGCTGCTGGATGGCCTGGATGACGTCTTGCGGCATCAATCCGCGGGCCTGGAGCTTGTTCGGATCGAGCCAGACCCGCATCGAATACTGGCCGGCGCCGAACACGGTGACGTTGCCGACGCCGGGCAGGCGGGACAGCTCGTCGCGGAGGTTGATGGTGGCGTAATTGCTGAGATACAGGCTGTCGAACGTCGAGTCGGGCGAGGTTAGCGTCACGAACAGCAGGATCGACGTCGATTTCTTCTGGACGGTGACGCCCTGGTTCTGCACCGAGGTCGGCAGCTGCGACAGCGCGCTGGAGACGCGGTTCTGCACCAGCACCTGCGCGAAGTTGAGGTCGGTGCCGATCTTGAAGGTCACCGTCAGCGTATAGGTGCCGTCGGAGGCGCTGTAGGACTGCATGTAGAGCATGTCCTCGACGCCGTTGACCTGCTGCTCTATCGGCAAGGCAACCGTGTCGATGACGGTCTTGGCGCTGGCGCCGGGATAGCGCGTGGTGACCTGCACCGTCGGCGGCACCACGTCCGGATATTGCGCGATCGCGAGATTGAACAGCGCCACGCCGCCGATCAGGATCATCAGCAGCGCGATGACGTTCGAGAGGACCGGCCGCTCGATAAAGAATTTTGAGATCATGGCCGGCGCCCCCTCACTTCGCAGTTCACTTGGCAGACGCCTGAGGCTGCTCGATCTTCGTCAGTTGCGGGTCGATCTTCTGGCCCGGGATTACGCGCAGCAGGCCCGCGATCACGACGCGGTCGTCCGGCTTCAGGCCGCCTTCGATCATGCGCAGGCCGTTGTCCGCGGCGCCGATCTGCACCTTGCGCTGCTCGACCACATTGTCCTTGTTGGCCACCAGCAGATAGCGGCCGCCCTGGTCGCTGCCGAGCGCGGTGTCGGGAACGAGCAGGGCGTTCTTGTCCTGGTCGAACGGCACGCGGACCCGGACGAAATAGCCGGGCAGCAGCACCCGCTTGTCATTGGCGACAAGGCCGCGCACCGCGAGCGTCCCGGTCGATTGGTTGAGGGTCGGTGCAACGTAATCGAGGTGGCCTTCATGCGGATAGCCGGTCTCGGTCTGGAGGCCGACTTGAATCGGGAACTGCTTGAGGTCCGCCGACGTCAGTCCGCGACGTTGCGCTTCTGCCCGGATCCGCAGCACGTCCTGTTCGTTGACGGTGAAGTTCACCCAGATCGGGTCCATCGCGACGATGGTCGCGAGCTGGGTCGGGGAGGAAACGCCGACGAGCTCGCCGATCGAAACCAAGTGCGCGCTGACGATGCCGTCGAACGGCGCGCTCACCTTGGTGTAACTGTAGTTGAGCTCGGCAATCCTTGTGTTGGCCTGCGCCTGCTGGAGATTGGCCTGGGCGTTGTCGCGGGTCGACGTCGAGGTGTCCAGGGTCGCCTGCGACACGGCCTGCCGCTGAACAAGATCGACCTGCCGCTTGAAATCGGCTTCAGCCTGTTTGAGCGAAGCCTGCGCGCCGGCTTCGGCCGCCTGCGCCTGGTCGAGCTTGAGCTTGTAGGTCTCGGGCTCGATCGTGAACAGCTGGGTGCCCTGCTTGACGAAGGTGCCGTCCGTGTAGTCGATCGATTGCAGGAAGCCTTGCACGCGCGCTACGAGATCGACGCTCTTGATCGGCGCGGTGTTGCCGGTGGCCTCGACATAACGCGTCACCGGGCGTTGGATCGGCGTGGCGACATCGACCTTGGACGGCGGCGGCGCCACGAAAGTGTTCTTGTCCTCGCAGCCGGCGAGGACGGCGACGGTCGCCACGGCGGCCAGCGCCCGCCCGATCTGTCTCCACGCTCCATTATGATGTGCGGGACGGGCGAGATTGGCGCAGGTCATTCGATGGCCTCCGATTGCTGTCTGTCGGTGCAACAGGCTAGCAACAAATAACCGGCCGTGGAACACCATAGCCATGGCAGTCACCAGCCTTGACAGATTTGTCGTGACAAATCGCTTTTCATCGCGCGCATGATCGACCAGAATTGCGTCAAAGGCCCGTGCGACGGGCACGAGGCCGGCGGAATGACGAAGGCAACAAGAAGAAACGTGAGGAGAACATGACATGCCAACGCCACTCCGGTCGGCCTGCGCCGGCCTCGTTCTCGCAGCAGTGCTCGCCATGCCCGCTTTAGCCGATGGTTTGAAGGACGAAATCGCGCCGACCGGCAAGCTGCGGGTCGCGATCGCGATCAGCCAGGCGGGCGGTGCGTTCTGGTCGACCAAGACCGAAGCCGGTTATGCCGGCGTGCCGGTCGATCTCGGCAGGGAGATGGCTGCCCAGCTCGGCGTTCCCGTCGAATATGTCGTGCACCAGAATTCCGGACAGATCACCGACGCCGCATCGAAAGGCACTCTTGAAAAAGGTGCTTGGGACGTCACCTGGCTGCCCAAGGATCCCGAGCGCGAGACCAAGATGATGTTTGGCCCGATCTACGAGGTCGCGGACGCCACCTACATCGTCAAGGCCGGTTCGAACGTCACCAATTTTGCCACGCTCGACCAACCCGGCATCAAGGTCGCGGCCGTCAACGCCACCACCACCATGCGCGGTGCCGTCGCGCATCTGAAGAACGCGCATGTCACGGGCTACCAGACCTATGATGAGATCTTCGGCCTGCTGAAGAACGGCGAGGTCGACGCCTTCGCGCTGTCGCGCGACCAGCTCAACAAGCTGGCGCAGAAGCTTCCGGGCACGCGGGTGCTGGACGAAACGTTCAAGAAGACTGTCACAGCGGTCGCCGTGCCGCTTGGCCATCAGGAGTCACTTGCCTTCGTCGCAAAATTCATGAACGAGGCGGTGACGAACGGAACGTTGCGCAAGGCCTATGACAATAATGGGCTGAAGGACTCGCCGATCCGTACAGAGTAGGGCGCGCGGCGCAGGGTGGCTGCGCCGCGTCCGGGCCCTATGGCTCCGCGGTTCCGATGCCTGCCGGGCTCACCTGCATCTTGAGCGTGGCCGTCTTGTTCAGCGTCTTTCCGTCGAACGAGAACGCGATGAGCTCGCTCTCGACCATGCATTGGGTCAGGAGATATCTGGAGTCCTTCGACCACGCCATGCCCTGGCACCAATGGCCGATCTTTGCTTCCGCCACCGGCGCGAGCTCGGTCCCCGAGATCTTGTAGATCTTCAGCAGGCCGAAATCGTTGAAGAACGGCGAGGCCGACGGTTTGTTCGAGCCGTTCATGACGGTGACGGCAACGTAGTTGCCGTCCGGGGACATCTTCACGCCCTCAGGCGTCTGCCCGACGCTCACTGTGTTGACGACGCGGATCGGCTTCGCTGTCATGTCGATCAGGCTGATCGTGTCGGTGTCACCGCCGCTGGCGCCGACATTGCCGACGATGGCGGTGGCGTTCGCGGTGAGATCGATGTCGTAGGGGCGCACGCCCGAATAGAGGTCGCGCTTGGCGTACTCGACCTTGCTCCCATCCACCGTCAGCAGCGAGATCCGGCTGTCTCCGTCGCGGGTGACCAGCGCGGTCGCTCCATCGCGCGAGAACACGGCGTGACTGGGGCCGGATTTGGCATCGCCGAGCTGGATCTTGCCCGCCGGCGTCAAATTGTTGCCACTGATCGTGAAGACCGAGACCGTGCCTTCACTCCGGTTGGCAACCAGCGCCAGCGTCGCTGAACGGTTGATCGAGACGCCAGCCGCACCCGCCCCGGCCTGCAAGGTCGCGAGTACCTTGGGCGGAGACGATTTCAGGTCGATGACGGAGAGCTTGTCGTCGGGCATCGTCTTGGTCGCATCCGCCGGATCGACCTTCATGGCGCCCGTGACCAGCGCAAACGCGCCATCGGGGGCGACCGCGACGCTTGGCGGCGGGCCGACGACGCTGGCGGGGGCCGGTATCTCGGCGAGCACCTTCAGCGTGCCGTCGGTGAAATCGATGACGCTGACCGTGTCCGGCAGCGGCTGCTTGCGCACCACGGCATTGCCGTTCTCCAGCGCCATCTTGCCGTCATTGGCGGTGACGACGATCTCGGCATGTGCGGCGAAATTGGCCAGGCCGGCCAAGGAGGTTGCCAGCAAGGCTGATGCGGCACGGCATGTGCGGGTGCGAAGAACGGTTTTCATGTTTTCCCCCGTAAGTTTTTGTTTGGCGAAGCTAAATGCAACCGAACAGATTTCGCAATAACTCCCCGGCGATCATTTTTGCATTGGCACACGGAATAAATGCGCATGACGCGGCCCTGGCGGGGATGATGCGCAACAGCCCCCGGCAAAGCCCGTTCGTAAAAATTTCTGTCCGAACAGCCGCGCAAAGTGTCTCTTGCGTCAAACTGACACAGCTCTGTCAAATGTGATCGCTAGGGTCGCGGCGTCACTCCTTCGGGGCAAAACAGAGATGAAATCCAAATTTTTGACGACGGCTGCGATTTTCGCGGCCGCGACTGCACTTGCGTGCGCCATGCCGGTTCTCGCAGACGATTTCGGCCGGGACCGGGATCATGACCACGATCGCGATCATGATCACCATCCGCATGAGGTCCACACCGAGACGCCGATCAAGCATCTCGTGGTCATCTTCAACGAGAACCGCTCGTTCGATCATTACTTCGCGACCTATCCCAATGCAGGCAATCCGTCGGGCGCGATCCCATTCGTGCCGAAGCCGCATACGCCGAAGGTCAACAACCTCGCCAACGCCAATCTGCTGGTGAACAACCCGAACAACAACCCGGCCAACGGCACCGGCGCGGCCGATCCGTTCCGGCTCGACCGCACACAGGCCAACACAAAGTCGCAGAACCACGCCTACACACCCGAGCAGCAGGCCGTCGACAACGGCAAAGAAGACCTGTTCCCGAAATTCACCGGCCGCGGTACCGCCGGCGGCGCCGGTGCGTTCGGCACCAACGGTCAGGTGTTGGGCTATTTCGACGGCAACACCGTCACGGCGTTCTGGAACTACGCCCAGCACTTCGCCATGAGCGACAACAACTGGACCGACACCTTCGGTCCGTCGACTCAGGGCGCGCTCTCGGTGGTTTCCGGCCAGACCAACGGTGCGCAGAACATCGTCGGCACCTCATCGTCGATCGCCGACGGCCAGGGCGGCCTGACGCTGATCGGCGACACCGACCCGGCCTATGATTCCTGCTCGAGCACGACCAGCACCGTGCTGATGACCAGCAAGAACATCGGCGATCTGCTCAACGACGAGCACATCAGCTGGGGCAGCTTCATGGGCGGCTTCGACACCACGCTCAAGAACGCGAACGGCACCACCGGTTGCGGTCGCAGCACCTTCTCAGGCAACGTCAACGGCACCATCGCGGACTATATTCCGCACCACGCCTGGTTCCAGTACTACAAGTCGACCGCCAACCCGACCCACGCGCGGCCGAGCTCGGTCAATGCGATCGGCCACACTCATGACTTCAATGGCAAGGTCGATCCTGCCAACCACGCCTACGATCTCGAAGACCTCTATGCCGCGATTAAGGCCGGCAATTTCCCGGCCGTCTCCTACGTCAAGATGCCGGCCTTCCAGGACGGTCATCCCGGCAACTCCGATCCGCTCGACGAGCAGGCCGGCAATGTCGAGCTGATCAACTTCCTCCAGAAGCAGCCGGAGTGGCGCGAGACCGCCGTCATCATCACCTATGACGACTCCGACGGATGGTACGACCACCAGTACCTTGCGCCGAAGAGCGCCTCCTACGATCCGACCGCCGATCAGGTCAACGGCCCCGGCGTCTGCGGCCTCGGTCCGCAGAAGCAGCCGGCGCCGAAGGGCCTCAGCGGCAAGCCGGTGAATGGCCGCTGCGGTCCGGGCACGCGCGTTCCTCTGATCGTGATCTCGCCCTATGCCAGGACGAACTACGTCAGCCACACCTACTCGACCCAGGCTTCGGTGATTCGCTTCATCGAGGACAATTGGCTGCGCGGCCAGCGCCTGGGCGGCGGTTCGTTCGATGCCTCGACCGGATCGATCATGGATCTGTTCGACTTCGATCAGGACCATCGCCACGACTTCCGCACTGACGCGCTGTTCCTCGATCCGACCGTCGGCACGGTCATCGTCAGCCCGCCGGACGAGCACCACCACCACTAGTTCTACAGGACGTCATATGCACAGCCGCACTTTGTGGCTCCTCGGCGCCGGCCTGCTCTCGCTGGCCGGCGCTGTCTTTGCGGTCGAGACGCGAGGACTGGCCGAGGCGACCCCGTCTGGCCTCAATCCGAACCCGGTTCATCTCTATCGCCCGCCGGTCGCGCCGCTCTCGGCGATGGCGCAGCTCGGCAAGGCGATCTTTTTCGATGCGTCGCTGTCCTCGTCCGGCGCGCTGTCCTGCGCGTCCTGTCACAGCCCGGACCATGCCTACGGCCCGCCCAATGACGGGCCGGTCATGCTCGGCGGCGCCACCCTGTCGCGGCAGGGCGCGCGTGCCGTTCCGTCGCTGACCTATCTGGAGCGCCAACCGAATTTCAGCATCGGCCCCGACAAGGGCGACGACGACAATATCATCGACCTCGCGCAGATGGCCGCGCTCGGCCAGCAGGCCGCACGTACGACCAAGACCGCGGGCGGCACGGGCGCGTCGGCGAACATCGTGCCGCAGGGCGGCCTGTTCTGGGACGGTCGCGCCGACACACTTCAGGACCAGGCGCTGTTCCCGCTGCTCGATCCCAACGAGATGGACGGCGGCAGCGCCGAGATCGTCGTGGACAAGCTACATCATGCGCCCTACGCCCAGCGCTTCGTGGAGCTGTTCGGCGCCGGCGTCCTGAAAAATCAGCGGCTATTGATCGCGGAAGCGATGTTTGCCGTGGCGCGCTATCAGGTCGAAGAGGCGAGCTTCCATCCCTACAGCAGCAAGTACGATTACTGGCTTGAGGGCAAGGCGCGGCTCTCCGAGAGCGAATTGCGCGGCCTGCAATTGTTCAACGATCCTGACAAGGCGAACTGCGCCGGCTGCCACACTTCGGCGCCGACCCGCGACGGCCTGCCGCCGCTGTTCACCGACCATCAGTACGAGGCGCTCGGCGCGCCGCGCAACGCCGCGCTCACGAACAATCGCGATCCGAACTATTTCGATCTCGGCGTCTGCGGCCCGCATCGCACCGACGTCGCCGAGCAGACGCAATATTGCGGCATGTTCCTGACGCCGACGCTGCGCAATACCGCGACGCGTCACGCCTTCTTCCACAACGGCGCCTTCAGCACCCTCGAGCAGGTGATGGACTTCTACAATTTCCGCGACATCAACCCGGACAAGGTCTTTCCGCATGCCGCCGACGGCGCGGTGCAGAAATACGACGACCTGCCGCAAAAATATCATGCCAATGTCGATGTCACCGATCCGCCGTTCGATCGTCACCTCGGCGACAAGCCGGCGATGACGGAGCGGGACGAGGCCGACATCATTGCCTTCCTGAAGACGCTGACGGATGGCTACAAGCTGGAGAACTAGCTCGTCCTGCCCGCGTGCCACGCGGCCAGCACGCGGTTCTCTCTCAGCGCGGCTTGATCTCCGCGTATTTCGCCATCGCCTTCTCGAATTTCCGCTTGAACAGCCACATCGCGCCGAGAATTTCGCGGAAGCTGGCTGATGTTCGCGCCCTGTCGGCCTGTCCGAAGGCGAAGATGCTGTTGTTGCGCAGATGTTTCATGATGGTGGGATTGGACACCCTGTAGCCGAGCAGGTCGCCCGATTTGAGCGCGGACCGCGTCGGGGTGGGGATGATCTGGATTAGCTCGAACAGCTTCATCTGGTCGATCGGATCCGGCAGTGTCTTCACGATCGCGGGGATCTCGGCAAACAGCTCCGCATGCGCGTTCATCAGGCCGTCGCGCACGTTGGTCCAGTGATTGAAGCGGTGATCGGTGCCGCGGGCCCGCGCCTCTTCCTTGTCGTCGCGCGCATTCAGCCCGGGATCGGTGGCTGCAATCGTCGGCTTGATGGCCTCCCACTTCCTGTGGCCGTTGCGGTCTTCGGACGGGCCGGTCTGGAAGCTGCCCATATAGGTGTTCGAGCGCCCGTTGCGGACGTTCTGCTTGCCGTTGGTCTCCGCGTAGAACAGCCCCAGGCTGATCCGGCCCGCCGCGTCGGCGTGCACCGGCGCGAGCCCCTTGGCACGCGCAATCGCTGCGGCAAGATCGACGACGTCCTTGAACGGCGTCGCGGAGGCTTGCGCGTCTGCGGGCGGCGCCTCCATGATCTCGAACAGCCTCGCATATTCGTCGACCAGCGGCTCGATCTCGGCATCGAAATAGGCCGGGGGAATTTCGAACTTGTTGGGCTTTCCGATCCGCGACGGCATGGCGTCGGTGAGATCCTTGTAAGCACTGATCACCGCGACGCGCGCAAGATAGAGCGCCTGGCCCGGCAGGTTCGGCAGCGGCTGCTTCGCCTCGATCTGGCTGCGCCGCTCGGCAAGGATCGATTTGAAATCGCCGAGCGCGCGATCGTAGGCGGCAACCGCGTCGGATTGCTTCGCCGTGAGCGCGCTCTGTCCCAAAGCGGGCGTTGTGAGGAGCAGGGCAAGCGCCGCCATCACAGCGGCGGCGTGACGTCTTGGTCGCATCGCGGGCTCCCAGGGCCTATCGATTCGGCAGCTGCGCAGATCGTAAGCATCCGCGCGGTGTCGGTCGAGGAAGGAGAGCTTCATATCTCCGTAGAACAACGGGTTTTTCGGCTGAGGCTGACCGGAGGCTGACAAAACGCCTTTACGTTTCAGTAGCTTCGCATCAGCACAATGCACCATCGCATCAAGGACGATTCGAGTCTTCCGGCGCGAAATTTATCATCAGTGCTACCGCGCGTTGGTTCTGGCATCAGCTTCGTCTCACCTTTTTGCAATTCATCTCAGTCATTTCAATACGAACAGTCGGGCGGGGCTTGGCAGTGGCAATTCTCGAAACGATCGGCCGTCTTGGACGGCTCATGTCGCGATTGAAGCGCGACACCGATGCCAATATCGCCGTCACTTTCGCGATCGCGCTCGTGCCGATCATCGCGACGATTGGATGTGCCATCGACTACAGCATGGCGACGCGCATCAAAGCCAAGCTGCAAAGCTCGTCGGATTCGGCCAGCGTCGCCTCGATCTCGATCAACTCGGCCGGCTACATCGCCGCGATGGCTATGACGTCGAACGGTTCGGTTTCCGCCGGTGTGACGGAGGCGAACAACATCTTCAGCGGAAATGCTGCGACATTCGCCAACAGCTACACCAATCTGGGTGTGACGAGCACCGTCACCAAGACCGGAAACAAGCTGACGTCGAATGTGCAGTTCAGTGCGAATGTGCCGGTCACCTTCATGCAGCTGCTCGGTTACAAGAGCCTGAACGTGACCGGTAGCTCGTCATCGACCACGACCTTGCCGCTGTATCTCGATTTCTATCTGACGCTGGACGTCTCTGGCTCGATGGGTCTGCCGTCGACCACCAAGGAAGCGCAGCGCATGCAGTCGATCAACCCCGACAACTATCAGCAATATCCGACGGGTTGCACGCTCGCGTGCCATTTCTCGCCCCAGAACAGCGCCTGCACAGACTCCGGAACGCAGGGTTATCCCACCAACAATTACTGTCTCGGCTATGCCATCTCGCGCGTCAGTCAGAGTGGATACAAGGGGCTCCTCACCAAGAAGAACAGCAATCCCATGAAGGTGGAGTTGCCGTCTTCGATCGTCTCAGGCCTGCCGAATTCGCTCTACTCGAATCTCACGACGGTGGCGAACTGTCCGACTGACGGGACCGATTCCTGCATTCAGTTGCGTCTGGATGCCGTCGGCTCTGCGGTCAACCAGCTGTTCGTCACGGCGAACAATACCGAGAAGGTGGCGAACCAGTTCCGGATCGGTCTCTATCCCTTCATCCGGTATGCCTATGCGTATTATGGCCTGACCAGCAGCATCAACGGTTCGACGACCAATCCTTCGACCATCAACTATGCGGCTGCGAATCTGGCGACCCTGCTCGATACCAATATGAGCACGGATCTCGGCTCGGGCGGCACGCATATCGATACGGCGCTGTCGAACGTGAACGACCTGATCAAGAGCGTCGGCGACGGCAGCGCGTCGACCAACACATTACCCTACGTCTTCCTCGTGACCGACGGCGCACAGGATCCGCAGGTCAAAGGCGTTCCCAACGGCTCCTGGTCCGGCAGCAACCACGCTACGACGATCGATCCGACCACGTCGTGCACGCCGCTGAAGAAGCGCGGCATCATCATTTCGGTACTTTACATTCCCTACCAGAAGATCGACCCCGTCAACACGTCCTTCGCTGGCGATGAGGACGATTACGCCAACTGGAACATCCCGAATATTCCGACGAGCCTGCAAAACTGCGCCTCGCCGGGCTTCTTCTACACCGCGAACACGCCAGCCGACATCACGGCCGCATTAAACGCGATGTTCAATCACGCGGTCAACGAAGCCCGCATCACCAACTAGGGTGGCTTCACGCCGCCCGGTACTCCGGCGCCGAAGCCAGGAACTTCGCATAGGCATCCGCATCCGGCGGCAGGAAGCGCCCAGCGAGCCCGCCGCGCTTCTGTTCCTTGGCGCCGATGTCAGCCATCAGCTCGTCGAAATGGCGGTAGTGATACGGCGCGATGCACAGGCCGCCATAGACACTCGCGGCCGGCCGTTCGACGCGCTTGAAGTGCAGCATCATCTCGATGCTGTCGCGCATCTGTTGTGTCGTTGGCTGGCGAGCGAGCTGGCCATCGGCGTAGCGGACCAGCCAGTTGGCGGCGAGATCGGCGCAGAGCACGGTGCAGAACGACGAGTTGAAGCCGACGAAGCCCAGCTCCGGCAGATCGGGATTAGCGATCAGGCGATAGAGCCGGTACTGCCCGTCCGCATCGACCAGCTTTGCCTGATACGCCCCCGGCAGGAAGGGCACGCCGAGTTTATAGCCGATCGCGAGCACGGCGACGTCGGCCGCTATGCGCTCGCCGCCGCTCATGACGATGCTGTTGCCTTCATAGTGATCGAAGCTGCCGAACACCGCCTTGATGCGGCCGTCGGCCACCATCGGATAGAAGCCGGGCGTTGCGATCGGCACCGAGCAGTTGACGCCGTCCTCGATCCGCTCCTTGGGCACCATGTTGCATCGCTTCAGCTTGAGCTGCACCTTCAAAAGGCTTTCGAGCCCGCGCCAGTTGGCCCAGACGAGGGGCGCGGCGATGCGATGGGCCAGCCGTGCAATCGCGCTCGCACCCCAGCCCGGAAACATGTCCTCCTGGGCGCGGATGTAGAGGATGCGCTTGAAGTTCACGAGCCCGCCGATGAAATACGGGATGCGCCAGATCCGCTCGCGCATCACGATTGTCACCTCGCGTGCGCCCGATTTCACCGCATTCACCGCGATGTCGGTTGCCGATTTCGATCCGCCGAGCACGACGACGCGGCGGCCCTTCGCCAGCGCAGGGTCGTTGTATTTCGACGAATGCAGGATCTGTCCGCCCTGCGCCAGGAAATCGTCTTGGCCGGCACAATCCAGTCCCCGCGGCTCATTAAACTGGCCCGTGCAGACCGCGACGAAGTCGAAATCCTCCTTCGAGGTCGCGCCGCTGTTGTCGGAAAGCGTGAGCAACCAGCCCGGCTTGCCGTCGGTGCGGCGCTCCATGCCCGCGACGCTGGTGCCGAGACGCAGCATGCGGTCAAGGCCAAAGTCCCTCGCGTAGTCGGTGAGATAGGCATGGACTTGCGGCCCGGTCGGCCATTCCGGATAGGCCTCCGGCATGGCGCGGTCGGTGTAGCGGTAGAGATCCTTGGGGCTCTGGGTCTGCACCTCCGGATAGGAGCGTGCCGGCTCCCAGACGCCGCCGAGATCGGTACTGCGTTCGACGATGGTGACGAGGTGACCGCGGGTGGCGAATGCCTTTGCGGCGGCAAGGCCGGAGACGCCAGCGCCAATCACGCAGACATGCTTTGGGCTGACCATGGGACTGCTCGCAATCGAGGTTGTCTTTGGGCGCAAGCGGCCGCATTCGGCCGCAACGCGCGACCGCAAGCAGCTGAAATGGACGAGGAGGCCGGCCGTCTAATCGTTGGCTTCGGGCGGCAGGAAGTCGACCTCGTGCAGGGCCGAGATGCGCACGACTTCGGCGGGGTCGGCCAGATTGTGGAGCTGGTTGAACAACGCTTCCAGCTTCTGCATCGGCGAGACCCAGAACAGCGCGCGTGCCGGTTTGTCGGATTTGTTGAAATAGCCGTGCGGGATGCCGCGCGGCAGGCGCACGAGGTCGCCGGCATGGGCCTTGACCCATTTGCCGTCGAGCTTGAGGTCGAGCGTGCCTTCCTGCACCAGGATGAATTCGTCCTGGGTCGGATGAATGTGCACCGGCACGAACTGGCCGGGCTCGCTGTTGGTCTCGAACGCGAAGGTGGAGTCGGTGACGGCTTTTGGGAAATAGACCTGGCCCAGAATATTCCAGCTCTTGCCGTCATAGCCCGTACCGTTCGCGGTAATGCCCTTTTCGAGTGCAGTCATGGCTCGCCTCCATATGGATCCCGGCTGAGGGAGCATCGGATAGCGGCCGGGCGCTGTCTATCCGCCAAACGAATCCGGACACGTCCGGTGCGGTGCGGCACGACGTTTTTGCGACTGGGCTCTTTCGGGGGACCGGAAACTATTATAGGTTTAAAATAATTCCGCAACGCGAAGCGTGGTCGACGATGTCTGCAGCCGAGCTGGAGATGAGCGCGAACCGTTCCCAGGCCATCAGGCTTGCGGACTTCGCCCGCGTCTCGACAGGCGACGTCGACGAGGCGGCGGAGCAGATCGGCCGCATCTTCTGCCCACATGATTTGCAGCCGCTTCGGGCCAGGGCCGCCGGCTTTTACGCGAGGCACAATTGCGCCACCTTTGACGGCTTTTCCATCAACTACGTCGCCTATGGCGGCTCGGTCACGATCGATCCAGGCTGCCTGGAGAGCTTTTTCCTGGTGCAGATTCCACTGAGGGGATCGACGAAAATTCGTGCCGGCAGCCAGGATTTCGCAACGTCGCCCGGAGCGGTGGCGTCACTGCTCTCGCCGACAGTGCCGACCCGGATGGTCTGGCACGACTGCGCCCAGCTCATCCTGCTGCTCGACCGCCGCATGGTGGAGCAGCGCGCCGCGGCGCTCTCCGGCAAGTCCGCAGGTGCGGTCGAATTCGATTCGGCCATCGATCTCAACGCGCCGGCCGCGCGCAGCCTGTGCGCAGGACTCGATGAGTTGATGACGCTTGCCGAACGTCTTGGCCCCGCGGGCAGGCTCCCGGCAGTAGCCGTCGCCGATTGGCGCGAGACGCTGCTCGATCATCTCCTCAACGGCCAGCGGCACGACCTGTCAGATGCAATCACGACCTTTTCCGGCAGAGCGGAACGGCTGCCGCGCGCACTGCGCGCCGCGCGGGATTGTCTCGAAGCCAACGCCATCGAGCCGCTCGATCTCGATCAACTCGCCTGTGCCTCCGGCATCGGCATCCGCGCGCTGCAACTCGGTTTCCGCCGTCACTTTGGCCTGTCGATCTCGGAAATGCTGCTCGACATTCGCCTGGCGCATCTTCACGCACGGCTCTTGCACGCCGCGCCCGGCGCCTCCATCACCGACATTGCCTTCGATCTCGGCTTCACCCATCTCGGCCGCATGGCCGGCGCCTATCGCGAAAAATTCGGCGAGACGCCGTCGGCGACGCTGAGGCGGCGGGTGAGCTAGAGGCGCAGGGAGCCGCTTATTTTCGCGATCGTGTCGCAGCGCTGTCGTCCGACGACTGCTTGCGCAGGAAGCCCTCGGCCTCGGCCTGCACCGAATAGGGCGTCGGGATCGGATCGCCGACGGAATCGACGGCGGTGTCGAGAGAGCGGCGCAGCATGCGCGCAAGCTCAGCCTTGCGGTAGGGCTTGGTCAGAAGCGGCGCGCCCGCTGTGGCGCGGCTCTGCGCGTGCGGCGAGTCATAGGCATAGCCCGATGTGAAGAGGACACGCAGGGAGGGGCGCGCTGCCACCATTTGCTCGGCGAGCTCGCGCCCGTTGATGCCGCCGGCCATCACGATGTCAGTGAAGAGCAGGTCGAACGGTGTCCCTTCGGCCGCGATGGCGAGCGCTTCGGTCGCGTTGGCGGCGGGGAGGACCTTGTAGCCGAGGCTCTTGAGCTGGACGGTGACATATTGACGGACGTCGCGGTCGTCCTCGACGCAAAGGATGGTTTCCGTCCCGCCCACGACCTTGCGTTGGTCATAACCGGTCGGGCGAAGCGTGCTGCTCTCGGCCTTGGGCAGGTAGATCATGAATGTCGTGCCGCGGCCTTCCGCGGAGCTGACCTTGATGCCGCCGCCGGACTGCTTGACGAAGCCGAACACCATGCTGAGCCCGAGCCCCGTGCCCTTGCCGACCTCCTTGGTCGAGAAGAACGGATCGAAGATCCGCTCGACAATGGCTTGCGGCATGCCCGTGCCATTATCAGCGATCTCGATCTCGACATAGTCGCCGGCATAGCCGGCGCCGACCGCGACGGCTTCGCGGACGCCGAACACGACGTTGCGTGTCGTCAGCGTGAGCTTGCCACCATCGGACATCGCATCGCGGGCGTTGATGGCGAGGTTGAGTAGCGCCGAGCTGAGCTGTCCGCGGTCGGCGAAGGCGAGCCAGATCTTGCCGTCGAGCTTCGTCACGATCTCGATCTTCTTGTCGAAGGTCGCCAGCAGCAGCTTTGCGAGCTCTTCGAGCAGTTCGTTGACGTCGATCTCGGCCGGCAGCAGCGCCTGCTTTCGCGCAAAGGAGAGCAGGCTCGATGTCAGCGCGGCGCCGCGGTCGGCCGCCTCGCTGATCAGCTTGGTGATGGTTGCGAGCGGCGGGTCGTCCTTCACGGCGTCGGCAAGGATCTCGATCGTGCCCGTGATCACCGTGAGCATGTTGTTGAATTCATGCGCGATGCCGCCGGTGAGCTGGCCGATCGCGTCCATCTTCTGGGACTGGATCAACTGCTCCTCGGCGGCGCGCTTTTGCGTCACGTCCTTGACGAAGTTGTTGATCATGGTGCGGCTGCCGAGGCGGAGCACCGCGCTCGACGCCTCGATCAGGATCTCGTCGCCGTTCCGGTGCCGCAGGCTTGCTTCGAAGCGGATGCCGATCGGGGTGTCCGACAATTCCGGCAAGAGCCGCATCATGCGTTGCCGAAAGCCCGCGCGGAGCGGCTCGGCGATCAGGAGGTCGACGACATCGGCGCCGATGGCCTCCTGCCGCGACCATCCGGTCAGGGCTTCGGCCTGAAGGCTCCACTCCAGCACAATTCCGGTTTCGTCGGTCTGAACGAAGGCATCGAGCGCGGTCTTGATGACGGCTTGCGTCATCTGTGCGCTGTCCGCGCGCGTCTGCGCCTGCTCGGCCAGCTGCATGGCGATGCCCTTGTCCTGCGATAGCTCGATCGAGCGTGCGCAGAGCCGTGCGAGCAGCACCGCAACAGCGGCGCTCGCCAGCAGGGCAACGAGCTGGGCGATGCCAAACCCGCTGGCGACAGCATAGGAGGCGACGAGAGCCACAGCGGTCACGACGACTTGCGCGGCCATCGCGAGTGTCAGAAGCCCCCTGGGTTTCATGGTCTCATACCAAACACGTCAGCCGCGGATTGCCCCGGCCGCCCTGCCGAGGAGTCCGGCTTCATGTGAGCTACCGATTCCGTGCCGCTCCGTCGAGGGACAATTTCGGGCGCTGCCGGACGGCGGCGGGGCGCTTCAACCTGCGGGCGAATCAGTCTGTTGCAGTGTTGTGACCCAGATCACGCGCGCCGCCTGCTGGGTCGGGTTGTCGAACATGTGCGGTACGATGCTCGGAAAGCGGAAACTGTCGCCGGCCTCTAACAGATGGGCCTGGTTGTCGAGCCACAGCCGCAGGCTTCCGGACAGGATGTAGCCGGCCTTCTCGCCGGTGTGCTGCAAGAAATCGGTGCCGGACGAGGCGCCGGGATTGAGCGTGAGGTCATAGAGCTCGAGCTGGCCCGTGCCTTCCGGCGTCAGCGCTTCCTTGACGACGCCG
Source organism: Bradyrhizobium sp. LTSP849 (assembly GCF_000938255.1). Taxonomy (GTDB): domain Bacteria; phylum Pseudomonadota; class Alphaproteobacteria; order Rhizobiales; family Xanthobacteraceae; genus Bradyrhizobium. The sequence continues at coordinate 86,859 of NZ_JYMR01000052.1, read as the reverse complement.
CTGGCTGTGAGCCGCAGCAGGCGCCGGTTGTTCTTGCGCACGATGTAGCGCTGCACGTCGGCGGCTGGATCGCTGGTCTCGAAGAAATAGGAGATGGGCACTTCGAGCGCGATGCTGAGCAGGCGTAGCGTGCGGATCGACGGCATGGCGCGCGCGCGTTCGAGCTGGCTGATCATGCCGTTGGAGAGGCCGGTCTTGTTGGCGACGTCCTGGATCGAGAGACCGGCACGCTGACGCAGCAGCCGCACGGTCTCGCCGAGGCGCTGGTCGCTCGCCTCGTCGCTGTCGATCGTCGGAGCGTCCTTCGGACCGCTCGTGTCGCCGCGACCATCCATGTCGCTCTCCCATGCATTGCCTCGCCGCCGGAATGGCCGGCGGCGCTCAGTCAGAGTGAAAACGTCGCGCATCCTAGCAATCCGATTGACAGCTGTATTTAGTCGTGATGAACTTTTGGTAGAAAAATTTAGAAGCACTAAAGCCCACTCCTGTCCCCTTGCCGGGGTTTTGGGGGCGCGGGAGACGGTGCCGCGTGCGACAACGGAGAGTGGTCATGGCAGACGACACCGGCAAGCTCGGCGTTGGGGCACTGCAACTCGGCATTCCGAATCGCCGTCAGTTTGTCCAGCTCGGGGCGGGCGCCGCGGCGGGATGGAGCCTTGCAGGCAACGCCTTCGCCCAGACTGAACGCCCCTCCAATCCGCCGGACAAGCCGCGCGGGCAGGTGATTGCGGCGCTGTCGCAGGAGCCGACGGTCTTCCATCCGCTGATGCCCGGCATCGAGGTCGATCAGGGCGTCTGGTGGCAGGTGTTCTCGCCGCTCTGGTTCATCGATCCCGACGGCAAGTTCATTCCCGACCTCGCGCGCGAAGTCCCGACCATCGAGAATGGCGGCCTGTCGGCCGACGGCCTGACATGGAAGATCAAGCTGCGCAGCGACGTGAAATGGCACGACGGTACGCCGTTCACGGCCGACGACGTGAAGTTCACCCTCGAGTTGAACAACAATCCGGACTTCCGTGCGCGTAGTCGTGTCGGCCATAACCTGGTGAAGGACATCAAGGTCGTCGCGCCCGACGAGATCCATTGGCGGATGGAGGCTGCCTATTCGCCTTACATGTCGATTCTGGGATCGCTGACCTTCATCGTGCCCAAACATATCCTGGAGAAGGCGTCGGATCCGAATTCGTCGCCATTCCACAACGCGCCCGTAGGGACAGGACCGTTCCGCTGGGGCGAGCGCGTGCCCGGCGACCACATCCTGTTGAATGCCCATGTCGGCTACCACGGCAAGGGGCCTTACGTCGAACGGGTGGTCTTCAAATACATCCCGGACCTCACCGTTCTCTACACCCAGTTCCGCACTGGTCAGGTCGATTACACAGGCCTCGCAGGCATCCTGCCGAACTTCGTGCAGGAGGCGAAGACGCTGAAGGGCCGCAAGATCGTGGTCTCCTCGACGTCTTCGGTGGAGCACATCGCACCCAACCTGGACTTCGGTCCCTTCACCGACCGCACTGTACGCGAGGCGCTGTATCTCGCGATCAACAAGCAGGCGATCATCGATGCGCTGAATTATGGCCTGCCGACGCAGACCGAGAGTTTTGTGCCACAGCAGGCCTGGTCGTTCCAGCAGGGCCTGCCGCAACATAAATTTGATCCCGCAAAAGCCAATGCGCTGCTCGATGCCGCGGGATGGGTTCGCGGCGCAGGCGGCGTGCGCGAGAAGGGCGGCGTCAAGCTCGAATTCACCAATTCGACGACATCAGGCAACGCCGTGCGCGAGCAGACCCAGCAACTCCTGATCCAGGACTGGCGCGCGATCGGTGCGACGATGCGCGTCAACAACATGCCGGCGGCGGTGATCTGGGGCGACTTCTGGCAGCAGTCGAAGTTCAACTCGGTGATCGTGGGGGTGAATTTCATGCTTGGCAGCGACCCCGATGTGACGCCGCGCTTCGGCTCCGGCGCCATTCCCGCCAAGGGCGGCCGCGGCTACAACACCTATCAATATCAGAGCGCGGAAGCCGACCGGCTGCTTGCCGAAGGCGCCAAGCAGTTCGATCTCGCGCAGCGCAAGACCACCTATGGCGATCTGCAAAAGCTCGTCCGCAACGACCTCGCCATCCTGCCGCTGTTCCAGGGCTTCATCGCCGAAGGCGTGAAGGAGGGGCTCCAGGGTTTCCGCCCCAACATCAACATGTCGATCAATTGCTGGAACATCCGCGAGTGGTATTGGGCCTGATGCATCCGGTCCGCGGGATCGCCTGAGATGGCCCGTTACGTCGCCAATCGCCTGGCGCAGGCGATCATGCTGCTGGTGATCGTCTCCGCGATCGGCTTTGCCATCCTGCATCTGGCGCCAGGCGGTCCGCTCTCGCAATTCGCGGCCTCCGCGCAGATGACGCAGGAGGATCTCGACCGCGTCACCAAACAGCTCGGGCTCGATCGCCCGCTGCCGATCCAGTATCTCGACTGGTTCGGCCGCATGCTCAAGGGCGATTGGGGCCGCTCCTACCGCGATGGCGAGCCGGTGCTGACCGTGATCTCGTCGCATCTCGGCGCCACGCTGGAGCTGATGGCGACGGCGACCATCATCGCAGTCCTGCTCGGCTGCTGGATCGGCATACTCGGCGCGCTACGCCGCTATTCGTTGTTCGATACGCTGGCAACCGTCGGCGCCATGGTCGCGCTGTCGATCCCGACCTTCTGGTTCGGCCTCGTCACCATCTACGTGTTCTCGGTGAAGCTCGGCTGGCTGCCGGCCGGTAACCGCGAAACCGTCGGCGACGGCTCGCTGCTCGACCTGCTGCATCATCTGATTGCGCCGGCGCTGGTGCTGGCGCTGGTCGAGACCGCGATGTGGGGCCGTTTCATGCGCTCCTCGATGCTCGAGGTGATCAACCAGGACTACATCCGCACCGCGCGGGCCAAGGGCATGCCGGAATGGCGCATCCTCACCGTGCACGCTCTGCGCAACGCGCTGCTGCCGATGATCACGGTGGCGGGCCTCCAGTTTCCGACGCTGCTTGGCGGCGCGCTGGTGGCCGAGACCGTGTTCACCTGGCCGGGCATGGGCCGGCTGTTCCTCGATTCGATCGGCTATCGCGACTATCCCGTGGTGATGGGCATTCTAATGTTCTCGGCGATCATGGTGTTGATCGGCTCGCTGCTGGCCGACATCTTCTATGCCGTCGTCGATCCGCGCATCCGGGTGGGCTAGCCGATGACGATTGCGGCCCTCTCCACGGACCAGCCCGCGCCCGGCCAGGCGGCGTGGCGTCGATTCCGGCGGCACCGGCTCGCACTCGCGGGTGCCGTGATCATCCTGGTCCTTGTCCTCGGTTCGGCGTTCGGCCCGTATCTGCTGCCGTTCGACGACACCTATATCGACATCATGAAGCGGTTCGCGCCGCCGTTTGCGGGCGCGCATATCCTCGGCACGGACGAACTCGGCCGCGACGTGCTGGCGCGCTTGATGATGGGCGGACGCGTGTCGCTCTCGGTCGGTATCGTCGCGATGGTGATGGCGATGGCGGTAGGCATCGTGGTCGGCGCCTTCGCCGGGTTCTATGGCGGCGTGGTCGGCGCGGTGCTGATGCGGCTCGTTGATGCCGTGCTGTGTTTTCCGACGATCTTTCTCCTGCTTGCACTCGCCGCGCTCACCGAGCCCGGCCCCGTCACCACCACCGTGCTGATTGCGGCGACCGCATGGATGAGCGTCGCCCGCATCGTCGAGGCCCAGGTCCGTTCACTGCGCGAGCGCGAATTCGCGGTCGCAGCTCTCGCGTTCGGTTCGTCGAACCTGCGGATCATGTTCCGCGAGCTGGTGCCCAACGCGATTGCGCCGATCGTGGTGGCGGCAACGCTGAACGTTGCCCAGGCAATCCTGCTCGAATCCTATGTCAGCTATCTCGGCTACGGCATCCAGCCGCCGGCCGCGAGCTGGGGCAACATGCTCAACAACGCGCAGATCTATCTCACCAGCGCGCCCTGGCTTGCGATTGCGCCGGGCCTCGCGATCACGCTTGCCGTGACGAGCTTCAACTTCCTCGGCGACGGCCTGCGCGACGCGCTCGATCCGCGGATGAACATCCCATGATCGACAAACTTGCTTCGATTGAACTGAATACCAGGAGTGTCCGATGTCCCCGCCGCTCAACCGTATAAACAGCGACGAACGCCTGCCGGCGCAGGCGGACGTCGTCGTCATCGGCGGCGGTGTCATCGGCGTCTCCGCGGCCTATCATCTGGCGAAAAAGGGTCTCTCCGTCGCGCTGGTCGAGAAGGGGCATGTCGGCGGCGAGCAGTCGAGCCGCAACTGGGGCTGGTGCCGCCAGCAGGGCCGTGCGCGAGAGGAGCTCCCGCTTGCCCGCGAGGCGCTGCGGCTGTGGGACGACATGCAGAACGACGCCGGCGTCGATGCCGGCTTCCGCCGCACCGGCGTATTGTTCCTGACCAAGAGCAAGGACGAACTCGCCGGCTGGGAGCGCTGGGCGGCGATGGCGCGCGAGCAGCAGGTTCACTCCACGGTCCTGACGCCGGCCGAGATCGCCGAGCGCCTGCCCGGCAATGCCGAGACATGGGTCGGCGGCCTGCACACGCCGAGCGATGGGCGCGCCGAGCCGTCGATGGCCGTGCCGGCGCTTGCGACCGCCGCGCGAAAACACGGCGTCACTATTCACCAGGGCTGCGCTGCGCGTGGGCTCGAGACGCAAGGCGGGCGCGTCAGTGCGGTCGTCACCGAGAAGGGGACCATTCAAACGCAATCCGTGCTGCTGTCGGGCGGGGCGTGGTCGTCGCTGTTCTGCCGCCGCCACGGCATCGAGCTGCCGATCGGTCTCGTCAACGCCACCGCATGCCGGACCACGCCGGGACCCGAGATCACATCCGGCGCACTCGGCACCGATTTCTACTGTATCCGCCGCCGCCTCGACGGTGGTTTTACGCTGGCGCTACGCAACCGCGGTACGGTAGAGCTGTCGCCCGATCTGTTCCGTTACGCCTGGACCTTCTGGCCGACCTATCTGCATCGTCGCAATGGTCTGAAGATGTCGTTCGGCAAGTCGTTCTTCGACCAGCTCATGCGCGGCACGAGCTGGGGCTTTGACAAGCCGTCGCCATTCGAGACCGAGCGCGTACGCGATCCCGCGCCGGACATGTCGCTGGTCAATCCGGCACTCGCTTCGCTGATCAAGTCGAATCCTGAATTGAAGGACATCGAGATCGCCGAGGCCTGGGGCGGTACGATCGACTGCACGCCGGATACCATTCCGGTGATCTCGCCGGTCGACGCCTTGCCCGGCTTCTTCCTCGCGACCGGCTTCTCCGGCCACGGCTTTGGCATTGGCCCTGCGGCGGGCAAGCTCGCCGCCGACATCGTGACCGGCTCGACGCCGCTGGTCGACCCGGCGGCCTATAGCCACAAGCGCATGATCGACGGCCGCCGGCTCGCGCCGGTCAGCCCGTTCTAGAAGCGGCGGTTCGCGAGATGACAGTCCTCTACAAGGCCAATCTGGTTCGCGGCGCTGAATGGGCGCGGCTCTTCGCGGAGCGTGCGCCCGACCTGCCGTTCCGGCTCTGGCCCGATCTCGGTGATCCCTTGGCGGTGCGCTATCTGGTGGCCTGGCAGCCGCCGGACGACATCGCGGTGACGTTCCCCAATCTCGAGCTGGTCTTTTCGGTCGGTGCGGGCGTCGACCAGTTCGATATCACCAAGCTTCCGCCTCATGTTCCGCTCGTCCGCATGTTGGAGCCGGGCATCACCGAGCGCATGGTCGAATATGCCTGCATGTCCGTGCTGGCGCTGCATCGCGATCTCGTCCAGTTCATCGCCCAGCAGCGGGAGCAGGTCTGGCGCGAACTCGCGGTCACGCACACCGGGGAGCGGCGCGTCGGGGTGATGGGGCTCGGTCTGCTCGGACAGGCCGTGCTCGAGCGACTCAAATCGTTCGGCTTTCCGCTGCTCGGCTGGAATCGCTCGCCGCGCAGCATCGAAGGCGTCACCTGCTATGCGGGCGCGGACGCGCTGCCGGATTTCCTCGCGCAGACCGACATTCTGGTCTGCCTGCTGCCGCTCACACCAGAGACGCGCGGCATCCTCAACGCCGGCCTGTTCGCGCGTTTGCCGCATGGCGCGCGGCTGCTCAATGTCGGGCGGGGCGGACATCTGGTCGAGGCCGACCTGATCGCGGCGCTCGACAGCGGCGTGCTGTCGGCGGCCGTTCTCGATGTCGCCGAACCCGAGCCGCTGCCTGCGGGCCATCCGTTCTGGGGCCATCCGCGCATTCTTCTGACGCCGCATATCGCCAGCACGACGAAGCCGGAGACGGCCGTCGACTACGTGCTCGACACCATCGCGCGTCACCGCCGCGGCGAGGATCTGCCGGGGCGCGTCGACCGTGATCGCGGCTATTAGGGCACTCGCATGAGCATGGGCGCAAGCGGAGCTGATCAAGTCGTTGCCGAGGCTCAAGCGCCGGTGCTGTCGGTCGCCGGCCTGACTACGTCGTTCCTGCGCGAGCGGCAATGGATCCCCGTCGTCCGCAACGTCTCGTTCGACATCGCCGCCAAAGAGACGGTCGCGATCGTCGGCGAGTCCGGCTCGGGCAAGAGCGTCAGTGCGCTCTCCATTATGCGGCTCATTCCGAAGGAGAGCGGCCGCATCGAGGGCCGCGTCATGCTTGCGGGCCGCGATCTCATGATGCTGCCCGAAGCAAGCATGAAGGATATCCGTGGCAACGAAATTGCCATGATCTTCCAGGAGCCGATGACGAGCCTCAATCCGGTGCTCACCATCGGTTTCCAGATTGCAGAGGCGCTGATCCAGCATCGCGGCCTGTCGCGCGCGGCGGCGGAGGCCGAGACCGTGCGCCTGCTCGATCGTGTCCGCATCCCCGCGGCGAAATCGCGTTTCCACGAGCATCCGCATCGCTTTTCCGGCGGCATGCGCCAGCGCGTGATGATCGCAATGGCGCTCGCCTGCAAGCCGAAACTCCTGATCGCGGACGAGCCGACCACTGCGCTCGACGTCACCATTCAGGCCCAGATCCTGGAGCTGCTGAAGGAGCTCCAGCAGGAGGAGGGGATGTCGATCCTCTTCATCACCCATGACATGGGTGTGGTGGCCGAGATCGCGGACCGCACCGTGGTGATGTATGGCGGGCAGGCGGTTGAGACCGACGCCACCGCGCGCATCTTCGCCTCGCCGTCACACGCCTACACCCGCGCGCTGCTCGCGGCGGTGCCGCGCCTCGGCTCGATGGGCGGCCGCCCGCGGCCGATGCGTTTTCCGATCGTCGACAAGGTGACGGGCACCTCGGACGAGCCGACGGAGACACCGGATACGGTGTCGACCGCCGAGCGGCCGCTGCTCGAAGTGTCCAACCTCACCACGCGCTTTCCGATCCGCTCGGGATTGTTCGGAAAAGTCTCAGGCCGCGTCCATGCGGTCGAGAACGTCTCCTTCACTCTGCGTGCCGGCGAGACGCTGGCGCTGGTCGGCGAATCCGGTTGCGGAAAGTCCACCACGGGCCGCTCCATCCTCAAGTTGATCGAGCCGGACACCGGCACGGTGCTGATAGACGGTCAGGATGTGCTGGCCATGAATGGCCGCACCTTGCGCGATTTCCGCAAGCACATGCAGATCGTGTTCCAGGATCCGTTCGCAAGCCTCAATCCGCGCATGTCGGTGGGAACGGCGATCGCCGCACCGCTGCTGGCCAACGGGCTCGCTACCGCCGCGCAGGCGCGAGAGAAGGTCGCCGATCTCCTCACGCGCGTCGGCCTGACCGCTGACATGGCGGCGCGCTTTCCTCACGAATTCTCCGGCGGCCAACGCCAGCGCATCTGCATCGCACGTGCGCTCGCGCTCGGGCCGAAGCTGATCGTCGCGGATGAGGCGGTCTCCGCGCTCGACGTCTCGGTCAAGGCGCAGGTTGTCAATCTCATGCTCGATCTTCAGGCCAGCATGGGGCTGGCCTATCTCTTCATTTCCCACGACATCGCGGTGGTCGAGCGGATGAGCCACCGCGTTGCGGTGATGTATCTCGGCGAGATCGTCGAGATCGGCCCGCGCGCAGCTGTGTTCGGCAACCCGCAACATCCCTACACGAAGAAGCTGATGGCCGCCGTACCCGTGCCTGACCCCGCGCGCCGCGGCACCAAGCGCGAGGTCGCCAACGACGAGATCAGAAGCCCGGTGCGCGCGCCGGATTACCAGCCGCCGGTCCGGCAATATCGCGAAGTGTCGCCCGGCCATGTCGTGCAGGTCTGGGGCGAGGAATGGTCGGCCTGAGGCTGCGCGGGCCGCGAGCGCGCCTTGTGCTGCGAATGGTTTCAAGAACGCACGATGAAATCGCCCAGCGATTTGCCGCACCGGCTTAGGTGGCTGTCCTTCGCGATGCCACGCCTGTGAAATCACGCTGAAATTACTCTGAAAATCGTCTTGCCGTGATAGGTGAGGCGGCCTGCCACAACACCTTCATGTTGATGCGGCGAAGCTGGACCGGCGCGCGGCGATTTCCGATAATGCATCGGCATCGGAGGGCTGGCGGCGGCGAAATGCCTTTCACGGATGGATTGAGCGACATGACACAAGCGGGTGTGTACGGACAGAGGCTCGGGCGTCCTTTGCATTCGAGGGATGCACCATCGCTGATCACGCGCTCACTCCGCAGCGCCGAACTCGCGGTCACCGAAGCTCGGAATGACGATCCGACGGCGGATCTCTCCGGCTCCCTGCCCGCGGAAGATGCCTATCTCGTCAGCCTAAAATTTCGCGACTATCCGGATTGCGAATGCTGGGAGCGGGGCCGCTGCGTCGCCAAGACCGATGTCCGTGCGGGCGCAACCTATCTCTACGACCTCAAGCGCGATCCGCGCTACGTGATCGACAAGCCGTTTCACTCGCTGTTTTTCTATTTGCCGCGTTCGGCGCTGAGCGACATCGCCAGGCAGCCCGGTGTGCCGCGAATCGGCGAGCTCAGCTACGAGCCCGGCGTCGGTCATGACGACGGGGTCATCCGTCATATCGGCGCCTCGTTGCAGGAAGGGCTGCGCCGGCCGGACGAGACCAATCAGCTTTTCGTCGATCACATGATGCTGGCGCTCACCGCCCACGTCGCCCAGACCTATGGCGGACTGAAGCCGGGCGCGGAGCCGAACCGCGGCGGCCTCGCGCCGTGGCAGGTGAAGCGCGCATGCGATCGGCTCGAGTCCGATCTGACCGGAAAGGTCGCGTTGCAGCAGGTCGCAGCCGAGCTCGGCCTGTCGGTCAGCCACTTCTCACGCGCGTTCCGGATTTCCACCGGCCTGCCGCCGCATCAATGGCTGCTCCGCCAGCGCGTCAAGGCGGCCAAGCAACTGATGACGGTTCGCGATCTGCCGTTGTCCGAGATCGCGATGTCGGCCGGATTTGCCAATCAGAGCCATTTCACGCGGGTGTTCTCGTCCATGGTCGGCGTCAGCCCGGGCGCGTGGCGCCGCGAAGCGCAGGGCGGCCCGGACGAGTAGACCTAGACTAACGGCGCTTCGCCAGCGAAATCGCATAGGCCGCGCGGCGCGCCGCAAAGATTTCGTCGGGCGGATGGCCGATGCCGTCGGCGAGATTGGCCGGATTGAAGATTGACGCATCGCAAGTGTCGTCGGCCTCAAAGCTGGTGACGACGATCGTCCCCAGCCGCACCTCCTCGCGATTGTCCTCATCCGGCCAGCGCATGGTCACGTCCATGGTGGGGTCGCCGGGACGGTCGAGCAGGGCGATCACGTTGAAGCGGACGTCGCCTGCTGCGATCCGCCGCGCAAGATCATCGTGCAGGAAGTCGGCGGATTTCGCTTTGGCTTCGTCCTCGCTCAGCGTGACGTCACCGCCGACAGGTGCGACCTTGAACTTGATGAACCGCGTTTCGCCCTTCGCATTGGTCGCGGGAAAGGCGTGCACGCCCCAATAGGTCGTGCCGGCAAAGCTTCCGGGCAGCCGCCGCGCGGCGATGTAATTCGCCTGATGCAGCGTTTCGGGATTGGCGGCGGAGAAGGCCTTGATGGTCGCCATGTCCGGCTTGCCGTCCGGTCCCGGAATGCGCGCCTTGAGGAAGGCCAGCATCTGGTCGAGCGTCCTTGCAAAATGCACCGGAGCGCTTTCCATCACGATGTCGGAGCGATGATGATCGTCGCCGAGCTTGAAGCTGAAGCCGCGCAGCACGAGGTTGTTGGTATCCGCTACCTTGGGATTGCCGCCGCCGACGGAGAAACGCGCCAGCACGCGCGACGGCTTGGTGAAGCTCAGCGATCGCGTGATCTCTGCGGCGCGGTCGGACGGGGTATAGGTGCCGCGCACGCAGCGGCCCTTGGCAAAGCTCGCGCGCACCTTTGGCGGATTGCCGGCGACCGCCTTCAGCGCGTCGACGATCAACGCAGGTGTTGCAGCAGCGGTTGGTAATTCGGATATGGCACGGCCTCCGGCTCGAACGGCATGTCCACGTTCTAGTCGTCGCGCAGCGCGAGCGTCTTTCCCAAAGTCACGGTGCTTTGTCTGATATTGCTGAAGAGATTGCCGCGATGCACGCCAAGTCCGAGACTTCGCTCAGGTTGCGCTCTCTGGATCAGTCAGCAGTTTGGCCAACAGCCGGCCACTCGGTGGAAGCGGTCGGTTGATCGCCGAGATCAGCGAGAACTGGGTCGTATAGCGAAACGCCTCGGCGCCCGAGACTTCCTCCAATTGATGGATCGGTCTCAGCATCTCGACATAATGCCTCGGCAAGAAGCCGACAAACCCGCCGCCGACCAGCATTGTCGCGACCGCTTCCAGTCCGAAGGCGACAGCGTGTTGCTTGATATGGAGCCGCCGAGCGAGGTTTTGTGTGCGTCGATCGTTTGTTCGCGTCACCAGGACCACACCGCCGTCGCGCAAGGCGTCGAGCGCAAGCGGCCCGGATGCTGCCGTGTAAAGCCGGAACTCCTCGGTGAACAGCGAGACGTATTCGAGCTTGCCGTTGACAGCAGGCTGCCCGCTGATGGCGAGATGCAGCCGTCGCTCCAGCACGTCCTCGACGAGCGAACTTGGCAGGCCGATCGCAACGTTCAGGGTGACATTGGGGGCGGCAGCGCGAAACTGGGCCAGCGTGTCCGCCAACCGGCAATGCGGATTGGACAGGCAGTTGTCGGCGATGCCGATCTTCAGCTCGCCCGACAGAATGTTGCGAGCCAGATTGAGCTCGTGATGCACCATCTCAAGTGCGTCGCACGCTGCGATGCTGGCCTGTAGCGCCTTGCGACCGAAATCGGTCAACTCGAACCCGGTCGGACCGCGAAAGCAGAGCCGGCTGCCGAGCCGCGTTTCCAGCGCCAGCAGATGCCGGCTGATGGTTGATCGCTCCATCCCGAGCTGGGTTTCTGCTGCGGTCAGGCCACCCGCTTCGGCGACGGCGCGAAAGATGCGCAACAGCCTGAGATCAGTCTCCGTGAGATGCGGAACGGGTGCTGGCGCGACGTGCTTCATGTTGCGGATCCTACAAGCATGGTTTCGGGAAACGTCATTCCGGGCGTTGTCCGGTCCACGTTACGGTTGCTGAACACCCAGGCGATGCGCAGACCGCTCGCTTGGCAGTCAGATGCCGATTTGTTCGGCAACACCAACCTGCTGTGACCTGGAGGACGTATGGCTCTGCCCCTGACGGTGCCGCCTTCGCTCAAGCACCAGAGCCTGCTCTGGTCGCCCATTTGCACCGATCTCGACACTCTCGACGCGCACATTGCCATCCTCGGCATTCCGTTTGGCAGCGCCTACCATGCCGCCGCGATCACCAACGATCAGTCGAACGCACCCGATGCTGTCCGCTCGGTCACCGATCGCATCTGTCGCGGCCTGGAGCGCTACGATTTTGACGTCGGCGGCCCGATCTACGGCGGACGTGCCTTGAAAGTGGTCGATGTCGGCAACGTGCCCGCCGATATGACCGATCTCCGCAGCCATTCCATCCGTGCTGAAGAAGCAGTAAGCAAGATCCTTGCCGCAGGCGCCATGCCCATCACCATCGGCGGCGATCACGGCATCCCGATCCCGATTTTGCGCGCCTTCAAGGGCCATGGTCCGATCACGCTGATCCAGGTCGACGCCCATATCGACTGGCGCGATGAAGTGAACGGCGTTCGCGATGGTCTCTCGAGCCCGATCCGGCGGGCGTCCGAGATGTCCCACATTGGCGAGATCTTTCAGATCGGCATTCGCTCCTCGGGCAGCGCACGGACCGAAGAGGTCGAGGCAGCGGCTGCCTACGGCTCCAACATCATTCCGGCCTTCGAGGTGCACGACAAGGGCATCGATTCAGTACTCGAGCGGATTCCGGAGGGTGGCCAGTATTACATCACCATCGACGCCGATGGCCTCGATCCGACCGTGATGCCTGCCGTCGAGGGCCCGGCTCCGGGCGGCCTCACGTTTCATCAGGTCCGCAAGCTCATTCACGGCCTGGTGCGCAAGGGGCGGGTGGTTGGCATGGACATTGTAGAGATCACGCCGTCCATCGACGTCAACATGATCACCTGCATCACGGCCGGCCGCCTGATCGTGAATCTGATCGGCGCGGCGGTGAGGGCGAATTATTTCGACGCGCCGCCTGCCTGAGGCGGCGGCAGATTTTGCGGACATCGACAACGAAGGGATCAGCCATGCGGAAGACCAATCGTACGATATTCGGCGTTCTGGCGGGCGGCGCCTGCCTCGCGCTGGTTGCGAGCCAGCCTGCCTTCGCCGAGACGACGCTGGACAAGATCAAGCGAACCGGCGAGCTGACGGTCGGCACCGAAGCGGCCTTTCCTCCTTTCGAATTCGTCAAGGATGGCAAGATCGTTGGCTATGGTTCCGATATTCTCGCCGAAGTGGTCAAGGAGTTCGGCGTCAAGAAGCTGAACCAGCTCGACCTGCCCTGGCAGGGGATCCTGCCGGGCGTGCTGGCCGGCAAGTTTGATTTTGTCGCCACCACGGTCGGCATCAACGCGGAACGTGCCAAGCGTTACGCCTATACGATGCCGATCGCCGACGGCGTGCCCTACGCCATGAAGCGCAAGGGCGACAAGCTCACCAAGGTGGAAGATCTCAACGGCAAGGTGGTCGCAACCCAGCTTGCGTCGTCGACCGAACCGGTCGCGCGTGCGCTCGATGCCAAGCTGAAGGCCGCAGGCGGGACGGGCTTCAAGGAACTGAAGCTCTTCACCGCTTTCCCCGAAAGTTACGTGGCTCTCGCCAGCGGCGAAGCCGACGCCGTGATCCAGTCGCTGCCGAGCCTCGCCGCGCTGGTCAAGGAAAAGCCTGACGTCTTCGAGCTGCTGGCACCAACGCCCCAGGACGGCGGCTTCTCCTATCTCGCCTGGGTGACGCGGCCTGACGACAAGGACCTGCGCGATGCCATTTCCACGGTGATCCGCAAGATGCGCGACGACGGCCGCCTCGCGGCCCTTCAGAAGAAATGGTTCGGCTTCGAAATGAAGATCCCGGATCAAGACTATCTGCCGCCCGGGGCAATGTAGCCGATCGACGTGGTGACAAAGGGGTAACGGCGAGACCAGGCATCTTCCGATATGAAAGGCCCGTGCCATGGGCTTCAAGCTCGACTTTCTGCTGTCGATCCTGCCTCGTCTGATCGGTGCTGCGGCCGTGAACATCCGGCTGGCTGTCATCATCATGCTGCTCGCCCTTGCGCTCGGTACCGCGTTGACCATCGTCCGCTCGCTGAAGGTCGCCGCCGTCAACGCGTGCATCGCCGTCGTCATCAGCTTTGTGCGTGGCACGCCGCTCCTGATCCAGATATTCATCGCCTATTACGTGCTGCCGGCGGTCGGTCTCGACCTCTCGCCGGAAGTGGCGGGTGTCTCGGCCATCGCCTTCAACAGCATGGTCTTCGTCAGCGAGAGCATGCGCGGCGGCCTCGCCACCATCGATGTCGGTCAGATCGAGGCTTCGACGGCGCTCGGACTCCCGCCCCATGCCATCTGGCTCAGGGTCGTGCTGCCCCAGCTGTTCCGGCGTATCGTGCCGGTGCTGATCAACGAGGCGACGATCGTCGTGAAAGGCACCGCGCTTCTGTCGGTCATCACCGTCGTCGACGTGCTGCGCACAGCGCAGCAGATCGCCAGCGCCAGCTATCGGCCGTTCGAGACCATGATCGGTTCGGCACTCGTCTTCCTCGTGATCAATCTCGTCATCAGCCTGTCCGGCAGAGTGGCGGAAAGCCGCTTCGCTACGGCGCGGGCCTGAAGCGATGCATTTCGATCCCGCCGTTCTGGTCGACTACTGGCCGCTGCTCTTGCAGGGTGCGTGGCTGACGCTCCAGGTCTCGGTTGCGGCGCTCGTGATGGGCTATGCCGCGGGGATCGCGGTTGCCTTGATCGCACTGATGCCGGGTTGGCTGCCGGGACTCGTTACGGGTTTCTATGTCGAAACCCTGCGCAACATTCCCTTCATCATCATTCTCTTCGTCGTCTATTACGGATTGCCGTTTTGGGGCATCCGACTGCCGGCGACCCTGGTCGGGACCGCGGCACTCGCGCTGTTCGCCAGCGCCTATTATGCCGAGATCGTGCGTGCTGCGATTCTCGCATTGCCGCGTGGCCAGTTCGAAAGCGCGCGCGCCATCGGCATGTCGCCAATGAGTGCGATGTGGCACGTGGTGGCGCCGCAGATCCTGCGCGCCCTGGTGCCGCCGTCTACCAACATGACGCTGACCATGATGAAGGAGTCGGCCGTCCTTTCCTCCATCACGGTGCCGGAGCTCACCTACCAGAGCCTCGTGGTGCAGGGAAACACCTTCGCCCCCTTCGAGGTGTTCGCGGCGGTCGCGTCGATCTACTGGCTTATGGCAGTCGTCATCGCGGAAATATCCAGGCGGCTGGAACGCAGGGTTGGAGCCGTGCAGGCCGAAGCCGTCAGCCGTAACCGGATCGCCGACCGCTACCTCTCTCTGGTTGCCAGGAGGACGTGATGAGCGCGACGCCCGTCCTCCGCGTCTCGGCGCTGACCAAGCGCTTTCACGGCGTCATCGCGCTCGATCAGGTGTATCTCGATGTGCATGCGGGCGAGATCGTCGCGCTGATCGGCCCGAGTGGATGCGGCAAGAGCACATTGTTGCGCTGCCTGACCTGGCTCGAACAGCCGGACGACGGCTTCATCGAGGTGGCGGGCAAGCCGTTGGGGCGCGAACTGACGCCGGGCGGCGTCGTGCGCCACCAGAGCCGCCGCCAGATCGACGCCCTGCGTCCGCAGGTCGGCATCGTCTTTCAGCAATTTAATCTCTGGCCGCATATGACGGCGCTGGAGAACGTAGTGCGCCCGCAGACGGTGGTGCTGGGTCGGCCGCGGGCCGAGGCGATCCGGCGCGGCGAAGAACTGCTGACGCGGCTTGGTCTTGCAGACCGGATGGACCGCCATCCGCACGCGCTCTCCGGAGGGCAGAAGCAACGGGTGGCCATCGCCCGCGCGCTGGCGATGGATCCGGCCCTGATGCTGTTCGACGAGCCGACCTCGGCACTCGATCCGGAATTGGTGGGCGAAGTGCTCGCCGTGCTGCGTTCACTGGCAGAGATCGGGATGACGATGCTGGTCGTCACGCATGAAATCGGCTTTGCCGCCAACGTCGCCGATCGCATCGCCTTCATGGATCAGGGCCGGATCCTCGAGGAGGGGCCGGCGCGGGACATCATCGCCGCGCCGAAAGAACCGCGCCTGCGAAATTTTATCGATCTGGTGATGGCAAACCGCCGCCACGACAATCCCGGTACGACAATCGACACAACGGAGTAAGAGCCATGTCCCGCGTCAACCGGCCCTATGTCGGCATTCCCTCGTTCCTGCGGTCGCGCATCTGCGAGGACCTGTCGCAGCTCGACGCCGCCATTGCCGTGCTCGGGGTGCCGTTCGACGAAGGCTCGCCCTTCATGCCCGGCAGCCGCTTCGCGCCGCGCGCGCTACGTGAGCATTCCCTGCGCTTCTATGGCAGCGGCAAAGGCTATTACGACCCCGAGACGCGGCGCGAATATCTCGTCGAGGAAATGTCGCAGCGCCTGATTGCCGACGTGGGCGATGTCGACATTCATCCGGCCAATGCGCCTCGCACCTTCGAGAACATCACGGCCATGGTACGCGGGATCCTTGAGCGCGGCGCGCTGCCGGTGGTGCTCGGCGGCGATCATTCGATCACCTATCCGATCTTCCGTGCCTTCGACCAGAAGCTGCATGTCATCCACTTCGACGCCCACACCGACTACGCGCCGTTCGAAAATGATCTGACCATCACCAACAGTCATGCGTTTCGCCACATCGCGGGGATGGAGAATGCGCTGAGCCTGACCCAGGTCGGCATCCGCAGCCTGCGCCACTCGCCGGCGCAGGTGGAGGATGTCATTGCCGCAGGCAACCGCGTCATTCCGATGGGCGAGTTCCGTCGGATCGGCCCGCAAGGGGTCGCCGATCTCTTGCCTGCGGGCTCACGGGTGTATGTCAGCATCGACGTCGACGCGATGGACATGTCGCTGGTTCCAGGCTGCGTTTCGGCCGAGCCCAATGGACTGACGTATCCCGAACTGCGCGACAGCCTGAAGGCGATTGCCGAGAGGCACGACATCGCGGGCTTCGACTTCGTCGAGGTCAATCCGCCACTCGACGTCGGCACCGGCGTCACGGCCTATCTCGGCGCGCTGACCGTCATCGAATTTCTGGGGCACATCTGTGCTCAGCCGCGCTGGGCAGCCCGCCGCAGCGCCCGTCGCGCTGCTTGAAGGAGGACATCATGAATGGAACGCTCGACGTCATTCCGGCCACGCACGGCAAGGCGGTTCGGCTGGGCAAGGGGCAGGCCGTCCAAATCATCAACACCCATGGCTCGCAGGTCGTAGATACCTGGGCGTTCTGCATCGAGGATCTCGGACACTACATGTCGATGGAGCATACAAGGGTCGAGAACGGCCGGTTGATGCCGGCCGCCGGCCAGACGCTCTTCACCAACAAGCGGGAGCCGATCCTGGTGCTGGAGCAAGACACATCGCCCGGCATTCATGACACCCTGATGGCGGCGTGCGACCGTTGGCGCTATGAGCATCTCGGCTGCACGGACTATCACCGCAACTGCGCCGACAACATGGTCGAGGCTCTGGACGAGATCGGCGTGAAGGCGGGCCATGTGCCGCAGCCGCTCAATCTCTTCATGAACATTCCGGTCAACGGCGATCTCAGCCTGACGCAGGGCGAGCCCGTCAGCAGGCCTGGCGACTATGTGGTGCTGCGAGCTGTTCGGGATTGCTACGTGGTCTTCTCGGCCTGCCCGCAGGACATCACGCCGATCAACGGCGCCGGACGCAAGCCGACAGCCGCACATATCCGACTGATGGCCGTCGAAGCGTGACCCCGCGCCTCAGGAATTGACGTGCACGAAATCCCGCAGCAGCGGATAGATCTCGTTATTCCAGCGCTTGCCCGAGAACACGCCGTAATGGCCGACGCCGGCCTGCATATGGTGCACCCTGCGATAGGCGCGCACGCTGGTGCAGAGGTCCTGGGCGGCGAGCGTCTGGCCGATCGAGCAGATGTCGTCCTTCTCGCCTTCGACCGTCATCAGGCCCATGCGGCTGACGGCCTTGGTGTCCACGGGACGGCCCCGATGCATCAGCTTGCCCTGCGGCAGCAGATGCTCCTGGAACACGTCGCGCACGGTCTCGATGTAGAACTCGGCCGGGAGGTCCATCACCGCAAAATATTCGTCGTAGAAGGTCTTGATGCTGGCGGCCTTCTCCTTCTCGCCCTTTGCGATGTGGTTGGCGAGATCCATGTGCTGTTTGATGTGGCGCTCGAGATTCATCGAGACGAAGGCGGTGAGCTGCACAAAGCCCGGATAGACTTTCCGCAACGCGCCACGGCACTGCATCGGCACGTAGTTGATCAGGTTCTGTTCGAACCAGTCGATCGGCCTGCTCTTGGCGAACTCGTTGACCCTGGTCGGCTGGATGCGCGTATCGATCGGCCCTGCCATCAGCGTCAGCGTCGCCGGACGCGACGGATGATTACCCTCGCACATGATCGCGGCGGCCGCGAGCGCCGAGACCGACGGCTGGCAGATCGCAACCATATGCGGGCGCGGGCCGAGCTGGCCGAGGAAGTCGATCAGGTGCTCGGTGTAATCGTCGAGCCCGAAGCGGCCTTCGCTGCGGGGAATGTCGCGCGGATTGTGCCAGTCGGTGATGTAGACGTCGTGGTCCTGGAGCAGCGTCTTCACGGTGCCACGCAGAAGCGTTGCGAAATGGCCCGACATCGGCGCCACCAGCAACATGCGCGGCTGCTCGCCCACGCCCTCCTTCTTGAAACGCAGCAGCGAGCCGAACGGCGTCGCGTAGGCGACCTCCTCGGTGACCGCGACCTCGCGGTTTCCGACCATGACGCTGTCGATGCCATAGGCCGGACGGTGATAGGTGAGGGTGGAGCGCGAGATCAGCTCAAGCGCTGCCGAGAGCCGCCCAACGACCTGATCCGACATGCCCTGGGGCACCAGATGGAGGAATTTGAGCGCGGACGAGGCTCCCGCCCGCCACGGCGCCGTCAGATCCATCTGGTTCTGAAAGGCCTGATAAAACATCGACATCATACTGAACTGCCCACCTGTCCCATGGTGCCATGCAATATCGAAGCCAAAGCGGAGTCAAATCGCCCTCAAAATTGGCACATCGCTTGCTCCTGAAGCGGTGTGAGTCCACGGGGAAGCACAGGTAATGGGCACATCCGCAGGCCGGGCGGGGTGCAGGTCACAGGCGTGAGGGAATGGGCCATATGGCGAAAGCGACACTCACCATCAGCAGCAAGAACTATTCGTCCTGGTCGCTGCGTGGCTGGCTGCTGACGAAGTTTTCCGGGCTCGATTTCGAGGAGATCGTCACCGCACCGGACGACGCGTCGGCACGCGCCGAGATCCTGCTGCTGTCGTCCTCGATCCTGGTGCCGTGCCTGCGGCACGACGGCGCCACGGTCTGGGATACGCTGGCCATCGGCGAATATCTCAACGAGGCGATGCCGGATGCCGGGCTATTGCCCGCGGATCGCGTCCAGCGCGCCCATTGCCGCTCGATTTGCGGCGAAATCCATTCCGGCTTCACCACGTTGCGCGCCTCGCTGCCGGTCAATCTGAAGGGGCATTTCCCCGGCTTCAAGATCTGGTCGCGCGCCCAGGCCGACATCGACCGGGTCTGGGCGATCTGGAGTGACTGCCTGGAGAAGTCCGGCGGTCCGTTCCTGTTCGGTGAAAAGCGCACCATGGCGGACGCGATGTACGCCCCCGTGGTGACGCGCTTCGTGACCTATGACGTGAAGCTCGAGCCGCGGCTGAAGGCCTATGCCGATACCATCATGGCCATGCCCGAGATGAAGGAATGGATCGCGGCGGCCAAGGACGAGCCGGCCGAGATCGAGGAGCTCGAGGTCGAATATTAGGCAGGCGCGCGCCGTCCTGCCCGTTTCGGCGGCGGAATTGAGGGCATGCACACCCGTTTCAGGAATTAACGTTTGGTGCTGTCGACAAGCCCGAGCCCGCCCGCGCGTCTCGCAGATATGGTACGCGCGAGCAGGGCAGTGCCGACATCTAGCCGTGAACAGGCGTGGACAGAGCTAAACGGCTGATTCGGACGCGATTCGTTCGAACCGCGTTCCGAAGGTTAAGACGGCGCGCGGCGCCGTTGCATTTTGAGACAGAAGCGAGCCTTCAGGCCACCCCGGTGTGCTTCATGCGCGGCAGGCGCCAGCCGATCACGGTTGCTTCCACCGCCACGCCGGCCGCGTCGTTCTGCCAGCGTCCCTCGACATAACGGCATGCGAACGGCAGCTGATACGTTCCGCTATGGTCCTCGCACAGCACCTCGACCCGTTGACCGGGCGGTGGTTCTCCGGCGCCATCGAATTCCGCCAGACGTCTGTCGCGCGTTGCCATTCCAAAAATCTCCCCTAAACAAAGCCGCGGAAAGAGCGCCCACTTCTTCCGCGTGCGGTTCACCGCTCCCCGTCCCAGGGGAACACGCCAAGCTCAACGCGAGAATGCGGTACGAGTGTGGTAGCGTTGGCAAGCTCTGCGCGTTCCGCGCAAATTGCCGTGATTAATTTGACGAGGAACCTGAATGCCACGCCGGACCGCTGCCGTTTGTTTCGCGATGTTACCGCTCGTCGCGCTGGCGCTAGCGCCAGTGCGCGCGCAGGACGTGCCCGGCATCGAGATTTGCACGGTTGAAAAGACCATGGAGCGGCGTACGAGCTGCCTCCAGAGCAACGTCGATTTCCTCCAGAAGACGGTCACGAAGCTCAACCTCGATCACCAGCAGAAGCTGGATGCGGCCAACCGCCAGATCGACGCGTTGAAGGTGACGCTTGCCGGCTTGCAGAAGACGCTCGGCGATCTCCAGGCCGCGCAGGCGAAGACGGCGGAGGATGTGAAGAAGAAGCAGGACGCGCCGCCGGCGAAGGATGCGAAGTAGGGGCTGACCGCAACGCCGATCAAGCGAGGCCTCTCGCGTTCGCCTAAACCGGCCTTGCTTCGAACGAGGGCCATATGAACCCAGCCCAGCGCGCGCTCTGGTACATCGAGAGCCATCTGGCCGAGCCGATGACGCTCGACGAGATCGCTGCGATCGGCGGCGTGTCGCGCTTCCACATGGTGCGCGCGTTTGCCGCAGCCACCGGCCATCCGGTGATGCGCTACGTGCGCATGCGACGGCTGACGGAGGCGGCGCGCAGCCTCGCCAAGGGCGCGCCGGACATTCTGTCGCTGGCGCTGGAGGCGGATTACGGCTCGCACGAAGCATTCACCCGCGCGTTCCGCGACCAATTTGGCGCGACACCCGAAGCGGTAAGGGCGGCAACGCGCCTCGACAAACTCAAGCTTCAGGAACCGATCCTCATGGACTCCACCATGCTCGACCATCTGGCAGCCCCGCGTTTCGAAACCGCAAAGGCCTTCCTCGTCGCCGGCCTCGCTGAGCGCATCTCCTGCGACAATGGCGCCGCCATCCCCGGGATGTGGGCGCGCTTCCATCAGGAGGTCGCAGGCATCCCCGCGCGGATCGGCAATGTCGCCTACGGCGTCTGTCATAACGGTGATGATGCCGGCAATTTCGATTATATCGCCGGTGCTGAGGTCTCCGACTTTTCCGAGCTGCCGCGCGGCCTGGGACGCGTCCGCATCTCCGAGCAGCGCTATGCGGTGTTCACCCACACCGACCACGTCGCCTCGATCCGTCGCACCGTCAACACGATCTGGAATCAATGGTTGCCCGCATCTGGCTTGAAAGCCGCGGACGCGCCGAATTTCGAGCGCTATGCAGAAAAATTCGATCCCGCCACAGGCAATGGCGGCTTCGAGATTTGGGTGCCGGTGAAGGAGTAGGGCAGCGCAACGCTGGCATACCTCCCCGCTTGCTTGGCAAGCGGAAGCGACTTTGTCATAACCGCAGGCAAATCTTGCGTGCGAGGCCCGTGCCGGACATCCCGCGCAAGCCATAACAAGCAGCCGGGAGGGCCTCCATGTCCAACGTTCGCGTTCTCGCCACCGACCTCGAATTTCCCGAAGGGCCGGTTGTGATGCCGGACGGCTCGGTCGTGCTGGTGGAAATCCGCGGCCAGCGTCTGACCCGCGTTTATCCCGACGGCCGCAAGGAGATTGTCGCCAAGGTCCCGGGCGGCCCGAATGGTGCGGCGCTCGGGCCCGACGGCAAGATCTATATCTGCAACAATGGCGGCTTCTCCTGGCATCCGGCCGGCAAGATGATCATGCCGGGACCGCAGCCGGATGATTATCTCGGCGGGTCGATCCAGCGCGTCGATCTGCAATCGGGCAAGATCGAGACCGTCGTGACCAAATGCGGCGAGCATGATCTGCGCGGGCCAAATGATTTGGTGTTCGACAAGCACGGCGGCCTCTGGTTCTCCGATCTCGGCAAACGCCGCGCGCGCGAGATGGATGTCGGCGGCATGTACTATCTCAAGCCCGGCATGAAGGAGATCGTCGAGGTCGTGCATGGCGTGCTGCCGGCGAACGGCATCGGGCTGTCGCCGGACGAGAACACTGTCTACATCGCGGAAACGCCGACGGGGCGGCTCTGGGCCTACGAGCTCTCCGCGCCCGGCATGCTCAAGCCGCGTGAGGTGATCTACCGCGGCGAGCGGGGCCAGCCGATCTGCGGCCTCGGCGGCTACCAGATGTTCGACTCGCTCGCGGTGGAGGCCAACGGCAATGTCTGCGTCGCCACGCTTGTTTCCGGCTGCATTTCGGTGATCGCCCCCGACGGCACCCTGGTTGAGCAGGTCCCGACCGGCGACCGCGTCACCACCAACATCGCGTTCGGCGGCCCCGGGCTGAAGACCGCTTACATCACGCTGTCCGGCAAGGGCGAGCTGATCGCCATGGACTGGCCGCGCGGCGGATTGCCTCTCAATTTCCTAAACAAGTGAACGGTGCTAGTTACCGTCATTGCGAGCGGCTTGTCCGCCATAGCTCGCAGAGCGACGGCGGAAGCGAAGCAATCCAGGAATTCCTCCGCGGAGACAGTCCGGATTGCTTCGCCGCCTCGCTTCTCGCAATGACATAAGGAGACTTCAAATGCCCTGGCCTGATCCCATCACCCTGCGTGGACAGCACGCCCGTCTCGAGCCGCTGTCGCATCAGCACCGCGAGGGGCTGGTGGAGGCCGTGAAGGACGGCGAGCTCTCCACGATCTGGTACACCGCGATTCCGACGCCTGAGAACATGGCCAAGGAAATCGACCGCCGGCTCGGTCTTCAGACCGCGGGCTCGATGCTGCCGTTCACCGTGTTCGATGCCGGCGGCAACATCGTGGGCATGACAACCTATATGAACATCGATGCCGCCAACCGCCGCGTCGAGATCGGCTCGACCTGGTATGGCAAGAGCGCACAGCGCGGGCCGCTCAACACGCAGTGCAAGATTCTGCTGCTCACCCACGCGTTCGAAACTCTGAACTGCATCGCGGTGGAATTCCGCACGCATTTCTTCAACCATCAGAGCCGCCGCGCCATCGAGCGTCTCGGCGCCAAGCAGGACGGCATTCTGCGCAGCCATCAGGTGACGCCGAACGGCACGCTGCGCGACACCGTGGTTTACAGCATCACCGCGGCTGAATGGCAGACGGTGCGAACGCATTTGAACTATCAACTCAACGATAAGCCGCGCTAAAGGCGGCCGAGGTACCATGGATAGATTTGATTATGTGATCGTCGGTGCGGGCTCCGCCGGTTGCGTGCTCACCAGCCGGCTCAGCGAAGATCCCTCGACCAGCGTCTGCGTGCTCGAGGCCGGCCCGAGCGACTGGCATCCCTACATCCATCTGCCGGCGGGCTTCATCAAGACCTTCCACATGAAGAGCATCAACTGGGCCTACCAGCAGGAGGTTGGACCCTGGACCGGCGGGCGCAGCATCTACGCGCCGCGCGGCAAGACGCTCGGCGGCTCGTCCTCGATCAACGGCCACATCTACAACCGCGGCCAGCGGATGGATTTCGACACCTGGGCGCAGATGGGCAATCGCGGCTGGGGCTATGCCGACGTGCTGCCCTACTTCCGGCGGCTGGAGAAACGGGTCGGCGAGGGCGAAGACATTTATCGCGGTCGCGACGGCAACCTCACCGTCACCACGATGAACTGGCGCGACCCGCTCTGCGAAGCCTTCATGGAAGGCGCGGTCTCGCTCGGCATTCCCCGCAATCCCGATTACAACGGCGCGAAGCAGGAAGGCGTCTCCTACTGCCAGCGCACCATCGACAAGGGCTTGCGTGTCTCCGGCTCGACGGCGTTCCTCAAGCCCGCGATGAAGCGGCCCAACGTGCATGTGCACACGCATGCGCATGCGACCGAGATCATCTTCGAGGGCAAGCGCGCCGTCGGCGTGCGCTACATGGAGGGCGGCCGCGGCGGCACGCCGGTGGAGGTGCGCGCCAACAAGGAAGTGATCCTCTCCGGCGGCACCTATAATTCGCCGCAGCTGCTCCAGCTCTCCGGAATCGGCTCGCCCGATCTGCTCGGCGCCCACGGCATCGCCGTGCGTCACGCGCTGCCCGTCGGCGAAGGCCTGCAAGACCATTACGCGCCGCGCACAGTGGCGCGCGTAAAAGACATCAGGACCATCAACGAGCTCCGCCGCGGCTTTTCGCTGTGGATCGAGGCGCTGAAATGGGCGACCGCGCGCAAAGGCCTGCTTTCGCTGTCGCCGACCATGGTCTATTGCTTCTGGCACTCCGGCGAAAGCGCCGACAGCTCCGACCTGCAGCTTACGTTCACGCCGGCGAGCTACAAGGAAGGTGTGCAGGGCCAGCTCGAGGACCAGCCCGGCATGACGGTGGCCTCCTGGCAGCAACGCCCCGAGAGCCGCGGCTATGTCCGCATCCGCTCCAACGATCCCTTTGCGCCGCCCATCATCCAGACCAACTATCTCGACGCCGAGCTCGACCGTCGCGTCATCGTCGGTGGCATGAAGCTCGCGCGCAGGCTTTTGAAGTCCGCGCCGCTGTCGCGCTATTATGCCTATGAGGATTTCCCGGGCCCGAACATCAACACCGACGACGAATTCCTGGCGGCAGCCACCGAACGCGGCACCACCACCTTCCACCCCGGCTGCACCTGCCGCATGGGCCCGGCGGATTCGAGCTGGGCGGTGGTGGACGACCAGCTTCGCGTTCATGGCTTGGAGGGGCTGCGCGTGATCGATGCGTCGGTGATGCCGCGCATGATCTCGGCGAACCTGAACGCCTCCACCATGATGATCGCCGATCGTGCGTCGGATCTCATCCGCGGCAAGCAGCCGATGGAATCCGCGCGCGTGCCGGATGCCGCGGTGGCGTGAGGGGCGCAACTGCGCAGGGTGGGTTAGCCCCGCGACTGCGCGAAGCGCAGTTCGCGCGGCGTAACCCACCGCTTCTCTCGACGCGGAAACGAAAGAGGTGGGTTACGCTGACGCTAACCCACCCTACGGTCTTTTTATTCTGTAGCTACAAAATATTGACGGCCGGATAAATCGTAGCGACATTATAGTCGATGAAAATCGTCCGGGATGAACCGAAGCGGCTCGCCAACCTCGACAAGCACGGGTTGGATTTTGCCGATCTCGACGAAACGTTTCCGTCGCATAACAGAAGCCAGCGCTGGGTTGCGACCGGCGCGAGTACCCGTGGTGTCATTGTTGTTGCGTTCGCCCGGTTGGGGCGCGAGGGCATCAGCGTCATCAGCATGCGCCCCGCAAGCCGTAGCGAAAGGAAACTCTATGCCAAACGCTAAAAAGAAGTCGGGCTACACCAAAAAAGACTTGCACGATGTCAGCGACAATCCGGAACTGACAAAGGCAGATTTCGCTAAGGCGCGCCCGTTTTCTGAAGTCTTCCCCGACCTCAGCGCATCCATTCGCAATGGCCGCGGCCCGAACAAGTCGCCGACAAAGAAGCTGGTCTCTTTACGCCTAAGCCAGGACGTGATCACGCATTTCAAGTCGACCGGGCCAGGCTGGCAATCGCGGATCGACGAGACCTTGCGCAAGGCGGTGAAGCGTAAGGCGTCGGCGTGATGACAGTCCCGTAGCCCGGATGGAGCGCAGCGCAATCCGGGACGACTGCATCGGCCCGCACGCCATGCCCCGGATTTCGCTGCGCTCCATCCGGGCTACGATTTGCAGTCGCATTTGAATTGTCCCGACGGGCAAAACACTTCGCGCGCCGTCAATTCCTCCCCACAAAAATATTCCACTTTACCGAAATTCGGAATTGCGGCATAAGTCGAAACAGCCCGACCCACGAAGAGGGGCGGTTCGCGAGTCGTTCGAAACGCGGGCCGGGTTGCGGTGGACGCGGCAGCGTCGGCACGAGAGGTGCGGGCAGGGCGGGTAGTCCCTGTGAGTCCGTGGCCGCGTGTAGACGGACGGCGCTGAGCGCGTACGGCAAAACCGTGTGGTCCTGGCCGTCGTTGCTACGGTCAAGCCTTTCGCGGAGATGTGCGCGAGCCCAACCGGGCAGACGGCATTGTCAATTCGCGGGGTGAGGGAGGCCAGAAGGAACTCGGCTCCCGGGAGAGCACGGCATAAGCCGTCCGACCATCGCGCAGGGAAGGCCGTGTGTTCGGCCGCACCTGTATGCCGCTGTGCAGTCCTTTTGCGCTATCTACGCACAGCGGACCGTGGGTGCCAAGCCGGCACCCGGCCTTCCCTGCGCCCTCTTTTTTTGGCGGGCGAGGAATGAGCAAAGCTCGGGCGAAATGCGCCGCGAGGATGCGAAGGTGTGTCTGCGATTGCACGCTCACTGTCATCGCCCGCGAAGGCGGGCGATCCAGTACTCCGAGACAGTAGTGGTTCAGCCGAGAAGTCGCGGCGTACTGGATTCCCCGCCTTCGCGGGGAATGACACCGGTGGCTGGAGCGAGAGCGCGTAGGATGGGTAGAGCGAAGCGAAACCATCAGCTCCAACATCGCGGGAACAGTTTGATGGGTTTCGCTCCGCTCTACCCATCCTACAAGGCTTCTTACACTTCCCGTCGGCTCAAGAACGCCAGCCGCTCGAACAAATGCACGTCCTGCTCGTTCTTCAGCAGGGCACCGTGCAGCGGCGGAATGAGCTTGCGCGGGTCGCGCTCCCGCAGTTGTTCGACGGTCATGTCTTCGTTGAGCAGCAGCTTCAGCCAGTCAAGCAGCTCTGACGTCGACGGCTTCTTCTTCAACCCGGGCACCTCGCGCACCTCGAAGAAGATCCGCAGCGCTTCCTCGACCAGGCGCTTCTTGATGCCGGGGAAGTGGACGTCGACGATGCGGCCCATGGTGTCGGCGTCGGGGAACTTGATGTAGTGGAAGAAGCAGCGGCGGAGAAAAGCGTCCGGCAGCTCCTTCTCGTTGTTGGAGGTGATCATCATGATCGGGCGCTGCTTCGCCTTGATCGTCTCGCCGGTCTCGTAGACATGGAATTCCATGCGGTCGAGCTCGAGCAAGAGGTCGTTCGGGAATTCGATGTCGGCCTTGTCGATCTCGTCGATCAAGAGCACCGGGCGCTGCTCGGCGGCGAAGGCGTCCCACAGCTTGCCGCGCTTGATGTAGTTCTTGATGTCGGACACGCGGGCATCGCCGAGCTGGCTGTCGCGCAGGCGCGACACCGCGTCGTATTCATAGAGGCCCTGCTGCGCCTTGGTGGTGGACTTGATGTGCCAGGTCAGAAGCGGCGCGTTCAGCGCCTTCGCCACTTCCTCGGCCAGCACCGTCTTGCCGGTGCCGGGCTCGCCCTTGATCAGCAGCGGGCGCTCCAGCACGATCGAGGCGTTGACGGCGACCTTGAGATCGTCGGTCGCAACATAGTCCTTGGTGCCGGTAAATTTCATCGCGCGTCCTTGTTGGTCGTCGGCCGAGGCGTCGCCCTGGTCCAACAAACGGAACGGCCGCTCATGGCGGCCGTTCCTGGTTCGGTCAGGCTTTCAGACCCGTTTTATCAGCGAAAGGATGACCAGCACAATCACCGCGCCGATCGTGGCGTCCAGGATCGAACCCAGCGTGCCCGTTGCCAGCGCGATGCCGAGCTGCGGCAGCACCCAGCCCGCGACCAGCGCGCCGATGATGCCGACAACGATGTTGCCGAGCAGGCCAAATCCCGCGCCATGGACAATTTTACCGGCGAGCCAGCCGGCGATGGCGCCGATGATGAGTGCTGCGAGAATTCCCATTGCGAACGTCCCTAAAACAACCCCTTGAGGCCACCAATTCTAGAGCAAAAAGCCGCCCGGTCCAGCGCCCGGCGCTGGTCTCGGCCCCTTGACGTCGGCCACCCGACGGGCAATCTGTCACCTATGTTCCTGCAATTCTTTACGTCTCTGCGCGATGCGCAGGTCCCCGTGACGCTGCGCGAATACCTCACGTTGATGGAGGCGCTCGACGCCGACCTCGCGGACTACACGGTCGAGAACTTCTACTATCTGTCGCGCACCTCGCTGGTGAAGGACGAGCGCAACCTCGACAAGTTCGACCGCGTCTTCGGCACCGTGTTCAAGGGGCTGGAAAGCCTGCTCGACGCCATGGAGGGGGCCGAGATCCCCGAGGAGTGGCTGAAAAAGCTCGCCGAAAAATACCTCACCGAGGAAGAGAAGAAGCAGATCGAGGCCATGGGCTGGGACAAGCTCATGGAGACCCTGAAGAAGCGGCTCGAGGAGCAGAAGGGCCGGCACCAGGGCGGCTCGAAGTGGATCGGTACGGCCGGCACTTCGCCGTTCGGCGCGCACGGCTACAATCCCGAGGGCGTCCGCATCGGCCAGGAGAAGAACCGCAACAACCGCGCCGTGAAGGTGTGGGACAAGCGCGAATTCAAGGATCTCGACGGCAATGTCGAGCTCGGCATCCGCAACATCAAGGTGGCGCTGCGCCGCCTGCGCAAGTTTGCGCGCACCGGCGCGCCGGACGAGCTCGATCTCGACAACACGATCAAGGAGACCGCCAACCACGGCTATCTCGACGTGGTGATGCGCCCCGAGCGGCGCAACGCGGTCAAGCTCTTGGTGTTCTTCGACATCGGCGGCTCGATGGATTCGCATATCGAGCAGGTCGAGGAGCTGTTCTCGGCGGCGAAGAGCGAGTTCAAGCACATGGAGTATTTCTACTTCCACAATTGCCTCTATGAGGGCGTGTGGAAGCAGAACAAGCGCCGCTTCACCGACCGCACGCCGACCTGGGACGTGCTGCACAAGTATCCGCACGACTACAAGGTCGTGTTCGTCGGCGATGCCTCGATGTCGCCTTACGAGATCATGGTGCCGGGCGGCTCAGTCGAGCATGTCAACGAGGAGCCGGGCTCGATCTGGCTCGACCGCATCATTCGCACCTATCCGCATTCGGTGTGGCTCAATCCGGTCGCTCAGAAGCACTGGGACTATTCGGAATCCACCACCATCATCAAACGCATCTTCGCCAATCGCATGTACCCGATCACGATCGAAGGTCTGGAAGGTGCGATGAAGGAATTGACGCACTAGCTGCACGCGCCGTCAGTCCGGACGGCCGCGCTAGCCGCCGACAAGAGGGAGAAGCACATG
Source organism: Bradyrhizobium sp. LTSP849 (assembly GCF_000938255.1). Taxonomy (GTDB): domain Bacteria; phylum Pseudomonadota; class Alphaproteobacteria; order Rhizobiales; family Xanthobacteraceae; genus Bradyrhizobium. The sequence goes on along the minus strand of NZ_JYMR01000052.1, from coordinate 57,791 downwards.
CCCCAAAACATCACCCGCGGTATCAAGGCGCTGATCGACGAGGCCAATGCCGAGATCGAGACGCTCACCGCCAAGGACGCCATCGAGATCTCCAAGAACGGCGACGTCGTCATCGTCGACATTCGCGATCCCCGCGAGATCGAGCGCGACGGCCGCATTCCCGGCGCGTTCGCCTGTACCCGCGGCATGCTGGAATTCTGGATCGATCCGCAGAGCCCGTATGCCAAGCCGGTGTTCCAGGAGGACAAGAAGTTCGTGTTCCACTGCGCCGGAGGCCTGCGCTCCGCGCTCGCCGCCAAGACCGCGCAGGACATGGGCCTGAAACCCGTCGCCCACATCGCCGGCGGCTACGCCGCCTGGCGCGACGCCGGTGGTCCGGTGGAGCAGTGGGAGCCGAAGAAGAAGGGGTGAGGGGTGTTTCGCTGTCGCTCCAATCTCCGGCGTCATTCCCCGCGAAGGCGGGGAATCCAGTACGCCGCGGCCTCTCCGCTCGATCACAACCGCCTCTGGAATACTGGATCGCCCGGCCAAGCCGGGAGATGACAGTGGAGTTTGATGCGCACTGCTTCAATCTCCCTCGTGCTACGCACGCCCCGGACTGACAAGAAAGACCTCGTATGACCGATCCCCTCGTCTCCACAGAATGGCTCGCCGCCCACATCAACGACGCCAACGTCAAGGTGCTCGACGCCAGCTTCAAGCTGCCCGGAGTGCTGCCGCTGCCGAAGGACGACTATCTCGCCGCGCATCTGCCGGGCGCTGTGTTCTTCGACGTCGATGCCGTGTCGGATCATTCCAACCCGCTGCCGCATATGTTTCCGAGCGCCGAGCAGTTCGGCCGCGACGCCGGCCAACTCGGCATCTCCAATGCCGACACCGTCGTCCTCTACGATGCCGGCGGCTGGGTCGCTGCGCCCCGCGCGTGGTGGATGTTCCTGTCCTACGGCCACAGCAATGTGCGCATCCTCAATGGCGGCCTGAAGAAGTGGCGCGCCGAGGAACGCGCGACCGAGAGCGGCGAAGTGAAGCCGAGGCCGCAGACCTTCAAGGCGAGCTATGACGCCAAGCGCGTGCGCAGCATGCAGCAGCTGATCGCCAACGTCGAAAGCCGCGCCGAGCAGGTGATCGACGCACGACCGGCCGAGCGTTTCGAGGGCCGCGCAGCTGAGCCGCGCGCGGGCATCCGTTCCGGTCACATCCCAGGCGCTCGCAACGTGCCCTACGCCGGCCTGTTCAATGCTGCGACCGGCGAGATGAAGCAGCTTGATGATCTCCGCGCCGCGTTCGCGAGCGCCGGCGTGAAGCTCGATGCGCCGATCGTGACGAGCTGCGGCTCGGGCGTCTCGGCCGGCGTGCTGACGCTCGCGCTGTATCGCCTGGGCGTCGCCGATACCGCACTCTATGACGGCTCATGGTCGGAATGGGGCCAGGAAAAAGGTCCGCCGATCGCGACCGGACCGGCGTAAGCTTTAAGCTTATTGGCGCGCGCGCGTGGTTGTCGCGGCGAGCGCGGGCAGCGGCTGCCCGAACGGATCGAGCTGCTGAACCGGCGCAGGCGGACGCCTCACGATGCGGCGGTGCTTCTTCACCCGATGTGCGCGCGGCTTGGTCGCCTGGCTCGCGGGTGCAACGTTATCGGCCTTGGCCTTCGCCGGCGGATCTTTCCAGGCCGTGGTCGCCGGGTCGTTCAGCGCAGCCACCTTGGCGCTAGCAAACTCGAGCGCGGACGAAGCTTGGGCTGCACTGTTGTCGGCCGGCGTTGGCTCGCTCGCGGTCGTGGTCAGTGACGGCTTGGCCTCGGGCATGGATGCCGTTGTGTCGGTCGGCGTGAGTGTATCGGTCGGCGTCGGAGCTGCGGCCCCGGCCGTCGTCTCCACCTTGGCCGGCTCGGCGGCCAGTGGCGCAGCCTCGGCGACCTGTGGCTCCGGCGGAACGCTGGCCTCGGTTGTCACCGCGGCGATCTGTTCGGGCTCGCTCGCCGGCAGGGAAACGGTTGGAACCTGGTCGCGCAGCGTGGGCTCCGTTGCCTCCGGCTCGGCGCGGAGTGCCGCGAGCACCGGCTGGGCCGGTTCCGACGCCTGCGCAAACACCTGCTCCTGCGGGCCGTTCCGCCAGGACGGGTTGCTGACATACTGCTCATGGGTCGCCCGCAGCAGCGCGGCGGCGCCTAGGCCGAACACCAGGATGGAGGTTGACAGCAGGATCGCGGCAAGCAGGAAGCGAAAGCCGGGAAGCATTGACGGGTTACGAATTTCCGCCCCGGCGGCGTGTGGCCAGGGCCCATGAGCCATCTGAACGCGGTGACGGTACTGATTGCCGCGTTCGCCGCGCGGGATCCGGAGCTTCAAAGCGATGGCGAATCAGGCTGATTCGACCATATCGCAAGGCCTCCGCGCCGTTCCGTAAAAAATCGGGGCCAAAGACTCCGGCAATCTACGGCGCCACGCGATTTCCGCCCCGTGATGCAACGGAGCAACGGTGCGCATTCACATCACAAATCGCCAAATCGGCCCAATTCGGCCTGTCATGTCTTGAATGTGCCGCTATCTTCGGTCATCTGGCCGTTAGCGGTCCGATAGGGCCTGGGGACTATACAAGAGCGATGATGATCAAACATTTGCTGACGATATGCGCTGCCGCAACAGTCGCTGCGGCGGGAGCCTCGCTCGCACAGGCGCAGAGCTATCCGGTGCAGCAGGCGCCGAGCTATGGCGCCCCGGCCGAATATCGCCCGGGCGACCGCGCCCCGAATTTCGACGCGCTGGAAGATGACGACGACGCGATGCCGCAGGCGTCGCTGCCGCCCCCCGGCCAAGATCCGCGCTACGGCCGCCCGGCTGGCCCGCCGGTCTATTCGGCGGTCCCGCCGCAGGGCCCTGTGACGTCGCCGGACGATCCGCGTTATGGCCGTCCCGCTGGCGCTCCGGTCTATTCGGCTGCCCCGCCGCAGGGCCCGGTGATGTCGCCCGACGATCCCCGCTATGGTCGCCCCGCCGGCGCACCGGCGGTGATCTATGCCGACCGTCCGGGCCAGGCGCCCGGCAGCGATGGCCTGCGTCCGCCGGAGGCGGTCGGTGGTGGTCCGGCCGCGACCGGAGCGGTTTCGCAGCAGCCTGCGGTCGGTGCCGATGGCCGTCCGATGTCGATTGCCTCGTTGCCGCCCGAGGAGCAGCCTGATGCTGCGCCGGCGCAATTGGCGCCGAACCTGCGTCGGCAGGAAGTTTCGCTGGCGACCAAGGAGCCGGCCGGAACGCTCATCGTCGATACCCCGAACACCTATCTTTACTACGTCCTCGGCAATGGCCGTGCGATCCGCTACGGCGTTCGCGTCGGCCGCGACGGTTTCACCTGGACCGGCGTGCAGAAGATCACCCGCAAGGCGGAGTGGCCGGATTGGCATCCGCCGACGGAGATGATCGAACGCCAGCCCTATCTGCCGCGCTTTATGGCCGGCGGCCCCGGCAATCCGCTCGGTGCCCGTGCGATGTATCTCGGCTCGACCGTATACCGCATTCACGGCACCAATCAGCCCTCGACGATCGGCAAGTTCGTCTCCTCGGGCTGCATCGGCATGCTGAACGATGACGTCTCCGACCTGTTCGACCGGGTCAAGGTCGGCACCCGCGTGGTGGTGATGCCGGGTGGCCCGGCGCCGGGAACGGCGACCGCATCCGCGGCGCCCATGCCCGGTGCCGCCGCTGGTCTGGCCCCGATGGCCGCTCAGACCGGTCCGGTCGGGGGCACCCAGCCGACGGTGGTGCCGCCGCTGCCCGCGCCGGTCACGGTGCGCTAGGCGCGTCGCGAAAATTCGGATTGCAAAAGGGCGTGCCAGCGGCGCGCCCTTTTCGTTTCAGGCGAGCTTCCGCGGCAACTCGCCGCCCTTGGCGAAGGCGTCGATCGCTTCGACCATCTGGCCGTAATGGATGCGCAAGCCGTCCTCGGTCGCGTAGCCGAGATGCGGCGTCAGCACGAGGTTGTCGAGCTTGCGGAAGGGATGATCGACCGGTAGCGGCTCGACCGAGAACACGTCGATGCCGGCGCCCGCAATCCTCTTCTGCTGCAACACCTCAAGCAGCGCCGCCTCATCCACGATCGGCCCGCGCGCAGTGTTGACGAGGAAGGCCGTTGGCTTCATCCGCGCGAGATCGGCAGCTCCGACCAATCCCCGCGAGCGCTCGCTCAGCACCACATGGATGGTGATGATATCGGCCTTCGCGAACAGCTCCTCTTTGGTGGCATAGCCGACGCCGGCTTCCTTGCACTTCTCCGGCGTCAGGTTCGGGCTCCAGGCGATCACGTTCATGCCGAATGCCTTGGCGATGCCGGCCATCTTGCTCCCGAGCTTGCCGAGCCCGACGACGCCGAGCGTCATTCCCTCGATCTCGACGCCGGCAAAGGTCTGCCAGGGCTCGCCTGCATGCATGCGCGCGTTCTCGCGGCCGATGCCGCGGGTCAGCTCCAGGATCAGGCCCATGGTGAGAGGCGCGGTGGGGTCGCGGGAATATTGCGTGCCGCCGATGACGACGCCCTGCGCCTTTGCGGCCTCCATGTCGATCGAGGCGTTGCGCATGCCCGACGTCAGCAGCAGCTTCAGCTTCGGCAGCGCCTGGAACAGGCTCTTGGGGAAAGCGGTCCGCTCGCGCATCGCGCAGATGATCTCGAAGTCGGCAAGGGCGCTGGCCGCGGCCTGCTCCGAGGCGAAGGGATGGCTGAACACGGTGACGTCGACACGGTCGGACAGTTTCGGCCAGTCGGCGACGTCGAGGGCGATGTTGAAATAGTCGTCGAGAATTGCACAGCGCAGCCGCGTCATCAGCGTTCATCCATGGCGAGAGGTGACGGCGCATGCGGGGGCGCCATCGTCGGAACCGGGCCATGGTTGCGCACAATCACACCTGCGCGCAAGCGGCTAGCGTCTTCAAAAATTCGATAGGAGCGAAGGGCTCAGAGGTCGCGGGGCTTCAGCCGGAACGGCGCATTCATGCCGTGCTTGGCGCGCCAGGCGGGACCGGGGCCGCGCATGTAATGCAGCTCGGGCCGGTAGGGGTTGAAGGCCGTGGCGAAGAAGCGCTTCCAGAAACCCTTGATCTCCGTGACGAGCGCGGAGGTGCTGCCGGCTTCGGCCGGAACGGCAATGGAATTGGTCTCGATCAGAGCCATGATGGGCCTCGCTGTGCTCCCCGTTCATTCTGAGCGGGTGGCGCTGTTTCCGCGCGAAACGGAGCTTTGGCCTGATTTATTAAAAGATGGTTTCAATTGTCCGGATCGGTGGCCGGATGGTGTCCGTCCCGTATTCATCCGTGGTGAACGGAGGGAAAACATTGCCCTTTGGGGGCGGGATGGCTACATCGGCGGCAAGCAAATTTCCTCAAATCGAAGGTTTTCGGGACCGATGGCGCGCCAGTTCATCTATTTCATGCAGGGCCTGACCAAGAGCTACCCGACCCGCAAGGTGCTCGATAACATCCATCTGTCGTTCTATCCGGACGCCAAGATCGGCGTGCTCGGCGTCAACGGCTCGGGCAAGTCGACGCTGCTCAAAATCATGGCGGGTCTCGACAAGGAGTACAACGGCGAGGCCTGGGTCGCTCAGGGCGCCCGCGTCGGCTATCTCGAGCAGGAACCGCATCTCGATGCGGCGCTGTCCGTGCGCGAGAACGTTATGCTGGGCGTCGCCAAGCAGAAGGCCATCCTCGATCGCTACAATGAGCTGGCGATGAATTATTCCGAGGAGACCGCCGACGAGATGACCAAGCTGCAAGACGAGATCGAGGCCCAGGGCCTCTGGGATCTCGACAGCAAGGTCGACCAGGCCATGGACGCGCTGCGCTGCCCGCCCGACGATGCCGACGTCACGAAACTGTCCGGCGGTGAGCGCCGCCGCGTCGCGCTGTGCAAGCTGCTGCTCGACCAGCCCGAGCTGTTGCTGCTGGACGAACCGACCAACCATCTCGATGCCGAGTCGGTGTCGTGGCTGGAAGGCCATCTGCGCAACTATCCCGGCGCGATCCTGATCGTCACCCATGATCGCTACTTCCTCGACAACGTCACGAGCTGGATCCTCGAGCTCGATCGCGGCAAGGGGATTCCCTACGAGGGCAATTACTCGTCCTGGCTGGTGCAGAAGCAGAAGCGGCTGGAGCAGGAAGGCCGCGAGGATGCCGCGCACCAGAAGACGCTCGCTCGCGAGCAGGAATGGGTCGCCTCGTCGCCGAAGGCGCGCCAGGCAAAATCCAAGGCGCGCTATCAGCGCTATGAGGATCTGCTTAAGCAGGCGAGCGAGAAGCAGAGCCAGGGCGCACAGATCGTCATTCCCGTCGCCGAGCGGCTCGGTGCCAACGTCGTCGACTTCGAAGGCCTCAGCAAAGGCTTTGGCGATCGCCTCTTGATCGACGACCTCACCTTCAATCTGCCGCCCGGCGGCATCGTCGGCGTGATCGGCGCCAACGGCGCCGGCAAGACGACGCTGTTCAGGATGATCACCAAGCAGGACGCGCCGGACAAGGGCACCATTACGGTCGGGGAGACCGTGCATCTCGGCTATGTCGACCAGTCGCGCGACGCGCTCGACGGCAGCAAGAACGTCTGGGAGGAAATCTCCGGCGGCAACGAGCTGATCCTGCTCGGCAAGAAGGAAGTGAACTCGCGCGGCTATTGCTCGGCGTTCAACTTCAAGGGCGCCGATCAGCAGAAGAAGGTCGGTGCGCTCTCCGGCGGTGAACGCAACCGCGTGCATCTCGCAAAAATGCTGAAGTCCGGCTCCAACGTGCTGCTGCTCGACGAGCCGACCAACGACCTCGACGTCGACACGCTGCGCGCGCTCGAAGAGGCGCTGGAGGATTTTGCCGGCTGCGCCGTCATCATCAGCCATGATCGCTGGTTCCTCGACCGCATCGCGACCCACATCCTTGCCTTCGAAGGCGACAGCCACGTCGAATGGTTCGAAGGCAACTTCCAGGACTACGAAAAGGACAAGATGCGCCGGCTCGGCCAGGACAGCATCATCCCCCATCGCGTGAAGTACAAGAAGCTGACGCGGTGATCTCGACATGATGCGGCGGGCGCTCATCGCTGCGGTGATTGCTCTCACCTGCGGCTGGTCGCCCGCTCGTGCTGCCGACGCCGCCTTCACGCAGTTCATCGCCTCGCTCTGGCCCGAAGCACAGGCCGCCGGCGTGCCGCGCGCGACGTTCGACGAGCAGACGCGCGGGCTCGAGCCTGACTACAAGCTGCCTGATTTGATCCTGCCGGGACGGCCCGCGACCGGCGCGCCGTCGCAGGCCGAGTTCGTGCAGGTGCCGGCCGACTATGTCAGGGAAGCCTCGATTGCGAATCTTGCGGGCGAAGGGCAGCGGCTGCTGCAGAAATACAATGCCGCGCTGACGAAAATCGAGAGCAGCTCCGGCGTGCCCGCGACCGTTATGCTCGCGATCTGGGGACGCGAGACCGATTACGGCCGTTACACGCTGCCCTACGATCTCGTGCGCGTATTGGCGACGCAGGCCTATGTCGGCCGGCGCAAGGACACCTATCGCAACGAGTTCATTCTCTCGCTCAAGATCCTCGGCGAAGGCGTGGTGACGCGCAAGGACATGCGCTCGTCCTGGGCCGGCGCCACCGGGCTCACGCAATTCCTGCCGTCCGAGTACTACAAACACGGCGTCGATTTCGACGGCGACGGCCGCATCGACATCTGGCATTCGGTGCCGGATGCGCTGGCCTCGGCCGCGCAGCAGCTCGTCAACAAGGGCTGGCAGAGCGGCGTGCGCTGGGCCTATGAGGTGCAGGCGCCGGCCAAGGTCGATTGCACCAGCGGCGTGCCCGAGGTGACGAAGCCGATCGGCCAGTGGTTGCGCGACGGCTTTGTGCCGGTCCGTGGACAAAAGCTCAGCGCCACCGAGCAGGCGCAGCCGGCTTCGCTGCTCCAGCCAGAGGGCATCTACGGTCCGGCGTTCCTGACCACGAAGAACTACTTCGTCATCAAGGAGTACAATTTCTCTGACCTCTATGTGCTGTTCGTCGGTCATCTCAGCGACCGCATGACGAGCCCGCTGCCTTTCGCCACGCCATGGTCGGCGTCGAAGCAATTACGCACGAAGGATGTCGAGGCAATGCAGCGCGGGCTCACGCGCGTTGGGCTCTACAAGGACAAGGTCGACGGTAAGGCCGGCATGCAGACACGCGCCGCGCTCGGCGCCTATCAGAAGTCGGCAGGCCTGAAAGTCGATTGCTGGCCGAGCGAAGAGGTGCTGCGTTCGATCCAGGCGGCGCGCTGAACAAGCCTTTCAAAAGAAAAAAGCCCGGCCGAGGTGCTCGGCCGGGCTTCGATCGCGGCGCTTGCGCGCGTTGCGATCAGATCAGTAGCAGACGCGAACCGGGCGGACGGCCCAGCCGTAGCCATCCCAGTAGCGCTGGCGCTGCCAGTAGCAGGGCGGGGGCGGCGGGCCGGGCTCGGCCACGTACACCGGTCCGCCATAGGCCGGACGGCTCGACGCGATGGCGCCGCCGATGATCGCGCCGCCGAGCAGGCCGGCGGCGATGCCGACACCGACGCCGTCATGGGCCTGCGCGGACGGAGTGGCGGTCACCAGCGAACCGGCGATCGTCGCAACCGTGAGGGCGGCAACTAAAGTCTTCTTCATACTCTTGGCTCTCCTGAGAGATGGATGCTCCTTGTTGGAAGCACCCGGGGTTCAAAGGTTCACGCAGACTCTGATGGAATTGGCCTTGCAGCTAGGAAGCGCGCAAATGGTCAATCCGCGGTAAACGCACGCGAAGATGTGACGAGAAAAAGCGGTCTTTTTCAGGCCCTGAGATGAACGGCGCATCCGTAGTGAACCGGCTCAGCTGAACCGATCCAAATGAATCGGTCTAAGTGAATCAGTCCAAGCGAACCGGCTTAGCGCGCCTCAGCCACAGACTCTGACGCGGCGGACCCGCCAGGCATAGCCGTCCCAGAAGCGTTGCTTCTGCCAGACACAGCCATCGCCGTAATAGTCGTCGGCGACGTAGCCGGGACCCGGCGCGTAGTAGCGGGGCGGATAGTAGCCGGGGCCGTAACCCGGACCATATGCGTAGCCGGGACCGGGTCCGTAATAATACGGGGAGGCCAGCGCGCCGCCGACGATGGCACCACCGATGATGCCGGCGGCAACGCCAGCGGCGACACCGCGTTGCGCATGGGCCGGCGTTCCGGCGGTCAGGACCAGGGTGGCGGCGGCAGCGACTGCCAGGAGCGTTTTCTTCATGGGCTCGACCTTTCACACACGAATACGGAACTCTTGCGGCCAAAGTTCCATACTTCGTTTGAATGATCAATGAACGGCGTCTTTGCCGGCCGCGACCAATTGGTAGACATCGTAGCTTTTCGCTAGGGGAGACGATCATGAACGGCATCCTGACCAACGCCCTGATCGCCGTCGGGGCCGTCGGCATGATTGGCTATGCCCTGATGACCCATTTGCAGAACCGCGGCCCGCGTTCGCGCGCCAGGGCGGGGGGCGATGGCGGTGGTGGCGACAGCTATTCGGACACGACGAATGACGGCTTCTCGCTGGGAAGCTGGTTTTCCAGCGACAGTTCGGGCAGCTCGACCGACAGCGGCAGCTGCGCCACGAGCGATAGCAGTGGGGGCGGGGATTGCGGAGGCGGCGGCGATGGTGGGGGAGGCGGTGGCGGCGACTAGATCCTGATCCGGCCTCATCTTGATCCAGAGCAACGCAGCATTTTAGAGCCGTTCTAGGCTGGTTCCGGGCCAGTTTGGAATAGCTTCAAATACCGGTTTTTCCTTTTGCATCCGGCCGGCCCCTTAAATATCGATATTGGCGCATCACCAAGGGCCCGCCGCTTCCATGATCGTCTGTTCCTGTAACGTGCTGAGCGATGACGACGTCCGCGCCGCCGTCGCCGATTCCGACGATGCCGTGCGTCATGCCAAGCAGATCTATGGATGCCTCGGCTGTAGCGCCGAATGCGGTCGCTGCGCCCGCACGATCAAGACCATCATCGAAGAAGCGCTCGGCCCCTGTGCCAAGTCCTGCTGCTCCGGCTGCCCGCACAGTCACACCGTGGCCGCCAACGACGAGACGGCCGAGCCTGCCCAGTTCGCCCTCGCGGCCTGCTGAAAACCAACATCATCGGATGAGCTTATCCCCGGCTGCGTCCCCGTAGCCGGTTGCCCTCGTTCCCAAACTGTTTTAGAAGCGTTCTAAATTCGGTTTCCGGCCGGATGGGACTGCAAATGCTGGAGTGAATCATGCAGGGCGACGCAAAAGTCATCGATTATCTCAACAAGTCACTGCGTCACGAGCTGACTGCGATCAACCAGTACTGGCTGCACTATCGCTTCCTCGACAATTGGGGCCTGCTGGACATGGCCAAGGTCTGGCGCAAGGAATCCATCGAGGAGATGGAGCACGCCGACAAGCTCACCGCGCGCATCCTGTTCTTCGACGGCTTTCCGAACATGCAGGTGCTCGATCCCCTGCGCATCGGCCAGAACGTCAAGGAGATCATCGAGTGCGATCTCGCCGCCGAGATGAGCGCGCGGGCGCTCTACCAGGAAGCGGCGACCTACTGCCATGGCGTCAAGGACTACGTCACGCGCGACCTGTTCGAGAAGCTGATGAGCGACGAGGAGCACCACATCGACTTCCTCGAAACCCAGCTCGATCTGATCGGCCGCATCGGCCTCGAGCTCTACACCCAGAAGCACGTTGGTGGGCTCGAGGGCGAGGGGCATTAGTTTGGCGCGCTAGCGCCGCCCCAAACTCCACTGTCGTCCCGGCGAAGGCCGGGACCCATACTCCCAGGCCGGAGTTGTGGCGCGAGTTGGTAGTTGCCGGTCTTCAACAAACCGCCTTTTGTGGTTATGGGTCCCGGCCTTCGCCGGGACGACACAGTAATTACAGCTGCGTCTTGTACCGCGCTTCCACGACATCCTGGCTCTCCGGCTCGCCCAGGCTGGTCTGGTCGTGGATGACGGTGCTGATGCTCGGCATCACCGAGCGCTGCACTTTCTCAGGCGCCCACAGCTTTGAGCGCATCAACGCCTTGCCGCAGTGGAAATAGACTTCGTTGACGGCGACGCTCAGCACCGCGCGCGGCGGCTTGCCGAATTCCACCATCGAGGCGAGCAGCTCCGGATCGGCCGACAGCGTACCGCGCCCGCCGACGCGCAGCGTCTCGTCGATCCCGGGCACGAAGAACAACAGATGCACGAAGCCCGAGCCTTCGACGACGTTCCGAAAACTGTCGATCCGATTGTTGCCGGAACGGTCGGGCATCAGCAACTGGTTGGGACCTGCGACATGGACGAAGCCAATGCTGCCGCCGCGCGGCGAGGCGTCGACGCTGCCGTCGGCGCCCGATGTCGCGAGCACGCAGAACGGCGACATCTCGATGAATTTCTCCGCGTGCACGTCGATCGCGGGACGCGCCTTCGCGATCACGCGCAGGGTCGGCTTCGGATAGATGGTGGCGAGGTCTTCGGCGCAAAGCTCGGTCACGAAGGTCTCCCTGGTTGAATGCTTAAGGATATCATTCTCCGGCCTGACCGCTATCCCCTTTGTCACGCCGCCACGGCCAATCGATCACGCCGGCGCAGTACAGCGCCCACCAGATGATGACCGGCTGAAGTGCCAGCCGCGGCCCGTGATAGAGCCAGCTGTTGGGAATGGGCGAAAGGTCGACGCCGTCGATGGCGTGCTTGATGTTCGCCGGCCACACGCAGAGCGCATAAAGCGCGAGTGCAATGCCGGCCCACCAGCGCAGTGGTTTTGTCACCAACGCGATTGCGCCCGCGATTTCGCAGACGCCGGTGATGAGAATGATTTGCGCCGCAAACGGAACCCAGGACGGCGTGATCGCGAGCAGCTTGTCCGGAACCCAGAGGTGCGCGACGCCCGCGGCCATGAAGAACGCCGCCAGCACATATCGCATGACGGCGCGTGTACGGCTGTTGCCGAGATCGGATCGCATGAGCCCAAATAGCACGTGCGGCATGGAGTAGCCACGGCACCCGCGCAGAGGTCGGGAGCAGGCGCGACCGGGTGGCGCAGGTAGCGCAGATAAATAACCTCGCTTATAACGGGTGGTGTACTTTATCGTTTTTCAAGGAAGGAATTTTGTCATGGCCCCAACGCAGGCAATGCGGGTCGCTGGCGATCGGCCGAGCCGTCGCAAGCATGTCCCAGGACAGTTCATTGTTCGGTTGAAGCCGGCCGTTGTCCGGCAGATCGCGGCGACCTCGCTTCAGGCGACAACGTCACGCGCGCTCATAGCAGCGATGCCCGATGAGGTTCGAGGTCCGATCGATTTCCTGCGCGACAATTTCGGGCTTCAGTCGATGAAGCCGCTGTTCGTGGTCGATGGCGGTAATGAACCCGTGCAGCCGCAGCTGCAGGCGATGGCTTTGGCCGCGGTGCATCGCTCGATAGCGCGCTCCGCAACGGCGGCACCGCGGGAGGCGCTGGCCGGATTTCAGATCGTGCAGGTGAAGGACAGGAAGATAGATGCAGGAGCCCTGAAGCGCCTGAGTGCTTCCAAGGCGATGGATCTGGTCGAGCCCGTTCCCAACCGATGGCTCAGTGCTGCGGCCGATCCCATGAAGATTCGGCAGTGGGGCCTTCGCGCCATCAGATGGTTCGATCGACCGCGACCGGGTGCGGGGCGCGTTCATGTCGCTGTGCTCGACAGCGGTGTTGATGCCCGACATCCCGATCTCGCAGGAGCGATCGATGAATATCGTCACGACGGCAACGGAACGCGCGATTTTCTCGGCCATGGCACACATGTCAGCGGTACGATCGCGGCCCTGGTCAATAATTCGGTCGGCATCGCAGGTCTGGCCAATTGCCGGCTGCACTGCTGGAAGGTCTTCGACGATCCCAAGCGCGCAGGCGACGATGAGAACTTCAATTTCGAGTTCTACAGCAAGGCGCTCGCGGCCGCGCTCGATTCCAACATCAAGGTCATCAACCTCAGCATTGGCGGTGAGGACCATTCGAAGGCGGAAGCGACGATCTTCGCCGAACTGATCGATGCCGGCGTCGTCATCTCAACCGCGATGGGTAACGAGTTCGAGGACGGCAATCCGAAGGAGTATCCGGCGGGCTACGCGGACACGATCGGAGTTGGCGCCGTCGACGAGTCTCATCGGCGTGCCTCGTTCTCCAATACGGGGAAGCACATCAAGCTGGTCGCGCCGGGTGTCAACATCCTGTCGACGGTGCCCCGGGTGAAGGCAAGCTTCGCCGATCATGTGAGCTACGATTCCTGGCCCGGGACGTCGATGGCAACGCCGCATGTGACGGGTGCCGCTGCACTCGTCTACATCAACAAGCCGAAATCCAGGGCCGCCGGCCTTGCGGTTGCCAGGCGCCTGATCGCGACCGCGATCAAATTGCCGGCGATGCGGGGAAGGGATTTTACGCCGGAATACGGTGCCGGCCTCCTGGATGTCGCCGCTGCGCTGGGCCGAGCGACTGCGGCAAAGAAATCGGGCAGAAAAACTGCCAAGAAAGCTGCCAAGAAAACAACCAAGGCGAAACCGGCGAGAAAGGGACGAAAATAGGTTCTGCGACCTTGATCGGGCGCCGCGAACGGCTAGCTTCTCAGCATGTCGGTGCAGTTCAAATTTCACGATCGTGTCGATCAGCGTCGGCGGCGCATGATCATCAAGACGCTCGGCGATGCCGGCTATGCCGCCGAGAGCCTGTTTCCGGGAGAGAAGCGGCAAACCCTCGCCGCGATCTTCACCGTCGTCGAGGCCGACGCCAAATCCGTTCGCGCCGCGCTCGACGATTTCGGCGATGAGATCGAATATGTCGAGGCCTCGCCCAAGCGAGACCTCAAGGCATGAGTGGCTTAGACCGCGTCCGCCGGCACGAAGCAACTGATGATGATGGCGCCGCGGTGGTGGACGTACCACACCACGGCGTGGCCGACCGGATTGCCGCGATCGCGGATGATGGCGCGCTCAGGCACTGCCATCCACTCTCCTTCGATCGGCACCCAATAGCTGCCGCCGCGCACGTCGTATTCGGTGCGATGGCCGTCGGAGATGTCGCAGCAGGGCACGCCGTTCGGCGCCATCACGCTCTTGAACCAGGCGCGGATGTCGGGCGCGACGTTGTCATATTGCCCGTTGTCGAACGCGAGCGCGGCGCTCGCAAGCGCCGTCGTCGCCAGCAAAACGCACAGTGCGAACCTGTGCATGCGATCCTCCTCATCGCGCATCGTGCCATTCGCGCGCGATTGCCCCGCGCGCCGATTCGTATCGTTGATGCGATTAAGCCCGAGCTGTCAGCGCATTGCATGCTCAAATTATATGCGGCGACGACGCGCCGCACATGATGCGTTGCGATATGAGGGCGCGGCCCGCCGGCTTTACATCGTGCGCTGCGGCGCAGTTTGCAGCAATTCCCGGATCTGCTCGCTGTAGAATGCCGCGTTGCCGGTGGTGCCGTGGCCGCGCGTCTCGGTGCTGGCGGGGATCAGGTAAAGGTGTCCGCTCTTGACCCGCTTCATCGCAGCGTCCGTGACGCCGGTGTCTGGCGGATTGCGCTCGTCGTCGGCGGAATTGATCAGCAGCAGCGATGCCTCGATCTGCTCCAGCTTCCCAGCGGCATTGTAATCGTGCGAGGACTCCCACTGATAGATGAAGTCGTTGGCATCTGCCGTGATCGGTGCGGCAAGCCGCTCGTCGACGATCTTGTCGGCCTTCGCTGCCGTCGGCGCTTGTGACTGATAGGCCAGCGTTCCGCCGATGCTTGCGATGCCGTAAGCGGTGATCGCGTATTTCATCATGCGCGGCTGACTGGCGTAGTTGCCGCCATTGTAATCGGGATCGTTGCGGATGGTGTCGAGCATGATCCGCCGCAGCATCCAGTTGCGTGAGGCCATCTCAGTCGGTTGCGAGGCCATCGGGATCAGCGCATCCATCGCCTTCGGATATTTTTCGCCCCACAGCCAGGTGTGCATGCCGCCCATCGAATTGCCGATGACGAGCCGCAGATGCTTGACGCCGAGGCCTTCGGTCACCAGGCGGTATTGCGCCTCGACCATGTCGTCATAGTCGTATTTCGGAAAGCCCGTCTTCATTCCGTCGGAGGGTTTTGACGATTTGCCGTGGCCGATGCTGTCGGGAATGATGATGTAGTATTTGGACGCATCGAGCGGTTGTCCGGCGCCGAACAGCTCGCCTGCGAAGCTTGCATTGAGCATGCTCGCGGCCGAGCCACCCGATCCATGCAGCACCAGCACGGGTTGGCCGCTCGGCTCACCGACGGTGGTGTAGTGCATCCGCAGCTCCGGCATCGTCTCGCCGGTGTGGAACTTGAAGTCCTTGGCGATCCAATCCCCCTGCCTCGGCGCCGGATAATCCGCGGCCATAGCTGGTATTGCGATCGACAGCAGGATGGCCGTCAGTGCCGCGCAAGACGTTCTCATGTTTCTCTCCCCATGCGGCTCGTAGTCGGCGGCCGCGTTATGAGGGACCTTAGCAGAAGTTCCGGAAGGATGTAGGATTTCGCCTCAGCCGATCGTCTTAGAGGGAAACATCGGGAGAGATTGCATGTGCCGCAACATCAGGACGTTGTTCAACTTCGAGCCGCCGGCGACAGAGGATGAGATCCATGCCAGCGCGCTCCAGTTCGTGCGAAAACTGTCCGGCTTCAGCAGGCCGTCGCAGGCCAATGAGGCGGCGTTCGATCGCGCGGTGGCGGAGGTGTCGGAGGCTGCGCGAAGGCTGCTGACGTCGCTCCACACCCACGCGCCGGCGCGCGACCGTGAGGTCGAGGCGGAAAAAGCGAAGGAGCGTTCGCGGCTGCGCTTCGGCTGAAGAACGCCGATCCGTGATCCGGCTCACGGAAAAAGCAGTCTCGGCGCGCGATGATGTCCACCGGGGTTTTGATAACCCGGAGCACGACCATGAGCCGCCCCCTTCTTCCGCTGAAAGCAGGTGCCATCATCTTCACGCTGTTGTGGACCGCGTGGATGATGTGGTGGAGCGGATCGTTCTCGAGTGCGAACGTCGTCATCCTGGCCATGTGCGGCGGCGCCGTCGGCTATCTCTGGTATCGCGCCATGCGCTGGCAGTTCGAGCGCATGGGCATGCTGTCGCGGCGTGACGATCAGGCGAAGTAGCCGCTAATCCTTGTGGCCGTGCTTCTTCTTTTTCTTCTTTTTCCTATGCTCGTCGCCTTCGCTCTCGTCGCCTTCGTCATCGACGATCGCCTCGTCGGCCTCATATACGGCGGCCTCCAGCGCCGCGCGCTCAGAGGCTTCCTGCTCGCGCTGGCGGCGGCGTTCGTCCCAGGCGTCGAACAGTTGTTCGAGCCACGGCAGCACCTGCTCGATCGACGGCAATTGGCCGGGCGGACCGGCTTCGCCGCGCGGGCCTTGGGTCCCGGCGGGGCCTTGGATCCCGGCGGGGCCCTGCGGTCCGGCTGATCCACGCGGACCGGCTTCTCCCGGCTTACCCGGCAAGCCGGCCTTGCCTTGCGCTCCGGCCTTTCCGGCAGGCCCTGGCTTGCCCTGTGGCCCCGGCTTGCCGCGGGTCCCGTCCGGCCCGCGCTTGCCCGGATGACCCTGCGGCCCCGGCCGTCCCGGCTCGCCCTGCCGCCCGCGCGGACCCGGAGGTCCCTGCCGTCCCTGTTCGTCTGCCACGCCACTGCTCCCTCTGCGGAAGCAAGCTACTTAGCGGCGTTTGACGACAGCAGCAATTCCGCCGGCGCATCTCGCAGGGCTTGATCAACATCAATCGGCGCCATGAATCAGCGCCATGTTGCGCGGCCTCACGCGTCAATCGTGATAGGCGGGCACGTCGATGCCGGAGGCGGCGTAGAGCCTGATCTTGTTGCGCAGCGTGCGCACCGACAGGCCGAGCACACGCGATGCGCGGGTGCGGTTGCCGTCGCACCGGGCGAGCGTCTGGAGCACGAGCTCGCGCTCGACCTCGCCGACGGTCGCACCGATCAGCAGCGGAACGATCTGGTTTGGGGCAAGGAATTGCGCGCCCTGCTCGGGCGCCGCGACATGAACAGTGGTCATCAACATACTCCCCGATCAACGCCCGCTTCCATCGTTGGAAGCGGATCGAGAACAAACGACCCCCAGGCCGTAGATCTACGGTGGGAGGGTTTGGTTAACGAAAGGTTAATTGCGGGTTGGTCGCACCAATTGACCTCAGGAATGCCGCGCCGCTGCCGCGATTGGCACAGGATGCATGGTGATGCGGACCGATTTTGGTCCGCGCTCACACGGTCCGATACCCACCATCTACCATGACGATGGTTCCGGTGACGTAAGACGACAGGTCCGATGCGAGGAAGACCGCGGGGCCGACGATATCCTCGGGCTTGCCGGTGCGCGCGAGCGGGGTGTGATCGACGAAGGCCTGCACCAGCGCCAGATTTGTGGCGCGCACGTTGGCGTTGATGTTGGTTTCGATGAAGCCCGGCCCGATCGCGTTGACGCGCACGCCTTCCTTGCCGAGCTCGACTGCCAGCGCCTTGGTGAAGCCGAGCACGCCGTGCTTCGAGGTCGTGTACGCCGCCGAGCTCGGCGTGCGCAGATGCACGAAGGACTGGATCGAGCCGATATTGACGATGCGGCCTTTGCTCGCGCGCAGCGGTGCGAGGAAGGCCTGCGTCGTGTTGAAGACGCCGTTGAGATTGAGCGAGATGATATCGTTCCAGTCCTTTGCCACCGCCTCCGTGTCCGCGGTGAAGGCGTTGCGGCGGGTGATGCCGGCATTGTTGACGAGGATCGAGACCTGCCCGACCTTGTCGGCGACCTGTTTTGCGAGCGCAAAGCAATCGTCGCGTTTGGTCACGTCGAGCGCAAAACTCTCGGCCTTGCCGCCGGCCTTGCGGATCTCCTGCGCGGCCTCCGCGACCGTATCGGCATTGACGTCGAGCAGTACGATCTGCGCGCCTTCGCGCGCGTAGCCGGCCGCGATCGCCCGGCCGATGCCGGAACCCGCGCCCGTGACGACAGCAATGTGGTTTGCGAGCAACGCCATGGCATTTTCCTCCCGGATTCGTTTCGAAATTTCATGAAAGGCTAACTCGAAATTAAGGGGTCGGAAACGGCGGCCTTGGCATACTGATCTTGATTGCTAAACGTTGCGCGCATGATGGAACGGCTTGAATCCTGGAAACTGGCGCTCGAGCGCCTGAGGTCGGCGGAGTTCGCCGACTGGCCCGAGGCGGGTCGGCTTGTGGCCGAGATCGCGCGGATGAGCACGGATGCCACGCTGCGGCAGGCCGCCGATCAGGCGCTGCCCGTGCTGCGCCAGGCCGCGGAGAATGACGATCACGGCGTTGCGCTCGCGGCCCGCCGCCGCATCGGCGTGATCCTCGATGTCGTCCACGGCCTGACGGCGCCGCGTTTCGGCCGCCGCAACGGCGCACCGAAAAAGCTCTCCAGCGAGGACCGCGCCCGCAAGATTCTCGGCCTGCCGCTCGCCGTGCAGCTCACCTGCGACGACATCAACCAGGCCTATCGCCGCGCCGCCAAGGGCAAGCATCCCGACCAGGGCGGCAGCGCGCAAGCCTTCATCGACCTCGCCGCCGCACGCGACATCCTGATCCATCCCGGCGCCCACAAGGACGCGTGAGAGCGATCAGCTCTTGTTCACGCAGCTCGGATAGGGCGCGGCTTCGCCGGGTATGATCGGGCAGAGGTCGATCGGGCTGAGATCGCGCAGGCGCGCTTGCCAGCGTTCGTCGTTGACCGGCGGCTCGTCGCTCTCGGGGCCGCGCTCGGCCCATTGGATGGTGTAATAGTCGGTCGTGCCCTTGAGCGTGATCAGCAGCGCGGTTTCGCTGTGCCGCGTCGGGCCGCTGTCGATGCGGCCGCAGCCGATCACCGCGACAAAACCTTCGAAGCGGCCGAAGTTCATGGTGCCGAACGGTCTTGCCGCAAAACTGTCGGGGCAGGCCGATTTGAAGCCGCCCGCGATCGAGCCTGCGAAGATCTCCGGCGAGCTGCCTGGCGTCAACGTCATGCCCTTCTCGCCGGTCACAGTGATCATCTGCGTCCAGCGCTCGGGCGTCTCGCCTTTCAGCACGGCTTCGCGGATGTAGTGACCGCCCTTGGTGTTCTCGAACACCGCGGTGAAATTCGACGGCATGGTGAAGGTGACGAGCTGGCCGAAGATAGGCGAGATCACGCGGAAGGATTGTGGGGCCTGCGCCTTTGCCGTTACGGCGAGCAGGAGCGACGCGGCCAAAACTGCTGCTGTCGTCGTCCGTGCGCGCATCGACCTGCTCCACATTCAGCGAGTAAAAAAACGACCGGGCAAGGAAGCTAGCATCGCATCCTTGCCCGATCCTTATCGTCCGCCGATCGAATTCTTACCAGCTACAGTGGCCGGCCTTCAACGCATGGTCCTTCAACTCGAGCGCGTCGAGAAAGGTCGGAACGGTCGCGCTGGCGCGGTGATAGCCGGCCGGCCACGGCGTGGTCGGAACGCTCTCGTCCCAGATCTGGCAGACGCCGCTGTCCTGCCAGCGGATCAGATGATAGCCGGCTTCGGCCGGGCTCACGGCAGCGAAGGCGACAATTGCAAGACCGGCAGCAGCGCACAGCACGGACATACGACGCATGGATCAGCTCCTTAAATGAAAGATATGATGCGCCTCCCGACAATGACGGGAGGGTTGGTGCGGGACGCTTTCAGTGTGCGCCCCGGACAAGGTGTGAGTAGGCCGCAAGCTGCGACAGGTTCAAATCGCGCCCGGAGGAAATGCCGGAATTTGGCTGAAAAATGCGGGCCGGCGGCGTTGCGCCCCCCCGTGAAAAAGCGAAGGGCGGGCTGCTCGCGCAACCCGCCCTCGAATTCGATCTGGTGTTGGCCTGCTCAGAGCGTGCAGCGGCGCTCCCCGCGCAGCTTGATCTGGAGCTCGGAGGCGGCGGTGAAGGTCGGGAGCGGCTTGCTGACGACCTTGTAGGTCGAGGCGCCCCACTGGAACGGCTTGTAGCGGAGATCCTCGTTCCAGACCTGGCAGATGCCGGTGTTGTCCCAACGGATCACGTAATAGCCGACCGCCGCCGAGGCCGGCGCGGCGAATACGGAGGTGGCGATGCCGGCAACGGCACAGAGGGCGAGAACGCGACGCATGAAAAATCTCCTGATAGGGAAGGGTGACCAGAAAATTCGTGCGGTAAAAGCAGATCCATTGCAAGCCGAGGAGCGGCCGTTCACGGATATGTCAGATGGAGCCGTGCACTTGGTTCGGCCGAGTGTCCAGCAAGCCACACGCGCTAAGCGTGGCTCACTTCGCCAGCGAGGCGACTGCCTCGATCTCGATCAGCATTTTTGGATCGGGCAGCGCCTGCACCACGCAGGTGGTGCGTGCAGGGAAAGGCGCGGGCCCGAACGCGCCGGCATAGAGTGCGTTCATCGCGGCGACATCGGAGGCGCGGGTCAAGAGCACGTTGACCTTGACGAGGTCGCGCATCGTGGCGCCGGCCTCATCGAGCACGCGTTTGATGTTGATGACGACGTTGGCGAACTGCGCATCAAAGCCGTCCGGCAGCGCGCCATTGGCGTCGAAGCCGGGAATGCCGGAGACGAACAGGAGGTCGCCGACGCGCGCGGCAAAGGACAGCGGCGGCGCCTTGACGTGCGGCGGGGGTGCAAAATGCTGGATCGGCATGGGATCACCTCGGGTGGTCGTATGAGCCTAGCAACCCTCTCCCACAAAAAACGCGAAAACAACCCCATGCACAGTAGACATCAAGCGGAAATCATTGATCTTTTCGAATTCGGGAAAAGAAAAATAATCATTTGCTCCGTCGGGCAAAACAGGGGCAGAATGGCATGATGGCGATTGGGCGTCTGTGGCGCCAAACTCCGCCGTCATGCCCCGGCTTGACCGGGGCATCTAGTACGCCGCGGCTTCTCGCTTCAACCACCGCCGTCTCTGGAATACTGGATCGCCCGGTTGAACCGGGCGATGACAGTTGAATACGCAGCTGCACCTCACGACTCACGTCCATCCCATCATGTTGCCGCCGCGATCGATCGGATACATTTGCGGCATCTGATTCGCTTCCCTCCTTGAAAAATAGCCCCCGGAGACGCCCCATGAAACTCGCTTCCACCCTGCGTGCCGCGCTCGTTGCCATTGCAGCCCTTGCCGGCCTCTCGACCGCGGCGCAGGCCGATGGCGGCACCGTGGTGCTGACGATCTACAAGGCGGGCTGGATCATCGGCGGCTCGGGCGGGAGCGGCATGCTCAGCTTCCGCGGCCGCTCCTATTCGCTCTCCACCGGCGGTCTCGATTACGGCCTGGTCTTCGGCGGCTCCAAGACCGTGCTGCGCGGTCGCGTCTCCAACATCAACCGGCCCTCGGACGTCGCCGGCGTCTACGGCGCTGCCGGTGCCGGCATTGCGGTGGGCCGCGGCGCCCGCGCCATCGTGCTGACCAACCAGAAGGGCGCCGTGCTGGAGCTAAGCGGCACGCAGGTCGGGCTGATGGCGAACGCGGATCTGAGCGGGCTTGCGATCACGATGCGGTAGGGTTGCCTCGAACCTCAATTCGTAGCCCGCATGAGCGATAGCGACATGCGGGTCAACTCTCGGCCCCGGATGTCGCTGCGCTCATCCGGGCTACGCTCCCGTCACGATCCACTCACCGCCGCATGAATCCTCTCGCAATGGGCGACGAGGTTCTTGTGCGCGTCGACGAACGCTTTCAGCGGCGTCGGGACCGGAAAGTAATAGATATTGGCGATGAAGCCGTAGATGCCGGCATCACAGCTGGTTGGCCGCTCGCCGTGCACGAAGCCCGTCGCAGGCACGATCTCGGCCAGCACCTTCAGATCCGCGAGCCCGCGCGCGTAAGCCTGTTCCGGCGTGTAGCGGCCGATGCCCTGGAAATGATAGCGCTGCGCATTGTAGGCCTTGGCTTTCTCGAAGCCATCAGCGTCGATCTGCGGATGTTGCGCGATGAAGCCGTCGCGAAACGCGGGATAATAGCGATCGTCCTTCCAGCGCGAATACGACATCACCCAATAGAGATCGTCGAGCATGCGCGTGACGAGATGATTGGTGCGGCGCTGCTCCGGTGAAAGCGCGGCATCGATGGTGAGATGATATTTCGCGATTGCATGCGCGATGATCGTCTCGCTGTCGCCGATGGTCTCGCCGTCGTCGACGACATAAGGCAGCTGCCCGCGCGGCGCGGCGGAGGCGTCGAACACATGTTCGTGCACGAACGGCACGCGCGCGAGCTTGAGGAAGGCGTAGACCTTGAGGCCATAGCCGTTGTTGTCGGCGACGCCGAACAGTTCTGGATAGGAATAGAGGGTCAGCATGGCGGCTTCCTCGCTAGAGCATGATCCGGAAAAGTGTGCGACGGTTTTCCGAAGAGATCATGCTCAAACAATAAGCTAAAGCGCGATGATGTTTCATCCCGATCTCATCGCGCTTTAGCGTGTCGGTGCCTTGGCTCGCTGTTCGGTCGTGATCGCTTGCGCGGATTTGCTGGCGCGGATCATCAGGAACGATCCGGACGTGCCCGGCAGCCGCCAGCGCCCGTCGATCTCGGTCGCTTCTGCATTCGTCACGCCGTCGTAGTGGACCGTGTCGAAGCCGTAACCGGGCGGATCGTAGCGCTTGACGAATGAGACCACGGTGCCGGAGCGATGGCCCGTGATCGAGGCGTTGTGGGTTCGCAGCGGGCATCGCGGGTTCGAGCAGGGCTCGGTCACATCGCCGAGGAGCGCGCCGCCGGTCTCGACCAGCGTCGCGGTGAACGTGACCATTCCCGTGCCCGGTTGAATGTAGGTGCCGTCCCAGACACCGGAGAGATCTTCGCTCATTGCGGTGGCTTCCTGGAATGATGCGCGCCGGATGGCGTCCGGTTGTTCCACTTCAAGTCGTATCGCCGCCGTGACGCGCTTGCAACAGTTCTGAGCTTTGTACGCGATCTCGTTCAATCGGAGGACGCGTGGGATCGCTCTTTCGCAGTATGGGATTCGGGCTTTCTTCCATGCAGTAAGGCCCGATATGCGACGTTCATTGATCCGCCAAACAATGCGGGGATTGCCATGTGGCGCCGCACTTCTTACCGGACTTGCCGTCGCCGCCCCGGCGCTAGCCGCGGACCTCGCCCCCTTCACCAAGGCGCCGCCAATCGTGGCGTCGTCGTGGACCGGCTTCTACGCAGGCCTTGGGCTCGGCCTGCGCGCGACGCAGGCCGATCTCACCACCACATTGGCAGAGCGAAACGGCTTTTCCTTCGATCCCAACAGCGCCGTCAATACGCAAGCCGTCGACGGCACCGGCTTTCGCGCCAATCCCTATGCCGGCTACAACTGGCAGGTCACCCCAAGCTGGGTCTTTGGCGTCGAAGGCGATGTCGGCTTTGGTGACCAGGCGACGACGCTCCGTGGGTTCACCTACGGGCCGTTGTTCGGCTCGTCGACCTTCAACGCCGACGGCCTCTCGGTCAAAACCACTTGGGACGCGAGCCTGCGCGGCCGCGCCGGCTATCTCCTGACGCCGGCGACGCTGGTATATGCCACCGGCGGCCTCGCCTGGCAGCATTACGACATCACCTCGACCTGCGTCAGCGTCGTCTGCGACGGTGCGACGCCGGCGGTGGTGTCGAATTCCACCACCAGGACGGGCTGGACGCTCGGCGGCGGCGTCGAGACCGCGCTCGACGGCAACTGGCTGCTGCGCGCCGAGTATCGCTATGCCGATTTCGGCACCGCGTCGTTCTCGATCACACGCGCCACGGCGTTCGGTCTCACCATCGAGAATTTCGATACGAAGCTCGCAACGCACACCGCAACCGTCGGGCTCGCCTACAAATTCGGTGATCCCGGCCTTGGCGGCCGTTCGCATCCGCTGTCCGCGCAGGCCGCGATGCCGTCGTCCTGGACGGGCGCCTATGCCGGCCTCGGCCTCGGGGCACGCGCCGCGCGCACCGATCTCGTCGCGACGTCGGAGACTGTCGGCGGCTTTCCGTTCGACCTCACCGAACGCGCCAACACCCGTCCGTTCGACAATACCGCGTTTCGCGCCAGCCCCTATGCCGGCTATCTCTGGCAGTTCGCGCCGCAATGGACCGCAGGCATCGAGGGTGACTTTGGCTTCGCCGACAGCACCACGACGCGCGGCGGCTTCACCAGCATCTTTCTCGCCGATTCCCAATCGCCCGGCGAGAGTCTTTCGATCCGCAGCAAATGGGACGCATCCTTGCGCGCGCGGCTCGGCTATCTCGTCAGCCCGCAGACCATGCTCTACGCCACCGCCGGCGTGGCCTGGCAGAATGTCGAGCTGACATCGACCTGTGTCAGCGTCTCCTGCAACGGCTTCTTCGGCGTGTCGCCGGGAATCGTCAGCGCGTCCACCACCAAGGCGGGCTGGACGGTCGGCGGCGGCCTCGAGACCGTGCTCTGGGGCAACTGGCTGGCGCGCGCCGAATACCGCTATGCCGACTATGGCAAGGCGAGCTTCACCGTCGCGCGGTCCAGCACCAATCCCGACTTCAATCCATCGATCAACACCTGGGACGTCGCGATGCGGACGCATCTGGCGACGTTCGGGGTGACGTACCGGTTTGAGTGAGGGGGACGGGGCATCATCGGCCGGTCGATGCGGCGTTGAACACGGCCAGTTGAGCATCGAACGCACGCCTGAACGCCGGTCGCGCTTCGCCGCGGGCGACATAGGACGAGAGGTTCGGATAGTCGTCGAGGATGCGGGATGCAGTCAGCCTGCGCAGCACCGTCACCATCAGGAGATCGCCGGCGCTGAATGCCCCGTCGAGCCAGTCGGCCTCGCCGAGTCGGTGGGACAATTCGTCGAGTCGGACCGAGACGCGATCCCTCAGGATGGGCAGGCGCTCTTCGTACCAGCTCTCGTCACGTTCGAGCAGCGTCGCCATCCCGAGATCGACGATCGGTGGCTCGACGGTGTTGAGCGCGGCAAACATCCACGCAATGGCGCGCGCCCTGGCGTTCGCTTTGGTCGGCAGCAGGGCGTCATGATGCTCGGCGATATGGAGCACGATTGCGCCGGTCTCGAACAGGACGAGATCGCCGTCCTCGAAAGTCGGGATTTGTCCGAACGGATGCAGCGCAAGATGCCCCGGCTCCTTCATCGCCTCGAACGACACGAGGCGAACATTGTAGGGCCGGCCCACCTCCTCGAGCGCCCAGCGCACCCGCATGTCGCGCGCCTGTCCCCTGCCGCGGTCGGGTGAGTTTTCGAAGGCGGTGATGGTGGGTATCATCGGTGCTCCATATTCCGTCATTGCGAGCGCAGCGAAGCAATCCAGATTGTCCGCCGCGGAGACAGTCTTGATTGCTTCGTCGCAAGGGCTCCTCAGCGAGGTCTCCAGTTTAGCGCTTTGCCTCCGGAGGACGAACGAGCAGCGCCAATTCCGACAACGTACCCGCTTTTCCAGCCCGCAGGGTGAGGTTACGCTGCTCACCCATCCCGCGAACCCTCAGGCCCGAGTCTCGCCCATGCTGGATAGTTTCGAATGGCCGAAGCCGGATGGTAAGCCCGACGAGGTCCTGTTCCGCAACGTTCGGGAACACGGCTGCCATCTGATGGGCATCGCCGCCGAGGCGCAGGCCCCGGCTTATGTTTTCTCGATCGGTCTCTACCTCAACTATGCGCACGCCGAGCTCGTCTTGTTCGGACTCGACCCAAAAGACGCTTGCGCCGTTATCAACGCCGTGCGCAACCGCGCCGCAGCGGGACAGCGCTACGTCGCGGGCGACGTCTGCGACGACCTTCCGCTCGAGCGCAAGGTCTGCTTTGTCGAGGTGCCGCTCAGGGCCTACGACGCCTATCTGGGCACGGCGATCTGGTTCTATGCCAAATTGCCGCGGCCGTTTCCCTGCCTTCAGATGGTGTGGCCAGATGAGGAGGGGCGATTTCCGTGGGAGACAGGGTACGATGCGAGCCTCAAGGCGTATCAGCCGGTGTTGAGGCCGCTTTCGTGAGGCGCTGATCCCTCGATGGATCGGAAAAAGTTCGCTGGCGCCTGTCGGATGGCCGTCGCCTGGTTCGTCCTTGGACCGACCCGCGCATTTGCGAGCCCTGGTGCCTACAAGAGGATATCTGTTCATGACGTCCATCACGCCGTTTCTCTGGTTCGACAACAACGTTCCCGAAGCCGTCGCCTTCTACAAATCGGTGTTCCCCAACGCAAAAGTCGAGACCGTCAGCGACTTCATGGCGGTGTTCGAGCTCGAAGGGCAGCGCTTCAACGCGCTCAATGGCGGACCGATGTACCGTTTCAACGAGGCGGTGTCGTTCTTCATCAGTGTGGAGACGCAAGGTGAGGTCGACTATTTCTGGAGCAAGCTCACCGCCGACGGCGGCGCGGAGTCCAAATGCGGCTGGCTCAAGGACAAGTTCGGCCTGTCCTGGCAGGTGATCCCGACCGCGCTCGGCCGCTATCTCGGCGACACGGACCGCACCAAGGCCAACCGCGTCATGCAGGCGATGATGGGGATGAGGAAGATCGTGATTGCGGATCTGGACAAGGCGTATGCGGGGTAAGGCGCGGGACAATCGTGCTGCATGGCGTGCTGCCGTAGGGTGGGTTAGCGAAGCGTAACCCACCGCGCCGCCAAGGACGGCCTAGTAGCCCGCGTGAGCGCAGCGACATGCGGGGCAACTCTTTCGATTCCCGGATATCGCTTCGCTCATCCGGGCTACAGCTTGTCGCTGTGAGCTGTCAGACAAACCCACGGCGTCGTCCTGGCGAAAGCCAGGACCCATACCGCGGAATCTATCGGTCGCGGACGGTCGCAGTACCGGACCACGAGTCTTCGCCAAACTTTGCCCTGGGGTAATGGGTCCTGGCTTTCGCCAGGACGACGGCTGAGTTTGGGCCGCTGCAGCTAACTCACCCTACGCAGCGATCCACTTCGCCAGCTCGTGCCACGGCTCCAATGTCCAATGCCCGGACGCAGCGCCGGACGGCGAGGGGAGCACGAATATCTCCGGCAAGCTCTCGTCGCGCTGCTGCCGCCCCAACGCGATCCCGCTCGACGGCCTGCCATAAAACAAACTCGCAGCCTTCTTGCTCGTGAACGCAATCGTCTTCGGCCGATACTTCTCGATCTTGGCCCTGAAGCCGGGCACGTCGATCGACGCGGCCTCGATCTGATGATCCATCCCGGCGCCCGACTTGGACAGATCAGTGAAGCCGATCCCAAGCTCGATCAGCGCCGCAAACTCACTCGGCTGATAGCGCCGCGGCGTGATGCCGGCCTCATGGAGCGCGCGCCAGAAGCGGTTGCCCGGATGGGCGTAGTAGTGCCCAAGTTCGGCCGAGCGCGTGCTGGCGGCGGTGCCGACGAAGACGAGGCGGAGGTTGGGGCGGAGCTGGTCGGGGAGGCGGTGGAGGGAGGGTTCGGGCACGTCAATTGTCCGCGGCTGTAACCCGCATGAGCGGAGCGATATGCAGGAGGACAAAGACCCCGGATGTTGCGGCGCTCATCCGGGCTACGCTTGCTACATTCGCCATCGACGCTGCACCGGGACGGCGCGGGCCATATCCTGTGCGTATATTCCGTTGTGGCAATCTCCTGTCAGGAGATCAAGCTGGAATGGCACCCAGGCGTCTCCAATCGGCGTATATGCCTCTCCCACGAGCGAGCAATCATGAACTTCAATGTTCCGGAAGTCATCCCATGAGATGCGTGGACTGTCCCACTTGGAATTGTCCGCCTTCAAGGCGATGAAATTAGTCAATCGGCGAAACGCGATAGACCCGATCGAAGGCAGAGGGAAGATTTCCTTGATATCCGAGGCGAAGTGATCGCGAACGACGCGATGCTCTGGATCGACGATACAGCCGGCGCCCTGCACGACAACGATGAAATCGCTCTTGTTAGGATGCTCAAAAACGCCAGTGCAGGCCGTCATGCTACCAAGAAAATTGCCAACCCAAGGCTCCGACATCCTCGGATAGAAACGAACGACCAGCCCCTCGCGATGCTCGCGCTCCCCATACTGCGTGAAGCTGATCGCCATGGGACCATAAGGTGGCAGTCCGGGCAGGATTTCAAATCGCATGACGTATCATCCGCGGCGGACGAGAGGCGGCTCCACAGGGAGTCCGCCTCTCGTCACGCAAAGCTCACAACACCCGATTACTCTCCTTCACCTTCTCCGCATCCAGATACACGCTTGAGCCCATCTCCTTGAACTTCGCGCTCATCTGCTTCATGCCGTCCTCGGCGGTGCCGCTCATAGACATGCCGATCGAGTTCGGGTCGTTCAGCGTCGCGGCGTAGTCCCGCACGTCCTGCGTGATCTTCATCGAGCAGAACTTTGGTCCGCACATCGAGCAGAAATGCGCGACCTTGTGGGCTTCCTTCGGCAGGGTCTCGTCGTGGAAGTTCTTTGCGGTCTCGGGGTCGAGGCCGAGGTTGAACTGGTCGGTCCAGCGGAAGTCGAAACGGGCGCGGGAGAGCGCGTCGTCGCGCAGCTGGGCTGCCGGGTGACCCTTGGCGAGATCGGACGCATGAGCCGCGATCTTGTAGGTGATGACGCCGACCTTGACGTCGTTGCGGTCGGGCAGACCGAGATGCTCCTTCGGCGTGACGTAGCAGAGCATGGCGCAGCCGAACCAGCCGATCATGGCCGCACCTATCCCTGAGGTGATGTGGTCGTAGCCCGGCGCGATGTCGGTGGTCAGGGGCCCGAGGGTGTAGAACGGCGCCTCGCCGCATTCCTTGAGCTGCTTGTCCATGTTGATCTTGATCTTGTGCATCGGC
The DNA here is from genome assembly GCF_000938255.1 of Bradyrhizobium sp. LTSP849. Classification (GTDB taxonomy): domain Bacteria; phylum Pseudomonadota; class Alphaproteobacteria; order Rhizobiales; family Xanthobacteraceae; genus Bradyrhizobium. The sequence continues at coordinate 29,021 of NZ_JYMR01000052.1, read as the reverse complement.
ACGTGGCCGGGGCCTTCGATCATGACCTGGCAGCCCTTGTCCCACGCGACCTTGGTCAGCTCGCCGAGCGTTTCGAGTTCGGCGAACTGCGCGCGGTCGTTAGCGTCCGCGATCGAGCCCGGGCGCAGGCCGTCGCCGAGCGAGAACGAGACATCATACTTGCGCATGAGGTCGCAGATCTCGTCGAAATGCGTATAGAGGAAGCTCTCCTTGTGATGCGCCAGGCACCACTTCGCCATGATCGAGCCGCCGCGCGACACGATGCCGGTGACGCGGTTGGCGGTGAGGTGGATGTAGGGCAGGCGCACGCCGGCGTGGATGGTGAAATAGTCGACGCCCTGCTCGCACTGTTCGATCAGCGTGTCCTTGTAGAGCTCCCAGGTCAGCTGCACCGGATCGCCGTTGCACTTTTCCAGCGCCTGATAAATGGGGACGGTGCCGATCGGCACCGGCGCGTTGCGCAAAATCCATTCGCGCGTGGTGTGGATGTTGCGGCCCGTCGAAAGGTCCATCACGGTGTCGGCGCCCCAGCGGATCGCCCACACCATCTTCTCGACCTCTTCCTCGACCGACGAGGTCACCGCCGAGTTGCCGATATTGGCATTGATCTTGGTCAGGAAGTTGCGGCCGATGATCATCGGCTCGAGTTCGCTGTGATTGATGTTGCAGGGGATGATGGCGCGGCCGCGCGCGATCTCGGAGCGAACGAACTCCGGGGTGATGAAGGCGGGGACTTCGGCGCCAAAGCTCTCGCCGTCGGCAAGCGCTGCTTCCGCGCGGTCGAGCTGCTGCTTGCGGCCGAGATTTTCGCGCGCGGCGACGTAGATCATCTCCTTGGTGATGATGCCGGCGCGGGCGAATTCGAGCTGCGTGATCTTGTGGCCGTCGAGGCCACGGAGCGGCTGGTGATAGGCCGAGAAGGCGCGCGCGGCCTTGTCGGTGGAGACGCTGCCATTGTCCTCCGGCTTGATCTGGCGGCCCTCATATTCCTCGACGCCGCCGCGCTCCAGCACCCATGATTTGCGGCCGCGCGCGAGGCCGGCGTTGACGTCGATGGTCACGGACGGATCGGTGTAGGGGCCGGAGGTGTCGTACACCGGCAGGTTCGGCTCGCCGGCGCCTTCGGAGAGGATGATCTCGCGCAAGGGCACGCGCAGGTCGGGTGCTGCGTGCGGCGATGCGAAGATCTTTCGCGAGGACGGCAGCGGGCCGGTGGTGACGGCGGGGACGGTCTTGTCGGGGTTGGAGCGGATGTTCATGGGGATCCTCCTTAGTTCAATTCGTTGGTGTCGCTGCGCGAACGTCGATTACAGCTGTCATCCCCGCGAAGGCGGGGATCCAGTATTCCAGAGGCCTTGGTGGGATACGGAAAGGCCGCGGCGTACTGGATCGCCCGGTCCTGATGCGCAATTGCGCATAAGGCCGGGCGATGACGGCGGAGTGTGGTGAGAGCGCGAGGCGCATCACGCCGCCTCCGCAGGTAAGCCGAGCCATTGCCGCACCCGCGCATCGGGGTCGGCATTCTGGGTCACGTCGCTGACGACGGCGATGGAATCTGCACCCGCCGCAAAGATCTCTGCGGCGTGCTCGAACTTGATGCCGCCGATTGCGACCAGCGGAATATTGCCCATGCGCTTCTTCCACTCCGTGATTTTTGGAATGCCCTGCGGGGCGAAGCGCATCGACTTCAGCGTGGTGAAGAAGATCGGGCCCAGCGCGACGTAATCCGGCTCGGCCGCGAGCGCGGTCTCAAGCTCTGCGTCGTCATGGGTGGAGACGCCAAGCGACAGGCCGGCTTCGCGAATGGACTTGAGGTCTGCATCGGCCAGATCCTCCTGGCCGAGATGCAAATACTTTGCGCCGGCGACGACCGCGGCGCGCCAATAGTCGTTCACCACCAGCTTGGCCTGTGTGCCTTTGGTGATCGCCAGCGCGTCGGTGACGATCTGAAGCGCGTCGGCATCGTTGAGGTCTTTTGCGCGCAGCTGGATGGTGCCGACGCCGAGTTTCGTCAGGCGTTCGACCCATTTGAGGCTGTCGACGACGGGATAAAAGCGATCAGGATACGCGTTGCGATCAGGATACGGCATGCCAGAACGGGGTCCCAACGACAGGGGTTGAAGGGGAGGCGAAGTCGCGGGCGTTCATCAGCCCGGCTTCGTAAGCGGTGCGGCCGGCATCACAGCCGAGGCGGAAGGCATTGGCCATCGCGACGGGATCGGCGGCTTTGGCGATGGCGGTGTTGAGCAGCACGGCGTCATAGCCGAGCTCGAGGGCTTCAGCCGCGTGGGAGGGCGCGCCGATGCCGGCGTCGACCACCAGCGTGATGTCGGGGAGGCGCTCGCGCATGAGTTTCAGCGCATCGCGGTTGGTGATGCCTTTCGCGCTGCCGATGGGGGCGGCCCATGGCATCACCACCTTGCAGCCGGCGTCAACCAGGCGGTTCGCGACCGAGAGATCCTCGGTGCAATAGGGGAACACCTCAAAGCCGTCCTTGATCAGGACGGCGGCGGCTTCGACCAGGCCAACGACATCGGGCTGGAGCGTGTCGTTGTCGGCGATGACTTCGAGCTTGATCCAGCTTGTGCCGAACAATTCGCGCGCGAGTTTTGCGGTGGTCACGGCTTCGCGCACGCTGCGGCAGCCGGCGGTGTTCGGCAGCACGGTGACGTCGAGCTCGCGGATCAGATTCCAGAACGCATCGCCAGTCTTGCCGCCGGCGGATTCGCGGCGGAGCGATACCGTGACGATGTTCGAGCCTGAGGCTCGGATCGCCGACTGCATGATCGCAGGCGAAGGGTAGAGCGCGCTGCCGATGAGGAGGCGGGAGGGGAATTCCTTGCCGTAGAAGGTCACCATGTTGGTGTCTCCTCAATTGACCCTGTCATCCCCGCGAAGGCGGGGATCCAGTACGCCGCGGCCGCGCGGCTGGAACCGAGAAGCCGCAGTGTACTGGATCGCCCGGTCAAGCCGGGCGATGACAGCGGAGTGTTTGGTGAGAGTATCATCCTCACCCTCCCTGCCGCGGCGTGATGATCTCGATTTCGTCGCCGGCCTTGAGATGCGTCTCGGCCCAGCGGCTTTTCGGCACCACGTCGTAGTTGAGCGCGATCGCGAAATGCGTGCCCTCGTAGTCGAGCTCGGCGAGCAGCGCATCGACGCTTGCCGAATTCACCTCGCGTTGCTCGCCGTTGACAACTACGCGCATTGCATCACCTCATTGTCGATCTGTCCGCGCTCGACAAAAGCGAGCGTCAGCTCGGCGAGCGCCGGCGCGATCAGGAAGCCGTGGCGGTAGAGCCCGTTGACCGCGATGTTGCGGTCGTGCACCGCGATGCGCGGCAGATTATCAGGGTAGGCGGGGCGCAGGCCCGAGCCGAACTCGACAATGCGGGCCTCGCCGAAGGCGGGATGCACGGCATAGGCCGCGCCCAGCAGCTCCAGCGCTGAGCGGACGCTGACGCCAGTGTCCTCGGCCTCGATCGAGGTCGCACCCAGCATGAACAGATTGTCTTCGCGCGGGATCACGTAGAGTGGCCAGCGCGGATGGATCAGCCGCACCGGGCGCGCAAGCTGCACCTCGTCGGTCTCGATCAGGATCATCTCGCCCTTGACGCCGCGAAGCTCGCTTTGCTCGTCGCGCGCAGACAGGCCGCGGCAGTCGATCACCAGGCCTTTAGGATTAAGGTTTGCGAGATCGGCAGCCGTCACGTCGCTGTCGAATTTGATGGTCCCGCCGGCAGCAACGATGCGCTCGTGCAGTTTTGGCAGCACGCGGCGCGGCTCGACATGGCCTTCGGTCGGGAAGAACAGCGCGTCGCGGAAGCGGCCCTCAAGCGACGGCTCGAGCTGCGCGAGGGCTGCGGCATCGAGCCGGCGGTGGCCCTCCGTCATGCGAGCAAAGCGCTCAAAATCGTTGCGCTCGCGCGGATGGGCGACGACGAGCGAGCCGTTGAACGGCGTGTCCGGCAATTCGCGCCGCCAGATGTCGAGCGAGCGCAGGCCAAGGCGGCTGATGATGGGTTCGGAAACTTCCGCCTCGCAATAGGGCGCGAGCATGCCGCCGGCCCAGTGGCTGGTGGCCTGGGCAAGAGCGGCGTCGCCGCGCTCGTGAAGCGTCACGGAATGGCCGGCCTGCGCGAACAACAGCGCCTGCCAGGCTCCGGCAATGCCTGCACCGATGATGGATACCGGGGAATCCGGTCGCTTGGTCGTCTGCAACATCCCTGTCCCTTCGCCGGCATGACCCGGATCAGGTTCAAAGGGTCACCGCGGTCCTGGGCGGGTTTGCCCATTTAGCGGTATCTCAGCTCCTCCTCGGAGCACCCCTCGGAACGGCTCTAATGTAGGCCTGTGACGGCCTGTGTCAACGCATGTTCCCGGGAACCTGTGCCCGCGCGTTGCGGACGTGCTGGGCGAACTTGCGGTGCGGCGGGGCGCCGAACATCGGCTGCGGATTGCCGTTGGGCTCCAGCCAGGCCTCAGTGCTCGCCTGCTGCACCGTCTGTTGTGTCGTTTCTTGCCGCTGCCGCTTTGCGGCGTAGTAATAGCCGCCTGCATAATAATGAATGGCTCGGGCGTGGTCGCCATTGGCGGCGTGGTAGGCGCCGGCGAGGTATTTGACCGCATAGGTGAGATTGGTGTCGGGATCGCGCAGGCCCGCAGCGTCGCCGGTGTAGCCGAGCCCGCGGGCGGTCGCGAGCTTGATCTGCATCAGGCCGATGGTGCCGCCATGGCCGATCAGCTGCGGCTGATAGCGGCTCTCGCGCATGATGACGCGATGCACCAGCGCTTCCGGTACGCCGTTGGCGCGCGCATGAGCCGAGACCATCTCGGCGTATTCGGCTTCGCCCGCGAAGGCGGCCTGCGGCAATGTCAGTCCAACCACGAGCAGCGCGGCAACGCGTAAAATTTTCATGAGAAATCCCGGGTCCCTGAGTGACCTGCGCTCAGGTCCTTAGGACTCCCGAACGCGGCGATGATGTGACCAAACGCCGCCGTTAACGATTTCGCGGCGCCGAGCCGTTGTTACGACTCAATGCTGGCGTACAGGTTCCTCAGGTGGACGAGCCCCGCTCGCGACAGCACGCCTGTCTATTCGCGCTGGCTCGCGAAAGCGAGTATGAAGAGGCCGCAAATCGGGAGAGGTGCTATGACAAACATGGCAAAAGCACACACCGGCGACATCCCCAGACAGAATCCTTGTGCCCAATGCGGCACGCCGATCGCAAAGCCTGACTGGATCGAGGCGGGCGAGGGGCGCATCTCCTATCTCTGGACATGTCGCGCCTGCGACTATCGCTTCGAGGCGGTGGCGATCTTCGATGAGGTGGCCGTCGCGCACCCGCCGCTCGCGGCTTAAGCGATTATCTACGCCGCCAGCCGAGGTTGTTGCCACACCGGCAATTGCATCCGCACGATCAGCCCGTGCGGCTCGCGGTCGTGCAGCGACAGCTCGCCGCCATGGGCAAGCGCGATCGCGCGCGCGATCGACAGGCCGAGGCCGAAGCCGGTGGAATCGTCCATGGTGCGCGCGTCGTCACCGCGCACGAACGGCTCCAGCATCTCCTGCTTGCGCGCATCCGAAATGCCCGGGCCGTCGTCCTCGACGTCGATGACGAGCTTGGTGCCGGCGACATCGAGCCGGATCGTCACCTCGGCGCCGAACCGGACCGCGTTCTCGACCAGGTTGGTGATGCCGCGATGCAGATCGTCGGGGCGCGCGGCTGCGGTCGCCGAAGCGGGGCCATCGTAGTGCACGACGTGGCCCATGTCGCCGAACTGGTCGGCGATGACCTGGAGCGTGCTGGCGATATCGACCAGCGTCACCGCTTCGATCTTGCGGTCGTTGCGCAGCAGCGACAGCACGGATTCCAGCATCGAGCGCATCTGGTCTAGATCGATCAGCATGCGCTTGCGGTTGCCCTCGTCCTCGATGAACTCGGCGCGCAGGCGCAGCCGGGTGATCGGGGTGCGCAGGTCGTGGCTGATCGCCGCCAGCATCCGGGTGCGGTCCGACATCAGCCGCGCGATCCGCTCATGCATGCGGTTGAGCGCGCGCGCGACCGAGCGGATCTCCTCCGGGCCGCGCTCGGGCAGCGGATCGCCCGCGCCGTCGAGGCTGAAATTCTCGGCCGCCTTGGCGAAGGATGACAGCGGCGCGGCCAGCGCGTAGGCCGCCCAAAGGCCCAGCATCGCGACACTGATCAGCGCGAACAGCAACGTCATGATCCAGGGGCCGCCCCAGAACCGTGGCGGATAGGGCGGCTGCTCGACGCGGCCCGCGACCATGGTCCCGTCGGGCAATTCGACCGCGATCCGGTGCGCGACGCCTTGCGGCGCCAGCGCGAGAACCTTGTACCGATGACCGAGATGCCGGCGCACATAGTGCGCAGGCTGGCCGTCACTGTCGTCGGCGACGGAGGCCGTCCCCGGCGCGAGAAGCTCGATGCCGGCCTTGGGAAACGCGCGGGCTATGTCGGCCAGGATGCGGGGCCGCTCGCCCGCGTCGGCGCCGTTGAGCAGCAGCGCGGCGTCCGCAAGCTGATGCGCGCTGTCGGGCGGCGGGTCAGCGCGGTCCGGCCGGGTGATCAGGAAACTTACGGTGAGGATCAGATGCAGCGCGACGAGCGAGGCCACCACCAGCGCGGCGATCTGTCCGCCGATGCTCTTGAGGTGGAAGAAACGGAACGGCGTCATGATGGCCGGCCCGTCAGTTGCTCAGGGGCGCCGTGACCGCTCCCGTGCTGACCGCTTCGGTTCTTGGCGTGAACAAATAGCCGCCGGAGCGCACCGTCTTGATGATGGTCGGATCCTGCGGATTGGGCTCGATCTTGCGGCGGATGCGGCTGACCAACACATCGATGGAGCGCTCGAACGAGCCGGTGTTGCGGCCTTGCGTGAGGTCGAGCAGGCTGTCGCGCGACAGCACGCGGCCGGGCCGCTCGCAGAATGTCCGCAGCAGGTCGAACTCGGCGCTGGTCACCGCGACGCGGGCGCCTTCCGGATTGCGCAGCTCGCGCAGGCGCAGGTCGATGCGCCAGCCCTCGAAGGCGAGCGTCGAGGCGCCCTCGATCGAGCTTGCGGCCTGTGCCGACGCCTGGCGCCGCAGCACCGCGTTGATGCGGGCGAGCAGCTCGCGCGGGTTGAACGGCTTCGGCAGATAGTCGTCCGCGCCCATCTCGAGGCCGACGATGCGGTCGACATCCTCGCCACGCGCGGTCAGCATGATGATCGGCGTCTGGGCCTCCGAGCGCACCTTGCGGCACAGGCTGAGGCCGTCCTCGCCCGGCAGCATGACGTCGAGGATGATGAGATCAACGCGGTGATCGGCCATGGCGCGCGACATTTCGCGGCCATCGCTCACGGCGGTGACGTTGCAGGCGTTGTTGCGCAGGTACTTCGCAATCAACGTCCGGGTTTCGCGGTCGTCTTCGACGACCAGGATGTTGGGAGAGGAGTTGGCCATGAGCTTTGTTTGTCCAAGATTCGGGCCAAAAGGCGAAGATTTTTGTTTCAGATTGTTTCTGATTGTGTTTCTGCAATGCCCCGCAACGATCGGGCAGTGGAACGGCAAGGTCCCGTTAAGACCGTTAACCATATCGTGGGCGGGTCAAGCAAGAAACCCCGCAAATCCACGGAGCCATCATGACTTCGATTTCGGCGGCCTCCGCCGGTAATTATCAGTCCCCGCTGCAAAAGCTGCAGCAGGAGCTGCAATCCGAAGTGTCCGACGGGACGGTTTCCTCCTCGGACCAGTCCGCGCTCTCGACGGCCCTGACCGACATCGATTCGGCGCTCCAGCAGAGCCGGTCGAGCGAACAGTCGAGCGGCACCAAGCCGTCCAAGGACGGCCTGAAGTCGAAGATCGATGACCTCATCTCCAATGAGGTCTCGAACGGCACGCTGACCTCCGACCAGGCCACCGAGCTGAAGGGCGTGTTTCAGTCAGCCTTCGCCAACGGTCCCGGCGGCGCCGGCGGTCCCGGTGGAGCAGGCGGACCGCCGCCCGGCCCGCCGCCGTCGGACGACAGCTCGTCTTCGGATTCGTCGTCGTCCACGGATTCGACGAGCAGCAGCTCGACCGACTCCAGCACGGCCAAGATCCTCGAGCAGTTCCTCGAAGCACTCCAGCAGTCGCAGTCATCGTCGTCGAGCTCGTCTTACGGCGCCAATGGCACGACGAGCTCGTCGAGCAGCTCGGATTTCTCCGCGCTTCTGATCGACTACCAGAGCTGACCGTCGCGACGCCGGTTGGCGCATTCCTCGCCGCGATTGTGCTTCACCCAGGGCGCATGATCGTCGGCGGGGAACTGTGCATCTCGAACGTTCCTGCGCGAATTTAGGAACTTTCGTCGCGATGCAGCACCATCATCGCGCGACGAAATTGCCGCATCTTAGGAACTGCAATTGATCGTGTCTGTTCTCTCCGCACGAGCTTTCTGAAGGAGAGGATAACATGTTGATGAAATCGATCGCCGCCGGCCTCGCCGGCACCGCGCTGTTTGCGACCGTTGCGTTTGCACAAAACCCGACCGCCACCACCGACAAGGCGCCGACTGCGGCCACGACCGCGACGACGACAACCACGACCGCCTCGGGCGAGTGGCGTGCGTCGAAGATGGCGGGCCTGAAGATCTACAACGACGCCAACGAGAACGTCGGCTCGATCAACGACCTGCTGATGGACAAGAACGGTGACGTCAAGATAGCCGTGATCGGCGTCGGCGGCTTCCTCGGCATGGGCGAGCATCTCGTCGCCGTGCCCTATGACAAGCTGAAATTCGTCAACGAGGCCGTGGCCTATACCGGCACCGGCGCGAACCCGGGTGCCAAGCCCGCGGCGAGCACCACGACGGGCGCCGCGACCGGCACCGAGAAGACCACAACGACCACGACCACTTCGTCGTCCAAGTGGTATCCGGACCACGCCGTGTTCAACGCGACCAAGGACGAGTTGAAGAACATGCCCGAGTTCAAATACGCGGAGTAATGCGGCTTAGCCGATAAACGAAGCGCGTCCGGTTTTCACCGGGCGCGCTGTCGTGTCTTTCGTCATTCGTCATTCGTCATTGCGAGGAGCGAAGCGACGAAGCAATCCAGTTTATCTCCGCGGATGCATTTCTGGATTGCTTCGCTCCGCTCGCAATGACGAAGGAAGTCTCAATTCCCCTTCACCAGCGGGCAACCGCCCTTGTCGAGCGGGCGGAAGGCTTCGTCGCCGGGAACGGTGGCGATCAGCTTGTAGAGATCCCATTCGCCTTTGGACTCTTCCGGCTTCTTCACCTCGAACAGATACATGTCGTGGACCATACGGCCGTCGATGCGGATCTTGCCGTTCTTGGCGAAGAAATCGTTGACCGGCGTGGCGCGCATCTTTTCCATCACCTTCGGTGCTTCGTCGGTCTTGATGGCTTCGATCGCCTTCAGATAGTGCATGGTGGCCGAGTAGAGGCCGGCCTGGATCATGGTCGGCATGTGGCCGACCTTTTCGTTGAAGCGCTTCGAGAAGGCGCGCGTCTCGTCGTTCATGTCCCAGTAGAACGCGTCGGTGACGATCAGGCCTTGCGTCGCCTTGATGCCGAGCGAATGCGTGTCGGTGATCTCCTGCAACAGCGCGATCATCTTCTGGCCGCCCTGCACCAAGCCGAATTCGGCTGCCTGCTTCAAGGCGTTGGTGGTGTCACCGCCGGCATTGGCCAACGCGACCACCTTGGCCTTCGAGGCCTGGGCCTGGAGCAAGTAGGAGGAGAAGTCCGACGAGTTGAGCGGGTGCCGGACGTCGCCGAGCACCTTGCCGCCGCTTTCCTTGACCACGTTGGCGGCGTCGCGCTCAAGCGCCATGCCGAAGGCGTAGTCGGCGGTGACGAAGAACCAGGTGTCCTCGCCGCGCTTCACCATCGCCTTGCCGGCGACGTTCGACAGCGCGTAGGTGTCGTAGGTCCAGTGCACCGTGTTCGGCGAGCAGGCAACGCCGGTGATGTCGGAGGAGCCGCCGCCGGAATTGATGTTGATCTTGTTCTTCTCGCGCGTCAGCGCCGAGATCGGCAGCGCCACTGACGAGGTGGGCACGTCGAAGATCGCGTCGACCTTCTCGTTGTCGTACCAGTTGCGGGCGATGTTGATGCCGACGTCCGGCTTGTTCTGGTGATCGGCGGCGACCACCTGCACCGGCTTGCCGGCGACCTTGGCGCCGTAATCGGCGACCGCCATTTCGACTGCGGCGAGCGAGCCCTTGCCGGTCGCATCCGCATAGAGGCTCGACATGTCCGTGAGCACGCCGATCTTGACGACATCGTCGGAAATCTGCGCCTGCGCCGTGCCGCAGGATGCGGCGATGGCGAAGCTGGCCGCGACGGCAGCAATGAGTTTTTGCATGTTATTGTTCCCTCAGAGTTATTGTTTTGGGTCTTGTTGCGAGGACTGTTCTAGCGACAAACGGTCGCGGCCGCAAAGCCAAGGACGCATGAAGAGGATTGAGAATAAGTAGGGGTGGACGGTGTTTTTACCCTCTCCCCTTGTGGGAAGAGGGTGGCTCGCCGCGCAGCGGCGAGACGGGTGAGGGGTTCTCTCCGCGAGCCTCACTGTCATTGAATAGGCGGATGGATACCCCTCATCCGGCGCTTCGCGCCACCTTCTCCCACAAGGGGAGAAGGAAGAAGAGCCGGTCAGGCGCTGCCGCCCTTCAGCCGTTCGTTGCGTCGGCGCAAGCCTTCCAGGGTGGCGAGGAGGATGACTGATACCGTGGTCAGAATCACCGCCGCGGCCGTGATGGTCGGGCTGATGTTCTCGCGGATGCCGCTGAACATCTCGCGCGGCAGGGTGCGCTGCTCCGGCCCCGCCATGAACAGCACGATCACCACCTCATCGAAGCTGGTCGCGAAGGCGAACAGTGCGCCCGATGCGAGGCCAGGCAGGATCAGCGGCAGGATCACGCGACGGAACGCCTCAAGCGGCGAGGCGCCGAGTGAGGCGGCGGCGCGCGCCAAATTGGTGTCGAAGCTTTGCAGCGTCGCGCCGACCGTGATCACCACAAAGGGTGTCGCCAGCGCGGTGTGGGCCAGGATCAAGCCGAGATAGCTGCCGGTCAGTCCGATCGGCGCGAAGAAGAAATACAGACCGACCGCTGTGATGACACCGGGCACGACGACCGGCGACAGCACGAAAGCCAGCACGAGCGGCTTGAACCGGCTCTTCCACTGCGCCAGCCCCAGTGCGGCCAGCGTGCCCAGAACCATCGACAGCGCGGTCGAGGCGGTTCCGATGATCATGCTGTTCTTCAGCGAATTCATCCAGCGCGGTGAATTGATGAAGTCGTCATACCAGCGCAAGGAGAGGCCCGGCAGCGGATAGGTGAGGTAGGAGCCCGAGCTGAAGGACAGCGGCATGATCGCCAGAATTGGCGCGATCAGGAAGATGAACACCAGTGTCGAGATGACGATGGTCGCGGTCCACGCGATGCGCTGGCTCGGTGTGCGGAGGGAAGAATTGTCGCTCAATTCTTCAGTCCTCCCGTGACCTGCTGTCCCTGCACCAGCTTGCCGTAGACGAGAGCGAGCAGAAGAGTGGCGAGCAGCAGCACCGCACCCAACGCCGAAGCAAGGCCCCAATTGGCCGTCTCGGTTGTGTAGAGCGCGATGAAGTAGCTGATCATCTGATCGGCGGCGCCCCCGACGAGCGCCGGTGTGATGTAGTAGCCGAGCGCCAGGATGAACACGAGCAGGCTGCCCGCGCCGACACCGGGCAGCGTCTGAGGCAGATAGATCCGCAGGAAGGCGGTGAGGGGTGGCGCACCGAGCGAGGCGGCGGCACGCATGTAAGCGGGCGAGATCGCCTTCATGGTGCTGTACAGCGGCAGGATCATGAACGGCAGCAGAACGTGGGTCATCGCCACGCAGACGCCGAAGCGGTTGTAGATCAGCCGCAATGGCTCGTCGATGATGCCGAGCCAGTGCAGGCTGTCGTTCACGACGCCCTTGCTCTGCAACAGCACGATCCAGGCGCAGGTGCGGACCAGAAGCGACGTCCAGAACGGCAGCAGGACGAAGATCATCAGCAGGTTCGACCGGCCCGGCGGCAGCGTCGCCAAGAGGTAGGCGACCGGGAAGCCGAGGATCAGGCAGAGCACCGTGACGCTGAGGCTGATGAGGAAGGTGCGGACGAAAATTTCGCGGTAGATGGCCTGATCCGGCGGGGCCGCGATGATCGCGCCGTCCGCGCTCCGCGTCAGGTCGAGCGCGGACAGAAGGTAGAAGCCGGTCACCGGGCCACTGGCGTCCTTGATCGTCGTCCAGGTGGTGCGTTCGCGCCAGGCCGGGTTGATCTTGCCCAGCGTCTCCCTGGCCGTGCCGGGCTCCGGCGCCGCCTTCAGATTGCGTGCGGTGCTTGTGAGGATCGTGCGAAAACCGTTCAGCGCGTAGTTGAGCCGCTTGGCCGCGACGGCGATGGTGCCGGCGGCGCGCGCCGCAATGATGTCGTTGGCAAGCGCTGCATAGGCCTTTTCGTCCGGCAGGTCCTTGCCGTCCCAACTGGCGAGAGCCGCGATCGTTTGCGGCAGAACCTGACGCACCTCCCGGTCGTCGACCGCGCGCCACAGCATGCCGGCGATCGGACCTGCAAAGGTAAAGAGCAGGAAGACGAGAAGCGGCAGCACCAGCGCCAATGCCTTGACCTGGCGTGTCCGCTCCGCGCGCCTCAATCGGCGCTTGAGCGGCACCTCGGTCGACGCATCGGCGCCGGTCAGAAGCGCATCCGTCATGAGACGAGCCTTGCGGGCCGCGCTATTTCGCGGCCCATTTGTTGAAGCGCTCGGTCAGGCGGTCGATGTTCTCGAGCCAGAAGCCAACGTTGATCTCGACCGCGTTCTTGATGTTGTCAGGCGCTGTCGGCAGGTTCTTCAGGACGGCGGGCTGGATCAGAGCGGCTGCATCCTTGTTCGAGGTGCCATAGGCAATGTTCTCCGACAGCTTCGACTGGTTCTCCGCCTTGCCGGCGAAGTCCAGGAACTTGTAGGCTGCGTCCTTGTTCGGGCTACCCTTCAGGATGACCCAGCTGTCGAGGGTGAAGAGCGCTCCGTCCCACACCATGCCGAAATTCTTCTTGTCGTTCTTGTTCGCGGTGTCGATGCGGCCATTGTAGACCGAGGTCATCGCCACCTCACCGGAGGCGAGCAATTGCGGCGGCTGGGCGCCGGCCTTCCACCAGACGATGTCGCCCTTGATGGTGTCCAGCTTCTTGAAGGCGCGATCGACACCCTCGTCGGTCGCCAGCACCTTGTAGACATCCTTCGGCGCGACGCCATCGGCCATCAGCGCAATCTCCAGCGTGGTCTTCGGGCCCTGACGCAAGGCGCGCTTGCCCGGAATCTTCTTGGTGTCGAAGAAGTCAGCCCAGCCGGCGGGCGCGTCCTTCAGCTTGTCCTTGTCGTAGCCGAGAACGAAATCGTAGAGGATGGCGCCGACGCCGCAGGGGTTGACGGAGGGCGGTATATAGGCGGCCTCACCGCCGATCTTGGAGTAATCCAGCTTCTCGAACAGGCCTTCCTCGCAGCCGACCGCGAGTTCGTCGCTCTCGACCTGGACGACGTCCCAAGTGGCGGCGCCGCCCTGCACCTTGGCGCGCAGCACGCCGACGCCGCCGTCCCAGGACTCGTCGTTCATCGGAGCACCAGCTGCCTTCTTGAACGGCTCGAAATAGACCTTCTTCTGCGCATCCTGATAGGCGCCGCCCCACGACACCACGGTAAGGTCGCGCGCCTGCGCGACCGTGACCAGCGCAGCGCTGGCGCTGAACGCCGCGGCGAAACCCAGAGCAATCTTGCCAATCTTGCGCTTCAGCATGGCCTTTGTTCCTTCTTCATGTGAGTAGCGTTGAGGTTGATCGGTTCCGAAATCCTGCAGCGTTGGATCAGACGGGATCGAGGGCCAGGCAGTCCTCCGGGCGGAAGGTGACGAACACGCTTTCGCCAGGTCCTAAGCTGCCATGCCTCAAATTGTCATGCGTCCCCGGCGGAAGCTTGACCATGAACTCCCCGTTGCCGGCGACATCGAGCACGGCCAGCGCGTGGTCGCCGAGATAGATGGTGTTCTGCACCTTGGCCGGCAGGCGGTTCGGTCCGTCGCTGGACGTGCCATCCGGGACAATGGCGATCCGCTCCGGCCGCACCGACAGGGAGGTCGATGCGCCCGCGCCGGATACATTGACCGCCCGTGCGGTTACGGCACCGCCACCGGCCAGCGCGACGCGGCAATAGTCCTTGTCGATCGTCTCGACGGTGCCGGCCAGCACATTGTTCTCTCCGATGAAGTGGGCGACGAAGCTGTTCACCGGATGCTCATACAGCGCATCGGGCCTGTCGATCTGCTGCACGATGCCGTCGTTGAACACGGCGATGCGGTCCGACATGGTGAGCGCTTCGCTCTGATCGTGGGTGACGTAAACGACGGTGATGCCCATCGTCTCGTGCAGTTGCTTGATTTCCAGTTGCATCTGCTCCCGCAGGCGCTTGTCCAGGGCGCCCAGCGGCTCGTCCATCAGCACGAGTTGCGGATTGAAGACCAGTGCGCGGGCCAGCGCCACGCGCTGCTGCTGGCCGCCGGACAGCTGCCCGGGCCGCCGCTGCGCCAGGGTTTCCATCTTGATCATGCGCAACGCCGCACTTACGCGCTCCTGCGCTTCCGCCTTGTTCGTCTTGCGAACAGATAGCGGGAAGGCGATATTCTCCGCGATCGTCAGGTGCGGAAACAACGCATAGTTCTGGAACACCATGCCGATGTCGCGCTTGTGCGGCGGCACGTTCTTGATCGGCCGTTCCGCGAGGTAGATCTCGCCCTGGGTCGGAACCTCGAAGCCAGCCAGCATCATCAGCGTGGTCGTCTTGCCCGAGCCTGACGGGCCGAGCAGGGTGATGAACTCGCCCTTCCTGATTTCGAGATCGAGGTTCTTCACCACGAGGTTCTCGCCATCGTAGGTCTTCTGAATGCCGGAAAAGCGTACCAGTGCCGGCGCGGGTGTAACCATGCCGGCTTCCATGTTGTCCTCGCGCGATCCCCTACAGTGCTGTCAGCACCTCGTCCGAGGTTGCGAGGAACAGCTTAGCATCCTCCGGTGAGAATGCCAGCGGCGCAAGGGCGCGCGGGGGCCCGGTGAGTGAAGGGGTGAAGGCGCTCTCACATCCCTGACAGCTTGGTCACATACACGTTCAGCGTGCCGCCGGCTTCCGCGACGATGCGCAGCGTCTTCGAGTCGAAGGCGATGTCGGCGAGTGTCAGGCTGCTGATATTGGCTTCGACCTTCAGTCCGTCCTCGCTCTTCTGGTAGTCGGCGATCACGGCCGCGATCTTCTCGCGGGCGTTGGCGGCGATCGGCTTCAGGTCGAGCGACGCCTTCTGCACCAGCGCCTGCTGCATCTGCGGCACCACCGCGCGCGCCGCAGCCCCGAGCAAGCCGAAGGCGGCCTCGGACTCCACCGCGAGCTGGATGTCGGCGAGCCGCAGCGTCTGCTGCGCCTGGTCGAGCATCGGGCGGCCCCAGATGTGCACGGTCGCCTCGGCGCCGAGGCCGAGCCAGCTCTTCTTCTCCTTGGCGCGCACCAGCAGCGAGATCAAAAGCCGCTCGCCCGACGGGACCACGTTGACGCTCTTCACGGTGACGTCGACCGGGCCGGAGCCATCCTCGGGATAGGTGTGGCCGACCATTTGGGCTGCGATCAGCTTGTTGATCTCGGTGAAGGGCACGTCGATCGGCACGCCGATGTTCACGCCGGTGCCGGTCGGCGGCACGATCGAGATCTTGTCGGGGAACGGGCAGTCCGGCGTGGTCGGCGTCGTGGTGACACGCGTCTCGGCCTCGAGGCCGAGCAGCAGCGTCACGGCCTGCGCATCGACGCGCGGTTGCGCCGCGATCGCCCGCACCGGCTTCATCTCGAGCCAGAGCGGCGGCAGCGCGGCCGAGGAGCCGGTGCCTTGCAGCGGGATCGAGCGGCACGCCTTGGCCCATTGCGCTTTCGCGTTGTCGCGCAGGCTCGGGTCATTGCGGATGCGCTCGGAGACGACGTTGAGCTGCTCGCCGACCGTCTTGTCGATCAGCGGCTTCACCTGCGCCGGCACGTTGACCTTGGCGCCCGCGACCGACAGATCGGTATTGCCGAGATTGACCTGCGCGCCGAGATTGGGTTCGAGATGCCAATTGGCGGCGAGTTTCGGGCGCGAGGTGACGACCACATTGCCCTTGATCTCGGCGCTGGCGTTCAGGTTCTTGATATTGACCGCGCCGATCCGTTTTGCCGCGTCACCGCCGAGCACGCTGCCCAGCGCATCGCCGAGCGCGCCGGTGGCTTTCGCCGACAACGAGCCCGTCACGTTCAGCTTGCCGGTGAGCGGCGTCGACAGCGTCAGCACGTCCTTGTCGCCGACAGCCGACATCGGTCCCCGGACGGCAGTCCAGCCGATATCGGCGTTCTGCAGGATCTGCGAGATCGGATTGTCGGCCTTGCCGGCGAAATTGCGCGGTGAGGCTTTCTCGGCCTGGTCCCGGATCGCCGAGAGCGCGATCGCCACCGGCGCCACCACGATCGAGTTGCGCGAGGTGGGCGGCAGCGGCGGCAGTTGCACTACCGCCGGCGCCGAATTGGTCGCGCGTGGCGACAGCCAGTCCATTGCCTTCAGGCTGACGAAAAACGACGCTGCGAGCACCGCAACGGCAATCAGGACAGTCTTCAAGTTCAACGTCAGACGCATCAATCCCCCAGGCCGCCCGGACCAGAGTTTATAGGGCAGGCGAGGGGGGCGCTAGAGCGCACCGATGGGGTGGAATTGGGGCGAATGGGTTAACGGCTAGCACCTTGCCGTTACCGTCTATTCCTCATTGAGGATCAGCTCGCCTGGGACGGCGGACCGCTCTCACCTTGCCGGCGCTTCCGCCGCCGCAGAACAAGCGATCGCCGCCGTCGGACTCCAGTCCCGAGACCATTGTCCCCGCGGGCAGGTCGAGCTGCTCCAGCACCTTTCCGGTGTCGGGATCGATCCGCCGCACGTCGCTGTCGTCGCCTTCCCAGGTGCCGTGCCAGAGCTCGCCGTCGACCCAGGTGACCCCTGTGACGAAGCGCTTGCTTTCGATGGTGCGAAGCACAGCTCCCGTTTCCGGATCGATCTGGTGGATCTTGCGCTCGCGGTATTGTCCGACCCAGAGCGAACCTTCGGCCCAGGCCAATCCGGAGTCACCACCGCCGCCGGGCGCCGGGATCGTGGTGAGCACTTTGCCGGTCGCAGCGTCGATCTTCTGGATGCGATCCTCCGCGATCTGGAACAGGTGGCGGCCGTCGAACGCCGTGCCCGCATGCGCGGCGACATCGATTGAGCGCGCGATCTTACCGTTGGCCGGATCGAGGCCATTCAATTTGTCGCCGGATGCGAACCAGACATGCGTGCCGTCATAGGTGACGCCATGCACGTTCTCGACGCCCGCGAAGGGCCCGTACTCCCGGATGATTTCGGCGGCTGAACGCTTCATGTGCTCGATCCCTGTGAGACGGTCTCATCTTACGTCCTGAGGAGCGGTCCCGGGAGTAACAAGCCTGTCGGGAAACCGGGGACAGGCGGGGTCATCCAGCGCCGCGCCCGGCCGCGTCCGAACGACTGCACCTTGTTCGATTCCGCGAGCTGCTCCAGCGCCCGCTGCACGGTGCGTGGGCTCATCCCAAGCGCCAGCGCGAGCGCCGAGCTCGACCAGGGCTCGCCGTCGGCGAGAAAGGCGAGCACGGCGGCATGCTTCTCCTCGACCGGCCGGGCCAGCACGAGGACGTCGCGCGTCTTCCGCGGCGCCAGCACAAAACCCCGCTTCGTCGCGCTGACATCGGCCAGCGGCTTGAGCTCGGCGCGGAGCCGCCCGATCTCGACGCGCAACCTCGCGCGATGCGATTCATCGGCGTGCTTCGCCCGGAACGCGCCGGCGATCAGGGTCTCGCGCGAGACGTCCGCGGGCCATGCCTGCGCCAGGAGGCGGGCGAGCGCGAACAGCACGGGCCGTGTTCCGAGCGATACGATGCGGCCTTGCCTGCGCAGGGCATGATGAAAGGTATCCACGACGAGTGCCGTCGAGGTCGCCAGTCTTTCGACCTCCCCGAGCAACAACGGGTGTTCGCTGCCGCGTGTGATCAGGCGCGCCGCGGGCGTGTTGAGGATGAGGTTTGCAGCGTCGACCTCGGCCATGAGTGCCGGGATTTTCGCCTGCCGAGCTGCGTGAGCCGCGCGGTCGAGCGCCGCGCGCGCATCTTTCGTTCGGAGCCGCCTGATTGCGATGCCCGCGACGACGAGCTCGCGGACGACTTGCGATGCAGGCGGGAGCGGAGAGGGGCTGAGCTCGGCCAGCGTGCGCTCGGCTTCGTCGGGACGCCCGACAAGGAGAAGACGGCGCGCCTCGATGTGACCCGCATGCGCAGCATTGGCGAGATCGCCGTGCTTTTCGAGCGTCGCGCGCGCCGTCGCGAGCGTTTTCACCGGCCAGCTCAGGTCTCGCGAGACCAGCGCGATCTCGGCCTCGGCCACCACGCATCTTGCGCGCGCGACCGCTTCTCTCGGACCGAAGGCGCGTGCAGCGCTGCGCAGCAGCGTTTTCGCTTTCGCGAGGTCGCCGAGCTGCGCCATCGCGATGCCGCGCAGCGCCAGCGACGGTGCATCGTTGCGCAATGCAACACGGTTCAGCGCACCGAGCGGATCGCCGGCTTCGAGTGCACGCGCGGCGGCCGTGATCAGCGACTCCATGCAAATCCCGCCACACTTGTTACTCCCACTGCGCAACCGCTTGGTGCCAGAAATCGTTGACGGCCGACAATGTGCGGTGAGCAAGAGGTTTGGAGAGCCATGATGACATCAGTTGAAAAAGCAGGAACTAACGCCACCATGCAAACACCGCCGGTGGTGTCGCCGCAAGACTGGGAGGCAGCCCGTCAGCAACTGCTCGTGAAGGAAAAGGCGCATACCCGCGCCCGCGACGCACTTGCCGCCGAACGCCGGCGCATGCCGTGGATGGAAGTGGGCAAAACCTACGCATTCGAGGCGCCTTCGGGCAAGGCCAGTCTGCTCGATCTGTTCCAGGGCCGAAAGCAGCTCATCCTGTACCGGGCCTTCTTCGAGCCAGGCGTGTTCGGCTGGCCCGATCACGCCTGCCGGGGCTGTTCCATGGTGGCCGACCAGGTCGCCCATGTCGCCCATCTGAACGCCCGTGACACCACGCTCGTCTTCGCCTCTCGGGCGCCGCAAGCGGATATCGCGCGGCTGAAGACGCGGATGGGCTGGAACATCCCATGGGTCACCATCACCGACAGTTTCGATGCCGATTTCGGCGTCGGCGAATGGCACGGGACCAACGTGTTCTACTGCGACGGTGAGCGCATCTTCCGCACTTATCTGATCAAGAGCCGCGGCGACGAGCAGATGGGCGGCACCTGGAACTATCTCGATATCACCCCGCTTGGCCGCCAGGAGCCCTGGGAGGATTCCCCGGCAGGCTATCCGCAGTCCCCGACCTACAAATGGTGGAACTGGAACGATAGCTACGCGGAGGGTGCTGCGCCCGACAAGAAATGGGTCGAGGTGTCGGACGCCGGAGAGAAGGCGCTCCGCGAGAAGAGCGCGCAGTGACCGAGACCCATTCCGCCAGCGCGGCCACCGACGCCGGCCGTGATGGCGGAGAGGTCGTGGCCGCATCTCACCTCGCCAGATGGCTGGGTCTTGCGGCCACGCCGACCTTCGCGGTCATGGCCCTGCTGACCGCCATTCCCGTCGGCGGTTCGGCGGACATGCTCTGCTCCGCCGGGCATGGGTCGATGCTCGGCGGGATGGTGCCGATGTATCTGCTGATGAGTGCGTTTCACGCAGCGGCGTGGCTGAGGCTGGTTTCGCAGTGGCGAGGCACCGTCGGCCAGTGAGGACGACGGCCAGCACAAGCGGGAACGGCCCCGGCATTATCGGGGCTGCGTCGCGCCGCTTTTGTCGAAGAACAAGGTCATCAGGATCTCATCGAGATATCGGCCGTCGTGTTTCAGCGCCTTCACCCCGCGACCGTATTCGACGAACCCGGCTGCCGCGTAGAGTCGCAAGGCGGCCTGATTCTCGCTGACGACGACGAGTTGGAGCTGCTCGACCCGCTTTGCAGCATGTGCTGCGACCGCGTCGACGAGCAGCCGCCCCGCGCCGGATTTCCGCGCCTGCGGCCGCACATACATGCCCCACAGAACCGCCTTGTGCTCGGTCTTCGCGCCGTCCTCCCGGCGGAAGCCTGCGGTCCCCACGAGGTCGCCCCCGATGAACGCGCCGAACACGTCCGATGTCGTGAGACGCTCCTCGAACCATGCGAGCGGCTTGTTCTGCTCGCGTTCGAGCGTGCTGGTAAAAGCTTCGGGATAGTTCGCAAGCGCTTCCAGCCTGATCGCACGGTAGCGAACGGCGTCGGCGGGCGTGAGCAGTGTGATTGCAAGGCTGGCGGCGGCAGAAGTCGTCATATCGGGTCGATGTCCATCAGGGCGCGGCGTGGCTCAGGAGGAGACCACGAGGGCCACAGCGACGCAATTGTCCGTTGCCGCCCTGGAGCGGCTGATCGCCGATCCGCCTGCTATCGCCCGCCTGCCGATTGCAGATACGCGACAACCTTGGCCGCGTCGTCCGACGAGACGCCGCCATAGGGCTGCATCTTGTTGCCTGATACGACTTCCTCCGGCTTGACGATGAAGCGCGCGAGCTTGTCCTGATCCCAGACAAAGTCCGCATCTTTCATTGCGGAAGAGTAATTGTAGCCCGGCAGCGAGCCTGCCTTCCGTCCGACAATCTTGCTGAGATTGGGACCTAGGCGATTGTCGCCCTCCTTCACCGAGTGGCAGGTGCGACAGGAATTGTTGAACGCCTGCTGCGCCGCGTCGTTGCTCGCCGGCTGCTGCGCGAGCGAAGCGGGCGCAGATGCAAGCCAAATCAATCCTCCACTGGACGCGATCAAGGAGAGCCATCTGCTTCGCGATGTTTGCAGGCGTGATTGCATCTGCGCCTCCATCAGAATCGCTCCCACGCAAGCGAGGTCGCTCTGAGAGCATCATGCAAACGAAAACGGCCCCGTTGGGTTCCGGGGCCGTTTGCGTCACAATGTCCTGTCGCTTACCGCGTCGCGGCGCCGAGATCGGCTCTGCGTTCGGTCATCGGCAGCACGATCACTTTGGTGCCGACGTTGACGCGGGAGTAGAGGTCGGAAACGTCGTCATTGGTCAGCCGGATGCAGCCGGAGGAGACGTGCTTGCCGATGGTGTCGGGGGCGTTGGTGCCGTGGATGCGGTAGACGGTGCCGCCGAGATACATCGCGCGGGCGCCGAGCGGGTTGCCGGGGCCGCCGGCCATGTGGCGCGGCAGATAGGGCTGGCGCTGGATCATCTCCGGCGGCGGGGTCCAATCCGGCCACTCGGCCTTCTTCGTCACCGACTGGGTGCCGGACCAGGTGAAGCCGTCGCGGCCGACGCCGATGCCGTAGCGGACGGCCTGGCCGTTACCGAGCACGTAATAGAGATAGGTGTTGGGCGTATCGATGATGATGGTGCCCGGAGCTTCGCGCGTCGCGTAAGCAACGGTCTGGCGGCGGAAGCGGGCCGGCGTCTCGACGGCGTCCTGATCCTCGGACGGCGCGGTCTGATAGGTCGGCGCCTGATAGGGCTGAACCGGCGCGGTCATCTGCGGCAGCGGCTGGAAGAAGGGGAAGAGCTGCACGGGCGCGGCCTTGGCCGGGCCGGCAAACGCGATTGCGGAGAGCGCCACTGCACTGACAGCAACGGCGCGCGAATACGTCTTGAACGTGTCCAGATTGAACATTGGTCGCCCCTGTTTGCGCGGTGTTTCTTGGTCACCCCGGCACCGTTTCGGTGCTCCGTTGCCTAAATCACTAACGACAAAAAGTTTCGGGACGTTTGCGCGGAAAACCGAAAACGGTTTCGTCGCGGCAAGGATTGTTTCATGACAGTTTCGTGGCCTCGCCAGCCCGTTAACGATCAAAACGGCCGGCCGACACTTCTGTGACGTCACACGCCTGAAATATCCGTGGTTGATGGTCCTAAGCCGAGAATCATCAAACTCTCGGGATTTTCCCATGCGGGTATTAATCGCGACTGACGCCTGGCATCCGCAGGTCAACGGTGTGGTCCGGACGCTGACTTCGCTGGCGGCGGCCGCCAAGGCCCTCGACGTCGATGTCGACTTCCTGACGCCGGACGGTTTTCGGTCATGGCCGCTGCCGACCTATCCGGGCCTGCGCGTTGCGCTGCCAAGCGGAAAAGAGATCGCGCGGCGGATCGAGAAGGCGGCGCCGGAAGCGCTGCACATCGCGACCGAGGGTCCGATCGGCTGGGCCGCGCGGGCCTATTGCCGTCGCAACGGGCTCGCCTTCACCACGTCCTACACCACGCGCTTTCCGGAATATGTCTCGGTGCGGACGGGCATCCCCGCCGCCGTCGGCTATGCCGTGCTGCGCCACTTCCATGATGCTGCCGCCATGACCATGGTGGCGACGCCGTCGCTGCGGCAGGAGCTCTCCGGGCGCGGCTTCAAGCGGCTCGGCTTCTGGGGGCGCGGCGTCAACACCGAGCTGTTCCATCCTGATTCTCCGGCCAAGCTCGATCTGCCGGGTCCGATCTTCATGACCATGGGCCGTGTTGCGGTGGAGAAGAATCTCGAGTCGTTCCTTTCGCTTGATCTGCCCGGCACCAAGGTCGTCGTCGGTGACGGCCCGCAGAGGGCGGCGCTCGAAAAGAAATATCCGGACGCCATCTTCCTCGGCGAGAAGAAGGGCGCGGACCTGACCTCGCATCTTGCTGCGGCCGACGTGTTCGTTTTCCCGAGCCTGACCGACACTTTCGGCGTGGTGCAGCTGGAGGCGCTCGCCTGCGGCGCGCCGGTTGCGGCGTTTCCGGTGACGGGACCGAAGGACGTCATCGCCGATCATCCGATCGGCGCGATCGACAACGATCTGCGCGCCGCCTGTCTGCGCGCGCTCACCATGTCGCGCGAGACCTGCCGCAACTTCGCGCTGGAGCGCTCCTGGGAGAACAGCGCGCGCCAGTTCGTCGGCAATCTCACCTCACTCCAGCCCAGCCGTGCCTTGCGCGCCTCGCCGGTCATGGCGCGGCGGCCGGTGCGCGGTTGATCCTTTATTTTTTGAACCACAGCGAGAACCTCATCGATGGCTAAGATCATGAACCTTGACGGCACCCAGCAGCTCGACCTCACCCGTGGTACGGTCGAGCAGGCCTATGATCGCTGGGCGCCGGTCTATGACCTCGTGTTCGGCGGCGTATTCGCCAAGGGCCGGCAGGCGGCGATCGCGGCCACCAACAAGATCGGCGGCCGCGTGCTCGAGGTCGGCGTCGGCACCGGCATCTCGCTGCCGCTCTACGCGCCTCATCTGCGCATCTTCGGCACCGACATTTCGGAGGCGATGCTGGACAAGGCACGGCAGCGCGTCACCGAGGGCAAGCTGAAGAACGTCGAGGGTCTCGCGGTGATGGACGCCGAGAAGCTCGAATTTCCCGACAACTCCTTCGACGTCGTGATGGCGCAATATGTCGTCACCGCGGTGCCGAATCCGGAAGTCGCGCTTGATGAATTCGCGCGCGTGCTGCGTCCGGGCGGCGAGCTGATCATCCTCACCCGCGTCAGCGCCGATGCCGGCGTGCGTCGCTTCATCGAGCAGAAGCTCCAGCCGGTGGTGCGCCCGCTCGGTTTCCGCACCGCCGAGTTTGCTTGGTCGCGCTATGCCAAATGGCTGGCCGGCGCCAACGGCATCGAGCTCGCCGAGCGCCGCCTGATTCCGCCGCTCGGCCACTTCTCGCTGGTGCGCTTCCGCAAGGTCGACGTCGCCAAGGCGGCTTGAGCAAGGCGGCGTGAGCCGCCACTTGCGTTCGCGTGCGTCATCGCGTCGCTGCACGTCGTCACATGACAAAATGATGATGTCACACGGCGTACATCGAATCTCTGTAAATCCCGTACCCGAAAGCATTTTGGGGGAGAGCATGATCAAGAATTATCTCGAGCAGCTGCGGATCCAGCGCTGGGACGACCATCGCTACTATCACCACAGCCGCATCAATCAGAGCCTGCACTTCGTCAGCGCGCTGAGCTTCCTCTTTGCCTATCTCTGGCTGTTCGTCGATCCGATGATCTCGGCGCTGGTCGGCTGGCTGGTCTCGATGACCTCGCGCCAGGCCGGTCACTTCTTCTTCGAGCCGCATGATTTCGACCACATCAACCAGGCGACCCACGAATACAAGGAAGACATCAAGGTCGGCTACAACCTTCAGCGCAAGGTGGTGCTGATGGCGATCTGGGCGCTGTCGCCGCTGGTGCTGTTCGTCGATCCGACCCTGTTCGGCTTGTTCACGCCGTGGGCGGGCGCGGCCGACTTCATGCGCCAGGTCGCCAAGATCTGGCTCGTGATCGGCGGCGGTGGTCTCCTGTTCCGCACCGTGCACCTGTTCTTCATCCGCGACGTCGAGACTGGCCTCGTCTGGATGACCAAGATCCTGACCGACCCGTTCCACGATCTGATGCTCTATCGCAACGCGCCGATGGCGCTGATGCGCGGCGAGCTGATGGATCCCGGCCTGCATCTCAACCCCGAGCACACGCTGGGCCTCATCTCCGAGCCCACGCTCGAAGAGCAGCACGCCTGAGCGCGCTGTTCTCACCAAACACTCCGATGTCTGATGGTTGCGTCATGCCCGGCCTTGTGCCGGGCATCCACGTCTTGGGGGATACTTTTAAAGTGACTCAGTGGAGCCGCGCGCTCTCTTCACCTCGCCCCGCTTGCCGGGAGAGGTCGAATTTGCGCGTAGTGCGAATTCGGGTGAGGGGGGCTCTCCGAGGGGCCGCGGCCAGCGAATCGTCCGCCAACTTTCATCGCCCTCGCGGAGAGTCCCCCTCACCCCAACCCTCTCCCCGCAGGCGGGGAGAGGGGGAGGAGAGACCTCGCCCCGGAATGACAGTGGTGGTGGAAGGAAAGACCTCAGCGCCCGAAGCGCTTGGCCAGCATCTCTTTCAGGATCTGCCGCTTGATGTTCTTGTTGGTCAGCACGCCATCGTGCCACCAGAAGCCGTCGGCCTTCATCTTCTCGGCGGCGCGTACGAAGCGCTCGGAGACCTCGGCGAAATCGGCATCGGTGTAGTTCAGGCTGAAGATCAGCCGTCCGGTGCCGACCCAGCTCAGCGACAGGCCCTCGGCGCGCAGATAGTATTGCAGCATCCAGTTGTAGCGGGACGGCGTGGTGTATTTCACTGTCCAGATCGACGAGAAGTTGGCGAACCGAACCGGCAGCTCGGCGCCCTCCATCATCTGGTTGAGCTTTTCCGCGCGGCCGTTCCAGGTCTGCTCCAGCCCGTCATAGATGGCGCGGAAGTTCGGGCTGGCGAGCCGGCTCAAGAACTCGTCCATCGCCGTCATGACGTAGGGGTGCGAGTTGAAGGTGCCGCGGGCGAAGCAGACGTCGGCGGGGCGATCGTCGCGGAAGCGGCGCATCAGCTCCTTCTTGCCGCAGACCACGCCAACCGGCAGGCCGCCTGCGAGGCTCTTGCCGTAGGTCACCATGTCGGCCTTGACGCCGAAATATTCCTGGGCGCCGCCGGGGGCGAGACGGAAGCCGACGAAGACTTCGTCGAAGATCAGCACGATGCCGCGCCCGGTGCAGACCTCGCGCAGCTTCTTCAGCCATTGGGTATAGGCCGCGCGGTCGAAATTGCCGCCGCGGGAGGAATCGACCAGCGAGGAATCGCCGGGGGCGTTGCCGTTCGGATGCAGCCCCTGGAGCGGATTGACCAGCACGCAGGCAATGTCCTTGCGCGTGCGCAGCACGTGCAGCGTCTTCTCCGACATCTCGGCGAGGGTGTAGGTCTCGTGCGCGGGAATCGGATTGCCGACGCCGGGCTGCACGTCGCCCCACCAGCCGTGATAGGCGCCGGCGAAGCGGACGAGATGGGTGCGCTTGGTGTGGTAGCGCGCGAGCCGCACCGCCTGCATCACGGCCTCGGTGCCGGACATGTGGAACGAAACTTCGTCGAGGCCCGAGATCTGGCAGAGCCGCTGCACGTTCTCGAGGATGACGGGATGGTAGGGGCCGAGCACAGGTCCGAGCGCATGCGCGCGTTTCTCGGATCCCTCTATGCACTCCTTGTAGAAGTCGTTGCCGAAAATATTGACGCCGTAGGAGCCGGTGAGGTCGTAGAAGGTGTTGCCGTCGACATCCGTGACGGTGACGCCGCTCGAGGACTCCATGAAGGTCGAGGTGCCCAAATTCTCGCGGACGAGACGCGAGAACTGGAACGGCACGCGGTAAGTCTCGGTGAAGTTCAGGTCGGAGATCTTTTCCGCGGCCTCCTGCGTCATCGCGCGGCCCTTGGGGTAGCGCTCGGCGTAGAGGGCGGCGAGGCGGAAGAAGGCCTCCTTGCGCTGCGTGACCACGTTCGCCGGCGCGCCGTCGCAACCGAAATACTTGTCGCCTTCGAACTCGTAAAACGGAAGCAGCTTTGCCACCCGGCGCGACATCTTGGAGTGCCCGGCGAGCGAGCGATGCTTGGCGCGGGACAGCGCGATGCGCGCCTTGAGCTTCGGGAAGGCGGCGGCAGCGGACGCTGCGGCGGCCACGGAAAATGAGAGAATCGGGAGTGTCGTTTCCATGACAACAAGCGCTAATACTGCGAGCTGACAGATTCATGACAGTCAAAGCCCTCATCGCCTCTTTCACCCAGCAGGAAGACCTCAACTTCCTGTTGACCAACCGCATCCCCCGCGCGGCCCTAACCCGCTTCATGGGCTGGTTCTCCAAGATCGAGAATCCGTTTGTGCGGGACGGCTCCATCGCCCTGTGGAAGCTGTTCTCCGACCTCGATCTGTCGGAGGCGCGCAAGCCCCACTTTAGGAGTCTGCACGACTGCTTCACCCGGGAGCTCAAGCCGGGCCTGCGGCCCTTTGATCCCGATCCGGCGGTCGTCGCCAGCCCCTCGGACGGCATCGTTGGCGCTCACGGGCGGATCGCCGACACCGAGCTATTCCAGGTCAAGGGCGCGCCCTATTCACTGCTCGACCTGCTCGGCGACCAGGCCCTGGTCGACCAGCACCGCAACGGCTCGTTCGTCACACTGCGGCTGACGTCCAGCATGTATCACCGCTTCCACGCGCCCTACGATGCGCACATCGAGCGCGTCACCCTGATCCATGGCGACGTCTGGAACGTCAATCCGATCGCGCTGAAGCGGGTCGAGCGGCTGTTCTGCAAGAACGAGCGCGCTGTGATCCGCACGCATCTGTCGACGGGCGAGGCGGTAACGCTGGTGCCGGTGGCCGCGATCCTGGTCGCGAGCATCCGCCTGCATTTCCTCGATATGGTGCTGAACGCGCAGACCAAGGGACCGGTCAATTTTCCCTGCGACGTCAACGTGACCAAAGGCGAGGAGCTCGGCTGGTTCGAGCACGGCTCGACCATCATCATCCTTGCGCCCGGCGATTTTACCTTCTGCGACGGCATCGCCGAAGGTACGCGCATCCGCGCCGGTCAAGCGCTGCTGAGGAAAAACTAGCCTTCAATCTGCCGTGTCGGCCGCCTATATCGTCCGCGGGGACGAATCGATCGACACGGATGTTGTGATGGCGCGGGCGCCGGTGATGGCGGCGGGTGGTATTGTGCTGCGGCGAGGAGCTGTGCCGCTGATCGCGATCGTGCGCCAGCGCAAGCGCAATGAATGGGTTTTGCCCAAGGGCAAGCTCGACGACGGCGAAACGCCGAAACAGGCCGCGCATCGCGAGGTGCTGGAGGAGACCGGCCACGAGGTCGCGATCCACGAATTTTTGGGCACGCTGGTCTATCAGTCGGGCGGGCGATCCAAGGTCGTGCATTTCTGGCGGATGGAGGCCGAGGGCGGCCAGGTCCGCAAGCTGATGAACGACATCAAGGCGGTCGACTGGCTGCCACTGGAGGACGCGATCGCGCGCCTGTCGCGCGAATATGAGCGCGCCTTCCTGGTGCAGATCGGCCCGATC
This sequence comes from Bradyrhizobium sp. LTSP849, assembly GCF_000938255.1. Classification (GTDB taxonomy): domain Bacteria; phylum Pseudomonadota; class Alphaproteobacteria; order Rhizobiales; family Xanthobacteraceae; genus Bradyrhizobium. Next base: position 971 of record NZ_JYMR01000052.1, on the reverse strand, counting down.
GCGCTCGCGGCCGCGGGGCTGGTGTCTTCTCCTGCGTCCGAGTCGACGCCATCGCTGGCAACCGACGACATCGATGCCGCCTTGCAGACCCTGACACCGGCCGAAGCGGCTTCCGTCGACGAACTGCGCCACGGCCTGTTGCAAAAGGTGAGGGCGTGGCTGCGCGGCGAGGCGTGAGGTCTCCTCGCCTCGCCCCGCGTTGACGGTGCACCCTCGCCCCTTGTGGGAGAGGGTGGCTTTGCGAAGCAAAGCCGGGTGAGGGGTCTCTCTCCGCGCGCGTCTCTGCCAGTTGTGGTCATGGATAGAGACCCCTCATCCGGCGCTTCGCGCCACCTTCTCCCACAGCGAGGGCTTTGCACAATCGGCTGCACGTGATTTTTTGAATCATGGCTGATTCTAGCGAGGGGAGCCATGGTTGAGCGCAATGTCGGTCAGATGAGCTTGGCGGATGGCCTGGTTCGGGCACCGCGAAGCAGCATCCTGGATGAGGTGGAGGCTGTTGTGGATTGGGCGCCGCTGCGCTCGCTGCTTGGCAAGCGGGGCGGCGATGGTGCCGGCAACAGCAGCTATCCGGCGGAAGTCTTGCTTCGCTGCTTGCTCGCCGGGATCTGGCACAATCTGTCTGATCCCGCGCTGGAAGCGGCCATTGCAGACCGGTTGTCGTTCCGCCGCTTTGTTGGTCTGAGCCTGCACGATCAGACCCCGGATCACACGACATTGTGGCGGTTTCGGCAGGAACTCGCCAAGGACGGTCTGATCGAGAAGATCTTCACTGAGATCAATCGGCAGTTGGAGGCCAAGAAGCTGATCCTCAAGCAGGGAACGCTGGTCGACGCCTCGTTAATCGCGGCACGAGCCACTCCGCCCCGCAAGGCACGCAAGGATGGCGAGGATACGCCACCCAAACCATCTGCGGATCGCGATGCTCGCTGGGGCCGGAAAGGCAAAAAGAGCGTGTTCGGCTATAAAAT
>NZ_JYMR01000051.1 GCF_000938255.1 Bradyrhizobium sp. LTSP849 | reverse complement strand
GACGACCACAAGCCGCTTGCGTCGCAGTTCGGCAACCACCGCCTGCTCATAGCCGCCGCTCGCCTCGATCCCAACCCGCTTGACCTTGTGGCGTTGCAGCCATTCCAGCAGCTCCGTGTAGCCTTCCGGTGTGTTCTCGACCTGGATCCGCTCGGAACTGCCATCGAGCGCCACATCGAGCTTGTGTTTGCCGGTATCGATCCCGGCACAGATCATGATACGCTTGGCCATCTTCCTCGACCCTCCCTTGTGAATGCGAACCTGAAGTTCGTTCAACCATGCGGGTCCCGATGAAGTGCCGACCGCGATCTTGCTACGAAACGCAGCCCTCAAGGCTTCGGTGGGCATCGATCCGATCGATCGGCGGCCCAGCTCGGGCGGCCACCCGGGCTGGGCCATTCCTCACGGAACGAGGCCATTCTAATCCGGCGCGCTAATACAAGGGTGGGCAAAGCGAAGCGTGCCCACCATTCTTGGTTCGGTTGCTGATGGATGGTGGGCACGGCGCAAGAGCGCCTTTGCCCACCCTACGACCGGCTACTCCATCACCAACGCCACACGCCCGATCGCCTTGCGGTCGAGCAGCAGCCGCATCGCCTTCGCATAGTCCTCCAGCGGCAGGCGGTGCGAGATGTTGGGGCGCAGCTTCCCCTCCTCCGCCCATTTCAGCAGCGCCTTCAGCCGCACCTCACCAAGCGCCGGATTTTTCCGTACCGCTTCGCCGGCGCGCACGCCGAGCACGCTGGCGCCCTTGATCAGCAGCAGATTGGTCTTCGCCGAACCGATGCCGCCGGTAAAACCGATCACCAGCAGCCGCGCGCCCCAGGCGATACAGCGCATCGAGTTCTCAAACGCCTCGCCGCCGACGGGATCGAACACCACATCGGCGCCGCGACCGTCGGTGATGCGCTTGACGGCATCGCGAAACGGCTCGCGGTCGTAGCGCACGAGATGATCGGCGCCGCGCGCCTTGGCGATCGCGAGCTTCTCGTCGCTGGAGGCGGTCGCGATCACGATCGCGCCCAGCATCTTGCCGATCTCAACGGCGGCCAAGCCCACGCCGCCGCCGGCGCCGTGCACCAGCAGCACCTCGCCGGGCTCGACCCTGCCGCGATCGATCAACGCATGATAGGCGGTGCCGTGGCCGGCGAGATAGGTTGCGCCCTCCGCATAGTCGAAGGTCGAGGGCAATGGCGTGAGCTGCGACGGCGTCACGACGACTTCATCGGTAAATGCGCCGTGGCGCATTTTCACGATGACCTTGTCGCCGACCGCAACACCCCTCACCTCCGCGCCCACCTCGGTCACATCGCCCGCGGCCTCCATGCCGGGCGTGAACGGCAGCTCCGGCTTGAGCTGATATTCGCCCGCCGCCATCAACACATCAGGAAAGTTCAGCCCGGCGGCACGGATCGCGACGCGCACCTCACCCGGCTTGAGTGGCCGGGAGGGAAACTCCTCCAGCCGCAAGGTCTCGGGCGCCCCGAGTTCGCGGCAAACAACAGCCCGCACCATCAGGCGGCACTCGCCTTGCGGCGCAGCAACGCCTCGCGGATCAGCGGCAGACGGTCATTGCCGAAATACATGTCGGTCTTGTCGACGAAGATGGTCGGCGAGCCGAAGCCGCCACGCGCCACGACCTCCTCGGTGTTGGCCTTGAGCTGGTCCTTAATGTCCTGCGCCGAAATGCCTGCGAAGAACTTTGGCTCATCGATGCCAACCTTCTTGCAGATCTCGGCTAGCACCGCGTCCTGCGAGATGTCCTTGTCGCCGCCCCAATAGGTCTCGAACACGGCGGTCGCGAACGGCACCATGTCCTTGCCAAGCCAGATGCAGCCCCGCATCGCCTTGACGCTGTTCACCGGGAACACCGTCGGTGGCATCTTGATCGCGAGGTTCGCCGAGCGCGCCCAATCCTGAAGGTCCTTCTTCATGTAGCGCGCCTTCAGCGGCACCGGTGTCTCACGCTGGGCGTAGACGCTGGGGTTGACCGTGTTGAAGATGCCGCCGACCAGAATCGGCCGCCAACTAATCTCGACGCCGAGCTCCTTGGCGAGCGGCTGGATGTTGTGGAAGGCGAGATAGGTCCAGGGGCTGGAGCAGTCGAAGAAGAATTCGATCATGGCGTTTCCTTATTACGTTTAGCTTCTCTTTCCTCCGTCATTGCGAGCGCAGCGAAGCAATCCAGAATCTTTCCGCGGAGGCAATCTGGATTGCTTCGCTGCGCTCGCAATGACGGGCGTGGCGGCAGCTTACTTCTTTCCCAACAATTCCTTCGCACGCTGGCCGAACATGATCTTGCGTGAATCCTCGTCGAACGGTTCCTTGACGAACTTGCCGATCGCAAGCCCCGCCTGCACCTGCGGCCGTGCGCGCACCTCGGCGTACCAGCGTTTCACGTTCGGATAGTCGTCGAGCGTAAAACCCTGCGCCTTGTGGGTCATGGTCCAGGGGAAGCAGGCGATGTCGGCGATGGAATAGTCGCCCGCGACATAGGCGCCGGTCGCGGCCAACTGCCGGTCCAGCACGCCATAAAGTCGCGCCGCCTCGTCGTGGTAACGCGCAATCGCGTAGGGAATCTTCTCCGCGGCGTAGAGCGCGAAATGGCCGTGCTGGCCGAGCATCGGCCCCAGCCCCGCCATCTGCCACATCACCCATTGGATGGTGGTGGAGCGGCCGCGCAGATCCGCGGCCAAGAAGCGGCCGGTCTTCTCCGCCAGATAGATCAGGATCGCGCCGGTCTCGAACGCAGAGAACGGTTCGCCACCATCGGCGGGTGCGTGATCGATAATCGCTGGAATGCGGTTGTTCGGCGAGATCGCGAGAAACTCGGGGTGAAATTGTTCGCCGGCGCGGATGTTGACGGGGATCACCCTGTAAGGGAGCCCGAGTTCCTCCAGCATGATCGAGATTTTCCAGCCGTTCGGCGTTGGCGCATAATAGAGGTCGATCATGACCTTTCCTTTGGCCTTCCCTGTCGCTATCGCCGGTTAAAATGACGACTTTCGTTGTTCTGTACCTCGACGTTAAGACATGGCAGGAAGGGGCGCAACATAACCCGCCGGAAGGGCCGCCATGCTGTTTCCAACCACGATCGCCGGCTCCTTGCCGAAGCCGGAATGGCTCGCCGAGCCCAACATGCTCTGGGCGCCCTGGAAGTCGCAAGGCGACGAGCTTCTCCGCGCCAAGCGCGATGCGACCATGCTTGCCGTAAAGGTCCAGGAGGATGCCGGCATCGATATCGTCACCGAGGGCGAGCAGGCCCGGCAGCACTTCGTGCACGGTTTTCTGGAGAAGATCGAAGGCATCGACTTCGCCCACAAGGTCGAGATGGGCATCCGCAAGGATCGCTACAAGGCGATGGTGCCGCAGGTGGTCGCGCCGCTCCGGCTCAAAGGCCGCGTCCACGCCGACGAGGCGCGCGTGGCGCGGACGCATACGAAGAAGAAGCTGAAATTCACCCTGCCCGGCCCGATGACCATCATCGACACCATCGCGGATCGCTACTATGGCGACCGCGTCAAGATGGCCTTTGCCTTCGCCGAGCTGCTGAACGAGGAGGCCAAGGCGTTGCAGGCCGACGGTGTCGATCTCGTGCAGTTCGACGAGCCCGCCTTCAACGTCTACATGGACGAGGTCAACGACTGGGGCATCAAGGCGCTGGAGCGCGCCGCGCAGGGCCTCACCTGCGCCACCGCCGTGCACATCTGCTACGGCTACGGCATCAAGGCCAACACCGACTGGAAGGAAACGCTCGGCGCGCAATGGCGGCAGTATGAGCAGATTTTTCCGGCGATCGATGCGAGTCCGATCCAGCAGGTCGCGATCGAATGCCGCAACTCGAAGGTCCCGCTCGACCTGCTCGCGCTGCTGAAAAACAAGATCGTGCAGGCCGGCGTGATCGATGTCGCCAGCGACACGGTCGAGACCGCCGAGGACGTCGTCCAGGTGATCGATGCCGTGTCGAAATTCGTGCCCAAGAGCAACATCATCGCCACCACCAATTGCGGCATGGCGCCGATGCGGCGGGAGATCGCGGAAGCCAAGCTGATGGCGCTTGGCGCCGGCGCTGCGCTGGCGCGTGAGAAGCTGGGCTAATGGCGGCGATCCGTCTGGCACTGATCATCGCTGCACTTCTGGTGGTCGTACAGGCTGCGCGCGCGGAGGACCGCTCCGTGCTGCTGAACTGCAAGGCGATGGTCGAGCATGCGTCGAAGGATACGAATACCGCGAGCGAGGCCGAGCTGACCCGCTGCCGTCAGGTGATCCGCGAATGGGCGCTGCGCGATGCGCGGACGACGGTGGATCAAGACGGTAAGCCGCTCCGCTAGCCGCAAGCCGTCGGATGCAGCACAGGTTGATATCCGGCGATCATCGCGCGCAGCGTGGAAGGCGGCGTCAGCAGCATCGGGCGATCGAGGGCGTGCGCATGCGGCGCGTAGCCCGCGGCTGACCACAACAGCGCCTTGCCCTGTGCGACCAGGAAGCAGTCATTGCCCTGCTGCACCATCGCGCCGTCAGGCAATTCTGCGAGCGGCATCGGCAGCGCATACAGCCGCTTCTTGCCGCGATCAAGGCGCTCGCGATGCAGCACCGCGTCCATCGCCTTCGCGCTGATGTCGCTTCCACCATTCCCCGCTTCCCACGCGGAGCAAAAGCGCTTGGCATCGTCGCGGCGACAGAAGAAGCAGGGCCGGTGGCCCGCGGCGAAGGCCGTAGCTTCGTCGAGGAAAAACAACTCGGTCCAGCTCCGCCGCGCCATCACCGACCGCCGCCAGCCGCGGAATTCACAGAGACAGGTGAGCCAGGCCGGAGAAGACCAGCGCTTCTTCAACAGCGTCTTGGTCGCGGGATCATGGATGATGCCGCGATTGCCGGTGAACATCCCGCGATGTGGCGTCGAGATGATCTCGCCGGTTGGCGTGACGCGGTTTTGCAGCGGCATGGCTGCCTCCACCCGTCATTGCCCGCGGGGCGAAGCAATCCAGAAATGCATCCGCGGAAGCAGTCTGGATTGCTTCGTCGCTTCGCTCCTCGCAATGACGGCGATACTCACGCCGCGCCGTCGCGGAGTGGCGGGTGGTAGGACAGCGCGGTGTCCCAGGGGAAGAAGATCCAGGTGTCCTGCGAGACCTCGGTGATGAAGGTATCAACCAGCGGACGGCCCTTCGGCTTGGCGTAGACGGTGGCGAAATGCGCATCGGGCAGCATCTCGCGCACCAGCTTGCCGGTCTTGCCGGTGTCGACGAGGTCGTCGACGATTAGGAGCCCCTTGCCGGTACCGCCCCCGAGCTTCATCGCCTGATCCGAGATGCCCTTGAGGACCTGGAGATCGCCCTGCTTGGTGTGATCGTAGCTGGCGATACAGACCGTATCGATCACGCGGACCCCAAGCTCGCGCGCCACGATCGCCGCTGGCACCAGCCCGCCGCGGGTGATCGCGATCACCGCGTGGAACGGGCCGACCTCATTGAGCCGCCAGGTCAATGCCCGGCAATCCCGGTGGAACTGGTCCCATGAGACCGGGAAGGCCTTGCCCGCGCGCTCCTGCGCGCTCAGTTCCGGTGTTTCACCAGCCATTATCGTCTCCCGCCATTCGTCTGCCGGCAGCTTCCTGCTACCGGGTGATGTTCAATCCTGCCAGCATTTCCTTCACCGCCGCCATCGCGGCCGCGAGCTTGTCCGCGTCGCGCGAGCGCACCACCAGATTGGTGTTCGGCTTCGAGTCCTCGTCCATGAAGGGATAGCTGCCGATGATGGTGTCGGGGTGGTCGGCGGCAATCGTCCGCAGCGGACTGCCGATGTCGCCCTCCCGCGCATTGGCGCGGACCGATTCGGACAGCATGCGAACGCCGGATTTCAGCTTGGGCGAGACGATGTCCATCATCGCCTGCATGATCGACGGCACGCCCGCCATCACGATGACATTGCCGATCTTGAAGCCGGGGGCCAAAATGGTCGCGCTCTGGATCAGCTCGGCGCCGTCGGGGATGCGGGCCATCCGCAGGCGGGCCTCGTTGAGATCCTGCTCGCTCCAGCGCTCGCGGAAACGGGCAACCACCTCCGGGTGGTGGTCGATGCCGACCCCGAACGCCTTGGCCACGCTGTCAGCGGTAATGTCGTCATGAGTCGGGCCGATGCCGCCGGTGGTGAAGACGTAATTGTAACGATGCCGCAGTGCGTTCAAGGCGGCGATGATGTCGTCCTCGTCGTCGGAGACGACCCGGACTTCCTTCAGGTCGATGCCGATATTGGTCAGGTATTCGGCGATGAAGCCGATATTCTTGTCCTTGGTCCGGCCGGACAGGATTTCATCCCCGATGACCAGAATGCCCGCCGTGACGATCTCGCTCATAACTTACGTCCCTCACCTTTCCCGCCGAATTTGCCGGGGTAACGCGTTGAAGTCACGCGGTTTTGCTGCCGAAATAAGCAGTCCTCAGCCATTTTTTCAGGCAAGCCCTCGGCCCATCCCCGGCAAATATCTCAAGTCCATGCTTATCGCGCTGGCCCGCCCCTTGCTACCACCTAAGAAAGTCATGCACTCTCGCCGCATGGCCAGGGAAACAAGTCGGGATCTATGGCAGTCGCGTTTGATGAAATGAACATTCCGGGTGGGGACCTTCGCCCCGCCTATCAGGAGCTGGCGCGCTGGCTCAAGGAGACGCCTCCCGAGGCGCTCGAATATCGCCGCCAGGAAGCCGAGCTCCTGTTCCGCCGGATCGGCATCACCTTTGCCGTCTATGGCGATTCCGAATCCACCGAGCGCCTGATCCCCTTCGACGTGATCCCGCGGATCATGTCGGGCAAGGAGTGGGCGCTGCTGGAGAAGGGGCTGAAGCAGCGCGTGCGCGCACTCAACATGTTCCTGCGCGACATCTATCACGGCCGAGATATCCTCCGCGCCGAGATCGTACCCGACGACCTGATCTTCCAGAACCCGGTGTTCCGGCCCGAGATGAACGGCCAGCAGGTGCCGCACGACATCTACGTGCACATCGCCGGCATTGATATCATCAGGGTCGATGCCAACGACTTCATCGTGCTGGAGGACAATGCGCGCACGCCGTCGGGCGTGTCCTACATGCTGGAAAACCGCGAGATCATGATGCGGCTGTTTCCGGATCTGTTCGCCCGCCACAGGGTGGCGCCGGTCGAGCGCTATCCGGACGAGCTGCTCTCCGCGCTGCGCTCGGTGGCGCCGCAAGGTGCCTCCGGCGAGCCGACGGTCGCGCTGCTGACCCCCGGCGTCTACAACTCGGCCTATTACGAGCACTCCTTCCTCGCCGACAAGCTTGGCATCGAACTGGTCGAGGGCCGCGACCTCATCGTCAAGAACAACGAAGTGTTCATGCGCACGACGGAAGGGGTGAAGCGGGTCGATGTGATCTACCGCCGCGTCGACGACGATTACCTCGATCCCCTCACCTTCCGGCCCGACTCGGCGCTCGGCGTGCCCGGGCTGATGTCGGCCTATGCGGCCGGCAACATCACGCTGGCCAACGCCGTCGGCACCGGCATCGCCGACGACAAGGCGATCTACTCCTACATGCCGGAGATCGTGAAATTCTACCTCGGCGAGGAGCCGATCCTGAAGAACGTTCAGACCTGGCGCTGCCGCGAGCCGAAGGATCTGGCTTACGTACTGGACAATCTCGGCGACCTCGTCGTGAAGGAAGTGCACGGCTCCGGCGGCTACGGCATGCTGATCGGTCCCGCCGCGACCAAAGCGACGATCGAAGCCTTCCGCGAGAAGCTCAAGCGCGAGCCGGAAGGCTTTATCGCGCAGCCCACGCTGGCACTCTCGACCTGCCCGACCTGCACCGCAAGTGGCCTCGCGCCGCGCCATGTCGACCTGCGGCCCTTCGTGCTCACGGGCAGCAAGAGCACCACGATCGTGCCCGGTGGGCTGACACGTGTTGCTCTCAAGGAAGGCTCCCTGGTGGTGAATTCGAGCCAGGGCGGCGGCACCAAAGACACCTGGATTTTGGACGAGTAGAGAGATGCTGTCGCGTACCGCCGAAAACCTCTACTGGCTCGCCCGCTACGTCGAACGGGCCGAATATCTCGCGCGCACCATCGACGCAACGCTACGCGTCACCGCGCTTCCGGCTGCCTATATCGGCAAGACCAATGAATGGGATTCGGCGCTGCTCACCGCCGGTGTCGCCGCGAGCTTCTATCAGCAATATGAAGAAGCCAACGAGCATAACGTCGTCGACTACCTCTCCTTCTCGGCGAACAATCCGTCCTCGATCAGGAACTGCATCGAGGCGGCGCGGCTGAACTCACGCTCGGTGCGCACCGCGCTGACCAGCGAGATGTGGGACACCATCAACTCGGCCTGGATCGAATTGCAGGAAGTCTGGAACAAGGGCACCTCGACGCGCGAGGATCTCGCAAAGTTCCTGCGCTTCGTGCAGGAGACCTCGCTGCGTTTCGACGGTTCGGCCTACCGGACCATGCTGCGCAACGACGCCTACTGGTTCTCGCGCCTCGGCCTGCATCTGGAGCGTGCCGACAACACCGCGCGCATTCTCGACGTGAAGTACCACGTGCTGCTGCCCGAGGAGGAGCATGTCGGCGGCCCGCTCGACTTCTATCAGTGGAGCTCGATCCTGCGCTCGGTCTCGGCGCTGACGGCCTATCACTGGGTCTACCGCGAGACGCTGAAGCCGTGGCTGGTCGCGGATCTGCTCATTCTCAACGGGACGCTGCCGCGCTCGCTGGCGAGCTGCTACGACAATCTAACGCGCAATCTCGACCAGATCGGCGTCGCCTATGGCCGCCAGGGCCCGGCCCAGCGCCACGCCCGCGGCATCCGCAACCGGCTCGAACACTCGAATATGAACGACATTTTCCAGCATGGCGTCCATGAATTCATTCAGGAATTCATCGCAGACAATTCCAGGCTGGGCGAAATCATCACAAAGCAGTATTTGATCTGATACTGCCGTCATTCCCGGGCGCCCGCAGGGCGAACCCGGAATGACGTCGCCAGAACAACGGTTCACCATGCGCCTGCGAATCCAGCACATCACGACCTATCGCTACGAGCCGCAGGCCACCAGCGTGATCCAGATCCTGCGCATGACGCCGTGCAGCCATGACGGACAATATGTGGCGGAATGGCAGATCGACGTCTCGACCGACACCAAGCTCGACACCCATGAGGACGCCTTCGGCAACGTCACCCACGTGCTGTCCTGTGGACCCGTCGGCGACATCAAGATCACCGCCGAGGGCCTGATCGAGACCCATGACACCGGCGGCGTGCTGCGCGGTGCCGACGAGCGCTTTCCGGCCGGCATGTTCCTGCGCACGACCGAATTGACCGAGGTCAATCCCGCGATGGCGGCGGTCACACGCCAGTTGCGCAGCGAGGCCGAGAGCGACACGCTCGGCTTCCTGCACACGCTGATGACGCAGATCAGCGAGCACATGACCTTCGACGAGGACCCGACCAACAGCGGCACGTCGGCTGCCGAAGCGTTCACGCTCAAGCGCGGCGTCTGCCAGGACTACGCGCATATCTTCATCGCCTGCGCCCGCACCGGCGGCGTGCCGGCGCGCTTCGTCTCCGGCCATTTTTTGCGCTCCGACGGCACGGTGCATCAGGACGCCGGCCATGCCTGGGCGGAGGCTTACGTCGACGGTCTCGGCTGGGTCGGCTTCGATCCCGCCAACAGCATTTGCACCACCGATGCCCACGTCCGCGTCGCGATCGGGCTCGATTATCTCGGCGCAGCCCCCGTGCGCGGCACTCGCTATGGCGGTGGCGCGGAAACGCTGTCGGTCGCGGTCAAGGTCGAGCAGGCCGGCCGTGGCGGCCAATCGCAGTCGCAATCTCAGCGGCAGAGCTAGACTAGGCGCACAGCCCCATCTCGCCAAGCGGCGTGGCCGACCGACCGCCTGAGCCGTGCTACATTCGCAGGATCAGATCAGACCCTGCGAGGCACCCCATGGCGACCGTAAAGCTGCTTTCGGACGATGAGCTCTCCAGCGAGGCGCGCGCCGTCTTCGACGACATCCGCAAAACGCGGCAGTCGGATTTCGTCAACAATTTCTGGCGCGCACTGGCGCATGATCCGAAGACGCTGCGGCGGACCTGGGAGAGCATCAAGGAGGTGATGGCGCCAGGCGCGCTCGATCCCAAGATCAAGGAAATGCTCTATGTCGCGGTTTCGGTGGCGCATGGCTGCAATTACTGCATCCATTCGCACACCGCCGCCGCACGGGCCAAGGGCATGACCGAGGCCGAATATGGCGAGATGCTCGCCATCGTCGGCATGGCCGCGGAGACGAACCGGCTGGTCACGGCGCTGGGCGTCCCCGTCGATGCGGCGTTTCTCGTCGATGGCCCTGAATAAGATAGGCTTTTGCTCCTCAGTGCACGGCGCCCGCAGGGAACAGGGGGTTTCATGCGCCCCCGAAATTGGCTACTAGTTTGGCGCCGATAAAAGCGCTCGCGTTCGGGGACTGGAAATGACCTATTGTTGCGGAATCCTGGTTCGGGACGGGCTCGTCATGATCGCCGACACCCGCACCAATGCCGGCCTCGACAACGTCTCGACCTTCCGCAAGCTGCACATCTTCAACAAGCCCGGCGACCGCATCATGGCGATCGCCAGCGCCGGCAACCTCGCCATCAGCCAGTCCGTGCTGTCCACCCTCACCGAGGGTCTGGAAGATCCGACCACTGGCGACATCGAGACGCTGATGAACGCGCCGACCATGTTCCAGGCGGCCCAGCGCATCGGCCGGGCGATCCGGGCGGTGCACGCCACCGAAGGCCCGGCGCTGAAATCCGAGGACGTCTCGTTCGACGTCTCCTTCCTGTTCGGCGGCCAGATCAAGGGCGCCCGCATGCGCCTGTTCATGGTCTACACGGCAGGCAATTTCATCGAGTGCACCACCGACACGCCGTACCTTCAGATCGGCGAGCACAAATACGGCAAGCCGGTGCTCGACCGCGCCATGCATTACGACGTCGAACTCTACGAGGCGCTGAAGACCGGCCTGATCTCGATGGATTCGACCATGCGCTCCAATCTCGGCGTCGGCCTGCCGATCGACGTGCTGGTGGTGCGGGCCGATGCCTGCGATGCCGATCTCAACCATCGCATCGAGGCGGGCGAGCCCTACTTCCACGATTTGCGCTCGCGCTGGTCGGCGGCCTTACGCGCCGCGCATCAGAACATTCCGCGGCCGCCCTACAAGAACGAAAAAGAACCCAAAACCTGACAGCTTAAGAGAAAAGGCAGGAAACGATGAGTGAAGCAAAGAAGATCGCAGTGGTGACGGGCGCCGGCACCGGAGTCGGACGCGCCGCCGCACTGGCGCTGATGAACACCGGCTTCACCGTGGTGCTCGCAGGCCGCCGGCTCGACATGCTCGAGGAGACCGCCAAGCTCGGTCCGGCCGGTAAGAGCCTGTGTGTCACGGCTGACATGACCAAGCCGGACTCGATTGCAGCATTGTTCGCCAAGGTGGCGCAGACCTACGGCCGGCTTGATGTGCTCTTCAACAATGCCGGCATGGGTGCCCCGCCAGTGAACTTCGAGGACCTCAGCCTCGAGCAATGGCAGGCGGTGGTGAACACCAACCTCACCGGCCCGTTCCTGTGCACCCAGCACGCCTTCCGCATCATGAAGGACCAGACCCCGCGCGGCGGCCGCATCATCAACAACGGTTCGATCTCCGCGCATGCGCCGCGGCCGTTCTCGGCCGCCTACACCTCGACCAAGCACGCCATCACGGGCCTGACCAAGGCGAGCAATCTTGACGGCCGCATGTACGACATCGCAGTCGGCCAGGTCGATATCGGAAATGCCGCAACGCCGATGACCGACCGCATGGTCGCGGGCCCCGGTGTGATGCAGCCCGACGGCACCATGAAGCAGGAGCCGCGCATGGACGCCAAGGCGGTCGGCGATGCCGTCGCCTACATGGCCGGCCTGCCGCTCGATGCCAACGTGCTGACCATGACGGTGATGGCGAGCAAGATGCCGTTCGTCGGACGGGGCTGAACTAAAAACTGAAAAACAACCCCATGCACAGTAGGCGTCAAGAGGCGCTTACTGCTGCTCGGCCGCCGGGGTGACGCGAGGTAAGTCCACGAGCTGCTTCAACAATCGTCATTGCGAGCGCAGCGAAGCAATCCAGGGTCTTTCCGCGGTGGAATTCTGGATTGCTTCGCTGCGCTCGCAATGACGGGAGAGAGAGCGAGCTCCCTACTCCAGGGTTTCCACCTGCCGCAGGCTTGGAAACAGCTTCATCCAGAGCAGCGCCACCGCGACGGTGCAGACGCCGCCGAGCACGGCGGCCGGCATCGCGCCGAACAGCGCGGCGGCCACGCCGCTTTCGAACTGGCCGAGCTGGTTCGAGGCATTGATGAAGAGGAAGTTGACTGCGCCGACGCGGCCGCGCATCTCGTCGGGCGTGGAAAGCTGCACCAGCGAGAAGCGGATCACGACGCTGATCGTATCGGCCGCGCCCAAAATGGCGAGCGACAGCACCGACAGCCACATCCAGGACGACAGCGCGAACACGATTGTGGCGATGCCGAACACGATCACCGCCTGAAACATGCGCATACCGACATGCCGCGTGATGGCGTGACGCGCCAACACCATGGTCATCGCCAGCGCGCCGACAGCAGGCGCTGCACGCAAGATCCCGAGCCCCATCGGGCCGGTCTGGAGGATGTCGCGGGCATAGATCGGCAACAACGCAGTGACGCCGCCGAACAGCACGGCGAACAGGTCGAGCGAAATGGTGCCGAGGATCGCGGGATTGCTCCGGATGAAGCGGACGCCGGCAAAAATATTGTCCGAGCCCGTCCCCTCCTTGGCGACCGCCTGCGGACGCGGCTGGATGAAGCCGGTCAGGATCATGCCAAAGATCCAGAACACCAGCATCACGGCATAGGCAAGATGCGGCGCGATCGCATACGCGAAGCCGCCGAGCGCAGGGCCCGTGATGGTCGCGACCTGCCCCGCACCGCTCGCGACCGCCGTCGCGCGCTGGAGCGATCCCTGCGGCGCGATCAGCGGCAAGAGCGCCGCGGTGGTCGGGCTTTCGAAGGCGCCGGCAATGCCGAGCACGAAGGTCGCGACAAAGATCTGCACTTCGCTGACCGCGCCGAGATAGGTGATGACGGCGAGATAGAGCGCGGTCGCGGCCTCCACGAGCTGGCAGAGCTGAACCACGCGCTTGCGCTCAAAACGGTCGGCGGCGTGGCCGGCGACGAACACCAGGAGTGCTGTGGGCAGGAACTGCACGAGGCCGACCATGCCGAGATCGAAGGCCGAGCCGGTGAGGTCGTAGATCTGCCAGCCGATCGCGACCGCCGCGATCTGGCTGGAAAAGCGCGACAGACTGCGCGAGAGCAGGAAGAACAGGAAGGCACGGTGGGAGAGGAGCGCGCGGGCGCTGACCGGCTGATTCGCTGCTATCGGCTGCTCCGTCATCGCCTCTTCGGTCACGCTTGGACTATCCGCCCCCTTGATGTCGATGCGCCCCGCGTGGCTGACGCAGAGGTGCTTGTCAACAGCGGGACACCTCTCGCAGTCTTCCGGCATTGCGTTTGCATCGCACGCGCGGCCATAATCATTGAGGGTTTGGGGACATCATGCTGCGGCTGCAATCGGCACTCGGCGTTTTCGCATTGCTGCTGATCGCGTGGGCGTTGGCAGAGAATCGCCGCGCGGTCTCGCTGCGCCAGGCGGCGATCGGCCTTGCCATGACCTTCGTCACCGCGATCGTTCTCCTGAAGGTGCCCGTCGTCGCGCACGCCTTCGGCGCCATCAACGACGCAGTCGGTGCGATCTCCGCGGCCTCGCGCGCCGGCTCCTCCTTCGTGTTCGGTTATATCGGCGGCGGTGCCCTGCCCTTCGACCTGAAAGTGCCGGGAGCCGATTTTATCCTGGCGTTCCAGGCGCTGCCGATCGTGCTGGTCATGAGCGTGCTGACGACGCTGCTGTTCTATTGGCGTGTGCTGCCGCCGATCGTGCGTGGCATGGCGTGGCTGCTCGAACGCACGCTTGGCGTCGGCGGCGCGGTCGGGCTCTCGACCGCCGCCAACATCTTCCTCGGCATGGTCGAGGCGCCGCTGTTCGTCCGGCCTTACCTCGCGCAGATGTCCCGAAGCGAATTGTTTCTGGTGATGACCGGCGGCATGGCCGGCATCGCCGGCACCGTGCTGGTGCTCTACGCGACGTTGCTGGCCCCGCTGATTCCCGACGCGGCCGCGCACTTCGTCATCGCGTCGGTGCTGGGTGCGCCGGCGGCGATCCTCGTCAGCCTGATCATGGTACCGGAAACCAGCGATAAGCGAACCGGCGGCGCGCTGGAGGATCCGGAGATGGAGGTCTCCAGCACGATGGATGCGATCGTGAAGGGCACCGGCGCAGGCCTCGAGCTGCTGCTCAACATCGTCGCCATGTTGCTGGTGCTGGTGGCGCTGGTCTATCTCGTCAACGCGATCCTCGGGCTTCTACCTGATATCGGCGGCGCAGCGATCTCGCTGCAACGGCTGCTCGGGCTGGTGATGGCGCCGGTGTGCTGGCTGATGGGATTGCCCTGGGATCAGGCGGTGACGGCCGGCAGCCTGATGGGCACGAAAACCGTGCTCAACGAACTGATCGCCTATGTCGACTTCTCAAAGCTGCCGCCGGGTACGCTCGATCCGCGCTCGCGCCTGATCATGCTCTACGCGATGTGCGGCTTCGCCAATTTCGCCAGCCTCGGCATCATGATCGGCGGCCTCGGCGTGATGGCGCCGGATCGGCGCGACGAGATCAACGCGCTCGGACTGAAGTCAATCGTGTCGGGCACTCTGACGACGTGTTTGATGGGCGCGATCGTGGGGGTCATTACGTGACTCCCGTCGTGATGTCGTAGCCTGGATGGAGCGCAGCGCAATCCAGGAAAGTATCTCCGTCGCAGACAGTCGCCCCGGATTTCGCTTCGCTCCATCCGGGCTACGAGCTGCCATCCCGCTCAGCCGCACAACTTCGTCTTGTCCAACATACGACGGACCTCACCCAGCTTGGCGCGGCACACCTCGGCCGCCATGGCCTTCGCCTCGCTGGACCGTCCTCGCGCGAGCAGCAACTGCGCCAGCAAGGCCTGCGCCACGGATCGCACCGACCCGCCCGCCACATCCGAGGTGGCGAGCGACATCGCGGTTTGCACTTCCGTCTCGGCAGGACCGAGGCTGTTCTGTTCAATGAAGTAGATCGCGCGGAACAGGTGGGCCCGCGGGTCTTTCGGGTAGCGGTTGACGAAATCAGTAGAACGGCTGGCCATCTCGCGCGTGCTCGCCGGCATTTCCGACGCGCGCATATACTGCCCGGCATCAGCGATGTAGGACCGATAATGAGCAGCGGCGAAGCCGGCGCAGATCAGTGATCCGGCGAATCCTCCGAGCAACACCATGCCAGCGCTTCGCGGCAGGCTGTCATAGGACCAGAAGGCGAGCCACGGCGTGATGGCAAGCGCGGCGCCGGCCAGCGCACCGCCTCCATGCGCATAATAGTTGACATTGCCGGAGGCTCCAAAGGCAAGCGGCAGCAGCGCTGGAACACCGAAGAAGAGCGACGTCTTCAGTCTCGATATCGTTTGATCGGCGTCCGCCTCTGGCTCGAAGCTCGCGACGAACAGCGCGGCGATCAGCCCGGTAATGGCGCCGGACGCGCCGACGCCCACCGAGCCGGGGCCATTGCCCAGGAGCGAGCCAGCCTCGCCGGCCAGCGCACTGGCAACGAAGATCAGCGAGAACCAGCCACGACCGATCAGGGGCTCCAGCCTGACGCCGACGATGAACAGCGCAACGCAGTTGCCGATGAGGTGCCCCTGGCTGCCATGCAGAAGCGGCGCAAGGCCAATCCGCCACCACTCGTTTCGTCCGACAACAAGGTCGTAGCCGGACGCACCCTGAGCGATCAGCGAGCGGACATCGAGTGAGCCGTCCCGCGCAATGTCGATGGCCAGACTGCGTTGCAGCGCGAAGATCAGGACCAGACCGAAAATCAGGGCAATGGTGAGGAAAGGGATATCGGCCAGAAGCTTGTTCTCGCCAAAAAGCGTCTCCTCACTGGACAAGGGCCGAGGTGCGATCGGCGCGGCGACGGGTTGAAATGATGCCCTTGGGGTTGGCGCTACGACGCCGCGTCGGCCAAAAGTATTGGTCGCCATGAAAACATGTCCCGCATTCTCACAGCTTCGAGTTGACGCGAGGAATATTTTCGACTGGTTAGCGACCGCCCTGCGGGACGGCTGAAACCATCCGAGTGGTAACTGCCCGGTTTTGCGGATCGGGCGCTTTCTAACGATCGCCTCACCGTCGGGGGCTGAGTTAGCAACGAACTCGTAGCCCGGATGGAGCGCAGCGCAATCCGGGAAAGTGCACCGTCACGCACGGTTTCCCGGATTTCGCTTCGCTCCATCCGGGGCTACAAGGACCCGATTCACATCAGCGGGTGCTCTAAACCAAAGCTGAGGCCGCGGTCCGAAATGCCAGGACCGCGCGATCGATATCCGCGTCGTCGATATGGCGATGGGTCACACAACGCAGGCGATGCCTGCCCCAAGGCCTCGCCCTCAGGCCCGCCTTCTCCAGAGCCCCCGACCACGCGGCGCTGTCGCGCCCGGAGAGAGAGACATCGACCTGCACGATATTCGTCTGCGGAATTGTCGCGCTGACCTTTGGATGCAACGCGTTCAGCGCATCACTCAGGGCTCGCGCACGTCGGTGGTCCTCGCCCAGACGCGCACCCATGACCTGAACCGCTTCCAGGCCGGCTGCGGCCAGGATGCCGATCTGGCGCTGCGTGCCTCCCAGCATGCGGCGGAATCTGCGGCTGCTGTCGATCACGGCGCGCGGCCCCGCAAGCACGGCACCGGCCGGCGCACTCAGGCCCTTCGATAGACACAGGGAGACCGTGTCGCAATGCTTAGCAACCTGATCCGGCGCCACGTCAAGGGCGACCGCGGCGTTGAACAGCCGCGCTCCGTCGAGATGCACCGGGACGCCGCGGGCCGAGGCCATGGCGTGCACCGCCTGCATATGCTCCAGCGGCAGCACGGCGCCGCTCGCATTGTTGTGCGAGGTTTCCATCGCGACAAGGGCGGTCCTGAGCTTAAGCCCCTCGCCCTGTAGCGCGTCCTCCAGCAAATTCAGGTCCATCGCGCCAGCGGTGCCGGCAACGGCGAAGTAAAACTGCCCCGTGAACGTCGCCGCCCCTCGTTCAGAGGTGTACATATGAGCACTGGATTCCAACACGATCTGTTCGCTGCGCTGCGACTGCGCCAGCGTCGCCAACAGATTGGCCATGGTGCAGCTCGGCACAAACAAACCGGCTTCCTTGCCCAACGCCGCAGCCGCAACGACCTCCAACTCCCGCGCCGTGGGGTCACCGTCCAGCCCGTCATCGCCGAGCGGCGCCGATGCCATGCGGGCATACATCGCTTCGGTCGGCTTGGTGACCGTATCGCTGCGCAGGTCGATAGGTGGCAACCCAGCGCCCGCCGGACTCGTGTCGTGTTGTGCCATTGCGAGAACCTCTAGAGCGCTTGATAGAACGCTTGGCGCGTCATTCGTAGACTGCCGGGTCGCCGGAATCGGTCGGGTTGGCCAGCGCCCGCTTGAGGGCGGCGCTCATTGGAAATTTCAGGTTGAGGCCATGCGGTGGGATGGGTGAATTAAAGTATTTGTCGTAGAGCGCCGCAATCTGTCCGTTCTTGATCAGGTCGATCACGGCCTCGTCGACCATCTTCTTGAAAGCAGGATCATCCTTGGGTTGGACGATGCCATAGGGCGCCGCCTCGAGGCTCTTGCTACCGATCTGGAAATCATCCGGCGTCCTGGACGAGGCGACCGTGGCATAGGCGAGACCGTCATCATTGGCGGTGCCGGCCACCCGGCCCGTCGACACCATCAAGAAGGTCTCGGCGGTGTCCTTGGCCGGCACCACCGTGATGCCAAGATTGTTCTTGGCGTTGATCAGCGTAATCACCTTGAAAGTCTGGCCGCCGGCTTGGGCGGCGATGGCCTTGCCGCGAAACGAAGCCGGGTCGTTGACATCGACCCCGCCATCCTTGCGCGCGACGAGGACGACCTGCGCAACGAAGGTGGTGGGAGCAAAGGCGACGAGTTTATGCCGCTCGATATTATTGGTCGTGTTGCCGCATTCGAGATCGATCGTACCGTTGGCGAGCAGCTGAATACGTGTCGCCGAGGTGATGGGATTATAGCGAATCTCGAGCTTGGGAAGCTTGAGCGCCGTCTTGATCGCCTGCACCACCCGTTCACAGATTTCCACGGTGTAGCCGATCGGCTTCTGGTTGCCGTCGAGATAGGCGAAGGGCACCGAGGTCTCGGGATACCCCAATGTGATCGCGCCGCTCTCACGGATCTTGTCCAGCCTGCTCGCACCCTGGGCCATGGCCTCGCTGGAAAGAAGAACGATAGCGACGGTCGCCGCGGCGAGTGCCTTGATCGTTGTCGCTTTCATGTCGTCCCCTTTTTTTCCCGAATGTCCGTGACGCCGCCCACGGTGGGCAGGCAACGACACGGCGGCTCCGTGCGAACGGCTTCATGCTCTGGACTATCGTCCAAAAGCCCGATCTGATGAAATTCCAGTTTCACACTCCCCTATACGGATTTGATATGGCCCCCAGACGCATGGGCTTGAAGCATGTGGAGGCTTTTCGGGCCGTCTTCGTGACGGGATCGATGACGCAAGCGGCTCAGCGCATGCATACCTCGCAGCCCCAGATCAGCCGCCTGATCGGACAGTTAGAAGCGATCACGCAATTCCCGCTGTTCGACCGCAGCGGCGGCCGCCTCCGTCCGACCGTGGACGGATCGCGCTTCTTCCAGGAGGTCGATAAGACTTTCATCGGCTTGGCCGGACTGGAGGCCAGCGCAGCCAGCATCCGCTCGTTCGGTATGGGTCGGCTAAGCGTTGCGGCGATGCCGCGCTTGGCCGGCGGCCTGCTGACGCGCATCGCGGCGCGTTTCAAAATGGATTATCCGCATGTGATGATCTCGATCCGGTCCGGCACGGCGAGCGCGGTGCACGACTGGGTCAGCTCCGGGCTTTGCGACACCGGGTTGGCCATGCTCTACGGCGAGGTTGCGGGGGTGCATGTCGAACCGGTGCTCAAGACCCGTTGCGTCGCAATCATGCCGAAGGCGCATCGTCTTGCGCAGAAGAAGACGCTGCGCCCGGCCGATTTCGCGGATGAGGCCTTCATCTCCTTCGCTACGGGCAGTCCGCTCTACGATCGCATCGATACGATCTTCGCGCAGGCGGACGTCACGCGCCGCATTGTTGCCGAGACCGATCTGGGCGCATCGGTCTGTGCCCTGGTCGCGGCGGGTCTCGGCATCAGCATCATCAACCCGATTGCCGCGCATGACGAAAGCTCTGGCGCGGCCCTGATCACGCGCCCCTTCAACCCGGCGGTCCCGGTTACGATCGCACTGCTCTATCCGCCTTATGCCGCGCGCGGCCGGTTGATCGATGCCTTCAGCGAATATGCTCGCAAGATCATGAGCGAGGAATTGGGTTATCTTGAGCGGTAGTCGGCCGTTAGTTGCCGTAGCCCGGATGGAGCGCAGCGCAATCCGGGTCAACCTTCTCCGCGGAGAGACTTTCCCGGATTTCGCTTCGCTCCATCCGGGCTACAAGTGGCCCGTCAATGACGAACGAGAGAGCGTCTACGCCTTCAGCTCCACCGTCTTGAACTCCGCCGGCAAAATCACCTCCAGCAGTTCGACGTCATCGGAATAATCCAAAATCATGTGCTTGATCTTCGGCGGCTGGGTCCAGGCGCTGCCTTCTTTCATCAAGGTCTCGCCCTCTCCGTCCATGTAGGTTTTCACCCAGCCCTTGAGCACGTAGACCATCTGGAAATCGACGGCGTGGAAGTGCAGCTTTGAGACTTCGGCCGGATTGCAGGGACCTTGCAAACGGATCACGTGCGCTTGCGCGAGGCCGTGGCTGGCAGCGGCGATGCCGAGATCGCGGTACTTTGCGTAGGCACGCAGACCGTCGGCCTTGAAGTCTTCCTCGCGATGATGGCTGATCGCGATGCGCTGCTTGGGCCGTGCGGATTTCTTCGGCGCGGTCTTGGCGGGCGCGGAGCGCGCCTTCGACTTCACGGCCTTGCGTGCAGATGATCTCGCTGCGGGCTTGGTGCCGCTCCGCTTCTTCACTGCGGCCTGCGCTGCGTTGCGCGATTTCGTTATCTTGGCCATGGACGGCCTCCCCTATTGTTATGGCGGAGAGGCTAACACGAAATGAGATATCGTAGGGTGGGCAAAGCGAAAGCGTGCCCACCACTGCCAGATGCGATCGCGGAGAGGTGGTGGGCACGGCGCGCAAGTGCGCGCCTTTGCCCACCCTACGAGTCCCGCTCGCCTCAATGCAGCCGAAACACACCGTCGACCGCGCGCAATTCCGCCGGCTTGATCAGCTTGGAATGCGCGACGGTCACCGAGTGAAGCGGACCATCGAGCTTCTGCTGCCAGAAGGCCAAGAAATCCTTCAGCGCCGGAAATTTCGGAAACATGTCGTAGTTCTGCCAGACGTAGGTCTGAAGCAACGATGGATGATCCGGCATCCGGTAGAGAATTTGTGCCGTCGTCAGCCCATAACCCAACAGCTGTTTCCGGAAATCGTCGGAAACGGCGCCTGCCCGCAAGCCCATGCCAACCTCCTTTGCAGGAGCGCATATTCAGGGGGTGGCTTCCCGGTACGCTGTTTACGAGCCACCCGGTGGAGATGCGCTCACATGAGAGAAATGTGACGCAAACTGACAATCCATCTCAAGCCCAAAAGTTTAACAAGTTGTTGAAATACAATGCGTTAGCAGCAGAGGCGGCTCCGTGCTAATACGGCCTCAAGGCCGGTTAACGATGGTAAAGAATTCTGGCACACAGCGCTTCTGAGTGCTTATTTTTCTGCTAGAAGCCCTTGCTCCCGCAAAAATCCTGGCTTATCTGAGCTTCACCCGCATTGGCACTCGCGGGCATCGATTGCTAACACCCTGAAAACATCAATCTGAGCAAAAGCTTAGGAGGACTGCATGAAATTCCGTCCGCTTCACGACCGCGTCGTGGTCAAGCGCATCGACGCAGAAGAGAAGACCGCTGGCGGCATCATCATTCCCGACACCGTCAAGGAAAAGCCCTCGCAGGGCGAAATCGTCGCTGTCGGCCCCGGTGGCCGCGACGAAGCCGGCAAGCTGATCCCGATCGATCTGAAGGTTGGCGACCGCGTGCTGTTCGGCAAGTGGTCCGGCACCGAGGTCAAGATCGACAATGAAGATCTGCTGATCATGAAGGAAAGCGATGTCATGGGCGTCCTCGACGTCCCCGCTTCCAAGAAGAAGGCGGCCTAAGAGCCCCCTCTCCCACCCAGCTAAACCCCTCAAGGAAAAATCCAGATGGCAGCTAAAGAAGTCAAATTCGGCGTCGATGCACGCGACAAGATGCTGCGTGGCGTCGACATCCTCGCCAACGCTGTGAAGGTCACGCTCGGTCCGAAGGGCCGCAACGTCGTCCTCGACAAGTCGTTCGGCGCTCCCCGCATCACCAAGGACGGCGTCACCGTCGCCAAGGAGATCGAGCTCGACGACAAGTTCGAGAACATGGGCGCGCAGATGGTGCGCGAAGTCGCCTCCAAGTCGGCTGACGCGGCCGGCGACGGCACCACCACCGCAACCGTGCTCGCGGCTGCGATCGTTCGTGAAGGCGCCAAGTCGGTTGCCGCCGGCATGAACCCGATGGATCTGAAGCGTGGTATCGACCTGGCTGTGGAAGCCGTGGTCGCCGACCTCGTCAAGAACTCCAAGAAGGTGACCTCGAACGAGGAAATCGCCCAGGTCGGCACCATCTCCGCCAACGGCGATGCCGAAATCGGCAAGTTCCTCTCCGACGCCATGAAGAAGGTCGGCAACGAGGGCGTCATCACGGTTGAAGAAGCCAAGTCGCTCGAGACCGAACTCGACGTCGTCGAGGGCATGCAGTTCGACCGCGGCTACATCTCGCCCTACTTCGTCACCAACGCCGACAAGATGCGCGTTGAGATGGACGACGCTTACATCCTCATCAACGAGAAGAAGCTCTCCTCGCTGAACGAGCTGCTGCCGCTGCTCGAGGCCGTGGTGCAGACCGGCAAGCCGCTGGTGATCGTGGCTGAGGACGTCGAAGGCGAAGCGCTGGCGACCCTCGTCGTGAACCGCCTCCGTGGCGGCCTGAAGGTTGCGGCCGTCAAGGCTCCGGGCTTCGGCGATCGCCGCAAGGCCATGCTCCAGGACATCGCAGTTCTGACCGGCGGCCAGGCGATCTCGGAAGATCTCGGCATCAAGCTCGAGAACGTCACGCTCAACATGCTCGGTCGCGCCAAGAAGGTGATGATCGACAAGGAGAACACCACGATCGTCAACGGCGCCGGCAAGAAGGCCGACATCGAAGCGCGCGTGGCGCAGATCAAGGCGCAGATCGAGGAAACCACCTCGGACTACGACCGTGAGAAGCTCCAGGAGCGTCTTGCCAAGCTCGCAGGCGGCGTCGCGGTGATCCGCGTCGGCGGCGCGACCGAGGTCGAGGTGAAGGAGCGCAAGGATCGCGTTGATGACGCGATGCATGCGACCCGCGCGGCTGTCGAGGAAGGCATCGTCCCGGGCGGCGGCGTCGCCCTGCTCCGTGCCTCCGAGCAGCTCAAGGGCCTGCGCACCAAGAACGACGACCAGAAGACCGGCGTCGAGATCGTGCGCAAGGCGCTGTCGGCTCCCGCTCGCCAGATCGCGATCAACGCCGGTGAAGACGGTTCAGTGATCGTCGGCAAGGTGCTGGAGAACAAGTCGTACGCTTTCGGCTTCGACTCCCAGACCGGTGAATACGGCGACCTCGTCAAGAAGGGCATCATCGACCCGACCAAGGTGGTCCGTACCGCGATCCAGAACGCTGCCTCGGTTGCGGCGCTGCTGATCACCACGGAAGCCATGGTCGCCGAGCTGCCCAAGAAGGGCGGCGCCGGCCCCGCAATGCCTCCGGGCGGCGGCATGGGCGGCATGGACTTCTGATCCAGCCGTTCAGGCACAGTCGAGAAATGCGAAACCCCGGCAGCGATGCCGGGGTTTTGTTTTGGGGCAAACTCTTCGCCCTTGTCATTCCGGGGCGCGTCCCTCTTGGGCGCGAGCCCGGAATGACGAAGCCGCTCACCTCACCTTCCCGATGCGTCCGCCGCGCGGCTCGCCGTTGGGCGCAATCGACCAGAATATCCAGACCGCCCGGCCGACGAGATTGTCCATCGGCACAAATCCCATCGCACTCATCGCGCGGCTGTCGGTCGAATTATCGCGGTTGTCGCCGAGCACAAACAGATGGCCCGGCGGAACCGTATAGACGGGCGTGTTGTCGTAGAAGCCGTTGTCGAAACAATCGTAGGTCTGGTAACTCGCGCCGTTCGGCAGCGTCTCGCGCCAGCGCCCGTTCTTCGTGCCTGGATCGAGCCCGCAAGAGGCCCCGCCGAACCCGCTCGCGAGAGCAACGCGTGTCACCGGCTTGTCGTTCAGCATGAGCTGACCCTGCCGCATCTGGATGCGGTCGCCGGGCAATCCGACGATGCGCTTGACGTAATCGACCGAGGTGTCCTTCGGGTTGCGAAATACAGCGACATCGCCGCGCTCGGGGGTTGATGCGAGGACGCGACCCGAGATCGGCGAATAAGGAAACGAATAGCGGCCGTAGCCGTAGGCATATTTTGCGGCGAGCACATAGTCGCCGACGACCAGCGTCGGGACCATCGAGCCTGACGGGATGTTGAACGGCTGGAAAAGGAAGACGCGAAACAGGATCAGCGGCGACCACAATGCCGGGACCAGCAGGATCAGGATGACGATCGCCTTCCATTCCCTGGATCGGGCTTTCGGCCGGATGGTGTCCTGAAGAGTGGTCATCGTTTGTCCTGCCGGAGATCGTAGCGATCGCAAGATTACGCAACCTGCGGAGGTGCGCAATCCCCGCTTGATGGATTTGGTCGTGCGGCTCGCGGGCTGCGTTCAACTGCGCTGAACCGCGTAACCGCCCCAAGCGATCAGTCGCGTGACAAATCCCTGAAGCAATGGCGTATCCATTCGATCGCGAGGCGCGTCGCCGGGTCGCGCTTCAGATGATTCTGCACCAGGAGCCAGACGTCGCGGCGCTTGGTGAGAAGTGTCGCGCGCAAACTGCGGTCGGAGAGCAAGTCCGCGCAGCTAAGTTCTGGCAGCACGCCGACCGCCTGATGCGACTGGATCATGGTCCTGACAATGCGGACATTGTCGGTGACGCAGCGCGCGTTCTTCACGCGCCGGGTGCGTAGGAACTGCGCTTCGGGAATGGCGTCGAGCTCGTCCGGAAAGACGCAAGCGATCGGCGCGTCATTTGGACTGTCGACCGGCTCGAAGAAATACAGCCGCAGATCGGCGAGTTTGGAGATGGTGAAATCGCCCTTCTCCGGCTTGCGCAGCCGGATGGCGAGATCGGCCTGCCAGCGCGAGAACTTGACGTTGCCGCTGGCGGTCAGGAATTGCAGGGTCAGGCCGGGGTGATCGCGCAGGAAGGCGCTGGCGTGCGGCGCCAGCAGCTCTTCGGCCACCGTATTGGTCGAGGCGATGCGCAGGCGGCCGACCGGGCCCGGCTGGCTCTCACCGATGCGATCGATCGCCGCGACATGTGCGGCCATCGCGCCGACATGCTCGAGCACCGCCTCGCAATGGCGCGTCGGCCGGCGCAAGCCATCGATCGCGTCGAACAGGGGCACGCCGAGATCGCGCTGGATCCGCGCAAGCCGGCGGCCGACGGTGGTCTCGTCGATGCGCAGCCGCGCGCTGGCGCCGGCATAGGTGCCCTCGTCCCTCACCGCGGCAATGATGCGCAGATCGTCCCAGTTCATGGCGGCGAACCTAGCAGGCGCCGCCCTATCCTGCAAATTTGCAGCCATATGCTGCAATAGTCCTGCACAATGGCAGGCCGCCGCCGCGCTAGTCTGGCGCCATCCGATCGTCTCGAAAGGCCTGACATGACCGCTCCAAAGACCCTGCTCGAACTTTCCGGCGCCGACCTCAATCCGCCAAACCTCGCTGACACCTGCCTCGTGCTGATCGACATCCAGAACGAATATCGCGCCGGTCCGCTGGCGCTGCCGGACGCCGAGCCCGCGATTGCCGCGGCCGCGTGCCTGCTGGCGCGCGCACGACAGAGCGGTGCGGCGATCTTCCACGTCGCACACAAGGGCCGTGCCGGCAGCCTGTTCGACCGCGAGGCCGAGCGTGGCGCGATCGTCGACAGCCTGGCGCCGCTCACGGACGAAGCCGTGATCGAGAAGGCGCTGCCGAACGCCTTTGCCAGCACCGACCTGCAAGCGCGGTTAGCTGTGACCGGACGCACCAACATCGTGATGGCGGGCTTCATGACCCATATGTGCGTCAGCTCGACCGCGCGCGCCGCGCTCGACCTTGGCCTGCGCACCACCGTCGCAGCCGATGCCTGCGCCACGCGCGATCTGCCCGACAGACGCGGCGGGACGCTCAACGCAAAAACCATTCACGAGGTCGCGCTGGCCGAGCTGTCTGACCGCTTCGCGCTCATCGTGCGCAGTGACGCGCTCGTCTGATCCGGGAGGTCGCATGCTGCAACTCTATTTCTCGCCGATGGCCTGCTCGCTTGCGAGCCGCATCACGCTGATGGAGGCCGGCTTGGATGCGCGCTACCACCTCGTGCATCTCCTGACCAAGAAGCGCATCGAGGATGATGCCGACTTCCGCATCATTTCAGCGAAGGGCGCAGTGCCGGTTCTGATCCTGGAGAATGGCGAGCGGCTGACGGAGAGTGCCGCGGTGCTGCAATATATCGCCGACCTGAAACCGGAGACCGGCCTCGCGCCGCCGCCCGGCCATGTCGATCGTTACCGGCTCCAGGAGTGGCTGAGCTTCGTCGGCACCGAGATCCACAAAGCGTTCCTGTTTCCGACCTTCTGGTACAAGGACGACGGCTCGCTCGCCAAGCCCCGTGCAAGGATAGCGCAGACATTGTCTGTGCCGGCCACGCACCTTGCGGATCGCAAATTCCTCGTTGGTGACTGCTTCACCGTCGCGGATGCCCACCTCACCTGGGCCTTGCTGCTGCTGCGCCCCGCAGGCGTCGACATCGCGCAATGGCCATCCTTGTCGGCCTATCTCGAGCGCATGCAGGCGCGGCCCACCGTGAAGGAAGCGATTGCGACGGAGATAGCGCTCCGCAAGACCGTGGCGGCCACCCCGGCGTGACAGGATGTCACGGTCGCCGAATTTGACGGTTCCACAGCGAGGGCATTGATGTCGGCGCGGCATGCGCTAGTCTGAGGGATATTTTTCGATATTTCCTTGGAAGGCATTCATGCGTGCTCTTTCCGGAATTTGCACTGCAAGATTTTCTCTGGCCCTCCTCGCCTGCTGGCTGTGCCTCGGTCCCGCATCGGCGGAAACGCGGGTCGCGCTGGTCATCGGCAACGGCGCCTATGCCAGCACAGCGCAGCTTCCCAACCCGCCGCACGATGCCGAAGACGTCGCGGGCTCGCTCAGGCGCAGCGGTTTCGAGGTCTACCAGGGTGTCGACCTGCGCCAGGCCGACATGCAGGACCTGACCATCCGCTTCGCGCGCGCCGCGAGCAGAGCTGATGTCGCCATGTTCTACTACAGCGGCCACGCGATGCAGTACAACGGCGTGAACTACCTGATGCCGATCGACGCCGTGCTGACCGACGAAGCGGATCTGAAGCGCTTCGTGCGGGTCGACGACATCGTGAACGACCTGCAACAGGCCAAGAACCTGCGCATCCTCGTGCTCGACTCCTGCCGCGACAATCCGCTGGCGGAAAACCTCAAGCGTTCTGCCGGCACGACGCGCGCCGCCTCAATCGGGCGCGGGCTGTCGAAAGTCGAAGCACCGCGCGGCACGATCGTGTCTTTCTCGACGCAATCCGGGCAGACCGCAGCCGATGGCAGCGGCCGCAACAGCCCCTATACGAGCGCGTTCCTGAAGCACATCGAGGAGCCGCAGGAGATCGGTGACGTCTTTCGCGACATCAGCAGCGACGTCTATGACAGCAGCGGCAAGACCCAGCTTCCGGAGCTGTCACTCTCGATCATCGGCAAGTTTTATCTGAACGGGCCGGTGTCGGTCACGGTGGCGCCAGCGCCTCAGGCCGCACCGCGAGCGGATCCTTGCGCGGCCGCCGAGGCCCATTGGAAGGCTGCGGACGGCATCGGCACGCTCGGTGCCTACGAAGACCATCTCGCCAGATTCCCGAATTGCATCTTCGCCAATCTCGCCAAGGCGCGGATCGAGGGCCTGAAGCAGAAGGTGACCTTGGCGCCTGCGGCCGCCCCCCGAGCCGGTGGAAGCAAGGATTTCGACGGCAACTGGGACGTGACGTTGAATTGCCAGACCAGCGGCAAGGCGCAGGGCTTTACCCGAGCCCTGGCTGGCACCGTTGCGAACGGCGTGCTTCACGCCGAGGCTCAGGGCCCGGGCGGCAACGTCAACCGGCTGGAAATCGACGGCCAGATCCCGCCGGACGGCAAGACCACCTTGAGCGCGCGCGGGACGACAGGGGCGAGCACCTATACGCTCAACAACATGCCGCCAGGCTCTCCCTACGCCTTTACGGTCGATGCGCAGTTCGATCGTAGCCGCGGCAGCGGCAAGCGCAACGAGGCGCGTCCGTGCAACCTGGTTTTCGTCAAACGCTGATCGAGCAGGAACCGGCGAGGCGCGTTGCGCCTCACTCGACCCGCGCGACCACCGCGAGCCTGCGGATGCCCTTGTTGCGATAGGCGTCGAGGAACGCGTAGTAGTCCTTGAACGACACGCAGCCGTTGGAATCGCCGTTCGGCCCGAGCATGAAGGTGTGGGCGAGCAGGCCGTCGCGGCCGTAGATCGCATTCTCGCCGCCGATCGGCGTCAGCCGCAGCGCGGGCACGCCGTGAAACAGCGCTTCGCGCGGCTTCAAATCGTAGATGTGCGGTGGCGTCACACCGCGCATGCGGACGCGCGAGGAACGGGGATCGTCGAGATTAGAGCCGAGGCCGGAATGTGCCTCGAGCTTGGTGCCGTCGGGCAGATACACCGTCTTCGCGGTGATGTCGTAGACCGCGGTCGAGCGGTCATACGGCGCCGAACCGCCCAGCATCGGGTTCTGCTCCTTCGGCGCGATGGAAGCGGTCACGCTGGCATCGGCGGAGGCATAGGCCAGCAAGCCGCCGGAGGGCTCACGCTTGCCCCAGAGCTTCTCGACCATCGATTGCCGCGGCCCGGTGATCGACATCACCGCAGCCTTGGCGCGATCGGCGAACGATTTGGTGGGCTTCGCTTCAGGCGCCGGCACGATCTCGGCCGGATCGGCCGAGGCCAGCTGCACCGGCGCGTCAGTGCCGCGCTTGGCCTTCGCGGCATCCGCGATCTTTTCAGCAACCTTGGACGGGCTCAGCGGCTTCAGCGCGTCCGCGACCTTCGCCATGACGGTCGGTTTGGCCGTCTCGGCAATTTTCGTTGCGGGAACCTGAGCTGCGACGCTCGCCGCATTCGAATCCACCCCTTGCGTCGCGGCGGCAGCAAAGCGTTCGTTGAACATTTCGCGCGAGATCGGCGTAACCACCTGCACCCGGTCGGGCAGCAGCGCAAAGGCTTCCTTGATGGCATCACCCGCCTCGCGCAGCGCAACCTTGGGCGCGCGCTTGATCACGGGCTCGTCGTAGCCAATGCTGCCGACAGTCGGATAGACGCTGGCGGCGAGGATGTTGGTGTAGACGGTCCAGCCGGCGCCAAGCACGGCGCAGCCGATCACAGCGGCGCCAAGCACGTTTTGGGTGGTCATTTTCCGGGAAGGCTTCCGATAAAAATTCAGACTCGGATTTTTGGACTTCCGTGCCGCGTTACTTTGCGCAGCGATACTCGTACTCATTCGCCTTGCGTCCAGGACGGTGTCACTAGGTCCCCCTTCGAAGTGCCGCTGGTCACGTTCCCAAGACAGCATCTCGCAGAGGGTCGGAGCGGCATTAAGGCTGCTTTTAGTTAAATGCGGATTAAGTTCTGGCAGATCTGGGGCAACTCGTTAACGCTGTCCCATTTAGAGAAAAAAGCCCGCAGAAATACGGACTTAGCCGTAGCTGTTAACCATGTTTCTCGGCCGGTTTGGCGCGATCCCAGTACGCATCCAACTGCGTCCTTTCCATGATCTTCAACACCACCGAACCGTAGCAACGAAGCATTGCGCGAGGCTGGCGTGCGCCGCCTTCCACGCGACGCTTGCCGGCCCAGGCTCGCGCGAAAATGCCGCCTGACCGAAAGTTGATCGCCGCCAAATCTGGAAATGTTGGCCGCGACAAAATAGCTCAGAGGCCACGGCACTTCTCAACAGCCTCCGCGCGTGATACGGTACCGTATCAAGATCGCCTTGAAATGTGCCGAGCGCTTGGAATGGAGGCTGGCATGACAAAGGTTGCACGCGCCGGATTTTTTGTCCTGGCGTGCTCGTTTCCATTGGTGGGATCAGCTCTCGCGCAGCCTGCGACCAATGCGGGCTGTATGTCGTCGGCATCGGCCGCCGGCACGCAGACCTGGCGCTGCGACAACGGCATCACCATCGTTGCTGAAAATGGCGCCAGATTTGAACTTAAGGACGCCAACCGCGACGGACATATTGACTCGATCGAGCTGAGCAGCAAAGCCCTGCTGGTCGAGGTGCCCAAGAAGCCCGGCGGCAATCCCTTCAAGGTGCTGACGCCGCAGGCGATCGCCGCGGTGCGCGGCACGAAATGGGCGGTCGATGTCGCTGACGCCAAGACCTCGGACGCCAAGACTTCGGACGCCAAGACCTCGGTCTTCGTTGCCAACGGCCGCGTCGGGGTGAGCCGCAGGGCGCGAGGCCGCGCCGTGGTGCTCGGCCCCGGCGAAGGCGTCGACGTCGACGCGACCGGTCCGCTGACCGTCAAGCAATGGGGCCAGCCGCGTGTCGATGCGCTGATGGCAAGACTGGGTCAATAAGGCTTGGTCAACGAGGCCTGGTCAGCCAGGCCCCAACAACAAAGCAGATTGCAGTACGACTTGATGAATAGACGCGTTCAGATCCTGGTGGCCCTCGTCCTCACCGCGCTGTGGGGCGCCGGCGTTTATGCCGCTCACGCCAACGGCCATCTGCGTTTTCTCGATCGGCTCGAGGCAACACTGACGGATCTGCGCACGCTCGCCCGCGGCGTGCAGCGGCCGCCCGATCTCGTCACCATCGTCGCGATCGACGACACCGTGGTGAAGCGCGGCGGCAGCTATCCGCTGCCGCGCGCCGATCTTGCGCGCGTCGTCGACACCATCGTGCAGTTCAAGCCGAAGGTCATCGCGATCGACCTGCTGCTGGTCGACCGCAGCGCCGCGATCGGCGACGCCACGCTGGCGCATACGCTGGCCACCGGTCCCATGGTCCTCGCTGCCGCTGCGATCTTCCCGACCGAGACCGTGGCGCCGAGCAGTGATGGGCCGCTCGCGGCCCTGCCGGAGGCGGAGCGCTTCCTGCTGCCGTTACCGGCGTTCGCCGATCACGCCGATGTCGGAATCGTCAACGTCGCGACCGGACAATCGGGCTCTCCCCTCTCCATCCCGATGCTGTTCCGGACCAGCGACAAGGTCGAGCTGTCATTTCCGCTGCGAGTCGCGAGCCGCGCGCTCGACAAGCCGCTGACGATCGCGCCCGACCATCTCATGCTCGGCGATCGCGCGGTGCCGACCGACACCGACTTTGCGCTGCCGATCACCTATTACGGCCCGCGCCGTACCATCCGCACTGTCAGCGCGCAGAGCATTTTTGACGGCACGCTCGATCGCGCCGCGATCGAGAACCGGATCGTCGTGATCGGCGCCGCGGTCGCCGGTGGCGGCGACTTCTTCCCGACGCCGTTCGATACCCTGATGCCCGGCGTCGAGGTGGTCTCGACCGCGATCACGCATCTCGTTGCCGGCGACAGCATCGTGCGAGACCGCAAGGTTCACATCGCCGACGCGCTCGCGGCGATCCTGCTGCCGATGCTGCTGGTGGGCCTGCTCGCCTGGCGGCGCAGCGCGCCCGGCCTCATCGCGGCAGCCACGGTGATGATCGCCTGGGCCGGGCTCAATGTGTTCGCGTTCACCCATGGCGTCTGGCTCAACGCCGCGACCACGCTCGCGGCTGCCATGCCGCCGGTTGCGATCTTTGCCGGCGTGCAATTGTGGGCGGGCGGACGCCGCACGCAATATCTCGCCGCCAAGAGCCGGTCGCTGGCACAATTCCAGGCACCCGCGGTGCAGGAGTGGCTGGCACGCGATCCCAATTTCCTGGCGAAGCCCGTCCGGCAAAATGCGGCCGTCGTCTTCATCGATCTCTCCGACTTCACCGCACTGAGTGAACGGATCGATCCGGACGAACTCCAGGACATTCTGAAGGCGTTCCACGTGCTGCTCGACAAGACCGCGGTCGATTGCGGCGGCATGATCACCAGTTTTCTCGGCGACGGCGCCATGATACTGTTCGGCCTGCCCAGCGCGATGCCCGATGACGCGGCGCGCGCGCTGAAATGTTCGATCGACCTGCATCGCGGCGTCGAAGCCTGGATCGCCTCGCTGCCGCCTGCGATCGGCGGTCAGCTCGGCTTCAAGATCGGCGCGCATTTCGGCCCGATCGTCGCCTCCCGTCTCGGCGAGAGCCACCAGCACATCACGGCAAACGGCGACACCGTCAACGTCGCGAGCCGGCTGATGGAGGTTGCGGCCCAGAACGGCGCGCGGCTCGCGATGAGCGATACGCTGCTAGATACAGCCGACTTCCTCGGTGATCCCGACAGCACGCTGAGAGGGCCGCTGCGCACACAAATTCGCGGCCGCTCCGGCACGGTCGCCGTCTGGTTCTGGCGCGATGAGAGCAAGCCGAGCCAGACCGCGGCCAAGACCGAGATGATGGACTGAATAGCCACCGCTGCCCACCCAACACTCCACCGTCGTCCCGGCGAAGGCCGGGACCCATACCGCGTGATCTATCGATAGGTGCAGGTGTGCGTACCGCGGGTAAGAACGGATAACGACCAGCCTTCGCCAAACTTCTCCCTGGGGTTATGGGTCCCGGCCTTCGCCGGGACGACGATGAGGAGGCGGCGGAGCCTCTTCGCAGCCTGCTACCGCGCTTCCGGCGGCGGCGAGCGGTCCAGCACGTCGCCCTTGGCGCCCTCCAGCAGATCGACACTATAGGTCTCGACGAGCAGCGGCCCGCGCTTGCGCTGCAACTCCGCAACGCGCGTCACTTGCGCAAAGAGGTCCTTGAGGAAGGGCTGGCCGTCGGGACGCAGCTCGTCGACATAGAGCAGCTTGCCCGCCAGCAGCTTTGGATCGGGCTCGCCCATGTTGACCCAGCGGATGCGCTGGTTCTGCTGCACCACGCAGGTGCCGTGCGGCAGATAGAAGGCAAGCCAGCCGGTGGTGCCGTAGTCCGGCGCGAGCACGCAGGTCGCGCCAGTGCGGACGCGCGCCGCTTCGATCCCCGCGGCAAGCTCACGCCAGCCGACGCCGACGCTGCGCACAGTCGCATCACGGCGATAGCCTGACAGCCAACCGGTGTTGGCCTGAAGGATCAGAGCTGCAAACATCACGATGCCAGTGGGTGCGGCCCAGCGCAGGCAGAAATCCACCAGGCGGCGCGCACGCGGCTTCCACTGCACGAGGTTGGCAGCCGCGGCCGCGGCGACGACAAAGGGCGGATAGACCGGTGCGAACCAGTTGGCCTCGACGCGCGCATGCAGCGAATGCCAGACGAAATAGGCGACGATGGTCCAGAACAGCGTCTCGATCAGCACGCGCGAGGCCAGCGCGCCGGCCCTGCGCCAGGTCAGCGCATGCAGTCCCATCGCGCCGAGGATGAAGACGAGCGGCGTCGCGAACGCGATCTGGGTTGGGATCAGCTCGGCAATGAAGACCGGGCGGAAATCCTCGATTTTGGCGCGCCCAAGCTGCTTTGCGAACGAGACCCATTGATGATCCGCATTCCAGAGGATCACCGGCGAGAACAGCGCGAGCGCAACGATGCCGCCGAGATAGGGCCAGGGTGAGAGAAACCAGCGTCGCAGTTTAGGTACCGCCGCGAGCCAGATCAGGATCGCAGGGCCAAAGAACATCGCGGTATATTTTGACAGCAGCGCCGCGCCGACGGCCGCACCGACCGCGAGCCACCAGACGCCGCGGCCGGTCTCCAGCACTTTTGCAAGAAAGAACAGCACGAAGCTGGAGGCGACCAGCAGCGGCGCATCCGGCGTCACGATCAGCGTGCCGACAGACGCCATCATCGTGACATTGAGCAGGATGGCACTGGTCGCAGCCACCCGCGCGCCACCGAACAGGATCGCGGCGGAGCGATAGATCGCGTAGCTCATCGGCAATGCGAGCAGGATCGAGACGAGGCGGACGCCGAGCTCGGTATCGCCAGCGATCATGGTGCCGGCGCGGATGACATAGGCGACCATCGGCGGGTGGTCGTAATAGCCGCCGGCGAGGCTCTTCGACCACATCCAATAATAGGCTTCGTCGAAGGTGATCGGCGTGAAGGCGGCCGCGACCAGCCGCAAGCCGACCAGCGCAAGGATCACTAGCGCCGTATTACGGACGATCCGCGCGTCAGCCCCGCCCATTACCGGTTTCCTTGACCCGTTCCCTGGCGCGCTATTTCTTGCGCCAGACGAACAGTCCGGACATCGCGTAGTTCCACACCACGCCCATCAGCGCGCCGGCCGCACCAGCAAGCCACCAGATCGGCTCCTGGTCGTAGACCGAGAAGGCGACGCCGACATTGGCAAGCAGGCCGACGCTGCACACGACGTAGAACATGATCAGGCCGCTCAGAAGCGCAAAGCCCTTCAGTCGCTGATCGCGATAGGTGAGGAAATTGTTGAGGATGAAGTTGCTGGTCATGGCGACGATGGCGCCGGCGGCCTGCGCCTCCGCGAACGGCACCTTGATCAGCTCGAGCCCGATGAACAGCGTGGTGAGATGCACCACCAGGCCGATGCCGCCGACCATCGCGAACAGGATGAAGCGCAGCGAGACGATGTCATTGCTCAGCTTCGCCAGCACCAGGCCGATAAAGTCCAGCGCGACCATGGAGTCGAGCTTACTCTCGCCGTGCTGGCGCTCACCGAACGTGTAGGGAATCTCGACCGCGCGCAAGCTACCATGCGCGGTCGCAACGAGGTCGAGCAGGATCTTGAAGCCGTGCACCGACAATTTCGGCGCCAATTCCTCGAAACGGTCGCGACGAACCATGAAGAAGCCGCTCATGGGATCGGCGATCTCGACCCGCAACATCTTCTTCGCGACTTCCGTGGCGAGTGCGCTGGCGCCGGCGCGCTGCTTGTTGAAGCCTTCGCTCTTGTAGCCCTCGATGTAGCGGCTGCCGACCACGAGGTCGGCCTGCCCGCTTGCGAGCAGCGACAGCATTTTCGGCAGCTGCGTCTCGTCATGCTGGAGATCGGCGTCGATCACGGCCGCATAAGGCGAGCTCGAAGCCAGAATGCCCTCGATGCAGGCGCCTGACAGGCCGCGGCGGCCGATGCGGCGGACGCAGCGCACGCGGCTGTCGCGCTGGGCCAGCGCGCGCACGACGTCCCAGGTGCCGTCTGGCGAATTGTCGTCTACGAACACGACCTCCCAGGCGATGCCGGCAAGCGACGCCTCCAGGCGCCGGTACAGCACCGTGACGTTGTCGCGCTCGTTGAAGGTCGGGACGACGACCGAAAGCTCCGGCGATCGCGAGTTCGCTTGCGGAGGAGTTTCGGGGCCCGGTCTGATCGCTTCATTCATGACGGCAGCGTATATCCGCCGCGTCCTGCGATGCCAAGGTCCTGCGATGCCAGCCGGGTTCTCGGGGAATGGCCCAAAAGGGGCCCTAAAATGCCAACGACCCCGGAACGGCGGACCGCGCGTACATCCGGCGCAGGCCAAGCTATTCCAAGGTCGTCTCAACAACGGAGATTGTTACTCAACGTTGCCGTTAGAAACTAAATAGGAACGACCAGACCGCTTCGCAAGGGGCCGAAAGTACCTTTTTCCGGCCGCTATTGGTTGGGCACTTCCTTAATCACCGGGCCTCGCGGTGCCGGCGCGGCAGGGGCCGCAGGCGCCATGGCAGCCGGCTCGGCCTTCGCAGGCTTGACGGGCTTGCCGTATTGGCCGATCGGCCCGAACACGACGGCGACCGCAAGCACGATCGCCGCGACGATCGCGCCAAAAATGCCACCCACCGACTCAGACGACATGCGAACCCGCCCCTGTTCCAGACGAGCCCAGTCTACCATGGATGAACGCGGAGCCGGAAGGGCCCCGGACCGCAACGGTAAATGGGACTATTTCTGCGGCGGCCTGTGCTTGACGAAGGCGGTCACGATATCCTTCTGCGCCGACTCCACCGCCCTGTTCGCGGTCGCGAGATGGGCGCCGGAATCGATGGTCGGATATTGCGTGGTGAGATAGTCGAGCAGCGCGACCCGGTAATATTGCCGCTCCGACGGACAGGCGCCGGCGACCGAGCGGCCAAAATCCTGTTCCGACAGGCCCTGATTGCTGTCGCGCGAATATTCCCGCGCCAGGCAATGCCAGTAATCGTCGCGGCCCTGCATGGCGAGCTTCTGCGCGCCCTTCGCATCGTCGTCGTCAGCCATGGTGGCAGACGTCATGGCAGCAGATGTCATCATCGCGAGCGCCGCTCCCATCATCAGTCTCCGCATCTTGTTCTCCTTTTTGCGCAGATTCCGTCGAGAGCTTAGACGGGACAGGGCAACTGGCCAATCACTTCTGGTTTGATTAGGATGACAGCCCTCCCCTCCTCGTCGATGTGAGATCCTCCCGTGGCCAAAGCAAAAACCGCGACCAAAAAATCCGGCAACATCTTCATCGGCGTCGGCGGCTGGACCTTCGAGTCCTGGCGCGGCGTGTTCTATCCCGAAAAGCTGACGCAGGCGAAGGAGCTGTCCTACGCGGCCTCGAAGCTGACCTCGATCGAGATCAACGGCACCTATTACGGCTCACAGAAGCCGGAGAGCTTTCGCAAATGGGCCGGTGAAGTCCCGGAGGATTTTGTGTTCTCGGTCAAGGGGCCGCGCTTCGCCACCAACCGCCGCGTGCTGGCGGAGGCCGGAGATTCCATCAAGCGGTTTTATGATTCCGGAGTGCTGGAACTCGGCGACCATCTCGGCCCCGTGCTCTGGCAATTCGCACCGACGAAGAAATTCGACGGCGTCGATTTCGGCAAGTTCCTCGAGCTGTTGCCGCGCAAGCTCGACGGCCGCGCGCTGCGCCATGTGGTGGAGGTGCGTCACGATAGTTTCTGCACGCCGGACTTCGTCACGCTGATCCGCGAGTTCGAGACGCCGGTGGTGTTTGCCGAGCACGGCAAATATCCGGCGATCGCCGACGTCGCCGGCGATTTCGTCTATGCCCGGCTTCAGAAGGGCAATGACGAGATCAAGACCTGCTATCCGCCGAAAGAGCTCGATGCCTGGAGCAAGCGGTTTCAGGCCTGGGCCGAGGGCGGTGAACCCGATGACCTGCCGAAGGTCGACAAGACCAAACCCAAGAAAGAGCCGCGCGACGTGTTCGCCTACGTCATCCACGAGGGCAAGGTGCGCGCGCCGGCCGGCGCCATGGAACTGATCGCGCGGGTGGCCTGAGGTGTTGCATGGCAAAGACGAGAAAGCTCTTCACCATCGGCTATGAGCAGACGCCGCCCAAGGCCGTGCTCGACGAATTGGAGCAGGCCGGCGTCAAGCTGCTGGTTGACGTGCGCGCGGTGACGTCGTCGCGGCGGCCCGGCTTTTCCAAGAAGCAACTCGCCGCAGGCCTAGATGAACGCGGCATCGCCTATGTCCACCTCGCCGCGCTCGGCACGCCGAAGGAAGGCCGGCTCGCCGCGCGCAGCGGGCAGTTCGACGTGCTGGAAAAGATCTATTCAAAGCACCTGAAGACGCCGCAGGCCCGGGAAGAGATGGACGAGCTCTCCGCGCTGGTGAAGAAGGCGGGACCCGTGTGCCTGCTCTGCTACGAGCGTGACCATACGCATTGTCACCGGCAGATGATCGCGGAGGTGATCGAGGAGCGGGATGGGGTGGCGGTGAGGAATTTGGTGGGGCGGCAGGTGTAGCTACACTGTCGGCGTCAGCCGTAGCCGTCATCCTGAGGTGGCCGCTTCTTCAGCGGCCCTCGAAGGACGACGGCGTGCCACGGAGGTTAGATCTCGGCCGTGCATCCTTCGCGGCTCGCAAGGGCTCGCACCTCAGGATGACGGAGAGAGCGCCTACCCCTCCCCCGCCAGACGGAACGTGCCTTCCATCATCTGCACACAGCTGCCGCCGACATGCGCAGACACGATCTTGCCGTCCTGCTTGCGCACGCGCGTCAGCAACAGGCTCGGCCGGCCCATGTCAAAGCCCTGTCCGACTGTGAGCTTCAACTCGCCGTCGCGCGTGGGATCGAGATCGGCGAACAGCGCGGCGGCCGCGACCGTGGCGCTGCCGGTGGCGGGATCCTCGGCGAGACCGCCGGCGCCGCGCATGAACATGCGCGCCTGCCGCTCGCAGGACACCTCCGTCGCGGGCACGTCGCGCGTGTAGAACCACACCGAGCGGGCGTCATCGCGTGGCAATACCCTGCCGAACGCAGCCGCGTCGGGCCTCGCCCGCTTGAGCGCATCGCGCGAGTGCACCTCCGCCACCAGGAACGGCGTTCCGACGCCGACGACCTGCGGCGCGTGGCGATCGACCTTGATGTCATCGGCAGTCAAGGAGATGCAGGCCGCAACGTCAGCGGCGGAAACCTCCGCCATTCGCGAGAGCGGCTGCGGCGCGGTGAGCTCGGTGCTGATCACCCTTCCTTGCTCCCGCACGATATCGACCGGGACCAACCCGGCTATCTCCTCGAACAGCAATCGCGGCTTCGGCTCTTTCGCGAGGCTCGCCAGCACGAAGGCGGTGCCGACATTGGGATGGCCTGCAAAGGGCATCTCCCTCACCGGCGTGAAGATGCGCACCTCGGCGTCATTGGCCTTGTCGCGCGGCGGCAGCACGAAGGTCGTCTCGGAATAGTTGAACTCGGTCGCGATCGCCTGCATCTGCTGCGTCGAGAGCCCGCCGGCATCGAGCACCACGGCGAGCTGGTTGCCGCCGAAGGCGCGGTCGGTGAACACGTCGACGGTGATGTAGCGGCGCTGCATGTGCGGTCCTCACGCAAGTGGCGACCGCAATCGGCCGCGTCACCGGCAGTCTACAAGCCGGCGACATCGCCCGTCATGCCCCAAAATTCGGAGCAATCGGAGCATTCACGACGCGTGTCAGAAACGGAAGAGCTGATACGGCGATGCCAGCACTAGCGTGCGCTCGCCTGGATCGGCGATCAGCACATCGAGGAATTGCCGGTTCTTTTCGTAAGTCTGTGCCGCCTCGAACTGCGTGTGCGGCCAGTCGCTGCCCCACAGCAGACGATCGAGGCCGTAAGCGTTGCGCAACAGCGGATAGGCCTCTTTCGCAAAATTCTCGCCGGCCGCGCCGTTGCGGTACGGCGCGGAAATCTTCACCCAGATTTTTTTCGTCGCGCCAAGCTTCAACACCGATCGAAAGCCGGGATCGGCGACCCCGAGCTTTGGATCGGGCAGCGCGTAGTGATCGAACACGACGGTAACGCCATGATCGATAAGCTGCGGCGCCAGCACTGCGAGATCGGACGCGTTGCGCTGGATCTCGACCTGCCAGCCCATCGCCTTCACTTGCGCAAGCAGCATCTTCCATTCGGCAGCGGTGAGATCGGGCAAGGGCTGGCCGACGAGATTGAGGCGGATGCCGACGACACCGGCACGATCGAGCGCGCGCAGCTCGTCTGCGGAGACAGCGAGATCGACGACGGCGATGCCGCGCAGGCGGCCGCTGGTCTGCTTCAGGCACTCGACCAGATAGGAATTGTCAGTACCGAGAAAGCTCGGCTGCACCAGCACGCCGTTGCTCATGCCATTATGGTCGAGCTGCTCGAGATAGAGCGACAGCGGCGCGTCATAGTCGGGCGCATAGCGCCGGCCCGGCGCGAGTTTCAAGCCGCGATGAAACACATGCGCGTGGGTATCGATCGTCGGCAAGGCCGTCTCACTCATGGCTCTGGTTGCGGTTGCCGTCGCGAGGGACGCCAGGCCCACACTGAATTGACGGCGCGTCAGGCCGCGCTGGACAAATGTCATGGTGGTTGCTCCCCATTCCCGTCAGACGCGCGCTGCCGCGGCCTGCTCGAACACCTTGCCGCGCGTTTCGGGCAGGAGCAGCACTGCGATCAGCACGAGCGAATAGGCAAAGGCCGCATCGATCCCGATCGCCGGTCCGAGGCCGATATGATCGCTGAGAAAGCCGACCAGGAACGGGAACGCGGCGGAGACAACGCGGCCAAAATTGTAGCAGAAGCCGACGCCGGTGCCGCGCACGCCGGCCGGATAGAGCTCGCTGAAAAGCGCGGCCATGCTGGCAGGAATACCGGCGGAGAAAAAACCGAGGGGGAAGCCAAGCACAAGCATCTGCGCATCGGTGAGCGGCGCGAAGATATAGACCAGGACGGTGGCGATACAGGCGCTCGCGAACAAGGCGACGTTGGCGCGGCGGCCGATGCGGTCGCTGATGATGCCGCTTGCGACACAGCCGCAGAAGAAGGCGGCGATGATGACGGCGAGATAGCCGCTCGAGCCCAGCACCGACAGATGCCGCACTTCGCGCAAGTAAGTCGGCAGGAACGTGGTCAGCGCGGCGTAACCGCCGTGGGCGCCGATGCCGAAGAGACCGCCGACCAGGGTCGCGCGCAGCACGTCGCGATGGAAGATGCCGGAGAGCGTGGCGAAGAGCGGCGCCTTGGCGTCGGCAGCCACGGCGCGCGGCGGCTCTTTCAAGCCGCGGCGGATGTAGATGATGAGGAGCGCCGGTAACAGCCCAATTGCAAACAGGATGCGCCAGGCGATATCCGCCGGCGCATAAGTAAAGACCAGCGCGGACAGCAACACCGCCGCGCCCCAGCCAACGGCCCAGGCGCTCTGCACCGAGCCAAGCGCCTTGCCGCGATGCTCGGCGCGGATGATCTCCGCCATCAGCACCGCGCCCACGGCCCATTCGGCGCCGAAGCCGAGGCCCTGGATCGCCTTGAGCACGAGGAGCTGGGTGTAACTCATTGCGAATGCGCTGGCGAAGGTCGCGAGCGCAAAGGTCAGAACCGTGATCTGGAGCGCCTTGACGCGACCGAAGCGGTCGCCGAGCGCGCCGCCGAGCCAGCCACCGAACGCGCCGAAGAACAGCGTGACCGAGCCGAGCAGGCCGGCGTCGGCCTTGCTGATGCCGAACGCTGCGATCAACGCTGGAATCGCGAGGCCGAACATCTGGACGTCGAGCGCGTCCAGCGCCCAGCCGCCAAAGCTTGCCCAGAACGTCCGCTTCTCAAGCGGCGAGCATTCGCTGTACCAGTTTGACATCGTTTCCCCCTGAATTCGTTATTGGTTGATCTTGTTGAAGTCCGCCGTTACCGGATCTCGGCGTGGTAGCGGAACCGGTCGGCCGGCCCGCGCGACCGTCGCCATTCGATTGGCCTTCGCTCCAGATCGAGCGCGAGGCGCTCGATCACGATCAGCGGTGCGTTCGCCTCGAGCCGCAGCAGGCG
Source organism: Bradyrhizobium sp. LTSP849 (assembly GCF_000938255.1). Classification (GTDB taxonomy): domain Bacteria; phylum Pseudomonadota; class Alphaproteobacteria; order Rhizobiales; family Xanthobacteraceae; genus Bradyrhizobium. The sequence continues at coordinate 398,926 of NZ_JYMR01000051.1, read as the reverse complement.
TGCCTGCATCTCGTTGGCCATCTCGACCGTCAGGACTTCATCGGCCGAGACCACGACCTCGCCGCAGCGCTCTTCGTAGAGCGGATAAAGCAAATCGCCGAACTCGGCGGTGTCGATCTCAAGTATTTCAGCGAAGCGCGATTGCTGGAGCCAGATCTCTTCGGCCAGCAGCGGCACATCGTCGATCAGCCGCAGACGCGACAGGCTGATCACGGGCTCGCCGACGGGGATGCGCAACGCGGAAGCAACAGCCGAAGTCGCCGCCACGCTCTTGCGCCGGATGATGCGGCTCTTCGGCACACGGCGCTCACCGCTCTCGGACTGGAAGCGGAAGAAGCGGAACAGCGAGGAGTTGAAGCGGGCCCGGCGCACGAAAGTGCCGCGGCCCTGCTGGCGCTCCAGCACGGCATCGGCGACGAGCTGGTCGATCGCCTTGCGCACGGTGCCGATGGCGACGCCGTAATGCGCGCCGAGTTCGGCTTCGGACGGGATCGGTTCGCCCGGCCGCCACTCATTGCGGTTGATCCGCGCGGCGAGGTCATCGCGCAGGCGCTGGTAGCGTGGCAGGCGGTCGTCGCGCACATAATTCATATAGTCATATAGATGACTATATGAAAATGGAGTCAAGCACTACCTGGATACCTCCAACGGTAAGGCTGTCGCGGACGTCCAAGCCGGGCTGGTGGACTTCACCAGCCCGGCTTCGTCTGCGTGATCGGTTAGTACGAGTACGCCGTGTTCGGCAGGCAGGGCGGCTGCTTGTAGGGCGCAGAAGCATACGCGCCCTCGGCCGGAGCCCTGATGCAGTAGTCGGCCGCCGCCTCGGTTGCAGCGCGCGGTGCGGCGACGTGGCGCGCTGATGCGGCCTGGGTTTGGTAGACAGCGGCGGCGATCACGGCAGCCGCAACAAGGGTCAATCTGGTCATTGGCTTTCTCCGGGTGACAAAGGCAAGCCGAGATTTTTCGGCTTCCACAGTGCGAGACCCGAAAGCTAGCAGAGATATTTCATCACGCGCCTTCACCGAAGCGCGACCTACATCAACGAAGCGCGACTCGCATTTGAAGGTGCGTTACCCCAACTGAAACACCGCCATCGGCTGCTCATAGCCGCGCACCGTGACCTCGCCGAGCGCCACGGCATCGCCGCCGTCGTCGCCCAGCGCCTCGCGGACGGAAGCGGAGATCAAGAACTGCGAGCCGAATTCCTTGTTCAGCGCTTCCAGCCGCGAGGCAAAATTCACGGTGTCGCCGATCACGGTGTATTCCTTGCGCCGGGGCGAGCCGATATTGCCGGCGACGACCTCGCCGAAATGGATGCCGATGCCGATGCGTAGCGGCCAGCTCGTCTGCGCATTGATGCGGTCCATCGCGGTCAGCATCTCGCGACCGGCGGCGACCGCGCGATGCGCGGCGTCGGAGGCCTCCAGCGGCGCACCAAACAGCGCAAGAAAACCGTCACCGAGAAACTTGTTCACGATGCCACCCTGGCGGTCGAGAATGTCGACCAGCACGGCAAAGGCGCCGTCGAGCCGGTCGACGACCTCCTGAGGTGTGCGCGACTGCGCGCCGGCGGTGAAGCCGCGGAAATCGACGAACATCACGGCGACACGGCGGAGGTCTCCGGCAGCACTCGTCCCCTCCGCCATCAACCGCTCGACCACCTGCGGCGAGACGTGTTGGCCGAACAGGTTCGTCACCCGGTCGCGCGCGGTGGCGGCTGCAATGCTCGCGGCAAATTGTCGCCGCAACTGCGCGCCGACGGAGCCTGCGAGCACGCCGCAGATCAGGATGATGGTGCTGCGTACGGCGTGAAAGTAGATCAGGGGTTCGCCGGCGTCGCTCACCGAATTGTAGTACAGCGCGACGACCAGGAGTTCGGTTGCGGCCACAAGTCCCGTGAAGGTGGACAACCAGAAATCCAGCCGGAGGGTCGAGAGAATGACGAAGATGAAATAGACCATTGGCAGCACGAAGCCCAGCGCCTGGCTCGCACCCATGCTGCGAATCTGGAGGATCAGGATGATCGTCGGCAGCGACGTTTCGATGAGGGCGCCGATATAGCGCCTGATCACCGGCAGATCGCGATCGAGCTTGAGGTTTCGCCTGATCTGGCTGTGGACCCAAACCTCGAAGAGGATGAAGCTCGCCAAGATGGCGTATTCGCGGACGAGCCCTTCCGTCCCATGCCAGACCCGGTTCACGATGGTCGGATCGATCAGGTAGGTTGCGGTGAGGAACAAGATTATGACGCAGCCGGTCGTGATCAGCGCCCTCACCCGCAACAGCTCGGTGCGCAGCACTTCCCGCGTCAGCTCGCGCTCGAACTCCTCCGACAGAACGGCGCGCCCGCCGGTCTTCCCGCTTGCAAAACCGACCATTCCACCCCCTCGATTCCGGGGCAGTCTGCCTCAATCCAGCGTGCGGCGGAAGCGCGTCACGGCGATGGTCATGGCGATCAGCATCAGGGCCGCCAGCGCCAGCGTGTCGAAGCGCAGATTCTGCATGGTGGCGCCCTTCAGCATGATGGCGCGGACGATGCGGATGTAGTGCGTCAGCGGCAGGCCTTCGCCGACATATTGCGCCCAGGCCGGCATGCCCGCGAACGGAAACATGAAGCCGGACAGCAGGATGCTCGGCAGGAAGAACATCATCGACATCTGCATAGCCTGGAGCTGGTTCTGCACCACCGTCGAGATGGTGTAACCGATCGCCAGATTGGCGGTGATGAACAGCGTCGAGAGCAGCGCCAAGAGGAACAGATTGCCGAGCACGGGCACACCGAACAGGAACACGCCGATGCTGATGATCAGGAAGGCCTGGACGAAGCCGACCAGCACGTAAGGGATGATCTTGCCGAACATCACCTCGACCGGCTTGATCGGCATTGACAGCAGGCTCTCCATGGTGCCGCGCTCGACTTCGCGCGTGACCGAGAGCGCAGTGAAGATCAGCATGGTCATGGTGAGAATGGTACCGACCAGGCCCGGCACGATGTTGAGGCTCGAGACCGCCGCCGGATTGTAGCGGGCATGCGCGCGAATCTCGAACGGCATCGCCGGGGGATCGCCGATATAGAGATCGTGCTGGAGCGCGGTCTGCACGACCATGCCGAGCGAGCCGAGCGCGGCGCTCGCCGCCACCGGATCGGTGGCATCGGCCGCGACCAGCAGCGCGGGCTTGTCGCCGCGCCGCACCGCGCGTTCGAAGCCGCGCGGGATCTCGACGCCGAACAGCACCTTGCCGGATTTGAGGAGGTTGTCGAAATCGTCGACGTCGTGCACCTCGTAGATGAAGCGAAAATAGGCGGTGTTCTCCAGCGCCTTCAGAATCGAGCGAGCGAGATCGGAATCCTCCTGGAGCAGCACGGCGCTCGGCAGATTGTGCGGCGTGGTGTTGATGGCGTAGCCGAACAGCAGGAGCTGCATCACCGGCAGCATCACGATCATCGCGAACGAGACGCGATCGCGCTTGAGCTGGATGAACTCCTTGATCAGCATTGCATAGGAGCGCCACCAGAAGCCGAAGCGCTCGCGGATTTCGTGTGCTGGCGCGGGACGATCGACGGCGCTCATTGGAAATTGTCCTTGGAGCGACCCATCAGCTCGATGAAGACGTCTTCCAGCGAAGGCGCCGACTTCTGCCAATGCAGGCTAGCTTTCTCGCGCCATGGCGCAATGCTCGACTCCAATGCGGCAACGTCGCGCCCCGAGACGTGCAGCGAGGTGCCGAACGGCGCCACCATGTCGATTCCGGGCTTGCCGGTGAGCTGCGCCGTCAGGCTGTTCAGGTCCTCGCCCGTCACCGTGTAGGTGGTGAGCGCGGATTTCGCGATCACCTCGTCGACGGTGCCGTGCGCCAAGAGATGGCCATAGGCAATGTACGCAATCTCGTGACAGCGCTCGGCCTCGTCCATGTAGTGGGTGGACACCAGCACGGTGAGACCGTCGGCCGCGAGCGCGTGGATCTCGTTCCAGAAATCGCGCCGCGCCTTGGGATCGACGCCAGCGGTCGGCTCGTCGAGCAGCAGCAATTGCGGATTGGGCAGCGTGCAGGCTCCCAGCGCCAGCCGCTGCTTCCAGCCGCCGGACAGCTCGCCCGCAAGCTGCTCCTCGCGGCCCGAAAGCCCGATCCGCTTGATCATGTCACGCGCGGCGCCGCGCGCGTCGCGCAAGCCGTAGAGCCGCGCGACGAATTCGAGGTTCTCGCGGACCGACAGATCCTGGTACAGGCTGAAGCGCTGGGTCATGTAGCCGACCTGGCGCTTGATCTTTTCGGCATCGCGCAGGATGTCGTAGCCGAGGCAGGTGCCCTCGCCGCTGTCGGGCGTGAGCAGGCCGCAGAGGATGCGGATGGTGGTGGTCTTGCCCGAGCCATTCGGCCCGAGGAAGCCATAGATCGAGCCGCGCTTCACCTGCATCGACAGATCGTGCACGACCTCGCGGCCGCCGAACGATTTACTCAGGCCCTTGACGTCGATCGCGATGCCATTGCCGCCGCTCATCGCTCGTCCGCCACCGGAGTTTTGGGATTGAGATAGACGCTGATGGGCTGGCCGACGCGCAAAGTATCCGGCCGCGACGGCCGCGCCTGGATCAGATAGACGAGCTTGTTGCGCTCATCGAGGCTGTAGATCACCGGCGGGGTATATTCGGCATTGGTCGCGATGAAATAGATCTTTGCGGTGAGATCGGCGGCGCAATTGTCGCAAGCGATCCGCACCTCGTCGCCGATCGCAAGTTTCGGCAACTCCGTCTCCGGCACGAAGAAGCGCAGCTTCATGTTGCCGGGCGGCATGATCGAGAGCACCGGCCGCTGCGCCGCCACCATCTCGCCCTCGCGGAAATAGATCTGCTGGACGGTGCCAGCGACCGGGGCAAAACCCTTGCGCCGCGCCAGACGCGTCTGCGAGGTCACCACGCGAGCTTGTGCGACCCGCAAATCCGAGACCGCGGAATCGAGCGTCGCCTGCGTACCGGAACCGGTCTTCCGTAAGGAATCCGCTCGGTCAAAGACCTGTTGCGCATTGGCCAGCGTCGCCTTGGTCTGATTGAGATCGGCGAGCTGGAGATCGTCGTCGACGTCATAAAGAGCATCACCGACCTTCACGGCGTCGCCCTCGCGGATGTCGAGCTTCGTGACCCGGCCTGCTTCGTCGGGGCTGACGAAGATCATGTCGGCCTCGACCCAGCCCTGGAAGCCGGGATCGCGCTTCTCGTTGCAGCCGGCAAGCCCGGTCGCGAGCATGACGGCCAATGCGAATGAAAAAAATGCGTGCGACGACCTCATGTCGTCCTCCGTTCGCCAAAAATCAAATCGAGATGGACGCGCAGCATGTCCTGAGCGTCGAGCGGCGCGTGCCGCGCAAACAGGCTCTGCCAGATCACCGCGATCATCGCCGGCGCGATCAGGATCTGCGGATAGCGCGCGAGGTTCTTCTCGCGGATTTCACCGCGGGCAATGCCGAGCTCGATCAGCGCGCGCATGCCGGCCATCCCGCGCGAGACGACCTCGCGATAGTAGAAGTCGGCGACGGACGGAAAGCGCGGCCCCTCCGCCACGATCAGGCGCACCAGATCGCCGCGCCTGGTGCCGATCACCTCTTTCAGGAAGTTGGTCGCAAAGGCTTCGATCAGATCGCGCACCGAGCCCGTGAGCGGCGGCAATGCATTGAGCCGCGCCACCACCGGCACGATCACGGTGCGCACCAGCTCCTCGAACATCGACTCCTTATCCTTGAAGTGCAGGTAGATCGTGCCCTTGGCGACACCTGCACGCTTGGCGATGTCGTCGAGCCGCGTCGCGGCAAAGCCGCGGGAGATGAATTCCTCCATCGCAGCCTCCACGATCGCTGCTCGCCGCTCCGCCGCGCGCGTGGTGCGGTTGGACGCAGGCGCGGCCTCTTCGCCAGCTTCGGGCGCGTGGCTCCTTGCTTGGGATGCGGCGGTTTTGGTGGGTTTCTTTGCCATCCCAAATTTATGACTGACTAGTCAGTCATAGTCAATTGAGGATCGAACCCCACGCACCACGATAAATAATTAGCGTTGACTAATGCATTAGTATTTACTAATTGATCGGTATGATCGAAGCAGCCCCAAATCCCGTCACCGCCGTGATGCGCGCCCTCGCCGATCCGACCCGCCGTGCCGTGTTCGAGCGCGTGTTCGAGAGCAAGGAGATCAGCGTTGCGGAGCTGACGCGCGGCAGCGGGGTGACTCAAGGAGCCATCTCGCAGCACCTGAAATCGTTGAAGCAGGCCGGCCTCGTCGCCGAGCGTGCCGAGGGCCGTAACGTCTATTACCGCGCCGCGCCTGAAGGACTCGAGCCGCTGGTGACCTGGATGGATCATTACGGCGTCTTCTGGCGCGAGCGCTTCCAGAACCTGCGTGACCTCTTGAAGGAGATCGACCCGTGAGTGCAGCCGAGCTGAAAGCCGAGACCAAAGACATCGTGTTGGACGAGGTCTTCCCTCACGCGCCCGAGACGATCTGGAAGACGCTGACCAGCGCCCAGCTGATCGCGCGCTGGCTGATGAAGCCAACCGGCTTCGAAGCCGTCGTCGGCAACACTTTCACGTTCCAGACCACGCCAGGCGGCAACTGGGACGGTGTCATCCATTGCCGCGTCCTGGAGGTCGTGGCTTTCAGGCGCCTCGTCTACGCCTGGAAGGGCGGCGATGAACGCAACACCGGCTACGGCGCCCCGCTCGACACGACAGTGACGTGGTCCCTCACCCCGATCGAAGCCGGCACGCGGATTCAATTGGTTCATGCGGGCTTCGTGCTGCCCAGGAACGAGAGTGCCTACACGGTCATGAGCGGTGGCTGGAAGAAGGTCGTCCGGCGGCTCGACGAAATCAGCGGCGAAGAGAGTTAAGGAGTTATCGCGATGGACAAGCCCTATACCGGCGGCTGCGCCTGCGGCGCGATCCGCTATTCGATTGCCAGTGAGCCTCTGTTCAGCAATCACTGCCAGTGCCGGGACTGCCAGCGCGAGAGTGGCACTGGCCACGGCTCGTACGCGACTTTCGCGCGCGACGGCGTCACGGTGACCGGCGAGGCCAGGCGATGGGACATGGTCGGCGACAGCGGCAATGTGAAGACGCGCGCGTTCTGCGCCGTGTGCGGCCTGCCGGTCTACATGACATTTGCCGCGATGCCCGGCATCTTCACCATCCGCGCCGCCAGCCTTGACGAGCCCACCCGCTACAAGCCGCAAGTGGTCACTTACGCCGCGCGCGGGCATGACTGGGATCATCTCGATCCGGGACTGACGAAGTTCGAGACCATGCCGCCGATGTGAGTGGTGCGCTCCCTCTCCCGCTTGCGAGAGAGGTGAAACAACAGCACCTACGTTCAACTATGAAACTTCAATCCATCGACGATCTTGTCGATCACCTTGCGCTCGGCGCGCATCGCGATCCCGACGAGATTGAGCTCTGTGCGCGCCACCGCCTTCACCACCTCGCGATTGGCCGCGTCATGCGTGGTCTTGAACATGTCCTCGGTATAGACCGCCGGCGTGACATCGCGCGCGAGTGCCCGATCGAGCGCGCGCGACAAGGCCGGACCATCGGCGCCATAGATCAGGATCGGCTGGCCGATCAGCGCAAGATATTTCGTGCCTGAGGCATCCCCATAGGCTTCGCCGATGCATTCCGGAAAGGCAGCGGCGACGCCGCCGGTCAGGAACGACGCGACATTGAGCTTCTGCCAAGCTTGGAGATCGTTGCGAATAACAACGGCAATCTTCGTATCGAACAGCATGAATTCTCCCGCACACATTCAAGCGTCGGGAAAGAAACGACAATTCCTCGCGCGCCGGCTGCGGACACGAATGTAACCCGAATTGTCCTATCGATCACAGTTGGGAAATTTCAATCGAGATGCGTCCGGCTGCGCTTCTCCTCGGGAGTCGAGTGGGCTATATATCGCGGCCCTGTCATCGAACTGTCATAAATTGAGTATGTCGGAAACCGGCGCGATCAAGCGAGCCATCGAACCCGTGCAGCGGCTTGCGAGGGCCAACGGCCATCTGGTTCCGGAGAACGGGAAGAAAATCAAGAACTCCGCCACCTCAGGCACAGCGTCTGGTTCCGAGTTCCCTGACAACACGCTCTCATCGCACGAAACTTCGCAGGCCGACCTCTTCGCCGATGACGCGCGTGGCGAGGCGACGACGTCGGAAACCTCTCTGTCCCGCGATGCTGCGCCACGCGCCACCGAGATCGAGCTCAAGCTGCTCGTGGATGCCGATCGCCTCGCCGATTTCAGGGACGCGCCCGTCATCGTTGCTAACGCGCGCAACAAGGGTTCGCGAAAACACCTCAAGGCCGTCTACTACGACACGCCCAAACGCGCGCTTCAACGCAACGGATTGAGTTTTCGGGTCCGCCAGAGCGGCGCGCGTTTTACGCAGACGATGAAGGCCGAATTCGGCAACGATCCGCTGCGGCGCGGCGAATGGGAGGCGAGCGTGCCCTCCATTGCTCCCGACATCGCGCTGGCGCTCCCCTTCATTCCCGAAAAGCTACGCGCCGATCTCGAACGACACCCGCTCGAAGCCGTCTTCACCACCGACATTCGCCGGCATCAGCGCATCGTCGACCTGCCGTCCGGCACAGTCGAGATCGCTTTCGACCAGGGTCAGCTGAAATCCGGCGATCGATCGATGCCGGTCAGCGAAATCGAGCTGGAGCTCAAGGCTGGCAACCCATCGGCGATCTATGAACTGGCGCTACGTCTCGCGGAGCATGGACCGGCCAGGCCTTCCATTCGCAGCAAATCCGCGCGCGGATTTGACCTCGCAGCCGAGACCTCGCCAGCCGCGAAAAGGCCGCGCAAGCTTCGCCTTGATCCATCCGCATCGCTTGACGAGGCATTTGCCACGATCCTGCGCGCCTGTCTGCATCATCTGCTCCAGTCGCTTCCCGCCGCCGAGGACGGGCGCGATCCCGAGGGCATTCACCAGCTTCGTGTGGCACTGCGCCGCCTCCGATCCGCGCTGGACCTGATGCGATCGGTGGTGTCGTTGAGCAAGCTCGATCTGCTGCGGACGGAAGCCAAATGGCTGGCACAAAATCTCTCCCCCGCGCGTGACTGGGACGTCTTCCAACAGGAGACATTGCGCGTCGTTGCACAAGGCTGCCCCGCGATTGCGGGCTTCGACGCGCTGGAGGAAGCCGTCGAGCAGCGCCGGGCGGCCAGCTACGACAAGGCGCGCATGGTACTGGCCGATCGCCGCGCGTCATGTTTCCTGATCGGGCTTGGCGGCTGGATCGAGACCCGCGGCTGGCGCAGCGACGTCGCTCCGGAACATCTGGGGCAACTGGCCGTGCCCGCCATGAACTTCGCGCAACGCATTCTCTCGGCTCAGCATACGAAAGTGCTCAAGCGCGGCCGTCGATTCAAATCGCGCACCCCGGAAGAGCTGCACCGGCTGCGGCTCGCCGCGAAGAAGCTGCGCTACGTCGCCGACTTCCTGTTGCCGCTTTACGGACAGCGAAAATCGGCCAAGCGCTTTTCCAAAGGGCTGGCCGACCTGCAACAACAGCTCGGACTCTACAACGACATGGCGACGACGGCTTCGCTGCTCGCAGATGTCGGCACCGAGTCCTCGGACAGCAGCACCGCGGCCGCCGCGATCGCCGGCTGGCAGGCCCACGCGATGGTCGGCGTCGAGCCACGCCTGAAGCAGGCATGGTCGGATTTCGTCAAGACCAAGGTCCCCTGGTCGGCCGAGGCACAGGACTGATCGACCGGGCAGCGACTTCCAAGGGCGGCTGTCAGCCTTTGGCGTCGCAGGCCCAGGCGCGGATCACGCATTCCTTGCCGCCAAATTTGTAGCATTCGCGCGTCGCGGCATTGAGCGTGGCCGAGATCCTCGGCTTCACGGCATAGCCATAGGCGCCGCAAGGGTTGGCCATATCGACCGACATCGCCGCACAGGCGCGCTTCATCGTCACGGTCGTGCAGTCGCCCTTGCACTGCTTCTGCGCCGCGGCGCGGGCCTCGTGCTCGGCGCCATAATCAAAGGCCTGGCCATAGGCGCCGCACTTGCCGACCGCAAACGCGCCGGCAGCCTGGGCTTCGGTGATGTGGCGGGCGCCGGCGACACAAACCGACAGCGCAAAGAAAAACATCGCGCAACGGCGCGCGACGACGTTCGAAACCATGGAAAACCCCTCCCCCCAAGGCAGGTGGGACGACTCTAAGCGCGGGACCGTTTCCAGATGGTGAACGGCGAGTTGAAATTGGGCGATCGCGAAGTGCCGTAGGGTGGATCAGCGAAGCGTAATCCACCAACTGTTTCACCGCGGAAACAGTGGCGTAGGGTGGGCAAAGCGTAGCGTGCCCACCAATTTAGCGATGACGTTATGGAGAGATGGTGGGCACGGCGCTATGCACCTTTGCCCACCCTACGCACCGTCATCCTCGCCGTGCCGCTTCCAGTGCCTGCGGCGTGTCGATGTCGAGGAAGGCGCCCTCGCCGTCGACGGCCACTTCGGCGACTGCCTCGGTGTGCCTGGCGATCAGGTGACGCGCGCCGACATCGCCGTCGAGCGTCATCAATTCCTTGAAGAAGCGGCGCGACCACAGCACGGGATTGCCGCGGCGGCCGTCGCTGACGGGAACGACGATGAGATTGCCGCGGTCCGGCGCAAAGCCGTCGATGAGACGGTCGATCAGGCCGGCATCGATCAGCGGCATGTCACCGAGACAGACCACGGCGCCGTCATAGCCTTCCGGCACGGCCGCGATGCCGGCCTTGACCGAGCTCGCGATGCCGCCGGCGAAATCCGGATTGCGGACGAACCTCACCTTCAGGCCCTTCAGCGCCTGCTCGACCAGCTCAGTCTGATGTCCGGTGACGACGATCACCTCGGATGCTTTCGAGGCCAGCGCCTGCTCGGTCGCGATCCGCACCAGCTTCTTGCCGTCGAGCTCGGCCAACATCTTGTTCGGGCCGCCCATCCGGGTCGAGCGGCCTGCCGCGAGCACGATGGCTGCGATGTTGCTGTTGCCCTCGGTCTCGGGCTTTGCGCGCGGCTGCGGCCGCGTCACGATCTCCATCAGGAGCCCGCCGACACCCATGCCCATCAGCTCGGAGCGCGTCACCTTGATGCCGGCCAAAAGCCGCATCAGCACCCAGTCGAACCCGTTCTCGACCGGCGAGCGCGCACAGCCGGGCGCGCCCAGCACCGGCACGCCGCCGACGCGGGAAATCAAAAGCAGATTGCCGGGATCGACCGGCATGCCGAAATGCTCGATCTCGCCGCCGACCTCGGTGACCGCGGCCGGGATCACGTCGCGGCGGTCGGCGATCGCGGAGGCCCCGAACACGATGACGAGCTCCGCGCCGAGCGCGAGCAGCTCCTTGATCGCCGCCGACAGCGCTGGTTCGTCGTGTTGAACGCGGCGCTCGGCGATGATCTTGGCGCCGGCCGGCGCGAGCCGATCAGCGGTCACGCGCAACGTCTTGTCGACCACCTTGGAGGATAGTCCCGGCAGCAGCGTCGAGACGATGCCGACGCGCTTGATGATGTAGGGCGCGATCTTCAGGACGTCCTTGCCGGCCGCCTCCACCGCGGCATCACGCAAGCTTCCTTCAACGCCGAACGGAATGATCTTGACGGTGCCGACCATCTCGCCCTCGACCACCGGCTTGAAGGCGGAGAGCGTCGCAAAGGTGATGGCTTCGTCGATATTATTGATGCGGTCGACCGCCCCGCGGTCGATCACCAGCAGGCCCGGGCGTGCGGCAAACAGATTGGCGCGGCCGGTGAAGGCGCGCTCGACATGGATGCCCTCGCCGCCGATCGCAAGCGCGATACTGGCGGCCGCGACGTCCTCGGAGACATCGCCCTCTTCCATCCGCACCACGACAACGTCCTTGATGCCGGCGCGCGTCAGCGCCTCGATCTCGGCGGGGCCGATCGTCGTGCCTTTCTTCAGCACCAGCGGTCCCTGGCGCAGGGTGTGGACGGTCACCCCGCCGATCGCGTCCTTGGGGCTCGCCGGACCGAACTTCATGCCGCTTCTTCTTTTTCCTTAGGAGGTAGCCGAAGCACCGCCGTGATCTCGGCCATGATCGACACCGCAATCTCGGACGGTGAAACCGCGCCGATCGCAAGTCCAATGGGGGCGCGGATGCGCGCCACGTCGCTGTCCTTGGCGCCCTGCGCCCGCAGCCGGTCGCCGCGCTTGGCGTGCGTCTTCCGCGAGCCAAGCGCGCCGATATAGAAGCAGTTGCGCTCGAAGGCGTGCAGCAGCGCGGGATCGTCGATCTTCGGATCGTGCGTCACCGCAACGAAGGCCGTGTAGGCATCGACATTGAGCGGCGGCAGCGCGGTATCGGGCCATTCGGCGACCAGCGGAATATCGGGGAAGCGCTCGGGGCTCGCAAAGGCGGTGCGCGGATCAATCACCGTGACGTCATAACCAAGCGAGCGCGCCAGCGGCGCCAAGGCCTGGCTGATATGGACCGCGCCGATGATGACGAGCTTTGCAGTCGGCGCGTAGACGTTGAGGAACAGTTTCTTGCCGCCAGCTTCGACATTGCCGCTCTTGCCCATGCGAAGCTGTTTTTCAAGCTCGGCACCCAGCGGGTCTTTGGCAAAATCCTTCGCCTTCACCAGGCGCTGCTCGCCGCTCTCGGTGTCCGTCACCAGGATCGCCGGCCGGCGCGCGGCGCGCTCGGCGTTGAGTTCGTGCAGGATCGCGAGCTTCACGACTAACCGACTTTCTCGACGAAGACGCGGATGGTGCCGCCGCAGGACAGCCCGACATTCCAGGCGGTCTCGTCGGCGACGCCGAACTCCAGCATCCTCGGCTTGCCACTCTGGATCACGTCCATGGCCTCGGTGACCACGGCGCCCTCGACGCAGCCGCCGGAGACCGACCCCAGAAAGGTGCCTTCATCGTTGATGACGAGGCTGGAGCCCGCCGGGCGCGGCGCCGAGCCCCAGGTCTCCACCACGGTCGCCAGCGCGACGCCACGGCCGGCCTTCTGCCAGTCCTCTGCCGCCTTCAAGATATCCTCGTCACGATCGAGCATGGTTGGCCTCTCAGGCTGCGGAGCGGATCAGGCTGCGGTGTTGCGGCGGCAGCGGCCGGGAGAGCGCGGCGATCAGCTCCTGGATCGAACTCAAATTATGCACGGGGCGGAATTCGTCAACGTGCGGGAGCATCATTTTGATGCCCTGCGCCTTGGCTTCGAAGCCGCTGAACCGCAAGAGCGGGTTCAGCCAGATCAGCCGCCGGCAGGACCGGTGCAGCCGATCCATCTCGAAGGCAAGCTTGGAATCGGCCTCCCGCTCCAGCCCGTCGGAGATCAGCAGCACGATGGCGCCCTGGCTTAGCACGCGCCGCGCCCACAATTTGTTGAAGTTGTGCAGCGAGCCCGAAATCCGCGTACCGCCGGCCCAGTCCTCGACCGCCGCCGAGCAACTCGCCAGCGCCTCGTCGGGATCGCGCTGGCGCAGCGCGCGGGTGACATTGGTGAGCCGGGTGCCGAACAGGAACACCGAGACGCGCTTTCGGGCGTCGCCGATGGCATGCAGGAAGTGGAGAAACAGGCGGGTGTACTCGCTCATCGAGCCCGAGATATCGAGCAGCGCCACGATCGGCGCCGGCTTCTCGATGCGCCCGAGACGGTGGATGTTGATGATGTCGCCGCCGGTGTGGAGCGAGGCGCGCAAGGTGCGGCGCAGGTCGAGCCGCAGGCCGCGCGGATCTGGCCGGTGCCGGCGCGTCAGAAGCTCGGCCTGCGGCAGCCGCATCCGCTCGATGGCGCGCAGTGCTTCGGTGATCTCCGCCGCGCTCATCTGCGCGAAATCCTTCTTCTGAAGGATCTCCTTATCGGACACCGACAGGCGCAGATCCTGCTCCTGGTGCTGCGGCGTCTCCGTCATCCGCGGCTGCGACATCGCCTCCTGCACCCGGCGCGCGGCCGCCGGCGGTTTCTTCTTGGCGCCATCTGGCAGCGGCACCGAATCCAGCATGTGCTTCCACTCCTCCGAAGCGCGGAAGAACAGATTGAAGGCCTGCTTGAAGATCAGCGCATGCTCGTGGCGCTTGACGAAGATCGCCTCCAGCGTAGTGAAGACGTCAGCGCGGCTGCCGATGTCGATCACCTGAAGCGCGTTCATGGCATCGATGACCGCGCCCGGCCCGACCGGCATGCCGGCCGCACGCAAGGCGCGGGCAAAGCCGACGATGTTGTCGGCGAACTGCTCGGTTTGCTCTGGCGCCAGATGGTTGATGGCCATGGTCTCGTATCCATCCCCTCGTCATTCCCAGGCGCGCCTAGCGCAAACTCGGAATGACGGCTAATCGCTCGTCGCTTCCTTCAGCACCTTCTGCAAGGTGTCGCCCTGCATCCGCGTGATGTCGTCCTGGTACTTGAGCAGCGCGCCCAGCGTGTCGCCGACCACCTGCGGGGTCAGCGAGCGGGCATCGAGCTCCGACAGCGCGGTAGCCCAGTCGATGGTCTCGGCGACGCCCGGCGATTTGTAGAAATCCTGGTTGCGCAGCGCCTGGACGAAGCGCACGACCTGCTGCGACAGTTTTGCGGAGATGCCGGGCACGCGCGACTTGACGATCGCTAGCTCGCGATCGGCGGCGGGATAATCCACCCAGTGATAGAGACAGCGCCGCTTCAGCGCATCGTGGATCTCGCGGGTGCGGTTGGAGGTAATGATGACGATCGGCGGGTGCGGCGCCTTCACGGTGCCGAATTCGGGGATCGTCACCTGGAAGTCGCTGAGGATTTCGAGCAGATACGCCTCGAACGCCTCGTCGGCGCGGTCGAGCTCGTCGATCAGCAGCACCGGCGGGCCGGCGACGTCAGGCTCCAGCGCCTGGAGCAGCGGCCGCTTGATCATGTAGCGGTCGGCGAAGATATCGGAGGACAACTGATCGCGATCGGTATCGCCGGCGGCTTCCGCCATCCGGATCGCGATCATCTGCGCGGCGCTGTTCCACTCGTAGACAGCCGAGGAGACGTCGAGGCCTTCATAGCACTGGAGGCGGATCAGCTTCCGCCCCAGCGCCGCCGACAGCACCTTTGCGATCTCGGTCTTGCCGACGCCCGCCTCGCCTTCGAGAAACAGCGGCCGGCCCATGCGCAGCGAGAGATACGTCACCGTCGCCAGCGACCGCTCGGCGAGATAGCCGCGCGATGTCAAAAGTTCGAGCATCGCGTCGACCGATGCCGGCAACGCACCGGAAGTATTGGCCGCTGAAGTCATGAAAGAGC
This sequence comes from Bradyrhizobium sp. LTSP849, assembly GCF_000938255.1. Taxonomy (GTDB): domain Bacteria; phylum Pseudomonadota; class Alphaproteobacteria; order Rhizobiales; family Xanthobacteraceae; genus Bradyrhizobium. Next base: position 383,671 of record NZ_JYMR01000051.1, on the reverse strand, counting down.
CAGTCTCGCTACGCCCTCACGAGGGACAAGTATTGGGCCAATGCGCGAGGCCCATTTATTCCTTGGCATTGGCGGCGTCGACGGCGCGCCGCGTCAGCACCCCGATGAGATGCGCGCGATATTCGGCGCTGCCGTGGATGTCGCTGTTCAGCCCCTCCGCCGGCACGTCGATGCCTTCCAGCACCTTCGACGAGAAGCGCTTCTTCAGCGCCTCCTCGAACGCCTCGATGCGGAACACGCCATCGGAGCCTGCACCGGTGACAGTGACACGCACGTCCGAGGGACGGCGCGCCACGAACACGCCGACCAGCGCATAGCGCGAGGCCTGGTTGCGGAATTTGATGTAGGCCGCCTTCTTCGGCAGCGGGAACATCACCTTGGTGATGATCTCGTCGGCCTCCAGCGCCGTCGTGAACAGGCCCTGGAAATACTCTTCCGCCTTGAGCCGGCGCTTGTTGGTGACGATGGTCGCGCCGAGCGCGAGCACGGCGGCGGGATAATCCGCGGTCGGGTCGTTGTTCGCGAGCGAGCCGCCGATGGTGCCCTTGTGGCGCACGGCGGGGTCGCCGATCTGGCTCGCCAGATTGGCCAGCGCCGGGATCGCCTCACCGACGATGGCGGAGGTCGCGACCTCGGCGTGCTTGGCGGTGGCACCGATCACGAGCGAGCGGCCCTTCATCTCGATCGTATTGAGCCCCTCGATGTGGGAGAGGTCGACGAGATGCGGGGGGCTGGCGAGGCGCTGCTTCATGACGGGAATCAGCGTGTGGCCGCCGGCGATCAGCTTGGCGTCCTCGTTCTTCACCAGGAGGTTGGCCGCCTGCCGCACAGTCCCGGGGCGATGGTATTTGAATTCGTACATGTGGGTGTCCTGATCGCGGAATGCGCGCGCGGTTTACACGAGATCGGAGTTCGCCATCGCCTTCGCGCCGGCGGCGATCGAGGCGACGATGTTCTGGTAGCCGGTGCAGCGGCAGAGATTGCCTTCCAGCTCCTCGCGAATGGTGTGGTCGTCGAGCTCGTTGCCCTTGCGATGCACAAGGTCGATCGCGGTCATGATCATGCCCGGTGTGCAGAAGCCGCATTGCAGACCATGGTGCTCGCGGAAGGCCTCCTGCATCGGATGCAGCGGCGCGCCGTCGGCCGCCAGTCCCTCGATGGTCTTGACCTCATGGCCATCGGCCATCACCGCAAGCGTGGTGCAGGATTTCACGGCCTTGCCGTCGAGATGCACGACGCAGGCGCCGCACTGCGAGGTGTCGCAGCCGACATGGGTGCCGGTGAGCTGCAGATTCTCGCGCAGGAACTGCACCAGAAGCGTGCGCGGGTCGATATTGCCGGTAACAGGATTGCCGTTCACGATAAGGGAGATTTTTGCCATAAGCACTCTCTTCAGCGCCCCGACGGGTCCCGTCGAAGCGGTTTTTATAGTTATTCCAACCCATCATATGGGCCATTGTCCCCTTGGGCAACATCGCCCGGGACGCAAGCCGCCATGCCGAAAGGCAAGGGCCGCTAGCCCTGTACCGCCTTGGCGAAATTCGCAAAAAATTCGTCGGCCAGCTTCTTGGCGGTGCCATTGATCAGGCGTTGTCCAAGCTGCGCCAACTTGCCGCCTATCTGCGCCTCGACGTCATAGACGAGCAGTGTGCCGCCGTCCTTATCGGACAGCTTCACGACTGCGCCGCCCTTGGCAAAGCCGGCCACCCCGCCCTCGCCTTCGCCGGAAATCTTGTAGCCGTTCGGCGGGTCGAGATCGCTCAGCGCGACCTTGCCCTTGAAGCGCGCCGAGACCGGGCCGACCTTCATTTTCGCCACCGCGCGAAAACCGCCGTCGTCGGTCCTCTCGAGCTCCTCGCAGCCGGGGATGCAGGCCTTCAGCACCGCGGGGTCATTGAGCTTCTCCCACACGGCCTCGCGCGGCGCCGCAAGCTGGACTTCGCCGTTCATTGTCATGGCCATGGGGTGCCTCCCGGGATCGCAATAAGATAACGTTGCTCAAGTAACGCACGGAGGCCGCAAAGGAAAGGGCGGCGCCCGGCCACGTGCAATGCATATTCGCAACCGCAAAAAGCCTGCCGCGGGCGGTTTGGGATTGGCACGGCCGGGCCATGGTGGTTAGGTCCCGCACACCATGAGCACAGCCCTCTCCCCCCTGCTCGCGCCGATGCTGTCGAGCGCAGCCATGCGCACCGTCTGCGACGACCGTTCCACCCTCCAGAATATGCTCGATTTCGAGGCAGCTTTGGCACGGGCCGAAGCCGCCACGGGCGTGATCCCTAAGGCCGCGGTGGGGCCGATCGAGGCAGCCTGCAAGGCCGATTCCTTTGACATGACCGCACTCGCGGAGGCCGCGACGCGATCGGGCAATCTGGCGATTCCGCTGGTCAAGATGCTGACTGCCAATGTCGCGAAGGCCGACGGCGAGGCCGCCCGCTATGTGCATTGGGGTGCGACCAGCCAGGACGTCATCGACACCGCCACCATGCTGACGCTGCGCGCCGGCGTCGAAGCGCTGGATGCCGATCTCAGCCGTGCCATCAGGGGGTTTGCCGCACTGGCGCGGGCCCATCGCAATACCGCGATGGTGGCACGGACCTGGCTCCAGCACGCGCTGCCGATGCCGTTCGGGCTGAAGGCCGCCGAATATGCTTCAAGCCTTGCCCGTGCGCGCTGCCGCTTGCGACGGCTACGCCGCGAGGGCCTCGCGCTGCAATTCGGCGGCGCCGCCGGCACGCTCGCAGCGCTCGGCAATAACGGGCTCGCGGTGTCCGAGCGGCTGGCGCAGGAGCTGAACCTGCCACTGCCCGAAGCGCCCTGGCACACCCATCGCGACCGGATCGCGGAGGCTGCCGCGTGCTTGGCGATTCTCGCCGGAAGCTGCGGCAAGATCGCACGCGACGTCTCGCTGATGATGCAGACCGACGTCGCCGAGGCGTTCGAGCCCGCCGGCGTAGGCCGCGGCGGCTCTTCGACCATGCCGCACAAGCGCAACCCGGTCGCAGCCGCCAGTGCGCTCGGCTGCGCGACCATGGCCCCGCAGCTTGCCGCAACGATCTTTGCAGCCCAGGTACAGGACCACGAACGCAGCGCCGGTCCCTGGCATGCGGAATGGCCGACGCTGCCGCAACTGATGCTGGTGACCTCGGGCGCGCTCGCGGCGATCGTCGATATCGCCGAGGGCCTCGACGTCGATGCCGCGCGCATGCGCAGCAATCTCGACGCGACGCACGGCCTGATCATGGCCGAAGCCGTCACCTTTGCGCTGGCCGAGAAGATCGGCAAGAGCGACGCGCATCATCTGATCGAGGCCGCGAGCAAGCGCGCGGTCGCCGAGAAGAAGCATCTGCGCGAGGTGCTGTCGGCCGATCCGCAGGTCACCGCGCATCTCGCACTGGAAAAAATTGCGGCATTGTTCGAGCCGATGGCCTATCAAGGGGCTTCCCAAGCCTTGATCGACCGCCTGCTCGACAGCGTCGAGCGCGAATAGAACAGCCCTGAGCGGAACTAAACGGAGACGCCATCCATGCCCATGATCGATGCCGACGGTTGCCTGCTCAACGTCTCCGTCGAGGGCCGCGACGGCGGGCCGACCTTGATGCTCTCCAATTCGCTCGGCTGCACGCTTCAGATGTGGGAGCCGCAGATGAAAGCGCTGACGCAGGTGTTCCGCGTCATCCGCTACGACCGCCGCGGCCACGGCAAGTCCAGCGTCGCGCCCGCTCCCTACACGATGGAGCGATTCGGCCGCGACGTGCTCGCGATCCTCGACGATCTCAACATCGAGAAGGTGCATTGGTGCGGCCTGTCGATGGGCGGCATGGTCGGACAATGGCTGGGCGCCAACGCGCCGGAGCGGTTCGGCAAGCTGATCCTCGCCAATACCTCCTGCTACTATGCCGAGCCGACCAAATGGCTGGAACGCATCGACGCCGTGAAGAAGGGCGGCATCGCCGCGGTCGCGGATGCCGTGATCGCAGGCTGGCTGACCGCCGATTTCCGCGAGCGCGAGCCCGATGTCACCGCCAGGATGAAGTCGATGCTGCTCGCCACCCCCGTCGAGGGCTATCTCGCCTGCTGCGAAGCGCTGTCGACGCTCGACCAGCGTGAGCTGCTGCCGAAGATCAAAAGCCCGACGCTGGTGATCGCCGGCCGCCACGACATGGCGACGCCGATCTCGGCGGGCGAATTGATCCGTTCAAATATCCCCGGCGCGAGCATGACCATCATCGACGCCGCCCATATTTCCAATGTCGAGCAGCCACACGCGTTCACCGACGCGGTGGTGGGCTTCCTGACGCAGCGCTAGGCGCTATCCGGAGAGAACACATGGACGACCAGAAGCGCCGCGATGCCGGCATGAATGTGCGCCGAAAAGTGCTGGGCAATGCCTGGGTCGACAGGTCGATCGCCAACCGCAACGCCTTCAACACCGACTTCCAGGACATGATCACGCGCTACGCCTGGGGTGAGATCTGGACGCGGCCGCATTTCGACGAGCGCACGCGGCGGGTGCTGGTGATCGGCACCATGGTCGCGCTTGGGCAATGGGACGAATTCCGCCTGCATGTGCGCGCGGCGCTCGCGGAAGGCGGCTTCACCCCCGACGACATCAAGGAAATCTTGTTGCAGCAGGCGATTTATTGCGGCGTCCCCGCGGCGAACCACGCCGTGAAGGAAGCCTCAGCTATTGTGCAGGAGCTCGGCCTGCTCAAGGGCTAGCGGCGCTGGCACCTCGGCGGTCTGCGGCGCCATCGCCGGCCGTTCGATCACCAGCACGATGGCCGCACCGAGCAGAAGCAGGAGCTCGGTGGCGTGCAGCCGGAGCGCGGCCATCTCGCCGACCTTCGAGGCCATCATCATGCTCGCAAACGAGATCAGGCTGCCGATCGCCAGCGCAATGCCGAGCGCCTCGTCGCTGCCGCCGCTCTTGCGGGTGCGGGGAATGACGAGAAGCGCGAGATAGATCGCGAAGAACGCCACCACGGTCAACCGTCCGAGTGCCAGGAGCCAGGCGGCGCGCACCGTGCCGATGCCGGACATCTGGAGCTGGTCGCTGAGGAACAGCGCCACCGCGACGCTCGGCCGCTCGTAGAGGCCGTGCACCGGCGCTACCATGATGTTGAAGGCGACCAGGGTCCAGGCCGGAATGAAATAGGCCGCCAGCAATGCGCCGTTGACCGAGCCGATCCGCCAATTCCTGAACATGCCGCTTCCCGCTTCGCTGACCCGCGGCCCTCGACGGGCGGCGGATTTGCCACGAGCTAACTCGCATCGGACTGTGGCGGCAATTTAAACCGTTTGTTTACCTTAACCGCCCCGTCGAGCAGCGCGGCCGACGAAAAGGGCCCCGCCTTTCGGCGGGGCCTTCATCACTACCCTTCGTTCTTGGACTCCCAATTTCTTGGGCTCCCAAATCTACTTGTTGTCCTGATCGTGCTGCCCGCGCTGGCCGCCCTGCTGCTGACCGGGCTTGTCGCCCTGGCGCTGCGGATCCTGTTGCTGCTGGCCGGGCTTGTGACCGCCACCCTGCTGCTGGCCGGGACGCTGACCGGGGTTCTGGTTCTGCTGGCCCGGATTCTGGTCTTGCTGCTTCGTCATTGGGGGAAACTCCCTTGTTAGACGTCAGAGGCTCGATAACGGCTCGTGTCCGCTTTGGTTGCCTGCGGAACCCAATTCCTCGCAAATGCGGGAACCGGAACGCGAAATGACCTCTGTACAAACCTTTATGCCAAGACATGGCCAGTTGCAGCCGCCAGTTCCCTCCTGTTACAAAACGGAGAATGCTCGAGGGCTGCCGGGGCCCAAGAACTCTCTCTCAAGAGCTCCCTTTGAGCCGCGTCAGGTTTGGGTAACGGCAGCCTATGGATTATTTCACCCAGCAGCTCATCAACGGCCTCGTGCTCGGCTCGATCTACGGCCTGATCGCGATCGGCTACACGATGGTTTACGGCATCGTCGGCATGATCAACTTCGCCCATGGCGACGTCTTCATGATCGGCGGCTTCATCTCCCTGATTACCTTCCTGATCCTGGTCTCGTTCGGCCTGACCGCGATCCCACTGATCCTGATCGTGGTGCTGCTGGTCTCGATGGCGATCACCGCGCTTTATGGCTGGACCATCGAGCGCATCGCTTACCGGCCGCTGCGCCACTCCTTCCGCCTCGCCCCGATGCTGTCGGCGATCGGCATGTCGTTCGTGCTGGTCAACTTCTCGCAGGTGGCACAGGGCGCCCGTGTCAAGCCGATCCCGCCGCTCATCACCGGCGGCTACACGCTGCATGAGAGCGCGGACGGCTTCGTGATCCAGCTCTCCAACATCCAGATCATGGTGGTCCTCACCACCATCGTGCTGCTCGCGATCTTCACCTGGCTGGTCTCGCGCACGCGGCTCGGACGCGACATGCGCGCCTGCGAGCAGGACCAGACCATGGCGGCGCTGCTCGGCGTCGACGTCGATCGCACCATCTCGATGACCTTCGTGATCGGTGCCGCGCTCGCCGCGGTCGCAGGCCTGATGTACCTGCTCTATTACGGCCTGGTCGATTTCTTTATGGGCTTCGTCGCCGGCATCAAGGCGTTCACCGCCGCCGTGCTCGGCGGCATCGGCTCGCTGCCCGGCGCCATGCTCGGCGGCCTCGCAATCGGCCTGATCGAGACGTTCTGGTCGGCCTATTTTTCGGTCGAGTACAAGGACGTCGCGGCGTTCTCGATCCTGATCGTCGTGCTGATCTTCATGCCGACCGGCCTGCTCGGCCGTCCCGAAGTCGAAAAAGTCTGACGGACCGCCGCGTGACACCCATCCCGCACGAGACCAAGCACGCAAGTCGCACCGCCGGCATCCCCGCCCTTCTGAAGACCGCCTTGTTCAACGCGCTGATCGCGCTGGTGCTGTTCTCGCTGATGGTCGGCATCCGCACCGAGGCAGGCTCCGACGGCCAGCTCACCTATTGGACGCGCTTCGGCGAGCTTGCCTCCCTCGTCGCCGCGGTGTTCGGCGGCTCGATCGTGATCGAGCTGCTGCGGCAATGGATCGGTCCCAGCGGTGCCGAGAAACTGGTGCCGCCGGCGGTGCAGAACGGGATGTCGTTCGTCGGCCGCTACGTCGCACCGGTACTCCTGGGCTTTACGCTGCTGATGCCGGTCATCTTCTATGACCAGCGCTACATCCTCGACCTCGGGATCCTCGTGCTCACCTATGTGATGCTGGGTTGGGGGCTGAACGTCGTGGTCGGGCTCGCCGGCCTGCTTGATCTCGGCTACGTCGCGTTCTACGCGGTGGGCGCCTATTCCTACGCGCTGCTTGCGACCAATTTCGGCTGGTCGTTCTGGGTCTGCCTACCGCTCGCCGGCATCCTTGCCGCGTTCTGGGGCGTGTTGCTCGGCTTCCCCGTGCTGCGCCTGCGCGGCGACTATCTCGCCATCGTGACACTCGCTTTCGGCGAGATCATCCGCCTCGTCATCATCAACTGGCAGGATTTGACCGGTGGCCCCAACGGTGTCTCCGGCATTCCGCGTCCCTCCTTCTTCGGCATCCCGCTCGACAACAGCGACGACGGGCTCGCCGCCAAGCTCGGCATCGAGTACTCGCCGACCCATCGTATCGTATTCCTGTTCTACGTGATCCTGGCGCTCGCGCTGCTCACCAACTGGGTCACGATCCGCCTGCGGCGCTTGCCGATCGGCCGCGCCTGGGAGGCGCTCCGCGAGGACGAAGTCGCCTGCCGCGCGCTCGGCATCAACACCACGACCACCAAGCTCACCGCGTTCGCGACCGGAGCGATGTTCGGCGGCTTCGCCGGCGCGTTCTTCGCGACCCGCCAGGGCTTCATCAGCCCGGAATCCTTCACCTTCCAGGAATCGGCGCTGGTGCTCGCCATCGTCGTGCTCGGCGGCATGGGCTCGCAGCTCGGCGTGGCGCTGGCCGCACTCGCCATGATCGGCGGCTTCGAGCTGTTCCGCAGCCTCGAGACCTACCGCATGCTGGTGTTCGGCATCGCCATGGTTCTGATCATGATCTGGCGGCCGCGCGGCCTGATCGGCCATCGCGCGCCGACCGTTTATCTGACCAAGGCGCAAGCGATCTCCTCCGACCTCGTCAAAGAGGGACACGGATGAGCGGCGAGACCATTCTCAGCGTCGACCGGCTCACCATGCGTTTCGGCGGCATCGTCGCCGTGCAGGACCTGTCGTTTGCGGCCGAGCGGAACAAGATCACCGCACTGATCGGGCCGAACGGCGCCGGCAAGACCACCGTGTTCAACTGCATCACCGGCTTCTACAAGCCGAGCGGCGGCGCCATCCGCCTCACCCATGACGACGGCAAGACAATCGCGCTGGAGCGGCTCAACGATTTCCGCATTGCCAAGCAGGCCAAGGTCGCCCGCACCTTCCAGAACATCCGCTTGTTTCCCGGCATGACCGCGCTGGAAAACCTGATGGTGGCGCAGCACAACACGCTGATGCGCGCCTCCGGCTTCACCTTCCTCGGCCTGATCGGTGCGCCCACCTACCGCGACGCCGAAAAGCACGCGATCGATCTCGCCACCGACTGGCTCAAGCGGATCAACCTGCTCGACCGCGCCGACGACGCCGCCGGCAATCTCGCCTATGGCGACCAGCGCCGGCTCGAGATCGCGCGCGCGATGTGTACGGAGCCCGCACTTTTGTGCCTCGACGAACCCGCCGCCGGCCTCAATACGCGCGAGAGCGCGGCCCTCAGCGAGCTGCTGCTCTCGATCCGCAACGAGCTGGGCACCTCGATCCTCCTGATCGAGCACGACATGTCCGTGGTGATGGAGATCTCCGACCACATCGTGGTGATGGACCATGGCGTGAAGATCTCGGAAGGATCACCCCGTGCTGTCCGCGACGATCCCAAGGTGATCGCCGCCTATCTCGGCACCGACGAGGAAGAGGCCGTGGCCGTGATGGAGAGCGGGTCGTGACGTCGGCTGCGCCCCTGCTCGCGATCCGCGGCCTGCGTGCGGCCTATGGCAAGATCGAGGCGCTGAAGGGCGTCGACGTCGAAATCAATTCCGGCGAGATCGTCGCGCTGATCGGCGCCAACGGCGCCGGCAAGTCGACTTTGATGATGACGATCTTCGGCAAGCCGCGCGCCCGCGCCGGCCAGATCCTGTACGAAGGCCGCGACATCACCGACGTTCCCACCCACGAGATCGCGCATTTGCGTATTGCGCAATCGCCGGAAGGCCGCCGTATCTTCCCGCGCATGAGCGTGGCGGAAAACCTCCAGATGGGCGCGGACGCCACCGAATGCACGGACGCCGAGCGCGACGCGACGCTTGAACGCGTGTTCTCGCTGTTTCCGCGGCTGAAGGAACGCTACGTCCAGCGCGGCGGCACGCTGTCCGGCGGCGAGCAGCAGATGCTGGCAATCGGCCGCGCCTTGATGAGCCGCCCTCGGCTGCTCTTGCTTGACGAGCCCTCGCTCGGGCTCGCCCCGCTGATCGCCCGCCAGATCTTCGACGCGATCCGCACCTTGAACCGGCAGGACGGCCTGACCGTCCTGATCGTCGAGCAGAACGCCAATCATGCGCTCAAGCTCGCCCATCGCGGCTATGTCATGGTCAACGGCCTGATTACTCTCGCCGGAACCGGCGCCGAGCTGTTGCAGCGCCCCGAGATTCGCGCCGCCTATTTGGAAGGCGGCAGGCACGGCTAGCGAAACGCAGTGCGTCGCCGTGCCTGCCCATCCCTATTTCGCGGCGCAGCGGCTCTTCGCAACAGGCTTGCTCGTATCGTCGACTGCGCAGAACGGGATCGACCAAACAAAATCCGCGGAAAACGCCGCCGGAATCTGCCCGGTCGCACCAACCGGCAACGCAGCCGGCCCCCAGGGGCCCCCGATCTGCGTCGTCCAGTACCACTCGCCGTGGACGGGACCGAGCGGAGCGCCGGTCGTGTTGTCGAATCCGGCGATCGTGGTCGCCGAACCATCGGCGCCGAAGGCCGCACGAGAGTGGCAGGTCATGCACGACGATTGAAAGTCGAAGGTCTCCTCCGTGATCGAATTGCCGAGCCTGATGGCCATGCCGGTTGCATCGGTGAAATCGGTCTGGGATCCCTTCAGGCAGTAGAACTGGAATGCCGGGTCGAGCTGCGCCTCCTTGAACAGACTCGCGAGCGCCGGTGTGTGCGTGCACACCGGATAGGGCTTCGGATTGTTCGCCGGATTTTGGTAGCTCGGATCACTGGGATCCGGGATCGTCGTATCGGGAGCGACAGAGGCGTGCGTCGAGCCGAAACTGTCGTGGCAGCCGATATATTCGCAGCGGCCAGGATTGTTCCGATGCTCGAAGGTCGCCCACGTCCAGTTCGGCACCATCTTCGAGATGAGGTGCATGGAAACGAGGGCGTACTGCTTACCTGCCGCGGTGTTCACGTGGTAGAACTTGCCCGCATCAGCCGGACTGCCCGTATATCCGGGAATCCCGCTCTTGGTCGGATCCTGTGGGTCCAGCACAGGAAACCAGTTCGCCTTGACCTCGATTGCATCGGCAGGGAAGGACAGGAGCTTGCGGTCCCGCGTGAAGGTTTCGAACGCCTTTTGTAGACCCGAGATCTTGTGGAGATCATGCGAGACGATGAAGTCGAAGTCGATCTTGTTGCGGCGGGTCTCCTCGAGGTTATCGCCCTCTTTCAGCGGTCGCGGCGGCGGCAGAACGAAGGGTTGAAAGGCTCGTCCCTGCTTCCCGAGCTGGAACACGCGATCGGACTCGCGAATCTGCAACAGAATGTTCGGCCTCAGAACCTTCGGTGCGGGCGTGGTCGGCCATTGCGGGTTCATGTTGAATGTCTCGCCGTCGCTGGCCCAGGTCTCGAACAGCGCATTGTTGTTCCCCGCTGTTGCGCTCCCGGAGCTCACGTAGAGGAACAGGCACCACGAGACGCGGTCCGGGTCCGAAATCGCCGGGTTGAACGATTTGAAGATGTCTTCCTGCGTCGACGGCTTTGCACGAGGGGTGGCGACGCATTCGTTCAGACGCTGCAAGGCCTGGTCCGGTCCCTGCTGAGCGAGGGAGCACGGCGCCGTTGCGATCAGGACGCCAAAAATTACGAGTGGGAGGATGCCTTTCATGGAATTCTCCAATCAAAAAGAGTGCACGTCGATCAACGTCTTGTGATTGTATGAAATGAAAAATATCTCTTGTAGTTGATCATATTTCACGTGCTGCTGCAATCGCCGTCATTGGCCCGGAACGGGCTGGCAGCGCGCCGCGAAACCACGCGACGATGATGAGGTCACCTGAGGCCCGCTGGACTTTGCGATTGACGAATCCGACGCGCGTTCTGGGAAGCGGCACGCCCGGCAAGACCGGCCGTTTTGCCTGATGCGGCCCGAAGTGCTGCCGAATGTGGCGAGATATCTCCGTCAATGCCCGTATTTTGCCGGTGACTTCTCGCCAAATTCATTCAACAATGGCGCCGGTTTGGACCGGGCATGCCCCGGCAACTTCCATAGGCGACCACCCGCGAGGTATCTCATGAAATCACTGAAGCTCATCGGTCTGGCATTCGGCGCGTCGATCGCGCTGTCGAGCGCGGCGTTCGCGCAGGATGTCACCATCGCAGTCGCAGGCCCGATGACCGGCGGCGAATCCGCCTTCGGCCGCCAGTTGAAGAACGGCGCCGAGATGGCCCTGGCTGACATCAACGCCGCCGGCGGCGTCAACGGCAAGAAGCTCGCACTCGACATCGAGGACGATGCCTGCGACCCGAAGCAGGCGCGCTCGGTCGCCGAGAAGATCGCCAGCGCGAAGATGCCGTTCGTGGTTGGGCATTATTGCTCGTCGTCGTCGATCCCGGCCTCCGAGGCCTATGCCGACGGCAACGTGCTTCAGATCACGCCGGCCTCGACCAACCCGCTCTTCACCGAGCGCAAGCTCTGGAACGTGGCGCGCGTCTGCGGCCGCGACGATCAGCAGGGCCTGATCGCGGCGCAGTACATTGCCAAGAACTTCAAGGGCAAGAACATCGCGATCCTCAACGACAAGACCACCTACGGCAAAGGTCTTGCCGATGAAACCAAGAAGGCGCTCAACAAGGCCGGCGTCACCGAGAAGATGTACGAGTCCTACAACAAGGGCGACAAGGACTTCAACGCGATCGTCTCGCGCCTCAAGCGCGACAATATCGATCTGGTCTATGTCGGCGGCTACCATCAGGAAAGCGGCCTGATCCTGCGTCAGATGCGCGACCAGGGCCTCAAGACGATCCTGATGGCCGGCGACGCGCTCGCCGACAAGGAATACGCCTCCATCACCGGCCCCGCCGGCGAAGGCACCCTGTTCACCTTCGGTCCCGATCCGCGCAACAAGCCGAGTGCGAAGAAGATCGTCGACGCCTTCAAGGCCAAGAACATCGACCCCGAAGGCTACACGCTCTACACCTACGCGGCGATGCAGGTCTGGTCGCAGGCGGCGAAGAAGGCTGGCACCACCGACGCCAAGAAGGTCATGGAGGCGATGAAGGCCGGCAAATGGGACACCGTAATCGGCCCGATCGAGTACGACGCCAAGGGCGACATCAAGCAGCTCGATTACGTCGTCTACAAGTGGGACGCCAAGGGCGGCTATACCGAGATCAAAGGCAACGGCACCTGAGACAGGTAGCCTGACCTTTTCGCCAGATTGTCACCAACGCCCCGGTTCGCCGGGGCGTTTTCTTTTGCAGCACGCTCAGACGGCTGCGGAGAGTTCCCCGCCTGCCGCTGCCTGCGCCTTCCGGAGTGCTTGTAGCAGATCGTTCGGTCGAAACGGCTTTTGCAGGCAGATCACATCGGCAAGACCGGGCGCTTCGCCTATGAAATCGAGCGCCGTCATCCCTGAGACCGCCACGATCGGGAACCCAGGCGCTCGCTCGCGAATAGTCGCCATGACGTCGACGCCGCTGGTATCGGCCAGGAAAATGTCCACAATCGCAGCGTCGAAGGTCTCTTCACCAAAGGCCTTCAACCCGGCCGCACCACTCTCGGCCTCGACAACGTCATAATGGTTGACCCGGAGGACGATCGCGACCATGGCGCGGACGTCCTTCTGGTCGTCGACAATTAGGACACGGGGCATGGGAACAACTCCCGGATTCGTATCATTAATTGGTTCAATTCAATGGCGGCGTGCGGCAAGGCAGTATGGGTCCGTCCAGTAAAGCCAACCTTACCGATTCCCTATTCCGCGTCCCTGTCCAAGTTAAGTAAGCTGTAACCTTCGGTTGAGTCGCGGGCCCGTCCCCCCAGGACGCGCGCCCGGAGCCGGCTATCATGGCGACCAAGGCAGCCGGCCAACGAAGTCACGTGGACTACCCTTATGCCGACCCAGCGAGAGGTCAACGTGCACGCAAAGAACGACCGAAGCACATTCCTTTCGACCTTGCCCGCCACGCAGAACGATCGCACTGCAGCATTGGCGATCGTCGGTATCTCCGCGATCCTGTTCGCGCTGGCTGTCCCATTTGCGGGTACGCCGCTGCCGCCGGTGCCGGCCTTCGTGTCCAGCTACCAGTCGGCGCTCGCCGTCAGCGACATCATCACGGCCGTTCTGCTCCTGTCGCAATTCTCCGTCCTGCGCAGCCGTGCGCTGCTGCTGCTGTCGACCGGATATTTGTTCACGGCGGCGGCCGCGGTGACCCACGCCCTCACCTTCCCGGGGCTGTTCGCGCCGACCGGACTGCTGGGCGCCAGCACGCAGACCACGGTCTGGCTCTACATGGTCTGGCACGGCGGGTTCCCGCTATTCGTGCTGGCCTATGGGTGGCTGAAGGACGGCAACGGCAGCAACAGGATCGAGGGACCGACGGAGCGTTCGATCGCGCTCGCCGTCCTTGGCGTGATCGCAGCGATGATCGCCATCACCTGGATGGTCACTGCGCAGCACGATCTGCTGCCGGTCCTGCTGAGGGACGGCCGCTACACCACCACCATGATCGGCGTGGTGTCGTTCATCTGGTCCTTGAGCTTCGCAGCGCTGATCACGCTGTGGTTCCGCAAGCCGCACACGGTGATTGACGTCTGGCTCATGGTCACGATGTGCGCCTGGCTGTTCGACATCGCGCTGTCGGCAATCGTCAATGTCGCCCGCTACGATCTCGGCTTCTACGCCGGCCGCCTCTACGGCCTCTGCGCCGCGAGTTTCGTGCTCGCTGTGCTCTTGATCGAGAACGTCCGCCTCCAGGCGAACACGGTGGGCCTCGTCGGCCGGCTGCGCGAACAGTCGGCCTCCGACCGCGATTACTACGGCAAGCGCCTCGCGCTCTACGGCGCCGTCGTCGAATCCTCCAACGATGCCATCATCACAAAATCGCTCGACGGCGTGATCACGGGCTGGAACAGGGCTGCCGAGCAGCTGTTCGGCTATTCGGCCGCCGAGGCCGTCGGCCAGCCGATCGACCTCATCGTGCCCGAGGACCGCAAGGCCGAGGTCAGAGGCATCCTCAACCGCATCAGCGGCAACGAGTCGATCGCCCAGCACGAGACGGTCCGTATCCGAAAGGACGGCCGTCAGCTCGACGTCGTCATCAACGTTTCTCCGCTGCGATCGGACAGCGGTGAAATTATTGGCGCCTCCAAGATCGCCCATGACATCACCGAAGAGAAGCAATCGCGGGAGAAGCTGCGCCGCGAGACCGAGGAGCGCCAACGCATCTTCGAGACCTCGCAGGACCTGATCCTGGTCACCGACGGTTTTGGCAATTTCATCCAGGTCAGCCCGAGTGTGACCGACATCCTCGGCTACAGTCCGCAGGATATGATCGGGCACAGCGCAACCGACTTCATCCATCCCGACGATCTCGAGAACACGCGCAGCGAGATGCGCGCCGCGCGGCGCGGCCAGATCAAGCGCAGCTTCGAGGCGCGCTACTATCACTACGATGGTCACGAGGTCACGCTGAACTGGATGGGGACTTGGTCCGAGCCGGTAAAGCGCCACTTCTTCATTGGCCGCGACCTGACCGACAAGCAGGCCGCCGAGGCCCAGCTCCGGCAAGTCCAGAAGATGGACGCCATCGGCCAGCTCACCGGCGGCGTCGCCCACGACTTCAACAACGTGCTGACCGTCATCACCGGCACGATCGGCATTTTGGCGGACGCGGTGGCCGACCGGCCCGAGCTTGCTGCCATCACCAGGCTGATCGACGACGCTGCCGATCGCGGCGCGCAACTGACCAAGCATCTGCTCGCCTTCGCCCGCAAGCAGCCGCTTCAGCCGCGCGAGATCGACGTCAATGCGCTGGCGGTCGAGGCCGCCAAGCTGTTGCATCCTACCCTGGGCGAGCAGATCACCATCACGCCGCAGCTCACCGAGGATGCCTGGCCGGCGCTGGTCGATCCGAACCAGCTCACCTCCGCGATCCTCAATCTTGCGCTCAACGCGCGAGACGCCATGCCCGACGGCGGCACGCTGGTGCTGGAGACGCGCAACATTTTTCTCGACGACGGCTACGCCAGCATGAACGTCGACGTCACGCCCGGCAACTACGTGATGATCGCGGTCAGCGACACCGGCACGGGCATTCCGCCGGCCCTGATCGAGCGGGTGTTCGATCCTTTCTTCACCACCAAGGAGGTCGGCAAGGGCACCGGCCTCGGACTCAGCATGGTGTTCGGCTTCGTCAAGCAGTCCGGCGGCCACATCAAGATCTACAGCGAGGAAGGCCACGGCACGAGCGTGAAGATCTACCTGCCGCGCTCCACGGGCGTGCAGGAGACCGAGTACGAGGCGCTCCAGAACGTGCCGATCACCGGCGGCGACGAGAAGATTCTGATCGTCGAGGACGACGCACTGGTGCGGCAGTATGTCGTGACCCAGGTCAAGAGCCTCGGCTATACCGCGCTCGAAGCGGCCAACGCAGCCGAAGCCCTCATCATCATCGACGCAGACAAGGGCATCGACCTGCTCTTCACCGACGTCATCATGCCGGGCAACATGAACGGCCGCCAGCTTGCCGACGAGGCGGCCCGGCGGCGCCCCGACCTGAAAACGCTGTTCACCTCGGGCTATACCGAAAACGCCATCGTCCATCACGGCCGGCTCGATTCCGGCGTACTGCTGCTGGCAAAGCCCTACCGCAAGTCCGAACTCGCCAAGATGCTCAGGACGGCGCTTGCGAGTTGAGCCTGCGGTATCGGTGCGCTATCGCTAAGGCAGCAGCGCATGGAGTGCCGTCCTTGAAAAACCTTCTCACCGATATCGCCGGCGTTCGCGTCGGCCATGCCGAAGATACGAAAGTCGCCTCCGGCACGACCGCGATCATCTTCGATGCCCCGGCGGTGGCAGCGATCGACGTCCGCGGCGGCG
This sequence comes from Bradyrhizobium sp. LTSP849, assembly GCF_000938255.1. Taxonomy (GTDB): domain Bacteria; phylum Pseudomonadota; class Alphaproteobacteria; order Rhizobiales; family Xanthobacteraceae; genus Bradyrhizobium. The sequence continues at coordinate 367,354 of NZ_JYMR01000051.1, read as the reverse complement.
GCCCCGGCACGCGCGAGGCCGCGTTGCTCGACCTCGCCAGTACGCTCGAGCGGGTCGACGCGATCGCGCTGTCCGGGGGCTCCGCCTTCGGCATCGATGCGGGCGGCGGCGTCCAGGCCTGGCTCGCCGAACAGGGCCGCGGCTTCCGCGTCCGCGAGGCGCTGATCCCGATCGTGCCGGGCGCGATCCTGTTCGATCTGCTCAACGGCGGCGACAAGGCGTGGGGCCGTTTTTCGCCCTATCGCGACCTCGGCTACGCCGCGGCGGTCTCCGCCGGGACGGAGTTTGCGCTCGGCAGCGTCGGCGCCGGCCTCGGTGCCACCACCGCGACATTCAAAGGCGGACTCGGCTCAGCCTCGGCGGTGACGACCGACGGCATCAAGGTCGCGGCGATCGTCGCTGTCAACGCGGTGGGCAGCGTCACCGTCGGCGACGGGCCGTGGTTCTGGGCGGCGCCGTTCGAGGTCGCCGGCGAGTTCGGTGGCCGCGGCCTGCCAGACGCGTTCACGGACGACATGCTCAAGATGCGCATCAAGGGCGGGCCTGCTGCAAGCGAGCGCGAAAACACCACGATCGGCGTCGTCGTCACCGACGCGGTGCTGACCAAGCCCCAGGCCAAGCGCCTCGCGATGATCGCCCATACCGGCTTTGCCCGCGCGATCTATCCGGTGCACGCCCCGACCGATGGTGATGTGCTGTTTGCCGCCGCGACGTGCGCGAAACCGATTGAGCCGGTCGCTGGCCTCACCGAGCTCGGCATGGTCGCCGCCAACGTGGTCGCCCGCGCGATCGCGCGCGGCGTCCACAGCGCGACCGCGCTGCCATTCGCCGGCGCGCTGCCGGCGTGGAAGGATCGGTTCGGCTAGGGCGTCAGAACGTGCGTCAGACGCTCATCGACATCGATGAAGCCGTGGCGCCCGACGATCCCTGCCCCTGACGTTGCATCAACTGCGCGAACAGGTCGTACGGCGAGGTGGCGGTGGCTGACGCGCCCGGCACCGTGGTCGTCATCTTGAAGCCGTCGGCATAGGTGACGGTGGTGGTGCTCGAGCCGTCGGAGCCGGTCGTCGTGGTCGAGGTCGACCCGCCGCTCGACGATGACGACGAGGAATCCGAGGCGTCGCCCGAGCCGCTCGCCGCCTGCGCGTGGTGGTGGCCACCATGATGGCCACTGCTTTTCAGCGCCTTCGACATCTCGTCCAGGCTGACGCTGCCGTCCGAATTGCTATCCAGCTTCGAGAACACGTCATCGGCCTGCGCCGTGTTGGTGCCGCCGGCGCCCAGCGCGCTCTCGAATTCCGACTTGCTGATCTGGCCATAGCCGTTCGCGTCGAGCTGCGAGAACAGATCCTTCAGCGCATCATCCCGGCTCGTCGATGTCGAGGACGTCGCGCTCGAGGATGATGTGGAGCTGGTCGAGCTGCTCGTGGCGCTCGTGCTGGCTGTCGACTGGCTTTGTGCCGCGAGCAGCGCGCTCATCGTCTCCGGCGAGATCTGCGCGCAATTGCCGGAATTGACCGACGAGGTCGCGCCAGTGCTCGTGCTGTTGCTGCTGGTGTCGATCGCAAATGGATTGGTCGTGCCTTGCGACGATCCCGTCTGCTGCGTCGCAGACGATTTCGAACTCATCAGTGACGAAATGGCGTCAAGCGCACTCGAAGCGGCGCCAAGGGCAAACAACATTGCACAACTCCAACCGATGCGGCACGCCGCAGCCAATGTTCTGGCGGTGAGGTCAGCAAGCTGCGTGCCAGCGCGAAAAGCTCAATGAAATCCGCGCCCACCGTGCTTTGCAGGACCCGGGAACATCGGCAATTCATGCCGCAGACGGCAGAATTTTCCGCCCACAGGAAGCACGCCGCCCCTGCATTGCCCGGCGCGGAGGCCCATGTTAGGCGAGGCCCATTCGTCTTTCGGCCGCCACGGGAAACCGCGCCATGACCCAAGCCTTCGCCCCCCGCCCCCTGGCAATTGCACCCTCGATCCTGGCCTCCGATTTCACCAGGCTCGGCGAAGAGGTGCGCGCGGTGGATGCCGCCGGCGCCGACTGGATCCATCTCGACGTGATGGACGGGCACTTCGTTCCCAACATCTCCTACGGCCCCGACATCATCAAGGCGATGCGCCCGCACACCAAGAAGATCTTCGACGCGCATCTGATGATCTCGCCCTGCGATCCCTATCTCGAGGCCTTCGCGAAGGCCGGCTGCGACCACATCACCGTGCATGCGGAAGCGGGCCCTCATCTGCACCGCTCGCTGCAAGCGATCCGCGCGCTCGGCAAGAAAGCCGGTGTCTCGCTCAATCCGGGCACGCCGATCAGCGCGATCGAATACGTGCTCGACCTGGTCGACCTCGTGCTGGTGATGTCGGTCAATCCAGGCTTCGGCGGCCAGGCCTTCATCCGCTCCGCGATCGGCAAGATCAGCGACATCCGCGCGATGGTCGCCGGTCGGCCGATCGACATCGAGGTCGATGGCGGCGTCGGCCCTGACGTTGCGGGCGCGCTTGCAGCTGCCGGCGCCAACGCCTTCGTTGCCGGCACCTCCGTGTTCAGAGGCGGCACGCAAGAGGCGTACAAGACCAACATCGCCGCGATCCGCAACGCGGCGCTCGGGGCACGCGGCGAAGCAATCTGAAGCACATGCGCCCGCAAATCTGCGGTTCTTACGGGTGTTTGCGACGCGTAATGCCTAAAATTGCAACCTAAATCCGTACTCCTCCGGACTTCCCTGATTCGCGCAAATCACCGCTAGTGATTCCTGCCTGCTTTTGACGGGAGCACATCATGACGACGACCCTGGTTTGGACTGGCGTGGCGTTGTGGATTGGTTTTTGCGCATTTGTTGTGTTTGGCCCATCGGAGGGACCGGTGAAGGTCACGGCGCGTTCCACCCGCATCATCGGTCGCGACCGTTATCGGGCCTGACGCCATGCGGATCGCGATCGTGAAGCGTCAGCCGAAGCGCAGGTGTCGTATCCCGCGCCGTCCGCACCCGAACCTCGACTATTTCTTCGGCCGGCTCGAACGCACCGAAGACGAGATGGGCGACGACGCCGGACCCGAGACGGCGGACCTGGATCACCCGTTCCGGTCACCGCGCCGGCATTGAAATCTTTTCTGGACCAGGACCGATGAAACCGCATTGCCCGAACTGCCTGAAGGAAATGACCAAGGCATCCGCCTCGCGTAACCTCTTCAACTGCGAACCCTGCCGCGAGATCATCCAATATTTCGGCGGCCATGCCGATCACGGCGAGTCCGGTCCGCGGTTCACCTGGCCGATCCGCCGCAAGCGCGTCGTCCACACCGCCCACGCGGCGTGATCTTTCCTAGCCCCACACCACGCCGGCGTCTGGTTTCGCCGTAGCCATCCGCGGCGGCCGCACCACCGTGACGGTGCAGGTCGCTTCCGAGGCCACCTTGGCCGAGACGCTGCCGAGCAGCGTGCGCCTGAACGAGCCCTGCCGCGCGCCGACGATGACATGGTCGACCTGGTTGACCTCCGCGAACTCCAACAGCGCGGCGGCGGGATCGACAGATTCCAGCACATGAACCGACAGCCGGCTCTCGTCCAATTTGAGTGGCGTGGCCCAATGCCGGAGCGCGACCAGGCGGTCGATATGCTTGTTGGAGCCCTGCTCGTCCAGGGTCCGGTCGATGGCGATGCGGTTGAGCTTCAGCACATTGACACAGGCGAGCCGCGCTGACGGCAGAGTTGCAAGGATGCGCTCCGTCGTCATGCGCAGCGCCTCGTTCAGCTCCGGCGCGCCTTCCACGGTATCGAGCGCGACGGCAAGGATGGGACTCGAGGCGATCTGCTCGGCGACATCCGCCTTTGCGCGCGGCTGCATGACGCCCTCGTTGAAGCGGCGCCGCAACGCAACGGTGCACGGGTCGCGCTTCATCCGCTCCGAGCGCGCAGTCAGCCTGACCTGGTCCGGATGGGCGAGATCGAAGGCGAGCTGCGCCGCGGTCGGATAGCGCCACTCCGGCTCGATCTCCAGGCACCGCAGCACTACTTCCTGAAGCCAGGGCGGATAGTCAGCACGTAGCTTGCGCGGCGGATGCGGATCGCGCCACAGCCTCCGCCGCATCGCGCGCAGCGTCTCGCCCTCGCCGAACGGACGTTCGCCGGTGGTGAAGAAATAGAGCAGCACACCGAGCGAGAACAGATCGCTGCGCGGATCGTCGCGCACCCCCAACAGCCGTTCCGGCGCCATGTAGGGCGCGGTGCCGTAAGGCAGGCGGAACTCGGCCTGCAACAGGTCGGGCAGATGGTTGTGGTGCGACAGACCGTAATCGATCAGCACCGCCTCGCCGCTCTCGCGGAACATGATGCTGCTCGGCTTGATGTCGTGATGGATCACGTTCTGCCGGTGCAAATCGGCGAGCGCGGCCGCGATCTTCGACACCAGCAACCGCGCCTCCTCGTAAGGCAGCGGCAGGTCGGGCAACCTCTTGTAGAGCGTGGTCCCGGCAATGCGCTCGATCACGGCGTAGGCCTGATGCGCGAAATCGCCGGTGCCGAAGCACGCCGGAACGTGGGGACCTGCGAGCCGCGGCAGGATCATCATCTCCATCTCGAACGAGACGATCGCCGCGGGGTCCTCGCCCTCCGAAGCCCGCGGGATCTTCATCAGCAGCGGCACGTCGATGCCGGGATGGGTGACGATCCACAGCGTCGCCATGCCGCCGGCATGGACGCATTCGCCGATGGTGTAGCCGTCGATCTCCGCACCGGGCTTGACCAGGGGTTGGGGCATCGGCTTCTAGCGCCCCTGCAACAATCGGTCGGCGAGCCAGGGCGGCAGGCCGTTCTCGCGGATCCTGTTCGCCGCGGTCGCGACGTCATAGGGCACGCGGCAATAGGTGATCTCGCAGGAGACGGTGTCGAACAGCACGAAGGCAGCCGCCGGATCGCCGTCGCGGGGCTGGCCGACCGAGCCGAGCACGGCGAGCCATTGCCGCCCACGCAGGAGCTGCACCGAGACGTCGGTCTTGGGCACAAAACTCGTCATCTTCGCCGTCACCGACATCGAATAGAGCGCGGGCCGGTGGATGTGGCCGCAGAAGGTGACGTGGGAAGGCGTCGAGATCAGGCTCTTGGCCGCATCCGCCGTCGAGCGGATATAGTGCCAGCGCTGGGGGCTCGAGGCCTCCGAATGCACGAACAACCGGCCGTTGTCCTCCACGCGCATCGGCAGCTCGGCCAGGAAGCGCCGCTGCGCCACGTCGAGGCGCCCGCGGGTCCATTCGATCGCGATCTGCGCCTCGACATTCATGGTCTCGGTCGTCGTGCTGACGGCTTCGTCATGATTGCCGCGTACAGCGACGGCACCATCGGCGACCAGTTCCATCGCGGTATCCACGACCCATTCCGGATCGGCGCCATAGCCGACGAAATCGCCGAGCAGGATGAACCGCTCCGCGCCCTTCGCACGCGCCACCTTCAGACACGCCTCGAACGCCTGCCGGTTGCCGTGGATATCCGAGAAAACCGCGAGAAGCACGCACCCTCCACCCTCAAATTCTTATTGGAAGCCGATAAGGCCAAATTGAGGGAGGTCAACAAGATGCGCCAGCGCGAGACGGTTTACCAGCGCACCGCTGATGTGATGGTGAAGAGCCTATTGCTCGTCCTTGGGCGGCATCCGGGGCGGCGGCAGCGGCGTGAACACGGCGCCTTGGGCGCCGGCCGGCGGCGCATTGAACTCGCCGGTCGAGGAGTCGCCGCCGCTGGTCTCGAGAATGACCTTGGGCGTCACATATTCCCGGACCATGTCGATCAGGCTCCCCTCGCCGCCGCCAAAGTCCGCGGCGCGCCCGCCTTGCGGATGCCCGGCCGCGATCTCGTTCTGCGCCGCGTGGGTCTTGTCGGCCAGCGTGTCATTATAGGGCACGCGAAACGCCCGGGGGATGCCGCTCGGGCGATGGTCCTCGTCCAGTTCCTCGACCCACAGATAGATCGAGCCGGGATCGCCCTCCAGCGAATGCGGCTCGACAATGCGGGCCTGGAGCAGCTTGAAGGAGGTCGGCAGCCTGTCGGTGCTGGCCCAGCCAAGCAGCCCGCGCATTTCCGTGAAGCTGACGACATAGAAGGCGCTGGTCACGACCACCGCGACCGCTTTCAGCGACCAGTGCAGACGCGCATAGACCAGCACGACCAGCAGCAGTGCACCGATCACGGCGTAGGCGACCGATAGCGTAAGTATGATCGTCGGCAGGCTAGTCACGGCGCACCCTCGCAGCGTTCTTGCTCACACCGGTGCTCGGGTCGAGATCGGCGCCGTTGCGCCAGCCGCTGCGGAACGTCTCCAGCAGCGATTTCGGCCGCTGGTCCACATTGACCACCTTGCCTTCGGAATCGAGCCGAAACCGCACCGCGGTCTTCTCGTCACCGGTGTGGTCGAGCGTGAATTTGTTGTCGAAGACCACCTGCGCGGTCGGATTCAGTTTCTGCACCTTCACATTGGCCGTCACCGGCTCGCCGGTCGTGGCCACGAAATGCGAGACGTTGACGGTGTATTCGCCGGCGACGATGCCGCGCACCGTTACGATCTCCTCGCGGATGGGCGAGGCGATCTTCTTGCCGTTGACCATGATGAAGTCGTTGGCCCCGCCCCGGTCGTCGCGATCGAGCGTGAGGAAGCCCGCCTCGCGATGGCGATACCAGGCAATGTTGCCGGCGGGATCCTGCACGAACAGGTCGAGATCGTCGGGATGATTGTCCGGCCAGTCCAGCGTGATCATGAACTCGGCCTTGGAGTCGATCTTGCCCTCCTTGGCGTCCGGCGAGACCGCAAGCAGCGCGAGAAAGAACAGGAAGGCGACCACCTGGAGCGCCTTGAACAGCATCACGCCCAGCGGATCGAACGGCTCCTCACGCGGATAGAGGCCGAAATCATCCATCATGTCGGCGTTCCCGGACGCCTGCGTTCCAGAGCCGGCGTGACATAGGTCTCGGTCAGGACCACGGCATCCGAAAATACCCGCTGGGTCGCGGTATCGAGCATGTAGTACTGAATGCGGACCAGGATGGAGCCGACGAGGCCGGCCAGCGTCGTGTACATCGCGACCGCCATGCCGTCGCTCATCAATCCCATCGAGGAGCGCATTGCGACCTTGTCGGCGGCATCGAGCCCGGCGATCGGCGCCAGCATGATGATGAAGCCGATGATGGTGCCGAGCAGGCCGAGCTTCATCAACGTATCCGAGACGAAGGCGCCAAACCCGTTGGAGCCGCGCAGGCGGTCGGCGAGCGTGCGCAGCAGCAGCGTCTGGTCGACCGGCCGGTAGTCCTGCGCGGCCGCCTTGGTCACAAGGCTATCGATGTGGTCCCGCACCAACCCGCGCGGCAGCGAGGTCGCGCCGGCGTCGAGCGCCTTGCTGCCCTCGGGCGCCGACAGCACCGCGCGGCAGCGCCGTGCCGCCGCGCCCTCGCGCGCAATCGCCCGCGTCCGTAGAAAACAGTGACCGCAGGTGACGACGTAGAGCAGCGCGATCACGCTGGAGATATAGGTCCGGTCCGAGGTCAACATCAGATGGATCAGGCCGAAGCGCCACAACAAGAAGACGGCGAAGATCGATAGCCCGGTGAAGATCATCCAGAACAAGAGCGCGCTGCGCTCGGATGGGTCGGCTGGTTGGCGCACGGTCGGACCAATCGTCATCGAACTCATGCTGCACCGCTCCTGGCCAGCAACGATTGGCCTGTAAGGATTTCTGGCCGATTAGATCAGAGCCGTCGCGCCCAGTCCAAAGAGCCATGCCTAATCCGGCTTGGGAAATTTGCCCGAGCAGCGATCCTGCCGTTCCCTGCGATTGGCAAGGCACGACGGCGTTGTTAGGCTGACCTTACCAAACGTTGAGGGTGATCGCATGCGCCTCGTGCTTCAGCTCGTCGCCCGTCTGCTTCTCATCGTCGCGCTCTGTCTGGGAGCCGCGACCGTATGGGCCACATTCGACGCCTATCGCAGCATCGACCGGGCCACCGCGGCCTCCGCGCAGCGGGTCGCGCAAGCGCTTCAGGCGCTGTACTGGCACGAGCTCTTGCTGCGCAGCAACAGAGCGCGCGAGCATCTTCTGCCGGTTCCGGACTGGCGCACCCTCGATATGATGAAACTGATCTCCCCCGGAGTCTGCATCGAGTTCCAGCCGGCCATCGCATTCGAAAAGCCACTCTGCGGCCAGAGCGAGGGGCTAGGCAAGACGCCGCCGCGCTGGTTTGCGTCGATCGTGCCGACCTTCCTCGGCAGCCATGCCGAGGTGGTGCGTCCCGTCAGTCCCCGCGCCGCAACGGCCGGCACCGTCGTCGCGACGCCGGATGCGGCGGCCACCATCTCGCTCGCCTGGGAGTACATCCTCAACGTGATCGACGTCGCGCTGCTGATGGCGGCGGCGATTGCACTGCTCGCGTCAATCGCGATCGCGCACACGCTGGCGCCGGCACGCGCCATTGTCATCGCCTTGCAGCGCATGGCGCGCGGCCAGTATCGCACGAAGCTGCCCCGCTTCCGCTCCATGGAGCTTGCGATGATCGGCGGCGCAGTGGAGAAACTCGGCGGCCAGCTGGAAGAAGCCACGGAGCAGCGCGCTGCACTGACACGGCGCCTGATCGAGATTCGCGACGATGAACGCCGCGCGCTCGCCCGCGAGCTGCATGACGAATTCGGGCAAAATCTCTCCGCCATCCTCGCCTTCGCCAACACCATCGAAACAGCGAGCGTGAAGGAGAAAAAGGACAACGGCATCGCGCAGGACGCGCGCATGATCTCGCAGGCCACGCATCAGCTGATGGCGTCGCTGCGCGATGCGCTGAAGCGTCTGCGCAATCCCCTGCCCGAGGAGCTCGGGCTGGAGGCGAGCCTCGTCAATCTCGTCGACAGCTGGCGTTCGCAAAGTGCGACACAGCCGACGATCCAGCTCGATCTCAGGGGCGACCTCACCGACATCAGCGGCCCGGTCGCGACGACCGCCTATCGCGTCGCCCAGGAATGCCTGACCAACGCGCTGCGCCACGGCGCCGCACGCGAGATCTCCTTGCACGTCGAACGCTGTGTGGGCGAGGATGATACGTTGCTGATCCGTGTCGAGGACGATGGCGGCGGTGATGCGGCACGCGTGGCGCAGTCGGCCGGTTTTGGGCTCACCGGCATCCGCGAGCGCGTGACAGCCGCCGGCGGCTCGCTGTCGATCCTGCCGGCCAATCGCGGACTCAGCGTCGCCGCCACCATCCCGCTCGCCGCGTGAGGCCGATATGAGCGAGGTCGCGGCAACAGGCATCTCCGTGCTGCTGGTCGATGACCATCCGATCGTCCGCCAGGGCTACCGGCGCGTGCTGGAGAGCCAGGGCGATCTCCATGTCGTGGCGGAAGCCGACAATGCCGCGGATGCCTATAGCGCCTTCAAGGTTCATGACCCCGACGTCATCGTGATGGATATCACGATGCCCGGCGCCAGCGGGCTTGAGGCGATCCGCAACATCCGCGCCCGCAGTCCGCGGGCACGCATTCTCGTCTTCACCATGCACAACGAGGCTGTGCTGGTGAAAGCCGCCTTCAATGCCGGGGCCTCTGGCTTCGTCACTAAGAGCAGCGAACCATCCGCCGTCGTCAACGCCATCCGCACTGTGGCCCGCGGCGAGCGCGCCATGAGCGACGACATCGCGCATGTGCTGGCCGAGGATAGCCTGTCACCAACCGGATCCGTGCTGGATCAATTGGGCGAGCGCGAGATCGAGATCCTGCGTCAATTCGCCGGCGGCGCCACCACCGAGCAGATCGCGACGCATCTCAATCTCAGCGTCAAGACGGTCCAGAACTATCACTATCTGATCAAGACCAAGACCGGCGCACGCACGGACGCGCAACTCGTGCGGCTGGCAGCGAGTTGTGGGCTGACGAGGATTTAGATTTGTCTGAGGTGCGAACCGTGCGTTTCTCCCTTTTCCCCTTGTGGGAGAAGGTGGCGCGAAGCGCCGGATGAGGGGTTCTATCCGCGCGCGTCAATCTGAAAGGGTCCTCCGCGGAGGCAAACCCCTCACCCGTCTCGCCGCCTTGCGGCGAGCCACCCCTCCCACAAGGGGCGAGGGTGCAGCGTCACTCGTGGTTCTAAGCCTTCAACCCGCGCAGCAGCAGCGCAAGCGTCGCGTCGACGCGCGCGGGCAGATCGGCGTCTTTCCACTCGTCGGCATGGGCCGGATGGTGGAAGCGGACGGTGGCATCGAAGATCGCGCGTGCGGTGGTCTTGACGTCGCTCACATCGAATACGCCCTGCTTCACGCCGTCGGTCAGGATCGCCGCGATCTGGTCGATCATGGTGTCCTTGTGACACCTGACGGCCGCGCACGCTTCGCGCGCCAGCGTCAGATAGGTCTCGAACATTTCGGGGTCGTCGAGCACACGCGAACGCTTGGCGGCGAACAGCGTGCGCAGCCAGCGGTCGAGCCGCACCGGCGCTGGGCCCTGCTCCTCAGCGATCTGGCGCAGCGGTCCGTCGATGCGGTCGAGCCAGCGTTTGGCAACCGCCTCGCGCAGCGAGGCCTTGCTCGGGAAATGGCGATAGACGCTGCCGTGGCTCACATCGAGCGCACGGGCAACGTCGACCACGGTGGCCTTGGCGAGTCCGTAGCGCCGCAACACGTCCTCGGTGACTTCGAGGATCCGCTCCGGCGTCAAGATAACGGCTTCGTTCATGCCAGCACCATGTTCCCTTTAAGGGCTCAGTTACCCGGCGATGGAGCTGCTTCCGAAGCGCCCGTGCCGGCCGTTTCGGAAAGCTCTCGCCTTAATGAGGCAGTTTTGCAGCCTGCGCCGCGATCTGGCGCGCAACCAGCAGATTGAGCCAATGCCCAATCGTACCAGTGAGATGGATGATTTCGGTCGTCATTGTCGTAAGTCTCCAAACACAGGCGGTTCCCGTTGTTCAATTTCGACCCTCGATCCCCATTTGTTTGGGACGTCGAGCCTCCGGGTCTGCCGCCAGACGCCCAATCGGAGCGTCCGACAACGGATATACACGTCTCGATGACAGATTTCAATATCTGTCAGTCAATGATCCGTGATTGATAGTTAATCTCTGAGATCCGGCTCGCCCTTGGCCTCACCGGACGGTCTGGTCGATAGCCCCTGGTCATCCCCCGTTCCCTCGGCCGGACCGTTTGTTTCGCTCTCCCCGCTCTGCTAAATCGCAGCGTAAACAGTATTTTGGCCGGAGCCGCGCCCCTTCTTGCTTGCCTTGGGGCGCGCCCTACCCGCCGCTTTGGAGCCGTCAGATGATCCCCCGCTATACCCGCCCGGAAATGGCCTCGATCTGGGAGCCGCAGACCCGGTTCAAGATCTGGTTCGAGATTGAGGCGCATGCGGCGGATGCCCTGGCTGAGCTCGGGACGATCCCGAAACAGGCCGCCAAGACGGTCTGGGACAAGGCCCGCAGCGCCACCTTCGACGTCGCCCGCATCGACGAGATCGAGCGCGAGACCAAGCACGACGTCATCGCCTTCCTGACCCACCTCGCCGAGATCGTCGGCCCCGAGGCGCGCTTCGTGCACCAGGGCATGACCTCCTCCGACGTGCTCGACACCTGCCTCAACGTCCAGCTCACCCGCGCCGCCGATTTGCTGCTCGCCGATCTCGACAAGGTGCTGGCCGCGCTGAAGAAGCGCGCCTTCGAGCACAAGATGACGCCGACCATCGGCCGCAGCCACGGCATCCATGCCGAGCCCGTCACCTTCGGCCTCAAGCTCGCTTATGCCTATGCCGAGTTCTCGCGCGCCAAGGAGCGCTTGATTGCCGCGCGCAAGGAAGTGGCGACCTGCGCCATCTCGGGCGCCGTCGGCACCTTTGCGCAGATCGATCCGCGCGTCGAAGAGCATGTCGCCAAGGCCATGGGGCTCGTGCCTGAGCCAATCTCGACCCAAGTGATCCCGCGCGACCGCCACGCGATGTATTTTTCGACGCTTGGCGTGATTGCCTCTTCGGTCGAGCGTTTCGCGGTGGAGATCCGCCACATGCAGCGCACCGAAGTTCTGGAAGCCGAAGAGTTCTTCTCCGAAGGGCAGAAGGGTTCGTCGGCGATGCCACACAAGCGCAACCCGGTGCTGTCGGAAAACCTCACCGGCCTGTCCCGCATGGTGCGCGCCTATGTGACGCCGGCGCTGGAGAACGTCGTGCTGTGGCACGAGCGCGACATCTCACACTCTTCCGCCGAGCGCATGATGGGCCCCGATGCGACCGTCACGCTCGACTTCGCGCTGGTGCGTCTGGCCGGCCTGATCGACAAGCTGCTGGTGTACCCTGCCAACATGCAGAAGAATCTCGACCGCCTCGGCGGGCTCATCCATTCGCAGCGCGTGATGCTGGCGCTGACGCAGAAGGGCGCGAGCCGCGAGGACGCCTACAAGCTGGTGCAGCGCAACGCCATGCCGGTCTGGCGCGGCGAAGGCGACTTCCTCCAGCTGCTGAAGAAGGACACTGAAGTGAAGAAATATCTCACCGATGCCGAGATCGAGGAGCAGTTCGACCTTGGCTACCACCTCAAGCACGTCGACACGATCTTCAAGCGCGTGTTTGGTGAGAGCTGACGCGCTTCCGTAGCCCGGGTGAGCGCAGCGATACCCGGGAATCCATTCACAGAAATCCCGAATGTCGCTTCGCTCATCCGGGCTACAACAGAACAACGGAATTCCCCCATGCCCATCGTCAACCGCATCGCAGCTCTCTCCGACGAAATGGCCGCCTGGCGCCATGACTTCCATGAGAACCCGGAGCTCCTCTACGAGGTCCATCGCACCGCCGGCATCGTCGCCGACAAGTTGCGCGAGTTCGGCTGCGACGAGGTGGTGACAGGCATCGGCCGCACCGGAGTGGTCGGCGTGATCCGGGGTCGCAAGTCCGCGTCCGGCAAGACCGTCGGCCTGCGCGCCGACATGGACGCGCTGCCGATCATGGAGACAGCCGACGTGCCCTATGCCTCCAAGATTCCCGGCAAGATGCACGCCTGCGGCCATGACGGCCACACGGCGATGCTGCTCGGCGCAGCCAAGTACCTCGCCGAGACGCGCAACTTCGACGGCACGGCGATCGTGATCTTCCAGCCCGCCGAAGAAGGCGGTGGTGGTGGCAAGGCCATGGTCGAGGACGGGATGATGACGCGCTGGAACATCGACCAGGTCTACGGCATGCACAACATGCCGGGCCTGCCCGAGGGCCATTTCGCGACCACGCCGGGGCCGCTGCTCGCCTCCTCCGACACCATCCGCATCACCGTCCACGGCAAGGGCGGCCATGCCGGCGCCACCCCGCACCAGGCGATCGACAGCGTCCTGATCGGCTCGCAGATCGTCAACGCGCTGCAATCGATCGTCGCGCGCAACGTCGACCCGTTGAAGTCCGCCGTCATCTCTATCACGCAATTCCACGCCGGCACTGCCTTCAACATCATCCCCGAGACCGCCGAGCTCAGCGGCACCGTGCGTACGCTCGACCCTGAAGTGCGCGATCTCGTCGAACGCCGCATTGGCGAAGTCGCCGACAACGTTGCCCGCGCCTATGGCGGCTCGGCGGAGACGAAATACACGCGTACATATCCGGTGACGATGAACCATCCGCGCGAAGCCGGCGTCGCCGCCGACGTTGCCCGCGACATCGTCGGTGCCGAACGCGTCAACGACCGCATCATCCCGATGATGGGCGCGGAGGATTTCTCGTTCATGCTGGAAGCGCGCCCCGGCGCGATGATCCTGGTCGGCATGGGCGACAGCCCCGCGTGTCACCACCCGGCCTACGTCTTCAACGACAACATCCTCGGCCACGGCGCCTCGTTCTGGGTGCGCCTGATCGAGACGGCGATGCCAGCGGGGTAGAGGTCCGTAGGGTGGGCAAAGCGAAGCGTGCCCACCATTTCACGCGGCGTTGCGGACAGAATGGTGGGGCACGGCGCGCGAAGGGCGCGCCTTTGCCCACCCTACGCAGCTCCTCATCCCTGATATTGCAGCACGTGCATGCCGGCGTTCCAGTCGGAGACGAACATCAGTCCGTCCGGCCGGACATAGGCGTCACAGGTCTTGGCTGCGAGCGCGACGTTCGGGCGGGGGTCGACCAGCTTTTTCGGTGTCGGCGGCACCCAGTACGCGATCTCCTTCGGCGCAAAGGCGTCCCTGACGTCGAACACCCTCACACCAGCATTGTTGTAGGTCGCAAAGATCGTGTCCTCGCTCTGGAACGAGCCCGGCCGGTTCTCGTGCAGATTATGCGGGCCGAAGGTGCCGTTGGTACAGAAATCGCGGTCGCGCGGGGTCGGCAGGGTTGCGATCGGCACTGGATTTTCCAGCGCACGCACGTCGAGAACGAATGTATGGAACAGGCCCTTGACGCAATTGTCCGCATTCGCTTCGTCCGCGACGATCGCAAGCTGCCGCTTGGGCAGCGGCAGCGGCGTATGCGTGCCACCGGCAAAGGGAGGCGACCAGTTGATGTGGGACATGAGCTTTGGATTCGTGGGATCGCTGATGTCATGGATGGTGAAGCCACCATCGCGCCAGGCGGCATAGCCGCGATCACCTGCCGTGATCATGTGATGGAGCGCGAAGCGCTTGCCCTTCGGAGTCGCCGGCTCGCCGGCGGCGCGGTTCATGCCCGGCAGCCACCATTTCGCGACGATCTCCGGCTTGGTGATGGTCTTGAGATCGACCACGCAAAGGATGTGATCGGTGAACCCGTCGAAATGTGCCGACACATAGGCGTAGCGGCCGCCCGGCCACCACAGCCGGTTGATGCCGAAGCCGGGCATTTCGAGGAACGCGATCTCGCGCATCTCGTTCGGTTTCGAGATGTCGTGGATCGAGAGGCCGGAGCGGAATTTCTTGGCCTTGGTGATGCTGTCGACCAGCGCGTTCTCGAAATAGCCGCGCATGTTGTCGTAGGACTGCATCGCGACGATATTGGCGCCGTTCGCAACCAGCAGCAGGTCCTCCGCCGCCTGCAAATGGTGAGTGCGGGTATATTGTCCCGCAGTGAAGAAATTGACCGGCTTCAGCGCACGCGGATCGGACGCGTCCAGGATCGTCACGCCATCGCTGAACATGTGTCCGACATAGATGTGGTCCCGATTGAACATCACCTGCACGCTGTCAGGCCGTCCGCCGATGTCGCTATAGGAGATGTGCTTGATGCCTTTGCCGATGCCTTCGGGCGGAATATCCGCCTCTGAAGCCCGTGCCGGCGTCGACCACCCAGGCAGCGCGGCGGACCCAAGCACGGCCGACAATTGTTGAAGGTGGTGGCGGCGAGAGAGTTGATGCATGGATTCCCCCCAAGTTTTTTTGGGGGGATGATGCTCGCTTGCGGCAAGGCATGCAAGCCTTGCGGCGTCCGCCCTCGTCTACGCCTGGACCACCTCGTGCCGCATCAAGACTAGTTGCACACTTCGTAGGAGCCGCCGGCGGCGGCATTCGAAGGGACCCTTCCGGCGATAATCCCGTTCACGAGCCGACATCCTTTCTGTACCGGGCGGCAGCCTGCCGAACTGCAAAATATCTGTCCGCTTGCCTCGGGCTTGGACGGCGAAGATTCGGTCGCCTTTCGCTCTGTATCGCGCCTCCTCGAATCCTCGCGCGTCGCAACCGGCTTCTTTTCCTTCTCGCATTCATTGTCATCGCCGACACGATAACCGGCGCGGCAGGTGATCTTCACGCATTGATCGCCGTCGGCCTTGAAGCCGAAGTTGCACACCAGCGGGCAGACCCGTCCCGGCTTCGCCTTCAGCGCATCGAGCACGTCGACGCTCGCGAGCTTCACGTCGAACTGGGTGCCGGCATATTTGTTGAACAGCATCAGCGAGCGCTGCGACGCGGCGCTCCAGTCGCCGTCTGCGGTGGCCGAAAGACAGCCGACGCGGCGCAATTCGCTCTGCACGGATTTGGCCAGGTCAACCGCCGATAAGGCGGATGCCGGCACAGGTGCGAGAGCAGCCACTTTCTGGCTCTCGGCCTCGGGCAACTGCCGGTCGGCTGTCTGCTTCGCGGTTTGCTCGGCCAACGTCTTCTCCGCGGCCCGCCTGGCCGCAAGCTCGGCTTTGGCTTTTTCCGCCGCCTGCTTCTCGGCCTGCGCTTTTGCCGCGGCGGCCTCGGCCACCTTGCGCTGCTGCTCGGCCGCCTCAGTCCTCGCCTGCTCGATCTGCTTTTGCTTCTCCGCCGCGGTCCGTGCCTCTTCGGCGACCTTGGCCGCCGCGGCCGCCTTGTCCTGCTCGGCCTTCTGGGCACGTTCGGCAACCAGCCTTGTCTTCTCCTGCTCGGCCGCCTTCGCTTTTTGTTCAGCCGACGCGCGCGTCTCCTCGGCGGCGATCTTGTTCAGCTGGCCCTTGGCCAGATTGGCGTAGAAGCCCTCGGGATATTGCGCGAGAAACGCTTCCCAGGCATCGCGCGTCGCGAGTTGGAGCGCGAGCTCATAATCCCTGCGAATGGCATCCTGTGGGTTGGCCTGCGGACCCGTCGCGGCTGGCTTGGCCGCAACCAGCGGAACATCATCGCCGCCGAGCGAGCCGTAGACATAGGGCTCCTGCTTGTAACCTGTGCTCTTGAGCACGTCGTCGCGCACGAAACCGAAGGCCTTGCGTAAATCAAGTCCCGGCTTCGGCAGGTGCTCGACCAGTGCGATGGCGAACGGGCTGTTTTTGGAATCGCCGTCGGATGCGGTCGAACCCGCCTTTGCCGCGAAGGCAATCATGGTGTTGGGGCTGGTCGGCTCGACCTTGGCCAACCCGCGTCCGATTGCGCGCGAAGCCAGCGTACGCTTCATCGTTTTCGCGAACGGGTTGTCGCGGCAGGCGTCCAGTATGATCAGGCGCAGCTGCTTGGCCGGTTCGACTGCGAACAGTGCACGTTCGACCGGAATGGTCTCGTCGAGAACATCGCCATCGGTTTCCAGCGTCGCATCGGTTGGAATGAGATAGTTGTTTCCGTCGAGCTCGATGCCGTGGCCGGCGTAATAGATCACCGCCATATCCGCATCGCGCGTCCTGCCGGCAAACTCGCGCAACATGCGCCGCATCTCAGTGGCGTTGAGATCCAGCCTGACGTCCACGGAATCGAAGCCAGCCTTCTTGAACATGCCCCCGACCAGAGTGGCATCGTTCACGGGATTGCCAAGCTTGGGGGCGCTTTTGTAGGCGGAATTGCCGATCACGAGCGCGACCCGCCGCTCGGCATGCGCCGGTCCGCAGGCGAGGCCCAACGCCAATATCAACAATCCAAATAGCCGAACAGGAATCACTTGCAGTCCCCCCGGATGCAATTCCACGAGACTATTCGGAGCTTCAGCGAATACCAATTCTTCCCATGTGACGCCTGTCACATAAAGCCTCTTGTGGGCCCATATTGACCGTGCGGCTAAGCGTCACGCCGCCGAGCTGAGACCAACGCCTGTTCCCATTCGAGTCCCTAGACCTGCACTACCTCGTGCCGCATCACGAACGGTGCCAGCAGCGTATGCACCTCGCCGGCAACCAATTCGCACTGGTCGGCCGAGAGCCCCGCAAGCGTCACGGTCGCGATCGAGCCGTGGCTGCCATGGGCACCGACCTTGACCTTGCAGTCGATGCCGCGCGCGGTGAGCGGGGTCAGCACCTTGGTGAACACCCGCTGCGCCGCGTCCCAGCGCAGCTGCGGCTTGAACACCTTGCCGACGCCGGTGACCGGCATCGGATCGATCGAGATGACCTGCACAGGTACGGCGGCACGCTCCGGTGTGCGCTCGCGCACCCACGTCTCAAGCTCGCCCGGCTCGACTTTTGCGCCCGGCTTCAACTGCACGTAGCCAACCGGCAATTCGCCGGCATAGGCATCGGGCTGGCCGACCACCGCGGCAAAACCGACAGCGGGATGACGGAACATAATCTCTTCGATCGGCGCCGGATCGATGTTGTGGCCGCCGCGGATCACGAGATCCTTGGCGCGGCCGGTGATCCAGAGATAGCCGTCGGCATCGAGCCGGCCGAGATCGCCGGAATTGACCCAGACCTCGTCGACGAAAGCGCCCTGGTTGTGCGCATCGTTGAGATAGCCGCCGAACACGCCCGGCCCGGCCATGATCACGACGCCAATCTCGTCAGGCGCGCAATCGCGGATCAAGTGGCCGTCGGCATCGAGCTGCACGATGCGCACGCGCGCATAGGGCATCGGCAGGCCGACCGAGCCAAGCCGGATCGGCCGCGACGGGTAGGCCAGCGTGTGCACGCTCGAGGTCTCGGTCATGCCGTAGACCTCGACCACCGGCAGCTTGAGCTTGTCCTGGATCGCCGAGCCCACGGCGACCGGGATCGCCGAGCCGCCGCCGGCGGCATATTTCAGGCTGGAGATGTCGGCATTGCCGGGCGGCACCGCCAGCGTTGCGGCAAGGACCGTCGGCACGCTCGACAGCGCTTCCGGCTTGAAACGCTCGACCAGTCCCCAGATGTTCTTCACCGAATTCGGATTGCGCCAGCCGCTCGGCGACAGCACGACCAGCGAGCCGCCAGCCGACAGCGTCAGCAGCACCTGCGTCAGCGATCCCCCGACGTGAAACAGCGGCATGCCGAACAGCATGTTGGCGCCCGGCTTCGACCTCAGCAGCAAATTGAGCGCCCAGGCCTGGTAGACCTGGTTGGCGTGGGTGTGCCGCACCAGCTTTGGCGTGCCAGTGGTGCCGCCGGTGTGGAAATAGGCCGCGATGTCGCTGCCCAGAATCTTGCGCCCGCTAAGCAGCCGGTCGGATGGCTGCTGCTTGATCAAATCGTTGAAAGCATAGATGCCGTTCGCCGGATCGCCGCCGCCAAACACCTGCACGATCGCCTTGAGATGCTTCAGCTGCGGCCTGATCTGCTCGACCTTCTGCCAGATGTCGGTGCCGGGCATCGGTCCAAGCGCCACCAGAATCGTCGTGTTCGCGGCTTCCAGAATCTCGACAATCTGGTGCGGCTCCAGCAGCGGATTGACGGGATTGGCGATGCCGGCGGCTTCCGCGCCGAACAGCGTCACGAAGGCATCGGGCACCAGCGGCAACATAAACGAGATGACGTCGCCCTTTTCCGCGCCGAGCGCATGAAACATGTTGGCGGCCTGCGTCACGCGCGCGATGAAGTCGCGATAGGTGACCACGAGTGGCGTGTCGGCCGGATCGGCATTTTGCAGAAACTGGATCGCCGCCCCGTCGGGGTTGCGGGCAGCACCGAGCTTGATGGCGTCATACGTGCTCTCGGCCGCGACGCGATCGGCGTAAGGGACCTGCTCGAAGGCCCGCACCTCCGCGTCCGTCGCCAGGTCCGGATAGTCGTTGCCGATGAACCGATCGAGCGCGTGGATGCCCGCCATGGAATTCCGTCCTCCCTCAGATGTATTTCCCCGCCCGCTGTCTTTTGACATTTTGGCTCGGCGAGGCCTCGACCGATTAGCCGGTCGAGCGGGACCACAATGATGGATGATTTGGCGTTCGTCTATTGCCGGATGCAACCGGCCGCTGGCGGCAAGGCGCTATCGGCACGACCGGCTTATGGGCGATCTGGCGTCCACCCTATCGCGTTGAAGGCGGCTGGTGCGGACATCACTTCCGGCTCAACAGTCGGCTTTCGCAGTATTGCATCCGCACGGTTCGAATCTGAAACCTCAATCGGGACGCCGGCCTTGCCGACGGCAAGCATCCCGGTCAGCTCCGGCGGCGCGGACATCACGTACCGGTCTGCCGCTTCGATCAGGCGGAGCAGCTCGTCGCGAATGAAGGCAGCTGACCATTCGGGCGGCAGACCCCTCACGGCGGCAAACTCGTCCGCCGGAATCGACAATGCATGCCGGCGGATTTCGTCGATGGTTCGACGCGGGGAAAAATTGGGCGGCTTGCCGGCTGCGGCAAGCACGAGTGGTCCGAGCGGACAATAGTCGCGGCCGATTGCGACGAGATCGGCGATATCGCGCGCTTTCGAGCGACCTGCCGCGGCAAGCACCTTGTTGATGGCAGTATCCGCCTGATGAAGACGGGCTCCCCATTCCTCGTCGCTGACGCGTGTAACGCGATCCAGCATCTTCCTGCCCATCGCAAAAGCTCTCGCGTCGCCGCGATCGATCATGGCGCGAGCGGCCACGGCGGCACGCGACCGCAGATCGGGAAGCCGATCGAGATCGACATTGTCGAGAATGCGTGGTCCGTAGAGACGAAGGGCGTTGTCGAGCAGCGATTGCAGATCCTTGGTCTGCCGGTGCTCTGCGCGCATCCGCGAGGCAAGCGCCAAGACTTCATCGCGCGCGGCCGGCGGAATCAGAACCTCGACGCGCACGAGGTCCGCGGCACCGCCCTGGCTTCGATATTTCCTGACACGCTTGTTCGCAGGGATCATTGGCTCGCCTCGCTCCGCGAGACATCAAACTATCACGTGTATCCCGGTTACGCGAATACGTATCCCGGTTACGGATAAGGTATTGATATGGTTATTCTTCGCAAAACATCTTCCAGGCACGATGAACCTCTCTGCATCATACGCGGACCAAGGACTGGCAACGGGTTCGCGGAACGGCGCCGCGTCACCACACGCGAGGACACCATGACCAGGGCGCTGAGGAATCGAACCGGACGGCTCGCTGTCATGCTTTCGATCGCCATCGCGATCGCCCTGCCGCGCGCCGCGCTCGCCGATGACCAGTTCGACAAGATGCGCGCCAAGATCGTGGCCTTCGTCGGCGACAAGATGGAAAAGCTGGGCGGGTCACGCATCATCTACAAGGTGGACAGCTCTGGCCTGCGCGAGAGCGTCGCCACGGATCTGCGCGACGACGTCTACAAGAACTTGCACGACGGCCATATCGCCTTCTCCAATCTTGCGATCCGCGACGGCGGCGTCGATGTAAAGATCGCGGACGCCAAAGGCCGCGATCAGCTCGCGCGCAAGCTCGCCTCAGCCGCGGACGGACTACCCTCGCATGCGATCGCCGTGACTGACGGCAGCGACGGAGCGGCCAGGCTCGCACCGACCGATGCCGCATCCGCCACACGGCTGAATGAACTCGTCGAAGATTCCATCGCCATGATCGAGCAGCGCCTCAAGGATTCCGGCGTCAAGCTTGTCAGCATCGTCCCTGACGGGGCCGACCGCATCCGCATCTTCCTGCCTGGCGTGACCGATCCGGAACGCATCACCGCGATCTTCGCCCGGAAGGTCAAGGTCAGCTTCCGCCTGGTCGATGCCTCGATGTCACCGGAGCAGGCGCAATCCGGCACGCCGCCCGAAGGCTCGGAAGTCCTGCTCGGCTTCAAGGACAAGCGGCCCTATCTGGTCGCCAAGGACAGTGTACTCGACGGCGCGGACATCAACTATGCGGCGCCCGGCTTTGCGGCCGGCACCAAGGACCCGGTCGCCTCGTTCCGCTTCAACGGACGTGGCACGCGGCGCCTCGCCCATGTCACGGAAGAGAACGTCGGCAGATCCTTCGCCATCGTGCTCGACGACAAGGTGATCTCCGCCCCCGTGATCCGCGAGCCCATCACCGGCGGCTCGGTCCAGATCTCCGGTAATTTCACCCTCGAGGAGGCCAACAGCGTCGCCATGCTGCTCCGCGCCGGCGCGCTGCCCGGGCACCTCACCCTCGTTGAACAGCAGGTCATCCAGCCCACCGCCAAGCCCTGAGGCGGAGATCGCTCCGCGCTCCGCCGCGCCCAGGTCCGTCCAAGACGCCCGCGAAGACGCCCGAGCCGCACCCGGCGCCCCCGAATCACGGGCGCGCCTAGGCCATATGCGCAACCAACGGGCAATTGCCGAAACCGCCGATCAGGCTAAAATTTGCCTCTTGCGACAAGACGGCCGGAGGTTTCATTCAAGCGGTCGTCATTCGATTTCGGCTATACCTACCAAGAATAGCGACCAGGACTGAAAGCCTTACGCAGGGACCATACCATGCCGTCCGGCAGCGCAGACATTTCGTCGATCCTCGACCGCATTCTCGACGCGGCAACGGATAACCTCAGGATCGCGAAGATCCTGGTCCAGATGGGTCTCGATCCAAACAACGTCACCTACGACGCGATCTTCAATCGGTTGCTGGAGATCTTTGTCCACAACATTACGCTAGCCAATATGTTCGCCACGGTCGGGGCCGGCTTCTTCGTCGCCACCCTCTTGATGCGGACGATGGTGCCGCTGCGCGTCGCCAACATGATCGGCTGCGCCTTCTTCGCCATTTTCGGTGCGCTCTCCGCCAATGTCTCGACGTTCGTCCTGTACCTGCTGCTGCTTCCGATCAACGCCGTACGCCTGCGGCAGATGCTCAAGTTGGTCAAGAAGGCGCGACATGCGGCAGAAGGCGACATGTCGATCGAATGGCTCAAGCCGTTCATGACCGAGCGCAAATATCGCCACGGCGATACGCTATTCAAGCTGGGCGATTCAGCCAACGAAATGCTCCTGACGGTCACCGGCAAGTTCCTGGTCAAGGAGATCAACGTCGAGATCGGGCCCGGCGCGCTGATGGGAGAGCTCGGCTTCCTGACGCCGGACAATCGGCGCACCGGAACGATCGAATGCATCGAGGACGGACAGGTGCTGACGATCACCTATGACCGGTTGCTCGAGATCTACTTTCAGGATCCGCAATTCGGCTATTATTTCCTGGTGCTGACCAGCCAGCGCCTCCTGCAAAACATCGATCGCTTGCAGAAGCAGGTAACCGCGGCGCGGTCAGCGACCACGAACAGGACTGCGTGATCCGGCTCCGCGGACCTGGTTCTGCCGCTCAGCTCAAGAGCAGCGCCATGCCCGGATCGCCCTTCTCCATCGCGCGCCGATAGGCTGGCCGTGCGCCGATCCGGCCGAGATAACTGACCACGTTCGGGCAACGCGCGAGTTCATAAGGCTGGAAGTAGCGCATCGTGGTGAGCGAGAAGCCCATCATGATGTCGGCGGTGGTGAAGGCGCTGCCCGCCAGATATTCGGCATCGCGCACGCGCGCATCGACCAGATCGAAGATGCGGTCGATGCGCACCCTGGTCGCAAGCAGCATCGGATTGTCCTCGGCGAGCTTGAGTCGGTTCAGAATCATCAACCGGCCCATGCCGGCTTGCAGCGTGCCGTTGGCGAAGTGAAACCAGTACAGGAATTGCACGAAATCGGGATCGTCGGCGCGGAGCACGAGGCGGCCGTGGCCGTATTTGGCAAGGATGTAGTCAACGATGGCCCCGGATTCGGCGAGCACGAGCTCGCCGTCGATGATGACGGGCGCAGCCCCGATCGGATGCAGCGCCTTGTAGTCCGGCGGCGCCAGCATGGTCACGGGATCGCGCGTATAGTGCTTCAGCTCGTAGGGGATCTCGAGCTCCTCGCAGAGCCAGACGATGCGTTCGGATTGCGATTTGCCGAGGTGATGAACGGTGAGCATGGGCGTCTCCAGCGGGCAGAACTCCGCGCGGCCCGCCGTCAGGCGACCAGGCTGCGCAGCGCCCCGATCATCTTATCCGGTGCATAGGGCTTGTTGAAGAACCGGCTTCGCTCCGGAAGCTCGGCATGCTCGAGCAGCATGTGTCCGGAGACGACGACCAGCTGGATCGGGGGCCAGCGATTCCGCACGATCGCGGCCAGACGCAGGCCATCCATCGAGCCGGGCATGTCGACATCGGTCAGCACGATCCGGATATCGTCGCGGCCTTCCAGCATGACGATCGCCTCATCGGCGTTCTGCGCGAAGATCGGCGCCAGTGCATCCTCAACGAGGTCGCCGGCAATCATCATCTGAAGCGGATCGTCCTCGACGACCAGCACCACCGGCTTTTTCAACTGCTGAACAGAACCCACGCTCAAGCCTGCATTGATGCGAGAGGAAAGCGCATCTCGGCCTTGAGGCCTTGGCGCGCCCAATCATAATCAAGCTTGCCGCTGAGGCCGGAGACCGTCGCGGCGACCAGGCGCGACCCATACCCTTGCGAGGCAGGCGGTGAGGCCAACGGGCCGCCGCTCTCTTGCCAAACGAGATGCAAATCCTGATCCGCGATGGTCCAGGTCACCCTCACCGTTCCGCCCTCAGAGCTCAATGCACCATATTTAGCGGCATTGGTCGCCAGTTCATGGAACACGAGCGCGATATTGTTGGTTGCGCGCTCGCCGACCGGCAATGCCGGCCCGCGAACGATCGAGCGCATATGCTCGTGCGGACGCAAAATCCGCACAATCAGCTCTTCGAGCCCCACGCCGTCAGGTGCGCCCGCACCGAACTGCCGTCGCACCAGCGCGTTCGCATCGGCGAGCGCGAGCACGCGGCCGGTCAGCTTGTCGGCCAGCTCCGCCTGCGAGCTCGAGGTCCGATTGCTCATGCGGATCATGCTGGCCGTGAGCGCGAACAGGTTCTTGACGCGATGGCTCATTTCTCGCGTCAGCACTTCCTGCGCGTGGAGCGACTGATTCAGCCGTTCCTCGGTCTGGATCATGCGCAAGGCCACGCCCGCAAACGCGGCCAATTCCGTCGTGGCCTGGACGTGGCCGAGATCGAAGTACCCCGGCTCCTTCGCAACCAGCCATAGCGTGCCTATGGCACCACTGCCCTTGACCCGCAGAGGCACGAGCAGCACCTCCGGCACGGTGATGTTCGCGTCCGCGATCCACGCATAGACCCGCTCCGGGCGGTCCATCAGGATCGGCCCGTCGAAATCAAGACAGACGCCGCAGGGGCTGTCGTTACGCGGCGTGGTCGCGCCTTCGAAGGCGGCGAGAACGCCCGCAAGGCCGAACCAGCGGAACAGCTCCTTGTCCTGTTCGAGGATGCTGATGCCGGCGGATTCTGCGCCGGAGATCTCCATGGCGAGCTTAACGAGCTGCGGCAGGATCTGCTTCGGCTGGTCCGACATGCGGTCGGCGATATCCTGAATCGCGAGCTTCTCGCGCAGGTGATTGCGCGGCGTGGAGGCTCGCCGGCCCAGTTCGGCCGTGATGAACACACCGGCAAGGGATTGAGGCAGCTCTTCGCGCAGTCCCACTTGTGCCCCACTCAACAACACAGAAGTTTCGTCTCGCAATCTGCCATCTGCCCGCCACCAGCCTCGGATCGTGCGTTCGGCGAGATGGCGCCCTACTCCGGCACCGCTCTCGCGCCGGGCGTCGGAATGACGGCCACACGTGAGTGAACCGTTCTAATGCGGGAAGCTCGGGGAAGTTCCGCGCACTCCGTCATTGCGCGCGCAGCCTCCTACCCCGCCTCGTCCGTCACCATGCGCGCCACGACGCGGTCGCGGCAGATGAAGTGGTGCCAGAGGGCGGCAATCACGTGAACCCCGATCAGCGCCAGCAGCACATAGGCAAAGAAGATGTGGCGGTCCTCATAGGCGTCCGCCGCCGCCTTGTCCGGAGAGGTGAATTGCGGCACGTGAAACAGGCCGAAGAAATCCGAGTAATTGGGCGAGCGCGCACCGGAATGCGCCCAACCCAGCGTCGCGACCAGGATGACGACGAGATAGAGCGCGCCATGGCTGACATGGGCGGCGATCTTCTGCCAACGCGAGGTCTCGGCTGGCAGTGCCGGCGTCGGGTTGATGGCGCGCCAGACCAAACGCAGCACGGTGAGCAGCAGGATCATGTAACCGATATCGGCATGGATCGAGCGATAGAAGAACTTGTCGGGACGCGCCGGGATGTGATTCATCCACCAGCCGAAGCCGATCATGCCGATGATCGCCAGCGCCAAAACCCAGTGCAGCCCCCGGGCGACGCTGCCCCAGCCGGCCTTCGTGTTTCTGATCATGTCGGCTCCCCGAAAATTTGCGGATGTCCCAAAACCGCAGCGCAGCATGGCTGCTGATAGCGGGAACATGCGGCAGTCGTGAAATGGAATCGTTCCAAATCGGCCTCCCGGGCTGGACGCCGCAAAACGGCCCAAAAAACCGAATGGTAACCATGCAGAGATAGGGTGAGGACGTGACTTATTCCCCGACGATCCTGGTGTTCGATTCCGGCCTTGGCGGGCTCACCGTGCTGCGTGAGGTCGTGGCCGCGCGCTCGGACGCGCATTACGTGTACGTCGCTGACGACGCCTTCTTCCCGTATGGCCACCATAGCGAGGACGAGATCATCGCCCGCGTGGTGCCGCTGATGGGCGAGCTGATCGGCACGCACGATCCCGATCTCATCGTCATCGCCTGCAACACCGCCTCCACCCTGGTGATGTCGCATTTGCGCGCCGCCTATTCCGTGCCCTTCGTTGGCACGGTGCCGGCGATCAAGCCGGCCTGCGCGCAGTCGAAAACGCGCCGCGTCTCGGTGCTCGGCACCAAGGGCACGGTGAAGCGCGAATACACCAAGGCGCTGATCCGCGATTTTGCGCAAGGCTGCGAGGTCACGCTGGTCGGCTCGCCCGAGCTCGCTTCGCTGGCCGAAGCCGCACTCAGCGGCCAAGCAATCGCCGACGGCGACATCCTCGCCGAGCTCATCCCCTGCTTCGTCGGCGATGCCAACGACGCGGGCGCACGCACCGACACGCTGGTGCTCGCCTGCACGCATTACCCGCTGCTGCTCGATCGACTGGAAAAGCTCGCACCCTGGCCAGTCGACTGGATCGATCCGGCGCCCGCGATCGCCCGCCGCGTTTCGGACCTGCTCGGCCCGCACACGGGCGGCATCGTGCAATCAGGCGCCGAGATGATCTTCACCTCGAACCGCGCGCACAGTCTCGCGGCAGCACTGACGCCGTTCTTCGGCGGCCGCGCGCCGACCTGACTTTCCGGGTTCAGGGCGCGCTGCTAGGTTGCGCCGTCGTCATCTCCGCGCAGGTCATCCCATGTCGGTCCCGACTACGCCGCTCAACCGTCTCCGCCAATTGTGGCGCGAGGGCCGCCCCGCCTTCGGTGCGATCGCGACGATCCCGAGCGTGCAGACCGTGCAGATCATGGCGCGCTCGCTCGACTGGATCATCGTCGATCTCGAACACGGGCCGATCGGGCTCACCGAAGCGCATGCGATGATCGCCGCCACGACCGGCACGCCCTGCACGCCGCTGGTGCGGATCGCGGCGAACGAGCCATGGCTTGCCAAGGCGCCGATGGACATCGGCGCCTTCGGTATCAACTTTCCGATGATCACCAATCGCGCCGACGCCGAGAAGGCGGTGCGCAGCGTACGTTACCCGCCGCGCGGCGATCGGCTCTGGGGGCCGTTCCACGCGCCGTTCCGCTGGGGCCAGTCGATGCCCGACTACATGGCCGCGGCCGATGACGAGATGATCTGCATGATCACCATCGAGCATGTCGACGCCGTCAACCGCATCGACGAGATCATGGCGACGCCCGGCATCGACGTCGCGGTGATCGGTCCCGGCGATCTCGCCACCTCCATCAACAAGCGCGGCCAGATGGACGATCCGGAATTGCTGGAGCTGATCGCGCGGGCTGAAGCCGGCATCCTCAAGAGCGGCGTGCCGATCGGCGGCGTGGCGCGCACTGCAGATCAAGCCAACGCCCTGGTCGACCGCGGCTACCGCGCGATCGCGCTCGGCTTCGACTGGTCGCTGTTCCAGCGCGGCATCATGGCGGCGTTCGAGGGGATCAAGCGCTAAGCGGTGTTAGTGATCGAGGCGAAGCCGGAGATTTACGGAGATAAGTCATTGAAAATAATATCAATTTATGCTTTCTACAGCACCAAGCTGGCCTCGCCGGCGCCTTGATACGGCGAACCGACCGGGCGCAGGCGGGTTGGTTCGTGCTAGAGCAGGCGGCGAGCGGGAGCCCCCCTCGCCGCTCTAATTTCAGTCCCCGGGAACCGGAGAACGATGCGCGGTCAACCAAAGAACATTTCGCAACCGCGTCGCCTGATTATCGACCTCATGCGCGCCTCGATGGGTGTGCCCTTCGTGTCGCTGTCCCGCCCGCTCAATATCCGCCCGCTGCTCGAGGCCCGTGCCGGGGCAGCCGCACCAGCCGGCTGGGCCGCCATGTTCGTCAAAGCCTTCGCGCTGGTTGCAAGGGATGAGCCGGTCCTGCGCACGGTCTACGCCAAATGGCCATGGCCAACGCTCTACGAGCTCCCCAAGAGCGTGGCACTGGTCGCGATCGCCCGGCTCGAGGACGGCGAGGAATGCGTGCTGCCGCAGCGAATCGCAGCCCCGGAGGCCATGTCGCTGGCCGAAGTCGATGCCGAGATCCGGCACGCCAAGACGGCACCGATCGCTGATGTCCCGATGTTCCGCAAGATCATGCGGGCGACCCGCCTGCCCCAGCCGCTGCGATGGCTATCCTGGGCGGTGGGGCTGAATTTCGGCCGGCAGCGGGGCAACTGGTTTGGCAGCTTTGCGGTGAGCTCCGTGGCCGCCTATGGCGGCGGCGAGCTGCACCCCATCACTCCCGGCCCCTTTATCGTCAGCTACGGGGTGGTGGAACCTGACCAGACCATCCATGTCGTGATCCGCTGGGATCACAGGGTGACCGACGCTGCCCCGATCGCCCGGGTCCTGACCCGGCTGGAACAGGTGCTGAACACTGAAATCGCTGCCGAATTGCGCGCGGCCGGGCCGAAGCCGATTCGGGCGGTCGGGACCTGATTTCGGGGCCAGTCGCATTGACAGGACAGCCCAAACTCTCCTAAAAGCCCCCTGCTCGCGGGCCGATTTCGGCCCGCGAAGCGTTTCGCGACCCGTGGTCCTGCCTCCTATGCTTTGGGGATCGGACCTGTCGGTGCCGGACCTAGGTCTGTCACACAGGAGGGCGCGTTTCCTCAAACCATGAAATCAAAGAGGACGCGATGACTAAGCGCAGTGAAGCCAAGTACAAACTCGACCGCCGTATGGGCCAGAACATCTGGGGCCGCCCGAAGAGCCCCGTCAATCGCCGCGAATACGGCCCCGGCCAGCACGGCCAGCGCCGCAAGGGCAAGCTCTCCGACTTCGGCGTGCAGCTCCGCGCCAAGCAGAAGCTGAAGGGCTACTACGCCAACATCAGCGAGCGTCAGTTCCACAGCATCTATGTCGAGGCGAGCCGCCTCAAGGGCGACACCGGCGAGAACCTGATCGGCCTGCTCGAGCGTCGTCTCGACGCGGTCGTGTACCGCGCCAAGTTCGTCTCCACAATCTTCGCCGCCCGCCAGTTCATCAACCACGGCCACATCAAGGTGAACGGCCGCAAGGTCAACATCTCGAGCTACCTGCTCAAGGTCGGCGACGTGATCGAGGTCAAGGAAGCTTCCAAGCAACTTGCCCACGTCCTCGAAGCCAGCCAGCTCCCCGAGCGCGACACGCCCGACTATCTCGAAGTCGACCACGGCAAGATGACCGCAAAATACGTGCGCATCCCCGCCCTCTCCGACGTGCCGTTCCCGGTGCAGATGGAGCCCCATCTGGTCGTCGAATTCTATTCGCGCTGATCATTCGGTAAATCTATCGCTCAAAGGCCCCGGTTTCCGGGGCCTTTTTGTTGTGGTAACGTACTGTCGATGTCCCAGACGACCAACCAACTCGCTAACATCGCTCCCTCGGCAACGCCAACAGAGGCCGAGCTTGAGGCATGGGCCAAGCTGCCCCGCGACGAGCAGGTTCGCCGATATCAGGAGCTGTTCGCCCAGCCCGACTGCAACAACTTCACCTCGGACACGCCGGACGACATCCTCGCCGCCGCCCGGCAACGCGTCGCCCAACGCCGCCATGGCTGAGTATCGGTTATCGGAGCGTACCCGGGCCGATCTGATCGACATTTACGACTTCACCGAGAGCCGCTTCGGCAAGTATCAGGCTGAGGCTTATTATGCCGGTCTGATCCGCTCCTTCGGACTTCTCGCCGACTTCCCCCTTGTCGGCCAGCAAGTAGATGAACTAGCGGTCGGCTATCGACGTTTTCGCTTCCAATCCCATCTGATCTTCTACACCGTGCAACTCCACCACGTCGAAATCCGTGCCATTATTCATGGCGCGCAAGACATCAGACCGCAATTGTTCGACTAGATAACGCGAGATTAGGCATGCTCTACACCCCTCCCCCGATCGATCCCAAGGCGCCGCCGGTGCGCATCAATCTGCTCTCGGACACGCAGACCAAGCCGACGCCTGCAATGCGCGAGGCGATGGCGCGCGCCGAGGTCGGTGACGAGCAAGTCGGCGACGATCCAACCGTGAATGCGCTGTGCGCGCGCGTCGCGGAGCTGCTCGGCAAGGAAGCTGCGGTCTACATGCCGTCAGGCACGATGTGCAACGTCACCGCCACGCTGGTGCATTGCCGCCCCGGCGACGAGATTTTGGCGCATGAGAGCGCGCACATCATCGCCCGCGAAGGCGGCGCGCATGCGGCGATCGGCGGCTTCCAGGTCACGCAGCTGAAGGGCCCCGACGGCCAGTTCACGCCGGAGACGTTCCGCAAGGCGCTACATCCGCGCACGCGCTACCAGCCGCCGCAGACGGTCGTCAGCGTCGAGCAGACCGCCAATATCGGCGGCGGCACCATCTGGAAGAAAACAGCGCTCGACGAGATCGTCGCGATCGCCAAGCAACATGGTCTCGTCACCCACATGGACGGCGCGCGCCTCTTGAACGCCACGGTGGCGAGCGGCATCTCCCCGCGCGACATGACAGCGGGCTGGGATTCGGCCTGGATCGACTTCTCGAAGGGCCTGGGTGCGCCGATCGGCGGCGTGCTCGCGGGCTCGCGCGCCTTCATCGACGCGGTCTGGCAATGGAAGCAGCGCCTCGGCGGCTCGATGCGGCAGGCCGGCGTCTGTGCGGCTGCCTGCATCTATGCGCTCGACCATCACGTCGACCGTCTCGCCGACGACCACGCCAATGCTCGCGCACTCGCCCGCGGGCTGTCGCAGATCGCAGGCGTCGAGGTGCAGGAGCCCGAGACCAATCTCGTGTTCTTCAAGCCCGACGGCGCTGGCGTCGCAGGCGACAAGATGGTCGCCGCACTCCGCCAGCGCGGCGTGACGCTTGCGATGATGGACGGCCGCATCCGCGCCTGCACCCATCTCGACGTCAATGCGGCGATGATCGAGGAAGCCATTGGCTACGTCCGCGAGATCGTGCGCGGGGCGTAGGTCCCGTAGCCCGGATGGAGCGCAGCGAAATCCGGGGACACATCGGCAGCGGTCCCGGATTGCGCTTCGCTCCATCCGGGCTACGCACGTCGCAAATGGCTTGAGATCACCGCCCCATCGCCTGATAGATCAGCGTCTTCAGCGCCAACTGAATCCGGCCGCGCTGTGACGGGGTCTGCACCATGAAGATCCCGAACAGATCGTCCTCGGGATCGATGAAGAAGAAGGTGCCGCCGACGCCGTCCCAGCGATATTCGCCGAGCGGCCAGGAGGTTCCCTCCGGCACCGAAGTGCGCACCGCGAAGCCGAGGCCGAAGCCCGAGCTTGCGCCCGGATAATAGTTCTGGTCGCGCGCGATCTTGGTCTCGGGTCCGACATGATCCGACGCCATCAGCGCGATAGTCTCGGGCTTAAGGTAGCGCCGGCCTTCGTAGCTGCCGCCATTCAGCAGCATCTGTGCGAAACGGGCGTAGTCGCCGATCGTGCCGACGAGACCGCCACCGCCCGATTCCCATTTCAGCGGCAGCCTGGGGTCGCGAACCTGCGTCGTCGGACTGATGTTGCGGTCATCCGGCATCGGCTCGGCAATGCGCGGGAATTTCGTGGGATCGGCGACGTAGAACGCGGTCTCGGTCATGCCGAGCGGATCGAGCAGCCGCTCCTTCTCGAACTGGAGCAGCGTTTTTCCGGAAATTACCTCGACGACGCGGCCCAGTATGTCGGTGGAGTAGCCATAGTCCCACATCGTGCCGGGCTGCTCGACGAACGGCAGCGTGGCGATCTTCGCAGCGAATTCGGCGTTGGTGAGATTACTGTGGAAGAGGTTCGCGTCGGCGTAGAGCTCACGCACCTTGCCGCCGCCATAATAGCCGTAAGGCAGCCCGGAGGTGTGGCGCATCAAATCCTTGATCGTGACCGGACGATTGAGCGGCTCCAGCGCCAGCGCGACCTTGCCATCCTCGGCCTTCTTCTCGACGCCGACCTTCATGTCGGCAAAGGCCGGAATATATTTCGAGACGGGATCGTCGAGCGAGAGCTTGCCCTCCTCGACCAGCATCATCGCCATGACTGACGTGATCGGCTTCGACATCGAATAGAGCCGGAAGATCGTGTCCGCGCTCATCGAAATCTCGGTCGCGACGTCGCGGACCCCGAAATTTTCGTAATAGACCGGCTTGTCGTGCTGCTGGAGCAGCATAATCGCACCCGGAAACTTGCCGGTCGCGATCTCGTTCCTGATGTAGTCGGAGACTTTTGCCAGCCCTTCGGGCGAGAGCGTATGCGCGCCCCGTCCCTCGGAGCCTGCTTGCGCACCGACTACGCCGAACAGAAGCACGAGCGCCGCGATCAGCGCGCGGCGCCCGCGCATGTCAATTCTCCATGGATTCATAGACCAGTTGCTTCAATGTCCGCTGCACGCGCTGGCGCTCGGTCGGGGTCTGCTCGAGCAGGACGAAGAACATGTCCTGCTTGGGATCGATCACGAAATAGCAGCCGGACGCGCCGTCCCATTTCAGTTCACCGAGATCGCCGGGCGGCGGCGGCTTGGCATTGCCGGGATCGGTGCGGACCGCAAGTCCGAGCCCAAAGCCGAAACCGTCACCGGGGAAGTAGAAATAATCGCGATCGACGCCGGAGCCAGGGCCGATGTGATCCTTGGTCATCAACTTGAAGGTCTCGGGCTTCAGATAGGTCTTGCCATCGAACGATCCGCCATTGAGCAGCATCTGTACGAAGCGCGTATAGTCGCCCATGGTCGAGACCATGCCGCCGCTGGCGGACTCCCATTTCTTGACCTTGGTCGGATCGTTCTCGCGGCCGACCCGGAAGTCGCTGTCGGTTGGCAACGGCTGCGCCATCAGCTTCTGCTTTTCGGGATCGGTGACCAGGAAGCGGGTGTCGTTCATTCCCAGGGGATCAAGAAGCGTCTCGCGCTCGATCGTCAGCAGGGACTTGCCGGTCGCGACCTCCATCACCCGCGCCAGGATGTCGGTGGAATGGCCGTATTGCCAGAGCCCGCCCGGCTGATTGTGCAGCGGCAGTTTTGCGATCCGCTCGGCGAATTCGGCGAGATCGAAATCGCCGGCGTAGATGTTGGCGTCGCGATAGGCCTTGCGGACCAGGCTGTCGCCATAGAAGCCGTAGGTGACGCCGGAGGTGTGCGTCATCAAGTCGTGCACCGTCATCGGCCGGCTCAGTGGCACGAGTTCGAGCGACTTGGTGCCGTCATCGGCTTTCTTCTCGACGCCGACCTTCATATTGGCAAAGGACGGAATGTACTTTGAGACGGGATCGTCGAGTTTGATCTTGCCTTCTTCCAGGAGCTGCATCGAGACCACGGCGGTGATCGCCTTGGTCATCGAAAACAGACGGAAGATGGTCTTGTCCGTAAGCGGCGCCTTGCTCACCACATCCTGTACGCCGAACGATTCCTTATAGACCGGCTTGCCGTGCTGTTGGATCAACACCATCGCGCCGGGGATCTTGCCGGTCGCGACCTCGTTCTTGAAGAACTCACTGACCTTGGCGAGCTTGTCCTGGTTGAAATGCGCGCCGGCTGGAATTTCGTAGGTGCCCTCCGCCCGCACCAGCGATATCGCGCCGAGCGATACCAGTGCGCCGCAGACAAGCGAGCGAAGTCCAAAATGCAAATTCATATCCCCTCCCCGGAACATGGGCCGGCGGAGTGTACTGACCGCGTCAGTCGGCACAAGGGCTGCCGTGCCGCGCCAAAACGTCCGTGTGAAGAGCGGCGCTCGTCTCCGAGAAGCAGCAAAATATGATTTGGGCGACCGAGGGCGCAGTCGGCAGGGTCTCGATCATTGTGCGGATCGCGATCTTCGCGGCCCGGTCGGCAGGAAAGCGGAAAATGCCGGTCGAAATTGCGGGGAATGCCACCGAAGTCACCTCATGCTTCCGGCATAACTCCATCGAACTGCGATAGCAGGAGGCGAGCAGATCGTCTTCGCCCAGCGTGCCGCCGTTCCAGACTGGTCCGACTGTGTGGATCACATGGGCGGCCTTGAGCCGGTAGCCTTTGGTGATCTTGGCGTCGCCCGTCTTGCAGCCGTGGAGCATGCGGCATTCGGCGACGAGCTCGGGCCCGGACGCCCGATGGATTGCACCATCCACGCCGCCCCCGCCAAGGAGCGACGAGTTGGCAGCGTTGACGATGGCGTCAACGCTCAGCGTGGTAATATCAGCGACAATGACCTCGAGCTCGGCGCCGCCGATCCGGCGCGTCAGCGTGGTCAAGCGTCAGGCCGCGACAGCGACGCCCTTCTCGGACAAGAGCTGCTGCAATTCGCCAGCCTGGAACATCTCGCGGATGATGTCGCAACCGCCGACGAACTCGCCCTTCACATAGAGCTGCGGGATGGTCGGCCAGTTCGAATAGTCCTTGATGCCGTTGCGCAGTTCTGCGGATTCGAGGACGTTGAGGCCCTTATAGCCGACGCCGATGTGGTCGAGGATCTGGACGACCTGGCCGGAGAAACCGCACTGCGGAAATTGCGGCGTACCCTTCATGAACAGAACCACGTCGTTCGACTTCACTTCGTTGGCGATGAATTCCGCGATGCTCATATCCGTTTCCTTCTGGGGCGGAGCCCTCAACAATCACTCCGGGCCGGCTCAGCCGATCTAACCCGATACTTGGCTATATATGTAGCCCAAACCGTTGTGCATCCAAAGTAAAATGGCGGCGACCGGCCCTGAGCAGCCGGCCTGGGCAGCCCTGCCTCTATTGCATGATGGCACGAATATCATCGCCGGGGAGGACTTTCATACCGTAACGGAGCCCCTATCTAGGACGAACCTTGGTTTTGGAACCGGGCAACGCAAACAACGTTCTCTTGTTCTGTCTGGAGAAAAACGTGACGAAACAAGCCTCAGCTACGGCCGCCGCCCCGCTTTCGTCACCGTCCTCCGCCTCAGGCAACCTCGCCCAGCGGCTGGAAGACGCCTTTCTCGCCGTCCGCAACGAGACCGAGCGCCGAGCCGCCCCCCTCTCGCCCGAGGACCAGCAGATCCAGTCGATGCCGGATGCGAGCCCAGCGAAATGGCACCGCGCCCACACCACCTGGTTCTGGGAGCAGTTTTTGCTAGGCGAGCACGCCCCCAGCTACCGGCCGTTTCACCCCGATTTCGCGTTCCTGTTCAATTCCTACTACGTCAGCGCCGGCCCCCGTCATGCCCGGAATCACCGCGGTGACATCACGCGGCCGAGTGCCGACGAGGTCGGCGCCTATCGTCGCTATGTCGATGCGGCGGTCGTGAAGTTCTTTCGCGAGGCCGGTGAGGACAGGCTCCGAGCCATCGCGCCGCTGGTCGAGGTCGGGCTTAATCACGAGCAGCAGCATCAGGAATTGATGTTCGCCGACATCCTGCACGCGTTTGCGCAGAACCCGGTCTATCCGGCCTACAATCCAGACTGGCGCTTCCCGGTCGCGACGCGAACGGCCGAGGACTGGCTGACGCTGAACGAAGGCATCCACACCGTCGGCCATGTCGACGACAGCTTTCATTTCGACAACGAGAAGCCCGCGCATCGCGCCCTCGTCGGCCCGGTGCAGATCGCACGCAATCTCGTCACCAATGGCGAATGGCTCGCCTTCATGCGCGATCGCGGCTACGCGACCGCAACGCTGTGGCTGATGGACGGCTTTGCTGCCGCCAGCAAAGAGGACTGGCAGGCCCCGGGCCATTGGCGCGAGATCGACGGCCAATGGCACGTGATGACGCTGGCCGGCATCAAGCCGATCGATCCCGACGCGCCGGTCTGCCACATCAGCTATTACGAGGCCGACGCTTTCGCACGCTGGGCGGGAAAGCATCTGCCGACCGAGATGGAGTGGGAGGTCGCCGCGCGCGCCGGCCAGCTCAACGACGCCTTCGGCATCGTCTGGCAGTGGACCCGCAGCTCATACGCGCCCTACCCCGGCTATCGCGCCATCGAAGGCGCGCTTGGCGAGTACAACGGCAAGTTCATGGTCAACCAGCTGGTGCTGCGCGGCTCCTCGCTCGCAACGCCCGCTGGTCACAGCCGTGTCACATACCGCAACTTCTTCTATCCGCACCACCGCTGGCAGTTCACGGGATTGCGGCTCGCCGACTACGCGTAAAATTCTATCCGACGACAAATGCGCGCCGGACAGCGCGTTCAGGAGAGTATCATGAATGTGCACGCCAGCGCTTTGGCCGAAGCCCATCTTCCCGACGAGCAGACCACCGCCTTCGCCCGCGAGGCCATCGAGGACCTGTCGCAGCAGCCGAAGAAGCTGTCGCCGAAATATTTCTACGACGCCACCGGATCGGAATTGTTCGAGGCGATCACGCGCCTGCCGGAATATTATCCGACGCGCACCGAGCTTGCGATCCTGAAGGAACGCGGCAGCGAGATCGCAAAAATCATTCCGGAGCACGCGGCGCTGGTCGAGTTCGGCGCCGGCGCGACGACGAAGGTCCGCCTGCTGCTCAATCAGTGCAAGTTCGCGGCCTATGTGCCCGTCGACATCTCCGGCGATTTCCTGAAGGCGCAGGCGAACGGCCTCAAGCGGGACTTTCCGTCGCTCGGCATCTATCCGGTGGCGGCCGACTTTACCACGCCGTTCGAGCTCCCCAAGGCGGTCGCATCGATGCCCAAGGTCGGGTTCTTCCCCGGCTCGACCATCGGCAATTTCGAGCCGGAGCAGGCCCAGGCCTTCCTCAAGAGCGCTCGCGAGATTCTCGGCCGAGGCGCGCAGATGATCATCGGCGCCGACCTCGAAAAGGAAGAGCGCGTGCTGCACGACGCCTATAACGATGCCGCTGGCGTCACCGCCCGCTTCAACCTCAATGTGCTGGTGCGGATCAACCGCGAGCTCGGCGGCAATTTCGACCTTTCCGCCTTCACCCATCGCGCGATCTACAATCGCGAGCGGCACCGGATCGAGATGCATCTGATCAGCAAGAAGAGCCAGACCGCGCGCCTGCTCGGCACGAGCTTCTCGTTCCGGGCCGGCGAGAGCATTCACACCGAGAACAGTTACAAATACAGCCTCGAGCGCTTCGCCGCGCTGGCGCAGGGCGCCGGCTGGCGGGTGCGCGAGAGCTGGACGGATGCGGCCAAGATGTTCTCGGTGCACGCGCTGGAGGCTGCGGAGTAAACTTGCGCCCCTAAAGCGCGATGAGATTAGGATGAATCGTCATCGCGCTTTAGCTTGTTGTTTGAGCATGATCTTATCGGAAAACCGCTTCGCACTTTTCCGGATCATGCTTTAGGGCCGCTCGGCCCTGATGGTCATGGTTGAGGGCTTGCGCGCCTGACCGGCCGGCAGACCGCCCGTCGTCGTGATCAGAATAGCGTTGCCGTCGATCCGGACGTCGCCATTCCAGCGGTCGCCAAGGGCGACGCTGCGGATTGTGGTAACGTTCAATCGCTCGTAGCGCTTGCCCTCGCTGTCGAAGGCGCGCACCGGTTCGGCCGTGAGAACATGCAGCGAATAGAACACGCCTGACCCGCCACCGCTGTAACTCGTGGTGACGACAAGCAGCTTGTTCGCGGTCATCCCGATGTAGCGATAAGCCTCCTCCTCGGTGAGAGCCTTGTCACCCGGGCTCGCCCTGCTCTGCGCGATCCAGGTGCTGTTGCGCCTGATCGGATCGGCATAGAGATTGCTGCCGGTCGCTGCCTTGACATCGATCGTGACGATGATGCTGCCGGAATCGGCAAGATCACCGTCGCCCATATCGCGGAAAATGTTCGGCGGGACCGGCTCCCCGCCGACCGTAAAATTCTGCCGGAGCTCGTCGATCGGGCTCGGGCCTGCGGCGCTTGCAATCGGCGCGGTCAATATTGCGCAGCATGCCAGCAACAGAGCGAGACGGAGTTTCACAAAGGCCTGCCATGGCGAGGAGGGTTTGCGATTAGACGCCTCCCCGCAGCCGGCGGTTCAATGCTCTCCGGCCTCTTCCGGCTTCGACCCCAGCGACACCGACTCCCACACTGCGACGACGATCATGATCACGCTGGTCACAACCGACAGCCAGAGCGGCGACAGATCGGCGGCGAACCACCACAGCACCAGCAGCAGAATGATGCCGATGCCGTGCGAGAGCTGGAGAAACCCGCGGATCGCGTGCTTGAACAGGACGGTGCCGACCAGGAACACCAGCGGGCCACCGACGGTGCTGATGATCGTTCGCAGATCCGAGTGGCCGGTCGGATGCTTCAGCACCAGTTCGTCCGAGACGGCGGTCAGAATGATGCCGGCGACGATCGGCATGTGCAGATAGGTATAGGCGAGCCGCGCCAGCCGGCCGGATTCGGCGGTCTTCGAGATCCGCTCGGAGCCGGCCTCCGCGCCCTTGTGGAAATAGATCCACCACATCGAGATGCTGCCGACGAACGCCGAGACGAAGGCAAGGATGTTGTCGGATGTCCAGTCCAGCTCTGCAAAAGTCGCACCGTTGACGACGACGGCCTCACCGAGCGCGATGATGATGAATCCGGCGCAGCGTTCGGCCATGTGGCCGCCCTCGACGGCCCAGGCCTCGACTGACGAGAACCCCAGCTTCGGCACCCAGAAGCGAACGGCGGGCGAGACATATTCGATTGTCAGCGCGACGATCCAGAACCACAGCCTCTCCTCCCCATGGGCCAGGCCGCCGAGGATCCAGAAGATCGCCGAGCAGGAGAGCCAAACCAGGATGCGGATCGAGTTGTGCCTGACCGCGGTGCGATGGCGCGGGGTTGCAAACAGCCAGAAGGCGGTACGTCCGACCTGCATGGTCGCGTAGGCGACGGCAAACCAGAGGCCGCGACCGTCGAAGGCGGTCGGAATCGTCGTCGACAGCACCAGGCCGCCCAGCATCATCAGGAAGATCAGGATGCGGACGGGCGTCAGATCGGGGTTGAGCCAGTTGGTGACCCAGGCGGTGTAGACCCACACCCACCACACCGCGAGAAACAGCAGCGTGACCTCGACCGCGCCGAGCGGCGTGAAGTGGTGCAGCAGGGTGTGCGAGACTTGGGTGACGGCGAAGACGAAGACGAGGTCGAAGAACAGCTCGGCATTGGTGACGCGGCTGGGCTGGTTCGGCACGATCACGCGAAACATCGCACCGCGCGAATTGTCCGCAGCCATGACCGTTCCCCCGTCGTGCGATCAGATCAGGTGCTCGTCAGATCAAGAGCAGTCAAGTACCTGGCACCCCGGTTTGCAGCGCCAGCGCATGCAGCACGCCGCCCATCTGGCCTTGCAGCGACTGATAGACGATCTGGTGCTGCTGGACGCGGGACTTGCCGCGGAAGGATTCCGAGATCACGGTCGCGGCATAGTGGTCGCCATCGCCGGCGAGGTCACGGATCGTCACCTCGGCATCGGGG
Organism: Bradyrhizobium sp. LTSP849; assembly: GCF_000938255.1. Classification (GTDB taxonomy): domain Bacteria; phylum Pseudomonadota; class Alphaproteobacteria; order Rhizobiales; family Xanthobacteraceae; genus Bradyrhizobium. The sequence goes on along the minus strand of NZ_JYMR01000051.1, from coordinate 327,983 downwards.
ATCGCTGCCTTGATCATCGCCTCGATATCGTGGGCGTCCATTGGCATTCGGGTCTCGCTCCTTCTGGTGTCGTTCGGCGTCGATTCGCTGCCGGGGTCCGGATCTGAAAGCCAAACTTGCCGGCGGGCCAAACTTAGCGTGAACGGTCTTCTACGTCACGCCTTCAGGCACTATATCCGTGATCCCATCAGGATAAAGGCACGACAAAGTGCCGCGCGCGGCAGATCGATCGAAAAGGCGTGAAATCATGAAGCTTCCAGGGCCCGACCACCCCATCACCATCACCCAAAACCCCCGGCGCGTCCGCGTGACCGCGGGCGATATCGTGATCGCGGAGAGCGCCAAGGCGCTGACGCTGAAGGAAGCCAAATATCCAGCGGTGCAGTATGTGCCGCGGGAGGATGCCAATATGGCGCTGCTGGAGCGCACCGAGCGCACCACCCATTGCCCCTATAAGGGGGACGCCAGCTATTACAGCATCAAGGCCGACGGCAAGACGCTCGACAACGCGATCTGGACCTACGAGACGCCCTTTCCCGCGATGACGGAGATTTCCGGCCATCTCGCCTTCTATCCGGACAAGGTGAAAATCGAGGAAGTGGGGTAGTCGCCTCGCCCACCTACACCGTCATGGCGTAGCCGCCGAAAGACGGCGTCGCTTCCGCTCGCCCATGTCCCGGCCGTCCACGTTCTTGGTGCTTCGGATACGGAAGATCGTGGATGCCCGGGACAAGCCCGGGCATGACGAAGGAGTGTGCCGATGCGGCGTCGCTACGCCCTGAAGAGTGTGAGCCCGAGCACCAGCAGCACCAGGAAGATCACGACGAAGACGTAGAATAGGAAGCGGGCGATATCGGCGGAGGCGGCCGAGATGCCGGTGAAACCGAGCACGCCCGCCACGATCGAGACCAGCAGGAAAATCAGCGCCCATTTCAGGATCGTCATCGCCAGCTCCAACATTGGCGCCGCTTTTCGCGGCCACTCGATCGTTTCGTGAACGCTAACTTCGCGGCGCGGAACTGGTTCCTGAGAGTGCCGGCTCGGCGCGATAAATGGCCGAAACTGCACTTGCTGAATCGGGTTCCCGGTTGCAGAGTCCGGCCGGGACAGGAGCGCAACCGGGGCGGCCATGATTACGATGTCACATTCGGCGACAGTCGGCGCCGATGTTCACGCCGCGCCAAAAGCCAAGGCGCGCAATTTGTCGCTCGACCGCGCCCGCACCTTCCTGACGCTGGTGGTGCTGCTGCATCACGCCGTCATTCCTTATACCTATTTCGGGCACACCGACCCGACCTCGTGGATCGGCTTCGACATCGTCGTGCTCGCCACCGACAGCTTCTTCATGGCGATGTTCTTCTTCCTGTCGGGGCTGTTCACCTGGCCGGGCATCGCGCGCAAGGCGCCGTCGGTCTTCCTGCGCGACCGCCTGCTGCGGCTGGGGCTGCCTTTTGCGATCGCGGCCCTCACGGTCATTCCGCTCGCCTATTACGCGATCGCACTGCGTCAAAACCCCGAACTGACCTTCGCGGCATTCTGGTGGAAGACGGTGACGGTTGGACCGTGGCCAAGCGGCCCGGTCTGGTTCGTGTGGGTGCTGCTCGCATTCGACCTCACCGCGAGCCTGCTCTACCGGGTCTCCGTGCACCTGGTCGATCCGATCAACCGCGTCTCACTTCGCGGATTTGAACGGCCGGTCGTGTTCTGGCTGATACTGGTCGTTATCACAACAATCGTCTACGTGCCGGCGCTGCTCTATTTCGGCGGCAACAGATGGTTCGAGTTCGGACCGTTCTCGGTGCAGGCGAGCCGCATCCTGCTCTACTTCGCCTATTTCTTCATTGGCGTCAGCGTGGGCGCGGCGAATTTCGATCACGGCATCCTCGGCGCCGACGGCCAACTGCCGAAGAGCCGCTGGCCCTGGGTGGTCGCGACGCTGATCCCGTACTGCCTGATGTGGGGAATGATCTACATCAAGCGCGAGATCCTGGGAAATCCCGACATACAGCCGCATTGGTATCAGGCGATCTACGGCACGCTCTTCGTGCTGTTCTCGGCCGCGATCCTGCTCGCGATCCTCGCCTTCTTCCTGCATTCCAAGGCGCCGGGCCCGAACCTGCTCGACCGCATGCAGGCGGATGCCTACGGCATGTTCCTGGTGCACTACCCGATCGCCCTGTGGCTGCAATACGCGCTGTTCGACTACGAGTGGCCTGCGATCATGAAGGCCGCGATCGGCTTCGTGCTCACGGTGCTGCTGAGCTGGGGCGTGACGGCGGCGTTACGGAAGATTCCAGGCGCCTCGCACGTGTTGTAGACGTGATCGTAGCCCGGATGGAGCGCAGCGAAATCCGGGGTCTTGCCGCAAGCAAAGTGGTCCCGGATTGCGCTTCGCTCCATCCGGGCTACGGATCCGAGATTGTGGCGGCGCCTTACGCCGCCTTCCCGCCCATATACTCCGGTAGCCAGCGCTCGAACGAGGCCCGCAGCGTGTCGATCGCGACCGGCGCCTCGCCCGCGATCGCAATCGCATCACCACCGGTGGTGCCGATCCGCACGCAGGGCACCTCACAGCCGCGCATCTTGGCGAGCACGCGGCCGGCCTCGGCCTCCGGCACGGTGACGAGATAGCGCGCCTGGTCCTCACCGAACCAATAGGCTTGCGAGACGAGCGAGCTAGGAGCCGCGAGCAGTTTCGCGCCGATGCCACTCGCCATCGCCATCTCCGCGAGTGCGACCAGCAGGCCGCCGTCCGAGAGATCATGCGCCGCGGTCGCGGTGCCCGCATGGATCATGCCACGCAAACAGTCGCCGTTACGCTTCTCGGCGGCAAGATCGACCGGCGGCGGTGCGCCCTCCTCGCGACCGCAGATGTCGCGCAGATAGACGGACTGGCCGAGCCAGCCATGGGTCTCGCCGATCAGGAGGATCGCCTCCCCCTCGGCCTTGAAGGCGAGCGAAGCGGATTTGGTGAAGTCGTCGAGCAGGCCGACACCGCCGATCGAGGGCGTCGGCAGGATCGCGCGGCCATTGGTCTCGTTGTAGAGCGAGACGTTGCCGGAGACGACCGGGAAGTCGAGCGCGCGGCAGGCGTCCGCAATGCCCTTCAGGCAGCCGACGAACTGGCCCATGATCTCGGGCCGCTCCGGATTGCCGAAATTGAGATTGTCGGTGATCGCGAGCGGCTTGCCGCCGACAGCGGTGATGTTGCGCCAGGCTTCCGCCACGGCCTGCATGCCGCCCTGATAGGGATCGGCCTCGCAATAGCGCGGCGTGACGTCGACGGTCAGCGCCAGGCCCTTCGGTCCATCCTGCACGCGCACCACGGCGGCATCGCCACCGGGGCGCTGCATGGTGTTGCCGAGAATGACGTGGTCGTACTGCTCCCAGACCCAGCGCTTGCTGCACATGTCGGGCGTGCCGATCAGCTTCTCCAGCGCGGCCCCGACGCCCATCGGCGCGGGCACCTCGCGCGCGTGCACGACCGGCAGCACCGCCGAGGGGACATGCGGCCGGTCATAGAGCGGCGCCTCGTCGCCGAGCTCCTTGATCGGCAGATCGGCCATGACGTCACCGCCATGCTTGACCACGAAGCGCTTGCTCGGCGTGGTGTAGCCGACCACGGCGAAATCGAGCCCCCACTTCTTGAAAATCGCCTCGGCTTCCTTTTCCTTCTCGGGCTTGAGCACCATGAGCATGCGCTCCTGGCTCTCCGAGAGCATCATTTCGTAGGCACTCATGCCGGTCTCGCGCGTCGGCACCGCATCAAGATTGAGGTCGACGCCGAGGTCGCCCTTGGCGCCCATCTCCACCGCCGAACAGGTCAGCCCCGCCGCGCCCATGTCCTGGATCGCGATCACGCAATCGGCTTCCATGATCTCGAGGCAGGCCTCGAGCAGCAGCTTCTCGGCGAAGGGATCACCGACCTGCACGGTCGGACGCTTCTCCTCGGACTTGTCGTCGAACTCGGCCGAGGCCATCGAGGCGCCGTGAATGCCGTCGCGCCCCGTCTTGGAGCCGAGATAGACGATCGGCATGTTCACGCCGGAAGCCGCAGCGTAGAAAATCTTGTCGGTATCGGCGAGGCCGACCGCCATCGCATTGACGAGGATGTTGCCGTCATAGCGGGTGTGGAAGCGCACCTGGCCGCCGACCGTGGGCACGCCGAAGGAATTGCCGTAGCCGCCAACGCCGGCGACCACGCCGGAGACGAGATGCCGGGTCTTGGCATGCTCGGGCGCGCCAAAACTCAGCGCATTGAGGCAGGCGATCGGGCGCGCGCCCATGGTGAAGACGTCGCGCAGAATGCCGCCGACGCCGGTGGTCGCGCCCTGATACGGCTCGATATAGCTCGGGTGGTTGTGGCTCTCCATCTTGAAGACCACGGCCTGGCCGTCGCCGATGTCGATCACGCCGGCGTTCTCGCCTGGTCCCTGGATCACCCAGGGCGCCTTGGTTGGCAGCCCCTTCAAATGGAGGCGCGAGGATTTGTACGAGCAGTGCTCGTTCCACATCGCCGAGAAGATGCCGAGCTCGGTGAAGGTCGGCTCCCGCCCGATCAGCTTCAGGATGCGCTCGTACTCGTCGGGCTTGAGCCCGTGGGCGGCAACCAGTTCGGGGGTGATCTTGGGTTCGTTCTTCATGGATTCGGGGCTTTCGGCGGCGGTTGGCCGTTCTTAGGAACATCGGGGGCTTCCGAAAAGCCCTTTATGGCGCATTTTCCCGCTGTCCCACGTTTTGCGGCCGGGGGGCGCAGGAACAGGAATTGCACGGCGCGGACGGATCGGATTTAAGGACTGAAGACCCGCAATTGAAGGCCCATTTCCTTGCATGAATTGACCAAAACGGTCCCTTCCGCCCGCCCGGAGCTGCATGTTGCGACCGAGGGGGAATTCGCGGGCTGGCAGACCTGGATCCGTGACAGCTTTGAGAACCATATCGGCCCCTTCTGGCACCGGATGGACGCGGACGGCCGCGTCCGCTGCGCCTTCCGGGTCGAGAAGAAACACCTCAACGGGTCCCAGAACGTCCATGGCGGCTGCTTCATGGCCTTCGCCGATTATTGTCTGTTCGCGATCGGCCGCAACGCGCTGAACAGCAAGGGCGTGACCGTCAATTTCGCCTGCGAATTCCTCGATGCCGGGCATGAGGGCGAGCTGATCGAGTGCACCGGCGAGGTCACCCGCGCCGGCGGTTCGCTGATCTTCCTGCGGGGCGAGATGACGGCCGGCGAGCGCCGGCTGTTCACCTTCTCCGGCACGATCAAACGGGTGAAGCGGAAGGTGCCGGCGGCGGGTGCCGTTGCCACCTGATTTGACTGGAACGCGCTCCTTGCGAAATCTGCTGCGGCGCAATCAAGGAGGCACGATCCCGAGCCCGCTGTGAGACCAGGATTCGGTTGACCGATGCGGCAACGCCAAGCGAGGTTCGTTGCATCAGCTCGACCGTGAGGAAACCTGATCAATGATTCATCCGGCTCGCATCTCGATTGGTGTTCTGATGATCGCCTTGTCTATCGGCGATGAAGCGACGGCGCGGGTGGCCCGTATTGTCGTCGATCAGACGATCGCGCTTCCCGACGGGCGCAATGAGAGTCTCTCGGGTCGCGCTTACGGAGAACTCGATCCCAAAGACCCCCTCAACGCCGTCATCACCGACATCCAATACGCACCGCTGAATGCACGCGGTCGGGTCGAATACGTATCTCGTTTCACTTTGACCAAGCCGAAGGACATGCGCAACGCGAGCGGTGTGCTCTGGTACGACGTCGTCAATCGCGGTCGTCCGGTCGCCATGAACAACAGCCCGAGTTCAATTGGGCCATCTGCCACCAAGCCGCAGGATTTTGGCCACGTGGCGCTGATCAGCGGTTGGCAGGGCGATATTGAGCAGACGACAGACAATTGGACCGTCCAGGTTCCTGTCGCGCGCAATGCGGACGGATCTTCGATCACGGGGGTCGTTTTGGCACGTATCGCCAACGTGCCCAAGGGCGTGAACACCCGTCCGCTGGGGATGCTCGCGACGTTGATCCCTTACGATGCCGCTTCACTCGATACGGCAAAAGCTCACTTGATGACGAGAAGCTCAGAAACACGCACTGGCGAAACTAGCGCCTCAGACAGCATCCCTGGCAGCGATTGGGCCTTCGCCGACTGCACGAAAGTTCCTTTTCCGGGCGAGCCTAATCCGCGTTCGCTGTGTCTCAAAAATGGATTCGATCCGAACCTGCTTTATCAACTCGTCTACGAGGCAAAAGACCCCAAGGTATTGGGTGTTGGCTTTGCCGCCATGCGGGATGTTGCTTCGTTCTTCCGCTTTGAAGCCGCCGACGATGAGGGGACGCCAAACCCGATTGCGGGAAGAATCCATCACACGGTCGTGCAAGGGATTTCGCAGTCGGGGAACGCGTTGAAAACGTTCATCCTGCTCGGCTTCAACCAGGACGAACAGAAACGCCGCGTATTCGACGGCGCCAACCCCCACATTGCCGGGAGGCTGACGTCCGCCAACGTGCGCTTTGGATTGCCGAGCGGCTCTGGCACCCTTTACGAGCCCGGCGGAGAAGGCGTGCTGTGGTGGACCTCCTACACGGACTCCAAGCGGGGGCGCCATGAGGCGAGCCTGCTGGACCGCTGTACAGCGACTGCAACGTGCCCGAAGATTTTCGACACGTTTGGCGCAAGCGAATACAATGCCCGATTGATGACGGTCGCTGAAACAGGGACCGATGGGAATGCCGACCTCCCTCTCCCCGCAAACGTAAGACGCTACTATTTCCCAGGCACCACGCACGGCGGAGGGCCAGGCGGCTTTGATCTGCCGACCCGGCCAGCGGCCGGTTGCGTTCTTGCTCAGAACCCCAATCCCGAAGATGAAACGATGAACGCGCTGCAAATCGCGTTGGTTGATTGGGTCGTGAAGGGAACGGAGCCGCCGCCAAGCGTCTATCCAACATTGGCTCGTGGCGATCTCGTTCCCAATACGATGGAAGCCATGCACTTTCCGTCGATCCCCGGCGTGCCATCGCCCACCGGTATGGCGGTTGGGCTATTCGACTACGACTTCGGAAAGAGTCTGGACTACCAAAATTTTTCAGGCGTCATCACGCAACAACCACCGACCATCAGGCAAATCATCCCCGCTCTGATGCCTCGCGTTAATCAGGACGGGAACGAAATGGCCGGCGTGGCCTCGGTCCTGCATCAGGTACCGCTCGGGACCTATACCGGATGGAATGCGACGGCGACCGGATTCTTCAAGGGCCAGTCTTGTGGCGGCGGATTGACCGGGGGTTACATCCCATTCGCCAAGCTGAAAAGCGACCGAGAGGCCGCCGGCGATCCGAGGCCGTCGTTGGAGGAGCGATACGGCACCCAGGCGGGGTATGCCTGCGCCGTGAAAACTGTCGCCAAACAGCAAGTCGCGCGCAGGTTTCTGAGATCGGAAGACGCCGACCGCCTGGTCGCGGCGGCGGCTGCCGTTGACAATTTTTCCGGCCTATCGCCGACTCCAGAAAGGATTAGCGTGGGCGAGGCGCTCTGCAAGAACTAGAGCATGATCCAGAAAAGTGTGCAGCGGTTTTCCGAAAAGATCATGCTCAAACAACAACCTAAAGCGCGATGACGATTCATCCCAATCTCATCGCGCTTTAGACTGAGCCGAATGCGCCGGCAGATACGGCTTCTTTCGCCAGATCACGCCGAGATCTGCTTCTCGGCGATCGACAGCCACTCGGCCTGCGCCTCGCGCAGATATTTTGGCGCGCGCCGCATCTGGATCAACAGCTCGTTGAAGACCAGGCGCGCCTCGGCAGTGCGGCCGACCATTTGCAGCAGCATGCCGTAGCGCACCCGCGCTTCGGCGCCCGGGAAGTAGTCGGCGACGGCGTGAAATTCCTCGAGCGCCTCATCGAGGCGGCCGACCTCGGCGAGCGCGCGGGCGTAGAGCAGATGCGCATCCGCTGAGTCGAAATCCGGCCATTGCTTCTGGAGATCGTCGAGCGTGGCGAGCGCGTCGGCCGGGCGCTTGGCGGAAAACTCGGCCTGCGCCTTGCCCAGTGCATAGAGGGGATCGTGGCCCATCGGCAGTGTCAAAATGTGGTCATAGTGCTGCTCGGCTTCACTGAAGCGGCCGATCTTCGCGCACTCTTCCGCCAGCGCCGCGCGATTGGCGATGGTGTCCGTGCCGGCCAGCCGATCGGACAGCTCACGATAGCGCTTCTCGGGATCGAGCCGGCTGGCGACGCGCTGGCGCGCCTGCCGCGCGCCGGGGCTCGAAAACCATTCTGGAATGAGCTCGACCGCGATATAGGCGAACGCGCCAATCAGCGGCACCATCAGAATGATAAAGGCCCAGGGCTGAAGGCGTCCGGTTCGCGAGGCGTGGTAGATCAGCGAAATATCGAGCAGCAGAACGATCAAAGCGACGGGCATGTGACATCCGAAAGCACAACGACAGCGCAAGATTCCTGATATCGCAACTGGCGCGACGGAACAACTTTGAGTTGCTCCTCTCCGCAAAAAAGCGACCTCGAACGCACACGCCTTGATGGCGACGTGGATTCAGTCGCGCCGATCGCTGTGGAGGTTCATGAGACGGAGAATCGACGCGGCAATTATTTGGCGTCGTCCGCAAGCAATTTCCGGTATTTCTCGACGTCGCGCGTCACGAGTTGCTGGAGCAACTCGGGCGTGTGCTCATTGTCGTCGGGTGCGACGGTCGAGAGTTCGGCAAAACGCTTCTTCACCGCGTCGGTTTCCACCGCGGTGCGCGCGGCGGCATTCAGCCTGGCGATGATGGCCGGCGGTGTGTTCTTGGGGGCGAACAGGCCGTTCCAGCCCTGCGCCTCGAATTCGGGCAGGCCCGCTTCCGCAGATGTCGGCAGATCAGGCAACGTGGCAAGCCGCACGGTCGAGCCGACCACGAGCCCCCTCACCAGCTTCTCGTTGATCGACTGCGAGACGGAGGCCGCCGCATCGCAGACACCGTCGATCTGGCTGCCGATCGCGTCCGTCAGCGCGGGCGATGCGCCGCGATAGCCGACCAGCGTGGCGTCGATCCCGGCCGCCGTCACGAAGCTCTTGCAAATGAGGTAGTTCGACGAGCCGACGCCGGCATGGCCGAGATTGATCTTGCCGGGGTTCGCCTTGGCGTAGGCGACGAACTCCTTCAAATCCTTCGCTGGGAAATCCTTGCGCAGCGCAATGATGCCGAAGGTCTTCGCCACCATCGCGATCGGCACAAAGGAATCCGGCGTGAACGGCAGTTTTGGATAGATGGTATAGGTCGCGGCATTGGTGCCGGCATTGCCGATCGCGATGGTGTAGCCATCCGGCTCGGCGCGGGAGGCGCGCGCCAGCGCGGTCGAGCCGCCGGCGCCGGCGACGTTCTCGATCACGATGGTCTGGCCGAGCGCGACGCCCATCTGCTCGGCGACGGTGCGCGCGATCACGTCCGACGTGCCGCCGGCCGCGAACGGCACGATCATGGTGATCGGACGCTTGGGAAAATCCTGCGCGAACGCAGCAGTTGCAAACGCAACGACAGCAATGGCGGCCGACAGCCGCTTCAACACGAATGAAATCACGCGGCCTTGTCCAGATGCTGAACGAGGCCTGCGAACAGGCCGCGGCCGTCGGTGCAGCCCATGATGTCTTCGACGTGGTTTTCAGGATGCGGCATCATGCCCAGCACGTTGCCCTTGTCGTTGACGAGGCCGGCGATGGAATGCGCCGCGCCGTTGATGTTGTGGCTCTCGTCGACCACGCCATCGGTGGAGCAGTAGCGATAGAGCACCCGGCCCTCGCCTTCGAGCCGCTTGATGGTCTCTTCATCCGCCTCGTAATTGCCCTCGCCATGCGCGACCGGCACGCGGATCACCTGACCGGCGTTGTAGCCGCGGGTGAACGGGGTGTCGGAGCGCTCGACGCGCAGATGGACGTCCTTGCAGATGAACTTCAGCCGCGCGTTGCGCATCAAGACGCCCGGCAGCAGGCCGGATTCGCAGAGGATCTGAAAACCGTTGCAGACGCCAAGCACGAGGCCGCCCTTGGCCGCATAATCGCGCACCGCATCCATCACCGGCGCCCGCGCCGCAATCGCGCCACAGCGAAGATAATCGCCATAGGAGAAGCCGCCCGGCACGACCACGAGATCGGTGCCGGCCGGCAGCGAGGTCTCGGCGTGCCACACCATCGTCGGCTCATGGCCCGAGATCAGCCTCAGCGCGCGCGCCATGTCGCGCTCGCGGTTGATTCCGGGAAAGACGAGGATGGCGGCTTTCATGGTTCAGGTTCCAACGCGTGCTGGGAATCGGGTTGGCCAGCGGGGGGCCAAATCGTGAAGAGACATAGCCATTTGACGGGAATTTTACCAGTGCTAGCCTCGCCGGGCGGCCTTGTACACAGGCCATAGCCACGGCACGTCTGCCCAACGATTTTGCCCGGGATTGATGCCATGAATGTCCCGTCGCTGCCCACATCCCAATCCGAACCGGTGTCCGCCGAGGGCGTCGTCGCCGCCGGCGCCTATGTCGACGGCCGGCGCGTCGCCAACATCGCCATCAGCGAGGCCTCCAGCTGGCGGGCAAAGCCCGGCCATGTGGTCTGGATTGGACTGCACGAGCCCGACATGGCGCTGCTCGGCGCGGTGCAGAAGCAGTTCGACCTGCACGAGCTCGCCATCGAGGACGCCAACAACGCCCATCAGCGGCCCAAGATCGAGCAATATGGCGAGGCCCTGTTCATCGTTGCGCGCACGGCGCAATTGATCGAGGGCCGGATCGCCTTCGGCGAGACTCACATCTTCATCGGCGATGGCTATCTCGTGACGGTCCGTCACGGCGCCTCGACCTCCTACACGGCAGTGCGCGAGCGCTGCGAGAGCTGCCCGCGCGCGCTCGCCCGCGGCGAGGACTACATCCTCTATGCGATCCTCGATTTCATCGTCGACAACTACTCTCCCGTGCTCGAGAGCATTCACGAGGAGGTCGAGGAGATCGAGGACTACGTGCTCTCGAACGCGATCACCAAGGCGCAGATCGAGCGGCTGTACATGCTGCGCCGCGACTTGCTGCGGCTGCGAAACGCCATCGGGCCCCTGGTCGAAGTCTGCCGCCGGCTGGAGCATGACGAGCTGTCAATGGTGCGCCCGGCCATGCAGACCCTGTTCCGCGACGTCACCGATCACGTCCGCAACATCCAGGAGCGCATCGATTCCATGCGCGAGGTGCTGGCCTTCGCCTTCGAAGCGAGCCTGCTGGTCGGCCAGGCCCAGGAGACCGCGGTCTCCAAGAAGCTCGCCTCGTGGCTTGCGATCCTCGCCGTCCCGACCGCAGTCGCCGGCATCTACGGGATGAACTTCAAGTACATCCCGGAGCTCCAGCTGGAATACGGCTACTTCATCGTGATGGGAATGATGGCGCTCACCTGCATCGGATTGTACTGGCGCTTCCGCCGCGTCGGATGGCTGTAGACCGGCTTCAGTGCCGTGTCGCGCTCGCGATTGCTTTCCAGGAGGACGAGAACGGCGGATTCATCTGAGCCACCTCTTTAGCCCTAGCTCACCGGTCGCTCGCTCGATCTCGAACCGCGGTAGCATTTCGAGCACTCTTGCCTTCAGGACGGACGCAGGGGTATCGGCCTGATAGATGTGCAGCAAGAATCCAACACGGTCCTCCGCCGCGACGATCAGAACAGTGCTGTCCTTCCCTTCACTAATACAAACCGCCCGACCATCCAGGCCACCTATCGAAACATCGAATACCGGACAGGAGGCGTTGGGTATTGGCGGCGGGCTACCACCGGGCCAGGGCATGTTCTGCAGGACCTGAAAAATGGCCCACTCATCCTTGGAACTACTCAACCATCCAGCCGGATCTACGAAGAACCCTCCGACTTTCGGCTCGTTCGCACACATCGGCTCAACGGTACATGAACACCCAAAACGCCCGTGCATATCCGAGCCGGCCTCCCGCTTGATGCCAGAGACGCCCAGCTTTGTTTCCGAAAGACTCAGATTGAACGAATAAAGCTGCTTCCCGCATTCCTGGAGAAGACCCGCACCGGAAGCTATTACGGGACTGCAGGTCGAATCCTGGGCCAAGTCCTGGGCCAAGGCTTTCGAAAATGAGGCAACCGAGATCAAACAAGCGATGACGGCAATCGCTCGCCTCATCCCAAGAGTTCGACCCGATAGTTCTCGATCACGGTATTCGCCAGCAGCTTGTCGGCGGCGTCCTTCAACGCCGCCTCCGCCTTGGCCTTGTCCGCGCCGGCGAGCTCGATGTCGAACACCTTGCCCTGACGGACGCTGGCGACGCCGTCGACGCCAAGCGACTTCAGCGCGCCTTCGATGGCCTTTCCTTGCGGATCGAGGATACCCGTCTTCAAGGTAACGGTGACACGTGCCTTCACGTCGAAATCCCCTTAGCTCTTCACCAGCACCGGGCCGGAGCCCGCCGGACGCTCGTTCTCCATGAGGATGCCGAGGCGCTTTGCCACTTCGGTGTAGGCCTCGAGCAGGCCACCGAGGTCGCGGCGGAAACGATCCTTGTCGAGCTTCTCGTTCGACTTGATGTCCCACAGACGGCAGGAGTCCGGCGAGATCTCATCGGCGACGATGATCCGCATCATCTCGTTCTCGAACAGGCGCCCGCATTCCATCTTGAAGTCGACGAGACGGATGCCGATGCCGAGGAAGAGGCCGGTGAGGAAGTCGTTGACACGGATGGCGAGCGCCATGATGTCGTCGATCTCCTGCGGCGTCGCCCAGCCGAACGCGGTGATGTGCTCTTCCGACACCATGGGGTCGTTGAGCTGGTCGTTCTTGTAGTAGAATTCGATGATCGAGCGCGGCAGCTGCGTGCCTTCCTCGATGCCGAGGCGCTGCGACAGCGAGCCGGCGGCAACGTTCCGCACCACCACTTCCAGCGGCACGATCTCGACTTCGCGAATCAACTGCTCGCGCATGTTGAGGCGGCGGATGAAGTGGGTCGGCACCCCGATGTCGTTGAGGTGCTGAAACAGGTACTCCGAGATCCGGTTGTTGAGGACACCCTTGCCCTCGATCACCTGATGCTTTTTCGCATTGAACGCGGTGGCGTCATCCTTGAAGTGCTGGATCAGGGTGCCGGGCTCCGGGCCTTCGTAAAGAACCTTTGCCTTGCCTTCATAAATGCGACGCCGACGGCTCATGGGGATGTACCGTGTTTTGTTGAAATCCATGTATTTGGTGTGCTCCGGTTACTAGGATTACGACCCACAGCGGAGCTGCCGTGAACAGCCTGGAACCCGCGGAAACAGAACAGGAACCAAGCTTTAGGCAACCTATCCGATTGGCTGTCCCAGCACAATCGATCCGGCTCATCCGATGCCAACTTATACCACCTTGCCTGCGGCTTAACGGCTCGTTGTTTTGCCGATTCGTGCCCCCTATCTAGGCATGCACCGGGGTCGCCGCAACGCAGGCTCCGCTCCGTTCAGCAGGGGATTGGGACAGGCATGACCACGTTCGACAAGCGCGAGGAAGGCTTTGAGAAGAAGTTCGCCCTCGACGAGGAGCAGAAATTCAAGGCGGAAGCCCGCCGCAACCGGCTGCTCGGCCTGTGGGCGGCCGAAAAGCTCGGTATCACCGGCGACGCCGCCGCGGCCTACGCCAAAGAGGTCGTTGCGGCCGACTTCGAGGAGGCCGGCGATGGCGACGTCCTGCGCAAGGTCACGGCCGATTTCGCCGCCAAGAGCGTCGCGGTCACCGAGCAGGCGATTCGCGCCAAAATGAGCGAGCTGATTGCGGTGGCGGCGGCTGAAGTGAAGGCGGGGAAATAATGGGGAGTGGCGAATAGCGAATCGGGCCTATTCGCCATTCGCCCCAATCAGCCCTCCTTGAAGCCATACTCCGGCACGTTGCCGCTGGCGCCGTAATATTTGTACGGCAGGAACTTGCCAGACATCGTGATCTTGACGCGGTCGCCCTTCGGGTTCGGCAGGCGCTCCATCACCATGTCGAAGTCAATCGCCGACATGATGCCGTCGCCGTACTCTTCCTCGATCAACGCCTTCCACGCCGGGCCGTTAACCATGACCAGCTCGTAGAAGCGATAGATCAGGGGATCGGTCGGCGGCATCGGCATGCCGCGCATCGGCGTTTCGTTCAGCATGGTGGTCTCGGACTTCGACAGGCCGAACAGTTCAGCGGCGTTGGCGGCCTGCGGCTTCGTCAATTTCATCTGGCCGAGGATGGCGCCCACAATGAGCACCTCCGAGTAGCCGCCGATCTGCTCGCAGATGTGCTTCCAGCTCCAGCCCTTCTCGCGCTTGATGTCGAGCAGCTTTTCCGTGAGGTCTTCGCGTTTCATGTCAGGCTCTCCCTTTTTTAAGCAGTCAGTCCGGGATTGGTCCCGGGTATCCGTGTCTGTCGTTGCTCTTCGCCGCTGGATGCGATCGTCAGCCCGGGCTTGCCGATGTGCACGACTGGCACGTTGCGCGGATCGTGATCGGGCTTCTCGGCGGTGAATGTCTTGCTGCGCGTCACCAGGAAGTCGATGATGTGGTTGCGCAGCGCGTAGTAGAGCGGATGGCGGTGCAGATCGGTGCGGCCGCGATCCCTGGGCAGCGGGTTTTCGACGACTTCAGCCAGCACCGCGCCCGGGCCGTTGGTCATCAGAAAAATCTTGTCGGCAAGATAGATCGCCTCGTCCACGTCATGGGTGATCATGAACGCGGTCTGCCCGGTCTCCAGACAGATCCGCCGCACCTCGTCCTGAAGCGTGCCGCGCGTCAGCGCGTCCAGCGCCGAGAACGGCTCGTCCATCAGCATCATTTTCGGCGTGATCGAGAGTGCCCGCGCGATGCCGACGCGCTGCTTCATGCCGCCGGACAGCTCGGACGGTCGCTTGTGTTCGGAGCCGGTCAGGCCGACAAGATCAATGAAAGTCTGCGCATGCGCCTTGACCTTGGCGCGATCCCATTTGCGCCATTTCGAGCTGACGGCATAGCCGACATTGCCGAGCACGGTGCGCCAGGGCAACAGCGCGTGGCTCTGGAAGATCACGGCGCGATCGAGGCTGGTGCCTGAAATCGCCTGCCCGTCGACGATGACCGCGCCCTCGCTCGGCGCGTCGAGACCGGCGAGGATGTTGAGCACCGTGGTCTTGCCGCAGCCGGAATGACCGATCACGCAGCAGAACTCGCCGCGCGCCATCGACAGCCACAGATTCTCGAACACGGTGGTCGTGGCACCGCTCGCGCCCGGATAGCGCTTGGCGATGCCTTCGATGGAGATGAATTTGTTGGTCACGACATCTACTCCGGAAACGTGACCATGCGCGTGAAGCGCGCGAGGATCTGGTCGAGCAGCATGCCGACGATCCCGATCAGCAGGATCGCGATGATGACATTGGTGATCGAGAGATTGTTCCACTCGTTCCAGACGAAATAGCCGATGCCGGTGCCGCCGACGAGCATCTCGGCCGCGACGATCACCAGCCAAGCGATGCCGATGGAGATGCGCATGCCGGTCAGGATCGTCGGCGCGGCCGCAGGCAGGATCACGGTGAAGGCACGCCTGAGCGTGCCGACCTCCAGCGTGCGCGCCACGTTGATCCACTCCTTGCGCACGCTCGCCACCCCAAAGACGGTATTGAGCAGCATCGGCCAGATCGAGCAGATGAAGATCACGAAGATCGCGGAGATCGAGGAATCCTTGATGGTGTAGAGCGCAAGCGGCATCCACGCGAGCGGCGAGATCGGTTTCAGCACCTGGATGAAGGGATCGAGCGCCTTGCTGAGTAACGGCGACATGCCGATGAGAAAGCCCAGCGGAATGGCGACGAGCACGGCGAGCAAATAGCCGAGGCCGACACGCGCAATGGAATAGCCGAGCTGAATGCCGAGCCCCTTGTCGTTCGGCCCGTTGTCGTAGAACGGCCGCTTGAGGTGCTCCCACAGCTTTGCGCCGACATCGAGCGGCCCCGGCATGGCTGATTTGCCCTGCGTCGCGGTCAGGCCCATCAGCTTGGCGTATTCCGGACTCATGGCAGCGACCGGCGCGGTCGAGCGCGTGGCGAGATGCCAGATGCCGAGGAATGCGGCGAGCAGCGCGATCGAGACGAGGCCTGCGCGGAGACGGAGGGAGGATGTCATTGCGCAAGACCTCTCCACACGTCGTCCCGGCGAAGGCCGGGACCCATAACCCCAGGGAGACGTTTGGCGAAGACTCGTTGTTCGGTACCGCTGCCTTCCGCAATCGATAGATCACGCGGTATGGGTCCCGGCCCCCGTGCGCAACGCGCACTAGGCCGGGACGACAGCGGAGAGGCAGCACGGCCCCTCACGATGCCTTCCTGATCTTGAAGCTCGCCACGTAATCCTCCGGCTTCGCCGGATCGAAATTCTTGCCCATCACCGCAAACGACTTGTAGCTGCTCGCCGGTGGCGACAGGCCCATCTCGGTCATCAGCTTCCTGGTGTCCGTCGCGAGATACACCTGCTCGGCGACCGCCTTGTAGTCGACATCGCCCTTGATCTGACCCCAGCGCTTCATCTGCGTCAGCATCCACACCGCAAACGACTGCCAGGGGAACGGATCGAAATCGACACGCTTGGCGTCGGTCTTCACGCCGCCGAGACCGTCGGCATAAGTGCCGGTCAAGACCTGCTCCAGCACCGTGACCGGCGCGTTGATGTAATTGGCCGGCGCGATGGCTTCCGCAATCTGTTTGCGGTTCTCCGCCTTCGACGCGTAGGCCGTCGCATCGACGATGGCCCGCGTCAGCGCGGCAAAGCTGTTCGGCGCGGTCGTGATGAATTCGCGGCTCGCAGCAAAGCTACAGCAGGGATGACCGTCCCATATCTCCTTTGACAGCAAATGCATGAAGCCGACACCATCATAGATCGCGCGCTGGCAGATGTTGTCGGGCGCGAGGAAGCCGTCGATGTTGTCGGCGCGCAAATTCGCGACCATTTCCGGCGGCGGCACCGAGCGCAGCTGCACGTCGGTGTCGGGATCGATCCCGTGCTCGGCGAGATAATAACGCAGCAGATAATTGTGCATGGAGTAGTCGAACGGGATCGCGAATTTCAGGCCCTTCCAGTCCTTCGGATCGCGCTTGTCCTTGTGCTTCATGGCGAGCACGATGCCCTGCCCGTTGATGTTCTCGATCGCGGGGACCGAGAACGGAATCGCATTCGCACCAAGCCCGAGCGAGATCGCGATCGGCATCGGCGCCAGCATGTGGGCGGCGTCGTATTCCTTGTTGATGGTCTTGTCGCGGATCACCGCCCAGCCGGCGGTCTTGACCACTTCGACGTTGAGGCCGTGCTTGGCGTAGAACCCGAGCGGCGCCGCCATGATGATCGGCGTGGCGCAAGTGATCGGGATGAAGCCGACCTTGAGATCCTTCTTCTCGGGTGCGCCGGTCTCGGCGAACACTTCGGTTGCCGTTTTGATCGGAAAGAACTGCGACAGCGCGGCAAGGGCAGTCGACGCACCGACCGATCTGAGGAACGCGCGCCGCGCCGCGTCCTGCGGAAACATCGCGCGCATCACGGCAGACGCCACCACGCCCTCGTAACGCTTCTCCTCGCTCTCGACCGGCTCGCAACGCAGCGCTGAGGCGGCCTGCTCATGCTCCGCCGCTGAGCGATGCTCGCCACAGACACAACCGGCACGAAGGTTTCGGTCGGGATCAAACGGATTGTCGAATGTGGACATCGGACCTCCTGCGCGCCATTGCGGGGGTGAATTACGCAAGGAGCATGCCACCCCCTCAAGCACTGCCAGTGCCTTGATGACGCAGGGATTTCGGTCGCACTTGGTCACTACGAAAACTCGTGTTATACGAAAAATCGTAATCAAATTACGAGATCACGTAATGGCAACGACGCCAATGCTTAGCCCCGACGAGGTGGCCCAGGCCATCGACCCGCGGACCGCGGCCTTCGAATCGTCGGTCGAGGCAACGCTGCTGGTGGACCCCTATGGCGACCAGATCATCGACGCCAATCCGGCCGCCTGCACCCTGCTCGGCTACGACCGCGCTTTGTTGCGGCAGACCAGGGCCAGCACCCTTCACACCGGCCAGCTCCCGGCGCTGACCGTCTTCACCCAGGCCGTGCTGCACAAGGGCGCCTACTGGACCACGACGCTGACGCCGCGTCATGCCACCGGGCAGGATCTCAGGCTCGAATATGCCGGCTGCCTCGTACGTCACGACAATCGCGTGCTGGTGCTGCTGACCCTGACCGATCTCGAAGCGCGCCACCGGCGCAATGTGGATGCCGCCGCCGAAGACCACATGCGCGGCGGGATTTCGACCTGGCAGCGGGTCGAACGTGTCTTTCAGGACATCGAGCGCGAGAACCAGTTGATCCTGCGCGCCGCCGGCGAAGGCATCTACGGCGTGAACGCCGAGGGCAAGACCACCTTCGTGAACCCCGCGGCCGAGCGGATGCTGGGCTGGACCGCCGAGGAGCTCGTCGGCAAGGAAATTCACCCGATCGTGCACCATACCCATCACGACGGCAGCCACTATCCCGACCATGATTGCCCGATCTATGCGGCGTTCCGCGACGGCGCGGTGCATCAGGTCGACGGCGAAGTGTTTTGGCGCAAGGACGGCTCGCCGGCCTGGGTCGAGTACACTTCGACGCCGATCCGCGACCGCGGCGTGGTGGTCGGCGCCGTCGTGGTGTTTCGCGACGTCAGCCAGCGGCGCGAGGCCGACGAGAAGCTGCACGCCGCCCTCGCCGAGGTCGACCGCCTGCGCGAGCGGCTTGAGCTCGAAAACGCCTATCTCCAGGAAGAAATCCGCATCGAGACCAATCCCCGCGGCATCATCGGCCAGAGCCAGGCGATCCAGAAGACGCTGCGCCAGGTCAAGCTGGTGGCGCCGGCCACCGCGGCCGTGATGATCACCGGCGAATCCGGCACCGGCAAGGAGCTGATCGCACGCGCCATCCATGAAGCCTCCGGCCGCAGCGACCGGCCGCTGATCCGCGTCAACTGTGCCGCGATCCCGCGCGAGCTGTTCGAGAGCGAGTTCTTCGGCCATGTCCGCGGCGCCTTCACGGGTGCGACGCGTGACCGCATCGGCCGGTTCGAGCTCGCCGATGGCGGCACGCTGTTTCTCGATGAGGTCGGCGAAATCCCGCTCGAATTGCAGGGCAAGCTGCTGCGCGTCCTCCAGGAAGGTGATTTCGAGCGGGTCGGCCAGGAACGCACGCGCGCGGTCGACGTCCGCGTCATCGCTGCGACCAATCGCGATTTGAAGCAGGAAGTGCAGCGCGGGCGTTTTCGCGAGGACCTCTATTTCCGCCTCAACGTGTTCCCGATCGAGACGGTGCCGCTGCGCGAACGGCGGGAGGACATTCCGCTGCTGGCCCAGCACTTCCTGACCCGCGAGAGCAAGGCGCTGAAGTCGAACCTGCGCCTGTCGGAGGGCGATGCGCGGCGGCTCACCCGCTACGACTGGCCTGGCAATGTCCGCGAATTGCAGAACGTGATCGAGCGCGCCGCGATCCTGTCGCAGAACGGCCGCTTGCGGATCGACCTGCCCGATCCCTCCGGAGCGCAAGCTCCGACCGGCGCGGCACGTCAGAAGGCCGATGCGCGGCCTTCGGTCATGACCTCGTCGGAGATGCGCGACCACGAGCGGACGAACATTCTCGCTGCACTCGAAGCGTGCGCAGGAAAAGTCTTCGGCCCCGGCGGCGCGGCGGAAATGCTTGATATCAAGCCGACCACGTTGGCTTCGCGGATCAAGGCGCTGGGCATCGCGCCTCGTCCGCGTGCGTTCGGCTCATGACGATTGAGGTCTGATCCGAATGCACCGGATCAGACCCCGCGTAGCAATCTCACGCCGCCTTGGTCGTAACCTCCGACGCAATCGGCAGGCCCTGCTCGATCGGCAGCGACGGATCGCGCGACCATTCGTTCCAGGAACCGAAATACATCCGCACGTCCTTCACGCCCGCGTTCTTCAGCGCCAGGAAGGTGTTCGAGGCGCGCGCCCCCTTGAAGCAGTAGAGATAGACCGGCGTGGTCGTCGAGATGCCGACGGTGGCGCATTCCGCCAAAATCTCGTCCTTGGACTTGAAGCGCGGGCCTTCGGCGGTCGGCTTCATCATGCGGTACCATTCCAGCCAGACGGCGCCGGGGATGCGGCCCTTGCGGGGGCAGAAATCCTTGCCGTAGGGCGACGAGCTGTCACCGATCCACTCGTCGACATCGCGCACGTCGAGGATGGCGATGCCGGGCTTGCCGACGGCGCCAAGCATGGTCTTCGCATCGATCAGGATCTCGCCGGCCTCAGGCACGATCGAGAACGAGGCTTTTGCGGGCGCCGGAACGTCCTTCGTCACGGGGAAGCCTGCGGCCGACCACGCGTCGAAGCCGCCATGCAGCACCTTCACCTTGGGATAACCGAGCATGGTGAGAAGGTAGTAGCCGCGGCAGGATTGGCCGAAGCCGGAATTCATCGACTGTTCGTAGATCACAGCCGTCTCCTTGCCGGAAAGACCGGCGCCGCCGAAGGCGTCAGCGAATTTCGTCTTGAGCTCGGCCATGCCTTCTGGCGTGGAGGTCGCCAGAAAGGTGAAAATCTCATGCACGTTGACGGCATTGGGCAGATGCCCGGCGGCGTAGGCGTCGGGGTTGCGGGTGTCGACGACGACACACGGTTCGGTTTTCAAGAGATCGGCAAGTTCGACGGCAGTAATCAGGACGTCAGTCATGGCAGCCTCTCCGTTGAGGTTGGGGGTCTTCGGGGGTGGGCACGTAAAAAATCAGGCGTCGGCGAGCATCTTGCGCAACTGCTTGGTTGCGGGCGTAACGATCGCGACGAAATAGGCCTCGCGCAGACGCCGCTGCACGCGGTGACTTTTGAGATAGCCGCGCGCGCCACAATGCAGCATCGCCGCATGCGCCGCCGCGACGCTGGCTTCACCCGCGCGAAGCCTGAGCGCGATCACCTTGCGCCAGTAGGTCTCCTCTTCGTTGTAGGGATCGCGCGCCAGCGCCATGGTTTCCGCCTCGAGTTCGGCGGCGAGATCGCGGAAATGCACGGGCTGTTGCGGCAGATAGCGGTTGATGTGACCGAGGGAGCCGTCGACCTCGTCCATGATGTTGATGCAGTCCCGGATCAGGCCGAGCGCCATGCCGGCCTGGAGCAGGATGAATCCGGCACGGATTTTCTTGACGAAGGGTGCCGCGGGGTCGGCGAGGATCAGCTCATCCGGCACGAAGACGTCGCGGAACTGCACGCCGTAGGTGCCGGTGCCGTCCATGGCGAGGAACGGCTTGCACGGCGTCAGCGTGATCGCGGGATCGGCGCAGTCGGCCAGGAACATCACGGTGCCGGGCTCGCCGCTTGCGATGCCCGGTTCGTCCTCGCGCTCGAAGATGGTGCCGAAGTAGTGGTCGGGGCCGAGATTGGAGACCCAGGGCAGCGCGCCGCGGACGACGTAGCCGCCATCGACCTTGCGTCCCTTCAGCTTGAGCTTCTCGATGCCGAAAAAGCTCTTCATCGGGTTCGAAAGCCCGGTACCACCGAGCACTCGGCCGGTCGAGAAGGCATCGCCGAAGCGTTTGGCGAGCTTCATATTGGTCGAGTTGGCGGCGTACCAGACCAGCGTGTTCTGGCACCACGCCATGAAGGCGGTGGCGCCGCAGATCTCACCGATCGCCGCCATCGCCTGGATGGCGCAACGCAAATCGGCTGGCCCTTCGTGCGGCATGTGACTGCCCCAGGCGCCGACCGTGCCGAATGCACGCAATATTTCGGCCGGATAGACCGAGCCGGCATCGATGCCGGCGGCGAGCGGCGCCAGCTGCTCGCGCGATATCCGCGCCACCTCATCCGCAATGGACGGTGCGGGCTGATCTAAAGCTTCGACCCGCGATAATGCCAGTGAACCCATGATCGTCTCCCGCACCTTTTCCATTGCCGCTGGCAGCTCAGATGCCGACCTCGAGATTGACCGGGCGGGTGAAGGTGTTGGCGACCGGCGACCATTGCTTCACATGGGCGACCAGCGCGTTGATCTCGTCCTGCGAGACGCCCTCGCACTCCATGTCGACCTTGACGCGCACGTCAGTGAAACCGACCGGCTTGTCCGAGGTGTCGCCGGTGCCCCAGACCGCGGTGATGTTGAGGTCGCCTTCGAGCTCGAGCTCGAGCTTGTTGACGATCCAGCCGCGATGCACGGCGTTGGCATGCAGGCCGACCGCGAGGCAGGAGCCGAGCGCGGCGAGCGAGGCTTCCGACGGATTGGGCGCGGTGTCGTCACCCAGAAGGCCCGGCGGCTCGTCGACGATGTAGGGCGGCAGATTGCGGATGTAGTTTGCGTGACGGAACTTGCCCTCCGCGACCGTCTTGCATTTCAAGGTCTTGATGACCTTCGGATTGGCCTTGCCGTTGGCGATCAGTTGCTCGAGCCCATTCTTGTCGATGGGCGCGAGGCAACCCGTCAGCACTGTTTTTTGAACGACGGCAGTCATCAGTTTTCTCCCTGGCAGCCGAGGAAATCGGCAGTGTACCGAACGGTCTGTTTCCTTGCATGGAGCGTGCCAGAGGCGGCCAAAATCAAAATGCGAAGCATTGGAGCCGCTTAGCGATGGCTGCCTGCGGATTGGTCAGCCGCCTCCTGCTCAAAGGCGGAGCAGATGTGCTTTCTCCTGCGAATCTTTTCAGCGCGGAACAGATGCGGCTTGCTGATGCGGCGCGGCTGCGGGTAAGTTTGGACTCATGGCCAAGCCCTCATCGAACAAGACGTCATCGAAGACGAAATCCAGTTCGCCGCACGCCGGCGCCGGCGAAGACGAGTCCGCGCGCGGGCGCCTGCTCAACGCGGCGACGCATCTGTTCTGCAAGAACGGCATCAACGCCACCGGCATCGATGCGATCATCGAGGAAGCCGGCACCGCGAAGACCACGCTCTACAAGCTGTTCGGCTCCAAGACCAACCTCGTCAACGCGGTGCTGGAGAGCGAAGGCAAGCAGTGGCGCGAATGGTTCATCGGCGCCATGGAAGCAGGCGGCGGCGACGCGCAGACCAAACTCACGCGCATCTTCCCCGCGCTGAAGAGCTGGTTCGCCGAAGAGCGCTTCTACGGCTGCCCCTTCATCAATGCAGTCGGCGAGCACGACAAGGACGCCAAGCAATTCCGCAACATCGCGATGAAGCACAAGAAGATCGTGCTCGGCCACATCGAGAAGCTCGCCGGCGAGCTGGGTTCGGCGGAGCCCCTGGTGCTCGCGCATCAGCTCGGGTTGTTGATCGACGGCGCGATCGTGGCCGCGATGGTGTCGCGCGATCCGGGTGTGGCCGATACGGCCGCGCTCACGGCGGGACCCTTGCTCAGGCAGTCAAAGGCGAAGAAGAAGCGCGCGGCGGACCAGCTCGAAGCGGTGTGATCGCTCCGTCCTCACGGCGTAGCCCGCATGAGCGCAGCGACATGCGGGACTTTTCCCCGGATATCGCTGCGCTCATCCGGGCTACGAAGATCTCGTAGGGTGGGCAAAGGCGCAAAGCGCCGTGCCCACCATTTCTACCTCAGTTGATCGATCGAAGATTGGTGGGCACGCTTCGCTTTGCCCACCCTACGAGGTGCGCCCCGCCTTCCGATCTCGCTGCAATGCGCCAGTGAATCGCTCGATCGCCTCGAGCACCGGTCGCTGATCGCCTGCAAAGAACCAATGATCATTGCCATCGAACTCGACAAATTGAGCACCAGTGATCCGGCTCGCGACATCGCGGCCGGCCGCGATACGCACGGCCTGGTCGTCCCGCCGGTGCAGCACCAGCGTCGGCACGGTTATTTGCGGCAGAAGGTGTCGCACGTCGGCGTCGCGAAACGCCTCGAGCACGGCCCAAACGCCGCCCGGACTGGAGGCCGCGCGCAGCACCCCGGCCCACCAAGCCCTTGCCTGGGGATCACCGGCAAGGCTCGGCGCGAAAGTTTCGATCCCGGCGGGGCTACCCCATTGCGCGATGAGTTGCTGGCGCCAAGCGTCATACTGGCTTGCGCGCAACGCGTGCGGATAGTCCGGTGCCCAACAGCCCTTTGCCAACGCGCCGAACAGAATGAGGCCGGTCGTGAGTCGGGGTTCATCGACCGCAAACCGGATGCAGGCCGGTCCGCATTCAGATGCGCCAAACAGCACGACGCGACGTGCGCCCGCTGCCCGCAGCACGGTGCGAATATCCTCTGCGGTGACATCAATACCCGGCGCTGATCCAACCCGGTCGGACAGCCCGATACCGCGACGATCGAACATGATGAGTCGCCCGAGCCTCATCAATGAAGTCAGGAATGCCCGGTTCGCGGGATTCTCCCAGGCGCGTTCCACATGCGACACGAAGCCGGGCATGACCAGGATATCGAGCGGGCCGCTTCCATAGGTCTGATAAGCCAAGTGCACACCGGCGCCTTGGACGTAGCGCGTTGTCGGAAGGGCGGCGAGCAATGAAGCCGCACCGGGGTCCATGAGGGCCTCGGTCTCAGCTTCCGGCGCGACCCCAAGCTCGTCGCGCAACCGCTGTGTCAGTGCTGCGAGGTGCCGTTCTGCCGCGCTTCGGTCGCCGGCCAGCAGCAGGCTGCGGATCAGATGTCGGCCATACACCTCGCTCAACGGATCGAGTTCGACCAGACGTCCCGCATGCGCGGTCGCTGCAAAGTGGTCGCCGGCGGTAGTCTTGTCCTGCACGAGACGCTCCAGCGCGTGCATGAGCCGTCCCCGCAGCGCTTCCCGGCGAAAGAACGCCCAATCGTCGAATTCGCGACAGTCGGCGAGAGCGAAGCCGGCGAGGAAGTCGCCGCTATAAATCGAGCAGGCTTCCTCAAAGTCGCCGCGGTCGCAGGCGCTTTCGAACAGATGCGTATCGACGCTGAGCTCGACCTCCGGAGACCATCGCAGGCTGGTGCGGTCGGTCTCGAAAACCGGCTGCCCCAGCGCCAGCTCGACGCGATGAAGCAGACGCCGCAATCGCGCGAGGCCGGTCTCGCGGTCAGTCTCGGGCCACAGCAACGTGGCAATGACATCCCGCGCGACGGCGCCTTTGGCCTCGGCGAGATAGATCAGCAGCGCAAGACCCTTGCGCAGGTTCAGCTTGATCGGGCGGTCGTCGGCGACAATCTCCGGGAATCCCAGCGTCCGGAGCGAGAAGGCGGCCATGACATTGTCCCTCCCTGTCGGCATCCCCAGGGGACGCGCAGGGGACGGTCTAGCGATAACAGTCAGGCCTGATCGAGCCCGATCGCCAGCGAACGGTTCAGGTTGTTGTATTCGGCGCCGTCACCGCCGGCACCATAAGGGAAAATAGCCATGTTCGCACGTGTGTCGCTACGCATTTCCTGCTGCTGCCAAATGGGAACACCACGATGAGAGCGGTTCTATGCAGTTCGTTCACCGGGCCGGGCGACCTGCGCATCGGCGAGATCGATGAGCCGAAGCCCGCCGTCGACGAGATTCTCGTCGACATCCATGCAGCCTCCGTCAGTTTCATGGACCAGTTGCTGGTCTCTGGCCTCTACCAGATGCGCCCACAGACGCCCTTCGTGCCCGGCACGGAAGCGGCTGGAATCGTCGTCGCGGTTGGCGACAAGGTCACGAAATTTCGTCCCGGCGATCGCGTGGCATGCAGCAGTTGGACCGGTGGCTACGCCGAACGGATGATCGCCAAGGAATCGAAGAGCGTGCGGCTGCCGGACGGCGTTGCGTTCGAGACCGCGGCGACGGTCCTGCACAATTATGGCACGGCCTATTATGCGCTGGTCGAGCGGGCACGGGCGCAACGCGGCGAAACCGTTTTTGTCACCGGCGCTGCCGGCGGGGTCGGACTCGCCGCCGTCGACCTCGGCCGCCATCTGGGCTTGCGCGTCGTCGCCGGTGTCGGCTCCGATGACAAGGCCGCCCTCGTGCGCGGCTACGGGGCCAGCGATGTCATCAACTATCGCAGCGAAGATCTGCGCGATCGGATCAAGTCGATCACCGGCGGAGACGGCATCGATGTCGGCTTTGACAATATCGGCGGAGCGATTTTCGAGCAGATCGCCCGGCTAATGAAGTGGAGCGGCCGGCTGATGCCGATCGGCTTTACCAGCGGCGAGATACCGTCGGTCCCGATGAACCTGCCGTTGCTCAAGAACTATTCCATCATCGGTGTCTTTGCCGGAGCTTGGGCGGAGAAATTTCCCGAAGAGGCCGCGCGGGTGAATGACATGCTGATGCAATTGCTGGCCGAAGGGAAGATCCGCCCGCACATCGATCGCGTCCTGCCATTGGAGCAGGTCGGGGACGCCATGCGCGCGGTGGCCCATCGGACGGTTCAGGGAAGAATTGTCCTCAAGATAAAGTAATGTCCACCGGTGACGACGAGAAAGGAACGGACCGATGACACCGATCATCATCGCCAAGCGCTATTGCGGTCCCCCGAACTCCGGGAACGGCGGCTATGTCTGCGGCCGACTGGCCCGGCACATTCCCGCCGGCGCGGAGGTGACACTGCGCGCACCGCCTCCTCTGGAGAAGCCGCTCGACGCCATCGCGGCGGACGACGGGACATGGGAGCTTCGCGACGGCGCCACGCTCGTCGCGACAGGGCGAGCGGCAAACGTCGAGCTTGCGCGGTTGGAGACAGCCAGCTTCGAGGAG
The DNA here is from genome assembly GCF_000938255.1 of Bradyrhizobium sp. LTSP849. Lineage (GTDB taxonomy): Bacteria > Pseudomonadota > Alphaproteobacteria > Rhizobiales > Xanthobacteraceae > Bradyrhizobium. The sequence goes on along the minus strand of NZ_JYMR01000051.1, from coordinate 301,330 downwards.
GCCTGCGCCGCCGAATTGCTGACGCCGGTCAAGCCGCACGAGCATCCCCTGCCGACATGCTTCGTGTGCGGTCCCGCAAGGGCGAAGGGTGACGGCCTGCGCATCTTCGCCGGACCGCTCGGGCGTCATGCGCAGAAGCCGGTTCTTGCAGCGAGCTGGACACCGGATCCAAATCTGGCCGCGGGGGATGGCCTGGTCGCCCCCGAATTCCTCTGGTCGGCGCTCGACTGCCCCACCGGCTATGCCTGCAACTACAATCAGGAGAGCGATAGCTTCGACCAGGCGCCGCTCTTGCTGGGACGAATGTCGGCACGGATCGAAGCACGGCCGCCCCCCGGCGAACGCTGCGTCATCACAGCTTGGCCAACCGGCCGCGACGGCCGCAAACGAACGGCCGAAGCTGCGGCGCATAATGAAGCCGGGAGGTTGCTGGCCGTCGCCCGAACGACATGGATTGCGGTCGATCGCGACGTGCAGTTAGGTCGCGGGTGATTAACTGGATCTCGTCGGGTGGGCAAAGGTGCGAAGCGCCGTACCCACCATTTTTGCTTCAGCTCTGTCCAGCGACATGGTGGGCACGCTCCGCTTTGCCCACCCTACGAGACTTACGCGCTCTGCTCGATCATCTCCTGCAACCTCACCAGCTCCGCCTCCAGATCGCGCTCCACATCCGCCGCCCGCATCTCGATCACCCGATAATCGCGCGCCTCGAGCCACGCCCGCCGCGCCGACCGGTCGGCGGCGATGGTCTCCCCCTCGCCCGGGTTCACCAGCTCGATCGCGATCCGGTGCGGGAACGAGACGAAGTCCGGGATGTGCCGGCCGACCGGGGTCTGGCGTTTGAACCCTCCTGCAAAGCGGCGGTCGCGGGTCAGGGCCTGCCAGAGCAGACGCTCGGCGTCGGTCGGGTTGCGGCGGAGCAGGCGCGCGAGGCCGCGCACCGTAGAGCCGCTGTCGGGCGCGCCGGCCTGGCCGTGCTCGGCCAAAAGCGCGCGCAACCGCGTGGCCTGCTCGCCGTCGAGCACGCCGCCCTTGGCCGGGCCTTTGCGTCCCTCGGCGATCGCCATCACCACCCCGTGCAGGGTGTGCATGTCCTGCTTGGTCGGGTCCATGCGGGTAAAAATGTTGCGTAGATTCACCAGCATGGTGTCGCGCTTCTCGGCCGGCCGCAAAAACTCGACCTTGTCGAGCTCGCGGATCAAATTGTCGAAGAAGGCCTGGATCTGGTGCTGCGAAGCGCGCTCGGACCGCTCCGGCATGGCGTGCGGCAGCTCGCCGGAGGTCGCCCGCTTGAACCATTCATAGCCGACCAGCAACACGGCCTGGGCAAGGTTCAGCGAGGCAAAGCCCGGATTGACCGGGAAGGTGATGATGCGGTTGGAGAGCCCGACCTCCTCATTGGTCAGGCCCCAGCGCTCCCGGCCGAACAGGATGCCGGCCTTGCCGCCAGTCGCGACGTGACCGGAGATCTCGGCGGCGGCGGCTTCCGGACCCACCACGGGCTTGGCCTGGTCATGGGGGCGCGCGGTGGTCGCGAACAGCAGGTCGAGGTCGGCGACCGCCTGCTCGACCGTGTCGAACAATTCGACCCCTTCCAGAATGTGATCGGCGCCGGCCGCGGCACGCTGGGCGGCGATGTTGGGCCAGCCGTCGCGGGGTTTGACGATCCGCAAGGCGTGAAGCGCAAAATTACCCATGGCGCGAGCGGCCATGCCGATGTTCTCGCCAAGCTGCGGCTCGACCAGGATCACGATGGGACCGTCGAGGGCGAGGCCCGCCTTGCTCTTGTCAGTCCCCGACATCTCGTTTCGCTTTCACGCTGCCTCTCCAAGGCCTTGGAGAGATGCTCTCAGGAATTGATTCAAAGCGGGCCCCGGGGCCCGCTCCTCGTTCGCCTGTCGTTTGCCTGTCCTGACGAAATTCTCAAGGGAAATAACGGGTTGGATTCGACTTTTGAATCTCGCCTGTAACTTCAGGCCGGCCCCTGCGGCAGGGCGGCTCCCCGCCCCCCATCTGTGGAAGCTGGATGAGCTAAAAGTGCATAATCCCTTGGCTTTCGCCCGCCGCGTCCCGGTGCTAGGAGGGGGCGGATATTCCCGTGGCGCGCCAAAAGCGCCGTTCCCAAGAGGCTTCCCCGATCATGGCAAAAATCAAGGTGTCCAACCCTGTCGTCGAACTCGACGGCGACGAGATGACCCGGATCATCTGGCAGTACATCAAGGACAAGCTGATCAACCCGTTCCTTGACGTCGAGCTGCTCTACTTCGACCTGGGGATGGAATACCGCGACGAGACCAACGATCAGGTGACCATCGACGCCGCCGAAGCCATCAAGAAGGTCGGCGTCGGCGTCAAGTGCGCCACCATCACCCCGGACGAGGCCCGGGTGAAGGAGTTCAACCTCAAGCAAATGTGGAAGTCGCCGAACGGCACCATCCGCAACATCCTCGGCGGCGTGATCTTCCGCGAGCCGATCATCTGCAAGAACGTGCCGCGCCTGGTTCCCGGCTGGAGCAAGCCGATCATCATCGGCCGCCACGCCTATGGCGACCAGTACCGCGCCACCGACATCAAGTTCCCGGGCAAGGGCACGCTCTCGATGAAGTTCGTCGGCGAGGACGGCACCGTGATCGAGAGGGAGGTCTTCAAGACCCCGGGCGCCGGCGTCGCCATGCAGATGTACAATCTCGACGATTCCATCATCGACTTCGCCCGCGCCTCGCTCAATTATGGCCTGCTGCGCAACTACCCGGTCTATCTCTCGACCAAGAACACGATTCTCAAGGTCTATGACGGCCGCTTCAAGGACATCTTCCAGGACATCTACGACCGCGAATTCAAGAAGGAATTCGAGGCCAAGGGCCTGACCTACGAGCACCGCCTGATCGACGACATGGTGGCCTCGGCGCTGAAATGGTCCGGCGGCTATGTCTGGGCCTGCAAGAACTACGACGGCGACGTGCAGTCCGACACGGTCGCGCAGGGCTACGGCTCGCTCGGCCTGATGACCTCGGTCCTCCTCACCCCCGACGGCAAGACGGTGGAAGCCGAAGCTGCTCACGGCACCGTGACCCGCCACTACCGCGAGCACCAGAAGGGCAAGGAGACCTCGACCAACTCGATCGCGTCGATCTTCGCCTGGACCCGCGGCCTGTCGCACCGCGCCAAGCTCGACAACAATGCGGAGCTGGCCAAGTTCGCCAACACGCTGGAGAAGGTCTGCGTCGACACCGTCGAGGAAGGCCACATGACCAAGGACCTCGCGCTCCTCGTCGGCGCCGACCAGCGCTGGCTCTCGACCAACGGCTTCCTCGACAAGGTCGCCGAGAACCTCACGAAAGCGTTGGCGTAAGCCTGCGCATTATTTTCGCCTGACCGGGGTTAGACATCATGATGGGCCGCGCCCAAGCGCGGCCCATTCGTTTTGATATCATCGCGTGGAGACCGCCCATGTCCATCATCAAGTTCGCCGTCCCCTGCCTGCTGCTCGCAGCCATGATTGGACCAGCCGGGGCCGCGGAGCCGCTGCCCGCCGCCATCGCCGCCCCCGGCGAGACCGTCGTGCTCAGCGTCCATGCCGAGGGCGCGCAGGTCTATGACTGCAAGGCCGGCACCGACGGCAAGCTCGCCTGGGCTTTTCGCGAGCCGGTCGCGACCCTGCTTGCCGAGGGCAAGACGGTCGGCCGGCATTATGCCGGGCCGAACTGGGAGCTTGCCGACAGCAGCGCCGTGGTTGGCAAGGCGATCGGCAATGCGCCGGGCGCAACGGCCGCCGATATCCCCTGGCTGAAGCTGGAGGTCGCCTCCCGCCGCGGCAGCGGCGTGCTGACGCCGGTCACCACCGTCCAGCGCATCAACACCCATGGCGGCAAGCTCGACGGCGCATGCGACAAGGCTGGCGAGTTCAAAAGCGCGCCCTACTCGGCGGACTATATTTTCCTGAAGAAGGGCTGACCGCTCAGCGGTCGGTGCCCTCGCGCTCGGCTTGCGTCAGCTCTGCCGCCGCCAGATCGCCGGTCTCCTCCAACCGCGCTTTCGCGGTCTGGTGGACATGGGCGGCCAGCGTCGGCATGCGCGCGATCAAAGCGTGAAAATCCTGCGCGTCGAGCAGCAGCAGCCGGGTCTTGCGCATCGCGGTGACCGTGCCGCTGCGCTTGGTCTTGTGCAGCAGCGCGATCTCGCCGAAGAAAGTGCCGTCGGCGAGCCGTACCTGCTGGCTCGGCAGCGCGATCTCGACTTCGCCGGCGGTGATGAAATACATCGACGAGGCGGCATCGCCTCGACGGACCAGGACCTCGCCCTGCTCGATGGTGCGGGCCCGGAGCAGCCGCATGATGTCGGCGATCTCCGCGGCCGCAAGATGCGAGAACAGTGGCACCCGCGCCAGCATGCCCCAGGTCACGACGAAGTCGCGCCGCTTCAGCTCCTCGGCAAAGGCGGTGGAGATGATCGCGACCGGCAGCGCGATCATGGCAAAGCCGCTGATGATGGCAAAGACCGAGACGAATTTTCCGAGCGCGGTCACCGGCACGACGTCGCCATAACCGACGGTGCCGAGCGTCACGATCGCCCACCACATCGCGTCCGGAATGGTGCCAAGCTTGCTGGGCTGCACGTCGCGCTCGATCGCATAAAGCAGCGAGGCGAAGGTCAGCACCACGCCGGTCAGGATGACGATGCAGCCGATCAGCGCGCGCCGCTCGGCATGCACGGCGGCGAGCAGCGAGCGCATCGCCGGCGAGTACCGTATCAGCTTGAAGAACGGCAGCACACCAAGCGCAGCCAGCGTCGCGTGACGGCCGGTGGCCAGCACGATCGCCGCAGGCAGGAACGCCAGGAGATCAATGATGCCGAGCGCGGAGAAAGCATAGGAGAACCGGTCGGCGAGCGCGGATGCCTTGCGCGGTGTGTGGCCCGCCACCGTCCACAGACGCGCGGCATATTCCAGCGCGAAGATGACGATGGAAACAATCGTGACGGCCGAGAACAGCACGTCGAACTGCGCGTCCAGATCGGGCACCGAGGCCAGGATCATCGCAGCAACGTCGAGCACGATGACGCTGATAATCACCTGGATGAAGCGCGATCCCACTGAGTAGGCCAGCGGATCGTGCTCCAGCAATTCGTACAGGCGATCCCTTAAGTTGGGATCGCGCAAGCCACGTCCTCGCGGAACGGGGCCCACGACGGTCTACGCGCCCGCCATCGCTTTTTCGATCGCGGTCAACGCCTCGGACGCCTTGGCACCATCCGGGCCGCCAGCCTGAGCCATGTCGGGCCGGCCGCCGCCGCCCTTGCCGCCGAGCGCTTCGGAGGCGACGCGCACGAGGTTGACAGCATTGAATCGCGAGACGAGGTCGGCGGTCACACCAACCACGACACCGGCCTTGCCGTCCTCGGTGACGCCAATGATGGCGACCACGCCGGAGCCGATCTGCTTCTTGCCGTCGTCCGCAAGGCTCTTGAGATCCTTCATCTCGATGCCCTCGACCGCACGCGCCATCAGCTTGACGTCGCCGATTTCGCGCACGCCGCTCGCTGTGCCATTGCTGCCGCTCGCCGCGCCGCCGCCCATCGCGAGCTTCTTGCGGGCGTCAGACAATTCGCGCTCGAGCTTCTTGCGCTCGTCCATCAGCGCTGTGATGCGGGCCGGGACGTCGTCGATCGAGGTGCGCAGCTCGTTCGCCGCGGTCTTCGCCAGCGCCATGGTCTCGTTGGCATGCTTGCGCGCGTAGTTGCCGGTTAGAGCCTCGATGCGGCGCACGCCGGAGGCGACCGCACTCTCGCCGGTCAGCGTGATCAGGCCGATATCGCCGGTGCGCCTGACATGCGTGCCGCCGCAGAGCTCGACCGACCAGCCGAGCGCGTTGACGCCGCGTTCGCGCGCAGTCCGCCCCATCGAGACGACGCGGACCTCGTCGCCATATTTCTCGCCGAACAGCGCGCGCGCCCCCGCTTCGCGGGCCTCATCCACGCCCATGACGCGGGTGGTGACCTCGTCGTTCTCCAGCACAACGTCGTTGGCGATGTCCTCGACGCGGGCAAGTTCCTCCGCCGTGATCGGCTTCGGATGCACGAAGTCGAAGCGCAGCCGATCGGGCGCGACCATCGAGCCGCGCTGGGCGATGTGGTCGCCGAGCACCTGGCGCAGCGCTTCATGAATGAGATGCGTCGCGGAGTGATGGGCGCGGATCGAGGAGCGCCGCCGATGATCGACTTCGAGCGCGAGCGCGGTGCCGAGCTTTAGCTCGCCGCTCTCCAATGTGCCGATGTGAACGAAGAGATCGCCGAGCTTCTTCTGGGTGTCGGTGACGCGAAATTTGATCCCGCCCTCGCCCGTCAGCACGCCGGTGTCGCCAACCTGGCCGCCGGACTCCGCATAGAACGGCGTCTGGTTCAGCAGCAGCGCGCCGGTCTCGCCGGCCTTGAGGCTGTCGATTTCCTTACCGTCCTTGACGAGCGCGGAGACGACGCCTTCGGCGCTCTCGGTCTCATAGCCCAAAAATTCAGTGGCCCCGAGCTTTTCGCGCAGCGGGAACCAGATCGCTTCCGAGGCTGCCTCGCCCGAGCCCGCCCATGACGCGCGCGCCTTGGTCTTCTGACGTTCCATGGCGTCGGTGAAGGAGGCCTGATCGACGCTGATGCCGCGCGACTTCAGCGCGTCCTGCGTCAGATCCAGCGGGAAGCCGTAGGTGTCGTAGAGCGTGAAGGCGACGTCGCCGTCGAACATGTCGCCCTTCTTCAAGGAGGCCGACCTCTCGTCGAGGATCGCAAGGCCGCGCGTCAGCGTCTTGCGGAAGCGGGTCTCTTCCAGCCGCAGCGTTTCCTCGATCAGATTTTCCGCGCGCATCAGCTCGGGATAGGCTTGGCCCATCTCGCGCACCAGCGCCCACACGAGGCGATGCATCAGCGGGTCTTTCGCACCTAACAGCTGCGCATGGCGCATCGCGCGGCGCATGATCCGGCGCAGCACATAGCCGCGGCCTTCGTTCGAGGGCAGCACGCCGTCGGAGACGAGGAAGGCCGAGGAGCGCAGATGGTCGGCGATGACGCGGAACGAAGCGACGGTCTGCTCGTTCGGCCCGGTGCCCAGCGCCGACGCGGTCGCATCGATCAAATGGCGGAACAGATCGGTCTCGAACACGCTGTCGACGCCCTGCATGATGCTGGCCATGCGCTCGAGGCCCATGCCGGTGTCGATCGAGGGACGCGGCAGCGCCACGCGCTCCTCCTTCGTCACCTGCTCGTACTGCATGAACACGAGATTCCAGAATTCGAGGAAGCGGTCGCCGTCCTCTTCCGGTGAGCCCGGAGGTCCGCCCCAGATGTGGTCGCCGCGATCGATGAAGATCTCCGAGCACGGACCGCACGGGCCGGTGTCACCCATCGCCCAGAAATTGTCCGAGGTCGGGATGCGGATGATGCGGTCGTCGGAGAAGCCCGCGATCTTCTTCCAGAGGCCAGCCGCCTCGTCGTCAGTGTGGTAGACGGTGACGAGCAGCTTGTCTTTCTTGAGCCCGAATTCCCTGGTGATCAACGTCCAGGCCAGCTCGATCGCGCGCTCCTTGAAATAGTCGCCGAACGAGAAGTTGCCGAGCATCTCGAAGAAGGTGAGATGGCGCGCGGTATAGCCGACATTGTCGAGATCGTTGTGCTTGCCGCCGGCGCGCACGCATTTCTGTGACGTGGTGGCCCGCTGGTAAGGCCGCTTCTCGACGCCGGTAAAAACGTTCTTGAACTGCACCATGCCGGCATTGGTGAACATCAATGTCGGGTCGTTGCGCGGCACCAATGGCGAGGACGACACGATCTCGTGGCCGTTCTCGGCAAAGAAGTTCAGAAAGGTCGACCTGATCTCGTTGACGCCGCTCATGTTCATCCAATCGGGTGTGCTTGGGCCCGCTGACACGCCATCCAAACCGCAAGTTTGGGCTGATATCTGCGGACAGAAGCGCTTTTAGACAAGGCCAGCTTCGCTGTCCAGAAACTGTGCAGCGTGATCAGAGGGTTGCCGCAGGCGCGCAATCCCGTTGCAATCCCGTTGAAAGGCGCTGAAGCCGCGTTGACAGGCTTGGCCGGGCTGTGGTCTTTACCCATCTGTATCGTACGGCCACGTCGGGAGAGACCGGCACTGGTGCCGGCGCCGAAGGAGCAACCGCCCCGGAAACTCTCAGGCAAAAGGACCGCGTGGCTTTGACAGCATCTGGAAAGAGGCGCCGACGGGCATAAGACCCGGATTGCGTCCGCCGACGGGATAATACTCTCAGGCACAGCGACAGATGGGGCTTCGGGTGGTGTCCGCGGGGAATTGTCCTCGGGAACCGCCGAGGGCCCTGTGATGCTTTCGCGCGACGACCAAGATTCCCTTAAGACGACGCCCCTTCACGGGCTGCATGTGGCGCTCGGCGGCAAGATGGTGCCGTTCGCGGGCTATGACATGCCCGTGCAACATCCCGCCGGCGTGCTGAAGGAGCACCTCCATACCCGCAGCCAGGCCGGCCTGTTCGACGTCTCCCACATGGGCCAGATCGCGCTTCGGCCAAAGTCGGGCAAGGTCGAGGACGCTGCCCGCGCGCTGGAACGGCTGGTGCCGCAGGACATCGTCGCGGTTGCGCCGGGTCGCCAGCGCTACGCCCAGTTCACCAATGCGGATGGCGGAATTTTGGACGATCTGATGGTCGCCAGTTTCGGCGACCATTTGTTCCTGGTCGTCAACGCCGCCTGCAAGGAAGAGGACGAGGCGCATCTGCGCGCGAATCTGTCCAACGACTGCATCATCGATTCGCTGACCGAGCGCGCGCTGATCGCGCTTCAGGGCCCGAAGGCGGAATCGGTGCTGGCGAAATTGTGTGCAGAGGCGCCCACCATGAAGTTCATGGATGCCGGGCCGCACAAGGTCGCAGGCATCGACTGCTTCGTTTCGCGCTCCGGCTACACCGGCGAGGACGGGTTCGAGATTTCGGTTCCCGCCGGCGATGCCGAGCGCCTCGCCAAAACGCTGCTGGACAATCCTGACGTCATGCCGATCGGTCTCGGCGCCCGCGACAGCCTGCGGCTGGAAGGCGGGCTCTGCCTCTATGGCCATGACATCGACACCGCCACCACACCGGTCGAGGCCGCGCTGGAATGGTCGGTGCAAAAGAGCCGCCGCACGGGCGGTGCCCGCGCCGGCGGTTTTCCCGGCGCCGAAAAGATCCTCGCGCATTTCGACCAGGGCGCGGCCCGCCGCCGCGTCGGCCTGCGCACCGAGGGCCGCGCGCCGGTGCGCGAGGGCGCGCTGCTGTTTGCAGATAGCGCCGGCGGCGAGCCGATCGGAAAGGTCACATCGGGCAGCTTCGGCCCAAGCCTGAATGCACCGGTCGCGATGGGCTACGTGCCCACCGCGTCGAGCGCGCTCGGCACAAACCTCTTCGCCGAGGTGCGCGGCCAGCGTCTGCCGCTCACGGTCGCCGCCATGCCTTTCGTGAAAAACACCTACAAACGCTGAGGACTTAAGAAAATGACCACGACGCTGTACACCTCCGACCACGAATGGCTGGCCATCGACGGCGATGTCGCCACCGTCGGGATCACCGACTACGCGCAGTCGCAGCTCGGCGACGTCGTGTTCATCGAACTGCCGAAGGTCGGCCGCACATTGAAGAAGGCCGAAGCCGCCGCCGTCGTGGAATCGGTGAAGGCTGCCTCCGACGTCTACGCACCGATCTCCGGCGAAGTGCTCGAGGTCAACGACGCGCTCGGCAGTGAGCCGGCGCTGGTCAATTCGGATGCGCAAGGCAAGGCCTGGTTCTTCAAGATCAAGATTGCCGACAAGAGCGAGCTCGGCGGCCTCATGGATGAGGCGGCTTACAAGGCGCATACGGCGTGAGATGAAGCACACTCGAACCTCATTCTCAGTGTCATCGCCCGCGAAGGCGGGCGATCCAGTACGCCGCAGCCTATCGGTCCTAGCCGAAGCGGCTGCGTTTACTGGATGCCCCGCCTTCGCGGGGCATGACGGCGACAGCAACTCCTAGCGAGGACCCATGATGACCGCGCACCGCAAATCCAACGGCGACACCACCACTTTCGTTCGCCGCCATATCGGCCCCTCCGCGCGCGACGTGACCGCGATGCTGGAAACCGTTGGCGCCAAGAGCGTCGACGCGCTGATGGCGGAGACGCTGCCGGCCTCGATCCGGCAGGCCGCGCCGCTCGATCTCGGCAAGCCCTTGAGCGAGACCGAGGCGATCGCGCATATGGCCGAGCTGGCGCGCGACAATCAGGTCTTCACCTCGCTGATCGGCCAAGGCTATTCCGGCACGATTTTGCCCGCGGTGATCCAGCGCAACATTTTGGAGAGCCCGGCCTGGTACACGGCCTATACGCCCTATCAGCCCGAGATCAGCCAGGGCCGGCTGGAGGCGCTGCTCAACTTCCAGACCATGATCTGCGACCTCTCCGGGCTCGATGTCGCCAATGCCTCGCTGCTTGATGAGGCGACTGCTGCGGCCGAAGCCATGGCGCTCGCCGAACGGCACTCGAAGGTCGACGCAAAGGCCTTCTTCGTCGACAAGGACGTGCATCCGCAGACGCTGGCGGTGATGCGTACCCGCGCGGAACCCCTGGGCTGGACGCTGATCGTCGGCGATCCCCTCACCGATCTCGACAAGGCCGACGTGCTGGGTGCGCTGCTGCAATATCCCGGCAGTTCGGGCGCGGTGCGCGACCTCAGGCCTGCGATCAGAGCACTGAAGGCCAAGGGCGCACTCGCGATCATGGCCGCCGATCTCCTGGCACTGACACTGCTCGCCTCACCCGGCGAGCTCGGGGCCGACATCGCGATCGGCTCGGCGCAGCGTTTTGGCGTGCCGATGGGCTATGGCGGGCCGCACGCGGCCTACATGGCGGTGCGCGATGCGCTCAAGCGCTCGCTGCCCGGCCGCATCGTCGGCCTCTCCGTGGATTCGCGCGGCGCGCCTGCCTATCGCCTCGCGCTCCAGACCCGCGAGCAGCACATCCGCCGCGAGAAGGCGACCTCCAACATCTGCACCGCGCAGGTGCTGCTCGCCGTGATCGCCTCGATGTATGCGGTCTATCACGGCCCCGAAGGGCTGGCGCAGATCGCGCGGACCGTGCATCGCCGCGCCGCCGTGCTCGCAGCCGGCCTGCGCAAGCTCGACTTCGCGCCGCAAGCCGAAAGCTTCTTCGACACGGTGACGGTCGATGCCGGCGCGAAGCGTGCGGAGATCGTCGCGCGCGCCGTCGCTGAAAAGATCAATCTCGGTGTCGGCGACAGCACCTTGCGCATCGCGCTCGACGAGACCACGACGCCCGCAACCGTCGAGGCGGTCTGGCGCGCGTTTGGCGGCAAGCTCACTTACGCCGAGTTAGATGCGACCACGCGCGAGGCACTGCCGGAGGCCTTGAAGCGCGCGACCGCTTTCCTCACCCATCCGGTGTTCCACGCGCATCGCTCGGAGACCGAGATACTGCGCTACATGCGCAAGCTCAGCGATCGCGACCTCGCGCTCGACCGCGCCATGATTCCGCTCGGCTCCTGCACCATGAAGCTGAACGCGACCACCGAGATGATGCCGCTGACCTGGCCGGAATTCGGCTCCCTGCACCCGTTCGCCCCGCGCGAGCAGGCGAAGGGCTATCACGCGCTGTTCGCGCGTTTGGAGAAATGGCTGTGCGACATCACCGGCTATGACGCGATCTCGCTCCAGCCGAATTCGGGCGCGCAGGGCGAATATGCCGGCTTGCTCGCAATCCGCGGCTATCATGCCGCGCGCGGAGAGGCGCATCGCAAGATCTGCCTGATCCCCTCCTCCGCCCACGGCACCAACCCGGCCTCGGCCGCGATGGTCGGCATGGACGTTGTGGTGGTCGCCTGCGAAAAGAACGGCGACGTCGACGTCAATGATCTCCGCGCCAAGGCCGAGAAGCATTCGGCCAATCTCGCCGCGGTCATGATCACCTATCCCTCGACGCATGGCGTCTTCGAGGAGCATATCCGCGAGATCTGCGACATCGTCCATGGCCATGGTGGCCAGGTCTATCTCGACGGCGCCAACCTCAACGCGCAGGTCGGCCTGTCCAGGCCCGGCGATTACGGCGCTGACGTCAGCCATCTCAATCTGCACAAGACCTTCTGCATCCCGCATGGCGGCGGCGGCCCCGGCATGGGCCCGATCGGCGTCAAGGCGCATCTCGCGCCGTTCCTCCCCGGTCATCCTGCGACGCAGGCTGACGCAGCGGTCGGCCCGGTCTCGGCCGCGCCGTTCGGCTCGGCGTCGATCCTGACCATCTCATACATCTACATCCTGATGATGGGCGGCGAAGGTCTGAAGCGCGCCACCGAGATCGCGATCCTCAACGCCAACTACATCGCAGCCAGGCTCGATGCGCACTTCCCGGTGCTCTACAAGAACGAGAAAGGCCGCGTCGCGCATGAATGCATCGTCGACCCGCGTCCGCTGAAGACAACAAGCGGCGTCACCGTCGACGACATCGCAAAGCGCCTGATCGACTACGGCTTCCACGCGCCCACCATGAGCTTTCCGGTGCCGGGCACGCTGATGATCGAGCCGACCGAATCGGAATCCAAAGCGGAGCTGGATCGGTTCTGCGATGCCATGATCGCAATCCGGAAAGAAATCGCCGAGGTCGAGGCCGGCCGCTTTGAGATCGCTGCCTCGCCCTTGCGGCACGCTCCGCATACGGTGCACGACATCGCGGACGATAACTGGACCCGCGCCTACACCCGCGCCGAAGGCTGCTTCCCCGCGGGCAGCTCGCGCACCGACAAATACTGGTGCCCGGTCGGCCGCGTCGACAACGTCTATGGCGACCGCAACCTGGTGTGCTCCTGCCCGCCGGTGAGCGATTACGCGGAAGCCGCGGAGTAAGACGCGACGGAGGTTTCGTAGGGTGGGCAAAGCGGAGCGTGCCCACCACCTTTCGCCACGTTGGAATTTGGTGGGCACGGCGCTTGCGCGCCTTTGCCCACCCTACGGCAGTGAACGCGCCTCTAAGGCGCAACCAACAATCTGTTCTCGCGATCCCACCGCCAGAGCCGGTCATTGGTCAGCTCAGTACCGCCCCACCAGCGCTTGATTGGGTTGTGGCGCCACATGTCGGCTTCGCGCGCCAGAAGTGAACGCCCGAGTTCAGTCAGCGTAACCTTCCACTCGCTCCTGCCGAAGTAGCGGTCCTCGTTGTCGAACGCCGGATCGCCCAACAAGACCGGCGGGACCGAATATTCCCCCAGTTCGATCAAAGCATCTTGCGCGTCGGATCCGTCGAACACATCGCGAAGCCACCTCGCCTCGCAGACGATCCTCGGGTCAGTGTGCCCCTCGTTCACAAAGTCGAGGAGATCCATTTCGCTGGCACCGAGTCCCGTCCCCCTGTCCGGAAGCTCTTCAAGCACCGCAATCAGTGCCGATCGAAGTCTCGGCAGAATCATGAGATCCGTCATCAGCAGATCGAAACAGGATTCTGGCGTTTCAGCCTGATAAGCTCGCCAGGCGCGGCTTGCCGTCACCAGATGGTTGTCGGTCACCTTGAAGGAGGCAGCTTCCATTTTGCGACAGACTCCGGCGCATAGTTTGCAACAATGTCGTCCGTGTGCACCAGGCTCAGCTTCGTCGTGATCTCCTTGTAGGGGCGCAGCAGGTCCAGCAGCCAGACGAGCACAAGCTGATCGTTGGGCCGGGGATCGACCCATATTTCAATTGAGTCGAACTTTGCACACAGCTCAAGGAAACCGATATCGCGCGTGCCGAAACCGTTGAGCGAGCCGCGACAAACGTCGTCGAGCCAATGATCACCAGGATTGCAATGCTTCTCCGAACGCCGCTCCAACCCTTTCAAAAGTCGTTCTTCGGAAGGCAATTTCCTCCAGACGAAACGTAGATAGAATCCGAGCGCGAGATTCGCGACACCGGACTGCCGAAGCACGTCTTCCGCAAGATCGTTCGTGGCTAAAATCAAATGTGACACGATTGCCTCTCACGATATCGGCAAGGCCGGCCTGACGGATGGCACCTGCGGTGGACGAGTCGGTCGTCGCGGTCAGCCGGGGTCATGTTCGCGGTCTCACGGCTTTGTCAAGACAGGGCCGTAGCGCCACAGCCGATCATTGGTCAGCCGCGTGCCGCCCCACCAGCGATCGATCGGATTATAGCGGCTGAAATCTTCCTCCCCGGCCAGCACTGCTTTTCCGAACTCCGTCAACGACAGCCGGCTGCGGAGATAGACCGCGTGCCGAGCTCTATGGTTGCCATGGTCGATGGTGCGTAATTCGTCGCCCAACCCGGCTACATCCGGCTTGGGACCAAGCGCGAGGCCTTCGAGCAAATATCCCAGTTCGATCTCACCGAACACATAAGTGCCCCGTTGCGAGCGCAAATGGAACAACGCGTTCGTGTTCGCATACCCTCTCGCAAGCATCTCCAGAAATCGCAACTCGGTCATACCAAGTCCTGTCAACGGAGACGGCAGTTCTGCCAGAAGCTCGAGCAAGGCAGGCCGTAGCCTCAGCAAGGGACTCAGATCACGGTGAAGGAGATAAATGCAGGCCTCGGGGGTCGGCGCGCGGTAGGCCGACCAAGCCGACCTAGCAGTCTCGAACCCATCCGCAGTGACGTCCACAAGGGGAATAGAGCGGTCGAACTCGGCGAAATCACAATCAGGATAAAAAAATAGATCGGAGTCCAGCAATCGTAGCCCAAGCTTCTGCGCCAGTTCAGGACAACTGCCAAGGTGATCGAGCAACCAGACGAGTTGCAGTTGATCTCGGGGAGTTGCTCCGAACCAGAGTTCGATCTCGTCATACGGCTCGCAAAACTCGGCCAGCGACAATGAGCGCCCCTTGGCGCCCGGTGGCCAGCGGACCCAATCCGACCAGTGACCGGCTGGATCAATATCCTTGGTATAGGCTGCAAAATAAGCTGAAAGCTTTTCCGCCCGAGGGAGCGGCCCCCACGCAAATTGAAAATGGAACGGTATGACGATCTCGGTCAAACCCGATCGAGCAAGCTCACTCCCACCGCCCCAGCCAGTCAAGATTAGACGCTTCATCGCGCCACCTGGTCACTACAACGCAAAACGAAACGGGCACTGAAGACGTCGGCAACTCAACGTCCTCAGCGCCCGCTCCTCGCGAAAAACTCTTCGCGTTAAGGTCTACTCTTCCGCCGGCTCTTCGCCATCGGCGTCGCGCTCGGGGCTGCCGGCGAGAATCTGCTCGGCGATCAGGCCGGAGTTCTGGCGGATCGCGGTCTCGATCTTGGCGGTCATGTCGGGATTGGCCTTCAGGAACGCTTTCGAGTTCTCGCGACCCTGACCGAGGCGCTGGCTGTCGTAGGAGAACCAGGCGCCTGACTTCTCGACGATGCCGGCCTTGACACCGAGATCGAGGATCTCGCCCATCTTGGAGACGCCCTCGCCGTACATGATGTCGAACTCGACCTGCTTGAACGGCGGCGCCAGCTTGTTCTTCACCACCTTCACGCGCGTGGTGTTGCCGACCACCTCGTCGCGCTCCTTGATCGCGCCGATGCGGCGGATGTCGAGACGGATCGAGGCGTAGAATTTCAGCGCATTGCCGCCGGTGGTGGTTTCCGGCGAGCCGTACATCACACCGATCTTCATCCGGATCTGGTTGATGAAGATGACCATGGTGTTCGACTTGTTGATCGAGGCCGTGAGCTTGCGCAGCGCCTGGCTCATCAGGCGGGCCTGGAGGCCCGGCAGCGCATCGCCCATCTCGCCCTCGAGCTCGGCTTTCGGCACCAGCGCCGCAACCGAATCGATCACCAGAACGTCCACCGCGCCGGAGCGCACCAGCGTGTCGCAGATTTCCAGCGCCTGCTCGCCGGTGTCCGGCTGCGAGATCAGAAGCTCATCGATATTGACGCCCAGCTTGCGCGCATAGACTGGGTCGAGCGCGTGCTCGGCATCGATGAAGGCGCAGATGCCGCCCTTCTTCTGCCCTTCCGCCACCGTGTGCAGCGCCAGCGTGGTCTTGCCCGAGGATTCCGGCCCGTAGATTTCCACGACGCGCCCCCTCGGCAGGCCGCCGATTCCAAGCGCAATATCAAGCCCCAGCGAGCCCGAAGAGATCGACTCGACATCCATCGAGCGGTCGTTCTTGCCGAGCTTCATCACCGAGCCCTTGCCGAACTGGCGCTCGATCTGGGAGAGCGCGGCGGCCAAGGCCTTAGTCTTGTCCATGGAGGATCCTTCGACGATACGCAGGGCAGTGGTGGACATCGGGTCGTGCTCCTTATGGCGAGGATTCGGCTGAGGGACAAACGATTGGCGGGGCGGCTCGTCGATAAAAGCAATGTACCCTATTTGTTCCAAGTTCGCAATATGTTCTTTTGCGGATTTTGGCGCTGGCCTGTTTTAACCCCTAGTGGCCTAAGTTGAATTTCGTAGTGGCCTGATTTCGTTCGCGGACAGCCAAAGTCTGTTCATGTAACGAATAGATTAGATGGGACAGACTAGGCCGCCTTAGTTGGCGGCCCTAGAGATGCCCCGTAGTTCTCCGGATAAGAACGATTTATAGGATTATATAGAACCGTATTTGTTCTCAGACCGTGTATTTATAACCGGAACACGTATTAGTATAGCCGCCTCAGTTGGCGGCCTCTTTCCCATCTAGCAACTCGTCTATGCCGAGCCGCGCTGACTTTTTTGCATCAGCTTCGGTCGGGCCACTTAAGCCGCCAAATTTCGAGCCAACCCCGATCTTGGGATAAGCAATCCATTCCCATTTCTCGCTGGTGAATGCGTGAACGTCGTATTCCACATCGCGATGAGCGAACTTCATTAAAGTCCCTTTCCGTCGTCTTCATCGGGTTTGTACTCGAAAGGAAGTTCAAGCTGGTCGTGGAAGCGCGGCCGGTGCGCATCAAGCGTCTTGATGAACGTCGGATAGTCCGGGCTTACGGTCATATAGGCAACCGTTGCGCCCAAATGCTCCCGGAGCTTGGGATATCCAATATTGCGAGTGAGTGCCTGCGCCAACGTAGCTTTACGCCGACCGCTTGCATCCTTCGGGATCACGCGCTTTAGTTCTGTTAGCACTCCCGGCGCAATTCGCTTCCAAACGATATCGTTTGTGAGCGTCCCGAAATACTGCGGGCGTTTGACGGAGTCAGAATCATATTTGAGCCCACGCAATCGGAAAAGTTGCGCGTAAAACTCATCAGGAAATGTTTTAACCCACGGTTGCAATTCCTTAGTCACAAAAGCCTCAAGGATACGCGCAAGTGAATTTCGTGTGCGCGCGTACTGAAAACCCGTCGCCTCATCAACCAGCGCGATAATGCCCACGCGCGCGAATCCGCGAACTAAAATCTCGCACCGCTCAGCAATGTGCATCTGCTGCGCTTGCAGTTTGCCAGCACTACGCGCGTTTAGAACGACATCGCATATATCGGCTAGAATTGTTGCTGGGTATCCGTGCGCCAGTCCGCCCGGTGAGCGGAACTTTATTGGGTTCTGGACCAGCGCGAGCAACTCATTGGAAACAAACGGGGAAAGAATTTTTCCCTGTAGAAAAGACGTTAGTCGATCAGCACCATCGCGAACTGACCCACCGCCGTATTGGATACCAAGGCCGCCAACGACAACGCCTCTCTGGGAAAGAACTCGCGTTTCGTCATCGAGCACGTAGCAAGGGATTTCGATCTCGCCGATTCTAAGGGGATGGTCATCGTCCCCATGCGCGACACTCTTGATGTCGTTACCCCACCTTGCAGCCGCAGCTTTGGTGGCCAATGCCCTCCGCTCTTTCGCGGTCGTTCCCTCCATCCGAGCGACGCCGCCCCGAGCCTTCCCAGAAACCTCTTTCATGCTGGCATCTCCATTACTATGCCAGCATGATAGTATTTTTCACGGGACTTTGCAATGCGCCTTGCAAAATGCCAGCAACGGTGCATTATGCTGGCATGGTTGCTCAAGCACACACAAGCAAACGCCCCACCGGCCTTTCGGTTGGCGGGGCGTTTTTGTGTGCGGAAGCGTGGCAGAGTGGCCTATTGCACCGAGCTTACCCCTCGGCGGACCTTTGGGCGTCCAAACCCCTCGCAGGGTCCCGTCAGTTCGAATCTGACCGCTTCCACCATCAAACCAGTGGGGCCGTCGCCGTTGGCGCGGAAACGACCACCGATCACCGCCCCGGGGATGAGCCCGACGCGACAACCGTTCTGAGCAATATACGCCTTGGCGGGCGCCTATTCCAGAGTCGGGTGCAGGCCTGCTTCCGACCGCCGTGGCCTAGTTTGATTTGGGGAGTGGCCTGATTTGGAGTGAGCAATTTTGCTCAGACCTCGCGATGCGGATATGCAATTTTTGCTGGTACCGGGGTTTTGCATCATCCCCCTCGGGGCTGGAAAGCCGCCGCCCGCGACACAGATTAAGCGGGTGGCGTTTTTTCCATGAAGTAAGGCCGCCTCAGTTGGCGGCCTCTTCCGTTTCGGGTGGCTTATAATCGTCCGGGAACGGCAGCATAAAGTTGCCTCCCATTGTGGAAATTCCTTATCCAGCCGGTCCATGAATACGCGCCAGTTCGGCGAGTATTTCACGAACATTAAGACGGCGCGGCCCGTACCCGATTTTTGGTGCTGGTCTGCTTCCGACCGCCGTGGCCGAGCCTGAATTTTTGGGGCGGCCCAATTCGAAATGTTCACTTTGGAACAGAAAGCGGGCCGCCTGCATATTAGGATCGCAAGAACTCAAACCCAGCGGTTAGGACCCGGAAGACGAGGTTGTGTCATGGAGCGCCGTCGTTTCAAGCAAATCCATTCCCTCGAAGAACGTCTCGCCCAGGAAGCTGCACGGTTAAGAGAGCGGGCCAGAAAGCTGCCTCCCGGCTCTGAGCGCGAAGCCCTCCTCCGCAAAGCCCGCCAAGCCGAGACAGGCTCGCACATGAGCGAGTGGCTGAGATCGCCGGGCTTACAGGCGCCGGACTAAGGCAACAAAATTCGGTTCATGCCCAGTGCCGGAATCCGCATTTCCGGCACCCGCCTAAGCTTGCATTTAATGCTACAATGTATAACGCTTATATTTGTAGCGCTACATGGCGTCTCGTTTGAACAACCATAGGAGGAGTGATGAAGTCGATTGTCACGGTCGCTCTCGCACTATTCATCTTCGCTGGCTCGGTTGCGGCGCAAGCGCAGACATCGTGTGCCCCGAAATTCGGCCCAAAAATCACGAAGAGGTGGCAGTTGCACGACGGCTGCCACAGCAGGTACGCGCAGATGCTGGGAAAACCTTGCCACTAGGGCACTCGGCTCAGACATGACGAGAGGCCGCCTCGCTTGGCGACCTCTTTCATTGGTGCTGTCCGAATTCAAGTCCAGTGTCACAAGTTGGATTTGGCAGTGTCCTGATGTCCCGGGACCGGGCTGGTCCAATGGTCCTGTGCAACGGGATCGGGCCAGTTTGAGCCGAGCGGCTGGAGGACGATCCACGTCTCCGCAAGCTTCCCGTCCTCGAGCCGATACGACTGCATGCCGGCTTGCGTGACAGGTAGGTTGCTGTTCGGGTCGCGCCACCTGAACGTGAAGCGAAACCACGCGCGGTCGCCGACGAACATGTGATCGTAGACCGCCACGCGAACGCCGGGGCGCGCCTCTTTCATTTTGGCACGTTCCGCCGCGTAGCTTTCTGCGGTGACTGTCCGATCGCCGGTCGCCTCATGCCTGATGTAGGTCGGCCCAACACAAGTCGGGACCAGATCGTGTCGGTCTTCGTGCCAGACCAACTCCCATCGGTCGAACAAATCGCTGGTCACAGATTCTTTTGACATCGGGTCAATTCCTTCAAGAGGGCCGCCTCAGCTCGCGATCTCATCGTACTGCACCAGCCCCAATTCCACTGAAGACGATGCACATCAAGGACGCGCGAGCGAAACGCCATCATCATTCCGCAATCCTGCGGCACCGAAACTTTTCCGCGGTGTCCGGCTTTCTATCGGATGGCACCGCCACAGTGGGGATTTCGGTCATGACGGAAAATGCGCACCACGATGCGATCAGGCGCAATCACCTGCTGGAGGCGGCGCATGAGGAGATGGTGAAGTTCGAACGCAAGGAAAACGAGTTCCGCAAGAAGGACCGCGAAGAGCGCGCCGCCGAGCTCCGGCTTCCCCTGAACGCGATCAAGGTGCACTAGGCTCGCCAGGACCGGAGCCCAATGCCTGTTCCCCTCGAGAAGGGGCCCGGCCTCGCGCGTCCGCATGTAAAGCTCCCGGAGGCTGATTCTGCGCGATTCAGGTATCTAAATACCACGCTTAAGTCATTGACCAAGCAGCGAATTCGCCCAGCGATCTACTGTGCATGGGGTTGTTTTCGCGTTTTTGGTTGGGCCGCCTGTCCACCCGCGCCTACATCACCGCCAGCAGCACGATGCCGATGACCAACACCACAAAGCCAGCCGCCGTCGCGGCGGCAAATGACCGCTCTACCTTGTCCATGATGCCACCCCGCTATCGGCGCGCCACGTTTCCCCCATGGCTTCGCCGTGCGCGCCAAGTCTCGCCAACGGATGTGTCTGAAGTTGTGCGATCGGATGTCTGAATTGGGACGTGAGAGCGTCTCTAAACGCTTTGCCGCGAGCTTGCACAAGCTTGCGTAAGGCGCCTGTAAGCAGACTCGTCTAGCGTCGCCTTGCCCGGTGGACCAACACCGGGCCTCCATACCAGTCGATGACCCCGCTCTGCCCCGAGCGGGGTTTTCTGTGTCTGGCGCCCGAATCGCGATGCGACCGATCAGCTCGCCTCAGATCCATCGCGGTCCGTCAGGCTGTCGTAAGCTGAGCGGGCTAAGGTCATTCGGCTATGGTGTTGCAGCCCAGCACCTCAGCCTCCAATAACCTTCTACCCCGCCCGGCTCTCCCCTGGCGGGGTTTTTTCTTGCCGCGGCGCGCTCAGGCGCTGCCCTCCTCGCGCGTCAGCCGCAGCGAGAACGCGCGGATCGCGGGCGCCGCCAGCAGCACGATGGGCAGCATCGCGGCCCAGGCAATCAGCCACGACACCATCCAGTGCTGCACGAACAGCAACGCCGACGCCGCCGGAAAGCTCGCGATCCCCGCCGCGATCAGCGAGGTCAGGCCGGACTGAATGACGCCGAAGACGAAATGACTGTAGCGACGGGGAATGCCGAACATGGTGCACTCATGTTGCCTGCCGTCGTCGGACAAAGCAAAGCACATGCCGCAGCTAACCGCTCGCGTGACATCAGTGTCGTGAATTCGCCAGCGGCTCATGTCGGCGCGCCTCAGTGCGATCGGCCCGGCACGACAGGCCTTCGAAACGCCAGAAGGTGACGACGCTGGCGTTGCCGCACTGCTCGCAGACGAGCTTTTCGTCACCGAGCATGAAGCGTCCACGCTTGAACGCAAGGGAGGAAGCAGGCCGCCGGCAATGCGGACAGACCAGAGAGAAATTTCGTGCGCCCCAGCGCAGAACGAGATGTCTCAGCCAGTTCACGTCTTCCTCTTTGCGCCCGTCTCAGCGGCCTCCGAGCATCACCAGAGCATAGTCGCCGCGCACGCAAAAGTGGAAAACTGTGGGACGCGCGCATTCGCTTCGAATGGCCGCGGTGCCGACATCGCGCGCGAAACTGGTTCCACAAAGTGCAGGCATCGCGCCGGAGTTTCTTCGCCGCAGACGAGCGATTGGAACCGCGCTGGTGATGCTCTCCCGCTGCAACCAGCGCGTATTTGAATGATCCGTGGTTCTCCGGCCATGAACAGAGTTCCTGACCTAATGGCTAGCAGCGTCTCACAGCGGCGACGGCGGTTCCACGGGTTGCGACGGCGTCCGGTCTTTCGGAATCTGATTTCGCTTGTTTCGACCCGTGCGCGCTTCCAGGATTTCGGTGAACTGTCCACGACTTAACGGCAAATTTTACGTGGCGGCGGAATATTGTGACTCCCAACATGTTAGCCGTCATGGAAAGTGAAACGTGGAGGTGACCATGAATCACCGGGGCGTGGAGTTCACGGTTGCAAAGACAGCGATCCCGGGCGTCTGGCAGTGGCAGTTCCGGATCGGCGACCAGACCAAGGCGGGTCGGACCGAAACGAAGATCGAACTTCTCGCGATCCGTCGTGTGCAACTGCGTATCGATCGGGAGCTGAAGGCCATCGCGCGCAAGACGGCCTGAGCAAGACGGCGTGCATCGGCTGACCGACATCGGCGGACCCGGATTGGCTTTGTGCGCCGCAATAGGCCCTGTCGCGCGTAGCCACGTCGGGGCGCTCTGCGACGGCGTATTCCGTAGAGGACCGGAATTGATCTGCCCGCGGTTTGGGATTGCACTGGGCGTCCTCATGGCCTCGGGGCGCGGCCATCACGCGATCGGTGCCAGCCATGCCGCTCTATTTCTTTCGAATCCGGAACGGCCGCTATTCCGGCTGCGCCGACCATGCGACGGAGTTTGCCGATCGCTCTTCGGCCTGGAAGGAGATGACCAACGTCTGCGCCGACATGGCCGCGGGCATCTCCCGCAAGCTCCAGGAAAACTCGGAATGGCACATGGAGCTGCTCGACGAAGCCAAGGAACCCGTGTTCCGGATCCGCATCGTCGCCGAATCCCTCGACTAGGCCCGGCCGGCGCTAGTCGGCGCTAGGCAGCCGCCGCATGGTGAATTCGATGTCGCCGCCCGGCAATTCACGCCAGTTCTCGACTTCGCTCATATAGCCGGCCTTGGGGTAGCGGGCGAAGAAGGCCTGCGCTCTTGCCCGCGCCGCGGCGCGCGGCAAGGTGAAGCTCTCGCGCAGATAGCCGTCGCCGGCCTTGTCGCCCGGCTTTACGGACGCCTTGTGCCGGCGCGCCATCCGCTCGGCGAGATCCCGCGGACGATCCGCCATATCCTGCCTCCTCAACGCAACCCTCGTTGCGAATGTAGGACGCAGGCCGGGCGAAGTGGAGTCCCGGCCGGAGACGTCGCCGACCTCCGATCCGGACCACGGTCAGTTGGCGGCGGCGGTGCCGGCCTTTGTCTTCTTTGGCGCGCTGGTTGCGGCGGACGCCTTCGGCGCGACCGCCTGCTTCGGAGGATCGGAGCGCATGCCGCCCCAGGGATCGTTGGACGCCTTGGCGTCCGGAATCTTCTTCAGCGTTTCCTTGTAGGCCTTCTCACGCTCGGCATCCGCGGCCTTTTCCTCCGGGGTCTTGCCCGGGCCTTCCTGCAGTAAATTGAGATTGGGCATTTGCGCATAGGCCGGGCCCGCCAGCACAGCCAGCAGCACCGCCGCCATACGGAAAAGCTTCATCATTCACTCCTTGATCATCGATAGAGGGGCGGATCACCCGCGCCTTGTTATCCCAGTTACAGCCTCGAGCACCGCTGCCGGCCCGCTAGAGCCGGTCCGATTTGCACGATTTCGGCGAATGCAGCCAGTCGTCCCAAATCGGGCCGCACCGGGTGCACCCGTTCAGCGCGAGGCCGAGCGCGGCCAGGCAAAACACAAGGACACATCGACGCAACATCGTCCACCCGCTCCCAAGGGTGGCATCATATCGGGCGAAGTCAGGCATTTTCAAGCCGACGGGATCGACGCAGACCGGGTGACTTTGCCGCGCCAAAGCGGGCAGAATGGCTGAAACATCCGGCAACAGACGAGGAAACGGCCATTATGCCATCACAGCCAGAAGCCGAGTTCGGCATCGCCGACGCCAGACGCATCCTCGGCGAGGTCTTTGCGCCCTGGGTCCAGGATCTCAACCTCTCCGTCGAAAGTATCGATCACGTGCCGCCGCCGGATGCACCGGACTGGCAGCCGGGCGCGCTCTTGCGCATGGCGTTTTCGGAACGGCTGTGCCGGCACGGCGGCGTGATGTGCGGCCAGGCGCTGATGGCGCTCGCGGACACCGCGATGGTGATCGCGAATTTGGCCGCCAATCGCGGCTATCGCCCGATGACCACGGTGGACCAGACCACGCATTTCATGCGCGCGGTCTCGTCCTCGGATGTGCTGGCGGATGCGCGCGTGGTGCGGCTCGGACGCACCATGAGCTTTGGCCGCGTCACCCTGCTTTCCGCCACCGACAACAAGCAGGTGGCGATGGTGTCGAGCGCGTTCGCGATGCTGCCGGGATGATCCTAAAAGCCGAGAGCCGCAGTGCACGCCAGGCGCACCGCGGCTCTGGATGGCGATCACGCAGACGACTGAAGCGGCACCCGCCTCGGGCGTTGCGTTTCAAACCTTACTTGCCGAGCACTTCGTCGGCCGCGGTGACGATGCTGACGTTCGGATTGGCTCCGCAATAGGTGCCGAACTTCTTGGCGTTCTCGACGAACACGTCGGTGTCGATGATCGCATTGTCTTCGTCACCCTTGTACCAGCCATCCATCCAGGTCAGCACCATCTTGATGGTGTCGTCGCCGCTCTCGACGAACTGCTTGCAGCTCATGGTCGCGAGATCGATCTTGGTGGCGTGGGCGGGCATTGACGACAGCGCGAGGGCTGCGGCGAACAGAAGAGAAAGCGTGGTCTTCATCAGTATCTCCATCGGCGCGGGACGCCATAAAGGTAAAAGGCTTTTGGGGAAAGTCGGCGGAGGGACACTCCGCTTCAGTTTCGTAAACGAAGTCTGAAGCGCTGTGCAAGTAGCGCCAGTATTGAGTTTAGTTCAACGTAATTTCTATGCACTACTTCACAATCATCATTATGGATTAACGCGAATGATCGAGAAGCGTGCAGCGCAGCGTTACCGTGTTTTCAAGGGTGGCGCGATCACCTTTGACGACAGCGGAATCGCGTGCACGGTTCGCAACATGTCGGCAAGCGGCGCCGCGATCGATCTCGAAAACCCTGCCTTATTGCCGCAATCGTTCACGCTGTCGATTTCACGCGGCAATTTCATACGAGATTGTCGTGCGGTATGGCGCAACGACAAGCGCATCGGCCTCGCTTTCGTACAGTAGTGCATATGATGTGAATGGCCGTTCGTATCGCATGCACGATGCAACGTTACGCTCGTCTGATACGACGCCGGCGCCGCCAGCGAAGCACCGCGATCACGAGCGCGACGATCGCGAGCACGATCACTGAGGACGCCGCAAAGAATCGCCCGCCGGGGCGATCGATCGTGCGCGACCACCATGACGGCGCCTCGCCGGACCGCGCCAGGCGAAACGCAACCAGGCTGTCGCCGATCGACGTGCCGGCTTCGGAATGGCCGCCGGCTCCGATCGCGACATATTGCTCGCCCTTCCAGAGATAGGTCATGGGATTGGCGACGCCGGGCACCGGCAGCCGCCCCTGCCACAGCTCTTTTCCACTGCGCGCATCGAACGCACGCAAATAGGCATCCATCGCGCCGGTAAAGACGAGGCCGCCTTCCGTAACCGCAACGCCGCTGAGAAGCGGCGTACCCCACGGCAAGGGCATCCCGAGCGGCGCCAGATCCTCGGTGGTGCCGACGGTGGCGCGCCAGAGCGTTTTGCCGGCCTTGAGGTCGACGGCGACCATCTCGCCCCATGGCGGCTTGACGCAGATCATCCCGAGCCGCGACGTCACGACCGAGCGCGACATGGCGAACGGCGCGCCCTGCTGCTGGCCGAAATCATGCCCCGGCGGCGGGTTGAAGCCGGCCGCATCCGCGCGCGGGATCAGCTTGATGAGATGCGCGGCGCGACTGGTGTTGGCATAGAGGATCTGGTGGACGGGATCGAAGGCCGCGCTGCCCCAGTTCACGCCACCGCCCGTGAACGGAAACTCAAGCGTTCCTTGTGTCGAGGGCGGCGTGAACAGCCCTTCGTTACGCGCCTCCGCGAATTGCCGTTCGCATGCTGAGTTACTCAGACCCGGCAGCATCGTCAGCGCGTCCTCGGTCGATATTTTTTGCGACGTCAGCGCAGGCACATGCGTCGGGAACGGCTGCGTCGGCGAAAGTTGTTCACCCTCGGCGCCGCCTTGCGGCACCGCACGCTCCTCGACCGGCCACACAGGCTTGCCGGTGTCGCGATCGAGCACGAAGACAAACCCATGCTTGGTCGGCTGGATCACAACGTCGCGCTGACCTTCGCCGGTGTCGAGGCGCGTGAGCGTCGGCTGCGCCGGCAGATCGTAATCCCAGACATCGTGGTGCACGGTCTGGAACGCCCATGCGAGCTCGCCGGTTTCGATACGCAGCGCCACGACGGAATTGGCGTGCTCATTATTGCCCGGGCGCTTGCCGCCCCAGAAATCCGGCGACGGCGAGGAGGTCGGCAGGAACACCAGTCCGCGTGCTTCATCGACCGACATCGGCGCCCAGACATTGGCGTGGCCGGCCTCGATGCCGTCGCGCTTGAGCGGCTCGAAGGTCCAGCGCGGCTCACCGCTGCGCGCATCGAACGCGCGCACCATGCCGCTCGGCGCATCGACGCGGCGGTTGTCGCCGATCGAGGAGCCGACCACGACGACACCGCGGCCGACCGCTGGTGGCGAGGTAATCTGGAATTCGCCGGGCCATTCCAGCTTCATGCCGATGTCGAGCTTGATCTCACCGTTCTTGCCGAAATCGCCGCAGGGAATTCCCGTCCTCGCATCGAGTGCGATCAGGCGGACATCGTTGGTGCCCATGAAGATGCGCGAGCGACAGGCGGCATCGGGAGGCGCCTTGTCATCGATCCAGTAAGTGACGCCGCGGCAGACATAGCGATTGGCGGGCCGCTGATTGATGGCGATCTTCGGATCGTAGCGCCATCTTTGCGCACCCGTGCCCGGGTCGATTGCGATCACCTCGTTGAAGGGCGAGCAGAAGACCAGGCTGTCCTCGACGTACAGCGGTGTCGCCTCGAACTTGGTTCGCCGCATGACCGCAGGCGGCCGCGTCGCGAGATCTCCGATGTGAAATTCGAAGGCGCGGACGAGATTGCCGACATTGTCAGGCGTGATCTGCTGCAACGGCGAGAAGCGCGAGCCGCCGGGATCGCTGCCCCAACTCTCCCAGGCGAAGCACGGTCGCGCCGCCAGCAGCAGGAGCGCAAGAAGGCCGACCAGGTATCGCAGGCGGGTCAGCAATCCCCGCCCGCTTTACTTCGACTTCTTCGCGGGGTCGCTCGGGCGAGCGCCGCTCCACGGATCATACTTCTCCTTGGGCTCGGGAATGCGCTCGAGCGCGGCCTTGTAGGCCTTTTCGTCGACCTTAGGCTTGTTGTCCGTCTTTGGCCCCTCGTTGCCCCCACGCCGGCCGCCGCCGCCCATCTGGGCCTGCGCCGAGGCCGCCGTCAGCGCCAACACCGCGGCCGCTATGACCAAAATCCTCATTGCCTGCAATCCCCTCTCGTCTGGGGTACAAACTAGCCTGCAATCCCATAATAGCAAATCCTGCGGGTTCCACCGCTTCAGCAAATGTTGATCGGTCGGGACTTCGCCGGGTCGCATTCGCGCCTATCTGTTGGCCCGCAGGGGACCTTCACGAATGTTGCGGATTGTTGCTCATGTGGCGTTGATCGCCGGCGCACTCGCGCTCGGTGCTTGCGGCTTTGCCGACAGCCGCGCGCCCGTGCCTGAATTCATGCGCCTCAAGGAGGCCGAGCAGGCGCCGCCTGAACCGCCCCCGGACGTCAAGCGCGTGGTGCGCGAGCAGATCGATGTGGTCTTCATCAACACCTCCTATCCGCGCGAGGTGCATGTCGCCCCGCCCCATCACGAGGTGCGCGGACTGGGCTGGACGGCCTGCGTCCGCGCGCAACTGACCTCCGCCACCGGCTCGGCGCTCGGCCTCCAGACCTACATCGTGACGATTGCCGGCGGAAAAGTCGTCGACCGGCGACGCGCGGAGATCGACGACATCTGCGGGTCCGAGGTTTATGAGCCGATCTAGGCTCAGCTGGCGCTGACGCGAGATCGAGTTTCGGGAAAAACCTGTAAATCGGCCGGAACGATCACCGCCTCCCTTTCTTGTTACCACCGAGGGCAGTTTCGGAGGAGGACATGATGAGGACATTCACGATTGCGCTGCTGGCGGGCGTCGGCGCGCTGGCCGCGTCCGGCGGCGCGAAGGCCGCCGATGTTTACACGACCAGCGAATACACCAGTCCCGATCTCATTCAGGAGGTCCGGCTGGTCTGCGATGACGCCGGCAATTGCTATCGCACCCGTGGTGGCGCGCGCGTGATCGTTCGCGACTCCTATGACGCCATGCCGCGCGACCGTTATTACGAGCGCCGCAGCCATCGCGACTGGGACGATGGTCCGCGCGGCGGAGTCGGCATTCGCGCGCCCGGCGTCAGTGTGGGCGTCGGGGTCGGCGGCGACCGCTGGTAATCGATCAAGTCATGCAGGACGGGACCGGACGAAACAGCTCGTCCGGTCCTGTCTATTCTTGGCGTCTCATTCAGGTTTCGCGCGGATCGGCCGGCGTGACGACGCGCTCGACGACGGCAGTTGCGCGATGCCGAGCAAAGCTTCGCAGGCCTCAAGCAAACTGATGTTGCAGTTGCCTCGTGGACGACTCGATCCGAACGGTGTCGTTCTGCGCGAGTTCCTCGGTCAATACTGTGAATCGCACCAGCCGGGCGGGGCCGAAGGTCGTGGAAATCGCGACGTCGGCGGCATCCCTCCCCCGTGCGATGACGATACGTCCAATGCGAGGATGATTGTGGCGCGCGTCGAATGTGTGCCAGCGTCCACCGAGATAGACTTCGAACCAGGCACTGAAATCCATCGGCGCAGGATCGAGCGGCACGCCGATATCGCCGAGATAGCCGGTGCAATAGCGGGCCGGAATGTTCATGCAGCGGCACAGTGTCACCGCCAGATGCGCGAAGTCGCGGCAGACTCCGATCTGTTCCGCGTTGCCTTCAGATGCTATGCGGTCGCTTCGCGCAAACTGATAGCCAAACTGGATGCGATTGTGGACATAGTCGCAAATCGCCTGGACCCTCTGCCAGCCTCCGTTGACGCTGCCAAACAAAGCCCAAGCGAGCTCCGTTAGTTTCTGCGTGTCGCAATAGCGGCTGCCCAGCAGGTAGACCAGAGCTTCGTCCGGAAGGTCGTGAAGCGGGGCCTGCGCGGCATGGGGCACCACCGCGTCCGGGAGGCCGCTGTCTTCGATAATGAATTCGCTGCGCATCTCGATCTGGCCCGCGGGAGCGACCAGACGCGTGCAGACGTTGCCGAAAGCGTCCGCGTAATTTCTGGCGGCTACGTGAGGAGAGATTTGGATAGTATGATCGGTGAGCAAATCGTGCTGGCGGGTAGGATGGACAGTCAGCATCAGCACCATTGGAACGTCTTGAACGCAGTTGAATGCGATGTCGTAACCCGCACGTATTTTCAAGATCGTCTCCCGAGGCGTCACCGTTAACCGTGGCACGTCAAGCTCGGCAAGTCCCGTTTCGTTCCTCGGCAGAGCTGCTGAAATACAGGGCGGCCAGGCGGGATACCGGGCCTTTCGCGGACAAAATCGCCTGCAACGCTGGAACCGCCGCGAATTTAGGGTCATATAGTGCGGGCCCGAGGGCGCAGGATGACCATCTACTCCGTCCACCATCACACGACCTATCGCTACAAGCGACCGGTTAGGCCCGGGCGGCACCAACTGCTGTTTCGTCCGCGCGACAGTTTTGATCAGCGCTTGCTCGACTGCCGGATCGCGATACGTCCCGAGCCCGTCGAGATCCGCTGGATCCACGACGTGTTCGGCAACTGCGTCACGCTGGTCGACTTTGCGGCGGCGAGCGAAATCCTGGAATTCGACACCACGATTCGTCTCGAGCACACGCCAGAAAGCATCCCTGACTTCCAAATCGAGGAATACGCCCGTCAGCATCCGTTTCGCTATGACGAGCACGAGCTGCCGGACCTCCTGCCTTACATGCGCCGCCATCATGCTAGCGACGCGTCCGTCGACGAATGGTTGTCCAAATTCATTGTGCGTGGCGAGAGCCGGCCAACTGGACAGCTGCTGATGACGCTCAACGAGGCGATCGCCGAGGGCTTTTCATATCGGCGCAGAGCTTCGCCGGGAACGCAGACGCCCTCCGAAACGCTCGGCCTGCAACAGGGCACCTGTCGCGACTTCGCATTGCTGATGATGGAAGCCGCCCGTTCGCTCGGCTTCGCTGCCCGTTTCATCACGGGCTACGTCTATGTGCCCGACCGCGACGGACCCGTACGGCTCGGCGGAGGCTCAACCCATGCGTGGTGCTCGATCTACGTCCCGGGCTCGGGCTGGGTCGAGTTCGATCCGACCAACGGGATCGTCGGAAACCGTGATTTGATCAGAGTCGGCGTCGCCCGGACACCCGAGCAGGCCATTCCTCTTTCCGGTTCATATTGGGGAGAGGCTGACGACGAACTTGAAATGGCGGTCACAGTCAATGTGAAGACCGAGTCTCCCTCGCCTGAGGAGACGAACGTCGGGCCGACCGAGCAGGCGCCGTTATCGGCAATGAGACGTTAACAATACCACTCGAATTGAAGTGACGTCTCAACGGTATTTTCCAATCTTTGCGCTAAGCATGACCGCGTAACGGCGGCTCATGCCGGCGTGAACGGGGACGACGGGACGTGGTCGACATCGCGCACCAGGCTGCGATCAATCCGGCATCTGCAAGAGATGCCGCGACGACGCACGCGCTCGTCCCACTCGCCGCGATCGAGCCGGGTCAATGGCGCGCGCTTGCGCAGCGGGCGATCGAGCCGAACGGCTATTACCTGCCCGCCTGGGAGCTTGCCGTCAGCGCCACCGCGCGCGGCCGCACGGGTGCGCAGGCCCTGTCCGCATTCGACGGCTCCTCGACGCGATTGACCGGGCTGATGCCGGTGATCTCGCTCTGGCAGGCCTGGAACATTCCCCTGCCCGCTTTGGTGAGCGCGCATCCCTACGGCACGCTGTGCAGCCCGCTGATCGACCGCGACGCTGCGGCCGAGGCATCGACGCGCTTGTTGCAGCGGGCGCGCGAGGCCGGCGCACATGCGCTGATCCTGCGCGACGTTGCGCTCGAAGGTACCGCGATGGAATCGCTGAGAGACGCTCTCGGCCGCCTGAAGCCGCGTGTGCTCTCCTCCTACATCCGCGCCAGTCTCGATGCGACACAAGATGGCGACAAGCTGTTGCACGATGCGCTCGGTACGAAAAAACTCAAAGAGCTGCGCCGGCAGCGCCACCGCCTGGCGGAGCATGGACCTGTCACCTTCGAAGTTGCGCGCAGGCCGGATGAGATCAGGGCCGCGCTCGAAACATTTTTGCAGCTCGAAGCCAGCGGCTGGAAGGGCAAGCGCGGCACCGCGCTGGCCCAGGACACAGGCGATGCGACCTTCATCCGCCGCGCCGTCCCGGCGCTCGCGGAGACCGCGCAATGCGAGATTGTCACGCTCCGCGCCGGCACGAGTCCTGTCGCGGCCGGCATCGTGCTGCGCCATCAGGACCGCGCCTTCTTCTTCAAGCTCGGCATCGACGAACATTTTGCAAAATATTCGCCGGGCGTGCAGCTGACGCTCGACCTCACCCGCCATCTCTGCGCCGATCCAGCCATCGCGAGTGCCGATTCCACTGCAAGCGCCGATCACCCCATGATCAACCCGATCTGGCGTGGCCGGTTCGCGATCGGCGACGTGCTGATTCCACTGAGGCGAAACGATCCGGTCGTGGCGCTGATCCATGCCGCGCTGATTGCGCGCGGCATCGCGCGCGAGACAGCGCGACGCGCGATCCGCCTGCTCCGCAAATAAGCGAACGTTACTCCGCCGCCTGCGCGTTGATCTCCGCCGAGACCTGGCGGATGGCGCGCGCGAGCATGTTGGGATCCTGCGCGCCGGAGACGGCGTATTTCTGCGCAAACACGTAGGTCGGCACGCCGGAGATGCCCTTCTCGGCGGCTTCCTGTGCATCGGCCGTGACGCGCGCGACGTCCTCGTCGGTGGCAAGGCGCCGACGCACATCATCGGCGTCGAGGCCGATATCGGCGGCCGCCTGCACCAGCACGTCGACATCGGTGAGATCGCCGCCGTCGCGGAAATAGAGCTCCATCAGGCGCTGCTTCATCTCGGGTGCCTTACCGATCGCCTCGGCCCAGAGGATCAGGCGGTGGCAGTCGGTCGTGTTCGGCTGACGCGCCACGAGCTCCGGCCGGTAGGTGAGCCCCTCTTCGCTTGCGGCTGCGACGACGCGGCCGGCGATGCCTTTGTAGGCCTCGACCGAGCCGAACTTCTGGGTGAGATATTCCTCGCGGCTGATACCCTCGCGCGGCACCCAGGAATTGAGGAAGAAGGGGCGGAATTGCAGCTTGACCGGGACGTCGGGAACGAGCGCGAGCGCGCTCTCGATCCGATGCTTGCCGATATAGCACCACGGGCACACCACGTCGGAGACGACATCGATCTGGAGTGGCTTCAGTGCGCTCATACACGCCTCCTTCGGGCATTTGCCGTTTTGTCGGAAGATAAGCCGAACGGCGCCCGAGGCAAGGGCGCTAGGCCATATTTGCGGCCGTCTGCTTCAGCCATTCGGCGGTGCGCTCGTCGGCCGGAAAGAACGTCTCCAGCGCCAGCTCCGACAGGGTGATGTCGACCGGCGTGCCGAACACCATGGTGGTGGAGAAGAAACTGAGTATCCCCCCGTCATGGCGCAGCTTGAAGGGGATCGCGACATTGTCACTCGACAGCGGGCCCGCACGTGCCGGGATCGGATAGCTCTTCAGGTCGTTGTAGAGCTTGATCAGCTCCGGATCGGCCGTCGCCTCGCATTGCCGGTACAGGCGCTCGAGCAGATGCGCGCACCATTCGGCGAGATTGACGGTACGCGGCGCCAGCCCCTCGGGATGAAAGGCGAGCCGCAGCACATTGAAGGGCTGGCCGAGCAGCCGCTCCGGGATGCCCTCGAGCAGCGGCGCCACCATGCGATTGGCGGTCACCAGATTCCAGTGCCGGTCATAGGCCAGCGCCGGATTGGGCTCATGTGCCCTGAGCACGAGGTCGATCGCCTGACGGGCTGATTTCAAGGCGGGGTCCTCCAGCGGACGCTGCGGAAAGGCCGGCGCATAGCCGGCTGAGACCAGCAGCACATTGCGTTCGCGCAGGGGCACGTCGAGACGTTCGGCAAGCCTCAGCACCATGTCGCGCGAAGGCGCGGCGCGGCCGGTCTCGACGAAGCTCAGATGTCGCGCAGAGATCTCCGCCTCGCCTGCGAGATCGAGCTGGCTCATGCGCCGGCGCTGCCGCCACTCGCGTAAGTGGTCGCCGATATGGACCGGCTGGCCATGTTCGGTGCGTGCCGTGGATGCATGTGCGCTCATGGTCGAAAACCTAGCATGCGGATTTCAGCCCTTCCATTACCCCCGAGGTAATGGAAATGGGCATGTAACCGAATGAAATCACTGAATTTATTTTCGCGGAATCCGCTGGATACCGACAAAAATACCGACAGGCTCGCGCTGCCGAAATTCTCTCTGGTACTGGTGTGGCTCTCTTCAGAGCTCGTGCGCGAGTATTGGAAGCAAAAATCGTCCGCCTTCGATTTCTCCGGCTAAGCGTACCTCAGGCGTTGCCCGATACCGAGACGCTCTCCCTTCTTCAGCATCGCATGCCCGAGCGCAATATCGCTCAGTGAGAGGCCACGGTGCCATAGCAAGATGGTCTCGTCTTCGCTTTCCCGACCAGGCTTCAGCCCGGCGACAATCTGGCCGAGCTCGGCGTGGAGCGATTCTTCGGACAGCTTTCCGGCCTCAACATGGGCCCGAAGACTTCCAAACTTTCCGGACTTGCACTGGCCCCAATCGTCAACCACGAGCTTGCTCATGATATCGGTCAGAGACAGTTCGACCGCGCTCATGGTCCCATAGGGAACGACGAAGGCTCCGCTCTTGATCCAGCTCGTAAGGAGCATCGGTTCAGGTTCGACAAGGCGCGACGCTTCAACGACGATATCTGCCCCTTCAACGCAAGCTCGCCAGTCTTCGGTCGCAACCACTTTTTTCCCGAGGTCTCGACTTAATCGCTCTGCAAACTCATTCCGACTCTCCGGTCGCCTTGAATGGACGCGAATTTCATCGAAGGCGAAGAGGTGGTCCAACAGGCGGACATTCCAGTACGCGGTGCCTCGCGCCCCGATGTGCCCCAGTATCTTCGAATTCTTCCGAGCGAGATATTTGGCGCCTATTGCCGTCACCGCTCCCGTCCGCATGTCCGTTATGCCGCTCGCGTCCATGATGGCTCTCGGCACACCGTTGCGCGGGTCGAACAGCAGAAGCACCCCGAACTCCGAAGGCATTCCAGACTTGTAGTTATCGACGAAGTCACCAACGATCTTCACGCCTGCGGCGTTGTTGGCGGTGCCGAGAACTCCGCGAAGAACGTTGAAATGGCCGTCGGCCAACTTTGGCTCCAGATGAACACGCGGCTCAATAACCGCCTCCCCGCGGCCCTGTCTCGCGAGACCCGACTCAATCGCGTCCAGAACCTCTTGATCGGACAGTTTCAGTGCCTCGATGTCCTGGCGATTGAGATAAGTGAGATAGATTGGATCCATGAGGCGGTCTCTTCCAGTTTACAGCACAACGAGTCCGAAAAGATCAGAGCATGCTGCACGCGCGGCCTAGTTTGGCTCGGAGGCAATCCTCTGGGAGGTTGGCTGCCATTTCAGGAGCTTGCGCTCGAGGCGATTGGCCAACGCATTCATCCCCATCACGAACGCCAAGAGGATAAAAATGCCTGCGAATACACCGGCCGGATCGTAAGTCGAAGACGCATAATTGATAAACAGACCGAGCCCTGCGGTTGACGAGGTAAACTCCCCCACGATCACGCCGATGACAGCATAGGGTATGGCCATACGCATCCCCAGCAACAGAAACGGCGCGGCAGCGGGTAAATATATCTGTCGACCCAGCTGACGTTCATTTGCCCCCAAAACCAGGGCCAAATTAACGACATCCCGGTCGACCGATCGGACGCCGGCGAAAACATTATAGAAGACGAGAAAGAACACCATTGTGCCGGCCAGCATCACCTTCGACCAAATGCCGATACCGAACCAAATGACGAACAAGGGCGCCAAGGCGATTTTCGGTATTCCGTAGAATGCCATCACGTAGGGCTCGAAGATTGAGGCCGCGCGCGGAGAACGCCCAAGCGCATATCCGAGCAACAGCCCGAGCAGAACGCCGATCACATAGGATAGAACCAATTCCTCCCCTGTCACGCGGAGGCTTGGCCAGATTTCACCGGTGTAGAATAGGTCGATAAGACGCCATGCGATTTCCGTCGGCTTGCTGACATACGTCTCGCGTATCAATCGTCCGGACGCAAATTGCCAAAAGCAGAGCAACGTGACGCCCGGGGCTGCCAACAAAAGCGCCCGACATACGGGCGCCCAGATTCGTTTCGGCGATGGCGCGCGGAGTGAAGTCAGTGTCATCTGGTCGCTCATGCCGCACGCCTAATGTTGAGTTCGCTTCGAAATACGGACCACACCCGATCGTACGCTTCGGCAAAGCCTGGCGTCGCGTAAGGTTCGAACATGTCGCGAGGTCGTGGCAAATCGATGGGAATTTCGGCGATGACACGCGCGGGCCTGCGACTTAGCACGACAACGCTGTCCGACAACAATACCGCCTCGGTGATGTCATGCGTGACGAAGAGCACGCTTGCACCTTCGGTAGCCAGCATCGTCTGCAAATCATGCTGCATGACCATGCGGGTCTGCGCGTCCAACGCACCGAACGGCTCATCCATCAAGATCGTATCCGGCTTGTAGACCAGCATGCGTGCGATGGATGCACGCTTCTGCATACCGCCCGACAATTGATACGGGTAGTGCGATTCAAAGCCGGCGAGGTCGACGCGCTTAATAGCCTCCATGGCCTTCGCGCGGCGCTCGGCTAGAGTCATGCCACGCAGCAACAACGGAAATTCGATGTTCTCGATCATCGTCTTCCACGGCAACAACTGCGCCTGTTGTGGCACGAAGCCGATGGTACGATTCACGCTGGTGACCTCTCGATCATGGTGGAAGACCATGCCGACCGACGGCTTGAGAAGCCCTGCGGCCATTTGGATGAGAGTGCTCTTCCCACAACCGCTCGGCCCGATAACGCTGACGAACTTGCCCCGCTTCACTTCGAAGCCGACATCGCTGATGACCACGTTTGGTGCATCTCCGATTGGACTTGCGAAGCTCTGTTGAATCGCACTGAATCGGAGAACGCTTGCGCTTGCTGCTTCGGTCATTTTTCTCGTAATCCATTCTTCAGACGTCGCACGGGTCACATGCAGATTGGCAATCGGGAAGACGTCCCCCTTCTCGACTTACTACCGGGTACACGAAGCTGGTCTCGTCCGAACCTGCTCCATTCAAGACTCGTCAGGGGCCTTTGCGCTGGCCGCCTCCCCGCAGGTTCTGAGTTTATCTCCGACTTCCGGAGCGACGTGACGGAATATTGGGCACGGACGACGCAGAACGACAGCAGAGCAACTCGCCCAGGCTGAGAGATACGGCAAACGAATCCCGTCCGAACGACTTCACAAATCGCCCGGAACTCCAAACTTTGGCGCCGCCGAAGGTTTAAGGGCCCGGGTTACATAGTCATCCATCTGCGGCCTCCAGGCCTTCCATAGCTCCGACAGTCGGGTGATCGGCTCATCATGCAGGTCGACCCGGATATCTGCGATCGGCCAGGGAACGCGGTCAACAATAATCATGCCCGCCGAAAGCATTGGGCCGGCCTCGCCGCCAGCTGCCAGGCCAGCTTGCATGGCAGTGACCAGCCGATCGCCGAGTTCAGCATCGGCGGTCTCGTTGAATGCCGACATCATGCGCTTCGGCACTTCGGCGTTCGCAAGGAGGTTGCCGAGCGCAATCACATTCTGACCGTGGGCACTTGCGAAAATGCCGAGACTATGGAGTCCGGAATAGCATGCGGTCCGCCCGGAATGATCGAGAATCCCAAGTTGGCGGAATTCGATGTGTTCCGTGTTTGCACGAATCCCGGCAAGGATCGTATCAGCGTCCAGCCCGAGCTCCATCAAGGCAAGAGCGCGTGGCCCCAAGCGCGGATCGGTGATATTTTGGGTGGCGCAAACGCCGGCTCCGGCGCGGGCATAGGCGCATCGCGCCGCCACGCTCATACTGGACGACGCGATCGCGATTCCAAGCTGCCCCGTCTGATTACAGCGTCCACTTATTGAGATCGTCATACCGAGCTCCGAGCCCAACATCGCCCCACGATCATGCGATTATCGCTTGCCGATCAGCGAAGAAAATTACGATTTCCGTATGATGCGCTTCGCAAATCCAAATCCGGCGGACCACAATTTGTGTCACGAGCGCCCGCGAACCCGCGGCAATTGAAGGAACGGCCAAGGCTCCGGCATTTGACGGCATGGCACTTCGATCAGGGAGGGACGACGAGCCTCGATGGCTCTTGCCAGGGCACTCCTCAAGGCCTGCGGCCCTTCAGCGCGCATGGCGTCGATGCCAAAGCTATCCGCCATCCGCACGAAATCCGGGTTGGTCAGGTCTGTTGCGATGACGCGCTGTCCGTAGAGCTCACGCTGCATACGCTGGACGTTCCCGAATGCGCCGTCGTTGAAAAGCACCGTCACGAGAGGAATGTTGTGATGGGCCGCTGTAGCAAGCTCCTGCACGTTGAACATGAAGCCGCCGTCGCCGGTGATCGACACGACCGGGGTATCCGGTAATGCGTGTTGCGCGCCGAGCGCTGTTGGAAATCCCCAGCCCAGGGTTCCCGCATGCCCGGAGGAGAGATAGGTCCTCGGCAACCGCGTTTCATAACCGATGCGCGAGACGTAGCCGACCTGTGTCGATTCGTCGACGAGGATGCCATCGTCGGGGAGCACATCTCGGATCGCGCGCAAATAGTCCAACTGCGGACGCAGCACATTGAGCTTACCCGCGATCTCCTCCTTCAAGGCACGGCTCGATGCGACCCGACTATCACGATCCCCGACCGGCTCTCGTATCTGGTCATTGAGCCGCTGCAGGACATCGTGAGCCTCGCCACACAAGGCGATTTCGGGCTGGCGGCCGCATGACATCTCCAGTCGGTCGACATCCACCTTGATGACCCGCAGCTCTTCGTCGGATCCCCACTGCGTCAGCGGCAAATGCATCCTTGTTCCGATTGCAAGGACGACGTCGCAGCCCTTCCAGAGGGCGTGACCGGCGGTGAGATTAAGACTGAGCGGATGCCTATCGTCCAGCACGCCCTTCCCCATGCGATGAGCCACTACGGGCGCACCGAGCTTTTCCGCAAGTTGCCTCAACGGCAGACCAGCCTCCTGGGCCCCGCCCCCGACAAAGATCAAGGGGCGCTCGGCACGGGACAACAGGGAGGCCGCTCTCGCGAGAGCGTCGTCCTCGGGAGCCGGCGCAACGTCCGGCTCGCGCACGAATGCGGCCTTGATTTCGGCTCTCCGGGACAAAACGTCCATGGGCACTTCGATAGCTACGGGACGAGGACGGCCCGACCGTAACGCTGCAAAGGCCTCCGCAAAGTCGGCCGGCACATCCCCAGGCGCCGTTGTCCGCTTGGCCCACTTCGTCAGCCGTTCGAGGATGCCCAATTGGTCGGGCAATTCGTGCAGATAGCCAAGTCCCTTGCCGATTGCATGGCTTGGAATCTGACCCGATAGGCAGAGGACCTTCGCGCCGGCGCTGTAAGCCGTCCCGAGCGCGGCTGCGGTATTGAGCACGCCCGGGCCTGGGACCACGGCATAAGCGGCAGGCTTGCCGGTCGCCAGTGCCGCGCCCAGCGCCATGTAGGCGGCGCCCTGCTCATGTCGGGTATGCACCGCCTGGATTTCATTTCGGCGATCGAACAAGGAAACAAACAAGGCGTCGTTCTGGATGCCAGGAAGACAGTAGAGCGAGGTCAACCCGTGCTTGAGCAGCGCGTCGACAACCGCGTCCGCACCGCTCATTTCACGTGTCGTCTGTGGCGCGAGGGCTTCGTTCACCGTCTTACTCATCTGGAAGGTCAAACAGGTTCAAGACGGTGCCGATGTTCTTTGAAGCGGCCGAGTCCAGAATGTGCGCGCCCAGCATGACGTCGCTGATGGCGAAGCCGCGATGCCAGAACACGATGCGACCGTCGGCATCGGCACGCCCGGCCTTCGAACCACACGTCACCTCGCCAATCTCGGCGTATAGCTTGGCGCGCGTGAGTTCGCCGCTCTCGATCATCGGATGCAACTGCCCGCCCTTGCAGCACTGCTCCCAATCATCGACGATCACTTTCGAGGCTGTCTTGACCGTGTCCGGATCGACGGCCATTTTCCAGCCATAGCAAATGAGAAGGCAGTGCGGCGTCAGCCACTCGTCGCGGATCAGTATCTCGGGCTTCTCCAGACGGGTCGCCTCGACGACGATATCGGCGCCGCGACAAGCCTCTTCGGCAGTGGCGACGGCCACGGCCTTGATGCCGCATTCCTGCCGAACGCGTTGCGCCAGGGTCTCGCGCGTTTCGGGCCTCTTGCTGGTGATACGGACTTCGGCGATCTCGAACAATTTGGCGAGGATCGCGATATTCGCGAACGCAGTGCCCCGCGCGCCGACATGGCCGATGATCTTCGCTCCCTTGGGGGCGAGATATTTTGCTCCGATACCCGTGACGGCACCGGTTCGTTCCGTCGTCAAATCTGTCGCGTCCATCAAGGCCCGCGGCACGCCGGTTCTGGGATTGTACAATGTGAGCATGGCGACCTCGGAAGGAAGCCCGTGCTTGTAGTTATCGACGTAGTCCCCGATGACCTTGACGCCTGCCGTATCATTTGGGCCTGCCCAGCCCACCAGAATGTTGAAATGGCCGTTGTACCGGTCATCCAGCTGGATGTGGGCCTTCGGAGGCAGGACAACGTCCCGCCGTCCGTGCGCGGACAGGCCCTGTTCGATCAGCGAGAGCAGGACTTTTATCGGAGGCAGAAGCGAACGCACTTGCTTCCGATCGAGATAGCGGAAATCGACACGAGCCATGGCGGCTACCCCCTATTTGGCATTCTTCGCGAGTTCGACGTATTTGTTGGTCCAGAATGAGCCCGGCGCCGGCGGCGTTCGTCCGGAGTCTTCGACGAATTGGGACAACAGCTTGGCACGCTCTTCGTTGAGCAAACCGTCGTCACGGATTCCGTCAGCGAGCGTCTTGATGCTGACGCGCATCACTGGTTGAGGCAGCTTCGGGAAGAATTTTCCGCCAATCTTGTCGGCACTCCCCTCCAAATCGGAGAGCACCGCATGGTTGGCGGAATTCATCGCCCGTACCGTCGCGACGATCTTCTTCTGTGCGGCTTCGTTCGCGTCAGAGCGGCCAACGAGCACGAGACTCGGCATTCCCTTCCAGCCCGAAATATCGGTATCGGGCTCGATGACAGTTCGGCCGTATCCCGCCGCCTCCGCCAATGGTCCTTCGGGCGGCGACAACATGAATGCATCGATGCGCCCGTTCTCCAGGGCCGCTCCAAGTGCTGCGGCCGAACCGATCTGGACGACCTGGACATCCTTGCGACCGTCAAGGCCGCCGCGCGTCGCCAGCCAGCGAACGGTCCGGTCCTGAGCGCCTCCGACCACGGCGACCCCTATCACGGCGCCCTTGAGGCAAGCGATGCGTTCCTTGATCGGCATGCTCCTGGAAATGCCCGTTCGCTTGATCATCGCTTCGGACACGGTCAAATTGAGCGAGATCTTCGACATCAGCGAATAGATGATCTGGTACGGCTGTCCCTTCGCAACCGCCTCGAGAACTGAATCGCTACCTGTCGCGGCGATGTCGATGTCCCCGCTGTCGAGCGCCGCCAGGCAGGCGGGGTCTCCCCCGTTGATGGCTGCCCAGTTCAGATCAACTTGCTCCGCTGCGAACGTATCGTAGGCACGCGCGGCCCACACCGGGAGAAAGCCCAACGTCGTCGTGGCTTGGCCCATGCGCACGGTCTCCTTGGCCGCGGCGCTGGCTGGCCAGCGTGCGGATGCGGCGAGCGCGAA
Source organism: Bradyrhizobium sp. LTSP849 (assembly GCF_000938255.1). Lineage (GTDB taxonomy): Bacteria > Pseudomonadota > Alphaproteobacteria > Rhizobiales > Xanthobacteraceae > Bradyrhizobium. Next base: position 260,390 of record NZ_JYMR01000051.1, on the reverse strand, counting down.
CGTTGCGAGGGCAAATTGTCTGCGATCTATGTTCATGAAGCGCGTCATTCGGTCACTCCGGAATCACGGCGGTAGCATCGATTTCGACCAGCCATTCCGGCCGAGCCAGCGCCTGGACGACCAGGCCAGTCGACACCGGATAAACGTCCTTGATGTATTCGCCCATGGTTCGATACACCGCCTCGCGATGCCGCACGTCTGTCAGATAGACGACGACCTTGACCAGGTGTTCCATCCTGCCGCCGGCTTCCTCGATGAGCTGCCTGATGTTCTGCATGACCTTGTGGGTCTGCTCTACGGGGTCATGGCTCGCGATGTTCGCGGCGTCGTCGAGATTCTGCGGGCACTGCCCGCGCAACCACACGATCTTTCCACCCGAGGTAACGACCGCCTGACAGAGATCATTGTCCAGTTTCTGCTCCGGATAGGTGTCCTTGGTGTTGAACTTCCGGATTCGGTGATGTGCCACTCAGCTCTTCCTTTTGTTCTCTATTCCGCAATATTCCGCAATCGCCGGGTTTGATGTCCGGGGCGCCGCCGCAGCTTTGCCGCGATCGATCTCCCCGGCCCTCTCGTTATGATAGTCGCGATAGCGCCGCTGCGTGGAAATCCGATCCGCCAGGTACTTCGCGTCGTGCCAGACTCCCCAGATGAACGCTGAGCCTCTGCGCGACTGCCACGGCAACCCCAGGAAAAATATTCCGGGCTCACGCGATATGCCTCGTTGATGCCTCGGCTTGCCTGCCGGGTCGAAGGCGTCGACCTTGAGCCAGGAGTAATCCGACGAATAGCCCGTGGCCCAAATGACTGTATTTACCCCAGCCGCACGGAAATCGAGCTCACGCAGCGGATCGGTCAGACATTCCGGATCCGGTGGGATGATACGGGCCTCGGGCTCTTCGGGAAGTTCGAGGCCGGTGCGTTTGACGTAGTCGTCCGCCTCATCCAGTAGCGAGATGAGCGATTGATCTCCCATCGCGACGTTCTCCCGGAGATCATTGGCGAAAGTCACCTTGCTGTCGCTGTAAGACTTGGTCGAGCCTACGAGCATCATTCCTTCCTCGGCGAGCCGCCTGAAGTCTACGGTGTAACCACCGCGGGCGCCGCTCACGGAAATCGTGACATGCTCCGTGCCACGCGTCTTTGTCTCGATATCCCATTTTCCGAGGACGCCCAGCCACCAGCAAAAATCATACCCGCGGTAGGATCGCGGCGGCCGCTCGTGCGGACCGACCGAAAGATAGACGGCTCTGCCGGCACGGAGAAGCTCGTCGGCGATCTGCCCACCGGATGATCCCGCGCCGACGACCAGCACGCCTCCGTCCGGCAATTGCGCCGGGTTGCGATACTCGTTCGAGTGTATCTGGGTGACGCGCGCGTCCTTGGGTATGACGTCGGGGATCAGGGGAATCTGAAAAGGACCGGTCGCTGCAACAACGTTGTTGGCTTCGAATGTCCCTACAGACGTTTCGACGCGGAAACCCGCGCGGCCCTCAAGGCGGCAAACGGATGTGACGTCCACGCCGCACCGCACCGGGGCGGCAATCATTTCGGCGTAGGAGACAAAATAGTCCGCCACCACTTCCTTGGACGGAAACGAATCTCGATGACCCGGAAATTCCATGCCGGGAAAGCGGTCGTGCCATGCGGGGCCATTTGCGACCAGTGAGTCCCATCGCGCCGTCCGCCACCTTTCGGCGATTCGGTGCCTTTCCAGAACGACGTGAGCGATGCCGGCGGCGCTCAGATGCTCGCTCATGGCCAATCCGGCCTGACCTGCTCCGACGACAACCGTGTCAACTTCTTCTATCGGCATGACCGTTTTCATTCCCGGCTCGTTCGAACGAGGCGCGCATACAACACGGCTACGAAGTCTACTTAGGAGCAAACACGGCGGCGGGAAATTATGATTTCTCGTCGCACTGCTTAGGCCTCTCCTAAACACCCCCGATCAGGTCGTCGGCTACACGGACCATCGATGATCCCGTCGTTAGGGACGGCAGGTTATGGCCGCAGTGACGCGCGCATTGGTGCTCAAACAGCAAGATTTGCGTTTTCGATCTCCCTCGTCTCTTGATATCCCAAGACGGGGTCCCTCCGGGAAGCAGACGGCTCCTGACGATGCTCCCGGGAAAAGAGCACGTCCAAAACGTTCTTCGGAGGTTCATCCTCGGAAAATCCAATCCACAGAACAGTCTGCGGCCGCCTGTAGGCCCTGAACCGGCCGCTCGCGGACTGCCACGATAGCCGCCACCGGGCTCAGGACAGCATCATCCGCTATTTCAGTTCAGCATATCCCCGTTCGGCGGCTTCGCGTTCATAGGTAATGACGCGCGCATATTCCGCCGGATCGGCAGCGGTAATTGTCTTGATGTGGAGACCGTCAAGCACCGGCCGGTATACGGAATCGCTCGCCACGCGGAACAAGGCAGCGCGCAGCTTTTCAATCTGATCGGGTGGCGTCGCAATCGACGTTACGAAAGGAATGGCCGGACTCTCCGGCGTTTCGGCGAGCACGCGGATGGCGCTCACCTTCTCCGGACACAGCTCCTTGAAGAAACCGTAGGTCACGCAATCGATCGAGGCTGCGTCCAGATCGCCCGCTTGGACCTGCCTGATACTCTCGGTATGCGAGCGCGTCGCCACGACCGTTCCGAAGAAGGGCGCCTTGACGCCATGCCGGGCCAACAATAGCCTTGGCAGGTTCATTCCTGAATTCGAATGGATACTGTTGAGCGCGAACGTGGCGCCGCGCAGGTCTTCGATGGTTCGATAGGGGGATTCCTTGCCCACAATGACAAAGGCCCGATGTGTCGACGGACCGCAGCCCGGAAAGTCGTAAGTCGGGACGCCCAGAAAGGCGAATTGACCGCTGTAGATGGTCTGCAAAGGATAGCCACAGGCCTGGGAAAATAAGACCTCCGAGCCAATGGCATCCGGAACGGCGGGACGCGAGAACACAAGATCTGGTGGAATGGAGGCCAGCTTCTGGGCCCGCATTTCTTTCGACAACGCCTCCCAGAAAGCGGCGTTTTTGCCCGCCAACTCGGGAAGATTATACATCGGTAGGCTGGCGGTCAGCTCCAGCATCTGATCTCTCTCGTCAGCTTGGCGCGATCATGGCACGCGAGGCATGCTTTCGGTCGTTAAGGCGAGGGACAGCTTCCAGCAGCTCACGCCCGTAGTCGCTCTGGGGAGCCTTGAGAATCTGCCGCGTAGGCCCCTGTTCGACGACACGACCGAGGCGCATGATGATAACATCCTCGCACATCAGTCTGACAACCTCGATGTCGTGGCTTATGAACAAATAAGCGAGGCGGAATTCGCTCCTCAGACCATGAAGCAGCTTCAGAATGGCCGCCTGAACCGAGACATCGAGGGCGGCGGTCGGCTCATCCAGAATCAGCAAATCCGGGGCAGAGGCAAGCGCGCGCGCAATTCCCACGCGCGCCTTCTGTCCTCCCGATAGCTGATGAGGGTAGCGATTCAGCAGCTCCGGATTAAGTGCAACGCTGGTGGCGAGAGCTTCCACTTTCAGACGGATTTGCCGTTCGTCGGCCAACCCGACGAGCCTTCGAATCGGATCGGCGATAGCTGCGCCCGCAGTCAGATGCGGCGTCAGATTCTCACCCGTATCCTGAAAGACGTGTTGTATCCTCCGTCTCTCTGGACGGCGCACGAACGACGATGGCGACACCGCGCCGATGTCGATTCCCTCGAATGCGATGCTGCCGCCAGTATTGTCGATCAGGCGCGAGATCATCCGCGCCAGCGTGCTCTTTCCCGACCCGCTTTCGCCGACGACGCCGAGACTTCCCCCGCGAGCAATCTCGAAATTGACGTCGTCGACCGCGAGAACGTCGTGCGACCGCCATCCTCGCCCCTTGAACGATTTCGTGAGACGCGAGACTTTCAACATAGCGGGTGCCTGCACGCAACAAAATGCTGCGGAGAACGGGCGATCAAGGATAGAGGCGATGCATCGCAATCCGGTTGGTGACGATCGCATCTGGGCGCAAAGCGACAGGGCAGCAAAGGCCCCGCCAAGTCGGGGAGCAGGCCCGGTACCGTCCGAAGATCGTCGGCGCTCTCGGAATGCTGGGGAACGGATGCAAGCAATTGTTCCGCGTACGGATGCATCGGCGAGTAAGCCAACTGCTCGGCAGGCCCGCACTCGACGAGTTGTCCGGCGTGCATCACGGCGATGCGATCGCAATTCGCGGCAGCGAGCGCCAGATTGTGCGTGACCAGCAAGGTCGCCATCCCACGCCGTTGCGAAAGATCTCCGATGAGAGCCATGATCGCGGCTTCGGTTGTCACGTCGAGCCCGGTGGTCGGTTCATCCGCGATCAGAAGTTCAGGTTCACAGCCAAGAGCGAGCGCGATCCCGACGCGTTGGCACTGACCGCCTGAAAGTTCGAACGGATAATGGTCCGCGCGATTTGGATCGATGCGGACATTTTCGAGGAGCGACAGCACCCGGTCCCTCCCCGCAACATCGCCAAGCTGACGGCGCACGGTCATGATCGGATTCAGGCTCGCCCGGGGATTCTGGAATATCTGGGCGATCGCGGCATGCGTGCTCCGCCGCTCCCTGACCGGCTCGATGACGGCTCCGTGCCACCGGATTTCACCGCTCGCGATTCGGGCGGACCGATCCAGCAAACCCGATATCGCGTAGGACAGAACGGACTTTCCGGAGCCGCTTTCGCCGACGAGGCCGACAATCTCGCCGGGAGCAATACTCAAATCGATCCGATCCAGCGCCTTGACCGTACCGCGGCGCGTGGAAAATTCGATCGACAGGTTCCTGACTTCGAGCACTAGCGTCGTTCCCTGGCATCGAGGACGTCGCGCAAGCCGTCGCCCACGAGGTTGAGCGATAGAACCACCAGAACCAAAGTCATCCCCGGGAAGAGCGCGACCCACCATTCGCCCGTAATGATGAAGCTCGCGCCCTCTGCCACCATGATCCCCCACTCCGGCGTCGGAGGCCTGATCCCGAGACCGATAAAGGACAGAGCGGCAGCGTTGAGCATGGCCCAGCCCATCGTCAACGTCGCTTGAATCATGAGCTGGGGTACGGCCGTGGGAACGAGGTGAACGGCAAGAATTCTGAAAGGGCCGTTCCCGCTCACTCTCGCCGCCTCCACAAAGCCCATCTCGCGGCGTTGCTTCATCTCAGCTCGCATTGTCCGAGCATAAAACGGCACATTCACGATGGCTGTCGCATAGATGATGTTCTCGAGGCTGTTTCCGAGTGCGGCGACGATTCCCATAGCGAGCACGAAGAGCGGGAATGCCATGATCGTGTCTACGATCCACATGGCCAGGCGGTCGACGATTCCACCGAAGAAGCCGGCGAGACTCCCGATCAGGCCCCCGATGATGAGCCCTAACCCCACCGCAGACAGCGCAATGAACAGATCGAGACGTGTGGCGTAGACGATCCTTGTACATATATCCCGGCCCACCTGATCAGTGCCGCAAGGGTGTTCCCAGGTTGGGGGCTTGAGCGCTATCGAAGGATTGGTGGCGAGGGGATCATGAGACGCAACGAACGGACCAAAGATCGCAACGAGACAGATGATCACGATGATCGCCATCGTGGTCGCGGTCAGAGGGTCTCGACGCAAGCCGTCCTGGAGGGTTGCAGCAAACTCCATGTCCTACTCCGCAAGGCGCACGCGAACGTCGACGATCCCGTAAAGGACGTCGATCAGAATATTGATCAAGACATAGAGGAGCGCCACGCTGAGCACGAAGCCTTGCACGGCCGCATAGTCTGACGCCACGAGGGCTTGGAGAGCGTACGATCCGATTCCAGGCCAGGAGAAGACCTTTTCGACCACGACATTCGCGCTGATCAGAAACGAGAACACGAAGCCAGCCGTGGTCAGAACAGGCAGCATGGCATTTCTGAGCGCATAGACGTAGACCAGTCGCCACCTCGGCATATCGTAAGAACGGGCAGCCCGGATAAAGTCGCTGGAAAGCACCGTCAGCATCGCTCCTCGCGTGATCCGGGTCAGAGGTCCAATGCCGGAAAGCGCAAGCGCGATCGATGGAAGGACCAAATGGGCGAGGCCGTCCGTCACGCTTTCGTAGTCGCCCGCAAGGAATCCGTCGATGACGATCAGGCCGGACTTAACAGGCGGAGGAAGACCAAGTGGATCGATCCGGCCCAGAGGAGCCGGCGCAAGACCGAGCAGATAATAGAAGACGAAGACCAACAACAGGCCCGTGAAGAAAGAAGGCATCGACAACGCCGTCGTCGAGAAGAACCTGGCAGCGTGGTCGATCAGGCTTCCCTTCCGAAGCGCTCCGATGACCCCGAGCGGAATCGAAACCAGCAATGCGATCAGGAGTGAGAGCCCGGTCAACTCGAGCGTCGCCGGCATTCGCGCCGCCAGGTCCTTGACAACGGGCTGACCCGTTATCAGCGATTTTCCCAGATCGCCATGAAGCAGATTGACGACGTAGGAGACGAATTGCTCCAGCAGGGGCCGATCGAGAAGCATGGCCTTGCGTATGTCGGCGATCGCTTCGGGAGTAGGCGCCGCGCCGGCGAAGTAGACCGCCGGGTCCCCCGGCAGCAATCGCGTGAGGGCAAAGGAAACCAAAACCACGCCGAAGATGGTCGGCACCGCAAACGCGACCCGCTTGATGACCGATCGCAGCAGAGGAAACAACTTTCAGGCCTTTGCCAGGGTGCGCGCATCCACTTGACGATGGAACATATAGACGTACCCGTTGACATCCTGCTGAACCGCGACGTCCAGCACCGGCTGATAAAGCGGGATGTAGGGTACTTCCGTCATCGCGAGCTTGATGAATTGTTTCGCGATCGATTCGTACTCGGCTCCTTCTCGCGCCTGTCTCGCAGCGTTGAGCAGCTTATCCATCTCGGGGTTTTTATAGCTTGCGACATTGAAGACGGTATTTTGCCCGTGCCAGAGCCAACGGAAGTAGAAGTCCGCTCCGTCAAACCAGGCGCCGAAAACGTCGATCGCCATCGGCCAGTTCTTCTGGCTTCGTCTCGCAAAGAAGTCCGGAATTTTCTCGATCGTCAGCTTCACGCCGAGCTTGCCCAGTGCATCCTGAATGATGAGCGCGGCCGGCTCGTCGACTGTTGCCGCTCCAGCGTCGAAGTAGAGCTTGGTCTCGAACCCGCCCGCAAGGCCTGCATCGGCAAGCAGCGCCTTGGCCTTGTCGGGATCGTGGCTATAGGGGAACGGCTGCGGCCAGGAAGCGTCCCGAGGCGCATCTGTAGACGCACCGAACATCGGCTTGGCCCGTCCGTAGACCGCGCTCTCGATCACCTTTTCGTAGGGAATCGCATAGGCGATCGCCTGTCTTACCCGCACGTCGTCGAATGGCTTGGTTATCGTCGAAAGCGCAAGATACCTGAGGGTGTTCGCCTGCGGCGCCGACTCGATTTTGATCTTCTTGGCGGCAGCAATGTCGGCCACGTCGCGCGGCGGGAGATCACTCGCAACATCGGCGTCCGCCCGTTCGACCAAGGCCCGGCGGGTGCCGGCCGCGGGCACGGACCGATAGAGAGCCCGCTCTTGTTTGGGCAGGGTCCCTCCTTTCCAATCCGCGAACCGCGTCAGAATGATCTGCTCGTCGGGCTTGAAGGATTCGACCTTGTAGGCGCCTGAGCCCGCTGAATTGATCTTGGTGAATTCCAGCGCCCAGGGGTCGGCGGTTGTCGCGTGCGATTTGCAAAGCTCGCTGTTGTAAACGCCGGGCACAACAATCGCGAGGCTGGGGAGCGTAAGCTTGTCTCGCTTCAGAAGCTTGATCTTGAAAGTACGCTCGTCGACAACCTCGAACTGATTGACGTCAGTGAGTGAAACCTGCTCCATCTGACGCTGAGGGAAACCTCCGACCGATACGAAGCGGTCGAACGACCATTTGACGTCACGCGCGGTTATCGGCGCCCCGTCATGGAATTTGAGATCCTGCTTCAGCTTGAAGACGACCGCGGAATTGTCAGGCGCGATTTCCCAGCTTTCCGCGAGTTGCGGCTCGAGCTTGTCGTAGTCATAGCTGGGCACTCCGTTCGGCAAAATCTTCGTACCGAACTGGATCAGCCGGTCGTAGGTCATCATGCAAAGTCCGTAGGACGCACGATTTGCCCCCGGCGTGTGAACGTCCAGCGTATTCGAATTGGACTCCGACACGATGACGATGCGGCTTGATTTGGATTGGCCGTAGGCGGGAAGAACCAAGAGCGACGAAGCTGCACCCGCGGTAGCCAGCTCCAAGAACTGTCGACGATCCATTCGGTATGCTCTCCCCTGAAGAACGGCCACAATTTTGTATAGACATAATTCTGAAGTCAAGGGAGCATGCTGCACCGTATCCCTGGCAATCGCCAGTTTGACCGGTGCATTCGAGAAAAAGGCGGAGAGTATTTTGCTCTTCATTGGATCGCGATTTTTGAACCAGCCGATCCGGTCTGAGCGCGGTTCGAGTACGCAATCTGGAGACGGCGTGTCGGAGCGTGATCGAAAGCAATGCGGTTCAAGAAACCCGAACCAGATCGAAACAAAGCTTTTCTTGATCGACGGTCCGCTAGGCAGATATTCTGGTGTCCAATGATTGACCTGCACTTCCCTCAGGGAAAGCCGCGCGGCTCGTGACGGCCGGGCATTGTTTCGGATACGTCAGGAATGGCCGCCGCGACATCATCGATCGCCGTCGATCCTCACCCCTCCGCGCGATCCGCCGACAGCGCCGTCCCAGACTTAAGTCTGGGACGCGGCGCGCGAAGCTCAGCCAGAGTCCCTGGCGACAACCCTTTGCCGCAACCCTGGCCACCCGCGCTCCGGGATCGGCCAAACCCACAGGATTCCGCGCAGATGACGGCACTTGACGCCCCATCTTGGGCCAATAGAGTCAGTTCCATGCGGTATTCGCTTCGCCAGTTGGAGTATTTCATCGCTGCAGGGGAAACGCTGAGCATCACCTTGGCAGCCGAGCGAATTCATATCTCCCAGCCGTCGATCTCGACCGCAATCTCCTTCCTGGAGAAGGAGCTGGGCGTTCAACTCTTCATCCGTCACCATGCTCAAGGCCTGTCACTCACGCCCGCCGGGCGGGACTTGCTGCGCGAGGCGAAGAATGTCGTCGCGCAGGCCCAGCGCCTGTATGTCTTCGCGTCCGAGACGAGTAACCAGATCCGTGGGACGGTATCGCTGGGGTGCATGGTCACGCTCGCCCCGATGCTGGTCCCCGAACTGGTTCACTCCTTTACCACTGCCTTCGCGACGACGAAGGTTGCCCACATGGAAGCCAATCCTGAGCAACTTCTCGATGATCTGAGGCGATCGCGCATCGACGTCGCGATCATTTATGACCTGCAAGTCCCTGCCGATATCGACTTCATGCCACTGGCCCGGCTGCCCCCGCACGTCCTTTTGGCCGAGTCGCATCCTCTGGCGAGCCGGACCGCATTGACGCTGGAGGAGATGGTCGAGCATCCGATGATCCTGCTCGATCTGCCGCTGAGCCGGGAATATTTCCTTGCCTTGTTCATGAAGGACGGCCTCGAACCAAACATTTATGCGCGTTCGGAGCACATCGAGGTTCTCCGGACGATGGTGGCTAACGGACTAGGATACTCGCTTCTCAACATCAGACCGAGATCCGATCAGGCCCTGGACGGAAAACGCCTGAAGCGCGTGAGGCTGATTGGAGACAATCGGCCGATGGTGATCGGCACGGCCACCCTGAAAACCGTAAGCAAATCGCGGTTGCTCCAGGCATTCGAAAGCCACTGCCGTTCGTTTATCTCCGACAGTTACATACCCGGAATGGTGGCGCCGGTCTTCGACAAGACGAAGCGCAAGACAGGCCCGGAGAACAATGAGGAATCGTCGTGACGCTGCACGCAGGGCGCGCGCGGCGAACAGCTTCGACGTAACGGGAATTGAGATGCAAATCCAGGCCGATAGTTCTGCATCGGGACAATCCGATCTTCGCACCCAACCCGTCCCACGACAATCGGCCGACGCGTATCCATTCGATCTCGGATCCCACGGCCGAACGATCGCCACGACGTCGCCCGAGGCGCAGCATTGGTTTAACCTGGGACTGAACTGGTGCCTCGGCTTCAACCAGGAAGAGGGCGTGAAATGTTTTTACAACGCGCTGGCGTTCGATCCGGATTGCGTGATGGCCCACTGGGGCGTCGCGTATGGATCGGGCCCGTTCTACAATCTGATCTGGCGCGACCTGGGAGAGATCGAGGCTGACCACATCACGAAAGTGGCTTTCCATCATGTCCAGCGCGCGCTCGCACTAAGCGAGGGACGGGAGGATGCCGAACGTCATCTGGTCGAAGCCCTCGCGAAGCGGTTTCAGAAGCCGCACCACGTCGAACCGGAGCAGTACGATCGCTGGGACGATGACTACGCCGCCGCGATGCGGCGGGTCCACCATGCGTTTCCCGACGACCACGACATCATGGCGCTGTTCGTCGAGGCACTGATCACGCGGACGCCGCGCAAGCTCTGGGACGTCAAGTCGGGATTGCCTGCGCGAAACGCGGACACAGTGGAGGCGTCGCAGATCTGCGACAAGTCAATCGCATTGGCCGACAAACAGGGCACTCCTCTGCATCCGGCCATCGTTCATCTTCACATTCACCTGCTCGAGATGTCGAACGAACCCGAACGGGCCTTGCGATCGGCCGATGTCTTGTCGAATTTGTGCGCTGACGCCGGGCACATGAATCACATGCCGGGTCACATCTACGTCCTTTGCGGCGACTATGAGCGAGCCAAGATCGCAAGCGAGAAGGCCATCAAGGCCGACGATATGTACGCCGACTACGCCGGCTCATTGAATTTCTACGTAACCGCACGCTGTCACGACCTGCATCTGATGATGTTTACCTGCATGTTCCTGGGCCAATTTGCGCCAGCCATCGCAGCGGCCGACAAGATACGCGAGATGCTCACACCCGACATTCTCGGCGTCCGCAATCGCCCTAAACTGGCCAATACGACCGAAGGCTATTACTCGGTCAAGATGCACGTTCTGATCCGCTTCGGACGTTGGCAGGAGATCATCGATGAGCCGGTCCCGGCTGACAGCAACATCTTCCTGGTTACGATCCCGATGCACCACTACGCGCGCGCAATTGCACATGCGACGCTGAAGGACTTCGCGAAAGCCGACGAGGAGCGACGGCTCTTCCAGCTCGCCAAGAGCCGCGTGCCGCCGTCCAGACGCTTTCTCAGCAATTTTGCGCTCGACGTCCTGTCGGTCGGTGAAGCCATGCTCGAGGGCGAGCTGGAGTATCACAAGGGAAATTACGAGACCGGCTATCGCCATCTGCGGGAGGCAGTCCGGCGCGACGACAATCTCGGCTATACCGAGCCCTGGGCCTGGATGCATCCGCCGCGCCACGCGCTCGCCGCCCTCCTGATGGAGCAGGGACACTACGCCGAAGCGGAGGATATCTACCGCGACGACCTCGGGCTTACCAACAGAGTGCAACGCTGCACTCAGCATCCGGACAACGTGTGGGCCCTTCACGGCCTGGTAGAATGCCTGCAAAGGCGAGAGGAAACGGTCGAGCTGCCACTCCTGTCGTCGAAACTGGCAGCCGCTCTTGCAAAAGCGGACACACCAATAGCCTCGTCCTGTATGTGTAGGCTCGATGAATATCGTCCAACACGAACCTGTTGCTGTAACTGAACCGCTGTTCTACGCGCACCTGAGCACAGCTGGCCGAGCCTCGATCGAGAGACGAGAGCTACCCCGCCTGTTCGATCGTCGAACTCAGGGTGCGACCAGTTTCTTGCGGATGGCATAGCGGACAAGCTCGGCGGTTGATGACATGCCGAGCTTGCGCATCGCGGCTGCACGATGGGTCTCGACAGTCTTTACGCTTAATTTCAAGACAGCGCCGATGGATCTGTTGGTATGTCCCTCCGCGATGAGCTGAACGACGGCCTGTTCCCGAGACGTGAGGAGCGGCGCGTCCGGCTGGCCTTGCTTGTTCACCTGATAATCATGAAGCAACTTCTCCAGAAGGACACTGGTGAAGTATGGCCTACCGTCGAGCAATGCCTCGACGGCCGAAATCAGGTGATTTCTCGCGTCGGATTTGAACAAGAAGCCGCGTACGCCCGCCAGAATCGCCTCGGTCAACAGTTCCTCGCTCTCGTGCATCGTGAGGATCAGAACCTCGGTACGCAAATGCATCGACTTGAGGCGGCGACAGACCTCCAGTCCATTCATGAGCGGCATCGAATAGTCGACGATCACAATATCCGGCCGCAACTCTAACGCAAGTGCAACCGCCTCTTCGCCATTGGCCGCCTCACCGATGACGCTCCAGCTGGAACAGGTTTCAACGATTGCACGAAGGCCGGAACGTACAACTTCATGATCGTCCGCAATCACGATGCGTTTCACAGCGCTATTCCCGTGCGGCCCGCAACCTAGCGGCAATTCACAGAGATTCCTGGCTCCATCCCGCCATTCTAGCCGCGGTCACTGGAAGGGTTATCCAACATAACCCTCATGTTCGACAGCAAATGTACTGAAAGCAGGTCCGATCAGATCTCGATCAATCTGACGCGAACCGCGTACCGGACCAGTCCTGCGGTGGAGTTCACGCTAAGCTTACGCATCGCAGCCGCCCGGTGTGCCTCGGTCGTCTTGACGCTCAGGTTCAACATGCAACTGATGCTCTTGTTGCTGTTACCTTCTGCAACCAGCTTGACGACAAGCTGCTCTCGGGGCGTAAGCCCGCCGTGTCCCTCCATATCTGCCTTGGTGCAATTTCCGGTACAAAACGGCTTGTGGATCAGGAGGGACTCGACAGCGGCCATCAACAACTTGTTTGCGTCAGATTTCACCAGGAACGCGCGAGCTCCCGCCTCAAACGCCTGCTGCGCAAGAAGGTACGAGTTATGTACCGTAAAGATCAGCACCTCGGTTTGAAGAGGATACTCCTTGATCCGACGGGCGACCTCCACGCCCGTCATTCGAGGCATGGAGAAGTCGACGATAGCGATATCGGGTTGGGTTTGGATGGCAGCGGCAATCGCCCCACGACCGTCCTTGGCCTCCGCGACGATTTCCCAATCCGACCGCAGAGCCAGTACCGCCCGCAGGCCTGACCGCACCGCCTCGTGATCATCCGCGATAAGAATCCGTTTCATGGCTGGAGGCACTCCAATTCGCCGAGAAGGACCTACGGCGCCGAACGTCAGAGATCGGCCGGCGAGGATCGCATCACGGCGGTGACCAGATCATTGCGGACCTCGATAAGCTGCCATGGTGTGGGTCCGGCTTCGACAGTTGCGCTTCTTCATCGCGGCGCCACACGGGACGATCGCGCACAACAACGTCCCGGACCGGCGCATCGTCGGATTGAATTGAACATCGAGTGTGCCTCCGAGTTGCTGAAGCCTCGCCCGCATTGCCGGAATTCCGACGCCGACAGTTCCTGCCTTGGCGCCGCGTCTCACATCGCCGACAAGGAAACCGCGTCCGTTGTCGCTGATCTTGAGCCGAAAATGTCCATCGGTCGCATCGACGACGATTTTGACCTCGGTCGCCTTTGCGTGACGAAACACATTCGTGAGCGCTTCCTGGGTGACGCGCAGCAAGGCGTACTGGCTGTCGCGGGACAATCGATCCACGTCGGCCAGGATCCTCGTGCTGATTCGTAACGATGTTCGCGCAGCAAACCCTTCGGCGTAGCGCTCGATCGTCGCTTTCAACCCTTCAGCTGTCAGACTCTGGGGGTGAAGCAGATAAGAGAACGACCGGATCTCCTTCAGGGCCTCGTCGATCGAGGCGTCGATATCGTCGCAGAGACGCTCGGCATCGATCGGGCCGGCGAGGTGGGCCCGGACTCGCATGATTCCAAGGCTGGCGGCGATCAAATGCTGGCAGGTTGAATCATGCAGATCGGAAGCAATCCGCCGCTGAATATCTTCTTGGATGGAGGCCAGGCTAACGCTCCCCCACTCGTCGGCTCGCCCCGGCGCTCCATTCCCGAGCGGCTCCTCGCGCAATATCCGATGACTACCGATCACACGGACGACAATACCGTCTATGGAATCGAAGACTGGAGCTACGGTTGTCTCACATTTGCATCGAGGGCCACCAAGCGAAAGACAATGGCGAATCCTGACTTCGGCTCCCCGGGCCATGCAGGCGATGAGCGCATCACCAACGGACTTGGCGTCGCTGCTCTCCATGCATTCGGTGATATCAAGGTCGCGAACTTCCCAGGACGAAACACCAAGGCGCGCCTCGAAGGCCGGATTGATCGCCTCATATCCGAAGCGCCCATCATGCAAAGTATGTATCGCGAAGAGAAGGTCCGAAGCGTGGTCCCAGTAGAGACGGCCGCCCGCCAACTCAAACGCCATCCGCTCCGTAACGCTGGGTCTCTTCGGCTCGCCGGCATCAAGACCGAATACTTTCACGAAACTCACTCACTCTTCGGAAGAACTTTCAAATTCAAAACTGAGCCGTCCGAAAATGTCTCTCCCTCCCCGCCCACGAGACACCCATCAATCAGTAACTACATGACGTTCAACTCGGGGAATTATATCCCGCTCAGTACATACACACCACTAGGTAGTATTTTTCTGGCAACAGAATCACGCATGAGTGAGATGGATTTCGACATATCGATATGCAAATTGTGCCAGCCATGCCTGCGCCATTCGGCGGCACGTTCAAAGGCGATACAATACTGTCTAAAATGATTGACAGATCCGGGACGTCGTACGCTGCGAAGACGGATTATCGACGCCGTCAGCCAGGTGTATCGAGCACGGCTGTGATCTACCGGTTGCTGTCGCTGCTTTTGGTGCGCTTCTTTCCCTTCGCAGTCGGAATAGGCTGCGGCACGGGTGCAATCACGAGAGGATGGGACGGGGCCCGAAGGCGGTTCGTGCCAACGTCGTCCCTGAGTGCATCGGTATCGAGACGCTGGCCACGGTCGACAGAGTCGCGCGGGTCGGCAGCAACGGCCGATATCGCCATCGTTCCAATCGCCGACCCGATCAGCACAAACACCCATTTCGTCCGCATCGTCCAGACACCTATCAAAATGCGAAGTCAAGCCGGGGACCGACCCGGAGATCCCGATAGTTTCGCAACGCAACATTCGACGTCCGCACCTCGTAGAGCACGCTGGTCGTCAGCGACAGGTTGCTTGCAAAACTGTACCTCACGCCGATATCGGCCGAATAGAGCTGATCCTGCCGTCCCCTGTTCAATCCGTCCGTGAACCAATAGGCTTCGAACAGCGGCGCACTCACAATCGACCATTTGGGATCGAGCTTGACTTCTATTCCGAGGACCGCATCGAAGCGCCAGCGGCGCGCCTCCGCCAGATCGGAGAACCGATAGGTCAACAGCAACAGCGGCGACAGCGTGACGTTGTCGACCTGGAAGTCGCGGGCCACGGAACCCATCACGTCGTGCGAGATAAACGCGAGGTCACGGTAGACGCCGTCGAAATCGTAGCGATTCTCGTAAATGGCGGAGAACCGCCAGCCGTTCCAATTCTCGGTCAGGCGCCCTCCCAGGCGCGCGATCGCGGCATTTCCATCCTTCTCCGTCGCAAAAGCATCGTACTGCGCGCGCGCATAGAGCCGATAGGACAGGTCGTTTGTCAGATAACCGTCGAGCCTGACGCTGATGTCGGGCTCGTAGTAGCCATCGGACTTGCGGTTATCGCGGCTGAACAGCGCGTTGTCGGTGAAGGTCGGTGAGACGGAGCCCACAACGCTCCAGGATGGCACCGACACGGTACTCGTCCTCATCTCGGTGAGGTCAAGTTCAGCGGCCCAGGCGCTGCTTACGCTGAACGCTCCGAGAACCGGCAATACGGCAAATGAGCGTCGCATGGCTATCCCCACGGCTCTGCGAACACCACGACTCATGCCACGATGAACGAAAATTGTGGCGTGTTGGTGTTGAGGTTTTAAATCCTTGGTTGTTCTGGCGAAGGGAACCCGTGCTCGATTGTGACGCGCTAACCGTCACCCCCAAACCCGGCCGCCCTGTTTAGTAGTCCACCGCGTCCCTGATGATCGGGCAGGTCATGCAATGACCGCCGCCGCGGCCACGCCCGAGCTCCGCCCCGACAATGGTAATCACTTCGATGCCTTCCTTCCGCAACAAGGTGTTGGTGTAGGTATTGCGGTCGTAGGCAAACACAACGCCCGGAGAGGCACAGACGAGATTGGCACCGCTATCCCATTGGGTGCGCTCGCGCATATAAGCGTTGCCGCCGGTCTCGACGACGCGCAGTTTCTTCAGGCCGAGGGCTTCGGCCACGACATCCACAAACGGCTTCTCGTCCTTGTGCAACTCGACGCCCGCGGAATTGTTTGCGGGCCGATAGGAGTACGCCGTGATGTTGTTGACGATGTCGGGATACAGCAGCACGCAATCGCGGTCCGCGAAGGTAAACACGGTATCCAGATGCATGGCCGCGCGCAGCTTTGGCATGGCCGCCACGATCACGCGCTCGGCCGCCTTCTTCGCGAACAGGGCAGCGGCAACCTGGCTGATGGCCTGCCGCGAGGTCCGTTCGCTCAGGCCGATCAGGACATTGCCCTTTCCGATCGGCATTACGTCGCCGCCTTCGAAGGTCGCAAGGCCATGGTCCTTGGTCGGATCACCCCACCAGACATTGACCTTGCCAGCGAAATCCGGGTGAAATTTGTAGATGGCGGTCGCGAGGATCGGCTCTTCATGCCGCGCTGGCCAATACAGCGAATTCAACGTGACCCCGCCATAGATCCAGCAGGTCGTGTCCCGCGTGTACAGCGTGTTCGGCAGCGGCGGCAGCAGATATTCGGTCATGCCCGCAGCCTCGCGGACCAGTTTGAGCATCTCGCCGCCATGGGCCTCCGGGAAATCATGAGTCGACACACCGCCGATGAGAGTCTCCGCGAGCTCACGCGCCTTGAGGCCCTCGAGATAGGAGCGAAGCTCGTCAACGAGACCGAGTCCGACTTGATCGGGAACCACCTGATTGTCGAGAATCCATTTCCTCGCCTCCGGGATGGCGACGGTTTCCGCGAGCAGATTGTGCATTTCCACGACGTCGACGCCACGGTCACGCATTTTCTGCATGAAATCGAAATGATCGCGCTTGGCGTTGTCCACCCAGAGCACATCGTCGAACAGCAGCGTATCGCAGTTGGACGGCGTGAGCCGCTGATGCGCGCGACCGGGCGAGCACACCATCACCTTTCGGAGCTGACCGACCTCCGAATGAACGCCGAAGGCTGAGGAATTCACCATTGGTGGCTCCTTTCGTATTGGGGCTAGATGCTGATATAGCCGGTGGCGAGGCCATGGATACCGACGACACATCCGATCACTGCTACCGCGAACAAGACCCACTCGGCGGGCGTGAAGAGTTGTTTGCCCTGCTCTTTCCGCGTGATGTAGTAGAGGATTGTGCCGGGCGCGTAGATGATGAAGCCGAGCAACAGGAACTTCGTCCCGCCTGCAAACAACAAGAATATCGTGTAGATCGTCGCCAGAACCGCGATGATGGCGTCCTTGCGGAGATCGCGTGGATCCTTTTCGTAAGTCTCCCGGCGGAACACCAGCATCAACGCAAAGGCCGCGGACAGAAAGTACGGGATCAACGACAGGTGGCTGCAGAGCGACAGTGCGAAGGTGAAGGCGTCGTCGGAGAACAGCGTGGCGACCAGCACCGCTTGAATCAGCAACGTGGTCATCAGCAGTGCTGACGACGGCACTTGATTGGCGTTCTCGCGTGCCAGGAAGGCTGGCATGTCCAGCTTCTTGGCGGCCACTGATAGCACCTCCGCGGCCATCATCGTCCACGCCAGATAGGCACCAAGCACCGAGATGATCACGCCGGCCCCGATAAACACCGCTCCCCAATGGCCGACGGCGGCCTCGAGCACACCACCGACCGAGGGCTGGCGAAGCTGCGCGATCTCCGCGCGGGGCAGAATGCCGTAGGCCAGTATCGACACCGACGCGAACAGCGCCAACACGCCGAGAAATCCCGTGACGGTGGCGACGCCCACGTCTTCGCGCTTCTCCGCGAAGCGCGAATAATTGCTTGCGCCCTCGATCCCCAGGAACACGAAGACCGTCACCAGCATCGTCGCCTTGACCTGCGCGAACAGGTTGCCGTAGTCCCCGGCCGATCCGCCCCACAGGTTGTCCGCGAACACGGCCGGCTTGAGGTAGAAGATCGACAACACCACGAACAACAGCAGCGGAATGATCTTGGCGATGGTGACGACCGCGTTGATTCCCGCTGCTTCCTTCACGCCGCGCAGCACCAGAAAATGAAATGCCCATATCCCGACCGAGGAGATGAGCACCGCGGTCAGCGTATTGCCCTGCCCCAAAGCGGGGAAAAACGCACCGAGCGTCGACTTAATCAGGATCCAATACGACACGTTGCCGACGCAGGCGCTGGCCCAATACCCGAATGCCGAGAAGAACCCGACATAGGGCCCGAAACCCGCTCGCGCGTACGCATAGACGCCGGCATCCAGATCAGGCTTGCGGTTGGCCAGCGTTTGGAACACGAAGCACAGCATGAGCATGCCGGCGCCAGCGATGGCCCACGCGATGAGGGCTCCGTAAATACCGGTCGCCTGCGCAAAGTTGCGCGGTATCGAGAACACACCGGCACCGACCATGCCGCCCACCACCATCGCGGTCAGGGTCCGCAGTGGCAGCTTTTGTATGTCGGTATTCGCGCTCATGGGGGCATCCCGGTCATCTGCAATGCCCTCACGGCGACGCAGATAGCTGCTTCGATCATCACAGGTGCACTCACTTTGGGACGGGGAACATCGGGTTGACTACCTAGCCGGAGGCAAGGATTCCCCTATCGGGCTTCGCCCACACCTCTCTCATGGCTTGTGCAGTGCAGGATCGTCGACCGACTCCGTCGCGCCGAACCACGCGACATACAGCGTCGGCAAGAAGACGAGGGTAAGAACCGTCGCAACCAGCAAGCCGCCCATGATCGCGAATGCCATCGGCCCCCAAAACACCGTCGGCGCGATCGGGATCATCCCAAGGACAGTCGATACGGCGGTCAGCATGATCGGCCGGAACCGGGAGCTGCTGGCGTCGACCGCGGCCTCCCAGGGCGTCTTACCCAGGGCGCGTTCGGCGTCGATCTGACCGATCAGGATGACGGCGTTCTTGCTGATCATGCCGAGAAGCGCCAGCACACCGAGAATGGCGACGAAGCCGAGCGGCCTGCCGGAAAGCATCAACGCTGCGACCACCCCGATCAGGCCGAGCGGCGCCACGCTAAGAACCATGAACAGTCTCGGGAAGCTTCGGAGCTGCACCATGAGGACGGTGAACATGACGAAAAGCATCACGGGCACCACGGCCAGCACGGATGCCTGCGACGTCCGGCTTTCTTCCACGGTCCCGCCAACGACGACTCTGTACGGCAGCGGAAGCGTCTTCTGGAACTTCTCGATCGCCGGCAACAGCGAGGCGACCACGCTTTCCGGCAGTTGGTCGCCGGCGATAGCAGCCTGGACCGTCAAAGTCGGAATGCGGTCGCGCCTCCAGATGAGCGGAAACTCCTGGCCATACTCGAAGGACGCAAACTGGCTGAGAGGAACAGTTTGTCCGCCCGGCAGCGCCACCTGCAGATTGCGCAGACTGTCCAGCGAGACCCTCTGCTCGTCGGTCGCACGCGCCACGACGTTGACCAGATAGATATCGTCGCGGACCTGGGTGATGGGCGTGCCCGTGATGACTGCGTTCAGGACGGTCGCGATCGCCTGGGAGCTGAGGCCGAGTTGGCGCGCCTCGTTCTGATCGACGCGAATGCGCACCTGCCGATCGGGCTCCATCCAGTCGAAATTCACCTGCTTGGTTTCAGGACTCGACGCCACGATCTGTCCGACCTGAAGCGCGAGCTCGCGCACCCGTTCCACGTCAGGCCCACTGACCCGGTACTGGATCGGCCATCCAACCGGCGGCCCGAGCTCGAGCGGAGAAACGAAAGCGATGGCCTTGGGGAATTCTTCCGCCAGCATCCTTTCGAGCTTGGCATGGAGGCGTTCGCGCGCGGCGACATCCTTTGCGATCACCACGGTCTGCGTGAAGAAGTCGTTCGGGAGATGGACGTTAAGAGGCAAATAGAAGCGGATGGCGCCGCGTCCCACATAGGTGCTCCATCGTGCCACATCGGGGTCCGTCGCGAGCGCCGCATCCAGGCGCCTCGCCGCGGCTTCGCTCGCGTAAATCGAAGCGTTCTGGGGCAAGCTGACATCGACCAGAAGTTCCGGACGATCCGACGACGGAAAGAACTGCCGCGGAATCAGCGGCATCGCAAGGACCGAGGCGACAAAGAGCGCCACCGAGATCGCGATGGTCAGCCATTTTGCGCGCATCGCCGAGATCAAGAAGCTCCGGTACAGGCGGAAAATCCTGCCCGGATCCACCGAGTTGCCTTGCTTGGGCCGAACGAGGATCGCAGCGCCAAGCAGCGGCGTGAAAATGACTGCGACGAACCACGACACCAACAGTGCGATCGTGACGACGGCGAACAGCGAGAATGTGTATTCTCCGGCCGAGCTCGCGGCAAAGCCCACCGGAATGAAGCCCGCGATCGTCACCAGCGTGCCCGCCAGCATCGCCATCGCGTGGGTTCGGTAAGCGAAAGTTGCGGCCTCGACCTTGCTGGCGCCCTCCGCCAGTTTGGTGAGCGTCGCATCCGTCGTCGTCATTGCATCGTCGACCAGCAACGCAAGCGCGATGATCAGCGCGCCCAGCGATATACGCTGCATGTCGATGCCGAGCAGTCCCATGATCGGCAAGACGATCGCCAGCGTGAACGGTATGGCGAGCGCGATGATCAGGCCGGGTCGCACGCCGAGGCTGATGAAACTTACCACCATGATGATGGCGATCGCCTGAAGCAGCGAGACCATGAACTCCCGAATGGCATGATTGACCACGACGGGCTGGTCCGCGACCAGGGTGGGCTCGATTCCGATCGGGAGTTCCGCGGTAATCTGCGCCATCGCCTTTGTGATGTTGGCACCCAGTGCAAGAATATCCCCGCCATCCCGCATGGCGATTGCCAGTCCCACGGCCGGCTTTCCGTTGACCCGAAACATCGGCTGGGGCGGGTCGGTGTAGCCGCGACGCACGCGCGCGATGTCGCTCAGGCGAAGCATGCGCCCACCCGCGGAAAAATTGATGTCCGCGATGTCCTGCTCGGACTGGAACCCGCCAGATACCCGTATCGAGATGCTGTCAGTGCTCGTCTGTATCGTTCCCGCCGGACGCACAATGTTTTGCGACTGGAGCGCCGAAATAAGAGCAGACCGGTCGACGCCGAGGGCAGCAAGCTCCTTCGTGGAGAACTCGACGAAGATCACCTCATCCTGCTCGCCCAAAAGCTCGATCTTTGACACGTCCGGCACGAGCAGAAGCTTCGAGCGGATATCCTCG
Source organism: Bradyrhizobium sp. LTSP849 (assembly GCF_000938255.1). Taxonomy (GTDB): domain Bacteria; phylum Pseudomonadota; class Alphaproteobacteria; order Rhizobiales; family Xanthobacteraceae; genus Bradyrhizobium. The sequence continues at coordinate 238,895 of NZ_JYMR01000051.1, read as the reverse complement.
ACCCGGTCGCGCAGCTCACGCTGGCTAAAGCCATCGCTGGTGAAGGCGTAGATAATCCCGAAAGTATCGCCGAACTCGTCGTTGAACCCGGGCCCGATCACTCCGGCGGGTAGCGTATGGCGCATGTCGCCGATTGACTTGCGCACGTGGTACCAGGTGTCCGTGACCTCTCTTGCGCTGGCACTACCTTTCAGATTCACGAAGACGGTCGAAACGCCTGCCTTCGTAAAGCTTCGCAGAAAGTCGAGATGCGGCGTTTCTTGCAAGCGACGTTCGAGGCGCTCCGTCACCTGTTTCATCGTCTCCTCCACGGAAGCCCCTGGCCAGGCGGCCTGGACGACCATGGTCTTGATGATGAAGGCCGGATCTTCGTTCCGACCCAGGCGGAAATAGAACAGCGCACCCGCGACGACCGCAATGATCATCATATAGACGACCAGCGAGCGGTGTTTCAGCGCCCAATCGGAGAGGTTGATGCCGCTCATGGCTCTGATCCGAGAACGCGGACCTTCTGACCCGGATGAAGCGCCTGGACCCCGGCGGTAACAACGACTTCACCGGTGTCCAGTCCCTGCGAAATTACCGCTTGGGCTTCGTCGAACTGTAGAACGTCCACATTGCGCACGGAGACTGTACTGGTGGTCGGATCGACGATCCACACGGCGGGGCGCTGGTTCATCCTGGTCAGAGCGGAGGACGGAATATCGATCATCGGCCCCGCACTCGTGCTCACCCGTCCGACGACCGATGCGCCAAGGCGCATCGCCGGCGGAGGATCGGTCAGACCGACCCTGACCTCGAAGGTCCGAGTCACGGCACTGGCCTGCGCGGCGACCTCGCGAATGCGCCCTTTCGCCTTGATACTCGGATCGTCAGCCACGCTGACCTCGACCTCCGGATCGGCCGAAGCCGACCTGATCAATTGAGAGGGGACGTCGAAAACAGCATCGCGGCCGTCTTGCCGCGCGATCCTCACGATCATCTGCCCGGCCTGCACCACCTCGCCGGCTCCCGGACCGGTAGCAGTTATCACGCCTGGCGCATCGGCTTTCAGTTCGGTGAAGCCGACCAGGTCATGCGCGGCACTCAGTGCGGCTTCGGCAGCATCGACCTGCGATCGCGCCGTTTGCTGCGCTTGGGTCGCGGCATCGTAGTTGACGCGCGTGGTCCAGCCCTGCGCCAGGAGCGTCTCCTGACGGTCGAAGTGATTGCGCGCCTGCGTCAGTTGCCCCTGGGCGGCGGCAAGAGATGCCTGTGCCTGCCGCAACGCATTCAGCTCGTTCTGGGACTCCAATCGCGCCAGCACCTGACCGCTTTTGACCCGGTCGCCGATCTTGGCGTCGTTGTTCAACAGCCGCCCGGATATTCGGAATGCGACATTCACTTCATCCTCGGCTTCGATCCGGCCGGAGAATGTCAGCGGTGTCGTGATCTTGCGTTTTTCCACGGTGGCCGTGCGTACGATACGCGACGCAGGCGCGTTATTCGTTTCCGCTTCCCTTCCGCAGCCTGCCAGCATCAACGACATTGCTGCGACCAACATCGATGCGACGACGTATCGGAGCGTGGATCGGCTGCCGCGCATGACCATGGGCTGTTCCGTTCCGGGCGTGGAATGTTGTCGGGCAGATCGGCCTTTCCGAGATTGCGGGTCCCGGCATTGATATCGACATTTTGCCGAAGGGCCCCGGCATCAACATCGGTAAATCTACTCGGTGCAGCCGGATGTAATCGTGGTTAGCCGCGGTTTGAGCCTTGGGAGATTCCTGAGACATGATCAGGCAATCACCCGATATCGCCGGTTCCGCTAACATCACATGATGCAATCGTCAGGTGAAGCATACGCTTGAAGAACAACGCTTGAACGTGGCTCCAACCGAAACGACGGATCAGGAGGATTCAAATGCGAAAGCTTATCTTGGTTGCAACCGCAATACTGGGGACACTGGCGATCGCGCCCGTCGCAGCACAGGCGCAGGCACAGCAGAATCAATGGTGCTCCAAGTTCAAGGGAATGACCAACTGCAGGTATTCCACCGAGGAGCAGTGCCGCGCGTCCAGGAGCGGAAGAGGCGGGACCTGCTTCGCTCGACAAGCGTCGCGCTAGTTGCGCAGCAGAGCCGCGAGATCCTACCCAAAACGATGGCGCCGGACGATCCGCTCGTGGGCGCCATCGGAGCCATTTTGGATGATGATGTATCGCTATGCCGGTTTGCGCCTCGATGCATCGCATGACCCGCGAATAGAGGCACCGGGCGCGGACGTGCCGCCGGAATTTAGGCTTGCCACCAGAAAAAGCCTTTCTTCCAAGCACGGCAGAGTTCGACGACGTAAACCAGGGGCAATCGAGGAAGCCGACATGACAGGCTCTTCAGTTGATCGACATGGGCGCGCGGCCGTCGCGGTTGGACAATTGTGGCCGGTCGCGGCGACCCGAGCCGCATTGTTCCTCTGCCTTTGGCTGGTGCTTGCCGGCGCCCATCCCGGAGATCTTCCTGCCGCGGCGGTCGCGATCGCCGCAGCAACCTGGACCAGCCTGCATCTGCTGGAACCCGGCAAATCGCGGCGGTCGCCTCGAGCCATTGTCCGTCTGGCGCTGCTTTTCCTGTACCACTCAGTGGTCGCCGGAGCAGAAGTTGCGGGACGCGCGCTGAATCCCCGGATGCGGCTGAACCCGGGGTTTGTGGCCTATCCAACCCGGCTTTCACGCGGCGTCCGGCAGAACGTATTCACGACACTCACCAGCCTGCTGCCTGGCACGGTCCCGGCCGGCGAGGAGAACGGGCAGATCATTTATCACTGCCTCGACGTCGAGCAGCCGATCGTCTCCGATCTCGCCGCCGAGGAAGCGGCACTGGTTCGAGCCCTCTACAATGACTGAGTTCCTGACGGCCGCCGTCGGCCTGATCCTGGCGATGTTGGCGCTCGGCCTGGTGTCGATATTGCGTGGACCGGGCGATGCCGACCGCATGATGGCGACGCAATTGATCGGAACGGCGGGCATTGCCGCGCTGCTGTTGCTCGGCACCGTGACGGGCGTACCGGCCGCCGTCGACGTGGCCTTGATCCTGGCGCTGCTCGCCACCTTTGCCTCCATCGCGTTCGTCAAGAAGGGACTTCCCCGCCTCGAAGCCGACGGAGTTGGTTCAGCGGAGGACGAATGAGCGTCGCACGTGACATCATGACGATTGCAGGCGTGTCGGTGGGCGCGTTCTTCTTCCTGGCCGGCACTGTCGGCCTGCTTCGCTTCCCCGACACCCTGACGCGCCTGCACGCACTGACCAAAGCCGACAACCTCGGCCTCGGCTTCGTCGTGCTCGGGTTGCTCCCGCAATCGGGAAGCCTGCGCGATGGGCTGAAGTTGATCAGCATCTGGATGCTTGCGCTGCTCGCAGGCGCCACTGTCTCGCAGTTGATCGCGCGCATGGTACGCCAGAGCGGAACGACCAGATGAACATCGCCACAGTGTTCGAGATCGTACTCGCTTCCGTGGTGCTGGGCCTCGCCATCTGGACAATCGCCGTCGCTGAAACCTATTCGGCAACGGTCGGCTTCGTCGCCTATAGCCTCCTGGTTGCGCTGATCTGGGTTCGTCTCGATGCTGTCGATGTAGCCCTGACGGAAGCCGCCATCGGCGGAGGCCTCGGCGGTGTCGTGCTGTTGGGGGCGGCTGCCCGGCTGCGCGACGCCGAGGCGTTGACAGTTGAACAAGCCAGCCCAATCGTACGCATGAGCGCGGCGATACTGTCCGCATCGATCACTGCAGCACTCGCTTTTGCGATCCTGCTTCTCCCCGATCCGGCACCGACGCTGGCGCCGACCGTCGTCGCGAATGCCGGAGCGACCGGAATGACCAACCCCGTCACCAACGTGCTCATGGCATTCCGTGGCATGGACACCATGCTCGAGAAGGTCGTGCTCCTGCTCGCCATCGTCGGCGTCTGGTCGCTCGCGTCCGATCGGGCCTGGGGCGGTCGTCCGGGACCGCGCCACCAAGCCGATCCGAACGGCGTTCTCGCGTTCCTTGCGCGACTGTTGCCGCCCGCCGGCATCGTCGTCGGCGTTTACATCCTGTGGACGGGAGCCGATCACCCCGGCGGAGCGTTTCAGGGCGGCGCAGTTCTCGCGTCGATGTGGCTGCTGGTCATCATGGCCGGACTGGCAGATACGCCACCCGTGAGCAGCCGATGGCTACGGCTCATCCTGGTGGCCGGACCCGGTCTATTCCTTGCCATTGGGCTCGGTGGGCTTTGGCTCGGACCGGCATTCCTTTCCTACCCGGCCGCATTCGCCAAGCCGCTGATTCTGGGCATCGAGGTCGCAATGATTTTGACGATCGCCGCGACACTCGGGCTCCTCCTCGCGGGCGCACCGGAAAGGAGTTCACAGTGACAAGTGGCGTGACGGTGTTCGGGTTGTGCGCCGCCGCTGCGGTCGGACTAGGGCTCAACGGCCTGATGACGAGCCCGCAACCGCTTCGCAAGATCATCGCGTTCAATCTGCTCGGTAGCGGCGTGTTTCTCCTGTTCGGCATCGTCGGACGGCGGGGCGCGGCAGCGGGCTTTGGCAACGATCCGGTGCCGCAAGCCCTGGTGATCACGGGGGTCGTGGTGGCGTTTTCCGCGACAGCCCTCGCGATCGCCTTGCTGCTTCGGTTGTTGAAGACCTCTGGCTCCACGACGCTCGATGATCCAGCACCGACGAGCCCGCACTCCGATCCATCCGGTGATTGATGTTGCCTCCCGCGCCCGCGCTGGCGACCACCGCGGGAGGCTTCCTGCTGGTGCTCTCGATCGTCGCGCCCGTCGCGGGCATCCTGCTGGCGTTCGTTCTCGGTGACCGGCACGTTCGGCAGGTCGCCTTCACCGTGATTCCAATCGGGTTGGCGATCGCCGCAGCCATTCTGCTGGCCCCGCCGGAAAGCGACGGCCCCCTCGTCTATCTCCTCGGTGCCTGGCCGCCACCGCTGGGCGTGGCGTTGCGCGCGGACGGGTTGTCGACAGTGATGCTCGCGACGACGGCGGTCGTGATCTGCGCGGTTGCCGTTTTTGCCGTGACCGATTTTCGTCCCGCAGCCGCGGACGCGCGCGCGCCATTCGCGTTCTGGATCCTGTTGCTGGCGATATGGGCGGCGCTGAACACGATCTTCGTCGGCGGAGACCTCTTCACCCTTTATGTCGCCCTGGAATTACTGACATTCGCCGCGGTGCCGCTGGTTTGCCTCGAGGGGCGCGCCGAAACGCTTCGGGCTGCGCTGCGGTATCTGCTTTTCGCGTTGCTCGGTTCGGTGCTCTACTTGCTCGGCACAGCCCTGCTCTATGGCCTCTACGGCACCCTCGACATCGTGCTGTTGTCGCGTCGCGTCACCGCGGTGCCCGGCGCGCTCATCGCAGCAGCATTGATGACGACCGGCCTCCTCGCCAAGACCGCCCTGTTTCCATTGCATCTCTGGCTACCACCCGCTCACGCTGGCGCGCCGGCGGCTGCGAGCGCGATCCTGTCCGGCCTGGTCGTGAAGGGATCGTTCTTCATCCTGCTGCGGCTCTGGTTCAACGTCATGCCCGGCCTGCCTGGCTTCGCTGTCACGCAATTGCTCGCCGCACTGGGAGCCGGCGCGATCGTGGTCGGTAGCATTGTCGCTCTGCGGCAGGAGCGTCTCAAGCTGCTGATCGCATATTCGACATTGGCTCAGATCGGGTATCTCTTCCTGATGTTTCCACTCGCCGTCGATGCCTCGGGCAAGCTCGATAGCGGCGGAGCCCTTGCGGGCGGCCTGCTTCAGGCGGTCTCGCATGCCACCGCGAAGGCGGCGATGTTCCTGGCTGTCGGGTCGATCTATGCCGGGCTGGGCCATGATCGCATTACCGGGCTGCGCGGCGTCGCGCGAGCCCTGCCCTTGAGCGTTCTCGCCTTCGCGCTGGGCGGCATCGCACTGATGGGCATTCAACCGAGCGGCGCGTCTCTTGCGAAGGAGTTGTTGCTCGAGGAGACTGCAAGGACTGGACAGTGGTGGTGGGCCGTCGTGCTCCAGGCCGGAGGAATGTTCACGACCGGCTATGTCGTTCTGGTCCTGGCCCATGCGCTCATGCCCTCGGATCAGCCAGTTGTGCTCACCGGACCGACGCCGCTCAGCCGCGACCTGCCGGCGCTTGCGCTGGCGCTCTGCTCGCTGCTGTTTGGTCTGATGCCTTGGGAACGTTATTTGCCGGTCCCATATGGCGCGGCATTGAAACTGTTCGGCATCGACGGACTCGTCAAACTGCTCCTGCCCGTGCTGGGAGGCGCGGCGCTTGCGATCCTGCTCAGTCCCGGGCCACTTCCGGTGATCTCCTCGGCTAGCTGGAACACGCTGAGGAGCGTGGTCGGCCTGTGCCGACGCTGCTCTGTTGAAGTCGGTAGGCGTGTCGAAAGAGGCGACGAGGTTCTTCGTCAATGGCCTGTAGCGTGCATCTCCCTGCTCCTCGTGGCCCTGCTACTCGCCGCGTCGATGTTCGCCTCAAACTGAAACATGCCAACACTCGCAGCGAACCGAAGAACTCCCCGGTCTGTATGATCGGGAACATTCTCTCCACACCTGAGGGTTTTCTCGGATGCCTATCGAGCGGCACGCCGTCTAGTCTCGAGTTCACACTATCACTCGGCGTCAGTCCTGCCGCGGGAGGTCGATCCCGCGGAGAATATGCGGGAGGTTTTCATGTCTGATCTGGTCGCGATCGTATACCCGAACGAGGCAAAGGCCGAACACGTCCGGCAACGGCTGCTCAAGTTGCAAAAGGAGTATCTCATCACCATCAGCGACGCCGTGATCGCGGTCAAGACCGAGTCCGGCGACATCAAACTCAACCAGCTCGTCAACACCACCGCGACAGGCGCAATCACCGGCAGTTTCTGGGGACTTCTGGTCGGAGTGCTCTTCCTCAATCCGATTATCGGTGTCGCCATCGGCGCCGCGTCCGGTGCGCTCGGCGGCGCCTTGTCCGATTTCGGCATCAACGACGCCTTCATCAAGGAGTTGTCTACCTCGCTCCACACCGGCAACGCCGCCCTTTTCGTCCTGATCAAGAACATGACGGCCGACAAGGTGCTTAACGAGATCAAGGATGCCGGGGGCGTCGTGCTGAAGACATCCCTGGACGAGACCAAGGAAAAGATTCTGCGTGACGCGCTCGCCAGTGCTCAAGAGCGACCTGCCGCCTGAACCGCCTACCGTCGGCCGCCCATCAATCGCAGCAGCATCATGAACAGATTGATGAAGTTGAGGTAAAGCGACAGCGCCGCAATGATGGATTTTCGGCCTGTCGTGGTTTCATTGTCATTACCGTCGTACATCGCCTTGATCCTCTGCGTGTCGTAGGCGGTCAGGCCCGCAAACACACCAACGCCCACGACCGAGATCAACCAATCAAGTGCGGTCGACCTCAGGAACAGGTTGATCAGGCTTGCGATGATGATGCCGATCAAGCCCATGAACAGGAACGTGCCCACGCCGGACAGGTTGCGACGCGTGGTGAAGCCAAAGGCGCTGAGGGCACCAAACATCAACGCGGCGATGACAAAGACGCGCGTGATCGAGGCGCTCGTGTAGATGTGCAGCAGTGTCGAGAGCGACACGCCGACCAAGGCGGCATAAGCGAAGAACAGAAGCCGCGCCGTTGCCGCCGACAGTGTGTTGATGCGCGAGCTGATGAAGAACACCAAACCGAGCGGCGCCAGGATGAAGACCCACATCAGCGGATTTTGCAGCAGTTCAGGCCCGGTGAGCTGGTAAGTCAGCCAGGCGACGATGGCCGTCAAGCCAACGCCCGTCGCCATGTACCGGTAGATGCGGAGCATGTAGGCGCTGATGCCGGCATCGACCGCAGATGTGCCGGGGCCGGCACCAGGGGCCGCCAGGTTTTGATCATAGTTTGACATCGCTCGCCTCCACGGCCGTCCGACGGAGCCGAACCTAAGGCCTCGGGCGTCGCCCGCGCATCCGATGATCACCTGAGTGACAGAGGGCAAATCACCTATCCCTTGCATGCTGCCTGAAGCTGCCGCTGCCTGCGCCCGGTTCCTTATCCCTTTGTTGGAGGCTCCTTACTGATTTGTCACTGGAAGTCGACAACGTCCGGACCTAATCCGGCGCCATGCGCTACTTCTTCCACATCGTCGATCGCCACGGGCTTTTTCCCGACGGGACTGGATACGAGTACCCCGATCAGGATGCTGCCGTCCTGCATGCAACGCGTATCGCGAGCGAGCTGGCAAGGGCCGGTGAATTCTTCCGCTCGAGCTTCGTGCTTATCGCTCGGGTTCCCCCTTCCGGTTCGATGGCCAGGCACGACCGGATCGCGACGACACCCTTGCGGAACGCCTGAGGCGTCTCGCTCGCGGGGGTCCGCACCGGCCCATTTCCTACCCCTGCTTCCTACATAGAAACCCGGATTTGCGGTCGGGAAAGCCGTCTCTAAGATTTTCGCCGAAAGCCTGACGGCATCGCGCGATCGGAGCTGCCTGCCGCCCTCGCCCCATGTCCGATCGGAAGGCCATTTTGCTCATGGCTCCTTCACCGACCGAGGTCGATCAAAAGCTGTCGCGCAATGCGCTCGTGGCGCTCGTGATCGGATCCATGATCGGCTCCGGGATTTTCGCCTTGCCGGCCTCATTCGGAAGGGCCACCGGAGTTCTCGGGGCAATGATCGCCTGGGCCATCGCCGGCACCGGCATGCTCATGCTGGCCTTCGTATTCCAGACACTGTCGCGCCGCAGGCCGGACCTCGATGCCGGCATTTACGCCTACGCCAAGGCCGGGTTTGGCGACTACATCGGCTTTGCGGCAGCAGCAGGCTATTGGATCGGCTGCTGCCTCGCGGACGTCGCTTGCCTCATTCTCATCAAAGCGACAATTGGACAGTTCTTCCCCATCTTTGGCGACGGTACGACGCCGGTTGCGATCGTTTCGGCGTCCCTCCTGCTGTGGGCCGTGCACATCCTAGTACTCCGGGGCATCAAGGGAGCGACCACGCTCAACACTATTGCAACGTACGCCAAGATCATCCCCATCGTTCTGTTTATCGGGGTGGCCATTTTCGCGATGCGGGGGGACCTCATCTCCCTGAATTTTTGGGGAACAGAGCATCCAACCGCAGGTTCGGTCCTCGCTCAGGTTCGCAGCACGATGCTGCTCACCGTGTTCGTCTTCGTCGGAATCGAGGGAGCGAGCGTCTATTCCCGCTACGCCAAGAATCGCTCTGACATCGGGATCGCAACGGTTCTCGGCTTCCTGAGCGTCCTGTGCCTTCTCGTCCTCGTGACTCTACTGTCTTACGGCATTCTGCCGCGGGACGAGCTGGGTGCGCTGGCGACGCCATCGATGGCCGGCGTGATGGAAGCGATGGTCGGCCGTTGGGGCAGCGTCTTCATCAGCATCGGCCTGCTGATCTCAATCCTTGGCAATTATCTCTCATGGTCGCTGCTCGCCGCGGAAGTTCTCCATTCCGCAGCAGTGAACCGCACCATGCCCTCGTTTCTCGCCAGAGTGAACGCGCATCAGGTTCCAGCCGGTGCATTGTTGCTGACCAATTGCGTCATTCAGGCCTTCCTTCTCGTCACCTGGTTTGCAGAATATGCATTCACGCTCGCGCTGAAGATGACGAGTTCGATGACTCTGATTCCGTATTTTTTCGTTGCAGCATACGGCCTGAAGTTGGCGCACCTCGGCGAGACCTATCATGCCGACGAGCGCGTCCGGAGGGTCGACTGGATCCGATCCGCCGTCGCAACAGTGTATGCCGCCGCCATGATCTACGCTGGCGGCCCGAAATTTCTCCTGCTGTCGGCGATCCTCTACGCGCCCGGCACCCTGTTGTTCTTCCTCGCGAAGCGCGAGCGCAAGGAGACGATCTTCAGGCCCCTCGAGGCCGTCGCATTCGGATCAATCCTGATCGCGGCCTTTGCTGGTATCTATGCACTCGCAGTCGGAGCCATCTCGATCTGATCGTCGCATCAGTCAATTGGAGGCGAACATGATGATACGGACTATCTGCCTTGTTCTTGTCCTTGGCGGAATGACGATGACGCAGCCTTCAACTCCGTCTATCGCCCAGCCGAGCGACAAGGCCGCGGCCGAGCCAAAACAAACGGGCGCCGCCGTGTCGGACAGCGCGAGGCCCAACACGAATACCAATCCGACCAAGCACCGCTACTGGCGACATCGCGGCGGCGCCCATCCGCACTATGGCAGCCGACGCGTTCGCACCTGACGCCACATCGCAGCTTTTTCGCCCACGGGACCAGGCTCGATCGATGAATGACGCGCGGACAGCAAACGCCGGACGACCGCGAAGTTCCCTGGCGGTCGGCCTCGCCTTGCTCGCTGCCTGCGTTGGCCTCTTTCTGGTGTGGCAAACCATCTCGAGCCTTCTGATCGTCTTCGCCGCCGTGCTGTTCGCGGCGTTTCTCGATGCCGTCGCGAGAACTCTGGCGCGCGTTCTCCCACTTGGCCGCGCCTGGCTGCTGACGCTGGTGCTTCTGGTGCTCGTCGCCCTGACCGGACTCGGACTCGCTTGGGGCACAGGCAAGTTGCCGGAACAGACACGCCTGCTGCTGAAAGTCATGGATTCGCAACTCGACGTCCTCCAGGAACATCTCATGGCGTACGGCGTGGACCTGCTCGGTCCGGAATGGGGGCGAGATTTCGCGCAATGGCTGTTCTCCGATCAGGGCCGATTTCTCAGTCATGCCCGCCTTGTCCTTGGCGGCGCATCGACCGTACTGACCGGCGCGCTGGTAATCGTGTTCCTCGGAATTCTTTTCGCCTTTGATCCGACCAGCCACCGCGAAAGCATTGTGATGCTGGTGAGGCTGTCATATCGCAACAGAACGCGCGCGGTCATGGACGAGATGGGCAAGGTCTTGCGGTTCTGGTTCGTCGGATTGCTCGTCCGTATCACGCTGATGACGCTGTGCGTGTGGCTCGCGCTCTACCTCATCGGGCTGCCGGGCCCTTTCGTGCTTGGGCTTCAGGCCGGCTTGTCGAATTTCGTTCCCTATCTCGGGCCTATCGTCGCCGCAATTCCGATCGCGCTCGTGGCGATGCCGATCGGCGGTTCATTGATGATCTGGGCCGTCGTCATCTACACCATCATCCAATCGATCGAGGGGTATGTGATCGGGCCCCTGATCCAACGTCAGGCGGTCGAGATCCCGCCCGCCTGGACATTGGTCGCAATCGTCCTCCTCGGCGCGCTGTTCGGCGTCATGGGCATCGCACTCGCGATGCCATTGGTCGCCGTCGGCCGCGTCGCGATCGTCAGGTTCTATATCGAGGACTATTTGGGCGGCAGCCACGTGCAACGCCCGCGAGAGACTGTGTCGCCTGTCGCGACCAACCAATTGGAGGCATGACATCAAATGAAGCAATTTCTAGCGACCCTTGGCGCTTCCATCCTGATCTTGGCCATCGCCTTGCCAGCGCGCGCCGAGACCTTCAGGGCCGGCAGGCTGCTGTGCGCGACCGCACCGCGTGTCGGACTTGTCCTCGGATCGGCGCAGACGCTGCGCTGCGTGTTTCACGCGCGTGGGCAGCCGCCGCGGCAGTACGTGTACGAAGGCAGGATCAGGCGCGTTGGTCTTGACATCGGCGTCACCAGTGCCGGTGTTCTGTCCTGGGCCGTCCTCGCCAGGAACTCGCGCGTCGGCCCTGGCAGCTTGCGAGGAAATTACGTCGGCGCAAGCGGCAACGTCGCATTGGGTCCGGGCCTGGGCGCCAATGTCCTCATCGGTGGCTCGCGTCGGTCCATCATGCTTCAGCCGCTCTCCGTCGAACGGTCCATCGGCCTGAACCTGGCCGCCGGGATCACCAACCTGACGCTTGGCGCGCGCGGAGCGAGATGAGCGTCCGTACCTGACCAGACGAACCTTCGAACATTTCCGCCGGCTCGCTCAGGGTTTCATCCGATACCGACACCGCGGGTTGGCGGCTACCGTTGGAGGCAATCGCGAACCGATCGCTGACCCTCTGTGGGGAGAGCCGTGTAACAAGAGGAGTTCTCATATGAACGCTCCCAGCCGTCGTGCCTTCCTTGGCTTTGGGTCGAAAGCGATTGCTGCCGTCGCGATCGGCGGCCTTGCCGTTCGCTTGATTGATACCGCAGAGGCGCTGCCCGTTGATTCCGGGCTTGGCACAGCCGGACATGACTCCGACCTTGTGACGCAAGCGCAGTGGTGGGGACCACCGCCCGCTCCCGGTTGGGGTCGGCCGCCGCCGCGCCGGCGCCGCCGCTGGGTTTGCTGGTGGCGTCGTGGTCGCCGCCATTGCGGCTGGCGATGGTAATCGGCCGGCGGTTGCAATCGTCCGCGGCCAGGCCTGGGACGCCTTTGCTCGAGTTCTGGAGCATACCATCCGTAACAAAGGTCAATGGCTCCTGCTAGCTGCCTTGGCAGCGCTTCTCATCGTGGTGTTCTGGTATGCCGTAGCGATCTGGCAAGCCACGCCGTCGATGCCGCGCTACGGCAACATTATCCTGGGCGTGGCGATGAGCTTGGCGGTGGTTGTCGGTTGCGGCCTGACGGCGCTGATGTACCACAGCCGGCGCAAGGGATACGACGAACCTGCGCGCACCAAAACGAAGGCGAAAAACGAAGGCAACTCGTTGTGATAAGCCCCACCTCGACACGGCGCGCTTGAGATCAGCAACCGGCACATACGCCAGTCAGTTCTGACAGCGCCGTTGGGGCGAAGCGCCCGGTCGACCGCTTCGCTTTGAAAGCGAATAGCAGTGATGCTCATCTGCCCTTGTTCAGAGGCATTTGTTGCCCGTCTCAAACGAAATTTGGAATGGCCAAGCCGCTCCATTTCGCTTCTCCTGCACATCTTCCCAGATCCGCATGGTGAAGCAGGAGCCATCCGTGACCGAACGCTTTTCTTCGCTCTCCCTTTCCCGACGCCACCTGCTGATCACCACCTCTGCGCTGGCAGCCGCTGCGCTGGTGGCAATGGCGGATATCACTCCGGCTCAAAGCGCCGGTGGTCCACCGAATGGCGGTGACATCACCTTCCTCATTGACTCGCTCGGCAGCACCTGGATCCCGAACAACAGCTCCATCTCCAGCTTTCAGGGCCACGTCTGGGGCCACGTGGCCGACAAGCTCGTCTATGTCGATGCCGACGGCAAGGTCAGTCCGTGGATCGCCGAGAGTTGGGAGCAGAGCAGCGACGCCACACAGTTCACCCTGCACCTCAAGAAGGGTGTGACATTTTCCGATGGCACCGCACTCGACGCATCGGCCGTCGTCGCCAACCTCGACATCTGGTACGCCGGGCGCAAGAATGAAGGCATCAACCCGGTTGGCCTCTTCCCGAAGACTTATGAGCGCGCTGAGGCGGTTGACGCGACCACCGTGAAGGTCTTCTTCAAGGCGCCGACGCTCGGCTTCATCCCGACGCTCGGTTATCACGGTTCGATTCTCATCTCCCCGAAGACTATCGCGCAGCCCGCAACTCAGCAGGCCGACCTCAGCAAGACTGCCGGCAGCGGGCCGTACGTAGTCGTCTCCTGGAAAGAGGGCGACTTCGTCAAGCTGGTCAAGCGCAAGGACTACAATTGGGGCCCGGCGGCCGTCGGTCATACCGGCCCGGCCTATCTCGATTCGATCACCTACAAGATCGTGTCCGAGCCATCGCTGCGGGTCGCCGCCGTCCAGTCCGGTCAAGCCGATGTCGCCTACAGCCCCTCGCCGCAGGAACTGAAATCGCTCAAGGACGCGGGCTTCACCACCGCAACCCCACGCTATCTTGGCTTCGTCAACGGCCTTGCGATCAACACCAAGCTGGAGCCGTACAACGATTTGAAGGTACGCCAGGCGCTCCAGGCCGGGATCGATCGGAAGGAAATCATCGACACGGTCTATACGCCCGACTGGAAGCTGGCGACGTCCTTCATCCAGAGCAATGTGCCCGGTGCGACCGACCACAGCGACCTCCTGGCCTACAATCCCGGCAAGGCCGAGAAGTTGCTCGATGAAGCAGGCTGGACCAAGGGCGCCGGCGGCATCCGCGCCAAGGATGGCAAGCAGCTGACGCTGACACTCTACTCCAACCCTTACCTTGCCACGGCCAAGTCGATCGACGAGCTCATCGCGCAGCAGCTTGGCAAGATCGGCTGGAAGGTGACCATCCGCGCCTACGACGTCGTGACGTTCGGCGAGAAGGTCAGGTTCGGCGGCCCGACCGTGCCAGCCTACGAGGTGACGCGCAGCTTCATTGACGCCGGCACGGTGGCCAGCATCCTCACCGATGCCAACAATGGCGAGAACTGGTTCAACCTCGGCGACAGCGACAAGAGGCTCAACGAACTGCGCGACAGAATCGCCGGCGCCGCCTCGACCGAAATTCGTGATCCGCTGCTCGACCAGTTGCAGACCTACGTCCTGGAGCAGGGCTACTTCATCCCGCGCACGCAGATCGTCCAGCGGATCTACGTGCAGTCCCCGAGGCTCAAGGGCGAGGTCTACAACGGCATCGCCTACGCCAGCTATTACACGGCCACGAAGGGCGAGTGAGGCGCAATGCGAGCGAAGAACGCGACGAGGGAGCCGGTATGAGCCATGCTTACCTTGCCTATGCCGCAAAGCGCCTCGCGCAGGCCTTCGTCGTGATCCTGCTCGCTTACGTCCTTACGTTCGTCGTCGTCAGCATCTTGCCGGGCGATCCCATCACAAACGTCCTGCGTGATCCCCAAAACGGCTTCACCGAGGACGAGATCAAAGCGATCATCGCCGCCCAGGGTCTGGACCAGCCCATTCCGGTTCAGCTCTGGACATCGCTGTCTCATTTCGTCATCGGCGACCTCGGCCTGTCGATGCGGTCCAACCGACCCGTCGCAACCCTGATCGCCGAGGTTCTTCCATCAACGCTGATCCTCGCGTCCGCTGCGTTCGCGATCGCGCTGCTGCTGGCGGTGACGATCGCCTATGGTACGCAATTCGTTCCGAAACGATTGGGACAGGGCTTGCTGCGCGGCTTCCCGTCGTTGTTCCTGTCGGTGCCCAATTTCGTCATCGGCTTGGTGCTGATCCACGTGTTCGGCTTCCAGCTCGGCCTGTTCCGCGTGATCGCACCCAACAGCTTTTGGGCGACCTTCTTCGCCGCGGTCGCGCTGGGCATCCCCGTTTCCGCGCGGATCGCCGAGGTGCTGATCGCGAACCTCGACAAGGAATCTGAGCAGGAATACGCTGCGGTCGCGCGCGGCCGTGGTCTGACGGAGATGCGCCTCTTCGCAAAACATCTGCTCAAACCGTCTTCGCTCCCGGTCGTCACCGTTATCGCACTCGCCATCGGTGAGCTGCTCGGCGGCTCGCTGATCACCGAGACAGTGTTCGGACGCACCGGCATCGGCAGCCTGGTGCAGCGCTCGGTGAGCACGCAGGATTTGCCTGTCCTACAGGCGGTCGTCTCGCTCGCGGCAGTCGTGTTCGTGCTCGTCAATTTGATTGCCGACCTTGTCTATCCGCTGCTCGACCCGCGCATAAGTCTGATCGGCGGTCGTAGGGTCCGCCCAACCGCCGCCGACGATAGTGCCGCGGCAACACCCGCGGCAGTGACATCATGACCCTCGCTTCCTTCTCCTCTGCCTCGCGCGTCACGACGATCAGCCGGCTGACCGCTCTTCGCGTGCCACCGACCGTCGCACTTTCCTTCGCGGTCATCGCGTTTGTGATTGCCTGGTCGCTGGCGCCAGACTTGTTCACGAGTCAGAGCCCGATCGTCGGTGTTCCCGCTGAGAAGCTGCTGAGCCCGAATACGGCGCACTGGTTTGGCACCGATCACCTCGGTCGCGACCTCTATACCCGCGTCGTCTACGGCACGGCGTCTTCGGTGACGAGCGCACTTATCGCGGTCGCCATCGCCGCCGTCATCGGCGGCCTCATCGGCCTGCTCGCAGGCTTCCTCGGCGGCTGGGTGGACATCGTACTCGCCCGCCTGGTCGACGTGCTGCTGGCGATCCCGAACTTCCTGCTGGCCGTGATCGTCGTCACTGCGATCGGTTTCGACACCACGAATGCTGCGATTGCAACCGGCATCTCGGCAGTGGCGGTGTTCGCGCGAGTGATGCGCTCGGAGGTCATCAAAACCCGGCAGGCGGTTTTCGTCGAGGCGGCGTTCCTGATGGGCGGCTCGCGCTGGCACATTCTGCTGCGACACGTGCTGCCGAACGCATCGCGCTCGGTGCTCCCGCTCGCAGTCTTGCAATTCGGCCTTTCGATCCTGGTGATCGCGAGCCTCGCCTTCCTCGGCTACGGCGATCCGCCTCCCGCCTCCGATTGGGGCCTGCTGATCTCGATCGGCAAGGACTACCTCAAATGGCCGTGGTTGGTGTACGCGCCCGCCTTCGTCACGATCGCGACCGTCCTCTCTGTGAACAGGATCAGCCGATGGCTGCGCAAGACAGACTGATCTCCAACAAACCCACGGGTGCCGAGCCAACTACGCCAGTGCCGCTACGCCCAATTCCACTGCTGCGGGTCGACGGCCTGTCGGTCTCCTACGGGCCGCACGAGGTCGTGACCAATGTCGGGTTTGAACTGGGCCGCGGCGAGAGCCTCGCTCTCATCGGGGAGTCCGGCTCGGGCAAGTCGACAATTGCCTGCGCATTGTTGCGGCTGCTCCCGAGCGGCGGGCGCGCCACCGGCCGGGTCGCATTCGAGGGCCAGGAGGTGCTTGGGATATCCGAGCGCGGCTTCCGGCCGCTGCGGGGACGAGCCATCGGATTCGTGCCGCAGGATCCCGCCAACTCACTCAACCCGGTACGGACGGTCGGCGCCCAGGCCCAGGAGGCCGCCGCGCTGCTCGACGAGCCTGACAAGGCGATCCGCAAGCAGCTCATTCTTGAGACGTTCGCCGAGGTCGGCCTCGACAACCCGCAACGCATCTACGACTCCTATCCGCATCAGCTGTCCGGCGGCATGCTTCAGCGCGTGCTGATCGGTCTTGCGATCCTTCCACGGCCGGCATTGCTGATCGCGGACGAGCCAACCTCCGCGCTCGACGTCACGATCCAGAAGCGGATCCTCGATCTGCTGACACGGCTGCAACACGATCTCAAGATCAGCCTGCTGCTCATTACGCATGATCTTGCGATCGCCGCCGAGCGGGCGGACGCGCTCGTCGTGCTCAAGGACGGCGTCATCCAGGAGGCTGGCCGAACCGCGTCTGTCTTCTCCTCGCCGGCGTCGGCCTACGCCAGGAAGCTGCGCGCGGACGTCCCGTCCCTCAACCCCGACCGTTACGCCGCGCTGCGCGACACGCGTTTTGGTACCCTCAAAACCGGCGACGGGACGGCACCGAAGATTGAGGTCAGCGCCGTCACGAAGACCTTCACCGTCGACGGCAAGACGCTGACGGCCGTCGACAATTTGACGTTCGCCGTTCCAGCGGGCACCACGCACGCGCTGGTCGGCGAATCCGGTTCGGGCAAGACGACGGCCGTCCGACTGTTGCTGGGCCTCGAGCAACCCGACAGCGGGACGATCTCGGTCGCCAGCGAGCAAATCACCGGTCGCTCGCCGGAGGCACTGCGCTCGGTGTGGCGCCACCTTCAGCTAGTGTACCAGAACCCGTTCACCTCGCTCGACCCGACCTGGACGATCGAGCGGCTGGTGCGCGAACCGCTCGACCGCTTCAGGATCGGAACGCGCAAGGAGCGCGACGAGCAGGTTCACGAGGCGCTGGCGGATGTCGGACTCGGCGAGTACCTGCTGTCCCGCAAGCCGGCCGCCTTGTCAGGCGGCCAGCGTCAGCGCGTCGCCATCGCCCGGTCGCTGGTGCTCAAGCCTGATGTGATCGTGCTCGACGAACCCACCTCCGCGCTCGACGTCAGCGTCCAGGCCGACATCGTCGAAGTCCTGCTCTCGCTACAGGCCAACCTTGGCCTGACCTATGTGTTCGTCTCTCACGACCTCGCGTTGGTGCGCCAGCTCGCCCACACCGTCTCGGTGATGCACCGGGGACGCATCGTCGAGCATGGGACCGTCACCGAGATATTCGACAATCCCCGGCAGCCCTATACGAGGTCGCTGCTGGCCTCGATCCCGTCAGGTGTCGCCAATGCCGCACAAGCACCGCGCCCTCTGCTGATGGCCGCCGCAGAATGACCGCGGACGGCCCCCGTCCGCTCAGTTCGCGTCATCGAGGGCGAGTACGGCAAAGCTCGCCAGCCAGTGTTCGCCCATGTAGTGACTGGCGAGATGGGGAAGACCCGCGGCCAGATGCTCTTGAGCTACCTCATGGGCAATCACACGCCGCGCGTCGTTTGCCGGCAAGGCATCGCCGAGAGAGCGCCAGCACCAGGCTCGGCTGAGATTGAGCCCGTCGAGATGGGCGATCTTGCCGTCAGTGCGATCGGTGACCGTCGCAGGGCGGAACAGCGTTGCCGGCTGCTTCTCGACGAGGCGCGGCAGAAACCCGTCGAACCACGGCAAGAACTCGTTCGGCGACAACAGCCGTCGCATGCACTCGGCCTCGATCAGGGCTGAGGATTGGAAATCGTCGCCGCTGGGCTCACCCCAGGCCGGGCAGTCGCGATCCTCGCCATACCAACGCAGCCCTGTTTCACGCAGCAGCTTGGCGAGCGCTTCATCCTTCCTGAGACCGGCGTAGTCTGCCGCCATGCGCAAACCGAACGCTGTGTTGAAGTGCGTACCGACGCGTACGGGATAAGTCGCGCGCGGCAGGAAATCACGAAAGCGCTGCGCGACGACCTCTGCCAGCGGTGCAAGGCTGCGCGCCCAGCGATCGTCGGACTGGAGCTCGAGCTCGGTCGCCAATCTCAGCAGCCAGGCCCAGCCATAGGGCCGCTTGAAGCCGCGGGCAGTCGGACGGGCAAAATAGGCGCACTCGGCGGCGACCTTCTCGGGAACGAATTGCGCGTCGAACAATGCGCGAATGTCGGGTGCCGATGCGAGGTCGGGAAAGCGGCGCAGCAGTCGCGCCAGCATCCAGTAGCTGTGGACGCAGGAGTGCCAGTCATAACTACCGTAGAAGATCGGATGCAGCTGACTCGGCGTGCGCGCATCCGCAGGCTCAGCCAGCGCATGATCGACATTGTTGGGATATTCGCGCCCGACATGGCCGAGGGCGATGCCGGCGAACTGGGCTGCGTGTTCGCGGGTGAGACGGGATGTGGTCATGCCCTGGCCTTTCGTTTGTCACGGCCGATCAGGGTCTCGATCAGGCGCGGCAGGATGTAGATCGGAAACTGGGTCGCGGCGAAGTATAGCGCCATGCGTGGCGAGGCGGCAGTGCCAAGCGCCGACCAGACCAGCCCGACATTGCGATTGCCAAGAATGAGCCCGACCGTCAGGCGCTCAGGCAGCATTCCCGGCAGCAACACGGCCCCCGCAATTTGAAGGGCCACATTGCAGGCGAACGCAAGGGCAACGCAGAGCATTGCCGCCGGCACATCCGCGGCGATCTGCGCGCGAATGCCGGCCATGGTCGCCACCGCAAAGACCAGAAGCGCGGCGATGATGATCCCGTCGACCACATCGCCATGAGCGGCCAGAACCGGCGCCGCATGCCGGCGGAGCAGGAAGGCAAGGCCCTCGGCGCTGCCGATCAACAGCGCCAGGCGCATCGCGAGCTCAAACGCGCTGATCTCGAGCCCGCCGAACCAACCGGCGAGAAGTGGGATCGTGACCGGCGCCAGCACCATGGACAACACCGTCACCACGAGCGGCACCGCGCCGTCGAGCTCGAGCATGCGTGCCACCGCGGCGGTCCCGCTCGACGGCGGAGCCGAGACGGCGAGCACGATCGCGAGCGCGAGTTCCGGAGCAAGGCCGACGCCACGACCGGTCGCGCCGATCATCAGCGGGCAGCCGACCATGACAATTGCCGGCAAGAGCACGGACAGCGACGGCCGGCGCAACGCCGCGATGACGGCCCCGCCATCGATCCGCAGCAGTGTCCCGAGCACGATCAGGAAGATTGTGGCGGGCATCAGCGGGCGTGCCAGATCCGCGAGCGCCGGACACACCAGCCCTAGCAGGACGCCGAGGGCCAATAATGTCGGTCCGCGCGGGATAACGAGCAGGAGGGAGGATCGCATACGCCTCGCCCAATCAGGTCTTCCACGCCAATAGACCACTCTCCGCGGCATTCTTGAAATCGATTTTAGATATGCTTACCATTGCTCAAATGAATTTAGCTTCCGTCGATCTCAATCTCCTGGTTGCCTTCGAGGCGCTGATGGAGGAGCGCAATGTGACCCGCGCCGGCGCCCGCGTTGGCCTCGCCCAGCCGTCCATGAGCAGCGTGCTGACCCGCCTGCGGGCGCTGTTCGGCGACGATCTGTTCGTGCGCTCGGCCTCGGGCATGCGGCCGACGGCCAAGGCGCTGTCGCTGGGCCGGCCGATCAGCGAAGCACTCGGACAAATCAGAGGCGTGCTGGCGCCTGAATCAGCCTTCGACCCCGCGGCCGCCCGCCGTCGCATGTCCATTGCGGTGACCGACTATGGCGACCTCATCGTTGTGCCGCCGCTGGTCGCGGCACTGCGACGGGAAGCGCCTGGAATCGATCTCGTGGTGCGTCCCATCATCGACACGGCTTTGAGCGTCGCAAGCCTCGAGCATGGCGATATCGACGCGCTGATCGGCGGCCATCTTCCCGCTTCCACGCGCATCACCCGGACGACGCTGTTCGAGGAGCATTTCGTCTGCATTCGCGATGCGAAGCGCGCCAGGCAGAAGGCCCGGCTCACCAAAGACGACTACACCCGCCTTCCGCATGTCCTGTTCTCATCGGCCGGCGGCGACGGGCTTCCGGGCGCGATCGACACCATGCTGGCCCGGCACGGACACAAACGGCGCACGGCGGTCACGCTCGCCCATGTCGTGGTCGTGCCGTTTGCGGTTGCCGGCACCGATCTCGTGGCAACCATGGCCGAGCGCATCGCCCGACGCTTCGCCTCATCGGCAGGCGTGTCCGTCGTTCCGCTCCCCTACGATGTCGACGCCTTCACCATCGACCTCGTCCACACCCGCCGCGCCATGACTGACCCGGCACTGCGCTGGTTCATCGAACTGGTCAATCGTGTTTGCAGGAAGCTCTGACGAACCAACGGGCCGGCAACGGGCCGCTATTTCGGCGCAATCACCTGAGCGATCTCCCAGACATGACCTGAAGGGTCGGCAAAGGACGCAGTTCGCCGTCCCCAGGGGCGATCGATCGGGCCATTAAGCAGATCGACGCCGATCGCCCGCAGCGCTGAGCAGACCTGATCGACGTCGACGACCCTGATCGTCAGGAGTGCGCGCGCCCCTGCGGAGGACTGCGCGACACGCAGCGGCTCGACAAGCGGAGGCGCCCGAGACACGTCGAGCAGATTGATCAGGAGCCCACCAAATCTCAGCACGGATGAGACCGCATCTTCCCAGACCGTCTCGGACGCGAACACTTTCGCGTAGAAGGCTTTCGCCGAAGCAATGTCATCGACGAACAACGTAATGACTTCGACTTCGCTTGGCAGACCAATGGTCATGTCGCACTGCTCCTCACCGTTGCAGGATCGGCCTGCGTGAACGAGACAAGCCGCGCACCGTGATATCTCACGATGTCGCGGCCTGACGCAATTCCGGCGAACCGGGCAACTGCCCGGCCTGGAAGCCGTGGTCCTAGTTGAACAGGTCGGGTTCCGCCTCGGTGATCCAGTCCCAGAGCGGCTGGAAGCTGAAATAGCCGCCCTTGTGGGTGCCGACCTGCCGCGAGGTCAGGCTGGCGATCTCGTGCGGGATCGTCTTTGGCGTGCCGGCGGCCTCGGCAAGCAACTGGGCGCGCGCGGCATTGTCCATCGCGATGTACCACCACGCCGCAGCCTCGATGGTTGGTCCGACCGTGAGCAGGCCGTGGTTCTGCAAGATGGCGGCCTTCTTCGATCCCAACGCTTGCGCAATCTTGCGGCCCTCTTCCGCCTCCAGCACGACGCCGGAGAAGGGATCGAACAGCACGTGATCCTCGTAGAAGGCGCAAGAATCCTGCGTCAGCGGATCGAGTAGACGGCCGAGCGCCGACCAGGCCTTGCCGTAGGTCGAATGGGTGTGGGCCGCCGCGATCACCTCCGGATGCGCTGCATGGATCGCCGAATGAATCACGAAGCCGGCCTGGTTGATCGGCTTGTCGCCGATCAGGATGTTACCGTCGTGATCAACGAGCTGAAGATCGGACACCTTGATCTGGCTGAAATGCTTCGACAGCGGGTTGATCCAGAACCGCTCGGGAAACTCCGGATCGCGCACGGTGACATGGCCCGCGAGCCCCTGATCGAAACCGTAGCGCGAGAACAGGCGGAACGTGGCGGCAAGCCGCTGCTTGCGGTGCAGCCGCTCTTCCTCGAACGACGCCGCCGGCGTGCGCTCGACCAGGGAATATTTCTTCGGCTTGTCGACGACCTTGTTCATGGTTGCGGCTCCTTCTCTAGTATTCGAGATTCCTGTCGAAGACATCGGCCAGCGGGACGCCATGCGCATAGGCATCGAGGTTGACCAGCGTCTTGTCGGCCAGTCGTTTGGTGTCCTCTCCACCCGTCCACGACACGTGAGGGGTCAGGACGACCTTGGGGTGGGTATAGATCGGATCGCCCTCTGGTGGCGGCTCGGGGTCGGTGACATCGAGCGTCGCGCCGGCGATCCGCCCCTCGTCGAGCGCTTGCAACAGCGCGCCCTGATCGACGATCCGCCCACGCGCGACATTGATCAGGTGCAGAGATGTTTTGGCCCGCGCCAATACGTCAGCGTTGATCAGACGATTCGTCTTGGTCGTCGCCGGCAGGGCAAGGACGAGATGATCGGAGACCTCGACCAGTTGCTCGATGCTTTCGACGGGCTCTATGCCCGGAACACCATATGGCCAGGCCGAGCGTCGCAAAACCCTGATGTTGACGCCGAACGGCTTGACGCGCTCGACGACGGCGCGGCCGATGGCGCCGAAGCCCGCGATTCCGACCGTCTTGCCGCTGAGCGAGCCCAGCGGGGTGATCTTCCATTCGGCGCGGCTGCGTGGCCGGATGTCGTGGATACGCTTTTCGAAGCCGAGGATCGCCGCAAGGACATATTCCGCGATTGGATCGGCCGAGATGCCGCGGCCGACCGTGACGACGGGACCGTCGAGCAGCCACGCCGGAAAGAAATCGACTCCTGTCGATGCGGTCTGGATCCAGCGCAGGCCGAACGGCCAGCCCGCTGGCTTGTCCGCAGGCGCCTTGTGCCAGCCCGCCAGTGGCCGCGTCAGCAACACGTCCGCCTCCGGCGCAACCTCCCATGGTGCGAGATCGGCAGGGTGATCGATGATCAGCGGGCGCGACCAGTGATCGGCCAGCGCGGCTCGAATGTCCGCGCCGAGCTGATTGACGATGATCGGTGATCGCACGCTGGTGGATGCGGATCTACTTTCGACGCGGGGAGTGTTCATGTCAGCTCACGATGGTAACGATCAGGACATGCTAGGCGCTCGACGCAAGATAGTCATTTCAAAAATGGTGGGTGTCTTGTAACAGGAGGACAACACGCCTCGGCAAGGCAAACGAATTCGTCTCTGTGTAGCCGACTGAGGCTATTTCCTCTCGATGACGTCAAGCGGCGCCCCTTTCGGCTGCGCCGCAGCCTCACCAGCGCGACGAAATACGGTTTCCATCAGCCACTGCTCGTTCGGAAAGCGATCGGCCCATTCGTCCCAGCCGGAATGCTTCCGGTATTGGCCGAGACGACCGGAGGCCACCACCTCCTCCACATTCACATCGACGCGGCGATCGCAATCCGGCGCGACATAGATCGCATCCGCCTGGCAATAGAGCTCGCACAAGAAACAGGTCTGGCAGTCTTCAACGCGCGCGAGAACCGGCAGGCCGGCTTGCCCGGGATCGATCACGTTGGCCGGACAGACTTCGATGCATGTCCCGCAATCCGTACAGCGGTCCGCGAGGATGAGTTCGATCATGATGCCGCCTCGAGTTGACCCGTTCCGGTCGTCGCGGACGGACCATCGGCGGCCACCCAGACCTGATCCAAGCCGCCGCTCAGCAATCGGTTTGCAGATCGGGGATCCAGTGAAGGAAAATCCTCGCGGCGGTGCAGGCCCCTGCTCTCGTTGCGTGTTGCCGCCGTGGCGACCGACCAGCGCGCGGTTGCCAGCAGCGCCGCGGTCTCGCGCGAAGCGATCGTGCCCGTGTGGTCGTGATCCGCCAATTCGGTCCACAAGCCTTCAAGCGCACGCGCGGATGCTGCAAGTCCCTTTCCGGTGCGAAACAGATTCTTGTCGAACGGATGCATTTCGGCACGCACGCTGGCTCGAATCGCAGTGAGATCGACGGTCTGCACGCGCCTGCGCGGCTCGCGCCCGAGACCAAGTAGCCGAAAACGGCTCGTGCCCGTCTTCACGCCGCGTGCCACGCGCGCGGCGGCCCGTCCGGCGAACACACCCGATGAAAGCGCCCAGGCCGAATTGACATTGCCGCCGCCGGAGATCGCGCCCGCAACCTTCTCGCGTGAAGCATTGTCACCGGCCACGAACAGGCCTGGAACCGATGTCGTGCCATCCACATCGTGCACCCGCACTCCTCCGATGCCCCGAATGGTGCCGTCATTGTGCAAAGTGATCTCGAACCGGTCGCGGTATGGATCGATGCCCCAGCGATCGAACACCAGCGGCACGTTCGGCGAGATCGTATGCAGCCGCGCCTTGATGTTATCAGGCAGACGATGCAGCGAGCAGTAGACCGGGCCGCGCTGGAGCGCGCGCGCAAGACGGATAGTCTGGTCGGGGCCGAACGGAAGATCGAGCTCGTGCCCGTCGGCGTCGTAATAGGTCGCAAACGCATAGGCCATGGTTCGCGTCATCGTCGAATGCGCCGGCGCAATGGTGTAGGCCGCAGTGAACTCCATGCCGGACATCTCTGCACCTGCCTCGGCCGCCATGAGATAGCCATCCCCCGTGTTGGTCCACGATCCCAGAAGATGGGACAGGAAGCTGGTCCCGCCGGCTGCGAGCACCACCGCTCCCGCCTCGATCTGGTACGCCCGCCCGCCATCCTGCCGGCGCTGGCCACGGACACCGCCAATCGAGCCATCGGATCGCGCCAAAAGTTCGAGGACCGGCGAATGATCGAGGATGGTGACGCCGTGGCTCAGCACCTGCTGGCGCAAGGCGCGCATGTATTCGGGCCCCCGCACAGCGCGGTAATTCACCCGTCCCTCGTCATCGACCCCGAATTTGTAGTAGCGGGCCAGCGTCGGCAACGTGCGCCAGGTCTGGTCGAGGATGCGATACATCCACTCCGCTTCGCCAAGACCAAGGCCGCTCGCAACACGATTGGCCACGGCCGCATCGCGCGCCGCCGGAGGATCGGGCGGGACCCACCAATGACCCGGCCCAGCCGCGGCCGTAACGCCACTGGTGCCGCAATAGCCCTTGTCGGCCAGAACGACTTTCGCCCCGGCCTGTGCAGCGGATGTCGCCGCCCAGGCGCCCGCCATCCCGCCGCCGACGATCAGCACGTCGGCATTTATCGACAACTCTTCGGGTGGCGATGACGCCATGCTCTCACGCTGCTTTGCGCGCACCGGCGCCGGCGTCGGCGGCTGTCAGCGCCTGGCTGAGATCCGCCAGGATATCGTCGGGGTGCTCGATCCCGACCGACAGGCGCACATAGCCAGGCGTGACACCGGCGGCGAGTTGCTCGGCCGCGGTGAGTTGTTGATGCGTCGTCGACGCCGGATGAATGGCCAGCGACCGCGCGTCACCAATATTGGCGACGTGATAGAACAGTTTTAGCGCATCGATGAAGCGCCGGCCGACCTCGACGCCGCCTTTCAGCTCGAAGCCGACGAGGCCGCCATAGCCGCCTTTCAGATAGGCGTCCGCCCTGCGCCGGTTCTCGCCGCTTTGCAGGCCGGGAAAGATCACGTTCGAGATCAAGACGTGCCTGGCAAGGAAGTTCGCGACCTTGATGCCATTCTCGTTGTGCTGACGGATGCGCAGCGGCAAGGTTTCGAGCCCCTGGATGAACTGGAACGCGTTTTGCGGCGCGATCGATGCACCGAGATCGCGCAGCAGCCTGACGCGCGCCCGCAGGATGTAGGCGATCGGGCCGAGCGGCTTCGCGGCCTCGGTCCAGATCGCGCCGTGGTAGGCGTCGTCGGGCTTGTTCAGAAGCGGAAAGCGATCGGCGTGCGCCGCCCAGTCGAAATTGCCGCCATCAACGATGGCGCCGCCGATCGCAGTGCCGTGGCCGCCGATATACTTGGTCGTGGAGTAGACCACCACCGCAGCGCCGTGCTCGAATGGACGTGCAATCAGGGGCGACGCCGTATTGTCGAGAATGAGGGGAACGCCGAGCGATCGGCCGATGTCGGCGACCTCCTTGATCGGAAAGACGTTGAGCTTGGGATTGGGAAGCGTCTCGCCGAAATAGGCCCGCGTCCCGGCGTCCGTTGCGCGGCGGAAGTTCTCGGGATCCGCTGGATCGACGAACCGGACCTCGATGCCGAACTGTTTCAACGTTTGCGAAAGCAACGTCCAGGTCCCGCCGTAAAGATCGGTCGAGGAGACGACATTGTCGCCAGCCTGCGCGATGTTGAGAATCGAAAATGCGGTGGCGGTCTGCCCCGACGCTACGGCAAGCGCAGCCGCTCCGCCCTCCAACGCAGCAAGCCGCGTTTCAAACGCGTCCTGCGTCGGGTTGCCGATGCGGGTGTAGATCGGGCCGAGCTGCTCGAGCGCGAACAGGCGCGAGGCGTGATCGGTGTTCTCGAACTGGAACGACGTGGTCTGGTAGATCGGAACCGCCACGGCGCCGGTGGCCGGATCGGCGCGATACGATCCGCCGTGCAATGCCAGCGTCTCGAAGTTCCGGGTCTCCAAAGCCATCTGCAACTCCTTCGCTCTCAAGGGCTCGCGCGGCGCTCGGTCCGCCTCGCCTGTCGATCGAAGGATGCGTTTGGATTTCTGCGCTGTCGAGCGGGTAGGGAAAATAGCGATGCGCGTGCTGCCTGATCGCGGTTTCGGAATTCGTTTGTTCCTGATCGTTCGCCGAATTGGAAACAAACTCACTCGCACAAAAGAGTCCCAGAGTGGGCAAAGGGCGCTTGCTCAAAAACAAAAATCTGAAAAACAACCCCATGCACAGTAGAACCGCCACCGGCCGGTTGCCGGGGGTGGGGCGGCTTAAGCCCAGGTCAGGCTTGGTTGAATCGACACGCGGGCGCAGAATGCGACGCAGCTCTCCGTGGCGAGGGCAAACCACCAAGCAAGCCTGATTTCATCAAGCTCAGGCCCTTTGACTCGTCGGGCAAAACAGCGGCAAGATCGGATCGTGGAAATCAGGCTCGCGAATGATATTCTCGCCCAGCCACACTCCAGCGCAGCCTTTCCCTACCGAGAGCGACCACCGCACAGCGAACGTTGCGAATTCGCGCATACGACAGTTTTGCGCTTCATTCGACGGTCGCGGCACGATATCTGCGTCTATCGCAAAGCCACCGACGGAACGTGCTATGCTGCCACGCCAATTGCACCTGAACGTCAACCTGCTTCACTCCGGCGTCTATCCGTCGGCATGGCGGCTGCCGGACAGCGATCCGCGCGCCTTCTTCGATCTCGGCCATTACGTGCGTGTGGCGCAGATTGCAGAGCGCGGTAAATTCGATGCGATCTTTCTGGCGGACTCGCCGGCCGTGAACGACCGCATCGACTATCGGTCGTTCACGTCGCTGGAACCGACGATCGTGCTGGCGACTGTCGCGGCCGCGACCAGACATGTTGGGCTGATTGGAACGGTGTCCACAACTTATAACGAGCCCTACAACATCGCCCGCCGCTTCGTGACGCTCGACCATGCCAGCGGCGGACGCTCGGGATGGAACGCGGTCACGACGGCCGACGCTGCTTCGGGCCGGAATTTCGGCCTCTCGTCCGTGACCGAGCACAAAGCGCGCTACAAACGCGCCAAGGAATTCACCGAAGTCATCCACGCGCTGTTCGATAGCTGGGAGGACGACGCTTTCGTCGGCGACAAGGCCAGCGCTCGCTTCGTTGATACCTCGAAAGTGCACCCGATCGCCCATCGCGGCCCGCATTATTCGGTGGCGGGTCCCTTGAACGTCCCACGATCGCCGCAGGGACGCCCGGTCACCGTGCAAGCGGGCGGGTCGAACGACGGCCGCGATTTCGCGGCCGCCTACGCCGAAGCCGTGTTCACGTTGGCACAGAGCATTGAGGAAGGCGTCAGCTATGCCCGCGATCTGCGCGCACGGGCCGCCACCTACGGCCGTTCCGGAGATTCCATCGTCATCCTGCCGGGACTTGCCACCGTCATCGGCAGCACCGAAGCGGAGGCCAGGCGGCGGCAGGACGAACTCTGGGAATTGGTACCGATCGAATACAGCCTGGCGCGGCTTGCCGGCACGCTCCAGATCGACCCTGCACTGCTCGAGCTCGACAAGCCCCTGCCCGATCCGTTGCCGTTGCCGGTCAACGCCAATCACACCATGTTCCAGGGCACCGTGAATCTCGCCCGGCGCGGCAATCTGACGGTACGGCAGCTTATCCGCGCGCTCGGCGGCGGCGTCGGGCATCGCATCATCGTCGGCACGCCGGAGCAGATCGCCGATGATATCGAGGCCTGGTTCAAGGCCGGCGCCGCGGACGGCTTCAACCTGATGCCGGATGTGCTGCCGTCCGGGCTGGAGACCTTTGTCGATACCGTCGTGCCGATCCTTCAGAAGCGCGGGCTGTTCCGGACCGAATACACGGGATCGACGCTCCGCGATCATTTTGGCCTGCCGCGACCGGAGAGCCGCTTCGCGAAGCAGACGCCGGAGGTGGCATCGGCCTAGCCGCTTCCACGATCTATCCCCGCGACTGGACCAGCCCCTCGGCAAGTCCCGCCGACTGCCTCGCCCGCACGCGCGGGATCACCTCGTGTGCAAACCGACGCATCTCGGCCTCGAACGGCTGGAATTGCAGCATGAAGAGTTCGATACCGGCTGCATGGAACGCCTCGATGCGCGCCGCAACCTCGTCATAGCTCCCGACCAGTCCCGCTGCGGTGCCGCCATTGCTGCCGACGCGCGGCGTCTTCTGCATGGTCTGCATCATCACGACCTTGGGGTCGGTATTCTGCTTCTGGATCGCCTTCATCGGCGCGTCCTTTGCGGCCAGGCTAAGCAGCCGCGCGTGGGCGGCCTGCGCCTGCTCCCGGGTTTCGCGGGCGACGACAAAGGCAGAAAGGCCGAAACGCAATGGCGGCGTTGCACCGCGCGGACGCGCCGCGACATCGGCGATCAGGCCGGCCACATCTTCCAGAGGCTGACCGTTGATGAACCAGACGTCGCCGTGGCCGGCAACCAGATCGCGCGCCGGCTCGGATTCACCGCCGACATAGATGGCCGGGCGCTTGCGGTACAGGCTGGTCGGGCGCAGCGCGTAATCGGTGACGTTGAAATGCTCCCCGCTGAAGTTGAGACGCTCACCCTCCATCAGGCGGGTGACGACAGATATCCACTCCCTGCCGTAAGCATAACGGGCATCGTGCTCCGGAAAACCGATCCCCGCCTTCTCCAGTTCCGGGCGGTTCCAGGCATTGACGAGATTGAGCGCAAACCGGCCACGGCTGATGTTCTCGATCCCGAGCGCGAGCTTTGCCAGCACAACGGGGTGATAGAGATACGGCTTGATCGCAGCGATGATCTCGATGCGCTTCGTCAGCGCCGCAATCGCCGCCGCCGCACTCCAGGCCTCGAGTTGATCGAGGTCTTCCTGATGCGGATTGATGGTGTGTTGCGCGATCAACGTTGAATCATAACCGAGCTCTTCAGCCGCGAGCACGAGATCCCGATTGCGTTCCCAGGACGCATCATAAGGCTCTTCCGGATCCTGATGCGCGGCCCGCGGGCCATGCACCAGCGCCCAGATCCCGAAGCGAAGAGGTGAGCTCGCCATCGTACTCTCCCGTGACTTTCCCGGCTCATGTTAGCAATCGTTACTCGTTCTCGCCAATGGCCGGCGCGAGATCAAGCATATCCGCCATCAAAAGATGTTCTTTGTCGCAGACCTGCGCCGTGACGACAGCAGATCACTCCGGAGCGGACGACAATTGAAATAGCGCTCTATTTCTGCCGGCGTGATTTCGTGGGACATTTTGCGCTGAACGAGGTCTCAAATCTTGAGCAATATCGAACTGAGCCAAATCGAACGCACGGTGATCGGTGCGGATGGCGGCCTGCCGTCGCAAAGCAGCGACACATCGCTCGCATCGGCAAGCAGGCTTGGCGCTCGCGGCCTTCTGCTTCTGTCCTGGCTTGCACCCGTGTTGCTGGTCATCGTCTGGGAAGCGCTTGCGCAAGCGGGATGGCTCTCGCCGCAGGTGCTGCCCGCACCCAGCAAGGTCATCCGCACCGCGTTCAAGCTGGTGACCACCGGAACCTTGCTGAACGATCTCGGTGTGAGCTTGCTGCGCGCCGCGGCGGGCTTCGCGCTGGGTGCGGCGGTCGGCGCCGCATTCGGAATTCTGGTCGGCTTCTCGCGGATTGCGGAGGCTACGATCGATCGCAGCGTGCAGATGATCAGGGCCATCCCCTTCCTCGCCTCGCTGCCTTTGGTCATTGTCTGGCTCGGCGTCGGTGAAGCGGAGAAGATCTTCCTTGTGGCGCTTGGCGTCACGTTTCCGATCTACATCAACACCGTGCTTGGCATCCGGCAGGTCGACCCCAAGCTGCTCGAGCTCGGCCGGGTCCAGGGCCTGAGCTCGATCCAACTGATCAGCCGCATCATCCTTCCCGGCGCGTTGCCGTCGATCCTGACCGGGGTTCGCTATGCTCTGGCCACGGCATGGCTTGCACTGGTCGTGGCCGAAACCATCGGCGCGCAGTCGGGTATCGGCTTTCTCGCGATGGACGCACGCGAATTTCTGCGCACCGACGTGATCATCCTGACCATCGTGATCTATGCGCTGATCGGCATCGCGGCCGACGCCATCGCCCGATTGCTCGAAAGGCGCCTGCTCGCCTGGCATCCGAATTACGGAGCGGCGCGATGAACGTTCATGTCGCTCCGCGTTACGCAGCGCCTTCCGAGTCAGGACCGGCCGTCATTGTCAGCAATCTCGTCCGCCGCTACGGCAGCCGCGTCGTCATCGAGAAGCTGAACCTGCGCATCGAGCGCGGCGAGTTCGTCGCCCTGCTGGGCGAGAGCGGTTGCGGCAAGACCACGCTGTTGCGGGCCCTTGCCGGCCTCGATCCCGTCCAGGGCGGACGCATCGTGGCGCCCCGCCGGCCGGCAGTGGTGTTTCAGGAACATCGGCTGCTGCCCTGGGACAACCTCTGGCGCAACGTCGCGCTCGGCTTGCAGGCCCAAGACGCGCGCGAACGCGCCGCCGAAGCGCTCACCGAGGTCGGCCTCGGTGACAGGCTCGACGACTGGCCGCGCAACCTCTCCGGCGGACAGGCGCAGCGCGTGGCGCTCGCTCGGGCGCTGGTGCAGCAGCCCGAGCTCCTGCTGCTCGACGAGCCGTTTGCCGCACTCGATGCGCTGACCCGAATTCGCATGCATGAGCTCGTCCGCGAACTGGTCACCAATCATCAGCCAGGCGTCCTGCTGGTCACCCACGACGTCGACGAGGCGATCGCCCTCGCCGACCGCATCCTGGTGATGCGTGATGGCGCAATCGCCTTTGAGCATCGCGCGGCGCGCGACGGTTCGGCATCCATCTCGCGCGCGGAGCTGCTCGGCGAGCTTGGCGTGATCTCTCATTCTCCCAACTAGGTTCTCCGGAAGGCCAACATGTCCGATTCCTCCATCGCCAAACCCTCCCGGCGCAGCTTCCTCGGCTCCGCAGCCTTCGGCATTGGCGCGCTCGCCGGCATGAACATCTCTGAGCTCGCGCAGGCCGCGCCCGGCCGCACCACGGACACGGTCCGCCTGACCTGGGGTCTGGGCGGCCTCAACCTGATCGCCAGGGAGCGCGGCGAGTTCGAGAAGCAGCTCGCCAGGGACGGGATCAAGGTCGAATGGCTTGGGCCCTTCCCGAACCACGCGCCGACCTTGCAGGCTGTCACCGGCGGCAGCGCCGACTTCAGCTTCGGTGGCAGCACCACGCCTGCGCTGGCCGCCATCATTGCCGGTTCACCGCTGGTGTTCACGCAGTTCGTGGTCTACGAGCCCCGCACCACGGCAATCATCGCCAAGGACGGCTCCGGCATCGACAGGATCGAGGATCTCGTCGGCAAGTCGGTCGCGGTCAATCGCTCGGGCCTCGGCGAATTCCTGCTGGTTGCAGCACTCGAGAAGCACAAGGTCGACCGCTCCGCGGTGAAATTCGTCTATCTCAATCCGCCGGATGCCGCGCCGGCACTTGCCGCCGGCAAGGTCGACGCCTGGTCGATGTGGAGCCCCGGCGTCGACATCGCCCGACTCGAATACAAGGCGCACGACATCTTCCTGGAAGGCCGCGACCTCGAATTCCAGATCGACTACACGTCCTACCTGACCACCCGCAAATTCGCGACCGACAACCCTGCACTGGTCCGCGCGGTGACCGACGCGTTCCGCGCCGAAGGCAAGTGGGTCTCGGAGAACAGCAAGGACGCCGAGTACATCGCGCAGAAAGCCGGGAAATACAGCGACGAGGTTCGCGACCGGTTCATCGCAATGAAGCGGCAGTATCGCTACTTCGCGGTCAACGACGAGCAATTCATAGGCGAGCTGCAAAAGGCCGCCGACTGGCTCGTCGCCCGCAAGGTTCTGCCCGAACCGGTCAAGGTGACCGATCACCTCGCCCAGCTCTAAGTCCGTTCCAACAGGCCGAGGCAATGAACAAGACCGTATCCACGCCCTCTCTGACGCCGTCCGAACCGCTCAAGACCGGCTCATCGGAACTGGAGGCCTTGCTCAACCACATCGCCGAAGGCGCAAGCGATCGCGAGCGCGACCGCGTGCTGCCGTTCGACGTGATCGATCTCATTCGCCACGCCCGTCTCGGCGCGCTGCGGCTCCCGGTAGGCGCCGGCGGCGCCGGCAGCACGATCCGTGATCTCATCGCATTCGTCATCCGGCTCGGCGAGGCCGACGCCAATGTGGCGCATATCCTGCGCAACCATTTCAGCGTGGTCGAGCGGCTGGTACGCACTCCCAAGGATGAACAGAGCCGGCAATGGCAGAAGGCGGTCGCCGAGGGAGCCATCATCGGGCTTGCAACGACCGAGCTCGAAAGCCCCCTCGTCGGCAATGTGACGCCGGGTACGACGTTCACACCCGATGGGAACGACGATTATTTGCTGAACGGCACCAAATATTACAGCACCGGGACATTGTACTCGGATTATGTCCTGGTCCGCGCTGCCGATCCGTCCGGCGCGACCGGCACCACGATCGTGCCGATCAAGCGCGACGGGATCGAGCTGGTCGACGACTGGGACGGGCTCGGGCAGCGTCTTACGGCCACCGGCACGACCCATTTCCGCAACGTCAGCGTCAAGCGCGAGGAAGTGGTGTTCGATGCGCCTGATACCGGCTACGGCGTGCCCTACTCCAATACGTTCGCCCAGCTGTTCCTGACGGCGGTCGTTGCGGGCATTGCGCGCGCGACGCTGCGAGATGCGACAACGCTGGTGCGCTCGCGCAAGCGCACGTTCTATTACGCGCCGACTGAAATCCCGACCGAAGACCCGCTTCTCCAGCAGACGGTCGGCCAGATCGCCAGCGGCGCTTTTGCGGCCGAGACGGTCGTGCTCGCGGCGGCCGAAGCGCTGGACGTCGCGACCGACGCCTTCGACACCGGTGCCTCCAACGCGGCAGAGGCAGCTCACGCGGCGGCCCTGCTCTCGGCCAAGGCAAAAATCATCGCGGACGATTTCGCCATCCGCGGCGGCAGCCTGCTGTTCGATGTCGGCGGCGCGTCGGCCACCAAGAAGGTCACCAACTTCGATCGACACTGGCGCAACGCACGGACGCTGTCGTCGCACAATCCGACGACCTACAAGGCGCGTTCGATCGGTGAACACGAGATCAACGGCACGCCGTTGCCGGCGAAGGGCTTCTTCTAGGGAAGCCGATGCCGGCATGCGACGGTCCGACGCAAGGAGAGACTGACATGGGAAGGTCGGACATCCATCTCGTCACCGACGGCAACGAGATCGAACATCAGTTCCGCGCGGTGATGCGCCGCCTCGCTGGCGGCGTCAGTATCATCACGGCCGGGCATGACGAGGACATCAACGGCATGACCGTCACGTCCCTGACATCGCTGAGCGCGAGTCCGCCGCGCGTGCTGGTCAGCGTCAACCGGCAGGCGTCATCCTTCGCGCTGATCGAGCGCTTCGGCGTATTCGGCGTCAACATCCTGGGCTCCGACCAGCAGGAGCTGGCGAGCCGGTTCAGCAACGGTCGTCTCAAGGGCCCGCAACGTTTCGAAGGCGTTCCGTGGTCTGCGGGGACGTCGGGCGTGCCGCTGCTTGGCAACTCGCTGGCGACCGTCGAATGCCGGGTCGAAGAGATCATCGAGCGCTACTCGCACGGGATCATCGTTGGAAGTCTCTTGAGCTTCGAGCTGTCATCCCAGCTGTCCGGACTGGTCTACTGGAACGGGCAATACATCGAGATCAATCACGATGTCGACCTCGATCTGCTTGCCGAGATCAGTATTCCCCTGGCCCATGTCAGGTGACATTATCATCCGACACCACCCCGATGGGACTGAGGCGGTATGAAGCACGAAATCCCCCACGAACCATCCGACGACGAGGCGCGCGCCCCCGATAGCCCGACGCAGCGGCGGTGGCAGCTCGAACGGGTCGTCGCCGCGCTCCGCGTCTCCCGGGAGGAGACCCACAGCATCCGCCGGGATGGCGAGGCCCGCCGCGCCCCCTCGCGCGAGGCGCTTCAGGCGATCCTGGACGGCCTGACCGAAGCGCTGTTCCCGCGTCACTATGGCCAGTTCGATCTCGACGGCGAGAATATCGACTACTTCGTCGGCAACCGTCTCAGCATCGCGCTCGACGGACTTTGCGACCAGATTCACCGTGCTGCGCTCTTCATCGGCGACGAGCTCACGCCCGGATTCCGGCGCGACGACACGGTCGAGCTGACGCGCAAATTCGCTTCCCAGCTACCCGACGTGCGCGGGCTGATCATCAGCGATCTCCGCGCCGCCTTCGTCGGCGATCCCGCGGCGAGAAACTTTCCGGAGATCCTGATCGGCTATCCCGGGATGACCGCGATCATCCACCACCGCCTGGCCCACATCCTCCATCAGCTCGGCGCGCGGCTGATTGCGCGGTTGGTGGCGGAGATCGCGCACACCCGGACCGGGATCGACATTCATCCCGGCGCCAGCATCGGCTCCGGCTTCTTCATCGACCACGGCACCGGTGTCGTC
The DNA here is from genome assembly GCF_000938255.1 of Bradyrhizobium sp. LTSP849. GTDB lineage: Bacteria > Pseudomonadota > Alphaproteobacteria > Rhizobiales > Xanthobacteraceae > Bradyrhizobium. Next base: position 203,492 of record NZ_JYMR01000051.1, on the reverse strand, counting down.
ATCGGGGAGACCGCCATCATCGGCGACAATGTGCGCATCTATCAGGCGGTCACGCTGGGCGCCCGTCACTTTCCAACCGACGACGAGGGCCATCTGATCAAGGGCGACGCGCGGCATCCGATCGTCGAAGACGACGTCGTGATCTATGCCGGCGCGACGATCCTTGGCCGCATCGTCATTGGCCGCGGCTCAACGATCGGCGGCAATGTCTAGGTGACCAGGGATGTGCCGGCCAACAGCGTGGTGACACAGGCCACGGCCGGAACACGATCGGCCTAGACGCCCGCCAGCTCTCAACACCCTAACGCGGCATCATCTCCGTCTCGCGGCATTGCCGCTAGATTCATGCTCGCTTCGCATTCAACAACGCAAATCCATTTCATCGACATTGCTCTCGCTGACGCCATAGAGTTCGGTCCAATCGTGCCGCATTGACGGCCTGCATCCGGACATCCGAACCATGAGCAACCAACGGCAGCTTGTCCTCAATCTCTTCATCTACCCCGGCGGTCACCACGAAGCCGCGTGGCGCTACAAGGGATCGGCGTCGGATCGCATTCTCGACATCACCTATTACCAGGAGCTGGCGCAGCGCGCCGAGGCGAGCAAGTTCGACGCCATCTTCTTTGCAGACGGACCGGCACTGGCCGATAACGTCCGCTACGCCCAGCGCTTTCGCTTCGAGCCGATCACGTGGTTGGCGGCGATCGCGGCCGTCACCAGCCGCATCGGCCTGATCGCGACGGCATCGACGACCTATACCGAGCCGTACAATCTGGCACGGCTGTTCGCGTCACTCGACCATCTGAGCCGCGGCCGGGCCGGCTGGAACATCGTCACCACCAGCGCGCCACAGGCGGCGCAGAACTTTGGCCTGCCCGAGCATCCCCCGCACCACGAGCGCTACGAGCGTGCCCGCGAATATCTCGACGTGATCTCGCGGCTCTGGGACAGCTGGGAGGATGACGCGCTCGTCAACGACCCCGCCTCGGGCATCTTCGCCGACACCAGCAAGATCCACACGCTCGACCATGTCGGCAAGCATTTTCGCGTGCGCGGTCCGCTGAACATCTCTCGCACCCCCCAGGGCCGGCCGGTCTATGTGCAGGCTGGCGCCTCCGACGACGGCCGCGCCTTCGCCGCCCGTTACGCAGAGGCGATTTTCACGGCTCACCAAACGCTGGAGTCGGCCAGAGCCTTTTATGCGGACATCAAGCGCCAAGCCCGCACCTTCGACCGCGGCCCCGATGAGATCAAGATCCTGCCCGGCATCAGCCCCTTTATCGGCAGCACGCAGGCCGAGGCGGATCGCCTTCAGGACGAGTTCAACGAGCTGATCCAGCCCGAATATTCCCTGACCCAGTTGCGCCAGATGATCGGCGTCGATCTCACCGGATATGATCTCGACGGTCCCGTCCCCCGGCATCTGATCGACACCGCGAGCGCGCGCGGCGTCGCCAGCCGCTTCAAGCTCGTGGTCGACATCGTCGACCGCGAAAAGCCGACGATCCGCCAGCTGGTGCAGCGCCTCGCCGGTGCGCGCGGCCACTGGGTCATCGCCGGAACGCCGGAAAAGATCGCAGACAATATCCAGACCTGGTTCGAAGGCGGCGCGGCCGACGGTTTCAACGTGATGCCGCCCTGGCTGCCCGGCGGCATCGATGCCTTCACCGAGCACGTCGTCCCGATCCTGCGCAAGCGCGGCCTGTTCCGCGAGGAATACACCGGCACGACCTTGCGCGAGCATTACGGCCTCGTACGGCCGGCGAGCGTCTACTCCAACGCGATCAAGGCGATCGCCTGAGACCGCACCCGCACTCACCTTCAAACTCGAGATCAGTCAACAGACATGAAGACAGCGTTGTTTCTCCTCTCCGGCCTTTTGGCTCTCTCCCCCTTCGCCGCCGTAGACTCTCTGGCCCAGCAGCCCGCGAAACCCGAGCTGAGGGTCGGCTTCGTGCCGGGGCCGTATATCGATGAGTTCAAGATCGGGGTTGAGCCCGAGCTGAAGAAGAAGGGCTACAAGATCCGCTATGTCGAATTCTCGACCGGCCTTGAAGCCAACAACGCCGTGTTCAAATCCGAGATCGATGCCAATGTAATGCAGCACACGATCTTCCTCGATTCCTACAACGAGCGGCAGAAGACCGATCTCGTCGGCATCGTTCACGTCCCGACACCACCGATGGGTCTCTATTCGAAGAAGCACCCGCTGGGTTCGCCGATCAAGCCGGGTTCCAGCGTCGCGGTGCCGAACGATCCCGTCAATCTGCAGCGCGCGCTGTGGGTGCTGCGCGACCTCGGCCTGATCGAGATCCGCGATAGCAAGCCGGTCGAGGTCTCCGAGCTCGATGTCATCAAGAATCCCGGCGGCATCAAAATCGTTCCGCTCGAGGCCGCGCAGGCGCCGCGCGCGCTCGACGATGTGGATTATGCCGCCGTCCAGGGCAATTTCGCGATCTTCAGCGGATTGAAGCTGACCAACGCCTTTGCACTGGAGAAGATGACGACGCCCTACATCAACGTGCTTGCGGTGAAGAAGGCCAACGCCAATTCCGAATGGGCCCAGGACATCGTCGCCGGCTACAAATCGCCGACGTTCAAGGTCGCGATCCAGGCCGACCGGTTCTATGACGGGTTCACTTTGCCTGATTACATGAAGTGAGCGGAACGCATGTTCGAATTCACGCTTGAATGGGCCAACCGCCGTTTCGTTGCGGAGCTAGTACCGTGCCGATCGTTGTGCTGACGACAGCGAGCGGCGCGATATGCCCTCAACCAAGGGCCTGGCTTGCCAGCGCGTAGGTTACGGGCATCTCTTCAGAACGCTCGTTGGGATCGCGGAAGTGTCCTCCCAACGACATCGTCGTAACGGTGTCGAAGACAGCCAGGCCCGACCGAGCGACGAAGGAGGAGAATTCCCCGTCAGCAAGGTGCGTATCAAGCCTCAGAAACTCTCCATCATGGGCAGTCACATGCGGCGCCACCACAGCAATCGCGTCTCTGTCGTTCGAAGCCACCACAGGACCGATGACATGCCCTCGCCCAAACGGACGGCAGAGCGCAAAGGCCTCGAGGCGGCCACGCCGGTAGAGGCCAAAGCCAACGGATTGCTGCAGGAGAGCTGCGAGCAGCTCGAGGCGACATGCACCAAATCCTTGCGCATCAAGTTCAGCGACACCCGCAAGATCGGCTTGATCCAGACGACGCAGTTCGGCTCCTTCGGGAGGGCGCGGCATCTCATCGGGTCGCCGCGCCTCGGCTTGACGCTGGAAAACCGTTCTCTCAAGGCGGAAGCCGAGCGACAGATAGAGCTTGCGCGCTGCACGCGTGGCATTGAGGCGCAGATTGCGTCCCTTGCATTCGGACAGAACGCGCTTCATCAGCCACTGCGCGGTGCCGAGGGCCTGAAGACGCGGAGAGGTGATGACCATGGCAACGGTGGCGAAGTCTGAGCCATGGGGAAACCACATGGCCGATCCGAGTACCCGTCCGATTTCGTCGTGAGCCACGATGCCGTGGCCAACCTCACGCAGAAACTGCCAGTCCTCGGCGCGATGCGGCCAGCCGACGCCAATTGACAGCGCATGGAGCCAGTCAAGCTCGACCGTATCGATATCGGCCGCATGTGCCTCAAAAGTATCGACTGTAAACGAACTGGAGATGCGCTTTTCCATGGCTCCCTCTCGATGAGCCCAATATCGATCGAATGATCTCACTCCGGGCGCACTCGAGCGGCCCAGGCGAGATCAGCATAAGCCATACGCCGCCGCAGAATGCATTTCAAAATGACCGCGGCGCGAAACAATCCACCAAATCGCAATCGCATTCGGCATGGAAACGAGCCCTCGTCCGCTTATGTTCCCTCCATCCGGCGAGTTCGCCATCTTCTGCCCCTGCAAAATCGACCAATGGCTTTTCTGTTCAATTCCGACGCCGAACGTGGAGCCGTTTTTCGCAACGCCTTCGCTCGCGAGCTCCCCGACCTGCCCTTCGCAATCGATTCCGCCACGATCGATCCCGATCAGGTTCGCTACGTGATCAGCTGGACGGTGCCCCATGGGCTCGAACGCTATCGCAATCTCGAACTGCTGTTTTCAGTTGGGGCCGGCATCGACCAATTTCCGCTAACATCGATACCATCCGAGGTGAAGGTGGTCCGGATGGTGGAAGACGGCATCATCCGGATGATGCAGGAATATGTCACACTCGCGGTGCTGGCGCTCCACCGCAACCTCCCGGCCTATCTCGATTTGCAGCGGCAACGCCAGTGGCGGCCTCTGCCGCAGAAGCAGGCTACCGACCGGCGGGTTGGGCTGCTCGGACTTGGCGTGCTCGGCCGCGCCGTGCTGGAGAGTCTGAAGCCCTTCGGCTTTCCTTTGAGCGGCTGGAGCCGATCAGCCAAGACGATAGAGGGCGTTGCGACATATTGCGGCCACGCTGGCCTCAGCCAAATGCTCGGCGAGACCGACATCCTCGTCTGCCTGCTTCCTCTCACGGCAGACACCCACGGGATCTTGGATCGCAGTGTGTTTGCGCGGCTGCCGAAAGGCGCGGCGCTGATTCATGCGGGACGCGGCGCGCAGCTCGATCACCTCGCGCTGCTGGCCGCTCTGGACGACGGTCAGCTCGCCGGCGCCGTCATCGACGTCACTGAGCCGGAGCCGCTGCCCTCCGATCATGCGTTCTGGACTCATCCGAAGGTGCTGCTCACCCCGCATGTGGCAAGTGCGACTCAGGCCGAGACCGCTGCGCGCGCGGTCATCGACAACATCAAGCGATACAAGGCGGGCCTCGATCTGATCGGGCTCGTGGATCGAACTCGTGGTTACTGAAAGGAGCCCAATTTGCTACTGAAATCGATTGATCCCAACCCGGCCTTCGCTCCAAAGGAGTCCGGTCCAACGCCAGAGCGGCTCATTGCCGGCACACCGCACTACAAGACCTGGGCACAAGACGCGGCCAAGGGCGAACTCGTCCATACCGGCGTATGGGAAGCGACGCCCGGCGAAACGCGTTCCATCAAGGGCGAGACCTTCGAGTTCTGTCACATCATCTCCGGCACCATCGAGATCACCCCGGACGGCGGCGATCCCGTGACCTTCACAGCCGGCGACAGCTTCGTCATGAAGCCCGGATTTACGGGCGTGTGGAAGACCATCGAGACCGTCCGCAAGATCTACGTCACGGTGGCGTGATGCCTTTCGGCTGATCCCAGGAGAAGGATGAGACATGCGGCAACTCAACGACAAGAACCTCTTCCGCCAGCAGGGTTTGATCGGCGGCCATTGGGTCGGGGCGCTCTCGGGCAAGACGATCGACGTGATCGAGCCGGCGACGCAGACTGCTCTTGGTAGCGTACCAGACATGGGGCGAGATGAGACTCGCGCCGCCGTTGCCGCTGCGGCCGAGGCGTACCCCGCCTGGCGCGCCAAGACGAGCGCCGAGCGTGCCGCGCTTCTGGAAGCCTGGCATGGGCTCATGATCACGCATCTCGATGACCTGGCGCGCATTCTGACGCTCGAACAGGGCAAGCCATTGGAAGAGTCCAGGGGCGAGATCCGCTACGGTGCCTCCTTCGTCAAATGGTTTGCGGAGGAAGCCCGGCGGATCGGCGGCACGACAATCCCGTCACCAACGCCCGACCGGCGCATCGTTGTTCTCAAGGAACCGGTTGGCGTATGCGCAATCATCACGCCCTGGAATTTTCCGAACGCGATGATCACGCGCAAGGTGGCCCCCGCGCTCGCGGCGGGATGCACAGTCGTGATCAAGCCATCGGACTTCACGCCCTATTCGGCGCTGGCTCTCGGGGTATTGGCCGAGCGCGCCGGAATTCCCGCCGGCGTCATCAACATCGTCACCGGCCTGCCGAGCGAGATCGGCGCGGAGATCATGGCCAACGAAAAGGTGCGCAAGATCTCGTTCACAGGCTCGACCCGCGTCGGCTCACTGCTGATGCGCGGTGCCGCGGACAGCATCAAGCGCGTGAGCCTCGAGCTCGGCGGAAATGCACCCTTCATCGTTTTTGACGATGCCGATCTCGAACTCGTGGTCGAGGGCGCAATCATGTCGAAGTTCCGCAATGGCGGACAGACCTGCGTTTGCGCCAATCGGATCCTTGTGCAGGCCGGCGTTTACGACGCCTTCGCGGACAAGCTCGTCGCCCGCGTCAAGGCCATGAAGGTGGGATCTGGCCTCGAGCCGGGCGTGGCTATCGGACCGATGATCAACGAGGCGGCGATCAGCAAGATCAACCGCCATGTCGCCGATGCGCTGTCCAAGGGCGCCCGTATCGCCGCTCAACCCGCGACCTTGCCCAAGGGTCCGCAATTTGCCGCGCCGATCGTCCTGACCGAGGCCACCACCGACATGGTGCTGGCGCATGAAGAAACATTTGGTCCCGTCGCGCCTCTCTTCCGCTTCGAGACCGACGAGGAGGCGATTGCCATCGCAAACGCTACACCCTACGGTCTTGCCGCCTATTTCTACACCCGAGACCTCAAGCGGTCCTGGCACGTTGCGGAAGCGCTGGAAGCAGGCATGGTCGGCCTCAACACCGGTATGGTGTCGACGGAGGTGGCCCCGTTCGGCGGTGTCAAGCAATCCGGCCTGGGGCGCGAGGGCGCGCAGGTCGGGATCGAGGAATACCTCGAGATGAAGACCTTCCACATCGGTGGATTGGGCTAAGCGGCCACGGAGCGGAGAAGGCGCACATCCGCGCCCTCCCCGCTATCCCGGCAAACGCTCAAGACAGATCGGCCCTCTGCGAGCGCGCGCATTTGTCCCCGTCAGGCTACTGAATGCGATCAAGCATCTTGTAGTACATTCCCACCAGCGGCAGGAACCACGGCTTGCCAAAGTGGCCGGGCACCGCAGGCCAGTCGAGGTCCTTCATCGGATTCCGGTCTTCGCGTCCAAGCATCGCATCGGCGATGATCATGCCGAGATGGGTCGACAGCTGCGCGCCATGGCCAGCATAACCCATCGCATACCACAGCCCGTCCTGATAGCCCGCGCGCGGGAAGCGGTCGCCGGTCATGTCGACGAGGCCACCCCAGCAATAGTCGATCTCTATGCCGGCGAGTTGCGGAAAGATTCGCGTGAGACCGTCAACGAGAATGGCGCCGCTCTTTGCGTCGGAGCGCTGGTCCGATGTCGCCGAGAAGCGCGCCCGTCCGCCGAATATCAGACGATTGTCGGATGCCAGGCGAAAATAATTGCCGACATTCATCGACGTGACGCAGGTGCGATTGCCGGGCATGACGGCCGCGATTTCGGCCGCGTCCAGCGGCCGGGTCGCTATGATGAAGCTGCCGACGGCGACGAGGCGTCGCCGGAAGTAACCGAAATTGGGCGTGGTATAGGCGCCCGTCGCAAGCAGCACCTGATCGGCGGTGACGCTGCCGCGAGGCGTCGTCAGGCGATGCCGCGATCCTTCGCGCGCCTGCGCCGTGACCGGTGCCTGCTCGAAGACGATCGCGCCGCGGCGCTTGGCGGCCTCGGCCAGTCCGACGCCATAGCGACCCATATGCATCATCGCGCTCTTCTTCGAGAGCATTCCGCCAAAGAAGGGCGAGCCGATCTCCGCGCCGAGATCCCGGGCGGACAGCAATGCTGTGTCCGGATCAACCTCGCGATGGACCACTTCGAAATTGCGCGCGATGGCATCGAAATGCTTCGGCTTGGAGGCGAGCTTCAGCTTGCCGGCGCGGCGAAAATCGCACGCGATGCCCTCCTCCGCGATCAACGCTTCGAGCGTGTCGATCGAGGCGTCGAGCGCGCGGTAAAGCGCGATGGCTCGCTCCTTGCCCAATTCAGTCTTGGCAGCGAGATAGCTGTGGGCCAGACCATTGTTGAGATGCCCGCCGTTCCGGCCCGATGCGCCGCCGATCACCCGGTCCGCTTCGAGAACGACAACCTTCGTACCCGCCTTCGCGAACTGGCGCGCAGCTCCCAGACCCGTGAAGCCACCGCCGATCACCGCAACGTCGTAGTGCCCCTCGACGGGACCTTCGGCGCCGCCGGAGAAGCGTGGTGCGGTATCGTGCCAGTAGGAGACGTATTTCACGACAGATCCCGCCGGCTCAGAGCCCGAACACACCTGGCAGACCGCCGATGTCCTTGATCTCGACATAGCCATAATAGGGGTTGGCGGGCTCGTGCCCCCGATTGACCCACAGCTTGTTCTTGATGCCGAGGTCGTGAGCCGTCATCAGGTCATAGCGGAAGGACGAGGAGCAGTGCACCACGTCCTCAGGCCCGCAGCCCAGCGTATCGAACATGAACTCGAAGCCCTTCATGCGAGGCTTGTAGGATTGTGCCTGTTCGGCCGTGAACGCGGCGTGAAACGGCGCTCCTAGCTTCGCCACGTTGGACGGCAGTTGCGCATTCATGGCGTTGGAGAGGATGACGAGCGGAATCTCCTTGGCGACCTTGGCAAGGCCGGCGGGAACGTCGGGATGCGGCCCCCAGCTCGGCACCCGGTCGTAGACTATCCGTGCATGCTCGGCCTTGAAAGCAACGTCATTGCGCTTGCAGGCGCGCTCCAGCGCGTTGTGGATCACGTCGGCATAGGGTTTCCAGTCGCCGAGAATCTCGTCGAGCCGATACGCCGCGAAATCCCGCACGAGCGCAGCCATCTGCGGTTCAGGGAGATGCGCGCAATAGAGATCCTGCGCCGCTTCCGCCATCTGGAAATTCGTCAGCGTGCCGTAGCAGTCGAAGGTCACGTATTTCGGGCGAAACTGGCTCATCATTCCTGTCCTGGTGCGCTCGCACGATGTCAGGACCGCAACAATAGAGCGCCAGCGCGGCATAAGATGCGGCTTTTTCGCCGGCTGCGGTGGAAGATGTCGTTCGTGCGGCGGCCTTCAGACGATCTGCGTATCGCCAAAATACGAGACTGGTGCCGGACAGGAAAACCGGTCGATGATCCCGAGCACCATATCGCTCAGCGCCTTCCGCCCCGAACATCTCGAAGGTGCGTTGCGCCTTTCGCGTCAAGCCGGCTGGCCGCACCGCCTCGAGGACTGGCAAATGGCACTCGATCTGAGCGCGGGATTCGTCGCAATGGCGGCGAATGCTTCAACCGTGCTCGGGACGGTTCTGATGACGCCCTACAAGAGGGATGTCGCAACCATCAACATGGTCATCGTCGATGAAGCCGCCCGCGGGCGCGGATTGGGCCGTCAGCTCATGAAGGCCGTCACCACGCTGGCGGGTTCGCGCGCGCTGAGGCTCATTGCAACGGGCGAGGGCCTGCCACTCTATCAAAAGCTCGGCTTTTGCCGGGCCGGAACCATCGTCCAGCATCAAGGACAGGTCCTGCATGTCGCCCCGCCCACTAAAGCCCGGCCGGCCGAGTCGCGCGATATCTTCGGGATCCTCGAGCTCGACAGAAGCGCGTACGGCGCAGACCGGAGAGATCTGCTTCGTACGCTCGCGAAGGTCGGCCAACTCGCTGTGCTCTGCAACGGCCAGGGGCTTACCGGATTTGCGGCGCTGCGCCGATTCGGCAGAGGCGAGGTGATCGGTCCCGTCGTGGCCACGAACGCGGACGATGGGAAGGCTCTGCTCGCCTATTTCATGGCCGAGCGGGAAGGACGCTTCGTTCGCGTGGATACTGCCGAGTCCTCTCAATTAGGGGCCTGGCTCGCAGACAGGGGACTCGTCCGGGTGGACGAGGGCATTGCCATGCAGCGCCCTGTCGTTGCGCGATCCAGCTGCGCGCCATTGACCACATTCGCCCTCGCCAGTCAGGCTTTCGGATAAGCTGAGACTTTGATGCTCAGCAATTCGCTCATCGAGTTTGATCGAGCACATCTCGTCCACCCGGTTGCATCGCTGGCCTATGCTGAAGTTTGCGCCGCGCTGCAATATTAATAGGCATGCACAAGGAGTCAGCTGCACGCAGGCTCGAAATACTAGAAAGCGAGGCATCTTCGCAATTTTGTGCCGCGGCCCACGGTTTTTTCGACCGAAGCCGCGGGACTATCCTGCGAGACTTCGATCGCGGGAAGGAATGCACTCCTGAGTGGAGACGCGGCATGGTCGTTTTGACGGGACCGCGCCGGCGTCCACCCCAATTGCGCGACAGAACAATCTGCCGCTCACCGCAGCATGAGCCGTAGCCTTCCAGCGACGAGGGATTAACATGAGCGACACGACGACGAACTGGTCTTGTTCAGACGATGCCATGGTCGAGAGCGCTATTCGTCGCGGGGCTTCGCGCCGCGACCTTCTGAAGTTGATGCTCGCCAATGGTGTGGCTCTGGCTGCCGCCAGCGCTGTCTTCGGCCGCGCGTCGGAAGCGGTGGCGGCGACGCCCGTGAAGGGCGGCGCCATGAAAGCGGCGGCCTGGTCCTCCTCGACCGCCGACACGCTCGACCCGGCCAAAGCCTCGCTCTCGACCGACTATGTGCGTTGCTGCTCCTTCTACAACCGCCTGACATTTCTCGACCAGACCGGCGTGCCCCAGATGGAGCTCGCCGAGTCGATCGAAAGCGGCGATGCCAAGACCTGGACGATCAAGCTGAAGAAGGGCGTCACCTTCCACAGCGGCAAGGACCTCAGCGCCGACGACGTCATCTTTTCGCTGAAGCGCCATCTGGACAAGGCGACCGGTTCGAAGGTCGCGGCGATCGCTTCCCAGATGACCGACTTCAAGGCCGTCGACAAGAACACCGTCGAGGTCACGCTGGCGAGCCCCAACTCTGATCTGCCGACGATCCTGTCGATGCATCACTTCATGATCGTGGCCGACGGCACCACCGATTTCTCCTCGGGTAACGGGACCGGCGCCTTCACGTGCAAGCAGTTCACCCCCGGCGAGCGCTCGGTCGGCATGCGGAATCCGAACTATTTCAAAGGCGGCCCGAACGTCGATTCATTCGAGTTCTTCGCCATCCCCGATGAAAACGCCCGGATCAATGCGCTGCTGTCCGGCGATATTCATCTCGCGGCCTCGATCAACCCGCGATCGGTGCGCCTCCTCGACGGCCAGAGCGGCTTCGTGCTGTCCACCAGCACGTCGGGGACCTACACCGACCTGAACATGCGCATGGACATGGCGCCCGGCAACAACCGCGATTTCGTAGAGGGCATGAAATACGTGGTCAACCGCGAACAGATCGTCAAATCGGCCCTGCGCGGCTTCGGTGTCGTTGGCAACGACCAGCCCGTATCGCCCGCCAACGTCTACCACAATGCGACTCTCAAGCCGAAATCGTTCGACCTGGACAAGGCCAAATTCCATTTCCAGAAGGCCGGCGTCCTCGGTCAGACCATCGAGATCATCACCTCCGAGGCGGCCGGTTCGGCGATCGACATGGCGATGATTGTCCAGGCAACCGCCGCCCAGATCGGTATGAAGCTCGACGTGAAGCGCGTGCCCTCCGATGGCTACTGGAGCAACTACTGGCTGAAAGCGCCGATCCATTTCGGCAATATCAACCCGCGTCCGACGCCCGACATCCTGTTCTCCCTGCTCTACAAGTCGGATGCGCCATGGAATGAGAGCCGGTTCAGCTCGGAACAATTCGACAAGATGCTGCTCGAAGCTCGCGGCTCGCTCGATCAGGCCAAGCGTCGCGAGATGTACAATGAGATGCAGGTCCTGGTATCGGAACAAGCCGGCACCATCATTCCGGCCTACATCTCCAACGTGGATGCCATCACTGCCAAGCTGAAGGGACTGGAGCCCAACCCGCTCGGCGGCATGATGGGCTACGCTTTCGCCGAGTACGTCTGGCTTACCGCCTGATCGGCGTCGGCGAGGTCACGGCTCCGGCCATGGGAACCGGGGCTGAAGCAAATGACGAGCGTGGTGCGGGAGCGCGAATGTGAGAAGACAGGTTTCGTCGCTTGTGGTGAGGCGGCTTCTCATCGCCTTGATTACCCTCGTGATCGTTTCCTTCGCCGTCTTCTCTGCGACCGCGCTCCTGCCCGGTGATACAGCTACGATCCTGCTCGGGCAATCCGCGACGCCGGAAGCCGTCGAGGGCCTGCGCAAGGCGATGCATCTCAACGATCCCGCGATCATTCGATTCCTGAGATGGATGGCCGGCCTCTTTCAGGGTGATTTCGGCACGTCCTATGCGAACAATGTGCCGGTCGCCACCCTGATACGCGGACGGTTTGTCAATACGCTGAAGCTCGCCGGATTGACCGCCGCGATTGCCGTGCCGCTCGCGCTGACACTTGGTATCACCTCTGCGATGTGGCGCGGCACGCTGTACGACCGCATCGTGACCATCGGGACCATCGGCATCATCTCGGTGCCGGAGTTCATGATTGCGACGCTCGCGGTGCTGCTCTTCGCAGTCTATCTCAAATGGCTGCCGGCCCTTTCCCTCACCAACGAGGTCAAGTCGTTCTATGATCTGATGCGAATCTACGCCATGCCGGTCGCAACACTCACGATCGGCGTTTCCGCGCAGATGATCCGCATGACGCGCGCCGCCGTGGTCGAGACGTTGAACACGCCCTATGTGGAGATGGCGCTCCTCAAGGGCGCCTCGCGGCCCCGGCTGGTGCTGAGACATGCATTGCCCAATGCGCTTGGCCCTATCGTCAATTCGATTGCGCTCTCCCTGTCCTATTTGCTCGGCGGCGTGATTATCGTGGAGACCATCTTCAACTATCCAGGCATCGCCAAGCTGATGGTCGATGCCGTTTCGACCCGCGACCTGCCGCTGATCCAAACATGCGCAATGATCTTCTGCCTGGGTTATCTGGCATTGATCACGGCGGCCGACATCATCGCAGTCCTGTCCAATCCGAGGCTCCGATGAAGCAACCGAGCTTGTTCGGCCGGCTCGGCATGCGATTGGGCTATCGCTTCAATCTCATAGGCCTGTCGGCGCTGGGCATACTCCTTCTCTGGGCCGGCATCGCCCTTTTCGCTCCGCGCATTATCCCGCATTCCGTCGGCGAGATCGTCGACACCGATTATTTCGGACCTGTCAGTCGAGACCTGTGGTTTGGCTCCGACTATCTCGGCCGCGACATCTTTTCGCGCGTCCTGATGGGCGCGCGCTACACGCTCGGCATCTCGCTCGCCGCCGTCTCGATCGCCTGTTTCAGCGGCGTCGCACTCGGCATGACGGCGGCAGTTGCCGGAGGATGGCTCGACACCGTCCTGAGCCGATTTCTCGATGCGCTCAACTCGATTCCCAGCAAGCTGTTCGGCCTCGTCGTGGTCGCCGCGGTCGGCTCGTCGATCCCTGCGCTGATTGCGACGCTCTCGGTCATCTACACCCCGGGCGCCTATCGCTTCGCCCGCGCGCTCGCCGTCAATGTCAACACGATGGACTTCGTGGTGGTCGCCCGCATTCGCGGCGAAGGCCTGCCCTATCTCATCGCCTCCGAGATCCTTCCCAACATACTCGGTCCCGTGCTTGCCGATCTCGGCTTGCGCTTCGTCTTCATCGTGCTGCTGCTCTCCGGCCTCTCCTTCCTCGGACTCGGCGTGCAACCACCCTATGCCGACTGGGGGGCGCTGGTTCGTGAAAACATCGGCGGCCTGCCCTTTGGCGCACCGGCAGTGATCTTCCCTTCGCTCGCCATCGCGAGTCTGACCATCAGCGTCAATCTTCTGATCGACAACCTGCCGAGCAGGATCCGCGACCGGAGCGCCGAATGACGGGAAACCTCGTCGAGATCCGCAATCTCAGGGTTGAGGCAACGACCGACGCCGGCAGACGGGTCGAGATCATCAAGGGTGTCAGCCTCGACATCGCCGAAGGCGAGATCCTCGCCCTTATCGGCGAAAGCGGCTCAGGCAAGACCACGATTGCCATGACGCTCATGGGCTACACAAGGCCAGGCTGCGCAATCACCGGCGGCGAGGTGCGCCTGGCCGGCGTTGACATGATGAAGCTTTCGGAAGCGGAACGCGCCGGCATTCGCGGCACGAGCGTCGCCTACGTGCCACAGAGCGCTGCGGCCGCCTTCAACCCCGCGCTCACCATCATGGATCAAGTTGTCGAGGTGGCGCGGATCCACCGGCTCATGTCGCCTGCCGAGGCGCAAGCAAAAGCGCTTTCACTGTTCAAGGCACTGTCGCTGCCGGACCCGGACACAATCGGCAACCGCTATCCGCACCAGGTCTCGGGCGGTCAGTTGCAGCGCCTTGCCGCCGCGATGGCTCTGATCGGCCAGCCGAAGGTCGTCATCTTCGACGAGCCCACCACGGCGCTCGACGTCACGACGCAGGTTGAGGTGCTGCGGGCCTTCAAGGCTGTCACGGCGCAGCACAACATTGCCGGCATCTACGTCTCACACGATCTGGCCGTGGTGGCCCAGATCGCCGACAGGATCGTCGTGCTCAAGGACGGCACTGTCCAGGAAATGGGGACGACCAATGATATCCTCGAAGAGGCCCAGCACCCCTATACAAGGCAGCTGCTGGCCGCGTTCAGGCCGAAGACTCAGCAGCGGGAGCCTGAAGACGAGGGCACGACGAAGCGCCCGCTACTTCAGGTCGACAATCTGACGGTCGGCTACGGACCCCGCTCGCGCGATGGACAGCCGCTGATCAATGCCGTCCAGGCGGTCAGCCTCAGGCTGGATCGGGGGCGAAATCTCGGCATCATCGGGGAGTCCGGTTGCGGCAAGTCAACGCTGGCCCGGGCGATTGCCGGGATCCTGCCCGCTCATGCCGGCGACATCATCTTCAACGGTCGCGAATTGGGGAAGGCCGGCCGCAATCGCACCCGCAACGAACTCCGCCAGATTCAAATCGTGTTCCAGCATGCCGACACCGCACTCAACCCGGCGAAGTCGGTGGAGGACATCCTGAGGCGTCCCCTCACCTTCTACCACAGCATGCGGGGCAAGGCGCGCGATGCGCGCGTCAGCGAGCTTCTCGATCTGGTCCGTCTCCCCAAATCCGTGCGCCATCGATTGCCAGGAGAACTTTCAGGCGGCCAAAAGCAGCGGGTGAATTTTGCGCGAGCACTTGCGGCCGAACCGACGCTGATCCTGTGCGACGAAATCACGTCGGCGCTCGACACGGTCGTGGCGGCTGCGGTGGTTGAACTGCTGAAGGAGTTGCAGCGCGAACTCGGCATTTCCTATGTCTTCATCAGCCACGACCTGTCGGTCGTCGAAGCGATCTGCGACGAGATCGTCGTGATGTATCGCGGCCAGAAGGTCGAGCAGATCGCGTCGACCGGACTGGCGACCCCGCAGCACCCTTATACGCGGCTGCTGTTCTCTTCGGTGCCCAAGCTCGATCCTGGCTGGCTCGACAATCTGGAACAGAATCCCGAAGAGGTACGCGCCTATAGTCATCAGTAGAAGCGGCTGGTGCCGCTGGCGATCAGGCCGAAAACAGGCTGGTCAGCGGCATCTGCGAGCGTACGATGGGCGACTTGAGGACGACGAAGCTGAAATACTTGTCGATGCCGATATCCATGTCCGTCAGGCGCTCCATGATCGTCTGGTACTCGCCGATGCTGGCGGTCACAAACTTCATCATGTAGTCGTAACCTCCCGAGACGAGATGGCATTCGATCAGCTGGTCGACCTTGTCGACCGCCGCCAGGAAACGAGCAAAGTCGATTTGTCTATGGTTCTTCAACGTTACTTCGGTGAACACGGTCAACGTCTGTCCCAGCTTGCGCACGTTGATCAGCGCCGCGTAGCCCTCGATGTAGCCCTCGGTCTGCAATCTCTTCACACGCATGAGACATGGACTGGGTGACAGATTGACCAGCTCGGCGAGCTCGACATTGGTGATGCGGCCGTTCTTCTGGAGCTCGTGGAGGATCTTGATGTCGATCCGATCCAGCTTCATTGGTGTCTCTCCGTTGAGCACGCGCCAAGAGGCACAGCAGAAAATTTGGCACAACGAGCCGAAAGCTCACTCACCCCGCATCCATCGTCTTATCGCTGACATCGTATCTTCCAGCCAGGACGCTGTTTTGTGGCACAGCGAGCATACAGCATAAAATGCTGGGCTACCATCGAATCCAGCGCCGCCCGCGGCGATGCACGACTTATGCTGCGACGACCGAAATCCAGGAAGCCAGGATGCCCGCGCCACTCAGCCATATCGAGACCTCGCCGGATCTTCCCTCCAGCGCCGATGTGGTGGTCATCGGGGGCGGCATCATCGGGGTGTTCGCGGCCTACTATCTCACCCTGCGAGGCCTCAGCGTCGCTCTCGTGGAGAAGGGACGGATCGGAGCCGAGCAGTCCAGCCGAAACTGGGGCTGGTGCCGCCAGCAAAACCGCGATGCTCGAGAGTTGCCGATAGCGACCAAGAGCCTGGACTTGTGGGAGAGCTTTGGCGCTGAGAGCGGCGAGAGCACGGGTTTCTCCCGCTGCGGCCTTCTGTATCTCAGCAACGACGAGGCCGAGCTCGCTGGCTGGGCACGCTGGCGCGAGTTCGCGCGAACGGTCGGCGTCACCACGCACATGCTCGATGCGACCGCGGCAACGCAGCGCGGCGCCGCGACGGGGCGCGCCTGGAAGGGCGGGGTCTTCTCGCCAACCGACGGCATCGCCGATCCCGCCAATGCTGCGCCGGCGGTGGCGCGGACCATCCTCAGGCATGGAAGCACCGTGCACCAGATGTGCGCGGCGCGCGGGCTAGAGACCGAGGGCGGCCGCGTGAGCGCGGTCGTGACAGAGCGCGGCACAATTCGCACGCGTGTCGCCATATTGGCGGGCGGCGCGTGGTCCTCGTCGTTCTGCCAGCAGGCCGGTATCCGGCTTCCGCTCGCCTCGATCCGCTCGTCCATTCTGTCCGTCTCCGGCGGTACGAAGGGCCTGCCCGACGCGCTCCACACCGCGGCCATTTCGGTTACGAAACGCGGCGATGGCGGTTATACACTCGCCATCAGCGGCCGGGGCCGCATCGATCCGACTGCCCAGCAGCTCCGCTTTGCTCCGCAATTCCTGCCGATGTTCTTGCGACGCCGGCGCAGTCTGCTCCCCGGTGGTCTCGAAGGCGCGCGGTCGGGACATGAAACGCTACGCCGTTGGCACATCAATGGTCCGACACCGATGGAGCGCGTTCGTATTCTCGATCCGGCGCCTGATCGAAGCACAATCGAACTCACTCATCGACGCGCCCTCGAGCTGCTACCCGCACTGAGGGACACGAAGATCACTGCTGCATGGGCGGGCTACATCGATTCGACGCCTGATGGCGTGCCAGTCATTGGCGAGGTATCGCGTTTGCCTGGTTTGATATTGGCTGCGGGCTTCAGCGGCCACGGCTTTGGCATCGGTCCTGGGGCGGGCCATCTGATCGCCGACATTGCGACCGGCGCGGCGCCAATCGTGGATCCAAGGCCCTACCGGCCAGATCGCTTTGCTGGACTCAGCGTCGGAAAGGTCTCGGATTTCTAGGAATCGACGCTGAGAGGCGCGTTGCGGCGAAGTCCGATCCAGACTCGGAATTTCATCTTCAAGCAATCACTCGGTGGCCGGCGGCACTGCCTCTTACCTCGCCCCTTTCAACCGATCCGCCATGCACTCAGCAATGGCGACCGTGGTCAAATGGGTGTTGGCGCGCGGGACCTCCGGCATGATCGAGGCGTCGATCACACGCAACCCCGTGCATCCGATCACTCGGCATTCGTGATCGACGACCGAGCGCGCATCGTCCGGTGCGCCCATGCGGCATGTGCCGCTCGCATGCTGCGCGTCGCTGCACTCGGCGAACAGCCAGTCATCCAGCTCTGTGTCGCTAAGCGGCTCGTCCATCGGGCGACCGCTGGCGCCATAATCAACGCGGTGAGCAATATCGGTCACACCAGGTTGCAGGCAGATATCGCGCAGGCGGCGAACGCCGTCGCGCAGGCGCACCAGATCGCGGGGGTCAGACAGCATGCGCTCCTCGACCTCCGGATCGACGTCGGGGTCGGTCGTGGTGATACGGACATAGCCCTGGCTGAAGGCCTGATAGACGGAGACGGCGATGCGTCCCAGCGCCACATCAGCCATCGATTGCCGGGAGCGTGCGAGATTGCCGGCGATCATGATCATGTCGTTGTCGCCGGCGCCTGCGAGGCCAGACGAGTAGCGCAGGCAGCAATTGGTGTGCCGGTGCATCAGCGTGCTCACTTGGCTGCCTTCGCGCAAATGCAGCAGTGCGTTCACGATCGGATGGTCGAGCAAGTTCTCACCCACCGGTAAGTCCGCGCGGATCGGGATGCCGAGCGTCTCCAACAGGGCGACAGGCCCGATGCCGGAGCGTTGCAGGATGGCCGGCGAATGGATGGCGCCAGCGCAGAGGATCACCTCACGCGCCGCGCGGGGCGTATAGGATTGGCCGTTCACGCGGACCCGGACGCCGCTGGCGTGCAGCCGGTTGCCTTCGAAGGTGATGGTGTCGACCAGGGCATGACCGACGATGTCGAGGTTGGCGCGGCCGCGCGCCGGCTCCAGATAGCCGTCATTGGTGGAGATCCGCAGTCCGGCGTCGCTATTGATGGCATAGGGCGAGACGCCGGTGCCGGTCGGCGCGTTGTGGTCCTCACACCAGCCATAGCCGAGGGCAAGCGCGGACGAACGCAACGCCCGGTCGACATTGCCCCAATCGGGGATCGGAGCTCGATACACCGGGATCGGACCACGATCGCCGTGATAGGACGCGTCGGGGAAATTCTTGTCGGTCTCGAGCTTGCAGAAATAGGGCAGGATCTCGTCCCACGACCAGCCCGTGCAGCCCGCGGCCGCCCAGCGGTCGAGATCGTCGGGCACGGCGCGGATCGCGATCTGGCCGTTGATTGTGGAGCTGCCGCCCATGGCACGGCCGCGCCAGAGCAGCAGCGGCGGCTGCCGCTCGGTGCGTCGCGCCAGGAGCCTCGGCCAGCGGAAGTCGTCATCGCCGATGGCGTGCATCGGGTTCGGAATGCGGATGTGTTCCGGCGTGGTCGCGGTGCGCAGATCTTGCCCGGCCTCGAGCAGCAGCACGCGATGCGTCGGGTCTTCGCTAAGGCGCGCGGCCAGCGTCGCTCCAGCTGAGCCTCCGCCGACGATGATCGTGTCGTATTCCTGTTCAATCACGTCGGGTCACTTCCGCTGCCTGCGCTCGTTCCAGGGAGAAAATCGTAGCATGAGAGTGATACCGAATTCAGCTCCAACCAATACACCCCTCTAGGTTGCTGAATTTCCGGAAGCAGACTTTTGCATGTAGAATTGGCAATCCGCTCTTGCGACGGGGCAAGTTGACGAAATTGAGACAAGTGATACGTTTTAAATGCGTTTTCCATAAGCTGATTGAATCGAATGCCGGGGTACGGGCGTGAGGGCCGGCCAGTTGTGCCGCTCGTCACGCGTTCGCCCTGCCTCTTATGACCGGCGCGAGCGAATAGAGAGATTTGCTGACGTCGCATTGCTGCAGCGCGGCGACTTCAGGGGGCTAGTGTGGAGCAACCGGGCGAGCCGTTCGGCTCGGGATCGGAGTTCGGCCGCGCATGGTTTACCGACATGAACCTTTCATCGTTTTTGGGCGCAGGCTGGGTCCACGGTCAGCAGGTCCTGTGTGACGACGAAGGAATTCTGTTGTGCCGCGCCTGCCGTGAAAACAGCGACGGCGAGCGAAATATCGTACTGGCCGTGCTCCCGGCAGCGGAGCATCCAAGTCCACAGAGCCTTGATCGTCTTGCGCACGAGTTCGGATTGAAGGACGAACTGGACGGCGCCTGGGCAGCGAAGCCGCTGGAGCTTCTGCACGATCGCGCCCGAACCATTCTCGTGCTCGAAGACTTCGGCGGCGAGCCACTCACGTGGCTAATGGACGCACCCATGGAGATGGGAGACTTCCTGCGCCTCGCCATCCAAATCGCAGGAGCGTTGGGCAAAGTCCATCAGTGCGGTCTGGTGCACAAGGACGTCAAACCGGCCAACATCCTGGTGAATCGCACCGAAACAAGCGTGCGGCTTACCGGCTTCGGCTTTGCGTCGCGCCGGCCGCGAGAACGACAGTCCCTGGCGCCCCTCGAATCGATCGCCGGCACACTCGCCTATATGGCGCCCGAGCAGACCGGGCGCATGAACCGCTCAATCGATTCCCGCAGCGACCTGTATTCGTTCGGTGTCACGCTCTACCAAATGCTCACCCGCGCGCTTCCCTTCACCGCGACCGATCCGATGGAGTGGGTGCACTGCCATATCGCCAGAAAGCCAGCACCGCCAAGCGACCGCTTGGAGAATGTGCCACCTGCGGTGTCCCGGATCATCATGAAGCTGCTCGCCAAGATGGCCGAGGAGCGTTACCAGACTGCGGCCGGCGCCGAGAGGGACCTGCGGCGATGTCTTGCCGAATGGGAGGCTCAGCACCGCATCGACGAATTCCCGCTTGGCCAGCACGACACGCCGGATCGGCTGCTGATCCCCGAGAAGCTGTACGGGAGGGCGCGCGAGGTCGAGAGTTTGCTCGCCTCCTTCAGCCGCATCGTCAGGAGCGGCGTGCCGGAATTGGTGTTGGTTTCGGGATATTCCGGTATCGGCAAATCCTCGGTCGTCAATGAACTGCACAAGGTTCAGGTACCGTCGCGCGGGCTCTTCGCATCGGGCAAATTCGATCTCCACAAACGCGATGTCCCGTACTCGACGCTCGCACAGGCATTCCAGAGCCTGGTTCGGCCGCTTCTCGGCAAAAGTGATACGGAGCTGAGCGCGTGGCACCGCGACTTTCTGGAGGCGCTGGGCCCAAATGGACAGCTGATCGTCGACCTGATCCCCGAACTCAGGCTCATCATCGGCGAACAACAGCCGGTTCCGCAGCTTCCGCCGCAGCAGGCGCAAACCCGCTTTCAGGGAGTGTTGAAGCGGTTCATGGGCGTCTTCGCCCGCCCCGAACATCCGCTTGTGCTGTTTCTCGACGATCTCCAATGGCTCGACGCAGCAACGCTCGACCTGCTCGAGGATCTGTTGACGCGGTCGGATCTGAACCACCTGATGCTGATCGGCGCCTACCGCGACAACGAGGTCGATGCCGCTCATCCCCTGATGCGCATGCTCGACGTCATCAAGGCCGCGGGCGGAACGGTCACGGAGATCACGCTTGCGCCGCTCGGCCGGAAGCATCTCGGGCAGTTGCTTGCGGATGCGCTTCGCTGCGAGCCGGAGCAGGCGGCGCCGTTCACGCAGATGGTGCTCGACAAGACCGGCGGCAATCCGTTCTTTGCCATTCAGTTCATGTTCTCGCTTGCCGATGAGGGACTGCTGGCCTTCGACCACGACGCAGCATGCTGGTCCTGGGACCTCGATCGCATTCACGCCAAGCGATACACCGATAACGTCGTGGACCTCATGCTCGGGAAGATCACCCGACTGCCGGCTGCGACGCAGGCCGCCCTACAGCAGATGGCCTGCCTCGGAAACATCGCGGAGACCGCGATGCTTTCGATCGTGCTTGGAATTTCAGAGGAGCAGGTGCATGCAGCCCTGTGGCGGGCCGTCCGCCAGGAATTGGTCGAGCCCCAGGCGGGCGCATATCGATTTGTCCACGATCGCTTCCAGGAAGCGGCTTACGTGATGATCCCCGAAGACGACCGACCCGCGACCCATCTGCGGATCGGCCGATTGCTCGCGGCGCGCACGGCAGAAGAAGCAATCGAGGCAAACGTCTTTGAAATCGTGAGCCAGCTCAATCGCGGCGCGGCGTTGATCAGCGCAACGGAGGAGCGGGATAGACTGGCCGAGCTGAACCTGTTGGCCGGCCGGCGCGCCAAGGTGGCGACGGCCTTTGCCATGGCGCTCGCCCACTTCAGCTCCGGCGAGGCGATGCTGACGGATGACCGCTGGGAGCGGCAATATGCGCTCAGCTTCGCGCTGGCGATGCAACGTGCGGAGTGCGAATTCCTGACCGGCGAGCACGAGGCTGCGAAAGCGCGCCTCGCCGAGTTGGCGGGCCGTGCAGCCACTCTTCCCGACCTCGCCGCCGTCACGCGACTGCAAATGGAGCCAAAAGACCGCGACGTCGAAATTGGCCTCGCCTATCTACGCCGCGTCGGCATCGTGTGGCCGGCGCAGCCGACGTCGGAGGAGGTCGAGCAGGAATACCAGCGGATGTGGCGGCATATCGGTGAGCGCCCGGTCGAGGCGCTGCTGGAGCTGCCCCGGATGACCGATCCGGTCGCACGCGGCACCATGGACGTCCTCACCGTGTTGGTGTCGCCCGCCTGGTTCATCGACGAGAACCTGCGCCGCCTCATCATCGCGCGCATGACAAATCTGAGCCTGGAATTCGGCAACTCCGACGCATCGTGCCTTGCTTATATCGTACTCGGCACCGTGCTTGGGCCTGACTTTGGCGACTACGAGGCGGGCTATCGCTTCGCCCAGCTCGGCCTTGACTTGGTAGAAAGGCACGGATTGGGCCGCTTCAAGGCGCGCGTCTATCTGGGCTTCGGTAGCTGGACGCGGCATGTCCGGACGGGGCGGCCGCTGTTGCGGCGGGCCTTCGACGCGGCGCAGCAGGACGGCGACTTCAACTATGCGAGCTTTACCCGTCATCACCTCCTGACGCATCTTCTCGCCTGCGGCGATCCGCTTGTGGAGGTGCAGCGGGAGGCCGAAGCCGGTATCGACTTCGCGCGCCGGGCACGGGTTGACCTCGCGGTCGACAGGATCACCGGGCAGTTGCAGCTGATCCGCACGCTGCGCGGCCTGACGCCCAAGTTTGGCAGCTTCGACGATGCCGATTTCAGCGAGGAGCAGTTCGAGCGCCGTCTGGAGGCGGATCCGCAGCTGGTGCACGCTGCTTACTGGTATTGGATCCGCAAGCTTCAGGCGCGCGTCCTTGCTGACGATCCGACCGCCATTGCCGTGACGTCGAAGGCCGAAGAGCTGCTGTGGACATCGAAGGCGCTGTTCGATCGGGCGGAGTTGCACTTTTACGCTGCGCTGGCGCACGCCGCTCTCGACGATGCGGCTACCGCCGCGGAGCGCACCCTGCGTCTTGAGACCATAGCCGTCCACCATCGTCAACTTCAGCAATGGGCCGACATCAACCCGGAGGATTTTGCGGACCGCGCCGCGCTCGTCGAGGCGGAGATCGCGCGCATCGAAGGCCGCGAGCTCGATGCGATGCATTGCTACGATCGAGCGATCGGCGCGGCGCGCGCGAGCGGCTTTGTCCATAACGAGGCGATCGCCAACGAATTGGCCGGGCGTTTCTATGCAGCGCGCGGTTTCGAGAAGATCGCCCAAGCTTATCTGCGCGACGCTCGCTATGGCTATCGCCGTTGGGGCGCCGATGCCAAAGTGAAGCAGCTCGAGCGTCTTTACCCGCGGCTGCATGTGGCGGAAGACGGTGGCGCTGCCGGGAAGGCAAGCGAGTCGGTTCCGCAACTGGACGTCACCTCGGTGGTCAAGGCGTCGCAGGCCGTATCCAGCGAAATTGAGCTGCCGCGGCTCATCGAGACATTGATGAAAATCGCGCTGCAAAACGCCGGCGCGGATCGCGGCCTGTTGATCCTGTCACGTCACGATGACTTCCGGATCGAAGCGGAGGGACAGTCTAACGGCGACGAGTTCGCAGTCGCGATGCGCCAGGCGCCCGTTTCGGGTCCCGATTGTCCGGAGCCGCTGCTGCGCTATGTCATTCGCACGCAAAAGACCCTCATCCTCGATGACACGTCGCGGCCCGATCCGCTGTGCGATGCAGACTATGTAAATCGTCGGCGTCCCAGATCGATCCTCTGCCTGCCGCTGATGAAGCAGGCCAAGCTGACCGGGTTGCTCTATTTCGAGAACACCCTGGCCACGCACGCCTTCACACCGGACCGGGTCGCGGTGCTGGAGATGTTGGCAGCTCAGGCCGCGATTTCGCTCGAGAACACCCTACTCTACCGCGATCTCCAGGAACGCGAGGCCCGCATCCGACGCCTCGTCGATTCCAACATCATCGGAATCCTGTTCTGGGATGCAGACGGCAACATCAGCTATGCCAACGACGCCTTCCTGAGCATGACCGGTTACTCCAGGCAGGAGCTGGTGTCCGGAGCGGTCAGCTGGAAGGAGATGACGCCGGCGAAACACGAAACTCTCGACGTCGAACGGATTGATCAACTCCGCTTGACGGGAGAGGTTGCGCCCCGCGAGAAGGAGTTCTTCAGAAAGGACGGCAGCCGGATTCCCGTGCTGATCGGCTCGGCCTCGGTGGCGGGATCGCCCAATCAAAGCATCTCTTTCGTGCTCGATCTGACCGCGCGAAAGCAGGCGGAAGAGAAGTATGGGTTGCTTATGGAGCAGGCCCATGACGCGATCCTGGTGCTTGATCAAGGCGGCATGGTGATCGAAGCGAACCGCATGGCCGAGGCCATGCTCGAACGATCCCGTGAAGACATTATCGGGCGCTCGTTCCGGTCTGTTGTGGCCCCCGCGGGAGCAAACCAGCTCGACAGTTTGCTCACGCCCGGTTCGACCGGATTGATTCAGCTGCGCCTGGCCGGCACCAAGGGTGTCGACACGGAGATGTCGGCGGCCCACGTATCGACCGGCGGGCAGGAGCTGATCATCGTCATCGGGCGCGACATCACTCATCGTCTTCGCCTCGAGCAGCAGCTGCGTCAATCGCAGAAGATGGACGCGATCGGCCAGCTCACCGGCGGAGTGGCGCACGACTTCAATAACCTCCTCACCGTGATCACGGGGACTATCGGAATCCTGATCGATCATCTTTCCGACGAGCCTGAGCTTGCTTCCATCGGCCGCATGATCGACGAGGCCGCGAGCCGCGGCGCCGATCTGACCAGACAGCTTCTGGCGTTCGCTCGTAAGCAGCCCTTGCAACCGCGCGATACCGACATCAACAACCTCATCGATGATACGGCGAGGCTGCTGCGACCGACGCTCGGCGAACAGGTCGCGATCAATTCGACGCTGCAAACCGATTGCTGGCACGCCTTGATCGATCCAAGCCAGCTGTCAACTGCCCTGATAAATCTCGCCGTCAATGCCCGCGACGCGATGCCTGCCGGCGGCAAGATCGTGTTCAGCAGCGCCAATGTGAGCTTTGAACCGTCGGTTTTCGATACCAGTCCAGAAGGGATGCTCGGGGATTACATCATGGTCACTGTGAGCGACACCGGCGCTGGCATTCCGGCAGCGATCCGCGACAAGGTGTTCGAGCCGTTCTTCACGACCAAGGAACTTGGTAGGGGGACAGGGCTCGGATTGAGCATGGTTTATGGTTTCGTCAAGCAGTCCGGCGGCCACATCAAAATCGACAGCGAGGAAGGGCGCGGAACGACGATCACACTATATCTGCCACGCGGCGTCGCAAGAGCCGCGCTCCCGAGTGTAGCCGCGACAGCCGGGCCGCAAGGCGGCAGCGAGACCATCTTGATCGTCGAGGACGATGAGCTGGTGCGTGGGTATGTGGTGGCGCAACTCAAGAACCTCGGCTATCGCACGATGACCGCAGCCAATGGTCCCGATGCGCTGGCTCTGTTGAACGAGCATGTGACGTTTGATCTGCTGTTCACCGACGTCATCATGCCCGGCGGCATGAACGGACGCGAGCTTGCTGACGCCGTCACGCGGCAGCGGCCCGGCGTGGCGGTGCTCTATATGTCCGGATATCCGGATGCTGCCATGACGCATGATGGCCGCCTCGACCCTGACATCACCTTGCTGAGCAAGCCTTACCGGCCCGCGGAGCTGGCGCGGCTGATCCGCAAAGTCCTTGATCAGCGGAACGTTCGAGACGGTTTGAACTGATCTCGCGCGGCGATCGACCGGCAAATCCTGCCTGTAATTTTACTGGGCCGACAAGTGGACTACATTCCATGACGCCGGCTTCAGCGTCGCTCGCATTCGCGTGCCGTCGATGGCGACGCCCTGCAACGGCTCCGGCTTCACCCGCCCCGCCGCGTCCCTGGTGTTGGTCGCCTGGAGATCGTCGTGACACAATTCGAGCGCCTCACTCACGATGAGTCGGCCAAAGCTCCGGGCCTCAAGGCTCACCTCCATCTCCTGCTTCAGATCGCGATTGAGCATGAAGAGCGAAAGACCGCCCGCTTCCCCCGCGACCGCCGCGATCTTGAGATAGGCCACGTTCGACACCGGAAAGGTGAATTCCTGGATGCCGCGCGGATCGAAATATGACGAATCGTAGGTGTCCGACTCGACCTGGGTGCGCAGAACCTTGCCACGTCCGAGGCGACTCATATGCGCAAACGGAAAGAAAATGGTCTGGCGCCATGCGCTGCCACCGGTCTCGGTCATGATCGGTGCGATCGCGTTGACGAGCTGCGCAAGACAGGCCGTTCTCACCCGATCGGCGTGATTGAGCAGCGAAATGCAGGCGCCACCGAAGGCGAGCGCGTCCTCCATGGTGTAGATTTCTTCCAGGATCGACGGCGCCACCGGCCAGCCCTCCTTGACCCGATCGGCTCGGTTGCGGCGGGTCCGATACCAGACATTCCATTCATCGAAGCTCAGCATCATGCGCTTGCTGGAGCGCCGCTTGGCCGCCACCGCGTCCGCCAGCGCGACAACCTCGTCGATGAAGTTGTCCATCAGGTCGGAGCTGGCGAGGAAGGATGCAGCGTCCTGCTTGTAATTGTTGAGATAGGTATGAAGCGAGATGTACTCGGCATGATCGAACGTGTGCTCGATCACGGCGTCTTCCCACTGGCCGAATGTCGGCATGTTTCGCCCAGACGAGCCGCACGCCGCAAGCTCTATGGTCGGATCCACCCACCGCATCATCTTGGCCGCTTCGCGCGCGATCGTGCCGTAGGCGTCGGCGCTCTTGTGCTCCATCTGCCATGGACCGTCCATTTCGTTGCCCAGACACCAGAACCTGACATTGTGCGGCTTCTCCCATCCGTGAGCGCGGCGCAGATCCGACCACGCCGACCCGCCCGGATGGTTGCAGTATTCGACCAGATTGCGGGCGGCATCCCCGCCCCTGGTGCCGAGATTGACCGCCATCATCGGCTCGACCTCGGCGGCCTTGCACCAGTCGATGAACTCATTGGTGCCGAATTTATTGGGCTCGGTGCTAAACCACGCGAGGTCGAGACGCGCCGGACGCCTGTCCACCGGGCCGACGCCGTCCTCCCAATTATATCCAGAAACGAAATTGCCGCCGGGATACCTGATGATGGTCGGGCCGAGCTCCCTGACCAACGCCAGCACATCGCCGCGAAAGCCGCTTTTGTCCGCAGTTGGATGACCGGGCTCGTAGATGCCGCCATAGACGCAGCGCCCAAGGTGCTCGACGAAGGCGCCGAACAAACGCGGGTCCGTGTGCCCGATGGCAAAATCGCGATCCATCAGAACATTTGCTTTTCTCATGTTCGCCTCTCGGATGGCCTGGGGCTGGTGAGATAGGTTATGTCGGCAGGAAGGGCCGCCGCAATTTCAGGCAATAACGCAGCTTCGCGCAACTGACGCGAATAGGGATGCTGTGGTGCCATCAACACCGTTCTCGCGTCGCCGCTTTCGACGACGCTGCCCTGCCGCATGATCATGATGCGGTCGCTGATGTAATAGGCGGTCGCCAGATCATGGGTGACATAGATGATGGAGATGCCGAGATCGTCACGCAGCGTCTTGAACAGGTTGACGATGGATATGCGCAGTGACGCATCGACCATCGACACCGGCTCGTCAGCCACGATCAGCTTCGGATTGGCCAGCAGCGCGCGGGCGATCGCTACCCGCTGAAGCTGCCCGCCGGAAAGCTCGTGTGGGTATCGACCGCGCACCTCCCTCAGCGACAGTCCAACCTTGTGCAGCGCCTCGTCGACGGCCATCTCGGGCGGGATCTGCCGGCCCGCCGCGATGAAACGGCGCTGCGTCATGAACAAATAGCGCTCGATCCGCTTCAGCGGGTTGAAAGACTCGAACGGATTCTGGAAGACCGGCTGCACCTTGTGCATGAAGGCACGGCGATGGGCACCGGTGCGGATGGTCGCAAGGTCGACGCCATCGAACAACAGTTTGCCGCTGGTGGGCGCCTCGATATTCAGGATCATCCGCGAGAGCGTGGTCTTGCCGCTGCCGGATTCGCCAATGATGGCAAAGATCTCGGGCCGCCCTGCGTCGAGTTGGAAGCTCACGTCCTTGACCGCCGCAATTCGCTGGCCTGACAAGAGTCCTCCCCGGGTGAAGGTCTTGCTGACCTGGCACACATCGAGCAGCAGCTCGCTCATGCCTCCTCGCTCCGGTTGACGGCAAAGCAGGCGACGCGGTGCCCGGGCGCAGTCTCCAGCATTGCGGGGACCTCGCACTTGCAGATCTCCATCGCGAGCGGGCATCGCGGGTGGAAGCGGCACCCCGGAGGCGGATCGGCGAGATTTGGCGGTGCGCCGACAAGTCCCTCGCGGGAGACGTCATCGCCGATCCGAGGCAGGCTGGTAATGAGATGCCGCGTGTAAGGATGCAGCGGGTTGCGGAATATCTCCACCTTCGCGGCCTCCTCGATCAGGCGGCCGGCATACATGATGCCAAGGCGATCACTCACATGCGCGTGCACGCCCAGATCATGGGTCACCAACAGCACCGACGAGCCGATCTCGCGCCTGATACTGCTGATCATACCAAGCACCTCCTTCTGCACCACGACGTCGAGCGCGGTCGTGGGCTCGTCGGCAAGGATAACATCAGGACGGCAGATGGTGGCGAGCGCGATGGTGGCGCGTTGACGCATGCCGCCAGACAGCTCGTGCGGGTAGGCCGCCAGCACCGAAGCGTCGAGCTTGAGGCGCGCCAGATGGGCGACCACCTCCCGCTCGAATTGCCGGCGGCTGCCGCCAATATGCGGATAGGCGAAGTCAACGAAGGCTGATCGGAGCCGACGCACCGGGTTCAGCACATTCATCGAGCCCTGCATAATATAGGATAAATGCCGCCATCGAATCCGCGCCACCTCAGCCGGTGGCGCGCGGTGCAAGCCGCCGTAGCCGGCCAGGAATGCGAAATCCACCTGGCCGCCGACCACCTCTAACGGCGGCCTGACTGCCCCGACGATTGCCTTGAGCAGCGTGGTCTTGCCGGAGCTGGATTCACCGGCTAGCCCATAGATCTCGCCGCGGCGAACCGCGAAGCTGATGCCGTCGACCGCCTTGACGACGCGCTTGATGCCGAATCGATCGGTCCGGAAATGAGCCTTCAGGTCGCGGACCCACAGGACCGGCTGCGCCTCTTCGGGCGGCTCTGCTTGCGTCGCCTCCGCCAGCATCAAGATACCTCTCCGAAGCTGCGGAGACGGCTGCGCGGATCGATATAGTCGTTCATCGATACCGCCAGCAGGAACAGCCCGATGAAGGTCATGATCACAGCGATGGTCGGAAAGGCGATCCACCACCAGACTCCCGCTACCATCGCGGTGTGCTGGTTGGCCCAGTAGATCATGCCGCCGATCGTCGGCGTGTTGATGTCGGTGAAGCCGAGCACTGCCAGTGTCACCTCCAACCCGATCGACCATACCATGTTGTTCATCGTCGTCGAGAAGACGATCGGCATCACATAGGGCAAGTGCTCCTGAACCAGGATCTCGCGCGTGCTCATGCCGGAGAACAGGCTGCTCTGCGTGAATTCGCGCGCCTTCAGACTCATGGCCACCGCGCGGATCAGCCGCGCGTCATAGGCCCAGCCGAGGCAGGCCATGATCAGCGCCAACAGCAGCCAGGACATGCGATCGCGCATCACGAAATAGAACAGCACCAGGATCGGCAGCAGAGGGATGACGATGAAGGTGTCATTCACCGACATCAGCACCCGATCGATCCAGCCTCCCTTGTAGCCGCTGACCAGCCCGACCACGAGCGCCAGCAGACGGCTGATCAATGCCACGGTGCAGCCAAACAGCAGGGTATTGCGGATAGCAAAGGTCAACTGCCAGAACACGTCCTGGCCGCGCGACGTGGTGCCGAACCAGTAGGTCAGCGACGGCGGCACATCCGGCGGCACCACATAGACATCCTGCGGCGGATAAGGCGAGAAGCTCGCCAGCACCGACAACAGCAGCACGACGGAGATCAGGGCGGCACCGATCCGGAATTCGGCGTTGTAGCGCAGCAGGTCGCGCAGGATTGCAGCCATCAGCTGACCTTTATCCTGGGATCGAGCAGTGGATACAGGAGATCGATCACGAGCACGCCGATCGAGACGCCGAGGATAGAGACAGTGGTCACACCGAGCACGAGCCCATAGTCCCCCGCATAGACGGCGTCGACCAGCAGCGAGCCGACACCGGGATAGCCAAACACCTTTTCGGTGATCACCGCACCGTTGAAGATGCCGCCGAGCGAGATGGCGAGCCCGGTCAGCTGCGGCGGCAGCGCATTGCGCATCACATACGATGACAACACACGCCAGGGCCGGACGCCCGCCAGTTCGGCATAGACGACATAATCTTCGGTCACGACATTGGACACCAGCGCGCGCATACCAAGGAACCAGCTGCCCACGCCGATCAGGATCAGCGAGAGCGCGGGCAGGATGGCGTGCTGCAAAACGCTGATGACGAAATCAAACGTCAAGGTCTGCGGCAGGTTCATCGCGGATCCGCCGCTGATCGGAAGTACCGGCCAGATGAAGCCGAACACGATCAGCAGCACGAGCGCGAGGATGTAGTAAGGGATCGGGTGCAGCCCCATGGCGATCACGCCCATCAGCTTCAGCCCGCGGCTGTTCCGGTAATAGCCGGCAAGTCCGCCAAGCAGGCTTCCGAGTCCCCAGGCGACGATGGTCGAGACCACGAGCAGCCCGGCGGTCCAGGGCAGCGCACGGCCGATCAAGGTGGAGACGGGCGTTGGGAACGCCGACATCGAGGGACCGAAATCGACGCCCAGGATCCTCTTCCAGAACACCAGATATTGCGCGACGGGCGAGCCGCCCAGTCCGTAGAGCTCGCGCAGCGAGGTGCGCATCTGCTCAATCGCCTCCGGAGCCGTGTTGCCATAGGAGGTGACCGCCGAGATCGACTGCTCGACGGGATCGATCGGCGAGGCATGGGTTATGACATAAGCGAGGTTGATGCCGATGAAAACCACGAGCACGAACTGCGCAAGCCGCCGGCCCACATAGGCGAGATATCCGATCATCGGCGCTCCCAGGACGCCGGACCGCAGCGTTCGGACAGACACGACCGGCCGTCCGAGAGATGCCATCGCCGCTTCCTCATCACGTCCTAGCCGGCCGGCTTGAGCTTGACGAGCATATAGCGCGAATTGCCCCAGTTCGGCACCGGATTGGCGTAAGGATTTTCCGACGTCGGAAATCCCGTCCAGTAAGTCTGGTCCATCGCGGTGAAGACATTGTAAGCCATCAGCGGGATAGTCGGCATCTCTTTCACTGCGAGCTTGATGTAGTCCTTGCCGAGCTCGATCGATTTCGGATCGTCGAAGCCCACCGTGCGGATGCTCTCGATGATCTTGTCCAGCGCGGGGCTCGACCAGCGCTGCCAGTTGCGCAGCGGCTGGGATTTGCCGGGCTCGGCGACGAACTGCGAGTGCCAGCTGTCGAGAAAGTAGGACAAGTCCGGGTGGCCGCCCCAGGTCTCGACGCTCCAGCCGATGAACGTATCGAAATCGCCGGCCGCCCGTCGCGTCGGCAGCGTTCCTTGGGCGACATCGATCCTTGCGTCGATGCCCGCCTGCTTCCAGAGCTGCACGATCATGGTGCCGGCGCGCGTCATCACCGGGCGCAGGTCGCCTTCGACCATGACACGGACGATGAAGGGTTTGCCGTCCGGCGTGGTCCAGGCGCCGCCGCGCTTGGCGAAACCGGCCTTCTCCAAAAGCTCCTGCGCGGCCTGCGGATCGACCTTCCACCAACCCATGCCGAAGGCACGGGCGATTTCCGCGGGATCGGACGGGATCTGCTCGCCCATTGAAGGCCGCAGCATCTCGGCGATCTGCTTGCCTATCATTGGATCGTACGGCTTGATCTTGCGCTTGCCGGTGTCGATCTCAAAACCCTTGAGCCATTCTTCCATCGGCTGATGATAGGTTGCCGGATGGGCGCCAGTCGGCGGCACGCCGATGGCCGTTATGGTGGCGGCGCCGCGATAGGCCGCCATCGACACCGCCTTGATGTCGATCAAGAGCGCCAACGCCCAGCGCACGTCAGGATTCCTGAACAGCTCGTTCTGGGTGTTGAAGATCACCGCCGGGAGCGTCGGATCGGGATGGCCATAGGGAAAACCCTTGAACCAGGCCCGCGTTACCTTGCTTTGCTTGGCGAGAGCAAACATGCCCTCGGGCGCGATGTCATGGATCACATCGAGTTCGTGGTTGAGCTGCGCAATGACCCGCTTGTCCGGTGGGCCGGGATCGATGTAGGCGAGATATTTCGGCCCCGGCTTGCCGTACCGCCCGAGCGTGGTGCGCTGCCAGTCGTCGCGCAATTGCCAGATGTACCATTTGCCATCGGGATCGTAGCTGTTGAGCACATAGGCGCCGAGCGAAACCGGCTTGTTGAAATCGAACCTGGTCGGGTCTGCCTCCTTCTCGAAAACATGCTTGGGCAGGATCCACACCGCTCCCCATCGCACCGTGAAGTTGGCGTGGAAGCGTGAGTTTGGCTTCTTGAGCTTGAACACCACCGTATAAGGATCCGGCGCATCGACGGTCGCCACGTTGCTGGCCAGCACCGCGCTGAAACGCATCCCAGGATTCTTGATCTGCGTCGTGACCGTTGAGACGACATCATCGGCGGTGAACTCGATTCCGTCACTCCAATAGATCCCCTTGCGGAGCTTCGCCGTCATCTCGGTGAAATCGGCATTGTATTGCGGCTTGTCGGCGGCCAGCGAATTGTCCCAGACGCCGTCGAGGCCGCTCTCGGGATCAATGTACCAGAGCGTATCGAGGGCGACCTGCTGCAATCCGTTCGACTGCGATCCGGCATTGATGGCCCAGATATTGAACCATCCGGCGTTCTTGACGGTCCCTTCGGGGTTTTCCAGGATCAGCAATTCCTTCCTGGGGATGTTCTGCGGAATGCCCTGCGCATGGCCCGAAGTCGCCAACAGGAACGGCAACGGCAGGAGAACGCACGCAACCAGCAGAAGTGCACGAATGCAGCGCATCGTCTTCCTCCCGGTGCAGTTTGTCTCGACACGGTTGCGAAGAATGCTAGAGGCGTCAAAAACCAGGGACAATAGAAATTTTGGTCGAGAACGAAGAGCGGCTGCCCCTGCCCGGATCGCACGTGCTCATAGGTGTCCGGTTTGCGCCAGGCCTACCTGGCCCCGCGAGGTCTCGTCTCGAATTGCGCGGACGCTTCATGGGTCCGCCCTGGCATTTCCCGCGAAATTTGCTCCGCCCCGCAAAAGCTCTTGCATTGACCGACCGGACGGTCAATCTTAGCCACACAATAGGTCTCCCTATCGGGGAGCCAAATTTCAACAGGGAGGGTACCAATGAGCAGACGCGGCTCGCGCTCGAACTCATCTCGTTTGGCATCGGCTGGAGTTGCATTCGCGGGATCATTGCTGGCTGCCAGCGCCTCAGCCGCTGGCCAGGCGCCTACCACAACCCCATGCGCCGCTCTCGCGTCGCTATCGATCCCAAACACGACGATCACCAGCGCTTCCATGGTTCCCGCCAATGGCGCGACGCCGGCCTATTGCAACGTGCTCGCCACCGTTGCGCCTCAGACCGACATCCAGGTGCGGATGCCGGCGAATTGGAAGGGGCGGTATCTCCATCTCGGCGGCGGCGG
Organism: Bradyrhizobium sp. LTSP849; assembly: GCF_000938255.1. GTDB lineage: Bacteria > Pseudomonadota > Alphaproteobacteria > Rhizobiales > Xanthobacteraceae > Bradyrhizobium. The sequence goes on along the minus strand of NZ_JYMR01000051.1, from coordinate 169,838 downwards.
TTTCGACGGTACGATCGCGACAAATGCACCCGCGGCCTACAACGTGAACCTGCTCGCCCAGGGTTACACCATCGGCGCTTCCAATGGCGGGCACCGGGCGGCGCAGTATCCCGGCCCCACCTTCGCCGGCGACCAACAACTCGTCCTCGGATACGCCTACACCGCGATCGGCGACACCGACACGGTCGCCCGTGCGCTGATCCATGCCTATTACGGCAAGCCCGCACATTATCGGTATTTCGATGGCTGCTCGAACGGCGGCAAGAATGCATCCGTCGCCGCCGAGCGATTCGGCAAGGACTATGATGGCGTGATCGGCGGTGACGGCGTTTGGGGCCATGCCTATGAGCGCGGCGGCGGCGGCGACATGGCCGGCCTGACAGCCGTGTGGGCCCGCGTCGTCAACGTCACGAGCACCGTCAATCCGGCAACTTTCCCGGCGAAGCTGACAGCGCTCTACAACGCGCAAATCGCAAAGTGCGATGCGCTCGACGGAATTGCCGACGGCATCATCTCCAACCCCGGCAAATGCCATTTCGACCCGGCAGCGCTGGCGTGCGCCAAGGGCGCCGACACGCCGTCATGCCTGACGGCAGCCGAGGTGACGGCGGTCAAGACACTCCAGAGCGATCTGCTGCTCAATCATGAGGTGGTCGGAGCACCCTACGGCCTCGGTAACCTCGTGAGCGGGCTGAGTGCGGTGGCCGGTGGCGGGCAAGGGCTCGGTCAGGGCTTCCTGGCCATGGCTTACAACAACCCGGCATTTCCCATTTCGAGCTTCGATCTCCAGAGGGACTTCTCATACATCACGAACCGGTTCGACATGATCGACGACATGACGGGTTCGCTGCGCGGCATTGCCAAATATGTCGGCGAAGGCGGCAAGCTGATCGTCTGGACCGGCGGCGAGGACCCGCTGGTACCGGCCGCCGGTTCGGTGCGGTTCGTCGAGCGCCTTCGGGAGGCCGTTGACGATCGCGGCAGGGAGAATGTCCGCCTGTACACCCTGCCCGGCGTCACCCATTGCGGTGGAGGCCCCGGTGCCGACACCATCGATCTGCTGACGCCGATCGCCAATTGGGTGGAAAATGCCGACCGGCCGAAGCAGTTGATCGCCTCGAAACTCAATGCCGCTGGCGCAGTGACCTTTACGCGCCCGCTCTGCCCGTTCCCGCAATGGCCGAAATACACGGGAGGCAACGGTAACAGTGCATCGAGCTTCACTTGCGCCAGACCTGACAACGACGACAGGCGCGTGGGGTGGGATCGCTAGGTCCAATCGGACCGAAGCGGCGTTGAAGCTGCATCGATCAAAAAAAGCCCGCTGCCCAAAGGCAGCGGGTACGGTCACGACATCGCGACCCAGTTGAGGGGAGGAAACGCCCCACGTACGGCGGAAGCGAGGCTCCCGCCACCGTCCGACGCCGCGAAAGGCCCCGGACGATTCCACGACATCCCGACGTGCGCAAAGCCGGCGAATGATGTCTTACTCAAATCCCAAATACGCGTTCTTGACTTTCGGATCGGACAGCAGCGCCGACGCCTTGTCGGAAAAGGCGATGCGGCCGGTCTCGATCACATAACCACGATCGGATATCTCCAAGGCCGCCGCCGCGTTCTGCTCGACCAGCAGCACCGTGACGCCATCGGCGCGTAGCGCTGCGATCGCGGCAAGGATCTGATCGACCAGCAGTGGCGAAAGCCCGAGCGAAGGCTCGTCCAGCAGGAGAAGTTTTGGCTTGCCCATCAGCGCGCGCCCGATCGCGAGCATCTGCTGCTGTCCGCCGGACAGTCCGCCCGCGAGCAGATGCCGCTTCTCGTGCAGGACCGGAAACATCGCGTAGACTCGCTGACGATCGGTCTCGATCTCCTTGTCGCGGCGGACGTAGCCGCCCAGACTGAGATTGTCCTCGACGCTCAACGGGCCGAACACGTGCCGGCCTTCCGGCGATTGCACCATGCCGCGCCTGACGCGGGCGTGCGCGGGCAGCCGCTCGATCCGTTCGCCGAGAAATTTGATGGAGCCGCCCGTGATCGGTTGCACCCCGGACAGCGCTCGCATCAACGTCGTCTTGCCGGCGCCGTTGGATCCGATCAGGGCCACGACTTCGCCAGCCTGAACCTCGAGGTTGACGCCCTTGAGCACTTCGATGCGTCCGTAGGCGCTGTGCAGATTTTCGATCTCAAGCACCCTGCACCTCCTTCGCGCCGCGGTTGCCAAGATAGGCTTGATGGACCACCGGGTTCGCGCGCACTTCGGCCGGCGTTCCTTCGGCGAGGAACCTGCCGCGGTCCAGCACGAGAATGCGATGCGAGATTTTCATGACGAGCTTCATGTCGTGCTCGACCAGGACGACCGCGATGCCCTTGTCGGCGACGCGGCAGATCAGCCGGTCGATGTCCTCGGTCTCGACCGCGTTGCACCCGGCAGCCGGCTCGTCGAGCAGCAACACGCGGGGACCTGTGGCCAGCGCGCGCGCGATCTCGAGCCGCTTGCATCCGCCGTATGAAAGGTCGCCGGCGAGCACATCCGCCTTGTCGCGAAGACCGACCTCGTCCAGCAATTGCAGCGCGGCCTCCCGCGTCTCTCGATTCTGTCGCCCGACGGAAGGCAGCCGCAACAGGTCGGCAAAGAGATTGCGGCGCTCCTTGAGGTGGCGGCCGACCATGACGTTCTGCACCACGGTCATGCGCTGGAAGATCTGGAGGTTCTGGAAGGTGCGCGACAGGCCGCGCGCCGCGAGCGCGTCCGGACCGAGGCTCGTAACGTCCTCTCCGCCCAGCTCGACGCTGCCGTGACTGGCGACATAGACGCCGGATATCACGTTGAACAGCGTCGTCTTGCCCGCCCCGTTCGGGCCGATCACCGTCAGGATCTGGCCCGCGCTGGCGGAGAAGCTGACGTCGTCGATGGCCTTCAGCGCCCCGAACGATATCCCGATGTTCTTGACCGCCAGCATCACCGCGCGCTCGCGATGAGCTTCGACGCCATCGGAACGATGCCGTCACGCATGAAGACCATCGCAACGATGATGATGAATCCCAGCATCAGATTCTCGTATTCCTGAAACACAGTCAGCGCCTGCGGCAACACGACGAGGACCGCCGCGCCGACGATGCTGCCGACGATGGAGCCCAAGCCCCCGAGCACCACCATCGTCACCAGCTCGACCGAATGCTGGAAGCCGGCCAGATCGGGATTGACGAAGCCGTTCATCATGGCGAGCAGCGAGCCGGCGATCGAGGCGTAGACGGCGGCGATGACGAAGGCCCGCAGCTTGAGTCCGGCGACGTCGATGCCGACGACACGCGCCGCGACCTCGCTGTCGTGCAGCGCCAGAAGGGCCCGCCCCGTCGGCGTGTCGTCGAGATTGAGCGCGATCCACGCGCCCAGCAGCAGGAACGCGCCGGACAGCCAGTACCAGGCGTATGCAGTTCCGATGCGCCACCCGAACACGGTCAGCTTCGCAACCGGCATGCCGTCCGGCCCGCCGGTCCAGCGGCTTTCCGTCGTGATGACGAGCGCGACCAGCACGCCGAAACCCAGCGTCGCGATCGCGAGATAATGTCCCTTCAGGCGAAGGATCGGCCTCCCGACGAGATAGGCCAGCAGTCCCGAGACACAAGCGCCGATCACGAGCGACGCCCACGACGGCAGGCCGAGATGGGCAGGCCCGATCGCCGTCGAATAGGCGCCGATGCCGAAGAAGGCGGCGTGACCGAGACTGACCTGGCCGGCCTTGCCCATCAGAACGTTCAATCCGATGGACGCGAACGCGGACACCCAGACCAGCGAAGCGACCCGGAGGTAGTAGCTCGACGGAAAAGTGAATGGGAGGATGGCGATGACGACAGCGAGCGCCGCCACGATAGCGTAGCGATTGTTGAGCAACGCGGTCATCGCCTAGACCCGATCCACGGTGCGCCGGCCGAGCAGTCCCTGCGGCATGGCGAAAAGGATCACAAGGATCATCACGAATGCGAATCCGTCCTTGTAGGTCGAACTGACATAGCCGGCACCCAGGGTCTCCAGCAGACCAAGGAGCAGGCCGCCGACGACGGCACCGAGCGGATTTCCCATTCCGCCCAGCATGGCCGCGGCAAACCCTTTCAGCGCCATCATGGTCCCGACGTCGTAGCTCGTCAGCGTGATCGGCGTGACGAGGATGCCCGCGATCGCGCCGATCGCAGCCGATCCGCCGAAAGCCAGGGCCATGATCGTGGCCGTGTTGATGCCCACCAGGCGCGCAGCGAGGCGGCTGGCGGAGGTCGCCAGCACCGCCTTCCCGACCAGAGTTTTCTCGAGGAAGACGTACAGGATCAGGACGGCCGTCGCCGTCCCGCCCAGCACCCAAAAGCTCTGCGACTGAATCGAGGCGCCGAGCACATCGATTGGAGCATCGCCGGAGAACGCCGGCAGCCTGTGGAATTGCTTGTCGAACGCAATCTGCGCGGCCCCCTTCAGGAGGATCGAAGCACCGATCGTGATGATGATGATCGAGACCGCCGACGCGCCTCGCGCCGGGGCGATCGCGAGCCAATAGAGCAACAGCCCGACCGCGACGGCGACGGATACTGCAATCAACGCAGCCACCGGCAACGGAATGCCGGCGGCCGAGGCGAACACCGTCACCATCCCGCCGAGCATCACGAATTCGCCCTGCGCGAAGTTCACGACGTCGGAGGCGTTGTAGATCAGCGTGAAGCCGAGCGCGACCAGCGCATAGACGGCGCCGACCGTAAGTCCCGAAAAGAAGAGCTGGAGGAATTCAGACATGCTCGCGTAACGGCCTCTCTCTGCCGGTGTGGCGCCGCGAGAATTCACGGCGCCATCGGAGGCACTTCAGATACTGTTGGAGTCGCCTCGGTTCAGCTTCCGGGCTGGATCAGCGTCCAATCCCCGCCCTTGATCTCCAGCATCCGGAACGCCGAAAGATCGAGACCGAGATGGTCGGTCGGAGACATCGTCACGATTCCTCCCGTGCCCACGAAGCCCTTGGTTTTTTCGATCTCGTCGCGCACCTTGCCGGAATCGGCCGAATTCGCGCGCTTCATGGCGTCGACCAGGATGAAGAGCCCGTCATAGGCATGACCGCCGAACGTCGAGACCGGCTGCTTGGCCGATGCCTCGTAGGTCTGCTTGTAGTCCACCACGATCTTCTTTTGCGGATCGGTATCAGGCAACTTGTCGCCGACCAGAAGCGCGGCGGCCGGAAGCCGGACGCCGTCGGCAGCAGATCCTGCGAGTTCGATGAAGCTCTTCGAGGCAACGCCATGGCTCTCGTAGAGCGGCGTTGCCGACATTCCTAGCTGCGCATAGTTGCGGGTGACGATCGCCGGGCCCTGTCCGAAGCCGGGATTGACCACCGCTTGAATCCCGGCAGTGTTCTTGATCTTGGTCAACTGTGCCGTCATGTCGGTATCGCGCGGGCCGTAGGTCTCATCGGCGACGACCTGGATGCCATAATTTCCGGCGACCTTGAGACACTGCGCCCTCATCGAGGTCCCGAAGCCATCGGTACCGGAGATCATCGCGATCTTGGTGAAGGTGCGGAGCTTGAGGTTCTCAAAGATCTTCTCGCACGCCATCTTGTCCGTATGCGGCGTCTTGAAGACATACTGGCGCACGGGATCGACGACCTCGATGGCACCCGCGAGTGAAATGAACGGCACCTTGGCTTCCTCGAATACGGGGATCATCGCCATCGTCGTGCCGGTGGTCGAGCCCCCCACCATCGCGGAGACCTTGTCGTCTTCGACCAGACGCGTGGCGAAGGTGCGTGCCTTGTTGGCGTCGCCGCCGTCGTCATACACGACGAGCTCGATCTTCTTGCCAGCGACGCCGCCCACGGCGTTGATCTTGTCGACGTACAATTTCAGGGTCTTTTCCTCGGGATCCCCCAGGAACGACGCGGGCCCCGTGACCGAAAGCACCGATCCGATCTTGATCGTCTCCGCGGCGTAGGCCGGGCCGCAAATAGCGAGTCCCAAAATGGAGAAGCCCAGCAGGCAGCGGGCCGCGCGTCGATTGAACTGATTCAGATCCGGCATTTTCGTCGATCCCTCCCGTGTCGGGAACCCTTCGGTTCCGCTGATATTGTTGTCCGGACAATTACTATTGACCGACCGGTTGGTCAATAGTAATTCATCGGACGATTTCAATTCTCAGATCGCGGCCGTCAGAAGCCGCTTGCGGGAGGTGGACGTGGAGAAAGACCTGATATTGACCGAGGTCAGGGACGGCTATCGCGTGCTCACGCTCAACCGGCCCGACCGGCTCAATTCCTTCACCTCGGCGATGCACACCACGCTCATCGCCGCATTGTCCGAGGCGGAGTACGACAAGACCTGCCGCGCCTTGATCCTGACCGGAGCGGGACGCGGCTTCTGCGCGGGCCAGGATCTTTCCGACGGGGTCTTCACGCCGGGCGAGACCCCGGATCTCTCGGTCCCCATTGCGAAGTACTACAATCCGCTGGTGCGCAAGCTGCGCCACATGCCGCTCCCGGTCATCTGTGCCGTCAACGGAATAGCCGCGGGCGCCGGCGCGAACGTCGCGTTCGCGTGCGACATCGTCATTGCCGCGCGCTCGGCCAAGTTCAGTCAACCCTTTGCCAAGCTCGGTCTCGTCCCAGACGCGGGCGGCACCTGGTCTCTGCCTCGCCTCGTCGGCGGCGCCCGGGCTCGCGCGCTCGCGCTGCTCGCAGAGACCATTCCAGCGGAAAAGGCCGAAGCCTGGGGAATGATCTGGAAGACTTTGGACGACTCCGAGCTGATGGCGGAGGCCCATCGGCTCGGCACCTATTTCGCGAGCCAGCCCACCGATGGACTGGCGCTGATCAAGCAGGCCTTCGTCGCCTCCGAGACCAACAGCCTCGACCAGCAACTCGATCTCGAACGCGACCTGCAAGGCCAGGCCGGCCGGACCGCCGACTACGCGGAAGGCGTCAGTGCGTTTCTGGAGAAGCGTCCTCCGAACTTCGCGGGACGGCGTTAGGCGACCACGCGACTGTCTTCCGACCCGAGACCGAAAACCCGGAGTCTCCTCCTTGTTGCACATCCCCTTGCGTAAGCTCGACGAGCTCAAGCCTCGATCGACCGATCTCGACCGTTTCGAAAAGGCGACCACTGACGAGCTGCGGGCATGGCAGCGCGACCAGATGCTGTGGTCGCTCCGGCACGCCTATGAGAACGTTCCGCACTATCGCGCCAAGTTCAATCTGGCGGGCGTGCGTCCGGACGACCTCAAGGGCCTCGAGGATCTCGCGAAGTTTCCCTTCACCACGAAGTCCGATCTTCGCGACAATTACCCGTTCGGCATGTTTGCCGTTCCGAGACAGAACGTCGCGCGCATCCACGCCTCGTCCGGCACCACGGGCCAACCGACGGTCGTCGGATACACCAAGCGCGACATCGAGATCTGGAGCGACGTGGTGGCGCGGTCGATCCGCGCCGCCGGCGGACGGCCCGGGATGAGGCTGCACAATGCCTACGGATACGGATTGTTCACGGGCGGGCTCGGTGCGCATTACGGCGCCGAACGTCTCGGCTGCACCGTGATCCCGATCTCCGGCGGGATGACCGAGCGTCAGGTGCAGCTCATCCACGATTTCGAGCCCGAGATCATCATGGTGACGCCGTCCTACATGCTGGCGATCCTCGATGAGTTCCGAAAGCAGGGCCTCGACCCGCGGAAATCCTCGCTACGGATCGGCATCTTCGGCGCCGAGCCCTGGACCAACGCCATGCGGGAGGAGATTGAAGAGGCCTTTGATCTTCACGCCGTCGACATCTATGGTCTCTCAGAAGTCATGGGACCGGGGGTCGCGAGCGAATGCGTCGAGACCAAGGACGGTCTCCATATCTGGGAGGATCACTTCTATCCCGAGGTGATCGATCCCACGACCGGAAGGGTCCTGCCGGACGGTGAAGAGGGCGAGCTGGTTTTCACGTCGCTGACGAAGGAAGCGCTGCCGATCATCCGCTATCGCACGCGCGACCTGACCCGCCTGCTTCCCGGCACGGCCAGGACCATGCGCCGCATGGAAAAGGTCACCGGCCGCACCGACGACATGATCATCCTTCGCGGCGTGAATGTATTTCCAACCCGGATCGAGGAGATTATCCTCACGGTGGACGGACTGTCGCCTCACTTCCAGATCGTCCTCACCAGGGAGGGCCGCATGGACCAGATGGAAATCAGGGTGGAGGCGCGCCCCGATGCGCTCGAGCCGGACGTCCGTCTCGCCGCCGCGACCCGGCTCGAACATTTCGTCAAGAACACCGTCGGCGTCTCCGCCCGCGTCTGCGTCCTCGATCCCGAGGGCATCGAGCGCTCGGCTGGAAAGGCAAGACGCATCATCGATCAAAGACCAAGGGAGTAGATCTCGATGACACAGCCTCGAACTAACGGCGTGCTGCCGGGCCAATCGGCAGAAGACGTCGTGAGGCTCGCGAGCTTCATCCGCGGCAACTGGTCAGCCGGCCAGGATTCGACGGACGTGCTCAGCGCCGTCACCGGCGACGTCGTGGCGCACGCAACCAGCGGCGGCTTCGACATGCGCGACATGCTGGCTTACGGGCGCACGGTCGGCGGCCGCAATCTGCGACGGCTGACCTTCCATCAACGTGCCGCCATGCTGAAGAAGCTTGCCGAGCATCTCAACGAACGCAAGGAACCGCTCTACAAGCTTTCGTTCCAGACCGGCGCCACGCGCACCGACGCCATGATCGACGTCGACGGCGGTATCGGCACGCTGTTCGCCTATGCCGGCAAGGGCCGCCGCGAATTGCCAAATTCGACGTTCCTGCTGGACGGAGAGATCGAAGGGCTGTCCAAGGGCGGGACGTTCGCCGGCCAGCACGTCGTGATGCCGCTGCGCGGCGTAGCGGTCCACATCAACGCCTTCAACTTCCCCTGCTGGGGTCTGCTCGAGAAGCTGGCCCCTGCCCTGCTCGCGGGCATTCCCGTGGTCACCAAGCCCGCGACAGTGACGTCCTACGTCGCGCACGAACTGGTGCGGACTATCATCGCGTCCGGCATCCTGCCCGAGGGCGCGCTCCAGTTCGTCGTCGGCTCGACCGGGGACCTGTTCGACCATTTGACCTGCCAGGACCTGGTGTCCTTTACGGGTTCGGCCGACACGTCGCAGAAGCTGCAACGCCACCCGGTCATCTCGCGTGAAGCCGTCCGCTTCATCGCGGAGCGGGATTCGCTCAACGCCGCGATTCTCGCGCCGGATGCGACGCCCGGAAGCCCCGAGTTCGACCTGTTCGTCAAGGAAGTGGCGAAGGAGATGACGGTGAAGGCGGGGCAGAAATGCACAGCCATCCGCCGTGCGCTTGCGCCCAAGGCACACATCGATGCGGTCGTAGCGGCACTGCGCGAACGCCTGTCGAAGGTGACGGTCGGCAATCCTGAACTCGATTCCGTCAGGATGGGACCGCTGGTTGGGCTCGCTCAGAGAAGCGACGTGCTGGCCAATCTGCACAAGCTCCGTACCGAAGCGGAGATCGTCGCCGGAGACCTCGACGATTTCCGGCCGATCCAGGGCGACGCCTCGCGAGGCGCGTTCCTTCCTCCCATTCTGCTGCATTGTCCCAATCCGCGAGACGCAGCCCACGTCCATGAGATCGAGGCGTTCGGTCCGGTCTGCACCGTCATGGGTTACGACGATCTGGAGGATGCCGTCGCGCTCGCGAACCGCGGCGGCGGCAGTCTCGTCGCCTCCGTTTACACCCACGACACCGCGACGGCCGCCGAGCTCACCTTCGGCATCGGCACCTTCCATGGACGCATGGTCTTCATCGACCGCGACTGCGCCAAGGAGCAGACTGGCCACGGCTCGCCCCTGCCGCAAATGGTCCATGGTGGCCCCGGCCGGGCCGGCGGAGGCGAGGAGCTGGGCGGCGTCCGCAGCCTGCATCACTACATGCAGCGTTCCGCGTTGCAGGGCTCGCCCGCGATGCTTACCGGCATCACCGGACGATGGTCCAAGGGTGCTCCCGTTCTCGACGGGGACCGCCATCCATTCCGATATCATTTCGAGGATCTCGAGATCGGCCGCACCTTCATCTCGAAGGAGCGCACGATCACGCTCGACGACATCGAACATTTCGCGCACTTCACCGGCGACACCTTCTATGCCCACATGGACGAGGAAGCGACCAAGGGGCATCCGTTCTTTCCGGGCCGCGTCGCCCACGGATATCTTCTGCTGTCGTTCGCGGCCGGTCTGTTCGTCGATCCCGAGTATGGTCCGGTGCTGGCCAATTACGGCCTCGACTCCCTGCGCTTCCTGAAGCCGGTGCAACCCGGAGAGGCCATCAAGGTCAGGCTGACGGCAAAGGAGAAGGCCCCGCGCAACAAGCAATATGGCGAGGTCCGCTGGGACGTCGAGATCACGACCGGCACGGGTGAAACCGCCGCCACCTACGAGCTGCTGACGATGAACGCCATGCGAACCTAGGAGCTGGAAGAAGCCGCAGCGAAGCTGCGGGAGGAAGAGCGGCTAAAGCAGCTCTTTCTGCCGCCCCTTGCTCGCCGGCTTCGACTTGCCGTTCGATCGCGTCAGCGTCGCCGCCGCGTCGGCCGCTCCGGACAGGACGAGGCGCGTGACGAACTCCGCATATTCGGCCCGCGTCATCGAACCGCCTTCGCGGAACCAGAGATAGTGCCAGTTCAGCATCCCGAAAACCGTCATGGTCAACGGCTTCAACACGCGCTTGTGGTTCACGCTGGGTCGCGCGGCGGCCAGCGCGTCGGCGAGGATATCGACAAGGATCCTCTCCTTCGCCAATAGCGGTTGCTGCTTGTCCTTCGGCAGAAGCTTGAGGCTGGCGATCTGCACCTGATGCTCGGCATCGGCATGCCGGTATTGTTCGAGGAAAGTCCCGATGACCGTCTTCAACCGCGCCTGGGGCGTTGCGGTCTCGTCGTCGGCCTTCTGGACGGCCGCGACCAGCTTTTCGAGATGGGCCGAGAGGATGTCGAAAAGAAGCGCCTCCTTGTCCTGATAGTAGTGATAGAGCAGCGCCTTCGAAACGTTACAGCCGTCCGCGATCGTATTCATGGACGTTCCGACGTAGCCCGATTCCGCGAACAGCTGGGCCGAACGGTGCAGGATAAGGAGACGCTTGTCGTCGTAATCCTTCGCGCGGGAGCGAGCCATATCCTGTTCCATTCTCTGCCAAATCGGCGCTCAATATCTCAGTGATAAATCAATAAAGATAAATTTCCAAACCATGCAACAGCCGGCCCTGCGCATGCGGGTGGCGCTCCAATGGACTATTGACCGACCATACGGTCAATATTACACGGTGTCGGTGGGCCATTTGGGCCAGATGACCGGCTTGTTTGCCGGATCGGCGTTTCAACGCTTGATGATAACGCCTCTTGTCGAAGCAACCGCTCATGACGCGGAATCTTCGCGAATCGGATCGACCGATGTGAGCGCGCGACAGACGCGGAATGGGTTGTAGCCATCACCTTCGAGATCGGCGTAGTCGCAGACTTGCTCACCGATACTGTGGACCCGGTCACGGGTCTCTAACTTGCCCTCGACCTGCATCGCTCGGAAGAAGGCAAGCACGTCAGGTCGCTTGATGTCTTGCCGGTAGAGCTTGCCGAAACGCTTCTTTAGAACAAACCGTGACGGACACCGATGTACGCAAATACCTGCTTTTCAGGGGATTTTCGCAACTCGTGAACAGCATCGAACATCCTAGCTCGACTTCGAATAGGCGCCGCTTTTACCCTCGAGGTAATCGAATTGGGCCTCGGACCAGCGCATCTTCGGTCGCAACAGGAGATGACCATGATCGCGCTGCTGCTCTACCGGACCGTCGCTGACCACCTTGCGCCCTGGGCGATGACGTTCGCAACCCTGATGCTCGCCCGCAGCCTCAACATGCCCGAGCCGCTGGTGCATTCGACCGGCGACTATGTCGTCGCGCGCGTCATCGCCTTCGAGCATGGCGTCGGCAAGAGCCTCTGCCCCTTCCGCCTCGCCCGCCAGCTGCGCGCCTGGTGGCGCTGTTTGCACTGAGTTCACCCCAAGCCCAACCCAACCATGGAGACCCCAGATGATCGACGCATCCACCTTCCTTCGCCGCACCCTGCTCGCCGACGCCATCTTCAGCGGCATCGCCGCGCTCGGCTTCACCTTCGGCGCAGGCGCGTTTGCAACGCTGTTCAACCTGCCCGAGCCGCTGCTGCGCGAGACCGGCTTGTTCCTCATCGCCTACACCGCACTGGTCGGCTGGCTCGCCTCGCGCGCGGTGATGCCGAAACCACTGGTGCTGCTGGTCGTGGTCGGCAATGCCGCCTGGACGGTCGGCAGCATCGCGCTGCTGTTCTCGGGTGCGGTGTCGCCGAACCTCCTCGGCGAGCTCATGGTGATAGCGCAGGCAATCGCGACCGGCGTATTCGCCGAGCTGCAATATGTTGGGCTGCGGAAGAGTGGGGATGCGGTCACGGCGTAAACCTTCGTGTCCCGGACGCCCTGCAACGCCTTTACCATTGCTGCGCCGCGTCCGGGGCACGAGAGGTGAGTGAAGCGCACGCCTGTCTCCACATCGTCATAGCGAGCCGAGCGAAGCAATCCAGAATTCCTCCGTGGTGATGGTCTGGATTGCTTCGCTCCGCTCGCAATGACGGCGTGTGCAGTAACGCCATTCACTTCCAACTTACATCACAAATCGCTGACACACCTTCGCGTCCTAGCGGCTGCCTTCGCCATCGGCCGGTGATGTTAGGATAATAAGTCGGCTGCCAGTTGGTTGTCAGGAGTTACACCAGCGGCCGTAGCCCGGCACCCGCGGAACTAATGGTTCCCTCGCACGTTGGGAACCTACGGTCTCAGCCCTCTCGCTGGGCGATCATGTTGCCGAGGGCAACGAATTACCAAACAATTCAGCAGGATGCAGGCGGGTGCATTTGCCACCGGAGAGCCGCCCACTCTCAACGAGTGGCCGCGGTTAGGTGTGATGAAGGAGAACAATAATGGCCGCGCAGGCGGGAGTTGGCGTCGCATCGCTCGTGTCACGAAACGAGAAAACCATTCTTCCGGAATGGGTCGAATTGCAGAAGAAGGCCGGCATTCTCCACACCGGCCGCATTTCCGAAGGCGAGTTGCAGTCGCAGTCCAGAAACTTCCTGCATTTGCTGCACGAGGCACTGACGCAGGGCGGGACCGACACCTCCGGCGCGGCTTACGAGCCCGCAAGGGCCATGCTCGCCGATCTCTCGCGAACCCGCGCATTGCAGGGCTTTTCTCCGAGCGAAACTGCGACGTTCATCTTTTCGCTGAAGCAGCCGCTGTTCAACGCGCTCAATCGCGACGGGACGCTGTCCGCGGAGCAGATCGCGTCGACGGTCTCGACGTCAACGGCATTGCTCGACGAACTCGGCCTGTTCACGCTGGAGATCTTCCAGAAAAGCCGCGAAGAGATCATCGTCCGCCAGCAGCGTGAGATCGCGGAATTGTCGACACCGGTCGTCAAATTGTGGGAGGGCATTCTCGCCCTGCCCCTGATCGGTACGCTCGACAGCCAGCGCACGCAGGTGGTGATGGAAAATCTCCTGCAGACCATCGTCGATGACGAGGCCGAGATCGCGATCATCGATATCACCGGCGTGCCGACGGTCGATACGCTCACGGCCCAGCACCTCCTGAAGACAGTCGCTGCCGCGCGCCTGATGGGCGCCGATTGCATGATCAGCGGGATCAGGCCCCAGATTGCCCAGACGATGGTGCATCTCGGCGTCGAGCTGAACGTGATCTCGAAGGCCTCGCTGGCCGACGCGTTCGCAGTCGCGTTGCGACAAACCGGGCGTGCCGTCGTGAAGACGAGGAGAATCGAGGGATTCGCACTTCCGGGGAAGAAGAGCGGCGGGCAGGACGCCTGACGATGGATCGCATCCCTATTCTCAAGTTCGGTAACGCGCTGCTCGTCACCATCCAGGTCGACATGCACGACCGGCTGGCAACGGCGCTGGAAGAAGATCTGACCAGCAAGATCGTCGCCCACAATTCGCGCGGCGTTCTGATCGACATTTCGGCGCTGGAGATCGTCGACAGCTTCATCGGCCGGATGCTGGACAACATTGCCGCGGTCTCGCGCATTCTCGACGCGGACACCGTCGTTGTCGGAATGCGGCCCGCCGTCGCGATCACGCTGGTCGAGCTTGGCCTGTCGCTGACGGGCGTCAAGACCGCACTGAACGTCGAGCGCGGCATGGCCTTGATCCACGATCGCCTCGCCGGGTCGGAGGCAGACGATGCCGACGACCAAGACTGACCGTGTCGCGATCAAGATCTCCGATGACGTGGTTCGGGTGAGGCAATTGACCCGGGCGCTGTCGGTCGAGGTCGGACTGAGCCTGGTCGATCAGACCAAGATCGTCACGGCGTCCAGTGAGCTCGCGCGCAACACGCTGGACTATGGCGGAGGTGGCGAAGTGACGGCAGAGATCGTCGAACAAGGCGGCCGCCGTGGCGTCCGGCTGACGTTCGAGGACAAAGGCCCCGGCATTGCGGATATCGAGCAGGCCCTCAAGGACGGCTTTACGTCCGGCAAGGGCATGGGTCTCGGCCTCGGCGGCGCCAAACGGCTGTGCAACGAATTTTCCATCGACTCCAGGCCCGGCGAAGGCACCAAAGTCACCATTGCACGTTGGAAGTGATGATGAAATCCGTCGGCGTCAACGATCAAAGCGGCGTCGCGGAGGCAAGGCGGGCAGCAACCGATCTCGCCCAACGCGTGGGCTTCACAGAGACCGACAAAGGCAGGCTCGCCCTGGTCGCGACCGAACTTTCAACCAACCTCGTCAAGCACGGGTCGGGCGGGGAAATTCTCGTCGGAACCTATGAGGACAACGAAGGCCAGGGCATTGAAATCCTCGCGCTCGATAAGGGTGCCGGCATGAGCAATGTCGCAGCCTGCTTGGAGGACGGGTATTCCAGTGCAGGCACCGCGGGCCGCGGCCTCGGCGCGGTCATACGGCAATCCCACTACGTCAACATCGGCTCGTGGCCCGGCGTGGGGACCGCCGTGCTGGCGCGCGTAGCGCCTGGCACGCCCCCTTCCATCAAGCCGCCGACTGTCCCAACCTGGGGCGGCGTCTCCATCGCCAAGGCCGGCGAGGATGCCTGCGGCGACGCCTGGAGCGTGTCCAATGCGGGCAATGTCCGCACCCTCCTCGTGGTTGACGGCTTGGGGCACGGACCGGAAGCCTCGGACGCAGCCGTCGAAGCCGTCCGGCTGTTCCATCGCTACAACGGCCACACCGTCGCGACCCTGATCGACTACATCCATGGCGGCCTGCGCGCGACGCGCGGAGCAGCCGTCTCGATCGCGCGCTTCGACCCCGCCACAAAGAACATCAACTTCTCCGGGATCGGCAATGTCGCCGGCGTCATCATCACCGCCGGCGAGACCAAACGGATGGTATCGATGGCCGGAACGGCGGGCTTCAACACGCGGAAGATCCGGGCGTTCGACTACCCGTTTGCTCAGGGCCTGATCATCCTGCATTCGGACGGGCTGGCCTCAAGCTGGACGGTGGACCGTTATCCCAATCTGGCGGCACTGCACCCGTCGCTGATCGCCGCGATCCTCTATCGCGATTTCACCCGGGTTCGCGACGACGCGACCGTGCTCGTGGCCAAATGGTGAAGCTCATGGCGGCATCGTCCAAACTCTGGCCCATCGTCACCGTGCCGATCGAGAACGAGAGCGACGTCGTCGCCGTCCGCCAGCGCGCCCATCGCGTCGCCGATATGCTGGGGTTCGAACGGCAGGACCAGACCCGGATCGCCACCGCGGTCTCCGAGCTTGCGCGCAATGCTTATGGCTATGCCGGCGGCGGTCGCGCGGAGTTCATTCTCGATGCCGCCACGACGCCGCAGCGTTTCGCCATTCGCATCTGCGACAACGGACCGGGCATCGACAATCTCCAGCTCATCCTCGACGGACAATACCGTTCGCCGAGCGGCATGGGGCTCGGTCTGATCGGCGCACGCCGGCTGATGGATACTTTCAGCATCGATTCCAATCCTGGCAAGGGGACGACCGTCGAGGTCGGACACAAACTGCCACTCCGCGTCGCGCCATGGCCGCGGGCCAAACTCACCGACATCGTATCCAGCCTGAAGAAGGAAACGTCGTCCGATCCGCTTGCGGCTCTGCGAGAGCAGAACCGCGAATTGATGCAAAACCTGGAAGAGCTGCGACGCCGGGAAGAGGAAAGCCAGCAGCTCAACCAGGAGCTCGGCGACACCAACCGCGGCGTGGTGGCGCTCTATGCCGAGCTCGACGGCCGGGCCGAGCAATTGCGGCAGGCCAGCGAACTCAAGACGCGCTTCCTCTCGAACATGAGTCACGAATTCAGGACGCCCTTGAATTCGGTGCTGGCGCTGTCGCGCCTGCTGCTCGACCGCATCGACGGCGACCTGACGCCGGAGCAGGAACGCCAGGTCGGCTATATCAGGCGCTCGGCCGAAAGCCTGCTCGACCTCGTCAACGACATGCTGGATCTCGCCAAGGTCGAGGCCGGTAAGGCTGAGATCAAGCCGGTCCGGTTCGCGGTGACGAGCCTGTTCGGCGCGTTGCGTGGGGCGCTGCGCCCGCTCCTGACCAGTACGGCCGTCGAGCTGCTGTTCGAATCTCCAAAGGACCTGCCGCCGCTCTGCACTGATGAAGCAAAGGTGGCGCAGATCCTGCGCAATTTGATCTCAAACGCGCTCAAATTCACAGAAGAAGGCGAAGTGCGGGTAACCGCGCGCACGGGCGACAACGGCGCCAGCGTCGTCTTCTCCGTTCGCGACACCGGCATCGGGATCGCGCCGGAGCACCATGAACGCATTTTCGAGGAGTTCTCGCAGGTCGATACCAAGCTCCAGAGAAAGGTGAAGGGCACTGGCCTCGGCCTGCCCCTGTCGCGTTCGCTGGCACGCCTGTTGGGCGGCGACCTCACGGTCGAGAGCGGCCAGGGCCAGGGCTCTGTCTTCTCACTGAAGATTCCGGCTTCGCTGGGCGAGCCGGGGCGCGAAATGCTGACGCGCTCCGCCGACGACAGCAAGAGCGTGCTGCTGATCGATGACGACGAAACCTTCCGCTACGTCATGCGACAGATCGTCGGCAACGAGACGCGCTATGATTTCATCGAGGCAGACGGCGGCGAGGAAGGATTGCGGCTCGCCCGCGAGAAAAAGCCCGACGTCATCGTGCTCGACCTGCAAATGCCGGCGGTGGATGGCTTCACCGTGCTGCAACAGCTGGCCGCCGACGATCGCACCAACGGCATCCCCATCGTCGTCTCGACCTCGATGACGATCGACGCCTCGCTGAGGTCGCGGCTACCCGAGCACGTGCGGCTGATCTCCAAGAACGCGATCTCCCGCGAAAGCGTGTCCTCATTCCTGCGCGACGCCGTCCAGGGTGTCTCATGAGCGCCGGCGAAAAAATCGTCATCCTGAATGTCGACGATCTTGAATCGCAGCGCTATGTGAAGACACGCGACCTGCATGCTGCCGGATTTGCCGTGATCGAGGCGCAGACCGGCGCGGAAGCGCTTCGCCTGATCGAGCAGCACAGGCCGCCTCTCGTGCTGCTTGACGTTCAGTTGCCCGACATCAGCGGCTTCGAAGTCTGCGCCTTCATCAAGACGAAGTGGCCGGAAGTGATGGTGTTGCAGACGTCAGCGACATTCACGGCGTCCGAAGACCGCGTCAGCGGACTGAACGCCGGCGCCGATTCCTATCTCGTGCAACCCGCCGAACCGGTCGAGCTTGCCGCCGCGATCAACGCCCTGCTGCGGGTCCGCCGCTCCGAGGATGCCTTGCGCGCGTTGAACGCCACGCTGGACAAGCAGGTTCAGGCGCGCACCGAAGAACTCGAGCAGGCCAACCGGAAACTCCGTGAGGAGGTCGTGCAGCGCCAAAAGGCCGAGTCGCAGCTGTTGCAGTCCCAGAAGATGGAGGCGGTCGGACAGCTGACGGGCGGGCTTGCGCACGATTTCAACAATCTCCTGACCGCGGTCGTGGGCAATCTCGACCTGATCCGCGCCCGGGCGACCGAGCCGCGCATTGCCAGGCTTGCGGAGAACGCCTTCAAGGCCGCCGAACGCGGCTCGAAGCTGACCGCGCAATTGCTGGCGTTTTCGCGGACCCAGAAGCTTGCCACCGAATCCGTGGATCTCAATCGCCTGATCATGGACGGGTACGAACTGCTCAAGCAGTCGCTCGGGGCCAACATCGCGATGCAGACCGATCTCCACCCGAGCGCGCCTTGCGTGGTCGCCGATTACAACCAGCTTGAAGTCAGCCTTCTCAATCTCGCAATCAATGCGCGAGATGCGATGCCGGAGGGCGGGATCCTGACGATCACCACGGCCTGCGACGCCACCGACGATCGCAAGGTCGTGCTGTCGGTGACGGACACCGGGACCGGCATGTCGCCGGAGGTGATCGCGCGCGCCTTCGATCCGTTTTTCACGACCAAGCCTCCCGGCAAGGGAACGGGCCTGGGATTATCCCAAGTCTACGGACTTGTGCGACAGATGGGCGGCGACGTCGCCATCAAGAGCGAGATCGGCAAAGGCACCTCGATCCAGCTATTGCTTCGCCGGTCGAATGTCAGCACGGAGACGGCCACCGAAGCCCAAGGCGCCGCCGAACGCGGACATGCGGAGCGCATTCTGATCGTGGACGACGATCACGACGTCCGCGGTCTCATGACCGACTTCCTGTCCGATATCGGATACGTCGTTCACGAAGCGGACCATGGCGCCGCGGCGCTTGCCTTGCAAAAGACGGTGAACCCGCAATTGATGATCATCGACTTTTCGATGCCGGGCACCAATGGCGCCGAGGTCGTCAAGGCGGCGCGGGCCGTGCAGCCATCCCTGCCCGTCCTGTTCGTCAGCGGCTATGCTGACTCCGCTGCGCTGGAAGCGGCGATGGGGACTGCACCGTTCTTGCGCAAGCCGTTCCGGCCTGCCGAGCTGGCCTCGGCCGTGCGGACGACGCTTGATGCAGGTGGCGGAAGCAAGCCGTGATCGAGAGAAGCTACGCCTTCGCCCGGCCGACCTTGCCGGCGAAATGCTTGCCGTTCAGCTTCTTCTTTTTCGCCGCGGCGCCCTTCGCGCCCGCCTTCAGCGCTTTACGCTCCGCGCGGGCCTTCACCTTGGCGCGTTCGGCCCGCTCTTCGGCACGCAGCTTCTTGCGCTTGGCCTCGCAGGAGGGGCACTTGCAGCCGATCGGCTTCAGATAGGCTTTAAAATAGTCGGTGCCGTAATCGTAGTTGATCTCGTCGCCCGGCTCGATGTTCCTGATGGCGCGGATGAAGACCTTGCGCTCGCGCGGGCGGACGTCGGATTCGGAGTTGGGCCGGCAGGAATGGTTGATGTAGCGGGCGAGATTCTTGCGCACCGAGCCGTCGATGGTCCAGCGGCCGTTCAGCTCGAACAAATACTTGTTCTCGATGTCGTCATGCTCGGGGATGCGCGAATCCAGGATCGGTCCGTAATAACGGATGATCCGGGTCCCCTTCTTGATCGGTTTGGTGGCGAAGAGGCCAAGCCCGGTCTTGGAGCGGCCGACGCGATAGGGCTTTTGCGACGAGATGGCTGGCATGATCAGAAGTAAGGAGGACGCGAACGAGGCTGAGTGAGCCCAAGCGAAGTCGCTCTTCTAGAACGATTCCGTGCCGCTGTCAGGTATCTCCCGCGCTTGTTTGAACCTTGCCCACAATGAAGATGTCCGAAGCGTGGAGTTCCCGGACATCCGCGCATCATGTTTGCCCTTGCAGGCGCCCAATCCGTGAGCAGCATCTACAATACAGCCAAAAGACTGCGGCGCTAAGCCGGCAGCTTTCCTGTCACGGTCGACTTCAGAATCGCTTCCAGCAGCTGCTCGGCCGTCGTGCCCGCGGGCAGCCGCTCCAAAATATCCTCGAGCCGCCCGTCCAGCAGCAGCATGGTGAAGCCGTGCACCATCGACCAGGCCCGTGCGATCGCGGCGCCCTGCTCGATTGTCAGCGCATCGCCGCTGATCTGCTCCTGCCGCATCGCGCCGATCGCGTTGGCAAGCCCGGCGAAGGAGGATTCGGCCGCCTCGTGCAGCGACGGCCTGGAATAGTCGAGACGCTCGGTGCGGAACATCAGCCCGTACATGCCGGGATGGGCCTGGGCATAGGCGACATAGGCCTTTGGCCGCGCCAGCGCGCGCGACAGCGACGTGGTCGCGGAGTCGCACGCCGATGCCATCGCCGCATTGAACTGGCGGAAGCCAATCGCTGCGAGCTCGCTGACGAGCCCGGTGAGGTCGCCGAAATGATGCGTCGGCGCGGCATGCGAGACCCCCGCCTCGCGTGCGACCGCGCGCAGCGTCAGGCCAGCCAACCCGTCGCGTTCCAGCACGCGTTCGGCAGCCTGGAGCAGCGCCTCGCGCAGGGCGCCGTGGTGATAGGGCGTCTCGGCCTTCGCGCTCGCCTGGCGTCGCGCCGGACGTGCTGCCGATGCCGTCTTCTTCGGGGGGCGCGCGAGGCGCGCCGTTTCTGTCTTGGTGTCGCTCTTGCCCATGGGCCAAGCTATATGACGCAATATTGACAGTGTAAAGATTTCGCTTGACGAATGAAGCGGTCGGCACTATCTCATCTTTACGATGTAAAGATAAGGGAGAGATGCGCCGTGCAACAGGACGCCACCGCTGAGCGCCGCAACAATATCGCGCCGATCCCGTTCGAGGCGGATGCGCCTGTCCTCAAGATCATTGGCGAATTGCCGCGCGAACTCAACGGCACTCTCTATCGCAACGGCCCCAATCCGCAGTTCGAGGCGCCCGGCGCGCACTGGTTCGTCGGCGACGGCATGCTGCATGCCTTTCGCCTCGAGAGCGGGCGCGCCAGCTACCGCAACCGCTGGGTCCGAACGCCGAAATGGCTCGCCGAGCACGATGCCGGCCGCGCGCTGTTTGGCGGATTCGGCCGCAAGCTGCCGGATGCGCCGGCAGACCTCACCGACGGCGGCGTCGCCAACACCAACATCATCTTCCATGCCGGCAAGCTGCTCGCGCTGGAAGAGGCGCATCTGCCGACCGAGATCGAGCCGGGCACGCTCGCAACACGCGGCTATCACAATTATCAGGGTCGCGTCGCCGGCAGTTTTACCGCGCATCCGAAGATCGATCCCATCACCGGCGAGCTGGTGTTCTTCGGCTATAATGCGGCGGGGCCGTTGACATCAGCTCTCTCCTACGGATCGATCGATGCGTCCGGCAAGGCGACGCGCTTCGAGCGCTTCGAGGCGCCCTATGCCAGCATGGTGCACGACTTCATTGTCACCGAGAACCACGTGCTGTTTCCGATCCTGCCCATCACCGGCAGCATGGAGCGCGCGACGAGCGGGCGGCCGCCTTACGCCTGGGAGCCGGAGAAAGGCGCCTATGTCGGCGTGATGAAGCGCAGCGGCACGGCAAAGGACATCGTCTGGTTCCGCGGTGAAGCCTGCTACGTCTTCCACATCATGAATGCTTGGGAGGACGGCAACCGCATCATCGCCGACGTCATGCAGTTCGAGGAGGCGCCGCTGTTTCCGCATCCTGACGGGCGGCCGACCAATCCCGAGAAATCCTTTGCGCGCCATTGCCGCTGGACCTTCGATCTCTCAGGCAATACCGACCGCTTCCAGCAGACTTATCTCGACGATCTCACCGGCGAATTCCCGCGCATCGACGATCGCCGCGCCGGGCTGAAGAGCCGGCACGGCTGGTACGCCTGCGCTAATCCAAAACTGCCGAGGTTCGGCGCGCTGTCCGGCATCGTTCATGTCGACGGCAATGGAACGCGACTCGGCCATTATCTGCTGCCGACCGGCGACACCATCTCCGAACCGGTGTTCGTCGAGCGATCGAAGGATGCGGCGGAAGGCGACGGCTGGCTGCTGGCGGTGGTCTGGCGCGCGCGTGAAAACCGCAGCGACCTCGCCGTGTTCAACGCCACCGACATCGAGGCCGGGCCCGCCGCGCTGGTGCAGCTCGGCCATCGCGTGCCGGACGGCTTTCACGGCAATTGGGTGGGGGCGCAGTAGCTCCCTCCCCGTCGTTGCGGATGCATCACCAGGGAGGCTTCGCATGCACATGCCCGCGATCACCGCGAACTATCTCGCCATCCTCGCCTTGATCTACGCAACGCTCGCGCTCCAGGTGATCCGGCTGCGGAGGAGCAGCGAGGCTCCCTTCAACGACGGCGGCAATGCGAGCCTGCGCAGCGCGATCCGCGCCCACGGCAATTTCATGGAATACGTCCCCATCATCGCACTGATGGTCGCGCTGCTCGAAATGTCCGGCGCGTCGCCCTTGCGCATCCACATGCTGATGGGCGCCCTTTTGCTGTCGCGGCTGCTGCATCCGCTCGGCATGTACGCGACGCCGGGATCGCTGCGGTTCCTGATCTGCCGCGGCGGCGGCATCTTCCTGACCATCGGCCTCTTGATCTCTTGCGCGCTGACCATCCTGTCGCGCCTGCCCTGGGCCGCGGTCGCCGACGAAATCTCGGATCAAGCCATTGCAACAATTCAGTTTTTACAAGTCATTCACGTCATTTTGACACTGTAAAGATTTCGCTTGACCCAGTGCCGGCGCTGAACTAGTTATCTTTACACCGTAAAGATTGGCTCGACCGAGGCGGCCCATGACGATTTTCCTGATCCTTGCCCCCTATGGCGTCTACACTTTCCTGATGTTCGCGACGTCGGCCACCATCAGCGTGTTCGCGGCCTCCGCGATCTGCCTCGCGACAATCGCGATCGACGTTGTGCGCGGCCGCTCGGTGAAGATTTTAGCCGCGGGCTCGGCGATCCTGTTCGCCGCAATCGGCCTCACCCTCGCGCTGTTCGATTCGAAGCTCGGCACGCTCGGTGTCAAGCTCTCGGTCGATATCGGCATCTTTGTCATTTCGCTCGGCTCAATGCTCGCGCGCCGTCCCTTCACGCTGCAATATGCGATCGAATCCGTTCCGGCCGAGACCGCGGCGATGCCCGGCTTTCTCACCGCCAATTACATCATCACAAGCGCATGGACCGCCGCCGCCTTGTTGATGATGGCCGCCAACATCGTGCTGCTCTACTTCCCGGGCCTGCCGGTTTGGCTGGGTCTCGCGGTCGCCTTCGCCGCCCGCAACAGCGCGATCTACTTCACAAAGTGGTATCCCGAATATCGCCAGATCAAGTACGGTGCGCCGGCCGGCGCGCTGCCGAACAGGCACTGACAGGGATCGACGATGAAGGACGTATTCGCCCGCCTCGCCTCCGACTTCCTGTCGGCCATCGTCTTCCTGGTGATCTATCTCATCACCGACAACGTCATCCTGGCGACGTCGGTGGCGATTGCCGGCGCGATCGCGCAAGTGATCTATGCCCGCGTCAGGAAACAGCAGCTCAGCTACATGACCTACGCGAGCCTCGCGCTCGTCGTCGTGCTGGGCACGATCACGCTGCTGACCAACGATCCCCGCTTCATGCTGGCGAAACCCTCGATCGCGCATTTCGCAATCGGCGCGATCATGCTCAAGCGCGGCTGGATGCTGCGCTACATGCCGCCGATCGTCACGGAGACCGCGCCGGAATATGTGACGGCCGCGGGCTATGCCTGGGCTGCGCTGATGTTCGCAATCGGCGCCGGCACGATCGCGGTCGCCTCGACCGGCGATCTGAAACTGTGGGCGTTCTACATCTCGGTGGTTGCCGGCGGCGCCAAGATTTTGGCCTTTGCGGTGCAGTATGTCGTGCTCCGGCTCGTCGTCACCAGCCGCCGGCGCGCCGCCGCCCGCGCTTGATCGCCTCAACGGGGCGTTAGGCGGCCACCGCGAGTTGCGCTATACGCTCGGCCCAGGACTGGCTGCGGATCGTCGTGGCCCGCCGGGATCTGTTCGGGAGACGCGAATGGCCGTAGACGGCAACTGGAATCTGACCATGACCACGCCCATGGGCGAGCGCCAGGCGACGCTGACCCTGCTGAGCTCCGGCGGCACGCTGACGGGCACGCAGGGCGCGGAAGGCAATACCGCCGAGATCTTCGACGGCACCATCAGCGGCGACGCCGTCAATTGGAAGGTTTCCATCACCAATCCGATGCCGTTGACGCTCGAGTTCATCGGAAAGATTTCCGGCGACAGCATGAGCGGCGAAATGGGCATCGGCCCGATGGGCAGTTTTCCGTTCACGGGCGTGAAGGCTTGATCTTCTCCCTCGCCCCACTCCCCGCGTAAGACTTCCGTGAGACCTTTACCCCCGGATCGCACCGGACGATGCTTCGCATCGCCGAGGCGATCCGACCTCTCCCGCAAGCGGGAAAGCAAGCTAGCCCAAATTCAACTCCTTGAAGAAGTCATTCCCCTTGTCATCAATGATGATGAACGCGGGGAAGTCGACGACTTCAATGCGCCAGATCGCTTCCATGCCGAGCTCGGGATATTCGAGCACCTCGACCTTCTTGATGCAGTGCTCGGCGAGGTTCGCCGCCGCACCGCCGATCGAGCCGAGATAGAAGCCGCCATACTTCTTGCAGGCTTCGCGCACCGCAGGCGCGCGATTGCCCTTCGCCACCATCACCATCGAGCCGCCGGCGGCCTGGAACTGATCGACGAAGGAATCCATGCGGCCTGCCGTGGTCGGGCCGAACGCGCCGGAAGCGTAGCCCTCGGGCGTCTTGGCCGGGCCGGCGTAATAGACCGGATGGTTCTTGAAGTAATCCGGCAGCGGCTCGCCCTTCTCCAGCCGCTCGCGCAGCTTGGCATGCGCGGAGTCGCGCGCCACGATCATGGTGCCGGTCATCGAGACCCGGGTCTTGATCGGGTTTTTCGAGAACGTCGCCAGAATGTCCTTCATCGGCTGGTTGAGGTCGATCTTGACGACCTCGCCGCCGAGCGACTGCTCGACCTGCGGCAGATATTGCGCCGGGTTATGCTCGAGCTCCTCGAGATAGACGCCGTCCTTGGTGATCTTGCCGAGCACCTGGCGATCGGCCGAACAGGACACGCCGAGCCCGATCGGCAGCGAGGCGCCATGACGCGGCAGGCGGATCACGCGCACGTCGTGGCAGAAATACTTTCCGCCGAACTGCGCGCCGACGCCGAGCGACTGCGTCATCTTCAGAATTTCCTGCTCCATCTCGAGATCGCGGAACGCGTTGCCATCGGGCGAGCCGTGCGTCGGCAGCGCATCGAGATAGCGGGCGGACGCCAGCTTCACCGTCTTCATGCAGAGCTCGGCCGAGGTGCCGCCGATCACGATCGCGAGGTGATAGGGCGGGCATGCCGCGGTGCCCAGCGTCAAGACCTTCTCCTTCAAGAAAGCGAGCAGCCGGTCCTTGGTCAGCACCGAGGGCGTGGCCTGGAACAGGAAGCTCTTGTTGGCGGAGCCGCCGCCCTTCGCCATGAACATGAACTTGTAGGCGTCATTGCCCTCGGCATAGATCTCGCACTGCGCCGGCATGTTGTTGGCGGTGTTCTTCTCCTCGTACATCGACAGCGGCGCGACCTGCGAGTAGCGCAAATTGCGGCGCAGGTAAGCATCGCGCGCGCCTTCCGACAGCGCAGCTTCGTCGTCGCCGTCGGTGATGACGTTGCAACCCTTCTTGCCCATGATGATCGCGGTGCCGGTGTCCTGGCACATCGGCAGCACGCCGCCGGCGGCGATATTGGCGTTCTTCAAAAAGTCCAGCGCGACAAACTTGTCGTTCGGGCTCGCCTCGCCGTCCTCCAGGATCGCGCGGAGCTGCTTGAGATGGCCGGGCCGCAAGTAATGGTTGATGTCGCCGAAAGCCGCCTCCGACAGCGCCCGCAGCGCCTCGCGCGATACCACCAGCATATCCTTGCCCAAAACCTTCTCGACCCGGACACCCTCGGCCGTGATCTTCTTGTAGGGCGTCTCGTCCTTGCCCAGCGGGAACAGCGGGGTGTGCTTGTAGGGCGGAACGGGCTTTGACTGGTCGGGGAAAGCGGAGGGAGCGTTCATGGGGCGGGTCTCGGGTTTTGGAGCCCTCGCGCGGGCCCCTAGCATAGAAGCGTTCTAAGCTTTTTTGCCGCAAAGGGAAGGGAGCGAATCGCCGACGGTCGTCCCGCTCTCGCATAGGGGGCAACATCTACCGGCGGCCCTCCTAAACGCCTCGTTCCTGTGCGCCGTGAAAGACCGCAGCGATCACAACCCGGCGGTGTAGTTCATCGACCTGATAGACCACGAGATAGGGCAATCGTGGCACCACCCATTCATAGAACCAGGCCAGCGTGCCCCATGAAAGGAAAGGAAGTCAGCAGTCCGATACTCTTGAAAAGTCGGTCCGTAACCTTCTTCGCTGCGACAGGGCTGTCTTGCGCGATCCAGTTGAAGATGCCCTCGAGATCAGCGATAGCCTGATCGTCGAAGACAAGGTCCATCGACATTTACGAGCCGAAGCGCTCGACGCGAGCGCGGGCCTCGGCGAGAGAGAGAGCAATTTGCGGTTTGGATCAGCGATCCGGCGACGCACTTCTGCGTAGTCCAACAACGCGCCGGCTGCGGCGTCTTGCTCACCTTCCGGAAGTTGCTCGATTTGGCGAATAGCCTCTTCTAGGAGCTTTGTCATAGGGCCAACATAGCACGCCGGACGAGCTAGAACAGCCACTCCGCCCGTGGAAATGCACCTGCTCACCCTTGCACTTCGCGCGCGCCGACGCTTGAATACGCCCTTCAAGGGGCTTTTCATCATGATTTTCAAACTGAACGTCCGCGGCGCGATTCTGGTCGCCGCCGCAATCACCGGCCTTGTCACCCTCGCCGCGCCTGCGCGTGCGGACCAGTGCGACGACATCGCCAAGCAGCTCGCGAGCGGCATCGACGGGCTGAAGGTCAACTTCAAGGCCGCCAACATCATCTATCTGACCCACCCGGCGGCGAAGGAGCTGTCGCTCGGCTGCCAGGCCCAGGGACAGACCTATTCCAACGAGCTCTATGCCAAGGGCGATCGCAAGCCGACGCCGAAGTTTTTTGATCTGGTCGCATCCGCCGCAGCCATCACCTTCACGCTGCCGAAGGACGACACCACGACCGGCGCGACACGCTGCCTGAAGCGCATGGGCCTGTTGCGCGGCGACAAGGTGTCGATGCGCTACAAGCGCCTCAACATGGAGTGCACGCGTACGAAAACGGACGCCGCGATCACGATCACGCGGCCGAAGGACGAGTAGGCGCGCACGCACGCTGACCGTGGGGCATAGTCCGGTTACCGCGGACATAGTCCGGCCGTATCGCGACGCCGCCCGCCACACACTCCGTCATTGCGAATCGAGCGCTCGCGGAAACAGGAGCAGTGCCTCGCCAGATCCATCGCATTTTAACGATTGGCTTGACGGAAGTTTCGTCGCCCGCAGGGCAGGATCAATTGTTTCAACCTGTGAGGATTTGTGGATGAGCGTTTCCAGCGTTGCGCCGCCTCCTGTAACGATCGTGGTCCCGAGCTACGACACGACCAAGCAGCAGGACGACCAGGCCAAGACCAACGACAACGACCCGACCCATCAGCCGACGCCGCCCGCGCCGCTGCCGCCGGGCCAGGGCACGCGGATCGATCAGCTGGCCTGATCCGGCTGGCCTGCGATGGATCGCCCGATCCGGCTGATCGGGCCTTTCGCGTCTCCGGCCGCATCTTTGCCGGATAGCGACGCTATACTCGTGCAAGACTGCCCGGGGAACCGCGCATGATCGCACGCCTGCTCTTGCAGAACACGATTCTCATCGCCGCGATGGGTGCGCTGCTGTTCGCCGCCGCCGGCACGCTGCATTGGCCTGGCGCCTGGGCGTTCCTCGTCATCTCTGTTTTGCTTGGCCCGCTCTGCGGCTGGTGGCTGTACCGGATCGATCCGGCACTTCTGGCCGAGCGTCTGCGGCCCGTTCTTCAGAAAGGCCAGCCGGCCGCCGACAAGGCCTTCATGGTCGTGTTCATCGCGGCGATGCTGGGCTGGCTCGTCGCGATGGGGCTCGACCGGCGCCATCTTGCATCACACATGCCGCTCGCATTGCACGCGCTCGGCGTCGTGCTGTACCTCGCCTCGACGCTGTTCACGCTGTGGGTATTCCGCGAGAACTCGTTCGCAGCACCGGTAGTGAAGCTGCAAGCCGAGCGCGCACAGCGCGTGATCTCGACCGGACCCTACGCCCATGTCCGTCACCCCATGTACAGCGGCATGATCCTGTTCTTTGCCGGCGTATCGCTGATACTCGGCTCATGGTGGGGACTTGCGATGGCGCCGGTCTTTCTCGTGCTGTTTACGGTTCGCATCCGCATTGAGGAGCGCACGCTGCGCGAGGGCCTGCCCGGCTATGCTGACTATGCGACGCGGGTGCGCTATCGGCTGCTCCCGGGCGTGTGGTAGCTTAGCTGTCGAGCTCCTTGTAGCGGCGGAAGATGCCCTGCTCGTTGAAGGGGATGCGGCGCTCGCTTGCGAGATAGGCCTTGATGTTCGGCCGCGCCGCCACGCGGTCGTGCAGGCTGACGAGGCCGGGGATGTCGCCTTCGAACGCCTTCATGCGCTTCGGAAAGGCGTAGCGCAGGCCGTCGATAATCTGGAACAGCGAGAGATCGACGTAAGTCAGCCTGCGCCCGGTGACATAAGTGCCGCCATTGTCGTCGAGAAGCTGTTCGAAATAGCCGAGATATTTCGGCACGCGCTCGCTCCAGAAATCGGCCGTGCGCTTCTTCGCCGCCGGCTTCTGGTCTTCGTAATAGAGCGAGGGTCCGAGCGGGTGATGGGTGTCGTGGATCTCCAGCACGAAATCGGTGATGGTGAGCTGGAGCTGGTGCACCCAGAGTTTGCCGGCTTCCGTCTTCGGCGCAAGCCCGTGGCGGGCGCCGAGATAGAGCAGGATATTCGCGGTCTGGCCGATGACGAGCTTTCCGGCCTTCAGGAACGGCGGCGCAAACGGCGGCGTGCCCTTATGCGCGTCCATCATCTTCATCATCGCACCGCTGCCGCGCGGCCCCCGCGCGACGTCGAGATAAACCGCACCCGCCTCCTCCAGCGCCAGCCGCACATATTCACCGCGGCCCTGGATCTCGGGCCAGTAATAGAGCTCGTATTTCATGGGGGGTCCGTGCGGGTGGGGGCGATTGCTATCAATGTAGCATGCGTCATCGGGTTCCGTCAGCGTGGGACGGAGTGACTCTCGCTGAACACTCCATCATTGCGCGCGCAGCGAAGCAATCCAGAGTCCCTCCGCGGAGACAGTCTGGATTGCTTCGCTACACTCGCAAGGACGAATGAGGGAGCTCAGTGTCTTAGTTCACCGCAAAACAATACAGCAGTCCGTCACCGCCGGTGCTCTTCAGATCAGCCTGCGAGCAGCCGCCATCGGGTCCGCGCGAGGGGTGTGCGGAGTTCCAGGATTTGACCGTCGGATTGGTCGCAGGACCGTTGATGTCGGAGTGGCCGAGCATCGCGGCGCCTTGCGTGCTCGACGTCCAGTTTTTGCAGGTGCGGTCGTCGGAGCCCACAAACGCGGTGCCGTCGGGCTGCGATCCCGTGAGAATATCGTGCCGATTGGGCTGGTCGCCATAGCCGTTCACAATCTCGCCCTTCTCGGTCAGCGCTGTTTCCTTGTTGATCTTGTTGGCGCTGTGCAAATCGGCCACGTCCTTGGCGACTGCGGCGCCCTTCGCATTCTGCCACGGTCCCTTGCCGATGCGGTCGCGCGCGTTGACGGCCGGCTTGCCGTCGGCAGCCTGCGTCGAGAGATAGGCTCGCCAACTCCTGGTGCCCGCACCGGCCGATTGCGCGAGCTTCTGGCATTGGGCGTCGGCACCGTCGAGGCCGCCAAGATCGGCACCCTTACCCGGCCCGCTCGAGGTCACGAAGAACGTCATGTCGGCCGACTGAGCCCGCACCGCTGGACTTACGAAGACCGCGAGCGCAACGCCTGCTGGCACGATGACCCTGGCAATAATGCTCATCCTATCCTCCCGGTTGTTCCTGCGACTGCCCCTGGCCAGCCCAGCTTTGATCTCCTGACATGAACCCATCACGACGGGCATTATTCCGGCGGGCACGCGCGTCACCTCGAGCGGCGCGGGACCGGTCGCCCCGAACGCCATGTCGATTAATTGCTTCCCGAGACCGTAGCGCCGGGCGAGCATGCCGACGTGGGCCGATCCTCAAGCGATCGCCCAGGGGAGGATGCGGGAGTCTGTTGCGGAACCGTTCAGGGCGGTATCCGCGATTATCGGGGCTGCCGCCGGGCGCGGCGCGAGGGGAGATCGTCATGCACTGGAACACCGTCCGCCCGATCGCGGCAATTGCCGGCTATGCCGCGCTTTGCTGCCTTGCCATCGGTCCGGACTGCGCCTCGGCCGCGGAATTGCTCAAAGCCCGGCTTGCGCAAAACCTCGGACCGATCTCCGGCCTTGCGATCGTCGCCAAATCGAAGGGGATTTTCGAAAAGAACGGACTGGACATCGCGGTCTCGAACTTCACGTCCGGCAAGCAGTGCCTGGACACCGTGGCCGGGGGCGGCGCGGACATCGCGACGACGGCGGAGGCGCCGGTCACCGCTTCGGCAATGGCAAACCAGCCCATCGCCTTCGTCGCCGGCATGGAGTATTCCGACCTCAAGACGGTCGTTGCGGCCAAGGCCGGCATCAAGACCAAGGCAGATCTTCGCGGCAAGCGAATCGCATTCACTGCCGGCACCGGCAGCGAGGTTTACACGGCGACTTTGTTGAAGTCGGCGGGATTGACCCCCAAGGATGTCACCCTCGTCAACCTGCGGCCGCAGGAAATGCTGCCGGCACTTGCAGCAGGAAGCATCGATGCGTTCGACACTTGGGAACCCCACATCGCCAACGCGAAGAAGGCCCTGGGCGAAGCCATCGCTGAGCTCGATACAACGGGCACTTACTCCGAGACGTTCAACATCGTCGTCATGAGGCCCTATCTGGACGCCAACCCTGCGGTGGTTGAGAAGTTCATCGCCGCACTGATCGATGCCGAGGTCTGGATGAAGGCACACCCGGATGAAGCGATCACGGTCGTGGCGGACGCGGTCGGCATGAAGCGGGACGAACTCGCCCCCATCTGGGCCGACTACGTTTACCGGGTGCGTCTCGACGACCGGCTGATCGAAATTCTCAAGACCCACTCCGCATGGCGCCTCGAGAGCGGCAACCATCCTCCGGGAGCGGCGATGCCCGACTTCAGCAAGGTCGTCGTCACCGAGCCGCTGAAGAAGGTCGCCCCCGAACGCGTCACCCTTTCGTGGAAATAGGCGCCCGCACAGCCATGCAGGACGGCACTTCAGCACGACTAGAGATTGCTCTCCGCACTGACGGTCGCGGTCGGCGGCCGGATTCAGCTCGTCTTCGCCGCCTCAATATTCTGGTCGGAGCGCTTTCGCTTCCCTTGTTCATCGGCCTCTGGGAACTGGTCTCACGTTCCGGGACCGTCAACATGGTGCTGTTTCCACCGCCGACGGTGGTCGCTGCGGCCGTCCTTGAGTGGATACGAAGCGGACAGTTCCTTGGCGATCTGCTGGCCAGCCTCTTTCGCGTGACCACGGGATTCATCGTGGGCGGCGCGCTCGGCATCCTGCTTGGTATCCTCACCGGCCAATTCCCTATTATTTCGAGCTTGCTGTCCCCGTTATTCCATATCCTGCGGCCAATTCCGCCGATTGCTTTCGTGCCGATCGTCATCCTCTGGTTCGGCCTGTCGGAGACGGGAAAACTGTTCCTCGTCGTATGGGGCGTGTTCTTCACGGTTTGGCTTTCGACCCATATCGGCGTGCAGAAGGTCGACCGCGGCCTGATTCGGGCGGCGTTGATGCTCGGCACGCCCCGGCGGCAGATGCTCCAAGAGATCGTGCTGCTGGGCGCGCTTCCCTACATCGTGGTCGGGTTGCGCACCGCCGTCAGCATCTCCTTTTACACGCTTGTCGCGGCCGAACTTGCAGGTGCTTTCGCCGGCATCGTCTACAGGATCGAGATTGCGCAGCAGAATTTGCAAACGGGCCAGGTCATGGGCGGGCTCGCAACGCTCGGGTTGATTTCGTTCATTGCCGACCGGCTGTTTGCGGCTCTTGCGGAACGTACTGTCTGGTGGCGTTGATGTCGGGACCTCGATCGATCATGAAACTGGCTCTGGCAAGTTCGTCAGCCTCCGTCGAGTCGGCGCGGAAACAACCGGCCATTCAAGTCTCGAACCTGAGCATCGTTTTTGACACCAACCGCGGGCAGACCATCGCGGTGGATCGCGTTTCCTTTGACGTGGCACCTGGCGAGTTCGTTTGCATCGTCGGGCCCTCCGGCTGCGGCAAGTCGACGGTGCTCAATACGATCGCCGGACTGGAGGTGCCGTTTGAAGGCGACATCCTGGTCGAGGGCTCGCGTGTCTACAGCCCGCGACCCGACGTGGGCATGGTGTTCCAGCAGCCGCATCTTTTCCCCTGGAAGTCCGTCCGCAGGAACATCGCTCACGGCCCCAGAATGCTTGGGAAGTCCAGGACGGAGGCGAATGCCATCGCCGACGATCTGATCGCGATGGTCGGTCTCAAGCGTTTCGCAGACGCCTATCCGAACACCCTGTCCGGCGGCATGCAACAGCGCGTCGCGATCGCGCGAGCACTGGCCAATCAGCCCCGCGTGCTGCTCATGGACGAGCCCTTCGGGGCCCTCGACGCGCAGACCCGGGCGGTGATGCAAGACAATCTGCTGGAGCTGCGCGACCGGATCAAGGCGACAATCGTGTTCGTCACGCATGACATCGATGAAGCCATCGTGCTGGCCGACCGCGTTCTCATCATGAGCGCGGGGCCCGGCCGCATCCTGCGCGAAGTCGCAGTCAAGCTGCCGCGCCCGCGGTCGAGCTCTATCATGGTCGAGCCAATTTATCTTTCCCTCAAGAAGGATTGTCTCGACGTCATCCGCGCAGAAGGGTTGCGGGCGTTCAATCAGTCGGACGCGAGCTGATCGCCAAGAACTCGCAAAGAACGCGCAGATCGAGAAGCCGACCGCAGCGCGCTGGCATGGTTCTTGAATAATCGATGCCGGGTCTCACAGCGGAGCCGGCTATGCACAGGGCGAACAGCGCGATAGCGGCAGGTGTGATGCTGGCTGAATCGGACAATCTCGTCAGGCCGCTGCCCGGCTTGCTGGACGGTCTCAACCGGGCTGATTGCAATCGCTTGCGTGCGATCGGACGCGAGAAGGCCCTGGAAGCCGGCCAGCTGGTTTGGTCGCAGGGCGACGCACAGGCCGGGATCTACCTGATCAGCGAGGGGCGCATACGCAGCTACTATGCGGCGCCGTCGGGGCGCGAGGTCACACTCGCCTACTGGTTTCCCGGCAACTTTGTCGGCGGCCCCGACATATTCGGAACGGGCCCGCACATGTGGACATCGGTTGCGGCCGAACGCAGCCGGATGACGTTCATGCCCGGGCCGGCGCTACGGCGGCTTGCGCTGGAATCGCCGGCGATCGCCGTCGCCTTGCTGGATGCCCTGGCCTTCAAGGCGAGATGCTATTCGGCGATGGCCCAGATGCTCGGGACGCGCTCGGTAACCGAGCGGCTGCATAGCCTGCTGATCTTCCTGTCGCACGTCTACGGCGTGAAGCGCGACAACGAGATCGTCGTCGGCATGCCGTTTACCCACGGCGATCTCGCCAATCTCATCGGGTCCACCCGCCAATGGGTGACGGTGCAACTCGCGCGGCTCCAGGAGGAAGGCGTGATCAGGTACGACAGATCCGTGATTTCGATCCTGGATCTTTCGATGCTCGGGCAGGAGACGGAATAATACCCGCCCTTCAGCCGCCAGATTTCACTTCGAACGCCGCTTGGCCTGCACTGGCCTCGAACCGCCGTGCCAGTCCGATCAGCGCGCGATCATGCCAGGCCGGCGCCAGCAGGGTCACGCCCATGGGCATGCCGTTCGGCAGTGTCGCGTTCGGAACCGCCACGCCGCAGAGATCGAGCAGATTGGCAAAGTAGGAGTAGTAGCCGAGGCGATTGTTCAGGGTGAGCGGATCGCGATCCATCTCCTCCAGCGTGAACGGCCGCGGTGCGGTCGGGACCACCAGCGCATCAATCCCCGCAAAGATCGCCTCGGCGTCGCGGCGAAGCCGGTGCAACCGGTGAATGGCACCAAACGTGTCGATTGCCGAATAGCCGGCGGCTGAGCCCAGCACGGTCCTTGTGACATCAAGCAGGAAGCCGGAATCGATGTCCATAAGCGAAGCGATGGCCGAGTGCCGCTCCGCGACCCAGGGTCCGCTGAACATCAATTCCCCGGCTTGGCGGAACGGGGCGAAGTCCACCTCAATCGCTGTTCCTCCGATCTGCGCAAAACGCGCGCAGGCGCGCTCATAGAGCTCGCCGCATTCCGGCATGCCGAAGCATTCGAGATCGGCCGACGCAATGCGGCCGAACCGGAACGATGGCACCGTCCCGCTGGCGAAAGAAAAGGCCTTGGGCAGTCGGCTGTAGGGATCTTCGAAATCGAACCCTTCGATAATTTCGAGGATCGCCTCGCCATCGCTGACGGTATTGCAGAACACCGAAACGCAATCGATCGTCGGACAATTCGGCACCAGCCCGCGTGATGACACCAGCCCGACGGTCGGCTTGATCCCGACGATGTTGTTGAAGCCGGCAGGTATGCGGCCTGACCCGCCGGTATCGGTGCCGAGCGCGAACGCAACGTGCCCGGCCGCCACGGCGACCGCGGACCCGGAACTGGAGCCGCCCGCAATATAGCGCGCATCGGCAACCGACGCGCAGGGGCCATAGGGCGAACGCGCGCCGGACAGGCCTGTGGCGAACTGATCGAGATTGGTCTTCCCAAGGCAAATTGCGCCGGCCGCGGTGAGGCGTTCGACGCTGTGCGCGGAATGCCACGGCGTATAGCTGAACGCCGGGCATGCGGCAGTGGTCGGCATTCCCTCGACATCGATATTGTCCTTCACACCAAAGGGAATACCGAGCAGCGGAAGATTTTCGCCTGTCCGCGCGCGCGCCACGAGCTTGCGACATGCTTCGAGCGCTTCCTCCCGCGGGCGGAGATAGATCCAGCAATTGCGGTCGCGCTCGGCCTCGATCCGGTCATACGCCGTTTCGATCGCCTCCAGCGGCAGGGACGAATTCCAGGCGATGGTTTCGTGATTGGTCCTGGAGCGCGCGACAGACTGACTCACCGAATATCTCCTTCTCTAACTAGCAGGAGCGAAATTGCGGGAGCTCGGCGCGGGCAACAAGCAATTAAATGCTTCGCGCAAATGGTCTGCCGTATCAGGATATAGGCGGCTCAAAGAAAAAGGCGCCGTGCCGGAGCACGACGCCCTGGTTTCTGATGTCGCGAGCGATCAGTTGGTCTGCTGGATCGCCGACAATTCCCATGCGCTGCCCGGGCGGCGGGCAAACGTCCAGACTTCGGTGATCTCGCCGGGCTGCTCGCTGCCGGCGACGATCGCACCGGTGTTGCGGTCGACCGTCTTGTCGGTGAGCGCGAAGCGCATCGCCACCGTCGCATAGTCGGTCTCGCCTTCGCGCCAGGCCTCAGCGAGGTCGCCCTGCAACAGCTTCACGTTGGACGTCTTGTTGACGACATTGCGCGCGCGGTTCTCTGTGAGATCCTTCTCCAAATAGGAGACCATTTCCGGCGTCGCGAGCGTGTGCAGTTTTGCAACGTCCTCGTTCGACCAGGCAGCCTGGATATCGCCGAGCAAGCGCTCGAACGCCTCATAGTCGTCCGGCTTGATTTCGAGCGGCGCATTGTTGGCGCCAAAGCCAAAGCCGCCACCAAGACCGCTGCGATAGCTCGTCTGCGGTCCCGGACCGGCGCCAGCATCAGCACCGGCATAGGCCGCCTGCGGCGCGTTGCGGCGCTGCCACCAGGACATCGCCAACCGCACCACGAACACGACGAGCACGATCTGGATGATCAAGCCGAGGATCGACGACAGGCCGCCGAGGCCACCGAACAGGCCGCCACCGAACAGCATGCCCAGAAGGCCCGCGCCGAGGAAGCCTGCCGCGAGGCCGCCCAGGAAGCCGCCGCCGCGGCCGAACAGGCCGCCGCGCGCGGGCGCTGAGGCAGCCGAGTTCATGCCGGCGCCCGGCTGGGTGAAGGTGCGGTTGAACTGCGAGGTCGAGCCCGGGGCGGTCGAGGTCGACGGCGGGGCCGAGAAGGTCCGCGAGCCGCGCGAACCCGACGAGAAGCCGCCGCCGACGCGAGCGTCAGCCGACGAGATCGCCAGCGCGGCCGGCAGCGCGAGCGCCAGCACCACGGCGATCGTCTTCACGAGACGGCGGGACCATTGCGAGAAATTCATGTTCGTTTCCCAAATCCCCAGCATGGGGATGTGCTCCTAAGATGGGCAGACTTCACCAAAAAGGAAGGTGGTTTCGGACCCCCCGGCTGCGGCCCTCAGTCGCGGGGATGGGGCAAAAGTCGATATTTGGCGGGGGTTTGGCGGGAATCTGGAGGGCTGTGGTCGCCGGTTACCGGCGGGTTATACGCGATATCTGCGCGATGTCGTCCTGGCGAAAGCCAGGACCCATTCCCCCAAGAGTTAGTTTTGCGAAGATTGGTCGTTCGGGATTGGCACCGGGGTCGACCGATAGATCACGCGGTATGGGTCCTGGCCTTCGCCAGGACGACAGCTGATCCTCACCCCTGCTTCGCCATCGTCT
Organism: Bradyrhizobium sp. LTSP849; assembly: GCF_000938255.1. Taxonomy (GTDB): domain Bacteria; phylum Pseudomonadota; class Alphaproteobacteria; order Rhizobiales; family Xanthobacteraceae; genus Bradyrhizobium. Next base: position 133,127 of record NZ_JYMR01000051.1, on the reverse strand, counting down.
CCTTCACCGCCGCCACGAGCTGGCTGAGCGTGAATGGTTTTGGCAGGAAGTCGAACTGCTGGCCCTCGGGCAGGCTCTTCTCGAAGGCGTCTTCGGCGTAGCCGGAGACGAAGATGAACTTGATGTCGGGGTTCTTCTCGCGCATTGCCTTGAGCAAGCTCGGGCCGTCCATCTCCGGCATGACGACGTCGGAGACGACGAGATCGATGCCGCCGCTCTGTTCCGCCAGCACCTCCATCGCCTCGACGCCGTTCTCGGCCTCGACCACGGTGTAGCCGCGTGAGCGCAGGCCGCGAGCGTTCAGCGCGCGCAGGCCCTCTTCGTCTTCCACCAACAGGATGGTGCCTTGTCCGGTGAGATCGGCGCGCGGCTTGGCTTCCGCCGCAAGCGCGGCGTCCTTGGCGGCACCATGGGTCACCGCCGCCGGCTGCTCGACCTGCACCTCCGGCTCCGCATGATGGCGCGGCAGGAAGATGTGAAACGAGGTGCCCTGCCCCGGCTCGGAATCGACGTAGATGAAGCCGCCGGTCTGCTTGACGATGCCGTAGACGGTCGAAAGTCCAAGACCAGTGCCCTTGCCGACTTCCTTGGTGGAGAAGAACGGCTCAAAAATCTTGTCGCGGATGTCGGCGGGAATGCCGGTGCCGGTGTCGGCGACCTCGATCCGGACATAGTCCGCCGCCGGCATGCCCTTGTAGGCAAGCTTGCCCGCGTCCTCGGTGGCAACGTTGGCGGTACGGATGATCAGCTTGCCGCCGTCGGGCATCGCGTCGCGCGCATTGACCGCGAGATTGACGATCACCTGCTCGAACTGGGAGACGTCGACCTTCACCGGCCAGAGATCGCGGCCGTGGATCAGGTCGAGCTTAACCTTCTCGCCGATCAGCCGGCGCAGCAGCATGGTGAGATCGCTTAGCGCATCGCCGAGATCGAGCACCTGCGGCCGCAGAGTCTGCCGCCGCGAGAACGCGAGCAACTGCCGCACCAGCGTCGCAGCGCGCGTCGCGTTCTGCTTGATCTGCATGATGTCCTGGAACGACGGATCGGTCGGCTTGTGCGCGTTCAGCAGGAAGTCGTTCGCCATCATGATGGCGGACAGCACGTTGTTGAAGTCGTGGGCGATGCCGCCGGCGAGCTGGCCGACCGTCTCCATCTTCTGCGACTGGTTGATCTGGTTCTCCAGCGCGCGCCGCTCGGTGGTCTCGAGCATATGGACGATCGCAGCTTCCGCGTCGTTCTCACCCCCGTCGACCGGCGTGACGAAGAACTGGCCCCAGCGCTCCTTGGTGCCTTCCAGCGCGACCTCGACCGGCGCGATATCGGCCTGGTTTTCGGCAGCCTGGTTGATGGCCGCGATCAGCAGATGCCGGTCGCGCGAACTGACCGCGCGGAAGATCGACTTGCTGGCGCTGTCGAGGCCGAGGGCTTGCCCGAGCTTGGCGTAGCGGGCATTCGCGCGCACGACATTGCCGCCGCGATCGACGGTGGCGATCGCCATCGGCGTGTGATCGAAGAAGCGCATGAAGCGCACTTCGGCGGCGCGGTCGGGATCGCTGCGCTCGTCGCGGGCACGGCTGATGACCAGCGTGCGCGACGGCCCGGGCGCGCCGTCGGCGCCGAAGGCGAGCTTGTGATAGAGCCGCACCGGCATGGTCTTGCCGGTGCGCATGCGCAGGTCGATGTCGAAGACTTCGGTCTTCACCTCGCCCGGCACCGCCACGATCGAGCTGAGCAGCGAGGCGCCGTCGCCGGAGACGATGTCGGCGAGCTTCAAGCCGCCGGAACCGATCTCGGCGAGGTCGTGGTCGAGCCAGTTCGCCAGCGTCGCGTTGACATAGGCGAGCTCCCCGGCGGGATTGACCGAGAAGAAGCCGCACGGCGCGTGATCGAGATATTCGATCGCGTGCTGAAGTTCCTGGAACACATCCTCCTGGCGTTCGCGGTCGCGGGTGATGTCGGCGATCGACCACACCGCATATTTGGCCTCGCGCTTGCCCGTGCCGAGCGGACGGACCCGCATCCGCAGCCAGCGGCCCTGGCTGCCGTCATGGCCGGAGATGCGCACCTCTTCCTGCTGCCGCTTGCCTTCGCGGGCCGCCTTGAGCAGGCGGAACACCGCTTCGGAGACGTCGGGATTGCCGATGAAGACGCGCTCGACGGGACGGACGTCCTGCGGACCGGGAGCGCCGGTCAGCGTCAGATAGGCCGCATTGGAATAGACCACATGGCCACGCGGATCGGTGACCGCGAGACCATCGAAGGCGTGATCGGCGATGCGCCCCATCACGGGATCGTCGAGATTGCGGTCGACGAAGCGGATGATGCCGGCGGCAAACGCAAACAGGTTGAACAGGCCGATCATCGCCAGCACGGCGAGGATGCCGAGGATATAGGGCTGCGCCTGCGCACGCCCGAGCGTCATCAGCCCGATGGCGACCGCGACGAGGCCGGTGGCTACCAGCAGCACCAGCGCAATGCTGCCCGAGCGTGGCGACGGCTCATGCGCCGCAACGGGCTCGCGTGACAGGTCGTGGTCGGTCTCGGCAGTCATTTCACGCTGGTACAGCCTGTCGGCAGAGAATCAAGGCGCTACGGGGCACGTGGGGTCCTCCCTGCCTGAATCGGACCCGCAGGCGCAAGGGCGGCAGGAGCGAAAGGTACGCTGATTCCCAGTTTACGGCCATTTCCGGTACTTTTCGGGGGTTTTATTGCCGTGCGGCACTAAATCCGCGCTTCATCCGCATGACGTAGCCGATGACTTCGGCGACTGCGTGGTAGTGCTCCATCGGGATTTCCTGGTCGATTTCAACCGTGGCGTAGAGCGCGCGGGCCAACGGCACGTTCTCGACGATCGGAATGTCGTGCTCGCGCGCGATTTCGCGGATCTTGAAGGCGAGGTTGTCGACGCCCTTGGCGACGCAGATCGGCGCCGACATGCCGCGCTCGTAGGACAGCGCGATCGAATAGTGGGTCGGGTTGGTGATGATCACCGAGGCTTTTGGAACCGCCTGCATCATGCGCTTCTTGGAGCGCTGCTGCCGCAACTGCCTGATCTTGCCCTTGATGTGCGGGTCGCCTTCGGACTGCTTGAACTCGTCCTTGATCTCCTGGAGCGACATCTTCTGCCGCTGGAACCAGCTGCGATACTGGAAGAAGTAGTCGCCGATCGCGATGATCGCGAGTGCCGCAACCACCGCGCCGAGCAGATGGACGGTCATGCTGGTGATGGCGCCCATCATGGCGGACGGATCGAGATGGACCATCGCCTCCATGCGATGCCGCTCCGGCCACAGAATCGCCGTCATGACCACGCCGAGCACGACCAGCTTGCCGATGCCTTTCAGGAAGTTCGCGGCCGCCTGCTTGCCGAAGATGCGCTTGAAGCCGGCGGCGGGTGAGAGCTTGCTGAATTTCGGCGTGAGGGATTCGGCCGACCACACCAGCCGGTGCTGGAGCACGTTGCCGGCAATCGCCGCCAGCACCAGCATCAGCAGGGGTATGCCGACGGCCGCGAGCACCGCGACTTCGACCTGCTGCATCAGCGCAAGCAGGTTCCCGGGATCGGTCTTGATCATCCAGGAATTGGCGAGCAGGTTGCGCATCGGCGTCACAAGCCCGCTGCCGACCGACCCGGAGAAGGTCGAGATCACGAGCGTGCCGCCCGCGATCATGAACCAGGTATTGATCTCCTGGCTCTTGGCGACGTCGCCGCGTTCGAGCGCCTGGTCAAGACGCTTTTGCGTCGGGTCTTCTGTTTGACTCTCTGGATCGTTGTCTTCCGCCATCGATCACCCTGTCACTTGAGCGGCATCATCTGGTGCATCACACCGATGAAGTAATCGAGGTAGGTGCCCATCATCGCCGTGAGCACCATGGCCAGCACCATGAAGCCTGCGAAGATCGACAGCGGCACGCCGACGAAATAGACCTGCATCTGCGGCATCAGCCGCGCCAGCACGCCAAGACCGATATTGAAGACGAGGCCGAACACCAGGAACGGCCCGGAAAGCTGCAAGCCGAGCAGGAACGCCGCGGAAAAGGCCCTTGTGGCAAGCGAAGCAACGTCGCCGCTCGATACGGTCTCGCCCGGCGCAAAGATCGCGTAGCTGTCGTTCAATGCCGCGATCACCAGATGATGGCTGTCGGTGGCAAACAACAGCGTCACCCCGAGCATGGTCAGGAAGTTGCCGACCAGCACGCCCTGCTGCCCCTGGGTCGGATCGACCGAGGTGACGAAGCCGAGCCCCATCTGCTGCGCGATCACGGCGCCCGCGACTTGCAGGGCCGAGAGCGTCACGCGCGCGGTTGCGCCCAGCACGATGCCGATCACGATCTCATGCAGCATCAAGACCAGCATCGGCGCAAGCGAACCCATGTCGACATGGTAGGCATCGCGATGCAGCGGCAGGATGATCAGCGTGAGCAGAAGCGCGATCGACAGCTTCACCCGTGTCGGGATGTTGGTCTCGCCGAGCCCCGGCAGCAGCATCACCATCGCACCGACCCGGGCGAAGGCGAGCATGAAGGCCGCGGCGAGCGCCGGCAGCAGCGAGACGTCGATGCGCATGACCGAGGCATTGTGCCTCAGCCGCCGATGATTCGCGACGATATCCGCAGCATGTGGGAATGGAGTGCGTCGGCCATGAAGGGCAGCGCCAACAACATCGTGGCAAAGATAGCCAGAATCTTCGGCACGTAGATCAGCGTCTGCTCCTGGATCTGCGTCAGCGCCTGGAACAGCGACACCACCACGCCGACCACGAGCCCCACCACCATCAGCGGCGATGACACGATCACGATCGTCCAGATCGCATCGCGCGCGACGTCGAGGGTTTCAGGTCCGGTCATTACAGAATTCCCTTATTCAAACTTCTTCCCCACCGCTCCGGCGAGGACCACACAGTCCCTCCCCGTCATTGCGAGCGAAGCGAAGCAATCCAGACTGCCGCCGCGGAAAGACTCTGGATTGCTTCGCTTCGCTCGCAATGACGACGGAGGCCAAGATCAGATCGGCATCTTCATGATGTCTTCATAGGCCGCGATCACGCGGTCGCGGACCGAGACCAGCGTGGACACCGCAACGTCGGTGTCGGCCACCGCCGTCACCACGTCCATCACGTTGGCCTTGCCGGCGGCCATCGCCACCGTCTGCGCGTCGGACTTGCGGCCGGACTCCATGACGCTGCCGACGGCGTCTTTCAGCATCGACGCAAAGGATTGCCCGTTTGCCTCGCTGCCCTTGCCGGCACCGCTGTTTTCCAGCACGCGGGCGAGGTTGGCGTAAGCATTGGCTGCGATTGTCGGTGTTGCCATGGCCTAGGATTCCCGTTCAGCTCTTGAGGATGTCGAGCGTGCGCTGGATCATCCGGCGCGTCGCACTGATGATGTTGACATTGGCCTCGTAGGACCGCTGCGCATCGCGCATGTCGGTCATCTCGACCACCGAATTCACGTTGGGATATTTGACGTTGCCGCTGGCGTCCGCAGCCGGACTGCTCGGCTCGTATTTGACGCGAAAGTTGGACTGGTCGGGCTTGATCTTTCCCAGCGTGACGACTTGCGCATCGAGCGTGCGGTCGAGCGCGGAGGAGAACGTCGGCACCTTGCGCCGGTAGGGATCGCCGCCGGCGGTCTGCGAGGTCGAATCCGCATTCGCGATGTTTTCCGAGATCACCCGCATGCGCCCGGCTTGTGCGCGCAACCCGGAGGTTGCGATCGCCATCGAACGGGCAAAGTCGCTGCTGTCATTGGCCATAATGCACCTCCTCTAGCTCTAGCCCTTGCCGATCGCGGTCTTCAGAAGATGCAGGCTCTTCGAATAGAGCGAGGTCACCGCCGCATAATCCATCTGGTTGCTGGCGGACTTCATCATCTCTTCCTCGAGATTGACGGCGTTGCCCGCAGGGCGGGTCTCGAAGCCCGCATTCTTGTTCTGGTCGAAGCTCGAGGCCGCGCCGGACGGCGTCATGTGGGAAGCGCTGGTGACGGCCATGGCCAAGGGCCCCGTCGAGCCTGCTGGAACGCCGGTCTTGTCGAATTTCGGCTCGACCAGGTCGCGTGGCCGGAAACTGGGCGTGTCGGAATTGGAGACGTTCTCGGACAGGACGCGCTGGCGTTCCTGGTGCCACTGCATCTTGGTGCGAAGCGCCGACAGCACCGGGAGATCGTTGATGGACATCGTTGCGGCTCCTTCCGCCTCGCAGGACCCATGGTCCGAAGCTAGGCAGAATTTGCCGCGTGTATGGTTAACAGGTGGTTAAGGCGCGGGAGATGCATGTTTCCGGCTGGGACATGTATTGCGGCCCCCGTGATTCTACCCATTCCAAAAGCCGCATTAACCCAACCGTTTGGCCGCGCGTGCACAGGCCAAGAAGTCGTTTTGGATCGGGCGATTCATAGGTTATTAAGGGTTGGGGACGGCAAAACTTGCCGCGGGACGTTAAGAGATCGCAGTTTTTGGGGCATCGCACGCCGGTGGTCGGCGCATCGACCATAGGCACGAGAGAAGCGCCATTTACCGGGGACAGGTATGAACGGTAGCCCTATCACTTTCATCGTCGCGTTCATCGTCGTACTGGCGTTGATCGGCGTCGCCGCGTGGCTGGTCCGCCGATTCGCGACCACCCGGCTCGGCGCCAATACCCAGCGCGGCAGAATGCCCCGGCTCGCCGTGATCGACGCGGCCGCGGTCGATGGCCGCCGGCGCCTGGTGCTGGTCCGGCGCGACAATGTCGAGCATCTCCTGATGATCGGCGGCCCGACCGACATCGTCGTCGAACCGAACATCGTCCGCGCCGCGGCTGGCCGCGACCAGCTTCCGCAGCGCTCCAATGCCGCCGAACCGCCGCGCCTCGCCCCGATGCCCGACACCAGCAGCTGGGCCGACGAAGCGCCGCGGCCCGAAGTGCTCGACCATCCCGAGCCGCAAATGCCCGAGCCGCCGCCGCGGCCCGCGCGTCCCTCCTTCGCCGACGAAGTCCGCCGGCCGGCCCCTGCTCTGGCCGAGCGCCGCAGCGATCGCAGCGATCCCTTGGCCGGCTTTACGCCTGAGCCGATCGCCCCGCGTCCCGAGCGCGAACTGCGTCCGGACCCGGTGCCGCCGCGCATTGCCCGCAGCGAACCGCCATTGATGCCGCGCCCGCCGCGCCAGAGCGAGCCAATGAAGGTGCCGCCGGTGCGCGCCGAGCGCACGGCCGCGCCCCCGCCTCCTCCGCCTGTGCCCCAAGCTCCGCCCGTTCCGCCGCCGGCCGCTGCCGCGCCGTCGAGCGCCGAACAAAATCTCGCCGAAATGGCCCAGCGCCTCGAAGCCGCCCTGCGCCGTCCGGCCGGCGAGACGGTCGCGCCTCCGGTTGCGCCTGAGCCGCCGGCAGCTCCGCCGCGCGTGGCACGCAGCGAGCCACCGGCCCCGCCGGTCAGGCCGGCTCCGGAGAAGACCAGCTTTGAGAATCTCGAAGACGAGATGGCCTCGCTGCTCGGCCGTCCGAAGCCGTCTTCGTGAGGCTGCAGGCCCTCCCGCGTAGAGTTTTCTTTTTTTCTGTCCTGATCGCCGCGGCTTCGCTCGCGATGCCTGCGCACGCGCAGGACATCAGCATCAATCTCGGCAGCCAGGGCGGCGGCGGCGTCACCGAGCGCGCGATCCAGCTCATCGCGCTGCTCACGGTGCTGTCGATTGCGCCGTCGATCCTGATCATGATGACGTCGTTCACGCGCATCGTGGTCGTGCTGTCGTTGTTGCGCACCGCGATGGGCACGGCGACCGCGCCGCCGAACTCGGTGATCCTCGCGCTCGCAATGTTCCTCACCTTCTTCGTGATGGGACCGGTGCTGCAAAAATCCTACGACGACGGCATCCGCCCGCTCGTCGCCAACCAGATCAGTGTCGAGGACGCGCTCCAGCGCGCCTCCGTGCCCTTGCGCGGCTTCATGCAGAAGAACGTGCGCGAGAAGGACCTGAAACTCTTCCTTGATCTCTCCGGCGAGCCGCCGCCCGCCACGCCCGACGAGCTCGCGCTGCGCATCCTCGTCCCCGCCTTCATGATCTCGGAGCTGAAGCGCGCTTTCGAGATCGGCTTCCTGCTGTTCCTCCCGTTCCTGATCATCGACCTCGTCGTCGCCTCCGTGCTGATGTCGATGGGCATGATGATGCTGCCACCCGCAACGATCTCGCTGCCGTTCAAGCTGATCTTCTTCGTGCTGGTCGACGGCTGGTCGCTGGTAGCGGGGAGTTTGGTGCAGAGTTACGGGGGGTGAGGCTTTCTCCTCGTCATTGCGAGCGCAGCGAAGCAATCCAGACTGCCTCTGCGGAAAGATTCTGGATTGCCTCGCTGCGCTCGCAATGACGAGAATGTGGCTGCGTGCCGGGCCGTACTTCGCGCGGAATGACCCGGCATCAGAGCAAGCGAACGACGACGCCCCCTACCCCTTCACGTCATATTGTTTGCTGAGGTGATCGCCGATCTGCACCAGCATGGCGACGCTTTCGGGGAAGCCGGGCTTGTCTCGCGTCGCCTGATCGGCATCGGCGCGGAACTCCCAGCTGTCGCCGTCGCGGATGATCGAGACGGTCATGCCCTCGGGGCCGTCGGCATGGACCTTCAATTCGGCCCGGGCCATCGCAATGAGTTCGGCTTCGGTCTTGGCAGGCTTGCTCATATCCCTCTCCCGGCAATGGAGCTACAAATTGCCGCCTCGTCAGGCGGCTGTCGAGACGGCGAAAGGTTGCACGTTTCCGATTACCTCGTGTTGACGTGCCTCACGCCGCTGAGAGCCTCACATGCATTTTGCTGCCAGTTGCCTCGGCGAAGCGCAAAAGGGTCTTGGTGCTGGGCAGCGTCTGACCGTTTTCGAGCCGGGCAATCGTGGATTGACTGGTACCCATCCGGGCCGCGAGTTCCGTCTGGGAAAGACCGGCCCGCAGGCGGGCACGGAGCAACTCGGCAGCGATCTCGAACTCCGGCGCCAGCGCATCGTATTCCGCCTTGACCTTCGGGTTGGCGAGCAAACGCGCCTTCAGCTTTTCAAACGCGATCGTCATTTGATCTCCTTTGCCCTTCGAAGCGCGAGCTCGATCTCCGGACGCGGCGTCTTCTGTGTCTTCTTCACAAATGCACGCATGACGATTACCCTGCGTCCGATTGCCGTAACGTACAGTGCCCGGGCAATTCCATCACGACCCGTCAGCCGCAATTCCCAGAGCTTGCCTTCCAGATGCTTCACGTGTGGTTCGCCGAGGCTCTCGAGCCCTGCAGAAGCGATGCGGTCCGCAAAACGCAGAAATCGTGCCTGCATATCGGCCGGAAGAGCCGCAATCTCCGCGGCAACGGTTTCATCGAGGATTTCGACCCGCCAGGACACTTCCCCACATTATCTCATTTTTGATATCTTGGAAAGCGCAAAGAAGCTCCCCGCCGCCACGGCAATCCGTTCCGCTCTCAGCGATCAGTGTTGCGAAGTTACCGCGTCATCTTGATCTGCCGCACGACGGGGATCGTGGGCAGCGAGCCGGTGTGGTCGGTCTCGTCCTTGGCCTGTGGGGCGGCCGGTGCGCGGGCGGTGGCGTCGGGGAAGCGCTGCTTCATGTCGCGCAAGAAGCCGTCGAGCGTGTCGACACTGGCAGCGAGCTTGGCGATGTCGGCGAATTCGGCGCTTGAAGCCCCTGCCGGCTTGCTGGCGATGTCGAAGGCGAGCCGGTCGGCGCTCTCGCTCATCAAGGGCGCGTATTTCTCGCGGAAGCGCGACAGCCCGATCGAGTCATCGGCGAGCGCGTAGCCGACCGCGGCGCGGATGATGTCGCTCTTCTCCACCGCATTGAGCGGCTTGAAGTCGCGGAAGCGCTCGCCGTAGTAGAGCTCGATCTGCTCGGCGGATTCGCGCCAGCGCCGCGCCGCCCAGAAGATGTCCGAGCGCAGGCGGAGCACCTCGCGGCCCGAAACGTTGGAGACGATGTCGAGCGCGAGATCGTGGCGGCCGACGTCGCTCTGCGCGCGGGCTTCCAACAGCAGGCGCTGCTGCCGCAACTCGCCGGAGAGGTCGCTGATGCGGCTCGCGCGCAGCGCCGTGATTGCCATGTCCGGCTTGCGGTTGGCCAGATAGATCATGGACAGGCGCGCGGCGACCTGCGCGCGCGCGGCGCCTTCGAGGCGGTGGTCGACCTGGTATTGCAGAAGCTCGGCGGCCTGGTCGAGCAGATCGATCGAGGCGAGGCGATCGGCAAGACGGCGGATCAGCTCGTCGCCGCGGCGGCCGATCGGCGTCAGCTCGCGGAACTCGTAGAACATCCCTAGTGCCTCGACCGGCGGCAGCTCGTCGCCCTTCGGACCCAGGAAGATCTGCGTGAACAGGTCGGAGGCGAGGTCCTGGGCCTGGCGCGAGGCTTCTGCGTTCGGCTGGAGTTTGGTCGCGGTGCGCGCCGCCGTGAGCGCGTCGCGGTAGCGCCCATTCTCCGAGTACATCTGCGACAGCATCTGGAGCGTCTTGACCTCGATCGAGTCGCCACGCCAGGTCATTGACAGCGTCTCGAGCTCGCGCAGCGCGTCTTCCTTGCTGATCTCGTCGCGCTTCTGCCGCAGCGCGATTTCGAGCTGCTTGGCTTCGGCCGCCGCCGGCCGATCGTTCGAAGCGACCGCGAATTTGTAGTCGTCGAGCGCGTCCTTGTCGTGGCCGAGCGCCTCGGCAAGCCGGCCGCGCAGTACGGCAAAGCCTGGCGCGGCCTCAGGGGACACGCCGACCACTTCGAGCTCGCCGCGGCGCTTGGAGGCGCCGGCGTAGTCCTTCACCTCGAGCGAGGCGCGCATCGCGTCCATCGTCACGATGCGCTGGATGTCGAGCGGCAACGAAGCGATGGCGAACTCGACGTTCTTGAACTTCTCGCGCGCGTCGGCCCATTTGCCCTGGCGCGCATAGGCGAGCGCCTTCCAGAGCTGGGAATCGTGGCTGTTGCCGATCACGGGATTGGCGAGATCCTTCAGGCCCTGCGCCGGCCGGCCGATCAGGATGCTCGCGATCGCATGCATGATCAGCGCGCTGCTCTCCTCCTTGTTGAGGGGATCGGTCAGCATCACGTCGGTGACCGACTTGGCCTCGTGATACATGCTGCGCGACATGTAGAATTGCGCGAGATCGAGCCGCGGCAGCGAGCGCTGCGCCGGCTCGACGGCCGAGATCGCCGTGATCAGATCGCTCTGGCGCGTCCAGAAATCTTCCGACTGGCCCTTGCGCCAGCCCTCGGGATTGAAGATCGGCCGCACTGCGGTCGGCGCCCGCTCGGCCGAGACGTCGACCGGCGAAAGCGTCAGGCCGCCCTTCTTGCCGAGAATGACCTTGTCGGATCCGACCTCGACGCCGATCTCATCGGAGTTCGGCCGGATTGCGATGCCGTGCGCAGATTCGAGCAGCGAGAGATCGACGAGGTCCTGCCGCTTGATGAAGCCGCGGACCGGCCGCCCTCCCGTGACGACGTAGAGCGTGTCGCCGGCATCGGGATCGGTGAGCTTATGCAGGAGGCCCGGGTTGGCAAAGGGGATTGCAATATTGGCGAGCGCAGGATCGGTGATGTTGCGCGACATCATCAGCGGCAGCGGCGTCGCCTGGATCTTGTCGGCGAGCGTGAGCAGCCAGTTTGTCTCCTTGCCGACCTCCTCACTGGTCAGGGAATAGACCAGCGGACGGGTGAGACGGATGCGCACCGCCTGCCCCTTCTCGAGCGGCATGCGGGCGACATCGCCGATCATCGCGCCGCCTCTGGTGCGGATCGCCTCGAGGTCGATCGGCTTTTGCGAGTCGAACACCAGCCACACTGTGTCGCCGCGGCGGAACGCCGCCGCCGGCGTTGCGACCTGAAGCGGGAACGTCACGCGCAGGCCGTCGCTGTCGCGCCGTACGTCGACGCTGGCTGCAGCGGGCGCCGGCGCGGCTTGAGCCTCAACAGGTGCAGCCCTGGGCGCCTCCTTGAGAGTTTCCTTCGGAGTTTCCTTGGCTGCTTCCTGGGGCTCTTGCTTGATCGGCTCCTTCGCAGCTTCCTTCACGACCTCTTTGGGCGCTTCGTTCACCACGGGCTTGGCGGGCGCGACAGGTGCGGCGGCTTCCATTGCGGGCTGCGCGGGCTTGGACGCTTCCGTGACATGCGGAGCTTCTGTAGAGGTTATTGCCGGTGCCGGCTTCGGTGCCTCAGCGGGTGGCGTTGCGGCGGGCGCTTCCGGCTTGCCTTCGGGCTTCACCTCGATTTTAGCTTCGCGCGCGATCGTCTCCGAGGTTGGTGGCGTGATCTCGCTATGGGCGTCCTTCGGCTTCGCGGCCGCCGGCTTTTCCGCAGCGCGCGCCGGTCCGTGACCACCGGATTCGGCCTTCGCGATCGCAGCTTCAGGCGTTGCAGCCGTCTTGCTCTTGTCGGGCTGGAAGGCGACGTCGACGACGTAGTTCTTATCGTCGCGGAAGGAGTGCACGTCGGAATCGCCGATCAACAATATCTCGACCGACGTCGTGTCGATATCGGCCTTCTGCTTGATTGAGGCAACGTTCGGCGGTGCCGCGACGACGGCATCTGCGAGGTCGAAACTGAGATTGGCGTTGAAGGCGAGCGTGAGCTTCTGCTCGTTGAGCACGGAGGAGACACCGACGCCGTCGGGCATCTCGAACACGAAGCGCACGAAGGTCGGCTGCACCGAGGCACGCACGCGGATCGGCGGCCGCTTCTTGGTTTCGGCCGCGGCGCGCTGGGCGCGCAGCGCCCGCTCGGCGACGCGCGCGCGCTCGGCGAGTTCTTTCACCACGTCCATCGGCAGGCTTGGCGGCGGCCCCTTCCAGCCCTCCGGCAGCAGGTCGACGAAGGTGCGCTCGCCGGCATTCATGGTGTTGACGGTGACGCGCCGCGCCAGCGACAGCCTTATGGCGCCGCCATCGGGATCACGCCGGGCGGAGTTGACGTAATCGGGCGCGCCTTCCGGAATGCGATCGACGGGAACGTCGACGGGCCGGTCGAAGCGGATGATGAGGATGGAGCCGGCGGTCGTCACCTCGGAGGGAATGTCCTCGCCGAGCTTGATCACGAGACGGGCAAAGCCGCCGCCGGCCGAAAAACTCGCCTCGCCGCGGACCGCATCGGCCGCGCGGGCGGCGCTGAGGCCGATCAGGAGGCAGGCCGCCAGCACAGGCACGCTGCGGACATGGCGCGACAACCCCAGCGCCAGGGCGCGGGCTCGCGACAACAATCCAGCGGCAGCCTCTCGCGCCATTGGCAGCATTTCTTCCGGTTCGGCGGTCCATGCCGGCACTGGCGCCGGCCCGTGCCGTCGACTGTAGATTTTGCCAATTAAGGACTTCTTAAGTATGAGCCCTCAATTCGGCTTTTGGGTTGGCTTGCCGTCGATCTTGGGGAGATCGCCGGCAGAAGCGGACTGATCCCCGCCGCCATTGGCACGGCGCGCCATCTCGACCGTCAGCCGCTCGGCGGCCTCGGGCGACATCAGGCCGAGGATATCGGACATCTTTCGCGGCGCGATCTGGGTGGCGATCTCGATCAGCACGCCCATCTCGAGGCGGTCGAACACCCGCGCGGCGTCCTTCGGCTTCATGCCTTCATATGTGGTGATGAGGCCCTTCATGCGCTGGGCTTCGGCGGCCTTCTGCTCGGCCTGCGTCGCGGAGATGCGGGATTCCACCGCCTTCATCTCCTCGACCTTATTCTCGATGCGCTTCTCGGCCGACTTCAGCAGGCTCTCGCGGATGTCGATCTCGCGCTGGCGAGCCTCGATCTCCTGGCGGCGCGACTGTAACCGTTCCAGGATCGCGCGCTCCGAGGCCGAGACCTGCGGCTGGGCCTCCTCCACCTTGACCATGGTGCCCTCGGGCTTGGACTCGGGAGCAGCGGGCTTCGGCGGCTCCGGCGCACCATGGGTCGAACCGGTGATGTCAGGGTCCTCCCGCCCGGTCGGGAAGTTCAGATTCTCCTGCGCCCAGGACTTCTTCACGGTGTTCGGCTGGTAGTCGAAGACATAGCCGCCATTGATCACGAGGCCCGCGACCTTCAGCGTGGCGAGACCTGCGACCGCAACCAGGACGACCGGAATGACGCGGATGTTACGAAAGGACTTCATACCCTGACTTTATGCGGCAAGACCGTTGGACCTTCGGCGTTCGGAGAATGCCTCGGCCGCAGCCGCCACCGCCTTCGCGGCTGACGGCTTGGCCGCGGGCGCGGCGGCAACTTCCGGATTCGTCACGGGACGCGCGGCGATCGCGATCTTGGAGAGGCGGCGCACCACGTTGTCGGCTTCGCCGAGCTGCTTGTAGAGCTGCTCGGACATCTGCGTGGCGGCAGCAAGCTGGCTGCCGAGATTCTCGTTGACGTCGCGCACAGCGAGCTTCAGCCCGCCGATCGCGCGCTCGGCGATCTCGGTCGCGGTGATCAGCTCGCCGATCACCGCTTTCAGCGAATGCTCGTCCGCCTTCAGCCGCGTCAGCCGCTTGTTGAGCAGGATGCAGTAGCCGATCGTGAGCATCAGCAGGATAGCCACCAGCGTTTCGATCGCCATTCCTAGAGAGTGGTTCATGGGGCCTCCATCATCTTGTTCTGCTCGTCCACCTTCTCGAACATCGCAAGTGTCGTACTTGGCTTGCGCAGGGGTTTCGTCACCCGAATCGCGACGCGGTCGCCGACCCGGCCCATCCGTCCCTCGGTCAGGGTGACGTCGCCGCAGCGGACGGTGACGTTGGCATCAGCGCGCATGTCCAGCGGCAGCGTGTCGCCGACCTTCAGCCGCATCAGCTGCTTGAGCGGAATGTCGGCCTCATAGAGCACGGCATCGACGGCGATCTCGGCCTGGTTGATCTCGGTGGCGAAATGGCCCTCCCAGATCGTGTCGCGGCCGAATTTTTCGCCCATGAACATCTGGAGCAGAACGGCCCGGATCGGCTCGATGGTCGCGTAAGGCAGCAGCAGCTCGATGTTGCCGCCGCGATCTTCCATGTCGATACGCAGGCGCACCAGGATGGCGGCATTGGCGGGACGGCTGATCGCGGCGAAACGCGGGTTGGTCTCGAGCCGGTCGATCGTGAAGGTCACCGGCGACAACGGCCGGAACGCCTGCTCGGCGTCGGCCAGCACCACCTCGACCAGCCGCTTGACCAGCTCGGTCTCGATCGTGGTGTAGGGCCGGCCCTCGATCCGGAGCTGGCTCGCGCCGCGGCGACCGCCGAGCAGCACGTCGATCATCGAATAGATCAGGCTGGAGTCGACCACCGCCATGCCGAAATTGTCCCACTCCTCGGCCTTGAACACCGTGAGCACGGCCGGCAGCGGGATCGAGTTCATGTAGTCGCCGAAGCGCACCGAGGTGATGCGGTCGAGCGAGACTTCGACGTTGTCGGAGGTGAAATTGCGCAAGCTTGTCGTCAGCAACCGCACCAGGCGGTCGAAGACGATTTCGAGCATCGGCAGACGCTCGTAGGAGACCATCGCCGAATCGATGATCGCGCGAATGCCGGAATGGTCGTCGAGCGTGACGTCGCCGACGGTGAAGCCGAGGAGATTGTCGATCTCCTCCTGCGACAGAACCCGCTCGCCGGAGTTCTTGCCGGTGCCGAGATCGCGGCTGCCGTCCTCGACCATGGCCGCCCATTGCAGGGCCATGGTCTCGGATAATTCGTTTTCGGCAGCAGCCTTTGCGGCCTCCGCGGGATCCTCGGAATCGAGCGAGGCCTCCCATTGGGCGGCAATTGCATCCTGGTCCGGTTGGTCGTTGCCTGCCATGATCCCTAGCCCACCATGCTCACTGGATCACGACTTCCTTGAACAGCACCGCGCTGACCTGAACCGGCGCGACCGCCGCGTTGACACGCTTGGTCAGCTCTTCCTTGAGGCGGAAGATGCCGGCGGAGCCGTTGAGATCGGAGGAACGAAGCTCGCGCACATAGGTCTGGAAGATATCGGTGATGCGCGGCATCGTCGGCTTGATCGCCTCGATCTGCTTCTCTTCCTTGAGTTCCAGCACGATCTTAAGCTTCAGATATTGCACGCGCTCGCCGGGCGCGCCGGCGAGGTTGACCATCATGTCGGGCACGTCGACGAAAGCCGGCGGCTTCGGCGGGGGTGCGACCTCGGCATGGTGCTCGTCGTCGCCGTGACGGAAGAAGAAGAACCAGGTCGCAGCGCCGCCGCCGAGGACGGCGAGCAGGCCGATGGCCATGATGATGAGCTTGAGCTTGTTCTTCGGCGGAGCGGCTTCCGCGCCGTCGGCGCCTGCGCCGCCTTCCGCTTCATTCTCTGCCATGGTCGATCGGGCTCGCTCATCTCAAAAAGGGTCGAAAGAGCGAAGCCTCCTGGCAGACAGTGACGCGATACAAATGCCCCGGCGCTAAGCGCTCCTCTTACCTGCAAACGCTACGGTAATAATGGTTAACGGAACCTTTCGTTTGGGCTTCCACTAGGAAAAATCTGCCGGGCAAACATGGCTAACAGAACCTTTCTGCCTCCCGCCCGCACTCCCGGGAAAATAGCCAAGCCGTTGCAATCATGTAATTTTCCGCGTTGGCACGGCTTTCGCTGAGAGAGCACCGAGACCCGATGGTTTGGGAGAACCGGATGGTCTCGTTCACGGGGTCGGCCAAGGCGCTTGGGAGAGCGAGGTGGCGGATCTCACTCAGGGGAGATCTCCGATGCAGAACGCGCTTCTGATCGGCCTGTCACGGCAAATGACGTTGGAGCGGCAGATGGATGTCATCGCCAACAACGTCGCCAACGTTAACACCAACGGCTTCAAGGCCGACCATTCGCTGTTCGAGGAGTTTCTCAACTCGAACGCGCATGAGGACAATTTCGTCAGCTCCGACCGCCGGGTGTCCTATGTGCAGGACCGCGGCACCTACCGCGATATCGGCCAGGGACCGATGGAGCCGACCAACAACCCGCTCGACATGGCGATCAACGGCAACGCCTATTTCGCGGTGCAGGCCAATGGCGGCGAACGCTACACCCGCGACGGCAAGTTCTCGCTCAACAACACCGGCCAGCTCGTCACCTCGGACGGCAACCTCGTGCTCGGCACCGGCGGCCCGATCACCTTCCAGCCGACCGATCACGACATCAACGTCGCGCCCGACGGCACCGTCACGGTGCTCGAAGGCACGGCAAAGACCGACTCGATCCGCGGCAAGGTCCGCATGGTGTCGTTCGACGATCCGGCCAAGCTGACCAAGCTCGGCGCCAATCTCTACAGCGCCGGCTCGGCCAACCAGCAGGCCGACACCAAGTCCACCGTGCAACAGGGCTACATCGAGAAGTCGAACGTGAATTCGGTCGGCGAGATGAGCCACATGGTCGAGGTCATGCGCAGCTACACCGCCGTCGCCAACCTGCTCCAGCAGCAAAGCGACCTCCACAAATCGGCGATCGAAAAACTCGCCGACGTTCCGGCCTGATTGAGGAAAAACTGACATGCAGGCGCTTCACACCGCAGCGACCGGAATGGCGGCACAGGAACTCAACGTTCAGGTGATCTCCAACAACATCGCCAACCTCCGCACCACCGGCTTCAAGAAGCAGACCGCAGCGTTCCAGGACCTGATCTACGAGCACGTCCGCCGCGTCGGCGCCCAGTCGTCCGACCAGGGCACCATCCTGCCCGTCGGCGTCGACATCGGCGGCGGCGTCAAGACCGTCGGCACGCCGCGCAGCATGACGCAAGGCACGCTGTCGCAGACCGGCAACGATCTCGACACGGCGGTCTCGGGCGAAGGCTTCTTCAAGATCCTGATGCCCGATGGCACCTACCAGTACACCCGCGACGGCACCTTCCAGATGGACAATCAGGGCCGCATCGTTACTGCGCAGGGCAACCCGGTGCAGCCCACGATCACGATCCCGAACAACGCCTCGGGCCTCACCGTCAACGTGCAAGGCCAGGTCTCGGTGACGCTGCCGGGCTCGTCGACCTCGACCATCCTCGGCCAGATCGGCCTGACCCGCTTCATCAACAAGGCGGGCCTCCAGCCCGTCGGCAGCAACCAGTTCACCGAGACGCCCTCCTCGGGCCCGCCGCAGGACGGCACGGCAACCGCAGAAGGCTACGGCAGCATCACTCAGGGCAGCCTCGAGCAGGCCAACGTCGACGTCGTCTCCGAGATGAGCGACCTGATCGCCGCGCAGCGCGCCTACGAGATGAACGCCAAGGTGATCAGCGCCGCAGACCAGATGATGCAATCGACCACGGCGTTGTTCCGCTGAGGTAATGACGATGATCCGTACCACGCTCGCCACCATCTCCGCCCTGCTCGTGCTGGCGCTGCCGGCGCAGGCCGCCGACGACGGCATCGCCGCGCCGACGCTGCGCGCCAGCATCACCGTCACCTCCGACGTGGTGCGGGTCGGCGATCTCATCGACAATGCCGGCTCGGCCGCGCTGATCCCGGTCTACCGCTCGCCCGATCTCGGCACCACCGGCGCGCTGCCGGTCGCCCAGGTCCTGAGCGTGCTGCGTGCCAAGCAGGTGATCGGCGTGATGACCGGCGACATCAAGGAGGTGTCGGTCACCCGCCTCGCCCGCACGCTCGCCAACAAGGATCTCGAAAACGCGATCGCCTCCGCGCTCGAGCGTCGCTTCGGCCTCGGCGAGGCCGCCAACATCACCGTCACCTTCGACCGCGGCGTCTCCGACATGCGCCTCGACGCCGGCAACACCGGCACGCTCCA
This sequence comes from Bradyrhizobium sp. LTSP849, assembly GCF_000938255.1. Classification (GTDB taxonomy): domain Bacteria; phylum Pseudomonadota; class Alphaproteobacteria; order Rhizobiales; family Xanthobacteraceae; genus Bradyrhizobium. The sequence goes on along the minus strand of NZ_JYMR01000051.1, from coordinate 114,445 downwards.
GCCGGTCGCGACCCGCTACGACGCGCGCAGCGGCCGTTTCGACATCGCCTTCGAGGTCAGCAACGACAACAATCCGACGCCGACCAAGCTGCGCTTCACCGGCACCGCGATCGAGACCGTCGAGGTCGCCGTCCTGACCCGCGACATCGAACGCAGCGAGATGCTGAAATCTTCCGACGTCGCGCAGGAGCGCCGGCCGAAGGCGGAAGTCACGGGCGAAGCCGCCACGCGCGAGCGCACTGTCGGCATGCAGCTGCGCCGGCCGATGCGCGCGGGCACGCCGATCCGCGTCGCCGACATCGCAAAGCCCGAATTCGTGCAGCGCGACCAGAATGTCACCATCATCTACCAGGTGCCGGGCCTCTACCTCACCACGCGCGGCAAGGCGATCGAAAGCGGCGCCGAGGGCGATATCGTCAACGTGCTCAACGTGCAGACCAAGCGCACCCTGACCGGCGTCGTCACCGCCCGCGGCCAGATCACGGTGCAGGGTGTGAGTCAGGCCCCACCGATGGCGCCCGCGGTCGAGCCGGCGGACCAGACCTCGTCACTCCAGCGCGACGTGCCGACACCGGCAGCTCCAGCACCGGTGTCGCCGACCAAAGTCTCGCAAGCCCAGATCCCGCCAGCCCAATTCGTGCAAGCTCAAGCAAAGTCAGAGTAAGTCATGTCCGCTTTCAGTTCGGCTTCCCGTCGTCGTCGCGTTGCGCTTTCCGGCCTGCTGCTCGCAACCTCAGCACTGGCGAGCGGCTGCTCATCGATCGACCGTCTGTCGCAGATCGGCGAACAACCGAAGATGTCGGCGATCGACAATCCGACGACGCAGCCCGGCTACAAGCCGGTGCAGATGCCGATGCCGAAACCGGAAGTCGCCTCCTACAATCCGAACTCGCTGTGGCGCAACGGCAGCCGCGCCTTCTTCAAGGACCAGCGCGCGACCCATGTCGGCGACCTCCTGACCGTGACCGTGAACATCACCGACAAGGCCAACATCGCCAACGAGACCCAGCGCAGCCGCACCAACTCTGAAGACTCAGGCATCACCGATTTCATCGGCGCCAAGACGCTCGGCGCCCAGGCGCAGAAGGTGCTGCCCGGCCGCATCCTCACCGCCGACTCCACCGCCTCCAGCGACGGCAAGGGTTCGGTCAATCGCCAGGAAGCGTTGCAAACCAACGTTGCCGCGGTCGTCACCCAGGTGCTGCCGAACGGCAACCTCGTGGTCGAAGGTAAGCAGGAGATCCGCGTCAACTTCGAGATCCGCGAGCTCGTGGTCGCCGGCATCGTCCGCCCCGAAGACATCCAGAGCGACAACACCATCGATTCCAGCAAGATCGCGCAGGCCCGCATCGCCTATGGCGGCCGCGGCCAGATCATGGACGTGCAGCAACCGCGCTACGGCCAGCAGGTCATGGACGTGCTGCTGCCCTTCTAGCCTTCTTTAAGAGCTCCCACATCGTGTTCGCGAACCTAGGCGCGAACGACGATGTACTACGCGGCCTCCGGTAGCTCCCCTGCCGGAGGCCGCATATTTTGCGGTGTCGCGATTGCGAGCCGCGAGTTTGCAAGCAGCCGCGGCGCTGAGGCGCCGCAATTCACTCCGTCGTTGCGAGCGCGAGCGAGCAATCCAGAATGCCACCGGCGATACAGTCTGGTGTTTTCGAATGTATGCTGTGCCCGGAATCCGCGGCGCGCTGAATGTCTTGAACGCCGTTACAAAAGATTACGCCTCACCGTTTCATCAATGGAAAAAACAATGAATCGAATGCTGATCAAGCTTGCCGTTAGCACCACTCTGCTCTCCGGCATTGCGGTGCCTGTGCAAGCAGCGCCTGAGCTATCGCTGGCCCGCATCGATTGCGGCACGCCGCAGGCGCCGACAGCCGTCAACGAGCGTTTCGCGGATATTTACGCCCACGGCGATCTCAAGCTTCAGTTCGTCTACAGCTGCTACCTCATCAAGCATGGTGACGATTACATGCTGTGGGACACAGGCCATGCCATGACGGCACCCAATGTCGCACCCAAGGTGAGCCTGGTCGACAACCTCGCCAAGATCGACGTCAAGCCCGACCAGATCAAATATGTCGGTATCAGCCATTATCACGCCGATCACACCGGCCAGATCGCTTCATTCCCGAAAGCAACATTGCTGATTGGCGCCAGGGAATGGGATGCGATCTCCAGCCCCAAGCCGCCAGAGGGCGCCAACTTCAAGCCGTTCGAGAGCTGGATCAAGGGCGAGAGCAAGGTCGAGCCGCAAGCCATCGACAAGGACGTGTTCGGCGACGGCACGGTGATCATGCTGCGCACGCCGGGGCATACCGCAGGCCATTCCAGTCTGCTGGTCAAGCTCTCGCAGATGGGCCCCGTCATCATCACCGGCGACGCGGCCCACTTCCGCGAGAACTTCGAGTCGGACGGCGTGCCCTCATTCAACTACGATCGGGCCCAGACCGTGGCTTCAATCGAGCGTCTCAAGAAGATCGCGACAAATCTCAAAGCCACGGTCATCATCCAGCACGATGCGCGCGACGTCGAGAAGCTGCCGGTATTTCCCGCGTTCGCCAAATAAATGCGAACTCAAGCTTGCGCGTCATTGCGAGCCACCGGGTCCGCGCGGAGCGCGGCCCGATGACAGGCTCCGCGAAGCAATCCGGACTGCCGCCGAGAAAAGACTCTGGATTGCTTCGTCGCGTCAGCGCAAAATTGCTTCGCAATTTTGTCGCGGGCTGCTCGCAATGACCATGGAGAGAGGTCAGCTAAACTCGGCCTCCACCACGCCCAGCCCCTCCAGCTCCATCCGCACTGTGTCGCCGGCCTTCAGCCACAGCGTCTTCACCAGGCTTCCCGTCAGCACGAGCTGCCCCGCATGCAGGCCTTTGCCCTCGGCGGCGAGATGGTTGGCGAGCCAGGCGAGCGCGTTGTGGGGATGGCCGAGCACGTCGGCGCCGGTGCCGTGGCTCACTTCCTCACCGTTGACCAGAGCGCGGCCTTTGACCGCCTTCAGGTCCGGCACCGACGAGCGCGGAACCGACGGCCCCAGCACACAGCCGGCCGCGAAGAAATCGTCGGCAATGAGTGTCGGCGCGCCCATCGTCTCCCACTTCACGTAGCGGTCGTCGACGATCTCGATTGCGGGATGATAGGCCTCGACGGCCTCGCCGACCCATTCGGCCGTGAATGGCGCCTCGCCGGCGGCAAGATCGCGCTTCAGCCGGACCGCGATCTCGCATTCGACGCCGACGCGGACATAGTCGGACGCGGCGAGCTTGACGCCACTTTCGTGCACGCCCTTCTGGAACACGCCGCCGCCGCAGGGATGCGGGATGCCGATATAATCCTGCATCACCTGGCTGGTGCAGCCGATCTTGTAGCCGACGAGCGGGCCGACATGCGGCAGCAGCAGATCATGCAGCGCGCGCTGGACCTGATAGCCCTCGGCCTCGTCGGCCGGGGGAACCTCGAGCGCCGCGAGCGGCGCATGGTTGCGGCGCGCCAGCGCGATCGCCTTTGCGGCTTGGAGAATTTTATCCATCGGCGCCGCCTCCCACGCTACGCGATCACGCGCGGCAGTGGAGCATCCCCGCCCGGGCCTGACAAGCGCGGGTAGCGGGTGGCTTACGCCTTGACCAGGCCGAGCCGGATCAGGCTCTCGGCCGTCGAGAGGATCGCCTCTTCGTTGGAACGAGCCGTCCAGCCGAGCAGCGACTTCGCCTTGGCACTGGTGGAGTCGCGCACCTTGCCGAGCATCGGCGCCACGGCGCGCAGCATCGGAATCCGGGTCGCGGCCAGGCGCACCACCCAATCCGGCGCTTGCAAGCGCGGAACCCGGCGGGCCCTGGGGCCTAGCTCCCGCCGCAGCACTTTGGCGATGTCCAGGAGCGACAGCGTTCCGCCAGACGCTGCGATGAAGCGCTCGCCCCTGGCCTCCGGCGCGGTCATTGCCCTCAGGTGCAGGTCGGCCACGTCGCGCACGTCGACCGGGCCGAAATAGATCCGCGGCACCGCCGGCGCGGCACCGTTGAGCAGCAGTTTGACGATCTCGATCGAGCCGGAAAAATCCGGCCCCAGCACAGGACCGAAAATGGCGGCGGGGTTGACGACGGAGAGCTCCAGCCCGCCGCCCTCGCGCGTGACGAAATCCCAGGCCGCCCGCTCGGCCAGCGTCTTGGATTTGATGTAAGGCTGCGCCGCCATGCCGTCGAGATTGGTCCAGTCCGTCTCGTCGAACGGTTTTGCCCGCGGCGGGTGGCCATAGGCGATCGCCCCCACCGACGAGGTAATGACGACGCGCTTGACGCCGGCATCACGCGCGGCGCGCAGCACCCGCAGCGTGCCGTCGCGGGCCGGGATGATCATCTCGTTCTCGTCCGTGGGGACGCTGGTCGACAATGGCGAGGCGACGTGCAGCACGTAGTCACATCCCTCAACCGCCTCGCGCCAGCCCTCATCCCGGGTGAGGTCGGCGGTGAAGAAGGACAGGCTTTCCGGCGCAACTGCCCCGCCCTCGCGCAGCATCGCCAGCACATCGTCCTGTCGGTCCGGCCGGCGCACCGTCGTCTGCACCGCGTGGCCGGCGGCCAGGAGCTGCAGGACGACATGGATGCCGACGAAGCCAGAGCCGCCGGTGACCAGAACAGTGCTCATTGCCCAAATACCCTCGTTGTCCGGGCCGGCAGATTGTTCCGCCAAGGCCCTGCTCAGGGCGGCGTCTGGTCACTATCTCTCGGGGGAACAAGTAGACTGAATTTCGAGACCAGTATGGAAAACCTGACCACCGCCCCTTGCGGCAACGATTGCGACTGCACCCCCGACGCTGCTCAGCTCGCCGATTTCAGTCGCGCCATCCATGCACTCGGCGGCAAATGGAAGCTCGAGATCCTGTCGTCGCTGATGCACGGCGCAATGCGCTTCGGCGCATTACGCCGGTCGGTCGCAGGCATCACCCAGCACATGCTGACCACGCAGCTCCGCGAGCTCGAGCTGGACGGTTTGGTGTTGCGGACCGCCTTCCCCGGGAAGCCGCTCCGGGTCGAGTATGAGTTGACGGATGCGGCCTACGGGCTGGAGCCGACCTTTAAGGAAATGTTGAGCTGGTCGAGGCTTTATGGAGGCGCGCGCCTTGCGGCCTCGCAGGTGACGCAAGAGGCGTGATTGCAGCGCTACTTGATGCGGCTCGATCAACGACTCAACATCCGAGTCGATCTCGTTGATGCGACTCGCAAAACCTCCCGCACCTGAAGTGAAGGCTGTTTCTCATCTGAACTCACGTGAGCTTGGAGGATTAGACTCTAGCCCATTGATCGTGATTCACTTTTCGGATTGCGGTCACGAGCTGACGCGCGCCGCAGCAAGGCGCAGGCAACATGCTGATCGCGGCGCGAAGCGGCGCCTTGTTTCCAAAAACAAAGAGCCGCACGCGGCGGCTCGGACTCTATTCGTCGCGATAGACCTTCTCGCGTTTCTCGTGGCGCTCCTGCGCTTCCACCGAGAGCGTCGCGATGGGCCGGGCCTCGAGCCGCTTCAACGAGATCGGCTCGCCGGTATCCTCGCAATAGCCGTAGGTGTTGTCCTCGATCCGCTGGAGCGCGGCGTCGATCTTGGCGATCAACTTGCGCTGGCGGTCGCGGGCGCGGAGTTCGATGGCGCGGTCGGTTTCGGACGAAGCCCGATCGGCGAGATCGGGGTGGTTCACATTCTCCTCCTGCAAGGCTTGCAGGGTGAGCTTGGACTCTTTGAGGATCTCATCCTTCCAGGCGAGGAGCTTCAAACGGAAGTACTCCTTCTGCCGGTCGTTCATGAAAGGCTCTTTTTCGGTCGGTCGGTAGTTTTTCAACTTTTCCAAGGGCGGCCTATCTTCTGAAGCAACGACTCGTGAACGGAACGAAGTCCGTTGAGCCGGGGCTTATATAGCGCCCTCCCGTGACAGACAATATTTCCTTAATCGGTCGGTTACCGCCCCCAAGCCCTTGCACACGAAGGTTTATCCGGAAGACCTCGGGGGCGGCCTAGAACTCGGTCAGAACTCAGTAGCCGACCGTGAAACGCTGCCTCGAATGGGCCGGCCGCTCGACCTCATCGGCCAGGGCTATGGCGTAGTCGGCAAAGCTGATCCAGCTCTTGCCGCTCGCATCTGCGAGAAGCTGGTCGGTCCCGAGCCGGAACTTGCCCGTCTGCTCCCCCTCGACGAACAGCGCCGATGGCGAGATGAAGGTCCAGTTCAGGTCCTTTTCCTGCCGCAGCAGGTCGAGAAAGGCGGAGCCCGCCTCCGCCTCGGCCTTGTATTGGGCCGGAAAACCGGGGGTTGTAACCAGTTTTACCCCGGGAGCGACCTCCAGGCTGCCGGCCCCGCCGACGACGAGATAACATCCGACCCGGGATGCCTTGGCAGCTCCAATCAGCTTGTGCGCGTCGCTGGCCAGGAAGTGCACGGAACTCACAGCGACGTCATGCCCGGCCCACAGCTTGGTCAGGCCGGCCTGATCGAGCACGTCCCCCTTGGTCGGCATGACGTTCGGCAGCGCGGCGATCTTCTCGGGGTTCCGTGCGATGGCGGTGACGCTATGCCCGCGGCGGGACAGTTCCTTGGTGATCTCCGACCCGGCCCGGCCCGAGGCGCCGGCAACTGCGATTTTCATGGAGGCTCCTTTTCTTTGGTAACTAATAGAAACTAGATATCAAAAAGAATGCTAGTGTTAAGAGAGCACTTTGTGCTTACCTGATTACGCAGGAGTAACCGGCAAGAGCTACCGACAGGAGCAGCCGGCAACCGGAACGGAGCACGAGGATCGGAGATGAAACCCAACGTCTATGCAGCAGACTGTCCGACCCGCCGGATTCTCGACCGCGTCGGCGACAAATGGGCGGTGCTGATCCTGTTGCTGCTGCGCGAGGAGCCGATGCGCTTCAATCAGTTGCGCCGCACGATTGAAGGCATTTCGCAAAAGATGCTGAGCCAGGTTCTCAAGTCGCTCGAACGCGACGGCCTGATCAAGCGCCGCGCCATCGCGACCGTGCCGGTGACGGTGGAATATTCGATCACGCAGCTCGGCGTAACACTCGCCGGTGCCGTCGATCCTCTGCGCGATTGGGCCGAGCAAAATCTGAAAGACGTGCTGGCCGCCCAGCGTCGCTATGATTCACAGCAAAAGGAAGAAGCGGCGTAAGGCCGTTCCGCGAGCGCTTCAGATTGCCGGATAACGACTACGCCTGCCCGGCCTTCGCGAGCTCGACCTCGACGCGCAGCTCGATCTCGGAGAGCACGGCATCGAGGCCGGGATCGCCGGAGGACGATTTCAGGTTCGCCGCAGCATCGCGCAGCCGCATTACGGTCGACGCGTCGAGATTGCCGGACAAAAGTCCCATCTTGAGATCGTCGAGCACGTCGAGCGCGGTCTTGCCGCGGGTGACCGAGCGTTTGCGGCGCTCGACCGGATCTTCCTCGATACCTTGCATCGCGAGCAGCGCATCGATGTTCGCGGACGCCTTGGGCGCGGCAGCTGCCCGTGTCTCCTGTGCCGACGACGTATCCGGCAACGCGAAGGTGCCGGAGCTCGTCCGCCTGGCCTGGTTGGCCGGCGTTCCCAGCGTGGTGCCGTTCGGTCCGTAGATGCGCATCGAAGCAATCCGGGTGATCGATGCGGGAGCTTCACCGTTTTATGGTTAACGACGCGTAAACAGCCCGGCAAAATCTGCCGACAGGCGGCAGTTTCGCTCCTCAAGGCGAACACGGTCTGGCATCGACCGAAAGAGATTTATTCAACCTATTCAATCACCTGCCCCCGCTGCCCCGCGTTGGCACAGCCCTCGCAAGGACAGCGTCGGACCAGCTCGTCATGGGAGTGTCGGGACGGTCCGAGATTTGAGGAGCCTCGGGGAGCAGAGGATGCCAGGCGTTCGTTGGGTCAGGATTCTTGGAGTGGCTTGCGCCGCGCTGTCAGCGCTGGTGCTCTCCGTCGCGTCCGCAAACGCGACCTCGCGCATCAAGGATCTCGCCAATATCGAAGGCGTGCGGCAGAACCAGCTCATCGGCTATGGCCTCGTCGTCGGCCTCAACGGCACCGGCGACACCCTCAACAACATCCCCTTCACCAAGCAGTCGCTGCAAGCCATGCTCGAGCGCATGGGCGTCAACATCCGCGGCGCCACCATCCGCACCGGCAACGTCGCCGCCGTGATGGTGACCGGCAACCTGCCGGCCTTCGCGACACAAGGCACGCGCATGGACGTCACCGTCTCCGCGCTCGGCGACGCCAAGGACCTGCGAGGCGGCACCCTGCTCGTCACCCCCCTCCTCGGCGCCGACGGCAACGTCTATGCGGTCGGCCAGGGCTCGCTCGCGATCTCCGGCTTCCAGGCCGAAGGCGAAGCGGCGAAAATCGTGCGCGGCGTTCCCACCGTCGGGCGCATCGCTAACGGCGCAATCATTGAGCGCGAGATCGAGTTCGCGCTCAATCGCCTGCCGAACGTGCGCCTCGCACTGCGCAACGCCGACTTCACCACCGCCAAGCGCATTGCGGCCGCGATCAACGACTATCTCGGCGTCAAGAGCGCCGAACCGATCGATCCCTCGACGGTGCAGCTTTCGATCCCGCCGGAGTTCAAGGGCAACGTGGTCGCCTTCCTCACCGAGATCGAGCAGCTCCAGGTCGATCCTGATCTGGCCGCCAAGATCGTCATCGACGAACGCTCCGGCATCATCGTGATGGGCCGCGACGTCCGCGTCGCAACCGTCGCAGTCGCGCAAGGCAATCTCACGGTCACGATCTCCGAGAGCCCGCAGGTAAGCCAGCCCAATCCGCTGTCGCGGGGACGGACGGTGGTCACCCCGAGGACCGGCGTCAGCGTCACGGAGGACGGCAAGAAGTTCGCCGTCGTCAAGGACGGCGTCTCGCTCCAGCAGCTCGTCGATGGCCTCAACGGCCTCGGCATCGGCCCCCGCGACCTCATCAGCATCCTCCAGGCGATCAAGGCCGCCGGCGCGATCGAAGCCGACATCGAGGTGATGTGATGCATATCGGCACAACCACCACCGCCTCCGTCGCAAACCCGGCCTTCACGGTGGAAAGCCGCAACGGCCGGCCCGATTTCGAGCTCGCCGCAGCGCTGCAAAAGGTCTCGCCGCAGCAGCAGGCCAAGTCGCAGAAGACCGCCACCGATTTCGAGGGCATGTTTCTCAACAGCATGTTCGCGCAGATGACCTCGGGCCTGAAGGGCGAAGGCCCGTTCGGCGACACGCCGGGCACCGGCGTGTGGCGTTCGATGCTGACCGAGCAATATTCCAAGAACTTCGCCAGCGCCGGCGGGGTCGGTGTCGCCCGCGACGTCTACCGCACCCTGATCATGCAGCAGGCAAAAACCACTCTTCGTACGGCATAAGGTCAAACGAGATGAACCGCTTCAGCCCGTCACGTCAGCCGATGCCAGCGCAGCGCCCGAGCAACACGCCCGAAAGCGCCGCGGCGCGCAAGCTCGCCGAGGACCTGATGGACGCGATGAGCGCCTTGCTCGGCCTGATCGAGCGCGAGACCGAGCTCGTGCGCGCTGGCAAGGTCCGCGAAGCGATGACGCTCGAGAGCCAGAAGCAGGAGCTGTCACGGCGCTACGTCGGGGCCGTCAGCCAGTTGAAGGCGAACCAGGCCCAGCTCGCGAAATCCGCGCCCGAACTGCTCTCGACGCTGCATCGGCACCACGACGCCTTCCGCGCGATGCTTCAGGTCAACCTCACCGTGCTCGCGACCGCGCATGCGGTCTCCGAGAGCGTCGTGCGCGGCGTCAATGCCGAGATCCAGAAGCGCAACGTGCCGAACACCTATACGGCGGCGGGGCGCCGCGCCACGCCAGGCCCGCGCCACATCACTCCGCTCGCGGTCAGCCGCTCGCTCTGAGCGCAGACGAAAACAGCTTACAATTTTACGAAAAACCGCGCGGCGATCTCGTCGCGCGGTTAGGCACGTTTCCTTACCGGGTCTTCAAACCTGGTGTTCCATGGTTGCGTATTGAGAGGGGTTGGGATTTGACTCACACGAGGCAACCAGGAGGCTGCCATGAGTACAGATTTCAGCATCAGGCCGGTGGGGATACCGGCACCAGCGCAGATCGTGACGACGTCGAATACGGCGGCGAACGATGCCGTGCAAACCGATTTGCCAGCGAGCCAGACGGTGGCCGCAGGCGATGCGGCCGCACCCGCGCGCAATGATCTGCCGAGCAACGAAAACGTTTCGCGCCAGGTCGTGTTCGACCAGGCGGCGGCATCCTTCGTCTTCCAGGTCCTCAACGAGAAGACCGACGCGGTGGTGAATCAGTTTCCGGACGAGGCGATGCTGCGCCGCCGGGCCTATTTCCATGCGCAGGATCTGAAGTCCGAGCCCTCGCGTCCGCTCAATACGGACCTCAGCGCCTGACGATCACGTGTCGAGCGTGGCCTGGGCCGTGTCGAGATAGGTCGAGCCGGTCGCGGGATCGGTGACGACGTTCTTGATCTGGGCCTGACCGGTGTCGGTCAGCGTGAACTTCGTATTGCCGAAACGGAACGAAGAATCCTTGATCAGGACCTGCTGGTACTGTGACGTCCCGTCGCTCTGATAGTGGACCTGCGCGCGAAACCCGTCGACCTGCGAAACGTTGAGCGAGAATTTCTTGCCGTCGGGATAAGTACCGGTCCAATTGCCCTGGTACAGAGACGAATCGACTGCGACGTATTTGGACGAGCCTGTCGTGGTCGAAAGAACGTTGGACTTATACGCGGTCGACAAGATGCTCATGATGTCGGCCATAACAAGCCTCCGTCACGGCCGGCCGGACAGGCCGGCGGCGATATTGCGGTTGATCTCGATCAGCGGACGGAAGTGATCGAACTGCGGGCTCATCTGGAGCGCCGCGGTCTGGCTCAGCACGAACACGCTGATATTCGCGATCTTCTGCCGGACGTCGAGCGGCTGCGGATTGTTGTCGCGCATCGCCTCGCTGAGGAAGATCGTCCAGAGCTTGCGGTTGAACATCAGGGCATGCGTGGTCTGCTCGCTGAACGGGTCGGCGTTGTTGACCGCGTCCTGGAGCTTGTTCGCTGCCTTCAGCAAAGTTTGCGCCTCGATGTCGCGAGGAGATGCGGTGGTCGTTGCAACACGCGCGTAGGCCGAGGCAGCAGAATTCGACATCAATCACACCTTGGAAGCTTCCTAGCCCGTTGAACAGGCTTAAGGATTTCTTTCCCAACCCTAGGCAGTACCGCTTAAGATTTGCTTACGTGTGCGCTTGGAAGCACTCCGGAGTATTACGGGTCGTGGAGTCCTTCGTCAGCCCAACGCTAAATGCCCGCATGCATGCTGTAAACGTGCTTCGCATGACGCGCGTCAATCTGAGCTAATCTTGTCTTAGCGATCTCCCTCAAAAGAACGGCGGGGCATTAGCCCCGCCGCGATATCTCGAGTGGCGATCTTGCGCTGCGATATTAGCGGAGCAGCTGGAGTACGCTCTGCTGCGACTGGTTGGCGAGCGACAGCGCGGAGACCGCGATGGACTGGCGGGTCGACAGCGCCTGGCTGTTGGCCGCCTCTTCGTTCGTATCGGCGAGCGTCAGGTTGGACGAGCCGGTTTGCAGCACGTTGATCAGGTTCTTGGAGAAGTCCTGACGGACCTGCACGATCGAGAGGTTCGAACCGAGCGCGGAACCTTCCGATCGCAACGTGCTCGAGGCCGCGTTCAGGCTGGTCAGCACCTTGTTGGTGGCACCGTTGTCGATGAAGTCCGTGCCGGGCACGAGATTGCTGAGGCCGAGACCCGCCGAGTTGAAGACCACACCGTTGATGCCGAGCGTGGAGCTGCCGGTCTCGTTGAAGACCAACTTGAGCGTATCGCCGTTCAGAAGGTTCACACCGTTGAAGGACGAGTCCTGCGACGTGGTGTCGATCTGCGCCAGGATGTTGTTGAACTGGCTGACCAGGCCGGAGCGCGCCGTCTGTGCGACGGGATCCTGGATTGGCGGCTGCGCGGTGGTAAAGGCGAGCACGCCAGTGAGGGTGCCGCCGACCGCGCCGCCGGCGGTGCTTGAGCCGAGGGTCGAGGATGCGTATTCGTTGACGGTGGTCACCGTCAGCACGCCGTTGGCGTCGATCGTCGCTGTCAGGTGATTCGCCTGAAGCTGGACGTTGAGCTGGTCGAGCGTCTTGACCGTGCCGTTGGTGCCGTCGCCGAAGGTGACGTTGACCGGCGTGCCACCGTTAAAGGACGAGAAAGTCAGGGTCTTGCCGCTGACACCACCAACGCCGGAGGTGCGCGCCGCGCTGAAGGCGGTCGCCGTTCCGGTGTTGCCGCTGAGGCCGAAGGCGTTGAGCGCGTTGCCGGTGCCGGTGATCGAGAGGTCGGCATTGATGCCGGTCGAGAGCGCCAGCTGGCCGCTGGAGTTGACCGACGACGGGATCTGGCCCGCGGTGGTCGAGAGAGTTGCGGCGCCGTTGAAGAGGCTGGCGGTCTTCACCCCGGTCGCAAGGTCAATCGAGTTGAGCAGGTCGGTCAGATTGGCGCTCTGGAGATAAACGGTCGAGTTGCCGTTGCCGTCGGTGACGACGTTGCCGTTGACGCCATAGCCGGTCGCCACGCTTGCCGCCGACTGCGGCGTCTGCGCGTTCTTGAAGGTGATGGTGTGACCGTCGACGTTCAGCGTCGAACCGTCCTGGACCAGGGAGCCCAGCGAGCCCGAGGTCGTGGACCGGTTCGCGGTCACACTGGCATTGCCCGCGCCGGTCGCGGCGGTCAGGCCGAGGGCGTGGAGGAAGTCGGCATTACCCGTCACGCTCAGATCGGCGCCGGTCGAGCTCTTCAGCGTGACCACGCCCGTAGTAATGGAGGACGGTGTTTGGACCGTACCGACAGTCGCGCCGCTTGTCGCAATTGTTGCGGCACCTGCGCTGATCGTCGCGGTCTTGACGCCGCTCGCCAAGTCGATCGCGCTGAGGACGTCGTTGACGGTCGCCTTGGGCGCCGCCGCCGTTCCCTCATAGACGATCGAATTGCCGTTGCCGTCGGTGGCAATGCTTCCGCTGGCGTTGAGGCCCCAGCCGGTCGGCTGCGTCGTCGGAGCGGGGCCGGTGCGGAAGGTGATGGTCTTGCCGTTCACCGTGATGGTGTCGCCGTCCGCCGGCGGCGTGCTGAACGTGCTGGATGTCGTGGTGCCGAGCAGCGTGTTGGTGCCGCCGAGCGCGGTGGTACCGTCAGCGGCGGTCGCCGCAACACCCGTCGTCGTGCCGGCGTTTGAACCCAGCGAGGCGCCGAGCGCCGCGGCCGCCGTCACCGGTGTGACGCCGCCGGCCGCACCGGTGTAGAGCACGTTGCTGTTGGCGGTCGCGCTTGCATAAGATGTCGTGCCGCGCAGGTCCGCCGGTGTCGCACCCGGGATTGTGGTCGAGACGTTGGACTTGGTGGAGTAGCCGACCGTGGTCTGGAGCGCCTGGTTGGCGATCGATTTCGCGCTGTCGATCAGCTTCTGGAGCGAGGTGATGCCGGTATTGGCCGCCTGGAGCACCTGCACACCGTTATTGATGCCGTCCAGGAGGTTGCTGATGTCGCTCGCCCGGTTGTCCAGCCCCTGCGCTGTGAAGAAGTTGGTGGGATTATCGAGCGCGGTGTTGACCTTTTTGCCGGTCGAAAGCCGCTCCTGCGTCGTGGCCAGCAAGTCGGCCGTCGACTGCAGCGACAACAGGTTCTGGCGAACAGACGCCGAGAGAACGATGTTGGACATTGGCAGGTCTTCCTCTTGAAGCGCAGAACCAGGTACGAATCGGGCTCGCCGGTCTGGAAGGCGGCCTTTTGTCCAGTTTTAGGGGCTGTCCTTTAAAGTATGGTTAACGCCGCTTTAAGCGATACGGTTAACGAAAGGTTAACGCCCTGCCCGGCCACGGATCGGCGGATCCGGAACGCCTGTAGGCAACGAAAAACGGCGGGGCCGAAGCCCCGCCGCTGTATCTGTCTTGCGATGTCTGCCGCGATTTAGCGGAGCAGCTGGAGCACGCTCTGCTGCGACGTGTTGGCCAGCGACAGCGCGGAGACCGCGATCGACTGACGGGTCGACAGTGCCTGGCTGTTCGCCGCTTCGACGTTGGTGTCCGCCAGGGTCAGGTTCGACGAACCGGTCTGCAGCACGTTGATCAGGTTCTTGTTGAAGTCCTGACGAACCTGCACCACCGAGAGGTTCGAACCGAGCGCCGAGGCTTCCGAGCGCAGCGTGCTCGACGCGGCGTTCAGATTGGTCAGCACCTTGTTGGACGCCGCGTTGTCGATGAAGTCGACGCCGACGGTCAGTGCAGCGAGGCCCAGACCCTTGGAGTTGTAGGTCACGCCGGTGATGTTGAGGTTGGACTTGCCGGTCTCGTCGAACACCAGCTTGAGCTGGTCGCCGTTCAACAGGTTGACGCCGTTGAACGAGGAGTCCTGCGAGGTCGTGTCGATCTGGTTCAGGATGTTGTTGTACTGAGAGACCAGATTGGCGCGGGCCGTCTGCGCAACCGCATCCTGGATGGGATTGGAAGCCGTCGAGAACGTCAGCGCGGCAGTGAGCGTGCCGCCGATTCCACCGCCCGCAGTGGTCGAGCCGATGGTCGAGGACGCGTAGTCGTTGGAAGCGGTAATGGTGAGCTGACCGTTGGCGTCGATCGTGGCGGCCAGGTTGTTGGCCTGAAGCGCCGTGTTGAGCTGGTCGAGCGTCTTGACCGTGCCGTTGGTGCCATCGCCGAAGGTGACGTTGACCGCCGTGCCGCCATTGAAGGAAGCGAAGGTCAAGGTCTTGCCGGCGATGCCGCCGATGCCGGAAGTACGAGCCGCGGTGAAGGCGGTCGCCGAGCCGGTGTTACCGGCCAGCCCGAACACATTCAATGCATTGCCGCTGCCGGTGATCGACAAATCGGCATTGACGCCGGTCGAGAGCTTGAGCTGACCGGAGGTATTGATCGTCGAGTTCGACTGGCCAGTGGCGGTCGCAAGCGTTGCAGTGCCGTTGGCGTTGATTGTCGCGGTCTGCACGCCGGTGGCAAGGTCGATCGCCTTCAGCACGTCGTTGACCGTGCCGGCCTGGAGATAGACCGTCGAGTTGCCGTTGCCGTCGGTGACGACCGCACCGCTCGCACCAAAACCGCTGCCGACGGCCGGAGCACCGGTCGAGCCAGGGGTCGGCGCGTTCTTGAAGATGATGACGTGGCCGTCGACGTTCAGCGTCGAACCGTCCGCAATCGTCGCACCGAGCGAGCTCGCGCTCGTGGTCCGGTTGACGTTCACGGAAGCATTGCCCGCGCCCGAAGACGTCGTCAGGCCGAGAGCATTGAGCAGGTCAGCCTTGCCGGTGACGCTCAGATCCGCACCCGTAGAGCTTTCCAGCGTGACCTTGCTGGCGCCGACGCTCGAAATGGTCTGGTTGACGCTGTTGGTGATCGTCGCAGCACCTGCGGTGATCGAAGCCGTCCTCACGCCGCTGGCCAGATCGATCGCACTCAAGAGATCGTTGACGGTCGCAGCCGGCGTACCCGAGGTGCCGAGATAGACGGTGGTGTTGCCGCTGCCGTCGGTGACGAGGTTGCCGCTGACGCCCGAGCCGGACGCAACCGCGGTCGAGGTCGGAGCCGTGCCCGCGCGGAAGGTGATGGTCTTGCCGTTGACGGTGAGCGTGTCGCCGTCGGCCGGCTGGGCGTTGCCGACCAAGCCGGTCGCGCTGGTGCCGCTGGCGGCGATCAGGGTGATGGTGCCAGTCAGGGCGGTGGTGCCGCCGGCGCCGGTCGTTGCCGTCGAACCCGTCAGGGCGCCGATGGTGGCGCCGAGGGTCGTGGTGCCGCTCGCCGCCGTGGTGCCACCCGCCGCGCCGTCATACAGCACGTTGCTGTTTGCAGTTGCGCTGGCAAAGGAGGTGGTGCCACGCAGGTCGGCCGCCGTCGCACCCGCGATCGTGGTGGAGACGTTGGACTTGGTGGAGTAGCCGACGGTTGTCTGGAGCGCCTGGTTGGCGATCGACTTCGCGGAATCGATCAGCTTCTGCAGCGAGGTCAGGCCGGTGTTGGCGGCCTGGAGCACCTGCACGCCGTTGGCGATGCCATCGAGCAGATTGTTGATGTCGCTGGCGCGGTTGTCGAGCGACTGTGCCGTGAAGAAGTTGGTGGGATTGTCCAGGGCCGAGTTGACGCTCTTGCCGGTCGACAGACGGTTCTGTGTGGTGGCGAGCAGATCAGCAGTGGACTGGAGGGAGAGCAGGTTCTGGCGAACCGACGCAGAGAGAACAATACCGGACATGACTTTGACCCTTCTGGCTTACGCGTCTTCGTTCGATCGCTTCGGATCGAGTGACAGGGCCAGCGTGCCGCGACATGGCTAACAAAGGGTGAAACGAGACGCGCCCGCATAAGCGCCGGTTCACCATAAACCGACGGAAGGCGCGGGCAGGGTCAGCAATCGGTCTGAAATCATTAGCGATTTTTCGCGCTTACGCTCCATTAACCATAACCGCTGGTTACTTTTTCGAGGCCGGGACCAGTGCCTCCCCCATCATCGAGACAAAAAGAAAGCGGCGGGGCCGAAGCCCCGCCGCTCTATTGTCTTGCGATGTTGTCCGCTTATTAGCGGAGCAGCTGGAGCACGCTCTGCTGCGACTGGTTGGCCAGCGACAGCGCGGAGACCGCGATCGACTGACGGGTCGACAGTGCCTGGCTGTTCGCCGCTTCGACGTTGGTGTCCGCCAGGGTCAGGTTCGACGAACCGGTCTGCAGCACGTTGATCAGGTTCTTGTTGAAGTCCTGACGAACCTGCACGATCGTCAGGTTCGAACCGAGGCTCGAGGCTTCCGAACGCAGCGTGCTCGACGCCGAGTTCAAATTGGTCAGAACCTTGTTTGTGGCGGCGTTGTCGATGAAGTCGACACCGCCGGTCAGCGCAGCGAGGCCGAGACCCTTGGAGTTGTAGGTTACGCCGGTGATGCTCAGGTTCGACTTGCCGGTCTCGTCGAACACCAGCTTGAGCTGGTCGCCGTTCAACAGGTTGACACCGTTGAACGAGGAGTCCTGCGAGGTCGAGTCGATCTGCTGGAGGATGTTGTTGTACTGAGACACCAGGTTCGAACGCGAGGTCTGCGCAACCGTGTCCTGGACGGGGCTGGAAGCCGTCGAGAACGTCAGCGACGAGGTCAGCGTGCCGCCGATCGCACCACCCGCGGCGCTCGAACCGATGGTCGAGGACGCGAAGTCGTTGGTGGTCGAGACCGTCAGCAGGCCGTTGGCGTCGATCGTCGCGGTCAGGTTGTTGGCCTGAAGCTGCGAATTGAGCTGATCGAGCGTCTTGACCGAACCGTTGGTGCCGTCGCCGAAGGTGACATTGACCGCCGTGCCGCCATTGAAGGAGGCGAAGGTCAAGGTCTTGCCGGTGAGGCCACCAACGCCCGAGGTACGCGCCGCGGTAAAGGCGGTCGAGGTCCCGGTGTTGCCGGCGAAGCCGAGCGCGTTCAGCGCATTGCCGGTGCCGGTGATCGACAGATCGGCATTGACGCCGGTCGAGATCTTGAGCTGACCCGAAGCGTTGATCGACGAGTTGGTTTGGCCAGTTGCGGTCAGAAGCGTCGCAGTGCCGTTGGCGTTGACCGTCGCGGTCTGCACGCCGCTGGCAAGATCGATCGCCTTCAACACGTCGTTGACCGTGCCGGCCTGGAGATAGACTGTCGAGTTGCCGGCACCGTCGGTGAGGACGTTACCGCTGGCACCGAAGCCGCTCGGAACGCTCGGAGCACCGGTCGAGCCCGGGATCGGCGCGTTCTTGAAGGTGATGACATGGCCGTCGACGTTCAGCGTCGAACCGTCCGCGATCGTCGCACCGAGCGAGCTCGCGCTCGTGGTCCGGTTGACGTTCACGGAAGCGTTGCCGCCGCCCACTGCCGTGGTCAGGCCGAGAGCATTGAGCAGGTCAGCCTTGCCGGTGACGCTCAGATCCGCACCCGTCGAGCTCTCCAGCGTGACCTTGCTGCCGCTAACGCCCGAAATGGTCTGGTTGACGCTGTTGGTGATCGTCGCAGCACCTGCGGTGATCGAAGCCGTCCTCACGCCGCTGGCCAGATCGATCGCACTCAAGAGATCGTTGACGGTCGCAGCCGGCGTACCCGAGGTGCCGAGATAGACGGTGGTGTTGCCGCTGCCGTCGGTGACGAGGTTGCCGCTGACGCCCGAACCGGACGCAACCGCAGTGCTCGCCGGGGCAGCGCCCGCACGGAAGGTGATGGTCTTGCCGTTGACGGTCAGCGTGTCGCCGTCGGCGGGCTGGGCGTTGCCGGCCAGGCCGGTCGCACTGGTGCCGCTGGCGGCGATCAGGGTGATGGTGCCAGTCAGGGCGGTGGTGCCGCCGGCGCCGGTCGTTGCCGTCGAACCCGTCAGGGCGCCGATGGTGGCGCCGAGGGTCGTGGTGCCGCTCGCCGCCGTGGTGCCGCCCGCCGCGCCGTCAAACAGCACGTTGCTGCTCGCAGTCGCGCTGGCAAAGGAGGTGGTGCCGCGCAGGTCGGCCGCCGTCGCACCCGCGATCGTGGTGGAGACGTTGGACTTGGTGGAGTAACCGACCGTGGTCTGCAGCGCCTGGTTGGCGATCGACTTCGCGGAGTCGATCAGCTTCTGCAGCGAGGTGATGCCGGTGTTGGCGGCCTGGAGCACCTGCACGCCGTTGGCGATGCCATCGAGGAGGTTGTTGATGTCGCTGGCGCGGTTGTCGAGCGACTGTGCCGTGAAGAAGTTGGTCGGATTGTCCAGGGCCGAGTTGACGCTCTTGCCGGTCGACAGACGGCTCTGGGTGGTGGCGAGAAGATCAGCGGTGGACTGGAGAGAGAGCAGGTTCTGACGAACCGATGAGGAGAGAACAATACCGGACATTGAGTGTTACCCTTCTGGTACGCAACGCAACAAACTTCGATTAGGATTAATCGATGTCCGGGACGGTGAACGTAGGTGGCTAACAAAGCATGAAGTGTGTCGCGCCAGACCTCGCGTGGATTCACCATATGAGCGATCGGAGCGAAATCGAGCTCATGCGTATCGCCATGATAGAATGATGCTTTTCGTTGCAGCCGCCAGCCATTTGCTACTTGTCAACCATAACTCAGAGTGAGCAATCGGCTGCATATGAATGCATCGTCTTCACATCACTGCGCGACGCAAACAACGCCCGGGCAAAAAGAAAGCGGCGGGGCCGAAGCCCCGCCGCTCTATTGTCTTGCGATGTTGTCCGCTTGTTAGCGGAGCAGCTGGAGCACGCTCTGCTGCGACTGGTTGGCCAGCGACAGCGCGGAGACCGCGATCGACTGACGGGTCGACAGCGCCTGGCTGTTCGCCGCTTCGACGTTGGTGTCCGCCAGCGTCAGGTTCGACGAACCGGTCTGCAGCACGTTGATCAGGTTCTTGTTGAAATCCTGACGAACCTGCACCACCGAGAGGTTCGAACCGAGGCTCGACGCTTCCGAGCGCAGCGTGCTCGACGCGGCGTTCAGGTTCGACAACACCTTGTTGGTGGCGGAGTTGTCGATGAAGTCGACACCGCTGGTCAACGAGGCGAGGCCCAGACCCTTGGAGTTGTAGGTCACGCCGGTGATGCTGAGGTTGGACTTGCCGGTCTCGTCGAACACCAGCTTGAGCTGGTCGCCGTTCAACAGGTTGACGCCGTTGAACGAGGAGTCCTGCGAGGTCGTGTCGATCTGGTTCAGGATGTTGTTGTACTGAGAGACCAGATTTGCACGCGAGGTCTGCGCAACCGTGTCCTGGACGGGGCTGGAAGCCGTCGAGAACGTCAGCGACGAGGTCAGCGTGCCGCCGATCGCACCACCCGCGGCGCTCGAACCGATGGTCGAGGACGCGAAGTCGTTGGTGGTCGAGACCGTCAGCAGGCCGTTGGCGTCGATCGTCGCGGTCAGGTTGTTGGCCTGAAGCGCCGTGTTGAGCTGGTCAAGCGTCTTGACCGTGCCGTTGGTGCCGTCGCCGAAGGTGACATTGACCGCCGTGCCGCTGTTGAAGGAGCTGAAGGTCAAGGTCTTGCCGGTGATGCCGCCGACGCCGGAGGTACGAGCCGCGGTGAAGGCGCTCGAGGTCCCGGTGTTGCCGGCAAAGCCGAGCACGTTCAGCGCGTTGCCGGTGCCGGTGATCGACAGATCGGCATTGACGCCGGTCGAGATCTTGAGCTGACCAGACGAATTGATCGTCGAGTTCGACTGGCCAGTTGCGGTCAGAAGCGATGCAGTGCCGTTGGCGTTGACCGTCGCGGTCTGCACGCCAGTGGCAAGGTCGATCGCCTTCAGCACGTCGTTGACCGTGCCGGCCTGGAGATAGACCGTCGAGTTGCCGTTGCCGTCGGTGAGGACGTTACCGCTGGCACCGAAGCCGCTCGGAACGCTCGGAGCACCGGTCGAGCCCGGGATCGGCGCGTTCTTGAAGGTGATGACATGGCCGTCGACGTTCAGCGTCGAACCGTCCGCAATCGTCGCACCGAGCGAGGCGGAACTCGTGGTCCGGTTGACGTTCACGGTGGCATTGCCGCCGCCCACTGCCGTGGTCAGGCCGAGAGCCTTGAGCAGGTCAGCCTTGCCGGTGACGCTCAGATCAGCACCCGTCGAGCTTTCCAGCGTGACCTTGGCGGAGCCGACGCTCGAAATGGTCTGGTTGACGCTGTTGGTGATCGTCGCAGCACCTGCGGTGATCGAAGCCGTCCTCACGCCGCTGGCCAGATCGATCGCACTCAAGAGATCGTTGACGGTCGCAGCCGGCGTACCCGAGGTGCCGAGATAGACGG
This sequence comes from Bradyrhizobium sp. LTSP849, assembly GCF_000938255.1. Classification (GTDB taxonomy): domain Bacteria; phylum Pseudomonadota; class Alphaproteobacteria; order Rhizobiales; family Xanthobacteraceae; genus Bradyrhizobium. Next base: position 93,661 of record NZ_JYMR01000051.1, on the reverse strand, counting down.
TGGTGTTGCCGCTGCCGTCGGTGACGAGGTTGCCGCTGACGCCCGAGCCGGACGCAACCGCAGTGCTCGCCGGGGCAGCGCCCGCGCGGAAGGTGATGGTCTTGCCGTTGACGGTGAGCGTGTCGCCGTCGGCGGGCTGGGCGTTGCCGATCAGGCCGGTCGCGCTGGTGCCCGAGGCGGCGATCAGGGTGAGCGTCCCGGACAGCGCTGCGGTGCCGTCACCGGCGGTTCCCGCCGTACCCGTCAGGACGCCGATGGTGGCGCCGAGCGTCGTGGTGCCGCTGGCTGCCGTGGTGCCGCCCGCCGCGCCGTCAAATAGCACGTTGCTGCTTGCAGTCGCGCTGGCAAAGGAGGTGGTGCCACGCAGGTCGGCCGCCGTCGCACCGGAGATCGTGGTGGAGACGTTGGACTTGGTGGAGTAGCCGACCGTGGTCTGGAGCGCCTGGTTGGCGATCGACTTCGCGGAGTCGATCAGCTTCTGCAGCGAGGTGATGCCGGTGTTGGCGGCCTGGAGCACCTGCACGCCGTTGGCGATGCCGTCGAGCAGATTGTTGATGTCGCTGGCGCGGTTGTCGAGCGACTGTGCCGTGAAGAAGTTGGTGGGGCTGTCCAGAGCCGAGTTGACGCTCTTGCCGGTCGACAGACGGTTCTGCGTGGTGGCGAGAAGATCAGCGGTGGACTGGAGGGAGAGCAGGTTCTGACGAACCGATGAGGAGAGAACGATACCGGACATTGGGTGTTACCTTTCTGGTAAACGACGCTTACTGTTACGCGTCTGCTTGGATCTTGATTGATCCAGCGACCGGCGGACCGTGGCGCCGAGAATCTAACGAAGCATGAAATGAAATCGACGCTTTCTCTGAGTCGGCGCGCGATTCGGCCAATCTGCCGATCAGCGACGCTGCCGCGGCCGGCTATTTCGACGTTGATATAATTGAGCTTTTCCGCGGCAATGGCCGGGATTCACAACTCATTAACTAATGTTGATGGAGTATTGCGCCTCGATCCGCCGCAACACACGCTCGGTTACGAAAGCGTTGATGGAGAACAGGCATGGCCCTCAAGGTCGAGCTCAGGCCGCACGAACGCATCATTGTCGGTAACTGCGTAATAACCAACACGGACCAGCGCGCCCGCCTTCTGATCGACGGCGAGAACGTCCCGATCCTGCGCGAGCGCGATATCCTGACGCCCGAGACCGCCGATACGCCGGCCAAGCTCGTCTATCTGGCGGTCCAGCTGATGTACATCTCGCCGGATCCGCAGACCCAGCACGGCACCTACTTCAACCTCGTGCGCGACATCGTCACCGCCGTGCCGAGCTCCTGGCCGATCATCGAGGGCATCAACAACAACATCCTGAACGGCGACCTCTACCGGGCGCTGAAGGATGCCCGCAAGCTGATCGCCTATGAAGAGAAGCTGCGGGACCAATACAACGCCGCGCATCCCGAGGGCGAGGTCAGCTCGGCCGCCTGAATCGCAAGGCCTGATCTCAAGACCCGCGCAAACGACAACGGCCCCGGATCATCTCCGGGGCCGCTGTCGTTTCAGCCGGCTATGGTCACTGCGCCGCGAGCGGCGGCGACTCGGTCTCGATCAGGCCTTCGCCGGTTCGCCGCGTACCAAACTCCAGCACCGCAGCCACCAGCGCGTCGACATCGGTCTGTTCGGTGCGATGATTGACGATCGCCGCGCGGATCGCGAACTTGCCATCCAGCGTCGTGCTCGACGGCGCCGCGATTCCGGATTCCTGAACATCCGCGACAATCTCGCGATTGACCGCATCGTCGGCGCGGTACCGGAAGCAGACGATGTTGAGATTGACCGGCGCGAGCAATTCCAGCCGCGGCTCTGCGAGCACACGCGCTTCGAGATATTTTGCGAGCGCGCAGGTTCGCGTAATCACCGCGCCCAGCCGGTCGGTGCCGAACGTCTTCAGCGTGAACCAGGTCTTCAGCGCGCGGAAGCCGCGCGACAAATCGGGACCAAGATCGCAGGGCCATACGGCGCCGGCCGCAAGCCCCCTCGCCTCGCGGCTCAGATAGGCCGCCGGCTGCGCAAAGGCCTGCCGATGCAGTTCGCCGTCGCGCACCAGCAGGAATCCGGCATCATAGGGCACCTGTCCCCATTTGTGGAAATCGAGCGCGATCGAATCCGCAAGCTCGATGCCGGCGAGCAGCGGCGCGAGCTCGGGCGCCAGGATTGCCAGCGCACCGAAGGCGCCGTCGACGTGAAACCAGATTCCCTCCTCGCGGCACAGTGCCGCGATTGCCCTGAGATCGTCGATCGCGCCGATGTCGACGGTACCGGCAGAAGCCGTGACCAGGAACGGCTTGAAGCCGACCTCACGATCGATCGCGATCTGCGCACGCAGCGCGGCGACATCGATGCGATGATCGGCATCGGTATCGATCTTGCGCAGCGCGTCGGTGCCGAACCCCGCAATGTCCATCGCCCTGGAGATACAGCCATGCGCCGCCTTCGACGCATAGGCCGTGAGCAGCGCGCCATCGTTGCCGATGCCGTGCTGTCGCGCCAGCGCGCCGAGCGCACTGGTGCGTGCGACCAGCACCGCCATCAGGTTGGCCATTGACGTGCCCGTGACGAAGATGCCGCTCGCTCCTTGCGGAAAGCCGAACAGGCCGCGCATCCACTCGACGATCTGGCGCTCGACCTCGATCGGCATGTGATCGCGTCCGCCGAGATTGGCATTGAGACCTGCCGCGAGCATCTCCGCGAGCATACCAACCGCGGTGCCGCCGCCATGCACCCAGCCCATGAAGCCAGGATGGACGTTACCGGTCGCGTAAGGCGCAACGTGCTCGGAGAATTCGCGATAGACCTCGGCCAGGTCGGTGGCCTCGCGCGGCACGTCGGTTCGGACCGCCGCGCGGACCTCATCGGGGATCGGCTGCCAGACTGGACGCGCGCGGACATTGGCGATGCCGTCGATCGCCTCATCCAGCATGCGATGGGCGAGTGCGCGAAACTCGCTCCAGTCCTGCGGATCGAGCGATCCATTCGTGACGGCCGCCTGCGTGTTGCGGATGATCTCGTTCATGCTGCGCTCCCCTCGCCCGCCTTTGCGTGGCGCGACAGCATCGCGGTGAAAGCGGCAAAGATCTTGCGCATCTGCGGCGGCTTGTACGGAAACACTATTGGCGAATCCATGTTGTGCACCACCGCGGTGTTGTCGGCCTCGAAGATCAGAAGCTCGCCGCTCTGGTTCTCGGCGCAATCGACGATGAAATAATCGAGACCGACGCGCCGGCTCATTTCGTCGATCGCATTCTTATGGCGTGCTGCGAAGGCGTGATCGAAATCGAGCATGAAGACGGCTTCTTCAGCGCGCTTCTCCTCGCTGAACGCCATGTAGGCGTTGAGATACCAGATGTCCCAGCGATCGGCGATCGCCATGTGGCAGGCATAAGGCTTGCCATCGACCATGGTGATTCGAATTTTGCGATAGAGGCCGTCGGGGCTCGCATAATTGACGAAACGCGCAACGAAGAAGTCCTGTTCATCGCGCTCGGCGAGATAGGCCGCGAGCGCCGACGCATCATCGAGCTTCGCCAGCCCGACGCCGGCATGCGTGCCGCGCGGCCGCGTGATGATCGGAAAGTGCAGTTCGCTTGCGATGTCCTCGCAAGCGATCTGCCCCTTGGAGAGATCCGCGAGCTGCGCGCGCGTCGCATGGATGGTTGCGGGAATGTCGAGACCTGCAATGCCCATCAGCAACCGATACAACTTGTCGCGATCGAGGTTACCGATGAGATCAGGGCGATTGAGCAGTGGCCGCGGCCAGTGCGGCGCCGCCTTTTCGATGAGTGCGAGCGCCCGCCGGCATTCCTCGGAATCGGATGCAACAACGATGGCGACGTCGTGATCCGGCAGTTGCTCGGGCAGACCGACGCCGTCGACCACATAGAGCGTCAACAGCTCGATGTCGGACTCCTCGAGCAGAAATTCGATTGGCGTGTTGCCGCCCATGTCGATCGCGGCCGCAAGCGCGAGCACGCGCAGGCGCGGCTTCTCGACCGCGCAAGGTGAGCGAAACAACCGATGAAAGGTGAGCACTTCCGCCTGGATGGCAAGTCCCGCCTGCTTGTCACCGAGAAGCTGGACAATCAGCGACAGATCAAGCCCCTCGCCGGCGTGCCCCGCGCCTTCGGAGATCTTGGTGATGAGCTGGTCGCGCAACGGGTGCAGATCCACGCCCTCGAAAGCCTGGCGCGTCAACTGCGCGAAGCCGATCCGCTCGGCATACGGGGCCTCAATGGTGGAGATCGGCGATCGAGCTGGATGTTGCATTTCAAATCCCGAGGACAGGCATATCCGGCGATACCGCGCCGGCGGCGCGGTCGAGCAGCAGTTCGATCTTCACCACGACATGGGCGATTTGATCGAGTACATGCTGAAGATTGCGTCGCGCTTGCGCCTCGTCCGCAGACCAGGCTTCCGTCACGAGCCGCGCGCCGACGCACAGCCGCAGCACGGCCTGCGGTGCATGATCTGGCCGCTCCAGCCGGACCGGTTGGCCGACAAGGCAACGTTGCGCTGCGATCTGCCGGGCGGCCGCGCTATCGTTGATGTCATCGTTCATGTCGCGCGCCAGCGCGCGATGGACGGCGCTGGTGTCGGCGATGGAGACGGGCTCACCGTCGCGCAGCAGCGCGAACGGAAAGATCGTGGTGTGGGCGAATTCCTCGTCATCGACGCCGGCCTTGTCGCTCGCGGTCGGAACGGCCCGAAGCGACGGCGACAACGCGATCATGCTGTCGATACCGGCCGCAAGCTCGGCCATAGCCTTGGCGCGGAACGCTCCCGGCACCGCATAATAGCTGCCGATCTCCGCGAGCGCCGCCTCCCAGCGTAGCCATTGACCGAAATTCGGCCGGCGCTCAAAGCGCGAGCGCAGCGTCGTCCACGCCGTCGGCCAGTCGCTGCGGCCGGCATAGTCGAAGAAACCAGGCGCGATCTCGCCAACATGGACGAGCGACCGCGACAGACCTTTCGGCACCAGCAGCGCGCCGCTGAAGGCGGGGCCGCCGAAAAACTTCGAGCCGGTGATCAGCACCATGTAGCCACGGTCGAGATAGGACCGCAGCCGCCGGCGCCCTAGCCGCGCCTGGCAGGCATCGACGACGATTTGGACCTTGGCGGGCCAGCGCCGCGCGATCTCGTCGAGGCAGGCCGCGCTTGGCGCGCGCCAGCCGAGTTTTGACGAATCCATGATCTGGAGCAGCACGGGCGCGCCTTGCGCGATCGCGGTCTCGACCGCGCGCAGCACCGCGGCATCCGCATCGGCGCGCATCGCAATGTCGGACGCGGGGTCGAGCAGCGGCACCGCGATGCTTTCGCCGGCGAGGCCCGCGACCGCGCCGTCCTTGCGTACCGCGAAGCCGCTCGCCGTCATCGCACCGAAATGGCGGCCGCGCGCGGTCAGCGCGGTCCCGCTTCCGGTCTGGTCGGCACCGACCACGATCGTCACCGGCAACGCGCCGAGTGCGGCGCGCGCCAGGAACAGCGCGTGAAGCTGGGAATCGGTGCCCGACGGCGAGAACACGATGTCGACGCGCGGCGGCAACTGGAGGTGGCCGCGCAATTCGTGGCGCATGTCCTCGCAGCGCCTGTCGAAGGCAATTTCGACCTCGTCGAACAGCGATTTGTGGACCAATTCCTCGCGCGCAAGCGCAGCGCGATCATAAGCGGCCTGCGAGATCGACGATGCGGTCGATGAGGCGAAATTCCAGACATCCGGCGCGGGCGACGGCGCGCAGCCGTAGGCGTTGACCCGATCTTTCGGATCGAGCGCGAGCCGCTGATCGCCGCCGGAGACAAGCAGTGTATCCAACGGTGTGAAGAGATCGCGCAGGCGGTAGCGCGAGCCGCCGTCGGACGCTCGCTCGGTGTCTGACAGACGGGATGCGCCGGCGCTCATCCCGAAAGGCTCACGCCGCATCGGCCGCGGCCGCAGGGGCCGGTGCGAATTGCGAGGCGATGTCGCCGTGGAACACCGAAGGCCCGACGTGGTCGAGCGAGCTCTGGATATCGGCCCAGATCTCGCCGCCGATATCGGTCCAGCGCTTGCAGAAGGCGAAGTCTTCCGAGAGGTACGTGCCGGTCGCCGGATCGATCATGCATTCGAACAGCGCGAACCGGTTCTGGCTCGCGACAAGCGTGTCGTGCGAATGCTCGCGGAAGAACTGCAAATTCGCATAGTTCGGATGGCGGCACATCGCCTCCAGCGCCTGACGACGGATCATCAGGAAGCCGGTGCCGGCATAGCGCACGCGGGTGAATCCGTTGACCACCACGATGCGGTCGGGATCCTCGATCTCGAGCACGTAATCGAGCGAGGCCGCCGGCACATCGGCCCGGCCGGACTGGATCGCTCGCTTGGCCTTGTCCCAGTTGACCCGCTTGATCGGATAGCACCCGGCGACGACATCAGCCCCGGATTCGATCAGCCGGAACACCTGCTCCGGCTTGAAGCCGATATCGGCATCGATGAACAGGAAATGTGTCGCCTTGGGATCGTCCAGAAACAGTGTGACCAGATTGGCCCTTGCGCGCGTGATCAGCGCGTCGCCGTCCCGCAAATGCACCTTGAGCTCGAGATTGGACATGCCGTGCACGGCGCGCTGGAGCGCGAAGATCGAACTCGCATAAATGGTCGACACCTGCCCGCCGAAGCACGGCGTGGCCACCACCAGTTGCATCCTGTCCGACATCGACGGCTCCGCCCCGCTCAAATCCTCACCAAGAGGTAAACAGGCATGGTTAACGGCGCCTTAATGCGCCCTTACAGGTACTTGACGAGCGAGAGCTGCGCGAGGTTCGCGGTAGTCTGGTAGGACGCCTGGAGCGCATTCTGGAGCGACAGGATTTCGCTCGCGACCTGGTCCGGCGAAGCCGATTCCGCCTGGTCGACGATGTTCTGAAGCTGCGCCTTGGCCTGGGTCTGGCGCGTGGTCGCGTCCTTCATCGTGTTCTGGGCCATCGCGATGTCGGTCTGGATGTCCTCGATCTTCTGCTGCCCGGCCTGCGGCGTCAGTGCCTGCGTCGTGCGCAGGCTCAGCGCCGCGACTTGCGCGCCGGAATATTGCCCGGTCGGCGAGGTCGAGAACGTGCCGTACACGGCAACCGCCTGCAACTGCTTGCGGATCGCGTCCTCGTCGGCCTGCGCGCCATATTGCACCGTGACGGAATCGTCGACCCGTGCCACCGCGGTCGAGCGCGGCGAGCCGGGCCCGTCATTGCCGGTGTACCATTTCACGGTATTGGCCGAGCCGTTCACCAGCGTCGTCGCCGAGCTCGCCGGCGTTGAGCCGACGCGCAGAGGCGGCTGGGTAGCGGTGATCGGTGACGAACTGAAGCCCAGCGCGCCCAGCGCGGCGGTCGCACCCGGGGTCGAGCCCGAGATGCTGAGGCTCGCTGCATCGTCGGTGTTGATCGTGATCGAACCGCCATGGATGGTCGACGGCTTCGAGGTCCCCGTGATGGAGTCGATCTTGCTCATCAAGGTCTGGATGCTGTCGGTGACGTTGAGCTGGTTGCCGGTCGCGCCGGAGGCGACGAAGCTGAGCGTGGTGCCGTTGACGGTGATGCTGTCGCCGGCAGAGAAGCCCGGCGCAATCGCGTTCGAGGGCGCCGTGCCGGACAACGCGGTGGTCCCGCTGATCGGTGCCGCTGGAGTGGCCTGGTTGGTCTTGGCGGTGCCAATCGCCGAGCTATCTGTGTTGAAGAAATTGTCGCCGGCCGTCACGGCAGATGCCGCCACCAGCGAGGTGTTGGCGAGCTTCTGGATCGCGGTGTTCAGCGCGGTGTTGAGGTTCGTCGCCGTGTTGGTTGGATTGACGGGGGTGCTTGCATCGATCGCAAAGCTCCCGACCGGCGTCGGCGTCGTGCTGGACGCTGTGAGGTCGATCTGCTCGGTCGAGCCGTCCGGCAGCGTGAACTGCACGCTGAGCTTGTCGCCGTTGTTCGGATTGACGCCGTTGAGATCGACCGAGAACGACACCGGCGAACCGCTCGGGCCGGTGACCGTCGCGCCCGTCAGCGTCGAGGACACCGCGGCGATCTTCAACCCGAACGGCGATCCCGCGACGTCCTCGGACACGTTCACCGAGCTCGGCGTCGGCTGGGTCTGCACCAGCCGCCCCATGCCGTTGGCGCCGAGGTCGGCGGCTTGCCGCTCGGCCATGACGGTCTTCAAGCCGGCCTGCGTCGTGGTGCCGTTGATGATGTCGCCGGCGTTGGCGACCGACTGCGTGTTGTAGGCGGTCCCCGAGAACAGATAGCGGTTACCCGACTGCGTGTTGAGGACGCCGACCATCGAGCCGAACTGGGCGGCGGCGGTGTTCTGCGCGACAGTCTGGCCGTTGACGTTGAGATCCTGCGAGCTCGTGGCGGAGCCCGTCTGCACCGTGTTGCGGATCGTCGTCAGCGACTGGAGCGCTGTGTTGGCGAGGTTGATATTGACGTTGACGTTGGTCATCGTGTCGGTATAGGCGGCGATGTTCGAAAGCTGCGAGCGCGAGGCTATCGCGAAGCCTTCGTTGGTCCCCATCCCGGAATAGTTCTGCGACAGCTTGCCGGTCGAGAGCTGCGTCGACAGGTCGGTGAGCTGCTGATTGATGTTGCGGATCTGCGCGCCGAGGACCGACGAACCGTAGTTGATACTGCTGATCGACATGTTTCAGAGCCCTGTACTAATTACGTTTGAGCCTGGAGCAACGTGGTCATCATGCTCTGCACCACCGACATCACGTGCGCGTTGGCGGCATAGGCATTCTGGAGCTGGATCAAGTTCGACATCTCCGAGTCCAGATTGACGCTGGAGGTCGAGTTGAACTTGGCCTGAAGCGTCGAGACCACGACGCTCTGGCCCTGCTGGAGCGCGGTCGCCTGGGTCGAGGCGTTGCTCTGAACGCTCAGGAATTGCTGGAGGTAGTTCGAGACGCTGCCGGTGAACGGCTGGCTCGCCGAGCCGAGACCGGTCTGCGGCGAATAGGAGAACACCGTATTGGTGAGCTGCGAGTAGAGATAGTCCGAGCGCGTGGTGTCACCGGTGGGCGTCACCGGCGAGGTGCTGTAGATCGACATTCTGGTCGGGTCGGCGGTGAGCTGTGTGTTTACGGCGATGCGGCCGGCAAGGCCGGTCATCTGCGAGCCCGACGCCGTGATCGCACCGGTGTAGAGCGCCTGGCCGCCGTCGGTGAACAACGGCAGCTGCGGACTGCCGGAGGTCAGCGACGAGATCGTCTTGGTGCTCGACGCCGAGTTGACCTTGGCGAGGCCGGAATTGTCGTCGGTGACGCGCAGCGATGTCGCGGTCGCAGGCGACGGCGACGGTGAGAAGGTCAAGTGCGAGGTAGGCAGCGCTGTGTTGAGCGCGGACGCAATCGCGCCCATGCCGTTCGCGAAATTGACGCCGATCTGCATCGGGTTCGCGTTGGTGGCGTTCTGGAGCGGCAGCGCCGCCGGATCGGTCACGTTCACCAGTGTGATCTGGCGCTGCGTGTTGGTGGAGTCGGTATAGGCAATGTTGACGGTGTTGCCCGGCTGCGCGCCGGCGAGATCGATGTCGAAGCCTGCGGGCGGACCGGAGACCGTGCTGCCGGCCGTGGTCTTGTCCGACAGTGCGCTCGACATCGTCGCGGCGAGCTGATCCACCTGGGTCTGTGCCTGCACCAGCGTCTGGTCGCGCAGCTTCAGATCGGCTGCGATCTGGCCGGAGGAGACCACGCTGTTGCCGGCGACGTCGATCGACGAGCCGTTCGGCAGCTTGATCGTGAGCGCACCGACCCCGGACTTGGCCGGATCGGTGTTGTAGAGCGAGGTCGCCGACAGCGCGCCGACTGAAGCGAAAGAGAATTGCGAAGCGAGCCCCGCGCCGACGAGCTGGATGCCCGTGGTGGTGTAGATGTTGGCCTGGTTCGATCCGTCGGTGGTGACGCGGACGTCGACATATTTCGACAGCGAGTTGATGGCCTGGTCGCGCTGGTCCATCAGCGTTGCCGCGGACGGATCAGTCGAAGCCAGGCCCTGGAGCTTGGTGTTGATGTCGGCGATCTGGTTCATCGCCGCGTTGGCCTGCTGCGCCGAGGTGCCGAGATCCTGCTCGACATTGGAGCGCAGCGACTGGATGCCCTTGGTGGTGACGTTGAGCTGCGTCGCCAGCGCCTGCGCCGCACCGAGCGCCACCGTCTGCGCCGACGACGAGCCCGCGCTCGTGGACAATGCCTGCAACGAGGTGGTGAAATTGTTCAGCGCGGTTTCGAGCGTGCCGCTACCGCCGGGGTTGCCGTAGACATTCTGAAGCTGATTCAGAATGTTGGCCGTCTGGTCGGCGTAGCCGCTGCCACCGGTCTCGATGCGCAGCTGGTTCTGCACATAGGTGTCGATATCCCGGCTGACGCCGGTCGTCTTCGCCGTCGAGCCGAATTCTCCGGTGGTGACCTCGATCTGGTTCGGCGTCTGGGCGACGTAACCCGGCGTCTGCGAATTCGCGACGTTCGACGAGACGATCGACAGCGCAGCCTGGTTGGCACGCAGACCGCTCATCGCACTGGCAAGGGCTGAACTCAAACCCATGGTGACTTGCCGCCTTTGGTTACGTTACGCGTTGATCAGCGCAACACGTTCAAGAGGTCCTGCACCATCGAATTCGCGGTCGTGATCACCTTGGTGTTGGCCGAGTAGGCCTGCTGGGTCACGATCAGCTTGGTGAATTCGTCGGCGATGTCGGTGTTGGATCCCTCCAGCGACGAGCCGCTGATGGAGCCCGAAGCGCCGGCAATCGCCGGACCGGACTGGTCGGTCACGGAATAGGCGCCGCCGTCCAGCGCCTTGAGGTAATTGGTGCCGTTGAAGTGCGACAGCGTCACTTGCGCGAGGTCGAGGTTCTGGCCGTTAGAGAAGGTGCCGACCACGATGCCGCTGTTGTTGACGGCGACGGAGCGGAGCTGACCGGCGGCGTAGCCGTTCTGCGTGATGGTGTTGATCGTCACCGCACCGCTGGTGCTCGCATATTGCGTTAATCCCCCCGTGGAGATGTTGAAGGCGACCGAACCGAGCGATTGCCCGCTGACGCTGACGTTGGGGATGGTGATGCCCGAACCGCTCGGCGAAGTGAGCGAGCCGTCGCTGGCAAAGGTGAAAGCCTGGCCTGTATTGACCCAGCCGACCGTCGTGCCGGTCGCGTTCGGGTCGGTCTGATAGAACATGTTCCAGGTGTCGGCATGACCCGCGCCGAGCGACGCACTGTCGGTCTTGGCCCAGCGCAATTGCAGGTTCACCGGCGTGCCAGCTGCGTTGTAGGCGGTCACGGCACCGCCGCTGATCGATTCCTTGGTGAAGGTGGAGATGTCGTTGCCGATCACGGTGCCGGTGCCGGCGGTGCCGCCGCCGCCGCGATTCTTGGAAATGGTTGTGGTGAAGCCGAGCGCGGCAAAGGCGGCGCTGTTGGAGCTGGAGACCGACAGGTCGGAGACGGTGCCGGTGTTCAGCGTGACCACACCGCCGCTGCTGACCGAAGACCCTGAGGCGCCGGAGAGAGCGTCGATCTTGCCGAGCAGGGTCGTGATGTTGTCGGTGATATTGATCTGGTTTGGACCGGACGCGCCCGAGGCCATGAACTTCAACTGCTGGCCGTCGACCGTGATGATGTCGTTCGCGGCGAAGCTTGATGAGAGCACTTGGGCGCCGCCCGGCGTCGCACTACCGCTCAGCACAGTGGAGCCCGAAATCGCAGGCGTGGACAGCACGTTGCCGCCGCGCGTCACGCTGCTGAGGCCGAGCGCGGTGGCTGCCGTGCCGCTGCTGATGGATACGTCGGTCGTGGTGCCGCTGCTGATCTGGATGTTCCCACTGGCGGTCAGCGTTGCAGTGACACCGGTGCCACCGGCGGTCTGAATTGCGCTCAGAATATCGGCGACCGTTGTGGTAGTGCCTGAGCCTGAGCCCAGGCCGATCGTGGTGTTGCCGCTGGACGTCGTAACCCCTGTGCTGGTGTCGAAGGTGATGGTGTGGCTGTTGATCGTCAGCGTCTGACCGGTCAGTCCGGCGAGGATGCTCGACGCAAGATGCACGCCAGCGTTCGCATCGAGGGACGTGGTCGTCGATGCCGCAGCCGAAGAGTTGTTCTGAAGCGCGGTCGTGCCCGTCGCACTCGTCGACGAATACGCGGTACGAATATTGCCGGTAGCGGCCGCGCCGGAATCTGTTGCGTTGGCGTAGGGCGCCGGCGGCGTGCCGACTGACAGCGGGTTCGCGGCATAATCCGACGGATTGAGTCCACCAGCAGCCAGCAGCGTGCCGCTCGTCGCGGTCGAGCTCGCCACGGTATTCGGCTGGGTCGGCAGGTTCGCTGCATAGTCGATCGAGGTGGTCGCCTGCGCCGGGACGAAGTTGTTCTGGAATTGCAGCACCGTCGGCACGCTGCCGGTCGGGTTGCCGGTCTTCGGATCGACCGTGACGCCCATCAAATAGTAGCCGGCGCCGTTGACGAGATTGCCGTTGGCATTGACCTGAAAGTCGCCGCGTCGGGTATAGTCGGTGACGCCGTTGAACACCGGCACGTTGTCGACGGTGCCGGTCGCGGCCTGCACGGAAAAGAAGCCGTCCCCGGTGATCGCCATGTTGGTAGCGACCGTGGAAGACGAGATCGTGCCCTGCGTAGTGATGGTCGCCTGTGCATGCGCGGTGACGCCGCCGGCGACCTGCTTGCTCGGCACGGAAGCGTCCGGGATGAGATCCTCGAAGCTGGTCCCGATGCCCTTGTAAGCCGTGGTGGATGAGTTCGCGATGTTGCCGGAAATGTTCTGAAGCGCGTAGGACTGCGCTTGCAGGCCACCCACCGAGGTGTTCATTGCATCGAAGATACCCATAACTTTGTCTCCAGATCCGATCTCGGCGGCCGGCAGACCAATGGCCGCATTCGGAGGAGACGTCGCAAGGCCTATGCCAATGCGGGTATTCTCAGGAAATCAATGACTTAAATAGAGAGGCCCCGGTCGAATGACCGGGGCACAATTGCCGGGCCGGCAACAATTGCCGGGACATCAAAGCGTTTTCAAGCGAAGTGGCTACCGGTTCGCGTGAAGAAAACGCGTCAAACTAAAGAGCCCTACGTTGCCGACGGCGCCGCAGGGTGGAAGACCAGCCCGAAACCGTCGATGCAGTAGCGCAATCCGGTCGGCTTCGGACCGTCGTCGAAGACGTGGCCGAGATGGCCGCCGCAGCGCCGGCAATGCACCTCGGTGCGGAGCATGCCGTAGGTGCGGTCCTCGGTCTTGCCGACATTGCCCTCGATCGGCTGGTAGAAGCTCGGCCAACCCGTGCCACTCTCGAACTTGGTCTCCGAGGCGAACACCGACAGGTCGCAGCCGGCGCAGGCGAAGGTGCCCTTGCGGTGCTCCTTGAGCAGCGGGCTGGTGCCCGGCCGCTCGGTCCCCTCTTTACGCAGGATCTCATATTGCTGCGGCGTAAGCTGGGCGCGCCACTCGGCATCGGTCTTCTCGATCTCGAACTTCTCGGCGGCCTTCTCTCCAGCTTCGGCCGGAGTACCTCTCAGCCAGCGGAAGGCCGAAAGGCCAAACAGGCCGGCGACGGTCGTCAACAGGATGCGGCGATCAAACATGTCTTTCTCCGTGCGCAGGAAGTCCACGCCCTGAGATACGGGTTCTAACGGGAGACGTTACACTTCCAGGCGGGATTTTTCTCAACTTATTGCGAGACACTGCCGTCGTGCACGGCCGGTTCCACGGTTTCGGCCGCAGGCTGCGGCGGTGGGGCCGGCCGCGGTCGAACCCCGGGCGGCGCACGGCGCGGACCGGTGCCGGCGGCCCGGTTGGCCTCCGCCAGCCGCGCCTCGCGTTCCCGGTCCTTGCCCCGCACCCGCTCGCGGTAGCGGGCGAGCGAGCCCGCGGCGGCGGAACTGGCCCTGCCCCAGACTCCGACCAGCTGGCCCGCGACCCGCCCGGTCGCGCCCCCCGCCCAAACCAGCTCGAACGGCGAGAACAGCCGCCAGCGCTCGTCGCCCCACAGGATGCTGCGTGCGATCAGCTGCCCGGCCATGGCGGAGGTGTTCATGCCCTGGCGTCCAAAACCGCTCGCCACCCAGAGGCCTTTGCGCAACTGGCCGATCTGCGGCATGCCATGCACGGTCTGGCCGGTGACGCCACCGAACGTATCGGTGATCTCGACATTGCCAAGCTGCGGGAAGATCGTGCGGATCCTGCGCCTGACGGGACCTGCAAAGCGCTGCGGCCGTGCCGCCCAGGTTGTCTCCGGGCTTTCCCACATCAGGCGATCGCCATCGACGATCCGGAAATGGTCGACGCCGTCGGAATCCATCACCGATCCCTTGAAGGCGATGATCTCATGCACGCGCTCGCCGAGCGGGGCGGTGACGCCGGCATAGCGCCAGACCGGCAGCAGCGTCTCCGACAGCCGCCTCAGGGGGGCGCCGAGATGGATGTTGCCGGCGAGCACGATATGGGTCGCGCGCAGCCGCGCCGAGGGCGTGACGATGCGCTTGCGGATGCCGGAATGGTCGATGCTGACGACCGGCGTATCCTCGAAGATGCGGGCGCCGGCCCGCCGCGCCAGCGCCGCGAGGCCATGCACATATTTGCGGCCGTCGAGCTGGAACGCTTTGGGATAGTAGACGCCGTGAAAGTAATGATCGGTCTTGAGCACCGCGCGGACACGATCGGCCTGCCAGCCCTCGACCTCGGTGTCGAAATCCTCGGCGAGCATCTGCAATCGCCTGATCAGCCGGTCGCCGGCATCGACGTTGGACACTTCCAGCACGCCATTGCTCGGGCCGATGCCCGGCATGTTGTCGTCCGTGGCGTTGGCGCGGACGAACTCGGCGCCCTCCTTCGACAGCGTCCACAATTCACGCGCGTCCTCGAACCCGATGCGCTCGATCAGCTCGGTGAGCGGCAGCGCAAAGCCCGGCATCACGGTGCCGAGCTGGTTGCCGGAGGCGTTCCAGCCGATATGGCGGCCCTCGAGCACCGCGACGCTGGCCCCGAGCCGGGCGGCCTCGAGCGCAATGGAGAGCCCGGCGAGGCCTGCCCCGATGACGCAAATGTCGGCATCGAGGTCGAACGACAGCCGGGCGCGGTCGCGAAAGCCGGCTTCTTCCTGGGACACGCTTGTGAAAGTCTCGCTCATGTCGTTTTCTTAACGGACCAAGCGGGCGCTTGTCACCTTGTCCTCAGCCGGCGCCTGTAGATTATCCTGGATGCGTAACGATTCGAGAATGCCATGCGCCGTTTGATGCTGCTCCGTCACGCCAAGACCGAGACTGACGCGCCGAGCGGCCGTGACCAGGATCGGCGGCTCGACGACCGCGGCCAGAAGGATGCCGCCGAGATCGGTGACTGGATCGCCGCCCATCCACCGGCCCCCGAAACCGTGCTGGTGTCGCACGCCGTCCGGGCCCGGCAGACCTGGGACACCGCCTGGGAGGCGATGAAGGGCCGCGTCGCGGCGCCGCAGGTCGAGATCCTGCCGGAACTCTACGGCGCCGATCCCGCGCAGATTCTGGAAACCATTCGCACTGCAACCACCCCGGCCAATCCCCGGCAATTGCTGCTGGTTGGCCACAATCCCGGCATGCACGAGGCCGCCCTGATGCTGATGGGCAGCGGCGATCCGGCCGGCGCCAAGGCGCTCGCCGACAACCTGCCCACCACGGGGCTTGCGATCTTCGACTTTGACGTCAAGGATTGGGGTGACGTGGCCTACCGCCGCGGCAAACTGGTGCTGTTCGTCAGCCCCAAGCTGCTTCGACTGGGATGAGACGCGCGGGCGCCGTCTCGATCGGTTGATCCGGCTTGATTGCAAGACGACTGGAAGATTTGGAGGCGCAGATGTTCAAGTCCATCCTCGTGCCCATCGACCTCGCCGACACCGATCTGGCAAAGCCGGCGATCGCGACCGCGGCAACGCTGTCGCAGACCTGGAGCGGCGTGGTGCGCCTGCTCAACGTGCTGCCGATGACGCCGGTGATGCTGGCTGAATATGTGCCGGCGGATTTCGACGAGCAGCAGCGCCAGACCTCGGAAGAAGCACTCGCCATCGTCGCGCGCGAATCCGGCATCGACGCGGGGCACATCTCCAGCGTGGTGCGCCAGGGCGGCATCTACCACGAGATCCTGGAGGAAGCCGTGCACATGAAGGCCGAATTAATCGTCATGACCTCGCACCGGCCGGCGATGCGCACCTATTTCCTCGGCTCCAACGCCGGGCACGTGGTGCGTTACGCGAAGTGCTCGGTGCTGGTGGTCAGGCACTAAAGTCTCACGACGAAATCCGTCGTAGCCCGATGGAGCGCAGCGCAATCCGGGGCCGCTCTTTCCGCTTGGATGAAATCCCGGATTGCGCTTCGCTCCATCCGGGCTACAAAACTGGTGGTCAGGCACTGAGCGCGGAGCAATGTCGTGAAGCAGTTGTGGCGGAGATGGACTTACGAAGTCCCGCTCGCGATCGGCGATGCGCTGTGGGAGGTGCTGGTCGTCCAACTGGCGGCGCTGCTGGGCAGGCTGACGGTGCGGCAGGTCGTTGCGTTCATCCCCGTCGTCATTCTCGTGTTGGCCTACTACCATAGGATTCCGATTCCGCCGGAGCTGATGCTGGTGGGCGATCTCCTCGCCTATATCGACATCTTCTCGGTGCTGTTCCTCCTCGGCGTGCTGAGCCGCGTCACGACGATCCTGTTCGCCGTCAGACAGGCGAAGACGCGCATCGCGTTGCTCGTCGGCAGCGTCATCGCGCACTTGCCGCGTCTGGATGTCCGGCATCGGCGCCAGGGTGGCGCTCCGACGAAGCCTCGACGCAGATCCGACCAGTCCGAGGACGATCGAGGTTCTGGCTGCGGGTGGCACCAGATCGCGTTGGCCTGATCCCCGTCCACAAGCTTGTAACTCAAGAAGCCAGTGGCGATAGAGCGGTTCGCAGCGCCTGGCTCGAGATCCCCATCAGCCCCCTGAAGGGGTTTTCCAGTTCCAGAACCAGAAAAATCGCGCAAAGCCAGAACGCCAGAATGACCAGGAATGGCGTTGGAATCGCACCGCTGGTTTGCGCAAACAATTGCAGTCGAATCTGCGCGGCTTCCGTGAAGGCCTGGGTGGCCCGAGATTGCAGCGATCGCTGGAGGTCATTGTTCGGCGACAGCCGCCCCAGTTCGATTTCAAATGCGGATGACTCCGCACTCGATTCGAACCGAACGGGCCTGCCAGCCGCCATCTCTTCCTCGTGCCAGATGCGATCGGCTAGCGGCTGAATGCTCTGGCGCAGAAGGTTTCGCAGATGGGTTGCTTCCGGGCCATACCGCATGAGCAGATCGTCCAGAAGGATGATGGTCGCGGTCATTTGCCTGACCTGATTGGTCTTTTGATCGAACGAATTCTTCGCTGACGCGATCAGCAGACCCAGCACGAGCGCCGTCAAGGTCCCGATCAGGCCCGTCGTCATCTTCACGACTTCTCTGGAGTCCGCAGTCTGATGATGCTCCGACAAGAAAGGTCGAACGGCCATGCCGATCAGGGCGCCACCAAATATCACGGCGAACACAACAAGCGAGATCGATAGATCGTTCATATTTTGTGATCGCTCTGCCTCTTGGGCGGCTGAAACGGTGCTCTGCGCTGGATAGGCGGCTTGGCTGACGGCCCTTGCTGGGCCGATTACTTGTGCACCAGCGTCGGTCGCAGCGGCGGGGCCGCCGCGGCGGGAGACAGTGAGAAAGTAAGCCACGCATTCCAGCCTTCCGGGCGGTTCTCCGCTCCAAATTCCTTGTAGCCCTTGAGATTCAGGTACCCCTGCATGTCGCCGACCGGAAAGATGAAGCCGATTTGCGGTCCTGCCGCGAACACCCGCGACTTGAATTCACCGAGGATCGCGGCCTGGCCGCTATCCGCCGTCAGTTGCTGATAGACGTAACCGACCAGGCCGATAAGGACCTGTTTGGAGACGAATTGCGATGCGCCCCAGTCCAGGTGCCAATCGACGCCACTCTGGTAGTTGGTCACCGGATTAGTGAAATTGTAGGTCAGCCCCGTGACCGCCGAGAATTCATGTCCGGTTGCCGGATTAAAGTAGGTGTAACCGACACCCCCGTCGATCGCTCCATGCCCCAGCCCCAAATTGGCCAGTCTCATCGAACTGTAATTGCCGACCGGAATATCCCCAGTGACATAGGTCATGAAGTTGTTCACCCCAAAATTCCACTTCAATGACATCTGCGGATAGAGGTCGCCAAAGCCAGTGACGGAGTCGCCGATGCTGTCGGTTCGCAGCAAGCTGAAGGGCGGCAGCGAAGCGGACAGCGTTCCATTGACGGTGGCGCTCGTGCGCCCGACGATGGCTGCCATCTGGACCGCCAACTGGCCGCCGAGGACCGGGGTTGCGAACGTGTAGCTCGGGACGAGCAAAGCGAGGTCTGCATCGGCTTTCAGGGTCGCATTCAGGTTAACGTTCAGGTTCGGATTGAGGGTCCCGATCTGAAGTTCGCGGGAACGCGCAACATCGGCACCAGCACTGACGGACGTATGATAATAGACCGTCGCGAACGCCCATCCCGGCTGCCCCGGCGCGGCCGCGAGACTCCCGAATATGCCCGGGAGCCAAAAACTGGTGCCGCTTTCATCGGCCCGCGAAACCGTCGCGGCGATAGAAAGAAGGCCGGCGCATAAAAGGGCGGTGGCTGCAGAAGTTCGGAGCGTCAAATATTTCAAGACCCATCTCCTGTTGCCGCTTAAGCTGCCGAAGCGACTGCAGGTTTCTTCGCCAGCATCGTTCGTCGATCGTGGATCAGGCTCTCGAGCCGGTGGGCGGCGACATTCAACGTCGCGTCGTCCACCGCGCTCTCGTCTCCGCGCGCTGCTTTGGCGCGTTGCGCGCTGAGGATACCGTCGATCTCTTCCTCGACGTCGGAGAGTTCGGCCTCGGTGCCAGCCTTTCGGATACGGCGCCCCAGCGCATAGAGGGAATCCAGCGGACCCTCGCTTTTCGGGCTCCCAAGTCCCAGGAATTTCCAGGCCGCGGCGAAGACGGTCGCAGCGCCTCCCAGGATCATCGGCGTCAAGTAAATCCAGTTGCCATATTCATCCATGAAACTCTGTGTGGTGCTGTTGTAGACGGCTGCCGCTCCGGGATGCAGCGGAAGATAGGCATCCTGGTCGGTGCTGGGCGCGGTGATCTGCGCGAAAATCGGGTCCTCGGCCAGAAGGTCCCTGCGGACGCTCATGATCGTCTGTGTGAGCGTGGCGACCAGATCGGAACCAAGCTTCTTGTTTGCAACCAGGTAGAGCGAAGTCCTCAAGGTGGTGAGGTCATCCTCCGGGACCGGCGGTGCCCCTCGCAAGGTGCCCTTTGGGACGTCGAAACTCTCGTAAGCACGCTCGGTCTCCGCGATTGCCGCGGCGGAATCGATCGCGATGAGGATCGGCAGCGCTTTTGGCCCTTGCTGGGAGAAGCCTCGCACCAGCGACAAATATTTCTGGGCCAAAGGGATCACGACGAGCACCGCGGCGACCTCTTTGGATTCGATGGCTCGCCGCGCATCCGTCAAAGCGATATCCTTGAACGTCTTCTGCCGATCCAGTCCGTATTCCTTGCTCAGCACATCGGCGATTTTGGCATTGGCGTCTCCGCCGATCACCCCGATGCGCCGGCCCTTCAATTTGTCGATGCTATCGATGGTCGACCCCGGCGGCGCGACGACGAGCACGACCATGTGGCTCACGACCACCACAGCTTTCGCTTGTGAAAGGTCACCGACATCGCCGCGAACTACGGCAAGGTCTACTTTGCCTGCCGAAAACGCATTTGCCGCCTCGAGCGCCGTGCCGCTGTCGACAACCTTCAGCCGGACCGGCGCGTTGGTCGTGACGAGTCGGCTTGCCATGGCGGACATCATCTTGGCGGCTTCGCCGTCAATCGAACCGACCGCTACGCTCAAGGTCACCGGACGCGTGTAGTACCGATAAGCGAACAGGCCCGCGCCTGCCGCAAGACCAGACATACCGACGAGCAGGACAAAACGAAGCCACACCGGCAAATTCAGCGAAGTCATGCCTGTCGTCCCCAACACGTCGATCGATTACCGCTGCTGCGCGGCTGACTTTTTTCGTCGTATCGCTTCCCGGCCGGACGGTTTTCAGGCCATTCGGCGCTTCATTTTCCTTCGAACGCGAATACGCGCTTCCAGTCATTCTTCATGTCGACAACGGTCCAGCCCTCCGCCTGAGCGACGTCGAGCGCCTTGTCGAGCCTGCCGACGGAGGAGTTGCGGTCATACGCCCATTCCCGTTCGGCATCGGTGTGGTGCACGATCAAAGCAAAGCGAACGCCGGCTCCTTGTCTCGCCCATTCGAGCATCTGCAGGTCGCCATCGGAGTTGCCGAATGCCGCAATCGGATGACGGCCGATATGCATCTGAATCGCGACGGGCTTGCCAGCCTTGTCGTCGTTGAAATCGAGTTCGGGGAGCTTCATCAGCCGGGGCTTGCCGTCACGCAGCTCGAAACTCAGCTTGCCGCTGCTGCCGACAACCTGCTCGGGTGGAATGCCATAGACGCGTTCGGAGAAGACGCGCATGAAATCGATGCCGCCGCCGGACACGATGAAGGTCTTGAAGCCGTTGGCGCGCAAATAGGCGAGCAATTCAAGCATCGGCTGATACACCATCTCGGTGTAAAGCTTGCCGGTCTTCGGGTGCCTGGCGGTCGCGAGCCAGTCGCCGACGATTTTCTCGAATTCGTCCGTCGTCATGCCGGAATGCGTGACCGTGACGATCTGGAAAATCGCGGCTTCGCCACCGGCAAGCGCGCCCTTGAGGTCACCCTTGAGCAGCGAGGCAAACGGCTCCTTGTCCTTCCACTCCGGATGGAGTGGCGCGAGCGCCTTCACCCGGTCGAGGGCAAAGACGAGCTGAAAATAGAGCGGCTGCTCCGCCCACAACGTGCCGTCATTGTCGAAGGTCGCAATGCGCTCGGCCGGCGGCACGAAGTCCGGCGAGCCCTGCGTGGTGACACGCTCGACGAAAGCCTCGATGGCTTTCTTCGGAGCCGTGTCGTTCCACGACGGCAGCGGCTCCTGGGCAAAGCCAGGAGCCGTCGACGATATCGCGATCGCTGCCACCGCAGCGATGCGGACCCAATTTAACCAGAGCATCTTCATGGGCGAGACCTCGATGGGCCGGTCGGCGGTCGTTCAGTTGCGCCTTTAGTTGGCCTACTTGGCGATCGCATTCCTCGCCGCCGCAATCTTCTCCTTTACGGCATCCAGATTGAAACTCGCGCCCTTTTGCATCGGCGGAAATTCGATGGCGGTCATGGCCAGTTTCTCGACCTCCTGCTGGACGAACACGAAGCGCCAGAATTCATATTTGAACCAGTCGAAGTATTGTTGCGCGCCGTACTTGGTTCCGTTATCCGGCCAGCCGGTGCGTTCGAAAGGATCCAGGCGAAGGTTGATCAGGAAAGGCACGTCGACCTTGCTTTTTTCGCCTAGCCATCCGCTGGGCTGGTCGATGAAACGATACTTGTAGTCATCGATGCGGACGGCACCTAGCTCGCTTTCGCCGAAGTACCAGATTTCGTGCCGGTTCGACGCCCCCTTGCCGGTGATCATGTCCATCTGATTATAGCCGTCGAGATAGCATTTGTAGGTGCGGTCACCGATAACCTTGCCCTTCTTCAGTTCGTCGGCAATGTTCGGGTTGCCGGCGGCGGCCAGCAAGGTCGGAAACCAGTCCAGCCCGGAGATGATACCGTTCTCGATCTTGCCGGCCGGCACCTTGCCGGGCCAGCGGATCATCGCCGGCGCGCGGAAGCCGCCCTCCATGATCGTGCCCTTGCTCTGCGCGAACGGCGTCTGTCCACCATCCGGCCAGGTGAAGACCTCGGTGCCGTTGTCGGTGGTGAAGATGACGATGGTGTTGTCATCCACGCCCATGTCCTTGAGCTTTTGCATCACGATGCCGACATCGTCGTCGAGCTGCGCCATGCCGGCTTCATGAATCGTCCAGCCGTTCTTGGAGTTGCGTAAAGCCTCGTACTTTGGCGACAGATGCGTGACGATGTGCATGCGAGTCGGATTGAGCCACAGGAAGAACGGCTTGTTGTCGGCCTTGGCCTTGTCGATGAACTTGAGGGAAAGGTCACGGATCTCGTCGTCCACGGTCTCCATCCGCTTCGGATAGAGCGTGCCGGCGTCTTCGATCTTCTGCTTGCCGACCTTGCCCCAGCGCGGATCCACCGTGGGATCGTCGACATCGGTCGCATAGGAATGAACCATGTTGCGAGGACCCACCTTGTTGAGCAGTTCCTGCGGATAGGCAGGATGCGCCGGGTCTTCCATCGCGTCGAGGTGATAGAGATAGCCGAAGAACTCGTCGAAACCATGCACTGTCGGCAGAAACTCGTTCTTATCGCCAAGGTGGTTCTTGCCGAATTGGCCGGTGGCGTAGCCCATGCCTTTCAACGCGGCGGCAATGGTCACGGCTTCCGCCGGCAGGCCCGTGGGGGCGCCTGCCTGGCCGACCGTGGTCATGCCGGTGCGGATCGGCAGCTCGCCGGTGATGAAGTTGGCGCGGCCGGCGGTGCAACTCGCCTCGGCGTAATAGTCGGTGAACAGCATGCCCTCTGCGGCGATCTTGTCGAGGTTTGGCGTCCGGCCGGCCATCATGCCACGGTGGTAGGCGCCGATATTCCAGATGCCGATATCGTCCCCCATGATGACGACGATATTTGGTTTCTGCCCGGCGGCGGTTGGCGTAGCTGCTGGTTGTTGGGCTTCTGCAGAGCTTGTCAGCCCAACTGCGGAGAGCGCAGAGGCTGCAACAAGCGAACTGCCGCTCAACAACAGATCGCGGCGTTTCAATCCTTGACCCGTTGGCTTGCTGGTCTCGGGGGCGGGTCGACGCTTGTCGTGGTCATTGTCGCTCATAGAATAATCCTCCTGTGGGATCTTCAAAAGCCGACGTGCACAATCGGGAACTCAGGGTCCGTCACCTTCTCTGATGACGCACCTGAAGCCCACATGGCTCATCGACGTGTCGACCGGCTGTGCGTGGCGCGCCGCCGGCCGGTAGCGGCGGCAGTAGTTTGGCGCGCATAAATGGGAGCCGCCCTTGACGACCTTGCGAGGAATCGTGAGTTGGCGCTGACAGGGGTCGTAGCTGTCGCCTTCGATCCCGCCGCGCGGATTCTCCGGAATGCAGCACGCTTTCGCCGCGTCGCCGATATGCGCGGCCGAATACCAATCGACAGTCCATTCCCAGACATTGCCGATCATGTCCGAGAGGCCGAAGCCGTTCGGCGGAAACGCGTCGACCGGCGAAGTGCGCGCGTAACCGTCGCTTGCGAGGTTCTCGTGAGGGAATTCGCCATGCCAGATGTTGGCCATGTGCCGGCCGCCGGGCATCAACTCTTCGCCCCAGGCAAATTCAGTTTGGCCGAGTCCTCCCGCGGCCGCGTATTCCCACTCGGCCTCGGTCGGCAATTCCTTGCCGGCCCACGCAGCGTATGCAGCAGCGTCTCGATAGACGACGTGCACGACGGGATGATTGTCGAGACCGCGGATCGAGCTGCCCTTGCCATAGGGGCGACGCCAATTGGCGCCGAACTTGAAACTCCACCAGTTGGCGAAATTGCGGAGATCGACGGGATGGTCCGGTGGACTGAAGACGAGCGATCCCGCTTTCAGCATGTGGGCCAATGCGCCCGGATAATCGTTCGGATCGGGAGCGATCTCGGCAAAGGTGACGTATCCCGTCGCTTCAATGAATGCGCGAAACTGCCGGTTCGTCACGGGGGTTCGGTCGATCCAAAAGCTATCGACTGTAACGCGATGAGCGGGCTTCTCCTCGGGGTAGTGCTTGTCAGATCCCATGCGGAACGTACCGCCGGGAATGAGCCGCATGTCGGCTTGCCGCTCAGCAATTGCCCGAGTGCCCACTTCAGAGAGACTCATGATACGCGCGATCCCCTTAAGGCACACGGCTGCTCTCTTCCTGACGGCGAGGCCAAGAAGTTACTGCTGATTATCCCATGCCGCGCTTTTCAATGCGCGCCGGACGCCAATTGAATGTTGAAGAATGCTAGAGCGATTTGAATCGTCGTCCGATAGACATCAAAGGTCTGGACGATTGTCTGCTACCGGACATTGCGCCTGACACGCTGCGGAAGCAAGCATGATTATCCTCGCAATCGCGGATGCCTCGGCCAGTGAAAATTCCGAGTGTTGATCTAAATCAAATCGGGCGGTCGAGGTTCGGATTAGCGGCGGATCCAGTCTTGCGTCGCGATAACGATCAGTTCTTGGGAAGCTTTCGCGCAAACTGTTGATCCTGAAGACAGGTCAACAATTCGACGTAACTGGGCGGCATCGCATTGTCGTCAGCCTTCTCACCAACGGCAACTGACATACACATAGTGCGGTCAGACGCCAAAAAAACCGACCATTGCGTTTGAAGCTGATCTTTTGCCCGTTGCTCGTCGTCCACACAGCGCTTGATTGTCGCGCTCATGCCGGCATTGGGATCGAAAGCCGCCGCGCTATCTACTTTGCAGCCCCGTTGAATGTTGAAAGTCGGCACGGTGTCGGCGACGGTGAAGATCAGCGGTAACGTCAGCACTACTGTCGAGATGTGCGGCAGCATTTTGGTCCTCCTCGCACGGGCGTGTTAGAGACCTGAATTTCCGCAGTCGGGCGCGTTGTAGGCCTGCGCGACGCAACTCTACGCTTGCGCGCCCGCGAAACAATCAAATTCGCAAGTTCAGTCTTGAAGGCAGGGTTCACGACGTGCGACGGGCAAAACAGGGCGCGCGGCGGGCAAGACCACTGTCAAGCCTCGTCAATAAAAATATTCTACTTTACCGAAATTCGGAAAGGGCGTATGTGTCGCCTACTCCGGCCCAAGGAAGAGGGGCGCATCGCGATCGTCACGAACGCGGGCCGGACGGCGGTGGACGCAGGCCACATCGGCGCGAACAGCATCGCAGGGCGGGCAACCGTGAGCGAAGGCATCGCGCACACGACCGGTGTGATCGGCGTACGGCAAAATCGTGTGGTCCTGGCGCCCGGGGTCTGTGCGCCAAGTCTTGCGGTGATGTGGGCTGCCCGACCGGGCGCGTGCATCGATCATCCGCAAGGCGACGGGGGCAATAGTGCATCGCTCCCCGGGGAGAGCGCGACATAAGCCGTAAAACCACTGCGCAGGGAAGGCCGGGATGTCCTGGCTTCACCTGTATGCCGCTGTGCAGATTTCGCAACGCAACTTCGCACAGTGGACCGCGGGTGCCAGCCGGCGCCCGGTCTTCCCTGCGCCCTCTTTCATTTGAGGGCAGTGCAAGGGGCAAAGCTCGGGCAAAACAAGCCGCGAGGGGGCGAAGGCGTGTCTGTTGCTCAGAGATCGAATAAGGATGTCAGCGCGCGCACCAATCTATCACCGTCACCCTGAGGTGCGAACTCTGCGGCGCATATGCGCCGCCGGGCGAGCCTCGAAGGGCGACAGCCCGGCTGCATCTCGGCCGTCTATCCTTCGAGGCTCGCAGCGCAGTGCAGCTGCACTGCGCTGCGCTGCTCGCGCCTCAGGATGACGGAGTTGAAACTGCAACCCCGGAAAGATTCTGGATTGCTTCGCTGCGCTCGCAATAACGATGCTGAGGCATTGTACGTCACCACGCCGGACCTGCCGGGCGTGATGACAGAGTCTTACAGATAACGCGTCAGCTCGGCTTTGAACTGCCCGTAGACGGCGTCTTCGATCTGGCTGCGCGTGATCCCGATGTCGCGCAAAGCGCGGTCGTCGAGCTCGTTCAGCGTCTTGACCGCAGAGCGGTGCTCGAGGCGGTCGAACAGCGCATGGGCGAAATTGGCGAGCGCGCGGAAAAATCCGCCCGATGAGGAGGGGCTTAAACTCCGCCCCGAAGTTTGCGAGATCGTGGTCATTTTTCTTCTCCGGCCTTCTGTCCACGCGGCGAAGGGGATGCCGTTGGCGCAGACGCTGGAAGCATCTGCACCTCATATGCCATCGGATTGCTCTCGCTCTCCTCGGCTCAATCGCGGACCTTGATGGAACTTAAATGCTCCAGTACACTACTCGGAGCAAGTAAAACATTGCTCTCGGTGCAATAATGTCCAAGTTCGAGTACGTGAAGCTTGCCGATGCCATTGCCTCGGATATCTCTAACGGCACGTTAAGGCCCGGCGACCGGCTGCCGCCGCAGCGCAATTTTGCCTATGACCGTGGCATTGCGGTCTCGACCGCCAGCCGGGTTTATACGGAGCTTTTGCGCCGCGGCCTCGTGGTCGGCGAGGTCGGCCGCGGCACCTTCATCTCCGGCGACATCAGGCGCGAGGTCGAGGCGCTGAGCGAGCCGCGCGACGCGCGCATCGACTTCGAGGTCAATTATCCGTTATTGCCTCAGCAATGGGCAATGATAGCCAAGAGCCTCGCGGGGCTCGAACGCGTCGACGCGCTCGAATCCGCGTTGCGGGTCTCGACCAGCACCGGCACCAAGAGCGCGCGCAATGCCGCCGCCGCCTATCTCGCGCGCAAGGATTTTACGCCGCAGGCCGAGCAGATCGTGTTCACCGCCAACGGCAAGCAATCGCTCGCCGCCGCGCTCGCGGCGCTCGTCCCCACCGGCGGCCGCTGCGGCGTCGAGGCGCTGACCTATCCCTACGTCAAGAGCATCGCCGCGCGGTTAGGTGTGACGCTCGTCCCGATTGCGATGGATGAATTCGGCGTGCGGCCCGATGCGATCCAGAAGGCGCACCGCGAAGCGCATCTGTCGGCGCTGTATCTCCAGCCCATCATCCAGAACCCGCTCGGCGTCACCATGAACGCGACGCGGCGCGCCGACATCATGCGCGTCGCCGAAAAGCTCGACCTCACCATCATCGAGGACGCCGTCTACGGCTTCCTCGCCGACGACACGCCGCTGGCCGCGCTCGGGCCGGACCGCTGCATCGTGCTCGACAGCCTGTCCAAGAAGGTCGCGCCGGGACTTGCACTCGGCATCCTCGTCGCGCCGCCGCATCTGCGCGAGAGCGTGATGAGCGCGGTGCGGACCGGCGGCTGGATCGCCTCGGGCCATGCGCTCGCGTCCGGGCAGCGGCTGATGGCCGATGGCACCGTCGCCGAGCTGACTCGGCTGAAACGCATCGACGCCGCGCGCCGGCAGCAGACCGCGGCAAGGCTCTTGGCCGGATACCAGATCTCGGCTGACCCGCGCTCCTATCATCTCTGGCTGACATTGCCGCAGCATTGGCGCTCGCAGACCTTCGTCGCCGCAGCCGCCCGGCGCAGCATCGCGTTGACGCCGTCCTCGACCTTCGCGATTGCGCATGGTCATGCGCCGAATGCAGTGCGCCTCGCGCTCGCCCCACCCTCGCCCGAGCAACTCGATTCCGGCCTGCGCACGCTGGTGTCGCTGCTCGGCACCAAGGAAGAGGATTTTGACTCGACGGAGTAGCTCGCTGCTCAAGCCTCCGGCCATTCCGCGATAAAGCCCCTCGCCTTGTACGGCGCGATCTTGTCCCATTCGTGCAGGACGCGGCGACGAAATTCAGCGTCGGTGTGCCAGCGTTCGCGCGGTGTCGCGAAGTTGTCGACGGTGAGCAGCATCTTGTCGACCTCCGGCCAGTGCCGGTGCAGCGTCATCGGATAGCGCCGCGCGGTCCAGGTATTGCCGAGGCAGATCACGCTGCGGACATTTTGCAGCCCGAGCGCGGCATCGATGATGGGCAGCGAGAGGATCACGTCCTCGCCGGTGTTCATCGCGCGATGCTCCTCGAGGATCCGGTCCGCAGGAATGCCCGCGGCGACCATCGCGGCCTTAATGATGGTGCACTCGGATTGCTCCGAGCCCGGCGTCACGCCGCCACTGACAATCGGCCAGCGGAAATAACCCTCGCGCCACAGCCCTGCGGCGGTGTCGACGCGCAGCGCGACGTCCTCGCGGGTGCCGAACATGAACAACAGATCGGCCGGCAGGAGTGGCGTATCGATGAAATGCGTGCGGTTGATCCTGGCGATCTCATCCGCTGTAGGCAGGCGAGTGCTGCGATCCGTGACTGACATGGCAGCACGATGCGACACCGGCGCAGGGGCGCGAAGTCACGTTTGATTGCGGCCGATTGCACCTAAGGCAACAAGGACCTCGGCACACGATCGAAACTGTAGCTCTGCGGCTGGTTGCGCCGCACGAAACCGCCGACCTGCCAGACGAACAGCGCGGCAAAACCAACGATGAACAGCGCGCCGGCGAATTCACCGATCATCAGCGCGCGGACCAACAGCCCCGTCATTGCGACCGCCAGCACCGCCAGGAATGCGAGCACGGCCGCATAGGTTTTGCGACCGAGGCCGGCGGTCAACTCGGCGCGGCTGCCGGCCTTCGCCATCCGCGCGTGCAGCTCGACGAGAAAATCGCGAAATCCGCTGTCCTGCGGCGCCATCAGCGCTGCGGTCTGCCAACTCGTCGAGAGGATCGCGATGCGGCCGCCGCCCGCACGGCTGACATCGGCGCGAAAACGGTGCTGCTGCATCGAGACGGGGCGGAACGACAGCCGGATCGCGCTGATCTCGTCATAGCGCCAGACGCCCGAACGGCCAGCGACGTGCCAGGACAGGCCCTCGTCGGTCAGCTCGAAGCGATGCGCCGAGCCGATCAGCGACGCCCTGTAGGCATAGCTCGTGGCTGAAGCTGCCTCAGCTCTCGAAACCCGCATCTCGATCATCAATCCCGTCTGCGATCCGCTTGCGCGATCGCCCTCGCCCATCCTACAAGCGAGGCATGGCTGAGACGACCTTTTTTCCGCGCCGCCTGATTCTCGGCGCCGCCGTGATCTCGGGCGTGCTGCTCGCGCTCGCGGTGCACATGCTGGGCGCGCGCTACGG
Organism: Bradyrhizobium sp. LTSP849; assembly: GCF_000938255.1. GTDB lineage: Bacteria > Pseudomonadota > Alphaproteobacteria > Rhizobiales > Xanthobacteraceae > Bradyrhizobium. The sequence continues at coordinate 64,725 of NZ_JYMR01000051.1, read as the reverse complement.
GCTCGACCTCGGCGGCCTGTGGCGATCCGACACGCATGAATTGATGCCGACGGGCGCGGCGATCGCCTGGTGGCTGATCGCAACCGTCGGCTTCTCCGGCGGCTACTTCACGGCGACATTGATGCAGAGCGCCGTCTCCGGCCAGATCCCGCAACGGATGCGGCAATTCCTGATCGCGGTCGGTGTGCTCCTGCTCGCAGGTGCGGGGCAAGCCGCCTCGGCCCCGAGCCCGATCCCGACCATCTCCGGCGTGCTCGCCGGTCTCGCGGCGCTGTGTCTTGGTGCCGTGATGGCGTTCTGCGGCGCGCATTTCGCGCTTCGCCGCGGCTAGACCTTAACTTAGGCCGACGCAAGCAGCCGCGGTCGTGCCAACATCAACGCGACATCGGATGCCGGCCGCGGCATGCTGAACAGATAGCCCTGCGCCTGGGTACAGCCTTCGCGCCTGAGCAGCTCGAGCTGCGCGTCGTTCTCGACGCCCTCCGCGGTGGTCACGATGCCGAGGCTGCGGCCGAGGCCCGTCACCGCACGGATGATCGCCATGGAATCCTGGCGGGTCGCAAGCTCGGATACGAACGAGCGGTCGATCTTGATCTTGTCGAACGGGAAGCTGCGCAGATAGCTCAGCGACGAATAGCCGGTGCCGAAATCGTCGAGCGAGATCCGCACGCCCATGCCGCGCAACTCGTGCAGGGTGGTCAGCGTCGCCTCGCTGTTCTGAAGCAACACGGATTCGGTGATTTCGAGCTCGAGGCGGCGCGCCGCGAGGCCCGATGCCACCAGCGCCTCGGTCACGATTGCGATCAGGTTCGGGCTCTTGAACTGGACCGGCGACAGGTTAACGGCAACATCGACATCGCCCGGCCAGGTTGCCGCGTCCGCGCAGGCGCTGCGCAGCACGAATTCGCCGAGCTGAACGATGAGGCCGGTCTCCTCGGCCAGTGGAATGAAGTTGATGGGCGAGATCAGGCCGCGATGTGGATGGTTCCAGCGCAACAGCGCCTCGAAGGCGACGACGCGATCGCTGGCGACGTCGCGGATCGGCTGATAGTACACCTGGAACTCGTCGCGTTGCAGTGCCGCCCGCAGGTCCATCTCCAGCAAACGTCGCGCCTGTGCGCGTGCATCCATCCCGGTCTCGAAGAAGCGATAGGTGCCGCGGCCGTCCGCCTTGGCGCGGTACAGCGCGAGGTCGGCATTCTTCAGCAATTCGTCCGGATTGGTGCCGTCCTGCGGCGACAGAGAGATGCCGATCGAGACGCCGATCACGATCTGATGGTCGTCGATCTCGTAAGGCGCGGAAATCACCTCGACGAGGCGACCGGCGAGAGCCCTCGCCGCAGCCTCCTCCGACCGGCCGATCTGGACCACGGCGAACTCGTCGCCACCGAGCCGCGCCACGGTGTCGTGCTCGCCGACGGTGGCCTTCAGCCTGCGGCCGACTTCCTTCAGCAGCGCATCGCCAATGGGATGGCCGAGGGAGTCGTTGATGTCCTTGAAGTGATCGAGATCGAGGCAGAGCACTGCGAGCTGGTCGTTCGAACCGGCCCGGCGCAGTCCCTGTTCAAGCTGCTCGTGGAACAGCACGCGGTTCGGCAGATTGGTCAGCGCGTCATGGCGCGCCATGTGCGATATCTTGGCCTGCGCCTCCAGCCACTCGGTGATGTCCTCGAAGGTCGCGACCCAGCCGCCACCCTGCATCGGCTGATTGACGACTCGGATAGAGCGGTCGAACCGGGTCACGACCTGGCTAGTCGTGCGGCCCTCGCGCGCGTCGACGACAAGGCGCGCGAAGAATTCGCCCGCATCGCCCTGCCACTGGCCCTTGGCCTGCTCCTCACGCAGCACGTCGATAAGCAGGCGGCCGGTGAGCGGAATATCGGTGCGGCCGAGCATCGCGGCGTAGCGCTCGTTGAACAGCTGGATCTTGCCTTCCGCATCGAACATGCACAGCCCTTGCGACATGTTCTGGAGCGCGGTGTCGAGCACGACCTGCTGGCGGCCCAATGCTCCCTTGGCGCGGCGGTCGAGCAGCGCCGAGACCAGCGCGATGGCGATGATCGCGACCGCGGCGCTGGCGGTGAGGAAGGACATCGAGGCCGGCGGGATCGACAGCCCGCTGATCGCGATCGTCGGGTCCGGCGTCAGCAGCACCGCGCCCATCGCAGTGAAATGATGTGCGACGATGGCGAGCGTCAGCAGGCCGGTCGCACGCAGTGCATGCGAGCGGTCATCGCGTCGCGACGCGACGAACAGGGCGAGCGCCGCAAAGACGATACCGAACAGGACCGAGGCGACAACCGTGCCTTCGACCCAGCTCACGCGCGCGGGAATCTCCAGTGCCGCCATGCCGGTGTAATGCATCGCCGCGACGCCGCCGCCGACGATGGCGCCGCCGAGGACGACCCACGGTGTCCGCGAGGACGATACCGCGATGCTTAGTCCCACGAAGGTGACGGAGATCGCGAAGATCAACGACAGGATCGTCACCGGAATGTTGTAGGCACCACCGTTGCCCGGCCCGTAGGCCAGCATCGCGATGAAGTGCGTCGCCCAGATGCCGCAGCCGCTGACGACGGCGTCCAGGGAGATCCAGACCAGCCGCCCCGGTCCTTGCGTCGCACGCGCACGATGAAACAGGCTGATCGCCGCCGCGCTGGCAAGCAGGCACACCGCGCCACCAAGCGCGACCAGGCGCCAGTCATGCTGGTCCGTGAGACAGTAAAGAACTTGATACATTGCCAGTTCCTATTCCACCCGCACTAGAACCGGCAGAGGTGGACAGTCGGTAACCGGCTATGTATCGGTTTCGGGAATGGTGAACAGAGAATGTGTGCGGTTGCTCACATTGCTCATCGTCTCGTTCATTTCTGCGCCGGCGCACCAAGCCCGATCGTGGCAGCCGCAAGGAGCAAGACGGCGGCCGAAATAACCAACGCGAGATGCAGGCCCTGCACGAGCGCGCCTTCGCCTGCAATGAGCGAGCCGAACAACGCGACGCCGAGCACGCTGCCGGTTTGCCGCGTGGCGTTCAGGACGCCGGCGGCGATGCCGGAGCGCGCCTTCTCGACACTGCCAAGCAAGGTCGAAGTCAGCGGCGGCACCAACAGGCCGAGCCCGCCGCTGATCGCGATCATCTGCGCGCAGATCGCCCAATAACTCGTCCCGGCTTCGATCCAGAGCAGGCCGAGGCAGCCGAGCGCCGACACGCCGGCGCCGACAACGATGGTCGGGCACGGGCCGATGCGCTCGGCCAGACGCGGCGCCAGCAAATTGACCGGCAGTACCGCGCCCATCATCGGCACAAAGGCGAGCCCGGTCCACCAAGCCGACAGGCCATTGATCCTCTGGAAGTACAGGCTAAGTACGAAGATCAGGCCGTAGATGGCGGTGTTGACGAGGAGGCCGACGATCGTGGTCAGGGTAAACAGTCGGTGACCGAACAAGGATAAGGGCAGCATCGGCTGCGCCGTGCGGCTCTCGCGCCAGACGAACAGCATGGCCAGGACGGCGGCCGCAGCGAAAGCCGAAAGCACGAGCGGATGCCCCCAGCCGAGCGCACCGCCCTCGATGATCGCGCCAGCGAGCGCGCCAAGCGCGCCGATCACCGCGAGTTGACCGGGCAAATCGATCTCGCGCGAGGGCGTGCGCGTGGTCTCAGCGGCATAGCGCCAGCTCAGCCAAAGGCCGGCGAGGCCGATCGGCAGATTGACCAGGAAGATAGCGCGCCACCCGACCAGCGTGATCAGGGCGCCACCGACGAATGGACCTGCTGTGAGCGCCAGGCTCGCGCCGGCGGCCCAGATCGCGACGGCGCGACCACGCTGCTTGTCGTCGGTATAGGCATGGCTCAGCAGCGCCAGCGAATTCGGCACCAGGATCGCGGCGGCCAATCCCTGCACCTGCCGCGCGCCGATCAGCACAACGGCGTTGGGCGACAACGCACAGGCGAGCGAGGCCGCGGTGAAGATGGCAAATCCCGCCATGAAGACGCGCTTGGCGCCGATGCGATCGCCGAGCGCGCCCGCCGTCAGGATGAAGGCGGCAAACGCAATGGTGTAGGCGCTGACCACCCATTGCAGCTCGGCAACTCCGCCGCCGAGCGTCTTGCCCATCGCATCGAGCGCGGTGTTGACGATGGTGACGTCGAGCTGCACCACGCCGTAGCCGAGGCTCATCGCGGCAAGTGTCAGAGAGGTTGCAAGGCGCGATGCGGCGGGTTGGGTGCCGTTCGCGTCGTCGAAGACTTCAAACTTGACGGTATTGGCTCGCATGCTGCCACCTCGATTGCAGCCCCATGCGATATATAGACTCCCCGCCTGCCATCATGCTTCGACAAAGACGGAAGTATGGATGTCGTCGGACAGCGAAAACGCCGCGCGTCGACCGCGCGGCGTTTCGTTAGTAGACGCTTGTGCTAGCTCGCAGCGCGCAGGTTGATCTTGCTCTCGGCCAGCGAAGTCAGCTTCTTGTCGGTCGCCTTTTCCTCCTCGAGCGTCTTGGCGAGCACGGCAGCGCAGTCGGTGCGGCCGAGCTGCTTGGCCCAGGCGATCAGGCTGCCGTAGCGCACGATCTCGTAATGCTCAGCCGCCTGCGCCGCATTGATCAGGGCTGCGTCGAGCACCGCCTTGTCGGCAACTTCGCCGACGGTCTCGTCAGCTTCCTCGATGATGCCGTCGATCGCCGGGCAGTCGACCGCCTTCACCTGAGTTCCGTGCATCTTGAACACTTCCTCGAGCCGCTTCACGTGCTGCTTGGTCTCCTCGAGGTGCGTCAAAAAGCCCTGCTTCAGCTGCGGATCGGTCGCCTTATCTGCCATTTTAGGCAGCGCCTTGGTGAGCTGCTGCTCGGCGTAATAGATGTCCTGCAGCTGATGCACGAACAAATCGTTCATGGTCTTGATGTCTTTTGTGAACAGTCCCATCGTTCCAATCCTCGGAGGTTTCGGGAACACGACGTCATCGGCTTGCATGAGAAGCCGCATGTTTCGATGTGTTCGATTGCTGATGGGTCGCTAACCTGCGCGCGACACTGTCGTTCCAAAAGAGACCTGCGTTCCAAAAGGATCCGCAACGTTTGCGCTGGAACAATGCTTGCCGCGTCAGGATTTGAAACCATGTCAACATATGGACGCGCGATCCCAGCCGGGCCCTCGACTCATATGCTTAACGCGTCTGCCATGTGAACCACGTATGACAGAGGCGGCTGCTCCAACGCAGAACCTATCTTTGTCAAGGGCTGCACAAGTTGCTGTTTTTGCATTAAATGAGCTAGATCATGCCTAGCGATCGGCGCCCACTCTTGGCGACGGTCGTGCCCGACCGGCCAGTGGCCCGATCGGGTCGGTCTTGCCCCCGCCGGGAGGATGAATGCACGGACTACTGCCCGCGCTGAAACGCGGCTTGAAGAGATGGATCGGCTGGCGACGGCTCGGAATTGCCGCGAGCGTGGTGATCATCGCCTTCGCGGTGACCACGCTGGTGCGGACCCTCAAGGGCATCGATACCGGCGTCATCCTGACCGCGTTGACCGAGATCCCCCGCGGCAACATCGGGCTGGCCGCGATCTGCGTGTTCTTCGCGTTCTGTACGCTGACGTTCTACGACTTTTTTGCACTGCGAACGATCGGCAAGAAGCACGTTCCCTACCGCATCGCAGCGCTGTCCAGCTTCACGTCCTATTCGATCGGCCACAACATCGGCGCCACCGTGTTCACCGGCGGCGCAATCCGCTTCCGGATCTATTCGGACTACGGGCTGAACGCGATCGACGTCGCAAAGATCTGCTTCCTCTCCGGCCTGACCTTCTGGCTTGGTAACATCTTCGTGCTGTCGATCGGCATGGTCATCCATCCGGATGCCGCCTCTTACATGGATCAGCTCCCGTCGTCGATCAACCGGCTGATCGCGTTCGGCGGCCTGGCCTCGATCGCCGCCTATCTGGTCTGGCTCTGCATGGGCGAGAAGCGCCGCGAGCTCGGCCAGAAGGGCTGGAAAGTGGTGTTGCCGTCGGCGCCGCTGACCTTGGTGCAGATCCTCATCGGCGTGGTCGATCTCGGCTTCTGCGCGCTGGCCATGTACCTTCTGGTGCCGGCCAATCCGCAGATCGACTTTATGTCGCTCGCCGTGGTGTTCATCCTGGCGACGCTCCTGGGCTTCGCCAGCCATGCCCCCGGCTCGCTTGGCGTGTTCGACGCCGCCATGCTGGTGGCGCTGCCCGAATTCGGCCGGGAGCAGTTGCTTGCGACGCTCTTGGTGTTCCGCATCCTCTATTTCGTGATCCCCTTCGGTCTCGCCATCTCCATCATGGGCGCGCGCGAGCTCTGGATGAACGTGGTCGAGCCTTGGCAGGAGCGGCGGCGGCTGGCGGAGGCCTGCGCGCAGGCCAATCTGCCCAAGCAGGTGACCGCGATGGAGCACGAGCGGTCGCTGCGACAGGCCAGTAAACGATAAGGCGGCCCGCGAACCCGTCAGACAAAGGTTGCGGGCTGAGGAGCAATGCTCTCTTATTTCCGCCTCAACTTTGCCGTTGAAGACGCGGACCATGATCGCTGTACCTCTTCGCACCCTCTCCGCTTGCATCCTGCTGTTTGCCGGGATCCTGACCGTCTCGCCGCTCCAGCGCGTCGCCGCGCAGGACGCCGGCGCCATGCAGATCAATTGGGAGGTGCGCAATCGCTTCCGGCTGTTCCGCGAGGAGCGCGATTTCCTGCTGCATGTCGAGAATGCGCGTAACCGCAGCATCCTTGCCGCCGAGCAGTCGCTGGAGCTCCAGAGTGAAGGCCGCGGCTGGGCGCGCAACATGGTCAACCGGCTCTGCATCGACCTCCAGGGCCGGGTCAACCAGCCCTGCACCCGCGACAACGTCAAAGAGAACTACATCACCCCGATCGACCACCCCGTCACCGTACGCCTGACCGGCGCGGTGCCAGTCGGCGCCACCTGTGCCTGGTCGTTCGACGACGGCGACGGGCCGCAAACCTCGACCTTCGACTGCGCCGAGCCGATCAATCTGCGCGTCCGCTACGGCAAGCAGACGGTCGCGAGCGTCGACGTTTCCTCCGGCTCCGATGCGACCCAGCGCGTCCAGACCGAGATCCAGGTGCGCGACATCTTCATCGCCGGCCTTGGCGACAGCATCGCTTCCGGCGAAGGCAATCCGGATCGGCCGCTGGCACTCTCCGACGAGGGTTTTTGCTTCCGCTCCTATCTCGGTACCGCCGGCGGGCAGTACTACCGGCCGAGCCGCGCCGGCTTCAAGGGCGGACGCGCCTGCGAGGCGCCGGATACGCTCGCGAACTGGCAGCACTACGGCGCGCTCTGGTTCAACTCGCCCTGCCACCGCTCGCTCTACAGCTACCAGGCCCGCACTGCGCTCGCGCTCGCCGTGCGCTACAGCCACATCGCGGTGACCTATCTGCCGCTCGCCTGCACCGGCGCCAGCATCAGCGACGGGCTGCTCGGCTCGCAGCGCGCTCGCGAATGCCCGCCCAGCAAGAACGGCACCTGCCAGACCAGCGTGAATGCGCAGGTGGCCGAACTGCGCGAAGCGCTCACCGAGGCGAAGAAGCGCCAGCCCGACCGCACGCTTGACCTCGTGCTGCTCTCGGTCGGCGCCAACGACATCTATTTCTCCGGCCTCGTTGCCGACGTCATCGTCGACACCGCGACCGAGCGCGCGCTGTTCCGCCGCTCCGGCGTGATGGCGAGCGTCGACGATTCCCGCGACGCGCTGGCGCGGGAGCTGCCGCGGAATTTCGTCAAGCTGCGCGAGGCGCTGAAGCCGCTGGTCGGCGGCGACCTCTCGCACGTGGTCTACGTCTCCTACGCGAATCCGGCGCTCGCGGATGGCGGCGTGCCCTGCCGTGGCGGCCGCGGCGGCTTCGACATCCATCCGGCTTTCAACGCCGACCCGCAGCGGCTCGCCCGCGTCTCGACCTTCGTCGACACTGAGTTTTTGCCGCAACTGAAGGGGCTCGCCACCTGCACGCGTGGCGCGCTGTGCCGCGATCCCGAAGCCGACCGCATGACATTTGTGGATTCGCATCAGGCCGCATTCGCCGATCACGGCTTCTGCGCCCATGCCGGTAACGATCCCGAATTCGACCGCACCTGCTTTGCCGAGAACGGCCAGAGTTTTAATCCGGATATCGTCGCCGCAGCGAGCCAGCCGTTGCTGTGCGGCCGCGGCGCCTCGGAATACCGTGCCTATTTGCCGCGCGCACGCTGGATCCGCGACGCCAATGACAGCTATTTCGCCGCGATGACCTATCCGCAAGGATTGCCGGCGGCGAGCCAGCCGACCGACATCCACGATGCGACCTGGGGCGTGCTCTCCGCCGTCTATGGCGGCGCCGTGCATCCCTCCGCCGAAGGTCACGCCGCGATGGCCGACGCCACGCTGCCCGCCGCAAGCTCCGTCCTCGGCCTCGACGCAGTGCCGCCGGGCGTCACGCGCGGACTATTGGCGCCGCTACTGCCGGGTGTGCAGCAATAGCGGGCCGTGCTGCATCCGGCGCTGGAACCTGAACACAACGCTCGCTGGAATTTGATGGCGCTGCCGTCATTTGTTTCAATTCCATTCAGTGCATATTCAGCCGATCCGGCCCACGATGGCGCCCGCGTCGTGGGTTACCAATCAATCCGGAACGATCGTGGATAGCAGAAGCGCATATCGTCGGTTGCGATGCTTCAATCTTGCGGTGCTCGTCGCCGCGACCACAGGCCTGACCGCAAACGCCTCCCGTGCCGACGATCTCAGCCCGCACGATCTCGCTTTGCTCGATCGGCTGACTTGGGGCGTCAGCGCCTCAAGTGCCACGCATCTGCACAGCATCGGTGCCGAACGCTGGCTCCAGGAGCAATTGCACCCGGCCGGCAATCCGGCGCTGCCCGACGTGGCAAAGGCGCAGATCGAAGCGATGCCAGACGTCCACAGTTTCCCGTTCGATATTGCGGTCGCCTTCGAGCAACAGTCCAAGAGCGCCAATCAGGTCACCGATCCCGAGCAGAAAAAGGCCGCTCAGCAGGTCTTTCAGCAGGCGATGAATGATCGCGCCAGGCAGGCTGCGGCGCGCACCATCCTGCGCGCGCTCTACGCGCCCGATCAATTGCGCGAGCGCATGGTCTGGTTCTGGTTCAATCATTTCAACGTCCACCAGTACAAATCGAACCTGCGCGTGCTGGTCGGCGACTACATCGATCACGCCATCCGCCCCTCCTCGCTCGGCAAATTCCACGACCTGCTCGCGGCGACCGTGCGTCATCCCGCGATGCTGCGCTATCTCGACAATGCCGACAATGCGGCGGGTCATCTCAACGAGAACTACGCCCGCGAGATCATGGAGCTGCACACCATGGGCGTCGGCTCCGGCTACACCCAGGCCGACGTCGAGTCGCTGGCAAAGATCCTCACCGGGGTCGGCATCGACACCAGGCCGGAAGACCCGAAGCTGAAGCCGGAATTGCAGTCCCAGCTCGTGCGCGAGGGCGCCTTTGAATTCAATCCGTCACGACACGACTACAGTGACAAGATTTTCCTCGGCCACACCATCAAGGGACGCGGGCTTGCCGAAGTCGACGAGGCCATCGACATCCTGGTCCACCATCCCGCGACCGCAAGCCATATCTCACGCAAGATCGCGACCTATTTCGTGGCGGACAATCCGCCGGAGGCGCTGGTGCAGCGGATGGCGCAGACGTTCAAAGCGACCGATGGGGATATCGCTTCCGTCCTGGCCACGATGATCCATTCGGGCGAATTCGAAGCCGCGCTGAAGCCGGGCACGCGCTTCAAGGATCCCGCGCAATACGTGCTGTCTGCGGTTCGCCTCGCCTATGACGACAAGGTGATCCTGAACACGGGACCGATCCAGGGCTGGTTCAATCGCCTCGGAGAAGGCCTGTTCAATCACGAGACGCCGGACGGCTACGCGCTGACATCGGCGTCGTGGAACGGCCCCGGACAGATGATGGTTCGCTTCGAGATCGCGCGGCAGATCGGATCGGGATCATCCGGCCTGTTCAAACCCGAGGGGCCGAACCCGGTCGAGCAGCCTGCGTTCCCACTGCTCCAGAATGCGCTCTACTTCAACGGCCTTCACCACACGCTCGGTCCGGCGACGCTGGCATCGCTCGACAAGGCCATTTCACCGCAGGACTGGAACACGCTGTTCCTGTCGTCACCGGAATTCATGCACTGACGGCAACGGAGATCGCCATGAACCGTCGCGAGCTGATCAAGACTTTTGCCGCACTCGCTCCGCTGACGGTCGCCGGTCGCGTCTGGGCCGCGCCCGCAACCGATGCCCGAATGCTGGTGGTCTTCTTGCGCGGTGCCTATGACGCGGCGAATGTCGTCGTCCCAGTCTCGAGCGAGTTCTACCATGCGTCGCGGCCGACGCTCGCGATCTCCAAGCCCGATGTCGGCAATCCAAACGCGGCCCTCGCGCTCGACGCCGATTGGGGACTGCATCCCGCCTTGCGTGACAGCATCTATCCGCTCTGGGCCAAGCGCGAGATCGCCTTCATCCCGTTCGCCGGCACCAGCGACGACCTGACCCGGAGCCATTTCGAGACCCAGGACACGATCGAGCTCGGTCAGTCGGCCTCCGGCTCGCGCGACTATCGCTCCGGCTTCATGAGCCGGCTCGCCACCGAGCTGACCCGCGTCAAGCCGATCGCATTCACCGACCAGCTGCCTGCCGCTGATCTTCCGCGGCAAATCGCAAGTGCCGAACACCAGCATCAACAATGTCGCCAAGCCCGGCGTTGACGACCGTCAGGCCGAATTGATCAAGCAGATGTACGCCCAGTCCAACCTTGCATCGTCGGTGTCGGAGGGATTTCGGGTACGCGACGACGTCTACCGCTCGGTCTCCGAGGAGATGAATGCCGCCAACCGCGGCGCGGTGTCACCGCGCGGCTTCGAATTGTCGGCGCGGCGGATCGGCCGGCTGATGCGCGAGCAGTTCAACCTCGGCTTCGTCGACGTCGGCGGCTGGGACACGCATGTCAACCAGAGCTCAGCCAACGGCTATCTCGCCGACCGGCTCGGTGAGCTCGGTCGCGCCCTTGTCGGCTTCTCCGAGGAAGTCGGGCCGGCCGCGTGGCGCGATACGGTGGTGGTCGTGATCTCCGAATTCGGCCGCACCTTCCGCGAGAACGGCGACCGGGGCACCGATCATGGCCATGGCAGCGTCTATTGGGTGCTCGGCGGCGGCATCAATGGCGGCCGCATTCTCGGCGAGCAGGTCAAGGTCGAGCAGCCGCATCTGTTCCAGAACCGCGACTATCCCGTGCTGACCGATTACCGCGCGCTGTTCGCCGATCTGTTCGGCCACGTTTTCGGATTGGGCAACGAGAGCCTCCAGCGCATTTTCACCGGCGTTCGCCCGACCAATCTGACGCTGGTCTAGCCGGCCTCCCGTCTGCGTCGCCCGCGACCCGGCGTTCCATCAATTCAAAAACGGTATCAATCGATACCCCCTTCAACTTGGACACTTTCCTGCGCACGCCTCTAGGAGTCATCGTGAGGAAACATTTCAAGTTCAAGGAGGCGCCTGATGAGCGCAGTTGTGTCCGCAACGGACGTGAAGAGGTCTCGCGTCAGGCTGTTCATCGTGACCATGCTGTTCCTGGTCACGACGGTCAATTACGCCGACCGCGCCACGCTCTCGATCGCGGGCCCCGCGCTCTCCAAGGAACTCCATCTCGATCCCGTCGCCATGGGCTACATCTTCTCGGCCTTCGGCTGGTCCTATGTGATCGCGCAGGTGCCGGGCGGCTGGCTGCTCGACCGCTACGGCTCGCGTCTCGTTTATGCCTTCTCCATCATCGTCTGGTCGCTGTTCACAACGATGCAGGGCTGGGTCGGCTTCTTCAGCGCCGGCACCGCGATCACCGTGCTGTTCGGCCTGCGCTTCCTGGTCGGCATTGCCGAAGCGCCCTCCTTCCCGGCCAATGCCCGCATCGTTGCGGCCTGGTTTCCCGGCAATGAGCGCGGCACCGCGTCGGCCTTCTTCAATTCCGGGCAGTATTTCTCGACCGTGATCTTCGCGCCGCTGATGGGCTGGATCGCCCATGATTACGGCTGGCGCTACGTGTTCTTCGTGATGGGCGCACTCGGCATCATCATGGGCCTGGTCTGGATCAAGACCATCTACGGCCCGAAGGAGCATCCCGGCGTCAACGAGGCCGAATTCGACTACATCAAAGAAGGCGGCGCGCTGGTCGATCTCGACGCGCCCAAAGACGATCTGAAGCACGAGCGTGCGCCGGACTCTGGCCCGAGATGGGATCATATCCGCCAACTGCTCTCCAACCGCATGATGATCGGCGTCTATCTCGGCCAGTACTGCATCAATACGCTGACCTATTTCTTCCTGACCTGGTTCCCGGTCTACCTGGTCAAGGAGCGCGGCCTGTCGATCCTGCAAGCCGGCTTCGTCGCGACACTGCCTGCGCTGTGCGGCTTCATCGGTGGCGTCCTCGGCGGCGTCATTTCCGACGCCATCCTGCGCAAGACGGGGTCGCTGACCATGGCACGCAAGATCCCGATCGTCGGCGGAATGCTGCTGTCGATGTCGATCATCGCCTGCAACTATGTCGACGGCCAGGCGCTCGTGGTCGGCTTCATGGCGCTCGCCTTCTTCGGCAAGGGCATCGGCGCGCTCGGCTGGGCGGTCGTCTCCGACACCTCCCCCAAGGAAGCCGGCGGCGTCTCCGGCGGCCTGTTCAACACCTTCGGCAACATCTCCTCGATCACCACCCCGATCGTGATCGGCTACATCCTGGCGGCGACCGGCTCCTTCAACGGTGCCCTGGTGTTCGTCGGCGCCAACGCGCTGGTGGCCGCGTTCGCCTATCTCGTGATCGTCGGCAAGATCGAACGGGTGGTGCTCAAACGTTCCTCCTGAGCGCTCCGAGTGATCGGAGTGGGACAGGCAACTCAACGGCGGCTCAAAAAGCCGCCGTCTTTGTTTCGGGGATGATCGATGCTAGAAGTGCCGGGGAAACGCCTTATCCATCTAAGGCATGTATCGATGTTCGACCTCAACCAGCTCCGCTGTTTCGTCACGGTGGCCGAAGAACTGCACTTCGGCCGTGCCGCGACGCGGCTGAACATGACCCAGCCGCCACTGTCGCGGCAGATCCAGGTGCTCGAGCACATCATCGATGCGCCGCTTCTGGAGCGCACCAGCCGCTCAGTGCGCCTGACGCCGGCCGGACGCAGCTTCCTGCCGGAGGCGCGGCGCATCCTGAAGCTCGCCGAGAGCGCCTCGCAGGTCGCCCGGCGCATCGCGCTTGGCAAGACCGGCTCGGTCAAGATCGGCTTCACGGCTGCCGCGGCCTATGGCTTCCTCCCGGAGCTCGTCGCCGCCTGCCGCGCCAAACTGCCCGAGGTCGATTTCTCGCTGAAGGAGATGGTGTCGGGTGACCAGTTCGAGGCGCTGACCTCGGGCCAGATCGACGCCGGCCTGTTGCGGCCGCCGATCGCGCGGCCGGAGCTTGCCAGCCGCCGCGTCGTCGCCGAGCCCCTGCTCGCCGCGATCCCGAAAAAGCATCCGCTGGCGAATGCCGAAAGCATCACCATCAAGGATTTCGACGGCCAGCCCTTCGTGATGTATTCGCCCTATGAGAGCCGCTACTTCCACGATCTGCTGGTGGCGCTGTTCACCCGCGCCGACATCTTGCCGCGCTACGTGCAGCATTTGAGCCAGATCCACTCGATCCTCGCCATGGTGCGCGCCGGCCTTGGCCTTGCCATCGTGCCGGCCGCAGCCGCGGGGCTGAAAATCTCCGACGTGCGGCTGCGCCCGCTGAAGCTGCGCAACCGCGTGCCGGTCGAATTGTTCATGGTCTGGCGCCGTGACGACGAGAATCCGCTGCTGTCCGCCCTGGTCAAAATCGCCAGCGAATTGTCCTCGGCGGAGGTGCTGGAGGATTGATGCTGATTCCGCATCAGTCGATATAGGCTTTGGCTTGGACGCGCATCGAACGGTTGCCTAAACAGCAGCGCATGGACGCGCGCCCGAGTTGCGTCCCCGACAACACGAGAGAAGGGAGCAGCGCCCATGAGCAAGATGACCCCGCAGGAAATGGCCCAGAAGATCGGTTCCGGCCTCCTGTCCTTCCCCGTCACGCCCTTCAAGGCTGACTATTCCTTCGACGAGGCGACCTACCGCGCCAATATGGATTGGCTGTGCGGCTATGACGTCGCCGGCCTGTTCGCCGCCGGCGGCACCGGCGAGTTCTTCTCGCTGACCCCGACCGAAGTTCCGCATGTCGTCAAGATCGCCGTCGACGAGACCAAGGGCCGCGTGCCCGTGCTCGCCGGCACCGGCTACGGCACCGCGATTGCGCGCGAGATCGCGATCGGCGCGGAAAAGGCCGGCGCCGACGGCCTGCTGCTGCTGCCGCCCTATCTGACCCATTCCGAACAGGACGGCCTCGCCGCCCACATCGAGGCGGTCTGCGCCTCCGTGAAGATCGGCGTCATCGTCTACAACCGCGACAACGCCATCCTCCAGCCCGATACGCTGGCCCGCCTTGCCGAGCGCTGCCCGAACCTTGTCGGCTACAAGGACGGCATCGGCGATATCGAGCTGATGACACGCGTCTACACCAAGCTCGGCGATCGCCTGACCTATATCGGCGGCCTGCCGACGGCCGAGACTTTCGCGCTGCCCTATCTCGACATGGGCGTGACGACCTATTCGTCGGCCGTGTTCAACTTCGTGCCGGAATTTGCCACCAATTTCTACGCCGCCGTGCGCAAGCGCGACCATGCGACCATTCACGCCGGGCTGAAGGATTTCATCCTGCCGCTGATCGCGATCCGCAACCGCAAGAAGGGCTACGCGGTCTCGATCATCAAGGCCGGCATGAAGGTGATCGGCCGCGACTCCGGTCCGGTCCGCCCGCCGCTGACCGATCTCACCGAGCAGGAGATCGCGGAAGTGGCCGCGCTGGTGCAAAAGCTGCCTGCCATCCGATCGTCACAACAGGCTGCAGAATAACAGACAACAACAGGGAGGAGCGTGCGATGGCCCAGACTGAGGTCTCTGGCGCACCAATCGTCACATCGATGCAGGTGATCCCGGTCGCCGGCCGTGACGGCATGCTCCTCAATTTGAGCGGCGCGCACGCGCCGTTCTTCACCCGCAACATCGTCATCCTCACCGACAATGCCGGTCACACCGGCGTCGGCGAGGTGCCGGGCGGACAGAAGATCTGGCAGACGCTCCAGGATGCGCGCGATCTCGTGATCGGCAAGACCGTCGGCGCGATGAACAACATCCTCGCCGACATCCGCGCCGCCTTCGCCGACCGCGATGCCGGCGGCCGCGGCAAGCAGACCTTTGACCTCCGCGTCATGATCCACGCCGTCACGGCCGTGGAGTCCGCGCTGCTCGATTTGCTCGGCCAGCATCTCGACCTGCCCGTCGCGGCCTTGCTCGGCGAAGGCCAGCAGCGCAAGAGCGTCGAGACGCTCGGCTACCTCTTCTTCGTCGGCGATCGCCGTAAGTCCAAGCTCAGCTACGTCAACGGCGAGACCGGCAAGCCCGAATGGTTCAACCTCCGTCACCAGGAGGCGATGACGCCGGAGACGGTGGTGCGGCTCGCGGAGGCCACCCACGATCATTACGGCTTCGCCGATTTCAAGCTGAAGGGCGGCGTGCTCCGCGGCGAGCAGGAGATCGAGGCCGTCACCGCGATCGCAAAACGCTTTCCCAACGCGCGCGTCACGCTCGACCCCAACGGCGCATGGTCGTTGGACGAGGCGATCGGGCTCTGCAAGAACATGCATGGCATCCTCGCCTATGCCGAGGACCCCTGCGGCGCCGAGGCCGGCTTCTCCGGCCGTGAGATCATGGCCGAGTTCCGCCGCGCCACGGGGCTGCCGACCGCGACCAACATGATCGCCACCGACTGGCGCCAGCTTTCGCACGCACTGCGCCTCGGCGCGGTGGACATTCCGCTGGCCGATCCCCACTTCTGGACCATGCAAGGCTCAGTGCGCGTCGCCCAGACCTGCCGTGACAACGGCCTGACCTGGGGCTCGCACTCCAACAACCATTTCGACATCTCGCTCGCCATGTTCACCCATGTCGGCGCCGCCGCCCCCGGCAAGGTCACCGCGATCGACACCCACTGGATCTGGCAGGATGGCCAGGCGCTGACCAAAGAGCCGCTCCAGATCAAGGGCGGCAAGATCGCCGTGCCGGACAAGCCCGGCCTCGGCATCGAAATCGACCGCGCGGCCATCGAAGCCGCGCATGAACTCTACAAGCAGCATGGACTCGGCGCCCGCGATGACGCTACAGCCATGCAGGACCTGATCCCCGGTTGGACCTTTGACGACAAGCGTCCCTGCCTCGTTCGGTAAGAAAATCAGGCATGATTCCGGAAAAGTGGGCACCGGTTTTCCGATAAGGATCATGCCCCTTAAATGACTTGGAGGACAACATGACTGCGATCCTGAAAAACTTCATCGGCGGCGAATGGGTCGACGGCTCCGGCGTCACCAAGAACATCAACCCCTCCAATACCAATGATCTGGTCGGCGAATACGCCAGGGCCGACAAGGCGCAGACCGAGAAGGCGATCGCCGCGGCCAAGGCCGCCTTCCCCGCCTGGGCGCACTCGACCCCGCAACAGCGCTATGACGCGCTGAACAAGATTTCGCTCGAAATCATCGCGCGCAAGGAGGAGCTCGGCCGCCTGCTCGCCCGCGAGGAAGGCAAGACGCTGCCGGAAGGCATCGGCGAGGTCGCCCGCGCGGGCCAGATCTTTGCGTTCTTCGCCGGCGAAGCGCTGCGCCTGATCGGCGAAAAGGGCGCTTCCGTGCGTCCCGGCCTCGACGTCGAGCTCACCCGCGAGCCGGTCGGCATCATCGGCATGATCACGCCGTGGAATTTCCCGATCGCGATTCCGGCCTGGAAGATCGCGCCCGCGCTCTGCTACGGCAACACGGTGGTGTTCAAGCCGGCCGAGCTGGTGCCAGGCTCCGCGCATGCGCTGTCCGAGATCATCACCCGCTCCGGCATCCCGGCTGGCGTGTTCAACCTCGTGATCGGCTCCGGCTCCGTGGTCGGCCAGACCCTGCTCGAGCATCCGGATGTCGCAGCCATCTCCTTCACCGGCTCGGTGCAGACCGGTCGCAAGATTGCGCAGGCCTGCGTGCTGTCGAACCCGATGAAGAAATTCCAGCTCGAGATGGGCGGCAAGAATCCGCTGGTCGTGCTCGACGACGCCGATCTCAAGACCGCCGTCGAGGTCGCCGTCAACGGCGCCTATTTCTCGACCGGCCAGCGCTGCACGGCCTCTTCCCGCCTGATCGTCACCGAAGGCATCCATGATCGCTTCGTTGCGGTCGTGGCTGAGCGCCTGAAGGGCCTCATAGTGGACGACGCGCTCAAGGCCGGCGTGCATATCGGCCCGGTCGTCGACCAGAGCCAGCTCGACCAGGATTTGCGTTATATCAAGGTCGGCCAGGACGAAGGCGCCAAGCTCGCCTGGGGCGGCGAGCTGCTCAAGCGCGAGACGCCCGGCCATTACCTCCAGCCGGCGCTGTTCACCGAGGCCAACAACAACATGCGCATCGCGCGTGAGGAGATTTTTGGACCCGTCGCCGCGGTGATCCGCGCCAAGAATTACGACGAGGCGCTGGCGATCTCCAACGACACCGAGTTCGGTCTCGCCTCCGGCATCTGCACCTCCAGCCTGAAATACGCCTCGCACTACAAGCGCAACAGCGAATCCGGCATGGTGATGGTCAATCTGCCGACCGCCGGCGTCGACTATCACGTGCCGTTCGGCGGCCGGAAAGGCTCGAGCTACGGCGCCCGCGAGCAGGGCTCCTATGCGCGCGAGTTCTACACCACGGTGAAGACTGCCTATACCTATCCCGGTTGATAGGCTGACGTTGTAGGGTGGGCAAAGCGAAGCGTGCCCACCGCTTGCGATCGATGTTGAAGCATGGTGGGCACGGCGCGTTGCGCCTTTGCCCACCCTACGACTTCAGTTTCTGAGGAAAGCACATGGACCAGGACGTCGCAGCGAAAGAGCAGCCCCGCTACATCAAGCTCAACGCGCGCGACAATGTCGCGATCGTGGTCAATGATTTCGGGCTTCCCGCTGGCTCCCGCTTTGCCTGCGGGCTGACGCTGCGCGCCTTCGTGCCGCAGGGGCACAAGACGGCGCTGGTCGACATCGCACAGGACGCGCCGATCATCCGCTATGGCGAGGTGATCGGCTACGCGCTCTCGCCGATATCAGCCGGCGAATGGGTCGATGAGGCGCGCATCCGCATGCCGGAGGCTCCTGACCTCGACAAGCTGGAGATATCCACCGCCGTCCCCGCGCCGCTCCCGCCACTCGAAGGCTTTACCTTTGAAGGCTTCCGCAACACCGACGGTTCGGTTGGCACCAAGAACATCCTCGGCATTTCCTCCTCCGTGCAATGCGTCAAGGGCACGATGGAATATGCGGTCAAGCGCATCCGCACTGAGCTCTTGCCGAAATATCCGAACGTCGACGATGTCGTGCCGCTGACCCATGCCTATGGCTGCGGCGTCGCGATCAACGCGCCCGATGCGGTGGTGCCGATCCGCACGCTGCAAAACCTCGCGCAGAACCCGAATTTCGGCGGCGAGATTCTGGTGATCAGCCTCGGCTGTGAGAAGCTCGCGCCCGAGCGGCTGGTGCCGGAAGGAATCAGCGACGCCATCGTGCGGATGCAGGACGAGGCATTCGACGGCTTCGGCGCCATTGTCGACGCGATCATGACCCAGGCCGAGGCGCGCCTGAAGATCCTCAACAAGCGCACCCGCGAGACCTGCCCGGCCGCCGATCTCGTGATCGGCCTGCAATGCGGCGGCAGCGACGCGTTCTCCGGCGTCACCGCCAACCCTGCCCTTGGTTTCGCCGCGGATCTCCTGGTGCGCGCCGGTGCCACCGTGATGTTCTCCGAGGTCACGGAAGTGCGCGACGCGATCCAGTTGCTGACTCGCCGCGCCATCAACGAGGACGTCGGCCGCGCGCTGGTGCGCGAGATGGCCTGGTACGACTCGTACCTCGCCCGCGGCGGCGCCGACCGCAGCGCCAACACCACGCCCGGCAACAAGAAGGGCGGGCTTGCCAACATCGTCGAGAAATCACTGGGTTCGATCGTCAAGTCCGGATCGAGCGCCATCACCGGCGTGCTCTCGCCCGGTGAGAAGGCGACGCAGAAGGGCATGCTGTTCGCGGCGACCCCCGCCTCCGACTTCATCTGCGGCACGCTCCAGCTCGCCTCCGGCATGACCTTGCAAGTATTCACCACCGGCCGCGGTACGCCTTACGGCCTTGCCGCCGCGCCCGTCATCAAGGTCGCAACCCGCACCGAGCTCGCGCGGCGCTGGAAGGATCTGATCGATTTCGATGCGGGCGGCATTGCCACCGGCGAGAAGACCATCGAGGAAACCGGCTGGGACCTGTTCCGCCTGATCCTCGATGTCGCCAGCGGCCGCACCAAGCCGTGGTCCGATCGCTGGGGCATCCACAACGATCTCACGCTGTTCAATCCGGCGCCGGTGACCTGAGGGCCGTAACGGCGCCCGCAAGACCAAGAGGACCTCAATGTCCCGCATCACGACCCTGCGCACGATCCGCATCGACGAGCGGCCGAATTTGATCTGGGTCGAGATCGAGACCGATGAAGGGCTGACGGGCCTCGGCGAGAGCTTTCGCGGCGCGCAGGCCGTCGAGGCCGGCGTGCATGAGCTCGCAGCACCGCTGGTGCTCGGCCAGGACTCCCGCCGCATCGAGGCGATCTCGCGCCAGCTGCTGACGCCCTATCTCGGCTTCCACAGCGTCAGCGCCGAGGTGCGCGCGGCCAGCGCCATCGACATCGCACTATGGGACCTCAAGGGCCAGCGCCACGGCATTCCCGTGCACGAGGCACTTGGCGGCGCGAGCCGGCTGGAGATCCGCGCCTATAACACTTGCGCCGGCTATGCCTACAACACCAAGAGCGCCAGACGCCGCGAGATCGGCACTGATGATGCCGCGCTCGGCCCCTATGACGACCAGATCGCCTTCATGCGCGACGCCGGCGCGCTCGCCGAGAGTCTCGTCAGCGAAGGCTATGGCGCCATGAAGATCTGGCCATTCGATCCCTTTGCCGCCAACGGCGGCCATGCGATCTCGCTCACCGATTTGAAGACCGGGCTGCAGCCGTTCCGAAAAATCCGCGACGCCGTCGGCGATCGCATCGAGATCATGTGCGAGCTGCACAGCCTGTGGGGCGCGCACACTGCCGAGCGCATCTGCCGCGCGCTTGAGGACTATGGCGTGTTCTGGGTCGAGGATCCCCTCAACAAGATGGACGACGTTCGGGGCCTCGCCGACTTGAGGCGGCGCGTCAAGACGCCGATCTGCGGCAGCGAGACGCTGGCGGGTGCAGCAAGCTTCCGCAATCTGCTGGCGGCCGACGCCGTCGACGTGGTCATGCTCGACATCGCCTGGTGCGGCGGCCTGAGTGAGGCGCGCAAGATCGCAGCGCTCGCGGAAGCCTACAACAAGCCGCTCGCGCCGCACGATTGCACCGGCCCGGTGGCGCTGATGGCGGGTCTACATCTGGCGCTGCATGCGCCGACCGCGATCTTCCAGGAGGTCGTGCGCGCGACGCTATCGACCTGGTATCGCGACCTCGTCACGGCGCTGCCCATCGTGAACAACGGCATCGTGTCTGCACCGACCGCGCCCGGTCTCGGACTTGCACTCAATCCGGATCTGCGCCACCGCGCGGATGCGGTGGTGCGAGAGTCCAGGCTCGGCGCATGAGGCGCGATCAGCGTCGCGTTGCGATAGCGCGAACGCGATGAGCGAGCAGCGCTGATCAACGCGCACTGCTCCATTTTCACAATCACCCATCCGCGCGCCGACATCAATCGGCGCGCACTCCGTTTATATGAATACTAATTCCAAATCTGATGATTGAGGGACCATTGCGTCCCTCCTGCACTTCAAGCCCCAAGCTGCGCTTGTTAGTCGTCCCTGCCGTAAATGATGGGGTCGCGAATGACAACGTATCTGAGGACGACGGCGGGATTGATCGGCGGCGCACTGCCGCTGTTGGCAAGCTTGATGGATGCAGCGCCCGCCGAGGCGCAATCATCGTCGCGGGAGCTGCCCGCAGTGGTCGTCGAGCAATCCCGGCCCGCGGCGCGCACGCGTCCGGTGCGCTCCAGGCAGGCCGCTCAAGCAGCAAGCCGCCGTCGTCAGGCCCAGCACGCACCATCGGGCGCCGATGCGCCGGCAGCCGGCACCAGCGTCGAAACCGCGACGAGCCACGTCCATGGCTATGTCGCAACCCGCAGCGGCACCGGCACGAAGACCGACACGCCGCTGCGCGAGACGCCGCAATCGATCAGCGTGGTCACCGCCGACCGCGTCACCGACCAGGGCGCGACCAACGTGCAGGAATCGCTGCGTTACGTGCCCGGCGTGTTCGCCGACGCCTACGGCGCGGACTCGCGCGGCGACTATCCGCGCATCCGCGGCCAGGACCCCAACATCTATCTCGACGGCACCCGCGTGGTGAACACCTTCAACTTCAACGAATGGCGGCCGGAGCCCTATACGCTCGAGCGCATCGAAGTGCTGCGCGGCCCCTCCTCGGTGCTCTACGGCGACACCTCGACCGCGGGCCTGTTGAACCTGATCTCGAAGCGCCCGCAGGCCGAGTCCGCCAACGAGATCGGCGTGCAATATGGCAGCTTCAACCGCAAGCAGGTGCAGCTCGACTCCACGGGAAAGCTGACCAAGGACGGCGAATGGCTCTATCGCTTCGTCGGCGTATTCCGCGACAGCAACACGCAGACCGACTACGTCAAGGACGACCGCATCCTGCTCGCGCCGTCGCTGACCTGGCGGCCGACCAACAACACGAGCTGGACCGTGCTCGGCACCTATCAGAAGGACACCACCGGTTCGACCACCGCCTTCCTGCCGCATGAAGGCACGCTCTATCCCGGTCCCAACGGCTTCATTCCGGTCAGCCGCTTCACCAGCGAACCCGGCTGGGACCGCTACCAGACCGAGACCGGCGCAGTCTCCAGCCTGTTCGAGCACCGCTTCAGCGATGCGCTGACCGTCAGGCAGAACATGCGCTATGCGCATGTCGAGGGCATCTATCACGGCCTGTATCCGGATGTTTACTCCAATCCGGACAATCCGTTCCTCGACGCCGAGCGGCGCACGGTGGCGCGCTACATCTGGGCCCGCGACAGCGTGAAGGACAATTTCACCTCGGACAACAATGCCGAGCTGAAGTTCGCAACCGGCGCGCTGCTGCACAAGACGTTGTTCGGCGTCGACTATCGCGGCTACAAGGAGCGCGCTTCGTCCGGCAGCGGCTACGATGCGACGCCGTTCGATCTCTACGCACCGGTCTACACCGGCGTCACGCCACCAACCATGTCGGCGGAGCCGGATCTACGGCAGAGCCAGCTCGGCCTCTATGCGCAGGACCAGTTGCGGCTCGGCCCCTGGCTTGCCGTGCTCGGCCTGCGCCACGACTACGTCACCAGTGACACGCAGGGCTCTCCGGTCGAGCATTACCAGGCGACCACAGGCCGCGCCGCGCTGATGTACGAGTTGCCGTTCGGCGTCACGCCCTACGTGACCTATGCACAGTCGTTCAATCCGGTCTTCGGCAGCGGTGTCTGCGCCACGGTCTGCGCACCGCAGCGCGGCGAGATGGTCGAGCTCGGATTCAAGTACAATCCGACACCGGGCAATGCGATCAACGGTGCGATCTTCGACACCACCGAGCGCAATCGGCTCGCCAGCGATCCCGACAATCCGCTGCTCTCGATCCAGACCGGCAAGGTGCGCATCCGCGGTGCCGAGCTCGAGGTGCTGACGCGCGTCACGCCGGAGCTCGACCTGATCGGTGCCTACACCTATCTCGATGCGCGTGTGGAGAGCGGCGACAATGCCGGCAAGCATGTCGAGACCGTGCCGGGCCAACAGGCCTCGCTATGGGCGAAGTATCGCCTCACTTTGCTCGGCCTGCCCGGCGTCACGCTCGGCGGCGGCGTACGCTATATCGGCACATCCTGGGACGGCACCGACACCATCCGCACACCCGACTACACCCTGTTCGACGCGATGGTTCGTTACGAGACCGGCCCCTGGCGGCTTCAGGTCAATGCCAGCAATCTGTTCGACAAGCGTCACGTCACCACGTGCCTGGCGCGCGGCGACTGCTTCCTCGGCATCGGCCGCACAGTGCTCGGCAGCGTGACCTACAGATTCTAGGAGCGACCTCTACGTCATGCTGCCCGGCATGAAGCAGCGCACGCGCGGGTGGCCGTCGATGTAGTGCTTCCACACCATGGTGCGGCCGATCTTGTTCGGCTCGTTGATCACGGCGCCGTCGGGCACGACGACCCACTCCTCGTCGAGATGCACGCGGTAGTGCCCCTGATCGGACTCCCAGTCGACGTCGGCGACGACATAGCCGTCGGCATCCGAGCAGCACTGCCCGTATTCGCTACGCAGGCTCTCGAACCAGGGTTTTAATGGCGAGTTGGCGTAGCGCCCGTCGTCGCGCGCCAGCGCTGATGTCGCCAGCAGCGTCATCAGCCCCAGCAGCGTCGCCGCACACGGTCGTGCAAGTTTCATATCGTGTTCCCGCGGATCGAAATCGGCGCCGCGAGGGACAGACAAGGCCGCCCGCCCCCCGCATAGCGGCGGCGGGCGTGGAAAGCGGCGACTCGTTCCCCCAACAGCTTTGCGACAACTATGCAAATCCGGCGCCAGCACGCATTCCGGGGAACTACTGGCGCGAGGAGAACGAGCCACACACTTAATCGTCATCGCCCGACTGATCGGGCGATCCGGTATTCCGGAGTCAGCGCGGGAATTCGAAGCGGCTGCCGCGTGCTGGATTCCCCGCTGTCGCGGGGAATGACGGCGGTGCGCGGGCGCCCCTACTTCTTCGCCGCCGGCGCCATCATCGCGCCGCCCTTCTTGGCCGCGGGTGCGGGCGGCAGCTTGGTCGCGGCAGCCTGCGCGGGCAGATATTTGGCGATGATGGCGGGATCGACCTCGGCGATGCTGGCGTCCGGCAGACGCTGCCAGGTCTCATCCTTGCCGAACAGGGAGATGCCGAGGAAGCCGCGCATGGTCAGGACTTGCCCGTCCGGGCTCACCGTCATCTTGGCCTTCCAGATATTGCCGTCGCGCGGATTGACCACATTGCCGCCTTCGTACTTCAACCCCTCACGCTTCATGTCGCGGATGAAGGAGAGCCCGAGCACCGGCTGGTTCTTGCGATCGTCCGCGCATTTCGTGCAGGCCTCGTTCGGATCGTCGCCGTCGCGCGGAAAGGTTTTTGCGATGACACCCTCGAAGATGCCGTTGTGGTCGATGAAGAGGAACCATCCCACCGGCTTGCCGTCTTCGACCTTCTGCCAGAGACCTGCGGCGGTTGGCTGGGCCGTGCCCGCAGCCGGGACTTGCGCCGCAGCCGGGCTCACCGCATTGAGCAACAGCGCGAGCGCGAGGAACGCGAGCAGCCGAAAACCGGGAAAGAGATTCCGCATTATGATCACCTTGCTAAGCCACGACCGGAATGGCCGCAGACTACGGCGATTTCGCGAACGATTCCAGCACCAGAAACATGGGGCGCGGCCTTCCCGCTCCCGCCGCGGTCAGTTGACACCGAGCTTTTTTTGCAGGCTGGAGGACGAAGTCGTGTACTGGAACACGAGCCGCTTCTCGGGATAGACGTAGCGGTGGGCTTTTTGCGACATCAGCGCGCCCTCGTGGAAGCCGCACAGGATCAGCTTGATCTTGCCGGGATAGGTGTTGATGTCGCCGATCGCGAAGATGCCGGGCACGTTGGTCTCGAACGCGGACGTCTCGACCGGCACCAGATTATTCTCGAGCGCAATGCCCCAATTCGCGACCGGACCGAGCTTCATGGTCAGTCCGAAGAACGGCAGCATGGTGTCGCAGGCGACCTCGGTGATGACGTTGTCGTTGCCCTTGACGGTCGCGCCGGTGAGCTTGCCCTCAGTGCCGGAGAGCGCCGTGACCTGGCCGAGCCGGAGATCCATCTTGCCGGCCGCCACGAGCGCGCGCATCTGCTCGACGCTGTGGGGGGCCGCGCGAAAATCGTCACGCCGATGCAAGAGCGTGATGCGCTTGGCGAGCGGATGCAGATTGAGCGTCCAGTCGAGCGCGGAATCACCGCCGCCGACGACCAGCACGTGCTTGTCGCGGAAATTTTCCATCTTGCGCACGGCGTAGTGCACCGAACTGCCTTCATAGGCCTCGATGCCCGGCACCGGCGGGCGCTTGGGCTGGAACGAGCCGCCGCCGGCCGCGATCACCACGACCTTGCACTCGAACACCTTGCCGGCGTCGGTGGTGCAGCGAAACAGGGGATCGCCGATCTTCTCGAGCGTCTCCACCATCTCGCCGAGATGGAAGGTCGGATGGAACGGCTTGATCTGCTCCATCAGCGCCTCGGTGAGGCCCTGGCCTGAGACCTGCGGAATGCCGGGAATGTCGTAGATCGGTTTTTCCGGATAGAGCTCGGCGCACTGGCCACCGACCTTGTCGAGGATGTCGATGAAATGCGTCTTCATGTCGAGAAGGCCAAGCTCGAAGGCGGCGAACAGACCGCAGGGGCCGGCGCCAATAATCAGCACATCGGTTTTGATCACGTCGCTCATGTCGTCTCTTTATCGGTCGTTATCGGTTGGACGGCGCCCGGCGGGCAGAGGTGACCCTGCCTGTCTAGCCAACGGGGATGGATCAGGGAAGGCATAAAAGCGGGAGCGCCCCGCAGCCGCGCCCACTTGCCGGGTCAAAATAACTGGGATGTAACGAGGATGGATATGACGGAGATCAACCGGTGAACGCACCAAGCCGCCTCGATACGACGCCGCGCCTGGAGGACTTTCCCTTTCGCCTCAGCGACAACGTCCGCTTCGGCGATCTCGACCCCAACCAGCACGTCAACAACGCGGTCTACGCCACCTATTTCGAGACCGGCCGCGTCACGCTGATGAAGAGCCCGGAGTACGGGCTGACGCCGCCGGGGCTCGCCTGGATCATGGTGCGGCTCGACATGCATTTCCGCGCCGAGCTGCGCTGGCCGGGCACGATCGAGCTCGGCCTCGGTGTCGTGAAACTGGGGCGGACTTCGGTGACCTTCGAGCAGGTGGTGTTTTCGGAAGGCAAGTGCATCGCGTCGGCGACGTCCGTCGGCGTCATGCTCGACGAGGTGACGCGGCGGCCTGCGCCGCTCACCGCAGAGGTGATCGAGAAATTGAGACCCTGGCACAAGCGCGGCATCGCGGTCGCGCCGCCAGCCGCATAATGCATGATCCGGAAAAGTGTGTAGCGATTTTCCGGAAAGATCATGCACTCTTAAAGAGGCGTGCTTAGGCTTGGCGTTCCGGCGTCGCCACCACGAGCCCGTCGAGCTCGTCGCTCACCTTGATCTGGCAGGACAGGCGCGAGTTCGGACGCACGTCGAAGCCGAAGTCGAGCATGTCCTCTTCCATCGGCGTCGGGCTGCCGACCTTCTCGCGCCAGGCTTCGTCGACATAGACATGGCAGGTCGCGCAGGCGCAGGCGCCGCCGCATTCGGCTTCGATGCCGGGAATGCTGTTGCGAATGGCGGCTTCCATCACGGTGGCGCCGTTCTCGACGTCCACCGTACGGGTTTCGCCCTTGTGATCGACAAAGTGAATTTTGGCCATGTGTGCTCGTGCTGCCGCGATCTTGGGGAAAAAGGAGGGTCCGAGCTGTCCTATAACGGGTCGATCAGGCCGGCGCCATAGGGTTTTGATGCGAAGTGGATACCGGTTCGCGGGAAGAAAACGCGTCAAAACAAAAGACTAGTGCGCAGGGCGCCGGCACCGGTAGGGGCAGCCTAATGCTTCAGGATCGCGGCAATCGCAGCACGGACCTCGGCGACCGCCTCTTTCAGCGCGGCGAAGGCATGGGGCCGGTTGTGGCCGGTCCGGATCGCGGTCTCCAGGCTGGCGGCGGCGTCCGCCACCGCGAAGGCGCCGATCCCGCGCGCCGAGCCCTTCAGCTTGTGCGCGAGTGCACTGGTCTCGGTCGGCAGCGCCGCCATCGTCGCGAGCAGACGCACCGCCTGCTCGGCGAACATGGCAAGCACTTCCTGTTCCAGCTCAGCGTCACCGAGCGTCATGCGCGAGAGGTGGTCGAAATCGAGCGGGCTGTCGATGGGCGCAAGCGGGGGCGAAGGCATCCAGTCCATCCGTTGCAGTTCAGGCGTCATGGCGCGGGCCCCGGCATCGCGGATGTTCCGCCGGTCCGGCGGTGAACTTTCGCCTCACCCAAGCATGGAAATGGTTAACGAAGTGTTCCGGCCGTTTTACGTAATTCTGCCGGTTTATTGACGAAAAGTTGCCGCAATCGGCCAAGTTCGGTGGAGAATTTCATTGAGGGCTAAGGCGTTACGGCGCGTTCCTGTTAACGATGATTAAGATTGTATTAATCGCAGCCATTTCATTCGCGACGCTCTGCCAATAGGATGTTGCAGAAATTGGCGGACAAGCCGTCCGGGTGGGGACGGCTCGGAGACCCCGCGAAAGCGGCATGATCCGGACTGTGGGCTTGCGTAGCGCGCGGGGCTCGCGGGGGGACGCGTACAAGTAACGAGGGCTCGGACTGAACATGGCAAACACTCCGAAAAAGGTCAAAGACCCCACAGAAGTTGCGCTTTCTGCGATCCAGGAAGCCCTGAACATCAGCGACACGGCCGCGGATACCAGCCGCAGCGCCTCGGCGCGGAACGAAACGGCGCCTTCGATGGCGCCGCCGATGCCCCCCGTGTTCGACGAGCCGGTCTTCGAGCCGCGCGCCGCCGCCAACGAACGCAACGTGTTCCATCAGATCGAGGAACCGCGCTCCTCGCGCCGCGCCGCCAATGACGACCGCGAGACCATCGGCCAACTCCTCCAATCGTTGCAGACGGGCCGCCCTGCCCGCAGCATCTATATGGGCGCAACAATCTTCACCGTGATCTGGCTGGCCGCCTGCGCCGCGCTGACGGTCAGCTTCCTGCCCTCGATTCGGGCCGCCATGGGCGAGAGCGGCGGTGTGCTGGCGATCGCCGGCCTCGCCACGATGTTCTTCGCGCCGATCATGCTGTTCTACTTCCTGGCGAGCCTCGTCTGGCGCGGCCAGCAAATGAGCTCGGTCGCGCAGGCGATGGCCCAGGTCGCGATCCGCTTCTCCGAGCCGGAAGGCTCGGCCTCCGATTCCATGGTCACCGTTGGTCAGGCGATTCGCCGCGAGGTCGCGGCGATGGGCGACGGCATCGAGCGCGCGATTGCGCGCGCCGGCGAGCTCGAGACGCTGGTCGCCAACGAGGTTGCGGCGCTCGAACGCGCCTATTCCGACAACGAAGTGCGCATCCGCGCCCTGCTCCAGGACATCGCGCATCAGCGCGACAATCTGGTCGGCCAGGCCGAGCAGGTCCGCAGCGCCATTTCCGGCGTGCAGATCGATTTGCGCCACGACATCGCGCTGATCTCGGATGCGATCGCCTCGCGCGTCGACGAGGTCGCCAAGTCCATCACCGGCGCGCTGGAAGAGCGCGGCGCCCACATCACGGGCGCACTGAGCAATGCCGGCGACAACATGATCCTGGCGCTCGGCGAGCGCGGCGGCGACCTGCTCGATCGCCTCGAGGAGGCCAGCGCCGAGACCACGCGCGCGGTGCTCGACGCCAGCGAGCGGCTGACCACCAGCCTCAACTTCAAGACCGGCCACGTCCACGACGAGTTCGTCGACCTCGCCGACCGCGTCCACGAGATGCTGAACGAGCGTATCGACCGCATCACCGGCGAGTTCGAGCAGCGTTCCGCCGCGATCGTCGACGGCATCTCCGAGCGCACCGAGCAGGTGCACGACAGCCTGAAGAATTCGTCCGACTCGCTGCTGCTCGAACTCGAGCTGCGCTCCAACGACCTCTCCGCCAAGATCGACGACGCCGGCAACCGGCTCGCCGGCCACATCATGACCTCCGGCGACAAGGCGAGCGAAGCGCTCGACGCCACCGTCAACACGCTGGTCGCCAAGGTCGTCAGCCAGACCGAGACCGCGCACGACTCGCTCTCGCTCCAGATGAGCGCGTTCGACGAGCTGGTGAAGAACCAGGGCTCCGAGCTGGTCGAGAAGTTCGCCCGCGATTCCGGCACGCTGGGTGCGCTGATCACGCGCCACATCTCCGAGTTCGACCGCACCGTGAAGACCTTCGGCGGTGAGATCGTCGAGCGCATGGGCCAGCGCACGCACGACATCCACGAGACGCTGAAGACCTATGTCGACAATTTCGACACCCGCTTCACCTCCAACGGCGGCGCGATCACGGCTGTGCTCGACCAACGGCTGGTACAGTTCGAGACCACGATCGGCGAACGTGTCACCAACCTCGACTCTTCGCTGAACGGCAAGATCTCCAGCCTCGATGGTACGATCGAAGGCCACATCAAGACCTTCGACGAGCAACTCGGCGGCCGCGTCACCGCGCTCGAACAGTCGTTCGATACCCGCGCGAAGTCCGTCACCGAGACCATCGACGGGCGTCTCAACACGCTCGCCACGTCGCTGACCGACGGTGCCACGCAGGCGATCCAGTCGATCGATACACGGTTGACGCACCTCACGACGACGCTCACTGGCGGCGCGTCCGAGGCGCTCGAGTCCATCGACTCGCGCCTCACCCACCTCACGTCGACGCTCACTGACGGCGCATCGCAGACGATCCAGACGATCGACACGCGGCTGACCCACCTCACGACGACGCTAACGGGCGGCGCATCGCAGGCACTTGAGTCCATCGACTCCCGCCTCACCTACCTGAACACCGCGCTGACCAATGGCGCCTCGCAGGCGGTGCAGTCGATCGACACGCGCCTCACCCTCCTGACGGCGACGCTCACGGACGGCACCGCGCAGGCAATCGAGGCTGTCGACCGCCGCATCACCGGCGTCACCGAAGTCATCGACGGCCGCAGCATGCATTTGACCGACACGGTCACGGCGCGCTTCCAGGATATCCACCACGCCATCGAGACCAAGGTCGGTTCCGTCGCCAGCGACATCGATGTGCGCGTGGCCCAGTTCGAGGACCTGCTCGGCTCGCGCGTCGAGGCCGTCGCCGGCCGCATCGAGAGCAGCGGACGCCAGGCCAGCGAGGACATGATGTCCCGCGCCGAGATGATCTCGACCGCGATCCGCTCGCATGTCGAGGACGCCGAGCGCTCGCTCACCAACCTCGTCGTCAACACCAGCGAGACGATCCAGACCGGTGCGCGCACCGCCCAGCAGTCGCTGATGACGGTCTCCTCCGACGTCAACGCCCAGCTCAAGATGACCTCCGCCGAGGTCGAGCGTGCGCTGACCGCGGTCGGCACTGGTGCTGCGAACTCGATCCTGACCAGCGCCCGCGAGGCGCAGTCGACCCTGGTCTCGGCCTCGGGCGACGCGTCCAACCAGATCAAGGGGCTCGCGGCCGACGTCGAACGCACGCTGTCGGCGGCAGGCTCGGCCACCGCGGCATCGATCCTGGCCGGCGCCCGCGAGGTGCAGACCACGCTCGTCACCGCCTCTTCGGACGCGGCCAACCACGTCAAGACCCTCACCGCCGACGTGCAGCGCTCGCTGTCGCTGGCCGGCTCCACCACGGCCGAGGCGATCACCGCCGGCGCCCGCGATGCGCAGGGTACGCTGATCGCGGCCTCGAGCGAGACCGCCAACCAGATCAAGGCGCTTTCGTCCGACGTGCAGCGCTCGCTCTCGATGGCGGGCACCGCGACGGCCGAGACCATCACGACCGGCGCCCGCGAGGCCCAGAACACCCTGGTCACGGCATCCTCGGATGCGGCGAGCCAGGTCAAGTCGCTCGCGGCCGAAGTTCACCGCTCGCTCTCGCAGGTCGGCCAGTCGACCGCCGAGACGATCACGACCAGCGCCCGCGACGCCCAGAGCACCCTTCTTGCCGTCTCCGCAGAACAAACCGGCCAGGTCCGTTCGCTGGCGGCCGAGATGCAGCGCGCGCTGGCGACCGCCGGCGGCGCCACCATCGAGGCGCTCACCAGCGGCGTGCGCGAGGCCCAGGGCACGCTGATCTCCGCATCGACGGACGCTGCGAGCCAGCTCAAGTCGCTCACCACGGACATCGAGCGCACGCTGACCTCGGTCGGCGCCGACACCGCCTCGACGATTCTGAACAGCGCGCGTGAGGCGCAGACGTCGCTGACCTCGACGTCGGCCGACGCCGCAAGCCAGATCCGCACGATCTCGACCGAGATCGAGCGCGTGCTGAGCACCGCCACGACCAACGCGACCAACGACATCCAGACCAGCGCGCTCAACGCCCAGAATGCGCTGATCAATGCCTCCAACGAGGCGAGCTCGCGGGTCAAGTCGAGCTCGGCGGACGTCGAGCGCTCGGTGCTCTCGGCCAGCAGCAGCTTCGGCCAGGCCATGACCGGCAAGACCGACGAGATCGTCACCTATGTGCAGCAGCAGGCCGACCGTCTCGCCAACATGATCGACGCCAAGCGCGGCTCGCTTGTGGACGCGATCGGCTCAAAGACCAGCCAGCTCACGCTCGACATCGACCGCGTCACCTCCGACGCGCTGAAGTCGATCGAAACGCGCGGCCACGCCTTCTCGCAAACGATGATGGGCAACGGCTCCGAGGTGGCGCGAACCATCAACTCGGCGAGCGAAATGGCGACCGGTGCGGTCAACAAGTCGCTCAAGGACCTCGAGCAGTCCTCGCGCGCGGCGATCGATCAGTCGCGCCAGGTCTCGATTGCGGCCGTCACCGAGATGCAGGAGACCAGCAAGATCCTGCGCACCGACACGGTGGCCCTGTTCGAGCGGCTGCGCGAAGGCAACATCCTCCTCCAGGAGGTGCTGACCGGTGCGCACGACAACCTCAACTCGCTGGAGCGGGCGCTGGTGACGCGTGTCGCCGACTTCGTCTCGGCGATGAACGACGTCACTTCGCGCAATGGGGCAGCGACGCAGAACCTCGAAGACCAGCTCAACGTCTTCAATACGAAGACCACGCGGGCGCTGCTGGATCTCGGCGAACTGTCGACCCAGTTCGACGCGCACGGCAAGGCGCTTGTCGATGCCGCCCAGGTCGTGGAGCAGAGCAACAAGAACACCACCGCTTCGCTCGCCGAACGCAAGCAGGCGCTGGAATCGCTCGTCACCACCATCGACCTGCGCACGACCGATCTCGACCAGCGGCTGTCGCGCTTCACCGGTCTGCTCGATGAATCGCTGGCCGCCGCCGAAGAGCGTGCCCGCGACATCGCCCGCGTGGTCGCAGAGACCGCCGGCGCAGGCTCGGCCGCGATCACCCGTCAGTTCGAGGCGGTGCGGTCGGCGTCCGAAGAGGAGCATCGCCAGACCATCGACTCCATGCACGACATCTACCGCCAGACCACCGACGAGGCGGATGCGATGTTCAAGCAGTCGGCCGAGAAGTTCGGCAACCTGGTCTCCAGCATGAAGCAGATGGCGTTCGAGATGCACAACGAGCTCGAAGCCACCCGCAACGAGCTGCGCCGCGGCGTGCTCGAGATGCCGCAGGAGGCCGCCGAGAGCACTGCGCAGATGCGCAAGGTGATCGTCGACCAGATCGAGGCGCTCGCCGAGCTCAACCGCATCGTGGCCCAGCATGGCCGCGGCCTCGACGTCACCACGACGGGCCGCGCCACCGTGCAGCGCCAGGAAGAGCCTGCGCTGGCAGCCGTCGGCGGCCGCGGGACCGAAACGCGCATGCGCGACACCGGCAGCGCCTCCACGCTGCCGCCGCCGGACCTCGGCATGCCGGCTTCGCGCCGCACCGAAGCGCCGCCGGTCGCGCCGGCCGGCAACGACCAGGGCCGCGACGGCTGGCTGTCCGACCTGTTGAACCGCACGGACGCCAACCAGGGTGCTCCGACCGGACGTGAGGCCCCGCGTGGCCGCGCTGCACCCGCTCCGCAGCCGCAGGCCCCTCAGGGTGCCAATCCGCTGGAGTCGCTGTCGCTCGACATCGGCCGGCTGATGGACCGCAACCTTGCGTCCGAGATGTGGGATCGCTACCAGCGCGGCGAGAACAAGGCCTTCACCAAGCGCCTCTACACGCCCGCCGGCCAGAAGGCTTTTGACGAAGTCGCCCGCAAATATCGCTCCGACCGCAACTTCAAGGGCACGGTCGATCGCTACGTCGCCGAGTTCGAACGCCTGCTCGACGAAGTCGCCCGCGACGGCCGCGGCCCGCAGGAGCTGCGCAACCACCTGACCTCGGAGACGGGCCTAGTCTACACCCTGCTCGCGCATGCGGCGGGACGGCTGGGGTGAGCGGTTCGTAGCGATAACGAATAGCGAATGAAAACGGAGGCCTCACGGCCTCCGTTTTTGTATGGGGCTGCTCATTGCGCGGAACGATCGTAGCCCGCATGGAGCGCAGCGGAATGCGGGGACGGTCCCGGATTGCGCTTCGCTCCATCCGGGCTACGAGGCCGGCGCGCAATCCCGCCGCTCCGTCATTGCGAGGAGCCCTTGCGACGAAGCAATCCAGGCTGCCTCCTCAGAGACAGTCTGGATTGCTTCGCTTCGCTCGAAATGACGGAGGAGAGAGGCGCTACTGCCGCTTACGCTCGGGCGCCGGTACCGGCGGCGAAGCGGCGGCGGACTCAATGCAAAGGGAGGCGTCATTGCCTCCGTTTTTGTTTTAGCGAATGAGTATCTACGTGAAGGCGCCCGGACCACTCCAATCGAATATCAGTGGTCGCAGTTCTTCAAGGACAGCTTCAAGCGTCGACAGGGTCGCTCGACGCTCTTCTCGCTGTCCCCATTTGGTCAGGCTAGAGGGATCAAGCGCAGCAGCGATCACGGTTACTTCGCCTTGTGCATTCGGGAGTTCAAGCCACATTTGAGCCCGCGCATCGCCAAGTCGGTCGAACACCCAGACCGAGCGCACATGGTATTCGCGGTCGAGCTTAGCCACCTTTATGGCGTGCTTGCTCGCCCACGGCGCTAGGACCGAGTCGATAATGTCGTATGGATCGCTTTGAAACACGAACGGATCGCCACCGGACATTGTTTGGTCCTTATGTCACTCCGGCTTCCGCGATCGGTAAACGGTCCACATCGAGCCGTTACTGTCGCTTGCGCTCGTTCGCGGGCGCGGGCTTCGGCGCCTCGGCCGGCGGCGGCGGCGGCGGCGCGGCCGCTGGCGCGTTGTTGCTAGCGCCGAACAATACGCGCGTGGGGTTGCGGTCGAAATTATTCACGGCGCGGCTGATGTCGCCCAGCGTGCGGCGACCGTCGGTCATCAATGCCCCGGAGCGCTTGTCGAAATCGTCGGCGAGTTCGCGGATCGACTTCACCGCCTGGAACAGCTCACCGCCGTCCTTGCCGCCGGCCAGCGTGTTGAGGCCGAGCATGAGGTTGTCGGCCTTCAGCATCACGCCGTCGACCTTGGCCATCACGCCATCGATCTTCTCGGCGTTGCGGGCGAGCGAATTGGTGAAGGTCTCGAGATTCTTCAGCGAGTTCTTCACCGACTCCTGATTGTCGGCGACGATCTTGTTGATGTTCTGGAGCGTGCCGCGGATCGCCTCGGTGACGTCCTGGAGCTTGTTGGGATCGGCCGTCAGCGTCGGGATGCCGTCCTCGTCGAGCGGCGGCGGCGGAGCCGCCTCCTCGCCGCCCTTGAGCGAGATCGCGGCGACGCCGGTCAGGCCCTGGAATTCGAGGCCGACCATAGTGTCCTTGCGGAGCGGCGTGTTGTTCTCGATCATGGCGAGTGCGACAACCCGCCGCGGGTTGTCCAGCTTTACCGAGACCACCTCACCCACCCGGATACCGTTAAAATTGACACTGCCGCCGTTGCGCAGGCCCGCCGCCGGGCCCTCGAACACGACGCGGAAAGGGCTGCGCTGCTTGACGGAGTGCAGCGACTGGAACCACAGCACGAAGCCGATCGCCGCGGCGATCACCGCCAGCGTGAACGACCCGATCAAGACGTAATTTGCCCGCGTTTCCATCAGCTACTCCGGCACCTCAGCCCATCACCGCGCGAGCGCGCTTGCCATGGAAATATTGCCTCAGCCAGGGATGCTGCGAGGCCTGCATGTCGGCGATCGACCCTGCCGCAATGATCTTACCGTTCCCTAAAACGGCGATGCGGTCGCAAGCTGTGTAAAGGCTGTCGAGGTCGTGCGTTACCATGAAAACGGTCAGGCCTAAAGTTCGCTGGAGGGTCCTGACCAGTTCGTCGAAATCGCCGGCGCCGATCGGATCGAGGCCGGAGGTCGGTTCATCGAGGAAGACGAGGTCCGGATCGAGCGACAGCGCACGTGCGAGCGCGACGCGCTTGATCATGCCGCCGGACAGCTCCGAGGGAAAGCGCTCGGCCACTTCGGGCTTGAGGCCGACCATGGTGAGCTTGGCGATGGTGATCTCATCCATCAGCCGCTGCGAGACGCGTAAGTATTCGCGCATCGGAAACTGGATATTCTGCCGCACCGTCAACGAGGAGAACAGCGCGCCCTGCTGGAACAGCACGCCCCAGCGCCGCTCGACGTTGCGACGCTGCGCTGTATTGGAGGCATCGAGATCGACGCCGAAGACCTCGATCGAGCCTGCAACCTTCGGCACGAGACCGATGATGGTGCGGGTCAGAACCGACTTGCCCGCGCCGGAGGGACCAACGAAGCCAAGAATCTCGCCGCGCTTGACGTCGAGATTGAGGCCGTCGAGCACGCGCGTCGCGCCGAACTGCACGGTGATGTCGCGGACGCGGATGATGGGATTTTGGATCGCGTTTTGGATCGCGTTTTGGATTTCTTGCGCCATCGTCACATCCCGATCGAGGCGAAGAAGATGGCGAACACGCCGTCCATGACGATGACGAAGAAGATGCCCTTTACCACCGAGGCGGTGGTGTGCTGTCCGAGCGATTCCGCGCTGCCCTGCACCGCGAGCCCCTCGACGCAGGCGACGATGCCGATCACCGCGGCCATCACCGGCGCCTTGACGATGCCGACGATGAAATGGTCGATCGAGATGGCGTCGCGCAGACGCAGCAGGAAGGCTTCGGGATCGACGCCGCCATAGAGCCAGGCGACGAGGCCGCCGCCATAGAGCGCGGCCATGGCGCCCAGGAAGGCGAGGATCGGCAGCGCCAGCACCAAGGCGAGCATGCGGGGCAGCACCAACACCTCGATCGGGTCGAAGCCCATGGTGCGGAGCGCGTCGATCTCCTCGCGCATCTTCATCGAGCCGAGCTCGGCGGTGTAGGCGCTGCCCGAGCGGCCCGCGACCATGATCGCGACCAGGAGGACGCCGATCTCGCGCAGCACCAGCACGCCGAGCATGTCGACGACGAAGATGTCGGCGCCGAACCTGCGGAAATGAAAGATGCCTTGTTGCGCAATGATGCAGCCGATCAGGAAGGTGATCAGCACCACGATCGGCACCGCGCGCCAGCAGACCTGCTCGAGATGATGCACGGTCGAGGTCA
Organism: Bradyrhizobium sp. LTSP849; assembly: GCF_000938255.1. Lineage (GTDB taxonomy): Bacteria > Pseudomonadota > Alphaproteobacteria > Rhizobiales > Xanthobacteraceae > Bradyrhizobium. Next base: position 28,140 of record NZ_JYMR01000051.1, on the reverse strand, counting down.
GGCGGAACGAGCGCGGGTGGATCAGGGTGCGCGCGGCGGCGGCGAGCACCGCGCCGAGCATGTCGATGAGGCCCGCGACCGTGCCGGCGACACCGGCAACAGTGCGGCCGATCTGCTCCAGCATGCCGGTGATGGTGATCGTGGTGGTGTCAACCACGGGGGTCGCGCTGACCCGCCGCACCTCGTCGACGAGGCTCGAATAATTGGCGGAAAGACCGGCGATCTGCGCCTCGACGGCGCCTTTGGTGAGGCTGCGGCGCAGCCGCTCGATCAGCCAGGCCCCGAACGTGTCGAGCTTGGCGACCTCGGAAACGTCGATGAAGACGTTCTGCGGGCCGCCGGCAAGCTTTTCCGCGTCGGCGACCATCCGCTCCAGGACCGGCGCGAAGCTCGCGGTCCAGGTTCCGGTGGCGCAGAGGGCCAGCGCATTGCCTTTCGCAATCCGTTCCAGCTTCGGATCGCCGCTCAAGGTGTCCGCTCCCGTGCCGGGGCGGAGGAAATCAGATAGTTGCGCACGCGCCCTTACCCAGAGAAGGTATCCCCAACTGGTTAATGTTAGTTGCTAGAGGTAACTAGCAGGTTCAGATTTCGCCAGAGTTCAAAATGACTTCCAGCAAAGTTCCGGCCTTGGCCGCGCGAATCGAGCGCTTTCCCATCGCCGGCAGTTTTACGATCAGCCGGGGCGCCAAGACGGAAGCCGTGACGGTGGTGGCCGAAGTGAGCCAAAACGGCCTGACCGGCCGCGGCGAATGCGTGCCCTATCCCCGCTATGGCGAGACCCCCGAGGCGACCCTTGCCGCCATCCAGGCCATGCAGGACGCCGTGGCAAACGGCCTCACCCGACAGGCCCTGCAAGCCGTCATGCCGCCAGGTGCTGCCCGCAACGCGCTGGATTGCGCCCTGATCGACCTGGAGGCCAAAGCGGCGGGCTTGCGGGCCTGGAACCTGTTGGACCGCCCGGTGCCGGGCGAGCGCACCACGGCCTACACCATCTCGCTGGGCACGCCCGACGCCATGGCGGCGGCGACCGCCAGGGCGTCGCACCGGCCACTGCTCAAGATCAAGCTCGGCGGCGACGGCGACGGGCTGCGGATCGCGGCGGTGCGCAAGGCCGCCCCCGAATCCGAGCTGATCGTCGATGCCAACGAGGCCTGGACCGAAGCCAATCTGGAGCACAATCTCGCCGCCTGCGAGGCCGCCGGGGTCACCCTGGTCGAGCAGCCGCTGCCGGCCGGCAAGGACGATGCGCTGGCGCGGATCAAACGGCCGCTCGCAGTCTGCGCCGACGAGAGCGTACATGACCGCAACTCGCTGGCGCCGTTGCGCCAGCGCTACGACGCCGTGAACATCAAGCTCGACAAGACCGGCGGCCTGACCGAGGCGCTGGCCATGGCCGATGCCGCGCAGGCGCTCGGCTTCGAGATCATGATCGGCTGCATGGTCGCAACCTCGCTGTCGATGGCCCCCGCAATGCTGGTGACGCCGCAGGCGCGCTTCGTCGATCTCGACGGCCCTCTGCTGCTCGCGCGCGACCGCGATCACGGGCTGCGCTACGACGACAGCCTGGTCTATCCGCCGGACTCTTCGCTCTGGGGCTGAGTCTTAAGCCGATGCCGCGCCGACCAGATCAGCAGCGCGCCGGCACCGGCCATCGCGGCCATGACGTAGTACACGCCCTCGCCGATGTGCGCGTAGATCACGCCTGACACGATCGAGGTCGTCGCGCCCAACAGCCCGCTGCACGCCGCATAGTAGCCTTGCCCGCGCGCGATTTGATGCGAGGGCACGCGCTGCACCAGCAGGGTCATGGTGCCGACGATGGTCACGCCGAAGGTGAGGCCGTGTCCCAACTGCACGACCGCGAGCAGCGCGAGTGGTGGATCGTGCGCCGTGATCAGCCAGCGCAGGACGGCGCTCGCACCACCGATCGCCACGAGCGACGACGGATGCAGCGAGAAGCGCGGCGACAGCGCGAAGACGATGATCTCGGCGATCACACCCAGCGTCCAGAGTCCGGCGATCGTGAGCCCACCGAGACCACGGGCCTGCCAACTGATCGCCGAAAACGAGTAGTAGGCCGCATGGCTGCCCTGGATCAGGGCGGCCGAAACGATCACCAACCAGAAGCCGGCATCGCGCAACAGCGCCTTGCCGGCGTGCCTATCCGCAATCTTTCGCCTGACATCGTCGAGCGGCTGGAGCAACAGGCCGGCGATGGCAGCAACAACAGCCCATGCGACGATGACCCAGATCAGCTCACGCGTAGCGATGCTGTCGACGAGATAGCCGCAGGCGAGCGAGCCGGCGGCGAAGGCTGCCGATCCCCACAGCCGCACCGGCCCGTAGTCGAAGCCGTAACGAACGACGCCGCGCAACGCATACGCATCCGTCAGCGGCACGACCGGCGTCCACATGATGCAGGTAGCCGCATAGATCAGGAGCAGCGCCAGCGGCTGGTGCATCACACCGACCAACGCAAATCCAACCGCCGTCGCAAACACCGAAACCATCATCCCGGCGCGAATCGCATGGCGCTTTTCGGCAAAGGCGGTGGCGTAAGGCAGCGTGGTGAAGCGCGTGATCCCCGGCACTGCGTTGATGATGCCGATCCAGGCCGCATCGACGCCGATCGCCTTCAGCCAGACCGGGAAGAACGGCAGATGGGTGCCCGACACCGCGAACACCGCCGAATAGAACAGCGCCAGACGCACGGCGAATCGCTGCTTCTCGGAAGCTGTAGTGGGGATTTGTGATTCGGGTGCCATCAAACCAATTGCGATTCGGTCGATATCGTGGTGATCGTTACAGTAACGCGCAGTGATTTGCGCGACGAGATTGACATGGCCTCTGAAGCATTCGCCCTCTCGCCTATGTCTGCCCGCGCGGCCGAGCCGAACGAGCAGGATTACGACGCGATCCGCGAAGCCTTCATGGAAACCGCGCGCGGCCGCTGGTTCCTCGGCGAATTTGCCAAGCGCAACCGCAACGCCGACACCAGCATGGTGCTCGATGCGGTCGCGAAAATCGAGGAAACCCTTGCGGCGCAGCGCCAACCCGTCGTCGAGGACCGCCTGCCCGAAGCGCTGGTCGAGATCCGCCGCGCGATCCGGGAGGCCGAGACGATCGCGATCGCAGCCTTCGACCCCGCCGCGATCGAGGCGAGCCTCGCGGCGATCCCGCGCGGGGTGCGTATTATCAAGGAGATCTCCTGGCGCTGGCGCGAGATCGGCGCCGACGGGCGAATCTGCGACCTCATTGATTCGCAGCTCGCCTCCATCGAGGCGGCTTGCGCCCAGGTTTCGATCGTCGACCCGCGCGCCGACCTCAAGGTCGCCTTCGATCTCTTGAGAAACCGGGTCGAGCAGACCGACGCGGACGGCTCGGCTGTGCAGCCTTCGCCGGCTCCGGTGCGGGAACCGCCGCCCCCGGTCGCGGAAGCGCCGACTGTCGAAGCGGCCGCGGCGACGGCGAGCGAACCACCTGTGGCTTTTACGGAGGAGCCGCAGGACGCGGCCATTGCTCCTGAGCTCGAAGCAGTCGTGGAAACGACCGGCGCTGCTGACGCGATGTCCGTCGCGGAGGACGCACTCGACGTCGCCATCGAGCCGGAGATCGCCGAGAGCCAAGTCGAGGTTGAAGTCACGGTTGAAGAGAGCTTCGCTGCCGTTGAGGAGAGCCTCGCCGAGCCCGCCGCTGTCGCGGAGATCACGGACGAGTTTTCGCTCGATGCCACAGCAGAAGCCGAGGACGACGCCGTGCTCGCGCGGATCGCGATGGAGATGGCCGCGCCCGATCCGGACTTCGACGAGATTGTCGAGCCGATGGAGATGGCCGCCGACATCCCTGAGCCGATCGTCGCAGAAGTCGCCCCGCCGGTTGCCGCCGAGGTTCCGGAGCCGATCGCAGCAGAGCCGGCCATCGCACCGCCCGTGGAAGAACCGGTCACTGAAGCGCCGATCGCGATGGAATCGCTCGCGCGCCTCACCGACGCCATCGCAGAAGCCGCCGCCGAGGTGATGCAGCAACCGGCTCCCGCCATGACGGCCACGGCAACATTCGGCGCGGCGCCGACCGCGACACTCCCGATGCCCTCGCCCCTGTCCGAGGCTTCGCTGGGCGCAACCATCCTCGCCAGCGGCATGCTGCAAAAGCCCCGCGCCCCCGCCAACGACGCGCTGGCACCGATCCGCCGCATGACCCAGGCCGAGAAGATCGCGTTCTTCTCGTAAGGGCGCAGGCTCTCTCCAAATCGTCATTGCGAGCGCAGCGAAGCAATCCAGACTGCCGCCGCGGAAAGACTCTGGATTGCTTCGCTACGCTCGCAATGACGGAGTGTGAGGCAACAGCGTGCTCACACTCGTATCCCGAACGCGCTGCAACTGATCGAGGTCAGCTTCCCTAGCTGATCACGCCCTTGCGGATCAGGAAGCAGCCATAGCCCCGGCTGTCGCCGACCTGCACGACACCGAAGCTCGCGGCCGCCGCACGATAAAAATCCGGCCGCGAGAGCTTGCCCGGAGCAACGGAGCGGCCGACAGCGCGGTCGATCTCCGCCAACACTGCGCGCTGCACGTCCGGCACGCGGTCGGGATCGTCGACGGGCATCATCACGCGCACCGGATCTGGATCGAAATCGTCGAGCGGATAGAGCGTCATGATGGCGCGCACCGCAGTCTCCATGCTCATGCCGGGCAACTGGATCAGGCGCTGCGACGACGTCGTCCGGGCGATATGCGTGGCCGGGTGATTGGCGTCGACGACCACGAGGTCGTCGCCATGGCCCATGGAGGCGAGCAACCAGAGCAGGTCGGGCGTGAGGATCGGATCGATCGATTTTAGCATGTGAAGGACTATCCCCCCGAAAGGCTTGTCTTTGGCCGGCGAAGCCGGCCGCTCACCATAGCAGGTTCCAAGCGTGATTCAGATCACGCAACCTGCCCTTGGTGATCGCGATCACGGACCAGAGGCTCGAACGCGGCCAAGCTTCCTCGCAACCAATCTCGCATCGAGATGAGTGCCAAAGGAGCACGCCATGTTCCGCCTAAAGCCTTTCCTGATGACTGCGGGCCTGCTGGGGAGCCTCTTTAGCTTTGCCTGCGGCCCTGTTTCCGCACAAGTCGCCCCTGTCGAGCCCGCAGCCCCGACCGCGCTGCAAGGCCCGGAGCAGCGGGTGGCGCTGGTGATCGGCAATTCGAACTACCAGAACGCGCCGCAACTCGCGAACCCCGACAATGACGCGCAGTCGATGGCGCAGTTCCTGAACTCGGCCGGCTTCGAGGTGATCTCGGCGACCGATTTGACCCAGAACGACATGCTTCGCGTCGTGCAGGATTTTTCAGCCAAGGTGTCCGCGCGTGGTCCGAACACGGTGGCGATGATCTATTACGCCGGTCACGGCGTGCAGCTCGCCGGCGAGAACTATCTCGTTCCCGTCGACGCGCAGGTCTCGAACCAGACCGAGCTCGTCAACAATTCGGTGCGTCTGGTCGACGTGATGTCGACGCTGGAGACGATCCCGAGCCGGATGCGCATCGTTATTCTCGATGCCTGCCGCAACAACCCGTTCCCGAACGTGAATGACGCCAGCCGCGGCCTCGCCATCGTCGATGCACCGAACGGCTCGATCGTCGGCTATTCGACCGCGCCGGGTGCTGAAGCGCTCGACGGTGCCGGCGGCCACAGCCCCTACACGCAGGCCTTCCTCAACATCGCGCACGAACCCAACGTGCCGATCGAGCAGCTGTTCAAGCGCGTGCGTCTCCAGGTCAACCAGACCACCAGCGGCGCGCAGATCCCGTGGGAAAGCTCGTCGCTGACGTCTGACTTCACCTTCTTCGGCGACACGGCCGTTGCCGCCAACCGCGCGCCGGTGAATGCGCCGGTGGTGCAGATGGCCGCCAACCTGCCGAGCCGCTCGACCCGCCAGGCCTATGACTACGTGCTGTCGGAAGGCCGGCCCGAGTACTATCAGGAGTTCATCGAGATGTATCCGCGCGACCCGCTGTGCGATCACATCCGCTGGCTGCTGTCGAACCTGCTGCTCACGCAGGCCTGGCACCAGGCGGTGCTGGCGAACTCGCCGATCGGCTACCAGGCCTTCTACAAAAACTACGGCAACAGCCCCTATGCGCAGATGGCGTTGAAGCTCGAGACGCAGCCGAAGCAGATCCCCCTGATGCAGGCGACGAAGTTCCTGGCTCCGCAGACCATTGCCCCGACCCTGAAGATCGGCAATCTCGGCCAGCCCAAATACATGCCGCTGATGCAGCAGGGCAATGGCGGGTCGCAGATGAACGCCAACCTGCCGATCGTGCAGAAGCCGGTCGACGGCAACGGCATCGGCAAGATCGTCACCCTGCCCGCGCCGACCAACACTACGACGAACAACGGCGGCATCGGCAAGATCGTGACGCTGCCGGCGACCAATACCACGCCGAATGCCGGCAATGCCAACAGCAACCCGGGCAAAATCGTGAGCATGCCCGTGACTATCGGCAAGGGCGGCTCGAACGTCGACGTCAAGACGACCGACGTGAAGACGACGAATGTGCAGACCCAGAATCAGCCGATCCGCGTCAACAACGGCAACACCGGCGTCGTGAAGCTCAACAACAATCCGGTGAACAAGATTCAGGTGCGGAACAACCGCCCGCAGTTCAACTCGTTCGGAAATGGTGGCGGCAACAACTTCCGCCAGTCGATGAACCAGGCGCCCATGATGGGCGGCGGCGGCATGGGCGGTGGCGGCGGTCATCGCGGCGGCTTCATGCACTGATCGCAACGAACCGCACACGACAAAGGGGCAGAGCGGCAACGCTCTGCCCCTTCTTCATGTCAGAAAATCAGGCCACCAGTTCGGCGAACAAATCGGCATCGACATTGCCGCCGGAGAGCACGATGACCACGTTCTTGCCGGCGACGTCGAGACGTCCCGCCAGCAGCGCAGCAAGGCCCACCGCGCCGCCGGGCTCGACCACGAGCTTGAGCTCGCGATAGGCAAAGGCGACGGCCGCGCCGACTTCCTTGTCCGAGGCCGTCACGCCGCGCGCCAGCAGCTTGCTGTTGATGGCAAAGGTCATCTCGCCGGGGATCAGGGCCATCAGCGCGTCGCAGATGGTGCGGCCTGCGGGCGCATGCGGTTCGCGATGGCCTGCGGTCAGCGACAGGCCGTGATCGTCAAACGCCTCGGGCTCGGCCACCACGATTTGCGCCAGCGGATAGCGCGCCTTCACCGCGGTCGCGACACCCGCGATCAGGCCGCCGCCGGAGGCCGGCGCCACCACGATATCAGGAGCAAGACCGAGGGCTGCCATGTCCTCGGCGATCTCGCGGCCGGCGGTGCCCTGCCCCGCGATCACGAAGGGATCGTCATAGGGCCTGACCAGCGTCGCGCCGCGCTTCTCGGCGATGCCACGCGAGATCGCCTCGCGATCGTCGTTGTAGCGATCGTACAGCACGACCTCGGCGCCGTAGGATTTGGTGCGCTCGCGCTTGGACAGCGGCGCATCCGCCGGCATCACGATGGTCGCGTGCATATCGAGGATCTTGGCCGCGGCCGCCACACCCTGGGCGTGATTGCCGGAGGAGAACGCGACCACACCGCCGGCGCGCTTGTCCTGCGGGATCGAGGCGACCTTGTTGAAGGCACCGCGGAACTTGAAGGAGCCGGTGCGCTGGAGCATCTCCGGCTTCAGGAACACCTTTGTGCCGACACGCTCGTTCAGCACGGGAAAGGACAGCAGCGGGGTACGGATAGCGAAAGGCGCGATCACACGTGCCGCAGCATCGATATCGGCGGGGCCGATCGGAAGAGGTTGTTCGGTCATATCGGATGTTATCGCGACGGATGCGGCGCGGGCAAGACACCTCCGCGAGAGGATTTTACCCAGTCAGGCGACGAAGCGCGGCTGTTCCATGCCGGATCGGCCCGGCAGCACCGCACCGACCGCCAAAATGCTGTCGACGAAAGCCCTCGCCGAGGCCTCCCAGGTGTAATTGGAGGCAAATTCGACGCAGGCCGGCCGTGAAACGTCGAGCGCGGAGAAGCAGGCGTTACGCAGGTCATGATCCAGCGCGCCGACCGGCGCATCGCCGATGACGTCGCGGGGGCCTTTCACCGGGAAAGCCGCGACCGGCAGGCCGCTTGCGAGCGCCTCGAGCAGGACCAGGCCGAAGGTGTCGGTCTTGCTGGGAAACACGAAGACGTCGGCCGCCGCATAGATGTCGGCCAGCGCCTCGCCGTGCTTTTCGCCCAGGAAGATCGCGTCCGGATAGGCCTCCTCCAGCGCGATGCGCGCCGGGCCGTCACCGACGATCACCTTGGTGCCGGGCAGGTCGAGGTCGAGGAAGGCCTCGAGATTCTTCTCCACCGAGACCCGGCCGACCGAGAGGAACACCGGCGCCGGAAGGCAGAGATCGATGGCACGGGGGTGGAACAACTGGGTGTCGACGCCGCGCGGCCACAGCACGACGTTGGCAAAGCCACGCTCGGTCAGTTCGCGGGCGAGCGCCGGGGTTGCCGCCATCACGGCCCGGCTGGTGCTGTGGAAACGGCGCAGCGCCCGCCAGATCAGGGATTCTGGAACCGGCACCCTGGCGCGGACATATTCGGGAAAGCGGGTGTGGAAGCTGGTCGTGAACGGCAGCTTGCGCTGGCGGCAATAGCGGCGGACCATCAGGCCGATCGGCCCCTCCGTCGCAACATGGATGCCGTCGGGCTGGGCCTCTTCGATCAGCTTCGCGATCCGGGCCGGGCGCGGCATCGCCAGCCGCACGTCGCGATAGCTCGGCATCGCAAAGGTGCGAAACGATTGCGGCGTCAGAAACGTGAACTCGACACCGAACCCCTTGGCTGCGTCAGCGAGCTTGGTCAGCGTCCGAACCACACCGTTGACTTGCGGGTGCCAGGCGTCGGTCGCGACCAGGATGCGCATCAAGCCGCCCTTGCTGCCACCTGCGGGACTTCCGCCGGCTTCCGAGCCTGATCGGCCCAGGTGATGATCTCGAAATGACCGTCGTCGTGCTCGACGAGCGCAGTGCAGCTCTCGACCCAGTCGCCGCAATTCATGTAGCGGATGCCGTTCTCGTCACGGATCACGGCGTAGTGGATGTGGCCGCAGATCACGCCATCGGCGTCGTGACGGCGCGCCTCAGCGGCAAGCGCCTGCTCGAACGCACCGATATAGTTGACGGCGTTCTTGACCTTCTGCTTGGCCCATTGCGACAGCGACCAATAGGGCACTTTGAACATGCGCCGGAAGAAATTGACGAAGCGATTCATCTGGATCGCAAAGTCGTAGGCCTTGTCGCCGAGATGGGCGAGCCAGCGCGCGTTCTGCACGACGAGATCGAAGATGTCGCCGTGGATGACCAGATAACGCTTTCCGTCCGCGCCGGTGTGCACGGTGTTTTCGACGACGTCGATGCCACCGAAATGCGTACCGTAATAGTTGCGCAGGAACTCGTCGTGATTGCCGGGGATGTAGATGACCTTGGCGCCCTTGCGCGCCTTGCGCAGGAGCTTCTGGACCAGATCGTTATGAGATTGCGGCCAGTGCCAGCTCGATTTCAGCGCCCAGCCATCGACGATGTCTCCGACGAGATAAATGGTATCGGCATCGTGGTAGCGCAGGAAGTCCAGCAGAAGGTCGGCTTGCGAACCGCGGGCTCCGAGATGAACGTCGGAGATGAACAAGGTGCGAAAGCGCCTTTCAGGGCTCTCGTCACTCATATCGTAACTTCCCATGCGACAGCCTGTAACAATGTCCCGTGACAGGGGGATGACCAATTGAACCTTTGAGGCACCCTCAGATACGAATCAAACCTCGCCTCGCCCTCCCCGCGAATATCAGTCGCATGCGACAATCAGGCGACATGACGCGGCAATGCCTGCCCGCAAAAGCCCGGACCCGAAGGCGTTATTGGTTATGGCCTTATTGGTTAACGGCGGCGTCGACGCAGAGCGCGAAGCCGGCGTTAGTAAAACTTGTGGAAATGATGGATCGGCCCATGGCCGTGGCCGACGCTGAAGCGGTCGGCGGCCGCAATCGCCGCGCTGATCCAGGCCTTGGCGTTGCGCACCGCCTGCTCAAGGGTGTCGCCCATGGCGAGACCTGCCGCGACCGCCGAGGAGAGCGAGCAGCCGGTGCCGTGCGTATTTTTGGTGGCGACGCGCGGCGCGGCGAGCGCGATCGTTCCTTCGGCGCTGACGAGATAGTCGATGCTCTCGGCGCCCTCGCCGTGCCCGCCCTTGATCAACACCGCGCGGCAGCCGAGCGCGAGCAGCCTGCGCCCCTGGCTTTCGATGTCGGCCTCACGGACGGCCAGCGGTTCGTCGAGCAGCGCGGCAGCTTCCGGCAGGTTCGGCGTGATCACCGAAGCGAGCGGCATCAGTTTTTTGCGCAGGGCCTCGACGGCTTCGGATGCCAGCAGCCGGTCGCCGGAGGTTGCGACCATCACGGGATCGAGCACCACATGCCGCGGCGCCCAGCGCGACAGCGCGGCCGCGATCGCATCGATGCTCAAAGCCTGCGCCACCATGCCGATCTTCACCGCATCGACATCGAGATCGGAGAACACCGCATCGATCTGCGCGGTGACGAATTCGGCGGGCACGGCGTGAATGCCGGTCACGCCTTTGGTGTTCTGCGCAGTCAGCGCAGTGATGGCGGAGGCGCCGTAGACACCGAGCGCGGCAAAGGTCTTCAGGTCGGCCTGGATGCCGGCGCCGCCGCTCGAATCGGAGCCGGCGATGGTGAGCGCCACGGGCGTCGTCATCGCGGGATACACTTGGCTGAGGGGGACACCACCATGGCCTGTCCTAGCGCGACCATGGAACGCCAGCAAGCGGCTCGGCCGGCGAATCAATCGGTTGCGATCCGGCGCTGTCGACCCCCAATCGTGCACAGGGTGCAAAATTTAGCCTGATATCGCCTTGGCCCTTGGCGTCCATACCGAGGAGTGAGACGTTAGCGGTGGAACGTACAGCGACACCAATGTTGCGGGCCGACACCGGTCCGCAACTTTCTCGGGGTGGAATTATGTGGGCCTACTTCGAACGCATCCTCGACTCCTCGATGTTTTCACCGCACGGCATCTGCCTGTTGTGGGAGCCCGAGCTGATCTGGCTGCACGTCGTCTCGGACGCCTGCATTGCGGCTGCCTATTTCTCGATCCCGTTTGCGCTTACGATCCTCGTCACCAAGCGGCGCGACCTCCAGTTCGGCTGGGTCTATTGGGCATTCGCGGTCTTCATCATGGCGTGCGGCCTGACGCATGTGTTGTCGATCTACACGCTCTGGGTCCCGGTCTACGGCATCGAGGGCATCGTCAAGGCGGTGACGGCGGTGGCGTCGGTCTTCACCGCCGGCGCGCTCTGGCCGCTATTGCCGAAGATTTTGACGATCCCCTCCCCGTTCGAGCTTCAGAAGGTCCAGGCCGCACTCGAAGAGGAGGAAATCAAGAGCCGTGACGCGACGCTTCTGCTCCGGCAGGTTGGCGAAGCCCAGCGCGCGATGCGCGAGAGCGTGACGCGCCTCACCGCCGTGGTCGAGACCGCGGTCGACGGCGTCATCCTGTTCGACGCGCAAGCCCGCATTCTGCTGTTCAACCCCGCCTGCGAACGGTTGTTCGGCTATCGCGCCGACGAGGTCATGAATCTGGACATCGCCATGCTGATGTCCGCCGACAAGAGGCCCTCATCCACCGGTCATGCGCGGCGTTTCGCAACCGGGGAAGCCGCCGGCCTGCGCAAGGACGGATCGACCTTCCCGATGGATCTGTCGGTGGGCCAGGCGTGGCAGGACGGCGATCTGATCTACGTCGGCATCGTCCACGATCTAACTGCGCGCAAGCTGACCGAGCAGCAGCTCCAGCAGGCACAGAAGATGGAGACCGTCGGCCAGCTCTCCGGTGGCATCGCCCATGACTTCAACAACCTCCTGACCGTCATCATCGGCAACGCGGAGCATCTGAGCGAGCAGCTCAAGGCACGGCCCGACCTGCGGCAGTTTGCCGACGACATCTGCGAGTCCGGCGAACGCGGCGCGGAACTGACGCAGCGACTGCTCGCGTTCAGCCGCCGCCAATTGCTCCAGCCGCAGACGATCGACTGCCGCCAGCTGCTCGAGTCCATGCTCAAGCTGTTCAAGCGCACCTTGCGGGAAAATATCGAGATCAAAACGGCGTTCGGGCCCGGCACGATCCAGACCTTCGCGGACCGCGCCCAGCTCGAATCCGCCGTGCTGAACCTTGCGCTCAACGCCCAGGACGCCATGCCGGCAGGCGGGCACCTGACACTGAGCACGGAGCTGGCTGCGATCGACGATGACTATCGTGCCCTGCACCCGGAAGTGATGTCCGGCAGCTACGCCTTGATCTCCGTCACCGATGACGGCGAAGGCATGACGCCTGATGTGATCGAGCACGCTTTCGAGCCGTTCTTCACCACCAAGGAAGTCGGCAAGGGCTCGGGCCTCGGGCTGAGCATGGTCTATGGCTTCGCCAAGCAATCCGACGGCCATGTCTCGATCTATAGCGATCAGGGCCTTGGGACGACGGTCCGGATCTATTTGCCGCGCGCCGGCGCCGGAGAATCCCCGGCTGACATGCCGGAGAACGGGGAGGCTGCACCCCGCGGGCACGAGACCATCCTGATCGCGGAAGACGATCCTTTCGTGCGCTCCTCGGTCATCCAACGGGTGGAAGCTCTCGGATATCGCGTCGTCGCCGCCGTCAACGGCAAGGAGGCCCTGCAGCGGCTGCGCACCGATCCCTACATCGACATGCTGTTCACCGACATCATCATGCCGGGCGGCATCAGCGGTTGGGAGCTCGCCGATCAGGCCCGGCGGATTCGTCCCGGTCTCCCGGTGCTGTTCACCTCCGGCTACGCGCTGGAGACCCTGGTCGAGCAGGGCCGTGCGCAGGCGCAGGCGGTCGTCCTGACCAAGCCCTACCGCAAGGCTGAGCTCGCGCAGCGGCTCAGGGACGCATTTGCTGCAGTGGTGGTGACGTCGTAGGGCAAGACTTCGTAGGGCAAGACTGGTATCTGCGCGCCAGGGCGGCCTATTCCTGCGGCCGGCAAGTTCGCTTGCTAAATCCGGCTGGTTTTGGCCTATTAGCCCCAAAGATATGCCTTCGGAGTGACTGCAATGGTTCCCTTTTTCGTCCAGATCAAATGCAAGCTCGGCCAGTCCTACACGGTCGCCAACGCGCTCGCCGAAGCCGAGATCGCCTCCGAGATCTACTCCACGGCCGGCCATTACGACCTGCTGGTGAAGTTCTACGTCGACAACGACACCGACATCGGCCATTTCATCAACGAGAAGGTGCAGGTGCTGCCGGGCATCCAGGACACGCTCACCATCATCACCTTCAAGGCGTTCGGCGCGAGCTGACTGCCCGGAATTGACGCAAGGCGCGCGGTTCTCGCAGCCGGGCGCCTATGCTAGCGTGCGGCCCCTTGGAATTGCAGTTTTTGGAATTGAAGTGAGCACTGAGCAAATCATGGCCCTCACCACGTCGGTGCCGCTCCTGATCAGCCAGCAATTCGATAGTGAAGTGGTGTTGGCCAACTATCAGAATGGCGTCTACTACAACCTCGACGGCAGCGCCGCCCAGGTCTGGCTTGGCCTCAAGGCCGGCCGAACGGTTGAGGAGATCGCTGGTGCCTTCGCTGCCACCACCGGCGACGATCCCGGCTCCATCACGAGCCAAGTGCAAGCCTTCGTCGACAGCATGCTGGCGGAAGGCCTCATCGCCAACGGCACGGCTGATGCGCGCAGTGAGACATGGTCGCCGGTGGGCCCGTTTGCCGCGCCGGAATTCCAGCGCTTCGACAATCTGCGGGAGCTGTTGCTGATGGATCCCGTGCACGATGCCGGCGAGGAAGGCTGGCCACTGCGCGAGACCCAAGAGACCTACAAAGAGAACTAGATGAAAGCTAGCGGTCTCATCCGGCAGGAGATCGCGAAGGTCTTCGCCAAAGCAGACTTCGACAAGACAATGTCAGAGCCGATCGAGGCGCAGGCGCGCTGCGGGCCGTTCGGTTTGCGTCTCGGGTTTGCCTCGCAGGATTTGGCTCGCATGTTCCTGCCGGCCTACATCCAGCGCCCGCCTGATACCATCGATCTCGACCTGCGCTTCATCACCGCTGCCGACCATGATCTCTCCGCACTCGTGCCTGAAGCCTCCGAAAAACCGCGGCTCCTGATCGAGGACGGAATCTATTCGGTGTGGCAGCCGGCCGTCATTCCCGTGCTGTACGCGGTCGACCTGATCGCGCGGCGTGGCATCGCGTGGCTGCCGAAGGGCGAAGCGCCGCCCTGGATCCGCAGCCGCCCGGCGATCTCGCTGATCCACGCCATGATGCATGAGACGCCCTGGTGCGCCGTCCATGCCGCCGCCGTCGGAAGCACAGCAGGCTTCACGCTGCTCGCGGGCGAAGGCCACAGCGGCAAGACCACCGCGGCGCTCGCCTGTGCGAAAGCCGGCTGGCGTTACGCGGGCGACGATTTCGTTGCGGTCAACAGCGAGACCGGACAGATCGAGCCGCTGTTCTGCTCGGCGCGGCTGCGCCCTTCCCTCGTCGATACGTTCAAAAGCTTCATCGGCGAAACCACGCCGGTTTCGGACTTCAACGGCGAGCCGCGTCATGAGCTCAGCCTCGCCGATCTCGGCGAGCGCATTGGCGGCGGCCAACTGCGCGCGCTCTTCATCCCGCGCCGGCGCGGCGCGGCATTGCCCGAATTCACACCGGCGCGACAATCGGATGCGTTCCGCGCGCTGCTGCCGACCACGGCCTACGAGCTGCCGGGATGGCCCAACGAGATCGCCGACAAGGTTGCGCGGATCGGAGGCCTCACACCGGTGTTTTTCGCCGACACCGGCACCAACCCGATGGACATTCCCTCCGCCTTCGCCCTTCAACTGGAACGACTCTGAGGCTGCACCAATATGCTGGTCTCCGTGATCATCGCCGCCTACAATTCCGAGGCTTACATTGCCGAGGCGATCGAGAGCGTGCTCGGCCAGACCGTCCCGGCCGGCGAGGTCATCGTCATCGACGATGGATCAACCGACGGCACAAGCGACATTCTCGCGCGGTTAGGCGACCGCATCATCGCGCTCAATCAGACGAACAGCGGCCAGTCCGTCGCCGTCAACAAGGGCCTGGCGATGGCTCGTGGCGAGCTGATCGGCTTCTGCGATGCGGATGATCTCTGGACGGCGCGAAAACTGGAGCTGCAACTGGCGCTGCTCGAACGGAACAGTGACGTCGAGGCCGTGTTCGGCAAGGTCCAGCAATTCGTCAGTCCCGACGTGCCGGAACACCAGCGCGAGCGCCTCAAGCCGGCCGTCGAGATCATGCCGGGCGAATTGAAGCAATGCATGCTGATCCGGCGCGACGCGCTCGACCGGGCCGGCCCATTCGACGAGAGCCTGCCCGCAACCTTCTTCATCGCATGGCTCGGCCGCGCCAAGCAGGGCGGCCTGAAAGGCGCACATGTCGACGACGTCGTCGTCCGGCGCCGGCTTCATCTCGGCAATGGTGGCCGCACCAACACAGAGGCGCAAAACCGCGAGACGCTGCTGGCGTTGCGCAAGGCCATCAAGGCCCGGCGCCCGCCAGAGTGAAAACCAAAACGCCGTCGACCGAGACCGACTTCACGAACAATCCGAGCAGGCGGTGATCGATCGAATGGCCAATGTCCATCGGGCGCCGCGCATCGAGCATCCGCAGCGCGACGACGATCTTGCGCCGGCCGGCGCCGACGATCTTCGCGTTCAGCGTGATCTTGAACGGCATCGGATCGTTGCGCCCCGCCGTCAACTGCAACACGACACCGGCGCCGGCATAGGCCGCGAACGGAAAGCTGTCCGTCCCCGGCGGCAGGAATGGCACCACCGCTAGCTCCACCGCGGCCAAGCCAATCTTCTGCTCGTCGACCGGCACCTCGATGATCGCGAACTGACGATCCGTCCACCGCCCCTCGTCCTCCGGAATCGAAAATCCCTGCCCGAACCAGACGCCCTTACCCCGCAGCGGATATGCCGCGCTCGCCGTCTGCTGCCAGATCCGCTTCAGGATCGCATCCCTGAACAAGGGAAAATGCACGACGCTGGCATCGAACGCCGCCATGGCCGCCCCGGGCAATTTCAGCCAATCCCCCGACCGGAACGGCGCCTTGAATTGCGCGCGCAGCGACGCGAAGAAGGCGACCCAAAACTGCTGCCATGGCGTGCGCTGCGCCTGCGGCACGGTGCGGATGGAGATCTCGATCGACTTCCCCGGCGGGCCGTAATCCCACAGCTGCTCCACCAGACCATCCGGCACCATCGCCGGCATCTCGCGCGCAACGACATCGAGCAATTGTGCTGCAAACAGGTTGCCATTGTAGCGCGTCACGATCGAACGGAAGCGATCCCAATCGACCGTCGCGCCGGCGATTTGCAGGACATGGACGACCTCGAGCGCCCGGGACACCATCTCGTTCTGATCGGCAGGCTCCGGCCGCATCGCCGCAATCGCCAGATGTTCGGCAAGGCCGGGGATCAGCACCTCATGCGTCAGCAGCGTCGCCGTCTCGGCCGAGCTGAACAGCTCCTCGGTAAAGCGCTCGTCGTCGAGCCAGAACAGCGCGCGCCAGTGCAGGTCGATGGCCCGGCTGAGGCCGGCCCGCGACATCGCAACCGCATGGATGTCGCGGTCGAAATCGGACTCCGAGAACAGCTCGACGTTCATGCCGTGGCTGCGGAAGGAGGCCTGCCGCAGCACGTCGATGGCGCGCGGCGCGTCCGCGCGGCGGACCAGGAGATCGTAATCCCCGGTCATGCGCTTCGCCATGTAGCTCTCGTCGCGCGCGAACAGCGCGCCGCCCTTGATCAGCAGGGCGGCGATGCCGGCTTTCTTGAGCGCGGCGGAGGCCGCGACGATATCGCGGACCCGCGTCGCGTTCGACAGCCAGACATGCTTGACGACACCGCGCATCCGCTTGGTGTCGGCGTCGGTGATCCCCGCCATGTCGGCGGTGGCCACGAGCAGCGGCATGGTGCGGTAGACGACTTCGTCGGCCGCATCGAGCGGCTCGGAGGCGCGCCAGGCCTGATAGGCGTCGATCGCGGTCTGGCCCTGCCCAAGAGCGGCCCTGAACAACGTCAGATGACGCGGGCCCAACGCGGTCGGTAGCTTTGGTGCCATCTCAACCGAACGGTTGGGCCGCGAGGCGTGCTTCGTGCGGCACGGCAAAATCACGCACCGAAACGATCAGCCACAGCACGAAAATTCCACGCCCCATCATGACGCATTCCAATTCCGAGATCGGCAACGATGGAGGTGCAATCACGGGGTGTCAATTGCAAAGGGCAGGCTTTAGCCGCCGCCCTCCTTGCGCTTTGGCGGTGTCGGTCCATCGACCGGCGGCAGCGATTTGAGGTAGGCCGCCATCGCGGCGCGATCCTCAGGCGTCAGCTGCGCCAGGTTCTTGATCACCGGCCGCATCGAGCCTGATGCGCTGTCGCCTTCGGGCATGTCGCCGGTTTCGAGGAAATCGGCGATCTCCTTCTCGCTCCAGCTACCGATGCCCTTCTGCGTGATGTTCGGCACCCAGCCCTCGCCTTCGGGATTGGGGCCACCGGCGAAGCGCTGCGATGTGATGACGCCGCCGAGAAAATTGCGCGGGCTGTGGCACTCGGCGCAATGGCCAAAGCCGTTCACGAGATAGGCGCCGCGATTCCATTGCGCCGACCGCGTTGCATCCGGCATGAACGGCCTGACGTCCATGAACAACAATTTCCAGATGCCGACATTGCGGCGGATATTGAACGGAAACGGCAAATCGTGGTCGCGCACCCTGCCCGATACGGGCGGCAGCGTCTTCAGATAGGCAAAGAGATCGCGGACGTCATCGGCCTTCGCAATATGGTAGGAGGTGTAGGGGAATGCCGGGAAATAATGCGTGCCTTCGGGCGAAATACCGCGCATCACGGCGTTGACGAAATCGGCCTCGCGCCAGCGGCCGATGCCGTCGGTCGGATCGGGCGAAATGTTCGGCGCGTAGAATGTCCCGAATGGCGAGCCGAGCGGCAGGCCGCCGCCGAGCCGCAGGCGATCAGGCTGATTGGGGACCGCATGACAGGACGAGCACCCACCGGCGTTGAACAGCTCTTTCCCATTGGCGAGATCGGGCCCGCGCGTGGGCGCCGGCAAGGCCAGCGCGGTCGGCGCGGTCAGCCACCAATAGACGCCCAGGGCTGCGATGACGGCGATCAGGATGACAGAAATTGTTCGTCGCAACATTGAGGATCCCATCGAGCTCGGGCGAATTTACGGATCATCCCGCACCCGCTCCAGCCACGAATAATTTAGATGGTTTGATCGAAATGCGGGAATAAAGTCCGAACCGCACTGTTTGCAGATTGACAGCAATCAGATGTCAACCGGGAGAGACCCATGAACAAAGCCCTTTTTGCCACGCTGGCCCTCGGAGCCGCCGTCGCATTCGCAAGCCCCGCCAGCGCGGAGAAACTGAAGGCGACACTGGACGGCAAGTCCGAAGTCCCCGCCACCACCAGCAGCGGCACCGGCACGGCCGATCTCGACTATGACGCCGCCAGCAAGAAGCTCTCCTGGAAGCTGAGCTATTCCGGCCTCTCGGGCCCCGCCACCGCCGCCCATTTCCACGGCCCCGCCGAGACCGGCAAGAACGCCGGCGTCGCGGTCCCGATTCCCGGCGCCGCCAACAGCCCGGTCGAGGGCTCGGCCACGCTGACCGACGCGCAGGCCTCCGACCTCCTCGCCGGCAAGCTCTATGTCAACGTTCACACCGCGGCCAATCCGGGCGGCGAGATCCGCGGTCAGGTGACGAAGTAAGCTTTATAGCAACTTCGTTGCGTAAAGGCCGGACGCTGGAGGGAGCGTCCGGCTTTTTCGATTCCGGATAGTACGAATGTAAGCCCGTAGCCGGGATGGAGCGAAGCGAAATCCGGGATGGACCTGTCGGCTCGCACACGCTTCCCGGATTTCGCTTCGCTCCATCCGGGCTACGCCGAACGCTTCCGTACAGCGACCTGGTGGCTTTTGAGGATCACCTGGGCATCGTCGTGCCAGGCGAGGAAGGTGTCGACGGCGGGCGCGACGCGCATCGAATCGGGATTGTCCGGCATCCAGGTGTAGTCGTCCATCAGCATCACGCCGCCATCGCGCAGCAGGCGCCAGGCGCCGAGGCAATCGATCATCACGTCGTCGCGCTGATGGCTGCCGTCGACATAAATGAAATCGAAGACCGCGTTCTCTTCGCGCAGCATGCCGAGCGCCTTGATCGACGTGCCAACGATCTTGCGCAGCCGCGGGCCATAGGCGGCAAGGTTGCGGTCGAACCGCTCGGCATCGTCCTCGCGGAAGAGATCGACGCAGGTGAGGTGCGCGCCGGCGAAGAACTCGAACCAGAACACCGCAGATCGCCCCTCCTTGGAGCCGATCTCGAGCACGCGGCTGGTCGTCTCGCGCATGTCGTTGAACAGCGTGCTCCAGGCGACCGTACGCGCGGCGACATAGTCGCGCCGAAAGTCCTTGCCTGCAAAGATGTGCGCGTAGGGGTCCTGGGCCCGCGCCAGCTCGATCACCCGCGCGCGAAGCTGCGCCTCTCGGACGGAGGGATCGCTCATGAGAGCCCGGACCTTGGCTGCGCGACAGCATCGACCATTGTGCCATCGATCTGGCGCTTTATGATCGGCTCCAGAGCAGAGGTGCGCAACATGACCACTCCCAACGAGAATTACCCCGCCTTCTTTGCTATGTTATCGCACCAGGGCGCATCCCGGAAGCCTGCTCGCGCGCTGTGGCGCGTTCTGACGGGCGTTGTCGTTGCCGGAGCGCTTGTTTCGTTCTCCGGATCGGTCGTCGCGCAAACCGACATGGAGAGGCAGGCTCAATGCGAGCTGTCGGCCATCCGCGACACGAGATCGCCCCTTGCCGTCCAGTACATCCGTTCGGCCTGCAACTGGCTCGTGGTCAATGGCGACTCCCTGTTGAACGCATCGAGCAAGGGTTATTATATCTGCCTCGTGCGGCAGCTGTCAGGCGCCCAGTCCAACGAGGCTGCCGCCGCCATCATGTCGGCATGTCGCACATCCAATCCGCTTTGAATAGCGCTCAAGCCGCGTTCAAGGCCTGCGTGAGGTCCGCGATCAGGTCCGAGGGGTGTTCGATGCCGATCGACAGCCGGATCGTGGAATCCAGAACGCCGATTTTTTCGCGGATGGCGGCCGGGACGCCGGAATGGGTCATCGTTGCCGGCAGGCTCGCCAGCGACTCCGTTCCGCCAAGGCTCACCGCCAGCTTGAATATCTGGAGCGCGTTGAGGAATTTCACCGCCGCCGCCTTGCCGCCGACGATGTCGAACGAGAACGTCGAGCCCGCACCCAAGCACTGCCGCGCGAACACGCGGCCGGCCACTGAGGCCTCTTCGTGATGACCGAGATAGTGGACTTTGGCCACCTTGGCATGATCGCGCAGATAGTCCGCCACAAGGCGCGCGTTGCTGTCGGCCTTCTCCATGCGCAGGCTCAAGGTCTCGAGCGAGCGGTTGATCATCCAGCAGGAATGCGGATCGAGCTGGGTGCCGATGGCACCGCGCAGCGCCTTGATGCCCTTCATGATCGCCTTTGTGCCAAGGGCTGCGCCCGCGATCAGGTCGGAATGGCCGCCGACATATTTAGTCAGCGAGTACAGCGAAATATCCGCGCCATGCTCGATCGGCCGCTGAAACACCGGGCCGAGCAGCGTATTGTCGCAGGCGATGATCGGTGTATGGCCCTGGGTCTTTCCGATGGTCTCGGCAACGCGGCGCATCATCGCGATGTCGACCAGGCCGTTGGTCGGGTTGGCCGGGGTTTCGACCAGAATCATCGCAACCCGGCCCTTGCGCATGGCCTCCTCCGCGGCCTGGCTGACCGCCGCTTCATCGATGCCATCGGCAAACCCGACCGCACCGACCGCAAGACGCGAAAGCGTGTTCGTCAACAGGGTTTCCGTCCCGCCATAGAGCGGCTGGGAGTGCAGGATGACGTCGCCAGGGCGAATGAAGGCCAGGATCGTGGTCGCGATGGCCGCCATGCCGGATGAGAACAGGACACAGCTCTCGGTCCGCTCATAGATGGCGAGCCTGTCCTCGACGATTTCGCTGTTGGGATGGTTGAACCGCGAATAGACGAGACCCGCGCCCATGCCTTCCGGCGGCTCGCGCCGGCCGGAGACGAAATCGAAAAAGTCCTGCCCGTCATCAGCCGTCTTGAACACGAAGGTCGAGGTCAGAAACACCGGCGGCTTGATGGCGCCTTCGGACAATTGCGGATCATAGCCATAGGTCAGCATCAGCGTTTCCGGATGCAGCATATGGTTGCCGATATGGGTCTTCGACGGGAACGGTTTGACCATGGCCTGTCTCGCTGTTGACTAGGATCCTCGCCGCGCGTTGGAACTCCTGATGTCGTGAGGCATCAACGCCGCAGCGGCGCGACCACAAATAACCACTCTGACGGCAATCCGTCAGGTCATGCGAGGAGAATTTGCAATTGCGCGGGTCGTCATGAGTCCCGTAGCCCGCATGAGCGAAGCGATATGCGGGGGCACCTGCCCCGGATATCGCTTCGCTCATCCGGGCTACGAGCTACGAGCGTGAGCGCAGAAAAGGTCGGGACGCTATTTCAACTTCACCCGATACGTCTCGTGGCAGTCGGTGCAGCGATCATTCATCGCGGTGTAGGCAGCCTTCAGGCTCGCCAGATCGGTGACCTTGCCCTTGACCTCGGCAATCGCCTTCTGCACCGGCGGAATCTTGGAGTCGAAATCGGCCTTGTTCTGCCAGACCTTGGGCGAAGAACCGTAAGTCGAGTTCACCACGTCCTGCTTGGGATTGACCTCGAACGTCTTGGCGATTTTGGCGACATCGGTTTCGAGACTGGCGATGGCATCGTCGACGGCCTTCTGGTCATAGGGAATGTCGCCCTTCGTCATCTTGAGGATGACCCCGTACATGCTCTTGGCCTGCGAGCGCATCAGATTGTCCTGCTGGACGGCAACCTCCTGCTGCGCCATCACGGCGCCCGCACCCAAAATGAGGGTGCCCACGACAATCAAAATTCGTTTCATCGGCTTGTTTCTCCGGATCGCAAGACAGTTTGAGGGAAGGCCATTCATGGTTAGAACCCGGCGGCGGGCGATTATTCCCGCCGCGGGAACGAGGCTTACAGGCTGTGGCGCCGGTGGTGCTCGTTGATCGCGATCCAAACACGTTCTGGTGTCGCCGGCATGTCGATGTGGTCGATCTTGTATTCGCGCCAGAGCCCGTCGACGATCGCATTGACGACGGCCGGACAGGAGCCGATCGCACCGGCCTCGCCCGCGCCCTTCACGCCCAGCGGATTGGTCGTGCAGGGGATGTTGTTGGTCTCGAACACGAAGGACGGGCCGTCGGCCGCGCGCGGCAGCGCGTAGTCCATATAAGTTGCGGTGATGAGCTGGCCGTCACCGGCGCCATAGACCACCTGCTCCATCAACGCCTGGCCGATGCCCTGCATGGCGCCGCCATGCACCTGACCGGCCAAAAGCAGCGGATTGAGGGTCTTGCCGAAATCGTCGACGATCACGTAGTTGACGATCTTGATGATGCCGGTGGCCGGATCGATCTCGACCTCCGCGACATGGGTGCCGTTGGGATAGGTGCCGTCGGCGCTGGCAAAGGTCGCGCTGGCGTTCAGCTTCGACGGATCGGCATTCGGCCGCTTGGCGAGATCGGCAAACGAGATCGAACGATCGGTGCCGGCGATGCGCACGATGCCATCGGTGATCTCGAGGTCGCCGGCGCTCGCTTCCAGCGCCTGTGCCGCGATCTCTTTCAGCTTCTGGCCGAGTTCGCGCGTGGCGCGCTCGACGCTGACGCCGCCCGAGGGAATCGAGGCCGAGCCGCCGGTGCCGAGGCCGGTCGCGATCATCGCAGTATCGCCCTGGTGGACGTGCACGCGCTCCGGCGCCAGCCCGAACTGCTCGGCGACGATCTGTGCATAGGCGGTCTGGTGGCCCTGCCCGCTCGACTGCGTGCCGATCAGGACGGTGACGTCGCCATTGGGATCCATCCGCACATTGGCGGTCTCCTCACCCATGGTGCCGCAGACCTCGACATAGCTCGCAAGACCAATGCCGCGGATCAGGCCGTTCTTCTTGGCCGCCTTGGCGCGCTTGGAAAACTCCTTCCAGTCGCCGATCTCCATTGCGCGCTTGAGATGCGCGGCGAAGTCGCCGGAATCATAGACCTTGCCCGTCGCGGTCTTGTAGGGCAGCGCCTTCGGCTGGATGAAATTCTTGCGGCGGATGGCGTCCGGCGTCATGTCGAGTTTTCGCGCGCAGGCGTCCACGAGGCGCTCGATGACGTAGGCGGCCTCGGGCCGGCCCGCACCGCGATAGGCATCGACCGGCACGCTGTTGGTGAAGACGGTGCGCACCCGGCAGTGGAAGGCCTGGATGTCGTAGAGGCCCGGCAACATGCCGGCGCCGCCATGCGGGATATAGGGCCCGAAGGTCGACAGATACGCGCCCATGTCGCCCATCAGGTCGCAATCCATCGCGAGGAATTTGCCGTGCTCAGTCAGCGCCATCTTCGCGGTCGTGACGTTGTCGCGGCCCTGCGCGTCGCCCATGAAGTGCTCGGTGCGGTCGGCGGCCCACTTCACCGTTTTCTTCAGTTGCTTTGCCGCGACCGCCACCAAAGCGTATTCGCGATATGGAAACAGTTTTGTGCCGAAACCTCCGCCGACGTCGGGGCAAATCACCCGCATCTTGTCGGTCGAGATCTTGAGAACGTTCTGGCAAAGAATGTCGCGCAGCCGATGGCTGCCCTGGCTGCCGATCGTCAGGGTCAGGTGATCATTTTTGGCGTCGTATTCGCAGACCGCCGCGCGTGTCTCCATGAAGCTTGCGACCACGCGCGGATTGACGATGGCGATCTCGGCGACCGCGTGCGCCTTGGCGAACGCAGCTTCGGTCGCAGCCTTGTCACCGATCGAAACATCGAACAGCACATTGCCGGGCTTGTCCGGCCAGACCTGCGGCGCGCCCTTCTTCACGGCATTGACGAGGCCGGTCACGGCCGGCAGCGGCGACCATTTGACCTCGATCGCCTCGATTGCGTCGCGGGCCTGGTCGATGGTCTCGGCGACGACGAAGGCTATGCAATCGCCGACATGGCGTACCTCGTCCTTGGCGAGGATCGGGTATGGCGGGCCGGTGAAGGGATCGGTCTCGAGATTGAACAGGCACGGCAGATTGCCGAGATCGGCGACGTCGTCGGCGGTCAGGATCAGCGCGACGCCGGGAAGCCCGCGGGCGCGGCTGGCATCGATGGTGAATTTGGCGTGCGCATGCGGCGAGCGCAGCATCAGGCAGCGGAGGGCAGCATGCGGCGCATAATCGTCGGTATAGCGGCCCTTGCCGCGGATGAGCGCGTCATCCTCCTTGCGCAGCACACTCTGGCCGACGCCGAACTTGATGGGGGCTGCCATTTGATCTCCACGTCCGCATGGTTGTTTTGCCGGCATACTGCCGTGGAAAAAGTGGCAAGGCAAACGGGTTTGTTGGTACGGGAGATCAACCCCGGACGTAGCTACGTCTGCCGAGACCGCCGCGACTCCTGGGTTAGGAACAAATCCTCGTTGTAAAGGCTTGTATTTGCGGAGACGGAATCCAGAGCGGGACAGTCGCCAACGTGGCCATACGGAGTAACGCCCGTGTGGTCGCGTTTACGCCCTTAATCAGCGAGTGGACCCATGCCCAACCCGACCGAAGAGCAGATCCGAAATCGCGCGCATCAATTGTGGGACGTCGCCGGGCGACCGGAAGGGCGCGAGGACGAATTCTGGCACGAAGCCGAACGCGAATTGAAGGACGGCGGCACAAACAATCCCGACGAGAAGTCCGAGACGTTTCTCGAGTAGCAGGCACGGCCCGCGACGACACGCCTGAGAACAAGCAGCAACAACTGACCGCCGCTTGTTCGCAGATCGCATGTCATCCATCTCTGCCCGCTTGATCCGTTACGTCACATCAGGCCCATGGATACCCCGCGCCATTTCTAAGCCTGTCGATCGCTCGCCAAGACGTGAGGTGGTCGATCTCGCCGCGCGTCAGGCCAATATCCATCAGCTCCCTGTCACTCAGGTCCTGCAGCCGTGGGCCCTGGCGCCGCTCCCGAAACGCACGCCAATATTGCTTGAGCAAGCCGAGGACGCTCCGCGTCGAGGCGGCCGTTGGCCCGGCGGCGTTCTTGTCCGACAAAGCATTGTCCAGCGCTGCGGCAGACGCCTTGAGGCGTGCTGCCAAAGCCTGATCGACCGCGCTCTTCGCCGACACGATGGAGAGGTTGAGGCTGCGCCTTGCGGCATCGCGCTCAATCCCGGATGAGATGTTCGTCTGTTGAGGTGGCATCGCACGCTCCTGCTGTTGTGCCGGCAGGGAGCGTGGCCAAACAAAAGGCCCCGTCCGATGCCGGCGGGGCCTGGTGGAAAGATGTCGTCGTCGAATTCCTAGCGCACGACTCCTTCCACGGCCCAGCCGAAGCGGGTCATGTGCATGAAGTTGACGTTGCGCGACGATTTAATCATGCGCCTCCAGTACCACGGCAATCGCGCCAAATCAAGGGATGCGCGAAGGTCGATTGCACCCCAGAGGCGAGCACCTCGTTCCGGCGCATTCGTGCCCCGTAAAACGGGCACGACGAATCTATTGAAGTTTGCCTAGCCGCGCACCAACGAGACCAGCCAGTTGCGGCCGAACAGGACAAGGATCGCGAGCGCGTAGACGATCATGCCCCCGACGGCCAACAGGACCAACGTCAATTCATCGCGGAAGTGCATCGAGGCCAGAGAAGAACCGCTGAAGCGCGCGATCAGCCAGAAGGTCGCAGCCATGATGATTCCGATCACGAGAAATTTGGCGAGCGACAACAGCCAGGCGCGGTCAAGCACGAGGAAGCCGCGTCGCACCGCGAAGAAAAGCACCAGCAGCAGATTGGTCCAGACGCCGACGGCGGTTGCGAGCGCCAGGCCGATCTGGGCGAGCGATCCCATCAACGCGACCTTCAGCGCAACGTTGACGGCGATGCCGGTCAGCGACGCGCGCACAGGCGTCGCCGTATCCTTGCGGGCGTAGAAAGTTGCGACCGCGCTGCGGATCAGCACGAAGGGAATGAGACCGATGGCATAGGCTGCGAGCGTCGCACCGGCAGCGGCGGCATCGGCCTTGGAGAACGCCCCGCGCGCGAACAGCGCGCGCATGATCTCTTCGGGCACGGTGAGGAAGGCCGCCACAAACGGCACCGAGAACAGCAGCGTGAAATCGAAGGCGCGGCGCTGCGCCTTCATCGCGCCGTCATGGTCATTGGCGGTGATCCGGCGCGACATCTCCGGCAGCAGCACCGTGCCGATGGCGATGCCGATCACGCCGATCGGCAGCTGGTTGAGACGGTCGGCATAATAGAGCGCCGACAGCGCGCCTGCGGGGAGGAAGGTCGCGATGATGGTGTCAGCGAACAGCGCGACCTGCGTGCCCATCGAGCCCAATGTCGCAGGTCCTAGCGCCCTAAAGAAGGCGCGGACGTCTTCGTCGAGCTTGAGCGGCGCAAAACGCGGCAGGCCGCCATGGCGCGCGAGATCACCGGCGAGCAGGAAATATTGCAGGAAGCCGGAGATCAGGACGCCCCAGGCGGCTGCGTGCCCCGCGGTCGGAAACCAGGCGGCCAGCGCCAGCGTCATCATCATCGCGACGTTGAGGAAGATCGATGCAGCCGCAGCGCTGGCAAAGCGCTGCATCACGTTGAGCATGCCGCCATAGAGCGTCACCAGCGTGATCAGCAGGAGATAGGGAAAGGTGATCCGGGTCAGCTCGATCGCGAGCTTGCGCTGCTCGGCATCTTCGGCAAAGCCCGGCGCAAGTAAGCTCATGGCCTGCGGCATGAACAGCCAGGCGACGATCAGCAGCACCACCTGCGAGGCCAGCAGCAGCGTGAAGATGCGATCCGCGAATAGCCGTGCCGCCCCCTCCCCGCGCTCACCGTGGACATGGGCATAGGCCGGCACCCAGGCGGCGTTGAAGGCGCCCTCGGCAAAGATCGCACGAAAATGATTGGGCAGGCGCAGCGCCACGAAAAAGGCGTCGGCCACTGGGCCGGCGCCCAGGATCGCCGCGAGCATGATGTCGCGGGCAAATCCCGTCAGCCGCGAGAGCAGCGTGTAGCCGCCAACCGTGAAGATACGTCCGAGCATGCGTCTGTTTTAGAGGCTTATCGGACAGAGGTCGATTGCATCTTGCGCTGCGCATTGCTGTGCCCTCTCCTCTTGTGGGAGAGGGCAGCGCCGTGAGTAGACACAAGCTCGATAGGGTGAGGGGTATCTCTCCGCGTATTCCGTGCAGAGAGATACCCCTCACCCGTCTCGCCGCTCTGCGGCGAGCCACCCTCTCCCCTTGCGAGGGCTTTGCACAATCGGCTGCACGTGATTCTTTGAATCATGGCTGATTCTAGCGAGGGGAGCCATGGTTGAGCGCAATGTCGGTCAGATGAGCTTGGCGGATGGCCTGGTTCGGGCACCGCGAAGCAGCATCCTGGATGAGGTGGAGGCTGTTGTGGATTGGGCGCCGCTGCGCTCGCTGCTTGGCAAGCGGGGCGGCGATGGTGCCGGCAACAGCAGCTATCCGGCGGAAGTCTTGCTTCGCTGCTTGCTCGCCGGGATCTGGCACAATCTGTCTGATCCCGCGCTGGAAGCGGCCATTGCAGACCGGTTGTCGTTCCGCCGCTTTGTTGGTCTGAGCCTGCACGATCAGACCCCGGATCACACGACATTGTGGCGGTTTCGGCAGGAACTCGCCAAGGACGGTCTGATCGAGAAGATCTTCACTGAGATCAATCGGCAGTTGGAGGCCAAGAAGCTGATCCTCAAGCAGGGAACGCTGGTCGACGCCTCGTTAATCGCGGCACGAGCCACTCCGCCCCGCAAGGCACGCAAGGATGGCGAGGATACGCCACCCAAACCATCTGCGGATCGCGATGCTCGCTGGGGCCGGAAAGGCAAAAAGAGCGTGTTCGGCTATAAAAT
>NZ_JYMR01000050.1 GCF_000938255.1 Bradyrhizobium sp. LTSP849 | reverse complement strand
GCGGTCTCGCGGAAGGCGCGCTCGAGATCGTCGAGCGACACTTCGCCCGGACGCAGCGGACGCTCCAGGGTCTGGTCGATCAGCGCGCCTTGGGTCATTTCTTTTGCGGGTGCGGGCGCAGCCGGGGCTTCCGGCACCAGCGGCGGAGCTTCAGCGACAGGAGTAGCAGCAGCGGACGCGATCGGCTGCGCCGACGCGGACATCGCGGCCGTGCCCTGCTCGACCATCGCTTCCAGCTTGTCGATGAGATCGCGGTCGGTGCCCTCGGGCTCGGCTTCGGTCGCTTCCAGCCCGGCCAGGATTTCCTTGATGCGGTCGATCGAGGCCAGGATCACCGTCACCGCGCCGGCCGTCACCGGCATGCCGTCACGGAATTTGCTCATCAGCGTCTCGCCGGCATGCGCCAGCGCTTCAAGCCGCGGCAGTCCGAGGAAGCCGCACGTACCCTTGATGGTGTGGACCAGGCGGAAGATGTTATCCAGGATCTTGGCGTTGTTCGGATCCTGCTCGAACTTCACCAGCTGATTGTCGACGGTGTCCAGGCTCTCGCTGGTCTCCGTCAAAAACTCCCGCAACAGATCATCCATGAAAACAGGCCTTCATACAGAGAGGGCACGCACCGTGTGTGATGCGCCATTCAGAATGGGGCCAGCTTCACCGCAAAGCGTTTAATAATGGTTGAGTATGTGCAAAAGAACGGAACCAACAAAGAGATAAGGCGCTCCGGACAAGCCGAAGCGCCTTGTAAAGAATCGGTTAACTGTCTGAGGACGACGGCGCGTTTACGAAGCGGTAATGATGATGGCTTCGCCTTCGGGCTTGAGCGTCACGGTCAGTCCGCAGGCCAGCGCCAGCAGCCGCGTATAGTAAGGCTGGATCGCGTGTGCATCCGCAGCCGGGCCGCGCTCGCCGCTCAGGAGCTCGGCAATATTCTGCGGCAAGCGCGCATTGTGGCCTGCCGCAGTGATGCGGAAGCTCATGGTTTCGCCCTCACCGATCGGATCGACCGTCAGCGTGCCGCCGCGCGGGATCGTATGCTGGGAGACGATCAGCATATTGAGCAGCAGCTTGACGCGATTCTTCGGCAGCAGCAGCCGCGGCAAATTCCACGTGATCGTGCATTTGCCGTCCTCGATTTGACCGCGCGCCATGGTCTGCGCGTCACCGAGGTCGATCTGGGCGCCGGCGGAGCCGGCTGCGCCGAAGGCGAGACGGCAGAACTGCAAGCGGGCGGAGGCCGTCTTGGCGCTCTTGCGAATCAGATCGAGCGCGAATTCGCGGTCCTCGGGCTTGGGATCGTCGTCAAGCACCTCGAGCCCATTGACGATGGCGCCGACCGGGCTGATGAGATCATGGCAGACCCGCGAGCACAGGAGTGCCGCGAGTTCGAGCATATCGGGAGCGGAAGCGGTACCGGGTGACGGAGCGTCAGACATAAAGGGTTCCTGGAATTGCACGGTGCGGACGCGGCGAATCACGCATGCTCGACGGATGCTGCGGGTTCTAACATTCGCCAGCCCGTGGCAGCTAGCTTGCGATAGGTTCGAAGCGGCCATAAAGGTCCAGTCGAATCAATCGGGGCGAATCAACTGAGAGAAACGAGATTTGCCGATGAATGAGGCATGCAGGTGAGGATCATCGACGGCGAGGCTGCATCCCGGTTGATGGCGCCACTCACCGCGCTGGTGGTGCAGGCGGGCGAGGCGATCCTCGCGGTCAACCGCGCGGCGATGCGGGTCGACGGCAAGCAGGACGGCTCGCCGGTCACCGAGGCCGACCTCGCCGCCGACCGAATCATCGCAGACGGCCTGGCCCGGCTTGCGGGCGACGTGCCGTCGCTCTCGGAGGAGCGGTGCCAGCTCGCCTCGCCGCCGTTTCACGACAGTTTCTTCCTGATCGATCCGCTTGACGGCACCAAGGAGTTCGTCGCCGGCCGCGACGAGTTCACCGTCAACCTCGCCCTGGTGACCCAGGGCGTGCCACTGCTCGGCATTGTCAGCGCGCCCGCGCTCGGGCTGCTCTGGCGCGGCATCGTCGGCCGTGGCGCCGAGCGCGTGACCCTGGACGGCCCGACCATCGGCGCCGCCGCGCAGATCCAGACGCGCAGGCTGCCCAAGCAGGGCGACCCCTGGATCGCAGCCGTGAGCCGCTCGCACGGCGACAACAAGAGCGAGGCGTTCATCGACGGTCGGCCCAATGCCATACGAAAGACCTGCGGTTCAGCCGTGAAGTTCGGCCGGATCGCGGAGGGCAGTGCCGACATCTATCCCCGCTTCGGACCAACCTGTGAATGGGACGTCGGCGCCGGCTGCGCCATCGTGACGGCAGCTGGAGGCAGGGTTACCGACGGCAAAGGTGGCGAGCTCAGATTCGGCGAGCTTCGCGATACCGGCTTCATCGTTCCGGAGTTCATCGCCTGGGGCGACCCGGAGGCGATAGGGTCTTACTGACCGAGCTTGTCCTGAAGCGCCGGCCAGCGCTTGCCCACTTCATAGAGGAAGCGTTCCGGATTGGCGGCGAAGGCGTCGCGGTTGTCTTCCCGGCTGAACAGATAGAGCCGCTGCGCCGAGATCACGAAGAAGCGGGGATTGCCGGCGACAACCACGCCGCGGGCGATATCGGCCGGGTCGTAGCCGCCGAATTGCGGCCCGTAGACCTCGGGATGGGCCAGGAAGGACGCCTGGTTGCCCTCGTTGCGAAAGCGCCAGACCGCGCCCCAGAGGTTCGCCTCAAACTGGGCTGTCCCCTGCATGGCGCCGCCATCGACGAAATAGGCCACGGGGTCGAAGCCTTCGATGGCCACACCGCTGAAGCGATTGATGACGATCCGCTCGGTGGTGGCCGCCAGTGCAGGCAAACCCGAGCAGGCAATCCAAATGCCCGCCAGCAGACAGACCAGGCGGCCGATCAAGGCAATTCCGGGGCGCAAAGGGCTATCTTCCTGCCGTTGTGCCGTCATAGTTGCTGCGGATAACATCCGAGTCGAGGGGACATCCGGCGCAACCTAGAGCCGTGCCTGTTGGCATCAGGTTAAGGAAGCGACCGGATTCGATACCAGGGGTTCTTTATGACTTTCGCATCACGCCTTGCCGCAGTGGCGCTTGTAGCGCTGGCTGGCTGGATCGTGCCGGCCTCCGCCCAGACGGCGGCGCCGCCGCCCAACCTGCCGCCGCCGCAGCGGACCCCGTCGCCCAACACCTATGGGCCGGACGAGCTCGTCAACGCCGGCCACCACTTCTTCGGCAATGTCTCGCGCGGGCTCGCCTCGATCATCGAGAAGGCGGTCAGCCAATGGGGCCTGCCGAACGGCTATATCCTGGGCGAGGAAGGCTCCGGCGCCTTCGTCGCCGGCCTGCGCTATGGCGAAGGCACGCTCTACACCAAGAACGCCGGCGACCTGCGCGTCTATTGGCAGGGGCCGTCGCTCGGCTTCGACTGGGGCGGCGATGGCGCGCGCACCATGACGCTGGTCTATAATTTGCCTGCCACCAACGCGATCTACCAGCGCTTCGCCGGCATCGACGGCTCGGCCTACATCATCGGCGGTTTCGGCATGACGGCGCTCACGTCCAACAACATCGTGCTGGTGCCGATCCGCTCAGGCCTCGGCCTGCGGCTCGGAGCCAATATCGGCTACCTCAAATACACGCCGCGAGCGACCTGGAACCCGTTCTAAAGCGCGATCGCGCTTTAGATTGTTGTTTGAGCATGATCTTTCCGGAAAACCGCTGCGCACTTTTCCGGATCATGCTCTAGGGTCCCCTCCTCCGATCCGGTTCCGGATTCACGTTAACAACAGGGCGGGGCTGGCTTTTTGCCGGCCCGCCATGCATTGTTGTTGGTAAATTTTTCCTTAGCTTTCGGAGTTTTGGCCGATGGTCGAACCGATCATGTACCTGGCGATCGGTTTCCTGCTCTCGATGCTGTGCGGGCTTGCGATCGTGCCGCTGGTGCATAACCGCGCGGTGCGCCTGACCACGCGCCGGCTCGAGGCGGCGACCCCGCTGTCGATGGCCGAGATCCAGGCCGACAAGGACCAGCTCCGCGCCGAATTCGCCATGTCGGCACGGCGGCTCGAGATGAGCGTCGACCAGCTCAAGAACAAGACCACGAGCCAGCTTGCCGAGCTCGGCAAGAAGAGCGACGCCATCAACCGCATGAAGATCGAGCTCGGCGAGAAGAACGCCACGATCTTCGCGCTGGAGGCGCGCGAGAAGGCGGTGAAGGAGCAGCTCCGCGCCACCGAAGAGGAATTCAACACCAAGACCGCATCCTTGCGCGAGGCCGAGATTGCGCTGAGCGCCAAGCAGGGCGAGCTCGCAAAAATCAATTCCGAGCTGTCCGACCGCTCGTTGATGGCGGAGAGCCGCCAGGTCGAGCTGGTCGCGGTGCGCGCGCAGATCGAGGAGTTGAAGAATCGCGTCGGCGACGCCGAGAAGGAATTTTCCGCGACGCAGGCGCGGCTGACGCAGGAGCGCTCGGAATCCGAGACCGCCTCGCGCGAGCTTGGCGATGCGCGCGGCCGTGTCGAAAATCTGAGCCAGCGCGTCACCGAGCTCGATCGCCAGCTGATCGTGCAGGTGAAAGAGGCCGAGATGCTGTCGGGCCGCGTCACCGACCTCGAAGGGCGCCTCGCCACCCAGGGCAAGCTGCTCACCGAGCGCGAGTACGAGAACAACCAGCTCCGCCAGACCAATGAGGGCTCTGATCGCACCATCAAGGAGCTGCGCGTCGAGATCGCAGCGCTGAGCGGCGGCAAGTCATCGGCCGCGGTCGAAGCGCTGCGCACGGAGAAGACCGCGCTGGAGGACCAGCTCCGCACCGCGCGCGACGAGCGCGCAAAGCTCCAACGCGACATCAATGCGATCCAGCAGCAGGCGGAGAGCTCCTGGGCAACCGAGCGCATGGAGAACGCGCTGCTGCGCGAGCGCATCAACGACATCGCCGCCGAAGTGGCCAAGCTCGCAATGCAGCTCGAGGGCCCGAACTCGCCGATCGAGGCACTGCTTGCAGCCGAGGCGGGCCAGCCCCCAAGGCCGGCGCCGCGCCCGGCCAATGACGCCGCGACAAATGGAGCGGCGGCAGCCAGCCTCCCCGAGGGCGGCGGAACGCTCGCCGAGCGCATCCGCGCGCTCCAGGCCCATGCCTCCCGCGCCCGCCAGCAGGGTGCGTAAGCGGGCCGAAATCCGGCCTCGCCGCCGAATTCGTCAGTGACAGAAGGTTTTCAGGCCTCAGGGCGCCTGAAAACTTGACAGCTTTGGCCCGCACTTCTAAATCGCGATCTCCAATGTGCCAGCCTGCCGAAAAGTCCGGCCGCCTGCATGATGGTCCCGGGTGCATAGCTCAGCGGGAGAGCGTTCCCTTCACACGGGAGAGGTCCAAGGTTCGATCCCTTGTGCGCCCACCATTAATCCTTTGCAATCAATGATTTAACGAATTAATTCCCCGGAGATGTGCCCCAGAAAAGCTGGGGCACAATAGGGGCACAATCAGGAACCGGAAAGGAGCCGCTGCAGACGCGCGATTATCCGGCCACCCATCAGCATGCGCTCGCCGTCGATCTGAACTTGCGATCGTTTCGATAGCGTCCATCCGAGGACCGGCGCATGAGCGTAGCGGTCGGCAAGACGGAAGTGACTGAACACTCCGTTGATCGAGGCCACGTAGGTGGACACGAGGCTCGCCGTGAAGGTGCTCTGTGTCGACTGGCAACGCAGGAGCGCGAAAAAGGGCAACCAGATCTGCTTCAGATTGGGCACCTTGCCCAGTGAACCTGCTGCGCCGATCGGCAATGCCGAGATCGAACTGAGACCATCGCTGAAGAGAAGATTCGATCCGTCATCCAAGGTAGGATCGCTGCTGACCTGCACGAAAACAGCGGTCCGAATGAATCGTCGAGTGCCGGGAGGATGGGGTTCACGGTCGTCCTGAATAAGATCGCCGATCTCGCGGAGTACCTCCAGCGCCGAGTTCGATCCAAAGTTCTCGACGTACCCGCCGTCCACGACGGCGTCGTAGAAGCGGCCGGTCCTGTCGTACACGGAGCCCGCCGGCTCGATGAACGGAAAACGCGTGCTGATCCCGATCGCGGCCGACAGAGGCAGCGGCCGGACCTTCGCGACGTTCAGCAGTTGCTCGTTTTGGGTAAGGCCGGCGGCGACTATCCGCTGCCCGGTCAACCCGGAGACTCCGTTGAGAACGAGTACAGGAAAGCGGGAGTTCGCGTCGATCCGATCGATCCGTCGGGAGAGTCCTTCTCCGGCATCGAGCATCGTGTTCCGCCATGCGGCCTCCCATGCTTCCTCGAGAACGGCCGATCGGTCCGGTACCCAAGGCAGGGGCAGAAGGTCGCGGAAGAGAAGTGCGGCCAGCACCGGACCCGTAAAGTCGTGGTCCAGGATGGCTTGCCCGCACAGTCGATAGCCCGTGATCGTCTCTCCCGCACGGTTTCGGCACTCGACCAGCTTGCCAAGTCGCGCGTGCTGAAGAAGAGCCCGATACACGCCTGCTCCGAGAGAGCCGCCGGACACGCCGCTGATCATGAACGTGTGCCGGTCAAACGAGGGAAACCGATCCTGGAGGTCGCCCAGAATCGTGGCTGTCCAATACGCCGCCCTCAGACCGCCTCCCGCGGCCGACACCAGAATGATGGATCGCTGTTCGTCGACCTGGTTCAGGAACTCGTAAGCATAGAGCTTGTTCGTAAGCGGTGCCGGCCCGCGCAAACTCGCCCTGCGGTCATCCTCTTCGACGTTTTCCGACGGCGTCGCGCGAACTTCGGGAAACGACTTGGCGCCGCAATCGGTACATCGGATCGAATGGGAGTCCACCCAGAGACTCACCACCGTTGCCATCCCGATTGAAACCAACGGGATCGCAGCCCACGCACGGCGCCAGCAAAGCTGGGCGTAGGTAATCGCGATCAGCCAGCACGACGCGGCGAACAGCAGCGTCGCTTCGGGTCCCACGGTCCACGCGAAGCCGATCGGTGTGGAGAAAGCCCATACGAACAGCGCGAGGCCGGCGACGCCGAACAACGACCGGCTTCGCAAGGTCCGGACGAGCGCGTGGCCGATGCACCATAGATGGCGGCGAGCCCGCGCTTCGACGGAGCGGAGAGCCGCCGGAAAGATCAGGACGCCCAAGGATTGCATCTCGATGATCGGATAAAGACGAATCGGATCATGCGGCAACGTCGCCGCCATGTGCATCGCCCGAACTTCGGAGACCGCTATCACGCCAGCGAAGCCGACCGCGAGCAGCGCCGGCATCGCCGATCGGCGGAACGCGGCGAGGCGGCCCGCCAGCAGAATGGGTCGGGACCTGCATTTCCGGTCGGAACAGTGCCAGATCGTCGCCGAAAACCAGATTATGGCGATCAGCATCCGGATCTGCGCCAGCGGAGATTCGGCGCGGGCCAGGGCCAGTTCTTCCGCCTGCGGCGCAGCTAGGAACGTCACTAAGATGATGGTGATGAACGCGAGGGTCGTGCGCGACCCGTACAGCGTCCTGTGTACTCTCCTCAGGAAAAGCCGCAGCGCTCCAGTGACCGCGCCGAGCCACGCGCGGACGATGGCAAACCGGGACAAAGAGCCGTCCCTCCGCCGAGGAGTTTCAAACACCATGTGAGACACTACGCATCCCGGCGATCATCTGCCAACGCATCTCAACTCAAGCGCTCGGGCCGATCCGCATGAGGCGAGCTAACTGCATCAACAGATCCATCCTGCAGCACTCACGTCCCGAACGCAGTGAGCATCTTCTAAGCTATTGATTTTTCTCGCTGTGACGAGCCCTTCCGTCCCGTTTTGTTCACGCTCGTTTCACCCAATTCGTTGCGATTCCGTTGCGGCGGTCTGGAGCGAGAACGGTGAACATCGCCGCGATTCCTCGGAGCCCAACAGTTCGTCTCGCTGGATGCACGCCTGCCTGCGCCTTAACGGGTCGGTCCGGAACGAGATCTCCCATCTGCTCGGGTAGATCCGCGCGCCGGAACGCGAGATGCGGATACAGCCGCAGGCGGGGGGTCTCGAGCGCCGGGCCAAGCTCCTGCTCGCGCGCGTGCTGACGAAGGTCGACGACCTCTGCCGCCAGCGCGAGGCGCTGCGGCCGTCCCGATCCGCCCCCAATCAGTGATGCCACTGCTTCACGCACCTGCGCGTAGGCGTGGTAGCTAGTTCATACACCTGCCAGCAAGGTACGATGCCCGCCCTTCACGCTGCAGGGATCAAAATGATGGATGCAGAGGCAAGAACGCTAACCCGCGCGGTCGGTTCGAAGGCCGCTGTCGCTGAGTTCAAGACCATCGCGATATTCTGCGGCCTCTGACCGCTGCTCTCCCTCGCCGCATGAGTTACGGCCCGGATCCGGCAGCCTTCTGAGCGGGCGCCGCGGGGCAGACTAGGAAGCGTTCGCCCGCGCCCGTTCGCGCGCCTCGCGTCGACGCTCGAGACGAGCGCGTCGCCACCTCGCCCGTTCGGTCGGCTGCGGTAGCCGAGGCAGCGGCGCATCCACCTTCTCGGTCCGCACTGTCTCCATTGGCTTATCGGCGCCAGGACGGGCCTCCATGAATTCCAGCACGGTGCGCCCCTTGGCGGTGATCTTCCAGCCACCGTTTTCGCGCTCGACGAGTCTTTGCGAAAAGATGTCGAGATTCGGAACGCGGGCAGCCAGCCGCTTGGTGCGAACGGTCCACTCTCGACCGCTGGTCGCCAGGATCGCCATGTCGCGCTTAAGGTCGGCCATCACGGCAAATCCGTCCGGGTAGCTCACCAGGATCTTCAGTACCGTGACCTGAAAATTCACCCAGCCCCCCGTCGGCCGTCAGCGCCACATGGTCGGCGCTTGTGAGAGAGCTTCGCGCCCGACCTGCTTGAGGTGGTCCGGAGATTTGTCGCCCCGGGTTGCGGCTTCCAGAATTTTCGAAGCCACGTGGGTACGGGCACCGGTCTCGGATCGGGAGACGCTTTCGCACACCTCGTCCAGGACCGCGCGCAAAAGTGCGGTGGTGGCAGGATCGAACATGGCCCCCCAGAAGAAAGAACTGTCGTAACGCAACCACAAGGGCGTCGAATTTAAGCTTGTTAAAATCCCTAGGACTCTACACCGCGGCCTGGACTTGGCAATAGCAGCGCCAATAGCAAACGACCGACAGAAACGAACGATCGGATCATTGACATGATGCCGCCGACAGCAGCTGAAGATTCTCCCATCTATCGAAAGGTAGCCCAACTTGGCTAGGGACGCGCCGTCTGGATAATCCGCCCTAGAGCAGTCGCTTGTGCGCGATCAATGTCGTTGCAGCCGTTCAAAATACTTGAGGCGCGATGCCGTTAAGTCAGCCGACCGTGACTGGACTGCGCCGCTTTTCCAAACGCGCGCTAAGATTTAGGGCTTACGGGAGTTTGTGCGCAGCGATATCGGCGCTTTAAGCCTCGTTTAGGCCACAACGCATGGACCCGCCGAATGGCGGAATCAAAGTCAGCTTGATTATTCAATGATTCTAACGCGCATTTGGAAAAAAGCGCAAAATTGCGCCCCAGCAATATCAATAGCTTGGCAGTTGTTTCCAAATGAAAGAAGAGCTTCCGAGACGATCGAATATCTATCCGCAACGGCACCGTTCGGGAGCGATCCATCAGCGACAGGCAATGTCTCGGCGTAGGTTCAAATCCAGGAGGCGCAACCACCGACACCGACAATCGCTGGTGGTGGCCATTTGATGTGGGATTGGCCCCGCTCGCTGCAGAAGCGCCAGTTTCAACCGTTGGACGGAAGAATCCGAACCATGGTGGAGATCAAAATCGACCCGGATCATCGATGATTTCAATGCGAACAAAGTAGCGAACTCCACCTGAGACAAATCTTAATGTCGGTGACCGCTAAAACTGCGAATCCTTCCATCATCGAAATTGCGTCATCATTTCAAACCGAGGAGACTGATGGCAGCCGCCGTCACGCTAGGTCGTCTCACCGAGGGTGGGCGATGAAATCAAGAAGGGCCGAGCCGAACTCTTCTTCCGCGGTATTGATGTGGGCGATTGTGGATATGTGATTGTGCCCGCGCAACCAAATCACCGGTGGGCAACGCCCCTTCGCCTGTGAGATTCTATGTACGAGTTCGGCGCAGTGCACGTCTATGATGAGGATTCTCGTATTCACCCCAGGCAACGAGCGTCGGAATGGAATCCGGCCCGACGTGCGAAACCGGTGAAAGACGATCGAGCTCCTCAGGACTGGTCGTTCCGTAATAAGTTTCGACCCGCTTCGCGTTTGGATTGCCTGCCCGATTCTCCATCCTCACCCGGCCGCTGACGACGATGAGCCCCGCGAGACCAGAGCCCTCCTCGGCACCTGCCGCAGCCGCGTGGCTACAATCGACCGTGATTGCGCAACGCCGAATGCGAATAGGCAGTAAGAGTTGGTGCCGAACTGATTGAAGGCTCCACGGCGACATTTTGATCTGCGGAACTGAAAACATTGACAAAATTGGAAAGGTATTCAACGTGGTTGCCTTAATGAGATCGATCGCGCGCTGCTCGTCCATCGCACGGTACTCCTCCGCCACGTCGGCGATCCGTGCATGCACTGCATCGACACCTGCGTGCGGCCGCCGATTGTTACCGGCGCGGTGGCAACTGCTGGCGCACGCACATGGTGAAACTATCGTTGCAATCTCTGTCCTTCTCTCGCCCGCTGAGGTAACGCATGCAGCGTTCCACCGCGGCAAGATAGGCGGTCTCAAGGTAGGGATTCTATCCCTTATTAGACGCTTTGATCCAGACTTCCTTGCGGCTTTGCTGACGCGTTTGAATTGCGCGCTAAAGATTCGCCGCGGCTGGGGTCGTTCCAGAATCCCCTGCATTCTGGAAGGGCTTGCGTCTCAACGATGGACGTCATTGCGAGGAGCCGGCGGGTCGCGCGAATGCGCGCCGGATGAGAGGCTCTGAAGCAATCCAGGCTTCCTGTTGTCCGATGAATTGCGTCGCTTCTCTCGCAATGACGGCGATCGAGCTGTTTGAAATTCGAATCGGGAAATTGAGGAGCGATCACGCACCGTCGAGATCGCGCGGGTCGGCGGACGGATGGAAGATCGTCGGCAAGATGCGCGGCTGTCGATCCGTGATCGTTT
The DNA here is from genome assembly GCF_000938255.1 of Bradyrhizobium sp. LTSP849. Taxonomy (GTDB): domain Bacteria; phylum Pseudomonadota; class Alphaproteobacteria; order Rhizobiales; family Xanthobacteraceae; genus Bradyrhizobium. Next base: position 228,704 of record NZ_JYMR01000050.1, on the reverse strand, counting down.
ACAGGTACTCTAGAACCCCTCATTCATCCCCCACCCCGTAGACTCACTGGTCTCGCCACAAGGGAAATTTAGCATTTTAGGCTCTTAATCTGGACCCTGCGGCAAGGAGCGACGCCCCAAGGGAGAAACAGGTCTTGAGATCGGCTGCCAGTAGCTTGAACCCGACGCAGCCCGACGACGCAGCGAACGTCTCAGTGACGCCTGCACTCGAAGCCGAGACGGAGCGCTTGCTGTCACAACGCACGCGCGACATCCAGTTTTCCCCCGAGATGGTTCGGGCGTATCGCGAAAAGGACTGGCCACAGCGAAGCAAAATTGCGCGCTCGTGGATGGTCTGGGTCGCGCTGATGAGCATGGCCTTCGTACCGGTCAGCCACCTTCTCGCTCCCGACTTCCTCGCGCTCGCCATCGCCATCGGCGGGTTGTTGGTTCCCGCGCTGCACGCCTGTGCCTATCTGGTCTGGCGGAAACCCCGCAGCGCGGCTGTCGAAGGCCTCTCGCTGGTGCTGCTGATGAGCAGCGTCATGATTGCCTACGGCTTCCTCGCCGTCGCGGTCGGAGGGAGCAACTATGAGCGCTTGCTCATCTGCATCATGTACATGAACACGATCGCGATCGTCGTCTTCAATGTCGACCAAGTCTGGTCGCTGTCCCTGATGCTCTGCTCCACGGGGATATTCTTTGGTTTTGAAATCGCTAATCCTGCGATCGACCTCAAGGATGCGATCGGGACGTCGATCTTTTATGCGATTGGAATCTATTCGGCGACCATCGCGCACAAGACCCAGACGATCCTCGGTCAAAAAAGCTTCCTGTTGTCCCTGCGCAACCAGTATCACAGCACCGCGCTGGAAAACGCTAACCGTCTGCTGGAAATACTCGCAACACGAGACCCACTGACCGGACTCGGCAACCGCCGTTCGGCTACCGATCTGGTCGAGAGGCTCTGGGGCGATCCCTCGATCCCGAAGGCCTGTATCGCGTTCATCATGGCCGATATCGACTTCTTCAAGCGGCTGAACGATACCGCGGGCCATGCCGCTGGCGACGAGTGCATCAGACGGGTCGCGAAAACCATCGAGGTATCGGTACGCACCGATGAAGATTCCGTCTTTCGCTATGGCGGCGAAGAATTCCTTGTCGTTCTCGCCCACGCCACGCCCGATCTTGCCTGGACGATCGCGGAACGTATCCGCGGGTCGGTCGAAGCGCTTGGTATCGTCAATCCCGGCAGGCATCCGGTGGATGGTTCCGCCGGGGTGGTGACGATCAGCTTGGGCGTCGCCTTCGCGCATGGAGATGCCGCGCCGGAGACAGTCGCAAAATGGGCCGACGACGCGCTTTACGATGCCAAGCATTCTGGCAGGAACCTCGTGTTCTTGTCGAACGCTCATGCAACCGCCGATGACACGCGTCACTCGCAGCAGCATAGCCCGGGCGATTCGACGACAACTTGTGTCAGAGTTGTCGCCTAGGCCGCCGTCTGGGCATCCAGTGAAAGCGCTTCGAAAGCCGTCATGATTCCTGTCATACAACCTCCCGCGGATTTAGCGGGTGCGCTTGGCCGTGCGCCCGCCAAACGCGTTACATGGATCACCGTCGTGAGGTCAATTGCGCCAGATAAGCCGCGACAGACCTCGATGAACATATTGTTCGCTAGGCACGCTCCGGAGCGCCCTGGGTCGACTTGGTAATTCTGAAGTTTGAGGGCGCCAAAATCTATCCGCTACTATTGCGAACCCGCTCGTCCGCGCTCCTCCCAAACTCATTCGTCGCATACCCTCAAGATCGACCGTTCCTTCGTTCGGGACCTGCCGCGGGATTCAGACGACAAGGCCATCGCCGACGCCATCATCAGCCCCGGCAAGGCGCTGGGGCTCACCATCATCGCCGAAGGCGTGGAAACTGCCGAACAGGAAACCTTCCTGCGCGAGCACGCTTGCGATGAAATGCAGGGCTTCCTGTTCAGCAAGGCGGTGCGGTCCGAAGACATCGCCGACCTACTCCGGCTTCCGCACCTGGCAGCCCCGACGCTTCAACCGGAACCTGGCGTCTCATCGGAACGGTCCGTGGCATAAGCAACGCCGCGCCGGAAATTGAACGCCGCGCCTTTACGGGACAATGCTCGGCTAGATCTGAGCAGAAATCCGAAACCCCGGCAGCTTTCACTCCGGGTTCGTCGGTTTCGGTGGTTGCGAGGATAGGGTTTGAACCTATGACCTTCATGTGAGGCTGAAGATTAGCCTCACAAAGGTTGCAGAGAGCCATGAAAGTTGCTGGGCGCCGAGGTATGAACAGCCGTCGGCTGACCATCGATTTTTAACAGAACTATCCACGTCCAGTTGGCTCTGCGTGGACGGGGGCTCGCAATTTAGGCCGCGCGGATCTTACCAAGGAAATCGTCGACTTGGCCGCGCAGTTGCTGGGTCTGAGCGCCCAGCGTCTCCGAGGCTGTCTTCACATTCTGCGCAGCGGCGCCGGCCGCATCGGCGCCGGCGCTGACGCCTACGATGTTGTCGGACACGTTCTTAGTGCCTTCCGCAGCCTGCTGAGTACTGCGGGTGATCTCCTGGGTCGCGGCACCCTGCTCTTCGACGGCTGCAGCGATCGCTGTGGCGACTTCGTTGACTTCGCCGATGATGCCGCCGATCGCCTTGATCGCCTCAATGGCCTCACCCGCGACCTTCTGGATGTCGGCGATCTGCTCCGAGATATCGTCGGTCGCCTTCGCCGTCTGGCTCGCCAGCGATTTGACTTCGGCAGCGACCACGGCAAAGCCGCGGCCGGCTTCGCCGGCACGGGCTGCCTCGATGGTCGCATTCAGCGCCAGGAGATTGGTCTGCGATGCGATGTCGTTGATCAGGCCGACCACTTCGCCGATCTTGTTGGCGGTGACCGCAAGCCCCTGCACAGTACTGTCGGTCTCGCGGGCTTGGTTGACGGCGCGGCTGGCGATCCCGGCAGCATGCGCGGCCTGCCTCGAGATGTCGCCGATCGACGCGCTCAGCTGTTCCGATGCCGATGCCACGCTTTGCACGTTCATCGAGGCCTCATCCGACGCCTTTGCGGCGATCTGCACGCTGGCATTGGTCTGGCTGGAGACCTTCGACATGCCATCCGAGGTGGCTCGCATGGCGTTGGATGCGTCGCCGAGTTGGCTCAGCGTCTGGCGCACCTGATTCTCGAATTCTCCGATATAGGCTTCGATGACCTGCTGGCGACTCGCCGCGCCGGCATTTCGCTCGCGCTCCTGCTGTTCGATCCGCGCTTTCTCGACCGCCTGCTGCTTGAACGTGGCCAGCGCACCGGCCAGCGCGCCGATCTCGTCACGGCGCTCGGTGTAGCCGGTATCCACCGTGAGGTCACCCGCGGCTACTTTCAGCATGCCATCGCGGATGGCGTGCAGCGGCTTGATGGCGCGGCGGCCCACCAGCATCATGCTTCCGGTCGCCAGCGCAAGGGCAGCGGCAAGCAACATCATATTCAGGATTAGCGATTGCCGCGCCGAAGACCACCGCATCGCGGTGTGACGCTTGGCTTCGTCGAGCGCGCGCTCGGCAACCGTGACAGCAGTGCCCAGACGCCTGATCACATCAGTCCCCCACTGACCTCCGTCCGGTTTCTCGCCGGCAATCGTCGCATTCAGCAACTGGTCGGAGGTCGCCATAAATTGCGGGTCGAAATAGGCTGCTTTGGCCGCTGTCATCGCCTCGAGCAGGCTGGCCGGTAATTGCGCCCCCGCCACCATGGTTTCCAGCGCCTTCCAAACGAACTTCGTGCCGGTGACGAATTCTGAATAGTTTTGACGCGCTTCTGGCGCCAGGCGCCCGGTGGCGAGACCGTTCGATAGCAGCAAGGCCGCTTGACCGCCGGTATCGCGGACCAGCCAGGCGAGTTGCTTGATCGCCAGCAATTGATCGACCACAGGATCGGTGTTGTCCACGGCCGCCGCGAGCTGCGTGGACAACTTATCCAACGTCAACAGCAGTGCAGTGGCGGTCTCGACATATTCCTTGGCGAGTCCAGGCCGACGCAACGCCTTCGGCTTGCTGATCGCCTCCATGCTTTCAGCTTGCAGAGCTTTGAGCGTCTCGATCTGCCGGATCAGCGCGGGAAGCAGCGCCTTTTGATCGGCGAATTCGACCATTGCGGCGAGATCCGCGATCGGTCGCAACGCCGAGTTCTCGGCCTCGCGATAGGTGGCGATATTTTTCTCCGCATCGGGAGCCAACACGTCAGCGTTCAGAGCCTGGTTCGTCGTTGCGCGGTCGGTGCGCAAATTATGCATCGCCTTGAATGCATTCGCCGAAGCCTCCGCGATGATCGATATTCGTCCGGTGGCCTGCAGCCGACCCCAGGACTCCCAGGCGGTCATGACAAGAAAGGCCACTATACAGGTGGCCATGACGGCAATCACCGACTTGAGCATCGCCGAAATGGTCAAACGATTCAGCATGGCTCCCCCCCACTATTCCGACAGTTTGGGCTCGAACGGTAAATATTCAATCTTTGAGCTGCTACGTTAAACTACGGGATTGCCGGTTTCATGCCGCCATGTGTATCGGGGAATCCCCTGGAACGAGATCGACGACGGCAGCCTTGTCAAAATGCTTGCTCGATCCTCGATCGGTTCCGAAAAGCGTATCGAACGGCTCGCGCCCACCTCGGTATGGCGCTGTGGGGACAGCCCGGAAATCCGTCAGGATAGCTTGTCTCAGACTGTACGATTCCCTGCGAGACGCTTTTTCCGATTGCTCTGAGATCCAACGCATGCAGGCAGCGCTATGTCGCAAGCAAATCGGAGCGCCGAATGTACGCGGTGAAGAACGAAGTAACCGCACGACCGATCAAGCATTACGTTCAAGGTCATCGAAACCCGTGATCTGTCCGGCAATGGCGCTCGCAGCCACCGTGTGCGGGCCGGTTCTCGTTTCAGAGCTTTGCTCTTGTTTTCAGAACGCAAAAAGTCGCGTGGAGTAGCTCGCTGCAGCTAGGGATTGGCTGTTCCCGACTTCATCGACAGCGACCAGTCGGCCATCGACCGCTCGGTATCGCGGCCTTCGCGGAGCAGCCATTCATAAAACGCCTCGACGGTCGGTGTCGGATGAACCGCATTGGCAAAATACTGACGCTGTTTGGCCGCGAGCACGCCGAACGGCATGCACAGGCTGCCTGTAATGATGTCATCGATCGCAAGGAAAAGCGGAACAAGCACGACGCCGAGTCCGTCTACCGCCGCCTGCAATGCAAAATACATTTGCTCGAATTTGAGTGAGCCGCGTGGTTTGATATCCGGGACATCCGCAGCCTGCAACCAATCGGACCACGAATAGGGCTCAGTCGCATAGCTGATCAGAGTCTGCCCCGCCAGATCCTGCGGTTTGCACATCTGTCCACCGTCGAGGAGATCGATATGGCAGACGGGAACGATCAGTTCGGTCATGAAAGGCTGCGAGACGTAGCCTGACAGAGGCTCCTGCGCTCCACGTATCGCGATGTCGTAGGCGTTGTCGTGGAAATTCACTGGAGCGGTGGACGTCGTCAGCCGGATTTCGACATCGGGACGCCTACGCTGAAAGCCGGAAATTCGCGACAGCAACCAGCGCATCGCAAAGGTCGGCGGAGCATTGATCCTGAGCACCGTCGGCGCTGTCCTATCCAGCATCTGCATCGAGGCGACCGCCAGCCGGTCCAGCATCGAGGTGACTTCAGCGAGGTAAATGCGACCAGCTTCTGTCAACGCCAGATGCGACGCGCTGCGCAGAAACAGCGGAGTTCCCAGCCAGCTCTCCAACAATCCGACCTGCCGGCTGATCGCACCATGAGTGACGTTGAGTTCGGCCGCAGCTTTAGTAAAGCTCACATGCCGGCCTGCCGCTTCAAAGGCGCGTATTGCGTTTAAAGGGGGAAGTTTCCGCACCATAGGCGATGTGTATGGGCCAAGGCCCAAGGTCGTGGCAAGTCAGTTTTTCTTACCGCGGCCGCGGCCAGACTGGTGCCGGCTAGAATAGTCAACACTCGGCTTTGTTTGCATACATATGATCGAACAGCAACTTATTGAATTTATTGGTGTCATCGAACTGCGGCAAGTGGCCGGCGTTCGCGATCGTCTCGAGACGCGCACCTTTGATGGCCTCGTGAAGTACATGCATCGGCTGCAGCATTCCGGCATCATTCTGTCCGACGATGAGCAGCGTCGGAGCGATGACCTTGCCTGAATCGCCGAGAAAATCCAGTTTCTGAATCGCCTGCGCGCCTCCGACGAAACCTTCTATAGAGGTGTCCTGGATCATTTGCGCTATCAGTCCGTAAGCGGGATGACTAACGTAGTTCGCGCCAAGCCAGCGCTCGCAGGTGGATTGCACCAGCGCACCAGTCCCCAGTTTCGTCGCCAAGGCAATTCGCTCATCCCAGCCAGCCGCGAAAGCCGCCGGTGCGTCCCCACGTGTCGCGCACAGAGTCAGGCTCTGGATTCGGTCGGGATGCAAGATACCAAAGCCCAATCCAACCATCCCGCCCATTGACACGCCGACGAGATGCGCCCGGTCGATGTTCAGCTCGTCGAAGATGGAGATGTTGTCAGCGATCAACCCCTGCATAGTATAGGGCGGCGAAAACGGTGACGAGGCGCCGTGGCCGCGGAAATCAACGCAAACAACCCGGTAGCCCAGCGCCAAGGCGCGAGCGGCTTGGTCCGTCCAGACCCGGCTGTCGGTGAGAATTGAGGTGTTGAATAGAACTGCCTCGGCATCCTCAGGCCCAGCGACATAGGCCGCCAGATACTTGCCGTTCTCCGTACCGTCGAGCCTGATGCGAGAAAAGCCGGCAGCAAGCCGGTCTTGCGCGACGACGGGTTTGTCTCCGTTTGCGGTTGTCGCGGTGGTCATATACAGCCTCCTTCAAGCACTCATTCGCAAACGTCAAAATGATAAACAGCGGCATTGCCTGGCTGCTCGGTGTGCTGCGACTATGCCGCCAGTGGCGTGGTCCAGGCATTGTAGGCGTAGACCCAGTCAGTGTCGGTCTTGTCTTTCAGCCAGGTGTTGGTGCGCGAGGTTCCCTGGACGCGGGATGTGCGCTCCTTGCGGGTCGCTTCGAAGCGGCGGAACGCATCCGCGACACCCTCCCGTTCGACGCCCTCGAGGCAGCGTGACAGCACCGCCGAGTCCTCGATCGCCATGGCCGCGCCCTGGGCCATATAGGGCGTCATCGGATGGCAGGAATCACCGAGCAGGGTCACATTGCCGGCAGACCAGCTCGGAAGTGGATCGCGGTCGACCAGCGCCCATTTGTGCACCGCCGGGCAGGCGTTGAGCACATGTTGGACCTGAGGGTGAAACCCTTCGAACGCCGCGCGCAACACTTTGACGTCACCCTTGGCTGACCATGACTCGGTGTGGAAGTCCGGCTCCGGCTGGCTGGTCACGAAGTAGACCTCACTGCGATCCGGCTTCACATAGTAGATCACGATATGCCGGTCTTCGCCCCACCACTTGGTGCATTCGTCGATCTCGAATCCGTTCAGCAGCCTGGCCGGGAACGTGGTGCGGTAGGCGATACGGCCGGTGAAGTTCGGTTCCGTTGCGCCGAACAGGATCTTCTTGACGATGGAATGGACGCCGTCCGCGCCAATCACAGCGTCGGCCACGGCGGTCGATCCATTAGCAAATGTCAGCTTTACGCCGTCGGCCCCTTCTTCCAAGCCGGTCAGCTTGTGGTTCAGCTTGATACATTCGTCTGGAACGGCGCTGGCCAGCGCCGAATGCAGATCGCCGCGATGCGCTAGAAGATATGGTGCGCCAAATTTTTTCTCGGCGGCTTCACCGAAGATCATGTCGAAGCGGATCTCGCCGGTGCGCCAGTCCTTGTTGTTCCAGGAGCGCGGATAAAACGCCTCCGAGCGCAGCTTGTTCTCGAGGCCCAGCACACGCAGGACCTGCATCGCATTACATCCAATCTGGATGCCCGCGCCCAGCCGGCTGAACTGCGCCGCTTGCTCGTAGACGGTGACGCCGACACCTGCGCGCCGAAGCGATGCAGCGGATGCCAAGCCGCCCATACCCGCACCGATAATGGCAACCGACAGTTCCTTCTTCATGGCCAACATCTTTCTTTTTCAAGGCACCATTCAGATTCGCTGGGTCAGCAGTTCACGGCGCATTGCAAAATTGATGGACCCGCGGTCGCACAAAATATCCGCTCCGTGCAATCCGATACAGGCCGACAAGACGCAACTCATGTCTTAGCCGGCAGGAACAACGCAATTCAAATAAGCTGACGCTGTGTGAGAAAAGCTGACGGTGTCCCGCAACAGCACGCCAAGCAGGTCGATCGCGCTTGAACTCCCGAGAGACCTTTGATTTTGTGACAGTCGCATCCCGAGGCGATGAAATATTGATCGGCTCAGGCCGATACTAGGGCGGCCACACCCGGCAATCGGACCCATCTAACAAAAAGGGAGAGTAAGATGAGTTACGACCAGACGATCACGCTCGGCGGTCTTTTCGATAAAGGCCTTGAGTTACGCCGTGAAGTTCTCGGCGCGTCCTATGTCGACAAGTCGATCGAGACCACCAATGATTTCATGATGGCATTTCAGCACATCACTACCGAATGGTGCTGGGGCTATGCCTGGACCAGACCGGGTCTGGATCGCAAGACTCGCAGCATGCTGAACCTCGCGATGCTGACGGCGCTCAACCGCGCGCCGGAAATCAAGCTGCACACGCGTGGCGCGATCAGCAACGGCCTCACCGTCGAGGAAATCAAGGAAGTGCTTTTGCACGCTACTGTCTATTGCGGCATTCCGGCAGGCCTCGATGCCTTCAAGGCCGCCAACGAAGTACTCAAGGAAATGGGTAAAGTTGATTGAGGATTGCGGTCCGACGACCAACGCTATCCTGGCGGCATTCCCCGCCCTTGTGCGGTTACTGGATCGGCAAGGCGGAACGCCGGGGAGCAGCACTTTCTCGCATTGGCCCGATACGTAGGCACCGAGGGCAAACCGGCCGTCTCAGGAGCGATCAAGTCACCCGTTGGAAAGAAAGAAGCGGTGCGAGCTTTGCGGCGAGCAGCTTTAGTTCCGACCCAAGCCGGGCCAGCTTGTCGCCGTGGAATATCTCGCTGATGCCAGCCGAACTGAGCGATAGGATGACTGAACCGTCAGGAGATTTGACCGGGACAGCGACGGCGTTAATCCGCGCGTTCGACGATCCCTTGCTGACAACATAACCTTGCTTCGCAAATTGGCGAAGCGCGGCGGCAAGCCTTGGTTCGATCACGGACCACTGCGTGCCCAGCGAGGCGCTCAATTCCGCAATCAACTTGTTGCGTGCGACGGTATCCAGCGCGGCGAGATAGGCCCAGCCCGTTGCCGACGTTGCAATCGGAATGCGTGACCCTACTCTTAGATCGGCCACTAAGATCGCGGATCCTTGGCACCGCTGCAAAAAGAGCATGCTCAATCCGTCACGCGCACCCAGAGAGACAGCCCCCTCATGACGGCTGGCCATCGACTGCATATCAGTCAGTGCGAGCTCGCCAATGGGCAGTCCCGACAAAACCGCTTGCCCCAGGCCAAGAAGTGAAATTCCTGGACGCATCGTCTGCCTGCCGGGGACCACGACCAGAAAACCAAGCTGGATAAGCGTGGAGCAAAGCCGCCAAACCGTCGGCTGTGGCATCCCAGTCATGCGGGCAATTTCACTTGAACCTAGTTCTGGCGTCGAAGGACTGAAACATTGAAGCACCCCGAGCCCTTTCGCCAGCGCCGCGACGAACTGCCCTTCCTTTGGATGTATGCTCTTGCCGTCTCTTGCCATTAGGGATCTAGCTGACTGCGTGAAACTGAAGTGAGATATTCGGCTGACGAATTAGTCAAGCGCGAAAGGCGAGCGCGGTGGCAAAATGAAGTTAAGGGGTGTCTCGCTTGCATAAGCTGCCTTATGACCTGATACGAGGGGAGTTCGCCACACCCATCCATCAGATGCTCGATTGGGCTAAAGCCGGACTACGCCTGTTGATCGTCGCGTAGTGCAACGTCCATCCTATGAAACAGAGGGCCCGGACGGACCGGAAGGTCCGTTATTTCGATTCCGAGAGGACGCAGCGCATCGCTAATCGCGTTGCCGAGCGCGCCCGGCACCGGCGCAATGCAACCCTCGCCGATGCCTCGCGTGCCGAGCGGATTGGTTGGATTTGGCGTCCCGGCGTCATGGTATATTTCGATACGTGGGACATCAGACGCCTTGGCGATCTTGTAGCTTTCGAGCGTCGACGTCATCTGCTGTCCCTCGTCGTTGTACACATACTCCTCGAAAAAGAAGTTCGAGATACCTTGAATGACGCCGCCTTGTATTTGCCCTTCCACAATCAGGGGGTTGATGACAACGCCGGCGTCGTCTGAGGTGACATATCTCGTAATCTTGACGCGGCCGGTTTCCGGCGAGACCTCCACAAAGGCGGCGTGCGCACTGAAGCAGACGTTTCCTCTTGTGGCCTCGAAGACTGCTCTTTGCTCCAATCCACCCGTGTCACCCGGCGGAAGATCGACAGCACCAATCACAATGCGATGAGCAAGTTCGGCGAAGCTGCGCCTCAGATTGCTGTTACCACAGTAGGTTATGTAGCCATCTGCAAAACTGAACTCCTCGTCCCCTGCAACCATGGAGGCGTCATTCGCGACAACACGAACTATCTTCTTCTTAAGATCGCGGCATGCCAGCGCCACGGCCGGCAAAACCATCGAGGCGCCACGTCCAGAGACCGTCCCAGGACTATACGTTGTCGTAAGGGTATCGCCTGACAAGACAGTGACGTTTTGGGGATCTATGCCAAGCTCCTCGGCAACGACCTGAGCGATCGTCGTCTGGGAGCCCTGACCGGTTGGTCCATCACCATAGGCAACAGTTACGTGACCTTCGGAATCCACTCGCAAATCAACCGTCGCGTAGCTCGGCCCACCCGTTGCCGTAAGGTATGATAAATTGTCGACGCCGGAGACCTCGACACCCGTGGAGATCCCCAGGCCAATATAGCGGCCCAGACTCAATGCCTCTTTTTGACGCCTGCGGAATTCCGGAATATCGACCAATTCTACCAGTCTGTCGAAGGTCTTGACAAAGTCGCCGCTGCTGTAACCCAGGCCGGTCGACAGACGCGCTGGAAACGTCGTGATGAAATTCTTCCGCAAGAGTTCCGCCGGCTCAACACCGATCTTCCGGGCAAGCATATCCAGCGCGCGCTCGAGCGCGAATCGCGGAGCGAAAATCCCGAAACCGCGTGCCGGGCATAACGAGGCCTTGTTGGTTACCGCGACTCGCAACTGAATATCGCAGAACGGGAGAATGTAGGCATTTGGAAGTCGCATTCCTCCCACCATCGGCATGGCGTAACCCCAAGTACCTCCCAGACATCCGTCGCCGGCGTCGGTTTGGATTTTGTCACGTAAGGCAACCAGCCTTCCGTTGGCGTCGGCCGCCAGCTCGATATCATGTATCTGATCCCGGCCCTGACCTGCAGCCATCAGATTCTCCTCGCGGGTTTCCAGCCACCGTACCGGGCGGCGAAGGTGCCGCGCGAGATAGGCTACGAGCAACGGTTCGCGGTAGACTGACCCCTTCATCCCGAAACCGCCGCCCTGATCGCGCGGCGCAATGACCCGAACTTTGGCCTGCGGCAACTTGAGGACTTCCGCCAGGCTCAACCGCTGCAGGTGCGGACGCTGGGTCGTCATCCACGCCGTTATCCCTTCGGTCGCGTCCCAAACAGCAAGCGCTCCCCGCGGTTCAAGCGCGGTAATTCCGCAGCGATGTGTCCGAAAACGTTGCCTCACAACAAACGGTGCTTCCGCGATCCGACGCTTCGCTTCTTCTATGTGGGCCGCGTGTTCATCGGCTGAGCGGGTCGCGCGAAAATTGGACTTGAAGATCTCGTTGTCATTCCAATCCTCGTGGACGCGGGGCGACGACGGATCAAGCGCCGCCTCCATGTCACCTACATAGGGCAATGGCTCGTATTCCACGAAGATCGCTTCGAGCGCATCCTCCGCCAAATACGGCGTCTCTGCTACGACTGCCGCAACCGGCTCGCCGTGAAACTTCACCTTTTCGACGGCGAGAGGCCAGAATTTGGGCTTCCGTCCCGGTAGCCCGCCTCCGACGCTAGGCTGAGGCAAAGGCAACATTTCATTTCGGATCATTTCGCCGGTGATCACGGCGACGACTCCGGGCAATTCCTCGGCGGCTGACACATCGATCGACAGAATGCGCGCGTGAGCGTGCGGCGAACGCAAGAACATCACGTGAAGCTGGCCGGCAATTGAGATATCGGCGAAGTAGCGCCCCTCTCCCCTCAGAATCGGGATGTCTTCCTTGCGAGGAAGGCGCGCGCCGATCCCGCCGGCATGAAGTTCTTTCAAAGACTATACCTCCTCCTCATGTGTCCTCGCACGGGCCACGCTAAGGATCGCATCCACGATGTTGGAATAGCCGGCGCACCTGCAGAGGTTGCCCGTTATACCGTGACGGACTTTTTCCTCGTTTAATTCCGAATCTTTCTCAATGAGGTCGACGCCAGTCATCAACAGCCCGCTCGTGCAATAGCCGCACTGTAGGGCATGATGTTCGTTGAAGGCGATTTGCAGCGGATGCAACTCGCTACCCTCCGCTAACCCCTCCACCGTTGTGATCCAACGACCATCACACTGGACGGCCAGAACGAGACAGGATTTGATCGCATCGCCATCGAGATGGACGGTGCATGCGCCGCAGGCTCCCTCGAATGTACATCCGACATGAGTGCCGGTGAGTCCCGCTTCATACCGAATGAAATCCACCAGCAGCATTCTGATGGGGATGCTACGTTCGTAAGCGATGCCATTTATCGTGATCGAAACTGACGTATTCATTCCCGATTACCCAGCGCGCGCATAAACGCCCTAGTGACGACGTCCCGGCCCAAGTGGCGGAATAGCACCCTTCGGTATTCCGCGTCGGCCTCCTCGTCCGAGTGAGTATCGAGTGAGGTCGAACTGTCGTTCAACGCCTCCTCGATCCCCTTTGTGTTTGAATGCGAGACGCCAATTAACGCGCGCTCCGCCGTCAGGACTCGGATAGGCCCACTTTCAAGCCCGGTAACCGAGATCCGTGCCGAAGAACAGGAACCCACGTCGTCCAGTTGCAGGAAAGCGCCGACGCCGATTACGGGAAGCCCGTCGGTCATCAGGCTCCATTTTCGATAAGCACTGCCGGCTCGCCCAACGATTTGCGGCAGCTCCACCGACAGCAAGAGCTCGCCTTCCTGGCGGCTCGTTTCCAGCGGCGCGCCGAGAAAGTCCTCAATATCGATCGCTCGCGTTTGCCCAGACAAAGAGGCCAAAGTCAGCTGCGATCCGATCGCGAGGTTAACTGCCGGCATGCAGGCCGATATATAGTTCCAGCACAGGCTGCCACCGATCGTACCGCGGTGACGAACCTGACGGTCGCCAACGTGGCCCGCGCCGTCAACCAACGCGGCGAAGGGGCCTTCCAAAAGTTCGCTATCGGCGATGTCGCAGTAGCGGGTCATCGCGCCAATACGAATGCTGGCGGGCTCCTGATGGATGCCCTGGATTACATCGATCTTCTGCAAATCCACCAGACATTTTGGCCGGACCATACGTGACTTGATGGCCTGCATGAGACTTTGGCCGCCAGCAATGTAGTGGGTTTCCTCCCCCCAGCGCGCAAACGCGGCCACGGCTTCATCCACCGTGGTCGGCGCGACGTAACCCTCGATCGGAGATGGGTACATTTATGTCCCCGCCCTGCGGTTGTTCGACATTTCAATAATAGGTTCGTCCACCATCGACCGGCAGAATGATTCCTGTCACGTAGGAGGCATCCGTCCCTAACAGAAACGCGATGGCGGTTGCGACTTCCTCGGGACGTGCGATCCGCTTGAGCGCATAGAGATCGCCGTTCAACCGGCTTGCATTTTTTATCATCGGCGTATCGACTGCGCCCGGACAGACCACGTTGACCCGGATGCGCGGCGCTAGTTCCATCGCCCAGGTCTGAGTAAGACTGAGAACGGCCCGCTTGGAAGCCGCATAGGCACCCAGTCCGGGAAACGGGTTAAGCGCGACCCCGGAAGAGACATTCACGATGCTGGCCTCTTCAGCCTGACGAAGAAACGGCAGGGCCGCGCGCGCGACATTGAGGGTGCCTGTGAGGTTGACTGCGAAGACGCGATCCCACTGAGCCATATCCGTGCTTTCGAGCGGGCGCCCGCCCGTCACGCCCGCGACATTGACGAGTCCGTCTATTCCGCTCATGCGACTGGCCGCTTCTGCGACTGCCCGCTCAACAGCAGAAAAGTCGGTGACGTCTGCTTGCGAGAAGTCCTGATTGTTTGCATCTGGCGAAGAAGCGGCATCGATAATGTATGCCTGCGCTCCACGGTCGCGGATGACGGCAACTGTGGCCGCGCCAATTCCGGAGCCGCCTCCCGTAACCAGTATCTTGCGTCCTCCGAGCATCCTTCCTCACTATCTGCACGCGGTGTGGCGGCTTCGTTCCCTGCCGCTCATTCGTTCCAATCCACACCGAAGCGCACCCTGCGCGCCCACCGATGGTGGCTATTCGCACTACAAATATTCTATTCAACGATATCCAATGCTGTGCGGCGGTTGTCAAGCTTTCAGAACGGCGAGGCGTTATTCGCGCATCGACTCGCCAACTTCGATATTCCCATAAGCGAAGTCTATTGCGTGCGCCCGGCCTGCAGCCCACAAGATCTTCAACTGACGGGTAATTCCATCGCTGTTGCCAGCTTTGAACCATCGTCATCGGCCGACCGCTGGCGGAGGAAACCAACGCCGACGATGCAGATCGCCGCCACTGTTGCCGGGATGATCGGCAACAGGAGAATCTGGGGCGCCTTCCATCCGGCGGCCAGTGCGATGCCGACGACCCAGGGACTCAGCATCGATCCGAACCGTCCTATCCCGGACGCATATCCCACGCCGGTGGCGCGAATCTCGGGCGGGTAATATTTGGTCACCAAGGCCGTCAGAGCCGACCAGGCGCCAAACGCGAACATGCCGGCTAGAAACGACGCCGGGTATAGCAGCATTAGATTGGTTCCCGAAAATGAGAGTGCCGCGCTCGCTATCGCGACGAAAGCATAGCTTGCCGACAAGGTGAGATGCGGCCCGATTCTTTCGGATATTGGTCCAAGCACCAGGGATCCCACCAACCCGCCCAAGGGGAATAAGGCTGAAGCGAAAATTGCGACTTCGATGGGATTGCCGCTCTCGCGGACCAGCGTGGGCTGCCAGAGCGCGAAGATATAGACCATCACGAACTGGTTGACCATCGACAGCCAAAGAAGGCACGTCACGGGTGCGCGGCCGGCGGCAAACAGTCGGGACAAGGAGGCCCGCCTTTCCTGGCCTATGTGGGCGATAAATATTGCATCGGCGCTTGCAACCGTCTTTGGCGAGATTCGCTTCAATATATGTCCGACGCGCGGATCGGAGGAATTGCGGGTCGCCAAAAACAACGGCGACTCCGGAAGAAGAACCTGACAAACAAGCGCCATGACCAGGCTACTCAATCCCCCGATGATGAAGATCAAGCGCCAACCGAACACCGGAATCATATGACTGGCGAGGATTCCGCCGAGAGACGCCCCAGCCGCGATAGCCCCGATAACGATCATGATGGCCGTCCTCCGCCGATGCTCGGGCGCATAATCCGCAACTATTGTCGTTATGTTAGGTAAAACACCGCCCAGGCCGACACCTCCGACCAGTCGAACCCAGAAGAGATCGTCCACATCTCGAACAAAGGCGATGGCAAGTGTACTGATGCCAAAGATGATGGTAGCGGCAATTGTCATCGGCTTGCGGCCGATCTTGTCACCGAGCTGACCCATCGCCATGGCGCCTATCATGAGTCCCAATAGGCCGGCCGTAAGCGCAGGTGCAAACGCCTGCGGCTTGACCTTCCAATCCGCGGCAATCGAGCTCAAGGCAAACGAAATGGATGAGGTGTCGAATCCGTCAATCAGCGCAACTACGACTCCCAGCGAAAGCACAAGGATCTGAATCGGACTGATTGGGGAGCGATTGATGATGTCGCCTACGTTCACATGCTGCCCCATGGCCTGTCGCCTCCCAATTTTATCTGTTTTCCTGATTACTTATTCGTAGTGGGAGAAAGGTGGGACTTCTTGTCCGGCGCCCTTCCCCTTTCCCTTCCCGACCGTCGATCCTTATCGCCCCCGGCCTCGGAAGCAGTTGAGTAACGATCTGCATCGGCGTGACACCCCGCGACGTGCGCTCGCCCGAGCGAGAAGCAAATTTCTGGAGCTGGATCGCGTCCCTCCAAGGCGGCCTAATTCAATTTAGCCACACTCGCCAACGGGCTTGTCGGGTCTGGATCCTGCGTACGATCGACCGGCGTTGCACGCTCACACCTCGACGACATGATTGGCAATTGCATTCAGTTCGACCGGCCCAGACTGCGTCACCAACACCGTGCCGCCAATGTTGATCCGGCGGTCTCCGAAGTGGCAGTTAGGCTCCATGGCAAAGGTCATGCCCGCCTGAAGGACTATTTCCTTATTTCTTGCGGCCTTTGGTGGGATGGGCGCGTAAGTGCCCGCATCCGAGAAATTCTCCATTCCAAATGTTGATAAGCCTGACAAGACTGAAATGGGATTGAGTGAGTGGATCTGCGGCGTGACAAACCAACCACCGGCCCGCTTAACAACATCGGTCATGGCGTCGTCGACTTCCCCGAAGGTGGTCCCAACGCGCATCTTTTCCAAGCCTACATCATAAGCTTCTCGGGCTACTTCGGCGGCCTTTTGGTGGACGGGATGCATCTTTCCCAACGAAACGCAGACTTGTTGCTGCGTCTCCATTAGCCCGTAGGTAGGAAACAGTTCGGACTGGACGAGGTCGCCTCGGTCCAACGTGCGGGACCGCACCGGACGCACCAACCAATCGGGAAAGCCCCACGCTGGATTGTCGGGTCCGCTTTGAATGATCAGGGCGGCCGAGTTGGCTCCGCCGATGAAAGCCGCCGCCATAGCCTGCGCATAAACGCCAGCTTCAGTCATCCCGGGCCTCGCCGCAGCCACAAATGCCTCGGACATCTTCTCCCCCGCGTTGGCACAGTGTCTGATGACTTCGATTTCTTCCTGACTCTTGACCAGCATCATGCGTGCGAGACGCCGCCAGACGTGGACGAATTTGACATTTGGGAGCTCGGCCGACACGCTTTCCCACGCAGAGTGCGACAAGAAGCTTTCTTGCCTGGGACCAGCCGGCTCCAAGCCAATGATGCCGACGCGCGCCGACATCAGACCGTTTGCTTCGAAAGCCTTCTTGACCATGGCGGCATCTCTGCCCAGCCAATGATGATCCGGTCGAATCCACGGCGTCATCCCACGCTTCGACTCAACCGCTTGACAGATGAGGTGTAATCCGGACCAGGAAAGTAAAATAGGCTCGCCTTCCCGCGGGAACACCAGCCAGCCGCCAGCGCGGTCGTTTGAGAGATAGACGTCGGGCGCAACGTTCGGGGCGCCGCGGTTTGCTTGGCCAGTCACCAGCAGTCCGTCCAAGCCCTCATCGTCCATGAGCTTTCGCGCCAGCGCCCAGCGGCGGTCCCGCTCCTTCATCGAATAACCGGGAAACGAGAGTTGTAGTTCTGATTTTGTATTCAATTCGGAATTCATTGGTTCCCCCTCGTGCCGGACCCAGCAAAACGCCGCGACTGACTGTGCTTCTGGACGAAGTTGTTCGTACGGAGCGGCAGGGGCTACCAGGTGACCGGCACGTGCTCGACGCCGTAGACCAACATGTCGTCCTTGAATTTCAACGTTTCGATCGGGGCAGCGAGCGCCAGGTTCGACAGTCGGCTGAAAAGCGTCGTGAATACGATTTGCAGTTCGACGCGTGCAAGGTACTGACCCAAGCATCCATGGACGCCGAAACCGAACCCGACCTGCTGGCGGGCGTCGCGTCGGATATCGAATTTGTCGGGATCGGAGAACACTTTGCTGTCGCGGTTGGCGGCTGATTGGAATGCGATGATACCTTCGCCAGCCCGGATAAGTTGCCCCGAGATCTCGACGTCCTCTTTGGCGACCCTTCTTTGCCCCGAATGGGCAATCGATAAGTATCTCATAATTTCTTCGACGGCCGCCGGAGCCAATCCGGGATCCCTGCGAAGGAGTTCAAGCTGGTCCGGGTACTGGAGAAAGAGCAACGTACCGAGCGCGATCATGCTCGCCGTCGTTTCGTGCCCGGCTATGAGGAGCATCCGCGCCATACTGACCACCTCATGTTCGGTCAGATGGCCGGTTCTCACATGGTCGACCACAAGACGGCTCAGCAGATCGTCCTGCGGGTCCTCATTTTTGCGCTTTAGCAGGCCCGCGAGATATTCGTCGACGAGCTCACGATTGGCGGCGAGCGCCGTTTCCATCGACACAGCGTTCGAGGTGAATATCCGGGTCCGTGATTGGAAAAACTCGTGATCCGAATAGGGTATTCCCATCAGCTCGCAGATTACGGAAGAAGGAACAGCGAGCGCGAAACATTCGACAAAGTCGGCAGGAGGCCCCTTCTCGATCATCGCATCGATAAGGCCGTCAACGATCTTCTGCAGCTTGGGACGCATCTGCCCGATACGTCTGGCGGCGAACTCTCCCGTCACCATACGCCGCTGCGCCGTGTGCTTCGGTGGATCCATGGACACGAAGGACGGATACTTCTTCCTCGATGCTTGGAGAGCGGCGCTCTGTCCTGGAAAACCCGGAGTGGTCGGATCGGCGCTAAAGCGAGGATCGCCCAGCACCGTCTTGTAATCCTCGTGGCGAGTGATCACCCACGCGATGTCGCCGTTCCAAAGCCGGACGCGGAACACGGATCGGTCATCCCCCAATCCACTGTATTCAAGAGGAGGATCAAAGACGCGCTGGCGTGGCCGCGGGAATGGAGGAATCTGCGAAGAGCCGGAAAACGGGCATCCGGCGGGTTGCGTAGCAGCGTTCGCCTGCGCTTGCGAGGTGTCAGCCATGAAGATCTCCGAGCGAGATGGAAATGATGTGGAATGAGCGATCGGTCACAGCATCTGCCGCGAGCGATATGTCCCGGGTTTCGGGACAATAAAGCGATCCAGAGGTCACGCGCTGATCGTAATCGCGCGCGACGGGCAGAGCTGAACGGCCCGTTCGACGTCCTCCCTGAACGATTCCGCCGGCTGGCTGTTCAGCACGATAACGACGCCGTCGCTTTCGCGTTGGTCGAACACTTGTGGCGCGCTTATCACGCACTGCCCGGCTCCACAGCATCTTCCTTGATCGACCTCAACCCGCATTTTCGTCCCCGTGCCGGCGCTATATCGCAATTATCGACTAGGCTCAATTTCGAATAGGCTATCCAAAATATACAATCGAGTCAATCTTTCGACCGACAGGGTTCCCATTACGAGCAGAGCACTGGGCAAGAAAATGCCCATCAACCATCGCAGCAGGCCGTATAAGAATAGCGGCATCAAGCCGCAGTAAGTTGACGCGCGGCTTCCAACGTGCCAATTCGCACGGCCAATTTATTATTCGTTTCTCGAATAGCGACCCGGATCAAGAATAGTAGAGAAATGCCCCGTGCGAAGAGAGCAACAAACAATGCCCGCACTACATCAATGGAGGACGCGTTGAACAAGCTCATCACACTTGTCACACTTGTGACGTTGACTGCGGCCGCTGCCTCGCCAAGCTTTGCTCAAGGCGAAAAAAAATACGGCCCGGGCGTAACAGACACTGAGATCAAGCTCGGCCAAACCATGCCCTATAGCGGCCCAGCCTCGAGCTTGAGTCTAATCGGAAAGGTCGAAGTCGCCTATTTCAAGATGATCAATGCCCAAGGCGGCGTAAATGGGCGCAAGATCAATTTGATCTCCCTGGACGACGGATTTAATCCGGCCAAGACGGTCGAGCAGACCCGAAAGCTTGTCGAAGGTGAGGAGGTGCTTGCGATTTTCTCCACCGAGGGGTCCGCGCCCAACTTGGCTATCGCAAAATACATGAACTCGAAAAAAGTGCCGCAACTGCTGGGGCAAGCCGGTTCGCCGAAGCTCATCGATCCGGCAAGCCTACCCTGGACGACAACATTTTACACGACGTCGTCGCTGGAGGGGAAGCAACTAGCGACCTTTTTGCTAGAGACCAAAGCCGACGCCAAAGTCGGCATCATCTATCAGAACGACGACAACGGAAAAAGCTATCTGGAAGGCATGAAGGCGGGGCTGGGTGAAAAGGGGGTGAGGATGGTGGTCAAAGAAGTCGGCTTCGACCTCAGCTATCCTACGATTGATTCTCAAATTCTTTCGATCCAGGCGGCGGGCGCGGATACGATTTTCTTTGCTACGACTACGCCAAAATTTGTAGCCCAGGGGATTCGCAAGATAGGAGAGCTTGGCTGGAAGCCGCTAATGCTGCTGACATTTCCGGCCTCCTCGATCGCAACCACATTAAAGCCGGCAGGCCTTGAACACGCGATTGGTGCGGTCACATCGATATACTCTAAGGACCCCGGCGATCCGAAATGGCGGGACGATCCCGCCGTGCAGGACTATTACAAATTCATGAAAGAGTGGGCGCCTGGCGAGCCACCGACCGACTCCACCGGAAGGATCGGATATATCGCGGCACAAATGATGGTCGAAATATTGATGCGTTGCGGTGACGACCTGACGCGTGAGAATTTGCTGTATCACGCGACCCACATCAAGGACTTTCAGATTCCAATGTTTGTCAGTGGCATCAAAATCAACGTCACACCGGAAGATCGCGTACCCTGGAAGCAGGCGCAAATGGTGCGGTTCGATGGCAGATCCTACGAATTCATTGGTGGTATCGTTACAGCGCCTGGCGACAAGTAGAGCGCAATTCTTGCCCGGCTACGTCAGCCATAAAGCGACGGTTGTCCGCGTTCGGGTATGCCGCCGCTTCAACCTCGGCAGTCACATTGAAATGGGAGCCGTCTCACGCAACGTAACTCATTGTTGCCCGTCGTGATCATTCCGCTTTCTCGTGCGATGCACGTGAAACACGGTCTTTCCATTGGCTCGTCTGCTATGGCGAAGTCACAGATGCGCATTTCATCGACCTGTTCTCTATCGGCGCAGACTTCGTGCAGCGCTCCTCCATCGCGAATCCGCGGGCTTCTCTCCGGAAAATATGCTCATTGCGCGATCAAAGTGTCGCACCGCCGGATACGCGAACGCATTCACCGGTTACATAACGCGACAGGTCGGTTACCAAAAACTCCATTACGCCGACGCAATCTTCCGGCGTACCCAGTCTGCGAAGCGGATTGGCCTTCGCCTGAGCCTCCGTGCCCAGATTGCGAGCTGCGGCTTGCGCCTTAACTCGCGCGCTTTCGATAATGCCGGGAGAGATGCAGTTGACTCGCACACCATCAGGCCCTAGCTCCACGGCCATGCTCTGAGTATATTGCAGTACGGCAGCCTTCGCGGCTCCGTACATTGCTAGGCGGCCTCCCGCCGGAGTACGATCCATCGCGTTCGTGACGATGTTGACTACCGCGCCGCCCTGTTTGCGCAGATACGGGGTCGCCGCCTGGCAACAATGCATCATACTGTAGAAATTGATTGCGAAGAGCTTTTCCGTATCGTCAAGGGAAACTTCGGACGGACGGCTGCGTTCAATCGAAGTTGTAGCACCGCCGGCATTGTTGATCAGGATGTCAATCCGCCCCAGTTCCTTCACTACCTGCACAATCGCGGCGATCGCTTGCTTCCGGTCCGACAGGTCGGCCTGCACCCCCGTACTCCGGCCTCCCAGCGCCCTCACTTCGTCCATCACCGTCGCGGCTGTGAGCGCTTCGCCAAATCTCGCTGCGACATCAAGATCGATATCGATGACAGCAACATCAGCGCCCAGTTGTGCGAGTCGTAGCGCATAAGCCCGACCGATACCGCCGGCACCTCCGGTAACAATCGCAACCTTGTTCCTCAACTTGCTCATTTCTCGATCCTCAAGCTATCCGCTTATCGCGAGCCGTTCGTTGGCACGCCACATCCGACCCACTCTTTGGCCTTTACATAGGCGGGCACCCATTAGCGAGGTCAACCATTGTAACATCGGGCAAATCCGAGAGTGGTCTATCGCGCCAGCGCATAGGTCAACATCGCTACGATGGCTACGATCCCGACAACGGCCACCATCGCCGAAAGGGCCAGCACGTTCGGGTAATCCCTTGGTCTCGCAGCTACGAGAGCCGGAGCGGCCTGGATGGATGAAGGACTGAAGTCGGTTGCACCGGACGCCGGCAATTCCGTCGATGCTGCCTGAACCGCCTCGTCCGTTGGTTTCCCGGGGTCGGAGTTCGATTGCTCGACCTCCGACGCGAAGCGCACAAAGAACTGATCCGCCATTTTCTTCGCGGTCGCATCGATCAACCTGGCTCCGAGTTGCGCGATCTTTCCGCCGACTTGCGCGTCAACGTTGTAGCGCAGCAAGGTACCGTCCTCCACGTCCTCCAACGATACTCTCGCGCCGCCCTTGGCAAATCCGGCGATTCCGCCGGCGCCTTCGCCCGCCATGACATAGCCGTTTGGCGGATCCACTTCCGAGAAAATGACTTTGCCGTTGAAGCGCGCCGAGATGGGCCCGACTTTGAATGCTGCCGTAGCGGTCATGCCCTCCGAAACTGTCCCGTCTAGCGCCTCGCAGCCAGGGATCGACGCCTTCAGGACAGTCGGCGCGTTGAGCGCCGCCCAGACCTTCTCTCGTGTAGCCGCAATCTTGCGTTCACCTTGCATCTGCATCGGTAGTTCCTCTTGTTGGGGTGGCGTGATTGCCTTTATGGCCCTCTGCAGCAACACTTTCGCCAGGTGGGACCTGTCGAGCGCAGTACCGTGAATGTCGTCGTTGAGCTGCTCTAGAGCAGAGACACTCCGCCAAGAACCTCGGGAGACCAGCGTTCTAACAATGCCTTTTCGCGTCCGTTCAGCGAAAGATGCCATTGCGAACTCCTCCGGGCGACCGCCACGTGAATTCCCGCTTGACCGTGCGAAAGCCATCAACGCCCGCAGCGTATAACGGCCGTAGGGACCGGTTGCGAAAATCGTGACAATCGACGCGATTCCGCACGGACACTGGTTTGTACGCTCATAACCGTTCCAACCCGGTCGTTGCGGATCATGTCCTTGCTTATTTGCCTGTCGAGTTTATTATTCGCATCTGACTTGACTCTGCCACAGCTGTCAAGGGTAGGTGGTCCTGCGAGGGAACCAACAGGGCACGCCTCTGCCAAGGCGATTGCGCATTTCGCAAAGCCATTTGCCTGTTTGCAATATATTGCCTGCTCATCCTCCCCCTTCGTCATCGGGGAATTTCATTTTGTGGAGAATGCGAAGGCAGTGCCCGCGCAGCCTCCATCCAAAGCGCCGAAGCCAATACGAGTCTATCGGTCGCATCCAACGTGGAGACGACCGGGAGCTTTAGATCGCTAGTCAGAGGTCGATTGCCAAATCAGGCCGCATAACCTTGCTGGCGCAGATCAAGGCACTACGAGGCGCACGAGCAAAATCGCAGGCGGCCTAATTTTGGCTTAAATGCACATCGCTATTCCGACTACCACTCATCTTCTAGATTCTATAATGGCAGCGGCCGTAACGAATCGATGCGGATCACCTGAGGGGAGAAATAAGCGCAGTTGAAGGAAAAGTAGCCGATCACAAACGCTGCAAAAATAACTCCTATCCAACAGGCCAAAAGTTGACCCACCCTGCGTTCCATCGTGCACCGTTCTCGTATCTCGCCTGAACACCTTATCCCCACTCGCCTGACGAGGTCTAAGGCGATCTTGGGCCAGGCAACTGTTCACGCTGCCCTCAGAAACTCCAGCACGATCCGATTAAAGGTGCCCACATGTTCCATGTACGGCAGATGGCCACAGCTATCGAGAATCACCAGTTCCGCACCCGCAATCCGCTCCTTGGCTTGAACATGAGATTCGACGGAAGCGCGGGAGTCCTGTCTGCCGGTAATGATCATCGTCCGCGATTTGATTGTTTCAAGTCTTCCATATACGCGGTGGTCCTCCGAATCGAGCGACGCAAGGTACCCGCTGATGGCTGATTTAAAGGCCTCGAAGCGATCGCCTAGACCATATGAAGTAAGCTGCGTAAGGAGAATCTCCTCCGCAACCGCGTTGGGATCATAGCAGATCGCTGCCAACCGAGAGCGGCAACTTTCCAGGGTTGGCTCCGACATTGCGCCAGTCGCGTTTGCCAGAACTTTTTGAAGAGTGTGACGCTGCTCATCGGTGGAGTGAAACGCCCCACCACTTCCTACGACGATCAAATCGCTAACCTTCGACGGCCTGGACAATGTCATTAGACAGGCGAGCAGACCGCCGAACGACGAGCCCAGGATGCTGTACGTACCGATCCCCAGTTGATCGAGAAGAAATTCGAGCTGGCGAACGAAGAGGGGTTGAGGCGCCCGTCCAGCGAGGTCCATCCGCTCAGTGAACCCATGTCCGGGAAGATCGGGAGCTATAACAAAGTAATCCCGAGCAAGCGCGTCGATATTGCGGTAAAACACATCCGCTGAGTGACCGATGCCGTGGATCAGCAACAAGGTGGGTCCGTCCCCCTCGCATATGTACCGGGTATTGATACCGCCGACGTTTGCAAACTTGATCTTCACGACGCTTGCTCGCCTCAGATTGCCGCGATCGTTTGCACCTCGACCAGGAACTCCTCTTTGACCAATCGATCAACGATAAGCAGAGTATTTGGTGGATATTTTCCGTCCGGAAACATTTTCGGAAACTCTCGCAACCGAAACTCCATGAAGTTTTCAATATCCTGGGAGTGAACGACATAGGTCGTGAACTGGACGATGTTTTGCCAGGATGCTCCCGCAGAGCGCAACGCTGCTTCTAGGTTCTTGAAGACCTGCTTGGTCTGCGCATGAAAATCACCTTTGCCGACAACGTTTCCCTCGACGTCCCCCGCGAGCATCCCGGCAATGAACAGAAACTCATTGGCCTTCACTCGGGTCACGTGGGTGTACTGCCCCATGGGTTTTCCGAGATCGGCGGGATTATAGATGTTGATATTCGAGGCCACTGATGTGCTCCTTTGGTTATTATTTGTGTTACGCGACGACGTTTTCGAGAACCCCGACGTCGTCGATTTCGATGCGAACTCGGTCCCCAGGATGCAGGTACTTCGGAGGATTAAAGCCGATCCCAACGCCGACCGGCGTGCCCGTGGCAATGATATCGCCGGCCTTTAGTGCGATAGACTGTCCGACTGTACGGACCAGGGTGGCGACGTCAAAGATCAGGTCGCCGATCTTCGCTGATTGGCGGATCTCGTCGTTAACCCACGTGCGAATACCGAGGGACTTGAGATCGTGGAGTTCGTCCGCTGTCACGATGGCCGGACCGAGGGGACCAAATGTATCGATGCCCTTGCCCAACAGCCACTGTTTATGGCGTTTCTGGAGCTCGCGAGACGTGACGTCGTTGAAGATCGTATATCCGAAAACAAATGACATCGGATCGTCGTCAGACGTCACTCGACCGCTTCGGCCCAGCACGACAGCCAATTCGCCCTCATAGTCGACGGATGAGTACGGATCAAGGCTGCTATCGATCGCTTTTCCCGGGCCGATGACCACGGACCCGGGCTTGCTGAAAATGATGGGATATTCTGGAACTTCATTTCCGCCGATTGCACCGGCATCAAAACCGCTCGAACCAAACTCGGCTGCGTGCTCGAGATAATTCTTCCCAACACAGAAAAGATTACGCCGCGGCTTCGGAATAGGTGCTTCGAGATGTACCTCAGGGAGCGGGCGTACAAATCGCCTCTCGGCCACGACCGTAGCGATTTCGGCCTTGAGCACGTCGTAACGCTCGATGACATCGACCATACAGCTGCTGATGCCGGCTTGCGTCAGATCGACGAACGATAGATCGTCGATGACAACGCCAATACCGACGCCGCCGGCCGTGTCAGAGTAGGAGATCAGTTTCATACCGTGTTTCCTGGATTTTGATGCCTTGTCGCGGATGTCTTAGCCGCCGGAAGACATTGCGCCAAGCTTTTGCACCTCACGGACGATCGCGGGTCCATGTTGCTTCATCAGATCGAGCGCCGGTGCGGTCGAATAGACGAGAGGGATTCCGTCGGGATCAACAACGACGAGCGCGCCGTCCTCATCATCACCGACCAGCGAGGCTCGTATGCCCTGCTTTTCGAGCCACTGCAGTCCGGTGCGAACAGGCTGCCCCTGATGCATCTGCACACCGCCAAAGAGCATCCGAACGGCAGGGAACTGCGGCATTTCCATGAGGAACACGTCGCATCCGCTGTCGGCCGCGCCGCACAGAATAGCAAACCTGATCTCTTCATTCTTGTGCTTCAGATTGAGTCCGAGCACGTCGGTATAATAGGCAATCGAGGCGTCGAGGTCTTTCACCGGAAGAGCGGCGTAGGCAACGTTCCGCGCGGGAAGAACGGCTTCCGGGCTACGATATAGCTCACCCGTATTCACTCCCTGCTGCTCCTGCAGGGGCGGCTTTGCTTCGGGGTCCCAGTGGCCACTGATCAGTTCTCCCGTATTGTTGGCATAGACGCCGCGCCAATCCTCGACAACGTCGGCATAGAATTCCAGCGTATGGCCGTTCAGTTCGCTGAGATAAAGACTATGCGCGATCTGATGATCGGTGGTCCGATTGATCGGAACGTTCTTGCTCCTCGCGCGACGGTACGCGTCAACGAGCTGCTGCTCCGTTCGCATCTCAAATCCCAGGTGGTTCAGCCCCGGCGTTCGCCCGTTGCCGGCGGCGACCTGGACATGGCCATCCTTGCCGATCCGGTTGCCAGTCGTGATCTCCATAAGCCCGAGATCATGGTGAGTGTTTCCGTTGCTCATGAAGATCATCGAGATCCCCGGCTCACGAAACACTTCCTGGAATCCACACACGTTGCTGTAGAACTGACCGGACTTCTCATAGTCGGTCACGAACAGATTGAGGTGGCCGAGACGCTGCGGCGCGATTTCGACGCCCGTACGGTTTTCCATATTCTGCCTCCTAGTTAGATGCTGTTAGCCGGGCCGACGACTTCGTGTTGGTTGCTGAAGGGGCAGCCGGAGAAGCCTGTTGATCAAGCCCTCGGTACAGTCGGCCCCAGTGGCGGCGCGTGGCGGGCGTGTTGGCCAGGCCCCAAATGACGACAGATCGAAGCCGTTCGACGCCGACCGGCCATTTATGGACAAAGTGATCCCAGTTTTCGGACCAATTTTGAACTTGCTCCGTGAGCCGACGCTCCTTGGCTTCCCACGCGGCAAGCGCATGCGGGACGTCAGGCTCGGACTCGAGGATGTGTGCGAGGCTACCAGCGTTAGAAATTGACATCCCGGCCCCTTGCCCAAGATTTGGTGGTTGTCCGTGGACAGCGTCGCCCAAAATCGCAACCTTGCCTTTGGACCACCCATTTACGTGGACCAGACCGTGCCGATGGTGAATGACGGTCGAAGGATCGACGCGAGAAAACAGGTCCGCGTAGGCCGGGAACAGCTTGCTCCAATAACCCACGTCAAAGGGAAGTTGAACGCCACGCGAATCGGACTCTTTCGCGGACGCACACAGATACATGAGCGATCTGCCAACCGGGACGCCGAGCACTCGCTTGTGCCCGACCCATTGTTCGACACTTTCGTCTTTTAGATCTCCGTCGACTTGCGGTACCAGCATGCGGCTGGAGCCATTGGGTAACCCCACGCAAGAAACTTCGAGACCCATTTTGCGCCGCGTAATGGAATTCAGGCCGTCGGCGCCAATAATGAGGTCAGCCTTATATTCTTGGCCGCCCGCCATGTTAAGTCGCCCATCAGGGTGCACGTCCACGATGTCCGCCGAGGTCTGAACGTCGACCCCCCACTTTGCAGCCAAGGTCGTGAGGTGCTGATGAAGATCGGCGCGAAGCACGGTGTAGACTCGCTCGGCAGAAATATCGCGCGCCAGCAGGCTCCGTCCATTTGCGTCCTTCAAGTTGGACTGTCGAAGTCTCGTCCCCTTGGCTATCAGATCGTCCAGCGGGCCCAGCTCTTCGAGGACCTGAAGCCCATTTTCCTTGAGAAAAATGCCGGCGCCAACTTCCCGCAGTGTATTTGCGCGCTCATGAGCAACAACCTTCCAGCCCGTCTTGGCCAGGATAGCCGCCGCTGCGAGGCCGCCGATGCCTGCCCCGATAATATGAGCTTCTTTAGCCATCTTGTAATCCTTTCATGTCTTCCGCGCGCAGGCTTTCGTCAATTGCCGGCAAACGGCGAACACTGCGAAATCAAGCGGTGGGCGTGATCTGCGAATGGTGCCAGAAGACGAACTTCCGCTCGAATGCTTCGACCAGATAGAAGAGTGCAAGACCCATCACAGAAAGCACGATAAGTCCCGCGAACAGCAGATCCGAGCGCTGCGCGCCGCTCGCAAGCTGTATAAGATAGCCGATGCCGTGGTCCCCACCGACGAACTCACCGACGACGGCTCCGATCACGGAGAACGTAATCGCGAGTTTAAATCCCGCGAAAACATTGGGGAGAGCGCACGGCAGTCGTACTTTCCAGAACACACGATAGCCCGGTGCTCCCATTGAACGCGCGAGATCGAGCATATCGGGATCAAGCCCCTTGAGTCCGACGGTGACGCTGATGAGCATCGGGAAAAATGCGATCAACGCCGCGATCAGCATTTTTGGAAATTCTCCGAAACCGAACCACACAAGGAAAAGCGGGGCAACGGCGACCTTCGGGACGGCCTGCGACACAACGATGAGGGGATTCATGAATCGTTCGAAGGTCGGTGAGTAGATAATCAATAGTGCAAGAGGCACCGCCGTCGCGACCGAGATTATGAAGCCACCGATAATCTCTCGCAACGTAGCTATCGACTCCTGCGCGAGGCTCGGCCAGTTTTCCCGGAATGAGGTGATAACGCTCGCTGGCCCCGGGATAAGATAGCTTGGGACCTTGAGGACGTTGGTCGTGAAATACCAAAGAGCGATGACACCGACTGTTGCAGGAACCATCGTGAACCAGCCGGAATCGTAGATCGCCCTCAATCCGATCCTTGCGGACATTGGTTGCCCTTTCGCATGTGGTGCTTTACCTGGCGCCGCTTCGAATACGCTCATGCTGAATCTCCGCGCCCGGACTATGAGTTTCTCTTCTGAAAGAGCAGCTCTCGGATCTGATGCAGGTGCTGCTCGAATTCCGCGCTATCCCTTTGTTCGATTGAACGAGGTCGGGCAATATCGACGATCATGTCCTTGACGATTGCCGCAGGCCGCGCAGTCATGACGATCACGCGGTCGGAGAGAAATACGGCTTCACTAATGCTATGCGTGATGAACATTACCGTCTTACGGGAACGCTCGCAGAGCCACGCAAGATCGAGGGCAATTTCGTCACGCGTCAACGCATCGAGTGCACCGAATGGTTCGTCCATCAGGAGAAGCGGCGGATCATGGATGAGGGCGCGGCAGATCGACACCCGTTGACGCATACCGCCAGAAAGCTCTCGCGGATATTTTCCGGAAAAATCAGTCAACCCAACCTTTTCGAGAAGGTCTTTTGCCTTATCGACATACTGCTTAACCGGCAAACCGCGCATTTCAATCTGTAGCAGGATGTTTTCAATTGCTGTTCGGGACTCCAGCAAAAGGTCGCGCTGAAATACGATGCCGACGTCGGTGTAGGGTTTTACGACGGCTTTTCCACCGACCTCGACCGTTCCAGAGGATGGAGGCACCAACCCAGCGACGATTTTCAGCAGCGTTGATTTCCCGCACCCGCTCGGTCCAACAACCGATAAGAATTGCCCAGAATCAACCGCGAGGTTCAGGTCGCTTAACGCAGTGACAAGTCCTGCTTTCGTTTGAAACCGCTTGGACAACCCCTTTACGGTGATCGCGTGACTGCCAGGGCTGCCGAGCAATTGCACCACACTATTCCGTTCGACTGGCGCCGCTGAAACGGCAGCGATTTGAGGTCTTTCTGATGGTTGAACCACAGCCTGGATCCTTTCGAGGAGTTACTTCGAGGCCGAGCACTTGATGAATTTGTTGGTGTAGAAGAGGTCGGGATTGCTGATGTCACCTTCGAGGCCGGCATATTCTTTCAACGTCTTCAAGCCAATGTCCCAATCTTTGGGAGACTGCCATCCCAATGGACATGCCTTGGTGTTGTTTGAGCGCAGGAAGCCCATCGTAAGCTCCCATTGCTTCTCGGTCGGCGCGCGCTGAATAAGTGGGCGGAGCTTCAGCGACGCATCGACAGCAGCGCTCGAATTTTTCTCGGAGGCTGCCACGGACTCGAAAGTGGCTTTCAGAAAGGAAGCAACGAGCTCTGGATCCTTGGCAACTGTTTCCGTGCTGGCAATGACGCAATAATCAGGCATAACAAACCCGGCATCCGACCATAGCAGCGCTCTGGACGGCTTCGCTTGCTGAACCAAAGGGTCGCCATAAGCCATCGTCGTGATCGTCGAGTCGCCAACTCCGCGGGCATATGTTGCGATCTTTTGCGCCGGGTCGACGGCCACGCGCTTCATATCCTCTGGATTTACGCCCGCGTATTTGAGCACCGCGGGAAGGAGCAAAATCTCGGATGAATTGGGCGCTACCACGACGGATTTGCCACGAAGGTCACCGATATTCTTGAACGCAGAGTCTTCCGGGACGTAAAAAGCCCAGCTGTATTTCGCCATGTAAGATGCGACCGAGACGATCTTACGGCCTTTGCTGATTGCGAGGGCGGCGGCCGCGCATCCTGACATCCCAAACTTGACGTTGCCCGCGTCTACATCGGCGATCGTCGTCAGCGATCCGTTGCCATTGACGATGTCCAGATCGATACCGTTTTTTGCGAAGACGCCAGCGTCATATCCGTAGAAAAATGGCGCGTACATCCCGCTCGGGATCCAGTCCATCCGAAACCGAACTGCGCGTTGCTCGGCCGCTACGCTCTTAGGCAACAGAGCAAGAAGCGCCGATGCTATCATCAGGCATGTGGCGAGCGCTCGACGAAATTGGTGACGGGGCATCGATCAATCTCCTTTGGTATCGGCACGTGATGATCACTGTCGGCGGCTTTAGGATCGAAAAATCAAAGTAGGGCTCGGTCAAGCAAGTAACGAATGTTTTGGATACGATTATCCAAACTGAATTCCGGACCAGAGTCAACTACCCCTTGCTTGATACAGAAACTGGTCCGTTATTCATTCCCGCTGCGGCTCCAATCTAGGAAACTCAGCGCACGGAGGGCGAAAGCTTGACTTTTAGGCACCCTGAGCTACTTAGATCAGCAGTATTGGATTTTTGTATCCACTACTGGACGCAGGAGCGCCGCTCGTGAGTGAAGTTTACACGTCAATGGATGGCGCCACGCCGCAACAGCAGGCAGGGAACTACGTGCGGGAACAGATCCTGACAGGCCGGTTTCCGGTCGGTATGCGGCTGAAGTCCGAAGAGATCGCCCAGACGCTCGGATTCAGCAGAATGCCGGTTCGCGATGCATTGCAGCAATTGCATTCCGAAGGGTTGGTTTCGATCCGCCCCAATCGAGGCGCGATCGTAACAACACTCACGGGCGATGAAATAAGGGAGCTGTTCGAAATCAGAGCCGTGCTGGAAGGATTGGCCGCCTTCCACTGCTGCGCCAATATCACCGCCGAAAAGATGGCGCGTTTCGATACGTTGCTTGCGAGCATGAATCAGGCGATCGGCGATACGCAACGCTGGTTCGATCTACATGAAAGTTTTCATGACGCGTTCGCCGAAGCCTCCGGACGACAGCGCTTGCATCTTCAAATTCGAAACGCCCGACGTGCTGTACTGCCATATGTGCGACAGTACATTGTGACCTACAATCACATGGAGATGCCCAACTCAGGGCATGACATTCTTATTTCGATTCTTCGGAACGGCAATCCAAACCTCATGGAAGAAGCGATGCGCCACCATATTTTGGCCGCTGCCGATGGTGTCGCAAACTTTCTTCGCGAACACAATTGCACTGACCGGGCCTAATCGAGGTCCGCCGCGGTTACCGGGCCGGTTTCACTTTAAATACCTTGGAGCCACATTGGCCGCAGAGCCGGGTGGGGTTTTCCTGACGAATTTTGCGGATTGCCGCGCCGGCTCTTTTTACGGGTCCTTCAGGACCGGCCAACTCGCATAGGTGAGCGCAGGTTCAGAACCGACTATCGTGGGATAACGACGCCGCTGGCAGGGCTTCGATCACGCAATGAAGTCGAGGAGTTCCAAACCAAGCGTGTCCTCCGCTGTATTGATTGGACGATCGTCGAAGTTTGATTATGCCCCCGTAGTCTTAGCGCTGGCGGGCGTCTTCCCTTCGCTTGGGCGAGGCGATGCACGAGCTCGGCGCAGTACGCGCCTCGCTCGAGGGATATGCGCAGACATAGCCAATCAAAGCCTCGGAGCAAACATCTATCTCGCCGCGACCGTGATAAACTCCCGATGAACCTCAATAGACCCTAATCCAATCTCTTCATCATACACTTAATACCGGATAGCTTCGTAAATTCCGACAGCAGCGACGCGTCTATTGATTTCAATTGCTGTTCAATTTCAACACGTGTTTCCGGATCGTCAATCATGTGAAGAATCGCATCAAGCGTCTTGAGATTTCTCTGCAATACATTGATGCTTCGGATCAATATTTCGCACGCGCTTGCGACCGCGACGATTTGATCCGTAGTCGCTTGGGGATGCGTTCGAACAGCGTCGACTTGGATGGAGCCCGCAGATGCGTAGGCTGGTTTGGTTGATCTTTTCAATAGTTTAACTACGGTACCCATCGTCGTCCCTCTATTTCCATTCAGCAAATATGCTAGCCGGCGATTCCGCCTGGAAGCCAACCATCGTCGCTGTCAAGCGGCGCGAACCGCGTTCAAGAACTTGCCAACCTCCAGTTTGAGGCGGTTGCTTTCGAGAGAAAGCGACTGCTCCGACGAAAGCCCCTCCGACGAGACCGACCCGGTTTCGATTTCTGGGTTTTGGGGTGGCTGAGCTGATTGTGAACGATGACCGGGATCAAGCCGCGCGCATCGTTGCCAGGAATTTCTCGACCTCCATCTTGAGCCTTCCGCTTTCGCCGGACAGCAGTTGCGCCGATGAAAGCATCTGACTTGAAGCCGATCCGGTTTCGCTCGCGCCACGGCTGACGTCGGCGATATTTGAAGCGACCTGCCGGGTTCCCTGCGCCGCCTGCTGAACGTTCCGCGCGATCTCCTGGGTCGCGGCACCTTGCTCCTCCACCGCTGCCGCGATGGTCGAGGAGATTTCCGAGACGATGTTGATCGTGGTACTGATCTCCTGGATGGTGGCAACGGACGCCTCGGTGGCGGACTGCATGCCCGCGATTTGCGCGCCTATCTCATCCGTGGCCTTCGAGGTTTGCGCTGCCAGCGCCTTCACCTCGGATGCGACCACCGCGAAGCCGCGACCGGCTTCGCCCGCGCGCGCCGCCTCGATGGTGGCGTTTAGCGCCAGCAGGTTGGTCTGCTCGGCAATCGCGGTGATGAGCTTGACGACGTCGCCGATACGAGCTGCTGCATGGGAAAGATCCGCGATACTGGTGTTGGTCTTCCCTGCTTGCCTGACCGCCTCACCGGCGATGCGGCTGGCTTCCTGCACTTGACGGCTGATCTCACTAACCGATGAGGTCATCTCCTCGGTGGCGCTCGCAACTGACTGTACGTTGGTCGAAACCTCCTCAGACGCCGTAGCCGCGTCACCGGAGATCCTCCCAGTGGACTCCGCTGTCGTCGACAGCGTATTGGCTGCCGCCTCCAGTTCAGTCGATGACGACGATAGCGAGCCGACGAGTTCGCCGATCGTCGCTTCGAACTGGCGGGTGATGTTGTCGACGCGCTGGGCGCGGGCGATCTTCGTATCCGCCTCCACTGCAGCAGCCTCGTCGGCGGCCTTCTTGGCAATCAGCGCGTCCTTGAAGACTTGCAAGGTGCTGGTGATCTTGCCTATCTCGGTTTTTTCGCCCAGATGGGAGACGACGGACGTCAGATCGCCCTTTGCGAGACCCTGCATCGGGATCAAAACGGAATCGATACCTCTTGAGATGTCGCGGACCATACCGACGGCCGCGCACAGTCCAAGAAGCATGGAAGCGCCGAGGACAACCATCAGCGCGCGCACCGAGATGGCATAATCGTCGTTTGCTTTTTGCCCGGCAGTTTCCGCGCCCCTATCATTCAATTCAACGAGCTTGGCCAGCACCCCGTCCATCGCGACACCCACGGGCACTGTTTTGTCCGCGTTGATTTCAACCGCTTTGGCATTGTCGCCCTTGCGGGAGAAAGCGGTCACCTCCTCTGCAGCAGAGCGATACTTCTGACAAAGCATCGCAAGTTCATTGAACAGCGCCCGCTCTTCGGTTGATTTGATCAGCGGCTCATATTTGCCGAGGGCCGAGTCATAAGCCTTGACTAATTCAGCGAGGTTTTTGTCGATGCCGGCTTTGGCCTTTTCGTCGGCGATCAGCTGATCCCTCATACGCGCGCGGTAGCGCGCAGCCTGGACACGCAATTCTCCAGCCCAGCGCACGCTGGGGAGCCAGCTAGTTTGAATTTCCTGTGCCGACGCATTGATCGCGCGTAGCTGGATTACCGAAAAGAGGCCCATCGAAGTCATCGCGACGAAGAGAAACGAGACCACGGCGATAATTTTGGTGCGAATGGAAAGCTTGGCGAGCACTGCAAGACTCCGTTGGACGTTCTAAACCGTTGAAGGATGGATCGGGAAGAAACGCGCATCTCCGCGCGAGAAGGCCGATAGCGATTTTCGATTGGGTGACGGCATGTCAGGGCCGGCCTAGCTGCCTTCCTCGTTGCAACGGACCGCAACGGGGGCTTCCCGGGGCCGCTGTTGTCCGCGATTCAGTTTCCCCATTTCATCACCTTCAGTATGAATTGCGGCACCTCGCGCAGTCGCAAATCATATTCTTTAAACAATTCGTCTCTCAAAGCTCGCCACGGCGTCCGCATACAAGACGTACAGTCAAGGAAACCAATTAGAACGGCGTTAAGCAAAAATTATCCAATTCGACAAGCGGATAGCAAAAACTACCGCTCAGCCGCGCCGGGAATAACAAATTTTACCGTCGCTCGAATGTTGCACGCCGCACAGTAAGACAATTTTGCTGAACGTCCCTCTATCCGGGAGC
This sequence comes from Bradyrhizobium sp. LTSP849, assembly GCF_000938255.1. Classification (GTDB taxonomy): domain Bacteria; phylum Pseudomonadota; class Alphaproteobacteria; order Rhizobiales; family Xanthobacteraceae; genus Bradyrhizobium. The sequence continues at coordinate 193,397 of NZ_JYMR01000050.1, read as the reverse complement.
ATATGGAAATAGAACTCAGAGAACTCGCACCAAATCAAGCAGAGCATGCTTCCGACAAGTGGGTACCGATCTTCCTGCTCGAATAGAAAGGCAGAGCGGCTTGATTAAGCTGAGGCCGATCTGCAGCCGGAGCGATCAGCACACTTTCACATGAGACGACTACGTTCTGTCTCGATCAGAATTGAAAAGAGATAATGTTATCGCGATTGCATGCCAGCAAGGGCCGCATGGATGCCTTTCGCGGAAGGCTGCTCGCAGCTATCGCGGCCGGACACCCGGCTTGCCGACTTGCGGAAACAACAGTTCGATCCCAGCGTCTGAAAATGTTTTCTGAAGTACTTCCATCAATTCGTCGGACATCGGCAATGCGCCGTCGCACTCCTCAAGCCGCCGTACCACGGCCGGCGACACGCCTGTCTGATCCGCAAGCTGCCTGACGGACCAGTTCAGAATTCCTCGGGCCGCGCGCATTTGGGCACCGGTCAGCCTGGATGGTGAAGCAGAGAGATCGAATAGTTTCTCGTTGTGCACATCGGTGGAAACGCCCAGCCACTCCTGGACGTTGCCATCCAGATTCAGGATCGGAATGGCACGACACCTGTGCCATCGGTACGTGGCGTCGGAGTGCAGCAAACGATACTCGACCGTGTAAGGCCGCCCGGTCTCCACCGAGAGCGACCATTTCTTCAACGCGGCATCGCGATCTTCTTCATGCAGCAGGTCCATCCAATCATTTACCGAAATCAGAAGCGGGCCGTCTTGCCTCGCAGCTTCCCAGTTCTGCTGCGACGTGATGCGGCCATCGGGGCCAGCGGTCCACACGAGCCCTTCCACCACCCGAATGAGTGTGTTGTAGCGCTCGGCGCCAGCTCTGAGCTGCCGTAATGATTCGCGATGATCGGTGATGTCGATCACCACGCCCAGAATCCTGGCAGGCTCACCGTCTGCATTAAGCAACAGCTCAGCCTGACTATGAACCCAACGCAGCTGGCCATTTGGCCTGATGATGCGAAATTCACGATTGAGCGGCAAGCCATCGAGCAGCATGGCGCGCAGCACGTCTTTCGCGCCGCGATTCAAACGGCGATCCTCGGGATGAATACTCCGAGCGATCTCGTCGTATGACGGAGCGACCGTGCCTGGGACCAGTCCCAGCAGCTCATAGAAGCCGCGCGACCCGTGCATTTGCCCGCTTAAGACATCGCTATGCCAGGTCCCGACGCCAAGCTTCTCTTCAATAAACCGAAACATATCAGCTGCGCCGGGGTCGCCCCCGAACCGAAACAAAATCAAGCTCCTTCATGGAAAACTCTTACAGCCGAGCAAAGATTACGGGCAATTCATTTTCTGCCTCTGATATTTGCAAATACATGTTCCAATTCTGATTGTCTCCAGCCGCGGCCAATGATTCTAGTCGTCGTTCACAGCTTTGTTCCAAGCCGGAGTTTTTGCCGCACTCAGAGAGACGCAGAGGAATCCTTACCGTGAAATCGCGGTATAATTTTTGCTAGCGTCGGGACATCGACATAGTTGGTACGACTGACGTCGCCTAGCGGACTGTAGAAAGGAGCCGTATTGTTACCGGTGTTGCTTCCACGCACATCCGCCGGTGGCCCCGGGCTTGACCGATCACTAAGCGAGGTCGGGGGACTTCATTTTCCTGGCCATTCCTTCTAATAGTTTCGAATCGGGGGGGCAGAGCCTCGCTCCTCTGATATCTCGATGCTCCAACTGCGCGGCATTCATGCGTTGAAAGAGATGCTCCAAGGTTTTAGCGATCGCGAAAAGCGCGCATGAATCGACAAACGGCAGTCTGCCATTGAACGCGACGGCATTCGCAAGTGGAACATTTCCAAGATCTGCCGGGCCAGCGCGAACGATCAACGCTTTAGAGCGCTTTGGGAAACAAACGCCGTTGAGCGATCACTGTGCGGTGTAGCTTAAGCCGCTCGGCCAAAAAAATGGAGCGCTTCGCACGAAGCGCTCCATTCTGGGAGAATCCTGTCTCGTCGAAGGCAATTAGGGATGCCACGGCATCATTGCGCCGCCGCCGGGATAGTCAGGAGGTCGCTTATAAATTCCCATCCCTTGCCATCGAATTTCGCGATGCGCGACGACCGCCATGCCACTCGATCGTCCTTCGAAATATTAAGATTGATCCCGGCGAGGAAGAGCGGCAGGTGTAGATCCTTCACGGTGGTCGCCTGCTTCATCAGATTTTCACGTGATAGATCATCACCGCAGCTTTTCAAAAGCTCGGTGATCATTTTTCCTGTCACGTAACCATTCATTGAAAACCCGTCCTCTACGGGTTCGCCAGGAGCCCACTGTTTCATGAACGCGCGATAATCCGCTATTTCAGGATCGTCCGCCCACCTCGGATCGCTTGGCTCCTTTCGCCAAACCGCCGTCAAAACTCCCGCTGAAGCCTCTAAGCCTGCGGGTTGCAGGACGTTTGAAATCTGAGCCACTGCCGTCGGAATGATTTGCAGCGGCTTCCAACCAATTTCACTGGTCTTTCGGATCGCTTGAGCAGCGAATTTGGGTGTCGTCGCGTGAAAAAAAACATCCGCTCCAGACGCCTTCAATGAAACAATTTGAGAGTCGATTGTTGGAAATGTCACATCGTAAGGTTCTTCCTTGACGATCATTTTCGATGCTTTGTCGCCTAGCTCCGCCTTGAATGCATCCAGGTATCCTCTGCCGTAGTCGTCATTCTGATAAAGGATCGCTATTTTTGCGTCCGGCTTGGTCTGCAAGATATAACGGGCGTACGTCCTTCCTTCGACATCCTGGGAAGCAAAGAATGGTACGGTCCATGGATAGTGGACTGGATCATTCAGCTTTGCTGAACCGCTTGTACCGAACAGATGCGGCACCTTTTTGGAATTGAGATACTTGGCTACCGTGACATTCGCGAGGGTTCCGACCGTACCGACAATTGCAAGGACTTCCTCGCCTTCAACCAATTTTCGTGTCTGTTCGATCGTCTTCGGCGGACTGTATCCATCATCCAGCGAAATCATATTGATCTTTCGACCGTTGATTCCTCCAGCCTCGTTTATCATTTTAAGGTAATCGTTTTCGACGCGGGCCGTCGTGCTAAATGCTGACGCCGGCCCGCTATAAGGCGCGGTCTGGCCAAGCTTAATTTCCTTGTCGGTTACACCGGGACCATACTTCGATTCCGCCTGAGCGAGCGGCGTTGCCGCAATACTCACGCCCACAATGAGCGCGATAGCGCCCGCGTATGGCAGGCGTCTCCATCCGCATAAAGAGCACGCTCTCTCACTGATTGACGCCATGATTTCCTTCCAAGGCAATTTTCGTTTTGAAAGCGAATTGCGATCACTTGCTGTGATCGGCGGATTTGTTGCCAGATTGCGGCTCGACGATCAGGTCGAGTTGACAGCCGATTCCCTAATCCAGAGGCTCGAACGTCGGCAGATTCGCGCCGTTAGCAAGCGCCAGCCACGACAGTTTTACCGGCAGTCCGATCCTGACTTTATCGAGCTCGCAATTCACGATATTGGCCATGATGTTCACCCCTTCTTCGAGTGTAACCAACGCGATCGCAAATGGAGTGTGACCGCGGAAGGGAGGATTGGCATGCGAGGCAATCAGGAATGAGAAAATCTCACCTCGCCCTGACGCCTCGCGCCATTCCAGCTGACGTCGTCCGTCATAGATGCTGGTCGGGCGCGGGATGAATTGATATTTCTTGTTGCGAGGATCGTACTGAAGCAGCAGGCGCTTCTCGCGGGTCGCATCCCAAAATGCTTTCGAGAAGCTGCGCGGCGCGGGAGGATCGCGAACGACTTCGGTCGTATTGTTTAATTGTGTCATGGTTTATCCCCTACCCGTTCGCGGTCAGCGCCATGACAGCGCTGGTTGCCCAGTTGCGCCCATATGGAATACCGCCAATTCCCGTCACGAGCGCGGTTTTCGTATCCGACACTTGCCGGCTGCCCGCTTCACCAAACATCTGTCGCACGGCTTCGACGAGGTTGGTTCCGCCACCCGCAAGGCCGCACTGGCCGGCGGATATCTGGCCGCCGCCGGTATTGAGCGGAAGATCGCCGTCGAAGGAGAAGCTTCTCTCCCTCACGTAGTCGCATCCCTGTCCGGGCTTGCAGAACCCGAGCATTTCGAGCTGCATGACAATCGCGATGATGAAGTCATCATAGGGATGGAATGAGCCGAAATCCGAAAGCTTGACGCCAGCCTGCGAGAGCGCCGCTTCACCTGCTGCTCGATGGCCGGTATCGGTGATGTCAATGATGGCTTCGCTTGCGCGAAAATTGGTACGCTCGCCGTAGCCGATCGGCACCACGATTTTCGAGAATCCCTTGCGTTCCGCATTCTTGCGGCTCGTCACCAGGACCCCTGAGGCACCGTCGCAGACCATGACACAATCGAGAAGCCGAATTGGGTCTGCGATCATGCGGGAGTTCAAGTAGTCATCAACCGTGATCGGCTTGCGCAGCTTCTCAACCGCCATGTCGTTGAGAATGGCGTGGTTGCGTTGCGCGACGGCAAGCTTTCCAAGCGCTGCATAGTCAAGGCCGAACTGATGCTCGTATCGCCTGGTGATAAAGCCGAACGCCGCCGGCGGTCCCATGTAACCAAGTGAGTTGGTCCATTCCTGCTGAAAAGCGCGCACTCTCCTGTTGTCTTCGGTCGCCTGCGTATCGGAGAACAGGCATAGGACGTTAGTACACAGGCCGGCATTGACCGCCATCACGGCTCGCGCGACAGATCCCAGCGGCGCGCATCCACCGATGTCGACGGTCTGGGTGAATTTGAGGTCGAGGCCAAGCATGTCAGCGTTGGTTTGCGACCAAAATACGCTGCCGGCAGCCGTCATCGAAGACGACAATACCAGACCATCGATTTCGTCCTTCTCAATTCCGGTCTGAATAATGACCTTCTCGAGAATCTCAGCGCTCAGTTCCCATATGTCTCTATCGCTCTTGTCGACGATTTTGGTTTCGGCGTAGCCGACAATGACTGCATCCTTTTGGTACATTTCAATCCCTTTGGCTTCCTCCCGCCCCACTTCGACGGGGGTGGTGCACATCCACAAGCCGGTGACGATGCGCGTCCGCTGTCCGCGGTCATCGAGCGGCCTTATGTGTCAATCACGCCGTTTTACGTCTAGCGGCAGCGGCGGCACATGATGTTGGCTTCATAAGATTGACATCGCGCGGCGGAGTCAATAAAAATCAAATGATGCATTTGCAATGCAAATAGCCCGACAAAAGCTTCGACTCAAGGGAGTTTTTGAGAAAAACGGGAGGTGACGCGGTGGATGTAACCAAATGTACGGTTGGGGTCGCTGTCGTGGCGATTACAGCCAAAACAATGGAATCCGCGAGCGATCCGAGAAATTTGACCGCCGGACAGACGCCGCCCTGCGTCATGCAACGGTCGGTCGACGAAGACCGGACATGCTGGCGAGCCACTATCGTTGGCAGAGCGGTTCCTAAGGGCCGCCCCTCAATCATCCTCCAACCTGGAGATAAGTTTTGTCCGCAAATCTTTCGGCGAGAACCTTCGTGCTTGTGCACGGGGCGTGGCATGGGGGTTGGGTGTGGCGCGATGTCGCCAGAAGTCTGCGCGCGATGGGGCACACCGTCTCGGCACCTACACTCAGCGGCCTTGGCGAACGACGGCACGTCAGCAGCGGGACGGTCGGTCTCGACACTCACGTCGAAGATGTTATCGCCCACATCGAAATGGAGGATCTTGCCAACGTCGATCTCGTCGGGTGGAGCTATGGCGGCATGGTCATCACAGGTGTCCGCTCGCGAATACCTGCACGGATCCGATCGGTTATCTACCTCGACGCCTTCGTCCCAACCGAATCGAAGGCGCTCATCGACTTTATTGAGCCCGCAAGGCGGGAAAAACTAGACAATGCGAAAAATGCGGATATGCCGGTGCCTCCCCCGCCTCTTGAAGCCTTCGGGCCCGCGACAGCCGCGATACTGATGTTCGTCAAGGAACGTCTGACCAACCAGCCTTGGAGGACGCTCTACCAACCCCTCCTTGGCCTGAACCAGCAGCCAGCAATTCCTACGACGTACATCCGTTGTCAAGGTTTCAACTTCCCACCATTTGCATTCTTTTTGGAGGAGATGAAGAAGGACCCAGCGGTGGAAACGCACGTTCTGGATGCGGGTCACCTGTGCATGCTGACGGCTTCAGACCAGACCAGCCGGCTGCTGGCGGCAACGCGGTAGAGGACACTGCGGTCAAGACCGAGATTGGCTCTCCCGCCTCCAAGACGCTATCGGCTACCATCGCGCGGCCGCGCTCGATGATGATGGTTTGCCCGTCGTCCACAACGAAGTCCTGCACTAATTCGCGCTTGACAAAGTCGCTTCGTAGGCAAGGTATAATCGGATAGATTATTCGAATTGAGAATTGAAGGCCACATTCCACCAAATTGGTCGGATTTTTCAGCCGCGTTTGACGGCGGCGGGATCGGGCCAGGAGGTGGATGTACGCTGCGACGGGATGAACTGATGGAAGTCAAGCTCGATAGATGGTTGCCGAGGCTGGAAGACGTCCGGCTTATCCAGGGCAAGGGGCGCTATACGGACGACCTCGCGCCCAAGGGCGCGTTACGCTCCTTTGTCGTCAGATCGCCCCATGCACATGCTGCGATTAAGACGATATCTGTGCACGCGGCTCGGGATGCTCCTGGTGTTCGCGCGGTTCTGACGGCTGCAGACTATCGTGCTGACGGGCATTCCCCAGTTAATCATGCCTCCAATCCGCCCGGAGCCATCGATCCATCCGCACCTTGGTTTACAGCAGCGCCAGATGCAGTGATCCGCGAATGGGGGCAGCCACCACTCGCGGAGCATCGCGTCCGCTTCGTCGGCGAGGCGGTCGCGTTCGTCGTCGCCGATACGCTGGCGCAAGCCCGCGATGCAGCAGAACTGGTGGACGTCGATTACGATGTACTGCCCACCATCGTGCGCGAACTCGACGCCTACGCGCCAGATGCGCCTCAACTCTGGACGGATGCGCCTCGAAATCTCGCGCTGTCCGCGACCATGGGCGACAAGGCAGCCGTCGAGCGCATTTTCGCCGAGGCGCATCTCGTCCTGGAACGCACGTTCCGAAACCAACGCATCGTGAACTGCCAGATGGAGCCGCGATCCGCCTTCAGCTCCTTTGACGAAAATGAAGGATATACGGTCGTCGCAGGAAGCCAAGGCGTCATGAGGCAGCGGCGTGCTCTTGCCCAGGCGCTTGGAGTTCCTCCGAACAAGATGCGCGTCATATCGCCGGATGTCGGCGGCGGATTTGGGCCTCGCACGGCGCTTAATTTGGAAGTGGTGTTAGTTGCCTGGGCATCGCGAAAACTCCAACATCCGGTGCGCTGGACCAGCGATCGGACCGAAGCTTTCCTGGTCGATTATCAAGGCCGTGGACAAACCACGCGAGCGACGATCGCCCTCAATGCAGATGGTCGCATCCTGGCGATGAAATCCGAGCAATTCTTCAATCTCGGTGCTTATCCAGTTTCATTCGCACCGGCCGGCAACGGCCAGAGGATTGTTCCGACGTGTTATGACATAGGAAGTGTCCTGGTCGAAACCCGGGGCATCCTGACGAACACCACGTCAACGTGCCCTTATCGGGGCGCGGGACGACCCGAGGCCCATCTCGCGTTGGAGCGTTTGATCGACGTAGCGGCAGAACGCCTAGGCATCGATCGCATCGAAATGCGCCGCCGCAACCTTATTCCCAAATCGCGCATGCCATATCGCTCGGCGACCGGTCTTACCTATGACAGTGGCGATCTGATCGGCAATATGAATCAAGCTTTGAAAGCCGCCGATTGGGATGGCTTCGATAAACGCCACACCGACAGCGCATCTCGAGGTATGCTACGTGGCATTGGTGTAGCAAATTATATCGAATCGCCGGTGGGAGCCCAACGGGAGCGGGTCGTCCTGACGGTCAAGCCGGAGGGGATCGTCGAAGTTATCTGCGGCACCCAGTCTTCGGGCCAGGGTCACGAGACAACTTTCGCTCAGGTAACGGCAGCTTTGCTCGACATAGACGTGCATCATGTCCGCCTCCTCACCGGCGATACCCGCTTTGTGTCGGAAGGGGGCGGATCGCATTCGGACCGTTCAGCAAGATTGATGGGCGCACTGCTCGACCGCTCGTGCCATAAGCTGATCGAATTAGGAAAAGACGTCTATGCCTTGCTGGTCAACGTGAAACCCGAAGACATAAGGTTCGAGAAAGGTCATTTCACCAGGACTGGCTGCAACAAAAAACTGAGCATCTTCGATATCGCAAAGCATCTCGAAGACGGTAGCCTTCCCACACAGATGGGAAACGCCTTCACGGTTACTGAAACCATCGAAGTCCGCATTCCCGCCTACCCTACCGGCTGCGCTGTTTGCGAGCTGGAGGTGGATCCCGAGACAGGTGTGATTGAGATTCAGAACTACACAACGGTCGATGACGTCGGACAGCCGATCAATCCTCTTGTGGTGGACGGTCAGGTGCACGGTGGCATCGCACAAGGCGTCGGACAAGCACTACACGAGGGCATCGAAGTCGACGCAGCGACCGGCCAGGTGCTCGGGGCGTCGTTCATGGACTACGGCGTGCCGCATGCCGACAATCTCCCAAGTTTCAACGTTTTTCTGGTGGAAGATCCAACTCCACACCCCGACAATCGCCTGAGGATCAAGGGTGGCGGCGAAGGCGGAATAACCCCCGCCACCGCGGTGGTCATGAACGCGCTCATCGACGCTTTGAAGTCGTCCGGCGTTGAGCATATCGAAATGCCCGCAACCCCGGCAAGGGTTTGGGCCTCCATTCAATCGGCGCGCGCCGCCCAGATATCATAGAACCGGAGATTCCGATGCCGTCTTCAATCGTGATCGAGCAGAAGGACGCCGTCCTCGAACTCGTGTTGAATAGCCCAGAAACCGGGAATATCGTCACCGAGGACATGGCGCAGATCTTGGAGCAAACGCTCAGAAATGTCGGCTCCGAAATCAAGCTCTTGCGCCTGCGCGCAAACGGCGATCATTTTTGCCGCGGCCGCAAATCTCCTCCCATCGATCGCGCCACCGCGACAGCGCTAGCGTTTCGCCAGACGATTGCCGAGGGGCCGCTTCGTCTCTATCAGGCCTTCCGCGCGTGTCGCGCGCCCATCATCGGCGTAGTGCAAGGCGAGGCCCTCGGCGTCGGCTGCGCCCTGGCGGCGCTGTGCGATCTCACGATCGCAAGCGAGAGCGCGGTGTTCGCCGTCCCTGAAATGGACCACGGTATTCCGCCGACGCTGGTGATTTCTGCGCTGGCCGGACGGATCCCTTACAAGGCAATCAGCCACCTCGTCTATTCCCGACAACGACTTTCCGCGCGGCAGGCCGCCGAGATCGGAATTGTGGGTCAGGTAGTGCCGTCGGATTCGCTTGGAACGGCAAGCGACGAACTGGTGGATCTCATGCTGAAAAATACCGCCGCCGCATTGCAAGGGGTCAAGGAGTATCTCCGTCACGCGGCAAGACTGGAGCCGGACGCACAAGTCTCATTGGCCTCAAGTATTATTGCCACGGTCCTGTCTTCGCAGAATCGCTAGAGACAGAGTGAGGCCACAACAGCAATCAAGTCGTCGGCTGGTAGGACAGCAGTGGTCCGAGCTTAGTGGCCAATACCTTGAGTTCCGAACCGATTTCCGCCAACATTTCCGAGTTGAATAACTCGCTGATGCCACCCGAACTGATAGACAGGGTGATGGAACCGTCAGATGATTTGACCGGGACCGCAACGCTGTTGATCCGCGCGTGCAGCGATCCCTTGTTGACGATATAGCCCTGCTTCTCGAATTGGCGGAGTGCGGTCGTAAGTTTCGGTTCGATCGTAGACCACTGTCTGCCCAGCGACGCGCTCAGCTCCGCCATCAACTTGTTGCGCTCCGCAGTCTCCAGTCCGGCGAGATAGGCCCAGCCCGTGGCGGAAGTCGCCATCGGAACACGCGATCCCACTCTCAGATCTGCCAGGATAATTGCCGAACCTTGGCATCGCTGCAGGTAGATCATGCTAAGTCCGTCGCGCGCTCCCAGCGAAACGGCACCTTCGTAACGGCTGGCGATCGATTGCATATCCGGTAGTGCGAGATCGCCTATCGGCAACCCCGCCAGAACTGCATGACCAAGACCAAGCAGCGGGATCCCGGGACGCATCGTCTGCCGGCCGGGGAGCACAACGAGAAAGCCAAGCTGGATAAGGGTGTAGCAAATCCGCCAAATTGTCGGCTGCGGCATTCCCGTCATGCGGGCTATCTCGCTTGCCCCCAGTTCCGGGGTCGAGGGGCTGAAGCATTGCAGGACTTCTAACCCCTTCGCGAGAGCCGCGATGAACTGTCTATCCTTCGGAAGTCTCTTCTTGCCGGCTTTTGTCATATGCAGACCTAGAATCGGAACAGTACGAACACCCAACTAAGATATTCGACGGGCGAATAAGTCAAGCCTGCATATATCGGGCGTAGGGCGCAGCCCCAAATTCCGCGCCGATCGATGATATCGCACGGTCAGTTCTTGAGATGGCAGAGCAGCTCCGAACCGCCGGTCGCTGTGGGGGGCAACCTCTCGCATCACCGATGCGCTTTCGGTATTCCTACGGCAAACCCAACAATGAGCTTAGAAATACTTCCCTGGTGGCGGACGCGATCGGCACCAAAATGCGCCCTGGGTTCCGCTCTATTTTCACTGCGAATATCTTATTTGCAATATCGGCCAGCTCCATTTGTCGAGTCGAGCCTTCGCCTGCCTGACAGCGGTGAAAACATTGGAACCCGTCGGGTTGGGGCACTTCCAAAGAAATTACGGTCGTCGTCCAAGCCGTTAAGACCTGCGTCACGGTCCCGTCCGAGCGCAGATAATCATCCACGTCCCACGAAGGTAGCGCGATGGGCCTTACGGCCCTCTCGAAGACCAGCGCTTATCGAGGCAATCATTGCAATCATTCTTCTGCGGCGTCATGCGCTCCGTCGCCGGGCGATTCCCCGAGCACGATCTCTGTCGCCGTCACGCTCGGGTGTTGAACGTTCGCGATGATACCTTGCGATCTGCCGTCGAGCGCAAGCGAGTGGCAATCCAACCAGCGCTGCCTTGTACCCGACTGCAGTCGCACGTAACCTGCTGCCTAACGGCTAACGCGGCCTGCATTGCCCGCAAGCACCCAAATTGACTTCATTCCGGCGTTGCCATATTTTCAAATACTCTATTTGTTTAGCAAATAATCAACCAAGGTAGCCTCGGAACGGTATGACGTACAATTTTCCGAAGAGGCACCAACAACCGGAGGAACGCAGTGAGTGCAAATCGATTCATCACTCAAACAATTGCAGCGACTGTGCTCCTAACGGCATCACTCTCGGGCCAAACTCGGGCACAGTCAGATGCTGAAGGTTATCCGCGTCGCAATGTTTCGATCACGGTACCGTACCAGGCAGGCGGTACTGCCGATTTAGTTACAAGGAAAATCGGCGAAAAGATTCATCAGCGGTTGAACTGCGCCGTGATCGTCGAAAATCGGCCTGGGGCATCGGGATCAATTGGGTCGAATTTTGTCTACCGAGCACAGCCGGACGGGTACACTCTTCTAAGTTCGCCCCCCACTCCGATTATAGTCAATCAGTTCATTCAGAAGTCCATCGCATATGAGCCCGAAAAGCTTCGTTCAATCGCTCTGTTGGCGGTCGCCCCGCTTGTATTGACCGTGCGGGCTGATTTTCCCGCCCGCAACATGAAGGAGTTTGTCTCGTACGTAAATGCCAATGCGGAAAGGATAAGTTACGCCTCGAATGGCATCGGCGCTCATGTCGCTACCCTCCTGCTCATGAAGGCTGCCGGCATAATTGGACCTGTTCATATTCCCTATAACGGCGCGGCGCCGGCACTGCTGGCCGTGCTCTCGGGCGATGCGCAGTTTTTTATCGACAACATGTCTTCAACGTTGCCGTTCGTTCGAGAGGGTAAAATGCGCATTTTGGCCATCGGCTCCAAGGAGCGTTCTTCCTCTTTACCGGATGTCCCGACTTTCGAAGAGACTGGCTACAAGGGTCTCGTCCTAACTACCTGGTTTGGATTGTTCGCGCCGCCAAATACCTCAACTGCGGTTATGGAAAAGCTCAATCAGTCAGTAAACGAAGGGCTGCAAGATCAGGATATCGTCAATCAATATGCTGAATTGGGCCTTCAGATCGAACGAATGACGCCAAATCAAATGGAAGCGGCGGTTGCAGCCGAACGGGCCAAGTGGCGGGCGATAATTGAAGAAGCCAACATTTCTGAAAACTAGGGCTCATCCAAGTTTCTCGAACGGGCGTCTCGCGAAAGCGAACCAACACACAACTGAAAAACTACTACCTCGAGCCTCGTATCGGCTTGTTTGCGCGATCATTGACATCGCAAGCGCGGGATCGACCTCTAGACTAGCGGTGTCTGCTTGGGCAACGATTTCGTGCACTCGACGGTCAAGTATTCTACCCAACAGCGGCTCTAATGCCGCTTACCAAGATGCTCATCTATAGGCTCCGTCGAGGCGGATGGTTTCACCGTTTAACATTCCATTCTCGACAATGTGAACAGCGAGTCCGGCGAACTCCGAGGCATGCCCAAGCCGCGCCGGATGAGGCACAAGTTCACCGATACGCTTCCGGTACTCCTCCGGCAGACCCAGCAACAGAGGAGTTTCGAACGAGCCAGGCGCAATCGTATTGACCCTTATTTTGTACTCGGCGAGGTCACGCGCGGCCGGCAGCGTAAGGCCGACCACCCCCGCTTTCGAAGCCGCATAGGGAATCCCATCGCCCCGACCTTCGAAGGCGGCAACGCTCGCGGTATTGATGATAACGCCACGCTCCTCACCAATAGCCTCGACTGACACTAGGCGTTGAGCGAATAGCCGCACGCAGTTGAAGGTGCCGCCTAGGTTGACACTGATAATGCGAAGGAACTTCTCGAGCGGGTAGATGATGCCGTCCCTGTCGAGCAGTCGCTGCGTACCGCCGATGCCAGCGCAATTCACCAGCACACGAGCAACGCCATGCGCGGCTTCTGCCTCTGCCAAGCCAGCCTTCACTTGCTCCTCACTGGTGACGTCTGCCTCGATCGCGACCCCCCTCAACTCGGTCGCCACTTTTTCCGCATTTCCCTTGCTTTGGTCGAGGACAGTTATTTTCGCGCCCTTCGCGGCCATCGCACGGGCGGTAGCGGCCCCCAGTCCGGAGCCCCCACCGGTGACGAAAACGGCGACACCGTTCAACTGCATCCTGCACTCCGAAGCTTGAGCAAACTGGTAGGCTGGAGCGCGTGCTCGCGTCAGCCTCGCGAAGGGGGCCGAACCTCACCGCAAATTGGATATCTGGTCAGGTTACGAACGCGGAGCCGCCGATCCCTAAGCGAATACTGAGATGTGCTCTGCGGTGAGCTAAAGTGACAGGCTAAGCCGGATGTGACTCTCTGCGATGCGCTCTGTCGCAAGCGTCGCAATGAAACACCTGCTCAAGATCATCCGGCTTAGCATTTCCTTGCGCGGCCGGCCGTCTCTAGGCCGGCTTCATCACCATGCGATTGGCAACCTTATTGAGCTCGATCGGTCCCGCGTCGGTGGCCAGAACGGTACCACCAATGTTAATGCGCCGGTCGCCGAGATGACAATTCGGTTCGAACGCAAATGACATTCCTGCCTTGATGACGATATCAGCGCCAATCATGGGTTTCTCAGCCACCGGCGGATATCGGCCAGCTTCAGAGAACTTGTCCATTCCATAGGAGGAGAGACCCGCCATAATTGCGATCGGGTTCAGTGAATGAATATGCGGCGTGACGAACCAACCACCAACCCCCTTGACGACAGCATCCATTGCCTCACTAACCTCACCGAAGGTAACCCCGACACGGAGCTTCTTCAGCCCGACCTCGTAAGCCTGCCTCGCCACTTCGGCAGCCTTCAGATGATCCGGATGTACGTCTCCCAAGGCTACGCAAACTTGCTGCTGGGTCTCCATGGTTCCGTAGCTTGGAAACAACTCGCATTGCACGATGTCGCCTTTCTGGAGTGCTCGCGGCCGGACCGGACGCACGAGCCAGTCGGGGAATCCCCACGCAGGGGTATTCGGGCCGCTATGGATGATAAAGCCGGAGCAGTTCGCTCCAGCGTCAACGCATGCGGCCATCACGGCTGAATAAACGTCAGTCTCGTTCGCACCCACCTTAACGGCGTCAACGAACGCTTCAGACATCCGCTCTCCAGCGTCCGCACACTGTTTGAGAACCTCAATTTCCTCGGAGCCCAATTCTACGATCATTCGAGCAAATTTATGCCAAACCTTGACGAACTTGACGTTCGGCAAGGCCTCCTGAATATTTTCCCAGGCGGATTGGGAAATCGCGCTTTCTAGACGCGGTCCGCCTCCATCAAGGCCAATGATGCCGATCCGCGCCGACTGCAGGCCCTCAGCCTCGAAGACTTTCTTCAGATTTTTTGGATCTTTAGTCGGCCAAAAGTTTTCAGGCGTAATCCAAGGAGCATGCCCAAGTTTCGTTTCGACCGCATGGCAGAGTATGTGCATGCCGTTCCACGACAGCAATGATGGAACGCCCTTGCGCGGGAAGATTAACCAGCCTCCGGCGCGATCGTTGGAAAGGTACACGTCCGGAGCCACGTTCGGAGCCCCCCGGTTCGCTTGCCCTGCGACCAAAAGCCCATCCAACCCCTCTTCATCCATGAGCCTTCGGGCCAACGCCCACCGGCGATCGCGCTCTTTCAGCGAATAGCCGGGATACGAGGGACGCAGACTGGGCTCATGCTTATTCATGTTTCTCTCCTTGTTTTGGGGCTCCTTTGCTCGGAGCCCTCTTCTCAACCCAGCAAGATTGCTGCGGCTCTACGAGTTATGGCTTGCAGCTTGCTCGGGCCAGCGACTTGCCACAGCTAGCAGCCCGTAGTGATGGCAGGCCCGGAAAAGGCGACCCGCAAATGCTTGGTTCGGACAGCTTTTGAGGCTATTCTACATACGAATAGCTTATTTGCATTTTCTGTCAAGACGGTTTCTGTCTGCAAGACTCCACTTCGAACGTTCTCGCAGCGGATGAGGGCCTGCAGGTCGCTCCATCGCGTTGGCAACCAGGTTTGTTCACGACGCTTGCTGTTTGCGCTGGCGTGAAGCATCGATCTGGCGGAATAGCGTCGGCGGGCGGACGGGCAGGTCCGTGATCTCGATACCAAGAGGACGCAGGGCGTCGCTGATCGCGTTGCCGAGTGCACCAGGCACCGGCGCAATACAACCCTCGCCTATCCCCCGGGTTCCGAGCGGATTGGTTGGATTTGGCGTCCCCGCATCGTGGTACATCTCGATCCGTGGAACATCGGCAGCCGTTGCAATCTTGTAGGCTTCCAGCGTTGAGGTCATCTGTTGTCCCTGATTGTCGTAGACATACTCTTCGAAGAAGAAATTCGAAATACCCTGAACCACCCCCCCTTGGATCTGTCCCTCAACAATCAGAGGGTTGACGACCACTCCGGCATCGTCCGACGTAACATAGCGCTCGATCTTTACACGCCCCGTTTCCGGCCAGACTTCCAGAAAAGCAGCATGTGCACCGAAGCAGATATTTCCTCTGGTCGACTCAAATGTCGCTCGCTCATCCAACCCTCCGGAATCACCCGGCGGAAGATTGATCGGTTTCATTACGATGCGGAATGCAAGCTCAGCAAAACTGAGCCTGATATTGCTGTTTCCACGATGCATCACATAGCCGTCCGCAAAGATAAAATCGTCTTCGTCGGCTGCGATCGCGACATCGTGGGCTAGGACGCGCACTATCTTCTTCTTCAAACTCCGGCAGGCCATCGCAACGGAAGGCAACACCATTGCGGCTCCGCGCGAAGCAACTGTTCCGGGAGCGAAGGTGGATGTTTGCGTGTCGCCCACTATTATGGACACGTTTTCTGAATCGATGCCTAGCTCTTCAGCGACGACCTGAGCAATCGTGGTCTCCTCACCCTGACCGGATGGGCCGTCACCGTAGAAAATCTGAACATGACCTTCTGGATCTACTCGTACTTCGACCGAAGCATAGCTGGGTGTTCCCATCATCGACACATATGATAGACTGTCGACACCCGAGACTTCTGCGCCCACGGCGATGCCGAGCCCGAGAAAACGTCCCTGACTCCAAGCTTCTTTCTGCCGCTCGCGGAAAGCGGCAATATCCACGGTTTCTATCAACCTATCGAACGTCTTCAGGAAGTCTCCGTTACTGTACCCAAGACCGGTCGATAAACGTGCCGGAAACGTTGTAATGAAATTTTTTCGTCGGAACTCCGCCGGCTCCATACCGATCTTCCATGACAGCATGTCGATAGCCCGCTCCAATGCGAACCTTCCCGGATAGATCCCAAGACCGCGGGCTCCGCATAACGCCGCCTTGTTGGTTACCGCTACGCGTAGTTCGATGTCGCAAAATGGTATCTCGTAGGCATTTGGCAGCCGCAAGCCCCCGACGTTCGCTATCGGAAAGGCCCAACTACCGCCCAAGCAAGCGTCGCCGGCATCAGCTACTATCCGGTCAGCCAAAGCAACGAGATTTCCCTCGGCGTCCGCTGCCAGTTCGAGGTCGTGTATCTGATCACGCTCCTGCCCGGCACTCATCAAGTTCTCTTCGCGAGTCTCCAGCCATCGCACAGGACGCCGCAGGCATCTCGCAAGATGGGCAACCAACAGTGGCTCACGGTAAACTGACGCCTTCATTCCAAAGCCGCCGCCCTGGTTTCGTGGAGTAATGACACGAACTTTAGAAAGGGGTAACTGAAGCACGTCGGCAAAACACGCTCTTTGCGCATGAGGCCGCTGCGTCGTCATCCAAATTGTCAGTCCGTCTCTGTTGTCCCAGACGGCCAGCGCTCCCCGCGGTTCAAGAGCTGTAACGCCACATCGATGCGTCCTAAACCGCTGCTTCACTACAAACGGTGCCTCAGCGATCCGGCGCCTAGCCTCTTTGATGTGAGCCGCGTGCTCATCCGCCGTTCGGAGCGCCTGATAGTTAGATCTAAAGATCTCGTTATCTTTCCAATCCTCGTGAACAAGTGGTGATGACGGCTCAAGGGCAGCCTCCATATCTCCTACATATGGCAAAGGTTCGTACTCGACCGTGATCCCTTCAAGCGCGTCCTCGGCCAGATAGGGCGTCTCCGCCACAACCGCCGCGACGGGCTCTCCGTGAAACTTCACCTTGTCTACGGCAAGCGGCCAGAATGTCGGAAGTCTCCCTGGAAGTCCGGCCGAGGTACTTGCCTGCGGAAGAGCCAGGATTTCGTCCTGGAGCATGGCGCCGGTAACCACAGCAACTACTCCCGGCATCTGACTTGCCGCCGACGTATCGATAGACAAAATGCGCGCATGAGAGTGTACCGAGCGAAGGAACATCACGTGCAGTTGTCGTTCGACCGCAATGTCCGAAAAATAGTGCCCTTCGCCCCTAAGGATTGGAATGTCTTCCTTGCGAGGAAGCCGAGCGCCGATGCCGTCTGCCTGCTTATCTTTCAATTTATTATTGCTCCCGCTCATGATCCCCGCTCCTGCGCAACGTCCAAGATCGCATCCACGATGTTGGCGTATCCCGCACATCGGCAAATATTTCCCACGAGCCCATGCCGGACCGTCTCCTCGCTCAGTTCAGGGTTCTTCTCGATAAGATCTAGGCTCGACATCAACATCCCGCTCGTGCAGAATCCGCACTGGAGAGCATGATGCTGGTTGAAGGCAACTTGCAGCGGGTGCAGCTCATTCCCCTTGGCCAAACCTTCCACGGTCGTGACGCTTCGGCCATCTGCTTGGACCGCCAGCATGAGACACGCTTTGATCGCGTCACCATCGAGGTGAACCGTACACGCGCCACAGACCCCTTCGAACGTACATCCAACATGCGTGCCGGTGAGCCCCGCTTCGTATCGAATGAAGTCAACCAGCAGCATTCTGATTGGAATAGTCCGACTGTATGCAATTCCGTTTATCGTGATCGAAACTTCTGCTTTCATTTTTTACTCCCGAGCGCGCGATCGAAAGCCATAGTGACCACTTCGAGACTCAGCTGACGGAACAAAACCTTTCGGTACTCTGCGTCGCCAGCTTCATCTGAGTGGATTTGGAGCGAGCTTGCACTGTCTTTCAATAGCGTCTCTATTTCCGCACGATCCGAGCCTGCTAGGCCCAACAAGGCACGCTCCGCTGCGGGCACTCTCGTAGGCCCGCTTTCAAGGCCCGTCACCGCTATTCGAGCCAGCGCGCAGCGGTCGGTCTCGTCGAGTACGAGGAAGGCAGCAACCCCGATCACGGGAAGCCCGTCAGTCAGGAGGCTCCATTTCCGGTAGGCGCTGCCGGCGCGCCCAGCAGGCTGCGGCAGCTTGATCGACAGCAGAATCTCACCCTCATCACGACTGGTTTCCATCGGCGCGCCGAGAAATGCGTCGACGCCGAGTTCGCGAGTTGCTCCGGATAGTGAGACCAAGCTCATTTGCGATCCGATTGCGAGGTTACTCACCGGCATGCATGCGGAGATGTAGTTCCAGCACAGACTGCCGCCGATTGTTCCGCGGTGGCGAACCTGACGATCGCCGACATGGCTTGCAGCATCGACCAGGGCTGCAAAAGCTCCGCCCAGGCGACGACTACTGGCGATGTCGCAATAGCGGGTCATCGCACCGATACGGTGGCCGGAACCGTCCTCATGCAGCCCCCGGATCGAGACGATCTTCTGCAAATCTACCAAGCACCTCGGGCGGATCATGCGCGATTTCACGGCCTGCATTAGACTTTGGCCGCCCGCAATGTAGTGGGTTTCTTCACCCCACTTCGCAAAGGCCTCCGTAGCCTCCTGAACGGTGCAAGGCGCCACGTAACCCTCGATCTCGGATGGGTACACTTAATTCCTCTCCTTGCCTGTTCTCGCTTCAGGCCCTGCCGCGTAGATTGATCTGCAATGCATCTAGGTCCGAAATTGAGAGGTGCTTATCTTCGTGCGGCGATTCATCGTAGCATCCGACCGGCAAGCGATTGATGAGAAGAAGAGGATCGCGCCGGTCGCCTATGACCACAGCGTCCAGGGAAAGAAGCAAATGCTACGAAGGAACGATCCCTTGAGCGACGACGCTCGAACCGCACAAGGCCAAAGAATGTCTGCGCGCTGCGGCTCTTGATGGACCGGGAAGGAAGCCCCTAAAATCCTGCCGCTCGACACTCTCTCTTCTAGTCGATCCGGTAACAGAGGTGCGACAATCGCGCACCGCGCGCGGCATCTGGAAGTTCATATTTTGCCCGGTCGCGGCATCCACACAAGGCGTCATCCCCCATTCTATTTTGTGAATAATCTATCCACATTTCATGGCAAGTCAACTTGCGCGCACTTTGCATCGCATGAGCGGATTTATTGATCGAAACCGCGAGGCTTTAAAATTGAGGCGGCAGATTGTCGTGCACATCGGTCAAAATCTAATGCGACGAGAGGGGAACCTTGACCGACGACGACATTACCCCTCCTGACGCAAGACGATACGAGCCTGTTTTGCTTCCCGACCAAAAGTACTGGACAAGGCAGCCAATTGGGGAGATTGTTATCGACAGTTTGCTATTCGAGTAGCTTATTTGCATTGATCGACTTCACCCATGCGCTACTTTCAAAGACGTATCTTATCGAGGGGCGCCTTCCATCGAGTTGCGTCGGCGAGCCTCTTACTCGGACCAGGCGATCGAACTCAACCTGGGTAAGTCTTTTAAACGCATTGATCGAACGCGGAGAATGATCGTAGCAAACTCGCTAAGGGAATATGGGAATGACGATCTGACACTCGCCGTTGGTGCGCGAGGCCGATCTCTTTCCGTGCCTGGAGAGCCCCCTCCTGGGGTCTTTCAAATACGCACCCTCGATGAAGCGCGCGTCTTACGCCAGGTGCTGAATTCCTCGTCGATCGTGCTCGTCTAACTATATAGCATTGTGCGAAAGAGAGCGGACGCGTCATGACTAAGATTATCTACGTCGACCCAAGAAACGCTACTCAGACGGTTGACCTCGCGGATGGTACATCGCTAATGCAGGGCGCACTCGCGAGCGGGGTTGATGGAATCGTCGCCGAATGCGGAGGCAACGCTATGTGCGCCACTTGCCACGTTTATATCGAGCCAGAGCGTATGGCCGATCTTCCGTTGATGTCAGAAGAAGAGAGTGCCTTACTCGAAGGCGTAGCGGCGTCAAGGAAATCGAACAGCCGCTTGAGTTGCCAAGTAAAGGTACATGTGGGCTTGGAGGGGATGACGATTTATGTCGCTCCAGCACAATGACTGCAGCGACAGCTGCTACGCATAATCAGAGGATAGCTATGTATCCAGAGCTAGGACTTTAAACCCCGCCGCAATTAACGCCGTAACCGCACAAACACAAAGATGGTTGGAAGGAGGTCGACTCATCACATGTCCCTTCTGACGATTCAGCGTTGCCATGAACTGCTTTAGAAACTTGCTGGAGACTTTCGGCCAGGAACGTTCCGATCGCGTAGCTTCATTTTGCTTGTACCGAGACTGGAAGAGATGAGAAGACGCGCAAGGCAGTGGTCGGTCGCCACACTGGCTCGCCCGCCAATTCGATCGATTTGACCCGGCTCGCCAGAGCTTTCAGCAGTGCTTCGCCCTCCATCCTTGCCAGCATTTGACCAGCACAAGTGTGAATCCCTGTCCCGAAGGCAATATGCCCCGGCTTGCGTCTAATGTCGAAAGCGTCCGGCTCTTCCCATCGCGCTTCATCGCGATTGGCAGACGCCATCAGCAGCATGACTTTCTCGTGCTTTGCGATCCTAACGCCTGCATAGTCCGTTTCGTCAGTTGTCGTCCTAAACTGTGCATGGCCTGGCGTCTGAAATCGAAGCACCTCGTCGAAGGCACTTCGCGCGAGCGAAGGATCTTCGGTTAGGACCGCCCATTGTTCCGGATGTCGGACAAAGCAATTGATAGCCATGCCGATACTACTGATTGTTGTATCCAAGCCGGCCGACAAAAAGGATCTAACGAGGAGGGGAGCTTCCTCCGGCGTGATCTCTCCGGCGTCCGCTGCTTCGTAGATCTGCGCGCCAAAGCCGTCGGGTCGCAACGCATCTCGCCGGCACTTCGACTCGATCCACGGAAGTACGGTAGATGCGTGTGACATCGCCTCGCGGGAGTAGTCGTCTTCTGGACCAAAAATGGCGAACACCATTGCGCCATATGTGAGTAACATCTCATCGTTATCGCTGTCGATCCCGAGCGCCTGGGGGAATACCGATAGCGGAAAGACCTCTGCGAGGTCCGTTACGGCGTCAAACTTGCCACGCTCTATTAGTTTTTCGACCAAAGTTTCCGCCTCTCTTCGAAAGCCGTCTTGTAGCTTCCGCAAAGCGACCGGAGTCATGGTGCGAACCACCACCGCCCGTGTTCTCGTGTGAAGAGGTGGATCCGTTTCGAGCAATAAACTTGGCGTTCGCCAGGGCTTTTGCTTGAAATAGTTAGCAAGCCCCGTGCCGCCGGCACTACTAAACACCGCGGAGTTCGACAGAACTGCGTTGACATCGGAAAATCGAGATATTGCCCACACCCCATACTTCTCGAGACGGGCGATAGGACCGATTGTCCGCAATCGCCCATACTCGGGGTAGGGATCAATCATGGACTTCCTGCAAAACGGATCGAAGTCACTGATGAGACAATTCGAGTGCTTGGCGCCGTCCACCATGTTTCCTCCAATAGCAAAGTATTTTTCTAAGTGACCATAGTCCTTTAAGTGAAGTCGTCCCGACCATGGAATGGCGCGACGTTGCCTCGAATAGGTCTCCGACGGCATCACGGTCGCGCCACCCTTAGCGAGACCGGCCGCCCCGCCCTCGCGCGAGATCTTGTAACCGCCCCGCGGGGGTCGAGTTCATTGATCGTCACCTGGCTTATCGCTCAAGAAGCGACCAGCCCTCCTTCTTGATCAGAAAGCCCGGGAGGACTACGGACGCGGCGGGATGGTCATAAGATCAGTGACGAACTGCCAGCCCGTGCCGTCGAATTTGGCCATATGAGCCGAGCGCCAGGGAATTCGATCCTCGGGCGAAACATTGATCGTAACGCCAGTTAAGTTCAACGGGAGACGAAGGCCCTTGATGTTCGTCGCCTCCATCATGAGGTTTTCCCTAGTCAAGTTGTCGCCGCATCGCTTGAGCACCTCAGCGATGATTACCGCCGTCTGATAGCCTTGCGTCGAATCATTAAGCGAAAACTCTGGCACCCATTGCCTGATGAACGCACGGTATTCAACGACGTCGGGGTCATCACTCCACTTCGGATCGTCGACGTCTTTGCGCCAGAGAGCCGTCAATACTCCCTTAGAGGCCTCCAGGCCAGCAGGCTGAAACACGGATGAAATCGACGCCGTCGATGTCAGAGTGATCACGGTAGGATGCCAAGCAAGCTCGTAGATCTTTCGGATCGCCTGTGCAGCAAATTTGGGGGTGACCGCCAGATATACTAGATCCGCTCCAGCGGCCTTCAAGGACACAATATACGAGTCGACCGTTGGCGAGCTGATCTCGTAGGGCTCCGCCTTAACGATCATCTGGTCGGCTCGTTCGCCGAACTCGCTCTTGAATGGATTGTAATAACCCTTCCCGTAGTCGTCATTCTGATACAATACGCCGATCCGTGCCTTCGGCATTTGATCTAGAATATAGCGTGCGTACATCCTCCCCTCGACATCCTGACTCGAAAGAAATGTCGTCGTCCATGGATACGCCTTAGGGTCGTTCAGCTTGTCGGTACCTGTCGTTCCCAGAATCTGAGGCACCTTCTTGGAGTTCAGATATTTTGCAACCGAGACGTTGGCCAGTGTGCCAACCATGCCGACGATCGCAAGTACCTCGTCGTCCTCGACCAGCTTTCTGGTCTGTTCAACAGTCTTGGGTGGAGAGTAGGAATCGTCAAGCGATATCAGGTTGATCCTCCTACCGTTGATGCCCCCCTGCGTCTCATTGAGCATCTTGAAGTAGGCCAACTCGACTTTGGCGTTAATACTGAATATTGAAGCTGGCCCGCTGTAAGGAGCGGTCTGACCAAGCTTGATTTCCTTGTCACTGGCGCCAGGCCCATACTTTGGCTCTGCGCGAACGGTACCAACCCCGAAAAGGGCAACCAACGCGGCGGTCGCCACCGTCCTTGTGAGGTTAGGCAACAGGCAACTAGACTTTACCGGTGAATACGGCATTGCATTCTTCCTCCCGTCTTCAGTAGCGCTGCTTTCATCGCATTGAGTTTGCGAACATTCAAAGCGCTGGCTACCAAGCGTCACGGTCCACTGGGCTTCTAAAGGAACCCTATCGGCACCGTCCGCCGTTGCCGGATAGTATCGATTGGCCGTTCGCTATGCAAATAGTTTATTTGACATGCGATTTCGGAGATTCTTCCAAGGCCTGGGCAAGCGATCTAGCGCCGAAGGCCTGAGGGGCGCTTGTGCGCCGCGAAGTCGACGCCTGGAAAAGACTGGTTTGACCGGCCACGTGCATCGCCAAGCATTTTTTGGAAGCGGATACCACGAGTTGCCGCGGCGGAAACATTCGTATTCGGGTAGCGAGCGACGAACCGGTGTTAGCGTAGTCGGCCGCCGTCTTTCGCGGAACCGAAATGCGCTCTGCGGTCACAACGGTGGGGGCCAAGCAGCGATTACATT
Source organism: Bradyrhizobium sp. LTSP849 (assembly GCF_000938255.1). Lineage (GTDB taxonomy): Bacteria > Pseudomonadota > Alphaproteobacteria > Rhizobiales > Xanthobacteraceae > Bradyrhizobium. The sequence goes on along the minus strand of NZ_JYMR01000050.1, from coordinate 169,620 downwards.
CGAGTAAGCTATCTGCATTGTGCATTACCTTACGTTCTGCAATACTCCCTCCATTCGGCTACGGACAATTTCGCGGTGCAAGGAAGATCAGAGCTTGCTTCATCCCACGATGATTGAGCGGCCAGAACAACAGAGAGCTCTCTAAAGAGAGACATAGACGGAGGAAGTAGTCTCAATGAAAGATTTTGCCGGAAGGATAGCCGTAATAACCGGAGGCGGCTCAGGAATGGGCCGCGAGTTGGCGCGCCAGCTCGTCGTGGAAGGTTGTAATGTGGCGATTTGTGACGTCTCGACTGAAGCAATGGACGAAACGAAACGCCGATGTGAAGCGCAAAATCCGGCGCAAGTTCGCGTGACCACCCATTTCGCCGACGTGTCGGTCGAAGATCATTACAAGCGCTTTCGCGAGCAGCTCATCGAGCAGCATTCGACCGACAAGATCCACCTCCTGTTTAACAACGCCGGCATCGGAGGTGGTGGCAGTGTTGTGACCGACCCACGCGAAGAGTGGGAGCGTACCTTCAATATTTGTTGGGGTGGAGTGTATCTGGGCGTGCGTACCTTCTTGCCGCTGTTAATCAAAGCTGACGAGGCACGCATCATCAACACATCAAGCATCAGTGGCTTTTGGGCAGCGATCCGCCCTAGCCAACCTCACACTGCTTACAGCGCCGCAAAGTTCGCGGTGAAGGGCTTTACCGAGGCACTGATCAATGATCTTCGATTAAATGCGCCTCACGTCAAATGTGCCGTGGTCATGCCAGGTCATGTTGGGACCGCTGTGAACGCTAACACGCGCAAGGTACTGAGCGGAGCAGATTGCGACCAGCTCAGTGCCGACGAACTCGCGAAAATGCGTCTGACATTAGCGCGCACGGGGGTGGATCACGATGCCATGTCGGATCAGGATATCCAACGAATGATGGACGACCAAGACCGTGCTTTCCAAGATAACGCTCCCCTCACGGCCGCGGCGGCCGCAAAGATCATCCTCGACGGTGTCAAGTCGGATCGGTGGCGTATATTGGTCGGCCACCACGCCAATATAATCGACGAACTCGTTCGTCGAGCGCCGGAGCAAGCCTATACGCCGGAGTTCTACGACAATTGGATCGCCACGCGGGCGATCATCCCGAAATAACGAATTCTGGCGCCTTGCAGTCCAAATGCTACGTTCTGCAGTTCCTGAGTCCCTATGGGCATCTCGGCGCGAGCGGAAGGCGGTTTGTCGCCCGGGTGCGATATCGTGGAGCGCACTTGTAGACGTCGAGATGCACGGTCGAGGGGCTTTTTGCCAGACGCTCCGATCTCACGAGATCGCAGGCCACGGGTATCGCACTCGAAAGATGGAACTGGAGCGCGTTTCACAATTGGACGGAGGCATATCCGGCGCTGACGAAGTAGTTCCGGGATTCGTGGGGCCTATAGTCGTCAGCGAGGCAAGGTCTTTACAACCTGTTCGGAGAATCGATCGAAGAATTGACCCGCCAGACTCTTTGCGGTCGCATTGATGCGGCGCGCCCTGAGTTGTGCGACCTTGCCGCCGACATCCGCCCTCACCGTATAAGCAAGAAGCGTCTCCTGACCAATCTCAGCAAGACTGACATCAGCGCCTCCTTTTGCGAACCCTGCTACACCGCCTGCTCCCTCACCTTCGATCGTGTAGCTGATGCGAGGATTGAGATTTGAAAGGGTTACCCGCCCTGTTGCTTTCTCCGATAGCTTTTGTGGATTGTTGCGATTTATTCACAAGGCGCCTGCCACCGCGCGCCGCGTCATCACGTTCACCAAGTGGGCGCGGTAGGCTGCGCTTCCATGGTGGTCGTCATTCAGATCGTCGGAAGGCGTCTCAATTTCGGCCACGGCATCGGCAGACCAATCTCGGCTTAGGGCAAGCTCCATCGCCCGGTGCCTGAAGACACCATTGCTGCTCGCGCCGGTGACGGCGACGCGTACGCCTGAGCCGGTCTTAGCGACGAACACGCCGACCATCGCGTATCGCGACGCCGGATGGCGAAATTTCGCATAGTTTGATTTTTCAGGAATGGGAAACTCGACGGCTTCGATGACTTCATCAGGCTCGAGCGCTGTGGTGAAGAGGCCATCGAAGAAGTCGTCGGCGTTGATTGTGCGGCGATCGGTCTTTATTGTTGCGTTCAGCGCGAGCACTGCGGACGGATAGCATGCCGTCGGATCGTTGTTCGCGAGCGATCCGCCAATCGTGCCACGATGGCGAACCTGACGGTCGCCGATCCAGGACGCGAGTCTGCTGATTCCCGGAATTCGCTCGCCGATGACGGCATGGGCGGCAACAGTCGCGTGCGTCGTCATCGCACCAATGACGACGCGATCGGACAGGACTGAAATGCCCGCGAGGCCAGCCCCTGAGAGATCGATCACGTGCGATGGTCGGCTCAATCGCTGCTTAAGCACAGGAATGAACGTCTGTCCGCCGGCGAGAAGCTTGCTCTCCTCATGATCGCGCAACATCGCAACCGCTTCGGCAACACTATGCGGCGACAGAAATTCGAAATCATACATCGCAGATTCTGCCTATGCGTCAGCCGATTTGGCAGAAATCTCTCGGTCGCCCGCCATCATCGCGGCAGCAGCAAGAATGGCCTTGACGATATTGTGGTACCCTGTGCAACGACAAATGTTGCCCTCCAGACCGTGGCGGACGTCACGTTCGCTGAGCTCTCCGAAGCTTTTATGAATCAAGTCGACTCCACTCATAATCATGCCCGGCGTACAAAACCCGCATTGCAAACCGTGATGCTCCCTGAACATCGCCTGCAGAGGATGGAGCTCGCCGCTGTCACCTGCCAATCCTTCGATGGTCGTGACCGCACGGCCGTTCGCCTGCCTTGCAAGCATCGTACAGGATTTAACGGAATCACCGTCGACGTGAACCACGCACGCGCCACATTGGCTGGTGTCGCAACCCACATGGGTTCCGGTCAGTCCGAGCTTGTCACGGAGCAGCTCGACCAGAAGAGTTCGCCCTTCGACGTCGACTGAACGAACCTCTCCGTTAACGCGCAGTTGAATCGCTTCCATCATGATAGTCCCCGGCTTGACGCGCCACTGCACCCGGATGGCTCGCGGCTCGTGTCACCTGCGGCCTGAACCAGCGCCTTTTACCTCACGTGGCTGTCAGGACGAATCCGCGATACCCGCGAGTGTGTCAATCAACGTTTCACCGGCTCGTTTCTGTAGGGACGGATTTTTGCGGACCTGAGCGGTGACTTCGCCGCGAACTCGATCGATTATCCCGAGAGGATTTGCCGGAACTTTGTCTGAGCGCCAGCACACAAAGCCGTCCGGCCGCACCAGCACCAACTTGCTGCCGTAGCAACTTTTGACTTCGGGACGTCGCAAATCGACGACCTTGAGCGGCACATTCCGCTGCTCCGCCGCCCGCACAAATGGCGATACATGTAATCCGGTGTCGAACTTCAGCAGCACAAATTCCCGGCCGAACAGATCGAGCGTGGAGCGGTCGGACGACAGCCAGACATGTGGCGCGCGAGAGCCCGGACGCGCCGTCTGGGTATATGTCGTGACAGGATCGTCAGGAGCAGGCGTCCCATCCGGCCAGATGATCGGCGAGTCCTCATAGATGTACCCGAGATGAATGTGCAAGGTGAACCACTCTCGCTTCATCATTTCGGTGTAGGCATCGCCGAATTCTCTCCGAGCAACGTCTCCGGCAGCACCCGTCGCGAATACCGCCGGCGACAGCTTAAGGCGAGGCGAGAGCATACGACGAAGGTTTTCGCTGGCCTCCTCAACATTTCGTAGCGCAACCGGCCGCCGCTCCGGCTCATAGGAGGCGAGCAGATGCTGCCCTCCCCAGCCCTCAATCATTGCCGCGAGCTTCCACCCGAGATCGACGGAATCTTGCATCCCGGTATTCATACCAAACGCCCCGGTCGGTGAATTCAAGTGAGCGGCGTCGCCGGCAATGAAAACGCGGTTCGTGCCGTAGCTGTCCGCCACCAACTCCCGGCGGACCCACGGCACGATCGACAGGACCTCGAAGTCGAATTCCTTGCCCATGGCGCGCACGATGAGCGCGCGAACATCGGCTTCCGAAAGCGTACGCTTCGTCTCGTCGCCCACCACAGAGAACCTGAAGCGATCGTGGCCGTCAATCGCAACGAGTGTGCTCCAGGTCCCTTCCGGACCGATGAAGATGAATCGGTAGCCTTTCTTCTTGTCGTGCAGCTGCCAGAAATTGTTGCACTTGAAGATGACGTTGGTCGTGTAGGTGAGCGCCGGTTTACCGGTCATTTCGATGCCGAGCGACTGACGAACGATACTGGCTCCGCCATCCGTTCCCACCAAATAGTCAGCCTCGACCGTCTCTTCTTGCCCGGCTGCGTTGCGTAACTTGGCGGTTACGCCATCCACCTTTTCGGTGAAGCTCAGTAATTCAGTGTGATACCGCAACGTCGCCTGCGGCAAGCCTTCAACCCATTTCTTGAGAATGGGATCGAACATATCCTGCGGACATCGTTCCCGTCTGACGGGACTTTGCGCTGGCGGTTTGGCGTCTCGTGGCGCCGGAAAGGGCTCACGTCCGAACTCGTATCCGGTGAAACTTTCAAGCCAGACGTTGTCCTGTGGCTGGTCGGGATTGTAAGGGCAGTCGCGAACCTGGTCGGCGATGCCCCAACGGCGACAGAACTCCATCGTCCGCGGCCCGATCAGATCCATCTTCGGCTGAGTGATGCTGCCGTCCGTACGTTCGATCAGCGTGCAGGAAATTCCACGCCATGCAAGATCGCCTGCAAGCGCAAGTCCGATCGGGCCAGCGCCGACGATTAAAATCTGAGTTCGGAAGGTCACGACAATCACCCCAACAGACTATTTCGACTTCGCCGCGACCCATTCCCAGTCCGCCCCCGCCTCGGACTTGACCTGGGCGCGGAGTAGATTGAGCTTAGACATCACCGGCTCGTCGCTGACACGCAACAGCACCGCGCCGCGCTCCGAGCGGTGCGAATGCGGCCGCCAAGAAGGAGCCACGAAGACATCTCCTCGGTTCCACTCGATCTTTTGCTCGTCGATTTCGCTCTCGCCGGCGCCTTCGACCACGGCGTAGACATTATTCACCGTCGTGCGAAGCGTCTGAGTTGAAATCGCCGGCGCCAGCTCCATCATGGCAAGACCGATCGTCTCCATGGCTGGATCGCCGAGCGCGATCGACGTGGCATAAGCAGCCGCAGGCGTCTTGCTTGTTGCTGCCAGTCGCTTCTGCGTTTCCGTCCAGGGGAACCACATCGGTGAGTTCGACACGCTGCCTTTGATCGGCTCGTACGTATCAGGATGCTGCTCCAGGAACATCGGCTCCAGCAACTGAATCAACGGAGCGTCGAGGAAGTCGATCCAGTAAGCCGCCGCCGCACCATCGTTGCCATGACCGTGCCAGCGCCAGTTCGGCGTCAACAGCACATCGCCCGGCAACATCGGCAACTTCTCGCCGTCGACCACCGTATAGGTACCCGGTTCAGCATCGACGATCAGGCGGAGCGCATTCGGCGTGTGCCGGTGCGACCGCGCCTTTTCGCCAGGAAGAATCATCTGATAGGCCGCGATCAATGTACGTGCGGTGGCGTAGGTGTTGCCCTCCAGAGGGTTGGCGAGAATGAGATTGCGCCGCTCGGCCAGCTTGGTGTCGATCAACCGGCCTGCGGCGTCGAGCGCAGCCTTGCCCTGCTCATAGGACCAGTGAGCGGGAAGAAACGTCTTGTGCGGAGCCGGCCAAAGCGACGGCGTCGGCTTCGCCCAGCCCGCGCCGACCGATAGCGGCGCCAGCATCTGGTAGAGAGTTTCGAGATCCGGCGCCTTGGAGAGACTTGCCGGTGAGGAGACCATTCTGTTCATTGCGTTTTCTCCTTCTTGATCGCGAGATTGAATCCACCCTCTCCCTGCACGACCGGGATCTCCATCCGCCCCACGCGCTCGATCTCGATTTTGACGGTATCTCCGGCCCGAATCGGGCCGACGCCAGCCGGCGTACCGGTAGCGATGATGTCCCCGGGCTCCAGCGTCAGAACCGACGCTGCAAGAGTGATCATGTTCGGAATGTCGACCAGCAGATCCTTGGTGTTGGCATCCTGCTTGAGTTGATCATTCACCCACAATTTCATGCCCAGGCTGGAGGCGTCACCTACCTCGTCCTTGGTGACGATTGCAGGGCCGATCGGCGTGAACGTGTCATACGATTTTCGCATCACACGTTCCTCCTGGCCGCGCACCGTGCAATCAATCAAGCAACAGTATCCGAAGACGTAATCCAGCGCGTCGGCGAGCGCGATGTGGCGCCCTCTCTTCCCGATAATCAGACCCAACTCGCACTCGTGATGGATCTCCCGCGACGGCACGTCCGGCAGAACGATTGGATCCCGCGGGCCGCTGATCGAGGAATTCGACTTCAGAAAAAAGCCGTTAATATTGGCGCGATTCTTCGAGTTCATCTCGTGACCGTGCGCAAGGTAGTTGACGGGGTAGGCCAGGAGCTTATGCGGCCAGACCAGCGGAGCCTCCAGGCCGACGCTGTCTACCGGCCTGCCTTCGCCCTTCAGAGCCTGTTCAAGCTTGGGTCGGAGCGCCTCGTAATTCGCGATAAGCTGAACCATGCCGGTCGGCGGCCAAGCTTTCGGATCCGCCCCGACCGCATCCGTCGCGTCGTAAACCTTGCCGTCCTGCAATACACCGATGCGGCCTCCGCCGAACCTAACAAGCTTCATGATTATCCTACTCTGAGGTTGTCTCGTAGCGCGAGGCGCTCGTTTCATCGGCGGAAAGCCTGGGAAGGAAACTCGCCAACGGCCAGTCTTCTGCATGTCTGACGATGACGAAGCCGTCGGACCCGTACGCCACGGCCATCGTCATCGAGACCCAGTCCAGATCTAACAGCCGATTCAGGCGGGTCCGGAACATCCCTTGCAGCATCCCTTGCCAGCTCTATTTGCTTGGTGAATATCCTATTTGCAATATCTGCCGACCAACGCTCGTTGTCAAGTCGAGCCTTCGACTGTGACGGCGGTGAAAGCACCGGAGCCAGCCAGGATGGGGCACTTCCACAGAAATTACGATCGCTGTCTGAGGCGGTTAAGACCTGCGTCACGACTCCGTCCGAGCGCAGATAGTCACCCACGTCCCACGAAGGTTGCCCGATAGGCCCGCTGCCTAGCGGCTAGAGCGGCCTGCATTGCCCGCGTGCACGTAAATTGACTTAATCCCGACGTTATCGCATTTTGCAAATAGTATATTTTCATCGCAAATAATGGTACCTCGGCGCGGCATGACCTAGAGTTTCCCGAAGAGGCACCAACAACCGGAGGAACGCAGTGAGTGCAAATCGATCCATCATTCAAACGATTTCAGCGACTGTGTTCCTGGCGGCATCACTCTTGAGCCAGGCTCAGGCACAGTCCGATGCTGACAGCTATCCGCGTCGCAATGTTTCGATCACTGTGCCGTACCAAGCAGGCGGTATAGCCGATTCGATTACAAGGAAGATCGGCGAAAAACTTCATCAGCGGATGAACCGCGCTGTGATAGTCGAAAATCGACCGGGGGCATCGGGATCAATTGGTTCGACCTTTGTCTACCGTGCGCAACCGGACGGGTACACTCTTCTAAGTTCACCCAGCTCCCCGATTATCGTCAATCAGTTCATTCAGAAGTCCATCGCATATGAGCCCGAAAGGTTTCGCTCAATTGCTCTCTTGGCGGTCGCGCCGCTCGTATTGACGGTACGGGCTGATTTTCCCGCCCGGGACATGAAAGAGTTTGTCTCGTACGTAAATGCCAACGCGGAAAAAATCGGTTATGCCTCGAATGGCATCGGCGGAAACGCTCATATCGGCACCCTCTTGCTCATGAAGGCCGCCGGCATAACTGGACCTGTTCATATTCCCTATAACGGCGCGTCGCCGGCACTGCTGGCTGTGCTCTCGGGCGACGCTCAGTTTTATATTGACAGTATGTCTTCTACTTTGCCGTTCGTTCGAGAGGGTAAAATGCGCGTTTTGGCCGTCGGCTCCAGGGAGCGCTCTCCCTCCTTACCGGATGTCCCGACTTTCGAGGAGGCGGGCTACAGGGGCCTCGTCCTAACCACCTGGTTTGGATTGTTCGCGCCGCCGAATACATCATCTGCACTCGTGGAAAAGCTCAATCAGTCCGTAAATGAAGCACTACAAGATCAAGACATCGTCAATCAATACGCTGAATTGGGCCTTCAGGTCGTCAGAATGACGCCAAGCCAAATGGAAGCGACGGTCGCAGCTGACCGGGCCAAGTGGCGAGTGGCAATTGAAGAGGCCAACGTCTCTGGAAACTAGGTCTCACCAAGTTTCTCTATCAGAGCGCTTGCGAAAGCGAACCAACATACGACTGAAACAATTGACCGATCGAGTATTTGTGGCGGCTCTCCAGAAACACCCGAATGAATGCTTCTCCTGAAATGTCGATACCGCATATGGAGACTGATGTCCTGGTCATCGGCTACGGCTTTGCAGGAGCCGTAGCTGCAATTACTGCTCACGATTGCGGCGCGAAGGTCGTGATTGTTGAGAAGATGCCGAGAGCAGGTGGCAATTCGTGCTATAGCGCGGGCAATTTTGGCGTCGTTCGCCCCCGCGCCTCCGCTGCATTCGCCCAATATCTCGACCGTCTAAACCTTGGCATGACACCGTACGATGTCTTCGAGGCCTATGCCCAGGGTTCAGAACAACTCGAAAAATGGTTTTCTGCGCTTGGTGGTGAATTGGTGCCTCGTATCAGCGCGTTGGCGAATACATTTCCAGGTGTCGTCGAAGGTCCTGCCTTTCCAAAGATCGCGCCATCCCGCAAGATGTTCGATATCCGCATCGCCAAGGGGCCGGCGGAATTACCACCCGCCCTTCGCATGTGGGATTTTCTATCGCGCAATGTGAGCAAGCGAGGTATCGAGATCCAGCTGAGTTGCAGAGCGCGCGAACTGACACGCGCTGCGGATGGCGCAATTGTCGGAGCAGTTGTCGAGCACAACGGACAACTCCGAAGAATTTCCGCCAATCGCGCGGTGGTTCTAACATGTGGCGGATTTGAAAATGCGCCTGAACTGCTGAATAACTTCGTGGCGTCCAAACCCATCATGTTCGCTGGTAGCCCGGGAAACACGGGAGATGGTGTGAAAATGGCTCAACTTGTCGGCGCCGACCTTTGGCACATGGCGCAGACTGCAACGTTGATTGGCTACAAAGCCGCTGAATATGATGCGGCGTTCTGCATTTTCTTCCGCGCTCCCGGCTTCATCTATGTAGATAAGTACGGAGAACGCTACATAGATGAGACCGCAATCGAGTTGCATGACTTCGATCGCGTCTTTTCCCATTTCGATCCGGTTAACATCGAATATCCGCGTATCCCGAGTTGGGCGATCTTCAACGAGAGGACTCTGAAAGCAGGACCGCTAACCTGGTCGATCGCTGGATACAATCGGGATAAATATCAATGGAGCGCGGACAATCAGGCCGAGATTGATAGAGGCTGGATCGTCAAGGCCGCAACACTTGATCTTTTGGCAGAACGGCTTGGCCTTCGTTCAGAAACCCTCAAGCACACCTTCTACACCTACAACACCGCGTGTGAGACTGGAAAAGATTCCGTATTCGACAGGGAGCCCACCTCGCTTGAACTGCTTAGGCCTCCATATTATGCGATTCCCTTGCATCCCGTGATGGTCAATACCCAAGGCGGGCCGAAACGCGACGCAAGGGCCCGAGTCATCGATCCCAACAACAACCCAATACCCCGGCTATATGCAGCTGGCGAACTTGGCTCGATCTGGGGACCGCTCTATGATGGTGCGGGGAACCTCACGGAATGCTTGGTATTCGGACGCATCGCTGGTCAGAATGCTTCGGGCGAAACGCCGTACGACAGCTAGCAAAGCGGATAGAGGGTAATTTGGCTAGCTAGGCCGGTTGAAAAAATGCTTGCGGCTTGACTTATTGCAGAGCGCTTATCGTCTCTTCCTGGCTGGAGAGCACGTCCCTGCGTTTGCGACGAAACGATCGCCACACGCAGAATGTAATCGTCGATGCCCGCAATCGGGGGCGTGATGATGACGGCAGGCCCGGGCGCTCGGCTCCGCGAAGCGGGAGAAACAGCCCCCTCAATCCAGGAGCGCGTTCGATCTTTTTCATTCGAATGGTCCAGCCATCATTTTGACGACAGATTTCCGCCCTTCGGCTTGTCCAGCGGAGCGGCTCGCTTGTCGAGGAATGCGCGCAGCCGGTCCAGCGATTCCGGGGGTTTGGTCATCGCGGAATTCATATATTCCATGAACAATCCATCGTCGTGCGACATGTCGTTGATGCGTGGAAGCACGTTGGTAATCTGCCAGTTCGTCTGGGGCACGTTCTGCGCGATCTTCCCGGCGAGCTCCTTGGCCTTCGCGAGCGCTTCGCCTTGCGTCACGATATACTGGACGAGTTTTGCCTGCCGCCCTTCCTCGGCCGACAACAGCCGTCCCGTCAGCATCATGTCTGCCATGGTCTCATATCCGACGATCCGTTGAATCCGAACCGAGCCGCCTCCGCCCACGAAAATTCCGCGCTGACCTTCCGGCAACCCAAAAAAAGCGGTGTCGTCGGCAACGCGGATATGTGCGGCTGCCGCGAGCTCTAGCCCTCCCCCAATCACGGCACCTTGCACAGCCGCAACGAAGGGAATCGTGCCCCGCGAGATTAGATCGAAAGTCGTGTGCCAGGAGTGCGGGCGCCGCTTGCGCGGACGCTGAGCTTCTGGCGCTATTCGCTCGGCTAACTCTGCCAAATCAAGGCCGGCCGAAAAATTCTGACCATGCCCGAACAAAACGCCGGCATCAGCTTCGTCTCCGGCTCGAAGCACGGCGTCGCGAAGTTCAGTAATGACAGCTTCGCTAATGGCGTTGCGCTTGTCAGCCCGATTGAGGCCGATGAGGGCGACCTTCCCTTCGACGTCGTATGTGATCAATCCCGTGGACATTCGTGTTGCCTCCCTCTTAGTTCGTCACGACGAGCGCATCGAGAGCGACCGCTCCCTGCCCCTTCCCGTAGACCATCAAAGGGTTGACATCGATCTCAGCGATTTCCGGATGCGTCAGCATCAAGCGTCCGATTGCCATCGCGGCCTTTGCAACGGCCTCGCGGTCCACGGGCGGAATGTTGCGAAAACCATAAAGCAGCTTCGCCGTCTTCAATTTATCAAGCTCGCAGAGAATTTCGGATTCCGTCGCATCGGGCGCAAGCAATCGTACGTCCTGTAGAGCCTCGACCAGCACTCCGCCGAGTCCGACAAGCACCACCGTCCCCCATTGCGGATCTCGTCGCGCACCGACAACGAGTTCGAGGCCGCGCGGCGACATGGTCTCGACGAGGACGCCGTCGAGCTGCAGACCAGGTTTCGCGCGCTGAACGTTATCGTGCAGGTCTTTCCAGGCGACGCGGACATTATCGCTATCCTCAAGATTCAGGATGACGCCCCCCGCTTCGGTCTTGTGAGCGAGAGCGCCAGCTTGAGCCTTGAGCACGACCGGAAAGCCGATCCGGTTTGCGATCTCGAGCGCTTGTTCCACTGTCGTGGCTAGATCGCCCTGCGGCACCGATATCCCTGCCGCGCTGAGTACCTTTTTCCCAAGCCATTCGGGTTGCGTTCCCGAAGTCATCCCGTGCATCTCGTCGAACGGGATCGCCCGAGGCGTCGGAGCCAGGTCAGAATGATTGCCGTAAGCAACGACCTTGGCCATTGCTCGCAGTGTCCGATCCGAGGAACGCGACAATACGACCTTGTTCTCGCGTGCGGTGTCCATGAACTCCGGCGGCAGCGTCGAGGAGTCACCCAGCATCGCAAGCATGACAGGCTTGTCGCTCTTGCTTTTGGCGGCAACGATCTTTTGGATAAACGTGTTGGCGTTGGCCGGAGCCGCGGGCGGAATCGAAATCGCCACGCCTCCGATCGCCGGATCACTCAGCAACGCCTCGACGCCGATCTGGACAAGTTCGGGCTGCCAAAGCGGCTGCGTCCCCAGATCAAGCGGATTCTTCGGTGGAATAAAGGCCGGAACCTGCGGCTTGAGTGCCGCTTCAATCTCAGGAGACAGTGATGGTACCTCAACACCAAGGTCTTCGCAGATATCATGGGCGATGCTGCAGAATGCGCCTGAGAAGGACACGATCCCGAGCCCTCCCTTTTGCGGTTTCGGATAGCGTGACAGGATTTCGCTGACGTCCAGGAGTTCATCCATGGTTTCGACGAGGATAACGCCGGCGCGTTCCACTTTGGAACGCATGACGGCATAGTTACCGGCGAGAGCGCCGGTGTGGGATTTTGCCGCCTCCTGTGCACGCACTCCACGCCCGGTGTGCAACATGACGATTGGCTTGCCATGTGCACGCGCTTCCTGCGCCGCCTGCAGGAAGGATCCCGCATGGCGCACCGATTCAGCGTAGATCGTGATGACCCGAGTGGCCTCGTCGTGGATGAGATAGCGAACGAAATCCCCAAGTCCGAGATCCGCCTCATTTCCAGTTGCAATCGAATAGGTCACAGCCACTGAGCGTGACAGCAGCGCCAATCGTAAATGACCGACAAGACCGCCACTCTGGGCAACCAAAGCCACACCGTCGCTGGTACCGGGTGCGACACGAGGAAGTTTGGTGACGCCCGTGAAGCTAACCAAAAAGCCGTTGACGTAGTTGTTGTAGCCGAGGCAGTTGGGACCAATAACGCCGATCCCGCTGTCACGGGCCAACTGTCCGATCTTTTCTTGCTCGCCGCGCTCTTTATCGCCGAGTTCCGCGAAGCCGCCCGCAAAGACGACAGCTGAGCCTACCTTGCGCGAAATGCAACCTTGAAGCGCCTCGCTCACACCGGCCGCCGGCACAGACAGCACTGCAACGTCCAGATGTTCCGGAAGATCAGCGATGTCTGCATGAATCGAAAGACCGTCGACTTCGCCGGCACTGCGGCCAACCAGGTGGATGTCGCCGGTGAACCCATTCGCCCGGATGTTTTGAAGAACCAGATGCCCGACGGTATTGGGCTTGGTCGACATGCCGATGATCGCGACAGACTTCGGCTGCATCATGCGCTTCAGCACCGCGTTGCGGCTGGTGCCTTGCAGGTCGCTAGGTCCGGACATTCCCACGAGTTACTCTCCTGATTTCTTTTCCAAAACTAGAACTGGCAACAGCTACAGCGCGCTTCCTAGACTGCGGCTGGTTGCAAGATGCCTTTCCTCGCTCTTGGTATTGCGAATACGCAGACGGTGCCAAGCAAGATGCTGCCGGCGACAAAGACGAGACCGGCAGCAAAAGTCCCGGTGTAGTCCTTGAGCCAGCCGACGGCGATCGGACCGACCGTCGTACCAAGCATTCCGATGGTGTTGATCATCGCGATGCCAATCGGCCTCGCCTCGGTGGACAGGAAAGTTGCGGGCAACGTCCAGAAAATTCCTTGGGCGGAAAATGTTCCAACTGCGCAGAACACTAACCCGATGAGCCTACCGGTCGGATTATCGAGCAGTGCGACGCAGAGCCAGCCCAAGGCTGCAAGACTCATGGGAAGCACGATGTGCCATCGCCGTTCCCGATGGCGATCGGAATGCTTTCCCCAGAACGACATTGTCAAGATGGCCGCGAACGGTGGAATTGCCGCGATCAATCCGATGGTTGCGAAACTTCCATCACGCACAACAGCGCGCACGATCTGCGGCACCCACGTCGAGTTCGTGATCAATGACACGACGAGACCAAGATATGTAAATGCAAGGAGCAGAACCGGCAGGCTCATGAGCTCGCGGAAAATCCCGCCTTGCGAAGCGACCGAACGCGATTTTTGGATATTTGTCTCGTCACGTGCGAGCGCCCGTAGCAACACCTCTCGCTCGCACGGCGACAACCATTTCGCAGTTTCGGGCCGGTCGGCAAGATAGAAATAGGCGATGACGCCGAGGACGACTGCGGGCAATCCTTCGAGCAGGAACAGCCATTTCCACCCGGCTAGGCCGAGGAAGCCGTGCATATCGAGAATCAGTCCGGACAAGGATGAGCCGAACATGATGGTAATCGGCTGCGCCATGATGAAAAAAGCGGTGGCACGCGCGCGATAGGAAGAGGGAAACCAATATGTCAGGTAGAGCAGGATGCCCGGCATGAACCCAGCCTCGGCCAGACCGGTCAACGCGCGCAAGGCATAGAGGCTGTAGGGACCGGTCGCAAACATCGTCGCGGCGGACGCCAGGCCCCAGGTAATCATGATCCGGGGTATCCATATCCGGGCACCGAACCTCGGCATCATCATATTGCTGGGGATTTCCGCGGCGATGTACGCAACATAAAAGATGCTGCTCGCCAGCCCAAACATCGTCGCCGTGAGATTGAGGTCCCTGTTCATCGCCAGAGCAGCGAAGCTGATATTGATGCGATCAAGATATGAGCAGATGAAAAGCAGGATCAGAAACCACACCAGCCGCCGGTAAACTTTGCGGACAACTGCATCCTCGTCCGCGGAAAATTCCGTAGCCACCTTCACTTCACGTACGTTGCCCATCGTGGCCGTTCCAAACCCTGCGTTTCGACTGAACGACTCGTGGTGAGCGATCGTCACATATTGTTCTAAGTGAGCCGGCGGTTCCCGCGGCCATCGGCGGCAAACAAGCTTACTCTCATTATTTGCATCGCGAGTTGCTTATTTGACACCGATCATTAGTCATCGAGAACAAGATGCATCTTGTCAAGCGCGTGTTTGCCAAGTTGGCTCCAAATGCTGCCCGGAGCGATGAATCTGCCCATCAGCAGGTCCGCCAGAACGAAAATGCCGAAGCGTCGTCTACCCGCTGTCGGGATTTCTACCGTCCACATCATCGGAACATGGCAGGGCTTCCTTGCATCAGCCGACGATGCCGGCCTCGCGCAGCTTGTGTATATCGTCGGCACTGAGACCGAGCTCCGATTGGAGGACCGCCTCGCTGTCTTCCCCTAGAGCCGCGATCTTATTGCGCGCCAATGCGCGGCCCCCGGAAAATCGAAACGGTGGGTTGGTAACGCGGAAAGACCCGGCAGCATCCTCGACTTTCTCAAACGTTCCTCGATGTAAAGCCTGCGGATCGTCCAGCAGATCACTGACCGAATTATAACGCGAGCACGGCACGCCGTGACTGAGAAAGTGCTCCTCGCAGACCTTGGCCGCTCTGGTCGAAGTCCACTGCTCGACAATTTCCATGAGCTCCGGCCAATGCTGTTCCCTGATATGTTGTTTCGTGAAACGGACATCAAGTTTCAGGTCGGGCTGGTCGATTGCATCGCAGAACTGCTCAAAATTGCGCTGGCTCGTCGGGGCGATCATGAGAAATCCATCCGACGCGCGACAGGGCGTGAATAAAAAGCGACGTTTTTCCTGCGGAAACTGTGCCTCCTGCACTTCGTAGACCAGCATGCTGAGCATCGCCTCCATCATCGACACGTCGATGCTTTGGCCAACGCCGCTTTTTTCACGGTGCAACAGCGCCGACTGGATCGCCGAAAACGCATAAACTCCCCCCAGTACGTCCGCGATGAATGTCCCACAATTCAGAGGTCGCTCGAGACCATCCTGGTAGTTGAAATTGGCGACATCAAAGCCGCTTGCCGCATGTAGCACGGGCGCATATGCGGGGCGTTCCGCGTACGGCCCGGTTTGTCCGAACCCGGAAATCGAGCAATAGACCAGCCGGGCATTGGACGCGGAGAGTTCCTCGTAACCCAGGCCCAACCGTTTCATCACCCCTGGCCGAAAGTTCTCGATCACAACATCTGCCCGCCTAGAAAGGTCACGCGCCAGCTGCCGCCCCTCCCCGCTCTTCAAATCCAGTACGATGCTCTTTTTGCCACAATTCAAATTCGCAAAATATGAACTGGCCCCCTCTCTGACGGGCGGCCGGTGCCGCATCTGGTCGCCCTCGAACGTCTCGACTTTGATGACATCCGCACCGAGGTCCGCCATCAGGCGAGTGCAGAACGGACCGGCCATTACCGAAGAAAAGTCCAGCACCTTGAATTGGCCCAACAATTCGTTGGCGGACTCTCTGTTACCGTCAATCATGGCGCCTCTTCTCTCAATTCCGTCCGTGGCGCCTGTTACGCGACGAGTTGGCGGGATATGATGACGCGCTGGATCTGATTGGTACCCTCCCAGATCTGCGTTACCTTTGCGTCGCGCATCATTCGCTCGACCGGATAGTCTTTCATGTACCCGGCACCTCCGAATATCTGTACGGCATCGGAAGTCACCTTGTTCGCCATGTCGCTGGCGAAGCATTTCGCCAGCGATGCGGTATACGCAAGCTGGTCCCCGCACTCACCAGAATGGATTTTCCTGACGCATTCGTAGAGCAGCGCCCTCGCGGCCTCGATCTGCAGCGCCATATCGGCCAGCATGAATCGGATGCCCTGGAAGTCCGCGACGATCTGACCGAACGCCTTGCGCTGCTTTGCATAATCGAGAGAGACATCCAGCGCTCCCTGAGCAATGCCGAGAGCAATCGCTCCAATGCCAGGCCGATTGAAGTTCAGCACCTGCATAATGGATTTGAACGCCGCTCCTTCCTCGCCGATGCGGTTCTCCTCGGAAACCCGCATGTCCTCGAAGAAGAGTTCGACGTCCGGAATGCCTCGAAGGCCCATCGTCCTCTCGTGCTTTCCCACTTTGAATCCGGGCGTCTTGGTATCGACAAGAAACGCGCTGATGCCGTCATACCCGGTGCTTTCAGATGTCTTTGCGAGAACCAGTACATAATGCGCCAGGCTTCCCATCGTGATGAAACACTTTTGGCCATTGATGACGTATGAGCTTCCGTCGCGCCTCGCTCTGGTTCGCATGGCCCGCACATCCGATCCGCAATGCGGTTCGGTGATCGCCAAGGCCGTAAGTAACCGCCCTTTGGCGAACTCCGGCAAGAAACGCTGACGCTGGGCCTCGCTCGCCACATGCAACAATGGAAGGACAGCGCCCGCCGAGTTTTGTCCCGCAAGGATGGCCATCGCCGCGGAGCATTTGGCGATCTCTTCCTTTGCGATGCATTTCATGATGATGTTGCCGCCAGGTCCACCATACTGCTCGGGGACGAGGATCTGGAGGAGCCCCATATCGCCGAACAACTCGAGGAACCGCTCGACCGGGAAGCTGTCGTTGTCTTCGATTTGCGCGGCGATCGGAGCAACCTCCTGCCTCACCAGCTTCTGTACGGCGCTACGAAACTCCGCATATTCGTTGTAGGCATTCACTTAGGCGATCCTTTTTTGATCAAACGATGCATCGCAGGGGTTCGGTTCAACAACGACTTCGCGACTACCGCATCGCCCAGAACTCTAACGAGCTCAGCCAGGCCCCGAATTATGTCCAGCGGATAGGGTGTTGATCGGCATGGATTCGAGATGGCGGCTAGCGCCCTTGTCATCATCGATCGCAGATTTACGAAGCACGCCTATCATGACGACGCAGATCGCGGCCAGACAAGCCGGCACTACTGGCAGCAACAAAACCTGATGGGCTTTCCACCCGACAGCCAGGGCCCAACCGACGATGATTGGGCTCAGCATTGAGCCGATGCGTCCCAATCCCTGCGCGTAACCGCCTCCCGTCGCACGGATCTCAGTAGGGTAGAATTTCGCTACTAAAGCGCTCAAGGCCGACCACGTGCCGAACGCAACGATGCCGACAGCAAACGACGCAGCGTAGAGCAACGGCACATTCGTTCCGGATCCGGAGAGAACCACGCTGATCGCAGCGACTAGAGCGTAGCTGGCCGCCAAGGTTATGTGGGGACCAATCCGCTCCGAAATCGGGCCCAGGAGGAAAGAGCCTGCCAGCCCCCCCAGGCTGAAAAGTGCGGATGCGAGCAGCGAGACATCCACTGGATTGCCGTTCTCTTTCACCAGAGTAGGAAGCCAGAGGCTGAAAATATAAACCACGATCAGTTGCGCTATCATCGCAACCCAAAGAAGGATCGTGACGGGCGCTCGTCCGGCGGCGAACAAGCGAGAAAAGGACGCTTGCTTCTCCTGTCCCAAATGAGAGACGAAGCGAGTTTCGGGGCCAATAGAAAGACGTGGCGCTATGCGAAGCAGCAGCGGCCCGATGCGAGGATCTCGACCGTCCCGCGCGGCGAGAAACGTCGGCGATTCTGGTAGCAGCGCGAAGCAGATCAACGCCGTCAAAAGACTGAGCGCACCGCCGATTTCAAAGACAGCCCGCCATCCGAACATTGGAATGACTGTTTTGGCGAGAAGTCCCCCAAGGAACGCGCCGGCCGCAAGTGAGCCTATGACGACCATTACCGCCGTGCGCCGCTTCGCCTCCGGAGCGTAGTCGGCAACAATCGTCGTGATATTAGGAAATAGTCCACCGAGCCCGATGCCGGCGACGAACCTAATCCAGAGCAGGTCGTCGAGGCTTCTGGCGCTGGCGATCGCAAAGGTGCACACGCCAAAAACGATCGTAGACAGGATCACAAGTGGTCGTCGACCGTACTTGTCTCCGAGTTGCCCCATGACCATCCCGCCTATCATGAGCCCGGCAAGGCCAATTGTGAGGGCTGGTGCGAAGTCTTGGGGTCTGACCTTCCACTCGGATGCCATAGAGCTCAGCGTGTAGGTGATGGCCTGGGTGTCGTATCCATCGACGAGCGCGGCCGCGACGGCGAGAACGAACACCCTCGCCTGCAGACCACCGACCCGTGATGAATCAACAACTTGGCCAACGTCAATCGCGTCACTCATAGATATTTCCCTGGACATCAATTTTCGAATTAATTATTCGCAAAATGGATTAATGGGCGAGCGCTGTCAATCGCCGTCTGCCGCTATGCGGAACGCTCGGCCTGCCGTTCGGCAGTGATCACGCCCGGTTTCGTTGGCATGACGTTCGGTATCTTTTCGGTCGGGTGTCGCTATTCACACTCTAACTTTCGAGAGCCCCGACGGATTTCTAATCAGCGATAGCGATTTTACCTGCATCGATGATGTCACCAAAGAGCGCCCAGTGTTCGCCTGAAAATTTGACAAGCTGCATCTGCTCGATCGGATAGTGGTCGGTTGGAGACGTCTTCAGCTGGATGCCGGGCAACAGCATGTCGAGCTGGTTGATCTGGAGATTTGAGGCGACATCCATTACGCGTTCACGCGTGATATCTCGGCCTAATTCGCCTAAGATGCCGGTGAGTATCTGCGCGGTACTGTATCCGCTCACAACAGTCAGATCGTGCCGATCACCCGACGGATAATATTTATCCATGAATTCGCGCCAGCGCTTGACGCCGGCATCGTCGCTCCACTGCGGATCATCGGGATCCTTTTGCGTCGTCGCGGAAACCACGCCTTGAACATTGCTGAATCCGGCGGTCTTCATGACAGCGCCCACTGACGAGGACGCGCCAGCGAGGATCCTCAAGGCATCCCAGCCGATTTCGGCGGATTTACGCAGAGCTTGCGCACTGAACTTATTCGAAGAGAACAAGATGAAAACATCGGCACCTGATGCTTTTAGTCTAACGATCTGGGAGTCGATCGTTGGCTCGGCCGTCTCGTAGGGCGCCTCTGCGACGATCATTCTGGAAGCCCTATCTTCGAGGCCGGCCTTGAGACCCGTGAGATGATCCTTTCCGAAATCGTCGTTCTGATAGAGTACCGCGACTTTGGCGTCGGGCTTCGTTTTCAGAATATATTTCGCGTAAATCTGCCCTTCGCTCTGATAGCTCGGCCGAAAGCCCATCGTCCAGGGGCTCTTGCGATAGTCGCCGAAGATCGTCCCTCCGCTGACGACGAAAAGCAACGGCACCTTCTTGGCATTCATGTAACGCATGATCGCGACATTGGTGGGCGTACCGAAAGTGCCGTACAGCAGCAAAACCTCATCGCTCTCGATGAGCTTACGGGCTTGTTCTACCGTCTTCGAAGGACTGTAGGCGTCATCATACGAGATGACCTTGATCTTGCGGCCGTTAATGCCCCCCTCAGCATTGATCTTGTCAAAATAGGCGATCGAGGCCTGTCCGCTGACACTGTAAGATGACGCAGGTCCACTAAAGGGAAGGATGGTCCCGAGCGTGATCTGCTGCGGCGTCACACCAGGTGATTGCGCATATGCAGCCGGTGCCACCAAAATGGCTGCGAAAAGCGACGCCATCTTCACTCGAAGTCTCATGCTTCATCCCTTCAGTCTCTTTTCATTGACGTGGCAGGCGTGCTGGGTCATCCGACCATGCGACCGTGCGCGGACCAGAACGACGCCCGTATCGCCTTCTTGTCGATCTTGCCCACGGCCGTCATGGGAAGTTGCGCGACAAAGGACACTTCTTTCGGCGCGTGCAAACTTCCCTTGCGCTCTTTGACGAGCGCGACGAGTTCGGCTTCGCTAACGTCGCTGTCCGGCTTGCGGACAATGAGCGCGAAAACACTTTCGCCCCATTTTTTATCAGGCACGCCTATCACGGTAGCCATGCTGACACCCGGATGGCTGGCCAAGACATCCTCGACTTCGCGTGGGTAGATGTTGAAGCCGCCCGAAACGATCATGTCCTTCTTGCGGTCAACGATATAGAGACGGCCCTCAGCATCGGCACGCGCGATGTCGCCGGTATGCAGCCAGCCACCCGCGAGCGCCAACTCGGTCTGCTCCGGCTGACGCCAGTAGTGACTCATGACCATCGGGCTGCGCACGCAAATTTCACCCGGCTCGCCGGGAGGAACATCTTGGTTGTTGTCGTCAAGCAGCCGGATCGAACAGGCCGCGGTCGGGAAGCCACACGCCTCGAACAATTTTGGCCGCGCCCGATCGTGATCGCCCTTGCGCAGCACGGCAATCGGATAACATTCGGTCTGGCCATACAACTGGGAGAAAATCGGCCCGATTCGTTCTATGCCTTCCAGCAGGCGGCCCGGCGACATCGCCGCGGCGCCATAGAGAAGCAGTTCCAGCGAAGACACGTCGTGTTTTTCAAGCGTGGGATGATCGAGAAGACCGTAGATCATTGTCGGAACCATCAGCGTGAAATTAATTTTCTCGCGCGCGATCGTCGATAACAATACATCGGGGTCGAACCGTTCGAGCAGATGGACGGTGCCACCACGCAAAAGCGTCGGCACCACGTTGGTGCCGCTCACATGGCTGATCGGTGCAATTGCAAGATAGCGCGGCCTATGCGGCAGCTCGAACTCTGCCAGCACACTGAGCGTCACCGCGACCGAACCGGCGTTTGAGCGCGCGACACCCTTTGGCCGCCCGGTCGTGCCGCCCGTGTAGCTGAGCATTCCGATATCCTGCGGTGAGGAAATGTCTCCGAGCCGCGCAGTGCCGGCGCTCTCGACCAGTTTGAGCGCGTTCTTTCCGTATGGCGCCTCGCCGAGCGTGAGGATGATGATGCCAGGCAGCAACTCCGCTAGTTCTACGCCCCGCGCGAGATAATTGGTGCTGTCGAGGATGAGTACCGAGACTTCCGCATCCTCGAGCTGAAAGCGATGAGCGTCGGTGGAACCCATTGAATGAAGCGATGTGACCGCAGCGCCAAGTCCCTGCGCTGCGACACCAAAACACCACGAATCGACGCGATTGGCGGTCAGCAGTGCGACCTTGCTGCCGGTCTTTATTCCATTTCCCGCGAGTACCCGCTGTGCGCGCGAGATGAAATCCAGCGTCGCCGTCCCGGTCCATTGTACGGTCCGGGTCTTGAAAGCCATGTGATCGCCGCAAAATGTGAGCGCGCGCGCTGTCAGTGAAAAAATTGTGGGTAATGCTTGAATCGACATGTCAGAGCTCGTCCTGATTGAAGTGTGTTCGGGACGACGACACCGGACGACCTTTCTCAGGAAGGCGGCGGGTTGCCTGTCGCGCGGCGGCATATTCCTCGAATGTCTGCCCGATCAATTCGTGTACGGTCGGGATTGAGCTAACGCCCGAAACCGAATGTCCTGCGCTACAGGCGTCGTGCCCGCGCTTGACACCGGACGTCGCGTTGCGGCCGTAAAGCTCGTTGGCGCGCTCATTTATGTCAGTGGGTAGATTTTTATTGTCGAGACCGGCCGCAACAATTGATGGGATAAGTGTATTGGTCTCAAGGCCGGTAAGCGCTTTCGACAACAAAACGTCGTCGAGCAGCGAGGATACGAGCATGGCCTTATATTCCTCCGACGCCATGCTCTCTATCGTCGCAATGAACTTCGTTCCCATATAGCAAAGGTCGCAACCCAATACCTCAGCGGCAAATACCGCGCTTCCGTCCGGAATCCCTCCGGCCAGCACGATGGGCCCGTCGTAGAACGATCGCACGGCGCTAACAAAGGCAACGCCGTTGGCCCAGCCGGTCTGCCGGCCCCTGTCCGCGGAGAACAGGACCAGGCCATCGACGCCGGCGGCGATGGCCTTTCTCGCGTGGCGGACCGACGCAACATCCGCAAATAACAGGCATCCGGCTTCATGTAGCGGCCCGACTACCGCGTCGGGGGCCCCCACGCTTGTGATCACCATCTCGCACCGATGACGCACCACGGCAGCAACATCAGCCCACAGCGACTCTCGGCGAATGATCAGATTGGGGCAGAACGGCGCATCCTGCGGCCGCAGTGCCGACTTTATGATGCGGATCCATTGGTCGAACTCGTGAGGCGTTCGACAGTTTGTGCTGGGAAACGAGCCGACTACACCGGCACGGCAAGCCGCAATGACGAGGTCCAGACCTGACACACGATACATCGGCGCTGAGATCAGAGGTATCTTCAGCCGGGGTTTGATATCGGAAAATGAAGTCATCATGCCCGAACGTTCGGCGCGGGCGCGGGATACTTGTGACCGAAACTCGCGACCGCCTTGTCGTAATCCTCCCGCATGGTCGCAACGACCCGCGCCACCGCCGGGGCATCCTTGATGCCGCCGATGCCCTGCCCCGCGCTCCAGATATCCTTCCAGGCTTTCGCTTTGGTGTTGCCGCCCGAGCCGAAATTCATCTTCGATTTGTCGGACTGAGGCAGATTGGCCGGATCGAGCCCGGCGGCGACCAGCGAGGGCCCCAGATAGTTGCCATGAACGCCGGTAATCAGATTGGTGTAGACGATGTCGCTCGCTGCATGATCGATCAACATCTGCTTATGGACGGACGTTGCATTCGCTTCTTCGGTGGCGATGAATCGCGTTCCGATATAGGCCATGTCCGCACCCAGCATTTGCGCCGACGCGATGCCGTGACCATCGGAAATTGCGCCCGACAGAAGAACGGTCTTGTCGAACCACTGGCGAATTTCTCGCAACAGCGCGAAAGGCGAATGGGTGCCGGCATGGCCGCCCGCCCCGGCACAGACCAGGATGAGACCATCGACGCCCATCGCCGCTGCCCGACGGGCGTGCTGGATGTTGGTGACGTCGTGAAACACCAGCCCGCCATAGGAATGCGTGGCATCGACGATCCACTGCGGCAGTTGAAGGCTCGTGATGACGATCGGGACGCGATGCCGCACACAGACCGCCATGTCCACTTCCAGGCGATCATTGGAGGGATGGCAAATCTGGTTTACCGCGAACGGCGCGACCGGCAGAAGTGGGTTTTGGAGGGCGTATTCTGTAACCTCTTCCTTGATCCGAACCAGCCAGTCGTCGAGCATTTCGGCAGGCCTCGCATTCAAGGCCGGGAATGATCCCACGATTCCCGCTTTGCATTGTGCGGCCACCAGTTCGGGGCCGGACACGATGAACAGCGGCGAAGCAACAACGGGAAGCGACAGCCGACCATGGAGAAGCTCGGGAAGAGACATCGGGAGTTCCTTTGCATCAAGGAGCTGACCCTAGCGTTTCCTCACGGCGCCGTGTTTACCAGATCTGGAATCTCGTAACTCCAGAGTTGGATCATGACCGAGAAGAATGGCGGCATCGCGTCTCGCGCAATTTGCGATAAAATTCAGAACGGCGCGGACCTGAGGCGCATCGGCAAGATCAGGATGCGACAACAGCCACAGATCCGCAGCGCGATGCAATTTGACGGGAAGTATGCGCACCAGATTCGGCTCTTGATCCGCGGTGATGCAGAGCAAGGGCGCGAGTCCCAGGCCGGCCTTGGCGGCAGCGACAACGTCGGTGTGGGACGAGCATTGAAGTACCCGCCGAGACGTCCCTGCGACGCTGTTGAACCAGCTCATTAGCGGGATATCGGCGATCATGCCTATAGAGCTATGCCTCTCCCATTCTGCGCGGGATGCCGGAAGGCCATGGTCACGCGCATAGGATCGCGCGCAGTAAATTGCCACGCCGACCCGGCCGATGCGACGGCCGACCAGGTTTTCTTCACCCGGCCCAAACAACCGCAGAACGATATCGGCTTCCCGGCGGCGCACGCTTGCGGGCCAGCCGCTAACGCGAATTTCAAGATTCAGGCTGGGAAACTCCTCGTAGAAGGAGGTGAGGTGCCCAAGCAACCACGGGCCGGACAAAACCTCATTTATCGAGATGCGGACCACACCTGCCGGCGTATGCTTGGCCTCGGCCATTGCCGTCTCGACCTTGTTCGCGATGTCCCCCATGCTTTCGATGCGCGCGCGTAATTGCTCGCCCGCAGGTGTGAGTGAATGACCAACGCGGCTGCGTGCCAGCAATTTAAGGCCGAGGCCATCCTCAAGCTCCGCAACGCGTCGGCTCACCGTCTGGGCGCTCAGCTTGAGACGCTTGCTGGCGGTCAACAAGCTTCCGGCATCCGCGACTGCCAGGAAAATTCGATAGAGATCCCAATCCATCATTTCACTGAGGCACCATAATTGTCACGGCCAGGGACGGTCTAATTATTTGCTATGCGAATTCAGAACCCATTGTTTGATAGGGATCTCCTCTATTTGGACGGATCTGTGAGTGAAATTCTTCTATTTCCCCCTCGAGATACATTCGCATCGCAAATAAAGCATCTGTTTTGTCTTTTATGAACTTAACGAGACTTTTAGCAAAACGTCGGAGATTGGCTGGCGAAAACTCACCGTAAGGCATTTGGGTTTCATGAACATCATCAACATGATCAGAATACGGACGAAGTTGCTGTTAGTCCTGCTCCTGACAGCGGGATCTCTGGCCGCCGCCATCGGTGCTTCGACTTCCATCCTCCATCAGCGAATGATGCAGGACCGCATCGCTAAACTGCGTGCGGTCGTCGAGGTTGCTTCGGAACTGGCCCGGTATCTCGATGGAGAAGTCAAAGCTGGAAAGCTAACGCGAGAAGTGGCAATTGACCGTTTCAAGAGCGACACTCGAGCCATGTGGTACGATGATCATCGCAGCTATATCACCGTTGGCGGTCTTGACGGCCTCTGGTTGATGAACGCGGCGGTGCCTAAGGTCGACGGTACCCATGGAACAAAGATGCCCAATGGAAGATATATTCTCGATGATCTCATCGATGTCGTACGAAATCGCGATGAGGGAATGTCGCTGTATGATTATCCTAAGCCCGGCGGCACCGAAGCACTGCCGAAGTTGACCTTCATCAAGAAGTTTGCTCCTTGGAATTTGATCATCGCGACCGGTGTCTGGGTGGATGACATCGATGCAGATTACCACGCTGCTCTGTTCCGATTGGCGGGATTCGGCCTCGTTCTTCTCCTGATCTCGGGCGGCGCGATCCTTTTTCTGAACCGAAACATCAGCCGATCACTGATAAGTCTGAGGGATAAAATGGCGCGCCTGGTCGGTGGCGATCATTCGGTCGACATCAGCGAAGCCGACCGTAGGGACGAGATCGGCGACATGGCGAAAGCGGTGCAAGTCTTCAAGAGCAACGCCGTCGCGATGCAAGATCTTCAGGCCGAGCAAGCGGAGATCGCCGATCGCGCCGAATGGCAGAAGAAGCAAGCTCTGCGGGAAATGGCGGACGGATTCGAAGCTCGAATCGGCAGCATCGTTGGTGCGGTATCGGACGCCGCAGCAGCGATGCAAAACACCGCTAAGGCGATGTCGGTCAATGCCGAAGGAACCCAGCAGCGCACCAGCGCTGTAGCTGCCGGCGCCGAGGAATCCAACGTCAATGTCCAGACCGTTGCCGCCGCCTCCGAAGAGCTGGCGGCGTCGATCTTCGAAATTGGCCGACAGGTGACGCAAGCCTCCGTGGTGGCCCGCAAGGCCAAAGAGGAGAGCGACAAGACCAATGCCAGCGTGTCCAGCCTTGCCGGCGCGGCACAGAAGATCGGCGAAGTGGTCGCCTTCATCACCCAGATCGCCAGTCAGACCAATCTTCTGGCGCTGAACGCGACCATCGAGGCTGCGCGCGCCGGGGACGCCGGCCGCGGGTTTGCGGTGGTCGCATCGGAGGTCAAATCGCTGGCCACGCAGACCTCAAACGCGACCGACGACATTCGCGCGCAGATCGAGGCCATTCAGGCCGAGACAGCGGAAGCCGTAAATGCGATCCAGCGCATTTCGGCTACCATCGTCGAGGTCAACGAGATCTCCACGACGATCGCATCGGCAATGGAGGAGCAAGCGGCCGCCACGAAGGAGATCACTCGCAACGTCCAGGAAGCCGCCGATTCTGCCAAGCACGTCTCTGAAAATATCAATGGCGTCAGCACGGCGGTCGAAGGGACCGGACGGGCGGCGTCGGATCTCCTCGGCGAGGCTGACAAGCTTGCGAGTCAGGCCGACACGCTGCAGGCCGAGACCCGTGACTTCGTAGCGACTGTGCGGGCAGCTTAAGGGCCTATTTATAGCTGGCGATGGAGGGACGTACATCGTCGCAGAACGCTACCGCCGACTGATCGTCTGACTACTTCCTCCGCGCAGATTTTCGCAAGCTTTGTGTTCGACCTGTCCTATTTCTACGCCATCGTCGCCGATTTCCGCCTGCGCGTTCAGTACCTCTTCTCCAAACCGAGATATTCGGTCTTGATGAGCTCGCACGTCAGTCGGTCTCGGTCGGTGCGGAGAATACGACAGCGCATCACGAGACATGCGAAACAGTTGATCGAAAAGCGAGCATCAGAACGTGTAAAGCAGCCCATTTGTCAGAATGAAACCCGACCCTCTCGCTAAGTCCATGAAAAGATTGGAGCGGGTGAAGGGAATCGAACCCTCGTATTCAGCTTGGAAGTCTCGAAATACTGTAGAGTTTTCAGCGTCCGTTCTGACATTTTCGGTGTTTTTTTGCCCATTGAGAACATTACAGAATTTCTCGTTGTCAGAATGGCAGTGCGAGCCCTATGTGCGTCCTTTTCACATCACCTATCAACCGGCCATTTTAGCGGCGCCATGAGCCAACCAGATTCAAATGGTCGGCTGGTGCCCGCCTTGGAGCGCATACCGGACTAAAGTCGGACATCGCGCGAGGTCCAATAAGTGCCGGGAACAGCCATCAATTCTTGACTTGAAAATCGCCGTACCCTCGACAACTGCGCTTTGAGGCCTCCGTTCTGACGGATGCCGACATCAGGGAATGCTGTACCCGGCGTTATGCCGCGTGCTGTCCGATTGTCGCAGCCTCGGCAGCAGCACGCTGCATACTCGACGACATTTCTCCCGTGACGGTACTCTGTTCCTCGACCGCCGCCGCGGTAGACGTCACGTACTCACTGACGTTCTGGATCGCGCCCTTGATCGAATTGAGGGCTTCCACCACCTCGTCGGAAATTCCGTTGAGTGATCCGATCTCGTCCGTGATTTTGTCGGTCGCTTGCTTCGCCTGGTTTGCTAGGTTCTTCACTTCCGCCGCCACGACGGCAAAGCCACGGCCGGCTTCGCCCGCCCGCGCGGACTCGATCGTCGCATTGAGCGCAAGCAGGTTAATTTGTCCCGTGATGTCGCCGATGATCTCGACGATGCCGCTCATTGACCCGGCCGCGGAGCTGAGTCGCTTGGCCTGCTCGCCGGCTCGTTCAACACGCTGGACCGCATCCGTGGCCGTTTCCCTGGACTTCGTCATCGCTTCGGATATCTCGCGGACCGAGGCGTTCAATTCTTCCGCACCGGCCGCGACCGATTCCATCATCCCGCGCACCTTTTCGCTTTTCATGCGGGCAATGACTTGCACCGTGGTGTCGGTCGCATAT
Source organism: Bradyrhizobium sp. LTSP849 (assembly GCF_000938255.1). Taxonomy (GTDB): domain Bacteria; phylum Pseudomonadota; class Alphaproteobacteria; order Rhizobiales; family Xanthobacteraceae; genus Bradyrhizobium. The sequence goes on along the minus strand of NZ_JYMR01000050.1, from coordinate 141,541 downwards.
TTCACGACCTTGTATGGCTTGCCGTTCAAATCAAGGATCGGATTATAGGAAGCCTGAATCCAGACCTCCTTGCTACCCTTGCCGATCCGCTTGTATTCGGCTGCCTGATACTCTCCACGATTGAGCATGGCCCAGAACTCCCGATACGGCGCGCTGTCGCGCTCGGCGGGGTCGACAAACATGCTGTGGTGCCGTCCCCGAACTTCCTCCAGCGCGTATCCCAAGGCACCGAGGAAATTGCTGTTCGCGCTGATGATTGTACCGTCCATGTTGAACTCGATCACGGCCTGTGACTTGCCGATCGCGGCAATCTGGCCGGCGAGATTGGCGGTGCTCAGTTTCTGGTCGGTAACATCGGTCGCGAACTTGACAACCTTGAAAGGCTTTTTCCTTTCATCAAGGATCGGATTGTAGCTGGCGAGAATCCAGACTTCCTTGCCGGACTTCCCGACCCGTTTGTATTCTGCCGCCGTGTATTCGCCGCGACCGAGCTTAGCCCAGAATTTCAGGTATTCGGCGCTCTCACGCATCGCCGGCTCGACGAATATTCTGTGATGCTTGCCCTGGATTTCGGCAAGCGTGTACCCCATCGTCTTAAGGAATTTCTCGTTCGCCAAGATGATCGTGCCGTCCATGGTGAACTCGATGACGGCCTGAGCTCGGAGGATCGCATCGATCTTTCCGGCATCCTCCATACTTCGGATTTTCTTTTCCGTGATGTCGGTCGCAAACTTCACGACCTTGAAGGGCTTGCCGTCGGTGTCAAAAATTGGATTATACGAGGCCTCTATCCAGACCTCTTTGTCGCCCTTGCCCATACGCTTGTATTCGCCTGCCTGATATTCACCACGATTGAGCTTGGCCCAAAACTCGCGATATGAAGCGCCGTTGCGCTCGGACGCTTCGACAAACGTGCTGTGGTGCCTGCCCTTGATCTCGGGAAGCGAATAACCGAGTGCCCTGAGAAAGTTCTCGTTGGCGGTGATGATCGTGCCGTCCATGTTGAACTCGATGACGGCCTGCGATTCGTTGATCGCCGCAGCTTGCGCCGTTGCATTCCGTGCTGCCGCGTTGCTTCGCCACGAGAACATCTGAAAGCTCCTATTCGTATTACGGGATGGCTCACTTGCGACGGAGCCTAGCAAGATTTCTATTCGCAAATGTGCTAGACACCGAACCCTCGATGGGGCCGGGCCATTGTCGCCATCAAGCTGCACGCACCGTTATCAGGAATTTTTCGACCTCTATTTTGAGCCTTGCGCTATCGCCTGACAACGTTTGCGCCGACGAAAGCACCTGCGAGGAGGCAGATCCGGTTTCGCTCGCACCACGTTGCACATCCGAAATATTCGAACTGACCTGCGCGGTGCCTTGCGCGGCCTGCTGCACGTTGCGGGAGATCTCCTGCGTCGCAGCGCCTTGCTCTTCGACCGCGGCTGCAATGGTTGATGAGATCTCCGAGATCCGGCCGATAGTCCCGCTGATCTCCTTGATCGCTACCACCGAGTCCTGCGTCGCTGTCTGGATACCAGCAATCTGGTGACTGATCTCGCCGGTCGCTTTCGCAGTTTGCTCAGCGAGCGCCTTGACCTCGGATGCCACCACGGCAAAGCCGCGGCCAGCTTCCCCGGCCCGCGCCGCCTCAATGGTCGCGTTCAGGGCCAGGAGATTGGTTTGTCCCGCGATGGTGTTGATCAGTTCGACAACATCGCCAATGCGAGTTGCCGCCTGCGACAACGCATTGACGCGATGATTAGTCCTTTGTGCCTGTTCTACCGCAGCGCCGGCGATCCTGGCCGCTTCCTGCACCTGGCGGCTGATCTCATTGACTGACGAGGCCATCTCTTCGGTCGCCGAGGCGACCGATTGCACGTTGGTGGAGGCTTCTTCGGACGCGGCCGCAACCATGGTCGAAAGCGTCTGGCTATTCTCGGCGGTCTTGGACAGGCTACCGGCTGAGGCTTCCAGTTCGGTCGATGACGACGACAGCGAGCCGACCAGTTCGCCGATCGTCAACTCGAACTGGCGGGTGATGGTATCGACGCGCTGACCCCGAGCGATTTTGGCGTCCGCTTCCGCTGATGCAGCCTCGTCGGCTGACTTCTTTGCGATCAGCGCTACCTTGAAGACTTGCAGCGCATCGGCCATCTGACCAATCTCAGTCTTCTCTCCCTGATGCAGCACGGGTGCGGTCAGGTCGCCCTCGCCGAGCATTCGCATCGGCGTAATGATCGAGTCAATGCCACGGACGATGTCTCGCACCAGATAGATGCCTGCACCGACGCCAAGGACGATGGCACCAGCAAGAATGCTGACGATCACGTTGAAGGCCAGTGCGTAGCTGTCCGCCGCGTTCTGCGTGGCGGTGTCGGCGCCCCGGTTGTTCAGGTCGATGTCCTTTTTTAGAGTCTCATCAATCTTAAGCCCGAGCGACGTGAGGTTCACGATGAGTTCGCGCGCCTTGATGATGTCATTGTCCTTGCGGTTGATATCCAGGATCTCCCGGGAGCGAGGCACATATTCCTTCCACGATTGCCAGAAATCGTCCGCCAGGACGCGCTCTTCCGGCGAGGTCACCAGCGGCTCGTAGACCTTGAATAGCCGGCCTATCTCTTGCGCGTTGTTCTCCATCGTCTGCTCCACGGCGGTCTTCCGCTGTGGGTCAGCTTCGATCACAAATTGCCGCAAATTGAGCCGATAACGGTTGACTTCGGAGCCCATGTCGCCAAGCACCCGCACGCTCGGCAGCCAGTTCGTCGCGATATCGACGGTGTGGCCGTTGAGCGTCTGCATCTTGGTGATGGCCAGCAGACCGGTACCAGCCAGTACGATCAGCAGGAATGAAATAATGACGATCAATTTGGCGCGAATCGAAAACTTGGAGAGCATGGCAAGACTCCTCGGATTGCTTTAACGAGTTGAAGGATGGAGCGAAGCGCAGGTCCAAGCGCTGGCAGGGCGCCTACTTGTCACGGCGCACCGAAGATCCGCCGTATCCATCTGGCTGCCTTTTTGCCGAAAAATTGAAAAACGCCGGTCATTTTATGCCCGTTGATGTGCTATTCGTGCCTTTTGGACTTAGCCCGACGGCGCCCGACGGGCGGACTCATCATTCCGAAGCACTATCCGCGGCTGCCCTGCTATTAGATGCAAATATATTTAAATTACCTCGAAGCCCTGTAGCGCCATCTCACACACCGAGACTGCCAAAGCAGGTCGCCTTATTGCGACCCGCAGGGAAAACCGCGCAGGCGAGGTCTCCAAGATAGTTTAGCCGCCCGTTCACGATATGCCTGTCGGCGCTCTCCGCGCGTCGCTCGGCGCCGAAATAGCCGCCGACGTCGCAGCGCCTGTTGCGATATCAATGCCAATTCGCTCGCTGTCGCAACGCTATGTTTCTCATCGTGACGGGAGCCGCCGCTCCCATCGAAACTCGAACTTGCGGCCGCGCAGTGCGGCCCCTGGTAGACGCATTCCTGGAGGCCGATGACTGTTAGCTGTGTTTTTTTCGGCGACGGAGGGTGTCGATAGGTCGCTCTCCGAAGAGCTGCGAATAGTGTCGCGCAAAGTGCGCGACATTCGAAAAGCCGCAAGCGAGTGCGATACCCGTGACCGTGTCACTTGGCCCCGCAGAGGCGAGTCTTTGGTTTGCGTGTCTCAACCGGGTCCGACGGAGAAATTCCATCGGCGTTTCTCTCCAGTGCGTTCGAAATGTTCGAAAGAGCGTGCGGAGGCTCGCGCCAGAGACATTTGCAAGCGCGCTCAACTTAAGTGGCTGGTGCCAATTCGCCTCAATGTATTCCGCTACGAGCTTGACTTGCCGTGGGGCGATTTTAGGAAGAACGCCATCGGCGTCGTCTAGTAGACTGCTTTCCGTGGCCTGCAGAAACGATACAACGATCAATTGAGACAATTCATCAAGAACCAATTGCGGAGTATTTCCGCGTGTCGCATCCAACTCTGCACAGGCAAAGCTGATTGCGCGAACCAACCTGAGCGATCGCTCAAGAGTCATGTCGACAGCCCCAAATATGATCGGACGAGCATCCGAGTCGGGACCGACGATCGCCTGAAACTTCCTAAGCAAGGTCTGTTCGTCGATATATAGGACTAGGCTGCGAAAGTGAGGTCCGTGCGCCAGTACCGATTCTTCGTTCGCCGGAACTATTGCGGACAATGTCGCTGAATGTTGAAATGATTGACCGCGGCATTGGAGTTCTGCCACACCTCGCAACGGGATCAATTGTCGGAACGTAGGATGCCCGCGGAAATGAAACTTGATGCCGTCGAATCCGCTCGACGAGGCAATCCTAACACCGTTGAGATCGACGTGTTTGAACAGGGCCGGTTCGGTCAGCTTGCGCTTAGGGAGCCACATTCTAATCGGATCGCAAATTCCGATCATTTGTCTCCGCACTTGAGCCATAGTAGTGGCGTTGGCGGAGATCTCGAAAGGGATTCCTGAGTTACCGAACAAATATCTCTCGAGCATCGCGAGTGACCAAGTCCAGCGGTTTGACGGAGGAACAACCCATGCGGTTGTTAGATTAATCCAAGCGAAAGCTGTGTTTGCTTGCCCTATTCAAAATTCGGCTTTCTCTTTTCTACGAATGCCAAGATTTCCTCCTTGCCATTCCTCGTCGCCGCTGCATGGGCGATCGCGCGCGGATCGAGGCGTTGTATGATCTTTTCGCGGCGAGTTCGTCAGGGTCAACGCAAGGCTGCCTAAACTCATGGACGCCGACAGGCTGCGCAGTCTCCTTCATATCGAGCTCCCAAATGTCCGCCACCATCCCAGTGTGCCTTTAGGCGCAGTGTTGCAACGCGTCGGCGATCGTACCGAATATTCGGTCGATCTCATCTTCCTGGATGATCAAAGGCGGTGACAGGACGATAGCGTCGCCGGCAGGGCGAACAAGGACACCTTTCTCAAAGCAATAATTGGCAGCGAACGCGCCTCGTGCGCCGGGCTCGCCCGCCCGTGGCGCCAGCTCAATCGCCGCAAGCAGCCCGAGATTGCGGATATCGATGACGTGAGGGCATTCGCGAAGACCATGGGCGGCTTCCTCCCAGATCGGCGCCATTCGGGCAGCCCTCTCGAACAGCCCGAGTTCCTCATAGGTCTCAATCGATGCGAGCGCAGCCGCACAGGCTAGCGGATGGCCCGAATAGGTATAACCATGCATGAGCTCGGACATGCCCACAGGGCCATTCATGAAAGCATCGTGCACCTTGCCGCTGACGATCACGCCGCCCATCGGCACTGCTGCGTTCGTCATGCCCTTCGCACATGTGATGATATCAGGCGTGACTTTCAGCGCGACTGAAGCGAAGGATGCACCAAGACGTCCAAACCCGGTGATGACCTCGTCGAGGATCAGCAGGATTCCATGCTTGTCGCAGATCGCGCGGAGTTTCTCGAGGTAGCCCAGCGGTGGCGGCAGGACTCCCCCGGCGCCCGTGACCGGTTCAACGATCACCGCAGCGATCGTCGACGGGTCGTAGATGGCGCAAAGATTTTCCAGTTCATCGGCGAGATGAGCGCCCCAGCCGGGCTGGCCGCGTGAGAACGCGTTATGCTCCAGGTTCCGCGTATGGGGCAGATGCGCGACATCGGGCAGCAGCGGGCCAAAATCTCTTCGGTGCGGCGCAATTCCAGCGACGGACAGACCGCCGAAGCCAACGCCGTGATAGGCCTTGGCGCGACCGATCAAGCGGGTTCGATGCCCCTCGCCACGGGCCTTGTGATAAGCGCGGGCGATTTTGAGCGCGGTATCGACCGCTTCCGAACCGGAATTGACGTAGAAGACGTGATCGAGCCCCTCGGGCGCAATTGAAGTCAGTCGTTCCGCCAGAGTAAAGGCCAGCGGGTGGCCCATCTGGAACGACGAGACAAAATCGAGTTGGTCGATCTGGCTCTTCATCGCCGCGGCGATGCGCGGCTGATTGTGCCCCGCATTAACGCACCAAAGGCCGGCCATGCCGTCCAGGATGCGGCGCCCATCGGCCGTGACGTAGTACATGCCATTGGCGCTGACAAAAAGGCGTGGATTGGCCTTGAACTGCCGGTTTGGCGTGAAGGGCATCCAATACGACTTCATGCGCTCTTCGGTCAGCGGCTCGTTGGCGGCATGGTTCGGCAGAACGGCGAAGCTCATGAACAGTGTCTCCCCAATGCAGGGTACAATATTTGTATTATGATATCTTAAAAAACACAACCCGAGTCATGATTCCTCCGGCCGCGCCAATATGCTGGCCCGTTCGAGGTGCTTGCGAAGAAGGGCGGCGGCGATATCCCGCTCGTCCCGCTCCAGCCGATCGAGGATTTCCAAGTGTTCGTTGCAGGATGTCACGACGCGGTCGTAACCGTAGGACCAGTCATAGTTCGCAAATCGCCGCAGCCGGTTCTGCTGCTGCACGGCGTTTTGGAAGTGCCTGTTGCCGGAAGCGGCGGCAAGGCCTTCATGGAAGGCGGCGTTCATTTCGAACAAGGGGATGCTGAGAGTCTCCCGCCATTCCGCAGCCAGCATCGCGACGTGCCGCTGACGCATGTCGTCAATCCAGTCTGGAGCGAGATGGAATGTCGGCAGTAGGAGCCCGGCCGGCTCGATCGTCAGGCGGAAGGCGTAACTTTCGAAACGGCCTAGCGCATCATCTATTTTCGGGGAAAAAGCCCAGCCGTGCCCCAGTTGGCGCTCGGTCAACCCAACTGCGGACAGCTTGCTCAGAACCCGCAACAGAAAGGGCCGACTGATCCCGTAGCGGCGCATCAAGTCCGCTTCCGACACCCGGCTTGGGAGCCTGTTCGACACGCGGTCAGCGGAGATCCGCAAGCAAAGCTGATCAATCTCATCGACCGCCGGCAGCGGCGGAGCGGTGCTATCGGCAGTGCCGGACATACTGAACGAATACCCGCCGGAGGCGCGCTTTTGCAGCACCCCTTTCGCGGTCAATTGTTCGAGCACGGCACGGACAGGCGTGCGCGAGACTTGGAGCTTGCGCGCTAGATCAATCTCCTGGATGCGATCGCCCGGCTGAACTCGTTCTGTCCGGAGCAGATCTATTATCTTGGGCGCGAGATCGCGCTGAAGGCGGCTGGGCTCTTGCAAATCCAAACTCTCTGGTGTTTCTTAATGTAACAAAGAACATTTATAGATTGGTATTCAAGAGATGGCCAGTCAGAAAGACATCCAATGGTAGCTCTCCGGCCGGAATCGGATGCCGGCTGCACTAACCCCACACAAGCTCATCACGCGCACCCCGGGCGGGCAGAACTCTGGCGGCTGAGTGCCACGGAGATTGCCGGCCTTATTCGGCACGGCCTGGTTTCGTCCACGGAGGTCGTGAAATCATCCTTGGATCGGCTCCGCGAGGTCAATCGGCACATCAACGCCGTCGTTCGCATTCTTGATGAAGATGCGTCCCGCCAAGCTGCCAGCGCGGACACGGCGCAACGGCGGGGCGAAAAGCTGCCGCCGCTTCACGGCGTGCCGGTGACCATCAAAGTCAATATCGATCAGGAGGGATTGCCGACCGACAACGGCATCGCTGCCTACAGGGAACTGATCGCTAGCGAAGACAATCCGGTCGTCCGCAACTTTCGCGACGCCGGGGCCATCATTGTCGGGCGCACCAACACGCCGGGCTATTCAATGCGCTGGTTCACCGACAATGCGCTGCACGGATTGACGCTGAACCCCTGGAATGCAGGGCGAACCGTGGGAGGATCAAGTGGCGGCGCCGCGGCATCGGTCGCCGCCGGGATCGTCCCGATCGCACACGGAAACGATATTGCCGGTTCGGTTCGATATCCTGCTTATTGCTGCGGTCTGGTCGGGCTGCGCCCAAGCTATGGCCGTATTCCGTCCTTCAACGCGACGGCTACCGGAGCCGCCTCGATTTCCTCGGCGCTGATGGCGGTGCAGGGCCCGCTGACTCGCACTGTCGCGGATAACCGGCTGGCGTTCGCGGCGATGTCGCGGGAGGACGTTCGCGATCCGCGGTGGGTGCCACCCTATCCGCCGGCTCCGATTCGCCGGCCGTTTCGCGTGGCGCGGGTGACGGAGGGGTTCGGTGTCCCGTTCCACCCCGCGGTGCAGGCAGCACTCGGGGACGCCGGACGCGCGCTCGCCGCTGCCGGCTATGAAATCGAAGACATCGCACCGCCCTCGCTGCTGGAATGCGCTGAACTTTGGCCCCAACTCGCGATGCCGGACGTCATGACGATGCTCGAACCGTTGGTTACGAAAAACGGCGACGAAGGCATCAAGCGTGCGCTCGCGCTATGGAGCGCAGCCTTCAAGAAATACGACGCACGCGATGCGCTCGCCGCACTTGGCACGCGTCTGGGATTGTTGCGCCGATGGCGGATATTCCTTGCAGATTACCCGCTGGTGCTGCTGCCGATTTCGACCCAACTCCCTTTTCCGGTTGGGCTCGATGTCAAAAGCGAAGAAGCAACGGCCGCTATCATTGCGGCCCAAGCGCCGATGATGGCGATCTCGGTATTGGGACTGCCGGGGCTCGCCGTTCCCACGGGAACGCACGAAGGCATCCCCGTTGGTGTTCAGCTTGTCGCAGCTATGGGTCAGGAAGATCTGTGCTTCGACGCCGCTGAAACGATCGAGGCGCATTTCCCAATGGCCACGCCGCTCGACCTCTTGAAGAAACCTTAGGGAAAACACGATATGCGACGCGAGCCTGGCCATGGAGATCGTCTCTCATACTATGATTTCGGCCGCACGACGGTTTACGCGTCGGCCCACGATCCGCGCTTCTCATACTGTCTCTACGTGCCCGACAGCTATGAAGAGGCCGGATCTCGGCGTTACGATCTCCTGGTTACAATCCATGGTACCGCCCGCGATATCGCCGGTTGCCGAGAGCAATTCGTTCAGTTGGCGGAGCGACATGATCTTATCGTGCTGGCACCCCTGTTTCCAGGTGGCATCTCGAAGCCGATGGAGCTGTCGAGCTACAAGTTGCTGAGCGCAAACGAATATCGGTACGATCTCGCGCTATTGGCGATGATCGATGAAATCGCCGCGCGCTACCGCATCCGATCGGATCGGTTCTCTTTGCAGGGTTTTTCCGGTGGCGGACATTTCAGCCATCGCTTCCTCTATCTGCACCCTGAAAGGCTCTCGGCCGTCTCGATCGGCGCGCCCGGCATCGTCACGTTGCTGGATTTTGATCGAGATTTCTGGGTCGGCGTGCGCAATTTCGAACAATGCTTTAGAAAGCCGATCGACCTGGAGGCCATGCGCGAGGTCGCGGTGCAGATGGTTATCGGCGCGGATGACACCGATATCTGGGAAATTACGGTCTCGCCGCAAAATGTCCTTTGGATGCCCGGATGCGAGCAGGCTGGCGCCAACCGCCTGGAGCGATTGGTATCGCTGAAATCAAGCTTCCAACACAATGGGATTGCGGTCCGACATGATGTCGTGCCCGGCGTCGCTCATCGAATGGCCGGTCTCGCTCCGGCCATCAACGCATTCTTCGACGTGTTCTACACGCAAAGGAAAGCCGGTCCGCCGCTGGACTACAAAGCCGTAGGGACATTACCGTGATGCGAACGTTCTGGATCATTGTCCTAACCGTGATGGCGGCGGGATGGGCGCGCGCTCAAGAGCAGCCGCATCGCGGCGGAACGCTCGTGGTCCGTCTGAATTCTGATATCCGCAGCCTCGAGCCCGGCATCAATCGCGATGGCCAGACGGATACCGTGGTGAATCAAATCTTCGAAGGGTTGGTCGCCTACCGCTCCGATTTGAGCGTAGGGCCAGCTCTGGCAGACTCTTGGACCGTTTCCGACGATGGCAAGATCTATACGTTCAAGCTGCGGCCGGGCGTCCGTTTCCACAATGGCGCGCCGTTAACCTCAGCTGACGTGAAATGGAGCTGGGATCGGCAGGTCGCCAGCCCCGGCTGGCTATGCCGACGTTCGTTCGATGGCGGGCAAGGCTTGAAAGTCGAGGCGGTGGAGACTCCCTCGCCGGATCAGATCGTCTATCGGCTGGCCGAGCCAAACGCGCTGTTTCTTGGAAACCTCGCCAACATCCAATGCGGCGTGCTGGTCAGCAATCCCGCCAGTGCGGAGGGTGCCAGTTGGACACCGATCGGGACCGGGCCGCTAAAATTGAAAGACTGGAAGCGCGGTGAATCGATCACGCTCGAACGGTTTGCGGACTACAGCCCAAGCAAGGCCGAACCAAGCGGCTTTTCCGGCGCTCGCGTCGTGTATGTCGACAAAGTCGTGTTCCGCGTCATTCCCGATGACAGCGTTGCGGAGGCCGCCTTGCAGACAGGCGCCATCGACGTCACGCCGGAGATCGCGCCGGAACGGGCGCCGAATCTCAAGCAGCGCGGGGTCACCATCTTCAATACTCCCGGCTTGAGCTGGGCCGCTTTGCTCGTCCAGACGACCGATCCGTTGTTTTCCAACCCCAAGATGCGGCTGGCTCTGGCGCATGCGATAAACCGCGCCGAACTGGCAGAGGTGGGCACGGCCGGCTTGAGCCAGGCTAACTCATCGAGCGTCAGCGACTCCAGCAGTTTCTACGACGACAGTTTTGCGGCATGGCCCACCTATGATCCGAAACAGGCACAGGGACTGGCCCGCGAGGCCGGCTATGCCGGCCAAACGATCAAGATCCAGACCAACAAGCGCTATTCCAGGATGTATCAAAATTCCATCCTGATACAGGCGATGCTTGCGCAGGCGGGATTCAAGGCAGAGCTTGAGGTGCTCGACTGGGCCACCCAACTTGACCGCTATCTCAAGGGTAATTTCCAGCTCCAATCGTTCGGCTATTCTGCTCGCTTCGATCCGAGCCAGATGTATGCCTCCTGGATCGGCGACAAGTCTGCAAATGCCTGGGCTCAGTGGGAAGACCCCAACGCGATCAGGATTCTCGCCAGCTCCACTGCTTCAACAAATGCTTCCGATCGCAAGGCCGCGTTCAAGAAGCTCCACGCCATGGTGCAGGAGCAGGTGCCGATTGTCGGCCTTTATTATGATCCCGTGATTGAGGGTGTGAGCCCCAGCGTGAAAAACTACAAGATCTGGGCTGCGAACAAGACGATGACATGGGGGGTTTGGAAGGATCGGTAGTACCCCCGCGCCGGCGATGGCGATACCACATCAAAACTCTGGGGTTTCGCAGTCGATCCATGCGTCAGGTGATCGCCGCGCGAACTCTCCTTCCAATGAGCGAACTGCCGGGAACGACGCCATGGATGGCGAGTTTGGCCGCTGCATCGAGGTGCTGACGCATGAGGGCTGCGGCGCTCTCGCGGTCTTCCGTTTCGAGGCGATCGAGGATTTGCAGATGCTCGCGGCAAGAGACGACGACCCGCTCGTGGCCGTGCGTCCAGTCATAGTTCGAGAAACGCCGCAGCCGATTCTGCTGCTGGATCGCGACCAGCAAATATCGGTTGTGCGCGCCTGCCACGAGCCCCTCATGGAATTGCGCATTCATCTCGTAGAGCGCAATGCTCGTCGTTTCACTCCACGGCGTTGCGAGCATGTCCTGGTGCCGCTCGCGCATATCTTCGATCCAGCCCGGCGCGAGCCGATAGCCCGGTTCGAGCAGCGCCGCAGGCTCGATGATCCGGCGAAGGCGATAACTTTCCGCGCGCGCCTTCGGATCCGAAATGGTCGGCAGGAATCGCCAGCCATGTCCCGGCTTGCGCTGCACGGCGGTGACTTCGCTGAGCCGCACCAGCACCTGCTGCACGGTGGCCCGCGTCACATCGTAACGACGGATCAGATCGCCTTCGGACACCTCCTCGAGCAATTTACCGGCGCGGCGATCCCGCGCGATCGCCAGAAACAGTCGGTCGGCGTCGGTCGGCCCTGGTTGCCGTGGCGTCGTCTTGCGGGCGGCAAGTGCCGCTTCGGCAACGAAATAACCGCCACGCTTGCCCGGCCGCACCAGCCCGCGCCGCGCGAGGTGCACGAGTGCCGCACGCACCGGCGTCCGCGAGACCTGCAGACGCTCCGCCAAAGCAACTTCACCAAGCCGCGCGCCGGGCTCCAAGAGGTCGGCCCTGATGACCGCGAGAATGCCTGCCCGCAGTTCATTCTGCAGCCGAGACGGTGCAATCCGCCGCGCTAAACTTTTTTGTTTCATGGAATGACAAAATACATTAGGCTTGCCCGATTGCAACCCGAAAGCGGGCCGTGTCGATGGTTGAACCGTTTCCCCTGATCGAGATTTCCGGACCGCCCCGTGAGCGCGGCCAGCAATATGGCCGCCAGGCTGCCGAACGCATTCGCAAGGGAACGTCGCACTATTTCGCTCAGCTGAAGGAGCTCTCGCTTGACAGCGCCGGCGTTGCCGCGCTGGTGCGAGACTATCTGCCGGTCATCGAAGCCTTCGAGCCGAGCTATATCGAGGAGATGCATGGCATCGCCGAAGGCGCGGGCGTGCCTTTCGAGGATGTGGTGTTGCTCAACGCCCGGACCGAGATCCTCAAGCTCGCCGCCCGCCCGGACCTGCGCGCACGTCTGGCCGCCAATGAAGACCCTGACGGCTGCACCGGTGTTGTCGTGTTGCCGCAGGCGACCAAGGCCGGACGCTTGATCCATGCCCAGAACTGGGACTGGAAACGCGAATGCGCCGAAACCGCGGTCGTGCTCAAGGTACGCCGCGACGATGGGCCCGACCTTATGACCTTCACCGAGGCCGGCGCGCTCGGTCGCTGCGGCTTCAACGCCGTCGGCATCGCCATCACCGCGAATTACCTGGAGTCCGATCGCGACTATCGCGAAGTTGGCGTTCCGCTCGCGCTGATCCGCCGCAAGGTGCTCGAGTGTGAGCATCTGGCGCTTGCCATGCGCGCCGTCTACTGCACCAAGAAATCCGCCGCCAACAACATGATCGTCAGCCATTGCGGGGGTGTCGCGATCGACTTCGAATGCGCTCCCGACGAGACGTTTCAGGTGCACCCGGATCGCGGGCTCTTGGTGCACGCCAACCACTTCGTCAGCCCCGTGGCGCTTGGCAAGCTGAAGGACACCGGCATCGCCAACACCCCCGACAGCCTTTATCGCGACATCCGCGTGCGCGGAATTCTCGAACCGCAGATCGGGTCCATTACGCTGGATGCCGTGAAGGACGCGTTGTTCGACGATTTCGCGACACCCTGGGCGGTGTGCCGGCCACCGCGACGCAATCTCAGCAACAACCTCAGTGCCACGGTGGCGATGATCCTGATGGAACCCGCGCGTGGCGTAATGGAAGTCGCCCCCCTGCCCGCGCTCAATCGCCAGTTTACGACCTACACGCTTGACGTGGCCAGGGCCGCCCTCCCGGGCGGCGACCCGCAAGCGACGACCAAGGCCGTTTGATGCGCAGCAACCGGGGCATCGCCGCATTCACTACCCTGGCGATGTCGGCCGGCTTGGCGCTTTCGCTGACCTGTGTGGCGGCAGTTCCGGCGCTCGCGGCCGGAGGCGTGCTGCGTGCACGTTTCAACGCGGACATCCGCTCGACCGATCCCGGTACCAATCGCGACGCCAACACGGATGGCGTGATGGGACATGTGGTCGAAGGTTTGGTTGCATTCCGCGAGGATACCTCGATCGGCCCGATGCTGGCGGAAAGCTGGGACACCTCCGAGGACGGCAAGACCTACACATTTCACCTGCGCGCGGGCGTCAAGTTCCACAACGGCTCGATCATGACCGCCGACGACGTCGTTTGGTCGTTCAAACGTTGGCTCGATCCCGCGACACAATGGCGTTGCCTGTCGGAGTTTTCCGATAGCGGCATCACAAAGATCATCGGCGTGGAAGCAACCGATCCTCGAACCGTAGTGATCAGGTTGGAGCGGGCGACGGCGCTGTTCCTCGGTACACTGGCGCGGCCCGATTGCGGACAGACCGCGATCCTGCACCGCGACTCGGTCGGGCCTGACGGCAAGTGGAATGTGCCGATCGCCACCGGTCCCTTCAAACTGGGCGAATGGAAGCGCGGTCAATACGTCGACCTGATCCGTTTCGACGATTATGCCTCGCGCACCGAGCCGCGCGATGGCTATACGGGTGCCAAGAAGGTCGAGGTCGACAAGGTCCGCATCAACATTATTCCCGACAGTTCCGCCGCCAAGGCCGGGCTGCTGAGCGGCTCGCTCGACATCATCAATAGCCTGTCGATTCCGGAACTCGAAGAGCTGAAGACCCACGCTGATGTAAAACTCAGCGTTACGCCGGCGCTCGGCCTCACCGGTATCCTGTTGCAAAGTAATGATCCGCTGCTCAAGGACGTCCGGATCCGCCGCGCGCTGGCGCTCTCTCTCGACACCAAGGAAATTGCCGATGTGGTGATGCAGGGTACTGCCAGTGCCAACAACTCGGCGCTCCCTATCGGCAGCCCGTTCCACGGCGCCGTCGAAGATCAGGGCTACACCCAGGATATCGCACAGGCCAAGAAACTGCTCATCGAAGCTGGCTACAAGGGCCAGCCCATTAAAATGATCGCCAACAAGCGCTACAGCTTCGTGTTCGACTCAGCCGTGCTGGTGCAGGCGATGGCGCAAGCCGTCGGGCTGAAAATCGACATCGAAGTGCTCGACTGGGCGACGCAGCTCGACCGCTACAGCAAGGGCGACTACCAGGCGATGGCCTTCGTCTATTCGGCCCGTCTCGACCCCTCGCTCAGCTTCGAAATGCTGACCGGGCCGAAAGCGACCCAGCCCCGCAAAGTCTGGGACAATCCGGAAGCCCAGGAAATGCTGCGGCAGTCGATGCTGACCATCGACACCGCCAAGCGGCAGGCGCTGTTCGATGACATGCACCGCCGCTTTATCGCTGACGTGCCGATGATCGTGCTGTTCAACGGTTCGGAACTCGCGGCGCTGCGCAACAATGTGAAGGGCTATGCCGGCTGGCTCTACCCGGAGCCACGTTTCTGGGGTGTCAGCCTGCAATGACGCAGGCGATGGGACGATGCTGATGTTGGGGTATCTCGTCAGACGGCTCGCGATGACCATTCCAACCTTATTGCTGGTCGCGATCGCCGTGTTCGCGCTGGTGCGTCTGATCCCCGGCGATCCGGTGCAGGTGATGTTGGGCGACAGCGCAGATCCTGCGCAGGTGGACGCGCTGCGCCGGCAAATGGGGCTAGATCAGTCGATCCCGGTTCAATTCGGCTATTGGCTTGCAAAGGTCGCAGTCGGCGATTTCGGTCATTCGATCACCAATGGGCTCGCCGTGCTGCCCTTGATCCTCGAGCGATTCCAGGTCAGTGCGATCATCGTCCTCGTCGCGGTGACGATCGCCGCATGCGTGGCGGTACCGGCCGGGCTGATCGCGGCGTGGCGACAGAACAAGGCGGCCGACCTTGCCATCACCGCAGGCGCGACCCTGCTGCTGTCAATTCCGAGCTTCTGGCTGGGACTGTTGCTGTTGCTGCTGTTCGGCCTGAAGCTGAAATGGCTGCCGGTGATCGGCTACGTCCCGTTCAGCGAGAATTTCGGCCAGGCCATTACATTTATCATCCTGCCGATCGCGACGCTCGCGATGATCGAGATCGGCGCGCTGACCCGCATGTCGCGCGCCAGCTCGATCGAAGTGTTGCGGCTGGAATACGTGACGCATGCGCGGGCCAAGGGCGCGCCGGAATGGCGGGTGCTTGCCCGTCACGTGCTGCCCAACGCCTTTGCCCCAACCTGGACCCTGATCGGCCTTGTGCTTGGTCATCTGCTCGGCGGTATCGCCGTGATCGAAACCGTGTTCACGCTGCCCGGGCTTGGCCGGCTGCTGGTCGATTCGATCTTCGCTCGCGACTATCCGGTCGTACAGGGCTGCCTGTTGTTCACGGCCGTGATTTACGTCGTCGTCAATCTCGTCGTCGATCTCTGCTATCCCCTGTTCGATCCTCGGGTGGCCGCTGAATGAAGATGCGCGCCAATACCGCCATCGGCGGCTTGCTGATCGGCGTTCTCTTCGCGACCGCCGCCACGGCTGCGTTCTGGACCCCGTTCGATCCACTGAAGGTCAATCTGCGCGCCCGCCTGCAACCGCCATCCGCGCTCTATTGGCTCGGCACCGACGAGTTCGGCCGCGATATGCTCAGCCGCATCATGGCCGGTGCCGCAACCAGCGTGCTGGTATCGGTGCTGACGGTGACCTTTGCCGTTATGATCGGCGCGGTCATCGGCGTGCTCACCGGCTACCTGCGCGGCTGGACCGATCGCGTCATCATGGCCGCCAACGACGCCCTGTTGGCCTTTCCCGGCATTCTGCTGGCGCTGGCGGTGATGATCGTGACCGGCGCCAACAAGTTCGGCATCGTACTGGCGCTCGGCATCGCCTACATCCCCTCGGTGGTGCGGGTGGTACGCGGCACCGTGCTGTCGATTCGGGAAAAGGAATATATCGAGGCCTCCCGCGTCATCGGCAATTCCGAACTCTATTCGATGGCGCGGCACGTGCTGCCCAACAGCCTCGCTCCGGTCGCCGTGCTCGCAACCAGCATGTTCGGCTGGGTGCTGCTGGCGGAGAGCGCACTCAGCTTCCTCGGGCTCGGCGTACCGCCACCGGCGCCGACCTGGGGCAATCTGCTGGCGGCAAGCCGCCCCTATATGGAGAGCGCCGCCTGGCTCAGCATCGCGCCGGGTCTCTGCATTGCCCTCACCTTGCTTGGCATTAACCTGCTCGGCGACTCCCTGCGCGACCGCCTCGATCCCCGGATGGTGCAGGGATGACCACACCGCTGCTGACGGTCGAGAATCTTCGTATCGAGGCTGCACGTACCGGCGAGGCAGTTGTCGACGATATCTCCTTCGACATCGCGCGCGGCGAATTCCTGGCGATCGTCGGCGAGTCCGGCAGCGGCAAGACGGTCGCGGCGCGCACCGTACTCGGTTTGCTTCCGCCGGGCTTGCGTCAGAGCGGCGGGCGCATCGCGCTCGACGGCGAAGATCTGGCAAAGCTCTCGCCCAGGCGGCTACGCGCCTTGCGCGGACCGGTGGTCGGCATGGTCTTTCAGGAGCCGATGGTGTCGCTCAATCCGGCGATCAGCGTCGGGGCACAAATGGCCGAGGGGCTCGGCCTGCATACGCCGTTGCCAAAGAAGGAAATCAAACAGCGTTGCCTCGACATGCTGGAGCGCGTGCAGATTCGCGATCCCGCGCGCACCTTCGACGCCTATCCGCACGAATTCTCCGGCGGCATGCGGCAACGGATCATGCTGGCATCGGTGATGTTGCTGCGGCCAAAACTCCTGATCGCCGACGAGCCGACCACTGCGCTTGACACGTTGACCCAGCGCGAAGTGCTCGACCTGATGGTCGGCCTGGCCACCGACCATGGCACCTCGGTGATGCTGATCACCCACAACCTTGGCCTGGTCGCCCGCTATACCCAGCGCGCCGTCGTGATGCAGAAGGGCAAGGTGGTCGAAGCCGGCACCACCGAACAAATCCTGACCGCGCCGCGCGAAGCCTACACCCGCCAACTGATCGATGCCCTGCCGCGGCGCGAAACAAACATGGCGCGACGGCCAACCGGCGAGCCGCTGATGAGCGTGCGCGGGCTCAAGGTCGAATTCGCAGGGCGTCCGCAGTTTTTTCGGCAACGATCCGGCATCCGCGCCGTCGATGGCATCGACCTCGATATTGACGCCGGCGAGACGGTCGCCGTAGTCGGCGGCAGCGGCTCCGGCAAGACTACGCTCGGCCGCGCGATGCTACGGCTGATTCCCTCGGTCGCGGGACAGATTCGCTTTCGCGGTAGAGAGGTGCCGGCCGCAGCCGACAGGGACTTTCGGCTTTCCTCGCAATTGGTGTTCCAGGATCCGTACTCCTCGCTGGATCCCCGCATGCGCGTCGGCGAGATCGTCGCCGAACCGCTGCGGCATGTGGCTGATCTGGCGCCAAGGGAGCGCATCCAACGCGTTGAAAAAATGCTGGACGAGGTCGGCCTGGCGAATTTCGCCAAGCGCTGGCCGCACGAATTGTCGGGCGGACAGCGGCAGCGCATCGCGATCGCGCGCGCGATCGTGCGCGGCCCGCTGTTTGTCGTTGCCGACGAACCGGTGTCCGCGCTCGACATGACCATCCAGGCGCAGGTGCTGAAACTGCTTGAACGGCTGCAGGCGCAATATGGGTTCGCCTGTCTGTTCATCAGCCACGATCTCGCCGCCGTCGAGCAGGTCGCCGACCGTGTGGTGGTGATGCAAGCTGGCCGCATCGTCGAGCAGGGATCCCGCGACGATATCTTCGACCGTCCCCAGCACGATTATACCAAGGCGCTGCTCGCGGCGACGCCGTTGGTGGATTTTGCCAACCCCCGAGTGACACACGTGCCCGCGTAAAGTTGGAGGCAGCATAGTGAGACGTTTTACCGTTGCCCGCCTTCCCCGCATCCTGTTGAGTTCTGTCTAGATCGAGTGAGCATTCTACCGACTGAGCTCTTAAAGCCGGCGATCTACTCGTCCGGTTCGCCCTTCCTGACGCTACGAGCTGGGCCTTGCCACAAACGATGGGCCTTGAGAAACCGCCAAAACTCCTTAGCTCAGCGCTTATGTTCGTAGAGTAACCGCGCGCGGATCGTTCCTTCGAGCGCCCGGATATCGGCGAGAACACGATGGCTGTCCGCCGCCGAGGCGTCCGCGTCCAGTACCACATAACCCACATCGGCGTGAGTCTCGTAATATTGAGCCGCGATGTTGACGGCGTGACGCGCCAGCACTTCGTTCAGCCGTCCGAGCATGCCCGGCAGGTTGCGCTGAACTTGAATGAAACGCGTGCCGAGCGGTCGAGCCGGCAATTGCACGAGCGGAAAGTTGACCGCCCCCATCGTGGATCCGGTATCGCTGTAGTCGGCGAGCTTCCGTGCGACTTCGGCGCCGATGCGCTCCTGCGCCTCCTCGGTCGAACCTGCGACGTGCGGCGTCAGAATGACGTTTTCCAGCCCCTGCAACGGCGATGCGAAGCGTTCCTTGTTTGAGACCGGCTCGACCGGAAAGACATCGACAGCCGCGCCGCGCAGCCTGCCCTCGCGCAACGCATCGGCAAGCGCGTCCAGATCGACGATACTGCCGCGGCTGTTATTGATGAAATAGGCACCTGGTTTGATCGCCTGGATCTCCTCCCGACCGATCATTCCCCGGGTCGCGACCGTTTCGGGCACGTGCATGCTGACGACGTCGCTCTGCGCCAGGAGTTCGTGCAGGTTGGCGGCCGGCTCCGTGTTGCCGTGGCGAAGCTTGTCGGTATGGTCGTAGAAGATCACCCGCATGCCCATCGCTTCCGCAAGATATGAAAGCTGCGAACCGATGTTGCCGTACCCGACGATGCCGAGTGTCTTGCCTCTGACCTCATGGCTGTCGGTCGCTGACTTGTCCCATTGGCCATCGTGCGCGGCATTGGATCGTGAGACGATCCGACGCAGCAGAAAGACAATCTCGCCGATAACCAGTTCCGCCACGCTTCGGGTATTGGAGAACGGCGCATTGAAGACCGGAATCCCATTCCGCCTGGAGGTTTCGACATCAACCTGGTTGGTGCCTACGCTGAAGCAGCCGATCGCGATGAGCCGGTCCGCCGCCTCGAGAATGTCTGCGGTGATCTGCGTGCGTGAGCGGATACCGAGCAAGTGCACACCCTTGATGGCTTCCTTCAGCGCCTCCCCATCGAGGGCCCTCGACAGGCGCGTCACGCTGGAATAGCCCGCGGTCGTCATCGTGTGCACGGCACTGTCGTTCACACCTTCGAGAAGCAGAACCCGAATCTTGTCTTTGGAGAGCGAGAATTTCGGAGGAGACTGGATTTCCATCACGATAGAGGGTTTCCTGAAGGGGTGAGTCAAGCGCCGGCTGAAGCCCTACTCCACCCGAAGCTACATTTTCTGGTTCAGATTCTATTCGATTTCAGAGTGCACATGCGGCGAGCCTGCGGCGCAGCATTTAACCGTTAATTCGAAACCGATTTCGCCCTTTTCGAATGTGACCGAAGCGCAGCACAGTTGAGCGACGGCGCTATGGATGTCTGCGTCGCTCGATCGCTGCGGCCGCGCGCAATACATTTTCTTCACCCCCCCAAGGTCCAACGATCTGGACCCCGACAGGAAGTCCCTCCGAAGTGACCCCAATGGGAACGGACGCCGCAGGCTGTCCTGTCATGTTCCAGGGAAATGTGTATGGACACCACCGCCAATCGTCGGCGGCGAATCCTTCCGGCACATCGTACTCTACAGGCCACGCAGCGGTAGCAACGACCGGACAAACAAGAAGGTCGAAACGATTGAAGAACGCCCGCGACGCAGCAGTTATCTTGAGTCTCTGTTCCATCGCGCTCTGGTAGGCCGAAACACTCACCATCCGTCCGGCCTCCGCGGCCTTCAGGATAGTTGGGTCGAGCAAAGATCGTTTTTCCTGTGTGAAGCCGTCGACCGTCGCCATGCAAACGGTATCCCAGAATATCCGGAAGGGTTCGACAGGATCGACCGGCCAGACTGGATCTTCTGCGAGGACCCGGACGCCGGCACCGGTGAGCAGAGGGATAGCCTCGAGAACGAGTTCGTCGACCTCGTGATCTTCAAGCGGAGCCCTGCAGCCCATGCGTGGAGAGAACGCCACAACCAATTCGCGTAAATCAGGGTCGGCTAGGTCGTCCGGCACGCAGAATGGCACGGGCCACGCAAAGGCATCGCGTGGCTCTGAGCGGCTCATCACAGCCAACATAGCGGCGGCGTCCTGCACCGAACGCGACATCGGACCGACGACCGAATGAGGCATGTCAATGTCCGGCGGGAAGGCCGGCACGCGGCCAAAGCCCGGCTTCAGCCCAAAGACATTGGTGAGCGAGGCCGGGATCCTTATCGATCCCGCACCGTCGCTACCGACCGCAAGCGGGCCAAATCCCATTGCGAGGGCAGCGGAGGCGCCTCCGGAAGACCCTCCAGGTGTTTTCGTCAGATCAAAGGGATTCAAAGTCACGCCATGCGCGGCGCTACGCGTTACAACCTTGCACCCGGAATCTGGCGTAGCGGTCTTGCCGAGAAACACCGCGCCTGCTTCGCGCAACCGCGCTACACACGACGTGTCCTCAGCGCAAGGGGACAGCCCATCAAATGCAAGCGAGCCGCGTCTTCGCGGCCAACCTGCTATTGACGATAGGTCCTTCACCGTGACCGGAACGCCGTCGAGTGGAGAGAGCACGCTTCCGGAAATGTAACGTCGCTCGGCAGCCCGTGCCATCTCAAGCGTCTTCTCACGGTCGAGATGGACAATCGCATTAACTTGCGGATTGAGCCGTTCGATGCGATCCAACAGCGAGCCGGCGACTTCGACCGGTGAGAGTTCGCGATTGGAGAAGGCTCTGGAGAGAGCGAGCGCATCGAGAGAGGCGATTTCGTCGTCTTCGTGAGTCGCACAAAGAGCCCCGCGAGCGCCCGCTGTTTCCGTCATCGTCATCAATAGAGCTCAAAATATTCGTTTATTTCCGCGGGCGGGATTTCATCCCTCAGGCGCGCCATCTCCTGCCGCTTCATCGAAAGGTAAACCTTCACGAATTCCTCACCCAGCATTTCCCGGAGCGCGGTATCGGATTCAAATGCGTCGAGAGCATCGTGCATTTCGGTTGGAAGCTTGGCGTAGCGGTCATCGTCTTCCTTGGGGCCGGTGCCGGCCGGCATCAATTGCCGTTGCTGCTCGATGCCGAGCAGCCCCGCCGCTATCGTCGTGGCGGCCACAAGATAAGGATTTGACATGGCCGAGGGGACGCGGACCTCCATATGGGTCGATTGGTCACGGCTTGCCTTCACCCTGATGCTGGCGGAACGGTCCTGTACGCCCCAGGAAACGTTCGATGGCGCGTAGGTCTTCGGACGAATCCGGCGATAGCAGTTAGGCGTCGGATTCCAGACCGCCATTGCCGCGGGCATATGATCCAGCACCCCCTGAATGAAGCGCTTAAACGTCTCGGACATACCGTCGTCGCCATCGGTATCAAGGAAGGCGTTCGATCCCGTCTTGCTATCGAGCAGCGAGATATGGAAGTGGGAGCAACTTCCCGACAGTCCCTTGTAGGGCTTGGTCATGAACGTCGCGAGCAAGCCCTGTTTGATAAGATATTCCTTGACGGTACCCTTGAACACGAACGCCCGATCGGAAGCGGCAACACCGTCAAGTGCACCGTAATTGATCTCGACCTGACCCGGTCCGTGCTCGACATTGTACGTAATAATATCGATACCCTGACTCTGCAGAACGCGAATGAGGTCGTCGATCGCCGGCACCTGATGGGTGCGAGACGTCACGAAGATCGGTTGTCCGCCGAATATGGGTTCGCGCGTCTTCGCATCGACAACATAGAACTCGTATTCGTGTCCTATTTTGGCGGTGTAACCGAGCGCCGCTGCGAGGGAGAGCATCTTCTTGAGCAGAAGACGCGGAGAGGCCATTTGAAGCCGCCCGTCGTACCACATCGTATCGCAGATCACGCGGCCCGTTTTCTCCAGCCAGGGCACCGGTGTCAGTGTGTCCTGGTCGACCACCATGACGCAGTCCTGGTAGTTCATTTCTTCATTGTAGCCGGAATCGCGAACTGGGATCGAATTACTGTCGAGAGCGACGGCGCCGCCATAGAGGTTCAGGCCCGATTTCATATATCCGGCTATATGACCAACCGGGATCGTTTTTCCACGGCTGAGACCCGCCATGTCCGGCAGCTCAAAACGGACGAAGTCAAAGCCGCTGGACTTGACCTTTTCGACAAACG
Organism: Bradyrhizobium sp. LTSP849; assembly: GCF_000938255.1. Taxonomy (GTDB): domain Bacteria; phylum Pseudomonadota; class Alphaproteobacteria; order Rhizobiales; family Xanthobacteraceae; genus Bradyrhizobium. The sequence continues at coordinate 118,807 of NZ_JYMR01000050.1, read as the reverse complement.
CATTTGCCTCCTCCGGGGAAGCTAGCGCGAGTGTCGGCATCGCGTGATCGTGAGGTCCTTCTTCGACGACTTTCAACATGGCTAAACTCCGTATCTTTCTGTCTTCTTCGTTGTTATTTTTGAGCGGCCGCGACCATGTCCGTCATGACCGCGAATAGATTTTGGCTGAGCAGCTCGGCGGAACGGCGAAAGTCAGGCAACCGCTGTGCAACGACGTCCCCTAGCCTCTCGGCTTCTTCCTCACCGAGCGCCTGGATCAGACTCGCCTTGTAGGCAGGAATACGCTCCCAGTCGCCGACGGTCGTCGAAACGATCTCGCAGTGATACTGAAAGCCGTAGGCATGGGGACCCCAGCGCATCGCCTGCACCGCGCAGGCTCCATTGGACGCGAGAACGACAGCGTCCTCCGGAAGCAGGGAAACCTCCGCGCCATGCCACTGAAAAGTATCGAAACGCCGATCGAAGCGGGCGAGAAGCGCATCCTGCCGACCGATTTCGGTAAGCTCGACCTCGGCGATCCCAACTTCCGGGCGCGACATCATCGTAACTTTGCCGCCGAGAGCTTCCGCCAGTAGTTGGTGGCCGAGGCAAATACCAAGATAGGGCCGCCTCAGCTCAACCACCCACCGGCGTATCGCAGCTTTTTCCGGCGCCAGCCACGGGTGGATATCCTCCTGCCAGACATCCATCGGGCCGCCCATCACGACCAGCAGATCATACGGCGACAAATCGGGGATCTGGTCCCCCTCATCAAGTTCGATCTGCTCCAGAGAATGGCCGCCTTGCGACCACAGCTCCCGGAATACTCCAGGATGTTCGACGGCGACGTGCTGAAAAACTAAAATGCGCATGACTGCTGTCACCATCCTGTGCAGATGGTCGACCGATAGCTAGTGGTCGGGCGCCAATCGGCTGTGGCGTTCTTCATTGCTCTCATCGATTCCATCATCCTGATCCTGACCTCGGTGCCGATGGGTTGAAAGGTCGTCTTGAATATTTGAGGAAAAGCCGTCATCGCCGAACGCTTTCGCTTGTTCTCAAGCCAGTCGGACGCCGGAGACGGCATCGAACGCCAAGAGGCCCAGATCTACCAGGTCAAGTCCCACCACATCGCCAGCACTATATCGGCCAGCGACGTCGGTATCGACGATCAGGCGCATTTCTGACTCCTCGTTTTTGACCGTCACCATTGATTTAAGGCCGAGCGGTTCGATGTCGAAAACTCTGGCTTTGATCGGCGCTTGTCCTGGCGGCAACAATTTCAAATGCTCCGGGCGAATGCCGATCTCGAATGGGCCGCCGGCTTTGGGAAGCGCATTTCGCAGCTTTTTCAGTCCGGCGAACGACGCTCCGGCAACCTGGATCGACCCTAGGATTCCGGGTTCATAAACTGCCTTCATCAGATTGATTTCCGGCGCGCCAACAAATCGCGCCACCTCGCGGTCAACGGGGTCGTCATATAACGACTGAGCCGTCGCGATCTGCACGACGCGACCAGCCCGCAACATGACGACAGTATCGGCGACGGCCATCGCTTCGGCGAAATCCGGGGTGGCAAGCAGGAATGTTGCGCCTAGGTCGCGTTGCAATCGCTTGAGCTCGGCGCGCAATTCGATCCGTAACATCGCGTCAAGGCTGGACAAAGGCTCGTCCAGCAGGAAAAGACCTGGCTTGCGGATCAGCGCCCGTCCCAGTGCTACCCGCTGCCGCTCTCCGCCGCTCATGGTCTTGGGCAGGCGATTGAGCACGTGAGCTATCCGCAACGTGCTTGAGACTTCCGCCACCCGCTGTTCGATCTCTGCCTTCGCCGTACCGCGAATCGTCAGCGAGCTGGCGATGTTGGCAAATCCCGTCTTGTTCGGGTAAAGGGCGAGATTGTCGAAGATCATCGCGATATCTCGATCCTTCGGTTCGAGCCCCGTCACATTGCGCCCGCGCATCAGAACTCGGCCGGCATTCGGTCGATCGACCCCCGCGATCAAGCGAAGTGTGGTGGTCTTGCCAGCACCTGCCGATCCCAGCAGAACCGTCAACGACCCCTCGGGAATCGCAAAATCGAGATCGCAGACTGCTGCCTTGTCTCCAAAGGCTTTGCAAAGTCCACGGACTTCGAGCGCCGCTGGAGCAAGCATGGAGTCAATCCGCAAGGGCTTCAAACCGGCCTCCCTCAAGACGCAAGCCGGCGGCCAGTTTCGCCGCTGAAGAAGACGAACGATGAAGGGGCAGCCAAGAGGCCTATGTCCGCACCTACCTGAGGCCGCTCGGCGGTAGGGACTACGGCCTTAAGCGAAACGGTGCCGGATTCAACGGTCACGACAGCTTCCGGCCCACGCGGCTCGACAACCGCTACCTTTCCCGAGATAGTGGCATCGTGGGCAGCCGCGAGTGTCAGGGATTCCGGTCTCAAGCCGAGAATGATCGGCCGACCGACGTAATCGGAAACGAACGCCTCGCTTGAAGAAAGCCCGATAAAGAGCCCGTCACGCCTGAAACCCACCGACGCGCCGTTTCCAGTGATCTCGCCACGAAGGAGGTTCATCGGTGGTGAGCCCATGAAACCCGCGACGAAGACGTGATCAGGCTTTTTGCAGATGACCGAGGTTCGTTCGATTTGCTGCAGCTTTCCGGCATTCATCACCGCAATTCGGTCCGCCAGGGATAGCGCCTCGACCTGATCGTGCGTGACATAGATGATTGTGAGCCCAATCTCCGACTGCAAACGCCTCAGTTCCCGGCGCATTGCGAGGCGTGCGGATGCTTCCAGGTTCGACAAGGGTTCGTCGAGCAGCAGGATGGCCGGCTTGGTCACTAGCGTCCGTCCGATCGCCACTCTCTGCAATTCAGATCCGCCGAGCTCAGAAGCCGATAGGTTGAGGCTATTGCTCATACCCAGCAGTTCGGCGACATCGTGAACTGCCTTGGCGATTTCGGCTTTGGCTCGACCACGAATGACCAGACCAAACGCCAGATTTTCGAACACCGTCATGTGGGTGAAGACGGCGTAGTCCTGAAACACCAGACCCACATTGCGCTTGCCGGGAGGAATACCGATGACCGAACGGCCGTCGATTCGGATATCGCCCGAGGTTGGCTGCTCCAGGCCAACAATCATATTGAGCGTCGTCGATTTGCCACAGCCGGAGGGCCCGAGAAGGGCGACGGTCTCGCCGGCCTCGACGGCGAAGTCGATGCCGTCCACAGCCACGAGGGATTCATCACCGAATAATTTTCGTAGGTTGACGATTTCAAGCTTCGGAATGGTCATCGCTTCACCGCGCCAAACGTCATTCCCCGCGCCAGATGCGACTGGATGAGCAGGCCCGCTAAAATCAGAGGAAGCATCGCGAGAACGGCAAGCGCCGCCTGAACGCCGTAGAGCGTGCCCGCCGTCGCGGTGACATATCGAGCGAGCTGAACCGGAATCGTCGTCACGTTGGAGTAGGACAAAACCAGCGCGAACATGAATTCCGACCAGTTCAAAATAAAGATGAACAAGGTCGTCGCCAACAGGCCGCCCCGAATGAGAGGAATGGTGACAAAAATATGCGCCATCAGCCGCGACCGCCCGTCAATCATGACCGCTTCTTCGATTTCACGAGGGAGGTCATCAACAAAGCTCTTCAGCATCCAGGTCGAAAACGGCAGCGTACCGGCAACGTAGATCGCGATCAGTCCCCGGTACGTGTCGATCAATCCCACGTTCGAGTAGATAATAACGAATGGCACCGCAATCGCCGCTGGCGGAAACATCCGTCCCGACAGGATAATCAAAGGCGTCGCCTTTCCCCCGTTCGCGTACCGGGATATGCCGATAGCCGCGCAAAGGCCTATCACCACCGATAGAACCGTTCCGGCAACCGAGGCGAGAAGCGACCCGAACACTGAATTTGTCGCGGCCTGGCTTACGCCGCCAACGCCATAGGCGCGGATCGCGTCCGGGTCGAACAGCGTCTTGAAATTGACCATAGTGGGATGCGATGGAACCCAGATCGCGGGCGAGGCGTTCCAATCCGTCGGCGGCTTGATCGCGGTCATGACGATCCAGAACACGGGAAACAGACTGATAATCAGTGCGCCGAACAATACGAAAGCCAGCGGCCAAGTGAGCTTGCGCCCCGTCATCGCCTCGCCTCCAGTAGTTGGTTGCGGATCGGCGCAAGCAACAAGTGGATCAAGGCTAGGGTGCCGAGAAGAACGAGAAATGCCGCCGCGGCGCCGTAGGCAAGTTGGAAGTCGGCGAACGCGAGCTTGTAGATGTAGAGGCTAATAGTCTCGGTCGACGTGCCCGGCCCCCCCCGCGTCAACATGAATACCTCGTCGAACAGTTTTACGATCTCCATCGCTCGGATGACAAAAGCGACGATGATGACCGGCTTGAGCATCGGCAGCACGATCCGCCAGAACACCTGACGCGGCGTGGCCCCGAGGATAACAGCGGCACGCACCGGATTTTCCGGTATTGCATTGAGCCCGGACAACAGGATCAGAAAGAACAACGGCGTCCAATGCCAGACTTCCGTGATGATAACCGCCGAGATGGCGAGCGGCGTGCTCCTGAACCATTGCGGCCCTGCCCCTGATCCAAAGACCAGCATCAGCAACTGATTGATCGGGCCGTTCGACTGGAAGAGCATCCAGAAGGTATAGCCGACCACAACGGGAAGGATCATCATCGGCGTCAGAAACGCTGAAAACAGGATTGCCTTGCCCCTGAATTCGCGGAGAAACAACACCGCCAACGAAAGGCCCAATACGAATTCAAGCGCCAAGCAGACCGTCGAGATAAGCAAGGTGCGCACCACGGCCTCAACGAACCGCGTGTCGTAAACCAGCAGTTCCTTGTAATTGTCGAACCCCACGAGCGTCGCCTGCAGTAACGAGCCGTGAGTTGGCGTCCAGTCGGTGAAGCTCATGTAAAAGGCGACAACAAGCGGAACGACCAGCACTAATAGCGAGACAATCTGGCCGGGAAGCATCAAGAGCTGTCCAAGCCGGTTGCTAGGCAGGCTGCCGCGCGCCGAGGTAGCCTCCTGCACGTCCTCTCGCGCCAAGGCGGAACTGCCCGATGATACCCGTAACTCGCTCAAATCGTTCACCGTGTCAGATCCAGATAGCGTTCACCGGCGCAAGACGACGCCGATGAACATTGTTGATAAACACTCAGCTCCACTTGCTCGCGCCACTGGCTTTTCTGATCGGCTCGGCGAGATTCTTTGTGAGCGCCAGCCAGGACTGCTTCACCTTGTCCTTGCCGATACGTCGGGTAATACGGTCAAACGCTCGTGAAGCGTCGTCGAGCGCGACCTTCGGCTTCTTGTCTCCGGTCATGCAAGCATGCACCTCCTTGTCGAGCGCGTCCTGGTATTCGAACCCACCCGGCAGACAGAAGTCTGGCACGGTGTTGACCATGTTGTCGTACAGGGTCTGCAGGTATTCCGGCGAATACGCATCCTTCAACCGCTGCGTGGGCGCCAGCATGTGGTTCTTGCGATAGGGATCGGAATAGCCACCGAGATACGGAATGGCGTCCGCCGAGATGGTCGGCGACGTCATCCACTGGGCGTAGGCGTAAGCGAGTTCAGGATTTGCGGAATATTTGGAGACCGCGTAGCCGTAGCCCCAGCAGAACAAGCCGGCGTAGAGCAGACTGCCGTCCTTGAGTTTGTCGGCCGGCATGACCGTGGCCGCAATTTTTCCTGTCGTGGCCGGTCCGGTCGACGGCGCCTTCGAATATTTGTAGCCCGACGGCCAGACGATGTTCATGAAACCCTCGCCACGACCGAACGCATTGTAGTTCGACGACCAGATGAAGCTGAACGCATCGGGATGGAGATACTGATTGACCGCCAGCATATCTTCCAGGGCGGCCAGACCTTCATCCGAATTGAACGTCGGATTCATATCCTGGTCGAAGTACAGCCGTCCCTTCGAGATCAGCCGCTGCATGAACATCCATTTGACATAGTAGCGCGACCGATATTCCAGACTGCCATAGAACTTGTTGGCGGGGTCATGCATGAATTGTGCAAGATTGTAATACTCACCCCACGTCTTCGGCACGCCCAGCGGATAGCCGAATTTGTCGGCAAACGCCTTCACTTTAGCCGGATTCTTCAGGTGATCGTCGCGGCACAGCAGCGTGATCTGATCACCGTCGTTCAGAAGTCCGGCGACGCGGCCGTTATAGAGCTGGGCATGATGGCTGGCGGGAAAGACGACTCCCCATTCCTTGTCGAAGATCTCGGGGTTGTGCTTCTCGACCCAGTCGGTGAGATCGAAAATGACGCCAGAGTCGATCCAGTCCGGATAGGACATCGCCGTCGGCATCATCACGTCGTAGCGGCCGGTCTTGGCAACCGCCTCCTGCATGCCCTTGGTATGAACGACTTCATCGGGCTCCTCGATGAACTCCAGCGTGATGCCGAGCTCGTTCTTCCACTTCTCGACATAGGGCGTCATGTTGCCGATCGAACCGGTCGGGATCAACAACGTCAGGGTCTTCTTGGTCGCCTTTGCGGCCGCTTCCTTGGCGAGCGCCCACGCCCTCTCTTCCGATCCGCCAATGGCTGCGAACGCCTTCGACGCGCCGAGCGGCGACTGCAACACAGCGTTGGCGACAAACGTCGAGACGCCAAGCATGGTCAGAGAACGCACGAAACTGCGTCGATCGATTTCGCCGGCCTCATACTTTCCAATCGTCGTTTTGATCTCATCAATGTTGCGGTTCATGTCATCCCCTGCCGATAGGCTTCCGATGGTGGTTTGCACAACTTAGTGGCAACATGCTCAAGTCATCACGCATCCCGGCGAATGCGCGTATTTGATCATCCCGGCCGAGACACTTTCAGCCGAACAACCGCGACCCTAGACACCTGTCGGATAGCTCTCCATCAAAGCGAAACGAGTTGCTTCCGACCGGCCCTTAGCTCATCTTGTGAAATTAACGGTATGCGAAACATCCGGCAGCGAGCAGAACCATTTTGATTTTAAGATTGGTACCAATCAATTTGTGCTCGCGGCCGACGGAAGCACGATCGACGCGATTGATACGGTGGGATTTTCTTGATGTCTAAGACAGCAGTCACCGGATCATTGATCGGATTTCAATTGGAAGACGGCTCTGCTCTTCCAAAGTATCAGCAGATCGCCGACCACCTGCGCGGTGCTATTGAGAGTGGGCGCATACCGGCGGGCATCAAGTTGCCGTCGACGCGCGTTTTCGCCGAGGAGATCGGCGTATCGCGCAACGTGATCTTGCAGGCTTTCGATCGACTCATCGACGAGGGCTTCCTGTCCAGCCGTATTGGCGACGGGACTTATGTACTGGAGCCCACTGGCAGGCCTGGCCGGTCGCCGCTCGAAAGAAAGTCTTCATCAACCGTGGGAGAACGATATCCGTTCAGATCGTTGTCACGCAGGGGCAAGAGCCTTACAGCGTCGGCCACGGATGCCTTCCCGGAACGTCCGACGACATTCATGCCGGACCTTCCGGATCTGCGCGAATTTCCAATCAAAACCTGGCTACGCCTGCTAAACGAGACGTCGGGTCGGCTTCGCGGTGAGATTCTCGCCGATACATCCAATGCCGGCTACGAGCCCCTGCGGCGGGCTATTGCGCGGCATCTCAACATCTTCCGCGGTATGACCTGCACTTCTGAGCAGATCATTATCACCACGGGTTCTCAGCAGAGTCTTGATCTGGTCAGCCGCATGCTGTTCGACCCCGGCGATCCAGTTTGGCTCGAAGAACCCGGTTATGTCGGCACCCGTTCGATATTTAGGGCCAATGGCGCTTCGCTGTGTCCTGTCGAGGTCGATGCCCAAGGCCTCTGCGTCGAAGAGGCGCTTGCAAAACACCCTTCGCCGCGCCTGATTTTTACGTCGTCTTCGCGTCACTATCCCTTGGGCGCAACGCTTTCGCTCCAGCGACGCTCTGCCCTCATCGAACTTGCGAGCCGTTGCGGCGCCTGGATCGTCGAAGATGATTACGATAACGAATTTCGCTATGCCGGTCACACGCCCACCTCGATCCACGGGCTGGACAGCGGACAACGCACCATCCATCTGGGGACGTTCTCGAAGATTCTTCTTCCGTCATTCCGCTTAGGCTACGTCGTGGTGCCGCCGGACCTTGCCGAACCCTTTGCCAAGGCGCGGGCCGTGGTCGATCGCCACGCCTCGCTCATTGAGCAAATGGTCCTTTCGGAATTCATGCACCGTGGTCTGTTCGTCGCCCATATCCGACGGATGCGAAGCCTTTATAGAGCGCGCCAGGTTAGGCTGATTGGTGGACTAAACGATATTTTCGAGAATAGGCTTCGTCTTTCTTCAACCGACACCGGTATGCATGTCATCATACCGCTCGACCATGCCGCTGACGATCAGGAGATCGCGCGCAAAGCTATGGACTATGGCGTTGTGCTCCGTCCGTTGTCACCCTACTACGCAGGTCGAACGAAGCGTCAGGGGCTTCTGCTTGGCTTTTCAGCTTACAACGTTGACGAAATTGAACAGGGACTCGCGCGCTTGTCCAAACTAAGAACGACAATAGATCCCGTGCTTGCGATTTTATAGTGAGCTTGGCACCAATTGGCTCCGTTCATTTTTTGTAAATGGCTCCAAGAGGCGGACCCTGTTTTAGGTATATCAATTTCGCGGGAATCGGCCCGTGATGGCGGTGTAGAACAACATGAATGCGAGCAATGAGACTTCCAAGCCCGTGGAAGCACCGAGTGAGCGGACACGACTGAAGAGGTATCATTGGTTGGCTAAGTACGACCGAGATACGATCAATGCGATTATCGACGCCGGTATCGTCTGCCAGATCGGTTATGTGATCGATTCGATGCCCTATGTGACGCCGACCAATCACTGGCGTATCGATGACTACGTTTATTGGCACGGCTCCTCTGCCAGTCGGATGCTGAAAACGCATCAGGAAGGCATCCCAGTCTGCTTTAGCGTCACGCATTTGGATGGGATCGTCTTCTCCCGCGCGGCATTCAACCATAACGTCAATTTCCGTTCAGTGATGGCGTTCGGGAAGGCTGAGTTCTGTGAGGACAAGGTCAAGCGTCATGCACTCGAGGTCTTTACCGACAGGCTGGCACCTGGTCTTTGGGACTATGCACGCAAGCCGGCCGAGCAGGAATGGAAGGCGACCAAGCTCATCCGAATGAAGCTAGACGAGGTATCGGCCAAGGTCAGCGACGGCCTTCCCGATGAGGAGCCGGAAGATTACGCCTCCGATAAGTGGGCCGGATCAGTCGGGCTGCGGCTGGTACAGCTTCCGCCCGTTCCGGATCCGAAGCTGCGGGAAGGCATCGAACTGCCAAGCTTCATCAAGAATTTTCGCTATCTAAAATAACGCCTGCCTTTTGGCCGAAAGATCAAAGGCAAGTTTCCATAATCGCTAACTATGCGAATCGATCCAACTTGAGAACGGCGTGAGCCACTTTCACGCCAGTCCGGGTGATCCATACTGGAGACCACGGCCTAACGACAGGAGAACGAGTTGGCGTCTCGAGGCTGATTTGAGCCGCCCCTTTGGCTTCCGCTCAAGCGTTCGTTTTAGGAACTTCACGACTGCCGGAGACGACCGGTACCAGCGATTCTTGGCATCACGAAGTGACGCCCCTCCTAGGATCGAGACTGGAGTTCAACTAGCCGGCACAACCATGCATCGAATCTTCCAAAGGTTTGTGGACCGACTATCAAGCTCTCCAAGTCCAGATGTTCTTCACCAAATCATGGACGAGGCTGCGACGGCGCTTGGCCTTTCGTGTTTCGCATACCTTTCAGTGCCGCAGCGCCCAAGCGCCGAGGCGCACCTCATTTCGAACTATCCCACAGCTTGGACCACCCAATATTTGAAAAGCCACTACGAGCGCTTCGACCCCGTAATCACTCGAGCGCTCGGTCATCCAGAACCCTTCGAGTGGGGTCTCGAAATAGGCTCGATGACCCGATCTAAGGCGGAGCGCGAGTTATTTGAGGAAGCGGCCAAATTTGGCATCCGCCACGGATTCACGGTTCCAATTCATGATTATCGTGGTCCGGTGGCCGCTGTGACCTTTGCTGCCAACGACCGGCTTCCGCAGTTCGAACGCGCGATCAATGAGCACGCGAAGGCCCTTCAGCTTATGGCGATGTATTTCCATGCCCATGCCCGACGCCGGATCGGTGCTAGGCAGATGATCCATGAGGTATCGTTGTCACCGCGCGAACTGGAATGCCTTGAATGGGCCGCTCAAGGCAAGTCAGCCTGGGAGATCGGGCGTATTCTCGGCATTTCTCGACATACCGCGGCCACTCATCTCGATAACGTCAAGACTAAGCTCGGCGTTCGGACCATCATTCAGGCTGTCGCCCGCTTCATGGCATCAAGATCGACTATTAAATAACTCCTCCGCTTTGGAGTGTATAGCGGACTAACGTCGGACATTGCGCCAAGTGCGAAAAGTACCAGGAACGGCCTTCAACTCTTGACTTGATCATCGCCGTACCCTCGACAACTGCGTCTTGACTATGGCGTAGAGCGCGGTGGCCGCCGGAGTAAGGGTTTCATTCCTGCGGCAAACCAGTGCAATCGTACGATAAAGTACAGGTTCGACGAGCGGCACCTCAATGAGGCCTGTCGTCACCGTCGTTGCGTTCATTGCAGCCGGCAGAATAGCAGCTCCGACGTTTTCCCGCGCGAGCGCGATCGCGCTTGGGGTGCTCTCGACGACGAAACGGCCACGGAGGTTCAAACCCGCCTTGGTCAATTGGGTTTCGACGATGCGACGATTGCCGCTGGATCCTCCTAGCGTGATCAGATCGATGCCTTCCAGATTAGCCCATGTCATCTTTCTGAGCTTTGCAGCGGGATGCGATCGACTGCAAACCAGAACAAACGGGTCCCGCATCAGCATGTCCTCCACCAGATCCGGGTGCGGGTCCTGCTGGATGTGGATACCAAACTCCGCCTGCCCCTGATGGACGGCCTCGGTAACGAGTGCACCGGACCGCTCCAGTAACTGAACACGGTTTTCCGGATACTTTCGCGCATAGCGGCGCAACGCCAATGGCAATTGCCGGAAGGCCACGGATTGCAGGGTCGCGATCTTGACGTCGCCGACGCCGAGCCGGGACGAAGTTCGCAGCCGATCGAGACCATGGACGAGGTCGTCAACGATGCGTCGCGCCAATGGGAGAAAGTCCCTGCCCATCGGACTCAACGCCGTCGAGCGCGTGGTCCGGTCCAGCAGCCGCAATCCGACAAATGCCTCGAGGGATTGAATGCGCCGGGTCAGCGCCGTCTGTGTAATGAAGAGATGCTCGGCGGCGCGATTGAAGCTGCCGAGTTCAGCGACATGAACGAAGGCCTGCACACCATCAATGGGTATTTTCATGCGAAATACTCATAATAAATTGCGATTATTGCATTTTACGCAACCATCGCCCTCCCGCAAGATGATTCGAGACGACCGGGCTGACAACCGGGCGCGCAAATGACCGGTCAGGGAGGGAACGATGACGACCAACGCGGTTGCCGACCCACACGCGGCAACCCGTAGTGCGCCGGCGAACGGGAAGCACCGCGCGAGCGCCCTGCAGCGTCTGATGGAAATCAGGGTCGGCATCATCCCCTTGCCGATCTACGCGCTCCTGGTCGCGTTAATCGCGGCATTCTCCATCAAGGGCAAGATTTCCGGCGAGGTGACGGTGATGATCGCCATCATTGTGGTCGGCGGCTTCACATGCGCCGAGATCGGGCGGCGGATTCCAATCCTGAATGTCATCGGTGGATCGTCCCTGATGACGATCTTCCTGCCATCGTTTCTGGTCGCACATCAGCTTCTTCCGGCGCCGCTCGTCCAGCAGGTGACGACGTTCACCAAGTCGACCAACTTCATTTATCTGTTCATCACCGCTGTCGTCGTTGGGTCGATCCTAAGCATGGACCGGCGCGTCCTTATTCAGGGGTTCGTCAAGATTTTCATCCCACTCGCGGCCGGCTCGGTTGCCGCACTGGCCGTCGGCGGCACGGTCGGTTGGATTTGTGGCATCGGCTTCTGGCGCTCGATACTCTATGTCGTCGTTCCCGTGATGGCCGGCGGCGTCGGTGAAGGCGCCATTCCGCTGTCGATCGGCTACGCCGAAGCACTGGGTCTCAATCAGGGAATCGTGCTCGGTCAAATTCTGCCGCTTGTATTTTTCGGCAACCTGGTCGCTATCATTTGCTGTGGCGCCCTGAAGTCGTTGGGCAAACGACGTGCCGATCTCACCGGGAACGGCCAGCTCCAGCCGGTCGGAAACGGCGCCGCTGATGACATCAGCGAAAGGGCGCATTCGAGCGTCACCAACATCGATGTCGCCACCGTTGCCGCCGGAGGGATCACCGGCATCGCCATCTATGTTTTCGGTACGTTGATCTACAGCCTGATCGGCTTGCCGGCGCCCGTCGCCATGCTGTTCCTGGTGGTCATGGTCAAGCTCCTCAAAGCCGTGCCGGCCTCGCTGGAGGAAGGCGCGCGCGTCGTGTTCCGCTTCTTCGTCACCGCCGTCACCTATCCGCTGCTGTTTTCGACCGCGGTTGCACTGACGCCCTGGCATGAACTGGTCGAGGCGTTTCATCCGGCCAATTTGGTCACGATCATCGCGACCGTGCTGACTTTGACGGCGACCGGATTCTACGTCGGCAAGTGGCTGAAGATGTATCCGATCGAAACCGCGATCGTGAACGCCTGCCACAGCGGCCTCGGGGGCACCGGCGACGTCATGATCCTGACCGCAGCCGAACGCATGGAATTGATGCCGTTCGCACAGGTCGCGACCCGGATCGGTGGCGCCATCACGGTGACGCTTGCGATCATCGCGATAGCTCACTTCAAGATCCTTTGACCAGGCAATATGAAGACAATGACCATGCTGATGCGAAGCAAGCTGTTCGTCCCTGCCTCACGCCCAGAACTATTCGGCAAAGCACTTGCGTCGGCGGCCGACGCCCTGTCGTTCGATCTCGAAGACGCTGTCGCCGAAAGTCAAAAGTCGCAGGCCCGCATCGACCTTGCCGCGTTCCTGCTTGGCCTGCCGTCGACCACAGGCAAGACTATCGTTGTCAGGGTCAATGCGTTTGGCACGCAGGAGTTCGACGCTGACGTGGCCGCGCTTGGCGGTCTCCCCATCGACGTCATCAATCTGCCGATGGCAGAGGATGAAGACGCCGTTGTTCAGGCCATTGCCAGGATCGAACACAGCGAGACGCCGGATCGGCCGCAGCGGGGCGTCAAGGTCCTGCTCAATATCGAAACACCCAGGGGATTGCGCAAAGCTGCAGAACTCGCCGCGGCACATCCGCGGGTGATGGGCTTGCAGGTTGGCTACGCCGATCTACTCGAGCCTTGCGGTATCGGACGGTCCGACAGCGCCGCGGTTGCCCATATCAGGCTCGTAATACGGCTCGCCGCCGCAGAAGCCGGCATTCCCGCCTATGACGGCGCTTTTGCCGCCGTCAAAAACGTTGAAGGCTACCGTGCGGAATGTAGCGCCGCGAAGCAGCACGGCTTTGCCGGCAAGAGCTGCATCCATCCAAGCCAAATCGCCGTCGCCAACCAGATTTTCATGCCAAATTCCGACGAGATCGCCTGGGCCCGAAAGGTTGTGACAGCGGCGGCGGAAGCCGATGCCCGAGGGATCGGCGCCTATCTCGTCGACGGTCACATGATCGACAAGCCGTTCGTCGAGCGCGCCCGCGCCGTTGTCGCCCTGGCCCAACGCACCAAACAGGACTCATGACATGAGCAAATTGCATTCACGCGACTACCAGCCCGATTCGCGTGGCACGCTCGATGGCATCCGAGTTCTCGACATGTCGCGCCTGTTTGCAGGAAACGTGCTGACGCAAATTCTCGGCGACTTCGGTGCCGAGGTGATCAAGATCGAACCGCCGGAAGGCGACACCTTGCGGGCATGGAAAATGGAAGGCATCGAGACACACTGGAAAGTCTACGCGCGAAACAAGAAGAGCCTGTGTCTTTCCCTGCGCGACCCGAAAGCCGTCGAGATCATCCGCAAACTGGTGCCGACCGCGCACATCTTCATCGAGAGTTTTCGGCCCGGCGTGCTGGAAAAGATGGGACTGTCGCCCGAGGCGCTGCATGCGATCAACCCTTCGCTTATCATCATTCGCATCTCCGGCTGGGGACAGGATGGCCCTTATGCGCAACGGCCGGGATTCGGAACCGTGATCGAGGGCGTGTCCGGCTTTGCCGCGATCAACGGATTTGCCGATCGGGAGCCCGTCCTGCCGCCGATGTATCTGGCCGATGGCGTCGCGGGCATCTATGGGGCCTCTGCCGCCATGATCGCGTTGCGCGAAGTGGAAATGAAGGGAGGTCGAGGCCAGACGATCGACCTGCCGCTGCTGGACCCGCTGTTTGCAATTCTCAGTCCGCAGGCGGCCAACTACCGGCTCACCGGCAAGGTGAAGCCGCGCACCGGTAGCCGCTCGACCAATTCGGCGCCGCGCAACGCCTATCGCTGCAGCGACGGCCACTATGTCAGCCTGTCTGGCTCGATCCAGAAGATGGCCGAGCGGCTGTTCCGGGCGATCGGACGTCCCGAACTCGTCGACGATCCGCGCTTCCGCACCAATGCCGATCGGCTGCGACATGCGGATGAACTGGACGCCATCATCGGTGAGTTCATCGGCAGCCGAACGCAAGCGGAAAACGTCGCCTTCTTTGAGAAGGCCGAGGTCACAATTGGTCCGATCTATGACACGCCGCAGATCATGGCAGATCCCCATGTCATCGCGCGCGAGATAATCGCCGACTATCCGGACGCGGAAATGGGCCAGATCCCGATGCATCATGTCGTGCCGCGTCTCGATCAAACTCCCGGATCCATTCGAGCCGCAGCACCCACACTGGGACAACACAATCGCGAATTGCTGCATGAGATCGGGGTGAGTTGCGACGACTACCAGGCCTTGCAGAAGGACGGGGTCGTATGCGGCGGGATGCCGCCCGGTTAATAGCGGTACCTCTGTGACTGCCGAATGCGACCACGATAAATCGAAATAATTGAGCGTAAAACGCCAACACCAAATTTGGTGTACGGACAATCGTCCAGGCAGTGGCCCGCGTCATGGCATCCAAATTGATTGGACAACGACCCCATCCGCTGAGTCACCTCCCTTAGTTGCAGGAGGTGACTGATTCATCTTGCTTGCATTCAATGGTCGCGGTCATCCCAAAACAGGAGGCGGTTCATGATGCAACTCATTACAGCTGACTATTACAGTACGTTTGTCGACGCAGTTACGGAAATGCACCGTCTGCGGTACCGCGTGTTCAAGGAACGACTGGATTGGGACGTTCAGTTCAGTGGCGATATGGAGATTGACGAATTCGATGCACTTCACCCAGCGTATTTGATCCAGCGAGCACACGACAACCGTGTGCAAGGCTGCGTGCGCCTGCTCCCTTCTGCCGGCCCCACCATGCTGCGCGATACTTTTCCCGTGCTATTGGACGGAGCGCCGGCCCCCGATAGTCCGGCCATCTGGGAGAGCAGCCGCTTTGCCCTCGATCTTCCTCCTGACACGCCGAAGGCAACTCACGGCCTAGCAACTGCCACCTACGAACTGTTCGCGGGCATGATCGAGTTTGGTCTGTCGCGACAGCTCACCGAAATCGTCACCGTCACAGACGCGCGAATGGAGCGGATCTTGCGCCGCGCCGGATGGTCCTTGCGGCGGATCGGGAAACCTCGCGCACTGGGCAGCACTCTTGCGGTCGCGGGATATCTCGAGGTTTCAATTGAAAGTCTAGCGCGTGTCCGTGCCGGCGGTGGCCTTCAGGGCCCCGTGCTCTGGGCGCCGGTCGGGCTTGCCGCAGCGTAGACGACGCTAAGGGCAATGATGGCCGTCGAACAGGAACGCTCTCAACGAGGGAGCGGCCCCGTCGCCGCCAAACGCTGCTTGGCGACAGCGAGTCTATTTGCGTCGCAATCTTGAGTATTAGGAAGAAAGTGGTGAAGCACATGGATCACGACTCCAAATCGAAGAATGCGTCCCTTCGTAACGCTGTGGATCTGGTGCATCTCCGATATGCCGTCGCGGCCGCGGATCACGGAAGCTTTCGGCGCGCGGCCGAGGCTCTCCTACTTAAGCAATCGAAGCTGAGCCGTTGCGTTCGCCAGCTTGAAGAACGCATCGGGATGATCGTATTCGACCGACCGAGTGGTGGTGCGCGGGCCACACAAGCGGGCCGCGACTTCCTTCGCATGGCGCGGTCTATTCTAGAACAGATGGACACGCTAACGGCGAGCGCGCACAGCGCGGGCCGCGGCGAAACCGGACGACTTGCGATCGGCTTCTATACTTCCCTGTCGGCCGGCAATCTACGTGCTACGCTAGTCGATTATGCACAACGATTTCCGCACATACAGGCCCGCATGATTGAGAGCTCGCGAACGCGTCTCACCACCGCCCTCCGCAATGGCGCGATAGACGTCGCGATCGTCACAGGACAAACGCCGCTCCTCGACAGCCAAATCATGTCGCTTTGGAGCGAACGCATTGTGGTTGCTTTGCCAGAAATCCATCGACTCGCTGACGGCGAGACCGTCTATTGGACTGATCTGAAGGACGAGACGCTTCTGATTAACCGGCATGATCCCGGACCCGAGATCCAAGACCTCCTCCTCGCCAAGCTTGCCTCACCAGGAGACCGGCCCAAGGCGCTTTTTCATGACACGAGTTTGGGGAATATTATGAGCCTCGTGGGAGCCGGATTCGGTGTTAGCCTTGTGAGGGAATCTGATATTGGCGCCAATTTCTCTGGTCTGATTTATCGAGAACTCCGCGATGGGGTCGGCCCGAGCTGGGTCGGCTATTCAGCGCACTGGAGGACTGACAATGACAATCCCGCCCTGGCTAGTTTTCTGAAGATGCTTGGAAAGCGCTATCCTTCACCTGCCGTTTGATTCCTGCGTCGCGCCCTTGCGAATGCACGGTCCGTTGCCATGAACCGCGCCAGCATCGGAGCGACCAGCTTCAGCGGATCCGGGATTGGCTGTCCGGTTTCGCGCGCAAGTACTTCGGCGTAGGCAAGTAGATCGCGGTGCACGGTTGCGGGGCATTCGACCGTCAGCTTCACAGGCTTGTCGTCCGTGATGGCGCCGAGCTTGAGCTTTGCCATGTTTATGTCCTTACCCTTTGTAAGGCTCGAGCACGAGGTCACGATTGACAATCACACGCACCGGGAAACCAGGCCTGATCGTCAGCGTCGGCTGAATGTTGAGATTGCGCTGAACGACTTTTTGTCCGGTCTGGTTTAAGCTGTCGCTCGATCCGCGGCGGAGCGCCTGGATGATGTCGCCATTGTTGCCAGTATCAGAACCCGCTCCAAGTTCACTACCAACGCCAAGCAACGTGGACAGCAGTGCAGCCTTGAACAATGCGCCCCAGTGATTGTCGACATCATCCTCGAGTCCGGAATAGCCTGCCGTATCAGCGCCCGGTTGACGCTCCAGCACAATTGAACGACCGTTAGGCATGATCAGACGGGTCCAGACCAGCAGCACACGTGACTGACCAAACGAAACCTGGCTATCATAGACGCCGATCAATCGGGTCCCCTGGGGTATGAGAAGGAAGCGCCCGGTCGGGCTGTCAAAAATGCTCTCCGTCACTTGTGCCGTGATTTGCCCGGGGAGATCTGAGCGAATCCCGGTAATCAACGACGCCGGAATAATATTACCAGCCTGCACCACGTAAGATGAAGCCGGTGCCACAATCCTGTCCGGGCTTGTAGTACGCCGGTCGACGGAAGCATTGACGAAGGCAAGTTTGCGATCCTGGCCGTTCTGCGTGAATGTCTCGTCTGCTGCGGATTGAGCTGGTTGGGTTGATTGGCTCGACGTGGCCGCCGCAGCACCAACTGATGCCACCTGACCGGTCAAGGAGGCCAGTTCGCGAATGCTGGTGGAGGCAAACAACTTGCTCAGACGCGCGGCCTCGATCTCCTGCCCTATGCGCTGTTGCTCCCCATCAACCGAAGGGATCGCCCCCGAAGGCGCATTTTGCGCGTTCAGCATTGGACGACCAAGATCGCCGGGTAGCGCGGGTCCAAGCGGCGGGGCCTGGCGGGGCACACCGGCATAGTCTCGCGGGAGGCCGCTCAGTCCGTCAGCCACATTGTGATGATCGGTGGTGTACAGCTCTGACGGCGCGGATGTGCGCGACCGATGGTTCTGCAGCGCCCAAAGTACGGCCCCGCAGATCGCAAGCGATCCGATCGCAGCCCCTCCAGCTAGGACTTTTCGGGAGAGCCTGGTGACGCGGGGGCGCTCCGCGCGCAAACGCATCGATGCCGCCCGGTCTGGCTCGTTGTCACGTCCCGGTCGAATGTCGTGTTCCGGCTCCAGACTCACCGCAGCCTCCCGTCGGTGCGGCTAATGCGGACGGTCTGCTGATGTTCACCTCCCATGCGGAGTTCAGCCGCGGCGAACAGTCGGTCCACAATGTAATAGTTCTGCCTCACGCGATAATTGACGAGCTGACCATCCCCCTCCGGCCCGATGACGAACAATGGCGGCGCCTCTCCCTGTGCAATCCCGCTCGGCATCTCGATGTAGACCTTGGATCCGTCGTCGAAAGCAGAGACCGGACGCCAGGGTGGGTTGTCGCCTTCAATCGCGTAGCGGAACCGCAGTCGCGAGATATCGACGCCCTCAACAATGGGTGTTGCGGCCTCAGCACTCGCGTTCTGACGGCGCAGCGCGATCAGTTGGTCCTGCGCATATTGCCAAGATACCGACGCCATGTAGGTCTTCTCTGCAGAGCGAATCTCGAGAAGATAGGTACGCCGGTCGGTATTGATCACGAGATTGGAGACGAGGTCAGGTCGCGTCGGTTTGACCAGGATGTGAATGCGCTTGGTCGGACCTGCCCCACTCTCGGTGTCGCCGATGATCCAGCGCACCGTATCCCCGGCCGCAACCGGGCCGGACCCGACCAGTTGCTCGCCCTCCTGCAAGGCGACATCAGTCACTTGCCCTGGCGCCGCATAAACCTGATAGAGCGCGCCCGGCGAGAAGGGATAGACCTGCACTGCGTTGATGTAGCCATTACGGGTCGGCTGCACCCGGGCTGCGGCGTTGGCCTTTTCGACACGTTTGCGCGGATCGCCAGATTCTGGCTTCGAAGGCGCGCCATGCAGCGGCTTGAGCTGGCCAGGAAGCGGCAGCAGCTTTGGTAATTCGACGACCTCGACCGGCTTGGGCGGATCGGCTGATAGCACGGCCGGCTCTGCGTCGTCGTAGGAGATCTGCGGTGGGGGTTTTAACGGAACAGCGCAGCCGGCAAGCGCGGAAACTGAAAACAGCAGAACCGGCAATGCGGTTTTGCGAATGGAAGATGATCTCATTGCCCCAGCTCCTTCGACCAGTTGATGGCGTTGACGTAGACCCCAAGAGGATTCTTGCGCAGACGATCGGCATCTCGCGGCGTATCGATCACGACGGTAAGGATCGCGGTCCAGCGCTCGGTCGCGTTCAAGCTACCGTTCTCGTAAGAGCGTTGGATCCATGCGACGCGGAACGAGATCGGTGAAGCGCGGATGACGCTGGCGACCTCGATGGAGATCTGCAGCTTACCCAGGTTGGCAAAGGGATCGTTGGTGCGCGCATAATCGTTGAGGGCAGCGGCGCCGCGGTCCGTGGTAAAGTCATAGGCCCGCAGCCAGTCCTGGCGCAGCACGATGCCGTCGGCTGGCAATCCGCGTACGTCCTCGATAAAGCGCGCCAGGTGGAACGCGATCTCCGGATCGGTCGGCTGATAGCTGCCGTCGGCCGGCGCCACAGCCTGGGCCTGACCGAGGTGATCGACCTGAACTACCCAGGGCGTCACCGTGCCGCGAAGGGATTGCCAAACGAGACCTGACGCCAGACCGCCGGATAGCATCAGACAACCAAACGCCATTAATCGCCAGTTCTTGGCCTGAACGCGGGCCGAGCCGATGCGCTCATCCCAGACTTGTGCCGCCTTCTGATAAGGAGTTTCGGGTTCAGGCATACGCCCGTAGCGAATGGATGGACGTTTGAACATCAGCTTTCACCTTCGGAGAGATCGACGGACGAGCCGCCACCCGCATGATCGCCGGAGCGAACGGAATGGGTTGCCGCGGAGGCGCCATGGCTCATGGTCTGCGCGCGCTTCATGCGCGTTGCCCACGGTGGCGGCCCGCTGGCAGAAGGTGACCCCTTGGAGGCTGCACCCTGCCCTTGCGTAACCGCACTCGACATTGCTCCTGCAGTACGAGGGAGAGGGCTCGCGGTATTTGAAGCTGCAGCGACAACTGACGCACTGCCTCTGCTAGCACCAGCCAGTGCTCCGCCTGCTGCTCCCGCAGCGAGCCCGGCACCAGCCACGCCCGCGGCAACCACGCCACCCGCAGCGACGCCCGTACCAATTGCGGCGCCAGCGCCGAGTTGCGGACCTCCGGAGACGATGCCGTTGGCGATACCGGGGCCGAAAATGCCGAGGCCCAACAGAGAAAGCGCTGCCAGCACCATGGACATGGCACTTTCGATGGTCGGCTGATTGCCCCCGAATCCCGTTGTAAACTGAGAGAATAAAGTCGAGCCGATACCGACGATGACGGCGAGCACCAGAACTTTGACACCCGACGAGATCACGTTGCCGAGCACACGTTCGGCGGCGAACGCCGTCTTGCCGAACAGGCCGAACGGGATCAGCACGAATCCCGCCAATGTCGTCAGCTTGAACTCGATGAGGGTCACGAAGAGCTGGATCGCCAGGATGAAGAAGGCCAAAAGCACGGCGATCCAGGCGAACAGCAGCACCACGATCTGCACGAAGTTCTCGAAAAAGCTGATGTATCCCATCAAGCCGGAGATCGAATCGAGGATCGGACGTCCGGCGTCGATGCCTACTTGTGCGACACGACCAGGGCTCAGGAAATCCGAGGTAGACATGCCGGTACCGGACGCCTTGAGACCAAGCCCGGCAAAACTCTCGAAGACAATGCGGGCTAGATTGTTCCAGTTGCCGATCAGGTAAGCGAACACGCCGACGAACAGCGTCTTCTTCGCCAGCCGCGCAATGATGTCCTCATCCGGAGCCCAGCTCCAGAATATGGCCGCGAGAGTGATGTCGATCGCCGCAAGCGTTGTGGCGAGGAATGCCACCTCACCGCTGAGCAACCCGAATCCAGAATCGATATAATTGGTGAAAACCGAGAGAAAGTTATCGATAACGCCGGTGCCGCCCATCAGTGTGCCTCACCCTGCTGAGGTCCGGCTTCGCGTGGCACGACCCGGTCCTGGTTCTTCACGGGCGCGGCGGGCGCCTTCAGGACCGGGGCGGCCGGCGACTGCGGAGATGTCGCCGACCCAAAGAATTGACGACGGTTCTCGGCCCACGTCCGCCGGCAGGCCTCGATCGCGGCGGTTTCATCGGATGTGATCGTTCGGCAGCGGGCGAGTTCTTCGACGAGCGTCTCCGCGTCGCCGTGCTCAGGTGGTGCAAGAACGACGGCCTGTTCGCCATGCCGGCTCCGCACGATCGTTAACGCGACGATCAGCACGACAAAGCCGACGGCTGCGATCCGCACGAACTGACGAGGTGTGAGGTGCGACATCATTAGTGGAACATCTGAATAGTGGTGGGCTGATAGCCGACGCCAGGTATGAGGAAGCGGCGGAGCTGTTCCCTGCCCTGATCCTGCGCGGTGGTACGCTGGGCGGCTTCCAGACTCTGCGCCCGCCCTTGAGCTGCAACAGCCGCAGTGAGGTCAGCGAGTTGCTGGGCCTGCAGCGCGACGAGCTGATTGCCAGCCTGCGTTGCCTGGAGGGCGCCGGTGGCCGATTGACTCGACGTCACCAGCGCCGACATCTGGGTACGATTGGTGTCGAGATTTCCGACAACACCGGCTTGAACCTTGAGTGCGTCCTGAAGCGCGGCGACTGACGTCTGCCAGCGCGACTGCGCGTTTGATATCAGCGTCTGGTTGGAGAGGGACGCCGATGCCGGCGCGTAAGTCGTGGAAAACGCGTTGTTGATCTGCCCGACGTCGTACGCGATCCGCTGCGCCTGGTTCAGAAGCTGTTGGGTGCGCTGGATTGATTGCTGAAGCTGTTGCAATGACGAGAACGGTAGGTTGGCGAGGTTCCTCGCCTGGTTGATCAGGGACTGCGCCTGATTCTGCAGCGACGTGATCTGATTATTGATGTGCTGCAACGCGCGAGCGGCCGTCAGCACGTTCTGCGCATAGTTGCTGGGATCGAACACCACGACCTGCGCCGAAGACGGCTTACCCACTGAGACGATCGAGAGCGCGATAGCCGACGCCATCACAAGATGACGGATCCTCATGACAATGATCCTCCAGCCGAGAGATTTGGGATGATTTCGGCAGCCCACCCGACGCCGCGGTGAGCAAGCCAGCCCGCAACGAAACTGTCGCGGCCATGTTCGGCGAGGACCTTTTCGATCGCGGCCTGATCCGATTTGGATGAGGCGGCGGTAAAGGCCAGCGCGACCTTGCCGAGACCGAGCTCGAACAACCGGTTGCCGCGCCGCGACTGGCAGTAGTAATCGCGCTTCGGCGTTGCCCGGGCGAGGATCTCGATCTGACGGTCGTTCAAGCCGAAGCGGCGGTAGATTGCGGTAATCTGCGGCTCGATCGCCCGCTCATTCGGCAGGAACAGGCGCGTCGGGCAGCTTTCGATGATGGCGGGAGCGATGGCCGAACCGTCGATGTCCGACAGAGATTGCGTGGCAAAAATGACCGCCGCATTCTTCTTGCGCAGCGTCTTCAGCCATTCACGGAGCTGTCCAGCGAAGCCTTTATCATCGAGCGCAAGCCAGCCTTCGTCGATGATCAACATGGTCGGCCGGCCATCGAGGCGTCCCTCAATCCGATGGAAGAGATAGGCGAGAACCGCGGGCGCTGCAGCGGTCCCAATCAGGCCCTCGGTTTCGAACGCCTGGACTTCGGCCTCGCCCAACCGTTCGGCCTCGGCATCGAGCAGGCGGCCGTAGGGGCCACCCAAGCAATAAGGTTGTAGCGCCCGCTTCAGTCCCTGTGATTGCAGCAAGACCGATAGACCGGTCAGCGTGCGCTCGGCGATTGGTGCAGAAGCAAGTGATGACAGCGCAGACCAGAGATGATCTTTTGCTTCCGGCGTGATGCTGATCTTTTCCCGCTCGAGGATGTTTGCGATCCACTCCGCTGCCCAGCCGCGTTCCGCCGCATCGTCGATCAACGCCAGGGGCTGGAGCGCAACCG
This sequence comes from Bradyrhizobium sp. LTSP849, assembly GCF_000938255.1. Lineage (GTDB taxonomy): Bacteria > Pseudomonadota > Alphaproteobacteria > Rhizobiales > Xanthobacteraceae > Bradyrhizobium. The sequence goes on along the minus strand of NZ_JYMR01000050.1, from coordinate 95,504 downwards.
GCTCGCTCGCATCGTCAGACAATGCGCCACCGAGATCGTGCCAATCGCCATTCATCGCGAGCGCGGCCGCACGGATCGAGCCACCGAAGTCGAACGCAAATACTTGGGCACCCGCATAACGCCGGAATTGCATCGCCATCAGCGCTAACAGTACCGATTTGCCCGCGCCGGTAGGACCCACCACCAGCGTATGTCCGACATCGCCGACATGCAGCGAGAATCGGAACGGTGTTGAACCCTCGGTCTTGCCGAATAACAGAGGCGGTGCATCGAAATGCTCGTCACGCACAGGCCCGGCCCAAACCGCCGACAGCGGGATCATGTGGGCAAGATTCAGTGTCGAGACCGGGGGTTGGCGCACGTTGGCGTAGGCGTGTCCCGGAAGCGACCCGAGCCAGGCTTCCACGGCGTTGACGCTTTCCGCCATGCAGGTGAAGTCACGCCCCTGGATGACTTTCTCAACCAAACGGAGCTTTTCGTCGGCAACCCGAGGGTCAACATCCCATACCGTCACGGTCGCTGTGACGAACGCCTGCCCGATCGCGTCTGATCCGAGCTCCTGCAGGGCCGCATCGGCGTCCATGGCTTTGTTATGGGCATCGGTGTCGACGAGCGCGGAGGCCTCGTTGGTCATCACCTCCTTGAGGATCGCGGCGATCGATTTGCGCTTGGCAAACCACTGCCGCCTGATCTTGACGAGCAGCCTGGTCGCGTCGGTCTTGTCGAGCATGATCGCCCGGGTCGACCACCGATAGGCGAAGGCCAGCCGATTGAGTTCGTCCAGAATCCCCGGCGTCGTGGCGGTCGGGAACCCGACGAGGGTGAGAACACGCAGATGCTTATCACCGAGCGACGGCTCAAGACCTCCAGTCAGCGGCTGGTCCGCCAGCAATGCATCGAGATACATCGGGATCTCGGGCACGCGAACGCGCTGGCGGTTGGTCGAGACGGTTGAATGCAGGTAGGTCAGCGTTTGCGTGTCATCGAGCCACCGGATCTCGGGCATGAAGCCCTCGACGAGTTGGAGAACGCGGTCGGTGCGATCGATAAAGCCGCGCAAAACCTCGCGGGCATCCGCGCCTTCTTGACGATCGCGTCCTTCGTAAAGAAAGCGCTCGGCCCGGGCGGCATCTTCGGGTGGCGGGAGATAAAGGAAGGTCAAAAAATAGCTCGACTCGTAGTGGGCGCCCTCCTCCTCGAATTCTTCACGGCGTTCCAGGTCAACCAGCGCCGATGCCACATCCGGAAATTGACCCTCGGGGTACCGGCCGGCGGCATGACGCTGCGCTTCGACGAAAACCGCCCAGCCCGAACCGAGCCGTCGGAACGCGTTGTTCAAGCGGCCGGCGACGCCGACCAGTTCGGCCGGCACCGCGGAATCCAGATCCGGCCCGCGAAACTTAGCGGTGCGTTGGAACGAGCCGTCCTTATTGAGGACGACCCCTTCATCGACCAGTGCGGCCCAGGGCAGGAAATCTGCCAGCTGCGTGGTCGAGCGGCGGTATTCTGCGAGGTTCATCATCGTTCAAATCCCCAAATGACCGGCGATGCGAAGGTGCCGGCGCACCACGTCGACAAATTGTGGATCTCGCTTCGCGGCCCACACCGCCGCGGCCTGCCCCATCACTCCCAACAGGATTCCAGCGATCCACAGCCGCAGACCGAGACCGAGTGCTGCCGCCAGCGTGCCATTGAGGATGGCGACCGCACGCGGCGCGCCGCCAAGCAGGATCGGTTCGGTCAGGGCGCGATGCACCGGTACGCTGTAGCCAAGGATCGGTTCGGAGCCTTCCATCACACCAGCACTCCGCCACCGAAGGAGAAGAACGACAGGAAGAAGGAGCTCGCCGCGAATGCGATCGACAGACCGAACACGATCTGGATCAGCCGCCGGAAACCGCCCGACGTATCGCCAAAGGCCAATGAGAGGCCGGTGACGATGATGATGATCACAGCCATGATCTTGGCGACCGGACCTTCGACCGATTGCAGGATTTGATTGAGGGGCTGCTCCCACGGCATGTTCGAACCGGCCGCCCAGGCAGGAATTGACGCCATAGCGATGGTGCAGGTGATTACCGCCGTTGCGGCACAGCGATAGATACGACGAAGTTCTTGGGTCATGGTTGATCTCCGGCAGCGTGAAGGACGTAGTCGCTATTCGGTCCAAGCCCCTCGACGCGGGCGAGTTCGGCGAGACGACGGTTGGAACCGCGGCCGGCCAGTACGGCGATGAATTGAATGGTCTCGGCGATGAGCGCGCGGGGTACGGTGACGACCGCTTCCTGAATCAGTTGCTCCATCCTGCGGAGCGCGCCCAGTGCAGAGCCCGCATGGATGGTGCCGACGCCACCTGGATGCCCGGTGCCCCAGGCCTTCAGCAGATCGAGTGCTTCCGCACCGCGCACTTCGCCGATCGGAATGCGATCCGGCCGCAACCGCAGCGCTGAGCGGACCAGATCGGAAAGTGAGACGACGCCGTCCTTGGTGCGCAGCGCAACAAGGTTCGGGGCCTTGCATTGGAGCTCACGGGTGTCCTCGATCAGTACGACCCGATCGGTGGTCTTTGCGACCTCCGCCAGCAGCGCATTGGTGAGTGTGGTCTTGCCGGTCGAGGTGCCGCCGGCCACCAGGATATTGCGGCGATCGGCAACGGCTGTGCGCAATGCTTCGGCCTGGCCCGCACGCATGATGCCGGCGGCGACATAGTTATCGAGGGTGAAGACCGCGACCGCGGGTTTGCGGATTGCGAAGGCCGGCGCCGCCACGACCGGTGGGAGCAAGCCCTCAAACCGCTCGCCGGTTTCGGGTAACTCAGCCGAAACGCGCGGTGAACCCGGGTGCACCTCGGCACCAACATGGTGCGCCACGAGACGCACGATGCGCTCGCCATCATTTGGCGACAAACGTTCGCCGGTATCCACGAGACCACCCGCCAACCGATCGATCCAGAGCCGACCGTCGGGATTAAGCATGACCTCGACGACCTCAGGATCTTCCAGGAACAGCGCAATGGCTGGACCAAGTGCTGTGCGCAGCATGCGCGCGCCACGCGAGGTTGCTTCTTGATTGAGATGATGGATTGCCACTTGTGCCCCCCAGCGTGGCGACCGCGAGGTGCGGTCGTGATGTCGGGGATGAGTAGAAGAGGCAGGAAGTGTGATCGCGCAACAAGATCAGATCGGGCGTAGTGCTCTGGCGTAGAAAGGCAGGGGAACGGCGGTATCGCCTAAGAGGAACTATCTGTTCGGTCTGAGGCGCCTTCCATAGGAATCAGCTCTTGCGATATTTCCTGAGCCAGGCTTTGGCCCTTGGCCAGCCGTCGCCCGAGCGCCTCGACAAAGCCCTCATAACGCTCGCGGCCCTTGGCCTGGGCGGCCGGCTGCGCCGTATCGGGCAACGGTGGCGTGACCGAGAGCCAGAAGCGCACAAAGAGCGCTAATGCTTCGTTCGAGATCGTGACGTGTCGTTCCAGACGTTCGACCTGTCGCGTCAAGCGATCAAGCCTGCGGCCGAGCGCCGCCTCCATCCGCTCTGAATTGTCCGGCGACAGATACGAGGAGAGCGCCGTTTCAACCACCAGCGCCTGCGGCACGCGCTTGCGATCGGCGTAATCGGCGAGTTGTCGAGCGAGATCCGGTGGCAAGCGAAAGGTATGCTTGGTTCGCATTTGCCGGCCTCAGAGCTCCATTCCATCGCCGGGGTCAAGCGCTGCCTGTCGCGCCAACCCACGAGCCTGCTGACGAAGCGCGCGAGCGCGCAAGACATCATCGTCAGGATCATCCTCTCCGAAGGCGAATTCAGGCGCCGGCTTCGCTTGCTCCGGGACGATTTCCTCGTGTTGAGGGAGCTCCGGCTCCCGGCGGATGCCACCATTCGCGGGATCATCGATCTGTGTCTCGACCGAGGAGCTGACTTCCCGGCCAGCACTAACAACGGGAACCGGCAACAAGCTCCAATCGTCGACCGAGCGAGTACCGGCTTGCTTCGTCGCGGCAGGCGGCGCCAGCACACGTTCGGTCAATCTCGGATCTTCGAAATAACGCGCCTTCTTGGCACGGATCGGGGGGACGCCTGAGACCAACACCAGTTCATCGTCGGGTGGGAGTTGCATCACTTCGCCGGGCGTCAGCAGAGGTCGCGCCGTCTCCTGTCGTGAGACCATCAAGTGGCCGAGCCAGGGGCTGAGCCTGTGGCCGGCATAATTCTTCATCGCTCGCATCTCGGTCGCAGTTCCCAGCGCGTCCGAGACGCGCTTGGCGGTGCGCTCGTCATTTGTCGCAAAGGACACGCGCACGTGACAGTTGTCGAGGATGGCATTGTTTGGCCCGTACGCCTTTTCGATCTGGTTCAACGACTGAGCAATCAGGAAGCTCTTGAGGCCATATCCGGCCATAAACGCCAGCGCCGACTCGAAGAAATCGAGCCGGCCGAGCGCCGGAAACTCGTCGAGCATCAGCAGCAACCGATGGCGACGTCCCTTCGCGTGCAGATCTTCCGTCAGACGCCGACCGATCTGATTGAGGATCAGACGCACGAGTGGTTTGGTCCGGCTGATGTCGGATGGAGGCACGACCAGGTAAAGGGTCGCAGGTCGGTCACCTTCGACCAGATCGCGAATGCACCAGTCGCAGTGGTGGGTTACCTTCGCCACGACGGGATCGCGATAGAGTCCGAGGAAGGACATCGCGGTTGAAAGCACGCCGGATCGCTCATTCTCGCTCTTGTTGAGAAGTTCCCGCGCGGCCGAGGCGATAACTGGGTGCGGCCCGACCTCGCCAAGATGCGCCGTCGTCATCATGGCCCGAAGTGTGGTCTCGATCGGCCGTTTCGGATCGGAGAGAAAGCCGGCAACACCCGCTAGCGTCTTGTCCGGTTCGGCATAGAGGACGTGGAGAATGGCGCCGACCAGCAAGGCGTGACTGGTTTTCTCCCAATGGTTGCGACGTTCGAGCGATCCCTCCGGATCAACCAGGACATCGGCGACGTTTTGGACATCGCGCACCTCCCATTCGCCGCGACGAACCTCAAGTAACGGATTGTACGCTGCCGACTTGGTATTTGTCGGATCGAACAGCAGCACACGGCCATGCCGGGCACGAAAGCCCGACGTCAAACCCCAGTTCTCGCCCTTGATGTCGTGAACAATGCAACTGCCTGGCCATGTCAACAAGGTCGGCACCACCAAGCCAACACCCTTGCCGGACCGGGTCGGCGCGAAGCAAAGCACATGTTCCGGTCCATCGTGACGCAGGTAGTCGCGCTCGAACTTGCCGAGTACGACACCGTCTGGCGCGGCGAGACCGGCGGCACGAATCTCGATTGGAGACGCCCAGCGAGCCGAGCCGTAGGTGGCAGCGATCTTCGCCTCGCGTGCCCGCCAAACCGACATTCCGATGGCGGCTGCGGCTGAGATAAAGCCGCCGGAAGCGGCGATATAGGCGCCCTCGACGAAGACTTGGGGCGCGTAGGCGTCGTAGGCGTACCACCACCAGAAGAAAGCCGGCGGGAGGTAGACTGGTACGCCCGGCACGAGTTCGAACCATGGCTGTCCGAGTTGTGGTTGGTAGCCAAGTTTCCAAGCCACCCATTGCGTCGCCGCCCACATGGTGACGAGCACGATTGCAAAGACAACAATGATCTGACCCCAAAGGATCTTGGTCGCGGACATGGCTAGCCTGGGATCAAGTGCTGCCACCCGCGATAGACAAGAGTGGAAACTCAAAAGACGTGCGTCGTGCTGCAGTGGCGTACAATTCGGACGGTTGCGGTGACCAAGGTTAGGGCGTGAACCATCATAAGCTCGAGCAGCCGGCGGACGTCTGCTTTGGTGCGCATGCCGGACTCAAGTCGGACATTGCGCACTTCCGAAAAGTGCCAAAAGCAGACCAGTGCACTAATTTATTCTTCTATAGAAATCAGCCACGCCTCGATTCTCCTGATGTGACCATCTAGTTCTTGTTCGATAGTCTCTTGTCCGAGGCCTCTTATCCCGCCAGCGTCCGCAACGGATGCGTCGATATCCACCCACATAGACGCTAGCTTTCCCGGCGGCAGTTCGTCGATTGCCGCACGCCGGTCTGACCGTCGATCCAGCTCTTCAGGATCGAGTTTTTCGAGCATGTCTACCATTTTCTGATACAGCTTGCCGTATCGCTCGCTAATTTCGAAGAACGGCCCGAGTTGCTGGTGCTCCAGATAGTCTTGCACCGTTCCTGATCGGCCATAAACGCCTTCGGTCCTGGGATGCGGCGTCAGATGTCCGAACGATTCATTCCCATCCGGCGTGACCCATCGCGCCAAGGGATAAAGGCGGCAGGCCAGCGGCCGATCGGGATGCACGCCACAGCCCCGCTCGCCGAGGAAGCCGCAATCGCCGTTTTCTTTCGGCCGCAGGACTGTGCCGCCTGCTTCGGTGTGGTTTTCGATAAACTGCGTCGTCGTGATGCCGAGATACCGCGCGAGACGCAGGATCTCGTAAGGGTTGACGCGGATTGCCTTGTTGCGGCAGCACCGATTGCAGGCGTGACAGGCGTAGGAGAACGGACTGTCACGATTCATGTCGAAGTCGACGCGGGAAACCAGATCACCGTAGGCCATGATGTCGCCTCCTGGCGGCATGCGGGACAACGGACCCCGCGCAAGACGTATTATTGCTTTATTGCTTCACCGGGAGAGCCCTGATCTTGTCGACAATCTCCTTGGTCAGATCGGCGCAGGCGCGCATCGGCTCATCCTCCGCGCATTTAACGTCCACAGACGTTGTACCTTCGCTATCGACGTCGACCCTGATGCGGCCGGCCTTGCCTTCCCGACGGCTTTCCTTGCCTTCACCTTTCCCTTCGCCTTTTCCTTCGCCCTTGCCCTCACCTTTGCCTTCTCCCTTGCCTTCTCCCTTGCCTTCTCCCTTGCCTTCTCCCTTGCCTTCTCCCTTTGCTTCCATCTTTCCCTTGCCCTGGCCAAAGGCATTGGAGCGCATGCCAAGCGCAACGCCGAGGGCGGCAACGCCCGCCGCAAGCGTAAGGGTGGTGCGGCGGGACACGCTAGTTCGGTTCGGATTGTCGTCGCCATTGGTCATCGTTGTCTCCTCTGGTTGATCGCCCCGACATGGGCGCGAACGGTTGGATGGCTGGTCCTGCGGGCATTCACGACGACACTGCGGAGAGTGCGAGGAGCGAAAGTAGCAGTGCGGGGGGCATCACCAGCAGGCCAAGCCTGAGAAACCGCAATGCGTCGACATGCTGGCCCTCGCGCCGCAGGGCGATCAGCCACAGGATGGTGGCCAGCGAGCCCGTCACGGAAAGATTGGGTCCGAGATCGACTCCGATCAGGATCGCACCGGTGACATGAGCAGGCACTTGCGCCGCCTGGCTGGTGGTCGCCGCAATCAAGCCCATCGGAAGATTGTTCAGCAAGTTCGAGGCCAGGGCGATGGCGATGCCAGCGATCCAGGACGTGGCCTGTGGCGACGCCGTTGCAGCTTCTTTTAGAACGCGCGCGAGTGCGGGCAGCGCACCGGTCCGGTTCAGGCCTTCGACGAGAATGAAGAGCCCGGCCACCAGCGGCAGCACCGACCACGAAACGCCCCTGAGAACCGGCAGCGGCGACCGCCGTCCGATCGCCAGCACAAGCACCGTGACGGCCGCCCCGGCGACGAACGTCGGCAATCCCAAATCGCGGCCGAACGCCGACGACGCGAGCAGCACGACCGCGGTCAAGACGATGCCGATCAGCGCGAGCGTGCCGCCGACCGTCAGCGGTGTGATGTTCTCGACCTCCGCGACCGGTGCTTCAAGATCACCTGCCTGCGCCAGCCGTAGCGCCAGATAGGTTGCTGCAATCGCCGCGATTGAGGGCAATGTGAACGTGTGCAGCCATTCCAGCAGTGGCGGCATCTGCTTGCCGAACACGACGAGATTGGCGGGATTGGAAATCGGCAGCACGAAGCTCGCCGCGTTGGCGATGAAGGCGCAGATGAACAGGTACGGCAGCGGCTCGACCTTGGCCGCGCGTGTCGCCGCATAAACCGCCGGCGTCAGCACCACTGCGGTGGCATCGTTCGAGAGCAGAACCGTGACGATCGTGCCGACGATGTAGACAATCAAAAAAAGACGTTTGGCCGAACCGCGCGAAAACCGAACCGCCTGCGCCGCCAGCCAGTCGAACAAACCTTCCTTTCGTGCCACCTCTGCCAGCAGCATCATGCCGATCAGGAAGAGATAGACGTCTGTACCTTTGGCGGCCGCCGTCAGTGCCTCAGTCCATGGGAGCAGGTTCAGCAACACCAGGAGCAGCGCGCCCGCAACCGCCCAGATGAACTCTGGCAGGTTCCACGGCCGCGCGATCACGCCGAAGGTGGCAAGACCGGCAATGCCCCAAGTGGCCGCGTTGACGCTGTCCATCACCGCGCTCCTACCGCCAGCGCGCCGGCAGGCGCCGCGCCCTGCGAACCATTCGGGCGCGCGCAGGCAGGCCTAAGGATCGACGCGAAACCAAGCCATAGCGCGGCGGATCCCAGTGCAAAGCTGCCGAGGATCAAAAACATCGGGCCGTAGCCGATACCTTGCGCGATCCATCCGCCGATGGCCGGGCTGAGCGATGCGCCAAGGCCTTGCACGGTTATGACGGCGCCATGTCCGACATTAACGCGTCCGGTGCCGCTCAGGATACGCGCCACCAGCCCCGGCACAGCCACGCTCTGAAGTCCGGCGCCGATGCCATCGAGGATCTGCACCGGGTATGCGCCCCATTTGTTCATGACATGGGCAGCGATGACGCCACGAATCGGCAGGGCGACAAAGGAAATCAGCAGCACCAGCCAGTAACCTTTTCTGTCGGCAAGCCGCATGGCGATCAGGGATGCGAGGATCATCGTGACCTGCGCGACGACGATGGTCATGGCGACGAAGCCGGCGGGGTCGCCCTGCTTGTTGGCAACGACGGCAAGACCGTAGAGCGGCAGCATCGCTCCGTTGCCGAGATGAAAGCAGGCCAGCGCCGCGGCAAGGATCAACAACGGCTTGCATTCGAGAAGCACGGTGATGCCGCCGACCTTGCCGGTCTCGTCGCCAGTCTTCTTCAGGCCGCGGGCTTCATCGTCATCAATGGCGGCGCCCGGAATCATCAGCACGGAAATAATTGAGAGAATACCGAACAAGGCGGCAAGCCAGAACACAGCGGTAAAGCCGAACTGCCATCCCAGCAGGCCCGAAAGACCGGCTCCCACCATGTTGCCGGCATGATTGAGCGCCTGATTATGTCCGATCTGCCGGTTGAACCCGGTTTGACGCACGATGCCGAGCGTGATGCCTGACACCGCGGGACCGATCGCGGCGCCGGCGATCGCGGTTGCGACCTGCGATAGCGTGACTAGCCAGAAGTTCTGCGAAAGCAGAATCAGACCGGACGCGATCAGGGTGCAGATGCCGGGGATAATCACGTAGAGCTTCTTGCGTCTGGTCGCATCGACCAGCGCGCCTGCAGGCGTGGTCACCAGCATGCCGGCCACGCCGCCGACCGTCATCACCGTTCCGATCAGTCCGCTCTGCCAGCCATGCGCCAGCAGGAAGACGCCGAGAAACGGACCGATGCCCGCCTGCATGTCGGCCATGAAGAAGTTCAGCGACAGCAGCGGCCAGAGGCCTTTCGAGGCCGGCCTGTTCGAGGCTTGTGTCACGTTGCGCTCCGATCTTCGACGTCTTGCGAAACCTAGAATTTCGATATCAGCGTGATCCCGGCGACCATCAGCGCCGCACCGGCAACACGGCCCGCACTGAACTCATGGACTTGCATGCCGAACATTCCGAAGCGGTCGATCACCAGCGACATCAGGATGTTCGCGGTGATGGTCAGTCCGGCGAACGTGCCGGCGCCAACCATGCCGACGAACAGCAATCCGGCGACGACCGCGAACGCGCCAACCAGGCCGCCGAGAGGCGCCCACCACGGCATCTCAGCCAGCCCGCGCTCGCTCGGCAGCGGATGCGGAAGGCACATGATGAGACAGACCAGAAGGGCAACGATCGGCAGGAACGAGACGAGGCTCGCGAGCCATGGGTTTTCCAGCGAAACGCGCAGCGTGTGATTCATCGGCGGACCCCACGCCTGCAACGCGCCCGCGACGAGGATGATCGGATAGAGCCAGGCCGGACTGATATTCTGCATCTCGCAATTCCTTCGCCCAAAAATCCTGTGCCCACGTGCAAGCTGTACGGTTCACCATTTCCTTCCATTCCTGTTCGGCCCGAGCTGGGTTCCGAACAGATGCCGCTCCGGCCACGCACCGATGTTGGCGGCATCGCTGCCGGTCGGTTTGTTGTCTCCCGCCACATATGGCGCCACTTCGATAGTGTCGGTGTCCTGATTGCGCTGCTGATCGGTCATCCGAACGCTCAGCCGGAACGGCCAATCTGGAGCCGTGAGGTCGGCGCCGAACAAGCCGCTGTCGCCACCAAACATCGGGTGCCAGGCCTGATCATCGATCCTGAATTCGGCTTGCGCGATCGGAACGGCGCCCCAGGCCGAGGCTCTGACCTCGCGACGGGCGTTTGCCTCGCCAAAATGCGGCGCGATCGCCAGCCGTCGGTCGGACGGCGACGTGATCATGACGAACGGCCAGGGCGAATCGAGCGGCTTGAAGCGCCAGCTCACCGCGCCGCGGTCGATGGCCGCAAATGTGAAGCCGACGTCGCCTTCCTCGATTTGTCCCGTCGAGCGCGTGGCGGTATAGATAGTTCGGCCGTCGCGACTGATCTCGTTGTAGTGGGTGTGGCCCATGCTCACGAGCGCGACGGGGCTTTCGTCGAGCATGGCAGTAATTTCGGCCGCCTCCTCTCCGAGATCGGCGGGATAGGCGTGCATGAACACCGCAGCCGTTTTGCCGTCGCGCCGCGCCGCGTCCAACTGGCCGCGCAGCCAGACCAGACGCACGGCGCCGAGCCGGAAGTCCGGACCACCAGTGCCGCGCGACACGACATCGAGAAAGATGCAGCGGCAACCGGATATCTCAATGACGTAGGGCAGCTTCCGGACGTGAAGGCCACCGTAGAAATTGTCGAGCGATTTTGGCTTGAAGTCGTGGTCGCCCGGGATCCCATGCCATGGCGCGATCAGGCGCGACAACTCGTCGTGGACGATGCGGAATTGCTCCGGTGCGCCGTCGTCGGCGTTATCACCGGGCAAATAGACGAAATCAATTCGTCCATTTGTATTGCCGTTCACCTCATCGACAATGCGGCGCAAATCGACATGGTTCTGCAAACCGGCTTCGGTGATGTGCAGATCTCCGATCTGAAGGAAACGCAGCGGCTTTTCAGTTGTGTCGGTCATCGCATCGATCTCTGGGTTATCAGGGCACATCGCGGAGCAGCGATGGGTTTCCATCGCCGCAGACGCGGCAATCATTCGGCGTGCGCGTGTTTCTCGTCGTGTTTGGGTCCGTGCTTCTTGCCCGGCTGCTTCGGCCCCTTGTGGTCCGGACCATGCTTGGGCTTCTTCGGGCCGACCGTCTTCATCGTTTCGGCGGAGGCGCCGATCTGGCGAGCTTCGACGACCGTTCCGAATGAGGTCGTTGCACCGTCGCCGGCCGCGACAATCTCCGCTCCCTGCGTAAGCAGCGCGGAAAATCGCTCGGCCTCATGCGGCGGCAGCCTGATGATGCGGCCGTCCTCGAGCACGACGCCGCGGGTCTCGCCCTTCGGTCCGTGAATCGATCGCTTGACGATGCCTTGCACGCTCATCGGGCCATGCTTGGCCTTCTCGAATGCCGCATTGTCTTCGCGCGCGTCAGGGCCATCGTCGAGGATGCGGCCCTTCGGCGTATCGATCGCAACGGCGGCGACCATCTGGACGCCGCGCGGCCGAACCCCGCGCACCCTGACCTCGCTGCCGGGACGGACGTCGCGCAGCAGCCGCGCCGATAGATGCGGCGGCACATGCACCTCCTCGCCGTCGGTCAGCAGAAACCCGTCGGCCTCGCCATGCCTATTGACGAGAAACTGGTCCACGGTGCCGGTGATTTCGGGCAGATAATCAGGGTCGATCCAATGCATTACAAACTCCTTGCGTTCGACTGCCAGTCAGTCCTGACAGTTACTTCGCAAGGCGCGTGCCAACGGCTAAATATCTGATAAATATAGGATTATTAGCGGAGCCACCGATCAAATCCGTCGTCTTTCCCGACGACAGCCGTCACAAAAGCGGACGCTTTGACGCCCCCACATCAATCCGGACTTTTGCGTTTGCCCAGCCCGTATTTCTCGGCCTTGGCGTGCAGAAGCTGCCGATGGATGCCGAGGCGGCGCGCAGCCTCGGCGCGATTGCCTTTCGATTCCGTCAGCGCTTCGGCGATCAATCGGCGCTCCAGGTTTTCAACCGCGGACGAAAGATGGCCGTCGTCGACGCCATTCTCTTGCGTATTCGCGGCCGACACCGTCAGGAAATCGAGATCGCTCGCCGCCACGATATCGCTGCGGCACATGACCGCGACGCGTTCCATGGCGTTTCTGAGTTCACGCACGTTGCCGGGCCACGCATAGCCGGTCAGCCGCTCTCCGGCCTCGTCGGACAACTGCTTTTTTGGCGAGGATGCGATTGCCAGAAAATGCTCGGCGAGCGGCAGGATGTCTGGAACGCGTTGGCGCAGGGGCTGCAATTCGATCGGGACCACGTTGAGCCGATAGAACAGATCCTCACGGAAGCGGCCCTGCTTCACCCATTGCTCGAGATCGCGATGGGTGGCCGCGACGATCCGGACATCGACCTTTTGCGGCTTGCCACCGACCGGCGTCACCACGCGCTCCTGTATGGCACGGAGTATCTTGGCCTGCATCGCCAGATCCATGTCGCCGATCTCGTCGAGGAAAAGCGTGCCGCCGCTGGCCTCGCGGAAGGCGCCCTTGCGCTCAATGATGGCGCCCGTGAAGGCTCCTTTGACGTGACCGAACAGTTCGCTCTCGAGCAGATCCGGCGGAATTGCCGCGCAGTTGAGCGCCATGAACGGACCGCTTCCGCGAGCGCCGACGCGATGGATCGTTCGCGCAACGACTTCCTTGCCGGTACCGGTTTCGCCGGTGATGAGCACCGTGGCGTCGCTGTCGGCGACCAGCCCAATGGTCTTCTGCACTTCGCGCATGGCGGGGCTCGAACCGATCAGGCTGTCATCAGCGTCAGGCGGACACGCGGCCGGCAATTTGGTGGCGCCTGGGCGGATCATGCGCGCCAGCAGCGACGCCAGATCCTCGCGGCCAATGGGTTTTGTCAGGTGGTCGAAGGCGCCGAGTCGCATCGCCTCGATGGTGTTGGCCGCCGTGGCATAGGCCGTGATGATCGCGACCGGGACATTTGCGCCATCGGCGGCGGCACGCAGCCGGGTCAAGACCTGGAGACCATCCATGTCCGGCATCCGCAAATCCAGCAGCACGGCGCCGGGCGTGTTGGTCGCTGCAATGGTCAGCGCCTCGCGTCCGGACGCGGCCACCAGCGCTTCATATCCGAGATCGCGCACGGCCTCCGAAAGTCCGTCACGCAGGTTCTTTTCGTCGTCGACGATTAGTACGGCGGTCATGGGTGCGATCCGATCGGAATCTCCAGAGTGAACGTGGTACCGTCGGTGCGGTGCTCGACGGATGCACGGCCGCCGTGGGCGTCAGCCACCTCACGAACCATCGCCAGCCCGAGTCCCGTTCCGTCCGGACGGCCGGTAGCGAAGGGTTCGAACAAATGTTCGCGGATACTCTCGGGAACGCCGTAGCCCGTATCCGACACCGACAAGCGAAGAATGCTGCGTTCGATCTCCGAGCGCAGCACGATCGGCGCGCCGTCCTGCGAATTCTGGATCGCGTTGAGAATCAGATTGTCGAGCGCTCCCCCGACCGCGGCCGCATCGAATTCGGCCGGCGCTGAATTGTCCGCCACGTCGACGGTAATCGGCCGGCGTCCGGCCTGCTCGCGAAACAGGGAAGCATGGGCGGTAAGAAACGCGCGGATATCCATGACGGGCTGACGCCTGATTTCGGTGCGCTGCACCGACCGAAGCAGATTTTGCAGCAAGTGATCCATTCGCCCCACCTGCTCGACCACGACCTGCAAGGCGTCCGTCGATCTACTCCGATCGGCTTCGCTGGCAAGCGCATTCTCGGCTTTTAACCGCATCGCCGCGATCGGGTTCCGTATTTCATGCGCGACGCCTGCGGCGACCCGCCCCAGTGCCGCCAGACGCTCGCCTTCCGCGACGCGCTGCTGGAGGCTCTCGGTTCGGTGGCGGGCTTGCAGGGCCTTAGCACCGGCGCCGTTGATGGCCGCAACGATGCGATCGAGATCGCGTTGCCCCGTCAATTGCAGCACCGGCAGGTCCTCCGCGCCGGAGGCCAGCGCCGTTTCCACGGTCCGCAACCGCTGCGACCAACGCCAGAGCACCCGCGCAAGCAGCGCCGCCGACCCCAACAAGACAATCAGCAAAAACGCCAGTCCGGTGGTCGCCAGCAGAAACGGCCGGCCGCCGACCGTGATGACACGGGTCATGGTCCAGGCGGCAATTTCCGTCCCCCCGGCTCCAAGCGGGCAGGCCTGCATCAGCAATATCTGCGAACGCGCGTCGCGTTTCCATTCCACCGGACGGTGGGCGAGGATCGCGGTCTCGACCACCTGACGGATGGTCGGCTCTTCCGCCTGCGGCAGGTCCGTTTTCTGGCCGCTGCCCTCATAGCTGGGGAACGCATAAGCGAGCGGACCGGAAGACGCGTTCCAGACACCGCCTTCCACGCCCGCAAACGGCTCGAGCGCGCGTCTTACGGAAGACAAATAGTCCGCCGCAGCCGCGTCGCCGGTCCCGGCAGGCGCCGGCACGCGCATCTCACGAAGAACCGCGTCGCAGGCCCGCGCAAGATTTGCCGCGGCCCGTTCGGTTCGCTGGCTCGTCGTCTCCTTGTAAAGCGCGATCAGCATCGCACCCACAACGAGAGCGGCTACCAGGAACAGGCTCCAGCAGACGGCAAACCAGGCGACGATCGAGCGTGGCAGACTGAACTCCTCCTTAAAATCGGCGTGCTGGCCCATTTCGAGGAATCCGTACCTCGAGAAGCCAGCTCGATCCTCGTTCAAGGTCTACTAAACCTCAAAATAACGAGAGAATTCCAGAGATATTGCAAGGCCCGTGATCCAAAAATCGATCGGATTATCTAAAGCCCCAGCCCGCGCTTTCGACCCAAGCCCCAATCAACGCCGCCCTTGGACGTCATCACGCCGGCGACCTGGCGACCAAGATGTTCCTCAAGTGCTGGTCTCCACGGCACGAGTTGGAAGCCGAGCCCGTTGTCGATCATCGCAAAGCGGCCCGAACTCAGCGTGAGACGTTCGCGGTAGACACCCGCGACATGTTCGCCCTCGACCGACGGGCGGTAGGTAAGTCCGGTCTCGGTGGAAAGCTTTGCCGCGGCGGCGGTCAGGTCCCGTTTCCGCAACGTGTCCAGCAGATCTCGGGCGAAGATGACCCGCTGTCCCTGTCGGCGAGCGAGCCCTTCGCTGGCGAGATATTCGACACGACGATCCATCGCCTCACGAACCTCCGCGCCAAATCCACTTCCGCTTAGTGTGGCTTCCTTTGCAAGAAGCTGGCGGTCGATCCAGGTCGCGCCTGGTGCTGCGACTTGCGCTTCGATCGTCAGATCGGATCGCGTCGCGAGTGAGGAGCGTTTGCGCCCCTGCCCGTCTTCGTAGGCCCGCATCTCGACCACCGCGCCAGGTTTGGCGTCTCCGGTCACCTCCAGATCGGAAAAAACGAGGTGGTGCGTGCGTCCATCGACACCTTCGATGACCGCATAGGCCGTACCTCTCAGTTCGTCATGCAGCCCCCGAGCCACAAGTCGACCCTGGACCGGATCGGCGGCTTGGTCGCCATGCAAGGCGAACCCTGTCAAGTCGGGCTCGCGTCCGGCACCTGTGATCGCGCGATGCATGGTTTTGATGATGTCCCCGCGTACCGAGATATCTTGCAGTGTTCCCTCAATTCCAGGCTTCAACGTCCAGCATCCAGGAGCGACTTGCTCGGCGAGGCCGAGCCGCTCAAGCTTGGCAGCTCGTCCGACCATCAACCTTCGCAACTCGGGATCGCTATCCGGAACACCTGGTCTGAGATCAGCCACACCGGCTCCATCATCCGCAGCGCCACGGAGTACCCTGTCGAGCCCGGTCCAGCGCTCGGCCTCGACTTCCTTTTCCAAGGCGAAGCGAATTTCCTGCTCGGAGCGCGGGCCTAGTTCCAGGGTGACGCGTTCCCCAGCACGGGCCCGGAAGCCGCAGCTAATGTAGTCGCGGCTGATGACCAGGTCTCTGCCGTCATCGGCGCGGCCGCGCACCAGGACGTGCACATGAGGATTGTCGGTGTTCCAATGATCCACCGCCACCCAGTCCAGCCTTGTATCAAGGTCACGCTCGGCGTCGGCCATCAGTTCGCGGGTAAAGGTGCGAAGGTCCGCCATCTCGGGCGCGTCCTCAGGCGAAACTGTGAAACGGAAATGATGCCGATCATCCTCGCACCGCTCAGCAAAGGCCTTCGTGTCAGCATCCTCCGTGGTCGCACCGAACATTCGCGCGTTGGCGCCATCGCGGGTCACACCTTCGCGTTTGAGATACGCGACGTGTTTCGAAAGTGGCGCCGAGCGAAATCGCTTGCCCTGATGGCGAACGATCCGAGCCATGATGACGACCCGCCGACCTGGCGACCGCGCAGCAAGTGAGAGCGCGGCACGCCGGCCCCGTCCAAACGTCGAACTACCCCTACTCCTGCCGCGCCCAAACTCCTTGCCCGTATGTCCGGCCTTCCTGGCGGCCCGCATCACCTGGCCGACGAAGCTCTTTGGACGTTTGGCGCCCCGGTTTCCGTGCCGGATGCGACCGGGCCGAACATTGATCTCGTCGTCTCGTACCGTCACGGCCGTCGACATCCGTAAAACGATGACCGATGGCGCTCGATGCGTTGAATTCGTTGAACTTTGCGATCTGGGCGCCAGCAGTCAGCCCTGCCCCGATGCACAAAATTCTCAATCCAACCAACCACATGCCCCAGACGAATGTCGGGGCTTTTATCTTGCCATCCGTGGCTGGTATCTCCCCGCACCCACTGCATCTCATCAGAACACGCAATGACCAACGACAAATTGCGATGAAGCACGATCTGGATCATTGCGATCGGGCCTCACTGGCATGGTGTATAAACAAGTTGCCCGACTGCGGCACGAGAGCGGATAGATCGACAACAGGACGAACGTTTGATCGACGGTCTGGCCGCGCATTAGACGATGGACGCTCGTCGGAAGAGCTGCTCGCGGAACGCACAACGAATAGCGGTGAGCGAGCCAACGTGAGTGTTTCCGTGACAGCAACAATCTTTCCGTTAACTCGTTTGCCTCCGATCATTGGTGCAAGTATGGCGACATAGTCCTGGGTCTCATCCGGCAATGAACGACCGGTCGCCAGATGGTTCTCGTAGCGTGTCGGCCCTGCATTGTACGCGGCAAGGAAGCCCGGCGCGCCAAATCGTTGGTAGAGCTCGCGGATGTATGCGGTGCCGGCCAGAATGTTGTCGCGGGGAGCGTAGGGATCGGCGCCGAGATCATATCGAGCGCGCAGCTCTGACCACGTCAGTGGCATGATCTGCATCAGTCCCATTGCACCCTTTTGCGATCGCGCCCGCACTTCGCCAGCACTCTCGACGCGCATTACCGAACGTATCCAATGCTCCGGAATAGCGAACCGTTTGGATGCCTCGGTGATAAAACCCGCCAAGGGATCGATGGGTCGACCCTTCTCCTGATGCGTCACCGACACCGCTCGCTCGGCATGTGCCGCCACACTGAACTGCATTGATGATGCGAAAGTCGCCACAATGCACGCCATCGCCCCGAGACATCGCAAGGCTGCCATCGTGCTCGCAGCCGTCAAGGGTGAAGCACTATCGCGCCGGCCTCGCGGTCCCCCTGGACCGCCGCTGCGCGCGATGGCCGTCACAGACATGGTCGGGACGGAGGAATGGTGCTGCATTCGATCGAACAGAGGAATGACAGTCTTTTCGGAGCGGACGATCACGATCACTCCTCCCCGGTCCACACAGGCAGTGCCTTACCAATGACGGAAGAGTTCGGAACAAAGCCAAAGTAGCGACCGTCCAGCGACTCTTCCGATTGCCAGTTCATTAGAAAGAGCTCGTCCGGCTCAACGGAGTGACATCCCTGCCAGACAGGCAAGGGACGGCCGCGGCTGTCGCGTGACAGCGCATCTCCCATGTCGATCCCGTCGACGGAGATCGTCAGCCCTTTCCTGCAGACCGTCTGTCCCGGAAGCGCCAGCACGCGTTTGAGCATTGGAACGCCGATCGGCAGATAGCCGTTCAAATCGAGAAAGGTCGCAAGCGGCTCGGGCGGTCGGACGGCTACGAGTTCGGTAACGGCAAGCCTGCCGACGGGCTGCAACTGGTAGAGACCAATCGGAACGCTCTTCGAGGCGTTCCAAATGTAGGCTGGCGTCGCCTCTCCCATCGTCGACAGGACAAGAGCCACGGCTGTGAACGTCATTAGAATTGTCGCAGTCCGGCCTCTCATGGCGAGACTCTCCGCCGACGCAGCCATGCCTGATGGCGTCCGCGGGTGTACGGCCGTGGCGTCTCATTCACCGACAAGCGGTTATGGACGTGATGCCAGTATTCCGGCGCGACGTCGGCCGGATGGATGTCGAGCGCCTCCACCGCGTCGATCACTTGCAGCACACGCTCGACTTTCGGCCAGCCGGTTAGCCGTAACAAGATGTCACCACCAGGCCTTACCCAAGGCACCGTTGAATAGCGCTGTCCGGGCGTCGCGGCGCGCAGAATGTCGATACGCGACATGACCGTGCCGAAGTCGTTGGACGCCCATCGAACGAACGCAAAGACAGTGCGGGGCGCGAACGACAGAATACGCCGGCGCCGGTCAATGATCTGTTCCGCCACCGCGCGGCCGAACCGAATTCGATTCTCGATACGCTTTTCGAGCCACAACAGCTCGACCGTCGTGAGGTCAGTCACGTCGTCCTCCGGAGTTTGCAAAAATGAGAGATTGCGGAAGGGCAGATTCGGACGCGCACCGGGACGATCGCATCTGGATCGCGCGAGCATCCTGCCCTTGGCGTACCTGTCTCGACCGCTCGTCGGTGACTGCTTTGGCCAAGCAATCGCCCAGCAGATGCGTGTGGCTTTGCAGCCAGATCGCTATCCACAGTCAACCGGAAGGCGCGATCCGTTAGAAGGAATCCGAAGGATTCCAGGTTAGGAAAGTTACGGGGCGAACTAGGTATTGAGCGCCAAGGAGTTAGCTCCGATTCCGGTCCCCGATAGCACGAGGATCGGGTCCCCGATGGCACGACAGTCGCGGTCCCCGATAGCACGAGATGATTCACAGAGCGCCTCCTGACGGAGGAACGAGCCCGCGTTTGCGTAACCGCTCCGCTAAGGCATCGATCAGAACGGGCGCGAAGTTCAGTCGCTCTGCACCGCCTGGGTCATGCGTGATGACAAGCCGGTAGCCGGGCAATGTCTGGCGATGGACGATCTCGCGCAGGTCGTAGGCGAAATGCTTGAGCGGTGAGAGGCTGCCGGACTTGGCGTGGAGATGTACAAGATTAAAACTCCAGCCGCCCTCCTGGCGACCGCCATGCTTGCGCACCAGACGGTAGAGCCAGCGCTCCAATCCCCCCGTTAGGTCGAAGTACGCGCGGTCGATCGTAAGGACGAGCGCCTCATTCAAGACGCCGGTATAGAACCAATCCGGCAAGATCAGCTCTAGTCCTCTGGCGTTGCCGTGCACATCGGCTGTCTCTTTCCATTCATTGATCCAGGAGAACCGATGCCGCCGACGTTCCGTCGGCTGGCGGATCGAGGTCATCACGGTGGTCGATTGCAGCCGGTCGAGCGCTGCCTTGAGGCGATCGTAGTCCCTCACGCTGGTGCCCCGACCGACAAAGGTGAGGATTTCGTACGGCGTAGCCGCCATCAGACGGGATGTCTTCAGACCGGCGTCGCGGGCCTCCACGATCTGCGAGGCGGCCCAGATCAGAACATCCGCGTCCCAGATCGTCGCCATACCGTGTTCCGGCACAGCTTCAACCCGAATGGTGATGGTCCCGGCGCGGAAATCGATCGGTGCGACGCGCCTGGACTTCGCCAGCGAAAAGAATGGATAGGCCATCAGATCCTGCGCATCGCGTGGCGCCAGGTCGCCCGGCAATGCGCGAAACAGGTCGAGTTGGTCACGCTCTGATCGATGTCTTCGAGATGCTGACACATTGCATTCCAATCGCGTCAGCGCCGCTTGCCGGCATAGGGAATGGGTGCGGCCTGCCGTTTGGCCGGCAGCACCGTTCCGTTGCCGGGATCGGAGGTTGATGTCTTAGTGCCGCGGTCAGCCCAAGCTTTGAGGTCGTCGAGCGCGTAGACGACGCGACCGCCGATCTTTCGATAGGCGGGGCCCGTTCCGTAGGTCCGGTGTTTTTCCAGGGTGCGGCCGGAAAGGCTGAGGAATCGCGCGGCTTCGGCGGTACGCAGGTATCGTGGCGGCAAGCCGTCACTCGGATCGGACATCTGAAAAGCTCCGTGGTCGTCTGGAGCGCCAGCGAGGTCGGCGGCGCATCGACGGGCACAATGGCGGAGCAGAGCCTGGAAGGGGGATGCCGAAGATAAGGGGGCTCGTTTTCGGCACCCTCGAGAGAGCGGCTATTTCTTTGCAGATGGTGGACGCAGCAGCGCGCGATAGCCGCCACGCATCAACGCGAAACCGCTCTGAACCAAACGAATAGTCCGATTGCGCAGATCGTGCGTCCGCCAGTCGCGTTCGGAAATGCGCTCGGCGCCGAACAGTACTTCTGCAATTTCGCGATATGTGCTGCCGTCCATGCGCGCGTCGAGCGCGCGCAGGGCGAGCGCCAGTCGCCGGCGTCGGCTCTCCGAGAGCGCATGCAGCGGCGCTCCTGGAGGCTTGCCGTTAAGGGCTCGCCACAGGCGCCTGCCTGCATCCGCGCGGAATTCGAAGTCGCGGTCAAAGGGAAGTTCAACCGCATAGGTAACTGCAACAACCGGCGCTTCCTTGAACCAAACGCGATGCTCAACACCGCGTAGATTCAATACAACATGCCATCCGTCAGGGCCTTGCCGAAGCTGGCCTTTGTTCAGGTCGCTGAGATCCAGACTGACGTGCGAATGCGAGCCTACGAGTGACGCAGGCCGCACTGGGACCACCGTCGGCAGGACCTCCGGCGCCCAGAAGATGGTTTGTTCAAGGAAAGATTGATGGGGATCAGCTGCGAAAAGCCAACCCCCAACGATCGCGAAACTCCGCGCTTACGGTGAGATCGGCTGGCGAGGCACTCCGATGCTCTCGTTGAAAACCGGGGTTGCGGCGCAGGCATTCCCACGCGAATCCGGCTAATTCGGTTTCTTGAGCACGATTATAGAAGGAATCCGACGACCTCCAGTTGAACTCTGCCATATGCTTGTCCTCATCGCACTACGAGATTGCGGCGCGATGATCTTGGGGAGCAATGGTTGAAGCTAGTCCTCGATTCTGCATCACGTGATGCAGTTGATCGAACGCCGCATGAGAAGAGAGAGTTTTTCTAAAAAATCATTTCAGAGATTAGGATTTGAAGCGCCGCCCCGCAACAATTGGCGATATCCATGCTCGGTCATCCATTTTGCGCGGGCCAGATGCGTGTCGAACGCGCGCCTCGCGCGATCCGGCTCATGCTGCGGATCAATATGTAGCACCAGCTTCGCCACTTCGCGCCATTCTGCTCCCTCCGCGTCAGCATCAAGCATTCGCAGATAGGTTATAATGTGCTCCTCGTCGTACACCGTGAGAACGGAGTCCGCTGGCGCTACGTCGGCGACGTCGGGATTTGAAGGCGGTCTCTTCATGCGTGTGCCATAGAGCGAATGACTCTAAATTCCCCGTAAGCCATTTTTGCCTGACAGACTTACTTTTGCCCTATTTTTATCAACGCCGCCAGCGCGATTTGATTGTCCATCAACATCGCATCGGGAGATGATCGATCCTCCTCCGCGTATTAAATCGAATAGCATATCCTGGGACGAATAGGAACGATCGTTCCTAGAACGATCGTTCCGGTTCGGGTTCCCATGTCGCTATGGATCTCAAAGAGGTCATGGCGGTGAACATGCGTCGGAAACGCCACGATCTACAAATGACGCAAGAGGAGCTGGCCGAGCGCGCCGGCTTAAGCGCCCGTTACGTCGGCGCCATCGAACGCGCCGATGTGTCGGCAAGCGTCACCGTGCTTGGACAAATTGCCGAAGCATTGGGAGCGGAGCCGGGAGACTTGCTCAAGCGAGCCGGGCGCGGGAGCAAATCGTAGGCCGCTTCAAGCCGGCCGTGAGCGCCCCGCCGATGAGCGGGGCGCCGCACTCGGCCCGGCTCAGTCGCCGTTGGGCTTGCGGCTGCGGGACCAGATCAGGGTGTAGGTCTCCGCGTCTTCGTCGTCGAAGAGGTTGGCGTAGATCGGAGCGTTGAAGCTCGGATCGTCGAGCTTGACCGAGAGATAATCGCGGCCCTCGTTGGAGCGCTTTGACCAGGCGGCCCCTATCTCGGCGCGACCGACGTAGACCCGGTGGCTCGGAGCGTTGTCGTTGGTCCGGTCGGTCTCGGGGACGATGCGGACGCCCTTGGTCTGGAGGCTCAGGGTGACGATTTCGCCCTGGAATTCCTGGCCGGATTTCTTGAATGAACCGATGTTAGCCATGTCACTTCTCCTTGCTGTTTCCGAGCCCGCGACCACCGCGGCCTCGATGGCGATCTGAAAGCCGAAGGCGATCGACGCCGCACCCGCTTGGGCCGCAGCGCAGCGGAGGATGGCGGCGGTGAGACTTTCTTGCTTCGCGAGGAATGGGCGAAGCCCAGGGGAAGAAAGTCTCACCGCCGCCATTGCGGTTCAGGCGATCGAGGCGCAGCCGGCCTTCGGCCAGATCTAGCCAATGAGAGGCTAGGTGCTCGCGTGCGCTGAACAGCATTTGGGAGACGTGCCAGCGAACGATCGGCTCAACAAGAAGGCCCGCATTCCCAGCGAAGGAAAGGGAAACCTGGCGTGCAAAAAGGCGGCCCCTTGTCTCCGAACCGACTGAAGCCAGCGTACCCGCCAGTACCCTCGGGAGCAGTCTGCCGACGAGATCACCCGGCTCAATCGAAGCGCGAGAGAGGAGCGCGATGTCGCGATCAGCAACGCGGCCCTGATATCAGCGCCGTGCCAACCGAGAGATAACAGACTCGCATAGTCACCCGCCCGCGGTCGTCGCCCCATTCGGTGGCTGAAGAGGGCCGAGTGCAGCGCCCGGTCTAAGAGCGGGGTCGGTCTGCATCGACACATTCGCCCAAGCGATCCCCCCGACTGCGATGGCGCCAAGCACGGCGAACGACTCCCGCCACCATTCCGAGGGGATATCGAGGTGTGCAAGGGCAAGGGTCACACTATAGCCGGCGTGTGCCGCTGGAACCGCGAATAGTAGCCCAATGACCAGGCGGCAGATCGGAGAGCGCGCGACGGAGAACGCGTACCGCCCGACCACGAATGTGAAGCCGGCCGTAACGAAGCCAACAACGCTGGCACCGAACGGACCTGCTCCGGCTTGAAATGAGTAGATCCCCACCGTCATGCCGACGAAGAACGGCAACGCGTGGATTGCGAGCGCGAACAGTGCCCAACAGAGGGCACCGAGCCCGACAACATTGAGAAGAACGCCGACGATGATCATCGTGATGGGTCCCGTGACAAAGGTTGCAAGGGTCGCGCCTTCCACCACCACGACACGTTCCAAGGGATAACCGATCCCGCCCGTGTTTGGAATCCCTTACGGTCAAGTTTCAGGCATGAACAAGCAATGCAGAAGAGCAGCCGCGGTCGCTGATAGAGACGGACATTGAACGGGGGCGCTGACGTGTCGCCGTTGCCGGCCTTCGAGACGGCAATCAGGAAGGCCGGCTTTTCGATAGTCGTCGGCTAAGCGGCAAGCTTGATCAGCCCGAGCTGCTGCAGCGCGGTGACGCCGTCGTCGAGCCCGATTTCCTCGGTGATCTTGCCGTCTTTCAGCTTTAGAACAGTCGTACCGGTGAATCGCATTTTCCGTCCGGTGTTCGCGGGCAAGGAGCCGGCCAGGAAATCGCCGAACGCGGGGCCGGTGTGCGTCCCGCCACCTTGCCAGCGGCCGACGACATAGTCGCCCTCCGCGATTAGATCGGCGGCGCCCCAGAAATTGAGATCGGGAAAGGCCTTACGGAAATCCGTCATGAAAGCCTTGATGTCTTCCCGTCCCCGACGTGGCTCGTGCAGTGAGTACTGAAGGAGCATATCCGGCGCGGCGAGCTCGTCGACGATTCCGAGATCGCAAGTCTCACCCCAGAACTTGGTGAACCAGCGGCCAACGATGGCCTTGTTTTCATCTTCATTCGACATGCTCTGTCTCCTCTTTGCTTCGTCGTCTCAACTGACGATCGGATCAATCGATACGATGGACTTTGGAGCCGAGACGTTCGGTCTGCCACCCGATTTCCGTCCTCTTCCCAAGGCGGCAAGGGCGACCGGAAAAACAACCGTCACAGCTGCACAAGCGAGTGTGGTGCGTACATTATATTCGAAGTGGGAGGGGTGGCGCTTACGCGCCACCATTGCCGAATTTCCAGACGGGGATGCCGAGCTTTCGTGCCTTGTCGGCCAGGTTCTCCTGAATGCCGGTGCCCGGGAAGGCGATGACGCCAATCGGCAGCACATCGAGCATCTGATCGTTGCGCTTGAACGGTGCTGCCTTGGCGTGTTTGGTCCAATCGGGTTTGAAGGCGACTTGCGGAACCTTGCGGTGGTCGGCCCAGCGGGCGGCGATACGCTCGGCGCCCTTCGGCGAACCACCGTGCAAGAGGACCATGTCTGGATGCTTGGCGTGGACCTGATCGAGCTTGTCCCAGATCAGGCGATGATCGTTGCAGTCCAGGCCGCCGGTGAAGGCGATCTTCGGCCCGGCAGGCAATAGCACTTCGGTCTCGGCCCGGTGTTTGGCGGCGAGGAAGTCGCGACTATCGATGACAGCCGAGGTCAGGGCGCGGTGGTTCACCATCGAGCCGCTGCGCGGATGCCAGTGCGATCCGGCGTGGCGTGCGAAGTGGTCGGCCGCCTGGTCGCGGAAGTATTCCATGCTGTTACGCCGTTCGATCAGCGTCATGCCCTCGGCAGTGAGGCGCTCGAGTTCGACCGAGCGGATTTCGGAGCCATCCTGGTCGCGTTGGCTGCGCTTCTGCGCTTGTTCGTTGTCGTCGAGTTCGCGTTCGATGCGCTCGTTGGCGCGGTGGAAGAGATTGACGGTCGACCACAGCAAGTCCTCAAGGTCGGGTTCTAGGCGTGTTTCGCTCAAGCTTGCGATGAGTGCGTCGAAGATGTCGGCGACGGCGGCAGCGACGATACGGGCTTCGGGTAGAGGTCTCGGGTCGGGTTCGTCCTTAAAAGGGCGGTAGCCGTGAAGTTGGAGTTCGGTAAGGACGTGATCAGTTGGGGATGTGGCGTATGGCTGCTCGTAATCGGTATCGTTGCGCTCGATCGTCATGGCGGCTTTCCTTGATCGGATTGGTCGCGCTCATCGCGGCCTTCATGGCGACGAAAGGCGGCGGGCGGACCGGACCTGCACCGCCGAGCGCAGCGACAGCGGCCGTAGCGAAGCGAAGGATGGCGGGAGCCGGCTATTTTGCCTCGCGATGTAAAGCGCCCTTTAGGGCGCGACGGAAAATAGCCGGCGGACGCCATTGCGTGGCCGGACCGCTTGCCGCAGGGTCGCCCTCTCAAGAAGGCCGTGAGCGCGGCCCTCTCCGAACAAAGAGAAGCCTGAGGATCGGCGGCGCAGTCAGAGCAGAGTAAGAGCTTCGTCCCCTATCCCGTGGAAACCATCGTACTCAAGAACCGGGCCACGTCTTCAGAGGCGAGCTGCTTGCGTAACGCTGCAGGTAGCGCGTTGATGTCAAAATTCCGCAGATCCTCGTTGAAATCTTCACACTGCGGCGACAGCACCATCGCTTCGATCCCGGCCGACTGCGCCCGGTCGAATAGTCCTGCCACCGCACCATCGCCCGCCGGATCGTTGTCACGGACGACATAGAGCCGACGAAGCGTTGCCGGGAACAGGATGGCTCCGAGATGCGCAGCCGAGAGTGCCGCGGCCATCGCCATGCTGGGCATGACGCAGCGGAGCGATAGCATGGTCTCGATGCCCTCGCCTGCTGCCATCACGTCACTTGCCGGACCGAAGCGGACCGCGTGCCCGAGAAGGTGACCCATCGCCCGGCGTGGGGTATCGACAGGTGCCTTGTCGCGCCCGGACGGATCGAGCCAGGTGCGGTGCGCGCCGGTAATGTGACCCTGAAGATCGGTGACAGCCGCAATCATAGCCGGCCAGGTTTCCGTCGAGGCGTCTGCTTCGGGACGGTAATAGCAGCGCGGATGGAATCGCAGGCTGTCGATGCCACGCAGGTTAATAATGCTGCGTCCCCGCAGGTAAGTCTCCACAACCGTGCCGGCAATCGGCTGCGACATGCCGAACAGACGCCGTGCCGATTCCGGTGAGCCGGACTGTACTGGCGACAGATGCGGTCGGTTGTCGAACCCCGGTTCGGATCGTGGCAGGCTCAGGAAGCGTCGTGCTTCCTCAGTGACATCGTGGAAATCGACCAACCCGCAACTTTCTCGGATCACGTCGAGGAGGTCGCCGTGCTCACCGGTTGCCGCGTCGGTCCATTTGCCAGCCGGACGCCCGCCGACGTCCCTGCTTTTCAGGCGGACGAACATCGAGCGGCCGGACGTGTTCCTGACGTCGCCGACCAGCCAGTAATTGCCGACGCGACGCCCGTTGGAGAGATAATGACGGCACACCGCCTCGGCCTCACGCGCGAGGCGATGTGCCAGCTCTGCCGCACTTCGCGGCATGTTACGCCGCCGCCCGATCGGCGATGCGGGCAATTGGATAGCATTCCAAAACCTTGGCCAGGATCGCAGGACCGGTGGCATCGACTGGGACGAAGAAACGCAGCTTCCACGAAATGATCTCGCCGAACAGACCGTAGGCGCGCAGCCGATCCCGCATTGGCTCGGAGAAACCGGTTAATTCGATCCGGTTCGCACCCATCACGCGGACGCGCCTGACCTGGAGTCCTTCGGCGAGATCGAGAATGGTCTTGCCATCGATCAACGCAGTGAAGGCGGCGTCGGGGGAAAGATTCGACGTTCCGGCTTCCAGCGCGCTGGCGACCCAAGCGGGTGAGACCTTGCGGCCGATGATGCGCTCGCCAGCGTCGGTCTGCAGCCGATACACCCTGGCCGACTCGTGCGGCAGGCGCTTCCAGATTGGCAACAGTAAACCAGCGACGATGTGGATCTCGCTATCCGTGAACTCCGGAATCTCGGCGACTTCGGCCGCCCAGGCGCGGGCGAAAGTGTCGCAGTCGGCTTCCCGCCAATGGGTTTGCGGCATCATTGCCTGCGGCATGGTGGGATGTTCCATCGGGCGGATGAGGCGTACCCGACGTTCGACTTCGCCGTCGTCGAGCATCAGACTGCGGGCCGGAACCTGTACGGCCGCGCGGCCCGACTGGCTGTTGACCAGAAGAACTCCGCGGGGATCGGAGAGGCGCCTCAGCGCCTCATCGAGCGTGACCGGCCGGTTAAGTTCGCGCTGGGTGATGGTCAGCAGGCGCGTCTCCGCAGAGGTGCGGGGATGGGTGTAAAACGTCTGCCGGCCGGCGACGACGAAGCTCTCGGCCATCAACGTCTCCAGTCCGACATCATAGGTGCCCGACGCGATTGCGCACTCGATCCGCGCGGTCAGCAACTGCTCGAACGCCGTAAACAGGATGTTCTGGAGATCGATGGTCAGCGCCAACAGCCTGTTGAGGAAGGTAGTGATCGGCGGCAACTCGTCCTTGATGCCGTTGTCATCGGTTAGCTTCAACCCGGTCGCGTCTTCGAATGCCTGAAGCGAACAATCCCTGACCTTTCCGGTGACCAGCAGGAGATAGAGCTGGCGCAGCGCGTCGCGCGCGTAGTGACTTTCGAGATTGTCTTCGGGGCGGAACAGGCCCTGCCCGCCGGTCTGGCGCTGTCCCTTTGTGATGGCGCCCAACGTGTCGAGACGCCGCGCGATCGTCGAGAGAAAGCGCTTCTCGGCCTTCACATTGGTGGCGATGGGCCTGAACAGCGGCGGCTGCGCCTGGTTGGTACGGTTAGTCCGGCCCAATCCCTGAATAGCGGCATCGGCCTTCCATCCGGCCTCCAACAGATAATGTGTGCGCAAGCGCCGGTTCCTTGCAGAAATCTCCGCGTGATAGGAACGCCCGGTACCGCCGGCGTCGGAGAAGACGAGGATGCGTTTGACGTCATCCATGAACGCCTGGGTTTCGCCGAGATTGGCGGAGCTGGAGCGGTTCTCGACGACCAATCGATCGACGCCATCACCCCCTCGCTTGCGGACAATCCTGCGGGAGCGGCCCGTCACCTCGGCCACGACGTCGGTCCCAAAACGCTGCACGATCTGGTCGAGCGCACCATGAACCGGCGTCAACGACGCCAGCTTCTCGATCAAACAATCACGACACGCGACGGCGTCGCGGCATTGCACCGGCTGGCCATCTCGGAAGGCCGGTCGCGACGACAAGTTACCCTCGCTATCGGTAAAGGGCTCGTAGAGTTGGGTCGGGAAGCTGTGCGCCAGATAATCCAGCACATATTCGCGCGGCGTGATATCGACCTGGACGTCGCCCCATTCCTCTGTCGGGATTTCGGCAAGCCGGCGTTCCATCAACGCCTCGCCGGTTGAGACGATCTGGATCACGGCGGCATGGCCATCCCTCAGATCGCGCTCGACTGACGCGATCAGCGACGGCGTCTTCATCGCCGTGATGAGATGATTGAAGAAGCGCTGTTTCGCTGATTCGAACGCCGATCTGGCGGCGGACTTGGCCTGCGCGTTCAGCGTGCCGGTCGCGCCGGTAATGTTCGCAGCCCGCATGGCCGCGGCAAGATTGTTATGAATGATCGCGAAGGCGCCGGCATAGCTGTCATAGATACGGATTTGCTCGTCGGTGAGCTGATGCTCGATCAGCTCATACGCGATGCCTTCGTACGACAGCGACCGCGCCGTGTAGAGACCGAGCGCCTTGAGGTCGCGCGCCAGCACCTCCATCGCCGCGACGCCGCTCGCCTCGATCGCCTCGACGAACTCACTGCGCGTCGCGAACGGAAAGTCCTCGCCGCCCCACAGCCCGAGGCGCTGGGCGTAGGCGAGGTTATGAACCGTGGTGGCGCCGGTCGCCGAGACATAGACAATGCGCGCGTTCGGCAGCGCATGCTGAAGGCGAAGCCCCGCACGGCCCTGAAGCGACGCGGCCTGGTCGCCGCGTTCACCCTTGCCGCCTGCGGCATTCTGCATCGCGTGAGACTCGTCGAAGATGATGACACCGTCAAAATCGGCGCCCAACCATTCCACGATCTGTTTGACCCGCGAAGCCTTCTCGTCGCGCGCGTCGGATCGCAGCGTGGCGTAGGTGGTAAAAAGGACGCCCTGCTCCAAACGGATCGGCGTACCCTGGCGGAATCGCGAGAGCGGCGTGACCAGCAGCCGTTCCATGCCGAGCGCCGACCAGTCGCGCTGTGCGTCCTCGATTAGCTTGTCGGACTTGCTGATCCACACCGCGCGGCGTCGGCCCTTCAGCCAATTGTCGAGCAGGATACCGGCGATCTGGCGGCCCTTCCCCGCGCCGGTGCCATCTCCCAAAAACCAGCCACGCCGGAATTGCAAGGCATTGTCCGCATCCTCGCGCGCCGCGCAGACCAGGTCAAAGGTCTCGTCAACGGTCCATGATCCCGCAAGGAGCTGGGAATGCGCGTCCCCCGCGTAAATGACGGACTCAAGCTGCGCATCAGACAGCAGACCGTTGGCGATGATGTGAGCCGGAAGGTGCGGCCGATAGGACGGGACCGGCGGCGCCACCGACGCCATGGCGGCTGATTGGACCAGCTTGGTGGGATGTGGCTGAGAGCCGGGAATACGGATCGATTGAAGTGCATATTCTTCGTAAAGCGCCTCGGTGATCCGACCGCTCTCGGCCGGTGTCCAGGCAACGGTCTCATAGGCAAGTTCAGCCCCTGCCGGATCCGCTGCGGGAGCGGCGATGCCGGACGGTCGCATCGCATGGACGCGGACGGTTCGCGGAATGCCCGGACGAGCGTTGGGCGAAGCGGCGACTGGTATCGCGATCGGCAGTCGGGCCGGAACGTACTCCGTGACCCATCCCAGCAGCGTGGCAACGTCCGGCGCCACGCCAAGAAGCGACAGGAATGTCGTCGCATCGTCCGCAGGCAACCGGTCGATCACGGTCAGCCGCGCCTCAATGGTGGTGCCGTGCTTGGCGAAGACGCCACCAGCAATGGCTGCGCTGAAGACGACGCGCCCGCGTTCCTGCAACCGGCTGAAGACATCGCGCCAGACCGGATTGTCCGGGGAACAACTCGTCCCGGTGATTGCGACCAGCCGACCGCCTTCGGGGAGCCGCGCCAAGGCCGACGCGATATGCCGCAAGGCAGCGTCGGCCATGCGGCGATCGACGTTGGCGAGAGCCGAGAATGGTGGATTCATCAGCACGACGCTTGGCGTGATGGCGGTGTCGAGATGATCGTCGATCTGCGCGGCGTCGAAGCGTGTGACGGCGATGCCGGGAAAGAGAAGTGAAAGAAGTCCAGCGCGGGTTTCGGCGAACTCGTTCAGAACGAGCGACGCACCTGACAGCTCGGCCAGGGCGGCGAGCAAGCCCGTACCAGCCGAGGGCTCCAGCACAACATCCGCCGGCGTGATCGCCGCCGCGCTGCTCGCCGCGAAACCAAGCGCGATGGGCGTGCTAAACTGCTGAAGCGCCTCGCTCTCTTCCGAACGGCGGGTGTGGGTGGGTAGAAGGCCGGCGACCTTTGCCAGCATCGGCAGCATCGCGGCGGGCGAATCGGCACGCGCGCGCATGGCCGGACCGAACTTGCGAAGGAACAGGACGGTGGCTGCTTCACAGGCGTCGTAAGCCGTCTTCCAATCCCATCCACCATCGGCGTCGGAGGCACCAAAGTTGTTTTCCATCGCTGTGCGCAAAATCGGCGCATCGACGCGCTGACCGCGCTCTAGATGCAGAAGAAGATGTTGCGCGGCGCTAACGACCGCGCCAGCCTTGTTCAGAGAAGTGGGCGTAACGGAAAGCGGCGCGGCCGCAACGGCGGCCACGGATGCGGGAATGATCGTCATGGAGGAAGCCTCGGAGAGCGGGGAAGGATCGAGCCGTAGGGCGCTCTCTCGACCGCGCCGGCTCAAACCCATCCCGGCCCGCCTCTCCCTCTCACAGTGACGCTGACGGCGACTGGCCGCCAAGAAAATGCGGACCGAGTGGCTGCGCACCACGGAAGCGAAAGGAAATAGCCCCCTTTCGTCTCATGAATCGGCGCGCTATCTTTCTCCACATCGAGAATCGCAACGAAGTGACGAGATGAACGACCAAAGGCTCAATCGACCAGCCACGACGCCAGCCGAACGAGAGGCGCTGAAAGTATTCGGGCAGGTCAAGACCGAGAAAGCCGTAAGCGAGCACGAAAAGGCTCAAAAGGCCTTTCACGAAAATCGCGAACGCTTGAAAGCATTGCGATTGGCCCGGGAAGCCGCCGAAGAGGCAAAGGGAACATGACGCCCACGCTTTTTCCTTCGATCTTTACGATCGAGATCGGCGGCAAGCCAACGGTGACGTTCGAAGCAAAAGGCCTCCGTGAAGCAAGCGAGATTTGCAACGCGCCGTGGCTACGTGAAGATTTCATGTCAGCACATTCCAATGGCGCGCCGTTGTGGGACGGCAACGCCCTGCTGAAAGAACGCGTGAGTTATGAGGACGAGATCGCAACATTCGGAGATGCTTGCAAAGATGCTCAACCGTCTGATGGAATGTTGATGGTCTATCTCATCGAATTGGACGACGATGACACCGCAGAGAATTCCGAACCCAGTTCATTTGCGCAACAGCGCTGAGAGGCGATGGCAATAGATTGGTGCGAGCCGGATCAGGGATGACCTTGGAGCTCCTCGAAAGAAAAGGCCCGGCACTGAATGCCGGGCTTGGGACGGACCAAGGATAAGAAGATGTGGGTTGGGAGCCCCCACACCTGGAAGACTATTCTGCCGCAATGATGTGCGGCCGGTCGTCGTCGGCCTCGGTGTCAGCTTCGTCCTCGCCGGCCGCGAGGAACTCCGGTAACGTTTCGGGATCTGCAGCCGGCTCTCCTATCGTGCCCACCTCATCGAGACGAAGTGGTTCAGGCAACCATCCGGTCCCTTCAAGCAGTCTCTCGGCCTCCCGCGCCATGTCGCCCTTCTTGAGGTGGTCGATGAGCTGCACCGATCGCTCGCCCTTTACCTCGCGTACGGCCTCGAGAATGCGAGGTTTGGTGACCCGGCCGAGATAGTTGTCGACGGTCGGCTTCCAGCCCACTGCTGCCATATCGAGACCGACGGCGCGGGCAAGAACATTGGCGTGATCGAGCCTTCGGCGTATGCCGTGGGTAGAGACGCGGCCCTCATTGTAGCGGTTTGCGGGCTCGTAGAGCGCATTGACCGCGGATGACGCACAATGTGCAAACAACGCGGCCTGCTCTTTCCCGTCAAACGTTGTGAGCACGTCCCACAGATCGGATTCGTCCTTGGGTAGGCGGGCTTTCCATCCGTCATTGCGCCTGTCGATAGCTTCCGCTGATGCACTCTCCTTTAAGCCGGGCGCTTGAGCAGGGAATGTCGGGGTCCGGATGGCGATTTCCAGGCAGTCGCTCGACGACGAGAAGCGGTAGAAGGTCGCCAATACGAAATTGTGCAGCACCGCCTGGAAGGCGACGGCCGGATCGTTCGCCAGCGCGTTGCGCAAGGCCAGTGTGCGATGCGCGGTCAGCTCGATGATGAGCCGATCCGGCAAGGGCTTGACCGTGTCGTCGTCCTCCTCCTCGACGGGCTCGGTTGGCGCGCGCGCGCCGCCGACAGTAATGACCGCGCGTTGGATCACACCATTGGTCGCTGGTTCGTCGCCGTTGGTCTCTCCATCGCCTTGCACTACGCTCTCGGGCTCGACGATGTTGGGAGCCTCATCCTCCGGCCGCACGTAGCCACGGTCGATCGCCAGCAAACCCTCGGCATGGATGCTGACGAAGACGCCGGCGCGGGCGATATCGGCCGGATCGTAGATAAGCGAACGAGCTTCCAGGACGGACCGCGCCGCTTCGATCTCTCCGAGGCGCTGATCAATCTCGTCCGGCAATTCGTCGGCGTCCTGGTATTCCTCCTCGATCTTGACGTGCTCGGTGTTGAGGGCGTCAAGTGTCGCCCGCTCCTCCTCCGTCAAATCAGCCGGTTCGCCCTCAATCTCGCGCAAGCCGTTGGTGTGGCCGTATGGGAAATCGAGCGCCACCGCAATCCACTTCCAACCTTCGGTCGCGATCGTCTCGGCCTCCGCCTTCAGCTTCTGGGTAACGAGACGATCGAGCATGGGCACATCCTGCAACCAGCCGCCATCGTCGTGTGCGAACAAATCCCGTAGGACGGTACCGCCGGCCTGCTCATAGACATCCAGCCCGACGAACTGGGCACGACGGTCGGAGGCGCGCACGGCGTTCTCCGTCAGCATCCGCCGGATCTGATATGGCTCGTCGTTGCCGGATCTGCTGACATTGTCCCAGGCCTGCTTCTGACGCGCCTGGTCGGCCGTGACCGAGAAGGCCATCAACTGTTCGAGCGTCATGCCATCGTCGGCATAGACGTCGTGCAGTTGCGGCGACACTGACGCCAGACGCAGGCGCTGCTTGACGATCGCCGACGAGACGAAGTGCCGCGCGGCGATATCCTCTTCACTCATGCCACCGTCAAGCAGCAGCTTGAACGCGCGGAACTGATCGAGCGGATGCAGGCCGACCCGCTCGTCGTTCTCGGCAAGGGAATCGTCCTCGGCGATGCCGCCATCCCTGATAACGCAGGGGACAGGTTGCGTCTTCGCCATACGCTTCTGCCTCACCAGAAGTTCGAGCGCACGGTAGCGGCGTCCACCGGCGGGCACCTCGAACATGCCGGTCTCCTGGCCGTCGGCATCGACGACCCCACGAACGCTCAGGCTTTGTAACAACGTGCGCTGAGCGATGCTCTCCGCCAGTTGCTCGATCGAGACGCCGGCCTTCACCCCGCGGACATTGGACTGGCTCAAGACCAGTTTGTTGAAGGGAATGTCGCGGGAAGGACTTAGTTTAATTTTCTGAACGCTGGCCATGTCGGATTCTCCACGACGGGCCGCCGAAAGACTCTCTCTCGACCTCCTACCCGTCACAGGCAACCCGACACTCCTCTCACTCGCTGACGACGCGCTACACCACTGAAGGCGGACACTGAAACGACGCACGGATCACGCGGCCTCCTCGTTGCCCTCAACGACGGAACCCATCGCGGGCCGCAGAAAGGCGAGCAGGAATTCGGTGGCCCTCGATGCCGCGCTCTTGGCGCGCACGACAGCGCGATGGCGATGTCATTCTCGGCCGATCCCAGACATCGCGACCGCTGGTGGTTACGTCAACCTTTGGCCGATCCCGACATATTGCGAAGCCGCACCAACTTGGACGCTGAAGGTGCGCCTGAAGGCCGCGCTGAATGCACTCTCGGACTCGTACCGCAGCGCCTCGGCGGCTATTGCAACCGGGTCGGCCACAAAGACGTTCGTGATGCAGCTATTCTCTCTGTCCGCACTCACCATATTCCTTCGCGAGGACCCACGTCGGCCTGGACACGCGCCTTCTCGATCCCAGTTTTGAAGACCGACAGTTTCGCACTGAGGTCGGCCAACCCGCCGGCGAGAATTCCTCAAACAAGAAGGCATCGATAACCTCCAACCGCCCAAATCGCGAGAGAGTTGCTCAGGGATGCGGTTCAGCGCGTCCTTGGTCACTACCACCGGTCAATCTTTGCCGTCGATCCGGCCGGTGAAATGGCGAGCGCCGAAGCAAGTTCGCTTGCGAGCTATGTAGAATGCTGATGTCCGAGACCAATGGTCCCGCCAAAAGAGCGTCGCGTTTTTGCCTCGCTCTTTCATGGAGTTTCCGAAGACAGAATTAATCTTCTAACTTTCCGCACAGCGCGCCGAAGCGAGCGCAGCAGCAGCAAGGACCTTCTTTTGGTCAGTTCGCCAGCCTGCCGAAACTCCGAGAAGCTTCAACGAATGCAGTCCGACGGCGACAAAATAGTTCAAAGTCAAGGGCGTACTGAACCGCGCGATTGCCGCCTTTCGTAATTCCCGGATTGGCTCGACATAATCCGGCGCCCCCGCAATGACCTGGTCGTGGTCTCGGAACAGTTTCATCTCCATCTCAACAAGATCTATGAGTTTAAGATCCGGAAATGCCGACTTCCGAAATTCAAGCCGAATCGAAGATTCAAGGGATACGAAGTCTTTATAGCAGTGATCGAGGCCGGCATACTCGAAATCAATCATCGCGAGGTTGCGACCCGAGCTATCGATGAAAATGTTATTTGCGTTCAGGTCGCCGTGACCAAAGCACAGTTCAATTTCTCCAGCCCCCTTCTTGGCAAGGGTTCGACGGAGTGATCCGCATTCAAACGTTCCAAAGCGGATTGCATCCGTTGATACGGTGCTCGACACACCCTCGTCGGCGCCAACCTCCGAAAGAACCGCGCGCAAACCGGCTAGCCTTCTATCATCCTTAGATAATTTGTACTCCTCGGAGTTTGAAAAGTAGTCGTCGAGCCGCTGCGGCTTGGCTTTCTTCAGCGTGTACCAACCAGTCGTGTTCGACGAAAAAATACGTTGAACTGCCGTTGTAACGGCAGCCGCATCGCCTTCCTTTAGCTTATCCGTAAGTGTTACCACTCCATCGGCACGACCAAACGCGAACGCGTAGCAAGCTCCCGCCCATTCCCCTGCTTCCCCGTAACCGATCAGATCAACACGCATATCGTGCGACAATTGCAGGCGCACGAACGAATTGTACCGTGTCGCCTCGTTAGAGACATTCGCTTTCCGGCTGAATTTCAGGACGAATGGAATATTTTCGTAACGTGTGGATCCGAAGAACTCTAAGCGGAACACACTCGACCCTGAAAACCCACCGGTCAGTTTATGTAGGCGAACCTCAATGACTTCATCGTCAAGTTCGTCGTTCAGGAAGCCGGCGATGCATTG
The DNA here is from genome assembly GCF_000938255.1 of Bradyrhizobium sp. LTSP849. Lineage (GTDB taxonomy): Bacteria > Pseudomonadota > Alphaproteobacteria > Rhizobiales > Xanthobacteraceae > Bradyrhizobium. Next base: position 59,202 of record NZ_JYMR01000050.1, on the reverse strand, counting down.
TTCAATGATCGATGTGAGCTCGGGCTCGACATTTGTAAACTCAGGTCGCACTGCGGGTGTCGTGAAGCTTAGATTTCCAAATGGCAAACGCTGCACCCGCGATGCCAATGTCTTTCCAAGGTAGTGCTGGTATTCAATATTCGAGAGATGCGTTTTGGTGATGAGCATGTCAGGGTTCGGTATGCGCACCCCGAGCTGATCTATACTGAAGGTCGCCTGACTGTAGAGCGCAAACACCGTGTCGGTGTGGTGCGGCTTCAGGCGACTGATCTGCTCAATGCCGAGATTATCTCTCGCCTTCCCGGGGCCACCTCCGCTCACTTCGAAGACGTTGTCAAATATTGCGACATGAGGCCGCTTCTTCAGAAGAGAACCGATGTACTCGAAATTCTCTTCGACTTGAATGTCGATTTCGACACCTGCGGCAGCGAACGCAGCCTTCCAAACCGCAACGAAACGGCTTTTGCGATCGCGATCGTCCTCAACGAGCAGAACTCGAAAGTGACGCTTCATACTGCACCCTCGTTGTCATTTAGAGGAATGGAGAATGCTACTCCGAAGAGTGAATTGCCAAAACCATCATCTATCATTGGAGCGGCAGATGCACTGCCACCGACCATCCGCAACTGAGCCGCCAACAAAAACAGGCCGAAATGATAGGTTGCAGATCGGCCATCTTTGATCGGCGAAACGCAGACCTGCGAAAGGCGCGCGGCCTGCTGCAATGCGCCTTTCGGGCGGTAGAGGATTTTCATCGTCGCGATCTTAGAGGGCTCATCATAGTCTGTCTCAACACTGACGTCTTCAACCAGCAGGGGTGAATGACCAACATTGGAGCCCAAGGTGTCGAGTATTTCCAGGACCAGCCCGTAAGAACGCGGCGAGGCGTTATATTCCCGCCCCTGCTGACTGACCTTCTCGCAAAGGGACCGTGTAAGAGGAGAGGTTGCTAGGGTTGGCACTGCGCTCACCATCGCCTCGGTTAGTTCATTGATATTGTCGACATTTCGGAAGCGGTTTTCGCTATCCTGAACGACAGAGTACGACGACAAGAGCGAGCGGAGTTGGCCCGCGCGCTGTTCATCCGTCTCCTGTATCTCTCTGATAATCGCTTCGATTCGGTGACGGGCCGCATGTACGTAGGACATTCGCGACAACCACGAACGATCGTTAGCCAGCTCGATCCTCCGGATCACTTCACCGCATGTTATCGAGACGCGCTCGAAATATTGTCCTTCCGTAACCAGTCTCTTCGCCCGGGACGAGGCGAATTCGATCACGGCACTCTTGGTGCTACCCACCCAAATTGGCCTGGCGTGAGCGGCATCGCTGAACTTGCCGATGTCGTTCGTGAGAAGCGGCCGCTCGGTAATTTCGGCCGAGTACTGATCGCGATGCTCCTGCCATACGGGCTGGTCAGCGGTATATGACTTTACGCATAACGACACGTCGTTCGCCAGAGGGATGGTAACGTGGCGAAAAGTCGACGGAAAGCCCACCGAAGCGATTTCGACAAATTCCAGGGTGAAGGGATCAAACCGCCAGACCGCTATTTTTTCAGCTTGGCTCGCTTGGATGACTTCACGAAGGAACGGCTCCAGAATGCTGCGGATTTCGCGTTCCAGGGCGGCCCGCGTCTCGACTGGCGACGTCCCCAGGCGCTCTTCGGCGTCCTGCGACGCCCTCATGACCTTGAAAAGGGGATCTTCACGTTCAGCGGATGCCTGCTCGCGCAAGCTCGTTGATATGAGCTTCGTTGCATTGTGAACCGCATCGAGACTGAGCCGATCGCCGCCCTTTAGGAAAATAAGAACTGCTTGCCGTGCAACCTGAAACGCTGTGTCTTGACTACCCCGGTCTAAGAACAAATGCTCTTCAGTAAGCGTATTGATACAATAATATATCTTGGGCTTGCTGATGTAACCGTAGTTGATCGACTTCCTCGCGATCGAACCAAAAAGGTCTTTCAGAAAATCTCTGTTCTTCGCAATTCCTCTCAAAACCTTGGATGAGCCGCGATCAATATCGATGATATCTTCTATTTTCTGGACATCATCCAGTTTCAGAAACGGATTTTTCTGAAGTCCAAGCAGAATGTCTATGCCCAATCGCCGTCGGATTTCACCAAAATGGTGATCGTAATCGATGATATCACGCCCCGTCTTGCTGCTTACGAACTCACGAACAAACCTCCTGGAGACACTTTCAATGAAGTGTTCTCGAGAACCGCTGACGTGGTAAAACACTAAAAAGGTGCGGCGGACCTGCTCCACAAAGAACCGGCTGATCTCAGGATGCGGCACCCAGCGCACGACCGCGCTCTCGGAAAGAATTTCCTCCGTATATTCCTCTGCGACCTCTGAATCTCTTTTCTGTAGGTCGGTCCTGTGGCCGAACCTCCGAACTTCTCCATCGCAAACCTCGAACGCAAGGTAAGGAAAAAGCAAATAGGGGGATTCGGCAGCATGCGGGTCGGAGAAATGGCGCCGCTGCCTCATATAGAATAACAGCTGTCCGTTCCGAGGTATCGCACGCGCTATTTCCGCAATCACCTCGTCGACGATGTACATTTTGTTTGAACTAAGCAGCTCATCTTGGAGATACAGAATGGATTGCAGGTTATCTTCCACGGCAAACTCATTTAAAATTGCAACCAATACGCGAATATTAGTCAATTACAATTGACCTGGCGGCCAGGTAAAGAGCTAATCGTGGCGGCCAATCACAACTTTCCAGGCTTTTAGAATATCGCTGCTATTTGCCGATTGACCCCAGCGTTCAGCTGACCCAGCATTTGAGACCGCACCGTGGGAAAGTACCGACGTCGTCGCAGATCGGTTAGAACATGACTCGTATTGGTTGGGCGGGTCGGGGAAAGCATCACATTCCTGAACCAGGGACAGCGCTCCGATTGCCATTGCTCACGGCGTTTCCGACCTGAGATGCGAAATGGGTTTGCGACGTCGCACCGGTTGGCGGACCAAGCGTAATAATCAGATCATGAGTTCTTGTGCGGCCTGCACCAAGAAACGCTCCGGCCGTGTTCGCCGAGAACTTTATCAATTTCCAAGTTGGCGTGATGCTACCGCTTGTGACGACAATGAATTTGATTTCATATGTCACGGTATCGATCGTGATGTCGGGGTTGGCGCTTGGCTTTTCGCCCTTGCTCTTCGGGACGGCCTTGGCACCCGCATCCTTGCCGCCGCCGCCTAACGCCTGCGGCGGTGATCCCTCGGACGGCAACATATTGTCGACCATCATCGCACCCAATAGCCAATTCCGGATGCCGAGGTCACTTTCGAGAATGAATGGCGAACTCGATGCAGGCTTGAAATCCGGAAAATCCCATGGATCTCCTCCGTCCTTGCAGGCCGATCCGCGATGCTTGTCCATGAGGCTGGCGACCGAATAATAAGGGTCGAACTTATCGATGCGGGTAGACGACGAGGACAGCGTTCCCCCCAAGCCGAGCGAGGTCGATTGGGACGTTGTGAAAGAATTGCCGGCGCCGAACACCTGGGTCGCGTTTGGCAAAATCTGCGTGAACGTGACACCCGGGATCAAGGACGATACCTCGTCCACTTGCAACGATAGGCTGACCTGCGCCTGCCAATCAGATGGGATCAAGCCGGGTTGCTTTTTGAGAACCTTGCCTGCCACCGTCTGCTCAGTCACCGGAATGCCGTTGACCGGATCGTTGACGGCCTGCACGGCATCTCGCAGTTCGCAATAGACCTTTTTCTTTATCTCCCACTCGATCTGCGCCGCACCCGGTATTTTTGGTTGTTTCTGGTCGGGATCCGGCGGCCGGTCTGCATCCCACACCTCCTTGATGTCCGGCACGGCGAGACCGCATCCTTCGACACCGCAGGAGACGACTGCTAAGACCAAAATGCGCAGATTTCGGGCAATACCGGAATACAAATCGATGGCCATGATACTGCTGCTTTTTTGGATCCTAGGATCAGACGCGATCGCCGCTGGAAGACAGTATTTTCAAGGGGACTGAGGCTTGTAGGCGGCGATCTGCCGGCTCACCTGCGCGAGCTGCGCCCCGGTCAGGCCGCAAGTCGCTTTGAAGTTATCGACTTTAACACAGCTAGCTTCGGCGTCTTTGGGAACGACACCGTTCGCAGTTGCGCCGGGACTATGCTTCTGATTTTCGGCCTGAAATTGATCGACCATCTTCTTTAGGTCGTTGATCTGCAGGGCTGTCAGGCCGCAGACCTGAGGTGCTCCATCGGCTTGAGCACATTCGACCGGTTGGCCCAGGGTCGGCGCGACCGCGATGGACGATGCAAAAATAGCCAACGCCGAAATGACGCCGATCCAATAGGATGCCATGTCTCCCCCAATGCGCGGCCGAAGACCCCAAGAGCCAGCCGCGCCCAATATCAAAAAATAGTTTGACAGCTAGCCGTGCTAGATCTCAAAATTCCTTCCGGTAGAGATCTTGCAATAATACACGCTCGCGCGCAATCTTCGATTTTACTTTGGGAATATACTTATCGACGGCGGCTCCATTATGCGGCCGACCGCCTTCGTCGAACTCCGATGCTTATCGCCCCCAACTCCGGCCGCGGGTATACCAGTCGCTCGCACTCGAAGGAGTCTCTCCCGAGCTCTACACCTTCCGAACCGTGTTTCGCGACGCCTTAAGGTCACGGGCGATCTCCTTGATCATTTCGCCCTTGATGAAGTGCTCGCGCCGTAAGCGTGCAATCGTCTCCACAACCATATCCCCAACCACTTGCTCTAGTCCAACGCAGGCAGCGTACTAGCAGAATGGTGGAGGTCAGTTTTGGATGCTGATCTCTGGCCTAGGGGCAATCTTGCATGCCGAATGGCACTCCCTCCTATTCGCGCAACACCAACTGATGCATCACGCGGCCTCCTCGTTGCCCTCAACGCGGGAATCGATCCCGGGCGGCAGAAAGCCGAGCAGGAAATCGGCGGCCTTCGATGCCGCACTCGCGGCGCGCACGACGGCGCGATTATGTGCGCGAGAGGCCGAGCCTCTTAGCGAAACAAACGTCAATGCGAGCGCGAAGCGCTCTCCATGAACAAGGAAAAGAGGCACCCGCAGGAGGGTCAGCATAGCGCCGACGCGATAGCGGCGGGACCCGGGACCGAGTGCAGTCGCGAGACCGGTTAAGAAGGCACCCGAACGAAGGGCAGTGATAGCGACGCCGGAATGAAATGACGGCGGGACCGAGGGCGAGTGCCTCCGGCGAGCGACTCATGATCGCGCGAGGGATCGAAGCCGGATGGCCGAGACGCCTTGCGGCTCGGTTCACGAGAGCCCGGTGCGGCACTTGCCGCACGCGCCCAAACGAAATGCCAGGAAGACTAAGTTCAGGGACTGGGTGTCTGCGCGACAAAGATTCGAACCAAACCTTGAGCTCCCGCCGTTGCGAATCCCAGCCATGTGTTATTGGCCGGAACGAATGACGGACAAAACGATTCGCCGTTCAGGAGCCATTTCCATGCTGATGACAAGTGCACGAGGGCCGGTGATTCGGACGATGCGTGGATGGGCGATTGACGTGCTCCAGGAAGCTGGCGCCATCCGCGAGTGCGAGGAGCACGGTTGGATGCAGGACCGCGCCGATCCGCATGCAAGGGAGCGGGCCTTCGATATCGCCCGCGTAGACCCGCCCGCGGGCGTCTCCCCTGATGCAGCGGCGGCCGAGGTTCGCGACGTGCTGAACTCGATCGGTGATACCTGCCCAGAATGCCCTCCTGATTAGAAGGACCGGCGCCGAGCATGACGGAATCTAACCCCGCGCGCGCCGCAGCGTAGCTTCCAATCGCGCCTTCTCCTTATCCCAGCGGGCTTGTTCGGCTTGCGATCTCTTCTCGAGAGCCTCGACCTCGGCCTGGATGGCGGCGGCCCGCCTCGCGTGCTCTTGCTCAGCCCTGTCCAGCGCAGCCTGCGCCTTGTCGACCGCCTGCTGCCGGCGTTCACGGTCCTTCTGCCTGGCGGCCTCTTCGCTCGCCCGTTGACGCTCGCGCTGCTTCTGCTCCTTTTCGAAGGCGAGAGCGGCCTTTCGTTCCGCAGCCTTGTCGACGGGGCGAGAGGAAGGCTTCTTCGCCTTATGGCCTTTCGACTTGCGGGCGGCTTTCGTTGGTCCGCCGTCGCCAAGATCGGTGGGCAGTTCGGCATGTTCGCTGAAAGGTCGGTCGGTTCCAACCGGGCGCCTGAGAACGACGCCGGGCTTTGCCATGGTCGCGGCGATAACGTCCGGGTCGTGGCTCTCGTTCGCCGCGCCCTGGTGGAAGAGATTGCTGTCTGCGCCCCACGCTTCCAGCGCGGCTTTCATCGACGGCGCAGCAATCGCCAGATCGAAGAAGCCCAGCGAGGTCTGGTAGGTCTTCAGTTTTCTCGCCATGAGACGCTTCTCCGCGCTGACGCACTGACCGCTGCCATGCGATCAGCCGTGCTGTCTAGCTCGGGAGCAGAGAACTTCCAAAGCGGGCGAACAAAGCGGCCGGCCCGGGAATTATCTCGACGCATCCGGCGTGTTGAAAGCGAGCTTCCCGTGAACCCACCGCAAGGATACCTTAAGCCGACTTCCGCTGCGGTTTGGCCGCTGGCTTCCTTGCCGCGGCCTCCTTGGCCGGTTTCTTGCCGGCAATCGGCATCAGCATTTCCTTCTGCCCGGCCGCCGCCTTGCGCGCCTTCTTGGCTGGCTTCTTCGGCGCCTCTGTCGCTGCCGCCTTTTCACCGCCAATGCTCTTGCGTAGCGCGTCCATCAAATCAACGACATTCTCGCCACGCGGTCGCGCTTTCGCGGTGATGGGTTTGCCGGCGCGCTTCTGGTTGATGAGATCGAGAAGGGCGGTTTCGTACTGGTCTTCGAACTTGTCCGGCTCGAAGTGGCCCGCCTTCTGGTTGACGATGTGCCTGGCGAGATCGAGCATGTCCTTGGTGACTTTGACATCCTGGATTTCGTCGAAATACTCGTCCGCGGAGCGCACCTCGTAAGGATACCGCAGCAAGGTTCCCATCAGGCCTTTGTCCATGGGCTCGAGGGCGATGATGTGCTCACGGTTGGTCAGCACCACCCGTCCGATGGCGACCTTGTTCATCTCACGGATCGTTTCGCGGACGACGGCGAAGGCGTCGTGACCGACCTTTCCGTCCGGGACCAGATAGTAGGGACGGATCAGATATCTCGGGTCGATCTCGCTGCGGTCGACGAACTCGTCGATCTCGATGGTTCGCGTCGATTCCAGCGCAACGTTCTCGAGCTCCTCCTTCGTCACCTCGATGAAGGTGTCGGTGTCGACCTTGTAGCCCTTGACGATGTCCTCGTTGGCGACTTCCTCGCCGGTGTCGGCATCGACCTTGGCGTACTTGATGCGATGGCCGGTCTTCCGGTTGAGCTGGTTGAACGAGACTTTTTCGGATTCCGACGTGGCCGGATAGAGCGCTACCGGACAGGTGACGAGGGAAAGACGCAGGAAGCCTTTCCAGTTAGCGCGGGGGGCCATGATGGGGGAACTCCGGTACTGATGCTGGATTCAAGACGAATGGCCCGGCTTGGTTCCGACATCACGCCCCTTCCAACGGGAGGATTTTTTCACGGAGCGGGCTCGATCGGACTCGACTTTTGTTCTCTTTATGTTCTAATTCGGAATGTCCGACCGACCCGCGAGCTGGCGCATGCCGACCCCAAAGCAGATGGAAAAGCTGGCGGCTGAGGCCGTCGCCCGGAGGCCGGGCCCCTCCGCCGCGACTCCGGATGCGCCGCTCCCGGCCGAATATTGGGAATCGGTCCTCAAAGACCCACGCGCCGACGCGACCGGGGCCGAGATGCGGCAGCGACGTCTTTCCGAGATTCAGCGTCACATCCTGCGCATCTCCTGCCGCCGCTGCGAGCGGACCGTGGAAATCCAGACCGCCGATGCAGTCCGATTGTACGGCGGCAACGCGGTCTGGAAGGACGTCGCGCAGCGGCTGCTCGACAACACCTGCCAGCAGCGTACCGGCAGGCATGAAGAAGACGGGTGCTGGCCAGCGTTCGAGACGCCGTAGTCCGCTCCGGATTGCCGATCCGATCTCTTTGCGCCTGGATGTCCGGATGGCCCCGAAGTATCACCCTACGCCCCTGTCCGGCGGCGATCGCAAGGCTCTAGCGAAAGAGCTCGGCCAGGCACGGGCGATGGCCAACATCCTGGCCGCCCAATCGGCGGAGATGCGGGCCAAGGGCGAGGCGATGATCCAGCAAGCTGACAGGCTTCTTTGCGAGAGCTGGAACGAGCGGATGTGGTCAGACGGCAAACCGATCGATCCGTCGCCCACCATCGACCAGGCCGTGAACGGAGGCTTCCCTTGGCTAGAGATCAGGTGCGCGCGCTGCAAGACGCCGAGCGACGTTGACCTCGCGGCGATGAAGCATCCGCCGACCACCTTCGTGCACGACCTCGCCGGCCGGCTGCGCTGCCGCAAATGCGCCAAGGCGGGCCGGCGTCCTTCCGCAACTCTGCTACAACTAGGTTGGCAGCCGCGCCACCCTCGGACCGAAGCCTGACCGATGTGCAATCTCTACTCGATCACGACCAACCAAGCCGCGATCAGCGCGTTGTTCCGCGTCGTGAACCGATACGTCGGCAATCTGGCGCCGATGCCCGGGGTTTTTCCCGATTACAAGGCACCGATCGTGCGCAACGGGGCCGAGGGCCGAGAACTCGCTACGGCGCGCTGGGGAATGCCGTCGTCGTCAAAAGCGTTGATGGACGCCACCAAGAAACGAGCGGAGAAGCTGCAGGCCAAGGGCAAGACCGTCGATTTCAAGGAATTGCTGCAGATGGAGCCGGACGGCGGCACGACCAACATCCGCAACGTGAAGAGCAAGCACTGGACACGATGGCTGGGAGCCGAAAACCGCTGCGTGGTGCCGTTCAACTCCTTCAGCGAGTTCAACAAGGCCGAGGGCGGTGACATCTGGTTCGCGCTCGATGAGAGCCGTCCGCTCGCCTGCTTCGCCGGCATCTGGACCAACAGGACTTCGGTCCGGAAGGTCAAGGAAGGTGAGACCACCAATGACCTCTACGCGTTCCTCACGACGGAGCCTAACGCCGAGGTCGGCGCCATTCACCCTAAGGCGATGCCTGTGATCCTGACAACGCCGGAAGAAGTCGAGATCTGGATGACGGCTCCTCCGGACGAGGTCTTGAAACTGCAGCGGCCGCTTCCGGACGGGTCGCTCAAAATCGTCGCCCGCGGCGTCAAAGAAGATCCGCCTGAGCCGACAACGTGACCGAAGAGGACGATGACCAGGCGCCCCCCTCGCCCCGCCAACGCAAGGTCATCCACGTCGACATGGACGCCTTCTATGCGTCCGTCGAGCAGCGGGACAATCCGGATCTCCGCGACAAGCCGGTCGCCGTCGGCGGATCCCGGGAAAGAGGCGTCGTGGCGGCAGCCAGCTATGAAGCGAGAAAGTTCGGGGTGCGGTCGGCCATGCCGTCTGTCACGGCAAGACGGCAATGCCCCGATCTGATCTTCGTGAAGCCGCGTTTCGAGGTGTACAAGGCGGTCTCCCAACAAATACGCGAGATCTTCGCCGAGCACACCCCGATTATCGAGCCGCTATCGCTGGACGAAGCCTACCTCGACGTGACCGAAAATCTGCAGAACATCCCGTTGGCCCGGGACGTCGCGTTGGCGATCCGTGCGAAGATCAAAGAGGTAACCGGGCTCAACGCTTCCGCTGGCATCTCCTACAACAAGTTTCTGGCAAAGCTCGCCTCCGACCACCGCAAGCCTAACGGCCAGTACGTAATCACGCCTGAGATGGGCCCGGCATTCGTAGAAACCCTGCCGGTCGGCAAATTCCACGGCATCGGACCTGCGACCAGCGCCAAGATGAATGCGCTAGGCCTCTACACGGGGCTCGATATGCGCAATCAGTCGCTCGAATTTATGCAGATCAATTTCGGCAAGGCTGGAAGCTATTACTATTGGATATCGAGGGGTGTCGACAACCGCGAGGTCAGAGCCGACCGTGTGCGGAAATCCGTGGGCGCAGAAAACACCTTCTCCATTGATCTCACTGAGTTTGAGGCGATGGTGTCGGAACTGCAGCCTTTGATCGACAAGGTCTGGCGGCATTGTGAAGAAAAGGGCTCGCGGGGCCGGACAGTAACGCTGAAGGTCAAATTTGAAGACTTTGAGATTATGACGCGGAGCAGGTCTGTCCCCGCCGCCGTGTCGAGCAGAAGCGATCTGGAGCGCTTGGTCGTCAGCCTGCTCGAGAACGAAGCGCCTCTTCCAAGACCGGTGCGACTCTTAGGCATCTCACTCTCATCGCTACAAACCGAAGATGGCGCGGGGCCGCAGCTGGATCTTCCAATCTGAAACAGTGTGCATTCTCGCTCTCGCGACGACGAAGTTCGTCCTCCTCGATCTGATTAAGTTTTTCTGCGTGCTGTCGGCGATTGTTGTTACCCGTATGCTGCTACAGATCTGCGTGGCGAACGAATTCTTCGGAGACAACAGTTTGTATGGTCATAGTCTTGGGCCGACGCTTTTTCAGGCATCGATTTACCTTGCCGATGCAGGGCGCATCCGGCTGCCGTAGCGAACTTCTGTCTCGTGCGGGATACCGGTGGAATTCGCTGCAGCAATCGCTTCTTAATATTTCCAGTCCGCCGCCCGTTCGACTAATCGCCCCGCGCCTCAGATGGTAAGGGCTGAAAAGATTGGCCCTGCCGCCTGCGGTGCTCAGTTGTCTGACCAAGGTCTTGCCAATTGGTGGCCGACGCGGAGCGAAAACATCGTGTCTTTCAGGTGCCGCTCCGACTGCTTCGCCTTGTCATGAACCCGCTTCCAGCTGAGGGCGATAAAGTCTTTCTGCTTCTGAGAGCGCGTGTTCAAGCGCGCCCGGATACACGCCGCCGCGACGGGAATTGCGTTATTTTCGCACAAATGGACGAACAGCTCCCAAGCCACAAAGAAGCTTTCGTCATTCTTTGCGGCAAGCGCAACATCCAGCCATCCCAAACATCTCCGCGTTTTCTGGAAACTTTCTTTGGCCTGCCGGTAGACAGTCTCGATCCAGCCGTCGAGCGGGGCCTTCGCCAGCTCATTTTTCCAGAGGGCGCGCACGGCCGCCGTGTCGTCTAGAAAGCCCGTGATCATGATGGCTCTCCCGATATCGCCGGAAGCCTCGGCGGTGCTGAGTAGCTCTTTGACAAGCGAGACCGCCCAAGCGCTCCGCTTGTGGCGGACGATGAAGGTGGAGAGAGTCAGAAGTTTCCAGTCGTTGTTCGCGTCCATGATCTGCTGGCGGCGCAATTCATTGACGTGCTCGCCGTCTTCGCTCTCAAACGGCATCTGTTCGATATCTTCGCCGGCTTTAAACATTCCTTCGGAACGGCTCAGTTTCGTCCAATATTGCGCTCCCTTGGCCGGGTCCAGGTCCAGGAACGCCCGCGTGAGATCCACTCTTGGAAATTCATAGCGTGCGAAGGCGGGATCGTCGTCAGGCGCAAACAACCGGTCAGCGAGTGCGGTAAGTTCGCCCGGCTTTTGCTCGACCAGTTTCTTCGTCGCTCCGAAGTGGTTGACCCTGTAACCGAGCATCGCGCGTGACGCCGGCGGATTCAATTCCCGTTCGACGGCATCTTTCAAAAAGGTATAGAACGCATAGGCACAATCCGGCAGGTATTTGACCTTGCGCCATAAAATCATGCTCCATTCGTTACCCGCCCGCTCAGACATCGCTTTGAAGGTCTTGGGTGTGGTAAGCATCGCGAACAGCGATACGCCCGCGCTGTTCTCCTTGGCAGAGCGGTCCGGAGCGGCCGCCCAGGCTGACCGCAGATGTTGCTTTGCTTGGAACACATCTTGGGCATTTAATGCTATCAGGAAGGCAAGTTCGCGTGTGCTTGAGTCCTCGTGAATTACGAGTTTGGCTAGCGCTTCCCAATTCTTCGGAAGTTTTTTCGGCGCGCTGAGCACGAGATAGACCAACCATCCGGCTAGCCGGTCGATGGGTTGATCCGGTGCAAGCCGCGCCCCCAGACGCTTCACCTGTGCGGGCGACGGAGCGCGCAACACATGTTCCAATGACAACAGAACGGAGCGGGGGGCGCCGAGTTCCTCCCACAGCGTGATCTGATCCCGAGGCGCATTTCCAAAAAAGGCCGCAGCCATCAGCGCATGGTCAATTTGATCGAGGTCGCTCTGGCGTCTGTCCTTGCGGCGCCTTGTCAGGACCGTTCGTATCTTCTGCTGAATCGGTGGCGTCAGCAGGAGCAACAAGCTTTCGAGTGAGAATGTAAGACCAAGGAGACGCGTCTCATCGCGACCACTGACGGAAAGCAGCAGGCGCCGGTAGAGTGCGACAAGGTCTTTGGGCGCCCAGCGCGCCAAGGCCGGCATGGCCCGTTCCAGATCAAGGCTTGCAGTCGTGCGGCCACGTCCATCGCCAAGCTTCGAGACAGGAAAGGAACGGGCGTACCGGCTCAGTCGCTTCATATGACCCGGCGCGACATCCGCATGGGGATCGATCGCGAAATCCGAGAGAATGGAGATGGCTTGCAATTCGTTTGACGGCTCGTCTCCTGAGAATGTCACGATGCCGTCGATCAGCGACGCGTTGTACCTCCAAGCGTTCGGTTGGTGCGGCTGACATTGTGGCCTGATGGAAGCGAGTTTGCCGGTGGCGGCGGGCCCGCCATGCGCTTCAAGCAGGTGGATGGCCATTTCCCTTACCCCCGACGAGGGAAAGGCCAGCAATTCGTCGATGGTCTGCAGAAATATCGGGGTCGAGGCGGCTGCGTCGATTGAGTTGACGCGCAGCGACCATGCGACATCATCGAGGTGGTTTGCGCTGCCCATCACCGCGCGGCTGAGTGCCCATCCACGCCAGAGGGGCGCCTGTGCCGCGCGCGGCAGATACGTCGCTATCGAATTGGCGCGGTAGAACACCCAGCTGGCACTGGTGCCATCCTCGACACGGAGAAGATCAAGGTCCGCGACAGCCTTGGAGCCGATATCGCGTCGCAACCTGTCAAGGCGTTCTTGCGTTGCCGCGAAAGCCTCAGTCCTCAACTGCGGGCTTGGGTTATAGCTGATAAACTGCCCCTCCCGCGGATCTGGCCAATATGTCCGCGCGCATTTCGCAAGAAACGTGATCACTTCCGTTTGGCGTTCGCCGTCGCCGCCGACGTTAGCAATGCTCTTGATGAGGATCTCATCGACGGAAGAGCCGCCCGAGCGCTGCAACCATATGGTTTCGGCGACATCGAGCAGCGGCGCCGGATTGACACTGCCGATCCGCCAAAGATGCTGAAAATGGGCGTTCGAAAAATTGTGCGAGCTGATCCACCGCCGCAGCAGCACGCGGATAGCGGGGGCGGGATAGGTGGGATCGAGAAAAGTCAGCGAAATGACGGCGGCGAGTATGTTGACGCCAAGGGTCTGGTCTTCTGTCGGACCGAGAAATCGGTCCACGCTGCTGTCGACTTCTTCCTCTGTCGTGAGCGATTTAAGCTCGCTGTGCAACGCCAGGCCGATCGCCAACGGCAAGACGGCCTCGTCCATTTCGAATTGAAGTGTTCCAGCCGGGCGAAACCAGACGCCCGACGTCACGTCATCGAGCGCCTGCAGGATATCTTTCTCTGGCTCACCCGTGAAGCCGGACAGCTTGTTCTTGAGCGCGACCCGGGAGAACGTACTATTGATATTCCAGGTGCTCTGGATGTCCCGTCCGAGATCCGACATGAATTCACGGAATACCGCATCATCCATCACGGACGTATTCAGGCGCGCGCTGAGCCGATGCTGAATGTAACGGAGCATCAAGTGCTCGGCTGAATGCGCCGTCCAGTCGTGCTCCCGGTCGAACATTTCCGCAGCCACAGCAAACCAGCTCGGCCATTTGATCAGGCCCAGGACGTGCGGCGCGAACGACGTGCGCTTCTTTCCGTGCCCTGCGAGCAGCGCATCCAGTTCAGAATCATGGAAATGGCTGAGCTTTACGGTTGCGGGGCGAGGCTCTAGGAACTGGCCAGACCGGAAACTGGACTGCCAGTGCGGGGGCCGGTCGGTCAGAACGATCCGGATTGCACCCTTCCAGTCCGTGTCAGCAGCTTCCGCCAAGAGTTGCTGCACAAGCGACTGGCCTGTGCCCTCATTGGTTCCGTCGAGCATCAGCCAGATGAAGGGCCCCTCCTCGGGATGCGCCAACGCTGCTTGGCGCCAGCGCTGAACGCGTTTGGTCCAAAACGACGCGGTTCGGCCTGGTACGGACACCCATTTGGCAAGCGCCGCGCCAAGAACGTTTGCGAGCGACCCGGACGTGAGCTCGCGGGCGGCGAACCAGACGCGTAGCCGCGAGGGGTCGCGCTCGCCTTCCCGTTGCCACCAATCGAACAGGAGCCAGGTCTTGCCTGCGCCTTCGTCACCCAGAACGGCGCAAACCGGGGGCGCGTCCGCGTCCTTCGACCATTCTTGGAGCTCGGTGCATTCCTTATCGCGCGGCGCCCAGATGCAACCGGGCGCGCGAAGATCAACGCTATTCTGCAATCTCGATTTGGAATCGGCGCGCGTTTGCAGCGTTTGGCCAATCCGCGCCCTTACGGCGTGGGCGGCGAAAACCCGCCCGAGATCGGGATGTTGCACATCGCGCAGGAAAGCACCCCTTCTAGCTTCGAACGCCGGATGATCGGCGATTTTACGGATGGACTGGGCGAGCTTCGATCCCAGCACCCGTTCGACCGTGTGAGGCGCAAGCGCCAACAGAAACGGAAGGGGCGCTAAGACGTCGTCGCGTGAGCGCCAGTCGAGCACAAGCACGCCAAGTCCTTGCTCCTCGCCGATCTTCTTAAGCGCGCCGACATCGTCAGCGGAAACCTCTTTGCTGGCGGCAAGAATCCAGAGCTCTATGGGGCTTCCGGACCGGGTGGCCGCATCGACCAGCTTCTTTTTCAGATCATCCAGCGGCAGGGTGGTTGTTTCCTGATAGCGCTTGGCCTCAATACCAACCGCGATCTGGCCGCCAGTCCCGTCGGCAATAGCGTCGACGCCACCTTGCGTGGAGGATTTCTGAATTCGCCCAGAGATGCCGGTGGCTTCGATAAAGGCATCGCGGATGAACCCTTCAAAGCCGTCGGGTCCGCTCGCGCGAAGCCGCAAGAGCGCACGCTGAAGGGAGGAACAAAGCCTTTGCAGGTCGGACGGCACTATCGCACCTGGCGAAAGGGACGAACCAGCGATTTGAGCATCTTGATGCCTTCGTCCCGGGCACCTGGCTTGGGCCTCTAGGGGTGATCCTGAAAGCCGTGTGAGAGAGGGCCCGCCAGCGAGCGAACATTCGCTTCGTCGATATGGGCCTGATTCTTGCGGGCCACGCAACATGGCGAAAGAGTATGACCGGCGGCCAGGAGACCGCGAAGCAGGAGCGATGCCGTCGACGTTGCGTCGGACGGCAAAGCCACGCTGGATACTGATCCCAACAACGAAAATGTCGAAGCCTGCCTTGTGCATACGGCGCGCTTCGATCCACCGGAGACCCCGAACGGATGGGCTTGGCGCTCTGAACCAGACGTCCACACATGAGACGAGTATTCGGGCACAGGGATGGGGCGAGCGGACGGAACTCGACGATCACGCATCGAGTCCATCATCCAGGTTCTGGATGCCAAATTCCCGGGCAAGTCCCTGCCGATCTCAGCCAGCGGCTCGCCGTTCTGGACCGCGACGAACTGAAGGATGTGCTGAGTAGGAGTACCACGGCGAAATGGGTCGAAAAGACCCACCCGGCCTCCATAGCGGTAACTCTGGGGCGCTGATCCGCAGGCTGGGCCGGCCTGCAGCGAAATGCAGCGAGGCGTCCCTCCTACCGCAGTTCGAGGTAGGCTTGCTTGAACGTGTCCGACACCTCTGCGTCGATGGTCGCGAGTTCCGACAGGGCGTGAGCGATCGTCGTCCACGGCGGAGTGGCGTGGTTTCCTTCTCCGCGCCGACGGGCCGCGATGTCGTCCGCAATGACGCGTCGCTCGGCCTCCTCGAAAAGATGCGGGCTTTCGAAGTAGATGAGCCGGCGGGCAAGACGCTTCAGGCGCTGGTCGCCGAAGCGGTGGACGAGCTCCGGCCTTCTCTCCCATGGACTGGCATGGAATTGTCGGCACAGTTCGCGATCGGCATCGGAAAAGAAGTTGCTCCCATAGATCTGCAACTCGACGTGCTCCGACACCCCGTAGATTGGCTCGGCAGAGGCCGCGGCGCGCGTCAGAGCCGCCATGAACTCCTCGTCGGCGCGCACCGACGCCGCCCGCCGCGTCAGTTCGTCCTCCGTCAGATCGAGGAAACGGTCGGCGTCGATATCCCACAAAGGATAGAGCAGCGGGGAGCCGTTGACCTTGAGCCGTCGGATCGGTCGCGGCTCCTGCGTCATCCGTTCCGCGAGTGCCGCGTCGTTGAGCTTGCGTAGACCGTCGATGTCACACTCGAGGTCGAGACAGTAATGTGCGTTCGCGTCGTTCGGACTGACGCCGACCCTCGTCAGGAAATGCATCACCCGCGGACTTCCAAAGAAATCGAAATAGGCGAACGCATCCTCGTCGCGCACGAGGTCGACGACCGCTGCCTTCGAGGAGAAGCGGAGGAAGGTCGACCAGAGCCCGGGCGCTCCGTCCCGGACGAGCCGGCACAATCCGAGCATGGCGTCGACGTCGGACTCGGCGTCGTGCGCCTTCCCCTGCGCGATTCCGTTCGCGGCGGCGAGCGCGCCCAGGCGATGGCTGAGACGTCCGTCGATCTCGACGCCGGGATGAATCACCGTCGGGTGTAGCGTCGTCGCCGCCCGCATCAGATTGAGCACGTCGGCGCGCGCGTTGCCGTTCGTGTTCGTCAGGAAAACGGGATGCAGGCATTGATAGAACGCCTGCCGCAGGAACTCCTCGTCGAAACGGATCGAATTAAAGCCTAGGAACGTGGCGGGACACCACAACGCCAGCGTCTTGGCGATCTCGCACACCATCGAGTAGTGGGACGGCCGCGCCGTGCTGTTCGCCTCGTCGAGCGTAATGCCGGTGACCTGCAGCGCCCTCGGCGACGGGACGACGTGCGGCATGAGGCGCGAGCGCGTCTCGAACCTTTGGGTTTCGACGAGGTCGACGTCGGTCCTGACGGCGGCGAATTGAAGAATCTGGTCGAAGCGTTTGTGCAGACCGGTCGTTTCCACGTCGTAGAGAATGAACCCCACCGGAAGTCTCCGACTAGATCTTTTCCAGCCTGAATTGGAAGGCGGCGAGACTGACCCGGAATCGCTTCGCGAGCGCTATGAGGTACTCGTCGTCGTGCAGGTCGCGGGTGGATTCGGACAGCGCCTGTCGGACCCACTTGGCCGGCATTAGAAGTTCGGACGCGAATGCGTTCGCCTGCACCTCGACCGGATCGGTGCCCTCGGCGGAAATCTGGTCACGGGGGATGAAGTGCTTGCTCTTCTTGTCGACGAGAACCGCCGCGTCCAGCCTGGAGCGGTGAAGCACGATGTGGCCGAGTTCGTGCGCGATCGTGAATCTCTGCCGGTTAGGATGATGGTTCGCGTTGACTCCGATGACCGGTTTGCCCTCGCGTAGGAAGGCCATTCCCGACAATTCGTCGTCGAAAGGATTGTATTCGATCCTGACGCCAAGCGCCTTCGCCAGTCTCTCCACCGGTACCGGCGGTGCTTTGACCCCCAGCTTCTCGACAAGGACGCGCGCCTGCTCCCGGGCAGCGTGCTCGCTCATGTCTTTCCTCCTCCCTTGCGCCTGACGTACTGCTCGATCTCTGCCTTCTGCACGTCGCTGATGTCGCTGCCCTCAAGCCTGAGCGGTCCGCTCGCTTGTTCGAACGAGAAGCTCTCGGGAACGAGATCGGTGATCGAATCGGCTCCCAGGGCCGTGGCCAATCTGTAGATCTGATGCAGCATGAGTTTCTGTCGGCCGCTTTCGATGTTGGCGAGCGACGCCCTGGTCAATCCGATCTGGTCGGCCACTTCGGCCTGCTTCAGGCGAAGGTGTTTTCTCCGTGCCGCTACCGCCGCGCCGACAATCCGGTAGATCTCCAAATCAGCCATGTCGGGCACAGAATCGCAATTCGAGGCCGCGGTCAATGGCGCAAACCTTTTTGTGCTTAATACAAAACATTACCGAAATTTAATATTGTACAGATGTTGGCTTGGGCCGACTCGGGATAGAGTTCTTGCCATCGAAAACGACTTGAGGGGCGCCTGATGGCCATCCTGACTTTCTTTCCGCTCGGCAATGCCGACTGCACGCGTATCGACTTGAAGGACGGCCGCAAGATCCTGGTCGACTACGCGGACATGCGTATTCCGGGGGACGCAGGTAACACCTGCATCGACTTGCCGACGGCCCTCGACGGCGACCTCAGGGCAGTGAAGCGGGACTACTTCGACGTCGTGATGTTCACCCACCTCGACGAAGACCATACCAAGCGGGCCGGCGATTTCTTTCATTTCGAGCGCTTCGCCTCGCGGCAAGGCGAAGGCCGGATCAAGATGAATGACCTTTGGGTGCCTGCCGCCGCGCTCACCGAGGAGGGGAGCACCGACGACGCGCAGATCATTCGCCAGGAGGCCAGACACCGCTTCATCCAGGGAAAGGGCATCCGCGTCTTTTCGAGGCCCGAGCGTCTCCGCGATTTCTGCAAGCGGAACGGAATCAGGCTCGAAGAGCGCATGCATCTGATCACGGACGCGGGAAATCTGGTGCCGGGCTACGACGACCTGAACGCCCCCGGCGGCATCGAGATCTTCGTCCACAACCCGATGGCATGGCGGCTCAACGACCGGGAAGTCGAGGAACGCAACGAAGATGCGGTCGTGTTTCAGGCCGTGTTCCGCGAGGCGGGCGTCGACACCAGGGCGCTGTTCGCTTCCGACGTCAACGACGTGACGCTGGGCCACATCGTGCAGACGTCGAAGACCCACGGCAACGAGGACCGGCTTCGCTGGCACGTCTTCAAGATTCCGCATCACTGCAGCTACAAATCGCTGAACTGCGCTGACAAGGGCGTGGACAAGACCGTGCCCACGGACGACGTTAGGTGGTTGTGCGAGAATCAGGCCGAGCGCCACGGCATCATGGTCTCTACGAGCGAGTCGATTCCCGGCAAGGGGTCCGAGCGCGACAGGGACGTCCAGCCGCCGCACCGTCAAGCGGCCGCGTACTACCAGGACGTCACCGGCGCGATCGACGGCCAGTTCGAGGTGACCATGGAGAACTCGCCGCGGCGCAATCCCAAGGCGTGCCAGATCAGCATCACCGCGGCCGGTGCATCCTTTGTTGCAATGGCCGCGATGCCGGTCGACTACGCCTCGGCTAGGCCGATGCGGGCCGGTTGATGCCGTTGTGTCCGGTGCAGCAGATGTTCGGCGAGGCCGTGGACTGGAAAGCCCTCGCTCTTGTCCGCGCCCGCGCCGTCGCCCGGCTGGTGTGCGAGGGCGGCACGCAAGGGTATCGTTTCGTCGAGGCGCGGCGCTCCGCGTCCGGAGATGAAACACTTCTCGTGAACGTCCACGTCGACCGGCCACAGCGTTTCGTTCATCCGCTGAAGGCGACCGAGCCGATGGCGCTGCACTTCCCGGCACAGGATCGGGCACCGGTGATTCTCGCCCTCCGCGACGACTTTCCCGATGTGCCGCATACCAATCCCGGCCATCGGTCGGATCCGGTGTCCCTCTGCATCGACGACCGTCCCTGGCAGGAAATCAAGCTGAATTGGACGCCCTCGGATTTTCTGGTGCGGATCCACATCTGGCTGGCGAAGACGGCGCGCGACGAGCTGCATGGAGATCAACGCGCGCCCGAGCCGCTGTTCGTGGTCCCGGGCCCGGTGGTCATCGTCGGCAGGGAGGTCATCGACGCCGCCCACGCCGGTCCGACGGAATTGGCGGTGCACAGACCGGACGGCGAACTCTCTCGTGAGGTGCTGGTGGCGACGTCGCCTTCGGTCGCCTTTGCAGGGCAGCGGTTCGGAATCGCCCTGATCGCCCTGACCGCGGCCCGACGCGACATGGGTCCCTTGCGCTTTCCACCCCGCACGCTCGGCGAACTTGCCGACGAACTCGGCGAGATCGATCTGCGGGGCGTGTTGCGCGAAAGAATTCTCCAGTGGGTCACCAATTCCTACGCCGCTGGACGGAGGCCACAGCGGGATCCGGAGCAGTTGGGCTGGCAGTTAGGCTTGCTGGTGGGCTTTCCCGTTGCGAAGGAAGGCGGAGCGGAGATCGGCATCCTCGAACTCAGAGTGTTCTTTTCGACCGCCACCATGGCCGAGATCGGCGTTGCCCTGGGCTGCCTGGACCGCGGGCCGGATGGAATTCACGGTCGACTTCTGACGCCGTCGGACGCGGGAGCGGCGGCATCGATCAAACTCGTCTGCGGAGAGGTGCACTACGGACTCGACCGAGACCTCGCGGCGCTAGTTTCCGGCGAGCCGGCGACGGATAGCCGCCGGGTCGCCCTTGTCGGCGCGGGCACGGTGGGATCGCACGTCGCCGCCAATCTCGCGCGCGAGGGACGCTTCACCTGGGACGTGATCGACGGCGACTACCTTCTGCCTCACAACGTTCCGAGGCACGTCTTGCCGGTGATGGAGGTAGGCCGTTCCAAAGCCGGCGGCTTCGCTAGGTTTCTGGAAACCGCGCTCGGGTTTCCCGATCGCGCGGCATACTTGGTCGCCGACGTGCTGTCCGAGGACACAGCGACGAAAGCGGCGGTGCAGACCGCATTGGGACGCGCCGACATCATCATGGACGCTTCGGCATCGATCGCAGTTTCAAGATTTCTGTCCTCGACGCCCGACACCGCGCGCCGCATCAGCTTCTTCTTCAATTCCGAGGGCACCGATGCCGTGCTGCAGATCGAGCCCCGCGATCGATCATCGTCGCTCCGCGATCTCGAAGCGCAACACTACGCCATGACCGCCGAAGAACCCGGCCTCGTCGGACACCTCCGCGCCTCTCAGCACAACATTGCGTATTCCGGCGCGTGCAGGCAGGCCACCAATCGGATGTCCGAGAGCCAGGCGGCTCTCCTGTCCGCCGCCATCTCCCTCGAGATCGGCAACGCGCTCAGGAACGAGGAAGGCGAAGTCGTCGTCTGGCGGACACTGCAGGGACGGGTGGACTGCATCCGCAGCGCGGCGATCGGATGGCGGCGTCTGGCGATCGCCGATTGGTCCGTAGCCCTCTCCGAAAGCGTCGTCGAGTTCGTGGCCGGACGGAGGAAGGCGGCGCTTCCGTCCGAAACGGGCGGCGTGCTGTTGGGCGTCCTCGACATGGAAGCGCGGTCGATCCACGTCAGCGTGGCCCTGGACGCGCCGTCCGACAGCAAGGGAGATCGAACGGGGTTCGAGCGTGGAATCGCCGGCCTGCGGTCCGGCATAGGGCGCACGACCGAGGCAAGCGCCGGTCAGCTCGTCTACGTCGGCGAATGGCATTCGCACCCCACCGGCCTTGCGGCCACCCCGAGCACGAAGGATTTGTTGCAGCTTGCCGAGCTTGCAGAACTTCTCGACATGAACGGCGTGCCGGCGCTGATGGCGATCGTCAACGACGACGGGGTTCGGGTCCATTGCGCTTCGCTCAGCGACGGCGCCGCGCCGGTGTCCGTGGTCTTGGTGAAGGAAGCCCGCGGATGAACAACGACGCGAACGCGCCTCAGAAAGCACGGATAGGATTGGCGCTGTCCGGAGGCGGGGTCAGGGCGGCCGTGTTCCATTTGGGCGTGCTGAAGCGGCTTGCCGACGAGAGGCTGCTGGAATCCGTGTCGGCGATCTCGACTGTGTCCGGCGGAAGTCTGTTGATGGCGGCGATTGTCTCGCGGGCGGACATGGGGTGGCCCTCGTCGAGGCGGTTTGCGGACGAGATCTATCCCTCACTGCGGACGTTGCTGACGAGCGTCGACCTATTCAGTTTCAGCGCCATCGGCTGGGCCGGATTGAGGCGGTTGAACGTCAGGCTTCTGAAAGAACGTGCGGTCGTTCTGGCCGAGTTGCTTGAGACCCGTTGGGGCGTCAGCGGACGCGTCTGCGATCTGCCGGATGCCCCGGTTTGGATGATCAACGCGACCTGCATCGAGACCGGCAAGAACTGGCGGTTTCAGAAGCGCGAGATGGGCGATTGGAGCTTTGGGAAGCATTACTCGCCCGAAGTGCCTCTCTCGGTTGCCGCGGCGGCTTCGGCGGCCGTTCCTTACGCGATCGGCGCGATGCCGCTGACGCTGCCGGCCGAGGGCTGGTGGGGGACGGATCCGGCCACCAACAAGACGGCGGGCAGGAAGCAGCCGCTTTGGCGGACTGTTCGGCTCTGGGATGGCGGCGCCTACGAAAATCTCGGGCTTGAACCGCTCTACAAGCCGGGACGCGAACTGATCAACTGCGATTTCCTCGTGTGCAGCGATGCGTCGGGGCCTTTGAAGCCGCCCGGCCGGTCCGCGGTGGGCGCGCTCTTGCGGGGTCATCTGGCCGGTCCTCGACTGTTCGACATCGCCAGCGATCAGATCAGGTCGTTGCGCAGCAGAATGCTCGTCGCCGATCTGACGTCCGGAAGAATAGCCGGCGTGTTGGTGCGAATGGGAAATTCGGTCAGGGGTCTCGACGTAAAGGCGGACAAGACCCGGCCTCTGGGCTTCTACGACCGTGTCCAGCCCGATGCCGAACCGTCGGTCGCCATCGAGTATCCCACGGACCTGAAGTCGTTGAGTGCGGCCGACTTCGACCGGCTTGCGAGACATGGTTTCGAAGCGGCCGATACGACGATGACGACCTATGCCACGGCCGCTTTTCCGCAATCGTTGCGTTGGAGTGAAACCGCATGATGAAAAGCATCGTAACGCGTTTCCGCGCCTATCAACTCGGCGTTCCCGGTTCGTCGTTTTCCTACTTCGCGGACGGACACTTCACGGTCATCGAAGGGCGGCTTACCGAATTGAGCAAGGTCGCGCTCGTATACGAAATGCGCCGGTGCGGGGTCGAGTTCGCCAATAGCCTCCACATCACGAGTTGGGACGCGGATCACTGCAACATGCACGAACTGCAGGAACTGCTTGATCTCGTTCGGCCGCTCAGGATCGAATGTCCGGGGTACGACCCCTATACCGACCATGGCGAAGGCTGCCTCGAGATCATCGCCGCCTACAAGGACGCGCAGGCGAAGGCGAACCGGGTTCCGACGATCAAACACATCACGCCGCTCTATATCGACAAGCTCGATAAGGCCGGGTCGGAAGCGTTCGAAGATACCTACTACAATCCGATGCACATCGACGGCAATTGCCCCAACAACAATTCGACGGTGAAGCATTTCCGGAAGGGAAGCTTCAACGTGCTCAGTCTGGGCGACGTGGAATCCCCCAACATCTCCGCGCGCCTCCGGCGATCGCGGATCCTGAAAAGTGAAACCGACGTGATGATCCTTGCCCATCATGGCGCGGACAACGGCTTTACGACCAAGAAATTCCTTGCCCGCCTGGAACCCCGTTTGGCCATCTGCACGTCGAACTACGCAAACCAGTACGACCATCCGCGTCAGGACATCAGGGACATGCTCTACGAAGAGGACATCAGGCTGATGACGACGAAGACCGGGGATGTCATCGTGAAGTCGATCGGAGATCACATGGGCGCCTATCGCGCGGTCAACCTCAAGGGCAATTCGAAGGAAATATCCTCGACCATGGATTTCCGTTCCAAGAAGGGCCGCATCCTCTCGTACAACGACGACACTTTGCGGCAGCGCTATCAGGGCCGCAGGCGTTACGGTCCCTAGGGAGTCATCATGTCCAAGAACATCGTCGTCTTTTCGGACGGCACGGGGCAGGACGGCGGCGCACGTCCCGAACAGCGCATCAGCAACATCTACAAGATGTACCGCGTCTCGCGCGATCATCCCGACGATCCGATCGATCCTTCCCAGCAGGTGGCGTTCTACGACGCCGGTCTCGGTACCGACATCGGCTCGACAGCGCTCACGGCCCCGGTTCGCTTCGTACAGAAGCTGCTCGGGTCGGTGATGGGTGCCGGCATCAAACGCAACATCGCCGACTGCTACGAGTTCATCATCAATCACTACAGGCCCGGCGACAGGATCTTCCTGTTCGGATTCAGCCGGGGATCCTACACGGTCCGCAGCCTGGCCAACCTCCTGATGCTCTGCGGCGTTCCGACGAAGACGCCCGCCGGTCCGCTCATGCGCTTCCGCAAGGACGTCCGCGACATCGCGTGGGAGGCCGTCGACTCCGTCCTGGAGCACGGCGCCGGACATCCACGGGCGGAATATGAAGCCGAACGGCTCGAGCTCGCGCGCCGATTCCAGGTGAAGTACGGGTCCGGCGACGGATCGGATTCGAATGCCGCCCCCTACTTCATCGGCGTGTTCGACACCGTCGCCGCGCTCGGCGCCAGCGGAATGAGGCGCGTCATGATACAAGCCGGGCTGACCGCTGGTGTCGCGGTCGCCGGCCTCGTCGGCGGGTTCGTGCCCGCGGTCGTTCTTTCGGCGCTCGCTTCCTGGATCTTCGGCACCGGCTTCATGTTCGTGGGATTCGCCCTCCAGGTTCTTTTCGCGGCGATCGCGGTAGCCATGTTCTGGCGCTGGCAGAAGAAGGCGAAAGTGAAGACGATCACCGACTACCCGACCCCGGGGCAATCGCAGTCGCATGTGGCGGAATGGAAGGGCGAGAACTTCGACAAGCTGTTGAGCAGGCATGTCGCGTTCGCGCGTTCGGCCAATGCCATCGACGAGACGCGGCTGGATTTCGACCGGGTCGGCTGGGGCGGCAGTGAGGAAGGCGCGCCGCTTTTTCCCGGCCATGCGCGGCTCATCCAGCTCTGGTTCGCGGGAAACCACTCCGATGTCGGGGGATCCTACCCGGAGCCCGAGTCGCGCCTTTCGGATATCGCGCTCGCCTGGATGTGCGAGCAGGCGACTTCCGTGCCGGACGGGCTCAAGACCGGACCGATCATGGTCGACGGACAGAAGATGCCGACCAGCGGCAGCACCGGACCGCAACTCAACATATACCCCGCGGCGGACGGCGTGCAGCACTGCGAGATCGCGGGCATGCGCGACACGCTCGATGCGTACGCGGCGAAACTTCCGAAATGGCGGTGGTTGCAGAGCCGCATCGCGGGCATGAACTGGCCCGCCAAGGTCCGCGATGCCACGCACGACGCACCGGTCCATCCGACCGTCCGGGCGCGTTTCGAGCTCGCCGAAGTGACGCAGTGCGCCAGCGTCGGCCCCTACAGACCCGCGGCGCTTCGGAAGCATGACGATTTCAAACAATTGTACCCGCCCCTCTCTAGCGGCGCACCGGCCTGATGCAGGAAGGCGATCTCACCGAGTTCAACGTTAGGAGCTGTATGGCGACGGGCCGTCGAACAGCATGGGAAGAAGCAAGGATTTGGCGTTCGCTTCGGGTTCTTTCGCACATTAACCGGGACGCGCGCTTTCATGATCGGTTCTATCTGGCCCGTCATCGGGACGGCTCCGTCTCGGGCTTGTTCGGGCCGTCGATGAACGGCTTGAATGACAAGAGCTTGGTTTTGGTCGGAGAGCTTGAGGAGATGACGCTGAGGCGGCTACGCGGCTGTCTTGAAGGGTGGGCGTAAGAGATTGAGGCAGAGCACGGTGGCTAATTGCGGTGGCCGGCACAAGGGCAAGGATCAACAGCAATGATGCCGTTCCGCTGGAAGAATTGCTCTGCCGACATAGAAGCTTCGAGACACGAAATCACGATCCGATCTTATTTTGACGACCTGATTCTTCCTGCGCTGGAGACCCTACACGGGCGAATAGATGAATTGGGCCGGAGCGACTCGCCCGGACGTGGATTTGCTCGAGCTGACATGCAGGATGTGCTGTGCGAAACGAAGTTGGCGTTCGCTCTCTCGATCCAATCGATCTGGGAACGACAACTAAGAGCGTATATACGTGGGTGCGCGCGCGAATTGCGGCCACGCGAGACGACGGCAAGCAAGGTGGAGAAGGCGAACTGGAAGGACTTGTGCAAGCTGTTTCGCGAGCTGCGCGGCATCAAACTCGAGTCTTTCCCAAGTTTCGACACGCTGGACATTCTCCAGCATTTAGGTAATGCCTGCCGGCATGGCGACGGCGAGTCTGCCAACAAGCTATCACAGCGCTGCCCGGATCTTTGGCAATTGTCATCGCCATTGCTACCGGGGTTCGGCTCGACTTCTGCATCGAAGCCGGCGCAGGTCGCAGCGATGGATATTCCCGTCGATCGACTTCGCAGTTTTATTGATGCTGTCGCGGATTTTTGGCTAGATGCCGAGTACATCTACAATGAGAGCATCGACCGCAAGCACCCCAGCCTGGAGGCGCGCCTCGTTCGAGAGCGAGTGGAACGACGCTGGGTGCCGCAGACCCCTGTGAAAGGCGGCTGAAGATGACGGACCTGGAATTAATAGCCGCGCTCGATTCCCTATGGTGCATTCCGGCTCCTGGGCCCAGCAATTTGTTGTCCACGCCCGCCTTCGTTGCGTTGGTTGATCTATGTGAGGCGCGGTATGGGGGCGGCAAGGCGAGGTTCGCCCTGAGCAACGCATTGCGCTCCTTAGGACTGCCCTGCATGTTGCCCGTCGGACTTTCCGGTCAAGCGACTCTGCCTCGGGACGCAGCGAGAGCTCTCAATCAGGCGTTTGAACGACGGACAACTGTCCGGCGGTATATGTGCCCACTGGACCTAGCAGATGCATTGCCTTCCTTGAACTTCGGCCGCGCGCGCGTCGGCGCATTCAGCGCTATGGAGCTTGAGAGGATGTTCGACGCGTCGCGGTTGCTGCGCAACTTCCCCGGCAAGCCTTTGGAAACGACGCGCCTCGCACAGTTTCAATGGCTTAGTGTTGAAGAGGAGGTTGAGGTCGACTCGCGGCCGGACGCACGCGCGGTACCGGGACTCTTTATGGACCTGAGCCGGGACCTTGGTGAGATCGAGCCCCACCTCGGCCGATTTCCGCCGGCGGTTGAAGACGCCCTGTTTTTCTTGCTGCTGGCGCCATGGGAGAAATGGTCGACTTTGCCGGAGGTTGATTGGCGAGGGTTCCGAGTACCATGGATCTGCACCGTGGATGATGACCTGTTCGTCCGGCCCGATCCCGCCCCAAGCGCGGACAGCCTCACCCTCGAACCGTGGCTCGTAGAAGATCGATCGGGTCAGGAGATCGAGCTGGAACGGCCAACGAAGCTGCCGCTCGATGAAGCGGCCGAAGCGGGACTTTTGGACTTTACCGACGAGGCGTGGAGGAAGCTCGAAGCGGCGCGATCTACCCCCCTCTTCGAAACGCCCATCGCCCATTTCATTGTGCGCGCCTTTCTCGCGGACGGCATGGATGAGGTTATGGCACATATGACCGCGATCGAAGCGGCCCTCGGCCTGGAGATGGACCATAGAAAGTGGTTGAGGCCGAAGGCCGACCCGCACAAGAAGGTGTCAGCCACAGATCGTGTGGCCGCGCGGATGGCCGCCTTGTTGAATAAGGCCGCGAGCGGCCAGAGCTACAAAGACCTTTTCGAGCTACGAAGCAGCTACGTACATGGACGAGCAGGCCTACAGAAGGTGTCGACGCCCTTCCGGGTGCGCGCACGTGGCCTCGCGCGCGATGTCGCAAGCGCGTTGGTCGATGTCGCGGCGCAGCCTGTTCGCCCCCGGGCCGATGCTCTGAATGAGCTTCTGGACCGAGGCCTTCGATTCCCTTGAACGCCTGGAGGACGATCGTTCGCGATGACCTGCATTTGTGCCCGTAGCTCGCGCTCAAGATTAACGCCGCGGCGACGCGCCCGTCGGCCGTACCGCCGATCGCCACAACGGGAATACGCAAAGCCTCCATTGCCATATTAGTCGCTTGCTGCAAGGATTGCGAGCGCTCGAGGAACAACCTGTGGATAGCAAGACGCTTCTCAATATCTACGGCGTACTCGGCGCGGCGCTGTTTGCGTTCGCTTTCAGTTTATTCTGGCTGGACGATGCTCTTCATCGCGCGGGGCGAAGGGAGATCGCCTCCTTCGCGGCGACGTCGATGCGAAAGATGACAATGCGCGGAGATTCTACGAACGCGAAACGATTTCTGCCATTTCCCGATCAACCAATGAAGCTGCTCCGGCCGATGGTCGGCGTTGCAGCGCTGTTTAGATGAGGGCAGGGGGAGGATGGCAAAAGCGATTACTCTATCAAGCGGACGATCGTGGAAAACGCAGACGGCGGCCTTGGCCCATTTCAAGCAAATGCTCCACCGTTACGCGGACGATCAGGTCGTGGAAGGCCGCGACGATCAAGATGATCTGCTTGCCCTTCTCGAACGCTACGACGCTATCATAGCCCATGGTCCGGCCAAGATCGGATCTGGGGTTGAGTATTTTCTTCGGCGACGCAATGTCGGAGAGAATTTCTCGACGCCCGGATTTTGGGTTCACAGAACAGACGGCACCGACACCGACTTCAGTTATATCGATGCGGTGAAGGGACAACCGAAATCCAACGCTCAAGAGTTCTACGACGCTTGCAGGGGTGCTGTCGCAGCTGACCTTCTCGCCGCAAAGAAGCGTCATTTCGAGACCCATGGCGATAGCTCTGGCCGCGTACCGTGCGATCTTTCCGATGAGATGATTTCATTTGGGGAGGCTCATTTGGATCATGCGTATCCGACATTTGGGCAACTGGTCGTAGGTTTCCGCGCGGCCCGCGGATGGCAGCACGGCGTCCCTGCCGGAATACTCACACCCCCCGCCGATGCCCAGACGGCTACCAGCTTTCTTGACGCATCTGTCGTTGACGCTTTTCGGCAATTCCATAGCGGCGCTGTGACGTTGAGAATCGTGTCGCGTGCGACCAACCTGGCA
The DNA here is from genome assembly GCF_000938255.1 of Bradyrhizobium sp. LTSP849. Taxonomy (GTDB): domain Bacteria; phylum Pseudomonadota; class Alphaproteobacteria; order Rhizobiales; family Xanthobacteraceae; genus Bradyrhizobium. The sequence continues at coordinate 30,310 of NZ_JYMR01000050.1, read as the reverse complement.
ATGTCGGCGGAGCAACGACGGCCGAGAATTAAGCGGCCTGTCCACCTGGAGGCTTAGGGAGCGAGCGAATATCGAAATGACTTTGCCGATGGAAAAGAACGATCTCATCACTGCCCGGGAGATGCCCAATCCCGATGCGGTGGTTGCGACCGCTCGAGCTGAAGGGCCGTGGAGTGATCTGGCCCTCCACAGCATCGGCTGGAAAGCATTTCAGGATCTCTGTTCGCAGGTATGCGAGGAAGTTCTTCACCGTCCTGTCGCAATATTCCGCGAAGCGCAGGATGGTGGGCAAGACGCTGTCTTTCTCATCCGATCCGCCGACGATGCCGCCTCACAGGTCGGTAGCGTGCAGTGCAAGCATTCATCGAACGCCTCACAACGACTGAAGGCGAGCGACCTGACCCCTGAACTGGAGCACGTCGAGCAACTCGTCGCTGGAGATCAAGCCCATACTTACATTTTCATGACCAGTATGAGCGTCGATGCTCCTGTCGCGGCGGAGCTCCGTAGGAGGCTTCATGCGTTAGGCGTTAAGAAGGCGCACGTTCTTGGAAAACAATATCTCGTAAGAGCAATACGTAGCAGCGCGCGCCTTCGAGCGCTTGTGCCACAGGTATATGGTCTTGGCGATCTCTCGGCGATTCTTGACCAGCGCCTGGTCCAGCAGACGCGCGCGTTGCTGGACCACTGGATACCAAAGCTAAAGGTCTATGTCCCGACTGCTGCACACCGGAAGGCCGTCAACGCTCTAAACGAACACGGCGTCGTCTTACTGCTCGGCAATCCATCCACCGGCAAATCGGCGATCGGCGCAATATTGTCGACGATCGCCTCTGAGGACATGCGCCATACTGTTCTCAATCTCACGAGCCCTCGAGACTTCGATGCCGGGTGGAATCCTCACGATCCTGGCAGATTTTTCTGGATCGATGATGCTTTTGGCTCCAACGTCGTTCGCGAAGAGTATGTCCAGGATTGGGCGTCCACGTTTCGCAAAGTCCAGGCCGCAATCAGCCGGGGAAATCGCTTTCTCCTGACCTCTCGGCGGCACATTTATGAGGCAGCCAAATGGCGGCTCGGACAGCGCAATCTGCCTATGTTCGTTGATGGCCGCGCGATCGTTGACGTTGGTGACCTGAGTCCATCTGAAAAGGGCCAAATCCTCTACAACCACATCACGTTTGGCGCCCAAACACAGAGCTGGAAGCGCAGCGTTAAGCCCTATCTGGAAGAAGTTGCGGCTGTTCCCGAATTTCTCCCGGGAATAGCAGAGCGCCTTGGAGATCCATCATTTACGAAAAGCTTGGCGGTCACAGAGGGGGAGCTGCTACGTTTTATGCGAGAGCCGAAAGAGCACCTGATCGACACGATCAATGCTCTCGATGATCCGCTGCGCGCCGCACTTATTCTCGTCTATGTTCATCAGGGCGCAATGCCGCACAATGCAATCGACGCGGCTGCGGCGTCCGTTGTGAGCGAGCTCACCGGCGTGGCGGCGCCGCGTATCCGCGATAGTCTGGCCGAGCTGAAGGGATCTTTTCTTCGAACGGCTGTTGTTGCAGGCACCGAAACATGGTCCTTCGCACACCCGACAATTGCTGATGCGCTGACGAGCATCCTGAGAGAACGACCGCATTTTATAGCGGCGCTCCTGCGCGGAGCGAGCATTGAGACCATTCTCGGCACTTTCGTTTGCGAAGGCATGCGGTCAATGCAAGATGCTCCGATAATCCCCGCAACGTTGGATGACGTCTTGGTCGCTCGGTTATCTCGAATTCCGAACGAAACGTCGATCAATTGGTCGATGTTCCGATTTCTCGCTGAACGCGCGAGCGACAAGGTCTTTGAACGAGTGGTCGTCGCCGACGATGAAATTCTTCGGCGTGAGTCGTGGCAGAGCCATCGCGTGTCTCACGATCCGAAAGTTCAGGCGCATGCGCGTGCGTATCGTCTGGGGTGGCTGGACGAATATGACCAAACGCAGACAGCCGCACGCCTTCGAGAGGCCGCTTTACGGGACTTCGATCTCTCGTTCTTTGAGGAAGGCGATATTCTTCGATTGATCCCGGCGGCTGAGGTGATTTCGCTGGGAATGAAGATGCGCTCAAAGACGCTGGTCGAAGCTCCGGAGCGAATTCAGGCTGTTGCCGAGGACGCGGACCTCGATGAGGATCCGGAATCTCATTTCGAAAACTATTCGCGCGGCCTAGAAATATTGAGCGAGTTCGAGGATCTGGACGCCTCAACAGAGGAATTAATTGATGAGGCGCGCCAGGCGATGGCGGCAGCCGTCGAAGATATTACGGAGCGCAAGGAGGCCGAGGACAAACCCGACCATAAGGCTGAGTGGAACTACATGTCTCCAGTTCCGCGCGAACAAGAATCGAAACCGGTTGCACCTGCGGCTCCTGCGAGGCGATCTATTTTCGATGACGTTGATCGCTAATCAGGCCGAGCTCATCAGGGCCGGCAAGAGGACCTCACCACCGATGCTCAAAACTTTTGGCTAAGCGAGCGATAGTAGCGGTACTGACCCGAGCCGGCTGGGTGCTCGAACTGAAAGCAGCTTGCGAAATTCTCAATCGCCTGCATCACCCCTTTCAAGGAAGGAGCAGTGAAGGCGTGGGTCTGACCAGTGGACCAGTGGGACAGGTAGTTGCTCACGATGGTCGCTACAGCGGTGCCGAGACCGGTGATCTGGGCAGGCTCCAACACCAGGCGGCGAGCAGCATCGTGGAGATCGACAGCTGCCTTGATGGCGTCGATCAGGTTCTTTGCCATATGTTTGTCGTCGTTAAAAGCAATGGCAATCGGTACGGGTACGCCGACCTTTGAGATGACTTCCTCGAGTTTGAACTCCAGATACTGCCTGATCCGCGGAGCAGCATCGTCCGTATTACCGGTGTCGAGAAAGGCGTGGGTTGCATCGCGGACTTTGTGGATCGCACCCGACTGCGGCAGGACGGCCGTCCGCGCGGTGCCCTGGATGCATTGATGCCACCAGTCTCCCTCATTCGCGTTAGTGTTGAACAGCTTTTCGAGAACGGTGTCATGGCTCAGCAGAACCACCTGTGGACCGCTGGGGACGCCGGGGCGGGCAAATTGTCCTTTGATCACGTTCATCAAATGAAACTGGTGCCCGGAATCGAGGCTCGATGTCACATCATCGAGAATGAGAAACTTGGCCCCCGCCCCGTAGAGCGACGCCGCTGCCAAGTAGACGCTGATCGCAAAGGCGTTGCGATAGCTCTCGGAGAGAACGGCTTGAGCTGAAATGTCTGGCAGGGTCCAGAATTGTGCGAGGGAGATAGAGAGATCCTCGCTACCGACACGCTTCTTCAGTGCTGGCACGACATCGGTGAACATGATGGCCGCGAAGATGGTCCGCGTGACCGGTTCGATGGCGATGAGCCGACGCGCACTTGTAGCGGATTCAGAGCTGGCGAACGATGAGCTCGCGGCGTCGAGAAAGGTCTTTACCCGGGCGATCCGCGCAAGTTCCGCGCCGACGTCGGAATGCCCCTTCATGGCGGCGCGCAAGTCCGACAGATTGGTCTGAAGACGACGTGCGGCTTCAGCCTTTTCGACAACGGCCGTGAGTTTGTTGGGCAAGCTCTTCTCCAGAGCCATCTTACTATCCGTGAGCTCTGCGACCTTCGCGTCGGCGCGATCGGTCAGCGTCTTCAGCCATTCAGTAACGGCACGTGCACGCGTGCCGTCGAGGGTTCCCTTGACGCCGATGTCCTTTGCCTCGGCAAGGTGGGCCTGCTCTTCAGGTTGGCGACCCAACCGCTCCAGGTCGTCGAGTTGATTCCAGCCCCTTTCGGTCCACTCTTGAACCAGATTAGCCGAAGCCGCCTCAACCGCCTCGAAGTCGGCGATTTTACGACGGACATGATCGAGAACCGAATTGGTATCCGATCGATCGCATGCCGGGCAGACGCACTTATCCGCCCAGGAGTCATCGGCAAGGATGGTTTCGCTGAGGCCGTAGAGCTGATGGAATAGAACCCCTTGGGTGACCTGCAGCGCAACGTCGCGGGCGTCCGCTAGCTCGATCAGACGCCCGGCATCCTCTTCGCTTGGCGCGGTTTTCGCCGCGTCAATCCAACTCGTTTGATCGCGGAGGATTTTCGCGAGCTGTTCCCATGCCTCACCACCCTCGGCGGTCTTTGCGGCATCGACGCAAGCCGACGGGTCGATCTCCTCGAACGTGCGACCCTCGCAAAGCGGCCTAAGCAGCTCGACGCCATGAAGGGCGGAATGAGCCTTCGCGAGCATCGTCGTTTCGGCTTCCGCCGGATCATACTCGTCTGCGACGAGCGCCGTGTAGGCCTCCTTGATGTTGGCCCGGGCGCGCTGTGCGGTAACGGTCGCGCTGTTTTGAGTGGCCTCCTTGGCGGCCACGCCGAAGTGGTTGTTGAATGCCTTCGTGTTCGCGAGCGACGCAAGGCCCTGTCGCAAGGCGGAGTAACGCTTCAGACCGAGCAGTCCGGCAAACGATCGACCACGCTTCTGCGGTGAAAAGTCGATGAAGTCCTGAAAGGTCTTTCCGTCAAGGAGGACGAACTCGCGATTGATATCAGCGAGAATGGCGTCTCCATCTGCGCCGTTGCTCGCCGAGACAGTCCGGGCGCCTGCGGCATCGCGCTGGACGGTTATGGTGACCTCCGCGCCACCGGCGGCCGGCTCTAAGGTCAGAGCGACGGTCCCGACGCCACCAGTATGGAAGCGGTTAAGATAGTAGGATGGTCCCTTTTCGGCTGCCGGTAGATCCTCCAACTTCGGAATTCGACCGGTAATCGCATAAACGATGGCGTCGAAGATTGATGTCTTTCCGACACCGTTGGGCGCGGAAATCGAATTGACGCAATCCGGTTTGAGCTTGAGTACGAGCGGTGCACCCTCGTTGTTGATGCCGCGAAACCCTTCGATGGAGACCTTTTGAAGATACCAACCGCTCATTGTGCGGCGCCTTCGCTGGAGGAAGGTTGTTCGGGCTCGACGGGCGCGGTCACCGCGTACAATGCGTCAAGCAGTTCGTCTTGATCGAATGGGATTTCTAGGCTGATCTTCGAAAGCGATGTGGATAAGACGCTTGCCAGAGATTCATCGATTGTTTTGAGTGCGCTCGTGAACGCAGAAATATTTTGATCGACCGTTTGATTGTCATCGATGTCGAACGCAGTTAGCTTGTCCTTCGCCATTATAGCCCCCGGCGTATTATCCCCTTCGAATATCTACTCGATTCTGAAGTTGCTAGCACACCCGTCTTTCCGCTGTCATAGGCCCGTACGGCAGCTTTGGACGAGATGGAGCCCGTGCCAGGCATGGAGGCCGAGCGCCTCGATCGGAAACAGACTCGCCAGCCAGCGGCACCGCCAGATCCGGAATGCGGATCCCGAGCAAGGTCGCTGCCGGTCGCCACTTTGGGGCGCGACCTCGGGGCAGCTGTAGAGGGTGAGCGTGGTAAGCCGGACGTAAACTGCGAGTAGCCAGCTTCTCCCTGCGAACTGGTAGCGAGGGTACCAGCCGCGGGTTCGGATCCCGCTTGCGACGAAGCGGCTAAGCAGGAGCAATACTTGTACTTGTGTGTACTCATCTTGCTATGCTTTGCGATCTTCCATCCCACTGATTCGTGCCGGCGATGAGCATTCTCTCAGGCGATCCGATTACCCAGCTCGCATTTTCGATGTTCGAGAACAGAGGTGTCGAAGGACAATGCGCTTTGCCTAAGAAATGAAACCTTCCCGGTCTTACCGGGGTAAGCACCTTCATGAGCATTTATCGACTAATTCGAGCAAGTTAGTAGCGCGCACTGGGGCTGGACGAGCCATCCAATGTCTAATCTCATCAAATTGGCTTCCTGGAAAGACGGAGCAACCAGCGCAGACAGAAGCACGCTCAACGTGGTTTTTGTCCACGGATTGAATGGGCACGCCTATAACACGTGGCGGAGCGGAATGAATGATGCATCTGCCGATCCCACCTTCTGGCCTCTCTGGCTTGCGCAAGACCTCGCGGACATTGCAGTTTTCACTTTGAGCTATGAAGCTCCGATCTCAAATTGGATCGGAACGTCGATGCCATTCCAGCGACGAGCAGCAAATGTATTGCAACGGTTGCTGTTGGAGACATCCCTGCAAAGCAAACCCACGATCTTCATCGCTCACAGCCTTGGTGGACTTCTCATTAAGCAGATCATGCTCGATCTGGCGAACCGGAAAGACGCGAGCTCAGGAGCACTGCTCGATCACGTGCGGGGCATCATTTTCATGGGGACCCCGCATACCGGCTCTGGGAAAGCTACGCTCCTTGAGAAGTTGAGCTTTCTAGCCTGGCCATCTGACATGACTTTGGCTTTGAAGCTCGATGACCCCGTTCTCGAAAAATTAAACAATGACTATCGCAACTGGGCCAAGGGGAGAGCCACAGGCTTATCACATTTGGCATTTTACGAGACGCAGCACACTCCTGCTGGTATCATCGTAGCACCTGGTGCATCCGACCCTGTTCTTGACGGAGTAACCGCTACTCCACTAGACAAAAACCACACTAATATCTCGACACCGGTCGATCGATCCGCGCTCGAATATCTTCTCATTAAGGACTTTATCGGACGTGTCGCTTCACAGTCGCCGCCGCCGGACCCTCGCGCGGAGCTGGAAGTAAACTTCGGGAATTCGGTCCCTCCAGAACATCGTCTAGTGAAGGAACCCCTGCCTCCAATTGCAAGGTCGCAGCCGGTTTTTGCCTTTCCAAAGATTGTTCGCGTTGCAACGATCCTTGCGATCGGAGCGTCAGTTTACTTTCTCTTCCGACCTGTGCCGCCTCCGGGAAGAGAACCGTGGGATAAGACTATCCCCTCAAAGCTCACGTTTGGGCTCACGCGGACGGACTTTGTGAAGTCTGTCTTGGGCGAGCCAAATCAGAGTGCACTTTTCAATTCGGTTTTCGATAGGGATGGATGCCGCATCTCAATCATCCACACCAGTAAAGAACCTGCCCAAGTCGTCTCCGGTACCGTACAGGGCGACACAGTCTTGGCCACCATAATATCTCATGACCTGAATTCGTCCGATTGCAAGGCAACCATACGTCCGCCTTTTGAATTGATCGTCAAAGGCTCCGCAATCGGGAGTCCAAATAAGACGCTCAAAGAGGCAACCTTCCAAGATTTTGGGGCTTTGCAGTCGCTTGATACGACGGACGATCCACTTAAGCATTCGTTCCACTGCGAGCCATTACTCGCTTATGTCGGGGATTATATTATGAGCCAGGGAGCCCTTCGGCTTCGGAAAAGCGCGGGAGATATTCTAGGTCTGACCTGTCGGATTCATCAAAATTGGGGGCCGCTAGGCCAATACGATATGCAGATTTGGCGACGCGCCCCGGATCCTCCGGCGAAGGATGACAAACTCGCCGCGTTAGTCGGTCAGCTTCGACAGAATTACCTCGTAACCAACGGCTGCTATATCGACTGCAAACCGACCGATTTTCAACGCACGCAATATTACACTGACCTCACGCTGAACGATGTACTTCAGGCGCTTGCGCCAGCTCGCGTAGACGGAGTCGGGTTCTTTCCTGCGGATCCGATAGCAGGCCGGATGGTCAATGCAGCCTTATGTCCAAGTTCCGAGTGCGGTATTTATTTGAACCTGCCGGCTCCGCAACCACCTGGACCACCAATCGAAGCGCCGAAGTCCTTACCTCAGAAGAAAAGTCGATAGCGGGCAGCTTCGCTCGACATAGAGCATGGGATCGCAATCCAATCTCCCAGAGTGAGCTTTTGTACCAGCTGCTGGACCCAACGGGGCCACGTGAGCATGGGGACGGCAGGCTACGAGCTTGCCAACAGCGCTTCCGGTCCGTCCGATTTGTACGCTGCAGCGCGCAGGAGTTAGGCAAGCAGCCGGCCGACATAGTTGAAGGTGACCGCGGCCCGGCCCGTCTCCTCACCGAGCCGCAATACGACATCGATCCACGATCCCAAGGCGGCCGCATCGACGCTGTCGGGTGTCGATCCCGGAACGGTCTTTAAATGCGACAGCAGGGAATAACGACGCAAGACCCGCGTCTAGCGCGTCGCCTCTATCGCGTCGGCCATCTCGTCGACGGTGCTCTTGAAGCGCGCCGGATCGTGCAGGGCGGCCTTCACCTCTTCTGCCCATTCCGATCTCGTCGACATCCACTCGACCATCTTTCCGGCATCGATCCCGCGATTGCGGGCGAGATAGAGCGACGAGACCTTCGCCGGCACTGACTCGCGCACGCAGTTTGCACTTTCTGGATGGATCATTGAAAACACGCGCCAAGCCCGGGAAACGGCGATCAGTTGTCCATCCTCTGCGAGCTTGGACAACATCTCGAGAATGGGCCCCGACGGCGTGATGTGCGTCTCCGAACCTTTGCCGACGACGGCTTCCGCCACACGTGTAGCCTGCTCGATTCCGGTTGCGGAAAGCGCCACGGCGAGCGCTTCGATCGCTTCGTCGCCTCCGACGCCAGCGAAATACTGCGCGCGGTCGGTGAACCCTTTGGCCGCGTGCGCGGCGACCTCGTCCTTGTCCGCAGGCAGGACCCGCAGAATGTCATCTTCGTATTCGAATATGCCGGCCGCCACGAGGGAGGCAAAATCCTTCTCGAACCGAGGATGCTCCGCATCGTCGCCAAAAAGGCTTGCCATGTCGCCGGAAACGACGAGCGCCAGGGTGTCCGGCTCGAGCTGCGGGATCAATCTTTTGTCGCCTTTTCCTCCGAGCAAGAGAGAGACGACCATCGATTCCCGCAACCGCTGTCCGGGTCCGGAGCCAGGCCGAAGCAGAGCGGATTTGCTTCGGTGAATGACGGACGATGACAACACGTAGGGCACGACGGCGCGATAGTAGTCGTGCGAGAGTCCGTCGCCGTCCACCGTCTCCAGATTCCCCTCATCCAACCAAAACAAAGTGGGTATCCAGCATGGCTGGGGCAGACACGCGATCAGTCTGCGGCGAAATGCGCCAGCATCGACAGGTCGATCCGAGCCTGCCAACGATCTGCTGAGGTCGTGCCAATCTCGAAAGCCGCCTGCGATCGCGGCGGCTTTCTGGCAGCGATTAAGCGGAAAAATGATCCCGCTGTCGCCGAACAACGTTTTGAGATTCTTCGCGAATTTCTTCGCGCCTTCGAGCGTCGAGAACATGCGAGCGTCCTTCATCTCGGCCGGGTTAAGACGCGCTGCTCGTCTCATCGGCCGAATGAGGGGAATCGGACGCGAGAGCTAAGTGAAGGAGTAGTCGTTGGACCAAAAGTCCTTTGCCAAGGCAGCGGCCTAGCCGACGAAGGCGACTTGAACCGAATCTAGAGCCGTTCGCCGATTTTTTCAAGAATTAGGAGTGAATTGTCCCGTGATCTTTGCTCGTCCGGCATCCGGTCCCGAGGGAGACCTCCGACGTCAGCGACCTTGCCGCACGTTCCAGCGCCGCGGGTGGCCCGAACCGGACTGCCGAATTATTATTGGTCCGATTCGCGTTCAAGGCGAATTATTCTCGGTCAGTTTGCAATTATTCTTGGCTTCGACGGAATTTTTCTCAGCAGCGGAATCGGGCCACGCGACCTAAATAGGCGTTGGGGTTGAAGGAGTCCCCCTGCACATGAGCGAAGCCATGAAACGACGTGGCCGGCCGGTCGGCACCGATTTGAAGTTGGACAAGATCGCGCTGGAGCAGGTGGCCGACGCGATGATCGCGAATCCGGCGTTGAAACCGATGACCGCGATGAAGGCAATCTTCGACACCGGAGCATTCACCGGACCCGGCTATCGGCAACGGCTGACCACCGTGACCCGCTGGCAGGCCAAATGGAAGACGGTCGGCGAGCAGACGCTGGCCGAGGCGCGCTGGCGCGCCGAGCGCAAGTCTTCGCGGCCGGTCGCGAGCGCCAATTTCGAGGGCCTGGTGGCATTCGGTAGCGGCTACCGCCCGCCGGAGGGCCTTCTCCGAGCCATCGAACAAGGCGCAACAGCATTGGCACGGTACGAAAAGGATTTCGGGCCCGCCATCGAGATGCACCGTAAGGCGACCGAGGCAGTGAAGCACCTCGCCCCGCTCCCGGATCAGGTTCGCTTGCAGGTGATGTTCGATTCGATGCCGCGCCAGTTGGCGATGCCCTCAGCTCGGGAGCTGGAGATGATCAAGCAAGCCTTCGACTCTCCTGCCGTGAAGGCGATGCAGGCCCTGTTCACGAAAAAGGACTGAAGTCCTAGCGAAATGAAGGGCCGGGTTCCGCAACGTCCGTGCGGCGGCTCGGCCCGAGAACCGATATCGATGAGGGGCCAAGGCTGGCGCGTCGCGACGATGCCGTCCCCCGGACGAGCCATCCCTGTGGGTAGGATCGCAACAACTCAGACGGCAAGGCCAAGCAGGCGCGAATCACACTCGGCTGGTCCCGCCCTTGCCTTGGGCGTCCTTATCCCCAGCCTAGACGTTTCGCGGACGCTCCATGGAGTGCTCCCAGCCTGTAGATTGACTAAAATCTGCTACTACCCAAAAGAGATTCGGTCCCTCGGTTGGAGTTAGGAAGTGTTGGAAAAGGAGCAAGCGATCCAGGCATTGGCCGACAGGCTGAAGCGCTTTGATGCCCCTCTTTCATTGCCGGAAGATTGGATCATCCTCTGCGACGATGATGATCTGCGCAATATGTCAAGGGCGGCGGCAAAGGCGTTGCTGGCGAGGGCAAAAAATGAGACAGCGCGTCGATGGCTGTATGCCCGGTTTGATCCCACCGACATGGATCTGGAGCTTTTTGAGAAATCCGAATGCAGCGACGATACCCAAGTATTTGACGACAAGCTCCTGAAGCAACGAGCTCTCAATTCGATCGATGATGTGGTGTCCACTGTCACTGCATTGCGAAACACGTACGCAAGTCTTGCGAGCGATTTGACACAACCGTTGGCTCGCCAGGCAACGGTGGCGGCCCGTGTCGCGTATGGCTATCCAGAAGAACGTCCGGATCGAACCGATTGCTTCGACGAAGATGTGCGTCGTCAGTGCCGACGTACCATCAATGAGATCTACAGCAGCGAGGTGAAGTTCTCCGGAACCGTGGTCTACCTGATCAGTACCGACAATCCGGAATTCGTGAAAATCGGCTTTACGACGTGCCTGGAGAGGCGGTTGAAGTCGTTACGGACGGCCTCGCATGTTGAGCCCACTATCCACCTGACGATCGAAGGCACGCGATCATTGGAACGCGAGCTTCACACACGCTTCGAAGCGGCTCGCTACAGCCGCGAATGGTTTCGGCTGACGGACGCCATCAAGACGTTCATTGCCTCGGCGGGATCATCTGAAGTTCGCGCCGGGGACGCGTCCACGTTGCAGCGGAGGATGGTCAGACGTTCACGGCACCTCCTCTCAAACTAGGGGCACTGCCGTGATCAAGATCTATGTCGACGAATCCGGGACCCATGGTGACGCGGATGTCGTAACCGTCGCTGCTTACGCCGGTCGGCCCAAAGCCTGGCGGGAATGGTCGCGGGAATGGAAAAAGGCGAAACGCCCTATCAAGGTTTTCCACGCCGTTGATGCTGCGAACCGCGTGGGCGAATTCGAAGGCTGGTCGCCCGATGAGCGCACTGAACTGGTGAAGACGCTTCTACCGGTCATCATGGGCAACAAAATTGCCGGAGCGGTGATCGCGCTCAACAAAAAGGAGTTTCGCGAAGCCACCGAGGGCAAGGAAGAACTGCTGAAGGCTCTCGGCAATCCATACACGACCTGCTTTCACTGGCTGGTGCAGTCGTTGCTCGAACTTCTGAAGTCCAACAAGAAAGAAGCTCTCAAGTTTGTTCACGAGAACAACAGCTACGAGAAAGAGGCCGCTGCTTCATTCGATTTCATCAGCAAGAACGCGAACCCAAACAAGGTACCGATGAGACTGCTGTTTGGCGGCAAGCTTGAGCAGATGCCGTTGCAGACGGCGGATATTCTGGCCTACGAGGCCTACAAACGATTTCAGGAACCAGGCAAGCCAGAACGAAAACCCTGGCAGATCCTCAAGCCAAAAGTCGTCGCGGTTCATATCGGGAAGCATAACATGGGCCAGATAGTTCAGTCGCTCGAAGAGGTCGTAAAGAATATAACGGATCAGTCCGGGCCCTCGGCGCAAAAGAACATGGCTTCCTGACAGTTCGCCGATCTGGTCACTTCGCCGGGGCGACATGACCTAGGTTGTGAGAAAGCCCCTGTCGATCTCTCGGGCAGGGGCTCAGTTTCCGCCACCGTTGGTCCTTAGCTTTGGAGCGTTTCCATCCGGCGCGATCCGTTGACGAGCCCAGCATCCCAGCGATCCCAAGTCGTCCCGCGGATTTCGAGTTAGAGCAGGGTTTGCTTCCGGTCGGCGCGATTGCGGAGACCAAAATGGCATGGGGCGCGCCTGCTGCCGTGGAGCATGCTATCTGCTGCACAGCTCCCGCTTGGTCTCACCCTTCACGCTAAGAGCCGCAGACTTCGCCGCGCCACTTGGAAGGTCACGGGCCCCACCCCATCACTACGAATGAACGTTTTTGGAACCAGATCGATCTTGAGGTTGCCGTGGTAGCTATGCGGTAGCTGGCGATTGCAGCATTTCGTCGATGACGGTATAAGTTATTGATTTTATTGGTACAGTTGGGTGGGCTCGAACCACCGACCTCCTGTTCCACAGCCAGAGGCATGGCACGACGATCGTCGGTTCTGCCGTCAGCGGCGCGGGTGTCGTTCATTTCAACGTCGGCGACAGCCGGCTGTATCGTCACTCGTCTTCCGGTCTTGTCCGACTGAGCCACGACGACGTACCGATAGGTACGAGCGGACCCGGCCCGCGTCGGTCTTCACACCTCATCACCCAGTCCCTCGGCGGGCGCGTCGCAAACACCCGCATCTGGCCGCACCTCGGCTCGACCGGGCCGCTGACGATCGGGGAGACCCTCCTGCTTTGCAGCGACGGATTGACCGACATGGTCGGTGAAGACGAAGTGGCTTCGGTTATCGATGCCGCCAAAGGCGTGGAAGACTGTGCATCCGATCCGCTCTCAAATGGCGGACGCGACAACATATCGATTGTCGTTGCAAGGATACTAAGCGCCTACGATCCGTCCCATTTGTACGCCGCAGCTACCTAGCAGCCATACCCGCACTCTTGATTTCTATCTTGCTGGAGACGTCTACGATATCTTATTGCCCCAGACCGATCATGGTTCGGGGCGGAGGCATGAGCGGCAAGGACGAAAAGACTCGGATCGAGGCATTAGGGTCGCCAGGCAGTCGGAAAATCCCACGTGTGGCGAGGCGCCATCGCAAGAACCGGGGCATGCCACCGCCCGCGACGTTCGATATCGAGACGCTGCCGGGCAGCTCTAATTTGACGGCTTTGGAGACGGCCGCGGTCATCCGGCGCACGCCCGGAGCGCTGGAGCAGTGGCGGCGCGATCCGAACCACCCGCTGAAATGGCGCTACGTCGATGGCCGCCCGCTTTATCGTGTCGATGCGGTGCGCGACTATTTGGCCGGATGCGTTAAGACCACTAAGCCGCCCCAGCCGCATAATGCTCGCGGAGACGGCCCAGCAGCTCGGCCTTGATGGGGTCGAGCGGATTCGTCCGCTGCAACCGCACGACCTTGCCGGCCCGTTTCGCACCGACCAACTCCGCGATGTAATCATGAGCCGCTTCGAACGCCATCTTGCGGATGATCCACTGTTCGTCGTGATTGTAGACCTGATCGATTCCACGCGGCTTTTGCCCGACACACAGCCGCTGGATTTCGTTGTCGTAGCCGCAGCGCGACATGATCGTTCTCAAGCTGCGCCTTAAATCATGCATGGTGAACTTGGCGACACCCGCTTCCCTGATCAGACGGTTGACCATCTTGGTGAAACCCGACATCTGGCCGCCTGTTTTCGGTGACGGGAAGACATAGTCGGACGTCGCGCGCTGGAAATGTTTCGCTGCCGCGAGTACCTCATCAACGAGGTGGGTGCGCGGCACATCGTGGTGCAGGCCCATCTTGGTCCATGCCGCATCGAAGGTGATGCGGTCATCCATGATGTGCTTTCGCCACTCGATCATGGTTGGCTCGCTGCGGCGCGGGCCACCGAGCAGGCACATCCGTGCTAATTGCCCAAAAGCCCCGAGCTTGCCGGATGCGTGCCAGACCTTGATGATCTCCTCATCGATCAGCGCGCGGCCCTTCGTTCGGCGCCCGACCCTCTGCGCACGGGTTTCCTTGGGCGCGCGATAGCCGGCGAGCACGTTGTGCTCGACGTAACCTTCACCGACACACCATTCGAGGAGTGTGTGCGTGTGCTTGCGCAGGTCCTTGGCCGCGCCGCGCTTACCGGTCTTGGTGATCTTGTCCACTGCCGCCATGATTTGCCGTCGCGTCAGCTCGCCGATGGCGAGATCGAAATGATCCTTGAGACCGCGTCGCAGCGCCGACATTGCTGGTTTCCAGTTGACGACCTGGCGTCCGGTCAAGGACGTTTCGTAGGGGCCATCTTCAATGATCAGGATCGCCAGCGTCGTGCATTGCTTGTCGGCGAGCTTTTGCCGCATTACCTCGCGCTTGGCGTCGTTCGGATCCACCCCCTTGACCACCTCGGCAGCGGCGATGGTAGCGGCCTGGCGTGCGGCCTTCTCGTTGAACTTGGGCCATGCGCCTAGCGTCTTGCGTTGGGTGCCTTTCATCCCAGGCTTGGTGAACATGTAGACCCAGGTCCGGCCGCCAGTCGCGCGCATCCTGATCGCAAGCCCTGGCTGCTCTGTGTCGTGGAGATAATGCTGCGACTTGCCCGACGGCAGCGTGGACGCACGGATCGCCGCGTCAGTGAGCTTCAGGTGGTTCTCGGGCCTGAGATCTTTACCGTTCGTTTCCATCGATCCTGCCCTTCTTCCTTGTGCCCCGGGGCACATCGAGGGGAGACCCAAAAACGGATCAGGAACCGTTCCCTTCGCGTTCCCGGCTCTGGTGTGCCCCAAGGGAAAAACTCACCGAGGGCACAGCCAGGGCATACAAATTGTAGTAAGGCCTGCTATGGCCCGTTGTGGCCCCATATGGCCAGAAATCCCTGCTGCGAAAGGGTTTTTAGAACTTCACTATGGCCAAATTTGGTTGGCTGTGGTCTACGGATTGTGGTTCACACGGGAGAGGTCCAAGGTTCGATCCCTTGTGCGCCCACCATTCATCTTCCTGAACCTGGACCAGTTGCGGATAGTCATCGACGCCTTGTCGGCGTTCGAGAATGTCCGATCAAAAATGTCGAAAACAACCCCATGCACAGTAGCCGTCGCGAGCCGGATCAATGGGTTGCGCCTTTTCCGAATCCCTTTGCTCCGTCGGGCAAAACAGGGGCAGGATGGCATCATCTGCGGCGATCGGAGTTAGCTCCGCCCTTGCCCGACGCGTGAGCTCGGCCTATCTTACTTGCGTCTTACCGAGGATGTCTGATGGCTGCCGACAAGTTGACAACGACCGTCTCAACCAAGGGCCAGGTCGTCCTGCCGAAGGCGATTCGCGAAGAGCAGCGCTGGAGGGTGGGTACGCGGCTCACGATCGAGAGCACACCGGACGGAGTGCTTCTGAAGCCGTCCTCGCCGTTCCCGACGGCCAAGCCGGGGGACGTCTTCGCGTCGCTACCCTATCGAGGCAAGCCGAAGAGCGTGAAAGAGATGGAGGCGGGCATCGCCGCAGAGGCGCGACGACGTCATGCTCGCGATTGATACCAATCTAGTCGTTCGCTACCTGACGGGCGATCATTCCCAGCAATCGGCGAAAGCCAAAGCCGTCATCGACGGAGAGGAGGTCTTCGTCTGCACGACTGTGATGCTGGAAACTGAATGGGTACTGCGCAGTGCGTATGGTTTTGACGCCAATCGCGTGTGCAAGGCGCTCCGGGGTTTCGGCGGGCTTCCCAACGTCGTGCTCGAGGATCCCGGGCTGGTCGCATTTGCTCTGGATCGGATGGACGACGGCATGGATTTTGCCGATTCGCTCCACCTTGGGCGGGCGGCATCCTGCGATGCCTTCCTGACGTTCGATCAGCGATTCGTCAGATCGGCGAAGGCGATGGGCTTGGCAAAGGTCCGGTTGCCATAAACGCGTTTGCGCTGCGCGAGGGCGCGCCACCACGCGATGCACTTCTCGCGCGTGGCGTCAGCGAGCTACGTCACGAGATCACCGCGACATGTCCGAGGCGAACGGCAGCGGACCAGATCGTGTCCAAGCAATTCGCCACAGCAGTGAGCCTCAGGTAGCCACGGATTGAGGTTCACACGGGAGAGGTCCAAGGTTTGATCCCTCAACCTTCAAGCAGCCCGATCCGGCCGCAAGGCCGCGTAGAGGCCGACGAGGGTCCCGATGGCCACCAGCGCTGCCGCCAGAAGCACCTGCAATTCCCCGTCATCGGTGGCGCCCACGGACGACACAAGCCTGGTCACGACGACGAACAAGATGCCCACTGAGGCTGCTGCACCGACGCAGAGATAGGCGAGCTCTCGCGTCAGGTTGCGGCCGAGAAGTCCGAGTGCCGTGAAATACATCGCGCAAGCGTTAGGATGAACGAACAAGGCAACGCGCGCGTAAGGACCGTAGGCGTCGAGGAGGGACTCACACCGGTTCAGCGCCGCTTTCGAAGCAACCCGCTGCAAGAGCGGTCTGAAAAAACGAGCCTGTCCGTAACTTAAGACGGCGCCCGCGATGATGGCCAGCCACGCCACGATAAAAACGGAGACATCCGCGGGCTTCGGATTCAGCGCCACGGACATCAAGATGAGGGCGGTTCCGGGAAAATAGCCAAAATACGGGAAGACCGACTCCAGGAGCACGCAGACGAACATGAAAACCGGAAACCATGATGAACCGGTCGCATCCTGGACGATGGCGTTCAAGTCGAAGAGATTCGTCTTGTACAGGACGAGGTACATGCACATGGCCAATCCAGCCAGCGCGTAAAACGGCAACGCCCCCGACAGAAACCGTCTCATCCAGCCATCGCGCGTTGTTTCGCGGGCACAGCGGAAACGATCGATATCAGCACAAGACAACCGAAACGCATGGCAGGCCGAATTCCGGCGCGGCTGCCGGGGCTCTGCTTCCCTCGTGCTTCAGGTCCCATGGACTCCGTTCCGGACAGCGACAGTGCAATGGAAATCAGGATAGCACCCTTTGCCCACGCAATCCCCCTCGTCCTCACCGCCCCCTACCTGATCGATAGAATCTCGATCTCTTGCGCGCCTGAACCGACGACGTCACCGACGACCTTCCCGATCAGCAACCTCGCAACCGGGGATGTGCCTCGCCGCCCGACAAAGGACCCCCCGACCGGCGTGACGCGCCGCTCACTCTTTCAAGTGAGCCGACCGCGAGCAGTGCGACTTCTCGTGAGGTGTAGTGCGAGCAGGCGCAGAAGCGAGGCAAGAAGGCCTGACTGGAAACACCGGCGCTCCCGGAACCGCTCAGAACCCGTGCGTCATCAAGCCGTAGACGGTTCGCACGCCGCTCACGTAGTTGCCCATGCGCAGGTTCTCGTTGGCTGCATGCTGGTTGTTGTCCGCATTCACCAGCGGGATGAGGACGAAAGGCACCTGCAGCACGCGCACGATCTCCGCGGTCGGCACCGTGCCCCCCACCATCCGGATGCGAACGGGCTCGGGCGTGGCGCCGAAGGTGTCGATCAATGCCTTGTAGGCCCATTGGCCGATCGGTGTGTCGATCGGCGAAGCCGCGGCGTTGGCCCCCTCGCTGCGGTAGGTGAAGCTCGCAAGCTTGTCGTAGCGGCTTCGCTCTTCGTCGGTCGGCGCGTCCTTCACGAGGTGATAGCCCTGCTTCTCGATGTGCGCCTCGATCAGCTTGCCGAGATAGGGTGCATCGGAGTCCGGAGTGGTGCGCAGGTCCATCTCGGCCACGGCCTTGTCGGGGACAATGTTCGCGACCTTGTCGCCCACCGCGGCGGAGGCCATGCCGCGCACATTGAGCGAAGGGTACTGCATCGCTTCCTGGTAGTTGGCGCCGACCCCGTCGGCCCGGGCAATACCCAGACGCCGCTTCAGCTCGGTCTCGTCGTCGGGCACGGCGGCCATGATCCTGCGGTCGGCCTCGCCGATCCTGACGCGATCGTAGTAGCCGGGAACCGTCACCCGCCCCTGGTCGTCCTTCATTGACGCCAACAGGCTGGCCAGCCGCTGGGCGGGGTTGGGCGCGTAGTTGCCGTAATGCCCGCTGTGCAGCGGCACCTTGGCGCCATACACGGTCAGCCGCGCATCGGCCGCGCCGCGATTGCCGAACACCAGCGTGGGTCGATTGGTGGCGTGCATGGGGCCGTCGTGGATCACGAAGGCATCGCAGCGCAGCAGGTCGCGGTGCGCCTGCATGACCTTGTCGATGTACGGAGAGCCCTTTTCTTCCTCGCTGTCGAGGATCACCTTGACGTTGATCGCCGGCTGGCCGCCGCTGGCCTTCAGTGCATCGATGGCTGCCAGCAGCATCATGATCGGGCCCTTGTCGTCCGCCGATGCCCGTGCGAACACGCGCCACTCCGGGTCAAGCGGGCCGTTGAAGAGTGGGGCAGCATCGATCTCCTCCCAGTCGCCCCTGTCCGTCCTGCGCTTGAGCACGGGCGTCCACGGACTCTTCTGCGCCCACTGCGCGGGAATCACCGGCTGGCCGTCGAGGTGCATGTAAAACAGCACGGTCTTGCGCGCGGGGTCGCTGCCCGGGTATTCGGCATAGAGCATCGGCTTGCCGTTGTTGGGCAACTGCCGTGTCGTGAAACCGCGCTTGCGGAAGGTCAGTTCCAGCCAGTCAACGTTCTTGCGGATGTCCTCCGCCACGGTGGCATCGTCGGGCAGGGACAGCAGTTCGAAGTACTCGCGGTAAGTCGCCTGCGCGTAGCGCTCGGCCTCGGCTGGGGCGAGTTCGGTGCCTGCGGCACCGTGCCCCATGAACAGGCAGGCGGCGGGAAGCAGCGCGATGAGGCTGCGCCGGCGCCGGCGGGTCTGCGAGGAAGAGGCGGTGGAAGTAAATTCAAAGGGCATGGACAGCACCAGGCAACAGCACGAAGGAAGGGCTTCACGAAGCATAAAAAGCCGCCACCTTTTCCACAATTACCGTTTTCCTGAGGTATCTTTGCGTTTCCTGCAAATCGGATCACCCCACCACCATGCCAAGCCGCCGTCTGCAGGAAACCTCGTTGCGCTATTTCCTCGAAGTGGCCCGCAGCGGTTCGCTCACTGAGGCGGCCGCGCGGCTGAGCGTCAGCATCTCGGCCGTCAGCCGTCAGGTGGCGGCGCTGGAAACGCTGCTGGGCGTGCCATTGTTCGAGCGCCGGCCACGCGGCATGGTCCCCAGCGCCGCGGGCGAATTGCTGGCGGCGCATGCCCTGCGGGGCGCGCTGGAGGCGGAGCGCGTGCTGTCGGACATCCAGGCGTTGCAGGGGCCGCTGCGCGGACGGGTGCGCATTGTCAGCTCCTCGGGCTTCGCCAGCGAGTTCCTGCCGCGCGCCATCGCGACGTTTCGGGTGCAGTATCCGGGCGTCCAGTTCCTGCTCCATGCGGTCGGCCCGACCCAGGTCAGCGATGCCGTGTTGCTCGGCGACGCGGACATCGGCCTGACCTACAGCCGCGCCGCCGTGCGCGGCATCCGGGTCGAGCATCGCCAGCCGGCCTCGGTTTTTGCGATCATGCGGCCCGACCATGCGCTGGCCGGGTCGCGCAGCGTGACCCTGGCGCAGATGCATCCCTTCCCCATCGCGCTCAGCAGCGCCGACAACACCGTGCGCCAGTTGTTCGACGTGGGCTGCAGCAACCGGGGCCTCGTGTTCGAACCGGTGCTGGTCAGCAACCGCTTCGAGGCGCTCGCCAACTTTGTCCTGAACGGCGGCGGGCTGGCCATTGCGGGCGAAATCACCGTGCGCGAGCGCTTGCGGAGGGGCGAGTTGCACGCGGCGGAAATCCGCGAGCCCGGAATGCGCGGGCGCGCGGTCGAGTTGCATACGCTGGCCGACCGCACGCTGCCGGAGGTAGTGCGAAGCTTCCTTGCGTTCTTGCGTGCGCAATTGACCGAGGCGGGCGGTGCCCGTCCGCCTGCGAAGCGGGCACGCGCGGCCCGACGCGGCCGGCGCCGTTCCGGTTAGACCTACTTCATCGCGCCTGCGTCCCCTTAACCATCTTGTAGCCCAGCCACATCGCCAGGAAGATCGGGATGCCGATGTAGGTGGCCAGAACGCCGATGCGGTCGTTCAGGAAGGCCGCATCAAGTTTTGAATGAAGCTAACCGGCGGCACTCGGGCCACCCCCACGTAGCCGGGGAATATCGACTGAGCCGAAAAATCGTGACTTCAATGACGAGCCATCTTCATACGAGAGAGTGTGCGCCTACCATTGCGGCCACCGCAAACGTGGCCTACGCGATCGATAGAATCTCGATCTCCTGACTGCCTGAACCTGCAACGTCGCCGACGGCCTTGCCGATCAGCAATCTCGCGACCGGAGCAACGAACGAAATCGATCCTGCCTTCGGATCCGCTTCGTCCTCGCCGACGATCCGATAGGTCTGCACGCGGCCATCGGCGCGGCTGAAGGTCACGGTGCTGCCGAAGGCGACCGTCTCGGTCGAGGCCGGATCGGGAATGACCTGCGCGGTGCGCAGCCTTTCCGTCAAATAGCGGGCGTCGCGCAAGGGCACCGCCGACTGCCGGCGCTTCTCGTTGACGTCCTCGATGCGCTGCGCGGCTTCATAGGCCTCGCGTGCGTCCTGAAGCTGCGCCTGCAACGCCTGGAGGCCTGCCTCCGTCACGAGGTTGGGATGCGGCGAGATCGGACGATCCGGCAGCAACGTTTCGGAGGCGGTCTCGGCACTCTCTTCTTTGGTAAAGGCGACGCTCAACTCAAAATCCCATCGAACTGTTTCGGATGGCGGCGGCGCATCCGCGCCGCAGCTGGTGGTGTCCCGGATTATATCTCAAGTTCGACGAAACGACGGAGCTTGAAGACGAGATCCGGCAATGCCTGGCGGAACCGCGTGGCGTTCCGGAACGTGGTCGAGAACGGCGCGAAGGTGACCATCGCGTTCCAGTGACGATAGCCGTAGACGGTTACCGAGACGCCAGACGCCGGAAAGTCCTCGATCTTGCGCAACTCGCCGAGAACGAGATCGGCAATGGCTTCCGCCGGCAACCGGCGCTTGCCATCCGGCGTCAGGGATTGACTGGCAGCCGCGGCCGGCGTCGCAGCGGTCACTGCTTCAACGGATGAGTCCTGTAGCTTCGGAGACTCCGCTTCGGGGATTTGCGCCACTTCGGCGACCGTGCCACCCGCCGGCACGGCTTGAACGAATCCATCAAGCGGCGGGGGCCCGGCGGCCTCTGCGCGCTTGTTGCCTCCCAGGATGCTGCTGATCATCGCCACCAGGCCAGCATCCTTCGCATCATCACTCATCACGTCCCCCGGGGCTTTGGCCTACTCTAGCACCGTTACAGCAGACCGCCACAGGGCACGCCAATCAGCGTCGAGCTTGCTCCCCTCGCGCGGCGCAACGCGAAAATCGCGTCGCGCCGCGATCCGTCACTGCTTCTCGAACGGAACGTATTGCTGGTACTCCTTCGGCACCGAGTTGCGATAGCGTGCCGGAACGGTGCCGCTATCGATCGAATGATCGAGCTCCTGCTGCGTCATCCTCTTCGGCAGCTTCTTCACTGGCTTCTTTTCGGCGCTCTTCTTTGGGCCGGTCGCCGGGCTTGGTGTGTCGGTGGCCGCGCTCGGCGTTGTCGTCGCGGCCGGCGTGGAGGTCGCGGCCGGCGGAAGCGGTGCGGTGGTCGCGGCTGCCGGCGGAGTGTCGCCCGCAGCCGGCGCGCTCTGCGCCAGCGCAAGCGGTGTTTGCATGATGAGCGCCAGCGTTGCAGTCGCAGCCAGCAAATATGATTTTTGCATCAGAACCTCCAAAATGCCTGATCTTCAATGACGGAAGCGTAGTCCCGCGGGATCGGCGCGTGCAAGTGTACTCAAGATACCGGAACCCGGTTTCGAACTGTGGTCGAGATCACATAACCCACAGCGGCTTGCATCATCATAGCGCATGTCGAACGCAGCACGCGCTGCAGAGACAAGGACGGGTACGACAAAGTGTCGGGCGAGTCCCCGGAACACGGGAGGCCCGGCTGATGTTCCCCGTCCACGCGTTCTCGCAACCGTTCTCGAAGGGAGACTGACATGCGTCGCACCATCCTCACTCTCGCGTCACTCGCAGCGCTGATCGCCGCGACCTTCCCTGCGGCCCAGGCCGACGCCGGAAACGACAGATACTGCCTGCAAGGCCGCAGCTGGGGCTATCCCGGCAATTGCCAGTTCGCGAACTATCAGCAATGCCTCGCCGCGGCCTCCGGCACGTCGGCCCATTGCGGCATCAATCCGAGCTACGCGTTCTCGCAACGGCGCGACTATCGATGATACGAGGGCGTGCA
This sequence comes from Bradyrhizobium sp. LTSP849, assembly GCF_000938255.1. GTDB lineage: Bacteria > Pseudomonadota > Alphaproteobacteria > Rhizobiales > Xanthobacteraceae > Bradyrhizobium. The sequence goes on along the minus strand of NZ_JYMR01000050.1, from coordinate 7,831 downwards.
CACGCCGCTACAATTTTTACGCGAATACGATTTTCGCCACGACAATCGCTTCGCCGATTAGGTCGGCGAAGCTGACATTGCTTCCACTCGCTGTCGTCGATGACGAGAATGTTATTCGGCATCGACGCGAGAAAAATTTGCGAAGCGCATCCGCAGCTTGGTCGCAACGCTTGCTCATGGAACCGCATCGATGTCGCGCGATGTGTGAAGCAGCGGCTTGTGACGCCGAATTCCCCGATCTAGCCTCGCCTGCATATTTTATGACGAACAACTTTAGCTTTAGTCGTTATCCGCCGTAACTTTTCAAGGAGGTTATTGATGAGCAGCCGTCACGCTATTACTCCGCGCGGTCTGAACGCCACCCGTTCGTCGCTATCGCAGGGCCGCTTCGGCCGCATGTTCCGCAATCTGACGCCGGCGAAATTCGGTCCCAATGACGCCGACAACGTCGCCAACCTCTCGGCGCTGGCCGACAAGATGGTCGGCGATTTCGACCCGCCCAAGGACAGCCCCGATGCCGAAGAGAGCGGGATTCCCGCGCTCTACACCTATTTCGGTCAGTTCATCGATCACGACATCACCTTCGATCCCGTGAGCTTGCTGACCAAGCAGCAGGACCCTGACGGGCTCGTCGATTTCCGTACCCCCGCGCTGGATATGGACAATCTCTACGGACGCGGTCCGGGTGACCAGCCCTACATGTACGACAATGCCGGCAAGTTCCTGCTCGGCGAAACCTTGACCGGCGCCGGCGTATCCAACGCCAACGATTTGCCGCGTTTCAAGGGCCGCGCGCTGATCGGCGATCCCCGCAACGACGAGAACAGCATCGTCTCGCAGTTGCAGGGGCTCATGCAGCGCTTCCACAACCGCATGATCGACGACAATGACGGCCTCTCCTTCCAGGACGTGCAACAGCGTGTCCGCTTTCACTACCAGTATGTCGTGCTGAACGACTTCCTGCCGCGCATCGTCCATGCCAGCGTGCTGGATGATCTCATGACCGCGGGCCGCTACGATCGCAGCAGGCTGGCTTACTACCACTGGAAGAATTTTCCGTTCATGCCGGTCGAATTCTCCGTCGCGGCCTATCGGCTCGGACATTCGATGATCCGTCCCGGCTATCGGCTGAACGACGCCGACAACATGCTGCTCCAGATCTTCCCCGATCCCAACAACCCCGACAACAACGCTCTGACCGGCTTCCGCTCCATGGGTCCGGGACGCGCCATCGACTGGGGTCGCTTCATCGACATCGACACGCGCCCTTACGGCGTCGAGGACGACACCACCAATCCCGACAACAAGCGGCGGCTTCAGTTCGCCTATCGCATCGATACGTCGCTGGTCGATCCGCTGCGCAAGCTGCCGCCGGAGGTCGCCTCCAATCCGGCATCGCTGGCGCTTCGCAATCTCGAACGCAGCTGGCGGCTTGGCCTGCCCTCGGGCCAGGCTGTCGCCAGGGCGATGCACCTGACGCCACTGACCGACGAGCAGATCACCATCGGCAGGGCCGTCGACTCTCCCGAAGCAGGCGATCCGCAAGTTCCGATCGCGTCGATCGCGAATGGCGCCTTCGCCGGCAACTGCCCGCTCTGGACCTACATCCTCGCCGAGGCGCGTCAGTTCCAGACCGCCGTCACGATCCCGGCTACCGGTGCGCCGGCGAGCGGCATCAATACGCCGCAGCTCGGCCCGGTCGGTGGACGCATCGTCGCCGAAGTCTTCCTCGGCATGATGTTCGGCGACAGTTCGTCCATGCTGTCACTCGATCCCAATTGGGCGCCGGTGACCGGCAGCAATTTCCAGCTGAAGGATCTTGTTGCCTATGCGCTGGGCCAGGGCGATCCCTTGCATTAAGCTGGTGAGGATCGATGATGCAAGGGCTGCTCGCGTCACGCGGGCGGCCTTTGCCGCTAAAAGCGTGATGAAAATAGGTTCGCAGGCTGTCCGTAGTTCACCTCTCCCCGATGGGGAAAGGTGAACCACGTCCTGAGCGCGCATCGATTCAACCAAAACTCAGCCAGCTCTAGGGCGTATCCTGATAACTCGTCGCGTCCGGTTTGCCCTCAGAAGGCGACATTGAGGCCGACATGCCACCATGTCGGCCTTGGGGCCATAAGGAGACTTGTTCAACGGGCATCCGCCGAGCAAAGTAATTTGCGTCTTAGCTTCCTCTCCCACGGAGGTTCTTCAGTGACATCCAACCCTTGGCTCACTCTCCTCGGACTGATCAACGGCTTTCAGGTCACACAGGCAATTCATGTCGCGTCAACTCTTCGTATCGCAGACCATCTGAAAGGCGGCTCTCGTTCGGCAGAGGAATTGGCGCCCTTAACGAAAAGCCATGCAGGCGCTCTCTACCGACTGCTGCGGGCGCTCGCCGCAGTGGGCGTTTTTGAGGAAGATGAAAACCGAAGGTTTGCGCTGACACCAATGGGAGATTGTTTGCGCACTGACTCCGCGACACCGATCGGCGCGTGGGCGGAGTGCGTCGGAAGTCCCTACGTTTGGAGCACATGGGGCCATCTGCTGTACAGCATTCGAACCGGCGAGAATGCCTTTCAAAGTCTCAACGGTAAGGACATTTGGAATTATCGCGCCGAACGTCCGGAGGAGAGCGCGGTCTTCGATCGCGCCATGACGGAGTTTTCGCGCGGCGGCGCTGAAGCCGTTATCGGCGCGTATGATTTCTCCGCTTTCCATCATGTTGTGGATGTGGGTGGCGGACGCGGCTTAATGCTGGCAGCCATTCTTACCGCTCATCCCCGGATGCAAGGCACGTTGTTCGATCAGCCAGGGGTCATTGCCGGAGCCGAGGCGGTTCTGGAAGCGCACGGCGTCGTCGACCGTTGCCGAATGGTAGGCGGAAGTTTCTTCGAATCGGTACCTGAAGGCGGAGATGCCTACGTGATGCGGGTGGTGATTCACGATTGGGACGATGACGAAGCGATCGCCATTTTGAAGGCGTGCCGGCGTGCGATGCGGGAGACGGCGAAGTTGGTTCTCATCGAGCGAATTATCGCGCCAGCGAACGAAGTACCGGCGACAAAATTCATGGACCTCCACATGTTGGCTTTGCCGGGTGGGCGGGAGCGGACTCGTGACGAGTTCTCTGACCTGCTTGCCAAGTCTGGCTTCGAGCTGGCGCGCGTTGTGCCAGCGGGTAGAATCAATGTCATCGAGGCCCGGCCATATTGAGCACAAGGCGGCCCGGCCTCGGTGACATCCGTTCCGGGTCATAAGCAGTCGATGCTGGCCAAGCGGAGCGACTTCCGCTTTGTCCTTGAGATCTGACGTTTGGGAGTACACGCCCTAATGCGCGGCTCCGAGGCCGAGCTCCGCGAGGCGCGTCGCGAACCAGAGCGAGTTTGGTTGATCCACGACACCGCCGACATAGACCTCGGACATCGTCACACGCTGCTTGTCGAGCACCAGCAGCACGCCGATCCAATAGGCGAACCAGACATGCGGGTCGGTCAGCGCCTTCAGCTTGTGCTGGTCATGCTCCACCGGCGTGTGATTGCTCGCCTTGCGGATCTCGACGGTGAGCAGATTGTTCGGGATCTCGCGCTGATGCACGACGACGTCGGGATAGATCGACTTGCCGAGATGATCGTCGGTCGAGATGATCGTGCCGTGCGGCAGATGCAGCGTACGCTCGCCGAGCCGGTCGTAATTGCAATCGACGGCCCAGCCGGAGAACTGCCGCTCGAGATAGACGGCGAAGCGGTGCGTGATGGCACGCTCGCCGATGTCTTTCTCGAACAGGAACCCTTCGTGCGCGTAAAACTCCCGGAGCGCCGCAATCACCTTGTTCAGCTCGGTCTGCATCGTGCCTCCGGGCCTTTGGCGCTCCGTGTCGTAAGCGCCCTTACATCTGAACTTCGATCAGCCGCGGGCCCGGCTCGGCGACGGCTTCGGCCAGCGCCTTGTTGAACTCGTCCGCGTTGGTGACGGCGCGGCCGGGCACGCCCATGCCCTTTGCCAGCGCCACGAAATCCAGCGTCGGCCGGTCGAGCTTCAGCATGTCGTTGGCGCGCTGGCCGGGCTCACCGGCACCGACATTGTCGAACTCGCCACGCAGGATCTGGTAGATGCGGTTGGCGAACACGATGGTGACGATGTTGAGGTTCTCTCTAGCCTGCGTCCACAGCGACTGGATCGTGTACATCGCGCTGCCGTCGCCGACCATGCAGATCACCTTGCGGTCCGGGCACGCGATCGCGGCGCCGATCGAGAGCGGCGTCGAGAAGCCGATCGAGCCGCCCATGTTCTGGAGCCAGTCGTGCGGGGCGGCGGCCGCCGTCGGCGGGAAGAAGGCGCGGCCGGTGGTGAGCGACTCGTCGACCATGATCGCGTTCTCGGGGATCGCGTACGCGATCGCCTGCGCGATCGAGGCATGGGTCAGCGCGCCGGTCGGCTTGACCAGCTCAGCCAAGGCCTGCGGCTTGACGTCCTTCGCGCTCGCCTTCACGGCGCCGGCAAGCGCTTCCAGCGCTGCGACCGAATTCTCGCCCCAGGAGGTCATGCGATGCACGTCGCAGCCGTCGGGCTTGAGCATGCTCGGCTTGTTCGGATAGGCGAAGAACGCCACGGGATCATCGGACTCGACCAGCACGATGTGACGGAATTTCGCCAGCATCGGCAGCGCGTTTTCGATCACATAGTGGATGCGGTCGATCGAGAAGCGGCCGCGGCCGCGCGCCATCTTCGGGCGGAAGGTCGGGCCCATGACTGTGCAGCCGGTCTTGGCGGCGATGCGCTCGGCCAGCGCCAGGCCCTTTTCGCTCAGCGCGCTGCCGGTCATCAGCAGCAGCGTGCCCTCGCCGTCGCCGTGCAAAATCCTGGCGGCCTGCTCGACCGCCTGCGGCGAATAGCTCGCGCGCTGCTGCTCGGCCGGCACCTCGGCGATGCCGTCGGCCTCGTTCCAGGCGGTGTCGGCAGGCAGGATCAGGGTCGCGATCTGCGGTGGGGCGCTCTTGGCGGCGGCGATCGCCGCGGCACCGTCGGCGGCGACCGATTTGGAGTTCGGCGAGGTGCGGACCCAGGACGACATCGGCCGGGCCAGGCCCTCGATGTCGGAGGTCAGCGGCGCGTTGTAGTCGATGTGGTAGACCGCGTGCTGGCCGACGATGTTGACGATGCCGGAATTCGCCTTCTTGGCGTTGTGCAGATTGGCAAGGCCGTTGGCGAGGCCGGGGCCGAGATGCAGCAGCGTCGAGGCCGGCGTGCCCTTCATGCGGAAATAGCCGTCGGCGGCACCGGTCACGACGCCTTCAAACAGGCCGAGCACGCAGCGCATGCCGGGCACGCGGTCGAGCGCTGCGACAAAATGCATCTCGGAGGTGCCGGGGTTGGAGAAGCAGACGTCGACCCCACCCTTGACCATCGTCCGCACCAGGCTTTCCGCACCGTTCATCCGTCAGCTCCCAACCGGCAATGTCCAATAATCCGTCCGATCAATCATTGTTCGCCGCCTCCGTCAAAGCAATAGGCGGCATTGCTGCCCTGCCCGGCCCGACGACGCGGCGGTTTGGATAATGTTTTTTCGGCAGACCGGCGCGGCTTCCGAATTTGGTAACGCCATTCGTTAAGGATGGCTTATTCGTAAAGGATCTGCCTCACGGGGGCGTGGCTTGCGGAAACCCCGCAAATATGGCCTCTGGCTCTCGTTGAATCGATTTTTTTGCTGGGGGAAACAATGATCCGGTTTTTTGCCGCGCCGATCGCCGCCATCGCACTGCTGACGGCCACCGCCGGCGGCGCACGCGCCGAAGAATTCGACTCGCGCGACATCATGGGCGGCGGCCCCAACTTCTTCCGCGGCGGCTCGAGCCCGATCCCCCGCACCACCGTGAACTATTCCGGCAATTACGCCCCCGGCACGATCGTGGTGAACACCTCCGAGAGGCGGCTCTATCTGGTGCTCCAGAACGGCCAGGCGCTGCGCTACGGCATCGGCGTCGGCCGCGACGGCTTCCGCTGGGGCGGGGTGCACAAGATCACCGCCAAGAAGGAGTGGCCGGAATGGACGCCGCCGTCGCAGATGATCGCACGCCGGCCGGACCTGCCGCGCCACATGAAGGGCGGCATTGAAAACCCGCTCGGCGCGCGCGCGATGTATCTGGGCTCGACGCTCTACCGCATCCACGGCTCCAACGAGCCGGAGACGATCGGCCAGGCGGTGTCCTCGGGCTGTTTCCGCATGACCAATGACGACGTCACCGATCTCTATGGCCGCGTCGGGGTCGGCACCACCGTGGTCGTGCTGAACAACTAGCGCTCGGCCACAGCGGGAACCCGCAGGGCGCGTGAATATGCGGACTTGTGCGCAGCCAACGAATACGGCAGCGTCGCGTAACGATGAGCGCATTAAACTCGCCCTCGCTTTGCCTTCGCTTCGCCCTGCTGGCGCTCGCAGCGCTCACATTCGCCGGTGACACCGCTACCATGGCCGCGGCAGGCGAACTGCCCGCGATCGCGTCGCGCCAGCGCGCCGAGAAGAAGAGCTTTACCGACGCCGAGATTGTCGACGGCTTCCTGAAGACCGCATTCGGCGCTGAATACCACCTCGCCGGCCGCGTCGACCGCATCCGCAAATTCGACGGGCCGGTGCGGGTATTTGCCGAGACCGACCGCGCCGATCGCAAGACGCAGCTTGCCAAGGTCGTGGCCGACATCGGCACCCGCGTGCAGCATCTCGACATCGCCATGACCGACACCAGCGAGGCGGCGAATGTGCGGGTGAAGCTGGTGCGCGACCGCGATCTCTACCGCACCATCACCAGCTTCTACGGCGCCGAGAGGGCGCGCGAGATCCGCACCTCGCTCGATCCGCAATGCCTGTCCGGCTTCCGCAAGAACGACAATTTCGAGATCGAGCATTCCGACGTCATCCTCACCGTCGACAATGGCGACTTCACCTTCCTCGACTGCGCCTATGAGGAGCTGCTGCAATCGCTCGGCCCGATCAACGACACCGCGAGCGTGCCCTGGACCATGTTCAACGACAATGTCTCGATGGGCTATTTCGACGTCTACGACCAATACATCCTCAATGTACTCTACGATCCCCGCATCAAAGCGGGGATGACCGTGCTTGAGGTGAGGTCGGTGCTGCCCGAGGTGCTCGTCGACGTGCGCGCCTGGGTGAAGCGGGTGAATGATCTGAAGGAGTGACGCCCTCTTTCCCTCTCCCCTTGTGAGGGCTTTGCATAATCGGCTGCACGTGATTCTTTGAATCATGGCTGATTCTAGCGAGGGGAGCCATGGTTGAGCGCAATGTCGGTCAGATGAGCTTGGCGGATGGCCTGGTTCGGGCACCGCGAAGCAGCATCCTGGATGAGGTGGAGGCTGTTGTGGATTGGGCGCCGCTGCGCTCGCTGCTTGGCAAGCGGGGCGGCGATGGTGCCGGCAACAGCAGCTATCCGGCGGAAGTCTTGCTTCGCTGCTTGCTCGCCGGGATCTGGCACAATCTGTCTGATCCCGCGCTGGAAGCGGCCATTGCAGACCGGTTGTCGTTCCGCCGCTTTGTTGGTCTGAGCCTGCACGATCAGACCCCGGATCACACGACATTGTGGCGGTTTCGGCAGGAACTCGCCAAGGACGGTCTGATCGAGAAGATCTTCACTGAGATCAATCGGCAGTTGGAGGCCAAGAAGCTGATCCTCAAGCAGGGAACGCTGGTCGACGCCTCGTTAATCGCGGCACGAGCCACTCCGCCCCGCAAGGCACGCAAGGATGGCGAGGATACGCCACCCAAACCATCTGCGGATCGCGATGCTCGCTGGGGCCGGAAAGGCAAAAAGAGCGTGTTCGGCTATAAAAT
>NZ_JYMR01000005.1 GCF_000938255.1 Bradyrhizobium sp. LTSP849 | reverse complement strand
CGGCCACCTCAGAGCGTGTGATTTTTTGGCAGCGTGCCAGGTAAATCTGTCCGAATGCCGGTGGCATGTGATTCTCTGGCGATGATGGATTGGCGGGAGGCGAAGATGGCTGCCGATGAATTGTTCGGTGATCTGCCGGCGCAATCGAAGCCTGAAGCCGACGCGGCGCCGCTCGGCGCGCCACGGCTGCGTGAGCCACAGCGCGACCAGATCGCGTTGCGAGCGGTGGATATCGAGAGCCTGATCGGGGAAGACCATCCGGTGCGCCTGATCTGGTCTTATGTCGAAGAGCTTGATCTGAGTGAGCTGGAGAACCGGATCAAGGCCAGGGGCGACCGCCCCGGTCACCCCGCGACCTCGCCGCGGCTTTTGCTGGCGCTGTGGCTCTCAGCCACCAGCGAGGGCGTCGGCAGCGCGCGAGCATTGGAGCGACTGTGCGAGAGCCACGATGCCTATCGTTGGCTGTGCGGCGGGGTGTCGGTGAACTATCACATGCTGGCGGACTTCCGGGTCGGTTGCGCCGACCTGCTGGACCGGCTGCTCAGCGAGCATCTGGCGGCGCTGGCGAAGGCTGGTCTCGTCAATCTGGCGACACTGGCGCAGGACGGGGTGCGGGTCCGGGCCAGCGCGGGAGCCGCCTCGTTCCGGCGCGAGGCGACACTCGAGCGGCATCTGGCCCTGGCTGAGACGGTGGTGGAAGACCTCAAGCGCGAAGTCGACGTGCGCTCTGACGCCAGCAATCAGCGCGCCCGGGCAGCCAAGGAGCGAGCCGCGGAGGAACGCAGCGCGCGCGTGAAAGCGGCGCAGGCGGCGCTTGCCGAGATCAAGCAGCAGCGCAAGGAACGCGAGAGCAAGCAAGGCAATGGCAAGACGCCGAAGGAGCCGCGCGCGTCGACGACGGACGCCGATGCACGGGTCATGAAGATGGCGGATGGCGGCTTCCGCCCAGCCTACAACGTGCAGGTGACGAGTGCGGCCGGCGAGCAGTTCGTCACTGACGTTAAGGTATGCAACACGGGGTCCGACCGCGGGCTGATGCGGCCCATGCTGGAGCGGCAGCGCACGCGCCCTGGCGGCCTGCCCAAAGACCATCTCGTCGATGGCGGCTTTGGCAGTGCGGAAGACATCGAGTGGGCGCATGCCGAGGGCATAGAGGTTTTTTGCCCGCCCACTCAATCCAAGCACGGCACCGACCCCTACCTGCCGCGACGCGGCGACGGCGCGGGGGTACTGGCTTGGCGTGCGCGGATGGCGAGCAAAGAGGGCAAGGCCCGGTACAAGCCCCGTTCGATATGCGAGTGCATCCATGCCCGCTGGCGCAACTGGAACCTACGGCAATTGACCGTGCGCGGGATCGAAAAGGTCCGCGCCGTCGTGCTCTGGTACGCCCTCACCAACAACATCCTGCAAGGCAACCGCCTCCGCAGCGCATAAACGAGAGCTCATCGACGAACTCAGACCCGCCATTTACCGCGACAAGAAACTCCACTCCGTTCCGAACAAGTAAAAGCGTCACAAGCTCTCAGGGTGACGGTTTGAGAGCGGTGTTGTGAGCGACAAGCCTCAATGAAAATCCCGCGACGGCGGCAGGATGCGAACGTTGCGGGGGTGGCGGATTTTTTGCGCAGGCGCATCCATGTGATCGCGGCGGTCGTCGTTGAGCGGCTCGATCAGGGCGGCGCCAGCCGGCACTGGATGCGTGCGGCTCAGCGCGTCGTTGGCCAGTCCAATCAGATCATGCGAGCGGTCGATCATGCGTTGCGCGATGAGATGCGTCACCTTCTCGGGGCTGCTCTGGATATAGCCTTCGACCAGGATCAGGCGCGCGCCCATCACCTCTTTGCGGTACTGCTCCATGATCTTGGGCCACACCACGACATTGGCGATGCCGGTTTCGTCCTCCAGCGTCATGAACACCACGCCGCTGGCGCTGCCCGGCCGCTGCCGGACCAGCACCACGCCGGCGCAGCGAACGCGACGGCGCTCGTTCTCATGGCTGACGTCCTTGCAGGCCACGATTCGTTCGCGCGAAAACATCTCGCGCAAAAATTCCATCGGGTGGCCTTTGAGTGAAAGCCGGATGGTCTGGTAATCCGCGACCACCTGCTCGGGGAGCGGCATCACCGGCAACGGCTTTGCATGCTCGTCCGGCTGCTCCCGTGCAGTCGCCGCTTCAAACAGCGGCAGCACCACGTCATCGGGCAGCCGCCGCACCTGCCACAGCGCCTCGCGGCGGTCGAGCCCGAGCGAATGGAAGGCGTCGGCATCCGCCAGCAGGATCAGCGCCCGCTTGGGGAGGCCGGTATCGCGAGCGAAGTCTTCGAGCGACGTGAAGGGACCGAGATTGCGGGCGTCGATGATGCGATCGACCCAGTCTTTCGGACTGACATACTCTTCGCCTCGTTGCTTTGCCTGCTCCTTTTTGAGGAACTCTTCATCTGGATCAAGCCAGTGGAAACCGTCGATCTGGCGGAAACCCAGGCGCACGGCGCAATATCTGTTGTCGGTGTTTTCCAACGTGTTCTGCGCAAAACTGTAGGAGACATCGATCTCGCGAACCTCGACACCGTTCTTGCGGGCATCGCTGACAATTTGCGCCGGGGCGTAAAAGCCCATCGGCTGCGAATTCAGCAGGCCGCAGCAGAAGGCATCGGGGTGGTAATGCTTCAGCCATGACGAGATGTAGACGAGCTGCGCAAAGCTCGCCGCATGACTCTCGGGAAAGCCGTAACTGCCAAAGCCCTTGATCTGCTCAAAACAGTTTCTGGCGAATTCCGGCGCATAGCCGCGCGCGATCATGTTGCCAATCATCTTGTCTTCGAACTTGCCGATGGTGCCGACATTGCGGAACGTCGCCATCGAACGGCGCAGCCCGTTGGCTTCTTCGGAAGTGAATTTTGCCGCCTCGATCGCGATCCGCATCGCCTGCTCCTGGAACAGGGGCACGCCTAACGTCTTGTGCAGCACCTTGTAGAGCTCGTCTGGCTTGCCATGATCGGGCGACGGCGCCGGATAGTTCTCCTTCTCGATCCCGTTCCGCCGCCGCAAATACGGATGCACCATATCGCCCTGGATCGGCCCGGGCCGCACGATCGCGACCTCAATAACGAGATCGTAGAAGGTCCGCGGCTTCAGGCGCGGCAGCATGTTCATCTGCGCGCGGCTCTCGACCTGGAATACGCCGAGCGACTCTCCATCACACAGCATGTCGTAAACTTTGGGATCGTCCTGCGGGACGCTTGCCAGAACCCAACGCCTGCCCTTGTGATCCGCGATCAGATCAAAACATTTGCGGATGCAGGTCAGCATACCCAGCGCGAGCACGTCGACCTTCATCATGTTGAGCGCGTCGACGTCGTCCTTGTCCCATTCGATGAAAGTGCGGTCCTCCATCGCGGCGTTGCCGATCGGCACATAGGTGTCGAGCCGGTCCTGGGTGAGCACATAGCCGCCGACATGCTGGGAGAGATGGCGCGGGAATTCGATCAGCTCGGTCGCGAGCTCGACCGCGAGGTTGATCATGGGATTTTGGGGATCGAGCCCGGCCTGCTTGACCTGCATGTCGTTGAGGCCCTTACCCCAATGTCCCCAGACGGTGTCGGCAAGCGCGGCGGTAACGTCCTCGGTCAGGCCAAGCGCCTTGCCGACATCGCGGATGGCGCTGCGCGGACGATAATGGATCACGGTGGCGATGATCGCGGCGCGGTGGCGGCCGTAGCGGCGATAGACATATTGCATCACCTCCTCGCGCCGCGAATGCTCGAAATCGACGTCGATGTCGGGCGGCTCGAGCCGCTCCTTGGAGATGAAGCGTTCGAACAGCAGATCAACCTTGGTCGGGTCGACCGAGGTGATGCCGAGCACATAGCAGACGGCTGAATTTGCAGCAGAGCCGCGGCCTTGGCACAGTATGTTCTCGCCGCGGGCGTAATGAACGATATCGTGCACTGTAAGGAAATAGTGTGCGTATTTTAGCTTTCTGATGAGCCGTAATTCCTTATGCAGAGTCTTTTTTGTTTTCGGCGCAATTCGGATTGGAAACTTTCTGTGAGCCCCTTGCCACGTTAAATCTTCTAAATGACGCTGCGCGGTCTTGCCCGGCGGAACCGGCTCGTCCGGATATTGGTATTTGAGCTGATCGAGCGAGAAGACGATCTTGTCCGCAAAACGCATGGTCTCCGCGATCGCCTCGGGAAAATCGCGGAACAGCCGCGACATTTCTCTAGGCGTCTTCAGAAAGCGCTCGGCATTGGCCTCCAGCTTTTTGCCGACCACCTCGATCGTGGTTTTTTCCCGGATGCAGGTCAACACGTCCTGAAGCGGGCGGCGGCCGGGGTCGTGATAGAGCACCTCATTGGTCGCGAGCAGCGGTACCTTTGCCGTCGCCGCGAGGTCATCGAGCCGCACGAGGCGGCGCCGATCGTCGCCGCGATAGATCAGGCTCGCCGCCAGCCACACGCCTTCGGCGCGGCTCGCTTTCAACTTGGCAAGAACATCCAACGCTTGCGCTTTTTCAAAGCGATGCGGCAACGTCAGTATCAGGAGTTGGCCTTCGGAAAACTCAAGGAGATCGGCGAAGGTGAGATGGCACTCGCCCTTCTCGATCCGCGTAATATCGTCGCCACGCTTGCCCCGCGTGAGGAGCTGGCAGAGCCGGCCATAGGCGGTGCGATCGTGCGGGTAGACCAAAATATCGGGCGTACCATCGATGAAGACGATACGCGTGCCGATAAGCAGCTTCGGCTTGTTCAGCACCTTCTCATGGTCGAGTTCCTTATAGGCGCGCACCACGCCGGCAAGGGTGTTGTGATCGGCAATGCCGATCGCGGAGATGCCGAGGATGCTCGCCTGATGCACATAGGCACGCGGATCCGAGCCGCCGCGCAGGAAGGAGAAATTCGTGGTGATGCCGATCTCGGCATAAGCGGGCGTATTCATGCGAAGAGACCATGCACGTACCAGCCAGGAGAAGCGGGCTTGCCATCGCCGTCGAACACTTCCCCCTCATAAAGACCGTCGCGAAAGATCCAGAAGCGCAGGCCCTCGGCATCCTCGATGCGAAAATAATCCCGCGTGAGCTGCCTGTCGTCCTGCCGCCACCATTCCATGGCGATGCGCTCGGGCCCCTCCACCCGCACCACCGCATGCAGCGCGCGCCGCCAGGTGAATTGATGCGGCGGGCCGTCGGGGACGGTTGCGAACGGCACCTTGATCGGCTCGGGCTTCTCGAACAGCCGCAGGGGGCGCAGCGGCGGCTCGCTCTCCATGCGTGCGGGCCATGTTGCATGCGTGGCGACAGCAAGATGATGCTGCGCTGATACGGCCAACACGGCATGCTCGGGCATATGAGTATCTTGCGGCAGGTGCACGACGACGCGTTTTCCGCCGATGCGCGCGGCGATGCGGTCGATCAGTGCGGCCAACTCGTCATTGTCGTGGACATGGGCGTCGAGATCGCGCTGCTCCTGCACCACGATCTCGGTGCGGCTCGCCGACAACCGCACCATGTCGAAGCCGAAGCCGGGATCGAGGGGATCGGCGAGCGCATCGAGACGCTCGCGGAACAGACGGTCGATGACGGCGCTTCGCGTCACCGGCCGTCCGGTCTCGACCATGATCGCGCGCACCACGCCGTCGGTGCGGAAGAAGGCGGCTTCTAACCGGCGCGCGCCCTTGCCCTGCTTCTCCATGGCGGCGATCAGCGTATCGGCGAGCCGCGACAGTGTCATCGCGATCATGATGTCGGTCGAGATCGGCTCGGGGAAACGTTTTTCCACGATGTAATCGGGCAGCGGCTTGCGCGGACTGATCGGCGCGTCGCCCTGCCCCAACGCATGCGCGAGCAGTGTCGAGAACCGTGCGCCGAACCGCGCCGTGATCTCGTGCGGCGCGCGTGACGCGACATCGCCGATGGTTTTCAGGCCGGCACGGCGCAGGCCGGTGGTAATGGCCTCGCCCGCGCCGAGCGCGGATACCGGGAGACGGTTGATCGCCTCTGCCTCCCCGCCATCGGCGACGATGGTGCCTGAAGCCTGCCGCGTCAGCGTGCGCGCGCAGACCGAGGTCCCGGCAATCGCCGCGCTGACGGCAAAGCCCTGACGCGCCAGCGCGCGAACCAGCGTCTGCAACAGCGCAGCCTCACCGCCGAACAGATGCGCGCAGCCGGTGATGTCCAGAAACAGTCCATGCGGCGGATCGAGCGCGACCAACGGCGTGAAGCGGTCGCACCAGTCGGCGATGTCGCTGAGCGTCTTTGCATCGGCCACGACATCGGCGTCGAACACTTTTAAATCCGGACACATCGCCCGGGCATTGGCCAAGGGCTGGCCTATATGCAGGCCCAAACGTGATGCCGCATCGTCGAGCGAATGGATCACCAGCGCGTTGTTGTCCTTGATGACGACGATATTTGGTTCATCCTGCACGCCGCTGCGCGCCGGGAAAAATCGCTGGATCCGATCGACGGGCAGGCGCGGCAGCCACAGGCTGAGGATACGCCGGCGATTCACTGAACTGGCACTCATCACATTTCCATTCCATGATCCACCGGCCACACGGGCCATGACGATTGCGCAGGAGTTCGGCATCGAAGCGCGGCGCACCCCAGGCACTCCACATCGCCCCCGGCGGTGAATGCGCCGCGCGCAGCATCCATCGTGTCTCTGCGGTCGAAGGCAGCGGCTGCGCGGCCATCCGCAGCAGCAGGCCGGTGACGCCGGAAGACTGCGCGGCCAACGTCAGCTTGCGGCTCGCCACGAGATCGAACTGCCTGGTCTCGCCCCAGAGCTCGAGCACGACGGCGCCGAGCGCATCGCAGGCGAGTGCGTCGGCCGAGGCGCGCAGCGCACTCTCCACGTCAGCCGCGCGTACCATCACCACGCGGCGCGGATCGAGGCCGAGTTCGGCGAGCCCGCTCATCGACAGCGCGCCGGTTTCAATGTCCGAAAAATCCTGCCGCACCCACAACAGCGGTTTGCGTGTCGTCACGCGGCCCGCAAGCCCGGTGACAAAGCCCGTCGCGGCAGCGCCCTGGCGCCCCTCGCAAAACACCTCGTGGATCGCCGCGCGCGCGAGCCCGCCCTTCAGCGCGCAGTCCACCTCGCTGTGGCCGAGCGCGACGCGATCGCGCTGATGCACGACCTCCGCCGCCTCGATGCGCTCGATCTGGCCGCGCAGGATCGCAAGCGCGCTTCCGCGTGCGCCGCTCATGCTCGCCGCTCCTTCAGGGATAGATGCCGTGGCTCTCAAAAAGAAACCAACGGCTGGCTCATTTGTTCATGATATGTTCTAATATAAAGCTAACGGCGTCCGAAGAGTCAATCGAATTGGCACTCAGTCGGATTCATGAGCTGAATCAAAGGGATTCTGAGATGGACGTACAGCGCAAGCTGGAGATTCTGGCGGACGCCGCCAAATACGATGCGTCCTGTGCCTCCAGCGGCACCGAAAAGCGGGATTCCAGCGACGGCAAGGGCATGGGCTCGACCGCGCCGGGCATGGGCATCTGCCATTCCTACGCGCCGGACGGACGCTGCATCTCGCTGCTCAAGGTGCTGCTGACCAACGCCTGCAATTACGATTGCCTCTATTGCGTCAACCGCGCCTCCTCCAACGTGCCGCGCGCCCGCTTCACCATCGACGAGGTGGTCAAGCTCACGCTCGACTTTTACCGGCGCAATTACATCGAGGGACTGTTTCTCTCATCCGGCATCATCCGCAGCCCTGATTACACCATGGAGCAGGTCGTCGGCGTCGCGCGAAAACTGCGCGAGGAATATTACTTCCGCGGCTACATACATCTCAAGACCATTCCCGAGGCCGACGACGCGCTGATCACGGAAGCCGGCAAATATGCCGATCGTCTCTCCATCAACATCGAAATGCCGGACGAGACGAGCCTGCAGCAATTCGCGCCCGAGAAGGACGTGCGCGCGATCCGCCGTACCATGGGCCGGCTGCGGCTGAAGCTGGACGAAGCGGAAGAAAGCCACCGCGCGAAAACGAAGACGAAGCCGCGGCGTTTCGCACCCGCTGGCCAAAGCACGCAGATGATCGTCGGCGCTGATGCTGCCTCCGATCACACCATCCTCCATACCAGCGCCAATCTCTACGGTTCATACCGGCTGAGGCGCGTCTATTACTCCGCCTTCAGCCCGATCCCCGATGCCAGCCGCGCCTTGCCCCTGCGCGCACCGCCCTTGCTGCGCGAGCACCGGCTCTATCAGGCCGACTGGCTGATGCGGTTCTACGGTTTTGACGTCGGCGAGATCGTCGACGACAGCGCGATGCTGCCGCTCGACATCGATCCCAAGCTCGCCTGGGCGCTACGCCATCGCGACCGCTTCCCGCTCGACATCAACCGCGCCAGCCGCGAGGAACTGTTGCGCGTGCCGGGCTTCGGCACCAAGGCGGTCGAGCGCATCATCGCGACGCGGCGCACGACCACGATCCGCGTCGCCGATCTCGCGCGGCTGCATGTGCCCCAGAAAAAGGCGCTGCCGTTCATCGTCCTCAGCGATCATCGCCCTCCGTCGCATCGGCTCGATGCTGCCGGGCTCATCGAGCGATTCAAGCCGAGGGCAACGCAATTGGGATTTGGCTTCTGATGCAGTACCTCACCCTCGACACCGAAACCGATTTCGACGGCTGGCGCAAAGCCGCACGTAGCCTCGTGCTTCATCATGTGAGGCCTGCCGATGTCACCTGGACCGTGCAAGGCGGCGAAGCGGAGTTGTTCGCGATGCCTGCGCCGTCTCCGATACTTGAGGTGAACGACGGCACCTTCAACGTGCCCGCAAAATTTGTCGAGTTCGCAAAAGCGGCAATCCTTCACCGCGACGGCGAGCGTTTCGCGATCCTCTATCGCCTGCTCTTCCGGCTGAAGGACAATCACGATCTCATCGAGGTCGCGACCGATTCCGACGTCGCGCAAATCACCGCCATGGCAAGAGCCGTCCATCGCGACGAGCACAAAATGCATGCCTTCGTGCGTTTCCGCGAGATCGGCCGGGAACGCGAAGCGCATTACGTCGCCTGGTTCGAGCCGGAACATCACATCGTCGAGCTCGCTGCGCCGTTCTTCGCCAAACGCTTTGCCGACATGCCCTGGTCGATCCTGACGCCGGATTTGTGCGCGCATTGGGATGGCCACGCACTCACGTTCACATCAGGCGTCAGCAAGGGCGAGGCCCCTGGCGAAGACCGGCTCGAGGAAACCTGGCGACGCTACTACGCCAGCATCTTCAATCCGGCGCGGCTCAAGGTGAAGGCGATGCAGACGGAGATGCCGAAAAAATATTGGAGGAACCTGCCTGAGGCTTCGATCATTAAACCCTTGATCGAGGACGCCGAGCGCATGACCGGCGCCATGATCGCTAAATCCGCGACCGATCCACACAAGCCTCAAAAGCGGCCGGAGGCTCTCATGACACGCAAAACCACAGCCGCCGACGATCTCGAAACACTCCGCGAGGAGGCCGCGCACTGCCGCGCCTGTCCGCTTTACAAGGACGCGACGCAGACCGTGTTCGGCGAAGGTCCGAAGGACGCCACCATCATGCTGGTCGGAGAGCAGCCCGGCGACAAGGAAGACCTCGCCGGCCATCCCTTCGTTGGCCCCGCCGGCCAGATGCTCGACCGTGCGCTGGAAGAGGCCGGCGTCGATCGCAAGAAGGTCTATGTCACCAATGCGGTGAAGCACTTCAAATTTGTGCCCCGCGGAAAAATCCGCCTGCACCAGAAGCCGGCAACGCCGGAGATCAAAGCATGCCGGCAGTGGTATGAGCGGGAAGTTACGGCAATCCAGCCCGATCTCATCGTGGCGATGGGCGCAACTGCCGCGCAAAGCGTGTTCGGCAAGATCACGCCGATCGGCAAGACCCGCGGCCGGCTGATCGACCTTCCCGACGGCCGCAAGGCGCTGGTGACGGTGCACCCCTCCTATTTGCTCCGGCTGCCCGACCCCGAGGCCAAGGTGCTGGAATATCAGCGCTTTGTCGAAGACCTGAAGATCGCTGCCGGTCAGCAGAAGAAATCCGCCCACGCCGCCTGACGCTCTCCGCAATGCGCGCAACAGGCGGTGGAAAAGTTGCCCCTTATCAATAGTTTTTCAACCATTTCAACTGGCTGTCACATGCCGCGCGCAAAATCGGAGGCATTGGGACAGGAGAATTCCGATGAGTGACGTTGCTTTACCCGGCTCCATTGAGCCGGCCTTGCGTAAGGGCCCCGACCTTGAAGGCGGATTCCATCCGCTGACTGGTATCATCTATATGGGGGTCATCGCCGCCGCACTGCTCTTCGTTGCCTACAGCATCTGGGTCGATGTCGATGCGGCTGGCGCGCAGGTCAAGAGCATCGCCCCCTTCCTCATGCTCTTCGTCGCGCTTTTGATCGCGCTCGGCTTCGAGTTCGTGAACGGCTTCCACGACACTGCCAATGCGGTCGCGACCGTCATCTACACGCGCTCGCTGCCCGCCAACATCGCCGTGGTGTGGTCCGGCTTGTTCAATCTGTTCGGCGTGCTGCTGTCCTCGGGCGCGGTGGCGTTCGGCATTGTCTCGTTGCTGCCGGTCGAGCTGATTCTTCAGGTCGGTTCCAGCGCCGGCTTCGCGATGGTGTTCGCGCTGTTGATCTCCGCCATCATCTGGAACGTCGGCACCTGGTATTTCGGCCTGCCGGCCTCGAGCTCGCACACGCTGATCGGCTCGATCATGGGCGTCGGCATCATGAATGCGCTCCTGCACGGCCGCAGCGGCACCTCGGGTGTCGACTGGTCTCAGGCCACCAACATCGGCAAGGCACTGCTGCTGTCGCCGCTGTTCGGCTTCGCGCTCGCCGCGATCCTGCTGTACATCCTGCGCAGCGCGCTGCTGCGCGCCACGCCCGCTCTGTTCGGCGAGCCGAAGGGCGACCAGCCGCCGCCGTGGTGGATCCGCGGCATCCTGATCCTCACCTGCACGCTGGTGAGCTTCTTCCACGGCTCCAATGACGGCCAGAAGGGCATGGGCCTGATCATGCTGATCCTGATCGGCACCGTGCCAACGGCCTATGCGCTCAACCGCGCGCTGCCGGCGACCGAGATCGAACATTTCGTCACGAACTCGGACGCGGCCAGCAAGATCATCGACGGCAAGGCGGCCGGTTACAACGTGCTCGGCAATCCGCGGCCCGCGGTGACCAGCTACGTCGCCACGCGCGAAGTCAACGGCGGCACCTTCCCGTCGCTCGCCGTGCTGGTGCGCGATATCGCCAAGCAGGTGACCACCTACGGCTCGCTCGCCAAGGTTCCGGCGGACGTCGTCGGCAACACCCGCAACGACATGTACCTCGCTTCGGAAGCGCTCCGCTTCCTGATGAAGGACAAGGAAGCCGAGCTCAACGCCGACGACGTCGCTGTGCTCAATGCCTATAAGGGCTCGCTCGACAGCGCCACGAAGTTCATCCCCGGTTGGGTGAAGATCGCGGTCGCCATCGCGCTTGGGCTGGGCACCATGGTCGGCTGGAAGCGCATCGTCGTCACGGTCGGCGAGAAGATCGGCAAGACGCACCTGACCTACGCGCAAGGCGCCTGCGCCGAGATCACGGCGGCTGCGACCATCGCCGCTGCCGACATCTACGGCCTGCCGGTGTCGACCACCCACGTGCTGTCGTCAGGCATCGCGGGCACGATGGCCGCCAACGGTTCGGGCCTGCAATGGTCCACGATCCGCAACATCGCCATGGCCTGGGTGCTGACCCTGCCGGCCGCGATGATCATCTCGGGCACGCTGTACTACTTCTTCTCTCACGTCTTCTGAGAGACCGCCGCTCACTGACGTCAAAGGGCCCGTGCGATGCACGGGCCCTTTTTCATTGCGCTCGGCCGTAAGGGCTTACGATGCCGCGAGCTGCCCCTCGACCAGCTTGACCCAGTAAGACGTGCCGAAGACGATCGCCTCGTCGTTGAAATTGTAGGCGGGGTGATGCAGGCCGGCGCTGTCGCCGTTGCCGCAGAAGATGAAGGCGCCCGGGCGCGCTTCCAGCATATAGGCGAAGTCCTCGCCGCCCATCAGCGGCGGCATCTCGTGGACATTGGCGTCGCCTGCGACCTGCTTGGCAATGCGCGTCGCCACCTCGGTCTCCGCAGCGTGGTTGTTCACCACCGGATAATTGCGCTTGTAGTGCAGGTCGATCTTCGCGCCGGTGATCTGCGCCACGCCCGCCACCACCTCGCGCACGCGCTTCTCGACGAGCTTGCGTACCTCCGGCGACAGCGTGCGGATCGTCCCCCTCAGCGTCGCAGTCTGCGGAATGACGTTGCGGGCGTTGCCGGCGTGGAACTCGCAGATCGAAATCACGGCCGATTCCAGCGGATCGATGCTGCGCGCGACGATCGACTGCAACGCGGTGATCAGCTGCGCGCCGACCAGCACGGAATCCACGCATTTGTGCGGCCGCGCGGCATGGCCGCCGAGGCCCTCGATCATGATGTCGACCTCGTCGGT
Organism: Bradyrhizobium sp. LTSP849; assembly: GCF_000938255.1. Lineage (GTDB taxonomy): Bacteria > Pseudomonadota > Alphaproteobacteria > Rhizobiales > Xanthobacteraceae > Bradyrhizobium. The sequence goes on along the minus strand of NZ_JYMR01000005.1, from coordinate 337,271 downwards.
GGCTGCCATGATCGGGCCCGGCCGGATCGCGAACGAGCCGATCGGAATGCCGGGGCCATTGTGCATGCCGTAGACCTGCTCGATGCCGAAGCGCTCCATCATGCCGTCCTTGACCATGGCCGCACCGCCGGCGCCGCCCTCCTCGGCGGGCTGGAAGATCACGACCGCATCGCCGGCGAAATTGCGGGTCTCGGCCAGGTAACGCGCAGCACCGAGCAGCATCGCGGTGTGGCCGTCATGGCCACAGGCGTGCATCTTGCCCGAATTCTTCGAGGCATAAGGCAGGTTGGTCTGCTCATCGATCGGCAGCGCGTCCATGTCGGCACGCAGGCCGATGGTCTTGAGGCCCTCCCCGGCAGGCTTGCTGCCCTTGATCACCGCGACCACGCCGGTCTGGCCAATGCCCGTCACGACCTCATCGCAGCCGAACTCGCGCAGGCGGTCCGCGACGAATGCTGCGGTGCGGTGGACGTCGTACAGCAGCTCGGGGTGCTGGTGGATGTCCCGTCGCCAGGCCTGGATGTCGGGTTGAAGGTCGGCGACGCGGTTCACGATGGGCATGGAGGATCTCAAGCTTTGTTGGGAATACAGGACTGTCTACCATGCAAGCGCCAGTCCACCCAACTGCCTCAGATCGGAGCCTAGCCCTGCCCGCCCGGCATGGCCGGACTTGTCCCGATCCGCCGCGTCTGCCTATTAGGACGGAACGTCAAGTGACCATCCGGGTGGAAGTAGAATGCCAAGACGGCTCGAAGGTGAGTATGACTACATTGTCGTCGGCGCCGGCACGGCGGGCTGCATCGTCGCCAACCGGCTCTCGGCCGATCCCAAGAACCGGGTGCTGATCCTGGAGGCCGGCGGCGACGACAACTGGATCTGGTTCCATATCCCCGTCGGCTATCTCTTCGCGATCGGCAATCCGCGCTCGGACTGGATGTTCAAGACCGAGGCCGAGCCGGGGCTGAACGGCCGCGCACTCGCCTATCCCCGCGGCAAGGTGATCGGCGGCTCATCGGCGATCAACGCCATGATCTCGATGCGCGGACAGGCCGCCGACTATGATCATTGGCGCCAGCTCGGCATGACCGGCTGGGGCTATGACGACGTGCTGCCGCTGTTCAAGCGGCTCGAAGATCACTTCCTGGGCGCGAGCGAGCATCACGGCACAGGCGGCGGCTGGCGCATCGAGGCGCCGCGGCTATCGTGGGACGTTCTCGATGCGGTCGGCGACGCCGCCGAGGAGATGGGCATCAAGCGCATTCCGGATTTCAACACCGGCGACAACGAAGGCACGAGCTATTTCCACGTCAACCAGAAGCGCGGCCGGCGCTGGTCGTCGGCGCGCGGGTTTCTCAAGCCCGCGCTGAACCGTCCCAACCTGCGGCTCGAGAAGAACGTGCTGGTCGACCGCCTCATCATCGAGCAGGGCCGCGCCGTCGGCGTGCGCTTCATCCAGAACGGCGAGATCATCGAGGCGCGCGCCAGCCGCGAGGTAGTCCTCTCGGCAGGCTCCATCGGCTCGGTGCAGGTGCTGCATCGCTCCGGAATCGGGCCAGCGGACTGGTTGTCGCCGCTCGGCATCGACATCGTAATGGACAAGCCCGGCATCGGCCGCAATCTCCAGGACCATCTCCAGCAGCGCGCGATCTACAGGGTCGAGGGCGTGCGCACATTGAACGAGACCTATTACAATCTGTTCCGTCGTGGCCTGATGGGGCTCGATTACGCCTTCCGCCGCCGCGGTCCCTTGACGATGGCGCCATCGCAGCTCGGCATCTTCACCCGCTCCGATGCGACACGCGCGCGCGCCAACATCCAGTTCCACGTGCAGCCGCTGTCGCTCGACAAATTCGGCGATCCCCTGCATCGCTTCCCCGCGATCACCGTTAGCGCCTGCAATCTCCAGCCGACCTCGCGCGGCACCGTGCGCCTGCGCGGAACGACACCAGACGAGAAGCCGATCATCGCGCCGAATTACCTCTCGACCGATGATGACCGCCAGGTCGGCGCCGACGCCATCCGCACCACGCGCCGGCTGATGCAGCAGAAGGCGCTGGCAAAATATCGCCCGAGCGAATATCTGCCCGGTCCCACTGTCGGCGATGACGATGCCTCGCTCGCGAAGGCCGCCGGCGACATCGGCACCACCATCTTCCATCCCGTCGGCACGGCGAAGATGGGAGCGGCGAACGATCCGATGGCGGTGGTCGACGAACGCTTGCGCTTCTACGGCCTCAGCGGCCTGCGCATCGTCGACGCCTCGATCATGCCGACGATCACGTCAGGCAACACCAACACGCCGACCGCGATGATCGCCGAGAAAGGCGCGGCGATGATCCTGGAGGATGCGAAAGTGAATGCGTAGCCCGGCCCCGCGCTGCGCTCCATCCAGGCCAGCACGCATCAACGCTCAACTCATGATCAGTCAGCACCGATTTTCGATCGGACCCGGGCGGTCCGGGAATTTTCGGAGTTGAAGCCCGTTCATCTATGTGCCCCGGACGCAGTACGTAGCCCGGATGGAGCGAAGCGCAATCCGGGGATGGCCGGGCGCTCGATCCCGGATTTCGCTGCGCTCCATCCGGGCTACGATTCTTCCTCACGAAAACGTCATCGCCTCCCGCGAATAAACCTGCCCCTCCCCCAATCACCTCCCAGACGGCCCAATTCCGGGCCAAAGGAGATGTGCGATGAGCGGACACGATCACGGCGAAGACGGCGTCAGCCGCCGCAAGGTGCTGGAATGCATGACCTGGGCCGGCACCGGGGTGCTCTGGACCGTCACGGGCGGCGTGCCGCGCTCGCTCGGCATCATCGATTCCGCGCAAGCCGCGACCGCGGCCACGCCCGGCATGACCTTCCTCCAGATCAGCGACAGCCATGTCGGTTTCGACAAGCCGGCCAATCCCAATGCGCTGGGCACGCTGGAGGAAGCCATCAACAAGATCAACGCAATGCCGGTCAAGCCGTCGTTCATGATCCACACCGGCGACATCACCCATCTGTCCAAGGCCGCCGAGTTCGACAATGCCGATCGCATCATCTCGCAGAGCAAGCTCGACGTGCACTACGTGCCTGGCGAGCATGATTTCCTCGACGAAGAGGTGAAGTTCTATCGCGAGCGCTACGGTCGCGGCACCAAGGGCCAGGGCTGGTACTCCTTCGACGCCGGCGGCGTGCATTTCATCGGCCTCGTCAACGTCGTCGACCTCAAGGGCGGCGGTCTCGGCAATCTCGGCGCCGAGCAGCTTGCCTGGCTCGAGGACGATCTCCGCGGCAAGTCGAAATCCACTCCAGTCGTGCTGTTCGCCCATATCCCGCTCTGGACCGTCTATCCGGAATGGGGCTGGGGCACCGAGGACGGCGGCCGCGCGCTCGAATCCGTCAAGGGCTTTGGCTCGGTCACCGTGCTGAACGGCCACATCCACCAGGTGATGCAGAAGGTCGAAGGCAACGTCACCTTCCACACCGCACGCTCGACCGCTTTCCCGCAACCGGCGCCGGGGACCGCCCCCTCGCCGGGACCGATGAAGGTCGAGGACGCAAAACTCCGCTCGATGCTCGGGGTCGCCAGCGTCAACTTCAAGCAGAACGAGCAGCGGCTCGCCATCATCGACACGCCGCTTCAGGGCTGAACGGAAGCTGACAATGAAGACACTCAATCGCCGCGACTTCAGTATCGACCTCGGTCTTTCTTTGGCCGCGGCCATCCTGCTGCCCGTCACAAACGCCCGTGCCGACGACAACCTGGAGGTACACATCGACAATTTCGTCTTCCAGCCGCCGGAACTCAAGATCAAGCTCGGCACGACGGTGACCTGGACCAACCGGGACGACATTCCCCATACCGTGGTGTCGGCCGGCAAGTTCAGGTCCAAGACCCTGGATACGGACGACAAATTCACGTTCACCTTCACCAATGCGGGCGACTACAAGTATTTTTGTTCACTGCACCCGCACATGACCGGGATGATCAAGGTTGAGTAACATCTCCAACCAAGGCATCTCTGTCTTGCCCGGCCGGTGGTCCCACGCCGGCCGGGCTCGCGTGCCTTTGGTCAGGCCCAAAGACGAAGCCAAGAACGAGACGAAGCACGAGACGACGTACCAAACGCAGCAAGAGGCAAAGCGAGAGGCGATGCCCGTCAGCGACGATTTTCAGAAGGCGCAGCGCTTCCGTGAGGCGGCGTTGCCCTATCTCGACGACGTCTACACGCTCGCACGCTATTTGCTGCGCGACGCCTCCGATGCCGAGGACGCGGTGCAGGAATGCTATCTGCGTGCGTTGAAGCATTTTGACAGCTATCGCGGTCCGGCGATGAAGCCGTGGCTGTTCGCGATCCTGCGCAACGTTTGCAACGCCGAATACGCAAGGCGCGCGCATTCACACGCCGGAATCGAGGACACACCCGGCGCGGCCGACCAGACGCCGATGTGGCAGGAGACCGAGGCGAGCCCGGAAACCGAGGTGCTGCGCAGCCGCGACGCCGGCGCCATTCGCAAGTTGATCGACGCGCTCGCCGAGCCGTTCAAGGAAACCTTCGTGCTGCGGGAGATCAACAACCTGTCCTATCGTGAAATTGCCGAAGCCGTCGGCGCCCCCGTCGGTACCGTGATGTCCCGCCTCGCACGCGCCCGCGCCATGCTGCGCGCGGCCTGGACGGCGGAAGAGGAGCACTCGAAATGACCTGCGACGAAGCAAAGATCCTGCTTCACGCGCTGCTCGACAACGAGCTCGATGCCGGCCATGCGCGCGAGGTCGAGGCCCATATCGCAAGCTGCCCGGCCTGCGCGGCCGAGCTTGCCGCGCAACGCGAGATGCAGCGCGTGCTTGCCGATACCAAGCTGCGCTATACCGCGCCGGCCGGCTTGCGTTCCCGTATCGAAGCGTCGCTGCCGCAACCGCAGCGCCAGCCGAGCCGCCGCTCCGTGCTGCGCGGCTTTGCGATGGGCTCGGCGGTCTCGGCACTCGCCGCCTCCGGAGTCGTCGCCGTCGTGCTGCGCCAGGACGACCAGCAACGCATTCTCTCGGAGGTCGTTTCCGCCCATCTGCGCTCGCTCCAGGCCGGCCACCTCATCGACGTGGTCTCGACCGATCAGCATACGGTCAAACCGTGGTTCAACGGCAAGCTCGACGTTGCGCCACCGGTGATCGATCTCACCGCGCAAGGCTTTACCCTCGTCGGCGGCCGGCTCGACTATATCGACGCACGCGCCATCGGCGCGGTCGTCTACAAGCGTCGGCAGCACGTGGTCAACCTGTTCGTGTCGCAGACCTCGAGCACCGAGCATCGTCCGCCCAAGACCCAGACCATGCAGGGCTTCAACTGCCGCCGCTGGGGCGAGCGCGGCCTGAACTTCTGGGCCGTCAGCGATATCGGCAACGACGAGCTCACCGAATTCGTCGACAAGTTCGAGGCGGCGATGAAGGCGAATGTGGAGGGGTAGCGGCGCGACATCGACGCGCGACATTGATGAAACGCAATGCTCCCACATGGTCGTCCTGGCGAAAGCCAGGACCCATTACCACGAAGCGAAGTTATCGCGTGGTACTGGCCCTGAATTCTATTGAGAGATCACGCGATATGGGTCCTGGCTTTCGCCAGGACGACAGCTGACGGCGATCCGCCTACGCCGACCTTCTCACCGCGTTGTCCACCAGCGTCTTGCCGAGCGACCAGATCGCACCGGGGACCTTGTGGCTGCCGGCGATGACGTCGTCGAAGGCGCGCTCGATCCAGTTGCAGTCTTCTTCGGTGATGGTGAGCGGCGGCAGCAGCTTGATGGTGTGGCTGCCGTGGCCGGCGACTTGCGTGAGGATCTTGTGGTCCTTGAACAGCGGCACGGTGATGAGCTGGCAAAACAGACCCTTGTTGGCAGCTTCCAGCACGTTCCAGGAGGCCCGGAGCCGCAGCGATTTTGGCGGACCGAACTCGATGCCGATCATAAGGCCCTTGCCACGCACTTCCTTCAGCAGCTCGTAGCCGGGCACCATGCGCGTCAGCGCAAGGCGAAGCTCGGCGCCGCGCTTGGCGGCGGACTCGATCAGCTTCTCGGACTCCATGACATCGAGCGTGGCAATGCCCGCGGCCATCGCCAGATCGTTCTTGGAGAAGGTCGAACCGTGCACCACTGCGCGGTCCATCTGGTTGAAGATCTTGTCGAAGATGCTCTTGCGCGTCAGCACGGCACCGACCGGCACATGGCCGCCCGACAGCGACTTCGACAGCAGCACCATGTCGGGCTCGACGTTCCAGTGCTCGACCGCGAGGAAGCGGCCGGTGCGGCCCATGCCGGTCTGGATCTCGTCGGCGACGAACAGCGTGCCGTATTTCTTGCAGAGCGCGGCCGCACCCGGCAGGAACTCGTCGGAGGGCATGTTGACGCCCTTGCCCTGGATCGGTTCGACGACGAAGGCCGCGACCTCGCGCGAGGCCAGCGCTTTTTCGAGCGCGGCGAGATCGTTGAACGGGACCGAGGTACAGCCGGGCAGCAGAGGCTCGAAGCCGGTGCGGAAGTTCGAATCACCCGTCAGCGACAGCGCGCCATAGGTCAGGCCATGGTAGCCGTGGGCGCAATAGACGATGCCCGGGCGGCCGGTGGCGCCGCGCGCGAACTTGATCGCCGCCTCGACGCATTCGGCGCCGGAATTGGCGAAGAACACCTTGTCGAGATAGGGAACATATTTCAGAAGCCGCTCGGCGAGCACGCCGGCGAGGACCGAGACGTCGAACTGGACCAGATTGGGCAGATCGGCATCGAGCACGCTTTTCAGCGCCTCGCGCATCACCGGATGATTGCGCCCGATCGCAAACACGCCAAAACCGGACAAAAGGTCGAGATAGCGCGCATCATCGCGATCGTAGAGGTACTGCCCCTGCCCCTTCTGGAAGCCGACATCATAGCCGATGGTCTTGAGAACCCGGACGAACTGCTCGTTCAGGTACCGATTATGCAGGGCGCTGCGCTGGGCCTGACGGTCCGCGAATAGCTGAGACATGTCTGGATTTGGACTGTTCATCCGCTACATACTTCGGTTGAGGGCCGCTTCGTCAACTGAAAACGGTCAGCAAACGGAAAAGGGTCTGTGCGGCCTTTTGCCCTTTTTCGGACCATCTTCGCAAGCACAGCTTTAAACCATGTTGTACGACCAAGGAACACTCATGCGTTTGGCCCTTTACACCGGAATAATACTGGCTGGTGGTTACACCTGCCTGACGCCCGCGCTCGCCGCCGATCCGACTGGTGACTGGAGGGTCGCCGACGGCGTCGCCAATGTCCGCGTCGCCCAATGCAATGGCAACATGTGGGGCGCGGTTTCCTGGGAAAAGCAGACCGGCGGGCGCGACGACAACAACCCGGATGTCTCAAAAAAGAACAGGCCAACGCTGGGCATGGCGATCCTGAACGACATGAAGAAGACGGCCGGCGCCGAGCAATGGGAAGGTCAGGTCTACAACGCAAAAGATGGTCAGATGTACAGCGCGACCATCACGCCGGTTGGCACCGACCAGCTCGAAATCAAGGGCTGCGTGCTGGGTTTCCTGTGCGGGGGAGAGACCTGGACCCGAGTCGGGCCGCCGATCCCGTTGAGCCCCGCCAATGCCATGGCCAAAGGTGCGCCAAAAACCACCGGCGCGGCGCCCAAGGCCGCAGCAACGCCGGGCGCCGTGGCACCTGCGCCGACGACGGGAGCTCCGAAGAGCGCCGCCGCGGCCAAGCCCGGTCAGAAAGGCGCCGCCGACCCCGTCGGTGACATCTGCCTACTCCCTGAGATTGCGGGGTTTGCCCATTAGGGCCGGCTGAAACAGCAGCACGGCGGCGAGCGTCGTCACCAGCGAGAGCGCCAGCAGCTTGCCCATGCTGGATGTGCCCGGATGGCTCGACAGCCACAGGCTGCCGAACGCGGTCGCCGTCGTCAGCGCGCTGAAAAAGATCGCGCGCGTCAGGCTGGTTTGAAGCAGGTTTGTCCTGCCCGAGCGCCAGGCCACGACATAGTAGATCTTGAAGGCAACGCCGACGCCGAGCAGCAGCGGGAACGCGACGATGTTGGCGAAGTTGAGCGGCAGGCCGATCAGCACGCATATCTCGAGCGTCACCGCGCCGGCAACCAGAAGCGGCACCAAAGTCATCAGCACGTCGGTGATCCGCCGCAACGTGACCCAGAGCAACAGGCCGATCACCAGCAACGCATAGATACCGGCGTGGATGAACGCGTTCACCACGGTGTCGCCGGATTTCAGGATCGAGACCGGGCCGCCGATCGCGGTCGGCTCGGCAGCGAGCACCGCTGCCGCAAACTTGCGCAGCGTGTCGTTATCGTTGGGATCGCCCTTCGGCAGCGCCTCGACGCGGGTGATGCCGTCCTTGCTCTTCCAGGTGTTGACGAGATCGGGCGGCAGCGACTTCAGGCTGACCGGCTCGGCCTGCATCGCATTCCTGAGCTGGTCGAACACGATCTTCATCGGCGTGACGAACACGTCCTGTGCCTTGTTGCGGGTCGCCTCGTCGGCCTTGGCGAGCTTCTCCAGTGCGTCCGCGAGCCGGCGCGAGGCGACGGCGCCCGGGCCCTTGGCGTCACCGGCGGTCCGGCGCAGATTGTCGACCGAGGATTGCAGCGACTGGACGTTCTCCTGGTCGGACGGCGCCGCGTCGATCTGGTCCGGATTGAGCGCGGGGTTCAGCACTTTGGCGCCCTGTGCGAGCAGCTTCAGCTTCGGCTGCTGATCCTCCGGCACGAAGCTGTCGAGCGACATCACCCGCAGCACTTCCGGCACCTTCTCGAGCCTGGCCTCGACCTGTTTCGCCTGCTCTTCCGACGTGGTCATCACGTTGATGGCATTGGCGCCGGTGTTGGGATCCTTGCGCAGGTCGAGGAAGGTCGCGATCGATTCCGCCTTCGGGTTGCGCAGGTTCATCGGGTTGAAGTCGAACTTCAGGAAGTAGAGCAGCGGCAGGCCGGCGATCGCCAGCAGCAATGTGCCGCCCACAACCAACACACGGTGCTTCTCCAGGAAGTAATCGAGCGGCGCCAGGAAGGCATAGCCGACCGGCTCCATCTCGCCGGGCGGATTCAGCAGCTTCAACATCGCGGGCAGGATGGTGATGCTGGAGATGAACGCCACCAGCATGCCGACGCCCGCGATCTGGCCGAGCTCGGAGATGCCCTTGTAGTCGGTCGGCAGGAAACAGAGGAAGCCGGCGGCGGTCGCCATCGCCGCCAGCGACAGCGGCACCGCGGAGCGCTTCGCGGCAAGCACCAGCGCGCCGGAGAGATTGTCGTGCTTATAGCGCTCCGAGCGGTAGCGGACGCTGTACTGGATACCGAAATCGACGCCCAGTCCCACGAACAGCACGGCGAACGCGATCGACAGCAGGTTGAACGAGCCGACCATCATCAGGCCGGCGGCGGTTGTCAGCGCGAGACCGACGAAGAGATTGATGAACACCGCGAAGATGATCTTCGAGGAGTGCAGCGCAAGCCACAGGATCAAGAGCACGACGACCACCGTGCCGATGCCGTTGACGACGGCGCCTTCCTGGACGGTGGCGTATTCCTCGTTGGCAATCGGGACCGGACCGGTCAGCCGTACCCGCGCCTGGTATTTGGTCGGGAAATCCAGATCGGCGGCGGCCTTGCGAATCGCGTCGGTGGCGTCCTTGCCGGGCTCCAGCGCGTTGTAGTCGAGGACCGGCTTGAACTCGATGAAGGCGCGCTTGTCGGAATCCGACAGCGGCTGGTCGCTGACGAGCTCGCGCCAGGAGAAGCTCGCATTGCCCTTGTTGAGCACGGTCTCGACCGTCTCGGCGATCTGGTTGAACGGCCGCTCGGTGTTGTCGAGCTTCACTTGCCCGCGCTTGACGCCGGCAAGTCCTGTCTCCAGCGCGCCGGTCAGGCCGCGGATCGAGGGATCGCCAGCCATGATCTCGATCAGGGGGGCCGCGGATTCGAACTGGCTGGTGATCTTGCCGACTTCCTCGGTCGGCAGGAACAGCAGGCCATTCTTCTCGAAGAACTCGCCGGTGCCGAGCTGCTGCATCGACTGGAAGTCGGTCTTGTTGTCCTTCAGCTTGGCATAGAGCGCGTCCGCAGCCGCAGTCGCCATCTCCGGCGTCTTGGCCTCGACGACGGCGAGAATCGTCGCATCGCGATCGAAGGCGCGGTCGAACTGCTGGTCGCGCTGGCGCCAGTCCAGATTCTGGGCAATCAGCGAATTGATGTCGGTGTTGATGGCGAAGTGCTGGGACGTGTAATAGCCCGCCCCGACCGCCAACAGGAGCCCGAGAACGACGACGAGGGGGGCAAACCGGGTGCAGGCCCTGACGATGGCAACGACGACGCTTTGCAGCACGTATTTTCTTTCTAGTGTTAACAGCTTGCCGGAAACGCCCGCTGTTTATCGGAGTTCCGGAGCGAAACCTATTGCTGTTTTGAGTGCGTCTCGCGGGAACAAGGTTCGAAGTAAACGCCGGGAGACCATGGCAAAATCTTGCGGGGCGGTCGGTATAGCCGGTGACTTGAGGCGGGAAAGTGACGAAGGGGTGAGCACAAACGTCGCCATTTTGCGCACACAAAATACCATATTATAATACCGCGAGATTAGCTCTATAGGGAACCCAAGGTTCATTCCACCTTTCCTTGCTGCCGATTTTTTGACACAAAGTGCTGTGCTTGCATGCGCTAGGGCCCAGATGGGGTGGGCGGTTACCGCGGTCGCGAAGCCAATGGTGCGGATATTGCAACATCGGCCAGTATCGGGGTGCCGCCAGGGACAATTGAGCGGATTGGTGCAACTTGCGTGATGGGCGTCCAATGGAAGTTTATCTAGCGCAGCCGCGCGGCTTTTGCGCGGGCGTGGTGCGGGCGATCGAGATCGTAGAACGGGCCCTCCAGAAGTACGGCCCGCCCGTCTACGTGCGCCATGAGATCGTGCACAACAAATACGTCGTCGAGAGCCTGAAGAATAAGGGTGCGATCTTCGTCGAGGAGCTGTCTGAGGTTCCGCCGAAGGCAGTGACCGTTTTCAGCGCCCATGGCGTCGCGCGCAGCGTCGAGGAAGAGGCCGCCGCGCGCGACCTTCCGGTGCTGAACGCCACCTGCCCCCTGGTCACGAAAGTTCACAATCAGGGGAAGCGCTACATCACCAAGGGCCGTACCCTGATCCTGATCGGCCATGCCGGCCATCCCGAGGTCGAGGGCACGATGGGCCAGGTTCCCGGCCCCGTGCTGCTGGTCCAGAGTGTCGACGAGGTTAAGGCCCTGACGCTGCCGGTCGATACGCCTGTGGCCTATATCACCCAGACCACGCTGTCGGTCGACGACACCAGGGACATTATCGGGGCCCTTCAGGCCAGATTTACAGATATTCAAGGCCCCGACATCCGGGATATCTGCTATGCGACACAGAACCGCCAATCTGCGGTAAGGGACTTGAGTAAGCTGGTCGACGTGATCTTGGTGGTGGGCGCTGCCAATAGCTCGAACTCGAACAGGCTCCGCGAAATCGGCACTGAGGCCGGCGTCGCGAGTTATTTGATCGCCGATGGCCGCGAGCTCAATCCGGAGTGGTTGAAAGGTGCCAGAACCGTCGGCCTCACGGCCGGCGCCTCGGCGCCCGAGGTGCTGGTGGATGACGTGATCGAAGCGCTGCGGCGGATCGGACCGGTGACGGTGTCGGTGCTCCCGGGCCGCGAGGAAAACATCGAATTCAGGCTTCCGGCCCAACTGGCTGCGAGCTGACCTACCCGAATTCCAAGCCCAGAAAGAAAACGTGTAATGGCTATCCCCTTCTTCAAGGAAATGCGTATCGGCGGCTATTTGCTCAAGCAGAAAATGCTTGGCCGCAAACGCTATCCGCTCGTGCTGATGCTGGAGCCGCTGTTCCGCTGCAACCTCGCCTGCGTCGGCTGCGGCAAGATCGACTATCCGGATGCGATCCTCAACCGCCGCATGACCGCACAGGAGTGCTGGGACGCGGCTGACGAGTGCGGCGCGCCGATGGTGGCGATTCCCGGCGGCGAGCCGCTGATCCACAAGGAGATCGGCGAGATCGTGCGCGGCCTCGTGGCGCGCAAAAAGTTCGTCTCGCTCTGCACCAACGCGCTGCTGCTCGAGAAGAAGCTCGATCTGTTCGAGCCCTCGCCCTATCTGTTCTTCTCCGTGCATCTCGACGGCCTGAAGGACCATCACGACAAGGCCGTGTCGCAGAAGGGCGTGTTCGACCGCGCCGTGTCCGCGATCAAGGCGGCGAAGGCGCGCGGCTTCACCGTCAACGTCAACGCCACCATCTTCGACGGCCATCCGGCCGAAGAGATCGCAAAATTCCTCGACCTTACCGTCGAGCTCGGTGTCGGCGTCTCGATGTCGCCGGGCTATGCCTATGAGCGTGCGCCGGACCAGGCGCACTTCCTCAACCGCACCAAGACCAAGAAGCTGTTCCGCGACGTCTTTGCAATGGGCAAGGGCAAGAAGTGGAACTTCATGCATTCCGGCCTGTTCCTCGACTTCCTCGCCGGCAACCAGGAATACGAGTGCACGCCCTGGGGCATGCCCGCACGCAACATTTTTGGTTGGCAGAAGCCCTGCTACCTGCTCGGTGAAGGCTACGCAAAAACCTTCAAGGAGCTGATGGACACCACGGACTGGGAGACCTACGGCACCGGCAAGTACGAGAAGTGCGCGGACTGTATGGCCCATTGCGGTTACGAGCCGACGGCGGCGACCGCAGCGCTCAACAACCCGATCAAGGCGATGTGGGTGTCGCTACGCGGCATCAGGACCACGGGTCCGATGGCGCCGGAGATCGACATGTCGAAGCAGCGCCCGGCGCAGTACATCTTCTCGGCCGAAGTGCAGAAGCGCCTGTCGGAGATCCGCAAGGACGAGGCCGCCGCCGCTCAGGAGAAGGCCGCCCGGAAGGCTTCAACCGCCGCGTAAGCACGAAGATCTGTAGCCCGGATGAGCGCAAGCGAAATCCGGGACAGTCTTTCCGCGCTAGAGGCCTTGGATTTCGAGCTACGAACATCAAAAGAGAAGGCCCGGTCGCCAATGGCGGCCGGGCCTTTTCGTTTGTCCAGCTCAAGCGGCAGCGGGGAGGCGTGGAGTCAATGCGCGGACTGCGCCCCTCTCCTCCTTGCGGGACTGGACCGAATTTTTCAGAGAAGAGCGTTGGCAAAAATCGAGCCTGTCCATTGCCGTCCGTAACGATTGCGCCTCCAACGCGAAGCGTTCTCCTGCGCTGAAGCGTCGAGAGGAGCGCCGATCACAGCGCTCCGTTCCCTCGTCCTCGGATCACGCGCCGAGCAAGCACTTCGCGCCTGTTCCGATTCCTTCAGACGCTGACCTGCCCCCTTCACGATGGCGTGTTTCCAGAGGGGGTGCGCTTGCATTTTTCATAAGCAAGCTTATCAGATTCATAAGCAAGCTTATCATAAGCTTACGTAGGAGTTTGAGAGCCTTGGAAGTCGAATCCCCCACCCTTGGTTTTCTGCTGCACGAAGTCGCGCGGCTGCTCAGGAAGAGGTTTGAGCAGATTTCCCGCGAATCCGGGCTGACGCGATCGCAATGGCAGGCGCTGGCCTATCTGGCTCAGAACGAAGGCATCAACCAAAGCGGATTGGCAGAACTCCTCGACATCGAGCCGATCACGCTTTCGCGGATTTTGGACAAGCTAGAGGCTTGCGGGCTGATCGAGCGACATCCGGATTCGTCGGACCGGCGGGTCCGGATCCTCCGGCTTGCGCCGGCTGCCCGGCCAAAGCTGATGCAGGCACGCAAGCTCGGCGAGATCACCCGCCGCGAGGCGCTGACCGGTCTATCCGAGTCGGAAGGTTTGCGCCTGCTGGAGACCCTCAAAGTTTTGAAACTCAACCTCACCGAAGCGTGCGACTTCGGAGGAAAAGCAGAAGCGAGCAAGTCATGGGCAGTACCGGCGAAGTAAATCCCAAACGGCACGGTGCCGACAGCGAAAAGGCCATCACCCATAGTGATTCACAGGGCGCTGAGGACAAGGTCTATCGTTTGACGCGCCATCCGCCCGAGGCGAGGGACGCTCAAGACACAGACGCAGCCGCCGAGCCGGCAGCGAAAGAGCGATCGGACGATCGCAAGTCGCCCGGCGAACCGCACCACCGGCCTGCGTCGGCCGCTCCGGGAGCGCCGAAAAAATCCCGAAAGCGGGTTCTGATGTTTGCCTTGTTGCCGGTGGCGCTGATCGTCGGCGGCTATCTCTATGTGACGGGGGGCGCTGTCATGTCGACCGACAACGCCTACGTCCAGGCCGACATGGTCGGATTGTCTACCGACGTTTCCGGGATTGTCACCAACGTACTCGTCCACGACAACCAGAAGGTCGCGAAGGGCGATGTGCTGTTCAAGCTGGACGACCTGCCATTTCGGCTGGCGCTGGATCGGGCTGAAGCCCAGATCGGAAACACCCGGAATGATCTTGTCGCGCTGCAGACCAGCTACCGCAACATGCAGAGCCAGGTCGAACAGGCCAAAACAGACGTCGATTTCAACAATGTCAACTTCAAGCGCCAGCAACAGTTGATCACCAACGACTTCACACCGCGGGCGACGTTTGACGCGGCCCGCAATACGCTGCAAGCATCGCAGCAAAAGCTCGCCTCGCTGGAAGCGCAGCTTGCCGGAATCGCCGCAAACCTGAACAATAATCCGGATGCGCCGATTGAGGATCATCCACGCTACAAGGATGCGCTGGCTGCACGGAACGAGGCTGCGCGCCAGCTGTCCCATACCGTTGTCAAAGCACCCTTCGCCGGAATCGTGACCAACGTGCCGTCGTTGCAGCCTGGCCAATATCTCGCCGCCGCAGCAACAGCATTCAACATTGTGTCGACCGATCATGTCTGGATTCAAGCCAGCCCGAAGGAAACGGAACTGACTTATGTCAAGCCCGGACAGAAGGTGACGGTCGACGTCGATAGCTATCCTGGCAAGCGATGGGTTGGCACGGTCGAAAGCATAAGCCCGGCGTCGGCATCGAGCTTTTCATTGCTTCCGGCCGAAAATACCAGTGGCAATTGGGTCAAGGTTGTCCAGCGCATTCCGATGCGCATCCGGGTCAACAATGCGCCCGACATGCCGTCATTGCGCGTCGGTATGAGCGTGGAATTGAACGTCGATACCGGACACGAGCGCGGACTGCCCAGCTTCATCACGGGCCTGTTCAGCTCCTCGTCCTCGGAAAACGAAAATGACTGATTCCGCGACCGTCGAGGCTCGGCCGATCAACCGGCCCGCCATCACGGCCTGCGTGATCCTCGCCGTGATCATGCAGGCGTTGGATACCACAATCGCCAACGTCGCGCTTCCCTACATACAGGGGAGCGTTTCGGCCAGCGCGGATCAGATCAATTGGGTACTCACATCCTACATTGTGGCCGCCGCGATCATGACCCCGCCATCAGGCTTTCTCGTCAACAAGTTCGGGCGCCGGCGGATCCTGATGGCGGCGGTCACCGGCTTCGTCATCGCGTCGGTGCTGTGCGGCATCGCGCAGTCGCTGGTCCAGATCGTGGCGTTCCGCCTGCTACAAGGCTTTTTCGGTGCGGCGCTGGTGCCAGTGTCTCAGTCGATCCTGCTCGACATCTACACCCCCGAAGAACGGGGATCGGCGATGGCGTTATTCGGCGTGTCCGTGATGGTCGGGCCGGTGCTCGGTCCGGTCATCGGCGGCTGGCTGACGGATCATTACACCTGGCGCTGGGTTTTTTATATCAATGTGCCGCTTGGTGCTCTCGCCTTTGCTGGCATATCGTTTTTCCTGCGGGAAACCAAAACCAGCGCAGCCGCCAGGCTCGATTGGGTCGGATTTGGCAGCCTGAGTATCGCTATCGCCGCGATGCAGGTCTTTCTGGATCGGGGCGCGCAGCTCGACTGGTTTTCCTCCTTCGAGATCCTGATCGAGGCCGTCGTCGCGGTATCGGCGTTCTATGTCTTCCTTGTTCATACCTTCACGGCCGACGACTCATTCGTCAATCCGAAGCTGTTCCTCGATCGCAACTTCACGGTGGGAATGCTGTTCATTTTCATCGTCGGCATAACCTATCTGGCTTCGCTGGCGCTGATGACGCCCTATCTGCAAACGCTGATGGGATACCCCGTCGTCACGGCCGGGCTCGTCATGGGCCCGCGCGGTATTGGGACCATGGTCTGCATGTTCGTGGTCGGCAGGTTGATCGGGCGGATCGACACCAGGATACTCCTTATGATTGGCCTGCTGCTGACGGCATGGGCCCTGTATGACATGACCGGTTGGACCCCCGACGTCTCGCAATGGACGATCGCAGTGACTGGATTCATCCAGGGCGCGGGTCTTGGATTTCTTTTTGTCCCGCTGACCACCGTGACCTTTGCCACGCTTGCCCCGGAGCAGCGGCCCGACGCAACCGGTCTGTACAACCTCTCGCGAAACGTCGGCTCCAGCGTGGGAATCTCCGTCGTTTCCTATCTTCTGACGAGGAATGGCCAAATCAACCATGCCATCATCGGAAGCCATGTCACGGCGGTTAATCCCGGCTTCAGGAACAGCGTCATGGCACACGCGTGGAGTCCGTGGACCGCCTCAGGACGGGCTGCCCTCGATCAGGTCATCCAGAATCAGGCTTCCATCATCAGCTACATCGACGATTTCAAACTGATGATGCTCCTCTCACTGGGCGCCATCCCCCTGGTGCTGCTGCTGCGGCGTGCTGCGTCCGAGGCGAGCAACGACCATGCGATGGTCATGGAATGAAGCTGCATTGCGGCACTCTACGACCGTTGAACAAGACGACTGCAAGAGAGGAAGGAAACGCAATGAATAAAATTCTCCTGGCCCTCGCATTGCTCGCGAGCCTATCGACCGAAAGCGTCGCTCAGCACGCTGGTAGCGACCAGGATGAGAAGGCCTGCACCCACGACGTTGAGCGACTCTGCCGCAAGTGGATGGATCAAGGCGACTTTACTATTCTGGCCTGCCTGAAGGAAAATCGCACCAGGCTACATCCGGCTTGCCGAGACGTGCTGATCAGGCATGGGCAGTGGCGTTGTTCAAAGCTCGTCCGTCCCTGCATCAGTGCCTTCCGAGGAACCGGCCGCGAACGGAATCAGCAATAGTCCGAGCAGCGCCGCGCAAGCGAGGAGCGCCCAGGCTTCGTTGGCACTGAGTGCGAATGCGGCCTTTTCGACCATGGGACGCAGATAGGCTTCAATCGTGGCATCGGAGACCCCCGCAGGGCGATGGGTAAACAACGTCAGGTCAAGCCCGATCGCCTGAGCCGCAGTCACATCGCCCGCAATCAGACGCTCGCGCAGAGCGTCGGCGTGCGCGCCGGTGCGCCCATAAAGGATCGTATCGATCAGCGCGATACCGATTGCGCCCCCGACGTTTCGCATCAGATTGAACAGGCCGCTTGCGTCGGGTACCCGTGATGCGGTCAGCGAGCCCAACGCCAGCCGTGTCGGAGGCAGCAGGCAGAACATGATCGCAACGCCGCGCAAGACTTGCGGCCAGAACATTTCGTGGAAGTCGGCGACACGGCTCTCGAATGCACTGCAACCCAGTCCGATCGCGAACAGACCAAACCCCGCCGCCGACAACCAACGGGGATCGAACCTGCTTTCCAACAGGCCCGCAATCGGCGCGGTGGCAAGCTGCGAAACGCCGGTGACGAGCATGATCGTGCCGATTTCAAATGCGTCATGATGTCGAACATAGGCGAGGAAGACCGGCATGAGATAGACCGAGCCGAACAATCCAATTCCAAGGAAGAAGCTCAATGCGCAACCGATCGCAAACGAGCGAGATCCAAATGTCGACAGATCGACCACCGGATGCGCGGCCCTGAGTGTTCGGATGGTGAAGAAAGTTGCCGCGGCAGCACTCAAGACAATCGGGATAAAGCAGAATGGCGAAAGCCACCCGTGTTGCGGGCCTTCCTTCAGGCCGATCTCCAGGCATGCAAGCGAAACCGCAAGAAGTGCGAGGGAAGGCACGTCGAGTGTGACCAGATTGGAAAACCGCGGTCGTTCGCGCGGGAGCAGCATTGGCGTGGCGAGTGCGGCGATCGCACCGGGGGCGACATTGATCAGAAACAGCCAATGCCAGGACCACGTGTCGGTGATCCAGCCACCGACCACCGGCCCGACCGTGGGCGCCAGCACGGCCATGATGCCGGCCATGGTGGTCGCAACGGGATGCAAACGGATCGGAAACAGCAGGAAGACAGCGGAGAAAACCGCCGGAATCAGCACGCCGCCAGCAAATCCCTGAAGCACGCGGAAGCCGACAAGCGTCGTGAAACTGCCGCTGAACGCGCAACCGATGGAGGCCAGGGTAAAGAGGCTGATCGCAGTAACGAACAGCCATCGCAGCGTCAGCGCGCGCGTAAGCCACCCGGTCAGTGGAATGGCGATGATCTCGGCGATCAAATACGCGGTTTGAATCCAGCTCATCGCCTCTCGCGATATGGCGAGTGTACTCTGGATCGTGGGTAGGGAAGTGGCGACGACCTGAATGTCGAGGATCGCCATGAACATGCCCAGGCACATCAGGACGAAGCCAAGCCACGTCGCCGCACTGGGCTCGGTAACCCGTTCAATGACCATGCGCCACGCGCAATGTCTTACGGGATGCGGCGAGAGCGCGGTTTTCTGCCCGGATGCGGATCGCGAGAACCGTAGCGTTGAGGATGCTGAAGAGGACGGCCAGCAGCGGAAGACTGAGAACCAAAGGGAGCACGGCGATCTCGCCGGCAACCACCGCATAGTTGGGATGCGACAGAAATCGATAGGGTCCCGCTGACACGAGCGCTTGTTCGGGCAGAACAATAATCCGCGTCGTCCATCGTGAGCCGAGCGTCCAGATGACCCAGAAGCGAAGGCACTGAAGGATAAGGTAGCCGGCCAGGGCAGCGACATTCACCGGTTGATCGCGTCCAAACACCCACAGCGACAACAGCCAGGCTGCGTGAACCGTGATGATCAACGGATAATGCCGGGGTGCCACCTCAACGGCGCCCCTGGCCAGGAGCTTTCGAGTGTTGGCGCGCGAAATGACGAGTTCGCCGACGCGCTGCAGCGTGATGGCGCCGAGAATGAGTTCAGCAAACGTCACGCAGTGTGCCGTAGCGCGACGCAGCTCGCGGTGAAGCCGGGTCCGAGCGCCGTCAACAGCGACCGCACCGGCAACCCCTTCGCGAGGGCCTGCTCGAGCACGAACAACACAGTGGGTGACGACATGTTGCCAAAGTCGGCGATAATCTGCCGTTCATGGGAAAGCGTGCCTTGGTCGAGCGCGAGCGCGCTTTCCAATGCACTGACAACCTTCGTGCCGCCGGGATGGCAGATGAACCGGTCAATGTCTTCCATCGAAAGGCGCATTCTGGAGAGAATTTCCGTCACGGCGGAGTTGAGATGCCTCGTGACGAAATCAGGTATGGTGCGGCGAAAGATGACGCCGAATCCTTCCGGGTCGACACTCCATCCCATGATGCCAAGCGTATCCGGCCAAAGATGTTCGCCGGTAGCCTCGATCTGCGTCGAGCCGCCATCGCCCGCGCGCAACACGATTGCAGCAGCGCCGTCGCCGAACAGGCTGACGGCAACGATGTTGGCCTTGGTAAGTTCGTCCAGGCGAAGCGCGAGTGAGCAAAGCTCGATCGTGACCAGCAGCACGTTGGTGCCAGGCCGCGCTTGGGCGAGGCGCGATGCAATCGATAAACCCGAAACCCCGCCCGCACAGCCAAGACCAAACACCGGTACACGCATCGCGTCGGACCGGAAGCCCATCCGGCGGGCGACGCGCGCCTCGATACTTGGTGTCGCGATTCCCGTGGAAGAGACGGTCACGACAGCGTCGACATCGACGCCGGCAAGTTGCGCGCTCGCCAGCGCCTTCTCGGCGACATCGATAAATAGCGCTTCAGCTCCTTCGAGAAAGGCCTCGGTGCGTTCCGGCCAGCCTCGTCGTTCGAGATACCAGTCGAACGGCTTGACGCCGTGACGCTTGACGATTCCGGTATTCGAAAAGATGGTTGAGAACCGTTCGAATTCGGGAAAGCGGGCGCCGAAGACATCCCATGCCGCCGTCAGCACGTCCTCTTGTAAAAACACGTGGGGAGGCACCGACGTCGCCAAGGAGACCAGTGCAGCCGGGGGTATCGGGGATCCGATTGTTTCTGTCATCAGCATGAGAAACATCGGCGCTGTGCAAATATTTCGACGCTTGTAAGAAATGATCTGGCCGGACACGTCACTTAAACTTGAATAGTCACCGCAATTCCGTAATTCGACACGGCCGCCGAATGGCATGGCCCATTCCAGATTGCGGTGATGCTGCCGAACCGCAATCAGGCGGTCTTGATCGCTGTCAAAAAGGTTGCGACTTGCGACTGCAGGGATTTGGACCGAAGCGAGAGATCTGATGCCGCCTGCAACACCTGGGCGGACGCCGTACCGGATTCGCCGGCAGCACGGGTCACGTGGACCATGGTGTCGGCCATCTCCCGGGTACCGGCAGCCGCTTGCTTGACGTTGCGGCTGATTTCGTGGGTCGAGGCGCCCTGCTGTTCCATGGCGCCGGCAATGCGGGTCGAGATCGCGTTGAGCTCCTCGATGGTCGTGCCGATTCCCTGGATGGCCGACGACGTTTCGCCGGAGACCTTCTGAACCGCGGCGATCTGTGTCGCGATCTCGTCCGTCGCCTTCGCCGTTTGGGTGGCCAGCCCTTTCACTTCCGCTGCCACGACGGCAAATCCCTTGCCGACCTCGCCGGCCCGAGCCGCTTCGATCGTGGCGTTCAACGCCAGCAGATTGGTCTGGGCGGCAATCGCCTGGATCAGCGTGACGATCTCCCCGATCTTTTGGGTGGCCTCGGTCAGGCCGACAACGGTCGTGCTGGTTCGCCGGATGTCGTCAGACGCGCGGTCCGCAATCTCCTTGGCGTATCCAACCTGGCTATTGATATCGGCAATGCTGGTCGCCATCGCTTCGGCAGCCGATTCCACGCTTTGGACGTTGGTCGTCGTCGCGGCCGCTGCCGTGGCAGCAATGTTGGTCTGCTGGGTCGACTCCATTGCGAGTGCCGACATGCTCTGGGCCGTCGAGTCGAGCTGCGATGCCGCCGCTCCAAAACTCGACAGCGCGTCGGACGACCGCGCGTCGAAGTCGGAGACCAGGGCATCGATCATGCCGACCCTGCGGGCCTTTTCCGCTTCGTCGGCCTTTTGAACCGCGGCCAGCCTGTCGGCTTCGATGAGACCGGTCTTGAAGATCTCGACGGCGCGCGCCATCGCGCCGATTTCGTCGCGTCGGTTCGCATCAGGAATTGTCACGTGCAGATCGTTGCCGCTCAACTGCGCCATCACGCCGGTCAACCGCCGGATCGGCGATGCCGTGGTCAGGACCGTGACCATGCCGGCGGCAAGCGCGATGCAGGTCGCGACGACCAGGGCGACGATGACGCCGAGGCGCGCCCGATCCGTCGCGGCATTGACCAGATCATAGGATTGGCGCCCCGCCCGCTCGTTCAGCTCGACGATCTTCGCAAGCGTCAGGTTGAGCGCGTCAAACTGGTTTCTGTTGTCACCGACGTAGTATTTGCGAGCCGCGGCGTTGTCCCCGGCTTTGAGCGCATCCACGACCGAGACTGTGGATTTCTGGAATTCCGGCCAGGTCGAATCGAACTGGGCGATCGCCGTTTTTTCCTCGGCAGCATTGGGTTGATAGGTCTTCCTGATGTCGACGGCTTTCGCCGCGTATTTGTCCATCAGCCCTTCGCGGTATCGCCCATCCTCAGGCGTCACGCTCAGAAGACGATTGGCTTCCTCCCGGCGAAAATTGACGACCGCATTGAGCATCTCGCTGCTCTGGAACAGCGCGGGCATTGCCTTGCCGCCGAGGTCGTTTGCCGCCCGGTCGACGGCCGCGATTTGAACGAGCGCAAAGGAGCCGAGCCCGATCGTAACGAGCAGGACCAATCCAAAAGCGATGAAAGTCCGGACACGAATCGATATGTCGACAAGATGCGGCATGAATGTTCTGGCGTGGATGGCTGCGGGAAGGGCATGCTTCGTCGAGACGTCGTCATCTCAACTCTAGCTGCGAAGTTTCAATCTTTCCTTAACCAGCATCCTGCCGGGGTCTCGGCCTCCCGGGCTACACACACCAAAAGACAAAGGCCCGATCGCTTATGGCGACCGGGCCTTTGTCTTTCGTCAGATCGAAAATCCTGCTCAGACCGTCTCAGACACCAGCGCCTCGCTGTCGGCAAGCTCAGTACCGATCAGGAAGTCGCGGCAGCCCCGCAAGCTGCGCAGCGCGCGGTTGAAGTCGATGCCGGTCGAGACCAGCCCGTGCAGCGCTGTCGGATTGCGCACGATACCGCGCAGCACGGCGGCGAGGTCGATCTGGCCGTTGGGCTTGATCGCGGCGCGGGCGAGCGCGGGCAGCGCGCGATGGGCGGGGTCGCTGATGACGCGGACCGCGGCGAACGGCAAGCCGGCCTCGGCGGCGTAGGCGGCCGCGATGTGGCTTTCCATGTCGACGGCAGACGCGCCGGTCTCCGAATGCAGAGCCGCCTTGGAGGAGCTGCCCGTGACCACTTCCTCGGCGCCGGCGAGACTGCCGCGCACCACGCGGCGGCGGCCGGAGGTCAGCTTGTCGATGAGGTCGTGGCCGAGCGACAGGCCGGCCGCCCAGCGGGTATCGCCCGCGAGCACCTCGGTTGCCACCACGACATCGCCGGAGCGCAGCGTCGGGTCGAGCCCGCCGGCCACGCCGAACGAGATGACGCCGCGAATCGTCTGGGGATCAACCACCGTCAGCAGTGCCCGCAACTGGGTCGGGCTGCTCGACGAGCAAATGACCGCCATTCCGGGCCCGGCCGCAATGCGGGCCTCCTGAACCAGACCGGTCACGATCAATATCGGCCGCGGGTCAACGGCCTGACCCGCGGCAACATAGTCCCCCGTCCCCAAAGTCACATCCCGACCCCTACCACCCTGCTGTTGGTGTTCCGCAAGTTCCGATACCGCGCCAGCGCCCACAGCGGAAAGAACTTCGGATAACCATGGTACCGTAGATAGAATACGCGGGGAAAGCCTGTGGCGGTATAGCGCTGCTCGTCCCACAGTCCTTTTTCGTTCTGTGTTGCAATCAGGTACTCCACCCCGCGGGCGACGGCCGGGTGTTCAACCTCGCCGACCGCCATCAGGGCAAGCAAGGCCCATGCCGTTTGCGAGGCGGTCGAGGGGGCAGCCTCCCAACCCCTGTAGTCCAGGCGGTAACTGACCGCGTCCTCGCCCCAGCCGCCGTCCTTGTTCTGGATCGAGACCAGCCAGCCGGCCGCCTTGCGCATCATCGGATCGGTGTGGGGAACTCCAGCCATATTGACGGCGCAGAGCACCGACCAGGTTCCGTAGATGAAATTCATGCCCCAGCGGCCGTACCAGGAGCCCTCCGGGTGCTGGGTCTTCCTGAGATAGGCGACCCCGTCGGCGACGTGCTTGCTGGTCTTCTCGGTCTCGCCGAGCTGGGCCAGCATCGAAATGCAGCGCGCGGTGACGTCCTCGGTCGGCGGGTCGAGCAGCGCAGCGTGGTCGGAGAACGGGATGTTGTTCAGATAGTATTCGAAATTGTCGACGTCGAAGGCCGCCCAGCCGCCGTCGGCGCTCTGCATGCCCTCGATCCACTCCCGGGCACGGTCGATCGCCGCGTCATAGCCGGCAGTGCCGTGCTCCCGGCGCATGCGGTCCATCGACATCACCACCACCGCGGTGTCGTCGAGATCGGGATAATGCGCATTGTTGTACTGGAAGGCCCAGCCGCCCGGACGCACGTCGGGCCGCTTCACCGCCCAGTCGCCCTTGACCTCCAGCTCCTGCTTCGGGATCAGCCAGTCGAGGCCCTGCTTGGCGGCAGGCACCGCCTTGTCGCCGCCGGCTTCAAGCAATGCGTGGGCGGTCAGCGTCGTGTCCCAGATCGGCGAGACGCAGGGCTGGCAATAGGCCTCGTCGTCGCCGATCACCAGGAGCTTGTCGATGCCCCGGCGCGTGACCGCGCGCGGCGGGAAATTCTCGTCCTTGCCGAGCGCGTCGTACATCATGACGATGTTGGCCATCGGCGGATAGATCGCGCCCATGCCGTCCTCGCCGTTGAGCCGCTCCTCGGTGAATGCCAGCGCGGCATCGATGGCGCGCTGGCGCAGGCTCTTGGGAAACATCGGCTCGACCACGCGCAAGATGCTGTCGAGCGCGCTGAACAGCGTAAACCAGGCCTGGCTCTGGTGCGGCGCCTTCGCGGTCATGCCGATCGAACGCGGATCCTGGAGGAACAATTCGTCGACGCCGACGCCTTTCGGATTCTTCGCGCGCGGCTTCAGCGCAGCAAGCACCATCAGCGGCACCATGGTGGTGCGCGCCCAATAGGAGATCTTGTTGATGTGGAACGGAAACCAGAACGGCAGCAGCATGATTTCGATCGGCAGCACCGGCACCGCACGCCAAGTCACGACGCCGAACATGGCCAGCAGAAAGCGCGTGAAGACATTGCTGTGAACGGCGCCTCCGCGAGCGTGAATTGCTTCACGCGCGCGCACCATGTGCGCAGCGTCCGTGGAATCGCCGATCATCTTGAGCGCGAAATAGGCCTTCACGCTGGCGCTCATGTCGAACGCGCCATCATGCACCAGCGGCCAGCCGCCATGGGCGCCTTGAACGCGGCGAAGATAATTTGCGATCTTGGCTTCGAGCACGGCATCGACCGGCTCGGCCAGATAGTGGCGCAGCAGGACGTATTCGGCCGGGATCGTGCTATCGGCCTCGAGCTCGAACACCCAATGGCCATCGGATTGCTGGATGCCGATGACGCCTTGCGTGGCCGACGCAATGCTCGATTCCAGGACCTTCGATTCCAAAGCTTCGCGGGCGGTCGCGTTCACGGAATCCATCTGGCTCGATTACTCCGATAGTTGATTGCAATTGACCGGGACAAATGCCCGTCAGGGCCGCTCGTCAGTATCCCTTGGCGGCCAGGACCAGATCGGCGGCGCGATCACCGGACCGGACCGATCCCTCGATGGTTGCAGGCAATCCCGTAGCAGTCCAATCGCCGGCAAGGAACAGGTTTTTCAGCGCGGTGACCGGCCCCGGGCGCAGGGCATTCTGCGCCGGCGTCGCGGCAAAAGTGGCGCGGCGCTCGCGCACGATCTGCCACGGCGGCAGCTCGCCGGACACACCGCCCGCCTTGCAGACGTCGTTCCAGATCGCCTGCGCGAGTTCCTCGCGCGGCATGTCGACGAGGCGATCGCCATTGCTGATGGTGACGGAAAGCCGGTTCGGGAACGCGAACAGCCATTCGACGGTCCCGCCGATCACGCCGAGGATCGCAGCCGAACCCGGCGGCGGCTCAATGCGGAAATGCGCGTTGACGATGGCGCGGAATTCGGTCGGCGTCTTCAGGCCCGGCAGCAGGCTCGCGGCCGAGCGCGGCGGTACCGCCATCACGATGACATCGCCGGCACCGAGCTGGATCACATCCTCGCCGCCGAAATTCAGCGCGCCGACCTTGCCGTCATTGCTGACGAAGGAACGCAGCTCATGGCCGAGCTGAACGGAATGACCGCGCTCTGCCAGGAACTTCACGGCGGGTTCGATCAGCACGGCACTGAGGCCGTCGCGCGCGATCAACGGGCGACAGGCCTGTCCGCCCGCAAGCAGCGTCTCGCGCACGATCGCGCCGGCAAGCCCGGCCGAGCCCTCGGGTGGATCGACGTTGAGCGCTGCAAGCAGCAGCGGCTGCACCAGGCGCTGATAGAGCGTGCCCTCGCAAGGAATGGATTTGCCGACCAGCGTCTGCTCCGACGCCCAGATCAGCGGCGCCAGCTTCAGATAGTCGGTGAGCCCGGTGTCGGGCACGCGGCGGCTCTCGTCGAGCACCCAGGTCGGCAGTCGGCCATCGCCGAGATCGATCTGCCAGCGCTGTCCGGTCTTGATATCGACGAACGGAAACTGCGCGCGCTCCGGCCCGACCAGGCCCGCCTCGGTACCGATCGAGCGCGCATAGGCCCGCGCATGGCTGTTGCCGGACAGCAGCAGATGATTGCCGTTGTCGATGGTGAGATTGGTGGCGCCGTCGAAATAGGAACGGCAGCGGCCGCCGGCCTGATGCGTCGCCTCGTGCACGGCGACCTTGTAGCCGGCATTGGCGAGCCGCACAGCGGCGGAGAGGCCGGAAATTCCAGCGCCGATGATGTGAGCTGTGTTTTGCATCAGATGAGAGCGTAGCGGAACAGGATCGCGAAGCGTGTGACCTTCGACACACGCACCGGTTCGCGCGGCGCGTTGAAGCCGCGCGCGATCAGGAGGTCAAGAATGGCGTGATAGTATTTCGACATGATCCGCGGCGCGCGCACCGCGCGGCGCCTGTTGCGGTTCATGATCTCGTCCGATTGCTCGAAATACACCTTCGCGCGCTGCGCCAGCGGCAAACAGACCTTTGGCAGCGCCCGCTCGACAATCACGCGGTTCGGATCGTTGGAGGTGATGCCGGCATGCAGCAGCGCTTCGCGCGGCAGATAGAGCCGGCCGAGACCGGCGTCCTCGTCGATGTCGCGCAAAATATTGGTGAGCTGGAGCGCGCGGCCGAGATGATGGGCGAGCAAGATGCCGTCCTCTTCCGGCAGGCCGAACACCCGCACCGACAGCCGCCCGACGGCGCTCGCCACCCGATCGCAATAGAGATCGAGCGTCGCCATGTCGGGCGCGCGGATGTCCTGCGGCACGTCCATCTCCATGCCGTCGACGATGGCAAGGAAATCCTCGCGCTTCAGTCCGAACGTCTTCACGGAGGCGACGTAGTCCTTCAGCCGCTCGGGCGGATAGCCCTGATAGAGCGCGTCGATGTCGTTGCGCCAGACCTGGAGCGCGGCGAGCCGTTCGTCGCGCGGGCCGTCGGAATCCGCGATGTCGTCGACCTGGCGGCAGAAGCTGTAGATCTGGAACATCGCCTCGCGCTGGTCGCGCGGCAGGATGCGCATCGCGGCATAGAAGGAGCTGCCGGATGCGGTCGAGCCATAATTGGCGCCGGGCGTGGTCGCCTCAAGCGTCATGGGCAGTCCCTGGTCTGGAGATGGCCTTGCGCCCGATCGCACGGCGGCCGACTTCGCCGATCATGCCGGCGAGGCTGAAGATGAGAAGCTCAAACTTGTTCAGATGCACCCGCTCGCGCAAGGGATCGCGCACCTTCAGGAGGCGCACGATGCGGTCGGCATAGGCCTGGATCACCGCGACATCGACGCCTAGACGGACATCCCTGATCTCCGCGCTCAGCGACTTGCCCTCGTCGAGGAGCGCTTCGTTGCGTACGGCGAGCGCCTGAAGGCAGGCCAGCATCGCCGGCGGCGAGGCGGCGAGCCCGAGCTGCTCGACGGAGGCGCCGCTCGCGGCCAGCGCATCACGCGGCAGATAGACGCGATTGAGCTCGCGAAAATCCTTGCCGCAATCCTGGAGGTGGTTGTTGATCTGGAGTCCCGCGCAGAGCGCGTCCGATGCGGCCCAGGTCGAGGTATCCTCGCCATGGACGTCGAGCATGAAACGGCCGACCGGCATCGCCGAATAACGGCAGTAGTGGATCACCTCGTCCCAGGTCTCGTAACGCAGCTTGGTCACGTCCATGCGGAACGCGACGAGCACGTCGAGCGCATGACGCGGCGCCATGCCGCGTTCGGCGAGCGCGCGCCGCAAGGCGACGGCTTCGGCCTGGGTGTCGCCCTTGCCAAGCAGTTCCGCCTCGAACAAATCGAGATAAGCGAGCTTCTGATGGGGCGGCAGCGTCGCGTGGTCGGCGATATCGTCGGCCGTGCGGACGAAGTTGTAATACGCCAGAATCAGCGCGCGATGACGCGGATGAATGATCCAGGACGCGACGGGAAAATTCTCGTCGCGGTCACCCTTGCCGGATCGTAATTCGCTCGCAGAGGTCATCGAGGGCTGGTCAACAATCGCTTGGACAGGAAGGCTTTTTCGCCCGCACGGGCTCACGCCGGCGGGGCCGCCGCGGCCCCCATATAGGGGAATACGGCCTCAAAACCAATCCTGTCTCTCGATGGCTGCCCTACCGGATCCGGACCCGAAAAGGCGGCCCGGTATCCGCCATTGTAGGCCAGCGGCCGAGCTTACTGGTTGTGGTTCTTCAGGACCTGGTCGCAGGGCTGCGAGATCTTCGGCCGATTTTCCTTCAGGCAGGCCAGGATCGCGAAATCGCCCTGATCGATCACCGGACGGCAGAACTTCTGCACATCGCGTGTGCAGGCCTTCTGTTCGGCGTCCGTGCCACGCCCTTGCTGGGCAAACGCAGCCGTAGAAAGGGTGGCCGACAGCAGGGTGAGAGCGACGAGAAGCTTACGCATTGTATTCCTTCATTCTGACGGCAGAATCGCACCGATCCCGGACAGCACAGGGCGGACGACGGGAACGGATTGTTCTGATGGCAAGTTGCCGCGAAAACAGCGGCACCGGAGAAGGCACAAGCACTGGTAAATGCGGCCAAATTGGTGCCACGCCGACCAGATCAGGTCTTCCCTAGGTCTTCATTGCCAGATGTAAGGGATTGATACGACGTCATAATTCGGGCAGGCCGCGTTTTGCTGGACACCTGTTGCAGAGCTGCATCTGTCGATCCGCCTTTTCCGCGAGAAATATGCAGAAACAGAGCGAATCCAGGGGCGGAACATGGCGAGAGCGCTTTGCGAGCCTGACATCGTGGACGGTTGGGCTTTGAACCTGACACAGGCTCGGAACACTAAACTTTCGATGTGGCGAGACGTTCTGTCATGAGCGGGCGTCGTTCCAAAACGGGATATTTATGATGAAATTCTTTGGGCGATCTGGACAAGCGATCAAGGCGGCCGGCATTGGGGCTGCGCTGCTCTTCTCGGTTTCGGCGAGCCACGCTCAGTCGTCCGGACCGTTTGCCGGCTTCGACGGCGCGTGGAGCGGCACCGGCACGGTGTCGCTGTCCGACGGCTCCACCGAGCACATCCGCTGCAAGGCGGACTACAAGGTGGGCGGCACCGGCCTCAACCTGAAGCAGGCCCTGCACTGCGCGTCCGACAGCTACAAGTTCGACCTCACCAGCGACGTGACGAGCCAAGGCGACCGCATCTCCGGCAATTGGAGCGAGGCCAGCCGCAACATCTTCGGCAATCTCCAGGGCACCGCCGGCGGTGGCCAGATCGACGTGTTCGTCGAGGCCAACGGTTTTGCCGCCAACCTGACGCTGCGCACCAACGGCACCAAGCAGACGGTGCAGATCTCCTCCAAGGGCGAGATCCGCGGCGTCAACATCACGATGACGAAGGGCTGATCGCCCTTCCCGCTAGATAAGGAACACGCCCCCGGTTTTCGCGAGCCGGGGGCTTTTTGCTGACATGGACCACATTCGCAGAATCGTGCTGTGGGGCATCGGGCCGTTCGCAACTCACCGTGCTGTGAGCCTGAGAGAAGCAGCGTCTGCCGCCCCGCTCAGATCGCGGGCTTGTCCGGCCCCTGAAGCCTGGCGTGCAGATTGATCAGCCACATCGCCGTCGGCCGCAGGATGAAGAGGTCGGCGACCAGCGCCGCCACCATCGAGAAGGCACTGAGCCAACCGAACAGCCGGAGCGACGGCAGATCGGAGAACACGGTGACGACGAGGCCGCAGGCCAGCACCAACGTGGTCAGGATCAGTGCCGGGCCGACCAGCACGGTCGCGCGCTCCACCGCGAGCGCTGAACCCACGCCCGGCTTGCTCTCCAGCCTGAGGCGGTTGAGGAAGTGGATGGTGGCGCTTAAGCCGAGGCCGAACGAAACGGTCAGCGCCACGACACTGGCGAATTGCAGCCCCTCACCCATCGCCCACAGCACCGTTCCCGACATCACCACCGGGAAGATGCCCGGCAGGATGCAGGCGAACATCACAACCCAGGAGCGGAAGGCGAGCCCGATGAAGATCGCGACCAGCGCGAATTCGACGGTGAGCCCGCGGTTGAGCTTCTCGATCATGCCGGCCGAGTTGCGTGCGGCAATCGCGGCGAGACCGGTGACCGCCACCTCGTAACCGGGATGCTTCTTGCGGACGACGTCGAGCTCGGCATCGAGCTTGTCCACGACGGGCAGAAGCTGGCTGGAATCGATATCCGGTACGCGGCCTGCGACCAGGACGGCATCCTGGTCGGCATCGATGAAGCGCCGCACGAGATGCTCAGGGATCAGGCTGACATATTCCTTGAGCGTCGCGACGTCGCCGCTGCCGGCCTTTTCCGCAAGCCACCGGCGCAGGGTTTCGACAGACCAGACGTTACCAACGCCGGCCGCCTTCTCTACGATCGCGTGAACGTCCGCGATGGTTTGCAGGGTCTCCGGCGAGTAGAGCGATTCACCCTTGGGGAACTGGATCAGGACGTTGACCGGATTGGCGCCGGTCAATTTGGCGTCGAGCCGGTTGCTCGCGGCCACGGCCTGACGCTTGTCCGGCACCTGGTCCGCAAGCCGGTAGCGCGGCTGAAGATTGGCATAGACGACGCCGAGGCTGGCGACGAACACGACCGCGATCAGGCTGAACAGGCCGGGGCGACCCACCATGCGCACCGCGATCCAGTAGCAAAAATTGCGCAGCGCCTGCACGCCGGCATCCGCGCTCTGGAACTTGCTCGCAAAGACTTTCTCGTTGCGCACCAACAGCACACCGAACACCGGCACCAGCGACAGCACCGCGACCAGCGCGATGATGGTGGCGGCCAGACCCGCCTCGCCGAACTTGCGGATCAAGTCTGAGTCGGAGAACTGAAGCGCGATGAAGGAAATGCCGGCAGTGCCGTGCGTCAGCACGCAGGCCGGTCCCACCACCAGCACCGCGTTCTTGAACGCGGTGAACTTGTCCTGCCCTGCGATCAGCCGGTCACGTGCGGCGAAGGTAAGCTGCATCGAGTCCGAGAAACTGATGACCATGATGAGCGGAGTCATCACGTTCAGGAACATGTTGAGATTGAAATTGGCCCAGCCGAGCGCACCGAGCGCCAGCAGGATCGCGATCATCGGCGGGAACGCCGCCACGATCATGAAGGAAATTTTTCGGAAGAAGATGATGGCGATGACACAGCCGGCGAGGATGCCGAGGATGTTGTAGGTGAGGCCGTCGCGCTCGACCGCGTTGCGGATCTCGAGCTGCATCACCGGCACGCCGGAGAGCTCCACGCTGAGGCCAGTCTGGCCGAGATCCTCCTTCATCAGCGCGCGGATGTCGCCGACGGTCTTGGTGAGCTTGCTGGAGGCAACCACCTCCGGATCGAGCGAGAGCACGATCAGCGCGAGCGTGCCGTCCTCCGACAACAGCTTGCCGCGGATGATCTCGTTGGCTTTGACGGTCTCGATGAACTTGTCATAGGCCGCGCCCTCAGGCAGCTCGCCCGGGAATAGCGCCGCCGGCAGCTTGCCCGGCGCCGGCGCCTGGCGGGCGGAGAACAGCGACACCAGCCCGCGCGTGCCCTCGACCAGTTGCAAATCGGTGACGAAGTCGCGCAGCTTCTCGAGGTTATTCCGCGCCAGCAGGGTCTTGCCCTCGACCACGACGAGAACGTCGAATTCCTCCGCCGGGAACTTCTTCGTCACCTCTTCGTACTGGTGGAATTCACGGGAATTGGAGCGGAACAGCTGCGACAGTGAATCGTCGATCTTGATCCGATGGATGCCGAACACGGCGCCGACGATCAGCACGAGCAGGACGATGCAGGAAACGATCGGCGCCCGGACGGCGATCAGCCCGATGCGCTCAAGCCCGAAGGCGATGGAGGACGTAGGCCCCTGCTCGACCTTGTCGACATGAACCTCACTCTCGCTGTGCTTTTCGAGCATGCCTTGTCCAGTTCCTAAATCGGTTCGGTCAGTGAGCTTATGCGCCCCGCATATCGGCTTGAAAACGCCATACAGATGGGAGGCTTGCCCTTTGAAAAAGCGCGGGAAATCGCCGCGACGGGTTTAGCAGGTCCAAACGCCATCTCGCAAGCGCGTGCAAGCGCACAAATTGGATCAACATGCGGCGATTTCGGCCCTTGATATCGGTCATTCCGGCCGGATCGTCCCGATTCGAGCCGGGGGATCGCCGCTCTCGTCCTTGAGCGCCACGCCGGTGACTTCTCGCGCCAGTCCCTCGCGGACGAGCCAGGCGATCTTGAAGGCCGCCTCGTCATAGCTCAACCCTGCGTGATGGATGTTCGAGACGCAGTTGCGCTCGGCATCGGTCAGGCCCGGCTTCGGGGCGAAGGTCAGGTAGGCACCGAGGCTGTCGGGCGCGGACAGGCCTGGCCGCTCGCCGATCAGCATCACCACCATGCGCGCGCCGAGAATGGCGCCGATCTCGTCGCCGAGCGCGACGCGCGCGCCTGAGGCGACGACGACATGGCCGATCGCGACACCATTGTCCGCCGCGAGCAGAGGCAACAGGCTCTTTACCAGCGCGACCGCGTGGACATGGACCGCCGCCGCCGACAATCCGTCGCCGATGACGATCGCGAGCTGGCACGGTTTTGTGGCGCCTCGCGCCAGGGCCTCGGCGGATCCGGCATCGAGCTGCCGCCCCAAATCCGGCCGTCGCAGATAATCCCTGCGATCCGCCGCCCGGCTCCTCACCTCGGAAACGACGAGGCCAAGCGCACTGATCCCGGCAACCAGAAGCGGCGCATCGAAGGCGGCATGCACGGCATCGCGGGCGCGGGCGTGGTCCAGCGTGAAATCGAGCAGCGGTTTTGTCGGGAGACTCGCACCGCTGCGCCCGAGCGCGACGCGCGCAGGCGTGAACGACCGCAGATCGAGGGTCGGGCGGCGCGGGACGGTCTTGTCGGTCATTCGGCCGGAACGGCAGCCTCGCGCAGCCGGATCGAATAATTCGAGGCGTTCTGTTTGCCCGTCGTAGCCGCTTGCGAAAACTTGATCAGGTGGTGCGCGATCATGGTACAGCCGATCAGCCCTTCGATGTCGCCGCGCTTGATCCTTCCAAGTGCGAACTTCCAGAACACGCGCCTGTAATCGCCGAGCACCCCGACCTTCCAGAAGATGTTGCGCATCATGATCAGGCCGCGCCGGATATTGGGCCAGGTCTTCATCTCGTCCGGCACCGGCATCTTGAGGCGATGGGGATAAACGTTGTCGCATTGATACTGGAAGCGAGCGTAGACCTTCTCTGGCTCGTACGCGACGCTCATGGCGTGCTTCCAGGACGCGACGACGTCGTCATAAGGCAGCAGGAAATTGACGTTGGAATCGCGACCTTCGTCATCTTGAATCAGACGCCCTTCGCGCTCCAGTCGATCCCATAGCGGGGTCTTCGGCAGCGCCTGAAGCAGATTGATGGTCAGCAGCGGAATCTGGGATTCGTCGACGAATGCGAGCAGCGCCTCCGCGGTATTCGCCTTGTCGGTGTCGAGCCCCATGATGATGCCGGACACCACTTCCATGCCGTAGGAGTTGATGGTGCGCACGCCCTCCAGGATCGGGACCATCATGTTGTGGTCCTTGTGCATCGCCTTCAGCGCGTCGGGGTCCGGCGTCTCGATGCCGCAGAAGATGGTGATGAAAAAGGCCTCGCGCATCTTCTCGAGGATCTCGGGCCGCTTGGCGATGTTGAGCGTCGCCTCACAGGCGAGCCGCACGACGTAGCCGGTCTTCTTTTGCCATTCGATCAGATGCGGCAACAGGTCCAGCGCCGCCTTGCGGTTGCCGATGAAATTGTCGTCGACGAAATAGACCGTGTCGGTCATGCCGCATTCGCGCAGGCGATCGAGCTCGGCGATGATCTGCTCCGGCGACTTGAGACGCGGGTTGCGGCCATAGAGGCCGGGGATGTCGCAGAACTCGCACTGATAGGGGCAGCCGCTGGAATACTGAATGCTGCCGAGGAAGTATTTCTTCACGTCGGCAAGCTCATAGGCCGGGATCGGAAACTCCGTCATCGGAATGCGATCCTTGGTGGTCAGCACCACCTGCTGTTCCGGGCGCGAGGTGTCGCGCGACAGGATCTCGATCAGTTCATTGGTGGCGTCGCCGAGCTCGCCGACATGAAGATAGTCGAAGGACGGATAGTAATCGGGACACGCGCTGACCGAGGGCCCGCCGAGCGCCACCGGCAGATCGAGTTCATGGGCGCGGCGGCAAATGTCGTTCATATGCTGGCGCTGGATGTGCATGCCGCTGACGAAGACGGCCTCAGCCCATTCGAACTCTTCCTTTGTCGTGGGACGGAGATTCTCGTCGACGAACTTGACCTGCCATTCCTCAGGCAGATAGGCCGCAAGCAGCAGGAGACCCTGCGGCGGCATGAAGGCGCGGACGCCGTCTGTCAGAGGATAAGAGTATTCAAATGTGCCAAAGGATGAGGTGTAACGCGGGAAGACGCAGAGGATATGCCGGCTCGTTCCGTTGCTTTCAGCGCGCATCGAACTTTCCCCCAACCACGTTCTACGAACGGTCCTGACGAGGTCACCAGACACATAACGTAACGCTGCGACCGGATTTCCTCAATATTGTGGCATCGGTCTAATTCGTGAGACTCGCCAATGGTTTCCCAGGTTCACGCCGGGGACGGAAGTTTTTCGCGAGATTTTTCCGCCTCCGCCCTCACGCAATCAGCCGGGAGGCAAAATCGGGCAACAGGCCTGCATCGCCGGCAAGCCGGAAATCGGCGCCCGCGATGCCCGTTTGCGCCAGCCAGTCGTCGAATTCCGGCGCGCGGGCCACCCCGAAGACGTCACGGACGTAGAGCGCGTCATGAAAGGAGGTGGACTGGTAGTTCAGCATGACGTCGTCGGCGCCCGGCACCCCCATGATAAAGGTGACGCCGGCGGCGGCCAGCAGCGTCAGCAGATTGTCCATGTCGTCCTGGTCCGCCTCGGCATGGTTGGTGTAGCAGATGTCGATCCCGAGCGGCAGGCCGAGCAGCTTGCCGCAGAAATGATCCTCGAGCCCCGCCCGGATGATCTCCTTGCCATCATAGAGATATTCGGGGCCGATGAAGCCGACCACGCTGTTGACCAAAAGCGGTGCAAAGGCCCGGGCGACCGCATAGGCGCGGGCCTCGCAGGTCTGCTGGTCGACGCCGTGATGGGCGTTGGCCGACAGCGCCGAGCCCTGGCCGGTCTCGAAATACATCACGTTCTGCCCGACCGTGCCGCGCTTCTGCGACAGCCCGGCCTCCTGCCCCTCTTTCAGCAAGGCGAGGTCGATGCCGAAACTGCGATTGGCGGCCTCGGTGCCTGCGACCGACTGGAAGACGAGATCGACCGGCACGCCCTGCCCGATCAGCGACAACGTCGTCGTGACATGGGTCAGGACGCAGCCCTGGGTCGGAATCTTCAGCCGCGCGATGATCTCGTCGAGCAGCCGCAGCAATTGCGCGATCACGGCCGGGTCGTCGCTCGCCGGATTGATGCCGATACAGGCATCGCCGGCGCCAAGCAGGAGGCCGTCGAGGATCGAGGCTGTGATGCCCCGAGCATCGTCGAAGGGATGGTTGGGCTGGAGCCGCGTGCTCATCCGCCCCTTCAGACCGATGGTGTTGCGGAAGGCGGTGGTGACCTCGCACTTCCGCGCCGCCAGGATCAGGTCCTGGTTGCGCATCAGCTTTGACACCGCGGCCGCCATTTCCGGGGTGATACCGGGCGCGAGCTTGCGCAAGATTTCGGGCCTCGCAGCGTCCGACAGCAGCCAGTCGCGGAAAGCGCCGACCGTGAGCGACGCCACCGGTGCAAAGGCCTTTGCATCATGGCTGTCGATGACGAGGCGGGTAACCTCGTCGGCCTCATAGGGGATGACGGCTTCCTGCAAGAACTGCCCGAGCGGGACGTCGGCGAGCGCCATCCGCGCCGCGATCATCTGCTCGGCGTTGCCGGCGGCAAGGCCGGCCAGCCGGTCGCCGGAGCGCGGCGGCGTCGCCTTGGCGAGGAGGTCGCGCAGATCGGGGAACGTGTAGGTCGTGGCGTCGATGGTGTGGCGGTAGACCAAAGGCAGCTCCGCAGGTTCGTCGGCCAGTGACCGACTCCAGATCGATTTTGAAGGCGGCGCTCACGTTAGGGAATACGCGCTCGGCGGCTGTCGTGCACGCCGATGTTTGGGGCATTCCGGGCGATCCCCGGGGTCGGTCTGCCGGAAACCGATAGGATCACGCCAAATTACTGAGACGGCTCATATTTTCCCCGACCCTGGGCCTGCACCCCAGACTTGCACGTTAACGCTGCGTCCATCTTCATTCTGCATAGTTTTGCAACAATTTTAGACGACCGCGCGCACCGGCCGCTCCAGGCCATTCGGGCCCTGAACATTATGACAACCGATCGATCTGGGAATGCCACCGGGCTGGCAGGCCGCTTCACGCTTGCCACCAAGCTCTACGCGATCTTCGCGCTGTTCGCGCTGCTCACCGCGGCGATCGCGATGCTGTCCGACTACAACAGCCGCCGCAGCGCCGAGCTGACCGCCGCGATCGAGACGGCGAATGCGGCCGCGCTGAACGTCGAGCGCGTCAACTCGCTGGTCTATGCGGTCGTGATGGAATCCCGCGGCGTCTATATGTCGAGCGAGCCGGCCGTGGTGAAGAAATACGGCGAAGGCCTGCTCAAGTTCAACGAGCAGATCCTCGACGTCGTGAAGCGCTGGGAAACCATCGTCAGGGACGACGACGCCGCGCAATTCGCCACCTTCAAGAAGCGCATCGAGCAGTTTGTCGACTTCCGCAAGGAGCTGGTCCGCCGCGGCATCGAGATCGGCCCGGCCGCGGGCCGCGAATGGGGCGACAACGACGCCAACCGCGCCGTACGCTCGGCGCTGAACAAGGATCTCGAGGCGCTGTCCAAGGTCTATGCCGAGCGCGCCAGGCAGATCGCGCAGCAGACCGAGACCAACCGCATCCTGTCGCTGGTGCTGACCTGCCTCGGCGGCGTGGCGCTGGCGCTCGTCGTGATCGGCATCATCATCATCGCCCGCTCGATCGCCCGGCCGCTCGCCGCGATCACCGCAACCATCAAGCAGGTCGCCGACGGCGCCGAGAATGTCGTGGTGCCGCACTCTGACCGCGCTGACGAGATCGGCGCGCTCGCCCGCGCCATCCAGGTGTTCCAGGACGCGATGGGGCGCAACCGCAACCTCGCCTCGCAGGTCTCGCAGGACTCGGCCGCACGCGAGGAGCGTGCCCGTCACATCGAACAGTCCGTCGAGGAATTTCGCGATGCGATCGGCGCGGTCATGCGCGGCCTCACCGACAACGCCACGGTCATGCGCGAGACCGCGCAGACCATCACGCGCGTCACTGCGGACGCGAGCAGCCGCGCCGGCACGGCGGCGAACGCGACCGAGCAGGCCTCGCACAACGTCACGGCGGTGGCGAGCGCCGCCGAAGAGCTGTCAGCTTCCGTCGAAGAGATCGGCCGCCAGGTGCGGCAGAGCGCCGGTGCGGTCGAGCAGACCGGCCAGCGCACCGAGAAGTCGATCACCGAGATCGAGGGCCTTGCTGCCGCCACGCAACGCATCGACGGCGTCCTCAATTTGATCCAGGCGATCGCCGAACAGACCAATCTGCTCGCGCTCAATGCCACCATCGAAGCTGCGCGCGCCGGTGACGCCGGCCGCGGCTTTGCCGTCGTCGCGCACGAGGTCAAGGCGCTCGCGGGCCAGACCGCCAAGGCAACCGCCGACATCAGCGAGAACGTCAGCATGATCCAGGCCTCGACCCGCAACGCGGTCGATGCCGTGCGCGAGATCGGTGGCGCGGTGCGCGAGATCAATGACGTCACCTCGGCAATCGCCGGCGCGATCGGCCAGCAGGACGCCGCCACGCGCGAGATCTCGTCCAACGCGCAATCGGCCGCGCAAGGCAACGAGACCCTCGTCGCCAACATCACCTCGCTGCGCGACGCCATCGGC
The DNA here is from genome assembly GCF_000938255.1 of Bradyrhizobium sp. LTSP849. GTDB lineage: Bacteria > Pseudomonadota > Alphaproteobacteria > Rhizobiales > Xanthobacteraceae > Bradyrhizobium. Next base: position 299,324 of record NZ_JYMR01000005.1, on the reverse strand, counting down.
GAGACCGATACGGCGGCCTCCTCCGTGCTGATGGCGGCGAGCAGCCTGACCGCGACGGCGGAGACGCTGTCGCGCGAGGTGGAGACGTTCTTTCAAAACCTGCGATCAGGTGCGGCGGATAGCCACGTCGCCAAGGCGGGATGACGGCGCGTCAGCCCGCCTTGCAGGCGGGCTCACGCTTTCACAAAAAACGCGAAAACAACCCCATGCACAGTAGCCGGCGCCAGCTTTTCCAATGGCTTAACCGCCGGCGCGACGCCTGCTGATTTTACGAAGTGCGTTTGACTCGTCGGGCAAAACACCGGCATGATCTCATCATGGCGGCGGTGCAGCTCGCCGAGCCGAAAGCCTCTGCCCTGAAGGCGACCTCTTCGTTTGCGATCCCGCGAGAAGACCATCGAGACGTTTCCACTGTCCCGATAAGGCCGCGCTGTGCCTCTTTCGCGTATGATGTTCATCCAACCGGTCCGGGGACCCAATCGTCGCCGGAAAGCGGCCTAACCGTTACGTCAGGAATGACCCCGATCTCCAGGCTCGGATCGAAATGGCGCATCGTCCGCTCATTGAGATCAATGATGCGGCCAGGCTTGAGCGGCCCCACGTCATTTATCTTGACGATGACCTTCTTGCCTACAGCTTCGATGAGAGCATATTTCGGCCGCGCGCCAAATTGGACCCCGCCAAATCTCTGACGCAAACTCGTCTTGATGGCAGCCGTCCACACCGAGGGATCATAACGCTCGCCGGAGGCTGTGTTCGGGCCGCCCTCCTCGCTGCCGGGCTTGAACGGATTGTACATGGATGCCGCGCCAACGATCGCATCCCCAGAAGCGGCAATGACGATAGCGCTTGAGTGAACTCCACCCGTTTCACTCCGAGCAGCGGGAACAGAAACGGCAAGCGCAACCACGGCGCCGCAAATCGCGGCGCTCGAGCGGAACACCATCAGATCTCCTTTGATTTTTTCGATCGCCCGGTTCCTGATGCCGCAAAACATGGTCAAGCGAACGCGAAAGCGTTCAGGAACTTGCGCCAATCTTTTTGCGGACTCGAGCCAACCTCTGGCTACGGAACCGTCGTGGGAACCAGAGCGGTCCCCGCACAGTGTTTTAGTTCTCGCCGTCTAAGACAGGGATTGCGTCAGCAGCATGACGACGAGAGTCACGGCTGAATAGCTCGACCATGGTCTCACGAGTACGGTAAAAGTGCACCCCGAAGTATCGAGCTTGCAATCCCGACGAGTCCCGCGAAGGGATCGTCCAGCTCCAAAATCAAAAAGATCGCGCAGTTCGTAGTATGGGCAGAGCGAAGCGAAGCCCATCAAACGTCTCACACAACTGCGTCGGCCCGTCAGGGCGTGATGGGTTTCGCAAGAGCTCTACCGATCCTACGGACTGCCGGTGCGACGACTGCTGATTTTACGAAGTCCGTTTGACTCGTCGGGCAAAACACCGGCATGATGTCATCATGGCAATGGCACGCCGTTCCTAACTCTCTCTCGCCCTGAAGTGCCAAGCCCAGAAGTCGCGTTTTCAGCGCAACGGCAGTGAGCGCTCTCGCGCTGGTCAGCCGATACGGAGCAGGCGTCAGTTTGACTGGCGCATGGTCGCGGCGGCTTCCGCCACCTGGGTCTCGCGTGTCGCACGCCGTTTGGTCGAGTCGGCCAGGACCGCCGCCACGATTTCCGGTGGTGAGGTATAGGGGGTGCCGCCCTTGAAGGGAGGCGCCGGATCGTACTCCATGGCGAGCTGGATCTTGCGAGCCGTCTCCTCGCCTGCAAGATCTCCGATCACGCGGAGCGCCACATCGATCCCCGAGGTCACTCCACCGGACGTATAGATATTGCCGTCCTGCGTCATCCGATCATTGGAGACGATTGCGCCGAAGTTCGTGAGCAGGTCGCGGGCCTGCCAGTGGCCGCCGGCCCGGCGCCCTTGCAAAAGACCGGCTGCGCCGAGCAGCAAAGAGCCGGTGCAAATACCGAAGATGTATTGGGAACGTTTCGCTTCCTGCTTCACGTAAGCGACCCACTGGGGATCGAGCATCACAGTGTCGATTCCCGTGCCTCCGGGGATAACGATGATGTCGCTCTTCTTGGCGGTCTCGCGGGTGACGTTCGGGACCAAACGAAGTCCGCGGTCGGTTCGCACAGGATCCATCGTCGCAGCGACGAGATCGACTGTCCAACCCGGCGTGCGGGCAAGCACTTCGAATGGGCCGGTGATGTCGAGTTGCACCATGTCCGGCACGGTCACGATGTTACAATGCATGGGTTGCCTCGATGATATGCCCGCAGCGGCGCCGTCAGCAGCCTGGACGGAATTGCTGCCGCGTATCAGCACCGAAGTGGTGATTGCCAATCCGAGTGCGTCACGCCGAGTTAGCTTCATCTTCATCTCCGCTCAGGAACTTGACAGAACCGTTTCCTCGCAAACATCATGTTGCCAACTCTCGTTCATGATCGGCAGCGTGTATATGTCAAACAGACAACAAAAACTGCCACGCAGAACGGTTTTGATTTTGGCCTTTGACGGCGTTCAGATCATCGACATCGCCGGGCCGGCCCAGGTTTTGAGCACCGCGAATGAAGAAGGTGCAGACCCACCCTACGAAGTCCGGATCGTTGCGCTTCAAGCTGGTTTGATCGAGAACGCATCCGGCTTCTGCATATTGGCCGGCGAAATTCCAAAGGAGGGCGCGGTGGACACGCTCGTGGTTCCCGGCGGGCCTGGTGTTCATAACCTCCGCGAGAATCCGTTGGCGAGCATTGCACTGAATGATCTGAGCCAACGCGCCGCACGGGTTTGCTCTGTTTGTACGGGCGCCTTCCTTCTGGCGGAGGCAGGCATTCTGGACGGTCGCCGGGCAGTCACGCACTGGCGCTCGTCCGAGAGGCTGGCCCGAGAATTTCCAAATGTGACGGTTGATCCCGAACCAATCTTCCTGAACGACGGCCCCGTGTGGACGACCGCCGGCGTAACAGCCGGTATCGACCTCATGCTCAGCCTGGTGCAACAAGACCACGGTGCAGCACTTTCCGCGCGCGTCGCCCGCCGCCTCGTCGTCTATATGCGGCGAGCTGGCGGTCAGAAGCAGTATAGTGAGCCTCTCGCGCTACAGGCGGCGAGCGCGGCACCCTTCGACGTCTTGAGTTGCAGGATTGCAGGCGATCCCTGCTTGCCATGGACCGTGGAGCAAATGGCCCAGGCCGCCGGCCAGTCACCGCGAACGTTTCATCGCCGGTTCGAGGCAGCCACGGGCCTGTCTCCTGCGAAGGCGGTCGAGAAGATCCGCTGCGATCTCGCACGGTCGCTTCTTCACACGACGGATCTCAGTCTTGGACAGATTGCAGGTCGCACGGGGCTAGGCTCCGAGTCCCGGCTGAGACGGGCGATGACCCGACAGTTCGGCGTAAATCCGAGCGAGATGCGTGACCGGTTTGCATGATTCCGCGCTGGAGGAACACAGGGCGCTCGCTCCTCCCTTGGGAAAACGACTATCGCTCCGATCTTGATGGGTCGGCAAATATTCGAACGCGGCCAACATCCTCAACTTCACGATAACGACGCAACTCCATTTGGAGTTCGGGATCTGAACTGGCCCAAGCTAACCAATCGAACGGGACTGAACTCTGCAGCAAGGTATCGACGAGAATCACGTCTGGTCGACCGTTTCGCAGGTCCGCTAACAACTGCCGCCGCTCGAAATTGATGATGCCGTCCAGCTTTGCCCGCTCTTCCTGGGTTGGCTGCGAGTTGTTCTGGGCCAGAATTGCGCCGGCCGTTAGAGCTTGGGCACAAGAACTTCCCACCCAAGTCCCATCGATTTGACGGACGAGCGGATGCCCCAGAGCGACGTGATCGGTAATCGCGAGCAACCGCGGATGCTTTGCAAGTGCCTGGATACGCTGCTCCAGCGACGGAAACTCACGGAGCGACAAGGACAAACAGAACCCGATGAGCACAACACCAACAAAGCCGCCGATCCTGACCGACACCGGCAACGTCTTTGTGCGAACATGTAGCAACGGCGCAGCAATCGCAAACATGCAAAGCGCGTACAGTGTATATGTCCAGCCCTTGCCTTGAAGAACGAAACTCGCGGCTCCGCCAATGGCTGCTGCCAGCCACGGGGTTGCGTCGTCTCCCATTTTGAGGCCTTGCGGAGACACTTGGCGCAGAAACGCTATAGAAGCTGTTATCACAACGATCGGAAAAGGAAGCAGACCAGCTAAATTCTTCCTCATTGGTAGATAGGTGGCAGCGACCATCGGGGCATAGGTAAACAGCCAACCGGGAAAGATGATAACGACCAGCGCTCCGTAGCCGATGACGATAGCGGCGGCTGCACACGCTTCAGGGGTGAACAATGGCCTGAGAGAACGTTGGTGGATGGCGGCAAGGATGATCGGGAGGCCCACCACGAGCGCGAGCTGGGGCTTGATGCTTATAGCCAGCCCGGCACTCAATCCTGCCAGGATCGCAACCGCTCCGGGGGAAAGGCTGCGCCAGCGAATCGCAGTGATGGCTACAAAGGGAGTCAGTGCAACTACGGCTATGTGTTCACGTTGCCCGAATACGGCGCTTGGAAGGACCGCGAACAGAAAAGCCAGCACACATGTTGAAAGACATCGCTCTCCAGCTCCCAACTTGGCCGCCGCAGCGGCGCGATCGATCATGAAAAGCGAGCCGATGATCTCGATCATCACCAAGATGATCACAATGATCTCAGGCGCAATGCCGGTTAATCGCGCAAGCAGTGCTGCCGGCATGTATAGGTAGATCGATAGCGGCGGATTCAGTTCGAAGAGGTCGACCCCCAGCTTTCGGCCATCCAGAATTTCCTCTGCTTCAGAAAGCAGGCAGCTCAAATCGGGGTTAAGAACGGATGGTATTTGAACAAGCAAGGCCGTCAGGAGGATCGCGGCCACGATAATCCAACGCTGATTCATGCCGTAACTGCTTCCAGGCATACTCTTGGGCGGGACGGCCTCTTCTGACGTCGGCAAAAGTCCTCTCCTCGAGCGGAAGCGGCCTGTTCTCCTTCACCTTGCGTGAACTTGCAAAAGTGTAGGCAGCGCCACTCTCAATCAGTAGACGTTACTATTGTGCTACAATGATCCGAAACAATACTGTTTCAGGGCCAAAGCGTAGGACTTGCCATAGCTTCGTTCCGAAGATTGCAGAGGAACTGGCGACCGGAGTGGGGTCGTCTCCGTTCAGGGTCGAAATGCGAGGCGCTGAAGTTGCCGGCATGATCTCATCATGGCGATGGCGCGCCTCGAACTCTCGGTCGCCTAGAGCATGATCCGGAAAAGTGCGCAGCGGTTTTCCGAAAAGATCATGCTCAAACAATGATCTAAAGCGCGCTGACGATTCATCCTAATCGCATAGCGCTTTAGGCGCGAGGGGTGTATCGCACGTTCGGTCTGACCTGCGTCAGGGCGACGCCGGAGATTGCGAGCAGCCCACCGGCAATCAACTTCGGGGTCATGCGGTCGCCAAGGAACAGCACGCTCGAGATCAACGCGAACACCGGAAGCAGCAGGCCGAAGGGAGCGACGCGGCTCATGGAGCAACGGGCGATCAGCCAGAACCAGAGGCCGAACCCGACAATTCCTCCGATGAAAATCGTGTAGGCGAGCGCCAGCCAACCACGCTCATCCGCCGTGACAAGGCTCGCCAATTGTCCATGTTCAAGAAGCAACGACATCACCATGACCTGCGGCACCGTGAGCAGCGACGACCACCCCATCAACATCAGGGGATCGAAAGGGCCGTAGCGTTTCGTCAGGACGTTGGACACCGCGAATGCGAAGGCTGCCCCGACCACAAGCAGCAGCGGAAGCGCGTTGGCCGACAGGCCAGGCCCCGCTGCCAACACCACCACGCCGACGAATGCAAGCACCACTCCGGCGGACGTGGTGAGAGACGGCCGCTCGCCGAGCAGCGGCCAACCTAACAGGACGGTGAAGGGCGTGGCGAGTTGAATTGCGACGGCCGACATGCTTCCCGAGCCGAGGCCGAGGCCAACATAGAACAGCCCGAAGTTCAACCCGCCCAGGAAAAGCGAAATGGCAGCGATCGGGCCGAACTGTTGACGCGTGGGCCTTTTGACAAAGGGAACAAGCAGCAGAGCGATGGCGAGGAAGCGCAGTGCGAGGAAGAAGAGAGGCGGAAACTCCGTAACGCCCACTTTGATGGCCACGAACTGATAACCCCAGAGCAAGGGAACGGCCACTGCGCAGACGATCTGAATGGCGGACATCGCATCGTCCCTTTCAAGACCATTCAGTCTAGATATAGGCGTGCGAACTGCAGAAACGTCCATGGTGTGTCTACCTGATGAAGCGGTCGAGAAAAGCGTCAACGGTCGCTTGCGAAATGATCCGTGTCGGTGCCGTTTTACCGACCACCCGCAGGCCCTCGACGAAACAGACGAGAACTCGGGCGGCGCTCGAAGGCTCGACACCATCGGCCAACTTGCCCGCTGCCTTCGCACGGGAAAGTGCACCAGCCACCCGAGCCTCCATGGCTTTGAAAAAGCTCCCGATGCGACGATCAACATCGGCGTCACGGCCAGCCAGTTCCATGGCTGTGGCGACCAGCAGGCATCCGCGCCGACCATTGGCACCGCTGTTGCGGTCAACGTAGCCGGCAAGGTAGGCCCGCAGGCCGTCGACAGGGTCTCTGTGCGGGTCGAATTCGATATCCATCCGCGTCATTGCATCGGCAATGTAGCGATCAAGCGCAAGCAGGAAGAGCGAGTGCTTGTCACCGAACGCGGCGTAAAGGCTGCCGCGCGAGAGCTTCGTCGCACGAAGAAGATCCGGGAGCGCCGTGGCGTGATAGCCGCGCGACCAGAACACATTCATCGCGCGTTCGACGGCAGCTTCGGTGTCGAAACTTCGGGGGCGGCCACGGGACGGCTGCGCTGGGGCGGCCTGGTTCATTCCTGATATATAGACCAATTGGTCTTTAAATGGCAAGCCATCAATGCGGTCAAAGGCGAAGCTCATTGGATGGGCCGAGCGAAGCGGAACCTGCCCGAAGAGCGCTAAGTTGGCGGACCATTCAAAGCGCGAGACCTCTGCCTCATCGCTCCGTTTTCGAGATAGACCACTCCGTTCGGGGCCGAGCTGTCGATGAACTCGGCGACAAAGGCGCGCCCGATATCGTCCTGCTCGATCGTGCCAAACGATCCCGGAATGAGACGCCCTAGCCAGGCGACATAACCGGGGGTGTGAACATTGCCGCCAATAATTCCCGGCCGAAAAATCGCGAGGCGCTGGAAGCCGGTCTTTTGGACCTCCTCTTCCTTCAGGCCCATGATCCGCACATAACGGATCCTGCTCTTCGAGGTGCTCCCCACTGCCGAGAGCAGAGAAAATCGCGTGATGCCGCCGGCATGGCACCCGCGGGCAAAGCCACCGACGACGCCTATCTCGAGGGCCGTCAGCTCCTCCTCGCTCCACTTCGTGCTGCCTTTGCCGACGCCGACACAGGATGCCCCGTAAACGGGCTCACCTTGCGCGATCATGCCCTGCGCAAGTCTGGTCACTTCCGCCGGAAATTGAGGAGATGCCGTATCCAGGATCACCTGTCGCACGCGGGCATTGGCGTGGAGAGACGCCTCCCTGCGATTGACCATCACGATTTCGGCGCACGAAGACTCCGCCGCGAGTGCACGCACCACCGCATCTCCAACCTGTCCCGTGCCACCGATGATCAAGATGCGAAATGTCATTTTAGGTCGCCTAAAGCCTTTGCCACGACAACGGGTGCCGCGAGATCATTGTTGTCGATGACCATAGTGGCATGTTTCTCCGGCGCACACTCGCTCAGATAGATCCGCTGACCCTCGACGTAGCGGCGATTGGACTCGGCCGACGGGTCGGGGGACGTCCCGTCCCTGTCAGCACTGCGTGCCGCAGACCTCGAAAAATCGACCCGCAGGAAGATGGATGCATCCCAATACGCGCGCAATTCAGGGCGATGCAGAAAGATGCCGTCCAGCAGCAGGATTGAATTCGGGGGCGCGGTCCGCTCGACAAATGGGACAGCCTTGTCGGTGACGTGATCGAAAGCCGCGGCGCAGTATCGACCGCTGCCGCCCGGACTGAGCGGATCCAGGAGATATTGCTTCAGCAAAGTGTAGTTGTAGGAGTCCTCGAAGAAGCCGATTGGCGATTGCCTGCCGCGTGCGTAGCGAACGGCCCTTGGATTGTGGAAGCCATCGACGGAGGCTCCGATCACGGGACGGCCGAAATCGCGCAGGACGTCTGCGAGTTCGTTTGCGAAGCTCGTCTTGCCGGCACCGTCGACGCCATCGATGGCGACCCGCACGATCCTGTCCGGTGCGATATCCGTCGCCATGCAAGCAATCGCGGTGAGCAGGTCGGTTCGTTGAGACATCTCAACGAACCTAAGCGAGCGGGGATCGGCCGTAAACCCTGAGCTTGGCCCGCCGGCCTATTCTCGTACCGAAACCGGCTGCGCGCGTCCAAACAGGATGCGCTCCTGCATCTCCGCGAAGGTCGCATCCACATTTGTCTCGGTCGTCATCAGCGAGACGATGATGGCGACAAAGAACGACAACGGCATGCAGATGATCGCCGGATTGCGCAGGGACACGAACCACCAGGCGCCTTCGACCTGCGTCAGCGCCTTGCCGAGGACGTCGACCTGAATGGTCGGCGACAGCACGATCAGCAGCAACGAACTCAGCGTTCCCACCAAAATGCTGGCCACCGCCGCCGAGGTCGTGAAGCGGCGCCAGGTGATGGCGAGAACGAGCGACGGGAAGTTGGCCGCGCAAGCCACCGAGAAAGCCAACCCCGCCATGAAGGCGACGTTCTGACCTTCGAAGGCGACACCGAGGGCGACGGCGAACACGGAGATCACCACGGTTGCGATCCGTGCGACCTTGAGCTGTTCGGCCTCCGAGGCAGTGCCATTACGGACCACGTTGGTCCAGATGTCGTGGCACAAGGTAGCAACGCCGGACAGGGTGAGCCCAGCGACAACCGCGAGCATGGTCGCAAATGCCACCGCGCAAATGAAGCCGAAGAAGGCGTTGCCGCCGACGGCGAGCGCGAGCAGCGGTGCCGCCATATTGCCGCCACCGCCCGCCTTGGTCACCGCTTCGGGGCCAACCAGCACCATCGCGCCGAAGCCGATGATGAACACCATGAGATGGAAGAAGCCGATCAGGCCCGTCGCATAAAGGATCGACAGGCGCGCCGCCTTGGCGTCCCGCACCGTGTAGGCCCGCATCAACACATGCGGCATGGCCGCCGTCCCGAACATCAGGCCGAGGCCGAGCGAAATGGCGTCCCATTGTCCCGAGACCACCCGCGAGCCGGGCTGAAGCACCCTTGCTCCGTATTTCTCCGACGCCGCGGCAAACAGTTTGAGCGGGTTCATGTCGAAATGAGTGAGCACGAGAAAGGCCAGCACCACGCCGCCCGCCATCAGCAGCGCGGCCTTGACGACCTGCACCCAGGTGGTGGCGAGCATGCCGCCGAACAGCACGTAGACCAGCATGACGCTGCCCACGAGCACCACCGACCATGCATAAGACAGTCCGAACAGCAGCTTGATCAGCGATCCCGTCGCGACCATCTGCGCGATCAGATAAAACAATATCACCGCCAGCGTCCCGACCGCGGCCGCAACCCTCACCGGTTTCTGACGCAAGCGGTAGGCCACCACGTCCGCGAAGGTGAAGCGGCCGACATTGCGCAGCGGCTCGACGATCAGGAACAGGATGATCGGCCAGCCGACCAGCCATCCGATCGAGTAGATCATGCCGTCGAAACCGTTCGACGTCACGATCCCCGCGATGCCGAGCAGCGCGCCGGCGCTGAGGAAGTCGCCCGCCAGCGCCCAGCCGTTCTGCCAGGGCGTCACCTCGCCGCCGGCGGCAAAGAAATGCTCCGTGGTGCGCGTACGCCGCGCGGCCCAGTAGGTGATCAGCAGAGTGAGCGCCATGAAGGCGAAGAAGAACCCGATCGAGATCGCATTGCTGCCCATGTCCGTTCCCCTATCGATCAAGATCGCGCAAAGCCGGGTCGAACACCCGGTTTGCCCACAGCACGTAAACAAGGCACAGCAGGAACGAGCTGACGATGACGAGCGGGCCGAGCAGGATGCAGAGCGACAATCCCGGCGCCAGCAGCTGGCCCAACAGCGGCTTGTCAAATGCAAACAGCGCCATGAACGTGAAGTAGATGATCATCATCGCAGCGCTAAGCCCGAGCGAGACCCGAAGCCTTTGCTTCACCAGCGCTCCGGCTTGCGCCCTTGCCTCGGTCGCCGCGTCCGTCCTTGCATCCATTGTGGTCTCGATGTTGCCGCTAGCCGTTGCAAGCAGCTTCTGGTGTGCCCGCGGCAAAGGGAACTACGGATTTTTGCAATCTGCCGTGCGCATCTGCGGCATGGCTGATAGCCCGACCTGCATGTCCGGGTCGTTCTTCAGCGTGTTGCGGAGAAACGCGCGGACGGCGCGAATGCGGGGAGCGAACTGGAGATCGCTGTGCACATTCAGCCAGACCTCGCGGCTGGTCGAGGCAAGACCGGGCAGCACAGGAATGAGATCCGGCCGCCCGGCGATGGCGAAGCTCGGCAACAAGACGATGCCGAGACCGCCGGCAGCAGCGTTCATCTGCGCGATCATGCTGTTGGAGTGGAAGGCGATGCGGGGCTCCTCGATGACATCAGCGAGCCAGCGCACCGAATCCACCTGAATCAGGTCCTCGATATAGGACACGAACCAGTGCTCCTGGAGGTCGCGCAGGCTTTCAGGCGTGCCGTGGCCGTCGAGATAAGAGCGGCTGGCATAGAGTCCGAGCCCGAACTTGCCGATCCGTTCCGATATCAGGCCCGGCCCCGGGGGCTGGAAGAAGGACACGAACAGGTCCGCCTCGCGCTTGTGGACATAGACCGTCTGCGCCGAGGTCACGAGCTCGACCGTCAGTTGCGGCATGGTCTTGCGCAAATTGCTGAAGCGTTGCGCCAGGTAGAGCGAGGCGATGCCCTCCATCGTCGCCAGCCGGACCGTCCCGGCAAGCCCTTCGGTGTCGCCGATGCTGGCTTCTTCATGAATGGCAATGATGGCGCTTTCGACCTTCTCGGCATGGCGCAGCAGCCGCTCGCCGATATCGTTCAGCCTCAGGCCGGTGCGGTGGCGCTCGAACACGGCAACGCCGAGCGACGCTTCCATCTGGGCGATGCGCCGGCTCACCGTGGAATGGTCGAGCCGCATCCGTTTGGCGGTCTGGCTGAGATTGCCGGCGCGGGCGGCGTGCAGGAAGACCCGCAAATCATCCCAGTTGAGCGTGTCGAACATTGTGGGCTCCAGCATCTCGTGAATTTACGGCAGAGGTTTGCAAGTCCTGTTCCAGTCGGTGCGTTCGATCCTCTGCAACCGGGCTTGCGATAATCCCTATGCGCAGGACGGAACGGACAATGCTACCGGACCGATCGACCAGGACGCCAGGAAGATCCCATGCTCCCCCGTTTCAAGGCTGCCGCCGTCCACGCCGCGCCCGTCTTTCTTGACCGCACTGCGACGACGGAGAAGGCCATTTCGATACTCCGCGAGGCCGCCAAGGCCGGCGCGGAGCTGATCGCCTTTCCGGAGACCTATATCCCGGCTTTTCCGGTCTGGGCTGCGCTATGGGCGCCGATCGACAACCATGATTTGTTCGTTCGCATGGCCGATCAATCGGTCCTGATCGACGGTCCCGAGGTCACGCGGCTGCGTGCTGAAGCGCGGGCCCTGGGGGTCATTGTCTCGATCGGTATCAGCGAGCGCTCTCCCGTCAGTGCGGGGGGCTTGTGGAATTCGAACCTCCTGATCGGGGACGACGGCGAGATTCTGGTCCATCATCGCAAGCTGGTGCCGACGTTCTACGAAAAGCTGGTTTGGGCGTCGGGCGATGGCGCCGGTCTCAAGGTGGCCGATGTGCGGCTCGGCCGGATTGGATGCCTGATCTGCGGCGAGAATACCAATCCGCTGGCTCGTTTTTCACTGATGGCCCAGGGCGAGCAGGTGCATATCTCGAGCTGGCCGCCGATGTGGCCGACGCGCAGGCCAAGCAACGGCGGCAACTTCAACAACATCGCCGCCAACCGCATCCGCGCCAGCGCGCATTCGTTCGAGGCCAAGGCGTTCGGGATCGTGACCGCCGGCTACATGGATGCGCCAATGCGCGCGTTCCTGATCGCGCGGGATCCCACCGTGGCCGAGGTGATCGATCAGACACCGCGCGCGGCGAGCTTCTTCGTCGATCCGACCGGTGAGATCCTGGGCGACACACTCCAGGGCGAAGAAGGCATCGCCTACGCGGACATTGATCTAAACAAATGCGTCGAGCCCAAGCAATTCCACGATGTCGTCGGCTACTACAATCGGTTCGACATTTTCGACCTGTCCATCAACCGGACGCGGCTTGCGCCAGCAAAATTTTTCGACGAGGCCGCGCGGCCATCGACGGGCGCCACGCTGCCATCGGTCGATCAAGTCGAAATCGGAGAGCGATTGCGGTAATTCCCTCTACGCTTGCACCGTGATGCCATCGCTGGATGGCAGGGTCGATGAGGCAGGCAGAGAGATTTTTGCCAAATTAACGATCGTCCCAGAAAGGCGCTGTCGCCGGCCTGACGGAAACCTGGGTTTCAGCCGTTGTGCAGATGATGTTCCTGCGAAAGGAACGATCCGCGTGCGCTGGCTCATCAAGTCTCCCTTAACCATCATCGCCGTGCTGCTTGGCTTTACGCTCAGCAGCTTCTGGGCGCTTGTGGTGTGGAAATCGGCGGAGGAAAAAGCAGCGGCGCTGACCCAGGCCGGTCAGCAAACGCAGGCTCTGACGCATTCGCTGGCACAGCACGCATCCAAGAGCTTTGGTGCGGTCGCGCTCGCGCTGTTCGGCGCAAGCCAGTACATCGAGCACTCTGACAAGTCCGCCCGAGCCTCAGCCGAAATCAATGACCTGTTGGCGCAGTACGCCAAGAACATTCCGCAGGTGCGCGAGATCGGCGTCCTCTCGGAAAATGGCGACTGGATGTATTCGTCGTTTGAAACCGTTCCGGCGGTGAACAATGCGGATCGTGAGTATTTCAGGTTTCATCAGACCCATCCCGAGGAAGCAGGCCCCCGCATCAGTGAGCCTGTGATATCGCGCGTGACCGGCCGGCCGACCCTGCTGATGACGCAGCGTCTGCCGAACGCCGACGGCTCGTTCGGGGGCGTGGTGTTCGCCGCCATCGATCTAGCCTACTTCCGGTCGTTCTATCAGGGCTTCGAAGCCGACCAAGGGCGCACGGTCACCTTGATGATGAAGAATGGCAAGGTGCTCGTTCATCGTCAGGATGACCAAGTGGGCAAGAATATGGGCGGCAGCTCGCTATTCGTCAGCCGACTCAAGGAAGCCTCCACTGGTCTTTATTCGATCATCTCGCCGTTTGACGGTCGACTGAAGCAGTTCACCTTCGAGATCGTCGCCGAGTTTCCGGTCGTCATCAGCGTTGCCGTTGCTGAAGACAGCATCCTGGCCGAATGGCGCGCGAGCCGGAATTTCGACTTTCTGCTGGGCGCGGTTATTTCGGCGATCCTCGTCGGGCTAGCGGCTCTGTTGATGCATCAATTCCGCGAACGTTCGACGATGGCCCGACTATTGCGCGAACGTGAGCGCGGATACCGGCTGCTCGCCGAGAACGTCGAGGATGTGGTCGCTCGGCTCGACCTCAGCGGAAAACGTCTCTACATGTCTCCGTCGATCGAGAAAATGCTCGGCTGGACGCCCGCTGAAGCTCTTCAACAGGAGGGTTACGAGATTCTCCATCCCGCCCATCGGGAGCTCGTCAAGCACACCGTCGACCGACTGGGCCCCATGGAGCGGACCGCCATGTGCGAGTATCTCATGCGCTCGAAATCCGGGGACTACGTGTGGGTCGAATCGCAATTCAGCTTCATTGAGGGAACCGACAGTTCGTCGCCGGAAGTCCTCGTCGTCGTCCGCGACATCGCCAAACGCAAGGTGGCCGAAGAGCAACTCGTCGCCGCAAACGCCCGGCTCAAGGACCTGTCAGAAACGGATACGCTGACCGGGATTGCCAACCGGCGAAGATTTGACGAGATGCTCGAACGTGAGTTCAAGCGCTGCCACCGCGCGCAATCGGAGCTGTCCTTGCTCTTCATCGACATCGACAAGTTCAAGGCGTTCAACGACACCTACGGCCATACGGCCGGCGATGAATGTATCCAGCGCGTCGCGAACGCGCTCAAATCAAATCTGAAACGGCCTGGCGACCTCGTTGCACGTTATGGCGGCGAGGAGTTCGCTGTGCTCCTTCCGGAAACGGGCGCTCAGAATGCCGAAAATGTTGCCCAGGCATTGCGCCTCGCCGTGTCTGATATGGCGATCCCTCACCAAGGCAACGGCCACGGCCGGGTAACCATCAGCATCGGCGTTGCGGGATCGCGATGCGGCACAGCCAGCAGCCCTGCGACCGCCCTCGCAGCGGCCGACACGGCGCTGTACGTAGCCAAGGAGAATGGACGGAACCAGGTCAGCCTCGCCGCCGAAAGCCCAAGCTTGAAATTGGTTCGTCCCGCCTGACAAGTCGCCGCGGCACGCCGCTACCCCGCCATCACCCCGCCCCGCTTTATCAGCTCCTTGCCGACCGCGGCCAGATGCACCTGGTCGGGGCCGTCACCGATGCGGATAAAGCGGGCGTAGACATAGGCACGCGCCAGGAACGTGTCCTGCGAGACGCCGGCGGCGCCGTGGATCTGGATGGCGCGGTCGATGACGCGGGCGGCCATGCTGGGCACCACGATCTTGGCCGCCGCGATCAGGTCGCGCGCGGCCTTGTTGCCCTCGCGGTCCATCTTGTCGGCGGCTTGCAGCGTCAATAGCCGCGCCTGCGCGATCTCGCAGAAGGAGTGCGCGATGTCCTCCTTCACCGAACCCTGCTCGGCGAGCGGCTTGCCGAAGGCGACGCGGGACACCGAACGCTGGCACATCAATTCCAGCGCGCGCTGGGCGCAGCCGATCAGCCGCATGCAGTGATGGATGCGGCCGGGGCCGAGCCTGCCTTGCGCGATCTCGAAGCCACGGCCTTCGCCGAGCAAAATGTTTTCCGCGGGCACGCGGGCGTTCTCATAGACGATCTCGGGATGGCCGACCGGCGCGTCGTCATAGCCGTAGGTGAGCATGTCGCGGACGATGCGCACGCCCGGCGTATTCTTCGGCACCAGGATCATGGATTGCTGGCGATGGCGGTCGGGATCGTCGGGTGCGGTCTTGCCCATCACGATCAAAATCTCGCAATCTTCGTTCATCGCACCTGACGTGAACCACTTCCGCCCATTGATGACGTAGTCGCTGCCGTCGCGTTTGATCTCGCACTGGATGTTGGTGGCATCGCTGGAGGCGACCTGCGGCTCGGTCATCGAGAAGCCGGAGCGGATGCGCCCATCCAATAGCGGCTTCAGCCAGCGCTCCTGCTGCGCCGGCGTGCCGTAATTTGCGAGCACCTCCATGTTGCCGACATCGGGCGCCGAGCAATTGAACACCTCGGGCGCCCAGAGGATGCGGCCCATGATCTCCTTCACGGGCGCATATTCGAGATTGGTCAGTCCCGGTCCGTGCTCGCCGGAGAGGAACAGGTTCCAGAGCCCCTGCTCGCGTGCCAGCCGCTTGAGGTCCTGAAGAACCTGCGGCGTCCGGTAGCGCACGGCTTCAGGCTTCACCTGCTCGTAATAGAGCTCCTCAACCGGCTCGACATGCGTCCGCATGAACTGGCGGACGCGCGCCTGGAGCTCCAGCGAACGTGCGGAGTGTTGAAAGTCCATGGTGGTCTCCTCTTTCCTTCTCCCCTTGTGGGAGAAGGTGGCGCGAAGCGCCGGATGAGGGGTATCTCTCCGCGAACACAACAGGCAGTTTCGCACGCGGAGAGATACCCCTCACCCGGCTGCGCTTCGCGCATCCACCCTCTCCCGCAAGGGGAGAGGGTGCACCGTCTCTGCGGCCGCCCCTTACGTGCCGCGCAACAGCTCGCTCGCCACGACCCAGTCGTTGCCGTCGAACTGGAGCATATAGCCGTCCTTGATGGGACGGAAATCCTGCGGCGTGGTGTTGAGCGTGATGCCGGGCAGCAGCAGCGACAGCGGCACGTTCTTCAGGTTGGAGGCCTGCGCCATGATGTTCTCGCGCGTCAGATCGTCCTTGCACTGCTTGAGCACGACCACCAACGCTTCGGCAACCGTATAGCCGTAGAGCGCGGCGACATTGTTGATGTCGGCATTGGGCAGGCGCTTCTTCATGAAGTCGATATAGGCCGACATCGCCGGATCGTCCTTCGGCTCAGCCGTGAACGGTTTTAGCGAACCCAGCGACAGCACGCCCTTGCCGGCATCGAGGCCCGCCGGCACCATCACCGTCGCCTTGTTGGCGCAGCCCGAGGCGAGGAAGCGCGTCGGCTGCCAGCCGACCTCATAAGCTCTGCGGATCGCCTGCGCGCAGGCGCGCGGCGTCACTGAGTAAATCATGAAGACGTCGGCCTTGGTGTTGGCGAGCGTCAGCACCTGGGAATCGATGGTGGGGTCGGCCACCTCGAAGCTTGAGGCCATCGCGATCGCCTTGTCGGCATCGGCGCCAAGCGCTTCCTTGACGCCGCGAAGATATTCCTTGCCGGCGTCATCGTTCTGATAGAGCACCGCGAACCGCGCGTTCGGGTTCTTGGCGCGGGCATAGGCGACGTCGATCGCGGCTTCGCTGGTGTAGTTCGGCGCCCACGGCAACGCCATCGACCAGGGCATGTTGGCGGGGTCGTTCCACTTCGAGGCCGAGCTGATCAGGAAAAGCTGCGGCACCTTGTTGCTGTTGAGGTACTTTGCGATCGCCGAGCTCGGCGCCGTGCCCATGGTCGCGAAGATGAAGGCGACGCCGTCGCCCTCGACGAGGCGCCGGGCCGCTTCCATTGTCTTGGGCGGGGAGAACGCGTCATCCAGCGACAGCAGATTGAGCTTGCGCCCGTTGACCCCGCCCTTCTCGTTGATCTCGTCAAAATAGGCCGTGAGCACCCGGCCGGTGATGCCGAGCGGCGAGGCCGGCCCGCTATAGGGCATGGTGTTGCCGATCTTGATCTCGGTGTCGCTCACGCCGGGACCGTAAGATTTTTGCGCGGCGACGGGCGTGGACAGGCAGGCGGCAGCCAACGCTGCGGCCAGGGCCAAAGCGGCTTTCATGGTTTCTCCCCGGTGATTATCATCCGCGCGACGCGAACGCGCGGCGTGCTGCCTTTTGCCAGCGTGTCAGATCAGCGGAGTTATCTCGGACGGTCTTGCGTCGAGTTGCTGGTGAGCTAATGCCGCCGCCGCAGGCTGAAGCCCAGACTGACCCAGCCTGCGCCCGCCATGATCAGATCGATGCCGAGGAACAGGCCGAGAATGTAGACGCTGTTGACCGGCCAGCGCGCCAGGATCAACAGCCCAAGCAGCAGCGTGATGACCGCAGACAGCGCCACCCAGACCCACGGGCTTTCGCGCTTCATGCTGAAGGCGAGAAACAGCCGGACCGCGCCGGAGGCAAGCAGCGAGGCGCCGAGGAACAAGGTCAACAGCGCTGCAGCAAACAGCGGATTCTCGAAGGTGAGAAAACCTGCGACGATGTAGAGCACGCCGAGCAAGGCCCAAATCACGAACTTGCCCCAGCTCTTCATCTGGAACGCGCCGATCACCTCGGTGACCCCGGCGACGATCATCATCGCGCCAACCACGATCACGCTCGCCACCGTCGCCATCACCATGCTGCCGAGCGCGACGAAGCCGGCGATGAGATAGACGACGCCGAGGGCGACGATCCAGCCCCATTTGGCGTGCAGCGCGGTAATGCCCGATCCCAGGCTGAGGTTTGGAGACGTATCCGAAACACTTGTCATGACGGCTACTCCTGCATGCGAAGCCCCAGAGCGCAGCTTTAGGATAGCACCGATAGCACCGGGACAACAGCCAGCAGAGCAGCCTTGGCCGGCGCCAACGTTGACCCAAATCAAGATCGAATGCGGCGCAACACGTCCGCGATCGTTGCCGAAAAAATCAGCTCACCCGGCCGCCTTGCGCACGTCGAGCACGGCCTGAGCCCATTCGGCCGGCCGCTCCTGCGGCAGATTGTGACCGGCGCCCGTGAACACGCGCCGCTCGAAAAAGCCCTCGAACTTGCGCGCGTGATGCGCGGTGCCGGCATTGACGCCGTCGCTGTCGCCGTCAATCGCGATCGTGGGGACGCGGATCGGTGGCTGGGCCGCAAGCGTCGCCTCGATCCCGGCATAGGCGGGATCGCCCGCGACCAGCGCGTAGCGGTGACGATACGAGTGGATCACGATGTCGACGAAGTCGGGGTTGTCGAAGGACACCGCACTTTTCTCAAACGTCGCATCGTCAAAGGCCCATTTCGGCGACCACATCGACCAGAGCTGGCGGGCAAAACCGCGCCGGTTGCGCTCCAGCGCGCGGCGGCCGCGCTCGTTGTGGAAGAGATATTGATACCAGTGCGCCGCTTCCTCCGGCGGCGAGGCCGGCTCCATTGCGCGGGCAATGTTCTGGATATTGTAGGAATTGCCGGAGATCAGCCCGATCACGCGCTCCGGATGCAGCACCGAGACCACGCAGGCCGCGCGTCCGCCCCAGTCATAGCCGCCGACGACCGCGCGTTGAATGCCAAGTGCATCCATGAAAGCAAGCAGATCGGCACCCAGCGCCGCCTGCTCGCCGGAGCGCAGCGTCTCAGGGAAGCGAAACCGCGTCGGGCCGTAGCCGCGCAACCAGGGCACCAGCACCCGCGCGCCGGTTTGCGCGAGGATCGGCGCGGTCTCGGCGTAGGCATTCACGTCGTAGGGAAAGCCGTGGCCCATGATGCAGGGCCACCCATCCGGCGCGCCATAGTCGAGATAGGCGATGTCGAGGACGTCCGTGGTGACTGTTTTTTGTTGCATGATTTACTCACGGGTGTGCTCGCTATCGTAGCCCGGATGAGCGAAGCGACATCCGGGGTTTGGCGAGGCTGGTCCCGGATATCGCTTCGCTCATCCGGCCTACTGGGGCCCGACCTATTTCTGCGGCCCCGACAGCGAGATGTCCCGTTCGGCGCGGAAGACGTTGCTGTAGAGATTGGCAATCCACTGCCGGCCGATCTCGGTCTTGTTGAGATAGCCGATCTCGGTCTGGATATGCGGTGCGACGCTGTTCCAATAGAACTGCGGATAGCGGTTCACGATATCGGCCGGCGAGTCGTAGCCGAGCTGCCGGTTCATGCCGACTTCCTCGAACTCGTAATAGAGCGCGTTGGCCTTGCGCAGATAGTTGGGATCGCCGAGCTGTCCGATAAAGTCGGCGGCGCGCAGGATCGATGCCTCGTCGTCATAATCTTGGCCATGCTGGGCAGGAAACCGCGTGCCCTCGATGGCGCGGGCAATGCGTCCCGGGTCCAGCCCCGGAATATGTCGCAACCGCCGCGTGACATAAAGCTTCGAGCGGTCAACGTGATACATCATGAGACTGGCATCGGACGCGCCGCGCGGCAGTGACACCTTGGTGCCGGCCTCGTCGATCAAGAAACCGTCTTCGTCATCCTCCTCGAACAGGCCGCGCACATAGCCGATGTCGTGGGCGAGGCAGGCGATCAAGACATGGACGTAATCCTCGGCTGTCAGGTGGGTGTGGAGATTTCGGCCACTCATGATGGAATGAGCCGCCAGCGTCACCTGCATCGTGTGCTCGATGTTATGGTAGAGCGCATCACTATTGCCGATGCATTCCATGGCGGTGCGGGTCGCGCTCTCGACGATACTTGCGGAGGTCTCGTCGTACCGACGCCGCATGAACGTACCGAGCAACTTCTCCAGGGATTCGGCCGCCAGTCTCGGTAACGTCATCATCGATGCAGCCCCGCTGTCGGCGGTGTCCCACGCCAACTCCCGACGTCTCATTCTCGTCCTCGACGCAAGCTCAGCATAGCCCAATCCGGCCGGCTGACCAAATCTCGAGACAAGAATACGGAAATATGTTGCAGTCCCGCCGCGCAACATCACGGTTGCGGTCACAGTTCGGTGCACCCTGCCAGGTCATGCGGGACGGCTCGACGGCCGAAGGCGGCCGGGAATTCGCTTTATCGGATTTCTATGAGCCTGACTGCAAGAGCCGGAAATGCCCTGCGGTCCGGCGTGGCCGCCTGCACTTTTCTGCGAACGACGGCGTCAATTCCCCCGTGCAACACGTCCGAGCATGGCATCGAACGCGACCTTGATCCTGCTTATGTACAGGTCCTTGTAAGGAAATTCCGGATTCTGGTCGTGCACCAGCATGGAGGCGTTCACCTCGAACACAACGAGCTTGCCGTCGCGGTCGAGCCCGCAATCGATGCCGAAATAATCGAGGCCGATGCGATCGCGGATGAGCCGCAACGCCTCGTAGTGGGCCGCACCGAAGACCTGTTCGGGATCGCGCAGGAAGCACTCCTCCTCGTCCTGCATCCAGACATGGCGCCCCATCTCGGTGCTGTCGCGATGGAGCTTCCAATCGTCCCCAATCGCCAGATGATAGGGCAAAATCTCTCCGCCGATGAACAAGAACCTGTACTTGCGGAAGAAGCCGTCGACGGAGCGATAGTCGATATAGTCGATCACATAGCGATCATGGTCCGCTTGCGCGGCGAGGAACGCGGCCAGCGCCGCGACATCTTCGAATTTCTCGAAGACGTCGCCGCCGTGCATCCCGGCACGTCGCGCCAGCAGCGGAAAGGCAAGGTCGAGACCGGCCGGAAGCCCCTCACCGGCGGCGATACGGTCCGTGCGCGGTACGCGGCAGCCATCGATGCCGGCGAGCGCTGCGGCAGTGGCGTCGCGCGTCGTGTTCTGGATTTTTGCGGGATCGTTGACGACCGGCTTGCCGAGGCTTCGTGCGATGGCCATGGCGAGAGGCAGCACCTTGGCGCCCTGGTCGGCGTCGGAGACGAGGTTGACGACGACATCGGCCTCGCGCGCGAACAGGCCGATGTCCGGCTGGCTGCCGGGCAACAGCGACAGGATGCTGGTCTGGTAGGCGCAGTCCTTGAAGAGAAACTCGACCGGCGTGTTGCCGACGAAGGGCGCAAACAGTGCCAAGGCCCGGAACGCCGGCGGCGATTTGACTGCGGGCCTGCGCAGGATCGGGTGCACCTGCACGGCGCGGTCGTAGGCGGACCGCGCCGCCTCGAGCTCACCGCGCGCCTGACGGATCGCGCCGATCCAGTAGAAATTCTCGGCCTGTTCGGGAGCAAGTGCAACGGCTCGCTCGAACTGCGCCAGCGCCTCGCCGCTCTCGCCGAGCTCGAAGCAGACCTTGCCAAGCTGATTGCGAAGATCGGCATCGTCGGGCGCCTCCTCGAGCAATTCGAGCAGCAGCGTCCGCGCGATGGCGAACTGCCTGGTCGCGACCAATGCCTGGACCAGATTCGTCCGCGACGGCCGATGGCCCGGATTGCGCCGGAGTGCCTCCAGGTAAAGTGAGATGGCGTCCTGCACCATGCCGCTGCGCTGATGAACGATGCCGAGATTGCACCAGCAGGCGACGAGATGAGGAGCAACGCGCAAGGCGGCCTTGTAATTCTCGGCGGCAGACGCGATGTCGTCGCAGAGCATGAAGGCGTTGGCGAGAGCGGCGTGAAGATCGGCAACGCCGTCGACTGCCACTCCGATCGAGACCGTGGCGGCGAGCGCGAGCCCGGCCTGGAAGATCGCGATCGCGCGCCTGATCTCGCCGCGCTGGTAATGCTCGCGCCCCGCGCGCAACAAATCGGATACGCTCGGCGAGCCGGTTGCCGGCGCCGCGAGGGCCATTGATGGTGACGTCATGTGGTCTCCGGAAACGTCGCCGTGAAGGTGACGCCGTGCAGATTGATGGCGGGTGCGATGCCGTAGTGATTGCCGCCGAAGGCGCGCATGCGGCGCCACAACTCGTCGCTGGAAATATCCAGCGGGATATCGCAAGCGTCCTTGTAGCTGCGACGCGTGTTGGTGTGGCCGCTCCATGGCAGCGTACACCGCGGCACCAGCGACGGCTCGGCTGCCAATTGCTCCGCCCACACTTCGAACAATTGCAGCAGGTGCGCATAGGCGAGCTCGCCGAGCCCCAGGAGGGCGCAACCCTGCGGGATCGGGAACGACACGGCGTCGAGGATCGTGCCGGAATCGACCCGCTCCGCCATGACGTGGAAGGTCACGCCAAACGTGTCGGCGCGGTCATAGAGCGCGAAATGGGCCGGAGCCCAGCCCGGATAGTTCGGCGGGCCCGGATGAAAATTGAACGCGCCATAGCCGAAGCGCGCGAGCAGGTCGGCCGGCACGATGGCGCCGGACGCGAAGGCGACCAGCCGGGCGTTGCGGAGCAGCTCCGGCTCGATGCCGCGAAGCTCGCCGATGTCAGCTACCGGCCAAATCGCCAGATCCGGCCTGAAATTTCGCAGGATTCGCGACAGCGCCACCTGCTCGGCGGCGTCAGTCAGCAACACAAGGCTGTCGAGCATGGCTTCGGCTTCAGCAAGGATGAAAGTGAGCCAAAATGTCGCGGGGTAGCGTTAACAGCGTATTAATGAACGGCCGTTCGGCACATTCGAGAAATACACCGAAACAAATTTCCGCGGTCCAGACGCATCCGTTCACAGAACGGGTCTGTGAAACTACGGTCATTCCACCAGCAGCACGTCCACGGCCACACCGAGCTTCTGCTTCGGTGAGCCGACGATGATGCCGTCGACCGGCGAGACATCGGAGAAGTCGCGGCCGACCCCGAGCACGATGTGGTCGTTGGCGACCAGAAGATCGTTGGTCGGATCGAAATCGACCCAGCCAAGCTCCGCCCCGCACCACAGCGACACCCAGGCGTGCGTGGCGTCGGCGCCCTGCAAACGCGGCTTGCCCGGCGGCGGAATGGTGCGCAGATAGCCGCTGACATAGGCCGCAGGCAGACCGAGGCCGCGCAGCCCTGCGATCATCACATGGGCAAAATCCTGGCAGACGCCGTGGCGCTTGTCGAAGACCTCGTTGAGCGGCGTCGAGATCACGGTCGCCTTGGGGTCGTAGCGAAACTCAGTACGGATGCGGTGCATGAGATCGACCGCGCCGGCAAGGATACCCGCATCCGGCGCAAAGCTCGTCGCCGCATAGGCGCTGACGGGACGCAGCACCGGGACGAGCGGGCTGGCAAAGACGTAGCCCACGGGCGAAGATGGCCCGAGGCTGGTTGCTTCGAAGGCGATGTCGCGGACGCTCTCCCAGGACGGGCTCAACGCATCGCGCGCCGGCGGCTGGCGCGACACCGAGACGCGCGAGCGGGAGTCGATCCGCAAGTTGCGATGCGCAGTCTCGATCACGACGCTTTCGGTCAGCGTGCCGAAGAAATCGCGCCGGACGTTGCGTTCAGCGGGGCGCGGACGAATCTCGACGCTGTGCGAGATCAGCTCCTGGCCGCCTCCGCGCTTCGGCTCGAGCCGCAGCGTGCAGCGGGCGAAGCTGACCGGGCTTTCATACTCGTAGGTGGTGACGTGACGGATGTCGTAGATCACGCCAGCCCCGTCAGCTTTTCCGGCCGGCTGGCATTGGGACCATGCGGGAAGTAATGCAGCCCGATCGCCTCGGCGAGGCTGAGCAGATCCTGCTCCAGCGAGAACAGCGTCTTGACCTCGAGCTTCTCGGCCTCGGCCGTGGCGAGCATCGCCTGCACCGCGACGGCGAGCCGCTGCGGCCGCTCGATCAGGCCGTGCTCCTTCAGGCTCGGCAGTGCCGCGATGTGCTCGTTCAGTTGCGTCACCTGGAATGCGACCGAGCGCGGATTGTAGGGATCGAGCACGGCGAGATCGCGGACCGGCGCCAGGATCGGCGCGAGCAAATAGCGCGAGCGATAGGTGATCTGGGAATCCACCAGCGTCAGCAGGATATCGAGGTCCTCGTCGCCCGCCTCGTCATAGGCGAACTGGCGCGCGAAACGCGTGGTGTTGACGGCGCGTTCGGTGCGGCGGCCGATGTCGAGGAAGCGCCAGCCGGCGGCGCGGTTCATGTTCTCCTGCGCAAGGCCTGCAAAGCTCGCAAGCTCCTGCAAGGTCAGCTCGGCAGCGCTGAGCACGCTGTCATCGCCCTCGACCTCGTAGGCCAGCCGATCGGCCATCTCGGTAATGACCTGCCAGGCATCGGGCGACAGCCGCTCGCGCAACGAGGTCGCCGTGCGCTGCGCCGAGCGCACCAGCGACAAGGCCGAGCCGAAACGCTCCGTGCTCTGTAACGCTTCGGCGGCGATGCGCCCGGGCGTGGCGCGCGAGGCTTGCGAGATTGCGCCCCAGGACACCAGCAGGCGTTGGATGCGTTCGATCGACTGCATCGTGGCCGATGTGCCCTTGTTGGGCCCGCTCGGCGAGCTCAGTGCGCGCACCAGCCGCAGCGTGGCCTCGGCGCGTTCGAGATAGCGGCCGAGCCAGAACAGATTGTCGGCGGCACGGCTCGGCAGCACGCCGGCGATGCGGCGGATCCGCACCTTGTCGGTCGTCGGCAGCAGCGACGACGTCGAGACCTGCTTTCCCGAGACGACCCAGACGTCGGCCGCACGCGCGCCGTCGCCCATCGACACCGCACGCGCATCCGACTGCTCGGCGATCCGGCAGAAGCCGCCAGGCATGATGGTCCAGCCGTCGGGCGTCGCGGCCGCGAACACGCGCAGCACGAAGGGACGCGGCGTGAGCTGCCCCTGCTCCCACACCGGCATGGTCGAGAGCCGCACCACTTCCTGGCCGACATAGTCCATGCCGCGCGTGGTGATGGAATCGATCAGGCGCTGGCGCCCGCTCTTGTCGAGCTCGCTCGCGAGCACCGGGCCGTTGCTGTCGAAGCCGGGAACGCCGCGCCGGTAGGCGCCTTCGATCGCGACCTCGTCGAGCCGGGACAACACCTCGTCGCGCGCCGCGCGCTGGCCGCACCACCAGGTCGCGATATGCGGCATCTTCAGCTCTTCGCCGAGCAGCCGGCGGCTTAACGCCGGCAGGAAGCCGAGCAGCGCGCGCGCCTCCAAGACGCCGGAGCCTGGCATGTTGGCGACGACGACGCCGTCCTTGCGCAGCACATCGATCAGCCCGGGCACGCCCAACCGCGAAGACGCATCGAGCTCGAGCGGATCGAGCGAGTTGGAATCGACACGGCGAAGCAGCACGTCGAGCCGCTTCAGCCCCGCCACCGTGCGGATGTGGACGCGGTCATCGCTGACGGCGAGATCGTCACCCTCGACCAGCAGGAAGCCGAGATAGCGCGCCAGCGTCGCGTGCTCGAAATAGGTCTCGCTGAAACTGCCGGGAGAGAGCACGCCAATCCGCGGCTCGTCGCGATCGGCGCGCGCACGAAGAGAGTCGCGGAACGCTTCGAAGAACGGTGCGACGCGCGGGACGTTCATCGACTTGTAGAGATCGGAGAACGCGCGCGAGAGCACCAGGCGGTTCTCCAGCGCGTAGCCCGCACCCGACGGCGCCTGCGTGCGGTCGCCGAGCACCCACCAGCGGCCATCGGGTCCGCGGCCGACATCGGCGGCATAGAGCGAGAGGTAGCGGCCGCCCGGCGGCGGCACGCCGCAGACGGGGCGGAGATATTCAGGGCTGCCGGCGATCGCGGCCGCGGGCAGCGCGCCTTCCGCAACCAGCTTCCCCTCGCCATAGATGTCGCGCAGCACGAGCTCCAGAAGCTCTGCGCGCTGCTTGATCCCGGCGGTGAGCTGCTGCCAGTCGGCCTCGTCGATCAGCAGCGGCAAATGGCTGAGCGGCCAGATCCGGTCGGCGCTGTCGCCGGGTGCGCGGTAGGTGACGCCGGCTTCGCGCAAATGGCGGTCGGCCATGGCAAAGCGCCGCTCGATCTCGTCGGGCGCGAGCGCGCCGAAAGCATCGAAAAAGCGGCTCCAGACCGCGCGGGGCTTGCCGTCCGGACCGAGAAACTCGTCGGGAATGCCGGGCAGGCGGCTATAGTCGCGGACCCATTGCGCGACGCGGCGCTGGCCTTCGCGTTGACCTTGCGCCCTACCCGCCTTTTCGTCCTCTTCGGCTGCGCCCTCGCCCATGCGCCTCTCCATGCCCCACCCTCATACTCATTGCAGGAGTGGCGTTCGCAAGTCGAGGGTCAGCGGAAACTCATTTGTGCGTTCCTCCGGCGGCGGCTGCATCGGTCCTGGCGTATGGCCATGGTCCTGGAAGCGCGCCAACCGCCGCGCCTCGGCCTCGTAGGTGTTGACCGGCTTGGTGTCATAGCTGCGGCCGCCGGGATGGGCGACGTGGTAGACGAAGCCGCCGAGCGAGCGACCGTTCCAGGTGTCGATCAGGTCGAAGGTCAAGGGCGCGTGGACCGGAATGGTCGGGTGCAGACCGGAGGCCGGCTGCCAGGCCTTGAAGCGGACGGCGGCCACGGCTTCCCCCGAGCGTCCGGTCGAGGTCATCGGCAGGCGGCGGCCGTTGCAGCTCACGATGTGGCGGCCCTCGACGAAGCCTTCCGCCTTGACCTGGAGGCGCTCGACCGAAGAATCGACATAGCGCACGGTGCCGCCGGCCGAGCCTTCCTCGCCGAGGACGTGCCAGGGCTCCAGCGCCTGACGCAACTCCAGCGTCACGCCGCCATGGTGGACGCGGCCGAACGCGGGAAAGCGGAATTCGAGTTGAGCCAGATACCATTCCGACTCGAAAGCGTAGCCGGACTGCTTCAGCTCGGAGAGCACGTCCAGAAAATCTTCCCAGATGAAATGCGGCAGCATGTAGCGATCATGCAGCGCCGTGCCCCAGCGCACGAATTTGCCAGCTTGCGGCTCGCGCCAGAATTTTGCGATCAGCGCGCGGATCAGGAGCTGCTGCGCCAGCGACATGCGCGGATCGGGCGGCATTTCGAGCGCGCGGAATTCGACGAGGCCGAGCCGGCCCGTGGTCCCGTCGGGCGAATAGAGCTTGTCGATGCAGATCTCGGCGCGATGGGTGTTGCCGGTGATGTCGACGAGCAGATGCCGGAACAGCCGGTCGACCAGCCACAGCGGCGCCTGGTAGCCCGGCGGCGGCACATGCGAGAGCGCGATCTCGAGCTCGTAGATGCTGTCATGGCGGGCTTCGTCGATGCGCGGCGCCTGGCTGGTCGGACCGATAAACAGGCCCGAGAAGAAATAGGACAGCGCCGGATGCCGTTGCCAGTACAGCACCAGGCTCTTCAACAGATCGGGCCGCCGCAGGAATGGCGAGTCCGCCGGGCTGGAACCCCCGACCACGACGTGATTGCCGCCGCCGGTACCGGTGTGACGGCCGTCGACCAGGAAACGGTTGGCACCGAGGCGTGTCTTGCCGGCATCCTCATAGAGCCCAACGGTGATATCGACCGCCTCGTGCCAATTCTTGGCCGGCTGGACGTTGACCTCGATCACGCCGGGATCAGGCGTCACCTTGATGACGTCGACGCGCGGATCGAACGGCGGCGGATAGCCTTCGACATGGACCTGGAGCTGCATCTCCTCGGCGGTGGCTTCGAGCGCCGCGATCATCTCGAGATAATCCTCGATTTGCTCGACCGGCGGCATGAAGGCGCAGAGCACACCGTCGCGAACTTCGACCGACAGCGCGGTGCGGACCGGAACGGACGTGTTGAGCTGCTCGGGCGCGACCCGCTCCGGCGCTTCCGGACGCGCCGGGAGGCTGAACACCGGCAGCTTGCCGCGGGCCTCCATCGGGTCCCGTTCGACGATGTAGGGATATTGGTTGGGCGGCACGTAGCCGAGCGAGCCGATCGGCAAGCGCAGGCCGAGCGGTGAATCGCCGGGCGTCAGGAACAGATGATTGCGCCGGAGCGTCCAGCGCTCGCTGCGCCAGCGCGGCTCCGCGTTCCAGCGCTGCACCGGCAGCACGAAGCCGCGCGGCGTGTTGAGGCCCTGCTCGAACACCCGCGCGATGCGCGCGCGTGCCTCCGGATCGGACAATTTGGAGTCGGACGGATCGACGTTGACGGGAAGCTCGGCTTCTTTCTGAAGCCAAAGCGCGGTGTCCTCATAGGCTGGCATGATGTAGCCGGGATCGAGCCCGAGCCGCAGCGCCGTGCCCTCCATGAAGGTCCCCGCGTCTTTTGCCTGCGCCGGCCGCGGATTTTCGATCTTGGCGATGAGGTCGGCATTCTTCCAGATCGGCACGCCGTCCTTGCGCCAGTACAGGCCAAAGGCCCAGCGCGGCAGGCTCTCGCCCGGATACCATTTGCCCTGGCCGAAATGCAGCAGGCCACCCGGCCCGAAGCGTGTGCGCAGGCGGCGGATCAAATCGTCGGCGAGCGCGCGCTTGGTGGGGCCGACAGCCTCCGTATTCCATTCCGCCGCTTCGAGATCATCGACGGAGACGAAGGTCGGCTCGCCGCCCATGGTGAGACGCACATCTTGCGCGGCGAGATCGCCGTCGACCTGCTCGCCGAGCTCGTTGAGCCGCGTCCAGGATTCGTCGGAGAACGGCTTTGTGATACGCGGCGCCTCGCGGATGCGCTTGACGCTCATGTCGAAGGCGAACTCGACTTCCGCAAAGCCGGCGCCGCCGGAGATCGGCGCTGCCGAGCGATAATGCGGCGTGGCGGCAACCGGAATATGGCCCTCGCCTGCGAGCATGCCGGAGGTCGCGTCGAATCCGATCCAGCCGGCGCCGGGCAGATAGACCTCGGCCCAGGCGTGCAGATCGGTGAAATCGTTTTCGACCTCAGGCGGTCCCTCGATCGGATCGATGTCGGGACGGATCTGGATCAGATAGCCGGAGACGAAACGGGCAGCCAATCCAAGATGACGGAAAGTCTGGATCAGCAGCCAGGCGGAGTCACGGCACGAGCCGGCAGCAGAGGAGAGCGTCTCCTCCGGCGTCTGCACGCCCGGCTCCATGCGAATGACGTAGTTGACGTGCTTCTGAAGCTCGCGATTGAGATCGACCAGGAAGTTGACGGTGTTCGGGGCTTCGTGCGGGATCGTGTCGAGAAATTTCGCGAACAGCCGATCGGCCTTGACGGTCTCGAGATAAGGCGCGAGCTCCGTCTTAAGATCTTGCGTATATTCGAACGGAAAGCTGTCGGCATAGGGCTCGACGAAGAAGTCGAACGGATTGACCGTGGTCATCTGCGCCGTGAAATCGACCTCGATCTTCAACTCGGTCGTCTTTTCCGGGAAGACGTAACGCGCGATCCAATTGCCTAGCGGATCCTGCTGCCAGTTCACGAAATGATTGGCCGGGGTGACCTTGAGCGAATAGCTCAGGATCGGCGTCCGCGTATGCGGCGCCGGCCGCAGGCGGATGGTCTGCGGGCCAAGATCGATCGGACGGTCGTATTTATAGTGCGTGACGTGGTGTAATGCGACGTAGATCGACACGGGATGCGGTACTCCAGCAGCTTTTTTGAGCAGAACACCGCTGGTGATCGCGATCAAGCACTAACAACGGGCAGACCGTGCCTATGGCACGGGCTACCCGCGCATTACATCGTCGCGCCGAGCACCCAGGGCGCGAACTCGGCACCGCCGAAATCGAAGCTTTCGCTCTTGGTCGGCTGGCCGGAGGCGGTCTTGAGGATGAGATCGAAGATGCGCTGGCCGCATTGCTGGACGCTCTCCTCGCCCTCGAGGATGGTGCCGCAATTGACGTCCATGTCGTCTTCCATGCGCTTGTACATGGGCGTGTTGGTCGCGAGCTTGATCGACGGCGCCGGCTTGCAGCCGAATACGCTGCCGCGGCCGGTGGTGAAACAGACGAGGTTGGCCCCGCCCGCGACCTGGCCCGTGGCTGCGACGGGATCGTAGCCGGGCGTGTCCATGAACACGAAACCCTTCTTGGTCACCGGCTCGGCATAGCGCAAGACGTCGACGAGATTGGTGGTGCCGGCCTTGGCCATCGCGCCGAGCGACTTTTCCAAAATGGTGGTGAGGCCACCGGCCTTGTTGCCGGGGCTCGGATTGGCGTTCATCTCGGCGCCTTCGCGCGCGGTGTATTCGTCCCACCAGCGCATGAGATCGACCAGCTTCTCGCCGACTTCGCGGCTGACGGCGCGGCGCGTGAGCAGATGCTCGGCGCCGTAGGTCTCGGGCGTCTCCGACAGGATCACTGTGCCGCCGTGACGCACGATGAGATCGCTGGCTGCGCCAAGCGCAGGATTGGCCGACACACCGGAATAGCCGTCGGAGCCGCCGCATTGCAGCGCCACGGTCAATTCGCTCACCGGCACGGACTCGCGCTTGACCTTGTTGGAATCCGCAAGTGCTTCGCGCACGAAGGCAATGCCGGCCTCCACCGTCTTGCGGGTGCCGCCGACCTCCTGAATGTCCATCGCGCGCAGCCGGCCGGCGAGCTTCTGCTCCTCCATCAGGCCGCCGATCTGGTTCACCTCGCAGCCGAGGCCGAGCACGATCACATGAGAGAAGTTGACGTGCCGCGCATAGCCGCCGAGCGTGCGGCGAAGCAGCGCTAAGGGCTCGTTCTGCGTCATGCCGCAGCCGGTCTTGTGAGTCAGCGCAACCACGCCGTCGACATTGGGAAAGTCAGCCAGCGGATTGTCGCCGGTAAACGGATTCTTCTTGAAGACGTCGGCAACGAGGCTTGCGACATGCGCGCTGCAATTCACCGAGGTGAGGATGCCGATATAGTTGCGCGTCGCGACGCGGCCGTCCGGACGGCGGATGCCTTCGAAGGTCGCCCGCAGATCGAAATTCGGCGTCGGCTTGACGTCGGCGCAATAGGCATAGTCCTTGGCGAAGTCGCCCATGCCGATGTTCTGCACATGCACGTGCTGGCCCGGCGCGATCGGCACGGTCGCAAAGCCGATGATCTGGCCGTAGCGTATCACCGGCTCGCCCACCGCGATCGGCCTGATCGCGACCTTGTGGCCGGAAGGAATGCGTTCAACCGTCGTCACGCCGTCGGCCACCAATGTACCGGGCGGCAGGCTCGCGCGTGCGATCAGCACGCCATCATCGGAATGCAGGCGGATGACGGGGCTGATGGTCATGGGAGTCTCCTTGGTCTTCGTAGTTCACCTCTCCCCGCAGGAGCGGGGAGAGGGAGAGGATATCAGGCCTTGCCGGCCGAATCCTTGCGGGTCGCGTTGACCTGCATCTTGGCGTAGGTCGTC
This sequence comes from Bradyrhizobium sp. LTSP849, assembly GCF_000938255.1. GTDB lineage: Bacteria > Pseudomonadota > Alphaproteobacteria > Rhizobiales > Xanthobacteraceae > Bradyrhizobium. The sequence goes on along the minus strand of NZ_JYMR01000005.1, from coordinate 268,149 downwards.
ATCAGGCCGACCTCGTTCGACAGCGTCACCAGCTTGAAGCCCATGTTGATGGCGCGCGCCGCACCTTCGGCGCCGCTGCAATGGATGCCGGCGTTGAGGCCGCGCTTGCTGCTCTCCTTGATGATCTTGTCGTAGATCGCGAGGATCTCCGGCTCAGTACGATCGAGCTTCGGCTCGAGGCCATAGGAGAAGCCGAGATCGGACGGGCCAATATAGACGCCGTCAATACCTTCGACGTCGAAGATCGCTTCCATGTTCTCGACCGCGGTTTTGGTCTCCATCATCGGTAGCAGCACGATGTCGTCGTTCGCCGTCTTCTGGTAGGAGCCCGCGGTGCCGTACATGCCGGCGCGGATCGGACCGTTGGAGCGGACGCCCTTCGGGGGGTATTTGGAATAGGAGACGAGGTTCTTGGCTTCCTGCGGCGTGTTGACCATCGGGCAGATCACGCCATAGGCGCCGCCGTCGAGCACCTTGCCGATGATACCGGGCTCGTTCCAGGGCACGCGGACCATCGGCGTGATCGGATGCTTGTCCATGGCCTGGAAGCACTGCACCATCGACAAATAATCCTGCACGCCATGCTGCATGTCGACGGTGACGCTGTCGAAGCCGCATTGCGCGATCATCTCGGCCGAGAAGCCCGAGGGAATCGCAAGCCACGCGTTGACCACGGCCTTGCCCGACTTCCAGATTTCCTTGACCTTGTTCGCCACGTTGCCTTCCTTCTTTGTTGTTGGGACCTTCGTCACCATGACGAGCGCCGCGACAGCACGATCCCGTTGTTACCGCCAACCGGATCGCCGCGCTACGCTCGCAATGACACGAGACCTATGCCGTTGCCCGCTGGATGCTGACTTCGCTGACGCCAACCTCGCGGGCGGTGTTCACTATCGCCGCCCAGGTGTCATCCGGCAAGGGGACGCCGTTCTTGGTGCGCTCGGCCCGCGTTTTCCGCTCGGGATCGCCGGGAATCAGCACCTGATCGACCCCGCCCACCGGCTTGGTGGCGCGGATGAAGTCGGCATAGCGCGACACCTCTGCATCGAAGACATGGGAGGTATCGACCACCTTCGGATCGATGTAGAACGCCAGCATGCCGTTGGCGAAGCGCCGGCCGCCCGAAGTGGCCCCGGTTCCGGTCAGCGCGCCGCCGAGCAGCTCGCAGATAAAGGCGAGACCCGAGCCCTTGTGGTCGCCGAAAGCACGGATCGCGCCTGTTCCCTTGGTGTGATCGCGCGCGCCTTCCGGCGTGTAGGGCCCGTAGAGCACGGCGGGGTCCTCGCTTAAGGAGCCATCAGCATCGACCAGCGCGCCCTTCGGCAGCTTCTTGCCGCCGCGGCTTGCGACCAGCACCTTGCCTTCGGCAACAATCGAGGTCGCGAAGTCCAGCACGATCGGATCCTGTCCCTCGCGCGGGATGCCGACGCAATAAGGCGCGGTCGACAGCCGCTTCTCGACGCCGCCGAACGGCGCCACCAGCAGCGAGCCGGCAGCATTGACGAAATGCACGGAGACCAGACCTTCGGCGGCCGCCATTTCCGCCCAGTCGCCGACGCGGCCGATATGGCCGGCATTGCGCAGTGCAACAGCGGCGAGGCCCGCTTTCTTGCACTTGTCGATGCCGATTTTGACCGCCTGCGGCGTCACGGTCTGGCCGTAGCCGAACTTGCCATCAACGACCGCGAGCGAGGGCGTGTCGACGACGATCTCGGCGGTCTGGTTCGGGACCACAAAGCCCGTCTTCTTCCAGCGGATGTAGACGGGGACGCGGATCACGCCGTGGCTGTCATGGCCGGTGAGGTTTGCCGTGGTGAGATAAGTCGCGATCCGCTTTGCTTCCTCCGGAGAGGACTCAGCGTGGCCGAACACCTCGGCGACGAAATCGATGAGGTTCTGGACCTGGATCGTGACCATCGACGGCCCCTCCGATTACGCACTCACCTTGGCATGACCGCCGAGATAGGCGGCGCGGATAGCCTCGTTGCCCCAGAGCTCGTCGGGTTTGCCGCCGAGCACGATGCGGCCGGTCTCGAGCACGTAGCCGTAATCGGCGACCGACAAGCCCATGCGCGCATTCTGCTCGACGAGCAGGACGGTCGTGTTGCGCCTGATCTCGGAAATGATCTTGAACACGGCCTGCACGATGACAGGTGCAAGGCCGAGCGATGGCTCGTCCAGCAAGAGAAGCCGCGGCTTGGCCATCAGCCCGCGCGCGACCGCCACCATCTGCAACTGGCCGCCGGACAGGGTCCAGCCCAACGCGTTGGTGAACTTCCTGATGTCCGGGAACAGGTCGAACATCGCATCTGCCTCGCGCGAGATCTCCGAGGTCGCGGCCCGGCGATTGGAGGCCCCGAGCATGATGTTCTCTTTCACGGTCAGACCCGGGAAAACGCGACGGCCTTCCGGCACGTGTGAGATGCCCATGCGAACGATGGCTTCCGGGCCGAGGCCTGCGATCGACTTGCCGTCGTACAGTATCTCGCCGGATGTCGGTTTTGCGAGCCCCGAGATGGCGCGCAGCGTGGTCGACTTGCCGGCACCGTTGGCGCCGAGCAGCGTCACCACCTGCCCCTCTTCGACGGCGCAGGTGACGCCGCGCAGCGCTTCGATCTCGCCGTAGCGCACCACCAGATTGCGGATTTCGAGCAACGGCATCATTCGCTCCCGAGATAGGCGGAGACGACGTCGGGATGACGCAGCACGGCCATGGATTCGCCGTCCGCGATGCGGCGTCCGAAGTTGAGCACGGTGATGTGCTGGGCCGCTTCCGAGACCAGCGTCATGTCGTGATCGATGATCAGGATGGTCAAACCTTGGGCGGCGATGCGCTTGAGCAGCTCGTGCAGCTCGAGCTTCTCGGTCGAGTTGAGGCCGGCCGCGGGCTCGTCGAGCAAGAGCAGCGTCGGGTTCGAGGCGAGCGCGCGGGCGATCTCGATCAGCCGCTGATGGCCGTAGGAAAAGCTCGATATCAGCTCGTTGGCGCGACTGCCGAGGCCGACGAAGGTCAGCGCCTCCATCGCGCGCTCGGTCAAGGCGTCATCGCCCTTCCCGACCATGGTGTTGCCGGGCCGCTCGGCGCCGATCTCGACATTCTCCAGCGCCGTCATCGAACGGAACAGGCGGATGTTCTGGAACGTACGCCCGAGACCCGAAGCCGTGCGCTGATGCGGCGGCATGTGGGTGATGTCGGTGCCATCGAGCACGATCTTGCCGGCCGTAGCGACATAGAGCCCCGAGAGCACGTTGAGCGTCGTGGTCTTGCCCGAGCCGTTCGGTCCGATCAGCGCATGCACGCCGCCGCGTTTCACGGCGATATCGACGCCATCGACCGCCTTGAGGCCACCGAAGTGCTTCGACAGGCCGGTGACTTCCAGCACCGTATCGCCACCGATCGTCGCCGGCTTCAACTGCAAGGCGTTGGCTGCCGGCGGCGTCTTGATCTTGGCGCGCCAGCGCGTGAAGGCATCAGCGACAAAGCCCCAAATGCCGTCGGGCATGAAACGGATGATCAGGATCACGAACAGGCCGTAGATCGCAAGGTAAAGGCCCGGCACGCTCTTGAGGAAGCGCAGCCATTCCGGGATCAGGATGAGGAGACCCGTACCGATCGTCGAGCCGATCGGCGAAGCAACGCCGCCGAGCAGCGACATGGTCAGGAACACGATCGATTCCGCAAACGAGAACTGATCGGGGCTGACATAGGCGAAGCCGCCGGCGAACAGGCCGCCGGCGAGTCCGCCGAGAAGAGCGCACAGCGCAAACGCGTAGATCTTTGTGCGGAAGACGTCGATGCCGTTGACGCCGGCCGCGAGCTCGTTGTCGCGCACCGCGCGCATGGCGCGGCCGAGCTTGGTGTCGGGGAGATGCCAGACCAGATAGCCGACGATCGCCAGCATCGCGACGCAGAATGCAAGATAGCTCTGCGAGGTCTGAAACAGATCGGGACGCTTGATGTTGGAGACGCCGTCGGGACCATGCGTCAGCCAGATCGCATTGATCATCACCAATGTGACGATCTGCTGGAACGAGATCGTGACCATCGCGAGATAATGGCCGCCAAGCCGCAAGGTCGACATGCCCAGGAAGGCGCCGGCCAACATCGAGATCACGCTGCCGCCGACGAGACACAGCCAGAAGCTGACATGCAGATCGGTCGTCCCGATGCCGACCGCGTAAGCACCAAGGCCGAAGAAGGCGGCCTGCGCCAGATTGATCTGACCGCACAGGCCGAGCACCACCGAGAGCCCGAACACCGCGATCGCGAACGTCGTGGCCTGGAGCAGGATGTTGTGAACGTATCCATCGAAGTTCATGTTGGCCGCGACGACGACCAGGACGGCCGCGCCGATGAAGTACGGCAGGTGCCGGACCAGCAGCGGCTTCGAATGGATAGCGGGTGCCGGAATCGGCATGTTGTCGCTGGGAGCGCTCATGCCTTCTCCGCCACGCGTTCGCCAAAGATGCCCTGCGGCCGGAAGATCAGGAAGGCGATCAGAACCAGGAACGCAAAACCGTCCTTGTAAGGCACCGAGATATAGGCGGCGCCAAAGGTCTCGATCACGCCGAGCGCGAGGCCGCCGATGATGGCGCCGGCGACGTCGCCGAAGCCGCCGATGATGGTTGCGGCGAATGCCTTGAGCGCGATCGTCGAGCCCATCTGGATTGAGACGAACAGCACGGGCGCGACGAGGATGCCGGCGAGGCCGCCAAGCACCGCCGAATAGATGAAGGTGATCATGATCATCGTAGAGACGGAAATGCCGAGCAGCGAGGCCATTTCCTTGTCCTGCGAGGTCGCCTGCAGCTTCTTGCCGAGCAGCGTCTTCTCGAAGAACCAGAAATTGAAGATCACGAGGCAGATGGTGACGCCGATGATGAGGAGATACTGGCTGTCGAGATAGACCGGGCCGACCTGGATGCCCGGCGTTTCAAACCAGCCTTCCAGCACCTGCGGCTGCGGGCCGTAGATCGCGAGCACGGAATTGGCCATAAGGATCGACGCGCCGATCGTCGCAATGATCACCGGCAGATAGGTGCGGTGGCGCAGCGGATAATAGACGCCGAGATTGAAGACGACACCGAGCAGCGCCATGCCGAGCAGCGCGACGATGAAGGCCGCCCAATAGGGCAGACCGGCCTCAACCGCGACGACCATCAGATAGGCCGCAACCATGGAGAATTCGCCCTGGGCAAAATTCACCACATTGGTGGCTCGGAAAATCAGCACGAAGCCGAGCGCGACGAGCGCGTAGACGGCGCCGATACCGATGCCGGTAAAGAGCAATTGTAGGGCGAGATCCATGACAAGCGATCTGTTGGAGAGGAAGCGAATATTGCGGTGCCGACCGGAGCGGAGTGGCTGTCGTGTTCACAGCATCTCGTTAAAGGCCGCACGGGAGGTGTTAGGGCTCTCTCCCCCCTTGCGGGGGAGAGCTGGAGAGAGGGGTAAGCCACAAACACCGCTTGTGCGGCTTACCCCTCTCCCTTACCCTCCCCCGCAAGGGGGGAGGGAACCCATCCGTTCGTGCGTCCCTGCCCCCGGTCAATCGTTGAACTCGATGTGCTTGTCGAACACGATGTTGCCCTTCTCGTTCTTCACGACGTTGTAGCCGTGCAGACCGTCGCCGTTCTGGTCGAAATTGTATTCGCCCTCGGCACCGGCGAACTTCCTGGTTGCCAGGATGGCTTCGCGGATCTTGCCGGGATCGGTTGAGCCGGCCTTGTTGATCGCCGCCGACAAGACGTTGATGGCATCGAAGGTCCAGGAGCTCTGGTTGTCGGGCGCGACCTTGACCGCATCACGGTAGATCTTGCCGAACGCCTTCGAACCCTCGCTGGAATCCTCCGCATAGTCGGCCACGCCGTAGGTGTTGTAGAGCGCGGGACCGGCGAGCTTCAGTGCGGTGACGTTGGTGATCGAGGGTGAACCGACCCACGGGATATTCACGCCGAGCTGACGGAGCTGGCGCGCAAAGATGCCGAGATCGTTCTCGAAGGTGAAGTAAGAGCCGAGAATGTCGGCGCCGGACTGCTTGATCGCGAGCACGACGGGCGTGAAGTCCTGGCTCTGGTTGGCATAGCCCTGGTCGAGCACCGACGGAGCACCGAGCTTTTCCAGCGCGCCGCTCAGCGCCTTGCCGCCGGCGGTGCCGAAGGCGTCGGTCGAGTGCAGCACGGCCCATTTCTTCTTGCCGAGCGTATTGACGCCGAACTCGGCGATGACGCGACCGGAATAGCTGTCATTGGGACGGCAGCGGAACAGCCACTGATTGCCCATATGGGTAAGGTTCGGATCGGTGCCGCCGATCATCACGGGCTTGCCGAGCTTGATCACGTCGGGCGCCATCGCATGCACCTGGGTCGAACGGATCGAGCCGAGGAAGCCGACGATATCAGGTTGAGAGGCAAGCTTGGAGAAGGCGAGCACGATGCCGGGATTGGTGGTCTGATCGTCCTCGACGATCAATTCGCCCTGTTTTCCCAGAATGCCGCCGGCCTTGTTGACGGCTTCGAGCGCGAGCCTGGCGCCCTTGATGGCGTAGCCGCCGGATTCAGCGGCGGGCCCGGTGACGGGCGCACACATGCCGATCTTGAGGGTGGCGGCCTGCGCCTTTGCGCTTTTGATGAGGTATGGCGCGGCAATACCGGCAGCAATTCCGGTCGCGAAATCGCGTCTCGTCAGTTTCATTCATTCCTCCCTGGGGCCGGGCATCCTTGTCGGCCCTTCTTTGTCTTTAGCTCTGTTTTGGCTCTATCGCTGAATACAGAGCCGGATGCTACTTACGAATTCTGCCAGTACGAGTAAATTGATATTGCGCCAACATCGACTAAGTACGCAGAGAGCGCCCCTAATGATGTTTAACACCCGCGCAGGCTGTCTATTCTCAGCGAGTTTTGCGGGGCTTTTCGCTTCGCCCGGGCTGCCCAAGCGCTAAGCAATGACGACAGTCATGCATGATCGGCAAGTCATCATGCAAATTTGCCGTCACGCATCGTCCGTGATCTCGTCACGCGCCTCAGTCGTCGCGAGACACAATTCCAACTGCCCCAGCATCTCCTGCAACTCGGCGAGCTTGCGTGCACCAAAACGCCGCGTGATCTCGGCATAGATCGCTTCCGAGGACGGTGCGACGGAGGCCATCAGCTTCACGCCCTTCTCCGAGATCGAGACCATGCTGCGGCGCTGGTCGGCTTTCGCGGTCTTACGCTCGATCAAATTGCGCGCCTCGAGATCGCGCAGGATGCGCGACAAGCTTGGTCCGAGCAGAAACGCGGTGCGCGCGAGTTCCGTGACCTCGGCGGCCTCGATGGCGGCGAGCGCACGGAGGATGCGCCATTGCTGCTCGGTCAGACCGTGCTCGCGCAGCGAGGGACGAAATTGCCGCATCACAGCCTCGCGAGCTCGCAACAGCGACATCGGCAACGAGCGCGAGAAGTCGCGCATCGGCACCTGCCGTGCGCCGGGCGCGTTTGCGTTGGTCGGATCAGCCGGTCTCTTCGCCATGACGCCCTGTCCTCAAACCCGAAAATGTTTGCACTGCAACACGCCGGAATGGGGTTTGACGAATTCACTTAACATGTTAATTATCTCCCGGCACCCACATTTCAGAGACTGCGCATGGCGCTCTCCCATCACGATATCCAAGCTTGCGCGAGCCGTCTGCACCAGGCGGAGAAAACCCGCACGCAGATCCGGCAGCTCTCGCAGGATTTTCCCGACATCAGCATGGCCGATGCCTACGCGATTCAGAAGGCGTGGGTCGACGTCAAGATCGCTGAGGGACGCGTCGTCAAAGGCCACAAGATCGGCCTGACCTCGAAGGCGATGCAGAGTGCGCTTGACATCAACGAGCCGGATTCCGGCGTGCTGCTCGACGACATGTTCTTTGCCGATGGAGGGCTGGTCCCGACCGAGCGCTTCATCGCCACCCGCGTCGAAGCCGAGCTCGCCTTCATCATGAGCAAGCGGCTCACCGGGCCCGACTGCACGATGTTCGACGTGCTCAACGCCACCGACTTCGTGGTGCCGGCGCTTGAGATTCTGGATACGCGGATCGAGCGCGTCGATCCCAGGACCAAGGCGACACGTAAAATCTTCGACACCATCGCTGACAATGCGGCGAATGCCGGCATCGTCCTCGGCGGGCGGCCGATCCGCCCGCTGGAGGCTGACCTGCGCTGGATCGGCGCGCTCTGCTTTAGGAATGGCCAGCTTGAAGAAACCGGCCTTGCCGCCGGTGTGCTCAATCATCCCGCCACTGCCGTGGCCTGGCTCGCCAACAAGATCGCGCCACTCGGCCTTGCGCTTGAGCCCGGCCAAATCGTGCTCGCCGGCTCCTTCATCCGACCGATCGAGACCCGCAAGGGCGACACAATTCAAGCCGATTATGGCGCCTACGGTTCAGTGAGCTGCTACTTCGCCTGACGAACAAAAATATACGGGGAGTGAAACCGCCATGCCGCATTTCACGATCGAATATTCGGCCAATCTCGATGGCCGCCTCGACATCGGCGCGGTCTGCGAAGTGGTGCGCAAGGCGGCGGTCGAGACCGGCATCTTCCCGCTCGGCGGCATCCGCGTCCGCGCTATCAGGTGCGAGCATTATGCGATTGCAGATGCCCGGCAGGATTACGGCTTCCTCGACATGCTGCTGCGCATCGGCGAGGGCCGCGATCTGCCGACCCGCAAGACAGCCGGCGAGCACGTTTTCAACGCCCTCTCCCGGCATCTCGATCCTGTCTTCGCAGGTTCGAAATTTGCCCTGTCGTTCGACATGCAGATCAACGACAAGGACACCAGCTGGAAGCGCAACAACATCCACGACGCCCTGAAAGTGGAGGCCGCCCATGGATAAGCCCACACCCAAAGCCGATGTGTTCCAGGCCAACCGCGAGCGCGTCGCGCCGCTGCTGAAGAAGCTGCGCGCCGACGGCATCGGCCACATGATCGACGGCAAGACCGTCCCCTCGATCTCCGGCGAGACGTTCGAGACGAAGTCTCCGGTCGATGGCGCGGTGCTCGCAAGCGTCGCCCGCGGCAATGCGGAGGACATCGACGCCGCCGCGACCGCGGCTGCGCTGGCTTTCAAATCCTGGCGCGACATGGGGCCTGCGATGCGAAAGAAGCTGCTGCATCGGGTCGCCGACGCCATCGAGGACAATGCCGAAGACATCGCCGTGCTGGAATGCATCGACACCGGCCAGGCCTATCGCTTCATGGCCAAGGCCGCGATCCGCGCCGCCGAAAACTTTCGCTTCTTCGCCGACAAATGCGCCGAAGCGCGCGATGGCCAGAACACGCCGAGCGATGAGCATTGGAACGTCTCGACCCGCGTGCCGATCGGCCCGGTGGGCGTGATCACGCCGTGGAACACGCCGTTCATGCTCTCGACCTGGAAGATCGCCCCTGCGCTGGCGGCCGGCTGCACCGTCGTGCACAAGCCGGCCGAATGGTCGCCGGTGACGGCCGCCATTCTGGCAAAGCTCGTCAAGGAGGCCGGCGTTCCCGACGGCGTGCTCAACACCGTGCACGGCTTTGGTGAAGAGGCCGGCAAGGCACTAACGGAGCATCCGGCGATCAGGGCAATCGGCTTCGTCGGCGAGAGCGCGACGGGATCTGCGATCATGGTTCAGGGCGCACCGACGCTGAAGCGCGTGCATTTCGAGCTCGGCGGCAAGAATCCCGTGATCGTGTTCGACGATGCCGACCTCGACCGCGCGCTCGATGCCGTCGTGTTCATGATCTACTCGCTCAATGGCGAGCGCTGCACGTCGTCGAGCCGTCTGCTGATCCAGGCGAGCATTGCCGAGAAATTCGTGGAGAAGCTGACCGCGCGCGTGAAGGCGCTGAAGGTCGGCCATCCCCTCGATCCCGCCACCGAAATCGGGCCGCTGATCCATGAGCGGCATCTGGCCAAGGTCTGCTCCTATTTCGACGTCGCGCGCCAGGACGGCGCGACGATTGCTGTCGGCGGCAAGGCCTATGACGGGCCGGGCGGCGGACATTACGTCGAGCCAACGCTGGTCACCGGTGCGCATGGCAAGATGCGCGTCGCGCAGGAGGAGGTGTTCGGCCCCTTCCTCACCGTGCTGCCCTTCCGTGATGAAGCAGACGCCATCGAGATCGCCAACGACATCCGCTATGGCCTCACCGGCTATGTCTGGACCAACGATGTCGGCCGGAGCTTGCGCGTCGCCGATGCGTTAGAGGCCGGCATGATCTGGCTGAATTCTGAAAACGTCCGCCACCTGCCGACGCCGTTCGGCGGCATGAAGGCCTCCGGCATCGGCCGCGACGGCGGTGATTACTCGTTCGACTTCTACATGGAGACCAAGCACGTCTCGCTGGCGCGAGGCACGCACAAGATTCAGAAACTGGGAATGTAGGACACGTCATTCCGGGGGAAACGCAATGCCGGTACCGCAACACATTTTCGAGCCGCCCTTCAACATCATCCGTTCGAGCCACGTCGTGCTCGACGTGACCGATTTGAAGCTGAGCCGCGCGTTCTACGAGACCATTGTCGGCCTGCATGTCGAGGACGCCGATGACAATTTCGTCTACCTGCGCGCCGCTGAAGAGCATCAGCATCACTCGCTGGTGCTGCGCAAGGCCGCAGTACCGGCCTGCAACCGGCTCGGCTTCAAGGTCGGCAATGACGGCGATCTCGACAAGGCCGCAAAGTTTCTCTCCGAGAATGGTCTTGGCTACGCCTTCGTCGACCAGCCGTTCCAGGGCCGCACGCTGCAATTCACCGATCCCTTTGGCTTCCAGATCGAGCTCTATGCATCGATGGACCGGCGGCCGCATCTGCTGCGTCGCTTCGACCTTTACAAGGGCTGCCATCCGCAGCGGCTCGACCATTTCAACGTCTTCGCCGCCGAAGTGCAGGACACGGTCGATTTCTATGCCCGGCTCGGCTTCCGCCTCACTGAATATGCCGAGGAGGATGGCCCGAACGGCCGCATCGCCGCCGCCTGGATGCATCGCAAGGGCAACGTCCACGACTTCGCCATCACCAACGGCAAAGGCCCGCGGCTGCATCACTTCGCCTATTGGACACCGACGGCGATGAACATCATCCATCTCTGCGACGTGATGGCCTCCGCTGGTTTCGTGAAGAACATCGAGCGCGGGCCGGGACGTCACGGCATTTCGAACGCCTTTTTCCTGTACGTCCGCGATCCCGATGGGCATCGGCTGGAGCTCTACACCAGCGATTATTTCACCGGCGATCACGACCATGAGCCGCTGCGCTGGTCGCTGCGCGATCCGCGCCGCCAGACACTGTGGGGCGCACCGGCCCCGCGCTCCTGGTTCGAGCAGGGCTCGCCATTCGCGGGTCAGGCCGTACGTGAGCCGAAATTCGTAGCCGATGTACTGGTGGCGGATTAAGCCATGAAGCTCCCTCGCCTCGCCACCTACTCCGTCAAAAGTGAAACCCGCTACGGCGCCGTCTTGGAGGGAGGCATCGTCGATCTCTCCCCGCACCACGCCAAAAACTATCCGACGCTGCGCGAGGTGATCGCCGCAGGAAAGCTCGCGAGCCTCGCCGAAGAGGCGGCCGGCCGCACGCCGGACCATGCGCTCGGTGACATCACCTGGTTGCCGCCAATCCCTGCGCCGGAGAAGATCATCTGCATCGGCGTCAACTATCCCGACCGCAATGCCGAGTACAAGGACGGCCAGGACGCGCCGAAATATCCGAGCATGTTCATGCGCTCGACGCGATCCTTCGTCGGCCATGAGACGCCGCTGGTGCGCCCGCGTGCGTCGGCGCAGCTCGACTATGAGGGCGAGATCGTGCTGGTGATTGGCAAGGCTGGCCGGCATGTTCCGGAAAGTGCGGCGCTCGACCACATCGCGGCGTTGACCCTTTGCAACGAGGGCTCGGTGCGCGACTGGCTGCGCCACGGCAAGTTCAACGTCACCCAAGGCAAGAACTTTGATTCCAGCGGCAGCCTCGGTCCTTGGCTCGTGCCTTACACAAAGGAATCCCAGATCGCCGACATTCGTCTCACCACGCACGTCAACGGTGAGCTGCGGCAGGATGACCGCACCAGCCGGTTGATGTTTCCGTTCCGCACCCTCATCAGCTACATCTCGACCTTCGCAACGCTCGTCCCCGGCGATATCATCGTCACGGGCACGCCGACCGGCGCCGGTGCGCGGTTCGATCCGCCGCGCTATCTGAAGCCGGGCGACGTGATTGAGGTCGAAGCCGAAGGCATCGGAAGTTTGCGCAACGGCGTCGTCGACGAAGCCTGACCAACAATTGAAGTGAGAATAGTACAATGACCACCCTCACCGGCGGCGAAGCGATCGTAAGCGGCCTTGTCGCCCACGGTGTCGACACCGTGTTCGGCCTACCTGGCGCGCAAGTCTACGGCCTGTTCGACGCCTTTCACCAGGCCCAGCTCAAGGTGATCGGCGCACGGCACGAGCAGGCCTGCGGCTACATGGCGTTCGGTTACGCACGCTCCAGCGGCAGGCCCGGCGTGTTCAGCGTGGTGCCCGGCCCCGGCGTGCTCAACGCCAGCGCGGCGCTGCTCACCGCATATGGCTGCAACGAGCCGGTGCTGTGCGTCACCGGCCAGGTGCCGACGCAGTTTCTTGGCAAGGGCCGCGGCCATCTGCACGAGATGCCGGACCAGCTCGCCACCTTGCGCACCTACGTGAAGTGGGCTGACCGGATCGAAACGCCGGGCAACGCGCCGACCACCGTGGCGCGCGCGTTCCAGGAAATGACGTCCGGGCGGCGCGGTCCGGCCTCGGTGGAGATGCCCTGGGACATCTTCACCCAGCGCGGCGACACCGCGGCAGCACATGTGCTGGAGCCATTGCCCGCACCGCGGCCCGACCCTGATCTGATCAAGCAGGCGGCTGCGCTCATCAAAAACAGCAAGGCACCGATGATCTTCGTCGGCAGCGGTGCGATCGAGGCAGGTGACGAGATCCTCGAACTTGCCGAGATGATCGATGCGCCCGTTGTTGCGTTCCGCAGCGGCCGCGGCATCGTGTCCAATGCACACGAGCTCGGGCTGACCATGGCAGCCGCCTACAGACTGTGGGCCAAGACCGATCTGATGATCGGCATCGGCACGCGGCTTGAGCTGCCGACCATGTCGCGCTGGCCGTATCGCCCCGACGGGTTGAAGAGCATCCGCATCGACATCGATCCCGTCGAGATGCGGCGGTTCATCTCAGACACCGCGATCGTCGCCGATGCCAAGACGGCGACCGCCGATCTCGCCGCTGCCGTCAGCAAGGCGGGTTATAGCAAGACCGCCGGCCGCCGTGCCGCGATCCGCGAGGCCACGGCGACCGCACAACAGGAAATCCAGCGCATCCAGCCGCAGATGGCGTATCTCAATATCCTGCGCGAAGTGCTGCCGGCGAACGCGATCGTCACTGATGAGCTGTCGCAGTTCGGCTTTGCCTCCTGGTACGGCTTTCCGATCTACGAGCCGCGCACCTTCATCACCTCAGGCTATCAAGGCACGCTCGGCTCAGGCTTCCCGACCGCGCTCGGCGCCAAGGTGGCCAACCCCGACAAGCCAGTGGTGGCGATTACCGGCGACGGCGGCTTCATGTTCGGCGTGCAGGAGCTTGCCACCGCGGTGCAGTTCAACATCGGCGTGGTGACGCTGGTGTTCAACAACAACGCTTATGGCAACGTCCGCCGCGACCAGCGCGAACGCTTTGACGGCCGCGTGGTGGCGTCGGATCTCGTCAATCCGGATTTCGTCAAGCTTGCGGAGTCGTTTGGCGTGGCTGCTGCGCGCGTCACCGCGCCGGATCAGTTCAAGGCGGCGATGGAGAAGGCGCTCGCGCATGGCGGGCCATATCTGATCTCGGTGGAGGTGACGCGGGATTCGGAAGTCAGCCCGTGGGCGTTCATTCACCCGCCGAAGCCTTGAGATGAGCACCACCCTGTAGCCGCGCCGCCGCGATCACCAGGAGGCCTGCGCCTGCGACCGACCAGCAGGCGACCGGCGCCCAGTGCAGCAGCGGCGCGTAGTCCGGCATCTTCTGCAAGCCCCCGGCAACCGCCGCCATCCGCGCGAAGGTGCCGAGCGCCAGCGCGGAGAAGACGAGGCCCGTCACCTTTCCTTCCGCGCCGGTCGAGCCGATCGCGAGCGCGGCCGAGATCGCGCTCATCAGCATGCAGCCCCACGCGGCCCCGGCGAGAAATTGTGCAGCGATCAGCGTGTTGAGGCTGCCGGCGAATTCGGCCGCAGCGATCGCAACCGCTCCGAGGAGCCCGGCCGCACCCATCACAATCAGGCCGCCGCGATGCTTGACGACGAGGCTTGCCGGAAACATCGCGATGTTGAAGCCGATCCAGAACACCGGCATCAGCCATGGCAGATCGTCTGGCTTGACAAAGCGCAGATAGAACGGCGCGCTGTTCATGGCAAAGTGCAGTTGATAGCCGAGCGCCAGCGCTATCGTCGCGACGATGAAGACGATGGACGTCAGGCCGAGCGGCTTTGCCACCTCGGCCGGTGTGAGCGATGACGTGTCCCGCGCCACATCGTGTTCGATCCGCGACAGCCCCAGCGCCGTGAGCAGCAGCACGACGCTGGAGATCACGAACGGCAGCCGCGCGTCATGCTCTCGCATGACCACGCCGAGATAGGGCGAGACAGCGCCGGCAACGCCGTAGCCGAGCATCGCGAGAGCGGCGAGGAACGGCACCTGCGGCCGCGCACGATATTTGCCGAGCAAGGTCAGCGGCGGCGCCCGCAAGGCAGACGAGGTGATCGACCAGATCACGATCAGCGCGATCAACCAGACCTGCGCTGCCGCGCCGACGCCGGCAACGAAGGGCATCGCAACGAACGCGCCGCAGGAGATCGCGGCCACGAGTCCGACGAACAGGCCAAGCCTGCCGACATAGGGCGCGAGCCTGTCCGCGGCGATCCCCATCGCCGTGTCGGCAATGGTGAAGATCGCCTGGTCCAGCATCAGGATGAGGATGACGGCTGATGGCGCGATGCCGACCTCGGCGGCGAGCTTCGGCAGATAGATGACGTAGGTGGTCCAGCCCAGCGTGAACACCAGTTGCAGCGCGGCCAGATACAGGCCGGTGCGGCTGGCCGTCCCGGTGTCAGCCGTGAGCCGTGCTGTCGTCATGTCGCCGCCTCCCCGCCCAGAGCTTAGCCGAGCGAGGCCAGCGAAGAAACGCGTCAGCGCGTCCGGCGGAAGGTCAAATTGATCCGCTTCCGACCGAGCAGCGCATGCTCGCCGTCGGCGAGTGGCGCGACGCCGTGATAGGCGAGCCGGGACGGGCCGCCCCACACCACAACATCGCCATGGACGAGGCGGAAACGGCGCGGCTTGTCGGCGCGCGCCATGCCGCCGAACAGGAAGGTCGCGGGCAGGCCCAGCGACACCGAGACGATCGGCGCCGAATAGTCCAACTCATCCTTGTCCTGATGCAACGACAAGCGCGTGCCGGGCTCGTAGCGATTGACGAGGCACGCATCGGGCGCAAAGCCGGTGAAGCCGCCCTGCTCCGCCGCACGGCGGGCCAAATCGCGCAACACCGGCGGCATCGCCGGCCATGGCGCCTCGGTTCGCGGATCGATGGGATCGTAGCGATAGCCGGTGTGGTCGGTGATCCAGCCGCGTTCGCCGCAATTCGTCATCGCCACCGACATCAGATGGCCGCCGGGCGTGGTCATCCGCCGAAACGGCGACTGCACCACGATGGCGCGCACGGCTTCGATCAGCTCGCTCTCGATCGGCTTGACGAAGCCGCGCAACAAGACGGCACCGTCAGCGATCTCCTCGCGCGACGGTTGGGCTTCGGCAACCCTGTCGAACAAATCAGCTGTCAATCGTCGCGCTCATTTGGCATCATGAAAGATCACACCCACCGTATGGCGCTGGCCGGACCTGATCCGGCTGACGCCATGGCGGAGATTAACGCGATAGGTGCCGCGTGTCCCCTTCACCGGACGATGATGCACGGCAAACGCAACCGCGTCACCCTGCGTGAGCGGCACCACTTCCGCGCGAGACTGCATGCGCGGGCGTTGTTCTGTCAGCACGAATTCGCCGCCGGTGAAATCGCGGCCCGGCTCCGACAAGAGGATCGCGACCTGAAGCGGGAACACGTGCTCGCCGTAGAGGTCCTGGTGCAGGCAGTTGAAGTCACCGGCCTCATATTGCAGCAGCAGCGGCGTCGGCCGTGGCTGACCCGCCTCGTGGCAACGCTTCAGAAACGCCGCATGCGCGGCGGGATAGCGAATGTCGATCCCCATCGCCTCGTTCCAGCGATTGGCGACGCCTTGCAGATGCACGTAGAGCGCCGGGCGCAATTGCGCGATCAGGTCGGGCAGCGGATAGGAGAAATATTTGTACTCGCCGCGGCCAAAGCCGTGACGGCCCATGACGATGCGGCTGCGGAAGTGGGAGTCGTCGGGATAGAGGGCGGAGATGGCGTGGCATTGGTCGGGCTCCAGCAGGCCTTTCAGGACGGCGGAGCCCTGAGAGTCAAGCTCGGCGGTGATTTGGGGCCAGTCGAGGGCCTCGACGCGGGTGGCGAGATCCGCTGACGGGGAGTGAGGCGATTTGTGTGCTGTTGCTGTCATGGCTCTGACTTTCGCAAGACCGCCCCGCTCTCCGCCACCCGATTTCCGACTATCTCCTCGTCATTGCGCCTCAGCCCAGCACCGGCAGCGTCACCACGTCATACCCGTGCTTGATCGTGCGCTTCAGCACGGGGTCCTCCAGCTCGAACTCGAAGCGGTCGGCCGGGCGGATGCCGCCCTTGGCGGCGAAGGTGCCGCCGAACATGGCGCAGCCATCGGGAAACTTCCCACCCTCGAAGCCGCGCGCGATGAGGTCGTCGACCGGCAGCATCGCGTCCAGCGTGCCCTCCTGGTAGAGCACGCGCTCGCCCTTGATGGTGGCGTAGGAGCGCAGGATCATCTTGTCCCAGTGGCCGATCACGTCTTCGAGTTCCCACAGCGTCGTTGCGATCGGCTTGTCGCACATCTGCTTGGACACCGTGACGTTGTAGGCCTCGACCTTGCGGTCGGTATGGTCGGAGCCGCAGCCGACGAAGATGCGGCCCTGCCAGCCGATCAGCACGAACTCGACCTCGCCAGACGAGTCGCCGCCGCAGCATTCGATGCCGTCTTCCTGTGTCAAACGCCGCGCCGAGGCGCGGTAGTAGATCGGCGTCGAGGCCGGCGGGGCAATGCCCATCTCTTGCAGCTCGGCGATGTGCTTGTCGCGCGCGACTGGATCGCGGCCGGTCCAGCCGGCGATGACCATCTGGTCGATCGCCAAGGTCAGCGGCGTGGTGGTATCCTCTGCGTCGACGGTGAAAGTCAGGTCAAACACGAATTACGGCCTCCATGCCGGCAGCAAGTTCGAAAATACGACGGTCGGATCCGCCGCTACCCGCCAGCATCAGGCCGACGGGAATTTCGCCCTCGCGATGCGCAGGCAGCGAAATGGCGCAACCGTCGATCATGTTGATCAGGGTGCAATTGCGCAGCGCGCGCAGATTCTGGATGGTGAACGCCTTGTCGTCGGCGAGATCGGCGATCTTCGGCGGCGTATTGGCAGTGGTCGGCAGCACCAGCGCGTCATAGGGCGCAATGCGCGCATTGACGCGCGCGATCAGCGAACGGCGCTCGTTGAGGAGATCGATATAGTCGGCCGCGCTCTGCGCCTCGCCGCGCATGATCCGCACGGAAACGCGGGGATCATAGACATCGCCCTTGGACGTGATGAGATAGCGATGCCACGCAAAACTCTCGGAGGCGGCAAAGCCACCCTTCGCGTTCATCGGCCCGATGTCGTGGAACTCCGCCATCTCGATACGCTCGATGATGGCGCCGTGATCGGAAAGCGTCCTCAGCGCCCGCTCGAACGTCACGGCGACTTCGGCGTCGATGTCGTCGAGCGCGATCGTGGTCGGCACCGCCAGCCGCATGCCCTTTACGGGACGCGGCTTCAGCGCGACGATCGGCTCGTTGGCAAGCACCGCATCGAGTATGGCACAGCAACTGACCGATCGCGCCAAGGGGCCAATGCTGTCGAGCGAGAACGACAGCGGCACCGCACCGTCGAGCGGCACACGACGCTGCGTCGGCTTGTAGCCGACGATGCCGTTGAAGGTGGCCGGAATCCGGCAGGAGCCTCCGGTGTCGGTGCCAAGCGCGCCATGCGCCATGCCGTCGAGCACGGACACCGCGGCACCCGAGGAGGAGCCGCCGGGCACGTGGCCCTCGGCCCGGTTCCAGGCGCCTTTCGGCGTGCCGTAATGCGGATTGATGCCGATGCCGGAATAGGCGAACTCGGTCATGTTGGTCCGCCCGATCACGACAAAGCCGGCCTTGCGTAGCCGCGCCACCGTCGGGGCATCCTGCTCGGCTGGCGGGGAATCGTCGAGCGCGCGGGAGCCGGCGCGCGTGACCTGGCCCTTGATGTCGAAGAGATCCTTGATCGAGACCGGGATACCGGCATAGCGCGACGGTGCCGCCTTCACCTTGCGCAAGGCATCCATGGCATCCGCGGCCGCGAGCGCGGCGTCCTTGTCGACATGGATGAAGGTGCGCTGGCCCTCGCCGGCGGGATCGGCGATCCTGGCGATGCACGCCTCGACCAGCTTGCGGGAGGTGGTGCGGCCACTTTCGAGGTCTTCGGCGAGCTTCGCCAGTGTCGGAAAATCGGGCATGTCTGTCTCACGGAATATTGCGCGCGCAATCTATAGCGCCGGCTCAGTTCGACACAAGCATTGTGCGCATGATGGCATGCATGCACATTGCTGGACCGTTGACGCGCCATGGTCGATTGTCGCATCAGAAACGAAACGGGCGGGCGCGAAGCCTGTCTTTGGGAGGGCTTGCCGACATGGCCGAACCGCAGCGCGCGCGACCGAAACCGACACCCGAAACCCAGCATTTCTGGGATGGCACCAAAGCAGGCGAGTTGCGCCTGCAACGCTGCGACGCCTGCGCGCATGTCTATTTCCCGCCGCGCCCGTTCTGCCCGTCCTGCGCCTCACGCAAGGTCAGCATCTTCAAGGCGAGCGGCAAGGGCTTTCTGTACAGCTACGTAATCAATCACCGCCCAGCCGCGCCCGGCTTCACGCCGCCTTACGCGATCGCGGTGGTCGAGCTTGCGGAGGGGCCGCGGATGATGAGCAACATCATCGACTGCCCGCAAACGCCGGAAGCGCTCGAGCTCAACATGAAACTCGAAGTCGCCTTCGAGACACTCGACGACAAGATCAGCCTCCCCGTGTTCCGTCCGGCGAAGGGATAGGCCATGCGCAGCAACCAGGTCGCCGTCGTCGGCGCTGCCGAGACCACAGAACTCGGTGTCATCCCCAACGTGTCGCAGCTCCAGCTTCATGCGGATGCCGCGCTCAATGCCATTGCTGATGCCGGGCTAAAACTCTCCGACATCGACGGCTTTGCAACCGCGGTCGAGACGCCGCAGCAGGTCTGCCATTATCTCGGCATCAAGCCGACCTGGGTCGACGGCACCTCGGTCGGCGGCTGCTCGTTCATGCTGCATGTCCGCCACGCGGCGGCGGCGATCGAGGCCGGGCTGTGCAAGACCGTGCTGATCACGCATGCCGAGAGCGGCAAGTCGATGATCGGCAAGGCACCGCGCTCGATCCCCGCCGACAGCCTGCAAGGCCAGTTCGAGGCACCGTTCGGCGTCTACGGGCCGCCCAGCATGTTCCCGATTCCCGTGCTGCGCTTCATGAAGACCTACGGCATCACCCATGAGCAGCTTGCCTCGGTTGCTGTCGTGCAGCGCGAATGGGCCGCCAAAAATCCGCGCGCGATGATGAAGGACCCGATCACGGTCGCCGACGTCCTCAACTCACGCATGATCGCCTATCCGTTCCGGCTGCTGCAATGCTGCCTCGTTACCGACGGCGGCGGCGCGCTGATCCTGACCTCGGCCGACCGCGCCAGGGACTTTCCGCGCAAGCCTGTCTACATCATGGGCACCGGCGAGAGCGTGGAAACGCCGATGGTCAGCCAGATGGAGACTTTTAATTCCTCGCGCGCGTTCAAAACCGCGGGGCCGCTGGCCTTCAGGGAGGCCGGCATCGCGCACAGGGATGTCGACCATCTCATGATCTACGATGCCTTTGCGCATCTGCCGCTGTTCGGCCTCGGCGATCTCGGCTTCATGCCGCACGAAGAGACCGGCAAGTTCATCGCCGACGGCAATACGCGGCCCGGCGGCAAGCTGCCGCTCAACACCAATGGCGGCGGCCTCTCCTACATGCATTCCGGCATGTACGGCATGTACGCGCTGCAAGAGAGCGTGCGCCAGATGCGCGGCATTGCGCCGGCGCAGGTGCCGAATGCAAAGATTTCGGTGTGCCACGGCGTCGGCGGCATGTTCGCCGCAAGTGGCACGATCGTGTTTACGAACGAGAGGTAGCAGTCCGTCATTCCGGGGCGGCGCGAAGCGACGAGCCCGGAATCCATAACCACGATCGTGAGTATGGATTCCGGGCCTGCGCCTTTCGGCGCATCCCGGAATGACGGCGGAATTTGGAACGGCTAGCGGAGAACCCACATGACAAAATCACTGCAAGACAAGGTCGTCATCGTCACCGGCGCAGGCCGCGGCATCGGGCGGGAGATCGCGCTACTTTGCGCGGCGGAAGGCGCCAAGGTCGTGGTCAACGATCCCGGTGGGGCCGCTGACGGTGCGGGCTCGAGCGCTTCGCCAGCTGAGGAGGTCGTCGAGGAGATCAAGAAGCGCGGCGGCACGGCCGTCCCCAATTTCGAGTCGGTTGCGGAAGCTATCCCCGCCAGCAAGATCGTGAAGACTGCGACCGATCATTTCGGCCGGCTCGACGGCGTCGTCAACAATGCCGGCATCTTGCGCGACATGATCTTTCACAAGATGAGCGTGGAAGCCTTCGAGGCCGTCATCAAGGTTCATTTGATGGGCTCGTTCTACGTCTCGCACGCCGCGGCGCGGATTTTCCGCGAGCAGGAGTCCGGCTCCTTCGTGCACTTCACCTCGACCTCGGGCCTGATCGGCAACTTTGGACAAGCCAATTACGCCGCCGCCAAGCTCGGCATCGTCGGCCTGTCGAAGTCGATCGCGCTCGACATGGGCCGCTTCAACGTCCGTTCCAACTGCGTCTCACCGTTCGCTTGGACCCGTATGATCGGCACCATCCCGACCGAGACCGAAGCCGAGAAGGCGCGCGTCGAGAAGATCAAGCAGATGGGACCGGAAAAGATCGCGCCGATCTGCGCCTATCTGCTCTCCGATGCCGCCAAGGACGTCTCGGGGCAAATCTTCGGCGCGCGCATGAACGAGCTGTTCCTGTTCAGCCAAAATCGCCCGCTGCGCTCGGTGCACCGGAGCGAAGGCTGGACACCGCAGTCGATCGCGGAACACGGCATGCCGGCGCTGAAGGGCTCGTTCTACAAGCTCGATCGTTCCGCCGACATCTTCCCTTGGGATCCCGTGTAAGGATCCCGTCTAGCCGCATTTCCGGCATCCCTGCCCTGCGATCTCTGGTTGTCTTGTCCGGAGATCGCCCCGCTTTATGCCTGATTGCAAGCGAATGGTGTCCTCCCAACACAATCTTGGGAGGAAACCATGACAAGAATACTGACCAACTCCAACGACACTTCTGCAACGCAACCCGGCGGCCTCGGCCGCCGCGATATTTTGAGAGGCGCGGCGGCGCTCGCCGCGTCCACCGTCCTCGTCTCGGAGGCCGACGCGCGCGACTTCGGCGCGAACGCCGAACCGCAGCGTTATCCCGACCCCGACATCATCGCCATCGACCCCAAACGCTTCAAGGCCAAGGTCGGCAACACCTCGATCAAGCGGCTCTATACTGGCTGCCTCTGGGCAGAAGGACCGGCGTGGAATGCGCAAGGACAATATCTCGTCTGGAGCGACATCCCCGCCAACCGGCAGCTGCGCTACCTCGACGACGACGGCCACATCTCCGAGCAATTCCACAAGCCGTCGAACGAGGGTAACGGCAACTCGTTCGACACCGAGGGACGCCAGATCACGGCCGAGCGCACCCGCCTCGTCCGCTACGAGCACGACGGTTCGGTGACGTCGCTGGCCGAGCAGGCCAACGGCAAGCCGCTCAACGGCCCGAACGACATGGTCGTGCACCCCAACGACAAGTCGATCTGGTTCACTGATCCCGGCTATGGCGCGATCAGCATCTATGAGGGCAAGCTCGCCAACACCGGCTCGCTCCAACCCTATCAGAAGGAAGCGGTCTATCGCCTGGATGCACAGACCGGCCAGCTGACGAAGGTCGCCGACGAGCCGTTCAAGCCGAACGGCATCGCCTTCTCTCACGACTACAAGAAGGTCTATGTCTGCGACACCGGCATCACACACTATCCGCAGGCGGAAAACGTGGTGTGGTCCTACGATCTCGACGGCTCGAAACTATCGAACCCGAAGCGGCTGATCGACATGAAGCTCGACGGCAAGTCGGGCTTCCCCGACGGGATGCGTGTCGACACCGAAGGCAACATCTGGGTCGGTGCCGGCTGGGTTGGCCCGGGCTATGACGGCGTGCAGGTGTTCGCGTCGACCGACGGCGCACGCATCGGCCAGATCCTGCTGCCCGAGACCTGCGCCAATCTCTGCTTCGGCGGCAAGAAGCGCAACCGCCTGTTCATGACCGCGAGCCAGTCGCTCTATTCGGTCTATGTGGAGACGCAGGGCGCGCATTTCTGTTGAGTGCCACGAATGGTGAGTGGCGAATGGAATCTATTCGCCACTCGCCCCTCAACCCGTATTTCTCAACCCCGCCGAGATGCCGTTGATAGTGAGCTGAATCCCGCGCAGCACCTGCTCATCCGGGTTCTGCGCGCGGTGCTCCTTCAACAGCTCGACCTGCACGTGGTTGAGCGGATCGAGATAGGGGAAGCGGTGGCGCACGGACCGCTCCAGCAGCGGGTTGCCTTGCAACAGCCGGTCTTGGCCCATGATGTCCAGCAGCGTCTCGATGCAGGAATGCCATTCGCGGCGGATGCGGCCGAAGATTTTTTCGCGCAGGGCTTCGTCGGGCACGAGCTCGGCATAGCGCGAGGCGATCGCGATCGAGCTTTTGGCGAGCACCATGTCCATGTTCGAGAGCAGCATGCGGAAGAACGGCCATTCCTTGTAGAGCTCTTTCAGGAACGGCATGCCCTTGTCGGGATGCTCCGCAATCCATTGCTCGACCGCACTGCCAAAGCCGTACCAGCCCGGCAGCATCAGGCGGCACTGCGCCCAGGAGAACACCCAGGGAATCGCACGCAGATCCTCGATCGCGCGCGTCTTCTTGCGCGAAGCGGGACGGCTGCCGATGTTGAGCGTCGCGATCTCGTTGATGACGGTGGATTCCCAGAAATAATCGACGAAGCCGTCGGTCTCGTAGACGAGACCGCGATAGGCCTTGAAGGCGAGGTTCGACAATTCGTCCATCGCCGTGAGATATTCGCGGCGCGGCGCGCTCTGGCGTGGATGCAGCAGGCTCGCCTCCAGCGTTGCGGCGGCGAGGATCTCCAGATTGTTGCGGCCGACCTCGGCGTTGGAATATTTCGACGAGATGATCTCGCCCTGCTCGGTGATGCGGATCTGGCCGTTCACCGCGCCGCCGGGCTGCGCAATGATGGCGTCGTAGCTCGGACCGCCGCCGCGGCCGACCGAGCCGCCGCGGCCGTGGAACAGCCGCAGGCGCACGCCATGGCGCTCGAACACGTCGACGAGGCCGATCTCGGCCTTGTAAAGCTCCCAGCCCGAGGTGACGAAGCCGCCATCCTTGTTCGAGTCGGAATAGCCGAGCATGACCTCCTGCACGCTGCCGCGGCTGTCGACGAGGCGGCGGTAATCGTGCAGCGACAACATGCGATCCATGATGCCGCTAGACGCCTGCAAATCCTCGATGGTCTCGAACAGAGGCACGATGTTAATGGCGCTGCGCCCGGAGGGATGGACGAGTCCCACCTCCTTCAACAGCACTGCGACCTCGAGCATGTCGGACATGCCCTTGCACATCGAAATGATGCACTGGTGGATGGAGTCCGAGCCGAACTTCGCATGGGCCTCCGCGGCGGCATGGAAGACGTTGAGCTCGCCCATGGTCTCGTCGCTGTACTTCACGAACTGCGAGACCAGCGAGCGCGCGCTGCGCAATTCGTTGGTCAGCAACGAAATGCGGGCGTCCTCGCCGAGCGCGAGATAGGAGGTGCCGGGATTGGCAGCATCCATCAGCTCGGCGATGGTACGCTCGTGCACGGCCGAGTTCTGGCGGATATCGAGCCGCGCCAGATGGAAACCGAAGCAATCCACCGCGCGCCGCAACAGCCGCAGCCGGCCGCGGGCGATGACGCGGGCATTGTTGGAGATCAGCGAACGGTGCAGCACGTCGAGATCGGCCTGCAGCTCCTTGACGCTCTCATAAGGCGCGCCCTTGCCGACGGGACGACGGGTGATCTCGACCTGCAGCTTCTCGGCCGTCGCCGACAGGCGCGCATAGATGCCCGACACCGCGAGGCGATAGGGCTCGCCGCTCCGGTGCGGCGAGGTGTCCGGCGAACGCTCCGCCAGCTTGCGCAGC
Source organism: Bradyrhizobium sp. LTSP849 (assembly GCF_000938255.1). GTDB lineage: Bacteria > Pseudomonadota > Alphaproteobacteria > Rhizobiales > Xanthobacteraceae > Bradyrhizobium. The sequence goes on along the minus strand of NZ_JYMR01000005.1, from coordinate 243,544 downwards.
TCCTCGGAGACGTCGGCGAGATGTGCTGCGATCGACAGTTCCGAGCCGAGCACGTGCAGCTCGTTGAGATAGAACTGCATCACCCGGCTAGACTGGAGCCGCAGCGTGCCGCGCATCACGTCGGCGGTGACGAAGGGATTGCCGTCGCGGTCGCCGCCGATCCAGCTGCCCATGCGCAGGAACGAGGCGAGCTCGCCGGCGGCCTGCTCGCCGCCCTCCTCCAGCCGGTCCTCCAGCGCGTTGACCAGCCGCGGCACCTCGCGCAGGAACGTGTAGTCGTAGAACGACAGGCCGTTGGCGACCTCATCGAGCACGGTGAGCTTGGTCCGGCGCAACAGATTGGTCTGCCAGAGCGTCAGCACCTCGCGGCGCAGCTGCTCGTCGCTGGCGGCGGCTTCGTCCTCCGTCAGCGCGACACGTTCACGGCGATCAAGAAGCGCTGCGACCTCCATCTCGCGGTCCATGGTGCTCTTGCGGCGGACCTCGGTCGGGTGCGCCGTCAGCACCGGGCTGACCTGGGCATCCCTAAAAAAGCGCCTCAACTGGTCGGCGCTGATTCCGGCGCCCTTCGCGAGAGCCAGCGTCTCCGCCAGCACGCCGGAGCTGCCGGTCTTGGCCGCGGTCCGGGCGCGCATCTGGCGGATGTTGTTCTGGTCCTCGGCGATGTTGGCGAGGTGGGAGAAATAGCTGAAGGCGCGGACGATCCGCACCGTCTCGGAGGTCGACATGCCGTCGAGGATCTGCTCGAGCTCACGCCGGGCGACCCGATCCTCATCGCGGTGGAACCGGATCGAGGTCTGCCGGATACGCTCGACCAGGTCGAACACATCGGCGCCCTCCTGGTCGCGCACCGTGTCGCCCAGGATGCGCCCGAGCAGGCGGATATCGTCGCGCAGCCGCGCATCAGCCTCCAGCGCCTGGGCGTCCTCAGGCCGGTTGGGACGATGATCTGCGGCGTCGGATGGTACGGTCTGAAGGGACATGGCTCGCTCCCTGGTTCGAGCTCGCGTAACTGCCCGGCTCAGCCGAGTGTGCAAGTTTTTTGCCGCAGCGCAAGATGAACTTGGGGGCGGCGCACATGGGGAGGGCGCTAGGCCGGTACGATCACCTTGCCGATCGGCCAGAGCGCGATGCCCGCAAGCTTGAGATGGGCCCAGGCGAAGGGGATGCCGATGATGGTGACGGCCAGGACCAGCGCGGTCACGAGGTGGCCGAGCGCCAGCCACCAGCCGGCGAGCACGAACCAGATGATGTTGCCGATCACCCCGAGCGGGCCGGTGCCGATATCGCTCATACCGGTGACCTCGTAGCGATTGACCGCCCGCGAACCGAACGGCATCAGCGTGTAGACGGCGATGTTGAACGCCGCCCGCGCCCAGGGCAGGCCGATGATGGTGATGGCCATGATGATCGCGGCAATCAGCCAGCCGAACGCCATCCAGGCACCGCCGATGAGAATCCAGAGCAGGTTGAGCAGAATGGAAACGGGGGTCATGGGATTATCCGCCTTCAGTGACCCTGCTTGTATAAGCCCGAAAACTGTCTCTGCGAAGACAACTCCGATATTGGCTCCCGGCCATGGTCGGAATTGGCGCTGCCGGCCAACGATCTAGTCCGCTCGCTCGACCAGATGCGCACGCGAGGGCGCGGGGTCGAAGCGATCGCAGAAGTATTGGGTTTCGTGGGCCACCTGCTCTCCGCGGAACTCCATGATGCTCACCACGTAGGACGGCACGCCGTCATAGGTCAGGACGAACTCGCTGACCCAGAGATCGCCGCCGCCGATCATGCGCCGGACCGTGAAGCGCTTCTTGTTCGGCTGTACGGTACGGCTCTCCTGAATGTTGCGCCGGCCGCGGATCCGCTCGCCCGATTGCGGATAATCCAGCACGGCGTCTTCGAGATAGATCTCATGCTCGACCTCGAAATCGCTTGCGTCCGAAGCGTCCCAATGGCGTTGGAGAGCCGCCCGCTTGGTTCGATCATCCATCTCGATCTCCTAGCCTGTAGCCCGGATGAGCGAAGCGACATCCGGGACTTTACTCTCACCGCCCCGGGTATCGCTTCGCTCACCCGGGCTACGAACCAAGCTAGATCTTCCGTCCCGCCTGCTCCCAATAGGGATCGCGCAGGCGGCGCTTGAAGATTTTCCCGGAGTCTTCGCGCGGCAGTCCGGTGCGGATCTCGATGTGTTTTGGCACCTTGTAGTCGGCAAGCGAGGCCTTCAACCGCGCACGTATGCCGGCGGCATCGAGCGTAACGCCGGCTTGCGGCTCGACCACCGCCATCAGCGCCTCGCCGAACTCGGCGTCGGGGATGCCGAACACCGCGCAATCATGCACGCCGGGGACGGCGTGCAGCACGGCTTCGATCTCGGCCGGATAGATGTTGACGCCGCCCGAGATCACCATGTCGCGCTTGCGGTCGCAGATGAAGACGTAGCCGTCTTCGTCGATATAACCGACGTCACCCGAGGTAATGAACCCGTCGCGGTCGATCTCGGCGCGCTTCTCCGGCTTGTTGTGGTAGGTGAAGTCGGCCATCGCGGCCATGCGGGAATAGATTTCGCCGATCTCGCCAACCGGCAGTACGCGGCCGTCGTCACCGAGGAAGCGCAGTTCCGCACCGGGCGAAATCTTTCCGACCGTGCCGGGCTTCCTCAGCGCATCCTCGGAGGTCGCAAACGTAACGGCGCTGGATTCGGTCGAGCCGTAGAATTCGTAGATCACCGGTCCCCACCATTCGATCATGGCGCGTTTGACGTCTGCCGGACAGGGCGCGGCGGCATGAATGATGTGGCGCAACGAGGAGACGTCGCACCTCTTGCGCACGGCGTCCGGCAACTTCATCAGGCGGATGAACATGGTCGGCACCATGAAGATGGTGTCGATCTCAAAGCGTTCGATCAGCTCCAGAAACTCTTCGGCCTCGAAGCGCGGCATCAACACCAGCGCACCGCCGAGCTTGCCGGCACGGATGCCGAACGAGTTCGGCGCCGAATGATAGAGCGGCCCCGGCAGGATCGCGCGAGCACCCGGCTTGAGGCCATAGATCATCGCGCGCATGCGTTCGCCGGCGGCGGCCTGCTCAGGCGTCGGCGCATTGCGCCGCACGCCCTTGGGATGACCGGTCGTCCCCGACGTGTAGATCATGTTCATGGGCTGCGGCACGACCGGGCCGTCATAGGGCTGGTGTTGCGCGAGCCAGGGTTCGAACTCGATCGCGAAGTCCGGCGTCCTCAGGTGATCGGGATCAATCTTGTAGTTGGACAGGATCTCCGGCGGTGTCGGCACGCTGAGCACGGTGACGCCCTCTGGGATCGCATTCCGCAAGGCGTGCAGCATGTCGGCGTGCCCGATCAGCACGGACGTGCCGGTATCCCGAAGGATGTAATTGATCTCCTCCGGCTTGAAATGCCAGTTGACCGGCACGCCATAGGCCCCGAGACGCATCGCGGCGTAGGCAGCCTCCAGGAAGGCAATGTCGTTGCGCATCAACATGCAGACGCAATCGCCCTGCTTGACGCCGATCTTGGCAAGGCCGGAGGCGATGCGGTCGGCACGGCCGGCGAGCTCGGCGTGGGTACGGCGACGCTCGCCCGAGACGATGCCGAGGAATGGGGACGTTTCGCTCATTTGTTTGTTTTTCTTTGTTTTTGCCCCTCATGGTGAGGAGGCGCGAAGCGCCGTCTCGAACCATGAGAGCCCGTGGCCCATTCTTCGAGACGCCGCTTCGCGGCTCCTCGGGATGAGGTTTAGTACTAGTCCGCAAACTTCGGCGCGCGCTTTTCGAGATTGGCGCGCACCGCTTCGGTCTGGTTCGCACTGCCGATCAGCTTCTGCTGCTCGACGGATTCGGCAAGCAGCGCCGGCCCCGGATCGACCGAGAGATTGTTCAGCAAACGCTTCGCAGCGCGAATCGCATCAGGGCTCTTGGCGGCGATCTCGCGCGCGACTTCGAGCGCGGCTGCGCGCGGATCATCGCAGATGCGCGTGGCAAGGCCGTATGCCATCGCCTCCTGCGCCAAGAAGATGCGCCCGGTGTAAGTGAGATCGCGCAAAATGTCGTCACGCACCAGCGATGCCAGGATCGGCGTGCCCGCCATATCCGGTACGAGGCCCCATTTGATTTCCATCACCGACATCCGCGCATCGGCGCTGAGGAAGCGCATGTCGGCGCCAAGCGCGAGCTGAAAGCCGCCGCCGAAGGCAACGCCATGGATCGCGGCGATGACCGGCACCGGAAGCTGACGCCAGCCCCACACCGCGGCTTGCGGAAAGTTCGCCTGGCCATGCGTGCGCGCGGTCAGATCGCGATTTTCGCCACCCGGAATTCCGTTGCCACCCTTCTCCTTCATGGCGGCAAAACGCCCCATGTCGAGACCAGCGCAGAAGGCACGACCTTCGCCGGAAAGGACAACAACGCGCACGCTTTTGTCCTTCGAAAGCCGGTCGGTTGCGGCGACCAGGGCTTCGAACATGGCCTGATCCAGCGCATTCATCTTGTCCGCCCGCACCAGACGTACATCGGCGACGCCCTCCGAAACCGAAATCGAGACGCGCTCTTCCATGGATGAATTCTCCCCTGTTCTTGTTCAGTGCCGCTTTACAGGAAGACGGCGGCCGGATTTAGTCAATCGACCAATTAACTGACAATGCCTGCGGAGGAAACAGCCATGTTCAAGGAAAACCTTCTGGCCGGCCGAAACATCCTCATCACCGGCGGCGGCACCGGGCTCGGCAAGTCGATGGCGGCGCGCTTCCTTCAACTTGGCGCGGAGGTGCACATCTGCGGCCGGCGCAAGATCGTCTGCGACGAGACCGCGACCGAGCTGATGGATCAGTATGGCGGCCGTGTCACCAGCCACGGCGTCGACATCCGCAATGCGCTCGCAGTCGAGGAGATGGTCGAGAACATTTTTCGCGAAGCACCGCTGACCGACCTCATCAACAACGCCGCCGGCAATTTCATCTCGCGCAGCGAAGAGCTATCGCCGCGCGGCTTCGATGCGGTCGCCAACATCGTCATGCACGGCACGTTCTACGTGACGCACGCGGTCGGCAAGCGCTGGATCGCTTTGAAGCAGCCCGGCAATGTCGTCTCGATCACCGTGACCTGGGTGCGCAACGGCTCGCCTTACGTGGTGCCGTCGGCAATGAGCAAGTCGGCGATCCACGCGATGACGATGTCGCTTGCGACCGAATGGGGCAGATACGGCATCCGCCTCAACACCATCGCGCCCGGCGAGATTCCGACCGAGGGCATGAGCAAGCGCATCAAGCCCGGCGACGAGGCCGGCGCCCGCACCAAGGCGATGAACCCGATGGGCCGCGTCGGCACCATGGAGGAATTGCAGAACCTCGCGGTGTTCTTAATTTCCGGCGGCTGCGACTGGATCACCGGCGAGACCATCGCCATGGACGGCGCACAGGCGCTCGCCATGGGCGGCAATTTCTACCAGCTCCGCGACTGGAGCGACGACGACTGGACCAAGGCACGGGACAGCATCAAGGCGCAGAACGAGAAGGACCGGGCTGCGCGGGGGTAGTTATTGTCGTCCCGGCCTAGTGCGCAATTGCGCACAGGGGGCCGGGACGACGTTGTTGAGATAGCGACGCCTCACTTCCCCCTTCCCCGTATTGTCTTTACCCGCAGATCACGCCACACTCCGCGGCATAAGAACAAAATGCCACGGGAGAAACATGTCCATACAGCCATTGGCGAATCTCGCCGATATGGTGCGCGAGCGGGCGAACAGCCGCGGCAACGCGACCGTCTATGAGTTCGAGGGTCGCGTCACCAGCTTTGCCGAATTCGATGTCAACACCAACAAGGTCGCGAATGCGCTCATCGCGATGGGCGTGAGGCCCGGCGAGCGCATCGCCTATCTCGGCAAGAACAGCGACTTCTATTTCGAGCTGCTGATGGGCGCGATGAAGGCCGGCGTCGTCATGGCGCCGGTGAACTGGCGGCTCGCCGGCCCCGAGGTCGCCTTCATCGTTGCAGATTGCAAAGCGCCGGTGCTGTTCGTGGGACCGGAGTTCATCACGCTGGTCACGCACATCAAGGACCAGATTCCGAGCCTGCGCAGCGTGATCACCACCGAGGGCGGTGCGCCGGAATGGCAGGATTTTGCGACCTGGCGCGACGCGCAGAGCAGCAACGATCCAAAGGTGCGGATCGATACGAAAGACATCGCGATCCAGCTCTACACGTCGGGCACGACCGGTAAGCCGAAGGGCGCGATGCTGTCGCATGCGAACTTCCTCAATCTGGTGCAGACCGGCAACGCCGCGGACAAGCCGGAATGGAACCGGTGGTCGCCCAACGACGTGTCGCTGGTGGCGATGCCGATCTTCCACATCGGCGGTTCGGGCTGGGGCGTGATGGGGCTCTATCATGGCGCCCGCGGCGTGATCGCGCGCGAGTTCGATCCGACCAAGGTGCTGGATTTCTTCGAGCAGTCAGGCATCACAAAGCTGTTCATGGTGCCAGCCGCGATGCAGTTCGTGGTGCGGCAGCCCCGCGCGAAAATGGTCGATTTCTCACGGCTGAAATACATGCTTTACGGCGCCTCGCCGATCCCGGCAGCGCTGCTGAAGGAATGCATCGACATCTTCAAATGCGGCTTCGTGCAGATGTACGGCATGACCGAGACCACGGGCACCATCGTCGCGCTGCCTCCGGAGGATCACGTAGAGGGCCTGGAGCGGATGCGCTCCGCCGGCAAGGCGCTGCCGGGCGTCGAGATCGCGATCCTGGATGCGGACGGCACCCCGCTGCCGCCGCGTCAGGTCGGCGAGATCGCGACACGCTCGGGCTCGAACATGGCGGGCTACTGGAATTTGCCGGAAGCCACCGCCGCGACGCTGCGTGGCGACGGCTGGCTGCGCACGGGTGATGCCGGCTACATGGACGAGGACGGCTATCTCTACATCCATGACCGCATCAAGGACATGATCATCTCCGGCGGCGAGAATATCTACCCTGCCGAAGTCGAGAGCGCACTGTGCGATCATCCAGACGTCGCCGAAGCCGCCGTGATCGGTGTGCCCGACGACAAATGGGGCGAAGCGGTGAAAGCCGTCGTGGTGATGAAGCCTGGCAAGCAGGCGACCGCCACCGACATCATCAACTTCACCCGCGAGCGCATCGCAGGCTTCAAGACACCAAAGAGCGTGGAGTTCTTGCCCGCCCTGCCGCGCAATCCGAGCGGCAAGATTTTGCGGCGGCAATTAAGGGAGCCGTATTGGGCGGGGAAGGATCGGCGGGTGAATTGACCGCATAGGGTGAGTAAAGGCGCGCTCTTACGCGCGCCGTGCCCACCATCTCACTACGATAACCAGAGGCGTGGTGGGCACGCTTCGCTTTGCCCACCCTACGATTCAACGCTACTCGGCCCGATCGGGTAGCAGCATGAAGCGTTTCCTGGATCTGTCCCATTTGTATTGACTGGCGTGATCGCATTCCAGGCAGTGCTGCAGCGTGATCGTTCCATCGCTGGACGCCGATACGACAGCAAATTGAGTTTTGCCGCGCAGCTCGACAACGTGCCGAATGAATGGCGGCTTGCCTTCCGGCCAAGCCACGATCAGAAGGAATGCTCCTCGCTCGCCCTTGCACGTCTCGTATGCGCCGACCAGAGCCGTGTGCTTGGTCTTCGACCCGTCGAAGAATCCGTCGACCGCAAAGGGGGACTGATCGTCGCCGAAATAAGCGGCTTCGTCCGCCGGAAACATGTCTCGCCGCAATTCGTTCACCTTGCACCAGCCACTGCGAATCTTCGCCGCCGGAATGCCGCGGATATCCGCGCCGAACGGACGATATTCGGTACGCAACCACCATGCGTATCCCTCAGGCGTAGGTGAAGTTACAAGAAACGGCTTGTCCTGGGCTCTGCCGGCCATCGGACTGCCTAGCAACACAATTGCCGCGAGGATCGCCTGCAGAAGTCGTCTCACGCGTCGTCTCCGATTAATGCTTCCCCGGCCCCATATAGCCGAACAGGAACCCCGCCACCTTGCGGATCTGGATCTCCTCGCTACCCTCCGTGATGCGGTAACGGCGGTGATGCCGGTAGATGTGCTCGAACGGCTTGTGGCGTGAGTAGCCCATGCCCCCGTGGACCTGCATGGCGCGGTCGGCGGACTCGCAGCAGAGGCGGTTTGCCCAGTAGTTGCACATCGAGACGCGGTCCGAAAGCGTGCGCTCGATCTGCTCCTCGTTGAGCTTGTCCATCTCCCAGGCGGTCTTGCGGATCAACAACCGCAGCATCTCGGCCTGCGTCGCCAGCTCGACCAGCGGGAACTGGATCGCCTGGTTTTCCGCAAGCGCCTTGCCGAACGGCTTTCGCTCGCGGGCATATTTGACGCTCTCGTTGATGCAGTAGACGGCGGCGCCGAGCGAGCTTGCGGCCTGGCGGATGCGGTTCTGATGCACGAAGCACTGCGCCAAGGACAGGCCGCGGCCGACTTCGCCGAACTGCGCATCCTCAGGCACGAACACGTCGGTGAAGCTGACGCGGGGATGATCGGTCGGCATGTTGAAGGTCCACATGTACTCCTCGACCTTCACGCCGTGGCTCTTGGCCGGCACCAGAAGGCAGGTGATGCCGCGGGCATCGCCGTCATTGCCGCTCGTGCGTGCGAACAGCGCGCAGTGGGTGGCAACGTGCATGCCGGTGGTCCACATCTTCTCGCCGTTGATGATCCAGCCCTTGACGTTGTCGCGGGTCGCGGGCACCGCACGTGTTTCCATGTGGGTGGCATCGGAGCCGTGATTTGGCTCGGTCAGGCCGAAGGTGATGCGGTACTTGCCCTTGATCGAGCCGTCGATCATCGCCTTCTGGTCGTCGCGGCCATAGCGGTCAAGCATGGTGGCCACAGGGAAATTGCCGACGATGGAGTGCTCGTTCTGGAGATCATTGTGCAGGCCGAGACCCTTTGCGGCAAAGTGCTCGCGAATCACCGCCATCCAGAGATTGGAGCCATCCTTGCCGCCATATTGCTTCGAGACCGCAAAACGCAGATGGCCCGCGGCGTCCGCGAGATCCTTTGCCTTGCGCAGCAGCGCCTCCCATTCGTGGCGCGGCAGGCCGCCGTTCTCGAAATCGGTACGCGCCCATTCACGGCGATGATCGAAGAAGCGGATGTTGTCGTCGGCCGCTTCCAGCGGCTTGATCTCGCGTTCGATGAAACGGTCGAGCTCTCCGAGATAGGCGACGAGATCGGCAGGCAATGAAAAATCCACGAGTCTCTCCCGGAATGATTTTATCGTTTTGCGTTAAGGCGCTAAGCGCCTTTTTGCTTGAGACGATTAAGGTGAGAAGAGCCCGCGCAAGTCAAGCAAGCCGAGGCGTGTGACGCACGCAAGGCGCGCCCGCGCAATTCGATGGTGTTCAAGTGCGCCCGCGCGTTAATATGGTCGCAACATTCCTTCACGAGAAAATCCGGGAGCGACCGATGGAGCTGAAATTTTCAAAGGTGGAACGCAAAGGGCCGATCACGATCATCACACTGTCGCGACCCGAGGTCTACAATGCGCTGCATACTGACGCGCATTTCGAGCTGCAAAAGGTGTTCGACGATTTCTCGGCCGATCCTGAGCAGTGGGTCGCGATCGTCACCGGCGCCGGCGACAAGGCGTTCTGCGCCGGCAACGATCTGAAGTGGCAGGCGGCGGGCGGCAAGCGCGGCTGGGACAAGGGCGGCTTTGCCGGCCTCACCGCGCGCTTCGACTGCGACAAGCCGATCATCGCCGCGGTGAACGGCGTTGCGATGGGCGGCGGTTTTGAGATCGCACTCGCCTGCGATCTGATCATCGCCTCTGAGAATGCGACCTTCGCCCTGCCCGAGCCGCGCGTCGGCCTGGCCGCACTCGCTGGCGGCCTGCATCGGCTGCCGCGCCAGATCGGGCTGAAGCGTGCCATGGGCATGATCCTCACCGCGCGTCATGTCAGCGCCAAGGAGGGCCATGAGCTCGGCTTCGTCAACGAGGTCGTGCCGCAGGGCGAGGCGCTGGTCGGCGCGCTGCGCTGGGCCGAGATGATCACCAAGAACTCGCCGATGTCGATCCGGGCGTCGAAGCAGACGATCCAGAAGGGGCTGGCCGTCTCGCTGGAGCAGGCGATTGAGGAGCAGCGGGAATATCCGGCGGTGAAGGCCATGGTGGCCTCGCAGGATTACATCGAGGGCCCGAAGGCGTTCTCGGAGAAGCGGCCGCCGAAATGGGTGGGGAAGTAGCTCTCGCTGCTCGTCACGACGACAGACGTCTCCAACATCACCGCCGTCATGCCCCGGCTCGACCGGGGCATCCAAGTACGCCGCGGCTTCTCCGCATCTCGCTGCGGCCTCTGGAATACTGGATCGCCCGCCCTTCGCGGACGATGACAGTAGAGAGTGTGGCGCCGGCTATCCGCCTCGCGACAGCTCGCGCTTGTAGGAGGCGTAGTTCGGTTGATCCACAGCGAGCTTATCCATCGTGGTTTGCCAGAGATGTTCGGCGAGGCCCGGCGTTGTGAGGTCAACATCACCCTTGGCGATGCGTTCTGCCAGCGCCCGGTTCAAATCTCCTACAGAGCCGTCCGCTCCCAACAACGCACGTAGCCGCTCGACCTCCTTCGCGTCGCTCCCCTGCTCCCGCGTCAGCTGCCGCGTCACGAGATCGAGGATGTTGACGGCCACGCGCAGCTTGAACGCCTGGTGGCCGGAGATCAGCGGAGTGATATCGTTGCGGAGAAAATCGGCGACAGCCTTGGTCAGCTCGATCGGCGTCGGTTCGTCCTGCATGTTTCAACTCCCCCGCGGCGCGAGCAGCCGCAACAGATCGATCTCGGTCTCGGAGGCGCGACGGCCGATCATCGCACGCTCCATGGAATGATCCGGGCCCTCGCGAAAACGCTGCATCATGCCGCCACACATGATGCCCCAGCGCAGCGACCCCATCACTTCCCAGAATTTGACGCGCGCGGGATCGCATTTGCGGCCAGCGGCCTCGTAGCCGGCGAACAACTCTTCGCGCGAGCCAAAACCGCCAGCGGGCTTGTCAATCTCGCCAAAGCGCCAGGAGTTGACGCAGACCCAGCCGAGATCCTCCATGGGGTCGCCGAGATGGGCGAGCTCCCAATCCAGCACAGCGCGGATGCCATCGGGGCCGATAATCATATTGCCATTTCGGAAATCGCCATGCACCAGCGTCTCCTCGTCCGAGGGGCCGGGATCGTGGTCCCGCAGCCAGCGCAGCGCCAGCTCGAATACGGGCTTTGGCCAGTTCAGGCTGCGATAATCGCGCTCGAACTCGGAGATCTCCTGCGTCGCGGACCGGCTGCGCAGCTCAGGCAATTTGTCCTGCGGCAGTCTATGCAGGCCCGCAAGCACACCGCCGATCTGCCGCGCGAGTCGTGGCCGCGCCGCCGCGAACTCCTCATCGCGCAGGATCTTGCGCGCGATGGTCTCGCCCTCCACCCGCTGCATGATGAAGCCTGTACCAAGTTCGTCCTCCGGCACCAGCACATGCATCACGCGCGGCGACGGCACGCCGGCCTCATAAGTAAGCTGCATCAGCTGCGCTTCAGCCGCGAGTCCAGCCGCGCGGGTTGGCGCAGCGCCATAGCCCTTCGGCGAACGGCGTAGGATCGCGCCGATCGGCCCATCTGGATGCAGGATGTCGAAGCGCCAAGTCTCCTGACTCGCGCCACCGGACAGTTTTGCGGCGCCGGTGGCACCGGTCGCACCCGGACACCAGCGCGCAACGCTGCGGGACAGCTCCGCCTCGATCATTTGCCTTTGAACTGCGTCGGGCGCTTCTCCAGGAAAGCGCCGACGCCCTCCCGGAAGTCCTGGGTGTCGCCGGCGCGGAGCTGGCATTGGAATTCGAGATTGAGCTGATCCTCGAAGGAATTTTCCGGGCTGTCCCAATAGAGCTTGCGGATCAACGACAGCGCGACCGTCGGGCCGCTCGCGAGGTCGCGCGCGAGCTTCATCGCCTCTTCCATCAGCACGCCGTCATCATAGACGCGGTTGATCAGGCCCCATTCCAGCGCCTTCTCGGCCGGCAGGCGCTCACCCATCAGCGACAATTCAACCGAACGCGCCTTGCCGATCAGGCGCGGCAGCAGCCAGGTCGAGCCGCAATCCGGCACCAGGCCAATGCGGCGGAACGCTTGCAGGAAATAGGATGACCGCGCGCACAAGATCATGTCGCCGAGCAGCGCGAAACTCATGCCGGCACCGGCCGCCGGGCCGTTGACCGCGGTAACGATCGGGCAATGCAGATTGCGGATGCGCCGGAGGAAAGGGTGAAAGCCGGTCTCGAGCGTCACGCCGGCCTTGGTTTTCTTCGACTGGTTGTTGCGGCCTTGGAGATTCGCTCCCGTGCAGAACGCCCGCCCGGCGCCGGTCAGCACGACGCAGCGCACCTCGTCCTTCTGTTCCTCGATCGCGTCGAGCGCGTCGGCGAGACCGCCGAGCATGTCCAGGGAGACCGCGTTCATCACCTCCTGATGGTCGAGCCTGAGGATTGCGACCGAACCATCGAGATCGAGCGTGACGTGTTTGAACTGCATGGTTTCCTCATCAGTTGCGGCTAGCGATGTTTCGCAGACCGGAATTAGCTTTGCCGGGGCGCATATTTGATTTTTGTCGCGGCCTTGTCCATGGTGGTCCGAACATACCTTGTCGTCGTATCGCACAATCTTGCGCGCACAGGCTGGCGCGCCGCAGTGCCAAAAAACAGGAAACGCGCCATGTCCATTTTTGACCTCACGGGCCGCGTCGCCGTGATCACCGGCGGCAATGGTGGTATCGGGCTCGGCATCGCGCAGGCGCTCGCAGGCCAGGGCTGCAATGTCTCGATCTGGGGCCGCAATGCTGACAAGAACAAGGCTGCTGCCGCGAGCATGGCGGGCCTAGCCGGCAAGGTCGACGCCCGCGTCTGCGACGTCACCGATCCGGCTTCGGTCAATGCCGCAATGAAGGCCACGCTCGATACGTTCGGCCGAGTCGACGGCTGCTTCGCCAATGCCGGCATCGGCGGCGGCGGCCGGCGCTCCTTTATCGAGCGCACCGAGGAAGAGTGGCGCACGATGTTTGCGACCAATCTCGACGGTGTGTTCCACGCATTCCAGGCCGCCGCCAAGCACATGACCGAGCGCGCCAACGCCGGCGACCCCTTCGGCCGGCTGGTTGCGACCTCGAGCCTCGCCTCGATCTTCGGCACCGCGCGCAACGAGCACTATGCCGCGACCAAGGCCGCGATCAACGCGCTGGTGCGCGCGCTCGGCGTCGAGCTGGCGCGTCATGGCGTCACCGCGAATGCCATCCTGCCGGGCTGGATCAAGAGCGACATGACCGCCGGCATCATGGCCAACGAAAAATTCGTCGCCAACGTGATGCCGCGGATTCCGGTGCGGCGCTTCGGCGAGGCCAGCGATTTCGGCGGCATCGCGGTATATCTCATGAGCAAGGCATCGTCCTATCACACCGCGGATACGTTCGTGATCGATGGCGGCTATACTGCGTTTTGAGTTTCGCGTTTGTAGCCCGGATGGAGCGAGGCGTAATCCGGGACCGGCGTAACTTGGAGCAAGACCCCGGATTGCGCTTCGCTCCATCCGGGCTACGAAGTCTGAATTCATAAATCTGGGAGGGGCAAATGTTTTCCCACGTGATGATCGGCACCAACGACCTCGACAAGGCCAAGGCGTTCTACGACAGTTTGCTGAGCACGCTCGAAGTGCGGCCAGCCAGGATCGATGGCCATCGCATTTTCTACATCACCAAGACCGGCGTGTTCTCGGTGTCGAAGCCGATCAACGGCGAGGCTGCGACTCCTGCGAACGGCGGCACCATCGGCTTTGCCTGCGGCTCACCGGAGCAGGTCGACGCGTGGCACGCGGCGGGCCTCGCCGGCGGGGCCAAGACTTGCGAGAACCCGCCCGGCATCCGCGAAGGCGCGGCCGGCAAGCTCTACCTCGCCTATCTGCGCGACCTCGACGGCAACAAGATCTGCGCGATGCATCGGATGATTTGAGCGGAGCACTCGCTGCGACGCCGTGGCCGGGCATAGCCGTCCGAACGACGGCGTCGCTTCCGCTCGCCTATGTCCCGGCTATACAGCGCTCCTCTTGCGCGTTGCGCGCTGGGGATCGGCAGGCTCGGGCGCGATCCGCGGCACGATGATCCGGATTCGTGTCCCCTCGACTGACTCGCTTTCAAGCTTGATACGCCCGCCCAGCCGATTGACGACGATATTGTGAACGATGTGCAGGCCGAGACCGATGCAGCCTTGACTGCGACGCGTCGTGAAGAACGGATTGAACGCCTGCCGGCGCAGGTCCGCACTCATGCCGCAGCCATCATCAGAAACGGCAATCTCGATATCATCCCGGCCGCACGCACGAATCTCGATGTTGATGCTGCCGCTCCTGCCATGCGGAAACGCGTGCACCATCGCGTTCTTGATCAGGTTGGTCACCACCTGTGCGAATGGACCGGGATAGCTGTTCATTACGAGATCGGGCTGGCATTCGACGTTGAGCGCCAAGCCGTTCCTCCGCAATTCCTGCTGCAGGCTCGCGGCAACCTGTCGCGTTAGCTCGCCCGGATCGAAGCTGCGACGCTCAAGATAGCCCTGGTCGACAGCGACCTGCTTGAACGCCTCGATTAATTCCGCTGCGCGGGCGAGATTGTCGGCCAGATGCGATGACGCGGTCTGGACGACCGCAACGAATTCATTCAGGCTCGATCGCTTCAGGCCGCCCCGCGCAACTTCCGCCGCAAACTTTGTCGTCTTGCGCTCCAGCGCCGAGGTGACGGTCAGGCTGGTGCCGACGGGACTGTTAATCTCGTGCGCCACGCCAGCCACCAACCGTCCGAGAGCTGCGAGCTTTTCCGCCTCGACCAGCGAATCCTGAGCCTCCTTCAGGCGTTGCAACGCCGCCTCCGCCGCGTCGCGCGCGCCGCGAATCTCTCGCTCGCTGCGCTTGCGTTCGGTGATCTCCTCAGCCGCGACATTGACACCGACGATGTTGCCGTTCGGTCCGCGCTGCGGATGCCAATAGGTGATCCAGCAGCGCTCGTCATTATAGCCGGGACGCTGGCCGTAGACCTCGATCCCGGTGACGGGGTCGCCGGTTTCCATGATGGAGCGAACGATGCCCTCGACGGCGGACGCGAGCCCGGGCACGCAGTCCCGCACCGTGTGCCCGAGATGGCCTTCGACCGAGATGCCGCAGATCTCGGTGAGGCGCTGGTTGATCTGCAAATAGCGACAGTCCGGCGAAAGATAAGCAAGTCCGATCGGCGCTGTATCGTAGATCAACTGGAGCGCCGGCTGTTTTGGAAACTGCACTTCGCGTACAACGGAAGAACTCATGTGCTCTCTCCCTCTGCGCGAGCCGGAGGTTAGCCGGTTACAGCGCAACGCAAAAGTCCCAATAGCGGCCGGGAATAGGCTGAATTAGTGAGGAACCGAGAGGAGCCGCGGGTCCTGCGGTGCGACCCGTTAACCGACCCACATGGTCAGATCGCTCGACCCGTGCTGAAGATCAGAAGGCGGGTGGACCGACCTTCGCCCTCACGATGCCGATCGCACTCAAACAGTGTTTGAAACGATATCGCGATATTCCATCGCATGGCATAGGTCGCGTGAAAAATGCAGGCTCGCGCTTTGGCCTTGCCCCGTCTATTCTTGACGACAACGCGCTGATCCAAAACGGGAGGAACAACATTGAAACACGCCTACATACCCCGCACCACCAACTACACGCTCAATCCCGGCGACGAGCTCAATGATCTCAGGATGTCGGACCAGGTCCGGCCGCTCTACGATCACGTCAGGAAGTTCATCCGCGACACCGTCGAGCCGATGTCGATCGAGTTCGCCAAGGCCGGCGAGGGCAAGGAAGACCGCTGGAGCTTCACGCCGAAGCAGCTCGAGGTGCTCGAGGTCGCCAAGAACAAGGCCAAGAAGGAGGGCCTCTGGAACTTCTTCCTGCCTGATGACGAGACCGGCCAGGGCCTGAAGAACCTCGATTATGCCTATATCGCCTCCGAACTCGGCAAGAGCCCGCTCGCCTCCGAGTCCATGAACTGCTCGGCGCCCGACACCGGCAACATGGAGGTGCTTGAGCGCGTCGGCACCAAGGAGCAGAAGGAGAAGTGGCTGAAGCCGCTGATGAACGGTGAGATCCGCTCGGCCTATGTCATGACCGAGCCGAACGTCGCCTCCTCCGATGCCAAGAACATCTCGACGAGTGCAAAACTCGTCGGCAACGAATGGGTCATCAACGGCGAGAAATATTACATCTCCGGCGTCGGCGATCCCCGCTGCAAGATCCTCATCGTGATGGTGAAGACCAATCCGGATGCGGCGCCGAGCAAGCAGCAGTCGCAGATCCTGGTGCCGCGCGACACGCCCGGCGTCGAGGTGCTCGGGCCGATGTATGTGTTCGGTCAGGACCACGCGCCGCGCGGTCACATGCATATGCGCTTCAACAATGTGCGCGTGCCGAAGGAGAACATCCTGCTCGGCGAAGGCCGCGGCTTCGAGATCTCGCAGCTTCGTCTCGGCCCAGGCCGCATTCATCACTGCATGCGTACCATAGGCAAGGCCGAGAAGGCGCTCGATTTGATGGTGCAGCGCGGCCTCACCCGCGAAGCCTTCGGTAAGAAAATCGCCCATCTCGGCGGCAACATGCAGATCATCGCGCAGGCGCGCTGCGAGATCGAGGCGATGCGGCTGATGGTGCTGAAGGCGGCAAAGGCCATGGACGTGCTCGGCAACAAGGAGGCTCGCGTCTGGGTCTCCATGGTCAAGGCCATGGTGCCGGAGCGCGCTTGCAAGATCATCGACCAGTCGATCCAGATGCATGGCGCCACCGGCATCTCGCACTGGACCCCGCTCGCGGAGATGTATCAGGACGTCCGTCACCTGCGCTTTGCGGATGGTCCGGACGAAGTGCACTGGATGGTGGTCGGTCGGCACGAGCTGAGCATGGCGTAAAAGGTCTCTCCTCTCGTTGCATGCCGTAGGGTAGGGCAAAGGCGCGCTCTTCGCGCCGTGCCCACCATCACGGTTCGTCGCATGAAATGGTGGGCACGCTTCGCTTTGCCCACCCTACGAAGCTCTTCCCTGGAGCCCATTATGGACTACGCCGCTAGCGACCTCACGCCGCGCGAGCGCTACAAGGTGCTGGCCTCCTTCGTGCTGCCGCGGCCGATCGCGTGGGTGACGTCGATCGGGGCGACCGGCGTGGTCAATGCCGCGCCATTCAGCTTCTTCAACGTGTTCTGCGAGGATCCGCCGCTGTGCATGTTCGCGGTCAACCGCCGGCCGGACGGCCAGGAGAAGGACACGCTGACCAATATCCAGCGGACCGGCGAATTCGTGGTCAACATCGCAGATGAGCCGCTGGCGCGCGCTATGCACGAGAGTAGCGGCGACTTCCCGCCGGAGGTCGGCGAACCGGGCTATCTCGGGCTGAAGCTTGCGCCGTCGAAGACGATCGCCGTGCCGCGGCTGGCCGACACGCCGTGGGCGATGGAATGCAAGACCTGGAAGACGATCGACGTCAACGGCGATCGCCAGCTCATCATGGGCGAAGGAATCCACTTCTACATCCGCGACGAACTCTGGGACGCCGACGCAATGCGGGTGCATATGGACCGCTATCACCCGATCGGCCGCATGTTCGCCGACCGCTACTGCCGCACTGATGACCGCGTCGTGTTTCCTGCGGCGGAGGGAGCGAAGAAATCGTAGCTAGGTCGCCGGCGCGAGCTTGTCCTGCGTCTTGGTTTCGAAATCGCTGGCGTCGTGGCGCTCGTGGAGCTGGCTTGCGGGATCGCCGGAGACGCGGTTGACCATGCGGCCGCGCTTCACGGCGGGGCGCTGGGCGATTTCATCGGTCCAGCGCTGCACGTTCTTGTAATCCTGCACGGACAGGAATTCGCCGGCGCCATAGACCAGCCCCTTGGCGAGGGCGCCGTACCAAGGCCACACCGCGATATCGGCGATCGTGTACTCGCTGCCGGCGAGATATTCGTTGTCCGCAAGGCGCCGGTCGAGCACGTCGAGCTGGCGCTTGGTCTCCATCGCAAAACGGTCGATGGCGTATTCGATCTTGGTCGGCGCGTAGGCGTAGAAATGGCCGAAGCCGCCGCCGAGATAGGGCGCACTGCCCATCTGCCAGAACAACCAGGACATCGCTTCGGTGCGGGTCTTGATGTCCTTGGGCAGGAAGGCGCCGAACTTTTCCGCGAGGTAGACCAGGATCGAGCCGGATTCGAACACCCGGATCGGCTCCGGACCCGAGCGATCCATCAGTGCGGGGATTTTCGAGTTCGGATTGATGTCGACAAAGCCGCTGCCGAACTGGTCGCCATTGCCGATCTTGATCAGCCAGGCGTCGTATTCGGCGCCCTTGTGGCCGAGCGCCAGAAGCTCCTCCAGCATCACCGTGACCTTCACGCCGTTCGGCGTCGCCAGCGAATAGAGCTGGAACGGATGCTTGCCGACCGGCAGCTCCTTGTCGTGGGTGGGGCCGGCGATCGGGCGGTTGATGCTGGCGAACTGCCCGCCGTTCTCCTTATTCCAGGTCCAGACTTTGGGCGGCACGTAGGCGGGGGCATCGGTCATGCAATTAGCTCCGGCGGGAAGATGCGCCTGCATTAATTAGCCCGCAAATGGCCGATGACAAGGCCCGTCCGGTCTGCGCCGGGCGCGGGCCTCAGGCCAGCGTCATGCGTCCGGCCTAACCCGTCACCACCCTGCGCGACTGCACCTCGGCTTCCGTCACAAATCCCTCGTACCCCTTCGCCGCGACCTCGTCGCAGATCCGCCGGTAGACGCCGACGCCGCCGATATAGGGCATGAAGATGCGCGGCTTGCCCGGGATGTTGGCGCCCATGTACCAGGAATTGGCCTGCGGATAGAGCGTGCCGTGGGCGACCTCGTTGACATGGGCGACCCATTTCTCCTCGGCCTCCCTGCCCGCCTCCATCGTGGCGAGCCCTTGCTTGCGCATGTGGACGAGGCAATCGGCGATCCAGTCGACATGCTGCTCGATCGACACGATCATGTTCGACAGCACCGACGGACTGCCCGGCCCGGTGATGATGAACAGGTTCGGAAAACCCGCCGTCATCAGCCCGAGATAGGTTTTTGGGCCCTCCGCCCATTTCTGGTTCAGCATCTCGCCGCCGCGACCGCTTATGTCGATCTTCGCCACCGATCCGGTCATGGCGTCGAAGCCCGTCGCCATCACTAGTGCATCGACCTCGTGGTCTGCGCCCGCGACACGCACGGCGTTGGCGGTGATCTCCTGGATCGGATTGGTCTTGATATCGACCAGTGAAACGTTCGGTCGGTTGAAGGTCGCGAAATAATCGGTGTCGATGCAGATCCGCTTGGTGCCGATCGGATGACTGTTCGGCTGGAGCAATTTTGCGGTTGTGGAATCCTTGACGATCTCGGTGATCTTGCCGCGCACGTAGTTGGCAGCCGAGTCGTTGGCGGCCAGATCCAGGCCGAGATTGTTATAGACGTACATGAAGGTGAGCCCGCCGCGGTCCCAACGCGCCTTGAATTTGGCGCGCCTGGCGTCCTCGCTATCGTCGAGCGCGCCACGATCGGGCTGCTCGGCATAGATACCGTTGCGCGCGACCTCGCGCGCGAAGCGGCGGATTTCCGGATAGTTCTTGCGGAACGCATCGCGCTCCTCGTCGGTCAGCGCGCCGTTGCGGGCCGGAATCGAAAAATTCGCCGTGCGCTGAAACACGGTGAGATGTTTTGCGTGCTCGGCAATGATGGGCGCCGACTGGATGCCCGATGAACCGGTCCCAATGAGGCCGACACGCAAGCCGGTGAAGTCCACCGATTCATGCGGCCAGTTGCCGGTGTGATAGACGGCGCCTTTGAAATTCTCGAGACCTTTGATGTCGGGGTTGCGCGCGTTCGACAAGCAGCCGGTCGCGAGCACGATGAATTGCGCCTGAACCGTCTTGCCGTCGGAAGTCGTGACCGACCAGCTGTTCGCACGTTCGTCGAACGCGGCGCGCTCGACGCGGGTGTTGAACTGGATGTCGCTGCGCAGATCAAAACGGTCGGCGACGTGGTTGGCGTATTTCAGAATCTCCGGCTGCGGCGCGTAGCGCTCGCTCCAGTCCCATTCCTGCTGAAGTTCGTCCGAGAACGAGTAGGAGTACTGCATGCTCTCGACATCGCAGCGTGCGCCCGGATAGCGGTTCCAGTACCAGGTGCCGCCGACGCCACCGCCCTGCTCGTAGACACGCGCCGAGAAACCGAGCCCACGCAGACGATGCAGCATGTACATGCCGGCGAAACCTGCGCCGACGATGACCACATCGTAGGCTCCCGTGGTTGGGTCCGGGCTCGACTGCGCTGACGACATCGATTGGCGCTCCCTCGTGGTTTTCTGTTGTTGTGCATCAGCATTCTCTCACGTCAGCGAAAGCGCAAGAGGCTTATCGGACGTCCCTGCTCCACTTATTTTGCGCGACGGAATGGCTCCTCGCGCGGCGCGGCGCCTGCACGCAAGATGCGCGGCCAAATCCGGCTTGGCATCGCAGGCGACGATGGGCTAGCGTCGAACCGCCTTCGCAACGAGAGCAACAACAGTAACGCGACGGCCGCCGCGGGGATAGAACCATGAAATCGCCGATCTGCGACATGCTGGGAATCGAGTTCCCGCTGCTCGCTTTCAGCCATTGTCGCGACGTCGTTGCCGCCGTCAGCCGTGCGGGCGGCTTTGGCGTGTTGGGCGCGACCGTGCACACACCGGAGACTCTCGAGCGCGAGCTGAAATGGATCGACGAGCATGCCGACGGCAAACCCTACGGCATCGACGTGCTCATCCCCGAAAACATCTCGACCGCCGGCGAGAAGGACGTCACCTGGAAGAGCCTCGAGGCGCGCGTGCCGCAGGCGCATCGTGACTACACACGTGGTCTTCTGAAGAAATACGACATCGAGCTTACGACGACTGATGTGGCCGACAATCAGCCGCAGCCGTTCGACGCCAAGACCGCGCTCGAGCTGCTCGAGGTCTCCTTCAACCACCCGATCCGGCTGATCGCCAATGCGTTAGGCGTGCCGCCGAAAGCGATGATCGAGATGGGCAAGAAGCATGGCGTGCCGGTCGCAGCGCTTGTCGGCGCCAAGGAGCATGCCCTGCGCCAGGTCGCGGCCGGCGTCGATATCCTCGTCGTGCAGGGCACCGAAGCCGGCGGCCATTGCGGTGAGGTCTCGACCATGGTGCTGGTGCCGGAGGTGATCAAGGCGATCAAGCCGATCCGCGACGTGCCGGTGCTGGCCGCTGGCGGCATCATGACCGGACGGCAGATGGCGGCCTGCATGGCGATGGGTGCCGCCGGCGCCTGGACCGGCTCGGTGTGGCTTGCCACTGTCGAGGCCGAGACCACGGAAGTTTTTCGCGAGAAGATGATCGCCGCCTCGTCCCGCGACGCGATCCGCTCGAAGGGCCGTACCGGAAAACCGGCGCGGCAGCTCCGCTCGGTCTGGACCGATGCCTGGGACCGCGCGCCGGAAAGCCCGGGCGCGCTGCCGATGCCGCTGCAGAGCATCATCAGCCGCGACGCCTTCAACTCGATCGACCGTGCGGCGGCCGCCGGCAACGCGCGAGCGCGCGATCTCGTTAGCTATTTCGTCGGCCAAGGCGTGGGGTTGATCGACAGCGTGAAGTCGGCCGGTGCCGTGGTGCAGGAATTCAAGGAAGAGTTCGCCGAAGCCGTCGAGCACATGAATGCGCTGGTGGCGGAGTGACTCGTGGCCGGAGTAGAGTCCGTTGCCCATCCTTGGAGGCTCGTTCAGCGGCGCGGTGCGCCGCTGAACGAGCACCTCAGGGTGACGTCGTCCCCGTAGCCGTCACCCTGAGGTGCCGTAGCGTAGCGAAGGCCTCGAAGGGCGGCGGCGTGCCGAAAATCTAAAGAGCGAAGCAATAAGAAATGACAAACCTCTCCCTTTCCCCGGACCGCATCCCCGTCATCGTCGGCATCGGCGAGATCATCGACCGTCCCAAGGAGATCACCGAGGGCCTCGAGCCGCTCGATCTACTCGAACAGGCGCTGCGGCGTGCCGAGGCGGATGCCGGAGCAAAACTGCTCGGCGAGGTGCAGTCACTCGACGTTGTCAACTTCCTGAGCTGGCGCTATCGCGATCCGGAAAAGCTCTTGGCACGGCGGCTCGGCATTGCGCCGGCGCATTGCTATTATGGCCCGGTCGGCGGCGAGAGCCCGATCCGCTACATCCACGAGGCCGCGCAGCGCATCGCCCGCGGCGAATGCAGCGTCGCCGCGATCTGCGGTGCGGAGGCACAGTCGACCGCAACCAAGGCCGAGCGAACTGGAGCAAAGCTGCCATGGACGCCGTTTGCCCATGACGTCGAGGAGCCGAAGCGCGGCGCGGCGTTCCAGAAGCCGCTTGCGGTGAAGCTCGGCGTGTTCCGCCCCGTCACCGTCTATCCGTTCTACGAAGCTGCATCGTCGGCGCATTGGGGCCAGACGCCGCGCGAAGCCATGGCAGAGTCCGGTACGCTATGGTCGCGCTATTCGGAAGCTGCCGCGCAAAATCCCAACGCCTGGCTGAAGCGGCGCTATGCGCCGGACGAGATCACCACGCCGACATCAGACAACCGCCTGATCGCGTGGCCTTACAACAAGCTCATGGTTGCCAACCCAAGCGTCAACATGGGCGGCGCGTTGGTGCTCACCAGCCTCGCCAAGGCGCGGGCGGCCGGCATCGCGGAAGACAAGCTGGTCTATCCGCTCGGCGGCGCCTCGGCCGAAGAGCCGCGCGACTACCTGCTGCGCGACCAGTTCTATGAGAGCCATCCGCAAAATGCAGTGCTGAAAGCCGTGATGGATCTCGCCGGCGGCGACGGCAAGAAATTCGACGCGATCGAGCTCTACAGCTGCTTCCCTTGCGTGCCGAAGATGGCGCGGCGAACGCTGGGCCTGGGCGCCGAGGTGCAGCCGACCGTGACCGGCGGGCTCACCTTCTTCGGCGCGCCGCTCAACACCTACATGACGCATGCGGCCTGCGCGATGGTGCGCAAGCTTCGCGAGGGTGCCAAGCTCGGCCTGCTCTACGGCCAGGGCGGTTTCGTCACCAAGCATCACGCGCTGGTGGTCTCAAAGACGCCACCGCGCGCGGGGCTGGCGCAGGAGACAAGCGTGCAGTCGGAAGCCGATCGTAACAAGCGTGCGGTGCCGGAGTTCGTCACGGAGCCCGCCGGCAAGGGCAAAGTCGAGAGCTTTACGGTGCTCTACGGCCGCAACGGCGATGTCGAGCATGGCGTCGTCATGCTGCGCACCGCAGACGAGCGGCGCACGCTGGCGCGGATTCCGGCTGATGACAGCGCGACGCTAAAGCATTTGCTCAACATGGATCGCTCGCCGGTCGGCTCGCTCGGCGAGATAACGATGGCTGCCGATGGCGTGCCGGAGTGGCGCGTGGTTTAGCTCTCGTAGGGTGGGCAAAGGCGCTCTTGCGCCGTGCCCACCAACTTTCGGGGTCGCATGGAGATGGTGGGCACGCTTCGCTTTGCCCACCCTACAGAGCCGAACCCGGAGCTAGCCCTTCGGCGGCTGCTGCTCTGACGCCGTCGCGGGCTTGCCCTTGGCACCGGCACCACCAACCACGCGAACCTGGTCGCCGTCGGACAGGCCATCCGGCGGGGCGGTGATGACGCGGTCATCGGCGGCAATCCCCGAAGCGAGTTCGATCTCCTTGCCGAGATCGCGGCCGATGGTCACGGTCTTGAACTGCACCTTGTCATCCGGGCCGACCGTCGCGACGCGCAGGCCGCTGCTGTTAAAGATCAGGGCGCTGGCGGGGATGCTCAGCGGCGCGGTGTCGCGCTGTAGATTGAGTTTTACGCTGGCATAGCCGCCGGGCATTAGCTCGCCGTTGGAATTGTCCAGCCCAAGCTGCATCCGCGTGGTACCGGAGGCGACGTCGACGGCCTGCGACGAGGCTTCCACCGTCGCCTGGAACGTCCGGTTCGGGTATTCCGGCATCACCATGGTGGCCTTGGCGCCGATCTTGATCGCCGGCACGTAGTTCTGGGGCACGTTGACGTAGACGCGCAGCTTGGTGATGTCGGAGACCACGAACATCGCCGGGCCCGAGCCGCCACCGGCGTTGATCAGCGCGCCGACGTCGGTGTCACGCGCCGTGACCACGCCGTCGAACGGCACGGTGATCTTCTTGTAGCCGGCCAGCGCCTCGAGACGCTCGACATTGGCCTGCCCCGAATGCACGGCGGCATTCTTGTTGGAGAGGTCGGCGGTGCGCTCGTCGATCTCCTGGGCAGAGACGAAGTTGGAGGCCACCAGCGTCTTGCGCCGGCTCAGCGTTGCCTCCGACAGTCTTGCGCTGGCCTGCTGGCTGGCGAGGTCGGCGCGAGCCTGCAAGAGCTGCTGGTCGAGGTCGGGCGCCTCGATCTCGGCGATCACCTGACCTGCTTTGACGCGGGCGCCCATGTCGACGCTCCAGCTCTTCAGATAGCCCGAGACGCGGGCGAAGATCGGGGCGCGGTAATAGGCCTCGAGGCGACCTGGCAGGTCGATGGTGGCGTTGACGGATTTAGCGTTGGGCAGGGCCACCGCGACGCTGGGAACGGCCTGATCGTCAGTCCATTCCTTCAGCTTGGAGCCCTGCTCCTCGCGGGCCCGGATGCCGGTGCCGACCACAAGGCCTGCCGCAATCAGCGCCACCACGCCGAAAATGCCCAGTTTCCGGCGCGACACCGGTGAGCTTGGTTCAGTGGGCGACATGCGGAGTCTCCAATGGGGCGGCGGCTTTGGCGCCTTGTTTCTTGTGTACCATACTGAACACCACGGGAACAAACATCAGCGTGGCGAAAGTAGCAAAGATCAGGCCGCCGATGACAGCGCGGCCGAGCGGCGCGTTCTGCTCGCCGCCCTCACCCAGCCCCAAGGCCATCGGCGCCATGCCGATGATCATGGCGAGCGCCGTCATCAGCACCGGGCGGAACCGGACGAAGCCGGCCTCCAGCGCCGCCGCGATGGGGTCGCCGAGCTCCTCGTAGCGCTCACGGGCAAACGAGATCACGAGCACGCTGTTGGCGGTGGCGACGCCCATGCACATGATGGCGCCGGTGAGCGCCGGTACCGACAACGTGGTCTGGGTCGTGAACAGCATCCAGACGATGCCGGCAAGTGCGGCCGGCAGCGCCGTGATGATCACGAACGGATCGGACCAGGACTGAAAGTTCACGACGATCAGCAGATAGATCAGGACGACGGCGCCAAGCAGGCCGAACAACAAGCCGGTGAAGGCGCTGTTCATGGTCTGCACCTGGCCGAGCAGCACCACGGAAGAACCCTTCGGTACATCCTTGGCGGTGTCGGCGATCACCTGGCGGATATCGGTGGCGACCGCGCCGAGATCGCGACCCGACGTCGTCGCAAAAATCTGCACCAACGTCTGAATGTCGTATTGCGACACCACCGCGCTCGACGTCGATCGCTTGATATCGGCGATGCCGCCGAGGATCGGCGACTGCGAGTTGCCGGCCGCGGTGATCGGCAGCGTCTGGAGCGCGCTCAACGAATCGATCTGGTATTGCGGTGTCTGCATCACGATCGAATAGGACACGCCGTTATCCGGATTGAGATAATAGGTCGGCGCGACCTGCGAGGAGCCGGCGAGATTGACCACGAGACTGTTGGTAACGTCGCGCTCGGTGAGCCCGACAAATTGCGCGCGGGTGCGGTCGACGTCGATGTTGAAGGTCGGATTGCTCGGTGATTGCTGGATGCGCGCGTCGGCGACGCCCGGAATGCGGCGGACCTTGGCAAGCACCTTGTTCGCGTAAGCAAAGTTGCCTTCTGCATTGGCGCCGCGGATTTGCAGGTCGATCGGCGCCGGTGCGCCGAAATTCAGGATCTGGCTGACGATGTCGGCTGGCAGGAACGAGAAGCTGACGCCGGGGAACAGCCGCGGCAACTGCTCGCGCAGCACCCGCACATGCTCTTCGGTCGGCTTGTGGCCTTCCCTCAGCTTGACCTGGATGTCGCCGTCCTGCGGGCCGATCACGCCGGTATTGTTGTAGGTCATGTTGATGCCGGAAATCGGCATGCCGATGTTATCGGTCAGCGTCTCGATCTCGCCCGGGATCAGCTTGCGGATCGCCTTCTGCACGTCGGCGAGCTGGTTGGCGGTCTCCTCGACGCGGGTACCGACCTGAGTGCGGACATGCATCAGGATGTTGCCGGCGTCGACCGCGGGGAAGAAGTTGCGGCCCAGGAACGGCACCAGTGCGAACGATGCGCCGACCACGCAGAGGAAGCCGATAACGAACACCGGGCGATGTGCGAGCGCGAGCCCGAGGAAGTTATGGTAGCCTCCGCGAATGCGCTCGAACCGCGCCTCGAAGCCGCGCTGGAACCACACAAGCGGATTGCGCGACTTCGGCGGCGCGCCCTCGTGATGCACATGTGGCTGCAACAGATAATTGGCCATGGTCGGCACCAGTGTGCGCGACAGGATGAACGACCACATCATCGCGAACATCACGGCTTCGGCCATTGGCACGAACAGGAAGCGCGCGACGCCGGTGAGGAAGAACATCGGCACGAACACGATACAGATACAGAGCAGCGAGACGAAGGCCGGCGTCACGATCTGGTTGGCGCCGTCGAGGATCGACTGCTCGACCGGCTTGCCTTGCTCGAGATGGTAATTGATGTTCTCGATGGTCACGGTGGCGTCGTCGACGAGAATGCCGACGGCGAGCGCAAGGCCGCCGAGCGTCATGATGTTCAGCGTCTCGCCGATCGCCGACAGCATGATGATCGCGCCGAGCACCGACAGCGGGATCGAGACCGCGATGATCACGGTCGAGCGCCAGCTGCCGAGGAACAGCAGGATCATGACGCTGGTGAGCAGCGCCGCAATCACGCCTTCGAAAGCGACGCCCTGAATCGCGCCGCGGACGAACACCGACTGGTCGCCGATGAAGCCGATCTTCAGCGCGTCCGGCAACTGGTCCTTGACGTCGATGACCTTCTGCTTGATGCCGGCGATGATATCGAGGGTCGAGGTCGCGCCCGCCTTCAGCACCATCATCAGCACCGAGCGGTTGCCGTCGACATGGACGATGTTGGTCTGCGGCGGGTTGCCGTCGCGCACGGTCGCGACATCGCGCACATAGACCATCGCGCCGTTGACGGTCTTGATCGGCAGATTGCCGAGCTCCTCGATCTTGAGCGGCGAATTGTTGAGCTGGATGTTGTACTCGAAGGTGCCGATCTTCTGGGTGCCGACCGGCGTGATCAGGTTCTGGGCTGCGAGCGCATTGGCGACGTCCTGGCCGGACAGGCCGCGGGCCTGGAGCGCAGTCGGATCGAGGTCGATCTGGACCTGGCGCTGCTTGCCGCCGAACGGGTATGGGATTGCAGCACCCGGCACGGTGACCAGCGGCGTGCGGAGCTGGTTGATGCCGATGTCGGCGAGGTTCTGCTCGGAGAGTCCGTCGCCCGACAGCGCCACCTGGATGATCGGCACGGTCGAGGCGGAGTAATTCAGGATCAACGGCGGCGTTGAACCGGGTGGAAGCTGCTTCAGCAGCGTCTGCGAGATCGCGGTGACCTGGGCGTTGGCGGTGCGGATGTCGACAGTCGGCTGGAAGAAGATCTTGACGATGCCGAAGCCATTATAGGAGTTGGCGACGATGTGCTCGATGTCGTTGACCGTCGTCGTCAGCGAGCGCTGGAACGGCGTGGTGATGCGGCCCGACATCTGGTCCGGCGGCAGGCCGGTGTACTGCCAGACCACGCCGATCACGGGGATGCGGATCTCCGGAAAGATATCGGTCGGCGTCCGCAGCGCGGCCAGCGGTCCAATGATCAGGAGCAGGAGCGCGAGCACGACAAACGTGTAGGGCCGGCTCAGGGCAATACGGACCAGAGCAATCATTCGCCAAGCAATTCCAAATCAGGGGACAGGGAACACGCCCCCGCGGGTTCCTCGGCTGATTTACCCGAACCCCGCCCAAATGGCCAACGACGGCGTGTCACGCGTGGTCACTTCCCTGCTATCGCACAGCGAAATCGCATTCCAGATATGCAGCCTGCGTCGGGAAGATGACGGAAACAGCTTTCATCCACGTAAAAAAGCGGCGCCCGGAGGCGCCGCTTTCAGCACTGCCATGATTTCCCGGCTTAGGCCGCGCGGACGTTGGTCAGGAATTTGCTGACCTCGGTCTTGAGTCGCGAGCTGTCGTTGGACAGCATCTGCGCCGCCGAGAGCACCTGCGAGGAGGCGGTGCCGGTCTCGGTCGCGCCGCGCTGCACGTCGGTGATGTTGGAGGACACCTGCTGGGTGCCCTGGGCGGCCTGTTGCACGTTGCGGGCGATTTCCTGGGTCGCTGCGCCCTGTTCTTCCACCGCGGCCGCGATGGCCGAGGAGATTTCCGACAGACGCTCGATAGTCGAGGAGATCTCCTTGATCGCGCCGACCGAGTCATTGGTCGCCGCCTGGATGCCGGAGATCTGCTGGCCGATCTCGCCGGTCGCCTTAGCGGTCTGCTCGGCGAGCGCCTTCACTTCGGAGGCAACCACCGCAAAACCGCGGCCGGCTTCACCGGCGCGCGCCGCCTCGATGGTCGCGTTCAGCGCCAGCAGGTTGGTCTGGCCGGCGATGGTGTTGATCAACTCGACGACGTCGCCGATGCGCGAGGCCGCCTTGGAGAGCTCGCTGACGCGCTCGGTGGTGGCACGGGCCTGGCCGACGGCATCGCCCGCCATCCGCGCCGATTCCTGCACCTGACGGCTGATCTCGCCGACCGAGGACGCCATCTCTTCGGTGGCTGAGGCCACCGACTGCACGTTGGTCGAGGCTTCTTCCGAGGCCGCGGCAACCGTGGTCGCCAGCCGCTGCGAGCGGTCGGCGGTCGAGGTCAGCGTCGAGGCCGAGGCTTCGAGCTGAGTCGAGGCCGACGACACGGTCTGAACGATCTCGCCGATCATGGTTTCGAATTCGCGGGTGACGTTATCGACGCGGCGGCCGCGCTCGATCTTGGCCTCGGCATCGGCCGCGGCGGCCTCGTCGGCGGCCTTCTTGGCAATCAGCGCTTCCTTGAAGATCTGGAGCACATCGGCCATCGAACCGATCTCGGTCTTCTCGCCGCGATGCGGGACTTCGGCGCTCAGGTCACCCTTGCCCAGCGCCTGCATCGGCTGGATGATGGAGTTGATGCCGCTGGAGACGTCGTGGACGAGGTAGAAGCCGACGCCGATGCCGGCGAGAACGGCGGCACCGAGGATGATCGCGACGAGCACGAAGGCATAGTAATAGGTGTCGGAGGCGTCTGCGGAGGCCTGATCGCCGCCCTTGGCGTTGAGCTCGATGTCCTTGGCCAGGATGGTGTCGGCCTCAAGCCCGATCTTGTTGACCGTCTTGGTGTTCAGCTCGTGCGCCTCGTGCGGGGTCTTGCCCGCCTCCTTGCGCGATAGCGCCATGACTTCCTGGGTGCCCTTCTTGTAGTCCTCCCAGGTCTTGGACCACTGACTGTAGAGCGCGCGCTCCTCCGGCGAGGTGATCATCGCCTCGTAGCGCTTGCGGAACCCGGTGTTGGCCTCGACGACGGTCGCGAGCGTCTTCTCCGCCGCGAGCTTCTCCTCCAGCGTTTCCGCCAGCATGTGCTCGCGGATCACGTTGCGGTAGGTGATGACACCGGCGCGGAGATCGCCGATCACGCGGACGCTGGGCATCCAGTTCGTGGTGATGTCGACCGTGTTGGCATTGATCGTCCGCATCTTCATGACGGCGAGCAGGCCCATGCCGGTCATCGCGACCAGCAGGAACGCCACGACACTGATGATCTTGGCACGGATGGAGATGGTGGCGAGCATAGTGGGTCTCGTTGTGCTGGCGCGGGCGCGCGTCGGGAATTTACCAATCAACCGAGGCCAGCGGCGCCGACATCACACAACAGAGCATCTGGGTAGACGTGGACTCCGATTCCTCACGCGTAAGGAACCCGAAAGAGATGAACAGGGGGATAAGAATGCCCTGCGCTCAGCGCATGAGCCCAATCGCGTCCGAGAAAAACTCAGGCCCACCGAAGTTGCCGGACTTCAGCGCAAGCAACATGTCGCCTGCCTCAGCGCCCACCGCGCGCAGCACCGGGACACCTGCAGCGATCTCTACTCCTACGAGAAATCCGGGAATCCTCAACCGATCGACCACGGCGCCGGAGGTCTCGCCGCCGGCGACGACCAATCGCCGCACGCCTGATTTCGCAAGGTTTTCGGCAATGTCGGCCATCGTCTGCTCGATCGCGTGCCCAGCCGCGTCGCGGCCGTGACGTGCCTGTAGCGCGGCGACCTGATCCGGTGTCGCGCTCGACGCGATCAGCACCGGACCTTCGGCCAACCGCGGCCTCGCCCAGTCCAGCGCGCGCTGCGCTTCATTTGCTCCCGTAAGAATACGGTCCGGGTCGAGATGAAACACCGGCATGGCACGCTCAGCGTTGGCAATCTGCTTGAGCGTCGCCTGCGAGCAGCTTCCGGCGAGGCAGGCTGCCGGTCCGCCGACCGCAGCACCAGCCTCGCTGCTCACCGCAGTCGATTTGACCTTGCCGGTCGACACCAGCGCGCGCGCCAGCCCAAGGCCGATGCCGGAGGCGCCGACCGACAGCCGGTGCTCGGCGGCAACGAAGCCGATGGTCTCTAGGTCGCGGTCAAACACGGCGTCGATGATCGCAGCTCCAATGCCCTTGCCCGATAATTCACAAAGTCGGGCTCGCACGGCATCCGCGCCGCGCGCGACGGACGCGAGGTCGACGAGGCCGATTTGCGTCTTGCTCTGGCGCGCCAGCACGCGAACCAGGTTGGAATCGTGCATCGGATTGAGCGGATGGTCCTTCAGCGGGCTCTCGTTCAGCGGCACGGCGCCGACGAACAGATTGCCCTGGTAGACGGTGCGGCCGGTCTCGGGAAAGGCCGGCGTCACCAGCACGACGCCTTCGCCGCAATCGGCGCGGAGCGCGTCCATCACCGGGCCGATATTGCCGGCGTCGGTGGAATCGAAGGTCGAGCAGATCTTGAACAGCACGTGGCTCGCGCCGCGGTCACGCAGCCATTTCTCTGCTGCGCGCGAACGCGATACGGCGAGGCCCGCCTCGATCGAGCGGCTCTTCAGCGACACCACGACGGCGTCGACCTCGGGCAAAGCGAGATCGTCTGCGGGCACGCCGATGGTCTGCACCGTGCGCAGGCCCGCGCGCGTCAGTGTGTTGGCGAGATCGGAGGCGCCGGTATAGTCGTCGGCGATACAGCCCAACGCAAGTGTCACTGCTTCACTCCCGCATAGGGCTTGAACCAGGCAAGACCATCGGCGGTCTTGCCGCGCGGGTTGTATTCGCAGCCGACGAAGCCGGGATAGCCGAGCCGGTCGAGCTCGGCGAACAGGAACGGATAGTTGAGTTCCTCGCCGTCGGGCTCGTTGCGCGAGGGAATGCTGGCGATCTGGATGTGGCCGACGATCGGCATCATCTCGCGCAGCCGCATGGTGACGTCGCCATGGATAATCTGGCAGTGATAGATGTCGAACTGAAGCTTCAGGTTCGGAAGCCTCAACTCCTGGATCAGGTCGCGCGCGAAGCCGAAATCGTTGAGGAAGTAGCCGGGCACGTTGCGCGCATTGATCGGCTCCAGCACGATGTCGATGCCGTGCGGCGCGAAGAATTCCGCGGCCCACGCCACCGACTTATAGAAGGCCTCGATCGCGACGCGCTCGCCGCGGTTCGCAATGCCCGCCATCAGGTGCAGACGCTTGACGCCGGTGGCCTTGGCGTAAGGCAGCGCCGTCTCCAGGCTCGCCTTGAGGTCGGCGAAGCGCGCCGGCAGCGCCGCGAAACCCTTCTCGCCGGCATTCCAGTCGCCCGGCGGCAAATTGAACAGCGCCTGCGTCAGGCCGTTGCGCTTGAGTCGCTCCCCGACCGCTTCGGCCGGGTGCTCGTAAGGAAAGAGAAACTCGACCGCGGTAAAGCCCGCTTGCGCGGCAGCATCGAAGCGATCGAGGAACGGGACCTCGGTGAACATCATCGAGAGATTGGCGGCAAAACGGGGCATGGGAATCCTCTTCTACTTGTCGCCGGGAAGCTTGACGCCGGTGACCTGCGCATACATCCGCGCCACCGACGCATCGTCGTCGCGTCCCATGCCGGCAGCTGATGTCATCAGGAACATCTGGAGCGCTGCGGCGGAAACCGGCACCGGAAATCTGGCACTGCGCGCCATGTCCTGAATAATGCCGAGGTCCTTGACGAAAATCTCGACGGCGCTGCGCGGCGTGTAATCGCCGTCGAGCACATGCGGCATGCGATTCTCGAACATCCAGGAATTGCCGGCGGACGCCGTGATCACCTCATAGACCTTGCGGATGTCGAGGCCCTGCTTGGCGGCAAACGCAATTGCTTCCGATGCGGCGGCGATGTGCACGCCGGCCAGCAGCTGGTTGATCATCTTGAACGCGGCACCCTGCCCCGCAGCATCGCCGAGCTCGTAGAGTTTCGCGGCCATCGCATCGAGTGCGGGCCGCGCCTTTGCGAACGCGGCGGGACTGCCGGAGGCGAGGATCGTCAATTCGCCTTGCGCCGCGCGTTGCGCGCCGCCGGAGATCGGCGCGTCGAGGTAATGCCGGCCGGTGGCCTCCAATTGCTTGGCGAGACGTCGCGCCACATCGGGATCCATGGTGGCGGACGACACGAACACGCTGTCCTTCGGCATGGTCTCGGCGGCGCCGTCCTTGCCGAACAGGATGGTTTCGGTCTGCGCAGCATTGACGACGACGCTGACGACGATATCGGCGTCCTTGGCGCCTTCGGCAGGCGTCTTGGCGCCCGCGCCGCCATCGGTCACAAAGCGCGCCACTGCGTCAGTCGAGACGTCGCAGCCGGTGACGGCATGGCCTGCACGCTTCAGCGAAGTCGCCATGCCAAAGCCCATCGAGCCGAGCCCGATGACGGCGATGCGCTGATTTTGTGACGTGGAGGCGGACATGCGGCTTACCCTTGCAAACGTTTCCCGGACGGCCAGCCTTTGCGGCGGCTCGTCATCTCGAATAACACGGCTTGGCCGCGCTGCCAAAGCGTGAGACAAACGGACATGACGGCCATGAGCGATGAAACAAGGCTGCGTGAGGATATCTGCCGCTTCGGGCGGTCCCTGTTCGAGCGCGGGCTGACGCCGGGCTCCTCCGGCAATATCAGCGTAAAGCTTGCCGACGGCGGCTGGCTGGTGACGCCGACCAACGCCTCGCTCGGCTTCCTCGATCCCGCGCGGCTGTCGCGGCTGGACGATCAGGGGCGGCTGGTGTCGGGCGATGCTCCGACCAAGGAAGTTCCGCTGCACACTGCGCTCTATGACACGCGCGGCAGCGCGCGCGCCATCGTGCATCTGCACTCCACCCATTCGGTCGCGGTCTCGATGCTGCCCGAGATCGACCCGCGCGCCGCGTTGCCGCCGATGACGGCCTATTATCTGATGAAATGCGGCGCCACCGCACTCGTGCCCTATTACCGCCCCGGCGATCCCGCGGTGGCGGATGCAATCAAGGGGCTGGCGGGGAAATATTCATCGGTGCTGCTCGCCAATCACGGCCCGGTTGTCGCCGGCGACACGCTGGAGGCCGCCGTGTTCGCGACCGAGGAGCTGGAGGAGACGGCGAAGCTGTACCTGCTGCTGCGCGGGATGAACCCGCGGTACCTGTCGCCGGAGCAGGTGACGGATCTGGTGAAGGTGTTCGGGGTGGCGTTGCCAGAGCATGGGCACGAACATTAGTGCCCTCCCACCACTATCATTCCCCGCGAAGGCGGGGAATCCAGTACGCCGCAGCCTCTCCGTATCCCACTGACGTCTCGGAGTACTGGATCGCCCGCCCCAGTGCGCAAGCGCGCACAAGGCGGGCGATGACACCGAGTGTGTGGGACGCGCGTGCCCAACACTTAGCAGCTACAGCCCCAGATACGCCTTGCGCACGTCCGGATTGCCCCTGATCTCCGCAGCCGGTCCCTGCATCAGCACGCGGCCGGTTTGCAGGATGTAGGCGCGGTCGGCGATCTCCAGGCATTCGGCCATGCGCTGCTCGACGATCAACACGGTCATGCCGGCGTCGCGGATACGATTCACCGCCTGGAAGATCTCGTCGACCAGCTTCGGCATGATGCCCTGCGACGGCTCATCCAGCATCAACAGCCGCGGGCGCGTCATCAGTGCACGGCCGATCGCGAGCATCTGCTGCTCGCCGCCCGACAGCGTCTCGGCGCGCTGCTCCAGGCGCTCGGACAGGCGCGGGAACAACGTGAAGACGAGATCGAGCGGTTCTTCGCGGTTGGCTTCACTGCGATACAGATAGCTGCCGAGGCGCAGATTGTCGCGCACGGACAAGCGCGGAAACAGGCGGCGATTTTCCGGCACATAAGCGATACCGGTGGCCGTGATGTGATGCTGTGCCATGCCGTCGAGGCGCTTGCCGTCGAAGGTCACCGTGCCCGAGCGCGGCCGCTCGGCGCCGGCGATGGATTTCAGCAGCGTCGACTTGCCCGCGCCGTTGGCGCCCGCAACGCAGACGATCTCGCCCTTGGCAACTTCGATACTGACCGCGGAGATCGCGACCAGCCCCTGATAGGCGGTCGTGACTTCATGCACCGACAGCATGACGATCTCCCAGATATGCGCTGATCACCTTGGGATCGCGGACGACGTCGTTGGGCTTGCCCTCGACCAGCACCTTGCCGAGGTCGAGCACGATGGCGCGGTCGACCAGCGGCATCACGATCTCCATGACATGCTCGACCATCAGCACGGTGACGCCGGTATCACGCACCTTGCGCACCAACGCGACGCCGGTCTGCGCCTCGGTCGGCGTCAGGCCGGTGAGGACTTCGTCGAGCAGCAATAGTTTCGGTTCGGTCGCGAGCGCACGCGCAACTTCGAGGCGGCGCTTCTCGGCCGGCACGAGGTCGCTCGCGAGCACGTCGGCGCGGGCGGCCAGACCGGTGAACTCCAGCACCTCATGCGCTTTCCGGCGTGCCTCGCGCATCACCGTGTTGCGCACCAGCGCACCGACGATAACGTTGTCGATGACGCTCATGGTCTCAAAACTCTTGACCACCTGGAAGGTGCGCCCGACACCCCGCTGGCAGCGTTCCGCCGCCGGCATTGCCGTGACATCCACACCGTCGAACCAGATCGAGCCTTGCGTCGGCGGCAAGACGCCCGCGATGAGATTGAACAGCGTCGACTTGCCGGCGCCGTTGGGGCCGATCAGGCCGACGATCTCGCCACGACCGACCGAGATCGAGACATCGCTGTTGGCGACGAGGCCGCCAAAGCGTTGCCAGACGCCGCGGGTTTCCAGGAGAGCCGTCATCGCGCAGTCTCCTTGCGGCGCGAGAATAGCCCGATCAGACCTTCCGGCCGCGCCAGCGCAATCACAACGATCAGCGTGCCATAGACGATGAGATCGACGCCGCGGCCGGAGCCGCCGATATAGGACCGCGTCAGCTCAGTGAGCGGAATCAGGATTACCGCGCCGAGCAGCGGCCCCCACAGCGTGCCGATGCCACCCAGCACCGCCGGCAACGCCATCAGCAACGAGAACTGGAAGCCCATGACACTTCCGGGATCGATATAAGAAACATACATGGCATAGAAGCTACCGCCGACCGCGACCAGGAAGGCAGAGACAGCCGCAGCACCCATCTTGGAATCGAACACGACCACTCCGAGGCTCTGGGCTGCATCGGGATTGTCCTTCACCGCGCGCCACCAGTAGCCCCATTTCGAATCTTCCAGCCACCAGGTGACGATCCAGGCGATGCAAGCGAGCGCCAGCGCGAAATAGAAGTACGGCAGCTTGCTGCGGGCGAACTGGAATTTCAGCCAGCTGTCGCCGCGCACGGGCATCTCGATGCCGAGGGCCGCACCCGCCCAGTCCCAGTTCTGGATCAGCAGCAAGCCGATCTCGGCGATCACGATGGTGGCGATCGCAAAGTAGTGGCCACCAAGGCGGAAGCAGGGATAGCCGAGCGCCATCGCGATCACGGCGGAGATGACGCCGCCGGCGAGCATACCGAACCAGGGCGGCACGCCGAACTTCGTGAACAAGAGCGTGGTGGTATAGGCGCCCAGGCCGAAATAGAGGGCATGCCCGAGCGATATCTGCCCGCAATAGCCCGAAAGGATGTTCCAGCTCTGCGACAGCGCCCCGAACATCAGCGTCAAAATCATGATGTTCTGGACGTTCGGATTCTTGACGAACAACGGCACGAGCGCCGCGGCGACCGCGAGGCACGCTGCAACGAGGAGTTCGCGGCGCCGCCGCTCTGTGAAGCTCTTGTCCATCTCACATCGATCCGAACAGGCCGCGTGGCCGGATGAAGACCACGAGGAGATAGACGGCATAGATGCCGACCGACTTCAATGATGGCGGCAGCACGAGCGCGGTAGTGGCCTCGACGAGACCGACGATGATGCCGCCGGCGAAGGCGCCGAACACGCTGCCGAAGCCGCCAAGCGCCACCGTGACATAGGCGATCAGTGCAAAGGATGCGCCGACGTCGGGATAGATGTAGAAGAAGCTCGCCATGATAGCGCCGGCAAGCCCGACCAGCGCGCCGCCAAGGCCCCAGCCGAGCGCGAACACGCGGTTCTTGTCGATGCCGACGAGGGCCACCGCACCGGGATCCTCACGGGTCGCCTCCAGGGCGCGGCCGAAATCGGTGCGATTGATGAAGAGGTAGAGCCCGCCGAACGCGGCGATCGCGACCAGCGCGCCGAAGAGCTGCGGCTGGGGCAGGAAGATCCCGGCGATCGATACCGTCTTGCCGCCGAGCCATGACTGGGGGACGCTGCGATAATCGGCCGTGAAGAACAGCTGCGCCAGGCCGCGCATCACGATCGCGAGGCCAAAGGTCGCGAAGATCTGCACCATGCCGACATTGGCCTTGGCACGCATCGCAAACCTTACGACCACGAGATAGACCACTGCCCCCAGCACGAACAAAGCCGCGGCGGCCAGGGGCGCGGCGAGCAGCGGATCGATCGCGAAGAACGTGAACAGGAAGAACGTCACATACATCGCGATCATCAGGAATTCGCCATGGGCGAAATTGACGACGTCCATCAGGCCGAAGATCAACGCCAGGCCGACGGCGATCAGTCCGTAGAGCAGCCCCATCAGGAGGCCGCTCGCCAGGCTTTGGATAATGGTTTCGGCTGTCACGTTGCTTCGTCCCCCGCCCGCAACCCGATCGCTTACTTCATCGGCCAGATCGCATCGGCAACCGCCGCCTGCGTCGGGAAGATGGTGACGAACTTGCCGCCGACATATTGCAGCAGCACCGGATCGGCGTCGTTGTTCTGGCCCATGTCGTCGAACTTGACGCGCTTCCAGGGCATGATGGTCTGCTCACCCGGGATATCGGTTGCCGCCATCGCGTCGCGGATCTTCTCGCCGTCGGTCGACTTGGCGCGGTTGATGGCGTCTGCAATCACGATCATCGCCATGAATTGCCGCGAGGTGTTGTCGTTGAGGTCCTTGCCGGACTTCGCCTTGAACAGGTCGTTGATCTTGCCGACCATCGGCCGCTTGGCGGCGAGATCGAGCGAGAAGCTGCCGCGGGTGATCGCGCCCTCGAGCTTGTCGCCGACCGCGTCGTAAAGCGCCTTCTCGGAGAAGCCTGCGGCCTGCGCCACGATCGCGTTCGGCTTATAGCCGAGCTCGGCCATGGTCTTGATCAGCAGGATGCCGTCGGTGGTGTAGCTCGAGGGCATCAGCACGTCGGCATTGGCTGCCTTGAGCTGCTGCACCTCGGCCGAAAGCGACGGCGAGTTGGCCCGGTACTTGATGTCGGAAACGATCTTGTAGCCGCGCTCGGCCGCGAGCTTGGTCTGCGCGTTGGCGGAGTCGGTGCCGAAGATCGTATCTTCGTGGAACAGCGCCAGCGTGTCGGCCTTGGCGCCCTTCTTCTTCATCGCATCGAGGAAATCGAACATCCCGGCCGAGAACATCTCGTCATGCGGCGAGGCGCGGAAATAATACTTCAGGCCGCGGCGATGCAGGCTCGGCGAGGAGTTGTCCGCCGACAGGAACGGAGTCTGGTAACGTTCGCAGATCTGGCTGATCGTGACTGCCACTGCGCTTTGATAGGAACCGAGGATGGCGCAGACCTTTTCCTGCGTGATCAGGCGCTCGGCTTCGGCACGCCCCTTTTGCGGGTCGCCCTGGGTGTCGGCATAGACGATACGGATCTTGGCGCCGCCGAGGCCGGGCAAGCCCAAGCCCTTTGCAAGCGGAAGGTCGAAGTCTTGATCGTTATTGATGATATCGACCGCGGTCTCGAACGCCCGTTGCGCATCGACACCCACCTGGGCGCCTGAGCCCGATAATGGATAGGTGGCACCGATCACCACTTCGGAGGTTTGCGCGCGGGCGGCTAGCGGCATCAGCGCGGCGGTGGCGGTGGCTCCGAGCAGAACGTCGCGGCGAGTGATCGTCATGGGCAAAGTCCCCTGTTACTGAATTTTGTGCGTATCGAATGAAGCGATTGGTGGATAGCGCAAAGCCTGAAGAAGCAGCAAATGCTGCCCACTAAATCACGGCCATGGTCCTGTTCTTCAGATCCGTCACGAGCATCAAGCCGGGCGAATGCGTGATCGCGAACGGTAGTTTGGCGGCGTTGATGACCGATTGCGGCGTGACGCCGCAGGCCCAGAACACCGGAATCTCGTCCTCGGCGACCGGTACGGGATCACCATAGTCGGGCTTGGCGATGTCCTTGATGCCGATCAGGTGCGGATGACCGAGGTGCACGGGTGCGCCGTGCACGGCGGGATAGCGCGAGGTGATCTGTACCGCGCGGATCGCATCGGCCGGCCTGAACGGACGCATCGACACCACCATAGGGCCGGCGAACGGGCCGGCCTCGCCGCAGGCAATGTTAGTGCGGTACATCGGCACCCGCACGTTCTGCTCGATGTGGCGGATCGGCATGCCCTCGTCGAGCAGCGCCTCTTCGAACGAGAATGAGCAGCCGAGCACGAAGGTCACGAGATCATCGCGCCAATGCTTGGTCACGTCGGTCGGCTCGTCCACGACTTCGCCGTCGCGCCAGACGCGATAGCGCGGCACGTCGGTGCGGATGTCGAGATCGGCGCCGAGCGCGGGGATGTGCGGGCTGCCGACGTCGGACATGCCGATGATCGGGCACGGTTTCGGATTGAGCTGGCAGAAGCGGTGAAAGGCGCTGGCGTATTCCGCAGGCAGGATCGCCAGATTGCCCTGGACGAAGCCGGGGGCGACACCCGCGGTGGAACCAACCTGGCCGCCACGGTAGGCGAGCCGCGACTGGCGGCTCGGGAGGGCGTCGGGTGCTTCAGTTTGCTGCGCTGCCACCAAAACAGTCATGTGATCGACCTGCCTATAAACTCGACAAAGACAAGCCAACACCAAGCGTGCTATAAAGTCTAATCTTCCTTTCTAATCAAGATCGATAAATTTAATTTATCGATCGGGAAAATCCTTCCAATGTTAGACTTTAGATCGATCGAGACGTTCCTCTGGGTTGTGAAGCTCGGCAGCTTTCGCGGCGCCGCAGCACGGCTCAATACGACCCAGCCGGCGATCTCCCAGCGCATCGCCCAGCTTGAACGCGAGATGGGCGTGAAGCTTCTGAACCGGGATCATCGCGTCGCCTCGCCGACCCCGAGCGGCCGGCAGATGATGGTCTACGCGGAGAAGCTGATCGGCCTGCGCGCTCAGATGATGGCCGAGGTCGGCGATCGCTCAGCCATGCGCGGCGTGATGCGGCTCGGCGTCGCCGAGACCATCGTGCACACCTGGCTGCCGCGTCTCGTGAAGAGCATGAACGAGGTCTATCCGAACCTGTCGCTGGAGATCGAAGTCGACATCACGCCGAACCTCACCGCGCGCCTGCTCGCGCAGGAGATCGAGTTGGCCTTCGTCGTTGGACCGCTGTCGGCCTCCGGCGTACACAACCGCGTGCTCGCCGATTATCCGATCGGCTTTCTCGCAAGCCCCTCGCTCGGGCTCGGCCACGGCCCGGTAACGCGGGCGGAGCTGGCCCGGTTTCCGATCATTACCTTCCCGCGCAAGACCAGGCCCTACGAGGTCGTGCGCGAGGTGTTCGACCGGCCGGAGTTGCCGCCGATCCGGCTGCACGCGTCCGCGTCGCTCGCGACCGTCATCCACATGGCGGTCGAGGGGCTCGGCATCGCCGTGATCCCCGATGCGATCGTCGAGAACGAGCTCGCCGATGGGCGGCTGCAACTGCTCGACACCGATCTGGAAATCGCGCCGCTGACATTCACCGCGAGCTGGCTCGCCTCGCCCGACGTCGTGGCGGTGGAGCGCGTGGCCGAGCTTGCATGTCAGATTGCGCAGAGCAGCCTCGCGGTTGACGCGCCCGCGCTGGCGCGTCATTGAAACAGGCGCCGGACAATCGAGAGAACGACCGCATGAGCCGAGCCGCCACCAACCTGCAAATCGATTCCGCCCGCCTCTGGGGCTCCATCCACGAGACCGCGCAATTCGGCGCGACGGCCAAAGGCGGCGTACGGCGGCTGACGCTGAGCAGCGAAGACAAGCAGGTGCGCGACTGGTTCCGCAAGGCCTGCGAGGACGCCGGGCTCGCGTATCATGTCGATGCGCTCGGATCACAGTTCGGCCTGCGCAAGGGACGCGACATGTCGAAGCCGCCCGTCGGCATCGGCTCGCATCTCGACACCCAGCCGACCGGCGGCAAGTATGACGGCATCCTGGGAACGCTCGGCGCGCTTGAAGTGATCCGCACGCTGAACGACGCCGGCATCGAGACCGAAGCGCCAATCTGCGTCGTCAACTGGACCAATGAAGAAGGCTCGCGCTTTGCGCCCGCGATGATGGCCTCCGCTGCCTATGTCGGCGATTTCACCACCGACGACATCCTGTCGCGCAAGGACGTCGAGGGCACGACCGTAGGTCAGGCGCTCGACGGCATCGGCTATCGCGGCGACAAGCCGGTCGGCTTTCAGAAGCTCGGCTGCTTCGTCGAGCTGCACATCGAGCAGGGCCCGATCCTGGAAGCCGAAGGCAAGACGATCGGTGTGGTCGATTCCGGCCAGGGCGTGCTGTGGTACGACGGCAAGATTTCCGGCTTTGAGAGCCATGCGGGCTCAACCCCGATGCCGTTGCGGCGCGATGCGCTGGCGACGTTGTCGGAGATCGTGCTGGCGATGGAAGCCACCGCGAAGAAGCACGGACCGAAGGCGGTCGGCACCATCGGCGAAGCCGTGATCGCAAATCCCTCGCGCAATGTCATTCCGGGCGAGATCGCTTTCACCATGGATTGCCGCAGCGCGGATGGCGCGATCATGGACGCGCTCGATCGCGATCTTCGTGCAGCAATCGCGGAGATCGCAGCGCGCCGCAAGGTCGAGGTGAAGATTGATCTGGTCTGGCGCAAGCCGCCGACGCATTTCGATCCGAAGCTCATTGCAGCGGTCGAGAACGCGGCGAAGACGCTCGGCTATTCCTCTCGCCGCATCACCTCCGGCGCGGGCCACGACGCCTGCAACCTCAACACCATCATGCCGGCGGCGATGGTGTTCGTGCCTTGCAAGGACGGCATCAGCCACAACGAGCTGGAGGACGCGAAGCAGCCGGACTGCGCCGCGGGCACCAATGTGCTGATGCACACCGTGCTGGCGATCGCCGGCGTCGCATCCTGATCGGAGAGCGTCATGCGCGGAGTTTTCGTCGACGCCAACGAAGCCCTCGCCGTGATCATGGAGCGGCTGGAGATATCAGGCGATCCCAAGGTGCGGATCCACAGGGATCCCGACATCAAGCCTGAGCAGTATCCCGAAATCCTCGACGGCGCAGAGATCGCGATCGTCGACCACACCGCGCTGCCGACCGAGGTCGCGAAGCAATGCGCAGGCCTCAAGCACGTCGTGTTCCTCGGCACCGGCGCGCGCAGCTATATGAATCCGGAAGAACTCGCCGAGCTCGGCATCTCCGTGCATCTGATCAAGGGCTATGGCGACACCGCTGTGGCGGAATCGGCCATCGCACTGATGTGGGCCTCGGCCCGCGTCATCGCGATGATGGATCGCGAGATGCGCGGCGGCAACTGGCTGCGCGAAGATGGCATGCAGCTCACTGGCAAGACGCTGGGCCTGATCGGATTCGGTGGTATCGCCGCCGAGGTCGCCCGCATTGCATCTGGCAGCGGCATGAAGGTGATTGCCTGGAATCGCTCGCCGAAGAGCCATCCGGGCGTGACGTTCACCGATCTCGACACAGTGCTGGCGAAGAGTGACGTGGTGTCGCTGCATCTGCTGCTCAACGACGAGACCCGCGGCATGATCACCCGCGAGAAGATTTTTGCGATGAAGCCCGGAATCATCCTCATCAACACTGCGCGCGCCGCCGTCGTCGACGAGGCTGCGATGATCGACGCGCTGAAGTCGGGCCACATCCGCCATGCCGGCCTCGACGTCTTCAACACCGAGCCCCTGCCCGGCGATCACCCGCTGACCAAGCTGCCCAACGTGACGCTGTCGGCGCATTCGGCGTTCCGGACGCCGGAGGCGAGCGAGAACCTGATTGAGGCGGCCTGGGTCCACTGCCGCCGGATCGTGAAAGGATAAGAAAAACAACAATGGCTGATTATCGCACCATCAAGGCAGAGCCGCTCACCAACGTCGTCCGCGCCATCGTCAAGGCTGGCGGCTCCACGGACCGCGAGGCCGAGCTCGTATCCACCAACCTCGTCGAGGCCAATCTCAAGGGGCACGATTCGCACGGCGTCGGTATGATCCCGCGCTATGTCCAAAGCGTCACCACGGGCGGCCTAGCCGTGAACCAGCACGTCAAGATCGTGCTCGACACCGGCCCGCTTCTCACCCTCGACGGCCTCACCGGCTACGGCCAGGTGATCGGCCATGAAGCGATGGAGCTGGCGGCAGAGCGCGCCAAGCGCAACGGCGTGTGCCTCGTCGGTCTCTCCAACTCGCACCACATCGGCCGGATCGGGCATTGGGCCGAGCAGTGCATTGACCACGGGTTGGTCTCGATCCACTTCGTCAACGTGATCTCGCGCCCGATCGTGGCGCCATGGGGCGGCAGCGATGCGCGCCATGGCACCAACCCGTTCTGCGTCGGCATTCCCCGCAGAGGCAAGGAC
The DNA here is from genome assembly GCF_000938255.1 of Bradyrhizobium sp. LTSP849. Classification (GTDB taxonomy): domain Bacteria; phylum Pseudomonadota; class Alphaproteobacteria; order Rhizobiales; family Xanthobacteraceae; genus Bradyrhizobium. The sequence continues at coordinate 200,283 of NZ_JYMR01000005.1, read as the reverse complement.
CCGATCGTGCTCGATCTCGCGACCAGCAAGATCGCGCAAGGCAAGACGCGCGTCGCTCACAACAAGGGCGTCGAGCTCGAGCCCGGCACCATCATCGACAATGAAGGCAAGCCCACCACCAATCCGCGCTACACCGTGATCGCCCCGCACGGCGCTATCCTGCCATTCGGCGAGCACAAGGGTTCGGGGCTCGCGCTGGTGTGCGAAATTCTCGGCGGCGCACTCTCCGGCGGACAGGTGGTCAAGGGCCCGTCCGACGGCAAGTACAACGTCCTCAACGGCATGCTCTCGATCGTCATCGATCCGAACAAGCTTGGCACCGGCGAGAATCTCGCGCGCGAAGCCGAGAGCTTCGTCGCCTGGCACACCGGCTCGCCGCCCGCCCCCGGCGTTGACAAGGTCAGGATCGCCGGCGAGCCCGAGCGCGAGACGAAGAAGAAGCGCCTCGCCGAGGGCATTCAGGTCGATCCAACCACCTGGCAGGAGATTATCGAGGCCGGGAAGAAGTTCGGGCTGGATCAGGCGGCGATCGAGAAGATCGCGGGCTGAACGGAGCTGCGGATGCGCGCCAGCCTCTCTCGCAAGGAGGGAAGCGGAACGCACAGCGATTTCGGAATAATCGCATTATGCTCCTGTTTTGCCCGACGCGTCAAACTGACTCGCCGGCTGCCAGCGTAAACCCTTGATTCCACTACCCTCGGCTACTGTGCATGGGGTTGTTTTCACGCTTTCTGTTTGGCCAGTTGCCTGGAGGGCATGAAAACGGCGCCTAGTCGACCATGTCGGCGACCGCCTTGCCGCACGCCGTCGTGTCGGCGTTGCCGCCGAGGTCCTTCGTGCGGAGCGTGCGCTCAGCCAGCGTGCGCTCGATCGCATCGACGATCGACTTGCCGGCTTCCTTCTCGCCGAGATGCTCGAACATCATCGCACCCGACCAGATTGCGCCGATCGGGTTGGCGATGCCCTGCCCCGCGATATCGGGCGCCGAGCCGTGCACGGGTTCAAACACCGACGGGAAATTGCCCTCGGGGTTGATGTTACCGGACGGCGCGATGCCGATGGTGCCGGTGCAGGCGGGGCCGAGGTCCGAGAGGATGTCGCCGAACAGATTCGAGCCGACCACGACGTCGAACCAGTCCGGATGCAGCACGAAGTTCGCCGTCAGAATGTCGATGTGGTACTTGTCCCACTTCACACCCGGAAACTTTTTGGCCATCGCCTCCACACGCTCGTCCCAATAGGGCATGGTGATGGAGATGCCGTTCGACTTCGTCGCCGAGGTCAGGTGCTTCTTCGGCCGCGACTGCGCGAGCTCGAATGCGAATTTCAGGATGCGGTCGACGCCCACGCGGGTCATCACGGTCTGCTGGGTGACGAACTCGCGGTCAGTGTCCGGGAACATGCGGCCGCCGACGGAGGAATACTCACCTTCGGTGTTCTCGCGCACCACCCAGAAATCGATATCGCCGGGCTTGCGGTTCGCCAGGGGCGACGGCACGCCGGGCATCAGCCGCACGGGGCGCAGGTTCACATACTGGTCGAACTCGCGGCGGAATTTGATCAGCGAGCCCCACAGCGAGACGTGATCGGGAATCTTGGCCGGCCAGCCGACCGCGCCGAAATAGATCGCATCATGCTTTCCGATCTTTTCCTTCCAATCGTCCGGCATCATCTGGCCGTGCTTCTCGTAATAGTCCCAGGACGAGAAGTCGAAATGGTCGAAATGCAGGGACACGCCGTGCTTCTTCGCCGCTGCCTCCAAAACGCGCAGGCCCTCGGGCATCACTTCCTTGCCGATGCCGTCGCCGGGAATGACTGCGATCCGGTATTGTTTCTTGCTCATCGAGAACGTCCTTGCTTGGTCCGGCAGCCGCCGCCTTTTTGACCGCACTGCAATGGACCAAACTCGGCAGCAGTGCAACGCTGCACTGCAATGTTGACCGTGGCGCGGCCTACCGCCTACTGATTTCATTCAGTTCCCACCGAGCGAGTACACCCCATGGATCTGCATCTGCGTGGCAAGCGCGTCCTGATCACGGGCGCGTCCAAGGGCATCGGCGCAGCCGCCGCCGAAGCATTCGCCGAGGAAGGCGCGCATCTCCTGCTCGCCGCCCGCAACGGCGAGCAGCTCAAGGCGCTGGCGGACCGCTTGCGCTCCGCGCACCAGATCGATGCCGCGACGAGCATCGTCGACCTGCGCAAGGCCGAGGATTTGGCGCGGCTCGCTAGGGAAGCCGCTGACATCGACATCCTCGTCAACAATGCCGGCGACATCCCCGGCGGCTCCATCGACAAGATCGACGAGGCGACCTGGCGGCACGCCTGGGAATTGAAAGTGTTCGGCTACATCAACCTCACGCGGCAGATCTACGCGCAGATGAAGGCCAAGGGCGGCGGCGTGATCGTCAACGACATTGGCGCGGCCGGCGAGAAATTCGACGCCAATTACATCTGCGGCAGCGCCGGCAATGCCGCGCTGATGGCATTCACCCGCGCGCTCGGGGGCAAGAGCCTCGCCGACAACATCCGCGTGGTCGGCATCAATCCCGGCCCGGTCGGCACCGACCGCCATGTCACCCTGCTCAAGACGCGAGCCAAGCATCAGTTCGGCGACGAGACCCGCTACAAGGAATTCCAGAAGGGCATGCCGCTTGGTCGGCCCGCGCATGCGCGCGAGATCGGCGACCTTATGGCGTTCCTGGCGTCGGATCGCGCCGGCTACACGTCGGGCGTGATCTATACGGTTGATGGCGGCATCAGCGCCGGGTGGGGTTAGAGTCTATCCTCGCCATTGCGAGCGCAGCGAAGCAGAAATGCCCCCCGCGGCCACAGACTGGATTGCTTCTCTGCGCTCGCTATGACGATAGAACAAGCACAGGAGTAAAATAGTTGTCTCAAGAGCTGATCCGCGAAACCGCATGCGACCTCGTCGGCAAGCTGCGTTCCGGCGTCGTCTCTCCGCTCGAGCTTCTGGACGTTCTGGAGAAGCGCATCAGCGAGGTCGACGGCAAGGTCAATGCGCTGCCGACGCTATGCTTCGATCGCGCGCGGGATAGCGCCAAGGCGCTGATGCAGAAGCCGGCCGGTGCGCGCGGCCTGCTCGCGGGCCTGCCGGTACCGATCAAGGACCTGACCGACGTCGCCGGCGTGCTGACCACGCAGGGTTCGCCGATCTTCAAGGACAACGTTGCCGCGAAGTCCGACATCGTTGTCGAAAACCTCGAATCCAATGGCGCCGTGGTCTACGCAAAGTCTAACACGCCGGAATTCGGCGCCGGCGCCAACACTTTCAACGAGGTGTTCGGTGCGACGCTCAATCCCTGGGATACGACGAAATCCGCGGCGGGCTCCTCCGGGGGCGCCGCAGTGGCGCTCGCCACCGGCATGGCCTGGCTCGCGCAGGGCTCGGACATGGGCGGCAGCTTGCGCAGCCCCGCGAGCTTCTGCGGTATCGCCGGTATGCGCCCGAGCATCGGCCGCGTCGCGCACACGCCGAAAGCCGGCATCGACCGCAATCTCGGCGTCCTGGGCCCGATGGCGCGCAATGTCGAAGACCTTGCGCTGCTACTCGACGCCATGAGCGGCGACTACGCGGACGATCCGCTCTCGCTGCCGGCGCCAACAACCTCGTTCCTGTCGGCGGCACGCTCGGGCAAGAAACCCAAACGCATCGCCTATTCGCCCGATCTCGGCATCACGCCAGTTGACCCCGAGGTCAAGGCGATCACGCGCAAGGCGGCGGAACGCTTTGCCGAAGCCGGCGCCATCGTCGAGGAAGCGCATCCGGATTGGCGTGAGGCGCATGAATGCTTCCACGTGCTGCGCGCCTTCGATTTCGCGATCAGCAAGGCCAATTTGCTACGCACCAAGCGCGACCTGCTCAAGCCCGAGGTGATCTGGAACATCGAGGAAGGCCTCAAGCTGACGGTCGAGAAGCTCGAACGCGCCGAGGCGCAGCGCGTCGGCATGACCGCGCGCGCGATCGAGTTCTTTAGGACTTACGATCTCTTGCTGGTGCCGACCACGATCGTGCCGCCCTTCCCGATCGAAAACCGTTATGTCGCGGAATGCGCCGGCAAGAGGTTCGACAACTACGTCGAATGGCTCGGCATCGTCTACGCCATTACGCTAGCCTGCTGTCCGGCGCTGTCACTGCCATGCGGCTTCACGGCGTCGGGCCTTCCGGTCGGCGTACAGGTGGTCGGCGCGCCGCGCGCAGATGCACAGGTGATTGCGGGCGCGAAGGCGCTGGAGGACATTCTGGACCTGCGCGGGACCACGCCGATTGATCCGCGGGTGAAGAAGTAACGCAATCATTACGCCACGCACTCGGTGCGCTCCCTCGCCCCGCTCTTTCGGGGGGAGGCTAAGACCTCACCTTCCGCTCGTCGCTTCCAGACTGCGGCTGTAGCGCGACATCGCAAAGCAGAAGACAAAATAGATCGCGGCGACGAAGATGTAGACCTCGACCGAAAACTGCTGCCAGCCAGGATCGATGATCGCGGTCTTGGCCGTCGTCAGCAGGTCGAAGATGCCGATGATCAGAACAAGGCTGGTGTCCTTGAAGAAGGCGATGAAGGTGTTGACCAGCGGCGGGATGACATGGCGGATCGCCTGCGGCAGAATGATCAGCCGGTGCTTGCGCCAGTAGGACAGACCCAATGCGTCCGCCGCCTCATATTGCCCGCGCGGCACGGCCTGGAGGCCGCCGCGGATGACTTCGGCGAGATAAGCGCCCGCGAACAGGATGATCGCGATCTGCGCGCGTAGCAGCTTGTCGATGTTGAATCCAGCAGGCATGAACAGCGGAAACATCACGCTCGCCATGAACAACAGGTTTACCAGCGGCACGCCGCGGATCAGCTCGACATAGAGCACCGAGAGCGAGCGGATCGCCGGTAGCTTTGAACGTCGGCCGAGCGCCACAAGGATGCCGAGCGGGAAGCCAAACGCCAATCCGAACGTCGCCAGAATCAGCGTCACCGGCAATCCGCCCCAACGGTCCTGCGAGATAAAAGAGAGCCCGAGGACGCCGCCCCACATCAACACGCTGATCAGCGCGAGCAGCCCGATCCAGAGAAGAGCGAGTTCGCGCCGCCAAAAGGCGCGGCGTGAGGACAGATAGAAAAGCGCGATGAACAGCACGACCGACAGCGCCGGTCGCCACTGTTCGTCGAACGGATAGGTGCCGAACAGGATGAAGCGGTATTTTTCGGGAATGATCGCCCAGCAGGCGCCAAGGCCGCGCACGGCACGGCAGGCGCTGGAGTCGTTCGCCGGCGTCAGCCAGACCGCGTTCGCAATGCCCCATTGTCCGAAGCCGACGACGCCCTTCACAAGGATCGCCAGCAGCACGATCGAGATGATGCCGTTTGGGATCGACGAGAACAGATTAGTGCGGAGCCAATGTAGCACCGGATTGCCGATTTGCGGGCGGCGAGCGGCGCGCGGCACTTCGGGCATATCGGTGATCGCCGTCATGCTCAGCGCTCCACCAGCGCGATGCGCGCATTGTACCAGTTCATGAAGAAGCTGATGCCGAGGCTGATTGTGAGGAAGACGGCCATGATCAGCGCGATCGCCTCGATCGCCTGCCCGGTCTGGTTCAGCGTGGTGTTGGCGACCGAGACCACGTCCTGGTAACCGATCGCGACCGCGAGCGACGAGTTCTTGGTCAGATTGAGATATTGGCTGGTCATGGGCGGCACGATGACGCGAAGGGCTTGCGGCAGGATGATCTGCCGCAGCATGAAGCTGCGGCGCAGGCCGAGAGCGTTGGCGGCGTCCCACTGGCCGCGCGGCACCGATTGGACGCCGCTGCGAACGATCTCGGCGATGAAGGCCGAGGTGTAGGTCACTAGCGCGATCAGCAATGCAAAATACTCAGGCGAGAGCGTCAGCCCGCCGATGAAGTTGAAGCCGCGCAATTCGGGCCATTCGATCGTCCAGGACACGCCGAGAAGCCACGACACCAGCACCGGCAGCATGACGATGAGGCCGAGCGCAAACGGCCACGCCGGCCGCGGCTTGCCGTCACGCATCTGCTGCGCGACCAGCCACCGCTGAATGAGATAGAACACGGCTACGCCCAGCACGGCTATGGCGAGCACCCAAAGCTGTGGCGACTCGATCGGAACCGCCGGCAGGATCAGGCCGCGATTGGACAAGAACACGCCCTCGATCGGCCGCCACGCGGCGCGCGCGGCCGGCAGCGCCTGCATCAGCACATACCAGAACAGCAGTTGGAGCAGCAGCGGAATGTCGCGCAGCAGCTCGACATAGACGGCGGCGAATCGGGAGAGCAGCCAGTTGGCCGACAGCCGCGAGATGCCGATCAGCGTGCCAAGAATGGTCGCAAGCACGATGCCTATGACGGCGACGCGCAAGGTGTTGGCGACGCCGACGACGAAGGCCCAGAGGTAAGAATCCCTTGGATTGTAGGCGAGCAGGCTGTCGGCGACCGGCCTCGCGGCCAAGAAAGGCAAAGCCGGTGGTGATGCGACGGGCCGAGAGATTTGTGACGGTGTTGGACCAGAGGAAGACGAGGACCGCGACCGCGATCCCGACCACCAGCACCTGCCAGAACAGGCCTTTCAGCTCGCCGTGCCCCAGCGCGGCGAGGAAGCGGCGGCGGGGCGGCGGCCTGGGATCATCTGATGTCACAGCACAAAAATCCTTCTCGAAAACAGCGATTTCCGGCAGCGCACGTCAACTGTTGCACCGATTGCCAATGCGTGCAACAAATGTTTCATGGCCGAGCCCGCGAAATCTTCGCCGCTGAGCGAACTGCGCATTGCATTGCCATCGCTTCCGATGCGGCTGCAGGAGGTCGGACGTTTCGTCGCGGCCAATGATTACGACGCCACCACCCGTTCGATGCGCGATCTCGCGGCGGAAGCCGGCGCCGATCCCGCCGCGTTCACGCGGCTTGCAAAGGCGATCGGCTATTCCGGCTGGGATGATTTGCGCGCGGCGCTGACCGAGGCACGGCGGCCGTCGCAGACCTCGCCGTTCTCCGGCCGCGCCAAGAGCCGCCGCCACGGTCCGCACGCCGATGTCGCGCTCGTCACCGACAAGCTCGAGGCCGAAGCCGCCGGCCTTCCGCGCATCTCCGCACACGCGATCGTGGAAGCAGCCCGTGCGTTGCATGATGCCAAGCGGATCTGGATCACCGGTTATCGAAGCTGCCGCAGCGTGGCGGAATTGCTGAACTACGAACTGCGGCTGTTCCGCCCCGAACAGGTGCAGATCGTCGGCACGTCCGGCCCGGACGATCTCGACCTCGGCGCATTTCGGCCCGGTGAAGCCGTCATCGTCATCGGCTTCCTGCCCTATACCCATGCGAGCGTCCGCGTCGCGCAGGCCGCCTATCGCGCGGGCGCAACGCTGATTGCGATCGCTGATAGCCTCTCGGCGCCGATGGCCGAGGGCGCCGACCACGTGTTGTTGTTCGAAGCCGCCTCCTCGCCCGGCTTCTTCCCAAGTCTTACCGGCGCGCTCGCAATTGCGCAGTCGCTGGCGGCGGTGACGTTCTCGCTCGGCGGCACGGCCGCGAAGAAACGCCTTCAGGATACCGAGGCGCGGCTCGCTGCGGCCGCCACCTATGTCTCAGAGAAAGGTTGACCCATGAGCACCCGCACCAGCCGCGTGCTGCATCGTTCATTGCGCGAAACGCCGCCTAAGGCGATCGGCGGCGAAGGCGTCTATCTCTTTGCCGAAGATGGGCGGCGCGTGATCGATGCCTCCGGCGGCGCGGCGGTCTCCTGCCTCGGCCACCAGCATCCACGCGTGATCGCGGCGATGGCGAAACAGGCCTCGACGCTGGCCTATGCCCACACCGCCTTCTTCTCCTCCGAGCCAGCGGAGCGGCTTGCCGAGACGCTGGTCGGTCACGAGCCCGGCGGTCTGGCCTATGCCTATTTCGTCAGCGGCGGATCGGAGGCGATCGAAGCCAGCATCAAGATCGCGCGGCAATATTTCATCGAGCGCGGCGAGCCGCAACGGCAGCACTTTATCGCACGACGGCAGAGCTATCACGGCAACACGCTCGGCGCGCTCGCGGCCGGCGGCAATGCCTGGCGGCGCGCGCCCTATGCGCCGCTGCTGTCGGCCGCCTTCAGCCATGTCACGCCGGCCTTTGCCTATCACGAGAAGCGCGAGGGTGAGTCGGATGCGCAGTTCGTGGCGCGGCTTGCGGCCGAGCTCGAAGCCGAGTTCCAGCGGCTTGGGCCGGACACGGTTGCGGCGTTCCTCGCCGAGCCCGTTGTCGGCGCGACCGCCGGCGCCGTGACTGCGCCGGACGGCTACTTCAAAGCGGTGCGCGAGATCTGCGACCGACATGGTGCGCTGCTCATCCTCGACGAGGTCATGTGCGGCATGGGCCGCACCGGCACCACGCACGCCTGGCAGCAGGAAGGCGTCGCCCCCGACCTCCAGGCGATCGCAAAGGGTCTCGGCGGCGGCTATCAGCCGATCGGTGCGATGCTTGCGAGCGGCAAGATCATCGACACCATCCGCTCAGGCTCAGGCGCGTTCCAGCACGGCCATACTTATCTGGCGCATCCCCTCGCCTGCGCAGCTGCGCTCGCCGTGCAAGACGTAATCCGCGAGGACGGCCTGCTTGATCGGGTCAAGGAGCGCGGCAAGCAGCTCGAGCAGCGGCTCACCGAGCGCTTCGGCAATCACCGCCATGTCGGGGATATCCGGGGCCGGGGGCTGTTCTGGGCGATCGAGCTCGTCTCCGATCGCGCGACGCGAACCTCGTTCGATCCGGCGCTGAAGCTGAACCAGAAAATCAAGGCGGAGGCCTTTGCCAACGGGCTCGGCTGCTATCCCGGCGGCGGCACCGTGGATGGCGCTCGCGGCGACCACGTGCTGCTGGCGCCGCCCTATATCACGTCGGCTGACGAGATCGATCTGATCGTCGACAAGCTCGGCACAGCCGTCGACAACGTGTTGCGTAGTGTCAATCACTGAGGGGAGAGTAGCATGATAAGGAAAGTGGCTATCGCGGCAGGTGTGCTCGCGGCATCGACGGTTATCGCGTCCGCCGCGACGCTCGACACGGTGAAGAGCCGTGGCACGCTGATTTGCGGCGTCAGCGCCGGTTTTGCCGGCTTTTCCGCGCCGGACTCGCAGGGCAATTACAAAGGCCTCGACGTCGACTATTGCCGCGCACTGGCGGCCGGCGTGCTCGGCGATGCCAACAAGGTGCGCTACGTCTCGCTGACCGCGCAGAACCGCTTCACAGCGCTGCAATCGGGCGAGATCGACGTGCTCTACCGCAACTCGACACAGACCTATTTGCGCGGCGTGACTCTGGGCCTGCGCCAGGGTCCGATCAACTTCTACGACGGTCAGGGTTTTGTGGTGAAGAAGGACCTCGGCGTGAAGGAGCTGAAGGACCTCAAGGGCGCCACCGTCTGCGTCGCGCAGGGCACCACGCATGAAGTCACACTTGGCGATTACGGCCGCGCCAACGGTATCGACTGGAAGCCGCTGGTGTTCGACCGGGTCGACACCATGTACCAGACCTTCTTCGGCGGCCGGTGCGATGCCATGACCCAGGACGCCTCCGCGCTCGCGGGTGCCGTGACGACGGCTGCGCCGAACGCGGCCGACTACGTCGTGCTGCCGCAGACCATCAGCAAGGAGCCACTCGGGCCCTTCACTCGCAACGGCGACGAGGTCTGGAGCGACATCATCACCTGGCTGCATTACGGCCTGATCGAGGCGGAGGAGCTCGGCGTGACGCAAGCCAATGTCGATGAGATGGCGAAGTCACAGACACCCGCCATCCAACGCTTGCTCGGCGCCTCCGGGGATCTCGGCTCGCGGCTTGGGCTGGATAACAAATGGATGGTCACGGCGATCAAGGCCACCGGCAATTACGGCGAGATCTTTGAGCGCAATGTCGGCAAGGCAAGCCCGCTCAAGCTCGAACGCGGCCTCAACGGCCTCTGGAGCAAGGGCGGCTTGATGTACGCGGTGCCTTTCAAGTAAAGAGTTCACCTCTCCCCGCAAGCGGGGTGAGGGAGAAGAGATACCGATGCGCATCGCCCTGATCCACGCCCTCAAGCATTCCATCGCTCCGATCGAGGCCGCCTTCGCAAAGGACTGGCCGCAAGCGCGGCTGATGAACCTGCTCGACGACAGCCTGTCGGCGGATCTGGCGCGTGATGGCGCGCTCACCGACACCATGACCGAGCGCTTCCTCGCGCTCGGCGATTACGCGGCGGCGACAGGAGCCGACGCGATCCTGTTCACTTGCTCGGCGTTCGGTCCCTGCATCGAGGCGGTCGCAGCCGCGCACGCCCCGATGCCGGTGCTCAAGCCAAACGAAGCCATGATCGAGCAGGCCGTGACCATGGGCAAGCGCATCGGCCTGCTCTCGACCTTTCCGCCGACGCTGGCCTCGATGCCGCCGGAGTTTCCGGCCTCCGTCGAAGTCGTGCCGAAACTCGCTGAGGGCGCGCTGGCCGCGCTCGACCGCGGCGACCGCGCCACACACGACCGGCTGATCGCGGAAGCGTCAAAGGACTTGCGCGACTGCGACGTCATCGCACTGGCGCAGTTCAGCATCGCGGCCACGGCGTCGCTGGTTGCGGAGGCGACCGGCCGTCCAGTCGTGACCACGCCGGACAGCGCAGTGCAGAAACTGATGAAGCTGCTCAAGGCGCGGAACTAAGCCCGGGCCTTATCCTTGCGGCGCGCGTCCTTGATCGCGGCTGCCAGCGCCGTCTTAGTCTCGTTGACGAAATCCTCGACCAGATCCTCGCGCGTGGCATGCGCGGCCTCGCCGGTGAACAGGCCCTGCTCGGCGAGCATCACGACGCCGTGCAGCGCCGCCCAGATCTTGAGCGCTTGCCGCTCGCGCAAGAAACCGACTGCGGGCGCTTCCAACGCTTCGATCACAAGCCCAAAAGTTTCGCGCGTGGCCTCGTGCAGCTCGCTACCCTTGGCCGCGCATGACACGGTGCGCGAGGCAAACATCAGGCGATAGATGCCGTTGCGGCGCAGGCCGAAATCGAGCGTCGCCTGCGCCAGCCGCGACAGCTTTGATTGCTTCGACGGCTTCGCCATCGCCTCGCGCAGAAGTGCACTAAGCTGCCGGAACGCCTCCGCCGTCACCGCCGTTAGCAGCGCATCGCGATCGGCGAAATGCCGGTACGGCGCCGGCTGCGAGACGCCGAGCTGTTTTGCCAGCGCCTTGATGCTGATCGCCTCCACCCCGCCCTGCTCGGCCTCGCGCAGCGCGGCCTTGATCAAGGCGTCGCGGAGATCGCCATGGTGGTAGGTATTCTGCGGCTTGCGGGCAAGTTGTGAGCGCATGTTGCGCGGAGTCTATAAGTTTGCGCTTGACAGGGGAAGCCTGCCGCGAATGTAATAGGATATAACTTAAAGCCGGCGGCTAACGCCGCCGATAAAATTGACCCGAGGAACGCGCGACGTCCTTACGACCGCGCGCATACGACCGAGGAAGCCGCAATGACAGAGCGACTGAGGGTTCGCGTCGATCCCGACAAATGCCAGGGCCACGCGCGCTGCAAGGCGCTCGCGCCGGAACTGTTCGAGCTTGACGAATACGGCAACGCCCATGAGGCCGGGGACGGCACCGTTCCCCCGGGTCTCGAAGACAAGGCCTGGCTCGCCAAGTCCAATTGCCCGGAAATCGCAATCGATGTGATCGAGGAGTAGCGCGGCTTCCGCTCGTTTGCGTGCCTTCAGCGAACACGAAATCCAAGGGATTCCGAGATGTCTGACGTCAGCCAATCCGCCGCCCATCCGCCTGTTACCGACTGGGTCAACGATTTCGACCACACCGATCCGCAATGGACGGAAGATCCCTTCCCGATCTGGGACGAATTGCGCGCGGCGAGCCCGGTCGTGCACACTGATCGCTTCCTCGGCTGCTACATGCCGACGACCTATGACGCCGTGCGCGAGATCGCCAACGACTCCGAGCATTTCTCCTCACGCCGCATCATCGTCCGCGACGTGCGGCCCGAGATCTCCAGGAACGCCGCGCCGCCGATCACCTCGGATCCGCCCGTGCACAAGCCGGCCAAGCAGTTGCTACTGCCACCCTTCACGCCGGATGCGATGAAGAAGCTCGAGCCGCGGATGCGCGCGATCTGCAATGAGCTGATCGACGGGTTCATCGCCGACGGCAGGGTTGATGCCGCGTCGCGCTACAGCAAATACATCCCGGTTCGGGCCATCGCCCATATGCTCGGCATTCCCGAGAGCGACAGCGATCTCTTCATCAACTGGATCCACATGATCCTGGAGCTCGGCATCAAGGACGAGACCATGCTGCTCCAGGCTGTGCATGAGATGAGCGACTATTTCAGGACGCATATCGAGGAGCGTCGATCGAAGCCGACGAACGACCTCATCTCCTATTTGATGAATGCCAAAGACAAAGAAGGCCAGCCGCTGGAAGAGTCGCATGTGCTGGGCTCACTGCGGCTGCTGCTGATCGCCGGCATCGACACCACCTGGAGCGCGATCGGCTCCTCGCTCTGGCACCTCGCCCGGACGCCAGCCGACCGCGAGCGCCTGATCGCCGAGCCCGGGCTGATCCCGACCGCCGTGGAGGAGCTTTTGCGCGCCTACTCACCGGTGACGATGGCGCGCGAGGTGGTCAGGGAAACGACGATTTCGGGCTGCCCGGTCAAGGCGGGCAATATGGTGCTGCTGTCCTTCCCGGCCGCTAACCGCGACCCAAAGATGTTTCCCGACGCCGACAAGGTCGTGATCGACCGGCGGGAGAACCGCCATGCCGCCTTCGGCCTCGGCATCCACCGCTGCGTCGGTTCCAATCTGGCGCGGATGGAGATGCAGGTTGCGCTGGAGGAATGGCTGAAGCGGATTCCGGACTTCCGGCTCGACCCGGCGGGCACCGTGACCTGGTCGCAGGGTACGGTGAGAGGCCCCCGCCAGTTGCCATTTCTGCTTGGAAAGGCGATGTAGGCTCCCAGACATTGGATTTCTGGGAGGCCGGACGTGACAGAGCAGGCAATCAAACCGGCTTCCGAGCATTTTGACGTCGCCGACGCCGAGCGGCGGATCAAGGCGATCTTGATCGGCTCGATCGGCAACCTCGTCGAATGGTATGATTTCTACGCCTATACGGCGTTCGCGCTCTACTTCGCCCCAGCCTTCTTCCCCGGCAGCGACCCCGTCGTGCAGCAATTGAACATCGCCGTGGTGTTCGCGGCGACGTTCCTGATGCGTCCGCTGGGCGGTTGGTTGTTCGGCTATATCGCCGACCATTACGGCCGGCGCATCTCGCTGACACTATCGGTCGTCTTCATGTGCTTCGGCTCGCTGATCATCGCGCTGACGCCGACCTATGCGACGATCGGCTTTGCCGCACCGGTGATCCTGGCGCTGGCACGCGTCATCGAAGGCCTGAGCCTCGGTGGCGAGTATGGCGCCAGCGCGACTTATCTGAGCGAGGTCGCCGATCCCAAGCACCGCGGCTTCTATTCGAGTTTCCAGTACGTCACGCTGATCGGCGGCCAGCTCACCGCGATCATCGTGCTGCTGCTCCTGCAAAAGGTCTTCCTGACGCCGGAGGAGCTGCGGGCCTGGGGCTGGCGCATTCCGTTTGCGATCGGCGCGGCGCTCGCGATCTTTGCCGCAGTCATGCGGCGCAATCTGCAAGAGACCGAGGCGTTCGAGGAAGCCAAGAAGGTGGTGAAGCCGACCGGCTCGATCACCAACCTGCTGAAATATCCGCGGGAGCTGTTGCTCGTGGTCGGCCTCACCGCGGGCGGCACCGCGGCGTTCTACACCTTCACCACCTACATGCAGACCTTCGTCAAGCTTTCGGTCGGGTTGACCGAGGACCAGACCACCTTCGTGATCTTCGGCACGCTGATCTTCGCCACCATCCTGCAACCGATCTATGGCGCGATCTCCGACAAGATCGGGCGCAAGCCGCTGCTGATCTTCTTCGGCGTCGCCGGCACGCTCGCGACCGTGCCGCTTTTGATGACGCTGAAGGAGACCAAGTCGCCCTTCATGGCGTTCATTCTGATCTGCTGCGCCTGGCTGTTCGTCGCCGGCTACACCTCGATCAACGCGGTGGTAAAGGCCGAGCTGTTCCCGACGAACGTCCGCGCGCTCGGCGTTGGCCTGCCCTATGCGATCACGGTCTCGATCTTCGGTGGCACGGCGCCGGCGATCGCGCTCTATTTCAAGAGCATCGGGCATGAGGAGTGGTTCTACTTCTACCTCAGCGGCATCATCTGCCTGTCGCTGATCATCTACTCTACCATGCGCGACACCAAGCATGCCTCGGCGATGCATCGCCACGAGTAGGCCATGGCCGACGACAACGAGCCGCCATCCGACAGCAAGCTGACGCGCACCAAGGAAACATGGGCGCGCGAAGGGCGCTTTCTCACGGGCCGAATCACACGCCCGGAAGACCAGCGCTTGCCGCCCGGCCAGCATCTCACCAAGGACTGGCCGGTGCTCGACCTCGGCGTCGTGCCGCCGGTTTCGCGCGACCGCTGGCGGCTCGACGTCTATGGCGCGCTCGAGAATCCCCTGTTCTGGACCTATGCCGAGTTCGCCGCTCAGAAGCAGTCGCAGTTCACCTCCGACATCCACTGCGTGACAACCTGGTCGCGCTACGACAACCAGTGGGAGGGGCTCGCAACCCGCGAGCTGCTCGCGGCCTGCCAGCCACGCGAGGATGCGCGCTTCGTGGTGCTGCATTCTTTTGACGGTTACACCACCAACCTCGCGCTGGACGACTTTGCCGCCGAGGATGCCCTGCTCGCCCATAGCTGGTCAGGCGAGCCGCTGTCGGATGAGCATGGCGGCCCGGTGCGGCTTGTCGTGCCGCATCTCTATTTCTGGAAGAGCGCCAAATGGCTCCAGGCCATCGAGTTCGTGACGGAGGACGCGCCGGGCTTCTGGGAAGTCCGCGGCTACCATAACCGCGGCGATCCCTGGGCCGAGCAGCGCTATTCCGGCGACTAGGATTCAAACAAGAACGGAGGGAGCCATGCCGACGGAACGCTTTCAATTCACCGGCGAAGGCGGCCATCAGCTCGCGGCCGCGCTCGAGCTGCCGGACGGCGAGCCCGCGGCTTTCGCGCTGTTCGCGCATTGCTTCACCTGCGGCAAGGATACGCTGGCCGCCAAGCGCATCTCGGTCGCGCTTGCGGCCAGAGGCATTGCAGTGCTGCGTTTCGACTTCACGGGGCTCGGCTCCAGTGAAGGCGAGTTTGCCAATTCGACGTTCTCCTCCAACGTCGCCGATCTCGTGCACGCGGCCGATCATTTGCGCGCAACGCGCAAGGCACCGTCGATCCTGATCGGTCACAGCCTCGGCGGCGCGGCGATCCTCGCCGCGGCCGGGAAGATCCCGGAAGCGAAGGCGGTCGCGACCATCGCGGCACCATCCGATCCCGCCCACGTCACTGGACTGTTCAAGGAACATGTCGACGCGATCCGCGCGCAAGGCGAGGTCGAGGTTTCACTTGCCGGCCGTCCGTTCCGGATCAAGCGCGAATTCCTCGACGACATTGTCGAGCATGAGCTGATGAAGGACGTCACCGGCCTGCACAAGGCGCTGCTGGTGATGCATTCACCGATAGACGACACCGTCGGCATCGACAATGCGACGAAGATTTTCGTGTCGGCGAAGCATCCCAAGAGCTTCGTCTCGCTCGACCACGCCGATCATCTCCTGACCAAGCCGGCAGACGCGCTCTACGCCGCCGACGTGATTGCGACTTGGGCAAGCCGCTACGTCGAAGTCGCAAAGCCCGCTGGAGTAGCGGATACGTCCGAAGCGCCGCGCAAGGTCGTCGTGCAGGAAACCCGCAAGAGCAAGTTCGACCAGATCATCACCGTCGGTTCCCATCATCTGGCGGCAGACGAGCCGATCGCGGCCGGCGGCGAGGATGCCGGCCCCGGACCCTATGATTTCCTGCTCGCCGGTCTCGGCGCCTGCACATCCATGACCATGCGCCTCTATGCCGACCGCAAGTCGCTGCCGCTCGACCGTGTCACGGTCACGCTGAAGCATTCCAAGATCTACGCAAAAGACTGCGAGGAGTGCGAGACGCGCGAGGGCATGCTCGATCAGATCGAGCGTGACATCGCGATGGACGGTGCGCTTGACGCCGAGCAGCGCAAGAAGCTGATGGAGATCGCCGACAAGTGCCCGGTGCACCGGACGCTGACATCGGAGATTCGCATCGTGACCAGGGCGGTGGACTAGGGCGATCACGTTAGAAACAGGACGCCATCGTTCGCACCGCCGCGCTGATCTCGGTCTCGCGCCAGGCCGCAAACCCGAGCAACAGACCATGATCGCGCGGCTTTTCGAGCGACAAGCTCGACAAGGCGCGCGTCTCGACTCCCGCCGCGACCAGCCGTTTCACCGCGGCCTGATCAGCCGTACCGCGCGTCAAGCGCGCGACCAGCTGGATGCCGCCTGAGGGCACTTCGGCCGAAAGCACATCGCCGAGATGGCGTTGCAGGCAGTCGACGAGGTGATCGCGACGAGCGTGATAGAGCCGCCGCATCCGCCGTGCATGCGCGAGGAAATGACCATCGACGATGAACTCGGCCAGCGCTTCCTGGATATGGCTGGCCGCAATCAGGCCAATGTGCCGCTGCGCGATCTCCAAGGTGCTGACCAGCGCCGGCGGCACGACGAGATAGCCGAGCCGGATGTCCGACGTCATCGCCTTCGAGAAGGTGCCGACATAGAACACGCGGCCATGGGCATCGAGCCCCTGCAAAGCCGGCACCGGCCGGCTGTCATAGTGGAATTCGCCGTCGTAATCGTCCTCGATGATCCAGGTCTTGCCGGGCCGGCTGAGCCCAAGAAATTCAGTGCGGCGTGCAAGCGACATCAACCGTCCGGTCGGGTGCTGATGCGTCGGCGTCATGAAGATCAGCGTGGGCGCCGCTATTTTCGGCATCCGCTGCATACCCTGCTCGTCCAGCCTCACGCCGGTCACGCGCGCGCCGGATGCACGAAAGGCGGCCGCCGCGCCGGGATAGCCGGGATCCTCGACCCAGACGTCGTCGCCGGGCGTGATGACGGCAGCCGCAATCAAGGTCAGCGCGGCCTGCGCACTCGGCAGGATCATGATCTGATCCGCGGTGGCACGGACACCCCTGCTGCTCGCAAGATAATGCGCCAGCGCCTCGCGCAGGCGCGGCCGGTTGACCGAGCCGAGCTCGCGCTTGGCCGCACGCACGGCACTGCGGCGCAGGCAGCGGGCCCAAACCTCGCCCGGAAACTCCCTGAAATCGCCATGCCCCGGACGCAAGGGTTTTAGCGGCGCTTGATAGGACATCGGCCAATCGGTCTGCTTGAGCTTCGACGCCCACGGAGAGAGCCGCGGCCTCGTCGAGCGCACACGCGATGTGGCGGCGCCTGCTGCTTCGATACGCTCGGCGCCGTCGACCGTCACGACCGGGCGCCGCCCGTGCGACGCCGCCAGATACCCCTCGGCGGCAAGTTGCTCGAAGGCATAGGTGACGGTGTTGCGGGAGACGCCGAGATCGCTCGCAAGCTGGCGGCTCGACGGCAGCGCGCGGCCCCGGCCAATGCGGCCGCTTCCAATCAGCTCCCTGAGCTGGCTCGTCAGCTGAGCTACCAGCCCTTCCGCACTGGCCCGCTTCAGCTCGATCAGCCCGGTCATCGTCTCTTCTGAAACTGGCACCTTATTCCTTCTCAATCTGGCACTTTCGTAGGTACCAGACCGGATGCTATCCGCCAGGCTGGACTGCTTCAAGGACCTCCAAGATGAACTCCCTGTCACGCCGCGCGGCCATCGGCCTGTTTCTCATCGTCGTGCTCGCCTGGGGCGTGAACTGGTCGGTGACGAAGCAGCTCGTCCAATTCCTCTCGCCACTGTGGACTTCGGCGATCCGGAGCTGGATCGCGCTGGCCGCGTTGTTCGTGATCCTCGGACTGAGCAACAATCTGGTGATCCCGGAGCGGCGCGACATTCCTGTGGTCCTGAGCGTGGCGCTGCTGCACATGACGGTGTTCTCGGTTCTGGTTGCGGCCGGTGTGCGCTTTCTGCCCGCGAGCAAGGCCATCGTGCTCGGCTACACCACGCCGCTCTGGGTCGCGATCGCCGCGCCCCTGCTCGGGAAAGATACGCTGACTGCGCCAAAACTCGCCGGCGCCCTGCTCGGGCTGATCGGTCTTGCCGTGATCCTGAACCCGGCATCGATCGACTGGACCAATACCCATGTCGTGCTCGGCGCCGGCATGGTCATCCTGGCCGCGATCTCCTGGGCTGCGAACATCGTCTATATCCGCGCGCACCACTGGATCGCGTCCCCGCTCCAGCTCCTGATCTGGCAGGTGCTCGTGGCAACGATCGTACTGACAGGATCGGCGGCGGTCACAGATGGCCTGCCGCACGCAGAATGGTCGTGGAGACTCGTGCTGCTGTTCCTGTATTCGGGGCTGATCGGGACGGCGCTGGCCTATTGGGCGATGTCGATGGTCAACAAGAGCATCTCGGCCCTGACCACGGCGCTCGGCACCACCGCGACGCCGCTCGTCGGCATTGCCAGTGCTGCGATCCTGCTGGGAGAGCCCATCGACAAGAGCCTTGCTGTCGCTGCGGCCCTGATCGTCACTGGCATCGGTCTCGCGACGCTGGGGGATCGCCTGCTGCGCGGTCAGGCCACCGCAAGGGGCTGAACGCGCAGCACGCCGCGCAGGCCTGCGGCTGTGCCGATCAAAATGCCAGCGACAGCAATGAACGAGCCCAGCGCAAGCGTCGACACGCCCGTAAGCCCCTGCCCGACCGAGCAGCCAAACGCCATCACGCCGCCGACCCCCATCAGCGCAGCACCACCGGCCGAGCGCAGCATGTGGCGTGGCGAAGAATAGCCCTCGAGATGGAAGCGGCCCGTCGCGAGCGCGGTGACCAGGCTGCCGCCGAAGACACCGGCAACCGTCGCGATGCCGAAGTTCAGCGTCAGGCCGGTCGAGAGCATGGCGTATTGCAGGGCATCCGCAATCGGCGCGATGAAGGTGAGCGACGTTACCGGGACCGGATTGAAGTCATCGGCGCCGAGATAGCCGGTGACGAACCAGCCGCTGGCGACGAGGAAACCAACGATAACGCCCGCCGCGATCTGACCCGGCGAACGCCGGAACGCCGGGTGCGCGAATGCAAAGAGGATCAGGGCAATGACGATCGCGGCGGAAGCCAGAATCCGCGACACAGATTCGCCGAGACCAAGCGTCGCCAGCATCGACGGCAGCGAGTTGGCGTTGACCGTGGCTTGCGAAACCTGAACCAGCGCAATGCGGGCTGGTGCGATCAAACCCTTGAGCGTCATCTGTGCAGCAATGGCGAGCACGATCACGACGACGAAGGAGCGCAGATTACCGCACCCGAGCAGGACCAGCGCACGCGAGCCACAGCCGTTCGACAGCACCATGCCGTAGCCGAACAGCACACCGCCGAGAAACAGCACCGGCGCCGAAAACGTCTGTTGCAGATAGATCGACTTGCCGAGGTCGACCATGCCATTCCCGGCGAGGAACTGACTGGCGAAAATCGCAACGGCGATTGCCAGCGCATAGGTCCGCACCAGCCGACTGTCACCCTTCGCGAGAAAGCCCCGCATGCTGCTCATCAGGCAGAAGCCGCTGAGCAGGCCGACAGCGCCGTAGATCAGGCCGATGGCGAACCCGGCGAGGATAACGAGCTGGGCGGACGGCTCCATGATTATGGCTTCAGGATCACGCGATCCCGCGACGAGCCGGCGACCGCCGCATACGCTTCCGTGGCGCGCTCCAGCGGATAGACGGCGTTCGCCTTGATCGGAAACGGCTTCAGGGGACCACTCGCAAAGCCGGGCCCGAGTTCGCGCAGCACCGCGCCGGTCGCGGCCGACGACAGGCCGAGCGTGTCGATGCCGACATAAGTGTGCTGGCCCCGGTAGAATTCGAGAATGTTGAACTGCACGATGCGATCGATCGCGGCAATCAGGATCTGACGACCGCGCAATGCAAGCGACTTGTGCGCGGCCTGGAAATAGGGATCGCCCACCGTGTTGAAGACGATGTCAGCACCCTTACCGGCGGTCAGTTCGCGCACGCGCGTGGCGACGTCGGTAACGGACGCATCGATCACCTCAATGGGCGCGTTGGCGTGACCTTCATAAGCCTCCGCCTTGCGCACCACGCCGATGACGCGCGCGCCCTGCCAGGTCGCGATCTGCACCGCGGCCTGACCGACCTTGCCATTGACGCCGAACACCAGAACGGTCTCTCCGCTCTTCGGTACGCCGGCGCGGCGAAAGCCTTCCATCGCCGTGACGAAGGGAACGCCGATGCCGGCAGCCTCCTCCCAGGATAAAGTCTTCGGCTTCTCGACGACAGCATCTACCTCGATGACGAGATGGGTTGCGTGCGTGCCGTCGCGGCGGATGCCGAGATCGCCGGAGGAGCCGAACACCTCGCGGCCGACCGTGCCGGCCGGCCCGTCGATCACCACACCGGCGTAATCGCGGCCGGGCGTGCGCGGGAAGACGGCGTAGGGCATCAGCCCGGTCGCAGCCTTGACGTCGGACGGATTGACGGCGGCCGCCTTCACCTCGATCAGGAGATCATCGGGACCGCACGTGAGCTTATGACGCTCGACCACCGGCGCAATCGCGGCGGCGTTCTCGGCCTTGGCATTGAGGCGGACGCAGCGCGCCTCGACGGCTTTTGGATCGGCTGATGACATCGAAAGACCCACGATTTCTCGCGGGCCTTGTCGCCCCTACGGGTGGTCAAGTCAATCCTTCGGCCGCTTGTCGTAGAGCCGCTTGGCCTTGCCGAGCGAGCGCTCCAGCGTGGCGGGTGCAACCACCCGCACATTGGAGCTGATCCCGATGGTGTTCTTGATATGGGTCGAGATACGGTCGGCATGGTCGACGAGCCCGCGACCATCCCAGCTCTCCGGTCGTGCCTCCGCGATGATGGTCAGCTCGTCCATGCGGCCTTCGCGGGTGAGCTCCATGACGAAGTGCCCGCCGCACCAGTCGGTCGCGAGCAGGACTTCCTCGATCTGGGTCGGAAACAAATTGACGCCGCGCAGAATAATCATGTCGTCGGAGCGCCCCGTCACCTTCTCCATGCGCCGCATGCCCGGTCGCGCCGTGCCCGGCAGCAGCCGCGTCAGGTCGCGGGTGCGATAGCGGATCACCGGAAAGGCTTCCTTGGTCAGCGAGGTGAAGACCAGCTCGCCCTTCTCGCCATCCGGCAGCACCGCACCGGTCTGGGGATCGATCACTTCGGGATAAAAGTGGTCCTCCCAGATGTGCAGGCCGTCCTTGGTCTCGATGCATTCCTGCGCGACGCCGGGACCGATCACTTCAGAGAGGCCGTAGATGTCGGTCGCGTCCATGTCGAACGCATCCTCGATCTCGCCGCGCATCGCATTGGTCCAGGGCTCGGCACCAAAGATGCCGACCTTGAGCGAGCATTGACGCGGGTCGAGTTTCTGGCGCTTGAACTCGTCGAGGATCGCCAGCATGTAGCTCGGCGTCACCGTGATGATGTCGGGTCGGAAATCATTGATGAGCTGGACCTGCCGCTCGGTCATGCCGCCGGAGATAGGCACCACGGTGCAGCCGAGTTTCTCGGCGCCATAATGCACGCCGAGGCCGCCGGTGAAGAGGCCATAGCCATAGGCGTTGTGGATGATCATGCCGGTGCGGCCACCGGCGGCGCGGATCGAGCGCGCCACCACCTCTGACCAGGTGTCGATGTCGCGTTGGGTGTAGCCGACCACGATCGGCTTTCCCGTCGTGCCCGAAGAGGCATGCACGCGCACCAATTTTTCGCGCGGCACGGCGAACATATTGAAGGGATAATTGTCGCGCAAATCCGTCTTCACGGTGAACGGAAATTTCGCGAGATCCGACAGCTCGCGAAAGTCGGACGGATGCACTCCGGCCTTGTCGAAGGCCTTGCGGTAGTGCGCGACGTTGTCGTAGGCGTGCTTCAGCGACCAAGCGAGGCGCTGGGTCTGGAGCACCATGATCTCCTCGCGTGACGCGCGCTCATGCGCGTCCAGCTCGGCCTTATAGGTGTGGCCGCCTTCCTTGAGCCTGGTCAAAGCCATCCTCGTTTCCCCACATTGATTTGTTCTTCTGTTTATTGGTCTTGCGTTGGCAGCCACGTCCCGGGAATGACGCGTGAATGCCCACGGAATTCGGCGATGACAGTGTCACCGGCGGTAACGCGCACGTCATAGATGCCGGAGCGTCCACTACGCGTAACCTCCCGCGCTTTTGCAACAAGGCGATCACCGAGCTTGCCGGGCTTGATGAAGGTGATCTGACCTTGCGCTGCCACCACACGATCATTGTGCGAATTGCAGGCGAAGGCGAAAGCCGAATCGGCGAGCGTGAAGATGAAGCCGCCGTGGGCGATGCGCTGGCCGTTGACCATGTCCGGTCGCACATTCATCGCCAGCGTCGCAAAGCCCGGACCGATCTCGACGATCTCCATGCCGAGGCCTTTTGAGGCGTCGTCCTCCGTCCACATCGCATCGGCGCAGGCGCGGGCGACGTCTTGGGGCGACAAGGCGGCTTTGACGTTCACGCGTTCCTCCGGGTTGAATGTCTACTCAAGATGTTCTGCCGGTTGGCGAGACGTGTCAAACGTGGTCGTAGTCGACCACGACCCGCGCGGAGGACGGCTTGGCCTGGCAGGTCAGCACAAAGCCCGCCTTCAGCTCCCATGGCTCCAGCGAGTAGTTAATGTCCATCGGCGCCTCGCCCTCCACCAGTTTTGCGCGGCAGGTCGAGCACATGCCGCCCTTGCAGGCGAAGGGTAGGTCGACGCCGGCGCGTAGTGCGGCATCGAGGATCGCTTCGTCCTCGGCGACCGGCACGTCGCGGCGCTTGCCGTCAATGATCAGGGACGCAATCGCCTTTGGCGGCGCATCGGGAGCAACGACCTTCTTCGGCCGCGGCTTGCCACCGAACTCCGAGACGAAACGTTCGACGTGAATCCGGTCCTCGGCAATGCCGATGTCGCGGCAGGTCGCCTCGATCTCCTCGCTCATGCCCGTTGGACCGCAGACGAAGACATGATCGACGCTCGCCGCCGGCACCAGCGAGCGCAGCAGCACCCTCACCTTCCCGCCGTCGAGCCGGCCATGCAGGATCGGGATGTCCTGCTCCTCGCCCGAGATAACGTGGAAGATCGAGAGACGGTCGATGAAACGGTCCTTCAACTCCTCGAGCGCCTCGATAAACATGATGTTGTCGGTCGCGCGGTTGCCATAGAACAGGAAGAAGCGGCTTTCGGGCTCGCGCGCCAGCACGCCCTTCACGATCGAGAGGATCGGCGTGATGCCGGAGCCGGCGGCAAAGCCGACGTGGATGCGCGCAGCATCGGCCGGCGGGACCGCGCCGAAGCGTCCGGTCGGCGTCATCACGTCGAGCTCGTCGCCGGATTTCAGGTCATCCGCCGCCCAGCTCGAGAACGCGCCGCCGTCGACCTTCTTCACCGCAATGCGGATTTCGCCATCGTCAGGACCGGAGCAGATGGAATAGGAGCGGCGCACTTCCTCCCCGTCGAGCGTGGTGCGGAGCGTAAGATACTGCCCGGGGTTGAAAGCATAATCGTCGGCGAGTTCGCGCGGAATGGCGAATGTCATCGAGATGGCGTCGGATGCCTCGCGGCGGAGATCGCTGACGGCCAGGCGATGGAAGCGCGGTGCGGCTGCGGACATGGTCAATGACACTTGAAATAATCGAAGGGTTCGCGGCAGGCCTTGCAGCGCCAGAGCGCTTTGCAGGAGGTCGAGCCGAATTCGGACAGCAGCTCGGTATTGTTCGAACCGCATTGCGGGCAGGCAACCGCCTGCTCACCGAACAACGCACGGCGCGAGCTTGAGGCCTGGGGCGGCGCGACGCCATAGGCATGCAGCTTGCGGCGGCCTTCCTCGCTCATCCAGTCGGTGGTCCAGGCCGGCGAGAGCACGGTGCGGACTTTCGGCTGACGAAAGCCGGCGCGCTCCAACGCGAGCTCGATTTCGAGCGCGATCATGTTCATGGCCGGACAGCCCGAATAGGTCGGCGTGATCGCAACCTCGACATGTTCGCCGTCGAGCACGACATCGCGGAGCACACCGAGATCGGCGATGGTCAGCACCGGAATCTCTGGATCGACGACGTTCGCCGCGGCGTCCCACGCGCGTTGGCGCAACTCGCTATCACGTTCGAGCACGGTCACCATGTCTGCCCCGGAAAAGTCCGCTGCATCGACTGCAGCTCGGACAGGAGATGGCCGAGATGCTCGCTGTGCCGGCCGGAACGACCGCCCTGCTGCATCCAGTCGCTTTGTGGCAATACCAGCGTTGCCTCGCTGACGATATCGGAGAGCGTCGTCATCCAGCGACCGCGTAAGGTCTCCGGATCGATGGCGATACCGGCATGGATCAGAGCACGCTCGCCGTCATCGACGGCAAACATCTCACCGGTGAAGGCCCAGAGGTGATCGATCGCGGCTTGCGCGCGGGCGTGGCTCTCTTCGGTGCCGTCACCTAGGCGGATGATCCATTCCGAAACATGACGAAGGTGATACGCGGTCTCCTTCTCGGACTTCGCGGCAATGGCCGCAAGCGTCGTGTCGCGAGAATTCATCATCGCGCGCCAATAGAGATCGGCGAAGGCGGAATAGAAGAACTGGCGCACCAGCGTCTGGGCGAAATCGCCGTTCGGCTGCTCGACCAGCAGCAGGTTGCGGTACTGCCGGACATCGCGCAGGTAAGCGAGCTTGTCCTCGTCGTTATCCTTACCCTCGACCTTGGCGGCATAGGTGTAGAGCTCGCGCGCCTGGCCGATCAGGTCGAGCGCGACGTTGGAGAGCGCCATGTCCTCTTCCATCATCGGCGCATGCCCGCACAATTCCGACAGCCGATGGCCGAGGATCAGCGCATCGTCAGCGCGGCGCAGCGCGTAGAGCACCAGCGGCGTTTCGGAAACATTGATGTTGGCGACGGTCATCACATGTGCCCCACTTCTTCGGGCACCTCATAGAACGTCGGGTGCCGGTAGATCTTCGACTCTGCCGGCTCGAACATCATGCCCTTCTCGGCGGGATCACTCGCGGTGATCGCGGTCGACGGCACGACCCAGATCGAGAGGCCCTCGCCGCGGCGGGTGTAGATGTCGCGGGCGGCTTGCAGGGCCATGGTCGCGTCGCTCGCATGCAGCGATCCGACATGCTTGTGCGCAAGCCCGTTGCGGCTGCGAATGAAGACTTCCCACAGCGGCGTGTTCGGCGTGGCCATCGTAATCTCCTTATTCCGCGGCTTGTGCGGTCTGGCGATGCGCGCGCTTCGCGGCATAGGCAGCGGCCGCCTCACGCACCCAGGCGCCATCATCGTGCGCCTTGCGGCGCGCCGCGATACGATCGCGGTTGCAGGGGCCGTTGCCGGCGAGCACCTGCTTGAACTCGGTCCAGTCGATCTCGCTGTAGCGCCAGTGCCGGTCAGCATCCTGCGTCATGCCGGGATCGGGAATGGCGAGGCCGAGATATTGCGCCTGCGGCACGGTGGCATCGACGAATTTCTGGCGCAGCTCGTCATTGGAGAAGCGCTTGATCTTCCACTTGGTCGAGACGTCGCTGTGCTGGCTGGCGGCATCGGGCGGACCGAACATCATCAGTACCGGCCACCACCAGCGGTCCAGCGCTTCCTGCGCCATCGCCTTTTGCTCGTCGGAGCCACGGCATAGCGTCAGCATGATCTCGTAGCCCTGCCGTTGATGGAAGGACTCCTCCTTGCAGACGCGGATCATCGCGCGCGCATAGGGGCCGTAAGAGCAGCGGCACAGCGGGATCTGGTTCATGATCGCGGCGCCGTCGACCAGCCAGCCGATGGTGCCGATGTCGGCCCAGGTCAGCGTCGGATAGTTGAAGATCGATGAGTATTTGGCCTTGCCGGCGAGCATGGCATCGACCAGCTCTTCGCGCGAGGTGCCGAGCGTCTCGGCGGCGGCGTAGAGATAGAGCCCGTGGCCGCATTCGTCCTGAACCTTGGCGAGCAGCGCCGCCTTGCGTCGCAAGCTCGGCGCGCGCGTGATCCAGTTGCCTTCCGGCAGCATGCCGACGATTTCGGAATGGGCGTGCTGGGAGATCTGGCGGGTGAGCGTCTTGCGATAGGCCGCCGGCATCCAGTCGTTCGGCTCGATGCGCTCCTCGGCATCGATGCGCGCCTGGAATTGCGCCGCCCTCGCCGCATCCTCGACGTTGCGGTCGTCCGCCTCAGCCGTGTTGAGCGCCTGGGTATACATGCGCGTCCTCCCGTTTCATTGGGAGGCAATATATATCAGAATTTTATTCTTGCAAGATATTTCTGTAACATAAAGTTCAGACGCCGAACCTCCGCTCCAGGAGCTTTAGCGCCGGCGGCAATGGCCCCTTTTCATTGGTTCCATGGCTATCAAGCCAATGTTCGGACCGGGCCAGCAGCGCGCGATAGATCTCGCCGCAGAGCGCGCGGGCGGCCCTGCCCGGCCAATCCGCCGGCAGCAGGCTCTCGGGCAGCAGCGGATCGCGCAGCACGACGCGGCGGTAGTAATGGATCAGGAGGATACGTGCGGTGAAGGCGTCGGCTTCGGACAAATCCGTGCCCCTCCTGATCGCGGCGCGGAGCGGCTCGAACATCTTCATGAATTTCAGATAGGCGTCTGCTGTGCGGTCGAGCGGCCAGCTCGCGCTGAGCAAACGGCGCCCGCTGTCATCCTCGGCCGAGACTTCAAGCCGAATGGCGCCGGCAGCTTCCTCCGGCACCGGCACGCCTGATGGCGCGACCCACACACCTGGCAGCGGACTGCCGAAGCCGGCATTGCGCAGCGCCTCGCGCGAAGCGTCCCGGCCCTCGCCATTGCTGATCAAGAGCAACTCGAAGCGGCCGGTCCAGTCAGACTGGGGCGGATCGTAGATGTGGCGCGTTGCGGCCTCGAACGTCTGGCGGCCCTTTTCGGCAAGGCGATAAAAGCTGTTGCGGCCGACCTTTTCGCGCGTCAGCCAGCCGTCGGCCGCAAGCCGCGACATCACCGTGCGCACCACGCCGCTGTCGATGGCGAGGCCTTCAAAGAATTCCAGCAACGTGCCGAGCCACACCGAGCCGCCGCGCGGCACGATGGCATCGCCGAACACGGTGATGACGATGGAGCCGGTGCGCGAAGGCTCGCGCTTGAGCTGGTCGATGATGCGAGAGAGCGGATGCGCCATGCGCGAGGCATAGCGCGATTTGATCGGGCGGGACAATGGACGGGAGCAACGCCTGCCGCGCCGCTGTATCTCCCTCGCCCCGTCCTTACGGAGAGAGGGAGAAGAAATCACCGATGCGGATCGGGATAGACCAGGCTGCGCCAGCCGCTGCGATCAAAAGGCTGCCACACGCCTTCCTTCAGGGCGAGCCGGTCGGCCACCGCATAGACCGCGGCGGGGTGATGCCCCATGCCGCAATGACTGCTCTCGACCTCGATGCTCTCGGTCTCGGCGCCGGTCTTCTCCATGCAGCCCTGCCAGGCGCAGACGCCGTCGGTGCGGCTGAAGATCGCCGTGGTCGGGACGGGCGGTGGAACGGCGAGTTCGCCGCCGAACTGCGGATCGACCTCGTCGGACTTCCGCCCGCTCGCCCATTCATAGACACGCCAGGCATTGGTCGAATGGGGATCGCCCGCAAAGGGGCTGCCAAGCGTAATCACCTGACGGACGCGCTCCGGCATCATCTTGGCGAGCTGGCGGGCATAGAGGCCACCGAGGCTCCAGCCGACGAGGCTGATCTTGCGGCCATGGGTGTCGTTGAGCTCTCGGACCAGATCGACCATCGCATGCTGCACGCCCTGACGCAGGCCGTAGTTGCGGCCCTGGCGCCAGCCGCTCACCGCATAGCCCTTGGACGTGAGGAACGCGCGCAGCGGCCGCGTGGACGCGTCGGATGCCACCAAGCCCGGCAGCACCAGCACCGGGTGTCCATCGCCGCGCGGCGCGAGGCTCAAGAGCGGCAGCGCGCCGAGGAATGCACCGAGCTCATGGATCGCGCGCCCCTCCAGAAACATCAGGGTACGGGACGGCGGACGCAGCGTCTGGGCAGTAGCGGTCATCAATGTTTCCCCTGAGAAGGTGCCGGGCGCGATGCCGGCAAATGGGCATGAATTCCAATACGCCGGCTTCTTGAATGTTCCGCAGCGCAACATGAATCAGCTAGGCGGCCGGTTCCCGATATTCAAGCCGGTGGAGCACCGGGCCACAATAGGCCCAGGCATTAATGCTAACGGCCGTGACGCAAAAGTCACAACAAACGAAGCAGGAATTCTACGGAGTAAAGCGCGAGACCGGCGAGACCGCCGATCAGCGAGCCGTTGAAACGGATGTATTGCAGGTCGCGGCCGATGTTGATTTCGATCAGCGAAATCAGCTGCGTCATATTCCACGATTTCACCTGGTCGGAGATGAAGGTGGAAACGCCGCTCTTCTGGTCGGCGACGAAGCTGCGCAGCACCGTCACCAGACCCTTGTTGATCTCGCCGCGCAGCTCGGCATCGCCGGCGAGCGCTTCGCCGGCGGCAACGCACATGCCGGCAAGATGATGCTGCAACACCTGCGTCTCGCCGCTTGCGCTGCGCTCGATAAAGGACCGCGCGTTGGCCCAGACAGTGCGGGCGAGATCGGCAAGCTCGGGCCGCGCCAGGAGATCGCGCTTCAGCCCGTCGATGCGATCGATGTAAGCCTGGTCGGAGCCGAGCCGGTCGACGAAGGTCAGCAGCATGCGGTCGAACTCACCGCGGAACGGATGTTTTGGATCGCCGCGCACTTCATCGAAGAAGGCGGTGGCAGACGCCACGATCTTGTTCACCAGGAACTTGTCGGCGCGGTAGAGCCTGAGAAGGGTCGGCAATTCCGCGCGCACCTTCTCGCGGATCATCGCCATGGTTTCCTTCTGATTCAGCGTCTCGTGCATCACGCGCAGGAGATCGTCGAACAGGATCTGGTGCCGCCCCTCGGCCACGAAACCGCGCAGCGTGCCGGCGGCGAGCGGCGCAAGATCGATCGCCTGGAGCTGCGAGGACATGCGGCGGATGATGAAAGTCATCAGACCGGAGTTTTCCGTCGCCGAGAACGCCTCAGGCAATAAGCGCAGCGCAAAGCGCGCGAGATCATCGCTGCGTTTGCGGTCGCGCAGCCAGTCGGCGACGAAGGAGCCGAAATCGATCTCATTCAGCTTGGCCTCGACAGGACCTGCCTCGAGGAAGTGCACCTGGATGAATTCGCCAAGCTTGTCGGCGATGCGGGCCTGGTTGCTCTGGATAATCGCGGTATGCGGGATCGGCAGGCCGAGCGGCCGCTTGAACAGCGCGACCACGGCATACCAATCCGCGAGCCCGCCG
The DNA here is from genome assembly GCF_000938255.1 of Bradyrhizobium sp. LTSP849. Taxonomy (GTDB): domain Bacteria; phylum Pseudomonadota; class Alphaproteobacteria; order Rhizobiales; family Xanthobacteraceae; genus Bradyrhizobium. The sequence goes on along the minus strand of NZ_JYMR01000005.1, from coordinate 170,859 downwards.
ATGGTCGCGGCTTCCGCGAAGGCGGCGATGAAGCCGAACACGGGGTGCACGTTCAGCAGCAACTTCGCGACGACGAACAGTGCGAGCGTCGAAGCCAGCACCAGCGTCGCCAGCGCTTTCACGCGGCGCAACTCGGCCGCGCGTTCGGCGTCACCGGGAGTGTCGAAGGAGAAGCTGGCGGGTGGAGTCATGACTGCATCACAATACTCCGTCATTGCAAGCGAAGCGAAGCAATCCAGACCGCCTCCGCGGAAAGACCCTGGATCGCTTCGCGCGCAATGATGGACGCAGCGCAAAAAACAAGGCCCGCCGAAGCGGGCCTTAAAATTCAGTTTTTCACTCAAGCGCCGGATCAGGCGGTCTTGGTGTAGACCTTGGCAAAGTTGTCCTGAGCGGACTTCGCACCGTTGGCGGCGAGCTTGCCGAGATAGTCGGTGGTCGCCTTGGCACGCGAGACGAAGGCTTCGCCGCGAGCGCGGAGCAGGCCGGACTGGATCTCGACGGCTTCGCTGAACGACTTGGCGGACGCGAGCTTGTCGATGCTCGAGAAGAATGCCTCGGCGTCCTCATAGATCGCCTGCTGGATGTTGCGGCTGATCTTGCCGGCCTCGGCGACGGATTCGGTCACCGCGCTCTCGACGGCGGCGGTCACCCGCTCGGAGCCGGCGAAAGCCTCGGCAGCGCGGTCCTTGGCGGTGCTGGCGGACTTCTTGACGAACTCGCGAGCAGCCTCGGGAACTTCCAGGTTCTGGATGTTCTTGAACGCGTCCTTGAAGCCTTCGAAAGCGGTGTTGGTTTCGGTGGTCATTGGGGTCTCTCCATCCTCATTGGGTTGAGCTATGGGCTCACCCCGTCCTGTTTGGCCCGGGGCACGACTTATATGGCATAGTTAATTGTGCGATGCAATATTCATATTGCACTGCGATATCACGAGGCCGTGAATAGCCTTAATGGAAGGCAATATGGCGCCTCCCTAGCCATTAAAGTTCCCGGAGGTCTTCAATGCTGGCCGGCGCTTCTCTAATGCTGGACGGCACTCTTAGTGCTGGACGGCGCCTGGCAGCCCGTAGGCCTCCATCTGGGCCTGGACCTGCGCGATGTTGTGGCCGAGCACGACGATGTCGTGGGTCTTGCCGCCGACGTCCCGGACATGATCCCGCAGCAGCGCCTCAGCCTTGAAGCCAAGGCTCTCGAACAGGGCGATCGCCGCCTGCTGATCGACTGTCATCTGCACGGAGAGCTTCTCGAGGCCCGCCCCCAGTGCGAGCGCAAAGGTCTCCTGCGACAGCGCCTTCCCTACCCCCTTTCCGCGGACGTCGGGCGAGACCACCATGCGGATCTCGCCGACATGGGGCGACCAGGAATGCGGATCGCGCACCAGCGTGCCGCAGCCGACCACCTTGCCATCCCTCACCGCGAGCAGGCTCGTGATCGCGCCGCGCTCGATCTCCTTGACCCAGGCGGAGAGCACCTTTGGCTCGCTGATGTTGCGCGGCAGGAACAACAGGTCGTGGGTCGGCAGGCCCTTGCCGAAGACCAGCACCGCGGCTTCGTCGGCAGGCGACATCAGGCGGATCTCAATGTCGCCGGCTTCGGTCTTGACGTGACGCGGATAGGCACGCTGTTCACTCATGTCGATCTTGTCCCCAGCCAGGAATCCAGTTTCGGCCACAGCCGCTTCACCGCGTTGGCACCGGCGACCAGCGAGACGTGACCGCCCTTGAGCATCACCTCTTCCTTGTCGACAGACCCGATCTTCGTGATCAGATGCTTTGCGGCCTCATAGGGCACGATGTGATCGTGCTCGGCGACCGCGTGCAGGAATGGCACCTTGATGTTCTCGAGCTTCGCCGCACGGCCGCCGACCGACATGGTGTCGTTGTAGAGCTTGTTGTCCCACATCAGATCCTTGGTGATGGTGCGGAAATACTCGCCGGCCAGCGGCAGCGTGTCGGTCGCCCAGCGGTCGAACATCCGGTACGACTTCACGAACTCGTCGTTCCAGATGTTCTCCCAGAGCTGGATCTGGCTCACCGTGCGCGAGGCCGGGCGCAGCATCTCGAAGGACGACAGGATCATTTCCGGCGGCACGTTGCCGACGCTGTCGACCAGACGGTCGACGTCGAAATAGCGCCGGTCCGAGAAGTTGGAGAACAGCTTCATCTCGCGGAAATCGACCGGCGTGGTGAAGCAGATCAAATTCTTCATCGGACCATCCGGGAAGATCGAGCCATAGAGCAGCGACAGCACGCCGCCGAAGCAATAGCCGATGACGGAGACGTCCTGCTCGCCGGAATCCTGCTGCACGCGACGGACGCAATCGGGGATGAAGTCGAGGACATAGTCCTCCATCCGCAGGCTCTTCTCCTCCGGCCGCGGCGCGCTCCAGTCGAGCATATAGACGTCGTAGCCGCGCTTGAGCAGGAACTCGATGAAGCTCTGGCCGGGCACGAGATCGAGGATATAGCCGCGGTTGGTGGTCGCCATCACGACCAGGACCGGCACGCGATAGATCTCGTCGGACATCGGCCGGTAGTGATAGAGGCTCATCGTGCCGCGCGAGTGCAGCACGTCCTTCGGCGTCGAGCCGAGCGTCGGACCGGAGGTCGAGAAATATTCGACGCCCTTGATGCTGCGCTGGATGGCGCGCTGCACCTCCGACTGGATGCGCTCCGGGATGGCCGCGAAATCAAGTCCCGTCGGCGCGTTCATTTTTGCTCTCCGCCTTCGGAGGGCGGACGTTTTGTGCGCGGCGGCCGCGGCGCGGCACCGATCTGCGCACCGCCCGAGTTGGCCGACATCTGGCTCAGCATCGACTTGATCTCGCCGATCTGGCCTTCCATCGCTTGCAGCCGCTCGGCGATGCCGGTCATCTGCTCGCGGCTCGGCAGGTTCATGGAGAGCAGGTATTTCTCCATGAGATCGCCGAACTGCTTCTGAGCACCCGCAGCAACGCCACCGGCGCGGTTCACGGCCTGCGAGAATTCGGGCGTCTCCATGGCTTTGGTGGCAAAGGAGTTGAAGCCCTTCTCCATTTCGCCAACCATCTTCTGCCACAAGGCGACCGGATCAGTGATCTTGTCGGTCATCAGCGTCCTCCCAATGTGGAGGGCTTGTGCCCTTCTTTTCCGCCATACCACACCGTTGCGAGGTGCCGGTCAACCGGTGTCGCGCAGACGGCTTCTTCGCGGAACAAAACCGTGCAATACAGCAGATCAAAGAATTCGAGGGAACGGGCCCGTGAACACCTCCGCCCATCAGCCGCCCCAGACTGTCCGCGCCAACGGCATCGACATTTGCTACGAGATCTTCGGCAACGATAATGCCGAGCCTCTGCTGCTGATCATGGGGCTCGCGGCGCAGATGATCCACTGGGACGATGGGTTCTGCGAGCAACTCGCTGCGCGCGGCTTTCGCGTGATCCGCTTCGACAATCGCGATATCGGCAAGTCCAGCCATCTGACCGGCGGCAAGCGCCTAACGCCGCTCGAGCTGTTGAAGCTGCGGTTTCTGAAGATCCCGGTCGCGGCGACCTACAAGCTGATCGACATGGCGAAAGACACGGTCAGCCTGATGGACGCGCTCGGCATCAAGTCCGCACACCTCGTCGGCGCGTCCATGGGCGGCATGATCGCGCAGGAAGTAACCCTGTCGTTTCCACAGCGCGTGCGTTCGCTGACCTCGATCATGTCGACAACGGGCAATCCCCGCCTGCCGCCGCCGAGCCGAGAAGCGGTCGCGGTGCTGATGGCGCCGCCGCCGCGCAGCAAGGAAGAGTACATCGCACGCTTCTGCCGAAACTGGACGGTGCTGCGCGCCGGCTCTTTCCCCGAAGAGGAAGCACTCGATCCCGGCCGGGCCGAACGCACATTTGCGCGCGGCCTCAATCCGGCCGGCGTCGGCCGCCAGATGCGCGCTGTGCTCGCGTCCGGCAGCCGCAAGGAACGGCTGCACGCCGTCAAGACACCGTCACTCGTGATCCACGGCACCGTCGATCCACTGGTACCGCCCGAAGGCGGTAAGGACACGGCCGCCTCGATCCCGGGCGCAAAGCTCTTGATGATTGACGGCATGGGCCACGCACTGCCAGCACGGTTCTGGCCTCAAATCATCGACGCCATCGACAAGCATGCGCATGGCGCGGCGGCAAAGGCGGCGTAGCGCGAGGCGACTGGTTTCCTCGCGGTGACCATGTGAGCTGCCCGTTACTATCTTACGGCCGGCCGGCGCGGACGCTATATCAACGCTCCGCAATCACAAGCAGGCTATGGCCTCTCGGAGTAATCATGGATTTCATCTTCCGGTCGGGCGCGATGATCGCCGCCTCGGCTCTTTTTGTGCTCTCCGCTCACGTCAGCGCCAGTGCCGGCGACACGCAAGAGGAGGCCAACCGCAAGACCGTGCTTGCCTTCTACGAAAAGGGCCTCAATCAGAAGGATGCCGACGCAGCGCTCGCCTATGTCGGCGATCGCTATGTTCAGCACAACCCGAACGCACCCGATGGTCCCGACGGCTTTCGTAAATTCATCGGCTTTCTCCGTGAAAAATTTCCGAACTCGCACAGCGAGATCAAGCGCTCTTTCGTGGACGGCGACTATGTCATTCTCCACGTTCACGCGGTTCGCGAAGCCGGTACAAAAGGCAGTGCGATCGTCGACATCTTCAAGCTGGAGAACGGCAAGATCGTCGAGCACTGGGACGTGGTCCAGCCGATCACCGACAATCCGGCGAACAACAACACGATGTTCTAGCGCGTAGGGTGGGCAAAGGCGCGCTCTTCGCGCGCCGTGCCCACCATCCATCCGCAACGATGATGAAAAGGGTGGGCACGCTTCGCTTTGCCCACCCTACAAGTCCGATCCTGTGGAGCGCAGCGCAGAAACGCCGCCTAACTCTTCCTCGCCATCCAGATCACATGGCGCGCGCCACCGCCTCTTCCGGTGGCGCGGATATTGACTTCGTTGACCTCGAAGCCCGCGGTACGAAGATGTCGTGAGAATTTCGGATGCGGCCCGGACGACCAGACCGCGAGCACGCCGCCTCGCCGCAGCGCAGTGTGAGCTATCCTTAAGCCCGCAGCATCGTACAAGGCGTCGTTGGCCTTGCGGGTGAGTCCTTCCGGACCATTATCGACATCAAGCAGGATGGCATCAAACCTGAGCGGATGTCTCTCGATCAACTGCGCGACATCCATCTCGCGGATCTCGACTCGGGGGTCATTGAGACTGTCGCCGAAAATTTCAGCCATCGGACCTCGTGCCCACGCCACCACGGCCGGGACCAGTTCCGCCACAACGATCTCGGCCTTGTCTCCGAGCACGGCCAGCGCCGCACGCAGCGTGAAGCCCATGCCCAACCCGCCGATGAGGACGACCGGCTTCTTGACCTTCTCGATCTGCTTCGCCGCGAGCGTTGCGAGCGCGGCTTCCGAACCCGACAGACGGTTGTTCATCAGCTCGTTGGTGCCGAGCTTGATGGAGAACTCCTTGCCGCGCCGCATCAGGCGGAGTTCCTCGTCGGAGCCGGGGATTTTGGCGGTGTCGATCTTTTCCCAGGGAATCATCCGAGAGCTTTAGCACGATTGGGCCGGCGGTCACCCGCCCGCCCAGACGTCGAGCACATAGCGATTCTTCGCGCCCAACTCCTCGATCCACCGCGCGCCGGCGGCCGCATCGCTGCCGCTCTTGTCGCGATGGATTGCGACGAGTGCGGCCTTCACGTCGGGCTCCATCTTGCCGCCATCGCCGCAGACATAAATGATGGCACCCTGCTCGATCAGCGGCCAGACCTTGTCCTTCTGCGCGGCAAGGAGGTGCTGCACATAGGTCTTCGGTCCATCCGCGCGCGAGAACGCGGTGAAGAGTTCGGTGATGCCGCTGGCGGCCAACGCCTTCAACTCATCCGCATAGAGATAGTCCTGGTCGGGATGGCGGCAGCCGAAGAACAACATGGCCGGACCGAGGGCCGCACCCTTCGCCTTGCGCGCTGCGCGCTCCTGGAGGAAGCCGCGGAATGGCGCGAGCCCTGTGCCCGGCCCAATCATGATGATCGGCACGGATGAATCGTCCGGCAGGCGGAAGCCAGCCTTGGTCTCGCGCACGGTGGCGTAGACCGTATCGCCCGCACGGCGATCGCTGAGATAGTTCGAACAGATGCCCTTGTAGAGGCCACGACCGGATGCGGCCGGCCCGCCAACCACGCCGACGGTGACGCTGCAACGCCCGGGGTCCACCGACGGCGAAGACGAGATCGAGTAATAGCGCGGCGCGAGCAGCGAGAGCATTTCCAGATAGACGTGGAACGGCAGCTCGCAGGCAGGATGTTCCGACAGCAGATCGAACACCGATTTGCGCTTGGCCAGGATCTCGACGCGGTAGCGCTCCCCTGCCTCGGCATCGTCACCGACGAAGGCCAGCAGCTTCGGCTTGGTCACCGGGCAGCGCGTATGCTCCGCCATGATCTGGATCTGCTTTCGCGTCGTGACCTGCTGAAGCTCGACGAAATCGGTCAGCAACTGGCCGACCGAGACGCTATCGCCGACCGGCAGTTGCGCGCGACGCCCCTCGGCGACCTGCAATCTGATCTGGTCGGCCGGCAGGAAGCCGAAGCGGCGCGCGACGGCGTCGACCAGCGCCGGATCGTTGCGCGGCACCACGCTGAGATGGTCGCCGACGCGGTAGCTCGCGCCTTGCGGCAACTGCACCTCGATGTGCCGTGTAGAGCGCTCGGATGGATTTGGCCCGCTCTTGGTCTGAAGCTCGTCGTTGACGAGCACCTTCATCGCGACGGCGCCACCGAGCGCCGCGATCGCATTGACCGCGCCCGGCGCCACCGGCTCGACCTTGTAGAGCGGCTGGTCGTCGGTGCTGCGGCTGAAGTCCGAGGTGAGGCCCCACTCCTTCATGGCCGCAGGGGCGGCGGCCGCGAACCATTTCTCGAACTGGCCGTCGAGATCGCTCCGCGCATCACCCTCGCCGCGCGCATAGAGGCTGCGCGCGCCGCGGGCCGCAAGCTGCTCATCGACGAAGCGCGGCACGGACTGATAGGTCGCGGCCCAGTCGCTGTTGCCGCATCCGAACACGGCGTAGCGCACCTTGGCGAGCCCGTCCTTCGATACATCGCCATGGAGCCATTTGACGAATTCCGTGGCGTTGTCCGGCGGCGCACCATTGTAGGAGGCGCAGAAAATCAGCACGCCGCCCTCTTCCGGCAGCTTGCCGGCATAGTCATCGAGCGGCGCGAGCTTGGTGGCAAAGCCATTCACTTCCGCAAGATCTGCAACGCGGGTTGCCAGCTCTTCCGCCGTGCCGAGATTGGAACCGTAGAGCACGAGCAGCGGGGTGTTGTGTCCGGGCCGCGTGGTGGCGCGCGGCGCGGTGGTGACGGCAGTCGTTGCCGCCACCGCAGGCCCGCCATAGGCACCCCGTTCGCGATCGGCGCGCGGACGAACCTTGATCCTAAAGCCTTCCGGCTTCATCGTCAGCGTCTCCTTCAGATGCATCTGGTAGCGCTGATGGTCGATCAGCCTGAAGCGCTGAAGGATCATGCCGAGCGCGAGCGCCGCCTCGTGCATGGCGAAGCCACGGCCAATGCAGGCGCGCTGGCCGTTGCCGAACGGCTTCCAGGCATTGACCGGCCGCTTGGCCTCCGCCTCGCGGCTGAAATTCTCGGGATCGAAGGCGTCCGGATTCGGCCCCCAGACGCTGGGGTCGCGATGCAGCGCCGTCACCAGGATCGTGATGAAGGTGCCCTTCCTGAGCTTGTACTTGCCGCCGCCGATAGTTTCGTCCTTGAGCGGCGAGATACCGTAGGCCGGCGCCGGCGGCCACAGCCGCAGCGCCTCTTTCAGGATCTGCGTGATGTAGGTGAGCTGCGTCACCTGCTGATAGGTCGGCCTGACATCGACGTCGGGGCCGAATACACGGTCGACCTCGTCATAGGCCTTTTTCAAGATATCCGGGTGCTTGAGCAGCGCACAGAGCGTGGTGGACAAAAGGCCACTGGTGGTCTCGTGGCCGGCAATCAGGAAGGTGTTGATCTGGTAGCGGATGTTGACGTCGTCGAGCTGCTCGCCGGTCGAGCGATCGACGCCGGTCATCATCGCGGCGAGCATATCCTTCTTGTCGTCGACGGCCTCCACGCCCTTGCGGCGCTCGGCGATGATCTCGTCGACCATCCTGTTCATGAAGTCGACGTCCTCGCCCATAGTCTTGCGCCGCTTCTGCATCCAGAGTTGCTCGAACGGCAGGCCGCGGGTCATCATGATGGTTTCGAGCGAGCGCACCAGCGACTCGACGAAAGGATGGTAGTCGCGGCGGTAGAACGAGTTGAAGCGATAGTCGAAGCCGCACAGGCCGATCGTATCAAGCGTCAGCGCCGTCATATCGTGGACGACGTCGATCTCGTCGTCGGCATTGAGGCGATCCCATTTCTTGACGAGCTGCTCGGCGATGTCGACCATGCTCGGGTGGTAGGATTGCATGGCGCGGTTGCCGAAGGGCTGGAGCAGGATGTTGTGCGCCTTGCTCCAGTTCGGCTCGCGGGTATCGGCCGTGAACAGGCCATCGCCGCCGACCGCGCGCACACGCCGCAACGCGCCGCGCACGGCCTTGTCGAAACGCTTCTCGTCGGAGAGCTCGTCAACGAGGTCGTGGCCGGAGACGACCACGATCGGCGAGCCCATCATGTCGAGCCAGAAGATCGGGCCGAGCTCCTTGGCAAGCCGCGTCAGGTGCTGAACGGGAGCCGCCGAATCCAGCGACAGCATGTTGCCGACCACCGGCTTGGTCGGCGGCTGCGGAATCGGGTCCAGTCGGTTCTTGGATGACATTTAAAAGCGCTTCCCCCTGCCTTGGTCGTTAACGCTAGCCAAACCGCCTTCTACGCCATTCGATCAGCTTGGCGCTGACCTCTTCCGGCTTCTCCTGCTGCGTCCAATGGCCGCTGTCCTTCACCAGGTACTTCTCCAGATCGGCTATGAGCTTCTCCATGCCGTCGGCCGCCGACGGCGGCAGCACCGCGTCGTTCTCTGCCATGATCATCAGCGACGGCACATGGATGTGGTGGTCCAGCCCCTTCGACCGTTCCCAGTTGCGGGTGAAGTTGCGATACCAATTGATGCCGCCGGTGAAGCCGGTTGTCGTAAAGGTATCGACAAAGACCTTCTTCTCGTCGGCCGACAGGATCGGCGTGCGCGGATCGTGTCTTGCATCATAGGCGGCGACCATCTGCGGGAAAGCCAGGTTCGTCTTCGACGAGGCACCGACGCCCGCAACCGGCGGCTCAGTGGTCTTCGCCTCCGGCCGGGCAAGCGGCTTGCGCATGAAAGCGTCAAAGGTCTGCTCGACGCGGCTGCCAAAAATTCTGTCGGGTTCGCGCGCGGGATTCTGAAACTGGACGATATACATCTGGTCGCCGAAGCGCTGGCGGAACAGCGCGATCGGATCCATCGGCGCGCGGTCCCAATGCGGTGTGTTGACCCCGACCACGCCGGCAACGCGCGTGGGATGGCGCAGCGGCATCTGCCAGACGACGAATCCGCCCCAGTCGTGGCCGACGAAGATCGCCTTGTCGATGTTCAGATGATCGAGCAGACCGACGAGATCGCCGGTCAAATGTTCCATGTCATAGGCCTCGACCGGCTCGGGCCGATCGGTCGCGCCATAGCCGCGCTGGTCCGGCGCGATCACCCGGATGCCGGCTTCGCTCAGAGCCTTGATCTGGTGGCGCCAGGAGAAGGCCAGCTCGGGCCAGCCGTGACACAGCACGATCGGCGGCTTGTCGGTGACCGGGCCCGCCTCGTAATAGCCCATGCGGATTCCGTTCGTCTGCGCGAACTTGAGCGGCGGCATTTCAATCATCATAAAATCCTACTCGGCGGCGCCCTTGATGTCGGCCGCCGGTGGCGTATAGGCCGCCTCCAACGCGGCAAACTCCGCCGGCAGCATGTCGCACATCACCTGCACATGCGGAATGACGTTGGCGCCGACGATGAAGCCGAAATCGAGCTGGTCGCGATAGCTCTGCACGGTGATATTGAGCGCCTGCCCATGCGTCGCGATCGACACCGGGAAGATGTGCAGCAGCTCCGCGCCGGCGGCGTAGAGCGTCTGCCGCGGCCCCGGCACGTTCGACACCGTGATGTTCGCAGCCGGCGGCAGCACGTCCGACAGGTCGGAGCGGCTGTAGAGCAGCGCCAGGATCTGGACGATGATCGGCGTACCCAGCATCGAGATGTTGGAAACCTGCGGCATCAGCGCCCGCAGCGGATGCGACATCTCCTTGGACTTGGTCGATTGCGCGATGATGGCTTCGAGCCGCGCCTTGGGGTCCTCGATGTTGGTCGCGATCGAGCAGATCATCCCGAACACCTGGTTGTTGGCCTCGGTGTTGCCCTCCTCGCGCAGCGAGATCGGCACGGCAGCGGTCAGCGATTTTGCCGGCAGCGTACTGTATTGCTTGAGATAGCGCCGGACCACACCGGAGGCGAGCGCCAGCACCACGTCGTTGAGCTTGCCGCCGGCCTGCTTGGCCAGCGCCTTGGATCGCGACAGCGAGATCGACACGCCGGCAAAGCTGCGCTCCGAGGAAATCGACTTGTTGAGCATGGTCGGCGGCGACATCATGCTGGCGAGGCTCTCGCGCGACTTCGGATCGGAAATCTTGCCGAGCACGTCGGAGACGCTTTTGACCATGGTCGGGATATTGCCGGCAAAGCGGACCGCGCTCTCGATCTGGTACATCGCATTGTCGAACAGAATCGAGCCGATGTCGCTCTTGCCGGTTCGCGGCAGTTGCAGGTTCTTGGCGGCGGCCGACGCATCGAGCGGCTGGGTGAAGAGCTGCTGGTATGAATCGAGCAGGGTCGCGGCGATATCGCGCGGCTCCTGTCCGGGCTTCACGCCGCCCGTCGGCGGATCGACCTTCCGCGGGACCGGCGAGATGTCGTAGATCATGTTGGTCAAGGCAGCACCGGCGCCGCCGTCGATGGCGGCATGGTGCATCTTGGAATAGAGACCGACCTCGTTGTCCTTCATGCCTTCGAACACGTAGAACTCCCAGAGCGGGCGAGCGCGGTTCAGAAGCTTGGCGTGCATCCAGCCGACGATGCGCTCGAGCGTAGCGCGGTCGCGCGGTGCCGGCAGGCTGGCGCGGAAGATGTGGCGGTCAATGTCGAATTGGTCGTCTTCGACCCAGGAGGGATGGTCGATGTCGAGCGGCGCTTTCTCCAGGCGTGCTTTCAGGATCGGCGCGATATGCAGGCGCGAGACGATCATCGCCTTGAAGTCTTCGAAGAAGTCACCCTTGTAGTCGTCGGGCAGGCGGAAGATCGCCATGCTCCCGACATGCATCGGCATTTCCGGCGTTTCCAGATAGAGAAATGATGCGTCCAGCGACGACAGCTTCTTACCGTCAGCCATAGTTCCCTCCCGAATATTTGACGGGCGCCTTGGTTGGCGCTTCTCGTCAGGTCGATATTGCCCGTTCCGGCGGGGCATATGCAATGGCAAACGGCCCTGCCCGGTCAAATGGCCAGAACTCCCCCTCCGGTTGTGCCAGGCGATCCGCCACGGCCCACAACGCAGCCGGGTTCACCCCGAGCCCGATATGGCTCGCCAGGTGCACCTCGATGTTCTCGGCACGATCCGAGGGGCGCAGCAGGCAGGTCCGCCAGTTCACGACGCCGTCGGTGCGCGAATAGATCGACGTCGCCGGCACTGGAAGATCGCCGGCGATCGCTTCACGCGCTTCCGCAAAATCCTCGACGCGCTCGCCGGACAACATCTCGTAGAGCGCGGTCGCATTGGTTGCCCGCACATCGTTGGCGAAGGGGCTGCCGAGCGTAACGACATTGCGGACCATGTCGGGCGCCTGAAGCGCGAGATCGCGCGCATAGACACCGCCGAGGCTCCATCCGACCAGACTGACCTTGCGTCCGCTCGCGGCATGGATTTCCGTGAGACGGGCGCGCAGGGCTTCCCGCATCCGGCCCAGCCCACCGAGATTGCGGCCCATCCGCCAGGCTTGCGCCTCATAGCCGAGTGCGCCGAGATAGCGTCGCATCGGCGCCATCGAGAGGTCGCTGGCGAGAAAGCCCGGCAGCGCCAGCACCGGATGGCCGTCGCCTTTGGGCGCGCGCATCAGGACAGGCGACAGCAAAAGGCTGGCGTTGAATTCGAACACGCTGCGCGCTTCCGCAAGCAGCAGACCAAGGCCCGGCGGACGTAGCCGGCCTGACGCCTGCGACCCGTCCGGCTCGGACGGCATTATTTCTTCTTGTCGGCGCCGCGCGGGCTGCCGAGCCCCGCCATGGTGACGAACATGTCCTGAAACCGCTCGGCGAGCTTTGGATCGAAGGTGAACCAGCTTTGGATCAGCGATTCCGGCGAGACCTTGTCGATGTTGCTCAACACCTGCTGCTGTAGCTTGTCCATCACCGCCGTCTGCATCGGAGCCAGGTCGGGCAATCCGATGAACTGGCGGGCCTCAAGGGGGGTGCAGTCGATTTCGATGTTAACTTTCATGTCCCCTCCAGATGAGATTCGAGCGGCGCGGCACAGTATCGCCGCGACATGGTATGCGACGCAAGCGACCTGAGACGGACGGCCGGACAATGGCTCCTGCAATCGCCGGATATGGTCAATCAAATCGCGCCCACGAACACGCTCGCCTGGCGGCCGGTGAGGCAATTTCCGCTCCTGTTCCGGAATCTCGCAGGTCGAAAGTCGAATGGCGCCCACGCGCCTCTCGTCCCACAAATTGTTGGTCAGCATTGCTGCACAGCGGTGCAACTTGGCGCGTTCCTTGCTGGAATGGCGCTTGCACGGGTCGAGAACTCTGGGCAACATGGATCGATCGGCCCCGCCGAACAATAAAAATGACGGTGCGGGCGAGTGAAGAGGGTCAAGAATGTCAGTCGGACGAAGTCTGTTTGCGGCGACGCTCGCCGGTGTGCTTGCGATGGCGGTCTCGCCGGCGTCGAGCCAGACGCTGCGCTACGCCAACCAGGGTGAGCTGAAGTCGCTCGACCCCTACACACTGAACGAGTCGACCACCAGTGCGCATCTCGGTCATGTCTATGAGGGCTTGGTCGCCCGCGACAAGGACCTGAAGATCATCCCGGGGCTTGCCGAGAGCTGGGAGACACCGGAGCCGACACGTTGGCGCTTTCACCTGCGCAAGGACGTGAAATTCCACAATGGCGACCCCTTCACCGCTGACGACGTCGTGTTCTCGGCCGAGCGCGTGCGGGCGAAAGGCTCGAATTTCCAGAGCCGCGTTCCCGCCGACGCCAAGGCGGTCAAGATCGACGATTACACCGTCGATTTCGTCCTGACCTCGCCCAATCCCATCCTGACGGCGCTCTGGGCGACCTGGTACATCATGGACAAGAAATGGGCAGAGGCGAACGATGCGGTGGCGCCGACACCGGCCGCCGCCACGACCCCGAGCTACGCCTCGCTCCATGAAAACGGCACCGGCCCCTTCATGATCGAGAGCCATCAGCCGGGCGTGAAGACCGTCTTCAAGGCCAATCCGAACTGGTGGCGCAAGCCGGAACATAATCTGAAGGAGATCATCTTCACGCCGATCGCATCCCCGGCCACGCGTGTCGCGGCCCTGCTGTCGGGCGAGGTCGACGTGATCGAGCCGGTTCCGGTCCAGGATATTCAACGTGTCAATTCGAGCCCCAATGCCACCGTGCTGACGGGACCCGAACTCCGCACCATCTTCGTCGGCATGGATCAGCAGCGCGACGAGCTGTTGTACTCCAACGTCAAGGGCAAGAACCCATTCAAGGACGTTCGCGTCCGCGAGGCCGTCTACCGGGCGATCGACATCGAGCTGATCAAGAACCGCGTCATGCGCGGCCTCTCGACACCGTCCGCGCTGATGGTTGCGCCGGAGCTCTATTCGCTGTCGAAGGACTTCACCCGGCCGAAGTTCGACCCCGACGCCGCCAAGAAGCTCCTGGCGGACGCCGGCTATCCCGAGGGTTTCGAAGTCACGATGGACTGCCCGAACGATCGCTACGTCAATGACGCCGCGATCTGTCAGGCCGTCGTCGGAATGCTCGCCCGTATCGGCATCAAAGTGGAGCTGCTGGCGCAACCCAAGGCGCTGTATTTCGCCAAGGTGCTGAAGCCCGGCGGCTACAAAACTTCGCTGTTCATGCTCGGCTGGACCCCGGATACACTCGACGCCCATAACGTGCTGCACGACATCATGGGCTGCCGGGACGATCCCAAGGATCCGAACCGCGGCGAGGCCAATCTCGCCGGCTATTGCAACAAGCAGTTCGACGAGATCGCCGACAAGGTCCTCGTGGAATCCGATCCGGCCAAGCGCGATCAGCTGATCAAGCAGGCCTGGGACATCTCGATCAAGGACTGGGCCTATGTCCCGCTGCATCAGCAAGCGCTCGCTTGGGGCGTGTCGAAGAAGGTGAAACTGACTCAGCGCGCGGACAACCAGGTCCTGCTCTATTGGGCGACCAAGCAGGACGAGTAGGTGTCGACGAGTTGTGAAGTCCCGGAAGCCTCGGCTTCCGGGACTTGCTGTTTAAGGATTTGCCGTTTCGGGCGAACGCGATGATGCGCGCCCCTGAAGATATGTGAAAGGAACAGATGCTCGCTTTCACACTGCGCCGGGCCATCCAGGCCATCGGTGTCATGATCGCCGTCGGAATCATCTCGTTCTCGATGTTCCGCTTCGCCGGCGATCCAGTGAACCAGATGGTCGGGATGGATACGTCGGGCGCCGAACGCGCCGCAATCCGCAAGTCGCTCGGCCTCGACGATCCCGTGATCGTGCAGTTCGGCCACTACCTCGGCAACGCCGCGCAGTTCAAGTTCGGCATCTCCTACCAGTTCCGTCTGCCCGTCAGCAATCTCCTGATGGAGCGGATGCCGGCAACGCTGGAGCTCGCCATCTGCGCCACCATCTTCGCGATGGTCAGCGGCATCCTGATGGGGGTCTATTCGGCGCTTCGCCGTGACAGCTGGCTCGCGCATGTATTCCAGGCCGTCTCGCTGATCGGCATCTCGCTGCCGACCTTCCTGATCGGGATCCTCATGATCTACCTGTTCTCGGTGACACTCGGCTGGCTGCCCTCGTTCGGGCGGGGCGATGTGGTGCATATCGGCTGGTGGACGACTGGGCTCCTGACTTGGTCAGGGTTGAAAGCGCTGATCATGCCCTCGATCACGCTCGGCCTGTTCCAGATGACTCTGATCATGCGGCTCGTCCGCGCGGAGATGCTCGAGGTCATGCGGACCGACTATATCCGCTTCGCCCGCGCCCGCGGGCTCACCACACGGGCGATCCATTTCGGCCACGCGCTGCGCAACACGCTGGTTCCCGTGATTACTGTGGCGGGCCTGCAATTTGGCTCGGTCATTGCTTTCGCAATCATCACCGAGACCGTATTCCAGTGGCCGGGCATGGGGCTGCTGTTCGTGCAGGCCGTTCAGAACGTCGATATCCCGATCATGGCGGCCTATCTGATGATGGTGTCCCTGATCTTCGTCACCATCAATCTCGTGGTTGATATCCTCTACACCATCGTCGATCCGCGGCTGCGCTCGACGGTCAGCGGGGCGCACTGAGATGAGCGAAGCCGTCGTCCCGCACAAGGTCGAAGACCGCGGCTCGCGCGCCGCTCCACCGGGCTGGTTCAAACGCGCGCTCGACAGCGACCTGTTCTATTCCTTCCGCCGCTCCAAAATCACCATGATCGCGGCTGCGGTGACGCTGCTGTTCTTCCTGATCGCGATCTTCGCCTCGGTGTTGTCGGTACAAAATCCGTTCGATCCGGCGCAGCTCCAGCTGATGAATTCGCGCATCTCCCCGCTCTGGACCGCCGACGGCCAGAGCCCGTTTCTGCTCGGCACCGACGAGCAGGGCCGCGACGTGCTGTCGGCTATCCTCTACGGCCTGCGCATCTCGCTGCTTGTCGGCGTCCTCGGCGTCGTCTTGTCTGGCGCGCTCGGCATCATGCTTGGGTTGACGGCCGGCTATTTCGGCGGCGCCGTCGACGGGCTGATCATGCGTATCGCCGACGTGCAGCTTTCCTTTCCAGCCATCCTGATTGCGCTCTTGATCAACGGCATCGCCAAATCGGTCTTCGGCAACAAGCTCGACGAGATGAGCATGTTGGCGGTCCTGGTCTTCGCCATCGGGCTGAGTTTTTGGGTGCAGTACGCGCGCACGGTGCGTGGTTCGGTGCTGGTCGAGAAGAACAAGGATTACGTCGCAGCCGCGCAATTGATCGGCCTGCCCGCCCCCGTGATCATGCTGCGCCACGTGCTGCCGAACACGATGGGGCCAATCCTCGTGATCGCTACCATCAACCTCGCGCTCGCGATCATCACCGAGGCGACGCTATCCTTCCTCGGCTCGGGCATGCCCGAGACCATGCCCTCGCTCGGCACGCTGATCCGCATCGGCAACGGCTATCTGTTCGCAGGCGAATGGTGGATCGTCGCATTCCCCGGAATCGCGCTCGCGGCCCTGATCCTGTCGATCAACCTGCTTGGCGATTGGCTGCGCGACGCGCTCAACCCGAAACTCCGATGAGTATCCAGCGTTCATGACCGAACCCGTTCTCTCCGTCCGCAATCTTCAGGTCGAGTTCGCCTCGCGCCGCGGCACACTGCGCGCCATCGACGGCGTCTCCTTCGACATCGCCAAGGGCGAGGTGCTCGGCGTAGTCGGTGAATCCGGCGCCGGCAAATCCGTCACCGGGCTCGCGGTGATCGGCCTGATCGATCCGCCCGGCCGCATCTCCGGCGGCGAGATCCGCCTGTCGGGTCTGCGCATCGACAATCTGCCGCCGGAGGAGATGCGCCGCGTCCGCGGCAAGCGCATCGGCATGATCTTCCAGGATCCCCTCACCTCGCTCAATCCGCTGTACAAGATCGGTGACCAGATCGTGGAGACGATCAGAACCCACCTGAACCTCTCCGAAACCGCCGCGCGCCGCCGCGCCATCGACCTTCTTGCCGAAGTCGGCATCCCCGCGCCCGAAAAGCGCATCGACGGCTATCCCCACGAATTCTCCGGCGGCATGCGCCAGCGCGTGGTGATTGCGCTGGCGATCTGCGCCGAGCCCGAGCTGATCATCGCGGACGAGCCGACCACCGCGCTCGACGTCTCCGTGCAGGCGCAGATCATCACGCTGATCAAGCGGCTCGGCCGCGACCACGGCACTGCAGTGATGCTGGTGACCCACGACATGGGCGTGATCGCCGAGACCTCCGACCGCGTCGCGGTGATGTATGCCGGCCGCGTCGCCGAGATCGGACCGGTGCAGGACGTCGTCAAGAACCCGCTGCACCCCTATGCGAAGGGATTAATGGGCGCCATCCCAACGCTTGCAGGTGAGGACAAGCGGCTGGTGCAAATCCCGGGCTCCATGCCGCGCCTGTCGGCAATCCCGCGCGGCTGCTCGTTCAATCCGCGCTGTGCCTCCGCGTTCGATCGTTGCCGTGTCGACCGGCCCGAGCCGCAGCCGCGCGGCGCGCAATCGGTCGCCTGCCATCTCTATGACGGCGTGCCGGCGGAGAGCGCGGCATGAGCGCGCCCTTCGTCGAGGCCAAGAACCTGCGCCGCGTCTTCGACGTCTCGAAGCCATGGCTCAACCGCGTGCTCGAAGGCGGCCAGCTCGAATACCTCAAGGCGGTCGACACCGTCACCTTCGACATCAGGAAGGGCGAGACTTTTGCGCTGGTCGGCGAATCCGGTTCGGGCAAGACCACAGTGGCGCGGATGGTCGTCGGCCTGCTGCCGCCAAGCTCCGGCAGCGTATTGATTGACGGCGTTTCGATGACCGACCCGCGGCAGGCCCAAGCGCGCCGAAAACTACGCCGCCGCATCCAGATGATCTTCCAGGATCCCTATGCGAGCCTGAACCCGCATTTCCGCGTCGACGCCATCATCGCCGAGCCGATCCGTGCCTTCGACCTGATCCAGGGCGAGCGCGACATCCGGGCCCGCGTCGGCGAACTGCTCAGCCTCGTCGGCCTGCATCCCGACGACCGGTTGAAGTTTCCGCATGAATTCTCCGGCGGCCAGCGCCAGCGCATCGCGATTGCGCGGGCGCTTGCCTCCGACGCCGAATTCATCGTCTGCGACGAGCCGACCTCGGCGCTCGACGTCTCCGTGCAGGCGCAGATCCTCAATCTGATGCGCGACCTCCAGGACAAGTTCGGCCTGACCTACATGTTCATCAGCCACAACCTCGCCGTGGTCCGCCACATGGCGAGCCGTGTCGGCGTGATGTATCTCGGCCGCATTGTCGAGATCGCGGAAGGACGCGAGCTGTTCTCCCATCCGCGTATGCCCTACACCAAGATGCTGCTAGGCGCCGTGCCAGATCTGGCCATGAGTGGCCGCCAGCGCATTCCGGTGAAGGGCGAGATTCCGAACCCGATCAACCCACCGCCCGGCTGCGCCTTCAATCCGCGTTGCCCGCTGGCGTTCGATCTCTGCCGCAAGGAGGCTCCGGAACTGATTGACGGCGTCGCCTGCCACGCGGTTAACACCGCGCCGGTCCCGGCGTGACGCGCGCGTGCCATGCGGCCCACGCATTGGCAGCCAGGCATTGCCTGTGATCAATTGCGCGCGCGACAAATAAGGTAGCGAATTTCCATGGCCAGCAAAGTCAATCCCGATCCCTTCACGACGCGCCCCGAAATCGAAGGCACGTTCGGCGTGGTCGCCACCACGCACTGGATCGCGACCGCCGTCGGCATGGCCACGCTGGAAAAAGGCGGCAATGCCTTCGACGCCGGCGTCGCCACCGCCTTCACGCTCCAGGTGGTCGAGCCGCACCTCAACGGCCCCGGCGGCGATGTTCCCATCATCGTCCATGACGTCAAGCGCGGTCGCACCGAGGTGATCTGCGGCCAGGGCCCGGCGCCGGCGCGCGCCACCATCGCCCACTACAGGAGCGAAGGCCTCGACATGGTGCCCGGCACCGGCCTGCTCGCGGCCTGCGTCCCTGGTACATTCGAATCCTGGATGATGCTGCTGCGCGACTACGGTACGCTGCGCCTGCGCGACGTGCTGGAGCCCGCGATCTCCTATGCGCGCGACGGCCATCCGCTGGTCGAGCGTGCCTGCGCGACGATCCAGACCGTCGAGCAACTGTTCCGCAAGCACTGGCCGACCTCGGCCGCAGTCTACCTGCCGAATGGCGAAGTGCCGCGGCCCGGCACGCTCTTCACCAACAAGACGCTGGCGGCGACCTACGCTCGTATCCTGAGCGAGGCCGAGAGCGGCGGCGGCGGCCGCGATGCCGAGATCGAGCGCGCGCGGAAGGCCTGGTCGCACGGTTTCGTCGCCGAAGCGATCGACAAGTTCTGCCGCACTCAGGAGGTGATGGACGTCAGCGGCTCGCCGCATCGCGGCGTGCTCTCTGCCGACGACATGGCGCGCTGGCAACCGACCATCGAAGCGCCGCTCACCTACGATTATGGCCGCTACACCGTCTGCAAGGCGGGCGTCTGGAGCCAGGGCCCGGTGACGTTGCAGCAGCTCGCTTTGCTGAAGGGCTTTGCGCTCGACGGGCTCGACCCGACCGGGCCTGAGTTCATCCATCTCCAGATCGAATGCGCCAAGCTCGCCTTCGCCGATCGCGAGAAATTCTACGGCGATCCCAAATTCAGCGAGATCCCGATCGCGACGTTGCTGTCGGATGCTTACAACGACGAACGCCGCAAGCTCGTCACCGACAAGGCCTCGCTCGATCTCCGGCCCGGCGCGATCGAGGGCTTTGGCGGCGTGGTCAAGCTGCGCCGCGCCGAAGGCCAGCGCGAGGCCGTTGGCGCGCTCGGTGCCGGTGAACCGACGGTGGGCCGCTTCGGCGAAGTACGCGGCGACACCGTGCATTTCGACATCATCGACAAGGCCGGCAACATGATCTCGTCGACACCGTCCGGCGGCTGGTTGCAATCCTCGCCTGTCATTCCCGAGCTCGGCTTCTGCCTCGGCAGCCGCGCGCAGATGTTCGATCTGGAGGAGAACCAACCGAGCTCGCTCGCGCCCGGCAAGCGGCCGCGCACCACGCTGTCGCCGACCATGGCGCTGCGCGACGGCGAGCCGTACCTCGCCTGGGGTTCGCCCGGCGGCGACCAGCAGGATCAGTGGATCACGCAATTCTTCCTGCGCCACGTCCACTGCAACCTCAATCTCCAGGAGGCGATCGACGCGCCGGCCTGGCATTCCGAGCATTTCCCGATCTCGTTCTGGCCGCGCACCTCGCGCCCCGGCGTGCTCGTGATCGAGAACCGCGTGCCGGAGGCGACGATCGAGAACCTTCGCGAGCGCGGGCATATCGTCGAGGTCGGACCGGACTGGTCCGAAGGCCGCCTCACCGCGGCCTCGCGTGTCGGCGTGCGCCGCCGTGCCGCCGCCAATCCGCGCGGCATGCAGGGCTACGCCGCGGGGCGCTGATGGACAACATATGACCTGGTCGATCATCGCCCGCGATCCTGCCACCGGCCAGTTCGGCATCGCCGTTGCGACCCGCTTCTTCGCCGTCGGAGCACGCGTGCCTTACATCGCCGCTGGCCTCGGCGCGATCGCCACGCAAGCCTTCGTCAATCCCTATTACGGCATCGACGGCATCAAGCTGT
Source organism: Bradyrhizobium sp. LTSP849 (assembly GCF_000938255.1). Lineage (GTDB taxonomy): Bacteria > Pseudomonadota > Alphaproteobacteria > Rhizobiales > Xanthobacteraceae > Bradyrhizobium. Next base: position 150,220 of record NZ_JYMR01000005.1, on the reverse strand, counting down.
TGCGCGAGGGCCTCAACGCGCACGACGTGCTCGCCACACTGCTCGCGACCGACGACGGGCGCGAAAACCGGCAGATCCACATCATGGATGCAAATGGCGCGATCGCAGCGCATACGGGCCGCGATTGCGTCGACTGGTGCGGGCACATCGCAGGCAGCGGCTTCTCGATCGCCGGCAATATGCTCGCAGGCTCGGACGTCCTCGACGAGACGGCAAAGACCTACCTCGCCAATGACAGCCTGCCCTTCCCGCGCCGCCTGCTCGCGGCCATGCGCGCCGGCGAAGCCGCCGGCGGCGACAAGCGCGGCAAGCAGTCGGCGGCGCTCCTGATCCACGGCGAGGAGGAGTGGCCCGCGCTGGACGTTCGCGCCGATGATCATCCCGATCCGCTCGGCGAACTCGAGCGGCTCGAGCGGGTCAGTCACGAGCTCTGGGTGCACTTCCGCGGCTCGCTTCCGACGCGGCGCAATCCCGCCGGCAATACCGATCGCGGCGTCATCGACGCCAGCATCGCCGCGGCGCGTGCAAGGCAGTCATGAGCGCTAGCCCCCTCATCGAGATCAGGGATCTCCGCATTCGCTTCCACGGCGATGACGGCCGCATCACGCATGCGGTCGACAGCGTCGATCTCAGCGTCGCCAATGGCGCAACGCTCGGGCTCGTTGGCGAATCCGGTTGCGGCAAGAGCGTGACGTCACTCGCGATCATGGGATTGCTGCCGAAGCAGAGCGCGGAAATATCCGGCGCAATCCGCTTCGACGGTTTCGACCTGTTGAAGACGTCGGACCAGACGCTGCGCGACTTGCGCGGCAACCGCCTGGCAATGATCTTCCAGGAACCGATGACGTCGCTCAATCCGAGCCTCACCATCGGCGACCAGATCACCGAGACGATCCTGCGTCACCGCGGCGGCTCCCGGCGCAGCGCGCGGGACCGTGCGATCGACCTGCTGCGCCGCGTTCACATTCCCTCGCCCGAGCGGCGGATCGACGAATATCCGCACAAGCTCTCCGGCGGCATGCGCCAGCGTGTGATGATCGCGATGGCGCTCGCCTGCGACCCACGCCTCCTGATCGCCGACGAACCGACCACCGCGCTCGACGTCACCTTGCAGGCGCAGATACTGGAGCTGATGCGGGAATTGAAGGCGGCGAGCGGTGCCGCCATCATCCTGATCACCCACGATCTCGGCGTGGTTGCCGAGGTCTGCGACGAAGTCGCTGTGATGTACGCGGGCGAAATCGTCGAGCGCGCGCCTGTGGATGAATTGTTCTCCATGCCGCAGCATCCCTATACGGTCGGCCTGCTCGGATCGATCCCACGGCTCGACCATCGCGCCGATCAGCTCGCGACGATCGAGGGCATGGTCCCGAACATGATGCAGCCGCCCGCCGGCTGCCGCTTCGCCGCGCGCTGCCCGTTCGTGCTGGACGCCTGCACCAAGGCGCCGCCGCCGCTCGTGGAAGTCAGCCCCGGCCACCTCTCGCGCTGCATCCGCGCGCCGCTCGAACTTCTGGTGTCGTGATGGCGCTGCTCGAGGTCGAAGGCCTAGTCAAGCATTTCGTCGCCGAGCGCTCGATCTTCGGTCGCGCGCTCGCACATGTCAAAGCAGTCGATGGCGTCTCCTTCTCGCTCGACGCCGGCAAGACGCTGGCGCTGGTCGGCGAATCCGGCTGCGGCAAATCCACCGTCAGCCGCCTGGTGCTACGGTTGATCGAGCCGGATGCAGGCGCAATCCGCTTCGAAGGCCGCGACCTTCTCGCTCTCGACGCCGCCGCGCTGCGCGGCTTCCGCCGCGAGGCGCAGATTATCTTCCAGGATCCCTACGCTTCGCTCAATCCGCGCATGACCGTCGGCCAGATCCTGACCGAGCCGCTGGCGCTGCACAATCTCGTGCCGCCTGCCCGGCGACGCGAGCGCGTCGAGGAGATATTGCGGCTGGTTGGGCTGGAGCCGCGGCTGGCGCGGCGCTATCCGCACGAATTCTCCGGCGGCCAGCGCCAGCGCATCGCAATTGCCCGCGCGCTCGCGGTCGAGCCGAAGCTGATTATCTGCGACGAGCCGGTCTCCGCGCTCGACGTCTCGATCCGCTCGCAAATCCTCAACCTGCTGCGCGAGCTTCAGGACCGGCTCGGCCTCGCCTACATTTTCGTCTCGCATGATCTGGCCGTGGTCAAGCACATCGCCGACCACGTCGCGGTGATGAATCTCGGCCAGATCGTCGAGACGGCGGAAGCGGATGCGCTTTTCGCCGCCCCGCGCCACCCCTATAGCCGCGCGCTGCTGTCCGCGATCCCGGTGCCTAAACCACGGGCAAAGCGCAGCCGGATTGTGCTTCAGGGCGAGATCCCCAGCGCGCTGAACCCGCCGCCGGGATGCCGCTTCCACACCCGCTGCCCCTACGTCGTCGACCGCTGCCGCAGCGAAATGCCACAGCTCGTGCCGGATGGCATCGGACATGCAACGGCCTGCCACCGAACATCGGAACTGCCGTCGTCCGAGGCGATCGTCCCAATGGACGGCGGCTTCTCGCCGGTCCTTGAAAAATTGGTCGCCGCCTTCAGCGGCAGCCTGGAAGCAGCGAGCGGCGGCGGGGTTAGTTCATTGAGGCCCGACCCGGTCTAGCCGTCAAACAGAGGTTGAGAACGATGAGTTTTGTGCGTTTGGCATTTCTGGCGTCGGCATTGCTGACGTCGCTCGCGGGCACAGCCCAAGCCCAGACCACGCTACGCATCGGCATCGCCGAGGACCCAGACATCCTCGATCCCAGCATCGGCCGCACCTATGTCGGCCGCATCGTGTTCTCCGCCTTCTGCGACAAGCTGTTCGACATCGACGAGAAGCTCAACGTCGTGCCGCAGCTCGCGCTGTCCTACCAGACCTCGGCCGACGGCAAGGAGATGACGATCAAGCTGCGGCCGAACGTCAAATTCCATGACGGCGAACCACTGGATGCGGAGGCCGCAAAATTCTCGATCGAGCGTCACATGACGCTGCCGACCTCGTTCCGGAAGTCGGAGCTCGCCAGCGTCGATCATGTCGAGGTTGTCGATCCCCTGACCATCAAGCTGGTGCTGAAGACGCCCTACTCGCCGCTGATCGCCCAGCTTACCGACCGCTCCGGCATGATGGTGTCGCCGAAGGCCGCCAAGGAAGCCGGCGACAAGTTCGGCCTCCATCCGGTCTGCGCCGGCCCGTATAAATTCGTCGAGCGCATCCAGCAGGACCGCATGGTCTTCGAGAAATTCGCCGATTACTGGAACAAGGACAACGTCCATATCGACCGCGTCGTGTTCCTGCCGATCGTTGACTCGACGGTGCGACTGGCGAATCTCAAGTCCGGCGGCCTCGACCTGATCGAGCGCGTGCTCGCCACCGACATCAAGGACGTCCGCGCCGATCCCAAGCTGGTGCTGTCGACAGCCCCCGAGCTCGGCTATCTCGGCCTGACCATCAACATCGGCAACGACAAGGCCAAGGGGCCGCTGAGCCAGTCGGCGAAGGTGCGCCAGGCGCTTGACCTCTCCATCGATCGCGAAGCCATCAACCAGGTCGTGTTCAACGGCGAGTTCACGGCCGGCAATCAGTGGGTCAGCCCGACGCATCCCTATTATCAGAAGTCCTTCCCCGTTCAGGGTCGCGACATCGCCAAGGCCAAGGCGCTTTTGAAGGAAGCCGGCGTCAGCCTTCCCGTGACCGTCGACTACATGGTCCCGAAGGGCACCGAGTACGAGGCCGTCGCCCAGGTCGTGCAGTCCATGGCCGCGGAGGCCGGCTTCGACATCAAGATTCGCGCCGTCGAATTCGCGACTACCTTCAAGCAGTCCCAGGCCGGCGAGTTCCAGGTGTTCCAGATCAACTGGAGCGGCCGCATCGATCCCGACGGCAATTCCTACATCTTCATGCGCAGCAAGGCGCCGCAGAACGATGGCGGCTACGCGAACCCGGAAGCCGACAAGCTGATGGAAGAAGCGAGGGCGGTCGCGGGCTTTGATGAGCGCAAGGCGATCTACGAAAAGCTGACCAAGATCCTGCTCGCCGACCTGCCGATCATCTACATCTATCACCGCACGCTGCTGATCGCGCACACGACCAAGCTGGAGGGCTACAAGCAGATGCCCGACGGGCTGGTGCGCGTGGTCGGGTTGAAGTTCAAGTGATCGCGGCTGCGCCCAGGACGCGAGCTGCGCCATGCTGAACTTCCTCGCTCGCCGCATCGCGCAGATCATACCGACGCTGTTCTTCGTGTCGGTGCTGATCTTTTCGCTCCAGCAATTGCTGCCGGGAGATCCCGCGCTGGTCATGGCCGGAGAGGAACGCGATCCCGCCGTGATCGAACAGATCCGTCAGCAGTACAAGCTCGATCAGCCGATCCCCGTGCAATACGTCTATTGGCTCAAGGGGGTCCTGACCGGCAATTTCGGGGAGTCACTGCGCAGCAAGATGCCGGTGCGCGAGCTGATCGCACAGAAGCTGCCGGTGACGCTCCAGCTCGGCTCGATGGCGATCCTGATCGCCTTCCTGATCGGCATTCCCGCCGGCATCGTTTCCGCGGTGAAGAGGGGCACGGTCTGGGACTATGGCGCTAATCTGTTCGCGCTATGGGGCATCTCGACGCCGAACTTCTGGCTCGGGATCCTGATGATCTTCCTGTTCTCGATCGAGCTCGGCTGGCTGCCGGCCTCAGGCTATGTGCCGCTCAGCGAGAACTGGCGCGCGAGCCTGGCTGCCACCATCATGCCGGCCTTCGTGCTCGGCAACGCGATTTCCGCGATCCTGATGCGGCATACGCGCAGCGCCATGCTGCAAGTGCTGGAGAGCGATTACGTCCGCACGGCGCGCGCGAAGGGCCTCTCCGAGCGTTCCGTGATCCTCAAGCATGCCATGCGCAATGCGCTGACACCCATCATCACGCTCGGCGCGCTCGAGCTCGGCACGCTGCTGTCGGGCGCGGTGCTGACCGAGCAGATCTTCTCCATTCCCGGCTTCGGCAAGCTGATCGTGGACGCCGTCTTCAACCGCGACTACGCGGTCGTGCAAGGCGTCGTGCTGGTGACCGCCACCGTCTACATCACCCTGAATCTCGTTGCAGACGTCGCCTATATCCTCGTCAATCCGCGACTGCGGGGGTAGCGCCATGACCGACGCCGCGCTACCCGTAAGCCCCGTCACGCAAGCCTACGAGCTCGACAGCCCGGCACGCCGCGCGCGGCGGCGGTTGTTCAAGCGCAAGGCTGCTGTGTTCGGCCTTGTCGCAATCACGACGTTCATCGCTCTTGCGCTGCTGGCCCCGCTCATCGTGCCCTACGACCCCATTGCGACGAGCTGGAGCCTGGTGCGCAAGCCGCCAACCATGTCGCACTGGTTCGGCACCGACGAGCTCGGCCGCGACATCCTCAGCCGCGTCATCTACGGCGCTCGGGCCTCGCTGCTTGCGGGCCTGATCTCGGTCGCGATCGCGCTCGGCATCGGCGTGCCGCTCGGCCTGCTCGCCGGCTATCGCGGCGGATTCACCGACGCGCTGATCAGCCGGATCACCGATGCGATGCTGGCCTGCCCGTTCCTGATCCTGGCGATTGCACTGGCGGCGTTCCTCGGCCCGAGCCTTACCAACGCGATGATCGCGATCGGCATCTCGGCCACGCCGATCTTCATTCGCCTGACCCGCGGCCAGGTGCTGAACGTCAAGTCCGAAGACTATGTCGAGGCCGCGCGCGCGCTTGGCAACCCCGGCTGGCGGATCGCGTTTTCGCACATCCTGCCGAACATCATGCCCGCGCTGCTGGTGCAGGCCACGCTGTCGATTGCGGCCGCCATCATCGCCGAAGCCGCGCTGTCGTTCCTCGGCCTCGGCCAGCAGCCGCCGGCGCCGTCCTGGGGCAGCATGCTCAACGCGGCGCAACGCTTCCTGACCCAGGCGCCGTGGATGGCGATCTGGCCGGGGCTCGCGATCTTCCTCGTCGTGCTCTCGTTGAACCTGCTCGGCGACGGCCTGCGCGACGCCCTCGACCCGCGCCAGCGCTAGAGCCGCGTTCCGGGGCTCTAATTCCTTTTTTGACGCGTTTTCTTGACGCGAACCGGTACCCACTTCGCTTGAAAACGCTTTAGATCACCGTCTCGCGCATCACGCGGCGGCAATCCATCTCATATTCGAGATCGACCACCGGCGGCCGCGCAAAGTGCCAGGTCAGGCCGGAGCGTAGCGCGCCGTGACGAACCAGCTCTTCGACAAGCGCATGGTGGAAATCGTGCACGGAATAGGCCTGCACGCCCGTGGTGTCCTTCCAGCCGAAGCCGAAAGCGGTCATCCGGTTCTCCATCTGGGACGTCGTCGTGAAGCGCACCTTCTCGCGCAGGCCCTCCGGACTGAGGTCGCGGTAGCGCACGGTGCGCTCGACATAGGTGCCGCTACCCTCGCGCGCCTCGGCGCCGCCCGCGATCACGAAGCTTGGCGTCTTCGATCCCGTCGGGCGTGTGAACGAGAAGGCGTAGAACGACGGCTCGGACGGCGGATCGAGCTCGGGACAGACATTGCTGCGCGCCACCGGATTGGTGGTGCCGTCGAAGATGCTCCATTCCGACAGCGTCTTGACATAGTGCAGATTGAAGGCGCGAAAGCCTTCTTCGCTGAAGGCCGCCGGCGAGCGCAGCTCGCAAGCGCAGAACGCCGTCAGCGGGCGCCCGGCCTCCTTGATGTACTTCGCCGCGAGTGCAAAGCCTTCGGCGAGCGGCACGAGCCGGTCGAACCGGACGCGCTCGATCTCATAGCCGGCATCTGCCGCTGCACCGGCCGAATACTGGAACACGGACGGAATGAAACGATAATTTCCGGCGGCGAATTCACGCGTCATGTCAAACTCCTATTCCAGTTGCATGCGGATGCCCTTGGCACCGTTGAGCAGGCGCTTCAGGTGAAAGCCGGCCAGGGGATCGTCGGCATGCATGCCGATCAGCGCGGCGAAGGCCGGCATGGCGGCGACGTCGCCGGTTTCCATCTTGGCGAAAGCCTCGGAATATTGCGCCGTCTCCGGCGCTTCGAATCTGACCTGCGGCAGCGGCTCGTACGCGCGCAGGGGCTCACTGCGTCCACGCAGCATCAGCTCACCCACAGGGCGGCCCTGAAAATTCTCAGCTCCGTCCGCAATGCTGGCACTGACACAGATGCGCGTGCCGAGATGCTTGTTGGCCGCCTCCAACCGCGCCGCGATGTTGATGCTGTCGCCATAGGCGGTGTAGTCGAAGAAGCGATTGCCGCCGAAATTGCCGACCAGTGCCGGCCCGGCATGGGCGCCGATGCGGGTGGCGCCGAAGCTCACACCCCTCGCCTTCCAGCGCGCGCAAAAATCCTGCGCCCAGGCGTCGAGATCGTGGACGCAAGCGACCGCACGCGTCGCATAGTCCGGCTGGTCGCCGGGCGCGTTGAAGAGCACCTGGATCGCGTCGCCGATGATCTTGGCAACGGTGCCTTCATGCTCGAAGACGATCTCGGTCATGCCGCCGACATATTCGTTGAGGAGCTCGCCGAGCGTCTCCGGCGCCGCGCTCTCCACCAAGGACGTGAAGCCGGTGATATCCGTGAAGATGGTGGCGACGTTCCGCCACTGCACCTCCATGCCGTTGCCCTCGGCATCCACGGCCAAGCGCCTCGCGATCTCCGGCGAAAAATAGCGCGACAGCGAGGCATGGGCCCGCTCGGCCTCTAGCTGGCGACGCCGCACCTCGCGCAGCATCTCGATGTGACGGATGGTCTTCTGGATGGTGGTTTCCAGGTCGACGAAGTCGATCGGCTTGGTCAGAAAGTCGAACGCGCCGCGGTTCATGGCGGTTCGGATGTTGCTCATATCACCATAGGCCGAGACGATGATGGTCGACTTCTTGTCCTCGGCCTCCTGGAGCTTCGCAAGCAGCGACAGCCCGTCCATCCGCGGCATGTTGATATCCGCGACGACAAGGTCGACGTGCGGATGCCGCTCGATCGATTCCAGCGCGTCGAGGCCGTCGCGCGCGAACATGATGTTCACCAGCCCGTCGCGGATCTGCTTGCGGAACTTCTGCAAGATCAGCGCTTCCAGATCCGGCTCGTCGTCGACGAAGAGGATGGTCGGGGTCGTCATGCCGCCTGCTCGAGCCTGGTATCGATCTCCTGGCGCAATTGCGCAAAGTCGATCGGCTTGGTGAGGAGCCCCGTGGCGCCGCGCTCGATCGCGGTCCGGCGCGTCTCGGCGTCACCATAGGCCGTGATCATGATGACGGGAACGTGCGGGTAATCGGCGCGCACCTTGGGCAGCATGTCGAGCCCGCTCATGCCGGGCATGTTGATGTCTGACAGAATCATCATCAGCGAGGGATCGCGAACCTCCGCCGCGCGCCTGAGCGCATCGGGCGCGGAGGGCGCAAACTCCATCTGGAAGCGGCCGGCACGCAGGTCGCGCCGGAACTGCTGCCGGAACAGCGCCTCGACGTCGGGCTCGTCATCGACGACCAGGATATAAACGCTCAAGTCCTGCCTCCGGATGTGCGCCCCGCTGCCATCGTGCGCGGCAGCGTGATGATGAATTCGGTGAATACACCGGGCTCGGTGTTCACGTCGATCGTGCCGCCATGCTGTTTCACGACGATGTCATGGCTCATGGACAGGCCAAGCCCGGTCCCCTCGCCGGCCGGCTTGGTGGTGAAGAAGGGATTGAACATCTTCTCCTTCACCTCCGGCGGAATCCCGGTGCCGTTGTCGCGGATCCGGATTTCGACCCTGCTGCCGAGACTCTTCGTCGCTGCGCTCAGGGTCGGCTCGAAACCGTCAGCCGCACTTTCCTTGCGCTTGGCAGCCGCGTAGAAGCCGTTCGAAATCAAATTGAGGAAGACGCGCGCAATCTCCTGCGGATAGATGTCGGCCATGCCGGCCGCTGCATCGAAGTCGCGCTCAAGCGTGACATTGAATCCGGGCCGCTCGGCGCGGGCGCCGTGATAGGCCAGATTGAGACCTTCCTCCACGATCGCGTTGATATCGGCAGCGCGATGCTCGCCGGAGCCTTCACGCGAGTGCAGCAGCATGTTCCTGACAATGGAATCGGCGCGCTTGCCGTGCTGTACCACCTTATCGAGATTTCCCCTGAGCATGCCGGTCAGCTCGTCGACCTCTTCCCTCGTCTTGTCGCCGAGCGAAGCCGATTTCAGGACATCGTTGAGCTCGTCGATCAGCTCTGTCGACACCGACGAGAAATTGTTGATGAAGTTGAGCGGGTTCTTGATCTCATGGGCGATGCCCGCCGTGAGCTGGCCAAGCGAGGCGAGCTTCTCGGTCTGGACCAGGCGATCCTGCGCAGTGCGCAATTCGTCAAGCGACTGCGAGAGCTCCATCGTACGCTTGCGCAACTCATTCAGCAGCCGCGTGTTCTCGATGGCGATGACGGCTTGCTTGGTGAAATTCTCGACCACCCCAATCTGCTTGTCGGTGAACGGCCGGACTTCCTTGCGATAGACTGCGATCGTGCCGATCAGATCGCCTTCCCTCAGCATCGGCACGATGACGATCGTGCGGGCGCCGGCGACGTCGGAGATTCCTCGAATGGATGAACCTCCAGCAAGATAGGCGGGCGTGTTTTGCACATCGTGAACGTGAACAACCTGACGTGTCCCGACGACGGCGGCGAGCGCACTCTCCGGATGAGGACGGATCGCCACATCTCTACGTGAAGCGGCGAACGCAGGCGGTACGTTGTAGTCAGCCGCAATGGTGAAACCTTCACCGTCCCACAGATTCATGATTCCGAAACTCGCGCCACAGACTCGCGTGGCATTCTCGAGCATCTTGTGGAACACGGGCGTGAGTTCGCCCGGAGACGAACTAGTGACCTGCAGCACCTCCGAAGTCGCTGTCTGCTGCTCCAGCGACTCGCTCAATTCAGCCGTTCGCACCTCGACCTTCTTTTCCAAATCCGCGTAGGATTCCTGCAACCGCGCGCCCATGTCGTTGAACTGGTCGGCGAGCCCTTCGAGCTCGTCGCCGGTCCTGATTGAGATACGCTGGGAGAAATCGCCGCCGCCGATGCGCTCGGCGCCGCTGCGCAGCGCCTGGATCGGACCGACCATCCGCCGCGCCAGGAAGATTCCCGCAAGCACCGCGAAGATCGACGCGGCGAGCAGTACGATTGCGAGCCGCTGCAGCGACGCATAGAGCGCGGCATAAGCCTCCTCCACTGGCAGCTCCACGAACATGGTCCAGCCGAGCGGCGCGATCGGTGCCGATGCTGTCAGGACCTTCTGTCCCTGGATATTGGTCGCCTCCTGCAATGCATCGGGCATCGTTCCGCCGCTGGCTTGCACGGCCTTCACCTGCGCCAACCCCGACATGTCGGTGTTGCGCAGCACCAGGCTGATGTCGGGATGCGCGATCAGGCGCCCCTGCTGACCGACCACATAGGCGTGTCCATGCTCGCCGACCTTGATCTGGGAGACCACGTCCCAGATCAGCTTGAGGTTCACCTCAGCTATGCTGACGCCGGCATCCTTGCGTGTGCCGGCCAGCGCCAGCGTCATGTAGGGCTCGGATTCCCGGCGGAAATAGACCGGCCCATAATAGACCTTGTGCGCGACGGCTTCGGTGAATTTCGGATCGCTCGACAGGTCGATGCCGCTGTCTATCGCGTCCATGGCCAGCCGCGAGACGCGCAAGCGCTCCTTGCCGGTCGAATCCACCTGGGCGAGCTCGGTGATCGCCGGCACCTGACGCAGCAGCCGCAACGCGTCAAACCGGCGCTGCTCGATTGAGCCCGCCGTCCATGGCAGTTGCGTGGTCCAGCCGAGCTGGCTCTCGATCTCTTTGACGAACTGGCTGATCTTGGCGGCCGCTGCCTCGGCCTGCTCATGCTGGACCCGGATCAGCGAGGCCTTATGTTCGCGATAATAGAAAAAGACCTCGAATAGGCCGTTGGCCAGCAGTGCTACGGCGACGACGGCGACGAACAGCGCGACATATTTGGTGAACAGCCGGGTCCTGATCCCGCGCCCCGCCTCGCCGGACGCGACGCCATCCCCGGTCGCACGCGGCAGGGTCCTGGTTTGCGGGGTGTCGGGATGGACGGAAATGCTCATTCCGCGAAACCTAGCAAGAAGGCCGGAGGTTGTCTCTCACCGCAGCGCACAGGGTTACTCGATGACCTCATCGGCAAGTGCCAGCAGGGTGGGCGGAATTTCAAGTCCGGTTGCCTTGGCCGTCTTGAGATTGATCACCAGGGGATAGCGGGTCGGCAGCTCGAACGGCAGATCACCGGGGTTTGCCCCGTTGAAGATGCGGGCGACCAGTGCGGCTGCCCGCTCGAAGGATTCCGAGGAGTCGGCGCCATAAGACATCAGACCGCCGTCGCGGGCGAATTGGTCAAATTCGTAGATCGCCGGCAGCTTCCGGGTGGCGGCGAACTCGAAGACGCGCTCGCGGTTGAGAATGGTGAGCGCGTCCGCCACCATCAGGATGCCGTCGGGCAAATCGTCATTCATTGCCGAAAAAGCTTCGTTGAAATCGTCGGGTTCGCGGACGCCCAACGCCTGCACGGTCAGTCCAAGCGCCTGGGCAGCCTTCGCCGACGCCTGATAGCGCGTCGTCATGCCGAGGTCGTCCTTGTTCCAGAGCATCGCGACCTTGGTCAGTTTCGGCGACATCTCCTTGAGCAGCGACAGCCGCTTGGCGCTGAGGGTCGCTGCGACGTCCGAAATCCCGGTGATCTTGCCGCCCGGATGCGCCAGGCTCTCGATCAACCTGGTTTCGACGGGATCACCGATGCCGCTGGCCGCGACGGTGGCAATGCCGGCCGCTTTGGCGGCCATTGCCGTCGGGTAGCCAATGATCACGATGGCATCGACGTTCTTGGCCTTCAGCTCCGCGATCAGCGCGGGAAGCATCGTAACATCGCCCAGCGCGCCCCGCGCTTCAAAGGTCAAGTTCTGACCAAGCTTGAAACCACGCTCGTCGAGCACCTTGGTCAGGATCTTGCCGCCTCGACTCTCCGCCGTAATCGGCGCGATCGGCGTTAGCGTGCCCAGATGATAGACCTTGCCGCTCTGAGCCACGGCAGAGCACGGCACCAACAACGAAGCACAGCCGAGCCCGCCCAGGAATTCGCGCCGCCTCATCATACTTTCCCTGCCCTGATACTTTCCCTGCCTTGGCGCAACGCACGCCGAGCAAGTCTAGCACGGGACAAGAAAAAAGCGGCAATGGCGATGGCCATTGCCGCTTTGCACTCTTCGATCGAACGGCCTCAGGTCGGCCGCAGCGCTTTGGAATCGAGGTCGAGCTCGTTGACCTGCTTGTTCCGCTCAGAATCGGCTGCCGCGCGATGGTCGGTCGCCAGCACGACATAAACCGCCGGCAGGACAAACAGCGTGAACAGCGTGCCGATCGACATGCCGGCCACGACCACGAGGCCAATCGAGAAGCGGCTGGCCGCGCCCGCACCGGTCGCGGTCAGGAGCGGGATCAGGCCGGTGACCATCGCGGCCGTGGTCATCAGGATCGGTCGCAGGCGGATACGGGCCGACATCTCGATGGCCGAGCGGCGGTCGAGCCGTTCGTTGACCTGAAGCTCGTTGGCGAACTCCACCATCAGGATGCCGTGCTTGGTGATCAGCCCGACCAGCGTCAGCAGACCGACCTGGGTGTAGATGTTCATCGTGGCAAGGCCGAAGAACAGCGGGATCAGCGCGCCGACGATCGCCATCGGCACCGAGATCATGATGACAAACGGGTCACGCAAGCTCTCGAATTGCGCTGCCAGCACCAGGAAGATGATGACCAGCGCGAAGCCGAACGTGATCGCGAGCTGGTTGCCTTCCTGCACATACTGCCGGGAGTCCGCGAGATAGTCGTGGCTGAAGCCCTGCGGCAAATTCTTGGCCTCGCCTTCGAGGAAGTCGACCGCCGCACCGACGGTCACGCCGGGCATCGGCACGGCGGAGAACGTCGCCGAATTGAGCTGATTGTAGTGGGTTAGCGAATTCGGGTCGGTCCTGGTCTGGATCGACACTACCGTCGACAGCGGAAGCTGCTGACCGGAGTTGGTCGTAACGTAGTAGCTGCCGAGCGATTCCGGCGAGAGCCGCTGGCTGCGCGGCACCTGCGGAATCACCTGGTAGGACCGGCCCTCGAGATTGAAGCGGTTGATGTAGTTTCCGCCTAGTAGTACCGCGAGCGAACTGCCGAGATTCTGCATGTTGACGCCGAGATCCTGCGCCTTGCTGCGATCAATCTTCACCGTCACCGTCGGCTGGTTATAAGCAAGATCGCTGTCGGAGACGATGAACATGCCACTCTTGCGCGCAGCGGCCTTCAACTTCTCCATCTGCTCATAGACAGCCTGGAAGCCCGCGGTCGAGTTGATCACCATCTGCACCGGCAGGCCGCCCGGCCCGCCCGGCAGCGGCGGCAGGTTGAATGCAAAGGCCTGCACGCCCTCGATCTTGGAGAGCTCGGCCTGGACCAGCGGCTTCAGAGCGATCGACGAGCGCTTGCGCTCATCCCACGACTTCAGCAGCATGCCGGCGATGCCGCCCTGCGGGCCGTTGATGCCGTTCAGGACGAAACGCAGATCAGTCTCGGAGAATTTCTGGAATTCCTTGTCGAGCTTGTCACCATAGAAATCGACATAGTCGATGTTGGCGTATTTTGGCGCCTTGGTCACCGCGAAGACGATGCCCTGGTCTTCTTCCGGCGCCAGTTCCTTCGACGTGTGCATGTAGAGGAAGCCGACGAGCCCGAGGATCGTCACCGCGAACAGGCCGGTGATGGCCTTGTAGTCAAGCGAGCGGTCGAGCCTGCGGCCGTACCAGCGCGTCAAGGCGCCAAACACCCCGTTCACCAGCTTTGCAAACCGGCCCTCCTCGGTGTTCTTCAGCAACACCGAGCACATCATCGGCGACAGCGTCAGCGCGATCACGCCGGACACGATCACTGAGCCCGCGAGCGTGAAGGCGAATTCGCGAAATAGTGAGCCGGTGAGGCCGCCGAGGAAGCCGATCGGGGCGTACACGGCGGCGAGTGTAATCGTCATCGAGACGACGGGACCGACGATTTCCCGCGCGCCCTCCAATGAGGCCTGTACCGGTGTCTTCCCTTCTTCCAGATGCCGATGGATGTTCTCCACCACCACGATAGCGTCGTCGACCACGAGGCCGATTGCGAGCACCATCGCGAGCAGTGTCAGCAGGTTAAAGCTGAAGCCCAACATCAGCATCAGCGTGCAGACGCCGATCATCGACAGCGGAATGGTGACAACCGGAATGATGACGGAGCGGAACGAGGCCAGGAACAGGAAGATCACCACGATGACGATCACGATGGCTTCGCCCAGCGTCTTCTCGACCTCGTCGATCGACGACTGAATGAACTTGGTCGAATCGTAGGCGACCTTCATCTTCATCGACGGTGGCAAATTACGCTCGAGCTCAGGGAACAGCGCACGCACGCCTTTCACCAGCGTCAGCGGGTTGCCCTGCGGTGTCGCGTTCACGCCGATGAAGATCGCGTGCTCGCCGTTGAAGGCGACGCTCGCATCCGTGCTCTGCGCGGCAAGCTCGACGCTCGCGATGTCCTCCATCCGCACGAAGCCGCCGTCCTTGGCCTTGACGATCATCTTCTTGAACTGTTCGACGTTACCGAGGTCGGTATTCGTCGAGATATTCGAGACGATCAAATAACCCTTGGTCTGGCCCGCCGCGGACTGGAAGTTGTTGGCGGCGATCGCTGAGGCGACGTCGGCCGGCGAGATGTTGCGGCCTGCCATTTTCACGGGATCAAGCCACAGCCGCATCGCAAAGTTCTGGGCACCGAGGATGTCGGCGGATGCGACGCCATCGACGGTCGACAGCACCGGCTGCACCACGCGCGTGAGATAGTCCGAGATCGCCGAACCCGACAACTCCTCGGACGAGAATCCGAGATACATTACGGCCGTGGTCTGGCCAGTCGTCTTGGTGACGATCGGGTCGTTGGATTCCTTCGGAATCAGATATTTGACCGAGTTCGTCTTGGCCAACACTTCGGTGAGCGCCTGGTTCGGATCGAAGTTCAGCTTGATGTAGACCTGGATCGTCGAGGTGCCGAGCACCGAGGACGAGGTCATGTAGTCGACGCCTTCGGCGGAAGCGACCGCCTGCTCGATCGGCGTGGTGATGAAGCCCTGGATCAGTTCCGCGGACGCGCCGGGATAGACGGTCGTGATGTTGATGACCGTGTTCGACAGTTTTGGATATTGCCGGATCGGCAGTGTCGTCGCCGCGCGAAGGCCGATCAAAAGGATCAGCAGGCTGACGACGACCGACAGGACCGGGCGTTTGATGAAAATATCGGTAAAGCGCATCGCGGCGATCTCGATTCGATCTCGATTTCTTGGGCTTATGAAGCATGATCCGGCATTGCCGGATCATGCGAGCGCATTGTCAGTAGCGTGGCGGCTGCGCCGGAATTGTCGGAGCCGGGTCCGTTGAAATCGACACGGCAGAGCCCGATTGCAGCTTGAGCTGGCCGACGGCAACAACCTTGTCGCCCGGCTTCAAGCCCTTGATGATTTCAGCACGGCCATCGACCCGGTTGCCGGTCTGCACGAATGTGCGCACCGCGCTCAGGCTGGTCTTGCCGTCCTCTTCCTTCTTCTCGGTGATCACGAACACAGAGTCGCCGTACAGCGTGTAGTCGACCGAGGTCTCTGGCACGGTGACCACCGCCGGCTTGTCCGGCAGCACCACCGTGGTGGTCACGAACATGCCGGGCTTCAGGATCTTTTCCGGGTTGGAGACGGTTGCCTGCACGCGGATATTGCGGGTGTCGGTCGCGATCTGCGGCTCGATCGTGGTGACCTTGGCGTCGAAGGTGCGGCCAGGATAGGCGTCGACCTTCAGCCGGACCGACTGGCCAACCTTGAGGTTGCCCGAGTCCTTTTCCGTCACCGTGAAGTTCGCCCACAGCTCCGATAGATCAGTCAGCGAGACAATGGCCGTGCCGGCAGTGAGATACTGGCCGACCTCGACCTTGCGGACGCCGAGATCGCCGGAGAACGGCGCGCGGACCAGCTTCTGCGAGATCAGCGCTTCGGTCTTGGCAATGCCGGCCAGCGCCTGATCGTAGGCGGCCTGCGCGGAATCGACGGTCGACTGCGGACCGAACTGGCGCGACGCCAGCTGCTTGGCGCGGTCGAGCGAAAGCTGCCCGACGGTTGCCTGCGCCTTGAAGCTCGCGAGGTCGCCCTGCTCCGGCGCGTCGAACAATTGCACCAGCGGCATACCGGCCTCGACGTGCGCGCCGGGTTCGAACTTGATCTCGGTGACGCGGCCGTTGACGTCGGCAGTGACGTCGACCTGGTGCACGGCAGCGAGGCCGCCGACCGCGGTCAACAGGTTCGGGATCACCTCGGACTTCGCCTCGGCCGCACTGACCGCGGTCGGCGGCGGCTTGTTGTTGGCGAAGAACTGCTTGATCATCTGGCCGCGGAAATAATTGAACCAGACCAGGCCACCGACGAGCGCGCCCAGCAGCGTGCCAACGATGATGAACCAGAGCACCGGCCGGACCGGTCGCTTGGGAGCCTTGCTGTCGATCGGTTCGCCCGAAATCTTGTGTTCGGTTACGATGTTCATGTCATGCGCTTTCTGCAATCGCCGTCTTGCCGGCATCCGCGGCCTGATCGCGGCCCAAATGCGAAGCAATTGCGGCGTCGTTAAGTCCGATACCCCTCAGAAGAAACTCACACAGCTGCCGTTCCAGATCGATCGCCTTGCCGTAAGCGAGGCAGGGCACGGCCGGCAGCCTGGTCAGCGCAGCGGTCATCACCGTGTGATGCGCAAACCAGAACAGGTTGAGCGGTTCGCTGCTGCTTGGCCGCGCATCGCCGGCGGCGACCGCGCGTTCGAGCGAGGCGACGAAGACTGCTCCGATCAGCATCTCGATCTTGGCATATAGCAGACGGGCGAATTCGCCATCATCCAAATGGCTCGTGGCCATCAGTCGCAGGCGCTGCGCCTCCTCCTGATCGGGGCCGTCGGCGATCTGGAGGAAGTGCTGGACCATGCCACGCATCAATTCGACCAGGGTCGCCGTCGACGGCTCTCGCTCCAGAAGATCCATCAGCGCCGGATCGGCTTCGCATTCATCGCTGAGAATTTCAGCGTAGAGCGCCGCCTTGGAGGGGAAATGCTTGAACAGCAGCGCCTCGGAAATGGCAGCGGCGGCCGCCACGCTCTTGGTCGTGGTGCCGTTATAGCCGTGCCGGGCAAAGCAGCGTTTCGCGGCTCCGAGGATCAATTGACGCCTCAGGTCGCTCGTCATGCGCAATGAGCTCATGGCTAGTGAGTAAGCACTCACCCACGCAAAAGTCAAGCCAAATGGTGCGCCGCAACCTAAATGGGTGCAGATTCAGGGCAATTTTGCCACGTATCAGGGTCAGATCGGCTGGAACCCGAGATCACCGCGGATCCGGTTGACGATGTAAGTTCCGTCCCGGCTCGGCAGGATCCGCTCCACGTTGGCGCTGTCGATCTTCACATTGGCAAATCGCGGGCCTGCCGAGACGTCGTGGACGGCCTTGGCGAAGGCCTCGACCTCGGCCATGGTCGAGATCGCGCAGGCGTCCCCGATGCCGCAGGCCCTGGCGACACCGACGAGGTCGGCGGTGGCCGAGGTGTGACTGGTCTGGCCGCCGGTCTCGCCATAGGCCTCGTTGTCGAGCACGACGATCGAGAGGTTGGACGGCTTCTGAAGCCCGATGGTGGCGAGGCTGCCCATGCCCATCAGCATCTCGCCGTCGCCGGTGATGACCAGCACCGGCAACTTTGGCTGCGCCAGCGCCAAGCCCAGCCCGATCATCGCCGCACCGCCCATGCCGCCCCAGAGATAGAAATTGCGGGCGTGGTCGCCGGCGGCGGTGATGTCGTTGGTCGATGCACCGAGGCCGCCGATCGCAACGACGTCCTTCCGGTTCGCAAGCAGCGCGGACACCACCTGGCGGCGATCGAGGAGATTGGCCTTGCTCATTTGGTGAAAACCTTGGCGCCGATCAGGCGCTGCGACAACAGGACGGCGGTGGGTGTGAGCGCATTATAGGCCTGCCCGGCAGCCGCCTCTAACACCGCCGGCACCTCGGCTGCGTTCGAGGCGCGCAGCACCTTGATGCCGGAAAGCTCGAACACGCCTTGCGTGGTCGATCCCATCGGCACCTGCCACGGATTGAACTCGCCCCACTCGCCACGCATGGTCACGAGCGTCAGGAACGGAAAGCGCAGGATCGGGATCAGCGAGAGCATGTTGATGCAATTGCCGACCCCGCTCGACTGCATCAGAAGCACGCCGCGCTGCCCACCGGTCCAGGCGCCGGCGAGAAGCGCCACGCCCTCCTCCTCCGTCGTGAGCGGAATGCCGCGCATCGTGGATGAGCCCAGCACGTGCTGGATCAGCCTCGAATGACCGGCGTCCGGCACGTAAGGCACCTGCCGGACGTCGAAGCGTTGCAATGTCGCGAAAATATCGTCGGGCCAATTCGGGGCCGTGTCGGCAGCATCAGCGCGGGCGTGCATTTTCCTGTCCGGTCGGCTAGCTAATCACGGCACGACTGTAGACGGTGATCCGCATCGCTCGATAGAGCGAAAACGGCATATCGGTCTCAACCGGCGAGTATGGCGGCAATGAACGCAGATGCGAAAGAACTGGCGGCCAGGTTCGATCTGGAGAAGCTGACGGGCGAATTCTACGCCGATCCCTATCCGACTTATCGTGCACTGCGGGAGAACGAACCTGTCAAGCGCCTGCCGAACGGCACCGTGTTCCTGACCCGCTACGACGACCTCGTCACCACCTACAAGAACACAAAATCGTTCAGCTCGGACAAGAAGCGCGAGTTCGCGCCGAAATACGGCGACACCCCGCTTTACGAGCACCACACCACGAGCCTCGTGTTCAACGATCCGCCGGCGCATACCCGCGTGCGGCGGCTGATCATGGGCGCGCTGTCGCCGCGCGCGATCGCCGGCATGGAGGGCGACCTCATCAAGCTGATCGACGGCCTGCTCGACGCCATCGCCGCCAAAGGCGATTGCGAACTGATCGAAGATTTCGCCGCCTCCATTCCCATCGAGGTGATCGGCAATTTGCTCGACGTTCCCCATGACGAGCGTGGGCCATTGCGCGACTGGTCGCTGGCGATCCTCGGTGCACTCGAGCCCGTGGTATCGACTGAAGTCGCTGCGCGCGGCAACAAGGCGGTGACGGACTTTCTCGCCTATCTCTCGACGCTAGTGGCGCGCCGGCGCCAAAAGCCTGGCAATCCCGAGCGCGACGTGCTGACGCGCTTGATCCAGGGTGAGGAGAGCGGCGAGCGGCTGACCGAGAAGGAGTTGCTGCACAATTGCATCTTCCTGCTCAATGCCGGCCACGAGACCACCACCAATCTGATCGGCAATGGCCTCGTCACGCTCAACCGAAATCCGGACCAGAAGCAGCGGCTGATCGACAACCCGGACCTGATCAAGACTGCCGTGGAAGAGATGCTGCGCTACGAAAGCTCGAACCAGCTCGGCAACCGCATGACCACGGAAAAGGTCGAGCTCCGCGGAATCATGCTCGATGCCGGCACGTCGATCACGCTGTGCATCGGTGCTGCCAACCGCGATCCCGCGCAGTTTCCCGATCCCGAAGCCTTCGACGTCGCACGCGCGCCGAACCGGCATCTCGCTTTCGCCACTGGCGCGCATCAATGCGCCGGCATGGCGCTGGCGCGGCTGGAAGGTGCCATCGCGATCTCGCGCTTCCTGGCGCGCTTCCCGAACTATGCCGTGAGCGGCGAGCCGGTGCGCGGCGGCCGGGTGCGCTTCCGCGGCTTCCTGAGCGTGCCCTGCTCCATCGGCCGATGAGGATTTCATGAACATCAACGAGATCCGCGAGCGCTGGGCCGATCCGCTCCTGACCGGGCTAACCGCCTTGCTCATGATCATGATGTTCGTGGTCTCCCCGCTCCAGGCGCTGGGGATCTTTGCCTTTCAGGCCTCAGAGCTGGTGCTGGCGCTGCTGCTCGTCGTCGGCATCTTCGTGATCTCGGGCAGCCCGGTCGCGGTCGTGGCGATGCTGATCGCGCTCGGCATGATCACGGTCGGCGCGATCCTGCGGATCAGGTCGCCCTCCATCCTCGATCTCAATCTCTTTGCCGGCTCCTGGTTCATCGTCGGCACCACAATGGCCTGGGCGGTGGCCCGCGCGACCTTCGCGCCGGGGCGCGTGACCTATCATCGCGTGATCGGTGCGGTGCTGTTGTATATGACGATCGCGGTGATCTTCTCGGCGCTCTACACCTTCATGGGCTCGCTGGTGCCGACCGCGTTCGCCGGCATGAAGGTCGAGGACAGTCCGGCGCTGGCGAGCCAGGTGATCTATTTCAGCTTCGCGACGCTGACGACGACCGGTTATGGCGATGTCGCGCCGGTGCATCCGATCGTGCGCAGCCTGTGCAACATCGAGGCGGTGTTTGGCCAGCTTTACCCTGCGACGCTGCTCGCACGCTTGGTCACGCTGGAGATCGCGCATCGCGATCAGGACTCCTGAAAAGCACCGGCCAAACAAAAATGTCGAAAACAACCCCATGCACAGTAGGAGACGGGCCCGCCGAAAATGCCCGGTGGATGCGCAGAACCATTTGACACGCCGGAGCAAATCGGCAGCATCGCGCACGTCCCAGGCTGCCCAATGGGAGTGACGAAAAATGAGCGCGTCGGTCATTGATCTCCTCGCAACGGAAGCACGCTTTGGTGCCAACAATTACGCGCCGATCGGGGTCGTGCTGTCGCGCGGCGAAGGTGTCTGGGTCTGGGATACCGAAGGCAACCGTTACCTCGATTGCCTCTCCGCCTATTCCGCGGTCAGCCAGGGCCACTGCCACCCCAAGATCCTGGCGGCGATGGTGGAACAGGCCCACCGGCTGACGCTCACCTCGCGCGCCTTCCACAACGACCAGCTCGCCTTGTTCTATGAAGAGATCGCGGCGCTGACCGGCTCCCACAAGGTGCTGCCGATGAACAGCGGCGCCGAGGCGGTCGAAAGCGCGATCAAGTCGGTGCGCAAATGGGGCTATGAGGTGAAAGGCGTGCCGGACGGCGAAGCCGAGATCATCGTCTCCGCCGACAATTTCCATGGACGCACGCTGGGCGTCGTCGGCTTTTCAACGGACGCTGAGACACGCGGACACTTCGGGCCGTTCGCGCCGGGCTTCAGGATCATCCCGTTCGGCGACGCGGCGGCGCTGGAAGCAGCGATCACGCAAAACACCGTCGCCTTCCTGGTCGAGCCGATCCAGGGCGAAGCCGGTGTCATCATTCCTCCAGTCGGCTATTTCACCAAAGTGCGCGAGCTCTGCACCGCCCACAACGTGATGCTGGTGCTCGACGAGATCCAGACCGGGCTCGGCCGCACCGGCAAGCTGCTCGCCGAACAGCACGAGGGCATCGAGGCGGACGTGACGCTGCTCGGCAAGGCCTTGTCCGGCGGCTTCTATCCGGTGTCGGCCGTGCTCTCGAACAACGACGTGCTCGGGACATTGCGACCCGGGCAGCATGGCTCGACCTTCGGCGGCAACCCGCTGGCCTGCGCGGTGGCGCGCGCGGCGATGCGCGTGCTGGTCGAGGAAGGCATGATCGAGAACGCGGCCGCGCAGGGCGCGCGCTTTCTCGAAGGCTTGAAGGACATCCGTGCCAACACGATCCGCGAGGTGCGCGGGCGCGGCCTGATGCTGGCGGTCGAGCTGCATCCCGAGGCCGGCCGCGCCCGCCGCTACTGCGAGGCGCTCCAGGGCAAGGGCATCCTCGCCAAGGACACCCATGAGCACACGATCCGCATCGCCCCGCCGCTGGTGATCACCAGCGACCAGGTCGACTGGGCACTGGAGCAGTTCGCGACGGTCCTGACGCAGGATTTTTCTTGATGCTGCAGCCTCATTCGATCACCTCGTCGGCGCGTGCGATCAACGCCGCCGGCACCTCAAGTCCAAGCGTCTTGGCAGCCTTGAGATTGATGACCAATTCCAATTTGCTCGGCAGCTCGACCGGGATCTCAGCTGGAGCCGTCCCGTTGAGTATCCTATCGACCAGATCGGCCGCGTGGCGCCAGTTGGCAAGCAGGTCGATCCCGTAGCTGATCAAACCTCCGACTTCGGCGTGTTCGCGTAGGCCGTACACAGCTGGCAAGCGCAACGCTGCCAGGAGGGCAGCGATCCGTTGGCGCTCGGTCAAGAAAAGTGGATCGGTAGGTATAATCGCAATATCGATCTCGTTGCGTGCAAGCTGTCGAATTGCCGGCTCGACTTGATCCTTTGTCGCGACATCGATGACCACGAGTTCTAAGCGCAGGGCGGCGGCGACCCTCTCGGCGTCCGGCCGTTGAACTGCACTGGAAGCCGAATGAGCATTAACGAGTAAGCCGGCCTTCTTGGCACCAGGAAGCAACTCAGTTGCAATCTGGAGCGGCTTGCCCAGCAGCGTGTCGAGCGAGATCAATATTCCCGTCAAGTTTCCGCCCGGATGGGCGTGGCTTGCGACTAACCCTCTCTCTATGGGCTCAATCAAGGCTATCGAAACAATCGGGATGGTTGAGGTTGCCTTCTTCGCGGCGACGGCAGCTGTGGTGTTTGCGGCGACGACGATATCTGGCTTAAGGCCCACGACTTCGCTCGCTAGTCCTGGAAAGCGATCTAAATCGCCGTCCGCAAACCGTACCGCAGTATCGTAGTCCCGACCTTCGACGCGCCCGAGGGCTTCCATCTGCTGCGCGAACCCCTTGAGAAATGGCGATGCGCCCACCGGCGAGATTCCCACCAGGATGGCGATCAGCGGGCGTGACGCACGTGATTGGGGCCACGCGGAAAACGGCCATGTTACCGTTCCGCCAAGGAGCACCATGAAAGCACGTCGTCGCATCTGGCCTCACCGGAAAGCCCTGCGTGCAAGCGAACGACTATAGCAGACTCAGAGCGTCACGCGAGCGGCAACGCGCTGCAACAGCTCGTAGGATGGGTTGAGCTCTTGCGAAACCCATCAAACTTCATCCTCGCAGTTGGATCGGACAAGAGGGACTAGACACTACGTTGGTTGTCAGGGCGATGGGTTTCGCAAGAGCTCAACCCATCCTACGGGCCTGCGAGGCGCTAAGGGGCAAGGGCATCCTCGCCAAGGACACCCATGAGCACACCATCCGCATCGCCCCGCCGCTGGTGATCACCAGCGACCAGGTCGACTGGGCGCTGGAGCAGTTCGCGACGATACTGACGCAGGATTTCTCGTGAGGGGGCCTGTGTCGGAAGATCGCGATGCTGGCCGCGGCCAATACGAGCCCGTCCGTCACCTGTGCGTTGAGAGTTGTGGGCAATTGCCAGGCCGGCGCGTACTAATAAACCGAGCTTGATTGCTGCAGGCTTGCCCAATCTCCGTTATGCCCCGGTAGCGATCAAATTCCGCATAGCCGCGAAACGACGCGATGGGCCACTTGAATACATCGGGGCAGGCTCTGGGTCACCGTCTCTAAAAGCAAGGAAGGATCATCACCCAGAGAGGCATTGAGCAAAACAGGCTCCACATCCCGATGACGACTACGAACACCGAGTTCAAAGGAAAGGTGTAAGCGGAAGGTTTGCTTTGGTAATCCCAACCCTTCGACGCTAGAAAGCGCTTATAGCTATCCGCGCCGCTATCGTAGATTTTTCGGGTGAAGCCCTTCCATCGCAGGACAATGAAGCAAAGCCAGATCGTGGGAAAGCCTGTAAAGAAGCCCACCATCACCCACAACGAAGTAGCCCCACCGTTCTTGTCGTAGATGGTCCAGGCCGGACATTGGCTACCAGGATGGACTAGAGCGAGAATGCAAATAGCGATCCCCAACCATGCTAAGCAGATGACTGCTCCCCACTTAGCAATCTTGCGGCAAAAGTCGGAATCGAAATCAAGAAGAGGCTGGCTCTCGTTCATAAAATGCATTTTTTCAATGGCTCACCGGCCGAGTCAACGCCTATGTCGGTTGCGGCAGCAGGTCGAATTGTTAGGGAGCCAATGACGGCTCCGGGCCATTCGCAACCGGCTCGCAGGCCATGAGGGCCGTGCTTGTGGGACCTACACCACCGTCCTATGCCGCTCGCAGGATGGGAGCTCTTGCGAAACCCATCAAACTTCATCCTAGCAGTTGATCGAACAAGAGGGACTGTTGGCCTGACGCGCTCTGAAATCATCGCCCCACCAATATGCAGTCGATGTTCCCGCCCGCGTAACATATTCGCGCTCAGCTTCGCTCAACAATCGATAAGGTCGCCCTGTCTTGCGCGATAGCCACGCCACGTATTCTTTGGCGTCATCCCAACGAATATTTATGACTGGTTGTTTTCCGCGCCCCCAATTTTGATCGGAGGGTCGATAGCTGCAACCCTTTGCAGCTGTGCAAGCGTCCCATTCATCGAATGTCACCGCGAAGCGACCTGCGGCGAACGTTTTTGCGAAAATGACCAGATGCTGTGGTCTTTCATCTGGTGTGCTCCCGACCTCGTTCTCGCTCGCTCCCATCCTGAACTGTCCCAAGGGAACGACGATCATCTCCGGACAGGATTCGCATTCCTTGAAATGGTCCATTGGTCTCAGAGAATTATTTTCGTTGTGCGACAGCGGTTGCGGAAAACGTGCTTCCAGCAACAGGCTGTCCCTCGTACCTGGAGCTGGTGGCAACGATGGTTGAGCACTCGGGCCACTCTGGCCATTTTCGGCAAGCCCAACTTGAACAAGCGTCAAGACAGCTATCGTCCCAATCGCCGAAATCGCTCCAAACCTGACCATCCGGAAACGATGCGCGCCATAAGCCGCAAAGCACAGCGACTTGATGTTGCACATGGGTCAATCTCGTCGCTTTGCCATTCAGCCGGTGACTTCCAGTTCGCGCCGGAATCCAGACTGTCGCTGCGCCAACTGACACGATGGGCCACAACCCGACTCTCTCCCCGTAGTAGAGGCTACTGAAACGGCCCCGGGAAAGTAGCGCGGCGCCGCAGACTTGCGCAAGAAAGGCACCCACGCTGACCTATGTTGAGCTTGTCATCCGACGTCACCCTCGCTGAACCTTTGCGGGATTTCCGGGACCAACCTCTATAGGCTGCGAGAATGACGGCTTTTTGCCGTGAACCGGCCCGAACATATTGAAGTCTGATTTTATTGGCGCTGCATTTGCGCAAGAGGGGTCCGTTATGGGCCGCACAGCTGGCAAGAAAGTCAGTTGCCATGCCATCCAGCGTCATTCGCCAGGATGGCGCCACTGTCGCGTTCTCGTTGTTGCGATGCTCTGTACCACATGCGCTCTCCTGTTTGCGAGCGAAGCCAGAGCTCAATGCACGGCGCGAAATGTCCTGCAGAACCAGCTAAGGCTCAAGAAAGGTCCGTCAGTTGACAGGCCGCAAATTCTGATCAAATCCGCCGTCGATGTTCCCGTGTGGAAGACGATCACAATCGGGACCTTTGCAAATTTCTTTGCCCTCAGTAACGCATTGGATGCGGCAGGTTGCGGCATTGGAAACTCGGCTGGCGAGATTCTCGCACGGCCGATCTTTACCCTTCGCGACACGAAAACAGACATAGAGCTATTCACGGTGTCGGCGGCCGAACTCGGCTTTCAGACCGATACTGCGTTGCTGGCGGACATTTATGCGCGCGCCAAACAGCTGGGTTTCGGACTTGCGGCGGCAGAAGTCGGGCCACAGCTGAGGCTTCAATATTTTGACCAGCCGATCGGTGAATTTCTTATCGTCGGAATGGAGCCAATCAGGACGTGGAAGGGCGCCCCCGTCATCCTGAATGTAGCTAATGGCGGAGCGGGACTAATTCTCATCGGCCAAGATGGCGGCGCCGACACACAGATCTCCGTGGCATCCCGTTTTGTATTTATGCGGACCAACGAAGCCGCGCCTGCCGAAGCGCCGGAGGCCGTAGCACTTGTCGGCCGCTGAATTTCCAAGTGTACGCGGCGGCACAGCCAGGATCGTGCGTTGTTCCTCGACGGCAGATCGAAATCGACCGCTCAGAGTCATTCGCGGCCGGGGCGAGCCAGCTGCGAACCGACCAATCACCGTTCTGCCGCAGAAAGCGGACGTCAATTCAGAGGGACCATGCTGACGGCCGCCAAGCTGGTTGAACCTGCCCTGGACCAGTTCCATGCCACGCTGAGCAGCGAGCAGAAGGCGACTTCAACACTCCGACCAGGTCGCAAGCCTGTGAGCTCGTAGGACGGGTAAAGCGCCGCGAAACCCATCAAACTTCATCCTAGCAGTTGGGTCGAACAAGAGGGACTAGACACTGCATTGGCTGTCAGGAGGATGGGTTTCGCAAGAGCTCAACCCATCCTACGGGCTGCGAGTGCTATGGAGCCATGAAAGCTCCAGAAGCGAGTGAATTAGCCAGTTGCAATTCAGATGAAGCCGCCTGGTAGCGGCGACCATCGAGCATGCGATCATAGAATTGAGGCAACCAACTCAATCGCTTTTCAATACCCGTCGTCAACGGTTCGCCCGCAAAATGGCCTGAGCTAAGCGGCCAACTGTCGGTAGCGACTATTTCCAGTTCGGCGCGAACCAACTTTGAGCCCGGACCGAAACGCTCTGCAAGATTGTGAGGATGGACTCGCTCCACCGTCTTCGGATCATTCATATCGCGAAATCGAACCAGCATCGGCAAACTGTCCAATTGCAGCTCGCGCTTTCCCGACAGTTGCCGAATTCTCCTAAATCCGTCTTCGACAGAACCTTGCGGGAATATGCCACCGGGAAACCCAAATGCCCTGAATACGATGGTTTCGGGGGCCGACCGGATATCGTCGCCGGCTACTAAGAGCGCAAACAGCGTCCCGCGCTCGCCGAGTTCAACAGCAACCGCTTCGCCTCGATGGCCGAAAACAAGGTTGCGGCCGCTCCCCACTTCGGGCTGCTCGTTGTATGTGACCTCAACGACGCTCGTGCCCATCTTGGGTTGGTCATCGACCTCAGCCACGAGGGTCAGGCGATAGCGCAGTGTTAGGCTAGGATAGGCCACATGATACGCAAGAATCACCACCCCAATGCAGATGGTGGTCACCGCGACAGCGATTCCAAGCCGTTTCATAGGGTTATAACACCGCCTGATTGACTTGTGCCATCAACACAATCGAAGGTTAAGCCTAAGTTTCGCAAGCCCACGAGGTCAGCCCGTAGGATGGGTAGAGCGAAAGCGAAACCCATCAACTTCATCCTTGCAGGTGGTCGAACAAGACGGACTAGACACTGCGTTGGTTGTCTGCGCGATGGGTTTCGCAAGAGCTCAACCCATCCTGCGGGCTAAGAGCCTCATGTTGAGAATGCTCTCTCCGACAATTTCATACGAACGGCGCGAAGATATCGTGCCGCTTGGGTAGAAGCCGCCGAAAATAGCGCCGTCCTTCTTCCGAAACGGTATTGCTGCCGACAAGGAAATCGTCGGGCATATGGCGTGTTTTGCCAGCCACGCGATCGAGCGGCACAAGCCGAGGTTCGATACACTCGCCGTCATAATGCAGCACCACCGAGCCGCTGCCGGTCAAGGCGCTTTGCGCGGCAAATGCGCCGGCGTCGAAAGCCTCCTTGCGGTCGGTTTCGTCGATCACGCCGATATATCCGCGCGGCAGATAGCCCAGTGTGTCGACACGCGCCCTGGCCTTGGGAAAACGCGATTTCAGCGCTTTCTGGATCTCGATGCCGAGATCACCGCCGGTCAATTGCAGATTGCCATGGGCGTCGCGCTCGATCGCCTCGCCCGCCAGCGCCTCGGCGAGGGGCCGGCCGGCTTCGTCCTGCACGCCCTCGGACATCGAGACGATGCAGCGGCCGAGCCGCGTGTAAACCGCATCGACGTCGTCGAGGAACTGGACAACCGAGAACGGCTTTTCCGGCGTGTAGATCAGATGCGGAGCATCGTCGGGCGATTGCTGCCAGCCCGCAGCCGCAGCGGAGAGAAAACCGGCATGGCGGCCCATGACGATGGCCACATAGATGCCGGGCATGGCGCGAAAATCGAGATCGACGCTGACAAGGGCATTGGCGACGAAGGCGGCTGCCGAGATGAAGCCGGGGACGTGGTCGTTCTCCATCAGGTCGTTATCGATGGTCTTGGGGGCATGCACGAAATGGCAGGGACCACTCGACTGTTGCCGCAGCAGTTCGAGCGTTCCGGCGGTGTCGTTGCCGCCAATATAAACAAAGGCGCGGGCGCCGAGCCGGTCCAGAGCCGCGAGGATATCAGAGCATGCGCCAGCATCTGGTTTGTCGCGGGTCGAGCCGAGCGCCGAATTGGGCGTGTTGCCGAGGCGGTGGAGTTCGGCCTCGGGCATGGTGGTCAGGTCGACGATGTTCCCCGCCGTGAGGCCTCGTACGCCATAGCGCGCGCCCAGAATGCGCGCGGACGGATCATGCCTGCGCGCGGCAAGGATGGCGCCACACAGGGTCTGGTTGATCACGGCGGTGGGGCCGCCGCCCTGGGCGATGACGATTGATGCCATGGATCCTCTATGACTTTGTTTCCGGCTATGCCGCCCGTGGACCGTGAGAGACGATTGAAGCGAAGATTGGCCAATGCTGCAACAGCTCGCAAGCCCGAGAGGGCCGTGCTCGCGGTCCCTACACCACCGTCCGGTGCCGCGCGATGCAGGTGCGCAGCACCTCGTCCATCGGCTTGCCCCACCAGTCATTGGAGAAGATCTCGATCTCCGAATAGCCGGCAAAACCCTCCGCTTCGACCGCTTTGCGCACGGATTTGATGTCGATGACGCCGTCGCCCATCATGCCGCGGTCGTTGAGGATGTCTTTGGTCGGCACCAGCCAGTCGCAGACATGGAAGGCGAGCAGGCGGTCTTTGCCGGCGCGCGCGATCTGGTCCATCAGATCCGGGTCCCACCAGATGTGATAGACGTCGAGCGCGACGCCGAGCAAGCCGGTGCGGCTGGGGTCGAGCCGGTCGCAGATGTCGAGCGCTTGTTTTGTCGTGTTCACGCAGGCGCGGTCCGCCGCATAGGCCGGATGCAGCGGCTCGATCGCCAGCGGCAGGTTTGCCTGTTTGGCGTAGTCGAGCATCTCGGCCAGGGCTTCCTCGACCTGCGTCCGTGCGCCGGCGATGTCCTTCGAGGCCTCGCTGCCCGGCCGTGAATATTGCGGCAAGCCGCCGACCACGAGCACGATACAGGGCGCGCCCAAGGCCTTGGCTTCGTCCACGCAGCGCCGGTTGTCGTCACGGACCTCGCCTCGGCGCGACGCATCGGACGTGAACATGCCGCCGCGGCAATAGCCGGAGAGATCAAGGCCGGCGTCGCGCACGGCGCGCACGGCGCGGTCGAGACCGACGGCGGCGACCTGGTCGCGCCAGGGATCGATGGCGCGGATGCCGTGCCTGGCGCAGGCCTCAATGATCTCGACGAGGTCACCCTGCTTGCGGACCGTCGCCGTGTTCAGCGACAGCCAGCGATGATCGGACGAAAAATCACGCATCAGGAGTCGATCCCGTGCGAGGCCAGCACGGTCTTCATCCGCCGCGTCGCGAGCTCTGGATTGGCGAGCAGTCCGGCCTGATCGGCCAAGCGGAACAGCTCGGCCAGATGCAGCATCGAGCGTGTGCTCTCCTGGCCGCCCACCATGGTGAAATGATCCTGGTGGCCGTTGAGGTAAGCCATGAACACCACGCCGGTCTTGTAGAAGCGCGTCGGCGCCTTGAAGATATGGCGCGACAGCGGCACCGTCGGCCCCAACACATCGTGGAAGCCGGCCTCGTCACCGGCAGCTAGCCGCGACAGCGCGTAGGACGCCGCCGGCGCGATGGCATCGAAGATGCCGAGCAGCGCGTGCGAAAAGCCCTGTTCGTCGCCGGCGATCAGCTCCGCATAGTTGAAGTCGTCGCCGGTGTACATCTTGATGCGCTTGTCCAGGCGGCGGCGCATGTCGATCTCGCGCTGCTTGTCGAGCAGCGAGACCTTGACGCCGTCGACCTTGGCAGCGTTGCCGTTGATGATGGCTACCGCCGTGTCCATCGCCTTGTCGAGATCCTTGGTGCCCCAATAGCCCGTCAAGGCCGGGTCGAACATGTCCCCGAGCCAGTGAATGATAACGGGTTCGCGGACCTGCGACAGCACGCGGTCATAAACCTTGGCGTAGTCGTCGGCGTTGCGGCCAAGCTTGGCCAGCGCACGCGACGCCATCAGGATGATGCGGCCACCAACCTTCTCGACCGCCGAGATCTGCTCCTCATAGGCGCGGATCACGTCGTCGAGACTCTTGGCATCCTCCACGGCGAGATGGTCGGTGCCAGCCCCTGAGAACACCAGCGCATTGCGCCGTTTGGCGGCAGCGACCGAGCGCGTGATCAATTCCAGCGAGGTCGGCCAGTCCAGCCCCATGCCGCGTTGCGCCGTGTCCATGGCTTCGGCAACGCCGAGCCCGAGGTCCCAGACGTGTTCGCGGAAGGCGATGGTCTTGTCCCAGTCGACGGCGGCGGCGAGCCAGGGATCGTTGTCGGCGAAGGGATCGACGACGGTGTGCACGGCCGAGAACGCGATGCGGCTGAGCGTGCCTTCAAGTTTGGCCGGAAAAATTCGCGACGCCGCGAGCCGGTAGGTCTCGATCAAGCGATCGGCCTTCGGCAGTTTTAGCGACAATGACGACATCTGCAGGACGGGCTTGTTCATGTGTCCCTCCTCAGACCTTGATCGGGGCGACGTCGATCCAGCGCCGCTCCTTCCAGCTCTTCAGCGCGCATTCGGCGAGCTGCACGCCCTTGACGCCTTCGAGCAGCGTGAACTTGTAGGGTGCATCCTCGTAGACGTGACGGATGAACATCTCCCATTGCTCCCTAAAGCCGTTGTCGTAGGTGACGTTATCCGGCAGTTTCTGCCAGTCGCCGTAGAAATCGTGCAGCCGCTTCTCGTCGGGATTCCACACCGGCCGGGGCGTCGCCTGCCGGGCCTGGATCATGCAGTCGGACAGGCCGGCGACCGCCGAGCCGAGCGTGCCGTCGACCTGGAAGGTGACGAGATCGTCGCGATAGACGCGCGTCACCCAGGACATGTTGATGTGCGCGATGGCGCCGCCCTTGAGCTGGAACGTCGCGTAAGCCGAGTCATCGGCGGTCGCTTTGTACTTCTTGCCCTGCTCGTCGTAGCGCTCGGGAATGTCGGTGTTGCCGATGCAGACCACGCTCTCGACTTCGCCGAAGAGATTGTCGAGCACGTAGCGCCAGTGGCAGACCATGTCGAGAATGATGCCGCCGCCGTCCTCGTCGCGATAATTCCAGGACGGCCGCTGCGCCTCCTGCCAGCCACCTTCGAACACCCAATAGCCGAACTCACCGCGCACCGAGAGGATGCGGCCGAAGAAGCCGGAATCGCGCAGGAAGGCGATCTTCTTCAGGCCGGGCAGGAACAGCTTGTCCTGCACCGTGCCGTGCTTGACGCCCTTGGCATTCGCAAGCTTGACGACCTCCAGCGCTTCTTCAAAATTCGTCGCAATCGGCTTCTCGCAATAGACGTGCTTGCCGGCGTTGATGGCCTGGGTCAGCAGGCCGGGCCGGGCCTGCGTGGTCGCGGCGTCGAAGAACATCGTGTCGTTCTTGTCGGCGAGCGCGGCGTCGAGATCGGTGGTCCAGCGCGTGATGTTGTACTGTTTCGCAAGCCCCTCCACCTTCTCGGCGCTGCGGCCCACCAGAATCGGATCGGGCATCACGCGGTCGCCGTTCTTCAAGCGAACGCCGCCCTGGTCGCGGATCGCGACGATCGAGCGGATCAGATGCTGGTTGAGCCCCATGCGGCCGGTGACGCCGTTCATGATGAGGCCGAGGCGTTGGGTGGTCATGCCAATTGCTCCTGAAGTGGTTTTGGCTGTTCGAGCGGGGCCAGCGCCGACCAGTCCGGATGGACCGACGTCGCAAAGCCCGTTGCGTTGAGCGATCCCGTCAGGAGATCGCCGTTGTGGATTTTGAGCCGAATGCCATGGCCGGCATCGGCGTAGAGATCGGGATGCGCCGCCGCGAAGGCTTGCGCTTCAGCGGCGGGCGTCTCGCCAAAACCATCGACATAGTGATGGCCGTTGCGCTCGGCATGGGTGATACCGATGAAGGCGCCGAGCGCGAGATCCTGCTGCACGGCAAGGCCAGCCTGGCACGTCAGATCCTCGCCCGTCACAAAGAACCTCGCTCCGCCTGCGCTCCATTTCGCAGCGCGCGTCGCGTTGACGATGGACTTGTAGAGCCCCTTGCATGATTTCGACGAAATGCCGCAATAGCCGAGCGCTCGCGCCGACGGGAACGCATCGTAGGAATCATCGGCTTCATCGATGATGAAGCCATGTGCGGCCAGGGAGCCGAGCGGAGATTGCCGGGTGATGTCGCGCGGCATCGGTTGCTCGACATAGAGCAGGCGCGACGAGATCGGTCTCAAAGCGGAGTCATGATCGAGCCGATCCATCAGCGCACGCAGCACGGCAAGATCGGCGTACTGCTCGTTCGCATCGAGCGTGACCTTGTAGTCCCGTCCGAGCGTATCGAGCTCCTTGCCGATGCGCGCCAGCCGCGCCGCATCCGCCGTGGAGTCGCCGGACAGCTTCAGCTTGAAATAGCGTGCGCTGGCATTCTCGCTGATATCGGCAACGCCGCCTTCGCCTTCAACCGTGTCGTCAAGACCAACGGTATGCCTGATCGCGACGCGCGGCAGCGGCTTTCGGCTTGCGAGAAATTGCGCGATGTCAGTGGCTTTCAGATCGGGCGAAAGCCGCGCATCGATGCCGGGGATGTTGCCGGCCATCCCGTCGAAGAAATTGGTCTCGACGGCACGCAGCACCGCATCGAGCACCGCCTTGTCGATCTCCGCCGGGCCGTAGGCCGCAGCCAGCGCCGGCATGTTCTTTTTCGCGCAGGTTGCGACCTGGGCACCGATGCACGACGCGTGCAGATCGAACGCCGTCAGGAATTCAGTCCGCGCCAAATAGAGCCCGCGCGCGATTACGAGCGAGCGGCGCAACTCGTCGACCGTCTGCGCCGGCGACAGCTCCGCCCGCTTGTCGAACCATTTTGGCACCAGCAGCTCGGCGCTGGCACCGACGGCGGTTCCCCTGCCCTCGAGCTCGATCTCGACCCGCACGAACAGCTGCGGCGTCGCTTTGATCGTGATCGCGCCAAAGCGGAACGGCCGCGCGAACTGCACGGGACGTTCGAAGAACGCGATGTCTCGCAGTTTCAGGCGCGGTGCCATGGTCGTTAGTCCAGTGAACCCTGCGAGAAGAAATGCTTGCGGATGCGCTGCACGAGCTCGGTGAAGACCGGATCGGCCATCACGTCGAGCGAGCGCGGGCGCGGCAGCGGCACGTCGTAGATCGCGGCGATCGCACCGGGACGCTCGGTCATGACCAGCACGCGGTCAGCGAGGAACACGGCCTCCGGAATCGAATGCGTGATCAGGAGCACGGTCTTCCTGGTCTCGCGCTGGATCCGCATCAGCTCGACATTCATGCGCTCGCGCGTCAGCGCATCGAGCGCACCGAACGGCTCGTCCATCAGCATGATCTTGGGATCATGCACCAGCGCGCGGCAGATCGAGGCGCGCTGCTGCATGCCGCCGGAGAGCTGCCAGGGCAGCTTACTCTCAAAACCCTCCAGCCCGACCATCTTCAACAGCGCCTTGGCGCGTTCGAGATATTTTTGCCGCGGCAGCCGCTTCATGTCGATCGGCAGCATCACGTTGGAGAGGATGTTGCGCCAGGGCAGCAGCAGTGCGTTCTGAAAGACGATGCCGACATTGCCGTGCGGCGTCGTCACCTTCTCGCCCTCGACCAGGATCTCGCCGGATGTCGGCGGCAGCAATCCCGAGATCAGCTTGAGCAGCGTGGACTTGCCGCAGCCGCTTGGCCCGACCACGACGAAGAACTCACCGTCGTTGATGTGGAAATCCAGCGGCCGCAGCGACGGCACATCGCCGTCGCGCGTCCGGTAGGTCTTCGACACGCCGGCCAGCTTGATGCCCGACGCATCGTTGCCGGCCCGGTCGCTCACCAGTCTCAGATGCGCGGCCGGTTGCACGGCGTTGTCAGGTCTTGCAGGTTGGTTCACGAGTCGCCCTTCGGCAGATAGTCGTTGGTGTAGAACGCCTTCGGGTTGTCCTTGGCCTTGGCATCGAGCCCGCCATATTCGACCATCAGATTGACGCTGTCGGTCATGTTCTGGTCGGTGACCTGGAACGGCCGCTTGCTCTTGGTCTCGGGCGTCCGGTAGAGCGGAATGGTCAGCTCAAAGCCTTGCGTCAACGTATCGATCTTGCCGCCCTTCGGGTTGGCATCGAGGATCGACTGTGCCGCCGCCTTCGGCTCCTTCTCGGCGGCTTCGACCGCCTTGGTCGTCGCAGCCATGAAGCGGCGAACGAGATCGGCATTGGCCTTCACATAGTCGGAGTTGGCGATGATGCCGGATGAGACCATGTTGATGCCGTAGTCGGCGAACTTGATCGGATAGACGTCCTTGCCGGTGGCGTCCTTGATCTTCATCGACTGGTCCATGACGTAGCCGAGCAGGAGATCCGCCTGGCCGTTGATGACGGCGTTGAGCTTGGTCTGGCCGTCGCCGGCAACGGTGGTGAAGTCACTCTCCTTCAGGCCGGTCTTCTTCAGGAACAGCGGCCAGATCTGGGTCATGGAATCGGCCGGCGTGATCGCGACCGTCTTGCCTTTGATATCTTCGGGCTTCTTGATGTTCTTGTCGGCAAAACCCATGGCGGACATCGGGCTGGTCTGGAGCAGCACACCGGTCGCGATGACAGGCGCGCCCTTGATCGCGGCGCGCATCATGGTGGGCACGTCGACATAGCCGAAATCGGCGGTCTTGGCCGCAACGGCCTGCGTGGTCGCAGCCGAGCCGCGGCCTTCCTGGATCTCGAGATCGATGCCCTCGGCCGCATAGATGCCCTTGGCCTTGCCGTAATAGAACGGCGCATGCTCACCATAGACGTACCAGTTCAGCATCAGCACGACCTTGTCGGCCGCCTGCGCCGGTGCGACCGCGAACATCATCAGCGCCGTCGAGACAGCCCCTATCCACCGCTTCATTGTCACTCTCCCTTGTCGTTATGTTTCGGCCGTTGGTGGCCGTTGCTTAAACTAAGAGGCGAAAATCACGTCCTCGCGCTGGCTGACATGCCAGGGAATGACCAGCTTCTCGATCCGGTCGACGATCCAGAACAGGATCACGCCGAGCAGCGCCAGGATCACCAGCGCTGCGAACATCGTCGGCAAATCGAATGTGCCGATCGAGCGCTGCATCACATAACCGATGCCGGAGTTGGAGCCGACGAACTCGCCGACGACGGCACCGACCACGGCGAGCGTCACTGACACCTTGAGGCCGGAGAAGATCGCCGGCAGCGCATGCGGCAGGTTCACCGCGCAAAACACCTGGAAGCGGCTGCCCTGCATGGCGCGGGCGAGATCCACCATATCGGGGTCGACCGACTTGAAGCCCTGCACGGCGGAGACCACCACCGGGAAAAATCCGAGCAGGAAGGCCGAGATCACTTTTGGAATGATGCCGAAGCCGAACCAGACCACGAACAGCGGCGCAATCGCGATCTTCGGCACGGATTGGGAGAACACCAGCAGCGGATAGACGTAGCTCTCGACCGTCTTCGAGCCCGCGATCAGCATCGCCACGGGAATGCCGAACAGCGCCGACAGCGCGAAGCCGCAGACGGTCGCATAGGTGGTCGGCCATGACTGGCGCAGCAAT
The DNA here is from genome assembly GCF_000938255.1 of Bradyrhizobium sp. LTSP849. GTDB lineage: Bacteria > Pseudomonadota > Alphaproteobacteria > Rhizobiales > Xanthobacteraceae > Bradyrhizobium. Next base: position 114,427 of record NZ_JYMR01000005.1, on the reverse strand, counting down.
TCCGGCCAGTCGGTCCACAGGACCGCGACGACATCGGCCGGCGACGGAATCTGGTAGGCGGGAATCCTGAACAGCCGGATCGCGAGATCCCAGGCCACGACGATGAAGACCAGGAACAAAAACGGCCGGATCCAGGCCGCATTCAGCATCTTGGACACCGCACTCTGCGGCTTCAACTCAGCCACGTCTCACTCCCGGTCGTCTTCTTCGTTCGGGGGAGAAATTAACCCGTTGGATAAATACTGTCCAGTGGTTTCCCTGTGACGTTTTGCGCGCGGTTCCGACGCTCGTGGGGGTCGTGCACCTCTTAAGCGACCAGCCAATCGCGCGGCACCCTCGGTGTCATTCCCCGCGAAAGCGGGGAATCCAGTACGCCGCGGCTTCTCCGGATCCCCTCACCGCCTCTGGAATACTGGATCGTCCGCTTTCGCGGGCGATGACAGCTGAGGTTGAGGAAACAGCAGACGATACGTCCGCCCTTCACGAGTACGCGGGCTTCGCCGCTAAACCGTCTGCGCCACCTTGGCCCGCGACTTCGGCGCCTTGACGATCTCCAGCAGCTCCGCCGACTGCCCGGTCAGCGCCGCCAGCACCAGGCCGGCCATATGCGCCAGCCGTTCGTCCTTGGCTTTCTTGTCCAGCAGATCGCGGCCGAAGATCACGCTCAGCGTCGCCGAGTTCGACAGATAGAAAAAGCTCAGCGCCGCGATCGAGATGTAGAGCTGCACCGGATCGACCGCGACCTGGAAATCGCCAGAGTCCACGCCGCGCCGCACCACGGTGCGGATCATCTCGACGAAGGGCGAGTGCATCGACTTGACCTTGGCCGAGCGCTTCAAATGTTTTGCGCGCGCGAGGTTCTCGGTCTGAAGCAGCGACAGGAATTCGGGATTGCGCAGAAAATAATTCCAGGTGAACTCGATCAGCCGCCTGATGGCCTGGGGCGGATCGAGATGTTCGAGATCGAGCCCGCGCTCCTCGCTGCGGATCTTGTCATAGGCGCCTTCCAGTACCGCGAGATAGAGCTCGTCCTTGTTTCCGACGTGGTAGTAGAGCATGCGCTTGTTGGCGCCGGCCTTGGCCGCGATGCGATCGACGCGCGCGCCGGCGAGCCCGTGGGTCGAAAACTCCTGCTTGGCGGCTTCGAGAATCCGCAGCCGCATCCCTTCGGGGTCGCGCTGCCATCTCAGAGTTTGCTTTGCCTTCGCCAAACCGGTGCTCGCTGGGTACTCTCGGTATGCCATGTACCACGCGCCCAGCCCGCCGCATAGTTTCGCAACAGTGAAAGCCAAGCAAGCCGGTTTCGTAGGGTGGGCAAAGGCGCCCTTGCGCCGTGCCCACGTCTTCGCATCAATTGGGCAAAGACGTGGGCACGCTTCGCTTTGCCCACCCTACGGGAGTCTTCGAAAAGAGAGAGCCGACCTCAATCCACCGGCTTCGGCGAGCGCTCCAGCAGCACCGTCTGGATGCCGCAGGTGCCGTTCCGCACCGTCATGATCCGCGTGCCCGGCTTGCGGCCGTTGCGCACTTCGGTGACGTCGAGGCCGGCGGCGAGCAGGCGGGCGCGCGTGGCGTCGATGTCGGCGACCCGCCAGCTCAAGCCCCAGAGACGGTCGTGCAGGGAGTCGCCGCCCGCCACGGGACGGCGCACCACCTCGACGATGAGATCGCCGCAGCGGAAGAACATCAGCTGGCCCCAATCCTGGTGCGAACGATCCAGCGCCAGGTCGAGCCCGAGCCGTGCGCCATAGAGCGCCGCGGCGCGGTCGGAATCCTCGGTGGTGATCACGACGTGGTCGAGTGCGTCGATCGGCGCGATGTCGGTCGCAGCCGACAGTGGACGCTCCTCGGCGAGTTCGAGAAAGAACATGCGCACGCCACGGGTGAGTTCGGTCGCGGCCCGCGTGCGCTTCCAGTGCAGGACCGCGCTCGTCGCGACGTCGCTGCTTGCGACCTCGGCGACCGGATCCGGCTTGAGCGCTACCCGGTCGAGCCGCCGGTGCATCTTGCCCATGTCTGCGACGCGAAAGCACAGGCTGGCGAGCACGCCCTCGCGGTCGTCGAGCAGTGCGCGCATCCGGTCGGCGGTCAAGCTGAACCCGCTCGGCGCCATCAGCTCGATGGTCATGTTCGCAAGCGTGAACAGCACCCGGTCGGCGCCCTCGCCGGAATTCTGCCAGGCCGGCGCCCGCCCCAACAACGTCTGATAGGCCGCCTTTGCCGCACCGATATCCTGGACCAGAGCGACGACGTGATCGAGGCCGGTGATCATATTCCCCCCTTTTTTATGGACCGGGAACAACCGGCCGAGACACGGCATTTGTCCGGGCTTGGCATGGCCCTGTCATGGTCGTATTCCGGCCCCGTGCCGACCTCAAGCGCCTATGGCCATGGCATTGCGAATAATTTTGGCGTTTCTCCCGCGGAAGCGGTGCTAAGGTAAGCAGGCCGGCCGGGACCACCCAGCGCATCACGGACAACCAATGCAGGCTCTCTTTATCGGACAGACTTATATCGACGTCGTCTTCATCACCGACCACATGCCGACCGGCGACGAGAAGCACGTGGCGACGGACTACGCGGTCTCTTTCGGCGGCAACGCGGTCACGGCGGCGTTCTGCTGCGCCAAGCTCGGCATCGTGCCTGATCTCATCGCCACCGCGGCCAATGACTGGCTCGGCCGCATGTTCATGGACATGTGCGCGAAGTACGGAATCTCGCTGCATGGGCGGAAGGTGAATCAGTCCTCGCTGTCCTTCATCATGCCGAAGGACGGCAAGCGCGCCATCGTCCGCTGCCGCGACGACGATCACATCCACCCCTTCCCGATGCTCAACCTCGGCGGCTGCCGCGTGCTGCATGTCGACGGCCATCAACCGGACGCCGCGCTGCACTACGCTAAAGTCTGCCGCGAGGCCGGCATCCTGACCTCGCTCGACGGCGGCGGCCTGCGCACCAACACGCATGAGCTCCTGGAATTCATCGACGTCGCGATCGTGGCCGAGCGCCTGTGCGAACAGATGGACCTGACGCCGGAGAAGATGCTCGATTATCTCAAGGGCCGCGGCTGCAAGATCGGCGGCATCACCATGGGTGAGAAGGGACTGCTCTGGTACAACGAGACCGGCGCCGTCGAGACCATGCCGGCGATGCCGATCCCGCGCGAGCGCGTGATCGACACCAACGGCGCCGGCGACGTGTTCCACGGCGCCTATGTCTATTCTTATCTGGCCCATCCCGGCAAAAGCTGGCGTGAGCATTTTGATTTTGCCCGGGCGGCCTCGACCTACAAGATCCAGCGTCTCGGCAACGAGGCGGGACTTCCGACCCTTGTCGACATCGCCAAAGTCAGGCACGAGTTCGAAGTCAGGGTTTAGGCTTCGAAAGGGTTGTTTATGGGACGCGTCTTCGTCGCCGGCAGCATCAACATGGATGTGGTGGCGACTGCCGATCGCCACCCGAAGGTCGGCGAGACCGTCGCCGGCCGACAGGTGCTGTATTTTCCGGGCGGCAAGGGTGCGAACCAGGCGGTCGCGGCGTCACGGCTTGGCGTGCGGACCACGCTGATCGGGCGGTTGGGCAAGGATTCCTTCGGTGACGAGCTGAAGGCTTTTCTCGGCGCACAGGGCATCGATCTCGGCTCGCTCAGGGAGACGGCGGAGGCACACACCGGCACCGCCATCATCACGGTCGCGGCCTCCGACAACACCATCGTCGTCATTCCCGGCACCAATGCGCTGGTCAGCGCTGATGATGTCGCGGCCGTCCCGCTGGCGAAGGGTGACGTCGCCGTCAGTCAGTTCGAAATCCCGCTGCCGACCATTGCCGCATTCTTTCAACGCGCTCGCGCAGCTGGCGCCACGACGCTGCTCAACCCGGCACCGGCGCAGAAGATGTCGCGCGAGATGCTCGCGCTGGTCGACATCCTCGTGCTGAACGAGACTGAGCTCGGCTTCCTCGCCGGCGCAGAACTGTCAGACAACGACGAGGCCGCGCGGATCATCACTGTGGCGCGCGGGCTTCAGGCGCGCGCGGACCAGACCATCTGCGTCACGCTCGGCAAGCGCGGCGTGCTCGCGCTCGCCGGCCGCGAGGAATTTTCGGTGCAGGGACGCACGGTGAAGGCCGTCGACACTACCGGCGCCGGCGATTGTTTTGTCGGCGCGCTCGCCGCGCAATTGGCGGAAGGCGTGGCCTTGCGCGCAGCCCTCGCCTTCGCCAACGCCGCAGCGTCGATCAGCGTGCAGCGCATGGGCGCGGGGCCGTCGATGCCGACGGCCGCGGAGGTTGCCGCAGTTCTCAACGCCGGCTGATGCCGTTCTTACCTCGCCCCGCTTGCGGGGAGAGGTCGGATTGCGAAGCAATCCGGGTGAGGGGGTACAGGTCTCGCGATCATCTCATCTGTGGAGAGAGGCCCCTCACCCCAACCCTCTCCCCGTAAGAACGGGGAGAGGGAGAAGACTCAAGCCAGCGCGCCCTTCAGATCAAAGCTTTCATCCACGGCTTGCTCCGGCGTGATCGAGCGGTCCATGCCGAACAGGCGGCGGCCGAACATATGATCGCCCGCGCGGTTGATCGACTCGATGCCGAGCAGCTTGTCGCCCTTATAGCAGAACGCCGAGAACGCCTTCCTGGCGGGATCGCCACGCAGCACGACGCGGTCGTAGCCGGTGGTGAGGCCTGCGATCTGGAGCTTGTCGTCGCCCTGATCGCTCCAGAACCAGGGATGGCTGTCATAGACCTTGCTGTCGCCGGTCAGCCGCGCCGCCAGGCAACGGGCGTGATCGGTAGCGTTCTGCACCGACTCCACCCGCAACGATCCGCCGAAACGCGGGCTTGCGAACAGCGCGCAATCGCCGATCGCCGAAATGTAGGGATCAGCGGTCGAGAGATATTCGTCGACGATGATGCCGGCGGCGACCGGCAGCCCTGCCTCCGCCGCGAGCTCGATGTTCGGCAGCACGCCGACGCCGACCACGACGAGGTCGGCGGGCAGATGCCGGCCGTCGCTGAGGCTGACGCCGGTGACCTTGCCGCCCTCGGCCTCGATGGAAGTGGCCTGCACACCGAGATGAATGCGGATGCCGGCCTCGCGATGCCGCGCCTGAAAATACTCCGAGACCTCCGCCGTCACCGCGCGCGCCATCACGCGCGGGGCGAGCTCGAGCACGTCGACCTCGAGGCCCTTGATCCGCGCCGTCGCCGCGAACTCCAGGCCGATGAAGCCGGCGCCGATGATCACGGCGCGCTTCTTCGAGGGAATAATCGCGCGCAGCGCCTCGCTCTCGTCGAGGATGCGCAGATATTTCACGTCAGGCAGATTCGCGTTGGGCAGATCGAGCAGCCGGTTGCGCGCGCCCGTCGCCAGCACGAGGTGGCCGTAGGCAAGCGTCTCGCCCGAGGCGAGCAGCACCTTGCGCCCGGCGCGATCGATCGACACGGCGCGGCCCGCGATCAGCTCGATGGTCTGGTCCTGGTAAAATTTCTCCGGCCGGAACATCAGGCTGTCCGGCCCGGCGGAACCCTTGATGTAGGCTTTTGACAAAGGCGGCCGCTGATACGGCAGATGCGCCTCGTCATTGATCAGGCAGATGCGCCCGGCAAAGCCCGCCTGACGCAGGGATGCCGCGACCTGGTAGCCGCCATGGCCGGCACCGACAATGATCACCGGACCATCCATCATTGGAACAGCCCGACTTTCTGGACACCGACCTTCTGGACACAGGTATACCCCACGTCGTCCCCTCTCTTGCTGATTTGGCTTGTCAGCCTCGTCGATTGAGGAGCCGGCGCTCGTGTCCGTCCCTAAACGATGGCAGGCCCATTTGAGCCTATCGTTCCGGCTTTCGCAAGGGTGGTCCACGGGGCACTGGCGGCCGGGGATTGTCACCCCTCGCCTTCTGCGATTTAGTTGCAGCAACCACCTCCTGCCGGGGATTTCTCAGATGCCAGCTCCCGTCTCCCATCCCGACGATCCCGCGCTGCTGCGGATCGACGGCCCGATCGCGACCATCACGCTGAACCGCCCCACGGCGTTCAACTCGATCAACCTCGCAATCGCGCAAAAGCTCGAACAGCTCGCGGCCACTATCGAAGGCGACGACACCATCAGGGTTTTGGTGATCGAGGGCGAAGGCCGCGCCTTCTCGGCCGGCGGCGATTTGCAGACGATCGGCGCTGCGGCTGAAGCCAACACCGTGACGCCGGTCGTAGGCCAACTGCTGAAGCACTATCATTCCTTCATCGAGATCATCCGGCGCATGCCGAAGATCTCGCTGTCGAGCGTCCACGGGTCGGCCGCAGGTGCCGGAATGGGGCTCGCCTTCGTCACCGATCTCTGCATCGCCGCGGAGGACGCCAAATTCACGCCGGCCTATGCCAAGATCGGCGTCTCGCCGGATGGCGGCTCTACGGTCGGCATCGTCGGCACGGTCGGCTCCCGCCGCGCGCTTCAGATATTCCTGTCCGAAGACAATTTTACCGCGCAGCAGGCCCATGAATGGGGACTGGTCGCGAAGATCGTTCCCGCGACCGAGCTGAAGGCGGCCACGCGGCAGCTTGCCGAGCGGCTCGCGCAAAATCCGCCCGCCGCGATCGCCGGCACAAAGTCGCTGGTCTACCAGGCTGCCGCCACGCCGGTGAAGCAGCAGCTCGACGCCGAGGAGCACAAGATCATCATGGCGATGAACACGGACGATTTTCGCGTCGCCGTGAAGAAGTTCACGAGCAAGGGCAAGTGAGCGGGCCTACACCATCACGTTCGTTCTGCAGCCTGCGTCACGGCGCGACCGATTGGAATCGGCAGGGACTTTTTCAGGGACGAACGGATAATCCGCTGAACGAGGATGGTCTGCGGCAAGCGCACGAGGCCGCCGATCTGTTGCGCGGTGTCGGCGTCAGCCGCATCGTCGCAAGCCCGCTGGTGCGCGCGGCAAAAACCGCCGAGATCATCGCCGACGCGATCGCGGTGCCGCTCACGATCGATGACGGCATCATCGAATTCGATTTCGGAAGTTTTGAGGGCCTCCCCGTCCGCGACCTCATGATCAAGCATGGCGTCAACTCGGCGACGGGCCTCGTCTCGATCCTGCCCGCCGACGGCGAGAACTGGGACGCCATGACCGAGCGCGCGCTGCGCTGCGTTTCCACGTGGCTCGACCGCTGTCCCGGCGACCATCTGCTGTTCGTCTGCCATGACGCGGTGATGCAGGGCATGGCAAAATCGCTCTCGGGCAGCTACTTCAAGAACAGCCACGGCACGCCGTTTCGCTATGTCCGCGACGATTCCGGCTGGCGCATCGAGCAGATCGTCACTTAGGACAGATATAGCCCGTCCCTGCCGGCGACTTGAAGCAGCCGACCGATTCCGGCAGCACGTGCTGCGGCAGCCACAGCACTACGCTCGGGAAGTAGATCACGAACGCAATGGTGGCGAAGAACACGACATAGATCGGCAATGCCGCGCGCAGCGCTTTTGCAAAACTGACGCCAACGAATTTTGAAGCCATCAACAGCACCAACCCATAAGGCGGCGTGATCAGGCCGAAGGCGAGCGTGGCGATCAGCACCACGCCCATGTGGACGCCGTTGATGTCGCCCGCCTCGGTGAGCGTGTTCACCAGCGGCATGAAGATGATGATGGTCGGGACCGGCTCGATGAAGTCGCCGACCACGGTGAACAGCAGCACCATCAGCAGCATGATCAAATGCGGATCGTTGCCGGCGATCGAGGTGATCATGTCGGCGATGTAGCTCGCGCCGCGCAAGTAAGCGAGCATCCAGCCGAAAGCGTTGGCGGCACCGATCGTGATCAGCGGCAGCGAGAAGATCAGGCCCGCGAGACAGAAGTCGTAAGGGATCTTCCTGATATGCCCACGGTTGAGTGCGGGGATCACGACCAGGATGATCCAGACCACGGCGACAACACCCGCTTCCGTCGGCGTGAACCAGCCGGTCAAAATGCCGCCGAGCAGGATGACAGGGATCATCAGCGGCAACGCCGCGTCACCGGCCGCGAACATCACCTGCCGCAATGGCGCGCGCGGCTTGCGCAGGCCGGAGGGGCCGAAGAAATAGCAATAGATCATCAGCCCGAAGCCGATCATCAGGCCGGGCACCACGCCCGCCATGAACAGGCCGGCGATCGAGACGTTGCCGACCGCGCCATAAACCACGGCCGTGATGCTCGGCGGCACCAGGGCCGCGATGGTCGAGGCAGACGCGATGATCGCGGCGATGAAGGCGGGCTCGTAGCCCTCGCGTTTCATCGGGCCGCCCAGCGCGCGGCTCATCACCGCGACGTCGGCGGTGGTCGAGCCCGACATTTCCGAGAAGAACATGCTGAAGACGACCACGACCTGCGACAGCCCGCCCCTGATATGCCCGACCAGCGACACCGAGAGATTTGCTATTCGCACCACCACGTTGGCCGAGCTCATGAGCTCGCCGACCAGCAGGAAGAACGGGATAGCCAGCAGCGCCTCGGAATCCATCCCGTCAAAGATCTTCTGGATGATGGCCGCGAGCGAGACATCCGACAGGATCGCGCCGATGAAGACGCCCGCCATCAGCGAGAACGGCACGGGCACGCCGAGATAGCCGAAGGACAGGAAGCAGATCGACATCAACGCCAGGACAACAGGTGCGCTCACAGTTGCGCCCTCGTCGGTGCGTCGGTGACGACGGGCGCAACATCCTCGTCCGGCGGCTCGGGATGGTCAAAACCGTTGCGCAGGCCGTTGACGAGCTGCTCGATGGTGAACAGTCCGATCAGGACGCCCGACAATGGGATGATCGCATAGAGCGAGGCGATCGGGGTGCCTGACGGCAGGCGGAAACTCCCGAAGCCGCGGAGATAGTTCTGGTAGCCGTACCAGATCAGGCAGAAGGCGACGCCGAGCACGACGAGGCGGATGATGATCTCGACGATGATCCGCGGCACGCCATGCATCGCTTCGGAGATCGCGGTGAGATAGAGGTGGTCGTTGCGCCGGGTCGCGGCCGCGGCGCCAACGAAGATCGCATAGATGAACAGCGTCGAGGTGACCTCCTGCAACCACAGCCAGGGATGGCCGATGGTGCGGGTGACGATGTCGGCGGTGACCGACAGCGAGAAGCCGAAGCACAGCAGGCCACAGAGGATCATCAGCGCGAGCTCGAGCCAGTCGAGCCAGCGCCACTTCAGGTGACGCTGGCGTTGCAACACGAGCTTGTCGGCGATGGCCATTACTGTTCCCGGCGAAGGCCGGGACCCATAGCCCCAAGCCGTTGTGATGAAAGCAAGCTGACAGCCACCGTGCCCCAAGCACCGCTGCGGAGTATGGGTCCCGGCCTTCGCCGGGACGACTCGCGGGGGTGACGGAAATCGCGGCCTTAATTGATCGACCGGATCAGGTCCTTGATCTTCACGGCGTGCGGGCCGAGCTCCTTGGCGAGCTTGTCGAGATAGGGGTCGGCGATCGCCGCAAAGCTCTTCTTGTCGACGTTGTCGACGATCTTGACGCCCATCTTCTTCAGCTTCTCGGCTGCGGCCCGCTCGAGATCGAACGCCTTCGCCGGCTCTTTCGAGCTGATCTCGTTGGCCGCGGTCTGCACCCACCCCTTCTGTTCCGCCGACAGGCTCTGCCAGAGCTTGTCCGAGATGAACACCAACGCGTTGTTGGCTTCGTGCTCGGTGATGTTCAACACCGGCGCGACCTCGTAGTGCTTGTTGACGAGGTAGACGTTGATGCTGTTCTCGGCGACGTCCATCACGCCGGTTTGCAAGCTTGTGTAGACGCTGCCGAACGGCATGTGCACGGTCTGGGCGCCGTAGGCCGGGAACATGGTGTCCTCGGTTGCGGTCGCCTGCACGCGGATCTTCAGGCCCTTGATGTCGCCGACGTTGTGAATCTCCCTCTTGGAGTACATGTGGCGGACGCCCTGCGAACCGGTCGCGATCACATGCAGGCCCTGCGTGGTCTCGTCGATCATGGTCTTGAGGGCTTCGAATACGCGGGGATCGGCGAGCCCCTTGACCACGTGGTTCTCGTCACGGAACAAATAATGCAGCGACATCACGCCCGCTTGCGGCGAGATCGTCGCGGTGTTGGCCGAGGAGATGATCGAGAACTCAATATCCCCGGCCTTGACGAGCTGAAGAACCTGCGGCTCCTGGCCGAGCTGCGCACCGGGATACTGATCGATGATCATGGTGCCCTTGCTCAATTCCTTGAGCTTGTCGGCAAAGAGGTCGCCCGCAATCGAATAGCCGGTGTTGCGTGGCTGGTCATAGGCGAAGCGATAATGCTTCACCTCCTGCGCCGATGCGCCCGTGACGACGAGAACAGCGGCCGTTGCTGCCAGCCGATATAAGAATCTTGGCATGGATCGTGCGATCATCGTCTCCCCCTGTTTTATCGCTCGCCGCTTGTGCGGTCTGAGCGTTCGTTCGAGTGGTTGTCAGCCCTTTTCAGTCTTTGGTCCAGTCCTCTGCATGAAATCGAAGTCGCAGCCTTCGTCGGCCTGCATGATAGTCTCGTTGAACAGCCAGGCGTAACCGCGCCGCGCCTCGTCCGGCGCAGCTGCCGGCTTCAAGGCGGCGCGCCGGCGCTCCAGCTCGGCAGCATCGACCAGCAGCTCGATGCTGCGTTTTGCAACATTCAGCTGGATCATATCGCCGTTCTTGACCAGCGCCAGCGGGCCGCCGACGGCGGATTCCGGCGTGATGTGCAGCACGATGGTGCCGAACGCCGTGCCGCTCATGCGCGCGTCTGAAATGCGCACCATGTCCTTGGTACCATTGCGCGCAAGCTTCTTCGGGATCGGGAGGTAACCCGCCTCGGGCATGCCGGGCGCGCCCTTGGGGCCGGCATTGCGCAGCACCAGCACGTCGTCGGCGGTGACATCGAGATCGGGATCATCGACCCGCAGGGTCATGTCCTCGACGGATTCGAACACCACCGCGCGCCCGGTGTGCTGCAACAGTTTTGCGCTCGCGGCCGATTGTTTGATCACCGCGCCGCGGGGCGCAAGATTGCCGTGCAGGACGGCGAGGCCGCCTTCCTTCTTGATCGGATTGCTGCGCGGGCGGATTGCGTCCTGGCCGGGCACGTCTTCCGCATTCGCGACGACATCGCGCAGGCTCTCGCCCGTGATCGTCTTCGCATCGAGATCGACGAGATCGCCAAGCTGCGCCAGCAATTTCGGCACGCCGCCCGCGTGATGGAAATGCTCCATGTAATGCTCGCCGGACGGCTTGAGATCGACCAGCACCGGCACCTCGCGGCCGATCTGGTCGAACACTTCGAGATCGAGCCGGTGCGGCGAGCGATGCGCCATCGCCGTCAGATGGATCAGGCCATTGGTCGAACCGCCGATCGCTTGCAGCACGACCTGCGCATTCCTGAAGGAGGCCAGCGTCAGAAATTCACTCGGCTTCGGCCCCTTGGTCTTGGCCATCTCCGCCGCAACCCGGCCGCTGGCTTCCGCAAGACGAAAGCGCTCGGCATGCGGCGCCGGGATCGTCGCGCTCATCGGCAGCGAAAGACCCATCGCTTCAATCATGCAGGCCATGGTCGAGGCCGTGCCCATCACCATGCAGGTGCCGACCGACGGCGCCAGGCGGCCGTTTACTGCCTCGATCTCGACATCGTCAATCTCGCCGGCGCGATACTTGCCCCACAGCCTACGGCAGTCGGTGCAGGCGCCCAGCACCTCGCCCTTGTGATGGCCGACAACCATGGGACCCACGGGAATGACCACGGTCGGCAGGTCGGCGCTGATCGCGGCCATGACCTGCGCCGGCAGCGTCTTGTCGCAGCCGCCGATCACGATCACCGAATCCATCGGCTGGGCCCGGATCATCTCCTCGGTGTCCATCGCCATCAGGTTGCGCAGATACATCGAGGTCGGATGCGCGAAGCTCTCGGCGATCGAGATGGTGGGGAACACGAACGGCATCGCGCCCGACAGCATCACGCCGCGCTTCACGGCCTCGATGATCTGCGGGACGTTGCCGTGACAGGGATTGTAGTCGCTATAGGTGTTGGTGATGCCGACGATCGGGCGCTCCAGCGCGTCGTCGGAATAGCCCATGGCCTTGATGAACGCCTTGCGCAGGAACAGCGAGAAGCCGGCATCGCCATAGCTCGTCAGACCCTTGCGCAACCCACTCGTCATCATGCCGCTCCTTCCAAGCTGCCATTGTGGTACAGCCTGCCCCCCGATTGTCAATAACGTAGCTGCTCACGGGGCTCATTTCTGGCCCCTGGCGCCGCTGGCGACACAAATTATTGACAATCCGGGCCGTCCCTGCTTCACAGAACAGACCGGCCGGAGCCTGAGGCTGAGGGGATGTCCGACATTCACACCGCAGACAGCATGACGGTCCGGCGCGACGATCCGGACGACGTCGTCGCGCGGCTCGAAGAGGACATCATCTTCGGCCGCCTCGCGCCGGGCGCGCGCCTGACCGAGGACGCGCTGATGTCGGCTTACGGCACCTCGCGGCACTTCGTGCGTCAGGCGCTGGTGGATGCCGAGCGCCGCGGCATCGTCCGCCGCGAGAAGAATGTCGGCGCCACCGTGCGGTTCTATTCGGCCGAGGAGGTCCGGCAGATCTATGAGGTCCGGGAAATGCTGACGCGGCAGGCCGCGCTGATGATCCCCCTGCCCGCACCGCAGGCCCTGATCGACGAGTTGACCGCATTGCAAAGGCAATATTGCGCGAAGGCCGATGTGCGGGACCTCCGCGGCATTCACGAAGCCAACGACGCCTTTCACGTCGCGCTGTTCGCGGCCTGCGGCAATCCCTATCTGGTGCGCTCGCTCCAGGACTACATGAGCCTGACGCTACCGATGCGCGCCAAGAACCTCGCCGACCGCGAGGGGCTCGCGCAATCGCGGCGCCAGCACGAGCTGATGATCGAGCTGTTGAAGGGCCGTGATAGTTGGGCACTGGCGCAGTTGTGTGTGGATCACATGCAGTTCAGCAAGTCGGATTATCTGGCAAGGATTGCGGGGGAGGAGGCTGAGCGCTAGCGTGTGCGTGCCAGGACACACGCACGTTCAGTACCGTCTCAAAACGCCGCGATCCACGCTGGCATCGCCGTAATTGGCACAGGCGCCTTTCGGGTCTCTGATCAGGTCCGTCCGGACGCGCCTGAACGTTTTGCCGGCCGCGTCGGACACCTCGGGACGGAATTTAGCTGGATCGTAGTTCTCGCCATCGCGGGCCTTGATGGCTGCAGCATAGGCGTCGATCATGGCCATCGCCGCATTGGTGCTGCCGAGAAGCCGGGCGCCGAGCTGGACGCCGCCGGCTCCGTCGACCTCGTAACCGTCGCATCGTTGCTCAAGCACTACCGATGCGGTAACGATCTGGTCGAGGAACGTCGCCTCGGCGTCGCTGAGCGTTGCGGCTCTCGCCGGTTCTGACACGATCATCGCGAGCATTGCGACGACTGACAATTTGATTTTCATTGTCTTGGCTCTCGCCGCCCCTTGGGCTGTGATCGGAGCAACGGTTGCTGAATTGCGATCGTAGAGATCGAGAGCCACGATGTCCGGAGGGACGTTGACCTAGATCAATGGGAAAGCTCCGCGAGTCATGTGCTCGCTGGCGAGTGATGCTCCCTCAAGGCGTCATTGCGAGCGCAGCGAAGCAATCCAGAGTCTTTCCGCGGAAGGATTCTGGATTGCTTCGCCACGCTCGCAATGACGGGCGGCGAGTGGTTGCGGGCTCAAACCACCATTTCGTCCCTGCGGAGACTCCCCCTCACCCCAACCCTCTCCCCGCAAGCGGGGCGAGGGAGCGCACCTACGCTGGGGCGAAGGCTTGAGCTACACGCATCAACCACTACCGCTTATTCCAATCGATGATCCGGCTCGTGTCGCCATCGAACTCCACGCTGGCAAACGCGCCACCCTGGTAGTGATCGCCGATCGGATCGGGCTTCAGCTTGGCCTGCTCGGCCATCGCGTGCGCCACGTGATCTTCCGAGCGGCCGGTGGGGCGATAGCCGAATTCGTAGGCGCGGTGGTTGTCCCACCAGGTACGCTCGTTCAGCGACACGCCGTAGAACACCTCGAAATGAATGTCGGGATGATCGAGCCCGATCTGGCAGAGCTGCACCAGGTCTTCCGGCTTCAGCCACATCGCGATCCGGCGATGATCGAGCGGCCGCTCGTCGCAATTGCCGATCCGGATGCAGGTGACCTTCAGCCCGTGCTTGTCGGCGTAGAGCGAGCCCACGGCTTCGCCGAACACCTTGCTGACGCCGTAGCGCCCGTCGGGGCGCACGGTGACGTCGGTGCCGATCTTGTGGTGGCGCGGATAGAAGCCGACCGTGTGGTTGGACGAAGCGAACACCACGCGCTTGACGCCCTTCCGGTACGCCGCCTCGAACAGATTGTAGCCGCCGATGATGTTGGCCTGGAGGATATCGTCCCAGGGGCCTTCGACCGAGTAGCCGCCGAAATGGATGATGCCGTCGACGCCCTCGCAGATCGCCTCGACCTGAGCCATGTCGGACAGGTCCGCCGCCTTGAACTGCTCGTTCGCCCCGAGGTCGGCCGGCGGACGGATGTCGGAGAGCAGCAGGTCCGGATAGATCGGCGGCAGCAGTTTCCGCAGGCGCGTTCCGATCCCGCCCGAAGCTCCCGTCATCAAGATGCGCGGCATTTCTTCCCTCGTATTTGGCGACCGATTTGCGGTCATAGGTCTCTAATGATAGCAGACTTGGTGAGAGGGAACGCAACAACGAGAATTGCACATGAACGATGCATCGTCCCAATACCAAGAACGGCCTAAAGGCTGGCAGCCGGCGACCTATTACCCCGATCCGGCAATAAAAGCACTGGACCCCCGCTTCGAAAAATACTGGCTAAAACTTTCAGCCGTGGAGCGGCTGGCGACCGGCCTGCGCTGGGCCGAGGGTCCGGTCTGGTTCGGCGACGGTCGTTATCTCCTGTGCAGCGACATCCCGAACCAGCGCATCATCAAATGGGAGGAAGAGACCGGCGCGGTCTCGGTTTTCCGAAAACCCTCCAATTTCGCCAATGGCAACACCCGCGACCGCCAGGGCCGGCTCGTTACCTGCGAGCATGGCGGCCGTCGCGTCACCCGCACCGAATATGACGGCACCATCACCGTGCTGATGGATTCCTTCGGCAGCAAGAAGCTCAACTCGCCGAACGACGTCGTGGTGAAATCCGACGGCGCGGTCTGGTTCACCGATCCGACCTTCGGCCTGCTCGGCAATTACGAGGGCTACAAGGCCGAGCCCGAAATCGAACCCAACGTCTACCGGCTCGATCCCGCAACCGGCAAGGCGACCATCGTCGCCGAGGGCGTGCTCGGTCCGAACGGGCTGTGCTTCTCGCCGGACGAGAAGATCCTCTACGTGGTGGAATCGCGCGGCGTACCGAACCGCAAGATCCTCGCCTATGACGTGTCGGCCGACGGCACCACGATCTCCAACAAGCGCATCTTCATCGATGCAGGTCCCGGCACGCCGGACGGCATGCGCTGCGACATCGACGGCAATCTCTGGTGCGGCTGGGGCATGGGCGATCCCGAGCTCGACGGCGTCGTGGTGTTCGCGCCCGACGGCGTCATGATCGGCCGCATCGCACTGCCCGAGCGCTGCGCCAATCTCTGCTTCGGCGGCGTCAAGCGCAACCGCCTGTTCATGGCGGCGAGCCAGTCGATCTACGCACTGTATGTGAACACGCAGGGCGCGGTCGGGGGATAGTGTTGCGCTCGTAGGGTGGGCAAAGCGAAGCGTGCCCACCATCGCTCGTTCGTCGTGGAATGGTGGGCACGTCGCTACGCGCCTTTGCCCACCCTACGGCGCCTCGCATTGCCGAGACGCTTCAGCAAAACAAAAACGCCGGAGCGGTTTCCCGCTCCGGCGTCGTATTGGTTCAGGCGCTAACGCTTACGCCGCGTTGAAGCCGGCGACGGCCTTCACTTCGAGGAAGTCCTCGAGGCCGTATTTGCCCCACTCACGGCCGTTGCCCGACTGCTTGTAGCCGCCGAACGGCGCGGTGCGGTCGTTGGGCACGCCCTGGAGGTTGACGTTGCCGGCGCGGATCTGGCGACCGACGCGCTTGGCGTTCTCGACCGTGTCGGCCGTGACGTAACCGGCCAGCCCATAGGGCGTGTCGTTGGCGATGTGCACGGCTTCGGCTTCGTCCTTGGCACCGATGATGGTCAGCACCGGTCCGAAGATTTCTTCGCGGGCGATCGTCATGTCAGGGGTGACGTCGGCGAAGATGGTCGGGCGGACATAGAAGCCCTTGTTGACGCCTTCGGGCAGGCCCGGGCCGCCGGAGACGAGCGTTGCGCCCTCGTCGATGCCCTTCTTGATCAGGCCCTGTATCTTGTCCCACTGGCCACGGTTGACGACCGGGCCGATGGTGGTGCCTTCGGCGCGGGGATCACCGGCCTTGGTCTTGTCGGCGACAGCCTTCGCGATCGCGGCGACTTCCTTCATCTTCGACAGCGGCACGATCATGCGCGAGGGCGCGTTGCAGGACTGGCCGGAGTTGTTGAACATGTGCATCACGCCGCCGGTCACCGCCTTCTGGAGGTCGGCACCTTCGAGGATAACGTTTGGCGACTTGCCGCCGAGCTCCTGGCTGACGCGCTTCACGGTCGGCGCTGCTCGCTTGGCCACGTCGATGCCGGCGCGGGTCGAGCCGGTGAAGGAGATCATGTCGATGTCGGGGTGCTCGCTCATGACGGCGCCGACCTCGGGGCCGAGACCGTTGACGAGGTTGAACACGCCCTTCGGCACGCCGGCTTCATGGAGAATTTCCGCGAAGATCAGCGCCGAAGTCGGGGTGAACTCCGACGGCTTCAGGATCATGGTACAGCCAGCAGCAAGCGCAGGCGCGACCTTGCAGGCGATCTGGTTGAGCGGCCAGTTCCAGGGCGTGATCATGCCGACCACACCGACCGGCTCGCGCAGCACCATGGCGGTGCCGATCGGCTCTTCGAAGTGGTAGTTCTTGAGCACGTCGAGCGTGGTCATGAGATGGCCGAGCCCGGCGCCGGCCTGGAGCTTTTCGGCCATCGGGAGGGGCGCGCCCATCTCGTCGGAGACGGAGGCACCGATCTCCTTGAGACGGCCCTTGTAGACCTCGATGACTTTCGTGAGCAGCGCGACGCGCTCATCGCGGCTGGTCTGGGAGAAAGTTGCAAAGGCGCGCTTGGCAGCAGTGACGGCCTTGTCCACGTCAGCCTTGGAGCCCAGCGCAACCTCGTACATCGCCTCTTCCGTCGCCGGATTGACGACCGGGGTGGACTTCTTGACGGCGGGATCGACCCAGGCGCCGTCGATGTAGAATTGCATGCGATTGACCATCGTTAACCTCTTTTTGGGGCTTGGAGGGGGCGTTTCGGCAGGCATCCTTGCACGAAAGCGCCGGCAATTGAACCCGCCATATGCGGGGCCAGCGTTGCGG
Source organism: Bradyrhizobium sp. LTSP849 (assembly GCF_000938255.1). Taxonomy (GTDB): domain Bacteria; phylum Pseudomonadota; class Alphaproteobacteria; order Rhizobiales; family Xanthobacteraceae; genus Bradyrhizobium. Next base: position 96,976 of record NZ_JYMR01000005.1, on the reverse strand, counting down.
CAGACGGGGAGTATATGAGCGGACAGCAGTGGGGTGGCAAGGTCTCAATTGCCGTCGTCCTGGCGAAGGCCAGGACCCATTACCACCGGGTTCAGTTGGTTTGCTCAGGCGTCTACCGTCTGTCTCCTACAACAACCGCCGCGGAGTATGGGTCCTGGCTTTCGCCAGGACGACGACGGAGATTTACACCGCCATCTTGCGATGGAGCACCGGGGCGCCGGTGGTGAGGCTTTCGGCCGCATCGATGATGGCGTTGGCATCAAGGCCGTAGTGGCGATAGAGGTCGGCGAGCGTGCCGGTCTGACCGAACTGCTCGACGCCGAGCGCCTCGACGCGATGGCCGCGCACGCTGCCGAGCCAGCCGAGTGCTGCCGGATGACCGTCGATCACGGTCACGATGCCGCAGTCGCGCGGCAGCGGCGCCAACAGTTTTTCGATGTGGCTGAGATGCTGGACGCCGCGGCGATCACGGCGCAATTTCCGTGCAGCGGTCCAACCGGCATGGAGACGGTCCGCCGAGGTGATCGCGAGCAGGCCGATGTCGCGGCGGCTCTCGCCCATGAGACCGGTCGCCTCGATTGCTTCGGGCGCGATCGCGCCGGTATAGGCGATCACGACTTCGGCATTGGGCCCTGGCTTGCGCAGCCAATAGGCGCCGTCGGTGATGCCCTTCTCCAGTTCCGGCGTCATGATCCGCTGCGCCTGCTCGATGCTGCGCGTCGAGAGTCGCAGATAGACGGAACCGCCCTCGCCCGGATCGCGCTGCATGTGGTCAAAGCCCCAGCCCATGATCACGGCGAGCTCGTCGACGAAGGCGGGCTCGAACGAGGCGAGCCCGTCCTGCGCCATGCCGATCAGCGGCGTCGCGATCGACTGATGCGCGCCACCTTCGGGCGCAAGGGTAATGCCGGACGGCGTCGCCGCCACCATGAAACGCGCATCCTGGTAGCAGGCATAGTTCAGCGCATCGAGGCCGCGCTCGATGAAGGGATCGTAGAGCGTGCCGACCGGCAAAAGCCGCTCGCCATTGATCTGGTGCGACAGACCGAGCGCCGAGAGCATGATGAACAGGTTCATCTCGGCAATGCCGAGCTCGAGGTGCTGGCCTTTTGGCGAGGCGTCCCAATTGAACGTGGACGGAATTTTCTCGCTGCGGAATAAGTCCGCCTTCTCGGCATTCGCAAACAGGCCGCGCCGGTTCACCCATGGTCCGAGATTGGTCGAGACCGTGACATCAGGAGATGTCGTCACGATGCGTTTTGCAAGCTCGCTGTCGCTGCGCGCGATCTCGTTCAGCACGAGGCCAAAGCCCTGCTGGGTCGACATTTGCGGCGATGGCTTGAACGCGAGCGGCTGGGGCACCTCGACGACGGGCGCTGTCAGCCGGCGGCCGTCCTGGTTGAACGGCACGCGCGCGAGGAAGGCGTCGAGCTCGGCGGCGCCTTGCGCGAGGCCCTCGTACTTGTCCCATTCGTGGCCCGGGCGGATGTCCTGGCTCTCGCGATATTTCTCCATCTGCGCGACGGTCATCAGGCCGGCATGGTTGTCCTTGTGGCCCTGGAACGGCAGGCCGACGCCCTTGATGGTGTAGGCGATGAAGCAGACCGGGCGATCGTGATCGATGGATTCGAAGGCGTCCAGCATGCTCGCCATGTCGTGACCGCCGAGATTCGACATCAGCGCCAGCAACTCGTCATCGCTGCGGCGATCGATCAGCTTGGTGATCGGCCCCTGGTCGCCGATCTCGTCATGCAGATGCTTGCGGAAGGCCGCGCCACCCTGGAAGCACAGCGCCGCATAGAGCGCGTTCGGGCAATTGTCGATCCAGCGCTTCAGCGCCTCGCCGCCGGGCTCGGCAAACGCCTCGCGCATCAGCCGGCCGTATTTCACGATCACCACGTCCCAGCCGAAATTGCGGAACACGGTCTCGAACTTTTCCCACAAACCTTCGCGCACGACGGCGTCGAGCGACTGGCGGTTATAGTCGACCACCCACCAGGTGTTGCGCAGGCCGTGCTTCCAGCCCTCCGCCAGCGCCTCGAAGATGTTGCCCTCGTCCATCTCGGCATCGCCGACCAGCGCGATCATCCGCCCTTCGCGGCGATCCTTCATCCAGCCATGCGCCTTGACGTAATCCTGCACCAGCGAGGCGAACAGCGTCTGCGCGACGCCGAGGCCGACCGAGCCGGTCGAGAAATCGACGTCGTCGACATCCTTGGTCCGCGAGGGATAGGACTGCGCACCCTTGAAGCCGCGGAAGTTCTCCAGCTTCTCGCGGCTCTGCCGGCCGAACAGATACTGGATGGCGTGGAACACCGGGCTCGCATGCGGCTTCACCGCGACGCGATCCTCAGGCCGCAGCACCGAGAAATACAGCGCCGACATGATGGTCGCGAGCGAGGCGGACGAGGCCTGATGGCCGCCGACCTTCAGGCCGTCCGTGCTGGATCGGATATGGTTGGCGTGATGGATGGTCCATGACGACAGCCACAGCGCCTTGCGGGCAAGTGCGGTCAGGGTTTCGAGGCGAGCGGAATCGGCGGGCATGGCGATGCTCCGGAAAATAACGCCGATCATACCCCTGCCGGCGCCGCCAGATTTCTCAATTTTTCGCGTCATACCCATCAATATTGGGATACCATACCAATGACTGGCCATAAAATGCAGGTTTCATCCCAATGCCCGAGCTCGACGCCATTGACCGAAAAATCCTCAGCTCTCTCCAGAACGACAGCCGGCTGACCATGCAGGAACTCGCCGACAAGGTCGGGCTCTCGGTCTCGCCCTGCCATCGCCGGGTCAAGCTCCTGGAGGAGCGCGGCGTCATCTCGCGCTACATCGCGACCGTCGACCAGAAGGCGCTGGGGCTGCATGTCAGCGTGTTCATCTCGATCAAGCTGGCGCGGCAGAAGGAGGAGGACCTCAATCGCTTTGCCCGGGCAATCTCGAAATGGGACGAGGTGCTGGAATGTTATCTGATGACCGGCAATCGCGACTATCTGCTGCGCGTCGTCGCGGCCGACCTCGCCTCCTACGAGACCTTCCTGAAGACCAAGCTGACCCGGCTCGACGGCATCGCCTCGATCGAGTCGAGCTTCGCGCTGAGCCAGGTGAAATATTCGATCGCGCTGCCGGTGTGACGGCTTCGGCAAGCCATTTCGGAACCGCCGGGGCGCCGGTGTCACATGGGCGCAATAAACCCCGTCGATGGTCGGGAACGACAGGCATCCCCGCCGAGTGAGAGACCCATGACCGCATCCGACCGCACTCCTGAAATGGCCAAGCGCGAACGCATCATCCGGGAAATGACCGACGATCTCGACGAGGAGCTGGAACTCGAGCTCGACGACTCCAGGCTCGACGAGCTCCTGGACGAGACTGGCACGCTGCACACGGCAGTGGATCGCAGGCTCTATTTCAGGGAACTGCTCCGGCTCCAGGGCGAGTTGGTCAAGCTCCAGGACTGGGTGCAGAGCGAGCGGAAGAAGGTCGTCGTGCTGTTCGAGGGCCGCGACTCCGCCGGCAAGGGCGGCGTCATCAAGCGCATCACCCAGCGCCTCAATCCCCGCATCTGCCGGGTCGCCGCGTTGCCGGCGCCGAGCGAGCGCGAGCGTACCCAATGGTATTTCCAGCGCTATGTGTCGCATCTGCCCGCCGGCGGCGAGATGGTGCTGTTCGACCGCAGCTGGTACAATCGCGCCGGCGTCGAGCGCGTGATGGGCTTCTGCACCGACGAGCAATACCAGGAGTTCTTCCAGTCGGTGCCGGAATTCGAGCGGATGCTGATCCGCTCGGGAACCATTCTGATCAAGTACTGGTTCTCCATCACCGACGATGAGCAGCAGTTCCGCTTCACCATGCGGATCAAGGATCCGTTGAAGCAGTGGAAGCTGAGCCCGATGGATGTCGAGGCGCGCAGCCGCTGGGAGGCGTACACCAAGGCCAAGGAGACCATGCTGGAGCACACCCATCTGCCGGACTCGCCGTGGTGGATCGTCGACGCCGTCGACAAGAAGCGCGCGCGGCTCAATTGCATCGCGCATCTGCTGAGCCAGATGCCGTACCAGGAGGTGGCGCACGCCCCTGTCATGCTGCCGCCGCGCGTTCGCAACCCCGACTATCACCGCGGCCCGATTCCGCCGGAGATGTACGTGCCGGCGAAATACTGACGGCGCCCGCCGTGTCTTCCGGCGGGCCAGCTTGCCGATGAGGAAAGCGAGATGCCCGTGCCGAGCGATCTCAGCGTGACCAGGGACACAACGTCTCGCCGCCGCTACCGCTTCGGCCCGTGGCTCGCGCTGGCAAGCCTGCTCTCGATGCTGACGGTCGCGCTGGCGCTCGCCCATTGGTTCTGGCAGCCGGCGACGCTGCGCATCGCCGTCGGGCCGGGTGGAAGCGACGACCAGACGCTCGTGCTGGCAATCGCGAAGGCGTTCGACACCAAAAGCGGCGCGGTGCGGCTCGTGCCGGTCGAGAGCGACGGCACGTTGCAGAGCCTCAATCTGCTCGGCGCCGGCAAGGCCGACCTCGCGGTCGCGCGCGGCGACCTCGCTATGCCGCCCGACGCGAATTCGGTCGCGATCCTGCGCCGGAATTTCGTGGTGCTGTGGGCGCCGACGGGCCGCAAGGGCGCGCCCAGATCGAAGGTGACGGACATCGCCTCGCTCAGCGGGCGCCGGATCGGCATCGTCGGCCTCGGCGATGCCAATCCCAATCTGCTGCGCGTCGTCCTCGGCGAGTCAGGCGTCAATCCGCAGAAGGTGACGATCACCCAGTTCGGCATCGACCACATCGCCGAGATGACTCAGGACACCACGCTCGACGCCTTCATGATGGTGGGCGCACTCGACGACAAGGTCATCGCGGAGACGATTGCCACGACCACGCGCCTGCGCGGCGATCCGAAATTCCTGCCCGTCGATGTCTCCGAGGCCATCGCCGAGCGGCACCCGCTGTACGAATCCGAGGAAATTCTGGCCGGCGCATTTGCCGCCACGCCGCAGCGGCCCGACGACAAGATCGAGACCATCGCCGTCAATCATTTGATCGTCGCGCCCAGCTCGCTGTCCGAGGACGCGGTTGCGGCCTTCACGCGCGAGTTGTTCGCGGTCCGGCCATCGCTGGTGAAGGATTTACCCGGCGCCAGCCACATCCAGAAGCCCGATACCGACAAGGATGCCGCGCTGCCGGCCCATCCCGGTGCTGCCGCCTATATCGACGGCAACGAGCGCAGCTTCATGGACAAGTACAGCGACTACATCTGGGGCGTGGTGCTGCTGCTCTCCGGCCTCGGCTCGGTCGCCGCGTGGCTGCGGCACTATCTGCGCCGCGAGGAGCGCAGCCAGAATGCGCTGCATCGCGACCGCCTGCTCACCGCGATTACCAGCGTGCGCGAAGCGACGTCGCTCGACGATCTCGCTTCCATGCAGAGCGCGGCTGACGACATCCTGCGCGAGACGCTGGCCTGTCACGAAGACGGCGCCATCGAGGACGGCGACCTCGCCGCCTTCGGCCTGGTGCTGGCGCAATTCCACCAGGCGATCGTCGACCGCCGGGCGGTGATGGCCCAGACGGCTGAGGTCGACGTGTCCGCGAAGCCGAACGGCGCGGCCCTTCAACCCGTCGTTATCTCCACGGCTGCACGATAATCTTGGTGTGCGCCTCGGGATTGGCGAGATCGGCGAAGGCTTTTGCAACGCCGTCGATGCCGACTTCCGCAGTGACCATCGCGGCGGCATCCACCTGCCCTTCCGCGATCAGGCGCAGTGACGCCGCGAACTCTTCCGGCGTGTAGCCGAGCACATACTGAACGTTGAGCTCCTTCATGATGCCGAGCATGGGTTCGCTTTTGTCGGTCTCCATGCAGACGCCAACCACGACGATCCTCGCATCGCGCGGCGCGCCCTCGAACACCTGCTGCAACAGGCCGGGCACGCCGACGCATTCGAAGATGATCGCGGGCTTCAGTGCCGGCAGCATCGCCTGCAACGGCGGCCGCGCCGCCTTCTCGGCCTCCGACATCTGTGCGTGCTCGGCCCAGGTCGCATAGGGTTGCGACACCTTCGGATCGACCACGATGTCGGCGCCGAGTTTTGCTGCGAGCGCACGCCGCGTCGGTGAATAATCCGCTGCGACGATCGGATGCAGGCCCTTGATCTTCAGCGCGGCAATGACCGCGAGCCCGACCGGGCCGCAGCCGATCACGAGCGGCACCTCGCCGCCACGAATATTGGCCTTGGCCACGGCGTGAACGCCGACAGCGAGCGGCTCGGTGAGCGCGGCGTGTTCGGGCGCGAGACCATTCGGCACCTCGAGCAGCAGCGGCTCGCTCAGCAGCATCGCTTCCGCATAGCCGCCGATATTCTCGTTGGAATAACCGATCCCCTCGATGCCTTGCGGCGTCAGCAACGCCGGCAGCGAGCAGACATGCGTACCTGGCTTAAGCTTGCGCGCAGTGCCGGGACCGTAGTCGACAATCTCGCAGCAGAATTCGTGGCCGAACACGACATCGCGAGTGAGGTCCATCGGCTTGCGTCCGACCTTCCGCGACATCTCCACCATGCGGTGGGCATGCTGGCGTGCGTGCAGGTCGGAGCCGCAAATGCCGCAGGCGAGCGTCTTGACCAGGACCTGGCCGGGGCCCGGCTTCGGCTCGAGCATCCGGTCGACGACAATCTCACCATTCCTGAAAATCGCAGCGCGCATCCGGCTCCTCCCATATTGTTGGAGCCATAGATAGCACGACGCGGGACGCGAATATTGCGTCAGGGGTTCGGGGAACGCTCTGCCTGCACCAGAAGCTGGGCGCGGCGGACACGCTCGCGATGGGCGATGTAGAGACCGCTGGCGACGATGAAGGCCGCGCCGACGATGGTCCACAGATCCGGCAGCTCGCCGAACAGGAAGAAGCCCAAAATGCTGACCCACAGCAATTGCGTGTAGGAGAACGGCGCCAACACCGAGGCATCGCCATAGCGATAGGCCAGCACGACGATCCATTGGCCGACGGTGGAGGCAACGCCGATCACGATGCCAAGCCCGATCGCGGTCCAGCTCGGCGTCACCCAGACGAACGGCACCATCACCGTGAGGATCGCAAGACCGGTGAGCGCAGAATAGGCCATCGTCGTGACGACCGCTTCCCGCCCGCTGATCATGCGGGTCAGGATCAGCGCAGCGGCCCAGCAGAACGCCGAGACGATCGGGAAAAATGCGGCGACATGAAACGCGCTCGAGCCCGGCCGCAGGATGATCATCACACCCACCAAGCCGATCGCGGTCGCGATCCAGCGGCGCATGCCGACCTTCTCGCTCAGGAAGATGATCGACAATGCGGTGACGAACAGCGGCGAGACGAAGCCGGTGGCGGAGGCTTCCGCAATCGGCAGAAAGCGCAGGCTGGTGATGAAGAACAGCGACGAGCCGAGCAGCGCAGCGCCGCGCATCAGTTGCAAACCGAGGCGCTCGGTGCGCATCGCATAAAGCGGCGAGACCGGCAGCATCACCGGCGTGAACATCAGCGCGAAGGTGACGAAGCGGATCCAGGTGATCTCGATCGAGGGCAGGCTCGTCGACAGATATTTCGCGGTAACGTCGGAGCAGCCGAGAAACACCGTCGACAGCAGCACCAGTGCAATGCCCTTGAAGGGATGATCGACGCGCGCAGGCGCGCGGCGCGCCTGCTGCTTCTTTTCCGGCATGTGCATGGGAATACTGTCGAGCCTTGCGGCTGCGGCGGGCGGCGGAGTCACGGCTGAAACCTGGAAAAATACGATTCGGGATGACTCTAAAAACGACAAATGCGCCGCTTTCACAACTTCCGAAAACAGGATGCCGATATGCGCTGAGGTCCGCGCGCGTCAATGCTTCATTAAGAATGCGAACAAAGCGCGTTTGCTGCACTACAGCATAGGAAGACCGCGCGGCTTCGGACCGCGTGGAAACGCCGCATCCAGCGCCGAAATCTCGTCCTTCGTCAGCATGAGATCGCCTGCTGCCGCATTTTCGCCGGCATGTTCCGCGGACGACGCCTTCGGGATCGCGAATACCGTAGTCGCACGGGTGAGGAAGCTCAGTGCGACCTGACGCGGTGTCGCGCGACGCGCCTCTGCGATGCGCGCAAGCACGGCACCGCCCCTGCTGTTGCTTGCGGGAAAATCGTCGTGGCCGAACGGCGAGTAAGCGACGACAGCGACGCCGTGCTGCTCGCACCACGGGATCACCGCATGCTCGATCGCGCGCTCCTTGAGATGATAGAGAACCTGATTGCAGGCGATCCTGCCTTCATCTGCGACGTCCAAGATTTCGTCGAGATCGTCGGCATCGAAATTAGAAACGCCCCAGGATTTGATCTTGCCGGCCTTCACCAGCTCTTCGAATGCAGCGACGGTGTCTCCCAGCGGATAGGAGCCGCGCCAGTGCAGCAGATAGCAATCGAGACGATCGGTCTTCAGCCGCTTCAGCGAGCGCTCGCAGGCCGTGATGGTGCCGCGGCGCGACGCGTTGCTCGGCAGCACCTTTGAGACCAGGAACACCTCATCGCGCCGACCTGCGATCGCATCCGCAATGACAAGCTCAGCATCGCCATACATCTCCGCGGTGTCGACATGAGTCATGCCGAGATCGAGCCCGCGCTGAAGAGCGGCAATCGCACGTTTGCGATCGCTGTGGTCGAGATACCAGGTGCCCTGCCCGATGACGGAGACGTTGACGCCGGTCTGGCCGAAGAAGTTTTTATTCATGTCGTGCTCCGATGTCGTCCTGGCGAAAGCCAGGATCCATTACCACAGGGAGATGTTGTTGCAGTAGATGGTGGACGCGGTGCAATTCGACAACACTGACCGGGGTCATGCGCTCGCAATGACGATGGAGAGAACCCGTAGCCCGGATGGAGCGAAGCGAAATCCGGGGTTCGTGCCAAGCGGCGCGGACGTCCCGGATTTCGCTTCGCTCCATCCGGGCTACAAGAGAGCTGACCTACCCCGCCGCGCCCGCGAGCTTCGCTTGCTTCGCCGGGGCCACCTCGGTCGTCGCAATCAGCCGCTTCAGCTCGGGGATGCAGGAGCCGCAGTTGGTGCCGGCCTTGAGCTTTGCGCCGATCTCGGCCGCGGTGCAGGCGCCGCTCGCGATGGTGTCGCAGATGGTGCCGCGGCCGATGCCGAAGCAGCCGCAGACGATGGGGCCGGTCGCGGCGGCGCCTTCGCTGGACTTGCCGGACAGGAGCATCCGGCGCTGATCGTCGCTGACGTGATCGGCAGCGAACACGCTCTTCACCACTTCCCAATCACCGGCATCATGCGCGGGGCCGACGAACAGGCAGGCCTCGATGCGATCGCCGGCGAACGAGGCCGCGCGATAGACGCCGCCGCCAAAATCGCGGTACTCGGCGACATCCTCGCCAGCGAGGCCGTCGAGCCAGGCCGGCCAGCGTGCGAGGTCGGCATTGTCGGCGAAGAGATAACCGAAGCCGCCGGCGACGGTCGCGCGGGTCCACAACAGGTTTGGCGGCAGATCGAGCTGCTTGCGCGACAGCACAAAGCCGCGAAAGACGTATTCATACGGCGCGATCGCGGCCGGCGTGGCCTTCATCTCCGGCTGTCCCGAGAACGGATCGGTGAACGGTGCGGACAGTGCGCCGACGCGACCGTGCGAAGCATTCATCGCACTCCAGTGGATCGGCGCGAACAGCATCCCGCGCTGCTGCCGATCGCTGACGACGACCTTCAGGATGCACTGGCCGTAATCGGTGGTGAGGCGGGCGAAGCCGTCATGGGCGATGCTGTATTTGTTGGCGTCGTCGGGATGGATCTCGACGAACGGCTCGGGCAGATGCGCACCCAGCCGCTTGCTGAGGCCCGTGCGCGTCATGGTGTGCCACTGGTCGCGGATGCGCCCGGTGTTGAGCCGCAGCGGTCGCGACGGACCGGTCTCGCCGCGCAGCGCCGGCACCTCCGGCGCGACGAAGCGGCCCTTGCCATCATTGGTGAAGAAACCGCCTTCCGCGAAGAAACGCTCGCCCGGCGCCTCGCCCTCACGCGCCGGCCACTGCACGGGCTTCAAGGCATCGAAGGCTTCGTCGGACAGCGAAGTGAGCGCGCCGATGTCGAAATCGCGGCTGCCATTGTTCTCGAAGGCCGAGAGCGCGGCATGCTCGCGGAAAATATCGGCGGCGGATTTGTAGTTGAAGCTGGCACCGAAGCCCAGACGCTTGGCGGTCTCGCTCAGGATCCACCAGTCCGGTCGCGCCTCTCCGGGCGCCGGCAGGAACGAGCGCTGGCGCGAGATGCGGCGCTCGGAATTGGTCACCGTGCCCGACTTCTCGCCCCAGGCCAGCGCCGGCAACAGCACATGCGGGCCGGCATCGACGGTGTCGTTGGACAGCACGTTCTCGGAAACGACAAACAGCTCGAGCTTCTTCAGCGCCTCGCGCACGAAGTCGGCATCGGGCAGCGACACCGCCGGGTTAGTGCCCATCACCCACAGCGCCTTGACCTCGCCGCGGTTGATCGCCTCGAACAGCTGCACCGCTTTCAACCCTTCATGGGTCGCGATGCGCGGCGCCTTCCAGAACCGCCGCACGCGGTCGATGTCGGGCGGCGTGAAGTTCATATGCGCGGCGAGCTGATTGGCGAGGCCGCCGACCTCGCGGCCGCCCATCGCGTTGGGCTGGCCGGTGAGCGAGAACGGCGAAGCGCCCGGCTTGCCGATGCGCCCCGTGGCGAGATGGCAGTTCAGGATGGCGTTGACCTTGTCGGTGCCCTGCGCCGACTGGTTCACGCCTTGCGAATAGAGCGTGACGACCCGCTCGGTGTCGCGGAACATCTTGAAGAAGGTCGCAACGTCCTGCTCGGTCAGACCCGTGGCAAGCGCGGTCGCGGTAACGCTGCCGGCGATGTTGCGGGCACGCGCCAGCGCATCCTCGAAGCCCGAGGTGTTGCTTGCGATGTAGTCCTGGTCCAACGCACCGCTGTCGACGAGATGGACGAACAGGCCCGAGAACAATGCGGTGTCGGTGCCGGGCTTGAGGCCGAGGAACAGATCGACGTCGCTCGCGGTGTCGGTGCGGCGCGGATCGATCACGATCATGCGCGCACCGCGCTCCTGTCGGTTCTTCACCATGCGCTGGAACAGCACGGGGTGGCACCAGGCCGCGTTCGAGCCGACGAAGACCAGCAGATCGGCCTGGTCGAGATCCTCGTAACAACCGGGCACGGTGTCGGCGCCGAAGGCGCGGCGGTGGCCGGCGACCGAGGACGACATACAGAGCCGAGAATTGGTGTCCACATTGGCGGTGCCGACAAAGCCCTTCATCAGCTTGTTGGCGACGTAATAATCCTCGGTCAGCAGCTGGCCGGAGAGATAGAACGCGACCGCGTCGGCGCCATCGCGCGCAACGATGTGCTGCATGCGGTGGGCGACGTGGTCGAGCGCATCGCTCCAGGCGACGCGTTCCAGCACGCCCTTGCAGCGGATCATCGGGTAGAGCAGCCGGCTCTCGAGCCCGACGGTTTCGCCAAGCGCGGAGCCCTTCGAGCACAGCCGGCCGAAATTGGCGGGATGATCCGGGTCGCCCGCGATCGCGGCGCCGCCCGCGCCGTCAGGCGTTGCCAGCACGCCGCAGCCGACGCCGCAATAGGGGCAGGTCGTCTTGGTGGCGCGGAGGGTGGGATCGATCGCCGTCATCTCAAGCCGCCTTTGGCGGTAGCGCGAGCGTGCGGCCGAACATCATGTCGGTGCGGAACGCCGTGATCTTCTCGCGGGTGCGGATCAGCTCGAGATACCAGAGCGCGTCAGCGGTATCGCCGATCAGCACCGCGCCAGTCAGGCAGCCGTCGGCGATCACGAGCTTCTTGTAGGTGCCGCGCCTGGGGTCGCTGAGCACCAGGCTCTCGCTGCCCTCCCCGCCCATGAAGTCGCCGGCGGAGAACACGCTGACGCCGGACACTTTCAGATTGGTCGAGACCACGCTGCCCGGGTAGGACGCAGGCTTGCCGCCGAGATGCCGCGCCAAGACGCGCGCCTGCTCATAGGCCGGCTCGACCAGGCCATAACAGGTGCCGCGATGCTCGGCGCATTCGCCGAGCGCGTAGATGTCGGACGACGCGGTCTGCATCACATCGTTGACGACGACGCCGCGATTGACCGCGATGCCGGCGTCCTTGGCCAAAGCGATGTTGGGCCTGATGCCCGCCGCGAAGATCACGGCATCGGCCTCGATGCGGCTGCCGTCGGCGAGCTCGATGGCTTCGACCTGGCTCTCGCCGTGGATACACTTCGTGCTGGCGTTGAGCAGGATACGGATGCCCTTGCGCTCGACCAGTGTCTTGAGCAGGTCGGCCGCGGGCGCATCGAGCTGGCGCTCCATCAGCCGGTCCATCAGATGCAGCAGCGTCACCGGCGCGCCGGCCTTGGCAAGACCGTAGGCCGCTTCGAGCCCGAGCAGGCCGCCGCCGACCACGACGACGCGCTTCTTGGCCGCCGCGAGCGTCAGCAGCAGATCGACGTCGCGGGTGTCGCGAAAGGTGTGCACGCCGGCGAGGTCAGCACCGGGCACGTTGAGCCGCAGCGGCGTCGAGCCGGTGGCGAGCACAAGTTTTGAATATTCCATGCTCTCTTCGCCGGCGATCTTGAGCTCGCGGCGGCCGGTGTCGATCCCAGTGACGCGGTAGCCGTAGCGCACCGTGACGCCGCGATGGCGCCACCAGTCGGCAGGCTTCAGCTCGATCTCGTGCGAGCCGGTTTCGCCGGCGAGCACCGAGGAGAGCAGCACGCGGTTGTAAGCGAGCCGCGGTTCATCGCCGACAACGGCAACCGCGTAGCGGCCGAGCGCAGTCTCGGCGAGTTCATCGACCAGACGCGCGGCCGCCATACCGTTACCGACGATGACGAGCGGTTCACTCACAAGGCATCTCCTATTCAGCGGCCTGCGACTGTGCGCCGTAGGCCTCGGAAATCATGAAGCCGGACAGCACGCCATAGGCGTCGGTCCAGGCCGCGGCGAGTTCGGGTGTCCAGGCCTCGCCGAGACCCTTCTCCAGCGTCCACAGCAGGGTCGCGCCGACCACGGGGTAGTGCTCGGCCTTGGCGCCGTAGCCGACGTGACGCTTGGCGAGCGCGGAGGCCGCGGGAAGAATCGTCTCCAGGTTCGACAGGCCGCCGACGACGGCAGCGAGCATGCCCATCAGCTTCTTGCGCTGTTCGGTCATATCCTCGGGAAACATCGCGCGCACCGACGGCGCCACCTCGAACAAGCGGTCGTAGAACAGCCCAGAGGCTGCTTCGGAAATCGGCGCGACCTTGGAAAAGCTCTGCTGGACGAGGGTGATCTGCTCGGGCGTCATGATGTTCTCCTGCCTGTTTCGGTTTGCCTTGGTCCGCGCCGTTGCGAACAAGGTTCATGGGTCAAACGTCATCAGCGAGACCTCTCCCCGCGTACGGGGAGAAGCGACATTTATGCCAAGTGATCACACCCGTGCTTCGGCGAGGCTTGGCGCGCCTTCGCCCTGCGGGCTGCGACGCAGGTAGAACCACCAGGTCAGCGCGAGGCAGGAGGCGTAGAAGCCGAGATAGATCGCGAGCGCGAGCTGCGGACCACCGGTCATGGCGATCGACTTGCCGAAACCACTCGGGATCAGATAGCCGCCGACGGCACCGACCGCGCCGATGAAGCCGACCGCCGCACCGCTCTCGATGCTCGCCGTCTTCAGCGCGACCACACGGGCCGCATCGCCCTTGCCGCGCACCTTGAACAGGTTCTGCTCGCGGAAGATCGAGGGGATCATGCGGTAGGTCGAGCCGTTGCCGATACCCGTCGTGACGAACAGGATCAGGAACATCGACAGGAAGCCGATGAAATCCTTCTGCCCGACGAAGTAGAGCACCCCGACCGTCGCCGCCGCCATCGCCATGAAATTCCAGAAGGTGAGGATAGAGCCGCCGATCTTGTCGGCGAGCAAGCCGCCGAGCGGCCGCGACAGCGAGCCGACCAGAGGCCCGAGGAAGGCGATCGCGATCGTCACCGTCGGAAACTGCGTCTTGATCAGCAGCGGGAATGCCGCCGAGTAGCCGATGAAGGAGCCGAACGTGCCGATATAGAGATACGCCATGATCCAGGTGTGCTTGCGCTTGACCACCGCGAGCTGGTTCTTGATCGACGACTTGGCCGTGGTGAGGTTGTTCATGAAGAAGACCGCACCGAACACCGCGATCGCGATCGGCAGCACCCACATCAAGCCGGCGTTTTGCAGGAACACGCCGCCGACGGGGCTCGCCTGGAACAGGTTGATCACGCCGAGCGTCATCAGGATCGGCGTCAGCAACTGCACGCTGGAGACACCGATATTGCCGCCGGCCGCATTCAGGCCGAGCGCCCAACCCTTCATCCGGTCCGGGAAGAAGAAGGAGATGTTGGTCATGCTGGAGGCAAAATTGCCGCCGCCGAGACCTGCAGTCGAGGCGATCAGCAGCATCAGCCAGAACGGCGTGTCGGGCTGGCTAACGAAATAAGCCAGCGACAGCGTCGGAATGAACAGGATCGCCGCACTGAAGATGGTCCAGTTGCGACCGCCAAAGGTCGTGACTGCGAACGTATAGGGGAAGCGCATCAGCGCGCCGATCAACCCGGGAACAGCCACGAGCTGGAACAGCTCGTCGGTCGTGTAGTGGAAGCCCGCCTGCGGCAGCTTGGTGGTGACGATGCTCCAGATCAGCCACACCGAGAAGCCGATATGCTCGGCGACGATCGACCAAATCAGGTTACGCCGGGCGATCGTTTTACCGCCCGCATTCCAGAACGCCTCGTCTTCGGGGCGCCAGTCAGAAATCCACGTTGGATCCTTAGTCATTGAATATCCCTTCCAGGCTCACCGCTGCGTCGTTGCAGGCTCAGCCTCCGGCCACGGAGGCGCGCTCCGAGGCCAAGCCCCGGTGGCGAGATCACGATGCTGATTGATGATGTTGAGGGACGTCGTCGTTGGCGTCGGATTTAGTATTTCAATTTCCGTGCCAATTGCGCGCAGTCGGGAAATATAGGGAATTCAGGGGCTTGTTCGAATTGCCCGAAATTTTTGCAAGGCCATTTCGCACGCAAATTTTGCGATTCGCTCAATCCTTGTGCGGCGCATAAGGATTGAGCGCGGTGACTCCAAAATAGGCGCGCAACGCATCGCGCATTAACGCCGCGTTTACGCGGCCTCAACGAAGCGGTGCCGCTCGTAGAGGAATTCGAGCACGCGCTGCCGGCACTTCAGATAGGTGGTGTTGGTGGCGAGCTCGAGCCGCTTGCGCGGACGCACGAGCGGCACCTCCAGCACCTCGCCGATGCGCGCCGACGGCCCGTTGGTCATCATCACGATGCGGTCGGACAACAGCACGGCCTCATCGACGTCGTGGGTGATCATCAAAATGGTGTTGCCGAGCTTCTGATGCAGCGCCATCACCGAGTCCTGGAGATGTGCACGCGTCAGCGCATCGAGCGCACCGAAGGGTTCGTCGAGGAGCAGCACTTTCGGCTCCATCGCCAGCGCACGCGCAATGCCGACGCGCTGCTTCATGCCGCCGGAGATTTCGGCAGGCCGCTTGTCCCTGGCATGCGCCATCTGCACCAGGTTGAGATTGTGCATCACCCAGGCGTCGCGCTCGGCACGGGACTTGGTCCTGGCAAACACCTTGTCGACGCCGAGCTTGACGTTCTCGTAGACCGTGAGCCACGGTAGCAGGCTGTGGTTCTGGAACACCACGGCGCGATCGGGCCCCGGCGAATTGACCTCGCGGTTTTCCAGCAGCACGCCGCCGGTGGTGGCGTTGGTGAGGCCTGCGATGATGTTGAGCAGGGTCGACTTGCCGCAACCGGAATGGCCGATGATCGAGACGTATTCGCCCTTCTCGATCGTCAGATTGATGTCCTTCAGCACCTCCGTGCTGGCAGCGCCGCGGGTGAAAACCTTGTCGATGTGGTCGAGCTTCAGGTAGGCGGTCATGTGTTTGCTCCTCAGCCCTGCGCAGTGCCGCGGGTGACGATCTTGCCGAGGCCCGCGATCAGGCGATCGAGCACGAAGCCGATAATGCCGACATAGAACAGCGCCAGAATGATCTCGCTGATATGCGATGAATTCCACGCGTCCCAGATGAAGAAGCCGATGCCGACGCCCCCGATCAGCATTTCCGCCGCGACGATCGCGAGCCAGGACAGGCCGATGCCGATGCGCAGGCCGGTGAAAATGTAGGGCGCGGCGGCCGGGATCATGATCTTGGCGAAGAACTCGAGCGGATTGAGCTGCACCACGGCTGCGACGTTGCGATAGTCCTGCGGGATGTTGCGGATGCCGACCGCGGTATTGATGATGATCGGCCAGATCGAGGTGATGAAGATGACGAAGATCGCAGACGGCTGGCCGTCGCGGAACGCTGCGAGCGAGAGCGGCAGCCAGGCCAGCGGCGGAATGGTGCGCAACACCTGGAACAGCGGATCGAGCCCGCGCATCGCCCAAACCGACTGTCCGACCAGCACGCCGAGCGCGATGCCGGCGATGGCAGAGAGGGAGTAACCGAGCGCGACGCGCTGAAGACTTGCGGAGAGATGCCAGAACAGGCCCTTGTCGATGCCGCCATGGTCGAAGAACGGATCAAGAATAAGCTCCTTGGTATCCCTAAACACTTTTGACGGCGGCGGCAGCGCCGAGCCGGCGCGGCGACAGACGAGCTCCCACATCAGCGCCAACAGCGCGACCACGACGAGCGGCGGGACGACGCGCACCGCGGTCTCGCGCGCCATTCGCGCGTAGGTCTCGCTGCGCGGCGGCCGCTTCGGTGTCAGCGCGACGACCGGCGCGGCAGCACCCGCGAGCGTTGCGGTCTCAACATCCATCTTCGTGGCAGGCATGTTCATCGCAGTATCTCTCCGGCTCCCAAGACGATGCGGCCGCCCTGGGGCGGCCGCTGGCTGCATCAGACTTCGACGCGCTTGATCGCAAGCGACTTCAGATAGGCAGCCGGATTTTCGGGATCGAACACCTTGCCGTCGAAGAAGGTCTCCTTGCCGCGCGAGGTTGAGGTCGGGATGTCGGAACTGGCGACGCCGAGCGTCTTGGCCGCGTCCTTCCAGAGGTCCTCGCGGTTGACCTTGGCGATCAGCGCCTTGGTGTCGAAGCCGGCTTCGTATTTGCCCCAGCGAATGTCCTCGGTGAGGAACCAGAGGTCGTGGCTTTGGAACGGATAGGACGCCTGGTCCTTCCAGAAGCGCATCTGCTGCGGCGAGTTCTCGACCACGCGGCCGGTGCCATAGTCGAACTTGCCCTTCATGCGGTCGGTGATGTCCTCGACCGGGCAGTTGATCCACTGCCGCTTGGCGCAGATCGCGGCGGCTTCCTCGCGGTTCTCGACCTTTTCGGACCATTGCTGGGCTTCCATCACCGCCATCAGCAGCGCCTTCGCGGCCTTCGGATATTTGTCGACCCAGGCCGCGCGCATGCCGAATGATTTTTCGGGATGCTTGTCCCAGAGCTCACCGGTGGTGATTGCGGTGTAGCCGATCTCCTGGTGGATGAGCTGGAGATTCCAGGGCTCGCAGACGCAGAAGCAGTCCATGGTGCCAACCTTCATGTTGGCGACCATCTGCGGCGGCGGCACCACGATGGTTTCAATGTCCTTGTCCGGATCGATGCCGCCGGCGGCGAGCCAGTAGCGTATCCAGAGATCATGCGTGCCGCCGGGGAAGGTCATCGCGGCCTTCACGGACTTGCCGCCAGCCTTCTTCTTGTCCAGCGCCGCTTTGAACGGCGCGGTGTCGATTCCGACCTTGAGATCGGCATATTCCTTGGCGACCGATATGCACTGACCGTTCAGGTTCAGGCGCGCCAGAATATACATCGGCGTCGGCTGATTGTTCTGCGTCACCTTGCCGGCCGAGATCAGATACGGCATCGGGGTCAGGATGTGCGCACCGTCGATGCCGTTACCCTCGGAGCCGAGCACGAGGTTGTCGCGCGTGGTGCCCCACGAGGCCTGCTTCTGCACCTCGACATCGGGCATGCCGTATTTGGCGAAGATGCCCTTTTCCTTCGCGACGAACAGCGGGGTCGCGTCGGTGAGCGCGATGAAGCCGAGCTTGGCGCCCTTGACCTCGGGACCTGCGTCCTGCGCGAATGCGCCGGCGGGGAAATTCAGCTTGGCGGCGGCGAGAAGGGCGGCGGTGCCGCCTGCGGCCTTCAACAATTGACGGCGGCTAAGGCCCGAGGGCCGGCGGATGCGCTTGGTCATGTTTGGTGTCGTCCTTTGCGTCGTTGCGAATGATTGCGTCAGTACGCACGAGCGGCCCGTCCGTCCGGTGGCGCCTGGAAACAGACGCAAGCGAACGCGCGACGGGGAGACCCCCGTCTGGGTGGCGTCAGCAATTCGGATGAGAAGTCTCGCGGGACGGCGTCAATGGCGTCGGCTTGAATGATTCAAGCTTCATGCCAATCCAGCGAACCAGAAAACCCCTTTAAAATTAATTAGTTAGACCTACCGCGCCGGGTTGTCGCAGCTCCCGGCGCGCACGCCAAACTTGCGATTCGCTCAAATCTTGTGCGGCGCACATGAAGTAGGCAGACGTGATTCACACCATACTAGGCCGGCTTCGCCGCCCTCGTTCCCAGCGGCTTCGGCGCCATGCCGCCGCCCGGCTTGAGGTGGAATTCGTAGGTCATCAGATGCCACTGCCCGCCGGCCTTGCTGCCGTCGGGCATCGCCGGATCGTTGCGCGGCTCGACCTTGGCAATGAGGTCGTCCTTGACGCCGAACACCACGTCGGAATCGAGATATTTGTCGCCGTCCATGAAGACGTGCGTGATCAGCGGCTCATAGCCCTTGGCATTGACCAAGAAGTGCACATGCGCGGGGCGCATCGGATGGCGCTTGGTCTGCACGATCATCTCGCCGACCGGACCGTCGGTCGGGATCGGGTAGCTGCACGGCAGGATGGTGCGGAAGAAGAATTTGCCGTCGCTATCGGTCACAAAGCGCGCACGTGCGGACGCGCCGACCTCGTCATAGTTCGGCTTCTGTGAATCGTAGAAGCCGTCATCATCGGCATGCCAGACGTCGACGGGCACATTCGCGAGCGGCTTGCCCTGAAGATCAGTGACGCGGCTCTGCACGAACATCCGTTCGCCAGTGAGATTGTTCGGCGAGATGTCGGTGCCGTGGGCCGTGACCTTGTGCTCACCGACGTAGAACGGGCCGAGCACCGTGGTCTGGGTGGCGCCGTCGCGGTCGCGGTGATTGACGGCATCGACCAGCATGGAGACGCCGAGCACGTCGGACAGCAGGATGAATTCCTGGCGCGTGTCGGTACATTTCTGGCCGGTGCGGGTCAGGAAGTCGATGGCGTATTCCCACTCCTCGAAGGTCAGACCGGTCTTGCTCACGTAATCGTGCAGCGACTTCACCAATTCCTGGAGCAGGAACTTTGCACGCGGGTTTGGTGTCTGGTCGAAGCTCCGGACGACGGCTTCGGTGAGTTCGGTCTCGTTGAACTGGGTCATGATGCGCTGCCTTGAGTTTTTCTCGTTGGCCCCGTTAGAGGTCCTTAGGGGAGTCCTTGGGGCTCCCTGGAGGCGTTCCAGACTGGAGCCTACACCAGTCGGCGGCCTCGCGTTAAGCGCGTCCCGCTTGGAATAAGGTCGTCATTTCGGCTATCACCTTCCCGAGAAACTGCCCGGAGGAACTGATGCTCGCCCCTACCCCCGCCTCGCCCGAATCCGTCGGCATGTCCAGGGCCGCGCTCGACCGCGTCGATGCGCATCTGAAGAACCGCTATATCGATGCCGGCCGCTTCCCGGGCACGCATCTGCTGGTCTACCGCCGCGGCAAGGTCGCCCACAGCTCCATGCAGGGCTTTGCCGATGTCGAGCGCAAGGCACCGGTCAAGGACGACACCATCTACCGCATCTATTCCATGACCAAGCCGCTCACCAGCGTCGCGTTCATGATGCTGGTCGAGCAGGGCCTGGTCGCGATCGACGAACCCGTCGCCAAATATATTCCAGAATGGAAGGATCTCGGCGTGTTCGTCGCCGGCACCTCGCCGGCGTTCCTGACCCGGCCGCCGACCCGGCCGATGCTGATCGTCGACCTGTTGCGCCACACCTCCGGGCTGACTTACGGCTTCCAGCAGCGCTCCAATGTCGATGCCGCCTACCGCGCCGAGAAAATCGGCGAGGTCGAGAAATCCGGCACGCTCCAGACCATGGTCGAGAGCCTGGCAAAAATTCCGCTGGAGTTCTCGCCGGGAGAGGCCTGGAACTATTCAGTCGCGACCGATGTGCTCGGTTATCTCATCGGCAAGATTTCCGGGATCCCGTTCGAGCAGTTCCTGAAACAACGCATCCTCGATCCGCTCGGCATGACCGACACCGATTTCCACGTGCCGGCCTCCAAGGCCCATCGTTTCGCCGCCTGCTACTCGGCGGACCCGGGTGGCGGCATGACCTTCCATGCCGGCCAGCGCCGCGAGGGCCTGACGCTCCAGGACGACCCGACCAAGAGCTCGTTCCTGTCGCCGCCGTCCCTCATTTCCGGCGGCGGCGGCCTGTGCTCGACGGTCGCCGACTATCTCACCTTCTGCCGCGCGCTGCTCAATGGCGGCGAGCTCGGCGGCGTCAGGCTGATCGGGCCGAAGACACTGGCGCTGATGACGACCAACCACATTCCGGGTGGCCGCTTCCTTCCCGAGGTATCGCGCTCGCTGTTCTCCGAGGCCAGCTATAACGGCATTGGTTTCGGCCTCGGCTTCGCCGTGACCATGCGGCCGGCGGAGACGCTGATCGCCGGCAGCCCCGGTGAGTATAATTGGGGCGGCGCGGCCACGACCTCGTTCTGGATCGATCCAGCCGAGGAGTTGATCACGATCTTCATGACACAGGTGCTGCCGTCGAGCGCCTATCCGATCCGGCGCGAGCTGCGCAGCATGGTGTATGCCGCGATCACGGAGAGCAATCTGTAAGCGGCTTTTGCACTGCAACTTGCGCGCCGTGCAGAAGCCGGCGCGCAAGCCCTCCGAAAAGCGCAGTGGCGCAATACCGGCGCGGCATTATGCTTCGCCTGTCCGGTGCCGTCGCGCTGGAACCAGGATATCCGCGTTTGCCAAAGCTCACCCTGCCGGTCCGGCTCGCTCTCCTGGTGGCGGGAACGACGCTGCCAATGATCGTGTTTGCGGTCGGCATCGCCTTCTACAATTACAAGCAGGACCGCAGCGACGCGACCCGTCGCGTGCTGGAGAACGTGCGCAGCATGCGCCTGGTGCTGGATTCCGAGGTGCAGCGGATGACCGGCAGCCTGCAGGTGCTCGCGCTGACGAATTCGCTGCGAAACGACGACTTCCCGAATTTTCGCCGCATCGCGCTCGGCTTCCTCGACCAATACGGCAAGGGCGGCCTGGTGCTGATCTCCGACCGCAAGGGCCGGATCCTGTTCTCCTCCGCGACGGAAGACATCGCGAGCCTGCCGCCGCGCGGCAATCTCGAGATCGTCGAGAGGATGTTTGCGGCCAAGGCGCCGCAATATTCCGACCTGTTCACCGGCGCGCTCAATCGGCGACAGGTTCTCACCGTCGAAGTTCCCGTCTTCCGCGACGGCGAAGTGATCTACGACCTCTGCTTCGATCCGCCGATCAGCATCTTTCAGGACCTGGTGGAGAAGCAGCGGCCCGACCGGCAGTGGACGGTATCCCTGCTCGACGCTAAGGGCACCGTGTTCGCGCGCGTGCCGAACCCGAGTGAAACATTCGGCAAGCGCGCTTCGCCCTCGCTCTATGAGGAAATGTTCCGCGCACCCGAGGCGTCGCTCTCGTCGATCTCGCTCGACGGCATTGCGCTCGCGTCGGCCTATACGAGATCGCAGCTGACCAGGTGGACGGTCGCCGCAGGCGTCCCGGAAAGCTCGTTGATCGCGCCGCTCTGGCACAACATCGCGATCACCAGCCTGATCGGCGGCGTGCTGCTGCTGATCGGCTTGACCTTTGCCGTCAGAATGGCGACCACGATCGCGCGCGGCGAGATGCTGCACAATCTGCTGATCGACGAGCTCAATCACCGCGTCAAGAACACGCTGGCGCTGATGCAGGCGATCGCGGTGCAGACCTTCCGCAGCGCAAGCCGCGACGAGCGGGCCAAGTTCGAGGGCCGTCTCGGCGCGCTCGCCGAAGCGCATAATCTCCTGAGCCAGGAGAAGTGGCAGGGCTCGGAGCTGAAGGACGTGGTGACGCGCGTGCTCCAGCCCTTTCTGCTCTCCGGTCCCGAACGCATCCGCATGACCGGCCCTGCGGTGCCGCTGTCGCCGCGGCTTGCCGTGGTGCTGTCGATGATCGTGCACGAGATCGCCACCAATGCCGCCAAATACGGCGCGCTATCCAACGAGACCGGCCGGGTGACGCTGGAGTGGGAAGTCATCGCCGACACGCCGAAGCCGCGGCTGCGGCTGATCTGGAGCGAGATTGGCGGGCCGCCGGTGACGGCGCCGGTGCAGCGCGGTTTCGGCTCGCGCCTGATCGAGCGCAGCGCGCGCGACCAGCTCGGCGGCGAGGCAACGGTGGACTTCCTGCCGCGCGGCGTGGTCTGCACGGTCATTTGCGCGCTGGATGAGACGCGCTGAACGGTCCGAAAGGGAAAATGGCGATGAAGATCACCAATGTCCGCGCGCACGTTCTGGACACGAAGCACGTGTTCACACAAAATTGCTGGCGTGACGCGATGAGCTCAGAGCACACATGGCTCAACGACGAAAAAACGGCGCAATCCAATCCCCAACAATCGCGATCCATCCCGTAGTCACACCGAGGACTGCAGATGGACGAAACCGTTTGGCCCGTGCAAGCATCACGATCCAGTTTTGCAATTCGTCGCGGGAGAAGCAGAGATGAACACGAGGGATAGGACATTGCGAGAGCATCACGCGTGCTCTGCTTGCTGCGACCACACGTGGTCGCGCCGCGGCTTGCTCGCAGGAATCGGCGCACTTGGCCTGGCCTCGACCATCCCGTCCGTTGCGACATTCGGGCAAACCAGGCCAACGTTGATCGATACCCATCTTCATTTCTATCCGCCCGAATATCAGAAGCTCTGGCTTGGCTACGAAGACGCGCGCAAGCAGCCGCACTTCCCCGGTCAGGTCGCATGGACCCGCGAGAAGATGGTGGAAGACATGGACCGCAATGGGGTCCGTACCGGCATCCTGTCAGTCGCCTCCACGCCTGGCGTGTGGTTCGATCTTGGGCCGGTGGAGGCCTGCCGGCTGGCGCGGAGCTGCAACGACTACGCGGCGGAGATGATGCGCGACCACCCGGGCCGCTTCGGCCTGTTCGCGACCCTGTCGATGCTCGACATCGATGCCACCCTCAAGGAGATCGAATACGCACTCGACACGCTGAAGGCGGACGGGATTGGATTGCAGACCAGCTACGGCGACAAATGGCTCGGCAATGTCGCCTACAGGCCCGTGCTCGATGAGCTCAACCGCCGCAAGGCGGTCGTCTATGTGCATCCGCTGGTCGCGAACTGTTGCAGTGCCCTCAGCATCGGCACGTTTCCGGCGGTGATCGAAGTCCCGCACGACACCACGCGCACGGTAACGAGCCTGCTGCTCAGCGGCTCATTTGCCCGCTATCGCGACATCAAATGGCTGTTCTCGCACGCCGGCGGCACGATCCCGATGATGGCTGGGCGGATCAATTCGTTCTATGGAGCGCGGCCCGATCTGAAGGAATTTGCGCCGGAGGGAATCGAAGGCGAGCTGCGCCGGCTTCATTACGACACCGCCAACGCGACGTTCGCGCCGTCCATGGCGGCGCTGCTCAAGCTCGTGCCGGCCTCGCAGATTATCTACGGCACCGACTATCCCTATTTCGGCTTTGGCCAGTTCACACAATTGCAGAAGCTTGACCTGTCGGCGGAGGATCTCGATGCCATTGGCCATGAGAACGCGACGCGCCTGATTCCGAGGTTGCGGGCCTAGTCGCGGACGCTCTACCCGATCGTCTGCAACGCCGGAAACGTCTCGAGCAGCCAGATGCTCACATTCGAGACCGCGCCGGTGAGGAAGCCGATTCCGGTGATCACCATCAGCACACCCATGGCACGCTCGACGTTGACGAGCTGACCTTTCATGCGCGCGAACAGTCTTGAGAACTGCTTGATCATCAACGCCGCGATCAGGAAGGGAATGCCGAGGCCCGCCGAATAGACCGCGAGCAGGCCGGCGCCCTTGGTCACCGTCGCCTCGGCCGCCGCGATCGAGAGGATCGCGGCGAGGATCGGGCCGATGCAGGGGGTCCAGCCGAAGGCGAAGGCGAGCCCCATGATGTAGGCGCCCCAGAGTCCGACGGGTTTGGGCGCAGTCAAGCGCCCCTCCCGCATCAACAGGCCGATCCGCGTCAGCCCGAGGAAGTGCAGGCCCATGATGATGATGACGATGCCGGCGAGGATCGACAGCTCGGCCGACCAGGCGCGGATCAGCCCGCCGATCAGCGAGGCGCTTGCGCCGAGCGCCACGAACACGGTGGAGAAGCCGAGCACGAACAGCAGCGCCGCCATCATGATCGCGCGCTTGGAGGCGGCAGCCGGCTCGTCGCTCTCGACATGCTCGATCGTGGCGCCGGTGAGATAGATCAGATAGGGCGGAACCAGGGGCAGGACGCAAGGCGAGAGGAAGCTGACGAGGCCGGCAATCAGCGCCGCGGGAATCGAAACATTTTGCATGATGCAGTCGGAGCCATCCCCGGCTCTCGGCCAGCACGCCGGGAATGCGTGCCGGGGCCGGAGCCGAACCGGCTCAGGTGTAGCCGATGCCGGAGAATGCGCAACAGAGGCGCGATCAAACCAGGGCTCCTCCCGATGCCGCCTGCGATCACAGATGCGGCATCGGGACGCGCACGAATCTCGCCAAAAAGCGAGATTCGGCGGCGCGGCTACTTCACCACGCGGAGCAGCGGACGCCGGGGCTGGTCCTGCGTCTGCTTGGAGGGGGGCTGCGGTTCGCTACCAGCGCTCCGCAGCATTTCGTCGCACAATGCCTTGAGATCGGCACTGTCAATTCCTTTGAGTTTCATCCGCACGTCGAGGATGACGATCGAGAGCAGTTCGGCCGACTCACGGCTGTTGCTTTCGTTGAGAACCCTGCGGCACTCCTCAAGCGTCTCGAGCACCGACTGCAACTGTTCGTCTGAATGCGACACGGCGTTCTTTCCGTTAATTCGGCCTGCGAGACGTGCTTGCAACGATCCCCTCGGCCCCTCTGCGGAGCAAAGGATAGCACGAGGACTCCGTGCTCTTGAATACGATTTCAGTGTGTTTCTGCGTGGAAACCGCAGATCCAATCGACATCGCCCCGCGGCGCGAACAGCGAAAATCGAAGTGGTCATAAGTGAAACGCTTAAAGATGAAACGTCTGGCGGGGCGCGATTGATCCATTCTGCGAAGCCGCGCGACATCTCGCGCTCCGCCCTCCGGTCCAGACAGACCCGGCAATCCCGCAGCCATTTCAAGGCTCGCAACGGAACGCACGCGCACCCCTCTTCCGGGCGATAATTCACCCGATTCCAGCCCCCAAGCACACTCCAATACCAATTGTAGCACGGTAAGGATGGCGCTCAAAACCTGCCGTTCCTCAACCCGCCGAGGTTGTGGTTTGCGCCAGAGTCTGCCACTTTAGCGGCTCGAAGGGACTTGTATGCACTCCTTGGCGGAAAGGGGCGTTCCACTGGAGGAACGCCCAAAAACAAATCTCAGCGGCCTCTCGGATTGGGATGCGGCTCGGATATTCCTGGAAGTGGTCCGCTGCGGCAGTTTCCGTTCGGCGGCCGAACGCCTGTCGCTGTCGATCAACGCCGTCCGCCGGCGAATTGATGATTTCGAGCGTCAGACCGGCACCACCCTGTTCACCCGCGATGTCCACGGCACTCACCTGACCGATGAAGGCGCGCTGGTGGTCTCCGCCGTCGAGCGGATGGAAGCGGCTGCCTACGACGTGCTGCGCACCAGCGATTCGACGGCCAACGTCCTGTCCGGCGAGGTCCGCGTCGCCGTGACCGAGGGTCTCGGGACATTCTGGCTCGCCCCCCGGCTGGTTGAATTCCAGCAGGCCTATCCAAAGATCCTTGTCGATTTACATTGCGCGATGCGCTCGGCCGACGTCTCCCGCCACGAGGCCGACGTCGCCATTCATCTGTCGCGCCCCTCCGCGCTCGACGTCAAGCTGGTGCGGCTCGGCCGCATGCACCTGATGTTCTGGGCTTCCAAACAATATATCGAGAAACATGGCGCACCACGATCCGCGTTGGAATTGATCAAGCACCGCCTGGTGCTGCAATTCGCCGACCAGATCGCCGCCAAGGAAACATTCGAGAGCTTTTTCCCGGGCGTTCCGGAACGTGACCTTCTGGTCATGAAGACCAACGTCTCGAGCGCCAACTACTGGGCTGTCGCGAATGGCGCCGGAATCGGCGTATTCCCGAGCTACGCCATTGCGCTTGGCGGGAAGTTGATTCCACTGGAGGTCGAGCTGAACAGACCGCTGGATATCTGGTTGTCCTACCATCCCGGTAGCGGCCGGATTCCGAGAGTGCGGCACATGATTGACTGGCTGATCGAAGCTTTCAATCCGGCGCGATTCCCGTGGTTTAAGGAAGAGTTCGTGCACCCGCATGAATTCAAGGACTCGTATATGGGCGAACCCCTGACCCAGCTCTTCGGGGGATTTTCAACCGAAGAACAACGGTGAGAACTAGTATGAAAACAGCGGCGAAAAGAATGAAGCAGCGCAGTGCCGGCAAGCCGGACATTGAGCTGGGCAAACGGATCCGTCTGCGGCGCGTCGAGATGAAGATCTCGCAGGCTGAGCTCGGCGACAAGCTCGGCGTCAGCTTCCAGCAGGTCCAGAAATACGAGAAGGGCGTCAATCGTGTCGGCGCGGCTCGTCTTCAGCAGATCGCCACCGCCCTCGATGTGCCCGTGACCTTCTTCTATGACGGCGACAACAAGGCCCGCGAAGTCGAGAGCCTGCTCTTCCTCGACAGCGCCTTCAGCCTCCGGCTGCTGCGCGCCTACAGCAAGATCAAGGATCAGACGGTGCAGCGTCAGCTCGTCTCGCTGATGGAATCGATCGCGGCGAACGAAGCCTGATCGAGCGACGGTCTGGCCTCTCAGATCGATGTTCAATCCGCCGCGTCGGGGGGCGCGGCCGGATTGGGCGAGACCGACTGGATCGGGCCTGGTGGATCAGAGTTGGGCCCGCGCGCGCTATCGGCGCGCGGCGCAAGGTTCTCGGGGCGGCCTCGCCGCCCCTTTTTCTTGGCTCTTGTTGCCATTCGTCGCGGTTTTTCGCGAACCCGTCTTGACCTCGTTGCGACCTACTCGAGAGCCTCCGCGTTGGATGCGCGAGGGCCTCGATGCGCCGTGCTTAATGGGACCGCAACCCTGATGCCCTAGCTTCCCGCCGATTTTGCGAATCGGCGCACGCAGCACGGCGGCCGGGAATTGCCTGATGGGGAAGACAAGACACATGCTGAAGCGCCATGCCGTGATCATTGCCATGGGCCTGTTTGCGAGCGCCTCGGCGCTCGCGCAAACCGAGACCACGGGCCAGGCCGGCCCCAAGCAGGCAGCCCCGGCCGCGCCAAAAGCAGCCGTCGCGACACCGGCTTCGACGGCGGAGAGCCGCACGGCCGCGGCACTGGCGCTGACGCATGAACCGACCTATGACGAGGGCACCGCCCAGCGCATCAAGGACGCGGCGCTCAGCTATTCCGATCTCGCGGTGCGCGGCGGCTGGCCGGCGATCCCTGCGGACGCAAAGTTCACCCTCGGCGTCCAGGGCGCCAATGACGAGTTGTTGCGCAAGCGGCTGATCCTCACCAGTGACCTTGCCGCGGACAAGGCGAGCGGCGCCTTCGACCAGGATATCGCAGACGCCGTGAAGCGCTTCCAGGCGCGCCACAGCCTTGCGCCGACCGGCATGATGACGCCGCGCACGCTCGCGGCGATGAACGTGACGGTGCAGAAGCGCATCCGTCAGCTCGAGGCCTCGCTCGAGCGGCTCGAGAACACCAATTTCAGCTTCGGCCAGCGCTATGTCGTGGTCAACATCCCAGCCGCCTTTGCCGAAGCGGTCGAGAACGACGTTGTGGTGCGGCGCTATCGCGTGATCGTCGGCAAGACCGAAAAGCCGTCGCCGACGCTGACGGCGCAGATCACCGGTGTCGTCCTCAATCCGACCTGGACGGTGCCGTCCTCGATCGCCAAGACCGAAATCTCCGCGCATATGCGCAAGGATCCGACCTATTTGTCGCGCATGCACATGGAGGTGCTCGACGGCCACGACAATCCGATCGATCCACATTCGGTCGACTGGTCGGGCACGCATACGCCGAACTTTACCGTGCGCCAGCAGAACGGCACGTTCAACGCACTCGGCGCCGTGAAGATCGACATGCCGAATTCCTATTCGGTCTACATGCACGACACCAACCAGCGCAATCTGTTCAGCGACGACTACCGCTTCGATTCCCACGGCTGCTCGCGCGTCGACAATGTGCGAGATCTCGCCGCCTGGCTGCTCAAGGACCAGCCGAAATGGACCCGCGCTGCGATCGACACGGAGATTGCCACCGGGCAGCATCTGGAGGTCGCCATGGCCAAGAAGGTGCCGGTGGCCTGGATCTATCTCACGGCCTGGATGACCAAGGACCAGACCATCCAGTTCCGCAACGACGTCTATAACCAGGACGAGCAATTGCTGGAGGCCACCGCCGAGGAGGCTGCGTTCTTCAGCAATGCCGGCAACCATCCGCTGACCGCGCATATGGCGCAGTAGGCGCGAGCGCGCCATGCAATCGCGGCACAGGCGGGTGCGGACCCCCTCGCCCCGCCGCGGTTGACCCCGGCCGCGCCAAAGTCGCACATTACGCCTCGCCAAATATGAGCGAGCGCGCGATGCCTGATCTCTCCCATGAAATCTCCTACGCCGACGGCAAGATCATCACACACACCGCTGACGGCGTCGGCGTGATCACCTTCAACAATCCCGACAAGCGCAATGCGATGTCGCTGGAGATGTGGGAGGGATTTGGCGAGGCGCTGACCAGCCTGCGCGACGACGATGCGGTGCGCGTCGTGATCCTGCGTGGCGCCGGCGGCAAGGCGTTCGTCTCGGGCGCCGACATCAGCCAGTTCGAGAAGACCCGCCACAACGCCGCCGCGTCAGAGGAATATGGCAAACGCAGCGCCGCCCAGCGCGCCCTGCTCGCCGACTACCCCAAGCCGACGATCGCCTGCATCCAGGGTTTTTGTCTTGGCGGTGGCATGCAGGTCGCGATGCTCGCAGATATCCGCATCGCCGCGCAGAGCAGCCAGTTCGGCATTCCCGCGGCCAGGCTCGGCATCGCCTATGGCTTTGACGGATTGCGGCACCTGGTGTCGCTGGTCGGACCGTCCTGGGCGCGGCTGTTGATGTACACGGGCATACGCATCGACGCGGCGGAGGCACTGCGCATCGGCCTGATCGAGCGGATGGTCCCGGACGATCAGCTCTGGGGCGAGACGATGCTGATTGCGGAAACGATCTCTACCAATGCACCGCTCGCGATCAAGGCGGCCAAGATCACCATCGCGCAAGTGCTGAAGGACGAAAGCGGGCGCGACATGGACG
Source organism: Bradyrhizobium sp. LTSP849 (assembly GCF_000938255.1). Lineage (GTDB taxonomy): Bacteria > Pseudomonadota > Alphaproteobacteria > Rhizobiales > Xanthobacteraceae > Bradyrhizobium. The sequence goes on along the minus strand of NZ_JYMR01000005.1, from coordinate 67,303 downwards.
CGATCAAGACGATCGGCACCGCCTGCATGGACTCAGCGGATTTCCGCGAGGGCCGGCAAGCCTTCATGGAGAAGCGCAAGCCGCAGTTTTCAGGGAAATAACCTCGGCGTCCGGCCGCGCCAGCAAAAAACTCGAAAACAACCCCATGCAAAGTAGAAATTGCTCAACAATTTCGCCCGGCATGACTTGAGCGGTTGCGACAACGAAGTTTGACTCGTCGGGCAAAACACGGGCAGAATTCGATGATGGCGCCGACCGCGCGAAGGTCGAGTTGATAGCCGATCTCAAGTCGAGCCTCTCGCAACGTGCCGACGCATTGCGGGCGCGCGTTTCGGAGAGACGCGCTAGGCAGATCTCGAGAACCCGATGTCATCGTCGATCACCGCGCCGGGCCCAACCGGAACCTTTCCAGGTCTTGACTGATTGAGATTGTGGAAGACGATCTTGTCGCGCCATACCTTGCGGAGAAAATCTCCGAACACGTCGATTGTCAGCTGCTCGCCGGGACAACGTCGATAACCGAAGCCGAACGGGGCGAATCCAGCATAATCGCAAACTGGTGCCGGCTTTCCTTCCGACACGGCAAACACTGTGCCGAAGCCGCTGTTGGTGATGCCGGTTTTCCGCCCGTCACTTACCGGAAGCGTCGTAATGTCGAAGGGGCAACGCGGCAGACCGATCTGCTTGCATTTTGCCTCATCGATCTGGGCGCTGGTCGGCACGCCCAGGTACCGCTGAGGGTCGAACCGCTCAGGCTCCTTCCACAGACGCGGGTCGAAGCTCGTCTCGGTATGGGGCGTATTCATGTATGAGTGCCGCTCGTAGGGCACACCGAACTGGGCGAATGGAGAGCCGCCGTAGAAGGACGAGGCGCGCGTGTCCGTGACCGCCGAAATACTGCCGCCGTTCGGCGAGATAGTGCGGAAGAACTCCATCACCAGAAGCTCGAGGGGCGTATAAGGCGCTCCGCTCGCATTGTCGAAGTTCCCGCTCATCGTCTTTTGGAAGGCCGCTCGCACCGCTTGATCCCCTCCGTTCTGGTTCAGGCGCGTCATGATGCCGAAGATGGAGTTTCCCCATTGGCTCAGCGCTACGAAATTGTGGAAGCATTCAAAGACAACGTCTTTCTTGGCAAAATGCTTTCCGTCGCCCGCATTCCTGAGCCAGTAATAGGCGATGGTCTTGTCGGGATTGGAAACCCTTTCGTTCGCGATGTCGTCCAGCCTCGCATCAATCCATTTTGCAAGGAACGGCCGAAGCGCCCTCACGGTCATATAGTTTTCGTATACGATCTCCTGCAATGGATTGCGAAAGGCGAGCACCGTGTTGAAGGCTTCTCCGATCGCGCGGACTTGAGGCGGTACGGCCTCGCCCTTCACGCCGAGGTGCAGATCCCAATAGATATCCCAAAAATGGTCGAGGTAGTGGCGCATGAAAGGCTTGTCGGCATACTTGGGGTCAAGAAGCGTGTCGAAAAACGCGACGACCTTGGCCTGATACTTCGGAACATAAAGGTCGGGAGTGACGCCGGTGAAATAGATACGCTTGCGCAGGTTGTTGGCGCCGCGATTCTCGAGCCCCTCGAGGAAAACTGTCACGCCGTCCGAAGGGGTCGGCTTCCAATCTTGGTAGAGCATTCCCCAAAAGTCCCAAGGGATCGCGTCCTGTTTGGTGAGAGGAAGGTCGATCATGGGAAGGATCGGTCGCTCGCCGGCGAAGATGCTGCCGAGAAAGAACGGGACCACTGCGTTGTCGACGTAGTCGCGGTCGAAGTGACTTGGGATCGTAGCGCGGAATTTCGCCAAGGCCGCGGAGAGGTCAGGAGCCTGAGGCGCAGCAGACGCCTGAGTGGAGAGCCCGCCTGCAGCAAGAGCCGCGGTGCCCATGAGGAGCATTCGTCTTTCTATGGAGAGAGGAGAAAGATGATCCGCCGAGCCTTCCAAGGACTTTGAGCTTGCAGAGGCGCCATCTTCGAACGGCTGGGGCATAGGCCTAAACTCCCTGGTGGCAACTCCTCGCCCGGGTATGACGGTTCTTTACAGACTTGCTCGCCCGGAACGAGGCGCGCATGAAGATGCCGATTCAATCGAACTTCGGAAGGTGCGGACATCAGCAAAAACCCTGGGCTGCTTGCGATGAAGCACCTCTGAGATTCTGAATGACGCGGTCAAAACCCAAGTCTGAGCGCGCGTCTGCCGTGGCTGTCTTTACTGCCCTCTGACTGCCAACCGGGAGCCCTGCAAGATCTCCTTCAAGGCCTGAACGTTCGCCGAGCCCGCTCCCCTGCGCCAGATGAGCACTGTCCACGCCCGGTTCTCCGTTCGTCCCAAGGGGTGGACGCTCAAAAGCCTTCTGTCTGGAAAAGTGGTGAGAACGCTTTTGGGAATCAGGGCGACGCCCATGCCCGCAACGACGCAGCCCAGCATGGCGTGATACGACGCCAGTTCGATCATGCGTTCCGGCATTTCGTTGCGCCTTGCGTACCAGTCTTCAAGACGCTTGCGATGCGGGCATCCGTGTTCGAAGACGATGATGGTACGTGGCAGGTTGCTGCCCTTCTTACCGATCGGCGGATGATTGGCGGCCGCAATAATCACCAACTCCTCCTCGAAGGCGAGCACCTTCTCAAATGGCTCATCGGCGATGGGTTCGGCAACAAGCGCTGCATCGAGATCGCCGGCGAGAATGGCGCTCGCGAGAAACTGTGGATTGCCGGTGCGAAGCTCCAGAACGACGCCTGGATGCCGTTGGTGGTATTCGCTGAGCAGTCCCGGCAGCCTGACAGCCGCCGTGCTTTCCATCGCGCCGAGGCGGAACGTGCCGCGTGGTTTTGCGTCTTGCAGGGCATCGCGTGTTTCGTCCGCAAGCGCGAGCAGGCGATTGGCGTAGCCAAACAGCACCTGCCCCTGGGGGGCCAGATGAAAACGCTTACCCTCTCGAATGAAGAGGGCTACGCCGAGATCCTCTTCCAGCTGCCGGATACGGGTTGTCACATTGGACTGAACGCGATGCAGCCGTTCAGCCGCGCGGGTCACACCGCCTTCGCGCACAACAGCGACGAATATCCGCAGATCCGACAGATCCATATATCTCTCAACGTGATCAACTAGATCATAATTATTCATTATATGTGATGATACGCCTCACGTAAAGATCGCGGCACGGACGATGGCGCTGCCGACCAGGCGATGACTGCCGCAAAGGCGGTGAACAAAGTTCGTCACACACAGGAGCTTGTCTGATGATCGTCACTGTCTTTCGCACGCGGCTGAATCCCGGCGTGCAGGATGAATATGCGCCGATGGCAAAGCGCATGAGTGAACTGGCGCAAGCAATACCTGGCTACATCTCGCACAAGGGCTTTGTTGCGGACGATGGAGAGCGAGTGACGATCGTCGAATTCGAGACCGAGGAAGCGCTTCATCAATGGCGGATCGATCCCGAGCACGCCAAGGCAAAGCGGCGCGGGGTCGAGGCCTTTTTCAACGAATTCAAGTTCCAGATTTGCAGCGTCATTCGGGAGCGAGTGTGGACTGCAAAGGCAACCCGCGGCGTTTGAATTGACCATCGGTCGAAAGGCAGCCAAGTCGCTCGGCCTGACATTGCCCCTGTCACTGCTCGGCCATGCCGACCAGATCATCGAATAGGACTGCGGCTTGGATGAGTCTGCTCGTGGGCCCGTAATGGAGGTCGCCACCACTTTGACGGATCTCGGCTTTTGGCCCAAAGCTGAGCAACACTCGCTGCCGGGATGTGCTAGGCTGCAAAAGTCTCAAAAAGGGAAGCGATTGATGTCGGCTTCGGTTCTTCAGCCAAAACGCCGCTTCCAGCTGGTGATGATCAAACCGTCACATTACGGCGAAGACGGATATGTGATCCGATGGTGGCGGGCGACTATTCCCTCCAATTCGCTTGCCAGCATCTATGGAATTGCGCAGGAAAGCGACGCACGTCGCGTGCTGGGGCCCGATGTTGAGATCGATATCGAGGCGATCGACGAATTCAGCGCCCGCGTTGACATTTCAAAGCTGGTGGCGCGTTTTTCGCGGCACGACAATTTCGGCGTGGTCATGCTCGTCGGCGTGCAGTCGAACCAGTATCCTCGCGCTCTCGATATCGCCCGTCCGCTGCGCGAAGCCGGTATTCAGGTCGTCATCGGCGGCTTTCACGTCTCGGGTTGCCTGTCGATGCTCGACGGCAGCGCGGTCGATTTGGACGCCTGCCGCGCAATGAAGGTTTCTGTGTTCGCTGGCGAAGCGGAAGGTCGCCTCGATATCGTCCTGCAGGATGCCGCTGCCCAACGGCTGGAGCCCACTTACAATTTTCTCAAAGACTTGCCCGGCATTGAAGGTACGCCTGCGCCCTTCCTGCCGATCGAGAACGTGAGACGAACTTTAGGTCTGAGTACCAGCTTCGATGCCGGACGCGGGTGCCCCTACCAATGCTCCTTCTGCACGATCATCAACGTGCAGGGACGCAAGTCGCGCTTCCGGACACCGGACGATGTCGAGGCGCTGGTCCGCAGCAACTGGAAGCAAGGTGTCTCCAAATATTTCATCACCGACGATAACTTTGCGCGCAACAAGCACTGGGAAGAAATCCTTGATCGCTTGATCTGGCTGCGGGAATCCCAAGGCATCCCCCTTGGGCTTCTGATCCAGGTGGACACACTTTGTCACAAAATTCCAAATTTTATCGAGAAAGCAAAACGCGCGGGCGTGACTCGCGTATTCATCGGGCTCGAGAACATCAATCCTGACAATCTCCTGGCGGCGAAGAAGCGACAAAACAAGATCACCGAGTATCGCAAGATGCTGCTGGCCTGGAAAGATCAGGGCATTCTCACACTTGCCGGGTACATCCTGGGTTTTCCGGCCGACACACCTGAATCGATCCGCAATGATATTGCAATTATCAAGCGCGAGCTGCCGATCGACATACTCGAGTTCTTTTGTCTGACCCCGTTGCCGGGTTCCGAGGATCACAAGAACCTCTGGACCGCCCAAGTTCCGATGGATCCCGATCTTAACAATTACGACCTCGAGCATGTCTGCGCCGCACATTCCCGCATGTCGGAAGACGAGTGGAAAGCGATCTATTGGGAGGCCTGGGCACTATATTATACGCCAGAGCACATGAAGACGCTGCTGCTCCGGGGCGCGGCGACCGGCGTCAATTTAAGTAGCCTGGTGAAGCTGCTCGCTACGTTCTCGTTGAGCCAGAGGCTTGAGAATGTCCATCCGCTGCAATGGGGGATCATTCGCTTGCGCCATCCCACCGAGCGACGTCCAGGTCTTTCAGCCGAGAGCGCTCTCTGGTTTTGGCCAAAGCTGACAATTGAGATCGCATACAAGACGGCAATTGCAATTGCTGCACTGTCACGTCTTGCTGTCCAGGGTCTTAAAATCTCCCGTGATCCAAATCGTCTGAAATACACGGATCAAGCCTTGTCGCGCGCCAGCGACGAGGACGATGAATCGCTCGAGTTGCTGACGCAAACTTCAAGCGCAAAGCAATCCGCAGCTCATCAGAAGAAGGTCTTCAATCTCACGCATGGCGCGGGGTAATTTCATCCGCCAGGACATCGGCGCGCCCTGCATGGGCACACCTTCTACAGCGCGGCAAGCACCGCCTTGGCAATATCCGCGGTGCCGTTGCTGCCGCCGAATTCCATCGGCTTGAGGCCGCCGGCATAGACCTGATCCACCGCGCGCTCGATTTGCTCGCCGGCCTCAGTCGCGCTCTCGACGCCATGTTCTCCATCACCATCACGTCGAAATCCCAGGGCCGCTTCACCAGCATCGCCGATCAGGCATCGACATAGAGCCGATCGGTCTTCACTTCGGGATGATTTTTCGCGATCTCGTCGAAGATGCCGCGGAAGAACGCAAAGGCCTTGAACACGTTCGCCTTGTCGACGCAGGCAAGGTTGCCCTGCTTCTCGCGCGCTTTGCGCCGCTCGGCGAGGCGGAACGAGAACTCGAACAAGCGTTCGGAGGTCCTGCGCGTGATCACCAGCGTCTCGCGCGCATCGTGCGGCGTTCCGAGAGGCGCGCCAGAAGGCAGGGGCGATACTGCTTGAGCCGATCATGAAGATGGAGATGATGATCCCCGACGACTGTGTCGGACCTGTCATCACGGATCTGAATTTGCGGCGCGGACAGGTGCAGGGTCAAGACGCGCGCGGCGACGTCACCGTCATCAATGCGATGGTGCTGCTCATGAACATGTTCGGTTACGTAAGTGACCTGCGCTCGATGAGCCAAGCTCGCGCAACCTTCACAATGGAATTCGATCACTATGCCTCGGCAGCCTCGCTCGAGAATGATCCACCATCTCGGCCTGCGATCGGGATGCGTGCTTGAACGACGCCCCGCGGACTAGGATAGCAACGACGTCGCTCCTGTGAACACTGCTCACGGTGTTGCGCTGCGATAGCAGGCAATTGATCTGCCGGAGCAGAAACATGGCGAGCGCGACCTCTTTCCCACATCTATCGTCATCGGGCACCTTGACAACCTTTGCGGGCGTGACGCCAGATATCTACTTTAATTTGTTTATTTGGGGGGCGATTGTGAGGAAGCTAGCTTTGTTTCTGGTGGCCATTGTGAGCTGCGGGCTGATTGCAAGTGAAGTCGATGCCAAGCCGAAACAGCAGAAACGCCCCGTTGCGGTAACGACGCCCAAACCACCGGCTCCCGCGCAGCCAAAAACGGCTCAGCAGCTCTTTACAGATCCTATCGTCATCCTTGACTCGGACGCCGGCAACAGCAGCGGCGTGAGCATCAAGACGGCGCCGTGGTCTCTCGCCGACAATGACAAGACGCCGAAGCACGTCGACGCGACTTACTACGCCTTCGCGCAGGCACATAAGGAGCCCTTGAACCGCTACGATTTCTACTATCGGCTGGAGATCGTCCCGCAGTTCCGGCAAGGGTTCAGGAACTGCACAAAGGATGCCGACATCGCCGGCTTCTTTCAAAAGTTATTCAAGACCGAAACCGGGGCTCTGGTGACGGTCAAAGCCAATATCCAACACAGATGGTCGAGCAGCAGTGCGACCGACCTTTTCAAGGGTGACGCAGCTCTCGTCCTCGCTGCCAAAGGCGGTGGCATCGATGGCAAACCGGGAGCAGGCTGCTTCTTTGATTTCACGACGCGACCGAGTTTCCCGTGGATCACCTGGAATGGTGGCCGCGCCGATCGCATTCAGGACATGTTCGACGACTTCCAGATCAAGTTCACCGTGGCGGGAGGCAAGACAAAGGATATCGGCGCCGTCAACGCGGTCGTCACCCTATTCTCCAGCTTCAGCGCGGCCGCCAGATGGTTTTCGGTGGCCGATCCGCTCGCGTCGCCCGTTTCCACCGGTACCCAGGCGTTCGCCAACTCGCTCCAAGACGCATTCAAGGGAGCGGGAACAGTCCAGAACCAGGTAACGGTGAGCCACTTCCTGAACGCCTATTTCCCAGATCGAGATGCACAGCATGGGAAAATCCTGGTCGAGATTCCGGACCTGTTTCAGGACGAAAACGGCGGAAGCCGACAGAGCCCGGGAAACCTGGCGATCTATGTCAGGCGCCAGGCTTCGATTGCCTTGCAGGGTAGCGGCAACATCACCCCTGACACGATCTTCGATACGCCCGAGCTGGCCTACCGTCAGTGCGCTATCGGCAAGATAGCTTCAGGCACTTGCGAGGCCGACAACGTCTCGATTCGCAGCGCGATGACGACGGCGTTGAAGTCCGTCGACGGCAATCTTGACCCCAAGAATCCCGCGGCTGCGCTGTTTGATCTCCGGAGCCCGGAGACAAAGCCCAAAGCTATGAAAGCGACCAAGCCGGGCAATGGTGAGAAAGACAAGCAACCCGACGGAGCGACCGATGACCCGCCTGCCGACCGTCGCAAGCTCGTCTACGATATGTGCAAGGGTATGAGAGAAGTATCGCTGCTTCAGCTTCATCTTAGCACGCTCGACGAGATAGCGGTCCGGTGGGCTTTCACCAAGGAGGGTGGCGTTCAGGATGCGCTGGCCGAGGTCAAGAAGGACAAACAAAAAGAGGCGACGTTTCTGGCCGACTTCGGCCGTCCTTGGCAGGAGATCGAGGCTCAATGCTGGAATGAAGGCGACCAACTCTTGTTGGCCGACACAGCCAAGGCGCTCGGAAGGCCTCTCGACGGAAGCATCGAGAATAAGCAGGAGGTGGCGCGAAAGGGTCTCGATCTCATGACTTTGGCCGAGAAGGACAAGGTCTTGACCCAGCAACCAATCGCACCTGCGGCACCCGAAACCGCTTATGTTTTCGACGCTGCGCAACGGGCGAAGTTCGCCAACGGTACATTCGGCTTTGACCTTTCGCATTACGAGATCGATGTGGACGGCAGCCCTCCCGAATGCCGCACCGACCGGCAGCTCTATAACAGCAGCAGCAAGTGTTCCTGCACGGTCGATTGGCAAAAACTGGCGCAACAGGGACTGCGCTACGTCTATTACGAGCACACGGTGGGCGGTAAGCCGGCGGATTTTTCGGCGGGCAAGGTCTGGGCAGAGCTCGAGAGCCTCCATCGCTCAAGGAAGCTATTCCGCGGCGCCTACCATTTTCTGATGCCAAATCCGCCTGGGGTGCCCGCCGGCGATGCGACGGTTCAGGCGGAATATTTTCTCCAGAGCGTTGGCGCGATCGACGGTCACAAACCGGAGCAGCTTTCGCCCGTGTTGGACATGGAGGGGACGCACACGGCCGTGAAGGTCGACAGTGACGAGTTCAAGCAATGCCCGGAAGGCTATCTGCGCAAGTCTGATGACAATCCACCGAAATACACTTGCGATATGTGGTACAAGGTGAAGCGCGAAGACATTGCCGCGCTGGCGCGCGACTGGATCAGCCGGGTCGAGAAAGCGACCGGGAAGAAGGTGATCATCTACACCAACACGGATGATTGGTGGGATTTGGTCATGACCCCGACGAAGGCGGGTGAGGATCTGATCAAGAACCATCCCATCTGGATCGCCCGCTATACGAAGACAGGTCCGGAGCACAATTCGTCATGGGGCGGCTCGGGAGTCAAATGGGGCATGCCGCCACTGCCGGCAGACGCGACCTATCCCGACAAGGCTTACGATATTGCGCACTTCTGGCAATTCACAGAAAGCGGCAAGCTTCGCTTTGAGGACGGAAGCACTGGGAATGGCATCACCTGCAACCGTAATACGTCTTCCAAGACGATCGATTTTAGTTACGTACCTGTCGCGGGCGACGCGTTCGAGAAATTATTCGGCGTAGCCGAACAACCCAGAGAGGTCTCCGCAAACATCGCGGCTTCACCCGGAAAGCGCTAGCCCATTCGGCGCGAAGCGGTGCTCCTCTGACCACTACAGCGCCGCAATCACCGCTTTCGTAATATCCGCGGTGCCGTTGCTGCCGCCGAATTCCATCGGCTTGAGGCCGCCGGCATAGACCTGATCCACCGCACGCTCGATTTGCTCGCCGGCCTCAGTCGCGCTCTCGACGCCATGCTTGTCGGCGAGCCAGTCCAGCATCATCGCGGCCGACAGGATCATGCCGGTGGGGTTGGCCTTGCCCTGCCCCATGATATCGGGCGCGGTGCCGTGACAGGGCTGGAATACGGCGTACTTGTCACCGATGTCGGCCGACGGAGCCATGCCGAGGCCGCCGATCAGGCTCGCGGTGATGTCGGAGACGATGTCGCCGAACATGTTCTCCATCACCATCACGTCGAAATCCCAGGGCCGCTTCACCAGCATCGCCGCGCAGGCGTCGACATAGAGCCGATCGGTCTTCACCTCCGGATGATTTTTCGCGATCTCATCGAAGATGCCGCGGAAGAACGCAAAGGCCTTGAACACGTTCGCCTTGTCGACGCAGGCAAGGCTGCCCTGCTTGCCGCGCGCCTTGCGCCGCTCGGCAAGGCGGAACGAGAACTCGAACAGGCGCTCGGAGGTCCTGCGCGTGATCACCAGCGTCTCGCGCGCGTCCTCGTGGGTGACGATGCCCTTGCCCATCGAGGCGAACAGGCCTTCGGTGGATTCGCGGATCACCACGAGATCGATGCCACGCTGATCGGCGCCGACGATCGGGCTCGGCACGCCCGGGATCAGCCGCGCCGGCCGCACGCCGGCATAGAGATCGAAGATGAAGCGCAGCTCGATCTGCGGCGCGATCTCGGTGTTGTCGGGGTAGCGGACCGACGGCAGGCCGCAGGCCCCTAACAGGATCGCGTCGGCCTCCTCGCAGAGCTTGATGGTGCTGTCCGGCATCGACTTGCCGGTGGCGAGATAATTGTTGGCGCCGGCAGGCGCCTCGGTGAAGCGGAAACGCAAGTCCGACTTCGCCTCGATCTTGCGCAGTACCTCGAGCGCGGGCGCCATGACTTCGGGACCGATGCCGTCACCGGCGAGCACGGCGATGTGGAAGGCGTTGTTTGCGGACATTTCAAGGGCCTCGGGAAGGAGCTAGCCAAGTCGTCATTGCGAGCGAAGCGAAGCAATCCAGAACTGCATCCGCGGAGACAATCTGGATTGCTTCGTCGCTTCGCTCCTCGCATTGACGAGGAGAGAGTGTGGGTTACGGCGTCAGCACCGTGCGTCCGACTACCGCGCCCTGCTGCAATTGCACCAGCGCATCGTTGGCCTTGTTGAGCGGTGCCGTCGTCACCGGGATCGGCGGCACCTTCTTGCTACGGACGAGCTCAAGCAACTCCTGCGTCTCGCGCAGATTTCCGACATAGCTGCCCTGGATCGTCACCGCCTTGATCGGAATCAGCGGCAGTGCCCAGGTCGCTCCGCCGCCGAACAGGCCGACGATGACGAGCTTGCCGCCCTTGGTCAGGCAGTCGAAGCCAAGCTGCGTGGTAGCAGCGTTGCCGACGAGGTCGATTACGGCGCGGATCGGTCCGCCCGCCTTCTTCGCCAGTTGCTCCAGCGCATCCGGTGCCTTGGGATCGACGGTCGCGAGCGCGCCGGCCTTCTCCGCCGCCTCGCGCTTCCTGGCATCGATATCGAGCATGATCGCGCCCTTGCCGCCCATGGCTTTCAAGAGCGACAGGGCCATCAGACCGAGCCCGCCGGCGCCGAACATCACGATCGGCGTATCGAAATGTTGCTCGACCTTCTTCAATGCGCTGTAGGTGGTGACGCCCGAGCAGGCATAGGGCGCGGCCGATGCGGGATCGAGCCCCCTGAGATTGAGAAGATAGCGCGGATGCGGCACCAGCATGTGGTCGGAATAGCCGCCGTCGCAATAGACGCCGAGCGAGCGCGGCGTCAGGCACATGTTCTCGTCGCCGCCAAGACAGGTGGCGCATTTGCCGCAGCCGATCCAGGGATAGACGAGGCCGACATCGCCGAGCTTGATATCACCCTGATCCGATGGCTTGACATCGGGGCCGAACGCCAGGACCTCGCCGACCGTCTCATGGCCCATGGTCAGCGGCAGGTTGATGCCGCGCTCCTTCAGCGACAGCGGCTTGCGGCCGTGGCCGAGATCATAGCCGCCTTCCCAGATATGGAGGTCGCTATGGCAGACGCCGGCCGCCTTCACCTTGATCAGCACCTGCGTACCCGATGGCTGCGGCGTGGCCTCGTCGAACTCTTTCAGCGGCGCCTTGAAATCGGCGACCTTGAAACTCTTCATCGGCGTCCTCCCGGCATATTTCTTGTTGTCGCGCCACCATGCCACGGGCGGCGGGACGAGACAAACCTGTCTAGTTGATCGGCGGATGGTGGCAAGCCGGCCACGCGCAACGCCGCATTGCTGGCCTGCACGAAGCCGCTCGTCAGCCCTGCACGGATGTTTTGCCTGACGGAATTGGCGCGTCGTCGGCGAGGCCAACCTCGTTGCGCAGTTCGCGCGTGTGCTCGCCGAGCGCGGCCATCCTCTCGCCCGGCGTCGTGTCGGCACCGGTCATCCGGAACGGCAGGTTCAGAACCCTGAACGAGCCGCCCTCGTCCTGGACAGCCGACAGCGCCTGCCGGTGCGCGAGCTGCGGATCGGCCAAGGCCTCGGTGATGGTGCGATACGCCGAGGCCGGCACGCCAGCGGCGCTCAAACCGACAAGACATTCATCGGTCGACAGCTGCCGCGACCATGCCTCCACACCGTCCATCATGTCGGCCCAGTTCTCGCGGCGCGCGGCGTAGGTGGCAAAGCGCGGGTCGGCGATCCATTCGGGGCGGCCTATCACGCCCATCAATCCCTGAAACGTCTTCTCGCTCGCGACAGTGATCATGACGTAGCCGTTGGCCGTCTCGGTCGGGCCGAACATCGGACGCGGCGGCGGCTTTACCGCGAATTGCGAGCTCTGCAACTCGATCACCGTCAGCGTCAGCATCGACTCCAGCATGGAGACGTCGATGTGCTGGCCGAGCGCGGTTACCGTGCGCTGGTAGAGCGCGGACGCAATCGCGCCAAAGCCATAGGTGCCGGTGACGACGTCGGCATGATAGATGCCGCAATAGTCGGGACGGCTGCGGCCGGGCTGGTAGGCGAGATGCGCCATGTCGTAGCCGGAAGCCGCGTGGATCACCGGCGCATAGGCCGGCAGCTCGGCCGAGGGACCGGTCTGGCCGTAGCCGGAGATCGAGCAGTAGATCAGCTTCGGATTGACCGGGCGCAGGCTGTCGTAGTCGAGCCGCAGCCGGCGCATCACGCCGGGACGGAAGTTCTCGACGAGGATGTCTGATGTCGCGACCAGCCGGCGGACCGCCTCCCTGCCGTCCTCCGATTTGAGGTCGAGCACGACGCTTTTCTTGCCGACATTGAGCTGGCCGAACACGGTGCTGCATCCCTTGCGCAGCGGCGGCCGGGTTCGCATCGTCTCGCCGCCGTCGGTCTCGATCTTGATGACCTCGGCGCCCATGTCGGCAAGCATCCGCGCGCAATGGGGACCGGCAATGGTGGTCGAAAAATCCAGGACCCTGAGGCCGGCAAAGGCCTTTGTCGTCGTCCCCTCATGCTTATCTGATAGCTGCATGCGTGCCGCGTCCCTGCCTGTGTCCTCGGGTCCCCTAGGAACAATCGATGTTCTCTATCGTTGGTGCGCAGACCCTAGAGGGCGGCGGCTAAGTAGGAAAGTCTTTACCGAACCGACGCGACTCGCGGGCAGGCTTTGGAATCCTGGGGCAACTGGACCCTTTCTTGCATAGCAGCAAACTAGATCGGCAAGGGGCAATCGTTCTTGAGGGTCTTATTTGTTACGACAGAGATGGACGACTTCGTCCGCGTCGGCGGACTTGGTGCCGTTTCTGCTGCCCTTCCCAGAGCCCTTCGTCCGTTCGCAGATATCCGGATCATGCTGCCCGGCTATCGCGACATCATCGAGCAACTCACGCATATACAGATCGTTGGACGCTGCCCGGCATTCGCGGAGATGCCGGCTTGCTCGCTCGGCCGGGCCGCAACCAAGGACGGCCTGCCGGTCTATGTGCTGTTGTGCTCACAACTCTACGACCGACCCGGCAATCCCTATGGCGACGAGTCCGGGCGCGATTGGCCGGACAACGACATCCGCTTCGCGCGCTTTGCCTCGGCCGCCGCTGAGCTTGCCATGGGCAAGCTGGACAAGAATTGGGCAGCAGACCTGGTGCATGCCAACGACTGGCAGGCCTCGCTCGTGCCGGCTTACCTCGCCTGGCGCGGAAGCAAGCTGCCGTCGATCCTGACCATTCATAACCTCGCCTATCAGGGCCTCTTCCCGAAGGACTCGTTGCGACGGATCGGCGTGCCCGAGAGCTCCTTCCACATCGACGGCGTCGAATTCTACGACCAGCTCTCCTTCCTCAAGGCGGGGCTGGTCTATGCCTCGCACCTCACCACCGTCAGCGGCACTTACGCGCGGGAGATCACCACGTCCGAATACGGCTGCGGCATGGAGGGCCTGTTGCGCCTGCGCTCCGATGCGGCCGAGCTCACCGGCATTCTCAACGGCATCGACGAGAGCTGGGACCCGCGCTCCTGCGCCCAGCTCGCGCAACAATTCGGCGCCGGCGACTGGGTCGGCAAGAAGGCCAATGCGGATTATGTGCGCAAGCAGTTTGGGCTGGCGGTGTCGCGCGGCCCGATGTTCGGCATCGTCGCGCGCCTCGTGCACCAGAAGGGCATCGACCTCGTGCTGGCGGCGGCCGACGAGATCGTCGACGCCGGCGGGCAGATCGTGGTCACCGGCTCCGGCGAGCCGGCGCTGGAGCAGGCCCTGATCGATGCACACCGCCGTCGTCCCGACGCGATCGGCGTTACGATCGGCTTCAACGATGCCCAGGCCCGCCGCATCTTCGCCGGCAGCGATTTCACCCTGATGCCGTCGCGCTTCGAGCCGTGCGGATTGAGCCAGATGTACGCCCAGCGCTTCGGCTCGCTGCCGATCGGCCACCAGACCGGCGGGCTCGCTGAAACCATCAGCGACGGCGAGACCGGCTTTTTGTTCTCAAAACCCTCGCACGAGTCTTTCCTCGGCGGCGTCCGCCGGGCCTTCGAGGCTTTCATGGCCCAGGACCAGCTCGACTCCATGCGCCGCAGCGCCATGGGACGCTCGTTCTCCTGGAGCATCTCGGCCGGCAGCTACAACGCGCTGTACCGGAAGCTCGCGGCGGTGTGAGAGAGCACCATACGCCACTCTATCCCCCGTCACCCTGAGGTGGCCGCTCCTTCAGCGGCCCTCGAAGGGCGACGGCCCGGCTGCAGTTGCGGGGCCGTGCATCCTTCGAGGCTCGCCGCGCAGTGCAAGTGCACTGCGCAACTCGCACCTCAGGATGACGGAGCTAAGACTCCCTACCCCGCACGTCCATTTGCGGCCGTCCGATCCAGGCACGGTTGAGACAGCGGGTCATCCAATCCGGCTCAGCTCTGCCATTCAGCCGCGCCTGTGCTTCCTGATAGGGACCGACGTATCGCAGCCGATCGGGCAGTTTCGGATAGACGCGCTTGATCCATCTCAGCGCGCGGTCGGCTACCATCTTGTCCCGATCGTCGAGCTCAAACCCAATACCCGCGCGCAAGCGCTCCGGCAGCAGGCTCGCGGTGAGCGCGCGATACCATCGCGGCGGCCGCAGCCATGGACGGGCGCCGGTGAAGATTTGTGCCGCGATCTCGCGCGCGGCCGGACTGACGGTCAGCGTGTCCGACTGCGCCATCATTGCAGTGTAGGCTGCGAAGCCGGCCCAGTCCGCCGGCAGATCATCCGCCGTCAGTCCGAACAAGGCGCCGAACGTCCGGCTCTCGGTCCAGTAGCGTTCGCGCTCGTCCACCGAGAGCGGGGGCAGGACCAGGTCGTGCGCCATCAGCGCGGTCTCGACCAGCGTGGCGTGGACCCAGCGCAGCGACGGAATGTCGTTGGCGCAGTAGCGCGAGCCGGCCGCGAACGGACCGACCGCTTCGGGCATCTCGCCGACGATCATGCTGTGACGCCGGTGCAGCTGCCGGGACGACAGCATGGCGCGGTCGAGCGAGCCGAACACCATGGCGAAGACGATGTCGAAGGTACGATGGAAGCGGCCGATCGGATCGGCAAAAGTGCGCGAATGCTCGGCGATGGCGGCAGCGACCCAGGGGTGGGCGAGCTGAAGCAACAGCGCGCGGCCAGCACCGAGGAAGATAACGGCCTCCCGGTCGATCTGCCAGGTCAGCGAGGCCGGACCGAATACGCCGGCCACCGGCCCTACCGCGTGAGCCCGAACCTGATCGAGGGCAGATTCCAGATCGTTCTCGGACACCACTTGCAGGGCCTTTCGACTGCGGACCGAGACTGACAATCCGCAGGGCCTGTGGCAATTCGATGAACGACGATGTTCGTCTTGATTTCGGAGAGCCGTTTCGGGCTGCGATCATACCGTGCGCCGCGTCTCCGGCATCACCAGCAGGATCAAGAGAAAGCCCATTGCGGCGACGCTCGCCAGACCGACGAAAGCGGTGGCATTGCCGAACTTGTCGCTGACATAGCCGCCGAGCACCGTGCTCAGTGCCGCGCCGATGCCGGTCGCGGTGCCGACGATGCCCTGCGCGAGGTTGAAATGGCCGCTACCGAAGGCGACGTCGGCCACGATCAGTGGGATCATCACCGCGAACACCGCCGCGGTGAAACCGTCGAACACCTGCACCAGCACCAGCAGATAGGGATCGCGCACCGTTGCGAACAGAAGGCCGCGGATCGCCAGCGCGCCGAAGCCGATCAACAGCAGCGGCCGCCGGCCCCAAAGCTGCGACTTGCGCCCGACGGTCGGCGACAGCAGCGCCACGATCGCTTGCGGTACGACAATGCAAAAGGCGACAAGGACCGTCGCCCATTGGCTCGACCGCGCCGTCACCGCGCTCGCCATCAGCGGCATCATCGCGGCGTTGGCGAGCTGCAACAGCAGCACGCTGAGTGCGAACACGATGAGCGGCCGCTGCCGCACCAGATGCCAGATATTGGTGTCGCCGCGATCTTCCGCCTCGCGCGGCATCTCGCCATGACAGCGCGCGATGTCGACCTCCTCCTCGCGGATGCGCGACAGCGCGATCAGGGTCGGGATCGCGAGCAGGAAGGTGACCAGGAACACCGAACGGCTCGACAGCAAATAACCGGCGGTGCCCATCACCGCAGCCGCGACGCCGTTGCCGAGCGAAGCGAAACGCGCGTTGCGGCCGAGCCGCTCGCCGATCGCGAATGGACCGACGAGACCAAGGCTGATCGCCGCGATCGCCGGCCCCAAAACGCAACTCGCCGCCGCATGCAGCGTCGCCGCAGCCACCACCACGGGGAAGATCGGCATCGCCGCATAGGCGAGCGCGCAGCAGCCGATGGTCACGATCGCAAGTCCGGCGACCAGCCGCTCGGATTTCGCCGCGTCGATGATCGCGCCGCCCGGCATCTGCCCAATCAAGGCAACGATGCCGCCGATCGACAGCACCAGGCCGATTTCGACCTGGGTCCATTTCTGCGTCGTCAGATAGACCGCGATGAAGGGACCAAATCCCGTCTGCACGTCGGCAAGAAAGAAAATGAACCAGTCAAGGCCGCGCAGGCTCCGACGCGACGGCGCCGGAATACCCGCGGCCGATTGCAGGCCGGCGACATTGTCCTGCGCAACGCGGCCGCTGCGATCCTCGGCTGCACGGTTCGGCTTTCTCGACAACAGCACAGGCGCCCATCCCTCCCCGCGCCTCACTGAACCGCTTGCAGCGGTTGCAGGCTGCCGGACGCGCCGAGCACGACCATCGGCGTGTCTTCCTTGTATTCCGGCGCGGCCGCGACCTGCGCCTTGGTCAATTCAAGCGTGATGCTGTCCTTCTTGTTGACGATCTTGCCAAACCGCATCGCGTTCCAGTCCACCACGATCCTGCGGCTGCCGACGCCGAGGAAGCCTCCGAAATCGATGACGGCCGCACGCACGCGTCCGCTCCGATCGACGATGACGTCGACGATGCGGCCCATGTCCTCGTTCGCCGCGCTGAGCACATCACGACCTAGCACACCGTGCGCATCGCTCGCGCCGATGATGGTTACCGACGGCGGCGGCGCGGCATCCTTTGGCGTGACGGGCACCACCGAGGCTGGCGGCTGTGCCGTCGGCGGCGCATTCGCTTCAGTTGGAGCCGCGGGTGGCTCATCTGCGGCGCGCGACCCTGCGATCGTCAAGCCTGCGACGATCGCAACACTGAGAAACAACCATCCGATCGCACGCATATACCCTCCTCGCGGCGCGTCGCTATCGCGCCAGCACGATCGACACCTGGATTTGCCCGCGCGTGCGGAGCACTTCCAGCGCCACGTCGTCACCGTGGCGGCTGACGCGCAGATCGACAGTGGACTCGCCCAATCGCAGGTCGCGCAGAATGACCTCGTTCAAAAACGCCGGCAGATGTGGGTTGCGCAGCCGGATCTCGCTGCGGCCGACATCGAACTCGATGCCGAGCGCCGCCTCCAGCAGTGTGAACGGCGTCGCGCTGGCCCAGGCCTGCGGCGCGCAGGCGACCGGATAGAGCGTCGGGCCGCGCCGCTTCTCGCGCCGGAAACCGCAGAACAATTCCGGCAGCCGGCGCAGATCCATGTAGGTCGCGGCGTCGAACAGCCCTTTGAAGAGATGTGCCACTGAATGCTTGAGCCCGTACTGCGCAAACCCGAGCGCAATCAGCGCGTTGTCGTGCGGCCAGATCGACCCGTCATGATAGGACATCGGGTTGTAGCGCACCTCGCCCTGCGCGACTGTGCGGATGCCCCAACCGGAGAAGAAGTGCGGCCGCATCAGGTCGGCGGCGACCAGGCGCGCGCGGTCCTCCCGGATCATGCCGCTGAACAGCACCTGCCCGGCATTCGACGTCCGCACCTTGCAAGGCCGCTTCCTGCCATCGAGCGCGAGCGCATAGGTGCCGAGCTCCTCGCACCAGAACGCCTTCTCGAAGCGCTCGGCCAGCGCCTTGGCTTCGGCCTCGAGCTTCTCGGCGCGGTCAGGCTTGCCGAGCCGCCGCGCGCAACGCGCCGCGAGCTGCTTGGCGGCAAAGACGTAGCCCTGGACTTCGGCGAGCGCGATATTGCCCTCCGCGAGCTGGCCGTCGGCATGGAAGATCGCATCGTAGGAATCCTTCCAGCCCTGGTTAGCGAGCCCTTTTTCGGTAGCGCGTTGGTACTCGACAAAGCCGTCCTGATCTGGATCGCCGGGCCCGTCGATCCAGGCGAGCCCCGCCTCGATCGCGGGCCACAGCTCGACCAATGTCTTCTCGTCGCCGGTACGCTCGACATAGCGCCCTGCCAGCAGCACGAACAGCGCGGTCGAATCTACGCTGCCGTAATATTGCGAGAACGGCACCTCGCCCAGCGCCGCCATCTCGCCGCCGCGCATCTCGTGCAGGATCTTTCCGGGTGCGGCGTCGGCGAGCGGATCGACCGCCTTGGCCTGGAAATGCGCGAGCCGCCGCAGCACGCCCTTCGCCACCCGCGGGTCGACCCACAGCATCTGGAGCGCGGTGATCAGGCCATCGCGGCCGAACGTCGTCGAGTACCAGGGGATGCCGGCATAGGGATAACGCCCCTGCGGGGTCTCCGTCATCAGCATGTTGAGGTCGGCCATGGCCTGGCACAGCACCTCGTTAAAAATATTGTTGGAGGTCTCGACGCTGGCTGCGTGCGTCGTCAATTGGCGCATCTCGCGGCGGTGCGCGAGCAGGCCCCTGAAGAAGCGCGCCGGCTTTTCCGTCAGCGGCCGGTTGCAGGATGCGGCCACGAACAGCGATTTCGACTCATGCGGATCGAGCTCGAGCTGCCAGCTGGCAGAATTCACCGACAGCTGGGTCGGGCGCGGATCGAAATGCAGGCCGGTGGTCCGCTCGGCATCATCGAGGCCACGATAGTCGAATAGCACGTCGGTCGGCCCCAGCAGCCGGCTCGCGCTGGTGCCGCGGCGCGGGCGCCGCTCGCCGCGGACCTCGAAGAGGTCGGCAAAGTCGTTGTCGAACAGCAGCGTCAGTTCAAAACTGGCGCGGCGGTCGCCATGGTTCTGCACTCCGATGCGCTGATAGGCGGTGCCGCGCCACAGGAAGATCGTGCGCACGATGTGCAGAAGATCCTTTTGCAGCACGAGGCTGCCCTGACGGTAGATGTCGGGGTTGGTGAGGTCGACCGTCAAGGCCGAATTGTCGTCGCGCAAGTTCGAGCCGAGTAGCAGCGGTTGAAGGTCGTCGAGCACGAGTTCGAGCCGCGCGAGGTAGCGCGTGTCGTGGTGGAACAGGCCGTCCGGCCCACCGGCGGACGCGCCGATATCTCCATGGCTGTCGAGCACGATAAAGGTGTCGTCGTGCTTGAGCGAGCGCCGCGGCCGCGCTGAGGGCCCCGTCATCGGAATATAGAACGGCTGCTCCGCGACCTGTTCTACGGTCCGCGAGACGGAGACGAACTTGGTGACGACTTCAGCTGCCATAAAGTGCTCCCCTGCGTTTGTTTCGAAACGCAACCAACGCGAACGCAATTGTCGGATTTACGCTGCGAATTTGGCGAGCCGGCTCATCTCTTGCGTGACGAGTTCGCGATAGGGCCCCTGGCCCTGCATCAGGCGATCGGGCGCACCGTCCTCGATGATCTTGCCTGCTTTCAGGACGATCACGCGGTCGAAATTGCGCAGCGTCGCCAGCCGATGCGCAATCGCAATCACGGTCCGGCCGCGCATCAGGCGCGACAGGGCCTCGCGGATCGCTTCCTCCGATTCACTGTCGAGCGCCGCGGTCGCCTCGTCAAGCAGCAGGATCGGCGCGTCCTTCACGAAGGCGCGTGCGATGGCGATACGCTGGCGCTGGCCGCCGGACATTTTCACGCCGCGGTCGCCGACCATGGTGTCGAGCCCCTCCGGCAGACTATCGATGAAATCGCAGCGTGCCGCGATCGCTGCGCGCAGCACCTCGTCGTCGGTCGCATTGGGGCGGCCGTAACGGATGTTCTCGCGGATGGAACGGTGGAACAGCGAAATATCCTGCGGCACCACCGAGATGGCCTCGCGCAGGCTCAGCTGCGTCACCATCGAGATATCCTGGCCGTCGACGGTGACGTTGCCTTCGTCGGCATCGTAGAACCGCTGAAGCAGCGTGAACAATGTCGACTTGCCGCCGCCCGACTGGCCGACCAGGCCGACGCGCTGGCCGGGCTGAAGCCGCAGGCTGAAGCGCTCGAAGATCTTTACACCGCCGGGATAGCCAAAGGTGACGTTGTTGAACGCAATCGCGGCGCCGCTCTTGACCAGCGGCTCGGCCTCGGGGTGATCGCGCAACTCATGCGGCACCAGCAGCGTCGCGATCGCCTCGGTCAGCCGCGCGACATGCTGGGTGACGTCGACCAGCGCCACCGCGAGATCCCGCGTGGCGTTCAGGATAGAAAGGCCAAGCGTACAGACCAGCACGACATCGCCGGTGGTCGCCTCGCCGTCCTGCCAGAGCGTGATGGCCCAGGCCATCAAGCCGACGGTCAGCACGACGGTAATGCCGGCATGCGTGAGTCGCAGCTTCTCCAGATAGCGCAGGCTGCGGCCGCGCGCGGTGAGTTCCCGGTTCACGGTGGCATCGAACCGCTCGTGCTCGTGGCTGATGCCGCAAAAGGCGCGGACCAGTGGCATGTTGCTGATGACGTCGATCATCTCGCCGTCGACAACGGCGGCCTTGTCGGCAAAGTCGTCGTGGAGCGGCTTGCCGGCGGCGGCAAGACGGAACATCGCAGCCACCATGCCGCCGGCGATTACAATCAGGCCGAGCGCCATATAAGGGCTCACGGTTCCAATCAGCGCGATGGCCGCAACTGTGGCGATGCACGGCGGCAACACATTCCAGACGAACATGTTCTCCACGGTGAACACGGCGTTGGATGTGGCGGTAATGCGGCTCGTCAGCATGCCCGGCATCCGGTCCGAGAAATAGCTCGGCGCGTGCCCGGTCAAATGGCGGAAAATGTCACGGCGCAGATCGCCGGTGACACGGACGAAGGTGAAGCTCGCGGTCCAGCTCGCGATCCGCCACAGGAAATTGTCGGCGGCGATCAGCGACATGAGGAAAATGAATGCCAGCCATACGCCGCCGCCATGCGAGGCCCCGGCCGATAGACTGTCGACGAGGGATTTGACGCCGTACTGCGTGCCCACCGAACAGGCAACTGCCGCAACGACAGCGGTCAGGATCACCAGATGCGACGCCAGACGATGCCGGAGATAGCGCAAGACAAAGGCAAATGGCCTGCGCGCGTATCCAGAGAGATGATCCATGTGGCTGCGACCCTGTTATTTCTACTTTTGTTACTGGTCGAATGAACATCGACCACTTCGCCTCGGTTCCCGGGCAAGCCATCACGACATGCGGATGCGGACGAACTGAGAAGCGGTGATGGCAGCATCGAGACGCGTGTGCGATGTGGCGAATAAGTAACGTTCGTTGAGAGGAACTTCGCAACTGCGGGAACGTTCCCTTGGCTGGCATTGCCGGTGCCGCACACACTGGGGTTTTAACGTTCATGATCGCAGAGGAGATGGCGAGATGCGCATCGCGCAGGTAGCTCCGTTAACGGAGGCTGTTCCACCCAAGCTGTATGGCGGCACCGAGCGGGTGGTGCACTGGTTGACGGAAGAGTTGGTTGCCCTTGGTCACGACGTGACACTATTCGCCAGCGGCGATTCGCAGACGTCGGCAAAGCTGGATGCAACCTGGCCGCGGGCGCTTCGGCTCGACGGTTCCGTGCGCGATCCGAACGCGCTTCACATGGTGATGCTGGAGCGGGTGCGGCAGAAATGTGACGACGAGGAGTTCGACTTCCTCCACTTTCATCTCGACTATTATCCGTGGTCGCTGTTCTACCGGCAGCCGACACCGTTCCTGACCACGCTGCATGGCCGGCTCGACCTTCCCGAGCATCAACCGGTGTTCAACACCTTCTCCAAAGTCCCGGTGATCTCGATCTCGAACGCGCAGCGGCGGCCGGTGCCGCAGGCGAATTGGGTGAAGACGATCCATCACGGCCTGCCGGAGAATTTGCTGACGCCGAAGCCGGCTCGCCAAGAATACCTTGCCGTGCTCGGCCGCATCGCGCCGGAGAAAGGCGTCGACCGCGCCATCAAGATCGCGATGAATTGCGGCATCCCGCTGAAGATCGCGGCCAAGGTCGATCGCGCCGACCAGGACTATTATGACGAGCTGATCCGGCCGATGATCGAGAACAATCCGCTGGTGGAATTCATCGGCGAGATCGGCGATCACGAGAAGTCGGAGTTCTTGAGCGGCGCGCTCGGCTTGCTGTTGCCGATCGACTGGCCGGAGCCGTTTGGGCTGGTGATGATCGAGGCCATGGCCTGCGGCACACCGGTCGTCGCGTTCAACCGCGGCTCGGTGCCGGAGATCATCGACGAGGGCCTCACCGGCTTCGTGGTCGAGGACATCATCAGCGCAGCCGGCGTCGTCAAACGACTTCCGCAACTGGACCGCGCCGCGATCCGCAAGCAGTTCGAAACGCGCTTCACGGCGCGACGGATGGCGCTGGACTATCTCGCGGCGTATCGCAGCCTGACCGAGGCCCAGGCGCCGCGGATCAAGCTGGTAAGCAGCGCGGAGTAGACAACGCCGCATCCACACGATCGCTGTCATGCCCCGCGAAAGCGGGGCATCCAGTATTCCAGAGGCGAAGAGATTCAGAACAACAGCCTCGGCGTACTGGATCGCCCGGTCAAGCCGGGCGATGACAGCAAGTTTGTGGCGGCAGTTCGCCTACCCCACCACCGCCCGCCTCGGCTCCACAATCTCGAACATCCGTGGAAACTCGTCCATCAGGCCCATCAGCTCGGCCAGCCGCATCGGATTACCAGCAAGCTTGACCTTGCCGGCAGCCACAGCTTCCGGAAAGCTCGTCAGCTTCGCGATCACCTCATCGAGCGTCGCACGCGCCAGCGTGAAGCTGGCATCCGCGCCTTCGGCTTGCACACCCTCGGTATAGGTCAGCGCGCAATTCTCTAAATTGAGCACGAACGTCTCGCCGGTATCCGAAAAACTCCAGTTCAGCACGATGTGCTTGCCCTCGGCCTTGGGTCCGTTGAGGCGGATGCCGAGCACGTCCCAGAGCTGTGAGGTGCGTAGCGCCGCCAGCGTCTCGCGCGGCATCGGCGGGCGTGGCGGCGTTTTCGGCATGCCCTGGCGCAGCTCCTGCGCGCCGAACAGATAGGCGTTGCGCCAGGTCGCGCTCTCGGCGACATAGCCGAGCTGCTCCAGCGTATCCGCAAGCAGCGTCCGCGCCGCCGCGTTGTCCGGCTCGGCAAACACGAGATGGCCGAGCGCCTGCGCTACGAAGCGGAATTCGCCCTTGTCAAAATCCTTACGTGCGCGCGCGAGGATGGCGTCCGCGCCGCCCATATACTCGACATATTTCTTGCCGGATTCCACCGGCGGCAGCGGGTCAAGATTGACCGGATTGGCATCGTACCATCCGAGATATTTCTGATAGATCGCCTTCACATTGTGCCGGATGTGGCCGTAATAGCCGCGACCGTGCCAGGCTCCTTCGAGACTCTTCGGCAGTTGAATGGTCTCCGCGATCTCGGCCGCGGTCAGGCCATGGTTCATCAGGCGGATGGTCTGGTCGTGCGCGAACTTGTAGAGATCACGCTGCTGCCGGATCATGGTGCCGATGCGCTCGCGGCCCCACACCGGCCAGTGATGCTGGCCGCACATCGCCTCCGCCTTGCCGTCCCAGAGCTGCAAGGCCTCGTTGAGGTATTTTGACCAGGCCAGCGCATCGCGCACGTCGGCGCCGCGAAACGGCAGCAGATTGTGGAAATTGTGAGTGCAGTTCTCCGCGAGGTTCAACAGCTTGTAGCGCGGGATGAAGAAGTGCATCTCCGCCGGCGCTTCGCTGTTGGGAGCCATCTGGAATTCGAATTCGACGCCGTCGATCACGCGCCTGTCCCCGGTCGCCATAATCAGATCGGTCGGGCGAAGCAGCGCAACCGAGCCCGCCGCCATCGACTTGCCGAGGCCGCAATCGACCTGCCCACGCACACCCTTGGCGAGGAACGGCCCGAACTGGTATTGTGCCCGGCGCAGCATCGCCGGTCCCGCGATGATGTTCTCGGAGACCGCGTGCTCCATGAACAGGTTCGGCGCAATGATCGGTACGCGGCCGGTGGCGAGCGCATCCTCCTCCAGCACGCCGCGCGCGCCGCCCCAATGATCGGTATGGGTGTGGGTGAAGATGACGGCCGCAACCGGACGGGCGCCCCGATGCTTGTAATAGAGATCGAGCGCGGCGCGCGCACCCTCGGTCGAGGTCAGGGTATCGACGACGATGACGCCGCTGTCGCCCTCGATCAGCGTCATGTTGGCGATGTCGAGCCCGCGCACCTGGTAGACGCCCGGCACGACCTCGAACAGGCCGTGATTCATGTTGAGGCGCGACTGTCGCCACAGGCTGGGATTGACGGTCGGGGGCGCCTGTTCAGTGGACAAGAAGCCGTAGGGCTCGAGGCTCCAGACCGTCCGCCCCTGCGGATTTGAGACCTTCGCATTCTCGATCGTGCCGAGGAAACCACGCGCGGCGTCATCGAAATCCCGCGTGTCGGAAAACGGCAGCGCATTCAGCATCGCCGTTTGCTGCGCGATCACGGACGACGTTGCGTCCTTCGGCTCGCTGCTGGATGTGTCTGTCATCTCTATCCTCCCGGCTTTGTTGCGGCATCTAACCGCATCTCGCGGTTGATTGCCATCACTGGCGGAGGAGTAATGCGTAGCCCGGATGGAGCGAAGCGCAATCCGGGGCCTTCTATCGAGCTGCGAGAGAGACCCGGATTACGCTTCGCTCCATCCGGGCTACGACGTGCGGCTCAATGCATGCCCAGCACCCGCGGCAGCCACAGCGTCAAATCGGGCCAATAGGTCACGATGACGAGGAAGCCGAGCATGGTGAGGAGCCATGGCATCACCGCGACAGCGAGCTCGGTTATTCGCATTCGCGCTATCATCGAGGCGACATAGAGATTCAATCCGACAGGCGGATGGCAGAGGCCGACCTCCATGTTGACGTCCATCACGATGCCGAAATGGACGAGGTCGATGCCGAGCTTCTTGGCCGCCGGCGCCAGGATCGGCGCCATGATCAGGATGATCGAGTTCGGCTCCATGAAGTTGCCGGCGAGCAGCAGCAACACGTTGACGACCAGCAGGAAGCCGACCCAGCCGAGGTTCTGCGCCGCGATCCAGTCGGCGAGCGTCGACGGCAGGTTCTCGTTGGAGAGCACGAAGGAAAACAGCACCGCATTGGTGACGATGTAGAGCAGCATCGCACTGGTATTGGCGGCACGCAGCAGCACCCGCGGCACGTCCACCATCTTGATCGCCTTGTAGACGAACACCGCGATGACGAAGGAGTAGACCGCGGCCATCGCGGCCGCCTCGGTGGCCGTGAACAGGCCGCTGTAGATGCCGCCGATGATGATGACGACCAGCATCAGGCCCCAGATGCTCTCGCGGAAGGCGTGGAGCGTCTCACCCCAGCTCGCCTTCTTCATCCGGGGATAGTCGCGTTTGCGTGCCAGCCACCAGGTGACGATGCAGAGCATGGTCGTCAGCAGCATGCCGGGGAGCAGGCCTGCGACGAACAGCGCCCCGATCGAGGTATTGGTCGAGACCGCGTAGACGATCTTCGGGATCGACGGCAGCATCAGGATGCCGAGCGAACCCGCGACCGTGATGATGCCGGCGCCGAAGCGCATGGGATAGCCGTGGCGGACCATCTCCGGCAACACGATGGCGCCGATCGCCGCGACAGTCGCCACGCTCGAGCCGCAGACCAGTGCGAACATCGCGCAGGCGACGATGCCGGCAAGGCCGAGGCCGCCGTGCCAATGCCCGATCAGCGAGGTCGCGAAATTGATCATGCGGCGCGCGACGCCGCCATGGGTGAGGAAATTGCCGGCGAGGATGAAGAACGGAATCGCCATGATCTCGAAGCCCTCGATGCCCGTGAAGAGCTTCATCGAGACCGCTTCGATCGGCACCGTCGTCAATGTGAACAGGAACGTCATCACGGTGAGACCGAGCGCAATCGACACCGGAATGCCGGTCAGCATCAGCGCAATCAGCAGCGCGAACACGGTGAAGGCGCGCAGCCAATGCGGCAGCACGACGACGCCAAACTTCTCGGCAAGGCACATCGCGAAGATCAGGATCGGCGCCATGATCAGGATCACGCCAAGCGGCGAAACTTTTCGCGCAGCAGCTCTCGTCGCCGCGCCCGCGGGCTGCGGATGCAGCGCGGGCGAGATGTCGGCCTCCACGCCCTCGACATGGGTCTCATCATGGTGCGGCAGCTCGCCGGTCCAGTAGTAGAACCACGAGACCTGGAGGAAGCGGAAGCACATCAGGCCGGAGCCGAGCGGGATCGCCAGATAGACGAACCACATCGGCGCTTCGAGGTCGTTGGACTGCTGTCCGGTCTTGAACATCTCGGAGACAAAGGAAGCGCCGAAGGCGGCGATCATGCCGGTGAACAGTGCGCCACAGAGCAGCGAGAACAGGATGACATGCTTGCGCGAATGTTCGGGCAGGCGATTGACGAGGAGATCGACGCCGACATGGATGCCGGTGCGCACGCCATAGGCCGCGCCGAACTTCGCCATCCAGATGAACATGTAGATGCAGAGTTCCTGCGCCCAGGAGAGATCGAGCTCGGACAGGAAGGTGAACACCGCCATCGACAGCGTCGCGAGCCAGGTCAGCCCGTGCGCGGCGGCCCATCGCGAGAACACGATCGACTCGCCGGCGCCGTAGCGGTGCACCACGGCAATGAAGATCAAACCCGTTGCCGCCGCAATGAGCGTCGCGATCAACCATTCTTCGAGATGATTGAGCGCACTATTGAGCACGCGAAGCAAATCAAGTCCCCCATATCAGATCGAAACGGCCGGGAGCGTTCACTCCCGACCGTTCTTGTTGTTTTTTCGGAAGCGCCGTCAGTTCATCTTGACGTCGAGTTCCTTGGCGACGAGATCGAGCACTTCCTGCCCGACCCGGCCCTTTGCCCAGGTATAAGTCGGCCGCATCGCTTCCTGCCATGCCTTGCGATCGGCGTCAGTCAGATAATGCAGCGTGGTCTTGCCGGCCTTCTTGATCTCGGCCAGCGCATCCTCGTTCTCCTGATGCGCGATCAAGTTGGTGTAGTCGGTCGCGTCGTTCATCGCCTTCTCGAGCTGGGCGCGGATGTCAGGCGGCAGGCCGGACCAGAATTTCGAGTTGACAATGACAGCATACTGCAGATGCGCGTGATAGGACACGGTGATGTCCTTCTGCACCTCGTAGAATTTCTGCGTTAGATAGTTCGAGGCCGTGTTTTCGCAGCCGTCGACCACGCCGGTCTGCAAGGCCTGATAGACTTCCGAGAACGCCATGATTTGTGGGATCGAGCCCATCAGGCGGAAATACTGGTCGGCGATCTTCGATCCGGAAATGCGGAACTTCAGGCCCTTGAAATCCTCCGGCTTCATCAGCGGACGACTGGAGGAAACCATGTGAAAGCCGTTGTCCCAATAGGCAAGCCCGGTGATGCCCTTGGCTTCCAGTTTCTGGAACAGCCATTTGCCGATCGTGCCCTTCATCGCATTGGAATAGGTCTCGTCATCCTTGAACAGCCAGGGCAGGTCGAGCGCCTCGAATTCCCTGATGCCGAGCGGCGCGAATTTTGCGGTCGAGGGCGCGAGCATCTGCACCGAACCGAGCTGGAGCGCCTCGATCTCCTCCTTGTCCTTGTACAGCGAGGAGTTCGGATAGACTTCGATCTTGACCTTGCCGTCGGTATACTTCTCGGCAAGCTCCTTGAACTTCAGCGCGCCCTTGCCCTTTGGCGTATCGTTGGCGACGACGTGGCTGAATTTGATGACAATCGGGGCCTGAGCCTGGACGGCAGCCGGGACCACGAGAAGAGACGCGGCCGCGACTGCAAAAAGCAGCTTGCGCATGAACTAACCTCCCAACAACCTCTAAAACCGGGTTCTTTTTTTGTTTTCCGGCTTCAGTAGTGGCAGCAATCCACCACCCGAACAACTAGACCTAAGCCCAATTTGCCGCAGCCAAGCTATCTTGACGGCTGTTGGATACGCAACCCGGCGCCCGCACCTTCCTGAGGAAGCGAGCGCTTATGTCGCATCGCGGCGGCGCAATTAACCTTTGCGCTGGGCGACCATGAAGAGGCGCCGGAACGGGAACAGCGTCTGCCCCGCGGCATTCTTCGGATAGGCCTTTGCGACGCGCTCCCCATAGGCCGCTTCGAACGCGGCCTTCTCGTCGCCCTGGAGCACGTCGAGATAGCGCGTCAGCCAGGTGCCCTTGGTCCATTCCTTCACGGGGTTCTCGCCTTCGAGCACCTGGAGATATTCGGTCTCCCAGATGTCGATGTTTTGCGACAGCGGCGCGAGCACATCGTGATAGAAGGCCGGCCCCTCGACCGGCGGTGGCGTGACGAGATGTTCGACCTTGGACCGCCACGGACCGTTCAGGGCGGTCTCGCCGATCAGCACATGCGAAGGGGCCAGGAAGTTGCGCGGCATCTGCACCGCGAGCATGCCGCCGGGCGTGACCTTCTCCATCACCGACGGGAAGAGTGCCGCATGATTGGGCAGCCAGTGCAGTGCGGCATTGGAATAGACCAAATCATATCGCTTGGCCGGACGCCAATGACCGAGGTCTTCGTGCGACCATTGCACGTCCGGCGCCGCCTTCCGCCCCGCGGCGACCATCTCGGCGGAGCCCTCGACGCCGGTCACCGCCGCATCCGGCCAGCGCTCCTTGATCAGCTTTGTCACGTTGCCGGCCCCTGCCCCGAGATCGGCAATCTCGCTTGGGGCAAAATCCGGAATCCGCATCAACAGGTCGACCGCGGGCCGAAGCCGGTGGCCGGAGAACTTGAGGTATTGCTGCGGGTCCCAGACCATCGTTCAACGCCTTTTCTTTTTCGTGTTTCCTTCACTGTCTCTCTTGGTTACCACTGCTCGTCCCCGTCGGGCAAATCACGCTGACCGGGACCGGGCAGGAAAACGAACACCAAACGAACAGCAATAAGCAAAAGCAAACAAGAGAGCGTGTGACCATGGACCTCGGGCTCAAATCGAAAACCGCTGTTGTCACCGGAGCCAGCATCGGCATCGGCCGCGCCATCGCCAAGGGCCTAGCTGCCGAAGGCGTGCGCGTGGTCGGCGTGGCGCGGCGGACCGACCTCCTCGCGCAATTGGTGCAGGAAGTCGGTGGCGGGTTGATCACGCCGTTCGAGCAGGACGTGATGGCCAAGGATGCAGCTGAGAACATCGCCGCCTTCGCGCTGAAAGAGCTCGGCCATGTCGACATCCTCATCAACAATGCCGGCGGCAGCCGTCCGCTGCCGGTCGATGCGCCCGACAGCAAATGGGACGAGGCGATCGCGCTGAATTTTACCAGCTACCGCCGCATCGCGCACGCGCTGCTGCCGCAGATGATCGAACGCAAATGGGGCCGCATCGTCAACATCACCGGCAAGTCCGAGCCGGAAGGCCTCAACGCCGCCTTCGCCGCGAAAGCCGCCGTGCACGCCTGGGCCAAGGGACTGTCGCGCGAGATCGGCGAGCACGGCATCACCATCAACTGCATCCCGCCCGGCCGCATCATGAGCGAACAGATTCGCCGCAACTATCCGCCGGAGTACCGCGAGCGGTTTGCGGAAGAGGAAATCCCGGTCGGCTATTGGGGCGAGCCGGAGGATCTGGCGGCACTCGCGGTGTTTTTGGCGTCGCCGGTGGCGCGGTACATCACGGGGACAGTGATCCCCGTGGATGGGGGGTTGCGGAGGTATCAGTTTTAGGGGGCTCGCTCGCCGTCGGACTGCCCGTTTCGCGGGGCGAAATGTCGGAATGATCTCTCGCGGCATCCGCATCGTCATTGCGAGCGCAGCGAAGCAATCCAGAGCCTTTTCGCGGAGACAATCTGGATTGCTTCGCTGCGCTCGCAATGACGGAGTGCATATGCGACATCCTTGCCGCTGCTAACGATTCCAGGATCGTCTTATGTCATCTGCCGCAACCACGTTCGCGCAATCCTTCTTCCACGGCACACGGGCCGATTTGAAACCCGGCGACCTTATTGTCGTCGGCCACCCATCCAACTTCACCGATGTGAAGCCGCTGTCCTGGGTTTATTTCGCGGCCACGCTGGATGCGGCGATCTGGGGCGCCGAGCTGGCCGTAGGTACCGCACGCGGACGAATCTACGTCGTCGAGCCGACCGGGCCGATCATGGACGATCCGAACGTGACCGATAAGAAGTTTCCCGGAAATCCGACGCTGTCCTATCGCTCCCGCGATCCGTTGCGGGTCATTGCCGAAGTGACGCAGTGGCAAGGCCATGCGCCTGAACGGCTGCAACAGATGAAAGACAATGTCGCCCGCCTGAAGGCGGAGGGCGGCAACATCATCGATTAAGGCATGATCCGGGAGAGTGCGCGGCGGTTTTCCGACCTAAACCTGCTAACGATCAAGTGGCACCAGCAACGTCTCGCCGGTGGCAACCAGCGTCCTGCCGCCCTTCTCGTCCTCGGAAAAGAGTTCGGCTTTTGCAAAAATCTGCCTGCGGCCGGCTCGGACCGTAATTCCCTTCGCGACAAATCGCCGGCCGACGGCCGGCTTGATACAATTCATGGAAAAATGAGATGCGGTCACACCGCCAGCTACGGTGACGACTGCGAAACCGCACGCGGTATCCAATAGGGCGGCGATCATTCCCGCATGAAGATGACCAGCATATTGTGTCAGATCATCGTTCCATTGCATGACGAGTTCAGCCGTTCCGTTTGCTGCGGTCGTGACCTCGAATCCGGCTAAACGATTCAGCCGGGCGGAAGCATTTAGCGCGACAACATCCTGAAAACTCATTCCCGAACTCGTCACCGTGCCCCCCAATTTGGTGTAACGATGACCGCTTAGCACGTGTCTGGCAGCAGGCACCTGCCAACAAAGTTTTAATCAACGCCTCAGCGTGTGTTTAAAACGCCCCGTCAGGAGCAGCCGCACGGGAGCCTGCAACGATCAGTTTCAATTTCATCGATTGGACCGGGCGTTTCGCTTGCCTGCGAGCGGCTTCGCCACCTCTCGAGCGCACGCGACGAACAGGCGCTGAGCAGGGTTTGGCGTTCTGCCCTTGAGCGCAATAATTCCGACCGGCCACATCTGAATGGGCATTTCGACGGGTAAGACCTTCATCGACAGCCGCTTCGCGCTGAAGTGCAACATCGATGCCGGAAGAAAACTCAGGAAACGTTCCGACGACAGCAACGCCGACTGCATAAGGATCGAATACACGGTCACGCTGGCACGTGGCACCTCCAATCCGCAGGCGTGAAATGCGTGGGCAATCCAGCCGCCCGGAAAACTTTCGCGGGGTGGCAGGCACCAACACTCGTTGACCAGCTCGTCGAGGCGGATCTTGCGCCGGCGCACCCACGGACTGTTCAAGCCTGCAACAACGACACCGCTTTCGTGCAAAAGCACTTCCACATCGGTATCGGCCGCCGGCGTTGGGCCCGGTAGACGCCCGATCATCAGGTCTATGTCGTGATTGCGCAGATGGCGATCCTGCAGTTCCGGCGGCTCGCCCTCGATGATGTGAAGCGCAAGTCTCGGATATTGCCGGGACAGCCGGTCAATAATCGCGGGGAGTAATCCAGCCATCACGGGCTCGGTGCTGCCAATGCGCAATTCACCCATCGCGGGATCGGCGAGCGATTGCAGCTCGTCAACACCGCTCCGCAAATCGTTGCACAACGCAATGCTACGCTTGAGCAAGGCCTTGCCATAAAGCGTCGGCTCAACGCCGAGCCGGCTGCGCTCCAGAAGCGGAAGACCGAGCGTTTGCTCGAGGCTCGCGATCATCTTGGATATAACGGGCTGCGAAATGGCCAGGTGCTCGGCCGCTTTCGCCATGCTCCCGTGTTCCACGACGGCGATAAACACGCTCAGCTGCCGCAGCTTGATCCGACGGCTGATCTGGGATGCATCGAGCATGCGACCCCTTTCTGAAATGGAATAGAAGCATCGGAAAATAGAACTTTTCTTATATAGCTCCGCCGGACAAGCTGCAATCCGCCTTAACCTCCACTGCATAGCGTTGGAGCAGCCCATGTCGAAGATTTATCTTCCTCGCCGCACCTTCCTGCTCGGAAGCCTCGCGGGATTGTTGCTGCCCGGCAAGGTCGCCGCGCAACCCTATCCGTCCAATCTCATACGGATTGTCGTCCCTACCAGTGCGGGTACACCGCCTGATATTATCAGCCGCCTGATCGCGGACGGGCTCGCGGTCAATGAAGGCTGGCGGCTTGTGGTGGAAGATCGCCCAGGCGCACTGCAGACTATCGCCATGAACGACGTGAGCGGGCATCCCGCGGACGGTTATACCCTGCTGACCATGAGTCTTCCGATGACGGTCACGCCGTCCCTGCTTCCGAAGACGGAAATACGGCCGGATGTTGATTTCGATCCCGTGATCAAGATATCGAAGTCCTACACCGTACTCGTTACAACACCTTCCTTGCCGGTCGAATCGCTGTCCGATCTGGTGGCGCTGCTCAAGAGCAAGCCGGGAACGCTCAACTTCTCTTCCGCCGGCTTCGGCACCCCCTCGCATCTGATCGGCGAACTGTTTGCATTGCAGGCAGGCGTGCACGCGACCCACGTGCCTTACCAACAGTTTTCTCAAGCAATCGCCGATCTGATCGGCGGCAACGTACAGTACATGTTTGTTACCACGCTTCCCGTTATTGACCTCATCGCGACCGGCAAGTTGCGCGCGCTTGCCGTCACCGCTCCTACCCGGATCGCTGCCTTGAGGGACGTTCCCACCG
Source organism: Bradyrhizobium sp. LTSP849 (assembly GCF_000938255.1). Taxonomy (GTDB): domain Bacteria; phylum Pseudomonadota; class Alphaproteobacteria; order Rhizobiales; family Xanthobacteraceae; genus Bradyrhizobium. The sequence continues at coordinate 33,952 of NZ_JYMR01000005.1, read as the reverse complement.
TGATCGAGGCTGGCCTTCCCGACCTGGTGACAGCCGATTGGATCGGCTTAGCCGCCAAACGTGGGACGTCCGCAGAGATAACGTCGCAACTCAACAAGGCAATCAACAAGGTCCTGGCCGAACCAAAAATCGGCGCTTCGCTCAACAAAATAGGAGCGGTAGCAGTGGGCGGCACCGCTGCGGAATTTGGAGAAGGAATTCGGACCGACATCGCCCACTGGGCCAAGGTCGTCAAGGATGCGGATATCAAGCTACCCTGATGGGCCAGACCACATCCAAAACCCAGACGGGTGGCCCCGAGGCGGCCGCATTGGCGATCACGCCGCCGCAGATTGTCGGCCCGTTCTATCCAGTCTCGGAGCGCCCCGATCTGGCAAACGATCTGACGCGTCCAAACGGCAGCACCGCTGAGGCGCAGGGTCAGCTCATCCATGTCCGGGGACGTGTGCTCAACCGTTCTGGAGCGCCGGTGCCGCATGCACGCATCGACATCTGGCAAGCCAACGCTGCGGGGAAATATCGTCATCCGAGTGATACCAATCCGGCGCCGCTCGATCCCAATTTCAAGGGCTTCGCGCGTCTCACAACGGATGCGTCCGGGCACTACAGCTTTCGTACGATCAAACCGGGCCGCTACCCGACACCAGAAGACGACGTCCGGCCGCCGCACATTCACCTCACCATTGAGGGGCAGTTCGATTGCTTGGTGACCCAGCTGTATTTCGCAGGCGAAGGAGACAACGCCACCGACCGCTGGCTTAATGCGGCCCCGCATCCGGAACGGTTGATCGTTACCCTGCAACCCCTTTCGCACTTGGAAAAGCACGAGTTGGTCGCGCAATTTGACATCGTTCTGGCTAACGGGTGATCGGCGGTTTCAGCTGTCGGTCAAAGGGCAAAATGGCGGGCACGACAACAGCGCCTGACCTTCGCGCATACACAGCATGCAAGCATATGCCTGTGGAAGCAGCTCCAGCCGTAGTACATGCCGGAAAGACCATTTGGGCCATGCTGTCGGAGAACGCGCAAGGCAATGACAATCACGTTACCTGCCGCTGCGCGCGAGCCCGATCACCCCGTTGCCGATGGCCTGCCGGCGGAACGGCGGCGCTGGGCGATTGCCGCGATCTTTACCGCGCTGGCGATGGCCTCGCTCGACACCGCGATCGCCAACATCGCGCTGCCCGCCATTGCCGCCGATCTCCATGTCAGCCCGGAGCAGTCGGTGTGGGTGGTCAACGTCTATCAGATCGCGCTGGTGGCAACGCTGCTGCCGCTCGGCGCGCTTGGCGAGATCGTCGGGCACCAGCGCATCTATCTCGGCGGCTTGATCCTGTTCACCATCGCCTCGCTGCTCTGCGCGGTGGCGTGGTCACTGGACAGCCTGCTGGTCGCGCGCACGCTGCAAGGCCTCGGCGCAAGCGGCATCATGAGCGTCAACACCGCGCTGGTGCGCTTCGTCTATCCCGGCCGGATGCAGGGCCGCGGCTTCGGCCACAATGCAATGGTGGTCGCAACCGCCTTCACGCTCGGACCGTCGATCGCCTCCGCGATCCTGGCGGTCGGGCCGTGGCCGTGGCTGTTCGCCGTCAACATCCCCTTCGGCCTTGTCGCAATCGGCATCGGCTTTGCGATGCTGCCGAAGACGCCGCGGGCCGATCACAGCTTTGATTTTCTCGGCGCGGCCCTGGCCTCCGCCTGCCTCGGCCTGTTCATCACGGGGATCGGCAGCGCCGCGCATAACCTCTCGCCGGCGCTGGTTGCGGTCGAGCTGGTCACGGCGCTCGTGCTCGGCTTTATCCTGATGCGCCGTCATGCCGATCATCCGGCGCCGATGCTGCCGATCGACCTGTTCGCCCGGCCGATGTTCGCGCTGTCGGCGGCGACTGCGGTCTGCTCCTTCGTGGTCCAGGGCCTCGCCTTCGTCTCGCTGCCGTTCTATTTCGAGGACGTGCTCGGCCGTTCGCAGGTCGAGACCGGCTTCTTCATGACGCCATGGCCGCTGGTGGTCGGCATCATGGCGCCGATCGCCGGCCGCCTGTCCGACCGCCACGCCGTCGGCCTGCTCGGCGGCATCGGGCTCGTGCTGCTCGGGATCGGCATGGCGCTGCTCGCGTTGCTTCCGGCCAATCCCGCCATTCCCGACATCATCTGGCGGATGGCGATCTGCGGCATGGGCTTTGGCTTCTTCCAGGCGCCCAACATGAAGGCTGTGATGGGAAGCGCGCCGCCGCATCGCAGCGGTAGCGCCTCGGGCATCGTCGCGACCGCGCGTCTGACCGGACAGACGACCGGTGCGGCGCTCGCTGCGGCCTGCTTTGCCATGGCCGGTCACAACGGCGCCACCGTCGCGCTGGCGCTCGGCGCAGGCTTTGCCGCGCTCGGCAGCGTGATGAGCTTTTTGCGACTCGCGGTGAAGTAGGACGGTCAGGCCAGATGCTGAGCCGCCGTCGCGTCTGCGATCGCCGCGGGGATGATTGGCTGCTCGTCATCCAACTCGGCCAAACGCACATCGATGGCATCGATGACCTTGCGCGAGAACGGCCCGAGATGCGCATAGGCCGCGATCATCTGCACGGCGATACGCGCCGATGACGTGTCGCGCTTGGCGCAATTCATGAACGTCTGCCAGAGCGGTCCGCGCGCCTCGGGGATCGCGGTGACCACACGGTGCACGGTCTCCATTGCGCCGACCCGGGCGCGGATGTCGCCTTCGGCGAGCTCATGGCGCTGCCTGGAACGGTCGAGCAGCGTCATCAACTTGTCGACGCGGCCCGCATAGGCGGCCGGGCTGTAGACGCGCTCCAGCACGGTTTTGTAGTCCATCAGGATATCGCGCAGCGGCCGCACTGGATCGAAATTGATGCCGCCCGTGCATTGATCGCCGCCTGTCGTCGACGCCAGATCGTGATCCGCGTGCAGCCGGCCCTCCTTCTCCAGGCGACGCGTGAGCTGGGTGTTCGGCAACGCATAGAGCAGGCCGACCATGGCGACCGGGATGGCGGCCTCCTCGATGAAATCGACCATGGCCTCCGCCATCGAGACTTTCTCGGTGTCGAAGCCGACGATGAAGCCCGCGGTGACGAGCATGCCGGCGGCGTAGATCTTGTGAATGCTCTCGGCGATGTTGCGTCGCGTGTTCTGCTTCTTCCGCATCGCGACCAGGGTTGCGGGATCCGGACTTTCGATGCCGACGAAGACGGCGAAAAAATTGGCCGCACCCATCAGATCCAGCAGTTCGGGATCGTCGGCGAGATTGACCGAAGCCTCAGTGGACAATTCGAAGGGATAGCCGTGGACGCGCTGCCATTCGGCGAGCTGCGGCAGGAACAGGCGGAGCGACTTCTTGTTGCCGATGAAATTATCGTCGACGAAATCGAGGTGACCGCGATAGCCCATCTGGTAGAGCTTCTCGAGCTCGACCAGCATCTGCTCGTTCGTCTTGGTCCGCGGCACACGGCCGTAGAGCTCGATGATGTCACAGAACTCGCAGGTGAACGGACAGCCGCGCGAATACTGCACACCGAGGTAGAGGTAGTCTTCGAATTTGAGCAGGTCGAAACGCGGCACCGGCGTCGTGGTGACGTCGGCCTGGAATTTCGGCGCGGTGAAAACGCCGGAACGTGCGCCGCTATCCCAGGCAGCAATGAACTCGTCGAGGATGCTCTCGGCCTCGCCGAGCACCTGAAAGTCCGCGCTAGCGTAAACGTGCGGGCTCGACGTCGGATCAGGACCGCCGACCACCACCGGCTTGCCCGCCGCGCGGCACAGCTCGATCAGGCGTAAAGTGTCGGCTTGCTGCGGCAGCATCCCGCCGGTGAAGACGACGTCGGCCCAGGCGAGATCGTCGCGGCCGAAGGTCTGCGTGTTGCAGTCGATGAGCCGGACCGTCCAACTCTCGGGCAACATTGCGGCAACGGTGATCAGGCCCAAGGGAGCAGCCGGGCGCTTGACGCCCATCAGCTGGCAGGACTCGCCAAAGCTCCAGAACGACTCGGCGGTGAAGAGCGGATAGAGCATCAACACGTTGCAAGAGCGCGGTACGTTCATGGAACCCCTTTTGCTTCGCGCCAGTGTAACAGAGCGCATCCGTCTTGCATCCCTGTAAAAGGGACAAACTGTCGCCGCCCCTCGTCGCCCGAGGCCGCACCTCTGGCGTTCAGGGAGGCGGCGTTTTGGGGCATGGGCGGGTATCTCCTGCGGGGAGGACAAAACACCGCCCGGTCCGTAATCTTCCCGCGACCTACAGAATCTTCTGCCGCCAGCCCTCAGACTCTTGATTTGAACAGTTCCAATTTGCCGGACACATTGCGCCCTGAGGCCAGTCGATGGATTGGGCCAATCAGGGGACTTTGCGATGGCAAACCTAACAATAAACGGAAAATCACTCACGCTCGATGTCGAGCCGGATACCCCGCTGCTCTGGGCGATCCGCGAGAATGCCGGGCTGACCGGCACCAAATATGGCTGCGGCATCGCACAATGCGGCGCCTGCACCGTTCACATGGACGGTGTCGCCACCCGCTCCTGCGGGATCTCGGTCGCCGAGGCCGAAGGCAAGAAGATCACCACGATCGAGGGGCTGGGGGCCGGCAGCACGCTGCACAAGGTGCAGGAGGCCTGGATCGCCCAGGATGTTCCGCAATGCGGCTATTGCCAAAGCGGCATGATCATGGCGGTGGCAGCGCTCCTCAACGATAATCCGAAACCGACCGACGCCGACATCGACGAGGCCATCACCAATATCTGCCGCTGCGGCACCTTCCAACAGGTGCGCGAAGCGATCCACACGATCGCAAGCGCGTAAGGAGCCGCCAACATGAACAAGCATGTTTCACCCCGAATGAATCGCCGCGCCTTCGTCATCGGCAGCACCGCGCTCGGCGCCGGCCTGGCCATCGGCCTCGATATTCCCTTCGGCGGCCCCGCCGTGGTGCGCGCGGCCGACGGCTCGCCCGAAATCAATGCCTGGGTCGTGATCAAGCCCGACGACACCGTCGTGATCCGCGTCGCCCGCTCCGAGATGGGCCAGGGCTCGCTGACCGGCCTTGCCCAGCTCGTCGCCGAGGAACTCGAATGCGACTGGACCAAGGTCACGACCGAATTCCCCTCGCCCGGCCAGAGCGTGGCCCGCAAGCGCGTCTGGGGCGATTTCTCGACCGGCGGCAGCCGCGGCATCCGCACCTCGCAAGACTACGTCCGCAAGGGCGGCGCCACCGCGCGCATGATGCTGATCCAGGCCGCGGCCAACGACTGGAAGGTGCCGGCATCGGAATGCACGGCCGCCAACAGCGTCATCACCCATAGCCCGTCGGGCAAGACCACGACCTACGGCAAGGTCGCTGAGGCCGCCGCGAAGCTGACGCCACCGGCCGATGTCAAGCTGAAGGACCCAAAAGACTGGAAGCTGATTGGCAAGGGCGTCAAGCGGCTCGACACGCCGGACAAGGTCGTCGGTGCCACCGTCTACGGCATCGACGTCAAGCTGCCCGGCATGCTCAACGCCGCGATCAAGGATTGCCCGGTCACCGGCGGCAAGCTGAAGAGCTATGACGAAGCCAAGATCGCCGGCATGAAGGGCGTGAAGAAGGTCGTGAAGGTCGGCGACAGCGCGGTCGCGGTCGTGGCCGACACCTTCTGGCACGCCAAGACCGCGCTCGATGCGCTGCCGATCGTCTGGGACGAAGGCGAGAACAAGAAGGTCTCCAGCGCCTCCATCGCAAAATGGCTGGCGGAAGGCCTCGACGGCGGCCAAGCCTATGTCGGCAATTCCAACGGGGATGTGAAGACGGCGCTCGCGGGCGCGGCGAAGACGGTCGAAGCCGTCTACAACTATCCCTACCAGAACCACGCCACCATGGAGCCGATGAACGCGACTGCGCTCTACACCGCCGACAAGTGCGAGGTCTGGTGCGGCACGCAGAATGGTGAGGCAGCGTTTGCCGCGGTCCTTGAGGCTTCCGAACTGCCTGCTGACAAATGCGACGTGCATAAGCTCATGCTTGGCGGCGGCTTCGGAAGACGCGGCCAGACCGATTATGTGCGCCAGGCTGTGCTGATCGCCAAGCAGATGCCGGGCACACCGATCAAGCTGTTATGGACTCGTGAGGAGGACATGACGCATGGCCGCTATCATCCCATTACGCAATGCAAGATGACCGCGGGCTTCGACGCCGACAACAATCTGACGGCGCTCCACATGCGGATCTCCGGTCAATCGATCCAGTTCACGCTCCGACCAGATGGCCTGGTCAACGGCATGGATCCCTCGACCTTCCAGGGCCTCGCGCCCAAGGGCGATGCATCGTTCGGCTACTCGGTGCCCAATCTCCTGATCGATCACTCGATGCGCAACCCGCACATCATCCCGGGCTTCTGGCGCGGCGTGAACGTCAATCACAACGCTCTCTATGTCGAATGCTTCATGGATGAGCTGGCTCATGCGGTGAATCAGGATCCGCTCGAGTTTCGGCGCAAGTTGATGAAGAACAACCCCAAAAATCTTGCGGTGCTCGAGGCCGTCGCCGAAAAGGTCGGATGGGGCAAGCCGGCCCCGGAAGGGGTATATCGCGGCCTCGCTCACTTCATGGGCTTCGGCAGCTATGTTGCGGCGGCAGCCGAAATCTCTGTGACCGACGGGACCAAGGTCAAGGTCCAGCGCATCATCGCGGCCACTGATCCCGGTTATGCCGTCAACCCGGCGCAGATCGATCGCCAGATCGCGGGCTCGTTCGTCTACGGGCTCAGCGGACTGTTCTTCGGCGGTTGCACGGTGAAGGACGGCGCTATCGAGCAAACCAACTTCGACACCTACGACTCCATGCGCATCGCGGCGATGCCGAAGGTGGAATCGATCGTGATGCCGAGTGGCGGTTTCTGGGGTGGAGTCGGCGAGCCGACCATCTGCGTTGCCGGACCTGCGGTGCTCAACGCCTATTTCGCGGCGACGGGCAAGCGCATCCGCTCGGTGCCGCTGCGCGACCAGAACATTACCCTCGTCTAAAAGACGAGTTGCGGCGGCGAGAAATTGCCGCCGCAACCACTTCCGGATGATCCTGATGACCACGCGCCCGGTGACACGGCGGAATGCGGTGCTCGGCATCGCGGCGGCCGCGACATTGGCGCGGCCGTCGATCTTGCGCGCGCAATCCACGGGCCGTGTCGTCGTGGTCGGTGGCGGTTTTGGCGGCGCAGCCTGCGCGCGCGCGCTGAAGCGTATGCAGGAGAACTTGCAAATCATCCTGATCGAGCCCAATGCGGTTTTCACCTCCTGCCCCCTGAGCAACGAGGTGATTGCGGGCCTGCGCAACATCGAAGCGCAGCAGTTTGGCTATGACAAGCTCGCCGCCGAGAGCGTCACCGTGATCGGCGAGACCGTAACCACGATCGAGCCGCAGCAGCGCAGCGTCGTGACGGCTGATGGCGTCGCGCTGCCCTACGACCGTCTCGTGCTCTCGCCCGGCATCGACTTTCACTTCGACGCCCTGCCCGGGTACGACGAAACCGCATCGAAAAAAATGCCGCACGCCTGGAAAGCCGGCGAACAGACGCTGCTGCTACGCACGCAATTGGAAGCGATGGACGATGGTGGCGTGGTGGCAATCGCGGTCCCCGCCAATCCCTCGCGCTGCCCGCCGGCACCTTACGAGCGCGCCAGCCTGATTGCGCATTACCTGAAGACGAAGAAGCCGCGCTCGAAAGTATTGATCCTCGACGCCAAGGACAATTTCTCGCAGCAGCGGCTGTTCGAGAAGGCGTGGAAGGAGCTCTACGGCGACATGATCGAGCGCGTGGCGCTGTCGCAGGGCGGCCGTGTCACCTCGGTCGATCCCTCGACCAAAACCATCATCACCGAATTCGGCAACTACACCCCAGATGTGGCCAATGTCATCCCGCCGCAGCGGGCCGGGCGCATCGCCGAAATCGCCGGAGCGGCCGACACGTCCGGCTGGTGTCCAATCGATCCCATGACCTTCGAGTCAAAACTCGTCCCCAATATCCACGTCATCGGCGACGCCTGTCTCGGCGGCGGCATTCCAAAATCGGCGTCAGCTGCGAGCGCGCAAGGCAAGGCTTGCGCCGCCGCAATCGTCAACCTGCTCGCGGGCGACGCGCCGGAGACACCGCGGCTCACCGGCGTGTGCTACAACACCGTCGCGCCCGGTTACGGCTTCTCACTCGCCGGCAACTACCAGCCCAGGGGCGATATCTTTGCCGAGGTCGAGGGCGGTGCGACGAGCCCGGTCGATGCGCCGCGCGAGCTGCGCGCCCGCGAGGCGGCCGAGGCGGAGCGCTGGTTTCAAACCATCACGGCGGAGACCTTTGGCTAGATCGACCGTCCATATCGCTGCGCTGATCGCCGCCAGTCTCGCGTTTGTCCCCGGCGCGAGAGCAGAGGGCCTCGTGCCCTACAAGATCATCAGTGACGGCATTCCGGAATCGCTCACGGGTTCGCCCGGCGATGCCGTGCGCGGACGCGCGCTGGTGCTGGCGCGGACGACGACCTGCATCCTCTGCCATTCTGGCCCCTTTCCCGAAACGCGGTTCCAGGGTGATCTCGCGCCTGATCTCACAGGCGCCGGGAACCGCTGGTCGGTGGGCCAGTTGCGGCTTCGGCTGGTAGATGCTTCGCACTTCAACCCTGAGACCATCATGCCGTCCTATTATCGCGCCGACGGGCTCGTTCGTGTCGGGCGCAATTTCGCCGGCAAACCGATACTATCGGCCACGGAGATCGAGGACATCGTGGCCTATCTTGCAACGCTTCGGGACTAGGACTGTTCATGCCAACCACGCGACGACAATTTTTGAGCCTCGCCGGCAGCGTTACAGCCGCCGGAGCAATCCCGATCGTCACGTTGCGTCCACTCAACGCGACGCCCGCGATGCTCAATACCGCCATTCGCAATGTCGTCGGCGAAGCCGCGATACGCACCGGCAAGGTCAAGATCGACATTCCGCCGCTGGTCGAGAACGGCAACACGGTGCCGATGACGATCAGTGTCGCAAGCCCGATGACGGCGGACGACTACGTCAAGAGCATCCACGTCTTCAACGAGAAGAACCCGCAGCCGAACATCGGCAATTTCTACTTCAACCCCTCCTCCGGCCGCGCCCAGGTCTCGACGCGGATCCGGCTTGCCGACACCCAGAAGGTGGTCGCCATCGCCCGCCTCTCCGACGACAGCTTCTGGCAGGTCACAGCCGACGTTGTCGTGACGCTCGCCGCCTGCACCGAGGAGGTGAACTGATGGCCGCAGCCCTCATCAACGTTCCCTCACGCGCAAAGCGCGGCGACATCATCGAGATCCGCACGCTGACCTCGCACATCATGGAGACCGGCTTTCGCCACACCATGGACGGCACACTGGTGCCGCGTGACATCATCACCAGCTTCACCTGCCGCTACAACGGCACCGAGATCTTCCGCGCCGACCTGTTTCCGGCGATCGCAGCCAATCCGTATTTGTCGTTCTTCACGATCGCGAAGGAAAGCGGCAAGTTTGAGTTCGAATGGATCGGCGACAACGGATATGCGTCCACCGCGTCGGCATCGATCACGGTCGAATGAGTTTTTGGCGCGCGATAGCGGTCGTGGCGTTTCTCGTCACGGTCCCCGGCCTGCTCGCCGGCGAAATTCCGTCCGATGCGCGACGCTCCGGCTATTCCTTCATGGGCCCCGAGACACGCGCCATCCAGGATGACGACACGTCCAACCCCGGCATGCTGTTCGTGCTCGACGGCGAGGCGCTGTGGGCGAAGAAGACCGGCAGCGCCGGGAAAGCCTGCGCGGACTGCCATGGTGATGCGCGCAACAGCATGAAGGGCATCGCAGCGCGCTATCCCGCCTTCGACAAGACGCTCGGCCGCCCCGTCACGCTCGACCAGCGTATCAATCTCTGCCGCGCAGATCATCAGCAGGCGACGCCGCTGCCCTACGAGAGCCGCGACCTCTTGGCGCTGTCCGCTTTCGTCGCCCAGCAGTCGCGCGGTGTCGCGATCACGGCCGGCGACGATCCTCAAGCAAAGCCTTTCGTCGAACAGGGCCGCAACCTCTTCATGCAGCGCGAGGGCCAGCTCAACCTGGCCTGCACCAATTGCCACGACGACAACTTTGACAAGCACCTCGCCGGCGCGCCGATCACGCAAGCACAGCCGACCGGCTATCCGCTCTATCGGCTGGAATGGCAGACGCTGGGATCGCTGGAGCGTCGCTTGCGCAGCTGCATGGCCGGTGTCCGCGCCCAGGCCTATGATTACGGCGCGCCCGAGCTGGTCGCGCTCGAGCTCTATCTGATGTCGCGGGCGCGCGGCATGCCGATGGAAACGCCGGCCGTGCGACCTTGATCCGCAGAGATTAGGGCTAGGCAGGCGCGGCACGGACGCTACTATCCCTCCCAAAGAAAATGAGTCACAGGGAGGAATACAGTGGTTGACCACAAGATTTCGCGCCGCAGCCTTTTGGCCGGCACCGCAGCAGCAGGCGTGCTCGGCGTCACCGGATTTCCGGCCCGCGCGGAGATAGCCTGGAAGAAATATTCCGGGACCAAGCTGGAGGTGATCCTCGCCAAGGGACCGCGCGGCGACAACCTGCAAAAATACATCAAGGAGTTCACCGAACTCACCGGCATCCAGGTGGAGTCGGAGCAGATCCCCGAGCAGCAGCAGCGCCAGAAGGTCGTGATCGAGCTGACCTCGGGCCGGCCGAGCTTCGACGTCGTGCATCTCAGCTATCACGTGCAGAAGCGGCAGTTCGAGAAGGCCGGCTGGCTCGCCGACATGTCCGGTTATCTCAAGGACCCCAGTCTCACGCCGCCCGATCTCGTCGAGAGCGATTTCTCGGCGGCGGGCCTGCAATACGCCCGCAACGACAAGGGCCAGATGCTGTCGCTGCCGTGGTCGGTCGACTATTTCATCCTCTACTACAACAAGGAGCTGTTCCAGAAGAAGGGCGTCGAGGTCCCGAAAACGCTGGAGGAAATGGCTGTTGCGGCCGAGAAGCTCACCGATCCCAAGGAAGGGATCTATGGCTTCGTCGGCCGCGGCTTACGCAACGCCAACATGGCAATGTGGACCAACTTCTACCTGAACTATGGCGGCGAATTCCTCGACGCCAAGGGCAACATCCTGACCGACGGTCCGGAAGCGATCGAAGCCACCAAGCTATATCAGCGGTTGTTGACCAAGTCCGCGCCTCCCGGCGTCGCCGGATTCAACTGGATGGAATCGATGGCCTCGTTCACGCAAGGCCGGGCGGCGATGTGGATCGACGCAGACGGCTGGGCGCCACCGCTGGAAGATCCAGGCGCCTCCCGCATCGTCGGCAAGGTCGGCTACACCGTGGTGCCCGCGGGTCCCAAAGGCCAGTTCTCGTCAACCTATGGCGACGGCATCGGCATTGCGGCGGCGAGCAAGAACAAGGAAGCCGCCTATCTGCTCTGCCAATGGGTGGCCTCAAAGGGACAAGGCGCCCGCCTGCTCCAGGCCGGCGGCGGCGTGCCGTTCCGCAACTCCATCGTCGATGATCCCGAAGTCGCGAAGGGCGTGAAGACCAAGGAGTGGCTGCAGTCGGTCATCGACTCCGCCAAGATCTCCAAGCTCGGTCTGCCCGTCATCATCCCGGTTGCCGAATTCCGCGACACCGTCGGCGCTGCACTGACCGCGACCTTGTCCGGCGCCGATCCCGCAACGGAGCTGAAGAAGGCACACGAGCAATTCCGCCCGATCCTGGAGCGCAGCGAAAAAGCGTGAGCGTAATAACACAGACCTCTCCGGCCGCGGCGCAAGCCGCCGCGCCGGAGAAACCGTGGCGTCGGCCGTCCTATTGGCCATTCGTGGTGCCGGCGCTGGTCGTCGTGCTCGCCATCATCATTTTCCCTTGGCTGTTCACGATCTGGATGAGCCTGAACGAGTGGAAGGTCGGCGCGCCGACCACCTTCGTCGGATTTTCCAACTATCTGCGGCTACCCAACGATCCCCGCTTCATCGAGGCGGTAGGCCACACCCTGGTCTACACCGCGCTGTCAGTTCTGCTGCCGCTGCTGTTCGGCACGTTCGCAGCCGTGGTGTTTCACCAGAAATTCGCCGGCCGCGGCTTCCTGCGCGGCGTCTTCATCATGCCGATGATGGCGACGCCCGTCGCAATCGGCCTGGTCTGGACCATGATGTTCCATCCCCAGCTCGGCGTGCTGAACTACCTGTTGTCGCTGATCGGCCTGCCGCCGCAGCTCTGGGTGTTTCATCCCGCAACGGTGATCCCGTCGCTGGTGCTGGTCGAGACCTGGCAATGGACACCGCTGGTCATGCTTATCGTGCTCGGCGGCCTCGCTGCTATACCGACCGAGCCCTATGAAAGCGCACAGATCGACGGCGCCAATTTCTGGCAGGTGTTTCGCTTCATTACGCTGCCGCTGATCATGCCGTTCCTGTTCATCGCCGGCATGATCCGCATGATCGACGCGGTGAAAAGCTTCGACATCATCTTCGCGATCACCCAGGGCGGACCAGGCTCGGCATCGGAGACCATCAACCTCTATCTCTACAGCGTCGCCTTCGCCTATTACGACATCGGCTATGGCTCGGCGATCGCGGTCATCTTCTTCCTGCTGATCGTCGCGCTGGCCGCGGTGATGCTCTACTTCCGCCAGCGCATGCTGTGGACCGAGACGGGGAGCGACGCATGAACCTGCGCAGCCTTCTCGGCCGGATCGGGCTGTGGTTCGCGGTGCTCGTCATCGTGTCGCCGGCGATCCTGTTCTTCCTCTGGATGGCGTCGCTGTCGCTCAAATTCGAGATCGACAATGCCGCCTACCCGCCGGTGTTCATTCCCGAGCATTTCGCCTGGAAGAACTATGCCGACGTGCTCGCCTCCAACCGTTTCCTGACCTATTTCATCAACAGCCTGATCGTGACCGGCAGCGCCACCGCGCTGGCACTGCTGACCGGGGTCCCTGCCGGCTACGGCATCGCGCGGATGGCCGCGCACAAATCCGCGATCGTGATCCTGATCGCCCGCATCACGCCGGGACTATCCTATCTGATCCCGCTGTTCCTGCTGTTCCAGTGGCTCGGATTGCTCGGTACGCTGGTGCCGCAGATCATCATCCATCTGGTGGTGACGGTGCCGATCGTGATCTGGATCATGATCGGCTATTTCGAGACGACACCGATGGAGCTGGAGGAAGCCGCCCTGATCGACGGCGCCACGCGCTGGCAGGTGTTTCGGCACGTCGCGCTGCCGATCGCAAAACCGGGCATCGCGGTCGCCTTCATCCTCGCCGTGATCTTCTCCTGGAACAACTTTGTGTTCGGCATCGTGCTGGCGGGACGCGAGACGCGCACCCTGCCGGTTGCCGTCTACAACATGATCTCGTTCGACCAGTTGAGCTGGGGCCCGCTCGCCGCCGCCGCGCTGATCGTGACGTTCCCGGTGCTGTTGCTGACGGTGCTCGCCCAACGGCAGATCGTCGCCGGGCTCACTGCCGGTGCCGTCAAGGGCGGGTAGAAATGAAACGGCCGGGCGACACGACGTCACCCGGCCGCGATTGATGTCAGAGCTGCCTACTCCGCAGGCGCGGCGTGCATCTCCGGATGCGCAGCATAGTGCTCGGTAGCGCCTAGCTTGGTCGCCGCGAACAGGCCCGCCGCCATCACGGCATAGGCGAACGCCACCGCGGGCGTCACGCCGAACCCGCCGCCGATGCCGACGGCTTCGCCATGCATGAAGCCGAAGTAAGTCAAGACGGCACCGACCAGCGCGAAGGCCGAGGCTTTCTCGAAGTCACGCTCGATGATGAAGACACCGATCGCACCCAGGATGAGGCCGCCGAGGATGGAGCCACCGCCCATGATCTCGAGGCCGTGATAGAACACGCCCTGCTGCGGCAGTGCTGCGATCGCAGCAGCCTTGACCGCGTCGGCCTTGTCGGCGGCCATGCCGCCGACCGTTGCCGCCGCATTCATGGTCGAGCCCAGCATCGTGTCGATCTGGAGTTTGGCCCAGGCGGCGAGATGCGGCGTGAAGGCCAGCGCCACGGCGGGCGCGTGCTTCGACGGTGTGGTCTGGAATGCCTGCGCAGTCATGAGCATGCCGATATAGAGCAGGATCGGCGAGATCGCGACGACGGGCACCAGCGCCAGCAGGACCGAGATGACGCCGAACCACGACAGGACCACCACCATGATGCCGGTCGCGGCCGAATAGCCGATCCGGCCACCCATCGCCTTCCAGCCGGGATGACCGATATAGACCGCGTTGATGAAGGGATTACCCATCAGGCAGCCGATCAGGCTGACGACGCCGTCGGCGGTCAGCACGCGCGTGGTCGGATATTCGTCGCCGGCGGCTTCCGCGCTCTCGACGTTATCCATGGCCTCGACGAGGTCATAGATGCCGAAGGGAATAGCGGTCACCAAAATGACGCCGAGATATTCGAAGCCGGAGAAGACGTAGCCCGCCGCCGGGATCGGCACCGAGAAGCCGAAATTGGCGAAGGCATCCCCGACGCCCTTGATGCTCAGTCCGCCGAGGCTGAGACCGAACAGGTTCGAGCCCCAGGCGATGATCATGCCAACCACGATCGCGATCAGACCGGCGGGAATGCCCTTTGGATATTTCACGCCACCGAACCAGCTCACCAGGATGACGGCGAAGCAGACCAGACCGATTTGCGGCGTCATGTACATCTCGAGCGCCGGACGCATCGCGATGAAGGTCAGCGAGACGCCTGCAAGCGTGCCGAGCAGCGCAGCGCGCGGGGTGATCTTCCGGATGAAGGGCGCGATGAAGCCGCCGATCATCAAGATGAAGCTCTGGAAGAACACCCAGACCAGGCCGGCCGACCAGCCCTTGAGTGGATCGCCGGTCTTGATCGTGACTGGCAGCATGATCACAAAGGTGACGATGAACATGTGCGGCACGCTGACGCCCGAGGGCAGCGCGCAGACATCGGTGCGGCCGGTTTTCTGCGCGAGGCGATAGGCGAGGTACGCATAGTAGAAGGTCGACAGGCACATCATCAGCCCGAGCGCGGGCAGGATGCGGCCGAACACGAGACTGTCCGGCATCTTCAGCACGAAACGAAGCAGGCCCGTAAGCACCAGCATGTTGACGAGGATGTTGGTGCCGAAGCCGAAAAACGCGTTCCAGTCGCCCGGTGTCCATAGTACCGGCTTAAACTCGGACTTGCCGGCCGTCCCCGTCAAAGCGCTCATGATAATACCCCTATGTGGTCGAAGTCTTCATCGCCTCCAGTACTGCGGCTGAGTCCGCGACCCAGCCGAAGATGCCGCCTTGGGCCTTGATCATCTTCAGGCCCATCTCGTGAAACTCGGGAAAGTAGGATGCGCAGCCGTCCGAGATGACGACGCAGCGATAGCCGCGGTCATTGGCCTCGCGCACGGTGGTGTTGACGCACACCTCTGTGGTGACACCGCATACCAAAAGGTTCTCGATGCCGTATTTCTCCAGCACGTCGGTGAGCTCGGTGGCGTAGAATGCGCCCTTGCCGGGCTTGTCGATCACGACCTCGCTGTCGAGCGGATAGAGTTCGGGGATGATGTCGTGGCCGGCTTCGCCGCGAATGAGAATGCGTCCCATCGGGCCGGGATCGCCGATGCGAAGGCTCGGCGCGCCGCGTTCGACTTTCGCCGGCGGCGCATCGGAAAGATCCGGCAAATGGCCTTCGCGGGTGTGAACCACCAGCATGCCGGTGTCGCGCGCAGCCGTCAGCAGCGCGCCGATCGGCTTCACGGCACGCGCAAGCTGGCTGACGTCGTTACCGAGTGTCTCGCCGAAGCCGCCGGGCTCCATGAAATCGCGCTGCATGTCGATGATCACGAGCGCCGTGCTCGCCCAGTCGAGCTTGATCGGCTCGGGCTCGGCGCTGATGACGCCCAGTGTCGGCTTGGTTGAGTTCAACATGACGCAGGCCCCCGCGAGAACTCTCGTTGCCAGGAGTTCTGCAAACGCCGTGCCATTGTGTACAATGACAATCCGACGCGCGACGCGGAGAAATTTGCTGTGCTGTCAGAATGTTAAGAGAGGAGCGCGGGTCTGCTCATTCGCTGTGCGACGTCTTTGCGACGTGCATTTGCTCAAATGATGAGCGACGGCGAAGCTCGCTTTTTTAGCGGGCAGTATCTCCGTACAGCCGCCGATACTCGTCCTCATACGGCGCATACGAGTCCTTTAGCGTCGCCATGTTGAGCAGCATCGTGGCCACCATCGTACCCGTCTTGTCGAACACGCGCGTCTTGATCCAGGCGCTCTCGGTGCGGCGACTGCCGGAGAGCGCGACGACCTCGCGCTCGACTTCATAGGCCTCGTCGACAAAGAGCGGACCCTTCACGAGCCTGATCTCCTGGTCGGCGAACAGGCCGACGGCAGGCCCCTTGGCCGGGAGCGGATCGTCCTTGGAGCGGTACTGAAACAGCACGCTCAGCATCTCCATCGGAATGATGGCGCGGCCCCACGGATTCTCCGCGCTGGAATAATATGGCGAGTTCTCGGTGATGACGGCGAGCTTCTGCCGCAGCGAGAACGGATAGAGGTCGCCCATGTTCTGGTCGAAGGCCATCCGCACCGACTGCCGCTGGCTGGTCTGCGCCACCTTCACGTCGCGCAGGATCACGGGATCAGTAAGCGGCTTGAGCTCGGCAAGGCGCGCCTCCAGCGCGGTCGCAGCTTGGGGATCGCCGACCGATGCCGTGCCGCGCAACACCTCGGTGCCGTCACGCTTGACCATCTGGATCTGGCTGGTGCCGGGCAATGGCTTCGACAGGATCGCCTGCACCTCCTCGCCCTCGAAGCAGGCGTTGCGGTAGTGCGCGGAGAGACAGCCGCTCTCGAACCAGGCCTGTCCCCACAACCGCACGCCGAGCGGCGCGAACTGGCTGAAATGCGTCGGCCCCTCGATGGTGCCGCCCTTGAAGCCAAGCTTTTGCGCGGTGGCATCGTCGTGGATGGAGGCATGCGCGTCATAGGTCTGCGCGTGGAGCATCTGCCGCGGCTGACGCCACGGCCCGACCAAGGCATTGGCCGTTTCTGATATCTCGGTTTCGAATGCGCTTGCAGCCATGGTGTCCTCCGATCGAAGCCATGACTAGCAGGAGCGCCACAGATGCGGCTAGCCGTATTGACTTCGCTGGCCCATGCTTTTGACTGCCTCATCCTGCTTCGCAAGCCGCCACTCTTTCCGCGGCGCAAAATTCCCGTCAGACCAAGAAAAACAAGGACTCCCGAAATGACGCTGATGCAGGTCGAGCTGGACGATAAATACCGGCTCGAATCGAAGCGGATCTTCCTGTCCGGCACGCAGGCCCTGGTTCGATTGCCCATGTTGCAGCGCGAACGCGACCGGCTTCAGGGGCTCAACACCGGCGGCTTCATCTCGGGCTATCGCGGTTCCCCGCTCGGCATGTACGACCACGCGCTGTGGCGCGCGAAGTCGCACCTTCAGCAGCAGGACATCGCCTTCGTACCCGGGCTGAACGAGGATCTGGCGGCGACCGCGGTCTGGGGCAGCCAGCAGGTCGGACTGTTTCCCGGCGCCAAGGTCGATGGCGTGTTCGGCATCTGGTACGGCAAGGGCCCCGGCGTCGATCGCTCGGTCGATGCGCTCAAGCACGCCAATGCCGCCGGCACCTCGCTCAATGGCGGCGTGCTGGCGCTCGCCGGCGACGACCATGGCTGCCAGTCCTCGACACTGGCGCATCAGAGCGAGCAGGTGTTTGCGGCGGCGCTGATTCCCGTGATCAATCCCGCAACGCTCCAGGACTATCTCGATCTCGGCCTCTATGGCTTCGCGCTGTCGCGCTTCTCCGGCTGCTGGGTCGGCTTCAAGGCGATCAGCGAGACCGTGGAGAGCTCGGCGTCGATCTATAGCGATCCCGCGCGCATCCAGATCAAGCTGCCCGATGATTTCGAAATGCCGCCCGGCGGCCTCAACATCCGCTGGCCCGATCCACCGCTGGAGGCCGAGCGGCGCCTGTTCGGCCCGAAGATGGCTGCGGTGCAGGCCTTTGCCCGCGCCAACCAGCTCGACCGCATCGTGCTCGATTCAAAGCCCGCGCGGCTCGGCATTGTCGCGACCGGCAAGGCCTATCTCGATCTGCGCCAGGCGCTCGCCGACTTGGGCATTACCGACAAGGACGCGCAGGATCTGGGCTTGCGCATCTACAAGGTCGCGCTGACCTGGCCGCTGGAGGAAAGCGGCGCAAGGCGCTTCGCGGAGGGTCTTCAGGACGTGCTGGTGGTCGAGGAGAAGCGCGGCTTCATCGAAGACCAGCTGATGCGCATCCTCTACAACATCGATGCGTCGAAGCGGCCGACGGTGACGGGAAAACGCGACGAGAGCGGCGCGCCGCTGCTGCCGAGCGAAGGCGAGCTGACGCCGACCATCGTTGCGTCCGCGCTGCTGGCGCGGCTGCGCAAGCTCGGCCATCACAGCCCGGTGCTGGAGCAGCGCCTGGCGCGGCTCGAGGCGTTCGACAATCCTGTTCCGGCCACTGCACAAATCAAGCTCGCGCGCACGCCGTTCTTCTGCTCGGGCTGCCCGCACAACTCTTCGACAAAAGTACCCGAAGGCAGCCGCGCCATGGCCGGCATCGGCTGCCATGGCATGGCCTTGAGCATGCCGACCCGCCGCACCGATTTGATCTCACATATGGGCGCCGAGGGCGTGAACTGGATCGGGCAGTCGCCCTTCACCACCGAGCAGCACATTTTCCAGAATCTCGGTGACGGCACCTATACGCATTCCGGCCTGCTTGCGCTTCGCGCCGCTTCCGCCGCCGGCATCAACATCACCTACAAGATCCTCTACAACGATGCGGTGGCGATGACCGGCGGCCAGCCGGCCGAGGGCGGTTTCAACGTTGCGCAGATCGCGCACCAGGTCTGGGCTGAGGGCGTCAAGCGGCTCGCGATCGTCTCGGACGATCCGAGCAAATATCCCGAAGGCAATTACTTCCCGCAAAGCGCAACCATCCATCACCGCCGCGAGCTCGACGCTGTCCAGCGCGAGCTGCGCGACATCAAGGGCCTGACCGTCCTCATCTACGACCAGACCTGTGCGGCGGAAAAGCGCCGCCGCCGCAAGCGCGGACTCTATCCCGATCCCGCCAAGCGCGCCTTCATCAACGAGCTGGTCTGCGAAGGTTGCGGCGATTGCTCGCAAGCCTCGAACTGCGTCTCGGTGCAGCCGCTGGAGACCGAGTTCGGTCGCAAACGCCAGATCGACCAGTCGAACTGCAACAAGGATTTTTCCTGCGTCGAGGGTTTCTGCCCGAGCTTTGTCACCGTGCACGGCGGTACGCTCAAGCGCATCAAGACCTCGGGCGTTGATTCCGGGCAGTTGTTCGCCGACCTCCCGCTGCCGCCCGCACGCGAGCTGGAGGCCCCCTACAACATCCTCGTCACCGGCATCGGCGGCACCGGTGTCATCACCATCGGTGCGCTGCTCGGCATGGCCGCGCATGTCGACGGCCGCGGCTGCTCGGCACTGGATTTCACCGGCCTGTCGCAGAAGAACGGTGCGGTGATGAGCCATGTCCGCATCGCCCCAAAGCCGGAGGATATCTCTGCCGTCCGCATCACCACCGGCGGCGCGGACGTCATCCTCGGTTGCGACATGATCGTTTCGGCAGGTCCCTCCGCGCTCAGCCGTGCCGAGCGCGGGGTGACGAAAGCCTACATCAATGCCGATCTCCAGCCGACCGCGAGTTTTGTGCAGAACCCCGATCTCGATTTCGAGATGGGCACGATGCAGACTGTGCTGAGCGATGCGATCGGCGACAAGAACCTCGACATCATCGACGCCACCGGCATCGCCGCGGCGCTGATGGGCGATTCGATTGCGACCAATCCCTTCATGCTCGGTTTCGCCTTCCAGAAGGGCGCGATCCCGCTGTCGCTGGAGGCCCTGCTCCGCGCCATCGAGATCAACGGTGCCGCAATCGAGATGAACAAGCTCGCCTTCACCTGGGGGCGGCTGGCCGCCCACGACATGACGCGGGTGCGCAGCGTGCTCCAGTTCAAGAGCCGGGCGAGTGCGCCAACGAAGTCGCTCGACGACATCATTGCGACGCGCGCAGAGTTCTTGACCGGCTATCAGGACAAGGCCTACGCGGACCGCTACCTCGCTGCCGTCACCAAGGTGCGCAAGGCAGAGAACGCTGCCTCGCCTGCGTCGACCGAGCTTACGGAAGCCGTAGCAAAAAGCCTGTTCAAGCTGATGTCCTACAAAGACGAATATGAAGTCGCGCGGCTCTATACCGACGGCAGTTTTGCCAAAAAAGTGTCGGAGAAGTTCGACGGCGATTTTTCGTTGAAGTTCTATTTGGCGCCCCCGATCTTCGCACAGCGTGACAAGACGACTGGGCATCTTCAGAAGAAAGAGTTCGGCGGCTGGATGATCCACGCGTTCCGCGCGCTGGCAAAGCTGAAGTTCCTGCGCGGCGGTGCGTTCGATCCGTTCGGACGTACCGAGGAGCGCAGGACCGAGCGCAAGCTGATCGAGGATTATCTCGCGATGATCGATCAGCGGATCGCTGGGCTGAAGGCCGCGCAGATCCCACTGCTGACGAGGCTTGCACGCGTGCCGGAGACAATCCGCGGCTTCGGCCACGTTAAGGAAGCCAATATCAAGCTGGCGGTGGCGGAGAAGGCCCGGCTCGAGGCGGAGCTGGAGAACAGCCGCTTTGCGGCAGCGGCGGAGTAGCTGTCGCCGTGTTCTCAGCTGTCATCGCCCGGCTTGACCGGGCGATCCAGTGCGCCGAGACAGGAGTGGTTGAATCGATGGGCCGCGGCGTATTGGATGCCCCGCTTTCGCGGAGCATGACAGCGGTGGAGATGGCTAGACTGACGCTGTAACCGCACTCATCGTCACGGCTGCCCCCTCCGCCAAATGCCGTCCCGCAACATACCCGAACGTCAGCGCCGGCCCGAGCGTAATGCCCGGCCCCGGATAGTTGCCATTCATGATCGAGCCCATGTCGTTGCCGCAGGCATAGAGCCCCGCAATGGGCGTGCCGTCGTCGCGCAGCACGCGGGCCTGGGCATCGACCTTCATACCGATCGCGGTGCCGAGGTCGGCTGGATAGATGCGCATCGCGAAGAACGGCGCGCGGATGATCGGTGCGACGCAAGGGTTGGGCTTGTGCGCGGCGTCGCCGAGGTGGCGCTGATAAATCGTGCTGCCGCGACCGAATTCGGGATCGCGGCCCTCCTTCGCATCGGTGTTGTAGTTTGCAATGGTCGCGGCGAGCGCGGGCGGCTTGATGCCGATCTTCGCCGCAAGTTGCTCGATATCTGGAGCCTCGATCAGCTCACCGCTCGCCGCATAGCGCCGAACGTTGCGGGTGAAGGGCTTGATGCGGCCGAGGCCGTAGCTCCACAGGAACTGGCGATCGCAGATCAGATGGAAGGGCCGATCGGGCTCGCCGTTGCCGTCGCGCAGCATGGCGAGCACGAATTCATGGTAGGACAGCGCCTCGTTGACGAAGCGCCGGCCAGCTGCGTTGACGGCGATCACGCCGGGCTTGGCGCGATCCGTCACCGTATGCGGGAACACGCCGCGGCTGCCGTCGGCGCGCCGAAACAGCGAGGCCGGCACCCAATACGCCGGGCTGGTGGCATCCGTGTTGAGCGCGGCACCCCCGGCTGTCGTCGCGAAGCGAAGCCCATCACCCGTGCCGGATGTATTGGTTGCTGAGACGAACCCGGCCGCGGGTGGGAAGAAACGTTTGCGCAAGGCGGCATCGTGCGAAAAGCCGCCGGTCGCCAGCACCACGCCGCGACGTGCGGAGATCGGGCGATCGCGCGAGCCGTGACGGATCACCACGCCAACGACGCGATCGCCCTGCATCGACAGATCTTCGACATCGGCGCTGAAGAGAATTTCAACTTGCCGCGCCAGCAGCGAGGCATAGAGCCGCGCGGCGAGCGCATTGCCGAGATACAGCGTCGTGCCGCGCGGGTTGCGCAGCCGCTGCAACGCGTATTCGGAAACAAGCCGCGCCGCGCGCAAGGTCGAGCGCAGCGATTTTCCGACCCGGCGCAGATGCGGGATGTCGAGCCGATTGACCATCATCCCGCCGAACAGCGTGAACTCCGGCAGCGGCGGCCGCAGCCGTGCGAAACTCGCGCCCAGCCGCCTGCCATCGAACGCGACCGGCTCCAGCACGCGCCCGCCGGGCGTGGCGCCCAGCCGCTCCGGATAATAGTCCGGGTAGGCCTTCACCGGCTGGAGGCGAACCTCCGTCTTGGCCTCGAGATAGGCGATGGCCTCCGGCCCTCGCGCGAGGAAGGCGGCGCGCAAGCCGGCATTGGCAGGCTCAGGCACGGTGCTCGCGAGATATTGGACGGCATCCGTGACGCTGTCAGAAAGCCCCGCCTCTTTCATCTTGGGATTGGCGGGGATCCAGACCATACCGCCCGACCAGGCCGTGGTGCCGCCGACGAACGCCGTCTTCTCGATGACCAACACGCGCAAGCCTTCGGCGGCGGCGACGGCAGCAGCCGTCATGCCGCCCGCGCCGGCGCCGATGACAATTACGTCGTAGGTCTCATGCGCCGGCATCATGCGGCGGGTTTCCCGGAACGAGGCATAACACCGTCATACCCCGCCCCGGGCATCAGAGGCTAGCGCGCAGGCTTGCGCTCGACGGGATCGATGTCGATCGCCCGCAACCGGCCGAGCCGCAACACGTCCATAGCGAGCCGCCGGCCGATCCGGTCACGGTCGAGCACGCGGATCAGGTCGTCGACGCCGTTGATCTCTACGCCGTCCAGCCTGATCACGACGTCGCCGGACAGCAGGCCCGCCTTTGCCGCCGGCCCGTCAGGCTCGATCTGCGCCAGCAGCGCGCCCATCTTGTTCTCAACGCCCGCCAGCACCGCGTGGCGCCGGGGGACTGGCGCGGTCTGTCCGGCGACGCCGATATAGGCGCGGCGGACGTAGCCGTGGCGGATGATCTCCGACAGCACGAATTGCGCGGTGTTGCTGGCAACCGCGAAGCAGATGCCCTGCGCACCGCTGATGATGGCGGTGTTGATGCCGATCACCTCGGCATTCGACGACACCAGCGGCCCGCCGGAATTGCCGGGATTGAGCGCGGCATCGGTCTGGATCACGTCCTCGATGGTGCGTCCGCTGACCGAGCGGATCGAGCGCCCCAGCGCCGAGACGACGCCGGCGGTGACGGTTGACTCGAAGCCGAGCGGGTTGCCGATCGCGATCACGAGCTGGCCGCGCTTGAGGCTCTTGGAGTTGCCGAGCGCGGCATAGGGCAAGTCGCGGACGCCGTTGGCGCGCAGCAGCGCAAGGTCGGTGTCGGGATCGACGCCGAGCACGCGGGCATCACCGACGTTACCTTCGACGTCCCGCAGCCGGATCTCCTTGGAGGAGCCGACCACGTGGCTATTTGTGAGGACCAATCCATCCGGAGAGATCACGATGCCCGAGCCGAGGCCGCCGCGCTCGCGGCCGTTCGGCACTTTTGGTCCGGTCTCGACCCGCACGACGGCAGGGCCGACGCGATCGGTCACGTCGATCACGGCATTGGAATAGGCGTCCAGCAGGGCCCGGTCATCGGCCGGGGCAGCCGCTGCCGTTCGCGATGACGAGCCGTCATCGGCGATATCTGAGGTAAAATCCAACATGGCAAGAGTCCTTGAGGCTCACAGAGATGGTGGCCTGTTCCCTCTCGCGCAAGTGGCCCGCTTGGGGCGCAAGGCTGGACTGCCCAGGTGGCTAGGGCGCGCGCCGGAGCGTGCCCGCCTTTGCCTTGACTGGATCGAGCAGCGACCAGTCGCCATCCGGGAGCACATAGCCCTTTGGGAATGGCGCGCGCAGCTCCAGCCCAAGCGAACGCAGCACGCGATCGTCGCGGTAGTAGCATTGCAGCACGACGCGAACGAGCGTTGCGGCCGCCGCGCCGCCGTGCTTGCGAAACTCCTGCGCTACCGCATCGCGCTTCCCGGCATCGAGCTCCGCGAGCGGCTGGCCTGCGAGCCGCGCCAGATGGTCGAGCGCCGCCGCCACCAGTTTGGTGTCGCGGCCGAGCGTCGCAAGGATATCGGCCTGGATCGCGGGATCGTCGGCGCCGGGCACCTTGTACTCGTCACTAGCGGGAACGATCATCGCAGCAATTGTGCGGAGATCGTTGCATTGAGTGCGTGTCAGTTGATTGTCTGCGGACATGACGGCCTTAATCGAACAAATTGGCGAGACGCTGCTTCATCTGGTCGGCGATGTAGAGCGCGAGGGCCTGGATGGTGGACGTCGGGTTCACGCCGCCCGAGGTGACGAAGATGCTGCCGTCGACGATGAAGAGGTTCTTCACGTCGTGCGAGCGGCCCCATTCGTTGACGACGGAGCGTTCGGGATCGGTGCCCATCCGCGCGGTGCCGAGCAGATGCCAGCCGCCCCACGGGATCGGCGAATTGACGCAGATGTCGGTCGCGCCCGCCGTCTCGAGAACCTCGCGGCCGCGCGCCAGCGCATGCTCCATCATCTTCCGGCTGTTCTCGCTGATCGTGTAGTCGATCTTCGGCGCGGCAATGCCGTGGCTGTCCTTGAGGACCGGATCAAGCGTGACGCGATTGTGCTCTTCCGGCAGGTCCTCGCAGATCGCGGAGAAACCCAGCCGGTGGCCATTGAGCTTGCGGAACACGCGGTGATGATCGGCGCCCCACGGCAGAATGCCCTTCTGCTCGCTCACGACGGCTTCGAATACTGGCCCAGCGCCGCGGACGAACTGCACGCCATAGCCGCGCACGAAGCCGCGGGACAGGTCGGTGTCATACCACTCCTTGCTCCAGAGGCAGGTCGGCGGCGCGCGGTTACTATCGGTCGGCTCCTTCACATAGCCGTAGATCTGCGCATAAGGGTGGAACATCAGATTCTTGCCGACGAGACCCGACGAATTGGCAAGACCGTCTGGAAATCGCCCCGACGCGGAGTTCAGCAACAAGCGCGGCGTGCCGACGCCATTGCAGGCGATGATGACGACATGCGCGGGCTGAAACTGCTCGACACCGTCCTTGTCGTAATAGACCACACCCGAGGCCATGCCGTTCTCGTCGGTCGTGATCTCGCGCACCCGGCAATGGGTGCGCAGCTCGACGCCGGCGCGAACCGCGTGCGGCCAATAGGTGATGTCGGTCGAGGACTTTGCGCCTTGCGCGCAGGCCGGCGTGCAGTGGCCGAGATTGATGCAGCGAGCCCTGCCCTCGTAGTCCATGGTCGCGACCGTCGTATCGGACGGCCACCAGTGCCAGCCGAACTCGTTCATGGCCTTGCCGATGATGGCGCCGGACAATCCCATCGGCTGCTGCGGCATCGGCGGATGGGTCAGCGGCGACAACGGATCACCCGACAGCCCTGAGGTCCCCATCATCCGGTCGTTCTCTTCGAAAAATGGGGTCAGCGCGTCGTAGTCGATCGGCCAGTCATCGGCGACGCCGTCGAGCGTCTTCACCTTGAAATCGGAAGGGTGCAGCCGCGGCCAATGCGCGGTGTACATCACCGTCGAGCCACCGACGGCGTTGTAATTCACCACCTTGATCGGTGAATTGTCGTCGTTGATCGGATAGTCCTCGGGCCGTCCCCGGATATTGGGGCTCGATGACCACTCACCGTAGAACTTGGCTTCCCAGTCCCGGCCCGTGCTCGGGTATTCCGCCGGGTTCATCCAGCCGCCCTGCTCCAGGCAGAGAATGTGCATCTTGGTCTCGGCCAGCGACCACGCGACTGCGGCGCCCGAAGCGCCGGCGCCGATGATCAGGACGTCCACGGGGTCTTTCATCGCAACCTTTTCCTCCCGCCCTCGCCGCTTCCCGGGCGATTCGGCCTTCACGGCACGCTGGCTTATCGCAAACGATAGGATCAGAGCGGCGGCTGAGTAAAGCCACGAGGCCGGAATGTCGCACTTCGCAGGGCGCAGACCATTGGTATCGCCACATCCGGATGCTAGGAACGAAGCGCAAGAGCAATCGATAGCGAGACCGCATGTCCTTCCGAAATTCCTATGCCGCCGCCCGCGCTTTCGCGCTTGTTTTATGTCTCGCTCTGTCAGGATTTCTGGCCGCATCCGGGCCAGCCTCCGCGCTGACCGCAGCCGCAACCGCCCGGGACGCCAATTCCATCCAGCTTGGTGATATCACCTACCGGCTCGACGGCATCGATGCGCCGGAACTGGACCAGGTCTGCATCGACGACCACGCCGATCCCTGGACCTGCGGCATCGACGCCCGCGACCAGCTGACCAAGCTGATCGGCGGACGCTCCGTGCGCTGCGACGATGTCGGCCCCGAAAAGAACTTTGGCAAACGGCACCGGGCCATCTGCACGGCCGAGGGCGACAAGGTCAGCTTGAACGAGCAACTGGTCAAGCTCGGCTTCGCCATCGCGCGCGATCCGATCAAGGCCAATATCAAGTCGGCGGCGGCTGACGCCAAGACCGCCTCGGCCGGCATCTGGAAGGGCTGCTTTGTTGCACCGCAAGAATTCCGTACCGGCAAGAGGGACGGCGCGCTTCTCGGCGCCGCCTGCCGCTCCGACCGTGACAAGGAGATCCGCGGGGTGTTGTTTCCGGACGAGCTGACGGCGCCGCCGAGCTGCGCCATCAAGGGCAAGCTCGCGGTGCGCGCGCGCGTCACCGGCAATATCGGCATCTACCACTTGAGAGGCTGCCCCAGCTATGCCGCGACCACCAGGCCGGACCGCTGGTTCTGCTCGGAGGACGACGCCCAGGCCTCGGGCTTCCGCAAGGCGTACAACTGCCGCCGGCCAAAGTGAACAATTGGTTCACGCACCCGTGAGTGGTGGCCGGAGACAGTATTGATCCGGAATTGAACTCCATCGCGAGTTGCTGCACTTATCAACGTGCGCACGCGCCTTGCGCGAGTGCATCCTTGGCAGACGATCCTCATCGGATTGTCTTTGCTCGGGCGTTTCCTCCCTAGACTTGGGCCGCTTGTCACAAACGAGCGGCTCTTCTTTTTTGTGCGGGCTCTACTACTGTCGCATCTGCATGATCTGGTCCATCGGCGGCATGTTCTGATTGAGATGCCCCATGATCCAGACGGTCCCGCCGACCACCAGGAACACGACCATAAGCCCGAACGCCAGCGCCAGCACGTTGTTGGTGTTGTCGGGCCCCGTCGTGATGTGGAGGAAGAACACCAGATGCACGCCCATCTGCGCGATCGCGAGCACGATCAGCGCGACGGGGATTGAAGGCTGCCAGACCAGATTGGTGCCGGCGATGAAGAACGACGTCGCCGTGAGCAACAGCGCAAGCGCGAGGCCGACGACATAACCTGTGATCCGCTCACCGACGCTGTGTTGCTCTTCCTCGCCCGGTGCGAGGTCGTGTTCGACAGGCATATGTGTCTGATCGCTCATACGCCACTCCCAAGCAAATAGACGACAGAGAAAACCCCAACCCAGACGATGTCAAGCGCATGCCAGAACAGCGCAAAGCACATCATCCGGCGCAGGACGTCGGCACGAAAGCCCTTTGCGAAGACCTGGGCCATCATGGTGAGCAGCCACAATATGCCAGCCGAAACGTGGAGGCCGTGGCAGCCCACCAGCGAGAAAAACGACGTCAGGAACGCGCTGCGTGACGGGCCGTAACCGCGCGAGACGAGATCGGCGAATTCGCGGAACTCGATGGCGAGGAAGATCAACCCCAGCACGCAGGTCACGGCCATGCCGAGGTAGAACCAGAACCGGTTACGCACGTCGGCCGCAATGCTGGCCATGCCGCAGGTGAAGCTCGACAGCAGCAGGCAGACCGTCTCGATCGCAACGTTGCGCTGCTCGAAAATCTCCGAGCCCTTCGGGCCGCCGGCGGTCTGGTCGGCCAGCACCGCGTAAGCCGCGAAGAAGCAGGAGAACATCACGATGTCGGAGAGCAGGAAGACCCAGAAGCCGTAGGCGGTCACGGTGCGCTTCGGCGCGGGTCCGGGATGCTCGACAACGAGCCCGATGTGATGCGGATCGGCGTGCGCGCGGCCGACGGTTGCGGTCATCGACATCAGATCATCCCCGCCATGCTGACGAGGCCGCGCCGTTCCTCGAGATTGATGCGGTCGATGCGCGCGACCTCGGCTGCCGGAATGACGTACTCATCATGATCGCGCCAGGCGAACACGACGAAGGTCGCGATCGCGCCGATGCCGCCCAAAATCACCATCCACCAGATGTGCCAGATCAGCGCGAAGCCCATGATGGTGGCAAAGAACGCGCAGACAAAACCGGTCGGCGAGTTCTTGGGCATCTCGATGTCGTGATATTCGGGTGCGGTGTGGTCGAGCGATTGCTGCTGGGCAGCGACCTTCATGTCCCAATAGGCGTCCTCGCCGCGCACGTCGGGATGGAAGGCGAAATTGAACACCGGCGGCGGCGACGAGGTCGCCCACTCCAGCGAGCGGCCGTCCCAGGGATCGCCGGTACGGTCGCGCAACGCCTCGCGATTGCGGATGCTGACGACGAGCTGCATGATCTGGCAGATCACTCCGATCGTCAGCACGGCCATGCCGAACGCCGCCACGATCATCCAGGGCCGCCACGCCGCGACCTCATAGTGCTGCAGGCGCCGCGTCATGCCGAGCATGCCGGCGACATAGAGCGGCACGAAGGTGACGTAGAAACCCGTGAAGGTGAACCAGAACGCACGTTTGCCCCAGCGCTCGTCGAGGCGGAAGCCGAATGCCTTGGGAAACCAGTATTCGAAGCCGGCGAAGGCGCCGAACAGCACGCCGCCGATGATCACGTTATGGAAATGCGCCACCAGGAACATGCTGTTGTGGAGCATGAAGTCGGCCGGCGGCACCGCGACCAGCACGCCCGTCAATCCGCCGATGATGAAGGTGACCATGAAGCCGACGGCCCACAGCATCGGCGTCGCAAAGCGGATACGGCCGCCATACATCGTGAACAGCCAATTGTAGATCTTCACCCCCGTCGGCACCGCGATGATCATGCTGGCGATGCCGAAGATGGCGTTGACGTCGGGGCCTGCGCCCATCGTGAAGAAATGATGCAGCCAGACCATGAAGGAGATGACGCAGATCGCCATGGTCGCAAGTACCATCGAGCGATAGCCGAACAGCGCCTTGCCGGAGAAGGTCGAGACCACCTCGGAGAAGATGCCGAAGGCCGGCAGCACGAGGATGTAGACCTCCGGATGGCCCCAGGCCCAGATCAGGTTCATGAACATCATGACGTTGCCGCCGGCCTCGTTGGTGAAGAAATGGAAGCCGAGATAACGGTCGAGCAGCAGCATCGCCAGCGTGGCGGTGAGGATCGGGAAGGCCGCGACGATCAGGAGGTTCGAGGCCAGCGTGGTCCAGCAGAACATCGGCATGCGCAGATAGTTCATGCCTTTTGTGCGCAACTTCAGCACTGTCGTCACGAGATTGATGCCGGCGACCAGCGTGCCGACGCCGGAGATCTGGAGCGACCAAGCGTAATAGTCGACGCCCACACCCGGCGAATAGGACAGTTCCGACAGCGGCGGAAAAGCCAGCCAGCCGGTGCGCGCGAACTCGCCGACCACGAGCGAGATATTGACCAGCAGCGCGCCGGTCGCTGTCAGCCAGAAGCCGACGGAGTTGAGCGTGGGAAAGGCGACGTCGCGCACCCCGAGCTGAAGCGGCACCACCAGGTTCATGAGCCCGATCACGAACGGCATCGCCGTGAAGAAGATCATGATGGTGCCGTGCGCCGAGAAGATCTGGTTGTAATGCTCCGGCGGCAGATAGCCCTGTGACTGATAAGCGACCGCCTGCTGGATCCGCATCATGATGGCGTCGCTGCCGCCGCGCAGCAGCATGACTGATGCCAGCAGGATATACATCACGCCAATGCGCTTGTGGTCGACGCTGGTGATCCATTCGTGCCAGAGGTAAGGCAGGTGCCCTTTCACCACGACCCAGATCAGCACCGCAAGGATCGCAACCAGCACCACGGCGCCCGCGATCAGCGGGATCGGCTGGCCGAACGGGATCGCGGACCAATCGAGCTTACCGAGCATCATGGCCTCCACTGTGCGGACGGCCGGCATCGGAGATCAGCTCCGGGCCGGGCCCTGGCGGAATGTGCTGGGTCGCGATCAGATCGAACAGGCGGGGATCGTCGAGGCGATAGGTCGGCCTGCCCCGCTCGATGCCCTGCTGCATCAGCTTCGTGTAGCTCTCCTCGTTCAGCACGGCACCGGACTTCGCGGTCGCCGCCACCCAATCGGGAAAAGCGAGCGGCGAGATCACATTGACGTCGAACATCATGTCCGGAAAGCCGTCGCCGGAGAAATGCGCTCCCAGGCCCTGGAGCTTGCCTTCATTGTCTGCGCGCAGGTTCAGCCGCGTCACCATGCCGTTCATGCTGTAGATCATGCTGCCGAGCTGTGGGATAAAGAACACGTTCATCACGCTCGACGACGTCAGCTGGAAATTCAGCTCAGCGCCGGCCGGCACCGTCAGCGTATTGACAGTGGCGATACGCTGATCCGGATAGATGAAGAGCCATTTCCAATCGAGCGAGACGGCCTGGATCCGCACCGGGCTGCCGGTGCCCGGCACCGGCGCCGCGGGATCGAGCTTATGCGAACCGATCCAGGCGACACCGCCGAGCAGGATCACGGTCAGCGCCGGGATCGCCCACACCACCATCTCGACGCGACCGGAATAGACGAAGTCAGGCTGAAATTTCGCCTTCGGATTCGACGCGCGAAACCAGAACGCGAACGCCAGGATCGCGATGATGGTTGGCACCACGATCGCGAGCATGATGAAGACGGAATCGACCAGGATGGTGCTGTTGGCCGCAGCCACCGGCCCTTGTGGATCGAGCAGATTCATCGGCAAGCCACTGGCGATTGGGAAACCCCGAGGGACAGCGTAACGCGAAAAAGGCCCGCCGACAAACGCAGTTGCGTGAAGACGGTTCCGCAACATACCCGCTCAACCGTGCCTCCTGCCGCGCGGCGGCATGCAATTCCATGCGATGTCAATGACATCGGCGCGTGATGGCCGGCCTTCTCACCTGTCGGGGCGATTGCTAATCTGCACGAAAATATCGGGATGAAACGACATGCAGGGCCCTGAGGACGATGCTGGCCTCGCCGGCAAGGTGGCGCTGATCAGCGGCGGCGGCGCCGCGGGCGACGGCATCGGCAACGGCCGCGCCGCAGCAATTTTGTTGGCTCGCGCCGGCGCAAATGTACTGGTGGCCGATCGCGACCTCAAGCTCGCCGAGCGCACCGTGGAGATGATCGCAGCCAACGGCAGCACGGCCGCGGCCCATGGCGGCGACGTCACCAGCGAAGCTGATTGCAAGAAACTGGTCGAAGCCGCGCTCGATCGTTGGGGCCGGCTCGATTTTCTCGACAACAATGTCGGCATCGGCAGCCGCGGCAGCGTGGTCGACGAGGCGCCCGAGCAATATCGCCGCGTCATGCAGGTCAATGTCGAGACCATGTTCCTGCTCTCCAAGCACGCGATCCCCGCCATGATCAAGACTGCCAAGGGCGGCGCGATCGTCAACATCTCCTCGATCTCGGCGCTGCGGCCGCGCGGATTGACGACCTACACGACGTCGAAAGCAGCCATCATCGGCCTCACCCGCGCGATGGCGGTCGATCACGGCCGCGATAACATCCGCGTCAACTGCATCTGCCCCGGGCCGATGTATACGCCGATGGTCTATGCCCGCGGCATGAGCGAGCAGGCGCGTGCCAATCGCGCCAGGGCCTCCGTGCTGAGAGTCGAAGGCACCGGCTGGGACGTCGGCCACGCCGTCAAATTCCTGCTCAGCAATTTTGCGCGCTATATCACCGGCCAGGTGCTGGTGGTCGACGGCGGCGTGACGCTGCAAGCCCCCGAACGTGAATCACAAGAACACTAGCAGAAGGAATGAGTCGGATGGCCCGCCTACCCTATCTCGAGGCCGACCAGGTCGCGCCCGAATATCGCGACATGCTCAAGCGCAACACCAATCTGCACAAGCTCCTGGTCAACTCGCCGGAGATGGCACGCGCCTTCAACGGCATCGGCGGCTACATCCGCTTCGAGAGCAAGCTCGACCCACGGCTGCGGGAGTTGGCAATTCTTCAGGTCGGCTGGATGGAGAAGTCGGAATATGAATTCACCCACCATGTGAAGATCGGCAAGGAATTCGGCGTCACCGACGAGGACATCGCGGGCCTGATGTCGGAGACCGAGGGCAAGCCCTCGAAGCTGGAGCCGCTGGCGAGAGCGATCCTCAAAGGCGCCCGCGAAATGGTGCGCGAGCTCGCGATGTCGGACGCAACCTTTGCCGAGATCAAGGCACAACTTTCCGACGAGCTTATGGTCGACCTCGTCCTGACCATCGCCTTCTATTGCAGCGTGGTGCGCGTGCTCGCCACCATGAAGATCGACAACGAGCCTTACTACAAAGAGGTACTCCAGCAGTACCCGATCCCGGGAGTGAACTGACATGCGCTTGAAAGACAAGGTCGCGATCGTCGTCGGCGCCGGCCAGAGCCCCGGCGAAGGCATGGGCAACGGCCGCGCCACGGCGCTGACGTTCGCGCGCGAGGGCGCGAAAGTGCTGTGCGTCGACCATCATCTGGAGTCGGCGCAGGAAACCGCCGCGATGATTGCCGCGAAGCAAGGGATCGCCGCAGCCTTCAGGGCCGACGTCACAAAATCCACCGACATCAAGGCGATGGTGGCCGACGCCCAGGCGCGCTGGCGCCGGATCGATGTGCTGCACAACAATGTCGGCGTCAGCCTGTCCGGCGGTGACGCCGAGCTGCTTCAGCTGACCGAAGAGGCGTTCGACCGTATCGTCGCCATCAATTTGAAGAGCTGCATCCTGGCGGCGAAAGAGGTGATCCCGATCATGCGCGCCCAAAACAGCGGCGCGATCATCAATATCTCTTCGATGGCCGCGATCACGACCTATCCCTACGTCGCCTACAAGGCGACGAAGTCGGCGATGATCGCCTTCACCGAACAGCTCGCCTACCAGAACGCCGAATACGGCATCCGCGCCAACGTCATTTTGCCGGGCCTGATGAACACCCCGATGGCCGTCGATACCCGCGCCCGCGAATGGTCCAAGACCCGCGCCGAAGTCGAAGCCGAACGCGACAGCAAGGTGCCGCTGCGCAAGAAGATGGGCACGGGGTGGGACGTCGCGAACGCCGCACTATTCCTGGCGTCGGATGAGGCGAATTTTATCACGGGTGTGACGCTGCCGGTGGATGGGGGAGCAAGCGTGAGACGGGGGTGACTGAGTAGAGGCGCGCTGCCGTCCCTTCTCCCCTTGCGAGGGCTTTGCACAATCGGCTGCACGTGATTCTTTGAATCATGGCTGATTCTAGCGAGGGGAGCCATGGTTGAGCGCAATGTCGGTCAGATGAGCTTGGCGGATGGCCTGGTTCGGGCACCGCGAAGCAGCATCCTGGATGAGGTGGAGGCTGTTGTGGATTGGGCGCCGCTGCGCTCGCTGCTTGGCAAGCGGGGCGGCGATGGTGCCGGCAACAGCAGCTATCCGGCGGAAGTCTTGCTTCGCTGCTTGCTCGCCGGGATCTGGCACAATCTGTCTGATCCCGCGCTGGAAGCGGCCATTGCAGACCGGTTGTCGTTCCGCCGCTTTGTTGGTCTGAGCCTGCACGATCAGACCCCGGATCACACGACATTGTGGCGGTTTCGGCAGGAACTCGCCAAGGACGGTCTGATCGAGAAGATCTTCACTGAGATCAATCGGCAGTTGGAGGCCAAGAAGCTGATCCTCAAGCAGGGAACGCTGGTCGACGCCTCGTTAATCGCGGCACGAGCCACTCCGCCCCGCAAGGCACGCAAGGATGGCGAGGATACGCCACCCAAACCATCTGCGGATCGCGATGCTCGCTGGGGCCGGAAAGGCAAAAAGAGCGTGTTCGGCTATAAAAT
>NZ_JYMR01000049.1 GCF_000938255.1 Bradyrhizobium sp. LTSP849 | reverse complement strand
AAGACCGCGATTATCATTCTGGTGCGGATGCCCGAGATCGGTCAGATCACGCGCGAACAAGCCGCCGCACTGTCAGGGCTTGCCCCTTATGACGATGACAGCGGCAATCACGTCGGCGTCCGTCACATTGCGGGCGGGCGTGAACGGCTGCGCCGCGCGCTGTTCAATGCGGCGCTACCGGCGTCCTTTCGCTGGAATCCGCAGCTGATCGCGTTCTATAAAAAGCTGACTGGGGCCGGCAAGGAGCACAAGCGCGCTCGGATCGCTTGCGCCAGAAAGCTGCTGATTTTCGCCAACACAGTCGTAGCCCGCGGCACACCCTGGCAAAAAGAATCGCCTGAAGTCGCCAGCCCGCCAGCCATCTGACCGCGTTTCTTTGTTCGGCCGAAGCACCGTTTCTTCGTCCCGACCTGCCGTCACAAAGACGCCGCGCGCCGCGGCCGTCAAGGCTGGCCGTCGCTCCGGCCCAACCCCATCTCCGCTGCCGCCAGGCCACGCCTTGACGGCCGCAAGCACGGCGTCATGCTCGCCGGCAATCGGGCGCGCTTTAATGGTTGCTACGAAGCTTCCCTACTCCGCCGCGATCTGCCTTGGCGCCGGCGGCGGGCTCGCGAGGTCGGCGGCGAGCTGGGCGTAGCGGACCTTGGCGTCTGCGACGGCCTTCTCCTTCACCGGGCCGTAGCCGCGGATGCGGTCGGGCAGCGAGAGCAGTTCGACTGCGGTGTCGATCGTGAGCGGCGACAGCAGGCCGAGCACGGTGGCGACGTCCTTCTCGTAGCCGACGATCAGGTCGCGCTCGAGCTTGCGGTCGGCGCTGCGGCCGAAAATGTCGAGCGGCGTGCCGCGCAGGAACTTGAACTTCGCGAGCACGCGGAACGCCTTCAGCATCCACGGGCCGAAGGCGCGCTTCTTCGGGCGGCCGAGCGCATCGACGCCGCGGCTGAGGATCGGCGGGGCCAGGTTGAAGCTGAACTTGAAGTCGCCCTCGAACTGATCGCGGAGCTGCTTTTCGAAGCCGCCGTTGGTGAAGAGGCGCGCGACCTCGTATTCGTCCTTGTAGGCGAGCAGCTTTGCGTAGTTGATTGCCACCGCACGCGGCAGCGCCTCATCATATCCGCCCTGCCTGGCCGCGTCGCTGACCTGATCGACCAGCTTGCGATAACGCTTGGCAAGGCGGCCGTTCTGATAGGCCGTGAGATGCGTGGCGCGATGCGCGATGACTTCATCGAGGGTCATGGCGTCCAGCGTCTTCGGCGCAACGACCTCGTCCGTGCCCTTCAGCATGTCGGCAAGCCGCGCAGGGTCCGTCACCGCGAGGCGGCCGAGGCGGAAGGCTTCCTTGTTCATCTTGATCGAGACGCCATTGACCTCGATCGCCTGCTCGATCGCCTCCGCAGACAGCGGCAACAGGCCCTTCTGATAGGCGTAGCCCATCATCATCATGTTGGTGGCTATGCTGTCGCCAAGCAGCTGCTCGGCCGGCTTGGTGAAGTCGAAAAACACCGAGTCCTTGTGCAGCGCCGTCTCCAGCAAGCCGTTCAGCTTGCGGGTCTGGAAGTTGAAGTCGCGGTTGAGGATGAAGTCGGCGGTGGGAATGACGTGGCTGTTGATGATGCCGCGGGTGCGGCTGGTGTCGCAAAGCGAGATGGTGTCCTTGGCGACCGCAACCACCTCGTCGGCGGCGAGCACGACATCGGCCGTACCAGTGACGATGCGCGAGCAGGTCACCTCGGCCGGATGATCCGACAGGCGGACGTGGCTGAGCACCGCGCCGCCCTTCTGCGCCAGGCCCGACATGTCGAGGATCATCGAGGCCTTGCCCTCGATATGCGCGGCCATGCCGAGCAGCGCGCCGATGGTGAGCACGCCGGTGCCGCCAACGCCACCGACCGCGATATTGTAGGGCTTGTCGAGCGTCGGGCGCGAGGCCGGCTCCGGCAGCGCGCCGATGTCAGCGAGCTTCGCCGGCGCCCGTTGGCGCGGCTTGCCGCCGTCGATGGTGACGAAGGACGGGCAGAACCCCTTCAGGCACGAATAGTCCTTGTTGCAGGACGACTGGTTGATCGCGCGCTTGCGACCGAATTCAGTCTCCAGCGGCTCGACCGAGATGCAGTTCGACTGCACCGAGCAGTCGCCGCAGCCTTCGCAGACAGCCGGGTTGATCATGACGCGGCGCGCCGGATCTTCCATCGTACCGCGCTTGCGGCGGCGGCGCTTTTCGGCGGCGCAGGTCTGGACGAAGACGATCGCGGATGCGCCCTTCACCTTGCGCAGCGTTTTCTGAACCGTGTCGAGCTCGTCGCGATGCGCGGTCTTGACGCCGGGCGCGATCTCGCTCGCCGGATAGGCCTCGGGGTTTTCGGAGACCAGATAGATCTCGCGGATACCTTCCGAGTGGAGCTGGAAGGTGATCTGCTGCGGCGACAATTCGCCATCGACGTGCTGGCCGCCCGTCATCGCGGTCGCATCGTTATAGAGGATCTTGTAGGTGACGTTGGCGCCCGAGGCGATCGCCTGGCGGATCGCAAGGCTGCCGGAGTGGAAGTAGGTGCCATCGCCGAGATTGGCGAACACATGCTCTTCGTTGGTGAAGGGCGCAATGCCGACCCACGGTACGCCCTCGCCGCCCATCTGGGTAAACGTCTCAGTCGAACGGTCCATCCAGAGCGCCATGAAGTGGCAGCCGATGCCGGCCATGGCGCGGCTGCCTTCGGGGACCTTGGTCGAGGTGTTGTGGGGACAGCCGGAGCAGAAATACGGGGTGCGAGAGACAGGTGCGACCGCCTGCATCTGGGTCGCCTGGCGGCCGTTGAACCAGTCGGCCTTGACGCGGATCATCTCCGCAATCTCGGGATTGAGATCAAGTCGGAGGAGCCGTTCGGTCAGCGAGGTCGCGAGCGAGGCGACGCTGAGCTCGGCGGCAAAGGTCAGGAAGCGCTTGTCGTGCTCGTCCATCTTGCCGACGATGCGCGGACGGACGTCATCGCGCCAGTTGAACAGCTCCTGCTTGACCTGGTTCTCGACGATCTCGCGCCGTTCCTCGACGATGAATATCTCTTCGAGGCCAATCGCAAACTGCCGCACGCCTTCCGGTTCGAGCGGCCAGGGCATGCCGATCTTGTAGAGGCGAAGCCCAATCTTGGCGGCGACCTCTTCGGTGATGCCGAGCTCGCGCAACGCCTGGCGCACGTCCTCATAGCTCTTGCCGGACGCCATGATGCCGAAGCGGGCGTTCGGCGAATCCATCGTGATGCGGTTGACCTTGTTGGCGCGCGCAAAGGCAATCGCGGCAAAGCCTTTGTAGTCCTGGAGGCGGCGATCCTGCTCGAAACGGTCGTCGGGCCAGCGCAGATTGAGGCCGCCCTGCGGCATCTCAAAATCGGCCGGGATGATGAAAGGCTTCATCTCGTCGGTGAGGTCTATCTCGGCGGTGGTCTCCACCGTCTCCGTGATCACCTTCATGCCGACCCAGCAGCCCGAATAGCGCGACATCGCGATTCCGAGCAGGCCCATCTCGATCATCTCGTGGATGCTCGAGGGGTAAAGATAAGGCATCAGCGCTGAGATGAAGGCGTGGTCGGACTGATGCGGGACGGTGGATGATTTGGCGCCGTGGTCGTCGCCGGCCAGAACCAGCACGCCGCCGTTCTTGGCCGAGCCTGCCGCGTTGCCGTGGCGGAACACGTCGCCGCAGCGGTCGACGCCGGGGCCCTTGCCGTACCAGATGCCGACCACGCCATCATATTTGGCGCCGGGCGAGAGGTTGAGCTGCTGCGAGCCCCACACCGCGGTGGCGGCAAGGTCCTCGTTTACGCCGGGCTGGAACTTGATGTTGTACTGCTCGAGGTGCTTTCGCGCGGCGAAGAGCTGCTGGTCGTAGCCACCGAGGGGCGAGCCGCGATAGCCGGAGATGAAGCCCGCGGTGTTCAGCCCATTGGCACGGTCGCGCCGGATCTGGGCCATGGGCAGGCGAACCAGCGCCTGGATGCCCGTGGTGAAGACGTGTCCGGTGTCCTGGGTGTATTTCTGATCGAGACTGATCGGACCCTGGTTGATACCCATTGTTGTCCTCTTCCGCCCTTTTGAGCGCCTGGCTGCTTAAGCCGTTGCCTGCCCGTTGTTTTTAGCTAGGGCGCGCCGACCAACCCTGCCACTCTATGTCGGATATTTAACGCTCCGCATCACAAATCTGGGCCTGACGCGGCGACGGGAAAAAAACGCAATTTCGTGGCGGGAAAGGCATCGCGCATTTTCAGTTTGTGTCACCTTACCCCGCTGTCGCGCAACGACGTGACGCCGCTATAATCCGGCACTCGATGATTGGTCGCAGGAGAAGGCTTTCGATGCGGACGATTCTGGCTGTTGCGCTCTTGTGCAGTGCGGTTGCGCGTGCCGCCATGGCCGCTGAGCCGTCGCCGGAGCTGATCGCCTATGGCAAGACGCTGGTCGAGGCCGGCGATTGCGCGGGCTGCCACACCGCCGATCCCGCAAAACCCTTCGCCGGCGGAAAGCGCATCGACACGCCCTTTGGCGCGATCTATGCGCCGAACCTGACACCCGACCGCGACACCGGGATCGGCGCCTGGACTGATGCCGATTTCACCCGCGCCGTGCGCTATGGCACCGCGCCGGACGGCTCGCTGTATTATCCGGCCTTCCCCTACCCTTATTTCACCCGGATGACGAAGGACGACACGCTGGCGATCCGGGCCTATCTCGGCACGCTCGCGCCTGCCGCCAGCCGCAACAAGCCGCCGGAGCTGCGCTGGCCGCTCAATTATCGCGGCCTGATGCGGGCCTGGAACTACCTGTTCTTCAAGCCCGGCCTGTTCGAGCCGGACCAAGGCAAGAGCGCGGCGTGGAATCGCGGCGGCTATCTCGTCACCGGGCTCGGCCATTGCGGCGCCTGCCACACGCCGAAGAACTATTTTGGCGCAGACAAGACTGCGCAAGCGTTGGCCGGCAGCGAGATCGGCGGCTGGTTTGCACCGCGACTCGATGGCGCCACACGGAGCGGGTTGCAGTCGTGGAGTGCGCAGGACGTTGCCGAGTATCTGCAAAGCGGCCGCAACGCCAGGAGCCATGCCGGCGGACCGATGGCGGAGGTGATCGTCAATTCGACGTCGAAGATGAGCGATGCCGATGTGCGCGCCATGGCGGTGTATCTGAAAGACCTGCCGCCGGTGCGGCGCGAGCCGAAGGTGACGCCGCCCGACGATGCCGAGATGGGTGCCGGCCAGGCCGTCTACGCAAAACTCTGCATTGCCTGCCATGAGGCCGATGGTTCCGGCGCGCCGCGCATCTATCCGCCGCTGCCGGGGAACGCGCTGCTGCAATCGATCAATCCGTCCTCCACCTTACGCGTCATCCTCGACGGTGCGCACACCGTGACGACGCCGCGCGCGCCCAACACCGGCGAGATGCCGGCCTATGCCAAGCAATTGTCCGACGAGCAGGTCGCGGCGGTGACGAACTACATCCGCAATTCCTGGGGCAATGCCGCGCCGCTCGTGACGCCGGCGCAGGTGGCGAAGGCGCGGAAGGAAGAACCCTAACTAGGGCCCCCGCTCCTCATCTCCCGTGAACACGAATTTCGGCATCTCCCACTTGTAGCGCACCGCCAGCAGGCGGAAGCTGATGCCGAGGATGAAGGTCAAAATCGTCCAGAGCTCGGCGTTGAGATTGAGGCCGAAGGCTGTGGCATAGAACAGGCCGGTGACCACCGAGACGCTGGCGTAGAGCTCGGAGCGAAACAGCAGCGGCACGTCGTTGCAGAGCACGTCGCGCAACACGCCGCCGGCGCAGCCCGTCACCATGCCGGAGACGATCACGATCGGCAGCGTGGCATCCATCTGCCAGGCGACATCGCAGCCAGTCATGGTGAAAACGACGAGGCCGATGGCATCGAGCACGATAAAGGCTAGTCGAAGCCTGTGCACGAGGCGTGCGAACAGGATCGTCAGCAGCGCCGCTGCGCCCGGCAGGACGAGATAGATCGGGTTCGCGACCCAGGCCAGCGGATAGTGACCGAGGAACAGGTCGCGCAGCGTGCCACCACCGAGCGCGGTGATGCTGCCGAGCAGACAGACGCCGACATAGTCCATGCTGCGCCGGCCGGCAGCCAGCGCCGCCGTCATGCCCTGCGCCGTCAAGGCGACCAGCGCCAGAAGATGCAGCACGCTATCGCTGGGCGGCAGGCTCCACATCGCTTTGTTCCCTCATTCCCCATGGAACTTACGTCCGCGGTTCCCCTCTGAACAGGTTCCCGATTCCCGACGCGGGGGCAACATGCGACGAAAGCATGAGATGCGCGGAACAGAATCTCGCGTCTGTGGGTTGTCA
The DNA here is from genome assembly GCF_000938255.1 of Bradyrhizobium sp. LTSP849. GTDB lineage: Bacteria > Pseudomonadota > Alphaproteobacteria > Rhizobiales > Xanthobacteraceae > Bradyrhizobium. Next base: position 182,602 of record NZ_JYMR01000049.1, on the reverse strand, counting down.
GGGCGCAATAAACGAGGAGACCTCATGATGGCTGACGACCGTTTTCCCAACGATCCGTATCGCCCCAACCTCGCCGACGATGAGTACCTTCGCGCGGCACGCCGGGACGGCGACTTTGTGGCTGATCCCGAGCTGGGTGAAGGCCCCGCCTCCAGCGGCAAGGTTGCCCTGTTTGCCGTGGCCGTCGCCCTGGTGCTGGGCGCCGTGTTCTATGGCTTGAACAATTCAAGTACCAGTAACCAGGCGAGCAACGCCCCGGCGACGCAGACCGCTCAGCAGACCGCGCCGGCCAATCCGGCCGCGCCTCCCGGCATGCGTGACGTGACGCCGCGCAATAACACCGGGCCGGGTGTGACTACGGGTGCGGCGCCGAGCAAGCCCGCGGCGCCTGATCCGGCTGCGCCGTCTGACGGCGCGAAGTAACAGTTCGCAATAACGCGAGAGAGCGGCGGGATCGAAAGGTCCCGCCGCTTTTCGTTTGGCGCTAGCTGAACATCTTGTTGATCTCGCCGCCGGGATAGCCGCTGCCAAGCTCCGTGAACGTCCCCTTCTCCGCCATCTCCTTTGCGGCGCGCATGAAGCCGCCCCAGGCCGCGCGGGCGAGCGAGCCGCCGACGCTGATCCGGCGCACGCCGAGATCGGCGGCTTCCTGCAACGACAGGCCGGGCGCACCGATCAGCAGGTTGAACGGCTTTGGTGCGACAGCCTTCACCACCGCCGCGATGTCCTCACGCGTTTTCAGGCCCGGCGCATAAAGACAGTCGGCGCCGGCGTCAGCGTAAGCTGTAAGCCGGTCGATGACGAGCTTGAGGTCGGTCACGCCCCAGAGGTACGCCTCGCAGCGGCCGACCAGCATCGTATTGCTGTCGCCGATCGCCTTGCGCGACGCCTTGATGCGCTCGACCGCAAGCGTGCGATCGTAGATCGGCTTGTCCTTGTCGCCGGTGGAATCCTCGATCGACAGGCCGGCGACGCCGGTGCGCACACAGCGCTCGACATTCTCCGCGACCTTGTCCGGCTCGACGGCGAAGCCGCCCTCGAAATCCGCGTTCACGGGGATGTCGACGGCCGAGCACAATGCTGCCAGATGCTGACAGACGTCTTCGACGGTGACACGGTTGTCGGCCTTGCCGATGGTCCAGGCAAAGCCCGCGCTCGATGACGCAAGCGCCTTGAAGCCGAGATGCTGCAATGCCTTGGCACTGCCGACATCGACCGGATTGGGCAGGATGAAGCAGCCGCTCTCATGCATCTTCTTGAACGTTGCGCGCTTGTCAGCAGTCGTCACATGCATGTTTCTCTCCCTTGTTAGCTGCGCGAACATAGGCACGCGTTGTTAAACACGCTAGTGCGTATCATGCACGGCGCGGCTGTCCTTTGGCGCCTCGTCACGATCATTCATGCCGTAGTCGCGGACGACGCTGGCGATGCGCAGATGGTAGTCGGCAAAGATGTTGGCGCGGCCCTTGGCTTGGGTGCGCCGGTGCTCCATCGTGTTGCGCCAGGCTGCAACCGCCGCCTCGTCGCGCCAGAATGACAACGACAGGACCTTGCCCTTCTCGGTCAGGCTTTCAAAACGTTCGACCGAGATGAAGCCGTCGATGGTTTGCAGGATCGGCTTCAGATCGGCCGCGAGGTCGAAGTAATCCTGGCGGTGTTCCGGCTTGGGCCAGACCTCGAAGATCACGGCGATCATGGGCGTCTCCCGTCATTGATGGGTTACAATACCACCTTGCGCAGGAACGTGCGCTCTTCGGCGAGGATGAATTTGTTCTCCTCGGCGAAATGGAAGTTGGCCATGCCGTCGGAATCCTGCCGCAGCCGCGCGCGATAGGCCTCATAGGCGGCGAGGCCCTCGAAGGTGATCAGCGCGAACGCGATGTTGTTGGTGCCCTCATGCGGCATGAAATAGCCGATCAGGTCGCCACCACATTTCGGGATGATGGTGAGCCAGCGTTTTGAGTACTCCTCGAATTGCGCGCGCTTGAAGGGATCGAGCTGGTAGCGGATGAAGACGGTGACGGACATGCTGGGCTCCTGATTTTTTCATTGCGACGCGCAAAGCCGCACCGTCGCCGCAGAAGCAGTCTGGATTGCTTCGCTTCGCTCGCAATGACGTGTCTATGGCCGCACGCTAGCCGCTTGCCCGACTGCAATGCTTCGGCTACCATCGAAGCATGAAATCAGGACCCGACATCGCCATGATCGCCGCACTGGTCGGCGATCCCGCCCGCGCCAACATGCTCACGGCGCTGATGAACGGCCGCGCGCTGACCGCGAGCGAGCTGGCTCAGGAGGCCGGCATCACCCCGCAGACGGCGAGCTCGCATCTCTCCAAGCTCGAGGCCGGCGGGCTGGTCGAGCCCGAGAAGCAGGGCCGCCATCGCTACTACCGCCTCACCGACGATGACGTTGCCGGCGTGCTCGAAGGCCTTGCGGGGCTGGCCGCGCGCACCGGCCACATGCGCGTGCGCACCGGGCCGAAGGATCCGGAACTGCGGCGCGCGCGGATTTGCTACGACCACCTCGCCGGCGATCTCGGCGTGCAGATGCTCGATAGCTTGCGCGAACGGCGCCTGGTCAAACAGAAGAAGCAGGAGATCGAGCTGACGCCGGAGGGCGAGCGTTTTCTCGCCAAGCATTTGCAGATCTCGCCCGACATGCTCACCCATCCGCGCCGCCCGGTCTGCAAGGCCTGCCTGGACTGGAGCGAACGGCGCCATCATCTCGCCGGCACTTTGGGCGCCGCCATCATGAACCGTTTTGCCGAGCTGAAATGGGCCGCGCGCGACGCCACGCCCGGCAGCCGCGTGGTGAACTTTACCCGCACCGGAGAGAAGCAGTTTGCCGCGCTGTTCGGTGACGGGCAGGACTGAACACACAATCGCGTGTGAGCGACGACACTCGTCATGGCCGGGCTTGACCCGGCCATCCACGTCTTTAATGCGGCTCGCAGCGACAGTTCTCATCAGAGCCTCTTCCTTATGAACCGCTTCCTCCCAGCCGCACTCGCCGCCGCCCTCCTCGCCTCCCCGCTCGCATCCCACGCCGCCGACGCACCCCAACGCGAGCCCTATGGCATCGCGCTCGAAGGCTTCGCCTATCCCTATCCCGTGCAGCTGCTGCCGGTCGTCAATGACGGCGAGCAGCTCAGCATGGCCTATATGGACGTGGCGCCAGCGCAGCCGAACGGCCGCACCGTGGTGCTGCTGCATGGGCGCAATTTTCCGTCGAGCTATTGGGCGCCTGTCATCAAGATGCTGAGCGAGGCCGGTTTCCGCGTCGTGGTGCCGGACCAGATCGGCTTCGGCAAATCCTCCAAGCCGCAAGGCGAATTGCACTTTGACACGCTGGCGCGCAACACCATCGCGCTGCTCGATCACTTAGGGATCGCCAAAGCCGAGATCGTCGCGCATTCGCTCGGCGGCATGCTCGGGGTGCGCATTGCCCGCGCCTATCCGGATCGCGTCGCGCATCTGGTGTTGACCGCACCCATTGGGCTCGAGGACTACCGCCTCTACGTGCCGCCGACGCCCACCGAAAAAATCATCGAGGCCGAGGACAAGCTCACCGCCGACGGCTACCGCAAACAACTCCAGACCAACTACGCGATCAAGCTGCCACCCGATCAGATCACGCCGTTCATCGACGCCCGCTTCAACATCAAGGGCAGCCCGGACTATGCGCGCTGGCTGCGCGCCTTCGTCAGCTCGGGCCAGATGATCTATCGCGAGCCGGTGGCGCACGAGGTTGCGCTGATCACGGAGCCGACGCTGTTCATCATGGGCGCCGACGACCACAACGCACCGGGCCGGCCGAATGCGCCGGAGGCACTGCGCGCAAAAATGGGGCAGAACGCCGAGCTCGCGAAGGCGCTGGCTGCGAAGATGCCGAATGCGCGGGCGGAGGTGATCCCCGACACCGGCCACCTCGTCTTCCTGGAGGCCCCGGAGAAGTACAAGGAGGTGGTGCTGGGCTTTCTCGGCCGCTAGCGCCATCGCTGTCGCCTGAAGCAGGATGCCCGCAGCGTTCATGCCGCATTCAGGTCATGATTGGCAGGTTTGGATCGCACCGTGTCGACACGCCCCACTAAATTTAATGTGTCGAATCGTGTCTTTTGATTCATTGTGCGCCGCAAGCGCCGAGCCCTTAAAATCTGCCCCAAGGACGAGAAGGAAGACCATAATGAAATATCTGTTCGCCGCCGTGATGCTCGCCAGCGCGGTCGTTGGCTTCAGCGAAGCCGCCAGCGCCGCCGGTGGTTGCGGCCCGGGCTGGTACCGTGGCCCCTATGGCGGCTGCCGCCCGATGGGTGGACGTGGTCCGGTCGTCGTCGTCGAGCCCGCCGCACCGGTCGTGGTGGTGCGTCCGCGCGTGTGCCCCTATGGCTTCCGCTGGTATGCCGGCCGCTGCCGTCCGTTCTGATATTTTGCACTTGCGAAACGGCCGCGCGGCATTGACCCGCGCGGCCATTTTCTTTGAGCCCCTCCGACGTTCGTTCGCATATTCCTGCGGCGGCTCCGAATCGAAACGGGGACCGCAAGCTGCGATCCCCGTCCAGGCCTCGACTGGCGAGAGCTTACCAGTGACGGCGATGCCAGCGCCGGCGACGCCAGCCCCAATGACGATGATGCCAATGGCCGTGCCAGCGCACCTGCTCCGGCTTCATCTGGGCGGCTTCGTCGCTGCTGGTGACTGCGGGATGCACATCGGAATCCGGCTTCGGCATCGCGGATGGACCGCCAACCGGTTGCGGTGACAGCGGCGCGGCCTGCGCGGCGGCCGTGAGTGCAGCGGCGCCGGCCGCGGCACCGATGGCGAGTTTGAGAAAATTGCGGCGTTCCATGACATCTTCCTCTCGAGCGAACGTTGCATGATGCGGAACGAAGTGTCGTCGGCGCGACATGAACTGCGGCTGAATCGCGCGTTCAGGTTCATTGCAAAGGTGTTAGTGTTGACCGAGTAGCCCGGATGGAGCGAAGCGCAATCCGGGACCGGCGACGCGTCACGCAAGAATCCCGGATTACGCTGCGCTCCATCCGGGCTACGTTCGTAGTTACTTGGCGAATTCCTGCGCCAGCACCAGCGTCTCGCGCGTGCGCGTCACCTCGGGCCAGTCGCGGTTGAAATCGGCGACCAGTTGCTTCAGCGCATCACCCTTCAGCATCGCCGCGAGCTTGGCCTCGTCATCAAACTGATACATCGCCTGATGCAGCGAGGGATCATCAAGGCTCCAGAACCGCCACGCTTTGCTCGCGCCGAACGCTTTCACCGCGTCGGGGACGTGTTCGCTCTCGTACCATTTATCGAAGGCGGCGCGCTTGGTGGGATCTGCCACGATGGCGCGGACGACGAAGTAGGCGGCGGGCATTGGATTTCCTCCAGTTGTTTGGCGCCAGCATAGCCGGTTATAGTGGCGGCAACAAAAAGCCCGCGCGACGGAACTAGCAGCCGCGCTAATCAAGGGAAGGAACGGCCATGCGCAGGATCATCACGGGCCTCGTTGCGATCGCCTCGTTGTGGCCCCTCGCCTTGCGCGCCGAAATCGTCCGCGTCGACGTCCAGGAACGCGTGCCGGCTTTCGCCGGACGCAGCTTTGGCAATGTCGGCACCTATGAGCGCATCACCGCGCGCGCCACCTTCGCGCTCAACCCGTCGGACGACCGCAACGCCGTCATCACCGATCTCGCGCTCGCCCCGCGCAACGCCGACGGCAAGGTCGAAGCCACCGCCGACGTCGTGATCCTGCGGCCGACCGATCCCACGCACGGCAACGGCACGCTGCTGCTGGAGGTGCCCAACCGCGGCCGCAAGCTCGCGCCGCAACTGTTCGACGATTCCGCCCAGCCCGGCGCCAACAACGCGGACACGGCCGAGGATGCCGGCATCGGCTTCCTGCACCGCCAAGGCTACACGATGGTTTGGGTCGGCTGGCAGGGCGAGATTCCCTCCAAGCCCGGCCAGCTTGCGATGGCCGCACCGGTGCTCAAGGGCGTCACCGGCCCCGCGCGCGAAGAATTCGTGTTCGACAACACCACGAGCCCGGCGCGCGCGGCGCTGACCTGGCCGGCGGCGGATGCTTCCAATCTCAACGTCACCGTGCGCGCCGCCTGGGCCGATCGGCGACAGACGCCGTCCGGCCTCGCGGCAAAACTCGTCGATCCCGTGACGGTGGAGATCACCCGGCCCGACGGCTTTGATGCCGGCGCGCTCTACGAGATCACCTACACCGCGCGCGAACCGGTACCGCTCGGCATGGGCTATGCCGCCGTGCGCGACGTCGTCAGCTTCCTCCGCCACGACGAGACGCCGGCGAACCCGCTGCTCGACGGTCTGCATCCGTCGGTCAGCCGCGCCATCGGCTTCGGCGTCTCGCAATCCGGCCGCTTCCTGCGCGACTACCTCTATCTCGGCTTCAACGAGGATCTCTCAGGCCGCATGGTGTTCGACGGCCTGATGCCCCACGTCGCCGGCACGCGGCGCATGGCGACCAATGTCCGCTTCGGCCAGCCCGGCCGCAACCCGCGCCATCCGCAGGATCCGGCGTGGCAGGCCGATCTCTTCCCCTTCACCTATGCGACGCTGAGCGATCCCTACTCCGGCAAGACCGACGGCGTACTCCGCCGCTGTTCGCTCTCGGTCACCTGTCCCAAGGTGATGCAGACCGACAGCGAGCACGAATGGTGGGCCTCGCACGCCTCGCTGCTGGTGACTGATCTCGCCGGCAACCATCTCGACCTCCCCGACAACGTCCGTGCCTACATGATCGCTGGCACGCCGCATTTCGCGGAACCCGCCGACGTGATGAAGAAGGGCCTGCCGGCAATGTCGCTGCCGCAAAACCCGATGCATGCGGGCATGCCGATGCGCGCGCTGCTCACCGACCTCAATGCCTGGATCAGCGACGGCATCAAACCGCCCGCAAGCCGCGTCCCCATGCGCGCCCACGGCACGCTGGTCTCGGCGCAAGGCGCCGTGCCGACGGATATCCCCGGCCTGCCCTACGCCGGCATCCACACGCTCGCCGCCTTCTCCGACCAGAGCGTGCTGCCACCGAAGGAGATCGGCCGCTATCCCGTGTTCGTGCCGAAAGCGGACGATGACGGCATGGCCATCGCCGGCATTCGCCAGCTCGCATTGGCGGTGCCACGTGCGACCTACACTGCGTGGAATCCGCGCGCGATAGGATTTGGGCCAACCGCGCTCTATCCGCTGCAAGGCGCAGTGGTGCCGTTCGCACCGACCGAGGCGGCGCGAAAGGAAGTGCGCGATCCCAGGCTGTCGATTGCCGAGCGATATGCGGATGATGGAGCATATGTGGCGGCGGTGAAGCGTGAGGCCGCACGGCAGGTGGCGGAGCGGATACTGCTGCCGGAGGACGCGGAGCGCGCGGTCGAGGCGGCGAAGCAAGGGAAGCTTGCGAAGCTGGGGCAGTAAGCAAAACCCAGCGGCCTTGTAGGGTGGGCAAAGCGGAGCGTGCCCACCAATTCTGTCGCCAGCCAAGAGATGGTGGGCACGGCGCAAGTGCGCCTTTGCCCACCCTACGGTCTCCGCCTTCGGAGAAAAAACGTCGCCCCCATGTCGGAACGCGGCGCCTCCGTCCGTCCTATGCTTGAGACAGCACGGAGACACCGCATGGCCGACCTCACCTTGATCACCTACGATTGGGTTCCCCGGCCGCCGCGCGGCTATGTACGCGACCTTCGTGTGCGCTGGGCGCTCGAAGAGGCTGCCTTGCCCTATCGTGTCGCCAGCACGCCGTTCGACGACCGCGGGCCTGCGCATCTGGCGCACCAGCCGTTCGGCCAGGCGCCATGGCTGACCGATGGCGATCTCTCGATCTTCGAGACTGGCGCAATCCTGCTGCATCTCGGCGGGCTCAGCGACGCGCTGCTGCCGGCCGATCCGCGCGGCCGCAGCGAAGCGACGGAATGGGTGTTCGGCGCGCTCAATTCGGTGGAGATGGCGAGCCTGCCGTGGACGATGCTGAAGTTCATGGGCGAGCCGGGATCGAAATTCTTCGACGACTTCCTCAAGCTTCGCCTCAAGCGCATGGAGATGGTGCTCGCTGACCGCGAATGGCTGGCCGGCTCCTTCTCCGTCGCCGACATCCTGATGTCGGACGTGCTGCGCGTCGTCGAGCGCTTCGACGGGCTGACGGACAGTCCTGCCTGCCGCGACTACGTCGCGCGCGCCACGGCCCGCCCGGCCTTCGCCAAAGCCCACGCAGACCAGATGGCGCATTTCGCGGCAGCAGATGCGGCGCGCAACGGGGCGTGACGCGCCGCACATAATTAACCCGGCGACAGCCATAGGGTCACAGCGGCAGAAACGAAGCAATTTGTGTCAATTATCCCGGCGGAAGGTGATACATGGCCCGCATCGCTTATCTTAGAGAGAAAATCGCTCGCACCGAGCGGCTGGCGAAGGCGATCCTCGACCAGCAAATCGCGCAACGACTTCAAGCGTTCGCAGCCGAATGCGGCGCGGAGTTGCAGGTCCTGACGCACAAGGCTGCGGCGTGACGTGTGTGAGCGCCCGCCAAGCGGCGCGTCAGACCAGCTTCATCGGCGCATCCGCGACCACGCGAAGGTCGATCCTGCTGATCAGTTGAGCCCGAAGCACCTCCGCGGCGCCGATGGCACTTTCGGTCTGCCGCAACGTGCTGATGTTCGAGCCGAATGAGACGATCCCACCCAGCACCAACGCGATCGATCCGAGCGCGGCGGTCTGACCTGATCCGAGCAGACCGAGGATCGCGATCAACAACAGCGCAGCGCCGCCGCCAATGGCGATCTTGGACGCCAGGATGTACTTCCGGCACCGCTCGGCGATCTCAGCCAGCGCCTCGATCCGCGCTTCGATGTCTGAAATCTCGTCGGGCGGATCGTCTTCGGTCATTGAGCATGGTATGCAATTTTCAGATTGATGCCAGTATATGTGCATGAAGCGAATTTGCCAAGATTTGAGAGTTGGCTACGATTTGAGTCGCGCAGGCCGACTACAATGGCAAATTGCGTGCTGTGCCTAACAAGGACGGATAATCAACTCGCACAAATGTCGTCCGGGACTTCATCCCATGATCGCCCTCGTAAAATCGTTCATTCCAAGACGCAGCGACATCTTCACTCGCATCTCGTCAAGAACAACACTCAAGGCATGGAAGCCATTTTACGAATGCGTAGGTATTCTTTTTCAGCTTCAGAACTCTGATCTAGATGACGATCATCCCGAGTGGAGAATCTATTGGTTTGCGGGCTTAGCTCTTCTTAGGACTGTCGGACATGTCTTAGACAAGATCGACGGCACCACATCTGATCAGCATCGCAGAATAATTAACGCCACCTGGGAGAGCTGGAAACGGAACAGAGCCGAAAATGCGATCTTTTGGGACTTTGTCGAGCAAGAAAGAAACAATCTTCTCAAGACGTACGAATTCGGCGTTGAGATCGACGACGAAGGCTTACTTCACAAAGAGTCAGGCAGAGATGGAGGCCAACTTTTCCGTGAAGCCGTATATTGGTGGCGCTTTCAGCTTGAAAAGCTTGAGCAGGAACTAACCGATCAGACCTCTATCAAGAGGTAACATCCATTTCTCTCACAAGCGCGAGATTATCTTCAAACTTTCGCCTTACCGAGTCCCAGACCTTGGCGTCACGGGGAAGCGAGAAAGCTGTTCCCTCTTCCCTGACTAGCATCTCTCTGTAGGATTGCGACAAAGTCACGTTGATCACCTTCTTCGCCCTATCAAAGAACGAATTGAATTTCGCGCCGAAAGCATACAAGTCCTCCCATGAGGCCTGACCGCTCACAGGGATCAATTGGTCACAATAAAGCTTGAATAGTTTCAATCCGTAATATTTCAGTCGAGATACTTGCTTTAGATCATCGTGCTTTTCTTGGAGCCCCTCGAGCTCGCGCTCAATTCGACGAAACACGTGGATCGCCAGCAGAGCATCCCGGAATTGCTCATCACTCCAAACGTCCACCAGATCGCCATCAGCCCCGAACGAATAACCATACAGGCCATTCTCTTCGGGAAGCTGAAACAACTTGGCCGGATCTGAGATCGGTATTCTTGGATCATGATACCAAGCGTACCTTATCTTGCCTAAATCCTGGAGCTTCAGCACCATTTGCGATGAATTCGATCTTGGATAAGGCCGCTTTCTGCCATACGCGATCTGCCCGAGTTCGCCACGCGGCTTCGTCGCCTTGAATTTCGCCTCTAACCAGAGCTGAATCTTATCGTTCGAACGGAAGTCTGGAGCCCGCAATGTATTCTGAGTGTTGTTTGTCTTAATAAGTGAGGCTGCGATGCCTTTCTCGCGATGGGCATGCTTCACGGCCGTCAGCTTTACGAGCACCAAGACATCCTTGAGGGCCTCGTTACTTGCATGCTTGATCGCGCCAAGCGTTTGCGCGCCATTAACGACCTGAAGTTTGCGGATTAGAAGCTTCTTTGATTTCGCGTCAAAGTCAAAACTCTCGCAAAGAGCCGAGATACCATTATTGTAATAATAAAAATGCTTTGGCTCCTTAGCTAGAGTCTCGGTCAAGCCAGTATTCACCTCACCCTTACGCCCGAGGAAACGGCGAATATTCCAATTGAAAAGACTGTCTTTGTGCTCGATTGCGAGGTCTTTCAGAGCCGTACCGCGAAGAGCAAAAGTCAGATTGTCCAACTCTCCGTCGGGCTGCATGAAATGTCCGTCCGCAAGCACTAAGGCGACATTGTCCGGATATTTTTCTTCAATGCTTTGAACCGAAACATATTCATCGCGCAATTCTGAGATATCCCAAACGTCGAACTTTACGCTCGCACCTTGAAACCGCTCGTTGAATGCATCGACTAGTGCTGATGTTTTCTCGGTCGCCTCCCCAGTACTTATGAATATGAAGCTAATTACATATCGTTGTTTGAGCCAATACTCGAATTCAGACCCCAACTCCAAGATTTTCGGATTCTTGGTTTTCCGCTGATCCAGATATTTTCGGCTCGCCAACAGTTCGTAGTTTGAAAAGAATGTCTTTACTTCATCCTCATGTATCGGATCTGAAGCAGCTATCTTCGGGTGCTTGCACTGAAGGATATATATTTCCTCGGTTTCCTTACTCTCAAAGAAGATATCAACTCCCGCATCATCGCCACGAATGACGCATTGATCAGCCTTGTTATCCGCGGCCGGGTACCGCTCGCAGAAGAGATTGAAACACCAATCCTCGAAAGCCATGCCTCGATGTTTCACATTATCGAAGCTCCAATTGTTGTGGGTGCTTATCTTTTGCAGTGAGTTACGAAGGGATAGTTTAAATTCTTCGATCTTCATTGCGCCCTCACAACGGCAAATTGTCGTGCTTCTTCGCCGGCGTCTCCACCTTCTTGTCCTTCAGCATCGACAGCGCCCTTGCGATCCGCTTGCGGGTCGAGTGCGGCATGATGACGTCGTCGATGTAACCGCGCTCAGCGGCGATGAAAGGCGACAGGAAGCGGTCTTCGTATTCCTTGGTGCGGGCGGCGATCTTGTCTGGATCGCCGATGTCACTGCGGAAGATGATCTCGACCGCGCCCTTGGCGCCCATCACGGCGATCTGGGCGGTCGGCCAAGCGTAGTTCATGTCGGCGCCGATTTCCTTCGACGCCATGACGTCGAAGGCGCCGCCATAGGCCTTGCGGGTGATGATGGTGACCAGCGGCACGGTGCACTGCGAGTAGGCGAACAGGAGTTTCGCGCCATGCTTGATCAGGCCGCCATATTCCTGCGCGGTGCCGGGCAGGAAGCCCGGCACGTCGACGAAGGTGACGATCGGGATATTGAAGGCATCGCAGAAACGCACGAAGCGCGCGGCCTTCCGTGATGCATCGCTGTCGAGCACGCCGGCCAGCACCATCGGCTGGTTGGCGACGAAGCCGACGGTGCGGCCGGCGATGCGGCCGAAGCCGGTGACGATGTTCTTGGCAAAGGAGTCCGCGATCTCGAAGAAATCACCCTCGTCCACGACCTTCAGGATCAATTCCTTCATGTCGTAGGGCTTGTTCGGATTGTCGGGGATCAGCGTGTCCAAGGACATGTCGACGCGGCCGATGTCGTCGAAGCTCGGCCACTCCGGCACGCCGTCGGTGTTGTTGGACGGCAGGAAGTCGATCAGGCGCCGCATCTGCAAGAGCGTCTCGACGTCGTTCTCGAAGGCGCCGTCGGCGATCGAGGAGCGCGTGGCGTGCACCGAGGCGCCGCCGAGCTCTTCCGCGGTGACGACCTCGTTGGTCACGGTCTTCACCACGTCGGGGCCGGTGACGAACATGTAGCTGGTGTTCTTCACCATGAAGATGAAGTCGGTCATGGCCGGCGAATAGACGTCGCCGCCGGCGCAGGGGCCCATGATGACGGAGATCTGCGGGATCACGCCCGAGGCGAGCACGTTGCGGCGGAACACGTAGGAGTAGCCGGCAAGCGCGGCGACGCCTTCCTGGATGCGCGCGCCGCCCGCGTCATAGAGGCCGATGATGGGCGCCCTCGCCTTCATCGCCATGTCCTGGAGTTTTGTGATCTTCAGCGCGTGGGTCTCGGACAGCGATCCGCCGAACACCGTGAAGTCCTTGGCGAAGACAAACGTCTTGCGGCCGTTGACGGTGCCCCAGCCGGTGACGACGCCATCGCCGGGAATCTTGTTCTTCTCCATGCCGAACTCGGTGGAGCGGTGCTCGACGAACATGTCGAACTCCTCGAACGATCCCTTGTCGAGCAGAAGCTCGATACGCTCGCGCGCGGTCAGCTTGCCGCGGGCGTGCTGCGCCTCGATGCGCTTCTCGCCGCCACCGAGCTTTGCGCCGGCACGACGGTCTTCAAGGGCGTCCAGAATATTCTTCATTTGCTCCCGCCAGGTCTTAAGCCTTAAGTGATGGGCGTTCTAACACGGCATTTTGCGGGCCGGGAAGCGCCTTTCGGCCTCGCAGGCCTGCCTTACCCCTGCGAAAAACCGTCAGCGATTACAAAGTATTGCCTGGGGAGGCGACCATGGATGAGGCCACGGGTGAGCCCAAGCACGAGACCGGCGCGGCGACCGGTGGCGTCAGGCTCCTGCTGCGGCTGGAGGGGCTGACCCTGTTCCTCGGCATGACGGCGCTGTATGCGGCCTGGGGCGGCTCCTGGCTGATTTACGTCCTGCTCTTCTTCGTCCCCGATCTGAGCTTCCTGGCCTATCTGTCGGATGCGCGATTTGGGGCCATCGTCTACAACACCGCCCACAGCTACATGGCGCCGATGACACTGATGACGCTGGGCTTCGGCTTTGCCTCGCCCCTGACCCTGTCCATCGCCTTGATCTGGCTTGCCCATATCGGCATCGACCGGGCGCTCGGCTATGGCCTGAAATACTCCGCAGGCTTCGGCTTCACCCATATGGGTCGGATCGGGCGGCAGAAAGGCGCTTGAGGCCTGCGCGCTTTGGCGGCGGGATTGCCGCCATTTTGTCGGCCCTCGCCGGTTGACCGAGGCAGCCGATTCAGGCTTGCTCCTCTTTCGATCAGGCGCCGAATGTTGCGTGAGCTCAGTCGGTACGGCGGCGGTCATCACGTCTGGCTGCAAGCATCACCTCATGTCCGCCAAGGTCGTCCCCCTGCCGCCGAACTCATCGTCCGAAACCACCGACTTCCTGCGGCGGATGGCCAGCATGGTGTCGGGGCGGAACGGCGAGATGCTGCTGCGTGCCGCAAGCCTGATCGAGTCGCTGACGCAGCGGGCGATGACGGCCGAGCGGCTCTATCACCAGGCGCAGGAAGAGAGCACACGTAACGCCGAGCGGCACGAAGCCGCTGAGCTTGCCTCTGATGCCATGGTCGGCCAGATCGCCGCGCTGCGGACGCAACTCGCGGAGGTGACTGCGGCTGCGGCCGCCGAGCGTGCCGCGTTCGACGCCGAGCGCGGCAAGCTGCTCGGCCTGATGCAGGATGCGGAAAGCCATATCGGCAAGCTCACCACCGAGCTCGCGACGCTGCACGCCTCCGTCGACAGCTTCAACGAGACCGTGGTCTCGGTGCCGATCGAGGTGCTGCGGCTGGCGCGGACACAGTTCGATTATCTCTCGGGCGGCTTTGCGAAAAAAGGCGACGTGATCTCGCAGGCGATGAGCGAGATCGGCGGCTTTGCGATCGACCAGGCGCTGGCGGTGAAGAAGCAGCCCGGTCCCGCCTGAGGCGGATGCGCGTCAAATTGACAGCGCGCGGATCCGTTGTTCTACTCAGAAAAAATCACAAGGGAGGATCCGATGCCAACGGCATTCCGCGTCATGGCGCTTTGCATCTCCATGCTGTTCGCCGGCATTGGCGCCAATGCGCAATCCCTTCCCAAGGAAGCCGCTGTCCGGACCGAGATCTTCCCGATCCCCTCGCTCACCCTTTCCGACCAGCAATTCCTCAGCGGCGATGCGGCGGCCGCCAAGCCGGTGACGGTTGCGGGCGAATTCCGCGTCGCGCAAGGCACCGGAAAACTCCCCGTCGTGGTGCTGATGCACGGCTCGAGCGGCGTCGGCGCCACCACTGAGGCCTGGGTGCACGAATTCAATGCGATGGGCATCTCGACCTTCGTGATCGACGGCTTTACCGGCCGCGGCCTGACGGTGGTCGGACCGAACCAGGCCCTGCTGGGCCGGCTCAATCTGATCATCGACATCTACCGCTCGCTGGACATTCTGGCGAAGCATCCCCGCGTCGACCCCGATCACATCGTGCTGATGGGCTTTTCACGCGGCGGACAGGCGGCGCTCTATGCGAGCCTCGACCGCTTCAACAAGCTCTGGAACAAGTCCGGCGTCCAGTTCGCCGCTTACATCCCGTTCTATCCGGACTGCTCGACGACATATCAGACCGACACCGAGGTCGCGGCGCGTCCGATCCGGATCTTCCACGGCACGCCGGACGACTACAATCCGGTGAAGAGCTGCAAGGCTTTCGTCGAGCGGCTCAAGGCGGCCGGCCGCGACGTGGTGCTGACCGAATATCCTGACAGCGCGCACGGGTTCGACAGCGGCCTGCTGGGCGTCAACACCGTGACCGTCTCCACCGGCGCCCAGACCGCGCGCAACTGCCACATCCGCGAAGGCGACGGCGGTGTGCTGATGAATGCCGACACGCAAGCGCCCTTCGCCTACAAGGATTCCTGCATCGAGCTCGACCCGCATGTCGGCGGCAATCCCGCGACCGCCGCCGAGTCGCGCAAGGCCGTGGTGGATTTCCTCCAGGCGCTCTTCAAGCTGGGTTGAGACTGCGTGACTTGCACCGATGGCGTAGGGTGGGCAAAGCGAAGCGTGCCCACCAAATTGCAGAGCCACGGTGTCGAGAGATGGTGGGCACGACGCTGCGCGCCTTTGCCCACCCTACAGTATCGCAATTTGTCGCAGGCTCCTCGCAATGACGAGTCCTACGGCTCGCCGGGCTTGAATGGCTCCTGCTTGTCCGGCGGTGTGGTCTCCTCGGCCATGGCGAGCAGCATCGCGACCATCACGTAATTGCCGGCGACCGCGCTGAGATCGACGATCTGCTGATCGTTGAACACCTTCTTCGCCCGCGCGTAGGTCTCGTCGGAGACCTTTTTCGTCGTGGTGAGTTCAGTGACGAAGTCGTAGACCACCGCCTCGTCCTCGGCCATGGCCGACGGCCGCTTGTTGGCCTTCAGCTCGGCGATGATGTCGGGCGACAGGCCCGCCTTCGCCGCCAGGGGCGCGTGGGCGAACCACTCCACCTGCGAGCGCCACTGCCGGCCGATGATCAGAATCGCAAACTCGTTGAGCTTGGTCGGGACCGAGGTTTCCCAACGTAGATAGTAGAACAGGTCGAACAGGCGTTGGCCGAGCACGGGACTGCGGATCATCGGATTGTAGGGACCGCCGATGCCGACGCTCGACACCTTCATGATCTGCTCGCCGAGCGGCTTCTGCTTCTCGTTGAGCTGATCCATGGTGAGCTGCGGAAAGCGCGGCTCCTTGCTGGTGGCAGGTGCTGCAAACATCGTCGCGGCAAGCCAGCCGCCCGCGGCGGCAAGCGTGAGCGACGACAGCCAGAGCGGCGTTGACTTCATCGTTTCCTCCCGACCTTTTTTCTTTCTTGGTCAGGACGATGCTAGTCGAGCAGCGCAATGGGCGCCAGCGTGGTGGGATCAGATCGCGCCGATATCGGCAAGGCAGGCTTGCGTCAGCGGCATGCGCTCGCCGACGAGGCGCGGCTCGCCGCAATCCATGTTGAGCGCGAACACGGTGTGCGCTTCGCCCTTCTCGGCCCAGCCGACCATCCAGCCGAGCGACGGCGCGCCGCGCTCGGCGCCAAGCAGTCCGGACTTGGCGCGGATGATGCTATCACCGACCTTGGTCACCGGCAGGATATCGGCCACGAGGTCCTGGCTGCGTTTGGAAATCGGCAAAGCGCGGCGGCGCAGCCGGTCGACGAAATCGATCTGCTCGATCGGATCGATGCGCAGGGCGCCAGTGAGCCAGAACTGGTCGATGCCGCCGCCGATGTCGCGATTGCCGTAGTCGAACAGATCAACATATTTCTGCATGCGCTCTTGCCCGATCCGCCGCGCGATCTCCTGATAGACCGGCACCGCACTCACGAGAATCGCACTGCGCAGCGTGTGATCCTTGTTCCAGGCTTCGATCGGGCGCTTCACACCATCCCAGGGAAACACGTCCTTGTCGGGATCGGCGACAACGCCGGTCTCCAGCGCAATCAGCGAGTTCGGGATCTTGAACGTCGAGGCCGGCAGCTTGGCTTCGCCCGAGCGCTCTCGGTCGCTGGCAACGATCAGGTAATCCTCGACCTTGTAGCCGACGAAGGTTCCGGCCGTGCCGAGGTCAGTGAAGCGTTTTGCCAGGCTGTCGCGGATCTCGTTGCGCGGTGGCGCGACATGGGCGAACGCGCGCGACGGCACGATAGCGGCTGCGGCAAGAAGCCCGAGGGTGGAACGGCGGGTGAGCAAGAGCGGTATCCGTTGATCGATGAGGGCGCCGCGACCATGCAGCCGCCATCGTGGTGAAACGATGACAGCACGCTATCGCCCTCGCCCCGACAGCCGCAGAATGAACACGAGCACTTCGGCGACAGCCTTGTAGAGATCCGGCGGGATTTCCTCGCCGAGCTCGACCTTGGAGAGCGCGCCGGCCAAAACCTCGTTCTCCTCGATCGGGATGTCGTGGGCCTTGGCGATCTCGACGATTTTTGCGCCGATCGTGCCGCTGCCCTTGGCGACCACGACGGGCGCGCCGCTGCCCTTCTCGTAATGCAGCGCGATAGCGAGCTTGGATGCGTCGCTCATGTGGCGCGATCCAGAAAGTGCCCGGCGCGGGCCGGCGCCGGCTGTGGCGGCGTGCCGTCGCGGACCACGATGTCGCCGGGCTTGAGCTCGGCCTTCGTCATCGCCTGGCTGAGCTCGCCGATGCCGGCGCGGAGTTGCTGCGCGGTCGCCGGCCGCTCCGCCCACATCCGTACAAAGGTCTTGTCGCCGTTGAGCGTGATCAGCGCATGCACCGGGCCGGTCGGCTCGACATTGAGCGAGAAGCGCGCGCGCCAGGCGCGCTTGGCAGGATCGGCAGACTCATTGCCGCCGTCGCGCGAGATCTCGAACTGCGCCATCGCGGTGCCCTGCGCCGTTGCAAACGGAATCTCGAAATTCCACTGCGGCACGCTTGGGTCGATGCGATGGCCGCTGGCGTCGACACGGTCAGGGAGCGAGGCGACCTGGAGCAGGGTCTGCCGCGCGATCGCGGCATCGGTGTCGTCGAGCAGGCGGTGCATGGTCGCAGCCAGCGGCGTATCCGGCGTGAGCGACGCCGAGGCGACGGATTGCGGCGACGGCAGCGCGCCGCGGATCGGCGGTGGCGTGGTCGCGCGCGCGGCCGCCTCGAAGAGGTGGCCGTCCGGCACGGCCTTGTTGGAGCCCGGCACATTGCCGATCATGCGGGGCAGATTTTGCGTGACCTCTTGCAGCAGGCTTGCAGCAAGACCAGCGGACATCGTCCGCGGGATCCCCGCCTGCGGGACCCCAGCAGCCATGTCAGCCAACACAGCGGCCGCGAGATTGGCGCCGCGCGGCGTTTGCAGCGATTGGGCCATCTCTGCGTCAGGTAGCGGCAACACCGCCTGCGCGACCTCGCCTGCAATCTGAGCGGGCGAAATTGCGACCTGCGGCGTGGCGACGGAGTTTGCGGGAAGCGCGGCGCCTTGCGTCGCCGCCTGCGGCACGCTGCTCTCGAGCGCACCAGAGGTCGCAGCCAGCGTCTGGCGCAGCACCAGCAGCGCCGCTTTCAAGTCCGGCACCGCGCCCGAGGATGGCGGCGTGCCCGCAGCGAGCGAGGCCTCGAGCAACAGCCCGGATTTCTGGAAGGCGGATTGGATATCGGCCCCGTCGAGGCCGGCATTGAGCGGCGTCTGCTGCGCCAGCACGTCCAGCACCGCCTGCTTCAGTCCGGCCGGCAAATCGCTGCCGGTGACGATTGAGGCCAGATTGGCAAACAACGGCGCCTGGCTGCCCTGCTTGGTCGCGGCCTCGGCCGAAGCCAAGGTGACGGCGACCTGCTCGGACGGCGTCAGAGGGTTGCGGGCCGTGGTCACCGACGGCGCAATCGACGGGCTATCGACCAGCGAGGCTGCGCCCGGCGTCAGCGTAATCTGATCGGCCGTTGCCCCGCCTGCGCCATCGACGATGGCGAGCCGGATGGTGCCGCCGTCGTTCTGCGACACCGCAAGCTGAAGATTCTGCCCCGGTGTCAGCGCCACTTCCGACATCACGTCCATCGAGAGGTTGGCGATCGCGATCCGCACAAGATTGTCGGCGAGCACGCTGACCACTTTTGCGTCGACGACGCTGCCGGCTTGAAGGGCAAGCTCGGGCGTCGCCGCATCAGCAACAGGGCTGGCAGCACTGACGGGAACGATCGAGCTTATCGGCGTCGGCATCTCGGAGACCTAGGAAGCGCGGGCCACCCTAACCCCTGCGTCGTAAACCTCTCGTTAAGGACCTTTGGCCTCGGCTGGCTTCACGGCCGCCAGCACCGTCACGGCAGCCCCAAAGTCCCTCAAGCGCGCGGCGCGGCGGGCGGCCGCCTCCTCGTCCACGCCCCATTTGCCGGCATTCCAGTCCTCATCGACATAGGCTGCCGCCCAGACCTGGTCGGCATCGCGGGCGCCATGGCACAACGCCAAGGCCAGCAGCGCCGAGCCGGTCAGGGTCGTGATCACGTGGAGGGCCGCGACGGACCAGGGATCATCCGGAAGTGCCGCGCGCGCGGCCTGAATGGCCCCATCCGGCTGCGTCACATGCACGATGCCCTCGGACAGGATGAAGTGCGCGCCCAGCTTCTCCGCAGCCCAGAACACCACGGGATCCCAATGCGCGGCTTCGCTTGCGACCAGCCCATCGGGATAGCCGGCGCGATAAAACAGCATGTCGGACTGGAAGTATTTTGCAAGGTCATCCGTGACGAGATCGATGCGATCAATGACGCCCTCGACCACGCTGTTGGCAATCCGCGTCAGCGGCATGCTCAGGGGCTTGATCGTCTCCTCCTGCGCCGCCCACTCCGCGGCCACCGCATCGGCGAGCTTCCGCGACGGGATCGCCACCTGGCGGCCGGAGGGCGTGCGGATCGGCTTGCCGTCGAGTGTGATGGCAAAACCGCCCTCGGCCTCGGCCACGCCCGCCTCCTTGTAGAAGCGCTTGCGCAGCGGCACGCGGGTCGCCTGGCGGACCGCCTCCTGCGGATCGAGCGGGGATCGCCCCGCCATCTCGTCGAACAATTCGCGCATCTTGAGTTTTAGGTCTCCGCCGCTGAATATTAGGCTTTTAAGCTAAGACCGGCGGCCGATAAAGCGAGCGGCAGGAATGAGGGAACTTGCGGGGATTGTGGGCCTGTTCGCCGGGCTTTGGCTGGCCGCGGCGCAGGCCGGCTTCCGGACCCCGGAATCGCTGGTGCGCAACGTCTATGCCCATTACGGCCAAGGCGCCCCCGAATTGTCCAAAGGCCTGCCGCGGGATGCCGCAACCGCCCGGCAGTTCTTCGACCCCTCCTTACGCAAGGTGTGGTCCGCGCCGCGGGCCGAGCCCTACGATTTCCTGGTCCAGAGCCCGACCTGGAAGCTCGGCCCGGTCTCGGTCGCAATCCTGCGCAAGCAATACGACAAGACCTATGTCGCGGCGAATTTCGACAATCACGGCCGGCGGGTGACGCTGAATTTCATTCTGGTCAACGGACCCGAGGGTTGGCTGATCACGGATGTCGAGAGCCCGCATGACAGCTTGCGGATGTTTCTGGAGCAGTTTCGGAATTGAGCGGTGTGTGAGTGGGGAGCGCAACCACGGGTGTCGTCCCGGCGAAGGCCGGGACCCATACTCCGCAGCAGAACTTTGGCGAAGGCCAGCAGTTGGAATTCGTTCGTCGGTACGAAGACCGCACGCCACAGATAGATTCCGCGGTATGGGTCCCGGCCTTCGCCGGGACGACGCCGGAGAAACACCGCGCTCCACAGCGCCCCTACTCCTCGGGCGCGTTCTCGATCGGATCAAACCGGCTCGCGTCCAACCCGAGCAGATTCCACGACTGCTGCATGTGCTGCGGCAGCGGCGCGGTGGCGTCGATCACGCCGCCGCGGGGATGCGGGATCACGATGCGGCGCGCCAGAAGATGCAGCCGGTTTTGCAGGCCACCCGGCAATTGCCAATTCTCGATGTTGAAATATTTGGGATCGCCGACAATGGGATGGCCGATATGCTCCATGTGGGCGCGGAGCTGGTGGGTGCGCCCCGTCACCGGCTTCAGCGACACCCAGGTCAGCTTGTTGCCGGCGGTCTCGACCACCGCGTAGTAAGTGATCGCGTGGCTCGCGCCCTCGTCGCCATGCTGGGCGATGCGCATGATGGTGTCGTCCTCGCTTTCCTCTTTTGCCAGGAAGGTCGAGATGCGGCCCTGCTTCGGCTTCGGCAGACCCGGCACCAGCGCCCAATAGGTTTTCCGCGCTGACCGGGAGCGGAAGGCACCGGTCAGATGCGAGGCGGCAAAGCGCGTCTTGGCGATGAGAAGACAGCCGGCCGTGTCCTTGTCGATCCGGTGCACAAGCCGTGGCTTCTGGCCCTTGGAGTCGCGCATCACCTCCAGCATCTGATCGATGTGCCGCGTCGTGCCGGAGCCGCCCTGCACCGCAAGCCCGAACGGCTTGTTCAGCACGAGAACGTCGTCGTCCTCGTAGATCGTCATCTCCTTCAGCGCGGCAAGCGTCTTCTGGGCGGCTTCCGACAGCGAGCCGGGCGCCGCCTTCGGTGCGTCGAGCTTCAACGGCGGAATGCGAACGCTCTGCCCCTCCTCCAGCCGGTCCTTGCTGTCGACGCGTTTGCCGTCGACGCGCAGCTCGCCTTTGCGGACGACGCGCTGGATGTGGGAGAACGACAGGCCGGGAAAGCGCGCTTCGAGAAAACGGTCGACCCGCATGTTGTTCTCGTCGGCCGTCACCGTGACGGTCTGCACCTTGGTCGGCAACAGCACCTCGACGGGCTTTGCCGCGGCCGGCGTTTCCAGCGCAGCCTTTTCCAACGCAGCCTTGGGCGCACGCCGCTCGGCGCGCTCGGCCGCAAAGCGCGGCGGTTTCCCGCCCGGCTTAGCCCCGGGCCGCGGCCCGGCCTTTTTCGCGCTGCGCGCCTTGAACGGACGTGAATCGTCACGCTCGTCACGCGAACGGGGCTTTGGGTTCATTCTCTTGATGCGGCGGCTCATGGCTGCCTGCCTAGCTCAAAAGCGGCCTCACGTCACGGCGAAATGGCGATTTTGGCTTTAGCCGCCCCGCTCCTTCCGCAGCTTGGCCCAGTAATCCAGCCGCTTGCGGATCTCCCGCTCGAAACCGCGCTCCGGCGGGTCGTAGAAGGTCTGACGGCCGAGGGCCTCCGGAAAGTAGTCCTGACCGGAGAAGGCGTCGGGGGTGTCGTGGTCGTATTCGTAAGCTGCGCCGTAGCCTTCCGACTTCATCAGCTTGGTCGGGGAATTGAGGATGTGTTTTGGCGGCAGCAGCGAGCCGGCCTGCTTGGCGGTCTGCATGGCCGCGCCGAAGGCGGTGTAGACCGCGTTCGATTTCGGCGCGGTCGCGAGATAAACCACGGCTTGCGCGATGGCGAGCTCGCCCTCAGGAGACCCGAGAAAATCGAAGGCATCCTTCGCCGCATTGGCGATGACGAGGGCCTGCGGATCGGCGAGCCCGATGTCCTCGACCGCCATGCGCACGACGCGGCGAGCCAGGAACAGCGGATCCTCGCCGGCATCGAGCATGCGCGCCAAATAATACAGCGCCGCATCGGGATCGGAGCCACGCACCGACTTATGCAACGCCGAGATCAAATTGTAATGGCCATCGGCCGACTTGTCGTAGATCGGCGCGCGGCGCTGCAAAATGTCCTGCAACTGCGCGGCGTCGAACATCTCGTCCTTGCGGGCAGCGCGCCAGACCTCTTCGACGAGCGTGAGCGAGGCGCGGCCATCGCCGTCGGCCATGCGCACGAGCACCGCGCGTGCCTCGGCATCCAGCGGCAGCTTGCGGCCCTCGACGTCCTCGGCATGCACGAACAGCTTTTCGATCGCAGCCGCGTCGAGCGAATGAAACACCAGCACGCGTGCGCGCGACAGAAGCGCCGCGTTGAGCTCGAAGGACGGGTTCTCGGTGGTGGCGCCGACCATCACCACCGTGCCGTCTTCCATCACAGGCAGAAACGAATCCTGCTGGGCGCGGTTGAAGCGATGCACCTCGTCGACGAACAAGAGCGTGCCCTTGCCCATCTCGCGGCGGGCACGCGCGGCCTCAAAGGCTTTCTTGAGGTCGGCGACGCCGGAGAACACCGCGGAGATCTGCTCGAAATGCAGGTCGGTCGCATCCGCCAGCAGCCGCGCCACCGTGGTCTTGCCGGTGCCGGGCGGGCCCCAGAACACCAGCGAGCCCAGCGTGCGCGTCGCCAGCATGCGCGTCAGCGCGCCATCGGGACCGAGGATGTGATCCTGGCCAACCACCTCCGACAGCGCACGCGGCCGCAGCCGGTCCGGCAGCGGATGCGGGGCTTCGTGATCGAGCCCCGCCGCGGCAAAGAGAGTTGGCGTCTCCTGTGGTCGCTTCGGACTCATCCGCCCAGCGTGACGTTGATCTGCTGGCCGCCGCGCACCAGCGTGATGCGCCAGAGCCGCTGGCTTGCCCCCGCCGCCTTCTCGAGGTCGTCGGTCTTGCCGATCTTCTGATTGTTGACGGCGAGGATGATGTCGCCTTTCTGGAAGCCGACACTGGCCGCAGGCGAGTCACCGCCGAGTTCGGTGATGACGACACCTTCGGTGTCGGCATCGAGATGCAGCTCGTCGGCAACTGCTGGCGTGATGGTCGAGACCTTCGCACCCTGGAACGGCGAGCGCGCGGTGATGACGAGCTCGTTGCGACCCGAATCCGGCGCGGTCTCCAGTGCCACCGTCAGCTTCGTCGGCTTGCCGGCGCGCTGCACGTCGATCTGCGCCGTGCCACCGAGCGGCCGGGTGGCGAAGCGATAGTCGAAGGCATTGGGATCATCCACGGCCTGGCCGTCGATGCCGGTGATGAGGTCGGAGGATTTCAGCCCGGCCTTCGCCGCGGGGCCGTTCGGCACGACGCTTGCGACCAGCGCGCCGGTCGGCGAGCGCAGGCCGAGACTTTCGGCGATCTCGGGCGTCACCGCCTGCAACTTTGCACCGAGCCATGGCCGCTTCACCGCCTTGCCGCCGCCCTTGGCGGAGGCCACGACAACGCGCACCATATTGGAAGGAATCGCGAAGCCGATGCCCTGCGAGCCACCTGAACGCGAATAGATCGCGGTGTTGATGCCGGCGAGCCTGCCATTCATGTCGACCAGCGCGCCGCCGGAATTGCCGGGATTGATCGCCGCGTCGGTCTGGATGAAGAACTGGTAGTCGGTGATGCCGACTTGCGTGCGCGCGAGCGCCGAGATGATGCCATGGGTCACGGTCTGGCCGACGCCGAAGGGATTGCCGATCGCGAGCACGACGTCGCCGACCATCAGCTCATCCGAATTGGTGAAGTCGAGAGCCGAAAACTTCTCTTTGGTATCCTTCAGGCGCAGCACCGCGAGATCGCTGCGGGGATCCTTGAGCACGATCTCGGCCTCGAACTCGCGCTTGTCCGACAACGACACCTTCACTTGGTCGGCGCCTTCGATGACATGGACGTTGGTGACGACGAGCCCGGACGCATCGACGATCACGCCCGAACCGAGCGAGCGCTGCACCTGCTCCTGTTGCTGGCCCGGCACGCCGAAGAAGCGGCGGAAGATCGGGTCGTCCAGCAACGGATTGCGGTTCTGCACCACCTTGGCGGCATAGACGTTGACGACCGCCGGTTGTACCCGCTGCACGATCGGCGCATAGGACAGCCGCAGTTCGGCCGGTGACGACGGGACGCGACGGTCCTGCGCGGAGGCCGGATTGAGACTGGTCGAAAAAGCTATGCACGATGCCGTGACGACGGCGGTCCAGATCGATCGAAACATTCCTACCTCTTGGAAAAGACGCCGGAATATAGGCGCGTTCGCCCCCCAATAGAAGGGCGCCGGGCGGCAATATTCAGCCCCATTCCGGTGTGGCCGGCACGCAAGCACTGCGTGCAAAATGACAATTGGACTGACACCGCGGATTGGCATGACGCCCATCATCTTGCATGCTGGCCGGTGGCGGATTCGGCTGCGGCGAATTTGCATCAGGCGGAACCATTGCAGCCGTGGCGCGCCGTCGCGGGACAGTCATCGATCGTTCTTAGGCTCTCCCGTTGCGACTTGGGGAAGTTGGTCTAACCGATGGAGTGGTGACGTGAGCAGGACAAGAATTGCAGCCGCAGCGATTGGTCTCGCCGGCGCGCTGGCGGCCTCGCAGGCCCAGGCACAATCAGCAAGCAACAGCGAGCAGGAGATCGCGCTGCTGAAGCAGCAATTGAAGATGCTGGAGCAGAAGCTCGACAAGCTGCAAAGTCAGACCGCCGCGAACACGGCGGCCACGGCGAAGACCAAGGCCGAAGCGAAGGCCGAGGCCAAGGCCGAAGCGCGCTCGGAGGCGAAAGCGGTCGTCGCCAATGCCAATGCGGCGATCCCGCTCAAAGGACCGGCGCCCGCGTCCGGTGTCGTGGTGACGATGCCGAACAACCGGCCGACCATCTGCACGGCCGACGGAGCGAACTGCGTCGCGATCACGAGCCGCGTGCACTGGGACGTCGGCGGCTATGACTATCGTCCCAATACGGCAGGCACCGTGCCACAGAAACTCGACAGCGGCGAGAACGTCCGTCGCGCACGCATCGGTGTCGTCGGCAAATTCCTCGAAGACTGGAATTTTGCGCTCGTCTACGACTTCGGCGGTTCGGCTGACGGCTTCGGCGGCACGGGCGCCGCCGGCGCTACCCCTGTCGGCTTCCTGCCCGGCGGCGGCACATCCGGCATCGAGAACGCGTATTTGAGCTACACGGGGCTGAAGCCTTTTGGCGGCAAGATGGCGATTGAAGCCGGCGTCATGGACATTGCCTGGACCCTCGATGAGGCCTCGAGCTCCAACGACATTCCCTTCATGGAACGCGCCTCTGTCGGCGTGATCGCGCAAAACATCGCCGCCGGCGATTTCCGGTCTGCCGTCGGCGCGCGCTGGTACAACGACGTGTTCTGGGCCGGCGCTTACGTGACTGGCCCGACCACGGGTGCCATTCACTCAGCGTCGAGCGCCTCACCTCCTGGCACCAGCGAGCAATACGGCGCGACCGCCCGCGTTGCAGGCCAGCTCGTCAGTGGCAAGGATTATTCGGTGCATCTCGGCGGCGACGCACAGTGGCTGATCCAGCCGCCGCGCAATCTGGTCGCCAACACGCAAACACTCACGCTCAGCGATCGTCCCGAGCTGCGAATTGACCCCACAACGCTGATCTCGACCGGTGCGATTGCCAATGTTTCGGGCGCGCAGGTCTATGGTGTGGAAGCCGCGGGGAACTATGGTCCGCTCTTTTTCCAGGGCGAATACTACTGGTTCAACATCGATCGCAATGCGAATACCGCCGTGCCGCCAATTGGCGCCTCAAGCCTGAAATTCCAGGGCGGCTACGCAGAAGCGGCCTATGTCCTGACTGGTGAAACCCGCAAGTACAATGCAGCCAACGCCTCCTATGCCGGCATCAAGCCGGAGCATCCGTTCTCGATCGAAGGTGGTGGCTGGGGTGCCTGGGAAGTCGCGGGCCGTGTGAGCCAGATGGATCTCAACAATCAGCTGGCGACCGCCGCGGGCATCGCCGGCGGACGGCAGACCGTCTACACGCTGGCGCTCAACTGGTACGTCAACGGCAACGTTCGCTTCATGCTCGACTACCTGCATGGCAATATCTCCAAGCAGGCTTCGCCGGTCTCGACGGCGGATGTCGGCGCGAAGTTCGACGCGGTGGCGATGCGCACGCAGTTCGCGTTCTGATGCGATCACGTCCGGGAGCGGTACAGTCCGCTCCCGGATCTTCAAGCTGCGCGCTTCGCCTTCTTGACCGGCTCCGCCTCGGGCGCCGGCGCACAGGACAGCCGCTGCTGATGGCCCTCGCCCCAGACCTTGAGAATGTCGATCACCGGCCGCAAGCTCTCGCCGAGCTCGGACAGGCAATACTCGACCCGCGGCGGCACCTCGGCGTAGACCTTGCGAATGATGAGCTTGTCCTCCTCCAGCGCGCGCAGCTGCTTGGTCAGCATGCGCTGGGTGATGCCGGGCATCCGGCGGCGCAGCTCGCCGAAACGCTGGGTGCCGCCTTGCAGATGGTAGAGGATCACGCCCTTCCATTTGCCGTCGATCAGGTCCAGCGTCGCCTCGACCGCGCAGCCCGGACGCCAGCTAAAATCTCGCCGTTTCATGCGTGTTTTCCCAATAGTATCCAAACAGGGACTATATCCCCAAATTTACAGTACTTGCAAAATGGGAGCTATCCCGACAGTTAACAGGCCGGGCGCACATAATGATCTGTGCGCCATCTGATGGAGACAAGCCATGAAGGCCGTCGGCTACAAAAAATCGCTTCCGATCGAGGATGCGGATTCACTGATCGATTTCGAGACCGCAAAACCCGCGCCAAAGGGGCGCGACATCCGCGTTGCCGTGAAGGCGATCTCGGCCAATCCGGTCGACTACAAGATGCGCAAGCGCGCCGCCCCGGCCGAGGGCGAAGTGAAGATCCTGGGCTATGATGCGGCCGGCGTGGTCGACGCGGTCGGCCCCGAGGTGACGCTGTTCAAGCCGGGCGACGAGGTGTTTTACGCGGGCTCGATCCAGCGCCCGGGCACCAACTCCGAATTCCATCTGGTCGACGAGCGCATCGTCGGCAACAAGCCGAAGTCGCTCTCGTTTGCGCAGGCGGCCGCCCTCCCCCTTACCTCCATCACCGCGTGGGAATTGCTGTTCGATCGCCTCGGCGCCGTACCAGGCAAGAGTGTCGAT
This sequence comes from Bradyrhizobium sp. LTSP849, assembly GCF_000938255.1. GTDB lineage: Bacteria > Pseudomonadota > Alphaproteobacteria > Rhizobiales > Xanthobacteraceae > Bradyrhizobium. Next base: position 155,104 of record NZ_JYMR01000049.1, on the reverse strand, counting down.
CCGCGCACGCTGCTGATCACCGGCGGCGCCGGCGGCGTCGGCTCGATCCTGATTCAGCTTGCCCGCCGCCTCACCGGGCTGACGGTGCTCGCCACCGCGACGCGACCGGAATCGCAAAAATGGTGCTTCGATCTCGGCGCGCATGCGGTGATCGACCACGGCAAGCCGATCAAGGAGCAGATCGAGAAGCTCAAGCTGCCGCCGGTCGCGCTGGTGGCGAGCCTCACCTTCACCGAGCAACACTACAAGGCGATCGCCGATGTCATGGCGCCGCAGGGCAGGTTCGGCCTGATCGACGATCCGCCGGAGTTCACCGTGAGCGCGTTCAAGGGCAAGGCGATCTCGGTGCACTGGGAATCGATGTTCACGCGTTCCTCGTTCCAGACGCCGGACATGATCGCGCAGCATCATCTGCTCAATGACGTCGCCGACCTCATCGACAAGGGTGTGCTCCGCACTACGCTCGACCAGACCTTTGGCACGATCAACGCGGCCAACCTCAAGCGCGCGCACGCGCTGCTCGAGAGCGGCAAGTCGCGCGGCAAGATCGTGCTGGAGGGGTGGTAGGCGAAGCTACATAGGGTGGGTGGGCAAAGGCGCATCCGCGCCGTGCCCACCTGTCGCTATCTCAATATCCGCGACAGAGCCGACAACAGCCGGTCGATCTGTTCATCCGTGCCGACGGTGATCCGCAGATAATCCGAGATACGGGGAGCGGTAAAGTGCCGGACGATCACCGCCTGCTCCCGCAGCGCTGCCGCAAGCGCGGCACCCTCATGCGCGGGATGGCGCGCGAAGACGAAGTTGGCCAGGGACGGCAGCACCTCGAAACCAGCTCCCTCAAGTCCGCTGGTCAGCCGCTGCCTTGCCTCGATCACGCGAGCGCGGCTCTGCTGGAAATAGGTTTCGTCCTCCAGTGAGGCGATGGCGCCGGCCTGGGCCGGTCGGCCCAGCGGATAGGAATTGAAGCTGTCCTTCACACGGGTCAGCGCTTCGATCAGATCGGCGTCACCGATCGCATAACCGATCCGCAGCCCGGCCAGAGCGCGGGACTTGGACATGGTCTGCACGACCAGAAGATTTCGATGGGAGGCAACCAGCGGGATCGCAGTCTCGGCGCCAAAATCAACATAGGCCTCGTCGATCACCACCGGCGCGTCCGGGTGCTGCTCCAATAGCGCAACGATTTCGCGGCGAGACAGCGCGATCCCCGTCGGCGCGTTCGGGTTCGGTACGATCAGGGCACCGGCCGGCCGACGATAATCAGCGACGCGGATTCGCATGGATTGATCGAGCGGCACAGCATCGTAGGCGATGCCGAACAGACGGCAGTAGACCGGATAGAAGCTGTAGGTGATGTCGGGAAAGAGCAACGGGGCATCGTGCTTCAGCAGAGCGGCGAAGGCATGCGCCAGCACTTCGTCAGAGCCGTTGCCGACAAACACCTGTTCAGGCTGCACCCGATGGTAGGCGGCCAGGGCCACCCGCAACGCGGTGGCTTGTGGGTCCGGATAAAGACGCAGCGTGTCGGCCGCTTCGCCCCGGATCGCTTCCAGGGCGCGCGGAGAAGGACCAAGCGGGTTTTCATTGGTGTTCAGCTTGACCAAATCCGCGATGCGGGGCTGTTCGCCCGGCACGTAGGGCTTCAGATCATGCGTCAAGCTGCTCCAGAAACGGCTCATTTTTCTGTCCGGATCCCTTTGATCTACGTCGGCGCTAAGCTGCCTCGACGAATGTCAGCTTTGCAGGGCGGGCAAAGGCGCATTTGCGCCACGCCCACCATCTTCTCAATACACGCAATCAAAGTGGTGGGCACGCTTCCGCCTTCGCTCTACGAGCTACGGCGGACAAGTCGCTTGGCCGACCCTACCATTCCTCGTGCTAGGCAATCGTATTGACGATGCCGCCCTCTGCCCTCAACGCCGCGCCGTTGGTCGCGGATGCTTCCTTGGACGCAACATAGATCACCATGTTGGCGATCTCCTCGACGCTGGCGAAGCGCTGGATCAGCGAGCTCGGGCGGTGTTGTTTGACGAAATTGGCCGCGGCTTCGTCCACTGACTGGCCGTTCTGCTTGGCGAGATCCTTCACGAAGGTCTCGACGCCCTCGGACATGGTCGGGCCCGGCAGCACGGAATTGACGGTGACGCCGGTGCCGCGGGTGAGCTGCGCCAAGCCACGCGCGACCGAGAGCTGGGCCGTCTTGCTCATGCCGTAGTGGATCATCTCGACGGGGATATTGAGTCCGGATTCCGAGGAGATGAAGACGATGCGGCCCCAATTGCGTTTCAGCATGCCGTTCAGATAGGCGCGCGAGAGCCGCACGCCGCTCATCACATTGACCTCGAAGAAGCGTGTCCAGTCTTCATCCGGGATGTCGAAAAAGTCCTTTGGCTCGAAGATGCCGGCATTGTTGATGAGGATGTCGACCTCGGGGAGCGCCGCGACAAGCGCCTTGCAACCCGCCGCAGTCGAGACGTCGGCGGCGATGCCGCGCACCTTGCCGCCCGCCGCTTCCAGCTTGCGCACGGCCGCATCGACCTTGTCCTGGCCGCGGCCGTTGATCACGACACTGGCGCCCGAGCCGGCAAGGCCCTTGGCGATGGCGTGGCCGATACCGGCGGTCGAGCCGGTCACGAGTGCGGTCTTTCCGGAAAGGTCGATGTTCATGCGATATCTCCATTGATGTCGGTGGAGATATCGTGCGGTACACAAGCCGCTTCAATCACCCCTCACCGACGCGTGAGCTTGCACGGCGCGCGAAGAGCGCGCGTTTGCCTACCCTACGGCGCTATTGGCGCGCCGGCAGCATCCGGACAAAGGCGACGATGGCGTCGAGGTCCTGCGGCGTCATCGTCGCGTAGCCAGCATAGGCCATTGGCGGCTTGAGCTTGTGGCCATCGCGCGCGATGCCTTGCGTAATCGCACGTTTTATTTCGTCATCACTCCAGCCGCCCAGGCCGACCGCGGGATCCGCGGTGATGTTGGCGGAGACGGATTCGCCCCACGGCCCCTTGAACGTCCGGCCGCCCTTGCCGCTGGCGGCCGCGAAATCGTGCACCACGGACGGGCCCTCCGGCGTGTGACATTCGAGGCAATGGGCGATGGTCAGGAGATAGCGGCCGCGCGCGAGCTTGTCGGCCAATTCGGGCTCGCTCGCCTGCTTGCCGGCATAGGTCGGCGTTTCCGGCTTCAGCGCGATCTTGTATTCCGGTGCGGGCGTTTCGTGATGTATGGCGGGCACCGAGCGCAAGTAAGCGGTGAGCGCATCGAGATCGCGGGCCGTGAGCACGGTGTAGAATTCGGTCGGCATGATCGGCGCGATCGCCGTCCCGTTCGGCTTGATGCCGCTGACCAGAAACCGCTTCAACTCTGCATCGGTCCAATTGCCGATGCCGGTGTCCCTGTCCGGTGTGATGTTGGAGCCGGTGACCTTGAAGGCCGGCTCGTCAAAGGTCTGTCCGCCGGAAAGCGCGCGCGTGAGATCGAGGCCCTGAGGGCCGCGCGGGGTGTGGCAGTTGTGGCAGACCATTACGCTGTTGACGAGATAGGCGCCGCGCTCGACCAGCGTCTCGCCGAAGGCCGGCGTCATCGAGAGCGCCAGCGCAATCCCAAACACAATCCTCATCATAGCCCCCCGGCCAGAATCGCGTTCACCAAGACGATCATGCGCGGCATGAGATATCGCCGCTTCACACAAAAAAGCGGCGCCCAGGGGCGCCGCTTTCTCAAAACTCAGTACCGGTCGGCTTACGCCGCCTCGGCTTCCTTCGCCAGCACCGGACCGGAGTCCTTGCCCTTGGCATCGACGTCGCGGTCGACGAACTCGATCACGGCCATCGGCGCGTTGTCGCCGTAGCGGAAGCCAGCCTTGATGATGCGGGTGTAGCCGCCCTGACGATCCTTGTAGCGGGTAGCGATCGTGTCGAAGAGCTTCCTGACCTGATCCTTGTCGCGCATCTCGGAGATGGCCTGGCGGCGCAGGGCCAGTCCGCCCTTCTTGCCGAGGGTGACGAGCTTCTCCACGATCGGGCGCAATTCCTTCGCCTTCGGGAGCGTGGTGACGATCTGCTCATGCTTGATCAGCGCGGCGCACATGTTCGCGAACATCGCCTTGCGATGCTCGGCGGTGCGGTTGAGCTTCCGATGAACCTTGCCGTGACGCATATGTCTATTCCTTACGTAAAAAACTGCCGCGACGGTTCGTCGGACGTTTTGCTCAGGTGGGCTGCCTGCGTTCGCCCGCTAAAGCGCGACGAATTCGCGCTTTAGCCTGTCGTGAGTTCGGATCAGTAATGATCCTCGAAGCGCTTGGCGAGCTCGTCGATGTTTTCCGGCGGCCAGCCCGGCACTTCCATGCCGAGGTGCAGACCCATCTGAGCCAGCACTTCCTTGATCTCGTTCAGCGACTTGCGGCCGAAGTTCGGGGTACGAAGCATTTCCGCTTCCGACTTCTGCACGAGGTCGCCGATGTAGACGATGTTGTCGTTCTTCAGACAGTTGGCCGAACGCACCGACAGCTCGAGCTCGTCCACCTTCTTGAGGAAGGCCGGGTTGAAGGCGAGGTCCGGGATGATCTCCTGGGCGACTTCCTTGCGCGGCTCTTCGAAGTTGACGAACACGTTGAGCTGGTCCTGGAGGATACGCGCGGCATAGGCCACGGAATCATCCGGCGTCAGCGCGCCGTTGGTCTCGATCGTCATGGTCAGCTTGTCGTAGTCGAGGATCTGGCCTTCGCGGGTGTTCTCGACCTTGTAGGAGACCTTGCGGACCGGCGAGTACAGGCTGTCGACCGGGATCAGGCCGATCGGCGCGTCCTCGGGACGGTTGCGTTCGGCCGGCACGTAGCCCTTGCCGGTCGCGACCGTGAACTCCATGCGGATCTCGGCGCCCTCGTCGAGCGTGCAGATCTGGAGGTCGGGGTTGAGCACCACCACGTCGCCCACCGTCTGGATGTCACCGGCGGTGACGACGCCCGGGCCCTGCTTCTTCACGACCATGCGCTTGGGGCCTTCGCCCTGCATCTTGATCGCGATGTCCTTGATGTTGAGCACGATGTCGGTGACGTCCTCACGAACGCCAGCGATCGAGGAGAACTCGTGCAGCACGCCGTCGATGTGCACCGACTGCACCGCCGCGCCCTGGAGCGAGGAGAGCAGGATGCGGCGCAACGCGTTGCCGAGAGTCTGGCCGAAGCCGCGCTCGAGCGGCTCGGCGACGATGGTCGCAAAGCGGATCGGATCGCTGCCAGGCTGCACCTGGAGCTTGTTCGGCCGAATCAGTTCTTGCCAATTTTTCTGGATCGTCACTGTTTCACCCATACAGGCCAGTCAAACTGCTGTTGCAGACACTGGCGTTGGAGAAAGGCCGCGGATCATTCCCGCGGCTTTGCAAAAAGTCATCGCGGGCGACGATGCGCCCGCAACTTCGTATCAGACGCGCCGACGCTTGCGCGGACGGCAGCCGTTGTGCGGGATCGTGGTCACGTCGCGAATCGAGGTGACGGTGAAGCCCGCGGCCTGGAGCGCGCGCAGCGCCGATTCGCGGCCCGAACCGGGACCGGCGACTTCGACTTCCAGCGTGCGCATGCCATGTTCCTGCGCCTTCTTGGACACGTCTTCAGCTGCGACCTGCGCGGCATACGGGGTCGACTTGCGCGAGCCCTTGAAGCCCATCGTGCCGGCGGAGGACCAGGCAATCGTGTTGCCCTGCGCATCGGTGATGGTGATGGTCGTGTTGTTGAACGACGAGTTCACGTGCGCGACGCCGGAGGCGATGTTCTTGCGCTCACGACGACGAACGCGGGTGGCTTCCTTGCCCATAGAGTACCTTTCCTGAAGATCTCAAACGCCGCCGTAATGCCAGCGGCTACACCTGTGGAACGAAAGGCGCGTGGCGAACGGGCTACCCCTGTTCGCCACACGCCGCGATTGGATTCGAAAAACTTACTTCTTCTTGCCGGCGATGGCCTTGGCCGGGCCCTTGCGCGTGCGCGCATTGGTGTGGGTACGCTGACCGCGCACCGGCAGACCGCGACGATGACGCAGGCCGCGATAGCAGCCGAGGTCCATCAGACGCTTGATGTTGATACCGACCTCACGACGCAGATCGCCCTCGACGAGATAGTCGCGGTCGATGACTTCGCGGATCTGAAGCACTTCGGCATCGCTGAGCTGATTGACGCGACGATCCGCGGGGATCTTCACCTTCTCGATGATCTCGCCGGCGATCTTCTCGCCGATGCCATGGATATACTGGAGCGCGATCAGCACGCGCTTGTTGGTGGGGATGTTCACGCCGGCAATACGGGCCAAGGCCTTCTCTCCTGTCGCCGATCCCTCGTCAGGAATCGCGCTTTAAGTGCTTGTTTTCTCGGGCAGGTGTTCACAAACGCGAACACGACGCCCACCCCCGGTCTTCCTGGGGCCCGGCATCGTCTGAAACTATCCGACTTGGATGCGGGGCTTATTAAGGGATTCAGGGGGCTTTCGTCAACCGCTGCTAGCGCTTAGCTCGCTTTTTCGTGACCTTTTTTGCGGCCTTTTTGGCACCCTTTTTGACAGCCCTCTTGGGGGCCGTTTTGGGCGCCTTCTTTACGGACTTCTTAGCCGTCTTCTTGGCGCCCTTCACGGCCTTCTTGGCCGTCTTTTTGGCTGATTCAGCGGATTTTTCGGCCTTTTTGGCTGTTTTCGCCGGCTTTTTGGCCGCCTTGGCTTTCTTGGCCACCGTTTTGGCGGGGGCTGATTTTGCCGCGCTCCGGTTGTGGCTCTTGGGTTCGATCGCCCCCAGCGCCAGCAACAGGCGGTGGATAGCGCGGGTTACCTCGTCAATAGCCATCATGCCATCGATGGTCGAGAGCTTCCGCCGCTCGGAATAGTAGTGAATCAGGGGTTCCGTCAGGCTGCGGTAGCTGGCTAACCGCTTGGTCAGGACCTCCGGGGTGTCGTCGACCCGGACCTCCTCGCCGCGCTCCCGCATCTGGGCCACACGGGTCTCGACGCGACTCAAAAGCGCACTCTCGTTGACGCGAAGCTCGATCACCGCATCGAGCTTCATGTGCTTGTGCTTCAGCAGCTCGTCCAGCGCCTCGGCCTGCGGCACGGTGCGCGGGAAACCGTCGAGAATGAAACCGTGCCTTGCGTCCGGCTGATCGATCCGATCGGAGATGATTCCAACCACGACCTCGTCGGGCACGAGCCCGCCGCCGGCCATGATTTCCTTGGCCTTCAGCCCGACCGGCGTTCCGGCCGCGACGGCTGCGCGCAGCATCTCGCCGGTCGAGAGCTGGACGATGCCATAGCGCTGCAACAGCAGCTGCGCCTGGGTCCCCTTGCCCGACCCCGGCGGCCCCAGAAGTATAATTCTCATCGGCGTACGCCCCCCGGATTGGTGAGCGATATGTCGCGCACCTGTGTTTGAAGTTCGATAAACAGTGCAAACCATAATCGGCGCCGCACCGCTACCCATATCATAGGGGAGCGGATGCCCGGACGCCAAGAAGGCCTTTGAAATCAGTGATTGCGTCGCAGGGAGAGCAGCTCTGCCGATGCGACCGAACGGTCGGTCCTGCACCTCGAAGAAGCCGCGCATCTGCGCGCGCGGCGAATCGGCGATGTCAGTCCAAAGAGGACGCCGGGCCTTAGCGGCGACGGCCCCGCAGCTTCGACTTCCGGATCAGCCCTTCATACTGATGGGCGAGCAGATAGCCCTGCACCTGCGCCACCGTGTCCATGGTGACACTGACGACGATCAGCAGCGACGTGCCGCCGAAGTAGAACGGCACCGAGGCGTAGGAGATCAGGATCTCCGGGATCAAGCAGACGATCGCAAGATAGATCGCGCCGAGCACGGTGACGCGCGACAGCACGTAGTCGATATATTCCGCAGTGCGCTCGCCGGGACGGATGCCTGGGATGAAGCCGCCGTGCTTCTTCAGATTGTCCGCGGTCTCGGTCGGGTTGAACACGATCGCGGTATAGAAGAAGGCGAAGAACACGATCAGCGCCAGATAGAGGATCAGGAACAGCGGGCGGCCGTGGCCGAGCTGGGTAGTGATCCACTGGAACCATTCCGGCCCGCTGCCCGCGTTGAAGTTCGCAACCGTGGTCGGCAGCAACAGCAGGGAGGACGCGAAGATCGGCGGGATCACGCCCGAGGTGTTGAGCTTGAGCGGCAGATGCGAGGACTGGCCCTCGAACATCTTGTTGCCGACCTGGCGCTTCGGATACTGGATCAGGAGCCGGCGCTGCGCGCGCTCCATGAACACGATGAAGGCGATCACGGCGACCGCCATCACGATCACGACCAGGATCAGGCCGGTCGACATCGCGCCCTGACGGCCGAGTTCGAGCATGTTGGCGAGCGCCGCCGGCAGCTCGGCGACGATGCCGGAAAGAATGATCAGCGAGATGCCGTTGCCGATGCCGCGCGAGGTGATCTGCTCGCCCAGCCACATCAGGAACATGGTGCCGCCGGTCAGCGTGATCGCGGTGGAGATACGGAAGAACATGCCGGGGTCGCTGACGACGTTGCCGGCGCCCTCGAGACCGACCGCGATGCCATAGGACTGGAACGCGGCCAGGATCACGGTGAGATAGCGGGTGTACTGGTTCAGCAGCTTGCGGCCGGACTCACCCTCCTTCTTCAGCGCCTCGAGCTGTGGCGAGACGGTGGTCAGGAGCTGGATGATGATCGAGGCCGAAATGTACGGCATGATGTTCAGCGCGAAGATAGCCATGCGGTGGATGCCACCGCCGGCGAACATATTGAACATGCCGAGGATACCGCCCGCCTGGGAACGGAACACCTGTTCCCAGATGTTGGGGTCGATGCCGGGCAGCGGTATGTAGGTGCCGAGCCGGTAAACCAGCAGCGCGCCCAGGGTGAACCAGATGCGCTTCTTCAGCTCGTCGGCCTTGGCGAACGCGCCGAAATTGAGGTTGGCTGCCAGTTGTTCCGCTGCTGAGGCCATATTGGACTTTCTCCCGCCGCCGTTTACGCCGTCATGCCCGCAGCCGGGCAACTCGGCGGACGCCGGACATTATCTGGTGCTCGGCTTCGATAAGTCCATCGTCCCGCATGCGTAAAGGCCCGCGAGGCGCGGGCCAATGACGCAGTTGTTACGCCGCCTCGCCTTCTTCCTTGGCAGGGGCGAGGATCTTCACCGAGCCGCCGGCCTTCTCGACCGCCGCGATCGCGGTCTTCGTGGCGCCGTGCACTTCGATGTTGAGCTTGGCCTTGAGCTCGCCACGGCCGAGCAACCGCAGGCCGGCCTTGGCGCGGCGCAGCACGCCGGCCTTCACCAAAGCCTCGACATTCACGACGCTGCCGGCGTCGATCTTCTTGGCATCGACCGCTTCCTGGAGTCGGTCGAGATTGATCTCGCCGAACTCGACGCGGAAGATGTTGGTGAAGCCGCGCTTCGGCAGGCGCCGATGCAGCGGCATCTGGCCGCCTTCGAAACCCTTGATGCGCACGCCCGAACGCGCGGTCTGGCCCTTGCCACCGCGGCCAGCCTGCTTGCCCTTACCCGAACCGATGCCGCGGCCGACGCGCATACGCTTCTTGCGCGAGCCGGCGTTGTCGGCGATATCGCTGAGCTTCATCGCCCTGCTCCTTGTTTCTTGCGCATGATCTCGCCCGAAAACCGGTACCCGGTTTGCGGGATCACGCGCCTTGCTTACTTCTCGTCGACGACGCGGACGAGATGGTGAACTTTTTCGATCATGCCGCGGATCGCCGGAGTGTCCGGCAGTTCGCTGACACGGCCGATCTTGTTGAGCTTGAGCCCGATCAGCGTCGAGCGCTGCGAGTGGTGGCGGCGGATCGCGCTGCCGGTCTGCTCAAGCTTGATCGTCTTTGCGGCTTTGGCCATCATGGTCTACTCCGAAAAGCTTCCGTTACTCGGCAACCGCCTCGGCATCGCCACCGATGCGGCGGGCCTGGAGGGTGGACACCTTGATATTGCGGCGGGCTGCGACCGAACGCGGCGAATCCTGGTGCTTCAGCGCGTCGAAGGTCGCGCGCACCATGTTGTACGGGTTCGACGAGCCGATCGACTTCGCGACCACGTCCTGGACGCCGAGCGTCTCGAACACGGCGCGCATCGGGCCGCCGGCGATGATGCCGGTACCGGCCGGAGCGGCACGCAGATAAACACGGCCCGCGCCATGACGGCCGGCGATGTCGTGATGCAGCGTGCGGCCCTCGCGCAGCGACACGCGGGTCAGGTTGCGCTTGGCGGATTCGGTGGCCTTGCGGATCGCCTCAGGCACTTCGCGCGCCTTGCCGTGACCGAAGCCGGCGCGGCCCTTCTGGTCGCCGATCACGACCAGCGCAGCGAAACCGAAGCGCTTGCCGCCCTTGACGACCTTGGCCACGCGGTTGATGTGGACGAGCTTGTCGACGAACTCGCTGTCACGCTCTTCGCGCTGCTGGCGGTCACGTCCGCCGCGTTGATCGCGTCCACCACGTTGTTCGCGTTCTGCCATTTTTCCAATCCTTCAGAGGCTTACGCCTCAATCCTCAAATTCTGTTAGAAGCTCAGCCCACTCTCACGCGCCGCGTCGGCAAGAGCCTTGACGCGCCCGTGGTAGAGATAGCTGCCGCGATCGAACACGACTTCCTTGACGCCCTTCTCGGCGGCGCGCTCGGCCAGCAGCTTGCCGACCGCCTTCGCCGCATCGATGTCGGCTCCGGTCTTGCCGCCGTCGCGCATCGACTTCTCGAGCGACGAGGCAGAGGCCAACGTCTCGCCCTTCAGGTCGTCGATGACCTGGGCGTAGATGTGCTTGGACGACCGGAATACGGACAGACGCGGACGGCCGGCACCGGAGCGGCGCAGCTTCAGCCGCACACTCCGCTTGCGCCGGGCATTCGTAACCTTGGCTTTCGACATGACCGGCTCCGTTACTTCTTCTTGCCTTCCTTGCGGAAGATGAATTCGCCAACATACTTCACGCCCTTGCCCTTGTAGGGCTCCGGCGGACGATAGGAGCGAATCTCGGCGGCGACCTGGCCGACGCGCTGAATGTCGCTGCCCGTCACCGTGATTTCGGTCGGCTTCGGCACGGTGATCGTGATCCCTTCCGGGATCGCATAGACCACGTCGTGGCTGTAACCGAGCGCGAGCTGGAGGTTCTTGCCCTGCAGCGCGGCGCGGTAACCGACGCCGGTGATTTCGAGCTTCTTCTCGAAGCCCTTGGTGACGCCTTCGACCAGATTCGCGACCTGGGCGCGAGCGGTGCCGTACAGCGCCCGCGCGCGATTGGTCTCGACCCGCGGGTTCACCTTGACCTGGCCGCTATCAAGCTTCACCTCGACGTCGTCATGGACGACGAATTGAAGCTGGCCCTTCGGCCCCTTCATCTTGACGGTCTGCCCGTCGACGGTCGCGGTCACACCCGACGGCACCGCAACCGGCCTTTTGCCAACACGTGACATGGATCAAAAATCCTTCTCAGAACACCGTGAAGAGAACTTCGCCGCCCACGTTCGCTTCACGCGCACTGTGGTCAGCCATGATTCCCTTCGGCGTCGACAACACCGAAATGCCGAGTCCGTTATTGACCCGCGGCAGGTTCTTCACCGAGGCATAAACGCGACGCCCGGGCTTGGAGACCCGCTCGATCTCGCGGATGACGGGCTCGCCGTCGAAATACTTCAGCTCGATCTCGATCTCGCTGCGGCCCGAGGAATGCTCGAGCGTGGCGTAACCGCGGATGTAGCCCTCGCTCTTCAGCACTTCGAGGACGTTTTCGCGCATCTTCGAACCAGGCGTGGAGACCTTGTTCTTGGCACGCATCTGCGCGTTGCGGATACGGGTGATCAGATCGCTGATTGGATCGTGCGTAGACATCTAAACGACCCTCCTTACCAGCTCGACTTCACGAGGCCCGGGACCATGCCCTTGGAGCCAAGGTCGCGCAGCGCGATGCGGGACAGCTTGTTCAAGCGGTAGACCGAACGCGGGCGGCCCGACAGCTCGCAACGCAAGCGGATGCGGGTCGCCGACGAATTGCGCGGCATTTCCGCAAGCTTCAGGGTCGCGGCAAACCGCTCCTCCATCGGCAGCGTCTTGTCGGCGATGATCGCCTTCAACCGTTCGCGCTTCGGGGCGGCGTTCTTCGTCATCCGCTTGCGCCGGTTGTTCTTCTCGATTGAACTCTTCTTTGCCATGCTTGGCTCCTGGGTATCCGCGTTTGAGAGGCTTTAGGTCAGCGTCTCACTGCCGGAACGGGAAATTGAAAGCGGTCAACAAGGCCCTCGCCTCGTCGTCGGTCTTGGCCGTGGTGCAGACGGTGATGTCCATACCGCGGGCCTCGGTGACCTTGTCGAAGTCGATCTCGGGGAAAATGATATGTTCCTTGATGCCGAGCGAATAGTTGCCGCGGCCGTCGAAGCTCTTCGGGTTCAGGCCGCGGAAGTCGCGGACGCGCGGCAGCGCGACCGTCACCAGGCGATCGATGAACTCGTACATACGGGCCTTGCGCAGCGTGACCTTGCAGCCGATCGGCTGATTCTCACGCAGCTTGAAGGTCGCGATCGCGATACGCGAATAGGTCACGATCGCCTTCTGGCCGGCGATCAGGGTCAGTTCGGCGGCGGCGTTCTCGGCCTTCTTGCGGTCGTTGACGGAATCGCCAACGCCCATGTTCAGCACGATCTTGTCCAGACGCGGAACCTGCATGACGTTCTCATAACCGAACTTCTCGGTCATTTCCGTCCGGATCTTCGCGTCGTATTCCGCCCGCAGGCGCGGCGTGTAAGCGGCCTCAGCCATCGATCTCAGCTCCCGAACGCTTGGCGACGCGGACCTTCTTGCCGTCCGCCAAAATCTTGAATCCGACGCGCGTCGGCTTTCCGTCCTTGCCGAGATACGCGATGTTGGACAGTTGGACCGGCGCCTCTTTCGAGATGATGCCGCCCTCCTGGGCCTGCGTCTGCTTCTGGTGGCGCTTGACCATGTTGATGCCGCGCACGAGCGCCGTGCCGGCGTCCGGACGCACTTCGAACACTTCGCCGCTGCGACCCTTGTCGCGGCCGTTCAGCACGATGACCTTGTCACCCTTGCGGATCTTCGCTGCCATCACAGCACCTCCGGCGCGAGCGAGATGATCTTCATGTGGTTCTTGGCGCGCAGCTCGCGCGGCACGGGCCCGAAGATACGGGTACCGACCGGCTCGGCCTGGTTGTTGATCAGGACGGCGGCGTTGCGGTCGAAGCGGATGACCGAACCGTCAGCGCGGCGGATGTCCTTGCGGACACGCACCACGACGGCCTTCATCACGTCGCCCTTCTTCACCTTGCCACGCGGAATCGCTTCCTTGATCGAGACGACAATGATGTCGCCGATCGTGGCGTAGCGGCGCTTGGAGCCCCCGAGCACCTTGATACACATGACACGGCGTGCGCCAGAATTATCGGCCACGTCGAGGTTGGTCTGCATCTGAATCATTGATGCACCTCGTCCTCTTCTCTTTGCGCCAGCCTAGCCGGCGCTCAACATTTACCTGAAGTCAGTCGGCCAAAGCCAACAGATCAGGCGCTTTTCTTGTGTTCGCCCCGGATCACGATCCAGCGCTTCAACTTCGAAATCGGCTTCGATTCCTCGATCCACACCACATCGCCCGGCTTGTACTCGTTGCCTTCGTCGTGCGCGTGGTAGTTCTTCGAACGGCGGATCGTCTTCTTGTAAATCGGGTGCGTGAAACGGCGATCGACGCGCACCACGACGGTCTTGGCTGTCTTGTCGCTGACGACCACGCCTTGCAAAGTACGTTTTGGCATCTTCGTAAGCCTCTTACTTCTTCTTCGCGCGCTGCTGCGCGGCGACAGTCTTGATCCGGGCGATGTCACGGCGGGCCTCGCGCAGGCGCGAGGTATTCTCGAGCTGCCCGGTGGCGCGCTGGAAGCGCAGGTTGAAGCGCTCCTTCTTCAAATTCAGGACGGCGTCATCCTGCTGGTCGGGGCTCAGCGCGCGGATGTCTTCGATCTTCATCTGGGCCATGGCCATTACTCCGCAATACGTTCGACGAAGCGCGTCTTGATCGGCAGCTTGGCGGCCGCCAGCGTCAGCGCTTCCTTCGCGGTCTGCACCGTGACGCCGTCGATCTCGAAAAGCACCCGGCCCGGCTTGACGCGCGCGACCCACAGTTCCGGCGCACCCTTGCCGGAGCCCATTCGGACTTCGGCCGGCTTCTTCGACACCGGAACGTCGGGGAACACGCGGATCCAGACGCGGCCGGCGCGCTTCATGTGGCGCGTCAGAGCGCGGCGGGCGGCTTCGATCTGGCGCGCGGTGACGCGCTCCGGCTCGGTCGCCTTCAGGCCGAACTGGCCGAACGCCAACGTCGCGCCCGAAGTCGCCACGCCGTGGATACGGCCCTTATGCGCCTTCCGGAACTTCGTTTTCTTAGGTTGCATCATGGCTTCAAGCCCTCAAATTCTCTGTGCTGGCGTCAGGCCGCAGCGTTGTCACGGCGCTGCCGGCCGCCGCCACCACCGCCACCCGTCTCGCCTTCGGCCATTCTCTTGTCCTGGGCCATCGGATCGTGCTCGAGGATCTCGCCCTTGAAGATCCAGACCTTGACGCCGCAGGTGCCGAAGGTCGTGAACGCGGTCGCAACGCCGTAGTCGATGTCGGCGCGCAGCGTGTGCAGCGGCACGCGACCTTCGCGGTACCACTCCATGCGCGCGATTTCCGCACCGCCCAGACGACCCGAGCAGTTGATGCGGATGCCTTCCGCGCCGAGACGCATCGCCGACTGCACGGCGCGCTTCATGGCGCGGCGGAACGCAACGCGGCGCTCGAGCTGCTGCGCGATCGACTCGGCCACCAGCGTCGAATCGAGCTCCGGCTTGCGGATCTCGACGATGTTGATGACGACGTCGGACGACGTGATGTCCGCGACCTTCTTGCGCAGCTTGTCGATGTCGGCGCCCTTCTTGCCGATTACCACGCCCGGACGGGCGGAGTGGATCGTGACGCGGCACTTCTTGTGCGGACGCTCAATGATGATGCGGGCGACGGCCGCCTGCTTGAGCTCCTTATGCAGGATCTCGCGGATCTTGACGTCCTCGTGCAAGAGCTTGCCGTATTCCTGCTTGCCGGCGAACCAGCGGGAATCCCAGGTCCGGTTGATGCCCAGACGCAGACCGATCGGATTGATCTTTTGACCCATCGTTTTCTCCTGCGTCCCTTAAGCCGCTGCTGCTTCGGCTTCGACCTGACGCACAATGATCGTCAGCTGCGAAAATGGTTTGTAGACACGGCCCGAGCGACCGCGGCCGCGCGCTGCAAAGCGCTTCATCACGAGGCCGTTGCCGACGAAAGCCTGGGTCACGACGAGATCGTCGACGTCCAGGTCGTGGTTGTTCTCGGCATTCGCGATCGCCGACTCCAGGCACTTCTTCACGTCGACCGCGATCCGCTTGCGCGAAAACTGCAGGTCGGCGAGTGCCGCAGACGCCTTCCGGCCGCGAATGAGCTGGGCGACCAGATTGAGCTTCTGCGGGCTCACCCGCAGCATCCGGGCGACCGCCTTGGCCTCGTTCTCGGCGAGGCTCCGTTCGCGCTTAGGTTTGCTCATCGTTTAATCCTCAAGCCTTCTTGGCTTTCTTGTCACCGGAGTGGCCATGGAAGGTCCGGGTCGGCGAGAACTCGCCGAACTTGTGACCGACCATTTCCTCGTTGACCGCTACCGGAACGTGCTTCTGACCGTTGTAGACGCCGAAGGTCAGGCCGACGAACTGCGGCAGGATGGTCGAGCGACGGCTCCAGATCTTGATGACGTCGTGACGGCCGGACGCGCGCGCGGCATCTGCCTTCTTGAGCAGAGAACCCTCGACGAACGGGCCTTTCCAGACTGAACGAACCATGTCCGGCGTTCCTTACTTCTTCCGCTTGTGGCGGCTTAGGAGAATGAATTTGTTGGTCGACTTGTTGCTGCGGGTCTTCTTGCCCTTGGTCGGCTTGCCCCACGGGGTGACCGGGTGGCGACCGCCCGAGGTACGACCTTCACCACCGCCGTGCGGATGGTCGATCGGGTTCATCGAAACGCCGCGGTTATGCGGCTTACGGCCCAGCCAACGGTTACGGCCGGCCTTGCCGATCGACGTGTTCATGTGATCGGGGTTCGACACCGCGCCGATCGTGGCGCGGCAACGGCCGTGCACCAGGCGCTGCTCGCCCGAGTTCAGGCGGATGATCACGTAGTCATGATCGCGACCGACGAGCTGGGCATAGGTGCCCGCGGAACGAGCGAACTGGCCGCCCTTCCCGATCTTGGTCTCGATGTTGTGGATGATCGTGCCGACCGGCATGTTGCCGAGCGGCATGACGTTGCCCGGCTTCACGTCGACATAGTTGCCGGCGATGATGGTGTCACCCACGGCCAGGCGCTGCGGCGCCAGGATGTAGGCCTGCTCGCCGTCCTCATATTTGATCAGCGCAATGAAGCCGCTACGGTTCGGATCGTACTCGAGCCGCTCGACGGTCGCAGGAACATCGATCTTGTCGCGCTTGAAGTCGACGGTGCGCAGCGTCCTCTTGTGGCCGCCGCCGCGGAAACGCACGGTGATGCGGCCCGTGTTGTTGCGGCCGCCATTGGAGTGCTTGCCTTCGGTGAGCGCCTTGACCGGCTTGCCCTTGTAGAGCGCCGAACGATCGACCAAGACCAGCTGGCGCTGGCCCGGCGTCGTGGGATTGAATGTCTTCAGTGCCATCGTCGTACGACCTTACAGACCGGTGGTGACGTCGATCCGGTGGCCCTCTTCGAGGGTCACGATCGCGCGCTTGGTGTTCGACTGCGAGCCGAGATTGCCGCGGAAGATCTTGGTCTTGCCCTTGCGGATCAGCGTGTTGACGCTCTTGACCTTGACGTCAAACAGCTTCTCGATCGCTTCCTTGATCTGCGGCTTGGTCGCCTTCGCGGCCACCTTGAACAGAACCTTGTTGTGCTCGGACGCCAGCGTCGCCTTTTCGGTGACGACCGGGGCGACGATCACGTCGTAATGGCGGGGCTCGATGTTCTTCGTCATTTGAAGCGCGCCTCCAGCGCATCGATGGCGGCCTTGGTCAGAACCAGCTTCCGGCGGCGCAGGATGTCATAGACGTTGATGCCCTGGATCGGCAGCACGTCCATGTTCGGAATGTTGCGAGCCGCAGCGGCAAAGCCGTTGTTGAGCTCGGCACCGTCGATGATCAGCGCGTTGGTCAAGCCCAGACCAGAGAAGTGACCGATCAGCGCCTTGGTCTTGGCGGCTTCCAGCGCGGCCTTGTCGATCACCAGGAGATCGCCGTCCTTGGCCTTGGCCGACAGCGCATGCTTGAGAGCAAGCGCTCGGACCTTCTTCGGCAGGCCGGTTTCGTGCGAACGCACCACCGGACCGAAGGCACGACCGCCGCCGCGGAACTGCGGCACGCGGGCCGAGCCGTGACGAGCACCGCCGGTGCCCTTCTGCTTGTACATCTTCTTGCCGGTGCGCCAGATCTCGGCGCGGCCCTTGGCTTTGTGGGTGCCGGCCTGACGCTTGTTGAGCTGCCACTGCACGCAACGTGCAAGGATGTCCTGGCGCGGCTCAAGACCGAAAATGGTGTCGGAAAGCTGGACCGAGCCGGCTTCCTTGCCCTCGAGGGTGGTGACCTTCAATTCCATCTCACGCACCCTCTTGCTGGGCCGAGGCTTCCGCTTCGCCGCCCGCAACCTTGAACTTGCCGGGCTTCGGAGCTTCCTTCGGCAGCGGCTTCTTGACGGCGTCGCGCACGCGGATCCAACCGCCCTTGGAGCCGGGAACGGCGCCTTCGACGAGGATCAGGCCGCGCTCGACATCGGTCTGGACGACGCGAAGGTTGAGCGTGGTGATGCGATCGACACCCATGTGGCCGGGCATCTTCTTGTTCTTCCAGGTTTTGCCCGGGTCCTGACGGCCACCGGTCGAACCGATCGAGCGGTGCGAGACCGACACGCCGTGGGTGGCGCGCAGACCGCCGAAGTTCCAGCGCTTCATACCGCCGGCAAACCCCTTACCGACCGAGGTGCCGGTGACATCGACGAACTGGCCGACGACGAAGTGGTCGGCCAGGATCTCGGCGCCAACCGGGATCATGGCATCCGCGGAGACGCGGAATTCCTCGACCTGCCGCTTCGGCTCGACCTTGGCGACCGCGAACTGGCCGCGCTCTGCCTTGGGCAGATACACGGTCTTGCGGCTGCCCGACCCGAGCTGGAGCGCGACGTAGCCGTTCTTCTCTTCAGTGCGGTGGGCTACGACCTGGCAATTGCCGAGCTTCAGCACGGTCACGGGGATATGTTCGCCGGCCTCTGTAAAGACCCGCGTCATCCCGACCTTTTGTGCGATCACTCCGGAGCGCATCGGCGTGCTTCCTGTTCTTTCTGTCCGCAAGTAGCGAACGTGATCCAAAAATCTTAGAGCTTGATCTCGACGTCGACACCGGCGGCCAGGTCGAGCTTCATCAAAGCATCGACGGTCTGCGGGGTCGGATCGACGATGTCGAGCAGGCGCTTGTGAGTGCGCATCTCGAACTGCTCGCGACTCTTCTTGTCGACGTGCGGCGAACGGTTGACGGTGAACTTCTCGATGCGGGTCGGCAGCGGAATGGGTCCGCGAACCTGCGCACCGGTGCGCTTCGCCGTGTTCACGATCTCGCGGGTCGACGTATCGAGGATACGATGGTCGAACGCCTTGAGACGGATACGAATATTTTGGCCGTTCATTGCCGTGTCTTTCTTAGTGAGTGGCGAGTAGCGAACAGCGAATGGATTTCATCCACTCGCCACTCGCCATTCCCTATTTGCGTAGTTACTCGATGATCGAGGCGACGACGCCGGCGCCGACGGTACGGCCACCTTCGCGGATCGCGAAGCGGAGCTTCTCTTCCATCGCGATCGGCACGATCAGGTGCACTTCCATCGCGATGTTGTCGCCCGGCATCACCATCTCGGTACCTTCCGGCAGATGCACGACACCGGTCACGTCGGTGGTGCGGAAGTAGAACTGCGGGCGGTAGTTGGTGAAGAACGGGGTGTGGCGACCGCCCTCTTCCTTGGTGAGGATGTAGGCCTCAGCCTTGAACTTGGTGTGCGGCTTGACCGAACCCGGCTTGCAGAGCACCTGGCCGCGCTCGACGTCCTCGCGCTTGGTACCGCGGAGCAGCGCACCGATGTTGTCGCCGGCCTGGCCCTGATCGAGCAGCTTGCGGAACATTTCGACACCGGTGACCGTGGTCTTCTGGGTCGCACGCAGACCGACGATCTCGATTTCCTCGCCGACCTTGACGATGCCGCGCTCGACACGGCCGGTCACCACGGTGCCGCGGCCCGAGATCGAGAACACGTCTTCCACCGGCATCAGGAACGGCTGGTCGATCGGACGCTCCGGCTGCGGAATGTATTCGTCGACCTTCGCCATCAACTCGAGAATGGCGTCATGGCCGAGCGTCTTGTCCTTATCTTCGAGGGCGGCCAGAGCCGACCCCTTGACGATCGGGATGGTGTCGCCAGGAAAATCGTACTTCGAAAGCAGCTCGCGAACTTCGAGCTCGACCAGTTCGAGCAGTTCCGGATCGTCGACCATGTCGCACTTGTTGAGGAACACGACGAGCGCGGGCACGCCGACCTGGCGGGCGAGCAGGATGTGCTCGCGGGTCTGCGGCATCGGGCCGTCAGCAGCCGACACGACCAGAATCGCGCCGTCCATCTGGGCAGCGCCGGTGATCATGTTCTTCACGTAGTCGGCGTGGCCGGGGCAGTCGACGTGGGCGTAGTGGCGGTTCTTGGTCTCGTACTCGACGTGTGCGGTCGAGATGGTGATGCCGCGCGCCTTCTCTTCCGGCGCCTTGTCGATCTGGTCGTACGCCGTGAACGTCGCACCGCCGGTCTCGGCGAGGATCTTGGTGATCGCAGCCGTCAACGACGTCTTGCCATGGTCGACGTGACCGATGGTGCCGATGTTGCAGTGCGGCTTGTTACGTTCAAACTTTGCTTTGGCCATTTGACTCTCCGTTCAATCGTCAGCTCGAGACGACGATAATCAGGCAAACTTCTTTTGGACTTCTGCCGACACGTTCGCCGGCGCTTCTGCGTAGTGGTCGAATTGCATCGTGAAGGTTGCGCGACCCTGGCTCATCGAGCGCAGGTTATTCACGTAACCGAACATGTTCATGAGCGGCACCATCGCGTTGATGACGTTGGCGTTGCCGCGCATGTCTTGACCCTGGATCTGACCGCGCCGGGAATTCAGGTCGCCGATGACCGAGCCGGTGTAGTCTTCCGGGGTCACCACTTCGACCTTCATGATCGGCTCGAGCAGGACGGACTTGCCCTTCTGCAAGGCTTCGCGGAATGCCGCGCGCGATGCGATTTCGAAGGCGAGCGCCGACGAGTCGACGTCGTGATACTTGCCGTCGACGAGCTGAACCTTGACGTCGACCACGGGGAAGCCCGCGACGACACCAGAGCCCATCACGCTGTTGAGGCCCTTTTCGACGCCGGGGATATATTCCTTCGGCACCGCGCCGCCGACGATCTTCGACTCGAACTCGTAGCCCTTGCCGGGCTCGTTCGGCTCGACGACGATCGACACTTCGGCGAACTGACCGGTACCGCCGGTCTGCTTCTTGTGGGTGTACTTGACCTCGGCCCTCTTGGTCACGCGCTCACGGAACGCCACCTGCGGCGCGCCGATGTTCGCATCGACCTTGTAGGTGCGGCGGAGGATGTCGACCTTGATGTCGAGATGGAGTTCGCCCATGCCCTTGAGGATGGTCTGGCCGGACTCCTGGTCGGTCGACACGCGGAAGGACGGATCCTCCGCAGCGAGCTTCGCCAGCGCCACGCCCAGCTTTTCCTGGTCGGCCTTGGACTTCGGCTCGATCGCGATCTCGATGACCGGCTCGGGGAATTCCATCTTTTCGAGGATCACGGCCTTATCGGGATCGCACAGCGTGTCACCGGTGCGCGCTTCCTTCAGGCCTGCCAGCGCGACGATGTCGCCGGCATAGGCTTCCTTGATGTCTTCGCGGTTGTTCGCATGCATCAGCAACATGCGGCCGATGCGCTCCTTGCGGTCGCGCGTCGAATTGATGACACCGGTACCCGACAGCAGCGTGCCGGAATAGATACGGCAGAAGGTGATGGTGCCGACGAACGGGTCGTCCATGATCTTGAACGCCAGCAGAGCCAGCGGCTCCTTGTCGTCCGGCAGACGAACGACCTCGTTGCCGTCTTCATCGACACCCTTGATGGCGGGCACGTCGACCGGCGAAGGCAGATAATCCACGACCGCGTCGAGCAAGGGCTGCACACCCTTGTTCTTGAACGCCGAGCCGCACAATACCGGGAAGAACGCGCCAGTCAGCACGGCCTTGCGGATCAAGCGCTTCAACGTCGCCTCATCGGGCTCGTTGCCGTCGAGGTAAGCGGCAAGAACTTCGTCGTCGAGCTCGACGGCGGCTTCCAACAGCTTCTCGCGATATTCCTTGGCCTTCTCGACCATGTCCTCAGGAATATCGATGTCGACGAACTTGGCGTCGAGCTTCTCTTCTTCCCAGACCACGCCCTTCATACGGACGAGATCGACCAGACCCTTGAAGTTGTTCTCGGAGCCGATCGGAAGCTGGATCGCGATCGGCTTTGCACCGAGGCGATCGATAATATCCTGCATGCACTTGTAGAAGTCGGCGCCGGTCTTATCCATCTTGTTGGCGAAGACGATGCGCGGAACCCTGTACTTGTCGCCCTGGCGCCAGACGGTCTCGGTCTGAGGCTCGACGCCCTGGTTGGAGTCGAGCACGCACACGGCGCCGTCGAGCACGCGCAAGCTGCGCTCGACCTCGATGGTGAAGTCGACGTGGCCGGGAGTGTCGATGATGTTGAGACGCTTGCCTTCCCAGAACGCGGTGGTCGCGGCCGACGTAATCGTAATGCCGCGCTCCTGCTCCTGCTCCATCCAGTCCATCGTCGCGGCACCTTCGTGCACTTCGCCGATCTTGTGGCTCTTGCCGGTGTAATAGAGGATGCGCTCGGTGGTCGTAGTCTTGCCGGCATCGATATGCGCCATGATACCGAAGTTGCGGTAATTCTCTATGGCATGAACGCGGGGCATGGAGTGTTCCTTAGATTCCGTGTGTCGCCGTTACCAGCGATAGTGCGAGAAGGCACGGTTGGCTTCCGCCATCCGGTGCACGTCTTCGCGCTTCTTGACGGCGTTACCCCGGCTGTTCGATGCGTCCAGAAGCTCGGCCGAAAGCCGCTCGGTCATCGTCTTCTCGTTGCGCTCGCGCGCAGCCGAAATCAGCCAGCGAATGCCCAGCGCCTGCCGGCGCACCGAGCGAACCTCGACCGGAACCTGATAGGTCGCGCCGCCGACGCGGCGGGAGCGCACTTCGATCGTCGGCATGACGTTCTCAAGTGCCTGCTCGAACACGCCGAGCGGGTTCTGCTTGGTCTTGGATTCGATGAGACCGAGCGCACCGTAGACGATGCCTTCGGCAACCGACTTCTTGCCGGCATACATCACCGAGTTCATGAACTTCGTGATGATGATGTTCCCGAACTTGGGATCCGGCAGAACTTCGCGCTTTTCCGCTGAGTGACGACGAGACATGGACCTGGTTCCCGCTTACTTCGGACGCTTGGCGCCGTACTTCGAACGGCGCTGCTTACGGTTCTTGACGCCCTGGGTATCCAGAACGCCGCGGAGGATGTGGTAGCGCACGCCGGGCAAATCCTTGACGCGACCGCCGCGGATCATGACCACCGAGTGCTCCTGGAGGTTATGGCCCTCGCCGGGGATGTAGCCGATCACCTCGAAGCCGTTGGTCAGGCGCACCTTGGCGACCTTACGAAGCGCCGAGTTCGGCTTCTTCGGGGTCGTGGTGTAGACGCGCGTGCAAACGCCGCGCTTCTGCGGCGACTGCTGCAGCGCCGGCACCTTCTTGCGCGACTTCTGCACTTCCCGCGGTTGTGCGATCAGCTGGTTGATCGTCGGCATTCTGGCCTTCACCCTTTTTCTGCCGCGGCCCGTGACCGGGTCCGCAAATTCTTCTCAAGCAACCCGCCCGACGGGGCCGCCACGCACGGAACATCCGCACAAAGCGAAATCGCGCCAACCGCTCATCACTGAGTGGAAAGCGCTTCGACGCCACAGAGGACCGCAGTCTTGGGCCAACCAGCAAACGCTGCGGCCCACGCACCGAGGTCATGCATCCGAGTTCGATCTCAAGAGAACGTGCTCAAGAGAACTAAAATCGCCTGGCATTGCCTAGCTATAATCGACAGCGTTTGAGCGGCATTCGTCGAGGTTGGTGCCTGCCGAGCGACCCCAGAGGGATCAGGCAGGTGCTCCGTACCGACGTTGGCGATGCTCACCGCCTGTCGTTAAGTGAGGGGGTTCTATAAGTGGGAATCGATCAAGTCAAGGCGAAACGACAGTCACGAAGCGCTGGTTGCGCCTGTCAAAATCGCCGCTTAGCCGCCCTCACCCCGCTTTCTGCATATGGGATCGAAGCGCCCGTTCTGCCACCCAAAGATTAATTATATCCGGGTAAAATATACTTTTATAACCAGTGCTAAGGCTTTTTTTCCTCTTCGTGCGTCAATCTGCCCCCTTCGGCAGAGACAGGCGTCATGCGGTACACCGACATTGCTATCATCGGCGGGGGACTTGCCGGCTCGACCGCCGCCGCAATGCTCGGCCGAACCGGCATTTCGACCGTGCTGATCGATCCGCATGCGACCTATCCGGCCGATTTTCGCGTCGAAAAACTCAGCGGTCACACCCAGGTCGAGCGATTCCTGCGGACCGGAATCGCCGACTCAGTGCTGCGCCGCGCGACTTTTGCCGGCGAAAACTGGATCTCGCGATTCGGTCATCTCCTCGACAAGGCGCCGAGCCGGCAGTTCAACATCCTCTACGATTCCCTGGTCAACGCGATCCGCGACGAGATCCCCGAGAATGTCGAGCGCGTCTGGGCCAAGGCGGTGTCGATCGAAACGAGCCCGGAGCGGCAGAGAATCACGCTCGCCAACGACACCACGGTCTCGGCCCGCCTCATCGTGCTCGCCAACGGATTGAACGTCGGCCTGCGCCATCAGCTCGGCATCACGCGCAAGGTCATCAGTGCCTGCCATTCGATCTCGATCGGGTTCGACATCGTGCCGGCCGGAAGGACCTCGTTCGATTTTCCGGCACTGACCTATTTCTCGGAGCGGCCGAGCGACCGCATCCCCTACATCACGCTGTTTCCGATCGGCACGCGGATGCGCGCCAATTTGTTCGTCTACCGCGGCTTCGACGATCCCTGGCTGCGTGAGCTGCGCCGCGCACCTAGCGAGACACTGGACGCCGCCCTGCCGCGGCTGAAGCGCATCACCGGCCCCTTCGACATCGCGGGCGAGATGAAGATCCGCCCGGTCGATCTCTATGTGAACGACGCCAGCCATCAGCCTGGCCTGGTGCTGGTGGGCGACGCCTTCTCAACCTCCTGCCCGGTCGCCGGCACCGGCTGCGACAAGGTGTTCACCGACGTCGAGCGGCTCTGCAACGTCCACGTCCCGCAGTGGCTGGCTTCCGACGGGATGGACGCGGACAAGCTCGCCACCTTCTACGCCGATCCGGTCAAGCGGGCTTGCGATGAATGGTCGGCGGCTAAGGCGTTCGACTTCCGCTCCGTTTCGGTCGCGACGAGCCCGTACTGGACGGCGCAGCGCTGGGCGCGCTTCTTCGCGTGGTCGACCCAGGGACTATTGCGACGGCTTGGCGGCGTGTTCCATCTGGAGCCGAACTTCCTCGGTCACTCCTCCTCGTCGTCCTCGTCCTCATCATCCTCGTCGTCCTCGTCGTCGCTATCGTCGTCGGCGTGAGCCGCAGCGCCGTGGGGCTGGTGGATCTGATCGTTCCACAGCTGGCGATAGGTGCCGTTCTTGGCGAGCAGTTCGGCGTGCGAGCCGCGCTCGATCGCCCTGCCCCCTGAAATCACGATGATCTCGTCCATCTCGACCACCGAGGTCAGGCGGTGGGTCGACCAGATCATGGTGCGGCCCTTGGCGACCTTCAGTAGCGTGCGGTTGATCGCGGCCTCCGTGGTCTGGTCCAGCGCCGAGGTCGCCTCATCCAGCAGCAGCACGGAGGGATTGCGGATGACCGCGCGCGCGATCGCGATGCGCTGGCGCTGGCCGCCCGACAAGGTATCGCCGCGCTCGCCGACCGGCGTGTCGTAGCGCTGCGGCAGGCTCATGATGTAGCGGTGGATCTCGGCCTTCTTGGCCGCCTCCGCCACCTCCTCGTCGGTCGCGCCCTCCTTGCCGAGGCGGATGTTCTCGCGGATCGACATGTTGAACAACATGTTCTCCTGGAACACGACCGCCATGCTCCGGCGCAGCGAATCCAGCGTCACCTTGCGGACATCGACGCCGTCGATGGTGACGCGGCCCTCGTCCGGCACATAGAGCCGCAGGATCAGATTGAGCAGCGTGCTCTTGCCGGAGCCTGAGGGGCCGACGATGGCGATGCGCTTGCCGACGTTGAGCTTGAGGCTGAGATTGTCCAGCACCGGCGTCTGGCTGCCCTCGTACTGGAACGTCACATGGTCGAAGGTGATGTCGTGGGTAATGCGCGGCAGATCTGGCGCGCCGGGACGATCGGCGCCGCGCGTCGGTTCGTCCAGGAGTTCCTGGATGTGGCGGACCGCGGCGGCCGAGGAGATCGACACCGGGATGAAATGCATGACATGGGCGATGTTGTAGGACACCTCCCAGAACGCGCTCTCGAACGTGACGAAGGTGCCGATGGTGATCTGGCCCTTGGTCGCCAGATAGGCGCCGATCGCGAGCACCACGAGGTGCAGCAGCAGCACCGAGATGGTGACCGTCCGCTCCACCATGGTCGACAGGAACGCCGCCGACGCCATCCTGTTGCGCGTCTCGTCGTTGCGGAAGCTGAAGAAGCCGAACATCCTGCGTTGCAGGCTGAACGCCTTGATCACGGCCTGCGCCGCCACGTTCTCCTGCACCATGCCGAGCAGCGCGGATTCGTTGAGCTTCTGCTCGTAATTCGCCTGCACCGCCTTCGGCGTCAGCATGCGCGGGCCGATCAGCGTGATCGGAAACACCAAGAGCGCGACCACCGCGAGCTGCCAGTTGAGGAAGAACATCAGGATGATGCCGGCGATCAACTCCAGGAACGGCAACGCCGCACTGTTGGCGAAGGTCTTGACCGAGCCTTCGAAGGCAGCGAGGTCGACGGAAAAGCGCGACAGGATCTCGCCGCGTTTGGTGCGGCCGAAATAGGCCGCCGGCAGGTCCTGGATGTGCTCGAACAGCCGCTTGCGAACGTCGGCGATGATGCAGGCAGCTAACCGCGCGTCCCAGCGCTCGTACCAGACCGCCACGATCGAGGTGAAGATGCCGGCGACCGCGAGCACACCGAGGATCTTGTACAGCGCCTGGAAGTCTTCCTCGCCGAGCGCGTCGTCGATCAGGAATTTCAGGCTGAGCGGCATGATGACGTTGAACAGCGTCTCGACCATGACGCCGAACGCTACATACGCCAATGTCCGCTTGTAGTTGGAGAGATGGGGTTTGACGAAACCCCAGATGGTTGCGAGCGCGCCGGCGGCTTCGCGGGCGGTAAATACGACGAGGTCCTCGTCCTCATCGTCGTCGTCGAGCTCAAGCTCGTCGTCCTCGTCTTCGTCGTCCTCGTCGTCTTCAAGCTCGGGCTTGTCTGCGGCCACGAGTTTGTCTTCCAGCTCCGTCGCCTCTTGCGCAGCGAGCTTCTGTTTGTCGGGAGAGAGAGGCCTGGACGCCATGAAACCAACCGATGCTGACGGCCGGCATGACCGCAGAGAAAGCAGAGAAATAGCGGACGGCCGCTATTGCACCGATTCTATGCGATCAGGATGAATTCGGCAAAGCAATTGGCGAGTTCATTCGATCCCAAGCGCTAGTCGTCGCCTTCGTCCTCGACCTTGTCGAAGAACGAATAGCGCAAGCTGTCGGCGTCGGCATACCATTGACCCGGGCCCTTGTTGGCGGCGAGCGTCGCCTCCCAGAGCGCGTCGGTGCAGTCCTTGCGGTGCATCGCAAGATCGAAGCCGTTGCCGAAGAACAGCTCGGACCATTCCCACCAGGTGCCGAGCTTCTTGACGCCGCGCAACAAATCGTAGCGATCGATCAGCGCAGGCGCCATGTCCGAAGTCACCGAGCCGAATACGACGCCGGTCCTGACCACGCGGTTCAGCTCCTTGATCGCGCGGACCACCTGCTTCGGGGAAATATGGCAGAGGCTGGTCTCGAACACGAAGTCGAACGCACCGTCCTTGAACGGCATGTCGGTGATCGAGCCGAGCTTGTTGTACTTCTTGAGCGCCTTCGGCGTCCTGGCGTGGATGGCGCGGTTGTTCTCGATGCCGAAGGCATCGATGCCGCGCTCGCGCAGCGCGCCAACCAGCTCGCCGCTCGCGGAGCCCGCGACCAGCAGCTTGGCGCCCTTCGCCTTGCCCCAGACGATGCCGATCAGTTTTGCCAGATAGTCGGGATCCGTGAATTGCTGCCACGCTTCGCCGTACGGGCCCTGGCCGCGATAGTTCTCGAAATATTCGCGGTCGATCTTGTTCGACAGCGGCTTCGCATCCTGGCTGCGCGCGCGGCGCAGGCGCATCATCTCGGTCAGGATGATGTCGGTCGCCGCATCCGATGAGTCGAGTAGGCCGTTCAGCGTCGAGTCGAACAGATAGTCGCCGACCACCACGATGCCGGGATGCTCCTTCGGCTCGGGCCGGTGATTGGTCATGACGTCGCGCACGGGCAGACCGCCCGGAATAGCGTTCACCGACGACAGCCAGCGGTGGATCTTGCCTTCCATGAAATGCGCGCACGCATTGCCGAGCGAAGCCGGCAGCGATTTCAGCGCCGCATCGATCAGCTCCTGGTCCGACAAATTGGCGAAGGCCAGCGCGTCGGAGCCGGGAATCAGCCAGTTCAGCACGCCGTGCTTGCCGACGTCGTGGCGCGCGCCCTCGTTGTAGACGCAGCAGCCGCCGAAGGCTTCCGACATGAACCAGGCGCCGGAAATCTTGTCGCCCCAGAACGGCGTATCGAACAGGACCGAGACGCGCAAATAATGCGCCGGCCGATCGAAATAGGAGACGTGCTTGACCATCGACTTGCGGAGCTGCTCGCCTTCCCAGCCCATGGTCGCAAGCCAGGAATGCGGCAGGCAGACCAGCACGAGATCGAAGTCGCGCGTCTCCGGTCCCTTGCCGTTCATCATCTTGAGCTGATAGCGCCCGGTCGACGCCTTGCCGACGGCGAGCACACGGTGATTGAGCTGGATGTCGGCATTGACCTCCGACTGAAGGCACTCGACGATCTGCTCGTTGCCGTTCTGGATGGAGTAGAGGCCGATATAGCCGTCGACATCCATCAAATAGTTCTTGAGCGCGTTGAGCCCGTTGGTGTTGTGGCTCTCGGTGGCGAGGTCGGAGCGCGCCATCACCTTGAAGAAACGCTTTGCGGTCTCGTCCTCGACCTCTTCATCGAGCACCTGCTCGGCGGTCTTGTAGGCCCAGGGATTCTCGTTGTCGTGTGCGCCGACGCCTTCGTAATATTCGATCGGCGACATCTTGTCGGCGCAACGCTTGCGGAACGCCTCGATGGCGGCCGCGGTCTTCGCACCGTATTTGCGGCGCATGCCGGCGACGTCGTTGAGGAGCTCGCCGCCGAACTGCACCTGCTCGGCGTCCATCGGAATGGTCTGCAAGCCAAAATGCTGGATCAGCTCGCGCAGCGGGTCGGGCCCGGTCATGGAGTAGTCGTAGATCTCGGCGACGCCGGCCTCGTACATCGCGGGCGCGGAATCGAATTTACGCGTGACGATCTTGCCGCCGAGCCGGTCGGAGGCCTCGTAGATGGTGATGCGGCAGAGGTCGCCGAGCTTACGCTTCAGGTACCAGGCGCTCATCAGCCCGCCGGGGCCGCCGCCAACGATTGCGAGATCAAGCATGTCAGTTCCGTGGTCTCCGGCCGTGCCCCCGTCACGGGACCACCGGTCTAAGCTCCCTTAGCAGAAGCTCTTTTCCGCCTGAAGGAAAGATGAACAAAGGTTGGTCCTGCACCGCAGCAAGCAAACAAAGCAGCAAAAAGGCCGGCTTGCGCCGGCCTTTTCATTGTCCTCGGTATTCTTACGGATGAACCGTCATTCCGCGGGCGGCAGCGCCATGGGCTCTACTTCCGGCGCCGGCGGCACGACAGCCGCCTGCTTCTCGCGCTCGTCGAGGATCATCTTGTCGCGCTTCACGGCGACTTCGCGGATCTTGGCCATAGAGGCGCCGGTGCCTGCCGGGATCAGCCGGCCGACAATGACGTTCTCCTTGAGACCCTCGAGCGGATCGACCTTGCCGTTGACCGCCGCTTCCGTGAGGACGCGGGTGGTCTCCTGGAACGAGGCCGCCGAGAAGAAGGAGCGGGTCTGGAGGCTCGCCTTGGTGATGCCGAGCAGAACCGGCGTACCCGTGGCGATCTTCTTGCCCTCTTCCTTGGCCTTCTCGTTGATCTGGTCGAACTCGATCTTGTCGATCTGCTCGCCCGAGATCATGTCCGTGTCGCCCTGGTCGGTGACTTCCACCTTCTGGAGCATCTGACGGACAATCACCTCGATGTGCTTGTCGTTGATGAGCACGCCCTGGAGCCGGTAGACCTCCTGGATCTCGTTGACCAGATAGGCCGCGAGCTCCTCGATGCCCTTGACCGCCAGAATGTCGTGCGGTGCCGGGTTGCCTTCCACGATGAAGTCGCCCTTTTCGACGACGTCGCCGTCCTGAAGGTGGATGTGCTTGCCCTTCGGGATCAGGTACTCGCGTGCCTCGTCGGTCTTGTCCATCGGCTCGATCGAGATGCGACGCTTGTTCTTGTAGTCGCGCCCGAACCGGATGGTGCCCGCGATTTCGGCGATGATCGCCGCATCCTTCGGACGCCGTGCCTCGAACAATTCCGCCACCCGCGGCAGACCGCCGGTGATGTCGCGCGTCTTGGCGCTTTCGGTCGAGACACGGGCGAGGATGTCGCCCGCCTGGACCTTGGCTCCGACGTCGACCGACAGAATGCCGTCGACCGACAGCATGTAGCGGGCATCGCCGCCACGGGCGAGCTTAAGGACCTTGCCGTCCTTGCCCTTGACCACGATGGCCGGACGCAAGTCCGCACCGCCGCGCTGCGAGCGCCAGTCGATGACCACGCGCTTGGCGATACCGGTGGCTTCGTCCAGCGTTTCCGTGATCGACTGCCCCTCGACCAGATCCTCGAAGCCGATGGTACCTTCGACCTCGGTGAGAAGCGGACGGCTGTAGGGATCCCACTCCGCGATACGCTGGCCGCGCTTGACGGAGTCGCCCTCGTCGACATGCAGGCGCGAACCGTACTGGATACGGTGCGTTGCCCGCTCGGTGCCTTCGGCATCGACGATCGCCACCACCATGTTGCGCACCATCGCGACCAGATGGCCTTCGCTGTTACGGGCGATGGCCTTGTTCCGGATCACGATCTTGCCGTCGAAATTGGATTCGACGAACGATTGCTCGTTGAGCTGCGCCGCACCGCCGATGTGGAAGGTGCGCATGGTGAGCTGGGTGCCCGGCTCGCCGATCGACTGCGCCGCGATGACGCCGACCGCTTCGCCGTGGTTGACCGGCGTGCCGCGGGCGAGGTCGCGGCCGTAGCACTTGCCGCAGATGCCGTTGACGAGCTCGCAGGTCAGTGCCGAGCGGATCTTCACCTCCTGGACGCCACCCTGATGGATGGCATCGAGATGGCTCTCTTCCATCAAGACACCGCGCTTGATGATCACCTTGCCCGAGCTGTCACGCACGTCTTCGCAGGC
The DNA here is from genome assembly GCF_000938255.1 of Bradyrhizobium sp. LTSP849. Lineage (GTDB taxonomy): Bacteria > Pseudomonadota > Alphaproteobacteria > Rhizobiales > Xanthobacteraceae > Bradyrhizobium. The sequence continues at coordinate 124,207 of NZ_JYMR01000049.1, read as the reverse complement.
CGTGCGTCCGAGGATGCGCGAGCCGAGCGAAGCGACCACGGTGCCGGCATCGATGATGGCGCGCATCTTGATGCCGAGCTTGGTGCCGCAATCGTCCTGCGTGATGATGCAGTCCTGCGCCACGTCGACCAGACGCCGCGTCAGGTAGCCGGAGTTCGCGGTCTTCAACGCGGTATCCGCGAGGCCCTTACGGGCGCCGTGGGTCGAGTTGAAGTACTCGAGCACCGAGAGACCTTCCTTGAAGTTCGAGATGATCGGCGTCTCGATGATCTCGCCCGACGGCTTGGCCATCAGGCCGCGCATGCCGGCGAGCTGGCGCATCTGCGCCGGCGAACCACGCGCACCGGAGTGCGCCATCATGTAGATCGAGTTGATGTCGGCATCCGCTCCGCTCGCCGTCTTCTTGGTCGAGGAGATCTCCTTCATCATCGCCTTGGCGATTTCCTCGGTCGCCTTCGACCAGGCGTCGACGACCTTGTTGTACTTCTCGCCATGGGTGATCAGACCGTCATTGTACTGCTGCTCGAAATCCCTCGCCAGCGTACGGGTGGCATCGACGATCTTCCACTTGGAGTGCGGCACGACCATGTCGTCCTTGCCGAACGAGATGCCGGCCTTGAACGCGTTGTAGAAGCCGAGCGCCATGATGCGGTCGCAGAAGATCACCGTCTCCTTCTGACCGCAGTGGCGGTAGACTTGGTCGATCACGCCGGAGATTTCGCGCTTGGTCATCAGCTTGTTGATGATCTCGTACGAAATCCGCGGGTTCTTCGGCAGCAGATTGCCGAGCATGACGCGACCCGCAGTGGTCTCGATCCAGCGCGTCGAGACCTTGCCGGTCTCATCCATGCCCTGCCACCGATACTTGATCTTGGTGTGGAGGTGGATGACCTTCGCGTGCAGGGCATGCTCGAGCTCGGCCATGTCGCCGAACCGCTTGCCCTCGCCGGGCAGGCCTTCCCGCATGACCGAGACGTAATAGAGACCGAGCACGATGTCCTGCGACGGCACGATGATCGGCTGACCGTTTGCCGGATGCAGGATGTTGTTGGTCGACATCATCAGGACGCGCGCTTCCAGCTGCGCTTCGAGCGACAGCGGAACGTGCACGGCCATCTGGTCGCCGTCGAAGTCGGCGTTGAACGCGGCGCAAACCAGCGGATGAAGCTGGATCGCCTTACCCTCGATCAGCACCGGCTCGAACGCCTGGATGCCCAGGCGATGCAGCGTCGGCGCGCGGTTCAAGAGCACCGGATGCTCGCGGATCACCTCGTCCAGGATATCCCAGACCTCGGGCCGCTCCTTCTCGACGAGCTTCTTCGCCTGCTTGACGGTGGTGGACAGACCCTTGGCGTCAAGCCGCGAATAGATGAACGGCTTGAACAGCTCGAGCGCCATCTTCTTCGGCAGGCCGCACTGATGCAGGCGCAGCTCGGGACCGACCACGATCACCGAACGGCCCGAATAGTCGACGCGCTTGCCGAGCAGGTTCTGGCGGAAGCGGCCCTGCTTGCCTTTGAGCATGTCGGCGAGCGACTTCAGCGGACGCTTGTTGGCACCGGTGATGACGCGACCGCGGCGGCCGTTGTCGAACAACGCGTCGACGGCCTCCTGAAGCATGCGCTTCTCGTTGCGGATGATGATGTCCGGCGCGCGCAGCTCCATCAGCCGCTTCAAGCGGTTGTTGCGGTTGATGACGCGGCGGTAGAGGTCGTTGAGGTCCGAGGTCGCGAAGCGGCCGCCGTCCAGCGGCACCAGCGGACGCAGGTCCGGCGGGATCACCGGGACCACGGTCAGGATCATCCATTCCGGCTTGTTGCCGGAATGGCGGAACGCTTCGACGATCTTCAGGCGCTTGGCGAGCTTCTTGTGCTTGATGTCGGAGTCGGTCTCCTGCATCTCCGCGCGCAAGGTCAGCTCGAGCTTCTCGAGGTCCATGCCCTTGAGCAGCTCGCGGATCGCTTCCGCGCCGATCATGGCAGTGAAGGAATCCTGGCCGTACTCGTCCTGCGCCTTCAGATACTCGTCTTCCGACAGCAGCTGACGGTCCTTCAGCGCGGTGAGGCCCGGCTCGAGAACGACGTAATATTCGAAGTAGAGGATCCGCTCGAGATCCTTCAGCGTCATGTCCAGCAGAAGGCCGATGCGCGAGGGCAGCGACTTCAGGAACCAGATGTGGGCAACGGGCGCCGCGAGCTCGATATGGCCCATGCGCTCGCGCCGGACGCGCGACAGCGTGACCTCGACCGAGCACTTCTCGCAGATGATGCCCTTGTACTTCATGCGCTTGTACTTGCCGCACAAGCACTCGTAATCCTTGATCGGCCCGAAGATGCGCGCGCAGAACAGGCCGTCGCGCTCGGGCTTGAAGGTACGGTAGTTGATGGTCTCCGGCTTCTTGATCTCGCCGTACGACCAGGACAGAATCTTCTCGGGGCTCGCGATCGAAATCCGGATCTGGTCGAAGACCTGAGCCGGCGTCGTCGGGTTAAAGAGATTCATAATTTCTTGGTTCATCGTCTTCTCCTCGCGTGCCGGTCGCCTCCGGCAGCAAATTCGAAAATCACTATGCGGGGCGCCCTTCCCTCAAGGCCTTGGGAGGGGCGCCGATGCCCGGCCGAGCCGGCCGGGCATGATAGATTGCGTTACTCGGCCGCTTCCGCAGTCCCCGGCCCGACCTTGGAATTGTGCAGGTCGACGTTGAGGCCGAGCGAGCGCATTTCCTTGACCAGCACGTTGAACGATTCCGGAATACCGGCCTCGAAGGTGTCGTCGCCACGCACGATCGCCTCGTACACCTTGGTACGGCCGGCGACGTCGTCCGACTTCACGGTCAGCATCTCCTGGAGCGTGTAGGCCGCGCCGTAAGCTTCGAGCGCCCACACTTCCATTTCACCGAAGCGCTGGCCGCCGAACTGCGCCTTACCACCCAGCGGCTGCTGGGTGACGAGCGAGTACGGACCGATCGAACGCGCGTGGATCTTGTCGTCGACGAGATGGTGCAGCTTGAGCATGTAGATGTAGCCCACGGTCACCTTGCGATCGAAGGCATCGCCGGTGCGGCCGTCATAGACGGTCGACTGGCCCGAAGCGTCGAGACCTGCGAGCTTCAGCATCTCCTCGATGTCGGCTTCCTTGGCACCATCGAACACCGGCGTCGCGATCGGCACGCCGTGGCTCAGATTGCGGCCGAGCTCGATCAGTTCGCCGTCGTTGAGCGACTTGATCGTCTCGTCCTCGCCGTAGACCTTCTTCAAGGTTTCCTTCAGCGGCCTGATGTCCTGCTTCGCCAGATACGCATCAACTGTCTGGCCGATGCGCTTGCCGAGGCCGGCGCAAGCCCAGCCGAGATGCGTCTCGAGGATCTGTCCGACGTTCATGCGCGAGGGCACGCCCAGCGGATTGAGCACGATGTCGGCATGCGTACCGTCTTCCAGGAACGGCATATCCTCGATCGGCACGATCTTCGACACCACGCCCTTGTTGCCGTGGCGGCCGGCCATCTTGTCGCCGGGCTGGATCTTGCGCTTCACCGCGACGAAGACCTTGACCATCTTCATCACGCCGGGCGGCAATTCGTCACCGCGCTGAAGCTTCTCGACCTTGTCGAGGAAGCGCTGCTCGAGCCCCTTCTTCGACTCGTCGTACTGCTTCCGCATGGCCTCGATCTCGGCCATCAGCTTGTCGTTCGGCGAAGCGAACAGCCACCACTGCGACTTCGGGTACTCCTCGAGCACCGCACGGGTGATCTTGGTGTCCTTCTTGAAGCCCTTCGGACCGGCAATGCCCTGCCGTCCCTCGAGAAGCTCGGCAAGACGGTTGTAGACGTTGCGGTCCAGGATCGCCTGCTCGTCGTCGCGGTCCTTGGCCAGACGCTCGATCTCTTCCCGTTCGATCGCCAGCGCACGCTCGTCCTTGTCGACGCCGTGCCGGTTGAACACGCGCACTTCGACGATGGTGCCCTGCACGCCCGGAGGAACGCGCAACGAGGTGTCGCGAACGTCGGAAGCCTTCTCGCCGAAGATGGCGCGCAGAAGCTTCTCTTCCGGCGTCATCGGGCTTTCGCCCTTCGGCGTGATCTTGCCGACCAGGATGTCGCCGGCGCGGACTTCCGCGCCGATGTACACGATGCCGGCTTCGTCGAGGTTCTTCAGCGCTTCTTCCGAGACGTTCGGAATGTCGCGGGTGATTTCCTCAGGCCCGAGCTTGGTGTCGCGGGCCATCACCTCGAACTCCTCGATGTGGATCGAGGTGAAGACGTCTTCCTTCACGATCCGCTCGGAGAGCAGGATCGAGTCTTCGAAGTTGTAGCCGTTCCACGGCATGAACGCGACCAGCACGTTACGGCCGAGCGCGAGCTCGCCGAGATCGGTCGACGGACCGTCGGCGATGATGTCGCCCTTCTTGACGATATCACCGACCTTCACCAGCGGACGCTGGTTGATGCAGGTCGACTGGTTGGAGCGCTGGTACTTCATCAGCCGGTAGATATCGACGCCCGACTTGGTCGGATCGAGATCTTCCGTCGCACGGATGACGATGCGGGTCGCATCGATCTGGTCGATCACGCCCGAACGGCGTGCCGCGATCGCAGCACCCGAGTCACGCGCAACCACGCCTTCCATGCCGGTGCCGACGAACGGCGCCTCGGCGCGAACCAGCGGCACCGCCTGGCGCTGCATGTTCGAGCCCATCAACGCGCGGTTGGCGTCGTCGTTCTCGAGGAACGGGATCAGCGCGGCTGCGACCGAAACGAGCTGCTTCGGCGACACGTCCATGTAGTCGACCTTGTCCGGCGTCACCGGCAAGACTTCGCCGGCGTGACGGCAGACCACGGTGTCTTCGGTGAAGCGGCCCTTCGGGTCGAGCGGCACGTTGGCCTGCGCGACCGTGTAGCGGCCCTCTTCCATCGCCGAGAGGTACACGACCTCGTCGGTGACGCGGCCGTCCTTGACCTTGCGATAAGGCGTCTCGACGAAGCCGTACTTGTTCACGCGCGCGAAGGTCGCGAGCGAGTTGATCAGGCCGATGTTCGGACCTTCCGGCGTCTCGATCGGGCAGATGCGGCCGTAATGCGTCGGATGCACGTCGCGCACCTCGAAGCCGGCACGTTCGCGGGTCAGACCGCCGGGTCCAAGCGCCGAGAGACGGCGCTTGTGGGTGATCTCCGACAGCGGGTTGGTCTGGTCCATGAACTGCGAGAGCTGCGAGGAGCCGAAGAACTCGCGCACGGCGGCAGCCGCCGGCTTGGCGTTGATCAGGTCCTGCGGCATGACCGTGTCGATGTCGACCGAGGACATGCGCTCCTTGATGGCACGCTCCATGCGGAGAAGGCCGATGCGGTATTGGTTCTCCATGAGCTCGCCGACCGAACGCACACGGCGGTTGCCGAGATGGTCGATGTCGTCGATCTCGCCCTTGCCGTCGCGCAAATCCACCAGCGTCTTGATGACGGAGAGGATGTCTTCCTTGCGGAGCGTACGCTGGGTGTCGGGCGCATCGAGGTCGAGGCGCATGTTCATCTTGACGCGGCCGACCGCGGAGAGGTCGTAACGCTCGGCGTCGAAGAACAGCGACTGGAACATCGCCTGCGCCGAATCCAGCGTCGGCGGCTCGCCCGGACGCATCACGCGGTAGATGTCGAACAGCGCGTCCTCGCGCGTCATGTTCTTGTCGGCCGAGAGCGTGTTGCGGATGTAGGCGCCGACATTGACGTGGTCGATGTCGAGCAGCGGCAGCTCCTTGTAGCCCTGCTCGTTGAGGGCCTTCATGGACTTGTCGGTGATCTCTTCACCGGCTTCCGCGTGGATTTCGCCGGTCTTCGGATTGACGAGGTCCTCGGCGATGTAGTTGCCGACGAGTTCCGCATCCGACAGGCGCAGCGCCTTGAGCCCCTTTTCCTGCATCTGACGCGCACCGCGCACGGTGAGCTTCTTGCCGGCCTCGAGCACGACCTTGCCGGTGTCGGCGTCGATCAAATCGTTGATGGTCGAGTAGCCGCGGAAACGATTGGCGTCGAACGGAACGCGCCAGCCTTCCTTGATCCGCTTGTATTGGATCTTCTTGTAGAAGGTGCTGAGGATCGCCTCGCCGTCGAGGCCGAGCGCGAACATCAGCGACGTCACCGGAAGCTTGCGGCGACGGTCGATACGCGCATAGACGATGTCCTTGGCGTCGAACTCGATGTCGAGCCAGGAGCCGCGATACGGGATCACGCGGGCGGCGAACAAGAGCTTGCCCGAGGAATGGGTCTTGCCCTTGTCGTGATCGAAGAACACGCCGGGCGAACGGTGCATCTGCGAGACGATGACGCGCTCGGTGCCGTTGACGATGAAGGTGCCGTTCATCGTCATGAGCGGAATGTCGCCCATGTAGACGTCCTGCTCCTTGATGTCCTTCACCGACTTCGCGCCGGTTTCCTCGTCGATATCGAACACGATGAGGCGCAGCGTCACCTTGAGGGGTGCCGCGAAGGTCATGCCGCGCTGGCGGCACTCGTCGACATCGTACTTCGGCGGCTCGAACTCGTAGCGGACGAATTCCAGCATCGAGGTGCCGGAGAAGTCCGAGATCGGGAACACCGAGCGGAACACCGCCTGCAAGCCCTCGTCCGACCGCCCGCCCTGGGGTTCGTCGACCATCAGGAACTGGTCATAGGACGCCTTCTGAACCTCGATGAGGTTCGGCATCTCGGCGACTTCCTTGATGTGTCCGAAGAACTTGCGAACGCGTTTGCGACCGGTGAATGTCTGCTGCGCCATCGTGGCCTCTCATTTCGTCGCCCGCTTTGGGCGCGCCGTCCGGAACGCAGCTGCCGCCGCTCCCCGGGTTGAATTTTTCGAACCCGTTTTGGGGACCAGAAGTCCAGTTTCAGGCCGTCATGTCCTGAATCTGTTCTTCAGACCTTCAAAACGCAAAACGACGCGCGGGGCGCATAGGCACGCCCGCCCGTCACAACGATCGTTTTCACGGACTGCAAAAGCCCGAAATAGCTTGCTCTCCCAACGGCTTACAGGGAAATCCCGCATCCCTGCCCACCGCGCTTTCGTGCTGTCGACCCGATATGGGGCGACAATAGTGGAGATTCGAGGGGTAAACCCTCAAATCCCCACACTTTTTCGTGTTCAGCCTGCGTCGGGACGTTCCGTCGCACGCCTTTTGCATTAGACCCGCCGCTCCAAGGCCGGAAACAGCCACCGAATTTGCGGGTCGGGATCCCGGGTCGCGCTGACGCTTGCCCGGGATCTCGCTCAAGTAAGCTGGGCTTACTTGAGCTCGACCTTCGCGCCAGCCTTCTCGAGCTGGGCCTTGAGCTTCTCGGCCTCGTCCTTGTTCACGCCTTCCTTGACAGGCTTCGGCGCGCCCTCGACGAGGTCCTTTGCTTCCTTCAGGCCCAGGCCGGTGATGGCGCGGACTTCCTTGATGACTTCGATCTTCTTCTCGCCGGCGGCGGCCAGAACGACCGTGAACTCGGTCTTCTCTTCCGCCGGAGCGGCGGCAGCGGCGGCGGGACCGGCAACGGCCACTGCCGCAGCGGCGGACACGCCCCACTTTTCTTCGAGGAGCTTGGCGAGTTCGGCGGCTTCGAGCACGGTGAGGCTCGAGAGGTCGTCAACGATTTTCTGCAAGTCAGCCATTGTTCTGTTTCCTTAAACTAGTCTGGTTCGGGTTTGAGTTTTGCGAAGGGCGTCAGGCCGCTTCGCTCTTTGAGGCATAAGCCTGGATGACGCGCGCGAGCTTGCCCGCGGGCGCGTTTGCGAGCTGAGCGAGCTTGGTCGCCGGGGCCACAAGGAGGCCGACGATCTTGGCGCGCAGTTCGTCAAGCGACGGCAGCGAGGCAAGAGCCTTCACGCCGTCGACATTCAGGACGGTCGTTCCCATCGACCCGCCAATGATGACGAACTTTTCGTTCGTCTTGGCGAATTCGACGGCGACCTTTGGCGCCGCTACCGGATCGTTCGAAGTGGCGATCACGGTCGGTCCCTTCAGCATGGGACCGATGGCAACGACGTCAGTGCCTTCAAGAGCAATTTTGGCGAGACGGTTCTTCGAGACCTTCACCGAGGCGCCAGCCTGCTTCATCTGCGTACGCAGCTTCTGCATCTGGGCAACGGTCAGGCCGGAATATTGGGCAACGACCGCGACGCTCGTGGTCTTGAAGACCCCATTGAGCTGTTCGACCGCTTCCTTTTTTGCCGCTCGTTCCACAGCAAGCTCTTTCCGGTTGGCGGTCATCGCAAAAGCGGGACCGCCGGGTTGCACCCATCGTCCCGCCCAAACCTAACCTCAGGGTCAAAACCCATCGGACACGCCGGGCAAGACGACAATTCAAAGCCTGCCCTCCGGGAACCCGCTAAGGCCCACGGCGTGTCGAGGTCCGAACCAAACCCATTCCGCAACCACCTGAAAGTGGGAGGCGAAGTGAAATCCGGTCTTCACCCGTCTATGCAGGCCATGCGATTAAGCCGTTGAGAAATCGAAATTCCCCGCGGGCGCCTGCAGTCTTGGACAGGACAAGGCCAGCCGGCGAACCGTCTGACCTCTGCCCGCATCCCACCAACCGATGGTTTTCCTTCCTTTTCCGGCAAATCCTTACGGACGTCCTGAAAAGGAATGATCTCCTATCGTGTCGGGTTTTCGGAATGCGTGCACGAACGCACCAGCCAAGGCCGGTCCGTCCGGAAGCGGTTCTTTAACCGCTCTCTGCCTGCTTGCCAAGAGCAAAATTCACACCAGTTCCAATCGATTGTCGGCCGGGCTTGATCCGGGCCGATAAGGATCGAATTCAGGCCGTTTCGACCGCATATGGCAGCCCTTGGCCGGCGAAAAACCCAGTCAGGTTCGCCAGTACGCAGTTCTGCATCGCCACGTGCGATTCGAGGGTGTGGCCGCCGATATGCGGGGCCAGCACCACATTGGGCAGCGCCGTCAGGGCATCAGGGGCGTGCGGCTCCTTCTCGTAGACGTCGAGGCCGGCGCCGGCGATGGTCTTGTCGGAGAGCGCTGTGACCAGAGCCTTCTCATCGATCACCGAACCGCGGGAGATGTTGACGACATAGCCGTCCTCGCCGAGGCGCTTGAGGATATTGGCGTCGACGGCGTGCTGGGTCTCGGCGCCGGCGCGGACTGCGATCATCAGCACGCTGCACCAGTCGGCGAGCGCCTCCAGCGACGGGAAATATTGATACGGCAGATCGTACTTGCTGCGGCTGAAATAGCCGACTTCGCTCTCGAAGGCGGCACAGCGCGCCGCGATCTTGCGGCCGATCTCGCCCATGCCATAGACGCCGATGCGGCGGCCGGGCATCCCGGCCTGCGGGCGCATCATCGGCGACTGCTTTGCGCCAGCCCAATCACCGCTGCGGACATATTGGTCGGCAGCCAGGATCCGCCGCGTAGTCGCGAGCATCAGGGTCATCGCGATGTCGGCAACCGAAGCCGCATTGGCCCCGGGGCTGTGGCCGACCGCGATGTTGCGCGCGGCGGCCGCTTTCAGGTCGATGCCGTCATAGCCGGTGCCGTAGCAGACGATCGCGCCCAGCTTCGGAAACAGGTCCATCGCCTCCGCATCGAGCGGCGTGCCGCCCGCGGTGAGCATCGCGCGGATGCCGCCGAGTTCGTCCGCCGGAAACACCTCTCGCGGCGGCTTGCCGCCGGTGTCGAGCAATTCGAAACGCTCGGCGAAGCGCGCCATCATGGTCTTGGGAAAGCGCGAGTAGATCAGGACCTTGTCAGCCATTGTTCTTGTTTCCAGTGAACGCCGTCACAAACGACGAGGGGCGGAATCGGTCGACCGATTCCGCCCCTCGCCTCATGCAATTTCCAAACCTTAGCCGAGAATAGTGCCCGGCTCGACCTTCACGCCCGGGCCCATGGTCGAGGACACCGCAACGCGCTGGATGTAGGTGCCCTTGGAGCCGGCCGGCTTGGCCTTGGCGACCGCGTCCGTCAGCGCCTTGATGTTTTCGACCAGCTTCTCCTCGGAGAACGAGGCCTTGCCAACACCAGCCTGCAAGATACCGGCCTTCTCGACGCGGAACTCGACCGAGCCGCCCTTCGCACCCTTCACCGCACCGGTGACGTCCATGGTCACGGTACCGATCTTCGGGTTCGGCATCAGGCCGCGCGGGCCGAGCACCTTACCGAGACGGCCAACCAGCGGCATCATGTCGGGGGTGGCGATGCAGCGGTCGAACTCGATCGTGCCGTTCTGCACCTTCTCGACCAGGTCTTCGGCACCGACGACGTCGGCACCCGCAGCCTTGGCCTCATCGGCCTTGGCGCCGCGGGCGAACACGCCGACGCGGAGCGTACGGCCGGTGCCGTTCGGCAGGGTCACGACGCCACGGACCATCTGGTCAGCGTGACGCGGATCGACGCCGAGATTGATCGCGACCTCGATGGTCTCGTCGAACTTCGCCTTCGCGCGTTCCTTGACCATCTTGATGGCGTCCACGAGCGGATAAAGCTTTTCGCGGTCAACACCTTCGCGGGCTTTGTTCAAACGCTTTCCGATTGCCATGACCGCTTACCCCGCCACTTCAAGACCCATCGAACGGGCAGAGCCCTCGACCATCTTCATGGCCGATTCGATGGTGTCGCAATTGAGATCCTTCATCTTCTTCTCGGCGATCTCGCGCACCTGCGCTTTGGTCACCGCGCCGGCCTTGTCGCGGCCCGGAGCTTTCGAGCCGGACTGGATCTTGGCGGCCTGCTTGAGGAAGAAGGACATCGGCGGCGTCTTCATCTCGAACGTGAACGAACGATCGGCGTAGATCGTGATCACGACGGGAATCGGGGTGTTCTTCTCTTCCTTCTGGGTCTGGGCGTTGAACGCCTTGCAGAACTCCATGATGTTGAGACCGCGCTGACCAAGCGCGGGACCGATCGGGGGCGAAGGATTCGCCGCACCGGCCGGGACCTGAAGCTTCAGGTATCCGGTCACTTTCTTTGCCATGTATCACTCCTGTTGTGCCGGCCTAAGCCGGCGGTTTCAGGTTCGTGGTCTGGGTCGGATGCGGCTGGCAACCGCCCTCTCCCTCCCACGGCCTCTTGCTAGCGTGAGACCGAAGCCTCACGCCTACCCGATCAGACCTTCTCGACCTGACCGAATTCCAGTTCGACCGGCGTGGCGCGGCCGAAGATCGACACTGCGACCTTCACGCGCGAGCGCGCCTCGTCGATTTCCTCGACCACCCCCGAGAACGAGGCGAACGGGCCATCGGCCACGCGCACGTTCTCGCCAATCTCGAACGACACCGACGCCTTCGGCCGTTCCACGCCCTCCTGCACCTGGTGCAGGATGCGCATGGCCTCGGATTCCGAGATCGGCATCGGCTTGTTTTCAGCGCCGAGGAAGCCGGTCACCTTCGGCGTGTTCTTGATGAGATGAAACGCCTCGTCGGTCAGCTTCATCTTCACCAGCACGTAGCCTGGGAAGAACTTGCGCTCGGCGTCGATCTTGCGGCCGCGGCGCACTTCCGTGACCTTTTCGGTCGGCACCAGCACCAGCTCGAACAGCTCCTCGAGCCCACGCTGCTTGGCCTGCTCGCGGATCGATTCGGCGACCTTCTTCTCGAAGTTCGAATAAGCGTGGACGATGTACCAGCGCTTGTCGGAAGATTGGGTTGCGGCGGCTGTTGCCATCAGTGAATGCCCAAAAGGAAGGTGATGAGGTAACGGATGACCTGGTCGGCGGCGAAGAAGAAGATCGACGCCACCGCAACCATGACGAACACCATGATGGTGGTGATCGTGGTCTCGCGGCGGGTCGGCCAGGTGACCTTGGCGGTCTCCGAGCGCACTTCCTGCAAGAATTTGAACGGGCTGACTGCCATCGTTTGAGACGCCATTAAGGATTTCAGGGACCCGAACAGCCGCCGTTGGCCCAGCCCTCTGTCTCGAAGGATGAGCCGGAAAACCGGGCTCGATTGTTCGGGGATTTCAAAGCCGCGCCGGAGATCCGCGTCTAACGGGCCGGCTGCGAGTGCGGCGTAGATACTGCGGATGCGGCCAAAGGTCAAGGTGTGGGCTGGCTGGCCGGCTCGTGGCCACGCCTACCGGACCTGATCCGGATCAAGGGCTTACCCCGCCCTGATGAACCGCGGCACGAGCTTCCGGGTGTTTCTGATCTCAGGCGTCGGGGGGTTAGCTGGCAGGAGTGGCAGGGCTCGAACCTGCGACCCCCGGTTTTGGAGACCGGTGCTCTACCAATTGAGCTACACTCCTACGGACCCTGCGTCGCCTTAGGATCAGGGGCGCTTTCAAGCACAGGGGGCGGCTGGATTGCAAGGGTGAAGCGCGCTGGCTTCGCTTGTTTGTACTGCTGCTTCTGGGCCAGAGTTCATCCCCGAGAATAAAGTGCCCCCGGGAGTGAACATGACCGCCACAGCCGCCCCACACGCCGCGATCGCGCCGAAAACCCCATCCTTGCCCGAGGCCAAGCCGGAAACGCTGGGCCTGTCGCGGCCTCGGCTCCAGGCGATGTCGGATGCATTCAAGCGCGAGATCAACAAGGGAACCGTGCCTGGGGTTACCGTGCTGGTGGCCCGCCGCGGCCAGGTCGGCTGGTTCGAGGCGATCGGCAAGCAGAGCCCGGCAGGCCCCGCGCCGATGGCGCATGATTCGATCTTCCGCATCTTCTCGATGACCAAGCCGATCGTGTCCGTCGGCATCATGACGCTGGTCGAGGATGGCCACCTCCTCCTCAGCGACCCCGTCGCGAAATTCATTCCGGAATTCGCCGACCAAAAGGTTGGAATCGTCAGCGGCGGCAAGCTGGAACTCGTTCCGCCCAAGCGGCCGATGACGGTGCAGGACCTGCTCCGCCACACCTCTGGTCTCACTTATGAGCACCAGGGCGACGGCCCCGTGCACAAGATCTACCAGGACTCCCGCGTACGCAGCCGCAAGATCACCAATGCCGAGCACGCCGCGCTGGTGGCGAGCTTCCCCCTCGTCTGCCATCCCGGCGACGAGTTCAACTACAGCCGTTCCACCGACATTCTCGGCCGCATCATCGAGGTCGTCAGCGGCAAATCGCTCGGCGCATACCTCACCGAGCGTGTCCTCGCTCCGCTTCAGATGGCCGAGACCGGCTTCTCGACCTCTGAGGCTAATGCCGGCCGTCTCGCCGAACCCTTCACGGCCGATCCCTGGACCGGTGACAAGGTGGCGCTCTTTAGCATGCTGGAGCAGCCGGTGATGGAGTCCGGCGGCGGCGGTCTGGTGTCGACCACGATGGACTATGCCCGCTTCGCGCTGATGCTGCGCAATAGCGGCACGCTCGATGGCAACCGGATCATCGGCCGCAAGACGCTGGAGCTGATGGCGTCCGATCACCTCGGACCTCACGTCGTGACCAACGGCACGCTGCTATCGCCCGGCCACGGTTTTGGCCTCGGCTTCGCCGTGCGCCGCGAGGCCGGCATCGCGCCGTTCCCCGGCAGCGTCGGCCAGTACTTCTGGAGCGGCATTGCCGGGACGTTCTTCTGGATCGACCCGAAGGAGGATCTGTTCGTCGTGTTCATGAGCCAGGGTCCGGGCCAGCGCGACTACACGCGCACGCTGGTGCGGGATTTGGTCTACGCGGCGGTGGATTGAGCCGACGCTGCTTCTACATATTCGCTGTCATGCCCCGCAAAGCAGGCGGGGCATCCAGTACGCCGCAGCGCCTCGCTTCAATCACAAATGTCACGGAGTACTGGATCGCCCGCCTTCGCGGGCGATGACAGCTCGTGTGGCCTCAACTAATCGTCGCGCCGCCGTCGATCACCATGGTCTGGCCGGTCATGAAGTCGCCGGCCTTGGAACCCAGGAACACCGCGGCGCCCGCGATCTCGTCGGGGATGCCGATGCGCAGCAGCGGCGAGCGCGCGGTCGAGGCCTTCAAATTCTCCGGATTGTCCCACAGCGCTTTCGCAAAATCGGTCTTGATCAAACCGGGCGCGATGCAGTTCACGCGGATATTGTCCTTGCCGTATTCGCAAGCAAGGTTGCGCGCAAGCTGCATGTCGGCCGCCTTCGAGATCGCGTAGGCGCCGAGGATGGTCGAGCCTTTGAGACCGCCGATCGAGGAGACGATGATGATCGAGCCGTCCTTGCGCTCGATCATCTGCGGCACCACCATCGAGATCAGCCAGTTGTTGGCAACGATGTTGTTGTCCAGGATCTTTCGGAACTGATCGTCGGAGATGCCGGCGAGCGGACCGTAATACGGGTTCGAGGCGGCGTTGCAGACCAGCACGTCGATCTTGCCGAAGGCACGGTTGCTCTCGTCGATGAGGTTTTGCAGATTTTCCTTCGACGAGATGTTGGCGGCGATCGCTACCGCCGTGCCCTTGCCGAACTTGTCGTTGATCCCCTTCGCGACCTGGTCGCAGACGTCAGCCTTGCGCGAGGAGATCACCACCTTGGCGCCGTGCTCGGCCATGCGTTCGGCGATCGCAAGCCCGATGCCGCGCGTCGAGCCGGTGATGACGGCAACTTTGCCCTTCATGTCGAACAAGGTCATGTTTCTCTCCCAGTGTGATTTTGAATTGGCCTGAAGCTTACGCCGCGGTCGCGCGACCGGACAATGGCTCAGGCGAGCTTCTTGACTTCCGGACCCGCCAGCTGATGCATCTCCGCGTGCGCATCGTCCGCAATCCAGGGCTGCTGGTTCACCATCGGCAGCCGCCAGACCGAACGCTCGGGACTTGCGAAATAATCCAGCCGCGTGATCGAGCAATTGTCGATGTCGAACGACAATGCCTTCTCCACCTGGCCGTCGAGCGCCAGCCCCAGCGCCGCCTTGATGGTGCCGCCATGGGCGACCGCGATCACGTCCCGACCGACCGCATCATTGTTGACCCGCTCAATGATGCGGCGCGCGCGGTTGTAGAGATCCATGAAGCTTTCGCCGCCGGGTGCGGGCTCGTTGATATCAGCGAACCAGCTCGACCCCACGGGGCGGCTCGCGATGAAGGCGGCGCGGTTCATGCCCTGCCAGCTGCCGAGATTCTGTTCGGCGAGGTCGGCCTCCCATGTCATCGTCGCCGGCTTGGGAAAGCCGGCCGCCCAGATCGCCTCCGCAGTCTGATGCGTGCGCATCAGATTGCTCGAATACCAGACGGCGTTTCGTGGCAGCACCTTGGCAACAGCATTGAACACGTAGGTGTCGCTGGTGTCGCAGGGGAGATCGGTCTGGCCGTAAATGTTGCCGCCGTCATTGCGCACCGGCGCGTGACGGACCCACCACCACCGTGTCGTGACCACCTTCGGCTTGTCTGCGGCTGCCATCGAAACCCTTCCATCCCGTGTGATGTCGCTGTACGTCAGTGACGAACGTGTCTCAAGACACTTTACCGTTTGAAATCTTGTTTGAAATTCCGTCGCGCGGCAAGCGTCGCGCGAGAAACACGAGGGAGAAACGCATGGGCCGCCTGCAAGGCAAATCCGTCATCATCACCGGCGCCGGCAGCGGCATCGGTCGCGCCGCTGCGCTGCTGTTCACCAGAGAAGGCGCAAAGCTGATCGCAGTCGATCGCACCGAGGCGGTGAAGGAGACCGTCGACGAGGTGAAGAAAGCCGGCGGTGTCGCCGAAGCCATGATCGCGGATGCCGGCTCCGAGAACGACGTCATCGCCGTCATCGACAAGGCGGTGAAGACGCACGGCCGGCTCGACGTGATCTGGGCCAATGCCGGCGTCTCCGGCGGGCTCGTTCCGCTCGCCGAGCAGACCGTGGAGCACTGGCAGGAAATTCTGCGCATCAATTTGATCGGACCGTTCCTCGCGGTGAAGCATGCGATGCCGCACATGGTGAAGCAGCAGTCCGGTGCGATCGTGCTGACGGCGTCGGTGGCGGGCCTCAAGGCCGGCGCGAGCGGGCATCCCTATGCGGCGAGCAAGGCCGGCGTAATCAGCCTGGTGCAGACCACCGCCTACTCGCTCACCGGCACCGGCGTGCGCATCAACGCAGTCTGCCCCGGCCTGATCGAAACCGGCATGACAAAACCGATCTTCGACCGCGCCAAGGAGCGCGGCACCGCCGACAAGATCGGCCAGCTCAATCCGCTGAAGCGTCCCGGTCAACCGCATGAGCTCGCGGCGATGGGACTGTTCCTGGCGAGCGACGAAGCGTCGTATGTCAATGGGCAGGCGTTCCCGGTGGATGGCGGGCTGACGGCATCGATGCCGTATGCGGGGAAGCCGGTTTGACGGCGCCCAAGTCAACCCGTCATCCTGAGGTGCGAGACTTGTGATGCGGACGCATCGCAAGTCGAGCCTCGAAGGATGTACGGCCGAGATGCAGCCGGGCCGTCGCCCTTCGAGGCTCGCCGAAGAGGCGAGCACCTCAGGGTGACGGGGATAGATTGGCGCTCGCGACAACATTGGTTATTCGATCTCAGAGCAACAGACACACCTTCGCATCCTCGCGGCTCATCTCGCCCGAGCTTTGCTTCGTCGCATCCCTCATGAAAGAGGGCGCAGGGAAGACCGGGAGCCGGCTGGCTCCCATTGACCGCTATGCCATGAGTAGATTGCGCTACAATGCACAGCGGGTAACAGGGCAACCAGGACATCCCGGCCTTCCCTGCGCAATGGTTGGAACGGCGTATGTCGTGCTCTCCCCGGGGAGCGATGCACTATTGCCCCCGTCGCCTTGCGGATGGCTGATGCGCGTGTCCGGTCGGGCCGCCACATCACCGCAAGACTTGGCGCACAGACCCCGGGCGCCAGGACCACACGATTTCGCCGTACGCGAGCTACACCGGTCGTGCGTGCGACGCCATCGCTCACGGCTCTCCGCCCTGCGATCACCTTCGCACCAGTGTGGCCCACGTCCACCGCCGCCCGGCCCGCGTTCGTGACGATCGCGATACGCCCCTCTTCCTTGGGCCGGAGTGAGGCGACACATAAGCCGCTTCCGAATTTCGGTAACGTAGAATATTTTTGACGACTGGTATCGACCGATGGATGGCCTGTTTTGCCCGTCGGGCAACGCGATATCTTGTAGCCCGGATGGAGCGCAGCGTAATCCGGGGTTCGCGCCGGCGGATACAGCGGTCCCGGATTGCGCTGCGCTCCATCCGGGCTACAGGACCGCCATGAACGAGGCGCCCTAGGACAGCACCTCGCCGGTCCGGTCCTTCAGCGTCAGCACCGCCACCAGGCTGATCAGCGCCGCAGCCGTCAGGTAGAACGCCACTGCGATCGGTCGGCCGGTCCAGTTGATCAGCGCGGTGATGATCGCGGGCGTGAAGCCGCCAAAGATGGCGACGCCAAGGCTGTAGGTCAGCGAGATGCCGGTGGCGCGCACCTTGGTCGGGAACATCTCAGCGAGCACGGCGGAGGCCGGCGCCGTGTAGATCAGCATGAAGACGGCGACACCGATCTGACTCAGGACCAGCCGCTCCGGTGTCGGCGATGCGATCAGATAGGCGAACGCCGGATAGGCGACGATCGCGAGGCCCGCGGCGCCGACGAGCATCACGCGCTGGCGGCGGAAGCGATCTGCGAGCACACCGATCAGCGGGCAGAACAAGAGAACCGTGCCGACCGTCACGGGGCCGAGATAAGACTGCGACAGCGACATCTTTAACTCGCGCGCCGCAAAGGTCGGAAAATAGTTCGCGATATATTGCGCGACCGTCCACAGCATCACGACCAGCATGCCTGATAGCACCGTGCGCCAATGGTCGCGCAGGACGGTGCGGATCGGTGCTTCGCTCGCATGATCCGAAGCCTTGAACAGCGGCGCGTCCTCGAGCTCGCGGCGGATGTAGAGACCGACCGGCGCGATCAACAGGCCGACGACGAAGGCGAGACGCCAGCCCCATTCGGTGACCGCTGCGGCCGGCAGCGCCAGCGAGATGGTGAGCGCGACGAGTCCCGACAGCATGGTCGAGCCGCCCTGCGACATCTGCTGGAACGAGGCATAGAAGCCGCGGCGCGCAGGCGGCGCATGCTCGACCAGTGTCGACACCGCGCCGCCGATCTCGCCGCCCGCCGAAAAGCCCTGGATGATACGCGCGAGCAGGATGATGATCGGCGCGGCGATCCCGATGCGATCGTAACCGGGGCACAACGCGATGATGCCGGTGCCGAGCGCCATCAACAGAATCGTCAGGCTCAGCGCATCACGGCGGCCACGCCGGTCAGCGAAGCTGCCGAGCACGACCGCGCCAAAGGGACGCGCGACAAAGCCGATGCCGAAGGTGACGAAGCCCAGCAGCAGAGACACCACTTCGCTGTCGGCCGGAAAGAACGCTTTCGAGATCGGCACCGCGAACGCCGCATAGATCGTGAAGTCGTACCATTCGAGCATGTTGCCGACGGTCGCGGCCACGGCCGCACGGCCGACCGACTGGCGTTCATTCGTCATCCCACGTTCCGCAATTGCGCTCACCTTGTCCCCCGTTTCGCTTGCTTGGTTTGTCGTGAGGCAAAAAGCTTGCACGCAGGATCAGGCTATGCAAATATTTATTTCCATTTCAAATTTCTATGCGATTTATGAATAGAAAAGCCAACACGGTGGATGTGGCCGACGGCGGCAAGCTTCGTCCCTCGCTGCGCGAGATCGAGGCGCTGCGGGCGATGATCGCGACGGGAAAGACAACGCAAGCTGCGCGCCAACTCGGCACGTCGCAGCCGTCGGTGTCGCGCGCGATTGCGAGCCTGGAGGCGCGGCTGGGACAACCGTTGTTCGCGCGCCGCAACGGCCGCCTCGCGCCGACGGCGGAAGCACTGGCGCTGGAGGCGCGCGCCGCAATCGTGTTCGACCTGCTCGATCAACTTGCTGCGCCCCGCAGCGATGGCGCGACCACGATCCGGGTCGCAGCGCCGCCGACGCTTGCCAATTTCTTCCTCGCGCCGCTCTTGGCACGCTTCATCGCGCGCGAGCCAGGCATGCGCGTTCACATCGAGATCGGCAAATCGACCGACTGCCTCGGCGCCGTTGCCGACGGCAGCGCCGATCTTGGTCTGGTCGACCAGGCCGCCTCGCACGATGGTGTGCGGCTGGAGATTTTTCGGCAGGCGCGCCCGCACGTGTTGCTGCCGAAACGGCACCCTTTGGCTGCGCGCTCCGAGCTTGCGATCGGCGATCTGGCCGGTGAACGCATGATCGCGCTGAGCCGCCGCTTTCCCTTGCGCAACAAGCTCGACGCCGCATTTGCCGCGGTCCGGGCCGAACCCTTGGTCGTCGCCGAAGCCTCGACCTCGACCTTCGTGGTCGAGATGGTCCGGGCCGGCCTCGGGATCGCAATCCTCAACCCCTTCCCGCTCGAGCTGCGTCCCGAGAAGTCCATGGTGTTCCGCCCGCTGGATCTCAAGATGACGCTCGAAACCGCCGTCGTCGTTCCCGCGCGCGGATCGCTGACGCCGGCCGCGCGTTCTCTCGCCAACTTCATCCAGACCGAACAGCCGGAAAGCCCGTTCTCCAAACCCAACGAGTAGACTGACAATGCCCAACCCGATCTTCCCAAGCACAAGACCTGACCGCATCCGCAACGCCCTTGCCGACCTCGTCGGCTTCGACACGATCAGCGATCGCACCAACCTGCCCCTGATTGCCCATATCGAGAGCTATCTCGCCTTCCTCGGCATCAAGGGCGAGCGCATCACCGACGAGACCGGCAAGAAGGCCTCGCTCTGGGTCACGATCGGGCCGGAGGATCGGCCGGGCTTCGTGCTCTCGGGGCACACCGACGTGGTGCCGGTCGTCGGCCAGGACTGGAGCCATGATCCGTTCAAGCTGGTCGAGCGTGACGGCAAGCTCTACGGCCGCGGCACCACCGACATGAAGGGCTTTGTCGCGGTGTGCCTCGCGATGGTGCCGGAGATGCTGGAGGCCAAACTCGCAACGCCGATCCATCTCGCGTTCTCCTATGACGAGGAGATGGGCTGCGTCGGCGTGCGGCCGATGCTTGGCGAGGTCGCCAAGAAGAAGGTCAAGCCGCTCGGCGCCTTCATCGGGGAGCCGACGCAGATGCAGGTCATCATCGGCCACAAGGGCAAGCACGGCGTGCGCGCCACTTTCAAAGGTCTCGCCCGCCACTCCTCGATCGCGCCGGACGGCGTCAATGCGATCGAATATGCGGCCGAGCTGATCACCGAGATCCGACGTCGCGCCGTAAAGCTCGCAAGCGACGGCGCACGTGACAATCTCTATGACGTACCACACACCACGCTTCTCACCAGCATCGTGCATGGCGGCGCCGCGCTCAACATCGTGCCGGATCACTGCGCGGTCGAGTTCGAGTGCCGCGGCATCGGCATCACCGAGTCCAGGCAGGTGACAGACGCGATCGTCGCCTGGGCAAAGGCGGAGATCGAGCCCGCCATGAAGGCGAAAAACCCCGCGTGCGGCATCGAATTCGAGGAGATCCTCGACTATCCCGCGCTCGACACGGGGCCCAATGATGCCATCATCACCCTGGCAAAACAGCTCGCGGGCCGCAACGACCACGCCAAGGTCGCGTTCGGCACGGAGGCCGGCCTGTTCGTCAGCATGGCCGATATCCCGTCAGTGGTGATCGGCCCCGGCGCGATCGCGCAGGCGCACACGCCGGATGAATTCGTGGAGATGGCGGAGCTGGAGAAGTGCGCGGGATTTGTGGAGAAGCTGATCGCGCATTGCGCGAAGGGGGCCTCTTAGTTCTCGTCATTGCGAGGAGCGAAGCGACGAAGCAATCCAGACTATAGCTGCGGAGATAGCCTGGATTGCTTCGCTTCGCTCGCAATGACGGGAGTCTATGGAGACAGTGCGTAGCCCGCATGAGCGTAGCGATATGCGAGACCACCTTCCCCGGATGTCGCTTCGCTCATCCGGGCTACGACATTTTAAGCAAAAAGCGCGGCCATCAGCCGCGCCTTCGCTATCGCTAAACCGCGCCCGCCTTCTGTGCGTATTCCCATGACGCTTTCGACAGCGGCACGGTGCGCTTGGCGGATTCGAGCGCCTTTGCATTCGCGGCGGTGCCGTCGCGGATACGGCCGGCGATACCTTGCGTGATGCCGGCGAGGCGGAAGAGGTTGTACGAAAAATACCAGTTGAGGTCCGGCACGCTCATCTTGGTGACGTTGCAATAGATCTGCGCAGCCTCTTCGACGCTCGGGATGTTGAGCGCCTTGAGATCGACGCCCTGCAATCCCGGCATGACCCATTGCATCAACAGATAGGTGAAGTCGGCCATGGGATCGCCGAGCGTCGACAGCTCCCAATCCAGCACGGCCTGCACGCGCGGTTCCGTCGCGTGGAAAATCATATTGTCGAGACGATAGTCGCCGTGGACGATGGAGACGCGCGCCTGCTCGGGCACGGTCTTCGGCAACCATTCGGCGACCTTCTCGAACTCCGGAATGGTCTGGGTCTCGGACGCCCGATACTGCTTGGTCCAGCGGTCGATCTGGCGCGCGAAATAATTGCCGGGCTTGCCGAAGTCACCAAGCCCGATCGCGGTCGGATCGAACATGTGGAGCTTGGCCAGCGTCTCGATCTTGCTGGTGAAGATCTTTCGGCGATCCTCCTGCGTCTGGCTCGGCAGCGACGGATCCCAGAACACGCGGCCCTCCTCCATCGACATGATGTAGAAGGCCGCACCGATGATGCTGTCGTCCTGGCACAGCGCATAGGCGTGCGCGACCGGAAAGCCCTGTTTTCCAAGGGCCGCGATCACACGATACTCGCGATCGACCGCATGCGCCGACGGCAGCAATTTGCCGAACGGCTTGCGCCGCATCACGTAGGAGCGCTTCGGCGTGTTGAGCCGATAGGTCGGGTTGGACTGGCCGCCCTTGAACTGGAGGACGACCAGCGGTCCCTCATAGCCGTCGACGTTGTCGCGCAGCCAAGCTTCGAGCCGCATCTCGTCGATACGATGACGCTCCTCGACCGGCTTGGTGCCCGAGAACTCTTCGTCTTTCCTGACGCCGTCAGCCACGATGACGCTCCCTCTTCAGTCCTGACCATTTCAGGTCGAGCATGATCCTAATCGGTAACCGCTGACGCACTTGCGTCAAGCGGTCATTCCGAATGCGGATCATGCCCTGTCGTTTCTTCAGATCGGGAGCGCCGACAGGCTCTCCCTCTTAATGACTGGGAGAGTTCTGATACTTCCGAACCTCAAGTCTGGCAATGGCGCGATTATGCACCTCGTCCGGACCGTCGGCGAGCCGCAGCGTGCGGATGCCAGCATAGTCCTTGGCCAGACCTGCCTCGTCGGACACGCCGGCACCGCCAAAGGCCTGGATCGCCTCGTCGATGATCTTCAGCGCCATGTTGGGCGCGGCAACCTTGATCATGGCGATCTCGGCCTGCGCGGTCTTGTTGCCGACCTTGTCCATCATGTCGGCGGCCTTGAGGCACAGAAGGCGCGTCATCTCGATGTTGGTGCGGGCTTCGCCAATGCGCTGCTCCCACACCGAGTGCTCGACGATCTTCTTGCCGAAGGCGGAGCGCGACATCAGCCGCTTCACCATCTTCTCAAGCGCCTCCTCGGCCTTGCCGATGGTGCGCATGCAGTGATGGATGCGGCCCGGACCGAGGCGGCCCTGCGCGATCTCGAAGCCGCGGCCTTCACCGAGCAGGATGTTTTCCTTCGGAACCCGCACGTTCTCGAGCAGCACCTGGGCGTGGCCGTGCGGCGCATCGTCGTAGCCGAACACGGGGAGCATCTTCTCGACCTTGATGCCGGGGGTATCGAGCGGAACCAGGATCTGCGACTGCTGCTGATGTTTTGCGGCCTTGAAATCGGTCTTGCCCATCAGGATCGCGATCTTGCAGCGGGGATCGCCGACGCCGGACGACCACCATTTACGGCCATTGATGATGTAGTGATCGCCGTCGCGCGCAATGCTGGTCTCGATGTTGGTCGCGTCCGACGAGGCAACCGCGGGTTCCGTCATCAGGAAGGCGGAGCGGATTTCACCGTCCATCAGCGGGCGCAGCCATTTGCGCTTCTGCTCCTTGGAGCCGTAGCGCATGAACACTTCCATATTGCCGGTGTCAGGCGCGGAACAGTTGAAGACTTCCGAAGCCCAGGAGATGTGGCCCATCTGCTCCGACAGCAGCGCGTATTCCAGATTGGTCAATCCCGCGCCGCGGAATTCGTCGTCCTCATGCTCGTTCGGCGGCATGAACATGTTCCAGAGGCCTTCGGCCTTCGCCTTTTTCTTGAGGTCTTCCAGCACCGGAATCACCTTCCAGCGCTCGCCGCTCTTGTCCTGCTCGTTGTAGATCGGCACCGCCGGACGCACGTGCTTGGTCATGAACGACTGCACGCGGTCGAGCCATTCCTTCTGCTTGGGGGACAGATCGAAATCCATGGGACGCTCCTCGGTCTCTCTTTGCGAACCTGTTTTGCGCCGGACTGTCCTCCCGCAATGCGCGGCCCGCAAGCGCCATTCCGGCTGCTTGCGAACGCGAGAAGGAACCCTCACCGCTGGGTGCGGCGCAATTCCATCATGCGGATTGACTTTTCCCGGCCTTCAAACGATAGTTTCATACAACTGTTTGAATTGCAACTCCCTCCCTGAGGGGTCCCATGGCCAGCGATCACACCCGGACATCCATTCTCGCTGCCGCCGAACGGCTTTATGCCGATCGCGGTTTCGGCGACGTGACGCTGCGCGACATCGTCGCGGCGGCCAATGTCAATCTGGCTGCGGTGAACTATCATTTCGGCTCGAAGGACGAGTTGATCGCAGAACTGTTCGTCACCCGCTCGATCGCGACCAACCGCGAGCGCCTGCACGAATTGAAAATGGCGGAAGAGCAAGGCGGCGGTCGCGCGCCGATCGAGGTGATCTTGCACGCGCTGGTCGGGCCGACCTTGCGCGGCTGTCTGGGACCTGAGAACCAGCGCTCCACCGCGGCGCGCTTCATGATCCGCGCCTCGATCGAATCCGTCCCGCCGATCCGCCGCATCAAGAACCGCGAGATCGATCATTTGCGGAAATTCGTAGGCGCCATGCGCCGCTCCCTGCCCGACCGCAGCGATGTCGAGATCTATTGGGGCCTCAACTTCGCGCTCGCGATGGCGCACCACACCATCCGCGAGAGCGAGCGACTGACGAAATTGTCGGAAGGCAAATGCGACCTCGACGACGTCGAGGACGTGGTTGCACGCGTCGTCAGCGTCGCGACGATGGCGCTGACGATGGGCAAGACCGAGACGAAAGCGCGCGCGCTGGCGAGAGACGTGCGCTAGTCCCTCACATCATCGCGATGCAGTCGATCTCGACGTCGAAGGGGCCGAACCATTCCGGCGTGCAGACGAAGATCCGCGCCGGCGGATCAATCGGGAAGTAGCGGGCATAGACCGCGTTGAATGCGGCGAAATGCTTCACGGAGGTGCAGTAGACGTTGCACTTCATGACGTTGTCGAGCGACGCGCCGGCCGTCTCCAGGCACAGCTTCATCTGCTCCATGATGATCTCGCTCTGCCGCTCGATCTGCATCCCCCCGATCGCGCCCGTCTCCGGATCGAACGGCGGTAGCCCAGCAACAAAGATCATGTTGCCGGCGCGCGTCACCGGCGAGGTCGGCGCCTTCACGCGGTCGAGAAAGGACGAGATCGGTTCGACGCGGAGTGCTTCGCGTTTCATGGGCCGCCACCTTCGGTTCGAGCGAGACTGGTGCCTGACTACATTAATCTGTAGCCGGCATGTTTCGCTTCCGATCGAAGTGTGATCGCGGGGCTAAAGCGCGATGAGATCGCGCTTTAGCTTATTATTTTGAGCATGATCTTTTCGGAAAACCGCTGCACACTTTTCCGGATCATGCTCTACGCCCGCTGCGGCATCTCCTCGGCCTCTTCCTTGGCGAGCAGCAGCAGCATCTCGATGCCCATGTCGCCTTCCTGTGGCGAGCGGATGAATTTGATCTCTTCGGCGCTTTGCCGCAGCGCGGCAATGATGGCGACGGCCTGATTGGCCGTGGCCGCCTCGGTTGCCAGAATTGCCTTCTGGTTCTTCGCTTGAAACCCGATCGTATAGGACATGCACTTCCCTCCCGAACCCAGTGGAGAGATCGAATCTGAGTCGCGGGCGAAGCGGAAGCCTGTGTGTTTACGGACCGGGTTTATCTGGGGATTGCGCGCAAGCCTCACGCAAGTCCGAGCATCGACCTTGCTTCCGCCGCAGTCGCAATGCTCGCGCCCAGGCTCTTGAGGATGCCGGCGGCATGCGCGACCAGCTCGGCGTTGGTCTTGGCCAGCACGCCCTTGGACATATAGAGATTGTCCTCCATGCCGACGCGGACGTGGCCGCCGAGCAACCAGGCCTGCGCGACCATCGGGAACTCGGCGCGGCCGATGCCGAAGCCGGACCAGATCGCACCCGGCGGCAGCAGGCTGCGCGCATAGAACATCGTCTCCGGTGTGGCGGAGAAGCCGTACTTCACCCCTAACACGAGCGAGAACAGGCCCGGCCCCTTCAGCGTGCCGTCGGCGAAGAGGTCGCGCGCCAGATGGCAGTCGCCGGAATCGAACAGCTCGATCTCCGGCAGCACGCCGGCCGCTGTCATCCGCTCGGCCATGATGCGGACGTTACGCGGCGTGTTGATCACGACCTCGCCGCCGGAATTCATGGTGTTGAGGTCGAGCGTGCAGATGTCGGGCTTGAGCAGCTCGATATGCTCGACGCGCTTATCGGGTTGCAACAGCGTGGTGCCGGGACCGGCGATGCGGGGGTCGTCGTGCGAGGGAACAAAACGCCCACCCGGACCGGTGGTCAGGTTGATGACCAGGCTCTTGTTACGGGCGCGAATGAGCTCCACCACCTCGCGATAAAGATCGACCGACATCGAGGGCCGCCCCGTGGCGGGATCGCGCACATGAATGTGGGCGATGGCGGCGCCGGCTTCGGCCGCCTTCAGCGCGGACGTCGCGATCTGTTCGGGCGTGATCGGCAGATACGGCGACTGCTCGGGTTTTGTGAGGTTGCCCGTGATCGCGCAGGTGATGATGGTTTTGCCGGTCATAAATCAGATGATACCCTGCTTCTTCAGCGCCTCGATCTTGCCGGCATCATAACCGAGCTTGCCGCCGAGCACTTCCTGGGTGTGCTCGCCGAGCAGCGGCGGCGCGCGATAGGTCTCGATCGGGGTTTCCGAGAAGGTCAGCGCGTTGCGGATCAGCGACAGCTCCGGCTCGAACTTGTGCTCGGTCTTCACCCGCATGCCGCGCGACTGGACATGGGGATCGCTGAACACCTGCTCGAAATTGTTGATCGGACCTGACGGCACGCCAGCCTCCTCCAGCCTGTCCAGCCAATAGGCCACCGGCTTTTTGAGGAACAGGCCGGCGAAGATCGCCATGATCTCCTTGCCGTGCACGACGCGGTCGTTGTTCTTGAGGAAGCGCTTGTCGTTGGCGAGCTCGGGCTCGCCGAGCACGGCGCAGGTGCGCTGGAACTGGCCGTCATTGCCGACCACCAGCATCAATTCGCCGTCGGTGCAGCGGAACACGCCGGCCGGCATGCCGCCATTGCCCCAGGTCCCGCGGCGCGGCGGTGTCTTGCCGTTGACGAGGTAGATCTGGAGCCAGTGACTGAGCGAAGCAATTACGGTGTCGAAGAGGCAGACGTCGAGATGCTGCCCTACACCACCATTGGCGTCGCGATTGTAGAGTGCCGAGAGAATCCCGATCGAGCTATTCATGCCAGTCATGTAGTCGACGATGGAGGGACCGACCTTCATGGGACCTTCGCCCGGCTCGCCGTCGATATGGCCGGTGACGCTCATCAGACCGCCCATCGCCTGGAGGATGGCGTCGTAGCCGGCGCGCGGCGCGTACGGGCCGGTCTGGCCGAAGCCGGTCACCGAGCAATAGATGATGCGGGGGTTGATCGCCTTGATCGTCTCGTAGTCGAGGCCGTAACGCTTGAGATCGCCGACCTTATAGTTCTCCATGAAGACGTCGACGTCCTTGGCAAGCTCGCGGACGATCGCCTGTCCCTCGGGCTTGGCGATGTTGACCGTGACCGACTTCTTGTTGCGGTTGGCGCAGAGGTAGAAGGAATTGTTGTTGTTCGCCTTGCCCTCGGGATCGCTCAGATAAGGCGGGCCAAAGGCGCGCGCGTCGTCGCCGGTGCCGGGCCGTTCGATCTTGATCACCTCCGCGCCGAGGTCGCCCAGCATCTGGGCCGACAAGGGCCCGGCGAGCACGCGCGTGAGATCAAGGATCTTGATGCCTGAGAGCGGCAAGGCCGACATGTCGATTTCCTCCGGGGAACTGGATATTGGCGCGGCGGCGAGATCGCGGGCCGCGCTCCCTGCGGATACACTATTTTGGCGCCTTGAGCACTGCACTGGCGGCATGCCGCCATCCCCCACCCTGGCGGTGGCGATAGCCACAGCGGCGAATTCCGCGCCGCGAATAACGCCTCAGATCGCTCCGGCCGCGGCGATTTGCGGGCGCCTCCGGCCGAGCAGGACCAGGATCAGCACCGCTGCGCAGGAGCAGACGAAGGTGAGGCCGAGCGCGCCGCGGCCGCCGAATTGGGTGAGCAGGCCGGCCAGGAGCGGCGGCGAGATGGCGGACGCCAGATTGAGCGGCAGCGCGATCATCGACATCGTCTTGGCGAATGCGGCCTGGTCGTAGAACACGAGCGGGATCGTCGCCCGCGCAACCGCCATCGCGCCGCTGCCGGCGCCGTAGACCAGAATGAAGACCGCGACCGCCCAGGTCGCCCCCTCGCTCATCATCAGGAGCAGCATGGAAACGGGGAGCGCCGTGCCTGCGACGAGCCCGGTCGTGATCCCGTCCCATCGGCCGCCGCCGAGGAAATCGAGCCCGCGGGCGCTGACCTGGATCACGCCCAGCATCGAGCCGAACGCGATCGCCTGCGCCGGCGCCAGGCCCTCGGCCCGCAATAGCTCGATCAGCACGGCACTCAGGCCGAAAGTGACGAAGGCATTGAGCGTGATCGCGCAGACAACGAGATTGAACGTGCTTCTCGGAATGGCCGGCGCAGCGGAAGGCTTCGCGGCCGCGCCGTCGTGCTCCTTCACCACACTCCGGCGCGGCGCGCCGAATGCGTAAAGCGGCAACGAGACCAGGATCAGCATGGCCGCGTAGACCAGGCAGGTGACGCGCCAGCCGAGATGGCTGCTGAGAAACGAGGTGGTCGGCCAGAAGATGCTGCTGGAGAGGCCCGTCACCAGCATCAGCGCGCCGATCGCGCTCTTGGCCTGCCGCCCTGCAACTTCGTTGAGCATGATATAGGCGCCGGTCGAGAGCGTGGCGCTGCCGCCCATGCCGAGAATGACCCAGGCCGCAAAATAGAGCATCGGCTCGCGCGCGAAATACAGAACGACGTAGCCCGGCACCGCAACAACCGTGCCCACCATCATCACTTTGCGTGCACCGTGCCGCGCAAAAGCCTTGGCGAGCCACGGCGCGCATAGCCCCATGGTGACATAAAGCGTCGATGTGCCCGCGAACACCATTGGCAGGCTCATGCCGAGATCGGCAGCAAGATCGCGGCCGACCACGGCCGGAAGGCCAATCGTACCCCATCCAATGAGTTGGGTGATTGCCAGCACCAACAGGACCCCGATGAGCCTGCTGTCAGATTTCAAAAACCGCATTCCAAACGTCGCCTGCCCGGCAGGCGCGGATCGCGCCAGCAGGCCTGTCTTAGCTGGAGACTGGGGAGTCGAGGAATGTTGGTTCCGAATGGCATGGGGGCGCCCTCCGCAGAGCGATCGCACCCATTCTTGACTTAGACTAGTTTCTAGTCCATTTTGTTAAAAACCTAGCGAGAACAATGAGATGCGGATCTCCGTGACCGCTGCCAAGGGCCAATTGACCGAGCTCGTACGCCGCGCTGAAGCCGGGGACGAGGTGATCCTGACACGGCATGGACACGCAGCGGTTCGTCTCGTTCCGATCAAGCTCCCGCCAGACCGAGCAACACGTCGATCGCTGCTCGAAGCGGCACGCAACAGCGGTGCGGCCAAGGCAACTCCAGGACCAGGCGCGGCGCGCAGTCAGGACTTTCTCTTTGGTGACGATGGCCTGCCCGAATGATCGCGGTCGACACCTCGGCGCTCATGGCGATCATTCTCGACGAACCGCAAGCCGATGCCTGCATTGCGGCACTGGAGGCCGCCGACGAGATTCTGATTTCAGCTGGCACCGTTGCCGAAAGCTTGATCGTCGCAGCACGGCGTGGCGTCGGCGATGAGATGAAAAGTCTGATCAACGACCTCGGCTTGAAAGTGATCCCGCTGACACAAGCATCCACCGAACGAATAGCGCAGGTCTATTCGCGTCGGGGCAAAGGCCTTCATCCTGCCGGCCTCAATCTCGGTGACTGCTTCGCCTACGACGTGGCCCGAGAACACGGCTGCGCGTTGCTCTATGTCGGCGACGACTTTGCGAAGACGGATATTGGAAGGGCGACCTAATTGGCCTTCTAGCGATACGGGCCGAGCTAGCCTCCGAGCGCGGTCTCCCCCGCTTCGCGGCCGGGCACGCTGACATGAACCTCATGTCCCTGGCGAAGCGCCAGGGAGGCTGCGGCCACCGCGGATTCGAACGCCGATTCCTTGGTGGCATATTTGCCGTTGACGTTGCCGTCATGCAGCACGCCCCACTCGTCCTGGAACGGCACGATCGCATATTGAGCAAGGCCCATCATCCAACTCCTATCTCTGCGTCACCTGCGGATGCGCCGCGCTCACCCGCCACACCATGTTGCCGCTATCATCGGCGATCAGCAGCGCGCCGGTCTTGTCGAGGGCAACGCCGACAGGACGGCCGCGGGCCTGGTTGTCGCTGTTGAGGAAGCCGGTGACGACGTCCTGCGCCGGCCCGCTCGGCTTTCCGTCGCTGAAGGGCACAAACACGACCTTGTAGCCGTTGAGTACCGGCCTGTTCCAACTGCCATGCTCGCCGACAAAGGCGCCGCTGCGATAAGCGCTCGGCAGGCTGCTGCCGGTGGCAAACGCCATTCCGAGCGGCGCAACATGCGAGCTCAGCGCATAATCCGGCACGATCGCCTTGGCGACGAGGTCGGGCCGCTGCGGCTTGACACGGGGATCGACGTGCTGGCCGTAATAGCTGTAGGGCCAGCCGTAGAAAGCGCCATCCTTCACCGATGTCATGTAGTCCGGCACGAGATCGGGGCCGAGCTCGTCGCGCTCATTCACCACCGTCCACAGCGCGCCGCTCTGCGGCTCGAAGCTCAAGCCGTTCGGATTGCGCAACCCGCTGGCAAAAATGCGCCAACGCCCGCTGGCACGATCGACTTCGAGGATGTCAGCGCGATTGTGCTCGGCCTCCATGCCATTCTCGGTGATGTTGCTGTTGGAGCCGACGCCGGCATAAAGCTTCGAACCATCGGGGCTCGCGACCAGGCTCTTGGTCCAGTGATGATCGATCGGCCCGCCCGGCAGCGGCGTCAGCACCGTGCCGGGCGCGGTGATCTTGGTATCGCCTTCCGTATAGGGATATCTGACGATCGCGTCGGTGTTGGCGACATAGAGATCGTTGCCGACCAGCGCGACGCCGAATGGCGAGTTGAGATGATCGAGGAAGACGCTCTGCGTATCCGGCACGCCGTCGCCGTTGCTGTCGCGCAACAGCGTGATGCGGTTGCTCGCGCCGGTATCGCCGCCCGAGGTCGCCCAGGATTCGACAAAACCCATCACGATCTCCTTGGGCCGCTTGATCGCGGCGGCCTTCGGCGCCTTGGCTTCCACCACCAGCACGTCGCCATTGGGCAGCACGTAGAGCGAGCGCGGATGCTGCAAGCCTGTCGCGAACGCTTTGGCCTGCAAGCCCTGCGCGACCGTCGGCGTCTCGTCCTTCTTCCAGCCGACGATACGCGCGATGTGCATCGGCGGCAGAAAATATTGCTGGATGTCGGGAAGTACCGGATTGGCGCCGATTTGCGCCTTGGGATCGCCGCTGCCGTCATTGCAACCGGCGAGACACAAGAGCGAGGAGCAGAGCAGCGCACGGGTAAATTGGGACCTCATCGCTCAACTCCCACACCGTGGCGGTACACCATCGCCCAGCCGAGCCAGCCGGTGACAGGCAGGATCAGCACGGTGAGCACCGAAAGAACGAGACCCAACGGCCACACCGAGGTCCAGGCATCGCGCGTGTGGATCAACGCGTTGAAGAACGCCAGGATCAACGCCACCGCGTTGCCGATCAGGTGCGGCCAGGCCGGCGCCTGCTCCCGCACAAGCCGATTACTGAGAAAATCAATCAGGCCCGCAATGGCGGCCAGCACGCCGAAGATGACGCCGACGACCAGAAGCCACGCAGAGAAATTCGCCCACATGATTTCGGCGGTGACGGTATAGACGATGTCAGTCAGCAAAGCGCCGGCGAAGCACGCGATCGGTATCGGCACCAGCATCGGATGAATCGGATGACCTTCGATTTGCGCGGTGGAGCGCACGCGCACAGCTTCTTGCACGGTTGGCCTCGTGTGACATGTCGCCCTGCCCGATCGGCCAACTCGTGTTTGCGATGAAGGTTCCTATGGAAGGGTTTCGGCCTGCTCGCGGGCCGCGCTCGCACTGCGAGCGATCACAGGATTATTGCGCAGGAACCTGTGCCGCGGCCTGATACGCCGCATATGCGCGCTTCAGGCCCTCATGAAGCGAGGTCTCCGAGCGCCAGCCGAGCTTTGCGAGACGGCTGACGTCGAGCAGCTTGCGCGGCGTGCCGTCGGGGCGCGAAGTGTCGAAACTGATTTCGTCGGTATAGCCGACGACTTCGGCGACCACGCGGGCGAACTCGGCGATGGTGATGTCCTCGCCGGTACCGATATTGATCAGCTCCGTGCCCGAATAGGTCTTCATCAGGTGCACGCAGGCATCCGCCATGTCGTCGACATAGAGGAACTCGCGCCGCGGCGTCCCGGTGCCCCACACGACGACGCTCTTGGCGCCCGCAACCTTCGCCTCGTGAAAGCGCCGGATCAGGGCGGCGACCACATGGCTCAGCTCGGGGTGATAATTGTCACCGGGGCCGTAGAGATTGGTCGGCATCACGCTGATGAAGTCGCTGCCGTACTGGCTGCGATAGGCTTCCGCCATCTTGATGCCGGCGATCTTGGCAATCGCATAGGGCTCGTTGGTCGGCTCCAGCGGACCGGTCAGCACGGTGTCCTCGCGCAAGGGCTGGGCGGCCAGCTTCGGATAGATGCAGGAGGAGCCGAGGAACATCAGCTTCTCGGCACCGTTCTGATGCGCGGCATGGATCACATTGGCCGCGATCGCGATATTGTCGTAAATGAACTCGGCGCGCAGCGTGGCGTTGGCGACGATGCCGCCGACTTTTGCAGCGGCAAGGAACACGACCTGCGGCCGCGTCCTCGAAAACCAGTCGAACACCGCAGCCTGGTTGCAGAGATCGACCTCGCGCCGGTCCACCGTGACGACCTTGACGTCCTCGCGGGCGAGCCGGCGCACGAGTGCGCTGCCGACCATGCCGCGATGGCCGGCGACGTAGACGCTCTTGCCTGTCAGCTCAAACGGTGCGTTTGCCACCGGCTACATCCCGTTTTGCCTCGGCAAGATCGCTCGCCACCATCTCCGCGACGAGTTCCACAAAACTCCGCTTCGGTGTCCAGCCGAGCACCTCGCGTGCCTTGCTGGCATCGCCGACGAGGAGATCGACCTCGGTGGGGCGGAAATAGGTCGGGTCGATCTTCACGACCGTCTTGCCGCTCTTGGTATCGATGCCGGTCTCGTCGACGCCTTGGCCCCGCCATTCGATGCGGCGGCCGATTTGCGCAAACGACAGCTCGACCATCTCCCGCACCGAGCGCGTCTCACCGGTGGCGAGCACGAAATCGTCGGGCTTATCCGCTTGCAGGATCTTGTGCATGCCTTCGACATAGTCTTTGGCATGGCCCCAGTCGCGCTTGGCCGAGAGATTGCCGAGATAGAGCGTCTGCTCGAGCCCAACCTCGATGCGGGCGACGCCGCGGGTGATCTTGCGGGTCACAAACGTCTCGCCGCGGATCGGGCTCTCATGGTTGAACAGGATGCCGTTGGACGCGAACATGCCGTAGGCTTCGCGGTAGTTCACCGTGATCCAGTAGCCGTAGAGTTTTGCCACGCCGTAAGGCGAACGCGGATAGAACGGCGTGGTCTCCTTCTGCGGGACCTCCTGCACCAGACCATAGAGCTCGGAGGTCGAGGCCTGGTAGAACCGCGTCTCCTTCTCCATGCCGAGGATGCGGATCGCTTCCAGGAGCCGCAGCACGCCGATGCCGTCGGCATTGGCGGTGTATTCCGGGCTTTCGAAGCTGACGGCGACGTGGCTTTGGGCCGCCAGGTTGTAGATCTCGGTCGGCCGGATCTGCTGCACCAGGCGGATCAGATTGGTCGAGTCCGTCATGTCGCCGTAATGCATCAAGAACGGCACGTTGCCGACATGCGGATCCTGGTAGAGATGGTCGACGCGCGCGGTGTTGAACGAAGACGAGCGCCGCTTGATGCCGTGCACGACATAGCCGAGCGACAGCAGATATTCGGCGAGATAGGCGCCGTCCTGCCCCGTCACACCGGTGATGAGAGCGACCCGCTCAGCCATATCCGCAAATGCTCCAAATAGCGCCCGTGGGCGCACCCATTCGGTCGACCCACCGTCAAAACTCTCCCCTTCTTTGACATATCGGTCGCTGGGGTCAACCTCACAGGCGCGCCCGGGCAAGTTTCCCGGGACGCCACTCTCGAATTGGGCCGCAGCCCGCCAAAGCTGTGGTGCGCGTTACTGCGAACGGTCCGAGGTCCAGCCCTTGTAGTCGGCGACATTGTCCCGGGTTACGAGCTTCGACGGCAGCAGCTCGACGGTCGAGGCCGGCTTCTGGCCGTTGAGAATGCCGACACCGACCTGCACGGCGCGCCGCGCCATGAAGAACGGGTCCTGCGAAGCCGACGCCTGGACCTGCTGCGCCGCCGGATCCTTGAGCGCGGCCTCGATATCGGGCGCGCCGTCGACCGCGGTGATAATGATGCCGCTGCGGTTTTGCTGGCGCGCTGCGAGGTCGGTGCCGATCGCCTGCGGATCGTTGATGGCGAAGATGGCGTCGATCTTGGTGAAGCGCGTCAGATAGCCCTGCGCGACGGTGAGGCCGCCTTCGCGCGAGCCCTTCGCGTCCTGGTCGCTGGACAGCACCTTGATGCCGGGATTTTTCGAGAGCACGTTCTTGCAGCCGACGACGCGGTCGATCACGGCGGAGACTTGCGGTCCGTTCTCGATGATGACGTCGCCCTTGCCGCCCAGCTTGTCGACGATGTACTGGCAGGAGATCTCGCCGGCCTGGACGTTGTTCGTGGTCACGGTCGCATCGGCGCCATCGGCCGCGGTGTCGACCGCGACGACGACGATGCCTGCCGCCTGCGCCTTCTTGATCGCCGGCCCGATCGCCTTGGGATCGCCGGGGTTCAACAGGATCAGGTCGACGCCGGCGGCGATGAAATTGTCGATCTGGGTGACCTGCTTGCCGAGGTCGTATTCGAAGCCGACGGTGGTGATCTTCACATTGGGATTGGTCTTCCTGGCCTCGAACTCGGCGCCCTTCGACAGCGCGACGAAGAACGGGTTGCCCATCGAGCCCAGCGAGACGCCGATCGACTTGAGCTCCTTAGCAAAGGACGGCGCGGTGGTCAGGGCGAGCGCCATCGCGGCGCCGGCGAGCGTGGTCATCTTCAACATTGGCTTCCTCCCTGGTCTGTCTTTGTCCCCGGCACGGCAGACCAGTTGCCGTAACGGAATCTCGCATCACACACGCACACTCAGGTGCGCGCCGAGCCTTTCAGGTTCTGGCGGAGCCTTGCAGCCGATACCGATCCAGCGCCACGGCGCCGATGATCACCAGACCCTTGATCACATATTGCCAGATGTCGGAGACGCCGGTGAGGATCAGACCATTCGAGAGAACGGCGATGATCAGCGCGCCGACCAGCGTCCCCCAGATCGAGCCGATGCCGCCGACGAAAGAGGTGCCGCCGAGGATCACCGCGGTGATGGCATCGAGCTCGTAGGACTGGCCAAGCTGCAAGCCGTTGGCCGCATAGAGCCGCGCCGCCTGCATGGCACCGCCAAGTCCGGCCAACAGTCCCGACACGCCATAGACGAAGATCAGCACGGCCCAGACCTTGATGCCGGCAAGCCGCGCCGCGCTCTCGTTGCCGCCGACCGCATAGATGTGCACGCCGAGCACCGTCCGGCGCAACACCAGCCACGAGACGAGGATCACCAGCAGAGCGATCACGGAGAGCCACGGGATCGATGCGACGCCGGGAATGAGCGTCAGCGAGCCATTGCCGATGAAGGCGTAGGGAATGGACGGATTGAACACCGTTGTGTCGGCGCCGAGCAGCCGCGCCAGACCGCGCACGGCGGTGAGCGAGCCCAGCGTGACGATGAAGGGCGGCAGCCGCAACAGCGCGATCAGCGCACCGTTGACGATTCCGAAGCCAAGACCGGTGAGAACCGCGGCCGGCAGCCATAGCGCCCCGAGCTCGGGCAGTTTCGACATCGTCAGGCCAGCCATCGCGGCCGCCGCCAGGATCGAGCCGACCGAGAGATCGATGCCGCCGGTGAGGATGACGAAGGTCATGCCCGCAGCGAGCACGGTGTTGACGGCGGCCTGCTGCAAGACGATGCCGAGATTCTGTCCGGTGAAGAAACGGCCATCCGACAGATAATGAAAGCCGGCGCACAGCAGCAGCAGCACCGGCAGCATGCCGGCCGCGCGGATCATGAGCCTGATGCGCTGGCGCTTTGTCGCCTGGGCGGCGGCAAGGCCGTTTGCCGTGGCAGCCTTCGCCTGCGTTGATCCGTTATCAGGCATCGAGATGCTCCATCCCCGTCGCAAAGGCCATGATGTCCTCCTGATTCAGCGGCGCCGTCTCGGTTCGCCTGACCTCCCCCGCAACGAGTCCCGACCGCATCACGATGACGCGGTCGCAGATGCCGATGATCTCGGGCAGATCGGATGAGATGACGAGGATCGCGGTGCCGGCCTTCGCAAGATTGTCGATGATCGAATAGATCTCCGACTTGGCGCCGACGTCGACGCCGCGCGTCGGCTCGTCGAGGATCAAGACCTTGGGCACAATGGCGAGAAGCCGCGACAGGAGCACCTTCTGCTGGTTGCCGCCGGACAGGCCGCCGGCCGGGACCCCGACATTGGCGGCGCGGATGCTCAATCCAACGAAAGCCCTGTCGGCGCGTTCGCGCGCCTTGTCGCGATCCAGGAACCAGCCAAGCTTCGCATCGCGCCCGAGCACCGCGAGATTGATGTTGTCCAGACATGACATGTCGAGGAACAGGCCGAGCGCCTTCCTGTCCTCCGTCAGATAGGCGATGCCGGCCTCGAGTGCCTCGCCGGGGGTACGGATGTCGATCGGGCGGCCTTCAAGTTCGAGACAGCCCGAAATTCTCGGCGCCGCACCGATGATGAGATGCGCAAGCTCGGTGCGGCCGGCGCCGATCAGGCCGGCAAGCCCTACCACTTCGCCCGCATGCACGGTGAGCGAGCAGCCCTTGACGCGCTGCCCGTCGGCCATGTCGATTGCGGTGAGCACGGGGTGCCCCTTCCCGGCCTCGGGATCGTGATCCTTCTTGTAGAAGGAGGAGACGTCGCGGCCGACCATCAGGCGGACGATGGTGTCGGCGCGGATATCCTGCTTGTCGAGCGAGCCGACCAGACGGCCGTCGCGCAGCACGGTGACGCGGTCACCGAGCGCATAGACCTCGTCCATGCGGTGCGAGATGTAGATGATGGCGAGCCCCTCGGCGCGGAGCTGACGGATCAGCGCAAACAGCCGCTCGCTCTCGCCGGCCGACAGCGCGGTGGTCGGCTCGTCCATGATCAGGATTTTTGAACGCACGTGCAGCGCACGCGCGATCTCGACGAGCTGGCGCTGCCCCATGGAGAGATGCGCCACCAACGTCGACGGCAAGAAGTCCGCGCCCAGCCGCTCCAGGATCGGGCCAACGCCGACCCGCATGGCGCCGCGCGCCAAAAATCCTGAACGAGAGACCTCGCGGCCGAGATAAATATTCTCCGCAACGCTCAGATTGGGAGCCAAAGACAGTTCCTGATAGATGATCGAGATGCCGGCGGCACGGCCGCCGAGCGGGCCTTCGATGCGCACCGGCTTGCCCTCGATGCGGATCTCCCCGCCGGGGTCCGGCCTGTAGGCGCCAGACAAAATTTTCATCAGGGTTGATTTGCCGGCGCCGTTCTCACCCATCAGCGCATGGATTTCACCGGCATAGACGGTGAGATCGACGGTACGCAGCGCCTTGATGCCGAAGAAGGATTTTGAGACCCCACGCATCTCGAGGATCGGATCGTTCATCGTGCCTCCCGGCGCACAACGCGTTTCCTACCCGCGTCTCGTTTCTTGCCAGCGCGGTTCGCGCATTAAACAAAAGGCCGCGGCACACGGCAATACCGAACAGAGGGGAATGCGAAATCGAAGCGATGCTAGTGGCGCGGCCGATACAGCTCGCGCCACGCGGGAAGCCGCTCGGCATAGGCATCGACGAGCACGCGATCAGGTTCGAATGTCTCGATGCGTTGCGGCCGCGTGCAGACGGCGTCGATTGCCTCGCTCGTGACAGCAAGCCGCCCCAATCTCGCCGCACCAAACGCCGCGCCGGTTTCACCTTCGGCAAAGCGATGGATCGGAACATTGAGAACGTTGGCCAGCACCGACAGCCAGAACCGGGACCGTGAACCGCCGCCGATCACATCGGCTTCCGCGACCGCAATGCCGGCATCGGCGAGCGCATCGCGGCAATCCGCGAGCGCGAAGGCGACGCCCTCGAGCACGGCCTGCACGATCGCTCCGCGGTCAGTGCTATGGCTCAAACCATCGAGCATGCCGCGCACGACGGGGTCGTCGTGCGGCGTCCGCTCACCCGCAAGATAAGGCAGGAAGCTCACGGGAGACGGCGCCTGCGGGCGCGATCCCAGCGGCGCCAGCAATTCGGCCTCGGCAACTCCGAACAGGCGCGCAACCCAGGCGAGGCAAGAGGCCGCCGAGAGGATCGCGCCGGCTTGAATCCACATGGCCGGGATCGCGTGACAGAAGGTGTGGACCACGCGATCAGGGTTGGCGGCAATGTGGCTTGTCGGCGCCAGCAGGGCACCCGAGGTTCCCAGCGAGATGAACGCGGTTCCAGGCCTGATCGCGCCGATGCCGATGGCGCCCGCCGGATTGTCACCGGCGCCGCCCGCGATCATCGGCCGCCTGATCATGCCCCAGCGCTGCGCGAGTTCGCTGCGCAATGTGGCCGAGGGCGAACAACCCTCGACCAGGCGCGGCATGTGCGCGCGCGACAGACCGGTCGCGGCCAGGGCCGCATCCGACCAGTCCCGGCGCTCGGCGTCGAGCCACAGCGATCCCGATGCGTCCGAGACATCCTCGATCGCTTCGCCCGTCAAGACCAGGCGCAGATACGCCTTCGGAAGCAGGACGCGTTTCGTGGCCGCAAAAATCTCAGGCTCGTGCGTCGCGATCCAGAGCAGCTTGGGCGCCGTGAATCCGGGCATCGCCTTGTTGCCCGTCGTCGCACGCAAGGCGGGCCAGCGTTGCTCCAGGACACGGCACTCCGCGGCGGACCGTCCGTCGTTCCAGAGGATGCAAGGCCGCAACGGCGTGTCGCTCGCGTCGAGCAGCGTGGCGCCATGCATCTGGCCCGACAGTCCGATGCCTTCGACCGCCGCCAACTCCCTGGCATGCGTCGCCTTCAAGGCGTCCAGCGTGGCAAACGTCGCATCGATCCACTGCGCGGGATCCTGCTCGAAATAGCCTGATAGCGGCGAGGCGATCGTCAACGCCCGGCTCTCGCTTGCAATCACGCGCTGGGCGCCATCGACGAGCACAGTCTTGACTGCCGAGGTGCCGAGATCGATACCGAGATACATGACGGATGAGGCTTCCAATGTGCTGCGGCCACGACAGACGCAACGCGGATCGCGTTCAATCTACGAGCGCTCAATTCTGGATCAAGCACTAGCACAGGAAGCGAATGAAACGCCGAGCGCGTCATGCCGGAGTGGATCGAGCTTGATTTGCCAGATACCGAAGGTCCGCAGAGTTCGACAAATTTCGGGAAATAAGCAGCCCTCCTCGCGCCCATCGCTCGCCGGTCAGAATCACGAGGGCGACAAACCGCAGCTGACAGTAGAAGACAATTTCCGCAAAGAAAGCGCTTGCGCAAGCGCTTCGATGAAATTACCATTCGTGTGCCAGGCGGGGTTGCGAGTTTCAGCTCAAAAAGAAACCGCTGCGCCCTGGCTCACGCTTCCGCAGGTCATGCGGACACGAAATGGAGGAAGACGTTCACGCCTCGCACCGCTCGACCAGGGATCCGCCCGGGCCGAGAGACGGGATGGCGTGCCTAGGAGGACGAGAAAATCATGTCGTTCAATCAGCCCCTGAACCGCCGCATGCTTCTCGCGGCGACCTTTGCAGCGAGTGCCATCTCTGCGATTTGTGCCGCCTACGCGCCAGCCTCGGCCGCCCCGATCGAACTTCGTTACTTCTATCGCGCGCCATGGCCATCGTCGGAAATCTACGCGAACTATCTGATCGATGAGTGGAACAAGAAGAATGGCGCGCGGGTCCACGTGACCGGCGCCAGCGTCGACGGCGAGACCTACAAGACCAAGCAGACGATCGAGATCGCCTCCAGCAATCCGCCCGATATCTTCTATTCCTGGGAAGGTGGTCGCGCCGCGGAGGTCATCAAGAACGGCTTCGCGGCGGACTTGACCCCCTACTACCAGAAGTACGGCTGGGAGAAGGTCCTGGTCCCGGCCGGTGTGTCACTCGCCACTTTCGGCGACAAGAAATACTTCGTTCCGACCGAGGTCGGCGCGTCGGTCGTTTGGTATCGCAAGGACCTCTACGAGAAGCTCGGCCTCAAGGTCCCGAAGACCTGGGACGAACTGATGGCCAACGCCGAAGCCGGCAAGAAGGCAGGCCTGTGGCCATTCATGCTGGCGCACCAGAAGAAGTGGCCATCACAGTTCATGTGGTCCGCAATCCTGGTCAACAAGTTCGGTCTCGACACCTATGACGGCCTGGTCAGCAACAAGATTCCATGGACTGATCCGCGCGCTGTCGAAACCACCCAGATCATGGCCGACCTCTCCAAGAAGGGCTATTTCGAGCCGTCGTTCAATTCGATCGACGTCGGCCCGGCGATGGTCCCGTGGAGCCAAGGCAAGGCTTTGCATTGGTACCAGGGCTCGTTCAATCTCGGCCGCTTCCGTGGCGAGAACGCGAAATGCTGCGTCGTCCCGATGGACTACTTCCCAATGCCGCCCTTCGACGGACACAAGCCGGTCATGTCGGTGTTCGCGGAAGACACGATCATGATCCACGCCAAGAGCCAGCATAAGGACGAGGCGGCCGAGTTCGTCGACTGGATGATCTCCAAGCAGGCCATGACGGAGAAACTCGTGATCGACAAGCCGTTCCCGTCTTCGACCGAAGCGGATCTGTCGGGCCTCAGCGAGATGGAGCAGCGGCTCGGCAAAGACATGGCCAATGCCGGCTCGTTCACCTTCATGCATGTCGACCATGCGACCCCGCCTGCGATTTCCGACAGGTTCCTCGATGCGGTTCAGGGCGTCCTCGCCGGTGCGGTCACGCCTGAGGAGGCGATGAAGACCACGGAACAGGAAGCCATCCGTACGCGGGGAAAAATCTGATCCCGCCTTTCTGATCCTCTCTTGGCGGCGAGCGTCCCTGGCCGGCACCGCCGCCTTGGACGCCGCGAGGAAACTCTCTCTCCTCGCGGCGTTCTCCTTCAAAGCACCATCGCCGACTTGCCACCATCTCTGATCGAGGTTGCCCCAACAATGTCCGAGCTCTTGCAAGCGAAGCAGCCGAGCCTGTTCGAATTTGCTCGCGCCCATGTGCTTGCGACGATCTTCGGCATCGTGATGCCGCTCGCGGTCTTCGCGGTCTTCGTCGGCTATCCGATCGCCTACACCGTCGTTCTCAGCCTTTATGAATGGAACGGCATGACGCCGACCAAGACATTCGTCGGCCTCGCGAACTACGAGTACATGCTGCAGGACCGCTACTTCTATACGGCCCTGTTCAACAATCTGAAGTGGCTCGCAGTGACGCTGGTGTTTCCCGTCTGCCTCGGCCTCGTCATTGCTTACAGTCTCCGCGCCCGCATCCTGCCGTTTCCGACGCTGGTTCGCACCGTGATGTTCTTCCCGGTCACCATGTCGTTGATATCGGTCGGCCTGATGTTCCTGCTCATCCTCAATCCGCTGTTCGGCGCCTTCGACACGCTGCTGCAGTCGATCGGCCTCGGCGGAC
Organism: Bradyrhizobium sp. LTSP849; assembly: GCF_000938255.1. Taxonomy (GTDB): domain Bacteria; phylum Pseudomonadota; class Alphaproteobacteria; order Rhizobiales; family Xanthobacteraceae; genus Bradyrhizobium. Next base: position 82,882 of record NZ_JYMR01000049.1, on the reverse strand, counting down.
TGGTCATGGAGTGGTTCGGCGACTACCGCGTCGCGCTCTATACGCTGACCGTGGTCTCCGGCTGGGCCTTCACGGGCATGCCGATGATCTTCTATTTTGCCGGTCTCGGCGATGTCCCAAAGGACACGTTCGACGCCGCCCGGATCGAGGGTGCCGGTCACCCGCGCATGCTGGTCCAGATCGCGCTACCCCAGCTTCGACCGGTCACTGCGGTCGTCGTCATGCTGACGATCTTCGAATCGCTCCGTGCCTTCGACCTCATTGCCGTGATGACCAAGGGCGCCCCGTTCGGCACCACCAACGTGCTGGGCTACCTCGTCTATCTCGAAAGCTTCTGGAACGGCCGGTTCGGCTACGGCGCAGCACTGTCGGTCGCCATTCTGGCCGTCTCGGTCGGCCTTGCTGCCGTCGTGACCCGCACCCTGATGAGGGGAGCCTTCGATGTCTGACGCCATCTTCAATTTCGCCGACAGCCGCCGGGCGCTGCTGGGCTTCACCGGACGCCTAGTCGGCTTCACGCTGCTGGCGACGCTGATGCTGATCTGGCTCGGCCCGGTGCTGCTCGTCGTGCTGACCTCAGTCAAGTCGAACAATGACTTCCTCGCCGGTCCGTTCGCGCTGCCGTCCCACCTGACCTTCGAGCCCTATCTCAAGGTCTGGTTCGCACTCGGCTTCGGACCGCTGATGGCAAACTCGTTTCTCTATGCGACGGCCGGCTCCGCACTCGCCGTGATCCTGGCGCTCGTCCCTGCCTTCACCCTGTCGCGGCTTGACGTCCCCGGCAAGAAGCTGATCTTCGGCATCATCCTGACGGGCCTGATGCTACCGCAGCAGACCGTGATCATTCCGCTCTACGACACGCTGCGCTCGCTCAATCTTCTCGACACCCGTCTCGGCTTGATCGTCGTCCACGCAGCCTACGGCATGCCGGCGCAGATCCTGATCCTGCGCGGCTTCATGACAACGATCCCGCGCGACATCGAAAAGGCGGCCTACCTCGAAGGCGCGTCCGACTTCCAGGTGTTTTGGCGGATCATTCTGCCGCTTTCGGTGCCGGGAATCCTGGTCGGGTTTACCCTCAACTTCATCGCGATCTGGAAAGAGTTCGTGTTCGGCCTCGTCCTGCTCAATTCCGAGGCGAATTTCCCGGTGACCGTCGGCATGCTCAAGCTGAACTCCGACCGCTACATGTCGGTATTCAATCTGCCGGCGGCCGGCCTCGTGATTTCGCAGATCCCGATCGTGATCCTTTTCATACTGACTTATCGCAAGATCTCCGAGGGCAACTTCGCTGGCGCCACCAAAGGCTAGTCCCGCATTCCTCCGAAAGCCGAAGGCTGTTCATCGATGGCTCACGTATCGCTCGCAAACATCGTCAAGCGCTATGGCGCGCATGTCGTCGTGCCGAATCTCGATCTCGAGATCGCTGACGGAGAGTTCATCGTTCTGGTCGGGCCGTCCGGTTGCGGAAAGACGACGACTTTGCAGATGATCGCCGGTCTGGAGTCGATCTCCGACGGCACGCTTCGTATCGGCGGCCGCGACGTGACGCACCTGCCCGCCAAGGCTCGCGACATCGCGATGGTGTTCCAGTCCTACGCGCTGTTTCCGCACATGACGGTCCGCGACAACGTCAATTTCGGGCTCCGCATCCGCCGCACACCGGCGCAAAAGATGGAACACATCGTCGCCGACGTTGCCGAACGGCTGCAGATCTCGCCCTACCTCGACCGCCTGCCCCGCGCGCTGTCCGGCGGTCAACGCCAGCGCGTCGCCCTCGCGCGCGCGCTGGTGCGCCGTCCAGGCGTGTTCCTGATGGACGAACCGCTCTCCAATCTCGACGCCAAGCTGCGCGTCGAGGCGCGATCCTTCCTGACCAAGATGCATCACGAGCTCGGCATCACCACCATCTACGTCACCCACGATCAGTCCGAAGCCATGACCATGGGCACGCGCATTGTCGTGATGAAGGATGGCATCATCCAGCAGGCCGCACCGCCGCTCGAGGTGTATCGCCGGCCAGCAAACAAATTCGTCGCGGGCTTCATTGGCTCGCCGTCGATGAACTTCCTGGAATTCGTGTTCGACGGCGCCGCGCTTGTTCGTCCGGACACCGCAATCCGTCTCGAGCTTCCCGAGGCCCAGCGGTGCACGCTTCGAGCCGCGGGACAGAGCCGGATCACCCTCGGCGTCCGGCCGGAGCACCTCATACTCCAACCGCGCGACGCACCCGAGCCTGGAACAATTGCCTTTCGAATCGACGTGAGCCAACACCTCGGCAACGAGACACTTCTCGATCTCGCTGAGGGCAGCTTCCGCGCCATCGCCCGGGTTCATCCCGAAGAGGACGCGCATGCGGGAGAATCTCGTCGATTCCGGATCGATATGGACCGCGCTCACTTCTTCGACGTCAACACCGGAGTAAACTTGAGCCTGGTGTCACAATACAGTGGAATCACGTGAAATCGGATCAATGACCAGATCTCTTTGTCCGAGCACGATCTTTCCTGAAAGCCGCTGCGGATTTTCTCGCATCGTGTTCTCGCACCGCAAATATTAACGGGCCTCGTCCCTGATTGGACGTTTCAAGGTTGTTTTAAAATGGCCACTATCGCCGATGTCGCCCGGATCGCCGGTGTCTCGCTTTCCACCGTCAGTCACGTCCTGAACGGGACACGCTTTGTTCGGCCGGAAACCGAAAAGGCGGTGCGCGATGCGATCGCGGCAACGGGCTACACACCCAATTCGCTCGCCCGCTCGCTCGCCCGCGCCTCGACCAATAGCGTTGGCATCGCCATCTCAACCGTATCGAACCCCTATTTCAGCGACATTATCCGGGCCGTCGAATCCGAATGCGCGGCACTCGACATGACGATCTTCCTTGCCGACACCCACGACATCCCGGAACGGGAACTGCAAGTCGTGCAGGCCCTGCATCAACACCGAGTCGACGGCATCATCCTCGCACCGTCGACGACGTCCAGCGAGCGCGCCGTCACCTATCTCCGGGAAAACAAGATACCGGCGGTGCTCGTCGACCGTCTCGTGTCTCAGGAATTCGATCAGGTCGGCGTATACAATGCGGAATCGGTCGAGCGGCTCGTCGACCATCTCGTCGGTTTGGGGCACCGGCGGATTGGAATGGTGCCGGGCCAACCGGGCTTCGCAACGACCCTCGAACGAATAGCCGGCTACCGTTCGGCGGTCATCCGGCACGGAATCGACGCCGACGATGATCTGATCGCGCCCGGCTCGATCGACATCGACTCGGCTGCGGACTCAACCGATGGTCTGATGCAGCTAGGGCAAGCGCCGACGGCCATTCTCGCAGGCAATAACCTCGCGACCATCGGGGTGATGCGGGGCCTGCGTCGCGGCGGGTTCGCGGTGCCGCGCGACGTCGCGCTTGTCGGATTCGATGATTTCGATTGGGCCGACAGCTTCGAGCCGCGGCTGACGGTCATTGCGCAGCCCTGCCTTGATATCGGTCGGGTCGCGGCCAATTTGCTGCTCGAGCGCATCAAGGATCCGGACAAGCCGCCGACCACGACGCGGCTTCAGACCTCGCTCATTGTCAGGGACTCCTGCGGAGCTCACATGCGGCGTCCCTAAACCATTCACACCTTGTCGCGAAGACCCGTTCTAGATCACGAGGCAAAGTCCCGAAAACAGCAACAAGCCCAGGATGATCCGTTTGAAGGCGGCTTCGTTGATCCGCCCGAACAGGACGATCCCTACAGCCGTTCCGGCAGCCAAAGCGGGCAGCGAAATACCAAAGTCGATCAGGACCTTTAATGACAGGCTGTGGTGCGAAAGCATGAGCGCGAGGGCGAAAAGCTGCATGACCCCGATGTAGGGCTGAACCAGGCCGCGCTGCTGGGTTTTCGGGAGACCATGGATATCGCACCAGATCGCGGGAAGCGCGCCGGGCATCGCGGTCAAGCCGCCGACGAGCCCGCCGCCAAACCCCACCAGCGCGTTGCTGCTCCGGCTGTCCATCTGACGCAAATAGGCAGCCGTTGGCCGCAACAAGGCATAAGCCGCGTACAGCGATACGAGAATTCCAAACCCCAGCCTGAAGATCCCGATATCCACATTCTGGAGGAGATAGATCGCGATCGGAATGCCCAATAGTCCACCAGCGATGAAAACGAGGCTGGTCTTCCATTGCATGCTTTTGCGTAGCGCGAACAGATTGGCCGCTTGTACGGTGATACTGCAAGCCATCATCAATGGCACAGCTTCCATGGGCGGAAAAACGTGTAGCAGGATAGCACCGGCGACCGCCGAGAACGCAAAGCCGGAAAGGCCGGACACGAACGCGCCTGCAAAAACCGCCACGCTCAGCACCAAGTACACCGCTATGTCTGACATGGTCGCTTCCTGGAGAATGGTGATGGTCCGCAATAGCCGGACAGCGCAGGGCCATCCGAACTCACTCAAGTGACAGCAGAGCCAATCCACCTAGTCGCCGTCGGTCGCCATCGTTGCTGTTTCGATGGGTCGGATACTCGGCGCGTGATGGAGCATGTATCCACCGACGATATGCAAAATGCCGAAGCCAGCCAGGACAGCGAATGTCCACGCCTTGAGAGGCGACGATGGTTGCCGGGCGCGGGAGCTATCGAAAATTGCCATATCAAATGGACCTTCTTGTATACGTTCGAAATTCGACCGTCCTCACAAACAATTCGCAGACGCTCACCACTGGTATCGCGCAACACCTTTGCCAGCGTAAGAGCGCGTCACGTTGGAGAACTCACCCTCGAAGGTCGCCGCGGTGGACCAGCCATTGAGCCATTTCATCTCGGCCGCACCGGTCACAAGCGCCGAGTTGGATGCCTGCGCGGCGCCGTTGACGACGAAGCTTGCGCCGGGCAGCGTCTGGAAGGTTGCGCCGATGCTGCGGTCCGGATTGAAATCATGCGCCCCGGCGGCGCGGCCACGCAGGGTCAGCACGCCGTCTCGTAGCGCGAAGGATTTGTCGGCGCGCAGGCCGAGCTCGCTGCGGGTATCGGTGATGCTCTTCGAATTGTAGGCCAGCGCAAAGATGTTGCTGCCGGCGATGGCCGCCTCGGCGTAGGCCGGCAGATCGAAGGTCGTGAACTGGCCGGCGGCATAAGGCGTAAGGCCAAATCCGTGGCTGACGAAACGATAACCACCCTCGAGCCGGCCTGACCAGGCATTGGCCTTGAACTCGGCGCGCAGGCGGTCGGCGCCGGCGACCGTGACCGTGCGATCGGTGGTGATGTCCTGCCAGCCATATGCCAGCGCAGCGGTGAGATACGCCGCGCCAGCATTGTGACGCATGAACGCGCCGGCCTGGAACAGGTCCGAGCGACCGCCGCCGAGGTTATTTGCGACCGTGAAGTTGGTGCCGCCACCGGCGAGCGCAAAACCGACAAGCGTATCCGGCGAGACGCGATAGTCGGCGCCGACCGCCGTGCCGTAGATGCTGCTCGTGGTGTTGCTCGAGCCGAGAGCCGCATTGCCGTCGGTGGTCTGCGATCCGCCAAAGCCCGCCGCCCACACGCTCCAGCGCTGCTGGAAACCCGGCGCGACCGGCGGCGCCTTGGCATAGATCGCAGCCAATGCGTCGCTCGGCCGGCGCTTTCGCGCGTAGGCCAGCGCTTCCTCATCGGTGTAACCGGCAGCCGTGCCGCCAGCCGAGACCCTGTCGTCGCGTCCAGCGACGAACGGATCGGTCATCACGCCCATGAACTGGTTCATCGCATTGAACGTGGTCTGCTGCGATCCGGTGCCGGCTTCGCCGGAAAGCTGCGTCAGCCCTGCCGGCGTCAGCGCGCCGAACACGATCGGGATGCCGCCGGTGCTGTTGAAGAAGTTGACGATGGCATTGCCGACGTTCTGCTGGTTGGTGTTGAGACCCGTGCCCGGCAGTGGAACGACGCCGAGCGCGAGATTGAGATACACGTCGGCGGCGGCGGCGTCGTAGCTGAGACTTGCCGTGAAGCCCGACGGCAGATCGGTGCTGACCAGCGACGAAAATGTGCCATGCACCCCGCCGCCCGCATTAACGATGGTGTATCGCTTCGCGACATAGGTGCCCGGCGCAAAGCTCGCAATCACCGTCGCGTCGCCAAGCGTTGCCGCACCCGTGACGTTGGTGCGGTCGGCACTGACAGGCGAAACTTGCACCATGTAGCTCGCAGCCGCGGTGAAGGTGAGGTTGCCTTGCACGGTGAGCAGGCCGATCGAATTGCCGGGCGCCAACACGCCGCCATTGATGGTGGTGTTGCCGACGGTGCCGTTGCCGCCGAGCGTTCCGCCGGCGTTCACGGTCACATCACTGACAATCGAACCGTTGACCGACAACAAGCCGCCATTCACGGTGGTGAGACCGGTATAGGTATTGATGCCGGTCACCGTGGTGGTGCCGCTATTCGCGGTCAGGTTCATGGCCCCGCCGATGCCGGCGATCGTGCCGCCGGTCGAGGTCACCGCGCCGGTCAACAAGCCACTCTCAAGCGTCCCGCCTGCCAGCGCCACGGCGTTGATGGTCTGCGCGGTGCCGCCGAGATTGACGATGCCGCCGGTGTTGATCGTCGTCGCACTGGCGGCGCTGAACGAATTGTCGAAGACGCTGAACAGGGTGGCGCCGTTATTGACCGTGGTGACGCCGGTATAGGTGTTGCCGGAAAAGAATACAGTGGTGCCGCCATTTGCGGTCAGGTTCATGCTGCCACCAACGCTGGCGATCGTGCCGCCGGTCGAGGTCACCGCACCGATCAGCGCACCGTTGGTCAACAGGCCGCCCGCCAGCGCCATATTGTTGACGGTTTGTGCGAAGCCGCCGAGATCGACCGTGCCGCCGGCGTTGATCGTCGTCGCGCTGGCGGCGCTGAACCCGTCGGCGATACCGCCGAGCAAGATGGCGCCGTTGTTGACCGTGGTCGCACCGGTATAGCCGCTGCTGAAGCCGCCCACGGTGGTGGTGCCGCCGTTCGCGGTCAGGCTCATACTGCCGAACATGTTGATCAGCGTGCCGCCGGTCGAGGTGACCGCGCCTGTCAATATGCCCTCCTCCAGCGATCCGCCTGCCAGTGCTACCGTGTTGATGGTCTGAATGGAGCCGCTGAGAAGGAAAGTGCCACCGCTGTTGATCGTCACCGCGCTGGCCGCGCTGAACGCATTGTCGATGGGAGTGAACAGGAGGGCACCGTTGTTGACGGTGGTCGCGCCAGTATAGGTATTGGGGCCAGTCACGGTGGTGGTGCCGCCATTCGCAACCAGGCTCATGCCGCCGCCAAGACCGCCGATCCCGCCGCCAGTCGAGGTGACTGTGCCGGTCAGGGAACCGTTCCTCAGCGCGCCGCCCGCCAGCGCCAAATTGTTGATGGTCTGCGCAAAGCCGCCGAGGTCGACGGTGCCGCCATTGATCGTCATCGCGCTGGTGGCGCTGAACGCGCCGGCATTGCCGGCCAGCAGCGTCCCACCACTGACGACCGTCGTGCCGCTGAAGGCGTTCGTACCGGTCAGCGTCCAGGTGCTGCTGCCGGATTTCGCGAAAATGCCGAAGCCGCGATACTGGGCTGCCGCGCCCATCGTGGACACGTCAAACGTCGCATCCGTGCTGCCGCCGAGCCGGAGCGTATCGGCACTGCTGAACGCCACCACGTTGCCGGAGATGGTCGATCCCGCCTGCAGCACCAGCGTATTGGTGCCGCCAGTGAAGGCGATGGCAAGGCCGCCGCCGGAGCCGCCGGTGATCGTCCCGCTATTGACGACCGTGATGTTCGCGCCCGAGACTCCGGCTCCGCCGACACCACTGACGCCATTGGCACCATTGACGAGCCCCGTTCCGCCAGATCCGCCTGCGCCGGCCGCACCGCCGGTGATCGTGCCGGCGTTGGTCAGGGTGCCGCCATTGACCATCAGCACGCCCGTACCGCCGTTGCCGCCATCGCCGCCCTTGCCGGCAACGTCGTTGATGGAGAAGCCGGCGGCGCCGCCGGCACCGCCGTCGCCGCCCTGAACACTTGCCCCCGCATTATTGATGAAGTTCGCACCACCGGTGAGCGCCACGCCCATGCCGCCGGCGCCGCCGCTGCCGGCCGAACCTGAGGCAAACAAACTGTTGCCGGTATCGCCGCCGTCGCCGCCATTGCCTCCGGCAATGGTCGAGGCGTTCGAACTCGCGGCGAGTCCGGTAAACAGGACGCCGCCACCGCCTTCGCCGCCACCGCCACCGCCGCTACCGCTACCGCTACCTGTAGCACTGCTCCCGCCGGTGCCGCCGACCGTTCCGGACACTGAAGTCCCGTTCGGCGCGGATGTTATGACCAGGCCGAAATTGCCGCCGCTGCCACCATCGCCGCCGGGCGTCGAGCCGCTACCAGACTGGACGGTGCCGCCGGTGCCGCCGGCGCCGCCGGCACCCGTGCCGAGGCTGACGCCGCCGCCGCCACCACCGCCGCTGCCAAATACGGTTATGAGGTCCTCGTCGCTCCCATGACCGCCGGTTGGAGCTGTCGCGGTGCCGCCGGCACCGCCGAAACCGCCGACCGCTGGAGCGCCGCCTTGGCCACCATCTGCAAACGCGGGCGTTATCGCGAGAAGGGCCGCGACGAATGTGCCGGTGAGGGTCAGCCCCGCCACCCCGGCGCGCACGATGGCCGTGCTCGCCAACGCTGCCTTGATTGAAAATGTGCGCTTTCTTTGCCTCAAGGCATAGTGGCACAAGCGGGGCGCGCGTATCAGCTCATTCATCGGGGCGAAAGATATCGCCGCGGTGAATCCCGAGCGATACGGCAGATGTCGTATTTCGTCGTCGGTAAGGAGGCCAAAAGGCCCGGCGCCGCCGCAGGGCAGTGGCACCATGAGATCAGCGCCGGGATAAAATCTCAACCGTAGCCGGATTCCCAATCCTGAGGCAGCTGCACATCCTTTTAGCGGTCGCTCTTGATTGATTCCTCGCCGTCAACACAGGCTGCAACGATCGCTTCGTACAATTCCTCGCCAGTGATCGGCTTGTGCAGAATATGAAGTCCGCTGGCGGTGGCGTCCTTGATGCGCGACGGCGAGGTATCGCCGGTCACGATAACAGCAGGGACCGAACGGCCGATATGGGCGCAGAGAGCCTCGATTGCCTCCAGGCCGGTAGCGCCATCTCCGAGGCGGTAGTCGGCAATGATCAGATCGACCGGTGCATCGCCGGCCGTCATCGCCTCTGCATGGATCTGTTGCACCTCGGCGGCAGAGCGGCCGGCATAAACGCGATGCCCCTGGAGCGTCAGCAACTGAACCATGACATCGAGAACATCCCTCTCGTCTTCCACGACCATGATGCTGACGGCGATGCCCGCGGGTGATGGCTTGTTGTCGGGCAAGGGAAGTGCCACCGTACTGGCTTGCGGAACCGTCACGGAAAACATCGAGCCGCGCCCGGTGACGGAGATCAGCTTCAGAGGGTGTTGCAGCAATGCGGCGGTGCGGCGAACGATGGCAAGGCCGAGGCCAAGACCTTGCGTGCGGTCCCTCGCCGGGTTCTGCAACTGCACGAATTCCTCAAAGATCATGGCTTGCTGATCTGTGGGGATACCCGGGCCCGTATCCCATATCTGGATTTCCACCGCAGCACCGCGCCTGCGGCAGCCGAGCAGAACGCCGCCGGATTCCGTGTATCGAAAGGCGTTCGACAGTAGATTGCCCAACACCCGTTTCAGCATCATGGGATCGCTGTCCGCCTGGAGTCGGCTTTCAACAACACGCCAATCAAGGCTGCGATCCTTCGCCACCGAAGCGAACTCGTTGTTGAGCTGGTTGAAGAGTTGGGACAGATTCACCGTCTCCCTCGCGACTGTAACCACGCCGGCATCAAGTCGGGAGATGTCGAGCAGTCCATTCAGAAGGGCGCTGAGGTTGCCGACAATGGATTTTGCCTTGCCGGCCAGATCGCGTGCATCGGCAGATTGGACAGCGCCGCGGTGACCCAGCACGGCGAGCGTGGAGATCAGCAGGCTCAAGGCATGGATCGGCTGGCGCAGGTCATGACTGGCGGCCGCAAGGAAGCGCGTTTTCGCACGATCGGCGGCTTGTGCGCGGTCGCGTTCTTGCTCCAGATGGCTGACCAGCTCGACATTTTCCAAACGCAACCTGATGGTCTCACGCAGCATCTGGTAGGTGGTGCGGCAGTAAATAGAGATTGATCGCCACGAGCCCCGCCAGCAAGGCGAGATACGCGCCGGCGATATCACCTCCATTGGTGATCGAGCGCACCGTGATCGGCAGCACCGTAGCGATGATCGAGCCGACGAGAGCAGGTGGAAAGGCCGAGAGCGACGGAACCGTGCCGCAGATCAGCCCGGTCAAGACAATGACCGTGAATGAAAAAAGAACGGGCTCCTGAGGCAGGAACCCAACCCAGCCGAGCGCTCCCCATAGCAGGCCCGACACACAGGAAAACGCCGCCGCAAGCCAGGCCCATCGCGACGCGGACGCAGGCTCCCTCTCTCGGCTGAAGAACCGGCGCGCCGCCAGGACGCGAATAGCAGTGAGCAGATACACCGCGCCGAGCCATCCGATCAACCAGCTCGCCGATACCGTGGTCCTCAGGACGTAGGCTGCCGCCAGCGAGATGAGAATGTTGGCGACCACTACGCCATAGGAATTGCGATACAACAGCTCGACGAGCGCCGCGCGTATCCTGTCTTCCTGCATCGAAACCTCTCCGCGCGCCGATCGGAGCGGCGGCTTCGTTCGCGAGTTGCCGTTGCTAGCCCGATGGAAGGCCGAGACGAATTGCGTAGGCTGTCAATTCGGCCCCACTGTGCAGATCAAGCTTCCGCATGAGATTCTCGCGATGTTTCCGGGCGGTAAGCGGGCTAATGCCGAGGCGGTTGGCGATGTCGCGGCTGGTGGCGCCGTGAGGGATCATCCCCAGGATTTGCCGCTCACGCCTTGTGAGCGTGACCGGAGATATGATCGCGGCCGTGGGCTCCGGGGCTTCGTTCAGACCGTCATGCTGGTTCACCGCAAAGCGAACCTCCTCGGCCACATAGAGGTTGCCTTTTCTGATGGCATCGATTGCGGCGATGAGTTCGGCCGGATCGCCGCTCTTGGTCAGATAGCCGTTCGCGCCTGCTGAAAAGGCTGCCCGAACGGAACGTGGCTCAACATTGGCGGTGAGGACGAGAACGCGCAGCTCCGGCCATTCGGTTTTCAGGTTGGCGATGAACTGAAACCCGCTCACACCCGGCATACCGAGATCGAGAATGAGAAAATCGGCGGCGCCTTCGTTCAGCAGCCGGTGAACGGCTTCACCGTCCGCGGCTTCTCCACTGATTGTAAGCTGGTCCACCGTCGACAGAAGCTGTTTCAGACCTTCCCGAACGACGGCGTGATCGTCAGCAATGATCGCCTTCACCAGCCCACCCACCTGCATCGCTTCCGCCGAACGGTATTATGGTATCAATCAACTCCAATCAAGGATTTGGATCCACAAATCCATTTTCCTGTTTGGTCAACTTGGTCATTTTGCAGTGATTGTCTGAATGCTCCGCAGCCGATGGCGTTCGCAGCCGAATAAGCGCCAACTATCCGAAATGCTCGATCAGCAATTCAGTGAGGACGCGGACTTTTCGCGCGGGGTGCTGTCCCGGCGGCCGGACAACAAACAATCCGGCTGTCGGGGCAGGATAGCGTGTCATCACAGGAATAAGGGCGCCTGAAGCGAGATGGTCCCCGACGAGGCAATGCGGAAGCCAGGCGATGCCGAGCCCCGCCACGGCGGCGACCGCGAGAGCAGTGCCGTTGTCCGCCTTGAACCGCCCCTGCGGATGAACGGAAATTGTTCTCTCGCCATCAACGAATTGCCAGGTTTCCGTACCCTGCATGAGCGCCTGATGCGTGAGGAGTTCGTCCGGCGTCTCGGGCGCGCCATGCTCCCTGATATAATCCGGGCTTGCGACGAGCGCACCATGGATTGGCCCGACGCGCCGCGCCATCAGGTTTGAATCGGTGAGATAGCCAACGCGTACCGCACAGTCGAAGCCGTCGCCGACAATATCCACGAAGCGATCATTGTAGCTCGCGTGCACGTGAAGCAGCGGGTGGCGCCGCGCCAGCTCCGCGAAGACCGGCGCCAACAGCGTCGGGCCGAAGGTCAGCGGCGCTGCGATCCGCAAGCGCCCACGCAGCTCGCCGGCAGGCAGGATCGTCTCCCGCGCGACATCGATCTCGGCGCAGACCCGGGCGGCGTGGTCACGGAACGTGACGCCCGCCTCGGTCAGCGCGGAGCCGCGGGTTGTCCGCGCAAGAAGCTGGACGCCCAGTTCAGATTCCAGCCGGAGCAGCCGTCGGCTGACGATCGACTTCGCGACGCCGAGCCGGCGCGCGGCCGGCGATACGCCGCCCGCATCGGCCACTTCGACGAAGGTCCGCAGGTCTTCGATATCCATGATCGGCGTTCCGCTTTCGGCGACACAGCTGGGCAGATCGCGAGGCTACCGCATCGCAGCTCGGAACGACAACATCAACCCGGTCAGAGCGGACAACGCCGCGCGCATCCAACGCGCGCGCCGCCTGCTGAAACGGAGACCTCAAATGCCGAGCCCTTCTGAACACACGCGTCGCTCCGCCGCAGTCACTGGCGCCGGCGGCGGCCTCGGCCGCGATATCGCGCTCGGACTGGCCGCCAAAGGCTACGTTGTTTTCGGCACGGCCATGTCCGCCACGGAGGTCCAGGATCTAAAGGACGCTTCCGGCGGACGCGTCAGCCTGACCGTCTGCGACATGACCAGGGAGCAGGCTGTGAAAGCCTGGGTGGGCGGCGTGTCCGACGCGCTCGGCGATGCCGGGCTTGATCTCCTGATCAACAACGCGGGCATCCTGACCCCGGGTCCGATTGAGGTTCTGCCGCTTGACGCCATCCGTCGGGAGTTCGACGTCAACGTGTTCGGGGCCCTGTCGGTCATGAACGCTTTCCTGCCGGCGCTGAGGAAGGCGCGCGGCCGCATCGTCCAGGTCAGCACCTGGACGGCGAGCGTTCCGCTTCCCTTCAACGGGCCGTCTGGCGCGTCGAAGGCGGCTATGGACGTGCTTGCAGCCGTTTACCGCGCCGAACTGAAGTCCTTTGGAGTCGATGTCGTCGTGGCGGTTGCGGGCAACATGAGAACCGGCGGCCCCGCCAAAACGGCAGCGGCTCTCGCGCGTGTCGCCGACACCATGACGGCCGAACAACGTGGACTGTACGGACAATCCTTCAACACGTTCGCAACCACGCTCAACAGCATGCAGAGCAGCGGGCTCGACTCCGTCTCGGCGGCCAGGCGTGTGATCGAGCTGGCCGAGCAGGTGCCCGCACCAAGTCGCGCGCCGGTCGGTACGGACGCCGATGAAATGCTCCGGGCCGCGCGCGAAAAATCCGACGCTGAACTGGATGCGCTCCGCCTCCAGATTGTCGGCCTCGGCTAGGGACGTCCGGCAAATTCACATTTCGCATGAGGAGTTACGCATGATCGAGCTGTTTGACCCCAACGACAGCCGCGCCGCTCGCAACAAGGCCAACATCCTTGGCTTCTATGATCTGGTGATCAACCAGAAGAAGTCGGAGGAGTTCGTCGCCAAATTCATCAGCCCGGCATACGTCCAGCACAACCCGCTCATTGCGGACGGTCCGGACGCGCTGGGGAAGTTCTTCGGCCAGATCACCCGGGAACGCGCCCAGGCGCGCGTCGTCGTCCACAAGATCATCGCGGTCGACGACTATGTGTGGGCTCACGTGAATTTTCTGAATCTGTTCAACGACGATCCGAATGATGCGGGGATCGCCGGCGTCGACATCTACAGGATGGACGCCGACGGAAAAGCCGTTGAGCATTGGGACACCTTGCAGCTCGTCGGCGACCCGAAAAACTCGGCTCCATGGCTCGCGCCGAACGCGCCGCGCGCCAACCCCAACGGCATGTTCTGAACAGGGAATCTTCGAGCACGGAAAAATTCGGGCGCTTCACACCTTTCTCGACAGGCCTGCGAGCGATTGAACCGTGGCACCTGCTTTTGAACATTGCGCGCGCATCTTGAAGAACTTTGCTTGTGCACGCTTATAAGTCGCAGCTTTTGCGCGCGGATGTTACATCAACGCAACGGTTGACGGTTGCCAGTTGTAGTTGATTGGATCACAGTCCTTGAAAGTGGACGCCGTCTGTTGCGCTTGTGCGGGGACAGGCCAGATCCCTTTTAAGCACCGGAGCAGCCATGCAGCGATCCAGGGCAGTCTTTATCACGGGTCTCATCTACATCTTGATCGGCCTCGTCCTCGCGGGCGGCGGCATTTGGCTCGCCACCCTGGGTGGATCCATCTTCTACATCATCCTCGGTATCGGCATTCTCGCCACGGGCGCGTTGTTGCTGGCACAGCGCCGTTCAGCGCTCTGGCTGTTTGCGATCGTGCTGATCGTCACGCTGGCGTGGGCCGTCTATGAGGTGCAATTCGATTGGTGGCCGCTCGCGGCGCGCGGCGACGTCATCTTCCCCATGGCGCTCTGGCTTCTCACGCCGGTGATCGTTCGCGGGCTGGTGCGAAACGAGCCGGTATCTTACCGAAGCGCGACGGCGCCACTCTGGGCCGGCGTCGCCGTGGCTTCGGTCGTCCTCGTCATCGGGCTTCTGTCCAGCTATCACAACATCAACGGCACGATCGCCGAGTCCGGCTCCGCGGTGCAGCAAAGCGAAGCCGACCCGCAACCCGATGCCGATTGGCGGGCGTATGGACGCACGCAATTCGGACAACGCTATTCGCCGCTGAAGCAGATCACGCCTGACAATGCCGGCAACCTCAAGGTCGCCTGGATCTTCCGCACCGGCGACATGCCGACGCCGGAGGATTCCGGCGAGACCACCTTCGAGGTCACCCCGATCAAGGTGCGCGATACGCTCTATCTCTGCTCACAGCACCAAGTCCTGTTTGCGCTCGACGCCAAGAGCGGCAAGGAGCGCTGGCGGTACGATCCCAAGCTGACGTTCAACAAGACGTTCCAGCACATGACCTGCCGCGGAGTCTCCTACCACGAGACCGCGGCGGGCGCGGTTGACAGCGGCGGCGCTCCGGCGCCCGCCGAATGCCCTCGGCGCATCTTCTTGCCTGTCAATGATGGGCGCATGATCGCGCTCGATGCCGACAGCGGCAAGCCCTGCGATGGTTTTGGCGATCACGGCTCCCTCGACCTCCAGCAAGGGATGGGGATCAAGACGGTGGGCTTCTTCGAGCCGACGTCACCGCCGGTCGTCAGTGACAAGATCCTGGTCGTCGCCGCCGCAGTGATCGACAATTATGCGGTCGAAGTACCCTCGGGCGTGATCCGCGGCTTCGACGTCTACACCGGCAAGCTGGTTTGGGCCTGGGACTCCGGCGCGGCGAACGAGAACGAGCTGCCCTCGCCGACGCGTCATTACACCAACGGTTCGCCGAATTCATGGATTACGGCGTCGTTCGATCCGAAATTGAACCTCGTCTACATCCCCACCGGCAACAACGGACCTGACATCTGGGGCGGCAATCGCAATGCGCTCGTCGAGCGCTATTCCAGCTCCATCGTTGCGCTCGACATCAATACCGGCAAGCGCGCCTGGTCGTACCAGACCGTGCATCATGACCTCTGGGACATGGACGTTCCCTCGCAGCCGAGCCTGGTCGATGTGACGACGGCCAAGGGCGTCGTTCCCGCGATCATCCAGCCGACCAAGGTGGGCAATTTGTTCGTGCTCGACCGCAGGACCGGCGAGCTGATCGTGCCGGCGCCGGAGCGTCCGGTCCCGCAGGGGCCCGCGCCCGGCGACCGCACCACGCCGACACAGCCGTTTTCCGAGCTGACATTCCGACCGGAAGCGAAACTGACCGGCGCGGACATGTGGGGCGGCACGATCTTCGACCAGCTGCTGTGCCGGATCATGTTCCACCGATTGCGTTACGAGGGCACGTTCACGCCGCCGTCGTTGCAGGGCACGCTCGTCTTCCCGGGCAACCTCGGTATATTCGAATGGGGCGGCATCGCGGTCGATCCTGTGCGACAGATCGCGATCGCCAACCCGATGTGGTTGCCCTTCGTGTCGAGGCTAATTCCGCGCGGGCCCCAGAATCCGCCGGCGCCGACAGCCGAGAAGCCGGTCGGCAGCGAGGTCGGGACGCAGCCGATGTATGGCACGCCGTTCGGCGTCGATATCCAGAGCTTCCTCTCACCTCTCTCCGTGCCGTGCTACCGGCCGCCCTGGGGCTCGATGGCCGCGATCGATCTGAAGACGATGAAGGTCGTCTGGCAGCATCCCAACGGCACGATCAGGGACACCACTCCGCTGCCCCTTCCCTTCAAGATGGGCGTTCCGATGCTGGGTGGGCCGATCACGACCGCCGGCGGGGTCGCGTTCTACACCGGAACCTATGAGTACACGATCCGGGCTTACGACGTGCGTAATGGCAAAGTGGTCTGGGAAGATCGCCTGCCGGCCGGCGCGCAATCGACGCCCATGAGCTACGAGGTCGACGGCAAGCAATATGTCGTCACCGCGGCCGGCGGTCACGGCTCGTTCGGCACCAAGCGCGGTGACTACATCATCGCCTATTCGCTGAAGGATTGAACCCGGGAGCGTCGCCATGATTGCGTCATCCAGTAATCGAGCGAAGCATCCAACGGCGCTATGCCTTTGGCTGGGTCTTGCGGGGATGTCAGCCTGTGCAGATGGCGGCGCCGCCTATGCCGCCGACCTGACGATTCCCGGCGGTACGGCCAGCCCGGCTGTGGCACCGGTGCCCTGGCTGTTCGGCGACTGGAACGGCGCGAGAACCCGGCTGTTGGATGCGGGCATCGATTTCCAGTTCGGCTACACCAGCGAGATCGCCGGCAATGCAACGGGCGGCGACCGGCGCCAGGCGGCGTACACCGATCAATGGACCTTTGGCACGACGTTCGATCTGACCAAGCTCGGTGTCGTGCCCGGCGGCACGATTCAGGTCACATGGACGGACCGCAACGGCAGCAATTTAAGCGATGACGCACGCCTCGGCACACTCCAGCAGGTGCAGGAGGTGTTCGGGCGCGGCCAGACGCTGCGGCTCACGCAATTCTGGTACGATCAGAAGTTCATCGACGGCGCGGTCGACTGGAAGATCGGGCGGATCACCTTCGGCGAGGATTTTGCAGCGTTCTCGTGCGATTTCCAGAACCTGACCTTCTGCGGCGCGCAGCCCGGCAACCTCGTCGGCAATTACATCTACAATTGGCCGGTCAGCCAATGGGCCACGAGGCTGAAGTTCAACTTGCAGGGCTTCGGCTATTTTCAGTTCGGTGTGTTCGACGCCAATCCCAATTACCTGAAGGTACAGCAATCAGCTCTTCCGGTGTTCTATTCGGGATCCACGGGCCTTCTCATTCCGGCGGAGCTCGGATGGTTGCCGAAGTTCGGCAACCTCCAAGGCAGCTACAAGTTCGGCGGCTGGTATGACACATCGACCGCCCCCGATGTGGTCACCGACATCAACGGCAACCCGGCGATCCTCTCGGGACAGCCGCTGCTCCAGAGCCGCGGGCGTTACGGCATCTACGTCAATTTCCTTCAGCAGGTGATACGCCCGTCGCAAGTCAATTCCGCGGGGACGCTAAGCCTGTTCTTGAACGCGACGATGGCCGACCGCCGGACGTCGACCACCGATTATCAAATCGCAGGCGGTCTGACCTACACCGGCCCATTCCAGTCCCGGCCCGAGGATGACATCGGATTCGCGGTCGGCACGACCCACGTCAACAGCCGCGTCGCCTGGTCGGAAGAGCTGCAAAATCTGGCTGGCCTCGGTCCAGTCGCGGTCCAGAGCAACGAATACAGCCTGGAGTTCTACTACACCTACCGGCCGCTCGCCGGCCTCCAGGTACGGCCGAACATCCAATACGTGATCAATCCCGGCGGCACCACCACCAATCCCAACGCATTGGTGTTCGGGTTGAAGACGGTTGCGAATTTCTGACGCTTCAGACGAAGGCGCTCAGTCCGGTAATGGACTTGCCGACGATCAGCGTGTTCATCTCCCTGGTTCCTTCGTAGGAATAGATCGCTTCGGCGTCGGCCACGAATCTCCCGATGTGGTTCTCCAGCAGGATGCCGTTGCCGCCGAGCAGCTCGCGTGCGTAGCCGACGGTCTCGCGGCACTTGACGGTGCAGAACGCCTTGGCCAGCGACGCATGCTCGTCCTGCATCACGCCTTCGTCCTGAAGCTGGGCGAGCCGCAGCATCATTGCCTGGGTCGCAGTGACGTTGCCGAGCATGCGCACCAGCAGGTCCTGCACGAGCTGGAAGCCGCCGATCGGCTTGCCGAATTGCTTCCGCTGCGTCGCGTAACGCAGCGCGTGCTCGTAGGCTCCCATCTGGCAGCCCACGGCGAACCACGCCACTCCGGTGCGGGTCATCCGCAGCACCTTGGCGGTGTCCTTGAACGTGTTGGCATTCTGGAGGCGATCGGCCTCCGGCACGCGGCAGTCCGTCAAGGTGATCAGCCCATTCTGCACGACGCGGAGCGCCATCTTGGTCTTGATCTTCTCGACCGCGAATCCGGGATTGTCCTTCTCGACGACGAAACCCTTGACCTGGTTCGTGTCCTCCTCGCGCGCCCAGATCACATTGATGTCGGCGAAGGTGGCGTTGCCGATCCACTTCTTCTGGCCATTGAGGATCCAGACATCGCCCTCGCGCCGGCAAATCGTCGTCATCCCTCCCGATGTTGCGGAGCCGACGAGCGGCTCGGTCAGGCCGAACGAGCCGATCTTCTCGAAACGCATCATGGACGGCAGCCAGCGCTGCTTCTGCGTCTCGTCGCCGCACAGATAGATCGAGCCTGCCGACAGCCCGGTATGCACGCCCCAGAACGTCGCAACCGACGCGTCGACGCGCGCGAGCTCCATCGAGACAAGGCCGTTCAGCAGCCAGCTGCCGCCGGCGGCGCCGTATCCCTGATAGCCCACCCCTCCGATACCGACGTCCGCCATCTTCGGGATGATCTCGAAGGGAAATGCATCGCGGCTCCAATAATCCTCGATCACCGGTGCGATCACGCTCTCCGTAAACTCGCGAACATTTTTGAGCAATGCCCGCTCGCTGTCGTTCAGTACGGCCGCGATCCGGTAGAAATCACCTTCGACCGGCGGCGGCGCATAGTCCGGCCTTCCAGCCCGTGTCGCCTGCGGATTCGCCATGGTGTCCTCCCTCCGCTCTCGTCGTCACTTGCCCGGCAGCGTTATCAGGCCGATTTGTTCGGACCAACGCTGGCGCGGATCTCCTCGAGGCTCTCCTTGACGCGATCGTGGATGATCTTCACCGCGTCCGTGGTCGACTGTCTCGCGGCCGATGCGCTCTCCTGCGCGCCCTGCACCGTGATCTCGAACACCTTCCTGGCGAATTCGGTCTGCAACGCAATGTTCTCGTGAACCTTGCCGAGCGGCTTATATTCGCGTGCGAGCGTCTCCGCCTCCCGCAATCCCGCCTCCAGCACCTCGCGCTGCTTCTGCGCCACCGATTGCGCGCCTTCCGCGGCCACCTTCGTGCTTTCACTGAGGGCGTCGATGTTCTTCTTCTGGGTCTGGAGCAACTCGTCGACTTTCAGCTTCGGCAGGCCGAGATCGCTGCCGAATTTCCTCAGCATGTCGATGTATGAGGTCGCGTCCGTCATGATATCCTCCCTTGTGGTTATGCTCAGGACTGGCGGCGTCCACCCTCGGACGCCGGAACGAGGTTCTTGACGTAACTGGCCGTTCGCGACAGCAGGGATGACGGCTCGGCCTGCCTGCTCTCATCGGCCAGGAATGCCTCGATCAGCGCTGCCGTTTCTGCAGGCCGCGTCACCAGGAACAGGTGCCCATCATCGATCATGCGGAGCTCGGCGTTCGGGATCAGGCTTGCGAGGATGTGACCATTGATCGGACGCACAAGAGGATCGTCGCTGCCCATCAGCACGAGCGTCGGCTGCGGCAGCGCCCACAGCCATGGCAGGCTGGTCCAGCCGGCCATGGCGAGAAGCTGATACAGATAACCCAGATTGCGCGTGCCATGCATCGCGGTCGCATGCCGGCCGATCAATGACGGGTCGTCGCGAAACGCACCACCGTAGATGTCCGCCGCGATCCTGTTCATGTAGTCCTTGTCGGTGTAGCGGCGGGGCGTCGCCATCTTCCACAACACCGAGGGGCTTGCCGGCACCATGGTGAAACCGGGCGCCGTCGCGGCGAGCACCAGCCGCCGGCACAGTGTTGGGTATTGATGCGCGAATTGCTGCGCGATTGCCCCGCCCCAGGACACGCCGGCGGCATCAACCTCTGCATAACCAAGCTCCGCAGCGAGGCCAGCAGCAAGGCGTGCCAGCGTCGACGGGCGATATGGCAACAGCGGCCTTGGCGAACCGCCGACGCCGGGCACGTCAAAGATGACTGTGGTCGTGCTCGTTAGCGCTTCGAGGAACGGCCGCGCTAATTCCCAATTGGCGCCGATCCCGTTGAACAGCAACAGCGGCGGCCCGTGGCCGCTGCCATGCTTGACCGCGACCTGAAGCAGTTGTCCGTCGATCGTGATCTGCCGGACCTCGATCGTTCCCGGCGTAACGATGACAACCGATTCGGCTTTTTTCCCGCTGGTGAGATTGTCATTCAAAGACGTAGGTCCCCGGGGCCGTGCCAAGGGTTGGGTGATGCACACTGCCGAGCGACGCAGGCGCCGCCACCTCCTCACCCGAGCGGACATGCAGCCAATCGCGCCAATCGAGCCACCAGCTCCCCTTCCGCTTCTCGGCCGAAGCCTGGAACGCGTCGGGGGTACCGGCGCCGACCGGTCCGATCATGAAGGACGCCTTTGGATTGGTGGGCGGATTCAGCAGGCTTTGCAAATGTCCGCTGTTCGAAAGCACGAAGGTGGTGCCCTCGCCCATGATCTGAGCCGTCTTGTAGACCCCCTTCCAGGGCGTGATGTGGTCGGTGACGCCAGCGACGACATAGCAGTCGGCCTTCACCTTGCTCATATCCACGGTCTTGTCGTTGAGCGTGAGCTTGCCGGCATTCACGAACGGGTTGCTGAAATACAAGTCGAGATAGTCGCCATGCAGCCCCGCCGGCAGCCGCGTCGTATCGGCGTTCCAGTAGAGGATATCGAAGGCCGGCGGCTGGTTGCCGAGCAGATAATTGTTCACCCAATAGTTCCAGATCAAATCGTTGGGCCGCATCCAGGCGAACATCCGCGCCAGGTCATGGCCGTCGACGATGCCGCGCAGCCGTGACATCTCCTTGGCTGCGCGCATCGTTTCCGGCGTCATCAGGCAGCCGAAGCCGCTTTCTTCGGCCGAGTTGGGATCCAGCAAGCAAACCGCCAGCACCAGGTTCTTGATCTTCTTCTCGGCCGCGCTGCCGAGAGTCGCAAAATAGGCCGTCGATGTGATGCCGCCGGAGCAGGACCCCATCATAGTGATGTCTTCACTGCCGGAGATCTCGCGCACCGCGTGGACGGCCTCGTCGAGCGCCGCCACATAGGTGTCCAGGCCCCAGTCGCGATGCGCCTCGGTCGGATTACGCCAACTGATGGCGAAGGTCTGTATGCCACTATCGAGCAGAAATCTCATCAGACTCTTATCCGGAGAGAGATCGAGCGCGTAGTACTTGTTGATCTGCGGCGGGGTCACCAGCAGCGGCCGCTTCCGGACGGTCGCCGTCATCGGCGTGTACTGGATCAGCTCGAGCAGTTCGTTGCGCAGCACGACCGCGCCCGGTGTGACCGCAAGATTCTCGCCAACCTTGAACGCACTGGTGTCCACCATCGACGGCATGCCGCGATTGTGGGTCAGGTCATCGAAGTAATTCTTCAATCCGTGCCAGAGACTTTGTCCGCCGCTGTCGATGAACTTGCGCACTGCGGCCGGATTGGTGAGCATCGCGTTGGTCGGCGCGACGGCATCGATCAGGATCTCGGTGACGAGGTGCGCGCGCGCCTTGTCGATATCGCTGAGGCTGGTCTTGTCGACAAGGCCATTGACGGCCTCGCCCCACGCCAGATAGGCCTTGAGCAGGCCGTTGTGCAGCGAGCTCTCCTTCCATGTCGGGTCCGAGAACCGCTTGTCGCCGGCCTTTGGCGCGCGCTCAGACTTGCCGGCGACAATCGAGCCTAGCTCGCCGACGAAGGCGAGCCACTGTTCCGTTGCGACCTTCGGCTCGTTGATGACCGCCTTGAACAGGATTCCGGCGCTGTCGAGCAGATCCTGGCCCTGGATGGCGACGAGGGGATTGAGCGCCAGCGTATTCCTGGATGCCTCCTCGGAGATTTCTGCGCGCGACGATGTCGGGCCCGGATTTTCCGTGCTCATGATCGTCTCGCTTCCGTCGCGGGAATCAGCAGTGCCAGCGTCTCGGCAATCAGCGCGGGCTTTTCCGATCCCTCCACTTCCAGCGTGTTCTGGGTCTTCATGACCACCTGCCCACGTTCCTTCGGCTCGATACCGGCAAGAACGACACGCAGCCTGACCCGCGCGCCCGCCGGCACCGGCGCGAGGAAGCGCACCTTGTCGAGGCCGTAGTTCAGGCCGGCTGCCGCGTCGACCGGGATGACGCCGACCTGCATCGACAGCGGCGCCACCATCGCCAGCGCCAGATAGCCGTGTGCGACCGGACCGCGGAAGGGACTCTCACGCCGCGCCCGTTCGACATCGACATGAATCCACTGATGGTCGCCGGTGCAGGAGGCGAACGCATCGATGCGCGCCTGATCTATCGTGGCCCATTCGGACAGGCCAAGCTCCGTTCCAACTCGCTCGCTCAAACCGGCAAGGGTGAGGTTGCTCACATTTTCCTCCTTCGATATTTCATCGCCAACCGCGATCGAACGGCTACACGTCGCCGTAGAGCTTGCGCAGCTCCTTCTTGTTGATCTTGCCGACGCTGGTCTTGGGGATGCTGTCGATGAAGAGGATCTTCCCGGGGATTCCGTATCGCGAGATGACGCCCTTGTCGGCGAACACTTTGAGATGATCTTTCACGATCGTATCGGTGACACCATTCGTCTCCGCCGGTTTCTTGACGACGAGCGCAAGCGGTCGCTCGCCCCAGCGGTCATCCTTGACGCCGATGACGGCCGCTTCCCCCACGCCCGGGCATTGGGTGATCAGGTCTTCGATCTGCAACGAAGACACCCACTCACCACCGGTCTTGATGACGTCCTTGAGGCGATCGGTGATATGGACGTAGCCGCCCGGGCTCACCACCGCGATGTCGTTGGTGTGCAGGTAGCCGCCGGCCCACAGCTCCTCCGAGCCCTCGGGATTGTTGTAGTAGCCCTGCGTCAGCCAGGGCGAGCGTAGCACGATCTCTCCGGACGACTTGCCGTCATGGGGGACATCGTTCATGTCCTCATCGACGATGCGCAAATCGACCAGCGGCGCCGCCATGCCCGCCTTGGTCCGGAACTCCACCTCCTGGTCGTGATCGCCGCTCAGGTCGCGCGACATGACATGGGCCACCGCGGCGATCGGGCCGGTCTCCGACATGCCGTAGCCAGCAAAGATGTCGATGCCCGCGGCGAGCGCCTGCTTTGCCAGCGCCTTCGGCAACGCCGAGCCGCCGATCACCATCTTCAGGCCCGCAAGGTCTGTCTTCGCCGCCGCGGCGGCGTTCAGCAGCATTTGCAGGATCGTCGGGACGCCGTGGGTGAACGTGACGCCCTCGCTCTTGATCAGCTTGACGAGCATCGCCGGGTCGTAGCGCCCGGGGTAAACCTGCTTGACGCCGGCCAACGTTGCAGCCCAGGGAAAGCCCCAGGCGTGCACATGGAACATGGGCGTGATTGGCATATACACGTCGTCGCGCGAGAACCGGCCCTGCTGGCTCGCGATTCCGAAGAATGCCAGCTCGCCCAGCGAATGCAGCACGAGCTGCCGATGGCTGTAATAGACCCCCTTGGGCAAGCCGGTCGTTCCGGTGGTGTAGAAGGTCGTCGCCTGCGTGTCCTCGTCGAAATCCGGAAAATCATAGGTGGGCGACGCTTCGGCGAGCAGGCTTTCGTACTCGCCGGCAAACGACAGGCTTCCGGTCTCGGGACGAGGACGATCCGACATCACGACGAGTGTCATGACCTTCGTGAGCTGCGGCCTGATGCCTTCCAGCAAGCCGACGAACTCGTCGTTGACGAGCAGCGTGGACGCACCGGCGTGATTGATCGTATAGGCGACCTGGTCGGGCGAGAGCCGCACGTTGACCGTCTGCAACACCGCCCCCATCATCGGGATCGCGAAGAAGGACTCAAGAAACCTGTTACTGTCCCAGTCGAGAACGCCGACCGTGTCGCCGGGCTCGACACCGAGCCCCTTCAGCG
This sequence comes from Bradyrhizobium sp. LTSP849, assembly GCF_000938255.1. Lineage (GTDB taxonomy): Bacteria > Pseudomonadota > Alphaproteobacteria > Rhizobiales > Xanthobacteraceae > Bradyrhizobium. The sequence continues at coordinate 58,543 of NZ_JYMR01000049.1, read as the reverse complement.
CGGAAGCGAGGCGCGCGATGCGCTCTCCGAGCTGGCGATAGGTGAAACGCGTTCGATCGCGATAGACGATCTCCTGCTCGGGCGATTGCAACAGCGGGGTATGCCACAACTGCTTGAGGATCAGAGGATATCGATAGGCGGATTTGGCGGTCTGGATCAGCCTTCCCACCATGGCGGCCTCCCTCGAAACGTTGCCTCTCCCCCGGCTCCTCGCGACGTCCGCAATTATGACCTGCGGATCGCCTCGGCCGGTCGTCTCTCACACGACGATTTCATCACCCGACGTGGACACCGACCGTCGCTTGACGCGTGGTATTTGTGAAGGTCCGAAACGGACATCAACGGGGTCCAGAACGGACAGGTTAAGACCACTCCGGCATTCGTTCTTGAATAAAGCTGCTCATTTCGCGATTTGCGGCGACGCGGCATCCAGCTGAGGCGTTGCGAATCCGGCCTTGCTTCTGATGATCCAAAAAGCTGCTATCGTTGCCGAGTCCACGGGCTGGAGGGTGAACGGGAGCGCGCCCATCTCGGATGCTCCGTTACAAAGGCGGATCTGATTGCAAAAAATTCGGCAACATCATTCTTCCCCGTCGTCACCACCGCACTCGGACGGAGCGAAGGGATCGCCGATCGTTGGCTTAAGCGAACGCATATACGAGACGACCAAGCTTGCCGCGCTGTTCGACATGATGTTGAGCCAGGGCCACCCGGCCAGCGAGATATTGAAGAACGTCAATCTGCCGGCGAAGGAGGTATATTCCTCGAAAGCCCGGATCTCGCTCAAGCAATTGCTGACAGCCTGCAAGAATGCTGTCCGGCTCTCGAGGGATCCCCACCTCGCCTATCGGATCGGCGCATCCATTCATATCTCGACCTACGGGATGTACGGTTTTGCCATCCTGTGCTGTCCCGACTTTCGCCGGACGATGCAGTTCGCGATGCGGTACCACATGCTTGCCGCGCCCTTGGCTGCGATCAGCTTCAGCGAGGAGAACGGATCCGCCATCTGGTCCATCGAACCTCATCTGCACGCCACGACGGACCTCGCGCTATACCGGTTCATCACCGAGATGCAGATCGGAATACACATCTCGCTGATGCGCGATGTCATGGGTCCCGCGTTCGCTCCGGACGAGATCTGCCTCGCCTACCCGGATGTTGGAGGCGGCGGCTTTCCGAAAGACGAACTGCGATGTCGCATTGGCTTTGCGAGACCCGCGAACAAGATCGTTTTCCGCTCCACATGGCTGGAGCAGGAGGCAAGTCTCGGCAACAAGACCACCTATCCGTCGATCGTCGCGCTATGCGACGACCTGCTCGACGATTTGACGTTGCGAATCGGCATCGCCGGAAAGATTCGCGAACTCCTGCTGGCGGATATTGCCAACCCGCCAACTTCCTCGGCGGCGGCGAGGCTTCTCGGCATGAACGACCGCTCCCTGCGTCGCAAGCTTCGGCAGCAGGGTCTGTCCTATCGCGGCCTGCTGGACGAGCTCCGCACCCAGATTGCGGTGAAGTATCTCCGCACGACCAGGCTTTCGAACGACGACATCGCCTTGGCGCTCGGGTTCAGCGATGCCGCCAATTTCCGTCGCGCGTTCCATCGCTGGACGAACAAGGCGCCAAGCGACATCAGGGCAGAATAGGCCGCGTGATGTCCGCCGGTATCGTTGCGCGACGTAGCCCCAAGGAGCCCGTTAGCCTGCCACTGCGACGACCGGCTTGGCCTTCGGTGCTTTGTCAGCGTTCTTCGACCAGGATCGGTAGTATGCCAGCGCGGTCATCATCAGGATGCCGGCAATGCTGACCACAATCTGCATCCAGATGGCGCCGGAGATCTCGACCAACACGACATGTGCGGCAAAGGACAGGAATATCCCGGAGCAAAAGACTTCGAGCGACTGCTGACCGCATTTGATTGCCGGCCGAAAGATCGCCCATTCCAGCCCAGGCCAATCGCGTGGCAGCAGACGAACGACAAAGAACGCGAATACGACGAAGTGCAGCAGGCGATAAGGCGCGAGGTTGGTCTTGTCGTTCGGATTGAAGGCGCTGTAGATCCCCGGCGGGATCAGTGACCGCAGTTCGTCGAACCGGGCAGCCATTGTCATCACCAGAGCGAACAGAAGGTAGGCGGTGCCGAGCACCAACGCGGTACGCGACCGGATGAACGGCATTGCCTGCGCCGATCCACCTAGCGCAAACCAGGCCCCGAACGTGAACAGAAATTGCCATGCGAATGGATTGAAGTACCAGAGGCCAGTTGGATAGGCCGAAAGATTCCAGCCGAAGTGCCTGGCTGCCAAATAGAGCACCCCCGAAGCGGCCAGGGTCATGTTGGGCCTGCGCAGCATCAGCCAGAGTATCGGCGGGAAGACGCCCATCAGCACGATGTAAAGCGGCAGCACATCCATGTTCACCGGCTTGAAGCGCAGTATCAGCCCCTCGAACAGGAACTGCGCCGGATTTGCCAGAAAGCCCCGGATGTTGAAGTCATCGGTAAAGCCGGAGTTACCGGACCTCTGTGCGACATATCCGATTTCAGCGAGGTAGAGCACGAAAAGGAAAACGTGGGCGACGTAGATCTGCCAGACCCGCTTCAGAAGCCTCGTCGCGCCGATGATAAACCCGCGTTCGAGCATCATCCGTGCAAAGACAAAGGAGACCGTGTAGCCGGAGATAAAGATGAAGAGATCCGCCGCATCGCTGAAGCCGTAGTTCCGCGTTGTCAGCCAGTTCACGATGTTGTTGGGGATATGGTCGAGGAAGATTCCCCAATTTGCCACACCTCGGAACAGGTCCAGCCGGAGATCCCGGCCCTTCGTCGGGAGCGTCGCGAGAATCTTCATCGTCAATGCACCGAAGCTTTGCCCATCTCTTCCGCCTACGATTTGCCTGCGCAACGTCTCGGTTTACGGCGTCTGGAGCCCGCCCCGGCATTTCGACGTGATCCCCCGAGCATAACTGCCCATGCCTGCTGGTATTGTACAAACGTGCGCATGCTGGATGTGAGTTCAGCAGAAAGACGAGAGACGAGGCTGGAAGAACAGCCCCGACTTTCAATCTTCTTCCGAAAAATGCCATCCTGTCCGTGAGTCCCCGACGACAGCAAAATACCTTACCATGGGCAAGGCCAATGGCTCCGGGAATTTCGGCAATCTCGATCGACCCATGACGGCAATGCTTGGCCAATCTCATGCAGTGTGGCGTGCCACACTGCTGTTGAGGGACGGCGACCTCGACTAGAGGAAATTCTCCTTCACCATCTCCCAGACGTCTCCACCTCGGCCGTGCAGGATCGCACGAGCAGAATAAAGCGCCATCCCGATTGCAGGCTCGACCTGCATGAATGGCGGCATGACGAGCTGCATCGGGTTGACGTGCACGTGCAGAAGTGCGGGCCCCGGTTGCGCCAGCCAGTCCTTGACCGCGGTCTCGAGCTGGTCCGCGTGCGAAACGGTCTGGCCCCACAGACCCAGCGCACGCGCAACGCCGGCGAAATTCGGGTTCTTCAGCTTCGTAAAAGTATCGAGCATGCCCTCCGCCTTCTGCTCGATCTCCACAAAGCCAAGCTTGCCGTTGTCATAGACGGCAATCTTGATGGGCAACTCCTGTTGGACGACCGTCATCAGGTCGCCGAACAGCATCGAAATCCCGCCGTCGCCTGCCATGCACACGACTTGCCGGCCGGGTTCCGCCGTCTGGAGCCCAATCGACGACGGCATGCCGTTGGCCATCGTTCCATGAAGTAGACTGGCGAAAATGCGACGCTGCCCGTTCGCCTCGATATGGCGATAGGCCCAGGCGGCCGGGGTGCCGTCGTCGGCCGTGAACAACGCATCCTTTGCCGCATGGCGGTTGATCACCTGCGTCAGATAGCTTCCAGGAATAGTGCCATCGTGGCCCGCAGCCACCTTGGCCTGCTCCGCTTCCCGATACTTCGCGTAGCGCTTCACATACGCGCTTCGGAACGAGGCGTCGGTGCGCTCATTGAGCTTCGGCAGCAACGCCTCCAGCGTCGCCTTCACATCGCCGACAACGCCCTTCGTGATCGGATGACGTCGACCCAGATGGGTCGGGTCGATATCGACCTGCACGATCTTTGCTTTGTCCGGATAAAATTGCCGCCAGGCAAAGTCTGCGCCCAGCATCAACAGCGCGTCGCAGTCCAGCAGGGCGTGGTAGCCGGCCTCGTTGCCGAGCATCCCGGTCATTCCGATGTTGTAGGGATTGTCAAACTCGAGGAAGTCTTTTGCGCGCGATGTATGCGCGATCGGCGCCTTCAGCCTGTTGGCGACCGCGAGAATCTCCTGATGCGCCCCCTGGCAACCCGAACCACCGTACAGGACGACGCTTTCGCTGCTGTTGAAGATGTCTGCGATCTCATCAAGATCCGCATCGTTCGGCCGGGTGACGGGCCTGGCGACGTGCACGGCATAAGGGATGTTGTCATCCACAACCGAGGCAGAGATATCCGCCGGCACGATCAGAACGGCAACACCACGTTTCGCCAGAGCCGTTTGGCACGCGATCACGGTCTTGCGACGCGCCTGCGCCGGCGTATGGATCATGTCGCAGAAGACGCTGCAATCCCGGTAGACCTGCTTGAAGTCGACCTCCTGGATGAAATCGAAGCCCAATTCATCGCGAATGATCTGACTTGCGATCAGGATGACGGGCGCGCGGTTGCGATTGGCTTCGAAAATTCCGTTGATGAAATGCAGGCTTCCGGGGCCGCAGCTGCCGGCGACCGCCGTCAGGCGATCCGCGACCTGCGCCTCCGCCTGCGCGGCGAACGCCCCCGCCTCCTCGTGCCTCATCGATATCCACTCGATCTCGCTTTTCTCGAGCGAGCGGGCGATCAGATTGAGAGTGTCGCCGACGATGCCATAACAATGTTTGACGCCCGCACTTTGCAGGGTTTCGACAATGATATCCGCGACCAGCTTGCCCATGACATTCAACCCTGGCTGTGACCTTTTCTGCCCACAGCGTGCACCCAACTGCACTGTCGGGGCTTGGATCGGAATGCGAGGACTTGAACCCGCCTGCGCAGACAGCGCACGGCTGCGGGATGGCGCACCTTTCAGCCGACGCCGTCGGTTCCGGATTGGAGTTGGCCGAGCATGTGCAGGGCACGGCCGCGAGCAGGAAATGAAATTCCCGCCGGCATTCGATCAAGGCTAGCGCTGAGATATTCGTAAGCTTCCGGCGCGCGATCCTGTTTCAGCAACAGCCCGGCCAGGTCCGTCGCAGCTGTCAATTCGAACAGGGTGGCGGACTGGCGTTTGGCCCAGTCGATCGCCGACAGCAGGCTTTCTTCGGCGCCGGAATGATCCTCCGCGGATCGAGACGCCAGGATGAGGCCTTTCATCCTGAACAGGGCGGGCATGTGCAAGAATTTGCCGGCGCGCTGCTGTTGCGCGATTGCATCCACCGTGAGAGTCAGCGCTTCGTCATTCTCACCGAGGTCCACGAGAGCGGCGGCCAGATCGCAGGTGAAATCCATATTCAGCATCTCGTGACGCTGGACGTGAAGCTCTTCCAGGGCTCGTTTCAGCAATTGGATCGCCTCGATGCGGTTGTCCTGAAGGAGCAGCCATTGCCCCTTCAGGCCGGCCGCAATGGCGCGATACGGCATCAGGGAATGCGCGGCGGAGAGCTCACTCAGTTCTCCGATATACTGGTCCGATTGCTTCAGGTCAGCCATGGCCAGAAACACAGGCAGGACCAAAGCCACCGATCGGCAAAACGTGGCGGGGTTGCCCGACCTTTGGCCTTCCTCTCTGGCTCGCCTTGCATAGTCCAGCGATTGGTCGAGCAAGCCCCTGTACAGGAGAGAACGTGCCATGCCGACGAGCAGGAAGCTCGTATAGTGGAAAAGATACAGTTCCGTTCGGGAGCGCGGTCCGGACGCCAGGTGACGGAGGCCCGATTCGCAATGCAGCTGCGCGGCGAGGTGATTTCCCAACAGATGTTCGGAGGCGGCCAGCATGGCTTCCGCCAGCGCCATGTCGTCGTGATCCCCCGTCCTCAACGCCAGTTTCTTGCTCCGGACGGCGATGTCGGTCGCACCCTGAATATCCATGGTCCAGTGCGAGTACGTGAAAAGTCCGCTCAAAATCCTCAGCTCGTAGCGGAGATCTCCCCGCTCGATTGCAATCTCCAGCGCCTTCACAAAGGCGGTCCGGACGCGTTGATCGTTACCTTCCGTGTGCATAATGGCCAGCGGTATCGATGCAGAGATTTCCATTGCGCGGCGGGAGTCTCGATGCGGATTTCCCAGGCTTGCCATCGCGCGTTGCGCCCATGCCTGGCATTCGATCAGCAGTGACAGCTCCAGAAACACCTGTGTGGAGACGGCGGCCAGTCGCGTTGCGATCTCGGCATCGCCCTGAGGCCCGAAGCTCCATTCGAGCGCAGCACGGACGTTGCTCAATTGGTCGGAATAGGCCGCAACTCTTTCAGCGCCTGGCAGGCCTGACAGCGCCTCTCTCAGCGTTTCGAGATGCCCGGCGAGGTATTCCGCATGCCGGCCTAAGACCATGTCGACTTCGGCGTGCTCCTCCAGTTTTTCGAGCGCGTATGCCCGGGTCGTGTCCAGCAACCGATACTGCGCCTGCGCGGCATCGATCCGGGTTGCTATCAATGACTTCTCGACCAGGCCTGCGACCGCGTCGAAAATTTCCTCGGCTCCCACGCCGGGTTCGCCTGCGACAGATCGCGCGCCGTCCAGGGTGAAATGGCCGACGAAAGGAGCGATGCGTCGAAAGACAATCCTCTCTGCGTCCGACAGCAGATCGTAGCTCCAATCCAACGTCGCCTTGAGCGTTCGATGTCTGGCAACTGCCGTCCGATGGCTTAGTTTCAGCAATTCCAGCCGGGACACCAGGAGGTCGACCGTGCTCTTGAGGCCAAGGGCGGCGACCTGCCCTGCTACCAACTGGATTGCCAACGGAATCCCATCCAGCTTTCGGCACAGCTCCGCAACAAATGGCGCTTCCTTGTCGGTGAGAGCGACGCTACCTGCCCTCGCCGCCACACGCCGTACGAACAGCTGCACTGCCGGATATCGCAGCACCGCATTTGCCGTTTGTTCCGAGCCTTCTGGCGGAAAATCAAGAGGGAGAACCCGACAGCAATGCTCACCCTCGACTTTCAATAATTCCCGACTCGTGGTCAGAACGTGGATCTCTTCCGTTTGCTGGTAGAGCTGCTCGGCAAGCGAGGCGACCGCCTCGATCACATGCTCGCAGCTGTCGAGGATGATCAGAAGTTTCCGCGACCGAATGAGCTCGACCAGCTCCGGGCCAGGATCTCTTGATTTGAGCGCGAGCCCCAGGGAGATCGCGACCGCCGCAGCAACATGGTGCGGATCGGCGAGGCTTTCCAGATCGACAAAATAGATCTCGCTGCCAAACCCTTCGGCGGCGACGCGGCCGATGGCCAAGGCAATGGTCGTCTTGCCGATGCCGCCGGGACCGAGCAGTGTTACGAACCGGTCATTTCGAAGTTTGTCGCTTACCTCCCTGACGAACGTCTCGCGCCCGATCATCGTGATCGGGCGCACCGGAAGCCTGCCCTGGTGCGGAGACCTAGCGTTCCTGCCTTCCGTGGTGCCTCCGAGGGGGACCACTGTGCCGACGAACGAGTAGCCCCGTCCCTTGATGTTTGCGATGTAGCGGTTGCCGAATTGGCCGTCGCCAAGCGCCTTGCGGATCGCGGCCACGTGAACGCGGATGCTCCCCTCCTCGACGGTTACATCCGGCCAGACGCGATCGATCAACTCCTGCTTTGCGATCACCTCACCCGGACGCTCGACAAGGTGGATGAGGATGTCGAGGGCCCTGCTGCCGAGGGGCAGCGCCATGCCATCGCGCCGAAGCACCCTTTCCCTCCTCGAAAGCTCAAAGGGGCCAAACAGCAGATTTCCACGAAGCTGATCGTCAGTCATTGCGATTGGCACGGGCTTTGGGTGCGTTTCCTGGATGTTCGATGATCCGCGAGAAACCCAAGCGTGCGTTCTTGATAGACATCAGCCTTCTTTCGGCTCCGCGCGCGGATCTGAAGGGATCAGCACGCGGCAACCGGCATGCAGACTGCATACGACCGACGCCCGGCGCTTCCCTCTCGCTAACAGAGATCGTACACTTTCACCATTGTTTGCATCCCCCGAATGGGGGAAGGACCGATGTGGGTAGGGGGAGCCCTTGATCCAACCGCGCTCCAGCCATCCGACACGTGGAACAGGCACCTTGCCCGGCGGAGGACAGCTGCCATTCCTAGCGACCAAGATCCTGCCGGCTCGATTCGGCGGGCTGGTCGCACGTCCCCGGCTTCTCGCGATCTTGTCCGGGCTCCCGGCGAAGCGACTCGGCGTCATCAAGGCGCCGGCAGGCTTCGGCAAGAGCTCGCTGGCGGCCACCTGGGTCGAAACGCTCGAGCAAAACGGCGATGCCGTCGCGTGGCTGACGATCGATACAGACGACGATGAGGCCACGCGGTTTCTATTTTACGTGTCGCAGGCCCTGCACCAGGCCTGTCCGGACGTCGGCGCCGGCGCGATCGGGCTGATCCTCGAGAACAATCTGATCGACCCAACGGCGATCCTGTCGAGCCTGATCAACGACCTGGCGGAGATCGAGAATGATGTTTACCTGTTTCTCGAGGACTATCACTGGGTCAACGCTCCCCGCATCCATCAGACCGTCGCGTATTTTCTGAAGCACGCACCGTCTCACTGCCATGTGGTGCTGACGACGCGCACCGAACCTCCGCTGCCGCTCGCGACCTTGCGCGCCCAGAACCAGCTGATCGAGATCGATGCTGAAGCGCTGCGGTTCGACACGCAGGAGACAAAGGCATTTCTGGACGGCACCAAGCCCGGGGTTCTAGAAATCCCCGACGTCCAACTCCTGCAGCGCAAGACCGAAGGGTGGCCCGCCGCGCTGCGGATCATCTCGTCCATGCCTTCGCAGGCCGGAACCGGGCTGAGGGAGTATGTCCACAATCTCTCGGGTTCGCAGCGCCCGATTGCCGCCTACCTGACCGAGATGCTGGATGGGCTTCCGGTCGAACTGGTCGACTTCATGCTGCGCACGGCTGTTCTTGACCGGCTCTCCGGTCCTCTCTGCGAAGCCGTGACTGGCTTGAGCGCCAGCCGCGCAATCCTGGCGTCGCTTGCCCAGCGCCAGATGCTGCTTACGCCGCTCGACAATGACGGTGTCTGGTTTCGCTATCACACGCTGCTTGCCGAATATCTGCGACAGCGGCTGGAGGCGGACCGCGGCATTGAAGTTCCTCAACTGCACGGACGCGCGGCTCTTTGGTATGCCTCCCACGAATTGTGGACCGAGGCGGTCCAGCACGCAATTGCGGCCGGCGCTTCTGACCGTGCGATCGGCTGGATCAACAATTGCGCGATGGCTTTGATCAAGAGAGGCGATCTCTTCACCTTGCTGGAATGGCAGCGGCAGTTTCCTGACGAGCTCATGCGAGGCCAGTGCGAGGTCCGACTGGCGATCGCCTGGGGATTGGCGCTCGCGCTTCGTTTTGACGAAGCCCTGAAGCTCGCAACCGACATCGAAGGCGATATCGCTGCAACGCCTCTGCCGGATGCCAATCTGCTGTGCGAATGCCAGGCGATCCGCTCGGTTGCGATCGCACTGAAGGATGACAGCGAGAGCCCGCTGCCCCTGGCGCAAGATTGCGTGAACCGTTCATCCGACCCCTGGACCGCGAACGTCGCCTCCAACGTCGTTCGCTTCAGTCATATGAAGGCGGGCAACCTCAAGCAATTCCATGCGACGCCTTGGATTCCCTATTCAGTAGAGGAGGATCGCAGGAACGTTTTTGCCTCGGTGTATCGACACTGCCTGAACGGGCTCGCAGAAGAGCGGCAGATACGTCCGGCGGCGGCAGATGAGCACTACCGCGAGGGCTTCCGGATCGCCGAGCAGGATGTCGGACCGAATTCAGTTGCGGCGGCCTTGCCTGCAAGCCTGATCGCGCGAATCAAATACGAGCAAGGCCTGCTCGATGAGGCGGAAGCCCTGGTCATCGATCGCATCCCGCTGATCAATTCGGGGACGATGCTCGACTGCGTGTGGAGCACTTACTTCGTGATCTCCCGGGTCGCCGCGGCGCGGATGAACTTCGAGCGGGCCCGCACCTTGTTGGAGCGCGCTGAAAATCTCGGCGTCGCGCGGGATTGGGGAAGGCTCTCGGCCGGCGTGATCGCGGAGCAGGCGCGGCTCTATTTGAACGATGGCCGGCTGGATGAAGCCGCCGCCTGCGTCGATCGCCTCGACCGCCTGGCACGGAAATACCCCGCACCGAGGCCTAGCGCCTGGTCGGAGATTGGATGGTACCACAGATTGACCCGCGCTCATCTGCTGGGCCAGCAAGCGCGTCCCGATGAGGCCAATTCAATCCTGCAACAATTGCAGCACGAGGCCGAAGCCATGGAGCACCGTCAGTTCCTGATCAGCATTGCGATCCGCCAGTCGGCAGTTCAGCTCGGTGCGGGCAAGGCCGCGGAGGCTGTGAGCCGCTTCCGCCGCGTGCTTGCCGCGTGTTCGGCGGCCGGCCTCTATCAGACCGTCCTAGACGAGGGGCCGGTCGTTTCCGAGCTTCTCCGGGTGGCCCGCGAGGGCGGACACGTCAAAGCGGACATGATCCCCTACATCGACCGGCTCGCTTCGGGCCTGCAACGAGCACGACAAGATCATGCGGCGCCGAGCTCAAGCGCACGGACTCTCAGCGCATTAAGTCCTCGCGAAACTGACATTCTCACGCTGATCGCGGATGGATTGTCCAACAAGGAAATCGCCCGAAGCCTCGATATCGGTCCTGAGACCGTGAAGTCGCACCTCAAGAGCGTTTTCACCAAACTCGGTGTGGAGAAGCGTGCGCAGGCCGTCTCACGCGCACAGACCCTGGGCATCGTCACCACGCAGTGAAAGCTCCGCCGCGTCATCCGGTTTGTCGCGCACGAACGATCGTCTGCTTGAGGATCTGCCTCGCCGACAGAAGATCTGGCGTTCCAAAACCCTCCGTGAAACGGCCGTAAATGGGCCCGATGAGATCATGGGCTCTTTGGACTTGACCCCGATCAATCAAGAGCCGCGCAAGCTCCAATCCTGCCCGCAGTTCGAATGAAAGCGCCGATTGTTGCCGTGCCAGCGTCATTGCCTCCTCGAAACACTCCGCAGCCAGATCACGCTGTTGGAATTCTCCGCACACAAGGGCCGAGCCTTTCGCCAAAAAGAGCGCCGGCAGGTGAAGAGGCCTCCTCGATCCAATCTGCGTGGCGATCGAACCATCGATGAGAGCCAGCGCTTCCGCGCGATCGTTTTGTCTTGCCAGACCGACGGCCAATTCGGAGACAAAATCCGTGACAAGCATGTCGTATCGCAGGACCCGCAGTTTTTCCAGGCTGTCCCGCAGATGGCATATGCCATCCTCCGCCTGGCCGACGCGGACGAGATAGCGCCCCCTCAGTCCCATGGCGACAGCGCGAAATGGCTCCAACGAATATTTCTCGGCGGTGAGCTCGAGTGCAGAGAGGCTCCGCTCGGCCCGTCCCAAATCGTCGATCCAGAAATAAAGAGGCATCGTCAAAATCAGGGCTCGACACAGCGCGATCGGATGGTCCGATCGCTCTGCTTCCTCGATGGTTCTTTTGGCATGACTGGCGGCCCTGTCGAGATTGCCGGCGAACCAGTGCGACCGGGTCAAATTGAACAGCGAGGTCGTGCGCAGATCAAACAGATATTGAGTTGCGTTGAACCGACGAGAAGCCGGCGCCCCGCGCAGGGCCCGTTCGAGGTATTTCGGCGCGCGAACGTGGTCCGCAAGCATATAGTACGCAGCTCCCAGCATCGAATCCACAAGCGCCGCATCCTCAGGATTTCCGGTCTTGCTCGCGACGGCCTCTGCACGTCGCGCAACTTCAAGGCTGCCCACCGCGTCGATCGTGCGATGAAGATACATTGACAGCCCGCTGAGAAGACGCAGCTGTTGGTAGGCATCCTCGCGCTGCTCCGCGAGCGTCAGCGCGGTATTGAAGGCATCGCGAACCCTTTCGCTGTTGCCGGCGGTGAACATCAGCGACAAGGCGAGCGACGCGTGAATCTCCATCTGGTCCTGCGGGTCGTCGTCCGCAGCAATCCGATCAATCGCCTTCTCCATCCAATCCCGACATTCCATGAAAAGCGACTTGGCCAGAAGCAATTGCGAGGCGGCCGCCGCCATTCGCGTGGCCGCGCGATCGTTTCCATCGGGACCAAAGCTCCATTCGAGCGCAGCACGGATATCTCCAAGATTGTGCTGTGTCGCGTCTGCCAGGGATTGTCCGGGCTCCAGGTCGAAGAGATTCCCGCGGTTGTCTTGCAACGATCGGCCCAGATGGCTCGCGTGGCGCGCCGCCATGGAATGATGCTCACCGCTCTCGGCCAATTTCTCCCAGGCATAGGAGCGTGTAGTGTCGAGCAATCGGTAAAGCATCCGCCGGTAGCTGGGCCACGCCACAACGAGCGATTTGTTGACAAGGCTTTCGATCGCGCCCTCTATCTCGGAGCGGTCAATTCCGCCCTGCTCCGCAACCGCGCACGCCGCTTCCAATGAGAAGTGCCCGATGAAGATCGCGACACGTCGCAGCACGACGCGTTCGACCTTGGACAGGTGATCGTGGCTCCAGTCCAGCGTTGCCTTGAGCGTCTGATGCCGCGGACTCGCCGTCCGGCGACCGAACTTCAGAAGATCGAGGCGCGAACCCAACCTCGCCACGGTATTCCTGACACCGAAGACAGCGGCCCGTCCGGCGGCGAGCTCGATGGCGAGCGCAATGCCGTCGAGCTTGCGGCAAATCTCGGCAACGAGGGGAGCTTCGTCGTCACTGAGCGAAAAGCTGCCGCGGCGAGCACTGACGCGCTCGGCGAACAACCGTACTGCCGGATAGGCAAGCACCTCTGACGCGGTCGGTCGCGGCTGCTCTGGCGGGCAGTCCAGCGGACAAAGACGCAATACGCGCTCGCCGGGAACGCGCAAGATTTCCCTGCTGGTCGCGAGGATGTGGATTTCGGGGGCATTCCGGACGATATAGTCGGCGATCTCCGCGGTTCTCTCGATGAGATGCTCGCAACTATCGAGAATGACAAGCGCTCTGCGCGTGCGCAGAAAATTGAGCAACGCCTCCCGTGGATCGACCAATTGCGGGGCGAGCCCGACCGCGGAAGCGACAGTGCCGATGACCTGCTCATTGTCGCTTGCGGTTGCAAGATCGACAAAGAATACCGCCCCGAAGAAGTCGGCCAGCGCACCGTGCCCGACTGACAGGGCAACCGTGGTCTTGCCTATGCCCCCGGCACCCAGAATTGTAATCAGGCGCTGTTCCGTCCTAAGCCAGCGCTGGATCTCAAGGACCACGCTGCTGCGACCAACCATGCGGCCCAGCGCGGGCGGCAGGTTGGATAATCCCGAAGATGCACTGCCCCGATCGCGCTCCGCCGGAAGTCGCGTGACCGGCGCAATGAAGCTGTAGCCGCGGCCCTGGACGTTCGCGATGTACTTGTTGCCGAACTGGCCGTCGCCCAGCGCCTTGCGCAGCGCCGATAGATGGACGCGAAGACTCCCTTCCTCGACCGTTACGTCGGGCCATGCCTTGGCGATCAGTTCGGATTTGGGGACAACCTCGCCGGCGTTTTCGAGCAGGCCGATCAGGATGTCGTAGGCTCTACCACCAAGTGGAATGATCTGGTTCGTTTTGCTGAGAGAGCGTTCGGCGACATTCAGCTCGAATGGGCCAAACCGAAGCCGGATTGCACTCGATGAGCCAATTGGTTGGACCGACATGAATCATTCCGCCAAGACCGTCGACGATCTGGTGGCTGCACCATTCGCCGTCAGTCTCGTGCAAACGCACCCCCAGCCCGTCAAGTGTTAGCCGAAACCTCCTTCAGCAACAAGCCTGTCACGGCATCGAGTTGGCGGCGCCATCGTGCGAATGTGAAACGGCTAATACCCGCTTAGCCAGCCGTAGATCGCGGGTCTCAAAATCCTCGCGAAACTTCGCGTAAGTGGCTTGCAAGGTCCGCCACGCGGCCTCCTTTCGCCCGGCCGACTTTTCGGCAATGGCGAGGCTGGTCGCGGCCCTGAGCGCCCACGACAGGCTTGCTTGCCTATTTGCAAGCTCGAACGCCCGCTGAAAGTATTGCCTGCCAACCGCCAATCCTTCGCCGCTGCTCAGAGCCAGTTCGCCCCTGATGCGGTGCAGCTCCGGGCCATACCATCGGCTTTCGTCGAGATCGATCTTCGCACGCTCGAAGACGTCAAGCCCTTCCCTCGGCCGGCCCGCGAGGGCCATGCACATCGCAAACTCCGCCTGCAAGAACCAATCGAAAATTCCGTAGCGTGCCGCGGACAGCTTCTCGAGACCCGCATAGAGCATTGCGGAGGCTCCACTGATTTGCGCTCCTCGCCTGATTTCATAGATCGCCTGCATGCCGAGACCAAGGCCCTGGTAGTTGTGCAGAGCGTATTTCCCGGCATGAGTGACGAGATCGTCCACGAGTGCCTCGGCTTCGCCGTCATCCGGATTCGTGAAATATGCGATGAGGCCCGCAAAGGTCAGCGCACCGCAAAGGTTCACGGTCCGGTTGGATTGGCGCGCCTCGGCGACCGCCATCTGATTGAACCTGCGGGCTTGATCCGGAGAGCCACGCAACCACGCCAGGGTCGCAAGACCGGACAAATTGTCGACCTTGCGATCATAGCCGAACCGCTTGATCAGCAATTGTCGCGAAGCCTCGTCGTCACGATGCAGCGACAATTCCAGCAGGCTCTGCGCTTCCGCAATCCGGCCGGCATGGTAGTAGGTTATGCCCCGCATATAATTGGCCGTTGCGATGGCGCCGATACGACCCGTTCCTTCCGAGACCTCGCCGCCGCGGTCCGCCAGCCTGATTGCTTCCGCATAGTTCGGAACGCGCAACTCGTGAGCCCACAGCACAAGCACGGCATCCATCTGATAGTCGATATCGTTGAGGCCCTCGGCGAGAAGCAGCGCCTTGGCCCACGTCGCGTATGATTTTTCCGTCATGCCGCCCGTGAACATCACGCAACTCGCGAGAGCCGACTGAAGGACCATCTCCTGCCGTGTGCCCGAATTCATGTCGTCGAGATGGCTTATGGCCTTTCTCATCCATTCCACGCATTCGGTGAGCAGGGCCATGCCCATCCAGGCGCTCGCCGATGCCGCAGCGAGTTCGACGCCGATTTTGGCATCGCCCGTGGCAGAAAACGCCCAATTCAGGGCGGCTCTGAGATTATCGACCTCGATCCCGAGCGCCCTGGACCAGCCCGATATGTCCATCGCCGCGCCCTGCTTGAACAGGTCGGTGAAGTAAAGCGCGTGACGGCGACGAAAAAGGTCCCGCTCATCGCTCCTGGCCAGTCGCTGCAAGGCAAACGCGCGCGTGGGGTCGAGCAAGCGCAGCCGCCCGTCCTGTCCCTGAGCCGCAATCATCGATTTCGAACGAAGCTCCCAGACGCAATCCGATACATTTGCTTCATCCACCGTCTCATCGGCGACAATGGCGACTGCCGCTTCGAACGTAAATCCGCCGGCAAATACGCTGAGCCGATTCAGTATGCGCTTCTCTGCCTCACCGAGCAGATCGTAGCTCCACTCCAGCGTAGCGTTCAACGTCTGGTGCCTCGACGGGGCGGTTCTGCGCCCCACCCATGACAGGTTCAGTCGCTCGTCGAGCAGGCTTGCGGTCTTGCCAAGGCCAAATATGTCGACCCTGCAGGCTGCGAGTTCGACTGCCAAGGGAATACCATCAAGCCGCCGGCAGATTTCCGCGGCAATCGGCGCATCTGCATCCGTCAGCGCGAACTCACTTCGCACGGCCCGCACACGGTCGACCAGCAACTGAACAGACGGGTACTGCAGCGCATCGTGCGCTGACAGGTTGCAATCTTCCGGAGGGCATTCGAGCCCACCGAGTTCATAGATGTGCTCCCCCTCAACGCGCATGGCCTCCCGGCTGGTCGCGAGCAAATACAATGTCGGGACACGGCGAATCAGTTCTTCTGCGACGATCGACGCTCCATCGATCAGATGCTCGCAACAGTCGAGAATGATGAGCGTTGGCCTTTCCTGCAAACGATTGATCAGGGCAGGTACGACATTGTTTGTTTGCACCGACATGCCGAGTGACGTGGCGATGGCTGGCGCGACGAGTGAAGCGTCGCCGAGCGCGCTCAGGTCGATGAAAAGAACCTGGCCGTCGAAAGCCGCGCCCATGTCATGGGCAACCGCGACCGCCACCGTGGTCTTACCGACGCCGCCGGGCCCGACGATCGTGACAAACTTCTGCGCGGCCAGCTTCGCCTGGATCTCGGCCACCGCGTGTTCTCGTCCACGCATCCGCATCAGGCGCGCAGGCACTCGGGGCCTCGGAGGCGCCTTGGGATTCTCCGACGTTTGTGACGCAAGCGAGGTGACTGGTACGACGAAGCTGTACCCCCGGCCGGGTATGTTCGCGATATATCGCCTACCGGGGTCGCTCCGATCGAGAGCCTTCCGCAGCGCTGAAATATGAACGCGCAGGCTGACCTGTTCCGCTCCTCTCTCGGGCCAAACGCGTTCGATCAGGGTTCTCCTGCCGACGACCTTGTTTGCCTGCTCCACCAGGACGATGAGGAGATCCATGGCGCGCGCGCCGAGCGGCACGACTTTCGCGTCGTTCGTCAGAAGTCGGTTTGCGATCGACAGTTCGAAGGGGCCGAAGCTGAGGACTGCCCCCTGCTGACCGCTCATGGGATATGCTCGTCCATGTCGGATCTCGAGGTAAGCTCGCAGGGGATACCGAGCTCGCGTCGCCAGTTGGCCGGGCTTTGACCAAAGGCATGCCTGAAGAGCCGGCATAGATGTGCTTGATCGGAAAAGCCCACACTCAAGGCTATCTCGCTCAGCGACGCCGCGCTGGTCATCATCAGGTGGCAGGCTCGCTCCAGTCGCCTTTTCACCACGTAGGCATGCGGCGACTCCCCAATGGCCAGTTTGAACTTCCGGGAAAAGTGCGCCGGGCTTCGACGTGCGACCGCACTGAGATCCCGAATGTGAATGGTGCGGTGCAGATTGCTGTCGATATAAGCTCGCACGCGCAGGATCTGCCAGGCCGCCAGACCACCCCTTATGGCGCCGATGGCGCCCGAGCTGCGCTCGATCTCCGCTTGCAGGATGTGGGATGCCGTAGCCAGCGACACTCTGGCCGCATCTCGATCACGTTCCAGCTCCCGCCTTGCCGTTTCAAGCAGCGTGGCCAGGCTGTTCGCAACCAGGTTGAACTGTTGGTCGGATCCCAAGGAAGATTCTGCTGCGGTAGCCGGAAGTCCTGCCATTATCATTCCCTCGACGATCAGTCCGACAGCCCGGCGAGAGAGTGCAGCAAGGGGAGCGTCTTGGCTTGTTAAGTAGTGTTCTGAACAGTTAAATACGGGCAAATGCTCCGTTGCTGGGCAAACATTCAAAAATGAGAAAAAGTCTTTTATTTTCAAATGGATCGCTTACGAGCCACGGTCTTCCAGGACCTTCAGATCGCTGATCGAGTAGGAAAGTGAGTAGCGGAATCCCGACTCGATCCGCCTCGGCGCGAGCGCATGGAGTTCTTCGCCATTCGTTTCCGGAAAATTGAGCTCGCCCGTCCCGATCCATGCGCCGGCAACGATGAGATTGTCGGTGACCGACATCGCAAGCTCGTCGACCGCAGGCTTGTCTTGGCATCCGACCACCAGTCTCGGGAAGTATCGCAGCAAGACCGTGGGGCGGGTGAGCAGAGACAAGCCGTCTTCGACCGGCTTGCGCAAGGTGACGCACGCCTCCGCAAGACGCTGGCCATGCGCCGAAAGGCTGGCGCCAAACCGGCTGCCGGGCTCGACGGGCGCCGCGGCGGGTCCTGAGGCCACAAAGGAGCGCGTCTGAAAGATGTTGCCCATCTTCTTCGGAAATCCCTGCGTCCAACCGCGCGCCAGCGCAGCGTCGTTGTCGACATAGATGTACGGACACCACATGACCGGCACGTCGCGATACATCGCGTCGACCAGGACAAACGCCTCGCGATATTGATAACGAGCCGGCTCAAGATATTCGTCGTCCTGGGCGGTGAATTGCCAATCCAAGAACATCATGACGGCGTGACCGTTCGACTCCGGATCTGGGGAAAGACCGCTCGGCAATGTGGCAGCTGTCGCCTCGGGGTCGGTCCAGAACTCAATGCCGACAGCATCGCCGGCATAGTGCCAGGGTGGCGTCGGAGTTAGAGCGGCCTGGCCGAATGGCGACTTCGGAACTGTAAAGCCCTTGAGCATTCCCGTGTCCTGATGCATCGCTTTCGGCACAGAGGCTACCGGAACCAGCCTCGCTGGATTTGATTGAAATGCGTCGATTTGTCTGTTCCTGCCGCAATCCGGATTGCTAAGCGGTCAGATCCGCCAGAACCTCGATATCGGTGACGGAATAGGAAAACGAGAACCGGTATCCGCGTCCCACCTTGAGCGGCCCCAGCATTTCCAGCTCTTCGCCATAGGCTTCTGGAAAATTGAGCTCGCCCTCTCCGATCCAGACGTTCGTGATAAGGGGGTGGCCCGAAACGCACCGAACGAGCTCATCCACCGCGGGCTTGTCGTGCAGGCCCGCGGAGAGCCGCGGAAAATACCGCCGTCCGACAATCCGCCGATCGAGCATGCCGCCAAGATGCTCGGCCCTTTCGCGCAAGGTAACACCAGCCTGCACCAGCAAACGGCCGTGCGCGGACATGCAGGCAGAGAATCTCCCATCATGCACCAGCGGCGCCGAAGCCAGGCTCGCAGCGGCAAAAGTCCGCGTCTGGTGCACAGTGCCGAGCTTTCTCGGATATCCCTGAATCCAGCCTCTCATTAGTGCGGCGTCGTTGTCGACGTAGCAGTATGGGCACCACGCTATTGGTATGCCCTTCCAGATCGCATCGAGGAGGATGCTGAATCCGCGACACTGATATCTGGCCGGGTCCAGATGCTCATCGTTCTGCGCCGTGAACTGATAGTCTGTGAAGAGTGCAACGGAGCGGCCTCGACATTGCTCATCGAGCTCCACACCGGTCGGAAGGATATGGGCCGATATATCGGGATCATTCCAGAATTCCACCGCGAGCACGTCTCCCGCGAAGTGCCAGGGTGGCGACGGGACCAATGCGGCGATGCCGAGGGGAGACCGAGGAGCGGTGAATCCTTTCAGCATCTCGCGTTCCCACCGCCCGTGGCGCATCATGCGCGCGCACTATTCCAACACGGAACGTTAGCGTCGGTATCAACCTCAAGGCTTGGACAAACGCGTGATGACTTGGTGGTTTGTGCGTATCCGACGTTGGCACAAACCGGTTGAACCGAACAACCTCCGCATCGCCCAATCCTCCGCAAGTCCATTCCAGGCAGCAGACGGCAGCGACAGGGTCGGAAGCTACAAACGTTGACGTTTCGCGACAAGCCCCCGCTCCAACAAGAGCGTATCGATGTCTGCGGGATGAGGTCCAGTATCGGCTTCGATTAACTACGCGAGACTTTTTGATGAAAACGAAAAGCCAAAATAGATGGACACCGCGGCAGTCGAGATTTTTGGCGCGGTCATGTACGTCCCTCTGCCTGCTGTTCGCAGCCGCCTGGCCCGCCCCCTCGTTCTCGCAAGGGACACCAGAACAGCGCCAGGCATGCACGCCGGACGTGTTCAGACTTTGCAGCGCGTTCATCCCCAATGCGGATGACATAACGATTTGTCTCAGAGAGCGTAACCCCCAACTCAGCGATGCTTGCAGGCAGGCGATCCAGGTGGACCTCACGCAAATACCCAGCGCTAGAGATACCAATAGCAGTCGCAAACGCACCATAAGATAGACGGATCGAGCAGATGCCTATTCCCATAATGAAGTTTGTGGTGGTGAACAGCATGGCGCCGCGCAGTCCCGCTGCCTGCGCGGCGTGTTCGCGGCCGCTGGAGCGGGGCTATCTGCACGATCTTTCCAGCTTAAAGCGCTATTGCGGCACCGAGTGCTACCCCAGACGGTTGATGGTGAGCGGCTTCGTCGGATCCATCGTTCCAATGAACCCGTTCGAGCTCGCGATCGCCTGGCCGGCGCTGACCGTCGACGTCGCCTCAGCGCTGTTCGACAGTGCGTGGGGCAACAATCGCGTCTGACGTTTGAGACGCATTCCATCTGCCTCCGCCCTGAAACGGCGGTCGCGCCGGCAAGCGCAACCCCTTCCGATCGACGGGGCCGCCAAAACTATCCAACACGCACTGCGCAAGGACGGCATGCTCGATTGGCAGCGGCTATCCCCGCGACGCCCTTCAATGCTGCATCCTCATGCTCATCGGCGCGCCCGAAGGCATCATCATGTTCGCGTTCATATCTGCCACGATCCACATCGTTCCGGCGATCACGACGACTACGATGAGAACGCCAAAGGCGAGCGCCAGCACGTTGTTTGTGCTTTCCGGCCCGCTGCTGATGTGCAGGAAAAACACCAGGTGAATGCCCATCTGGGCGATGGCGAGGACAGCGAGCCCGAGGAATACGCCGCCCGACCAGAGCAGCGTCGTGTTTGCAGTCCAGAACGATGTGGCCGTGAGAAGAAGCGCCACAAATAGGCCGATCGTGTAGACGAGAAACTCGGACGGAGCCGATGCGTCCATCTCGCGGCTCGGCCTGTCTCCGGGTGCACGTTCGTGTCGAGCTTCGGTCATGAACTCACTCCCATCAGATAGACCACCGTGAATACCCCGACCCAAACGATGTCGAGTGCGTGCCAGAACAAGGAGAAGCAGAGCAGTCGATGCTGCACCCTCGCAGCGAATCCGAATACCGCCACCTGCACCATCATCACGACCAGCCAGATCAGTCCGAGCGCGACGTGTAGCCCGTGGCATCCGACAAGCGTGAAGAATGCGGACAGAAACGCGCTCCGCTGCGGCGCCGCACCGATGGCGATCATGCTCAGGAACTCGCGGATCTCGAGACTAAGAAACGTGGCTCCGAGCGCGAAGGTGATCAGGGCGCCCAAATAGGTCCTGAGGTAGCGGCGCGAATTGACGGCCAAGGACATCATTCCACAGCTGTAGCTCGAAACGAGAAGGCAAACAGTTTCGATCGCGACCGTAGTCTGATTGAACAGCTGGGCGCCGGTCGGGCCGCCGGCCGTGGAGCGCACGAGAACCGCGTAGCTCGCGAACAGCGCGGCAAACATGATGATGTCACTCAGCAGAAAGATCCAGAAGCCATAGGCGACCACGATCCTCTTTGGAGCAGGTCCCGCTTCGCTCGCACTTGGCAGTGCGTCTTGCGGAATCTGATCAATTGCGACGGCGATATTCATGCTGCAACTCCTGCCTGGTGGGCCCGCACGAACCGGGCGATCTCCTCGGCTGGCACCTCGATTTCGTTGTGCCGGCGGAATGTGAAGGCAAGCAACGTCATGAATGCGCCGAACACTCCGACGCTGGCCAGCCACCAAATGTGCCAGATCATCGCAAAGCCGATGACAACTGCGAAGAAGGCAGTAACAAAGCCGGTGGCGCTATTCTTCGGCATTTCGACGGGCTCGTAGTTGCGAGTCGGCGTCGACCCGTCCTTTGTCGCTTGCGCGCGGCTTTTGCTGCTCCAGAACGCGTCCAGTCCGGCGACCTTGGGTTGGAACGCAAAGTTCCATGCCGGCGGCGGCGACGCTGTCGCCCATTCGAGCGTGCGGCCGTTCCACGGGTCACCGGTCACGTCACGCAGCTCCTCGCGATTGCGGATCGACACAACGAGTTGCACGATTTGGCAAACGACGCCGACCAGGATGATAGCGGTGCCGAATGCTGCTGCTATCAACCACGGCTGCCAGGACAAATTGTCGTAATGTTGCATGCGCCGGGTCATGCCCATCAGGCCCAGCACGTAGAGCGGCATGAAGGCGACATAGAAGCCAATGAACCAGCACCAGAACGAGGCTTTCCCCCAACGTTCGTCGAGCCTGAACCCGAAGGCCTTGGGGAACCAATAATTGTACCCCGCCATCACACCGAACACGACGCCACCGATGGCGACGTTGTGGAAGTGCGCGACCAGGAACACGCTGTTGTGCAGCTGGAAGTCGGCCGGGGGCACCGCCATGAGCACGCCGGTCATGCCGCCGATGACGAAAGTCACGATGAAGCCAATCGACCACAGCACCGGCACCGAGAACCGAACCCGGCCGCCGTACATCGTGAACAGCCAGTTGAAGACTTTCGCGCCCGTCGGCAACGCGATGATCATGCTCATGACGCCGAAGAAGCCGTTGACGTTTGCGCTGGCACCCATTGTGAAAAAGTGGTGCAGCCAGACCAGGAAGGAGAGGACGCAGATGGCCATCGTCGCGGCTACCATCGAGCGATAGCCGAACAACGGCTTGCCCGAGAAGGTCGCCATCACTTCCGAGAATACGCCGAACGCCGGAAGGATCAGGATGTAGACTTCCGGGTGCCCCCATACCCAGAACAGATTGGAGTACAGCATCTGATTGCCCTGGCCTTCGAGCGTGAAGAAGTGAAAGCCGAGATAGCGATCGAGCGCCAGCATCGCGAGAGTCGCGGTCAGGACCGGAAAGGCCGCAACAATGAGCAGGTTGGCGGCAAGCGCGGTCCAGCAGAAGACCGGCATGCGCATATAGCTCATCCCTGGCGCCCGCAGTTTGAGGATTGTCGTGACGAAGTTGATGCCCGCCAGCAAGGTGCCGATACCGGAGATTTGCAGCGACCAAAGATAGTAGTCGACGCCGACGCCGGGCGAATATTGCATCTCGCTCAGGGGGGGATAACCCCACCAGGTCGCTTTCGAGAACTCGCCGACGGCCAGCGAAATGTTGACCAGCAACGCGCCCGAGGCCGTCAGCCAGAAGCTGACGGAGTTGAGCGTAGGGAATGCGACATCGCGCACACCAAGTTGCAACGGCACCGCGAAGTTCATGAGCCCTACCACGAACGGCATTGCCATGAACAAAATCATGATCGTGCCGTGCGCCGAGAAAATCTGATTGAAATGCTCGGGCGGCAGATAACCTTGGGCACCTCCGGCTGCGATCGCCTGCTGCGTGCGAATCATGATCGCATCGCTGAAGCCGCGCAACATCATGATGAGCGCCAGTATGCAATACATGGCGCCTATCCGCTTGTGGTCGACCGAGGTGAGCCATTCGCGCCACAGATAGGGCCAGGCTCCCTTCGCCGTGACGAATCCGAGAACAACCAGTACGACCAGGACCATGAAGCCCGTTGCGCCCATGATGATCGGCTCATGGAGGGGAATCGCGTTCCAGTCGAGCTTGCCAAGGAGATTCATCGCTCTGCCCTCTGCGACGTTGAACAAATTGACAGCGAGGAGTTTTGCGGACCCATGTCAGCGTTTACGATGCTGCTGAACAGACCAGGGACGACGCCACGATAGGTGAACGGCGCGACCGCCTTGCTCGGCTTGAACAGGTCGGCGTAAGCCTGCTTATCGAGTACCGAACCGGTTTCGCCGGCCTGCCGAGACCATTGCGCAAATCTGTCGTCTGTCACTGCATCGACCGTGAAGTGCATGTCTGGAAAGCCGTCACCGCTGAACATGGCGGATACCCCTGGATAGGTTCCGAGATGGTCCGCCTGCAGGTGCAGGCGCGTCGCCATTCCTGACATGGTGTAGATCTGGCTCCCGAGCTGAGGCACGAAGAAGCTGTTCATGACGCTCGATGAAGTCAGCTCGAAGCTGATCGGCGTGCCAACCGGTACGACCAACTTGTTGACGCTCGCGATGCCCTGCTCTGGATAGATGAACAGCCATTTCCAATCGAGTGAGACGACCTGAACGTTGACAGGCTTCACCGTTGAGCTAATCGGCTTGCCCGGATCAAGGTCGTGTGCGCCGATCCATGCGACGCCGCCGACCAGGAGTACCGTCATCCCGGGGATGGACCAGACCAGCAACTCAAGGCGTCCGGAATATGTGAAATCTGGCCGATAGCGCGCACGCTCGTTCGATGCACGAAACCAGAAAGCGAAGCCAAGTGTCGCAAGGATTACCGGGATCACGATCGCCAGCATGATGCCAAGTGCGTTGAACAGAATTTGCCGTTCGGCCAGCGCAATCGGCCCTTTCGGATCGAGCACACCCTCATTGCAGCCACCGAGCGTCATGGCCCCGATCAGGAGGACAGCCAGTAAGCCGTATCGCATGTTAAACCTCGCTGAAGTTGACGATGCCATCCTGCGACGAGCGTATGAATGACGATGATTCACCGCGATGGTCGATCAGGAGGGCCGCGAACAGCACGAACAAATAGGCGATGGAGAATAGAAACAGTCTTTGAGCGGCGGGGCGATCGGCCCCAATGCTCCTGTTCAGTTGACCAGCGAGCAGAAGGAAAAGAGCCCCGCAGATGGCGGCGATCGCGCCATATACCGGGCCCGCAAACCCGATCGCCCAGGGCAGCTCCGAGGCGAGAGCCAGAAGGCCGCTGTAGATCAGGATCTGACGCGTTGTCGCAGCGCGTCCCGCGACGACCGGCAGCATCGGCACGCCTGCACGTGCGTAGTCGTCGGTGCGGTTGAGCGCCAGCGCCCAGAAATGCGGCGGCGTCCACAGGAAGATGATGAGAAACAGCGCAAGCGGCTCGAACCCGATTGCTCCGGTCGCCGCGGTCCACCCGATCACGGGCGGAAGCGCGCCTGCGGCGCCGCCGATGACGATGTTCTGTCGCGTCGTTCGCTTCAGCCACAGCGTGTACACGACAACGTAAAAGAGGATAGCGCCGGCCAACAGTGCGGCTGCCGTCAAGTTCGTCGCCAATGCGAGACCCGCCACCGCGAGCGCACACAGAACGAGACCAAATACAAGCGCCGCGAACCGGGAGACCCTGCCCCGGGGAATTGGCCGCATCGCGGTGCGGGTCATGACCGCATCGATATCGGCGTCGTACCACATGTTGAGGACGCCGGCGGCTCCGGCCCCCGCGGCGATGGCAAGGACCGCGACAAGCGTGGCCGCCACATCAGGTCGAACCGGAGCGATGCTCATTCCGACGAGCGCGGTGAAGACGGCAAGACTCATGACGCGCGGTTTTGTGAGCGCGACGAAGTCAGACACGCTCCATTGACTGGCCCGCGATCGATCCGAATGAGATGATAATGCGGAGCGGGCTCGCCTTTCCCGAAACGAGCCGGCAATGGATTTGACGTTCATCTCGCAGCTCCGGTTCATTCAAGGCGGTCGCCGACGTTTTCCGCGCGAACAGCCGTCAGTATGCGCATTCAATATGTATCGTCGCTTTCGACCGTGATTGAACGTGGCTGCTCGATTGGGGCCAATCATGCTCAAACTTGTCAGTCGACAAGCTCGACCCCGGAGACACGCGCTGCGATCGCATGATTTGGGATAATTCGAGCACAATTCGACAAGCACTCTGCACAGGCTTTTCCTAACGCAGGTCATCGTTCGAGCAGACGCTTTACCTGATGGAGAACACCAATGAAGACGACCTCGCTCTCGATGATTGCGGCCGCCTGCTTTATCGCGTCATCACCTGTGGCACACGCGCGTTCGACTTATGACGGTTCCTGGGACCTCGTCTTCGTGACGCAAAGGGGCGCATGCGATCCCAGCTACAACTTCACCGTCAACATTTCCGACGGCATCGTGACCCACCCGAATCTCGTGAAGTTCAGAGGTTACGTTGCGAGATCCGGTTCGGTTCGAGCTTCAGTGACGGTTCACGAGAAATTCGCATCCGGCACCGGCAGGCTTACGGCGACCTCGGGCGGCGGCAGATGGAGCGGTCACACGGGAAGTGAGCAATGTTCCGGTTACTGGACCGCGCAACGCAATTGACCAATCTGAAAACGTGATGACGCACGGTCGTTCAATGCACCGCAGCGCCATCCAAGAATAGTCCGCAGCTCCCCGGTATCTATCCGGACAGGGCGCTGGCCCAACAGAGTCGGTGCACCCATGACGACAGTTCTGACCAAATCGTTCCCGCAGGAAAAGCAGCCATCGATACAGGCGGCGGCACCGGGCAAGAAGCGCGTCGTGATCGTCGGCGGTGGCTTTGCCGGTATCGCGGCGGCGCGGGCCCTAAAGCGCGCCGACGTCAACATCACGCTGATCGACCGACGCAATCACCACATCTTTCAGCCGCTGCTGTACCAGGTCGCCACCGCTGTTCTGGCGCCATCCGAGATCGCCGCGCCGATCCGGCAGCTCGAGGCGAAACAGAAAAATCTCAGCGTGCTGCTCGCCGAGGTCAAGGGCATCAACCTGGGAGCGCGTACCATTGAGGCCAATTGCTCGGAAATTGGCAGTCGAAAACTTGAATACGATTTCCTCTTGATCGCGACCGGAATGCGTCCGAGCTATTTCGGTCATGACGAGTTCGCGCGGTTCGCACCGGGTCTCAAGAGCCTGAGCGACGCCGAAACGATCCGGACCAGGATCCTCAGCGCGTTCGAATTGGCGGAATCAACCGATGACGAGAAGGAACGCACTCGCCAAATGACCTTCGTTTTGGTGGGCGCCGGCCCGACCGGCGTCGAGCTCGCTGCGTCGATCGCTCAACTTGTCTCGGTGACCCTGCGCAACAATTTCCGCAAGATCGACCCTGCCAAGAGCCGAATTGTTTTGGTGGATGGCGGCACGCGTATTCTGCCGACCTTCGCCGAATCGCTGTCGCGAAAGGCCGCCAAGCGACTTGCGAAACTCGGCGTCGAGGTGTCGACGGGGGTCAAGGTCGAGAAGGTCGACGATCAGGGCGTGATCGCGGCCGGCGTCCGCATTCCCAGCGCCACCGTGCTGTGGACGGCAGGCGTCAGCGCCTCGCCGGTCGTGAAAATGCTCGGAACGCAGACGGACCGCGCCGGGCGCGCATTCGTCGGCGCCTTCATGGACATCCCCGAGGAGCCCAACGTCTTTGTAGCTGGAGATGCTGCCACGATGGCTCAGGATGGCCACCCCGTCCCCGGCGTGGCGCAGGCAGCTATTCAGCAGGGACGATTCGTCGGGCATGTCATCGCCAACCGTGTCAGGGGACACAAGGATGGTCGTCCGTTTCGGTACCGCAACAAGGGCAATATGGCGGTGGTCGGCAAGAACTTCGCCATCCTCGAGACCCGCCATTTACGCAGCAGCGGCTTTGTGACCTGGCTGATATGGGCCGCGCTGCACGTGCTCGCGCTGCCGCAGCTTCAGAACCGGTTTCGAGTCCAGACGCAGTGGCTCTGGTCGTATCTGTCGGGGCAACGGAGCTCACGGCTGATTTCCGAAGGGCCACGATCGTCCGCGTCGTAGTCGAGGCCAGGCCCGATAACCGTTACTGCCGGCTCCTCCAGCCGGTCGGAGATAGCACCTGTGGACGCCTCCATCATCTCCGCGCTCGCCGCGCTCACGGGAGCAGCCGTCGGTGGCTTGACGAGCGGAATAGCGAATTGGCGAAGCCAACGAAGCCAGGTCCGCGCCCAGTGGGTCCTTCATGAGGAGACTCGCCGACAGACCCTGTACAGGGACTTCATCGAAGACGCCGCGAAAAGTTACATCGATGCGCTCCAGCACGATAAGGCCGACATTCCGAGCCTCGTCAGCCTTTACGCCAAAATGAGCGCGATGCGGGCGATATCTTCAAAGCCGGTGGTCCATCATGCCGAAGACGTCACCCGAAAAATCCTGGACACCTATCTGGAGCCGGACAAGAGCTTCGTCGAACTACGCGAAATGGCCATCGATGGCACGATCGATCTGTTGCATGACTTCAGCCATGCGTGCCGCGACGAATTCGACCAAATGCGGCCAATCAATTTTTGAGCGTTACGCTGCGATATCGGCTCGCTCTTGCCGCAAGACGTCAGACGCGCTGCCCCTGGGATCGGATCGTCTCGACCCAATTGGCGAACGTCTGCATGAACCCTTCCAGGAATTTGCGGGTGCTGTCGCCGGCAATTTTGCCTTGTTCATCGAAGAGCTTGTCGACATGGCCGAGGTAGGCCTCAGGCTGCTGCAGGGTCGGCACGTTCAGGAACACGAGCGATTGCCTGAGATGATGATTGGCGCCGAAGCCTCCGATCGCCCCAGGCGAGCCGCTGACGATCGCACCGGGCTTGCGGTCCCAGACGCTGCGTCCATACGGCCTGGAGCCGACGTCCAGTGCATTCTTGAGCACGGCAGGCACCGACCGGTTATACTCCGGCGTGACGAACAAAACTGCATCGGCGGCCTTGATGCGCTGGCGGAACGCGGTCCATGGCGCGGGCGGCGCTGCGGTGTCGAGATCTTCATTGTAGAATGGCAATTGTCCGATCTCGACGATGTCGAGCTTCATCGAGGACGGCGCCAGCGAGATCAGTGCGTTCGCCAGCATCCCGTTGAACGAAGCCTTCCGCAGGCTTCCAACCAACACGCACACATTCATCGGCTTCTCCATAGTCATGCAGTCGCTTGAGACTTGATGTTTCGCGTGAAGTCAGGCTTGCGCTTTTCCACGAAAGCGGTGAACGCCTCTCTTGCGTCTTCGGAGCGGACTTGCGTACTGAACTCTTCGTTCTCGGCCTTCATCGCGGCCTTGATCTGCTCGCGAAATGGCTGCTTCATGAGTCGCTTGCTGGCCTGTAGCGCAGCCGCGGGCTTCGCTGCCAACTTCCGGGCCGTGTCGGTTGCTTTCGCCCGGAGATCGTTGTCGGGGACGAATTCAGTCGCCAGACCCAGCTCCACTGCGCGCCTGGCATCAAAGGCAGCTCCCAGCAAGATCAGCTCGGCCGCGCGGAGGTGACCGATCCGCGCCGGCACGGAGCAGCTCGATCCGAATTCAGGCACGACGGCCAGATTGATGAAGGGCATCTGGAATTTCGTGCTCTCGCCGGCGTAGATGAAGTCGCAGTGCGTCAGCATGGTGGTGCCGCCGCCGATGGCGGCGCCGTGGACTGCCGCGACCAATGGCTTGTCGAAGTCGACCAACGCCTTCATGAGGGCGGCCTGTGGCGATTCGCCGGGGCCGGGAGGGTTCTTGAGAAAGTCGTCGATATCGTTGCCGGCGCAGAACGAATCTCCCGCGCCGTGCCAGAGCACTACGCGTGTGCTCTCGTCATTCGCCGCCGCGTTGAAGATGCCTGCGAGAGCCACGTACATGGCTGACGTCATGGCGTTCCGCTTTGTCGGGCGGTTCAGCTGGATGCGCAGGATGCCTGCGGCATGTTCGGTAACGATCTCATCCATGGTCGAAATCCTGGTCCCTCTGGTGAATTTCACTGCAAGCGCAGGTTCGAGGCGGCTTGCGCCGCCCCAACCGTGCCGTCGCGCTAAGCCGCGTGTTCCTTTGCCTTCGGAATGGCACCGCTCGCACGCAGACCATCGATTTCGGCCGCGCTATATCCCAGTTGCCGGAGAACTTCGTCGTTGTGTTCGCCGATCTTCGGGGCACGCTTTGCCGACACCTTGGCGACACCATGCACCTGGAGCGGGCTGGAGATCGTGGATGTCAGCTTGCCGCCCGCACCCTCGAGCGGAACGATGATGTCGTTCGCCCGGAGCTGGGGATCGTTGATCACCTCCTGCGGCCCGCGCACCGCTCCGAACGTCACGTGAACGCCGTTGAACACCTCGTACCAATGTGCCATCGGCTCCGCACAGAAGGTCTGGTCGAGGATCGCCGTGAGCTCCGTCATGTTCGCCATCAGCTTCGCCGGGTCGGAGAACCGCGGATCGGTCAGAAGATCGGGCCGGCCGATCGCCTTCGCCACAGCCTCCACCTTGTCGGGCGTGATGAGGAGAACGAACCAGGTCTCATCCTTGGCACGATACACGTTCATGGCCGCATTTGCGGGGTGCATACGATCATGCGGCCCGAAGAACTTTGCATCGCACAGCGCGGCCTGGATCGAGACGCTTGCGGACCACACGCCCTCAGCAAGCAGCGAGGTCGTGACATGCGCTCCCTCCCCCGTGCGCTCGCGACGATACAAGGCGGTAACGATCGCCGAATAGAGCCCGACGGCGGTGGCATTGTCGCCGCTGCCGGCCACCGGCCAGGTCGGCGGCGCGCCGGCATCGCGCGTCATCGACAACAACCCACTGCGTGCCCAGTATGACGTGATGTCAAAGCCGGGAAGATTCGCATCCGGACCCTTGTCGCCGAAACCCGTGAGGTCCGCGTAGATCAGCCGCGGATTCCAGGCCGCCACATCTTCATATTCGAGCTTCAATTTCTTGCGCGCGGGATGCGGCGTGTTGACGATGAGGACGTCGGCCCATTTGACCAGCTTCTCGAGAACCTGATGGGCGCCCGGAGTTTTCAGATCAAGCGCCATGCCGCGCTTGTTGCGATTGGCCAGATGCCAGGGATAGGCATCGTCAGCGACCGGCTGCGGCGGCATATGGTTCGCATGTCGCCACAGCTCGCCGCTCGGCGGCTCGACCTTGATCACGTCGGCGCCGAAATCGGACAAGATCACGGCCGCGCTGGGGCCCGCGATGAAGCTCGCGAGGTCTACCACCTTCAGTCCGGAGAAAATATTGTCGTTTGCCATGGGCGTCCTTTCCAACTCCTCGTAGAGAGCGGCCTTGTTTCAATGTCCGCGAAACTGCGGCGCACGTTTCTCGAGAAAGGCGGCGGTGCCTTCCTTCTTGTCTTCGGTGGCGGCGCAAATGCCGAAGAAGGAGGCTTCCAGCACAAGGCCTTCGCTTTGGCTCGTCTCCATCCCCTTGTTGGCGGCTTCCAGTGAGAACTTCACGGCGATCGGCGCGTTGGCCATGATCTGCTTCAGAATCGTCTCGGCACGATCGATCAGGCTGGCTGCGGCAACGACTTCGTTGACGAGGCCGATGCGATAGGCTTCTTGCGCGGAAATCGTCTCGCCCGTGAGGATCAGCTGCAACGCACGACCCTTTCCCACCAGGCGCGGCAGGCGTTGAGTGCCGCCACCACCAGGCAACAGGCCCAGCTTGACCTCCGGTTGACCGAATTTGGCATGCTCCGCTGCGATCCTGATGGTGCAGGCCATCGCGGTCTCGCAGCCGCCGCCGAGCGCGAAGCCGTTGATCGCCCCGATCACCGGCTTGCCGAGATTTTCGATGAGGTCCAGCACACCCTGCCCGAACCGGCTGGACTCCTCGGCATCGTAGGCGTCGACATGCGCAAGTTCACTGATGTCGGCGCCGGCGATGAACGCCTTGTCGCCTGCGCCGGTGAGAATCACGCCGCGCACGGACGCGTCCGCCTTTGCGTCCTCGAACGCGGCGTGCAGGTCGGTCCATGTCGGCGTATTGAGCGCGTTCAGAACTTTCGGCCGATTCACCGTGACGTAGGCGATCATGCCCTTTTTCTCGTACTGGACGTTTGCAAGGGCCAGCGCCGCTCTGGGGGCGGAGCTTGGTGCCGTTGCAGGCGAAGGAGTGAACGGTGCAGTTCCTGAAACCATAGTCATGTCTCCTGGATAGGCAGCCGGCGCTGGAGCGCCGGCGCCGCTAAGAGGTCAGAGGAAAGCGCCGTGGCCGGTGATGGCCTTGCCCACGATCAGATTCTGCATCTGATAGGTGCCTTCGTAGGAGTACAGCGCCTCAGCATCGGCGAAGAAACGCGCGACGTTGTAGTCGGCGACGATGCCGTTGCCACCCAGCACCTCGCGGCCCCATGACACCGTCTCGCGTGATTTCGAGGTGCAGAACGCCTTCGCCAGCGCCGCGTGATGGTCGCCAAGCTTGCCTTCGTCATCGAGCTGCGCCAAGCGGAGCATCAGGCACTGGCACGCGGTTAGATTGCCAAGCATCTTGGCGAGCAGATCCTGGATCAGCTGGAACGAAGCGATCGGCTTGCCGAATTGTAATCGCTCCTGAGCGTATTTGAGGGAGGCCTCGTATGCGCCCATCTGGATGCCGGTCGACGCCCAGCCCACCATGTACCGCGTCATCCGCAGCACGCGCGCGGTGTCACGGAACGAATTGCCACTCTGGAGGCGGTTAGCTTCAGGCACCCGCACGTCCTTCAGCGTGATCTGGCCGTTCTG
Source organism: Bradyrhizobium sp. LTSP849 (assembly GCF_000938255.1). Classification (GTDB taxonomy): domain Bacteria; phylum Pseudomonadota; class Alphaproteobacteria; order Rhizobiales; family Xanthobacteraceae; genus Bradyrhizobium. The sequence continues at coordinate 26,463 of NZ_JYMR01000049.1, read as the reverse complement.
CACCACCTTGAGTGCGATCTTGTGCTCGATCTTCTCGACGCTGAAGCCGGGCGTCGACTTGTTCTCGACGATGAACCCCTTGACCTGATTGTCGGCAAGATCGCGCGCCCAGATGATGGAGATGTCGCACCACGGCGCGTTGCCGATCCACCGCTTCTGTCCGTTGAGGATCCAGGTATCGCCTTCACGCTTGGCCGTCGTGGTCAGACCGCCGCTCGTTCCGGAACCGACCAGCGGCTCGGTGAGGCCGAAGCAGCCGATCTTTTCCCAGCGCGCCATCGCCGGCAGCCATTTCTGCTTCTGCTCCTCGGAGCCATCGAGATAGATCGAACCCATGGCGAGGCCGCTATGCACGCCGAAGAACGTGCAGAACGAGGCATCGGTGCGCGCCAGCTCCATGGCGACGAAGCCGAACAGCTTCTGGCTACCGCCCGCGCAGCCATAGCCCTCGAAACCGAGCCCGCCGAGGCCGAGCTCCTTGAACGACGGCAGCAGCTCGAACGGAAACGCGTCATCGGACCAGTACTTGTTGATGACCGGCTGGACCTTGGTCTCCATGTAGGTCCGCACCTTCTTGACCAGCGCTCTCTCGTCGGGAGTGAGAAGGTCGACCAGCTGATAGAAGTCGCCATTGGGTGCGGGCGCCGGCTTCTGCGCGGCGGTCTTGCCTGCTGGGGTTGCGGTGGGCATTTGCGATCTCTCCTCGCTGCGGCTCGGAAGCCTAAAAATTGAAGGACGGTTTGAACGTGTGACTGATTTCGCCGGCGCCGCCGATTTCGCTAGCTCGGCTTGGCCGCTTTCTTGCGCAGCTCGATCAGGCCGAGCAGGACTTCGTCGCGCTCCGCCTCCAACTCCGCGATGGTGCGCGATCCGGCTTCGGCATGGACGCTGTCGATCAGCTTCTTTTGCACCTCCGGCGTCAGCACCGGCGAGCCGAGGGTCTTCCACCAGGCCGTCATCGGGCCGGTGAACTGCTGGAAGAAGTGCTCGATGCCGCCCGGACCGCCACCGAGATGGTTGAGCATCAAGCTGCCCATGACGCCCCAGCGCAGACCCGGGCCCCAGCTCAGGGCGGTGTCGACGTCCGCGGCGCTCACCACGCCCTCGGCGACAAGGTAATAAACCTCGCGGCTCAGCGCGGCCTGGAGACGGTTGGCGACATGGCCCGGCATTTCCTTGTTGAGGCGCACCGTTCGTTGCCCGATCGACGTGTAGAATTCCGCCGCGCGCCGGATCGTGGCTTCCGAGGTCTTTGCCCCGCCGACGATCTCCGTCAGCGGAATCAAGTGGGGCGGATTGAACGGATGGGCGATGACGCAGCGCTCGGGATGGGACGCAGCGCCCTTCTGGATTTCGCTCATGGTAAGCCCCGACGAGCTCGATGCGATGATCACGTCGGGCGGCAACAGCTCGTCGAGCTGGCCATAGAGCTTCTGCTTGAATTCGATCCGCTCGGGCCCGTTCTCCTGGACGAGGTCGGCGCCGGTGAGTGCCTGCGCAATGTCTGGCGTGAATTTGAGGTTCGACTGCGACGCTCCGGGCGATAGGCCCAATCGCTCGAGCGCCGGCCACGCCGTCGCGACGAACTTCCTCAGCGCGGCTTCCGCGTTCGGTGCGATGTCGGTGGCGACGACCTGAAGTCCCTTGGCGAGAAACAGCGAGCTCCAGCTCGCCCCGATCACGCCGGTGCCGATGATGGCGATGCGGCGAATGGGCTTGGTGTCGGTCATGTCATTCTCTCCAATGCGTTGTCAGACTTCGGCGTAGGCGATGCCGGTGAGGTTGCCCTGGGCGAAGAGGAAGTTGCGCTCGCCGGATCCATCGAGCCGCGCGGAGTAGATCGAGCCGGCGAAGTCGGTCACGAACATACGATCGTTCGGAACGTCGAGCGCGATGCCGATCCCCTCCATGAGATGGGTCACCACGATCTCGGACTCGGCTGGCTTGTTGTCGATCGAAGCCCGGTTCACCGTGTTGCCGCGCGGTGGATCGCCGCGGTCGGTCCAGTAGAGAATCCGGTTCTTGTGGTCGATCTCCAGATCGATCGGCTCCGGCAGACCGTCATAGAAGATCTCGATGTCGGATCTGGTGGCTGCGGTCTGGCCGGCAGGTATTTCGACATTGGCGCGGAAGATGCGGCCGAGCCCGGCATTGTCGGGGCCCTTTTGCGTCCAGTAGATGCGTCCGAATTTCGGGTCGATCGCCAGTCCGACGCACCATCGCGTCTGGTCCTTGCTGTCGGCCTCGCTGTGCCCAGCCTCGATCAGCGTCTCCAGCCGCGATCCGTCGAGGTTACAGCGCATGAGGCGCATACCTTCTCGATCGCACCAATAGAGCTTGCTCCCCTTCTTATCGAGGATGATCTGTTTCGGTGTGTGGGTGTGTCCCTGTGGCACGATTGTCTTGCGGTTCTTGCCGTCGATGTCGGCGCGCTCGATGGACCCGTCATCCAGGCTCGGGATGCCCATGTTGGTCCAATAGATGTGGCCAGCTTCGACATCCACGACGATGCCGTCCGGAAGGTGGCAGCCGGTCACAATGGTCGCGCGTTCGGCGCCATCCGTGTTCATGGCGTGAATGCAGCCCGCATTCAGTTCGAGGACGAACAGACGAGGAACTTTGGGATTTGATTTCGTGACGGCTTCTGGCATGTCGCACCTGCATCCTGGCCCGACCGCGAACCGGGTCAGGTGACGCGACTATGACGAGATCGCCGCCATTCATCTTGGACAGGAATGTCACCGCTGGAATGGGTCTGCTGCTTGCTTCCTTGCGCCCCCTCCGCGGGCATCGGGACAACGACCGATGCGAGAGCAGCAGCTTTCAACAAGTCAGGCAGCAAACCTTCAAGCGCGGGCGATGGACAGGCCACATCGTCGGTGTCGCGGCTCGAAAAAATCAGCACATCGCGATTGGACAGGGCCTGGCAACCAAATATAGTCAATGACTATCCGGCCAAGAGAAAGGGAGTCAGGCATGGACGTGCCGAGCTCTGACAAGGACATTCAAAGCACGCCCGACGCGCCGGGTGACGGACAGGCGAAAGTCGCGCACAACTCGACACGGACGCCTTCCATTATCGTCGGTGTCGTTGCGGCTGTCGTCGTCGGGCTTTCCGTCTTCTATCTGTTGCGGCCGGAACCGCTGCTCGTCCAGGGCGAGGTCGATGCAACGCGGCTCGATATCGCGGCGCGCGTGGATGGACGAGTCGGCAAGATTCCCGTCGAACGCGGTCAGAACGTCGCCGCGGGCGCGGTGCTCGTCCAGATCGACAATCCCGAAACGCTGGCCAAGCACGAGCAGATGAAGGCGGCCAAGGCCGTTGCGGACGCGCAGCTCGCCAACGTGCTGGTCGGAACGCGCGCGGAGGTCATCGCCGCACGCAAGGCGGAAATGGAGCGGGCGCAGGCGGCTTTGGTCCTGGCGCAAAAGACATTCGACCGCACGCATACCCTGACTGATCAAGGCAACGCGCCGCAGGCCCGCCTCGACCAGGCGACGGACGCGCTGCACGAAAGCGAGCGCGCGGTCGATCAGGCCAAATCGGCCTATGAGCAGGCGGTCAACGGCTACACCAAGGAAGAGCGTGCCATTGCCGGGACCAACGTCGAAAAGGCCAGTGCCGACATCCAGAGCGTCCAATCGATCATCGATCAGCTCGTGGTCTATGCGCCTGTCGCCTCGCAGGTCTACCAGCGCAACGTGGAGCCTGGCGAATACGTATCGCCGGGCGTCCCACTCGTCACCTTGATCAATCTGGCCGACCTCTGGGTTCATTTCGATCTTCGCGAGGATCTCGTCAAAGGCCTGAAGGTCGGCGATCGCTTCGATGTCCGCATTCCGGCACTCGGCGACCGCTCCGTCACGGTCGAGGTCAAGCTCATCGCAACCAAGGGCGAATATGCGAGCTGGCGGGCCACGCGTGCCTCCGGCGATTTCGATCTGCGGACGTTCTCGATCCGCGCTTATCCGGTGCAGCCGGTGCCCGAGCTGCGACCGGGAATGAGCGCCTATCTCGATTGGCGGTCACGGCAATGAAGCCGGCAAAGCCCGGATTTTGGCTGGTCGTACGGCGCGAGTGCCGCTGGCTGCTTCATGATCGCGTGGCGCTGCTGCTGATCTTCGGGGTGCCGCTGTTTGCGTTCGTGGTGCTCACCACGGTCTTCAGCCATCCGGTCATCCGCGGGCTCGGTGTGACTGTTGTCGACGAGGACAAATCGGACGCCTCGCGTGCGCTGGTGGAATACGTCGCGGCATCGCCGAGCCTCAGAATCGTCGACCGCTCCGGGACGTTGTCCACGGCGGTGCAGGACATACGCTCGGGCAAGGCGATCTCGGCCATTCACATTCCGCCGGACTTCGAGCGCGACCTGAAGGCGCAACGCCGCCCGCAGGTCGTCGGCTTCTATAATCAGCAGTTTTTGACGGCGGCCGGCATCGTGTCCTCAGGTCTAAGCGACGGGCTTTCCGCCGCGGCGGCCGTGGCCGCCCCTGAGAGGCGCGCCCCGGCTGCAGCCGCATCGATCGGAACGTTCTCCACGGAGACCATCGCGCTGGTCAATCCGCAGAAAAACTATGCCCAGTTCCTGCTGCGCGCGCTGCTGCCGACCATCATCCATGTGGTGATCACGCTCGCCGCGGGCTATTCGGTCGGCTCCGAGTTCCGCCGTCGCAACGCGCGGGCCTGGCTCGCAAGCGCCGGAGGCGATCCGGTCACAGCGCTTGTGGGCAAGCTCGCGCCGCTGTTTTGCATCTTCCTGCTGATCATGCTGGCCGAGCCGCTGGTCCTTGAGGGTGTGCTGGAGGTTCCCTTCAAGGGAGACCTGCCGTTGATGGTCGCCGCCGGCTCCCTCCTGATCATCGCCTATCTATCGCTGGGCGCCCTGTTCCAGCTTCTGGTTCGCGACCTCGCGACCGGACTCGGGCTTGCCGGCCTCGTTGCATCCCCCGCCTTCGGCTATGCGGGCGTCGGCTTTCCCACGATCGGCATGAACACGTTTGCGCAAGCCTGGGGCGCGATCCTGCCGCTGCGCTGGTACATGGCCGTTTTGCTCGGACAAGCAGCGCGCGGGCTGCCAGTCTCGGACTCGGCCATTCCCTTCGCCGCGCTCGCGGGACTGGCCCTGCTGTTTGCCGCTCTCGCTTTGCTGCGCATGGCGAGCCTCACGCGCAAGGGCTGGTTCGAGTCGGTGCGGCCCGACGATCAGCCAGTGGCCGGGCCGGCACCGCCCGGCATCGGCGGCGCCTTCACCGCAGAGTGGCGGCGCGTGCTGGGAACGCGGAGCGCTTTCAGCGTGCTGTTCCTGGCGCCGCTGGTTTACGGCATCTACTATCCGCAACCCTACCTGAACCAAATTCTTCGCAAGCTGCCCATCGCGGTCGTCGACAATGATCTCAGCGATCTCAGCCGCCGGGTCGTCGAGACTCTGGATGCGAGCGGCGCATTGAGCGTTGTGGTTCGCGCGCGCACGCTCGCGGCGGCTCGCGACGCCGTCAATCGCGGGCACGCCTTTGCAGCCGTCGAGATCCCGGCCGGCACCGAGCGCGACGTGCTCAAGGGTATTACCGCACACATCCCGGTCTACGCCGACGCTACCTACCTGTTCATGTTCAGGTCGACCGCAAGCGGCGTGGCCACCGCCGTCGGAGCCCTGACGTCGGAGCTCGTGTCGCGCGGCGGACGCTCGGACGGGAGCCTGGTCAAGGCGAAGCTCGCAAGCTCGAGCCCGGCCGACGTTCTGCTGCAACCGATCTTCAACCCGGTCGGCGGCTATGCGAGCTATGTCGTTCCGGCGGCGTTCGTGCTGATCCTCCAGCAAACCCTGTTGATCGGCGCGGCGATGCTGACCGGCTCTGCGCTGGCGGGCGGCAGCGGCGCGTTCGCCGGGGTGCTCGGCCGCGGCGTCGCGCATCTGACCATCTATCTGCCGGCGGTCGCGCTGTATCTCATCGTGCTGCCGCGGATCTACGGCTTCTCGACGCTCGGCCATCTGCCACAGATCTTCGCGCTCGCGACCATTTTCCTGCTGGCGACGAGTTTTATGGGACAGGCCGTCGGGGCCTGGTTCACGCGGCCGGAGAACGCGACCATCCTTCTGCTGGCGACCAGCCTGCCACAGTTTTTCATGGCCGGCTTTGCATGGCCGCGTGAAGCGATCCCCGACGTGGCCCTTGCGTTCGGTCGGATATTCCCCGCCGATTCCGCAATCGACGGCCTCGTCCGCGTCAATCAGCTCGGCGCCGGCATCTGGGAGGTTGCGCATGACTGGCTCGGCCTCTGGTGTCTGGCGCTGGTCTATTTCGCGCTCGCGGTGATCTCGGCATTTGTCGTCAAGAGAGGACAGCGACATGCACAAGGCTAGGCTTGCCGCCGTGGTGGCGGTCCCGCTCGTGCTCATTGCCGGCGCCCTGACCTATTCTGCGCGTCGTTCTGCTTCGCCGCCCGCAATCGTCGGTGTCGTACGCACGACCGAGGTCAGGGTGGAGCCGGAGGTGGCCGGCCAGCTCCAGTCGATCGCGGTCGAGAAAGGCGCCCACGTGCGCGCGGGCGATATTCTGGCGCGGCTCTCCGCGGTGGAGTTGACAGCACAGGCCGACCAGGCGCGGGCGGCGCTCGCATCCGTGACCGCCAATCGCAACAACGTCTATGCCGGCGTTCGCCGCGAGCAGGTCGACTCGCTGAAAGCCGCCATCGCCAAGGCCACCTCCCGCCTCGACTATGTGCAGGCCCAGCTCACCAGAACCAGCACGCTGGCGCGCCAGAGCTTTGAATCGCAGCAGTCGCTCGACCAGGCCGAAAACGACGTCGCAAGCGCACGTGCCGACGTCGCGGAGGCCCAGGCGAACTACGATGCGGCCGTGGCGGGACCGACCCGGGAGGAGCGCGCGATCGCCGACGCGCAGGTGCAGGCCGCGGCCGCCGCGGTCGCCGTGCTCGAGCGCCGCCTCGATAAGATGGTATTGCGCGCGCCGGCCGACGGCGTGGTCAGCGTCATCGCCGCCGAGATCGGCGAAAACGTTCGCGCGGGTCAGCCGATCCTGATGGTCGAGGCGGCGGGCGGGCAATGGCTCTCCTTCAATGTGCGCGAGGACCATCTCAGGGGTCTCGCGATCGGAGAAACGGCGAACGTGATGCGGAACGGCAGCGACAGCACGAACAAGGCCGTCATCACCGAGTTGCGGCCGCTGGGAGTCTTTGCCACCTGGCAGGCCGAGCGGGTCATCGGCGATCATGACCGCAACACACTTCGTCTGCGCCTCGACCCAAAGGGAGACCTGGCAGGCGTTGAACCTGGCATGACCGTTTGGATCGAGAACTAGCGAAGGCGCGGCATTTGCAACGCGGTGTTCGCGACCAGAATTGTGTCTTCGGCTACTACAGACCCGACCTGCCTGTGTTCAGCGCTTACGCGCTTCGCCCCCGCGAACATTTCGCCCGCCCGGATTCGTTCCGAAGACCGTTTCGTCCACCAGGCGCCAATACGCTTCCACGACCTTCGCGTCCTCGGCAGATCGTCCGCTGGTCGCTCGCATTTCAGGGCCAAAGCCCGATAGCGTGGTCGTGAGACTGACCATCATATAGTGGAAAAGAACGGGATCGACCGCGGGAAGGAGCCCCTGCTTCTGGGCTGCAACGATCTGCGGAATCAATCGCCCGAGAAGCGGAGCGAGCACCGTTTCCGCAACCCATTTCAGCCGTGGGTTGTTCGAAAGCGATTCCTGGCGCATGAACCGATGAAACTCGGGAAATGCGACCGTGTAGCGAAAGAGGGTGGCGTATTCCTCGCGCACTCGGGCAAGCGGCGGCAGATCGGAGTTTTCCGGCGCCGAACTATCCCACCCTGCCCTGATTTGCGCGAAGGCATGCTCGGCCGCGGCCCGCCAGAGGATATCCTTGCTGCGATAGTGGTAGGTGATGAGCGGATGTTGCAGGCCGAGACGATCTGCAATCGCGCGAATGCTCGCTCCTTCAAATCCGCGTGCCGCAAATTCGGCAATGGCGGCGTCCAGAATCGAGGTTCGCGTCTCGAGCGAGCGTTGTTGTTCGGCCCTCTTGCGCGGGCGTTCTCGCCGGACAGCCTGCTTTGCCATTTTGCCTTCGATTCACATAGTTCCCAACCGAACGCCACGCAAAGCATTGATCCGCTCTTTGTCAACCCGGCCGAGCCGGCCGCGCAATCGATTCCCTGTCAGCTTTGGTCGCGGGCCAATTCCTGCACCATCGCTTCACGCATCGCGAACTTCTGGACCTTGCCGGTCACAGTGGACGGAAAGCTCTCGACGAACCGGATATGGCGGGGGATCTTGTAGTGGGAGATGCGATCCTGGCAAAACTTGCGGACCGCCTCCTCATCGAGGGCGACGCCGGCCTTTGCAATGATCCACGCACAGATCTCTTCGCCGTATTTCGTGTCCGGCACGCCGAACACCTGGACGTCCTGGATATCCGGGTGCTGATATAGATATTCCTCAACTTCACGCGGATAGATGTTCTCGCCGCCGCGGATGACCATGTCCTTGATCCTTCCGACGATGCGGCAATACCCGTCTTCATCGATCGTCGCCAGGTCGCCCGTATGCATCCAGCCGGCCGAATCGATGGCATCTTTCGTCCGCGCCTCATCGTTCCAGTAGCCCAGCATGACTGAGTAGCCTCTCGTGCAAAGCTCCCCGACTTCACCGCGCGGAACGACCTGGCCCTGTCGATCCACGATCTTGACTTCGAGATGCGGCTGTATCCTGCCGACCGTGGAGACGCGCAGCTCGAGCGGATCCTCGCGGCTGCTCTGGAAGCTGACGGGACTGGTTTCGGTCATGCCATAGGCGATCGTGATTTCGCTCATATGCATGGTCGAAGCAACTTCCTTCATGACCTCGATAGGACACGGAGCTCCCGCCATGATGCCCCGCCGAAGCGAGCTCAAATCGAACCGTGCGAATTCAGGGTGATTGAGTTGGGCGATGAACATCGTGGGTACGCCGTAGAGCACGTCGCAACGTTCTGCCTCGACGGCCTCCAGCGTCTTCAACGGATCGAAGGACTCGGATGGATAAACCATCGTCGCTGAATGGGTCACGCAACCGAGGTTGCCCATCACCATGCCAAAACAATGATACAGCGGCACCGGGATGCACACGCGAGAACCGGGTTCAATCCCGGTCGCTTCTCCCACGAAGAAGGCATTGTTGATCAAATTGTGGTGCGAAAGCGTGGCGCCTTTCGGCAAGCCCGTGGTGCCGCTCGTAAACTGGATATTGACGGCATCGTCCATCTGAACGTTCGACGATACCGCGTCGAGCCGACCGTTACCGATCTGCTTGCCTCTCTCCAATATCCAGTCGAACGCGAGGCAACCATCGTGTTTGCCCGCGATGGAAATAACGTAGCGCAGCTCCGGCAGCCGCGAACTCGTCAGCTCACTGCTTCCGTCCTTCAGTTCCGGGACGAGCTCGCGAATCATCGCGATATAGTCGCTTGTCTTGAATCGAGCCGCGGTTATCAGTGCGCGACATCCCACCGCGCGCAGGGCGTGTTCCAGCTCGCCCAAGCGATAGGCAGGATTGACGTTGACCAGGATCAGGCCGGCTTTCGCCGTCGCAAACTGCGCGACGGTCCATTCGGCGCAGTTCGGGGCCCAAATGCCGACCCGGTCCCCCGGCTCGAGGCCAAGCGCCAGGAGCCCGGACGCGAATGCGTCAGAGCGCGCCTTGAGCTCCGAATAGGTCCAGCGGATTTTCTGGTGCGCGACGACCAGCGCCTCCCGCGACCCGTCAATCGCAGCCACCTCGTCCAGAAGCGCGCCGATCGTCTTCCCGATCAACGGCGCGCCGCTGTTGCCATGCACATAACTTTCCCGCTGCACGACCACCTCCAACCAACCTCTGTCCAGATTATCAGGCCTGCATGTACTGCGCTACGGGCCGTCGATTTACTTCCCTTCGAATACCAGCGCCGGAGGCTCGATGTCCTTGTCAAACGCTGCGGCCGTATTTGCAAATCCGCGCTGCGCATCCGCACCGCCGTAGAGCTCCATGGCCACGTCGAGCATCATGAGGTCGGCGGCAGCTACCCCTCCGCTCGACCACGCCTTGAGCAAGGTTCGCGTCGCGGCATACGATCGGGTTGGCCCGGTCGCAAGCTGCCGCGTCAACTCAGTCGCGGTCGCTGAAAGTTGGTCTTCAGGCACCACGTGCGTCGCGATTCCGAGCGTTCCTGCTTCATGACCCGATATCGGCTCGCCGAGCATCGCAAATCGCGATGCACGGGCCCGGCCGGCGCGCTCCGCGATTCGTTGAAGGGCGCCGGCGATCGGGAGCATCGCCGTCGTGACTTCCACGCAGCGGAAGATCGCATTATCGGCCGCAACGAGAAAATCGCACGCCAAGGCAAGCTCAAAGCCGCCTCCGAAGGCTACTCCCTGCACGATTGCGACGGTCGGAACCTTCAGCATTTCAATCGCGCGATAAGAAACGTTTACGTCCGCGACGAACGTTCTGAACCAGTTGACGTCCTTCCCCGGCCATTCGCGCACCTCGCCGCCGAAGCTGAAGTGCGGCCCCTCCGAACGGATCGCGAGCACGCGAATGTCGCTTTGACTCGCTTCAAGCACCGCCGCTCGCAGGTTTTCCGCGAAGCGTAAGTCGAGGCGATTGAAGGGCGGATTGGCCAGGACAATATGTCCGATGGCGCCGTTTCGTTCAAATCGGATCGTCTTCATGGTCGCGATTCCTCCTATGTGCCAGGCGTCAGGCCGAATGCCCATCGGCGGGTTCAGGAACGATCGGCAGCAGCAGATGAGAAGGCCGCTCCGCGTCCCGGTAGACTTTGTGGGTGACGGTCTTGCTGCTGCAAATGTGGTACGGAATGTACTCGACGTTGGTCATGGCTCCGGTGCCGGTCGGGACATCCATGGACGTGATGTCGAGGCAGATGCGGTGACCTGCCTTGAACTGGTTTGCGGTCGCGAGGATCTGTATCTTGTACTCGACCACCTCTCCCGGCGTCACCGGCGCGATCGCATCCTGCGTGAGCTTGTGGAACGGCTCCCATGGCTTTGAACGCTTCTCATCGAGGGCCCGGTGGGACGCCTTCAGCCAGCCGCGCGTGAGCTCGCGCTCAGGCAGTGTTGAGGGAACATCGCGCTCGCCCTCGCGTGCGGTCCGAACCGAGACGTCCGGGCCAACGTCCTTGAGCACGATGATCCAGTTGGTGTCGTCCTGATCGATCGATGCGTACAGCGTCAACGTGATCGGGCCTGCGACGGTGACGTCATGCGGCAAGGGATCCGTCATGTAGCGCAGGCGCTCGACCTTCGTGGTCCGCGTCACCGGCATTTGCGTAAAGACGTCAGGCTCGCGTGCCGCCGCGCCAAGTTGCGAGGCAGGTCGCGGCGGCTCGGTCGACAGGGTCTCCCAGTGGGACAGATAGTACTTCGTCCATTGGGTCTCCGGCAGCGGCCAATCCGTTCCGGTTCGCCACTCGTTGGCTCCCATAAGCCAGTAGCGCACCGGCGGTTCATCCATGATGCCGGTGTCCTGCCCCTTCAGCCAGTGATCGTACCAGCGGATGATCTCGTCGTGATATTGATGGAATGGCCGCTCAAGGTGGGCGGGGCCGGTGAAGAGCAGTTTCTTTGGCGCGTCGACGTTCTGGAAATAGTGCTGCGCACCGAGCCAATGGAGCTTGTAGGTGTAGGCGTAGGCGCCTGAGCCCGTGTAGAACGGTATCTTGATCTTTTTGAAAAGCTGTTCCGAGCGCTCGACCGTTCCGTCCATCTCCCAGGGATGCGTCATCATGAGATACATGATGAACGTGCGCTGCCCCTTCTGGGTAAGGATGTTGAAGAGGTTGATATATTGCTTGTAGTCCGGGTTCTGCATGGCCCGGCGCCAGAGGTCTTCTTCCGCGGCGGGAAGTTCCGCGGGCCGGTCGCGCGACTCATGCACCGTGCTGAAGACGTCGAGCAAATAAGGAAAAGCGTGCAGGACGCCGCCGGGATTGAAGTCGCGGAATCCGAACATGCCGCCATACGCGCTACAAGCGTCGTAGGGAAAGATCGCTTTCAGCGCCGGATGTCCCTGCGCGGCGGCGCGCCATTGTTCGCCGGCATAGCCGGAGATGCCGACCATTCCGACCTTGCCGTTTGACCAGGGCTGCTGCGTGATCCATTCGATCAGATCGTAGTGGTCCGTGTCCTCGTGGCCGTAGTGCCCTTCCGATTTGGCCGAGCCTCTCGGCTGCGCGATCACATGAACATAGCCGTTGGCGATGAAACGCCGCGTATCGCCCGCCTCGATCGGACCGAACCAGAGCGGCGCGTGAGCCGGCTGGGGCGGCAATATATCCGCGATGTCGGGGCCCTGAATGTCCTTGTTGTGCAGCGCCGACGCGTACAGCACCGGGTACCGGCCTGCCGCATCGGGGCGATAGACATCGACAGCAAGCCGCACGCCGTCGCGCATGGCGACAATAATGTCCCGTTCCTCGATCATCGTTTCATCCCGGTATTTTTGCGACGCTTTCGGTCGGCGTCTGACGACATCGGGAAGGTGAGGAGCGTAACCCACCCGACCGAACGGACCATGCCATTTTACTTTACGATCGTAAAGTATAAATTTCTGCCGTTCTGAACCGCTCGTAGGACAGCCTGTCCTACTGGTAGGACAATTGGCGCTGGCGGGGTCTTCGAACCGTGGGGGTGGTTAGGCGCGTGCGGCTTCCACGCGCTCGGGCGTCATTGGCAGCTCACGCACGCGACGTCCGGTCGCGCGCGAACGCGTTGGCTAGAGCCGCTTTCGGATTCTAAGTGTCTTGCAGGGCAGCCAGCAGGCGAGATTTGCGCAGCGAGCTCCATCGGCCTGGAGTGCCCGCTAACTCCAGGCCAGTCGACCGTACCCGCCGCTTGGCACGACAGCCTTGACGGTCAGATCTTGACAAGATTGATGGCGGCGAGCGACCCGAATGGCAGCGAGGCCAGAGGTCCGCCGACATCGAGCACGCCGAGGTCGACCGGAAAACAGCCTGTCTGTTCGATGAGCTTGCGAACCTCAGCCTTCGCGTCGGTGTCATCGCCCGAATAGAACAGCGTGCGCTGCCCGCCTAATTCGGGCGGCTTTGACAGGACGTTGGCATCGAGATGGTTGAATGCCTTGACCACGCGCGCGTCAGGAACGAATCCGCGGAATACCTCGCTGGAATGCCTGCCGCCGAGATCGATCGCCTTGATGCCATACGCAGCGAGCGGGTTGTTCGGGTCCTGCGCGTCGGGGGAGTCCGGCTCGAGGAATGCGACGGGATTGGTGCCATCGATGACGATACGTCCGTTCCAGGCGGGCAAACCGCCCAGCGCTTTTTCGAGATCGACCCAACGTAGGGCCACCAGCACGATATCGGCGCTCGCGGCTTCCCTCGCCGTGCCAGCCTTGATCGAAGGGCCAAGCTCCCCGACGAGCGCCGCTAACGATTCCGGACCTCGGCTATTTGCGATCGTCGCTGAAATCCGACTCCTTGCCAGCAGTCGGGCCACGTTGGACCCGAGGGCGCCCGCTCCGATAATGCCAATGCTCACTGTGTCTTTTCCTGTTGATGGGGCCGAGTTGCCATGGAACGGCAGCGCCCCAATGCTGCCCATCCCGTTACGTTCTGCATGGAAGCGGAACGATATATCTGTGTGTCGTTGACATGATGACATTTAGCTTCAAAAAAGGGGTTCACCACACCAGCGGTATGCTGAACTTTCCGAGACGCGCGACCTCGGCTGCAACAGCGGCGATCGTGACCTTTGCCAGTTCGTTCTCAAGCGCCTTGCGCGCCCGCGTCAATGTCGGTTGCATCGCTTCCAGGATGTTGCCCCCGACTGCACAGCTCTCGCAAGGCGGAGTCCGGTGTAGCGAAAACAGCTCGACATCCTCGACGGCCTCGTAAACGTCCAGCAGTCGGATTTTGGCCGCAGGTCGCGCCAGGAGCGACCCGCCGCCCGTGCCGAGCTGGGACCGGGTCAGGCCCGCATCGCTCAGGCGCGACAGCAGCCCCCGGATCACGACCGGGCTGGTGTTGACGGAATAGGCCAGATCCTCCGACCGCATCGGCTTGCCGTCGCTCACCGCGAGGGCGGTAAGCGTGTGAACTGCGACGGCGAAACGCGTGCTCGTTGGCATGGGGTATCCAAAAGTGTGTCACCGTCATTATTACATATGTTCGAACCTGTCAATGCACCCCTCGTGAAGTTCGCCGCGCTCCCCTGCGGAAATCCCAGAAGGGAATACGCCGGATCGGAATCCGCGTGATGTTCGAACACACCTTCGACATCGGCTCCAATCGCGACGTTCTGTAGTGGATCGCCTAGCAGATTGCCCACCATACGTACGCCGCCGACCTGCGGAATCTCGACAAGTATGGCGAGGCGAGACAATCAGCCGTTGGTTGCCTTCAGCATCGATGCGGGATAACGCTCGCCGGAGACCACGTCGGGCGGGAACGTGTCGTCGATTTCGTCCATCTCAGCTCGGCTGAGAGCCACTTCCACTGCTCCCGCATTGTCCTCTAGATACTTGCGACGGCGCGTTCCAGGTATGGGCACGACGTGCGGCCCTTTCGCGAGAACCCAAGCCAGTGCCAGTTGGGATGGCGTAACACCTTTCTTCGTTGCGAGCTCTTTGACTTTGTCGGCCAATCTCAGATTCGCTTCGAAGTTCGCACCCTGAAAACGCGGATAGTGGCGTCGGCGATCTCCTGGATCAAAGTCATCAGGACTGCGGATCTCGCCAGTGAGGAACCCTCTCCCGAGCGGGCTGAATGGCACAAAGGCTGCGCCTATGCGCTCGCAGACCGCCATGAGCTCCTTTTCGGGATCACGCGTCCAGAGGGAGTACTCGCTTTCTACTGCCGTAATGGGATGAACGCGATGCCCTCGTTCAAGAGTAGCAGGGGCGACCTCGGATAGTCCGATGTACCGGACTTTTCCCTGTTTGATCAGATCGGCCAAGACACCAACGGAATCTTCGATGGGCACCGTTGGATCCACACGGTGCAGATAATAGAGATCGATGTAATCGGTCCGGAGCCGTCGCAGACTGGCTTCGACTGCCGAGCGGGCATATGCCGGGCTGCCGTTGATCGTTGGCTCTCCGCTGCCTCGAACCACTCCGAACTTGGTGGCAAGGAAAACTCTGTCGCGTCGCCCCGTCAGCGCTTCACCCAGCAGCTCCTCGTTGTGATGTGGACCGTAGCTGTCAGCCGTATCGACCAAATTTATGCCCAATTCGATCGCGCGATGGAGCGTTGCGATCGCTTCGCCTCTATCCTCCTTTTGTCCATAGACCGGACTCATGCTCATACAGCCCAGGCCGATGGCTGAAACGGCGGGTCCACTCGGACCGAGATTGCGGGTTTTCATGTACTTCCTCCGATTGAAACGCGAGGCTGGATCGGATCGATCGACCGCTCTGCAGGCATTCTTGATGCTGATGGCTTAAACGCCCTCGACTGCCCACAGATCGAGGTCTGCAGCACCGAGCCGAAGGTCCTTGATTGAAGCGTATTCCGGAGACTCCCAGAATGCGTGTATCGCCTCGATGGAGGGAAACTCATGGATGGTCACGCTGCGACCGTCATGTTGCCCCTCCAACACTTCGACTTTGCCGCGACGTACGATGTATCGCCCTTCGAACTTAGCTATCAGCGGAACGACAGCCGCTCTGTATGCCTGCATACGTTCGGGATCCTTCACGGTACCCTGGGAAATCAAATACGCAGGCATATTGGCCTCCTGTGTCACGGCGTCATCGCCAGCGAATCGGGACGTCGATCTGCCGCATCGAGGCCCCGCCCCGCGGCCTCGCGAGCGCTGTTGAGTCAAGGATGCTGCTGAGCCGATAACGGCGCCAACAGCCCGAGACGCGATGAGAAGAACTTCCAGCGTCCCACCTTCTAACTACTGACTGATCGATCAGTCAATACAAAAATTGACGTCGCTGTTCCTGCGGCGGATTTGAAAGTCGAATGAGGATCGTCAGAGATAGTTCGCGCTGCTACCGCCGAGCCTTGTCTAGCGCCGAGCCTTGGCTATCGCTTTGATTCCGGCAGCAGCGTACGTCACGAGGATCTCATATTGCTTGCGACTACTCGCCTTATGTGAACCAAGGCGGACAGCGCGATCGACGGAAGCATGGGCCTGCATGCGGCCTCCGATTGCGAACAGATAGCTCCAAATGGCTTCATCCATTGAAAGTTCAGGATAGACTTTGCGGATTGCCTCGATGAAAAGTTCGGCCGAGGGGTCGTAGTGGCGTTTTACTATTTCGATCGATCGCTTATTGCTCGACAGCGTTACGTCGCCGACCATATGAACGTAATTGCGCAACTCGAACTCTTTGAGCTCCAGGAGTTCTTCAAGCGAGATGAAAAGTATTTCGAGCACCTCTTCAAGGTGCACCTTGCCAGCGCGGCTGAAAAGCGCGTCCAGGCGAGCCTGACGCTTGTCCCGAATTTGAGTTGCGCGCCGCTCGAAAACCGCCTCGTAAAGAAGATCCTTGGTCTTGTAATGATAGTGGAGCAGTGACTGCGCTACTCCCGCAAGCTGGGCGATCTGACTCATGCTCCCGCCGTGGAAGCCATGAGAGCCGAACGTTTGTTCGGCAGCGTCCAAAATCGCATCTCGCCCCGAAGCGACCGCGGGAATTTTGAGGCTCTTTTTAGCTGTTCCCATGCAACCACATACACTTGCCGCTTGGGGCCTCGCAAGAGCTGACTGATCGAACAGTCTATAATCTGACCCGAAGAAAACAAGAATTTCATGGGATCGGGCCGGTCCTTTTGGGGGCGCTCTCGAAAGACCGCTAACGTCGACGATGCCAGCTTAACAGCGGACCGGCCGAAAAATCGATTGTCGCAATAGGCAGAGATTGTCAAAGTTCATCCAATTGACTAACCGCAAGCGCGCAGGCATCCGCCTGCAACCGGCACTCAAGGGGGAAATATGAGAGCGGTGCTCTCGCGCCGCGAGCGCCACCCATCTGTCGGAATGAAATCCGACCGTCTCGCCAAGTCCGTGAAAAGGCTGGAGCGGGTGAAAGGGAATCGAACCCTCGTATTCAGCTTGGACGATCCTTTAAATACGCGAGCGGAACGCCGCGCCTTCCATCGATAGCGACGACATCCCAACGCAATTGCGGAAGAGAGACGACATCATGCCCCGCTCGGCTGTGTTCCTGCTTTCGCATCGAATCCAGTGTCGACGAAAAGGTTTGGAATCCTCTGTGCACGGTCCAGGAGCCAGGCGGCGGCTGTCATGATCGCAAACCCGGCAAAGCTGACCGCGAATTGCTCGATGAAGGCGCTTTTCCACTGCACCAGGATCCAGTGTGCACCGAAGGACAGGAATACCCCGAGGCAGAACAATGGAAGCGAATGCTGGCCGCATAATATCAGCGGGCGCAACCAGCGCGAATTCAGCCCGGACCAGTCACGATGGAGATATCGCGTGATGATCACGACAAGCGCCAGAAAATGGAAGAATCGGAACATATCCAGATCGGTCTTGTCGATCGGATAGATCACCTTGATCAGCCAGCTCGGAATCAGCGATTCAAGGAAGGCGCTGTGCCAGGTCATCACGATGACGAACGCGAAGAGTATCCAGGCAATCGCAACACTGAGAACGATGCGCGAATCGTGCAACCATTTGAGCCGTTCACGCCCTCCGCACCCGCACCAAGCACCGAAGAAGAACAGCAGTTGCCAGGCAAAGGGATTGAAATACCAGGTCGCACCACTCGGGTATGATGGCAAGTTCCAGTCAAAGTAGCGTGCGAATGCGTAGAGCACGGCCGAACCGACCATAGTCAGATTGGGACGACGCACGAGACACCACAACACGAACGGCGAAACCAAAACAAGGACGATGTAGAGCGGCAATACGTCAAGGTCGACCGGCTTGTATTGCAGGGTTAGCGCCTTGCTGATCAACTCGTCGGGATGCGCAAGAAAGTTGGCGACGTTGAACTCGTCCTTATACATAGGATTGTCCCACCTCCTCGCCGTACGAGCAATCTGGGCCGTGAAGGCGAGGAAAAGGAGAAGATGAGCGACATACATCTGCCAGGCCCGCAGCAACAGCCGTTTCGAGGCAGGCACGAATTGGCCTGCGGCGACAATCGGAGCGTAGATGAAGCCGAGCAGGTAGCCGGAGATGAAGACAAAAAACTCCGCAGCGTCGCAAAACCCGTAGTTGCGCAGCGTCAGCCAAGAGATGACATCGTCCGGGATATGATCAAGAAAAATCATCCAGAGGCCCACACCACGCAAGAGGTCGAGCCGCAAATCTCGTTCAACAACAAAAGGGGCCGTGCCTTGCTGTGCCATGTCAATCAATCCAATCGATGAGGCTAGTGATCAAGCTTTGGTTACGAGGTTGCCCAGTGGATCGATCGCAATCCATGCCACCGCGGCCGGAGCGCGCCTCGGGCATCGGATAGATCTGAAGCGGACATGGCTTCCTACAATTCATCGGTGATTCCCCACTCTGCACATCACGCGGTCAGTGTTGGGGAGATTGCTTCTGCACGCGCTAAGCTCGACATCTTCGACCTGTACCAGGCGCACGTCCCGGCAACGCCATACAGAATCAGAATGCCGATGACACCGACGATGACATGCAGCCCAACGCCGGCATTGGTCTCAGTCAGCAGCGCGTAGCCCGAGAACGACAAGGCGACGCCAAGTGCGAAAATCTGAAGCGAATGTTGTCCGCAAAGGATGAGAGGCTGAACCCAAGGTGACTTCAACCCTGCCCAGCCGCCCGGCACGAAGCGTAAGGCCACGACGGCCAACGCCAGGAAGTGCGCAAATCTCAAGATGTCGAGGTCGGTCTTGTCGATCGGATAGATCAATCGCACCAGCCAGCCGGGCAACAGCCTTTCCAGAAACGGGAAATGCCACGTCAACGTCAGAGAGAAGGCCGCGCCCAGATAGGCGATTGCGACCCAAAAGGTCGGCGAAAACTTGAGAACGGGCGACAATCGCTGCGCGCCTCCCAGCGCACACCAGACACCGAAGACAAAAAGGAGCTGCCATGCGTAGGGATTGAAAGACCAGAAGCCGTCCGGAAAGGTCGACAGATGCAAATCGTAGTGAAGTGTGAGGATGTAGAGTCCGGCTGCAAGAACGAGCGGAAGATCTCGGTGCCATCTGGAGCACTGCAGGATCAGCGGCAGAAAGGCCATCAACACGACGTAAAGCGGCAAGACATCCATATTCAGGGGACGGAAGCGCATCAGCAGAACTTGGATCATCTCGACGTCCGGCTGCCTAAAGAACTCCCCGACCTCCATTTCCTGAATGTAGAATGACGGCTTATCAGAGATCGTGGTGACGAAGGCAATCTCGGCTATCAGGAAGACAAATAGCAGCAAGTGCGCGGCATAGATTTGCCATACCCGTCGCAACACGCGTGCTGCGCCAATTAAGATGCCGAACTCGAAGGTAGCTCTGCCGTAGACCAGCGCTGCCGTGAAGCCCGAGATGAAAACGAAGATTTCAGCAGCGTCGCTAAAGCCGTAGTTGCGAATCGTGAACCAGGTCAGGCGGTCCGGCGAGACGTGATCGATATAGATGAGCCAAAGCGCCAGGCCACGAAAAAGATCGAGCCGCAACTCCCGACGACCGAGAGCAAAAGTCGGCATCGGCGTAGATGCCGCAACCGCGATGCTCTCGCTTTCGGGAGCGCCCTGGGAAATCCAATCCGCGCCCAGAGGAAATCGGATGCCACGAAGGTAACATCCACTCATTTTCTTCTCGACTCGTAGCACGGGCACGCCTATCCGGACGCAAGCAGGTTTGGATCGAGGCCCCTCACCAGATCGGCAAAATCCTGTCCGCCAATCGAGATATGCTCCTGCATTGCGAGACGCGACCGCGCCACCTCGCCCGCCTCGATCGCCGCCACGATCCTTTCGTGCTCACCCAGCGACTTGTCCAATCGGCCCGCCAAGTCGAAGCGCGATCGTTGATAGGCAGCACAGCGCATCCGCAGTGCCCTTACCTGACGCACGGCCCACTCGTTATGGGCGGCCGCGTAGATAATCTCGTGGAATTTCTTGTTCGCGCCCGCATACCGTTTTGAGTCGCCGTTCCTGGCGGCCTGGCGGCAGGCCTTAAGTGCCGCCCTGAACTCCGCACGCTGAACGATGGTCATCCGCTTCGCGGCAAAGCTGGCACACACGCCTTCCATTTCCGCCAGCATCTCCAGGAGTTCCAGCAGCTCCCGAATCCCCAACTTGGGAACGACGACGCCCACACGAGGAATGACATTCAGCAATCCCTGCGCCGCCAAATGAAGCACAGCTTCACGAACAGGCGTGCGCGATACGCCAAATCGCTCGGCCAGTGAACGCTCATCCAGAACGGTACCGGGCGCCAGGTGCCCCGCAACAAGTTCACTCTCCATCTTGGAGCGAACCGTATCCGACAGACTCTCTGAGACTAAAGGCTTGCTCATGGTGGTACTTTACAATAGAGAATTGGTATACCACAAGGCATAATTGGGATACGAGAGGAAAAATGAGCGAGTCGGCTTCCGTACCGGTGCTGAGCCAGCCGGCAGAACATGTGGCCCTGATCGAACTAAATAGACCCGCCAACGCAAATCGCCTGGAGCCTCAGGATTTGGACGCGTTGCAACGGCATCTTGACGAATGCGAGTCGTCGCAGGACATCCGCGTCCTCATACTGACAGGCCGCGGGAAGTACTTCAGCGCGGGTTTTGACCTTCGCGCATTGACCGATGATCTGAAATCCGGTGCACGGTCTAACGCAGGCGACAACGCCTTCGAGGCGGTGGCGAACAGGTTCGAGAACACCCGCCTGATTGCGATCGCGGCGATCAACGGGCCCGTTCTGGGCGGGGCAACGGATTTGGCTCTCGCCTGTGATTTCCGGATCGGCTCGCTGGACGGGTTCATGCAGATGCCGGCCGCCCGCTTCGGCTTGCCGCTCTATGCAGGTGCCCTACAGCGCTACGTCAGCCGTATGGGACTGAACGCCGCAAAAGCGCTCGTGCTGATGGCTGAACGCATGAGCGCCGAAGAGATGCTCCAGGCAGGCTTTCTGACGGAGCTGGCCGCGGCGGGAGACGTTCTCATGACAGCGATGACAAAAGCGTCCCATTTGAGGGCCATGCCCACAAAGAACATGGGAGCGCTGAAGGCCGTGCTGAACGCATCTGCCCTTGGAAATGGCACGACGCAGCGTCAGCGAGACATTCTGACGGCAGCATTCCAACCCCAACTCATTCTTCAGAACATCGCCGCCAGCCAGGCGGCTCGACACAATGGTTGACATGATGTTGCATCCTAAAACGCAGGGCCCCCTTGCCGGTCTGGTAGTGATCGACCTCACCCGTATATTGGCCGGCCCTTATTGCACGATGACTCTCGGCGATCTCGGCGCTCGCGTTGTGAAGGTCGAGATGCCAACTGTGGGTGACGACGCTCGCCAAATTGGACCGTTTGTCGATGGAGACGACGGGAAGAAAGTGTCTGGATACTTCTTCTCGATCAACCGCAACAAGGAGTCGATTGCGCTCGATCTCAAGATCGAAGGCGATCGAGCAATCTTCGAAAAGTTGTTGGATAGCGCGGACGTCTTGGTGGAGAATTTCTCTCCCGGAACCATGGAGCGCCTCGGCTATGGCTGGGAGCAGCTTCACGCGCGCAGGCCGTCGCTGATTCTTGCGTCGATCTCGGGGTTCGGCCAGACCGGACCCTATCGGACTCTGCCTGCCTACGACATCGTGGTGCAAGCCATGGGCGGGGTACTCAGTCTCACGGGAGAAAGCGCGGAGCGCCCCACGCGCGTAGGAATTTCCATAGGTGACATCGCCGCCGGGATGTTTGGCGCGATCGGAATTCAAGCAGCGCTGCTTGAGAGAGCCCGGACGCGTGAGGGGAAGCACGTGGACGTCGCAATGCTCGATTCTCAGGTCGCCCTGCTGGAAAATGCTCTTGTACGCTACCAAGTGGACGGTACCGTTCCAGGCCCCATCGGCTCACGACATCCGTCAATCACGCCCTTCGGCGTATTTCGAGCGGGCGAAGGCCATATCGCGCTGGCAGCAGGCAATGACCGGTTGTTCGCGCGGACGCTCGAGGTCCTTGGACTGAGTCACTTGCTTGGCGATACTCGCTTTGCCGATAACGACGCCCGATGCTCGCATCACGCCGAACTCAAGGCGGCTCTCGAGGAAGCTTTGGACACCCTGCCCGCCGACGAGTGGCTAACGATCCTCACCCAGGCCGGAGTACCTTGCGGTCCAGTGAACGACGTAGCTGCCGTCGCGAAGGATCCCCAGCTTCATCATCGCCAGATGCTGGTGGACCTGCCCGTGTCGTCAACGCGGTCGCTTATCATCGCGGGCTCCCCCATCAAATTCCACGGCGATGCTCTTGCCATTGTGGAACCAGCGCCCCGGCTCGATCAGCACCGGGATGCTCTGCTCAGAGAACTAGGCCTGAATCAAGCCTGAATGCCCTGACGTTCGGTGGACTCGCGGGACCCTGAGCTGGGCATAGACGATACGTGAAGGAGAGACCATGCATCTGCCGCCATCGATCGACGCACAATGCGTGCTCGATAGGAAATCCCGCCCAAGATAGGAGAGTACGATGAAGGAGGATCAGCTCAATCTCGATGCAATCAAGGCTCTTGACGAACTCATCAGACCCGCAGGGCTGAACCTCGAGGATGTCGGCGGCAGCGTCAGCATCTATGGGGCTGATCCGCTGTTTCCAAGTGCTGTTCGAATGGGAGAGGCATTTTCAATTGCGGCGATGGCCGCCGCGATCGGCCCTGCTGCCATATGGAAGGAAAGAACCGGCCAGGGCCAACATCTGAGCATTGATGTGCGCAAGGCCGCCCACGGTATCAACCCGGACATGACGTTCCATCCGACCATCAATGGGCATCCGTACCCCGATTGGGTTGGCAACCGGCACCCGTTCGGTGCATATCCGTACAAAACCAAAGATGGCCGGTGGGTTTATCCGTCCGGCGTCTATCCTCATCAACAGACAAAATGGGGGAACTTCTTCAATTGCGGCACTGATTTCGAGCACATTCGCGCTGCAATCGCAAAGTGGGATGCTGAGGAGCTGGAGGATGCAGCCAACGAAAAAGGCCTCACGCTCTGCATGGTCAGGACAACAGAGGAGTGGCTTCAGCACCCTCAGGGAATGTATCTGTCGAACGAGCCTGTCATAGCCATACGAAAGATCGCAGAAAGCGCTCCCGAACCGTTCTCACCTGCAAATCGCCCGCTCGAGGGAATAAAGGTGCTGAGCCTGACTCACGCCATCGCAGGTCCAGTGGTCGGGCGAACCTTGGCGGAGCAAGGAGCAGATGTCCTATGCGTCAATCACTATGACGATTTCGAGCATGATTGGGTCTACTATGATGCAAATGTCGGGCAGAGATCGACATTTCTTAATCTGCATGACCCGAAGCAAAATGAGATCTGTCGTGATCTGGCACGAACAGCGGACGTCTTTGTCGACAGCTTCCGTGCGCGAAAGATGTCGGAGTTCGGATTCTCTCCGGAAGAGCTTGCGTCGATCCGTCCTGGAATCATCGTTGTAAACGTTCGCTGCTATGGCTGGGATGGCCCGTGGTCCGACCGGGGTGGCTTTGACATGCTGGGCTCCGCGGTGTCGGGACTCGCAATACTCGAAGGGAAGAGCGGCACGCCAGCTTTGCCTCCGACCGCAATGTTGAACGATTACATTACGGGCTATATCGGAGCTGCCGGCGCGGCAGCAGCGCTATTGAGGCGCGCTCGGGAGGGAGGAAGCTATCAAGTCACGGTGAGTCTGACGCGCAACGCAATGTGGTATCCGACGTTGGGGCTTATCCCTGAAGCTGATCGAGGCAAAAACCCCTTAATGAGATTGTGTGGCGATCTCAGCCCTCATGAGTTACCGGAGTTAATGCGCGAGCTGGGTATGCTGAAACAGCATCTCCTTCAGCCGGATGTACTCATACGCGACACTCCCGTGGGCAGGGTGAGGCGCCTCGCCCCGGCAGTCGCTTATGCGACCACCCGCTCATCGTGGCGCGAACCGCTTTTGGTGTCGAGAGGCTCATGTAGTCCCGAGTGGCAGTAAGCTCCCGAGCGTAAGTATTGAGCTGTTTCCGTCCGCGGTATCATTGGACGTATGCCGAGGCCCCCTCCATGAACGCGCAGGACAGTTCTTTGGCAAGCGCTTTGCGCATGATGTCCAGAACCGAAACCACTTGCGATTAAACCACAATTGCGGGCTAAGCTATTGAAACTGTTTGGAGCGGGTGAAGGGAATCGAACCCTCGTATTCAGCTTGGAAGTCGGGAAATCTTGCAGCGTTTTCAAAGGTCGGTCCGACATTTTTGACGTTTTTAGCCCATTGAGATCGTTACAGATTTTCTCTTTGTCAGAATGGCGGCGGAAACGGATCTCGAACCGTTGAAGCCGCTCAAGAATGCGCGCTGCTCTTTGCTGCCACGATGCGCCTGATCAACTTCCCCGACGAGACGCTGCCCACTTCTTCGTCCAGCAATATCCGCGTCGTCTCCAACGCACGAAGCACGCGCTCCGGATCAAAAGCGGCGTAAAGGCGCCCGCGCTCGTCCCGCCTGTCGGCCCCCGCGGTCACTCGCCAGCTTAGATAGAGCACGCCACCTGGGACAAGGATGGCCAGAAGCCTCGCGACCGCTGGCGCAATGGCTTCGGGCTCGAGATGCATGATGACGGTCTCGCAGAGAACGTTGGTGAAGCTTGCCTCCGGAATCCCATCAAGAGCCGGAAGGACTGCCCGTTTGAACTCGATCTGCGGATGGCGGCTTCGCGCTTCGGCCAGAAGTCCTTCAGACGCATCGAAGCCCACGGTCGGATAGCCTCGAGCTCCGAGCCAGGCGGCGTCACGACCGCTGCCGCAACCGACATCCGCAGTAGGACCGGGGATGAAAAACCGATCCACCACGTTGTGCATATCGATCGGTGCCGGCTGGGCGGCCCAATCGTCGGCGAAAGCCTTGGCATCCCGATTATAGGCGCTCAGTGTCGTGTCGTCCATTTTTGGCGGTCTCCTTCGTCGCCGGCCGTCGAACCTCACCTCGACTCGCCACCGGCGTTTGCCGGCACATCAAGCAACCTTCGCAGTAGATCAGTACACAGCAGCAGGTCCTCCTCGCTCCAGGATTCTACCCTCGTCCGGAACGCAGCGCCCTTGGCCTGCGTCGCGAGTTCCATCCGCCGACGGCCATCGGCGGTCAACGACAGGACGATGCTTCTACGATCGGAGGGGGCGGTCAACGTCGCAACCAACCCCAAGCGCACCAACTCGCGAGTGAGGCGGCTTGCCGCGCTGCGGTCCATGCCCATTGCCTCCGCTACGGCACTCGGCTTGGCGGGGCCGTACGACTTGAGCCAGAGCGCGATATGGAACGCGGCCGGTTGCAGCCCGGCGGAAAATGTTTCCGACGCCTGTGCCGTCAGAGCACGGGACTGGCTTACCAGCGCGTTCAGTACGGCACCCAGCCCCCGAATGCGCGCTTCTCGCCTGCCTCCATCTCGCGGAGCTTTGCTCGAATGCGAAATCATGATTCCACGCCTGCCTATGGGTTCTCTGCCAGATTAGTTGACAAATAGCCACTATCTTATATAGTAGATATATATCCACTAAAATAAGGAACGCCCATGTCGCCGCCTCGTCTCACCGCCGTGCTGACCGGCGGAACCAGCGGCATCGGCCAACGCACCGCGGTTGCGCTTGCGCAGAAAGGTGCAGATCTGGTTCTCACTGCCCGCAGCAAAACCAGGGCCGACTCCACAATAGAGATCATCGAACGCGCCGCCCCCGGAACAAAGGTCGATATACACTACGGTGATTTCCGCGATCTGGCCTCGGTTGCCGCACTCGGACGCGAGATCGCCTCACGCCATCCCCGGATCGACGCCCTGATCAACAATGCCGGGATTCATGCGTTCAAATCCCGCGTCACCAAGGACGGCTATCCGGAGATGGTCGCGGTCAATTATCTGGGGCCCTGGCTTTTCACGAATATCCTGCTTGAGACAGTTGTCAGGTCAGCGCCCTCACGCATCGTGACAGTCGCATCGGAAGCCTCCCGGCAAGGCGCCGGCTTTGACCCACTCGCCGCCCTCGTCGACAAACGCCAGTTCTCCGCTCAAGGCTCCTCGGTGATCTACGGTCAGACCAAGTTGTTGAATATCATGTTCTCGATGGAACTGGCGCACAGGCTGACGGGGACCGGAGTGGCGGTAAACTGCCTCTGTCCCGGATTCAACGTGACGGGTCTCGGGCGCGAACTTTGGTTCGCAGCACCCCTCGAGCGTTTATTGACCTGGCTGAAGGTCGGCAATCCCGAACGCGGCGCGGGCATCATCGTCAGCCTCGCCAGCGATCCCGCCTTCGCCG
>NZ_JYMR01000048.1 GCF_000938255.1 Bradyrhizobium sp. LTSP849 | reverse complement strand
GATCACGCCGAGAGCGTTGCGGCTGTCGTTGCGCGGCTGGATGCAGGCAGTGCGATCCCGTCGCAGCTCGTGTTCGACCATCTGTCTGATCCGGCTGAACCAGCAGGCCCCGTGCTTGCGGCGACGCATGCGACGGCGGAGCGTGGCCTTGCCGAGCTGCAGGGGATTTTTGGCGAAGCGCGTCTGAACGAGACGCCGGTCGCGTGGCTGACGCGTGGCGCGGTGGCGACGGGTCCGGATGAGGGCGCAAGCGGACTGACGCGTGCGCCGCTGTGGGGCCTGGTGCGCAGCGCACGGGCGGAGCATCCCGATCGCCGGCTGCAGCTCGTGGACGTCGATGTCGTGCTTGCAGATGCATCGCTACTGGCGAAGCTGACGTCGACGACGTCGGAGCCGGAGCTTGCGCTGCGCCATGGTGCGGTGCTGGCACCCAGGCTGGCGCGCACTGGCGCGGGTGCGGGCACACTTCAGGCACCAGTGGCCGCGCCGGATTACCGCGTTGTGGTCACCGACCCCGGCCGGCTCGACGGCGTGAGCCTGGTGGCCGCAGGCGAGCTGTCGGAGCCGCTGGCATCCGGTGATGTCCGGGTCTGCGTACGCGCGGCCGGCATGAACTTCCGCGACGTGCTGATCACGCTGGGGCAGATTGCCTCGCCCGGCATCGGGTTCGAGTTTGCCGGCGTGGTGGAGGCGGTCGGCGCGGACGTGACGTCGGTTGCGGTTGGCGATCGCGTATTTGGCTGTGGGCGCGGCTGTTTTGGCACACGCGCGGTCACAGTGGCCGAACAGCTTGCAAGAATCCCTGCGGGGATGTCGTTCGAGGCGGCGGCGACGATCCCGCTGGCCTATCTGACGGCGCTGTATGCGCTGCAGGAGCTCGGGCATATCAGGTCCGGGGATCGGGTTCTGGTGCATGCGGCAGCCGGTGGCGTCGGCATGGCAGCGGTGCAGCTGTGCCGGCATTTTGGCGCGGAGGTCTATGGCACGGCGAGCCCGGGTAAATGGCCGGTGCTGGAACGGATGGGACTGGACGGACGGCATGTCGCCAACTCGCGCGATCTAAGCTTCGAGACCCAGTTCCGGTCGGCGACCAAAGGCGAGGGCGTCGATGTCGTCCTCAATGCGCTGACAGGCGAGTTCGTCGATGCCTCGCTGCGGCTTTTGCCGCGGGGCGGCCGCTTCCTGGAGATGGGGATCGCTGATGGGCGTGACGGTGCTGCGATCGCCGCAAAATACCGTGGCGTGAGCTACCATGCGTTCGTGCTGCCGACGGATCGGATGCCGGCGCTGCTGACGCAGATCATGGGCCTGTTCGCGGCCGGTGTGCTGGAGCCGTTGCCCTATGTTGCCTACGACATCAGGCAGATGCCGGCAGCGCTGCGGCAGATGGCGCAGGGGCGCCATGTCGGCAAGCAGGTGGTGCAATTGCCGCGGCGTCTTGAAGCCGGCGGCACGGTGCTGATCACGGGCGGTGCGGGCGAGCTCGGCCGCGAGGTCGCGCGGCACCTTGTGACTGAGCATGGTGTGCGTCATCTCTTGCTGACGTCGCGTCGCGGCATGGCCGCGCCTGGCGCATCTGAACTGGTGGCGGAGCTGCAAACACTGGGTGCACAGACGGTTGAGCTGGTGAGTTGCGACGTCGGAGATCGTGATGCGGTTGGCGCGGTCCTCAGCACCATCTCGCCGGAACGTCCGTTGACGGGCGTGTTCCATCTGGCAGCTTTGCTGGACGACGGCATCGTGCCGGCGCTCAACGTCGAGCGGCTGGAGCGTGTGCTGCGGCCCAAACTCGATGGCGCCTGGCACCTGCATGAGCTGACGGCGGACAAGGATCTTGCCGCGTTCGTGCTGTTCTCGTCGGTGGCAGCGCTTGGCAGTCCGGGCCAGGCGAACTACGCGGCGGCGAACGTGTTTTTGGATGCGCTTGCGGCGGAGCGGCGACATCGTGGACTGGCCGGGCAGAGCCTGCTGTGGGGGCTGTGGGAGCAGCGCGGCGTCGGCATGACGGCGCATCTGGGCCGGGCCGAGCTGATGCGGATGCGGCGTCAAGGCGTGCAGGCGCTGTCGCTGGAGCTGGGCCTCGCGCTGCTGGATGCGGCACAGGCGCAGCCCGAGGCCATGCTGGTCCCGATCCATCTGGATGTCGGCGCGATGCAGCGCCAGCTCAGTGACGACGTGCCGGCGCTGTATCGCGGCCTGGTGCGCAGCGGCTTGCGGCGGGCCTCAACCGCATCGAGCGGCGACACCAACAGTCTGCGGTCGCGGCTGGCGGCGCTGGCCAGCGAAGGCGAGCGGCTGGCCGCACTGGTGGAGCTGGCACAGGAGGAGATTGCGGCGGTGCTGGCGCTGCCCGGGGCCGCCTCGGTGCCTGCGGACCAGCCGCTGAAGGATCTCGGGCTGGACTCGCTGATGGCGGTCGAGCTGCGCAACCGCCTGTCGGGACGGGTCGGCGCCAAGCTGCCGACCACGCTCGCCTTCGATTATCCGACCGCGCGCGCCATGTCGCGCCTGCTGCTCGAGAAGCTCGAGCTCGATAACGTCAAGTCAGGTCCGTCGATCTGGGGGGATGAGCAAATCCGCCGGAAGCTACGAGACATTTCGATCGAAGCGCTCCGTAAATCGGGGCTTCTTGAGCGTCTTATGGTGCAGCCGAATGATACTTCTCGGCGTGCAAGCGACGACGAATTGTCCGCGCATATCGATGACGCGGAAACGGACTCTTTGCTGAGTATTGCGTCTGAATTGCTTTGAAAAACATGCAGCACATAAATCAAGAAGTTCAGGATTTAAAAAACGCTCTTCGCCAGAGTCTTCATAAGATTCGGGATCTGAAGTCGTCTCTCGAAGCGGTGGAGAACGCCTCCTCCGAGCCGATCGCGATCGTAGGGATGAGCTGCCGCGGTCCTGGAGGACTGACGGGTCCCGAGAGCTACTGGTCGTTGCTGGAGCGCGGTGGCGACGGCGTCGGCCCGCTGCCGGATCGCTGGAGCCGGGATCTGCTGCGGCGCCTGGAGGAGATCACGGGCGGGCTGACGCAGGAAGGCGGCTTTATCGATGGGGTTGCGGAGTTTGACGCATCTTTCTTCGGCATCGCGCCGCGCGAGGCGGTGGAGATGGACCCGCAGCAGCGCCTGATCCTGGAAGCGGTGTGGGAGGCGCTGGAGCGCGCGGGGATCCGACCCGAGGGGCTGAGCGAGAGCCGGACCGGCGTCTATCTCGGATCGATGGCGGGCGACTATGGTACGCGCTCGCCTGAAGCGATGACGATGTGGACGGCGACGGGCACGACGTCGAGCGTGCTGGCGGGTCGTGTCTCCTACGTGCTGGGCCTCGAGGGTCCGGCAATGACGGTCGATACGGCATGCTCTTCATCGTTGACGGCGCTGCACCTGGCCTGCACGGCGCTCCGGCAAAGCGAGTGTGATCTGGCGCTGGCGGGCGGCGTGACGGTGATGTCGACGCCCTCGACGTTTGTGGCGCTGGGGCCTGATAACGGCATGGCGCCGGATGGTCGCTGCAAGGCGTTCTCAGCGGGCGCCAATGGCGCAGGCTGGAGTGAAGGTTGCGGCGTGCTGGTGCTGAAGCGGCAGTCGGATGCGGAACGGGATGGCGATGAGATCCTGGCGCTGATCCGGGGTTCTGCAGTGAACCAGGACGGACGAAGCCAGGGCCTGACGGCGCCGAACGGCCCGAGCCAGCAGCGGGTGATCCGTGCGGCGCTGTCGGCGAGCGGGGTGAGCCCCGACGAGATCGATGTTGTGGAGGCGCACGGCACCGGGACCAGCCTCGGTGATCCCATCGAAGCAGGCGCACTGGCTGCGGTGTTCGGGCCGACGCGTCGCGAAGATCGTCCGCTGTGGCTGGGCTCGTCGAAGTCGAACCTCGGGCACACGCAGGCGGCGGCCGGCGTTCTCGGCGTGATGAAGATGGTGCTTGCGCTCAAGCACGAGGTTCTGCCGAAGACGCTGCATGCGGAGCATCCGAGCGGCCAGATCGAGTGGGAGGGCAGCGGGCTGTCGCTGCTGCAGCAGGCGCGCGCGTGGCCGCGTGATGTGGCACGGCCGCGGCGCGCAGGCGTCAGCGCGTTTGGACTGAGCGGGACGAATGCGCATGTCGTGATCGAGGAGCCACCGGCGCGCTCTGATGCGAGCAGCGCGGCAGATGCGTCATCGCCATCTCCTTTGATCCCGCTATTGGTATCCGGTCGTGACGAGGCGGCCCTTCGCGCGCAGGCGGGTCGGTACGGCGAGTGGCTGTCGCGGCATCCGGAAGCCGACTGGAGCTCCGTGATTGCGACGGCGGCGTTGCACCGGACGCAGTTTACCTCGCGGGCGGCGGTCTCAGTGCGCGATGCGGCGGAAGCCGTGGACGCACTGCGTGCGCTGGCCCAGGGCCGCCCGCATCCGGCGGTGGTGGTTGGAGAAGCCAGGGGCGAGCAAGGCAAGCTGGCATTCCTGTTTACGGGCCAGGGCGCGCAGCGGATCGGCATGGGCCGGGCGCTGCTGGAGACGTGTGCGACGTTCCGCGCGGCGTTCGAGGAGATATGCGGCCATTTTGACGAACTGCTGGATCTGCCGCTGCGCGCCGTGATGTTTGCGGAGGAAGGCTCGGAGGCGGCCTCCAAGCTGGACGAGACCGCCTATGCGCAGCCTGCTTTGTTTGCGGTGGAGGTCGCGCTGTTCCGTCAGCTGGAGCAGTGCGGCATTGAGCCCGACATTCTGCTCGGCCACTCGATCGGAGAGCTTGCGGCTGCGCATGTTGCGGGCGTGTGGTCGCTGCAGGATGCCTGCCGCGTGGTCGCGGCACGCGGCCGGTTGATGCAGGCGCTCCCCTCGGGCGGCGCCATGGTGGCGCTGGAAGCTGGCGAAGCAGAAGTGCTGCCGCTGCTCACTGACGGTGTCGAGATTGCGGGGCTGAACGGGCCGCGCTCGACGGTGATCTCCGGTGATGAAGCCGCCGTTGTGCGGCTAGCGGAACAGTTCAGGAGCAAGGGCCGCAGGACCAGCCGCCTGCAGGTGAGCCACGCGTTCCATTCGCAGCGCATGGAGCCGATGTTGGAGGCGTTCCGGAAGGTGGTATCGCAGGTCTCGTTCGGAGCGCCGCGACTGCCGATTGTGAGCAACGTGACGGGCCGTCTGGCGACCAAGGAGGAGCTTTGCAGCGCGGAGTACTGGGTGCGTCAGGTGCGCAGTCCGGTGCGGTTCCTTGACGGCGTGCATGTGCTGGAAGCCGAAGGCGTACGGGCCAGCCTCGAGCTTGGTCCGGACGGGATTTTGACGGGCCTTGCGACGGGATGCCTGTCGGAAGCATCACCAATGCAGGTGATTGCTTCGCAACGTCGCGGCCGTGATGGCAGCGAGGCGCTGCTGACCTCGCTCGGCGTGCTGCACGTTCATGGTATTGGTGTCGATTGGGCGAAGGTGGCCGGAGCGGGTGCCAAGGCGCCGGTTGCCTCGCTGCCGACCTATGCGTTCCAGCGTCAGCGTTACTGGCTTGAGGCGGAGAAGGCGAGCCCGGTTGAATCGAAAAATGGTGTTGATGCCCGTTTTTGGCAAGCGGTGCAAAGCGGCAGCACGGAGCGTGTCGAGCAACTGCTGCAGCTTCCGGAAGGCGGATCACGCGAGCATCTGTCGGCGCTCTTGCCGGCCCTGAACAGCTGGTACGCGCAGACTGACGCGGAGGTGACAGTCGACGGGTGGTGCTACGAGGACCAATGGCAGAGGATAAGCGGCTCTGCCTCGTCTTTAGTGACCGACGGCGTCTGCTGGCTTGTGAGCGGGCAATGGCCCGACATGGCTCACCTGGAGCGGCTGCAAGAGATCCTTCGCGCACAAGGCACCGTCGTCGAATGTCTCACCGTGAACGAGGCAACGGCTCGACTGCGAGCAGACGCAGGCGGTGCACAAGAACACGCCCTCTTGCCGCGCGCGATCGTGTATCTGGCGGGAGAGTTGCCGCCAGGGAGCTCTGTGACGCAGGAAAAACCCTGGCTGCGAGCGACCAGCGAAGCTGTGATGCTGGCACAGGCAATCAGTCAGCGAAACGACGCTTCGGGAACGCGCCTGTGGCTATGCACGCCTCACGCTCTTCGGATCAGAGGCGATGATGTGCCGACAGCACCCTACCTGCAAGCATTGTGGGGGCTCGGCAGAACTCTGAATCTAGAGCTCCCAAACTGCTTTGGTGGGCTGGCAGACTTGGGATCTGCTGACGACGTCACACTGCGCCGGATGGCGGCCACGTTCCTGGCAGTCGAGACAACGGGCGCAGAGTTCGCGCTGAGGGCACAAGACCTCTGGACACGAAAGTTGCACCATGTGCCGTCGCGGACCAGTTCGGAGCCCGCTGCGAAGAAATGGGATCCGCAAGGGACAATACTCATCACTGGTGGCACGGGATCGCTGGGATCGGTCCTGTGCCATTGGCTGGCTGAGCGAGGTGCGCGGCACCTCATCCTGACGTCGCGACGTGGCGAACAAGCGCCCGGAGCGACAGACCTGGTGACGGCACTTGCAGGCAAGGGGTGTCGCGCGGAGGTGAGGGCGTGCGACGTCGGCGACAGCGTTGCGGTCGACGCTCTCGTGCGTGAGCTGACATCCGGTGAAGCGAGCAGGCCTGCACTGCGTCACATTTTTCACCTTGCCGGCGACGTGGTGGACGTCCCGCTCAACGAGTTGACGCTTGAGGCGATCGAGGAAGAACAGGGTGGCAAACTCGGCGGTGCCTGGGCGCTGCATGACTCGGTGCAGCGTTGGGGCAGCGAACTCGTCTCGTTCGTGCTGTACGGATCGGCCGCTGGCTTCTTGGGTAATTATGGCCAGTCCGCCTATAGCGCCGCGAACGCCGGGCTGACGGGTTTGGTCCACCTGCGACGTTCCAAGGGACTCCCGGCGACGATCGTGCACTGGGGCGCATGGGCAGATGGGGGAATGGCTGCGGCTGCGGACACCGAGGCTCAGCTTCGTCGTCGCGGCGCCTCCTCCATGAAGCCAGAGCTCTGTCTGTTGGGACTTGAGCGAGCCTTGCAGGAAGGCCGGGAGGAATTGGCGGTCTTTGATGTCGACTGGGCCCGCACGAGGGAAATGACGGGCCGCTCCAGTCCCCTTCTGAGCGAACTCCCGGAGATGCAGGCCCCGCAGGCAGCATCCGGCGCGGACAACGCGAATGGTCATGCGCATAACCTGAGGACTGAGCTGGAAAAGGTGAGCGGTCGCGAGCGCCGCAGTCGCGTGCTGTCACTGGTGCGGGATCTCGTCGCAATGGTGCTGGGGATCAACGAGCCGCTGAAATTGGGATCCGAGGTCGGCTTCGCCGATCTGGGCATGGACTCCTTGATGGCGGTGGAGGTTCGAAACAGGCTTGCAAAGCAAACCGGTCTGTCGGTGCCGGCGACACTTGCGTTCGACCATCCCAACCTGAAGGCGGTGAGCGAATGGGTCTTGGAGGCTTTGGAGCTGGCGGACAGCTCAGGAAAGGTTGAGACGGCTGCGGTCGCGCGTCATGCCGAGGCGGCGGGGGCGCTTGCGATCATCGGCGTGGGACTGCGTTTTCCCGGTGGCGCTGAAGATTTGGCGAGCTTTTGGCAAGTGCTGTCGTCGGGCGTGGATACGTTGGGACCTATTCCCCCGGAGCGTTTCAATCGTGCAACCTATTATGATCCGGATCCCGAACATCGAGGCACATCCTACGTCAAGGAAGCATCGTTACTGAACGATGTGGCGGGATTTGACGCGGGCTTCTTCGGCATATCGCCGCGGGAAGCAGCACAGATCGATCCGCAGCATCGGCTGCTGCTTGAAGTCACCTGGTCGGCGCTCGAGGATGCCGGGATCGTGCCGAAATCCGTGGCGGAGTCGACGACCGGGTTGTTCATCGGCATTGGCCCGAATGAATATCAGACCCGAGGTTTCAACCTGGCGGAGGCCGACGCCTATGCCGCGACGGGCGGCGGGGCGGCATTCTCTGCCGGGCGGCTTGCCTACCATTTGGGAGTGCAAGGTCCGGTCATGGCCGTGGATACGGCATGTTCGTCGGCGTTGGTCGCGCTGCATCTCGGCTCGGAGCATTTGCGATCGGGACGGTGCGATCTGGCGATTGTGGGCGGCGTGCAAGTGGCGTCGAGTCCGGAAGCGTTTGTGGTGTTGTCGCAGACGCGCGCGCTGGCGTCAGACGGTCGAAGCAAGACGTTTTCCGAGGCCGCTGACGGATACGGCCGTGGCGAGGGTGCCGCTGTCATAGCGATGATGCGGCTGGAGGATGCGCAGGCACAGGGGAAGAAAATATTAGGCGTGGTCCGCGGAACAGCGGTCAATCACGACGGTGCAAGTTCAGGCCTCACCGTGCCCAACGGAACTGCGCAACAGAAAACGTTGCGAGCTGCATTGGCCGATGCGCGTTTGGATGCGGCCGACATCGATGTCGTCGAGTGCCATGGAACGGGAACGTCGCTGGGCGATCCGATTGAGGTCCAGGCGTTGGACGCGGTGTATGGCCAGGCGCGCCCCGAGGATCTCGGACGCGTGAAGCTCGGAGCCGTGAAGACGAACGTCGGACATCTGGAAGCGGCGGCGGGCTTGGTCGGGGTGATCAAGATGCTGGCGAGCTTCGAGTCCGAAGCGTTGCCGCCCACGCTGCATTGTCGCCCGCTCAATCCACATTTGGATTGGGAGCGATTGAACGTCGAGGTGGTGGATCAACTGACCGCGTGGCCGCGTGATGTGGCACGGCCTCGGCGCGCGGGCGTCAGCGCGTTTGGACTGAGCGGGACCAATGCGCATGTCGTGATCGAGGAGCCACCGGCGCGGTCTGATGCGAGCAGCGCGGCAGATGCGTCAGAGCTACCCTTGATCCCGCTGCTGGTGTCGGGCCGTGACGAGGCGGCACTTCGTGCACAGGCTGGCCGCTACGGGGAGTGGCTGTCGGATCATCCGCAGGTAGACTGGCGCTCCGTGGTGGCGACGGCGGCGTTGCACCGGACGCAGTTCGGCGCACGGGCGGCGGTCTCAGTGCGCGATGCGGCGGAGGCACTAGAGGCGTTGCGCGCGCTGGCCGAAGGTCGCCCGCATGCGGCGGTGTCGGTTGGTGAGGCCAGAGGTGAGTCCGGCAAGCTTGCGTTCCTGTTTACGGGGCAGGGCGCACAGCAGCTCGGCATGGGCCGGGCGCTGATGGAGAGCTGCGCGGCGTTCCGCGCAGCGTTCGAGGAGGCCTGCGGTTATTTTGACGCGCTGCTGGATCTGCCGCTTCGCAGCGTGATGTTTGCGGAGGAAGGTTCGGAGGCGGCCTCAAAGCTCGACGAGACGGCTTACGCGCAGCCGGCTTTGTTCGCAATTGAGGTCGCGCTGTTCCGCCAGTTGGAGCAGTGGGGCATCACACCCGACATTCTGCTGGGCCATTCGATCGGAGAGCTCGCGGCCGCGCATGTCTCAGGCGTGTGGTCGCTGAAGGATGCCTGCCGCGTGGTGGCAGCGCGTGGTCGATTGATGCAGGCGCAACCTGCCGGCGGCGCCATGGTGGCGATCGAGGCAGGCGAAGCAGAAGTGCTGCCGCTGCTTGCAGACGGTGTCGAGATTGCCGGGCTGAACGGGCCGCGCTCGACGGTGATCTCCGGCGATGAAGCGGCGGTGCTGGCGCTGGCGGAGCAGTTCAGGAGCAAAGGCCGCCGGACCAGCCGCCTGCAGGTCAGTCACGCGTTCCATTCGCAGCGCATGGAGCCGATGCTGGAGGCCTTCGGCAAGGTGCTGGCGTCCGTCACCTTCGGCACGCCGCGCTTGCCGATTGTGAGCAATGTGACGGGCCGTCTGGCGACCAAGGACGAGCTTTGCAGCGCGGAGTACTGGGTGCGTCAGGTACGCAGTCCGGTACGGTTCCTCGACGGCGTGCATGTGCTGGAAGCCGAAGGCGTACGGGCCAGCCTCGAGCTTGGTCCGGACGGGATTTTGACGGGGCTTGCGGCGGGATGCCTGTCGGAAGCATCTGCCATGCAGGTGATTGCTTCGCAACGTCGCGGCCGTGATGGCGCTGAGGCGCTGATGTCAGCGCTCGGTGTGCTGCACGTGCACGGCATTGATGTTGACTGGAACGCCTTTGGCGATCTCGCGAAGCAACCTGTTGCCTCGCTACCGACCTATGCGTTCCAGCGTCAGCGTTACTGGCTCGAGGCGGAGAAGGCGAGCGGGGATGCGGCGACGATGGGTCTGTCGGATGCGTCGCATCCGCTCTTAGGCGCGGCGACGCCGCTGGCGGAGAGCGATGGCTTCCTGCTGACGGGACGTCTGTCGCTGTCGGAAGCGGGCTGGCTCGGCGACCACAAGGTGTTCGGGACAGTGCTGCTGCCCGGGACCGGGCTGTTGGAGCTGGGCCTTGCGGCGGCGCGTGCGGTCGGCGCAACAAGTGTGTCGCAGCTGACGCTGCTGGCGCCGCTGGTGCTGCCGGCGGAGGGCGGTGTCCGGCTTCAGGTTCAGGTGGATGGTGCGGAGGCAGACGGCGGAGGCCGGGGCTTGAGCATCTACAGCCGCGCGGAAGATGCGGCCGAGGGTGCGTCATGGACGCTGCATGCGCAGGGCGTGCTGGGCGAGGCCGCAGAGGACGCGGCGCAGGATGCGGAGAACGGACTCGACGTGTGGCCGCCGGTGGGCGGAACATCGATCGACCTGACTGGTCATTATGCGCGGCTGGCGGGGCGGGGCTACGGTTATGGGCCATCGTTCCAGGGGCTTCGAGAGGCGTGGCGGGTTGGCAATGCGGTGTACGGGCGCGCGGTGCTGCCGGAGGCGCTATCTGAATCGGCGGAGAGTTACGGCTTGCATCCGGCGCTGCTCGATGCGGCGCTGCATGTGCTGACCCTTGCGCAGGTCGAGGGTATCAGTGACGGGTCGGTGTTGCTGCCGTTCGAGTGGTCGGACGTGTCCCTGGTTGCGACCGGTGCGCAAGAATTGCGCGTCTGTGCCTCGGTGGAGCGCAGCGGTGAGGGCGAAGCCCTGGCGGTGCTGCAACTGGCCGACGGCAATGGGCGTGCGGTGGCGCGCCTTGGCGGGCTGCGGCTGAGGGAAGCGAGCGATGCGCAGATCCGTGAGGCTTCACGAACCGAGACGCAACATCTGTACCGTCTGGACTGGCGTCCGGTTGGGTTAAGTGAGGGCGGAGCTCCAGCGCTTGCCCTGCCGCTGATCGTCGGAGGCGACGGAGAGCTGGCGAAGCATCTGGGTCTTGATCACGCTGACAGCGTTGCCGCTGTTGTCGCGCGCCTCGACGAAGGCGGAGCGATACCGTCGCAGCTCGTGTTCGACCATCTGTCTGAACCAGCAGGCCACGTGCTGGCGGCAACGCATGCGACGGCGGAACGCGGTCTTGCCGAGCTGCAGGGGATCCTTGGCGAAGCGCGTCTGAACGAGACGGCGGTGATGTGGCTGACGCAGGGCGCGGTGGCGACGGGTCCCGATGAAGGCGCGAGCGGGCTGTCGCGTGCACCGCTGTGGGGACTGGTGCGAAGCGCGCGAGCGGAACATCCGGATCGGCGGCTGCAGCTTGTCGATGTGGATGCGCCTCCCGCGGATGCTTCGTTGCTGTCGAGGCTGACGTCGACGACGTCGGAGCCAGAGCTGGCGCTGCGGCATGGTGCGGTAGTGGCGCCACGGCTGGCGCGCGCCGGAGCGGGTGCGGGTGAGCCGCGTCGTCTTGCTGCTGGCGGGACGGTGCTGATCACGGGTGGTGCAGGCGAGCTTGGCAGTGAGGTCGCGCGGCACTTGGTTGCTCGCCACGGGGTGCGTCATCTGCTGCTGACGTCGCGTCGCGGCATGGCGACGCCTGGCGCGAGTGAGCTGGTTGCGGAGCTCAAGGGGCTCGGCGCGCAGACGGTTGAAGTGGCAAGTTGCGACGTCTCCGATCGTGACGCGGTTGGCGCGGTTCTCAGCGCCATCGCGCCGGATCGCCCGTTGACGGGGGTGTTCCACCTTGCAGCCTTGCTGGACGACGGGATCGTGCCGGCGCTGACGGCCGAGCGGCTGGAGCGTGTGCTGCGACCGAAGCTCGATGGCGCCTGGCATCTGCATGAGCTGACGGCGGATAAGGATCTGGCGGCGTTCGTGCTGTTCTCATCGGTGGCGGGGCTCGGCAGTCCGGGACAGGCGAACTACGCGGCGGCCAACGTATTCCTTGATGCGCTTGCGGCGGAGCGGCGGCATCGCGGTCTTGTCGGGCAGAGCCTGATGTGGGGCCTGTGGGAACAGCGCGGTGTCGGCATGACGGCGCATCTGGGCCGGGCCGAACTGATGCGGATGCGCCGGCAAGGCGTTCAGGCGCTGTCGCTCAAGCTCGGGCTCGAACTTCTGGATGCGGCGCAGGCGTTGCCTGAGGCGACCTTGATCCCGATCCATCTGGATCTTGGCGTGGTACAGCGCCAGTTCGGTGAGGATGTGCCGGCGCTGTACCGCGGCCTTATGCGCAGCGGCTTGCGACGTGCCTCGACATCGAGCGGCGACACCAACGGCTTGCGGGTTCGGCTGGCCGCTCTTGCGAGCGATGCGGAGCGGCAGCAGGCGCTGGTGGAGCTGGTGCAGGAGGAGATCGCGGCGGTGCTGGCACTTCCGGGGGCCTCGTCTGTGCCTGCGGATGCGCCGCTCAAGGATCTCGGACTGGATTCGCTGATGGCGGCCGAGATTCGCACCCGCCTGTCGAAGCGGGTCGGGACCAAGCTGCCAACCACGCTGGCATTCGATTATCCGACCGCGCGGGCGATGGCGCGGCTGCTGATCGAGAAGCTCGAGCTCGGTCGTGCTTCTGTCCGTCTGGAACCGCGGCGGGCAATCACCGCATCGGCGTCGGAGCCCATCGCGATTGTCGGGATGAGCTGCCGCACACCTGGAGGCCCGGCGAGTCCCGAGAGCTATTGGTCGCTGCTGGAGCGCGGTGGTGACGGCGTGGGCCCGCTGCCGGGTCGCTGGAGCCGGGATCTGTTGCGGCGCCTGGAAGTGGTGACGGGATGGCTGACGCAGGAAGGCGGCTTTGTCGAAGCAGTGGAGGATTTTGACGCAGGCTTCTTCGGCATCTCGCCGCGCGAGGCGGTGGAGATGGATCCGCAGCAGCGTTTGACCTTGGAAGCGGTGTGGGAGGCGCTGGAGCGTGCGGGCCTGCAACCGGAGGGGCTGAGAGAGAGTAGGACCGGAGTGTATCTCGGCTCGATGGGCAGCGACTATGGCATGCACCGCTCGCTCGAGGAGACGACGATGTGGACGACGACAGGCAAGCTGTCGAGCGTGCTGGCGGGCCGTGTCTCCTACGTGCTGGGCCTCGAAGGTCCGGCGATGACGATCGATACGGCCTGCTCGTCATCGCTGTCCGCGATGCATCTGGCGTGCACGGCGCTGCGGCAGGGCGAGTGCGATCTGGCGCTGGCGGGCGGTGTGCACGTGATGTGCACGCCAATAGCTTTGGTCAGCATGGGTGCGGGTGCTGTCGCTCCCGACGGCCGCAGCAAGAGCTTTTCGGATGGCGCGGACGGCGCGGGCTGGAGTGAAGGTTGCGGCGTGCTGGTGCTGAAGCGGCAGTCGGATGCGGAGCGTGATGGCGACGAGATCCTGGCGCTGATCCGCGGATCTGCAGTGAACCAGGACGGACGGAGCCAGGGTCTGACGGCGCCGAACGGTCCGAGCCAGCAGCGGGTGATTCGTGCGGCGCTGTCGGCGAGCGGGGTGAACCCCGACGAGATCGACGTCGTGGAGGCGCACGGGACCGGGACCAGCCTTGGTGACCCTATCGAAGCCGGCGCGCTGGCCGCGGTGTTCGGGCCGACACGTCGCGAAGATCGTCCGCTGTGGCTGGGCTCGTCGAAGTCGAACCTCGGTCACACGCAGGCGGCGGCCGGTGTTCTCGGCGTGATGAAGATGGTGCTTGCGCTCCGGCATGAGGTTCTGCCGAAGACGCTGCATGCGGAGCATCCCAGCCACCAGATCGAGTGGGACGGCAGCGGGCTGTCGCTGCTGCAAGAGGCGCGCGCATGGCCGCGTGAGGCCGCGCGTGTGCGTCGTGCAGGCGTGTCCTCGTTCGGCATCAGTGGGACCAACGCGCATTTCGTGATCGAGGAGGCGCCGGCGCGATCGAAGGCTGCCCGCGGTGAGGTGAACGGCGCAGCTGAAGCATCATCGTCATCGCCCTTGATCCCGCTGCTGGTGTCCGGTCGTGACGAGGCCGCACTTCGTGCGCAGGCGGGCCGGTACGGAGAATGGCTGTCGGGTCATTCGGACGTCGACTTCAGTTCAGTGGTGGCGACGGCAGCGTTGCACCGGACGCAGTTCAGCTCGCGTGCGGCGGTCTCAGTGCGCGATGCGTCGGAGGCGGCAGAGGCGCTGCGTGCGCTGGCCGAGGGGCGCCCGCATGCGGCGGTGTCGGTCGGGAGCGCGCGCGATCGCGGTCGTGTGGTGTTCGTGTTCCCCGGACAGGGCAGTCAGTGGCCATCGATGGGCCGAGCCCTGCTGGCGGAATCGGCGGTGTTTGCGCAGGCGATTGCGGCCTGTGAGACGGCGTTGTCCCCTTACACGGACTGGTCGCTGACGTCGGTGCTTCGCGGGGATGAGGATCTCGAAGCCTGCCTGCTGGAGCAGGTGGACGTGATCCAGCCTTCGCTGTTTGCGATGAATGTCGGCCTGGCCGCGGTGTGGCGCAGTCTCGGACTGCAGCCATCGGCGGTTGTGGGCCACAGCCAGGGCGAGATCGCAGCCGCCGTGGTTGCCGGCATCCTGTCGCTTGAGGACGGAGCCCGGGTGGTGGCGCTGCGCAGCAAGCTGTTGAGGGGCCTGAGCGGGCGCGGGGCCATGGCGGTGACGGAGCTTGCGGCTTCAGTTGTGGAAGAGCGGCTGAAGGCAGCGGAATGGTCCGGATTGTCGGTGGCGGTGGTGAACACGCCGGGCTCGACGGTCGTCTCGGGGCCGACTGAAGTGGTCGAGCGCTGGGTCGGCCGTCTTGGTCAGGAAGGCGTGTTCTGCCGGCAGGTCAATGTGGACTACGCCTCGCACAGCGCGGAGATGGACCCGATCCTGCCGGAGCTGGAAGGCTTGCTGTCGGATCTTGCGCCACAGGCAGGCGAGGTGGCGATGATCTCGACGGTGACGGGAGCGCGCTGCGAGGGGACGTCACTGGACGGATCCTATTGGTGCCGGAACCTGCGGCAGACGGTGCGGCTGGACCTTGCGCTGGCCGAGTTGATCGGCAGCGGGCACGGCGTGTTCGTGGAAGCGAGCGCGCATCCGGTGCTGGCGATGCCGCTGTCTGCGGCGAGCGGCGAGCATGGCGTGGTGGTGGGATCGCTGCGCCGTGACGGCGGCGGGATGTCGGAGCTTTTACGCAATCTCGGCGCGCTGCATGTTCATGGTGTTGGTGTTGACTGGGCGAAGGCGGCGGGAGCGGGTGCGACGGCACCTGTTGCGTCACTTCCGACCTATGCGTTCCAGCGGCAGCGTTACTGGCTGGAGGCTGAGAAGGCGAGTGGGGACGCCGCGACGATGGGGCTGTCGGATGCGTCGCATCCGCTGCTTGGCGCTGCGACGCCGCTTGCGGAGAGCGACGGGTTTTTGTTGACGGGCCGGTTGTCG
>NZ_JYMR01000047.1:5504-71872 GCF_000938255.1 Bradyrhizobium sp. LTSP849 | reverse complement strand
GTAAGCGCTGTTCAGCGGCCACCTACCGGATGATGGGGTGATCTGCGAGTCTGCGGTTCGATTTGGACCGTTAGGCTTAGAATGGACACAGTGCATACTGCTATCACGGAGCCGGTACGGCGGCTTGAGGTCTTCACCGGCGCCGGCCGTCGGCGGAAGTGGAGCGACGAGGACAAGGCGCGGATCGTCGCGGAGATTGTGGCGAGCGGCGACTCGGTCTGTTCGGTAGCCCGACGGCATGGATTGTCACCGCAGCAGTTGTTTGGCTGGCGACGTCAGTTGCGAGAGGCAGCAGGCGGTCATTCCGAAATAGAAGAAGTGCAGTTTGTGCCGGCGGTGGTGGATGTCGCAGTGCCGGCGCCTGCTCTTGGCCGGGAGCGCAAAGTGGCGCGCTGCAAACCCAAACCGGATGTCCGAACTTGCCGTTGCGATGCCGGGATCATCGAGATCGAAGTCGACGGCATCACGATCCGGGCCGGTCGTGGT
Source organism: Bradyrhizobium sp. LTSP849 (assembly GCF_000938255.1). GTDB lineage: Bacteria > Pseudomonadota > Alphaproteobacteria > Rhizobiales > Xanthobacteraceae > Bradyrhizobium. Next base: position 71,386 of record NZ_JYMR01000047.1, on the reverse strand, counting down.
GCGGACACGGCAATGATTGCGTCGATCGTCCAGGCGCTGAAGGCGAGCCGGTGATCGGTCCGTCGGGTGCGGTCCGGGTGATGGTGGCGACCAAACCGGTGGACTTCCGCAAGGGGATGGAAGGGCTTGCGACCCTGGTGCGCGAGAGCATGGGGGCTGACCCATTCTCGGGAGCTGTCTATGTGTTCCGTGCCAAGCGGGCGGATCGGATCAAGCTGGTGTTCTGGGACGGAACGGGTCTGTGCCTGTTCGCCAAACGGCTTGAGGATGGGATCTTCCGCTGGCCGAAGATCGAGGACGGCGTGATGCGTCTGTCGGCGGCGCAATTGTCGGCGCTGTTGGAAGGGCTCGACTGGCGGCGTGTCCACGAGGTACGGGAGACGCCAGCGCCAACGCAAGCCGGATAGTTGTTGGCAGCGCTGCGGCGAAGTGAATCAGGGGCATCGAGCGCGTCGCCAGATGGCGGCGAATATGCTCTGAATTGCGTGTGAGCGACGCCCTGCCTGACGATCCCGAGACGCTGAAAGCGATGCTGCTTGCCGAGCGGTGCGAGAGCGAACGGCTGCGTCAGATCATCAAGGAATTGCAGCGGCATCGGTTCGGCCGGCGGGCAGAGACCTTGCCTGAAGATCAGATGCTGCTGGGCCTGGAAGATGTCGAGCAGGTCGCAGCGTACAGCGAGACGGCGCAGGACGTCAGCGCACCTGAAAGCCGTGAGGCTCGGGCTCGCAAGCGCCGGATCAACCGTGGCGCCTTGCCAGCGCACTTGCGGCGGATCGAGGTCGTCGTCGATATCGACAATAAGATCTGCTCCTGTTGCCAGGGCGAGTTGCACCGGATCGGCGAGGATAGAAGTGAGCGGCTGGACCTGGTCCCGGCGCAGTTCCGGATCCTCGTCACCCGGCGTCCCAAATACGCCTGCCGGGCTTGCGAGGACGGTGTCATGCAGGCGCCGGCCCCGGCCCGGCTGATCGAGGGTGGTCTGCCGACCGAGGCCACCGTCGCCCAGGTCCTGGTCTCCAAATATGCCGATCACCTGCCACTCTACCGGCAGGCGCAGATTTACGCCCGCCAGGGCATTGAGCTTGATCGTTCGACGCTGGCGGACTGGGTGGGACAGGCAGCCTTCCATCTGCGCCCGTTGCATGAGCGGCTCCTTGGCAAGCTCAGGCAGCGGCCAAAGCTGTTCGCCGACGAGACGACGATGCCGGTGCTCGATCCCGGCCGCGGGCGCACCAAGACCGGTCAGCTCTGGGCCTATGCGGCGGACGACCGGCCATGGGGCGGTGCCGATCCGCCGGGCGTCGCCTATGTCTATGCGCCCGACCGCAAGGCCGACCGACCGATCGCTCATCTGGCAGGCTTCAAGGGGATCCTGCAGGTCGACGGCTATGCCGGCTATGGCAGGCTCGCCGAGCGTGGCAACGTTCAGCTTGCATTCTGCTGGTCGCACATGCGGCGTAACTTCTACGAACTTGCCACCCCCGGTCCTGCGCCTATTGCGAGCGAGGCGCTCAAGCATATCGCCGAGTTCTATGCCATCGAGAAGGACATCCGCGGCCGCAGCGCCGAGGAACGTCGTCTCGTTCGACAACAGAAAAGCCGGCCGCTGGCGGAAGCCTTCGAGCTGTGGCTCCGCGCAAAGCTCGCGTTGATCAGCCAAAAGGGCAAGCTGGCAGACGCCATCCGTTATGCGCTCTCACGCTGGGATGGCCTGACGCGCTTCATCGATGATGGCCGTATCGAGCTCGACAATAACGCCGTCGAGCGCTCGATCCGTCCGATCACGTTGAACCGTAAAAATGCGCTGTTCGCAGGCTCCGACGGCGGTGCCGAGCACTGGGCCACCATCGCCTCCCTGGTCGAAACCTGTAAGCTGAACGACCTCGATCCGCTTGCCTACCTGACCGACGTCCTCACCAGGATCGTCAATGGTCATCCGAATAGCGAGATCGATCAGTTGCTTCCGTGGGCCTATTGCCGTCACGACCTCAGAGCTGTGGCCTGAAAACAGCGCTTACGCTGGATCGAGGACGACGGCGGTTTGCTGGAATTATGGGACAAGGAAGCAAATGCCTGCGCCAAGAAAGTTGTGCCCCTCATAGGTCGCACTATCCTGTTTTACCAATCGGCGCTCAGCCTGCATGGTGTCAGCCTGACGAAGAAAGCGCGCGGCGCCAAGCCGCGGCGTTCGGCCGCTTGCTATTATTATTCCAATGGCCGCGAAGACGAAAGCGAACACGCCGGCAATACGGAATATTTCCAGTCCAAGAATGACAACTTCCGCTTTAAGCAAAATGTGAGGATGTTTATTCCGCCGGTTCTGGTCAATTTGGTCCAAAGCTTCCGGCGCGCTTGGAGTTAACCCTGCGCCAAATCCTTTTAGCTGAGAGCCGAAATGTTTTCACCAATGGTCGGCAATGCATTGAACGCGTAGGTTCAGAAGGTGACACCTTCGAGAGTGATCGACCTCATTAACTGAGGACGTCATCATGACCGATGTCTCAAATACCGCGGAGGGGCACACCAAAATCGAGAGCACCGTCCGGTATCTGGGAATTGAAGTCGACGATGCGCTCGCGATAGCAGAGCAGGTCGACATCTGAACTGACTGGGCAGAGCGGACATGCTCTGCCCCTCTCTTGCTACCGGCTTCGGGCCAATAGTAGAACTCGGAAGTGTGCTGGTTACGGCTTCTGGACGCAGCTGGGATTAAGTCTCCACGTCGCTAGGGCAAGCTGGTCCCAGGCCATGCAAAAGATAGCGGGCTGCAAAGGCCCTCGAGACACTGCCAATCATCCATAAACAGGGCCGTCGGCCCATTCAAGCAGCTATCGCCATTGCCCGGGCCGCGATCCGGCCGTAAGCAATCTGAATGGGATCGCGCATGTCGACGAAACGAGAAGCTGCTAGCCGAAGCAAGCCACGCGCCTCTGCCCGGCCCCCGCTGTAGCGGCAAAGCGGTGCAAACGCCGGCATCACCTTATGCTCGCTGCCGTAAAGGTCCTGGTAGTCGCCAATATTATCCCAGGCGATTGGACCACCCCTGTACTGAAACGACTCGGCTGCCGTGCCTTCCGCAAAGATCACTTCATGAGTATCGAGGTCCACGCAGAAATATTCGATGGTTTCGGACATCATTGCATCGTCGTCGAACGTGATCGAGCTTCCATTGACGAGATGTTTCGCGGGGATCAAAACGCTATCGATTAAAAGGGAGTGTTCCTGCGATAGATACAAATCCCTCTGCGGCGTTTGATCATCGATCGCGGAGCGTGACACCCGGACCGGCATAACGCTCGGATGCCAGGAGGCCGACGCATTCCTTCTAATGGTTTTTCGACCCACCCATTTGACCGGCAATGCACCGTTGGTCGTGATGACCAAAGCACCGATTGGCAGGTCTTCAACGGGCGTTTCGCCGTCGGCCGTCCGAATAAGCGTTCCTCGCCCGAAACAATTATGATTGGGACCGCCTCGGGAATCGCCGCGATCCTTGGGATTCCCCCGAGGAAATATGCCGAGTGCGTTGGCATCTTTGACCTTGAGGCCTGCGAGCAGTGACGACGAAATTGCGATAGTCGATAGTCTTCCCGTCCCCGCGGCAACGATCGCCATGAAATGACGGCGCGCAGGGCTGATGGGTGGACGGCGATCGCCAGATTTGCGGGCCATGAGTTCCCCAGTCTTTTTGCTGAAAACACACCCAACGAATGGAATTAACTTGAACTGTATTAAACCATGAATTTAATAGAAATTCAATATAAATCTGATTAAATAATTGTCATGTTGAGCCTTGGAGTTCGTTGCCGCCTCTGGCCCGCTTCGGCGCTTTATGATTTCACAGAAGACAACTTCAGCGCCACGCGGGTCAAGTCCGCGCCGACACGGACACTTTACGCCTTTCCGTAACGCGTGAAGCGCGAAAATGTCACCGAGCGGACGGTCATATCGCTCGGCCCACAAATGGCCTCCGGTCTCGGCTTCTATCATCTGTGCGGAGATGCGAAGACGATTGCCGTCTTTACGCAGGCTTCCTTCGAACACGTAGCGTACCCCGAGCTCGCGACCCACGCGTTTCACGTCTACAGTCTCTTCCTTGTAGGTGAAGCTCGAATTGCGCGCGACCACGAACAGCCATTTGATGCAAGACAATCCAGCGATGATGTTTTCGACGATGCCGTCGGCGAAATACTCCTGCTTGGGGTCGCCGCTCAAATTTGAAAACGGAAGCACCGCGACGGATGGCTTGTCGGGCAACGCAAGTGCTGGTGACGTCTGCGGGTTTGCCTCGGCAGATGGATTGCCCGTCGCGACCAACGGCCCGACATAACGTGCCGGGAGGCGAGCCATGTGCGGCACCTCCGTCAGGAACCCCCGCAGCCACTGGCTTTGCAACCAACGTCAGCGCCGCGCCGCCACTGCCTATTCCCGAGACGTGAGGAGCGGCGCATCCGGCTTGCCTTGCAGGTACGCCTGACAATCATGAATCAACTTCAGGTAGGTTTCGCGTCGGATTTGACTGGCCGCCTCTTCTCGATCAGGCAAACCCGGCGCGACAAAATATTAAGCGCTTCAATTTTTTGGCACAGTTCTGCCAAATTATCATTGGTATTTAAATATTGGGGCAGGACGATTTAATCGGAGTCCTGCAATGCTAAAATGCGTAACCATTGCGTCGCTGATTTTTGCAAGCTCATCCATTGCTTCGGAAGCGCGGCCCCCCACTGGTCAAATTCCGGAATGCAATGTGACTATGCCTTGCGACTTTTCGTACTTGCAGATGCGCCACATAAGATTTTCGCGGTATTCCCGGCCACCGTTTTCAGACGCGCACCCAGGCGCTGACGTTCGTAACGGCTCGGCGGAGACGAATGTCCCTCACGGTCAGATTGTCGGCGGTCGCCCCGCCGGTTGCCCGCGATCTTTCTGCGGTTGCGGCGCGGCTATACGTGTGTTTGGCCGTATCGTGCCGGAATTGAACCTCGCGGCCAATTGGCTACGCTTTCCGCGTGCATCGCCGGCACCGGGGATGGTTGCAGCACGCCACGGGCACGTCTTCGTGTTGGAACAACACCTCGGGGGCGACATGTGGATGGCGTATGATGCCAACTCTGGCGGGCGGGCAACGAGAATTCACTCGCGTTCACTGCGGGGTTATACGGTCGTGAACCCACATGCTGGATGACCCTTTTTCAGCGACGCGACAATGGATCAAGCTAGGACGTCGTGGGACAGTTGGCAGCGCAAGCTGCCAACTGTGTCGGCTGCGCGCCGTGATGATTAGTTACTTCGACAATGGAGATATGTAGTCCTGGTGGAGGTAAGTTGGTTTTGTGGCATCATCGAACAGCACGGTGACGGAACTCGTGCGAGGGCTAACATCGACAACCGTACCGGTCTGGTGAGCCAGTTCTGGGCAGCGACGCATCCCAAATTCGCTCATCTTGAAGCGAGCACCAACAACAACTGTGCTTGTCCTCTGACCAACCAATCCCGCAATCCAATGTCTGTGTCTTTGAACCGACGCTCAACTCAGGTTATTACTCCGACTCCGAATTTTCAGCAACCTGCGGCAATATACGTACGTAAATGCACGTTGTCCCCTTTGTCGGTACCGTCATTCATCTCAAATCGCTGACTTTGCCGAAAGTTCCATCTCTCAAACGGTCGAACGATACCGTACTTCGCACCACTGCTGACCTGATCCCAGCGGACGTGCCAAACGTGGCCCAGGCCAAGCCTCGGCAACGGCGCGCCAAGTCCTGGGCTCCATCTCAAGTTCGAACACGGGCTGCGGCTGGCTTATTCAGTTATTGCGCGGAAACTGGCGCGTCCAGGTCGGTTCCGATCTAGCCAAATTCGAAGGCTTGAGGTCGGCGGGGTCGCAGTCGCGCCTGCTTTTACGTCTCTCATCTTCCTCGTCTGCACAATTGGGGCCTGCGGATGCATCTATGCTTCCAGAGCTTGTGATACTCGTGGGTGATCCTCCCCCACCATGCGCCCCCCCACCGCCAGAAGAGCCACCTCCGGATGCCCCACCACCGTGACCAGAGGCTTTACCCCCTTGAAATGGTGGCCCCCCCGACGTTCCAGAGGCGCCCCCGGACGGAGGGTCATCGTCGAGGAATGAATGCCCGCCATTGTCGCGCTTTCCCCCGTCGCGTGCGCCCGAGCGCGCAATGGCGCTCGAGGTCAGGGATGTTGACAGAAGCAGGGTCATCGCAGGAGGCGTGACAGCAACGAATCTCCCGCAGGTTTTCAGAAATTCTCTGCGGTCGTCATCCTCACTGCTGTCCGATGTGGACATATCTCTCTCCGATTTAATTCTCGGTTATATTTATATTAATTAAATCAGATTTCAATCGAAAGTTTTCAAGGCCTGCCGGAACAGCTCCGATTCCGGCCGAACCCTTTTCGATGCGGAGAGGGCGCGGCAATACGTGGCCCGCCATCCTCCTCCCCAGATGGAGAGCACCGGATTCGCGATGGCCCTGGATTAGCTGGCCAGTTCGGCCCGCGAATGTTTGAGCCTCCGCCCCGCGGGCAGCCAAGATCAATCTGCGCAATGATTGAAGATCCGAGGCTGCGCGGCAGACATTCCGCCGCTTGCGACCCTCCCCGGCTGCCGCGCCTATTGCCTGTACTCGTATCTTTCGCAGCGCGGATCGCTGCGCTTCACCAGGGCGATCTCCTGAAACTGGAATTTCGGATCGCAATGCAGCAGGCCATATTCCGAGGAGTACGGGAATGGTGCGCGCCAGCAAAGGTTCACACCGGCGGGCACCTCAATCGGGTATCCCCGGATGCTGTAGGCGCAGGCAGCGTTAAGACCGGCTTCTGGTCTCTTGAACGGGCCCGAAGGCGCGAGTTCGGCTTGGGCCGGCGCAATTAACGCGACCAAGACGATCAGAAATGCACGCATTTGAACCACCCTGGACTGATCTTCCTCAGGACGAGCCAGTTCCCTCGCGTCACACCGGGAAAGAGCCCGCACGATTAAATCAAGTATAATGACATCGAAATTAATTCAAGAAAGTAAATCACCGAGCTCTCGTCAAGTCGATGGCTGCAGGCTACGGACAACAGCAAGACGGCTCCAGCAGCCCAGGGGGCGGCGAGCTGCTGAAACCGCTCCGGGGCCCCTTGGCGCTTAATCTGGCGCCAATCTCGATTATTTAATCAAAGATAAAATCACATTTCAAATTTTTATTTTTATCTTCAGGTTATATTTGCTGCATGAGAGCGACTTCGCCGAAACGGATCACTGCCGTGCCATTGCAATTTCACCGGTCCGTCGAGGCCATGGAAGTCTGGAGCGCCAGCAGGGGCGGTTTCTCATTTGTGATCAGCTTCGAGAGTCCCACCGGTCCAGGCTTTCACGGACGTACCGGCTACATGGCGAGCTGGCGCCCGCTCGACCCGACCAAAGGGGCCATCAGGATCGGCGGCTCACCGTTTCAATCCCTTGCTGAGGCCGAGCAAGGCTGCAACAGGTTCGTTGAGCACTTGGCCGCACTAGAAGGCCTCGGCTGGTCAAAGTGACGACACATTAAACGAAAGCTTACCTTTCGAGGGGTCGACATGCGTCGACGTATCTAGGAATGAAGTGCGCGACGGCACAGTCGGCGGTTTGGTCAAGTTCCTGAGCGCCGGTCACTCCCGCCCGTCTCTATGCCAGGTCGCCAGAAAAGCCTTCTACGCGCCTTACCCGGGGCCGCCCCCCACCCTTGGCGAGAGAACCTCTGCGTCAGAGGCGGAGAAGGCAATCAGGACATATCCACTGGCACGCCTCGCGGCCATTCCGACGTGCGTTTTCCATTTCAGATCGGCCAGATCCCGCTGTGATACGATTAAGGGGGTGAGTTCGCGCGTCGAGTGGCGCCACTCGTTCTAGGAGAGCGCCATGGTCGCGAGAACCGTACGATTGCTGATATCCAGCTTCTGGAAGATTCGATGAAGATGAACCTTGATGGTGCCTTCGGCAATATTCAGGCGACGGCCGATTTCCTTGTTCGACAGCCCTTCAGAGACAAGCCGCATGATCTGCCGCTCCCGCTCCGTTAGCTGGGTCAAGGGCTTCTCTTCATCAGTTGCGGGGGGGTCCTTACTGCTCTCCTGGCTGGTCCGTGGAACAGACAGCGGTCTCTGGCCCTGTGCAACCTGTCGCAAGACCTCCACCAGCGTCGCCGGTGTCGCATCCTTCGAAACCACGGCATGAGCGCCATTCGCAGCCAGTCTCGCCAATTCACGGTCCTCGGCTAAACCGGTAAAGAATACCGCGCGCGTACGCAGGCCTGCGGACTTAGCGAAAGCGAGGATTTCCACTCCATTCATGTCGGGCATTGCGACATCGAGAAGCAAAATGTCGGGAACAAGACGTCGCATCGCCTCGATGCAGTCTGCACCGCGGCCGCAGGACGCCACGACAGCGAAGTCATGCTGCGCTGCAAGAGTGATATTGATCCCTTGCAGGACAATGGGATGTCGGTCTGCGATGACGACTGTGATGCGGCGCATGCTTCGTCAACCTATTCCCAGAAACCCTGCGGGCGCTAGCTTAATCCCGTTAGACGACAATTCATTGTAAAGCAGGCCATATTTACCAAGGCTGCAATTTCGCTCTGACAGAATGTCGCACTCCCCTCGGACTTACTCCGGCAACACCTGAGAGCAACATCACCAAATCTCAACCAAAGGATGCGTAAGGTACCTCAAGTACGCAGGGCTTTGAATAAACTCCAAAAATGCAAATTCATCGCGAAAAGGGCGGAGTTGAGATCAATTGACGATAGTTTCTATATAGAAGTTCGCGCAATAAGTGTGGCGGCGCCATGGCTGGGACATCCCGTCATATGATGACCGACATCCACTATTGTTACGTCAGGCCCTATTACCAACGACATATAGGGACATTTCGATTTCAAATCTACCATGAGCCAGAGTTCGCCCAGAGGAGTGAGGACTCGACTCAAGGGAGTGACAAAAAGGAATTTCCTTCTTTTAAAAATTGGCTTCAACCTTTTTCAAGTTCGGTCGCGTGCCGGCCCGAGGGGCTCAGAGGTGCGAGTTCTGTCTCCGAACCGGCACAACCGCTAGTAATGAGTAGGTTGTCACATGTACTGTTCAATTATTTTACGCCAAGCACACCAAGCTCTAATCGTTCAATTCGCGGAATTGCAGAATTTGCGCAGTCGCGTGCTGGAGGCCGAGCAGCGACTGCTCGGTACACGGCGACGGGCGAACATGCAGGCGAGATTCCGGCGCGTTCGTAAGCGCGGACTGAGCCGGTAGTGCCGGCACTTCATGGAGCTAGGCCGCCGGCCCTCAAGCAGGATCGTACTTGCTCAATCGGGGTATGACCTGATAGTTCCCTCCACTTGGATGGGGAAGGGTTCTATGCAGAAAGACGATTGGGCATCAATGCCCACAGCCGAGCTGTGGGCGCTCTACGACGGGGTGACCGCTGTCCTCAGTCGCAGACTGGCTGCAGAAAAAGCCAAGCTGGAGGAGCGGCTTCGCCGAATAGAGGGGGCCGCCGGCACAGCCCGAAGCGATGAAACTGTGCGCCGCCCTTATCCGGCAGTCTTGCCCAAGTACCAGAACCCGAAGAACCCCTCCGAAACCTGGTCGGGTCGCGGTAAGCAGCCCCGGTGGCTGAAAGCCCAGCTCAGAGCCGGAAAGAAGCTGGATGATCTCCTGATCGACCGGCCATCCAAGCGGCGGCGGACCGGCTGAGCCCTGCTGGACCGGTACGGCGTTCGCATACCAAAATTGGCGGCTTGGCCTCTCTCAGCGGTCACGGTCCTCTTTACCGTTCGGACTACCGTCGCCGCCGCCGTTGCCATAGCCATAGCCATAGCCATTGCCATTGTTGCGATGCACAGCGTGGCCGCCCGAGCTGGCTATCGCGGTCGAGGTTAGAGAGGTGGAAAGCAAAAGGGTCATCACCGGCGGAGTCACGGCTGCAAATTTTCCGCAGCTCTTTAAGAACTCCCGGCGATCCTCACTCTCTTCGATATCAAGGTGGGTCATCACCACACACGAACGCCTATTTAATAATAACCCAAAACCGACAAATCACAACTTAAATATGTTAATTGTACGGTTTTAAGTTTCAACTTGCAATCACTCCTCGCTGCAGTCTCTCGACATTGGACGAAACAGGCACCAAGTCGTCGCGCAAGAAGCGTCGAAACGCTCTCTGCAAATAGGGCCGGCAATCGCGCTCACGCCGCCCCCCGGTTCCATAATATTATTAATTTTGACATTTAATTTGATCGGATTTATCTATTTTGATATAATCGGAAATGATCACGTGGCTGAAGCAATAACCGTCAGGAGATGCGGATTGTACGTCGATTTTCAGCTTCACTCACTCAGCAGACTCTTCGCCCGGACGGATTCCCTGCGGTACGAGTACGCCAATGCCCAGCCTTGGCCCCACATCGTCGTCAATGACGCGTTTCCCGAGAGACTGTTGGACATGGTCGCCGCCGAATGCGCGGCGATCAAGGCAGCCCGGCTTATTGCAACCAACACTGATCGCTTGGTGAAGCAGGAAAGTTCGGAAGGTTTGGGGCCGGCTACCGAGCATCTACTAGAGTTCGTCGACAGTGATCGTTTCAGAGACTTCATCTCGGGCATAACCGGAGTCGAAAATCTTATCGCCGATCCGACGCACAAATTCGCCGGGGTGCACAGAACGCCCGCAGGTGGCTTCACGAAAATTCATCGCGACTTCGAGATTCACCCAGCGACCGGCCTCTTCCACCGTGTAAATCTGCTCATTTATCTCAATAGGGACTGGCCCGACGATTATGGAGGCAGTTTGGAATTGTGGCCTCCAGATATGTCAGCGCTTGGACGCCGAATCTTCCCAAGATTCAACACCATGATCGTCTGGGAGACACATGGAGCCACGCTGCATGGCTTGCCTGATCCCGTCGCTTGCCCAGCCGAACGAATGCGCCTCTCGGTCGCAGCCTACTACTACACCACGACGCGCCGTATCCCCGCACGCGGCGAGCGCCGTGTCCGGTATTGGGCCGCCCGTCCTGGCGAAGACCAGTCGATCGAGCGCATGAGCTGGCAGGATCAGCTTCGCGCGCTCATCCCCGACCGGCTGTACAACGCGCTCAGGGCTGCGCGCGACCGGATATCAAGGCCTCGCCGCCCGAAAGCATCATGAATTTTTTCTCAGTGGCAACGGTGGGACCCGCCCCATGACCGGAACCGACGCCGGACAATCCTTCAGACACGTGCGACCCGCTGGTGCGGAGACACGAGTTTCCGGCCGACCCGGCTTCTCACTCGCCCGCCTCCGAACCCTGATGACGCGCGCCGTCGCGGCAACGGAGCTGGATCTTTCCGGATTGACCGTACTGACCGAAGCCGCGACCGGAGCTTATGCTGTGACCGCCGTCATCGCCGCGATGGCCGGAGCGGCACATGTCTACGCGCTCACCAAGCCCACCCGCCACGGGACGGTGGCCGATGTCCGGCTGCAGACGCTCGACCTTGCCGCTATGCTCGGCGTCGCCGATCGCATTGAGATTGTGGAGGAGATCAGCCTCGGTGTGCTCCAGAGCGTCGATATAGTGACCAATAGCGGTCACCTTCGACCCCTGACGGCCGCGCTGATCGACCAGTTGCGCAGTGACGCCGTGATTGCCTTGATGTTCGAGGCCTGGGAGTTTCGCCGTGAAGACCTGGATATCGAAGCGTGCGCGAGGCGCAAAATCCCGGTCGTCGGCGTGAACGAGCGACATCCTGCCGTCGATGTCTTCTCGTTCCTCGGGCCGCTCAGCGTGAAGCAATTGCACGATTGCGGTCTGGCGGTCTATGGCAGCAGAATCGCCTTGCTATGTGACAACGACTTCCTTGAACCGCTGCGCGCCGGGCTTGCAGGTGCAGGCGCGAGCGTTGAGACATTCAATAGTGTCGCGGCGGTTCATTCCGACGCGTGGGATGCAATTCTCGTCGCGCTCCAGCCGGCGGCAACGCTACGCATCGGTGTAGCGGAGGCTGCACATCTCGCCGCCTGCGCACCCGCAGGCGCTGTCGTGGTACAATTCTGGGGCGACATGGACCGCGCCGCCCTCACTCGAAACGGGCTTGCGCTCTGGCCCGCGCAGCCTGTCGGGCTGGGCCATATGGGCATTCTTCTATCGGAGATTGGCCCCGAGCCCATCGTACGGCTGCAGACGGGAGGATTGCGCGCGGCCGAATGGGTTCGGCGCGGCGGCGCCATAAAGCCGGACGGCTTCGCTCAGCTCGTACCGTGGCAGGGATTGACATGACGAAGCGGCTGGAACCGGATGTCGTACTTCTTGCGGACGGACCAACCGGCTTGGCAGCTCTTCGCTCGTTGGCCGCGCAGTGCCGCGTGGCCCATGTCTTCCGAAAGCCAGATCAACCGGAGGACAATGCGTTCAGGGCGTTTGCGAAAGACCGCGATATCCCGATTTCGGAGTTGCGTGAGTTGAATCAGCTTCGGAATCTGATCACCGACCTACGCCCGGCTGCGGTCGTGATTTCCTCTTTTGACCGCATCATCCCGGCGCAGATTCTCGCGTTGTGCCGTTTCATCAATGTGCACTATTCGCTTCTACCGCACTATCGCGGCCGCGCTAACGTGAACTGGGCGCTCATCAACGGCGAAACGGCCGCCGGCATCAGCATTCATCTGGTCATCCCGGAGCTCGATGGCGGCAATCTGCTGTTTCAGCACGCGATTCCGATCGGTTCGAGCGACACAGTCACATCCCTCTACGATCGTCTCAACGCAATCCAGGAACGTGAGCTTGGCGGCGTGGTGCTCCGAGCCATCACGGGTTATCAGGGCGTCGCTCAGACTCCCGATCAAGCTTCCTATGGCTGCGCTCGTGTGCCGGAAGATGGAGAGATAGATTGGCGACAGCCCACCGATGTCATTGACCGACTGATCCGCGGCTTGACACCGCCATTCCCCGGCGCCTTCACCCACCTCGATGCTCAACAGCTCATCATCGCCGGCGCGTCGCCACGGCACGACGCTCCTGCTTATGTCGGCCGCGTTCCAGGACGGATCGTAGGCCGCTCAGCCGCCGAGGGTTGGGTGGACGTGCTCACTGGCGATGGCGTCCTGCGCATATTCCGTATTCTTACATCCAATTCCGAACACCCCTGTGCTGCCGCATCCGTCTTAGGATCGACACGCGCTACTCTTGGTCTGTCGCGCCTCGATCTTCTCCGCCGGATCGTCGCGCTCGAAGACAGGCTAGCCTCGCTCGAGCAAGTCAAATGCGTTCAGGAATAGTCTGCAGCTTGCCGCTGGTGGAAAGCGGCAGGTGCCCGGCACTTATACCCTTTCCTGCACAACCGTCGCCCACAGCCGATTATCGCCTGGCAATTGCAGACGAACCCAGCGATAGGGCACCCGCGACCACGATTTGATCTGAGGCGTGAGATTGTCGAGGACGAGATCGCCGCTCCGGGTGCGTACGAGAAGCACCAGATGATGCTCTCCCGAATTGAGGACGACCTCGCTCAACAGCAGGACTCTGGCCGGCCAGCCCCGCTGGAGCAACTCGTGGCGCTTGCTCACCGCGTAATCGTTGCAATCGCCCCGATCGGGGTTGATGACCCACTCCTCGCCTGCAACGCCCAGTTCGTTGCGAACGGGCACGATCGCGAGGTTGACTGCACGGTTAATCTCTTGCAGATCCACCCAGCGTTCCTCAGTCAGCCGGACCGGCCCGCCGCGGAATGATCGCCGCGGACGACATTCAGCTGCATGACGCAGGCAAAAGACGGTGTACGCGAACGGAGCAAGTGTGGCGCGTCCGAGCACAATGTGCTGAGGGGCCCGCTGCCAGACCGCGGGCACGGCCACACGGCCCACACGCGCCCCCTGAATCCCTCCGATCATGACGGCAACCGTCACCGCGATCACTGAGCAGGAGGTATGCATCTGCCGATCCCCTTGAGAACGCAAAACGGAGGTTCGGATGAACTGACAGGGCAGCGATGAGCGTGGCTGTACGCAATTAATTGAATTATCTGATTTTAAATATATATTATTATTAAAATATAAAATCAACAATTAAATCAAGGCGACGCATTTAAATGACTGATCGCAGATGCATGACGAGAGGCCGCATCTGGGTCTGCGGCAGATCCGGGAGGGACGATTGAGCAATCCCACAGCGATCGGCTAGACCCCGGGGCACACTGAGCGGGTCTCGCAACAGCGAGCCGATCCACTAGGCGAACCGACACGGTCGATTCTAATAATCCGAATTTATGAGAGAATTAAATTACTTCTTGAGATCTAATTATTGATTTAATCTGTCGCCGACGCGATCTTTCTCTGAATGGAGCCCCCTGCAACGGGAGTGTTTGCAAATGCCGGACGAGCTGCTGGTTATCCTGGGAGTCGAGGCCACAATGCTCATCTTCATCGCGGCGATGACCCTGCACGTCAGGCGCACGGATGTACTGAGTGGGCGGTTCTTCGAGCCGTCGTCAGTCACGCGGGACAAGGGGCACTTGCCGCAATCACTCCGCGCCGGCGTGCGGGATCTGCTGCCGTTGATGCGGTCGCGGATCAGGATCAATCCATTCAGTCTGTCGCTGTGGGGCGGCCTGGCCAGAAGCCTACAATCGGGTCTTCGAACAGCGCTGCGAAGACCGTCGTTGCTTGCGGCACGTTTCCGTCGAGCCGGAACGGCCATTGCCACCGATTCCGGTCGCAACGTCTTGCGACGGCCTGGTGGCAAGCCCGGCGCTCTCAGACGCACCGCGCCAAGTCCGAGCGCTCACGCTGTCGAGGCTCTGCTATTCCGCCCAGTGAAGCGTCAACGCTCCTTGAAGGCGCGCTCCGCCTGATCCCGTAGCGGCTTGAGAAGATAGGACAGCGCGGTCCGCCCCGACGTCTTGATGAAGACTTCGACCGGCATGCCGGGCAACAGCTTCGCCGACCCAAGCTTCGCCAGGTCCTCCGCGTTCAGCAAGACACGACCGGTGTAGTAGCTCGTGCCGGTGCGCTGATCCTGTGTAATGTCCGCGGAGACAACGCCGACCTCCCCGTCGATCTCGGGCGTGGTTTTCTGATTGAAGGCCGCAAAGCGCATCGTCGTGGTTTGCCCCACATAAACCTGATCAATGTCCCGAGGCGTGATCTTGACCTCAACTGCAAGCGAGTCAGCATCGGGCACGATCAGCATGATTTGCTCGCCGGGAGAAATTACACCCCCGACGGTATGAACGCTGAGTTCGTGGACCCGGCCGGACTGCGGCGCCCGGATATCAATCCGATTCAGCTGATCGACTGCCGCCGTCTTGCGCTCGGAAAGTTCGGAGAGTTTCGAACGCGTTTCGATCAGGTCCTTGCCGACCTCCGTCCGCAGGTCCTGATCGATCTGAATGATCTGGAGTCCAATTTCCGCTATCTTGCCCTTCGACTGGGCTATCATTCCTGCCAGCTGGCTACGCTCGCCGTCGAGACGGGCGGTATCGCGTTCGAGGGAATTGAGCCGCGTGATCGGCACCAGGCTTTTTTGCCAGAGGCTGCGCACGCCTTCTAGCTCCTGGCGGATCAGATCGATCTCTCTTTGCTTGGCCTCGGTCTGGCCCGTCAATCCCTTGATCTCGTTTTCCAGCTGCACACTTTTCTCTTGCAACTGCGCCTTTTGGCCACTCCTGGACAGGCGACGCAGGTCGAATAACGTCCGCTCCGCGGTGATCGCCCGGCCCGCCTCAGAGTTGCTTTCTTTAGTCCGGTCGATCAGCACCTTGGGAAACGCAATTTGCTCGACACCGTCGCGCTCCGCTTCGAGGCGAGCCTGCCGTGCGAGCAGTTCATCAAGACCCTTGGTGACAATTGTTGCGTTTGCCAGCGTTTGGGTCTCGTCGAGACGAACCAAAACGTCGCCGACATTGACCCGGTCCCCCTCCCGCACGCGAAGCTCGCCGACGATCCCGCCCGTGGCGTGCTGAACTTTCTTCACGCTCGAATCTACCACGACGACACCCTGGGTGATCACCGCACCCGACAGTTCGGTCGTTGTCGCCCAGCCACCGACGCCAAACGCCACGGAGCCAAACATGATCATGCCGACGATCATGTAGCGCTGGATGGATTGCATGGCTGGTAATGTTATCTGGCTGTTCATCGGCTGCCTCCGAGACCGTCCGCGACCACCTTGAGCGGTACGGGATTGCGCAGCACCCTCCTGAGGACCTCCTCCCTCTTCCCGAATGATTGAACCCTCCCGTCCCCGAGGACCAGAACATGATCCACACCTTCGAGCGCCTTAGGGCGATGCGCGACAATGGCGACAATCCCGCCGCGGCGACGCACATTGAGGATGGCCTTGGTAAGCGCCTCTTCGCCCTCCGAGTCGAGATTCGAAGACGGCTCATCGAGTACGACCAGGAACGGCTTGCCGTAGAAGGCGCGCGCAAGTCCGATACGCTGCCGTTGACCTGCCGATAGCGCCACTCCACCTTCGCCGATTTTCGTGCTGTAGCCGTCCGGAAGAGAAAGAACGAGGTCATGTGCGCCCGCAGAGTGGGATGCTTCCAGAACCGCAGCGGCCGTCGCCTGGGGATCGAAGCGCGCAATGTTCATCGCAATGCTACCGTCGGACAGTTCAATGTCCTGAGGCAGATAGCCTATGTGCTTGCCGAGCGCGTCCGAAGACCAGTGGTCGAGTGCAGCGTTGTCAAGCTTAATCCTGCCGCGCGCGCATGGCCACGCGCCAACCAATGCGCGCGCGAGTGTCGATTTTCCAGATCCGCTCGGACCAATGATTCCAACAGCCTCACCTTTACAAAGCTGGAACGACACTTCACTGAGGGTGGGCCGCTCCGCATTTGGTGCACCGACATAGAGCTGTTCGATCGTAAGCGTTTCCACAGGGGGAGGCAGCGCCAGTCGCTCCTCTTCGGCCGGCAGAAGCCGCAGCAACTGGTCCAGCCGCAGTCCCGATTGCCGCGCGGTAACAAATCCTTTCCAGTTCGCAATGGCGACCTCGACTGGCGCCAGCGCCCGCGCAGTGAGGATCGATCCGGCAATGATGATGCCGGCTGTCGATTCCTGATTGATGACGAGAACCGCGCCAACGGCAAGAACCAACGATTGCAAGATCGAACGAAAGACCTTGGAGATGCCGCCGAGGCCATTTGCGACATCGCTCGCCCTTTCGTGGGCTGCGAGATACTTCGCGTTGACATCATGCCAACGCAGGGCTGCCTGCTGCCGCATGCCCATCGCCTGTAGAACTTCGGCATTCCGTCGCCCCTCTTGGGCCAGGGCGCTGCGAGACACCGCCAGACGCGAAGATGCTGTTGCCGGCCCTCGCGTTCGCGTTTCAGCGAGCATGGTAATGCCGATCAACACCAGCGCTCCAATCAGCGCGGTGATCCCGATCCAGAAATGAAAGAGGAAACAGACACCGAGATAGATCGGCATCCATGGGAGATCGAACAGCGCCGTCGGCCCTCCGCCCGACAGGAAGCTACGGACCTGGTCAAGATCGCGCAACGGCTGCAGGCCGTCGCCGTCAGTCCTGGTTTTCAGCGGAAGCCGCACGAGTGCATCGAATACACGAATGCCCAGCCTCTCGTCGAAATAGCGGCCGATGCGTACGCTGATCCTGCTCCTGACGAAGTCGAGCCCACCCTGGAACAGGTAAAGCACGGTCGCCAGCACCATGAGTGAGATGAGCGTGGGGATGCTGCGCCCAGGTAAGACCCGATCGTAAACCTGCAACATGAAGAACGAGCCGGTGAGCATCAGAAGATTGCTCATGCCGCTGAAAGCCCCGAGAGCCCAGAAAATCCGGCGGCAGGACCGCAGAAAGGCCGACATCTCTGATTGCGGCTCGTCATAGTCGTCAGCCGGCCGAAGCCGGTCGGGGAATAATCGTTTCCGCAAGGCTTCGACGAGGTTCGTTACCAAGTCAATCAACCGCGGCGCTCGCAGCTCGGCAGCTTCGGCCCACTGTCGTCCGGCAGACCAAAGCCCGGTCAGGTATGATATCTGTATTCGATAAAAACTCGCAGGCGGGGGGGATACCCCCCGCCGTCCAAAGTCATTCATGGCACCCGCCCTTGAACCATGCCTTTGTCCGAAGACCCCCCAAAGAGATCCCCAAGGCACTGTTGAGTACTGCTTCGTGTCGTCGACCTATCTGCTACGCGAAATGGAAGTCGTGGCTGTTCAACGCATCGAGCTTCGTATTCTTCAGCGTGAGGGTGTCGCTCCCCGTCGTGACAACGACGTCGTGGCCGGACTGGGTCGCGTGGGAGAGAACGCTCGCAAAACTGTCGAACACGGTCTTGCTGAACTGGACCGTATCCTGCGCACGACCGCTTGTTGCAAAGTCCTTGATAGCGTCGTGGCCGAAGTTCGTGGCAAATACGAAGGTATCCGCCCCTCCCTTGCCGACCATGACGTCATTTCCGGTCGTGCCGGTCAACGTGTCGCGCCCGCTCGAACCGACGATCGCCTCGCCCGAGCTCTTACCGACCACGTGGCCAGCCGTGTCAACCTGCTCCGCTGTGAAGGCATGAGTCTTCCCCGACAGATCGGATGTCTGGAAGCTCCACTTGCCGTCGGCTCCCACCGCGACTGATCCGGCGGATACCGTCCCGTCAGACAGCTTGACCTGGCTACTGGGGTCAGCAGTGCCGTTGATCGTCGCGGAGTGATTCCAGTGCTGATTTACGTTGGAGATCTCGACCGTGGAGGTGCCGTTGCCGCCGTGCGAGCCAATCGGTGGATCGATCGGCTGGGACAAGGCGCTTGTGTTCCCGGCAGCGTCAGTGGCCGAAGCTACGAAAGTGTGGGACCCGTGCTTGAGATTCGAGGTCGTAACGCTCCAGTTGCCGTCGGTCGCGGCCGTTGTTGTCCCAAGCAGAGTCGTCCCCTCGTAGAGCTTGACCGTACTGCCCGCTTCCGCCGTCCCGGCTACCGTCGCGTGATTGTGCGTCGTCAGATCGCTCAACAGCACCGGCGCAGTCGGAGCCTTCGCATCCACCGTCACCCCCAGTGCAGCAGAGGCTGCGCTGGTAACACCGGAAACCATATCCGTGGCGGTGAAGCTGTGCTTGCCGTCGGGCAACGCGGCAGTCGTATAGTGCCATGCTCCGCTAGCATCCGCCGTCACGGTGCCAAGCTGGGTTTTGCCGTCGTAAACCTTCACGGTGCTCTTCGCAGCCGCGCTCCCCGTCAGCGTCAACGTCTTGTCGCTGGTGATGTGGTCCCCGACAACCCCGGTATCTGTAGAGAACGAGGCAATCTTCGGTGCGGCAGGCGGTGTCGACGAACTCGAACCGGTGCTCCCTGAACCTGACGAACCTGTACCGGACGAACTCGACCCGGACGAACTCGAAGATCCGACGACGGGATCGGACGCCGCCGACGCGGCGCTTACGTTGCCCGCGAGGTCAGTCGCTTTCGCCGTGAGAACGTGTGCACCGGCCGCAAGAGCAACGGTCGTCACCGTCCAGGCACCGCTGGCGTTGGTTGTTGCGCTGCCGACCTGCGTCGTTCCGTCATACACCTTGATGGTGCTGTTTGCTTCCGCCTTACCGGACGCGACTACCTGATTCGCGCTGTTGACGGTATCGCTGACGATCGTCGGCGCGGCAGGCGCCTTGGTGTCGACGGTAACCGCCAGCGCAGCCGACGCCACGCTGGCCTTGCCCGACGAACTGGTCGCGGTAGCCGTCAGCACATGCTTCGCGTCAGTCAGAACCGAAGTGATGTAGTCCCAGCCACCGCTCGAGTTTGTTGTTGCGGTGCCGATCTGCGTCGAGCCGTCATATACCTTTACAGTGCTGCCTGCGGCGGCGGTCCCGTGCAGAGTAATCTTGTTCGCGTCAGTGACGCCGTCACCGGAAATGCCGGTATCGGGCGACCACGACGCAATGACGGGAGAGCCTGGAGCCGCGCTCGTCGTGCCGGAATTCGCCGGCGCGCTGGAATTCGCCGACGTGTTCAGCGCTGCGGTCAGCGCCGCACCGTCATCGACGTTGCCGGAAAAGACCGCATTATTCCCACGGATCAGCGCATCGCCGTACTGGGCCCCACCGATGTGATTGTTGGTAAACGACACCCCCGTGATCGGGGCGCTACCACCGTTGGAGTCCGAGTAGACAGTGTACGCGCCACCATACAGCAGGTTATTGGTGACCGTGACGTTGGAGACCGCCCCGAAGTCGTTGTCAATCATGACCGCTGAGGTCCATCCCCATTGGTTGATGATCGAGTTGCCGGTGATTTGAATGTTGGAGAGCCCTCCATCGATCTGGATGCCATCGTAGTGCGGCGATCCACCCGCATGGAGATCATGGATGTAGTTGCCCTGGATAACGGAGTTGCTTCCGGGCACAATCCCGTTCTCGACATTGAAGATATTATTCCCGACAAACGTGCCGCTCCCCATGATGCCCTGGTTGCCTGTACCGTCGGGAGCACGGCCGGTGCCATCGATGGTGCAGTTCTTGACCACCGCGCCCGTCACTCCGGAATCGATGTTCACAACCGCCCAATCACCAGACGTGATCTTGCAGTTCACAAGCGTCACATTGTCGGCCTGGATATAGACGCTTCCTGTGATGTTGAGTCCCGAGATCACCGCCCCTGCCTTGGTGATCACTACGTCACCAGATGGAGTTAGAGTTACTCCCGCCGGCACGCCGGTGTTCGTCGCGTCAGGCCATGCAGTCGTTGAAGTTGCTGCCAAAATAGTCTCTCCGTCTCTGTGTTGTCCCCGTTAATTGACACTCGACGCTTTCGGACTTTTTCGAACTTTCCGATCTCGCGATTTAATCGCCCAAACGAGATCCGCCGATGCCATGCTTAACGCAGCGTTAATGGTCGGCTACAGAAGGCCTTTTTTTGACGACACCACGGCTCCGCTAAGGTCATTTAGCTGCGTGCGTCGTCAAACTCACGAATCGCGAGACTTCACTTTAGAATTTACATCACGGAAAATAAACGCAATTTGCTTCTAGCCGCGCCCTGGATCGCGATGAAATCCGATGACAGGCGGTTTTAAAGACACTTTTCTTGCGGAGACGGGCACACACCCCTGGCCGATCAGGGAGGCAAACAACCCTTTATACGAAGATATTAATTAAGAATACGATCGCATATATAATTGGCACCGATTATAGGGATTAAATTAGTGACCTCAATCCAGGTCTCTCTGTGGCAAGGACCCAGATGTCGGCCGCATCGAGCGATCCAGGTGCTGCATGGAGATGTCATTCGCGTGCGCGCGCGTCCATCGGCACAATGTCCGTGAAATTGTTCATGGAGGTGCTATCGCAAGTGTTACTGCAACGAAGCTTCGAAGCCGCCGTTCCGAACCGGGGGCCGCGCCGCGAGTGGTGCCCACACCTTGACAAGCATGAGTCTGCGATAGTTGTGTTCTGCGAAGGCAGTCCGCCGTCCCTATGTGGGCTCGGAACTTCCAACTAGACCTTTCGGCACAGAAACACCTTCTCCCCCCGAATAAGTCCACATTGTGAAACCGCCGGTTCGACCGCGGTGAATTCATCGACGATAAAGCCGGCCTGCTCGAGCCGTTCTCGGAAATCGCTACCGAAAAAACGGACGTGATCGTGCTGATTAAAATACAATATGCGGTCGTCCACCGACTTCTGCCTCGCCTGATCCTCAAACGTCTTCTGCCAACCCTCGATGATAGGAATCATCGCAACCAACGTGCCGCCTTTGCGCAAGATCCGGAACAATTCCGGTATTGCGAGACGGTCGTCCACGTGTTCCAGAATATGGCAGCAGATAATCACATCGAATTTGTCATTCTCGATGCCAATGTTTTCAATATTGATATCTAGATCTGCGCCCCTGCCGCCAAATTCGCAGGTCACATAGCTGCGCGGCTTTCTCGCTTGTAGATACTTTTTGAGCCCGGCCTCAGGTGCGAAGTGCAAGATATCCTTGCCCGCAAACAAGTCCCGCTCGGCATCGCATAACGCCAACAATCGGTGCCGCTCATGCGAGAGACAGCTCGGGCACAGCGAATCGATGTTGATGCCCAATCCAAGCGGATTGGCATAGGCAAAGAAACGCCCCCGATATCCGCATACCGGGCACATTCTCTCGAATCTTCCGAACAAGAAGCGGATCGTCCGAAGCCCACTGCGTATCGACCAGACGTATGGACGCAAACGTCCCCTGAAGCTTCCAATCGACGACGTGGCCACATCAAAGTTGCTCATCTTGCGCTCCCAACATCTGCCATTCCCGGAGCGAGGCGCGCACCCCGATGCAAACGCCCCAGAATGTCCACATATAATTCCAGAAATGCACCGTCAGCCCGGTCAGCAGGAAGACCAGGCAGACGATCGTAAATCCTCTTTGAATTTCACTCGGGCGCTGACCCGGAACCGGCAACAGCGCCGAGAGGTTCAGACCAATCAGCAAGATGGTAACCGGCACGCCGTAATGCAGGCTGGTAACCAGCCACACGCTGTCGACCGTGCGATCGAGCAGATAATATCCAAATGTCACAAATCCTGCGCCTGTTAATGGTGCCTGCCAGACCTGGGCCGACACGGCGTCCCAGATCATGAGACGATAAAAGCCCGTCTGCGGATCGAACGTTACGTGCGACAATATCCAGCTGAGCGGATTGTTTGCGGCAAGCGTGACCGCAACAACAAAAGCCCCGGCGCCAATCCACAGCAGGCTCCATCGCCAAGAACTGCGCCACATCAACTGATCATAGACGTAGCTCGAGCCGACGATCGCTATACCCATGACAGCCGCCGAAGAAAGCGACAGCAGCCCACCAACGAAGCACAGGCCCGCCCACATCAATCGCTTCGCGGCCCTTTCCGGTGAGTACAGCAAGATCGCCGCGGCCAGCGAGCAGAATACGCCATAGAGGATAGGGTGATCGAACGTTGATATTGCGCGACGGAGCCCGGCCCGCACGCCATCTCCGCTCGAAGGATCATCCGTCAGGAACATTTCCTGCGGAGGAAAGATAGCAGCTACGGCCTCCCGGGCGATCCAATGCCCGGTCAGAACGTCCCCTACCGCAACGCAGATTGCAATCGCCGTGAACACTTTCAGCAAGCGAACGAACTGTCGAATCGCGGTCGGCCCGAAGACAAACACACGTGCAACGAAATACCCTCCAACGAAGTCAAGGGCCTCAGCAGCGGCGGAAAACGCCGACTGAAGCCCGGCAGCATAGCCAGCCGCGACCACCATTCCGATCGCGAGCATCGCCGCCAGCCCATCCGATATCAGCAGCCGTCGGTTAGGCTGCATTAACCGGCTAAGCGCCGGCAGGAACAAAATGATCAAGCCGATCCGCGTCGGCGTCAGCTTTGCGCCGGCGATCAGCAACTGCAAGCCAGACGGCAGCACAATGCCGACGAGAAGCAGCGGAACAGCAAGACTCGTGCGCGGCTGCACGGTCGATGAAAGCTCGACCGCGGTGGCGCGCGCGTAGGGCCGCCTCGCGACAAGAGCATTGCCGGAGTAACTCATGCGTCGAGCTCCTCGAACCGGTCGGCGAGCGGTGGCGGACCACGCATGCCGCTCAGTTGATGCGGCACAACAAGCCGGCGCTTCATGTGCAGACTACTCCCGCGCCGAACTATCAAATCTCAGATTACGAACCAACGACCAACCATCGTTCTCATTCTGAAGATAGTTGGGCCTATTCTTCCGAAACAGGACGGGCCCGTACTGTCCAGGACCAATGTGATTATTGGTGATCGAGATGCCGGATATTGGACTGTCGTTAAACTTCCCGTCGGAATAGATCGTATAGCTGCCGCCCGCCAGGAGATTGTCCTCGATTACGACGTTGGAGACCGGTCCAAATTCGTTGTCAATCATGATAGCGCTGGCGGCGCCATGCGAATTGATGATCGTGTTGTGCCGGATGACCACGTCGGAAATTCCGCCATCGATCTGAATACCGTCATAGTGCGGGGTGCCGCCGGCATCGAGATCGTGAATGAAATTGCCCTCGATCAGGTTTCTATTTCCAGTCAGCACGATGCCATTTTCGACGTTGGAGATGTTGTTGCGCAGGAATGTGCCCTGCCCCATGATGCCCTGGTTTCCGTTGCCATCAGGGTCCGCGCCCAATCCATCGATCGTGCAATCCCTCACGACAATTCCGGTTTGGTGTGGATCGATTTTGATGACGGCCCAGGCGTTTGCCGAGATACGTGACATCTCGATGGTCACGTTGTCGGCGCTGATGGTAACACCGCCATGGATATCTAGGCCTGAAATAGTCGTACCTCCAGAAGTGACCGTAAGCGGCCCGGATCGCTCCAGCTTGTGATCACCGGGCCCTGTACTGGTTGCATCGGGCCAAGATGCGGACAATCGCGGCTTCGCCGGATCGTTCGGCTCGAGTGCCAGGCCTGTCGCAATCTCGAATAGGGAAACCCAACCGACAATGAACGCTGTGGCGAGCACACCGCGTCCCCATCGGCGCTTACAGCCGCCTGCCGTCGATCCGGCACTGCCGGCGGATACCATCATCATCACGCTGCTTCGGCCCTGTATGTCTGATAGCCGTTGACCCACTCTCGGCGGCGCTTCCAGACTGCTCCCCAGTATTCGGCATTCCTTCGCCATTCCGAATTTCGCGCTACCGCAGCCGCCATTCCGTAGCCGCACCAGCGTGTGAGCGGTGCAATCAAATGCAACACATGGCCGATCGTCCGCGCCGGCCAGCCAAAATGGCGATTGATCAGCGTCATCCGCCCCTTGAACACTTTGACCCGCTTGTCGACAGGCACGATGTCCGATGCGCCGCCATAGTGGACGATGGTGGCGTCAGGCGTGACGGCGGGGTGCGCCCCCAATGAGCGTGCACGCTGGCAGAGGTCCGCCTCTTCTCCGTACATGAAGAATATCGGATCGAAGCCTCCGAGCTTGTCCCAGAGCATTCGGTCTATCAGCAGAAAACAGCCCGTAACGATGTCGACGTGCCGCTCGGTATCTCGGTCCCACCCGCCATAGGCCTCGGAATTGAAAATCCGATTTTCCCGGCCGAAATATGTAAACCCCAGCGCAAAGCATAACAAATTCCACAGGCTCATTCTTCGAAAGCAGGACGTACGGTTGAGGCTGCCATCCGGAAAGAGCGTGCGTCCGCCCCACACATGAAATGAAGGATTTTCTTCGGCAAACTCGACCAGGCGATCGATCGCATGGTCAAGAATGATCGTGTCCGGATTGAGTAGAAGTATTCGTCGACCGCGCGCCTCCTGTACGGCCATATTGTTGGCGCGACCGAACCCAACGTTGTCATCCAGCGCAACCAATTTGACCTCAGGGAATTGACGCGAGATCGCAGCGGCACTGCCGTCGGATGAGTTGTTGTCGACAACGATTATTTCATAGCTCGCAACCAATGTTTCCACGACAATTGACGACAGGCAGTCGAGCGTGATGTCTCGGGTATTGTAGCTCACCACAATGATCGAGACATCCAGCTGGCTGCCCGATCCCAACGGCTTTTCACCACCGAAAGCGTTGCTCATCGTAACTCTGCTCCCTTAAGAGCTCTCCGTCTGATGCGGACTACCGCCTTCAAATCGGGTGTATACGCGCCTTCGCGCCGCTGCACTGAATCAGCTTCAAGGTTCTCCATCACATTGTGGCGCCGCTCGTATTGTCGCGCCGCAGCGGGGATTACGAGACGCTGCCGACGGGCAAAGGTCCGGAGGCGCGAGGACACCCAATTGAAGACCGGTGCCTTTTGCCTCAGCGCCGGCTCTTCGACAAATCGCCAAGAGGCGTACGCCAGAATAAGAGTCGCGAGTGCTGCGAAAGTGGCCAGCCGCCAGCCGGCCTGAAGATCAAACATCGTCACCATCGCCAGTATGACTGGCGAATGGATCAAATATACGCCATATGACAGATCGTGCTTGAGCGGCACTCGAGCGGCGAGGTCGGAAAGTCCGAAATACACCACGACGTAGGGTATGCATAACGGCAGCACGACCGCACTGAATCCTCCGGCTGCGCCAACCAATGCGAGTCCCACAGCCAGCCCCGCCCAGAATCCCGATAACGGAATTCTGTCGCCGTAGAGATAGAGACATGTGCCGGTGATGAAGTAGATGAAGAGACTGATGAAGTCCACGAGGCGTTGCGGACAAAGGGCGTGCAGCGAAGGAGCGAACGCCAGCGCGACATAGGCAAGATAGAACAGGCCCCAAACAACCAACGTCAGCACGCGACGGCCTAGAAATCCGACGACGCTCAGCACTACCAGCGCCGCATATGACCAGATCTCGATATTGAGCGTCCAGAGCGGGCCATTGATCTGAACTTCATGTCCATACCGCACGACCCCGGGCAGGTAGTGAGACATCAGCGTGACGGCGTTTTTCAGGTACGAGTAGAGTTCGGGGCTCCCAAAATAGTCAGCCAAGGAGTAAGTCGTGAGGGCGGGGCCCAACACGAACATAGACGCGACGACAACGACGAAAAGTGCGGGGAAAATCCGCAACGCTCTATTCACTGCGAACTTAACCAAGTCGCCCGATCGAACCAGGCCCGGTGCGAGCAGGAAGCCACTTACGCAAAAGAAAATAACGACTGCAAACAGACCGAGCTGAATGAAACCGCCGCTGAACTGATAGAGAACGTCATTGACGCCCCACCACGCGTGGTGAGCGAGGACTATCAGCGCGGCCACAAGCCTGATCTGGTCAAAACCAGGTCCTCGGGCTGACACGCTGGCGAGCCGGTCACTGATCGTCGCTCGCCGGATCAAAGACATCGAATTCTCGCGCAAATTGATATTAAAGCATTATCCCGACGAGATTATTAAATGTCAAAAGAAATTAAACAATGATTATATTTAATGCATGAACCACGCGGAGCATCGAGCTGCCTTTCAATCGGAACCCAGCACCTGCGGTTCGACGGCGCGGCCATCTTTCCCTGCTTTTGAAGCGATCACGACGATGGACTCAGCGAGCGGAAGTGAAAGAGCCCTCGGCATTATCCCTGCAAGAACTGACGTCATGCCAAACAGGCCATCACCGCGACGCGCTGGAATTCCGAGCACCTTGTCAACGTGCAGTCCCGCTGCGGCGCACCACTTCCTCAGTTGCCGAGCCGACGCAAAATGGACTCCAAAGACCTGATATTTGCTGGACCGTTTGGATTGCCTCGCCGCCCGGAGGTAGGATCGAAACGCCCTCGGAGACCTCATGTTGGGCATTTGGATGACGGCAACCGATCGCTCGTGCATGAACCACCGTAGCTGCTGGAGCAGCTTCTGCGGATCACGGGCGAGGTGCAGGAGGTTAAGGCAAATGACACAGTCGTATGCTTGGCGATGCCTTCGTTCGGCACCATTCATATCTCCGTAGATCATTTCGATTCCGTTCGCGGCCGGACCGGCCACGATCACGGGATCCAGAGGTATTGCCACCACTCGCAAACCGCCGGCCTGCAGCCGCTTTTCCGTGCCGCCGGAGCCGCAACCGACCGAGAGAACACTGCGCGCAGCTGTCGGCACCAGAGACACGATTTCGTCTGCCGCTGGCTCATAATAGTCCTTCGAAAAAGCTGCATGCCGGAGACGGGTTTCCGTTGGCAGCAAGGAGCAGGCATCGTACATGCCTTCGGCGACTTGCATCAGAGCGTCCGTCTGCCGGCGAAGCTCTTCTGCGCCGACACCCATCTGACCGATATAGCGGTTGGACAGGTGGTGTACGGTAAAATCCTCCAGACGGGAGATCGGGACCAATTTGGTCAACCCGCACTGGGTATACGGATCTGTTGCTGCTGTGCAGGCAAGATCGTACTTACCTTCATGCGGAACAACGTCGAATCCCCCAGAACGCAGCGCGTTACGGAGCTGCTCGCGCGTCAGGACAAAGCAGGCAGCGTGCTCATTGGTGAAATGCGCCAGAACACAATCGCCCCGCCGTCTGACCGAGGAAGGATCCCAGTGAAAATGAGCATGAACATCGGGGTAGTTTCGGCGGCCATCTTTCCCAAATTCCACCCGTAGAAAACCGGCAATCTCGTTCCCGGACATGAATGGTGTCACTTCGAGCCAAGCGCGGATGTTCCGCTCGGTGACCAGGATGTCGTCTTCCGAATAAATGAAGAGGTCGTATTGGTCGCAGCGCTCTGCAAACAGCTTCTTGTGTGCGAATGGCAAAGACCACGGATTCTTGCTGGGCAGCCCGACAATACAATCTGTTCCGAGCGAAGCCCGTTTGTCGAGATTTGAGAGCACGACGATATCGACGGCGAATGCCATCGACCTATATTCCTTGACGACACGTTCTAGATGAAGATCATTGGTGCTCCCATAACTCGCAATTGCGACCAGCACACGAGGCGGAGCGTGGGCCGCCCGCCTCACCGCCTCCTGAGTGACATGCGTATTCATCGCGCCCGCCAAATCTTGGTTTCAGGGATTACGCTGCTGCAAATATGAGAAACATATCTCCCAAGCTAAACATTTTATCTTTTAATGTCGACATTATTATTGATTTAATTTAAACGCTGTTCCACCATTGAAAAACGATGTGAATTCCGTCGAACATCCCCGACCGAGGCAGCCATCCTGAGGAATCATGCCGGCATGAAGGTGCTGATCTACCCACATTCTATGGAGTTGGGAGGATCACAACTCAATGCTTTGCAGCTTGCCGAGGCAGTTCAACATCTCGGTCATGATGTGACTGTGGCTTCCGAACCTGGTCCTCTCCTGGACAGGGTGAGGGAGGCGGGCCTTAGGCATGTCGAATTTCCGCGGCATCGGGCCCGGCCGTCGCCCACCGTCGGCCGCATGCTGCGCAGTATCGTCAAGGAAGGTTCGATCGATGTGGTGCACGGCCATGAGTGGCCGCCCATAGTCGAGGCCTTTCTGAGCCTAGCTCTATCGAGCAGGGCCGCCGTGGTCGGGACGGTTATGTCGATGTCCGTGCCGCCCTTCCTTCCACGCAACACTCCCCTGACTGTCGGCACAGAAATGATCCGGCAAGCCGCCCTCGCGGCTGGACATCGAGACGTCACCCTGCTCGAGCCACCGGTCGACACGATATCCGACCACCCGCTGCTGGATGGCTCCGGTTTTCGCCTTGCTTACGGAATTGCACCTGACGAGATAACGATCGCGATGATCTGTCGGCTGGTGCCGAACCTTAAGTTGGAGGGTCTGCTTTCGGCCTGCGACGCCGTCGGGGCGATGGCCCTCGACGGGCGGCCCGTGCGGCTGATCATCATCGGTGACGGGCCCGCGCGGCCCCTCGTCTCCGAGCGCGCAGCCGGGGCCAATGCCGCAGCCGGCCGAACAGCAGTCGTGCTCGTGGGTGAGATGTCGGATCCACGCCCGGCCTACGCTGCCGCGGACATTATCATCGGCCAGGGAGGTTCGGCCCTGCGAGGCATGGCGTTTGGCAAGCCGCTGGTGGTCATTGGCGAGCACGGATTCAGCGAACTCTTGACGCAGGAGACTGCCCCGATTTTCCTACGACAGGGCTGGTACGGCCTCGGCATGGGCTCTCGTGGTGCCGGCGCAGAGGCACTTCGATCGGCTCTCGAGACCGCCCTCACCTCTGCACCGCTCCGTCGTGATTTGGGGGCATTCGGGCGCCGTTTGGTGGAACACCGCTTCAGCCTTGAGCACGCAGCACGAGCGATTGAGCAGATTTATCTGCGCGCCGTGCGCAACAAGCTATCTACCCAACAACGTTTCGCAGATGCCACTCGATGCGTTGCCAGCGTTGCCGGCTACAAGCTTCAGCGGAAGTACCGGCGATGGATTGGTTCGGCTTCCGGGGAAGACGACAATGATCTCGCTCGAATCTCTGCCGTTCTATCCACAGCGCATCACGCGATGAAACCAATCGCCTCTCGAACCGATATGGTCGCGTCGGATACGGCCCCAGAGATATCCCAGCACCCCGATCGCTGACCTGCTACACGGCGCGTCGTAGTCTCAGCGGGCGAGTTCTGCCCTTACAGCGGTCGCGACGCGCTCCTGATCCTCGTCACTCATCTGTGCATAGAGCGGCAGCAGGATGGCGTGATCCTGAGCGAGCTCCGATTGCCGCAGAACATGACGCGGCTTCAAGCCAGCATAAGGCGCTTCGCGATGCGAGCACATAATGCCGCGGCGCGTGGCGATTCCCTGATCGAGCAACGATTGCATCATCGCCCGCTGGTCGATTCGATCTGGCAAACGTACACAATAGCTCTGCCAGTTCGACCGGGCCCATTCCGGTTCGAAAGGCAACCGCAGTCCCTCGGTATTGCCAAGCAGTTCGACGTAGCGAGATGCTAACCTGCGCCGTCGAGCAATCAGCTGCGGAAGCCGCTCGAGCTGTTTGCGCCCAATCGCCGCTTGTATATCGGTCATTCGGTAGTTGTAGCCGACAAGGAGGTATTCCTCGAAGATGACGCGCGGCGAGCCGTGACGCACACTGTCCGGAACGCTCATACCGTGCTGGCGCAGGAGCCTGAACTTGCGATCGAGCTCAGGGTCTGCGGTGGAGAGCATTCCGCCCTCGCCAGTCGTCATTACCTTCCGGGGATGGAAGGAGAAGCACGCAATGTGTCCATGGGGCCTGCCGATCGGCTGCCACTCCTCGCCTATCCGGATTTGCGAGCCGATCGCACAGGCCGCATCCTCGATCACGGTGATGCCGTGGCGATTTGCCACGGCCAAGAGCGCGGCCATGTCGCAAGGCATACCCATCTGATGGACTGCGATGACCGCTCGGGTTCGCTCGGTAATGGCTTCGGCTAGCTGCCGGCAATCCAGATTGTATGTCTCCGGATCAATATCGACAAACACCGGAGTAGCGCCCTGATATCGGATGGCGTTCGCGGTCGCGATGAAGGAGTGACTGACCGTAATCACCTCATCGCCGCTACCAATTTCCAACGCGGCCAAGGCGAGCTGCAGGGCGGTCGTGCAATTCGCTACGGCACACGCGTGCGGGGCACCGACCTGGGAAGCGAACTCGCGCTCGAATGCGGCGACCTGCGGCCCTTGCGAGAGCCAGCCCGATAGCACGACTTCGCGGGCAGCGTCAGCCTCCGCCTCGGCCAGAAGGGGTGCCGCAATCGGAATCACGACGCCGCCGCCTGTCCTTGACGGACCGTCGCGTCACGTTCGGTGCGCCACCAT
The DNA here is from genome assembly GCF_000938255.1 of Bradyrhizobium sp. LTSP849. Classification (GTDB taxonomy): domain Bacteria; phylum Pseudomonadota; class Alphaproteobacteria; order Rhizobiales; family Xanthobacteraceae; genus Bradyrhizobium. Next base: position 40,214 of record NZ_JYMR01000047.1, on the reverse strand, counting down.
TTCACCAGGTCTGCAAGACCCTGCTCAAGTGAAACCGCGGTGCGGAAGCCCAGCAGGCGCTCCGCCTTGCCCGTGGATGCCAGCCGACGCGGGACCGGGTTGACCGAGCGCTCAGGTGCCAATTCGGGCGCGAGGCCGCGGCGCCCCATCACCGATGCGAGAGCTTCAGCGAGTTGGATCAAACTGGTCTCGGTACCGCTGCCGATGTTAAAGACCTCATCGGTAACCTTTGCCCTGGCCGCGAGAATATTGGCCCGCGCGACGTCGCGGACGTGCACGAAATCCATGGTTTGATGGCCATCACCAAAGATGATTGGACACAACCCTGCTTCGAGCCTCTCCATCCACCTGATCAACACTTCGGTGTACCGCCCGTGGATATCCATGCGGCTGCCATAGACATTAAAATAGCGAAATGCCACGTAGTCGAGGCCGCTTACATCATTGAAGGCCCGCAGCAGCCCTTCGTTAAACGCTTTGGCCGCGCCGTAGAGAGTTCGGTTATTATACGGATTTTGCCGCTCGGTCGTTGGAAACTCCTCGGCCATACCGTAGACGGAGGCGGACGATGCTGCGATGATCTTCTCGATGTCGTATTTGGTGCACAGCTCGAGCAGGTCGAAGGTGGCGTCCACCATGACTTCTTTGGCAAGGCGCGGTTCGGTTGCACAATGAGTGATGCGCAGGGCAGCCTGGTGAAAGACGATATCGGCGGACTTGACCAACGCCTCCATCAGCTTGCGATCGCGTATGTCGCCATGAACCAACCGCACCGGTCCACGGCCGAGCGCCCGCCGTACATTTTCAGGCCTGCCCCTGACCATGTTGTCGAGGGCGACGATTTCGATGCAGCCCTCGTCGCAGAGCAGATCAACGATATGCGAGCCGATGAATCCCGCCCCGCCGGTGACCAGAACCCGTTTTCCCTTGAGATCGATCAAGACGCTCTCCTATTGTGGGACCTTGCCATGAGGTCTTGTGAAGTTTGGTCTTCGGCGCTAACCGGCCGGCTGGAGGATGATGTCGCCAGACACGCCAATGTCGATACGACTTCGGCCACCTGTTCCGGCAGCAACTCTGGATAGACCGGAAGTGAAAGGAATTCGTTTGCAAGCATCTCGGTGACAGGAAGATCGCCGGGCCGATAGCCGAGTTCCGCATATGCCTTCTGCAGGTGCACCGGAACGGGGTAGTGAATTCCGGCGCCGATGCTCGCCTCACGCAACCTCTTCAGGGCCTCCTCGCGCTGCGGCAACCTGATCGCATACACGTGGTAGACGTGGCGGCTGTGCCAAGGCGGCTCGGGGTGAGCGAATGGAAGGCTCGATAGCAACGCATCGTATTGCCGGGCGATCGTACGTCGCGCCTCTGTCCAGGATTCGATGTGACGCATCTTCACGTTCAGTACCGCGCCCTGAATGCCGTCCATCCGATAGTTGTATCCGGCGATAACGTGGTCGTATTTTGCCTCCTGGCCCCAATCGCGCAGCAATGCCACGCGGCGCGCGAATTCGGGCCGGTTCGTTACGACTGCTCCTCCTTCGCCAAATGCGCCCAGATTTTTGCCGGGATAGAAGCTGAAGCATCCGAGATCGCCAATCGAGCCGGCGCGGCGGCCCCTGTATTCCGCACCGTGGGCCTGCGCCGCGTCCTCAATGACCACCAGGCCATGGCGACGGGCGATCGACATGATCGGATCCATCTCGGCCATCAGTCCGTGAAGGTGAACGGGTAGGATCGCTTTCGTTCGCGGCGTTATCGCGGCCTCGATGGCGGCTGGATCCATTGTCCATGTTGCCGGATCGACATCGACGAACACCGGCTTGGCGCCGCTGTAGAGAATGGCCGCGGTTGTCGCGACGAACGTCATCGACACGGTGATGACTTCATCGCCCGGTCCAATGCCTGCCGCGAGCAGCGCCAAATGAAGCGCCGATGTCCCACTGTTCACTGCGCGACAATGGGCCGTCTGGCAATAATCCGCAAAACGTTGCTCGAACGCCGTCACCTCCGACCCCTGCACAAACTCCGCACTGTTGATAACCCGTGCGACTGCCGCGTCGATGTCGAACTTGATCTGGCTGTATTGGGCTTTCAAATCCAGAAATGGTATCAATGTATGACCTCAGAGCTTGTCGAGATTTAAAATATTTAAACTATTATTATTCTAATTAATCAAGCATTAAATCGGCGCAATGGATATCGAGGACTCAACTCGTAAAGATGGTTTATGGAGCTGTTTGAGATATGCGGTCAGTCAACGTCGTGTTTTTCGCGGAAACAACGCGAGCCGGCACTCCCGCAACAATGGCTGCCGGCGGCACATCCTTCGTTACCACCGCTCCGGCGCCGACCAATGCGCCGGCCCCGATCGTCACACCGCATAGAATTGTAGCATTCGAGCCAATGGACGCTCCCTTCCCCACCTGGGTGCGCTGTAGCGTCCAGTCGGAAGCCCCCTGAGGACGGCCATCGGACGTGGTCGCCTTCGGATGCTTGTCGTTCGTAAACATAACGCCATGGCCGACGAATACCTCGTCCTCGATGATTACACCTTCGCAGATGAAGCTGTGTGACGATATCTTGCAGCGAGCACCGACAATTGCGCCAGCCTGGATTTCGACGAACGTGCCAATCCTGCTCTCATCACCGATTTCGCATCCATATAAATTGACCAGTTCGGGATGGAGGATGCGGACGTCACGACCAAGCTTGACGTCTTGCGTTATGGGCATGTTTGAACTCCTAGTTATACGGCTACGGGTATCGGGCGCGACGGCCCTGGAGCGACTCGACCAGACCGATTGCAGCCCGATGAAGTTCATGCAGCAGCGGGTGTCCCGTGATAACCAGCCCCAGCCACCAACATAACGCGACGGCGACGCCCCCTGACATCAAAGCGACAACGGGCGCGAGGCTCTCCGCCTCTGTCAACGTTGCACTTATAATCACACCGGATGATGCGATAGCCGTTACAATTCCGCTCTTTAGCAGAGCACGCGCAAATTCTCCGGGCCTGAAGTTGAGTTGGCGCCCGAGAAAATATACCGCCACGGCGGCTTGGAATGGCAACGTCAGGATCGCCGATGCTGCCACCGCCTCTACGCCCAGGAACGATGCCCCGAAAATGACGAGAAGCGATGGCGGAAGCGAGATCAGAGACGAGATCAGCGCATCATGTACCCTTCCGACGGTAACGAATACCGGGTAGGTCAGGCAGGCAGCGAACAGCGCCAAGCTACCGACACATAGAAGGCGCACCACCGGAACGATTTCCAGCCAGGTCGGACCAAGCCAGAGCAAAACGATAGGCCGCGCCATGACTGCGACAAAAATCATGAACGGCCATTGTACAACAGAGAGCAACTGAACGGCGTCAAGGTAGACGGACTTCAAGTCGCCTCCGGCCTTGCTACGGGCGACAACCGCCGGCATGATTACAGGGCTTAGGACCTGCGTGACCAACTTGTCGAACACTTGCGTCAAGGCGGTCGCCCGGCTGTACAGACCGACCGAGGCGAAGTCGAGAATCTTTGCCAGAAACAGCTGAGGCGCGAGGCCGTAGAATACGTTAACGACGCTAACCGCACCGGAATAAAGACCGAAGCCGACGATCTCACGGCAATCGAGCAGCGACGGGCGCATCGCGCCAAAATCGCGCCGCCACATCAGCAGCATCAGAGCTAACATCGCGTTGCCCGCCACGCCACCCCAGATCGGCGCCATGTAGCTGAAGTCAGCAACTGCGAGGACGACGGAAACGGTCGCGACCACCATACCGGCTATCAGATTGCAGATCGCCAGCACGCCGAATTCCATCTCTCGCCGGAACAGCGCCGATATGGTTCCGGAAAACGGCAACAGGAGAAGATTGAGCGCAGAAACCTCGATGCCGCGCTTCAAGCTTGGCATCTCGAATAGGTGCGAAAGCGGTTGGGCAAGCGCAAATAGAGCCATGGCGGCCGCCGCCGAGATCACCATAGTAATCGTGAACGTGGTCTGCACATTTGCGCGCGTCAATTCTCGCTTCTGAACCAAATAGCTCGCACCTGCAAACTCCTGAAAACAAGCAGAGATCACCGATATGATGGCGTTCGCAACCGCATAGATGCCGAACTCCGACGGCGACAACAAACGGGCAAGCACCGCGGTCACGACAACGAAAAGCAGAAGGCTGGCGTAGCGGTCGAACGCCGAAAACAAGATCGAACGCTGTACTGAGCTCATTGCGCTGCTGCCACACCTGCCACGATGAGATGCTACGTCATGGCACCATTATGCCGTCGCTCTGGTGCGTTCCGGAATTCCGCGCAACCGTTTGAGGAATATGGGCGCGCCTCGCTGCGCGATAGAAAGCGATGCAGCCTCCAGCACCTCGATCACCTGGAGGCTCGAGATCCCGTCCGAAATCGGCTGCGCGCCCGTACGCACACACTCGACAAAATGCTCGACTTCCGTTTGCAGCGCCTCGGTCGGCGCGATGTGGGGAGCCCACATGTCCCCGGCACGATAACCGATCCGAAATTGATGCGCATCTTCGGACGGCGCGTCGAGTGTAATTCCTTTGTCGTAGACCTTGATCTTTTCGGTCGGCTCGAGGTCGTCATAGACAATCATCTTCTTGCTGCCGCCAATGAATGTCTGCCGCACCTTGACCGGCGAGAGCCAATTGACGCTCACATGGGCCACGCACGCATTCGCAAAGAACAAGGTGATGTGAGCCATGTTCTCCGGCGATCCGGCGACGTGGCACGATCCCGTCGCCGACACCGCGATTGGCTCCTCATCGAGAATATAGCGGATGATTGAAATGTCGTGCACCGCTAGATCCCATATTACGTTTATATCCTTTTGGAACAAGCCGAGGCTCGATCGGGTGCTATCGTAATAGTAGATGTCCCCGAGCTCTTTCTTCAACAGGAGCTCACGAATCTTTTGAACTGCCGGCGTGTAGAGAAACGTGTGATCAACCATCAACGTCAAACCGCGCCGATCGGCTTCATCGATCAACCGGCAGACAAGGTCCGCGCTTGGCGCAAGGGGCTTCTCCACCAAAACATGCTTCCCGGCCCTCAATGCCGCAAGGGCCAGATCGTAGTGTGTATGCACCGGGGTCGCGATGGCGATTGCGTCAATCTCGGGGTTTTTCAGAAGCTCTTCATAGTGCTGGGTCGTCACAATGCCCGGATAGAGACGATTACTGACGGCCAGCTTGCCCGGATCGAGATCGCTCACGCCGACAACGCGGGCGGCGGGGCTGCCCGCAAAGTTACGAACGAGATTCGGCCCCCAATAGCCGTACCCCACAATCCCGATTCCCAGTTGGCTGCTTGGCATGCTGTCCTCGGCGTTGTTCTGGGTTTAGACCTTGATCTGGTTTGGCTGGTGGTCGAACAAAATGGCCATCACGTCCGTGCTGGCATGTCCTGCCATATGCCTCGCGTGTCCACGACATCGAGATGACGGCGCTCTGCCAGCGGCACCATCTTGAATTCATCATGGTCGACAAGAAGAACTGCGATTTCGCAACTGCGCAGCGCTTCGTCGATGCTCATGAACGCAACGCGATAGTCCGCGAGCTGAGGTGGGAGACGCCGCAAATTCGGTTCGACAATTTTGATCCGTTCACCATATTTCGCGGCTAGATGGGTCGCGATCTCCATCGCCGGGCTTTCGCGCAAATCGTCGACGTTGGCCTTGAACGCCAGTCCACAACAGGCAACGTTTGCATACGGATGATCGTCGATCAGCGCCTCAATGCGCTCGATGACCTTTTGCGTCTTGGCATTATTAACTTCGCGGCTCGTCCGCATGACGCGCGCGAGATCCGGCGCGGAATCAATGATGAACCAGGGGTCTACTGCGATGCAGTGCCCGCCGACTCCCGGCCCTGGCCGCAGTACATTTACGCGCGGATGACGGTTAGCAATATCGATCACCTCCCAGACATTGATGTCGAACCTGTCGCAGATCAGCGAAAGCTCGTTGGCAAATGCGATGTTGGTGTCGCGGAAGGCGTTTTCCGTCAACTTGACCAGCTCGGCCGCGCGCGCCGTGGTGCCAACGCAGGCGCCGCGAACGAACATCTTGTAGAAGCGTTGAGCGCGCCGTGTGCAGGCTGATGTAATCCCGCCGATGCACCTGTCATTGTTGATGAGCTCAGTCAAAATCCGTCCTGGCAGCACGCGCTCCGGACAATAAGCGACGTAGATCGCTCCGTCTTCCTTGCCGTTGACGCCGATATGCAAATCGGGCCTGCGTTCGCCAAGACGTTTTGCGATACCCTCGGTAGTTCCGATCGGCGAGGTCGATTCAAGAATGACGAGGTTGCCAGGCACCAGAAGGTCTAAGACGCTCTCGACGGCGGCATTCACGCTTGACAAGTCTGGCCGGTTCTCGCGATCAATCGGGGTAGGTACCGCGATGATGAAAACGTCGGCTGGCTCCGGTTTGTTCGACGTCGTAAGCACACCGCTCGATACGACCTTGGATACGAGGCCATCGAGGTCGGGCTCCGCGATGTGAATCTTGCCGCTCGCCACTGTATCGACGATACGTTGATTGGTGTCCACACCCACCACCTTGAGCCCCCGGCTCGCAATCAGGGCAGCGGTCGGCAACCCGATATAGCCAAGCCCAACGACACAGACTTTCTGAAATTCAGGCATCGAGAAGGACTTTCACAATCCGCTCGCTAGCATGCCCGTCCCCGAACGGATTATGCGAGCGCGCCATGGCGGCGTAGGTTTCGTCATCGTCCAGAAGGCGGAATGTCTCCGCAACGATCTTGTCGTAGTCCGCTCCGACCAAGCGAGCCGTGCCCGCTTCCACTCCCTCCGGACGCTCGGTCGTCTCGCGCATCACCAGGACCGGCTTCCCGAAAGTCGGCGCCTCCTCCTGTACGCCGCCCGAGTCGGTCAGCACCAAGTGAGATAACGACAGGAGGCTCACAAAGTCCGTGTATTCCTGAGGCGAAATAAGAACGACCCTCGGGTGGTCCGCGAGCCGAGACGCGAAAACATCGCGGACATTCGGATTCGGGTGGACGGGAAGCACAATAGCAACGTCCTCCCTGCGCAGGATCGTCTCTAGTGCATTGACAATGTTGGTAACACCGCCCCCGAAATTCTCCCTCCGATGGCAGGTCACCAGGATAATACGGCGGTTCCCGTGGCGTTTCTTGATGCCGTCCCAACGACAAGAGAGTTGTGGGTCGGCTTCGACCATGGCTTTCGCGAAGATGAGAGCGTCGACCACGGTATTTCCGGTGACGTGAATGCGGTCATCGGAAACGTTCTCAGAGCGCAACGCGCTCGCGGCGCGCTGTGTTGGTGCAAAATGCTGATCGGCGATCGACCCGACGATCTTTCGGTTCACCTCCTCGGGCCAGGGAGCGAAGATGTCTCCACTTCGCAGTCCGGCTTCGATGTGCGAGACCGGAATACGATGATAATACGACGCCAGCGCACCCGTCATGGCCGTCGCGGTGTCGCCCTGCACAATAACCCTGGTAGGCTTGACTTTGTCCATAAGCTCGCCGATTTCCCCGAGCAGCCGGGCGGTGAGATGATCCAGAGTCTGATTGGCCGTCATGACGTTCAAATCAAAATCCGGGACCACTTTGGCCAGCTTCAGGACTTGATCGAGCAACTGCCGGTGCTGTGCAGTCGCACAGATGGTTATGGTAATGTCCTTGCGCTTTTCGGCCTTGAGTCGGTTGATGACTGGAAAGAGCTTGATTGCCTCCGGTCGGGTCCCGAGGAGAATGAGAAAATGCTTGTGCACGCCTCACCCTCCAATCCGGCTGGTACCCGACGGAACCGTGCCGAGCGCTCCAAGCGAACGTCGAAGCGCCTGCCGCATAACGGCCGGCGCAAGAATGCCTGCGAACAGCGTATTCGTCCTGGCGTATCGCCACCACATACGCCCGGGCTCCTGATAGATGCGGTACAGCCACTCGAGACCAAGCTTCTGAATTTTTATCGGAGCGCGTTGAACGGCGCCCGCCAGAATGTCGAACCCACCACCCACACCCATGATAAACGGCACACCGAGATCATCGCGATGGGCCGCGAGGAAGCGCTCCTTCCGGGGTGTCGGCATGCCAATGAAGAGACAATCGGCCCCGCTGGATTGGATGTCCCGGACGACCTCAGTCTCCTGGTCGCGCTTGAAATAGCCGTCGTGTAGGCCCGCAAAGACGAGTGAAGGATGCCTCTCGCACGCGTGTTCCATTGCCTGCCGCAAGACGTCGGGAGTCGCCCCCAGGAAATAGGGCTTGAAGCCGTTCTGCGCGCACACCGCGAGCAGCTCAATGAGGAGATCCACGCCCGTGACGCGCGAAGTAGCCGGGAGGCCAAGCGCACGAGCGCCCCATAGAATTCCCATGCCATCGATGCTGACGACGTCGCTATTGGCGACATCGGCCGCGAGCATGGGATCGGATCGCATATTGATGAATTTGGCGACGTTCAGCGCTACATGCTGCAGCCTGCGGCGGGTGCGCATGGCATTGCGCGCCAGCTCGACTGTTTCTGCCATCGTCAGAAGGTCGACGGGGCACCCCAAGAATGACGCACGCATGGGAAAATCCTCCAAAAACATCACTTGGTTTAATTTAGATTTAAGTTTATTAATCCAAATATAGCTGGCAACCATTTAATAGCAAGTTTTAAATTATTAAAAGCCGGGCGCCTAAATCGACACTGAAACGGCAGAGCTGCAGCGAAAGGAATCGCTGCAAACAGCCCTGGAAAATTAAATAATGAAGGGATTATCAGCGCATGATTTCGGTGATTGTTCCGCACCTCAACCAACCCGCCGCGCTGGAAGCCTGTCTGTGCAGCTTGGACGTCCAGAGCCTGTCTCGGGATCTGTTCGAGATCATCGTGGTGGACAACGGCTCTGCCACGCCTCCCGTAGACGTTATTGCCGCCCATCGTAGCGTACGGCTGCTGCATGAGTCGCAGCCGGGGCCCGGGCCGGCGAGAAACGCCGGAGCCGCGAATGCGCGAGGGGACATTTTCGCCTTCATGGACGCGGACTGCCGCGCGCATCCCGACTGGCTCACCGCTATTGATGAAACGTTTCAGCAGGCGGGGCCAGGAACCATTCTTGGCGGGGAGGTTCGGATTTGGCCGCTCGCCAAAGGACGCTTAACGGCGATCGAAGCGTACGAAAGCGTTTTCGGCTTTCGTAACCGCCTGTACGTTACGAAGCACGGTTACTCGGTGACGGCGAACCTTGCTGTCCGCCGTGCTGACTTTGCGGCTATCGGACCGTTCCCGGGCATCCAGTTCGCGGAAGATATGCAGTGGGGACAACTGGCAATCCGGGCTGGCCGCCAATTCCGCTATGTTCCGGAGATGATCGTGCTCCATCCTGCGCGGCGTTCCCTTCAGGAGCTCTATGCCAAGTGGGACCGGCAAATCACGCACTACCGCAACATGGCGCAAGGCAGACGCGGCTGGCAGATCCGCTGGTTCGCGCTCGCGCTTCTCATCTTCGGGTCGCCGGCGGTTAGCGCGATCAGCGTTCTGACCACCAGCCGCGTCCGGGGAATAAGCGATCGAGTCAAGGCGATCGCCGTTCTTTGCGCCGTCCGAAGCCATCGGACCGCCAAGATGCTGGCGTTGCTCCGTGGCCAGAGCGCTGTCATCTGGAACCGCTAGCGTACCGGACGCCCAGGCTCAGGTTCGCCATCGGACGGTGGCGGCATTTCCTCGAAGGCCGCATGGTGGCTTAGATTCCGCAGGTCGGTACGCCGGCCGAAGGACCACAAGATCCAACCAAGTTCGTAGCTGCGGCACTCGAGCCGAACTCCCACGCTAGCGCTGTCGATCAGCGTCTCCTGCCCGGCTCCGAGCCAGGCGTTCTTGAGCGCTCGCAGCACCCGCGGTGCCTTGGTCTTCAATTCACGCTCGCGAACCTGCGAGCGGATGGTCAGGTTCAGTTCGGGCACGAGCATGGATCGTGCAAGCTGGTTCTGACCAAGCACCCAGTTGAATCCCTTAGTAAGGGCGTCCCGCGCTCCCCGCCGCTCATAGCGCTCCGCCCATTCCAGCAATGCTGGGGCCATTCCATACTGATGGACCGAATAGACTTCGTAGAAATCAAGCACCCGGCCGTTCAGCGCATCGAAAAACCAAGGCCATTCGCCTTGGGGGCCTTGAAGCGCCATCAGATTGCGCACACACTTATCCGCCATGACAAGCGCGGAGGCGTCACCCGCGAACTCGCCGTAGTGATAGCAAGCGAGCGAGAGATAGGTCTCGGTCGCAAATGATGCGAAACGGCGCCGAAACCCGAATGGCGCGTCGAAGAACAATCCGGAATCGCTACCGAAACGCTCCCTGAGGAAGCGATAGAGCGGTTCGGCGAAACACGCCCACTCCCTTTCGCCAGCCTTGGCTTGAGCCACGACTCCCGTCAGCAGCATACCTAGGTCCTGCGCGCGGAACGAATTCCACCGTGCCTGGTCCGAAAGGATTTGTTTCAATCTGCGATTCACTTGCTCCGGAATCGGAAGGCCGAGTTCGGCGGCGGCCCACAAAGCCATACCAAAGGCATAGGTGCGCACGGGAAGGGCGGTGAGGTTCATAGCATTTCGATGGAATATCTCAGAGAGATCAATACCGTTTGGCAGATCCGCAACCCGCGACATCCCAAGCAGCACATTGAGGGTATAAAACACGTCGCTATGCGGTACCGACTCGTTTGCCGAAGCACGACCGTCAAGGTGATAAATGTGCGACCAACGGTGCTCTTTAGGTAACCAACAGCGCTCCAACCCCTTGAGCGCGTAGTTCACCAGCGGAGAGTTCGCCGACGGCCTGTTCGCCGTAGCAGGCATCACCAGCTTAACACTACTATTCGGACTGTTCATGATTGCAAACCCAGCTGCCAGGTCAATATTCCCGAATGCTTTCATCCAGGCCGCGGATCAAGGGATAGAGGAAGTACGAAATGATCGTGCGCTTTCCGACCTTCAACTCCGCCGCCACCGCCATACCAGGAATCAGTTGAACACGTTCCGACGGCAGCCGAAGGTGCGTGTCCCGCAAATCGACCAGTACGCGATAATAGGGAGCTGGCGCGCGGTTCGCACCTTCGGCCTTCGGGTCCGGTGAGAACGAGTCCTGGCTGATGACTCGTACCTCACCGGTCGCCGTACCGTATTTCTGGAATGGGAATGCCTCGAATTTGATCCGCACGGGCTGCCCGACCGCAATCTGCCCGATGTCCTTGCCCTCGATCCTGACCTCCGCCTGGAGCGCCACATCGCGAGGGACCAGCACGAACAATGTCTCGGCCTCGCGTACGACCGAGCCGATAGTTCGGTTGGCAACCTCGAGCACCACAGCGTCGGCCGGGGCCTGCAGTACGATCAACCGACGGCGGAGCTGCACCTTCTTGAGCTCCTCCGCGGCCCCGTCGCGCTTCGGCATGGTCTCCACAAGCTCCTGATAGGCCGTCCGCCGAAATTCTTCTGCGAATACTCTCTGATCCGCGCGTGCCTTTTCCAAACGATGCGTGTTATCGACGATGCTGCCGCGAACGCGAGCCATATTGCTCTCGACCTCAAGCCGCGCATCTTGGGAAAGCAGGAAGTTCAGCCTTGAGCCGACTTCCTTGGCCATCAACGCGCTCCTCATGGCTTCGATAGAGCGCATCGTGTCCAATCGTTGACCCAGCAGATCCTCCTCGTCGTGTGCAGTCTTCAGATTGGCTTGAGCGGACGCGATCTGAGCATCATAGTTTTGGATTTGGGCCTCGAATGCGGTCCTACGCTGCATAAACACCTTGCGTTGCAGGACCTGGTCGGAATCGGCAGGATCCACAACGACGTACTCTGAACCATCCAACTCCGCCTGAATCCGGTGAATGGAGGCGTCGAAGGCGGCGACCCGGCTGCGCAATTGATCAAGGTCAGCCTGCGAAAATGTCGGATCGAGCGTCGCCAACACCTCACCGCGGTTAACGGAGTCACCTGCCCTGACATGAACATCCCGGATAACCGAGGTTTCCAGCGGTTGCACAACGAGGTTGGGACGCGTGGTAGTCAGCTTGCCCTGCGCCGTCACGACCGTGTCAACACGCGAGACGCATGCAAAAACGACCCCGGCCGCTATCGCCGCTACAACGCAATAGAGCGTGATCCGGCCTACGCGCGGCGGCGTACGTTGCTCGATCTCCACGGCATCTGACTGAAATTCCGCCAGGACGCGCGGCTCTATCGGCGCTCGCCTCAACAGTCCCCGCCTCCGCCGTGCAACCGCCGGAGACCCCGCTCTGTCGAACCCCGCTGCAGCTTGCGAATTCTTGGAGGCGGTCATGCGACCTGCCTCATCTGCTGATTCCAGAGATGCCTGTAGATAGTGCATTTCGACAGCAGCCGATCGTGACGGTCGACGTCGACGATCCTGCCTCGGTCAATTACCAGAATCTGGCTCGCGTCTGACAACATGGAGAGCCGGTGCGATACGATGATGACGGTCCGTCCCTCCGCCATACGGCGCAAGTTGCGGCGGATGATCGTTTCACTCTCGGAGTCGAGCGCGCTGGTCGCTTCGTCCAAGATCAGAATACGCGGATCGACGATCAGCGCGCGGGCGATCGCAAGGCGCTGCTTCTGCCCGCCGGACAGGTTCGACGCCTGCTCCTCGAGCATGGTGTCGAACCCTCTCGGCAGCCGCTCGATGAACTCATCGGCGCCCGCTAGCCGAGCCGCCCTGACGATTTCGTCGAACGTCGCGTCGCGCTTCACGCAGGCAATATTCTCGCGCACGGTCCCCCGGAACAAGAAGCTGTCCTGAAGTACGATCCCGAGATTCCGCCGCAAATGGGCCAGATCCAGCTCACGCGAATCGTGACCATCGATCCGCAGCAATCCCTGCTGCACCGGATACATTCCGGCGATAAGTCGCGTTAGCGTCGTCTTGCCCGAGCCGCTGCGGCCGACAATTCCGAAGATCGACCCAGGTGCGACCGAAAACGACACATCGTCCAGCACGGGTGGACCGTCGCCATAGCGGAAACTCACGTTTTCGAACTCGATTTGACCGGCGAACTCCGGCCGCAGCCCTTCGCGGTGGCCGTCCCGTTCCTGCTGCTGGTTCATGACCTCCCCGAGCATCTTAACGGCCAGTGCAACCTCCTGATATTCGTGCACCATGGTCACCAATTGAACCAACGGCTGCGAAACGCGTCCGGCCAACATATTGAAGGCGACCAGCGCGCCAATCGTCATTTCGCCGCTGAACACATCCAGCGCGCCCAGAACGACGATGCCGAGCGTCATCATCTTCTCGAGGAAGCCCGTCACCGCCTGAGCTCCCGCCGATATCTTTTCAACACCGAAGCGCATCGAAACGGATTGCGCACAGCGATCGTCCCACGCCCTGTTCTGGGTTGGCTCCATGGCCAACGACTTGACCGTGCGCATTCCGTGCACGGTCTCAACCAGAAGAGCCTGGCGTCCGGCCTCGGCCTGATAGAGACTATAGAGCCGTCGTCGGAACGGTCCCATCAACAAGGCGACCACACACCCGCTCGCGGCGGTGAAGGCCAGTACGACGCCTGTCAGCTTGATGCTGTAGAGGGCCAGGACAGGAAGGAACACAAAGAGCGAAAGCGCGTCCAGTGCGGTCAAGAACAGACGGCCGGTCAGGAATTCGCGGATCCGACCGGCCTGCTGCATGTGCTTCACGAGGACGCCGGCAGATATGTGCTCGAAGAACGTTACGGGAAGTCCCAGAAGATGCCGGAATGTCTTGGTCGCGACCCGGATATCAATCCTGTTCGTGGCATACAAAAGCAGGTAGCGACGCAAAAAGCTGAATATGGCGTCGAAGCAAAGTGCAACAATCGCGCCGGCCGTGAGTACGTAAAGCGTCGTGAAACTCTCGTGCACAAGAACTTTGTCGATGACGAGTTGAAAGAAGATGGGAAGCGCGAGACCGAGCGCATAAAGGAAGACGGCAGCGATCGCGACATCGGAGAACAAACGCCATTCCCGTAGCATCTCCGGTACAAACCAGCGCAGTCCGAAGGCCCCGCGGGCGTCCGTTGTCCGGCGTTCGCGCTTGAACAGGATCGCCGTTCCAGACCATCGCGTACAAAACCGATCTGTATCAACAACCACCGGCTCGTGCTTCCGCTCAGCCAGCGGATCGAAGACCGTTACAGTCTCCGTACCGTCGCCCTGCGTCCCAGCGCCCATGACGACGACCCAGTTCTGGTTCGAGAGCTGAACAAGGGCCGGGTATGCTTCACCGAGATGACATAGCGCCTCCCAATCGAGCTGGGCCGATCGAGCACGAAGTCCGGCATCGTGCGCCATGCGGAGCACAAGGCTGGTCGAGACTTCCTGTTCGCCGACAGCATAGGCATGGCGCAGACGCTCCGACGGCAGGTCGATACCATGATGGGTAGCAATCCTGGAAAGGCATTCAAGTGCGGTCCACGCCGCGAAACGAACCTCGTCGTCGGACGCTGACGAGCCCGGTTCACACCGCTCGATTTCAACGGAAGTTGGTTGAGACATTTGGAGACCGCGGTTGATCCGAAACTAACGAAATGCGCTCCGCCGACGAGGAGGCTTGCGGCGTCGCTACGGTCGCCCTCGGCTGAGAGCGCTGAATGACGCCCGCGTCGACAAGCCCCTGAAGCGCGTTCTGCAGTACCTCGACGGAGTTCGCGAACGACTCCGCTGAGAAGATCAACCGCTGGAGAAAGACTTTCTTGGGCGCATTGTTGGCGTCACGTTCCGTGGGAGAAAGACTTACCAGGTCCACTCGTACGATCGATCCGCCGATTGTGACCTCGTCAATCCCGTCGGTGTAGAGTTCGTCATGCATCGGCTTGCTTCCTTGCGGCGTCAATTTAATGTTGATCGACTCTGACATCGATTTTCGGAGCCGGAAATGGCTGCGGGAACCGAAGGATTTCACTGAGATACTTACCGTATCCACTCTTCTCCAACGGCTCGGCCAGCGCCAGGACCTGTTTGCGATCGATGAATCCCTGCCTGAAGGCGACCTCCTCAAGGCACGCCACTTTCATTCCCTGGCGTTTCTCAAGTGTCTGCACGAACATTCCCGCGTCGATGAGCGACTCGACCGTGCCGGTATCCAGCCATGCGAACCCCCGCCCCATTCGCTCCACATGAAGAGCATTGGCCGAAAGGTAGCGCGTTTGCAGATCGGTGATCTCAAGCTCTCCGCGCGCTGACGGTTCGACGCGACGAGCATACTGAACAACGCGATTGTCGAAGAAATAGAGGCCGGTAATCGCCCAATTTGACACCGGCTTATTCGGCTTCTCCTCGATTCGCACCGGGCGATCTGTCTCGTCAAAGCTGACGACGCCATATCGTTCTGGATCGCGCACGTGATACGCGAAGACCGTCGCGCCCTGTTCGCGCGCCGCGGCTTTGGCGAGCAGTTCGCTCAAGCCATCTCCGAAGAAGATATTGTCCCCGAGTATCATGGCCACGCGATCGCTTCCGATGAAGTCGGCGCCTACAATGAACGCTTCCGCGAGACCTCCTGGTCGGGGCTGTTCCGCGTAGCTGAGACGAACGCCCCACTGGCTGCCATCACCTAGCAGTCGCTCAAATTGGCACCGGTCTGCCGGCGTCGTGATGACCAGAATCTCTCGGATGCCCGCCAGCATCAGGGTCGACAGGGGATAATAGATCATCGGCTTGTCATAGATGGGCAGCAACTGCTTGCTGACCACGCGCGTGATCGGATAGAGGCGGGTTCCGCTGCCGCCTGCTAAAATGATTCCCTTCAGCATTGGTATTTCCTTCTCCGACGAGTTGGTCGAGGCAGGCTTCGAGAGAATGCTGCCAGGCCGGCAATCGAATTCCGAACACACGTTCGGCCTTGGATGAATCAAGTCGCGAATTCGGAGGTCTGCGCGCGGCGCACGGATACTGTTCGGCCGTGATCGCTTCGAGTTTGGGAGGCCGCACTCCACGACGGGCAAGTCCTTCGAAGATTGCCTCCGCAAAACCGTGCCAGCTCGTAGCCCCTTCGCCGGCGAGGTGGAAGATGCCCGCGACGGTACGCCGGTCATCGGTTAGCGCCCGTTCCACGATCTGGAGAAGCGCCGCCGCGAGCGCGGACGCCGAGGTCGGGTTTCCAAGTTGATCGCAAACGACCCTTACAATCGGGCGCGTTTCCGACAGCCGCAACATCGTCCGAACGAAGTTGGTGCCATATGGGCTGTAGATCCAGGAGGATCTGACCACAGTCGCAAGCGGATGCGCTGCCAAGACAGCCGCCTCCCCCGCGAGCTTCGAGGCGCCGTAGACGCTTAATGGTGCGGGAATATCCGCCTCGTCGTAGGCCCCCTGCTTCGCACCGTCGAAGACATAATCGGTCGACACATGTACAAACGGGATGTTCCTTTGCCATGCAACATTTGCCAACGCTGCCGCACCGTCCCGGTTGATGCTGAAGGCCCTTCCGCGCTCCGATTCTGCCTGATCCACTGCCGTGTAGGCGGCGGCGTTGACGATCATTGAGGGGGCGAGGGAAGCGATAGTCCTGTCGATTCCTACGCGAGCCTCCAGGTCAAGCTCGTTGCGCCCAAGAGCCACCGTACGCAGGCCGCGGAGAGCGGCGAGATCGTCTAGGCATCTTGCCAATTGGCCATTCCGACCAGCTATTAGAATCGGTTGCTCAGTCATTTGTGACCTCAGTGTTGCGTGGCGAGAAGACCGAGGCGAGAACCGTCGTAGACCTCGGTGCGAGCACACCTCCACCAAGTGCGGCTAGCAAGATACCATTCCACGGTCTCGACTAGACCTTGCTCGAAGGTGCGCGCGGGTTGCCAACCGAGTTCGCGGTATACTTTGGACGCGTCGATGGCGTAGCGCGCATCATGCCCTGGACGATCCGGCACGAACTTAATCAGCGAGCGCCTCGCGGCCGAACCCGGACACAACCGATCGAGCAAGTCGCAAATCTGGGTCACGACATTCAGATTGGACCGCTCACAATTGCCGCCTAGATTGTACTTCTCGCCGGGCTGGCCATCGACCAGCAACTTTATTAACCCTGCTGCATGATCTTCAACGTGAAGCCAGTCGCGTACATTGCTTCCGTCGCCATAGACCGGCAGCGGCTTGAGCTCGATCGCATTGAGGATTGTCAACGGAATGAGCTTCTCCGGGAATTGGAAGGGGCCATAATTATTTGAACAATTCGATACGATGATCGGAAGACCATATGTCTTGAACCACGCAAGAGCGAGGTGGTCTGAGGCTGCCTTGCTTGCCGAATACGGCGAGCTCGGCCGGTACGGCGTATCTTCACAGAAGCAACCAAGTGGCCCCAACGAGCCATAGACCTCGTCTGTTGAAACGTGGATGAACCTGAATTGTTCGCGCCGCTCACTTGGTAATCCGTCGTAGTATTTCCTGGCCGCCTCCAACAAATTGTAGGTCCCGACTATGTTGGTATTGATGAACGCCGCAGAGCCTGTAATTGACCGATCGACATGACTCTCCGCCGCAAGATGGATTACTGCGCTCGGCTCCCATCTGGCGAATACGTCATTCATCGCCTCCTGGTCGCAGATATCCTGCTGCACCAAGCGATACGAACTCATGCCGTCGATCGACGCCAACGAAGCTAAGCTGGCTGCGTAGGTCAGCTTGTCGACATTGACTACCGCGGCACCCGCCTTCAGCACCAATTGTCGACACACCGCAGAACCAATAAAGCCCGCGCCGCCCGTTACCAGGACACGCATCCCACACCCCTTCCTAAGCGAAAATCGAGGCAAGTTGATCGAACGTGGGAAGCGTCCGGTCCTTTGGAGAAACCAAAGCCGCCGATGCCGTCACCGGCCACTCGATCCTCAAGTCAGGATCGGCCCAATAGAGCCCGCCGTCATGCTCGGGAGAATAGATCTCATCTACCTTGTAGAAGACCACCGTCCGGCGCTGGAGCGTACAGAAGCCGTGAGCGAACCCTTTTGGAACAAACAGCTGATCGTTGTTCTCGCTATCCAGGTTCACCGAGACATGCTTGCCATAGGTCGGCGACGCCCACCGGAGGTCGACAACAACGTCGAGAATTGCCCCGCTTAGCACCCGGATTAACTTGGCTTGCGCAAATGGTGGCCGCTGGAAGTGCAAACCGCGAACGGTTCCAACCCGCTCCGAGCATGACTGGTTGTCCTGAACGAAGTCATGGGGAATTCCCTTCTCGGCAAAGGCCGAACGCCGAAACGTCTCGCAGAAATAACCACGGCTGTCGGAAAGGCGATCGGTTCGGACCATTTTGACATCAGGGATCGCCAAACATCGTACTTCCACCATCGTGGGTATCCTCCGACACCTTTAAATCGTCTCAGCTGAAAACCATCTTGATCTATGCGACGTCTTCTAATTAACCGAGCGGCGCACCCGATTCAGACGATCGGGCCGCCTGGTCCGAATATAATTACACCATTACGATTTAATGCCGCCTTCGGTCGCCAGCTCCGACCGGCTAGCATTTTATATTAATAGCCGATACCCATTTAATTTGGCAACCCTAAATTTATTAGATATATTGTTTTTAATGTCGCGCACCCCTTTCAATTAATCGGCAGTCTTTAGAATCGACGCGATCCCATCTACGGCAAAGAGATAAGAATGATGCTTCAGACCCCTTCGCTGCAGACCGACAGAACACGCCTGCCACTAACCATGCAGATGCAATCCGGCCAGCAGGACGGGGCGGACATCGGAGCGTTGATCAAGTCGGCGCTTGTCTTTCTCAGGCGCCAGTACCTGATGATTCTTGTCACTGCAGCCCTCGCAAGCGCGACTAGCATGCTATATCTGCGATTGGTTCCCCCGACCTACACGGCTCAGGTTCAGATTCTTCTTGGCAATCCCCGAGCGCAATTCCTTCAGCAACAATCTCTTCTCTCCGAGCCTCTCGTCGATGTTGCTCAGATCGAGACGCAGTTGCAGATCATCAAATCGCGCGCGACGGCGGTTGCGGTGATTAAGCAATTGGCGCTCGCTGATCATCCGGACTTCAAGGAGGCGAGCTCTTCACTGTCTTCACTTCAGCGCTGGATCCAGAAGTGGAGATCAAACCCTCCGGAAGGTGGGCAATCTACGAAGCCAAATCAGCTCTCAGAAAACACGATCGCCGCTTTTCTGGATCGCCTTTCCGCCGGTCGGGTGAGCTATAGCCACGTCATTGAAGTCAATTTCAGCTCGAGCGATCCGCAGCTGGCCGCGGACATCGCTAACGCTGTTGCCAACGTCTACATTTCCGATCAGCTCAGCGCGAAGTTTGAAGCCACTCGTACCGCAACGGGCTGGCTGCAGGAGCGGCTGCGCAGCCTGGGAGACGAGGCGCTGACCGCCGAACGCGCCGTCAATGCATACAGATCGCAGAACAACATGGTTTCCGCGGGCGGGAAACCAATCGATGAACAGCAGATCAATGACCTCAATGCCCGCCTCGTGGCCGCTCGGGCGCAGGCATCCGACGCGCAGGTAAAACTCAAACGTTACGAGAGCATTCTGCAGAGCAACTCGACGAATTCGTCCGCGGCAGATCTTCCGGAGGCACTCGGCGCCGACGTGCTTCAGAGCCAGATCATCAACGGCCTCAGACAGCAGTACCTCGATTTCTCCAGACGCGAGGCCGAGTGGTCGACACGTTATGGACACGATCACCTCGCCGTCGTCAATCTGCGAAATCGCGTGCGGGATACTCGCACCTCTATTCTCGAAGAGGTCAGGCGACTTGCCGAATCCAGTCGCAACGAATTTGAAGCCGCCCAGCAACGGCTGCAAGAGCAGGAGAAACAGCTCGCGCAAGCTGTATCACAATCGCGCGTCACAAACTCGGCGGAATTAACGATAAGGGAGCTAGAGAGTCGGGCGAAGAGCTTGCGCGCGCTATACGAGACATTTCTGCAGCACTACATGGGCTCGGCGCAACAGGAAACGTTCCCTATTTCCGAAACGCGGGTCATTTTTCCTGCTTCGGCCGCGCAAACGCGGAGTAAGCCGAAGACCAAGGTGGTCCTTGCCTTCGGCCTGCTGGGTGGGCTCGCGCTCGGAATTCTCCTTGCTTTCGTCCGCGACGTAATGGACCGCGTTTTCCGTACATCTTCGCAACTCGAGGCCGCACTAGAATTGCCCTGCCTGTCTCTCGTGCCGTTGCTGCTAGTGCCCAAGACGCGGCGGCGAACGATCCGCGCTCAACAGACACACGAAGACTTGAGCCAACGGACACTCTCGACCGTTCCAGAGATCCATCATGCGGTCGTCAGCATGCCTCTCTCTCGATACACCGAGGCCATTCGATCGATTAAGCTTGCGATTGACCACAGCCCAGCGAAAGCGTCCAACCAGGTGATTGGCGTCACGTCGGCTCTCCCAAACGAAGGAAAAACCACGATTGCAGCTTCCCTTGCGCAACTGATCGGGCACAGCGGCAAGAAAGTGATCATCGTCGATTGCGACCTCAGAAATCCTTCACTCTCGTCGAGCGTTGCTCCCAAAGCGACGGCCGGCATTGTTGAAGTCGCGAATGGTAGTCGTCCACTTGAGGAAGCAATCTGGCACGATCCCAAGACCAATCTTGCATTTCTTCCGGCCGTTCGGCGCGGAACTTTGCTTCACACGAGCGAGATTCTGTCCGCGGAATCGATCTCCAAACTCTTTGATCGCCTCCGGCAGAACTATGATTACATTATTGTCGACCTTCCGCCGCTGACCCCCCTTGTGGATGTACGCGTTACGGGTTCCTTGGTCGATTGCTACGTTCTCGTGGTCGAATGGGGACGCACGAAGATAGACGTCATACAGCATGCCCTCCATACGGCTCCGATGGTCTCCGACGCGCTTATCGGCGCGATTCTCAACAAGACTGATATCAGAGCGATGTCGCGATATGACGCTCGCAGAAGCGATTATTATGATGACAGCCATTATATCCGCTATGGCTTTTCGGATGCCTGAAATGATCTGCTGGATATGCACGACAAGCGAGCCATCGTTTGGCGAGACGGGTATCTGCCGGAAAATCAGACACAAAGGATGCCGTTAGATGGTTGCTAGGCTCCTGATGTTGACACTTCTGGCGATCGTCATTTCCGCATTTGCCATGCCGGAGACGCCGCAGATACGGGCGACGTTGGCTGCTGTTCTGGCGGCGGCATTGCTGGGCGTAGCAGTTTTACCGTCCTCTTCTACGCTGACCCGCTTTGCGAGACTGCTAGCGCCCTTTCTCGCCCTCGCGATCAGTGCCCCGGCCATTTGGATGATTCTGCAACTCGCTCCAATACCTTTCCGCGGACTCGGCAACCCGATATGGACAACCGCATCGTCTGCGCTGAATGAGCTTCTCGCCGAGCGGCTCACGGTCGATATGTGCGCGACGTTGCAGGCGTCCGTTCAGTACGGCGCGGTCATTTCCCTGGGGCTTGTTACAGCCCTCGTCGCTCAGGAGAGACAGCGCGCGGCGCAACTCCTTTACACGCTTGCAGCGGCCACCACACTCTTGTGCGCGCGTATGATTTGGCGGCACACGGGCGGCCTGGATGGTTTTCCGTCCACTCAGGACGCTCCCTCCCTGGCGGGTGGTGCAGTCCCTGCCGTGTTGGGTGTCTTGCTGTCCGCCGCGATGGTGGTACGTACGATCGACAAAATTCAACGGGGCAGGCTTCCGTCAGGTTTGGCCTCCAATCCAATCATAGCGCTGCCGTTCGCACTTTTTTCGATGCTCATCTGTGGGGCGGCGCTTCTCCTTGAGGGCAGCTCTAGCATCGCCATTGCTGCTTTTCTTGGAACGGCACTGCTGCTCGCCGTGTTCGCGATACGCAAATGGTTCTACCGGATTTGGAGCACCGTCGGCGTTCTTGCCACCATTGGTGTGCTCTTTCTTACAAGCGTCACGATGCTACCGATGAAGGAAAATACCGATCCAACGATCGCACTATCGATGCAGAACCACATGGCGACTGAAAGGATGCTCCTCGATACAAATCAGGTCGGATCCGGTGCAGGAACATACGTGGCGCTTCTCCCGATCCATCGAGACATTGGCACGATTGCATCGCGCGAGCGCCCAACGGCTGCCGCTGCCGTCGCGATCGAGATGGGCCGACCATTCCTTTTGGGTGTACTGATCGTGACTGTACTTGGTATTTGCACTTTGTTCAGACGTTCCTTGCTGCGACGCTACGACTATGTCTACGCGGCGGTTGGCGCAAGTGCCGCGGTGTCCCTGACCATATTGGCCTTTATCGAGGACGGCATTCTGGATTTCGGCGCGTCTCTGTTGGCGGCCGCGCTTTTCGGATTGGCTTTTGGGCAAAGTCGATCGAGTAGCGAGATCACGTCCTCGGGACGGCCGCGGCCGGCGGATGGGGTAAATAGCCGGAACTCGACGTGGCTTCCCTTCCGTTTAGTTACCCTCGGCAGTGCATCCGCTCGCGTAGTGCTGGGCGCCGTCGCAGTCGTGGTGGCCGTCCAATCAGCATGGCTGCTCACGCATGAGAGGTATCTCGTTGGTCCGCCAACTGCGACCAGCGGCGTGTGGTTCGGGACGATGTTCGGTTCCGCATTGCACTCACAGCCACGCGACAGCGGCTTGCGAGAACGGCAGCTTGCCGCAGCGGCGCAAACGTCCATCGACGGGGCTGAAGCCGCACAGCGGGAAGACGGCCTGCAGTCGGACGTTTCGAACACCCTTGCAGATGCCTTGCGGCACTCACCGTTGCGAGGTGATCTTTGGCTGATGCTTGCAGCGATGTCGAAGGAACTCAAGTCGACCAAATATGACGTCGTTACTTTGCTAAAGATCTCATACTACACGGCGCCAAATGATTTGGACCTACTTCCGCTACGTCTATCTGTCGCTTTCGCCACGGACTCTGCAATAAATGATCCTGACCTGCGTGAGCTGACAAAACGTGACGTCAAGATCGCGGTTACGAAGCGGCCTGCTCTTAGAGCCGCCATTGCTGCCGCCTATCAATCGGCGCCAGTCGACGTAAGGGCTTTCGCGGATAATCTGGTTTCCGAGCTCGATCCAACTTATCTCCCTAACATGCGCAGGCAGCGTCCCTAGCTCCCGAGTCGCCGCACGAACATCGCGCATGGCTCACAGACAATGACCCACCCCGGATGGTGGAGCGCAGATCGCCGGCGAGAAAATACTTTGGCTGAAATTTAACCGCCCAAGTGCGCATTTTTAACTTGATGGATATGATTAATTAATAAATAATTAAATATTAATTTTCAGGCGCGTCGCCAATGAATTTCGTGAATCGGCATATCACTGATCCGGGCGATACGGCGCGTATCGCAGCCCAGCCGCTCCGGTCCCGCAGGCACAAATGGCCTGTTCGTTACGATTCAATCGAGCACGTGGCGCTCGGTATTGACATTGCGACGATCTTTGTTGCTGGCGCCCTCTCCACCTGGCTCTATCAAGTCCAGGATAATGGAGGCAATTCAGGTAACGCCTTCAGTCTTACGCTAGTCTCCTCGGCGTGCTTTGTTTCTCTGCTGAAGTCCCGTGGGCTATATCGGCCAACTGAGCTCCTCGTCGTCCGAAATCAGATTCGCGCAATCTGCATGGCCTGGACATTGTTGCTTCTTTTGATTTGGGCTGCGAGTGGCTTCAAACTCCATATTGAATATTCTCCAGTACTTGTCTTCGCCGTTTGCGGCTTAGCACTCCTCATCGCGCAGCGGGGGGCCGTTAAGGTTCTTCTGGCAAAAGGTCTGAGCGGAAGAAAGTTCGCCAACACCAACATCGTTCTGATCAGCGATCAACCGCTATCGAAAAATGCTGGGCTTTCGGAAACTTTGGCAACCCAGGGCTTTTGCGTCAAAGGACGCTTCAGCCTGCCTCCGATAGGATCAGGTCCCGCCCTTCGAAGACGGATCAGCGCCCATGTAATTGACTACATACGCAGCGTCGAACTCAACGCGGTCGTGCTGGAAGCGGCCCCGGAGCGCTGGTCCGAGCTTCGCGCCTTCGTCGCCGATCTAAGGGTAGTACCGTTCCCTATCATGTTCGTCCCAGTCGGGACAGCATCCGAATGGGCTCGACACCCCCTCCGGAGCCTGGGAAGCGCGGTCTGCGCCGAACTCCAGCCCGGCCCTCTTACGGCGGTCGAACGCGCGGGCAAACGAATAATTGATCTTGTCGGCGCGGGACTGGCGTTGATGATACTTGCGCCGGGGCTCGCGGCGGCTGCCGTCGCGATTAAATTGGATTCTGCAGGGCCCGTCTTCTTTAGACAAAAGCGTTGCGGCTTCAACGGCCAGATCTTTTCAATCCGCAAATTTCGGACAATGCATGTGCTTGAGGATGGACCTGTGATCATTCAGGCCACCCCCATCGACCCGCGTGTCACTCGGGTCGGCAAATGGCTGCGCCGAACCAGCTTCGACGAATTACCGCAGCTGCTGAATGTCCTTGACGGAAGCATGTCACTGGTAGGCCCGCGTCCTCACGCCCTACCGCACGATGGGCAATTCGACAAGCTCGTACGGAACTATGCCTTTCGCCGCAGGGTCAAACCAGGATTGAGCGGGTGGGCGCAGATCCATGGTTGCCGTGGCCCAACCCCTACGGCTGACATGATCGAAAGGCGCGTACAGTATGATCTCTGGTACATCGACAACTGGAGCCTTCGGCTGGATCTCGCAATCCTGATTCGAACTCCCATTGAGATCCTGCGGGGACGCAATGCCTGTTAGGCTCCACGTCGCGCAGATCAAATCATGCGCGTTGTCGAACCTTCGAGTTTGCTTCACCTATCCGAAAATCCTCGATCCTGCGGCCAGACTTCATAGCAGCGACCAACCATCTCGGCCGCTTGCCGCGCCCCGACCAGGTTTCGGATGTTTGCGGGTTCCGATATTTCGGAAGCACTCGCGGGTACTTGCGTCTCTGTTTGCCAGCCGCGCCCCCCTCTGGCCCACTGCGATCCGCCGAAACCGGCATCCCGCCACCAAGAACCGCCAGGCGCTTCTCCAATTCGTGCTTTTCCGCCTTGATGCGGGCCGACAAAATGCCACTGATTTCCTCGTGGAGTAACCACAGGTCATCAAGCGACATCGTTTCTAACTCTAGTTTCTTCAGTGCCATGCCACTACCCAATAGCTGCGCTTCACTAATATTGCGGCGAAAAACATTAATCAAGGGTGAGTTCAATATTACACAGAAAAATGTATGGAGCCGATATAACCGCCCCCCCGACCCCAACAATAAATGCCGCACGTAAAAAGTGCATTCCGGCCGCCCTGCGAGTCCAGGCCGCAAGCCGTAAAACGTCAAATCGGGCGCACGAACAATCTGTTAGGCTGGACTCTTCTAGAGTACGCCCCTCTCCCGTGGCCACCTTTTCGCCTTCGGGGTACACCTCTCACATTATACCCTTTGGACTGCCGCAAACGGGTGTGAATGATTTCTATGTCCCTCAGGGCACGCAACCTGAGCTCGATTTGGACCTCCAGCGCCTGGACGTCCGACAGTGCCCCCGATGGAACGATAAACTGACTAACCGACTTCTGGAGACGCCCGAGAGCATACTGGACCAACATGTTTCCGCCTCGTTGCAGCCCAGCAATTTTATTTCGCCGGACAAATTAGATAAAATAATTATAGCAACGCAATTTAAATAAATTATAATATATTTATTGCGACGTCAAATTAAGTAGCAAGCATCGGCAAACCTCTAGTTCGCCGCACAGGGCGCTAGCTACTCGACAGTCGTGGATGACGGGACAGACAACTTCAGTTGAACGGTGACGAGAGTGCTATGCATAGGCAAGAACTCGAAACCATGGATTTTGAGGAACTTTGGCTCCTTCACGAGGAGCTGACAAAGATCCTTGCTGAGAAGATTACTGCGGAAAAGCAGGAGCTGGAAAAACGGCTAGCGCAACTCAGCCGGCCGGATCGGCTTGGTCAAAGCGAAATGGTTGCGGCGGAGACGGGGACAGAGCAACCGCCTCGCCGCAAATACCCGAAGGTCGTACCGAAATACTTTAACCCGCTCCGGCCCGCCGAAACTTGGTCTGGGCGCGGCAAACAGCCTCGCTGGCTGGTCGCCGCGCTCCAATCGGGACACTCATTGGACGAGTTTCGAATTCTTGAAAGCGGCGGGCCACCGGATACAAAGGCCGGTGGCCGAGGGCATTCATAGCACGCGAAGCAGTACAAACACGGCATGCCCTAACATGCTGAGACCAGCACATGCTGAGACCAGCGAAAATTCGGCGGGCATCTGCCGATATTGAAAGCAGCCGATGCCAAGAGGCCGTTCGGCCGAAATGATTTGCGCTCAAACCAACTCTGTTTTCTGGAACACGGTTGGCGTAGCCTAATGTTAGACCTTTCCCGCACGAACTCCGACAGCCTTTCCCAATAGAAACTGCAACGTGTCGGCGCTTGGCATGGACCACGATCCGTGGCGGCGCTTGCTGGCATGCTGGTGTTCGATTGCCGCCTCTCGCCTGTAGTTTCCGAGGTCCAGAACCGTAATCGCAAGCAAAGGCACCCGTGTAACTGGAAAGCGGGCTTGCATCAGCCGTCGCACGAGTTGCAGCCGGGGGATAAATCTCGAGCGGAGCGACAACGGAACGTCGACGCCGAGCAATTCGGCGAGAGCGAGCAGCTGGCTTTCGAGGGCATTTCTCATCAATTCGCTCGAGACATGGGAGCTAAGTTCCGCCCAGTCGATGCCACCGACCGAACCGTTCAGATCTCGCAACTCGACAAGATGCCGCAGATCGATGTCGCCAAGCCAATAACCATAATCCTGAAACTGATCATGTATGATCAGCATCAGCGCTTGGTAAGTCGGCGTAGGAATATACGCCATCCCACGACCCAGTGGTGCCAGCCGGCAGTGATCCGGAGCATGTCCAAAGTCCCGGTAGAAACATGCCGGACCAGGTGCGCTTCGTTGCAGATCGATTGCTCCAACATCACACGAACGGTTAAGCTCAACGTACCATCTTTGGCCTGCAGAACGGCTTCGGTCAGGAATCTCGTAACCAATTGCGGTCAGAGCCGCTACCGCCCTTTCCGTTTCCTCCGGCCTGACCATGACATCGAGATCAGCCATCAGGCGCACCCCTCGGCGCCCGTACGGCGTGGTAGCTAATGTTGCTGCCCCCTTAAGCAGAACCGGCGTAACTCCCCGGTCATTCATCGCAGCAACGGCTTCTTCCAATTGAGCGAACAGCCGATCATTGCGCCGCACGTTCCGGCGATAGATATCGCGGACGCAAGCGCAGACATCGTCCGGCACCATCGACGTAAATTTGTCGACTACGTCAATGAGCCCCGGCGTGGTTAATGTCTGATTTGCCAGACCGACTACGGACATCCACTCGACACCGGCGGGCGGGACACCTCGCAAGCAATTGCATAGACTTGTCAAAGCCCGACTATGCCCTACCATCACACAGGTCCAATATGATCCGCCGGGCTTCCATCGACTCGCAGTATGTGAGTTCAAATGAACTCGCGCCTGCGACAATGCGCTTCAATGCGGAAAAGCCGGCTTGCGAAAGTTTCCCATCGACAGCGAATGCACTCTCAATCAGCCGTTTCATCGACTCGAGCTGATCAAGCGCCCTGAGCTTGGCGGGACCGCCTGTGATCCGGTTCAAAAAGATAACCCAGTTTGCGGACAGCGTTGCATTGCATAGATCAGCTACCGGCGTGTACCGCACTAAAGTTCCATCTGATCGACGAGACGTCGCGGTGGGCCCATCGGCTTGCAATCGCGAGAATAGTCCCCATGCCCCCTGCTTAAGGGTGAGAGCAAACGGAATTCCAGAGATGGTTCCGTCAACCCCGATCAGCGCCACGTCGTCGCCGGCATACCGAAATCCCGCATCTAACAGCCGCAGGGTAAGCGTAGACTTCCCGGCTCCCGGTTCGCCGCACAGTAACAAGCCGCCACCATCTCTCGTAAGTGACGCTGCGTGCAGAGCGAAGGCCGAACGATGGCTTCGGATAAGTCGCTCGGTGATATACGCCTTGATGGTAGGTGCCAATGCTTCGATTTCACACCTATGGACACTCGCGTCATCTCCGCGGAAGATCACTTGGCCGCCAAGCTCTACGACCTTGATGGCAAGGTCATCATCGCTGGCACCGTCGTCCAGAGCACAGAACAAACACACCAATTTTTCCAATAGGCCCCGGTTGGCGGCATAGATGCTGATCCTGCGTCGATCTAGAATAGCTGACAGGGAATAGTCATTCGATGCTCCCCAATCAACATCGAGAAGCGCTCTGTCCAGCCAGGCGCCTATGGCCTGGTTCGCGAATTGGCAGGCTATGCCTTCGCTAATACCGAACTTCCCAAGCCCCCGATAAATATCTTCCAAGGAGGCATTTTGCGCCAAACTACACCAAACGAAAGCCCCGACCTTGTCGAGTTCATATATCTCCTGTCTCGCCCCACTGAAGAGCACCGATCGACCGTCCAGTAGCGCAAACTGCGCGTCGACGGCCGGTCTCAATATGATTTCCGATGGGAATTTGCGCACCGCGGCCTCAACAAATCTGCGCCGACTGGACGAGCGGCGGCCGCCAGTTAACTTCAACGATACCGCCGCAGAGAGCCGGATGCCGCAACTCACTTCGCCGTTCAACGCGGTAAATCGCCCCGGTCACGCCACCATATGATTGCTCTCACCTGTCTCAGGTGGAGACATGTTCAATATATGGTCTCTAACAGGCCGCCCGTGGGCAAACAGCCTGTGAGCATCGAGCAAATACCGATGGGCCTCGCGATCGGCACTCCGCTCTCTCAAAATCCGCTCTTTCTCGCCGATGCATATCAATTTCCGGTGCATCTCGGCCAATTGCCGCGCAGACGAGGTTGAGCTGTGATTTTTATGAATTAAATCCCACATCGTTCCCTCCAGCCGAACACATTTACAAGCTTAGATTATGCCGTCGTCGACAATTAACGCAACGGGATTTTCGAATTTAATTCATCGTCTCATTTGTTTGAGATTTGAACCGCAACATGGTCTTTCAGCACTAAAGACGCCGGCGGTAGCTGCGGACCCACTCGGTCCCCACAAATTTCCACACACGAGTCCGACCATAGGAACGATGGCGCGGGTGCAAGACACCCTCGAGCACTGCCGAAGTCCCTTCCGCCAAGATCGCGACGCACGAGCCACCGATCTCAGGCATTCGCCAACACCAGGTTTTCTTTTCCGCCTCGTATCTATCCGCTCGCGTGGAAAGTCAGCCGCGATCGCTGCCCCTAGAATACACCCACATTAAATAAATATATTGAAATTTAATGAGATTGCGGTTAATTTTAATAGGTTCCGAATAAATCAAGCAAGGAACATGGCTAAAGCGCCAACACTCGGCTGCCGGATCTGTCCGACAACCGCAACAGGGTGAGGCTTGCATAAGGGTTCCCATTTATGTCCGGCCGCGCTCGCACCAACAAATTCGGTGTGGGTTGCAGTACCGTCCTGACAATGTTGGTATTGACAGCCCCCGCTCTCGCAGAGCTGACGCCAACTCCGGTGGCGCTAGAGCCTCGCGTGACGACAGCAGACCCCGGCGGGACGACAAGCCGAGAGAGACAGCGCTCGCCGCGCCGCGGACAACTCAACAACACCGATGTCCCGCAGCTCGCACAAGCTAAAAGCGGCGATACCGAGGAGCTGCGACAAGCTATCGCCCGCGAACAGCAGAAGGTACAGGCCCTTACGCGCGATCTTCGAACATCCCGACAGGAGCTGGAATCCGTCCTGAAGTTGTTAGAGCAAGCACGCCAGCAATGGATCCGCATAGCGGAAGCCGCCGAAACTGAAACGGGAAGACTGCAGAAATCGCTTCAGGAGGAACGCGCGCGGGGACAGCGGCTAGAACAGGACCTAACCATCGCACGCCGCGATCTCGAACTCCAAGCGGCGCTACCACCTGGAGCCGACGATCCCGGGAGCGAGCTCAAACAAACTGCAGAACGCGATCTCCGGGAGCTGAAAGACGTTGCGCAGCGGGAGCGCGATCGGGCCAACCAGTTGGAGCAGGCTCTGGCCGCTGCCCGCCGTGAACTGGAGACGCAGGTAACACTGGCCGCCAGAGCTGCCGCGGCGATCAGCGCTAAGGAAGCGGCAGAGAAAGCGCTCACAGAGTTGCAAACGAACTTCCAACAGGAGCACGAACGTGCCAAGCACCTCGAGGAGGACCTCGGAAAGACGCGATCCGAGCTCGACAAGCGTTCCTTGCAGATTGCGAGAGCGAACGAAGAAACGACGCAGATCAAACTGGCGGCGGACAACTCCCTCGCCAAAGCGAAGCTGTCATTGAAAGAG
This sequence comes from Bradyrhizobium sp. LTSP849, assembly GCF_000938255.1. Taxonomy (GTDB): domain Bacteria; phylum Pseudomonadota; class Alphaproteobacteria; order Rhizobiales; family Xanthobacteraceae; genus Bradyrhizobium. The sequence goes on along the minus strand of NZ_JYMR01000047.1, from coordinate 9,853 downwards.
GACCGCGAAAAAGCAGAAGGACTCGTGCAGGATCTATCGCGGGCGCGCGCCAGACTGTTCGCATACGAAGCGCAGGCTGCGGCAAACGACGATAAGGCAAACGAGTCGCAAGAGCTGCTTCGACACGAACGCGATCGATCCAGCCGACTTGAGGAAGAACTAGCGAGAGTAGGTCGCGCTGCTGAGCCAAGGTCCGTGGCGGGCAAACCAGGCGAAGACGCAGCCGGCACGCCGTCTCGACGAGAACTACCATGGGCGGGACTGCTTCGCTTGCCGCAGCGGCCACAGTCTCTGGGGGAGCTTGCAGCAACATCAGATAAGGCGAAGACACCGCCTGCCGGTCCTGCCGTCGCCACTACCGGCGAAATCGAGCGCGGACCCTTCATTGAAGGGCAGACGGTTCGACCCCTGGCCGGCGCCGGCGATACGCAACTCGAACACGACTACGCAGCCGAACTGGTGCGGCTGACCGCCCGTGCAACCGGACTGCTTCGGCAAGGCGACATTGGCGCGGCAAGAGCTGTCCTGGAACGTGCAGCCGAGCTGGGTAGTGCTCAGGCAGCGTTCGCGCTCGCCGAAACGTTTGATCCGAATGTACTCACGAAATGGGGCGCCTACGGAATGCGTGGCGACCCGATTAAGGCACGAGAGCTCTACGCCAAGGCTGAAGCCGGGGGGATCAGGGAGGCGAAGGAGCGATTTGACGCCGTTCGCCAGTAGCAGCGTCGTCACGGCAAGCACGAAATTTCGACGGGCTGCCCACGACTTGGTCAACCCGATCTGGTTGCACACAGCAAAGCGAAGACTGCCGCGATTAACACGGTTCGACCAAGGAGCTTTCAATGCAGCAAATCATTGAAATACGCCGATGGACCTTTCTCATGGTACTTTCTCCGTTGCTCTTGATCGTGGAACCACGGCCCGCAATTCCGCAAGCGCAACATTCGCGCCCGTCCCAGACTCAGCTGACTCGAAATGGGGCGGAGTACGTGAGACCGGAAATTGCAGCGATGAACGCCTGGACCGTCGGACTTGCTGGAGGCCTTCTCGAAGGAGCCCCCCTCCGACTTGCCGCGGAAATTGCACGCGTGACCGACGATGGAAACAATCTGCACGTACTTCCTGTTGTCACACGCGGCGCAACAGAAAACGTCAATTCCCTGCTCTACCTGCGTGGCATCGATGCGGCGATCATCAACTCTGACGCGCTTGAAGAGTACAAGAGCCAGGTGCCGGATATCCAGCAGCGTATTGCATATATTCTCAATCTGTTTCCGTCCGAGCTGCACATTTTCGTCAGGCCTGAAATCCGGAGTTTAAGCGATCTGGCCGGGAAGACGGTCAACTTCAACACAAAGGGTACTGCTGCGGCCTATTCGGGGCCCCTGATCTTCAGTCGCCTCCGGCTTGAGGTGAATCAGACCTTCATTCCCCACCAAGTCGCGCTCGAGCAGATGCGCAAGGGCGAGATCGCAGCCGTCGTCTTCGTGACGTCAAAGCCTGTAGATGCCTTCGTGCGCGGCCGTTGGGACTCTGGCTTCAAATTCCTGTCAATCCCCTACGATAGCAGGTTCGAAGATTACTATTTGCCATCTTCGCTGGACGCGACGGATTACCCCAATCTGATCAAGCAAGGCGAACGCGTATTGACCGTTGCCGTGCCAACCGTGCTCGTTGCTTTCAACTGGCCGCTCAAGTCGAAGCGCTTTCAACGTGTTACGCGCTTCGTCGATCACCTGTTCTCTCGAATAGAAAAACTGCAGGAGCCGGGCTTCGATCCGAAGTGGAAATCGATCAACCTGGCCGCGGTAGTGCCCGGCCTCACGCGATTTCCAGCAGCACAAGCCTGGCTTGACCGTCAGCCGATCCAGGCCTCGCAATGATATTCCTCGTCGTGGTGCTCCTTATGACGCTCGCAATCAGCAGCGGAATCGCTTGGGCGCAAGGCTTCGAAGACCCCATGGTACAGCTTCGTGCCTGTTCTCTGGTCGACCGCACGCAGCGTCAGGATTGCTTGGACCGATTGTCCCGCACGATATCCCCCGATAGCCCGTCGCCTCGTGAAGGCCCGAACTGGACCATTAGCGAGACCACCTCGCCAGTGGATTACTCGCCGATCATTAGTGCGATGACGTCATCGCGGGGCGGCGGCGCCGGACCCACGATGAAGCTTTGGATAGGATGCCGCAGTGGACGGACGGAAATGTGGTTGGAGGGATCCGAAATTTCTGGCCACGGCAATGATGACATCATTTCTCTGCGCATCAATGACGGCCCATCTCTTCAGGTCCCTGCAATAGCGTCGGTGTCCAGGCAAGGTGTGGCTGTCGGAGGGGACGTCATTCGCCTCGTGCAGTCTCTGCCCGATAGCGGCGTACTCGCCGTGCATCTTTCCATGAGCACCAAGAATGGCCACGACGCAGTGTTTGCGCTCGGAGGCTTCGAGAGCGTGCGGGCGAAAATGGCACCAATATGCAAGTGGCCGCGCGCGGCTGCGAAGTCCCGAAATTGACAATGAATCGAGGCTTGTTCGGAGAGGCACAATGAGCATGTTTCAGCAAGTTATCACAGGAACAGCAGCGGCAATCATTTCATTACTGGTCGGCCTATCGGGCTCCGGAGCACAGGAAGCCGGCGCTGCCCAAGCAACTTCGCCGGCTCCTATGCCAAAGCACCACGCAGCAGCAAAGCCAACAAATCCAACGGCGACTGCCCTAACGCAAAAGCGATCGGCGATGGCTCGCATGATGTCACGATCTGCCAGCACGAAGGAGCATCGCTTGATCCTCCAGGTCAACAGCAACGACTCGGCCGCGATGAATCTTGCATTGAACAACGCGACCAATGTCACGCAATACTATAAAGACCTCGGTGAACACGTAAAAGTTGAGGTTATCACTTTCGGCCCCGGCTTGCACATGCTCCGTAACGACACTTCACCGGTGAAGGCTCGAATCGAGGAAATGGCCCTGAGCACGCCAGAGGTGTCGTTCAAGGCTTGCGGGAATACTCAAGAGAAGATGCAAAAAGCCGAGAACAAGGACATACCAATTGTTCCGCAAGCGCAGGTGGTAAAATCAGGCGTCGTCAGAGTGATGGAACTGCAGGAGCAGGGATGGGCCTACGTTAAGCCGTGAAGAGGCGGCTTCGACAGACGAACAGGTAGAACTCAACTTTGGAGAAAGTGCACGTCGGCTGGCCTGCATTTTCCGACTCGCAAGGAGTCGCCACTTATTCGGCATCGCGGCTACAGAGCACGTCGGTGATTCCGTTCTTAAACCGAAATTTATTATATCGATTTACTTTTAAATTCAATAATGCAACATTTTGCCGTTAAATACCTCTGCCTCGCCTGGAGTTTCTGAGCATGGGTCGCTCCCCATCCATTGTACCGCATGTGGCGGCAGACCAGGATGTCTATCTTGTGCTTGAGGATTTTGGTGGCCGGCTCGGGCGAGCCTGGTGCGAAACGGCCGAAGAGGACACCAGTCGCGCGACATTGATGCGACACATGATAGACGGCCTGTACGAGCATCCCACTCGCATCGTGGCCTTCAATACGGCGGAGGGTTGGTCGCGCGATGTAACGGCAGACGTCGCGGATGAACTGCGGCGCCGCGTTGTCGAGTTCGATGAAGTGACACCATCCCTATTGAATTTCCTGGACAGAGCGATGAGGCATTGAGGTGGGGATTCGCGGTTTGTGCACGCGCACGCTCTGATCGGGAAGAGTTGTGGTGAATATGAGGGGCGTGGCCGAGCCGCTGACAAGCAAGGCGTCCGCTCCTCGCCCGAGATCCTGATCGCAAACTTCGCGGCGCAATCTTCAACGATTTCACGTCAACCTTGTAACTTGAGCTGCGAGACTTGCGGCGAGCGCGGCGCCATTCTCCAAGGGCGGATCTGAACCGATCTTGCATTCCCCCGATCAATGCTCTGACTGACGGTCGACCGGTGATTTCTTGTGGAGCAGCCCAAGACGCTTTTCGAGTTCGCCTTTCTTCGCAATGAGCCTCGCGGCAAGAATAGCATCGACGACGCTGTGGAGATCCCACAGCTCATCAATTGACATGTCCTTGAAGCGCTCCAGATCCATGATCCCCTCGAATCACGCTTTCCCATAAGCTGGGCTTAAGCGATGGGGGATGGCAACTAATTGCGGGTTGTCTGGAGTGGATTTCTGTGAATCCTACCCTCCCGTTAGGAAGAGGGCGCGTACAAGATCGCAGGTGGTGTCAATGACGGCGCTAGTTCACGTCCTCATCCTGGATGAACATGGTCACGTCCGCCTGTTCAAGATTGTTCGCGCTATTGCAGGTGCGCGGCGCGCGGCTCGGCGTGCGAGAGCC
>NZ_JYMR01000047.1:0-5482 GCF_000938255.1 Bradyrhizobium sp. LTSP849 | reverse complement strand
GAGCCGCTTCGAAGCAGATGCGACAAGTGAAGTTGATCGCAACGAACGCCAATCATCCAGACTCGTTCGGTTTGCGGCCAGCATCGAACCGGTGCAGGGCCGCCGTATCCACATCGAGAAGATCAACGCACCCTTCACATTTGGCGACCTCGGCGCGAGCATCCGATACGCGATCGAAAGGGCCGGCTCGAACTGCACGAGAGCGGGACCTATGTGCGGCTGCTGACGCCGGGCGCGGACCTGCTCCGTCAGTAGGTCAACGTCAAGGACAGCCACGCCGCGAGGAACACGCAGAGACAAATTCCCAGATATGGCAATGCAAGGCGCATCGGGCTTCTCCTCCGAAACGCATCAAATATGACCCAGCTTCACATGCCGGCCTGCCTTCGACTAGGAATCTGGGGTTGTAATTCGCCCGCCGCCATTCGCGGCGGTAACGGCTCGCACTGATAAGCAAACTGTGAAAACCTTGTCGGTTGCGAACCTCGCGATATTTCCATTGATCTTCCGAGTCTGCCCCTCTTCGGGTAAGCACGCGCAAGTTCTTGGCCGCATAATCGATCGACACAAAACTCAGCAGATCCATCCGAGCGCCCCCGAATCAATGATCCAAGTGTGCCAGTCAGGTTGTTCAGAGGTTTCCCTGGTTGCGTCAGTAACGTATATTTTAAATCTTGAAATGATATTTAAATTGACTTAACTTTAGATTTTAACTTTAAATGCGGACCTGACGAAATCATTTGAGCCATTGCAGGCGGATTTAAACTGCCTGCCGTCGTGGAGAAGGAAAACGCGATGGGCGCTCCTGTACAGCAAGACAAGCTTCGGAAAGCGAACAAAAGAAACGAAATGCTCAATGATGGGCGTTTCAACTTGCGCCTCCCGCCGCGCGGGGACACAGAGTGGTCTCCATCCGACCCGGACAACGCCTCCGCGCAACTCGCGATCGTTCCCGAGTTGACATCGGCCCACGCCATTCCTTCTGCCGGGGTTACGGCTTCTCTGCTGGCGGGTCCGTCGTCTACAGTACCGGACAGTTTCGCGGCGGCGCCGACAGCAGTCGATGTCGTCGCGCCAGATACCTCGGCAGAGCCCAACCTCACTCGGACTTCCACAGACCTCACGACCGCCCCTACTTCGACGGACACGACTTCCCCTGTCCTGATCCTCACTTCGGCGCCGTCCGGCAGCGGTTCTGTGACGCCGACGGTGGCGCAGCCCCTGACGATCGTCACGCCCCTCAGCTGTTGCGGCGTGTGCGGGTTCTATCAATGTCCAACGCAGCTAATGCTGACCGGCAATGGACTCGCCGGACAAATCACCGGTGACGGTCTAGCCAACCCATCCCTGTTGACCAACCTTGCCATGCCGGTCTCGACACAACTGGTCGGCGGAACCGCGGCCAGCAGCGGCTACCCGACCGGCAGCGGCCACACGACCGGCGATTACGGCATCCTTGGGGGCGCGGTTACGGACACGACGCCAGCACAGGCAGCGGCGCAACAGGCCGCCGTCGCGGCATCACTGCAGGGCGTGCAAAACCTCAATCCCATTGTCCTCGAGAACATGAAGCCCGGAAATCCCGAAAGCGAGTGGGGTATCGACGGAGCGGGCGACAGTAATATCGAAGGCTTCGCCACCGACATCAGCGTCAACCACGGTTCGCCGATCAGCTTCAAGATCAACACGAATTCGACAGACTACCGGATCGATATCTACCGCCTCGGCTATTACGGCGGACTGGGCGCGCGCAAGGTCGACACGATCACGCACACCGGACTGCAGACGCAGCCTGACCCCCTTGTCGACCCCACGACAGGATTGGTCGACGCCGGCAACTGGTCGGTTTCCGCAACCTGGGACGTTCCGGCGGACGCGGTCTCGGGCGTTTACATCGCCAAGCTGACGCGCCTCGACGGCACGGCCGGCGAGAACCAGATTCCCTTCATTGTGCGCGACGATTCCAGCCACAGCGACGTGGTCTTCCAGACCAGCGACGAGACTTGGCAGGCCTACAACGGCTGGGGCATCGCTAATTTCTACGGCGGCGAGGGACCTGCCACCGGCCAGGGCGCCGGGCGCGCCTATGAGGTGAGCTATAATCGTCCGATCGACACGCGCGGCGGCATTGGTACCGCCGCCGGGCCGCAGGACTATCTGTTCGGCGCGGAATATTCCTCGATCTCGTGGCTCGAGGAGAACGGCTACGACGTTTCCTACATGTCTGGCATCGATGTCGACCGCTACGGTAGCTTGCTCTTGAACCACAAGGTTTTCGTGGATTCCGGCCACGATGAATATTGGACGGAAAACCAGCGGAACAACGTCCAGGCCGCGCGGGACGCCGGCGTCAACCTGGAATTCTGGAGCGGCAACGAGATGTACTGGGAGACGCGGTTGGCGCCCAGCATCAGCAGCGACCAGACCAATTACCGCACGCTGGTATCCTACAAGGAAACCTGGGCCAATGCGGATACCGACCCGAGCAGTCAGTGGACCGGCACGTTCCGTGACCCGCGCTTCCCTTCGGAGACCGGCGCCGGAACCCCCGAGAACAGTCTCACGGGACAATTGTTCACGGTCGACGACACGCGATTCAGCATCGGCCTGAAATCGATCACGGTTCCCTACGACGACGCCAATCTCCGATTCTGGCGCAACACCAGCGTCGCCAATCTGCAACCCGGCCAGACGGCGACCCTGACCCAGAATTATCTGGGTTACGAATGGGACACCACGCCGGACAACGGCTTCGATCCCGCCGGTCTCGTCCAGCTTTCGTCGACCACGCTGGACGTCAACACCTATCTTCTCGACTACGGCAACACCACGGGGAACGGCACCGCGACCCACTCGCTGAGCCTGTATCGGGCGCCGTCCGGCGCGCTGGTTTTCGGCGCAGGCACCGTCTATTGGTCCTGGGGGCTGAGCGACAATCATGACCTCGAGGCAACGCCGACCGACAGCCGCGTACAGCAGGCGATGGTCAATCTGTTCGCCGACATGGGGGTGCAACCCCAAACGTTGCAGTCGGGCCTCATCAAGGGCACGCCGAGCACGGACCATACGCCGCCGGTCTCCACGATTGACCCCATCGGAAACGTCAACGCAGGCAGCCTCGTCACCATTTCCGGAACGGCGTCTGATGTCGGCGGCGTGATCGCGGGCATCGAGGTCTCGACCGATGGCGGCACGAGCTGGCACCCCGCGACGGGAGACGAACACTGGACCTATACTTGGTCGCCGCAGGTCCCGGGCCCGGTGACCATCGAGTCCCGCGCCGTCGACGACAGCATCAATCTCGAGACGCCGTCCGCCGGACAGACCGTCACGGTTGGAGCCTTCCCATATCTGACTGTATTTCCCGGAAGTGCTACTCCGGCCGTGGTCAACACCACGGACGCGTCGGCCGTCGAACTCGGTCTGCAATTCTCGTCATCGGTGACGGGAACCGCGACCGGCGTGCGCTTCTACAAAAGCAGCCAGGACACCGGCGTGCACACGGGCGAGTTGTGGTCGAGCACCGGAACGCTGCTCGCGAGCGTGACCTTCAGCAATGAGACGGAAAGCGGCTGGCAATCCGCGAGCTTCTCCAATCCGGTGACCATCACGCCGGGTCAGATCTATACAGTGTCTTACCACACCAATGCGGGGCATTATTCCAATACGCAAGAGTTCTTCGACTCTCCGGTCAAGAGCGGGCCGCTGACCGCAGCCGCCGGTGTCTTCGCCTATTCGACCACAAGCCAATTTCCGACGAGCACCTTCGATTCCACGAATTTCTGGGTCGACGTGATGTTCAACCCCACAACGGGGGTCACAAACCATGCGCCTACGGCCGTTGCGGACAATGGCTTGACGGGAGCCCAGAACTCGGCCGTCGTCATTGCAGCGTCGCAGCTCCTCGCCAACGATTCCGATTTGGACGGCGATACCCTTTCGATCACTTCGGTGAGCGCGGCCTCGCACGGGACCGTCACTCTCACCACGCAATCCAATCCGCAGAACTCGACCATCACTTTCACGCCGGATGCCGGCTACACCGGCGCGGCGTCGTTCTCCTACTCGATCTCGGACGGGCGCGGCGGAACCTCCACCGCTCAAGTGAGCCTGACGATCCAGCCCGCAGGCAGCGCGTCATATAGTCTGTTCTCGGCCGCGAACATTCCGGCCGCCACTGAAAACGACAACACGCCGGTCGAGCTCGGCGTGAAGTTCACCTCTTCGACGGCGGGACAGGTGACAGCGCTGAAATTCTATCGCTCGGCCAACGACAACGGACCCGACGTACTCGACCTCTGGAACGCGACAGGCACAAAGCTCGCCAGCGTCACCTTCACCAACACCAGCGCCAGCGGCTGGCAGACGGTCGCCCTGGCGACGCCGGTCACGATCTCGGCCAACACGACCTATGTCGCCTCCTACCACACCATGGGCGCCTATGTGATAACCGCAAATTACTTCACCGGCGCGGTCACGAGCGGCCCGCTCTCGGCGATCGCGGCCTCCAACGGCGTCTATGCCTATGGCGGGACCAGCACGGCCGGCGTGTTTCCTTCGAGCTCATATAACGCGAGCAATTATTGGGCGGATATTGCGTTCACGCCAGTCGGCGGATCGAACACCGCGCCGACAGCAGTCGCGGACACGGGCAGCGCCACGGAGAAGGGTGGCATCGCCAATGGCATTGCCGGATCCGCGGCCACCGGCAACGTGCTCACCAACGACACCGATCCCGACACCGGCGACACCAAGACCGTCACCGCGGTCAGTTTTGGAGCCACCGCGGGCGCGCTCGGCACGTCGCTGACCGGCGCGCATGGCGGACTCGTCCTCAACGCCGACGGCACCTACACCTATACGATCAACGAGACCGACGCTGCGGTCCAGGCGCTGCGGCTCCCCACCGACACGCTGACCGACACGTTCAATTACACGATGAGTGACACCGCCGGCGCCAATTCCTCGACGACGTTGACCGTCACCATCCACGGCGCCAACGACGCGCCGGTGCTGGCGGCCCAGACGTCGGCGCAGTCGGCCGTCATCGGCCAGGCCTATTCCTTGACCCTGCCGACCGGGACCTTCACCGATGTCGACAGCGGCGACAGCCTGACCTATGTCGCGACCAACTCGACAGGCGCGGCGCTGCCGACCTGGCTCAGCTTCAACGCCACGACGCGCGTCTTCACCGGAACGCCGGCCGCTGCCGATGCCGGCACCGTCGCCGTCAAGCTCACCGCGACCGACGCAGGCGGCCTCTCCGCCAGCGAAAACTTCAACCTGACCGTCTCGACCACGGCGTCCCAGAATTTCAGCCTGTTCAGCGCATCGACGCCGGCGACGGCACCGACGTCCTTCAATGACGGTCAGCCGCTGGAATTGGGCGTGAAGTTCACCTCTTCGACGGCGGGACAGGTAACGGCGCTGAAATTCTATCGCTCGGCCAACGACAACGGACCCGACGTGCTCGACCTCTGGA
>NZ_JYMR01000046.1 GCF_000938255.1 Bradyrhizobium sp. LTSP849 | reverse complement strand
CTAGAGCGGATCATTGATTAATTGAATCGAAAGGGATTCCGTCGGGCGGCGGTTTGTGATTCAAGATGCTGGCTGGATCGGAGGCCAGCATCGGATGGTCCGACCTCTTTCGAATGATCTTCGTGAACGAGCCGTGAAGGCGGTGGAATCCGGCGAGAGTTGCCATGCCGTGGCGGCCCGGTTCGATGTTGCGGTGTCGTCGGTCGTGAAGTGGAGGCAGCGCTATCGCGCAACAGGTTCGGTCGCGCCGGGCAAGATGGGGGGACACCGCAAGCCAGTTCTGGCGCCGCATCGAGCATTCATCGTGGAGCGGATCAGTCAGATGCCACATTTAACGCTGCACGGGCTGAAGGACGAACTTGCCGCGCGAGGCGTAAAAGTCTCGCACCACGCGGTGTGGACCTTTCTGCGACGCGAAGGTCTCAGCTTCAAAAAAAACTCTGTTCGCCCTTGAACAAGGCCGCGCCGATGTCGTGTGGCGGCGGCAGCGCTGGCGCAGCTTGCAGGATCGCCTCGATCCAAACCGCCTGGTGTTCATCGACGAGACCTGGATCAAGACCAACATGGCACCGCTACGCGGCTGGGGAGCCAAGGGCGAGCGGCTGCGCGGCTTTGCGCCGCACGGTCACTGGCGAACCCTGACCTTCCTCGGTGCCCTACGCTGTGACCAGCTCACTGCGCCTTGCGTGTTCGACGGACCGATCAACGGCGAAAGCTTCCGCGCCTATGTCGAACAGCAACTCGTCAAAGTGCTCAAACCGGGCGACATCGTCATCATGGATAATCTCGGTAGCCACAAGTCGCCGACAGTCCGTCAGATGATCCGCAAAGCCGGCGCTAGGCTGTGGTACCTGCCGCCGTACTCACCCGACCTGAACCCGATCGAGCAGGTCTTTGCCAAAATCAAACATTGGATGCGCATCGCACAGAAACGCACGATCGACGACGCCTGCGACCACATCGGTCACCTCGTCAGAGGCGTTATGCCAGCCGAATGCACCAACTACTTTGCTAATGCCGGATACGCTTCTATCAAAAAATGAAACGCTCTAGTCGTGAGGGTTGTTCCCGTTCGGCTCTTGCAAGAACTTCGGCATCTGTCCACGCGCTTCGCGATCACGCGGGGCAGAGCGCTCGGACGGATCGCGGCCAAGCTTGGACTGCAACTCGACGAGATCGGTGAAGACGTCGGCCTGGCGGCGCAGCTCGTCGGCGATCATCGGCGGCTGGCTGGCGATGGTGGAGATCACCGTCACTCGCACGCCGCGACGCTGCACGGCTTCGACCAGGGATCGGAAGTCGCCATCGCCCGAAAACAGCACCATCTCGTTGATGTGCTCGGCAAGCTCCATGGCGTCCACGGCAAGCTCGATATCCATATTGCCCTTGATCTTGCGGCGGCCGGAGGCATCGACAAACTCTTTAGTCGCCTTGGTGACGACCGTGAAGCCGTTGTAGTCCAACCAATCGAGCAGCGGACGGATCGAGGAAAACTCCTGATCCTCGATGACTGCGGTGTAGTAGAACGCCCGAAATAGCTCCCCGCAGCTCTGAAATTCCTTCAGTAGGCGCTTGTAATCAATGTCAAAGCCGAGGGCTTTCGCCGTCGCGTAAAGATTGGCGCCATCGATAAAAAGCGCGATCCTGTTGGTTGGAGCGGATGACATAACTTGCGGGCTTTCTGAAGCCGAATAAAGACGACCAAAAATACTTTAAGCTTCAAAGCGACCGAAGAGTCGGGAGGAACTTCGCGCCACCCAAGAAGGTTATCTTATGAGATTTGTTGAATATTGTGGCTATTTTAGGTGGTCGTTTTGGAGTTTGCGTCCCATGAGCGACGTGGAATTTCCTCTGTTTGATAGTTCGATCACGCGGCGCGGTCGCGCTTGGCATTGGTGTGTTTCTGGCGAAGCGGGTGAGGTTGTCTTGCAAGGTATGGAGCGCAGCCGACCAGTGGCACAGTATATGGCTGCGCGCGCTACTTTTTTATTGCTGCTCACCGCGCCGTACCGGAGACGCACGAACTGCTGAGTTAAGCGCGCCTGACTTGGGGACTTGGGATTGCGGCACTGAAACACGCTCGCGGAAAGATCTGGCGAGCCGCATGGGCGAAACGATCTGCTGGGCTGCATTCAAGCCGCCCTTGGCGAACAAACCTTGTAGGATTTGCCACGACCAGCTCTGTCAGAAACCAGCGACTTTCTGCGACAGTGGCAGCAGGACATAGACGCGCGCTTCACGAAGTCTCTCGGACGGGACAAGGCCAAGTAATCGATAAGAACGAACTCGTTGCTCGGGTTTGGCCAGGTTATTTCTGTCGACAGCAGCGCTCTCAGGTTTCACATCGCTGGCCTGCGCAAAGTGCTCGGTGACAACGGCATCAAGACCGTCTGCGGGCGCGGGTACTGTCTGGTTGTGATGGACATTGGGTCGCAATCAATCGTGGGACTAGGCGTGGGTACCGAGGTGCGCATCAACCCCGCGCCGCAGCTTCCCATGCCGCTCGACGTTGGGGGGAGAAGCGGCTCACGGAATGTCGCCGCGGGCTGCTGTTCATCGAATTGTGGGAGCCGTGGCGGCCAAGCGCGTTCGAAACAGAGTTCTCTCGTCTCCGCGGGAGCTACGCCGGTGAGAAGGTGTCCTCGAGCTGCGGTGGGACCGCACGGATCTTTTCACCGTCGTGCTGTTCAAGTCAGCCTTGGCAAAATGCATTTTGATACAGTGGCGATCATGAAGAGCGGGGGTTAGAAAAAAGGGCCGCCCGCCGGACGGCTCTTCTAACAGCTAATTCCAGCCAGTCTAAAAAGATACGTGAGCAGACGTGGGCCCGGGTGAAACTGATAAGGGATATAAACATCCTGCCCCGGTGGTCCGATTGAGGCATCGATCCTGGTTCAGCAATATTTCGTCGAGTTGCGAAAGCTCTTGTTCCGTAAAGGAACATTCGCGAAGTGACATTTTTTCCGGTTTAGCAGGACGAGACCCCCGTTGGTTCTTCGCGACGGCCGACCGTCAGCGATGCTCTTCGGCATTGAGAGCCATATCGGTCCGGACGGCGTCTTGATCTCGACCGGGCTGTCGGTAACTTCAAGTTGCCGTCCGAATGGTCTAGGTTTCGACGCAAATCCCTAACGAGTTCGGGGTGTCGTGAGTATTTTGTTACTTTTACTCGCGGCGTGCGTTGTTGGCGCTCTCCTCCTCCTGGCATTCGGCCAATAGGGCCGACAACGGCCGCAACCGTTGCCGTAAATCCTCAGCCCGACGCCGGATTAAGGTTTCTGGTTGGTTGTTTTTGACTGTGCGCGCTTGAGCGCGTTCACTCCATGACGCGGATGGAGACGAATGTGATCATCTGGTTGTTAGTCATCGTCATCGGAGTTAGTGTCGCAATCCTGATCGCCCACACGATTGACGCAATACGTTCCTGAAGCGTCGCGGCGCACACCGTTTCACGGTGCAGGACGCTCAAACTTTTGCGTATCCGAGAGCGGAAGTCTCTCGATCAGCGAGAACGGCTTGGCTGCTTCGAGCGTGGCCGCACGATCCAGCAGCTGCTATCTTGTGCTCCGATACCCCATCGTAGCAATTTGCGGCTTGCCCGATCGAAATCGGGCCTGACTTCGGCGCCGCGTTGTCCGCACTTCCGACAGATCAACCGCGGCTCGATCTCCGAAAACCCGACTGAGGACGAAGCGTGACTGGCAGCGGATGGCGGCTCACCAGACAGTTGAGACTTTAAGAGTGCGTGCCCAACGCGCCTAGAAGGTCGGGCCCTTCAGCTTTGGAGTAACTGCCGCACGATTGAGACCCTTCAACACTGCGTCGATGGTCGTGAATTGCGCACCGCGAGAGCGACTTTCCGTTTGCCGCTTGCTCACTCGGGTAACCAGCCAGAGAGTGCTGCCGCAGCTGGCGCATTTATAGAGCTTCAGCTCGCAACCCTGGGCAACAGGGAAAACGGCCTCAAGCCCCCGAGCTTGGCAACAAAGCATGCAACCGGCTTCGCCATGCACTATAACCCCCTCCACGGTAGCAATTCGCGCGACGAGCAGAATGAGGACGTGAGTCGACTTCTGCAGGCAATAGCGATAGTTCGCAACGCGCGTGAAACATCGGCTGGAGTCTCACTGGCTTCGCGGGGGGCGACATCAGAACGATCGCGCGCCGCAAGCACAGCTTGCCGGTCAACCGGGCGTTTTTTCTCGAACGCTAGACGCTAGGAATCGCCGAAAGAGTCCGACTCAAGCCGATACTCTCGAGCTTCCAGATCGGCGTGTCACGCGGCCAGCAACTTGCGGCTGAAATCGCTGCTGCTCTAGGTATCGCAATTAGCAGCTAACCTGAGCTTCCTAAGGAACGGCGCAAACCCATCGGTAGGGCATTCCTTCGCAACACTCGCCTGAACTTTTTCGGTGGACCGCTTGACGGGTTTCTTTGCTACACTTGCGCGCTTTTGAGCTTCGGCCTTCGAAGCATACGGATCATGCCAGTGACGAGGAACGAATTCCGGGGATTGTCTCGGATGGCTGATCGGAGGAGCCGGTTGAGGCTCTTGCTGCACAGCTACGAAGCTGACCTCTGTTATTTGCTTGGGCAGCTCGACGCCTCTCTCCACGATAGTTTGCAGCCTGTCAGATTTGTTCGTGGTCGCAGCCGCCGGCGGCGCAACGAACTGCGGGGGCGCATCCGACTCCGCGGTTGGATCCGACCTCTGGCCTCCAGCGGCAATCGCACAGACTGCAACCACGCCAAGCACTCCAAACACAATTGCTTTCGGCATTTGCCAGTCCCCACATTGGCAATCTCAGCAATTTGCCACGAATGGGTCCAGAATGAGGCCAAATTCTCTAGTTTGGTTAATTCGGGAAGACGTCCGCACGCGGCTTGGCGGCCCGAGATGAAATACAATCCACGTAGGCTCCGGAAACCGGCTGCGGGGCAGGACAGGGCCACCTGAGGCCGTGCGGCGTAACGCCCGCGCGGCCTGAGATGTTTTCCGGTGCGCGAAGGTTGAGCCAGAAGGATCGCGATGCCCAGGAAGGCGAACGCGGCAACTGCAACCTCTGTCATCGCTGCACCCACTTGCTGGAAGTGCCAAAAAGAGCAGCCTGCAGGAATTGCTCATAAACCGTGGTCGCGTTCTGAGACATCTTGCGGTCAGCGGCGGGAAACTTTTGCCATTCCCGTATGTATGGTCGGCATGGGCGAGAAATAGCGAAGTACTTGGCCTTCGCGGGGGAATCCCGAAATCGCGCGGCCAATGCACGCAAGAGTGCAGATGAAGAAGCTTGGTTCGCCCTCGCCGAGAAATGGTTGAGGCTGGCTCGGGACGCTAACGATGAGGCATCCGCCCGACTGCCACAAGAAGGTCTGGCCGTTCCAGAACTTCCACCAACTGGTCGAGAAGGGCGCGCTCGTTACTACGCGGTTGCGGCTTCAGGTATTCTTCCAAAATACGCTACGCATCGCTGACGGCTTGAAGAGCTAGTTCTTCGTCGTGCATGGAGCCAAACTCCCGCTTGATCTGCTAGATAATACAGCCTTTATTAAAATTTGTTCCATTTAAATTAAATTTGGGTTTTATTGTGCTTATAGGCTCGAACGGGCTTTTGGCGACTTCTTCAGCCGCAAAAGCACCCGGCCCAACGGATTGATCTTCGAATATGCTTCGGAGCGCTGCTCTGCGTCCGCGAAATTAACCCGCTGAGTTCGATACTCTTCTGCGTAGCATGGTGGTGATTGATAGCGGCCGATGCGAGTTGCGTCCACTCGCATCCGGTCCTTCAGGGACACCGCACCGCTCCCTTTCATGGGCGCGGTCGGGGCTGCTTCTTGCGCTTCCTGATTGCCTGCTTGATTTGCTCCCGCAATCGGAGGATCTCGGCATATTGAGCATGAAGCTCTGGATCGAAAAGCTGTACCTTCGTCTGTTTTTTCTGGTGGTTGCGTTTCCTCATGTTGCAACGTAGCGGCGGCTTCCGATAGAAGCATCTCATTCCCGAAATTAAGCTTGATGCGCGCGTCGCCGGTTAATTCTGGAACTGGAAGTCACTCTCTCAGGGGGAGTGAGCTTGCTCCCTGGCTTGCTGTGCTTCTGCTGGCGGCTTTTTTTCAGACGGGCTCGCAACGCATCCTGTGGCGATATGGCGGTCGCCATCCTTGATGATCCAGACCGCCTGGTGGACGAGTTCTCCATCGGCGTATCGCGCTTTTCGCTTATAGAGCCGGGCTCCTTTGCTTGGACGCGGCATAGCCCCCTCATTCGCTTGATATCGTCTAGTGTCGTGAAGTCCTTTTTCAGCTCCTATTGACCGCTCCGTATCGCAGTCGCATGACCTCGGGTTGAATGTGCGTTCACGGCCGGGGCTCGTCGATGTCTAAGTTGATGTTCTCCGATCCGTTTCCGCTCTTGCCTCTCCGCTTTTGAGCCGTCAGCGGCGGAGTTTTTCGCGCTCAGCCCTCGGCTGCGAATCCGTCCCCCACCAGGGGAGCGTCGGAAGTCCCCAATCAGGAAATGGATCGGCGAGCTTCGCGGCAGTTGCGGGCCCCGTTGCCGGCAGGTCGAACAAGCATTCGTCCAGCATGGTCCGCAGCGCCGTGTCGTCGTAATCCCTTCCGATGAAGACCAACTCCTGCCGGCGATCACCGCAAACGGCGTCCCACCGGCTGTCGACGGACGCAAGGAAGTTTCCATCGCTCGGCCATTTTTCGCGCGGGACCGAAGCCCACCATAATCCGCTGGGCTCGCATCGTCGCTGAATCCCCGCGACCGAGAGCATTCCCGCCCAGTCAGGCCGCGTCGCGAGCCAGAAATAGCCTTTTACGCGCAGAATTCCCGGCCAGGGCCTGCCCAGGAAGTCAAGAAACTTCCCCGGATGGAAAGGCCGGCGCGCACGATAGACGAACGAGGCGATGCCATAGGCCTCCGTCTCCGGCATATGGGCCTCGACCTGATCCAGTTCCCGGCGCCAAAAGGGGTGCAGCGCCGCCTTGGCCGGGTCATACAAACCGCGATCCAGAATCGCGCTCAGGGGCGCTCGTCCATAGTCCGTTTCGATCATCACGGCGTCCCGGTTCAGCGCGGCGACGATGGATCGCGCCTTGGCGCTCTCCACCTCGCGCGCATCCGACACCTTGTTGACGACGACGATGTCGGCGAATTCGATTTGTTCGACAAGAAGATCGACCAGCGTGCGCCGGTCGGCCTCATCCCTGCGCTCGCCATGGTCCGTCAGAAGATTTCGACCTTGGAAATGATTAGCCAGACTTGTGGCGTCGACGACGGTCACGAGGGCGTCGAGGCGCGCGACGTCTGACAGGGAGAAACCCTCGGCGTCGCGAAAAGAGAAGGTCGCCGCGATCGGCAGCGGCTCGCCGATGCCGGTGCTCTCGATCACGAGATAGTCGAAACGGTTTTCCGCCGCCAGCCGCCGGACCTCGGCAAGCAGGTCGTCCCGGAGCGTGCAGCAGATACAGCCATTCGTCATTTCGACGAGTTGTTCGGTCGAACGGGAAAGTCTCGCGTCGCCGTTGCGCACGAGGTCGGCGTCGATATTCACCTCGCTCATGTCATTGACGATGACAGCGACGCGCAGACCTTCCCGATTGGTCAGGATGTGATTGAGAAGCGTCGTCTTGCCTGCGCCGAGGAAGCCCGTAAGAACGGTCACGGGCAACCTTCGGTCGGCCGTTTCGATCATGACTTTCAAGCTGCATTCGGTTGGAAAACCAGATCAGCCCAATAGTTGGTGGAATTGAAGCTGCTCGTCGGGAACAGACCCTCCGTGCTGGTCCCGCCATAGGCATAGACGCCGTTGGCGGCAGAGGGCGCCGTGACCGGGCCGCTCGTGACCGCGCTGGTGAAGTAATTGCCGGTCCCCACATAGGCGCCGGTGGTGTGATAGGAGGCGACATAGGTCGTGTTGGCCGCGAGCGCGACCGGCGTCGCCAGGGCCACCGTCTGCCAGCCGCTGGCGCTGGTGTTGGTGAAGGTCGCGCTGGCAAGCTTCGTGCCCGTCGCGCTCCAGAGGTCGAGCACGTCGGGTCCGTTGTCGTTGGCCGAGCGATAGAATTTCAGCGCCGTTACCTGTCCCGCCGTCGAAGAGGTGAACTTCACGCCCAATTCCAGCGGCTGACCGTCATTGAAGGACGTCGGTGCCGTCGCCGGCGTCGATGCGCTGAACAGGCTGAAATTCTGGGACGCCGTGGTCGAGACGGTCAGGTTGAAGTTTTCGCTGGCGGAGAGGCCGCCTGCGTCGGTCGCGGTGAGCTTGACGGCGACGGTGCCGGCATCGGCAGCGGCCGGCGTTCCGGTGAAGACGCGCGTCGTGGCGTTGAAGCTGAGCCAGGTCGGCAGCGCCGCGCCTGTCGAGTTGGTCGCGACATAGGTCAGGCTGTCGCCGCTGTCGACATCGGTGAAGGTCCCGGTCGGCAGGGTCAAGGAATAGGCCTGGCCGATGACGGCCGACTGCGCCGACGTCTGGGCCGCCAGCACCGGCGCGTCGTTGGCGCCGTGGATGGTGACGGTCAACGTCGTCGAGGAATTGGCGCCGGCGGTGTCACTCATCGTGTAATTGAACGTGTCGGTCAGCGTGTCGGTGGGGAGCCGCAGCGCCTGGACCGCAGCGTCGGTCTCGTTGATCGTATAGGTGTAGGTGCCGTCGGCGTTGAGGACGAGTCCGCCATGCGCGCCGGTCAGCGACGTGCCGAGCGCGCCCGCGGTGGCTCCAAAACTGACCGCGGTGACGGTCTTGGTGTCGCCGGTGTCGGGATCGGTGTCGTTGGTGAGCACGTTGCCGGTGGCCGCGGATCCGGCAATGCCATTGGCGATGCCACCCTTCTCCGTGGCGCTGCCCGTGTCCGCGACTGCTGTCGGCGCGGTGTTCGATCCGCCGACTGGCGTGAACGCAATATCCGCCCAATAATTGCTCGCGTTATATGAGCTCGAAGGAAACACGCCGGCCGTGCTGGTCCCGCCATAGGCATAGACGCCGTTGGAGGCCGCGATCGCCGAGAGCGGGCCGCTCGTGACCGCGCCGGTGAAGTAATTTGCGGTTATCACATAGGCGCCCATGGTGTGGTAGGAGGCGACATAGGTCGTGTTGGCCGAGATCGTGACCGGCGTCGCCAGGGCGACCGTCTGCCAGCCGCTGGCGCTGGTGTTGGTGAAGGTGACGCTGGCGAGCTTTGTGCCTGTCGCGTTCCAGAGGTCGAG
>NZ_JYMR01000045.1 GCF_000938255.1 Bradyrhizobium sp. LTSP849 | reverse complement strand
TGGCATCAAGGACCGCCTGATGCATCGGCCCAACAAGCATCATCCCGAACTGCCGCCGCGGCAGAAGCTGCGCAACAAACTAATCGCCAAGGTGCGCGCCGCCGTCGAGCGTCCGTACGCCGTGTTCAAGGAGCATTATGGTCTCCGGCGGATGCGCTTCTTCAACTTCGAGCGCAATCAGGTGCACATCGTGCTGGCCTGCTGCGCCTACAACCTACGGCGTGCGGCCGGCGCATTGGCCGCACAACGCCAGGAGTCCGTCTCCGCATGAAAAAACAGAGGACAACAGGGGATGAAATGAGCAAAATGCCGCTCACTGTAGCGGGCTGACATCAAAAAAGCCCGCGACGCACCTCAAGCGCCCGCTCGCCCCTCTGTGCAAAGCCCTCACAAGGGGAGAGGGGAAAAAGGCCGGGCCATGTTTTCGTCGCCGGGCCATGCTATTGACCCGCCATGCTCGACACCGCGCAACCTCATCCGCCGCCGCAAGCCGGCGTGCCGCAAAACCATCTCGCCGATGAATTCGTCGAGACGTTGCGGCTGGCCGTGCCGATGATGCTGACGCAGCTCGGGCAGATGGCGATGATGACGACTGATCTCGCGCTGATCGGCCGGCTCGGCGAGGATTCGGTCGCGGCTGCGGCACTTGCGCACACGGTCTATTTCGTCAGCTTCACCTTCGGGCTCGGTCTCGTCGTCGCGGTGTCGCCGCTGGCCGCACAGGCGTTTGGCGCCGGCGACGTCAGGCGCATGCGGCGCGCGCTGCGCGTCGGGTTGTGGGTTGCGCTGTTGATCTCGCTGCCGATGATGGCCTCGCCGCTCTATGGCGAGCACATTCTCTTGGCGCTCGGGCAGGCGCCGCAGTCCGCTGCATTGGCCCAGCATTATCTGAACGGGCTGGCCTGGGGGATCGCGCCGGCGCTCGGCTTCGTCGCGCTGCGCGGCCTGATGAGCGCGATGAACCGGCCGCTATCGCCGCTGTGGATCACGCTCGTAGCGATCCCCGCCAATGGCGCGCTGGTCTACGTTCTCTTGCACGGCCTGTTCGGGCTGCCGGAGCTCGGCCTGCTTGGCGCCGGCCTGGCGACCACGCTGGTCAATCTTGGTACCTTCGTCGCAGCGCTCGGCATCGTCGCATGGCGCAAGCCTTTTGCTGGCTATCGCCCGCTCGCCCATCTCTGGCGGATCGACTGGCCGCTGCTGCGCGAACTTATCGCGCTCGGTGCACCGATCTCGTTTTCGATGCTGATGGAATATGGGCTGTTCTCCTCGGCGGCGCTGCTGATGGGGCTGATCTCGACCACCGCGCTTGCCGCACATCAGATTGCGCTCCAGGTCACTGCCGTGCTGTTCATGGTCCCGCTCGGCATCGGGATGGCCGCAACCGTGCGGGTCGGTCACGCCGTCGGCCGCAACGAGCCGGCGGCCGTGCGGCGCGCGGGCCTCGTCGCCGCGCTGCTCGGGATCGCGTTCGTCTCGGCGCTGACGGTTGCCATTATCCTCGGCCGCTACGAGCTGGGGCGGCTGTTCTTCGGCAGCGGCGAGGCGAGTGCGGCGACCGTCGAGCTGACCGCGACGCTGCTCCTGGTCGGCGCCACCTTCTTCATCGCCGACGGCCTCCAGACCATCATGGGCGGCGCGCTGCGCGGCCTCAATGACACTCGGATGACACTGGTGTTCGCCGCCATCGGCTATTGGTGCGTCGCCTTCCCGATCGCCTGGGTATTGGCATTTCACGCCCATCTCGGCGCGGTCGGCGTCTGGATCGGGCTGTCGATCGGATCGTTCGTCTACGCAGGCCTGCTGATCTTGCGCTTCGGGATGCTGACGCGCAAGATCGCGGAATGACCGGATCCGTTCGCGAAGTCCCACCTGAGGTCGATGCCGGCACACTTCTGGCCGGCGCGCAGTTCATCGACGCCTTTCGCGTCGAGATCGGCACAACCCCCGTGAATGCGCGCGAGGCCTGCACAAGGATGGTGCTGCACGGGCCGCGCTGGGTCGATGCGCTGACACGCCTGCGCAACATTCTGGTGACGCCGTTCGGGCTGAAGACATCGGGCGAAGGCGCGCCGGCGCCCGGCGGCCTGATCGGCCTGTTTCCGGTGCTGAGCGAGACGCCGGAGCGGCTGGTCGCCGGCTTCGATGATTCTCATCTCGACTTCCGCATCGTGGTCAACGTTGCCGGCGACGCGACGCTCCGCCACGTCACCTTGACCACGCTGGTGCGGACCAACAATCTGCTGGGCCGGACCTACCTCGCGCTCATCACGCCCTTCCACAAGCTCGTAGCCCGCAGCATGATGGGGCGGATCGTGGAGCGGGCCCGCTAGCTCACTCCGCGATCTTCACCGGCCCGTCTGCCGTGGCCTCCGACCATTCACCGACGACGCGATCGAGATCGCAGAGATTCTGGTGCATCTGCTCCAACGAGAAGCCGAGGGCGAAGAAGCGCTCCGCGGTGTCGCCAGGATGGCCGCGGATCAGGCCGTCCTGGCGAACGGCTGCGACCGCCTCGGCGTAATGCTGGAGCGCGACGTGGACGGGATGGATCGGGGGCGCGCCGGCGCCGGCCCGGATCGCTTCCGCCGCCGACCGCAGGAAGCGCACGATCGCGGCGCTGACCTCCGCCAGCGGGCCTGCGAGCCTGATCTGCACATCAACCGGCAGCGGCACCACGGTCGAGCGGCCGATCATCACGACGTCATGGCGCAGCCGCAAGATGGTTCGCAGCAACGGGCCGGTATCCGGCCCGCCTGACAGGCGTGCGGCACGCTCGCGCTCGGCCTCGGCGCCGATGGTGTTAAGGCCAACCATCGCGGTGCCGATGCCGTCCTGGATCCGGTGCAGCGCGTCGTTATCGCGGCCGCGCGTCAAGCCTGCGAGCAGTTCGGTGAAGGCATCGGCGATCAATTCGAGCAGCTTCGCTGCGCTGGCGCGGATCTGCCCCACCGCGCGCGACGGCAGCACCAGGAACGAGACCAGCAGCCCGGTGATGGCGCCGACCGAGACCTCGCTGACACGATCGATCGCCGAGGCCATGGGATCGGCATGATGCATGGTCGGAAGCACGAGCACGATCACGGCCGTCACCGTCGCAGAGCTCAGGTTCGGATAAATCGATGCGATAAAGGCAAGTGGCGCCACGGCCAGCACCAGCAAACCCAGAAGACCCAGTTCGCCGGAATAGGGGATCAGGATTGCGATAGCGCCACCATAGATCGCGCCGCCGATCGTGCCGATCATGTAGTCGCGCGTCGCCTTCAGCGAGCGCCCGACGCTCATCTGGGTCACGATGATGGAGGTCAGGACGGCCCAGAGCGGCAACAACAGGTGCAGAGCGGTGGCAAGTGCATAGGCCCCCGTGGCCGCCACCGTGACCCGCACCGCCAACCCCAATTGCGTCTTTCGCGACCAGACCCGGTCGAACAGCCGTGTTGCGAGTGCCATCATCGAATGTCCGATCCAATCCTCGTCAGCCGACCAAAAGCATAGCTGATGCCCGTGTCCCCAAGGCCGCTTGAAAGGCCAAACCAGCCCGCCTAACTTGCCGGCCAAAACGAGGAAACACGATGGCCCACGAAACCGCAACGCTCGCCGCCTATGTCGCCAACCTGAAATTCGGGGATATTCCGGCGGAGGTGCTCGATCGCGCCAAAGTGCTGACGCTGGATTTCCTCGGCAGCGCCATCCGGGCCCGCAGCGAGGCGGAATCGACCCCTTCACTGCTGAAAATGCTCGAGGCGCTGGCGCTCGACACCAAGGGCGAGTCGACCGTGTTCGGCGACAGCAAGACCTGGACGCCGGCGGTCGCGGCATTGCTCAACGGCGCGCTCGGCCATTCCCTCGACTTCGACGATACCCATGCGGATTCCTCGCTGCATCCGAGTGCGCCCGTGGTTCCGGCGGCGTTCGCCGTCGGCGAGATGGTCGGCGCTTCGGGCCGCGACGTGCTGACCGCGATCGTCGCGGGCTATGAGGTCTGCTGCCGGCTCGGCAACGCGCTCGACCCGACCTCGCATTACGCGCGCGGCTTCCATCCGACCGCGACCGCCGGCACCTATGGCGCAGCGGCCGCCGCTGGCAAACTGTTCGGCCTGTCCGAGCCACAGCTCATCGCCGCCTTCGGCGTCGCCGGCAGCCAGGCCGCGGGCTCGCTGCAATTCCTGATGAACGGCGCCTGGAACAAGCGCTACCAGGTCGGCGCCGCCGCCATGAACGGCGTGATCGCCGCGACGCTCGCGCGCAACGATTTCGTCGGCGCGACGGAATCGATCGAGGGCAAGCACGGCCTGCTCGCCGGCTACACCGACGATGCACATCCAGACAAGGCGGTGGCCGGGCTCGGCAAGACCTACGAGACCATGAAGATCGGCGTCAAACCGTATCCGAGCTGCCGCTACACCCATGCCGCGATCGACGCGCTGATCGCGATGCGGCGCGAGCACAATCTGACGCCGGATCAGGTCAAGCGCGTCGAAATCGGCCTGCATCGCAACGGCATCACGCTGACCGGTGACGCCGCGACCAAGCGGCATCCGACCTCGATCGTCGGCGGCCAGTTCTCGATGTTCTTTACCGGCGCGCTCGCGCTCGACCAGGGCTCATTCGGCTGGGACGATTACATCCGTCTCGGCGATGCCGCGATCGACGCGCTCGCCGACAAGTTCGACGTGGTGCAGGACGACCGGCTCGAGGTCGGCCGCACCCATCCGTTCGGCGCGCGCGTCAGCATCACCACCGACGACGGCGTGCACGAGCGGCTCTACGCCGATCCTTCCGGCGAGCCGGCATCGTTCCCCGATGCGCAGGCGATGCAGCAGAAATTTTTGACGCTGGCACGGCCGGTGCTGAACGCGCGCGCCGATAAGTTCGCGGATGCGATCATGACGCTGGAGCGGTTCGATCGCGTGGCGAAGGCGACGGAGCTGGGACGGCAGTAGCCGCCTAGTTCGCTCCCGCCATCTTCCCCTTCTCGCGCGTCGCTGCGACCACATCCCGCACCAGATCGAACACGCCATCCGCTTCCGGCGGCCAGTTCGGCGAGCGGCCGAGCCGCACGATCACCAGATGCTCCGACGGAATCACGATCGTGTATTGCCCGATCGTGCCCTTGGCGAAAAAGGCATCGCGCGGCCAGCCGTGCTCCACACGAAACTTCGCGCCAAAGCTGTCGCCCTGATTGGTCCAGAAGCCGGCGCCGATGCCGACCCACGCGTTGGGCGTCGCCGTCGCCGAGTAGCTCACCCACCCCTCGGGCAGGATGCGCTTGCCGCCGGCGACGCCGTCGTTGAGAAAGAGCTGGCCGAAGCGCGCCCAGTCGCGCGCGGATGCGAGCATTTCGCTGGAGCCCTCGATCGTGCCGGCGCCATCGAGCTGGAGCGTGACGTTGTTCATGCCGAGCGGCGCAAACAATTCGCGGCGCGCGAAGGCAAGTGCATCGGCGGGCTTGCCGCCGGCGGCGTTGCGGATCAGATGCGCGAGAATAAGGAAGTTGCCGTCGTGATAATTCCACACCGTGCCGGGTGCGGTCGCAAGCGGCATGCTCGCGGCATAGGCGGCCATATCATCCTCGGCGAATTTCATGGTGTTGACCGGCTCGAGTGCCGAACCGAGCGAGGCTTCCAACGAGCTTCCGAGCGCAATGCCTGCGGTGTGACGCAGCAACTGGTCGACAGTGATGGCATGGCGCGGATCATCAGGATTTTGCCAAGCGGCAATTGGCGCGGGCCCATCGAGCTTCAACTTGCCCTGGCGCACGAGAATGCCTGTCAGCGCCGACATCACCGACTTCGTCATGGAGAAGCCGAGCAGCTGCGTCTCCGGCCCGACACCATCAGCGTAGCGCTCGGCAACGACGCGCCCGGCCTTCATGACAACGATCGCGCGGGTGCGGCGATAAGGCGGTTGCGCGGGCTCGGCGAAAGCGCGGTCGAGCGCGGCGGACAGCCCCTCGCTTTGCGGCGGCACGAGTCCCGGGCCGGCGATCTCGGGGAGCAACGCCGGCTGTTTATCATCAGGCGGCAACGCGACTTCGGCGATCCCCTGGCCGTGCTCGAGCGTGCAGCCAAGCCCCTCGCGATAGACGGCATGGCTGCGGCCGATGCCGAACAGCGTCACTGTGACATCCTTGCGCGCGCGATCGACCTGGTAGTCCATCGCCCAGGTCAGCAGACCGACGCCCGGCATCGCATGGGTGGTCTCGACGAGGTCGCGCCGGGGATCGAGGCCGGAGACGAAAGTTTCCGAGCAGAGCACGTCGGCGATGAAGCCGGTGGCGACTTTCGG
This sequence comes from Bradyrhizobium sp. LTSP849, assembly GCF_000938255.1. Classification (GTDB taxonomy): domain Bacteria; phylum Pseudomonadota; class Alphaproteobacteria; order Rhizobiales; family Xanthobacteraceae; genus Bradyrhizobium. The sequence continues at coordinate 438,130 of NZ_JYMR01000045.1, read as the reverse complement.
CACGTCGCGGGCCCGCGCCGCGCCGAGCGCAAGGCCGGCACAGATGATGGTGGTGGTGAGGAGGATGATCTTGCGGCGGCGGGTCACGGGCTTCTCCGGGCTTCGAGGACGTGCCGAGAGAAAGCCGGAGTGGCCTGATGAGCGCTCGCCGGATTTGAAAGCGAGCTCGCCGAAACTGCGCAGCGGTTCGCCGATTCTGAAATTATCCAGTTTTTACAATTGATTACAGGGTAAGATAGCGTCAACCCTGAGCCGCCGATATTCGGTCGGCGTCACGCCCGTCACCGCCTTGAAGGCGCGGTTGAAGGGGCCGAGCGACTGGAAGCCGGCGTCCATCGCGATGGTGATGACGGGGACCTCGGCCTGGGTGGGATCCGCGAGCGCGGCCTTGGCCTCCTCGATCCGGTGATTGTTCAGAAACACATTGAAGTTGCGATAGCCGAGCCGCTGGTTGATCAACCGGCGCAGCCGGTATTCGGGAATCTTCAAACGGCCCGCCAGCACGCCGATGGTGATGTTCTCCTGACGATAGATCCGCTCATCCGCCATCAGCCGCATCAAGGCGTCGATGAGCTTTTGATCGGCGGCATCATCGGCCGCAGGCTGACTGAAAACAATCGGCGGTGCGGGCTCCGCCGCGGCCGGAAACAGATCCGCCCCGTCAACGCGCATCATGGCATAGACCATCGCAGCGACGGTGCAGGCGAGCACGCCGGCATTGATGGTTTCGGCGACATCGCCGACGTGGTGCCCGGCGACGGCGATCTGGAGCACTGCGTTCAGCCCGCCATAGAGCGCGGTTGCGCAGACGATGAAGACGCGAGCGCTGCGGCGGCGCTCGACCAGGTCGGCCGGCCAGGAGGCGATCGTTTGCCCAACCGCAAGCGCGATGAAACCGAGCACGATCAGATTGACCACCGTCACCGAGAACCGCACATGGCCGCTGGGTGCAATCCAGACGCAGCCTGCGAAGCTGAAGGCCGTCACCAGCGCCCAGACCGATCCGTGCCACCAGCGGAGGTGAAACTCGTCGTCGAACAGGGAGCGTGTGAACAGCCAGAACACCACGATGCTGCCGGTCGACAACGCGATCAGCGGTGCATGCAAGAGCGGGATCCGCGACGTGACATCCAACGAATAGCTCGCCGCATGCGCGGCCGAGCTGAGCGCGAAGGCCGCGCCGAGCCGGGCCGCGAGCACATTGCGGAAATCGGAGACCAATGACGCCGCCAGCACCAGCAGCAGCGCGACGCTGGCGGCGCGAAAGGCGAGTTCGAGATTGGTCAGCAGCATTCTGTCGGTCCGCTTCGTCGGTGCCGCGAATTTAAGTCAGATCGGACATCGATTCAATTTCGCCTCGCCCACGAAGCCCGCGACGTGATCCAGGCGTCGGCAGGCTTGTCGAACAGTTCGATCTCGCGATCCTTCCGGGCTCCGAGGCTGCGAGCCACGGCCTGCGACGGCGCATTCGTGCTTTCGATACAGTGCAAGATGTCGTCGACCTCAAAACTGTCGAACGCCCAGTCGATCGAGGCGCGGGCCGCTTCCACCGCATAGCCCTTGCCGCGAAACTCCTTGGCGATGCCCCAGCCGACCTCGAAGCCGGGCCAGCCCGGCGGGCACCACGGGCCGACCCGCCCGACATAATGTCCGCTCGATTTCTCTTCGACCGCGAACAAGCCGAAGCCATGGAGCGCCCAATGCCCGGCCATCACCGCCGCGTTGCGCCAGCCGGCAATCTCAGTGGTGACCGGTTTGCCGTCTGCCGCAATGAAACGCGCCGTGTCCGGGTCGCTCAGCATCACGGAATTGGGAGCAATGTCGTTGGCGCACCATGGGCGCAGAATCAGGCGTTCTGTCTCGATTCTGGGGCCGGACACCTGCAACAGCCTGGCGCCAGGCTTGAGCGGCGGAATCATCGGTCTCCTCCCGTTTCCAACATTTTCTGCTACGATCATACCAGCAAGAAACAGGAGTCCACCATGAGCTGGCAGCCCTCCAACGATCCCGTGCTCGGCGATCCCATGTCCTGCGACGCGCTCGATATCGTCATCGTGCCGCGCACCCGCGATCTCGGCGACGGATTCGTGGTGCGGCGGGCGCTGCCGCACGGCAAGCGACAGATGGTCGGGCCCTTCATTTTCTTCGATCATTTCGGCCCGGTGCAGTTCGTCTCCGGCAAGGGCATGGACGTGCGGCCGCATCCGCATATCGGGCTCGCCACCGTCACCTATCTCTTTGACGGCTCGATCATGCACCGCGACAGCGAGGGCAACGTCTGCGAAATCCAGCCCGGCGCAATGAACCTGATGACTGCCGGGCGCGGCATCGCTCATTCCGAGCGCACGCCGGACACGCAGCGCGCATCGGGCCAGCAGATGCTCGGCCTGCAAAGCTGGATTGCGCTGCCGGCCGGATCGGAGGAGATCGCACCGTCGTTCCAGCATTACGGCGCAGGCGATCTGCCGATGATCTCCGAGCGCGACTTTACCGCGCGGGTGATCGCGGGCTCCGCCTTCGGCATCACCTCGCCGGTGTCGATGGTATCGCCCTGGTTCTATACCGAGGTCACGGCCGTGGCGGGCGCGAGCGTGCCGCTCGATCCTGATCATGAGGAACGCGCGATCTATGTCGTCGACGGCGAGGTCGAGATCGCGAACGAGCGCTACGAGGGGCCGCGGCTGCTGATCTTCCGCCCCGGCGACCGCATCACCGTGAAAGCGATCAAGGCCACGCGGATGATGTTTCTCGGCGGCGATGCATTGGAAGGCCCGCGCCACATCTGGTGGAATTTCGTCTCTTCCAGCAAGGAGCGGATCGAGCAGGCCAAGCAGGACTGGAAAACCGGCCGCTTCGCCGCGGTTCCGCAGGAACATGAGTTCATTCCGCTGCCGGAATAGGCTAATCCGGTTTCAGCCGTGCGATCGGGCACGGCTGAAATCTCCTGCCTGAAGGCCTTGCCTGCGAAAGATTTGCCGATGACCACCATGCTCTCCAGCGACCTGCCGCTCCCCAAAATCGGGCGCGGCAAGGTGCGCGATATCTACGCCGTCGATGACGACCGCCTGCTGCTGGTCACCACCGACCGTATCAGCGCCTTCGACGTCGTCATGGGCGAGACCATCCCGATGAAGGGCGCGGTGCTGACCCAGATCAGTGCGTTCTGGTTCGGAGAGCTCGAAGGCGTGGTGCCGCATCACATGATCAGCGCCGACACCGACGAGATCATCGCGGCCGTGCCGGCGCTCAAGGCCCACCGAGCCGAGATTCTCGGCCGCGCCATGCTCTGCCGCCGCACCACCGTGTTCCCGATCGAATGCGTCATCCGCGGCTATCTCTCCGGCTCGGCCTGGAAGGAATATGCCGGCTCCGGCACGCTCGCCGGCGAGAAGCTGAAAGCGGGTCTGGTCGAGAGCGAGAAGCTTGAGCCCGCGATCTTCAGCCCGGCGACCAAGGCCGAGACCGGCCATGACGAAAACATCACGATTGCGCAAATGCGCAAGGTGGTCGGCGACGAATTCGCCTACACGCTCGAGAGCATGACGCGCGCGGTCTACACGCTCGGCGAGGAGCTCGCACGCGAGCAGGGCATCATCATTGCGGACACCAAGTTCGAGTTCGGCCGCGACAAGGACGGCCGCATCATCCTGATCGACGAGGTGATGACGCCGGACAGTTCCCGCTTCTGGGCGGTCGATGCCTACAAGCCCGGCCAGCCGCAGGCGAGCTTCGACAAGCAGCCGCTGCGCGACTATCTCGACGTCGAACGCCACGCCGGCCGCTGGAACGGCGACGCCCCGCCGCCGCCATTGCCTGCAAGCGTGGTGGACGCGACCAGCAAGCGATATCTGGAGGCGTATCGGCGGGTGACGGGGACAGAGCTGAAGATTTAGCAAGGCCGTTTATCGTCGTCCCGGCGAAGGCCGGGACCCATACCGCGAGGTCCATCGACCGCGGATGATGCTAATCCCGAACTGCTAGTCTTCGCCAAACGTCTCCCTGTGGTTATGGGTCCCGGCCTTCGCCGGGACGACACTGAATGTGCAGCCAATGCTGCTGCGTCACCCATCCACCCGCCGCATATGATTGCCCATTCACACGCCACAGGCCGCATCCTCACCGGATGCCCGAAAACTGTCGGCTATCTCATACTTGCAAGAATCCTGTTGCGCTAAGCTCGCAGTCGTCTACCTCTCGGGCGGGAATTTTCATGAGCGAGTGTCAGGGCGTGACAGATCCGGCAATTGGCTTCGATCCGGTCACCAGGGTTAGTCCGTCACTCAAGCGTGCGCTGAACGATATCCTGGGCGGAACCGCCGCCAGCGTCCTTACCGTTACGTTCGGGCTGTCCTATGCGCTGCTGATTTTCGCCGGCCCGCTCTCGCCCTATCTGTCCTACGGGATCACAGCGACCTTTGTCAGCTCCGCGGTGCTCGCGGTCGTCATCGGGCTCGGCAGCTCCCTGCCTTTCGCGATCGCTGCCCCCGACAGCTCGACCGCCGCCGTCACCGGAATTCTGGCGGCCTCGCTGGTCGAGCACGTTGAGGCGGCCAATCTGTCGGCGCCACTGCTCGCGCCGGTCCTGATCACGCTCGGCCTGTCGACTGTGCTGACCGGGATAGCGCTGTGCGGATTGGGGCTGACGCGGATGGGCCGCGCCATCCGCTACGTGCCTTATCCCGTGGTCGGCGGCTTCCTCGGCGCGACCGGCCTCTTGATTGTGATGGGCGCGATCCGCGTCATCACCGATCACCCCATGCAGTTCGCAACAATGCTGCGCTTCACCAACGGCACCACGCTGTCAGAGCTTGGCGCGGCCTGTGCGATGGCCATGGTGCTGTATTTGACCTGGCATCGCTCGCGCAGCCCATTCGGATTGCCGATCATTCTGGTCGGCGGCGTGCTCACGGCGCATGTGGCGTTCTGGATCTCCGGCATCTCGCCGGAGGCGGCGCGCGCCCTGGGCTGGACCTTCCAGCCTCCCCCGCCGGCGGCGTTCATGCTGCCATGGCACATTGACGATCTCGCCCAATATCCCTGGTCCACTGTGCCGGATCTGCTCGGCAACGTCGTCGCCGTCATCTTCGTCACGGCGTCGAGCACGCTGTTCAACACCACGGGGATCGAGGTCGCCGTACATCGCGAAGCCAATCTGGAGCGCGAGCTGAACGTCACGGGCGCAGCCAACATCCTGACCGGTGCGCTCGGCGGCTATGCCGGCTGCATTTCGGTCAGCCGCTCGGTCCTCAATTTCTCCAGCGGCGGCCGCGGACGGCTGTCGGGCCTCACCGGCGCGGCGCTGTCGCTGCTGATGCTGGCAATCGCGCCCGAACTGCTCGGCTTCATCCCGAAATTCGTTCTCGGCGGCCTTCTGCTCTATCTCGGCGCCGACCAGCTCCATAAATGGATCATCGAGTCGCGCAAGCGGCTGTCGAAGCTTGAATATCTGTCGCTGGTCGCCATCATCGCGATCATCGTCATCTGGGGCTTCGTGCCAGGCATCCTGATCGGCGTGATCATCGGCTGCGCGACCTTTGCGTTCAGCGCGGCGCGGGTCGAATCGATCAAATACAGTTTTGACGGCGCCGAATATCGCTCATCGCTCGACCGCTCGCGCGACGACCAGGAGGTGCTGCTGGCCCATGGCGGCAAGATCCAGGGCCTCAACCTCCAGAGCTATCTGTTCTTCGGCTCCGCCAACCGGCTCTACCAGCACGTCAAGCAGTTGCTCCAGGAGCGCCCGGAATGCCGCTACCTTCTGTTCGACTTCAAGCTCGTCACCGGCGTCGACTCCTCGGCTGCCTATAGTTTCGCGCAGATCAAGCGCAGCGCAGGTGACCTCGGCGTCGAGCTCATTCTGGTGCATCTTTCGGCCGCGGCCGAGAAGGTGCTGCACTCCAGCGATTTCATCGGCGACGGCGCCACCCTCATTCCCGAGCTCGATCGTGCGCTGGAATGGTGCGAGAACGAGCTCATTTCGCAGCATCAGGGGCTGGCCCAGGAAACGGCCAGTCTGCGCGACTGGTTCACGGGGATTCTCGACAGCGAGGACGACGCCGACGAGCTGATCCGCCGCTGCCAGCGTCTCGAGGTCGAGGCTGGCGACATCATCGTGCGGGCCGGCGATCCCGCAGATTCCATGCACTTCATCCTCGACGGCCGCGTCGGCATCATGGTCCCGGCCGAGGACGACCGCACCACGCGCGTGCGCAGCTTGGGGCGCTACACCACGATCGGCGAGATGGGCCTGGTGTCGCAGACCCCGCGCAGCGCCACCATCCAGGCCGAGGTCGACAGCGTGCTCTACGTGCTGAACACGCTCCAGTTCGACGCCATCAAGGAAGAAGACCCCGCGCTCAGTCATAAGCTGCTGACTTACTTTGTTTCGGTCATGGCCGAGCGGCTGACGTTTGCGAACCGAACAATTGCGGTGTTGCGGCGGTAGCGACTGCGTAGCCCGGATGGAGCGCAGCGCAATCCGGGGTCGTGCCACAAGCGACAGAGGCCCCGGATTGCGCTGCGCTCCATCCGGGCTACGAAACTGAGGCGAACATCATGCGCCACAAACTCCAATGTCGTCCTGGCGAAAGCCAGGACGACCAGGGAGGTCGGCCCTTACACCCCTGCCATCATCACGTATTTGATCTCGACATATTCTTCCATGCCGTGACGCGAGCCTTCGCGTCCCAGGCCGCTTTCCTTGACGCCGCCGAAGGGCGCGACTTCGGTGGTGATCAGGCCGGTGTTAACGCCGACCATGCCGGATTCCAGCGCTTCGGCGACGCGCCAGACTCGGCCGAGGTCGCGGGAGTAGAAATAGGAGGCGAGACCGAACGGCGAGGCGTTGCACAACGCGACGACGTCGGCTTCATCCTTGAAGCGAATCACCGGCGCGAGCGGACCGAACGTCTCTTCATGCGCCACCAGTGAGTCCGGCTTGACGTCGGCGAGCACGGTCGGCTCGAAGAAGGAGCGTCCGAGCTCGCTACGCTTGCCGCCGGTGACGATCTTGGCGCCGCGCTTGACGGCATCCGCGATGTGGCGCTCGACCTTGTCGACCGCTTTCAAATTGATCAGCGGGCCCTGCGTGACGCCGCTCTCGGTGCCGTCGCCGATCTTCATCGCCGCGACCTTTGCCGACAGCTTCTTGACGAACTCGTCGTAGATCTTGTCCTGGGCGTAGAGGCGGTTGGCGCAGACGCAGGTCTGGCCCATGTTGCGGTACTTCGAGACGATCGCGCCTTCGACCGCCGCATCGATATCGGCGTCGTCGAACACCACGAACGGCGCATTGCCGCCGAGCTCGAGGCCAAGCCGCTTCACGCCAACGGAGGCCTGCTGGTAGAGAATCTTGCCGACGGCGGTCGAGCCGGTGAAGCCGACGAAGCGCACCGCCGGATGCTCGCACAGCACCTTGCCGATCGGTGGGGCATCGCCGGTGATGATGTTGAACACACCCTTGGGCACACCGGCTTTCTCCGCGAGGGTGGCGAGTGCGAGCGCCGAGAGCGGTGTCTCGTTGGCGGGCTTGAGTACCACGGTGCAGCCGGCAGCTAACGCCGGCGAAACCTTTCGCGTGATCATCGAGTTCGGGAAATTCCACGGCGTGATGGCGCCGCAGACGCCGATCGGCTGCTTGATCGCGAGCAGGCGCGCGTCGGGCCGCTGGGTCGGGATGGTCTCGCCATAGACCCGACGGGCCTCTTCCGCGAAAAACTCGACATAGGCGCCGCCGATATCGACCTCGCCGAGCGCCTCGGAGAGCGGCTTGCCCTGCTCGGAGGTGAGGATCAGCGCGAGGTCCTCGCGGTTGGCGATGATCAGCTCAAACCATTTACGCAAAATGTTGGAGCGCTGCTTGGCGGTGTGCTTGGCCCAGGCCGGAAACGCGCGCTCGGCGGCCTCGACCGCCTTGGTTGTCTCCTCCGCACCAAGCTGCGGGACTTTCGCGAGCTCGACGCCGGTGGCGGGATTGTTGACGGCAAAGACGGGCGTGCCGACCCAGGCGCCATCGATGTAACAGGCCTCCTTGAGCAGCGAGGGGTCCTTCAGCCGGTCGCGCAGGGTGGCGGTCGTGTGCTGGGCGCGTGCGGCGGCGGTCGGGGTCATGGCTTTGCTCCTCGGACGATCAATTGCGGGCGATCGAATTGGCCGGAATATAGTAGCAGACGGTGCACAATGCACCGTCCCGCAACGCACATCTGCCGGGAGTTAAATTCGGAGCTGGAAGGTTACGCCGCGCCACTCATATAGGTCTCGCGCCGGCCAATCATGCGCTCGGCTGCCGCCTTGGCGTCGGCCTTCGAGGAGGTCGCGCAGGTGCGGTATTCGAGAGCGGGGGCATCGGAGGTGTCGCGGCGACCGAACCACGACTTCGAGCCGACCGGCAGCAGCGCCAGGGCCTGCGCCAGATTGTCGACCGCGCCGAACGAATAGAGCGCGCCGGTGCCGGCGATGCGGACCTCATAAATGCCGGGCGCGATCGGCGCCTCGAGGTTGTCGCCCCGTCCGGGACGGGGATAGCGCTTCCATTCGCTCCAGGTGGAAATCATCAGAGGTCCCCTCGCGGCCGATCGGCGGCCGCCAAATTTGTATCAAGTCTTCATCTATTCTTGGCGCCAGCCGCCGATTGGGCCGAGAGCTGAACGCCGCAACGCACAAAATGTTTCAAGTGCTTCAAACACCCGAAACATATCGCCTGAGCCCATCCGCGGTCACGGCGAAGTGCGGCCATCCACCGCAGATTGCGATGAAGTGTTGCAATTCAGTCGTCCCGTGTGGAGGACGGACCGTCAAGTCACGACATCGCGACCGAAGCGTGCACATCGTCACGCTTGCCGCGCAGCGGGAGCGGGAGGACAATCGATCGCTTCCAACAATAATCAAACCGGAGGAAACGCGTATGCAAAGCAAAGCCCAGATCGACGAGATTCTGCGCAAGACAAGCGACGCCAAGGAGATTCCCGGCGTCGTCGCAATCGCCGCCAGCGGTAACGACGTGCTGTATCAGGGCGCGTTCGGCAAGCGCGATCTGTCCAAGCCCGATGCGATGACGCCGGATAGCGTGTTCTGGATCGCATCGATGACCAAGGCGGTGACATCAGCGGGCGCCATGCAACTGGTCGAGCAGGGCAAGCTCTCGCTCGATGCTCCGATCGGATCGCTGCTGCCCGATCTCGCCAAGCCGCAAGTGCTTGACGGCTTCGACGCCAAGGGCGAACCAAAGCTGCGGCCGGCGAAGGGGCCGATCACGCTGCGCCAGCTCATGACCCACACCGCCGGCTTCGCCTACAACATGTGGAACGGCGATCTCGCGGTCTATCTGGAGAAGACCGGCATCCCGGCGATCACCACCTGCCAGAACGCCGCGCTGAAGACCCCGATCATGACCGATCCCGGGACGCGTTGGGAATACGGCACCAATATCGATTTCGTCGGCAAGGCCGTGGAAGCCGTCAGCGGCAAGCGGCTCGACGCTTATCTGCGTGACAATCTCTTTGCGCCGCTCGGCATGAGCGACACCGGGTTCAAGATCACCGACAACATGCGCAAGCGCCTGGTCGGCATGCATGCGCGCGGCGAGGACGGCCAGCTCGCCGCGATCCCGTTCGAGCTCGAGCAGGAGCCGGAATTCCACATGGGTGGCGGCGGCCTCTATTCGACCGCGGCCGACTACATCAAGTTCACCCAGATGGTTTTGAACAAGGGCCGCGGCAACGGCAACCAGGTGCTCAAGGCCGAGACGGTCGCCACGATGGGTCAGAACCAGATGGGCGATCTCAACATGACCAAGCTGGCGACGGCCGCGCCGATCTACACCAACGACGTCGATCTCTATCCGGATCAGGTCAAGAAGTGGGGCCTCAGCTTCATGATCAACACCGCCAAGACCGCGGAAGGCCGCAGCGCCGGCAGCCTCGCCTGGGCGGGCCTCGCCAACACTTATTACTGGATCGACCCTGCGCGCAACGTCACCGGCGTGATCCTGATGCAGCTGTTGCCGTTCGCGGATGGAAAGTGCCTTGAGGCATTCGCGGGATTCGAGCGCGGGGTTTATGCCGGGCTCGATGCGGGGAAGGGGCAGAAGGCGGCGTAGTTGCCGCCCCTCTTCATCACACAACGACTGTCATTCCCCGCGAAAGCGGGGAATCCAGTACGCCGCGGCGTCTCGATAAACCACTGACGTCTCGGCGTACTCGATCGCATCAAGCCGGGCGATGACGGCGGAGTTAAACCGTCAGCCCGCGCTGCTGAGCCAATTCCTTCAGCGACACCTGCGGGCGTGCGCCGATGTGCTGGATCACTTCGGCGGCGGCAAGCGCACCGAGCTCGCCGCACTGCTTGTGCGACAGATCGCGCGAGAGACCGTACAGGAAGCCGGCAGCGAAGAGATCGCCGGCGCCGGTGGTGTCCACCAGCTTCGCGATCGGTGACGCCGGAGCGGAGACGGCATCAGTCGGCGTCACCACCACGCAGCCCTTTTCGCTACGGGTGACCACGCCAAGCTTGACGTCGTTGCGCAGCTGCTTCAGCGCCGTGTCGAAGTCCGAGCTCATGTAGAGCGAAGTCAGCTCCGATTCGTTGGCGAATACGATGTCGACGGTGCCGTTGCGCATCAGCGCCACGAACTCGTCGCGATAGCGATCGACGCAGAAGGAATCCGACAACGTCAGCGCCACCTTGCGCTTGGCATCATGGGCGATCTTGGCCGCCTTGAGGAAGGCGTCCTTGGCGTCCTTGGGGTCCCAGAGATAGCCCTCGAGATAGACGATGCCAGCGCCCGCGATCTCGGCCGGGTCGATATCGGCCGGCGACAAATCCTGCGCCGCACCGAGATAGGTGTTCATGGTGCGCTCGCCGTCACCCGTGACCAGGATGTAGGAGCAGCCGGTGGCGGGGCCGTCCTTGGCGGCGGGCGTGTTGAAGGCGACGCCGGCGGCGCGGATGTCATGGACATAGAGCTTGCCGATCTGGTCGTCCTTGACCTTGCCGACATAGGCCGCGCGTGCCCCCAGGCTGCCGATGCCGACGATGGTGTTGGCGGCCGAGCCGCCCGAGACTTCCGTCGCCGGGCCCATGTCCTTGTAGATGGCGGCGGCCCGCGCCTCGTCGATCAGGGACATGCTGCCCTTGGCCATGCCGTGCTTGGCGAGAAAAGCCTCATCGGTCCGGACCAGCACGTCGAACAGCGCGTTGCCGATCCCGAGAACGTCATATTTCACGTCAGCCATTCACCTTGATCCTGTTGCCGGATTGCGATCCCTGCGGAAATCCGCTTCCTGTCGGCCTGAAATCTGGCTCGCGGCCTATCACGACCGGGCCCGCACGGGCAAGCAACGAGAGTTGTCTTTGACGCGTTTTCTTCACGCGAACCGGGACCACTTCGCTTGAAAACGCTATGGTATTAAAGAGCAATGATCCGCTCCTTCCTGACAGTCTCGACGGGAACACTGGCCTCGCGGCTGCTCGGTTTTGCGCGTGATTCAATGATTGCCGCGTTGCTGGGCACCGGCGCCGTGGCGGATGCGTTCCTGGCCGCCTTCCAGCTCGTCAACGTGGTGCGCCGGCTGCTCAGCGAAGGAGCACTGAACGCGGCGCTGATCCCGGCCTGGCTTCGCGTCCGTGATCGCGATGGCGAGGCGGCCGCAGCCGCATTCGCGGGACGCGTGCTCGGCACGGTCAGCGCGGCCCTGATCGCGATCTCGATCGTCATTGCGCTCGCAATGCCGTTGATCATCATGGTGATCGCGCCCGGATTTCTCGGTAGCGCCACGCTCGGTCTCGCCGTCGAGAACGCGCGGCTGATGCTGCCCTATCTCGCCTTTGCCGGCCCCGTCACTGTGCTGATGGGACTTTTGAACGCGCAAGGACGTTTTGCGCTGACCGCATTTTCGCCGCTGCTGTTCAACATCGCCTTGATCGCCGCGATCGCAGTGCTCCTCGTTTGGCACACCGACGCCGCCTTCGCCGCGTGGATGCTAGCGGCCACCGTCGGCATCGCCGGCCTGCTGCAACTCCTGATGCTGCTGTCGCAACGGAGTGCACGCCTTGCGACGCCGTTGCGCGCAAGTTTCGACAAGGAGATGCGCGGCTTCTTCGCCAAGGCCGTGCCCGGCATGATCGCAAGCTCGGGGCCGCAATGGCTGATGGTGGCCGGCGCCATCATCGCCTCCGCCACACCGTCTGCCGTGTCCTGGCTCTATTTCGCCAACCGGCTGATCGAGCTGCCGCTCGGCATTGTCGGCGTCGCCATGGGCACGGTGCTGGTACCCGAGCTGACGCGCGCCGTCGGCACCGGTGACCGCGACGCAGTGGCGCACGCGGAATCGCGCGCGCTTGAGCTCGCGACGGGGCTCGCGCTGCCGGCGACCCTCGGCCTGATCGTGCTGTCCGAGCCGATCGTGCGGCTCTTGTTCGAGCATGGCGCCTTCGGTGCGGACGACAGTCTGGCCACCGCGCATGCGCTGATGTGGCTGGCGCTGGGGCTGCCGGCGCATGTGCTGATCAAGGCGCTGTCGCCGGCTTTCTTTGCCCGCAGCGACACGATGACGCCGCTCGTGGCAACGACGAAAGGGTTTGTCGTCGCCATCGCGCTTGCGGTGCTGCTTGATCACTTCTATGGCGCAACCGGGATCGCCGCGAGCATCGCGGCCGGCGCCTGGAGCAGCGCGCTGTCGCTGCTGCGCAAAGGCACGAGCGAATTCGGCTTCTCGGTCGACGACGCCGCCCGCAAGCGGCTGCCGCGGATCGTGCTCGCAGCAGTGGCCATGGGCGCCCTGCTCTGGCTGACGACGGGGCTGATGCCTGCCGAGGCGCACGGCCTCATCCGCTTCATCGCGTTGGGTTTGCAGATTGTGGCGGGGATCGCCGTCTATGGCGTCCTCCTGCAAATCCTCGGGGCCACCTCCTTGCGTGAGGCGGTTAGCGCCCTGAAGCGCCCCGCCCAGCCCGACCTCGGCGCGTGAGGCCATCGAATTACCCTTGACGGGGCAGCGCCGCTGTTGGAAACGACGGCCCGAATACCTTTGGGGACACTCGCCATGCCATTCGTTGAACGGGTTTTTTCGGGCGTCCAGCCGACGGGCAATCTGCATCTCGGCAATTATCTCGGCGCCATCGTCAACTTCGTGAAAATGCAGGAAACCCATAACTGCATTTATTGCGTCGTCGACATGCACGCGATCACACAGGGCGTCGACGTCTGGGGCGGCCCGGCCGAGCTCGCGCGCAACACCCGCGAAGTGACGGCGGCGTTCATCGCGAGCGGCATCGATCCGAACAAGCACATCGTGTTCAACCAGAGCCAGGTCTCCGGACACGCCGAGCTCGCCTGGATCTTCAACTGCGTCGCGCGCATGGGCTGGCTAGGCCGCATGACCCAGTTCAAGGAGAAGGCCGGCAAGGATCGCGAGAATGCTTCCGTCGGGCTGTTCGACTATCCGGTGCTGATGGCGGCCGACATTCTGCTGTACCGCGCCACCCACGTGCCGGTCGGCGAGGATCAGAAGCAGCATCTCGAGCTCTCGCGCGACATCGCGCAGAAGTTCAACAACGATTTCGGCGACTCGATCCGCAGCCACGGCGCCAATGACGGCCTGTTCTTCCCGCTACCCGAGCCTTTGATCACGGGACCGGCGACGCGCGTGATGAGCTTGCGCGACGGCACCAAAAAGATGTCAAAGTCGGATGCGTCCGACAATTCGCGCATCAATTTGACCGACGATGCCGACACCATCGCGCAAAAGATCCGCAAGGCGAAGACCGATCCGGAGCCGCTGCCATCAGAGGAAAAGGGCCTGGAAGCACGTCCCGAGGCCGACAACCTCGTCGGCATTTTTGCGGCGCTCTCCGGTCGTCCCAAGGCCGAGGTGCTGCGCGAGTTCGGCGGCGGCCAGTTCTCCAGCTTCAAGAACGCGCTGGCAGAGCTGTGCGTCACCAAGCTTGCGCCGATCGCCGGTGAGATGAAGCGCCTCGTCGCCGACCCCGGCCATATCGACACCATCCTGAACGATGGCGCCGACCGTGCGCGTGCGATCGCCGACGAGACCATGAAGCTCTCGAAGGACATCGTCGGCTTCATCCGCCGGCGCTGACGATTGCGCTTGCGAAGTCTGGCCGGCGCTGTGGCGTCGGCCGACGTCGCCTCTCCCAAATCCACAGGGAGTGTGGCAGCATGTCGGGCGACGACACGCCGGGACATGCATGACCAGCAAGCGACAGTGCTTCGAGCCGGGTCACAAGCCCAAATGCCTTGTCATCGTTGACGACACCGCCGAATGGGATCGCGCGGTCTATTACGCCAGCCGCTGGGCGATCCGCGCCGGCGGTCGCGTGGTGATGCTGCGCATCATCGAGATCGAGGACCAGAACCAGCAATGGCTGGGGGTCGTCGACATCATGCGCGCCGAGGCGCATGAAGAGGCCAACGCCACGCTCGACCGCGCCGCCGGCCGTGCCAACGGCATCGCCGCGATCACACCGGAGCGCGTCATCCGCGAAGGTGCCGCGATGGAACAGCTGCTCGCGGTGATCGACGAGGACCCGGACATTGCCATGCTGGTGCTCGCTGCCAGCCCCGGCGCGGAAGGTCCGGGGCCGTGGGTGGCCCTGCTCGCGCATGCGCTGGGCACGTTCCCGGTTCCGGTCACGATCATCTCCGGCGCGCTGAGCGATCAAAGCGTGGACGCGCTGTCGTAGTTTGCTGCCCACCCTCCCCTGGAAGGCGAGGGTAGGCACCGCCCTAACCTGCTGATATAACAACGAAACGGCCTCCCCACCCCTTGACCGTGCGTTTGCCGTCGCCATCTGCTACTGGATAGATTACGCGCCGGCCTTGAACCGGCGACGTCCGGAGAAAGCCATGTTCATTCAGACCGAAGCCACCCCCAATCCCGCCACGCTCAAGTTCATTCCCGGCCGCGTCGTCGTCGATGGCGGCCCGATCGAGTTTGCGAGCCGCGAAACCGCCGCGCGTTCGCCGCTCGCCGAGAAGCTGTTCGACGTGCCCGGTGTCACCGGCGTGTTCTATGGATCGGACTTCATCACCGTGACCAAGGCGGACGGTGAATGGCAGCAGCTCAAGCCCGCGATCCTCGGCGCCATCATGGAGCACTACATGTCAGGCGCGCCGCTGCTCGCCGACGGTGTGGCCACCAGCGATGCCGATCTCGACGACGAAAACGAGTTCTTCGACGAGTCTGACGCCGAGACGGTCGACATGATCAAGGATCTGATCGAGACCCGTGTGCGGCCCGCGGTCGCCAATGACGGCGGCGACATCACCTTCCGCGGCTTCAAGGACGGCATCGTCTATCTCAACATGAAGGGCTCCTGCGCCGGCTGCCCGTCATCGACCGCAACGCTCCAGCACGGTATCCAGAACCTGCTAAAGCACTTCGTGCCGGACGTGGTCGAAGTCCGGCCGATGTGATTAACAGCGAATGGTGAGTAGCGAATGGCGAATGGAACTCCGATCGGCTAAGCTGTCCGCCATTCGCCACTCACCATTCGCTCATCCATGCTGATCCTTGCCATCGACACAGCGCTGGAGGCCTGCGCGGCTGCCGTCCTCGACACAGATGCCGGCGAGCTCCTTGCGCAGGAGCAGCTTCTGATGAAGCGCGGCCATGCCGAGGCGCTGATGCCGATGATTGCACGCGTCATGCAGTCGGCAAATCTCGCATTCACGACGCTGGACCGGATCGCGGTCACCGTCGGTCCCGGCAGTTTCACCGGCCTGCGCGTCGGCATTTCGGCCGCACGCGGTCTTGCACTCGCGGCCAAACGGCCGGCTGTTGGGCTTACGACATTATCCGCCTATGCGGCCGCCATCGTCGGCCAGAGCAAATCGGCGCCGGTGATCTCCGCGATCGATGCGCGGCATGATCACGTCTATTTCCAGATCGTCGCCGGCGACGGCAGCCAGCTGGTGCGGCCTAAAGTCGCCAGCATCGATGAGGCGATCGCCGCCTCGCAATTCGGCGCGCCGCATCTGGTCGGCAATGCCGCACAGATTCTCGCCGACCGCTGGCCGAAGGATGCGCCACGACCGGTTGCGGTCGAGGCGCAGGCCGCGCCCGACATCAGCTGGGTCGCGTGGCTTGGTGCTGCCGCCGATCCCGACACCAATCCGGCGCGGCCGTTCTATCTGCGCGCACCCGATGCAAAGCCTGCCGCACAGAAGCCGCTGGCAGCCCAAGCCGCAACCTCATGATGAAATGGCTATCGGAATGGTGGCGCGGCGGCACGGCGGCCGTCGAGCCGGCCTCGGTGCGCGACGCCGCGCGGCTGGCACAGCTTCACGGCGCCTCCTTCGCCCGCGGCTGGGGCGAAGGCGAGTTCGAGACCATGCTCAGCGAGCGCAACACGCTGGTCCATCGCTTGCGCCTGGGCCGCAAGACAATCGGCTTCGCCGTATCGCGGATCGGCGCGGACGAAGCGGAGATCCTCTCGGTCGCGGTCGACCAGACCCATCGCGGCCGCGGCCTCTCCCGCACGCTGCTGATGACCCATCTCGGTCACCTCGCGGGACGCGGCGTCCGCACGATATTTCTGGAGGTCGAGGAGAACAACCAGCCGGCGCGGCGGCTCTACGATAGAGGCGGATTCGTGGTGGTCGGACGCCGCGAACGCTACTATAAGCAGGCCAACGGGGAACAATTGAACGCACTTCTGATGCGACGTGACTTGTCGTAATATTGATGGCAGATAGCGCCCCGTCAGGCAGACAACACATGACTGGACTTAAACCTTCCTCCGCATCCAAGGCGTCCGGCATCGAGGCGCGCTGTGCCGCCACCGGCATGCGCATGACCGAGCAGCGCCGCGTCATCGCCCGCGTGCTTGCGGAGGCGCTCGATCACCCCGACGTCGAAGAGCTGTACCGGCGTTGTGTCGCGGTCGACGACAAGATCTCGATCTCGACGGTCTATCGCACCGTCAAACTGTTCGAGGATGCCGGCATCATCGAACGGCACGATTTCCGCGAGGGCCGCGCACGCTATGAGACGATGCGCGACAGCCATCACGACCACCTCATCAATCTGCGCGACGGCAAGGTGATCGAGTTCACCTCCGAAGAGATCGAGAAGCTCCAGGCGGAGATCGCCCGCAAGCTCGGCTACAAGCTGGTCGATCACCGGCTCGAGCTTTATTGCGTTCCGCTCGACGACGACACGTCCAAAAGCTAGTGCCCATCGATCTCATCATCTTCGATTGCGACGGCGTGCTCGTGGACAGCGAGGAGATCTCCTGCCGCGCGCATGCCGATGTGCTGACCAGGCACGGCTATCCGATCACGCCGGATCAGGTGTTCGCGCGCTTTCTCGGCCGCTCGACACGGCAGGCCAATCTCGAGATCGAGACCGAACTAGGCCGCAAGCTGCCCGAGGCCTATCACGGCGATTTGCAGGACGAACTGTTTCGCGCGTTCGAGGCCGACCTCGAAGAAATCCGCGGCATCCACGACGTGCTCGATGTCGTCACGCAAGCCGTCTGCGTCGCCTCGAGCGGCTCGCATCAGCGCATGCGCGTGAGCCTCGGGAGCACCGAACTCTACGAGCGCCTCGCGCCGAACATCTTCTCGGCCTCTCAGGTGAAGAACGGCAAGCCGGCGCCGGATCTGTTCCTGTTCGCGGCCCACGAAATGGGCGTGCCGCCGGAGCGCTGTGTCGTGATCGAGGACAGCCTGGCCGGGATCGCCGGCGCGCGGGCGGCCGGCATGACCGTGTTCGGCTTCCACGGCGGCAGCCATTGCCGCGACGGCTATGCCGAGACACTGCGCCAGGCAGGCGCTGACCTGCTCTTTGCCGACATGCATCAGCTGCCGGAGCTGGTCCGGCGGGTCGCGGCCGACGCCGTGGCAGGGTGATTTTGCCCCTCACCGTCGTTCCCGGGCACACGCAACGCGCGCAAACCCGGAATCCAGAGGTTTTGGCGCGAGATTCCTCACTACGCACTGGTGCGTGCCCTGGAATGACGGCCCGAATGGCCCGATTCGCTGGATTTTCGCCGCTCCAGCCTATATCTGAGGGCCGTCCTCCACCTCCATTCCGGGTTCCATGAAGCCGCCGCGCAAGCTGCACATCAAATCATTTGGCTGCCAGATGAACGTCTACGATGCCCAGCGCATGGTGGACACGCTGGCCCCGGAAGGATTCGTGGAGACGGCGAACGCCGAGGATGCCGACCTCGTCATTCTCAACACCTGCCACATCCGCGAGAAGTCCTCCGAAAAAGTCTATTCCGAGCTCGGCCGCCTGCGCGTCGCCAAGGATGAGGCCGCACGCGAAGGCCGCACGATGCAGATCGCAGTCGCGGGCTGCGTGGCGCAGGCCGAAGGCGAGGAAATCGTGCGCCGTGCGCCCACGGTCGACGTCGTCGTCGGCCCGCAGAGCTATCATCACCTGCCCGAGCTGTTGAAGCGCGCCGGCGAGCAAGGCCGCGCGATCGAGACCGAGTTTCCGGCCGCAGACAAGTTCGGCTTCCTCGCCCAGCCAAAACCCGCAGCGATCCGCGCGCGCGGCATTTCCGCCTTCGTCACGGTGCAGGAAGGCTGCGACAAGTTCTGCACCTTCTGCGTCGTGCCCTATACGCGCGGTGCGGAAGTCTCGCGCCCTGTGGCAAGGATCGTCGACGACGTGAAGCGGCTCGCCGACAACGGCGTGCGCGAGCTCACGCTGATCGGGCAGAACGTCAACGCCTATCACGGCGACGGACCGGACGGAAAAAGCTGGCCGCTCGGCAAATTGCTCGAGCATCTGGCGCGGATTCCCGGCATCGCGCGGTTGCGCTACTCGACCAGCCACCCCCGCGACGTCGATGACGACTTGATTGCAGCCCATCGCGATCTCGACGCGCTGATGCCGTTCGTGCACCTGCCGGTGCAGTCGGGCTCGGACCGGATCCTGGCCGCCATGAACCGGAAACATACCGCCGATGATTATCGGCGTGTCATCGACCGTTTCCGGTCTGCACGCCAAGACATTGCTTTTTCATCAGATTTTATTGTTGGCTTCCCGGGCGAGAACGAGCAAGATTTTCTCGCCACCCTCGCGCTTGTCACGCAAATCGGCTACGCTGCGGCTTATTCGTTCAAATACTCCGCCCGGCCGGGAACGCCGGCCGCGGATATGCAGGAGACGGTGTCCCCCGCCGAAATGGACCAGCGATTGGAGCGGCTCCAGGAACTGATCGACAGCCAGCAATCGGCCTTCAACAAGGCTGCGATTGGCGCAACGGTCGATGTGCTGTTCGAGCGCCCAGCCCGCAAGGACGGCCAGATCGTCGGCCGCACCGCCTTTCTCCAGCCCGCACATGTGATGGCCCCGCCCGACATCATCGGACAAATCCTGCCGGTCCGGATCGACAGCCTCGAACGCTATAGCTTCCTCGGTGAGCTCGTGACGCCGCGCATGACGCGCGAGCCCGCTTTCTCACCCATCGCCACTGGAGCCTGAACCCTTGCCCAAAAGCGCATCGGATTCGCCTTCCTTCGCTCCCAGCCGCAAATTTGACCGCGACATGCAAGTTCCGCCCGAGACCCAGGTCGTCATCGACTTCGACGACAACCGCGCCGCATCGGCGCTGGTCGGCCCCTACGGCCAGAACCTGGCGCAGATCGAGCGGCGGCTCGGCGTCGTCGTGGATTCCAAGGGCAACCACATCACCATCGGCGGCACGCGCGACGGCTGCGATGCGGCGCGCCGCGTGCTGGAGACGCTCTACGCCCATGCGGTGAAGGGGCAGGATGTCGACCAGGGTGAGGTCGAAGGCGCGATCCGCGCCGTGATCGCCCAAGGCTCGCTGTTCGAGTTCGACGCCAAATCCGCCAAGTCGACCTTCGACAGCATCAATCTGCGCAAGCGCCCGGTGCGCGCACGCACGGCCGCGCAGGATTCCTACATCCGCGCGCTGAAGCGCCATGAGCTGGTGTTCGGCATCGGCCCGGCCGGCACCGGCAAGACCTGGCTCGCGGTCGCGCATGCCGCGCAACTGTTCGAGCGCAAGGAGGTCGACAAGATCATCCTGTCGCGTCCGGCGGTGGAAGCCGGCGAGCGGCTCGGCTTCCTGCCCGGCGATCTCCGCGAGAAGGTCGATCCTTATCTTCGCCCGATCTACGACGCGCTCTACGACCTCATGGATGCCCGCATCGTCGAGCGCGCGCTCCAGACCGGCGAGATCGAGATCGCGCCGCTCGCTTTCATGCGCGGCCGCACGCTCACCAACGCCGCCATCATCCTGGACGAGGCGCAGAACACGACATCGATGCAGATGAAGATGTTCTTGACCCGTCTCGGCGAGAACAGCCGCATGATCGTGACCGGCGATCCCTCGCAGATCGACCTGCCGAACGGCCAGACCTCGGGCCTCGCGGAAGCGACCCGGCTGCTGAACGGCGTCGAAGGTATTGCGCAAGTTCATTTCACCGCCGAAGACGTGATCCGCCACGAGCTCGTGGCGCGGATCGTTTCGGCCTACGAAGGCTTGCCGCAGCGGCCGGCCACCGGCAACAAATCCTGACGAGACAACAGCCGGACCATACGGGCGCGGACACAGCGCCCTTTTCGTTCCGAACAAAGCCATGTCGCATCCCAACCTTCCCACCACCGAGGTCCTCGTCGTCGCCGATTGCTGGCAGAGCGAGCCCGACGCCGATGCCGTGATCCAGCGCGCGGTCGCCGCCGCGGCGGAGACGGTCGACGAGGATGTTGCGGAAGCGGAAGTGGCGGTGATGCTGACCGATGATGCCGGCATCCGCACGCTCAACAGCAACTGGCGCGGCATCGACAAGCCGACCAACGTGCTGTCGTTTCCAGCGCTCCAGCCGGAAGGCGAATGGAAGCCGGGCGATGCACCGCGCATGCTCGGTGACATCGCGATTGCCTACGAGACCATGCGGCGCGAGGCGGACGACGAGCAGAAGCCGTTCGACCATCATCTGAGCCATCTCGCCGTGCATGGTTTTCTGCACCTGATCGGCTTCGACCACGAAAACGACGACGACGCGGAGGAAATGGAAGCGCTCGAAACCCAAATCCTGGCGCATCTCGGCATACCCGACCCCTATGCCGACCGCTGACGGATGGATTGAGATGCCGGATTCCGACCCGACCCACGACAATCCGCGCAACACGCCCAATTTGCCGGCCGTGGTGACGCCCGGCGAGGTGCTGCGTCCGACCGCGGACGGCTGGCTCTTGCGCGCCATCCGCACGCTGTTCGGCTGGAAGGCGGGATCGGTACGCGACGATCTTCAGGTCGTGCTCGATGCCACCACGCCCGACGACACCGGGTTCTCGACCGTCGAGCGCACCATGCTGCGCAACATCCTCGCCCTGCACGAGCGCCGCATCGCCGACGTCATGGTGCATCGCGCCGACATCATCGCGGTGAAGCGCGACATCCCGCTCGGCGAGCTGATGGACCGGTTCGAGAGCGCCGGCCATTCGCGCCTCGTGGTCTACGACGAGACGCTCGACGATCCCGTCGGCATCGTCCACATCCGCGACCTGCTCGCCTTCATGACCGCACGCGCCCGCGTGCCGGACGCGACCAAGGCCAAGCGCAAGAAGCCGCTGCCGGCCGGACTCGATTTGCGCACGGTCGATCTCGCGCTGCCGCTCCAGGAAGCGCGCATCATCCGCAAGCTGCTCTACGTGCCGCCGTCGATGCGGGCGATCGACCTGCTCGCGCAGATGCAGGCCACGCGCATTCACCTTGCGCTGGTGGTCGACGAATATGGCGGCAGCGACGGGCTGGTTTCGCTCGAGGACATCGTCGAGCAGATCGTCGGCGAGATCGACGACGAGCATGACAGCGACGAGCCGCCCTCGATCGTGCGCCTGCCCGACAACGCCTTCATCGCAGACGCCCGCGCCAGCCTCGACGACGTCCGCACGGTGATCGGCGAGGACTTCGTCACCGGCGAGGCCGGCGAGGAAGTGGAGACGCTGGGCGGCTATCTCGTCAGCTTCGTCGGCCGCCTGCCGGTGCGCGGCGAGGTGATCTCGGGTCCCGGCCATTACGAGGTCGAGGTGCTCGATGCCGATCCGCGCCGCGTCAAGCGGCTGCGCATCTCGACGCGGAAGGAACGTCCCGCACCGCGCACCCAGCGCGAGAGCCGCCGCCGCGAAGCCACGCCGGAGAGCGGTCAGCCGCAGTCCGGCGACACGCCCACCCCGCCGCCTGCCGACGGGACCGGTTCACAGTGAGCTCGTTCCAGCGTCTCTGCCAGATCGCCCTCGCCGTCATCCTGACGTGGGGATGGAAGCGCGCCGTCCTTGCGATGGCGGCCGGCGCGCTGTCGGTTCTGGCCCTTGCACCGTTCAACGCCTGGCCGGTGCTGTTCATCACCTTCCCTGTGCTGGTCTGGCTGATCGACGGCGCCGGCGCCGGACGATACGGCGGTGTGCCCGCTGCAGCACTGACCGGCTACTGGTTCGGGCTCGGCTATTTCGTCCCCGGTCTCTACTGGATCGGCTATGCCTTCTTCGTCGATGCCGACGTGTTCGCCTGGCTGACGCCCTTCGCGGTGCTGGGCTTGCCGGCCTATCTCTCCATTTTCACGGCGATCGGTTTCGCGCTGGCCCGCCTGCTCTGGACCAAGGATGCCACGCGCATTCTCGCGCTCGCCGCAAGCCTCACCATCGGCGAATGGTTGCGCGGGCACGTGCTGACGGGCTTTCCCTGGAACGCCTTCGGTTATGCGCTATCGGAACCGCTGCCGCTGGCGCAGACGGCATCGCTGATCGGCCAGTGGGGCATGACGTTCCTCACGGTGGCGATCTTCGCGAGTCCCGCGGTGCTGATCGACCGCACGCCCGATCGCCGCCCGGCGTGGCGCGTGCCGGCCGCGGCCGTCGCACTGCTGATCGTGATGGGCATCTTCGGCGCGATCCGCATGTCGCTGCATCCGACCACGATGGTTGCGGGCACCAAGCTGCGCCTGATGCAGCCGAACCTCCAGCAGGACCAAAAATTCAACTACGCCGCCAAGGCGGAGGTGATGAAGAAATATCTCGCGCTGTCGGACCGCGCCTCCGGACCGCAATCGACTGGCGTGAGCGCTGCCACGATTCTGATCTGGCCAGAATCTGCGTTTCCGTTCTTCCTGACCCGTGAAGCCGACGCGATGGCGCAAATCGCCGAGCTGCTGCCCAAAGGAACAGTGCTGATCACGGGGTCGGTTCGCGCACCCGATCTGCCGCGTGGCACGCCGATCACGCGAGCCTATAATTCGATCTATGTGATCGACCACGAGGGCAGCGTGCTCTCGGTCTACGACAAGCTGCACCTCGTGCCGTTCGGCGAATTTCTTCCCTACCAGGATTTGATGGAGAAGCTCGGCTTCGAGCAACTGACGCGGATGCGCGGTGGCTTCATTCCCGGCACGGTGCGGCACGTGCTGCCGCTGCCCGGCGCGCCGCCTGCGCTGCCGCTGATCTGCTACGAGGCGATCTTCCCCGGCGAGGTCGGTACGCATGACGAGCGCCCGGGCTGGATCGTGAACCTCACCAATGACGGCTGGTTCGGCATCTCGACCGGTCCGTACCAGCATCTTGAGCAGGCGCGGATGCGCGCCATCGAGCTCGGATTGCCACTGGTCCGTTCCGCAAATACCGGCGTTTCGGCGGTAGTCGATCCGGTGGGGCGAACCGTGGCCAGCCTCGGCCTTGGAATCGAAGGCATTTTGGATGCAAACCTGCCCACCGCAATCCCGCCCACTATCTATGCGAGAGTCGGCGACATCCCCGCAGCCATGCTCGTCGCACTGGCTGTGATTCTGGCGGTGCGGCGGCGTGTTGCCAAACGGCACCCCTGATCACACCGTCGCTAGCGGTTTCCGGTCGAAGCGGCCGGAAACCTTTGACAACCGCAGTCCCACGGTTGACAGATTGCAGGCGGGCTCCCCATTCTGCACCCGCTGCATAAGACAGCGGTGCATTGCTAAATTTCTCCGCAATGTTTCCCCAATCAGAGTGAAGTTTTGACGTCGCTGTCACCTGAGGCAATACTTCATATTGCGCCGACGGTGGTGTTTGGAGGGCTGAGGAAATGTCGAAAGCGCCCAACCCTGTTGACAAATATGTCGGCAGTCGCGTGCGCATGCGCCGCATCATGTTGGGCATGAGCCAGGAAAAGCTCGGTGAAGCTTTGGGCCTGACATTCCAGCAAGTTCAGAAATACGAGAAGGGCACCAACCGGGTCGGCGCGAGCCGTATTCAGCAGATTTCCGAGATTCTCCAGGTGCCGGTGTCGTTCCTGTTCGAGGGCGGACCGAGCGGCGTGGCCGGCTCGAACGGCTTCGCAGAAGGCGCCTCGCCGTCCTATGTCTCCGACTTCCTCGCGACCTCCGAAGGGCTCGCTTTGACCAAGGCGTTCACCCGAATCACCGATTCGAAGCTGCGCCGCTCGATCGTCGACCTCGTCGAACAGATCGCCGCCCGCGAAGGGCCCGACAAGCGCTGACGCGCCATCCTCTTACGATTTGAGACTGCGCCAAATCTGGCCTATGTCGTCCTTTGCGGGCGCGCGTTCAGCGTGCTCCTCTCCGATGATCCGGTTCAAAGGCACAGATACGCCCATGGCGAGCACCAATTCGTTCGATTCCCAAACTATCCTTGATGGTATCCGCCGCTGGGTGGAGATCGAGACACCGACGGAAGTGCCTGAACAGGTCAACAAGCTGACCTCAATGGCTGCCGAACATTATCGCGATCTGCCTGTCACGCTCGAACGCGTCGCCGGCATCGATGGCTGCGGCGATCATCTCGTGGTGCGTTCGACCTGGGGTCAGGACCGGCCTGGTATCCTGGTGCTCAGTCATCTCGATACCGTTCACCCGATGGGATTCATCGCGCGCCTGCCATTCAAGGTCGAGGGCGACAGCGCGTTCGGTCCCGGCATCTACGACATGAAGAGCGGCGCCTACATTGCCTATCACGCCTTTCGCGAGCTCTGCGCGACACCCGATCGTTCGCCGCTCGGCATCACCCACATGTTCACGTCTGACGAAGAGATCGGCAGCCCGACGTCGCGCGCGCTGATCGAGAAGGAAGGACGCAAGGCCAAATACGTGCTGGTGACGGAGCCTGCGCGCGACGGCGGCAAGATCGTCACCGGCCGCAAGGGCGTCGGACGCTTCGAGGTCTTCATCAAGGGTGTGCCAGCCCATGCCGGCTCGCGACCGGAAGACGGCCGCAGCGCCATCCGCGAGCTCGCCAATGTCATCCAGGCGCTGGAGGGCATGAACGATTTGAAGCGCGGCGTCACCGTCAATGTCGGCGTGGTGCGCGGCGGCTCGCGGCCGAACGTAACGCCGGAAGACGCCTATGCCGAAGTCGATCTGCGCGTGCCGAGCTTTGCCGATGCCGACGAGTTCGTCGGCAAGATCCTCGGACTGACGTCGAAAACCGAAGGCGTCACCGTCACGGTGACCGGCGCGCTCAATCGTCCTCCTTACGAGAAGGGCAATGCGGGCGCCTCGCTGTACGAGCACGCGAAGACGGTCGCCGCGGAGATCGGCTTCGAACTGATCGACACCCACACGGGCGGCGGCTCGGACGGCAATTTCACGGCTCCGCACACCGGCACGCTCGACGGGCTCGGCGTCGACGGCAAGGGCGCGCACACCCATTATGAGCAGATCTACGTCTCCTCGCTCGAGCCGCGCGCGCGACTGCTCTACCGTCTGTACCAGACGCTGCGATGAGCGAGCGCAAATCAGATCCGGAGCGCGAGGACAGCGAGCGCGCCTTCTTCGGACGCCGCAAGGGCCACAAGCTCAGGCAGCACCAGGCGGAGCTGATCGATCATCTATTGCCGCGTCTTTCGCTCGACATCGCGACCGCGGCGCCGGCGAATGCTCGCGATATCTTCGTTCCCGCAGCCGACGATGTGCGGCTCGAGATCGGCTTTGGCGGCGGCGAGCATCTTGCGGCGGAGGCGCAGAGTTTTCCCGCAACCGGCTTCATCGGCTGCGAGCCCTATGTCAACGGCATGGCGAAAATCCTCGCGCAGATCGAGGCCGGCGACATCGGCAATATCCGCCTGCTCGCGGGCGATGCCGCAGAGTTGTTGGCCTGGCTGCCGGAAACCTCGCTATCGCGGATCGATCTAATCCATCCCGATCCCTGGCCGAAGCGGCGGCACTGGAAGCGGCGTTTCGTTCAGGACAGAACAATTGCCGCGATGGCGCGCGTTCTGAAGGCGGGTGGCGAATTCCGCTTCGTCTGCGACATCGACGATTACTGCGCCTGGACACTGTCGCATCTCGCGCGTTCGCCGGATTTTCGGTGGCTTGCGGAATGCGCCGATGATTTCCGGCTGCCCTGGGCCGGCTACACCATGACGCGCTACGGGAAAAAAGCCGCGCGCGAGGGACGCAGGGCGGCTTACTTGCGGTTCAAGAGAATCTAGATCGTCCGCCGGTTGCGCCAGAAATTCACGACGCGCTCGGCTGTCGCGGGCATCAGGCGCGTGAAGTTCACGCGAGCCTGCTCAAGATCGGCATCAGCCGGCGTGCGATTCGCGCCGTACCACATCAGGATGAGCGCGCGCACTGTGGGCCAGCCCAGGTTCAGCAATCGGCCCAGGATCAAGATCGGATCGTAGCGGTCGCCCGCGATCAGGCGGTCGAGGGTCGTAAGCCTGACGCCGGACATCGCCGAGAGCGAAGCGATCGACTCCTCGTATTTGTTCGCCTTGGCGAAGCTGAGCAGCGCACTCTCGCCGAGATGGCCGCCGCGATGCAGGCCGAGCACCGTGCGTTGCGCCGCCGAGAAATCCCGCCGCGGCCCGGGCGGCAGCGCGGCTTCCTCGATCGCGGACATGGCGCGCTTGATCTCGACCTGGCGGTCGGGATTGACCACGGTCGAGAGACGGCGGCGAATGACGTCGAGCGTGCCGTTCAGAAGCTCTTTGAGATTCTCGCCGGAGAGATCCTCGCGCTGGCCGATCTTGAGCGTCAGCACGCCGTCCTGGCTGGCGCGCTTGATCAGTTCCGAATAGCCGCCCGCCGAGAACGTCGCGCCGGCATTGCCGGCAGCGCGGCGCACCACGTCGCGATCGCCACGCTCGACCAGCACGTCGGTGATGTCGGCCGACAATATCGGCCGCTCCGTCATCGCCAGCAGATGACCCTGGCCCTTCAGCCGGGCGATCTCGACAAGTGCGGCATCATCGAGCACGGGCGAACGGCGCAGTACGGGAGCCGCCACCATGATTTCATTTTCGCGGGCGAGCTGGCCGACCAGATGGGGCGGTGCATTGTCCAGCCACGAGAAGCGCTCCGCGAGGTCGGCGCGCGTAGCAAGCTCGGCATGAGGGACGAGATCGATCAGGAGATTGTCGAAGAGATCGACAAGGTCGGGACGAAGCTTTGCTGCGTCCTGGAAGAACAACGCGGCGATGGCGCGCGCGATCTCGCCACGGCGCTTGGGATCGCCGCGTCTGACGATATCGTCCAGTCCGGGAATGAGCGACGTAGCAACGGTCATGGAACGCAACTCGAATCTGGCACGCCGTGGGCGCGCCATAGGCTCAAGCCGCCCCACAATCGGGAAATTTAGGCCCCCTTGATGAAGGAAGCGTTGCTCCGGGGACGCCGGATGGGCGCAAAAAGCCCGCTCCCGGCTGCGATGGGCCTTGTCCGGGAGGGTGGAAAGGGCTATATCAGCGCCAACTTCATCTTCTCATACGATCCGCGTAGTGAGAGTGGGCCCGAAAGGACCCGCTCTTTTTTATTACCTGAACGCGGCTTGGCGAAAGATGCGCGACCCGACGAATTGTCGGGACGAAGAGTTCCGAAGCAGGCTCTGCAAATCTTAACGTGCGAAAGTCGTTAACCTAGCCTTAACCATCGAGCGCCCCGACCCTGGATATGACCGAACC
This sequence comes from Bradyrhizobium sp. LTSP849, assembly GCF_000938255.1. Taxonomy (GTDB): domain Bacteria; phylum Pseudomonadota; class Alphaproteobacteria; order Rhizobiales; family Xanthobacteraceae; genus Bradyrhizobium. Next base: position 410,239 of record NZ_JYMR01000045.1, on the reverse strand, counting down.
GAATACTGGTTCCACGGATGCCGAATTGCTGGCCGAACCGCGGCTTGTGGTCGAGCCGGGCGCGGCTGCGCGCGTGTCTGCGGTCGCAGGTCCCGTGCTCGAGGGCATGGGCTACCGGTTGGTGCGGATCCGCATTTCAGGCGAGGCCGGCTGCACCGTGCAGATCATGGCCGAGCGTCCGGACGGTTCGATGCAGATCGAGGATTGTGAAGCGATCTCGCGGGCGCTGTCGCCCGTGCTCGACGTCGCCGACCCCGTTGAGCGCGCCTATCGGCTGGAAATTTCCTCGCCCGGGATCGACCGGCCACTGGTGCGGCGCTCCGATTTCGAGCGGTATACGGGGCATCTCGTGAAGGTCGACATGGCGGTCGCCCATGAGGGACGGAAGCGGTTCCGCGGCAAGATCGCGGGTGTCGAAGGTGACGCCATCCGGCTGATACGCGACGATTTAAAGGCCGGCGACGATGTCGAAGTTCTCCTGGTGATGGAGGATATCGGCGAGGCGCGGCTGGTGCTGACCGACGAGCTGATCGCGCAATCCATGCGCCGCGGCAAGGCCGAGGCGCGCGAGATACGCCGCAATCTCGGCCTGGAGCCGCCGGCTGCGCCGCACGCGGAGATCAGTGCGAAGATCACCAAGAACACCAAGCCGCAAAAGAAGCCGGCCCTGATCAATACGCAAAAAAAGCCGGCACCGACCAATACAAAGAAACATCGTCTTGCCGCCGACCGTGCGCGGCGCGGCGAGATCGAGCCTGACGAAGGAGACTAGCCATGGCAGTCAGCGCCAATCGACTCGAACTGCTCCAGATCGCCGACGCCGTTGCGCGCGAGAAATCGATCGACCGCGGCATCGTCATCGCCGCGATGGAGGACGCCATCGCCAAGGCGGCGCGCGCGCGTTACGGCAGCGAGACTGACGTTCACGCCGAGATCGACCCGAAGAAGGGCGAGCTCCGGCTGTCGCGCCACATGCTGGTTGTCGACAATGTCGAGAACCACTCCAACCAGATCTCGCTGGTGGATGCGCAGCGCGCCAACCCAGGCGCACAGGTCGGCGACACCATCGCCGACACCCTGCCGCCGCTGGAATATGGCCGCATCGCCGCGCAATCGGCCAAGCAGGTGATCGTGCAGAAGGTGCGCGAGGCTGAGCGCGACCGGCAATATCAGGAATTCAAGGACCGCATCGGCGACATCGTCAACGGCGTCGTCAAGCGCGTCGAATATGGCAGCGTGATCGTCGATCTCGGCCGTGGCGAAGCCATCATCCGCCGCGACGAGATGCTGCCGCGCGAGGTGTTCCGCAACGGCGACCGCGTCCGTGCCTACATCTTCGACGTCCGCCGCGAAACCCGCGGGCCGCAGATCTTTCTCTCCCGCACCCATCCGCAGTTCATGGCGAAACTGTTCGCGCAGGAAGTGCCGGAAATCTATGACGGCATCGTCGAGATCAAGGCGGTTGCCCGCGATCCGGGCTCGCGTGCGAAAATCGGCGTGATTTCCCGTGATTCCTCGGTTGATCCGGTCGGCGCCTGCGTCGGCATGCGCGGCTCGCGCGTGCAGGCGGTGGTGAACGAATTGCAGGGCGAGAAGATCGACATCATTCCGTGGTCGCCCGACATCGCGACCTTCGTGGTCAACGCGCTGGCGCCCGCCGAAGTGTCCAAGGTCGTCATCGACGAGGACCGCGAGCGCATCGAGGTCGTGGTGCCCGACACCAACAACCAGCTCTCGCTGGCGATCGGCCGCCGCGGCCAGAACGTCCGCCTCGCCTCGCAGCTCACCGGCTGGGACATCGACATCCTGACCGAGCAGGAAGAATCGGAGCGCCGCCAGGCCGATTTCGAGAACTCCACCCGCGTCTTCATGGAATCGCTCAATGTCGACGAGGTGGTCGGCCAGTTGCTCGCCTCCGAAGGCTTCACCTCGGTCGAGGAACTCGCGATGGTGGACATCAAGGAACTCGCCGGCATCGAGGGCTTCGACGAGGAGACCGCGCAGGAACTCCAGAACCGCGCCCGTGAATATCTCGACCAGCAGGAAGCCGAGATCGAAGCCCGGCGCAAGGAACTCGGCGTCGAGGACGCGGTCAAGGATGTGCCCGGCGTGACCTTGAAGATGCTGGTGAAGTTCGGCGAGAACGACATCAAGTCGGTCGACGATCTCGCCGGCTGCGCCACCGACGATCTGGTCGGCTGGACCGAGCGCAAGGAAGGCGGCGAGCAGACCAAATTCCCCGGTGCGCTCGAAGGCCTCGGCGTCTCCCGTGACGATGCTGAATCGATGATCATGCAGGCGCGCGTCAAGGCGGGCTGGATCACCGAAGCCGACCTGGCCAAGCCGGCCGAAGAGGCTGAGGCGGCTGAAGATCAGCCGGCTTAAGGGCCAAGGAGAATGTCGCCCGGATGCTCGCAGATACTGACCACGATCTCGACAATGGCCCGCGGACCGAAAGGTCCGCGACCATGCGGATGTGCGTGGTCAGCCGCGAGGTCCGGCCGATCGACGAGCTGATCCGCTTCGTCCTATCGCCGGACGGGCAGATAGTTCCCGATCTCAAGCGCAAGCTGCCCGGACGGGGCATGTGGGTGACGGCATCGCGACAGGTGGTTGCGGAAGCCGCCCGTCGTCACCAATTTACCAAAGCCTTCAAGCGCGATCTGCGCATTCCTCCGACGCTTCCCGCCGACATCGAGGCGCTCCTGGTTCGGAGCGTCACCGAAGCCCTTGGGATTGCTGCCAAGGCGCGGCAGATCGTTGCCGGCTTCGGCAAGGTCGAAAGCGCCCTGCGGGAAGGCACGGTCGAGGTCCTGATCCATGCCAGCGACGGGGCCGCGGACGGAATCCGCAAATTGGACATGCTGGCGCGGCAAAATGACGAAAATCGCGGTGCCAAGCTGCCGATTCCCGTCGTTACCGCATTGAAATCGATAGAATTGGATTTGGCACTTACCCGGTCAAATGTGATACATGCTGCCCTGCTTGCGGGCCCGGCGAGCAAGACATTCCTGTCACGTAGCCAGATGCTGGTCCGATACCGGCTGGCGGACGATGACAAGACTGCCGAAAAGCACGGCCAGGATTTCTGAGAGACAACGACCCCCGACAGAACGGTGCGGCAACGCACAACGTTAACAAGATCAGGATTAGGACTGCTGAATGGTTGATACCAAGACCCCTGACGACAAGAAGCTGAGCGTTCCGAGCAAGACGCTATCGCTCAAGCCGCGCGTCGAAACGGGCACTGTGCGCCAGAGCTTCAGCCATGGCCGCAGCAAGCAGGTCGTGGTCGAGAAGCGCGGCAAGCGCCGTATCGACGGCAGCCCCGAGCCGCAGGCTCCCACGGTTGTTGCAAAGCCGGCTCCGGCCGCGCCTGCACCCGCTCCCGCGCGCCCCGCTCCGCCGCGTAACTCCGGCTCCGGCGTGGTGCTGCGCACCCTGACCGAGGACGAACGTTCCGCCCGCGCCAGCGCGCTGGCCGATGCCAAGGTGCGCGAAGTCGAAGAGCGCCGCCAGGCCGAAGACGAAGCCCAGCGCCGCGCCGTCCGCGAAAGCGCCGAGCGTGTCGAGCGCGAAGCCGCCGAAGCCCGCCGCAAGGCCGAGGACGAGCGGCATCGCCATGAAGAGGAAGCCAAGCGCAAGGCCGAGACCGAGGCCAAGAAGCGCTTTGGCGAGGGCGAGCAGTCGCAATCTGCGGCACGCACGGCGACGGCCGCACCGGCGGCCAGCGCACCGCGCTCCGCGCCGACCACGGCGCGACCTGCGACGACCACGACCACAGGGCGACCCGGAACGACGACAGCGCGACCTGCGACAACGACCGCACAGCGGCCGGGTGGACCGGCGGCTCGCGCCCCCGGCGTCGCAGCCGGACCGGACGAGGATGACGGTCCGCGCCAGATCCGTCGCGGTCCCGGCGGCGCCATGCGTCCCGTGGCAGCCCCCAAGACCACGCACAAGCCGGGTCCGCAGAAGGAACGCGGCCGCCTGACACTCGTCACCGCGCTCAATGCCGACGAGGTGCGCGAGCGCTCGATCGCCTCGTTCCGCCGCCGTACCCAGCGCCTGAAGGGCCATGCCTCGAACGAGCCGAAGGAAAAGCTGATCCGCGAGGTGATCATTCCGGAAGCGATCACCATCCAGGAACTCGCCAACCGCATGGCCGAGCGCGCGGTCGACGTCATCCGCATGCTGATGAAGCAGGGCGCGATGCACAAGATCACCGACGTGATCGATGCCGACACCGCGCAGCTGATCGCCGAAGAACTCGGCCACACCGTGAAGCGCGTGGCGGCGTCCGACGTCGAAGAAGGCCTGTTCGACGCCATCGAGGACTCCACCGACACCGAGACCCGCTCGCCGGTCGTGACCGTGATGGGTCACGTCGACCACGGCAAGACCTCGCTGCTCGACGCGCTCCGTCATGCCAACGTTGTCTCCGGCGAAGCCGGCGGCATCACCCAGCATATCGGCGCCTATCAGGTGCTGTCGCCCGAAAGCGGCAAGAAGATCACCTTCATCGACACGCCCGGCCACGCCGCGTTTACCGCGATGCGCGCCCGCGGCGCCAAGGTCACCGACATCGTCGTGCTGGTGGTTGCGGCCGATGACGGCGTCATGCCGCAGACGATCGAAGCCATCAACCACGCCAAGGCGGCGCGCGTGCCGATCATTGTTGCCATCAACAAGATCGACAAGCCCGACGCCAAGCCCGAGCGCGTCCGCACCGAGCTGCTTCAGCACGAGGTGCAGGTCGAGTCGTTCGGCGGCGAAGTCGTCGACGTCGAAGTGTCCGCCAAGAACAAGACCAATCTCGACAAGCTGCTCGAGATGATCGCGCTCCAGGCCGACATCCTCGACCTGAAGACCAATTCGGAGCGCCCGGCCGAAGGCACCGTGATCGAAGCCAAGCTCGATCGCGGTCGTGGTCCGGTTGCGACCGTGCTGGTCCAGCGCGGCACGCTCCGTGTCGGCGACATCATCGTCGCCGGCGCCGAGATGGGCCGCGTCCGCGCGCTGATCTCCGATCAGGGCGAGACGGTGCAGGAAGCGGGTCCGTCGGTCCCGGTCGAGGTGCTCGGCTTCAACGGTCCGCCGGAAGCCGGCGATCGTCTCGCCGTCGTCGAGAACGAAGCCCGCGCCCGCCAGGTCACCAGCTACCGCGCGCACCAAAAGCGCGAGAACGCGGCTGCCTCGATCTCCGGCATGCGCGGCTCGCTCGAGCAGATGATGTCGCAGTTGAAGACCGCGGGCCGCAAGGAATTCCCGCTGATCATCAAGGCCGACGTGCAGGGCTCGCTGGAAGCGATCCTCGGCTCGCTGGAGAAGCTCGGCACCGACGAAGTCGCAGCCCGCATCCTGCATGCCGGCGTCGGCGGCATCTCGGAGTCGGACGTGACGCTCGCGGAAGGTTTCAACGCCGCGATCATCGGCTTCAGCGTTCGTGCCAACAAGGAAGCCGCTGCCGCCGCCAAGCGCAACGGCATCGAAATCCGCTACTACAACATCATCTACGACCTCGTGGACGACGTGAAGAAGGCGATGAGCGGCCTGCTCGCGCCGACCTTGCGCGAAACCATGCTCGGCAACGCCTCGATCCTGGAGATCTTCAACATCTCCAAGGTCGGCAAGGTTGCCGGCTGCCGCGTCACCGACGGCACCGTGGAACGCGGCGCCAATGTGCGTCTGATCCGCGACAACGTCGTCGTGCACGAAGGCAAGCTGTCGACGCTGAAGCGCTTCAAGGACGAAGTGAAGGAAGTCCAGGCCGGCCAGGAATGCGGCATGGCCTTCGAGAACTATCACGACATGCGTGCCGGTGACGTGATCGAGTGTTATCGCGTGGAGACGATCCAGCGCTCCCTGTAAGTCCAAATCTTACCGAAGCGCGCGGATCTTTTTGAACTGAAATTGCGGGAGTGCGATGGCCGGATTTTTTCCGGCCATCCACGCCTCATTCGTTTCAGCAGGACAAATGACAATGCCCATGTCCCAAACACGGGCATGACGAGGTGATTTCGAACTATGCCCCGCCACCACCAGAAGAAGAGTTCCGCACCCGGCGCCTCGCAGCGTCAGCTGCGTGTCGGCGAGCAGGTTCGCCACGCGATAGCCGAGATTCTGGCGCAAGGCAGTGTGCATGATGCGGATCTCGAAGGTCACATCATCACCGTGCCGGAGGTACGGATGTCGCCCGACCTGAAGCTCGCGACAATCTACGTGATGCCGCTCGGTGGCCGCGACACCGAGGTGGTTCTCGCTGCGCTTGAGCGCAACAAGAAATTCCTGCGCGGCGACGTCGCGCGGCGCGTTAACCTGAAATTTGCACCTGACCTTCGCTTCCGCGCCGACGAACGATTCGACGAAGCGGAACGGATCGAGAAGCTTTTGCGAACACCTGCGGTGCAGAAGGACTTGGAACAGGATCCGGATGCGGATCGGGAAGAAGAGCAATGATGATGGACCCGGCTCACGGCACAATCGGCAGCGAAGAGCCCGATACGCGCGACGTGCAGAAAAATAATTTTGCAGACGTCGGCGGCGATATTCAGCCGCAGCAGGAGACGCGTCGCGTCAACAACGATCCGCGGGCCAACAAGCAGCAGAAGGGTCAGCAGCCGCGCCGCGACCGGCGCGACGTTCACGGCTGGGTCGTGCTCGACAAGCCGATCGGCATGACGTCGACCCAGGCGGTCGCCGTGCTCAAGCGCCTGTTCAACGCCAAGCGCGCCGGTCATGCCGGCACGCTCGATCCGCTCGCCTCCGGCGGCCTGCCGATCGCGCTTGGAGAGGCCACCAAGACGGTTCCCTTCGTCATGGACGGCCGCAAGCGCTACCGCTTCACGGTCTGCTGGGGCGAGGAACGCGACACCGACGACGTCGAGGGCCGGGTGACTCATACGTCCGACCAGCGCCCCACGCGCGAGGCCATCGAGGCCCTGCTGCCCCGCTTTACCGGGGTGATCGAGCAGGTTCCGCCGCGCTATTCCGCCATCAAGGTCCAGGGCGAGCGCGCCTATGACCTCGCCCGCGACGGCGAGATCGTGGAACTGGCCCCGCGCCCGGTCGTGATTCATCATTTATCCCTTGCAGATCAACCAGATAGCGGCAGATCCACGTTCGAGGCCGAGTGCGGCAAGGGCACCTATGTCCGCGCGATCGCCCGCGATATGGGCCGGATTCTCGGCACTTACGGCCATATCTGCGCGCTGCGGCGGACCCTGGTCGGCCCATTCGGCGAGAACGACATGATTCCGCTGGATCAGTTGGAGGCTTTGTGCGATAGAGCCGCGTCCGGCGAGGGGAGCCTCGCCGACGCGCTTATGCCCGTTGAGACCGCGCTGGACGACATCCCGGCACTGGCCGTCACTCGGGCTGATGCGGCAAGGCTCCATCGGGGCCAAGCCGTTTTATTGCGCGGACGGGATGCGCCCACAAGTAGCGGCACAGTCTATGTCACGGTGGCAGGCCGTCTTCTGGCGCTTGCTGAAGTTGGCAATGGCGAAATCATCCCCAAGCGTGTGTTCAACCTGACCGGCCTGACTGCCAGCTCCGGTCGCAACGAGAGAAATTGACGATGTCGATTGCCGCAGAACGCAAAGCGGAAGTCATCAAGACGAATGCCAACAAAGCCGGCGACACCGGTTCGCCCGAGGTGCAGGTCGCGATCCTTTCGGAACGCATCAACAACCTCACGAGCCATTTCAAGACCCACGTGAAGGACAACCATTCGCGTCGCGGCCTCTTGAAGCTGGTGTCGACCCGCCGCTCGCTCCTCGACTACGTGAAGAAGCGGGATGAGGCGCGCTACAAGGCGCTGCTCGAGAAGCACAACATTCGTCGTTAAGAGTTCTTGCGCGCGCCATCGGCGCGCGTTTTTGCGCGTGGTTTCGAGCGAAGGCGCTTATTTTAGGGTTTTTGATCGAGGCTCACGCGCACATCGGGTGCGGGCCAATGATGATTCGCATCCGGGGCATGTAAGCGAAGACCGCGATTCGGTGTTCGCGTTCGTGCCGACTGACAGTCCAGCAGCAATCCGGCGGCTGGGCACAACGGGCAAGGCGCCCGTATGACCCGAAAGGATGGACGCCATCCGAAATCCGAAAACCATGGCAGGATCGCAGGACGCTGATCGCCCGCTCCGATCAGCGTCCTGCAATCTTGACATGGTTTTTGTTTTTCGAGCCGTCCCTTCTTTCGAGAACCCATGAAAGAAGACCTCTATGTTCAATAAGCATTCAGTCGAGATCGACTGGGGCGGACGCCCTCTCAAGCTCGAAACCGGCAAGATCGCCCGCCAGGCCGACGGCGCCGTCGTCGCCACCTATGGTGAGACCGTGGTGCTCGCCACCGTCGTCGCCGCGAAGACGCCGCGTGAAGGCGTCGACTTCCTGCCGCTGACCGTCGACTACCAGGAAAAGACCTACGCTGCGGGGCGCATTCCCGGCGGCTATTTCAAGCGCGAGGGACGTCCGACCGAGAAGGAGACGCTGGTCTCCCGCCTGATCGACCGTCCGATCCGTCCGCTGTTCGTCGACGGCTGGCGCAACGAGACCCAGGTGATCGTCACCGTGCTGTCGCACGACATGGAGAACGATCCCGATATCGTGGCGCTTGTGGCATCGTCGGCTGCGCTGACCCTGTCCGGCGCGCCCTTCAAGGGCCCGATCGGCGCAGCGCGCGTCGGCTTCGCCAATGACGAGTTCATCCTCAACCCGACGCTCGACGAGATGGTCGACACCCAGCTCGACCTCGTCGTCGCCGGCACCGCCGACGCCGTGCTGATGGTGGAATCGGAAGCCAAGGAGCTGAACGAAGACATCATGCTCGGCGCGGTGATGTTCGGTCACCGCCACTTCCAGCCGGTGATCAACGCGATCATCGAGCTCGCCGAGAAGGCCGCCAAGGAGCCGCGCGAAGTCACCACGATCGACAATTCGGCGCTCGAAAAGGAAATGCTCGGCCTCGTCGAGCAGGAGCTGCGCACCGCCTACGCCATTCCGATCAAGCAGGATCGCTACGCCGCGGTCGGCAAGGTCAAGGAAAAGGTGATCGCCCATTATTTCCCCGAAGGGCAGGAGCCGAAATACGACAAGCTGCGCATCGGCGGCGTGTTCAAGGAGCTCGAAGCCAAGATCGTTCGCTGGAACATCCTCGACACCGGCAAGCGCATCGACGGCCGTGACAGCAAGACCGTGCGCAGCATCATCGCCGAAGTCGGCGTGCTGCCCCGCGCCCACGGTTCGGCGCTGTTCACCCGCGGCGAGACCCAGGCAGTGGTCGTGACCACGCTCGGCACCGGCGAGGACGAGCAGTACATCGACGCGCTTGCGGGAACTTACAAAGAGACGTTCCTGCTGCACTACAACTTCCCTCCCTACTCGGTCGGTGAGACCGGTCGCCTCGGCGGCACCAAGCGCCGCGAGATCGGCCACGGCAAGCTTGCCTGGCGCGCGATCCACCCGGTGCTGCCGCCGCATCACGAGTTCCCGTACACGATCCGCGTGGTCTCGGAGATCACCGAATCCAACGGCTCCTCGTCGATGGCTTCGGTCTGCGGCGCTTCGCTCGCGCTGATGGATGCCGGCGTGCCGTTGAAGCGGCCGACCGCGGGCATCGCGATGGGCCTGATCCTCGAAGACAAGCGCTTCGCGGTTCTCTCCGACATCCTCGGTGACGAGGATCATCTCGGCGACATGGACTTCAAGGTCGCCGGCACGGAAGCCGGCATCACCTCGCTCCAGATGGACATCAAGATCGAGGGCATCACCGAGGAGATCATGAAGGTCGCGCTCGGCCAGGCCAAGGATGGGCGTATCCACATCCTCGGCGAGATGTCGAAGGCGCTCACCAACGCCCGCGCAGAGCTCGGCGAATACGCGCCGCGCATCGAGACCTTCAAGATCGCCACCGACAAGATCCGCGAAGTGATCGGCACCGGCGGCAAAGTCATCCGCGAGATCGTCGAGAAGACCGGCGCCAAGGTCAACATCGAGGACGACGGCACCGTGAAGGTCGCTTCCAGCGACGGCGAGGCGATGAAGGCCGCGATCAAGTGGATCAAGTCGATCGCCTCCGATCCGGAAGTCGGTCAGATCTATGAGGGCACCGTCGTCAAGGTGATGGAGTTCGGCGCCTTCGTGAACTTCTTCGGCTCCAAGGACGGCCTCGTTCACATCAGCCAGCTCGCTTCCGCGCGCGTGCAGAAGACCTCCGACGTCGTCAAGGAAGGCGACAAGGTCAAGGTCAAGCTGCTCGGCTTCGACGACCGCGGCAAGACCCGCCTGTCGATGAAGGTGGTCGACCAGACCACCGGCGAAGACCTCGAGGGCAAGGGCGGTGATGGCGAGAAGGCCCCGCGCGAAGCGGCCGGCGAGTAAATCTCGCTAAAGCCAAAAACACGAAGGGCGGCCTCTCGGCCGCCCTTTTTGTTTGTGCTGTACTGATCGCTGGGATCAAGCGGTGAGGTCGAACCGGTCGAGGTTCATCACCTTGGTCCAGGCCTTGGCGAAGTCCTTCACGAACTGCTGCTTGGAGTCGGACGTGGCATAGACCTCGGCGTAGGCGCGGAGCTGCGAGTGCGCGCCAAAGATGAGATCGGCGCGCGTGCCGGTCCACTTCACCGCGTTGGTCTTGCGGTCGCGTGCCTCATAGCTGCCGTCAGCCGCCTGCGTCCACTGCATGCTCATGTCGAGCAGGTTGACGAAGAAGTCGTTGGTCAGCGTGCCGACCTTCGAGGTCAAGACACCGTTCTTCGAATCACCGGCATTGGCACCGAGCACACGCAGGCCGCCGACCAGCACCGTCAGCTCGGGTCCGCTCAGCTTCAGAAGCTGCGCGCGATCGACCAGCGCCTCTTCCTGCTGCAAGAACTGATGCCGCTTGCCGACGAAGTTGCGGAAACCATCGGCCCGCGGCTCCAGCGGAGCAAACGAAGCGGCATCGGTCTGCTCCTGCGAGGCATCCATGCGGCCCGGCGTGAACGCGACCTTGACGTCGACGCCGGCGTCTTTCGCGGCCTTCTCGACCGCGGCAGAACCACCGAGCACGATCAGGTCGGCGAGCGAGACCTTCTTCGCACCAGACGAAGCGTTGAAGTCCTTCTGGATCGCTTCGAGCTTGCCGAGAACCTTCGAGAGTTGAGCCGGCTGGTTCACCTCCCAGTCCTTCTGCGGCGCGAGGCGAATGCGCGCGCCGTTGGCGCCGCCGCGCTTGTCCGAACCGCGGAACGTCGAAGCCGACGCCCAGGCGGTCGAGACCAGCTCGGACACCGAGAGACCCGAGGCCAGGATCTTCGTCTTCAAGGAAGCGATGTCCTGGTCGCTGGCCAGCTCGTGATTCACGGCCGGAATCGGATCCTGCCAGATCAGCGTCTCCTTCGGCACCAGCGGGCCGAGATAGCGCACGATCGGGCCCATGTCGCGATGGGTGAGCTTGAACCAGGCACGGGCGAACGCGTCCGCGAACTGATCGGGATGCTCCAGGAAGCGCCGCGAGATCTTCTCATAGGCCGGATCGAGGCGCAGCGAGAGGTCGGTCGTCAGCATCGTCGGCCGATGCTTCTTCGACTTATCGAACGCATCGGGAATGATCGCGTCGGCGCCCTTGGCCGTCCACTGATTCGCGCCGCCCGGGCTCTTCGTCAGCTCCCATTCGTACTTGAACAGGTTCTCGAAGAAGTTGTTGCTCCACTTCGTCGGCGTCGTCGTCCATGTCACCTCGAGACCGCTGGTGATGGAATCACCCCCCAGGCCCGAAGCATGCTTGCTCTTCCAGCCGAGACCCTGATCCTCGAGCGCGCCCGCCTCCGGCTCCGGTCCGACCAGCGAGGGATCACCCGCGCCATGGGTCTTGCCGAAGGTGTGGCCGCCGGCGATCAGGGCGACCGTTTCCTCATCGTTCATCGCCATGCGGAAGAAGGTCTCGCGGATATCCTTTGCCGCGGCGACCGGATCCGGCTTGCCGTTCGGGCCTTCCGGATTGACGTAGATCAGGCCCATCTGCACCGCGCCGAGCGGCTCGGCGAGCTCACGCTCGCCGCTGTAGCGTTCGTCGCCCAGCCACGAACCTTCAGGTCCCCAATACAGTTCTTCCGGCTCCCAGACATCGGCGCGACCGCCCGCGAAACCGAAGGTCTTGAAGCCCATCGACTCCAGCGCGACGTTACCGGCAAGCACCATCAAATCGGCCCAGGAAATCTTGCGGCCGTATTTCTGCTTGATCGGCCAGAGCAACCGGCGCGCCTTGTCGAGGTTGGCATTGTCGGGCCAGCTGTTGAGCGGCGCGAAACGCTGTTGACCGGCACCGGCGCCACCGCGGCCATCGGTGGTGCGGTACGTGCCCGCGCTGTGCCAGGCCATGCGGATCATGAGGCCGCCGTAGTGACCGAAATCGGCGGGCCACCATTCCTGCGACTCCGTCATCAGCGCGGTCAGGTCTTTGACGACCGCGTTCAGGTCGAGCGTCTTGAACTCCTTGGCATAGTCGAATTCCTTGCCCATCGGATCGGACAGACCGGAATTCTTGTGCAGCATCTCGATGCTGAGCTGAGTTGGCCACCAATCGCGGTTCGCCGGTACGCGTTTTCCACCCGAAAACGGGCACTTCGAAGAGTCGTCCATGAATACCTCCTCTGGTGGCGTCGAACTCGCGCCTTTGACCAGGTAGAAGCACTCTAAGCTTCACATTCCATCAGGGGAAGTTGACTTTAATGATCGCTGCGATAGGATTTTCTGATGGTCAACGTGACGATGCGCCAACTGCGATATTTCGACGCGTTGGCGCGTCATGGCCATTTCGGGCGTGCGGCTGAGTCCTGTTCCATCTCACAGCCGGCCCTGTCGATGCAGATCAAGGAACTGGAAGAGGCGCTCGGCGGCCTGCTGCTGGAGCGCAGCGCCCGGCAGGTCGCGCTAACGCGATTTGGCGAGGAGCTCGCACCACGCGTCCGCGACATCCTGCGCTCGGTCGATGAGCTCGGCGATTTCGCCCGCGCCTCGCAGGACCGTTTTGTCGGCCGCCTGCGCATCGGCATGATCCCGACGATCGCGCCTTATTTGCTGCCCACAATCACCAAGAATCTCACGCGCATGCATCCGGAGCTCGACATCCGCGTGCGCGAGACGATGACGCCGCGGCTGATCCAGGAACTGGTCGAAGGCCGGCTCGACACCGCCATCGTCGCGCTGCCGGTGTCCGAGCCTTCGCTCACCGAAGTCGCCCTGTTCGAGGAGAAGTTCCTGCTGGTGCGGCCGGGCACGGATGCGGGGACGCCGGTGCCGTCACGCGAGATGATGCGCGAGATGCGGCTGTTGCTGCTCGAAGAGGGACATTGTTTCCGCGACCAGGCGCTGTCGTTCTGCAACATGCAATCGGCACCGCCACGCGAGATGCTGGACGCAAATTCGCTGTCGACGTTGGTCCAGATGGTCAGCGCCGGCATCGGCGTCACCCTGATTCCGGAGATGGCGGTGTCGGTGGAGACGCGATCCGCCTCGGTCTCGCTCTCGCGCTTTCGCGACCCGGAGCCCTCGCGCACCATCGGCATGGTCTGGCGCAAGACCAGTCCGCTGGCGCGGCAGCTCCTGCAAATCTCCGAAGTGGTGTGCCTGTCCGCCGGCAAGGCGCGCCCGCGGCAGGTCGCGCGCAACCAACGGGGTTGAGGCTCGGATGTCGCATCCGGTCATCCGCCCTGCTCGCACTGAGGAATATGACGAGATCGCCCGCGTCTGGATGGAGAGCTGGGTCTCGACCGGGCTTGCCGAGGCGAGCAACTTCCTGCTGGCGAATTTGCGCGCGCGCGTCCAGCGCGAGATCGAGGGTGGCTGGAGCCTGTTCGTCGCAGACGACAACGGCACGATCGCCGCGATGCTGGCGCTGCATCTGCCAAAACTCTATCTCGACATGCTGTTTGTCGGGCCCGCATATCAGGGACAATCGCTCGGCCGGCAATTACTCGCCTTCACGCGCACGCAAATGCCGGATGAGATGTACCTGCGCTGCATTCGCGAGAACGAAAAGGCCTGGCGCTGGTACGAGCGCGAGGGTTTTGTGTTCGAGAAGGAAGAGGTCGAGCCGTCGAACGGGTTCGTGATGAAATATTACCGCTGGAAGCGGCAGCCGGGCGGATAGACGGCGATCTCCGGATGCAGCTTGCGGTTGTCACGATCCCCACTTAGTGTGGCGGGGCCGATAACCTCCTGCCTCTGATCTCCCGGAATCCATGCTACGCATTGCCGCCTCGCTGATCGCGCTCCTGTCCATTTTCACCTCGGCAATCGCGCAAACTCCTCCAGCACCCGCCGCGCCTTCCGCTCAGACGGCGGCACCGGCCAAGTCAGCGGTCAAGCGGGCGACGCCGAAGGCCAAACCGGCTGCACAACAGCCGGTCGCGGCGGAGAATGGCCCCTGTCAGATCGGCGTCATTTCCGCGATCGGCGACCAGTTCTCGGTGCAACATGTCGGCCTCACGATGTTCGGCAACGAGTACATGGAGGCGCCGATCGAGACGTGGGGTATCGATGATCTGTTCGTCGCGAGGGTTCGCGCCGCGGCTCCCGGCACGACTGTCCGAAAGATCGCTTACGCAAGCGGCGCCTTCAAGCCATACTATCATCCGGAAGCGAAACTATTCCGCAATGACCGCGACGACCTGACGGCCTTGGTGCGGCAGATCGCCGGGACTGCAAATTGCGAACGCTACATCGTAGCCACGAAATCCCGCGTTTCGGTTGATGGCACCAATCAGTCAATCGAGGGCCTTGGGGTCTACAAGAATTGGGCGAGCCCTTCCGGGCGCGGCGTCGTGGTTGCCTATTTCCGTATCAACGTTTTTGACGGACGAACTTTCGACATCCACCGAGCGCCGACCCGGAGCTTCGGAGATGTGCTTGCTTCGAGCTTTTCCAACAAGAATGACAATATGCAGATTCTCAACAATCTCGAATTTCCCAAGACTCCTGAACAGGTGACCAACAGTGCATTGCTGCGTGACAGCACACGCAGCCTGCTCACGGCCCAATTGGACAAGTATCTACCCGCGTACATCAAAGGCGAGTGAGCGCCTTTGCCGACGGGACGCGACAAAGCATATCGCTCGTCCGCTTCCTGCGGCTGGGCTGCATTTGGGGTTATGGCCCGGCCGGTCGTCGTTGCAGCTGTCTTGTGGTGCCTTTCGACATCTGCTTGGGCGCAGACCAAATCGGGACCACCAGGGGCGGAGACGGCAGGACCAGCCGTCAAGCAAGCCAACAGCAAGACGAGCACGCGGACGGCCAAGCCTGCGTCCGTGGTCGGCGGCCCGTGCGACTTCGGTGTCGTCGTCACCACCGGCGATGAGTTCACCGTGCTGACGACCGGCCTCACCGTATTCCAGAACAAGAAGACCGTCATCCCGATCCCAGGCTGGGGACTCAACGATCTGATCTTCGCGCGGATTCGCGCCACGATCCCTGCCGGGGTATCCGTCCTGAGAATCCCCTACAACCCGGCGAAATTTCCTCCCCGCGATGAGTCCAAGGACACGTTGAAGGACAGGTTGTTCCGCGATCACAACGCGGAGCTGGCCGAATACATGCGCCAGGTCGCGAAAGGAACGAATTGCCGGCATTACATCCAGATCCTCAATTCAATCAGTCCTATCGGCTCATCGAATTATACGGTCCGCGGCTTCGGCATCCT
This sequence comes from Bradyrhizobium sp. LTSP849, assembly GCF_000938255.1. Taxonomy (GTDB): domain Bacteria; phylum Pseudomonadota; class Alphaproteobacteria; order Rhizobiales; family Xanthobacteraceae; genus Bradyrhizobium. Next base: position 394,558 of record NZ_JYMR01000045.1, on the reverse strand, counting down.
CAATCAGGACGTGGTGCTCGGGCGTCGCATCTTTCTCTACGCTCTGGCGTTTATCCGCATCTTTGACGGGCGCGACTTCTCTGTTGTCAGACAGAGTTCTGCGCTGATCAACGTGCATCATTCCCTGGCGGTGCAGAGGCTTTTGGGCACGCTAATCGGCGGTCCTTATCGCGAGTTGCCCGCAGAATCGTTTCCAACGCGCCCCGAGGACGCCGCCAGCGATCCCGCCCTGCGCGATGGCGTCCGCGTCATGCTGACGGAAAGCCTCGACAAGACACTTCCGTTCATGCTCGGGGCTCAACGAGCGGCGCGCAACAGCGACGCGCGCTGATCAATGCGTCGCTCGCGGCAGAAGTTCTCGGCGCAATATGAGAGATCGCGGGCACGTCGCTTACGCTCCTTTGCCCACCCTGCGGAGTTCTAGTCCGGGGTCTTCAAATCGTCCGGCCTCGGCATCAAAACCGTGTTGTAGCCGGAATCGACATAATGGATCTCGCCGGTCACGCCGCCGGACAAGTCCGACAGGAGATACAGCGCCGAGCCGCCGAGCTCGTCGAGCGTGACGCCGCGGCGGAGTGGCGAATGCTTTTGCATGAACGCAAACATCGCGCGCGCCTCGCCGATGCCGGAGCCCGCGAGCGTGCGAATGGGGCCTGCGGAGATCGCGTTGACACGGATGCCGCGCGGTCCGAAATCAGAGGCGAGATAGCGCACGGACGCTTCCAGCGCCGCCTTGGCGACGCCCATCACGTTGTAATTGGGCATCGCGCGCTCCGAGGCGCCGAAGGTCAGCGTGATCATGCTGCCGCCCTCCGTCATCAGTTCGGCAGCGCGTTTTGCGACTTCCGTGAACGAGAAGCAGGAGATCACCATGGTGCGCGAAAAATTCTCGCGGCTGGTGTCGGCGTAGCGGCCCTTCAGCTCGCTCTTGTCGGCAAAGCCGATCGCGTGGATCACGAAATCGAGCTGGCCCCATTTCTCACGCAAGACGTCGAACGTGGCATCGACGCTGGCGATGTCCTCGACGTCGCAGGGCAGCACCAACTCGACGCCGAGAGACTCCGCGAGCGGCTTGACACGCTTGCCCAGCGCCTCGCCCTGGAAGGTGAAGGCAAGCTCGGCGCCATGAGCATGCAGCGTCTTCGCCATGCCCCAGGCGATCGAATGATCATTGGCGATGCCCATGATCAGACCGCGCTTGCCGAGCATCAATCCTTCCATTGCCTCGTGACTCCTATCATTCCGACGTCATCGCCCGCGCAGGCGGGCGATCCAGTATTCCAGAGACAGTTTTTGTAGGCCGGGAAGCCGCGGCGTACTGGATGCCCCGCCTTCGCGGGGCATGACAGCGTCTTGGGCTCACACATCCAGCCGGCTGAACACCAGCGTGGCGTTGGTGCCACCGAAGCCGAACGAGTTCGACAGCACGGTGCCGATCTTGACGTTGTCGATGCGCTTGCGCACGATCGGCATGTCGGCGAACACGGGATCGAGCTCCTGAATGTGCGCGCTCTCGCAGATGAAGCCGTTGTTCATCATCAGCAGCGAATAGATCGCTTCCTGCACGCCGGTCGCGCCCAGCGAATGGCCGGTCAACGCCTTGGTCGCCGAGATCGGCGGGCACTTTTCGCCGACGCCGAACACTTTTCGGAGTGCCTCGATTTCCGGCGGATCGCCGGCCGGCGTCGAGGTGGCGTGCGGATTGATGTAATCGACCTTGGTCTTCACCGTCGACATTGCCATGCGCATGCAGCGCTCGGCGCCCTCGCCGGACGGAGCGACCATGTCGTAGCCGTCCGACGTCGCGCCGTAGCCGACGATCTCGCCATAGATGCGCGCGCCGCGCGCCTTGGCATGCTCGAGCTCTTCCAGCACCAGCACGCCGGCGCCGCCGGCAATGACGAAGCCGTCGCGATTGACGTCGTAGGGACGCGAGGCGGTCGCGGGCGTGTCGTTGTACTTCGAGGACATCGCGCCCATGGCGTCGAACAGCACCGACAGCGACCAGTCGAGCTCCTCGCAACCGCCAGCGAAGATGACGTCCTGCTTGCCGATCTGGATGGTCTCATAGGCATTGCCGACGCAGTGGTTCGACGTCGCGCAGGCCGAGGAGATCGAATAGTTCACGCCCTTGATCTTGAACCAGGTCGCAAGCGTTGCGGAGGCCGTGGACGACATCGCCTTCGGCACTGCAAACGGTCCGACGCGCTTCGGTCCCTTGGTGCGGGTGATGTCGGCGGCTTCGACGATGGTGCGGGCGGACGGGCCGCCCGAGCCCATGATGATGCCGGTACGAATGTTGGAGACGTCGTCAGGCGCCAGTCCGGAATCCTGGATCGCCTGCTCCATCGCGATGTGATTCCACCCCGCGCCCTGGCCGAGGAAGCGCATCGCACGCCGGTCGACAACCGTCGCGGGATCAATCGTCGGCGCACCTTGCACCTGCGAACGGAAGCCGAGCTCGGCATATTTTTCAGCCCGTGAAATGCCCGACTTTGCCTCGTGAAGGCTCGCAAGCACTTCCTGGGTGTTGTTTCCGATGGACGAGACAATCCCCATCCCGGTGACCACAACCCGCCTCATGACAGCCTCGCCTCAATCGTTGTCTTCTTGGTGATGTGCGTTAGCTCAGGCTCGTGCCCTGCTTGAACAGGCCGACCTTCAGATCCTTTGCGCGATAGATAATCTGGTCATCGACCGAAAGCCATCCGTCGGCGATACCGAGCACGAGCTTTGAACGCATCACGCGCTTGATATCGATGTTGTACACAACCTTGCGGGCCTCCGGCAGCACCTGGCCGCTAAACTTCAGCTCGTTCAGGCCAAGCGCGCGGCCGCGACCTTCGCCACCGCTCCAGCCCAGATAGAAGCCGACCATTTGCCACAGCGCGTCGAGACCAAGGCAGCCGGGCATCACCGGATCGTTCTTGAAGTGGCAGCCGAAAAACCAGAGATCGGGCTTCACGTCGAGCTCGGAGCGAACGATCCCCTTGCCGTACTCGCCGCCGGTCTCGGAAATTTCGGTGATGCGGTCGAACATGAGCATCGGCGGCAGGGGCAATTGTGCATTGCCCGGGCCGAACATCTCACCGCGGGCACATGCCAGCAGATCTTCGTATTCGTAGCCGTTGCGCCTGTTCAGCATGCGGAAGCCTCTGTTCTAACCCCGATTGAGCGGCGTTTCTGGCAAAAATGGGCCCCGTTCTGTTCGGAAAGCAGCGCCAATTGCCATCGATCAGACGCAAATGCCGAGAGCCCGGATGGACCGCGGACCAAGCCTCAATGCTTGGCAGCGCCAAAATCGGTTTAGCGGAACCGCGCGCTCTCTAACACAGGCCATTTCGGGTGGCAAAGCGGTGTCATGAAGGTAAAGTGACGGGGTCCCGGCCCGGTTCCTCTCCTGATTAGAACCACTCTAGTTGCGAGAAACTTGCATCTGCATCTATCTCTCCATATATTGCAGACAGATAGTGTTCACGCGTGCCCGAATTTGGAAATGAACGAAAACAACGCGACCCATCACGACGAAGACGCCCATGCGGCGGCCCTTCTGTCCGGCCGCCAGCCGGCCCTGACCGGCTGCCCCTGGCACGACGTCAATGAAATGCTCCAGTCCGCCGGCCTCCGCCCGACGCGCCAGCGCATGGCTCTCGGCTGGCTGCTGTTCGGCAAGGGTGCCCGCCACCTCACGGCTGAAATGCTCTACGAGGAAGCGACCTTGGCCAAGGTCCCGGTCTCGCTCGCGACCGTCTACAACACGCTGAACCAGCTCACCGATGCCGGCCTGCTGCGTCAGGTCAGCGTCGACGGCACCAAGACCTATTTCGACACCAACGTCACCACGCACCACCACTATTACCTCGAGAACAGCCATGAGCTGGTCGACATCGAGGATCCGCATCTGGCGCTGTCCAAGATGCCGGAGGTGCCGGAAGGCTACGAGATCGCGCGCATCGACATGGTCGTGCGCCTGCGCAAGAAGCGCTGAGATCCACACCTCGTGTCGTCCCGGCGAAGGCCGGGACCCATACCGCGTGATTTATCGATAGACGCAGGTATCCGTACCGTGGAGCGACCGGCTAACAACCAGTCTTCGCAAAAGTTCTGTATGTGGTTATGGGTCCCGGCCTTCGCCGGGACGACACGAGACGTCAGTTCACCTGCTCGTCGGCGTAGACGCCCCAGAGGCGCTCCTGCTGGATCCAGCCGTCAAAACCGTTGCCGGTGACGTGGCACCAGCTTGTGGTGCATTTTTTCACCTGCGTGACGACACCGGCCTGGAGCTTTGCGGCCACCGCGCTGTCGGGATCGGCGCGGTCGTAGATCGGCGCGAGCTCGTCCTTGTGCTTCATGGTGACGACCGCAGTGCGGCGGCCCGACAGCAGCGAGTGATAGACCCAGCCTTCGGCGCCCTCGGAATCGCGGACCCGGCGCCAGTTCTCGAACTCGGCGGTGATTTCGACCGGCAGGCCGGAGCGGGTATAGACCCAGGCCACATCATTGTCCTTGGTCGGGCCGGCGCGGACGTTCACGTGATCCGATTTGAGGCTGACATAGCGCGGCACCGGCAGGCCGCTGGCTGTCTGCGGGGTGGCGTCTTTCGCCGAATGCGAGGGGCTGACCGAGGCGCTCAACCAGCCGCAAACAAGCGCCATCACCGAACAAAAACGCCCCAACGCCATCAACCCGTCTCCTGTCGAAGACCCAGCCAAGCCGAGCCCTCACCCCAAAGTCCAAACCCCTGCCGCGCCGCCCAAGTCCCGCCCCACGCGGGTGTTCCCGAAACCAGATCCGCAAGCCAGACCCGTGGTTCTTGTCTTGGCCCGGCCTTCTGCTAGAGAGGACGGACGCTTGAACAACGAATTTGCCCCGATTTTCCGGCCGGAAATGTCGGGAGCGCTTGAAGGAAACGCCGGGGACGGACACGGCAAAGGCAGTGTCGAACAACCGGGTTAATGAGGCCTCAACGACCGGCCTTTGGTGACAGAGGCGGCTTGCAATGCCTCATGAGAGCAGGACATGTCGGTGAAGAAAAAGCCCCTGGTCGTCGTGACGCGCAAGCTGCCGGATTCGATCGAGACGCGGATGCGCGAGCTGTTCGACGCGCGCATCAATCTCGACGACACGCCGATGTCGGCCGAGCAGATCGCGGAAGCTGCGCGGACTGCCGACATCCTGGTTCCGACCGTCACCGACCACATCAGTGCCGACATCGTCAACCAGCCTGACTGCAAGCTCCGCCTGATCGCCAATTTCGGCAACGGCGTCGACAATATCGATGTCGAGGCCGCGCATGCCCGCGGCATCACCGTCACCAACACGCCAAAAGTTTTGACCGAAGACACCGCCGACATGACCATGGCGCTGATCCTGGCCGTGCCGCGCCGGATGATCGAAGGCGCCTCGGTGCTGACGGAGGGGAAACCCTGGGCCGGCTGGTCACCGACCTGGATGCTCGGCCACCGCATCGGCGGAAAACGCCTCGGCATCATCGGCATGGGCCGCATCGGCCAGGCAGTCGCGCGCCGCGCCCGCGCCTTCGGCTTGCAGATCCACTATCACAACCGCCGTCCCGTCGCACCGAAGATCGCCGAAGAGTTAGGGGCGACCTATTGGGAAAGCCTCGACCAGATGCTGGCGCGGATGGACATCATCTCGGTGAACTGTCCGCACACGCCGGCCACCTATCATCTGCTCTCGGCGCGACGGCTTAAGCTGATTCGGAAAGATGCCTACATCGTCAACACCGCGCGCGGCGGGGTGACCGACGAGGACACGCTGATCAAGCTGATCGAAGGCGGCGAGATCGGCGGCGCCGGCCTCGACGTCTACGAGCACGAGCCCGCGGTCAATCCGAAGCTGGTGCGGCTCGCCAAGGCCGGCAAGGTGACACTGCTGCCGCATATGGGCTCGGCCACGATCGAAGGCCGCGTCGAGATGGGCGAGAAGGTGATCATCAACATCCGCACCTTCCTCGACGCGCACAAGCCGCCGGATCGCGTGCTGCCGAGCATGCTCTGAGATCTATTTCCCGCGCGTTTCGCGCTTGCGCCAGTCTGCGACGAAATCGATGAACGCGCGTAGCGCCGGCGGCACCTGTCGTCGGCTTGGATAGTACAGGAACGGCCCGGGAAACGGCTCGCACCAATCCTGGAGCAAGCTGACCAGCGCGCCGGACTTTACGGCTTCACTGACATAGCCATCAAGCGTTGCCCAGATGCCGACGCCGTCGAGCGCGGCGCGCATCGCAAGGCCCATATTGCTCGAGATCAGCTTGGCCGGCGGATCGACCTTCATGAGCTGGCCACCCTTCTCGAAATCCCAATCATGCATGACGCCGCTCGAATAGCGGGCGCGGATGCAATCATGGTCGAGCAAATCCTTCGGATGCTTTGGTCGACCGCGGCGCGCGACGTAAGCGGGCGATGCGACGACGACATAATGCTGCGGACCGCTCAGCGGGATAGCCACCATGTCCTGCGCCAGATGCTCGCCATAGCGCACGCCGGCATCGTAGCCGGCGCTGACGATGTCGACGAAACCGCTTTCGGAAACGATGTCGAGGTCGACCAGGGGATGCGCTTCGAGAAACGGCCCGATCATCGGGGCCATCACGAGATCGACGGCCGGCGGCGGCGCGTTGATGCGGAGGCGGCCCGAGGCGACCTCGCGCAGGCCCCGGACCTGATCCAGGGCATCGCCGACATCGCGCAGGGCCGGCGCCACCCGCGACAGCAGCAGCTCACCCGCCTCAGTCAGCGCGACGCTGCGGGTGGTGCGGTTCATCAGGCGGACGCCGAGGCCCTCCTCCAGGTCGCGCAGCCGCTGGCTAAGGCTCGACACCGACACACGAATTTCGACCGCCGCGCGCCGGAAATTGCGGGTGCGGGCGACTGCCACGAAGGCATCGAGATCGCGCAGGTCGGGATTGGCCATTGTTCGACATGATGAACAGACCATTCTCGATTGTCCAGCTTATCGGCGCAATGGAGCGGACGCATATCTGCCCTCGTCACGCGGCGCAATCAGCCGCCTTTTCGAGGAGAGCCAACATGGAACAGTACAAACTCGGTTCAACCGGCCCCAACGTCTCAAGCCTTGGTCTCGGCTGTATGGCGCTGTCGGACGCCTATGGCCCGACCGATCGCGGCGAGAGCATCGCCACCATCCATGCGGCGCTCGATGCCGGCATCACACTGCTCGACACCGGCGATTTCTACACCATGGGCCACAATGAAATGCTGATCCGGGAGGCACTGAAGGATGTCCCGCGCGAGAAAGTGCAGCTCAGCGTCAAGTTCGGCCCGCTGCGCGGTCCCGCCGGCGAATTCGCCGGAATGGATTGCCGGCCGACCGCAATCAAGAATTTTCTGGCCTATTCACTGCAACGGCTTGGCACCGACTACATCGACGTCTACCGCCCGGCGCGGCTTGATCCCAGCATTCCCATCGAGGAGACGATCGGCGGTATCGCCGAGATGGTGAAGGCCGGCTACGTCAAGCATATCGGCCTGTCCGAGGTCGGCTCCGACACCCTCCGCCGCGCGCATGCCGTGCATCCGATCGTCGATCTCCAGATCGAATATTCGCTGATCGCTCGTGGCATCGAGCGCGACATTTTGAAGACCTGCCGCGAGCTCGGCATCGGCATCACCGCCTATGGCGTGCTGGCGCGCGGCCTGATCAGCGGCCATTGGTCGAAGGACTCTGGCAAGGTCGGCAAGGACTTCCGGCTGATGGGCCCGCGCTTCCAGGGCGCGAATCTCGACGCCAATCTCGCGTTGGTGGACTCCCTGCGCGTGATCGCCAAGGACGTCGGCGCGACGCCGGCGCAGGTCGCGATTGCCTGGGTGGCGGCGCAGGGCCAGGAGATCGTGCCACTGGTCGGCGCCCGCACTCGCAACCGTCTCACCGAGGCGCTCGGCGCGACCAAGGTGACGCTGACGCCTGCGCATCTTGCCGCGCTGGCCAAAGCCTTCCCGCCGAACGTCGCCTCGGGCACGCGCTATGCCGCCGAGCAGATGGCGCATCTCGACAGCGAGAAGCCGGCCACGATGTAACGTCAGCTCGTGCGATGGGCGCTCAGGTCAGTGATGACCGGCCCATCGCCATTGAGCGGGTTGGCCGGATCGCGCGCATAGCGCAACGTCTCAAAGCGCATCGCGCGCGCATCGATCATCAGGAGGCGGCCGACCAGGCCGTCACCGAAGCCGACAATCTCGCGGATCGCCTCCAGCGCCATCATCGAGCCCATGACGCCAGCCAGCGCGCCCATGACGCCGGCCTCGGCGCAGGCCGGCACGGTGCCCGGCGGCGGCGCCTCCGGAAACAGGCAGCGATAGGTTGGATTGAACACGCCCTGCTCGTTCTTTTCATGTGCGCGGATGGTGGTGAGCGAACCGTCGAAGGTGCCCAGCGCCGCGGTGATCAGTGGCTTCTTCGCAAAGAAGCAGGCGTCCGAGGCCAGATAGCGCGTCGAGAAATTGTCGGAGCCGTCCAGCACCAGATCGTAATCGCCGATCAACGAGAGCGCATTGTCGGCGTTGAGCCAGGTGGCGTGACCGACGAAACGCACATGCGGATTGAGGGCCGCGATCCGCTCGGCGGCGCTCTCGACCTTGTGGCGTCCGATGTCGGGCGTCGTATGGATGACCTGGCGTTGAAGATTTGACAGCGAGACGACGTCGTCATCGACAACGCCAAGTGTGCCGACTCCGGCGGCCGCCAGATACATCAGCGCCGGCGCGCCGAGCCCGCCGGCGCCGATCACCAGCACCGAGGCCCGTTTCAGCGCAGCCTGGCCCGGTCCGCCGACATCGCGCAGCACGATATGGCGGGCATAGCGTTCGAGTTCGTCCGGGCTCAGCAACTTCTCTTCTCCTGAACCGCCCCAACATTGGTCGCGACCAACGAGATGTGCTTCAATGGCAGCACGTTCAATGGGCTGGCTGGATTTGTCATGAGATCGATGCTTGCGGCAACACTGATGTTCGCGGCTGCCACAGGCGCGAACGCCCAGATGACGGCACCGCAGATCCCCGGCTCCAAGCCGAAGGTGGTCCAGACCGTCCCGATCCGTCCACCGGCCTTGCAGACGCCGTCCGAGACCGCGGACGCCATGGCGCAGGCCGAGCGGCTGTCGCTGCAATCTGATCTCGCCTGGGTCGGCGAATATAACGGCGCCATCACCGGCGACCTCAGCGCGCGCATGGTCGACGCGATCAAGGAGTATCAGAAGGCCAAGGGCGGCAAGCCGACCGGCGTGCTCAATCCGCAGGAACGCGCCGCACTCGCCGAGACCGCGCGGCGGAAGCAGGACAATGTCGGCTGGAAGATCGTGATGGAGCCGACCAGCGGCGCGCGACTCGGCATCCCCGGCAAGCTGGTGCCGCAGCAGGCGACCGACGCCAACGGCTCGAAATGGACCTCGCCGACCGGAACGGTGCAGGTGCTGCTCAGCCGCCGCAAGGAAGCGAACCCGACCACGGCAAAGCTCGCGGAAACGGAGAAGAAGGAGCCGGCCGGACGCAAGGTCGACTACACCGTGGTGAAGCCCGACTTCTTCGTGCTGTCGGGACTCCAGGGCCTCAAAAAGTTTTACGTGCGCGGCACCTTCAAGGGCGACGAAGTCCGCATCATGACGATCCTCTACGACCAGGCCACCGAGAACACGGTCGAGCCGGTCGTGATCGCGATGTCGAGCGCGTTCAACGCATTTCCGTCAGGACCGCAAGCCGGACCGCCGCCGCGCAAGACGGTCGAATATGGCACCGGCATCGTCGTCAGTGATGACGGCGCGATTATCGCCGACCGTCTCGTCACCGACGCTTGCCTCGCCATCACGATCGGCGGCTATGGCAATGCGGATCGTCTCGCCGAGGACAAGGAGCACGATCTCGCGCTGCTGCATATCTACGGCGCGCGCGGCCTGAAGCCGCTCAACCTCACGAGCGGTACGGCGAAGACGAATGTCGATGTCATCGGCATTACGGATCCGCAGAGCCAGGGCGGCGCGGCCGGTGCGTCGAGTGTCAAGGCCGCGCTGGCATCGGCCGGCGGCGGCGATGCCGCGCTGTCACCGCCGCCGGCGGTTGGATTTTCCGGCAGCCCGGCGATCGATGGCGACGGCAAGTTCGCAGGGATCGCGCTGTTGAAGCCGGTCATGGTTGCAGGACCTGCAACAGCGGTGCCGGCATCACAGGCCGCGATGGTCTCCGCAGATGCGGTGCGCGATTTCCTGAAGGCGAACGGCGTCACCGCGAACGGCAGTTCGACGGATGCGAAAGCTAGCGTCGTGCGCGTGATCTGCGTGCGGAAGTAACCCGCGGCGCTTGCGCTCGTATCCCGGACGCCGTTCGCAAGAAACGCCGCGCCGCCAAACACGCCGCTTCTCACGTGCCTTTTGGAGAACTTGCCAGATTTTCGAGGGGGGCCGTCAGGCGGCAAACGAGACCCGTCGACTCATAGGTAACATCCACGGAACCTTTGAAATCGTCTTCCAACACCCGCGAAATGAGGCGTGAACCAAAGCCGACGCGGGTGGGCGTCGACGCCGTTGGACCGCCAAATTCCTGCCAGACGAAAACGAATTTGGGCTCACCGTCCTGATCCTCGCATGTCCATGCAATCGACACGCGACCACTCGCCGCGGTCAGAGCGCCGTACTTCAAGGCGTTGGTCGCGAGTTCGTGGAGCGCCAGTGACAGAGCAAGCGCTTGTCGAGATTTCACAACAAGCGGGGGACCCGAGACCGTGAAGCGGCCCTCACCTGTCCGGTAAGGTGTCAGAGCAGTACCGATCACATCGTGGAGTGGCGCAGCCGCCCAATTTGATGCGGTCAGCAGGTCCTGAGCTCGTCCAAACGCGCCGAGCCGTGCCTGGTACTTTTCGAGATCGGCTTTGCTGGTTGGATCGCGAAATGTCTGCGCAGCTACCGCGCTCAGGACTGCAAGCGTGTTCTTGACGCGGTGCTTCAGCTCCTCGTTGATGAGGCCCAGCGCTTCCCTTGCCATATGTTCGGACGTGACATCCTTGCAGACCACAAGCACGCCACCCACCTCGCCTTCAAGATCGATCGGGCCAAAGCTATACGTCCACCAGACGTCCTCGCGACGGCCGTGGCGCGTGACCGGCACAAGCTGGTCCTCATTCCAGGTCGCACCCTTGCCGGACATGACGTACTCGATCTGAGGGCCGATGATGTCCCAGATCTCAGCCCAACACTCGCGGCCCTGTGCTCCCAGTGCGCTTGGATGCCTTTCGGGGCCCATCGTCTCCCGGTATGCATCGTTATAGAACTGGATGAGGTCTGGTCCCCACCAAATGAACATCGGGTGGCGCGAGGTCAGAACAAGTCGAACCGTAACCCGAAGACTTTGGGGCCAGGTTTCCGGGGAACCAACGGACGTCTTCGACCAGTCGAGCGCGCGCGTCAAAGCGCCCAATTCGCCGCCCCCGGCCAAGAAGTCGCCGATCAAATCCCTTCCCATACGCGCAACCTTACTCCGCTGGTCGACAAGCCTGCCGCCAGAGTTGCGCAGCTTACAGTGCCCGACTTGTGTCGTCATCCACGTCGGTCGGGACAACCATGCGGCATCTGCCTCGCAGCCGCGAACGCAATCGTCCGAAAACCGCCGCGGAGGTTCAAAAACTGCCAAATATAGGATTTGCGTCCGCTTCAGATCAAAGGCGACATCTACGGGCGATTGGACGATTTCTGCCGCATCCGAAAAGCGGACGCGCCGTGTTCATGAAGACGCGGCTAACTCAACCTGAACCTGACACCGCTGCGCGCGAGGCCGCCCGAAATCCCGACCGGCGTGCCGTCGGCGCGCCAGCAGGCCGCGCCGGTCATGCTCCCGTCGTCGTGGAACGCAATCGCATTCATGCCGCCGGCAACCGTCGCAACGGGCTGGACCTTGTGGCCCAGGCTCGCGAGTTTTGTGCGCACAGCCTCGGGCACCTTCTGCTCGACCTCGAGCGCATTGCCCTCGGTCCAGACTCGCGGCGCCTCGACCGCCTCCTGCAAGCTCATGCCGTGGTCGATCAGATTGACTAGCGCCTGCATCGCGCTCGGGAAGATGCGCTTGCCGCCGGGTAGCCCGAGCGCATAGCGCAGCTTGCCGTCGCGCAGCGCCATCATCGGCGACATCGAGGTGGTGACGCGCTTGCCCGGCGCCAGCGAGAGCGCGTGGCCGGGACGCGGATCGAACAGGTTCATGTAATTGTTGGCGATGGCGCCGAGGCTCGGGATCATGATCTTTGCGCCGAACAGATTGTTAATGGTCTGCGTGGTCGCGACCACATTTCCGAAAGAATCTCCCGCCGTCATGTGCGTGGTGTGCGCACCTTCGAGCGGCGCCACGCCGGCGCCCCAGGCCTGCGCCCGCGCCGGATCGATTGCGCGGCGACGTTCCTCGGCATAGGCCTTCGACGTCAACCGCTCCACGGGCACGCCGACGTAGTCCGGATCGCCGCTGGCCGCGGCACGATCGGCAAAGGCGATCTTCAGGACTTCGGCGAGATAGTGAATGGTCTCCGGCGTGCCGAAGCCGAGGCCGCCGATGTCATAACCCTCCAGAATGTTCAGCATCTGCGCGATATGCACGCCTGAGGCCGCGGGCGGCGGCGGGCCAAGGATGGTCCAGCCGCGATAGTCGGCGCGGATCGGTTGCCGTTCGACGGTCTTGTAGTTCATGAGATCGTTGCGGCGGATGAAACCGCCGGTCTTCTCCATGTAGTCGACGAGGATGTCGCCGAGCGGCCCCTCGTAGAGCGCCTTCTCGCCATGGTCGGCTATATACCGGAGCGTCTCGCCATATTCGGCCTGCACCACGCGCTCGCCGACCTTCAGCGGCTCGCCGTTCGGCAAATAGATCGCCGCGATCGGCTTGTCCTTGCGCATCTCGGCGGCGCTCTCGCTGATGCATTCGTGCAAATAGGGCGTGGCCGCATAGCCGCGGGCGGCATGCTTGATCGCGGGCTGCATCACGTCAGCAAGCGGCATCGTGCCAAACCGGCGCAGCGTCTCGCACCAGGCTTTCAGCGAGCCCGGCGTGGCAACCGCCTTCGGACCGGTGAGATTCTCATTGCCGACGGTGTCGAACACGTCGTGCGCCGAGCCCGGCTTCGACGTGTAGGTGGTGTCGCGCACCGCCGCGGGCACGGTGCTCTGGCCGTCGATGAAGCGATGGCTGCCGTCGGCCAGCCGGATATGCGCCATGCCGCCGCCGATGATGCCGACCATCATCGGCTCGACCACGGTCAGCGTGAACAGGGTCGCGATCGCAGCATCAATGGCGTTGCCGCCGGCCGCCAGCATCTCGGCGCCGGCGCTGGAGGCCAGCGGATGGTTGCTGACCACCATGCCGCGGCTCGAGACCGCCGGCATTTTCTGGCACTCAAAGGTCGTCGCCGTCCGGTCGCGCCAATTTCCGCTCATGCCGCCTGTCCCTCTTATTCACGGCGGCGAGCACATCACACGCACGATTACGGGTCCAGTAATGGTACGGATTAGCTGGCATTCCTGATTCTGCCATCATCGTTACTGCTGATTCGGACATCCGCGATCCCCCTTTGGATCGGGCCGGCACGTCCTGAGCGAGAAGAGCTCAGCATCCCCATTGATGCACGTTCGCGTGGCGTTTTCCTGACCCGAGCACTCCAAAGGATTTATCTTCAAATGCACACGATCGTACTGGCCACCCAAAAGGGTGGCAGCGGCAAGAGCACGCTCGCCATCGGCCTCGCGCTGGCAGCCAAGCAGGCCGGCTTCACCGTCCGCCTGATCGAGACCGACCCGCAGGGCACCCTGTCCAACTGGCAGCGCCGCCGCACCACCGAGGATCTCGTGGTCGAGCCGATCTATCACGCTGCCGATATCGAGCCGCGGCTGAAGATGCTCGCCGATAGCGGCCTCCAGCTCGCGATCGTCGATACCGCCGCCGGCCTCAGCGCCGCGACCACCGCCGCGATCCGCCATTCCGACCTCTGCCTGATCCCGGCCCGCCCGAGCGTCGCCGACATCGAGGCCACCGTCTCCACCCTCAGCGTCGCGCGCGCCTGGAAGCGGCCCTACAGCTTCGTGCTGAACCAGACGCCGATCCGCGGCCAGCGCATCGACAACGCGGCCAACACGCTCGCCGAGGAGGCCGCGCTCGATCTCTCCGAGGTGCTCGCGCGTCCGCTGATCGTGATGCGCAATGATCACCAGGACTCGCTCGCCAACGGCCTCGCCGTCAGCGAATTCGCACCCAACGGCAAGTCGACCGAGGAAATCCGCGGCCTCTGGCACTGGATCGAGACCCGGCTCAACATCTCCGCGACCAATGTGCTGATCGACCAGGTCATCTCGGCCGCCGACGGCATGTTGCACCTCGCCGCCGAACGCGCGTCGGACGAGACCAAGACCCTGGCGTCCTGAGCGGGGCGATCGCTCAGGCGACAGACGGGCTCTTCACCATCCGGAAGGGCCCAGCGACGAAGCAATCCGGCCACCAGCCCGGCCGGATTGCTTCGCTTCGCGTTTTCGGAGGTGGCGGACCCGTCGTCGAACAAAATGACGAAAACAAACCCCATGCACAGTAGAACCGCTCCCGCCCAAGGCACCTCGGCGACGGCGCGTAGACATCTGACATGTCAGGCCAAACGACTGCGCGTCGGCTTTCGTAGCCCGGATGGAGCGTAGCGCAATCCGGGGCACCTGCATTCGTCGCGAAGGTCCCGGATTTCGCTACGCTCCATCCGGGCTACGGAGCGACGTCACTTCTGACATTTCGGACACCAGAACGTCGACCGGCCGTTCTGGGTGAAGCGCTTCACGATGCCGCCGCAGCGCGGTGTCTTGCAGGTCTCGCCTTCGCGGTCATAGACCTTGAACGAGTGCTGGAAATAGCCGAGCTCACCTGAGGTCTGGCGATGATCGCGCAGCGAGGAGCCGCCGGCCTTGATGGCGTCGTTCAGCACGGTGTGGATCGCGCCGACCAGTCTCTTGGCATGATCGGTCGGTTCGCCCCCGGCAACGCCCTTGCGTTGTCCGGCTTTGGTCGACAGCGTCGCGGCGATCCGGCGCGGCGACAGATGCGAGCGATGCAGGGCTTCGCAGACATAGATGTTGCCGAGCCCGGCGACCACGCGCTGGTCAAGCAGCGCGGCCTTCAGGCTCGTGGTCTTGCCTTCGCAGGACTGCGCCAGCATGGCCGCATCGAACTCGTTGCCGAGCGGCTCGGGGCCGAGCCCGCGCAGCAGCGGCTCATCTTCGAGCGCGCTGCGCGCGATCACTTTCATGTAACCGAAGCGGCGTGGATCGTTGAAGACGATGTCCGCGCCGGAGGACATCCGAAACAGCACGTGGTCGTGCGTGGAGTCCTTCCCCTTCGGGTAGTGAAACTCGCCGGGCGCCGCGTCGTTGTCAGGCTTGATGACGCGGAACGAGCCCGACATGCCCAGATGCATCAAGAGCACGTCGCCGGAGGCGAGATCGGCCATGAGATATTTTGCACGGCGGCCCAGGCCGGTGACGACCTGGCCCTGGAGCCGGGCCACGAAATCAGGCTGAAAGGGAAAGCGCAGATCAGGCCTGCGGGCCTCCGCAACGAGGATTTTCGCACCCTCCATGACGGGCTGAAGGCCGCGGCGGACGGTCTCGACTTCAGGCAATTCAGGCATGGTCAGGCATTCACCTTATGAGGGCGGTGTGATAGCGCCATTGCGGCGGGCGCGCTATGGTCCGCCTCGTGGAGTAGAGTAATGGATCGGCCGGGCGAAACCACGCATTTTGGCTTCAAAGACGTTCCCCTGGGGGACAAGCAGACGCTGGTGAACGATGTGTTTCACAGCGTGGCTTCGCGCTATGATTTGATGAACGATTTGATGTCCGGTGGCCTGCACCGGGTCTGGAAGGACATCATGATCAACGCGCTCGACCCGCCCAGGAGCGACCGGCCATTCGCGCTGCTCGACGTCGCCGGCGGCACCGGCGACATCTCGTTCCGGGCTGCCAAGGCGGCCGGTCCCGGCTTCCATGCCACCGTGTGCGACATCAATTCCGGAATGCTGGCGGTGGGCCGCGAGCGCGCCGCGAAGCGGCATCGCGAAACCCAGGTCGATTTCGTCGAAGGCAATGCCGAAGCGCTCGCCTTCGCCGACCGCAGCTTTGACGCATATACGATCGCTTTCGGCATTCGCAACGTGCCGCAGATCAATCTGGCGCTGCACGAGGCCTATCGTGTGCTCAAGCCCGGCAGCCGCTTCCTGTGCCTGGAATTCTCCACCGTCGAGATGCCCGGGCTCGACAAGCTCTATGACCTGTTCTCGTTCAAGGTGATCCCTCCGCTCGGCCGCATGGTCACGGGCGATGCCGAATCCTATCAATATCTGGTCGAATCGATCCGCAAGTTTCCGAAGCCCAACGCCTTTGCCGACATGATCCGCGACGCCGGCTTCGCCCGCGTCGGCTGGCAGACACTGACCGGCGGCATCGTCGCACTGCATTCGGGCTGGCGTTTGTGATCTCTGCCATTACCCACATTTCGCGCCTGATGCGCGCCGCGTTCGTATTTGCGCGCGAAGGCGTGTTCGGCTCCGTCGATCCGAGCCTGGTGCCGCCGCCCGGGCAGCTTGCGCTAAAGCTTGCGCGTATCGTCGAACGGCGCGGCCCTAAAGATGGGCCCCGGATGTCGCGCGCGCTGACCCGGATGGGCCCGGCCTATCTCAAGCTCGGGCAGTTCCTCGCCACGCGTCCCGACGTCGTCGGCGTTATCATGGCTCGCGATCTGGAAAGCCTCCAGGACCGCTTGCCGCCGTTTTCGCAAGCAGAAGCGGAAGCTGCGATCGCAACCTCGCTGGAGCGTCCGCTGACGGACGTGTTCGCGAGCCTCGGCCCGCCGGTTGCGGCAGCCTCGATCGCACAGGTGCATCGCGGTGAAGTCTTGCACGACGGCGCCCGCAAGGCGGTCGCGGTCAAGGTACTGCGACCGAACGTGGCCTCGCGATTCCGTCGCGACCTCTCCGATTTCTTCTACGTCGCACACAAGGCCGAGACCTATTCGAGCGAGGCGCGGCGTTTGCGCCTGATCGAAGTCATCAACACCATGTCGCGCTCGGTCGCGATGGAGATGGACCTTCGGCTCGAGGCTGCGGCGCTCTCGGAGATGGCCGAGAACACGCGCGACGATCCGGATTTCCGCGTGCCGACCGTCGACTGGGACCGCACCACGCATAACGTGCTGACGATGGAGTGGATCGACGGCATTGCGCTGAACGATCACAAGCGCCTGGCAGAGGCGCAGGTCGACCTGCCCGATCTCGGCCGCAAGGTGATCCAGAGTTTTCTCCGCCACGCACTGCGCGACGGCTTCTTTCATGCCGACATGCATCCCGGAAACCTGTTCCTGGATGACGCCGGACGTCTCGTCGCAGTCGATTTCGGCATCATGGGCCGGCTCGGCATGAAGGAGCGGCGGTTCCTCGCCGAAATCCTGCTGGGCTTCATCACCCGCAACTATCGCCGCGTCGCCGAGGTGCATTTCGAGGCAGGCTACGTGCCCGCGCATCACTCGGTCGAGAATTTCGCGCAAGCCATCCGCGCCATCGGCGAGCCGATCCACAACCGCACCGCCGAGGAGATCTCGATGGCGCGGCTGCTGACACTGCTGCTCGAGGTCACCGGCCTGTTCGACATGACGACGCGGCCCGAGCTGATCCTGCTGCAGAAGACCATGGTGGTGGTCGAAGGCGTGGCGCGCGGCTTCGATCCCAAGCTCGATATCTGGAAGGTCGCCGACCCCGTGGTGCGCGAATGGATCGAGCGCAATCTCGGACCTATCGGCCGTATCCAGGGCGCGATGTCCGGCGCCGGTGTGCTGGGTCACCTGCTTTCGAAACTACCCGAGATCGCGAACCGTACCGTCACCGTGCTCGAGCAGATGGAAGACATGACTCGCGAGGGTCACTTTCTGTCGCCGGACACGATCGAGGCCTTAGGTCGCAAGGAAGCTAAGAAAGCCCGTGTGAGCACGATCGCGCTCTGCGTCATCGCTGCCGCCTCCATCGGCATTCTAATCGTCCTGCTGCGCATGTGATTGCAATGCTGTCGCGAAAATGATAGCATTGCTATCATTTTAGAGAAGGCTGTCATGGCAAGCCTGACCATCCGCAAGCTCGACGAACACGTCAAAACCTATCTGCGCCTGCGCTCGGCCAAGAACCGCAGGTCGGTCGAGGAAGAGGTCCGGGTCATCCTGCGGGAGCTGATCGAGGGCCGCGAGGAGCCGCTGACGCCGTTCGCGGTGCCGCCCGAGGCATCTGCCGCCCCGACACCGCAGCGCACCGGTGCCCTCCCCGAGGCCAGCGTCACGCTGATCATCGGCGGCGGGATCGCAGCCTTCAAGTCGCTCGACCTGATCCGACGGCTGAAGGAGCGCCGCATCGAGGTTCGCTGCGTCCTGACCAAGGCGGCGCAGCAATTCGTCACGCCGCTTTCGGTGAGTGCCCTCTCTCATGAGCGCGTCTACACCGACCTGTTCGATCCCCAGAGCGAGTTCGACGCCGGCCACATTCGCCTCGCGCGCGAGTGCGATCTGATCGTGGTGGCGCCGGCGACCGCCGACCTCATGGCCAAGATGGCCAACGGTCATGCCGACGACCTCGCCAGCGCCATCCTGCTTGCGACCAACCGAAAAATCCTGCTGGCGCCGGCGATGAATCCGCTGATGTGGAACAACGCGGCGACACGGCGCAACGTCGGCTTGCTTCAGCGCGACGGCGTGGTGCTGATCGGGCCGAATTCCGGCGAGATGGCCGAGGCGGGCGAAGCCGGAATCGGCCGCATGTCGGAGGCGATCGAGATCGCCACCGCCGCCGAGCGCCTGCTGCGGCCGCCGGTGCCGCGCCCGCTCGCCGGCAAGCGCGTGCTGATCACCGCAGGTCCCACGCATGAGCCGATCGATCCGGTCCGCTACATCGCCAACCGCTCCTCCGGCAAGCAGGGCTTTGCCATCGCCGCCGCCGCGCAGGCCGCCGGCGCCGAGGTGATTCTGGTGAGCGGCCCGGTCGACCTCGACGACCCCAATGGTGTGACGGTCAAGCATGTGGAATCGGCGCGGCAGATGCTGGAACAGGTGCAGGCCGCGCTTCCCGCCGACATCGCCATCTTCGCCGCTGCCGTTGCCGACTGGCGCGTCGCCAATGAGGGCGAGCAGAAGCTGAAGAAGACCTCGGCCGGCATGCCGCCGCTTCAGCTGGTCGAAAACCCCGATATCCTCGCCACGATCTCGAAGCTGACAGACAAGCGCCCGCCGCTGGTGATCGGCTTTGCCGCCGAGACCGAGCACCTCATCGACAACGCCAAGACGAAGCTCGCGCGCAAGGGCTGCGACTGGATCGTCGCCAACGACGTCTCGCCCGCAACCGGCGTGATGGGCGGCGACCGCAATACCGTGCACCTCATCAGCCGCACGAATCGTGAAAAGAATGCTGAGAAGAACGGCGAGATGACGGTTGATTCCTGGCCCGTGATGACCAAGGAACAAGTCGCCACCGAGCTGATCGCGCATGTCGTGAAGAGCGTGGCCGACAAATCCCTGGAGCCCGCATCTTGAGCACGAAAGTCACGGTTGAACTGCAACAGCTGGCCCATGCCGAAGGTCTGCCGCTGCCGGCCTATCAGACCATCGAGGCCGCTGGCCTCGACCTGATGGCGGCGGTTCCGGACAGCGAGCCGCTAACGCTCGCGCCCGGCCAATACGCGCTGGTGCCAACGGGGCTCGCGATCGCTTTACCGGCCGGACACGAGGCCCAGGTGCGGCCGCGCTCGGGGCTTGCCGCCAAGCACGGCGTCACCGTGCTGAACTCGCCGGGCACGATCGACGCGGACTACCGCGGCGAGATCAAGGTGATCCTGATCAATCACGGGGCTACGCCCTTCGTGGTCAAGCGCGGCGAGCGCATTGCGCAGATGGTGATCGCACCAATGGTGCAGGCCGCGCTGGTTCCCGTGGCCACATTATCGGCAACCGATCGCGGCGCCGGCGGCTTCGGCTCGACCGGCCGCTAGTTTTTTTACACCTCTCCCGCTCGCGGGAGAGGTCGGCGCGAAGCGCCGGGTGAGGGTTCTATCCTCTGGGGGAGTATCCCGCTGTGGAGACACCCTCTCCCCAATCCTCCCCCGCAAGCGAGGGAGGGAGCGCACCTACTTCGCAGTGGCAATCTCACCTAATCTTCATTGGCCGCTAAGACACGGCAAATCCAACCGAATCATCCGAAGAACTACGTGAACTGGAACAACGCGGCCTGCATTTTTGTGTGGCCGCGTTTGCGTTCACGATCTGGACTCTTACCGGTGGAGTCACGGTGAGGGTATTGTCGTTTGATTCGCGCGCGACGGGGGTCGTCGCGCGCAAATTCGTGCGGTCTTGGGGCAACTATGTCAGGCGTGATCGTGTCGATGCGTCGGACGCTGTTGTCGTGCACATCGTTGGCGCGCAACGGCTTGTTGGGAGGCGCTCTCGCGGCGCTGCTGCCGGCTGCGCCGGCTGAGGCTGCCGACCTCGTCGACACACTCTCGATATTGCTGGACTTCAACCGGCAGGAACTCGCGGTGCTGGCCACCGCGCTGGCCCTGCTCGGCTTCACGGTCGTGGCCGCGATCCTGTTGATGCGCACGCGCGTGCGCACGGCAAAGAACGAGGCGAGGCTGCGCGCGCGGGTCAGGGAACTCCAGTTGCAAGCCGATCGCTTCGGCGCGCTGCTCTTCGCCGAGCCGCAGGTCCTGATCTCCTGGCCGGCCGGCGACAGCCGCGCGCAGATCTCGGGCGACGTCTCGATGGTGTTGCCGCGCGATTCGTCTCCGCAGCGCGTGCTTGCGTTCGGAACCTGGCTGCCGCCGGAGCCGGCACTCCAGATGGATCACGCGGTCGACGCGCTGCGCGAACGCGGTGACGGGTTCCAGCTTACGTTGACCACCGCCAACGGCCACACACTGGAAGCCATCGGCCGCGCCATCGGCGGCCAGGCCATTGTCCGGATTCGCGAGCTCTCCGGCCTGCGCCGCGAACTGGCCGAAACCAATCTGCGCCACAAGGCGCTCTCGGACGAGACCGAGATGCTGCGCGGCTTCGCCGCCGCGGCGCCGTGGCCGATCTGGGCCAAGGGCGAGAACGGCGCGCTCACTTTCGCCAATCCAGCCTATGTGCGCGCGACGGAAGCTGCGAGCGTCGTCGATGCTCAAGAGCGCAAGCTCGAGCTGCTCGACAGCGCCGATCGGACCGCGATGGAACGCGGACTGAAAGACGCTGCCAACTTCGCCGCGCGGCTGCCGATCGTGACGGGCGGCGAGCGGCGCATCTACGACGTGCGCGCCGTCAATGTCGGCAGCGGCAGCGTCGGCGTCGCAATCGATGCCAGCGAGGCGGATGCGCTGAGCGCGGCGCTGGTGCGGATGGCGGAAGCGCATCGGCGCACGCTCGACCAGCTCTCCTCCGGCGTTGCCGTGTTCGACGGCCAGCGCCGGCTCGCCTTCTACAATGATTCCTACCGGCGGCTGTGGGATCTCGACCGCACCTTCCTCGACGCCAACCCCGACGATTCCAGCGTGCTCGACAAGCTCCGCGCCGCACGAAAACTGCCGGAGCAGCCGGACTTCCGCGCCTGGAAGGTGAAACTGCACGAGGCCTATCGCGCAGTCGAGGCCGCGAAAGACACCTGGTACCTGCCCGACGGCCGCGCGCTCTCCGTCGTCACCACGCCGAATCCGGAAGGCGGCGTCACCTATCTGTTCGACGACGTCACCGAGAGCCTCGAGCTCGCCCGCCGCTTCGACGGCATGATCCGGGTCCAGCGCGAGACGCTGGACAGCCTCGCCGAAGGCGTCGCGGTGTTCGGCAGCCACGGCAAGGCACAGCTGTTCAATCCGGCCTTCGTCCGGATGTGGAAGCTGTCGAACGATGCCATGCGCGAGGAGCCGCATATCCAGACCGTCGAAGGCTGGTGCCAGCAGCTGTTCGACGACCCCGTCGTCTGGCGCCAGATCCGCGAGGCCATCACCTCGATCGAGAACCGCGCCGATGTGCCGCTGAAGCTGGAGCGCAAGGACGGCAGCGTGCTCGACGGCATGATCCGTCCGCTGCCCGACGGCGCGACCATGCTGACGTTCCTGGACATCACTGACACCGAAAACGTCGAGCGCGCGCTACGCGAGCGCAACGAAGCGCTGGAGACCGCCGACCAGATGAAGGTGGATTTCGTTCACCACGTCTCCTACGAGCTGCGCTCTCCGCTCACCACCATCATCGGCTTCGCGCATTTCCTCAGCGACCCCTCGACCGGTCCGCTGACGCCGAAGCAGGCCGAATATCTCGACTACGTCACCAAATCGACCAACGCGCTGCTGGCGCTCACCAATAACATCCTCGATCTCGCCACCATCGACGCCGGCGCCATGAAGCTGGAACTCGGCCCGGTCGATGTCAGCAAGACCATCGAGCTTGCCGCCGAGGGCATCCAGGACCGCCTCGCCACCGACCGCATCCGCCTCAAGGTCGAGATCGCGCCCGATGTCGGCAGCTTCATCGGCGACGAGAAGCGCGTGGTGCAGGTGCTCTATAATCTGCTCGCCAACGCCGTCGGCTTCTCGCCGCAGGATTCCACCGTCGGGATCAGCGCGCGACGCACCGAGCGCAGCGTGGTCTTCATTGTGACAGATTCCGGTCCTGGAATACCCGCCGACATGAAGGACAAGGTCTTCAACTGGTTCGAAAGCCGCTCGCAAGGCTCGCGTCATCGCGGCGCCGGGCTCGGGCTGTCGCTGGTGCGCTCCTTCGTCGAGCTGCATGGCGGCAAGGTGCAGGTGGATTCGAGCGTCGGCAAGGGCACGGTCGTGATCTGCGACTTCCCGACCGACCAGGCGGCGCATCGCGACGCCGCCGAATGAGCGCGCCGACCACATTCTCCGTCGCGCTTCACAACGAGACGGCCACCGCGCAGCTGATGGCCGACCTCGCTTTGCTGGTCGGACCGGGCGACGTCGTCACGCTCACCGGCGATCTCGGCGCCGGCAAGACCGCAGCGGCCCGCAGCCTGATCCGCTATCTCGCCGGCGACGAGGCGCTGGAAGTGCCGAGCCCGACCTTCACGCTGGTGCAGGGTTACGAGCTGCCGCCGTTTCCGGTGATCCATGCCGATCTCTATCGCGTGGAAGACGAGAACGAACTCGAGGAGATCGGGCTCTCGCCGCTGCCGGACGCCACGCTGGTGCTGATCGAATGGCCGGAGCGCGCGCCGTCGGCAATGCCCGCGGACCGCATCGACATCGCGCTGACGCATCGCCCGGCGCTGGGCTCGAACGCGCGCGCCGCCGACATCACCGGTTACGGCAAGGCCGCGGCCACCGTCGCGCGGCTGAAGGCGCTGCGGGAATTCCTCGACGCGTCCGGCTATATCGATGCAACACGTCGCCGCATGGCCGGCGACGCTTCGACACGCTCCTATGCGCGGCTGGTGCGCGACGACGGCATCGTCATCCTGATGAACTCGCCGCAGCGCCCGGATGGCGCGGCGCTCTATAACGGCAAGTCCTATAGCGCCGCGGCGCATCTTGCCGAGAACATCAAACCCTTCGTCGCCATCGACGAAGGTCTGCGCGTGGCGGGAATCTCAGCGCCCGCGATTCACCACTACGATCTCAACCACGGCTTCCTGATCTCGGAGGATTTCGGCAGCGAAGGCGTGATCGAAGGCGATCCGCCGCGCCCGATCGCCGAACGTTACGAAGCTGCGACCGACGTGCTCGCCGTGCTGCACCGCAAGACATTGCCGGAGACGCTGCGGCTGCCGGATCAGACCTACACCATTCCTGCCTTCGACACCGACGCACTGCTGATCGAAATCGGCTTGATGCCGGAATGGTATCTGCCCGATCGCAACGCGCCACTGAGCGACGAGAAGCGCGCGGAATTCTTCGCGATGTGGCACGAGCTGCTGAAGAAGCCGCTGGCCGCGCCGAAGACGTGGATCATCCGCGACTACCACTCGCCGAATCTGATCTGGCTCGCGGACCGTACAGGCATCGAGCGCGTCGGCGTGATCGACTTCCAGGACACCGTGCTCGGGCCGCAATCCTACGACGTGGTGTCGCTGCTTCAGGACGCCCGCATCGACGTGCCCGAGGCGCTCGAGCTGACGCTGCTGTCGCGCTACATCAAGACGCGCCGCGCAGGTGATGCGAGCTTCGATCCGACCGGCTTCGCAGAGCTCTATGCCATCATGTCGGCGCAGCGCAACACGCGCCTGCTCGGCACTTTTGCGCGACTGAACCGCCGCGACGGCAAGCCGCATTATCTGCGCCATCAGCCGCGGATCTGGACCTATCTCCAGCGCTCGCTGGCGCATCCCGCGCTCACCGCTCTGCGCGATTGGTACCTCGCCAACGTCCCGCCGCCCCAACCCTGATTCGGAACCCGATTTACCGGCTGTTAGCCATCGCACCGGTATCATCGCCCGCGGGCAGCCGTACAAATGCGGGCTGGAGCAAGGCAGATGGCGGTGAAGACGGACAATCGCGGGAACAGCCGGGTTGTTTTCGAACGTGGGATCGCGGCCCAGATGATGGGCATCGACGGCACCTGGCGGCGTGAGTGTACCATGGAGGACGTCTCCGAGAGCGGCGCCAAGCTGACCATCGACGGCTCGGTCGAAGGCCTGCATCTGAAGGAATTTTTTCTGCTGCTGTCGTCCACCGGACTTGCGTACCGACGCTGCGAGCTGGCCTGGGTCAATGGCGACCAGATCGGCGTCAACTTCCTCAAGCTGGGCGACAAGAAGAAAAAGGTGCGCTCCACATCTGTCGGAGCGTGACGGCAACACCCGTCGTACAACCGTCACGGCAGGTAGTTAAGGCGGTTGAGATGCGGTGCGGCAGACCGAGTCCCGTGTTAGGCTTGCTGCGCACGCGCGAAATTCAAGGGTCTGAGAAAGCGAAGGATGTCCGTCAAACCGACCAAAGCTATGGTGCTCGCCGCAGGGTTTGGCCTGCGCATGCGTCCGTTGACGGATAAGATGCCGAAGCCGCTGGTGCCGGTGGCCGGCCAGCCGCTGCTCGACCACGTGCTCGACAAGCTCGGTCAGGCCGGTGTCACCGACGCCGTCGTCAACGTGCACTATCTGCCGGACCAGATCATCGATCATGTGGCGTCTCGCCAGCATCCGCGCGTGACCATTTCGGACGAACGCGACCAGGTGCTCGGCACCGGCGGCGGCGTGGTCAAGGCGCTGCCGCTGCTTGGCGATGCGCCGTTCTTCCACGTCAATTCCGACACGCTGTGGATCGACGGCGTGCGCTCCAACCTCGCCCGGCTTGCGGAAAACTTCGACCCAGCGCGGATGGACATCCTGCTGCTGATGGCGCCGACCGCCACCAGCATCGGCTATAGCGGCCGCGGCGATTACGGCATGCTGGCCGACGGCGCCTTGCGCAAGCGCAAGGAAAAAGAGGTCGTCCCGTTCGTCTATGCCGGCGCGGCGATCCTGTCGCCATCGATCTTCGCCGATGCGCCGATGGGCGAATTCTCGCTGACGAAAATGTTCGACCGCGCCAATGAGCAGGAGCGCCTGTTCGGCCTGCGCCTCGACGGCGTCTGGATGCATGTCGGCACGCCCGATGCGGTGCATGCGGCGGAAGAGGCGTTTCTGGAGAGCGTGGCTTAGAGCCGGCGCCGTGCCGTAGGGTGGGCAAAGGCGCCCTTGCGCCGTGCCCACCATCTCTCTCGATCGCAAAAATGCGTGGGCACGCTTCGCTTTGCCCACCCTACGGCACCTGTTCCGTGCCCGCGAACAGCGGGGACGACGCCCCTGCACCCATATCCATTTGAGTCCGCGTCCCTATATTGGCGCCTGATCCCCGAATCAGGCAGCCCATGCGCGTTTTCAGCGTTCCAGTCTCAGTTCCGTTCCTGCGCACGGTCGTCTCAAGCCTGCTCGACGGCCAGCTGGTCGACGGGTTCGAGGCGCGCAAGGAACCGGCGCGGCTGGCGGATGCCACGCTGTATCTGCCGACCCGGCGCGCCATGCGCGTGGTCCGCGAAATCTTCCTCGACGAGATGCAGGCGGACGCCGTGGTGCTGCCGCGCATCGTCGCGCTCGGCGACATCGACGAGGACGAGCTCGCTTTCGCCGACGAGACCGAGCAGCTTTCAATCGCGGCCCCACTCGACATTCCGCCGCGGCTCGGCGAACTCGACCGGCGACTGACGCTGGCGCATTTGGTCGCGGCCTGGGCCAAGCGTCCCGTGCTATCGCCGCTGGTGGTTGGCGGCCCCGCTTCGACGCTTGCGTTGGCTTCCGATCTCGCACGCCTGATCGACGACATGGTCACGCGCGGGGTCGACTGGAGCGCGCTTGATGGCCTGGTGCCGGATCAGCTCGATCAATATTGGCAACACTCGCTCCAGTTCCTGCATATTGCACGCGAAGCTTGGCCTCATCACCTCGCCGAGATCAACCGGATCGAGCCTGCCGCGCGACGCGATCTGCTGATCGCAGCAGAAGCCAAGCGCCTGACCGCACATCCCCATGGACCTGTGATCGCGGCTGGTTCGACCGGCTCGATGCCGGCCACCGCAAAATTCCTGCACGCCGTCGCGGCGCTGCCGCAAGGCGCAGTGGTGCTGCCGGGTCTCGACACCGATCTCGACGAGGACGCCTGGCGCACCATCGGTGGCGTGCGCGATGCGCTCGGCAAATTCGCCGAGCATCCGGCGTCGAACCATCCGCAATATGCCATGCACGCGCTGCTGGAGCGTTTTGGCATCAAGCGCAGCGATGTCGACATCCTCCAGCAGCCGGCGGAAGGCGGCCGCGACCTGCTCGCATCCGAATCGATGCGGCCCTCCGCCACGACGGAGATCTGGTACGACCGACTGAAGCAGCCGGTCGTCGCCGCGAAGATTACCGGCGGCATGAAAAATCTCGCAGTGGTCGAGGCGCCAAATCCCGAGATGGAAGCGCTCGCGATCGCGATCGCGATGCGCGAGGCGCGGCATCTGGACAAATCGGCGGCGCTGGTGACACCCGACCGCGCGCTGGCGCGGCGCGTCATGGCGGCGCTCACCCGATGGGATCTCGCCTTCGATGATTCCGGTGGCGACGTGCTGATGGAAACGTCCGCCGGAACTTTTGCATGCCTCGCGGCGGAGGCGGCGACCAAGGGACTCGAGCCGCCGACCCTGCTGGCGATGCTGAAACATCCGCTATGCCGGCTCGGCCGGCTGCCCGGCGCGTGGAAGGCGGCCATCGAGGGCCTGGAGCTTGCGGTGCTGCGCGGAACGCGCCCGCCTGCGGGTACGGCCGGGCTCTTACGCGAGTTCAACCGGTTCCGGGACGAGCTTGCGAAACTGTGGCGGAGCGAAGTCTCGGCGTTGCACGCGGCCGAGCCGCGCGCGCGCCTCAAGGCGGAAGATCTCGATCGCATCCAGGCGCTGATCGATGCCTTGCGACAAGCATTGGCGCCGATCGAGAGCCTCGCCTCGTCCAAGCTGTATGACTTCGCCGAGCTCGCGCACCGCCACCGCGAGATCCTGATCGAGCTGTCGCGCGACGAGCAGGGCATTTCGCTGGCGTTCGAGGAGCGCGAGGGCCTCGCCCTCGCGAGCGCCTTTGACGACCTCCTGCGCGGCGGCACGACCAGCGGATTGATGGTCCCGCTGCCCGAGTACGCGGACGTCTTCCAGACCGCGTTCGGCGATCGGGCGGTAAGGCGGCGAGACAAGCCCGGCGCGCAGCTCCAGATCTACGGCCCACTGGAATCGCGCCTGATGCAGGCCGACCGCATCATCGTCGGCGGCCTGATCGAAGGCGTCTGGCCCCCGGCGCCGCGCATCGATCCCTGGCTCAGCCGGCCGATGCGCCATGAGCTCGGCCTCGATCTGCCGGAGCGCCGCATCGGCCTCTCCGCGCATGACTTCGCGCAACTGCTCGGCGCCGATGAGGTGATCCTCACCCACTCCGCCAAGGCCGGCGGCGCGCCGGCGGTGGCCTCGCGCTTCCTGCACCGCCTTGAAGCCGTTGCAGGCGATGAGCACTGGAAGGCGGCCATTCGCGCCGGCGAAAAATACGTGCGGTTTGCGGATGCGCTGGACCAGCCAGACGAGGTCAAGCCGGTCAAGCAGCCCGAGCCGCGGCCGCCGCGCGCCACGCGCCCGCTCAGGATGTCGGTCACCGCGATCGAAGACTGGCTGCGTGATCCCTATACGATCTACGCAAAACACATTCTGCGGCTCGATGCGCTCGATCCCGTCGACATGCCGCTCTCGGCCGCCGATCGCGGCTCGGCGATCCACGATGCGCTCGGCGAGTTCACTGAAACCTACGCGACACGTCTGCCCGACGATCCCGCGCGCGTGCTGCGCGCGATCGGCGAAAAATACTTCTTGCCGCTGATGGAGCGACCGGAGGCGCGGGCGCTGTGGTGGCCGCGTTTCCAGCGCATCGCGCGCTGGTTTGGCGAGTGGGAGCTCGCGCGGCGCGACGTGATCGAGGCGATCACCGCCGAGACCCGCGGCGAGATTTCGATCCCGCTCGATCATGGGCGCAGCTTTCGCCTCTCCGCGCGCGCCGACCGCATCGAGCGGCGCCAGGGCGGCGGCTACGCCATCCTCGACTACAAGACCGGGCAGCCGCCGACCGGCAAGCAGGTCCGCATGGGCCTGTCGCCGCAGCTGACGCTGGAAGCCGCGATCCTGCGCGAGGGCGGCTTTCCTGATATTGACGCCGGCGCGTCGGTCAGCCAGCTCGTGTATGTCCGCCTGAGCGGCAACAATCCGCCGGGCGAGGAACGCATTCTCGAGCTCAAGATCAAGCAAGGCGACCAGCCACAGCCGCCGGACACCGCGGCCGCTGAGGCCAGAGCCAAGCTGGAAGCGCTGATCCGGGCCTTCGAGGACGAGAGCCAGCCCTACACATCGCTGAACCTGCCGATGTGGACCAACCGCTACGGCACCTATGACGACCTCGCCCGTATCAAGGAATGGTCGGCGGCCGGCGGCCTGGGGATCGAGGAATGGTGAAAGCACCACGCCCCATCCCGGATGCCGTGCGCGACACACAGAGGCGCGCATCGGACCCGACCGCATCGGCCTTCGTGTCGGCCAATGCCGGCTCGGGCAAGACGCATGTGCTGGTGCAGCGCGTGATTCGCCTGCTGCTGTCGGGTGTGCCGCCGGAAAAAATCCTCTGCATCACCTTCACCAAGGCGGCCTCCGCCAACATGGCCGAGCGCGTGTTCACCACGCTCGGTCATTGGGTGACGCTGGATGATGCCGCGCTCGACGCGGCGATCCGCGCGGTCGGCATCCCCCACCCCAATGCCAAGCTGCGGCGCGAGGCGCGAAAGCTGTTCGCCTGCGCACTGGAGACGCCGGGCGGGCTGAAGGTGCAGACCATCCACGCGCTGTGTACGCGCCTGCTCCAGCAGTTTCCGTTCGAGGCCAACGTGCCGGCGCGCTTCGCCGTGATCGACGAGCGCGACCAGACCGACATGATGGAGCGCGCCAATCTGAAGGTGCTGCTCGACGCCGCGCGCGATCCTGAGAGCGTCACCGGCCGTGCGCTGCTGA
This sequence comes from Bradyrhizobium sp. LTSP849, assembly GCF_000938255.1. Lineage (GTDB taxonomy): Bacteria > Pseudomonadota > Alphaproteobacteria > Rhizobiales > Xanthobacteraceae > Bradyrhizobium. The sequence continues at coordinate 364,955 of NZ_JYMR01000045.1, read as the reverse complement.
CCGCGATGGCGAGCGCCGCCGACGTCACCTTCAAGGAAGTGGTGCGCGAAGCCTGTCTAAGCCGCGATCATTTCATGGCCTGGACTGACGAGGCCGGCAACGCGGAAGCGGCTGCCACGCAGATGGCGGCGGTGCTGGGCGTGGATGCGAGCGACCGCATCGAGGATATCGAGAACGACATCGTCGATGGACCGTTCCTGCCGCGATCGCGCTGGGACAACATCGCTTTCGCGCTGGAGGATGGCACCGCCTCCGACAAGACCCAGGCAGAGCGCCTCCGCGCGGCGAAAGCCTTTTCCAGCGCTGATCAAGTTGATGCCTATCTCAGCGTCTTCCTCACCGACGACAAATCGCCGCGCAAAGCGGTGTTGACCAAGAAATTTGGTGATCACAATCCGTCCGTTGCGCGCCTGTTCGAGTCCGAGGCGCAACGCCTCGGCGGCTTGATCGAGAAGCGCCGTGCGGTGACGGTGCGCGACCGCACCGCGGCCCTCCTGCACATCGCGACCGCTGCCGCAGCGAACTATCGGCGCGAGAAGCAGGAGCGTGGGCTGCTCGACTACGACGACCTGATCGACAAGACGCTGGCGATGCTGAACCGCGTCGCTTCGGGCTGGGTGCACTACAAGCTCGACCGCGGCGTCGACCACGTCCTGATCGACGAGGCGCAAGACACCAGCCCGCGACAATGGGACATTGTCGCGCACATTATCTCGGAATTCACTGCCGGCGAAGGCGCGCGCGAGGGGCTGAACCGCACGGTCTTCGCCGTCGGCGACGAAAAGCAGTCGATCTTCTCGTTCCAGGGCGCGGAGCCACGAGAATTCGACAAACGACGGCGCGAGCTGCACCGCAAGTTCACCGCGGCCGGACTGAAATTCGATCCCGTCGCCTTCACCTATTCGTTCCGCTCGGGCGCCGCGATCCTGCATTCGGTCGACCACGTGTTTCGTGAGCCCGCGATCTACAAGAGCATCCATTCGGTCGAGACCGGCCATCCCCTGCACAATGCGCTCAGCGATGCCGGCCCCAGCGTGATCGAGCTGTGGGATCTCGCCGAGGCCGATGACAGGCAGGACATCGAGGGTTGGCGCGCGCCGTTCGACGGCGTCGCCGTCACCAGCCCCGAAGTCAAACTCTCCCGCCGCATTCAGACCGAGATCAAGCGGCTGGTCGAGAGCGGCACGCTGACGGGGCACGAAGGCGAACGACGGCCCTTGCGCTATGGCGACATGCTGATCCTGGTGCGTCGCCGCGGCAATGCGTTCGACGCCGTGATCCAGGCCTTGAAGCACGCCAACGTTCCGGTCGCCGGCGCCGATCGGCTCAAGCTCACCGAGCACATCGCGATCATCGATCTGATGAACCTCGCCGATGCGCTACTGCTGCCGCAGGACGATCTCGCGCTCGCGGTGGCGTTGAAGAGCCCGCTGTTCGGGCTCGACGACGATGACCTCTTTACGCTTGCCTGGAACCGCAAGGGATCGCTGCGCCGCGCGCTTGGCGAGCAGGCTTCCGGAAGCGAGAAATTCGCAACCGCACTGCGACGCCTGGAAGCCTGCGAAACGCGTTCGCGCGACGAGACGCCGTTCGCCTTCTACGCCTGGCTCCTCGGCGGCGACGGTGGCCGCGCTCGGATCCTGCGCCGGCTCGGCCATGAGGCCAACGACGCGCTCGACGAATTCCTGGAGCTCGCGCTGAATTACGAGCGCAAGGCGCCGGCCTCGCTGCAAGGTTTCATGGCCTGGCTGCGCTCGGCCGACACCGAGGTGAAGCGCGACATGGAGATCTCGCGCGACGAGGTGCGGGTGATGACGGTGCACGGCGCCAAGGGCCTCGAGGCCTCGGTCGTGTTCATGGTCGACACCACGTCCTCGCCCGCGGACTCGCAGCGGGTCCGGTTGATCCACGTTCCGCGCGGCAATGGCGGTGAAGTCGTGGTCTGGGCCGGCCGCAAGGCCGACGATCCAAAGCCCGTCGCCGAGGCGCGCAAGGCGATGTTAGAGGAGACCGAGGACGAATACCGCCGCCTGCTCTATGTCGCGATGACGCGCGCGGCCGATCGGCTGGTTGTCGGCGGCTGCATGCCCGGCAACATGAAGACGGTCCGCAAGCTGAGCTGGTACGATTTGATCGACACCGGGCTCGCCGGCTCGGGCCTGGAGAAGCAGACGATCGAGACGTCGCTCGGCAAGGTGACGCGATTCGCCCGGGCGGATGATGTCGCGGCGCTGGGCACGCCGGCGACATCCGTAGACCAGACGATCGCGCTGCCGGCCTGGCTCCGGCAGCCTGCCGCGCGCGAGACCGTCGATGAGGATTCGGTGCGCCCCTCAGGCCAAGCCGCCGAGGAAGGTCGCGCGGTCCGGACCGGCGAATCAGTCCAGTCGCGCGCGATGGCACTGCAACGCGGCACGCTGGTGCATCGGCTGCTGCAATCGCTGCCGGACATCGCCACTGAGCGCCGGCGCGACGCCGCCCTTGGCTTCATGGCGCGCAACGCCTCGGACTGGACCGAGGCCGACCGCGCCGCGCTGGCCGACAAGGTCCTCGCCCTCATCACTGAGCCGCGATTCGCAGCCGTCTTTGCGGCCGGGAGCCGGGCGGAGGTCGCCATCGTCGGTCGGCTGGAGCGGCCGGGCCGGCCGCCGGCGCTGGTATCCGGGCAGATCGACCGGCTGGTCGTGACGCCGACCGAGGTCCTGATCGTCGATTTCAAGACCAACCAGACCCCGCCCAGGAGCGCGGCCGAAGCGCCTGCGGCCTATGTCCGGCAGCTTGCGCTGTACCGGGCGGTGCTCGCCCGCCTTTATCCCCAGACGCCGATCCGCGCCGTCCTGCTCTGGACCGAGACCGTTGAATATATGGAGATTTCAGCCCCCGCGCTGGACGCGGCGCTGGCATCCCTTCATGTCGGCGTGAGCGTCCTTGACCCGGCAAGGAGCCGTTCATAGGTTGACGGCATGATCCCGGGCGCGATTCCACGTCGCGCCGATTCTCTTTCAACCGAGTGAGGTACTCCAATGGCCGTTGGCAAGGTTTCCGATACCGATTTCGAAGCCGAAGTGCTCAAGGCGAACGGTCCCGTCGTGGTCGATTTCTGGGCCGAATGGTGCGGCCCCTGCCGCATGATCGCACCCGCGCTCGATGAGATCGCCGGCGCGATGGGCGACAAGGTCAAGATCGTCAAGCTCAACGTCGACGAGAGCCCGAAGACCGCGTCCAAGTATGGCGTGATGTCGATCCCGACCCTGATGATCTTCAAGGGCGGCGAGATGGCCTCCCGCCAGGTCGGCGCGGCGCCGAAGGCGAAGCTTCAGCAGTGGATCACCTCCGCGGTCTGATTCGCGTTGCGACAATATGATTTTCGACAACGGCCGGCGCCTGCCGGCCGTTTTTATTTTGTGCCAGCCGCAATCATGCCGATCTCCGGCACGAAGCGCGTCTATCCGATCCAGCCCGTCGCCAAGGCATTGGCCAGCTCGGGCTGGTTGTTGCTGCGCGCCAGCGCGGCCATCGTTTCATGGTCGTAGGTGATGTGGCGGAACGTCACCTGCCAGCTACCATCAACGAGTTCGAGGATCGCGTAGCGCGCGTGCGGCGTGCCGGCTTCGACGAGATGAGGGAATGGATGCACGTCGCGATAGCCGGGACTGCCGACGCTACCGGGATTGACGATCAGACGGCCGTCGCGAAGCCGCACGGCGCGAGCAAGATGCGTGTGGGCGCAGAGGATCAGCGACTGCGTGATGCCTTGCGCGAATTGCTCGATTCGATCGAGCGGCGACAGCGCCATCGTGCCGTCGGGATGCACGGTGTCGAGCCAGTAGACTTCGTCATCCTCGGGCGTCGCATGGCAGAGGAAGACCTGGTCGCGGAACACGCGCGTCATCGGCTGCGCGCGCAGCCAATCGAGATGCACGTCATTGAGCACTGCATGGGCGGGACGGTCCCACGAGCCCATCTTTTCCGGGGGACGGTCGAGCAGATAGCGGTCGTGGTTGCCGAGCACATGCACCGCGTCGAGCTTCATCAGGAAGTCGATGGTGCGGCGCGCATCGAGCGGACCGCTCAGCATGTCACCGAGATTGACGATGTCTGTGATGCCCTGCGCGCGGATATCAGCGAGCACGGCCTCCAGCGCGAGATGATTTCCATGAACGTCGGCAATCGCGGCAAAACGCATTGGCATTCCTGTAGCCCGGATGGAGCAAAGCGTAATCCGGGTCCTTCATCGCTTGGAGCAAGACTCCCGGATTGCGCTTCGCTCCATCCGGGCTACGCAATCATTATGCAGGAGGCGTGCCGTTGATCGCCAGCACGTGGCCGGCGAGATAGAGCGAGCCGGTGATCAGGATGCGCGGCGGTACTTCGTAGGCGAGCTTCGCCAACGCGCGCAGCGCGGCCTCGATGCCGGGAGCGATCTCGACGCGCATGCCGACGCTGCGCACGGCATCGGCAAGGCGATCGACCGGCATCGCATTCTCGGTGTCGGGGATCGGCACTGCGATGATGTGACGGGTGAGGCCGGCGAAGTTGGCGAGAAACGCCCGCGCGTCCTTGTTCGCCATCATGCCGGCGATCACGACCAGCGGCCGCGACACCCGCTCTTCGAGGTCCCCGAGCGCAGCCGCCGCGACGCGGCCGCCCTCGGCATTGTGTCCGCCGTCGAGCCAGATCTCGCTGCCCTGCGGTCCCCAACCGGGCAGTTCGCCCGTGGTGATGCGCTGCATCCGCGCTGGCCATTCGGCACTGAGGATGCCGGCTTCGAACGCCGCTTGATTGACCTTGAAAGCGTCGATGGCGCGCAGCGTCGCGATTGCGAGCCCCGCATTGTCGAACTGATGGCGACCGAACAGCCGCGGTGCCGTGAGATCCATCAGGCCGCGATCGTCGGAGTAGACCAGACGCCCGCGCTCGACATTGACGTGCCAGCTTTCGCCTGCCGCAAACAACGGCGCGCGCATGCTTTTGGCCTGCGCCTCGATCACCGCCATCGCCTCCGGTACCTGCTCGGCCGAGATCACGGGCACGCCGCGCTTGATGATCGCGGCCTTCTCGCCGGCAATCGACGTCAGCGTGGGCCCAAGGAAATCCATGTGGTCCATGCTGACCGGCGTGATCACGCAGGCCGCCGGCGTATCGACCACGTTAGTCGAATCGAGCCGGCCGCCGAGGCCGACTTCGAGCAGCACGGCATCGGCCGGGTTCTGTGCAAACAGATGGAAGGCAGCGGCGGTCTTGAGCTCGAACACGGTCGCGGCTTCGCCGGCATTGACCCGCTCGACCTCTTCCAGCGCCGCGCGTAATTCGTCGTCGCCGACCAACACCCCACCGCCCGCGCGGCCGAGCCGGAAACATTCGTTGATGCGGACCAGATAGGGCGAGGTATAGGCGTGGACGCGCAGGCCGGCGGCTTCCAGCGTCGCGCGCAGATACGCGACCGTCGAGCCCTTGCCATTGGTACCGGCGACATGGATCACCGGCGGCAGCTTGCGCTCGGGGTGACCAAGACGCTCGAGCAGGCGGTGCATCCGCTCGAGCCCGAGATCGATGCGCTTCTGATGCAGGGCCGACAGCCGCCCGATCAATGCGTCGAGCGACGGCTTTGCGCTGTCAGCGGAGGCGTTCACGCGTGCGGCGCGGCCGGCGCCACTTCCGGGGCCATGACGATCTGCGCAGGACTCGCGACAGGCTGCGCCGATTTCGACACGGTCTCAAGCGCCGGAGCTTTTGTCAGCAGACGGCAGAGCCGCGCCAGCGTCGGTCGCAAATCATGGCGATGCACGACCATGTCGACCATGCCGTGATCTTTCAGGTACTCGGCGCGCTGGAAACCCTCCGGCAATTTCTCGCGGATGGTCTGCTCGATGACGCGCGCGCCGGCAAAGCCGATCAGTGCGCCGGGCTCGGCGATCTGCACGTCGCCGAGCATCGCGTAGGACGCGGTGACGCCGCCGGTGGTCGGGTTGGTCAGCACGACGATGTAGGGCTGCTTGGCCTCGCGCAGCATCTGCACGGCCACCGTGGTGCGCGGCATCTGCATCAGCGACAAGATGCCTTCCTGCATGCGCGCGCCGCCGGACGCGGCGAACACGATGAAGGGCGACTTCTTCTCGACCGCAAGCTCGAGCCCGCGCACGAGGGCTTCACCCGCGGCCATGCCGAGCGAGCCACCCATGAAATCGAAATCCTGCACGGCGATGACCACACCGGCGCCTTCGAGCTTGCCATAGCCGATCTTGACCGCGTCGTTCAGATTGGTGCGCGCGCGCGCGTCCTTGATGCGGTCGACGTATTTCTTCTCGTCGCGAAACTTGAGCGGATCGGGCGTGACGTCGGGAAGCGCGACGTCGAACCAGGTCTCGTTGTCGAAGATCGACTTCAGCCGCGCCACCGCGCCCATGCGCATGTGGTAGTTCGAGCCGGGAATGACGAACTGGTTGGCCTCGACGTCCTTGTAGAACACGAGCTGCCCGGAATCCGGGCACTTGATCCACAGATTCTCCGGCGTCTCCCGCCGCAGCATGTTGCGGATCTTCGGCCGGACCACATTGGTAAGCCAGTTCATGGTTAGCTCCGATGTACGAACCCGCAAGGGATCGCCTGAAGGATATATGGCCGCCGGACCTTGCCCCGGCAAGCCGCCGTGTCGCCTGCCCAGCGAGCGGAATTATGGCCTATTCCGCCGCTTGCCGCGCGCCCTTGACGCCCTGGGCCAGGGACGCCGTCAGCTCGGCGACTGCGTTAACGGTTTTGGCGGTCGCGCGGCCCTCGGCATCGAGGCTGTTCTTGAGCGCGTCGACCAGCGCGGTGCCGACCACCGAACCATCGGCCTTCTCGGCAATGGCGCGCGCCGCCTGCGGCGTGCGGATGCCAAAACCAACGCAGATCGGCAGCTTGGTATGCCGCTTGATGCGCGCGACAGCTTCACCTACGGCATTCGCGTCCGCCGCTGCTGCACCGGTGATGCCGGCGATAGAGACGTAATAGACAAAGCCTGATGTGTTCGCCAGCACCGCGGGCAGGCGCTTGTCGTCGGTGGTCGGGGTCGCGAGGCGAATGAAGTTCAGGCCCGCCTTCAGCGCGGGAATGCAGAGCTCGTCGTCTTCCTCCGGCGGCAAATCGACGATGATCAGGCCGTCAACGCCGGCCGTCTTGGCATCGGCCAAAAACTTGTCGACGCCGTAAATGTAGATCGGATTGTAATAGCCCATCAGCACCAGCGGCGTGACGTTGTCGTCCTCGCGGAAGCCGCGCACCAGCTCCAGCGTCTTCTTCAAGGTCATCCCGTTCTTGAGCGCGCGCAGACCGGCCGCCTGAATCGAGGGACCATCCGCCATCGGATCGGTGAAGGGAATGCCGAGTTCGATGACGTCGGCGCCTGCCTTGGGCAGCGCCTTGACGATATTGAGCGAAGTCGTGAGATCGGGATCGCCGGCCATCACATAGGTGACGAAGGCCGAGCGGCCCGCTTTCTTGAGCTCGGCAAAACGGGTGTCGATACGCGTGGTCACTTGGTCTTGCCCCTCAGGATATCGCCGACCTGCGGGACGTCCTTGTCGCCGCGGCCGGAGAGATTGACGACCATCAGATGATCCTTGGGCCGCTTCGGCGCGAGCTCCATCACCTTGGCGATGGCGTGTGCAGGCTCGAGCGCCGGGATGATGCCTTCGAGCCGCGACAGCAGCTGGAATGCGGCGAGCGCCTCGTCATCGGTCGCGGAGAGATAGTTGACGCGGCCGATCTCGTGCAGCCAGGAGTGCTCGGGGCCGATGCCGGGATAGTCGAGACCGGCCGAGATCGAATGCGCGTCCTGGATCTGGCCGTCCGCGTCCATCAAGAGATAGGTGCGGTTGCCATGCAGAACGCCGGGGCGGCCGCCCGCGATCGACGCCGCATGCAGTTGCGTGAGCCCATGGCCCGCGGCTTCAACGCCAAAAATCTCGACGGTGGAATCGTCGAGGAAGGGATGGAACAGACCCATCGCATTCGAGCCGCCGCCGATGCAGGCGACCAGCGAATCCGGCAGGCGGCCTTCGACCTCCTGCATCTGCACCTTGGTCTCGTTGCCGATGATCGACTGGAAGTCGCGCACCAGCGTCGGATAGGGATGCGGCCCCGCGACGGTACCGATGCAGTAGAAGGTGTTGTGCACGTTGGTGACCCAGTCGCGCAGCGCCTCGTTCATCGCGTCTTTCAGCGTGCGCGTGCCTGACTGCACCGGATTCACTTTTGCGCCCAACATCTCCATGCGGATGACGTTGGGCTGCTGCCGCTCGACGTCGACGGCGCCCATGTAGACCACGCATTCGAGGCCGAAGCGCGCGCACAGCGTCGCGGTGGCAACACCATGCTGGCCCGCGCCGGTCTCGGCGATGATGCGCTTCTTGCCCATGCGCCGCGCCAGCATGATCTGGCCGAGCACGTTGTTCACCTTGTGCGAGCCGGTGTGGTTGAGCTCTTCTCGCTTCAGGTAAATCTTGGCGCCGCCGAGATGCTCGGTCAGGCGCTCGGCGAAATACAGCGGCGAGGGCCGGCCGACATAGTTCTTGAGATAACCGTTCATCTCGGCCTGGAAGGCCGGGTCGGCCTTGGCCGCGGTATAGGCCTTCTCCAGATCGAGGATCAGCGGCATCAGCGTTTCGGCGACGAAGCGCCCACCGAAGATGCCGAAATGGCCGCGCTCGTCGGGGCCGCTGCGATAGGAATTTGGTTTGGCGATGTTCATCGAACGCTCAACTCTTGATTTGCATCTTGGGTGGCGCGCGCGGCGCGAATGAAGGCCTTGATCAGCTCCGGATCCTTGACGCCGGGGGCGCTCTCGACACCGGAGGACACGTCGGCGCCGCCGGCGCCGGTGACGCGAAGGGCCTCCGCAACGTTGTTGGCATGAAGCCCGCCCGAGACCATGTAGGGCAGCCTCAGATCGAGATTTTCCAGCAGATGCCAATCGAATGGCGCGCCCAGGCCGCCGGGACGGGTTGCGTCCTTCGGCGCGCGCGCATCGAACAGGATGCGGTCGGCGGCCGCGGCGTAGCCGGGCAGCACGGCGAGGTCTGCTGCGGTTGCGACCGGCACGGCCTTCATCACGGGGCGGCCGAACTTCTGCTTGATATCGCGCAGCCGTGCGACGCTCTCCTGGCCGTGGAGCTGGAACATGTCGGGCGACAGCGCATCCATGATGTTGTCGAGCGTCGCGTCGTCGGCATCGACCGTGAGCGCGACCTTGAGCGCGTGCCGCTTCACCTGGCGGCCGAGCTCGCGCCCGGCCTCCAGCGAGAGATGCCGGGGCGACGGCGGAAAGAACACGAACCCCACCATGTCGGCGCCCGCGTCGAGCGCCGTTTCGAGCGTCTCGCGCGTGGACAGGCCGCAGATTTTGACGAGCAGGGACATGATCTCAAAGCGCATGGAGGCCGCGGGTCAGCGGCCGGAAAACAGGGCTTTCGGTTGCGGCCGCTTCTACAACGTCGCGCGCTGCTTGTCTCGCCCGACGGGACCGTAAAGGCCCACCCCGGAGGGGGCCGGGAGGCGCTGCGGATTGGGCTTTGTAGGGGCCGCCTGGGCCCGCAGATCGGCCAGTTCGACCCGGGCGGCCCGTGCATCCGCCTCATGCCGGCGCGCGGCGCGACGCCAGTGCCGCTGGCCGAACCAGACGGCACAACCGCCGGCCACGACGCCCAGGGCAGCCACCAGGATCAGCAACAGGAACAGCGGCAGCGTGACCGACAGTGCCGGATCAGCCGACATGAAAGGATCGAAGGAGACCGTGACGAAGTGCCGGTTGGCGACCGCGAAAGTCACCAGGATCAGGGCCAGCGGAATCACGATCAGCGCGGTCAGGAATTTTCGCATCTGGCTTCGCTCGCCTTGAATCAAGCCTGCGGCTGCGTCAGGGCCGCTCGGTTAAGCCCGGACGATGGCCTCAGTCGGGCGCGCCTGGATCCGGGTGGTCGCGATTCAGCCGCTCACGCATTTCCTTGCCGGTCTTGAAGAACGGAACGCTCTTCTGGTCGACAGGGACATGAGCGCCGGTTCGCGGATTGCGACCGGCGCGTGCGGGGCGGTGCTTCACCGAGAAAGCACCGAAGCCGCGCAGCTCGACGCGGTCTCCGCGCGCGAGTGCCGCTACGATCTCCTCGAGAATCGCATTCACAATGTTCTCGACATCCCGCTGGTACAGATGCGGGTTGTGCTCGGCGATACGCTGAACAAGTTCGGATTTGATCATCGAGAGATAGGACCCGGAAGCGTGCGGATGACCATTTCCGTGAAAATGCCTTGATCTGTCAAGACGCTAAATGAAGGTTGAGCGTCGTGAAAATGCGTGACAAATGCCGAAAAAGCGGGCTGACCCACCACCCGCCAGACGCGAAAAACCTTCGAGGCTCGCTTGGTTCCGGCCAGTTCCGGTCAATTCGACGCGGCCGGTTGCCACAGGGCCAGCATTCCATCCATTCCGAAGCGATCGACCGCCTGCGCAACGCCAGTTTGCCCGATCTGATGCGCAATCGAGCTTAAACCAAGCGCTTCCAGCGTGACGGCGGCAGCAGTCCTGAGAAACGGCAGGTCGCTGAAGCGGGGTTCGAGCTTATAATCGCGCACGCTGAGACCCTTCTTGACGCCCTTCTGCTCCTCGAGCCAGGTCACAGCCGTCTTCTCGTCGCCGAGCTGATCAATCAGCTTGAGATCAATCGCCTGGCGTCCCGTGAAGACGCGGCCATCGACCACTTTTTCGAGCTGCGTGTCATCCATGCCACGCCGTTGCTTCACCAAATCCTTGAACCAGGCATAGGAGTCCTTCACCAGCGCATCGAGCGCGGCCCGCGCCTCGGGGCTGGTCGGCTCAAAACCGTTGGGCGCGGCCTTCAGCGGCGTGGACTTCACTTCCTCGACCTTGACGCCAATGGTCTTCAGCAGCTCGCTGACGTTGGGAAACTGGAACAGCACACCGATCGAGCCGACCAGCGAGCTCTGCTGGGCGATGATGTGATCGCTCGCAATCGCGGTGATGTAGCCGCCGGAAGCCGCAAGACCTTCGACCACGACGACCATCGGCTTCTTCGCCTTCAGGCGCGTCAGCGAATCGTAGAGCTGCTCGGAGCCGGCGGTGGTGCCGCCCGGCGAGTTGATGTGAACGATGACGGCCGCGGCCTGCGAATTCTCCAGCCGCTCCAGCGCCCGCGTGCGCTCGGAATCACTGCGGATCAGGCCGTCGACCTGCACGCGCGCGATCGAGCCGGCGGAAGCGAAGGTGCCGCGCCCACTGGGCGTCACGATCAGTGCAAAGCCCGCGATCGCCGCGATTGCGATCAGCGCAGCTGTGACGCGCCAGAACGTCAGCTTGCGACGGATCCTGCGGCGATCGACGATGATGTCCGAATCGAGCGACATCGGAATATCTCCAGGTGAGAAGCCACCGCGTTGTGCCGTCACAGCGTGACCATTGGCTTATCTGGATACATCAATTGCGGCGCAATTTGAAGAAAACAAGGCCTGTGCCGTGTAGCCCGGATGGAGCGCAGCGCAATCCGGGGAGCCACATAAAGACTTTCCCGGATTTCGCTACGCTCCATCCGGGCTACGACAGCACCAACAAAAAAGCCCCGGCTCGCGCCGGGGCTTCGATGCTTGCGAAACAGGCGTTTCGCTTACTTGTCGCGGTTCTTGAGCGCGGTGCCGAGGATGTCACCGAGCGTCGCTCCCGAATCGGAGGAGCCGTACTGCGCGATGGCTTCCTTCTCTTCGGCGACTTCGAGCGCCTTGATCGACACCTGGACCTTGCGGGCCTTCTTGTCGAACTGGATCACGCGGGCATCAACCTTCTCGCCGACGGCAAAGCGTTCGGCGCGCTGGTCGTTGCGGTCACGGGCGAGCTCCGAGCGCTTGATGAAGGTCGAGAAGTCGGTACCGGTGATCTTCACCTCGATGCCGCTTTCCTTCACTTCGAGCACTTCGCAGGTCACGACCGCGCCCTTCTTGACATCGCCCGGCTCGGCGAATGGGTCGCCTTCGAGCTGCTTGATGCCAAGCGAGATACGCTCCTTCTCGACGTCCACATCGAGCACCACGGCTTTCACCACGTCGCCCTTCTTGTAGTTGTCGATCACCTGCTCGCCCGGAAGCTTCCAGTCGAGGTCGGAGAGATGGACCATGCCGTCGACGTCGCCTTCGAGACCCAGGAACAGACCGAACTCGGTCTTGTTCTTGACCTCGCCCTCGACGGTCGAACCGGTCGGGTGACCTTCGACGAAGACCTCCCAGGGGTTGCGCATGGTCTGCTTGAGACCGAGCGAGATGCGGCGCTTGACGGAATCGACTTCCAGCACCTGCACTTCGACTTCCTGCGAGGTCGACACGATCTTGCCGGGGTGCATGTTCTTCTTGGTCCACGACATCTCGGAGACGTGGATCAGGCCTTCGATGCCCGGCTCGAGCTCGACGAACGCGCCGTAGTCGGTGATGTTGGTGACACGGCCGGTGAAGCGCGAACCCAGCGGGTACTTGGCTTCGATGCCCTGCCACGGATCATCCAGCAGCTGCTTCATGCCCAGCGAGATGCGGTGCGTCTCGTGGTTGATCTTGATGATCTTGACCTTCACGGTCTGGCCGATCGAGAGCACCTCGGTCGGGTGGTTGACGCGGCGCCACGCGATGTCGGTGACGTGCAGCAGGCCGTCGATGCCGCCGAGATCAACGAACGCACCGTAATCGGTGATGTTCTTGACCACGCCGTCGATGACCTGACCCTCTTCGAGGTTCTGCACCAGCTCCTGACGCTGCTCGGCGCGGGTCTCTTCCAGCACCGTGCGGCGGGAGACGACGATGTTGCCGCGGCGGCGATCCATCTTGAGGATCTGGAACGGCTGCGCGTTGTTCATCAGCGGCGCGACGTCGCGGATCGGACGGATGTCGACCTGCGAGCGCGGCAGGAACGCCACGGCGCCGTCGAGGTCGACGGTGAAACCACCCTTGACCTGGTTGAAGATGACGCCCGTGACCTTTTCGTTGCCCTGGAACGCCTTCTCGAGCTTGCCCCAGCTCTCTTCGCGGCGCGCCTTGTCGCGCGACAGCACGGCTTCGCCGAGAGCGTTTTCGATGCGATCGAGGAACACTTCCACCTCGTCGCCAACCTTGATCTCGCTCTCACGGCCGGGGCCGGAAAATTCGCGCAACGCGACGCGGCCTTCGGTCTTCAGGCCGACGTCGATGACGGCCATGTCCTTTTCAATTGCAACCACCTTGCCCTTGACGACGGAGCTCTCCTGCAGGCTGCCACCTGCGAAGGACTCGTCGAGCATCGCGGCGAAATCATCGCGCGAGGGGCTATAGGTATCAGCGGAAGTCGAAGCCATTTGTTCTCCAGTTGCGGATGTCTTGCCGGCCGTTGGGTTCAAAGGGCGTATCGCGCGCGCAGTGTCGGAAGGTCCGCAAGACCTTCGAGCGACCGCTCGTTGCTCCGGCCTGCGACCGGAACAGCGGAAGCGGGCCGGCTGGGCCCGCGCATTCGATACGTGGAAATCTTTGTCCGGAGCCTGGATCGCGCCGGCCCCAAACAAGGGACCGAGGGTATCGACCTCAAAGAGCGGGAGCGGGCGCTTCCTCCAATGACGACCGCGGCTTAACCCCGCGGACGGCCCGCTCGGACGGCCTCGATAATGTCGATGGCGGCCCGGACGCCGCCTTCTATATCCAGTTGGGAGTTATCTAGCAAGTAAGCATCCGAGGCGGGTTTCAGGGGCGCAATCGGCCTGTTCTTGTCCCGTTCGTCGCGCTGGATGATATCGGCCAGCACGGCCGCCTCGTCCGCCTCCTCGCCTCGTGCCTTGGCCTCCATGGTCCGGCGCCGCGCGCGGACCTTGGGGTCGGCGACCACGAAGATCTTCACGTCGGCATGGGGGCAGATCACGGTTCCAATGTCCCGGCCGTCCAGCACGGCGCCGGGCGGATCGGCGGCGAATTGCCGCTGGAAATTGACCAGGGCTTCGCGAACCCTGGGGATTGCCGAGACGATCGAGGCGCCCTCACCGACCTTCTGGGTCTTCAGGGCGGAATTGCCGAACTTTTCGGGATCGAGTTCCAGGGCAGCGGCAACCGCCGCCGCCTCGTCCCGGAGATCATGACCGGTCTGCATCAGGGCGTAGGCCACCGCGCGGTAGATCACGCCGGTATCGAGGTGACGATAGCCGTAATGGTGGGCGAGCCGCTTGCCGAGCGTCCCCTTGCCCGAGGCCGCGGGTCCATCGATGGCGATAATCATGAAAACTCGGCCCCAAGCGAACGCATCATCGGAATGAAATCCGGAAAACTGGTTGCGATAAAGGCGGTATCGTCGACGGTCACCGGCTGGTCGGACGCGCAGCCCATCACCAGCGCAGACATCGCGATGCGATGATCCATGTGGGTGGCGACGAGGCCGCCGCCGGGGACATGGCCGCGGCCTTCGACGATCAGATCGTCGCCGGAGACTTCGACTTTGACGCCGTTGACGCGGAGCATGGCGGCGGTGGCTTCGAGCCGATCGGATTCCTTGACGCGCAGCTCTTGCAGGCCGCGCATGACGGTCGTGCCTTCGGCGAAGGCGGCCGCCACCGCCAGCACCAGATATTCGTCGATCATCGAGGGCGCGCGCTCCGGCGGCACTTCGACGCCGCGCAATTTCGAGGCCCGCACGCGCAGCTGCGCCATCGGCTCGCCGGCATCGCCGCGCACTTCGCTCTCCTCGATCGAGGCGCCCATTTCGCGCAGCGTCGTAAACAGACCGGTGCGCAGCGGGTTGGTCATGACGTCGGACAGGACGACGTCGGAGCCGTCCACGATCAGCGCCGCGACGACTGGAAATGCCGCGGAGGAAGGATCGGCGGGAACGATCACGGTGGCGCCGTGCAATTCTGGTTGGCCCACGAGCGTGATGCGGCGGCCGTGTGTACCTTCGGCCGTCGAGGTGATGTCGGCACCGAAATGCTTCAGCATCAATTCAGTATGGTCGCGGCTGGCCTCGGACTCGATCACGGTCGTGCTGCCCGGCGCAGACAGCCCCGCCAGCAACACGGCCGATTTGATCTGGGCCGAGGCGACCGGGGTCTTGTAGGTGATCGGCAGCGGATCGCGCGCACCCTGGACCCTCAGCGGCAGACGACCGCCCTCGCCGCCGGAAACGACCTTGGCGCCGATCTTTTCGAGCGGATCCAGGATCCGGCGCATCGGGCGGGTGCGGAGCGAGGCGTCGCCGTCAAAAACCGCCGAGATCGGGCAGCCCGCGACGGCGCCCATGACCAGGCGGCAACCGGTGCCGGAGTTGCCGAAATCCAGCGGGTCCTTGGGCTGGGCAAAGCCCGCGACGCCCACGCCGCGCACCTTCCAGGCAAAATCTCCGGTGCGCTCCACGGTTGCACCGAGTGCCTGCATGGATTTGGCGGTGTTGAGGACGTCCTCGCCCTCCAGCAGGCCCGAAATCCGAGTTTCGCCGACCGCAAGCGCGCCCAGGATCAGGGCGCGGTGGGAGATCGACTTGTCCCCGGGCACCCGAACTTTCCCGGTCAGGGGGCCGCTTGAGCGCGACTGAAGCGGCGTCGGCTGGTCGGAATGAGTCAAGATTGTGTCCTTGGATGTGCCCTGGAGGCTCGCGGGCACGTACCACATGGCCTCCCCGCAGTCACCGGCATGTCTTTCTCCCGTAATGCGCTATTGACAGCGGCCCGCCAACTAGCCAAGTGAAACACCGCTTTTCAGACATCCCAGGATTCCTCTGCCGTGGCCAAGTCCGAACTCGGAACCAAACGCATTTGCCCAACTACGGGCAAGAAGTTCTATGACCTCAACAAGACTCCGGTGATCTCGCCCTATACCGGTGAAGTCGTGCCGATCGCGCCCGTGGCGCCCGCGCGCGCAACCCGCGGCGCCGAACCCCGGCACGCGCCGGCGGCCGCCGACACCACGCCGGAGCCGGCCGAGGTCGAAGAGGTCTCGCTCGAGGAGGCCGATGCCGAAGAGAACACCGGCAAGGTCAAGGCCGTCGTGCCCGAATCGGAGGACGATATCGAGGTCGACGAGACCATCGACGACGACGATGATGACGATTCGACCTTCATTGCCGACGAAGAAGAGGGTGATGAGGACGTGACCGACATCATTGGTGACGTCGGAGGCGACGAAGAGACTTGAGATAATCCCAGAACTGTGGTTCTGGGTCTCACCCGACGCGTCGCCCAAGGCGCGCCGGACGGTTAAGGGGCCATAGCTCAGCTGGGAGAGCGCTTGCATGGCATGCAAGAGGTCGGCGGTTCGATCCCGCCTGGCTCCACCAGCCTTCGCGAAGCGAAGGCTGGTGCACCGAAGCCCGCAGGGCGAAGGTGCGCTTCGACGAGTTCCCCTACTCCCCGATCACCGCATTGAGTCGGTCGCGCAGCGCGACGATCTCGTCTTTCATCGCCACCAGCTCCGACACCGAACAGTCCGACGCCGCCAGGATCGACTGCGGTACAGCGCGCGCTTTTTCCTTCAGCGCGTGGCCCTGGGACGTCAGCGCGATCAGCACCTGGCGTTCGTCCTCGCTGCTACGGGTGCGCTTGACCAGATGGGCGGCCTCCAGACGCTTGAGCAGCGGCGTCAGCGTGCCCGAATCGAGAAACAGCTTTTCGCCGATGTCCTTCAACGGCACGTCGTCTCGCTCCCACAGCACCAGCATCACCAGATATTGCGGATAGGTCAGGCCGAGCTGATCGAGCAGCGGCTTGTAGACGCGGTTGAAGGCGTGCGCGGCCGAATAGACCGCAAAGCAGATCTGGTTATCGAGCCGCTGCGGATCCAGCGCGGATTGTTTTCGAGCCATGTTCGATCCCGTGAGATTCGTCTTGTCATTCTGGGCCCTGGCAGGCGCCTATTCAATTGCGAACAATTAAATGTGAGGCATGCAAATTTCAATTGCACACAATCTAATTGCCTGCGATATAGAACGCACCCCAACCGGAACCCAGGGAGACGAAAATGTCCGTGAATGTCCTCTACAAGACCAGCGCAAAAGCCACCGGCGGCCGCGACGGCCATGCCGCAACCCTCGACGGCGCGCTCGACGTCAAGCTCACCACGCCGAAGGAGCTCGGTGGCGGAGGCGGCGCCGGCAACAATCCCGAACAGCTGTTTGCGGCCGGCTATGCCGCCTGCTTCATCGGCGCGATGAAGTTCGTGGCCTCGCAGGGCGGCCCGAAGGTCCCGGCTGACGCCTCCGTCACCTCGACCGTCGGCATCGGCCCGCGCTCGGCCGGCGGCTTTGGCCTCGACATCGATCTCGCCGTCTCGCTGCCGGGCCTTGCCCGCGCGGAAGCCGAGGCGCTGGTCGAGAAGGCCCACCAGGTGTGCCCGTACTCCAACGCGACGCGCGGCAATGTCGACGTCCGCCTGACGGTCGTCTGATCGTAGATGCGGATTGGCTGGCCCGGGATCCCCCTCGGGCCGGCCGCTTCCGTTTGATTTGCCAGTTCTTGATTTGCCATCCCGCGGCATGTGGCGCGCGCCCCGCATAACGCCCTACGCAACAAGCCATTGCTGGCGTGCACGAACCTCGCTAGGCCTGTGATCAACGATCGACACAGAGGAAGCGAAGGCATGAGTTCTGAAGCCGCCAGTTCTGGAGCAGCATTAGGCGCAATGAGCGGACTGCGCGTCATCGATCTCACGCGCGTGCTCGGCGGTCCCTACTGCACCCAGATCCTCGCCGACCATGGCGCCGACGTGATCAAGGTCGAGCCGCCCGCGGGTGACGAGGTACGCGACTGGGGCCCTCCCTTCCATGAGGAAGACGCGGCCTATTTCGTCGGCATCAACCGCAACAAGCGCTCGATCGCCCTCGACCTCGCCTCCGAGGGCGGCCGAACCGTGCTGCTCAAGATGCTGGAGACGGCCGACGTCCTGATCGAGAATTTCAAGCCGGGCACGCTGGAGAAATGGGGCATCGGCAACGAAGTCCTGAGCAAGAAATTCCCGCGCCTGGTGCATTGCCGGATCTGCGGCTTCGGCGCCGACGGTCCGCGCGGCGGCAATCCCGGCTATGACGCCATCATCCAGGCCATGACCGGCATGATCGCGGCGACCGGCTCGCCCGAGAGCGGACCGATGCGGATCGGCGTGCCGCTGGTCGACATCGGCACAGGGCTCTACGCGGCGATCGGCATCCTGATGGCGCTGTCGGAGCGGCAGCGCTCGGGCCAGGGCCAGTTCCTGGAGACGACGCTGTACGAGACCGGCCTCGCCATCATGCATCCGCACACCGCGAACTATTTCATGCATGGCAAGCCGCCCGGCCTGACCGGCAACGAGCATCCCAATCTCGTGCCTTACGCGATCTTCCCGACCAAGACCGACAACATCTTCATCGGCGTCGGCAATGACGGCACCTTCCGCAAGCTCGCCAAAGAGATCGGCAAGCCCGAGCTCGGCACCGATCCGCGCTTTGCCCGCAACAAGGACCGCATCGCCAATCGCGAGGCGCTGCGTGCCGAGCTTGCCGCCGTGTTCAGCCAGCACGAGGCCGAGCCGCTGTGCAACCGCCTGCTTGCCGCCGGCCTGCCCGCAGGTCCTGTGCAGAAGATCGACCAGGCGTTGACCAACCCGCACACGATCGCCCGCGGCGATATCATCGAGAAGGACTGGTACAAGGGCGTGGCGTCGCCGATCCGGCTCGATCGCAGCAAACCGAGCCTGCGTCGCCTGCCGCCGAAATTCAGCCAGCACGCCCGGGAGGTGCTGGGCGAGTTCGGCTACTCCAAGGCCGAGATCGACGCGATGGTCGAGAAGGGCACGGTCTGCGGGCCCGAGCGCAAGCGCTAGGCCCCTCGCCCCCGCATCCAACGAGCGATGCCGCACTGCGGCGCGGGCACCTGTGTGTGCACCGCGAACGGATGAGGCTGCTCGCGACGCGTTCGCCTATTTGACAGCTTCCCTTTTCCCGCGCTTGCCGCTTTCGTTTCGGCCGCTTACACAGTCATGTGAACGTCATATGGCGCTGCTAGCGCAAGCGCTTGTTTATTGACGGCCAAGGGAGGTTTTTTTGATGGCTCTTCGACATTTTGGGGCGGCTGCCGCATTTGCAGTCACGGTTGGCATGGGTGTCTCGCCGGCCCTGGCTGTGACCGAAATCCAGTGGTGGCACGCGATGACCGGCGCCAACAACGACGTCATCGTCAAGCTCGCCACCGACTTCAACGCGTCGCAGAGCGACTACAAGGTCATCCCGACCTACAAGGGCAACTATCCCGACACGATGAACGCCGGCATCGCGGCCTTCCGCGCCGGCAACGCCCCGCACATCATGCAGGTGTTCGAAGTCGGCACCGCGACCATGATGGCCGCGACCGGCGCGGTGAAGCCCGTCTACAAGCTGATGGCCGACGCCGGCGAGAAGTTCGATCCGAAGAATTATCTGTCCGCGATCACCGGTTACTATTCGACCTCGAAGGGCGAGATGCTGTCGTTCCCCTTCAACTCGTCGTCGACCGTGATGTGGGTCAACCTCGATGAGCTGAAGAAGGCCAATATCGAGGTCCCGAAGACCTGGCCCGAAACATTCGAGGCCGCCAAGAAGCTCCACGACAACGGCCATCCGACTTGCGGCTTCTCCGGCTCCTGGGTCACCTGGGTCAATCTCGAGCAGCTCTCGGCCTGGCACAACGTGCCGCTCGCCAGCAAGGCCAACGGCCTCGACGGCTTCGACACCGTGCTCGAGTTCAACGGACCGCTCCAGCTCAAGCATCTCGAGAAGCTGGTCGAGCTGCAGAAGGACAAGACCTACGACTACGCCGGCCGCACCAACACCGGCGAAGGCCGCTTCACCTCGGGCGAGTGCGCGATCTACCTGACCTCGTCGGCCTTCTTCGGCAACGTCAAGGCGCAGGCCAAGTTCAACTTCTCCGCCGTGCCGATGCCGTATTATCCGGACGTCAAGGGCGCGCCGCAGAACTCGATCATCGGCGGCGCTTCGCTCTGGGTCATGGGCGGCAAGTCGGCCGACGAATACAAGGGCGTCGCAAAATTCCTGACCTTCCTCTCGGATACCGATCGCCAGGTCTATATCCACAAGGCCTCGGGCTATCTGCCGATCACCAAGGCAGCCTATGCCAAGGCGAAGGAGGAAGGCTTCTACAAGGACCAGCCCTATCTCGAGACCCCGCTGCTCGAGCTGACCAACAAGGAGCCCACCGAGAATTCACGCGGTCTGCGCCTCGGCAACATGGTTCAGCTGCGTGACGTCTGGTCGGAAGAGATCGAGCAGGCGCTGGCCGGCAAGAAGACCGCCAAGCAGGCGCTGGATACGGCTGTCGAGCGCGGCAACACGATGCTGCGTCAGTTCGAAAAGACCGCTGTGAAGTGAGGCGATGAGCGGCAGGCCGCGATCCGGCCTGCCGCTCTGCTGACATCATGCAAAAGCAAGCCATTTTCCAAGCAAAGCTGTTGCCCTACGCGCTGGTTGCCCCGCAACTCGCGATCGTCCTGATATTTTTCTACTGGCCCGCCGCGCAGGCGGTGATCCAGTCCTTCCTGCTTCAGGATGCCTTCGGTCTCTCGACGAGCTTCATCTGGTTTGATAATTACATCGAGCTGTTCCAGGACCCCGCCTATTACGAGGCCATCGTCCGGACCTTCTTCTTCTCGTTCGCGATCGCCGTCTCGTCGCTATCCTTCGCGCTCTTGCTCGCCGTGATGGCGGACAAGCCGCTGCGCGGCTCGATGCTCTACCGCACGCTGCTGATCTGGCCCTATGCGGTGGCGCCGCCCGTCGTCGGCGTGCTCTGGATCTTCATGCTGCATCCCTCGCTTGGCGTGCTCTCGCGCTATCTGCGCGGAATGGGCGTCGACTGGAATCCGCTGCTCGATGGCGACCAGGCGGCAGCACTGATCATCCTCGCCGCCGCGTGGAAGCAGATCTCCTACAACTTCCTGTTCTTCCTCGCCGGCCTGCAAGCCATCCCGAAAAGCGTGTTCGAGGCTGCTGCGATCGACGGCGCACGCCCGATGCGGCGGTTCTGGACCGTGACCTTCCCGCTGCTGTCGCCGACCATCTTCTTCTTGCTGGTCGTCAACATCGTCTACGCCTTCTTCGACACTTTCGGCATCATCGACACCATGACCCGCGGCGGTCCGGGCACATCGACGGTCACGCTGGTCTACAAGGTCTATACCGACGGCCTGCTCGGCGGCAATCTCGGCAGCTCCGCGGCGCAGTCGGTGATCCTGATGGTCATGGTCATCGTGCTGACGGGAATCCAGTTCCGCTTCGTCGAACGCAAGGTGACCTACTGATGGTCGAGGAAGAGGGCTTTCGGCGCTACGTCGCCCACGCCATTCTCTGGATCGGGATCGCGATCGTCGCATTCCCGGTCTACATCGCGATCGTCGCCTCGACCCAGGACAACGCGCTGATCGCCAACGGGCAGATGTCGCTTCTGCCCGGCGGGCATTTCTTCGAGGTCTACTACCAGACCATCTTCGTCGGCACGAGCGGCTCGACCCGCGAACCCGTCGGCAACATGATGCTGAACTCGCTGGTGATGGCGCTGTTGATCGCGGTCGGCAAGATCGCGATCTCGATCATCTCGGCCTATGCGATCGTGTATTTCCGCTTTCCGTTCCGGATGCCGATCTTCTGGATCATCTTCATCACGCTGATGCTGCCGGTCGAGGTCCGCATCTATCCGACCTACAAGATCGTCGCCGATCTGCACATGCTGGACAGCTATGCCGGCCTGGCGCTGCCGCTGATCGCATCGGCCACCGCGACGTTGTTGTTCCGCCAGTTCTTCATGACCGTGCCGGATGAGCTTCTGGAAGCCTCGCGCATCGACGGCGCGGGCCCGTTACGCTTCTTCTGGGACACGCTGCTGCCGCTGTCGCGCACCAACATGGCGGCGCTGTTCGTGATCCTCTTCATCCTCGGCTGGAATCAATATCTCTGGCCGTTGCTCATCACCACCCGCGACGACATGCAGACCATCCAGGTCGGCATCCGCAAGATGATCACCACCACCGACGCGCTGACCGAATGGCCGGTCGTGATGGCGACCGCCGTGCTGGCCATGCTGCCGCCGGTGTTCGTCGTCGTCGCCATGCAGAGATTGTTCGTGCGCGGCCTGGTCGAGACCGAGAAGTAGATTTTTAGAAGTGAGTTTTCATGGCTAACGTCACCCTGCGCAACGTCCGCAAGACCTATCCCGGTGGCTTCGAGGCCATCAAGGGCGTCAATGTCGATGTCGCCGACGGGCAGTTCTGCGTGTTGGTCGGCCCTTCCGGCTGCGGCAAGTCGACGCTGCTCCGCATGGTCGCAGGCCTCGAGACCGTCTCAGGCGGCGAGATCGATATCGGCGGCCGCGTGGTCAACCAGGTCGAACCCGCCGATCGCGACATCGCGATGGTGTTCCAGAACTACGCGCTCTATCCGCATATGAGCGTCTTCAACAACATGGCCTACGGCCTGCGCAACCGCGGCATGAAGGAGGCCGAGGTCAAGACCCGCGTCGACGAAGCCGCGCGGGTGCTCGAGCTCACGCCGATGCTGGAGCGCAAGCCGCGCCAGCTCTCCGGCGGCCAACGCCAGCGCGTCGCGATGGGCCGCGCCATCGTGCGCCAGCCAAAAGTGTTCCTGTTCGACGAGCCGCTCTCCAATCTCGATGCCAAACTGCGCATCGCGATGCGCGTCGAGATCCGCAAATTGCAGCGCCGGCTCAGCACGACGTCGATCTACGTAACCCACGACCAGCTCGAGGCGATGACGCTCGCCGATATTCTCGTGGTGATGAATGGCGGCCAGGTCGAGCAGTTCGGCAATCCGCTTGCCATCTACGAGAAGCCGGCGACGACATTCGTGGCCTCCTTCATCGGCGCACCGCCGATGAATCTGATGTCGATGCGTGCCGACGAAATCAAATCGCAGATCGGCAATTCAGGCGACGCCGGCATCCTCGGCATCCGCCCGGAAGATTTTGTCATCACCGACCAGACGCCCGCCGGCGGTGTCGCATTGCCGCTCACCGTTGAAGCGATCGAGCGCGTCGGCGCCGAAACCTTCATTTACGGTTCCCGCAAGCAGGATGAGCAGCGCATTGCCGCCAATCCCGGCGAGCTGCCGCCCGGCGAGGTCATCGTCCGCATTCCCGGCTCCGAGGCGCCGCCGATCGGCCAAAAGATCCGGGTCGCGGCGGTGCGGGCGAAGCTGCATTTGTTCAGCGACGACGGGCGGACCCGAATCGAGGCCTGAGGCTTTCCGGAGCCGGCTCGATAAAAAACGCGAAAACAACCCCATGCACAGTAGCCGTCAAGGGCCTCCCGGTCATTCCGGGCGTCCAAACGACGCTGTGCAGGGCCCCAGCTACGTCCTTGAACCCACACGGGGTTATGACCATATTGCTGACCAAGGGGTGCCGTGCAGGGCCCTGAAATGCCAAAGTCGCTTCGAGAGGACTTTGTAAACTATGTCTCGTGTTCCCACGCTTTCCAGTCCGTTCCTTCTGGGCTTCGACGAGATTGAGCGCGTGCTCGATCGCGTCGTCAAAGGCGCCGACGGTTACCCTCCCTACAATATCGAGAGGTGCGACCGATCCGACGGCCAGCCCGAGCGGCTGCGCATCACGCTGGCGGTTGCTGGATTCACCCGCGACCAACTCGATGTAACCATTGAGGAAAACCAGCTCGTGATTCGCGGGCGGCAGCAGGACGACAAGACCCGGCAATACATCCATCGCGGCATCGCCGCGCGCCACTTCCAGCGCACTTTCGTGCTGGCGGAGGGGATGCTGGTGCTGGGTGCGGATCTGAAGAACGGATTGCTGGCGATCGATCTTGCCCGGCCGGAACCGGAAAGGATCGTTAAGACAATCGCTATCAATGAGCACGAATAATGGAACGAGTAGCGGACTCGACCGCTTAGTTTCAGTGAAGGAGTCGAGACCATGAGTGAAGGTCACGTTGCGTTCGAATACGAAGCCAAGAACGTCTCGCCGGAGACGCTGGCAACCCTCGGCGAAGGCCATATCGCCTATGTGAAGCAGATCCGCTCCGAAGACGTTCCGGGCCTGTTTCCCGAAGCGCCGAAAATCGCGCCGGGCCTCAAGCTGTTCGCGCTCCACGCTGCCGACGGCACGCCGATCATGCTGACCGACAGCCGCGAAGCCGCGGTCGCAAATGCCTGGAGCAACGAGCTGCAAGCGGTGAGCGTGCACTGAGCACGCGCACGTCGCACGAAGAGAGATTTGGCGGGCATGCCTTCGCAGGAAGGCGTGCCCGTTTTGCTTTGACTGCCGAATTCGGATACTCTAAATTCTGGTTGATCCGACCAGAAAGAATTGCATGACGGCAAAGCGTCCCTCTACGAAGAAGAAGGGCTCTCAATCCGGGCGATGGAGTCTTCAGGATGCGAAGACTCACCTGAGCCAGATTGTCAGAGAGGCCCAACGCATCGGACCGCAGCGCGTCACGCTGCATGGGAAAGACGCAGCGGTTATTATCGCGGCAGAGGAATTCGATCGCCTCAAACGGCCCGTGAGTGGCCGCGACATCGTTACGGTCCTTGCCAAATCCCCGTTGGACGACGTGGAATTTGAACGCCTGACCATCAAATCCAAAGTTCGGGACGTCGAGCTTTGAGAGGATGGCTGCTCGATACCAACGTGGTTTCGGAACTACGCAGGTCTAAGGCTAACCATGACGTTGTAAATTTTGTTGCCGGCCAAAGCGGCGACAACCTCTATGTCACGGAGATCACGTTCGCTGAAATCGTCTATGGCATCGAACAACTGTCCGACCCTGCCAGGCGCGCAGATCTTCAATCGTGGCTGGACAACATGCTTCGACCGCTGTTCGCGGGTAGGGCTCTTGCCATCACCGAAGATGTCATCGTGCGGTGGAAAACGATGATCGTCGAGGGGCGCAAGCGCCGCCATACGTTCGGGCAGCCAGACTTGTTCATCGTGGCCATCGCCGCTCTGCAGGATCTGGTCGTGGTAACACGCGACATCGACGAATTCGTCGAAGCGCGCGTGCCGGTGTTTGATCCGTGGACGCACAAGTTCTACCGTCACGGCAACGAGACGCTCATGCGGCTTCCCGTGACGCTCGAAGCAATCTCTAAACTATAGCGGAAACGGTCGCTTTACGCCGCGGTCGCGGGCGGCAGTGCCGCTCCACGCCGCCGACGGCACGCCGATCATGCTGACCGACAGCCGCGAAGCCGCAGTCGCGAATGCCTGGAGCAACGAGCTGCAAGCGGTGAGCGTGCACTGAGCGCGCGCACGTCGCACGAATGGGATTTTGACGAGCATGCCTTCGCACGAAGGCGTGCCCGTTTTTATTTTGGGCGATGACGTTTCCGCGCCGTCATTGCGAGCGCAGCGAAGCAATCCAGAGTGTTTCCGCTGAGGCAGTCTGGATTGCTTCGTCGCAAGGGCTCCTCGCAATGACGGAGTGCAAGGCTGCGCGCCCTGCTCTCGTGTCACTTCACAAAGCCAAGTCCTTCGCGCGCCGTGTCCACGGCCCATTTGTCGCTCAGTGGCAACGCGAGCACGCTGTTGAAGTCCGCGCGCGCATGTTTGGGGTCGGACATCATCATGTAGAGGAGGCCGCGGTTGACCAGCGCGAGCTGGCTATTCGAATCGAGCCGGATCGCCTCGTTGTAGTCGGCGAGCGCGCGATCGTGCTGTCCCGTGTCCCGAAACATACCGGCGCGACTGTTGTAGGCCTCCGAATTCCCCGGCTGTAATCGGATCACTTCGTCGAAATCGGCAAGGGCACGTTTGTCGTCGCCCTTCCCGTGCAGGACGACGGCGCGAACGAGATAGGCCTTCTCGAAAGACGGCATGATCCTGGTGACGTCATCCAGCTCCCGGATGGTGCTGTCGGCATCGTCCTTCTTCAGGAACACCATGGCCCGGCAATAGTGGCCACCAGCACTTCCGGGTTCCAGACGGACGGCGCTGTCGCAGTCGTCCAGAGCTGCATCGATCTCGCCCTTGTGGAGACGAATGGTGCTTCGCAGCTCGTAGGGCCAGGCGGCGGCCGGATTGCGCTGCATCGCCTCGCTGTAATCGGCGACGGCGTGATCGGTGTCGCCCTTCGCCGCATACACCTCTCCTCGCATGACGAGCGCACGGTAAGCCTGCTTGGGGCTACGTTCGATGGCCTCGGTGAAGCCGGCGATCGCGCGATCAAGATCGCGCCTGTTGAAATACTCCTCGGCGCGCGAGGTGTAAGACGGGCCGTAGCCGGGATCGAGGCGAATGGCCTCGTTGTAGTCGGCCAATGCGTGATCGTGATCGCCTTTTGCCGAATAGGCGCGCCCGCGACAGTTATAAGCGCGCCCGAAATTCGGATCGATCCGGATCGCAGCGCTACAGTCCTCGAAGGCCCGGTCCTTGTCCCGCTTCATGTACCAGGCTTCGCCACGCAGCTCGTAGGCAACCGCATTTGCCGGATCGGCCGCAATGATCTCGGTCTTTTCCGCGATGACGCGGTCGTTTGACGCCTCGTCAGCACGGGCCGCAGCCGTGACGGCTATAGTGACGGAGCAAAGCAGACCGAAAACCCGGCCCATCGAACCGCAAATCATGTCTCAAAATTCCTGCGCCGGAGCCGTGCCGGTCGCAGGTGGACATGGTGACGACACATCACAGCGCCCGGCTGCGAAATAAGTCGCAGACGGCGCGGCTTCGGTTCGAGCGAGTGAGGGTTACGCCGCGGTCGCCGGCGGCAGCGCCAGCACCGAATAGATCGCCTGGGCGTCGCGCGAGGCGCGGAGTTTCTTGGCGATGTCCTGGTCGCGCAGCAGGCGGGCGATGCGCGCCAGCGCCTTGAGATGGTCGGCACCGGCGCCTTCGGGCGCGAGCAGCAGGAAGACGAGATCGACCGGCTGGCCGTCCATCGCCTCGAAATCGATCGGACGATCGAGCCGGGCGAACAGGCCAAAGATCTTTTCCAGCTTGGGCAGCTTGCCGTGGGGAATGGCGACGCCGTAGCCGACCGCGGTGGTGCCGAGCTTCTCTCGCTGCAACAGCACCTCGAACACGGCGCGCTCGTTCTGGCCGGACAGCTCGGCGGCCCTGGCCGCGAGTTCCTGGAGCGCCTGCTTCTTGCTGTTGACCTTCAATGCCGGGAGAATCGCCTCGGGCGCGACCAGATCGGTAATCGGCATGGAAGTTTTCCGAGGTGAATTAAAACCGTCAGGTTCCGAATTGGCCAGCTTGGCGAGAAACCGAGCCGGGCCGGCGTCAAGAAGGTGAAGCAGGAAGCGGACTTAGCCCAAGTACTTAGCCCAAGTACCGGTCCTGATGTGGGGCGCTTCTACTCCAACGCAATCCCGGTGCCAACTCCCGCGTGCGGCTTTGCCACGGTCATTGTTAAGGGCTGCGGGTGCTACGGGGCCGGGTTCCGGCCCTAACCGCCCAGCTTGCCGTCCGCTTTGGCGCCCGGCGGGTCGATCCAGCCCACATTGCCGTCGGCCCGGCGGTAGATGATGTTCACCCGGCCCGAGGAGCCGTGCTGGAATACCAGGCAGGGCGCCCCGCTGAGGTCGAGTTCCATGACGGCTTCGCTGACCGACAGCATTTTGAGCGAGGTAGTTGCCTCCGCGATGATCACGGGGCTGTAGCCGGTGACCTCGTCCTCGTCATCACCCTCGCCCGGCGCCTCCAGCACGTAGCTGGTGGCGTCCATCGCGGCCAGCGCCGCGGAGGCCACATGGGCCTTGCGGGCCGAGCGGTCCTTGAGCCGGCTCTTGTAGCGCTTGAGCCGCTTCTCGATCATCACAAGCGCCTGGTCGGCGCTGGCATAGGCGTCTGCCGCATTCGAATCGGCCTCCAGCGTAATGCCGGAATCCAGATGCAGCGAACAGTCGGTGCGAAAGCCGAAGCCATCCTTGCTCAGCGTGATGTGGCCGGAATAATTCCCGTCGAAATATTTACGCAGGACCTCTTCGGTCCGGTTGGAAACACGGCCGCGCAGGGCCTCGCCGACGCTGACGCTCTTGCCCGAAATGCGGAGAGTCATGTGAACCTCGCTTGGTTAGGTTCTTGTCTGCGCCTGATCTGTTCGGAAAACCGCTGCACACTTTGCGCTAACGCGGCCCTCTGGGTCCGGATCATGCGCACGCATGGATCGGTCTCGATGGGAGATTGAGAGTAGCGCGATTTCGCGCCGGCGCAATCAGGCCGGCTCGGTGTTGCGGGAGCGATCGGACATTGCGGTGGAGAGGACGTTACCAAGAGCGCTCTGCTTGTCGCGACGGCGTTGCACCGAAGAAGGAATGCGCATGGCTTCGCGGTACTTCGCGACCGTGCGGCGGGCAATATCAATGCCCGAAACGCGCAACCGTTCCACGATGGTATCATCCGACAGGATCGCGGCAGGCGCTTCCGAATCGATCAGCTGCTTGATGTGGTGACGCACGGCTTCGGCGGAATGCGCCTCGCCGCCGTCGGCCGAGGCGATCGACGCCGTGAAGAAATATTTCAGCTCAAATGTACCGCGATTCGTCGCCATGTATTTGTTGGCGGTGACGCGCGACACCGTGGATTCATGCATCTGGATGGCGTCGGCCACAGCCTTCAGATTCAGCGGCCGCAGATGCGCCACGCCATGGGTGAAGAAGCCGTCCTGCTGGCGCACGATCTCGGTGGCGACCTTCAAAATGGTGCGGGCGCGCTGGTCGAGCGCACGCACCAGCCACGTCGCATTCTGGAGCGCGTCGGTGAAGTAGGACTTGTCGCCGTCCTTGCCGATCTTCTTCGAGAGCTGGGAATAATAGGTCTGGTTGACCAGCACGCGCGGCAAGGTGTCGCTGTTGAGCTCGACATGCCAGCCACCATCCGGACCCGGGCGGACATAGACGTCCGGCACCATGGTCTGAAGCCGCGCCGAGCCGAACTTCATGCCGGGCTTGGGATTGAGCCGGCGGATCTCGCCGATCATGTCGGCGATGTCCTCGTCGTCGACGCCGCAAACCTTGCGCAGACCTGCGATGTCGCGCTTGGCGAGCAGATCGAGGTGCTCGACCAAGGCCTGCATCGCCGGATCGTAGCGGTCGAGCTCGCGGAGCTGGATCGCCAGACATTCGCTCAAGTTGCGCGCGCAGACACCGGGCGGATCGAATTTTTGCAGCACGGCAAGAACGGCCTCGACGTCCGCTTGCGATGCGCCAAGCCGCTCGGCAGCCTGGCCGAGATCCGGCGGCACATAGCCGGCCTCATCGACGAGGTCGATCAAATACTGCCCGATCATCCGCTGCGCCGGGCCGGAGAAGGCGACCGAGAGCTGCTCGGCGAGATGGTCGCCGAGGGTCATTTCCGCGGCGACGAAGGCTTCGAGATTGTAGTCCTCGTCGCCGGAGGCGCCGCCGCCCCATTCGGTATAGGTGGTCGGCGCCGCATCCTGGGCGGTACGCGCGGCCGCCTCGGCCGGCTCCTCGGAGAAGACGTTGTCCAGGCCCGTGTCCAGGGTCTGTTCCATCTCGGCGCGGGTGCCGAGATCCTTGCTCATCCATTCTTCCTGGCCGGGCTCGAAGGCTTCGCCCGGACCGCCGCCCGGCTCGTCGTTATGGCCGCCGTCGGAATCGTTGAACTGGCCGGTTTCCGCCTGGGCTTCGCCCGCCGGCGGCTCGTCATTGGCCCGTTCCAGCAGGGGGTTACGCTCGAGTTCCTCCTCGACGAAGGTCGTGAGATCGAGATTGGACAATTGCAGCAGCTTGATCGCCTGCATCAACTGCGGCGTCATGACCAGCGACTGCGATTGCCGGAACTCTAATCTCTGCGTGAGCGCCATGAAGCAAGAACCGTTCCCAAAAAATTGGTCCGATTTTTGCTTATATTAGTCTGAGGCCGATGTACACGCCTTGACGAATTTGAAAAACGGGCTAGAGGCGGAATTCCTCGCCAAGGTAAAGCCGCCTGACATCCGGATCATTGACGATCTCATCCGGGCTGCCCTCGGTCAAGATTTCACCGGCATAGACGATATAGGCACGGTCGGTGAGGCCGAGCGTCTCACGGACATTGTGGTCGGTGATGAGCACGCCGATGCCGCGATTGGTGAGATGGCGGACGAGGTCCTGAATGTCGCCGACTGCGATCGGATCGATGCCGGCGAAGGGTTCGTCGAGCAGCATGTAGTTCGGACGCGTCGCCAGTGCGCGCGCGATCTCGACGCGGCGGCGTTCACCGCCGGATAGCGCAATTGACGGCGATTTACGCAGGCGGGTGATGTTGAATTCGTCGAGCAGCGAATCGAGCTGCTGCTCGCGCTTCTTGCGCGAGGGCTCGACCACTTCGAGCACGGCACGAATGTTCTGCTCGACGGTGAGGCCGCGGAAGATCGAGGCTTCCTGCGGCAGATAGCCGATGCCGAGCCGCGCGCGCTGGTACATCGGCAGCTTCGTGACATCGTGGCCGTCGAGCTCGATCGCGCCGCGATCGGGCTTGATCAGGCCGGTGATCATGTAGAACACGGTGGTCTTGCCGGCACCGTTCGGGCCGAGCAGGCCGACGGCTTCGCCGCGGCGCACATAGATGCTGACGCCACGCACGACCTGGCGGCTGCCAAAACTCTTTTCCACGCTATGCACAGCCAGGAAGCCCGGCCGCTTCAATAATTGCGGCCCGCCCGAGCCATTGGACTTCGCACTGGGCTTCGCATTGGTCCTGGCTTTGGCAGGCTCAGCCGCCGGCTGGCGCGGCCGCGGCGGTGCCTCGACGCCGTACGGGTCCGGCACGTGCGCCGGCTGCTCACGGGCGATCGGCGGGGCATCCCGCACCGGGCTGGCCAGCAGGCCCCCGACGCTGTCGGTGAGAGCGGTGATGTCCTGACGCGCAAATCCAGGCCGGCCGCGCTTGGCGGGGCGCCGACGGAACATGCTGAATAAATCGACCATCCCCGCCTGTCTCAAGCCTTCACGGTAGTCCTGCACCGTAGTCCTGCACGGGTGACCCCGCGATCCGCCGCCTCGGAGCGATTCGCCGACGCAGCATGAGTGAAAGGATGTCTCATGCCCAGTGAAACACCCTCGATTAGCGGCGGACCCCGCTTCGAAAGCCCGTTGCGGTAGATACAGTCTTGTCGCGCCGGCTTCAACCTCGCGGCCGGAAATTATTACATAACCTATTGATTTACTTAGGCTTACCCGGAATGAGCGAGGGCACCGCGGGGCCGGAGCCAGGGGTTGTGGGCGTCCCGCATTTGCCGCTCGAGCCGCCCTGGGACTGGATGAACAGGCCCTGCACTCTGCCGGCGTCGGATTCCACCCGCGAGACGCCGGTGGTCATGTCGACCAGGAGACGGTCGCCGCGCAGCACGTTCTGGCATTGCGTCAGGACCACCTGGCCGCCCGAGCCGCCGAGCATGGTGATGAGGTTGGTCTTGGTGTCGAACACGGCGGTGTCGCCGGTCACCACCTGATCCTTCTGGGTGACCACGACATTGCCGCGCGCCTCCAGCCGCTTGATCGAGGAGGCGCCGCCGGGTCCCGGCGTCGCCGACTGTATGGGAGCAGCCTTCGCGCCCTTTGCAGCATTGGGTTGGGCAGGTGCGGCTTGCGCAGGTGCGGCCGCCTTGTCGCTGCTCGATTCGTAGAACACCACCAGCGTCTTCGAGATCATGGTGGTGTCGCCCTGCACGACCTTCACATTGCCGGAGAAGGTCGCCTCCTTTTTCTTGTCGCGCATCTCGAGCGTGGCGGCGTCGATCTGGATCGGCTGGTCGCGGTTCTGCGAAAAACCCTGCATGGCATTGGGCACGCCCTGCGTCGTGCTCTGCGCGAACGCTGCACCCGTCGCGATCAGCGCGACGCCGACGACAAGCGCGGCGGCGCGGACGGCGGCGCGCCGCTTGTCCTGGTTGCGCGGGAAAAAATGGGCCATGAAAATCATTTTGAAATCGCAGACTTGTTCTTGGACTTCGGCGGCGGCGCCGGCGCAGGCTGCTCGACAGGCGCAGCTGCTGCATCATCCGTGCTGATCTTGTCCAGATGCATCACGACGTTGCCCTCAAAGCGAATGACATCGCCGCCTTCGGTAATGCGCAGCCGGTCGGCGGTGAGCGTGCCGTTGGTCAGCTTGACGTCGACATGTTCGTCCGAAGAGACCGTGCCCTTGGCCATGTCGACGAAGGCTGAG
The DNA here is from genome assembly GCF_000938255.1 of Bradyrhizobium sp. LTSP849. Lineage (GTDB taxonomy): Bacteria > Pseudomonadota > Alphaproteobacteria > Rhizobiales > Xanthobacteraceae > Bradyrhizobium. Next base: position 332,814 of record NZ_JYMR01000045.1, on the reverse strand, counting down.
TTCAGCCGCGCCTCATAGCCGGTCGAGGTGCGCAGGAAGATATCCTTGTGCAGGTCGAGCTGCTGTTGCTTGTTGTCGAACCGGCCGGTGCGGGCATCGAGGAACAGGAGAGATTGATCCTCCATCAGGACTTTTGCGCGCAGATCCGCGAGATCGACATGATCGGGATCGGTGACGTCCTGCGTCGCGGTCTTGGCCCAGAGCTCATAGGGCCGCTGGTCCGGCGTGAAGCCGGACATATGCGGCGATTCCATCGTGATCTTGGTGCCTGTGACCACGAGGTTTCCGGAGTCGACCTTCACGGGAATCATGCTGAAGGGGTTGAGGAAGGTCGAGACGGCGACGATCGAGGCCATGGACAGGATCACGGTCACCGGCACCGCGATGCGCAGAATCCGCACCAGGCGGCTGTGGCGCGCCGCGCTGGCAAACTTCGCCGCAAGCGCGGCGTCGTAGGTTGAAAACTGGGCCGAGTTCACCGGTGCTCCAGGGACATCGCTTAGCTGGTCAGAACGCTCCAATCGAGGGCGCCCCATTGTACCCGCGACCTCAGGAATATGCAGCCCGCGACAGGCCGTTACGAAAGTGTCCGAAACGGGGCGATCGCCCTAGCCTAGCCGACGCTCGAAGGGTCAGGAATGCGCGAAAATGTCCTCTTCCTCCCAGCCCTGGAGGTCGAGCAGGGCACGGGTCGGCAGGAAGTCGAAACAGGCCTTGGCCAGCGCGGTGCGGCCCTCCCGGACCAGCATGGCGTCCAGCCGCTCGCGCAAGGCATGCAGATGCAGCACGTCGGAGGCGGCGTAGGCGAGCTGCGGCTCGGTCAGGCCATCGGCGCCCCAGTCGCTGGATTGCTGCTGCTTGGAGAGGTCGACATTGAGCACCTCGCGCACGAGGTCCTTGAGGCCATGGCGGTCGGTATAGGTGCGGGTCAGGCGGGAGGCGATCTTGGTGCAGTAGATCGGCCCGGTCATCACGCCGAAGGTCTGGTACAGCACCGCAACGTCGAACCGCGCGAAATGGAAGATTTTCGTGATGGCGGGATTGGCCAGCAGCGCCTTCAGGTTCGGCGCGTCGGTGTGCCCCTTCGGGATCTGCACCACGTCGGCGCTGCCGTCGCCGGGCGAGAGCTGCACCACGCAGAGCCGGTCGCGGTGCGGGTTCAGGCCCATGGTCTCGGTGTCGATCGCCACAGCTCCGGTGTAGCGGGTGAGATCAGGCAAATCGCCGCGGTGCAGGCGTACGGTCATGGCGTTTCAAACCCTCAATCGAATCGGTAGCGATTTCGTCATAGGTTAATCGGGATTGCCCGCGATGTATCCACTGCGGACGGGTCGCGCAAGCGCCGGATGCGCCCCGGCGGGCCCGGTCAGATCGCCGCCAGCATGATGCAGATCATCGCCGCCACGGTGGTGCGGCTGGCGCCGTCGCGGAAGGCGTAGATGATGGGATCGTCGGGCATCTCGCGGCGATGCGCAATCATGAGCGCACGGCCGAACCAGTAGAGCAGCAAGGGCGCCAGCAGCCACAGCAGCCAGGGACGGCTGTAGAGCGGCGTCACCGCGGAGGACGACAGATAGAGCGCGAACACCGTCACCGCATTCATGGCGCTCGCGGCGGCCATGGCGGCAATGATGTGCAGATCGGTGATGCGGTAGTCGCGATTGGAGGGATCGGCGAGGCCCGCGCCCTCGCGCATGCTGAGCTCGCTGAAGCGCTTGATCAGCGCCAGCGAGGTGAACACGAACAGCGAGAAGATCATCAGCCATTCCGACAGCATCACGCCGGTGGCAACGGCGCCGGCGCCGATGCGCAAGGAGTAGAGGCCGGCGAGCGTCACCACGTCGACCAGCATCTTGCGCTTGAGCACAAGCGAATAGGCGATGGTGGTGGCAAGATAGACCGCGAGCACGCCGAGGAAAGCTGTGGAGATGCAGAGGCTGGCGGCAACTGCGAAAGTCCACAGCACAGGGATCGCAAGCAGCGCCGACGAGATCGGCAAATCACCCGCCGCGAGCGCGCGATGGCGCTTGGTCGGATGCTGCCGGTCGGCTGCGAGATCGAGCAGGTCGTTCATCAGATAGGCGCCCGACGCACAGGCCGAGAACGCCAGGAACGCCAGCAGCGTGGTGCCGAGCGTCGCAACATTCATCTGATGCGCGGTGATAACAGGCACGAACACCAGCGTGTTCTTGGCGTATTGGTAGACGCGCAGCGCCTGCGCCCAAACCTTCAAGCTGGGGCGACTGCGGCTGCGCTCGCTGATGCGATCGACGGAGGCGCGATCCACGAGATCCGCCGGCGCTACGACGCCGTCGAAACCGAGATGCGCGGCGATCCCCGCGGCATGATCAGCGAAGCGATCCGCGACCAGAAAAATTGTCTCGCCCCGCGCCCGCGCCGCCAGCGCCTGGTTCAGCACATCGGTGTCATAGGGCAGATGGGAATAGTCGATCTCGGCCCGCGCCAGAATATCGGTGAGTGCGGCCATGCCCGGGCGTCCGCCCGCGCCGAAGCGGGCCAGCATGCGGCCGGGGCTGGAGAACAGCGCTTCCATCAGCAGTTCCGAGCGCAAGAGCGCGCCTTCGAGATCGATCACGAACGTGCGGGCAGGCGCTGGCGTGGCCTGCGGTGCGGCCTCACTCCGATCGTACTGCCTGACGGGCTGCTCCATCCGAAAACGCTCTGACTGACCGCAACACGACCGGCCCAAGGGTTGGGGAGGCCGGGAGCAGGAAAATGGACGGCCGCGAGCCTAGGGGGCATTCGCTAAGGGCGGCTTAATTCGGCTGGCAAAGGAGGGGGCTTCAGCGGCTGTCGGAAGGGGCCAACGCTTCTTTGTTCGTCAAGCTGTTGCACGGATCCCACAATCCGGCGCGAGCTCCGTATTCCAGAGCAACTTGCACCATGCGCACCGTGGAATTCGCGCCAACCGCCCCCATCTGTTGCAAGCTCCCCGTTGCCTGTGAATGAGATGTCATGACCGAACAGACGTTGGCTGCGCCTATCGACGATCAACAGGAACGCCAGCGCGGCTTTACGCGCTACCAGACGCTCCTCGTCGCGCTGCTCGCGTTCGCGCAGTTCACGATCATTCTCGATTTCATCATCATGTCGCCGCTCGGCGCCATCCTGATGCCCTCGCTCGACATCACGGCGGGGCAATTCGGCGTCGCGGTTTCGGCCTACGCGTTCAGCGCGGGAGCTTCAGGCATTCTGGCCGCCGGCTTTGCCGATCGCTTCGATCGCAAGCGCCTGCTGTTGTTCTTCTATGTCGGCTTCACGCTCGGCACCCTGCTCTGCGCCATGGCGCAGAACTACCACGTGCTGCTGCTCGGCAGGATCGTGACCGGACTATTCGGCGGCGTGATCGGCTCGGTCGTGCTCGCCATCACCACCGACCTGTTCCCGCTGCATTTGCGCGGCCGCGTGATGGGATTTGTCCAGACCGCGTTCGCCGCGAGCCAGGTGCTCGGCATTCCGGCTGGACTGTTTCTCGCCAATCGCTGGAACTGGCATGTCTGCTTCTTTGCGATCGTCGGTCTGTCAATCGCAGCGATCGGCATCATCGCCTTCGCCATGGAGCCGGTCGATGCGCATCTGAAACTGAAGCAGGACAAGAACCCTTTCCATCATCTGGTCGCGACCATCGGAGAGCCCCGCTACACGCTGGCCTTCGCCGTGACGACGCTGCTGGCGACCGGCGGCTACATGCTGATGCCGTTCTCCAGCGCCTTCACCGTGCACAATCTCGGCATCGACATCACGCATTTGCCGACGATCTATCTTGTCTCCGGCCTGTTCAGCATCGTCACGGGGCCGCTGGTCGGCAGGGCGAGCGACGCGTTCGGCAAATATCCAACCTTCGTGTTCGGCAGCGTCGTGTCCGTGATCATGGTGCTGATCTACACCCATCTCGGCCACGTCACGCTCGTGACCGCGATCACCGTCAACGTGCTGATGTTCGTCGGCATCTTCTCACGCATGATCCCGTCGCAGGCCCTGATGTCGGCGATCCCCGACGCGAGCCAGCGCGGCTCGTTCAGCGCGGTCAGCGCGTCACTCCAGCAGCTCTCCGGCGGGCTCGGCTCGATGCTCGCCGGCGCGATCATCGCGCAAGCGCCGGACGGGTCGCTGATCCATTTCGACCGGATCGGCTACGTCGTCGTCGCCTCGGCGATCGTCTCGCTGATCGCGATGTATTTTGTGCAGAAATCGGTGGCGGAGCGGGCTGGGAGGAGCGTGGTCTGAGGGCGGGCGGGCGGATTTGTCCCACCAAGGTACCTTCGCGACGGCGACGGCATGGATTGCCGCCCTGCTATCTCCACTGAGCGACAGCAGCCCTATTTTGCGTCGAAATTCTGCAAAATGGTGCCCAGGAAAGGACTCGAACCTTCACGGCCGTTAAGCCACTGGCACCTGAAGCCAGCGCGTCTACCAATTCCACCACCTGGGCATGCCGTTTGGGGCACGGAGGCGGTTACTACGGTTCGGTGACGCGGTTGTCAATTCAAGCGTGACCCAGGTTTGGGGATGCGGATTGCGCATCGCAAACTGGCCCGATACAAGCCTGATAAGACGCACTCTTCCGCAGGAATGGACCCATGGCATCGAATCTGGAAACTCTCGTCACGGTTTTCGGCGGATCGGGGTTTTTGGGCCGGAATGTCGTCCGCGCCCTGTGCCGGCGCGATTACCGGGTCCGGGTCGCGGTGCGGCGCCCGGAGCTGGCCGGCTTCCTCCAGCCCTCGGGCAAGGTCGGGCAGGTCCACACCATTCAGGCCAATCTGCGCTACCCGGCGTCGGTCGAGGCGGCGGTGCGTGATTCGGATGTCGTGATCAATCTGGTCGGCATCCTCACTGAGGGCGGCGCGCAGAGCTTTGACGCCGTCCAGGCCAAGGGCGCCGAGACCGTCGCCAAGGCGGCCGCCGCTGCCGGCGCGCGCATGATCCATGTCTCGGCGATCGGCGCCGACGCGGAATCGCCCTCGCGCTATGCCAAGGCCAAGGCGGCCGGCGAAGCCGCCGTGACGGCTGCGGTGCCGTCGGCCACGATCTTCCGTCCGTCGGTGATGTTCGGTCCTGAGGACCAGTTCACCAACCGTTTTGCGTCGCTGGCGCGGATGTCGCCGGTGCTGCCGCTGATCGGCGGCGCCACGAAGATGCAGCCGGTCTATGTCGGCGATGTCGCCACTGCGATTGCGGATGCCGTCGACGGCAAGGCCAAGGCGGGCGCCACCTACGAGCTCGGCGGGCCGGAAGTGCTGACCATGCGCGAGATCATCGAGGCCATCCTGGCCATCGCCGATCGCAAGCCGGCGCTGATCTCGCTGCCGTTCGGGCTGGCCCGCTTCCAGGCCAACTTCCTGCAATTCGCGCCCGGCGCGCTGAAGCTGACGCCGGACCAGGTCACGCTGCTCGAGCGCGACAATGTCGTCTCGGACGCGGCGAAGGCGGCCGGCCTGACGCTGGAAGGCCTCGGCATCCCAGCCGATTCGCTGGAAGCGATCGCCCCGCAATATCTCTGGCGCTTTCGCGCGGCCGGCCAGTTCCAGCGCAAGAGCGCGTGAGCCTCAGAACTTCAGCTTCTTGAACACCGCTTCCGGCAGCGCCTTGATGATGAACATCACGAGGCGCCATTTGCCGCTGACATAGACGACGTCGGTCTTCTTCTCCACGGCCTGAAGGATCGCGTCGCCGACCACCGGCGCCTCGACGGTGAGCGGGCCGATCAGCTTCATGCCTTCCGTCATTTTCGTTCGGACGAAGCCGGGCTTGACGGTGACGACATGCACGCCGCCGCGGCTGGCGCGGCCGCGCAGGCCGGACAGGAACGCGGAGAAGCCCGCCTTGGCCGAGCCGTAGATATAGTTCGAGGACCGCCCGCGATCGCCCGCGACCGAGGACACGCCGACGATGGTGCCGTTGCCGCGCGCCAGGAATTTTTCGGCGAACAGGCCGAGGATCAGCGATGGCCCTTCGTAGTTCGAGCGCATGATCGTCGTGGCGTGCGCGAGATCGCTCTCCGCCTGATCCTGCACACCCAGCAATCCGACGATCGAGATGACGACGTCAGGCAATGCCGGAAGGCCGCCGACAAAGCTGTCGAACGAAGCCGTATCGAGCACGTCGAACTTCAGCGTGCTCACCTCGATGTTGTAGCGGGCGTGCAGATCGGCGGCGTCGGGCTCGAGTGCAGCGGCGTCGCGCCCGGCGAGTCCGACATCGTATCCTGCTTTCGCAAAGGCGCGCGCGGCGGCGCGGCCGATATCGGAGGAGCCACCGAGCACCAATACAGTCTTGCGCGACGTCATGGCTTAAACCTCATCAAATAAACGCTGCGAAAGCTTTGAGCGGATGTGTCCTGCGGGATCGAGCGATTTTCGGATCGCGTTGAAGCGTTGCAGGGCGGGATAGCCGGCCTCGAAAGTCGCACGCGACTGGCGCGCGTCTTTGGCGAGATAGAGCCGCCCGCCGGCGGCGACGACCAGGCGGTCGATCTCGTCGAGGAAATTCAGGATGTCGCCCTTCACGGGGAAATCCAGCGCCAGCGTGTAGCCGGGCAGCGGGAACGACAGGATGCCGTCGCCCTGGCCGAGCTTCTTCAGCACTGCGAGGAACGAGGCATCGCCGCGCTTCGAGACGCGGTCGAGGATATCGGCGAGCACGTCGCGCGCGCCGGCTTCCGGAAGCACGCATTGATGCTGGAGGAAGCCGCGCCGTCCATAGATGCGATTCCAGGCACCGACGCTGTCGAGCGGAAAGAAATACGGATAGAGCGAGACCACGTGGCTGCCGCCGGCGCGCCGCGCGCCCATGCGGTAGTAGAGCTCGTTGAAGGCGCGGATGCTGTAGCGGTTCAGCGTGATCGACGGGAGATCGACGGGCACGGCGAGCCCGGGATTCTTGCCCGCGGGAAAACGATCGGCACCGTCGACAAGCTCGTCTGTGCGCGCGTGCTCACCGAGATAGATCAGCGCGCGGCCGAGGTCGTTGCCGCGCGCAGCGCAATCGATCCATGCCACCGAATAAGTCGCGGAATCGCCGGCGTCGAGCGCACGCATCGCGGCATCGAGATCGGACGCGGAGATCACCCGCTCGCGGATCCAGCCGGTCTCGACCCGCCGCAGCCGCATCGTCGCTTCGAGAATGACCCCGGTGAGGCCCATGCCGCCGATGGTCGCGAAGAACGCATCCGAATTCTGCTCGCGCGAGACCTCGATGGTGTCGCCCTGCCCGGTGCGCAGCAGGATGCTGTCGACGTAACGGCCGAAGCCACCCTCGCAATGATGGTTCTTGCCATGCACGTCGGCGGCAATCGCGCCGCCGACCGACACGAACCGCGTGCCGGGAACGACGAAGGGCAGGAATCCGCGCGGGCCAAAGGTATCGATCAGGTCCGACAGCAGCACGCCGGCTTCGAGACGGAGACGCCCGGTTGCCGGATCGAACGACCTGACCCGGTCGAAACCCGTCATCGCGACGGTCCGGCTGGCTCCGATCGCGGCGTCGCCATAGGCGCGGCCATTACCGCGCGCCACAGCGCCGGCCGTGCCGACGGCTTCGCCCACCGCCTCGAACGACCGCGGCCGCAGCAGTTCGCTATCGACGACCGGGAAGCGTCCCCAGCCGCTGACGAGGGTCATCGTTCAGCTCCGTTGCGAGGCGCGCGCCGCCCCGCTCTGGAAACTGCCTACCGGTCAAAAGCTTATATTAGGTTGAGGCCGTGGTTTGAGCTTCAGGCGTAGCCCGGATGGAGCGCAGCGAAATCCGGGCTACGGGCCATAAAGCTTAATGGCCGAGCGCCAGCGCGATCAGGCCGAGCGTACCGACGATGACGCGCCACCAGGCGAACACCACGAAGCCGTGGCGGGTGACGTATCCGAGGAACGCCTTCACCACGATGATCGCGGTGATGAACGACACCACAAAGCCGATCGCGACGATGCCCATGTGGTCCATCGTCATCTCGGAGCGGTTCTTGTAGAAATCGTAGGCGAACGCGCCGATCATGGTGGGAATCGCGAGGAAGAACGAGAACTCCGCCGCCGCGCGCTTGTCGGCCCCCAAAAACATCGCGGCGACGATGCTGGCGCCGGAGCGCGACACGCCCGGGATCATCGCGATGCACTGCGCGATGCCGATATAGAGATACATCAGCAGCGGAAATTTGGTGGCGTCATGCTCGCGCGCCTTGAGATCGAGCCGATCGACCCATAGCAGGATGGCGCCGCCGACGATCAGCGAGAAGCACACCACCCACGGATTGAACAGCATGCTCTTGATGTATTTGCCGGCGACGAGGCCGACGACGACCGCGGGCAGGAACGCCACCAGCACGCCGATCACGAAGCGGCGCGCATAGGCGTCGCCGGTGAACATGCCGATCGCGACGTCCCACAATTTCTTGAAGTACAACACGACGATCGCAAGGATCGCGCCGAGCTGGATCAGAACCGTAAACGAATCCCAGAAGGCGCCCTCGCCGAGGCCGAAGAAGCGCTCCGCAAGCAGCAGGTGGCCGGTCGAGGAAACGGGAAGGAACTCGGTCACACCCTCGATGATGCCGAGGATCACTGCCCGTATTGCATCTGACATATTTACGGTCCATTTCCGCTGGAAAACGGGGCTCTTCTCGCCTATTCGCCTCTTTGCTGCAATCGCAAAATGCGCCGTCACGCCCTTGCTTCGCGGTTTTGAAAGACTAGTGTGGCGCCGCACAAACATTGATGGATTCTTAAGCACCATCAAATAGTCAAAGGCTTCATGTTTACGCTGTTTCATCATCCGTTCTGTCCGCATTCGCGTTTCATCCGCCTGATCGCGGGCGAATACGGGCTTGAGCCGAAGCTGGTCGAGGAACGCAGCTGGGAACGGCGCGAGGCATTTTTGCTGCTCAACGCGGCCGGCACCACGCCGGTGCTGGTGGACGACGAGCAGCCGCCAATTCCGGGCGCCCCCATCATCGCGGAATATCTCGACGAGGCCTATGGCGCCGAGATGGGCCCCAAGCGGCTGATGCCGGAGACGATCGCCGAGCGTGTCGAGGTGCGCCGGCTGATGGCCTGGTTCAACGAAAAATTCTTCGAGGAAGTCTCCCATCCGCTCGTCACCGAGCGCATCTACAAGCGCTTCATGAGCGAGGAGAACGGCGGCGGCCCGCCCTCGGCCGACGTGATGCGCGCCGCCAAGGCCAATGTGCGCTATCATCTGGCCTATATCGGCTGGCTGGCGCAGACGCGTAACTTCCTCGCCGGCGATAGGCTCACTTACGCGGATCTCGCCGCCGCGGCGCATCTCTCGGCGATCGACTATCTGGGCGACGTGCCATGGAGCGAGGACGACGCGGCAAAGGCGTGGTACGCGCGGGTGAAATCCCGCCCGTCGTTCCGTCCGCTGCTGAGCGAATGGCTCGCGGGCGTGCCGGCGTCGCGGACCTACGTGGACCTGGATTTCTGAACTCCGATCCGACTGAACTGAAGACGGCGCTTGCACGCGAGGCGCAGGCGCTCGGCTTCGATTGCATCGGCATCACCGAGCCGGGCACGATCGAAGACGCCGGCAAATATTTTCTCGAATTCATCGCGTCGGGCGGCCATGGCGACATGGACTGGCTCGCGGCACAGCCGGAGCGCCGTGTCGATCCGCGCGGCCTGTGGCAGGACGTGCGCTCGGTGATCATGCTCGGCGTCAACTATGGTCCCGACTCTGATCCGCTGAAAATCCTGCAACAGCGCACGCGCGCGGCGATCTCGGTCTATGCGCAGGGCGACGACTATCACGACCTCATCAAGAAGCGGCTGAAGGCGCTGGCGCGCTGGCTGGTCGCGACCGTGCCAAGCGAGGTCAAGGTGTTCGTCGACACCGCGGCGGTGATGGAGAAGCCGCTCGCGCAGACCGCGGGTTTGGGCTGGCAGGGCAAGCACACCAATCTCGTCTCGCGCGAGTTCGGCTCATGGCTGTTTCTCGGCGCGATCTACACGACATTGGAGCTGCCGCGCGACAACGCCGAGATCGATCATTGCGGTTCGTGCCGGGCGTGTCTCGACATCTGTCCGACCGCGGCCTTTCCCGCGCCCTACAAGCTCGATGCGCGGCGCTGCATCTCGTATTTGACCATCGAGAACAAGGGACCGATCCCGCCCGAATTTCGCGAAGCCATCGGCAACCGCATCTATGGCTGCGACGATTGCCTCGCCGCCTGTCCCTGGAACAAGTTCGCGCAGGAAGGCCGTGAAGCAAAGCTCGCCGCGCGCGACGAGCTGCGCGCGCCGGGGCTGGCCGAGCTGGCACGGCTCGACGATGCATCGTTTCGTGCGCTGTTCACGAAGTCGCCGGTCAAGCGCATCGGTCGCGACCGCTTCTTGCGCAATGTGCTGATCGCGATCGGCAACTCCGGTGATGCGGCGCTGGCGGCGGAGGCGCGGCGATTGCTGGGAGACGCGAGTCCGCTGGTGCGGGGGGCGGCGGTGTGGGCGTTGGGGCAGCTGGTGCGAGACGAAGAGTTCGCAGCGATCAGGGCAGACGCGATCGCCGACGAACGCGACGAAAGCGTGCGTGAGGAGTGGCACACCGCCTCCTAACCCTCCGCTGTCATGCCCCGCGAAGGCGGGGCATCCAGTACGCCGCGGCTCTCGATTCAATCACGACTGCCTCGGAGTACTGGATCGCCCGGTCAAGCCGGGCGATGACAGCGGTTGTTGTGGCTACTGACCGCGCTCTCGCGACCCTTGATTTCCCCACGCGTTCCTTCAAGGTCGCGCGTCATGACAAACATGCCTTTCTTCACCCGCGACGGCGATACATTCCATCCGACGGAAGTCGCCAATGGTCCGTGGGATCCGAAATCGCTGCACGGCCGCGTCATCGTCGGCCTGCTCGGCTTCGCCATCGAGGAGCGTCATTCCGGCCCTGAGTTCGTGCCGGCGCGATTGACCGTCGACATGTTTCGGCTACCAACGATCGACAAGCCGATTGAAGTGACGACGCGGCTCGTGCGCGACGGAATGCGCATCCGCGTGGTCGAGGCGGAGTTCTTCTCCGGCGGAGTCAGCATGGCGCGCGCCTCCTGCCAGTTGCTGCGGCGAACACAAAATCCAGAGGGCAACGTCTGGTCGCCGCCGAACTGGGACGCGCCGAAGCCGGCCGACATTCCAAAACCGACCGATCCCAGGCTCGGCATGAACGGCAAATGGACGACGCGGCCGATCGTCGGCCATATGGGCTCGCTCGGTCCACGCCGGCTCTGGATGAGCGAGGTGCGCGAGCTCGTTGCGGGCGTGCCGATGACGCCGTTCGTCCATGTCGCCACCGGCGCCGATTTCGCAAGTCCGTTTGCCAATGCCGGCGACAAGGGGCTCGGCTACATCAACAGTGACGTGACGATCTACCTGCACCGCCTGCCGGTGACGAACTGGATCGGCTTCGACGTGGTGAATCACCAGGCGTCCGACGGCGTGGCGATCGGCGAATGCTGGCTCTACGACGAGGAGGGCCCGATCGGCACCGCGACGGTGGCAGCACTTGCGCAGCGCAAGCCGGTGGCAAAGCCGTCGCCGCCGTAGTGCTCCGTCGTCACGCCAGATGCCGCTTCATCTCCGGCCGCGCCTTCAGCTCCGCGCCCTGCTTGGCGACGATCTTCGCGATCCGTTCCGGCGCGAACTTCAAATCGACGAAGGCCGGCGCGGTGTTGGCGACCTCGTGATAGCTCACGATCTTGCCGTCGCGCAGCGTCATGATCGCGACGCCCTCGAACATCGCCCGCGCACCGTTCGCTTCTGCCAAGGTTGATTTGTAGCTGAAGGTGTAGCGCGCATAGAGCGTGGTGCCGTCGGACACGGGATCATGCATGTCCCAGCGGAAATCGGTCGCCGTGCGATAGAACCAGTCATCGACCATCGCCGCGATCTTTTCGCGGCCCGCAAACGCGCCGTAGAACACGTCGTGATAGACGCCATCCTCGGTGAACAGATCGGCAAAGGCACGGCCGTTGCGCTGTTCAACCGCGTCGCAGAAGGCGCGCAGCATGGCGGTGGTGGTCATTGGCGTTTCTCCCTTTCTTCGTCATGCCCGCGAAGGCGGGCATCCAGTACGCCGCGGCTTCTCGGTTAAAGCACGACGGCTTCTGGAATACTGGATTGCCCGCTTTCGCGGGCAATGACACCGAGCAACAGTTCACCCGATCTCCGCGACCGCGGCAAGAATGCGCGCAATGTCCTGTGGGCGTGACAGGCGGTGATCGCCGTCCTGGATCATGGTGAGCACGACGTCGTCGGCCGGCAGACGATGCGTCAGCGCGAAGGCGTGCTGCCACGGCACATCGGGATCCTGCGCGCCCTGGAGAATTCGGACGGGACAGCCGAGATCGATGGCGCTGCCGAGCACGAGATGATTGCGCCCCTCCTCGATCAGGTTCCGCGTGATCGGATAGGGCGAGCCGTCACCGTATTCGGACGGCCGCAGCCAGAAACCCTTGGTCTCGATCTCTTTCTTCACCTCGGGCGAAAACTTCTTCCACATCAGCTCTTCGGTGAAGTCGGGCGCCGGCGCGATCAGCACCAGGCCCGCGAGCGATGCCTTACCGGAACGCTTCCTGATCTCGCGCGCGAGCAGCAGCGCCATCCAGCCGCCCATGGACGAGCCGATCAGCACTTGAGGACCGGTGCAGAAGCGCTCGAACACGGCGACGCTATCCTCGAGCCACATTCCAATTGTTCCGTCGGCGAAATCGCCGCTGGATTCACCATGGCCGGAATAGTCGAACCGGACTGCGGCACGGCCATGCTCTGCGGCCCAGCCATCCAGCGCCACCGCCTTGCCGCCCTGCATGTCGGACTTGAAGCCGCCGAGCCAGACCAGGCCGGGCCCTTGCCCGGCGCGGCTGCGCACCGCGATCTTGCGGACCGACGGGCCCTCGCCCATTTCGATGAAGTCGAGCACGGCTTCGGGAATCGCGTTGGTCATGGAACATTTACTCGGGCTGTGCGGTTTGAGCTGTCCGGGCCGGTCCGATGGCATAATCCGGTATCAACCCTGACCTTTTGGGACGCTTGCGGAACCGGAGCAAGGTGTCTATGTCGAGCACCGTGCCGATAGGCGTGGCCAAAATGCCTCGCATTTGAGGGTTTTTCGCTTCCCGTACACGCGACTTGCTTGCCGGCAAACGCTTCTTCCTTCAAAATAGCCGCTTCCTTTCACAACTTTGGAGAACCACCCATTCGCCGTCCCAATAGAGCCCCGGCCCCAGCCGCCAAAGACGGGCCGCGCATCAATGATGATATCCGCAATGCGCAGATCCAGCTGATCGATCAGACCGGCGACAACAAGGGCACGGTCGAGACCGTTCTTGCCATTCGCATGGCCCAGGAAGCTGGCATGGATCTGGTCGAGATTTCGCCGAATGTCAGCCCTCCCGTCTGCAAGATCATGGACTACGGGAAATACAAGTATTCCGCCCAGAAGAAAGCCGCCGAAGCCCGCAAGCGCCAGAAGACCGTCGAGATCAAGGAGATCAAGCTCCGCCCGATGATCGACGATCACGACTATGACGTGAAGATGCGTGCGATGCTGCGGTTCTTCGAAGAGGGCGACAAGGTCAAGATCACCCTGCGCTATCGCGGCCGCGAAATGGCGCATCAGGAGATCGGCACCAAGCTGCTGGACAAGATCAAGACCGACGTCGCCGAGCTCGCCAAGGTCGAGCAGGACGCCCGGTTCGAGGGCCGCCAGGTCGTCATGGTGCTGGCGCCGCGCTGACGCCAGCTCGGTACAGCCGAGATTTCAACGGCCCGTCCGGATCTCCGGCGGGCCGTTTGTGTTTCAGGTTCGCGTTGCCTGCCAGGTGCCGCTGCATTGGTCGCCAGAGATGATGCCCCTCCAAGAACCAGCTCCCACGACGCCGGCGAGCCGGCCGCCACCGGTGGCATGGGACGCGCCGACCGAAACCTGGACCGCGACAGCACCGCCGCGATTGACCGAGCCCGAGACCCGGCCGCCACCGGCGGACGAGACCCGGCTGCCGGCCACGCTGAAGGGGACGCTGTAGCCCGAGCTGCAATTGCCGCGGGTGGTGGCGAAAGTGACATTCCAGACGCCGTCATAGGCGCCGACACGGGCATCGGCGGTCGAGGGGATGGCGGCCGCGGCAAGCGTGGCGAAGAGCACAAGGCGGCGCGGGGAAGCGAAAGCTGACAAAAGCGATTGGGAAGAATGGGCCATTTTGGTCCTGCTCCGGGCGAAACAGCGTGAACATCGGGGTGGCAACCCCCAATAGTCGGTGAGCCCGTTCCGGCGGTTCACCGTTGCCATTTCGCTCTCGCTCTGCCATAAGCCCAGCCTTCATCGCCCGGCTGATTTAAGGGCTGCCGCGGCGGTGTCCGTGCGGGTTTTGCGCTAGTTCGTAAAAACCTGAGCACAATCAACGCTCTAACGAGCATTTTAGACGGCCAGCCGCCTTCACGGGCGGCATTCTGTTATGGCCATAGGAGAGCAAAATGCCCAAGCTGAAGACCAAATCGGGCGCTAAAAAGCGCTTCAAGGTGACTGCCACCGGCAAAGTGATGCACGCCCAGCGCGGCAAGCGTCACGGCATGATCAAGCGGACGAAGAAGCAGATCCGTCAGCTCCGCGGCACCCGCGTGCTGTTCAAGACCGACGGCGACAACGTCAAGAAGTACTTCTTGCCGAACGCCTGATCGCGTCCACGATCATTGCCAACCGTGCCGCGCATCCCGCGGCAATCCGAAAACCAAGTCATCTCTGAAGGATCTTTGTCATGGCTCGCGTCAAACGCGGTGTGACCGCCCACGCCAAGCACAAGAAAGTCTACAAGGCCGCCAAGGGTTTCCGCGGCCGCCGCAAGAACACCATCCGCACCGCAAAGCCGGCCGTCGATAAGGCCTTGCAGTACGCCTTCCGTGACCGCAAGCGCAAGAAGCGCACGTTCCGCGCGCTTTGGATCCAGCGCATCAACGCCGCCGTCCGTCCGTTCGGCCTGACCTACAGCCGATTTATCGACGGCATGGCCAAGTCCGGGATCACCGTGGACCGCAAGGTGCTGTCGGATCTCGCGATCAACGAACCGGCGTCGTTCCAGCTGATCGCCGAGAAGGCCAAGGCTGCGCTGGCCGCCTAAGGAGACTAGCGGGCCTTCTGGCCCGCAGCCTTCAGCGCGTGTTGCGAGTAACGCTGGGCGACCTCCGCCCGGCAGAATGCCGTGAACGAGAGATACATGGTGCCGGACTTGTTCCGGTACTTGCCGTCGCACACGCGCATCTCGCGTTGGTAAGCCCGTTTCTGCGCGGCGTTGAGGTTGGGCATGAAGTCCGCCTCGCATTTCTTTTCGACGGCGGCGCCGAGCTTGACGTCGCCGCTCGCGGTTAATTCGCAATCCTGAAACAGCTTCATCGCGCTTTTGCAGCCCTTCTGCGCGCTGATGGCGTCGGCGACCTCGTCCAGCGTCATGGACTTCTCCATGCAAACCATGGCGCGCGCCGGGGTACCGACGACCGACAGAACGACGGCCAGAACGGTCAGACATGATCTTGAGAGCATCGCGCAGTCTCCTTGTATTCCCTGGGTGCCGGGCCTCCGCGCGAGGTTCAACCCAGCCGGTTGTGAGCCCGAAATGACCGGCTTTTTGCTTGACGTTACGGCCTTCGGGCGGCGACAACCCAGCCGAATTTAGCAGCAGGGATTTGACCGTGTCCGACCTCGCAACGCTCGAAACATCCATCCTCGACCAGATCGCCGCCGCCGGCGACGAAGCCGCGCTCGAAGCGGTGCGCGTCGCCTCGCTCGGCAAGAAGGGCTCGATCTCCGCGCTGCTCGCGACGCTCGGTAAGATGTCGCCGGACGAGCGCAAGACGCAAGGCGCCGCAATCAATCTGGCCAAGGACAAGGTCACGCAGGCGCTGGCCGCGCGGCGCGACCTCCTGAAATCGGCCGCGCTCGATGCACGGCTCGCATCGGAGACCATCGACGTCACCTTGCCGCTGCGCGATGCGCCGACTGATGCCGGCCGCATCCATCCGCTGAGCCAGGTCTGGGACGAGCTGACCACGATCTTCGCCGACATGGGTTTCTCGGTCGCAGAAGGCCCTGATATCGAGACCGACGACTACAATTTCACCAAGCTGAACTTCCCGGAAGGCCATCCCGCGCGCGAGATGCACGACACGTTCTTCTTCCACCCGAAGGAGGACGGCTCACGCATGCTGCTGCGCACCCACACCTCGCCGGTGCAGGTGCGCACCATGTTGAGCCAGAAGCCGCCGATCCGCGTGATCTGCCCGGGCCGCACCTATCGCATCGATTCGGACGCGACCCACACGCCGCAATTCCACCAGGTCGAAGGCCTCGTCATCGACAAGCACTCGCATCTCGGCCACCTCAAATGGATCCTGCACGAGTTCTGCAAGGCGTTCTTCGAGGTCGACCACATCAACATGCGCTTCCGGCCCTCGTTCTTCCCGTTCACCGAGCCGTCGCTGGAAGTCGACATCCAGTGCCGTCGCGACAAGGGCGAGATCCGCTTCGGCGAAGGCGAGGACTGGCTCGAGATTCTCGGCTGCGGCATGGTGCATCCGAACGTGCTGCGCGCCTGCGGCATCGATCCCGATGAGTACCAGGGCTTTGCCTGGGGCATGGGCATCGACCGCATCGCGATGCTGAAATACGGCATCGCCGATCTGCGTCAGATGTTCGACAGCGACGTCCGCTGGCTGTCCCATTACGGCTTCAAGCCGCTGGAAGTGCCCACGCTCGCGGGAGGGCTGAGCTCGTGAGCGCTCGCTGGGATACCATTGCTACGGCCACGAGGACGCTCGGACTCCCTCCCCCGCTTGCGGGGGAGGGCTGGGGTGAGGGTCTCTCCTCGATGGGGTTGCCAATGGTTGATCCTGAACATCCGGACTGGAAGATGTCGCCCCGCCTGCGTGCAAATGCTCGCGCGCTCAGACGCAACTCGACCGACGCAGAGCGCATTCTTTGGTCGGAGCTGCGCGGCGGCCGGCTGAACCGTGCGAGTTTCCGGCGTCAGGTACCAATTGAGAAATACGTTGCCGACTTCGTCTGCCATACAGCGAAGCTCGTCATCGAGCTCGATGGCGGCCAGCATTTTTCTGACGAGGGCGAACGCGCTGATGCGCGGCGATCTGCCGTAATCGAAGCGAAAGGCTTCAAGGTGCTCCGTTTCAGCAATCTCGATGTCATGACCAATCGCGTCGGCGTTCTCGAAACAATCGCCACTGCCATTGCGGAGAGAGCCCCCACCCCAGCCCTCCCCCGCAAGCGGGAGAGGGAGCAGACCGTCTCCGTGGAGAAAAAGCAGCCATGAAATTCACCCTCTCCTGGCTGAAGGATCATCTCGACACCGACGAGCCCTTGGAAAAGCTGGCTGACAAGCTCACCATGATCGGGCTCGAGGTCGAGAACATCGAGGACAAGGCGAAGGCGCTGAAGCCGTTCACTATCGCGAAGGTGATCTCGGCCGAGCAGCATCCGAATGCTGATCGGCTGCGCGTCTGCATGGTCGATACCGGTGGCGGTGCTGCCCCCGTGCAGGTCGTGTGCGGCGCGCCGAATGCACGTGCAGGGCTCGTCAGCGTGTTCTCACCGCCCGGCACCTACATTCCCGGCAAAGACATCACCTTGGGCGTCGGCACCATCCGCGGCGTCGAGAGCCGCGGCATGCTGTGCTCGGCGGCCGAATTGCAAATTTCGAACGACCATGACGGCATCATGGAGTTGCCGGCGGACGCCCCGATCGGCGTTGCTTACGCCGAATGGGCCGCGCTCGGCGATCCCGTGATCGAGATCAACCTCACGCCGAACCGGCAGGACTGCACCGGTGTGCACGGCATCGCGCGCGACCTCGCCGCCGCCGACATGGGCAAGTTCAAAGATCCGACCATCAAGCCGATCAAAGGCGAATTCGCCTGCCCGGTGAAAGTCACGGTCGAAGACGCAGCACTGTGCCCGGGCTTCGCGCTGCGGCTGGTACGTGGCGTCAAGAACGGGCCGTCGCCGGAATGGCTCCAGAAGCGCTTGACCGCGATCGGACTGCGCCCGATCAACGCGCTGGTCGACATCACCAACTTCATGACCTACGACCGCGCGCGTCCACTGCACGTGTTCGACGCCAAGAAGGTCAAGGGCAATCTCGTGGTGCGTCGCGCGCGCAACGGCGAGACGCTGCTCGCGCTCGATGGCCGCACCTACAACCTCGACTCCAACATCTGTGTGATCGCCGATGAGCACGGCGTCGAATCGCTCGCCGGCATCATGGGTGGCGAAGCTTCGGGCTGCGATGAAAACACCACCGACGTGCTGATCGAATCGGCGCTGTGGAACGAGATCAACGTCGCCCAGACCGGCCGCAAGCTCGGCATCAATTCGGATGCGCGCTACCGCTTCGAGCGCGGCGTCGATCCGGCCTTCATGGTGCCGGGGCTTGAGCTCGCGACCAAACTCGTGATGGAGCTGTGCGGCGGTGCGCCGTCGGAGAACATTGTCGTCGGTAAGGCTTTTGGCGACGACCGCGTGATCGATTTCCCGGTCACCGAGGTCAAGCGGCTGTCCGGCATCGAGGTGCCGCAGGTCGAGATGAAGCGCATCCTGTCCCATCTCGGCTTCATGATGGCGGGGCCGGGTCCGGTTGTGAAGGTCGCGGTGCCCTCCTGGCGCACCGACGTTCATGGCAACGCCGACATCGTCGAGGAAGTCGTCCGCATCTTCGGTGTCGACAAGGTGCCGATGACGCCGTTCGAGCGCGGCGAAGACGCGCGCAAACCGGTGCTGACGCCGCTCCAGCTTCGCACCCGCCGCGCCAGGCGCGCGCTCGCGACCCGCGGCATGATCGAAGCCGTGACCTGGTCGTTCATCACAAAGGCTGCGGCCGAATTGTTCGGCGGCGGCCAGCGCGCGCTCGAAGTGGCCAACCCGATCGCCGCGGATCTCTCGGATATGCGGCCGAGCTTGATGCCCGGCCTGGTCGCAGCCGCGCAGGCCAATGCCGATCGCGGCTTTGGCGATGTCGCGCTGTTCGAGGTCGGCCAGGTGTTCAAGGGCGATCGTCCGCAGGATCAGTTCATGGCCGCTAGCGGCGTCCGCCGCGGTTTTGCGTCGTCCGAGGGTCTCGGCCGGCACTGGTCGGACTCGGCGCAGACCGATGTGTTCGACGCCAAGGCCGATGCGCTTGCTGTGCTGGCTGCGGCCGGCGCACCGATGCAGGCGTTGCAGATCGTCGCCGGCGGACCGGCATGGCTGCATCCGGGGCGCTCCGGCACGATCCAGATCGGCCCGCAGAACGTGCTCGGCTATTTCGGCGAGATGCATCCGCGCGCGCTGGAGGCGCTCGGCGCCGGCGGCCCGTTGATGGTGTTCGAGGTGATCCTCGATCGCCTCCCCGAGGCCAAGAAGAAGCCGACCCGCGCAAAACCGGCGATCGAGCTGTCGGCGTTCCAGCCGGTCTCGCGCGACTTCGCGTTCATCGTCGACCGCACCGTGAAGGCCGGCGATATCACGCGTGCCGCGCAAGGCGTCGACAAGAAGCTGATCACCGGCGTGAACGTCTTCGACGTCTATGAAGGCAAGGGCATCGACGACGGCAAGAAGTCGATCGCGATCGCGGTGACAATCCAGCCGCGCGAGAAGACGCTGACCGACCAGGAGATCGAGGCCGTCGCCGCGAAGATCGTGGCGGAGGTGACGAAGAAGACCGGCGGTACGTTACGGGCATGATGCCGAAAAGTGTGAAGCGGTGTTCGGACAACATCATGCTCTTGTATAATAAAGCATGACCCTCACTGACTTTCTCCCAAAGGACGTCAGCCTCACCATCGCGATGGCGCTCTGCGCCATCGCTTTCGTTTCGGGCACCGCACGCGGCTTCTCCGGCTTCGGCTCGGCGCTGATCTTCATGCCGCTGGCGAGCAGCATCGCCGGGCCCCGGCTTGTCGCTGCGCTGCTGCTCGTCATCGATTTCGTCGCGGCGGCGCCGCTGCTGCCCGATGCGTGGCGGAAGGCAGACCGCAAGGCCACCGCGGTGATCGTGCTGGGCGCGCTGGTCGGCGTGCCCGTCGGCACCTATTTCCTCAGGGTGCTCGACCCCGTCACCACGCGCTGGATCATCTCCTGCTTCGTCGCCGCGCTGCTTCTGCTGCTGCTGTCTGGCTGGCGCTATCGCGGCAAGGACCACGCCTGGCTCTCGGTCGGCATCGGTGGCCTGTCGGGCTTCTGCAGTGGGCTGGCGCAAACCGGCGGACCGCCGATCGTCGGCTATTGGCTCGGCCGCCCGATCGCCTCGATCGTCGCGCGCGCCAACATCTTGCTGTTCTTCGGCGCGTCGGATTTCTTCTCGATGGTCAGCTACGCCGCCACCGGGCTTATTTCGCGCGAGTCGCTCCTGCTCTCGCTCATCGTCGGCCCGGTCTATGCGATCGGCGTCGCCTTCGGCGCATCGCTGTTCGGCCGCGCCAGCGAAACGGTGTTTCGCGGCATCTGCTACGCACTGATTGCGATAGCCGTGATTGCGGGGCTGCCGGTGTTGGATGGGATTTTGCGATAGCTCCCTCCGTCGTCCCGGCGAAGGCCGGGACCCATACCGCGTGATTTATTGGTTGCGGCAGGTAGAGGTACCGAACTACGAGTCTTCGCCAAACCACGTTTTGTGGTTATGGGTCCCGGCCTTCGCCGGGACGACAATCAATTCCTTTACTGCGGCCGTGTCCGCCGCCGCTTCATCGACTGCGTCGGCACGTCGGCCGGCTCGTCCTTCAGCGCGCCGATCTTGCGAAGCGCCGCATCGGCCGCGCGCTCGCCGCTTTCCCAGGCGCCGTCGACGGTGCCCCAGAGCGTCTCGTGCGTGGCTTCGCCCGCAAGGAACATGCAGCCCATCGGCTCGGTCAGGATTTTCCGCGAGAGCTGGCCGCCGGGTGAAGACGCCGACATCGCGCCCATGACATAAGGCGAGGCGTTCCAGCGCGTTGCGCTGGTCTTTTGCACGGCGGCTGCCGCCTCGCTGCCGAACAGTTTTGAGATCCATTCCTTGGCGAAGGCCGTCATCGCCTTCTCGCCCTGCTCCGAGAGATCACGGCCGAATCCGCCCCCGACATCGATCGAGCACAAAGAGGAGCCGCCGATATTGGCGAACATGAGCGCGGTGCGCGTCGAGTTGCTCTGCTCGATGAGAATGTCGTCGCGCGAAAGGCCGAGCGGATTGCCCGGCAGTTGCAGCACGATGTGATCATAGCTGCCGAGCCCGAGCTTTGAGACGGCATCAAGCGTGCGCTTGGGAATATCCGGTGCGAACTTGATCGCACCCGAGGTCAGCACATTGGTCGAGACCGTAATGATGGCGGCGCGCGCGCTGATCTTGCCGGATTGCGTCTCCACACTGACGTCGCGATTGCTCCAGACGATCCGGCTCGCTGGCGTCGAGAGCGCGACCGGCGCCTGCTCGCCGAGTTTTGCGATCAGCGTGCCCAGCCCCTGCCGGCAAGCGATCGCGGCATTGCGGTCCTGCGCGCGCGCCTTGTCGATCGCGGACAGCTCCTTCAGATCCTTGCCGGCAAAGCTCGCGCCCAGCACGAATTCGGCGGCGCCCGCCCAATCGCCAAGGTCCTTCGGCAGCACCGACGCGCAGGATGTATCGAGCTTGCCGCGCGAGGCCTCGTCGATGGCACGGTTGGCACGCACCAGCGCCGCCAAAAACTCCTCGGTCTCGCCGGCGCGTGCATTGCGGCGGCCGATGCGCATCTTCTGCCCGGATGGCGCCGGCAGGACGTCGAGCCCGACGCTGCGCCCTAGCCGGATCATCGGGTTGGTGTCGGGATTGTGCATCCAGCGCGCACCACGATCGAACGGGACGTCGAAGGTCGTGCTGTCGGTGATGCAGCGGCCGCCGATCTGGGAGGCCGCTTCCACCACCACGACCTTGCGATTGGCCGCCATCACACGCCGCGCTGCGGCGATGCCAGCCGCGCCGGCGCCGATCACGACAATGTCAGCTTCGCGCGGCAAGGTCGCGGCGGTTGCGCGCAGGACCGGCATTGCGGCAAAGCCCGCCGACGCCGATAGGAAGCTGCGGCGCGTGATTGTCATGTCATGGTTTCCGGGGACTTGCGGCAAACGGGAACAGCTCGCGAACTTTGCCGTATCTGATGTTGCGCGGCAACCATCATGGTGAATCAATCGTGCTTGAGCTCACAGAGCGATGAACCGAATTGCAACACGTTCCGACCATGATAGAGAAGAGAAAAGACGGCCGGAAAAGGCCGTGGGGGGAGTTCATGGGGACGGTCCTAGATTCAGTCGGCAAGCTGATTGCCGCGTACCTCTCAAAGGAGGTGCCGGGCTACGAGCCGTTCACGCCGAGCGACCCGGAGCATTTGCGCGGCGTCATCGAGCCTGGCGACGTGCTGCTGGTCGAGGGCAACAACCGCATCTCCGGCATCATCAAATATCTGACGCAGTCGACCTGGTCGCATGCCGCGCTCTATGTCGGCGCGATCGAGGGCGCAGCGGAGCCTGACGGCGAACCGCATGTGCTGATCGAGGCCAATATCGGTGAAGGCGTCACCTCCGCGCCGCTGTCGAAATATTTCCCCTATCACACCCGCGTCTGCCGTCCGGTCGGGCTGTCCTACGAGGACCGCACCACGGTCTGCCGCTATGCGATCAACCGCATCGGGTTCGGCTACGACACCAAGAACATCGTCGACCTCATGCGCTTCCTGTTTCCGCTGCCGATACCGCAGCGCTGGCGGCGGCGCATGATTGCGATCGGCTCGGGCGATCCGACCAAGATCATCTGCTCGGCGCTGATCGCGCAGGCCTTCGACGCCGTGCGCTATCCGATCCTGCCGAAGATCACCAAGGCCGGCAGCCGCGCCGCGCGCCGCGAGATCCTGCACATCCGCGATTCCTCGCTCTACATGCCCCGCGACTTCGACATCTCGCCCTATTTCGAAGTCGTCAAACCCACCATCGTGCACGGCTTCGACTACACCGCTCTGCACTGGGCCGACAAGCAAAAGCCGCTCGAGGAGGTAGCGGGCTCATTCGGGGTGTTTCCAGAAACGATCAGTGCGCCGCCGCTCGTTCCTGAAGCGATTGACGAAGAAGCGCCGGCTCAAGTTTCAGCTGAAGAAGTGAGCGCGCAGCCTGCGGAAACGGTCGAACGCGTCACCATCTCGGAGCATTTTCTGCTGCTGAAGACAATCGCGATGTATCGGCCAAGGCAGCGGGGACGGACGCGCGAGAGGGCGGCTTAGCGCCAATCGGGAAGAAGCTTAACGCGACTGCCATCCAACATATTCGGTGCCGTCCCGGCGAAGGCCGGGACCCGTACCGCGTGATTTATCGATTGCAGGCGGTAGAAGTCCCGAACGGCGAATCTTCGCCAAACTCCTCCCTGGGGTTATGGGTCCCGGCCTTCGCCGGGACGACAGGGAAAACCTACCGCTCCGCCCGCCCAATCACCGCCATCAGCTCCGCGATCTTCTCGCGCTGATCCGCCTTGTCGCCGCTGGCGATAGCGTGCTCGACGCAATGGGCGACGTGGTCCTTCAAAACCTCTTCCTCGACCCGGCGCAGTGCGGCACGCACCGCCGAGATCTGCGTGACGATATCGATGCAGTAGCGGTCGTCCTCGACCATTTTCGAGAGGCCGCGAACCTGCCCCTCGATCCGGCCGAGCCGTTTTCCGACGGATGCCTTGATGTCCTTACGCATGCCGTCTATATACCCCCCTAGGGTATAAGTTGCAAGGCCGGAGCACGGGAATGAACGACGCCGAACACGGGCATCATCACGAGGCGGACGCTCATTCGGGATGCGGCTGTTCCGCCAAGGCCGCGCCGGCCGCTGCGAAGCCGGCAGCTTCGTCATGCTGCGGTGGACACGGCAATCACGCGCATCAGCATAGCGATGCCGCAGCAAAGGTCCTCGACCCCGTCTGCGGCATGACGGTCGATCCCGCGACCTCAAAGCATCGCTTTGAGCATCACGGCGAGACATTCCATTTCTGCTCCGCCGGCTGCCGCACCAAATTCGCCGCCGATCCCGCAAAATATCTCGCCAAGAAAAACGAAGAGCACGAGGCGCCCGAACCGGAGATGCCCGCGGGCACGATCTACACCTGCCCGATGCATCCGGAGATCCGGCAGATCGGACCGGGCAGCTGCCCGATCTGCGGCATGGCGCTGGAGCCGGAGGTCGCGAGCCTGGAGACCGGACCCAATCCGGAGCTCGCCGACATGACGCGGCGGTTCTGGATCGGCGGCGCGCTGGCGCTGCCGGCGGTGGTGCTGGAGATGGGCGGCCATCTCGCCGGTCCGCACAACTGGATCGACCCGACACTGTCGAACTGGATCCAGCTCGTTTTCGCAACGCCCGTGGTGATCTGGGCCGGCTGGCCGTTCTTCGTCCGCGGCTGGCAGTCGCTGGTCACCCGCAACCTCAACATGTTCACGCTGATCGCGATGGGCACCGGCGTCGCCTATGTCTACAGCCTGATCGGTACCATCGCGCCGCAGATCTTCCCCGCGACCTTCCGCGGCCATGAGGGCGCGGTTGCCGTCTATTTCGAGGCCGCTGCCGTCATCACCGTGCTGGTGCTGCTCGGCCAGGTGCTGGAACTGCGCGCCCGCGATGCGACGTCCGGCGCGATCAAGGCGCTGTTGCAGCTTGCGCCAAAGACCGCGCGCCGCGTCGATGCGGACGGCAGCGAGCATGAAGTCGAGATCGATTCACTGCACGCCGGCGACCGCTTGCGCGTTCGTCCCGGTGAGAAGGTGCCGGTCGACGGCGTCATTCTCGAAGGCCGCTCCTCGCTCGACGAATCCCTCGTCACCGGCGAGTCCATGCCGGTCACCAAGGAGCCCGGTGCCGAGGTAATCGCGGGCACACTGAACCAGTCCGGCAGCTTCATCATGCGTGCCTACAAGGTCGGGCGCGAGACGCTACTGTCGCAGATCGTGCAGATGGTCGCGGATGCGCAGCGCTCGCGCGCGCCGATCCAGCGGCTGGCCGACCAGGTCGCGGGCTGGTTCGTACCGACAGTCATCGCCGTTGCCATCATCGCCTTTGCTGCGTGGGCCTGGTTCGGACCGGAGCCGCGGCTGGCCTTCGGTCTCGTCGCCGCCGTCAGCGTGCTGATCATCGCCTGTCCCTGCGCGCTGGGACTTGCGACCCCGATGTCGATCATGGTCGGCGTCGGCCGCGGCGCGCAAGCGGGCGTGCTGATCAAGAACGCCGAAGCGCTGGAGCGGATGGAGAAGATCGACACGCTCGTGGTCGACAAGACGGGCACGCTGACCGAAGGCAAGCCCAAGGTGGTTGCGATCGTTCCGGTTGCCGGCCATGCGGAAGACGACATCCTCCGGCTGGCCGCCAGCGTCGAGCGCGCCAGCGAGCATCCTTTGGCCGATGCCATCATGCGTGCGGCGAAGGATAAACAGCTCGCGCTCGGCCAAGTCGAGCGGTTCGATTCCCCGACAGGCAAGGGCGCAACCGGCAGGGTCGATGGCAAAACGATTGTGCTCGGCAATGCAAAATACTTTGCCTCGATCGGCATCGACACCAAGGCACTCGACGTCGAGGCCGAGCGCCTGCGCGGCGATGGCGCGACCGTCATCAATATGGCCATCGATGGTGCGCTCGCCGGCCTCTTTGCCATTGCGGATCCGGTCAAGGCCTCAACGCCGGAGGCGCTGAAGGCGCTCGCGGCCGAGGGCATCAAGGTGATCATGCTGACCGGCGATAACCGCACCACGGCTGAAGCCGTGGCGCGGAAGCTCGGCATCGCCGATGTCGAGGCCGAGGTGCTGCCGGACCAGAAGAGCGCGGTGGTGACAAAGCTGCAAAAGGCCGGCCGCAGCGTCGCCATGGCCGGCGACGGCGTCAACGACGCGCCGGCGCTGGCGGCAGCCGAAGTCGGCATCGCCATGGGCACCGGCACCGACGTGGCGATGGAGAGCGCAGGCATCACCCTGCTCAAAGGCGATCTCACCGGCATCGTGCGGGCGCGAAAGCTGTCGCAGGCGACCATGAGCAATATCCGCCAAAACCTGTTCTTCGCCTTCATCTACAACGCCGCGGGGATTCCGATCGCGGCCGGCATCCTCTATCCGGCCTTTGGCGTGCTGCTTTCGCCGATCATTGCGGCAGCGGCGATGGCGCTGTCCTCAGTCAGCGTGGTCGGGAATGCGCTGCGGCTGCGCGCGACGCGGCTGTGAGGAGAGCGAGATAAGATCTGCGTAGCCCGGATGGAGCGCAGCGAAATCCGGGTTCTGCTAACATATCGGCACCGCCCCGGATTGCGCTACGCTCCATCCGGGCTACGGTTCAACGGACATAGGCGAGGCGCACGGAGAGTATCTGATGCAACGCATCACCATCACGATCGAGGACGATTTGCTGGCGGAGATCGATGCCGCGGCCGAAGCGCGCGGCTACCAGAACCGTTCCGAGATCATCCGCGACCTCGCGCGCGCCGGCCTGCAACAGAGCACCGAGGATACCGCACAGACCGGCCCCTGCGTCGCCGGCCTCGTCTATGTCTACGACCACGCCGCCCGCGATCTTTCAAAGCGCTTGGTGCAGGAATTCCACGGCCACCACGACCTCGCGCTGGCGACCCTGCACGTCCATCTCGACGACAACAATTGCATGGAGATGACCGCGCTGCGCGGCGACGCAAGCGAGGTCAAGCATTTCGCCGACCACATCATCGCCGAACGCGGCGTGCGTTATGGGCGCGTGGTGATGATCCCGACTGGGGACGGCAAGCAGGCGAAGGCGCGGAAACACGGGCATCGGCATGAGTAGGTTGCCGCATAGACGGTGCCCTCCCCTCTCCCCTTGTGGGAGAGGGTGGCATAGGCGGCCTTCGGCCGCCGTCACTTAAGAACGCCGATGCTTCGCATCGGCTATGGCGCAGCGGCGAGACGGGTGAGGGGTCTTTCTCAGCAAGAGAGTCTCTCTCGATTTGAGTTCGCGGAGAGAAACCCCTCATCCGGCGCTTCGCGCCACCTTCTCCCACAAGGGGAGAAGGACGAGTAGCGCGCATTTCGCTTTAAGCCGCCTTCGCCGCTCCGCCGGGCAACCCCGCCCGCGCCACACCGCCGTACAACGCTTCGCCCGGCATCTCCTCGCGCAAAATCTTGCGCACCGCGATCAGCTTCTCAAGATCGATGCCCGTTGCGAACCCCTTGCTCTCGCACAGGAACACGAGATCCTCGAACACGACGTTACCCGTTGCGCCTGGCGCGAAGGGGCAGCCGCCGAGGCCGCCGAGGGAGCCGTCGAGGATGCGGACGCCTTCATCAAGAGCAGCCGCAGCGTTGGCGATGCCCATGCCGCGGGTGTCGTGGAGATGGATGCAAATCGGTTTTGAGCCGGCGAGCCTGACCGCGTCGCGCGACAATTCGGCCACGTGCTTCGGGCCCGCGTAGCCGACGGTGTCGGCGATCGCGACGAAATCGACACCGGCCTCCAGGCATTTGTCGACCAGACGCAGCACCTCGATGGGATCGACCGCACCGGTGATCGAGCAGCCCAGCGCCATCGAGATCGCGGCGTTGACAAGCGGCTTGTGAGGGCTGGCGTCGCGCATCTCGCACAGCCGTTTCACATTGGCGATTGCGGATTCGCGCGAGCGATGCGCGTTGGCCTGGCTGTGCTCCTCGGTCGCGGAAACCACTGAGGCGATCTCACCAACGCCGGACTCCAGCGCCTCATTGACGCCGCGCTCATTGAGCGCAAGCGCAATGCCATGGGCGCCAGGCAGGCTCCCCATCGTTGCAATCACATCGCGGACGTCGACGAATTGCGGAAAGGTCTTTGCCGGCAGGAACGAGCCGACCTCGAAATGCCGAACGCCGGCGGCGTATTCCTCGCGCATCCAGCGTTGCTTGGCCTCGGTTGATGGAATCTTTTTCACGAGCTGGAGCCCGTCGCGCAAGCCGACCTCACGCAGGCTGACGCGATCGGTGGGATAGATTGTCTCGATCCGGCTCATGCGCGCCTCCCAGCGGCTTTTGACGTGACGTCGTCCTTGTCGATCTCGGCGCGAACGGCGGATGTGTCGGCGCCGAGCGGCGCGACCTTCAGGCCCTCACCGAAATGGCTGCCATTCCACTCGACCGGCAGCGCCGGCACATGGAACGGATTGCCGTCCGCGGTGGTGTTGGTGACGAGGCCGCCCGGCCGCAGCACATGCGGGTCGGTCAGGAGATCCTCGGGCCGGTTGATCGGCGAAAAACAGATGTTGAGCGCGTCGAGCCTTTGCGACAGCTCCGCCACGTTCCACTGCCTGATGATCTCGGCCACGCGCGGAATGATCCGCGGCCGCGCCAGGATGCGATCGGTCGTCGTCCGCAAAGCGGGATCATCGAGAAGATCTGCCAGCCCGAACTCGCGGCAAAAACTCTGCCAATGGCCCTCGGTCACGGCGCCGATGAAAATGCGTCCGTCGCCGGCGGCATCAAAGATGTCGTAGATCGGCCAGGCGTGCTCTCGCTCTGGCATCGAGCGCGGCTTGTTGCCCGTCATCTCGTATTCGACCATGTGCTGGGCAACCAGGAACAGACAGTTCTCGAACAGGCCGATGCGGATGTCGGCACCGTCGCGCTTGCCTCCGCGCTTTTGATAGAGCGCTGCCAGGATCGCGATCACGCCGAACATGCCGCCCATGATGTCGTTGGCGGAGGAGCCGACGCGCTGCGGCTTCTCCTTCGTGCCGGTCATGGCGGCCAGCCCCGACATCATCTGCACGACCTCGTCGAGCGCCGGGCGATGCTCATAGGGGCCGGAGAGAAAGCCCTTGTGGCCCGCGATGATCAGATGCGGGTGCCGGCGGCGTAATTCCTCGGTGCCAAGCCCCTGCTTCTCGAGCTGGCCATCGCGGAAATTCTCCAGGAACACATCGGCCGTCTCGAGCAGCCGGTGCATGGTGTCGCGGTCTTCAGGCTTTTCGAAATCCAGCACGACGCTGCGCTTGCCGCGGTTGAACAGCGGGAAGAATGCCGTCCCCATGCCACCAAGGGTGCGGGTCTTGTCGCCCGATGGCGGCTCGACCTTGATCACCTCGGCGCCGAACTGCGCGAGGATCATGCCGCAGGTCGGGCCCATGACCATGTGGGTCATCTCGACGACCCGCACGCCTTCGAGCGGCAATCCGGTCTCAGCCATACCTCACTCCCTGTCCGTTCGGCTTGCGAAGACTAGGTCTTCACAAGCCTTCTGAAAAATATAATCTATCGAAGATTGCCTTCGCGCTTATAGAACGCTTTACCCCATGGATTCGCGCCAGCTCCGCTATTTCATTGCCGTCTACGAGCAGCGGAACCTGTCGCGTGCGGCCGACCAGGTCAACGTCGCGCAGTCTGCGCTCAGCCATCATATCTCGAATCTGGAGGCCGAATTCGCAACGCCCTTGTTCGAGCGCAAGCCGCGCGGCATGGAACCGACGGCGGCTGGCGAGCGGCTCTATGAGCACGCGCGCATCATCCTGCGCGCGATGGCAGAGGCCGAGACCGAAGTGCGCGAAGGCGCCCGCGTCATTGCCGGCGATATTTCCATCGGCATGGCCAATTCCGGCGTCAAGGCGATCGGCGTGGAGCTGATGCGCACGGTGCTCACCAAATATCCCAAGCTCAAGCTGTCGCTGACCGAAAGCCTGTCCGGCGCGACGCTGATGCACCTGATGATCTCCAGCGTCGATCTGGCGCTGGTCTACAATCCGCCGTCGGAGAAGGAGCTGATCACGGAAGCCGTGCTCGAAGAAGAGATGTTCCTCGTCGGCATTCCAAAACTGGTCGGCAAGGGCAAGGCCCCGATCCGCTTCGAGGAGCTGAACCGGCTGCCGCTGATCCTGTTGCGCTATGGCCTCGGCCTGTCCTCGCGCGCACTGCTGGACGATCCGGTCCTGCTCAAGCGGCTGGAGGGCAGCGCGATCCTGCACGCCAACTCGATCACGGGCATGACCGGCGCGCTGGTGGAAGGGCTGGGCTGCACCATCGCGACAAAGCTGTTCGCACGGGAGGAGCTCGCGGCCGGCCGCCTCGTCGCACGCGAGGTGATCGAGCCGAAGCTGACCCGCACGCTCTACCTCTGCCGCCTGCGCAACCGCCCGATGACGTACGCGATGGAAGAGATGCGCCGGTTGATGCTGTCGCTGATCGCCGAGCAGGTGCGTAGCGGCGGCTGGCAGGCGACACTGGCGGGATGAGGAGCGATTGACGCCTCCTCGACGGCGGTGCGCTCCCTCGCCCCATTCTTACGGGGAGAGGGTTGGGGTGAGGGGCCTCTCTCCACGCTTGAGGGTCGCCGAGGGAGCTGTACCCCTCACCCGGATCGCATCTCGCGATGCGATCCGACCTCTCCCCGCAAGCGGGGCGAGGTGAAGAAAGACCGAGTTCGAAAATCTCGAACGCTCCCATCGATATGTTCTTCTGGATTTCTGGCTTCGACCCGCCAACATGGCGCGGCCCGGCAAGGTTCACGAAAAACCTCAGAGATGAGCCGCCGGGAACCGCGCGCGATCCGCGTGCCACGGGGAGGACATCATGAGCGTTGTCGGCATCGACACAGGCTTTGAGCTCGGCGCTGCGCCATCGGCACCCGACGAAATCTCGCGACGGCTCGAGGCCATGCCAGGGACTTCTTACGTCTGGCGCCTCGTCATCCTGCTCTCGCTCGGCGGCTGTTTCGAGATCTACGATCTGTTCCTGACCGGTTATATCGCGCCGGGCCTGAGCCGCAGCGGGTTGCTCTCCACGACGACAACGGCCTTTTTCGGCTTCTCCGGCATTGGCGCCTTCGTCGCCGCAACCTTTGCCGGGCTGTTCGTCGGCACCTTCTTCCTCGGCTTCCTCGCTGACCGCTTCGGGCGGCGCGCGATCTTCACCTATGCCCTGCTCGGCTACACCGCGGCATCCGTGATCATGGCCTGCCAGACCTCCTCGGAAGGCCTGTTGTTCTGGCGCTTCCTCGCCGGTATCGGCATCGGTGTCGAGGTCATTACCATCGACGCCTACATCACCGAACTGGTGCCGAGCCGGATGCGCGGACGTGCCTTTGCGGTCAACCAGTCGATCATGTTCGTGGCCGTGCCCGTCGTCGCCTTCCTCGCCTGGTGGCTGGTGCCGCTCGCACCTTACGGCGTCGAGGGCTGGCGCTGGGTGGTGCTGATCGGCGCTGCCGCCAGCATGATCGTCTGGGTGGTGCGGCTGTTCCTGCCCGAGAGCCCGCTCTGGCTCGCGCGCCACGGGCGCAACGACGAGGCGCTCCGCATTATGGCGACGCTGGAGGCCGCGAGCGGCGGCGCGGGCTCACGCCCCCTGATGCCATCCGCACACCAGGCGATGCAGGCGACCGCGCGGGTCCGCTTCGCCGATCTGTTCCGGCCGCCCTATCTCTCGCTCGTCCTCCTCTTCATGGTGTTCAACCTCTGCCAGGCTTTCGGCTTCTATGGCTTCGCCAATTGGGTACCGACGCTGCTGGTCCAGAAGGGCATCACTGTCACCAAGAGCCTGCAATATTCCTTCATCGTCGCCTTCGCCTATCCGATCGCGCCGCTGCTGGCTGCCACCTTCGCCGACAAATTCGAGCGCCGATGGATCATCGCGGGTGCCTGCATCGCCATCATCGTCTTCGGCATGGCGTTCGCGCAACTGACCGAGCCCAGTGTGCTGATCGTCTGCGGCGTGCTGCTGACGGCCTGCAACACCACGATGTCCTACGCCTATCACGCCTACCAGACCGAGGTGTTTCCGACCCAGATCCGGGCTCAGGCCTCCGGTCTCGTCTATTCGATGAGCCGCCTGAGCGCGACGTTCTCGGGCTTCATCGTCGCCTACATGCTGAAGGAAGCCGGCGTCACCGGCGTGTTCAGCCTGATCACCACAGCGATGCTGATCGTGGTGATCGCAATGACGCTGTTCGGCCCGAATGTGCGCGGCAAGCCGCTGGACGTGGTGTAGCCCTCTCCCCGTAAGAACGGGGAGAGGGAAAAGAGCGACCGCCGTTTACACCGCGAGCAGGTTCTGCAACGCCGCGCCGTTGGGGACGCCGAGGCCGGAGCAGGCATCCCAGCCGGGGCCGGCCTTGTACATGCCGTGGAGGGAGCCGGTGATGTCGTTATTGCCGACCGTGATGTCGCGGAACACGCCCTGCGCATGCGAGGCGTAGATCAGCGGGTTGATGAAGCCGACCGTCTTGCCGAATTTCTTGGTCGTGGCCTCGTTGATGCGGGCGATCAGTCCGGCCATCAAGGGCGCCACCGCGCTGGTGCCGCCGATGGTGGTCATGACGCCGTTAAGGAAGATCTGGTAGCCGGTCGCGGGATCAGCGTCGCCGGCGACATCGGGCAAGCCGCGCCCGACCGAATGCGACGGCGATTTCGGCACATGGGCGTGGGCCTGGTATTGCGGCCGCGGGAACACGATGCTGACGCCGCCGCCACCCGCGCCACCCTGCGTCCCGCCGTTCCAGACCACCTCGTTGATGTGGCCGTTCGGCGCCTTCAGATTGGTACCGCCGCAGGCCAGCGCGAATGGGCTGGATGCCGGGAAGTCGGCGTGCGGCTTGCCGTCCCAGCCTTCGCTCATGTCGGCTGAGCCATTGTCGCCGGAGGCGACGCAGACGGTGACGCCCATCGCGGCGGCATCGCGGATCGCCTCGTTCAGGCCGTCGACGAATTGCTGCGAGCCGGCCGGATCTTCCGGTCCGCCCCAGCTGATCGAGATCACCGAGGGCTTTCGCGCGGTGTCGTGGACCGCGGCCTTGACCGCGTCGATGAAGCCGTTGGTGGTGTTGGGCGCGAAATAGACCACGATCTTGGCGCCGGGTGCGACCGCCCCGGCGACCTCGATGTCGAGCACGACTTCGCCGTCGGCGTCGGAATGGCCGGGCTTGTTGGCGCCGCCGTCGACACTTGCGGGGGCGATCTTCGGCATCGGGATGCCCGCCTTCTTGAAGAAGGCCTTCAGGTCCGACGTCTTGTAGCCGGCACCCGTGGGGTGGCCCTTCTGGTCGATGTCGTTGAGCTCGATGATGGCGATGCACTGGCCGGCGCCCGTCTCGCCGCCCGGGAAGTTGTAGAGCTGGGCGATCTGCTCGACCGAGAAGCTGCCGCCCTGCCCCGCGCGCGCGGTCGCGCCCTTCGTCGCCGTCCTGCGGCGGAAGTGCGGCTGAGCAACGGGTCGATTGTCGAGACCATGCACGCCGATCACGATACCTTCGAGCTCGGCCGGGATCTGCACGTTGCCCTTGCGCATGCGATAGGTCGCGCCGTCATGCTTGACCTTGTTGAGCTTGACGCCGAAGGCCGCGCTCATCGCCTTCACCGTACCGGTCAGCTTCACCGTGCGGGAGGCCAGGTGCACGCTCTTGACGTTGAGTTCGTGATGATGGGCGAAATCGTCGATCTTGGCGATGTCGGCGGGATCGGCGCCCATCTCTTCGGCAAACTCGGCGCGAGAAAGATATTGCCGCTCGCGCGGCGGTTGCGCACCGAGCGCCATCACCTTCTCGTCGTCGGCACGCTTCGCGCGCAGGCGAACGCTGATCTCGATTTCCTGCTTGGGATCGGCCGCGCCGACGAGCTTGGCCCCCTTCGGTAATTTCCGCGCGCTGTTCACCAACGCAACACGCTTGGTCGAGCTTGCCATGACTTCCTCCGTTTGTGATTGGAAGACAGATTGTCGCATCTCAACTATAGGTGTAATCTGAGAACCTGATTGGTTCAGATATTGAGCGACATTTTTTCAGAATAGTTCTTCTTTGACAGGTGAAATCCTCCACGAGCAAAAATCGACACAGAATCGGTCAGTAGCCCCGACCATTCGATGTCAAAGAATTCGATTTTAGATTGCAACCGCCGGCCACCTTGGCCGACCAATGAAAGACGTTTGTCAAAATCAGACGCGTGTGAAAATCAATTGGCGGAGACGATGCAATGCCGGCCGATCGCAAATGGGTTCAGAGAAATCTTGGGTTCGATCCGATCACGACGCCGCCACCGCGCGAGACCTTTACGGTCAAGCGTATCGCGGACGTCGCCGTGAAGAAGACCGCGAAGGTCAATGCGGAGGACTTTCAACGCGAGATCATCGATTTCGATTCCGAATCGAGCGAGGGCCGCGCGTTCCTTGCCTTCTCGACCGCGACCGGCCTGTCGCGCTTCACCGACATTCCCTGGCCCAAGGGATTGGCGCCGCAAACCGGACCGAAGCCGAAAGGCGACGGCAAGGGCCCGTTGCCGCGCGCGGACGTGCTGGTCGTGACCTGGACCGTCGACGAAGGCCACGCGCTCAGCCGCGTGCTGACGCCGGGCAAGGATTCCCGCAACGACTACGTGCCCTACACGCATAATTACGCTGCTATCTCCAAGAAGATGCGCAACGGCTGTCCGGCGATCGAGGCGAAGCGGCTCGGCACCTACTGGACCACGACGATCGGCAAGAAGAAGGTCGTGATCTTCAAATCCGACTCGCACATGTCGCAGGACGGCCCGCAGCTGCCGAACATCGACGTCTGGCGTCAGATCATCACCGAGGTACAGCCGACCCTCGTCATCACCACGGGAACAGCCGGCGGCATCGGCAAGCAGGTCGAGGTCGGCGACGTCATCGTCAGCCCGATCGTCCGCTTCGACTGCCTGTCGAAGTTCAAGAAGCAGCCTTTTGCCCAGGAGCATTTCTCCAGCAAGTCGGCCAAGACGACGAAATTCGCGGTCGCCAAGACGCTGTTCAAGGCCAATGCCGGGCAATTGCCGAAGGACAACACCAGGGCGCCGAAGATTTTCGTCACCAAGCCCAGCGACCTGTCGTCCTCCGTGGTCACCACCGACTTCTTCGGCTTCGACACCTCGGACGATCATTTCCATCTCCAAGGCCTCGGCGACGTCTCCGAGATGGGCGACGCCATCCTCGGGCTGGTGGCCCAGGAGATGGGCGCCAAGGCGCCGCGCTGGCTCGCGATCCGCAACGTCTCCGATCCGCAGATCAAGGCCGAGGGCACGCTGAAGCAGCAGGAGCAGATCGCTGCCCAGATCTACAAGGGATTTGGTCGCTGGAGCACGGTCTGTAGTGCCATCACCTGCTGGGCCAGCATTGTGGCCGAGCCGCAGGCCGCAACAGGTCAGCGTCCCTTGCCGAAGCGCCCTGGGGTGTCTACCTCTCGCAGGTGATTTCGTGAGGGGAAGTTCCATGCTGGATGCCGCCGTCAAGGCGCTGTCGCAAATGATCTCGCCGCCGATGCGCTCGATCCTGTGGCGATCGATCAGCCTTGCTCTGGTGCTGATCGTCGTGCTGGCGATCGGCTTGCAGCGGCTGCTCAGCTGGTTTGCCACCTATGGCGAGGTCTGGCTCGAGGGCCTGCTCGGGCCAAGCTGGCATTCTTCGCTCGAAATTTTTGCCTGGATCATCTCGATCGCGGCCGGTCTTGGCGTGGTGTTCGGCAGTGTCTTCCTGATGCCCGCGATCACCTCGCTGGTGGCGAGCCTGTTCGTCGACGACGTCGCCGAGATCGTCGAGCGCGAATATTATCCCGCCGAGCGGCCGGGCGTCGCTCTGCCGTTCAACCAGGCGATCTACGAGGGCATCAAGACCGGGCTGTTGACAATCCTGGTCTATCTGATCGCGCTGCCCTTCGTGTTCCTGGCTGGCGCCGGCTTCCTGATCTTCTTCCTCGCCACGGCCTGGCTCCTGGGCCGCGAATATTTCGAGCTCGCCGCGATGCGTTTCCGCTCGCCGGAGGAAGCCAAGGCGATGCGCCGCGACAATGCCGCGACCATCTTCACCGCCGGCCTGATCATCGCGGCTTTCGTCTCGATCCCGATCGTCAATCTGGCGACGCCGATTTTTGGCATGGCCTTCATGGTCCACATGCACAAGCGGTTGTCAGGTCCGCGGCCGGAGCTGATCGAGCCCGCGCGGCAGATGCGGTGACGGCGACTACGCGACCCGCACTCCGCATTTGCGCAGCAGCATCTTGGCGAAGCCGAACGGCGCCGGCGTGAACGGGCCGGGCGGCGCGCGGGTGATCAGCGCGATGAAGCCGAGCGCGGCCATCGCCAGCCAGAAGCACAGCCAGAAACCATCGATATAGGCGAGCACATTGGCCTCGCGCTGCACGAAACTTGCGAGCGTGCCGACCGCGCGTGCCTGCGCCGAGCCCGCGCCGTGGGCCGCGAAGTGATCTGCAAGCTGCTGGAGCGCGCGCACGACATTGACGTCGCCGACCTCGAGGTTCTGGCCGAGATAGAAGGAATGGACCTGCTCGCGGACGCGCAGCCACGTTCCCATCAGCGCCACGCCAATCTCGGCGCCGCCGAGCCGCATGATCTGGATATAGGCGGCAAAGGCCGTGGCCCGGCTGGGGTCGGAGTTCGACACCGCCAGGATGATGATCGGCAACAGCGTCGTCGATTGACCGACCGCTTGCAGCAGCACGATGCCGATAAAATCCTCGCGCGCCCAGTCATGGGTGAGCTGGGTGCCCCAGAGATTGGCGGCGGCAAAGCAGGCAAATCCCAGCACCGTCACCACACGCGCATCGAAATGCCGGAGCAGCCAGATCGAAATCGGCACCAGCACGAACATCGGTAGCGCGCCATAGGTGAGCAGCAGCAGCCCGCTCTGCTCCGGTCTGAGCAGGATGACATTGCCGAGGAAGTTCGGCACCAGCGATGAGTTGGAGAGGCTCGTCAGGGTGTAGAGCAGGATCACGACCAGCGACAGCCCGATATTGCGCGAGAACAGGACGCTCACATGCGCCCACGGCTGGCGAGCCAGCACCTCGTTGATGACGAAGGCCACGAACAAGACACCACCGCCGACCAACAGCGCCATCACCGTGCCGGAGCCGAGCCAGTCCAACCGATTGCCCTGGTCGAGGCCGGCATAGATCATCCCGACCGAGGCGCCGAGCAGCAGCATGCCGCCCCAATCGGCCTCGCGCAGCAAGGCGCGGTTGACCGGGTCGTTCGGCGTGCCGAGATAGACCATCAGGCCCATCAGGGGCGCGATCACGACGCTCTGCCAATACACCCACTGCCAGCCGAGATGATCGACATAGAAGCCGACCAGTGATGACGAGGTATCGAGCGCAAAGCCGACACGGATCGAATAGAGCGCGATCGCCGGCAGCCACCAGCGGATCGGCAAATTGCGGAACACGATCATCAAGGTCGCCGGCACGAACGTACCGAGCAACAGGCCATGCACGACGCTGAGCGCGATCAGCGTCGGATAGTCGCGCACGAACGGAAGCGTCAGCGAGACCGCGGCATAGACCAGGCTCGGGATGCCGAGCACACGCCGCAGGCCGAACACGGTCGCAAGCCACGCCACCGCCGGCGCGATGAAGATCTGCGAGCCGATGCCGGCGGTAGAAAGCCAGGCGCCCTCGTCGAAGCTCAGCGAAAACGCGCCGCGCAAATCGGGCAGGCCGACCGTGGTCAGGCGGCTGTCGAAATTGGCGAGGAACGAGCCGAGCAGCACCGCCGCCACGGCGAACAGCGGCTGTGGCGCGACGCCGCCGCGCGAGACCGGCCCGCGATCGGCGTCGTTATTTTCCGCCATTCGCGCCCGCGGTGTTGATGCTGGTGACAACCGACATGCCCGGCACCAGCCGCGTCAGCAAGGGCTGGTTGTCATCGAGCTGGATGCGTACGGGAATGCGCTGCACGACCTTGGTAAAATTGCCGGTGGCGTTGTCAGGTGGCAGCAGCGCGACCTGCGCGCCGGTTGCGGGGGCGATGCGCTCGACCTTGCCGCGGAGCTTTTCGCGCGGAAAACTGTCGACTGTGATCTCGACCGGCTGGCCCGGTGAAACGTGCGTGAGCTGGGTCTCCTTGTAGTTCGCGATCACATAGACTTTCGGCAGCGGCACCACGTTGATGAGATTGGTGCCGATATTGACGTAATCGCCGGGTTGCACCTGACGCTCGCCGACGACGCCATCGAACGGCGCCGTGATCTTGGAATAACCAAGCTTGAGCTTCACACTCGCCAGCGTCGCCTTGGTGGCGTCGAGATCGGCGGCGCGCTGCTTCCTGGTGCCTTGCAGGACTTCGAGCTGATGCTGCTGGGCGGCGATCACGGCGCGGCTGGCGCGTACATCGGCCTGCGCCTTGGCGTAGCCCGCGACGGCTTGTTCGAAGCGCTGCCGCGTGCCGGATTCGGTTTGCGTCAGCGATTGCTGGCGATCCTGCTCCTGCTTGGCCTCGACCTCAAGCGCCTCCGCCGACAGTCGCGAAGCTTCGGCCTGCGCGATCGTCGCATATTGCAGCTCGATCTGGTTGGCGAGATTGTCGAGCACGGCTTGCGCCGCGGCGACCGCGGCTTCGGACTGCGCGACCTGGGCTTCGTAATCAGCGGGATCGATCTGGATCAGGAGGTCGCCGGCCTTGACGCGCTGGAAGTCGGTCACCGCGACAGTCAGCACTTCGCCCGAGACGCGGCTCGCAAGACGGGTCAGCTCCGAGCGGACATAGGCATCGTTGGTGGTCTGGACCACCGCATTGCCGACCCATTCGTCGAAGCGCAGCGTCGCCAGCGCGACGAAGGCGAGCGCGACGATCACGGCAAACAGCGGAATCGCGAGCCGGCCCCAGAGCGAGCTCGCCGGCGGCAGTGCCGGCTTGGGCGCCGCGGCTGGTGCGGCGGCAGACGGGGGCGGCGAGACTTGTTCCTGCTCACTCACGACATGACCTCAAAACCAACTTGCTTCACATCGTTCCGGAACGACGGCGAATATTGCCTCACACCGTCTTCTCCGGCCACCGGCAAAGATCGTTGATCAGGCATACCTCGCAGCGCGGCTTGCGCGCGAGGCAGGTGTAGCGGCCATGCAGGATCAGCCAGTGATGCGCATGCAGCATGAACTCGGACGGGATCACCTTTTCGAGTCCAAGCTCGACTTCGAGCGGCGTCTTGCCGGGCGCGAGCCCGGTGCGGTTGCCGACGCGGAACACGTGCGTATCGACCGCCATGGTGTGCTCGCCGAAGGCCATGTTGAGCACGACATTGGCGGTCTTGCGCCCCGCGCCGGGCAACGACTCGATCTCGGCGCGCGTGCGCGGCACCTCGCCACCGAACTCGCTGAGCAATTTTGCCGACAGCCCGATCACGTTCCTGGCCTTGGTGCGGTAGAGGCCGATGGTCTTGATGTATTCGCGCAGCCGCTCCTCGCCGAGATCGAGCATTTTTTGCGGCGTGTCGGCGACCTCAAACAATGCGCGCGTCGCCTTGTTGACGCCGGCATCGGTTGCCTGCGCCGACAGCACCACGGCAACCAACAACGTGAACGGATTGACGTGCTCGAGCTCGCCCCTCGGCTCAGGATTGGCCTTGCGGAAGCGGCTGAAGACTTCGTGGATCTCGGCCGGGGTCCAAGGTTTTGTAGATTTGGGTTTGAGGGCCTTGGTCTTTACCGCCTTCGGCTTCGCTGCGGCCGTCTTTGCCGTTTTCTTCGTCACGGCCACTTTGCGCGGGGCCGGCTTGCGGATGATTTTCGCCATGATCGGGATATACTGAGGGACGATGAGCACAGGCAACGAAATTGAGCGCAAAGACGCTGAAGATCCGCGCGAGGTGGAGATCCTCTCTGCGCGGCTGACGCCGCATCGCTCGCTGAACCGCACCGGTTTCCTCGCCGTGATGCTGTTCCTGAGCGTCGTCAGCTTCGTCACCGGCATGGTCTTCCTGATGATGGGGGCGTGGCCGGTGCTCGGTTTCTTCGGCCTCGACGTGCTGGTGGTCTGGTGGGCCTTCAAGGTCAATTTCCGCACCGCGCGGGCGAGCGAGGAGATTGTGGTCACGCCGTCGGAGCTGCGCGTGCGCCGCGTCAGCCATCGCGGCCAGGTCGCCGAATGGACTTTCAACCCGCTCTGGGTCCGCCTCGACCAGGAGATCGACGAGGAGTACGGCATCGAGCACCTCTATCTGATCTCGCGCGGCCGCCGGATCCAGATCGCCGGCTTTCTCGGACCGGACGAAAAGGCTAGTTTTTACAAAGCCTTGGTTGATGCGCTCAACGCCGCAAAGCGCGGCCCGATCTATAATCCGGTCTCCTGATTCCGGATCGGAAAACGGGTGGTTTCGCGCCGCCGCCTCTCCTACATTTCCGGTCATGATGACACTCGCCATACATGACCAGCGCCTGGCCAAGCCGGGCTCCCAGAACGCCGCGCTGCGCGACTATGATTCCGTGCGCCGGGCCATTGCCTTCATCTCGGAGAAATGGCGCGCGCAGCCGACCATCGAGGCGATGGCGGATGCGGCCGGCGTCACGCCGGATGAGCTCCACCATCTGTTCCGCCGCTGGGCCTCGATCACACCAAAGGCTTTCATGCAGGCGCTGACCCTCGATCACGCCAAGGGGCTGCTCAGGGATTCCGCGAGCATCCTCGACGCCGCGCTGGACTCCGGCCTGTCGGGCCCGGGCCGGTTGCACGATCTCTTCGTCACCCATGAAGCGATGTCGCCGGGCGAATGGAAGAACGGCGGTGCCGGTCTCACCTTGCGCTATGGCTTCCATCCCTCGCCCTTCGGCACGGCCATCGTGATCGCGACCGATCGCGGATTGTCAGGCCTTGCCTTCGCCGATCCCGGCGAGGAGAAGGCGGCGCTTGCCGACATGACGCGGCGCTGGCGGAACGCAACCTACGTCGAGGATCACGAGGGCACCGCTGCGCTCGCGCAACGCATCTTCGACACAAAACTGTGGCGGCCGGATCAGCCGTTGCGCGTGGTCATGATCGGCACCGATTTCGAGGTGCGGGTGTGGGAGACGCTGTTGAAGATCCCGATGGGGCGCGCGGTGTCCTATTCCGACATCGCCTGCAACATCGACAACCCGAAGGCCTCGCGCGCCGTCGGCGCCGCGATCGGCAGGAATCCCGTTTCCTTCGTCGTGCCCTGCCACCGCGCGCTCGGCAAGAGCGGCACGCTCACCGGCTATCACTGGGGCATCACCCGCAAGCAGGCGATGCTGGGCTGGGAAGCCGGGCAGGTGGGGATGCAGTAGGCACGCTGCCGTAGGGTGGGCAAAGCGAAGCGTGCCCACCATGCATCAGCGAAGGCGGAAGAATGATGGGCACGGCGCTATGCGCCTTTGCCCACCCTACGGGATCGTGCTCAACCCGCCAGATCCAGCTTCGACGCCACAGTCGAATCCGCATTGAGTCGGTAGATGATCGGCACACCGGTCGCGAGCTCGCGCTTCAGGATGCCTTCGGGCGAGAGCTTTTCCAGCACCATGATCAGCGCGCGCAGCGAGTTGCCGTGGGCGGCGACAAGGGTGCGCTTGCCGTTGAGCACGCCCGGCAGGATCTCCTGCACGTAATACGGCAGCGCGCGCGCGAGGGTGTCCTTCAGGCTTTCGCCGCCGGGCGGCGGCACATCGTAGGAGCGGCGCCAGATCAGCACCTGATCCTCGCCCCACTTTTTGCGCGCGTCGTCCTTGTTGAGGCCGGAGAGATCGCCATAGTCGCGCTCGTTCAGCGCGAGATCCTTCGACGTCGGCAAACCTTTCTGATCGAGTTCGCCGAGAATGAGATCAAGCGTGTGCTGTGCGCGCGTCAGCACCGAGGTGTAGGCGACGTCGAACACGAGGCCCTGTGCCTTCAGCTTGCGGCCGGCCTCGCTGGCTTCCTTCACACCTAGCTCGGTGAGATCAGGATCCTTCCAGCCCGTGAACAGGTTCTTCAGATTCCATTCGCTCTGGCCGTGGCGCACGAGCACGAGAAGACGTTCGCTCATTGACTGCTTTCCGTTCGGGTTATTGTTTGAGCATGATCTTGTCGGAAAACCGCTTCACACTTTTCCGGATCATGCTCTCTCGTTCAGATGTCGGCGAGGCCGAGCACGTCGGCCATGGAATAATGTCCCGGCTTCTTGCCATGCGCCCACAACGCCGCCTTCAGCGCACCATGGGCGAACAGCATGCGGTCTTCGGCGAGATGCGACAGCGTCAGGCGCTCGAAGGGGCCCAGGAATGTCACGCTGTGCTCGCCGGCCACGGTGCCACCGCGCAAGGAGGCAAAGCCGATGGCGCCGGGCTTGCGCGCGCCGGTGATGCCGTCGCGGCCACGCTCCGCGTTCTCCTCGAGCGAAATGCCACGGCCACTAGCAGCGGCCTGGCCCAGCATCAGCGCGGTGCCGGAGGGCGCATCGACCTTCATGCGGTGGTGAGTTTCCACGACTTCGATATCGAAGCTGTCGTCGAGCGCCTTGGCAACGCGCTTGACGATCGCGGCCAGCAGATTGACGCCAAGGCTCATATTGCCGGATTGCACCACGACGGCGCGGTTGGTGACGCTCTTGATCACAGCGTTGTCGGAGCCCGAAAGACCGGTGGTGCCGATGACATGGACGAGGCCGCGCTCGGCCGCGATCGCGACATTGGCGATGGTCGCCGCCGGCACGGTGAAATCCAGAATGCCGTCAGCATCCTTCGACATCGCCCAGAGGTCGGCGGACAGCTTGATCCCGTTGGCTGGCAGGCCTGCGAGCACGCCGGCATCCTTGCCGAGCAGCTCCGAGCCCGGCGCTTCCAGCGCACCGGCCACGACCGCACCTTTGGTGTCGGCAATCGCCCGCGTCAGCGCCCGGCCCATCCGGCCGCCGGCTCCAGCAACAATCAAGCGCATCTCGGACATGGTCTGATCCTCTCAGGTGCGTTGTAGCGGCGGGACGCAGTTCCGGCAACCGAGGGGGATCGGGCAGGCGCAGGCGCACGCCTAACTCTCCTGGAGGGCCGGCCGCTTGCGGCCATCCTTCGAGACGCCCGCCTACGGCGGGCCCTCAGGATGAGGTCGGAGTACATGGCAGCAAATTCGACGGGTGCCGATGCTGCTTAGCCTCATCCTGAGGAGACCGCAGAGCGGTCGTCTCGAAGGACGAGGCGCGCGCTCAGATCCCGCCTCAGCCATCTGACGGCTGCGGGCCGT
This sequence comes from Bradyrhizobium sp. LTSP849, assembly GCF_000938255.1. Lineage (GTDB taxonomy): Bacteria > Pseudomonadota > Alphaproteobacteria > Rhizobiales > Xanthobacteraceae > Bradyrhizobium. The sequence goes on along the minus strand of NZ_JYMR01000045.1, from coordinate 289,856 downwards.
CATAGCCCTCGATGATAATGAGGTCGGCGAGCGAGTGCGGTTGGCGCACCTTGATGTTGGCCTGGTATTCCGGCGAGTTGTAGCAGGCGATCGCGGTCTCGTAGTCCGGGAATTCGATCACGACGTTGCGCGTGCGGCTGGCGCCTTCGACAGTGGTGAACTTGCCGGCGCGGACGACGAAGCGAGCGCCCCATTTCTTGAAGATCGCACCATTCGCCACCGCGTAGGGCTTGTAGCCCTCGTCACTGTGCACGTCGACGCGTCCGATCCAGTAGCCTTTTGCCATTGTTCTTCTCCCTTTTTGATCAGCTTGATCAGCCGAGCGCTTGCGCGATTTCGGCCTGGATTGCGTCAGCCGCCGCCCTGGGGTCGGCGGCTTCGAGGATCGGACGACCGACGACAAGATAGTCGGCCCCCGCGGCGATCGCACGGCCCGGCGTCATGATGCGCTTCTGGTCGCCAGTCGGCGCGCCCGCGGGCCGGATGCCGGGCGTGACGAGGCTCATCTGATGGCCGACGATCTTGCGCAAGGCGCCCACTTCTTCCGGCGAACAGACGAGGCCGTCGACGCCGAGCACCTGCGCCTGCTGCGCGCGCGCTTCGACGAGTTCCGACACGCTGAGCCGATAGCCGGCCGCATGCAGATCGTCGTCGTTGTAGGAGGTCAGCACCGTGACGGCGAGGATCTTCAGGCTGGCGCTGCCGCGGCCTTCGACGGCGCCCTTCATGGTTTGCGGATAGGCGTGCACGGTCAGGAACGTCGCCCCCAGCTTGGCGACACTCTCGACACCGCGCATCACGGTGTTGCCGATGTCGTGCATCTTGAGATCGGCAAACACCTTCTTGCCCTTGTCGGCGAGCTTGCCGATCAGCGGCAAGCCGCCGGCATAAGCGAGCTGATAGCCGATCTTGTAGAAGGTGACGCTGTCGCCGAGCCTTGCAACCATCGCCTCCGCGGCCTCCGGGCTCGGCAGGTCGAGCGGGACGATCAGGCGGTCTTTCGGGGCGATTTCGGCTGGCGTCATGTCACCTCACATCATGCGTTGAGAAATGTCGATCAACTGCCGCACCATCTCCCTCATGGCGTCGATATCGCCCTGGTTCTTCAGCCTGTCCATATCGTCATAGGCCTGGTCGGCAAAGGCGAGCGTGAGCTGGCTGGCGATCACACTGGCGTGGCAGGAGGTCAGGATCAATCGCAACGCCCCAAGCGCTCGGGCCGCGCCAAGCCTGCTCTGCGAAGCGCCGGCGAGCGCGAAAGTACGGTTGCGGAAGACCTCGCCGCGTGCCTCGTGCGGATCCTGCACGCGGCTGACCCAGTCGATCGCGTTCTTCAACAGCGGCGGCACCGAGGCATTGTATTCGGGCGAGACGATCAGCACGCCATGATGCGCGCCGATCATGCGCTTGAGATTGACCGCGTGCTTGGGCACGCCGGACTTGGCCTGGAGATCGCCGTCGTAGATCGGCAGCGGAAAATCGGCGAGCGAGATGCGGGTGACGTCGACGCCGGCCTGGGCGAATTCATAAGCGGCAACCGCCCCCAGCTTCGCATTGTGCGAGCCGGTGCGGAGTGAGCCGGGAATGACCAGGATTTTCGGTGCGGACATCCGCTTCCATGCGTTCGGCGAAACAAACCCGCCGCGCAAAGAGGGAAGCCGGCGGAATTAGTCCTTGCGATACACCCAGACGCGGGCCGGCGGAAGGTTCATCCAGATCCGTTCCGAGGCCTCTGTGGACACGCCTGGCAGCGATTTCGGGATCGGCGGCACCACCGCATAGGTGAACTGTACGAAGGGGGCGCCGGGCGCGAGCGCCGTGAAGGCATCGCGGATGAGCCGCAGCCGCGTCAGCATCGGTTTTGTCACCAGCGGCAGGCCGGACACAACTGCGGAGGCCGGTGCGCTCAGCACGTTCCAGAGCGTGTCACGCAGGCGATAGGCGTCGCCCTGCACCACCTTGGCCTGCGGATAGCGATCGCGCAGCAAAGCGCAGAAGCCCGGATTGTATTCGACGAGGACGAGACGCTTCTGGTCGACGCCGCGCTCGACCAGCGCCGAGGTGATGGCGCCCGTGCCGGGGCCGAGCTCGACCACCGGTGCATCCGAGTTCATATCGACGTAACGGGCCATGGTCCGGGCCAAAAGCTTGCCCGACGGCATCACCGCGCCCATGTGGAGGGGCTTTTCGATCCACGATCTGAGAAAGCGCACCTCGTCATCAAGACGAGGCTTCTTCAACGCACGCGCGGACGACGGCAATGGCATGTCTGGACCGGACGGGACGAGACCGCGTGACCGCGGCGTGTCAGAAAATGGTCATAAACAGGTATAGGCCGAAAACGATACGGTCAAGACGGGTCAGTTCGCCCGATTACCGAAGAAATCCTTGACCTTGGTGAAGAACCCCTCGGATTCCGGCTGGGTATTGCCGGAGGAGAGTTTTTCGAACTCGGCCAGCAATTCCTGCTGCTTCTTGGTGAGATTCTGCGGGGTCTCCACCACGACCTGGACGTACATGTCGCCCATCTGGCGCGAGCGCAGCACCGGCATGCCTTTTGATGCAATGCGAAATCGGCGGGCAGACTGGGTTCCGGCGGGGACCTTCACCTTGGTCTTGCCCTTCTCGATGGTCGGCACCTCGAATTCGCCGCCGAGCGCCGCGGTCACCATCGAGATCGGCACACGGCAATGCAGATCAGCACCGTCGCGCTGGAAGAACTGGTGCTGGGCCAGCGACAGGAAGATGTAGAGGTCGCCGGGCGGGCCGCCGCGGACCCCTGCTTCGCCTTCGCCGGCGAGCCTGATCCGCGTGCCGTCCTCGACGCCCGGGGGAATGTTGACCGACAGATTGCGCTCGCGGGTGACGCGGCCCTGGCCCGAGCAGGACGGGCAGGCGTCCTCGATCATCTGGCCGCGGCCCTGACAGCCCGGGCAGGTGCGTTCGAGCGTGAAGAAGCCCTGCGACTGCCGCACGCGGCCGGCGCCGCCGCAAGTCGAGCAGGTCTTCGGCTTGGTGCCGGCCTTGGCGCCGATGCCCGAGCAGGCCTCGCAGGTGACCGAGACCGGAATCTCGATCTGCGCGGTCTTGCCGCCAAAGGCTTCCTCGAGGGTGATTTCCATGTTGTAGCGCAGGTCGGCGCCACGCTCGCGGCCGCCACGGCCGCGCTGTCCGGCCATGCCGAACAAATCCTCGAAAATGTCGGAGAAGGAGGAGGCGAAGCCCGCGCCGAAACCGGCACCGCCGCCAGGACCGCCCTGCTCGAAGGCAGCATGGCCGAAACGGTCATAGGCCGCGCGCTTGTCCTTGTCCTTGAGGACCTCGTAGGCCTCGTTGATTTCCTTGAAGCGGACTTCGCTGGTGTCATCCCCCGGATTGCGGTCGGGATGAAATTTCATCGCAAGCTTGCGGAAGGACGATTTCAGGACGGAATCGTCGGCGGAGCGTTCGACCTCGAGGGTTTCGTAATAGCAGCGCTTGGTGGACATGTCTGACCCGGTCTATCCAATCGCGATTCAAGTCGGGGCGAAACAACGCCGCCACGCGACGATATAAGCGCCCTTCCGCCTTGCGGCAGAGGGCACCACGGCAGCGTTGAGAATAACGGCTGGGAATTGATCGATCGTAACGGGAGCGCGCCCCGTCGAGCCCGACACGACGGCCTCCCCCCTGAGGGGAGAGGCCAGTTCAGCGTGTGGGGTCCAAGCCGTCCGCATCATGACCCTCGCGGGCTTATGCAGACTTCTTGTTGTTCTTGTCGTCGTCGACTTCGGTGAATTCCGCGTCGACGACGTCGTCCTTGGCAGCATCCTTGGCCGCATCGGCCTCGGCCTGCTGCTTGTACATGGCCTCACCAAGCTTCATCGACGCCTGGGCCAGCGTGTTGGTCTTGGTCTTGATCGCCTCGGCATCGTTGCCCTTCAGCGCTTCCTTGAGGTCGCTGACGGCATCCTCGATGGCGCGGCGCTCGGTCTCGGCGACCTTCGAACCGTGTTCGGCGAGTGCCTTCTCGGTAGAATGCACCAGCGCGTCGGCATGGTTCTTGGCGTCGACCGCCTCGCGGCGCTGCTTGTCGGCTGCCGCATTGGCCTCGGCGTCCTTGACCATCTTGTCGATGTCGGCTTCCGACAAGCCGCCGGAGGCCTGGATGCGGATCTGCTGCTCCTTGCCGGTGGCCTTGTCCTTGGCCGAGACGTTGACGATGCCGTTGGCGTCGATGTCGAAGGTGACCTCGATCTGCGGCATGCCGCGCGGGGCCGGCGGAATGCCCATCAGGTCGAACTGACCGAGCATCTTGTTGTCGGCCGCCATTTCACGCTCGCCCTGGAAGACGCGGATGGTGACCGCGTTCTGGCTGTCCTCGGCGGTCGAGAACACCTGGCTCTTCTTGGTCGGGATCGTGGTGTTGCGGTCGATGATACGGGTGAACACGCCGCCCAGCGTCTCGATGCCCAGCGACAGCGGGGTCACGTCGAGCAGCAGCACGTCCTTGACGTCGCCCTGGAGCACGCCAGCCTGAATCGCAGCGCCGATCGCCACGACTTCGTCCGGATTGACGCCCTTGTGCGGCTCCTTGCCGAACAACTGCTTCACGACTTCCTGGACCTTGGGCATGCGCGACATGCCGCCGACCAGCACCACTTCGCCGATCTCGGCGGCGGTGAGGCCCGCATCCTTCAGCGCCTTGCGGCAGGGCTCGACCGTCTTCTGAACGAGGTCATCGACCAGCGCTTCGAACTTGGCGCGGGTCAGCTTCATCGTCAGATGCTTCGGGCCGGTCTGGTCCGCGGTGATGAAGGGCAGGTTGATCTCGGTCTGCGTCGTCGACGACAGCTCGATCTTGGCCTTTTCAGCGGCTTCCTTCAGGCGCTGCAACGCGAGCTTGTCGTTGCGCAGGTTGATGCCCTGCTCCTTCTGGAACTCGTCGGCCAGATAGCCCACGAGGCGCATGTCGAAATCTTCGCCGCCGAGGAAGGTGTCGCCGTTGGTCGACTTCACCTCGAACACGCCGTCGCCGATTTCGAGAATGGAGATGTCGAACGTGCCACCACCGAGATCGTACACCGCGATGGTGCCGGTCTTGGTCTTGTCCAGACCATAGGCGAGGGCTGCCGCAGTCGGCTCGTTGATGATGCGCAGCACTTCAAGGCCAGCGATCTTGCCGGCATCTTTGGTCGCCTGGCGCTGGGCGTCGTTGAAGTAGGCCGGAACGGTGATGACCGCCTGGTCGACCTTCTGGCCGAGATGGGCTTCCGCGGTCTCCTTCATCTTCTGCAAGATGAACGCCGAAACCTGCGAGGGCGAGTAGGTCTGGCCGTCGGCCTCGACCCAGGCGTCGCCGTTGGAAGCCTTCACGATCTTGTACGGAACGAGCTTCTTGTCCTTCTCGACCATCGGGTCGTCGTAGCGGCGGCCGATGAGGCGCTTCACTGCGAAGAACGTACGCTCGGGGTTGGTGACGGCCTGGCGCTTGGCAGGCTGGCCGACGAGGCGCTCACCGTCATCCGTGACGGCGACGATCGAAGGCGTCGTGCGCATGCCTTCGGAATTCTCGATGACCTTGGCGTTCTTGCCATCCATTACGGCGACGCACGAATTCGTGGTGCCGAGGTCGATCCCAATGACCTTTCCCATGGTCCAGATATCCTTGTTTTTGCGGCAGGTTGGCTGGGCCCAGAAGGCACCCGAACCGAAACCCCCTAAGATCAAACATCCGCGATATTGCGATGGTTGACGCTCATATAGGAGGGGGGGTGGGCCCCGCAAGGACCGAACGCAAGTTTCGGCCGTGAAAACATTGGGTTTTGGAAGAACATATCCGGGCTGGACCGCCCTTGCGGGTGAGGAATTATTAACAGGTCTGCGCTCGGCCTGCCCCCCGCCGCCACCCTGTTGCGGCAAGACCAAACCCGCTAAAAGGCGGACCGGCCGGACCACCGCGCGCGAGGCTGCCCCACGCGACAAAGGGGCCCGATGGCCGACCATCGAACGGCCTCAATGTGAACCAAGTAGAGTGCCCATGAAGCTCATTCGCCCCCTCGCCGCGCTCGCCCTCCTCGCTGCCACAGCACTTCCGGCCTTCGCCGCCGACGCCGTTTTCCCGCCTGGCTTGCGCCTCGGCATGGCGCCACTGGTCGGGCTGAGCACGGCCAAGACCTTTCCCGGCTTCGAGAGCGAGGACGGCAACGTCAAGGTGCTGATCACCGAGCTGCCGCCGGCGGCCTATGGCGAGGTCGTGGCCGCCTTCAACGCGAATCCGGCCGGCAGCAACGGCGTCAAGCCGGACAAGATCGAGACGCCGGCGGGGTTGGCCTATTTCACCACCGAGAGCGGCAAGGCCGGCGATACTCCGGTGAAGCGCTATTCGATGATCGTGCCGGGTGCCGGCTTCTCCGGCTATGTCGCGGTGCAGGTCCCCGAGAACGCATCGAAAATCTACACCGACGACGCGGTGCGGCAGATGTTTGCGACCGCGGTAACCCGCAGGGAGGTGTCGGCCGACGAGCAGATCGGGCTGATGCCGTTCAAGATCACCGACCTCGCCGATTTCAAGGACGTTCGCACGCTGGTCCCGGGCAGCAGCATCATCCTGGCCGACGGCAACGAGAGCACAGGCTATGAATCGAAGCCGTTCATGATCCTCGGCCTGATCGGCGCGACCCCGCAGCAGGCCGACGATCGCGCCCGCTTCGCCCAGGAGGCCGCGCTCCAGATCCCCGGCGTGCGCGAATCGCGCGTCACCATGTCCGAGCCGATCCGCATCAATGGCCAGCAGGGCTTTGAGACCCGGATCGACGGCATCAGCGGCAGGGACAAGACCGCGGTCACGGTGGTGCAGTGGATCCGCTTCTCAACCGGCGGCGCCTCGCTGCGCATCATCGCCAGCGCGCCGCGCGACCAGTGGGTGAACGCCTTCACCCGCTTCCGCGCCGTGCGCGACGGCATCCAGCCGAAGGGCTAAGCGAAAACGGTCCAGCACACTCGGTGTCGTCCCGGCGGAGGCCGGGACCCAATAACCACAGGGAGTGGTTGCAGGACGAGCCGGTAACTCCGAGTCTTCGCAAAACTATTGCTGCGGCGTATGGGTCCCGGCCTTCGCCGGGACGACGAGAAAATAGCCCGCCCAAGGGCTGGACAGACCCGGCTGCATTTTCGGGCTTCTGTTCGTATACGAACGGAATTAGGCTCCTTCCTCGTTGGATCATTCAGAGGGAGACGAACGATGCTGGATCGGCGACAAATCTTGGCGGCGTTGGGGACGACGGCGCTCGCGAGCCTCGCTCCAACCGCGCTGTTGGCCGCGGCCTCGATCAAGCCGGACGACACATCCGCGCTGCTCGTGATCGACGTGCAGAACTGTTTTCTTCCGGGCGGCAGCCTCGCGGTGAAGGAAGGCGAGCAGGTGGTGCCCGTCATCAACAAGATGGCCAAGGGATTTTCGAACGTGGTGATGACGCAGGACTGGCACACGCCCGGCCACGTCTCGTTCGCCTCAGTTCATTCCGGCAAGAAGCCGTTCGAAACGATCGACCTGCCCTACGGCAAGCAGGTGCTGTGGCCGGACCATTGCGTGCAGGGCACCGACGGCGCTTCGCTGTCGAAGGATCTCTCGATCCCGCAGGCCGAGCTCATCATCCGCAAGGGCTTTCACAAGGACGTCGACAGCTATTCGGCCCTCCTCGAGGCCGACGGCAAGACCTCGACCGGCCTCGCCGGCTATCTCAAGGGCCGCAAGATCAAGCGCGTGTTCGTTGCGGGTCTCGCGACGGATTTCTGTGTCGCCTGGACCGCGCTCGACGCGCGCAAGGCCGGCTTCGAGGTCTATGTCGTGGAGGACGCCTGCCGCGGCATCGACAATCAAGGCTCGCTAGCGAAAGCCTGGGCCGATATGGCCAAGGCCGGCGTGAAGCGGATTCAGTCTGCGGATATCGCGGTGAGCGCGTAAGGCGACGCGACTCTTCCGCCAAACCCGCATCCTGAGGAGCGCGCCGTTCGGGCGCGGCTCCTCACCATGAGGGTTGCGAGCTTACGCCCGCTTCAGTTCGCCTCGTTGCTGTTGGCCGCGGGCGCAGCCTTCGCGCCGCCCTTGGCGACACCGACCAGAGCCGGACGCAGCACGCGGTCGCCGATGGTGTAGCCGGCCTGCATGACCTGCACCACGGTGCCTGACGGCACCGACGGATCGGGCACTTCGAACATCGCCTGCTGGAAGTTCGGGTCGAACTTCTGGCCCGAGGGGTCGAACTTCTTCACGCCGTGCTTCTCCAGCGCATTGAGCAGCGAGCGCTCGGTGAGCTCGACACCCTCGATCAGCGAGGTCATGCCGGGATCGGCGGCGGCGCGAGTCTCGGCCGGAATGGCATCGAGCGCGCGCTGGAGGTTGTCGGCGATGTCGAGCACGTCGCGGGCAAAGCCGGTGACGCCGTAGAGCTTGGAGTCGGCGACCTCCTTGGCGGTGCGCTTACGCAGATTCTCCATCTCGGCCAGCGTCCGCAACATGCGGTCGCGCGCCTCGGCGGCTTCCTTCTGCAACAATTCGACCGAGCCGGGCTCGGGATCGTCGGGCATGATGTAGGGCTTCGACACCACGGGCTCGCCGGTCGCAGCGGTCGTGTCTTCGGGTTGCCGGTCTCGATCGGTCATCGGCTCTCTTTTCAAACTCGTCTCAGGGATTTTTCTCGCCCGGATATCGTGCTTCGGGCGCCGAAAATCAAGCGCCCGTGATCGTCTGAGCCGCCGGTCAGCCGCCCAGGAGGCGACTGACGATGCGGGCAGCGTAGTCCACGGTCGGGATCACACGGGCATAATTCAGCCGGGTCGGGCCGATTACGCCCAAAACACCGACGATGTGGCCGGCGGCGTCCCGATAGGGCGAGATGATGGTGGAAGAGCCGGACAGCGAGAACAGCTTGTTCTCGCTGCCGATGAAGATTCTCACACCCTCGGCGGTCTCGGCGCGGCCGAGCAGATCGACCACGCCGCGCTTGGTCTCAAGGTCATCAAACAGCAGCCGGACCCGCTCGAGGTCCTCCAGCGCGTGCAAATCCTCCAGCAGATTGGCGTGGCCACGCACGATCAGCTGACGATTTTCATTCTCGCCGCCGGACCAACTGGCGATACCGGCTGCGATTACCTTCTGGGTGAGCTGGTCGAGCTCCGCACGGGCTTCGCCCAGTGCAGTTTCGAGCTCGAGCCGGGCCTCGGCCAGCGTCCGGCCGCGAATCCGTGCATTGAGGAAATTGCCGGCCTCCGTCAGCGCCGAGGACGGAACTCCGGGCGGAAGGGTCAACACACGGTTTTCGACCTGACCGTCCTCGCCGACCAGGATCACCAGCGCCTTCTCGGGTTCCAGTCGGACGAATTCGATATGTTTCAGCCGCGAATTGGATTTTGGCGTCAGCACCACGGCGGCGGCGCGGGTGAGGCCGGACAGCCGCGTCAGCGCTTCCGACAGCGCCGCCTCGACCGATTGGGCGTGGCCCACCGACGTCAACTGGCTCTGGATCGACTGCCGCTCGGCTTCGTTGAGGTCGCCGACCTGCATCAGGGCATCGACGAAGAAGCGCAGGCCGAGTTCCGTCGGCAAGCGGCCGGCGGAGGTGTGCGGCGCGTAGATCAGGCCGAGCTGTTCCAGATCGGCCATGACATTGCGGACCGAGGCCGGCGACAACGGCATGGCGATCAGGCGCGAGATATTGCGTGAGCCGACCGGCTCGCCGGTCGTGAGATAACTCTCGACGATTTGACGAAAGATGTCGCGAGAACGCTCGTTGAGCTGGGCAAGGCCCGCGCGCGGCGCGATCAGATGGATCGGATCGTGATGGGCCACGGACGTAACTCCTCTCGGCTGCCTGTAATCTGTCCATCCGGGAGCCCCCTGACAAGCGGGGTTTTGCGATTGCTCGATAGTTGCTTGGGGGCCGAAAAGCCCTTGCTGCTCACCCTCACCCCCCCTACAAGCACCGCGAACAGCCTATTCCCGTGAGTTTTGGAGGATTTCCCATGCGGCCAAGCCGCCGTGCGCCCGATGAATTGCGCCCCGTGACGCTTGAGCGTGGCGTGGTCAAATATGCGGAAGGCTCCTGCCTGGTGAAATTCGGCGACACCCATGTGCTGGTCACTGCCACGCTGGAAGACCGCCTGCCGCCGTGGCTGAAGGGCCAGGGCCGGGGCTGGGTCACTGCCGAATACGGCATGCTACCGCGCGCCACCTCGGAACGGACCCGCCGCGAAGCGGCCGCGGGCAAGCAAAGCGGCCGCACCGTCGAGATCCAGCGCCTGATCGGCCGCTCGTTGCGCACCATCGTCGATCTCGAAGCGCTCGGTGAGCGCCAGATCACGGTCGATTGCGACGTGCTCCAGGCCGACGGCGGCACGCGCACGGCCTCGATCACCGGCGCCTGGGTCGCGCTCGCCGACTGCATCAGCTGGATGAAGACGCGCAACATGATCAAGGCCAAGGTGTTGCGCGACAACGTCGCCGCGATCTCCTGCGGCATCTACAAGGGCACACCGGTGCTGGATCTCGACTATGCCGAGGATTCCGAGGCCGATACCGACGCCAATTTCGTCATGACCGGCGATGGCCGCATCATCGAGGTGCAGGGCACCGCGGAACGCGAGCCGTTCACGGAAGCCGAGTTCCTGGCGCTGATGGCGCTGGCCCGCAAGGGCGTTGCGCGTCTCGTGGACTTGCAGAAACTGGCCGTGGCGTAGTCAATAAGCCCATGCACCGCCGAATCACCGGAAAGCTCGTCATCGCCACCCACAATCCCGGCAAGCTCGCCGAGATGAAGGAGCTTTTGGCGCCTTACGGCATCGAGGCGGTGTCGGCCGGTGAGCTCGGCCTTCCCGAGCCGGAAGAGACCGGCAACGATTTCCGCAGCAATGCCGCGATCAAGGCGATCGCGGCGGCGCAGGCGACCAAGCTTCCTTCCTTTGCCGATGATTCCGGTGTCGTGGTCGATGCGCTCGACGGCGCGCCCGGCATCTACAGCGCGCGCTGGGCCGGCCCGAACAAGGATTTCGCCGCGGCGATGGCCCAGATCGAACGCCTGTTGCAGGAGCGCGGCGCAACCACGGCGGACAAGCGCACGGCGCATTTCGTCTCCGCGCTCTGCGTCGCCTGGCCCGATGATCATCTCGAAGAGGTCGAAGCGCGCGTCGATGGCACCCTGGTCTGGCCGCCGCACGGCACGGCCGGCTTTGGCTACGATCCGATGTTTTTGCCCGATGGCCACACGCGTACGTTCGGCGAGATGACCAGCATCGAGAAGCACGGCCTGCCGCCGCTCGGCCTTGGCCTGTCGCATCGCGCCCGCGCCTTCGTGAAACTGGCGGAGATCTGCCTTGAGCCGCGCTAAGGAAGCCTTTGGCGTCTACGTGCACTGGCCGTTCTGCCTGTCGAAGTGTCCGTATTGCGACTTCAACAGCCATGTTCGCCACGTCGCGATCGACGAGGCGCGCTTCGCCTCCGCCTTCGCGCGCGAGATTGAAACAACTGCGCAGCGCGCGCCCGGCCGCGAGGTCACATCGATCTTCCTCGGTGGCGGCACGCCATCGCTGATGCAGCCGGCAACTGTCGGCGCGGTGCTCGATGCGATCGGCAAGCATTGGACAGTCGCGAGCGACGTCGAAGTCACGCTGGAAGCAAACCCGACCAGCGTCGAGGCCACACGCTTCGCCGGCTATCGCGCGGCCGGTGTCAACCGCGTCTCGCTCGGCGTGCAGGCGCTTGACGACGCCTCACTGAAGGCGCTGGGCCGGATGCACAGCGCGCGCGAGGCGCTCGACGCGGTCGCGATCGCGCGCCGTTCGTTCGACCGTTATTCGTTCGACCTGATTTACGCCCGTCCCGACCAGACGCCTGAGATGTGGGCCGATGAACTGCGGCTCGCCATCAATGAAGCCGCCGAGCATCTGTCGCTCTATCAATTGACGATCGAGGAAGGCACGCCGTTCTTCGGCCTGCACCAGGCCGGTAAATTGAAGACGCCGGACGAAGCGGTCGCCCGCGCGCTCTACGATGTCACGCAGGAGACCTGCGACAAGCTCGGGCTGCCCGCCTACGAGATTTCAAACCACGCGCGGCGTGGCGCCGAGTGCCGGCACAATCTGGTGTACTGGCGCGGCCATGAATATGCCGGTGTCGGCCCCGGCGCGCACGGACGACTCGATATCGATGGCATCAGGCACGCAATCGCCACCGAGAAGCGCCCCGAAGCCTGGCTGATGCGGGTCGAAACCAACGGCAATGGCGTCGTGACCGACGACCTCCTCAACAGCGAGGAGCGCGCCGACGAATTCTTGCTGATGGGATTGCGCCTCGCCGAGGGCATCGACCCCGAGCGGTACACCGCCCTCTCCGGCCGCCCGCTCGACCCCAAGCGCATCGCGCTGCTGCGCGAAGAAGGCGCGATCACGGTTGATGCGACAGGACGGTTGCGCGTGACGAGCAGCGGTTTTCCTGTGCTGGATGCGGTGGTCGCGGATCTGGCGGCGTAGCGAGCTATCGTAGGGTGGGCAAAGGCGCACTTGCGCCGTGCCCACCATTTCTCCGCAAATTGCATCGGCGCGGTGGGCACGCTTCGCTTTGCCCACCCTACGATAGCTTGCTACGCCCCAAAACTCTTCGGCGAGCCCGCGACTGCCACACCGCCGCCGGTCGTCACCTTCATCACCGCAAGCCCACGCTCATTGGTGCCGTCAGCACGGAAACGGAACAGGCCGTCGATGCCGGCGAAGCCGGACGGATTGGTGAGCACGTCGGGCGAGAAGCGCGTGGTGCCTTGCGTGCGTGCGAGTGCCGCGACCAGCGCCACCGCGTCATAGGCGAGCGTTGCGGTGCGCACCGGTTCGGCGCCGTATTTGGTGCGGTAGCGGCCGGAGAAGGCGCGGAAGCCGGCCGGATCGGGCGCGGCATAGAGGCCGCCCTGAAGCGCGGCGTTGGCATAGACGCGCGGATTGTCCCAGAGGCCAGTGCCGAGCAACTGGATGTTGCGCAAATTGGCGCCCGCCGCAGTCATCGCATCGGCCACAGCGACGACGGCATCGCCGTCATCGGCAATGAACAGCGCATCCGCGCCACCAAGCTGCTGCGCCACGGTGCGTGCCGGCGTGGCGCGATCGGCACCGTATTTCTCGAACGCGACAATGCGACCGCCGCGCCGCGGCACCGCCGCTTTCACCGCGGCCTCGACGACATTGCCATAGGCATTGTCGGGCACGAGCACGGCGACGGAGCGTTTTCCGATGCTGGCGGAATATTCGATGATGCGGTTGACGTCGGACTCCGGCAGGAAGGAGAGCAGATAGACGCCGCGGCCGGCGATGCTGGAATCGGTCGAGAACGCCATCACCGAGATGCCGCGCGTGCGCGCGACCTGCGCCACCGCCGGCACCGACTGCGCGAACAGCGGCCCCAAAATGATCTCGGCACCTTCGTCGACCGCCTGCTGTGCGCCCTGTTGGGCGCCTTGCGGGCTGCCGTTGTCGTCCTTGATCAAGAGCTGGATGTTGGGATTCTGAAACTCGGCCAGCGCCATCTCGGCGGCGTTGCGCATGGATTGCGCGGCGAGCCCGGCATTGCCGGCGGCCGAGAGCGGCAGGATCACGGCAACCTTCACGCCGCCGGTACCGGCGGTCGTCGCCTGCTGCGGCGGGCCGGCTGGCTGGGCCGGGGGCGGGGAGGAGCTGCTGAACGGATTGGAGAACTGGCTGAGGCTCTGCTGCACGCCGGCGCAGGCCGACAGCAGCGGTGCACCCAGCAACAGCCCAAGCGCGCTCCGCCGGGTCGCCCCCGACGTCTGGGGCCCCGGAACGGGAGACTCCTCCGAAAAGGAAGATCTGGGAGTACGCGGGCCCACCATGGCAACTCTTCTTCTGACCAGCCGTCTGCGGCCGATCACACCAACTCATGCCCGCGACAGAAGCCGCGGATTCAGGCATATTGTCGGCAAATAGTTAACCAAAACAAAAGGATAAGGAACGCTTAACGCGGCCGTCTCCTGGTCCTGGCAAGCTGTTCGCCGACGCTCTCGCAGCATCAAGGCGGCGTTTCCGCCGCGAATATGGCGCTGGCGCTTCATTCCCCCTCGAATGTGATACCGGATGGATCACATTCCAGTCCTTCCCCGCCCCGTCGCTCGTATCTTGCCCCGGTACGATCTTTTTCGGAGGACCGGTTCCCAGCCCTCGGGATCATGCCTAAGTTCGTCTCATTATGCGCGCAAAGCCGGCCCCGATAAATACACCTGAAAACACGGACGCCGCCCCGCGCGGTTTCTCCATCGACGCCTATAGGCTCGTGGCGCCGAAGGTCGCGCCGGGCCTCTATCTGGTCGCGACCCCCATCGGCAATCTCGGCGACATCACGCTGCGCGCACTCCAGACGCTCGCCGGGGTCGACGTCATCGCCTGCGAGGACACCCGCATCACGCGGCGCCTGACCGAGCGCTACGCCATCACGGCGCAGCTCAAGCAATATCACGAGCACAATGCCGAGGCCGCGCGTCCGAAGATCCTGGAGCGGCTTTCGCAGGGCGGCTCGATCGCGCTGGTGTCGGATGCCGGCACGCCGCTGATCTCGGATCCCGGCTTCAAGCTTGTGCGCGAGGTCTGCGCCGCGGGTTATGCGGTGTTCGCGCTGCCCGGCCCCTCCTCGGTGCTGGTGGCGCTTTCGGTCGCAGCACTTCCGACCGATCGCTTCTTCTTCGAAGGTTTTCTTCCGCCGAAATCCGCGGCCCGGCGTACCCGGCTCACTGAGCTGGCCCGCATCGATGCGACGCTGGTGATGTTCGAATCCGGCAACCGCGTGCAGGACACGCTCGCCGAGCTCGCTGAGATCATGGGCACGCGCGAAGCCGCGATCTGCCGCGAGCTGACAAAACTGCACGAGGAGATTTCGCGCGCGCCGCTGAGCGAGCTTGCGCGCGACGCTGCCACTCTGGAGACGCGCGGCGAATTCGTGCTGGTGATCGCTCCGCCCGCAGCCGACGCGGAGGTGATGACGGCGGACGCGCTCGACGACCTCCTGCGCGAGCAACTTGCCGCGCATAGTGTCAAGGACGCCGTCGCTCATGCGGTCGAGCTCTCGGGACGGGCGCGCCGCGAGGTCTATGCTCGCGCGCTCGAGCTCGCAAAAAGTATGCGAGGCGGCGATGGCGAAGCGTGAGGGCGCCCAGGAATCGAAACAGGAACCGAAGATCGCCTCACCCGAGCGCGTCGCGGCGTTCCGCACCGGCATCTCGGCCGAGAGCCGCGCCGCAGCTTTCCTCATGGCCAAGGGCTACCGCATCCTGGCAAAACGCTACCGCACGCCGCATGGCGAGATCGATATCGTGGCCCGCCGCCGCAACCTGATCGCCTTCGTCGAGGTCAAGGCGCGCGCGACGCTGGATGACGCCGCTTTCGCCGTGACGCCGCGCCAGCAGCAGCGGATCATCAATGCCGCGCAGGGCTGGCTCGTCGCGCATCCCGAGCATGCGGAATTCGAACTGCGATTCGACGCCATGCTGATTGCGCCGCGGTCACTTCCGCGCCATGTGTTGGCGGCATTCGACGCCTCGACCTGAAAGGCAGACCATGAAACTGAACGTCGCCGTCCAGATGGACCCCATCGCCCGCATCAACATCAAGGGCGATTCCACCTTTGCGCTGCTTCTGGAGGCGCAGAAGCGCGGCCATGGCCTGTCCTATTACACGCCGGACAAGCTTTCGATGGTGGGCGAAGAGATCGTCGCTCCGGTTCAGCTCCTGACCGTGCGCGACGAGCCCGGCGATCATTTCACCCTCGGCGAGCCCAAGCGCGAGGCGCTCAACGGCTTTGACGTGGTGCTGCTGCGCCAGGATCCGCCGTTCGACCTCGCCTACATCACCTCGACTCATCTGCTTGAGCGCATCCATCCCAAGACGCTGGTCGTCAACGATCCGGCGTCGGTGCGCAATGCGCCGGAAAAGCTGTTCGTGATGAATTTTCCGCAGCTGATGCCGCCGACCCTGATCTCGCGTGACCTCGACGAGATCAACGCGTTTCGCGACAAGCATGGCGCCGTGGTGATGAAGCCGCTGCACGGCCATGGCGGCGCGGCGGTGTTCCGCGTGATGCCGCAGGACATGAATTTCGGCTCGCTGTTCGACATGTTCTCGGTGACTTTCAAAGAGCCCTGGGTGATCCAGCAGTTCATCCCCGAGGTGAAGCACGGCGACAAGCGCATCATCCTGGTCAATGGCGAGTTCGCCGGCGCGGTCAACCGCGTGCCCGCCGCCGACGATCTCCGCTCCAACATGGTGCGCGGCGGCGCGGCGCATGAGACCGAGCTCACCCCGCGCGAGCGCGAGATCTGCGCCACCGTCGGACCGGCGCTGCGCGAGCGCGGCCTGCTGTTCGTCGGCATCGACGTCATCAACGGCAACCTCACCGAGATCAACGTGACCTCGCCAACCGGCATCCGCGCCATCGCGCGGCTCGGCGGCCCGGATGTTGCGGCGAAGGTCTGGGACGTGATCGAGCAGAAGCGGGCGAAGTAGCGGCTACGCGCGCGGTCTCTCTCCAACGTCGTCCCGGCGAAGGCCGGGACCCATAACCACAGGGCGTGGTTTGGCGAAGACTTGTCGTTGGTACTTCTGCCTTCCTGCAATCGAAAGATCACGCGGTATGGGTCCCGGCCTTCGCCGGGACGACACTGGTGATGTGTCGCGATGTTTCCGTCTCACCGCTGCGACATCGCTCGGCACCTGACATCACTAACCACCCATTCACCATGACGTCCCGCGTCTCATTCGAACGCAGGAGTGCGCTTGCGTGAACTACGGGGCCGGCGCCATCCGAATAACGCGGCATTCACCATCTGCCCAAAACCAGCACCGTCACTGACCATCACACTCGGCCTCGCAACACCCCTTATACTTTTACTCCCTACTCATCGATGCCGGGGAACCCGCCACGTGCGGTTCAAGTGCCCCGCGTAAGAGTGTAGAGGCGTATGAATACCGCACGCATTGTCGTTCTCGTCATTGCGCTGGGCGCCGGCGGCGTCGCCGCATATCTGGCGAGCGGCTATGACAACAAGCCCGCGCCCGTCCTCCCGGTGGCCGAGAAGCTGCCGACGGTCGAGGTGCTCGTCGCCAAATCCGACATCCAGCTCGGCCAGGCCGTGAAGGCCGAGGACCTGCAATGGCAGACCTGGCCGTCAGCCACCGCGAGCAGCGCCTTCATCCGCCGTGACAGCAGGCCCGACGCACAGACCCAGATCGCAGGCTCAATCGCGCGCGTGCCGTTGATGCAGGGCGAACCGATCCGCGAGCAGAAGCTGGTGAAGGCCGACGGCTCCGGCTTCATGGCCGCGATCCTGCCGTCCGGCATGCGGGCCGTCTCCACCGAAATTTCAGCCGAGACCGGCGCCGGCGGCTTCATCCTGCCGAACGACCGCGTCGACATCGTCATGACGCGCCGCCTGAAGAATCCCGAAGGCGCCAACGGCCCGGCCGGCGGCAATGACCTCATCCTGTCCGAAATCGTCCTGACCAACATCCGCGTGCTCGCGATCGACCAGGCGCCGAAGGAAAAGGACGGCCAGAACGCCGTGCTCGGCAAGACCGTCACGCTCGAGCTCAAGCCCGACCAGGTCGCCACGCTATCGGTCTCGCGCCAGGCCGGCACGCTGACGCTCGCGCTGCGGAGCATCGCCGATGCCAACGCGTCGGAGATTACGGTCGAAGACCAAGCAGCCAGGCGTGCCGGCGGCGTGAACGTGATCCGCTACGGCGTGCAGGCGCGGCAACTAACGTCACAGAAGTGATGGGGACACCCAAGATGAACTACGGGGATAATCAGACGGGCCTGCGCATTCGGGGGAAGCGCGTGCGCTCGTTCTGGACGGGGGCAATGCTGATGCTGGGGCTGGTCGCAGCCCCTGACCGGGTCAGCGCCGCGGATGCGCCGGTCGGAGACCAGGCGCCGATGCAGGCGCCGGATCTCGGCGTGGCGCCGGTCGCGACCATCGCGCCGGCCCGGACGCGTTTCCTGTCGCTTGGCGTCGGCAAGTCGGCCGTGATCGACCTGCCGCGCGAGGTCAAGGACGTGCTGGTGGCCGATCCCAAGATCGCCAATGCGGTGATCCGCTCGGCGCAGCGCGCCTATATCATCGGCGGCCAGGTCGGACAGACCAATGTCGTGTTCTTCTCTGCCGACGGCCAGCAGGTCGCCGCCTACGATATCGCGGTGAAGCGCGACCTCAACGGCATGCGCGCGGCGCTGCGCTCATCGCTGCCGGGCGTGCAGATCGAGGGCGTCGGCGACAGCGTGATGTTGACCGGCTCGGTGTCGAGCCCGGTCGAAGCCCAGCAGGCCGGCGATGTCGCCGCCAAGCTGGTCGGCGGAGCAGACAAGGTCGTCAACAACATCATCGTGCGCGGCCGCGACCAGGTGATGCTGAAAGTCGTCGTCGGCGAAGTGCGCCGCGACATCGTCAAGCAGCTGGGCGTCGATCTCAGCGCCAGCCTGAACGCCGGCACCGCCGTCGTGAATTTCAACAATTCCAACCCGTTCTCGGCCAGCGGCGGACCGCTGGTCAGCGGCAACGGGCTCGGCGTTGGCGGCCTCACCAAGGGCGTCGCCACCGTCAGCGCCACGATGCGCGCGATGGAAAGCGCGGGCGTGATGCGCACCCTGGCCGAGCCGAGCCTGACGGCGATCTCCGGTGAATCGGCAACCTTCATCGCCGGCGGCGAATTTCCAATTCCCGGGGGCTATGCCTGCGATCCGACCACGCATGTCTGTACCACCCAGATCACCTACAAGAAGTTCGGCATCTCGCTGAACTTCACCCCGGTCGTGCTGAGTGAGGGGCGGATCAGCCTGCGCGTGATGACCGAGGTCTCGGAGCTGTCGAGCCAGAACGCCATCACGGTGTCGCAGGCGCTGTCCTCGAGCACGACCAACTCGATCACCATCCCATCGGTCCAGACCCGTCGCGCCGAGACCACGCTTGAAATTCCCTCGGGCGGCTCGATGGCGATGGCCGGCCTGATCCAGCAGCAGACCAAGCAGGCGGTCAACGGCCTGCCCGGCGTCGATCAGCTGCCGATCCTTGGCGCGCTGTTCCGCAGCCAGGACTTCGTCAACAACGAGACCGAGCTGATGGTGATCGTGACGCCTTATGTGGTGCGCGCGGTCGCCCAGAAGGAATTGTCGCGGCCCGATGACGGCTTCGCGCCGTCGTCGGATTCGCAGTCCGCACTGCTCGGCCGCATGAACCGCCTCTATGGCATTGCGCGCCGCGCCGATCCGATGGACGGCAACCAGGGCGATTTCGGCTTCATCATCGACTGACGCGAACGGGCGATTGGGGAACGGGGCGAGAAACGGGGCAAGTGGGGACAAGCCGATGACGAAGACGACAGCTGATCGACGCCGCAATTTGCGCGTCGCGCTCGCACTGACGGGGCTCTCCGTCATGCTGGGCGCGTGCAACACCACCGGCGACGTCGTCACCACCCAGACGGTGCCGACCGATTATCGCCAGCGCCACCCGATCGCGGTGCAGGAAGCCAAGCGTTCGATCGTGATCTTCGTCGGCAAGGCCCGTGGCGGCCTCTCGGCCGCGCAGCACTCGGACGTCGCGGGCATTGCCCAGGACTGGACGCGCGAAGGCACCGGCTCCGTCATCGTCGACGTGCCCACCGACACAGCGAATTCGCGCGCGGCCGCCGCGACCTATCACGAAATCCGCGCCGTGCTCGGCGCCAGCGGCGTGCCATCGCGCGCCATCGTCCAGCATCCCTATCGTCCCGAAGATCCCGGGCTGCTGCCGACCATCCGCCTGAGCTATTCCAGGATCGCCGCGGTCGCCGGCCCCTGCGGGTTGTGGCCGGAGGACGTAGGTCCGTCCATCCTCGACCCCGGCTACAACGAGAACCGGCCCTATTTCAATCTCGGCTGCGCCACCCAGCGCAATCTCGCGGCGATGATCGACAACCCCGCCGACCTCGAGCAGCCGCGCGCCGAGACGCCGGCCTACACCGCACGCCGCGACATCGCCTTCGAGCGCTACCGCAAGGGCGCGGCAACCGCGACGACTTATCCCGAGGCTGAAAAGGCCAAACTCAGCGACACAGGCAAATGACAAGCGTCCACGACGAAGAAGCGGGCGATCCGCAGCACCCCGAGGAACACATTGCGCCGGTGCCTCGCATCTCGGTGCAGGCATTTTGCGAGACCGAGCAGACGCTCGCCGCAATGACCGCGGCAGGCCAGGACCGCCGTCTCGCCAAGGCACATCTCACCGCCAAAGACGGCGGCCTTGCCGCGGCGATCGAAGTCTATGAAACGATGCCGACGCCGAACGTGATCGTGATCGAATCCGACGGCACGCGCGACATTCTCGAGGGCCTCGACGATCTCGCCGGCGTCTGCGATCCCGGCACCCGCGTGGTCGTGATCGGCAATCCCAACGACACGGCGCCCTATCGCGAGCTGGTGCGCCGCGGCGTCAACGACTACGTGATCGGGCCGGTCGAGACCATCGACGTGGTGCGCTCGATCTGTAGCCTGTTCTCGGCTTCCGAGACCATCATCACCGGCCGCGTCATCGCGGTGGTCGGCGCCAAGGGCGGCGTCGGCGCCTCCACCGTCGCGCACAACGTGGCCTGGACCATCGCGCGCGACCTGGCGCTGGATTCCGTCGTGATCGATCTCGACCTCGCCTTCGGCACCGCGGGCCTCGACTACAACCAGGACCCGGCGCAGGGCATCGCCAACGCGGTGCTGTCGCAGGACCGGCCGGACACGGCGCTGATGGAGCGCCTGCTCTCCAAATGCACCGAGCGCCTGAGCCTGCTGGCGGCGCCCGCCACACTTGATCGCGTCTATGATTTCGGCGCGGAAGCCTTCGACGCAGTGTTCGACACACTGCGCATGACCACGCCCTGCATCGTGCTCGACGTGCCGCATCAATGGTCGGGCTGGACGCGGCGCGCGCTGGTCAATGCCGACGATATCGTGATCGTGGCCGAGCCCGATCTCGCGAATCTGCGCAACACCAAGAACATGCTCACGGTGCTGAAGGCGGCGCGGCCGAACGACCGGCCGCCGCTCTACTGCATCAACCAGGTCGGCATGCACAAGCGGGCGGAGATCGACGTCAAGTCGTTCGCCAAGACCATGGAGAGCCAGCCGCTCGCGGTGATCCCGTTCGATTCGAAGCTGTTCTCGACCGCGGCCAATAACGGCCAGATGATCGCGGAGGTCTCCAAGAGCCACCGCACCACCGAGCTGTTCCAGAACATGGCGAACCGCCTCGCCGGCCGCGGCGAGGTGAAGAAGCCGAAGCGTTCGCTGCTCGGACCGCTCTTGAAGAAGCTGAAGGGCAAATCGGGACGCCCGTCTGCGCCACATCGCAAGGCGTCGTAGGCCGGAAGCGTTTTCGAGCGAAGTGGCTACCGGTTCGCGTCAAGAAAACGCGTCAACCGAGAATCAATACAGCTAGCGGACTATTTGTCCGCCCGCTGCTGCTGCTTCTTCGTCAGCAGCTGCCGCAACGCCGTGACCTTTGCTGCCGCCTGATCCGGCGGCAGATCGGCCTTCACGATGGTCTCGGCCTCGGCCTGCTTTCCTTCCAGTCCCAGCACCATCGCGAGATTGGCGCGCACGCGGGGATCGGCGGCGTTGCGCTCGTAGGCGCGGCGCATGGTCTCCTCGGCCCTCGGCAGATTGTTCTGGAGCACGTAGGACAGGCCGAGATTGGACAAAACCTGCGGCTCGTCCGGCACGATCTTCAGCGCGGTCGCATAATATTGCTGCGCTTCCTCGTTGCGGCCGAGCTGGTCGAGCGCCGCGCCCTGCGCCGACAGGATGCGCCAGTCGGGATCCTCCGGCGTATGCGCGCGGCTGAGCACATCGTAGGCCTGCTGGAAATTGCCATTGTCGGCGAGCGCGCGGCCATAGCCGGCGAGCAGCGCCTTGTTGCTGGGGTGGGCAAGCACGGCCTGCTCCAGCACCGCGACCGCCTGAGCGCGCTGGCCGGTCTCGCGCAACGCCTTGCCGTAGTCGAGGGCGACGTTGGCATCGCTCGGCTTGGCACGATAGCGCTCGCGCAGGGCATCCATGTCCGGCTTCGCGTCGGCCTTGCTAGCTGATTCCGGCTTGCTGCCGAGCGCACCGGTGATGTCCTCGAGGCTCGTGGTCTGACAACCGCCGAGAACGAGCACCAGAAGCGCGGGAAACAGTAATCTCGCCGGGGGACAGGCGAGGCACGAACGCTTGGACATACTCTGATCACCGCCGGCGGACTGATCAGAGATGCTTTGCCGATTAACGCTAAATTCCCGTTAAGGAAACGCGCTGGTCGGGGTCAGTCGGTGAATTCAGCACCGAATTCGCAGCCGATGCGCCAGCGCAGGCGGCACTGGCGGGAATAGTCCGGCGCGAAGATGATCGTGAACTGCGGCGGCACTTCGAGAAATTCCGCCACCACTTTCACGCCCCCGTCCGAGATATCCGTGATCGTGCAGTCCCTCGGCAGCGAGCCCGCGCCAAAATGAATCTTGGCGAGCCGAGTGCATCCCCGACGTTCGCTTCTGCGGCGATTTGCAAGCATTTTGATTGTTCACTTGTTAGATCACGGCCCATCCCGCGGCTCTAGGAGTAGCGGACATTCGTTGGAATGTGCTGATCGGAGCCGCTCGCATTCGAGGCGTAGTGTCTGCGCCTTGTTTACGATTGATTAGGGCTTTCGCGGCCCGGAGAGCGCTCCCGTATTGTTCTAGCTGAGAGAAAGGGCGGCCGGAGTCGCCCTTTCGTGGTGATTTGAGCAGGTGTTACGCTGAAGCCCGCTCCAGCGAGCGCTGCTCACCGTCCGTGAGGTTGAGCCCGAGCTTGGCCTTGATGAAGGCCTTCGTCGCCGCCCGCGCCTGACGATTTGACACGACCGAGTTTGCGACGATGCAGACGTTTTCCCATTCGGAGTTCTTCTTAGACCAGTCGATCCCTTCGAGGCCGGAAAGCGCTGCCGACCAACCCTCGTTCGCCAACAGATCAACACCGAGGCCCCCCAAGGCACGCAACACGGTCGAGTGCGAGGAAATCTTTTCCTGACGCAGCTCAATCGCGAGCTTCTGGCCAGAGAGGACCTTCGTCCAATCGGGCATGTGCTTAGCGACTTCCGTCCAGTAGTCGGTGAGGAGCTGTGCGTTCGCCATGATGTCGTTCTTGTCGTGTCCCTTCAGCAGCTCCACGTTGGCGTCGTATAGCGCTGCCAGCGTGAACAGCTTGGTGGACTTGCTCTCAAGCGAGACCTTCTCCTTCTCGGTCAGCTCCTTGAACACCGGCACCTTCTCGATCATCGCGAGCGTGGCTGCCGCCGTGTCGTCGCGCTTGTCGTAGAGGATGTCGAGCGACTTCGAGGTCTTCTGCACGAAGCGGTTCAAGTCCGAGAACATCTGCTGGACGCGGTCGGTGTTCTCCCACGGGAACAGAAGGACCGAGAGCGTGTCCTCCCGGAACTCCGCTGAGCCATCCTTGAGGGCCTGCACGATGCCTGCCGCACGATGCTGGCCGTCATTGATGATCAGCTCATCACCAAGCCGCAGCTTCAACACGCCGATGTCCATACCGGGGCCGTACGGCTCAAACCTGGGTTCCGACTTGTACGACGCCGTGATCGACGAGAACAGGTAATCCTCTTCGTTCTCGGTGATGTAGGTCGCAAGGTCAGGCACACGCTTGATGTTCAGCACGCGCTGTTCGCGGTCCTCAGGGCTGATCCCAGACCAATCAGTAAACTTGAAGAACTGGGGAACAGCATTCATCGGCATCAAGCAGGCGTAGTAGGTGCGGGTGCCCATCTTCCCGCGCATGGCAGACACATGAACTTCCATTTTCGTTACTCCTTTAGAGCTGTCTAGCCCTTGAGCGACAGCTCGCTCATTTCTTGGATACAGCTCTGACTTTATATTTATACAGCTGTACTGAACTGTCAATGCAGCTCGCAATGTAATCGTATAGAGCTGTAAGCCGCCGTTGGGGCCCTCTGTTCCTGGGGGCCCAGTTTCGTCGTCTCCCGGCTTATTTTGGGGCTGCGTTGGGCTCTTCACCCGTCATAGGTAGTCCAGTTCTCCTCGTCTATTTCGGTTCTCAGTTCGCCCCGAGGGTCCGTAGGGTCTCGAGGAACTTGAGACGCACCGTTAGGAACGTCGTGAGTTCCTGTATTGTTCTTGTCTAACCCACTCGGCTCTGCTACCCTCGATTGTGCAATAAGGGCAGGCTGGTTAGGGTATGGTTCAGCGGGTTTCTACCGTCGCCTTTGAAGGGATCGAGGCCCGCGCGGTCGACGTGCAGGTGCAGGTCGCCCCGGGCCTACCGGCGTTCGCCATCGTCGGCCTTCCCGACAAGGCGGTCTCGGAAGCGCGCGAGCGCGTCCGCTCGGCGCTGATCGCCTCAGGGCTGGCGCTGCCGGCGCGGCGGATCATCGTCAATCTCGCGCCGGCCGATCTGCCCAAGGAAGGCAGCCATTACGACCTGCCGATCGCGCTCGGGCTGATGGCGGCGATCGGTGCGATCCCGCCGGATGCGCTGACGGGGTTTACCGTTCTGGGCGAGCTCGGCCTCGACGGCTCGATTGCGCCGGTTGCCGGCGTTCTCCCCGCCGCGATCGGCGCCAATGTCCGCGAGGAGGGATTGATCTGTCCGGCCGCCTGCGGCTCGGAGGCGGCGTGGGCGAGCCCGGACATCCAGATCGTCGCCGCGCACTCGCTGATCCAGATCGCCAACCACTTCAAGGGCACGCAGGTGCTCTCGCGGCCGGTGCCGAAGGTACATGAGGCTGCAGCCTCACTGCTCGACCTGCGCGACATCAAGGGCCAGGAGAGCGCCAAGCGGGCACTGGAGATCGCAGCCGCCGGTGGGCATCACCTCTTGATGATCGGCGCGCCGGGCGCCGGCAAGTCGATGCTGGCGGCGAGGCTGCCCTCGATCCTGCCGCCGCTGTCGCCGGGTGAGCTGCTCGAAGTGTCGATGATCGCCTCCGTTGCCGGTGAGATCAAAGGCGGCGCATTGACCTCGCAGCGGCCGTTCCGCTGCCCACATCATTCCGCCAGCATGGCCGCGCTCACCGGCGGCGGCGCGCGTGCAAAGCCCGGCGAGATATCGCTCGCGCATCAGGGCGTGCTGTTCCTCGACGAGCTGCCGGAGTTCGATCCGCGCGTGCTGGATTCGCTGCGCCAGCCGCTGGAGAACGGCGAGGTCTCGGTCTCCCGCGCCAATCATCGCGTGACTTATCCTGCGCGCTTCATGCTGGTCGCGGCGATGAACCCCTGCCGTTGCGGCAACGCGTTCGAGCCGGGCTATAGCTGCAAGCGCGGCCGCATCGATCGCTGCACCGGCGACTACCAGGCGCGCATCTCTGGTCCTTTGATGGACCGCATTGACCTGCGCATCGAGGTCCCGGCGGTAACCGCAGCGGATCTGATCTTGCCGCCACCGGCGGAAGGCTCCGCCGAAGTCGCGGCGCGCGTGGCGGCGGCGCGCGACATCCAGCTCGCGCGCTATGCGGATGCCGGCCTGCCGCATGTCCGCACCAATGCCGAGGCGCCAGCCTCCGTGCTGGAGGAAATCGCAAAGCCGGATGCGCAAGGCGCCAAGCTGCTGCGCGATGCGGCCGAGACCATGCGGCTGTCGGCGCGCGGCTATCACCGCGTGCTGCGGGTGGCGCGCACGCTCGCCGACCTCGACGGCACTGAGAAGATCGGCCGGCTGCATCTCGCCGAGGCGCTGTCCTACCGCGCACTCGCGGAGGATGTGCGCCAGTTGGCGTAATGTGAACGCGCATCAACCCGGCGGTAACGAGTTTCCTTTACGCTCTGCAAACCATAAGGCCCACTAGTTCCCGTACCGGGCCTGGCGAGTAGAGTGTCATGTTGCGTTTCAAGGTCCTGGCCTCGGTGGTTCCCCTGTTGGCGGCTGCGGTGTTCGCCCGCAGCGAGATCGGATCGGTCTCGCATCCCTGCATCGCCATTGGCGAAACCTCGGTCGAGCTCACGTCCCTGTTCTGGACCGCCGGCATCCAGGTCGCCTTCACCGACGATCCTAAACAAGCGACCGTGCGGGTGCAGATCACCGACGACGCGGACGCCGCGGACTTCGCGGTGGTTGATGACGGCGCGAGCGACGAGCCGGGCGCTTGCCAGGGCAATCCGTCGACACGTCTCGTTGCGATTTCCGGGCAGCCGGGCGGTGACCGGCCGACGATCTATCTCTCCACCGAGGGACCGGCGGACTACCGCATCTATGTGCGCTCGAAGACGTTTTCACAGAAGGAAGCCGCTGCCCTGATCGTCGGCGCCCGCGATGGCCAGCGCCACCTTCAGGCCGCCTCGCTCTGAGTCGTTAACACCTCGTCAACCCTGTTTCGAGGCGGCTCCAACACCTCAAACTGTTCGCAAGGTCGACAGGCACATCGTCCCGCTCGGCGATTGCAGGATTATAAGAGTCGGGGTCGGTGGCGATGGGTGGGACGTTCCGGATCAAGGTGCGCATGCGCCGCTTCAGGCGCCGCTACCCGAAAATCACCTTCGCCATCCGCTCGTTCATGATCTTCTCGGCGACGTTCGGCGGCGCCTATGGCTTCGTCTCCGGCAGCCGCGCCGAGAACTCCGGCTACGATCCCAATACTTTTGCGATCGGCGCGAGCTTCCTGTTCGCGCTCGCCTGCCTTGGGCTGGCGACGCTCAGCATGCGGCTGCGCTTCGTCAACAAGCGGCTGCGCACGCTGGCCGCCCACAACGAGGCGCTGATCGATCGCAATTGGGAGCTGAAGGAAGCAGAAGAACGCGCCCGCAGCCTGTTCGAATCACAGGGCGATCTGATCGTGCTGCGCGATCATCAGGGCCGCATCACCTTCGCCAACGACGCCTATTGTGCGCTGGCCGGGCAGGCGCGCAGCGCGCTGGTCGGCACGCGCTTCGATTTCGACGTGCTGGAGCAGGGCGACAGCGCCCGCGAGAGCAACGGCACCCGCATCCACGACCAGAAGATCACAACGCCGCTCGGCGCGCGCTGGATCGCCTGGCGCGAGGGCTTTGTACGACACGATGCCGGCCAGCCCGCCGAATTGCAGAGCGTCGGACGCGACGTCACCGACCGCACCGAGACCGAGCGCGCGCTGTCGGACGCACGCGACCAGGCCGACGCCGCCAACCGCGCCAAATCGCGCTTCCTGGCGATGGCCTCGCATGAAATCCGTAACCCCCTGAACGGCATCATCGGCATGGGCGGGCTGTTGCTCGACACCACGCTGACGCCGGAGCAGACCACCTACGCCAAGGCGGTGAAAACGTCGGGCGAAGCCTTGATGGCGCTGATCGAGGAGCTGCTCGATTATTCCAAGATCGAAGCCGGCAAACTCGACCTCGAGCAGCGCCCCTTCGCATTGTCGACCTTGATCGAAGAGATCACCGAGCTGCTGGCGCCGCGCGCGCAGGCCAAGAATCTCGAGATCGCAGCTTACATCGACGAACGCCTGCCGCTCGAGGTCATCGGCGATGCCGGCCGGCTGCGTCAGGTGCTGCTCAACCTCGCCGGCAACGCCATCAAGTTCACCGCGAATGGCGGCGTCGCGCTGATCGTCGAGCCCGGCATCTGGCCCAATGAAATCAGTTTCCTCGTGCGCGACACCGGCATCGGCATCGCGCCCGAGGCGCAGTCGCGCATCTTCCGCGAATTCGAGCAGGCCGACGACCGCGTCGCGCGCACCTATGGCGGCACCGGGCTCGGCCTTGCCATCAGCGAGCGCATCGTCAAGCGCATGGGTGGCCGCATCACGCTGGAGAGCGCGCCCGCCAAAGGCTCGACCTTCGAGGTCGCGGTTCCGCTCGCCCCGTCGCAAACCGGCGCAGGACAGACAGCCTTTCCAAGTCCCGACCTCACCGGCAAATCGATGCTCCTGGTCGCCGACGGCATCGAAGCCTCGTTGATCGCGCGTCGGCTGGAGCGCTGGGGCGGCCAGACCTGCCTGGTCGCGGACGCGGCCGTGGCCGAAGCGCTGCTGCCGGAACGCTCGTGGCATGCGGTGCTGATCGATCGTGCGATCGGAACCACTCTCGCCGATCGTCTGGGCGAAGTCGCCCGCGCCCATGCAACGCAGCGGCTGGTGCTGCTGACGTCAGGCTCACGCCATGAAAAGCTTTCGGCTGCGTTCACGGGCTTTCTGGTGAAGCCGCTGCGCGCAGCCTCGCTCGCCGCGCGCCTGGCGCTGACGCCGGAAGTCCCCTCACCCGACCTTGCGCCCGAGCCCGTTGAACCCGCTGCGGCGAGAGCGCCAGCAAAGGGCCTTTCGATCCTCGTCGCCGAAGACAACGAGATCAACGCGCTGTTGATGCGCTCGCTGCTGACCAAGCTCGGCCATCGCGTCGTCATCGCGGTTCATGGCGAGGCGGCACTGGAATCCTGGCTCGCGGCCAGCTCGGCTGGCGCGCCCTTTGATCTCGTCTTGATGGACATCCAGATGCCGCAGCTTGACGGCATCGAGGCAACCAAGCGCATCCGCGCCCACGAGGCCGCCACCGGCGGTCACCACACGCCGATCCTGGCGCTCACCGCGAACACGCTGGTGGAAGATCGCTACGCCTGTTTTGAGGCGGGCATGAACGGATTTTTGATCAAGCCGCTCGATCGCGAAAAGCTGGATGAGGCGCTGGCGGGGCTCGCGGCGGCACGGCAGTTGGTGATGTAGCTGCAAGCGATGCTGCGTAGGGTGGGCAAAGCGTAGCGTGCCCACCACTCACAAACAACGCAACGGATAGAGATGGTGGGCACGGCGCGAAGAGCGCGCCTTTGCCCACCCTACGAAGCCGAAACCTACAGCCTTCGCAGCGCCACGCTCTCCACCGTGTGATCCGCGCCCTTCTTCAAAATCAGCGTTGCGCGCGGACGCGTCGGCAGGATGTTGTCCTCGAGATTGGCGAGGTTGGTGCGTTCCCAGATCGCGATAGCGGTGGCGGTGGCTTCCTCGTCGGACAACAGCGCGTAGCGGTTGAAGTAGGACTTTGGATTGGTGAACGCGGTGTCGCGCAATGACAGGAAGCGCCGGATGTACCATTGCCGCAGCGCCGCTTCGTCGGCGTCGATATAGACCGAGAAGTCGAAGAAGTCGGAGACAACCGGCACCGCCTTGCCGTCGCGCGGCAGCTTGCCGGTTTGCAGCACGTTGACGCCCTCGACGATCAGGATGTCGGGCTGGTCGATCTCGGCCCACTGGTTCGGCACGATGTCATAGGTCAAATGCGAATAGACGGGCGCGCGGACATGGCGGCGGCCGGCCTTGATGTCGGACAGGAAACTGAGCAGCAGCGGCAGATCGTAGCTCTCGGGAAAGCCCTTTTTCTGCATGATGCCCTGCCGGTCGAGCACGGCGTTGGGATAGAGAAATCCGTCGGTGGTGATCAGCTCGACCTTCGGCCGCGGCGACCAGCGCGCCAGCAATGCCTGAAGCACGCGAGCCGTGGTGGACTTTCCGACCGCGACCGAACCGGCGACGCCGATGACGTACGGCATCTTGCGATCGCGGATGTTGAGGAACTGGCGCTCCGCATAGTACAGGCGCTGCATCGCATCGACGTAGATCGACAGCAATCGCGACAGCGGCAGGTAGATGTCCTCGACCTCCTGCAAGTCCAGGCGATCGTGCAGCGAACGCAACCGGTCGAACTCGCCCGGCTCCAGCGTCATCGGCGTATCGTCACGCAAATGCGCCCACTGCGCGCGCGTATAAACGCGATACGGATTATACTGCTGCTCGGGTGCGCGGATATCCATGACGCCTTCCCACCTTGGCTAGTCGCCCTTGCGCGACGCTTTCTCTTCCAACCCTGACATCGAGGTCCGTTTGTCCAGCGCGGCCTCGACCTCTTCCAGCTTTACGCCGCGGACCTTGAGCAGCACAAGGAAATGGTAGAGCAGATCGGCGCCCTCGGCGATCAGATGTGCGCGATCGTTTTCGACTGCTGCGATTACGGTTTCGACTGCTTCCTCACCGAACTTCTTGGCGCAATGTTCGGCGCCCTTGTCCAGGAGCTTGCGGGTGTAGGAGCCCTCGCCGACGGCCGCCGCGCGGGCGTCGATGGTTGCGGCCAGATCGTGGATCGTGAAACGCGGCATACAGAATACTCAAAACGCCCAGCCGAAAGGCCGGCTTCCACCGGCTCCTTTAGCATTTTTATGAACGGGAGTCGTCAGGCATCCAGGCGCATGGGTAGCCCGCGCCGGGCCATGTGCTCCTTGGCCTCACGGATGGTGAATTCCCCGAAGTGGAAGATCGAGGCGGCCAGGACGGCGGTGGCGTGCCCCTCGCGGATACCGTCGACGAGGTGATCGAGATTGCCGACGCCGCCCGAGGCGATCACGGGAACGGGAATGCTGTCGGCGATCGCTCGGGTCAGCGGGATGTCAAAACCCTGCCTTGTGCCGTCGCGGTCCATCGAGGTGAGCAAGATTTCGCCAGCACCGAGCGAGACCACTTCCTGGGCATATTCGATGGCGTCGATGCCGGTCGAGTTGCGGCCGCCATGGGTAAAAATCTCCCAGCGCTCGCCGCCGCCCGCGCGCTTGACCCGCTTAGCGTCAATCGCAACCACCACGCACTGACCACCGAACTTCTCGGCCGCTTCCTTGACGAACTCGCGCCGCGACACCGCGGCACTGTTAATCGAAACCTTGTCGGCGCCGGCGCGCAGCAGCGTTTTGATATCGTTGACCTCACGGACACCGCCGCCGACGGTCACCGGCATGAAGCAGGCCTCCGCCGTGCGCCGGACCACGTCCAGCATGATGCCGCGGTTCTCATGGGTGGCGGTAATGTCGAGGAACGTGAGCTCGTCGGCGCCGGCGGCGTCATAGGCGATCGCAGCTTCGACGGGATCGCCGGCATCGCGCAGATCGACGAAATTGACGCCCTTGACGACACGGCCGTCCTTGACGTCGAGGCAGGGGATCACGCGCACCTTGAACATCTGATGTCTCCTAGGCGGCGCGCGTGTTGCGGATCAAGGTGAGCGCGGCGGCCGGATCAAGCCGGCCGTCATAGAGCGCGCGGCCGGCGATCGCGCCGGCGAGCTTTTTTGCCCGCGGCGTGAGCATGGCCTTGACGTCCTCGATCGAGGCCAGGCCGCCGGAGGCGACCACGGGGATCGAGATGGCATCGGCCAAAGCAATGGTCGCATCGAGGTTCAAGCCCTTGAGCAAGCCGTCGCGGGCGATGTCGGTGAAGATGATGGCGGCAACGCCGGCATCCTCAAAACGCTGTGCGATCTCCAGCACCGTCACCTGCGAGGTCTCGGCCCAGCCTTCGACCGCGACCTTGCCGTCTCGGGCATCGAGCCCGACCGCGACACGGCCGGGGAATTTTTTCGAAGCCACCTTCACCAGCTCCGGATCACGCACCGCGGCGGTGCC
The DNA here is from genome assembly GCF_000938255.1 of Bradyrhizobium sp. LTSP849. Taxonomy (GTDB): domain Bacteria; phylum Pseudomonadota; class Alphaproteobacteria; order Rhizobiales; family Xanthobacteraceae; genus Bradyrhizobium. The sequence goes on along the minus strand of NZ_JYMR01000045.1, from coordinate 258,415 downwards.
GATGATGACGCGGCTGATGCCCTTTTCGAGCCAGGCTTCGACGGTGGCAAGATCGCGAATGCCGCCGCCGAGCTGCACCGGAATCTTGATCGTCTTCAGCATGCCCTCGACGGCCTGCGCATTCACCGGCTTGCCGGCGAAGGCCCCGTCGAGATCGACGACGTGCAGATACTCAAAACCCTGCGCAACAAAACTCTGCGCCTGTGCGGCGGGATCGAGGTTGAACACGGTCGCGCGTGCCATGTCGCCTTGCTCGAGGCGCACGCATTGGCCGTTCTTGAGGTCGATAGCGGGGAAGAGGATCACGGTTTCCATCGCAAAAAGTTCGAGATCAGGGCTAGCCCAAAGCGCTGGCTCTTCTCGGGGTGGAATTGCGTGCCGATGGCGGTGTCCTTGGCGACGATCGCGGTGACCGGCCCGCCGTAATCGGCGCGCGCGAGCACGTCCGCCTCATTGGCAGCGTTGAGGTGATAGGAGTGCACGAAATAGGCGTGCTGGCCCTTGGGGCCGAGCGGCAGCCGCTCCAGCACCGGGTGATCGCGCAGCACGTCGAGCGTATTCCAGCCCATATGCGGGATCTTCAGGCTTTCGTCGCGCGGCGTGATCTTCTCGACGTCGCCGCCGATCCAGTTCAGGCCCTGCGTGATGACGTGCTCCTTGCCGCGGGTGGCGAACAGCTGCATGCCGACGCAGATGCCGAACATCGGCCGCGCCTTGACGCGCACCGATTCGGTGATCGCCTCGACCATGCCGTTGACGGCATCGAGCCCGCGCCGGCAATCGGCGAACGCACCCACGCCCGGCAGCACCAGGCGATCGGCGCCGTAGGCCTGGTCCGGATCGCTGGTGACGAAGACCTTTTGCGGATTCTCCATGCTGCGCGCGGCGCGCTCAAACGCCTTGGCGGCGGAATGCAGATTGCCGGAACCGTAATCGATGATGGCGACGCTCATCTTGACCCTCCCGGTTCTGGAAACAATCCGATGATGCCACCGGCCGGAATTGGCGGGCTGGAGAATTGCTGACCCGGCAAATTGCGGGTCGGTGGCGGGCCGCCGCGATCGACAGCCCATTGATCGTTGACGATGCCGCGCTGCTTTTGGCTCCAGCGCTCGAAGAAGCGGCGCTCGGCGGTGTCCTCGTCGTCAGCGACGACGACGTCGAGCTGCCGCCACTTGCCGCGCGACAGCGTCCAGCGGCGCAGGCTCGAGGCCTCAAAGCCCATCAAGAGCGCGACGATGATATTCGCGAAGAAGATCGAGCCGCGGCCAACGCCGAGGCTGGACAGCCCGGCATCGAACGCAGCGACGAAGACGATCCAGCCGATCAGGGGCAGCCAAAGCCTGTTCCAGAGCAGCCAGAACGGGCCGAGCACCATCGCCCAGAAATGGAAGCCGTCGCGCACGAACACGAATCTGTCGGTCGCGCGCAGATCGGCCCCTCCAGGGGTGGGTGCATGAACTGTATAGACAGGCATGGTGATGCCCCGTTCTCGAGAATTGGGTAGATGCCGCTGGCGGCGATTGCCGCAAGACGGAGATGTCAGCCGCCGAGCGAGCCCTTGGTGGAGGGCACCTCGCCCGCCGCCCGTGGATCGATCGTGACCGCCGCCCGCAGCACCCGCGCCAGACCCTTGAAGCAGGACTCGGCGATATGGTGGCTGTTATCGCCATATAGGGTCTCGACGTGGAGAGTCACGCCGGCGTTCATGGCGAAGGCCTGGAACCACTCGCGCACCAGCTCGGTGTCGAACTCGCCGATCTTGTCGCGGGGGAAATCGACCTTGAACACCAGGACCGGGCGGCCCGAGATGTCGATGACCACGCGCGACAGCGTCTCGTCCATGGGCATGTGGACGTCGGCATAGCGGGTGATGCCCGCCATGGTGCCGAGCGCCTGCTTGACCGCCTGGCCGAGCGCAATGCCGGTGTCTTCGGTGGTATGGTGATGATCAATGTGCAGATCGCCGACCGCCTTGACCGTGAGGTCGATGCGGGAATGGCGGGCGAGGAGATCGAGCATATGGTCGAAAAAGCCGATGCCGGTCGCGATTTTGGACACGCCGGATCCATCGAGGTTCACGGTGACCTCGATGTCGGTCTCCTTGGTCTTGCGCTTGATCGTCGCGGTGCGCATTGAAAGCTGGCTTTCGCTTCTATTTGAAAACGCCGGTCTTTTAACAGCCCAATGACGCCTTCGCTACTGCGGGATCGGCTGACGGGCCTCTACTTCTACCTATGGTGAGCGAAATTGGGTCCGGAGCGGCCGGTTGTGCCCCAGCCCCTGACCGCCTAAATCAGGCCCGACAACGAGGTATTTCATGCAGGATTCCCAGAACAGCGTGCCGGTCTGGCACGGCACCACGATTTTGACGGTCCGCAAGGGCGGCAAGGTGGTGGTCGGCGGCGACGGCCAGGTCTCGATCGGCCAGACCGTGATCAAGTCCAACGCCAAGAAGGTCCGCAAGCTCGGCAAGGGCGACGTGATCGGCGGCTTTGCCGGCGCCACCGCCGACGCCTTCACGCTGTTTGAGCGGTTGGAAGCCAAACTCGAGCAATATCCGGGGCAGTTGACCCGGGCCGCAGTCGAGCTCGCCAAGGACTGGCGCACAGATCGCTATCTGAGGCGGCTGGAGGCCATGATGATCGTGGCCGACAAGGACGTCTCCCTGGTGCTGACCGGCACTGGCGACGTGCTGGAGCCCGAGGCTGGCGTCATGGCGATCGGCTCCGGCGGCAATTACGCGCTGGCGGCCGCCTGCGCCCTGCTCGACACCGACAAGGACGCCGAGACCATCGTCCGCCGCTCCCTCGACATCGCCGCCGACATCTGCGTCTACACCAACCGCAACGTCACCATCGAAGCGCTGACGGCCGGCTGAGCGGATGGCATTGGCCCCGAGCTCCAGCCCGACCCAGCCCGCAGCTCTCCGGCCGCTGGCCTTCCTCGGCATCGCACTGCTGCTGCTGGCGCTCCAGGCCTCGATCCTGTTTGCGATGGGCCGGGTGCCGATCTGCACCTGCGGCTACGTCAAGCTCTGGCATGGCGTGGTGAACAGCTCTGAGAATTCCCAGCACATCGCCGACTGGTACAGCTTCTCGCACGTGCTCCACGGCTTCCTGTTCTACGGATTGACCTGGCTGGTGTTCTCGCGCCGGCTATCGTGGCCGGCCCGGCTGATCATCGCGATGCTGATCGAGGGCGCCTGGGAGATTGTCGAGAATTCGCCGTTCATCATCGAGCGCTACCGCGCCGGCACGATCTCGCTGGATTACTTTGGCGACAGCATCGTCAATTCGATCTCGGACACGCTGTTCATGGTGCTGGGGTTCCTCACCGCGCGCGTGCTGCCGATTCCGGCGACGGTCGTGATCGGGCTCGCCTTCGAGATCATGCTGGCGCTGCACATTCGCGACAATCTGACGCTGAACATCCTGATGCTGATCCATCCGATCGAGGCCGTGAAACAATGGCAATCGGGTCCGCCGATCATCTGACGACCCAAAAAGCGGCTTGTCCCGGCCGCCATCTGACCCTAGCTAAGGTCCCATGACAGACTTCTCGCCCCGCGAAATCGTTTCCGAACTCGACCGTTACATCGTCGGCCAGGCCGACGCCAAGCGCGCCGTCTCGATCGCGCTGCGCAACCGCTGGCGCCGGCAGCAGCTCACCGGTTCCTTGCGTGAGGAAGTGCTGCCGAAGAACATCTTGATGATCGGCCCGACCGGCGTGGGCAAGACCGAGATCGCGCGGCGGCTGGCGAAGCTTGCCAATGCACCCTTCCTGAAGGTCGAGGCGACGAAATTCACCGAGGTCGGCTATGTCGGCCGCGACGTCGAGCAGATCGTGCGCGACCTCGTCGAGGTCGCGATCGCCCAGGTGCGCGAGCGCAAGCGCAAGGACGTGCAGGCGCGCGCCCAGCTTGCCGCCGAGGAGCGCGTGCTCGACGCCCTGGTCGGAGCCAATTCAAGCGCCGCGACGCGGGACTCCTTCCGCAAGAAGCTGCGCGCCGGCGAGTTGAACGACAAGGAAATCGAGATCGAGACGCAGTCCTCCGGCAGCGGCTTTCCGATGTTCGAAATCCCGGGCATGCCGGGTGCACAGATGGGCGCGGTCTCGATCGGCGACATCTTTGGCAAGCTCGGTGGCCGCAGCAAGACGCGGCGGCTGACGGTGGAAAGCTCGCACGAGATCCTCGTCAACGAGGAATCCGACAAGCTGTTGGACACCGATCAGCTGACGCAGGAAGCGATCAGCGCGGTCGAGAACAACGGCATCGTGTTCCTCGACGAGATCGACAAGATCTGCGCCCGCGACGGCCGCGTCGGCGGCGACGTCTCGCGCGAAGGCGTGCAGCGCGATCTGTTGCCGCTGATCGAGGGCACCACGGTCTCGACCAAGCACGGCGCGGTCAAGACCGACCACATCCTGTTCATTGCGTCCGGCGCCTTCCACGTCGCAAAGCCGTCCGACCTGCTGCCGGAATTGCAGGGCCGCCTGCCGATCCGGGTAGAGTTGCAGGCGCTGACCCGCGACGACATGCGGCGGATCCTCACCGAGCCCGAGGCCTCCCTGATCAAGCAATATGTCGCGCTGCTGCAAACCGAGGGCGTCACGCTCGACATCACCGACGACGCCATCGATGCGCTCGCCGACGTCGCGGTCGCCGTCAATTCCACCGTCGAGAACATCGGCGCGCGGCGGCTGCAGACGGTGATGGAGCGGGTGCTGGACGAAATCTCCTTCGCCGCCCCCGACCGCAACGGCGAGACCCTCCGGGTTGATGCGGATTATGTGCAGAAGCACGTCGGCGATCTTGCCAAGAACGCCGATTTGAGCCGGTTTATTTTGTAATTTCCTTCCAGTCCGCTATCTATCCGCCGTCGTCCCGGCGAAGGCCGGGACCCATAACCACCAGCGGTTATTGTTGGAAAAGATAGCGGCTCCAGCCTTGGCTCAAAACGAACATTCGTGGCTATGGGTCCCGGCCTTCGCCGGGACGAGAGCGGAGTTTTGTGCGCATCGAGTGCCACATGCTCGCTAACGTCCAGAAAAATCCCTGGCGCCTTCTGCTCGCGATCAACGCCGCGATCATCGCTGGCGTGTTCATTCACAAGATCCAGCTGCCGCCTTACGTCCCCTACATCCACCTCCTCGTCGACTATCATTTCGGCTTCATCAAGCGCGGACTGATCGGCGCGATCGTCGCACTGTTCACGGCGAAGGTGCCGGTTTGGCTGGTGTTCGCAATCGGCGGGGTGACGTGGCTGGTGACACTTGGGCTGTACGCAAAGCTGTTCCAGAAGACGTTCGGCTTTGCCGCGAAGACGCTGCCGCTGTTCGTCTTCATCGCGGGCTCGCCGTTCTTCCTGAAGAACTTCATGCACACGCTCGGTCATTTCGACATCTATGGCTGTGCGTTTGCGATCATCCTGCTGCTGATGCCGGCCGGCTCACTTGTGTTCGTGGCGACAGCTGCGCTGTTCTCGATCGTTCTCGTGCTGATCCACCACATTCATCTGCTGATGTATGTGCCGACGATCATCACCATCGTTGTGACCAGGCACTATCTTTCACACGGCGTCACCCGAACCAACGTCGCGTTCGGACTGGTCGCACTGCTTTGCGTGAGCATCCTGTTCTTCGCCGCGCAGTTTTTGGGGACGATGCCGATCCCGGAGGCGGATTTCGTCGCCTACCTCAAAACCCGGATGGCCGATCCGGCGCGTACTGATCTGCTGCAATTCAGCTACATCTGGTACCAGCCGCTGGCGAAGGAAATCTCGGACACGTGGGGACGCCTGCCCCACAACATCCTCGGCGTGCCCGTGTTCGCACTGCTGATCTGGCTGCACACGCCGCTATGGCGCTATTTTGCGAAACTGATCCGAGCGCTCGCCAACGACATGCATCGCCGCCTCGTCATCGCGGCACTGATCGGCGTCAGCCTCGCCTATCTCGTGATGTTCGCGATGGTATTCGACTATTCGCGCTGGATCTCGAACTGGGCGGTCTGCATGTTCCTGATCTTGCATGCGGTGAAGATGCTGCCGGCAAAACAGGAGACGCCGCTGATCCCGGCCGAGGATCGCAACACCAACATTTTCGGCCTGGTGCTCACGCTGATCCCGCGCGTCGGAATCGTGCGGCCTTTTTAGTTGAGCATGATCCGGTCGGAAAACCGGTCTCCACTTTTTCGGATCATGCTCTCTAGTACCTCGCCCGGCGAATGCGCACATAAAGCGCGCCCTCGCCGCCATGACCGATGCCGGCTTCCTCGAACCCGACCACGAAGGCACGGAATTCCGGCAGGCTCAGCCATTCCGGCACCTGGCGGCGCAGCACGCCGCTTTCGCCGCCGCTGCGGCCCTTGCCGGTGATAACGAGAACAAAGGTCAGGCCGTCATCATGGGCGCGGTGGAGGAAACCGGACAAAGCGCGATGGGCGCGCAACTGGGTCATGCCGTGCAGATCGAGCCGCGCCTCGATCTCGCTGCGACCGCGCGACAGTTTTGTCCGCTCGCGTTTGCCGAGTGGAGCCAGCGGCGGCATCGCCGGCTTTGATGGGCGTGGCACCGGCGCGGCTGCCAACGGCCGCGCTGAGGGCATAGGTTTGGCAACCGGCGCTGCGGGCGAAGGTTCAGCTCGCGGTGCGGCGTGCACCTTCGTCACACGATGCTTCCTGAGCGGCTTGACCTGTTTCGCGACAAGCTCCCAGAGCTCGCGGTCCTCCTCACTCAGCCCACGCCGGCGCGGCGAGGGACGAGGAGGATCCAGCACGGGCGGACGGGACGATCGCTTCATTGCTGGTGGGGACGACTCTTCGGGTGCCGACGCGGCTCGCGGACAGGCTCTATCACGGGACGCGGCGCCGGCAACGGGATCGGGTTGGCGACGGCGACCGTTTCGCCCTTGCCTGGCGTCACAGCCGCGGCGGCAGCCGCCGGCTTGGCCGAATCCTTGACCGGATCAGTCTGCGGAAACAGTTTTGCGATCTTCTCCGACGGCCGCGGGTCCGGCACCGGCAGCCGCGCGGCGCGCACGCCGGGATCGAGGCTCTTCGGCACCAGCATCACAAAGTGCATGGCGTGGCGCAGCCGGCCCGAGACGCGACCGGCGTCCTGGCCGGCGCCAAAATAGAGATCGGCGCGCGCGGGGCCGATGATGGCCGAGCCGGTGTCCTGCGCGATCATCAGGCGGTGGAATGGCGTCTTGGCGCGTTCGGAATCGATCGGCAGCTCGCCCTCGATGAAGAACGGCGTGCCGTAGACATGCAGCGATTTGTCGACCGCAATCGAGCGCCCGGCCGTCAGCGGAATGCCTTGCGCACCCACCGCCTCGTCCTTGTCGGACAGATTGACCTCGCGGAAAAAGATGTAGGAGCGGTTCTGGCGCCGCAGCTCCTTGGCGCCGTCAGGATTCTGCGCCATCCATTCCCTGATCTTCTGCATCGACATCTCCTCCTTCGGAATGATGCCGCGCTCGATCAGGATGCGTCCCACGGCCGTGTAGGGATAGCCGTTATAAGAATCGTAGTTGAGCCGGAGTGTGGCGCCGTCATCGAACTTGATCCGGGCCGAGCCCTGGATCTGCGCGAACAGCAGATCGGTTGGGTCCTTCAGCCAGGCAATCTCCAGCCCGCGGCCGGCGATCTTGCCGTCCTCGATCTCGCCGCGATCGTAATAGGGCACGAGCTTGCGGCGGCCGATCTTGCGGTAAACAGCCCCCTTGTTGGGCAGGCTGACCGAGGCCTGATTGTAGCCGCGCACGAACAGGTTCGAGGGCCGGCGGTAGACCGGAACGTTGTAGATGTCGGTCTGGGTGCGCGAGCCGTCGAGCACCGGCTCGTAATAGCCGGTGACAAAGCCGTCGGGCTCGCCGAGGCGCGAGATCCGCAGCGGCGAAAAGTTGTCCTCGAAGAACGTCTTCGCCTTGGCGTCGTCGGTAAGGTCAAGCGTTTTGGCGGCGCGGCAGGGTTCGCTCAGCGAGGCGCCCAAGGCCTTTGACTCGGCCGCGCCGGTCTGCGCGTTGATCGAGCGGCAGCTCGCGCGAAATGTTTTGTAGGCCGCGAGATGATCGTCATCGCTCCAGCCCTTCACGTCCGCCCAGACCAGCGGCAGATATTGCGCGCCTGGAATTTCAAACGGGAGCGGGAGCTGCGGATAGGGCAGGGCTCGCGGAGGAAGCGCAGCCACTTCGGGAACATGGTGCTGATGGCTGCGATAGTGACGCCGTGCAGCCTCGGCGCCGAGCGAAAACGACAACAGCGCAACGGCACCTGCACAGAGCGCCGTCACGCCATTCCTGAAGACAAGTTTAAGTCGCGCTTCCGGTGCCAACCAGCTTCCAGTTCGGATCGCGAGAGGTGACGTCGCGGGCGAAAGTCCAGATGTCGGTAATGTCGGCGACCGTGTCAGCGCTGCCGTCAACGATGGTGCCGGCCTTGTCGCGGGTGGCCGAGATCATCTGCGAGACGAAGCGGATGGTGAGTTGCGCGGTGCGGTCACGCAGCTCGGCGCCGGCGAGCTCGGCCTTGTCGATCGAGACGAAGCGCGTCTCGGTCTTCTGCTCGTTCTTCTCGCGCTCCTTGATCGCAGCGTCGAAGCTCTCATAGACCTCCGACGACAACAGGTCGCGCAGCGCGCGGCGGTCGCCATTGGCAAAGGCCAGCACGATCATCTCGTAGGCGCCACGGGCGCCGGAGATGAAGTGGCGGGGATCGAACGTGGAGTCCTTCTCGACGATGGCATCGAGGCCCTGCGCCAGCGGGGTACCCGGCTCGGTCAGGCCCTTCCAGCGGTCGGAGGGCGGGGTCGGCTCGGCCGTCGGCGCCAGCGGGGCCTGGTCGATCACCTTGCCCGGCATGGTCACGACGTTCTTGTCCGGGGCCCCCTGGAGCGCATTGCGGGCGGTGCGGTCGAACGGCGGGCGCTCGCTACCCGTCCGCTGCCCCAGCACGCTACGCAGCCGCAGGAAAATAAAGACCGCCAGCGCCAGGAAGATGATGGTGTAGATGTCCACGTGGTATTCGCTTTCTGGTCTTCTCGAGAAGGGGCCGTGCCGGGAAAATCGATCCGGCCAGTAGACCGTTCCATACGGGAACGGCAAGTCTACATCACCATTTTGGGTCCGCGCGTCACGTCCGCCGGATGTAGGCACGAAATCTTGCCGGGCCAATGGCGCCTTTTGGCACAGCGTGAAGTGTAGCGCGTTTTATGCTTAAGGGGAAACCCGATCCTGCCCGGAAATCGCGCATCTTCAATCGTTTAACGGGCGATTTCGGGTCCGGGGCAGGTTGGACGTCACAGTTGTGGGCGCGGCCCGGATATACCGTCGGAAGCCGTTCGTCCTTGTGGAATGAGGCGGCCCTATGTTAGCCAACCGCCGCGAAATTCAGCCCCAATCGGGTAAGGAGACATCTTATGACCAACGGCAACGGCACCCCTCCCGAGGCGGCCCAGGCACCCCAGCTCAACGTGCTGGCGCAATATACCAAGGACCTCTCGTTCGAAAATCCGAACGCGCCGACCTCGCTCCAGCAGCAGGGCCAGCCCCCGCAGATCAACATCCAGATCAACGTCAGCGCCAACAACCTCAGCGAACAGGAGTTCGAGGTGACGTTGTCGGTCGAGGGCAAGGCCGAGACCGCCGGTAAGGTGATGTTCTCGTTCGAGCTGGCTTATGCCGGCGTGTTCCGAATCACCAACGTGCCGAAGGAGAACCTGCACCCGCTGGTCATGATCGAGTGCCCGCGGCTGTTGTTCCCGTTCGCCCGCGAGATCATCGCGACCGCTGTCCGCGACGGCGGGTTCCCGCCCCTGATGCTGGATCCGGTCGACTTCGTCGGTCTCTATCGTCAGAACATGGAGCGGCAAATGGCCGCTCAGCCGGCCGGTCAGGCCTGACCGGCTGGATTGGCGGCAGCTGGAGCGGCGAGGAACTCGTTCCAGATCGCCTTGTCGCCGAGCGTTGCGATGAAGGTCCGGTGGGCCTCGCGCTCGGCGTCTGTCACCCGCGGCGCAAGCGGCACCAGCCGCTGCCGCCGCGGCGCATCGCCGGCAGCATTGACGCGAGTCTCTTCGCTCTCCGAAGCCAGGAGCAGCTGCGACTGCCGCGCCCCGACCAGATCGACATAGACTTCGGCCAGCAGTTCGGAATCGAGCAGCGCGCCATGCTTGGTCCGGCGTGAATTGTCGATCGAATAGCGCGAGCAGAGGTCGTCGAGCCGGTTCGACACACCCGGATGCTTGCGCCGCGCCAGCAGCAGCGTATCGACCAGCCGCTCGCGCGGGATCGCGGCACGCTTGATCCGGTCGAGCTCGGCATTGATGAAGCTGATGTCGAACGAGGCGTTGTGGATCACCAGCGGCGCGTCGCCGATGAATTCCAGAAACGCGTCGACGACCTCGTGGAACAGCGGTTTGGTCGACAGGAACTCAGCCGACAGGCCGTGCACGGCGAATGCTTCCGCCGGCATGTCCCTCTCGGGATTGATATGGACGTGGTAGGTCTGTCCCGTCGGCATGCGATTGAAAATCTCGACGCAGCCGATTTCGACCAGGCGATCGCCGCGCAGGGGATCGAGGCCGGTGGTTTCGGTGTCGAGAACGATTTCGCGCATGAGGTCAGCCGTGTCAGGTGGCGAATCAGGCTCGCCGCTGCGGCATCTTAACGACCTCGGCCAGGATGTGCGTGATTTGCGCGCGCACCGGCTCAAGTCCGTGGGACGTATCCACTACGAAATCGGCCCGCTTGCGCTTCTCGGCATCAGGCATCTGCTTGGCGATGATGGCGTCGAGTTTTGCCTCGTCCATGGTGCCGCGGGCCAGCACGCGCTCGCGCTGAAGTTCCGGAAACGTGGAGACCACCACCACGGCATCGACGCGCTTCTCGCCGCCGGTCTCGAACAGCAACGGGATATCGAGAACCACGACCGGTGCTTGGGCTGCTTCCGCATCGGCAAAGAATTTCTTGCGGGAGGCACCGAGCATCGGATGGACGATCTGCTCAAGCTGCTTGATCGCGGCGGGATCATGCACGACACGCGCGGACAGCTTTGGCCGATCGACCTTGCCGTCGGACGTCGTGCCGGGGAAGGCCGCCTCGATCGCAGGCGCCGCCTCGCCCTCATAGAGTTGATGGACCGCGGCATCGGCGTCGTAGACGGGGACGCCAGCCTCCGCGAACAATTTCGCGGTGGTGGATTTTCCCATCCCGATCGAGCCGGTCAGTCCCACAATCCGCATCAGCGTTCTGCCATCCCTGTCCGTCACACCGCAACTAGCCGCTCGCGCCGCAGGAACGCAAGCAACGGCAGCAACGGCAGGCCGAGAATGGTGAAATGGTCGCCTTCGATACGCTCGAACAGATGGATACCGAGGCCTTCGAGCTGATAGGCGCCGACACTTGTCGTCACGGCGTCGCCGGCCACGTCGAGATAGGCCGAAAGCTCCGCCTCGGTCATCTGCCGCATGGTCATGCGGGCCACCGAGACGTCCTCAAAAATAATCTTGCCGTCGCGCACAACGGCCACGGCCGAATTCAGCTCGTGGCTGTTGCCGGCGAGCTCGTGCAATTGCGCCAAAGCCTGGGGGCGGCCTGCGGGCTTGTTGAAGAGGCGATCGCCAAGGGCCAGCGTCTGATCAGCACCGATCACGTAGCTTGCGGGGTGATTGATCGAGACCGCCTTGGCCTTTTCACGCGCCAGCAGCAGAGCAATCTCGCGCGGGTTCGACAGCTTCGAAGCAGCCTGAATGCGGCGCTCGTCGATATCGGCTGTCAGCGCCGTAAACTCCAGCCCGGCGTTGGCCAGCAGCATCTTTCGCGCGCTGCTTTGCGACGCCAAAATCAACGGAGATTTGCCGCACCAGAGACCCATCGCGAAAACTATTCAGACGGCCGGTTACGCTGGCGATCACTGTAGAGCTTCATGATCGCCGCGGCGGTTTCCTCGATTGAGCGCCGCGTGACGTCCAGCAGCGGCCAATCGTGCTTGGCGCTCAGCTTGCGCGCGAACGCGACCTCCTCGGCGACGGCCTGCCTGTCGGTATAGGTGTCGCTGCTGGAGTCGGCCCCCATGGAGAGGAGGCGGTTCTGACGAACCTGGATCAGGCGTTCGGGCGTCGCGTGCAGGCTCACGACCAGCGGCCGGGTCAGCGTCTCCAACTGCGCCGGAACCGGAATGCCCGGCACCAGCGGCACATTGGCAGTGCGGATGCCGCGGTTGGCGAGATAGATCGACGTCGGCGTCTTCGAGGTGCGGGAGACACCGACGAGTACAACGTCGGCGTCTTCAAGTCCTTCGACATGCTGGCCGTCGTCATGGATCATCGTGTAGTTCAGCGCGTCGATGCGCTTGAAATATTCGGCGTTGAGCACGTGCTGGGCGCCAACCCGGCCGGTCGTCGCAGCCCCGAGATACGCCTCAAACAATTGCATCACCGGCCCGATGATCGACAGGCTCGGAACATTGATCCCCTGGCACTTATTCTCGAGCCTGGAGACCAGATCCTTCTCCAGCAGCGTGAACAGCACGATCCCCGGCGCTTCCTCGATCTCGTCGAGCACGCGATCAAGCTGCTTCTGGCTGCGCACCAGCGGATAGACATGCTCGACCGGGGTGACATTCGCGTACTGCGCCGCGACGGCGCGCGCCACCGTAATCAGCGTCTCGCCGGTGGAGTCGGAGACCAGATGCAGATGGAAGTAATTGTTCGAGGTCGGCACAAAAGCCCTTTGTATGAACACGGTGTGGTCTGTGGATTTTTGTGGACCTTAACCCCTCGGAAACGGTTGCGCGACACCGGGGGCGGGACAACTGCGAATTTTGTTCACACCCCTGCCCATCAGAACAAGTTCGGCGCCTGCCAAACGGAAAAATGGAATCGTGCGGACAACCCTCTTGATAAGCTGCCGAGAGCCGCACGCAAGCCCTTGAGACCGGATGACTTATCCGGTCAGGCGAGACCTTTGCGGGATATGTTGATGGATGTGAACAAACGCGCGTGAGGTGGCGGACTACATTGCATGAGTCATAATCACGGTCACACAGACTCAAACCTTAAGATTCTAAAAGGTTTAAGTGTAGGGGAGCCCAATAAGCAGATATGTGTGCACTGGAAGACCTTAACGACTTCTTACTATCCCCAGCCACCGGAAGGCCGGTCGCAAATTCGGATGCCGAACATGTCTGAAGACGTCTATCTCTGGATCAAGGCGCTGCATGTGATTGCCGTGATCTCCTGGATGGCGGGCATGCTCTATCTGCCGCGACTGTTCGTCTATCACTGCGACGCCGACATCGGTTCGAAGCAGTCGGAAACGTTCAAGGTCATGGAACGCCGGCTGCTCAGGGCAATCATCAACCCGGCTATGGGCGTCACATGGCTCGCCGGGCTCTACCTCGCCTGGTCCGGCCATTGGTTCACCTTCGGCTGGCTGCATGTAAAACTGGCACTGGTGCTGGCGATGTCCGCGGTCCACGGCTTTTTTTCGCGCTGCGTCAAGGACTTCGCTGCCGACCGGCGCCCGCGGAGCCAGAAATTCTATCGGATTATCAATGAGGTGCCGACCGTCCTGATGATTGTCATCGTCATCATGGTGATCGTGAAGCCGTTCTAGGCAAGGATTGTGAACGATCGCTCAGCGCTTCAGCTTGCGGAGTGAGACACGATTTTCTATATTAGCGATATCCCACCCAACGCAGGCGGATGTGGTTGTGTCTGAGCTTTCCAGAGGCCGGACACCGCATCAGGTTTGAAGCCTCACCGGCGCTCTCCTTGCCAGACCTGCGGACCTTACCTTCTCGCGTCCGCATTTCAGAGCCTCCTCGCACCCCCTCCCAAGGTTACCCCACAGGACCACCCCAATGCGGGAAATTAAACTCCAGGACCTCAAGTCGAAGACGCCGGCCGAGCTCGTCTCGTTCGCGGAAGAGAATGGGGTCGAGAATGCCAGCACCATGCGCAAGCAGGAGCTGCTGTTCGCCATCCTCAAGCAGCTCGCGATTGCTGAAACCGACATCGTTGGCGAGGGCGTCGTCGAGGTGCTCTCCGACGGCTTCGGCTTTCTCCGCTCGCCGGACGCCAATTATCTGCCAGGACCGGACGACATCTACGTCTCGCCCTCGCAGATCCGCCGCTTCGGCCTGCGCACCGGCGACACCATCGAAGGCCACATTCGCAGCCCGAAAGAGGGCGAACGCTATTTTGCGCTGCTGAAGGTCAACACGCTCAATTTCGAGGACCCGGAAAAGGCCAAGCACAAGGTCAATTTCGACAACCTCACGCCGCTGTTTCCGAACCAGCGTTTCCGCATGGAAATCGACGACCCGACGCGAAAAGACCTTTCTGCAAGGGTGATCGACATCGTCGCGCCGATCGGCAAGGGCCAGCGCGCACTGATCGTTGCGCCGCCACGTACGGGTAAAACCGTGCTGATGCAGAACATCGCGCATTCGATCGCGCACAATCACCCCGAGTGCTATCTGATCGTGCTGCTGATTGACGAACGTCCGGAAGAAGTCACGGACATGCAGCGCTCGGTGAAGGGCGAGGTCGTGTCCTCGACGTTCGACGAGCCGGCGGTACGCCACGTCCAGGTCGCCGAGATGGTGATCGAGAAAGCAAAACGTCTGGTCGAGCATGGCCGCGACGTCGTGATCCTGCTCGATTCGATCACGCGCCTTGGCCGCGCCTACAACACCGTGGTGCCGTCATCCGGCAAGGTGCTGACCGGTGGTGTCGACGCCAACGCGCTCCAGCGCCCGAAGCGCTTCTTCGGTGCCGCCCGCAACATCGAGGAGGGCGGCTCGCTGACGATCATCGCGACCGCACTGGTCGATACCGGCAGCCGCATGGACGAAGTCATCTTCGAAGAGTTCAAGGGCACCGGTAACTCGGAACTGATCCTCGACCGCAAGGTCTCGGACAAGCGCACCTTCCCGGCGATCGACATCTCGCGCTCCGGCACCCGCAAGGAGGAGCTCATCACCGATCCGCAGGTCCTCAAGAAGATGTACGTGCTCCGCCGCATCCTGAACCCGATGGGCACCATGGATGGGATCGACTTCCTGCTCGACAAGCTGCGCTCGACCAAGAGCAATTCCGAGTTCTTCGACTCGATGAACACCTGAGTGCAGTGCAGCACGAGACCAAAGGGCGCCTTCGGGCGCCCTTTTTATTGTGCGGCTTTGCTGCACCGAATGTGCAGCATGGCGAGCGGCTGGCCACCGAATCCTAATTCCGCCTAACGTATTGATATTTATAACTAATGATATGATTTATCGGAGCCATCCGACTTCAGCGGATGAACTTTTGCAGCAAAATCCTCGGTTATGCTGCATTGCAATAGGAGATTTTGCTGCGAGATATGCGCAGCAAAATCGTGTCGGTTGTCCGCCAAAACGGATATTTGCCTTTTCCGCGGTAGCCGGACAAATAGGCCATGCATCCGCGAGATCAGACCATCTTTGCGCTGTCATCCGGTCGTCCGCCGAGCGCGCTGGCGGTCGTGCGCGTCTCCGGGCCGCAGGCCGGCCTGGTGCTGACGACGCTGGCGGGAAGGTTGCCGGCGCCGAGACAGGCCAACCGCCGGCTGCTCCGGGACCGCGCGGGTCAGCCGGTCGATGATGCGGTCGTGCTCTGGTTTCCTGGCCCGGCCAGCGCGACGGGGGAAGATGTTGCCGAATTCCACGTTCATGGTGGTCGCGCGGTGCTCGCCGCACTTCTGGCTACGATTTCCATCATTCCGAATGCGCGGGCGGCCGAGCCGGGCGAGTTCACGCGGCGCGCTTTCGAGAACGGCAAGCTCGACCTCACGGAAGCCGAAGGCCTGGACGATCTCATCCACGCCGACACCGATCGCCAGCGCCGTCAGGCGCTGCGTCAGTTGCAGGGCCTGCTCGGCGATCGCGCTCGCGATTGGCGCGAGCGCATCATCGAGGCCTCGGCGCTGATCGAGGCCGGCATCGATTTCTCCGACGAGGGCGATGTGCCGGCCGAGTTGAGGGCGCCGGCGGTGAAGGCGATCAAGGCGCTGCATAACGAAATCGCAGAAGTGCTTGCGGCACAGGGACAAGCTGAACGTCTACGCGATGGCCTTGTCGTTGCGATTGCCGGCCCACCCAATGTCGGCAAGTCGACGCTGATCAACCAGCTCGCGCGCCGCGAGGTCGCGATCGTCTCGCCACATGCCGGCACCACGCGCGACGTGATCGAGGTGCAGCTCGATCTCGATGGCTATCCCGTCACGGTGATCGACACCGCCGGCATTCGCGAGACTGAGGATCCGGTCGAGCAGGAGGGCGTCCGCCGGGCCAAGGCGCGGGCGGCGGATGCGGACCTCGTGCTTTGGCTGACGGGTCCTGAGGTGACGACGGAGGAGCAGGCATCCAGGACCGCACCGGTCTGGATGGTCCGTAACAAGATCGACCTTGAGGAGGGCGTCTCGGTCGTCGGGGCGGGCGCGGACAAGTCCTTCGCGATTTCGGCCAGCCGGGGCGACGGGTTACCCGATCTGATCAGGGCCATGGTCGAGTTCGCGGCCGAATTCTTTGGAGCCAGCGAGGGCGCCTTGGTCACCCGGGCGCGCCAGCGCGATTTGCTGCGTCAGGCGTCAGGCAGCTTGCGCCGGAGTCTGGAGCTTGTAGAAGAGGGCGAGGAGCTGGCCGCCGAAGAGTTGCGTGCCGCTGCTTATGCCCTGGGTCGGCTGTTGGGCCGGGTGGACGTCGAGGACGTCCTCGGAGCCATTTTCCAGAAGTTCTGTATTGGAAAGTAGCGTTAGTTCTACATTCTAGAACTAGCGCTTGTTCCACTGCTTGGTTGGTTTCACGTGAAACAGGCCAGCAATGGGCTCCGGCTGTTTCACGTGAAACGTAATGATTTCAAGCCCCGCTCTACTGTGCATGGGGTTGTTTTCGAGAAATCTGTTCTGGGTCGATCGGGCCTCTGTTTCACGTGAAACAACCGACTCCCCGAGTTTCCACTTCCGGCTTTTTCCACTCTGAGCTAGAAGTCCGCGCATGCGTACAGAGCGAGAGAGTTTCGACGTCATCGTGATTGGCGGCGGCCACGCCGGCTGTGAAGCCGCGGCTGCGGCCGCCCGGATGGGCGCGGCGACCGCTCTGGTCACGCACCGTTTCTCGACCGTCGGCGCGATGTCCTGCAACCCCGCCATCGGGGGCCTCGGCAAGGGTCATCTGGTCCGCGAGGTCGATGCGCTTGATGGTCTGATGGGCCGTGTGGCCGATGCCGGCGGCATCCAGTTTCGCGTCCTCAATCGCCGCAAGGGTCCCGCCGTCCGTGGTCCGCGGGCCCAGGCTGACCGTAAGCTCTATGCGGCTGCGATGCAGACCGCGATCCGGGAGACCGAGGGACTTTCTGTCATCGAAGGCGAGGCCGACGAGCTGATCGTGGTCGAGGGACGGGTGACCAGTCTGCGCCTGGCCGATGGCCGGGAGTTCGGAGCAGGGGCCATTGTCGTCACCACCGGCACCTTCCTGCGCGGTCTGATCCATCTCGGTGAGAAGAACTGGCCAGCCGGCCGGGTCGGCGAGGCGCCAGCGATGGGCCTGTCGAGCTCCTTCGAGCGCGCAGGTTTCACGCTGGGCCGTCTGAAGACTGGCACGCCGCCGCGCCTCGACGGTACCACGATCGACTGGTCCGCCGTCGAAATGCAGCCCGGCGACGAGCCGCCGGAGCCGTTCTCAGTCATGACCGAGCGGATTACGACGCCGCAGATCCAATGCGGCATCACCCGGACCACGGCCGCCACCCATGAGGTGATCCGGGCCAATGTCCATCGTTCGCCGATGTACTCCGGTCAGATCAAGAGCTCTGGGCCGCGCTATTGCCCCTCGATCGAGGACAAGATCGTTCGCTTCGGCGATCGCGACGGCCACCAGATCTTCCTGGAGCCGGAAGGGCTAGACGACAGCACCGTCTATCCCAACGGGATCTCCACATCACTGCCGGAAGAGGTCCAGCTCGCAATCCTCGCTACCATTCCTGGCTTGGAGCGAGTGACGATGGTCCGGCCGGGCTACGCCATCGAATACGACCACATCGATCCCCGCGAGCTCGATCCGACCCTCCAGACCAAGCGTCTGCGCGGTCTCTTTCTCGCTGGGCAGATCAACGGGACCACCGGATATGAGGAAGCCGCGGGGCAGGGCATCGTGGCCGGCCTGAACGCGGCGCTGGCGGCCAGCGGGACCGCGCTGACCGTGTTCGATCGGGCAGATGGCTATCTCGGTGTGATGATCGACGACCTCGTCACCCGCGGGATCAGCGAGCCCTATCGGATGTTCACCTCGCGAGCCGAATACCGGCTGACGCTGCGGGCTGACAATGCCGATCAGCGCCTGACCGAGAAGGGGATCGCGCTCGGATGCGTCGGCAGCGCCCGGACCCAGCATCATCGCGCCAAGATGGACGCTCTGAATGCGGCCCGCACGCTGTCGAAGTCGCTGACCATCACCCCGAACGAGGCCATCAAGCACGGGCTGACCCTGAACCGCGATGGCCAGCGCCGGTCTGCCTTCGAGCTGATGGCCTATCCGGACATCGGCTGGAGCCAGGTTCGCGCGATCTGGCCTGAGCTGTCGGCGATTGATCCGGTGATCGCGACCCATCTCGAGATCGACGCCAAATACGATGTCTATCTCGAGCGCCAGAGCGCAGATGTCGAAGCTTTCCGGCGGGACGAGGGGCTGGCGCTATCGGATGTCGACTACAAGCTGGTCCCCGGTCTCTCCAATGAGGTCCGCGCCAAGCTGGAGAAGGCACGGCCGTTCACCGTCGGCCAGGCCGGCCGCATCGATGGCATGACGCCGGCAGCGCTCGGCATTCTCGCGGCCTATCTCCGCCGCGAAGCGCGAAAGACTTCCAAAGCAATCGCATAGGCGTTTCACGTGAAACAACCCGGGCCGACCTCGACCGGCCAGAAGATCGACAAGGCCAGCGCAAACGACAGATCGCTGGACCCCGTCATCGCAGCCGACAAGGAAGCGGCGCTCAAGCTCGCTCCCGTTTCACGTGAAACGGAAGCCCGGCTCGATCGCTACATCGCGTTGCTCCGGGAGTGGCAGGCCAAGACAAACCTGGTCGCGCCGTCGACCCTGCCGCATCTCTGGACCCGGCACATCGCCGACTCGCTTCAGCTCGTGGATCTCGCGTCGTCAGCAAAACGCTGGGCCGACCTCGGCAGCGGCGGTGGCTTTCCGGGCGTCGTCCTGGCCTGCGTCCTGGCCGAGACGCCGGGCTCCCGCATTCATCTCGTCGAGCGGATCGCCAAGAAGGCCGCGTTTCTGCGCGAAGCGATCCGCATCACCATATCTCCGGGAGTCGTACATCTCGCTGAGATCGGGGATAATGTGGATAGAATCACCGGCCCGGTCGATTGCGTCACCGCACGCGCACTGGCTCCGCTACACCAACTCATCGGCTTTGCGGAGCCGCTGATGCGCCAAGGCGCAAAGGCGTTGTTTCTCAAGGGTCAAGATGTAGAGGCTGAATTGACCGAAGCCGCTAAATATTGGAATATTCAGCCTCGACTCCACCAAAGCCGAACGGGTGACGGCTGGATCGTGGAGCTTGATACCGCCGAACGGCGTGGCTGAGGCGTTCAGGGGTTGAGTGGGGAATTGCGATGACCGTGATTGACGAACCGCAGCAAGAGCAGACGGCCGTGGTCCCGCAAGGGCACCCGCGCATCCTGGCGCTGGCGAATCAGAAGGGCGGTGTGGGCAAAACAACCACAGCGATCAATCTCGGTACGGCGCTCGCCGCGATTGGCGAGCGTGTCCTGATCGTCGATCTCGATCCGCAGGGTAACGCCTCGACCGGCCTCGGCATCGATCGCCGCAACCGCTCCTGCTCGACCTACGACGTGCTGATCGGCGAAGCGAGTTTGCGCGAGGCGGTGGTGTTGACTGCGGTGCCGCGGCTGCACATCGCGCCCTCGACCATGGATCTCTCCGGCCTCGAGCTCGAGCTCGGCACCACGCCCGGCCGCGCCTTCAAACTGCGCGATGCGATCTCTTCGCTCAACAACAACGTCTCGCCGGATGCCGACTACACCTATGTGCTGATCGACTGCCCGCCTTCGCTCAACCTGCTGACGGTGAACGCGATGGCCGCGTCTGATGCGATCCTGGTGCCGCTGCAATGCGAGTTCTTCGCGCTCGAAGGTCTGTCGCAATTGTTGCAGACGGTGGAGCAGGTGCGCTCGACGCTCAATCCGAACCTGTCGATCCACGGCATCGTGCTCACCATGTTCGACTCGCGCAACAACCTCTCGAACCAGGTCGTTGCCGACGTCCGGCAGTTCATGGGCGAGAAGGTCTACAAGACCATGATCCCGCGCAACGTGCGCATCTCGGAGGCGCCGTCCTACGGCAAGCCGGTGCTGGTCTACGATCTCAAATGCGTTGGCAGCGAAGCTTACTTGCGGCTCGCCACTGAAGTGATCCAGCGCGAGCGCGAGCTGCGCGTCACGCATTGACGATGCCGTAGGGTGGGCAAAGGCGTCTTCGCCGTGCCCACCGTCTTCCGCACACAATCGGTGGGCACGCTTCGCTTTGCCCGCCCTACGACCCTACAATTCGAAATTCAGTTCTGGAGTGTTGCACCGTGAATCCAAGGGAGCTGGCGATGGCCGACGAAGCGCGTTCGCGACTGGGCCGGGGTCTTGCGAGTCTGATCGGTGACGTCGGCGGCGAGGCACAGCATGTCGACCGCCCGCGCGCGCAGCGCAAGGTGCCGATCGAATTCATCAAGCCCAATCCGCGCAATCCGCGCCGCACCTTTTCGGAGACCGAGCTCAAGGAGCTCAGCGATTCGATCAAGCAGCACGGCGTGATCCAGCCAATCGTGGTGCGCCCCGTGAAGGGCGCGCAGGATCGCTTTGAGATCATCGCCGGCGAACGGCGCTGGCGCGCTTCGCAAATGGCCGGCCTGCACGAAGTGCCGATCGTCCCCGTCGACATCAGCGACAGCGATGCGCTGGAATTCGCGATCGTCGAGAACGTGCAGCGCGAGGACCTCAACCCGATGGAAGAGGCGCAGGGCTATCACGCGCTCGCCAACGAGTTCAAACGCAGCCAGGACGAGATCGCAAAAGTCGTCGGCAAGAGCCGCAGCCACATCGCCAACATGATGCGGCTGACGAAACTGCCGGCCGAGGTGCAGGCCTTCATCGCAGATGGCAAGCTGACGGCGGGCCACGCCCGCGCGCTGATCGGCGTGCCCGATCCGCTGGCGGTTGCCAAGCGCATCGTCGAAGAGGGCCTCAACGTCCGCCAGACTGAGGCGCTTGCGCATGAAGAGGGCGTGCCGGAGCGCAAGCCGCAAAAGGTGCGCGCTGGGGCCAAGGAAAAGGACCCTGATACGATCGACCTGGAAAAGCGCGTCAGCGATGCGCTCGGTCTCAAGGTCACGGTCAGCCATCGCGATCCCGGCGGCTCGGTGCAGATCAACTACCGCAATCTCGATCAGCTCGACGAGGTGATGAAGCGGCTCGCGAAGGGCGCGGTCTAGCCCCGCCACCCTCGGTGTCGTCCCGGCGAAGGCCGGGACCCATACCGCGTGATCCGTCGATTGCGGAAGGCAGCAGTACCGAACCACGAGTCTTCGCCAAACTTCTCCCTGTGGTTATGGGTCCCGGCCTTCGCCGGGACGACGTGCGGAGAGAGTGCGGCCCTAGCCCCGCCGCTTTGCATTCGCGGCGATCGCCATCAGCGTGCGCTGGGCGATGGCGGCGGCGAGCGTGGATTGCTTGCGGGTGTCGAGCGCGGCGGTCGCGAGCTGCTCAATGATTCCTGCGAGCCGCGCCACGCTGAAATTGCGTAGCGCGGTTTCGACCGCGGGCTTTCTTGAAAAATGCAGCCGCGGAAATCCACCGTCGAGCACGGCGGAGGCCGGCGTTCCGTCGGCAATCGCGAGCGCGGATTTGTGCAGCCACGCGGCCTGGCGCTGCGCCGCGGAGATGATGACGCCGGGATAGGTGCCGGCGATCATGGCCTTTGCGAATTCGGTCTCGACGATGTCGGGCCGGCCGGCGAAGGCGCCGTCGACGATCGGATCGAGTTTCAGCTCGGAGGCATCGGCGACAACGGCCATCACGTCATCCAGCGTGATCTCGCCCTTGCCATGAGCGTAGAGCGTGAGCTTGCGCAGCTCATTGCGCGAGGCCTGGCGGTCACCGCCGAGGAACGACATCAGCGCGGCGCGGGCGTCCTGCGTGATGCGCAAGTTCGCGATGCGGAGCTCGTCGTCCATCAGCTTAGCGAGATCGCGCTCCGTGTCGGGATAGCAGCCGATCGCCACCGCGGTTTTGGCGCGCTCGCAGGCTTTTCGCAGCGGCGACTCGGCACGCAGCTCGCCGGCCTCGATCACGATGCGACAATCCTTCACGCCCATCTCCGCCAGCGTGTCGACGCCGCTGGCGAAGCTGCGCGAGCCGGCGCGGATGCGGATGGCGCGCCGTCCGCCGAACAGCGGCACGGTCATGGCCTCGTCGACCAGGCGCGACGGCTCGGCCGAGAGCTCGTCGCCATCGAGCTTGACCAGCGAGAAGGGATCGTTGGGATCGTCGACTGCGGAGGCGATCAGTGCGTCGGCGCGTTCGCGCACGAGGCCGGCATCAGGACCGTAGAGCAGGATGATCGGACGGCCCGCGTCAGGGCGGGCGAGGAACGCGTCGATTTCTTTTCCGCGCAGCGCGACCATGACCTAGATCGTCATGACAGGAGGCAAGCTCACGTGCCTGCGGTGAAGAACGCGGCGAGCCGGGTGTTGATGTTCTCGGCGATCTCGTTGGCGGCACGATCCTCGGCGTCACGCACCGCGCGGTTGCGGGCGAAGCGCTGGTAGGAGCCGGGCATATCATAGGACACGCGCGAGAACGTGGTGCCGGTCATGACCGACTTGCCGGTCGCGACCTCGGTCAGATTGTACTGGCAATCGATGCCGTAGTTCTCACTGTTCGGCAGGCCGGTATTGGGATCGACGATCAGCGACGACTTGCTGGAGGAAAAGCGGATATCCAGGCGGTGGGTCGGCGGCATGCCCGTGGCCGAGCCGTAAAGCTTGAAGGCGAGGGCGTTGCGGACTTCTACGCCGACCCGGGCCTCGCGCGATGCGTTGGCCTTGCTGATCGGCGGGAGGTCGACCCCCATCAGCTTCTCGCGCAGGCCGGGGGTGCCGTCGGTATGCTCGGCATACATCGGCTGGAAGCAGCCGGCCGTCAGCGCCGCCAATGCGGCGACTGCCAGCA
Source organism: Bradyrhizobium sp. LTSP849 (assembly GCF_000938255.1). GTDB lineage: Bacteria > Pseudomonadota > Alphaproteobacteria > Rhizobiales > Xanthobacteraceae > Bradyrhizobium. The sequence goes on along the minus strand of NZ_JYMR01000045.1, from coordinate 235,141 downwards.
AGCGGGCTGCGATGCGGATCCTAGCCGACAACATTCACGATCCTCTTGGGGACGATGATCACCTTGCGGACGGGCTTGCCGTCCAGCGCCAGTTTTACCGCATCGAGCGCCAAAACGGCAGCCTCGATTTCCGGATTTTGGGCCGCTGTTGCAACCGTGACCTCACCCCGCTTCTTGCCGTTGACCTGGACCACCAGGGTCACAGCGTCTTCAACCAGCAAATCGCGTTCGATTTGGGGCCAATCGGCCTCCGAAACCAGCCCGGTGTGCCCCAGAACCTGCCAGCACTCCTCGGCCAGATGCGGCATCATCGGGGAGAACAGCTGGACCAGGATCTGGCCGGCCTCCCGGATCGCCCAGGTCAAGTCAGGAGCAGGCTGGCCGGGGCGCTGGAGCACCTCCGAGAACGTGTTGGCGAATTCGCGGATATGGGCGAGGCAGACATTGAAGTGCAGCCGCTCGATGCCGGTGGTGACCTTGTCCAGCGCGCCATGGGCGGCCTTGCGCAAGGCGGTCGCATCCGGACCGAAGTTGGCCGGTCGAGCCGCCGGTGCGTCCTTGCCGAGTTCCTGGGAGTCGTTCACCAGCCGCCAGAGCCGCTGTACGAAGCGCGAGGCGCCCTGGACGCGCTCGTCGCTCCAGATCACGTCGCGGTCGGGCGGGGAGTCCGACAGCATGAACCAGCGCGCGACGTCGGCGCCGTAGGTTTCGATGATGTCGTCGGGGTCGACCGTGTTCTTCTTCGACTTCGACATCTTCTCGATCGGACCGATCGTGATGTCCTCACCGGTCGCCATCAAAACAGCACGCTTGCCGTTGCCGCCGACTTCGATCTTCACCTCGGCCGGCTGCACATAGGTGCCGTCGGCCTTCTGATAGGTCTCGTGCACCACCATGCCCTGCGTGAACATGCCGGCGAACGGCTCGTCCAGCGCGATATGGCCGGTCGCCTTCATCGCCCGGGTGAAGAAGCGGCTGTAGAGCAGATGCAGGATCGCGTGCTCGACGCCGCCGATATATTGGTCGACCGGCAGCATCCGGTTGGCGACGGCAGGCGTCGTCGGTGCGTTCTCGTTCCACGGATCGGTGAAGCGCGCAAAGTACCAGGACGAATCCACGAAGGTGTCCATGGTGTCGGTTTCGCGGCTAGCCTTGCCGCCGCATTTCGGGCACGTCACGTGCTTCCAGGTCGGATGATGGTCGAGCGCGTTGCCCGGCTTGTCGAAGCTCACGTCCTCGGGCAGCACCACCGGCAGATCGGCATCCGGCACCGGCACCACGTCGCACTTCGGACAGTGGATCACCGGAATCGGGCAGCCCCAATAGCGCTGCCGCGAAATGCCCCAGTCACGCAGGCGGAAATTGACCTGCCGCTCGCCGACCGGCGCGTTGCCGCGCAGCTCGTTTTCAAGCCGTTTTGCGACTTCGTCCTTGGCCTGATCAATCGTCATGCCGTCGAGGAAGCGCGAATTGATCATGCGGCCGTCACCGTCATAGGCGGTGTCCGATATGACGAACGTCTTCGGATCCTGGCCTTCGGGGCACACCACCGGCGTGACACCGAGGCTGTACTTGTTGACGAAGTCGAGGTCGCGCTGGTCATGCGCAGGGCAGCCGAAGATCGCGCCGGTGCCGTATTCCATCAGTACGAAGTTGGCGACATAGACCGGCAGCTTCCAGGACGGATCGAACGGATGCACGGCGCGGATGCCGGTGTCAAAACCCTGCTTCTCCGCGGTGTCGATGATCTCCTGCGCCGTGCCGATCTTCTTGATGTCGGCGATGAACTGCGCAAGCTTCGGGTTCTTCGCGGCGGCAGCCTGAGCCAGCGGATGATCCGACGAAATCGCCATGAATTTCGCGCCGAACAGCGTGTCGGGGCGCGTCGTGAAAATCTTCAGCTCGCTCTCGCCGGCAGGCGTCGTCGCCGGATCCAGCGCGAAGCGGACCAGCAGGCCCTCGGAGCGGCCGATCCAGTTGCGCTGCATCAGCCGCACCTTGTCGGGCCAGCGGTCGAGCCCATCCAGCGCCGACAACAGCTCCTGCGCGTACTTCGTGATCTTGAAGACCCACTGGCTCATTTCGCGTTGTTCGACAACGGCACCCGAGCGCCAGCCGCGGCCGTCGATCACCTGCTCGTTGGCGAGCACGGTCATGTCGACGGGGTCCCAGTTGAGCTTGCGCTTCTCGCGCTCGGCGAGGCCCGCGGCGAGCATGTCCAGGAACATCTTCTGCTGATGCTTGTAGTAGCTGGGGTCGCAGGTCGCGAATTCGCGTGACCAGTCCAGCGACAGCCCGATCGAACGGAGCTGCTTTTTCATCGCGGCGATGTTGTCGTAGGTCCAGGCTTTTGGCGCGACCTTGCGCTCGATGGCGGCGTTCTCAGCCGGCAGGCCGAAGGCGTCCCAACCCATCGGGTGCAGCACGTTGAAGCCCTTGGCGCGCATGAAGCGGGCCAGCACGTCGCCGAGCGTGTAATTGCGGACATGGCCGATATGGATGCGCCCGGACGGGTAGGGGAACATCTCCAGCACATAGTATTTCGGCCGCGAATCGTCGTTCTTGGAGACGAAGATCGCTTGTTCGTCCCATTGGCGTTGCCAGCGCGGTTCGGCGTCGCGGGCGTTGTAGCGTTCGGAGGTCATGGAATCGTTGGGTTTTCGTGAGTTCGGGCCGTCCAAAGAGGCGGGACTAGGCCATAGAAGTCCTCAAGGGGTCAATGGGTTGCCGTGGGGGCGGAGTCTGCCGGGCCGCCCCCCGCATAACTACTGAGGTCGCTATTTGGGTACGATTAAGGGCTCGATGCGAGGTTGGGCCAGACAGGACCCCAAAGCCCGCGATGGATTCCAGCTTCGACGATCTCGACCACGACTATGCCGCCTCCGTCGCCGAAAGGGCGATGCGCGGCATGGCCGATCAACGGATTCCGCCGACGCCGACCAATTTCGCGGTCTGGTTCCACTATTTCGCAGGCAGCAATGACGATCTGCGCAATGCCATCGATCTTCTGATCGACCACAACCGTCCCTTTGAGACAGGGACCAATCAGGACCTGTTCGAGACCTATGTCGCGCCCAATGCGGGCGCCGTCGCCTCCGAGACCTCCGAGCGGCTGCATGGGTTGATGGGCGCGGCGAAGGAGTTTCTGGCCACCGCGATCGCCGACAATCATTCCCAGATGCAGGCGATCAGCGACGTTGCCGATCAGGGCCAGGCCGGCGTCGATCCGAAGGCGCTGGTGGCACAGCTCATGAGCGAGCTGGCCCGTGCCGCGACCCGGGCGACGCGGCTGGAGGCCGGCTTTGCGGAGAAGACCCGTGAGCTCGATGTGATCCGCGATTCGCTGACCAAATCCGAGGAGCGGGCCCGCACCGATACGTTGACGGGATTAGCGAACCGGCGGGCGCTGGATGAATTCCTGCGCAAGGCGCAGACGACGGCGGATTGGGGCGAGCCGCTCAGCGTGCTCTTGCTCGACATCGACCACTTCAAGACCTTCAACGACAATTTCGGCCACGGCGTGGGCGATCAGGTGCTGCGCCTGATCGCAAAGGTGTTGCGTGAAAAGGTGCGCGAGCAGGATCTTTCGGCCCGCTATGGCGGCGAAGAGCTGATCGCGGTGCTGCCGGATGCCGATCTTGCGGCTTGCACAGAGATTGCCGAGCGCATCAGGCGTGCGATCGGGGAGTGCAAGATCACGCGCCGCTCGACCGGCGAGGTCTTGCCCAACATCACGGTGTCGATCGGTGTGGCTCAATATCGGGCGGGCGAGACGATCGCCGATCTGGTCGAGCGCTGTGACCGCGCGCTCTATCTTGCCAAGGGCGGGGGCCGCAATCGGGTGGTGACGGAGACCGAGCTCGATCGCGCCTGGGCCGCGGGTTAGCCGCTAGCCTGCCATCGCGATTTCGGCCGTGGTGCCCTCGATCCGCAAAATGCCGTGCTCGACGACATTGTTGCGGCCGCGGTGCTTTGCTGCGTAGAGCGCGGCGTCAGCGGCCTCGATCAGATCGCCCGGACGCAAGGTCTCGTTGGGCCGCGTCGCGGCAACGCCGATCGAGACGGTGACGATCATGTGGGCGGATGTGATGTGCGGCAGGCAGAGCTTGAGCACGGCTGCGCGCACCAGCTCGCCGATCTCGACCGCGCGCATCACGTCGGTGTTCGGCAGCAGCAGGCAGAACTCCTCGCCGCCATAGCGCGCCGCAAAGCCCATGGTGTCGGCGGCGATGCCGGACAGCGACTCTCCGAGCCGGGTCAGGCAGGAATCGCCTTCGAGATGGCCGTAGGTGTCGTTGAACAGCTTGAAATGGTCGACGTCGATCATCAGCAGCGCGAGCTCACTGCCATATTGCTGGGCGCGCATCCATTCGAAGTCGAGGCGGCTCTGGAAACCGCGGCGGTTGGCGAGCCCCGACAGCATGTCAATCGAGGCCATCACCGTCAGCCGATCGTTGCTCTCGATCAGCTGGCGCTCGCGCTGGCTGAGCTGCGCGGCCATCCCGTTGAATGCGCGCGCCAGCGGCACGAATTCGGACGGCAGGCGATTGCGCGCTGCGCGCGCCGACAAATCGCCTTCGCCGAGACGCTTGGCCATGTCTGCCAGCATCTCGATCGGCTTGATAACGAGCTTCTCGGCAGCGATTAGCGCGCCGAACAGCACGAACACGACGACGAAGGCCAACTGGAGATAGGCGGTGCGGATGTCGCGGCTGACCGCCGCGGACACCTTGTCCTCGTCGATGCTGGCGATCAGGCGGGCATTGGTGCCGGCGATGCGGGTATAGCTGACCGCGCGGCGTGAGCCATCGGCGGCGAGGAACGACAGCGAGCCTTCATCCTGGTCGGACCGCAGCGCCATGTCGGCAATCGCCGACATCAGCGGCATGTTGTCGAGCGGGCGTCCGACCGCGTTATGCTGGTCGGCGGGCGCAGCCAGCACGGTGCCGGCGCTGTCGACCAGCACCGCCGTGATGCCGGCGCGGCCGCCGAGATTATTCATGACCTTCGACATCCAGTCGAGATTGACGGTCGCAAGCACGACGGCGTCGGCGACGCCGCTGAATGCGGAGACCGGATACACCGCCATGACGGTCGGCGTCTGCACGGGGCGCGACAGGATGAAGTCGGACAGCACGAAGCGGCCGGTCTCCTGCGCCTGCTGGAAGTAGGGCCGGTCGCTGAGGTCGAGACCCACATACATGTTATTTGTCGCGCACTGGATGCGGCCTTCCTGACTGGCGATCAGCAGCGTGCGGATCCAGGGAAGGCTCGTCGGCAGGCTCGCGCGCAGCACGTCGCAGCTCTTGCTGACGCCGCCGGCAGAAGCGCGGATGAAGGCCTCGGATTTCAGGATGGTCTCGACTGACGAAATCACCTCGCGCTGCGCATCGGCGCTGTGCCTTGCCACGGTGGTGAATTCGGCCGTGGCCTGTGCAATCTGCTTGGTACGGGTGTCTTCGAGCGAGCGGATGCGCTCGAGCATCAAGGGGGCTACAAGAATCACCGCGAGCAACGCAAGCCGCGCCCGGATTCCGAGGACCTGCTTGAGTTTTACGCGTTTGCGGTTGAAACTGACGTTCGCCATCTTCGCTACCCACCCCAATTGGCAAGGTAAAGCGAAGGGTTCAAAAACCCTTTCTTGAACTCGGTAAAATTGGAACTACTTCCGTTACTCGCGCGAGTCGATCGACGTCATGACAGAAGCCAACGCTGCGCCGGTAACCGGCCATTCACCAAACGCGCTTGCCGCGGTCGAAGCGGAAATTGCGCGCGCCTGCAAGGATGCGCGCCGTGAACGGAGCGCGGTGACGTTGATCACAGTGTCCAAGACCTTCGCCGCGGATGCAATTATCCCGGTAATCGGCGCCGGACAGCGCGTATTCGGCGAGAATCGCGTGCAGGAGGCCAAAGGCAAGTGGCCGGAGTTAACGACTGCTTACCCGGATATCGCGCTGCATCTGATCGGGCCGCTGCAATCCAACAAGGCGAAAGAGGCGGTGGCGCTGTTCGATGCCATCCACTCGGTTGACCGTCCGAGCATTTGCCAGGCGTTAGCCAAAGAAATCGAATCCCAGGAAAAGCACCCGCAGCTCTTCGTCCAGATCAATACCGGCGAGGAGCCGCAGAAGGCCGGCATCGCGCCGGGTGAGGCCGACGCCTTCCTCGCGAGCTGCCGCGACACCTATGGGCTGACGATCTCCGGCCTCATGTGCATCCCGCCGGTCGACGAGCCTCCGGCCGCGCATTTCGCGCTCACCGCCAAGATCGCCGCGCGTAACGGCTTGCAGAACCTGTCAATGGGCATGAGCGCGGACTATGCGACCGCCATCATGCTCGGCGCCACGCATGTGCGCGTGGGGAGTGCGATTTTCGGGCATCGGTAGTTTGCGAAGTTGTTTTGGGCCGTCCTGGCGAAAGCCAGGACGACAGTAGTGATTACGCGAACCTCACCGACACCTTCCCCAGCGCCCCAAAATCCACCGCAAACTGATCGCCCGCCTCAATCGGCAGCGGCGGATGGCATGTGCCTGTTGTCACCACCTCCCCTGCCCGCAAGGTGATACCGAGCCCGCGCAATTCATTGGCGAGCCAGGTCAACGCAACACGGGGATCGCCGAGCACGTTCTTGCCGTGGCCGATATAGCGCTGGCCGCGCAGTGTGATCTCTGGCCGTTCCTCGACCAGGTCCATCGCGCGCCAATTGGTTGTGGTCGGCGCGCCCAATACGAACAGATGTGCGCAGGCATGGTCGGCAATGAGCTGGGCTTCGCCGGCGCTGGCGAAATCGGCAAAGCGCGAATCGGGAATCTCGATCGCGGGGTGCAATGTGTCGACGGCCGCGAGCACTTCATCGACGCTGTAAGGCGCCGGCCGCGGCGCCAGATCGCGGCCCATGCGGAAGCAGAATTCCGGTTCGCCGACGCGCATCGCATTGGCCTTCATTGACGCGGTGCCGCCATCGGCAATGACGGTGTCGCTGAGAATCCTTCCAGCCATTGGGCCAGCGACATTGATGTGCTTCTGGCCAGCCTCGCTTGTCGCCGCGATCTTCCAACCAAACACTTTTCCGCTGAGCGCGGCCTGTACCGCGTAACCTTCGGCGCGGGTCTGCGGCCGCAAGCGTGGCTCGAGCGCATCAAGCTTGGTGCCGTCGCGCCAGTGTTGAGCGAGGATTCGCGATGCGGCGGCGATCTGATCCTTGTCGAGCATGTGTCTCACCCGATGATGATTCTTGTTCGTGGCCCCAATCGCCGCAGCAATCGCAGCATCGCAGATTTCGTCATGGAGACGCAGCCCGCGGTCGGGCCGAAATTGTCGCGGGTCAGATGCAGGAACACCGCGCTGCCGCGGCCGGCGATCCGCGGCCTGGTATTGTGATCGATCTCGATGATGAAGTCATAGAGATGGTCGGCGCGCTTGAGCCGGTCACCGCCCTGCTCGCTTCCGCGCCGAATCCACTGGTTGTAGTGGCGATCGCCGGGGTCCTCGCACCAGGCGTCCGCGCTGGTGATGATCCGGGCCGGCAGGAATGTTCGCGGCCGGCTGTGACGGTCGCCCCGCCACCACAATTGCCGCGGCCGGAAGCTGCCTCTGGGGGTGCCGCCGTCGCCCTCGCGCTTGTTGGCCAAAATGCCGCCGCGACCCAGCGCCACCGGGATCGTCAGCGGTCCGGCGGTCAGCCAGCCGCGGCGTGGATTGCCGGCGGAAGGCTTAACGCGGATCGCGGAGAGCTGCCCGGAGCGCCGAATCTTGGTGTAACCGGTTGAATTGGCGTTGTTTTTCATGTGAAAGCGCGGTGTCGAATTCATTACAGGACATTCATCAGACCGCCCTGCTATTCTAGGTTAGAGTAATTCCGGCTTGTGAATCGGTAACAGCCCACTACTTCAACACGAACAACAATAAAAACAGCGACCCCAAAACTTTCCATTACGGCTGGGTGCGGCATGAATGCGCGCCGAGCCGGACCCCAAAAGGATGACCCCCTATGGCCAATGCCCGCAAGATCCTGATCGTGGACGACGATACCGATCTGCGCGACACGTTGGTGGAGCAATTATCGCTACACGAAGAATTTGAAGCCTCTGCCGTCGATACCGGCGCCAAGGGCGCGAGCGCGGCCAAGGCCAATGCCCCCGATCTCGTCCTGATGGACGTCGGCCTCCCCGACACCGACGGCCGCGAGGTGGTCCGTTCCTTACGCAAGGGCGGCTTCAAGGCGCCGATCATCATGCTCACCGGGCATGACACCGATTCCGATACGATTTTGGGCCTGGAATCAGGCGCCAACGACTATGTCGCAAAGCCCTTCCGCTTTGCCGTGCTGCTGGCCCGCATCCGCGCCCAGCTTCGCCAGCACGAGGCCAGCGAGGATGCGGTGTTCTCGGTCGGGCCCTACAGCTTCCGTCCCGGCTCCAAGATGCTGACCGCTGCCAACGCCCGCAAGGTGCGGCTGACGGAAAAGGAGACCGCGATCCTGCGCTTCCTTTACCGGGCCGGCCAGATGCCGGTGTCGCGCGAGACCCTGCTCCAGGAGGTCTGGGGCTACAATTCCGGCGTCACCACCCACACGCTGGAAACCCACATCTACCGCCTCCGCCAGAAGATCGAGAAGGATGCCGCCAACCCGGAAATCCTGGTGACGGAAGCCGGTGGCTACAAGCTGGTGCCGTGATACGCTTCGGGGGCATGCGAATCGTTTTAGATCGCGTGCCCTTGAGCCTCGGATCTGAATGTCAATCGACGACGACGTAGCGCTTCTCGAGCGTGTCCCGACACTGCGCCTGTTGGGAGAAGCCTCGTTGCGCATGCTGGCGATCGGCTCCGAGCAACGTGATTTCGTCCGCGGCGACGTCCTGTTCAATCTCGGTGATGACGCCGATGCCGGCTTCGTGGTCCAGCGCGGCGCCTTTCGCGTCGATGACGGTGCCGGCGCCGAGATGATCGCCGGCCCCGGCACGCTGATCGGCGAGCTCGCGCTGGTGGTGCCGATGAAGCGGCCGTCGGGCGCGATCGCGCTGGAGCATTCTTCCGTCATCCGCGTCGCGCGCAGCCTGTTTCAGCGTGTGCTGGAGAGCGACCCTGCCGCTGCGCTGCGCCTGCGCGATGAATTCGCGATTCGCTCCAGCCAAATCGCCAGCGATATTCTGATGGCGGGTGCGAAGCTGAGCACCTAGGTCTCTCGCTCGTCATTCCGGGGCGCGACGAAGTCGTGAGCCCGGAATGACAAGAGGCTAAACCTCCAGCGTCACCGTCACCGGCACGTGGTCCGACGGCCGCTCCCAGCTTCGTGCATCGCGCAAAATCTTGAAATCGCTGACGGCGTCTTTCAGCGCGCGCGAGACCCAGATGTGGTCGAGCCTGCGGCCGCGATCGCCGACGGTCCAGTCGGCGGAGCGGTAGCTCCACCACGTGTAGACCTTTTCCGACATCGGGATGCGCTCGCGTGCGACGTCGACCCATTCGCCGGCGCTGAGCGCGGCTTGTAGCTTCTCGGTTTCGATCGGCGTGTGCGAGACCACCTTCAGAAGCTGCTTGTGCGACCACACGTCGTTCTCGTGCGGCGCGACGTTGAGATCGCCGACCAGGATGTGGCGGTCCTCGCCGCGCGGATGCAGCGGCTCGCACGCTTTCATCTCGTCGAGGAAGCGAAGCTTGTGGTCGAACTTTTCGTTGAGCGCGGGATCGGGAATGTCGCCGCCGGCGGGGACATAGAAATTATGCAGCACCAGCGGCTTTGCGATGTTGGCTTTTTCACCAAAGGACACGGAAATGTGGCGCGAATCCACCTTGTCGCAGAAGGTGCGGATGTCCTTCGACTCGAACGGAATCCTCGAGACGATGGCAACGCCGTGATAGCCCTTCTGCCCGTTCAGCGCGACGTGCTCATAGCCGAGCCGCTTGAAGCGCTTCAGTGGAAAGGCGTCGTCGATGCACTTGGTCTCCTGGAGACACAGCACGTCCGGCCGCGCGCTCTTGAGAAACTTCGCGACCAGATCGATGCGCAGCCGCACCGAATTGATGTTCCAGGTTGTCAGGGAAAAACGCATGAGGCATGCGTCTTAGCAAGCTCTCGTAGGGTGATCCAGCCGTAGGGTGGGCAAAGCGAAGCGTGCCCACCACTTCTTGTTCAATCGCGGAGAGATGGTGGGCACGGCGCTTTGCGCCTTTGCCGACCCTACGCACCGCGCCTATCCCGGCGACGGGCCGTAATTGGTAAAATCGATCTTGAACATGCCGGGATCGAGCTTCTTGCCAGCATCCAGATTATACACCGCGATCGTGGTGTCGTAGCCCTGCGGGTCGGTGACGGTCCATTGCTTCAGCTGGCCGTCCTTGGCGCCGATCATGAGCATGAGGCGGCTGGTGCCGACCAGGGCCTGCTTCTCCTCGATCGTCACGCTGACGAAGACGTCGTCGGCGGTGACGTTGACGACGTTGGTGTCTTTCATCAGATCGATGCGGTCCGAGAGCAGGAAACGCAGCGGCGTCTGCGACAGCGGATAGACGTCCTGCGTGGCGAGCTTGCGGTCGCGCACCACGACCGACGATCCGTCGGCGACGATGTCGATCGGGCTCGGCGGATCATATTCGAAGCGCACCTTGCCCGGCTTCTGGATGTAGAAATCGCCCTGCGTCTTGCTGCCGTCGGGGCCGACCTGGACGAAGTTTCCGACCAGTGTCGACAGCGACGACAGGTAGGCGCTGACCTTGGCCGCCTGCGCCTTCTGGTTGGCATCGAAGGTCTGGAAGATGCTGCTCGGCACGTTGCGGCGCGGATCGGGAATGACTGGATTCGGCGGCGCCTGTGTTGCGCCCGTAATCGACGGTCCCCCCGAGGGCGGAGCATTGTCGCGGGCCTTCGGCGCCGGCTTTGGCACGGGCACGGTCTGCGCGAACGACGCTGCGGTCACCATCGCGGCGGTGACGAGAAGCACGCCGGCCACGCGCGCGCTACGCGCAGCGATGGAGGCAGCGAATCGAATGTCCGGATGTCTGATCAACGCGTCGTCCTGTGTGGCTGGGCGTCGTTTTAGCGTGATTTCGGGTAAAAGCGGAGATCGTTTTTGCGTGAAAAGGTCATTTCGAGGCAGCGCCTCACATATGGCTGTCTTCTTCCTCGACCAGAATCTCGCGCTTGCCGGCGTGGTTGGCGGGTCCGACAATGCCTTCCAGTTCCATACGCTCCATCAGCGATGCGGCGCGATTATAGCCGATCTGGAGGCGGCGCTGGATGTAGCTGGTGGAAGCCTTGCGGTCGCGTTTGACGATGGCAACGGCCTGCGAGAACAAATCGCCGCCGCCGTCCGCGCCCATGGCGGACGCGTCGAACACCGCGCCGTCCTCGTCCTCGGTGGGCTCTTCCGCTGTGACCGCCTCGAGATATTCCGGCTGGCCCTGCGTCTTGAGGTGACGCACCACCTTCTCGACTTCCTCATCCGATGCAAAGGGACCGTGCACGCGGCTGATGCGGCCGCCGCCGGCCATATAGAGCATGTCGCCCTGGCCGAGCAGCTGCTCGGCGCCCATCTCGCCCAAAATGGTACGGCTGTCGATCTTTGAGGTGACCTGGAAGGCGATGCGGGTCGGGAAGTTCGCCTTGATGGTGCCGGTGATGACGTCGACCGACGGACGCTGCGTGGCGAGGATCACGTGCAGGCCGGCGGCGCGCGCCATCTGCGCCAGGCGCTGCACTGCGCCTTCGATGTCCTTGCCGGCGACCATCATCAGGTCGGCCATTTCGTCGACGATGATGACGATGTAGGGCAGCGGCTCCAGCGAGAGCTTCTCTTCCTCGTAGATCGCCTTGCCGGTTTCCTTGTCGAAGCCGGTGTGCACCGTGCGCGTCGGCTCTTCGCCCTTGGCCTTCACTTCGAGCAGGCGCGCATTGTAGCCGTCGATGTTGCGCACACCGAGCTTGGCCATGTTCTTGTAGCGCTCTTCCATCTCGCGCACGGCCCATTTCAGCGCGACCACCGCCTTCTTCGGATCGGTCACGACGGGCGTGAGCAGATGGGGAATGCCGTCATAGACGGAGAGTTCGAGCATCTTCGGATCGACCATGATCAACCGGCACTGATCGGGACGCAGCCGGTAGACCAGGCTGAGGATCATGGTGTTGATCGCGACCGACTTGCCGGAGCCGGTGGTACCGGCGATCAGCATGTGCGGCGTGCGGGCGAGATCGATGATGACGGGATCGCCGCCGATGGTCTTGCCGAGGCAGAGCGGCAGTTTTGCCACCGTCTCGACAGTCTCCTTGGCGACCAGCAGCTCGCGCAGATAGACCTTTTCACGATGCGCGTTCGGCAGCTCGATGCCGATCGCGTTGCGGCCGGGCACGACGGCGACGCGCGCCGACAGCGCGCTCATCGAGCGGGCGATGTCGTCGGAGAGGCCGATCACGCGCGACGATTTGATGCCGGGCGCCGGCTCCAGCTCGTACAGCGTGACGACGGGACCCGGATGGGCCTTCACGATCTCGCCGCGCACGCCGAAGTCCTGCAGCACGCCTTCGAGCGAGCGCGAATTGGCTTCCAGCTCGGCCTTGCTGAGCGGCTGGCGATCGCCGGCCTTGGGCGCGGCCAGCACGGACACGGACGGAAGCTCGAACTTGTCGGAGGATTTCTTGGAAGCCGCCTTCGGCGCGGCCTTCTTGCGCGGTGCGCGCGCGGCAGGCTGCTCCTCTTCCTCGTCTTCGCCTTCTTCCTCGCCGTGCTCGTCGTCGTAGTCCTCGTCTTCGGACTGCGGCGAGATCGAAGGCGCGGCACGGCCTCCGAGATTGGGTTCCTGGCGGCTGAAAGAAACGGCCTTGGCCTTCGGTCCGCTCGAGACCAGCGAGCGATAGGCGGTGCCGAGCAGCCAGATCAGCCGCGCCTTGGTGCTCATCAGCGCGTGGAACAGCCAACCCAGCGAGACCGAGCCGCGGTCGCTCTCCTCGTCTTCATCAAGCGGCTTGTCGTCGTCTTCGATCTCCGCGAGATCTTCGTCATGTTCGCGTGCGCCAAGACCGCAGGAGATCAGGAAGGTCGCGGCGAGCGCGACGAACAGAATGATGCCGAGCACCATGCGATAGATCGCGCCGGGCGGCCCGAAGATCACCGCGGGCGCGCGCACCAGCGCATCGCCGACCACGCCGCCGAGCCCGGTTGGCAGCGGCCAGGCGCCGCCGTGCGGCCAGCAGCTCACGAAGCCCGCCGCGATCACCGTGCAGAGAATCCAGCAGCCGAGCCGCAAGGCCTCGCGGTCGAACGGGCGGTGGGTCATCATGCGCCAGCCCCACACCGCGACCGTCAGGATCAGCATGATCGCGCCGAGCCCGAGGATCTGCATCGCGAGATCGGCGCCGATTGCGCCGGCATAGCCGAGAATGTTGCGGATCGGCCGTGAGGTCGCGTGGCTGAGGCTCGGGTCCTGCACCGACCAGGTCATCAGCGCGGCGGAAGCTGTGCCCGACAAGATGATCAGGCCGAAGCCGGTGAGCTCGCGCACGCGCCGGCTCAGCGCCTCGCGGATCGATGGCGGCAGATGGCCGACCAGGGGAATGACACGTTCGATTGCCGACATGCTCACGGGCCCCGCCTAACCCAGAGTCTCGACCAGCCGGTGCAGCGCCTGCGCCGTGGTCTCACCATCCTGCACCAATGCCAGACGAATATAGCCCGCACCGGGATTGAAGCCGTCGGGCTGGAGCCGCGCCAAAAAGCTGCCGGGCACCACGCGCACGCCGGCTTCCGTGAAGAGTTTCAGACACACCGATACGTCGTCGCCGATCTCGGACGTATTGAGCCAGACGCAGAAGCCGGCGTCGGGCCGGCGATAGCCGTAGCGATTGCCGATGATCTGGTCGGCGAGATCGAACTTGATCCGGTAAAGCCTGCGGTTCTCTTCGACATGCGCTTCGTCGCCATAGGCAACGGTCGCGACATGCTGGAGCGGAACTGGCACCTGGGGCGCCGCGATGTTGCGCTGCTCGAGGAACATGCCGATGAACTTCTTGTCGCCAGCGGCGAAGCCGACACGCAGGCCCGGCAAGTTGGAGCGCTTCGACAGCGACTGGAACGCAACCACGCGGGTGAAGTCGGGGCCGGCGCATTCCAGCGCACTGCCCGGCGCTTCGCGGGTGTAGATCTCGGAATAGCACTCGTCGCTCAGGATCACGAAGTTGTAGCGATCGGCGAGGCTCTTCAGGCGCGTGAAATAATCGCGCGACGCGACGGAGCCCTGCGGATTGGCAGGCGAGGCCAGATAGAACGCCACCGTGCGCGCCAGCGTCGCTTCGTCGATGGCGTCGAGATCGGGCAGGAAGCCGTTCTCGACCGTGGTTGGCAGATAGACCGGTTCGCAGGCCGCGGCGCGGGCGCCGGCGCCATAGACCGGATAGAACGGGTTAGGCATCAGGATGGCGGGCTTGCCGGGGCGCGGGCCGACATAGCGTGCGGCCGTGATCGCGGCCAGGAACAGCCCCTCGCGGCTGCCATTGAGGACGAGAATCTCGCTTTTGGGGTCGAGCGGTCGCGGCAGCTTGAAGCGCGACGACAGCCAGGCGCCCGCTGCTTTGCGGAATGGCTCGGTGCCCTGATTCATCGGGTAACGGCCGAAATCGGCGATGTGCTTGGCCAGCACCGGCCCGACGAAGTCAGGCACCGGATGCTGCGGCTCGCCGACCGCGAGCGAAATCAAGGGCTTGCCGGGCTGATGCGGCGCCAACAGCTCGTTCAGCCGGACGAAGGGCGAGCGTTCGGTATCGGAGCTTCCACCTTCCAGCGGCGCACGGGATGAAGCGGTCATTGCCATTCTGGGCGCCAGCACTCTTGGAACAGCCGGTCGCACCAAGGCGCCGGCGGGAAACGGTTCAGTTCACCATAGATAGGGCGAGGTTAAGACGCGATTAACCATCGACCGGCGGGCCCGTCCAGAGCGGAATAATTAGGCCGGATAACAACGGGATGGCGGCGGCGGTTCTCACCTCTCCCGCTTGCTTGCGGGAGAGGGAGTGCACCGCTCGATCCGACCTTCAATGCGCCGGCAGCTTCTCGAATGTTGCCATACCTGACGGGATCGAATGGAACTCCTGCTTGTCGCAGGTGTAGATCGCCATCTGCGGATGGAACTGCTTGGGCTCGTCCAGCGTGCCGACCTTCACGATCGTCGCCGGCAGTCCCGGAACCTTCGTCACCAGATGGGTGCCGCACTCGGCGCAGAATTCCCGCGTGACGGCGCGCGCGAGGTCCTTGCGCGTGAACTGCTTGGGATGTCCGGTGATGTAGGTGAAGCCCGCCGCCGGCATCGCGATGAACGTGTTGGGCGCTCCGCCCGAGATGTACTGGCACTCGCGGCAGTGACACTGGGCCTGCATCATTGGATCGCCTTCGGCCACGTAGCGCACTTCACCGCAATAGCATCCGCCTTCCAAACGCATGACGACCTCCCGGTTTGTTGTTCGTTGTGGTCGATATTTCTGCGCCGGTGACCTGGAATGGCAATCTTTTTCTTCTGTCCAAGCGGACAAAAGAGGTCGCCTGGCGATCGTCCTGCGGACACTATCTCTTGGCAAGCCCGCAGCCGTTAAATCCTCGGCCGCGCCAGCACCCGCTGCTCATGCACTCTGCTTCCAGCCGCGGGCAAGCGGTCGAGGCGCAATCCGGACGGCCGCCGCGACTGACACAAGCTACGGCGCACCTGCCTCGCATCGCTGAGCAGCTCAGCCCGCTTCCGGTCTGCCGAGGTTGCCCACCGTCGCGCTGTTCGGGCGCGACCACGGCTGACTTGTCGTCGCGCTTGGTGGCGCGCTTCGGATCGGCTTGGCCCGGATTTGCCCCCGGGCTCTGCGGCGCTAGCTTCGACAGTTCCATCCGGCATGGCCGCGCAGTTTCGGTACGAACGCCGGTCCCGCTCGAATCCTTCAACGCGAGGGCGATCTTGTACTGATAGGAGCTGCCGGCGAGCCGACGCAGCGGGTCGTTCTCGCCAATAACGCCTTTGACAGTGATGCTGGCGCTGCCGTCGGTCTCGATCTTTCCATCATAGATGGTCGAACCGGGTTTGCCCTCGTCGCCAAAGGCGGCTTGAAGCACCCCGTCCTTGATGCGCAGGGCGTATTGGTAATAGCCCTCCGCAAACGGAGGTCTGCTCTCGCAGGTTTCCTTGCCGATCCAGGTTCCGTCGAAGGCGGTGGTGCGCTTCACGTCGTCTGCGGGTTTTGTCAGCGCGGCGATGCGGGATTTTGCGAGATCCACGAACGTACAGGTCGGGAATCGTACGAGGTGGTCCTTGAATGCGGCAAGCGTGCCAAGCGCTTCCGCGCTTCGCCAATGATCTCCGGCATCGGCACAAGGATCGGCCTGAGGCGCTGCTGGGGATAGCGCCGCCGTCTCTGGCTTGCCGTTCAGATAGAACTCGCCGAAGAACGACAGTGAAAGCTCGGGGACCTGCGAGCCTTTGGTCCGCTGGTAGACGCCGGCGCTGATGATCTGAAACACCGTATTGATATTGTCCCTGTCACGAATGTGCTCGAGGAACGCGCTGGTATAGGGGCTGTTGCGGCCGTTGCCGTCGTCGGCCGTGCGCCCGGCCTGGGTCGCATAGGAGATGATGGTGCCTTCCGGGCTCTCCATCTTGGCGAGGCCGCGTGCGACGGTTACGCCGCGACCCTGTCCAACGTTCCGCCGCAGCTCGTCGGCAAACGGGTTGTCGCGGCAGGCATCGAGCACGAGAATCCGCAGGTTCTTTGCCTGTTGCAGGTCAGCGAGAATCTCGTCAGCGCGCACCAGGCGCCGCAGATCGACCTCGTCGCGGACGACGGCATCGACCGGCACCAGATAGTTCACGCCGGCGAACTGGAGGGCGTGTCCACTATAGTAAAACAAGGCAACGTCGGCGCCGCGGGCTTCACGCGCAAAGCGAAGCACGGTCTCCTGCATGGTTGCCTGATCGAGATCGATCGCGATGAGAGGATCGAAACCCGATCGCTTCAGGGCCGCACCGACATCGACCGCATCATTGGTCGGATTGGCGAGTGTGGGAACGTTCCTGTAGGCGCCGTTGCCGATCACCAGTGCGACGCGCTTATCAGCCTTGGCGTCGGGGGCCGACAAGGCCAGCGAAAGAAGACACAGGGCCAGGCAATGCAACAAACGCATAAAATGGCGCTCCAAGGAGAGCATCATACTCGCCGGTGTCGCGACAATGCAATTTGGCTCTGCGCCGGTCCCGCGGCCGCGGCTGCCCGCCGGGCAAAAAGAAAGGGGCTCCAACTTGCGCTGGAGCCCCTCAACGGTCGGGGCATTGCCGGGTATGTGCCCAAACCGTAGTTGTGGGTGCGATCCCCGAGGGGATCGCGCCCCGGGAGGACAGCTACATGTTGTAGGCGCGCTCGGTGTGCTCGGTGATGTCGAGACCTTCACGCTCGGTCTCGACATTGGCGCGGAGGCCAACGATCACATCGACGACCTTGTAGAGGATCGCCGAACCGATGCCCGACCACACCAGCGTGGTGCAGACCGCCTCGATCTGGGAGATCATCTGCGCCGCGAAGTCGTAATCGGCAACCTTGGGCGGGATCGCGGTGTAGTCGATGATGCCCGCGCCACCGAGAGCCGGGTTGACCAGGATGCCGGTGCCGAGGGCGCCGACAATGCCGCCGACGCAGTGCACGCCGAACACGTCGAGGGAGTCATCGTAGCCGAGCGCGTTCTTCACGACGGTGCAGAAGAACAGGCAGACCACGCCGACCACGAGACCGAGGACGATCGCACCCATCACGCCGGAGAAGCCGGCGGCAGGCGTGACGGCCACGAGGCCCGCGACAGCGCCGGAGATGACGCCGAGCACCGACGGATGACCCTTCACGATCCACTCCGCGAACATCCACGACAGCGCGGCGGCTGCGGTGGCGACGAAGGAGTTGGTCATGGCGAGGGCTGCGCCGCCGTTGGCTTCGAGGTTGGAGCCGGCGTTGAAGCCGAACCAGCCGACCCAGAGCAGCGAGGCGCCGATCATCGACATGGTCAGCGAGTGCGGAGCCATCAGCTCCTTGCCGTAGCCGGTGCGCTTGCCGATCAGCAGAGCGCCGACGAGACCTGCAATGCCGGCGTTGATGTGCACCACGGTGCCGCCAGCGAAGTCGATCGCGCCCTTCTTGAAGATCCAGCCGGCGTCGGCATTGATCTCGTCGAGCTTGGCCTGAGCCGCGGTCTTTGCCGCTCCATCAGCCGCAGCAGCAAGCGCCTTGGCTGCATCCTGGATCGCGTCCGGGCCGGGCCAGTACCAGACCATGTGTGCGATCGGGAAGTAGATCAGGGTCACCCAGAGCGGGATGAACAGGGCGACCGCCGAGAACTTCATGCGCTCGGCGAAGGCGCCGACGATGAGGGCGGGCGTGATGGCCGCGAAGGTCATCTGGAAGCACACATAGACGAGCTCCGAGATGTTGGCGTCGACGCTGAAGGTCGCGGCCTTCGAGTCGGTGGTGACGCCCATCATGAAGGCCTTGGAGAAGCCGCCGATGAAGTCGGAGCCGCCGGTGAAGGCGAGGCTGTAGCCGTACACGGCCCAGATCACGGTGACGACGCAGACGGTGTAGAACACCTGCATCAGGACCGAGAGCATGTTCTTGGAACGAACGAGGCCGCCGTAGAACAGCGCGAGACCCGGGATCGTCATCAACAGCACGAGCACTGTCGATGTCAGCATCCAGGCGTTATCTCCCTTGTTGACCGTTGGCTCGGCATAGGCTGCGGTCGCAGCGAACAGGCCGACTGCGAGAGCCGCCAATCCCGCGCCATAGGGACGCTTAAACGTCATTTCATTTACTCCTGATTGGATTTTGGTTGAGCGCGAAATCAAAGGGCCGCGGCGTCGGCTTCGCCGGTGCGGATGCGAACCGCATGGTCGAGGCTGATGACGAAGATCTTGCCGTCGCCGATCTGTCCGGTTTTCGCAGCGGACGTGATGGCGTCGATGGTCTTGTCGACCTGGTCGGAGGCGACAGCCACTTCGATCTTGATCTTGGGCAGGAAGCTCACGGCATATTCAGCGCCGCGATAGATTTCCGTATGGCCTTTCTGACGGCCATATCCCTTGACTTCCGTCACCGTGAGACCGTGAACGCCAATGGCGGTCAGGGCGTCACGGACTTCTTCCAGCTTGAATGGCTTGATAATCGCCATAACAATTTTCATGGGTCCTATCCCCGCTTGGGCCCGGTCCGGACGTGGCCGGGCGTTTCTCGACTGGTTCGCCACGAGGGAGAAGTTCACTACGCGGGCACAGCCACGACCTCTAGAATCAAATGCCGTGCCAGATCGGGCGCGTTGCCTAACGGACTATGAAGACGGGTGTTTTCGCGTTTGGCGGGTATTGCGCTGCAGTGCGCTATTACGTCGCGCTCAATACGTGACCATATCTGATTAAAATAAAGGCAAGACAGGCTGCCGACACAATGTTGCTCACGCGTCGGGCAGCTGAAAGGTATCTAATTATAGGTGAAGCTTACGGAAGTGCTTCGCCGTGAGGCGAAATATCGAGCCCGTCGCGTTCGTGCTCATGCGATACGCGTAAAAGACCGGCCGCTTGGACAGGACGAGGCTTGCCGGACGGATATCCGGCTGAACGCCACTGTCAGCCCGTCACGCGGCGTCGCGCTCCACAAAGACCCGGTCGATCAATCCCCATTCGACCCCTTGCTGCGCGGTCATGAAGTGGTCGCGGTCCAGGGTCCGTTCCACCTCCTCCTCACGGCGCCCGCAATGCTGGGCATAGAGCCGGGTGATGCGCCGCTTGGTTTCCTGCATTTCGGTGGCGTGGATCAGGATGTCGGAGGCCTGTCCCTGGAAGCCGCCGAGTGGCTGATGCACGTGAAGGCTTGCATTGGGCAGGGCGGCGCGGTGACCGGGTTCGCCGGCCATCAGCAGGAACGAGCCCATGGAGCGTGCGGTGCCCATGCACAGCGTATGAACCGGCGCCTTGATGAACTGCATGGTGTCGTACATCGCCAGTCCAGAGGTGACCACGCCGCCATAGGAATTGATGTAGAGATTGATCGGTCTGTTCGGATTCTCCGCCTCCAGGAACAGCAGCTGCGCGCAGATCAGTCCGGACATCGCATCATTGACCTCGCCGTTGAGGAAGATGATGCGCTCGCGCAGGAGCCGCGAGTAGATGTCGAAGGATCGTTCGCCGCGGGCGGATTGTTCGACGACCATAGGGACGAGCTGAAGCATGTCGCGCATCGGCGACCTCCATGTCTGCGGATGATGAAGTCTGTTTGCCGCTACTTGAGCATGATCTTTTCGGAAAACCGCTTCACACTTTTCCGGATCATGCTCTAGGCCGCCGCGCGCATCAGGCAGCAATTGCTGTTGGCCGCCTGCGGCAGCTTCGCGCGATCGTCGCAGGCTTGCTGGATGATGCGGAAGCGCGTGCCGCCGTCCTCGTTCGGTTCAATCCGGAAGATGACGTGGCTCTCGCGAAACGGCGGCTCTGAATCACGAAGCCGATAGCGCACCTCTTCGCCCGCGATCGATGATTCCGGCTCGGCGCCCGCAAGGTCACGATCCGGCAGCCAGCGTTCGCGCAGCGCCGGAATGGTCACGGCGCGCCAGACCTTTGCCGGCGGCGCATCGAGATCATATTCGAGCACCAAGTCTGTTTCGGGCACCAAGTCTGCGTCGGAGGGATCGGGTTTCACGGCATCGCTCATTGATCCATATCCTTCAAGAGATCGGCGAGTGCTTCCATGCGCTTCGGCCAGTAGGCGCGGTAGCGCGCAAGCCATGCCCCGATGGCCACGATTCCGTCCGGGTCGACTTCGTAGTTCACAAAGCGGCCCTGCCGCTGTTCGCGCACCAGGCCTGCCGCGCGCAGCACCGCGAGATGCTGCGACATCGCCGGTTGGCTGATCTCCAATCCGTCGCGCAGAGTGCTGGCATTCAGGCTTCCGCCTGCGAGCTTCTCAAAGACCTTTCGGCGCGTGGGGTCGGCCAGCGCCTTGAAGATGTCGGCTTCGATCATGACAACACATAAGCATACACTTATGTGTCGCGCAAGCCCGAATGAGGTAGTCGGTCGCGTGCTCTTCGCGACTAGAGTGCGTCGCTATCGGTTTCGCCGGTGCGGATGCGCAGGGCGTGGTCGATCGGCGTGACGAAGATCTTGCCGTCGCCGATCTGCCCGGTGCGCGCCGACGCGGTGATCACGGCTACCGCCTTCTCGGCGATGTCGGAGGCGACCGCGATCTCGATCCGCAGCTTGGGCAGAAAGTTCACGACATATTCGGCGCCGCGATAGATCTCGGTGTGGCCCTTCTGCCGGCCGTAGCCCTTCACCTCGGTCACGGTCATGCCGTGGACGCCGATCGCCGTGAGCGCCTGACGGACCTCATCGAGCTTGAAGGGTTTGATGATCGCGACGACGAGTTTCATGGTCAGGCCTATTCCCCGAGATGCGCCGCGCCGCATGTCCCCGGCGCCGGGTCAATCTGGCATCTTTCCGGGCAAATGGCATAAGAAACTTGCAGATTGAAGTGGAAAAACGCGTGCGCTTGTGAACCGCCGCCTCTGTACAGGGCAGCCGTTCATCCTTCACAATGCATTTTTGGCACGGATGCGGTGAACCCGCGCCTGCCGAACGGTACATAAGTATTTTGGGGGCGCGTCATGGCGAGTTGGTTCTACGCATCCGAGGGCAAGCAGCAAGGGCCCTATCCGGAAGGGCAATTCCGCGATCTCATCGCGCAGGGCGTCGTGCGCCCCGATACGCTGGTCTGGTCCGAGGGCATGGCGGGCTGGCAGAAGGCGGCTGAAATTCCCGGCCTCGTCGGAGGCGGCGGCGCGCCGCCGATGGTCCCCGCGGGCGGTCCGCCGATGATGGGCGCCGGCGGTTATGCCGGTGCTGGCTATACCGGAGCCGGTGGCGGAGGATCGCTGTCAGTCGATTTCGGCATCCTCGAGTTCACCTGGCGCAGCATCGTGATGCTGATCGGCATGTGCTTCATCATCCCGGTGCCCTGGGTGTTTGTCTGGTACACGAAATGGATCGTGTCCTGCGTCAAGGTTCCGGGGCGGCCGAACCTCAGCTTCACCGGCAATGCGATGACGCTGGTGCCCTGGTATTTTGGCTTCGTCGTTTTGGCGATCGCTATCGCACTCTTCGGCAGCGCGTCGCTGAACAATGTGATCTTTATCGTCCAGGTCGTTCTCTACTGGCTCCTGCTCAAATGGATGGTCGCTAATCTCGCCTCCAACGAGCAGCCGCTCGGCCTCAGCTTCACCGGCTCGGTGTGGGCCTATATCGGCTGGAACCTGCTGTTCGCGATCTCCATCATCACCATCGTCGGCTGGGCCTGGGTCGCCGCGGCCCAGATCCGCTGGATGTGCCGCAACATCCAGGGCACACGACGCGACATCATCTTCAGGGGTAGCGGCCTCGGGATTCTCTGGCGCGGAATCGTGGCTGCGATCCTGTCTGGCTTCATCATCCCGATCCCGTGGGTGTATCGCTGGATAATGAACTGGTTCGCGTCGCAGACCGAGCTCGCTCCGCGCGGGTCGCTCTAAGCTTGATCTGGAAAGCCTCAAGCGCGATAAATCGCGCTTGAGGCAATCAGGCCTTCCGCTCGCGCACGATCTATCAGGCGTGAATCGACAGCTGTGCGGCGATCGCTTCAGCGACGGCGCGCATATCGCGCGCCAGCGCCAGCGCGGTTGCGCGATCGAGCTGACTGCCGAGGCCGACGGCCGCGACAGTGTGCGAGATCGTCCCCCTCGCGTTCAGGACGGGCACGGCGACGATCGTCACGCCAGCAATGTAATTGCCGCGATCGATGCTGAAACCCTGCTTGCGCACCTGATCGACCTCCTTGCGCCAGGCCTCAAAGGTCGGCGCGTTGTGCCAGCGCAGAAGACGAAAACGCTTCTCGATTTCCTTCTCCGGCTGGCCGCTGAAGGCGGCGACGCAACGGCCGGTGGCGCTGATCAACGCCGGAAAACGGCTCCCGATATCGACATGAAGCCGCACCGGTGCCTGGCTGCGGGCCAGTGCTACGACGATCAT
Organism: Bradyrhizobium sp. LTSP849; assembly: GCF_000938255.1. GTDB lineage: Bacteria > Pseudomonadota > Alphaproteobacteria > Rhizobiales > Xanthobacteraceae > Bradyrhizobium. Next base: position 212,086 of record NZ_JYMR01000045.1, on the reverse strand, counting down.
GTTGTCCAGATTCGGGACCTCGACGCCGATCGCCATGACGCCGTAGCGGCCTGAAATCTCCTCGAGCTTCGGTCGCATCAGGCTGGGAAAGTCGGCGTGCTCGAGCACCGCGCGCGCCAGCGGCAGCATGCCGACGCCGAGGCTGTAGCGTTTGGTGTGCGGATCGACTTGCAGCAGATCTTCCGCCAGCAGCGCGCGCACGATGTGCAACGCAGTGCTCGGCACCAGGTCGAGAGTCTCCGCAATCGCCTTGAGACCCTGCGGCGTGGGGCTGCGGCTGAGCATGCGGAGGATGGCGACGGCGCGCGTGACCGCGGGCACGGCGCGGACACGGGGTGATCTGGGATTCGGCATGATTGTATCGGTACAACAGCGGCCGGGGTGCAACAACACCATCTCGTCACGACCGCGCCAGTACAGCTTTTGATCCTCCTTGGCGCGCCGCACGCACAGTGAGGCCCCTCGCGATCTGTATTCAATTGTATATATACAATCGATAGTGCTATTTGACAATTGGCGCGTCGTCGGTATCTTGCCGGCCATGAGCACGCTGACCGACCACACGAGCTACGCGGACGCGCAGGCCAATTTCTCTCCGGAGAAACTCTGGGAGTTGTTCGAGGGCAATCGCGCGCGCCTGAACATCGCGCATGAATGTATCGACCGGCATGCCGGTCGCTCCAACCCGGCGGTGATCGTCGTTCGCTCGGAAGGGCCGGACGAGGTGCTGGGCTTCGGCGAGCTCGCGGAAGCTTCCGCGCGCTTCGCGCATTATCTGGTGAGCCGCGGGATCAAGCCCGGCGATCGCGTCGCGGTCATGCTCGAGCCCTCGCGCGCCTTCTACGTGGCGGTGTTCGGGACCATGAAGGCCGGCGCCGTCGCGGTGCCGCTGTTCACGCTGTTCGGACCCGACGGCGTCAAGCTGCGCGTCGACGACTGCAAGCCGCGGCTGATCGTGACCAACGCGGAGAAGGCGCCGCTTCTCGCCGGGATCGGCACCGAAATCGTGGTCGCCGATGACGCCTTCCTGAGCGAGCTGCAACATTTTGCGCCGCACTTCACGCCGGATACCGCGGCCGACGCGATGGCGCTGTTTCAATATACGTCGGGCACGACGCGCGAATTGCCCGAAGCGGTCAAGCACACGCATCGTTCGATCGTCACGCTGATGGTGGCAGCGCTGTACGGCACCGGTCTGCGTCCGGGCGACCGCTTCATTTGTCCGTCATCGCCGGCATGGGGACATGGGCTTTGGCACGGCACGCTGGCGCCGCTGGCGCTCGGCATCACCATCGGGGCCTATGCCGGCAAGTTCAATCCGGAGCGTCTGCTGGCCGCGCTCGGGCGCTATCAGTTCAACAACATCTCCGCGGCGGCCACTCATTATCGCATGCTGCGGAATTCGGGCGCCGCGCCGCGCTACCGCTATGCGCTGGAGAAATTGTCGTTCACCGGTGAACCCATCGACAGCGAGACGGCAGCCTTCGTCAACGAAACCTTCGGCCGTCAGGTGTGCAGCATGTACGGCACCACCGAGATCGGTGTGATCCTGGTGAGCTATCCCGGCGCGTCCGATTTCGTCGTCAAGCCGGGATCGCTGGGCAAGCCGATCCCCGGCGGGCGCGTCGAAGTGCAGGACGCCGACGGGCGGCCGTGTGCGCCCGGCGTCACCGGCGAGCTGAAGGTCTGGCGCCGTGGCGAGTGGATCGCAACCAAGGATCTCGGGCGCATCGACGAGGACGGGCATTTTTATCATGGCGGCCGGGCCGATGACGTCATCATCTCCGCCGGCTGGACCATGAGCGCCGTCGAGATCGAGGACGCGATCCTGAAGCATCCGCAGGTGCGGGAGGCCGCGGCCATTGGCGTCCCTGATTCCCTGCGTGGGCAGGTGGTGAAGGCCTTCGTGGTCACCGACAGACCCGGCGATACGTCGTTCGAGCACGAGATCCAGAACCTCGTGCGCCAGCGCCTCAGCCACCATGAGTATCCCCGTCTCGTCAGCTTCGTCACGGAGTTGCCCAAGACGCCTGCCGGCAAGGTCAACCGCAAGGTGCTGCGCGATCGGGAGCAGGCCGTCAAACAATCAGAAACGACGAGTTAGAGGAAAGGAACGCCACATGCTGGACACGACCGAAACCAGGTTTCCGAAGATCACCGAAGAGGGCCTCGACGATCTGCGCAAGCGCATCGGCGTCTCGATCGGCGTAACCGCCGAGCCCTGGTGCTACGAGGCAACGCGCGACAACATCCGTCACTACGCGCACGGCATCGGCGACGACAACCCGCTCTGGTGCGATCCCGAATACGCCGCCAAGACCAGCTATGGCGGCCTCATCGCGCTTCCGAGCTTCCTCTTCAGCACCAGCCGCATCGTGTCGGGCTATGTCGGCGGCCTGCCCGGCGTCCACGCCATGTGGTCGGGCGCCGACTGGACCTGGCACAAGGCTATCCGGCGCAACGACGTCATTTCGACCGAGGCAAAGTTGAAGGACCTCGTCGAGCATCAGACGCGGTTCGCCGGCCGCGCGATCCAGCAGACCTATCACGTCGATTTCTTCAACCAGCAGGGCGACCTCGTCGCCGAAGCGGATAGCTGGTGCTTCCGGACCGAGCGCGACCACGCGCGCGAGCAGGGTACCAAATACAGCGAGGTCAAGGCCCGTCCGCAGCGCCGCTACAGCGAGCAGGAACTGGCTGCGGCCTACAAGCACTATGCTGACGAGAGGATTCAGGGCTCGCGTCCGCGCTACTGGCAGGACGTCACCGAAGGCGAGGCACTGCCGGTGATGCTGAAGGGGCCGATGACGGTTACCGGATTCATCGCTTATGCCCAGGGCTGGGGCGGTCTCTACATCCGCGCCAACAAGCTCGCCTGGAAACTGCAGGACGCCCATCGCGGCCTCGGCATTCCGAACCGTTTCAATATTCCCGATTGTCCCGAGCGCGTGCACTGGGAAGAGGAGTTCGCGCTCGAGGTCGGCGCGCCCGGCGCCTATGATTACGGCCCCGAGCGCTGCTCCTGGCTGACCCATCACCTCACCAACTGGATGGGCGATGATGGTTTCCTGCGCCGTGCGACCTGCAAGATCCGCCGGCACAATCCCGAGGGCGACATCCTGTTCATCAAGGGCAAGGTGAAGCGCAAATTCGTCGAGAACGGCCGTCACCTCGTCGAGATCGAACAGGAAGCGCGCAACCAGGACGATGAACTCTCGGTGCTCGGAACCGGCATCGTGGAACTGCCTAGCCGCACCTGACGACAACCAACTGGGCCTATCAGCATGCCCGCATCTGATCTCACGCGCGGAGCGGTGACCGGCCTCAAGGTCGTCGATCTCTCGCGCGTGCTGGCGGGCCCGTTGTGTACGCAGATGCTGGCCGATCATGGCGCTGACGTCGTCAAGATCGAGCCGCCATCGGGCGATGAGACGCGCGGCCTCGGGCCGCCCTTCGATGCGGCAGGACAAGCGGCGTATTTCGGCGCCGTCAATCGCGGCAAGCGGGGTATGGCGCTCGACCTGTCGCGCGCGGAGGGGCGCGCGGTGCTCGAAGCCCTGTTGAAAGATGCCGACGTGCTGGTGGAGAATTTCCTGCCTGGCACCATGGAGCGCTGGGGGCTCGGATACGAGGCCGATTTGTCCGAACGCTTTCCGCGATTGATCTATTGCGCCATCTCCGGCTTCGGCGCCGACGGGCCGCTCGGCGGCCTGCCCGGCTACGATGCAGTGCTCCAGGCCATGTGCGGCTTGATGAGCATCAACGGGACGCAGGACTCAGGCGCCACGCGCGTCGGCGTTCCCATCGTCGATTACGTCACCGGCTATAACGCGCTCACGGGCGTCTTGCTCGCGCTCGCGGCGCGCGAACGGACCGGACGCGGGCAGCGCGTCGAGGTGACGTTGTTCGACACCGCGCTGGCCCTTCTCGTGCCACACGCGGCGAACTGGATTTGCTCAGGGACTGTGCCCGGCCGGCTCGGCAGCGCCCATCCCAACATCGCGCCTTACGACAAGTTCGCGGCGGCTGACGGCGAGATTTTTCTCGGCATCCTCAATGACGGCCAATTTCGCCGCTTCTGCCAGAAGGTGAAACGCGGCGACTTGCTCGATGATCCGCGCTTTCGGACCAACGCCGACCGGCTCAGTCACGTTGCAGCGCTTCGCACTGAGCTCGAGCGCACGCTGGCCGGCTTCAAGTCGGAGGCGCTTTGCCGCGACCTGATGCAGGCCGGCGTTCCCGCAGGCGTCGTCAACACCGTGCCGCAGGCGTTCGCGCAAGCCCACGTCGTCCACCGCGACATGCTGGTCGAAAGCGAGGGCCATCGCGCACCCGGCATTCCCGTGAAGCTCGCGCAGACGCCCGGCAGCACCACGCGACGGCCGCCTCGCTTTGGCGAGCATGCCCGCGAAATCCTGGCGGACGCCGGTTTCGACGAAGCGACGATCGACGGCCTGATCGAAGCCGGCGTCGTCACGCCGCCAGGGAAGGGCACCGCGCAACGATAAGAAGGCTACCAACAAGAAGACGATCAAAAGAATCATAATCGGAGGAAACGAGCATGCTGAAATCCGTGAGATGGGCCGCCGGATGGCTGGCCCTGTTATGGAGTTGCGCAAGCCTTGCGCAAACCTATCCGACCCGGCCGGTCAGGATCATCGTTCCCTATCAGGCGGGCCAGGGCACCGACGTCGTGGCGCGATACCTGGCCGACCATTTGTCGCGGACGCTGGGTCAGCGCTTCTATGTCGAAAACAAGCCCGGTGCCGGCGGCAATATCGGTGCCGAGCAGGCGGCGCATTCGGACCCCGACGGCTATACGCTCCTGATGGGCACCAACGCCACCCAGACCATGAACGAGTTCATGTATCCCTCGCTGGGCTTCGCGCCGGACAAGGATTTTGCCCCGATCATCCTGGTGGGCAAGCTGCCGCTGGTGATCTCGGCCAGTCCGTCGTTTGCCGGAAACAATGTGGCTGATCTGATCGCCGCGGCGAAAGCGAAGCCCGACAGGATCGACATCGCCCTGCCGAGCACGACGGCGCGTGTCATCTTCGAGTTTCTCAAGGAGAAGACCGGCGCGCCGATGTTCGGCGTTCCCTACAAGGGATCGGCGACGGCGATGACCGACGTGCTCGGCGGACAGGTGCCACTGCTCATCGATACGGTCACGGCACTGCGCACGCAGATCGACGACGGCAAGTTGAAGGCGCTGGGCATCACCGTGCTGAAGCCGAGCGAACTTCTGCCGGGCGTAAAACCCATCGCCGAGCAGGGCGTGCCTGATTTCGAGATGGCAGGATGGAACGCTTTTTACGCGCCGCGCGACACGCCACAAGCCGTCATCGAGCTTCTGAACGGCGAGTTCGCCAAGGCGCTGGCCCTGCCCGAGACGAGGAAGCGGCTCCAGGAGCTGGGATTCGATCCGGCCGGCGGAACGCCGGCGGACCTCGCCCGATTCGAGGCGCAAGAGCGGCTCAAATGGGGGCCGGTGATCAAGTCGACAGGTTTACAGGGCGGCTAAAGCATGATCCGGAAAAGTGCGCAGCGGTTTTCCGGAAAGATCATGCTCCAACAACAACCTAAAGCGCGATGACGATTCATCCCAATCTCATCGCGCTTTAGGTGCGACGCTCGCGCACCGAGCCTTCCTGCGCCACTGAGGCCACCAGCGTGCCGTCCGGCTTGAAGATGAGGCCGCGACTCAAGCCGCGGCCGCCTTGCGCGCTCGGCGAATCCTGCGCGTAAAGCAGCCATTCGTCGGCGCGGAACGGGCGGTGGAACCACATCGCGTGATCGAGGCTCGCCGGCATCATGCGCTTGTCGAACAGCGTGCGGCCGTAGCGCGCCATGATCGCATCGAGCAGCGAGAAGTCCGACGCGTAGGCGAGTGCGCACAGATGCAACGCGGGATCGTCGGGGAGCTTTGCGGCCGTGCGAATCCAGATATTGATGCGGCCGTCGTCGACCTTCTGACCGAAATAGCGGCCGATCTCGACGGGACGCAATTCGATCGGACGATCCATTTCATAGTAGCGGCGGATGAACTCCGGCATCTCCTTGAACTGCGGCTGTTTTGCAACCTCCTCCGCGGTCAGCTTTTCCGGCGGCGGCACGTCCGGCATCTTGTCCTGGTGATCGAACGCGCTCGCCTCCTCGGCATGGAACGACACCATGATCGAGAAGATCGCATTGCCGTGCTGGATCGCGGTGACGCGGCGGGTCGAGTAGCTCTTGCCGTCACGCAGCCGCTCGACCTGGTAGATGATCGGAATCTGCGGATCGCCCGGCAGGATGAAATAGCAATGCAGCGAGTGCGGCAGCCGGCCCTCGACGGTGCGGCAGGCCGCAACCATCGCCTGCCCGATCACCTGGCCGCCAAAGACCCGCTGCCAGTCCGTCTTCGGGCTGTTGCCGCGGAACAAATTCACCTCGAGCTGTTCGAGGTCGAGGATCGAGATCAGGTCGAACAGGCTTCTGGACATGGACTGAACTTTCTTGCCGTCATTCCGGGCGGGATGCTCTGGAATGACACAATAGGCAGTTCTTGGGGGCCGTTCCGCCCTTGTTTCACCGCACTGTTTCGCCCACCTCAAGTCTGCTAGCAAGACCAAGAGTTGGCCGGGAATTTTAGATGTCACAGAGTAGCATAGTCATTGGCGGCGGCGCATTTGCGGGCCTGGCGCTGGCGCTGGCGCTGCGCCAGGGGCTCGGGCCCGAGATTCCCGTCATCGTCGCCGATCCGGCGCTCAGCGTCCGTCCGAGCCGTGATCCCCGAGCGACTGCGATCGTGGCGGCCTGCCGCCGGCTTTTCGAGGCGCTCGGCGCCTGGGACGACGTCAAGGGCGAGGCGCAGCCGATCCTCGACATGGTGGTCACGGATTCCAAGCTGGAGGACGCGACGCGTCCGGTGTTCCTGAATTTTGCCGGCGATGTCGCGCCCGGCGAATCCTTCGCGCATATGGTCGAGAACCGCCGCCTGATTGATGCGCTGGTCGTCCGCGCCGAAGCGGCCGGCGTCGAGCTCCGCGCCACGGCCGTTGCCTCCTATGACGCCCGTGCTGACGGCATCGACGTGACGCTCAGTGACGGCAGCGTTGTTGCCGCGAGCCTGTTGATCGCGGCTGACGGTGCGAAGTCAAAACTGCGCGAGCGCGCCGGCATCGCCACCCATGGCTGGGAATATGATCAATCCGGCATCGTCGTCACCGTCGGCCATGAGCGCGATCACGAGGGCCGCGCCGAAGAACACTTCTTGCCCGCGGGTCCGTTCGCGATCCTGCCGCTTACCGGAAAGCGTTCCTCGCTGGTGTGGACCGAGCGCCGCAGCGAGGCCGCGCGCATTGTCGCCCTGAGCGACGACGAATTTCACAGCGAGCTGGAGCAGCGCTTCGGCCTGCATCTCGGCGAGGTGAAGGCGCTCGACAAGCCGCGCGCGTTTCCGCTGTCCTATTTCGTGGCGCGCTCCTTCATCGCCGAGCGCCTCGCGCTGGTCGGGGACGCCGCCCATGTCATCCATCCCATCGCGGGCCAGGGCCTCAACATGGGGCTGAAGGATGTCGCCGCTTTGGCCGAGGTCGTCGTCGATGCCGCGCGGCTTGGGATGGATATCGGCGGAGCCGACGTGCTCGAGCGCTACCAGCGCTGGCGCCGCTTCGACACCATGGCGATGGGCGTTGCCACCAACTCGCTGAACTTCCTGTTCTCCAACAAGTCGACGCTGCTGCGCACCGTCCGCGACATCGGCCTCGGCCTCGTCGACCGCGCCCCGCCGCTGAAGAATCTTTTCATCCGCCAGGCTGCGGGGCTCACGGGCGAGGTGCCGAAGTTGCTGAAGGGCGAGGCGTTGTAATTCTCGCTGTCGCCTAGCTCGCCCCTGTCGTCCCGGACAAGCGCAGCGCAGATCCGGGACCCATACGCCGCAGCAATAGTTTTGCGAAGACTCGGAGTTACCAGCTTCGCGCCAAACCGCTCCCTGTGGTTATGGGCCCCGGCCCCCCGTGCGCAATTGCGCACTAGGCCGGGGCGACACCGAGAGTGTTGCGCGGTCCTCACGCTAATCCTCAATCGATCTTCCGCGCCTCTTCCGGCAGCATGATCGGGATGCCGTCGCGAATGGGATAAGCGAGCTTTGCGGAGCGCGAGATCAGCTCCTGCTTGGCGGAATCGAATTCCAGCGGACCCTTGGTCAGCGGGCAGACCAAAATCTCCAGCAATTTGGGATCGACGCTGTTTTCGGGGCGTTCGGTGGGCGCGGTCATCATGGTCTCCGGCGATCGGCTGCCTGTAGAGCGTTTTCGAGCGAAGTGGATACCGGTTCGCGTAAAGAAAACGCGTCAAAAAAGAATCTAGCGTCCCGTTCCGATTCCATCGGAATGGGGCTCTAGCATAGAAAATCGCGGCCGCCCATCGCGGGCGCCACCGGCTTTTTGGCTAACCGGCGATCATTCGCAGGAGCTCGTCGAGCAGGCCTTGGAGTCGTGGCGGCGGCACCGGCGCGCCGGAGAGCGCGAAGCCGAGAAACGTCCAGTACAGGATCTGCGCGCGCCCCTGCGCCATCGTGGCATTGAGCCCGCGTCGCTCCAGCAGCGTCTCGATATAGTCGAGCCTGCGGCGGTCTATCGCGCGGACCGCCGCTTGCGCGGCCGGATCGAACGCCGCCCAGTTGCGCACGGCACGTTCGAGATCGAGCCGCGCGCCAAACGTCCGGCGCAGCAGCGCTTTCAGCGGCTCGTCGCTGCCGGCCTCGACGTCGGCGATGATCTGCTCGGCCGCGATCTCGCGCCAGCGCTTCAGAATGGCCGCGTGGAACGCGCCGAGATCGGCAAAGTGCCAATAGAAGCTGCCGCGTGAGACGCCCATGGCCTTGGCGAGTGGATCGGCCTTCAGTGCCGTGAAGCCGCCTTTGGCGAGCGCCTTGAGTCCCGCGTTGATCCAGTCGTCGGCGGAGAGCTGTTCGGTCATGTCCGGTTCCGAGGGTCGGGCCATACACTAGTGTATTGACAGGCGACGGGCCAGCGCTTAATCCACCATACATAACTGTACGGAGGCGTTGATGCGTGATCTTCTGCTCCAGTGTGCCGGCGTCCTGACCATTGTCGTGGCGATCATCCATGGCATCCTCGGCGAGACCAAGGTCTTTGCGCGTGCCACGATCGAGCCAGAGCGGCTCCGCACCCTGATCCGCCTAGTCTGGCAGGCCTCGACCGTCGCCTGGATCGGCGGTGGTGTGCTCCTGATCGCGACGCCCTGGATGGACTCCGCGCCGGCGCGCCACTGGATCGTGATCACCATGGCCTGCGTGTTCGGTTTTTCCGCCCTGGCCAATGCATGGGCGACACGCGGCCGGCACTTTGGCTGGATGGCGCTCAGTGCCGTCGTGGTCATGGCGGTTGCCGGCTACTGAACGTCGAAACGAACCCAAGGTCTCAAAACCCAAGGCCTTCAAAGTGGAGTGGCTATGGAAGATCGTGTTCGCCTGACCATCGAGGAAGGTGTGGCCCATGTCCGGCTGAATCGCCCGGACAAGATGAACGCGCTGGACCCGGCGATGTTCGAAGCGATCATCACCGTTGGAACACAGCTTGGCGCTTGCAAGGATGTCCGCGCCGTCGTTCTCTCCGGCGAAGGACGCGCGTTTTGCGCGGGCCTCGACCTGGACCGCCTGCTGGCCACGGCAAACGGCGAACGGCTGATCCCATCGATCGACCTCACTCAACGAACCCACGGGATCGCGAACTATGCGCAGCATCTCGTTTGGCTGTGGCGCGAGCTGCCGATGCCCGTGATCGCAGCCGTCCACGGCGTCGCCTTCGGCGGCGGCTTCCAGCTCGCGCTAGGTGCCGACCTTCGCTATCTCGCACCGGCAACGCAGCTCGCCGTCATCGAGGCCAAATGGGGATTGGTGCCCGATATGGCCGGCACCCAACTTATGCGCCACCTTGCGCGTGAGGATGTCGTACGCGAACTGACTTACACCGGCCGTGTGTTTTCGGCTCAGCAGGCGCTGGCTTATGGCTTTGCGACCGGACTCGCCGATGATCCGCTGGCGGCCGCATTGTCGACTGCGCAGGAGATCGCAAACCGAAGTTCGGATGCCATTCGCGCCGCCAAGCGGCTCCTTAATCTCGCGGCGACTTGCGACGCGGCCACCGGTCTTGCGGCCGAAACCGCCGAGCAGGCTGCGTTGCTCGGTTCGCCCAATCATGTCGAGGCCGTCAGGAGCAATCTCGAGAAGCGTCCACCACGATGGAGCTGCGCATGAGCACGACTGACGGTTTCGATCTGCCGGCTCTCAAGGCAGTCAATTCATCCGCTGCGTTCAACCGCATGGCGGAGTTCGAAGTCGTTGAGGCCGGCCAAGGTGAGGTCGCCATCCGCATGAGCTGGCGCGACGACTTTGCCCAATATTCCGGACACCTGCATGCCGGCTTGATCGCGGCCCTGCTCGACACCGCCTGCGGTTTTGCTGCCGCGACCTTGGTGGGCTCAGTCACCGCGTCGCACTTCTCGATGAACTGCCTCAAGCCGGCCGTCGGCTCTCACTTCATCGCCAGGGGAACGACGGTGCGCGCCGGGCGCAGGCAGGTATTCGCCTGGGCCGAGCTTCTCGCTGCTGATGAGCAGGGCGAACTGTCTCTCGTCGCGACCGGCGAGACCGTGCTCGTTCCCATGGGAGAGCCGGCACGTACGGGAGGCTGATGCATGGCGCTGACGCTCGTCACCGGAGGCACGGGCCATCTTGGCCGTGACATCGTCGATCGCCTTGTCCGCGACGGCCGTCGCGTCCGGGTCCTTGCGCGATCACGGGGCACGCGATCGGATATCGAGTGGGCCGTCGGCGATCTCGCTACGGGAGCCGGGCTGCGTCAAGCGCTGCATGGTGTCGACACGGTCATCAATGCGGCGACGTATTCGCCGATCGCGCGGCGCGGCGGGGTTCGTCCGATAGACTTCTTCAGGTCCCCTTCCGCCGTGGATGTCGAAGGCACGGAGCGATTGCTGTCGCTGTGCCAGGAACAGTCTGTGCGGCATTTCCTGCACACCTCGATCGTCGGACTCGACGAGGCGACGCTGCCTTATGGCCGGGTCAAGCTTACCGGCGAGCGGTTGGTCCGCTCGTCCGCGCTGTCCTGGTCCGTCGTTCGCGCAATGCCGTTCTACTATTTGCTCGACAGGTTGCTCTCGGGCCTCGTTTGGCTTCCGGTGTGGCCGGTGCCGACGACATCGTTCAATCCTGTCGATACGTCGGATGTCGCCGATCACGTCGTGACATGCGCTTTCGATGGGGCGCGTGGTGAGCGCGCGGAGATCGGCGGTCCCGAAGACCTCAGTCTTACCGCGCTCGCCGGCCAGTACCAGGATGCGCGCGGACTGCGTCGTAAAATCCTGCCGGTGAGTCTTTCAGACGCGAAGGCGCGTGGCATGGGCTTCGTCGTCAGCCATGGCGTGCGTGGACGGCTCTCGTGGGCCGACTGGCTGCGACGTCGGTCATCCCGCGGGTGAGGCGCAGGTCGATATCTTCGACACCAGGCCGTGAGGCGTAAGGCCGCAGCGAAGCTCCAAACACGCGCTGCATGCGGAGCGCGCTGATCTTTTCGCGACCGTTAGAATATCTCTAAAGCTTCCCTCGCCCGAACCCGAGTTGACTTCGCGATCCCCTTTGCTTCCTTCGGTCGCGTTTCGCGCGAAGCGTCGCGCACACGACAGAGGAGGAGACGTTCGTGAAGGTCATTCGTGTTGTTGCCATTGCACTGACGGTCGGGATCGGCATGGGGTCGACGGCGATGGCCGACGGTTTCAAGAACTGCACCAAGCTCGACAAGGCGTCATGGAAGCCGGCGGGCGATGCCGAAGCCAAGGCCAAGGCGGCCGGCTACGAGGTGCGGCGCTCCAAGATCGAAGGCTCGTGCTATGAGGTCTACGGCGTCAAGGAAGGCAAGATCTACGAGCTGTTCTACAGCCCTGAAGATCTCAGCCTGAAGCACACGATCGCTAAATAAATTGTGCCAAATAAACTGCGCCAAATGAACTGCGCCAAATGAACTGAGGCCGATGGACGAAGCGGTACCAGACGCGCGCGGGGAGCCCATCCGGGCCCCCGCGGACAAGACCGTTTCGCGGACGGTCGATGTCTGGGACCTCCCGCTGCGCCTGTGGCACTGGGCTCTCGCAGCGAGCGTCCTGATCGCGTGGTTCACGCCCACCGTCTATGACGGCCTTCACCGCATCGTCGGCTATGGCGTGATCGGGCTGTTGGCTTTCCGCCTGATATGGGGATTTCTAGGAAGCCGCTATTCGCGCTTTCGCATGGTCGGCGTCAGGCTCCGTGCCGCGCCCCGCTATCTCTGGAATCTTCGCCGCGGCATCACTGGACGCTATATCGGGCTCAATCCTGCCGGCACTCTGATGCTGGTGGCACTGCTCGTGTCGCTCGCGGTCTCGTCGATCACCGGCGCGCTGTCGGTCACCGTCACATTCTTCGGCGTCTGGTGGATCGAGGATACCCATGCCTATGCATCGGACGCGGTCATCGTCCTGGTCGTTCTGCACGTCGTAGGCGTGGTGCTGATGGGCGTTCTTCAGCGCGAGAATTTGATCCGCGCGATGTTCACCGGACGCAAACGCATCCGCCGTCGTTCGTGAAGTTGGATTGAACGACTCGCGCCGCGGGCTCAGTTAACCTCTCCCGCTTGCGGGAGAGGTCGGCGCAAAGCGCCGGGTGAGGGCTTTCTCCTCATCGGGGTTCTCGCTTGTGGAGACACCCCCTCCCCAACCCTCCCCCGCAAGCGGGAGAGGGGAGCGCGCCACCGTTGTGGCAGCAATCATCGTGTTCAAGATATTTCTGAAAGCGAAATGTCGCAGCACACCCTCACTGCAGGGGCGGATCGCCGCTGGTGCGTTTCTTGGCGAGATCCATCTCGGTGACCGCGATCAGGATCTCGGCGCGGGTCTTGAGGTCCGGCGCCTCGAGCATGGCCTGCTTCTCGGCCGGACCATAGGGCGACATCATTGCCAGCGCATTGACCAGCGCTTCGTTGGGCGCGCTCTCGACGCCTTCCCAGTCGACCTTGAGATTGTTGGCCTTCAAGAAATCCGCCAGCGCCACCAGCAGGGCCTCGCGGTTGACCTTGTCCTCGCCGACGCGGGCGGTGAAATCGTCGGCGAAGGCGAAGATGTCGACCCTGCACTGCCGGTAGGCGGTCAGCACCTCAAGCTCCTCGACCACCTTGAACCGCGCGACCCCGGTGAGCTCGAGGATGTAGCGGCCGTCGCCGGATTCAGCCAGCTGGGTGATGCGGCCAACGCAGCCGACGCGGAACAGCGTCGGCTTGTCGGAATTCTTCGGCGAATGCGCGATGTCGGGCTGGATCATGCCGATCAGGCGATGGCCATCACGGAAGGAATCGTCGACCATCGCGAGGTAGCGCGGCTCGAAGATGTTAAGCGGCATTTGCCCGCGCGGCAGCAGCAGCGCACCCGGCAGCGGAAATACCGGGAGAATTTCCGGAAGGTCGGCGGGGCCGCGATATTCGATATTGATCGGCATCTGGTCCCCGCTGACGTCGCCAGCTCGTGCTTACGAAAACAGGATGATCGACAAGCGCTTACGGCCCTCGACGGTCGCATCGTCGGCGCCGCCCCAGGCTTCGAAGAACTGCACGAGCTGCTTGCGGGCGCCGTCGTCGTTCCATTTGCGGTCGCGCTTGATGATCGCTAGCAGCTGCTCGGTGGCCGCCGCCCGATTGCCCTGCGCGTTGAGCGCGGTCGCAAGGTCGAATCGCGCCTGATGATCGAGCGGGTCTGCGGCGACTTTCTGTTCCAGCTCGGCGACGGGTCCGAGCGACTGCGCCTGCTCGGCGAGATCGATCGCGGTCTGCACGGCCTTCACCGCGGGGTCGTTGCGCTTGGATTCCGGCACCATGGCGAGCGTCTGCTTGGCCTGCTCCATCGCGCCGGAGACGGCGTAGCATTTTGCGAGCCCGGCAAGTCCGGCGATGTTGGTCGAATCGTGCTGGAGCACCTCGGCATAGATCTGCGCTGCGGCCGCAGCGTCGCCCTCGGCGAGCACGGCTTCGGCCTCTTGCAGGATCTCGGCGATGTTGGCCTCGCCCGGTGCGGTCACGCCCTTGGTCAGCTTTTCGATGAAGGCGTTGATCTGACTCTCCGGCACCGCGCCCATGAAGCCGTCGGCCGGCTGGCCGTTGACGAAGGCGATCACGGCCGGGATCGACTGGATGCCCATCTGGCCCGGGATCGCCGGATGCTGGTCGATGTTCATCTTGACCAGCTTGACCTTGCCCTTGGCCGCCTTGACCGCCTTTTCCAGCACGGGGGTGAGCTGCTTGCAGGGGCCGCACCACTCGGCCCAGAAGTCGATCAGCACCGGCTGGCGCTTCGATTCCTCGATGACGTCCTTCACGAAGGTCTGGGTGGTGGTGTCCTTGATCAGATCCGCCGCAGCCGGGACTGCGGCTCCGTTACCCTGGTCGATGATCGTCACGGAATCCCCTCGTCTATGTCTGGAATGGCGGGTCTTTAGCACGTCGCCAATTCATATGCTTCGCTGTCGGCCCTAAAATTGGGCCGGTGCGGCCGAATTTCAATCCATGGGAACCGATTCGGCCGCTCAGGGCGATTTTGGGTCGATTTTGCCAGGATTGGGCCCATATGGGGTCCCAAATCCGAATCTATGCTGCCCGTAGCTGTTGCATTCGCCGCCCGCTTTTGGCATACGACAGCCGTTGCCGGGCGCGTCATGCGGCCGACACAGGATGCGGGTGTAGCTCAGTGGTAGAGCACGACCTTGCCAAGGTCGGGGTCGAGGGTTCGAGCCCCTTCGCCCGCTCCAATTTTTCCCAAGCGTCCAGCCAAACGGGCACATAGCGTCGTTCGCCGCACCGCTGGCGGCTGGGTTGGGTCTGCAATGACAATTCTGGTCACCGGCAGCGCGGGCCACCTCGGGGAGGCCATTGCCCGGACGCTCCGCGGGCGCGGCTCACCTGTGCATGGGGTTGATTTGAAGAAATCAGCTTTCACCGACGCCATCGGCTCGATCACCGATCCGGACTTTGTGCGGAACCAGACGGCCGGGGTCACCGCAATCATCCACACCGCGACCCTGCACAAGCCGCATGTGGCGACCCACAGCAAGCAGGACTTCGTCGACACCAACGTCACCGGCACGCTCAATCTGCTCGAGGCGGCCGTGGCCGCCGGCGTGAAGAGTTTTGTTTTCACCAGCACCACCAGTGCGTTCGGTTCCCGGCTCCGGCCGGAGGCGGGGCAGCCGGCGGTGTGGGTCACCGAGGACCTGCCGCCGGTTCCCAAAAACATCTACGGCACCACCAAGCTGATGGCGGAACATCTGTGCGAGCTGTTCTTCCGCGAGCGCGGTCTGCCGGTCGTGGTGTTGCGGACCTCGCGCTTCTTTCCGGAGGACGATGATGATCCCGCAATGCGGTCGGCCTACCCGCTGGACAATGCGCAGGTCAACGAACTGTTCTATCGCCGGCTGGATATAGCGGACGCCGTGAGTGCCCATCTGCTCGCCGTGGCGCGTGCACCGGAGATCGGTTTCGCCCGTTATATCGTCTCGGCTACAACCCCGTTCGAGCGGCGTCATCTCGCGGCGCCGCCGCGTGATGCGGACGCTCTAGCCCAATTGTGAGCAACTCTATGCGGCGCGCGGCTGGCGGCTATTTCCCGGGATCGACCGGGTCTATGTCAACGACCGCGCGCGGCGCGAGCTCGGATGGCATCCCGAATTCGATTTCGCCCATATGCTGAGCAGCCTGCGCGAGGGGCGCGATTTTCGCAGCGCGCTCGCGCGCGAGGTGGGAGCGAAAGGCTATCACGACATGCAATTTGACGATGGGCCGTACCCCGTCGCCAAATAGTCGCCGCTTTTATCAATTCGCACGATGTTTCAGATGTGTGGCCGGTGTCACCGCACACCATCCGGCGTCTGACGTTCTACCGTGCATGGGGTTGTTTTCGCGGTTTTGCATTGGTCGCCCATTTTGCTGCCTGCAAATGAGGCGCGCTTCATTGCGATTCCGCGTTGCAGCGAGAGTGTTGCTATCGCCGCATTCGCTCTCGGAGAAAATCCGTCTCAATTTTTATTGAGCACTACGGCAGTGCACGTGACGCGCTTCTCACTGCTCGCAGATGTGCTAACCTTTTTGCGTCTGCCTCTCGACAGACTCCGACCTTCGCCGACTCGACAAACCAAAACAAATAACGTGCAGCCCAGATGGCTGCCTTAGGGGAGTGACGCGATGAAATTCCATCAATCCGTCTTGGCGCTTGCGGCCGTGGCCCTTCTTGCAGGGACTAGCGTCGCCAGTGCGCAGCAGCAGGACAAGAGCCGGCAGCTGAAGAAATACGAATCCGGAACCAAGGAGTTCTGGACCCATCCGCCGGACGACTGGTTCCTCGGCGACGAGACCGAAGCGCAGAAGGGCCTGGCGCCGCCCTCGGGTCCGCCGACCGGCGCTTCCGACGCCGAGCTTGCCAGCCTCATCAAGAAGATCAAGCTGCCGGCGGGTTTCAAGATCGATGTCTATGCCTCGGGCGTGCTCGCCGCGCGGCAGATGGCCTGGGGTGACAAGGGCACGCTGTTCGTCGGCTCGTTCGGCCTCGGCAACGTCTATGCCATCAAGGACAACAACGGGAAGAAAGAGGTCAAGACCATCCTCAAGGGGCTGAACATGCCCACGGGTCTGGCCGTCAAGGACGGTGCGCTCTACGTCATCGCGGTCGACAAGCTGATCCGCTACGACGACGTCGAAAACAAGCTCGACAATCTCGGTGAGGGCAAGGTCGTCTATGACGACATGCCGTCCTACGCCGCGCATGGCTGGAAGTACCTCGCGGCCGACAAGGAAGGCTGGTTCTACATTCCGTTCGGACCGCCCTTCAACGTCGGCGTTCCTCCGACCAGCGTCTCGCAGATCCGGCGCGTCGATCCCAAGACCGGCAACGCTGAAGTCTATGCGCTCGGCGTTCGCAACTCGGTCGGCGGCGATGTCGATCCGCGTACCGGCAAGTACTGGTTCACCGAGAATGCACGCGATTGGGTCAGCGACGATCTGCCCTCGGACAAGCTGAACATGGTCAGCAAGCTCGGCGAGCATTTCGGCTATCCCTACTGCCACCAGGGCGACCTTCCCGATCCGAAGTTCGCGATGGGCCACAAGTGCTCCGAGTTCACGCCGCCCGTGCTGAACCTCGGTGCCCACGTCGCTCCGCTCGGCATGAAGTTCTATACCGGCGATCAATTTCCCGCCGAGTACAAGAACAACATCTTCATCGCCGAGCACGGCTCCTGGAATCGCCACAAGTATCAGGGCGGCAATATCACGCGCGTGATCGTCGGGCCCGACGGCAAGAACGCCAAGAAGGAGGTGTTCGCCTCCGGCTGGATCGAGGGTGACCAGGGCTATCTCGGCCGCCCCGATGACATCATCCTCGCCAAGGACGGCTCGATCCTCGTTGCCGACGATTGGGCCGGCGCGATCTATCGCATCAGCTACAGCAAGAAGTAGCGCACGACGACACGAGGCTGCGGTGGCCATGAGGCGGCCGCAGCCTCTTTCATTTCAAATTCCCACGCTGTCGTTCCGAACTTGCGCGCAAGTCCGGAACCCATCACCACGAAACGGGGTTATGGATTTCGGGCCCGCCCTTCGGGCGCCCCGGAATGACCAGATTGTCAGAGTGGAATTCCCATCATGCGCCGGCAGTTCATCTCGCACGCAATCAGCGCGGCTGCGTTGCTCCTCGCACTCGGAGCTCTCTCCGCAAGCGCCGCCGATAATTCCGCCGTCCAGGAGAAGGCTGCCGTTTGCTCCGGCTGTCACGGCGAGAACGGTATCTCGCAGACCGAAAACATTCCCTCGCTGGCCGGTCAGCCCGATCAATTCCTGCAATGGCAGCTCGTCTTCTTCCGCGCCGGCTCGCGCAAGAACGAACAGATGCAGCCGATTGCCGCGGAGATCACCAACGAGGACGTCCGCAGTCTCGGCGCCTATTTCGCGGCCATGACGCCGCCGACGCCAGCCGAGGACAAGGATCCGGACCTGTCAAAAAAAGGCGCGCAAGTTGCCGTCGGCCGCCGCTGCGCCTCATGCCACACGGATAGCTTTGCCGGTACCAAGGCCGTCGCGCGGCTCGCCGGTCAGCGCGAGGAATATCTGGTCAAGGCGCTGCGCGACTACAAGACCAGCCAGCGCGTCGGCGGCGGCGGCGCCGCGATGGCCGATGTCGCCTATCACATGAGCGATGAGGAAATCACCGCCGTCTCGCATTATCTCGCGTATTTCAAATAGCGCGGAGTCGGGGTTACTACCTACCCCGCCCGCTGCTTCTCATACGCCTTCAAATGCGTGTAGGCGATGCGCAGCTTCGGCACCGGCACCTTGGCGGCGTCGCCACGCGCAATCAGATCACCGATCACGTGATCAGCCTCGACCGGAAAGCCTGCCTTGACGTCGCGGAACATCGACGCCGTCATCGGCGAGCCCTCGGTCGTCAGATTGCCCTTCACCCGTTCGAAGAACGGGCCGCCCGGCGTATAGCCTGACGCGGTGGCAATCGCGCTGGTTTCATCGAGCATGCCGAGCAGGAAATCCCGACCGCCGGGGGCAGCCAGAATGTTACCGACGGAGGTGCGCATCAGACTGGTGCTTGCGGCGAGCGAGGACAGGAACACCCACTTCTCCCACATGTCCTGCATGATGTTCTGGCTTGCGGTGGCGCCATTGATGCCGCTCTTGAAGGCCTCGTCGATCGCCTTGACGCGATCCGACAGTTTGCCGTCGCGCTCGCCGTAAGTGATCGCCTGCATCGGCTGGAGCTGCACCACCTCGCGTTTCTCGTTCAAGGTCGCGGCGATGGCGCAGAGACCGCCGAGCACGCGCTCCTTGCCGAACTTGGCGTCCAACGTGTCGAGATGCTTCATGCCGTTGAGCATTGGAATGATCGCCGTGTTGGGACCAACCGCAGCGGCGAACGACTTGATGGCGTCGTCGAGGTCGAACGCCTTGCAGCTCAACAGCACAACGTCGAACTTGTCCTTGAGCTTGTCGGCCTCAACCCGCGGCGGATCCTTCAGCGTGATGTCGCCATTCGGGCTCTTGATCACGAGGCCGGCGCTGGCGAGCTCGCTGGCGCGCCGTGGCCGGACCAGGAACGTGACGTCGCGGCCGGCCTGCAACAGCCTGCCACCAAAATAGCCGCCGATGGCGCCGGCGCCGACCACGAAAATACGCATGGGAAATTCCTTATTGTTGCTTATTACCGTCGTCCTGGCGAAAGCCAGGACCCATTACCCCAACTGTTCGTTGTCGGACAAGTTGGAGCTCCAGCTCGTCACATCAATAACGTTCGGTGGCTATGGGTCCTGGCTTTCGCCAGGACGACGTTGGGGAAATAGCTCGCTTTCCCCACGGTACGAAAATCACTTCCCCGACACCATCTCCTCGACCTCGCGCAACTGCTCCTTGCCGAAGAACATCTCATCGCCGACGAAGAAGGTCGGCGAGCCGAACGCGCCGCGTGCGACGGCCTCCTCGGTGTTCTTGATCAACTTGCCCTTCACCTCGGGCTCCTGCGCGCGGGCGAACAGCTTTTGGGCATCAAGGCCGGAGGATGCGAGCGCCTTCATGGCGACTTCCGGATCGTCCATCTTCTTCGGCTCGCGCCACATGTGGTGGAAGGCGGCCTCGACATAGTTTTCGAACACGCCTTCGGCTTGCGCTGCGATCGCCGTGCGCATCAGGTTCAGCGTGTTGACGGGGAAAAAGGGATTCATGACATAGGGCGGGACCTGGAAACGCTTGACGAAGCGTTCGGTCTCGACCGCCTGGAATTCGCGCTTGTTCTTGACGCCGGCGAGCGTCTCGGCCGGCGATCTGTTGTTGGTCGATTTGAAGATGCCGCCGAGCAGGATCGGCACATATTCGAATTTCACGCCGATCCGCTTCTCGATCGCCGGAATCGCCAGATGGCTGAGATAAGCGTTCGGGCTGCCGAAATCGAACAGGAACTGCGGGGCTGTGCGGGTCAAAATCGTGCTCCCTGACGTGGCTTTTCTCACATTGTGGCGCAGGGCGTGCCACAGGTCCACCGTTTAATGATGATCATAATATCTTGATGAAGTGCACATGGCCCGGCGCGCCTAAGCGCGATCGCTATAGGCGAGCTTGACGATGTGATCGCGGATGTCGGCGGGCCAGTCGGCGATCAGTCCGGCGAAGCGCCGCCGGTCATCCGCAAACAACGCGCGCGAAGCTTCCTCGAATTGCGGCAGATTGCCCGCCATGGTCGACATGAAGTGATAGGCCGCATCGCGCGCCTGCCGCTCGCGGTCCTTGTCGCCGCTCGCACGCCGCGCCTCCTCGACGAGCTTTCGCAACGCGACCGACGCGCCGCCGGGCTGAGCGCTGAGCCACTCCCAGTGCCGCGGCAGCAGCGTCACCTCGCGTGCGACCACACCGAGCTTCGGTCGGCCGCGGCCGCGTGGCTCACTCGATGGTGCGGTCTCCTCCACCGGGGGCGGGATAAGCTTCACCAACCGCGCCAGCACCTCGCGATCCCCGCCGCGCAGATCGAAGTCGATTGATCGGCCGGTGGCGTCCTCGAAGATGATGATGGGCTCGTCCGGCCGTGGCGCCATCCGCTTGACGACCAGCGCGACCTCTCCTGCCGGCCCGGACGCCAGGCGGCGCTGGCCCTGGAAGGCGGTGAATGTTCTCTGCATTGGAATCATTGCCATATTTGATCGCGTCGGCAGCTTAATATCCGGGTAAATTGCTGACGTCAATATACCCGGGTGAAAATATCTGTCCGGATGGCTCGACATTGCTGTCCCGGGCTGGCACGAACGCGCGGCCGATCGACCACGCCAAGCTGGGGGCCTCGCGATGCTGACCGTTCATCACCTCAACAATTCACGCTCGCAGCGAGTGCTATGGCTGCTCGAGGAATTGGGCGTGCCCTACGAGATCGTGCGCTATCAGCGTCAGCCCGACATGCGCGCGCCGAAGGAACTGCGTGCCATCCATCCGCTCGGCAAGTCGCCCGTCATCACCGACAACGGCAACACCATCGCCGAGTCAGGCGCGATCATCGAATATCTCATCGCCACCTACGGCAACGGCCGGCTGATCCCGCCGCCGAACACGCCGGAGCGGCTGCGCTTCACCTATTGGCTGCACTATGCCGAAGGGTCCGCGATGTCGCCGCTGCTGCTGAAGCTGCTGTTCACGCTGATGCCGAAGCGCGCGCCGGCTTTGCTGCGCCCGCTGGTGCGCAAGGTCTCCAACCAGGCGCTGACGGCGCTGGTCAATCCGCAGCTCAAGCAGCACATGGACTATTGGGAAGGCGAGCTCGGCAAGACCGAGTGGTTCGCCGGCAACGAGTTCACCGCCGCCGACATCCAGATGAGCTTCCCGCTCGAAGCAGCGCAATCACGCGGCGGGCTTGAGCAGGGCCATCCCAAGGCAATGGCGTTCCTCGAACGCATCCACGCGCGGCCGGCGTACAGCCGCGCGCTGGAAAAGGGCGGGCCGTATCAGGTCGGGCGGTAAGTTTCCTCACCGCCCCGGAATGACAGCGCGCCACTAATCTGCGTGCAGCACGCGGCCGCGCGTCTCCGGCAGCGCGAACGCGGCGATGAAGAACACCACGTAAGCCACCACCGCAAACATTGCGATTGCATTGGCGAGCGACGTCGTCGCCGACAGCGCACCGACGAGGAACGGAAACAGCGCGCCGATGCCGCGGCCGAAATTGTAGCAAAAGCCCTGGCCTGAGCCGCGCAGCCTTGTCGGATAGAGCTCGGTGAGGAACGCGCCGATCCCCGAGAAATAGCCCGAGGCGAAGAAGCCGAGCGGGAAACCGAGCACCCACAAGACCTCGTTGGTGAGCGGCAGCTGCGTATAGAGCAGCACGATCGCCATCGCGCCGATCGAGAAGATCAGGAACAGATTGCGCCGTCCGATCCGGTCGGCCAGCCACGCGCCGGTGAGATAGCCGATGAAGGAGCCGATGATCAGCGTCGACAAATAGCCGGTCGAGCCGACGACCGACAGATGCCGCTCCTTGGTCAGGAACTGCGGCACCCAGAAAGTAATGGCGTAGTAGCCGCCCTGGCAGCCCGTCGCCATCAGCGACGCCAGGATCGTGGTCTTCAGGATCGGGCCGGAGAAGATCTCCCACAGCGCCGGGCGATCTCCGCTCGCAGCCTGCTTGGCGCGCGCCGCAACCGCGATCTCCGGCTCGGTGACGGAGCGGCGGATGTAGAACACCAAGAGCGCCGGCAGCGCGCCGATGACGAACATCCAGCGCCACGCCGTCTCGGCGGGCAAAGCCGAGAACAGGATCGCCTGCGACAGCACCGCAAGACCCCAGCCGACAGCCCATCCTGATTGCACAGAGCCGACCGCACGCCCGCGATATTGCGGCCGGATCGCTTCGCCCATCAGCACCGCGCCTGCCGCCCATTCGCCGCCGAAGCCGAGGCCCAGCACGGCGCGCGCGATCAAAAGCTGTTCGAAATTCTGCACGACCGCGCAGACCAGCGAGAACACCGAGAACCAGATGATGGTGATCTGGAGCGTCCTGACCCGGCCGATATGGTCGGAGAGATAGCCGCCAAGCCACCCGCCGATGGCAGAGGCCAGCAGCGTGACCGTTCCGGCGAGACCGGCCGAGGCGGCATCGACCTTCCACAGTGCGATGATGGTGCCGATCACCAGCGGGTAGATCATGAAGTCCATGCCGTCGAGCGCCCAGCCTGCCGCGCAGGCCCAGAACGTCCGCCGCTCCGGCGCATTCATGTCGCGATAGAAAGCGAGAAGGCTGGTGTCTTCGATCTCGGCGCGTTCGATACGCCCAGTCGGATCGGCTGCGGTCATGTGCGTTTCCCCGGCAGTTTCTTGTGTCCGGCGGTGGTAGCATGGGCGGCGGCCAGCGCAAGCCGGCGCGCGCTGTCACGCCATGCAAAGGCAGAGTTACTGTCCCGCCGCTTCCGCGCCGCGCGTGCGCGGATCGGGCGCGCCGAGCGGGCCATTCGGCGTCACCGCGATCGAGTTGGCGGAGGTCTGTCCCATCGGCTCGACGATCAGATGGTCCATCGTCTTCAGCTCGAACAGCACATCGTCGGGAAAGCCGCGCTCGACGCGCACTTCATCCGGCAGCCATTGGTGATGCAGCCGCGGTGCGGCAACGGCGGCGGCGACATCCATCTTGTAGTCGAGCACATTGACGATCACCTGGAGCACGGTCGAGATGATGCGGCTGCCGCCGGGCGAGCCCGTCACCAGAACGGGCTTACCGTCCTTCAGCACGATGGTCGGCGACATCGAGGACAGCGGCCGCTTGCCGGGCCCGGGCAGATTGGCCTCGTAGCCGACGAGACCATAGGCGTTGGAGGCACCGACCGCGGCGGTGAAATCGTCGAGTTCGTTGTTGAGCAGCACGCCGGTGCCATCGGCAACGAGGCCGACGCCGTAGCTGAAGTTCAGCGTATAGGTGTTGCTGACGGCATTGCCGCGGGCATCGACGACGGAAAAATGCGTGGTGTTGCTGCCCTCGCGCGGTGAGGTGGCGGCCGATACCAGTTTGCTCGACGGCGTGGCGCGATCGATGGAGATGCCCGCCCGCAGCTTCGCGGCGTAGTCCTTCGCGATGAGGGTCTCGATCGGCGCGTTGACGAAGGCGGGATCGCCGAGATAGCGCGCGCGATCGGCGTAGGCGCGCTTCATGGCCTCGATGAGGAGATGCAGCGATGCCGGCGAGCCCTGCTTGAGATCGGCGAGTTGAAAACCTTCGAGGATGTTGAGCGTCTCCACCAGCACCACGCCGCCAGAGGAAGGCAGCGGCATCGAGACGACGTCGTAGCCGCGATAGCTGCCGCGCACGGGCGAACGGGTCACGGCTTGATAGGCTTTCAGATCGGCCGGCGTCATGATGCCGCCGGCGTCCGACACCGCCTTGGCGAGCTTGTCCGCCACCGGCCCCTCATAGAAGCCGCGCGGGCCTTGCGCGGCGACGCTCGCCAGCGTGTCGGCGAGATCGCTCTGCACCAGTCTGTCGCCTTCACCGAGCGCCTTGCCATCAGGCCGCGAGAAGATCTTGGCCGAGGATGGCCAGTGCGCCAGCCGCGGGTACAAGCCCGGCAGCGTGTCGGCCATGTCGTCGCTGATCACAAAGCCGTCGCGGGCAAGCGCGATCGCGGGCTCCAGCAACTGTGCCAGCGTGAATTGGCCCGAGCCGTATTTCTCCAGCGCCAGCGCGAGTCCCGCGACGGTGCCGGGCACGCCGATGCCGAGCGCGGAATCGCGGGACCTCGCGGCATCCGGCTTGCCGTCGGGGCCGAGGAATATCTGCGGTGTGGTCGCCGCCGGTGCGGTCTCGCGATAGTCGATCGCGATGTCCTCGTTGCGTTCGGCGGAATGGATCAGCATGAAGCCGCCACCGCCGATATTGCCGGCGCGTGGATAAGTCACCGCCATCGCAAAGCCGGTTGCGACCGCGGCATCGACCGCATTGCCGCCGCGTCGCAGGATATCGGCGCCGACTTGTGCGGATATCTTCTCCTGCGCCACCACCATGCCGTGCTCGGCAGGGATGGCATGAACCGTGTCGAGCGCGGGCGGCATATAGAGTCGACGCGCATCCTGCGCGGTCGCAGATGCAAGACCAATCGCCAGAGTGGCGATGAGCGCGAAAAATGTGCGCCGTGTCGAAAATGACGCCATCATCAAATTTCCGCCCTGGCTTCGAGCCAATTCACACGCGTCGCAGTAATGCTATACGGTTTACGCTAAGTGTAGCAAAACTGTTCGTGATGAGGACTGCGTGATGACGACGATCGCCCCGGATGCGCGCATGGCCGGCGCGCAGCGGACCTATCCGCCGCGCGCCGCCGTCATCAGCTGGATCTTCTTCGATTGGGCCGCGCAGCCCTATTTCACACTGATCACGACCTTCGTGTTCGCACCCTATTTCGCCACCAGCATCGCGCCAGATCCCGCCACCGGACAATCGCTGTGGGGTTTTGCGATGGCCGCTGCGGGCTTAGCGATCGCGCTGATGTCGCCGGTGTTAGGGGCCATCGCGGATGCCTCGGGCCGCCGAAAGCCCTGGATCGCCGCGTTCGGTGCACTTCTTGTGGTGGCCTCATGCACGCTGTGGATCGGCAAGCCCGGCGATCCCGCCATCATTCCGCCGCTGCTCGCCGCAGTCGCGCTCGCCAGCGTCGGCGCGGAGTTCGCCACCGTCTTCAACAATGCGATGATGCCGACATTGGTGCCGCCGGAGCGCATCGGCCGGCTTTCCGGCACCGGCTGGGCCACGGGTTACATCGGCGGCATCGTCAGCCTGGTCATCGTGCTCGGCTTCCTCGCTGCCAATCCTGACACCGGGCGCACGCTGCTGGGATTCACGCCGCTGTTCGGGCTCGATCCCGCCAGCCACGAGGGCGACCGCGCCGCCGGGCCGTTGACCGGACTGTGGTTCATCATCTTCGTCACGCCGATGTTTTTGTTCACGCCGGATTATCCGGCGAAGCGTCCGGTGCGCGCGGCGCTCCGCGAGGGCCTCTCCGATCTCAAGAAATCGCTTAAGAGTTTGCCGGAGCAGAAGTCGCTTGCGGCGTTCCTGCTCGCCAACATGATCTATACCGACGGGCTGGTGTCGCTGTTTGCCTTCGGCGGCATCTATGCGGCCGGCACCTTCGGTTGGCACACGATCCAGATCGGCATGTTTGGAATCATCCTCGCCATCGCAGGCACGTTTGGCGCGTGGCTCGGCGGCAAGCTCGACGATTTCCTGGGGCCGAAGCGCGTCATCGCCGGCAGCATGCTGATCCTGCTGCTCTCGGTGGCGGCGATTCTTCTGGTCGACAAGGACAGCGTTCTCTTCTTCAAGGTCGCGCCGCCCGAGCCGGGTGCTCCCCTGTTCTCGAGCGTCGCCGAGCGGGCCTACGTGATCCTGGGGTGTCTGATCGGTGCGGCCGGCGGCCCGCTTCAGGCCGCCTCGCGCACGCTGCTGATCCGACTCGCGCCGAAGGATCGTATCGCGCAGTACTTTGGCTTGTTCGCGCTGACCGGAAAGGTGACGTCCTTCATCGGTCCACTATTGATCGGCGTGATTACTGCGGTGACCGCGAGCCAGAAGGCCGGCATGGCCGTGCTGGTCGTGTTTTTCGTCGCGGGGTTCGCGCTGCTGATGCGGGTGCGGGAAGAATAAATTTCAGCGTCGTCCCGGCGAAGGCCGGGACCCATACCGCGTGATCTGTCGTTGGCGCGACGCGGCTAGTACCGTGCGCCAAACTACTCCCTGGGGTTATGGGTCCCGGCCTTCGCCGGGACGACCCTTGGAGAGATCAGTGCCTGAAATGCCGCGTGCCTGTGAACACCATCGCGATGCTGTGTTCATCGGCGGCCTTGATCACTTCGTCGTCGCGCATCGAGCCGCCGGGCTGCACCACGGCGGTGGCGCCGGCCTCGATGCAGGCGAGCATGCCGTCGGCGAACGGGAAGAACGCATCCGAGGCCACGACCGAGCCCTTGGTGAGCGGCTCCGCAAGCTTCAGCTCGTTCGCCGCATCCTGCGCCTTGCGCGCCGCGATCCGGGCTGAATCCACCCGGCTCATCTGGCCCGCGCCGATGCCGACGGTGGCGAGATCCTTGGCATAGATGATGGTGTTGGACTTGACGTGCTTGGCCACGCGGAACGCGAACTTCAAGTCGCGCATTTCGGCATCCGTCGGTGCGCGCTTGGTCATGACCTTGAATGTCATATCGTCGACTACAGCATTGTCGCGGCTTTGCACGAGAAGGCCGCCGGCGACCGTCTTGGCGGTCAGGCCCGGAGCGCGTGGATCGGGCAGGCTGCCTGCCAGCAGCAGGCGCAGATTCTTGCGCGCGCCGATGATGGCGATCGCCTCTTCGCTGGCGTCCGGCGCGATGATCACCTCGGTGAAGATCTTCGTGATCTCGCGCGCGGTGTCGGCGTCGAGCGCGCGGTTCATCGCGATGATACCGCCGAAGGCCGAAGTGGAGTCGCAGGCGAGTGCCTTGCGGTAGGCGCTGACGAGGTCGGACCCTTCCGCAACGCCGCAGGGATTGGCGTGCTTGACGATGACGCAGGCTGCGGTGCGCTTGGCGTCGAACTCGCCGATGCATTCATAGGCCGCATCGGTGTCGTTGATGTTGTTGTAGGACAGCTCCTTGCCCTGCAACTGCCGCGCGGTCGAGACACCCGGACGCTTGTCGGGCGTCGCATAGAACGCCGCGGTCTGGTGCGGGTTCTCGCCATAGCGCAGCGACTGGATCAGTCTGCCGCCAAAGGCGCGGAAGTCGGGTGCGTCGATCTCTAGCTGACGTGCGAACCAATTCGAGATCGCGGCATCATACGCGCCCGTGCGCGCATAGGCCTTTGCGGCAAGGCGCCGGCGCAGCTTCAGCGTGGTGGCGCCCTTGTTGGCGGCGAGCTCGTCGAGCACGGCCTGATAATCCTGCGCCTCGACCACGACGGCGACGTCGTCATGGTTCTTCGCGGCAGCGCGGATCATCGCGGGGCCGCCGATATCGATGTTCTCGATGCAATCCTCGAAGTCGGCGCCTTTCTCGACGGTCGCTTCGAACGGATAGAGATTGACAACGAGGAGATCGATCGGCGCGATGCCGTGCGTCTTCATCGCGTCCGCATGTTCCTTGTTGTCACGGATCGCGAGCAGGCCGCCATGCACTTTCGGATGCAGCGTCTTGACGCGGCCGTCCATCATTTCGGGGAAGCCGGTGAGCTCGGAAACGTCTTTGACCTTGAGGCCGGCGGCGGCGATCGTCTTGGCGGTGCCGCCGGTCGAGACCAGCTCGACATCATGGGCGGCCAGCGCCTGGGCGAATTCGATCAGGCCGGTCTTGTCGGAAACGGAAAGCAGGGCGCGGGTGACGCGGCGGGGATGGTCAGTCATGAGCAAGATCCTCTGTCTTAAGGAGTGTCTATGCCCAGGCGCGCGGCAGATATGTCTCGCGCTTCCCGATGGTGCTCCATCCAAGGTCGCCAGTCGCGCGAACGCGTGCTCGATAGCAGCTTTCAGCCATTTTCACAACGACCAGATGGGGCCGAAACGCGCGCTTCTACAGCGGAAGTTCCGGCTCGCGCCGGGCGTTGCGGCGGGCATTGGTGACCGTGGGCGAAGCGGTCGAGCGGACAAAGCTCCAGCGGATCGAGGGCGCCTGACGCGCATCCTGGCGGATCACGATCTGCGCGGTGCGGCGGGGGCCGTCATTGCCGGCCAGGAACACGCTGTCCTCTAGGTCGACCTTGTCGTCGAGCGCCTCAAAGGTCCAGACGTCGCGGTTGGGCAGCACCAGCATGACGCCGCGGGCATCCGACAGCCGGCTCGCTTTCACGGCCGGATGCAGATGGAAGCGCAGCGCGAAATCGGCATCGGCGCCCTTGAGACGCGCGCCTTGCGGCGGCGACAGCGTGTCCTCGCCATCGATCCGGCCGCCGTCATTGGCGATCATCAGCACACGGCGATGGACAACGCCGAATTTGGCGAGATAGCCGTCATGCGACGTCGTCAGCAGCGTGCCGTCCTGCACGACCTCGCGATAACTCTCGACCTCGACGGGCCCGCTGGTGACGGGCGCGCCATGCAGCAGCCGCTTCATCGCCGACATCTCGACGAACTGGCAGGACGAGGTTTCGTGATAGGTCAGCGTCGAATGTGCCGGAGTGCCGCGCGCGAACGGCCGCCAATTGTCGCGGCCCGTCGTCGGCATGCCGCAATTGGTGACGATGCGGCTGATGCCCGAGGACAATTCGAACGACAGGCAGCCGGCATGGGCATCGTGGCTGACACCGGCCGGCGGCGGCGGGCCGGTGTCGATGATCAGCGTGGTCTGGCCGGCATCGAGGCGCTGGAAGCCGGTATGCGGCATGTTCGCCATCGGGGTGCCATGGGTGTCGTCGTAGGCGAGCAGCGTGGCGAGCAGGTCCGAAGGCGTCGCGCTCATGCCGTTGAACAACGCGAAATTGCCGTCGCCGTGCCGGAAGAAGCGCAGCATCGGCATCATGCGGTCGATCGCGTTGAGCAGCGCCGGCGGCGGCGCGATGTTGCGCGCGGCAAAGGTCTGCCGCAGCGGCAACAGGTCGATCAGGAGCTCGATCAGCGCGCCGGGGTTGCGCGAGATATGCCCGCCGTCGGGCAGGATCTGCCGCTGCAATTCGTCCGACAGCTTTTTCGACGCGCTGCGGATATGGCGCCCCTGGTTGGCGAGGCAGAGCGTCGTGTAGCACAGCGCGATCAGCACCTGGAGCTTCGGCACCCCGTCGGCAATGTTGACCATGGCGAAGCGCAGGAAGCGGATCTCGCGCGCCAGCGCACGCAGATATCGGCGGTAGAATTTGTTGTCGGTGTCGTTGAGCACCAGCGGCGCCTGCGACAACAGCGAGATCACGCGCCGCGCCAGCACGTCGGCGCGCCGCGCAACCGGGCGGCGCTTGTTGGCGGGGTTGGAAATCCAGTCCTCGACCAGCGCGCGCGCATTCGCCCGCGTCAGCGCGGTGTCGGCGGCGCGCAGATGCCGCAGCCAGCCGAAGCCGAGCAGCGCGACCTCCCAATCCTCCGACGGCGGATCGAGATCGAAGATCGAGCGGCCGTGGCAGTTGACGATCTTGCCGGCGAACACGAAGCGCCCGGCATAGATCTCGGCGGCGCGCGTCGCATCCGCCGTGCGTAGATCGTGCGGCGCGATGATCAACCGGTCAGTGCGACCCGGCCACACCCGTGACAGCGCAACGGAGCCGCCGCTCGCGCGCGCGAGCATGTTCCGCGCGAAGCGGTTCATGACGAGCGTCGAGATACGTCTGCGTTGAGCGACCGACACGCCTTGCCTTGTGGGGGAGAGGATTCCGACGAATCCTTATTAATCCCAAAATCGGTCCGCTGACACCACCTTGAAAGGCTCCGAATCTACGCCGCGGCAGCAAAAACCGGTGCAAAATCAGGATTTAACGAGCCGGGCTGCAAAAAATCCGTCAAGCCCGCCGAGCTTCGGGTCGGCGTGCGGCAGATGGCTCGGCAGGGTGCGCAGGTCACCGTCGGCGGTGATGATCTCGCTGAGCCCGGAGACCTCGGATGCCTCGATCGGCGCACGCCGAAGTGCAGGCTCCGCGGCCAGCAGCGCGGCGACGGCATGCTCGCCCTCTTCGGGTTCCAGCGAGCAGGTGCAGTAGACCAGCGTCCCGCCGGACTTCAGCAGCGTCACGGATTTACGCAGCAGCCGCTGCTGAAGCGTGGTCATTGCCGCGATGTCGGATTCCTGCCGGAGCCAGGATACATCGGGATGGCGGCGGATTGTCCCGGTCGAGGTGCAGGGCGCATCGATCAGGATGCCGTCGAAGCCATTGGCTGGACCCGCCCATTCCACGGCGTCGGCGACGACAGTCTCGGCCTGGAGCGACAGCCGCGACAGGTTTTCGCGCAGGCGCGCCACCCGGGCGGGCGAGCGATCGATCGCCGTGACATGCGCGCCGGCCTGGGCCAGTTGCGCGGTCTTGCCGCCGGGCGCGGCGCAGAGGTCGGCGATGGACTTACCCTTGATGTCGCCGAACAGCCGGGCCGGCAGTGCGGCGGCGGCATCCTGTACCCACCATTGTCCATCGGTGAAGCCGGGCAGCATGGTCACTGCGCCGTGCAGCACCGCGCGCACCGATCCGGTCGGCAGCACTTCGCCGTGCAGCCGGCTCGCCCATTGCGCGGCGTCGGACTTGACGGTGAGATCGAGCGACGGCTCGTGGCCGAGTGCGAGCGCCATGTCCCTTGCGGTCGCCTCGCCGTAATGTGCGCTCCAGCGCGCGAGCAGCCAGGGCGGCAGGTCCAGCGATTGCGCGGTGACTTCCTCCACCAGCGCCTTGCCCTCCCGCGCGCAGCGGCGCAGCACGGCGTTGACGAGGCCGGCATAGCGCGCGGCACGGCGGTCGGATTGTACCAGGCGGACGGAAAGATCGACGGCGGCATGATCGGGCACGTCCATCCAGAGGATCTGGGCGGCGCCGATCAGGAGCGCGCTCTGCGCGCGCGGCGCATCGGACGGAATGCCCTTGTCGAGCAGCCGCGACAGCACATGGCCGAGCGTGCCGAGCCGACGCAGGATGGTCGCGACCAGGCGCCGCATCAGCGCGCGGTCACGGTCGGCCAGCGTCTTCAGCCCGGGATGGGCGCCGACGCCGTCGAGCTGCTCGTCAAGCGTGCGATGCTTGTGCAGCACGCCGTCGACAATGTCGGCAGCGATCCGCCGTGCCGCGAGGCCAGGCACTTCGGAGGGAGGGGCGAAACGTTGAGATGGCATGCGGAAGCAAGGTTCTGAGCGAGCGGCAGTTCCGCCGATATGGGCGCATGCCTTAAGAACGGCAGCTGTGGCATGCGAATATGCCAAATGTAAGAATCGTCTCTGGCATTTTCAGCCTGTCACGACCATTTCAGCAATGCGTTATTGCACGTCGCGCAGCCTTTGATCCTGCGCTAGGACACCGGGCGATGAGTGACCAGCCTACCGATCGCAAGCCATTGCCGCCGGCCGCCCAGCGCGCGCTGGCCGAAGCCGAAGCGCGCCGGCAGGCCGCCGCGGCTCATGCCGAAGCGTCGCCGAAGGAATTGCAGGGCCCGAAGGGACCTGAACCCACGCGGTATGGCGACTGGGAACGCAAAGGCATCGCTTCGGACTTTTGACGCTCCCTTGCCCGCTCGCCCGACTCAGCCCTAGCGTGCGCGGATGTCGCGCTTCGACCCCAGCCATCCCTATCGGCGTTCATATAACGGTTCGCCGTTCGGCCGCCGCTTCTCAGGGCTATTGCCGTGGATGTTCGTGGTCGGCGTGGTGGTGGCGATCGTGCTCACCTTCCGGCACGGAACGAATTGGCCCGTCCGGCATGCGACCGATGGTGAATCGCGAGATGCCGAGGTCATCCTCCAGCAGTCCGGCAATTCGGACATTCGCCAGCCGGTCGACGTCATCCGCACCATCGACGGCGACACTTTTCTCGCCCGTGTGCACCAACGCGACGGACGCGATCTCGTTGCGCGCGTTCGTTTGCGCGGCATCGATGCGCCCGAGATGAAGGCGTCCTGTCAGGAGGAATTGGACAAGGCCGAAGCGGCCACCGAGGCGCTGCGCAATTTGCTCGGCCAGGGCGGCGTCACCATCTACAATCTCGGTACCGAAAAATACGGCCGCGTCCTGGCCGATGTCGCGACCAGGCGCACGGCCAACGTTTCGGCCGTGCTGCTCGCGGGCGGTTATGCGCGCAGCTACAATGGCGGTCATCGCGACGGCTGGTGCGCGCGGGGCTGGCGCTTCTGGTAACAAAAAAGCCGCGTCGACGACGCGGCTTTTTCAATTCGGTTTTGAACTCGGCGATCAGCGCGCCACGACCACCGTCGTGCCGACCGAGACACGGCTGTAGAGATCGGTGATGTCGTCGTTGAGCATGCGGATGCAGCCATAGGAGACGAAGCCGCCGACGGAGCCTGGCACGTTGGTGCCGTGGATGGCGTATTCGCCGCCGGCCAGTGTCATCGCCGCGACGCCCATCGGATTGCGCGGCGATCCGCCCGGAATGACGTCGGGAAGCTGCGGCTTGTCGCGCTTCACCTCGGCGGGCGGCGACCAGGCCGGGTTTCGGTACTTGCCGTCGATGCGGGTGGTGCCGGCCCACTGCTTGCCGGACTTGCCGACGCCGACCGGATAGCGCACGGCGTGGCCGTTATCGAGGATGAGATAGAGCCGCCGCTCGTTGGTCTTGACCACAATGGTGCCCGGCGAATAGTCGGCGACGTGTGTCCCCACCATCTCCGGCCGCGCCTGCGCCGCCGTCGACATCAAAACCCCTGCCCCGATGGTGGCGGCCAGCGCCACAGCAACCTTCATCGACATCGATACTTCCCCCTGCCCCAAACGGATCGTTCAAAATGACGCAAAACCCGGCAATCGCCGGCTCGCCCAGAGATTCTTAACCGCACCTGTTAACCGGATGGTTTCCACGCACGGCCGCCGAGGGCTAGCCAGCAGGGCGACCAAAGGAAATGTTGGAAACAAAGTAAATGACTTGAAAACAACACTCGGCGGGAAAGATGCAGGCGCGGCGGGGCGCGCCCTGACAAGTGCGTGAGGATGTGAACAGCCGTCGTTCCGGACCGCGCTGTCGCGCGCCCGGAACGACGGGAGGTGGGCTTATGCCGACTTCTTGTTCTGCCGGTTCTTCACGAGATCATCGACCACGGCGGGATCGGCCAGTGTCGAGGTGTCCCCCAGGCTGCCCGGCTCGTCCTCGGCGATCTTGCGCAGAATGCGGCGCATGATCTTGCCGGAGCGGGTCTTGGGCAGGCCGGGCGAGAACTGGATCTGGTCGGGCGCGGCGATCGGGCCGATCTCCTTGCGCACCCAGGTGACGAGCTCCTTGCGCAGTTCGTCGCTCGGCTCGACGCCGGCCATCAGGGTGACATAGGCGTAGATGCCCTGGCCCTTGATGTCGTGGGGGTAACCGACCACAGCGGCTTCCGACACCTTCTCATGCGCGACCAGCGCGCTTTCGACTTCCGCGGTGCCCATGCGGTGACCGGAGACGTTGATGACGTCGTCGACGCGGCCGGTAATCCAGTAATAGCCGTCGGCATCGCGCCGGCAGCCGTCGCCGGTGAAATATTTGCCCTTGTAGGTCGAGAAATAAGTCTGCTCGAAGCGGGCGTGATCGCCATAGACCGTGCGCATCTGGCCCGGCCACGACCGCGTCAGGCAGAGATTGCCCGATGTCTCGCCGTCCAGCACCTTGCCGTCGGCATCGACGATTTCAGGCACCACGCCGAAGAACGGCTGGGTCGCCGAGCCCGGCTTCAGCTTGGTCGCGCCCGGCAGCGGCGTGATCAAGATGCCGCCGGTCTCGGTCTGCCACCAGGTGTCGACGATCGGGCAGCGGTCGTCGCCGACGACGCGGTGATACCATTCCCAGGCTTCCGGATTGATGGGCTCGCCGACCGAGCCGAGCAGGCGGAGCGAAGCGCGCGACGTCTTCTTCACCGGCTCGTCGCCGTACTGCATCAGTGCGCGGATCGCGGTTGGCGCGGTGTAGAAGATGTTGACCTTGTGCTTGTCAATCACGTTCCAGAAACGCGAATTGTCCGGATAGTTCGGCACGCCCTCGAACATCAGCGTGGTGGCGCCGTTCGCCAGCGGCCCGTAGAGAATATAGCTATGGCCGGTGACCCAGCCGACGTCGGCGGTGCACCAGTAGATGTCGCCGTCGTGATAGTCGAAGACGTATTGATGCGTCATCGCGGCGAAGACGAGATAGCCGGCTGACGTGTGCAGCACGCCCTTGGGCTGGCCGGTCGAGCCCGACGTATAGAGGATGAACAGCGGATCCTCGGCGTGCATGTGCTCGGCCGGGCACTCCGTCGTCACCATCGCGGCGGCGTCGTGATACCAGAGGTCGCGGGTCGGGTTCATGTCGACCTTGCCGCCGGTGCGCTTGACCACGACGACCCAATCGACGCCGTCGGCCTTGGCGAGTGCGGCGTCGACATTGGCCTTCAGCGGCACCTTCTTGCCCCCGCGCAGGCCTTCGTCTGCGGTGATGATGACCTTGGATTGGCAGTCGTTGATGCGCTGGGCGAGGCTATCCGGCGAGAAACCCGCAAACACCACGGAATGGACGGCGCCGATCCTCGCGCAGGCCAGCATCGCGTAGGCCGCTTCCGGAATCATCGGCAGATAGATGGTGACGCGGTCGCCCTTCTTGACGTTACGGGTGCGCAGGATGTTGGCCATCCGGCAGACCTCGTCGTGCAGCTCCTGGTAGGTGATGTGCTTTGATTGCGAGGGATCATCGCCTTCCCAGATGATCGCGGTCTGGTGGGCGCGCTTGTGAAGATGACGGTCGATGCAATTATGGGCGACGTTGAGGATTCCGTCCTCGAACCATTTGATGGAGATGTTGCCGGGCGCGAACGAGACGTTCTCGATTTTGGTCGGCGCCTTCATCCAGTCGACGCGCTTGGCCTGTTCGGCCCAGAAGCCGTTCGGGTCCGAGATCGAGCGGGCGTACATTTCCTTGTACTTGGTCTGGTCGACCCAGGCGCGCTTGGCCCAATCCGCGGGGACGTCGTAAATCTTCTCGGACATGTTTCCCTCCACATACAGCAAGCCGAACCCAAGCGACTGGCAAGCGACTTGATCGTTGAACCGATTATGCGTCCGCCTAACCGGGCCCGACAAGGAGCACAAGCTGGACCTTCGGTGAGTGGCCCGCCATGCGGAGGATCAAGCTGCGCGGACCGGCTGTCGCAGGTCTGAAACAGGCCGAGAGTGGGCTTTCCGCTCTTTACCCAAATCTCCAGAACAGGCCGCGCAGGGCCCCATGCGCCGGTTGAAGGTATTTAGAAACCGCCTCTCACTGATTCGGGACTCGCAATGCTGTTCGGAACACCCTAAATGGCCAACCCGGGCCCAGAGAGACCCCTTGGAACAAACATCAGAACAGCGGCATTGACGGACAACAGGCAGGGCTAAGGCGTAAGACTATGATGGATCAGCAGAATCTCGGGACGATACGGCCCGCTTCAGCCGATCCTGCCGCTATTGCGCTGGCCAAAGCCCTCGGACAATGGCCGAAACCGGCCGCATCTCACCGTCTCAACCCGAAAAAGACCTTCGACACAGCGCCTCCGACCTCCGTTGAGGCGATCGCAAGGGAACTGGGCCTGCGGCTCGGCGACCAGAACGAGCTGAAAATCCGGCGCATCAAGCGCGGCAAGGGCTATTCCTTCGTCCGCCCGAACGGCGCACATATCCGCGACGCCCGCACCATCCGCCGGCTGCATGCCATGGCGGTGCCGCCGGCCTATCGCGAGGTCCGCTACTCGGCCGATCCGAGCTCGCATCTCCAGGCCGTGGGACGCGATGCCGCGGGCCGGCTGCAATACCGCTATCACGCCGACTGGGAGAAGGTCCGCGAGCATCGCAAGGCGCATCGCCTGGAAAAGCTCGTCGGCGCGCTGCCAAAAATCCGGCGCAAGGTCTCGGCGTTCCTGTCGGGCGAGGAGCCGACGCGCGAGTTCGCGCTCTCGGCCGTGATTGAGCTGATCGCGCGCACCGCGATCCGTCCGGGCAATGAATCCTATGCCCGCCTCAACGGCACCCGCGGCGCCACCACGATGCTGAAGTCCAACGTCACGCTGGAAGACGATAGCTTCGTGCTGACCTTCAAGGCGAAGGGCGGCAAGGCAGTGCGCAAGGAATGCGACGCGGCCAAGCTGGTGCGCGCCATCGGCATCCTGCGTGGCGTTCCCGGCAAGCGCATGTTCCAGTATCGCGATGCCTACGGCATCGTGCGCGCGGTCAATACCACGCAGGTCAACGCATTCCTGCGTGAGATCGCCGGCATCAAGATTTCGCTGAAGGATTTTCGCACGCTGATGGCGTCCGCCGTCGTGGTGGAATCGCTGTCGCGCATCACGCCGGCGACCAGCCAGCGCGGTCGCAAGAAGCAGGTGCTCGACGCGATCCGCGCCGCCGCCGACCAGCTTTCCAACACGCCGGCGATCTGCCGCAAGAGCTACGTCCACGACACCATCGTCACCGCCTTCGAGGACGGCATCCTCGAACGCTTCGCCGCGACGATGAAGGGCCAGCGTTCGCAGGCAAGGCGCGAGCAGTTGTTGCAGCAGGTGGTGGCGACCGCGGCGGTGTGAGCGACTTCATTTCGTAGCCCGGATGGAGCGCAGCGTAATCCGGGGTCGCGCCAAATGAAGACTTTCCCGGATTGCGCTTCGCTCAATCCGGGCTACGGCTGTAACTAAATCCCGCCCATCTTGCAGACGAGCTTCCACTCCTCCGCCGTCACCGGCTGCACCGACAGGCGCGAATATTTCACCAGCGCCATATCAGCGAGCTTCTTCTCGGCCTTGACCGCCGCCATCGTCACCGGCGTCTTCAAGGGCTTGTCGGCCTTGATGTCGACGCAGACGAATTTTGCGGTCTTGTCGGTCGGATCGGGGTAGGCCTCCTTGATGATCTCGGCGATGCCGACGATCTCCTTGCCCTCGTTGGAATGATAGAAAAAGGCCTTGTCGCCCTTCTTCATGTTCACGAGATTCAGGCGCGCGGTGAAATTGCGTACGCCGGTCCAGGCCTCGCCCTTGGCGCCCTTTGCCACCTGCTGGTCCCAGGACCACACCGACGGTTCGGATTTCACCAGCCAGTAATTCATCGTGCGACCCATCCGTTTGTCATGCCGGGCAAGAGCGCGAAGCGCCTTCCCACGAGAAGACCCGGCCATCCACGTCCTCTTCGATCGTTCAATATCAAGACGTGGATGCCCGCGACAAGCGCGGGCATGACGGAAAATGTCACTCCTCGGCCTTGAAGGGGCGCGTCAGCAGCCCCGAGATCGCGGCGTCGATCGTGCTCCTGCCGCTCAGGATCGCCGCAACGGCTTCCGATACCGGCATCTCGATGTTCTGCGAAGCCGCGAGCTCGATCAGCACCGGCGCGGTGAACTCGCCTTCGGCAAGTTTACCGGCAGGCGGCTGCTCGCCACGGCCGAGTGCGAGGCCGAGCGCAAAATTGCGCGATTGCGGGCTCGAGCAGGTCAGGATCAGATCGCCGAGGCCTGACAGGCCAACGAGCGTCTCACTGCGTGCGCCGAGCGCACGGCCCAGGCGGGTCAATTCGGCAAAGCCGCGGGTGGTGAGCGCAGCCTGGGCGGAGGCGCCGAGCTTGCGCCCGACCGCAATGCCGACCGCGATCGCGAGCACGTTCTTGGCCGCGCCGCCGATCTCGACGCCGCGGATATCGGTGGAGTGATAGGGCCGGAACGTCGGCGAACCCAGCGCCTGCACGAGCGCGCTCGCGAGTGCCTCATCCTGCGCCGCCAGCGTCACCGCCGTCGGCAGGCCGCGCGCGACGTCATCGGCGAAGCTCGGGCCCGACAGGATTGCGGGCTGGGCGTGCGCCGCGGCTTCCGCGATCACGTCGGTCATGAATTTGTGGGTGCCGTGCTCGATGCCCTTGGCGCAGGCGACGATCGGCGTCGGCTTTGTGATGTGCGAGGCGAGCATGTTGACGGCGCCGCGTAGATGCTGCGCAGGCGTTGCGATCAGCAGCATGTCCGCACGCGCCGCCGTGGCCAGCTCGCTCGTCACCACGATCTCCGGCGCCAGCCGCACGCCGGCCAACCGCGGATTGTCGCGGGACGACGCGATCCGGGCGGCATGCTCGGCATTGCGCGCCCAGAGCGTCACGGCGCGTCCTGCCCGCGCGGCCACGGTCGCGAGCGCCGTGCCCCAGGCGCCTGCGCCGATCACCGCGACGGAGTGGAATTCCGCCATCGTCAAAATCCCGCCCGCGTCTTGCCGTAGCCCGCCGGCGCCGTTGCGTTGGCATCCAGCAGCCAGCGCGCGCGGGGCTGGGCTTCCATCGTATCCGTCATGCCGAGCGCGAGGCGCTCGGCGCCGGCCCATGCGATCATTGCGCCGTTGTCGGTGCAGAGCGACGGCGGCGGCATGATCAGCTGCGTCTGCGCTTTCGTGGCAACGTCAAGCAGGGCGCCGCGGATCGCCTGATTGGCGGCGACGCCGCCGGCGGCCACCAGCGCGCGCGGTGCTCCGAACTGCTCGCGGAAAAGCTTGAGCCCCACGCTCAGCCGATCCGCCGTCGAGTCCAGCACAGCGGCCTGGAAGCTTGCGCAGAGATCGTTGATGTCCTGCGGCGTGATCTCCGTGATCCGGCTTGCTTCATTGCGCACCGCCGTCTTCAATCCCGACAGGGAGAAGTTGGCATCGGGGCGCCCTTGCATAGGTCTTGGAAAGGCAAAACGCGTGGCGTCACCGTTTGCCGCCGCGCGCTCGACCTGCGGGCCGCCGGGATAGGGCAGGCCCAGCATCTTCGCGACCTTGTCGAAGGCCTCGCCAATCGCGTCGTCGACGGTGGTGCCGAGCCGCACATATTGGCCGACGCCGGTGACT
The DNA here is from genome assembly GCF_000938255.1 of Bradyrhizobium sp. LTSP849. Classification (GTDB taxonomy): domain Bacteria; phylum Pseudomonadota; class Alphaproteobacteria; order Rhizobiales; family Xanthobacteraceae; genus Bradyrhizobium. Next base: position 173,040 of record NZ_JYMR01000045.1, on the reverse strand, counting down.
GCGACGATCTGGGTGTGGCCGCCGGAGGCGAGAAACAGGCAATAGGGAAATTCGACTCCGTCGGTCAGCCGCGGCGTCAGCGCGTGGGCTTCAAGATGGTTCACCGCGACCAGCGGCGTGTCATGCACCATCGCGATCGCCTTTGCGGTGGTGAGCCCGACGATGACGCCGCCGATCAGGCCCGGGCCCGCGGCTGCCGCAACGCCGTCGAGCTGGGCATAGTCGATGCCGGCCTCGTGCATGGCGCGGTCGATGATGCCGTCGAGCACGTCGACATGGGCGCGCGCGGCGATCTCCGGCACGACGCCGCCGAAACGGGCATGCTCCTCGACCTGCGACCGCACGATATTGGACAGGATCTTGCCGCGTCCGTCGGGCGCGCGCTCGATCACGGCCGCCGCGGTCTCGTCGCAGGTGGTTTCGATGCCCAGTACCAGCATTGGCGAATTGTTGTCCAATTTGCGCCCTTGCGCTCATATGTAAACCAGAGTTCTGGTACGTCCGGTAGCATTCCGGGGTCGTCTTGCGCAATTGCGGTGAAAGCGTCCCCACGACTCGGCCCTGGGAACACAGCGATGTCCATTCTTGTCACACGGCCGCATCCGGACAACGAGGCGACGGCAGAAAGTTTGCGCGCACGGGGTCATGTGGTGTTGCTGGCGCCGCTGCTCAAGTTCGAGCCTGTCGCCTTCCATGACGAGAGCGAGGCGGCTTACGGCGCCATCATCGTCACGTCGGCGAATGCGATCCGCGCTGTCGCGCCACTATTGCCGGACCTCGATCTGTTGAAGCTGCCGCTGTTCGCAGTCGGGGAACATACCGCCACTGCTGCGCGCGACGCCGGCTTTGCCGAGGTGATTGTCGCCGGAGGTGATGCCGCGGCCCTGCGCGACAAGGTGATGCAGGGCGCGCGCGACAAGCGCGTGAAGAAGAAAAGCACGTTGCTCTATCTGGCGGGTGCGGATTTGTCGCGCGATCTCGGCGGCGAGCTCGGCGCCGAAGGCTTTAGTGTGGTGACGCAGACGACCTATCGGATGGCGCCGGTCAAGCACCTGCCGCGTGAGGTCTGCGAAGGCTTTGCCGCCCATGGCATAAGAGCGGTGCTGCACTACTCCCGGCGCAGCGCGCGGGCTTTTCTGGAGGCGGCGCGGGACGAAGGCGTTGAAATTTCCGCGCTGGCGATCCCGCAATGCTGCCTGTCCGAGACGGTCGCCGCCGTGTTGCGCGAGGCCGGCGCCGCGCAGGTTGCGGTTGCCGCCGCGCCGGATGAAAATGCCTTATTTGACACCTTGGAGCGTGCTTTGCGGACCCGTTTGGCGTAAGAGGTCGGGCCGAATCCGACGCAATCGGGCTCGCGCAAGGGATCTGCGCAAGGTACGCAAGTGTGAGGAACCGTCACGATGGCCGACGACAAGCCTGAAGACGCAGGATTGGCCCCCGAGTCTGGCCGTGCCAAGCGCACGCCGCCCACCATCGACCTTGAGGCGACCGAAGTCTCTACCCAGCCGCAGGATTTGGCGGGCGAGCCGGAGGCGCAGCCAACGGCCGAGCAGGCAAAATCCGAGCAGCCCAGTGTCGAGGAAGCCAAGTCCGCGGACACCAAGTCTGAGGAAACCAAGTTCGAGGACGTAAAGGCTGAGCCGGAGCGTGCCGAGGCGCAGACCGCCGTTGCGCCTGCGGCCGTTTCTCCCTGGGTCATTGCGCCATTTTCCGGTGCTGTCGCTGCTGCGGTTGTGATCGGGGTCGGCTGGTTGCTGGGTTGGCCCGCGGTGCAGGCGCCGCCGGCCGCGCCGCAAGTGACAAGCGCTGCGGTCGACGCACTGAGCGGTCGCGTTGCCGCGGTCGAAGCCAAGGCCGGCAAGCCCGCCGCCGATCCGGCGATTGTCACGCGGCTCGATGCGCTGGAGAAATCTGCCGGCACGCTGCGCAGCGACATCGCCAATCTGCGCGCGCAGTCCGACAAGACTGCGAGCGCGTTGAACGACGCGAAATCCACGCCGCGCGATGCAGCTGGCTCATCCGACCTCGCCGCCCTCAGCGACCGCATCTCCCAGCTCGAGCGCGCCAGCACGAATGCACGCGCCGAGCTCGCGCAGCAGGGCGAGAAGATTGCCGATGCAAAGGTGATGGACGACAAGCCGTTGCGCTACGTGGTCGCCGCCTCCCTGCTCGACGTTGCCGTTCGCCACAACGATCCCTATGAGGCGCAGCTTTCCGCCGCGCGGTCGCTTGCAGCCAAGCCCGATGTGCTGAAGCCGCTCGATGCATTTGCTGCCGCCGGCATCCCGACGCCGGTCGCGTTGAGCCGCGAGCTTCTCAACATCGTGCCAAAGCTGTCGCCGCCGGCCGAAGCCCCAAGCAGCAGCGCCGGTATCGTCGAGCGCCTTCAGGCAGGCGCGTCAAAGCTCGTTCGCATCGAGCGCACCGATGGGGTCGGCAACGATCGCGGCGCCATCGTGGCGCGGGTCACGGCGGCGGCGCTGCGCAACGATTTCGTCGAGGCGCGGCGCGAGCTGAAGACACTGCCAGAGGCCGATCGCGCGCCTGCGCAGGCCTGGCTCGACAAGGCCGATGCCCGCGATGCCGCGCTCGCGGCCTCCCGCAAATTCGCCGATGATGCCATGGCTGGTCTCGCCAAGCCCGATCTCGTCAAGCCTGCTCAATAAGATTCGCGCAACAATCTGCGCGTATAGGGATCGTCATGCTTCGCATCGTGCTCTTCCTCGTTCTGATTGCGCTTGCAGGCGCCGGCGCGGCCTGGGTTGCCGACCAGCCCGGCGACGTCGTGATGACCTGGGGCGGTTTTCGGGCCTCGCCAAGCGTTCCGGTGTTCGTGCTCTGCCTCGGCATATTCGCAGTCACGATCGTCTTGCTCTGGAGCATCCTGACCGTGATCTGGCGCATGCCTGGACGGATGCGCCGCCGCCGCCACGAGAAGCGCCACGCGCGCGGCCGCCACGCCATCACCTACGGCCTGCTCGCGATCGGCCATGGCGACACCGGGCTTGCCCGCCGTCATGCCGAAGCAGCACGGCGCCACGCGCCGGATGATCCGCTCGCGCTGCTGTTGCACGCGCAATCGGCGCAGATGGATGGTAATCGCGACGAGGCGCAGCGCGCCTTCCGCGCCATGGCCGAGCGCGAGGATACGCGGCTGCTCGGCCTGCGCGGCCTGTTCATCGAGGCGCAACGCGCCGACGATGCAGTCGGCGCCGTGATGATCGCGGAGGAAGCGATCAAGTTGTCGCCGTCCTCGACCTGGGCCTCCCATGCGGTGCTCGGTTTCCGCTGCGCGCGCGGTGACTGGAGCGGTGCGCTCGCGATCCTCGATTCGAATCTGTCCGCGGGCCTGATCGACAAGCAGGCCTATCGCCGCCAGCGCGGCGTGCTGCTCACCGCACGCGCGCTGGAGTTGGAAACCATGGACCGCGACATCGCGCGCGAGAGCGTGATGGAGGCCATCAAGCTCGCGCCGACCCTGGTGCCGGCCGCGGTGCTCGCCGCGAAATTCGAGAGCGAGGCGCATCAGGTGCGCCGCGCCATGAAGCTGGTCGAGGCCGCCTGGCTCGCCAATCCGCATCCCGATCTCGCGGACGCCTACGCGCATGTGAAGCTTGGCGATGCCGCGCGGCAACGCCTGCAGCGGGTCGAGACGCTCGCGGCGAAGACGCCGGCTGACAGGCCCGGCCACGTCGAAGGCCAGCTCGCAATCGCGCGCGCCGCGATCGATGCCTCGGAATTCGCCCGTGCGCGCGAAGTTCTCGCGCCCTACGTCAACGATCCGACCCAGCGTGTCGCACTGTTGATGGCCGAGATCGAGCGCACCGAGCATGGCGATGGCGGCCGTGCCCGTGCCTGGACCTTGCGCGCGGTGCGCGCCCGCCACGATCCGGCCTGGACCGCGGATGGCTATGTCAGCGACCGCTGGCGTCCGGTCTCCCCGGTCACCGGCCGGCTCGACGCCTTTCAGTGGCAGACGCCTGTCGCGAGCCTGCCCTCCGACAGGGGCACCACGATCGACTCCTCGGCCTTTGAGGAAGCCATGCTCGCCGCCCCGCCGCCGAAGCGGGTGACGGTCGCCAGCAACAGCCCGGCGGAACCAGCCGTCGCCGAACCGGTTCCGGCCGCGCAGGACAACTTACCTCCGGTCGCGGAGCAGCCCGAAGCAGCGCCCGCTGAGCCTGTCCAACCGGCCCCTGAGCCCGCCGAATCGACGCCGCTGGCGGCAACGCCCGTGTTCCGGACCCGCGCCGACCTCGGCAAGCCCACAGCTGCACCGATTCCTGCGCCGATCCCAGCCGTCATCCCGATCGTCCGCGCCCCGGACGATCCCGGGATCGATGACGACGGCCCGAGCGATGAATTTACGGAACAAATCGACTCGTCCAGGGCCAACGGAAAGGCCCAGGCTGGCGGCTGGCGCGGATTCTGGTCGCGCTGGGGCGCGTAAGACGCAATTCGGACCCGGCTTGTTCTTGCCAATTCGGGCCATGCCCGATATCAGGAGCGCGCGTATCGAGACCGGCTCGCCGGTCTCGGCAGGTTCGCCGCAATAGCTCAGCTGGTAGAGCACGTCATTCGTAATGACGGGGTCGGGGGTTCGAGTCCCTCTTGCGGCACCAGCGCCTCTGATTTTCACTTGATCGTCACAAGCCGACGTTTTGCCATGGAAGCTGGTTCGCGCGCGCGTTGCGCTCGGCGTGGGTGTCACTACGATGCGCCGCCGATGAAGTGCGCGTGATGGGGCAAGTGGTGGGTACTGAGCAGAGGGCCGAGACGACGGATCAGCATGCATGGTTGCGGATATTCGGTCTCGTCATTCTCGCCGCATGCATCACCGCCATCGTCGCCTGGCGGTCGCTCGAAGCCTCGCAGCTGCACGGCCGACTGTCCGTTCCTCCGCTCTATGACGACGTCTCCTATTTTCTCGACGCCGTGCGGTGGACGAACGCGGCCAAGGGCCAGAGCATCTTCGCCAGTGTCTGGGAGATGTTGCGCCAGCACGCCCCGTTCTCGACGCTGGTGGCGGTCATTGGATTTGCTCTATTTCCCGGCAGCTTCATTGGGCCTTATCTCGTCCACGCTGTGGTGGTCTTCGCATTCCTGCTCGGGATCGTCCGGCTGACCTGCCGACAGCCCATCCTTGACATCGCGACATGGCTGATTGCCGTGTCTTGCGTGCCGGTGCTGTGGCACACGGTCGCCGAAGCACGTCCAGATCTGCCCTCGGGTCTCGCCATTGGCCTTGCTTCTGGGGCAATCGTTCACCGCGGAGTGCTTCAGCGTAGCGCCCGCGCGCTCGCCGGCCTGGGCGCCGCCTGCGCGCTGGCTGCCAGCATCAAGCCGACGTCGTTTCCGGCTGCGCTCGCTCTTCTCGGTACCGCATTCGCGATCCGGCTGTTTGTTGATTGCATCGAGGCCGGCGGGTTGCGGCCCTCGGTCCGCAAGGCGCTTATCGCCCTAGCGTGGTTCGTGCTGCCCTTGATCGCGACCACCGCCCTTCTGATCGGGCCGGCATTGGTCGAGACCGTCACTTACATCCTCAATGTGTTCGTCGGCGACCGCGACCTCTGGACCACCGGCGAAAGCTTTTGGGTCGGATTGCTGCGCTTCTCGATCGGTGGCGAGGGACAGTTCGGTCTGCACTACTGGTTAGCCGTGGGGTTGGCGCTGATGGTGCTGCGTTTCGTGCTTGCGGCCATTCACGGCAGAGCCGCGCTGCTGGACGCTGTCGTCCTGCTCGCGGCCGTGCTGATCGCCTATGCCATTCCCTCCGTCGCGGAGATCAAGACCTACTATTTCGGTGCGATGTTTTATGGCCTCTTCATCGTCGCGATGGTGCTCAATGGCTGCGCCAGCCTGGCGTCTATTGAAGCGCTCCTCGCCCGCTTCGGTATCGGGAACGACATCCGCCGCTATTTGCTCACGGCTAGTCGGGTGCTTGTGCTCGCGCTCGTCGTCCAGCTGTTCGTCAGGCACGTCGTCATGGGGCAGATCAGTACCGCGACGCCGCTGAGCGCGCAGCAGCAGGAGGATATCCGGGCTGCGACCGAGCGGCTCTGGTCGCTCCTGCGCGACATGAAACCGGAGAAGCCTGGGCCTCTCTACGTCGCCTTCTCGAGCCCCTATCCGGTCACATCGGCGACCATCCAGCTCTATGCCGCACAGGCGCAGACGAACCTCGTCGTGCGCAACGAGCTGTTTCACCGGAGTGCGCAGGCCACCGGCGATGCGCTGTTGCAGTCGGAGATTCTCGTGCTGTCGAGCTCGATCCAGCACACCCTGGTCGGACCGCGCGTCGGCGACGAGCTCATCGCGCGCATGGACGCGGAAAAGGGCCTCTGCCCGCTCGATTCCATCACCTTTCCGGACGTGACGCTGCGGGTCTATCGGCGCGGGTGCTGAGCCCGGCCGCGCGGGTTCAAGGCAAGGCGTTCATCTGCGTGATCTTTCTCACATAACCTCGCACGCGTCTCCCGTAATGTCCCGGTCACGCAAACACGGGGAGATTTCTCATGCGCAAGATCATTCTGGTTGCTGCCATGGTTCTGGTCTCTGCATCCGCCTATGCGGGCGACCGCAGCCTCTCGATGTCCCCAGGGACCGAGCCGACCTCCGCTCCGCAAGTCAACACGACCGCCGCTCCCACGACACACATCAGCGAAGTCGCTCCGGTCGCCGTGGCTCCGAAATATGTCGATCGTCCGCCATTGGTCTCGCTTCCCGCACCTGCTGTGGCGACGGCTCCTGCCGCGACCACCACGGCGGCACCGACGTCAACGACCAAGCCCGCCAAGATGGCAAGGGCAGGCAAACCGAAGCACAGGCCGTACTGGACCGAACGCCGCATCATCGCCGAACTGCATCGGCACGGCATCTACTGGTAACCGCTTTCTCAAAACGACAATGGCCGGGCAAAAGCCCGGCCATTGCGCGTATTGGAAAGCGTGTCGATCGAGCCTATTGCGAAACCGTCTGCACTACGCTTCCGATCGGACGTGCGCTCGAGGTCGGCACCTTCAGCTCCTTCAGCAGCGCCTCGTCATATTCCGGCAGCGACTGGAAGGTGGTCTTGGCCTTGATCTGCACGATCTTGTAGCCGCCCGCCTTGAGGCGTGCGAGCAATGTCGGCAGCGCTTCGCCGGTGTGCTTCTGGAAGTCGTGCATCAGGATGATGCCCTTGCCGAGCTTGTCGAGTTTCGTCATCACGGTCTCGACGATCTTTTCCGGCGTCGCACCCTTCCTGAAGTCGAAGGAATCGAGATCGGTCGACCACATCGCCACGTTGCGGGTGCCGAGATAGGTCACCATCGCCGGATTGTGCTGAAGCTGCGGGAAGCGGAAGAACGGCGCGGGCTCGGTGCCGAGCGCGAGCTTCACGGCGCTAAACCCCTTCTCGATCTCGTCCTTGGCCTGCTGCTCCGTCAACTTCTTGCTGTTGAGATTGAGGTGCGACCAGGTGTGCGTGCCGATCGTGTGGCCCTGGGCCAGCACCTGGCGCAGGATTTCCGGATGATAGGTCGCATGCTTGCCGACCGAGAAGAACAAGCCCTTGGTGCATTCATCCGCGAGCGCCTTCAGCACTGCGGGCGTGTTGACCGGCCAGGGACTGTCGTCGAAGGTCAGCACGACCTCCTTGTCGGTGAGGAAGTCGAACTGCTTGAAAGTTTCGAAGCCGAAGCCGGGGCCGCCGGTGGTATCGATCTCGACCACGCGGGAAACGCCAAGCGCGTTCGGATTGGCGCAGGTCGATTTCTGCTGCACCGGAATGGCCGGTGCGGCCGCAGGTGCCGGCGCTGCCGCAAGGACGGCAGGCTTGCCCGCGAGCGCCGCGGTGGTCTCGACGTCATCCTTGGCGCCAAGCTTCGCCGGCAGCGGATCGGCGGCACGGGCGGCTGTTGTCTTGGGAGCGCCCTGGTCGGCGCGCGAGGAATAAAAGAACCAACCTCCGGCGATCACGACCGCCGCAAGGACACTGGCCAGCATCAGGCCCAACGCATTACGCATCGTTACTCTTTCCAAATACGCAACCAAACCAGCGGAATTTCCCGCGCGCCGAGCCATTAATGCGAAGGAACAGTTAACGTGACACCAACACGACAGCGGTTGCGGAGGAATTTCAGCAGCGTAGGGCCAAAGTGACCAACATCACAAAGGGCAACGCGATTGTGATGATCATCACAGAAGAAGCAGCTTCCTTGGAGCATCATCGCTCCATCAACAACGGGCATCGCTCCGGCGGGCCAACGGGAGCTTCAGATGACCAAGTCATTCTCTGCCAAGATCCGCGACACCAGCCTTGCTCTGGGCTTTGCCGCTATCGTCTCGATCATCTCGACCGGCTCGAGCTTCGCCTTCTCCGAGGAAGCGAAGCAGGCATGCTACAGCGACGCCTTCCGCCTTTGCTCGTCGGAAATCCCCAACGTCCCGAAGACCTCGGCGTGTATATTGAAGCATCGTTCGGAGCTGAGCACCGGTTGTCGTTCCATGGTGGACAAGGAACTCGCCAAGGGCGGCTCCGGCAAGGTCGCTGACGCCCGGGACAACCAGTAAGAGTGCGTGCAACGCGCCGAACGTTGCATCCCCCAGAGCTCCGCGCGATGTGTTCCGGCGTCAAGCCGGGGCCACGCGATGGCGCAAGATAGCCTACTCATAAAGCCGTTGCGGCCACGGCATCACCGCACTAGCTTCGCCCGCATATCTTCCGGGTAAGAGGCATTACGCGATGACCAGATTTCTTTTCATCATCTCTTTGATCGTGTGCGCATCGGGCGCCTCTGCGCAGCAGCAGCCCGGCCAGGACGCCTGCGCGCGCGATGTCACGCGTCACTGCCGCGCTGTCATGAACAATGGCGATGGCGCCGTGCTCGCCTGCCTGAAGCAAAATCGCGCGCGCCTGAGCAAGGGCTGCGACAAGGTGCTGACGGATCACGGGCAGTAACTGTCTTTGTCGTCCCGGCGAAGGCCGGGATCCATACCGCGTGATGCATCGATAGAGCGCGGCTAGCCGGACTGGGCGCAGTCGCAATTCCGAGTCTTGGCCAAACTTCTGTCTGTGGTTATGGGTTCCGGCCTTCGCCGGGACGACGGCGGAGTGCCTGACAAGACCTACGTACTGCTTCCCGCCGCGGTCGCGACCACCGGCAGCACCTCGGCGCCGGCGCGATCCGGGGTCTCTTCCTTCCAGCGCACCGAGCCGAACGGGCGCTCCAGCATGCGGCGGATCCGCACCGGATCGGGGCCGATGTGGAAATCGATCGCGCTCTGATGCAGCGCGCGTTCCGACTGCGTCGAACGGTTGCGCTGGCGCAGATAATCGAACCAGGTCGGGCAGTGATAGCGCTCAGTCCACAATTCCGAGTCGGCGACGTCACGCGCGATCGACCAGCCATAGGCGCCGTTGCGCTGCCTGGAGAGCTGCACGTCCTGCATTACATTGTGGAAGGCGCGCGCGTTCTCTTGGCTCACCCGGTATTCGATCTCGACCACCAGCGGCCCGCTGCGTCCGGTCAGCGATAGTTTGACTTCCGGATCGGCCAGCACCTCGGCGTCCTCGTTGCGCGCGCCGACGCGCGGCATCGCCAGCCAGATGCCCAGCAGCGGCGAGATCAGCATCAATCCGGCCGCCGTCAGCAGCGCGACCTCGACGCCGGCATAATCGGTGAGATGGCCCCAGCCCCAGGCGCCGATGGCGATACCGCCGGAGATCGAGGCCTGAAACGCCGCGAGCGAACGACCCGCGACCCAGCGCGGCGCCGAGAGCTGCACGCCGATATTGAACAGCGCGACAGCCGCCATCCAGACCGCGCCGGCCAGCACCAGCGCAGCCGCGGTCAGCACCGGTTCGCTGGAGAGCGCAAGCGCAGCCATCGCGAACGCCATCGAGATGGTGCAGGCGCGGATCGCGGACTCGCCGCTCATGCGCTTGCGCAATTCATGAATGTTGAGTGCGCCAACGACGGCGCCCATGCCGAAGGCGCCCAGCATGATGCCGTAGGTCTGCGCGCCGCCATGCAGGAGATCGCGCGCGACCAGCGGCATCAGCGCCATCACGGCGCCGCCGCACAGGCCCATCACCAACGTGCGCAGCAGCACGATCTTGATCGGCGGCGAATTGGTGATGTAGCGGAAGCCTGAGACCATCGCGCGGCTGAGCCTTTCCCGCGGCAGGCGCGAGGGCTCGGTGCTGCGCCGCCACAACAGCAGCACCACCAGCAGCGGCAGATAAAGGATCGCATTGCAGGCAAACGCAGCCACCGCGCCGGCAGAGGCGACGATGACGCCGCCGATCGCGGGACCAAAACTGCGCGCGATGTTGTAGCTGATGCCGTTCAGCGCCACCGCCGACGGCAGCGAATCCGGCGGCACCTGCTCGCTGACCGAGGACTGCCAGGCAGGTCCAAACAGCGCGTTGCCGCTGCCGACGATGAAGCAGAAGGCCAGCAGCGTTTCCGGGCTGCTGAGTTGGAACCAGGCGAGCAGCGTCAGGGCAGTTGCTCCAGCCAACGCGATCGACAGCGCGATCAGCGTCACGATGCGCCGGTCATACATGTCGGCGATGGCGCCGGCCGGCATCGAGATCAGCATGATCGGCAGCATCAAGGCGGTCTGCACCAGCGCCACCTTGTCGGCGGAGGCCGCCATCTGTGTCATCGCCCAGGCCGCGCCCACGCCCTGGATCAGGAGGCCGAGATTGGAGAGCAGGCTGGCGAGCCAGATGCGCCGGAACACGGTGTACCGCAGTGGTGCCGTGATGCCATCGGCGGAACGTTTCTGACGGTGCGTCTGCTCGGTCATATCCTCTTCCAAATGGGCTGTCAGAAGCAGCTTTTGCGAATCCGGCAGGTTCAGTGATGCCCGCGAAAGTCCTTCGCTGTCCAGTCGTTAGGCCGCTATAAGCGGTGCAAAGACGCGGTTTTACCGGGGGAGGAACGCATGAAGCTGTCACGACGGACAATCCTGCAAGGTGCAGGTAGCTTGCCTTTCGCGGTTGCGAGCTTCCGGATGGATGCGCTGGCGCAATCTCCATCCGTGGCAAAGAGCTCCGAGGTGCCGCCGATCCTGTTCGTCCATGGCAATGGCGACTACGACGCGCTGTGGATGACGGCGTTGTGGCGGATGGAATCCAACGGCATTGCGCAGGACCGCATGATGGCGATCAACTTCACCGATCCCACGGCGCGCAAGGACGACACGGTCGAGCAGGCCAACTGCTCTTCGACCGAGGACCAGCGCCGCGAGCTCGCCGCCGCCATCACCGAGCTGAAGCGTCGCACCGGCGCGGCGCGCGTGGCGCTGGTCGGCAATTCGCGCGGCGGCTACACGATTCGCAACGTCATCAAGAACGGCGGCGCCGTTGATGTCAGCCATGCCGTTCTGTGCGGCACGCCCAATCACGGCGTGTTCGCGTGGGATACTCTGCTCGGCAGCGAATTCAACGGACGCGGACCCTTCCTGCGTGGCTTGAACGATGGCGACAGCGAGGTGACGGCGGGCACGGCTTTCCTCACCTTGCGCAGCGACGGCATGGACAAATATGCGCAATCCGACGGCCGCTTCATGGGCCAGCCCGGCGTGCCGACCGGTGTCACCCCCGACGGGCCCGCGCTGAACGGCGCCATCAATCTCGTGCTCGGCACGCTCGACCATCGCGAGACGGGGTTTCATCCGCGCGCCTTCCGCGAGATCTATAAATTCATCGCCGGCCGCGAGCCCGCCCGCATCGCGATCGTGCCGGAGCGGAACGTCCGGCTCAGCGGGCTGGTCACGGGCACGCCGGGCGGCGTGCCGACCAACCGCCCGGTGGCGGGAGCGAAGGTGGAGGTGTTCCATGTCGACCGCGAAAGCGGCGAGCGCAAAGGCCATGCCGTGCATCGCTCGACGACGGCGGCCGACGGCCGCTGGGGGCCGGCCGAGGTCGAGTCCACCTGGCCGCTTGAAATCGTCATGACGTCGCCGGACGCACCGACGACGCATTTCTACCGCTCGCCTTTTCCGCGCTCCTCCGACGTCGTGCATTTGCGCGCCGCGCGCCCGTTCGGGCCGGCGGACAAGGACGCCGGTGCGGTCGTGATCATGTCGCGCCCGCGCGGTTATTTCGGCCTGCCGCGCGACATCGTGCTGTTCGACGGCAAGGAGCCCGCCGACGTCAAGCCGGGTGTGCCCACGGATTCGACAGCGACCCTGCGCTTTCCGGCCAGCGAGGTCGGGCGTAACGTCGTGGCCCAGTTCAACGAAGAACGGATTGTGGCACGCGTCTGGCCTGCCTCCGAGAACAGGATTGCGGTTGCCGAGCTGACTTATTAGCTATCTGCATACGTCAGATCCGCGGGAGAGAGCCATGAACATCGCCAGCGTGCGTCGGCCCATCGTTCCTCCGACCCCGCCGCGCGCGCCGGACGATATGTCGTTCCTCGGCCGACTTGCGGTGATCAGGCAGAACATGATCGCAACCTGGGGGCAGCGCGCCTACGAGGAAGAAATCATCCAGGGCCGCCTCTTCCTGCACAAGAGCTTCATTCTGAACCGTCCGGACGCGATCCGGCATGTCCTGCTCAGCAATTACGAGAACTACTCGCGCACACCGGCGGGCATCCGCATGCTGCGTCCCGTGCTCGGCGAGGGTCTCCTGATTGCCGAAGGCCACGACTGGACGTTTCAGCGGCGCACGCTCGCGCCCGCCTTCACGCCACGGGCCACCGCAAACCTCGTCCCGCACATGACGGCGGTGCTCGACGAGACCATCGCGAAGCTCGACGCGCAAACCGGCGAGGCTGTCGATCTGCGCGAGGTAATGCAGCGCATGACGCTCGAGATCGCCGGACGCACGATGTTCTCCTTCGGCATGGACCGGCACGGTCCGACCTTGCGCAACTTCGTCGTGGAATATGGCGAGCGGCTCGGCCGGGCCTATCTCCTCGACATGGTGTTGCCCGTGTCCTGGCCGACGCCGATGGATCGCGCCCGCGCGCGCTTCCGCAAGCGCTGGACCGCATTCGTCGCCACGCTGATCGCCGAGCGGCGCGCAGCGGGCAAGAAGGACGGCGCGCCGCCGCGCGATCTCTTTGATCTCATGGACGAGGCGCGCGACCCTGAGACGGGCAAGGGCTTTTCGGACGCGCAGCTCGTCGACGAAGTCGCGACCATGATTCTCGCGGGTCACGAGACCACGGCGACCGCGCTGTTCTGGGCGCTCTATCTGCTTGCGCTCGATCCGGACACGCAGGAGGAGGTCGCCTCCGAGACCCGCGGCGAGCATCTCGATGCCATTGCCGACATCGATCGCCAGAAATTCACCCGCGCCGTGATCGATGAGACCATGCGGCTCTATCCGCCGGCCTTCCTGATCGCCCGGGCTGCGCGCGATAGGGACAATGTGGCCGGCGTTGCGGTCAGCAGGGGTGACGTCATCATGATCGCGCCGTGGCTTCTGCATAGGCATGAGAAGCTGTGGGATCAGCCAAACGCATTCATTCCCAAGCGTTTCATGTCGACGGAGGCGCCCGATCGCTTCGCCTATCTGCCGTTCGGCGCGGGCCCGCGCGTCTGCATCGGCGCGCCGTTTGCGCAAGCCGAATCGGTGCTGGCGCTGGCCCGGCTGATCGGCGCGCTCCGCGTCGAGCTTGTCGACACCACTCCGGTCATTCCGTATGGCGTCGTCACCACCCAGCCGGACCACTCCCCCATGTTCCGCATCACGCGCCGGTGACAGACGCTCGTCTGGCCGTTGGCGTGATCCACCCTAGATAGAGTTACGCCATGAGCGACATCCAGGCCCAGTTTTCCGTTCTGAAGCAGACCGCCGATCCCAAGGCGGTCGACGCAATTGTGCGCCTCATCGAGGACGGCGAGGATCACGAGCTCAACCGTGTCAACGTCCTCGACTTCTCCCGGCAGCATGGTCTCGACGAAGAGCGCGCGATCTCGGCTTTCCTGCATTCGGCGCGGCTCGGGCTGTTCGATCTCGGCTGGAATGTGCTGTGTCCGGGATGCGGTGGCGTGCTTGGCGCGCATTCGACCCTGAAGGCGCTCAAGCCCGATGACTATCACTGCGCGCTCTGCGCCTGCGGCTACAAGGCATCCGTCGACGACCAGGTCGAGGTCTCCTTCACGGTGAATCCGCGCGTGCGGCGCATCGCGGCGCACGACCCCAACTCGCTTCCGGTGTGGGAGTATTTCAAGCAGGTGTTCTGGAGTTCCGGCGTCGACTTCGACAAGGAGTCGTTTGCGACGCTGTCCGACGAGGTAACGCTGGATACGATGGAGCTGCCGGCCGGCGAGAAGGCGACCATGTCGCTGCAACTGCCGAACGACTTCATCATCATCTTCGAGCCGGTGACGCACGCTGCCCATTTCATCGACGTCCAGGGCGAGCCGACCAAGGACCGCCAGCAGCTTGCCATCATGTACAACAAGGTGCAGGCCCCGACGGGGACTACGACCATGCGGCCGGGGCCGCTGCGGTTGTCGCTGGAGAACCAGGCCGGCGTGCGCGTGCTGCCGTCGGTGTTCATCGCGGCCGAGGCGCTCCATCATCTGATAGGCAAGCGCAAGCCGTTTCTCACTGCCAAGCGCATGTTGTCGAACCAGACGTTTCGCGATGTGTTCAAGGCGGACAATCTCAGTCTCGACCAGCGGCTCCAGATCACCTCGCTGACCTTCCTGTTCACCGATCTCAAGGGCTCGACCGCGCTCTACGAACGCGTCGGCGATCTCGCCGCATTCGATCTCGTGCGCGCGCATTTCCACGCGCTGCTCGAGATCATCTCGTCCGAGAAGGGCGCGGTGGTGAAAACGATCGGCGATGCCGTGATGGCGACGTTCGTGCGTCCCGAGCACGCGATCGTTGCGGGCCTGCGGATGCGCGCGGCGATGGATGAGCTGAACAAGCAGCGCGGCACCGCCGACCTCATCGTCAAGATCGGCATCCATGAAGGCCCCTGCCTCGCGGTGATGCTCAACGAGCGGCAGGATTATTTCGGCCAGACCGTCAACATCGCCGCGCGTGTGCAGAGCCTGTCGACTGCGCAGGAAATCCACATCACCGGGCCGGTGCTGGACGCGCCGGCGGTTGCAGAAGTCCTCAAGCAGCGCGAGATCAGGCCGATCCAGAAGCAGGCCGCGCTGCGCGGCATCGCCGACAAGATGGTGGTGTACGAGATACCGTAAAGTCCATCGCTGTCGTCCCGGCGAAGGCCGGGACCCATACCGCGGAATCTATCCGGCCTTCGCCGGGACGACATCCGGGAATGAGGCGGGCGCCGAGCGCGTTAACGCTATCCAGATTGCCGAAACGTAATCAGCGCGCGGAACTGACGCACGTTGCGCTGGTTGAGTTTCCCACTCATATAATGGTTTGTAGCGGCCGCGCTCCAAGCGGCTTCATCGATATCGGTAGGACTCCATGCTCGACGGTCTGCGCCAATTCATCGCTGAGATTGTTGCCCCTCATGCCGGGGATCGCGCCTTCGGCGACAGCGATTATCGACTGGCGGCAACCGCACTGCTGGTCCATGTGGTCTCGCTGGACGGCCAGCCGACGGCGGCCGAGCAACGCAAGCTGCACAGCCTGATCGAGAGCCATTTCGGGCTCGATCGCGGCACCGCGGACCGGCTGATTGCGGATGCGACCCAGGTCGAGGGTGAGGCGGTCGACCTCTATCACTTTACCAGCGTCATCATGCGCTCGCTCGACGAAGAGGGCCGCAAGCGCATCGTGCAAATGATGTGGGAACTGGTCTATGCCGACGGCCAGGTGACCGAGTTCGAGGACAATGTCGTGTGGCGCGCGTCCGACCTGCTCGGGATCGCCCAGCGCGACCGGATCGATCTCAAGCATGCGGTTGCGGATCGTGCCGGCGGTCAGGTCAAGGACGGCGCCGTCAACGGCTGATCCGCCTCAGCACGGCGAATTGCGGGCCGTGTGGGCACATGACGAAACTTTAATATTGCGGCCCGGCCGCGCCGGTGCCGAAAAGCCCTGCAAATCGTGGGTTTTCCCTGCACTCCCTGTCGTTCGCTCACGGTGCCATGCGGCTAGCCAGCTTGCGTGTCGCGCACGGCTTATGCTCTCGTCCCGTCGTTGTGGGCCAAAAAAACTTAAATTAAGAGACTTCCATCGTGACTGAGCGGGTGACGCTGATAACCGGTGCCTCGGCGGGCATAGGCGCGGAGCTGGCGCGCGTATTCGCCGCGAACGGGCATCGTTTGGCTCTGACGGCGCGCCGCGCAGATCGTCTCGAGGCGCTCGCCTGCGAGCTCTCGGCCAAGGGCGGCAAGAAGCCGATCGTGATCGCCTGCGATCTGCAAGAAGCGGACGCCGGCGAGAAGATCGCGGCGGCGCTCGCTGCCGAAGGCGTTGAGCTCGACCATCTCGTCAACAATGCCGGCTTTGGCGCGTTTGGCGACGCAATCGAGTGCGACCGTGTCGCGCAGCTCGGCATCGTTGATGTCAACGTCCGGGCGCTGACAGATCTGTCGCTGCGATTTGCCGATCAGCTCATCAAGAACAAGGGCGGTCTTCTCAATGTCGGATC
Source organism: Bradyrhizobium sp. LTSP849 (assembly GCF_000938255.1). GTDB lineage: Bacteria > Pseudomonadota > Alphaproteobacteria > Rhizobiales > Xanthobacteraceae > Bradyrhizobium. Next base: position 156,505 of record NZ_JYMR01000045.1, on the reverse strand, counting down.
GGTCGCCGGCTTTCTGCCCGGCCCCGGCATGGCAGTCTACTACGCGTCCAAGGCCTATGTGATTTCGCTCACCGAGGCCCTGCGGGCCGAGCTCGCGCCGCGCGGTGTTCGTGTCACCGTACTTTGCCCGGGTCCGGTGCCCACCGAATTCCAGGCGCGCGCTGGCGTTGGCTCCGGACATAATACGGCTCTTCTCAATGTGCCTGCCGCCGATGTTGCACAGCAGGCCTATCGTGGCCTGATGGCCAACAAACGGGCAGTGTTGCCCGGCCTGGGCATCAAGATTGTGCCATTCGCACTGCGTTTCTTCCCACGCGGCTTCATCCTGTCCGCCACCAGTCGGTTTCAGCGGCAGAGGCACTGAGCAGGCCCGAAGCGCCCGTTGTGGCCCGGCGCTTGCTTTCTGTATCGGGAAGGTGTGTGCGAACTCACACGAAATTAACCCTCGCTTAGTTATGCTGGCGGTCTGAACCGATAGCACTTGGAAAGGCGATGTCGTTCCGGACGGACAGGTTTGGTAGCGCAGAATTGGTACCCTTCCCCAAGCGAAGGGCCGTTGGCGCATCTGCTGCCCGTTCTGAAGCCCGGCTGCCGGTCCTCATCGTCCTGCACCAGGAATCCTCGACGCCTGGCCGGGTCGGCAACGCGCTGCGTGCGCTCGGCCATCGTCTCGACATCCGCCGTCCGCGCTTCGGCGATCCCCTGCCCAAGACGCTCGAGCAGCATGCCGGCGCCGTGATCTTCGGCGGCCCGATGAGCGCCAACGATCCGGACGACTACATCCGCCGCGAGATCGACTGGATCGAAATTCCGCTCCGCGAACAGCGGCCGTTCCTCGGCATCTGCCTTGGCGCGCAGATGTTGGCGATGCAGCTCGCCGCCCGCGTCGCGCCACATGCGGCGGCGCTGACCCAGATCGGCTACTACCCGATCCGTCCGACGGCGGCAGGACACGCGCTCTGCCCGGACTGGCCGGCGCAGGTCTATCACTGGCATCGCGAGGGTTTTGAGTTGCCGGTCGGCACTGAGCTGCTTGCGGAAGGCGACGATTTTCCGGTGCAGGCGTTCCGCACCGGCAATGCCTTCGGCGTGCAGTTTCACCCTGACGTGACCTACGCGATGATGCATTGCTGGACCACGCGCGGCTATGACGGCCTGGGCGCGCCCGGTGCGCGCGAGCGGCATCATCATTTCGCGGACCGCGCCGTCCACGATTTTGCGGAGCGCGCCTGGCTCGATCATTTTATCGATGGCTGGCTGTCGCGCCGGCCGGTGCTGGCGCAAGCCGCGGAGTGATCGCGCGGCTCCGGCCCTTGCCTCATCCCTGGATATGCTAGGCTTGCTCTCAACGCGCACGCGCGAAGGTGTGCTGAAAAACAGGGAGAGCGCCGTGGCCTATGAACACATTCTCTACGAGGTGAGCGACAAGATCGCGACCATCACGCTCAATCGTCCTGATCGCATGAATGCGTGGACGCCGATCATGGAGCGCGATGTGCGACACGCGATGGAAGCGTCAAGCGCCGATGACAATGTCCGTGTCATCGTGCTCACCGGCGCGGGCCGCGCCTTCTGCGCCGGCGCCGACATGGATGCGCTGAAGGGGCTCGATCCCAACGACATCAGGCGCGCCTCGAACCTGCCGCCCTTCGACATGAACAGGCGGCCGGACTGGCAGACGCGCTACGGCTTCTATCCGTCGATCGGAAAGCCGGTCATCGCGATGCTCAACGGCGCGACCGCCGGCATCGGCCTCGTGCATGCGCTCTATTGCGACCTGCGCTTTGCCGCGGACAACACCGTGTTCACGACGGCATTCGCGCGGCGTGGCCTGATTGCCGAGCACGGCATCAGCTGGATGCTGCCGCGCATCGTCGGCCATGCCAACGCGATGGATTTGCTGCTCTCGGCGCGGCGCGTCGGAAGCGAGGAGGCGTTGCGGATCGGGCTGGTCAACCGGCTCTGCCCGCCCGAAAAATTGCGCGAGGAGACCTATGCCTATGCGCGCGACCTCGCCGATTTCGTCTCGCCGAGTGCGATGGCCGTGATCAAGCGGCAGCTCTACGAGGTGCCGTTCCAGACGCTTGGCGAGGCCACCATCGAGGCCAATCGCGAGATGCTGGTCGCGCTCAACGGCAGCGATTTCCGGGAGGGCGTGGCGAGCTTTATGGAGAAGCGGCCGCCGAGGTTTACGGGGAAGTAGGGGGAGATTTGCGGAGAGGGTCCGCCGTCGCCCTCCGGGCTATGGCGGGACAGCCGTCGCTCCCTTCGCTAGGAAAGAGCTCGGCTGGCTTGCCTAGCCGTAGCTCGCGAAGCGAGCGAAGGCTGGTGGAGCCAGGCGGGATCGAACCGCCGACCTCGTCATTGCGAACGACGCGCTCTCCCAGCTGAGCTATGGCCCCGTAGCAGGCCGCTCTGGTCAATGCGGCCGACAACCGGGGCCATTTAAGTCGCCGCCAAGGTCAAGTCAAGGACGGGTGTAACCCGGTTTTAGCCATCCGGGCACCGACTTCCCTTGTTTGGGCCGGGGGGAACCGATATCTAGCCATGACCATCCCACGACACAGGCCCAGAGAGTGTTTCGCTGATGCGCCCGATAGTCTTCATTCTGATCCAGATCATCAATCTGTACATCTACCTGCTGATCGCATCGGCAATTCTGTCCTGGTTGATCGCGTTCAACGTCGTGAATACCCGCAACCAGTTCGTCGGAGCGGTCGCGGAGTTTCTCTATCGGATCACCGAGCCGGTCCTCGGTCCTATCAGGCGCAGGCTGCCCAGCATGGGCGGGCTCGATATGTCTCCGATCGTCGCATTCTTCGTGCTTTGGTTGATCCAGCTCTATCTCGCCGAGTACGTTTATCCGAACGTGCCCTAGGCCGATGAGGCTGCGATGGTTCCTTGGCGCACCTCCACCACGGGCGTCAGCATCGCGTTGCGGGTGACGCCGCGCGGCGGCCGCGACGACATAGACGGGATCGAGCAGCTCTCCGACGGCCGCAGCGTGTTGAAGGTGCGCGTGCGTGCCATCGCCGATGGCGGCGAGGCCAATCGCGCGGTGCTGGTGCTGTTGGCGAAATCGCTTGGCGTGCCCAAGGCCAGCGTCAATCTCCTGTCCGGGGCGACGTCGCGGCTGAAGCAGATTGCGGTCGAGGGCGATCCGGCGGGCCTTGTCGAAGCGTTGCGCCAGCTCGCATCAGTCAAATCGATAGACATAAGGAACTGACATGACGGCCAAGATCATCGATGGAAAAGTCATCGCGGCGGGGCTTCGCGCCCGCGTCGGCGATGAGGTCGCCCGCGTCAAGCGTGACCACAATCTGGTGCCGGGGCTCGCGGTCGTTCTGGTCGGTAGCGATCCCGCGAGCGAAGTCTATGTCCGCTCAAAACATACCCAGACTCAGGCTGCCGGCATGGCCTCGTTCGAGCACAAGCTGCCCGCCGATGTCTCGCAAGCGGATCTCCTGGCGGTCGTCGCAAAGCTCAATCGCGATCCCGCCGTGCACGGCATTCTGGTGCAACTGCCGCTGCCGAAGGGGCTGAACACCGAGGCCGTGATCAATGCCATCGATCCCGCCAAGGATGTCGACGGCCTGCATCCGAACAATGCCGGCCGGCTCGCCGGCGGGTTCGAGGCGCTGTCGCCCTGCACGCCGCTCGGCTGCATCATCTTGACCAAGAGCGTGCATGCCTCGCTCGCAGGCATGAACGCCATTGTCATCGGCCGCTCCAATCTGGTCGGGCGCCCGCTGGTGCAATTGCTGTTGAACGAGAACGCCACGGTGACGATCGCGCATTCGCGTTCGCGCGATTTGCCCGGTCTCGTGAAGCAGGCCGATCTCGTCTATGCCGCAGTCGGCAAGCCGGAGATGGTGCGCGGCGACTGGCTGAAGCCGGGCGCGACCGTGATCGACGTCGGCATCAATCGTATCCCGAAGGACGACGGCAAGACGCGGCTCGTCGGCGATGTCGCCTACCAGGAAGCGCTCAGCGTTGCCGGTGCGGTGACGCCGGTGCCCGGCGGCGTCGGCCAGATGACGGTCGCCTGCCTGCTCGTGAATACACTGCGCGCCGCCTGCGCGATCGCGGGCCTGCCGAAGCCGGCGGTATAGTCCTGTCCCGGACGCGGCGCGGCACGTAGTGACGCGACGCAGAGCCGGGATCCAAAAAACTTACGCCTTCTTCTTTTTCTCGCGCTCGATGCCTTCGAGGATCAGCTTCTGTGCGTCCTCCGGGCCGCCCCAGCGCAAGATCTTCACCCATTTGCCGGGTTCGAGATCCTTGTAGTGCTCGAAGAAGTGCTGGATCTGTTGCAGCGTGATGTCCGGCAGGTCGGAATACGACTTCACCTTGTCGTAGCGCTGCGTCAGCTTGGACGACGGCACTGCCAGAATCTTCTCGTCGCCACCGGCCTCGTCTTCCATGAACAGCACGCCGACGGGGCGCACGCTCATGACGGCGCCGGGGATGATGGCGCGGGTGTTGACGATCAGGACGTCGCAGGGGTCGCCGTCATCCGACAGCGTGTGCGGGATGAAGCCGTAGTTACCGGGGTAACGCATCGGCGTGTAGAGGAAGCGGTCGACCACCAGGGTGCCGGCCTCCTTGTCCATCTCGTATTTGATCGGTTCGCCGCCCACTGGGACTTCGATGATGACGTTGACGTCGTGGGGTACGTTTTTCCCGATCGAGACCGCATCGATACGCATTGAAAAGGCTCCGTTATTGCCGAGGCTAAATCGCGCCCGGCAGCGATTTTCGCACTGTCATACGCGGGCTTGGCCCGCCTATCCATCGCGTTTTTGTGAAATAATGAATCCCGCGATCACCGGCGCAGACGGCAACGGGATCGACGGAAGGAGAACGCTGTCCGTTAACGTTTCAGCAGCTCAATTGGTCCAGGCGAAGGCAACCTTGTCGAGCGACTTCGGCCCGAATCGCTCCGAGGAGCGCGCCACCATGCGGCCACCCAGCGCCCGGTAGAACTCGGTCGCTGGATCGTTGTCCGAGAGCGCCCACACCACCATGCTCTTCAGATTGCTCTGCATGAGGTCGCGGCGGGCGGCGGTGAACAGGCGGCGACCGAAGCCAAGGCCCTGGAACTCCGGACGCAAATAAAGCTCGTAGATCTCGCCGTCGAAGTGCAGGCTGCGGGCACGGTTGCGGCCATAGTTGGCGTAGCCCGCGATCTTGTCGCCGAACACCAGCACACTGACGCGGCTGCCCTTGCGGATCGCGCTGTCCCACCACTGCGGACCGCGGCGGTTGATCAGCTTCTCCAGCTCGGCGCCGGGAATGATGCCCTGATAGGCCGAGCGCCATGCTTCGTCATGGGTGGACGCCACCGCAGTTGCGTCTGCAGCTTTGGCCGGCCGGACCTCGATCAGGGTTGTGCTCATGGACGCGATCAAACCAAGTCGCCGCGCTGGCGGCAAGACCTATCGTTAATTATCGGTTAACCTGTGGACTTTCTGCATCAGTATTTTAACCATGTTGTACCGAAAGAAGACAAGCCGCCGCCTTGAACGGCATTGGCGTGCCGTGTGTCGGTGCAAAACGGCTGTGCCGGAACGAATGAACGGCGATGACAGCGCAGAAAGTCCGCCCAGGATGATTCGTTCCGACTAGTCTGCCCTGCGCTATTCGTGTTCGCCTTCGGCAATTCATGCGGCTCCTCAACATCCTCGCCCTCCTGCCTCTGCTGTTCCTGCTGACGGCGCCGCCTCTGTGCGCTCAGGTCATTTTTGGGTCATCGGGCGAGGAAGGCGAGCCGTTCCGCCGGCAGCAATGGCGTGTGCCGTCACCGGATACCGATATTGCCGCGCGTGCATTGCTGTTTCGTCCCGTTGGCACAGGTCCGTTTCGGCTCGCGGTGATCGCACATGCCTCGACGCAGAACGGCTTACGTCGTGCGCAAATGTCGCAGCCGGAATACCGCGCGCTCGCAGCGTTTCTCGTCGCGCGCGGCTTTGCCGTGCTGGTGCCGGAACGGCTCGGCCATGGCGCGACCGGTGGACGCTATGTCGAGGACCAGGGCGGCTGCGACGAGGCGGACTACGCGCATTCCGGCCGCGCAACCGCAGAGCAGATTTCGCTCGCGCTGGATTATTTGCGGAAGCAGGATTTCATTCGCAAGGATGCGGCGATCGTGCTCGGCCATTCCGCCGGCGGATGGGGCGCACTGGCGCTTGCGAATGCCGATCCGAAGGTGATCGCCGCGATCATCGCACTCGCACCAGGGCGCGGTGGCCACGCCAACGATGAAGCGAATCGGATCTGTGCGCCGCATACGCTCACTGCGGCCGCAGCCGAATTCGGCAAGTCGGCGCGCGTTCCCGTCACATGGCTCGTTGCCAGCAATGACAGCTATTTTGCGCCGGGGTTCTCGCGAAGTTTAGCGGATGCGTTTCGTGGCGGCGGCGGAAAGGTCGATTTTCGCACATTGCCGGCCGTAGGCAGCGAGGGCCATTGGATGATCGAGACCGAGGCCGGCGTCAGAGCCGCCAGCAACGAGCTTGATCGCGCGCTGACGCCGGTCGCGGCGAAGAAACCATGACGCTGTATTTCCTGGTCAAATATCTGCATGTGCTCGGCGCCATCGTCATCCTCGGCACCGGAACCGGTATCGCCTTCTTCATGCTGATGGCGCATCGCACGCACGATGCGGCGTTCATCGCGCGCACCGCCTCGGTGGTGGTGATCGCGGATGCGATCTTCACGCTGTCGGCCGTGATCTTGCAGCCGGTCACGGGCGGCCTGCTGATGATGCTTTCGGCCACTGATATCACCGAGCGCTGGCTGCTCGCCTCGCTAGTGCTCTACGCCATCGCCGGCCTGTTCTGGATTCCTGTCGTCTTCATGCAGATCGAGATGCGCAATCTCGCGCGCAAGGCCGCCGAGCAGCGCGTGGCTCTGCCGGAGCGTTATTTCGTGCTGTATCGCCGCTGGTTCGCGTTCGGCTTCCCCGGCTTCGGCGCAACCATGCTGATCCTCTGGCTGATGATCGCAAAACCGTTGTGAGGGAAGCGATGGACCAGCGAACCATTTTGGTGCTCGGCGCCTCCGGCCTGATCGGGCGCTTCGTCACCGACGATTTGCGCATACGAGGCTTTCGTGTCGTCGGCGTCGCACGAAGCCTGTCGCCGGCGCAGAGGATGAGCGCGCTCGATATCGCACTGCCGCTCCTCTCCCTCGATGCGGCCGCGCTGACGCGCCTTCTGAGCGAACATGCGGTGGACGTTGTCGTCAACTGCCTCGGCGTGCTCCAGGACGGCCCCGGTAGCGACACCAATGCCGTGCACCGCGATTTCGTGGCACGGCTGCTTCAGGCGATCGCGGACAGCGGCCGTGCGATCCGGTTGGTGCACATCTCGATCCCTGGAACAGCGGAGGCGGATCGCACTGCGTTCGCCACGACCAAGCGCGAGGCCGAGCGTCTGATCACGGCATCCCGCATTCCCCACGCCATCCTGCGCCCTGGCTTTGTGGTCGCACCGTCAGCCTATGGCGGCAGCGCCATGCTGCGCGCGCTTGCCGCGTTCCCGCTCGATCTGCCGAACAAGGAGATGGCGACGCCGTTTCAGCCCGTCGCGGTCGAGGACATCGCCGCCACCATCGCCTGGCTCGCTGCGCGTGATACCGACGACGGCTCCGTGAAAGCCGTGAGCTGGGACTTGATGCAGTCCGAGCCGGTTACCATGGCCGGTGTCATCAAGCAGTTTCGCTTCGCGTTCGGCACCGCAGGTTGGCCGCGCATCGCGATGCCGACCTTGATGCTCGATCTCGGCGCGAAGATCGGCGATTTCGCCAACTATCTCGGCTGGATGCCGCCGATGCGCACCACCGCGATCGCCGAGCTGCGCCGTGGCGTCACCGGCGATCCCTCGACGTGGATCGCCGCCACCGGCATTGCGCCGAAGACGCTGGCGGAGACGATTGGGCGTCATCCCGCGACCATCCAGGACAAATGGTTCGCGCGGTTGTTCCTGATCAAGGCGCTGATCTTCGCGAGCCTGGTCGCGTTCTGGGCCGTCTCCGGCTTTATCGCACTGTTCGTATCCTACCGCGCCGCCGCCGGCATCTTGAGCGCACACGGCTTTCCGCCGGCACTGGTCGATCCCATCACCATCGGCACCAGCCTGATGGACATGAGCATCGGCGGCCTGATCGCCTTCCGCCGCACCGCGGCGATCGGGCTCGTCGCTGGCATTATTGCCTCGCTCGGCTATATGGCGGGTGCGGCGATCCTGACGCCGGACCTCTGGATCGAGCCGCTCGGCGCGCTGGTAAAGACGGGCCCGGCCATCGTACTGATGCTCGCCGCGCTTCTGATGCTGGATAATCGATAGCGTTTTCGAGCGAAGTGGATCCCGGTTCGCGTGAAGAAAACGTGTCAAAAAGAGAGTCTGATGCAAAAATGGCCCGACGACGACGTGATCCTGTTCGACGGCGTCTGCATCTTCTGCTCGCGCTGGGTGCGCTTCGTGGCGCAGCGCGACACGGCGAAGCGGTTTCGGTTTACGCCGATTCAGTCGGACTATGGAACGAAGCTCGCACAAACGTTCGGCATCGATCCCGATGATCCCGACACCAACGCCGTGGTTCACGGCGGCGGGGTGTTTATGAAGTCAGACGCTGCGCTGACCGTGCTGTCGCATCTCCCTGGCTGGACCTGGACACGGGCGCTATTCGCGGTGCCGAAACCGCTGCGGAATGCGGTGTACAGTCTCATCGCACACAACCGTTATCGCATCTTTGGCAAGTATGACGCGTGCTTCGTGCCGGATGCGGATTTGCGAGCGCGGGTGATCGAGTAACCCGTCATTGCAAGCGCAGCGACGGAGTGTGTGGTTACGGCTTGCCGCGAGCCGCGAGCACTTCCTTAGCCGCCCGCTCTCCGCTGTCCCTCGCCCCGTGCGCCGTCGTGAAAAAGTTCGGCGACGTTGCTTCGCCCGCAAAGAACAGCCGTCCCTCCACCGGCGCGGCCAGTACCGCGCGGTCGCCGGCGTGGCCGGGCAGCGCGTGCGAATAGGAGCCCCGCGCAAACGGATCATGGCCCCACCGCGACTCGCACAGCGGCTTCAGCTTGCGGCGGATGTCGTTACCGAGGAAGCCCGCAATTTCGTCGATGCTTTGCGCGGCGATCGCGCCCTCGCCCGCGTCTTCCAGCTCGCGCGCGAAGGTGCCGCCAAAAAAGCCTTCGATGCAGGGCTGGCCGAACGGGCGGATGTGGTAGGTGCCCATCTCGGTGCGCATGGTGGCGCCGCGCAGATTGCCTTCCTTCGGGAAGGCTTCGGCATCGTCGAGCGCCAGCGTCACCTTGTCGTCGACGCCGAGCGGCAGGCCGGCTGCCGCATCGACCTTCGCCGGCAACGCGGGTGAGAAGCGGATCGCTTCATCGGCGATCAGATTGGTCGGCACGGTGACGATCACCTTGTCGGCGGTCAGCGTGCCCTGCGATGTCTCGAGACGGATGCGTTGGCCGGAATGGTCGACCAGCGTCACGTTGCAGTTCAAGGCCACTGGACAGTCTTCGCCATAGGCCGCGACCAGTGCGCCATAGCCGCGGCGGATGCGCCAATTGGCGTTGGTGTCCTCGTAAGCGTCCCAGTCCAGTGTCGACATGTCCTTCAGTTCGCAGCCGTTGATGTAGGTCGAGACGGCGTCGATCATGGGATTCCAGCGATTGCCGGGCTCGAGGCTGCGGCTCGCGGGCTCGTCCTTGCCCTTCTGCGCGGCCTGCCAGAGACGCTCGTAGAACGCGTCCATCGCGCGCATGAAATCGTCGCGCTCGCTTTGCGGAAACGCGGTGCCGAAGGCGCGCTCGCGCCAGGGCGGCAAATCCTTGTTGACCTCGAAATCGAGATCTCTAGCGATCGTGACGAAGGAGTTCTTGTCCGCCGAGTGCAGCCAGCCGCAGCCGACGTCGAAGTTGACCTCAGGCGAGGCCTGCACGGTCCAGGCGCGGCCGCCGAGGCGATTGCGTGCCTCCAGGACGATCACGGAGAGGCCGGAGCCGGACAGCGCGTGGGCTGCGCCGAGGCCGGCTGCACCGGCGCCGATGATCGCAACATCGACGGAGGAGGGAAGGGTACTCATGAGCGGGATCTAGCACGTTCGCTGAGCGTGCTGAAGCGGCCGCAAGCATAGCCGTCATCACCCGCCTTGTGCGCAATTGCGCACCGGAGCGGGTGATCCGACTTCGTAGGGTGGGCAAAGGCGCTCTTGCGCCGTGCCCACCATTGCTGACCGGGATCTCAAGTGGTGGGCACGCTGCGCTTTGCCCACCCTTCGGCACTGCGGCGTGGACCGAGTTACGCCACCGCTTCCTTGGACTTTTCGGCGCGCTTGCGCTCGTTGGCGTCGAGGTGCCGCTTGCGCAGACGGATCGACTTCGGCGTGATCTCGACCAACTCGTCGTCCTCGATATAGGCCAGCGCCTTTTCCAGGGTCATCCGGATCGGCGGCGTCAGGCGCACCGCTTCGTCCTTCGAGGTGGTTCGGATGTTGGTGAGCTGCTTGCCCTTGAGAATGTTGATCTCGAGGTCGTTCTCGCGGGTATGCTCGCCAACGATCATGCCCTTGTAGACCTTCCAGCCCGGCTCGATCATCATCGGACCGCGATCTTCCAGCTTGAACATGGCGTAAGCCACCGCTTCGCCCTGGTCATTGGAGATAAGCACGCCGTTGCGGCGGCCCTGGATCTCGCCCTTGTAGGGCGCGTAGCCGTGGAACAGACGGTTCATGATCGCGGTGCCGCGGGTGTCGGTGAGCAGTTCGCCCTGATAGCCGATCAGGCCGCGGGTCGGCGCGTAGAACACCAGGCGCAGGCGGTTGCCGCCCGACGGCTTCATCTCGACCAGCTCGGACTTGCGCTCGCTCATCTTCTGCACGACGACGCCGGAATGCTCCTCGTCGACGTCGATCACGACTTCTTCAATCGGCTCCAGGGTGGCGCCGGTGGCCTCGTCCTTCTGCAGCACGACGCGCGGACGCGACACCGAAAGCTCGAAGCCCTCGCGGCGCATGGTCTCGATCAGGATCGCGAGCTGCAATTCGCCGCGGCCCGAGACTTCCATCGCGTCCTTGTCGGAGGCTTCGACGACCCGCAGCGCGACGTTGCCTTCGGACTCGCGCAGCAGGCGGTCGCGGATCATGCGGCTGGTCACCTTGTCGCCTTCGGTGCCGGCGAGCGGCGAGTTGTTGACGATAAAGGACATCGACACGGTCGGCGGGTCGATCGGCTGCGCCACGAGCGGGATCTCGACCGACGGATCGCAGAAGGTGTCGGCGACGGTGCCCTTGGTCAGGCCCGCGATCGCGACGATATCGCCTGCGTCGGCTTCTTCGAGCGGGGTGCGCTCGATACCGCGGAAGGCGAGGATCTTGGTGATGCGGCCCTGCTCGATCATCTTGCCGTCGGCGCCCAAGACCTTCACGGCCTGGTTCGGCTTGATGGAGCCTGAGGTGATGCGGCCGGTGATGATGCGGCCGAGATAGGGGTTGGCTTCGAGAATGGTGCCGATCATGCGGAACGGGCCTTCCTCGACGGTCGGCGGCGCGACATGGCGCACGATCAGGTCGAACAGCGGCTGCATGCCAGCTTCGTGCGACCCATCCGGGCTCTCGGCCATCCAGCCTTGCTTGGCCGACCCGTAGAGGATCGGGAAGTCGAGCTGTTCCTCGCTGGCGTCGAGCGCCGCGAACAGGTCGAACACCTCGTTGATGACTTCGGTCGCTCGCGCGTCGGGACGGTCAACCTTGTTGATGACGACGATCGGCTTCAGACCGACCTTGAGCGCCTTGGAGACCACGAATTTGGTCTGCGGCAGCGGGCCTTCGGCGGCGTCCACCAGCACCAGCGCGCCGTCCACCATGTTGAGGATGCGCTCGACCTCACCGCCGAAATCGGCGTGGCCGGGGGTGTCGACGATGTTGATGCGCGTGTCCTTCCACTGCACCGAGGCCGCCTTGGCCAGGATGGTGATGCCGCGCTCGCGCTCCAGATCGTTGGAGTCCATGGCGCGCTCGGTCACCTTCTGGTTCTCGCGATAGGTGCCGGATTGCTGGAGGAGGCGGTCGACGAGCGTGGTCTTGCCGTGGTCGACGTGGGCGATGATGGCGATGTTGCGAAGGTTCATGAGTGAGCTTCTTTGCGGTCGGACAATGGGTTAAGCGCGATCTCGCCGGTCAAGCCGGGACCTCTTCTCGGACAACGCTGGAAACGTGGAAAACGGGGGCCTATTACGCCCAAAAAGGAAGCCCGGCCAGCTCGACCGGGCATCCTGCGCGTTTGCAGCGCAATATAGGCAAAAAACGCCAAAAAACAATGCGTTCTTTCGGGATTGGTTGACTGAATTTTGTCCGGGAATCCCCGGGGCTTAGGGAGGGTTCCGGGCCTAATCTGGCCCATGGCCCGCAAATGGCCAGTCCAATCAGCCTGCCGGTCAGCCCTGGGCCGAGCTGCGGTCCGCCTCCTCGGTCGGGTAGACCCCGCGCAGCACCTCCTCGAAATGCATCTTCACGGCGTCGTTGCACAGGCAGGCGCGCAGGCGCAGGCCGTCGCGGTTGCGGACCAGGATCGACCCTCGTCGCGTGTCGAGCACGCCTTCCGCCTTGAACGACTGGAGCACGCGGCTCGCATAGCTGCGGCCGACGCCGAGCAATGTCGCAAGCTGCTCATGCGTCAGCGGCACGCTGTTCTCGTCGCCCGTCCGCTCCATCGCCGCCAAGATCCATTTGGCCGTGCGCTGCTCGATCGAGTGGATGGCGTTGCAGGCGGTCGATTGGAAGATTTGCGCCAGCATACAGTCCGCGTAGCGGGCGAAGACATGGCGCAACGACGTCGAGCGCAGCTTGGCGGCTTCCAGCTTGCCGACGTGGATGCGCGCAAATGGGCCGCCGAATTTGACGACGATGCGGGTGTAGGCCGGCAAGTATCCTTCGCTGACGATGCCGCCCACGGCACCTTCGCGACCGACCAGGATGGTCTCGACGTCGCGTCCGTCCTCGTTGGGAACGAGAAACGTCGCAAGCGCCGGTCCACAGGGGAAGTGGACGACCTGGACATCATCGCCGGGATTGTAAAGCAGCTCGTTCGCGTCAGCGTCATCGACGGTGATGTGCGGCGCGAGCAGCGCGTAGTCCGCCTGGTTCAGGCGCCGCAGCAGGTTGTTCGTCGGCCGGGTGTTGACCTCGGTTGCCTTGGCGGTGCGCGCGTCCATGGTGAGCTCCCATCCTCCTCTCACATTAGCGAGTTCCGTCCGATCCCTGTGTGCACAAGTGGACAGACCAGAGAACGGCGATGTGGTGGGTTTCGTTCCGGGAACCCTCCGATGCGCTGGGTACAGGCATCGTGTCGCGGCAGTCCTGATCCGAGAAACCTCATGTTCCAAGATGCGATGATGGCACCCGCTCTTTCCGACGGCTCAGACTGTCCTGCCGATGTCCTGATCGTCGAGGACGATCCGATCATCGCGATCGATTTCGAGGATCGCCTGCTCGGGTTTGGCGTGACGAGTGTGCGCACCGTGGGGTCGGTCGCGCAGGCGCTGGAGGCGATCACGAAGCGTGCGCCCGACTTTGCGCTGCTCGACGTCGAGCTGATCCGCGAGAAGAGCTTTGCGATCGCCGACCGTCTCGTCGTTCTGAAGATTCCGTTTGTGTTCGTGACCGGTTACGGCGCGGAGACGAGCATTCCGCCGCAATTCGCAGCGCGACCGCGCCTGCAAAAGCCTTGCTCCAGCGATGCGCTGGAGGCGGCGTTGCGGGCGCGCGGCAGCTGACGGCGCGCCGTCGCCGTCGTCCTCAGGCGAATTTCGGATCGAGCGTGGTCGACCACAGCGCAACATCGGCGCGGTCGCGTAGCGTCACAATCATCTGGCCGGACGCTCCGTCGATCTTGACGTGACCGAAGAATTGCATGCCGGCCGATGGCGGCAGGTTCTGGTTGTCTTTGCCCGGCGCCTTGATGAAGCGCACGTCCGGCCCAAAAGTGTTGTCGAGATCGTTCGGACCGAACGTGCCGGCATGCAGCGGGCCTGAGACGAACTCCCAGAATGGATCAAAATCCTGGAACTGCGCCTTGTTCGGGTCGTAATAATGCGCGGCGGTGTAGTGCACGTCAGCCGTCAGCCATACCGTGTTGCGGATCGGCGCCATCTTGATGAAGCGCAGGATGTCGGCGATCTCGAATTCGCGGCCGCGCACCGGCCCGTCGCCTTGCGCGAAAGCCTCTGAGCCGCCCTGCGGCGTATCCGGCACAACGAGGCTGAGCGGCATGTCGGAGGCGATCACCTTCCAGGTCGCGCGCGAGTTGAGCAGGCCGCGCTTGAGCCACGCCATTTGATCCGGCCCGAGGAAGTAGCTGGCCGGGCCGTATTCCGTCTCGAGATTGGCGCCGTTCGGGCCGCGATAGCTGCGCTCGTCGAGCACGAACACGTCGAGATGCGGGCCGTAGGAGATCTGGCGATAGACCCGGCCCGGTTCGACAATGCTCTCGCGCATCGGATACATCTCGTGGAAGGCCCGGCCCGCGCGGGCCGCGAGCAGCGAGACGTCGCGCACCTTGTAGGTCGCCGGCAGGTCCTTCGACAGCGACCAGTTGTTGGTTACCTCGTGATCGTCCCACTGCACGAAGATCGGCACCTCGGCATTGAAGGCGCGGACATTGTCGTCGGTGAAATTGTATTTGTGCGCGGCGCGATATTCGTCGAGCGTCTCGGCGACCTTGGCCTTCTCGGGAATGGTGACGTTCTTCCAGACCTTGCCGTCGGGGAGCTTCACCTCGGATGCAATCGTGCCGTCGGCATAGATGGTGTCGCCGGAATGCAGCAGGAAATCCGGACGGTGCTTGCGCATCGCCGAGAAGGCGAACATGCCGCCGTCGTCGGGATTGATGCCCCAGCCTTGGCCGGCGACATCGCCGCCCCAAACGAAGCTGACGTCGCGGCGATCGGCCGGTGCAGTGCGGAAGCGGCCGACCACCGGCTCGCCTTCGATCGCAGTGTGGGCAAGATCGCGGAAGCGGACGCGGTAGAAGATGTCCTGTCCGCTGGGAAGGTTCTCGATCAGCATCTTCGCGGTGAAGTCGCTCTCGCGCAGCGCCGCGATCGGCGGCAGCGCGCGGGCGTCCTTGAAGGATTCCGTCGCCGCCACCTCGACCAGCATCTGCGCGGGCCGATCCGCGCGCGCCCAGACCACGCCGCCATCGACGGTGAGGTCGCCCGATTGCACGCCATGGGTCACCGCCGGCCGGTCGGCCGCGCGCGACAGATGAGGCATCGCGATCGCGCCAAGCGCGCCGGCGCTGGTGGTGAGAAAACGGCGGCGGGAGAATTTGATCTTCATGGAGACAGCCTCGATCTCGCGCGAAACGGCCCGCCCGGGAGGCCGTCACGATGGAGTCCGAAGCTATATTGAGACAATGTGACGCAGCGATAACGCGCGCACGCTCTTACGCGTTGCTGGCGGCCCGGAATTGCGCGCCGGCGCGTTGCAAATTCTGCGGCATGCTGAACAGCACGGCCTTGCGATCGGCAACCGCAGTATGGAACTGGTCGAGCACGATGTTGAAGGCGGTCAGCGCGCCTTCCTCGATGGCACCGTGATCATAGCAGCGCAGCGTGTCGCGCAGGATCTCGTCGGCCTCGGCCTGCATCTGGTCGAGCTCCTCGGTCGTCTCGCTCTTGCGTGCCGTCGCGATCATGTCGAGCAGGCGTTCGCGCAGATGGCTGTTGTTGTCGCGCTCGTCCTTCTTGAGATAGCCCGCAAACCAGGCACCGATCGAGCCCGTGGCTGAGAGCGCCATCAGGGTCCACCAGATGTAATCGCTGTATTTGTCGAGGAAGGTCTTTTCCTCGCCGTCGACGAAGGCGGCGGCACCGGGATGCACGGGGATCACGGCATCCTTGTCGGTGTCGGGCGTTTCGATCTTCGCGGCCATCGGGAATTCCGCCACCAATTGCTGGCGTACGGCGAAGAGCTGCCGCGTGAACGCCGCGACGGTGGTGTCCGACAGGCCTTTGCGGGCCACGATGTGATGCGAGAAGCTGATCGTCTTGACCTCGTCCTCGGGACGATCGGGCGAGCCGCCGTAGGTGCCCGCGGGAATCTCGGACGCTTCATAGACCGGATGGTTCTGCGCGATCGCATCCGCGGAATCGATCGCGAGGAAGGACGGCGTGCCGCCGTCCTTGGCGGAGGCGGCGATCGCATCCGACGTGATCTTGCTGTTGACGGGGCCCGCCGCGAGATAGGCGTCGACCTTCTGGCTGCGGATCGCCTCGGCCACCTCGCTCGCCGGGAATTGCACGATCTCGACCTTGGCGGGATCGACGCCGTATTGCTGGAGGATCACCTTGAGCAAATTGACGTTGGCCGGCGTGCGGCCGACCACGCCGACGCGATGGCCGGCGAGCTGCGCGATCTTGGTGATCCTGGCGCCCTTCTTCTTGCCCTTGCCGGGCACGCTCCACAGCACCACGACGTTCTTGCGCAGCGTCGCGACCGCTTGCGCGTTCTTGGGCACGTCGAGGTCGCCGCGCACGATGGCGAGATCGGCCTTGCCCTCGGCGAGCAGATCGGCGCTGGCGGTAGCGCCATCGGTCTGGATCGGACGCAGCCGCACATAGCCTTTGCTCTGCGCAAAGGCTTGCGTCAGCGCCTGCACCACTTTGATGTCATCGCTGTTGGCCGGACCGACCGCGACCTTCAGCGTGACCGGTCGCATTGCGAAATAATAGCCGCCGACAAGCGCACCGATGATTGCAAGGACGAGCGCCAGAGACACGAGCGCGGTCTTCCGCGCCGCGGATCGCGGCGAAGGCGGAGAGGGCGTTTCGGCCAGGTCCAATCCCCCGGTCATCGATCTCCCAAACAGGCGCTTCAGGCTCAGTTTCATCTTGGCCGGCGATTTACGCCCGCAAGTGTAGCAAATTTCTTGTCGCGCGGGGTTACATCTCCGTCATGGTTAGCGGATCGACGAAATCCCGTATGAACCCGGGCGTCAGCACGGTGTTAGGGTAAAGTTCCCCTGAAGGACGGAGACGATCATGGCAGAGCGGTTATCGGCGGACGCGCGCAAGCAGGCGCTGGGCGGTATCCTGGGCTGGACCGAGGTGCCGGGCCGGGAGGCCATCGGGAAGACCTTCGTGTTCAAGGATTTCAACGAGGCCTTCGGCTTCATGACCCGTGCCGCGCTGGTCGCCGAAAAGATGGATCACCACCCCGAATGGCGCAACGTCTACAAGACGGTGGAGGTGGTGCTGTCGACCCATGACGCCGGCGGCGTCACGGCGCTCGACATCGAGCTCGCCAAGGCGATGAATGCCATCGCCAGGCCGACAGCTTAGCTGACATTTGGCTGACGTCTTGCAGCGACCGGCTGCATCCCCATCTTGTGATCGGTATCGGATGCGGCCATCGGCCGCGCCGGGCTGAACCGGAGTTTTCGAATATGGTTGCCGAACACAGCGTCGGCTTCGAGCCGGCCGATCGGCTCGCGGAAGATCGTGAAAGCGTGCGCCGACGCTTCTGGCGCAAGCTGAAGCGCGTCGCCGCGCATCTGCCGTTCGCGGAAGATCTGCTCGCCGCCTATTACTGTGCGTTCGACCGGCAGACGCCGCGCCATGTCCAGGCGTCGCTGCTCGGCGCCATCGCCTATTTCATCCTGCCGTTCGACTTCATCCCCGACATGATGCCGATCCTCGGCTTCACCGATGACGCCGCCGTGCTCGCCACCGCCCTTCGCATGGTCGCCAGCCACATCACGACAGAGCATCGCGAAGCCGCCCGCACCGTGCTGAAGCGCGGGGTGGATGGGGCTGAGCAATAGCGGGGCCTCATATTCCGTTGTCATTCCCCGCCACCGGGTCTCGCCTTCGGCGAGCCCGATGACAGGCTCCGGCGGGGAATCCAGTACGCCGCGGCCTCTCGATTCAATCACGGACGTCACGGAGTACTGGATCGCCCGGTCAAGCCGGGCGACGACAGCGAGCGTGTGGCCGCCCGCTACTTCTTCTCCGCCCGTGCCTTGTCCGCATCCCACGCCTGGAATTGCCTGAACAGCGTCTCCCTGTCGGCGTCGGAAACTTTTCCGGCCGTGGGGCTCTGCTTCAGGAACGCCTCGAAGCGTTGCTGCGTCACCGGCTCGACGCCGTGCCGGTCGAGCCATTGCTGCGCGACCGGCAATCTGCTCCAGCCCGCCAGAGGTGCCGCGAGCGAAACCTCCTTCCATTTCGGATGGAAGGGCGGGTTCTGAAGCGCCGGGAATTTGGTGAAGAACGCGTCCACGAACAGCGCAAGCTTGCGGTAGCGCTCGGTGTTGGGCGCCCAATTATACGCCGCGAGCACCGCCGGCACCGCGATGGTGTCCACACTCTCGCCGTCCTTGATCAGGTTCGGATAGTCCTTGGCGGTCAGCGTCGCCGGCAGATAATCGCTCTGGAGCGGCTTTGCATAATCCACGCGCGCGAGGTGGAAGCGGCCGTCATTGCCGAAGGTCGAGACCGATTTGTACGGTTTGCCGCCGACCACGATCACGGCGTCGATCTCGCCGGCCTTCAGCTTCTCCATTGCGATGCGCTGCTCGACATAGACGAATTTCGCCTTGATCCCGAGCCGTTCGAACACGGTGAGCGCGGTGACGAAGGTGCCGCCGTTGGGCAGGTCGACGCTGACCGTCTTGCCTTCGAGGTCTTTCAGCGTCGCGACCGATTTCGGTGCGATCACCTGCATCTCTTCGTTGTAGAGCTTGGTCACGTAGGTGAATTGCCGCTTGATGTCCTTGGCGAAGCCTTTTCGTTCGAGATAGTCGAGCGTGTCGGCCCGCACGATTCCGAGATCGACGCCTTGCAAAAACAGGATGTCGGCAACGCTCTGCACCGAGCCGCGGCCGACGATCGGCAGCACGCGGATCTTGTTGCCGTCGTCGAGCACGGAAGCGAGGTCGGCGCCGAATTGCACATAGGTGCCGCCGATCGTGCCGGTGATCAGCGTGACAGTGTTGGCGTTCAGCGCCTGCTTGGTCGAGGTCGAGCCGAATTGGAAGATGGCCTTCAGGCTGTCCGAGACCTTGGCCGGATCATATTCGGTCTGCTCGGCGCGTGCCGCGAAGGCACAGATGGTCATGATGGCGGCAAGCGCCATTCCCAAAGCGTTACGCATGATGTCCCCTGATAAGTTCTAGTTCGAGAGCTGAGCGAGGCGCTGCTGCGCCTCCGCCGATCCGAGGGCTGCGGCCCTCTGGTACCAGTCGCGTGCCACGGTCGCGTCGGCGTTGACGCTCCGCGAATCCCTGGTGCCGAGCACTGCCGGATCATAGGTCCGGGCCAGCAAAAGTGTTGCCGTTGCATCTTGCGCATTGGCCGCGCGTTCGAGCAGCAGGCGCGCGGCGGCGATATCGCCGACGCCGATCAGGCTCTTCGCGCGCGTCATCAGTCCTGCCAGCGTGTCGGCGTCGAGCGCTCTCGCAGGCTGAGGCGGTGCAGGTTGAGGCGGCGCAGGCTGCACGGCGACGGGCACGGGCGCGGTCACAGGCGCCTGGGCTTGCAGCGCAATCTGGTAGGCGGTCGCGATCGCTTCGCGGCTTGGCGTCGACGGTGCTGGAAGGTCCTGCGCGTCGGCGCTCGCCAGCCTCGTGTTGGTCACGCGGGCCGGGTCCTTGATCGGAGCCTGCCGTGCAATTGGTGCGCTCGGCGGAGCCACAGGCTGATCAGCAGCTGTGCTCGTCGCGCCACCGGCATTGGCGGTGACGAGGCTGCGAAGATCGGGCTGACATAGCCCGACCAGGATTGCCATGGTGGATATCGCCAGAACGCCGGCGAGAATGCGTGGGACCAGTCGGGTCCTCAGGCGCAACTCCCGCGGCGCATATTCCCGTGGGTCGGGCGCGCCGAGCGGATCGGACAAGAAGAGTGGAACTGGATCGTCGTGCGAAAGATCGGCACGCGCGGCGTGCGCACGGATGTAAGACGCGGTGGACGGATGTGATGCAGATCGATCGGAGCCGAACGCCCTCGACTCCCTGGACGGACGGTACGCCGTCGTCTCCATGGTGATGCTCCCCATTACTGACGCAACGCGAGGGCCTTCCAGGCTTCAGTCTTCTTGTTGTTGTCCAGAAGCGCCCCGCAAACTGGAACCGGTAAATCGCAATTTGAATCAGCCCAAAAAACGACGGCGGTTGGCGCGAATCGGGAGATATTTGGGTTTGATTGGGGCGAGCCCGCGGAATGCACCGCAATTTTGGCAGCCATGGTTGAGGGCGTTTTTACCGTGCGGCGGTGGGCACACCGCGTGTCCCGCGCTCGCTGTCATTCCCCGCGAAGGCGGGGAATCCAGTACGCCGCGGCTTCTCCGTATCCTCACACTGTCTCTGGAATACTGGATCGCCCGCTTTCGCGGGCGATGACAGTTGAGTGTGTAGAAGCAGCACCGCGATTACGGATGCAAAATCACCTTGCCCATGGCCTGGCGTCCCGCGAGCACCTTCAGGGCGTCGGCGGTCTGCGCCAAGGGGAAGGTGCGGTCGACATGCGAGGAGATTTTTCCTTCGGCTGTCCACTTCACGAGCTTCTCGAGATTGGCGCGGTTCTTCGCCGGGTTGAGCCGGGTCCATGCGCCCCAGAACACGCCACGAATATCGCAGCCCTTCAGCAGCGCGAGGTTCAGCGGCATCTTCGGAATGTCGCCGGCGGCAAAGCCGATCACCAGGAAGCGGCCTTCCCAGGCGATCGAGCGCAACGCCTGCTCGGCATACGTACCACCAACCGGATCGAAGATGATATCGACGCCCTTGCCGCCGGTGAGCTTGCGCAGGCCCTCTTTCAAATCTTCCTTGCCGTAGTTCAGCGTCAGCTCGGCGCCATGCGCCTTCGCAAACTCAAGCTTCTCGTCCGACGAGGCGCAGGCGATCACCTTCAGGCCCATCAGCTTGCCGAGCTCGCAGGCAGCCAGGCCCGTGCCGCCGGCCGCACCCAGCACGGCGAGCGTCTCGCCCGGCTTAGGGCTCGCGCGATCTTCCAACGCATGCAGCGCGGTGCCGTAGATGATGATGATGCCGGCCGCGCGGTCAAAATCGAGATTGTCGGGGATTTTGACGATCGATGCCGCCGGTAGCGCGATTTTCTCGCGCGCGCCGTTGTGGCCGCAGGACGCGACGACGCGATCGCCGACCTTCACCTCAGTGACGCCGGGGCCGATGCTCTCGATCACACCGGCAACTTCGGCAGCCGGCGAGAACGGGAACGGCGGCTTGATCTGGTACTTGCCCTGAATCATCAGGATGTCGAAGAAGTTCAGCGCCGCGGCCTTGATCGTGATCACGGCTTCGCCGGGGCCCGCCACCGGATCCGGCACATCGGCGAGCACGAGATCGTCGGGCTGGCAATATTGCGAGCAGAGGATGGCTTTCATGGCGACACCTTCTTGAGAGCACTTGGCGTTTCGAGGCAGAATTATAGTTGGCTGTTTCTGCCGGATTTAAGCACGGGCGACAATCCGGTTTCTTTGCCCAAAGCGATGCGCAGGCCTATCCTCGCGTTATTGCGAGTGCAGCGAAGCAATCCAGACTATTTCCGCAGGACGGACTCTGGATTGCTTCGCGGCGCCTGTCATCGGGCCGCGCGTCGCGCGGACCCGTTGGCTCACAATGACGAAGTAAGAAGAAAAGGGAGGATTCAAACGATGTTTGAAACAGCTTTGCTCAAGGACAAGCGCATCCTCGTCACCGGCGGCGGCTCGGGCCTCGGCGCCGCGATGGGGCGCCGCTTCCTTTCGCTTGGCGCGGAGCTCGTCATCTGCGGCCGCAAGCTCGATCGGTTGGAGACCGCGGCAGCCGAGATGCGCGGAGAGACCGGCGGCAAGGTCACCGCGATCGCCTGCGATATCCGCGACGGTGCCGCCGTCGACGGCATGATGGACGCGATCTGGCGCAAAGGGCCGCTCGACATTCTCGTCAACAATGCTGCCGCGACCTTCATCGCACAGAGCGAGCATCTGTCGTTCCGTGCCGCGGATGCGATCCTGGCGCCGACGCTGCATGGCGCGATGTATTGCACGTTCGCTGCCGGTCAGCGCTGGATCGAGGGCGGCCACAAGGGCGTCGTGCTCTCGATCCTCTCGACCTCCACCATCACCGGCCGCGCCTTCACCGTCCCGTCTGCGATGGCGAAGTCGGCGGTGCTGGCGATGACCAAGAGCCTCGCGGTGGAATGGGGCCCGAAGGGCATCCGCACTGTCGCGATCGCGCCGGGCCCGTTCCCGACCGCCGGCGCGTCCGGGCAGCTCCGTCCCGAGGGCCGCGACGAAGGCTGGACCGCGCGCAACCCGCTCGGCCGCACTGGCGAGCACAGCGAGCTTGCCGATCTCGCCAGTTTCCTGGTCTCGGATCGCGCCGGCTACATCAATGGCGAGATGGTGGTGATCGACGGCGGCGCGCATTTGCGCAGTTCCGGCGCCGAGGATCTGTTGCGCTGGACCGACGCGCAATGGGCCGAGCAGCGTGCCGCGCGCGCCAAAAGCTAGTCGAGGGCCAGCCGCGTCGTCCCGCTAACTGCCTTCCCAAATTGGGCTTTCCCGGCTATCCCTGCTCGGGGACAAAACGCGGCCGGGCCATCTTCCAGTCACAATATTGAGGGAACCACTCCAGCATGTGGCGGGCGCTATTTTTGGCTTTGATGATTGGTGTGACGGCGTGTGGAATCAGTGATTCCGCGCGAGCGCAGACGCCGCAACCGGCGCCGAAGGCCGCGGCAAAACCGGCCGCTCCTGCCGCGAAGACGGCGGCAAAGCCCGAGAGCAAACCTGCGGCCGTTCCCGCAGCGGTTGCGGGCGGTGCTGACCCGACGCTGATCGGCCAGTTCGGCACCTGGGGCGCCTATTCGGCGACCCCCAATGGCAAGAAAGTCTGCTTCGCGCTGGCAAAGCCCTCGTCGTCCAAAACCAATCCGCCGAACCGGCCGCGTGACCCCGCCTATGCCTTCGTCTCGACCCGGCCGGCGGAAAAGGTGAACAACGAAGTCTCGGTCATGATCGGCTACGCGCTGAAGCCGGGCTCGGAATCGTCGGTCGAGGTCGGCGGCGCCGCCTTCGCGATGTACACCCAGGGTGACGGCCTCTGGATCAAGAACGCGGCCGAGGAGGAGCGGATGGTCGAAGCCATGCGCAAATCCGCCGATCTCGTGGTCAAGGGCGTCTCGGCCAAGGGGACGGAGACGACCGATACTTTCTCGCTGAAGGGCCTCGCCCAGGCGCTGGACCGGATTTCGCAGGATTGCCGGCGTTAAGGGCGTAGGCTTAAGCCTTTAAGGCTAGGCAACAGCCACGGTCGCAATCGGGTGTTCCGGTTGCTATATAGGGGCGGTTCCAGATTTTCTGTCGTCACGGCGACGCCGTCCTTCGAACGGTCATGCTGGGCATGACGATTTAGACACCGGTGACACTAGGCCATTCAATGCAACCGACGACCGAGCCGCACAACGCAACATTGGTGGAGAAGACCCCACTCGAAGTCTATGTGCCGCCGGCCAAGCCGTCGCTGATCGGCCTGTCGCGGACAGAGCTTGCCGATCGTCTCGGCGAGATTGGCGTCGCTCCTGCGCAGCGCAAGATGCGGGTGCAGCAGCTGTGGCACTGGATGTATTTCCGCGGCGCCCAGAATTTCGACGAGATGACCTCGGTGTCCAAGGGCATTCGCGGCGATCTCGCCCAGCATTTCACCGTCGACCGGCCCGAGGTCGTCGCCGAACAGATCTCAAACGACGGCACTCGCAAATGGCTGCTGCGGCTGCCGAGCGGCGACAATGTCGAGAGGGCGCACGAAGTCGAGTGCGTCTACATTCCCGAGAATGATCGCGGCACGCTGTGTGTTTCCTCCCAGGTCGGCTGCACGCTGAATTGCTCGTTCTGCCACACCGGCACCCAGCGTCTGGTACGCAATCTCACTGCTGGCGAGATCGTCGGCCAGGTGATGGTGGCGCGCGATCGTCTGAATGATTGGGCCGATCGCGAGGACGGCACGCGTCGCGTCACCAACATCGTGATGATGGGCATGGGCGAGCCACTGTACAATTTCGACGCGGTGCGCGACGCACTGCTCATTGTCGGCGACAATGAAGGCATCGGCATCTCCCGCCGCCGCATCACGCTGTCGACGTCGGGCGTGGTGCCGAACATCGTGCGTGCCGGCGACGAGATCGGCGTGATGCTCGCGATCTCGCTGCATGCGGTGCGCGACGAGTTGCGCAACGAGCTCGTGCCGCTCAACCGCAAATATCCGATCGCCGAATTGTTACAGGCCTGTCGCGACTATCCCGGCGCGTCGAACGCCCGTCGCATCACTTTCGAATATGTGATGCTCAAGGGTGTCAACGACTCGCTCGATGATGCGAAGCTGCTGGTGAAGATGCTCAAGGGCATCCACGCCAAGATCAATTTGATCCCGTTCAATCCCTGGCCCGGCACAGCCTATGAATGCTCGGACTGGGACCAGATCGAAAAGTTCTCCGAATACATCTTCAACGCCGGCTATTCCTCGCCGGTGCGCACCCCGCGCGGCCGCGACATCCTCGCCGCCTGCGGCCAGCTCAAGTCGGAGACTGAAAAACTGTCCGTCCGCGAACGCCAGGCGCTACGCGCCATGGCGATGACGGATTAACGATGCGTGCCCGCGCTGTCGCATCCTCGTCATTGCGAGCGAAGCGAAGCAATCCAGAGTCTTTCCGCAGAGACAGTCTGGATTGCTTCGCTGCGTTCGCAATGACGGCGAAGCTGGCTTTCCCGTCATGTCCCTGATCGGCCGCCTCGTCGTCATCTTCATCGGCTTCCTCGCCGCCTGCTTCGTCGGCGGCATCATCGTGGTCGGCGCGCTGCTGTTTCCGGAATTCTCCGATCTCGGCGCCGGCCCCGTCGATCAGGGCACGATCGATATCCTGCTTGGTTTCGGCTTCATCTTCGTCTCCGGCTTTGCGCTGGTGCCGGCGGCGGTGATCGTCGCGATCACTGAAGCGCTCTACATCCGCAGCGCGCTGGCTTATGCCGTCGCCGGCGGCTTGGTCGGGCTGGCCTGCTATCTCGGCCTCGTTCCCTTTCACTCCGATACGCTGCAATTCGAAGGCATCGTGCGGCGTCACCTCGAGATCATGACCGGTGCGGGCATCGTCGCCGGGGTGGTCTATTGGCTGATCGCCGGCCGCAACGCCGGCGCCTGGCGCAATCCGCCGCCCCCGCGCAATCCACCCCCGCCGCTGCCATTGCAGTCGCGGCCCGATGCGCCGTGACGGTACGCGGCTGCTCTGGAGCAAAGACCACATACTCAGTGTCGTCCCGGCGAAGGCCGGGACCCATGACGAGTCTTCGCCAAACGTCTCCCTGTGGCTATCGGTCCCGGCCTTCGCCGGGACGACGTTGTGGAGGCATCGTGCTTTGACAATTTCGTTATGGCTTGCCGCGCCAGCCGCGACCGATTCCGGGGTTTTCATCTCTCCCCGCCTCCGCTAAACCGCGCGCCATGAACCGTACTGGACTCTTCATCGCCCTGGCGCTGTGGCTCGTGATCGGCGTCGTCTTCGGCCTCTATCCCGAACTCGATCTAAAACTTGCCGCGCTGTTCTTCGACCCCGATACGAAGACGTTTCCGCTCAAGTTGATCGGCTGGGCCGGTGTTGCGCGTGACGCGGCAATGTGGGTTGCCTGGGCATTCGTGCTGCCTCCGCTGATCGCGCTCGTGGTCAAGATGATCCGGCCCGACCGGCCGCTGATGGTGTCGGGGCGCGCGATCGTGTTCCTGCTTGTCACGATCATCATGTCGGCCGGCATTCTCACCAATCTCACCTTCAAGACCTATTGGGGCCGACCACGGCCGGTGGTGGTGACAGAGTTCGCCGGTGATCAGCAATTCGTGCCGTGGTGGGATCCGCGCGGCGATTGCGCGCGCAACTGCTCGTTCTTCTCCGGCGAGGGCGCGACCGCGTTCTGGACGCTGGCGCCGGCCGCGCTGGCCCCGCCGGCATGGCGGCCGCTCGCCTATGCCGGCGCGGTTGTCTTTGGTCTGGTGACCAGCGGGCTCCGCATGGCCTTTGGCGGACACTTCTTCACCGATGTCTCGATCGCCGGCCTCGTCACCTTCATCGTAATCTGGTTTGCCTACGCGCTGATTTACCGCTGGCCGCGGACCCGCTTCTCGGACGAGGCGGTCGATGCCGCCCTGACCCGGCTGAACTGGCCCGCTTACCGGCTCCGCCAGCGCCTGTTCGGTGGCAAAACAGGCGCCGCGCCATCCGTGTGAGTCTGCCGGGGCGCCATTAAACGCGTGCCCCGGCTCTCAAAATTTGATATTCGCGCGGTCAAACCACACCCGCCATCCGCCCCTTGAGACCCGATTGGAAGCCCCATGACCACGATCCTGAAAAGCCTGCCCAAGGGTGAGAAAGTCGGCATCGCTTTTTCCGGCGGCCTCGACACCAGCGCGGCGCTGCTCTGGATGAAGCAGAAGGGCGCGCGTTGCTACGCCTATACCGCCAATCTCGGCCAGCCGGACGAAGCCGACTACAACGAGATCCCGCGCAAGGCGATGGAGTTTGGCGCGGAGAAAGCGGTGCTCGTCGATTGCCGCACGCAACTGGTCCATGAAGGTATCGCGGCGATCCAGTCCGGCGCCTTCCACATCTCGACCGGCGGCATCACCTATTTCAACACCACGCCATTGGGGCGCGCCGTCACCGGCACGATGCTGGTTGCGGCCATGAAGGAGGACGGCGTCAACATCTGGGGCGACGGCTCGACATTCAAGGGCAACGACATCGAGCGCTTCTACCGCTACGGCCTTTTGACCAATCCGGGCCTGCGCATCTACAAGCCCTGGCTCGATCAGCAGTTCATCGACGAGCTCGGCGGCCGCGCTGAAATGTCGGCGTTCATGACTGCCCAGGGCTTTGCCTACAAGATGAGCGCCGAGAAGGCGTACTCGACAGACAGCAACCTGCTCGGTGCCACCCACGAGGCCAAGGACCTCGAGAGCCTCGACAGCGGCATCAAGATCGTCAACCCGATCATGGGCGTGCCGTTCTGGCGCGACGACTGCAACGTCAAGGCCGAGAAAGTCGTGGTGCGCTTCGAGGAAGGCCAGCCCACGGCGCTGAACGGCCAGACCTTCGCCGATCCCGTCGCGCTGTTCCTCGAGGCCAACGCCATCGGTGGCCGCCACGGCCTCGGCATGAGCGACCAGATCGAGAACCGCATCATCGAGGCCAAGAGCCGCGGCATCTACGAGGCGCCCGGCATGGCGCTGCTGCACATTGCCTATGAGCGCCTCATCACCGGCATTCATAACGAAGACACCATCGAGCAGTACCGCATCAGCGGCATGCGCCTCGGGCGCCTGCTGTACCAGGGTCGCTGGTTCGACTCACAGGCCTTGATGCTGCGCGAGACCGCGCAGCGCTGGGTCGCGCGGGCCGTCACCGGCGAGGTCACGCTGGAGCTGCGCCGTGGCAACGATTATTCGCTGCTGAACACGGAAAGCCCCAACCTCACCTATGCGCCGGAGCGGCTCAGCATGGAGAAGGTGGAGGACGCCGCCTTCACGCCGGCCGACCGCATCGGCCAGCTCACCATGCGCAACCTCGACATCGCCGACACGCGCACCAAGCTGAAGCTCTACACGGATACGGGCTTGCTGTCGGGCAGCGAAGGCTCGCAGATTTTCAAGCTCGAGAACGACAAGGACTAGTGCCGTAGGGTGGGCAAAGCGACTTGTCCGCCGTAGCTCGAAGAGCGAAGGCGGAAGCGTGCCCACCATCTTTCTACGACGGCAGTGATGGTGGGCACGGCGCAAACGCGCCTTTGCCCACCCTACGAGTTCGCGCCGTGTCGCCGCCTCGCGTGCAATCGCCTCAAACAAAAATGGCCGGGATCGCTCCCGGCCATTTTGCATTTGTGGACTTCGCCTCAGCGCGGCGGCGTGGTGCCGGGCGGGGGCGGCGGCAGCGAGGCCTGGCCGCCGTTGAGCAGCGGCGTGATGCGGCGCACGGTGACGCGCCGGTTGATCCGGCTCGGTCCTTGCGTCTGCTCCTTCAGATACTGCTCGCCGTAACCCTGCGACGTCAGGTTCTCAGCGGGCACATTGAACTGCTGCGTCAGCAATTCGGCCGCGGACTGCGCGCGGCGGTCCGACAGTGACAGATTGTCGACGTCGTTGCCGGTCGCGTCGGTGTGGCCCTCGATCAGGAACACCTCGCGTGGGTTGCGCTGGATCGCCTGGTTGAGGCCGTCGGCGATCGCCTGCAGCCGCGCAGCCTGGTCCGGCGGGATGGTCCACGATCCCAGCTCGAAGGTGATCGTGTTGACGTCGATGCTCGGCATCTGCATGCGAACGTTGGGGCTGTAGCGGATCTCGTCGAGCGAGTAGCGCCGGTCGATTCGTTGCACGGGCGGCGCTGCCATCGTCTCGTAGATCACCTGCGGCGAAGCCTCCTCGGCGTCGACGATGTAGCGATCATAGGGGATGTTGACCACCGGCGGCGGCACGTCGACATAGAAGCCGCCGACCGCGCGCGGATCGCGATAGCTGTTGTCGATGATGACGAGCTCCTGCCCGCGGGGGTCCCGGCGGATTCGGCGCAGCAGCGATCCGTCCGCACCGACCACTGTGATGATTTGACTCCCGTCAGGACGGATCACGACGGTGCGGGTTTCGCCGCCGACGGTGTCGGTGCGGATGTCGCGGGCGCCATAGCGGAAGCGATAGAGATCGTTGCCGCGGACATAGGCCTGTCCGCCCGGATCGCGGATGATGATGCGGTCCGGCTCGGTGTAGACGGTGCGGCCGCCCTCGACGACCTCGCGGCGCTGGTTGTGCATGTCGGCGATGGTGGCGCCGATCACGACACCGGCGACGACGCCTGCGCCGATCGCAATCGGCGTCAGGTCACGCTGCTGCGGGCGCGGCGGTGGCGGCAGCGGCGTGGTGGTCGTAGGCGCGGCGCGGAAGGCCGAACTGACTGTCGGCGGGGCGTTCTGCGCCCTGTTGGCCGGAACCGCGGCCGCCGCCGAACCGGGGACGACCGATGGCGCTGCGGCGCCGGCAGGCGGTGCGGGTGGTCGGGCCGGGACGCCAGCCTGCGGTGCCGCAGGCGGTGTGCCCGCAGGAGGTGCTCCAGCAGCAGCGGGCGCGCCCGCGGGCGGCGTGCCACCCTGACGTCCGGGAGGCGGTGTCATCGCGCCACCAGGAGCTGGGGTTGCGCCGGGAGCGGGCGATCCAGCAGCCGGAGGAGCAGCGCCGGGACGTCCAGGCGGCGGAGCGCCAGGCGTGCTGCCGGGCGCCGCTGGTGTGGCGGTCGGGGCAGCAGGTGTCGCCGGGCGAGCTGCGGGAGCCGCAGGCGTCGGAGCGGGCGTTGCCGTCGGGGCTGGTGCCGTCGGGAGAGGTCGCGCCGCAGGGGCCGCTGCAGGAGGCGCGGCTGCGGGCGGCGGAGGCGTCGGCGTGGTGGCGGGACGTGCTGGTGCCGCGGGTGGCGGCGTCGGCGCGTGCTGCTGCGGGGCCGCGGCCGGAGGCGGCGTCGGTGCCTTGGGCGCAGCAGGTGATGGCGGAGGCGGCGGAGGTGCCTGATGAGTCGGAGCCGGCGGCGGCGGTGGCGTCGGACGTGCCGGCGCGGCAGCCGGCGGGGGCGCGGCGGGCGGATGCGGCGGTGCTGCCGTCGGCGGCGGTGCGGTCGGGCGGGCGGGAGCCGCAGGCGGCGGCGGAGGCGGCGCTGCCGGGCGCGCGGCCGGCGGCGGTGCCTTTGGCGCTTCCTTCGGAGGCTGTTTCGGTTTTCCGTCAGGGCCCGTCTCTGGCTGGGCCTGCGCGACCACGAGCGGCGCGCTTTGCGCATGTGATGCGGAGCTTGCGAATTGCATCGCGGTCAGAGCCGTCGTGGCGAGCAGCACGAAACGAAGATTGGTCATGGTGATGAACTTCCCCGGAAGGTTCTTTGACGAAGTGTTGGGATCAACAGCTACGCGTTGGGCCGCATTGTGGCGGGCGAAGAGGTCGCGGCCCGATTTATTTCTGCACGCAAATCACGTCACGCTGGCGACGTTCATTGCGCATTCAGAGGCAGGTTGCAATCGCCTCACATGTGATGCTTCGCCCGATGTGTGATCCTGCGGCGAATTGGCATCCGTCGCTGGATTCGGTGTGAGAGGACCAGTCGGGCCTCGCGATGGAATCTCTTCAGGCATATGGCCCGGCAATTCGTCGGGCCGTGGTGATTCGCCGGGCTCGCGCACCGGCGGCGCAATTTCAGGCTGCGGATTGCCCGGCGGAATTCCGGGCGGCGGTTCGGTGGGCGTGCCGGGTGTCGACGGCGGTATCTCGGGCGGTTCGATCGGCATCGGCATCATCGAGATCAGTTGTCGGGAGAACGACAACGATGATGCCGCGCCGATGTTCCGTCTCGCGTCGCCGTCTTATTCGGGCGCGTGGCAGACGGCTTCGATGTTGTGTCCATCAGGGTCGAGCACGAACGCGCCGTAATAGTTCGAATGATAATGCGCGCGGATGCCGGGTGGTCCGTTGTCGCGTCCGCCGGCTGCCATCGCCGCCTTGTAGAAGGCGTCGACTGTGGCGCGGTCCTTCGCCAGGATCGCGACATGCACCGGCTTATTGAGCGCGCCTTCGCCGCCGATCCAGAAATCCGGCTTGCCGTCGGCGCCGAAGCCCGCGGCCGGATCGTGCCCGGTCTGCTCTTGCGTCACTTCCTTGATCAGGCTGTAGCCGAGCGGCGCCAGCGCCTTGGCGTAGAACGCTTTCGCGCGCTCATAGTCGGAGACGGAGAAGCCCATATGATCGATCATCGCAACCTCCGTTGTTCGTCGTCGTCAGCGTGACAGGAACGTATTGCTCCGCGTCTTGCGCGCAATCGCAAAGCCGCGCGCGACCATGTCTGCAATACAATCGTCCCGCCATTCGTCTTGTGACAGATGCTCGATGACAACCGCGCGCGGCCACAAAGAGGGCGGCGCATCGCGGAAGAAGCCGATCAGCACGCGGTCCTCAAAACCCTCGACGTCGATCTTGAGCGCATCGACTTGCGTGACGCCGGCCTCGTCGAGGATGCGTGTCAGCCGCAGCGAAGGCACCTTGATCGCATCGGC
Source organism: Bradyrhizobium sp. LTSP849 (assembly GCF_000938255.1). Taxonomy (GTDB): domain Bacteria; phylum Pseudomonadota; class Alphaproteobacteria; order Rhizobiales; family Xanthobacteraceae; genus Bradyrhizobium. The sequence continues at coordinate 125,377 of NZ_JYMR01000045.1, read as the reverse complement.
GCTGGCCGCGCCAGTCACGACATGCGTGGCGCCGAGATTGCCGCCGCCGCTCTCGATCATCAGCTCGCCGTCGCTGTCGCCCGCAGCCGCCTGCACCAGGCGCACCTGCGTCGCTTTCGATGCAGCCTGATTGAACGAGAGCCGCCCAAAGGTCATCGGATGCGGCTCGATCGCGACCACCTTGCCCGCGGGCCCGACCTGCCGTGCCATCACCAGCGCAAAGGTGCCGACATTGGCGCCGACATCGACGAACACGCCGCCGGCTTGCGTATGCTGGCGCAGGAAGTCGAGCTCGTCGAGATTGTAGTCAGGGTTGAACAGCGCGCCGCGCTCGGTCGCGCTGCCCTGGTGATAGAAGCGGAACGAGGCGCCCTGATACTGCACGTCGACCGGACCGCCGCGCAGCAGATTGACCAGCCGCGACATCCAGGGCCGGAATGCGCCGCGCTTCAGCCCCGAGCGTTGTGCGAGGCGGATGATCGCGGCCTGCGCCGTGTTCGGTGCGAACGCGCCGAACGGCGCGGACAATGGGGCGTTGTCGGGCGTCAAGCCAAGGATCCTCGTTGCAAGCGGCGCATGCATAGCCGGTTTTGCCGGGGACTCCAATCTTCACGAGAGGCCTGTAGCCCGGATGGAGCGCAGCGTAATCCGGGGTTTTCATTTGTGGCGCGATTCCCGGATTACGCTTCGCTCCATCCGGGCTACGGGTCACGCCGCCTTCTTCGGCGTCGGCCTGCGCTGGCGCAGGAAGCGGCCGAGCAGCTTGCGCTTGCCCTTGCGCGGGATCAGGTCGATGTCGCTGACGAGTTTTGCGCCGCCCTTGCGGCGCTCCAGCACGATCTTGCGGCTGTGGAAGGCCTCCAGCTCGACGCGATGCGCGACGCTGACGATGGTTGCCTTCGGCAGCTCGTCGGTGACCATCTTCATCATCTTGTCCTGGCTCTTCTCGTCGAGCGCCGAGGTCGCTTCATCGAGCACGACGATGTCGGGGTTGTGCAGCAACAGCCGCGCAAAGGCGAGGCGCTGCTTCTCACCGCCGGACAGGGTCTGATCCCACGGCGCTTCCTCCGCGATCTTCTCCTTGAGATGGTCGAGGCCGACCTTGTGCAGGGCCTCGCCGATCTCTTCCACGGTCCAGTCATCTTCGGCACCGGGATAGGCGACCGCACGGCGCAAGCTGCCGGACGGCACGTAGGGCCGCTGCGGCAGCATGAACAGCCGCCGGTCGGGATGGAAATTGACGCTGCCGCCGCCCCATGGCCAGAGGCCCGCGATAGCGCGCACCAGGGTGCTCTTGCCGGTGCCGGATTCGCCGGCGACCAGCAGGCGCTCGCCGGGCGCGACCACCACCTCGGTCTCGCCGACCACGGCGGTGCCGTCGTCGAGCGTGACCGAGAGATCGTTTAGCTCCAGCATGGCGTCATTGCTGGTCTCGCCGCGCTTGATGCGACCGAAGCCGTCGCCCTGCTCGGCGCGTTCGAGACCGTCGAGCGACATCATCAGCGAGGCGATGCGGCGTGCGCAGGCGTTCCAGTCGGCCAGCCGCGGATAATTGTCGACCAACCAGCCGAACGCGCTCTGCACGATGGTGAAGGCGGACGCCGCCTGCATCACCTGTCCGAGGCTCATGCTGCCGTCGAGGAATTTTGGCGCGCAGAGCAAGAGAGGGACCACGGGCGCAACCAGGCTCGATCCCTGCGACACCAGCGTGGTACGCATGTGCTGGCCGGCGAGCCGCGCCCATTGCCGCAGCACGTTGGTGAAGTTGCGATCGATGCCGCCGCGTTCTTCCTCCTCGCCGCCGAGCAGTGCGATGCTTTCGCCGTTCTCGCGCACGCGCGTCAGCGTGTAGCGGAAATCGGCCTCGGCCTGGTTCTTGTCCTCGGAGATCTGCACGAAGCGCCGGCCGATCACCAGGATCGAGCCGGAGGCGATCGCGGCGTAGAGGATCGCGGCGATCACAAGGAAGCCGGGAATGGTCATCGCGGAGCCGCCAAGAGTAACCGTGAGCGCGCCGCCGATGGTCCAGAGCACGACGATGAAGGTTGCCGCCGACAGCAGCGCCGAGGTCACGCCGGCGAGAAAATCGACCGGCGAATCCGTCGCGATGCGGAGATCCTCGGCGATCCGGTATTCCGGGTTCTTGTGGTCGCCGCCGACGAGGTTGAGCTGATAGTAGCGGCCATGGCCGAGCCACCGCGTCAGCACGCTCGCCGTGAGCCAGGCGCGCCAGCGCCGCTGGATGCCCATGCGCGAAAACACCTGCGCCACGCCGAGCACGATGCTGCCGATCGCGAGCGGGAAGAACACCGCGGAGAGATGGAAGACGGCCGTCGCATCGCGCTTCTCGATCGCGTCGAAGATCGCGCGATTCCAGACATTGATGCCGTACTGGAAGCCGACGGTGAGGACGATCAGCACACCGAGGCCGATCGAGTAGGGCCACGCCAGCCGGTCTCCCTTGCGGCCCCAGAAGCCGCGGGCGCTGATCCAGAAGCGCGTCAGCAGATAGTCTTTGCGCGCCTGCTCGGCCTCTTCAGGCGATAGTTCGGGATCGGGCTCGACCAGTTCGGGCGGCGGCGGAGCGACGTCCTCGCCATTCTCGCCAGTGATTTCGACAATGGGCGGCTTCCTGCCCTGCTCATTTTTTCCGGCCGGCTTTTGCATGGCCGGATAACGCAAAAGAAATCAAACGGTTCCCGCGAGTTCCGGTGCCGTGGTTCATTCGGCGGCGCCGTCGCGCACCCGCCGTAGCCGCGCCGCCCGGTGCAGCACGCGCGACAGTTCGTCGATGGAATAGGGCTTTTGCACGAGGTCGAAGCCGAGGCTGCCTTCCTGTGACAGTGCCTCGCTGTAACCCGTGGTCAGCACGACCGGCACGCCAATGCTGCGATCGCGGATCGCCTGCGCGAGATCGAGCCCGGTCATATCAGGCATCACCACGTCCGAGAACACGACGTCGAACCGATCCGCGTCGACGAGCAACTCGGCGAGCGCGTCGGTGGCATTGTCGATCAGCGTGATGCTGTAGCCGAGCTCGGTCAGCCCGTCGGCGGCGAAATTGCCGAGCTCGATATTGTCCTCGACCACCAGAACCGACATGCCGCTGCCGGCCACCGCCGGCGCCGTGGTCGGCGCCTGACTCCGCGGCAAGAGATCCGGCGGCACGCGCGGCAGATAGAGCGAGAAGGTGCTGCCCTGGCCGACCTCACTCGTCACCGTCACCTCGCCGCCGGATTGTCGCGCGAAGCCGAACACCTGCGACAGGCCGAGGCCGGTGCCCTGGCCGACCTGCTTGGTGGTGAAGAACGGTTCGAAGATGCGCCCCAATCGGCCTGCGGGAATGCCGATGCCGGTGTCGCCGACGGCAATGCTGACGAAGCCGTGGTTGCTCGAGAACTGACGGCCGGTGAGATGAGCCAGCGTGTCCGGAACATTCGTCGCCGCCTGCACCGTGAAGACGATCCGGCCCTTGCCCTGCATGGCATCGCGCGCATTGGTCGCCATGTTGATCAGCGCCGTTTCGAACTGGCCGGCATCGGCATTGACGAGGCAGGACTCCGCCGGCAGTCGCATGACGATCTCGATCGCCGGTCCGAGCAGCGTGGCCAGCATGTCGTGCAACGATTGCAAGCGCTCGCCGACGTCGAACACTTCGGGCTTCAGGGTCTGCCGCCGCGCAAAGGCCAGCAGCTGCGAGGTCAGCTTGGCCGCGCGCGCGACCGCGTCCGCGATGGCGGTGATGTAGCGCTGCCGCCGCTCCTCGCTCAGTTGCGGCCGGTTCAACAGATCGACGGAGGCGCGGATCACGGTCAGGAGGTTGTTGAAGTCATGCGCGACGCCGCCGGTGAGCTGTCCCAGCGCCTCCAGGCGCTGGCTGTGCTTGAGTGCCTCCTCGGCCTCGCGCCGCCTTGCGGCCTCCGTCTGGAGATGCTGCGTGCGCCGGAATGCGAAGGCCAGCAGAACAAACAGCAGCGCGGTCGCGGGAACGCCGAACACCAGATGCTGGCTCATGGTGGCGAGCCAGCGCGCGCGGATCGCCGAGGTCTCCAGCCCTGCGCTGATATAGATCGGGTATTCGGCGATGCGCCGGTAGCCGATGCGGCGCTCGATCCCGTCCGACGGCCAGGCGATGGTGATGAGGCCGTGATCCGGGTGGGCTGCGATGTTCCGGCCGACCGGCCCGTTCGGATCGAGCCGGAGGTCGCGATCGAGCCGCGGGAAATGCGCCAGCAGCGTGCCGTCGGTGCGCCCCATCGCGAAGAAGCTGCCGGGATCGGAGCCGATCCTGGCGTAGAAGCTCTCGAAATATTCCGGGAGGACGGAGGCCTGGATCACGCCGATGAAGCTGCCGTCCTCAGCATCGCGGCGGCGGCTCACGCCGAAGAAGCGCGCACCCTGATAGGGCGGCCGCGGCGTCAGCGAGGCGCCGATGAACGTGCCGATGGTCTGGTCGACATGGGCGTAGAAATAATCGCGGTCCGCGAAACTCAACTCCTGCGGCGGTGAAGCAAGGCTGTTGACCAGGGCCTTTCCGTCCGCATCGAAGATCCAGGCCGATTTGAGCTGCGGCAGGGAGTCGCTCAGCTGCTTCAGGCGCTGGTGCAGCACAGGTTCGCGCGCGCGAATGTTGTCGTCGGGAAGGCTGCGCACGACTTCGTTGAGCTCGGCGAGGCTGCGGTCGATGGTCTCGAACACCTTGAGCGCATGCTCATGCGCGACATCCAGCGTGCGCTCGATCTCGCGGTCGGCGATGTCCAGTGTGGAGGTGTAGGAGATCGTGGAGGCGATGGCGAACAGCGCAATCGGCAGCGCCAGGGATGCAGCCATCATCCACTGCAAAAGTCTCAGCGAGTTGCGTTGCGCGCCCTGCACAGTCGCTCCGGTCCCAGACCGGTGAGCTTACTTGAATTTCGCGCCGGGAAGGAAGCGGCTTATGGCGAGAACCGGAGGTTGCGGTCCGCAGGATCGCTCGCTGCGCGGGTTAGTGAAAAATTCTACTTAAATTGGCGTCGGCTGTAGAATGCCCCGGCCGCTCAGGCCGGGGTCGCAGCACAAATGACGCCTAGATCTGCCGCTCGACCATCTTGAGCTTGAGCTCGGCGATAGCTTCCGCCGGGTTCAGGCCCTTCGGGCAGGCCTTGGAGCAGTTCATGATGGTGTGGCAGCGATAGAGCCTGAACGGGTCCTCGAGATTATCGAGCCGCTCGCCGGTCGCCTCGTCGCGGGAGTCGGAGACCCAGCGGTTGGCCTGGAGCAGGGCGGCGGGGCCGAGATAGCGGTCGCTGTTCCACCAATAGCTCGGGCACGAGGTCGAGCAGCAGGCGCAGAGAATGCACTCGTAGAGCCCATCGAGCTTCTCGCGGTCCTCATGGCTCTGGCGCCATTCCTTCTGCGGTGTCGGCGAGGTCGTCTTCAGCCACGGCTCGATGGAGGCGTACTGCGCGTAGAAATTGGTGAGGTCGGGAACGAGATCCTTCACCACCGGCTGGTGCGGCAGCGGATTGATCTTCACCGCGCCGTCCTTGACGTCGTGCATCGAGCGGGTGCACGCGAGCGTGTTCTGGCCGTCGATGTTCATGGCGCAAGAGCCGCAGACGCCTTCGCGGCAGGAGCGGCGGAAGGTCAGCGACGGGTCGATGTGGTTCTTGATCCAGATCAGGCCGTCCAGCACCATCGGACCGCAATCATGGGTGTCGATGTAATAGGTGTCGACACTCGGATTCTTGCCGTCGTCCGGATTCCAGCGATAGACGCGGAATTCGCGAACTTCTGTCGCGCCCGCGGGCTTCGGCCAGGTCTTGCCGCCGGTGATCTTGGAGTTCTTCGGAAGTGCGAATTCAACCATTTCGATTAAGGCCTTCGCTGTTCGCTCAGTACACGCGCGCTTTCGGCGGGATGTACTGCACGTCGTTGGTCATGGTGTAGTCGTGAACGGGGCGGTACTCGATCTTGACCTTGCCGGAATCGTCCAGCCAGGCCAGCGTGTGCTTCATCCAGTTCTTGTCGTCGCGCGCGGAAAAGTCTTCGCGCGCATGCGCGCCGCGGCTCTCGGTGCGGTTGGCGGCGGAGTCCATCGTCACCACGGCCTGCGAGATCAAATTGTCGAACTCGAGCGTCTCGATCAGGTCGGAATTCCACACCAGCGAACGGTCGGACACGGCGATGTCGGTGATGCCGCTGTGGACCTTCTCGATCAGGTTCTGGCCCTCGGTCAGGATATCGCCGGTGCGGAACACCGCGCAATTGTTCTGCATCACGTGCTGCATGCCTTCGCGCAGCTTCGCGGTCGGCGTGCCGCCGGAGGCGTAGCGGTAATGGTCGAGGCGGCCGAGCGCGAGCTCGGACGAATTCGCCGGCAGCTCCGGCTGGCTGGCGTTGGGCGTAAGCTTCTCGGCAAGGCGTAGCGCCGCGGCGCGGCCGAACACCACGAGGTCGATCAGCGAGTTCGAGCCGAGCCGGTTGGCGCCGTGCACGGAGACGCAAGCTGCTTCGCCGATCGCCATCAGGCCCGGGATGATGGCGTTGTCGTCGCCGCCCTTCTTGGTCAGGACTTCGCCGTGATAATTCGTCGGGATGCCGCCCATGTTGTAGTGCACGGTCGGCACGATCGGGATCGGCTCGCGCGTCACGTCGACATTGGCGAAGATCTTTGCGGATTCGGAGATGCCCGGCAGCCGCTCGGCCAGCACCGCGGGATCGAGATGGTCGAGATGCAGGAAGATGTGGTCCTGCTTCTTGCCGACGCCGCGCCCTTCGCGGATCTCGATGGTCATTGCGCGCGAGACGACGTCGCGTGAGGCGAGGTCCTTCGCCGACGGCGCATAACGCTCCATGAAGCGTTCGCCCTCGGAGTTGACGAGATAGCCGCCTTCGCCGCGCGCACCTTCGGTGACGAGGCAGCCCGAGCCGTAGATGCCGGTCGGGTGGAACTGCACGAACTCCATGTCCTGCATCGGCAGGCCGGCGCGCAGCACCATACCGCCGCCGTCACCGGTGCAGGTGTGCGCCGAGGTGCAGGAGGCATAGGCGCGGCCGTAGCCGCCGGTCGCGAGAATCACAGTCTGGGCACGGAAACGATGCAGCGTGCCGTCGTCGAGCTTGAGCGCGATGACGCCGCGGCAGGTGCCCTGGTCGTCCATGATCAAATCGATGGCGAAGAACTCGATGAAGAACTCGGCCGCGTGACGCAGCGACTGGCCGTACATCGTGTGCAGCATGGCGTGGCCGGTGCGGTCGGCAGCGGCGCAGGTGCGCTGCGCTTGGCCCTTGCCGTAGTCCAGCGTCATGCCGCCGAACGGGCGCTGGTAGATCTTGCCGTCCTCGGTGCGCGAGAACGGCACGCCCCAATGCTCGAGCTCGTAGACCGCCTCGGGCGCGTTGCGCACCATGTATTCGATCGCGTCCTGGTCGCCGAGCCAGTCCGACCCCTTCACGGTGTCGTACATGTGCCAGCGCCAGTCGTCCTTGTGCATGTTGCCGAGCGAGGCCGAGATGCCGCCCTGCGCCGCGACCGTGTGCGAGCGGGTCGGAAACACCTTTGTGATGCAGGCGGTGCGGAGGCCCGCTTCGCTGCAGCCGACCACGGCGCGCAGGCCCGCGCCGCCGGCACCGACCACGACGACGTCATAGGTGTGGTCTTCGATCGGATAGGCTTTTCCGTTGGTGGCGGGTGCGCCGTTGCCCTTGCCATTCGCTGCTGTGGCCATGGCTTACACTCCGGATGAAAGCTTCAGGATCGCGTAGGCCGAGGCGAGCGCTACGGCGACCGAGAAGAAATTGTTGAGCATGATCGAGACGAGCTTCAGCTTCTCGTTATGGACGTAGTCCTCGATCACGACCTGCATGCCGATCTTCATGTGCCAGGTGCTGGCAGCGATGAAGAGCAGAAGGATCAAGGCGACAGGAGGCGAGCTGAGAATCTGCCCGGCGCCGGCATGGTTGCTGCGGAGAAGCATCATGACGATGACCAGCGCCGGGATCATCAGCAGCGTCATGGCGACGGCGGTGATGCGCTGGCGCCAGAAGTCGGACGTGCCGGAATGGGCGGCGCCGAGATTGCGGACGCGGCCGAGCGGGGTGCGCATGCTGCGCTTCGGCGTATCGGGTGCGCTCATCGTCCACCTCCGATCGCGAAGGCGATGATCCAGATCAGCACCGTCAGCACGATGCCGCCGATCAGCGCGCCCCAGGTCAGGGCCTCGCGCTCATTGGCCTTGAAGCCATAGCCAAGGTCCCACACGAAGTGCCGGATGCCGCTGAGCATATGGTGCATCAGCGCCCAGGTGTAGCCGAACACGATCAGTCGGCCGATGATGCTGCCGGTGAAGGCCTGGACGTTGGCGTAGGCGGCAGGTCCCGAGGCCGCCGCGACCAGCCACCAGACCAGCAGCAGGGTTCCGACATAAAGGGCGATGCCGGTGGCGCGGTGGACGATGGACAGCGCCATCGTCAGCGTCCAGCGGTAGACTTGCATGTGTGGTGAAAGCGGTCGTTCGATCCGTGCGGTCATGGGCTTTGATGTTTATGGCGGCCCAGCAGAGGGCGCGCGGGGATCGCGAAAGGTCGGCTCTATTTACGGAGTCGATTTCACCTGCGCAATCTCCAAATCGTCATAAATCGAACCGGCGTTCAGCACTACGCCGTTGATGCAACAGGCCAATCAGAGGCTTGGTATACCAGAGCGATGGTGCACCGACCAAGGATAGAATATTAATTCATCTTTTGTGGCGATGGCCGAGGCGCATTGAAATCACTATTGGAACGGCTCTAAGCCGCCGACTGGCTGCCACCGTTCGAACCAGTCAGTTCATGACGCCCACGGCGGCGCAGTTGGCCGATGCGCCCTCTCCAATTTCCGCCTTGCGCACCGATTTTCCGTCAGGCGGCGGATATGCGCACCTTGCATTCCACCCCAGCCGGGAGGGGTGGCGTGTCGACCACGCAAATCGGATCGCCTACAGCTTGCTCCGCAGCTCATTCCGAACGAACGAATCGGAAAGGTTGCGGCCAGTTGTCGGGGCAGATCCGGGTGATTGCAGGTCTTGATATCAACGAGCTCGTCGAGCTCGCGCTGCTGCTGATCGCAGTCGGGGCGCTGTCCGGATTTTTGGCCGGCGTATTCGGCATCGGTGGCGGCGCGATTCTCGTGCCGGTGTTTTACGAATGCTTCCGCATCGCCGGCGTGCCGCTCGAGGTGCGGATGCCGCTTTGCGTTGGCACCTCGCTCGCCGTGATCATCCCGACCTCGATCCGCTCGTTCCAGGCGCATTACAAACGCGGCGCTGTCGACATGTCGATCCTGCGCGTCTGGTGGCTGCCGATCCTGATCGGCGTCGTTCTCGGCAGCGTGGTCGCGCGCTACGCGCCGGAGCGGCTGTTCAAGATCGTCTTCGTCTGCGTCGCCTATTCCGCCGCCGTGCGACTGATCTTCGCGCGCGAGACCTGGAAGCTCGGCGACGATCTGCCGAAGGGCCCCTTGATGCGCGTCTACGGCTTCTGCGTCGGCATCTTGTCGACGCTGATGGGCATCGGTGGTGGGCTATTTTCGAACCTGCTGATGACGTTTTACGGCCGCCCGATTCATCAGGCGGTCGCGACCTCGTCGGCGCTCGCGGTGCTGATCTCGATCCCCGGCGCGCTCGGCTACATCTATGCCGGCTGGCCGGCGGCCGCGACTTATCCGGCCGTTACGGCCCTGCAAATCCCGTTCGCGCTGGGCTACGTCTCGCTGATCGGCGCCGTGCTGGTGATGCCGATGAGCCTGGTCACTGCGCCGCTAGGTGTGAGAGCCGCGCACGCGATGTCGAAGCGGACGCTGGAGATGGCCTTCGGGTGCTATCTGTTTATCGTCGGCAGCCGGTTTGCGATGAGCCTGCTGGGCGGGCAGTAGGCGCCACAAACTCCGTCATTGCGCGCGCAGCGAAGCAATCCAGAATCTTTCCGCGGTCGCAGTCTGGATTGCTTCGTCGCAAGGGCTCCTCGCAATGACGGTGATGAGAGTGCTCGCAATGCTAACTCCATCGTCGTCCTGGACAAGCTCGCGTAGCGAGCGCCGATCCAGGACCCATTGCCCCAGGGAGTGGTTTTGCGATGACTCGTGGTCACCAGCTTCGCGCCAAACTTCTCCCTGGGGCAATGGGTCCTGGCTTTCGCCAGGACGACTGCGAGGATGTGGCGCGGTCGTGCGGCTAAGTCGCCGCTATTTCTTCGCGAAAATATCCTTGTACGTATCCCGCAGCACGTTCTTCTGCACCTTGCCCATGGTGTTGCGGGGCAGCTCGTCGACGACGAAGACCCGCTTGGGCATCTTGAATTTGGCCAGCCGCCCGTCGAGTGCCTTGAGCACCGCGGCTTCAGTCACATCGGTGCCCTTGCTGCAGACCAGCACCGCGGTGACGCCTTCGCCGAAATCGGCATGCGGCACGCCGATCACGGCGGATTCGACCACGCCGGGCATGGCGTCGATCTCGCTCTCGATCTCCTTCGGATAGACGTTGAAGCCGCCGGAGATCACGAGATCCTTGCCGCGGCCGAGAATGTGGATGTAGCCCTTGCCGTCGATCTTGCCGAGATCGCCGGTGATGAAGAAGCCGTCGGAGCGGAATTCCGCCTTGGTCTTCTCCGGCATGCGCCAATAGCCTTTGAACACGTTCGGGCCCTTGACCTCGATCATGCCGATCTCGTCGCGCGGCAATTCCTTGCCCGTCTCCGGATCGGTCACGCGCACGGAAACGCCGGGCAGGGGAAAGCCGACTGCGCCGGGGACGCGCTCGCCGTCATACGGGTTCGACGTGTTCATGTTGGTCTCGGTCATGCCGTAGCGCTCGAGCACCGCGTGGCCCGTGCGCGCCGACCATTCGCGATGGGTTTCGGCCAGCAGCGGTGCCGAGCCCGAGATGAAGAGGCGCATATGCTTCGTGGTCTCGCGCGACAGCGCGGGATTTTGCAGCAAGCGCGTGTAGAACGTCGGAACGCCCATCAGCACCGTGGCGCGCGCCATCAGCTTGATGATGAGATCTGAATCGAGCTTCGGCAGGAAGATCATCGACGCGCGCGAAAACAGCGTCACGTTGGTCGCCACGAACAGGCCGTGGGTATGGTAGATCGGCAGCGCGTGGATCAGCACGTCCTTGTCGGTGAAGCGCCAGTAGCCAACGAGGCTCAGCGAGTTCGACGCCAGATTGTCGTGGGTGAGCATCGCGCCCTTGGAGCGGCCGGTGGTGCCGGACGTGTAGAGGATCGCGGCGAGATCGTCGTTCGCCCGCAAGACGGTCGCGAACTCGCTACTCGCCTTCTCGGCGGCTTCGGTCAGCGAGCCTTTGCCGTCAGGCCCGAGCGTCTCGACCTTGGCCTTCACCTTGGCGGCGATGGCGGTGAGGCCCTCCGCCTTAGAGGGATCGCAGACCACCAGCGACGGCTCGGCATCGCCGATGAAGTAATCGAGCTCGTTCAGCGTATAGGCGGTGTTCAGGGGCAGATAGACCGCGCCGGCCCGCACCGTGGCGAGATACAGCACGATATTCGCGACCGATTTCTCGACCTGCACGGCGACGCGGTCGCCAGGCTTGACGCCGCGCGCGACCAGCACATTCGCCATTTGCCCGGCCCGCGCGATCAGATCGCCATAGCTGATATGCGCGCCGTCATGGGTCTCGATCGCGAGGCGCGCAGGGCTGTCCAGGCCGTCGAACAGGCGGGAAAACAAATTGGCGTTGGCAGCTTGGTTCATGCAAGATTTCCTCGACCGCTCAGCCGGTCAAAACCGAGGGCTGGATTAGCAAAAACCGCCCCGAAGAAGCAACGGAGACAGTTGGCATGACCAAAAATGGGAAACGCGTGGCCTGGGTCACGGGCGGCGGCAGCGGGATCGGGGAGGCCGGCGCCGAAGCGCTTGCGTCCGACGGCTGGACAGTGGTGGTCTCCGGTCGTCGCAAGGACGCCCTGGAGACCGTGGTGGCGAAGATCACGAAGGCCGGCGGGACCGCCGAGGCGATCGCGCTGGACGTGGCGGTCGCGGCCGACGCCCAAAAGACGGCTGATCAAATCGTCGCGAAGCACGGCCGGATCGACCTTCTGGTGAACAACGCCGGCATCAATGTCCCCAAGCGGAGCTGGAAGGACATGGAACTGGAGGGCTGGGACAAGCTCGTCCAGGTCAATCTCAACGGCGTGCTCTATTGCATGCGCGCGGTGCTGCCGACGATGCGCAAACAGCAGGACGGCTCGATCATCAACGTCTCGTCCTGGGCCGGCCGCCACGTCTCGAAGATGCCGGGCCCGGCCTACACCACCACCAAGCATGCGGTGCTGGCGCTGACCCATTCCTTCAACATGGACGAATGCGTCAACGGCCTGCGCGCCTGCTGTCTCATGCCGGGCGAGGTGGCGACGCCGATCCTCAAGCTGCGTCCGGTGGTGCCGAGCGAGGAGGAGCAGGCCAAGATGCTGCAATCCGAGGATCTCGGCCGCACCATCGCGTTCATCGCCAGCATGCCGCCACGCGTCTGCATCAACGAGCTGCTGATCAGCCCGACGCATAATCGCGGATTCATTCAGACGCCGCACAACAGGGATTGAGTCTTAGCACGCGCGACAATCTCAACTCGTCGTCCCGGCGAAGGCCGGGACCCATAACCACAGGAATTAGTTTGGCGAAGACTCGTGGTTACCTGTCTCGCGCTACGACTGCTTTTCGGGAGTATGGGTCCCGGCCTTCGCCGGGACGACAGTGGAGCGTGAGGCGCGCTCGCGCACCCCACGCACCATCCCGCGCATAGTTTCACGCATCACAATAAGTTATTCCCCGAAACCGCTTCGCAAACCGTCCCGTAGTTCGGACCAACGACGCGTGACTGCTTCACGTCAAACTGTCGCAGGCGCCGTTGTTGCCCAACGCAAACGCCGGCAATCGCCGGTCACAATTCAATCGGGAGTTTCTCCATGTCGAAGCGCATTGCCTATCTCACCGCCGCAGCCTTCAGCGCGCTGGCCATCACCGCGACCGTCGTCGCGCCCGCCCGCGCCGAGGAAAAGACCGTCATGGTTGGCGGCGCCGCGATGTTCCCGTCGAAGAACATCGTCCAGAACGCGGTCAACTCGAAGGATCACACCACGCTGGTGGCAGCGGTGAAGGCGGCCGGCCTCGTCCCGACGCTGGAAGGCAAGGGCCCGTTCACGGTGTTCGCGCCGACCAACGCCGCCTTCGGCAAGCTGCCGGCCGGCACCGTCGACACCCTGGTCAAGCCTGAGAATAAGGCGACCCTGACCAAGATCCTCACCTACCATGTGGTGGCCGGCAAGCTCGAAGCCTCCGACCTCACCGACGGCAAGAAGCTGAAGACCGTCGAGGGCGAGGAGCTCACCGTCAAGAAGCAGGACGGCAAGGTCTGGATCGTCGATGCCAAGGGCGGCACCTCGATGGTGACGATCTCCAACGTCAACCAGTCGAACGGCGTGATCCATGTGGTCGATACCGTGCTGATGCCGGCGACGTAACACCGCGGAACCCTGTTTAGTCCCCCTGAGCAGGGAAGAACGGCAAGGCGAGTCGGGGGTACCCCCGGCTCGCTTTATTGTGAGAAGCTGCGCGCCAGATTCGCGAAAGCGCTGATGTAACGAACGCCGAGCCGCTGGCGTATAATGGTCAGCGCGATCTCACAGGACGGAACCACCATGTCGAGCCTCACCGTATCCGACGAGCAGGTCAGGGCTACTCCGGGCAAAGTGATCCAGCCGGTCTGGGTCCGGGTCATGCACTGGACCAACGCGGTCGCCATGGTCCTGATGATCCTGTCGGGCTGGCAGATTTATAACGCCTCGCCGCTGTTCGGCTTCAGTTTTCCGCGCGAATACACGCTCGGCGGTTGGCTCGGCGGCGGCCTGCTCTGGCATTTCGCGGCGATGTGGCTGCTGATGGTTAACGGCCTCGCCTATCTCATTACCGGTTTTGCCACCGGCCGCTTCGCTAAGAAGCTGCTGCCGATCACGCCGGCGGGCGTGATCCACGACGTCAGGGCGGCGCTGACCTTCAAGCTCAGCCATGACGACCTCAGCGTCTACAATTCTGTGCAGCGCGTGCTCTATGCCGGCATCATCGTGGTTGGCGTGTTGATCGTGCTGTCGGGCTTGTCGATGTGGAAGCCCGTGCAGCTGCATTGGCTGGTGACGCTGTTCGGCGATTATCCGACCGCGCGCTACGTCCATTTCTTCTGCATGGCCGCGATCTGCGCCTTCCTTGTCATTCACGTTCTGCTCGCGCTGCTGGTGCCGAAGAGCCTGCGCGCGATGATCATCGGTCGCTGAGAGGGAGGAAGTCATGACGAAACGTTCATTCCTGATCCCCGGCGTCGACAAGCGGCTGCTGATCAAGGACTCCATCAAGACGATGCCCGACGTCACCCGCCGCCGCTTCATCGCGGGCGGCGCCAGCCTCGGCGCGCTGACCTTGCTCACCGGCTGCGATGTGGTCGATTCCTCGTCAGCCGACGCCCTGTTGGCGAAGATTTCGAAGTTCAACGATGCGGTGCAGTCCTTCATCTTCAATCCCGACGCGCTGGCGCCGACTTTCCCGGAAAGCGCGATCACAAAACCCTTCCCGTTCAACGCCTATTACGATCTCGACGACGCGCCCGAGGTCGATGGCGAAGCCTGGAAGCTCGAGGTGCGCGGCCTCGTCGACAACAAGAAGTCGTGGACGCTTCCGGAGCTGTACAAGTTGCCGCAGTTCACGCAAATCACCCGACACATCTGCGTCGAAGGCTGGAGTGCGATCGGCAGCTGGACCGGCACGCCCTTGCGCGATTTCTTAAAACTGATCGGCGCTGACACCCGCGCCAAATATGTCTGGTTCCAGTGCGCCGACAAGGACGGCTACAACTCACCGCTCGACATGCGCACCGCGCTGCATCCGCAGACGCAGATGACGTTCAAATACGCCAACGACATCCTGCCCCGCGCCTACGGCTTCCCGATGAAGATCCGCGTGCCGACCAAGCTCGGCTTCAAGAACCCGAAATACGTGATGTCGATGGAAGTCACCAACGACTACAAGGGCGGCTATTGGGAAGACCAGGGGTATAATTCGTTTAGTGGGAGTTGAGCTCTGAACTTGTAGGGTGGGCAAAGCGAAGCGTGCCCACCAATTCTGCATCGCGTTGACGAACGATGGTGGGCACGGCGCTACGCGCCTTTGCCCACCCTACGGCACTGAGCCCTTCGGCCCCACCTTCCGTTGAAGCAACGATAGCAGCGCCCCCAACGCCAGCAACGCCGCCGACACGTTCAGCGCATAGGACAAACTCCCCAGCACGTCCGTGATCGCACCGACCACGATCGGTCCCAACGTCTGCCCGACGCCGAACGACACCGTCATCGCGGCGATCGCGGTCGGCCATTCCTCATGCGGATAGTTGAAGCGGACGAAGGCGGTGGTTGAATTGACCACCGCGAAGAAGGCGACACCGAACACCACCGCGGAGACCGCAAGCCACGCCGTCGAATGTCCGAGCATCGGCAGGCCGGCGCCGATCGCGTTGGTGCCGAGGATGATGGCGGTCGCCAGGCCACCGCGATCGAGCGCGAGCACGCGGCGCCAGACCCAGGGCGTGACGAAGGCGCTGGCGCCGATCAGGCCCCAGAACGCGGCCTGTGCGGTGGCATCGCCGCCGCCGTCGCGCACATAGGCGATCATGAAGGTCATGTAGGCGATGTAGCCCGCGCCAAACAGGAAATAGGCGGCGAGATAGATCAGCACCGGTGGAAGCGCGAAGGCGGCGCGGCTGGCTTCCGCAAAGCGCGCCGTGCTCTCGATGCGGATCACGAACAGCGGCACGGTCATCGCGGCCGAGAGCAGCGTCAGCGCCCACCACACGATCCACCACGAGCCCGGCCCGAACCATTGCAGCGTGAATGGCGCGATCAGCCCGGAGGCGAGGATGCCGACACCGGGGCCGGCATAGTACAGGCTGAGCAGGAAATTGGCCCGCTCGGGATGCGACTGCGCGATGTTTGCAGCCAGCGCGCCGCCGGCGACGAAGCCGGCCGCAGCGCCGATGCCGAGCACCAGCCGCGCCAGGCTCAGCGCGGCAAAATTCCCGGTCAGCGCACAAGTGGCGAGCGCGGCGAGGCAGGCCAGGGTTCCGCCGCGGATGGCCGCCGACCAGCCGACGCGCCGGATCAGCCGGGACGCAGCAAGCGCGCCCAAGAGGTAGCCGACGGCGTTGATGGTGTTCATGAAACCGGCCGCCGAGTAGGACCAGCCGAGGCTCTCCCGCATGTCCGGCAGCACCAGCGCATAGGCAAAGCGGCCGATGCCGAGCCCGACCGTCGCCGCCAGCGACAAGATCAGGATCAGCCGCGCGGGGTGCGCGTCAGAGAGGGGACGGCGGTCTTGAGCGGCGTGCAAGGGATACTCCGGCGTCCGCAGTGTGGCAGGCCCCGCTCCCCTTGCACAGCCGCGCCCCGGCAATGGTGTCTTGCCAAGCGCGCAACGCCGCTCTAGCACTCCCGCCGAATTCGATCTCAGAGGAAACGACCATGGCGACCCACAAACTGCTGCTGCTCCCCGGTGACGGTATCGGCCCCGAGGTGATGGGCGAGGTGAAGCGGCTGATCGACTGGCTCAATACGGCCGGAATCGCCAAGTTCGAGACCGATACCGGGCTCGTCGGCGGGTCTGCCTATGACGCCCACAAGGTGTCGATCTCCGAGGGCGACATGGCCAAGGCGCTTGCCGCCGACGCCATCATCTTCGGCGCGGTCGGCGGTCCGAAATGGGACGCGGTGCCCTACGAGATGCGCCCTGAAGCCGGCCTGCTGCGCCTGCGCAAGGATCTTGCTTTGTTCGCCAACCTCCGTCCGGCCGTGTGCTATCCGGCGCTGGCCGATGCCTCCAGCCTGAAGCGCGAGGCGGTCGAAGGCCTCGACATCGTCATCGTGCGCGAGCTCACCGGCGGCGTCTATTTCGGCGAGCCCAAGACCATCACCGATCTCGGCAACGGCCAGAAGCGCGCCATCGATACCCAAGTCTACGACACCTATGAGATCGAGCGCATCGGCCGCGTCGCCTTCGAGCTTGCCCGGAAGCGCAAGAACAAGGTGACGTCGATGGAGAAGCGCAACGTCATGAAGTCCGGCGTGCTCTGGAACGAGGTCATGACCCAGGTCCACAAGCGCGAATATCCTGATGTCACGCTCGAGCATCAGCTCGCCGATTCCGGCGGCATGATGCTGGTGAAGGCGCCGAAGCAGTTCGACGTCATCGTCACCGACAATCTGTTCGGCGACATGCTGTCCGACATCGCGGCGATGCTGACGGGTTCGCTCGGCATGCTGCCCTCGGCCTCGCTCGGCGAGGTCGACGTCAAGAGCAAGAAGCGCAAGGCGCTGTACGAGCCCGTGCACGGCTCGGCGCCTGATATCGCAGGCCAGGGCCTCGCCAATCCGATCGCGATGATCTCGTCGTTCGGCATGGCGCTGCGCTATTCCTTCGACATGGGCGCGCTCGCCGACAAGGTCGATGCTGCGATCGCCGCCGTGCTGGCGAGCGGCCTGCGCACTGCCGACATCAAGTCGGAAGGCACCAAAGCCGCCTCGACCACGCAGATGGGCGAAGCGATCTTGAAGGAATTGCAGAAGCTGCACGCGTAAGGCTTGCACCGCAATCGTAGGGTGGGCAAAGCGAAGCGTGCCCACCACTTCCAAGCTATTGGATAGAGATGGTGGGCACGGCGCGTTGCGCCTTTGCCCACCCTACGGCACCTGCTCTCGGAGCTACATCATGGATAAACCCCGCCCCAAACTCGCGGAAACCATCATCCATGAAACGGTGCGCCTGCGCGAGGCGCAGATTGGGCGGCGTTGCGAAATCCTGTCCAATACGCGCATCGAATATGCCTCGCTTGGCGACTACTCCTATCTCGGCGAGAATTGCGAGGTCGCCGACGCAGTGATCGGGAAGTTCACGGCCATCGCCAATTCGGTGCGGATCGGCGCGCCCAATCATCCGATGGGCCGTCCGTCGCAGCATCGCTTCACCTATGTTCCGGAATATTACGAGGCGACGGTGACCCGCGATCGCGACTTCTTCGCGGATCGCCGCGGTGATCGCGTGATCGTCGGCAATGATGTCTGGATCGGGCATGCCGCAATCCTGCTGCCGGGCGTGACTGTCGGTGACGGTGCGGTGATCGCCGCTGGCGCGGTCGTCAGCCGTAGCGTTGAGCCCTACACGATTGTCGGCGGCGTTCCCGCGCGCGCCATCCGCAAGCGCTTTGACGATTCGGTCGCGGCAAGCCTGCGCCGCATTGCCTGGTGGGATTGGCCAGACGAGCTGATCTTCGATCGCCTCGGCGATTTCCGCTCCGAGGCGATCGAGGAATTTTGCAGGCGTTATGACCCGGCGGCCAACGCGTAGAACAGGAATCGTAGGGTGGGCAAAGCGCAAGCGTGCCCACGCATTTTTCGCGATCGAGAGAGATCGTGGGCACGGCGCAAGGGCGCCTTTGCCCACCCTACGGCGCCAACAAAAATGGCCGGGCGCGAGCCCGGCCATTTTGATTCGATAGGTCGCGTCCGCCTCAGTACAGCGGGAAATTCTGCGGATAGCCGCCGAGGTCGGCCGGCGTGGGGAGTGGCTGGCGATCGATCGGGCGATTGTTGTTCTCGCGGGCGAACGACGGATAGCCGACAGCCGGCGGGAAGGCGTAGTCGGAGAACTTGCGGTCGCCCGGATTGACCTCGGTGCCGCCGTCGAGCCAGGAGCGCTTGCTCACATAGAGACGGGTGCGTCCCTGCTGATAGACCGCGTTGGGACCGCTCGGTCCGTAATAGGTCCGGCCGCGATCGTCAGTGCGCGGCTTCTTGGTATCGGCCGAAGCCGGCGTCGCGAGGGCCACGGCGATGACGGCGCCCGCCGCAAGCCAGGTCGCCAGATTAGTCGCGGAGAATTTCGAGCTCATCACGTCCCCTTCAGCGGCAAGCCGCCAATCGATTTCACGCCCATACTAGCCCGGCCGGGGTGGCTGCAACTAGGTCTATTGGGTCACACCACGTCGGAATAATGAGGGGTGCGGTCAAAAGTTGCATGCAAACCAGCCACTTGAGCTGGATGGCGATCTAGAGCGCCCCGCGCAATTGCGCGTTCGCGGCGCCCAGCAGCCAGTCCGACGACCCCGCCGGGTCGCATGCGCGGCGCTTGAGCTCGGCATGGGCGAACAATTCCGCCAGCTTCGGGTCGTTGCCCGAGGCGAGCTGCGTCAGCCGGTTCAGCGTGCAGGCGATCGCCGCGCGCTGGGCGGGCAGCGTGTCGCCCTGGCAGGAGAAGCCGGAGATCTGGAGCGCGGGCTCCTCATTGCGCTTGAGATAGCCGAGGCAAGCCTGGGTCCCCTTCGCCGTGGCGCTGGGACGGAACAGCACGACGGGTCCGAATTTCGTGTCGATCAGGCCAGCCTGCTCAAGCAAGGCACCTGCGTCCAGGCCCATCCGGACGGCCAAATCCGCGGTCGCCGGGCGAGCCACATCGAATTCGGCACCTTCCCGGTAGATTTCAAGCTCGGCGACAGGCTTGTCGGCCTCGCCGGTCCAGCGCATCACGTCCCTGCGGCCGCCTTCGGGGTGCCTGAGGATGATGTAAGAGGCTGTTTTTTCTGATGAATCCGGACGACTGACGGCGAAGGCCGGATGCGAATGGGAGGCCTCGCTCCAGCTCGGTTTCTGCGCGGGCTCATCGTCTCGCAGGCTCGGCAGCTGGCCGAGCGCAGCAAGGCCAAGGATGGCAAACAGCACCAGGACACCCACATAGAGGAACAGGCGCGCCAGCGTACCGACGACCTCGTCGGCGAAATTGGCGAGCGCAAGATGGATCTGGGTGGGGGTTGCGGCCGTGCTGGCCTCAGGCGACTGCATCCACGGCCTTCGGGCATGGTCCAACGTTGTCTTGAGGCCGGTTCTCGCATAGAAGCGCTGCTCTTCCTGTTTAAGCGTCAGCTTCAGGAACGAGCTTTTTCATCGGAGAGTGAACGATGGGTTACAAAGTCGCAGTCGTCGGCGCGACCGGCAATGTCGGACGGGAAATGCTCAACATTCTCGATGAGCGCAAATTCCCCGCGGACGAGGTCGTGGCATTGGCGTCACGCCGCAGCTTGGGCGTCGAGGTCTCCTATGGCGACCGCACCCTGAAGTGTAAGGCGCTCGAGCACTATGATTTCTCCGATGTGGACATCTGCCTGATGTCGGCGGGCGGCGACGTGTCGAGGGAATGGTCGCCGAAGATCGGCGCCGCCGGCACCGTCGTGATCGACAATTCCTCCGCCTGGCGCATGGATCCGGATGTGCCGCTGATCGTGCCGGAAGTGAACGCGGATGCGGCGGCGGGCTTCAAGAAGAAGAACATCATCGCCAACCCGAACTGCTCGACCGCGCAGCTCGTGGTCGCGCTGAAGCCCTTGCATGACAAGGCGACCATCAAGCGCGTCGTGGTTTCGACCTATCAATCGGTGTCGGGCGCCGGCAAGGACGCGATGGACGAACTGTTCTCGCAGACCAAGGCCGTCTACACCAACCAGGAGCTGGTCAACAAGAAATTCCCCGCGCGCATCGCCTTCAACGTCATCCCCCACATCGACGTCTTCATGGAGGACGGCTACACCAAGGAAGAGTGGAAGATGATGATGGAGACCAAGAAGATTCTTGATCCCAAGATCAAGCTCTCCGCGACCTGCGTGCGCGTGCCGGTGTTCGTCGGCCACTCCGAAGCCGTCAACATCGAGTTCGAGAATCCGATCACCGTCGACGAAGCGCGTGACATCCTGCGCAAGGCGCCCGGCTGTCTCGTCATCGACAAGCATGAGCCCGGCGGCTACGCCACGCCGTATGAAGCAGCCGGCGAGGACGCCACCTATATCAGCCGCATTCGCGAGGATGCGACCGTGGAGAACGGCCTGGTGCTGTGGTGCGTGTCCGACAATCTGCGCAAGGGTGCCGCACTCAACGCGATCCAGATCGCGGAAGTCCTGATCAACCGCAAGCTGATCAGCGCGAAGAAGAAGGCGGCGTAACTCCGCTGTCGTAGGGTGGGCAAAGCGAAGCGTGCCCACCACCTGCGTTTCAATTGAAGAAGACGGTGGGCACGGCGCGTTGCGCCTTTGCCCACCCTACGAATTCACGCCGCGTCGCGCACGCTCTTGAATTCCTTCGCGACCTTGTCCAGCACGAACAGCGATCCCTCCGCGACGCCGAAATAGGCGCCGTGGGTCTGCATCTGGCCTGAGTCCACGGCCTTCTGCACGAACGGGAACGTCATCAGGTTTTCCAGGCTGCGGAACACCGCGGCCTTCTCGATGCGCTCGACGAATTGCGCCATGGTCTCGCGCTCGCGCTGCTCGACCACTTCACCCGGCTTGATGAACATCTGCATCCATTTGCCGATGAAATCGCCGGGCGTGAGCGGCTCGATCTTGTCGACAAAGGCGCGGATGCCGCCGCATTGCGCGTGGCCGAGCACGACGATGTGCTTCACCTTCAGCACCGTCACGGCATATTCCAGCGCGGCCGAGACGCCATGCGCGTTGCCGTCGGGCTGATAAACCGGCACCAGATTGGCGATGTTGCGGACAACGAACAACTCGCCCGGCCCGACATCGAAGATCACTTCGGGCGAGACGCGGCTGTCGCAGCAGCCGATCACCATCACTTCCGGGAACTGCCCCTTCACCGACAGCTCGCGATAGCGGCTCTGCTCGGTCGGCAGCCGCTGGGTGGCGAAGGCCTTGTAGCCTTCCAGCAAGTGCTCAGGGAATGTGATCATGGCCTATGCCTAACCATAGACCAGAGGGACGAACAAGCCTTTCGAATAGGCAAGCCAGATGCTATCGGCTTCGGTCAGAATAGAGACGAGGAAACCGGAAGGAACGCTTGCATGACCCGCCCGCGCCGCAGCCACCTGTTCATGCCCGGCTCCAACCCCCGCGCGCTGGAAAAGGCGCAGAATCTCGCCGCCGACGGGCTGATTCTGGATCTGGAAGACTCCGTCGCCCCCGATGCGAAGGCGGTCGCGCGCGACCAGATCGCCGCCGCGATTGCGGCCAAGGGGTTTGGCAAGCGCGAGATCTTGATCCGGACTAACGGCCTCGACACGCCCTGGTGGGCCGATGACGTCGCGATGGCTGCCAAGGCCTCGCCGGATGGCATCCTGGTTCCAAAAGTCTCAAGCATTGAGGACCTCGACACGATCGGCCGCCGCCTTGCCGAGCTCGGCGCCGCGCCGACCGTAAAAGTCTGGGCCATGATCGAGACCGCGCGCGCGGTGCTGCATGCCGAGGAGCTGGCCGAGGCCGGTCGTGATCCCAAGACGCGACTGTCAGGCTTCGTGTTCGGCCCGAATGACATCTCGCGCGAAACGCGGATCAAGATGCTGCCCGGTCGCGCCGCGATGATCCCGATGATCACCCACTGCATCCTGGCGACGCGCGCCCACGGCCTCGAAATCCTCGACGGCCCCTACAGCGACATCAACAATCCGGACGGTTTTGCCACCGAATGCGCGCAAGGCCGCGACCTCGGCTTTGACGGCAAGACCCTGATCCACCCCTCGCAGATCGAGGCCTGCAACGCGATCTTCACGCCGCCGGAAGAGGAAGTCGCGCGCGCCCGAAAGATCATTGCAGCGTTCGAATTGCCGGAGAACGTCTCGCGCGGCGCGATCCGGCTCGACGGCGCAATGGTGGAGCGGCTGCACGCCGACATGGCAAAGCGCACGATCGAGATTGCGGATGCGATTGCGGCGATGGGGAAGGGCTGAGGCGCGGCCAACTGAGGAGGCTGATCGTATTGCTATGCGCACCATAGAGCTCGACGCTTCCAATTGGAGAACGCCTCCTGATTTTGTGTCAGCGCTCAAGGCGGCGTTGGGAGCGCCGGAATGGCATGGTTCAAACGTGGTTGCTTTCGTGGACTCCATGGTCGCAGGCGGCATTAACGCGCTCAAGCCTCCCTACGTGATCAAGGTCGTGAATGCGACCAAACTGGCGCCTGAAGTGATAGATTTGATTCGCGCAGTTTCATCGGCGGTTGAGAGGACGCGTGTTCGTAGACTTGCGCGAACGGGTGAGGACGTTGCGGTCAGTCTTGCGATCGGAAATTAGGGCGCCGATGTATGCAGATAGTGCTCTACATGTCCGCGCTGGCTATGTGGATCCTGGTGGCATGTATCATTTGGTGCGCGGCAGGTCTCATGTTCCTGGCTCCGCGAACACGCTCTTCGGCATGGCCGATGTCGCTGGCGATGGCCTCAACATTTCCTTTTGTGTTTGCCTATCAAATTATGGCGTTGCCGGCCGTCATGGTGATGTTGCTGCTCGCCGCGGCTCTCAGTTGGTTTCTTGAGCCCAGCACCTCAACAACCCAAAATCCGGTCGTTATTGCAGTCACGATTCTCATCGCTCTTGGCGTGGTCATCGTCGTGCTCGTTGCGTCCGTTATCGGCTTTTTTGATGGTTGGCGCGCGGGCTGGAGGCTCGCCCGTGGCCGCGCGATCAGAGAGACGTTGTCGGACACGATCGCGAAGAAGTGCTTCGATCGCTTGAAGTCCCGCCGTACATAGAAGGCTCTGGACCTCAGCTCGGCGCGAGGTCGGCGCGATCGAGCTGCCCCATCTCGTTCATCTCGCGGCGCTGCTTTAGCCAGGCGGCCAAGGACTCGAAGCTTCATTGGGCGCGTGCGATTGGAGCCGAATTAGAGCGCAGTGGTGCAGATGTGCGTTGCGCTGGATCAAAATGCTCTCTTGTCCCGGACGCGGTGCGGCGCGAAGTGCCGCCCCGCAGAGCCGGGACCCATCTCGCCGCAATACTGGGCCCCGGCTCAGCATCGCACCGCTTCGCGCTGCGCTGCGTCCGGGGCAAGAGACCTAACCAAACCGCTCCGCCGCCCAAGCATACAGGCTGCCCGGGATCGGCTTCTCGCCGCCGCGCCCCTTGGGCGAGATGTGCAGGCCGATGATCTCGGGGTCGGTGACGAGGCCGAGATAGCTCGAGGGATCGAAGAAAAGTTTTGGCTCGGCATGCACGGCGTAGAACGACTGCTTCGGCAGGGCGTTCTGCAATTCGCCGGTGCGGCGGGCGAGTGCGGTCAGCGCCGCCGGCCCGAAGATCGCAACACGAATATCCGAGAGGCGGTTCGAACCGCCGCGCAGGCGGCGCATCGCAAAGGTGATGCGATGGCGCAGCGACAGCCAGTTTGGCGTCAGCTCTTCCTGCTCCATCAGATCTTCGAACGCGGTGACGATGCCGTGCTCGGGCGGCAGATAGATCACGGAGTTGCCGAGCTGACGCGGCCGCTCCCAGGCGAAGTAGGGTTTTGCCGGGTCGATCGTTGCGGGCTTGAGCAGCAGTACGTCGGCATCGAGCCAGAGACCGAGGCTCTTCGCCATCAGCTTCATGCGGAAGAAGTCGCTGAACTGAAGCGTGGTCCAGTCGCGCCAGCTGCCGTCCGGCTGCGGCGGCCGCAGCCGTTCGGAGAACGCATGCGGCAGGATCGCCTCGGCATCTGAGTTGCCGACGCCCGCGGGCAGGCCGGGAATCGTGTCGAAGCTGTAGACCGTGACCTTGTGGCCGGCCGCAAGCTGCGAGCGCAGACAGGTCTGGCGCAGTGCGTCCATCGGGCCATGCCAGAAGGTGACGATCTCGGGCAGCATGGGCGGAAGCTATACGGGATATTTTGGGCAAAGAAAAAGCCCCGGCGCTCGTGGCACCGGGGCTTGAACGAAAAGTCGAGCTTAGGCCCAGGCGCGTTCGTGCTTGAGCTTCTCCTCATAGGTGTCGATCGAGGCCTTCTTCTCCATCGTGAGACCGATGTCGTCGAGGCCGTTGATCAGGCAGTGCTTGCGGAACGGGTCGATCTCGAACTTGACCGTGCCGCCGTCGGGACCGCGGATCTCCTGGTTCGGCAGGTCGATCGTCAGCGTCGCGTTGGCGCCGCGCTCGGCGTCGTCGAACAGCTTGTCGAGGTCTTCCTGGGAGACGCGGATCGGCAGAATGCCGTTCTTGAAGCAGTTGTTGTAGAAGATGTCGCCGAACGAGGTCGAGATCACGCAGCGGATGCCGAAATCGAGCAGCGCCCAGGGCGCGTGCTCGCGGCTCGAGCCGCAGCCGAAATTGTCGCCGGCCACCAGTACCTTCGTCTTGCGATAGGCCGGCTGGTTGAGCACGAAATCCGGATTCTCGCTGCCGTCGTCCTTGTAGCGCTGCTCCGAGAAGAGCCCCTTGCCAAGGCCGGTGCGCTTGATGGTCTTGAGGTACTGCTTCGGAATGATCATGTCGGTGTCGACATTGATGATCTTCAGCGGCGCCGCGACGCCTTCCAGCGTGGTGAACTTGTCCATGGTTGCGCTTCCCGAGGGTGGTTAGGGACCGCGTATTTATCGCGATCGGGGCCCGAATCCTAGGCCGAATTCGGCAGATCTAGTCTGCTTGCGCCTCAATCGCCGCCATATCGTCGTCCGAGAGGCCGAAATGGTGGCCGATCTCGTGGATCAGGACGTGGCGGACGATGTGGCCGAGGCTCTCGTCGTGCTCGGCCCAATAGTCCAGGATCGGCCGGCGGTAGAGCCAGACCATGTTGGGCAGCCGCGCCACATCGCCGAAGCTTTGCTGGGGCAGGCCGACGCCCTGGAACAGGCCGAGCAGGTCGAACTCGCTCTCGCATTCCATCTCGTCCAAAACCTCCTCGGTGGGGAAGTCGTCGACGCGGATGATCACGCCCTCACAGAGGCTGCGAAACTCCGCTGGCAGCCGCTCGAAGATGTCGTGCGCCGTCACTTCCATCTCGGCTAGCGAGGGCGCTTTCAATTCCGTCCACATGGGCCCCTCTTAGCGCGGCTTTCCCGCTGATGCATCTGGCTTTATAAGCGCGGCGAGGTTGACGGGCGCCGCCAAAACGGGGAGCGTGGGCCTCGAACGGGACCTTTCAGGTGGGCGGTAAAATGCGAGCGAAAACAGCGCTGACGCTACTGTGCATGGGGTTGTTTTCGCAGTTTTGCGTCCCCGCGGAGGCCCAGACGGCTGGCACCGAAGTTCGTATAGCCCAGGCTGGCTCGCCCGATGCCCCGCCGCCGCGCAAGCGGCCTCAGACGCGCCTGCGCGTCACCCCCTATTACAGCCCGGACGGCGTCTATCCGCGCTACAACCCCGGCCCCGATGCAGTCCGCGAGTGCAACGCGACCTATGTGCAGGAATATAGGCCGAGCGGCACCGTGATCGTGCCGCGCATGAGCTGCTACTGGCGCCGGGGCTGACGCTTCGTTCAATGCCTGCGGAGCGCGCCGATCAGTCCTGCGCCGACGATGAGTGCTGAGGCGCCATAGACCAGGATCGCCATCACCAGCTGCGTCAGCGGGCTTGCAGTGCCGCCTTCGACGCCCGGCCCCTGCGAGGCAAGGGCTGAGCTCGCGCCGAGCAGAACGCTCGCCGTGATCGCGAGGCTGGATATTCGCAATGCTAGAAACTGTGCCATGACCATCTCCTGCATTCGCTCGACAAGAAGATACGTGCGTCGCTGACGGCTGGTTTTGGTGGCGCATGAAATGTTGCGCCGATGCTCAGGAACTTGCCCGCGTTCTGTGCATTCAAACCCGGGGCGCGTTCATCCATATCAGATTCAGGCCCATGGTTCCAGGTTCGGCTCTCTGTCGCGCCCGTGCCGCGACGTCTGATCAGTGCGTGCACCGCAAACGATGTCAGGAGATCCAACCAAATGCAGTCCTTGAAAGTGTTCGGCCTTGTAGCCGCCGGTGCGTTGTTCGTCATCGCGGCGCCAGTCGAGCGTGCGCAGGCGGTGTCGCTGATCAATCCCGGTGCCGCGCAATCGGTGCAGGATGAAGTTGCACCAACGACCGAGGTTCGTTGGCATTGGCGCCGTCATCATTGGCGCGGGCACCGCTGGCATCACCGTCGTTGGTGAACGAAGGCTGGATACGAACAGGCCCGGATTCCGGGCCTGTTTTAACTTGCAGATAGCCTCGCAAAGCCCGCATGCTGAGGGTTGTGGAGGTCGTCATGCCGAAATGGACTGTATTGGCCGTTGTTGTCGGGCTCGCTGCAAGTCTGCCTCACGCTTCCTGTGCGCAGATGGTGGCGACGCCGGATGCCTCGGCGGGGCGCGCGATCTTCGATGTGCGGCGACACGCGCGACATGACGACATTGCGCGGTCCTATCCGCGCCATGATCCGCACTATTACGCGCGGCCCGTCTATTACCGGCCTTATCCTTACGGCGTGCCCGCACCTTTCGTGCTCGGCTACGGGCCGTGGTGGTGACGTCAAGCGCGGGGCGCGCGACCGTCATTCATTCATGAGGCATTCACGTCGCTGTCCCTAATTTAATCTTGGGAGCGACCGCACATGAACAGGGATGACGCGAGGTGGAAACCAGCGTCGCAACTCCGCTGTTCAGATTCAGGGAGAATTCGATGCTGAGGATTTTGGGTCTCGGGACAAGCCCGATGCGCTTGTTCGGGATTGCGGCCGTTGCCACGCTGATGCTGTCGGCCGGGACTGCGCGCCGCGCTGAAGCGATGACGCCCATCAATCCGACGGCGTTGCCGGCGGCAAAAGCCACGACTGACGACATGATCACGCAGGTTCGTCACGGCGGCGGTGGTGGTGGCGGCGGACATGGTGGAGGTGGAGGTTTCCACGGTGGCGGAGGCTTTCACGGCGGCGGTGGTGGCTTCCATGGTGGCGGCGGACATTTCGGCGGCTTCCATGGCGGTGGTTTTCATGGTGGCGGTTTCCGCGCCGCGCCGGCCTTTCATGGTGGCGGCTATCGCTACGGCGGATTTCACCACTATGGCGGATTTCATCGCTACGGTGGCTATCGCCCCGCTTACTACGGGCATCGCCACTTCCATCGGCGCTTCTACGGCGGCTACTATCCCAGTTACCACCATCCGCGCCGCTGCCGGATCATCTGGACCTATTACGGCCCGCGCCGAATCTGCCACTGGCATCATTGGCACCGCTGGCATCATCCGTACCGCTATTGGTAAGCGGAGCTTCATCGGTTGAAATGAAAAGGGCGCCTCAAGGGCGCCCTTTGTTCATCGCGTGGCTCAGAGCCAATCCTTCAGCTTCCACGACGCCGATTTCCACGGCATCAAATTCTCAAGCTTCCACTGCTTGAACATCGCCGGCGGCCAGCGGCTCAGTCGCGAGGTCTCTTCGATCTCAGGCTCGGCGACGATGCGCAACGGCGTTGCGCGCCGCCGGTGCTGGCGGGTCGCAGCGCTGATCAGATCGACATATTCGGGCTTGTTGGTCATGGCGCGCGTCCTCGCGAAACGGTCGCGAGGACGCAATGTGGGCGATGCCGCTTAACGGCCTTTTGCCGCTTTGGCTCAAATTGCAGCGAGTGGCTTAGCGCCACTCCCGCACGTCGACGAAGTGACCTGCGATTGCGGCTGCTGCCGCCATTGCCGGCGACACCAGATGGGTGCGGCCCTTGAAGCCCTGGCGGCCCTCGAAGTTGCGGTTCGAGGTCGAGGCGCAGCGCTCTTCCGGGGCCAGCTTGTCCGGGTTCATCGCGAGGCACATCGAGCAACCGGGCTCGCGCCATTCGAAGCCAGCCTTGATGAAGATCTTGTCCAGGCCTTCAGCTTCCGCCTGCTCCTTCACGATGCCGGAGCCCGGCACGACCATGGCGTTGACGCTGCCTGCGACCTGCTTGCCTTCCGCGATCTTGGCGGCGGCGCGCAGATCTTCGATGCGGCCGTTGGTGCAGGAGCCGATGAAGATGCGGTCGAGCTTGATGTCGGTGATCTTCGTGCCCGCGGTCAGGCCCATATATTTCAGCGCGCGATGCTTCGACAGACGCTTGGCCTCGTCCGCGATCTTGTCCGGATCAGGAACGAAGCCAGTCACCGAGATCACGTCCTCGGGGCTTGTGCCCCACGTTACGATCGGCGGCAGTTTTGCAGCATCGAGCCGCAGCTCGTGGTCGAAATGCGCGCCCTCGTCGGAGCTCAGTTTCTCCCAATAGCGCATCGCCGCGTCCCAGGCCGCGCCCTTCGGCGACTTCGGCCGATCGCGCAGGAAGTCGTAGGCCTTCTGGTCCGGCGCGACGAGACCGGCGCGGGCTCCGCCTTCGATCGACATGTTGCAGACCGTCATGCGGCCCTCCATCGACAGCGCGCGGATTGCGTCGCCGGCGTATTCCAGCACGTAGCCGGTGCCACCCGCGGTGCCGATCTCGCCGATGATGGCGAGGATGATGTCCTTGCCCGTCACGCCGTCCGGCAGTTTGCCGTCGACGCTGACGCGCATGTTCTTCGCCTTCTTCTGGATCAGCGTCTGCGTCGCCAGCACGTGCTCGACCTCGGAGGTGCCGATGCCGTGCGCGAGCGCGCCGAACGCGCCATGCGTCGAGGTGTGGCTGTCACCGCAGACGATGGTGGTGCCGGGCAGGGTAAAGCCCTGCTCGGGGCCGATGACGTGGACGATGCCCTGGCGCTTGTCGAACTCGTTAAAATATTCGATGCCGAATTCCTTGGCGTTCTCTGCCATCACGCGCATCTGCTCGATGCTTTCAGGATCCGGGTTCGGCTTCGAGCGGTCGGTGGTCGGGATGTTGTGGTCGACGACGGCCAGCGTCTTCTCGGGCGCGTGCACCTTGCGTCCCGTGGCGCGCAGACCTTCGAACGCCTGCGGCGAGGTGACCTCGTGCACCAGGTGGCGATCGATGTAGAGCAGGCAGGTGCCGTCATCGGCCTCGTGCACCAGATGGTCGTTCCAGATCTTGTCGTACAATGTGGTGGGCTTGGACATGAGCTTAAGCTCCAAACAATGCGTGGTAGCGATGAGCGCGGGTGGCGCGCGGGGCAACAAAATCGTCTTCAGCGCAGCCTTTAAGCTGCGGGACTAAGCTCTGACGTTGCCGAGGTCGCGAAGCGTCCGAAGAACCGGCCAGGCAGCCGCGAGCGATCGTCGATGACGATGCGCTTGATGGTCGCGAAGCTGGTCAGATCTGGAAACATTCCAGGAATATATAGCAGGGAGATTTGGAAGCGCGAGGGCTTTGACGCGCACGGCTGACGCAACAAAAAAGCGCGGGGCGTTTGGCCCCGCGCTGTTCGAAACTCGTCTGTAAGCGGAGCTTACTCGTTGACGGCCTTGGCGTGCTCAGTCTTCTCGACGATGCGGGCCGACTTGCCGCGCAGCTGACGGAGGTAATAGAGCTTGGCGCGACGGACCTTGCCGCGGCGCACCACCTTGATCGAGTCGATCATCGGCGACATCACCGGGAACACGCGCTCGACGCCTTCGCCGTACGAAATCTTGCGCACGGTGAAGCTCTCGTTGAGGCCACCGCCGGAACGGCCGATGCAGACGCCTTCATAGGCCTGCACGCGGGTGCGGTCGCCTTCGACGACCTTCACGTTGACGATCACGGTGTCGCCGGGACCGAACTCCGGAATGACCTTGGTGGCGGAGAGCTTGTCGAATTGCTCTTTTTCGAGCTGTTGAATCAGGTTCATGGGTAAATCTCCATCGGCGCGCCCAGCCTTGGAAAACGGGGGCTGCGCGAAATTCGTTTATCCAGCTATTGCGGATTTGGCGCTGCTATAAGGCAAGCCGGAGCGTTTGTCACCCGTCTGTCGTGCTTTTTGGCGTTTTTCGGCGTCCGGGCCGATTCGGGACCTTGCTCGGGATCTTGGCCCACAAATCCGCTCGCCGGGCCGCCGTCAGGGCCTCGGATTCCGCCCGCCGCCAGGCCGCGACCTTGGCATGGTCGCCGGAGGTCAGGATCTCCGGGATCGGAACCCCCTCGAACAGCTGCGGACGGGTGTATTGGGGGTATTCGAGCAGGCCGTCGGAGAAGCTTTCCTCGGTTCCCGAGGCCTCCTTGCCCATCACCCCCGGCAGCAGCCGGACGCAGGCGTCAATCAGCGCTAGCGCGGCGATTTCACCCCCCGACAGCACGTAATCGCCGATCGAGACCTCCTCCAGGTCGCGGGTATCGATCACCCGCTGGTCGATCCCCTCAAACCGCCCGCAGACGATCAGGGGGCCGGGGCCCTGGGCAAGCTCAATGACGCGAGCCTGGGTCAATGGCCGACCGCGCGGGCTCATCAGCAGGCGGGGCCGCTCCGGCCCGGTCTCAGCTGTGTCGATCGCCGCCGCCAAAACGTCCGCCCGCAGCACCATGCCCGGTCCGCCGCCGGCCGGGGTATCGTCGACGCTGCGGTGGCGGTCGGTCGCAGAGGCCCGGATGTCTCGGGCCTCGAGCTGCCAGAGCCCCGAGGCCAGTGCCCGCCCAGCCAGGCTCACGCCAAGCGGCCCCGGAAACATCTCCGGAAACAGCGTCAGCACCGTCGCGCGCCAGGGGTTTGTCATTGTGCTTCAAAAATTCCGTCGTCCCGGCGAAGGCCGGGACCCATAGCCACCGCAGTCCGTTTTGCGATGGTTGGAGCCATCAGCTTAGCCAAAAACCACGTCCTGTGGTTATGGGTCCCGGCCTTCGCCGGGACGACTCGAAGAGGGATCCTCTTCCTCGTCCTTTTCGCCTTCGATCTCCTGCGGCAGCGCGATCACGACGCGCTCGCCGGCGATATCGACCTCCGGCACCACCGCGTTGGTGAACGGCAGCAGCATCGTCGGTCCCTTCGGCGGGGCGATCTCGATGATGTTGCCGGCACCGAAATTATGGATCGCGAGTACGCGGCCAAGGGCGTCGCCCGCCGTGGTGACGGCGGCGAGCCCGATCAGATCGGCGTGGTAATAGTCGTCATCGTCGGTCGCGGGCAGTTTTTCGCGCGCGATATAGAGCTCGATGCCGTTGAGGCGCTCGGCTTCATCGCGGGTCGTGACGCCCTTGAACGTCGCGACCAGATGATCCTTGGCCTCGCGCGCCTGCGCGACCTCGAACTGGCGCTTGCCGTCCTTGGAAGAGAGTAGACCGTAGCGCCGCACGGCCAGGGGATCTTCGGTGAAGGTCCACAATTTGACCGCGCCGCGCACACCATGCGCGGCGCCGATCCGCGCGACGCAGATCAGCGCCGGCATCTTCTCGCCTTAACCCTTCGCGGCGGCTTCGGCCTGCGCCTTGCGCTCCTTGCGCGGCACGGCCTTTTCCGGGTTGTTGCGCGCTTCGCGCTTCTTGACGCCGGCGGCGTCGAGGAAGCGCGACACGCGGTCCGACGGCTGGGCGCCCTTGGCGAGCCAGGCCTTCACCTTGTCCATGTCGAGCTTCAGCCGGGTCTCGTTGTCCTTCGGCAGCAGCGGGTTGAAGTAGCCCAGACGCTCGATGAAGCGGCCATCGCGGGGAAAGCGCGAATCGGCGACGACGACGTGATAAACGGGGCGCTTCTTGGTGCCTGCACGAGCGAGGCGGATAACGACGGACATTTAGTTCTCCTTCAAAATACGGTTTGTTCGGTTGATTGGTATTCCGCGTTGCGCAGGATGCTTGCGATCCTCCGCGACGAATTCCTCATTTCTTCTTGCCCGGAAATCCGCCGAGGCCCGGCAGCATCGGCTTGCCGCTCAGCCCGGTCAGTCCGGGAACGTTGGGCAGACCTGTGCGCAGACCCGCCGGCAGATCCTTCGGCAGGCTGGGCAGACCCTGTCCACCGCCGCCCTGCATCTTGTCCTGCAGTGCCTTCATCTCTTCCGGTGAGGGAGGCTTCATGCCGCCGCCAAAGCCCATCGCCTGCGCGATGCCGGCGAGCGGGCCGCGCTTGCCCGAACCCATCGCCTTCATCATGTCGGCCATGTTCCGGTGCATCTTGAGCAGCTTGTTGACCTGCTCGACGCTCTGGCCGCTTCCGGCCGCGATGCGCTTCTTGCGG
Organism: Bradyrhizobium sp. LTSP849; assembly: GCF_000938255.1. GTDB lineage: Bacteria > Pseudomonadota > Alphaproteobacteria > Rhizobiales > Xanthobacteraceae > Bradyrhizobium. The sequence goes on along the minus strand of NZ_JYMR01000045.1, from coordinate 92,541 downwards.
CTGGCCTTGAGCAGGTCGGGATGACGCCGCTCGTCGCGCGTCATGGAATCGATCACCGCGACCTGGCGCTTCAGAATCTTGTCGTCGATCCCTGCGGCCGCGATCTGGTTCTTCATCTTGGCGATACCGGGCATCATGCCCATCAGGCCGCTGATGCCGCCCATGTTCGCCATCTGCGAGAGCTGCTCGCGCATGTCGTTGAGGTCGAACTGACCCTTGCGCATGCGCTCGGCGGTGCGCGCGGCCTTTTCGGCGTCGATGTTGGCGGCGGCCCGTTCGACCAGCGACACCACGTCACCCATGCCGAGGATGCGCCCCGCAATACGGTCTGGATGGAAATCCTCCAGTGCATCGGTCTTTTCACCGGTGCCGATCAGCTTGATCGGCTTGCCGGTGACCGCGCGCATCGACAGCGCGGCGCCGCCGCGGCCGTCGCCGTCCACGCGCGTGAGCACGATGCCGGTGAGGCCGACGCGCTCGTCGAAGGCGCGGGCAAGATTGACGGCGTCCTGACCTGTGAGGCTGTCCGCGACCAGCAGCACTTCATGCGGATTCGCGGCAGCTTTAATCGCGGCAGCTTCCGCCATCATGTCTTCGTCGAGCGTGGTGCGGCCGGCGGTGTCGAGCAGCACGACGTCGTAGCCGCCGAGCTTGCCGGCCTCGAGCGCGCGCTTCGCGATCTGCGCCGGCTGCTGTCCCGCGACGATCGGCAGGGTCGGAATGTCGAGATCGCGGCCGAGCACGGCCAGCTGCTCCATCGCCGCCGGGCGATAGATGTCGAGCGAAGCCATCAGCACCTTGCGCTTATCGCGCTGGACCAGACGGCGGGCGAGCTTTGCGGTGGTGGTGGTTTTACCGGAGCCTTGCAGGCCGACCATCATGATCGGAACCGGCGGCACGGAATTGATGTCGATGGTCTGGCTTTCGGCGCCGAGCGTGTTGATCAGCTCGTCATGGACGATCTTGACCACCATCTGGCCGGGCGTGACCGACTTCACGACGGTGGCGCCGATCGCCTGCTCGCGGACCCGCTCGGTGAAGCTGCGCACGACTTCGAGCGCGACGTCGGCCTCCAGCAGCGCGCGGCGTACCTCGCGCATCGCGGCGTCGACGTCCTTCTCGGTCAGCGCACCGCGCCCCGTCAGACGATCGAGAATGCCACCAAGCCGTTCCGACAGATTGTCGAACAATGCCGTTGTTCCTTGTCCTGCTCGCGCAGGGTTGCCGCGTTCACCACTGTCATGCTCCGCGAAGGTGGGGCATCCAGTACGCCGCGGCTTCTCGGTTCAAACCGAGCTGCCTCTGGAATACTGGATCCCCCGCCTTCGCGGGGGATGACCACTTCCTCGTTTCCCGACGCCGTCGGATAGCAATCTCCAAACACCTTTACGCCCGAGGGCGCATAGCGCTGTCGGGCGTTAACCTCTGGCCTCCAGGGCCAGTCGGCGGGTCGAAAAGAAAGCCTTTCCGAGAAAGTGGGCGGGTTAAACGCCGCTCCCGGCCGAAAGTCAAGGAAAGTTAGGGGTACGGGAGCCGCTTCGGAAGGCAAGGCCTTGAAAACATGACGTTTCCGGCGATGGGTTCCTTTTCCGGCGGCCCCGCCCATATAGGCGGTGATGTCTTGCCGCCCCGACCAGCCCTGAAGCCCGCCCGTGCCGATCACCCGCCGCCGCATCTTCGGACTGCTTGCCGGGGCGGGCGCGCTGGTCGGTGTCCCGTCCCTCTGGATCTCCCGCATGAAAAACTACGACGGTCCCGCCTCCGACCATTTCGACGGCCTGCACTTCTTTGATCCTGACGGCGCGCCGCCGAAATCGCTCGGCGAAGTCTTTCGCTGGCAGTTCGGCGGCGGACGGAAGCGTGCGGCCTGGCCGGACTGGACGCAGAGCCCTCATGCCGACACCCCGCCGGATCGCGTTGATGGCGACAAGGTGCGGCTCTCCTTCGTCGGCCATGCGAGCTGGCTGATCCAGGCCGGCGGCCTCAACCTCCTCGTCGATCCCGTCTGGTCGATGCGGGTCTCGCCGGTGGGCTGGGCCGGACCGAAGCGGCACAACGATCCCGGCATAGCGTTCGAAAAACTGCCGAAGATCGACGTCGTGCTGGTCTCGCACGGACACTACGATCATCTCGACATCGCGACGCTGTCGCGGCTCGCGAAAAACTTTTCGCCACGCGTGGTCACCCCGCTCAGCAACGATGTGACGATGCGCAGCGCCGATTCCACGATCAAGGTGGAAGCGTTCGACTGGCATGATCGCGTCGAGCTTGGTGGCGGCATCGCCGTGACGCTGGTGCCGACGCGGCACTGGTCGGCGCGCGGCATGTTCGATCGCAACAAGGCGCTGTGGGCGAGTTTCGTGCTGGAGACGCCGGCGGGAAAAATCTACGTCGTCTGCGATTCCGGCTATGGCGACGGTGGGCACTTTCGCCGCGTCGCCGAGAAGCATGGGCCGCTACGCCTGGCGATCCTTCCCATCGGCGCCTACGAGCCGCGCTGGTTCATGCGTGATCAGCACATGAACCCGGAGGATGCCGTGAAGGCGCTCGCCGATTGCGGCGCGCAACAAGCGCTCGGGCATCATCACGGGACGTTCCAGCTGACGGATGAGGAGATCGATGCGCCGGCGAAGGCGCTGGTCGAAGCGCTCGATGCTGCGAAGATTCCGCAGGAGCGGTTCGTGGCGATGAAGCCGGGGCAGGTGGTGGAGATTTAGTCACGCTGTCGTCCCGGCGAAGGCCGGGACCCATACCGCGTGATCTATCGGTGATGGCTCGCTAGCGGTACCGCGCTGTGATGGACAACTGGCGGTCTTCGCCAAACCACTCCCTGTGGTTATGGGTCCCGGCCTTCGCCGGGACGACACCATCGCTGTAGTGCGCAGCGTGCCTCTTACGGCCTACTGCCCCGCCTTGATCGCCCAGCTCACATTCACCGTCACCGACAGCGTTTCTTCGCCCGGCGCAACGGCGGCAGGCGCGGCGGCCATTGGTGCAACGGCCATACGGCCCTTGAACAACGGCATCGGAGCGTTGCCCTCCGAGACACTGATCGGCGCGCCCAGCGTCACACCGGTGGCCTTGGCGTAGATCTCCGCCTTGCGCCGGGCGTCGGCGACTGCTTGCTCACGGGCGTCGTCGAGCAGCTTTGAGGCCTGCGTCACCTCGAACGAGATATTGCCGATATCGTTGGCGCCGGCGCCGACCAGCGTGTCGATGATGCTGGCGACCTTGGTCACGTCGTGAATTTTCACGGTGACGCGGTTCGAGGCGCGGAAGCCGACCACCGGCGTGGCGCCGGTGGATTTGTTCTGGCCGTATTGCGGCTGAAGCGACAATCGCGAGGTCTGATAATCCTTCTCGGCGATCCCGGCGCCCTTGAGCGCCAGCAGCACCTTGCCCATCGCGGCGTTGTTGGCGTCGGAGGCTTCCTTGGCCGTCTTGGCGTCGTTGGCGACGCCTGCATCGATCTGCGCGAGATCGGGCGCTGCCGAGACGGTCGCCTCGCCACTTACCGAGATGGCAGCCGGAAAATCGTCGGCGAGCGCGGGCGTTGCCAGCAGCGCGGCGGCGAAAATTGCGACGAGGGTGGCAGGCTTTTTCATCGGTCTCACTTCAGCGGCACGAACACATTGATCACGAGCTTGTCCTCCGCCGTCTTGAGCGGATCGGTGAGGTACTCCTCGATGAAAGTGTCCTTGGCTTCCAGCTTCTTGTCGTCGAGGTGATTGGTGATCGCCTCATAGGTGTTGTCCATGTTGTCGTAGGAGCCGCGATGGACGAACTTCAGCGCCTTGCCTTCCGGCGATTTGCCGACGCTCATGTCCTTGGGCAGGTTTTTCGGATCCTGTTCGACCGGGATCTCGGCAAGGAAGGTGAAGCCGGTGTCGTCAGTCGATGTGTAGACGATCATCGAGTTGCCGGCGTGCTTGATGCCCTGCTTGTCCAGCAGTGTGTTCAGCGCCTTGAAGGCGTCGATCAGCGTGTCGAAGGCTGAATCCCAATTGGCGGTGCCCTTGACCATCACGACCTTCTTGGGCTCGAGCGTGGTCTCCAGGCCGAAGGGATCGGCGGTCTGCACCGGTGCCGGCGTCGCGGCCGCAGCGGGTGGCGGTGCCGCCGGGCTTGGTGAGGCGCTGGCTGCGGGCGAGGGCGATGCCGCAGGCGCGGGGGAGGCGCTGGCCGCAGGAGAGGGCGTTGCCACCGGCGCGGGCGAGGCGCTCGCGGCCGGGGAGGGCGAGGCCGACGGAGCCGGCGAGGGACTTGCCGATGCGGCGGGCGCCGGGCTCGGAGTCTGCGCCGGGGCGCCGGACACACCAATCGACAAAGCCGCCGCCGGGATCAGCGCGACCAGAGCGAGACGGTAAAAACGATTCATTCTATTCTCCCCACGTCTTAGTCCAAGCTTAGTTCACGAAGGCCTAAGCCCATCAAGACCTTAACCCACCAAGGCCCCTAAGTTCGGCCGCGCGTCCCGGTTCTCGCGCGAACTGCGCCGTTCTAACACGCGACCGCCGAATTCGTCCCATGACAGATGCGTCATGGCAGATGCCATGGCAGACGTCTTGGCAGACCTCTTGGGCCCTGGCGGCAAATCACTGGCCAAGCCGTCAAGGATCGCCATATAAGACGGGCGAAATTCAGGAATTTTCATGAGCGCGCTGGACAACCACGCATTTGCCAAGATGAACGGCATCGGCAACGAGATCGTCGTTGTCGACATGCGCGATTCCGCCTCGCCGGTGACGCCGGATGACGCCCGCGCGGTCGCGTCCGCGCAAGGCGGCGTGCCCTACGACCAGCTCATGGTGCTCCAGAAGCCGCGGCTCGACGGCACCGAGGCCTTCATCCGCATCTACAACAATGACGGCTCGGAGGCCGGCGCCTGCGGCAACGGCATGCGTTGCGTGGTGCGGCGCTTGTTCGAGAAGACGGGGCAGACCGCGGTGACCTTCGAGACCGCTGCGGGGCTTCTCAATTGCTGGCAGGGTCCGGCGCCCGATCTCTACACCGTCGACATGGGCGCGCCCAAGTTTGGCTGGCAGGATATCCCGCTGGCGGAAGAGTTTCGCGATACCCGCTACATCGAATTGCAGATCGGGCCGATCGACAATCCGATCCTGCATTCGCCGTCCGTGGTGAGCATGGGCAACCCGCATGCGATCTTCTGGGTCGACGACGTCAATGCCTATGATCTCGAACGCTTCGGGCCGCTGCTGGAGAACCACCCGATATTCCCGGACCGCGCCAACATCACGCTCGCCCATATCGTCGATCGCGAGCACATCACGATCCGCACCTGGGAGCGCGGCGCCGGTCTGACCAGGGCGTGCGGCTCGGCGGCTTGCGCCACCGCAGTCGCCGCGGCGCGGCTGAGGCGCACCGACCGCAATGTCGAGATCACGCTGCCCGGCGGCAAGCTCGGTATCGAATGGCGTGAGCGCGATGACCACGTGCTGATGACGGGTACGGCGACCTTCGAATATGAGGGCAATTTCGATCCGGCGCTGTTCGCGCCGGTCGGCTGATGGCCGTCGACATCGTCACCTTCGGCTGTCGCCTCAATGCCTTTGAGGCGGAGATCATCCGCCGCGAGGCGGAAGGCGCCGGGCTCGAAGATACCATCGTCATCAACAGCTGTGCCGTCACCAACGAGGCGGTGGCGCAGGCGCGCCAGTCGATCCGCAAATTGAAGCGCGAGCGGCCGAGCGCGCGCATCGTCGTCACCGGCTGCGCGGCACAGACGCAAAGCGGCATGTTTGCCGATATGGCCGAGGTCGATCGCGTCGTCGGCAATGACGACAAGATGCGGGCGTCCGCGTGGCGCGATGCGCGCGATGCGTTCGATCTCGGTACGAGTGAGAAGGTCGCCGTCAGCGACATCATGGCCGTGAAGGAGATGGCGCCGCATCTCATTGACGGCTTTGCGCGCGGCCTGCCGCGGGTGTTCGTGCAGGTGCAGAACGGCTGCGACCATCGCTGCACCTTCTGCATCATTCCTTATGGCCGCGGCAATTCGCGCTCGGTGCCGATGGGCGCGGTGGTCGATCAGGTGCGGGCGTTGGCGGAGCGCGGCCACGCCGAGATCGTGCTGACCGGCGTCGATCTCACCAGCTATGGCGCTGACCTTCCGGGTTCGCCGAAGCTTGGCATGTTGACCAAGCAGATTTTGCGGCATGTGCCGGAACTGAAGCGCCTGCGCATCTCCTCAATCGATTCGATCGAGGCCGACGCCGATCTGCTCGACGCCATCGCGGGCGATGCGCGGCTGATGCCGCATTTGCATCTGTCGCTGCAATCCGGTGACGATATGATCCTGAAGCGCATGAAGCGGCGGCACTCGCGAAATGATGCGATTGCATTCTGCGACCAGGTGCGACGCCTGCGCCCGGACATCGCCTTCGGTGCCGACATCATCGCGGGCTTCCCGACCGAGACCGAGGAGATGTTCTCGCGCTCGCTGGATCTCGTGGGGGAATGCGGCCTGACCTTCCTGCATGTCTTCCCCTATTCCCCGCGTCCCGGCACGCCGGCAGCGCGGATGCCGCAGGTCGCGGGGCCGGAGATCAAGGAACGGGCGAAGCGGTTGCGAGCGACGGGCGAAGCTGCGTTAAAGCAGCGGCTGCAAGCCGAAATCGGCGCGACGCGCGATGTGCTGATCGAGAGCGAGAGTCAGGGGCGCACGGAGCATTATCTGCCGGTCGCGATTGCGGGCGAGTGCGTTGGGAGTGTCGTGGCGCGAAGGATCACCGGCAGCGATGGCGAACGACTCATTGCGTAACTCAGGTGTTGTTTACGACGCGCTACATCCCCAACGTCGTCCCGGCGAAGGCCGGGACCCATACCGCGTGATCTCTCGGTGATGCGCGGTGCTTGTCCCAACGAAGCAGAGTAACGGACAGTCGTCGTCAAACTGCTCCCTGTGGTTATGGGTCCCAGCCTTCGCCGGGACGACACCGAGGGTGTGGATGCGGGGCGCTTAAGTCGCGAGAGCCTTACGACGCCCTGACCTGCCAGAACCGCAGCGTCCGTCGCGCGTTCTCCGGCGTCATGCGGGCAAAATTTCCCTGTGCCCTCGCGATGTCCGCCGGCTTCATCGCGCCGGTGGCGAAGCGGCTTTCGAGCACGGCGGCCGTGGTTTCCCAGCTGAGCTGCGCCGCGCGGCAGGGCACGAGCAGGCCGTCCTCGCGCAGGCTCTGCATCAGTGGGCGAATCACTTCGACGGTCGATCCGGACAGCGCCGCCAGTGCCGCCACGGTTTCTTCATAACGTCGCTGCCTGGCGAAGTTGAGCAGCGTCGTTTCGCTGAGCTGGCCACCCGCCTTGAGATTCGCAATCGCCCGCTTGGCGCCCTCGAAATCGCGCACCCCTGACATCTCGCGCTCGACGCCGACGGTGACGGCGGCGATCGCGCCCTGGATTTCCTCGAACAGATGCGGCGGCGCGCGCGACAGCAATCTCGTGCGCACGGCATCCGTCGCCGAGCGCAGCAATTGGCGGCGCATATCCGACGGCAGATCGACGCGGACGCCGACGCTGACGGCGAGCTCCGGGTCGCTCTCGGCCTGGCCGACGATGACGGCGAAACCGCCTCCGGAAACGCGCGCGCCGGGATTGGCGGCGAGCCGTCGGCTCACACTCGGATAACGGCGCGCCAGCAGCGCGTCGGTGACGATCTCCTTGAGCCACCAGCGGCCGGCGACCGCGAGCAGATGCGGTTCGCCCTTGGACGCCGCGATCTTGACCAGTTCGCCGTCGTCGAGGCGAGCGGATTCCTGGAGCACGGGGCCGGCGATGCGGATTTCGTCATTGTTGGCGAGGCGGCGGATCACCGATGGCGGGGCCTGCGCGATCGGCGCGAGCTGAGCGCTGATTTCGGCGAGCGCCACGCGCGCGCCCATGTCGGCAATGGCGCGCAGCTCGATGGTGCCGATCAGGCGTTCGAGCACGTCGTCGAACAGCGCGATCTGCTCGTCGTCAAAACTGCCGGCGGAAGACAGGAACAGGTCGGTGACGCGTCGGGCGGTTTCCAGGCCCTTTTCCGCCGAGCCGATCCGTATCGCGGATTCGACCTCTTGGATGATCGATAGCTCGGCCTTGGACATGACGCGTTGCTCGTCCTGAGCGATTGACGGAAGCTTGTTCTAAGCAGCCGCTATCATTAGAGACGAGCACTGAACGTTTCGTAAACCATGCACCCGGGCGGGCGTTATTCCCCATTCCAGCCGCAGGCGCGGAGCCGCTCGTGCATGTGGGGCGGGGCGGGCGCCACCACGCGGACCGGTTCCTTATTCCGGGAAATCGGCACCACGATCTCGCGGGAATGCAGATGCAGCCGCGGCTCGCCGAAACGCGGGCCGTTGCCGTAAATGTTATCGCCGAAGATTGGCCATCCGGTCGAAGCCGAATGCACCCGCAATTGATGGGTCCGGCCCGTGACCGGTTCCATGGCGAGCCAGGTCAGGCCATCGCCCCGGCCCATCACCTTCCAGTTGGTGACCGCCTTCTGGCCCTCGGGATCGGGCTTCTGCCACCAGCCGCGTTCGGCGTTGAGCCGGCCAAGCGGCATATCGATAGTGCCTTCATTCTCGGCAGGTCCGCCCTCGACCAGTGTCCAGTAGGTCTTGCCGATCTTGCCGTGCTTGAACAGCAGGCCGAGCGAAGCTGTCGCCTTGCGATGGCGGCCAAGCACAAGGCAACCGGAGGTGTCCTTGTCCAGCCGGTGGGCCAGCACCGGCGGCCGCGGCAGGCCGAAACGAAGCGCGTCGAACGAGGTTTCCAGATTGGCGCCGCCCTTGGGGCCGCGATGCACCGGCAGACCGGCCGGCTTGTTGATCACCAGCATCAGCCCGTCGCGATGAAGCACGCGGCCTAAGATCTCGTCGGCGGTCAATTCGGGAACATCGAGCAATTGCAAGACTTTCGTTTAGAAGCGGGAACGGCTAACACACCGCCATCATGAACGATACCACCTCCGAGACCCCCAAGCTGAGCTGGTGGCGCCGCCTGTCAAACGGGCTGAAGCGCACCTCGTCCTCGCTCGGGACCGCGGTCGCCGACCTCGTCACCAAGCGCAAGCTCGACCGCGCCATGCTCGACGATATCGAGGACGTGCTGCTGCGCGCCGACCTCGGTACGCAGGTTTCGGTGCGGATAGCAGACGCCGTCGGCACCGGGCGCTATGACAAGGCGATCTCGGCCGACGAGGTCAAGGACGTCGTCGCGACCGAGGTCGAGAAGGTGCTGTCAGCGGTCGCCAAACCGCTCGAGATCGATGCGGCAAAAAAGCCGTTCGTCATCCTCGTGGTCGGCGTCAACGGCTCCGGCAAGACCACCACTATCGGCAAGCTCTCGCAAAAATTCGCCTCCGAAGGCCGCAAGGTGATGCTGGCCGCCGGCGACACGTTTCGCGCAGCAGCCATCGAGCAGCTCAAGGTGTGGGGCGAGCGCACCAAGACACCGGTCATCGCGGGCGCGCAAGGCTCGGATTCGGCAAGCCTCGCCTTCAACGCGCTGACGGCTGCGAAGGAGCAGAACATCGACGTGCTCCTGATCGATACTGCCGGCCGCTTGCAGAACAAGACCGAGCTGATGAACGAGCTCGAGAAGGTCGTGCGCGTCATCCGGAAGGTAGACGTATCAGCGCCGCACGCGGTGCTACTCGTACTCGACGCCACCGTCGGCCAGAACGCGTTGTCGCAGGTCGAAGCTTTCCATCGCACTGCTGGCGTCACCGGGCTCGTGATGACCAAGCTCGACGGCACTGCGCGCGGCGGCATTCTGGTGGCGCTCGCGGAAAAATTCAAACTGCCGGTGCATTTCATCGGCGTCGGCGAAGGTGTCGACGATCTCGCGCCCTTCACCGCGCGCGATTTCGCCCGTGCCATTGCCGGAATCGAATCGTAGGTTTCTCTCGTCATGCCCCGCGCAGGCGGGGCATCCAGTACGCCGCGCCGCTAGTTGTAGATCACAGGCGCCTCGGAATACTGGATCCCCCGCCTTCGCGGGGGATGACAGCAACAAAGGTCGAGGAATGGACAAAACCCAGCCGCATCCGTTGTTCAAGCTTGCGACCGAGCTCGGTCCGCTGCTCGTCTTCTTCTTCGTCAATGCGAAGTTCAATCTGTTTGCCGCGACCGGCGCCTTCATGGTCGCGATCGTGGCGGCGATGATCGCGTCCTATGTGGTGACGCGCCACATTCCGATCATGGCGATCGTGACTGGCGTCATCGTGCTGGTGTTCGGCACGCTGACCCTGGTGCTGCACGACGAGACCTTCATCAAGGTCAAGCCGACCATCATCTACGGCCTGTTCGCCGCGATCCTCGGCGGCGGCCTCTTGTTCGGCCGCTCCTTCATCGCCGTCATGTTCGACCAGATGTTCAATTTGACGCCGCAGGGCTGGCGCATCCTCACGCTGCGCTGGGCGCTGTTCTTCGCCGGCATGGCGGTGCTGAACGAGATCGTCTGGCGCACCCAGAGCACTGACTTCTGGGTGAACTTCAAGGTGTTCGGCGTGACTCCCCTGACCATGATCTTCGCCATCGCCCAGATGCCGCTGACCAAGCGCTATGGTGTCGAGCCGGTGTCGCTGGAGACCAGCGAGGCCGAGGCGGGGGACGTGCGGGAGGGGTAGGTGCTCGCCACATACTCAACTGTCATCGCCCGCGAAGGCGGGCGATCCAGTACTCCGAGACGATTGTGATTGATCGATAGGCTGCGGCGTACTGGATGCCCCGCCTGCGCGGGGCATGACGGCGGTGTGTGGGGCTGGCCTCTTTCGCTGCCAGTTGAGCGCGGTCAGCTCCCCGCCTTCAACGCCTTCTCCATCTGCGGCAGCAGCACGCTCCGAAAATTGTCCGGCGTGATCGGGCCGACCAGCTTGTAGACGATGGTGCCTTCGCGGCCGACGACAAAGGTCTCCGGCACGCCATAGACGCCCCATTCGATCGAGGCGCGGCCGTTGGCGTCGGTGCCGACGCGGCCGAAGGGATTGCCGTAGCGGCCGAGGAAGCGCCGGGCATTGTCGGGCGCGTCCTTGTAGTTGATGCCGACGATCTGGAAGCGCTTGTCCTTCGCGAGCTCCGTCAACAGCGGCGCTTCGTCGTGGCACGGCACGCACCAGGAGGCCCAGACATTGACCAGGCTGACCTTGCCCTTGAACGCGGCGGGATCGAGGCCCGGGATTTGCGCGCTGTCAGCCTGCAATCCCTCGAGCGCCGGCAGCGTGGTCTGCGGCGCCGGCCGTCCGATCAGCGCGGAGGGAATCCGCGAGGGATCGCCGCTGCCGAGCCTGATCCAGAACAGCACGGCAAGCCCAAGGAAGGCGATCAGCGGCAGCACCATCAGGAAGGTGCGTCGCGGCGGCGTCGCGGGGGTTGATTGATCGCTCATGGTGTGTCCACCGCGCTGCGGCCTGAGCGGCGCGTGATGCCGCTGCGATCGAGCTCGCGCAGGCGCCTTGTCTGGTTGCGATAGTCGAGCACGACCCAGCCGATCAGGAGCGCGACCACGATCGCAGCTGCGGCATAGGACGTCACGATGAACGACGCGTAGGGGCCAAGCGACATCGTCACGCAGCTTTCTGGCTCGCCTGCATCATCTGCAGGGAGCGAACACGGCGACGCAAGATTTCGTTGCGCATTGCCGCCAGATGCAGCGTGACGAACAGCAGCGTGAATGCCACCGCCATCACCAGGAGTGGGATTAGGAAAGACTTGTCGAGCGTCGAGCCGCCCATGCGCATCACCGAGGCCGGCTGGTGCAGTGTGTTCCACCAGTCGACCGAGAATTTGATGATGGGCAGGTTGATCGCGCCGACCAGCGTGAGCACCGCGGCGGCGCGCGCCGCGCGCGAGGGGTCCTCGACCGCGCGCCACAGCGCCATCAGGCCGAGATACATCAGGAACAGAATCAGTACCGAGGTCAGCCGCGCATCCCATTCCCAATAGGTGCCCCACATCGGCCGGCCCCACAGCGAGCCCGTGAGCAGCGCGAGGAAAGTGAAGGCGGCGCCGATGGGGGCTGCCGATTTCGCGGCGACGTCGGCGAGCGGATGCCGCCACACCAGCGTGCCCAATGAGGCCACGCTCATCACGCCCCAGACGAACATCGACAGCCAGGCATTGGGCACGTGGATGAACATTATCTTCACGGTCGCGCCCTGCTGATAGTCGTCGGGCGCGGTGGCGGATTGATAGAGGCCGATCGTGAGCAGGATGACGGTCGCGGCTGCGAGCCACGGCAACACCCGCGCTGACAGCGCGAGGAACCGTGAGGGGTTGGCGAGGTCGATCAGCGTCATTGTATTCTGATAGTCACCGGTGGCTGCTCACGCAATCAGCATAAAACCGCGCAGCGAAAGTTGATCGGGGTCAAGCTCAGTCCAGTCCATGCTTCAGGCTCGCCGCAGCTGCAAACGGGCCGATCACGAGGCTCACCAGCGACAGCGCGCAGAGGATCGAGAACGGCGCGCCGAACGACAATGGCCCGGTGATCGCGGCCTGAGAGGCCGCAACCCCGAAGATCAGCACCGGGATCGACAGCGGCAGCACCAGCACGGCCATCAGCAGCCCGCCGCGATGCAGCGTCACTGCCAGCGCGGCGCCGATCATGCCGGTAAACGTCAGCGCCGGGGTGCCCGCGAGCAGCGTCAGCGCCACCGCGCCGGTTGAGACCATGTCGAGGTTGAGCAGCAGGCCGAGCACGGGGGTTGCGACAATCAGCGGCAGGCCGGCAGCCAGCCAATGCGCCAGTGCTTTCGAGGCGCAGGCCAGTTCCAGCGGGGTCCGGCTCATGGTGATCAGGTCGAGCGAGCCGTCCTCATGATCGGCCATGAACAGGCGGTCCAGCGTGAGCAGGCTGGCCAAGAGGGCGCCGAGCCACAGGATCGACGGCCCCAGCCGCGCGAGCTGCGCCAGGTCAGGCCCCACCGCGAACGGCATCAGGACCACCACGGTCAGGAAAAATAGCACGCCAATCAACGCCCCGCCGCCAACGCGGAGCGCGATCCGGATGTCCCGGCGGATGAGGGCCGCGAGGGCGGTCATGGGGTGGCTCCATGCTGCCGCAAGGGCGGTGCGCTCCCTCCCCCGCCTGCGGGGGAGGGTTGGGGAGAGGGTGTCTCGACAAAGAAGGCTCCCCCAGAGGAGAGAGCCCTCACCCGGCGCTGCGCGCCGACCTCTCCCGCAAGCGAAAGAGGCGAGGGCGCCCGGAGCGACAACCGTGGCCGCTCGAAAAGCTGAGGGTCGGGTCGTTTCATGCCATCCCCCCGATCCGCAGCTCCCGCGCCTCGATCCCCAGCGGCGCGTGGGTGGCGGCCACGATCAGGCCGCCGCTTGCGAGGTGATCGCGCATCAGGCCGCCGAACATGTCCTGGCCGGCCACATCCAGTGCCGTGGTCGGCTCGTCCAGCAGCCAGACCGGGCGGCGCACGGTGAGCAGCCGGGCCAGCGACAGCCGGCGGCGCTGGCCGGCGGACAGGAAGGCGGCGGGCAGGTCGGTGGTGTAGTCGAGGCCGACGGCGGCGAGGCTCTCAGCCGCGTCAAACCGCTCTCCGCCCAGGAAATCAGCCCAGAATGCGAGATTTTCCGCCACGCTCAGCGCCGGCTTGAGGGCATCGCGGTGGCCGAGATAGTGGCACTGCTCGGGCAATGTCAGTTCAGTGTCGCCCCCGCCCAGCGCGATTGTGCCGCCAGCCGGAATGAGCAGGCCCGCGATCAGCCGCAACAGCGAGGTCTTGCCCGATCCGTTGCGGCCCACAACGGCCATCGCTTCGCCGGAAATGGCCTCGAAATCGAGCCCGGTGAACACCTCGCGGCCGCCCCGCACGCAGGTGACCCCGCGTCCGGACAGCTGCATCTTGGCTCGTGTCGACCCGCTCAAAGCCAGGCCTCAGAAAATCTTGGGGTAGCGCATCAGAATTTTTGGCTCGCGAATTGCTGCGGTACGATTGTGGCTGTGGCGGCGCCGTTAGAAAGCTTCTATAAGCCCGGAACTACTTGATGCAGCAACTCAACCTGCCCCTGCAAGCGACCCAGCTGGATTCGCTGACGGTGTTAAAATACCCTTTGCCGGGTATAACTAACAATTGGGATTTCCTTTCATGACCTCGCTCGACAGCTTCAAATGCAAAAAGACCCTCAAGGTCGGCGCCAAGACCTATGTCTATTACAGCCTGCCCACGGCCGAGAAGAATGGTCTGAAGGGAATTTCGAAACTTCCCTATTCGATGAAGGTCCTGCTCGAAAACCTCCTCCGCAACGAGGACGGCCGTACGGTCAAGAAGGACGACATCGTCGCGTTCTCGAAGTGGTTGCGCAAGAAGTCGCTGGAGCATGAGATCGCCTTCCGCCCCGCCCGCGTGCTGATGCAGGATTTCACCGGCGTTCCCGCGGTGGTCGACCTGGCCGCGATGCGCAACGCCATGCAGAAGCTCGGCGGGGATGCCGAGAAGATCAACCCGCTGGTGCCGGTCGATCTTGTCATCGACCACTCCGTGATCGTGAACTTCTTCGGCGACAACAAGGCCTTCGGCAAGAACGTCACCGAGGAATACAAGCAGAACCAGGAGCGCTACGAGTTCCTGAAATGGGGCCAGAAGGCGTTCACGAACTTCTCCGTCGTGCCGCCCGGCACCGGCATCTGCCACCAGGTCAATCTCGAATATCTCTCCCAGACGGTCTGGACCAAGAAGGAGAAGATGACGGTCGGCAAGAAGACCGGCACCTTCGAGGTCGCCTATCCCGACTCGCTGGTCGGCACCGATTCCCACACCACCATGGTCAACGGTCTGGCCGTGCTCGGCTGGGGCGTCGGCGGCATCGAGGCGGAAGCCTGCATGCTCGGCCAGCCGCTGTCGATGCTGCTGCCGACCGTCGTCGGCTTCAAGCTGAAGGGCGCGATGAAGGAAGGCGTCACGGCCACTGACCTCGTGCTGACCGTAACCCAGATGCTGCGCAAGCTTGGCGTGGTCGGCAAGTTCGTCGAGTTCTTCGGCCCCGGTCTCGACCATCTCTCCGTTGCCGACAAGGCGACCATCGCCAACATGGCGCCGGAATACGGCGCGACCTGCGGCTTCTTCCCGGTCGACGCCGCCGCGCTCGACTATCTGAAGACCTCCGGTCGTGCGGCGCCGCGCGTCGCGCTGGTGCAGGCCTATGCCAAGGCACAGGGGCTTTTCCGTACTGCCAAGTCGGCGGATCCGGTGTTCACGGAAACGCTGACGCTCGACCTCGCCGACGTCGTGCCCTCGATGGCCGGCCCGAAGCGCCCCGAAGGCCGCATCGCGCTGCCGTCGGTCGCCGAAGGCTTTTCGCTCGCGCTTGGCACCGAATACAAGAAGGCCGATGAGCCCAACAAGCGCTTCGCAGTCGACGGCAAGAATTTCGACCTCGGCCATGGCGACGTCGTGATCGCCGCCATCACCTCCTGCACCAACACTTCGAATCCGAGCGTCTTGATCGGCGCCGGTCTGCTCGCGCGCAACGCCGCCGCGAAGGGCCTCAAGGCCAAGCCGTGGGTGAAGACCTCGCTCGCCCCGGGCAGCCAGGTCGTTGCAGCCTATCTCGCCGATTCCGGTCTCCAGACCGATCTCGACAAGGTCGGCTTCAACCTGGTCGGCTTCGGCTGCACCACCTGCATCGGCAATTCCGGTCCGCTGCCGGAGGAGATCTCGAAGTCGATCAACGACAACGGCATCGTCGCGGCTGCCGTGCTCTCCGGCAACCGCAACTTCGAAGGCCGCGTCTCGCCGGACGTGCAGGCGAATTATCTCGCCTCGCCGCCGCTGGTCGTCGCCCACGCGCTCGCGGGCAGCGTGACCAAGAACCTCGCGATCGAGCCGCTCGGCGAAGGCAAGGACGGCAAGCCGGTGTACCTCAAGGACATCTGGCCGACGACGAAGGAGATCAACGCCTTCATGAAGAAGTTCGTGACCGCGGCGATCTTCAAGAAGAAGTATGCCGACGTGTTCAAGGGCGACGCCAACTGGCGCAAGATCAAGACGGTCGAGAGCGAGACCTATCGCTGGAACATGAGCTCGACCTATGTGCAGAACCCGCCCTATTTCGACGGCATGAAGAAGGAGCCGGAGCCGGTCACCGACATCGTCGAGGCGCGCATCCTCGCCATGTTCGGCGACAAGATCACCACCGACCACATCTCGCCGGCTGGTTCGATCAAGCTCACCTCGCCCGCTGGCAAATATCTCAGCGAGCACCAGGTGCGTCCCGCCGACTTCAACCAGTACGGCACGCGGCGCGGCAACCATGAAGTGATGATGCGCGGCACCTTCGCCAACATCCGCATCAAGAACTTCATGCTCAAGGGCGCCGACGGCAACATTCCCGAAGGTGGTCTCACCAAGCACTGGCCCGACGGCGAGCAGATGTCGATCTACGACGCCGCGATGAAGTACCAGCAGGAGGAAGTGCCGCTGGTCGTGTTCGCCGGCGCCGAATACGGCAACGGCTCCTCGCGCGACTGGGCTGCCAAGGGCACGCGTCTGCTCGGCGTGCGCGCCGTGATCTGCCAGAGCTTCGAGCGCATCCATCGCTCCAACCTGGTCGGCATGGGTGTGCTGCCGCTGACCTTCGAGGATGGCACCTCGTGGTCGTCGCTCGGCCTGAAGGGCGACGAGAAGGTCACGCTGCGCGGCCTGGTCGGCGATCTGAAGCCGCGTCAGAAGCTGACCGCGGAGATCGTGTCCGGCGACGGTTCGTTGCAGCGCGTTTCGCTGCTTTGCCGCATCGATACGCTGGATGAGCTCGATTACTACCGCAACGGCGGCATCCTGCACTATGTGCTGCGCAAGCTCGCGGCGTAAGCGCGGATTTGTGAACGGTGCCTCACTGGTAAGTGAGTAGAAGGTTAGTCGAAGGCGGCCTATCACAAGGCCGCCTTCGTGCGTTACGGCATGCTTCGGATGGGCCCATCCGGCGGAAAAGTCCGCCTTGGACGGTTGAATGTGCCGTGCCCGTAAGACTACGGTGACCATCAGGCGATAGGATCTTCCCCCAACGAGTTACGGTATGTGACGTTCGATATGACTGGAATGATGGCTTCTCATTTGGTTTCGCGGTGGTCCGGGGCACTCTGGTCGGGAGCACTTGGTATCTGTGCGATTGTCGCCGTCATCCGTCCCGCCGAGGCCGATCCCCGCGCCGTGGTCGAGCTCTTCACCTCGCAGGGCTGCTCGTCCTGCCCGCCCGCTGACAAGGTCATCGGCGATCTCGCCAACGATCCCTCGGTCATCGCGCTGAGCATGCCAATCGATTATTGGGACTATCTCGGCTGGAAGGACACGCTGGCGGATTCGCGCTTCTCGGCGCGGCAGCGCGCCTATTCGCGGATGCGGGGTGACCGCGAGGTCTATACGCCGCAGGTCGTGGTCAACGGCTCTGCGCATGTCATCGGCAGCGACCGTGCCGGCATCGAAAGCGCGATCGGCAAGACCGACAAGGGTGCGGGCGTGATGAGCGTGCCGGTGACGATGTCGCTCTCGGGCAAGCAGATCAACGTGTCGGTGGCCGCGAGCAAGGAGCCGGCGATCTCGCATGGCGAGGTCTGGATCTGCTCGATCACGAAATCGGTGCCGATCGAGATCAGCCGCGGCGAGAATCGCGGGCAGCAACTCACCTATCACAACGTCGTGCGCAATTTGCTCAAGGTCGGCGACTGGAACGGACATTCGGAAAGCTGGACGGTGCCGATCGAGAACCTCACGTCGCGCGACGGCGTCGACGGCGCGGTGGTCTATGTCCAGGACGGCAGCCGCGAGAAGCCCGGCCCGATGCTCGGTGCCGCGTACACGTCGCTGCACTGAAGCGTAGGCTTCACACTTCTTCCCTGACTCGCAAAACACTATCCCCTCGTGGTGAGGAGGCGCGTTAGCGTCTCGAACCACGCAGGCGCGCGCTGCTACAGCTCGGCCTCTCATCCTTCGAGACGCCGCTTCGCGGCTCCTCAGGATGAGGGAGAGAGTCTTCGCGCGGATGTTCGGAGAGAAATTCGCCGAGGCAGCCACATCCCGCCACAAACAAAAAAGGACCAACTTGCGTTGGCCCTCTTTTTCGTGCGTACAGACCCGATCCTAACGACCCCGGGGGGCTGGGGGCTGAGGAATCCGGAACCGAAAGGACCGGGTCAACGCACACAAGTCTTTTCGCAATGCAGGGCGGCAGTCGCTAGGCGGAAAAGAGGCGATACTATGATTCCTGCTAACGATCCCGTGACGGTTTGCCGCTGAGAAGTTCCACCGTAGCGTGTGTCATGGTTCGCAACCTGTTTGGCGGGTTGAGCCGGAGCCCTTTCGCAGCCCCTTGCAACAGCCTCTTGCGGTGGCGAACGGTTGGAGCAATCATGCAATTGTCATGATCCGCGGTCCGGGGACGGTCTTCGCGGGCGCGATCATGCTGGTGCGACAGGAGGCGTTCCATGAGTCTGACGTCGGAGGATGCAGATCCGAGCGAGCAGCGCGCAGTGGCGCGTCCCGCCGCTGCGAATGCCCATCCGAACCGGGTGACGTTCAATCGGCTCGAACTGAACCGTATCCTCAATCTCTACGGCCGCATGGTCGCCGACGGCGAGTGGCGCGACTATGCCATCGACTTCCTGAAGGATCGTGCGGTGTTCTCGGTGTTTCGCCGCGCGTCCGAAGTGCCGATCTATCGCATCGAGAAAGACCCGCGGCTCGCGCGCAAGCAGGGCATGTACAGCGTGATCTCGGCGACCGGTTTGATCCTGCGCCGCGGCCAGGAGCTCGAGCGCGTGCTGCTGGTGATCGACCGCAAGCTGGCGGTGGTGTAGCGGCAACATTCCGATGCCGTAGGGTGGGCAAAGGCGCAAAGCGGCCGTGCCCACCATCTCTCCTCAATGGCCGATCATGGTGGGCACGCTTCCGCCTTCGCTCTTCGAGCTACGGCGGACAAGTCGCTTTGCCCACCCTACGAAACTATCTCGTGGGCACCGTACTCGCGCCCTCGCCGAGATCCCGCTGCATCATCACCGTGTCGAGCCAGCGGCCGAATTTCAGGCCGACATTGGGATGGGTGCCGATCATCTTGAAGCCGCCTTTGGTGTGCACGCCGATCGAGCCGGCATTGGCGGAATCGCCGATCACGGCGATCATCTGGCGGAAGCCGCGCGCCTCGCATTCGGTGATCAGTCGCTCCAGCAGCAACATGCCGATGCCGCGGCGGTGGAAGGACGGATTGAGATAGATCGAGTTCTCGACCGTGAAGCGATAAGCCGGCCGCGGCCGGTAGGCGCCGGCATAGGCGTATCCTGCGACGCGCCCGTCGAACATGGCGACGAAATAGGGGTAGCCGCCGTCCACCAGCGCGCGATAGCGCCGCATCATCTCGGCGAGGTCGGGCGGCGCCAGCTCGAACGTCGCGGTGCCCTCGCGGACGGCCTGCTGGTAGATGGCGGTAATGGCGGGAACGTCGGCCTCGGTGGCGGGCCTGATTTCGGGTGCTGACATGGGGAGAAGATTAGAGCCTTCCGGCGGCCGCTGGAAGGGGCAGCGTCGTTGCCACACCCGTCATTGCGACCGCAGCGAAGCAATCCAGAAATGCATCCGCGGAGGGACTCTGGATTGCTTCGTCGCAAGGGCTCCTCGCAATGACGGAGCGCGAGGAAACACCAGGCCCAAACAAAAACCCCGGCCTCACGGCCGGGGTTCGTATCCGTTCTCTCAGTCGATCGCTTAGTCGCGCTGGCCGAGGAGCTGCAACAGCAGCGTGAACAGGTTGATGAAGTTCAGGTACAGCGACAGCGCACCGGTGATCGCCGCACGCTCTGCGATATCACCGCCGGCCGAGGCGTA
Source organism: Bradyrhizobium sp. LTSP849 (assembly GCF_000938255.1). GTDB lineage: Bacteria > Pseudomonadota > Alphaproteobacteria > Rhizobiales > Xanthobacteraceae > Bradyrhizobium. Next base: position 72,713 of record NZ_JYMR01000045.1, on the reverse strand, counting down.
GCCGTAGATGTAGTCGTTCTTCAGCCGCTGGGTATCCCAGGCGGTGAGGCCCGCGAACACCAAGACGCCGACCACCGACACGACAAACTGTAGCAACGTGCTTCCCAGGAACACGTTGACCAGGCTCGCGATGACGATGCCGATCAGGCCCATGAACAGGAACGATCCCATCCCGCTCAGGTCACGCTTGGTGGTGTAGCCGTAGAGGCTCAGCGCGCCGAAGGTCGCCGCGGTGATGAAGAACACCCGCACGATCGAGGTGTGCGTGAACACCAGGAAGATCGAGGACAGCGAGACGCCCATCAGCGCCGCGAATACCCAGAACAGGATCTGGGCGGTCGAGGGAGCGAGACGGTTGATGCCTGCCGAGATCACGAACACCATGGCGAGCGGCGCCAGCATGAACAGCCATTTCAGCGGGCTCACGAACATCGCATAGCCGAACGGCGTCAGGAACAGCTTGCCGACGCGGACGGCTTCCGGCGTCGGAACGTCCGTCACGGCGGCCATGTAGACGCCGAGCGCGGCCAGGCCGGTGATGGCCAGGCCAATGCTCATGTAATTGTAGATGCGCAGCATGTAAGCGCGCAGGCCGGCGTCGACCGTCGCGGCGTCAACACGCCCGGCGGCCCTGCCGAAAGGAGAAGCGTAGTTACGGTCTAGGTCCGACATGGTCGATTCCCGTTGGTTGCCCGGTCCGGCACGAGGGTTGTCGTGCCCGCCGGTTCGTCAATTCTATCTCGGATACCGATGTCTGCCGACATTAAATTTGCATAACAATCGGGGATCCGAACCCACTCGATATGTGGGAAACTAACACATTCGCTGCAACCGTCCACGCGCGGCTGAATGTCGCCCTTGCTCGCAATCATGGCGAGCGGACGTGGTTAACCGCAGAAATCCCGGGATTCCGCTCCCGCGCGGCCAGCCGCTACCATTTGTCACAAATTCCGCAACACCGTGGCGGGCTTTTTGTTCAATGCCAAGAGCGTGCCGGCGAGGCCAAGCCCGACGGTGACGATCAGGGCGGCCGCGACCACGCCGGCGGCGCTGCCGGCCTGCCAGACGAAGCTCAGCGTCATCAGCCGCGTCACGATCATCCAGGCCGCGATGCTGCCGGCAAACACGCCGAACATCGCGGTGGCGAGCCCGATCAGCAGATATTCGAGCGCGTAGGCGCCGAGCAGCCGCAGCCGCGTCGCGCCCAGCGTCTTCAGGATCACCGCATCATAGACCCGGTGGCGATGGCCGGCGGCGAGCGCGCCGCCCAGCACCAGGATCGCCGAGATCAGGGTCACGGCGCTGGCGCCGCGGATCGCGAGCGCCAGATTGGTCACGACCGCGCCGACCGTCTCCATCACCTCGCGCACGCGCACGCTCGTGACCATCGGGTAAGCATCCGCGACCTGCTTGATGATCTTGCCGTCGCCGGTGGCATCGCCGCCGGCTTCCGTCAGCGTCGCGATATGGGTATGCGGCGCGCCCTTGAAGGCGTTCGGCGAGAACACCAGCACGAAATTGATGCCGAGCCCCTGCCAGTCGATGGTGCGCAGATTGCCGATTTTCGCCGGGATGTCGCGCCCGAGCACGTTGACGACGACTTCGTCGCCAAGCTTGAGGCCGAGCCCGTCGGCGATCTTCTTCTCCATCGAGACCAGCGGCGGGCCGGAATAATCGGCGCCCCACCATTCGCCCTCGACCACCTTGGAGCCTTTCGGCAGCTCACCGGTATAGGTCAGGCCGCGGTCGCTTTGCAGCACCCATTCGGAATCGGTGGTGGGCTTGAGGTCTTCGGCGCGGACGCCGCGCGCAGCGACGATGCGCCCGCGCAGCATCGGCACGTCCTCGACCTTCGCGCTCGGCACGATCTGGCGGAGGTAATCGTCGAAGGGTGCTGCCTGCGTGCTCGGAATGTCGATGAAGTAGAACGACGGCGCGTGCTCGGGAAGCGCCGCCAGAAATTGCCGGCGCAGATTACCGTCGATCTGGGTGATGGTGACGAGCACCGCGAGCCCGAGGCCGAGCGACAGCACCACCGAGGGCGTCAGCGCGCCCGGCCGATGGATGTTGGCGATGGCAAGCCGCAGCATGGTGAAGCGCGAGCGCGGCAGCCGCCGCGCGATCGCCATCAGCAGCGCAGCGACGCCGCGCAGCAGTGCGAACACGACGACGGACGAGAGCACGAACACCGCGGCGATGCGCTTGTCGAACGACAGTCCGATCACGACGGCGACCAGCAGGGCGACGACGACGGCCATGAAGGCGAGATAGCTCAAGCGCGGCCGGTGCCATTCGGCGGCGACGGTGTCGCGGAACAGCGCTGCGACCGGCACGTCGTGCACCCGCCCGAGCGGCCACAGGCCGAAGGCGAGTGCGGTCAGCAGGCCGTAGACAAAGGACAGCGCGAGCTCGTCGGCGTGCACCGCCGGCACCACCGGCAGCGGCAACAGCTTGCCGAACAGGCCGACGATGGCGAAAGGCATCGCAGCTCCCAGCGCAAGGCCGATCACGGAGCCGATCGCGGCGAGCAGAACGACCTGGGCGAGATAGATGCCGAACACGTCGCGGCCGGTGGCGCCGACGGCCTTGAGGGCCGCGATCACCTCGAGCCGGCGGTCGATATGGCTCTTTACGGCATTGGCGACGCCGACACCGCCGACCAGCAGCGCGGCGAGGCCAACCAGCGTCAGGAACTGCGTGAAGCGGCTGATATTGCGTTCGAGCTGCGGCGAGGCATTGGACCGGCTGCGGACTTCCCAGCCGGCCTGTGGCGCGGCATCGCGCGCGTCCGCGATAAAGGCGTCGGTGGCGCGGTCGCTGTTGGCGGTATCAGGCAACTTCACCCGATAGACCCAGCGCACCAGGCTACCGGGCTGGATCAGGCCGGTGGCGCGCAAGCCGGCCTCGCTGATCAGGAAGCGCGGGCCGAAGCCGATGCCGCCGGCGAGCTTGTCGGGCTCGGCCTCGACGGTGCTGCGGATCTGGAAGGTCGCGGAGCCAATGGTGACGCGGTCGCCGGTCTTGAGCGACAGCCGCGCCAGCAGCGTCGGATCGGCGGCGGCGCCAAAGGCACCATCGCGCTCGACCAGCAGATCGGTCAGCGGCAGTGGCGGCGCCAGCGTCAACTGGCCGAGCATCGGATAAGTGTCGTCGACAGCCTTCATCTCGACCAGCGCCAGCTGGCCGTCGGCCGAACGCGCCATGCCGCGCAGAGTGGAGGCGACGGAGACGGTGCCGCGCGAGCGCAGGAAGGCGACCTCCTCTGGCTTCGCCTCGCGCTGAAACAAGACGAAAGAGACGTCGCCGCCGAGCAGCGTACGGCCTTCGCGGGCGAGACCGTCGCTGAGGCTCGCCGAGACCGAGCCGACGCCGGCGATCGCCATCACGCCGAGCGCGATGCAGGCGATGAAAACGTAGAAGCCGCGCAGGCCTCCGCGCAATTCGCGCAGTGCGTAACGCAGCGCCAACGCGGCACCATTGGGCCGCGTGAACGGTTCGGCTGCTGCGCTCATGCTTGAATCGTCTGCGTGTCGATGCGGCCCGAGCGCAGGCGGATCACGCGATCGCAGCGATGCGCGAGCGAAGCATCGTGCGTCACCAGCACCAGCGTCATGCCGCGCTCGGCATGCTTGCCGAACAGCAGATCGACAATTTGTTTTCCCGTGGCCTCATCGAGATTGCCGGTCGGCTCGTCGGCGACGAGGATGGCGGGATCGGGCGCCAGCGCGCGCGCGAGTGCGACGCGCTGCTGCTCGCCGCCGGACAGCTGCGTCGGATAGTGATGCAGGCGATCGCCGAGCCCGACCGATTGCAGCTCCTCGGCTGCGCGTTTGTTGGCGTCCGGATTGCCGGCGAGCTCGAGCGGCACCGCGACATTCTCGAGCGCCGTCATCGTGGGGATCAAATGGAAGGACTGGAAGACGATGCCGACCTGGCGGCCGCGGAAGCGGGCGAGCGCATCCTCATCGAGGGCATTGAAAGGCGTGCCGTCGACCACCACCTCTCCGCTATCAGGACGCTCCAACCCCGCCATCACCATCAGCAGCGTGGATTTGCCCGAGCCTGACGGGCCGATCAGGCCGATCGTCTCGCCCGAGCCGACGCGCAGGCTGATATCCTTGAGGATGTGAACGCGTGCCGCCCCCGTACCCAATGAGAGGTTGACGTTGGAGATGGCGATGGTGTCCGGCGTGGTGCCGGCGAGCGAAGAGGATTCGATGCGACTGTCCATGGTCCGGTCATATGGCAACTCCGATAGCGCGGTCGAGAGGCGTTACGGATTCTTCATGCACATAGCCGTGTTGATGTTCGCTTTGATGACAATTGCGACAAGTGCGTCGGTACAAGCACAGCCGGCCGCCAAGCCGATCAAGCTGGTGGTCCTCGGCGATTCCTTAAGTGCTGGTCTTGGCCTTCCGGCCCAGGAGGCATTCCCCGCAAAGCTTCAAAAAGCCTTGCAGGCCAAAGGCATAGTCCTCGATATGGTCAACGCCGGAGTGTCCGGCGACACCTCCTCCGGCGGCCGCGACCGGCTCGACTGGTCGGTGGCGGAGGGAACCGAGGGCGTGATCGTCGAACTCGGCGCCAACGACGCGCTGCGCGGCATCGACCCGGATTTGACGCGCGCTGCGCTGACCGACATCGTTACGCGGCTGAAGGCGCGCAAGATTCCGGTGATGCTCTGCGGCATGATGGCGCCGCCGAATTACGGCGCCGATTATGCCGCGCGCTTCAATTCGATTTATCCGGATCTGGCGAAACAATTCGACGTGCCGCTTTATCCGTTCTTCCTTGACGGTGTCGCGGCCGACGCCAAGCTCAACCAGGCCGACGGCATTCATCCGACCGCGGCCGGCGTCGACATCATCGTCAACAACATGCTGCCCACGGCGGAGGCATTCTTGCGCACGATCAGCGAGCAACGCCGTTGAAAAGCAGGCAATGCTAACCCTAATAACCAGGGTTTTCCCGGTGTAGTGTCGGGCACTCTTCGCAGAGTCACACAACTGCGATAGGAATCAGGGTACCGGTGATTCGTCACCGGCTCTACAATTTGGATAGGGTCCTTCCCAAGGATCATGCCCAAGCATCGGGAGTGCGAAACGATGCCGCGTTTGTTCACTGGTCTGGAAATCCCGGCCGAAGTCGGCCAGACGCTTTCCAATTTGCGGGGTGGCCTTCCAGGCGCCCGCTGGATCGATCCCGAAAATTATCACGTCACCTTACGCTTCATTGGCGATATCGACGGCATGTCCGCCAACGAGATCGCCTCGATGCTGTTTCGCGTCAATCGCAAACCCTTCGAGGTGAAGCTGCAAGGCCTCACGAGCTTCGGCGGACGCAAGCCGCGCGCGGTGGTCGCGGCTATCGAGCCGAGCAGGCCGCTGATCGAGTTGCAGGCCGAGCTCGAACGCATGATGCAGCGGATGGGTCTCGATCCCGAGGGCCGCAAGTTCATACCGCATGTCACGCTGGCCCGGCTGCACGACGCCTCCGACCGCGACGTCGCCGACTATCTCTCGCTGCGCGGCTATTTTCCAAGTAAGGCGTTCGTGGCCGAACGGTTCGTGCTGTTCTCGTCGCGCGCCTCCACCGGCGGTGGCCCGTATGTGGTCGAGGACGCCTACGAACTTTGTCCGTGAGGTCTTCACCTCGCCCCGTTCCGGGGCGGGCAACGGAACGCATAGCGCCCCGCACCAATTCACGGCTTGCAATTTGCCGCCGTCTCTGGCGGTAAAGAGCGATGCTCTCGACCCCCAGTTCCTCATTCCGCGACGCCTATCAGGCCCAGATCGCGTCCGGTGCGATCGAGCCCGATGCTGCGCAGGCCGAGGTCGCCGAGGCTTATGCCGCGCTCGACCAGCGGCTCGCGAACTACAAGCCGCCGCGCAAGCAGGGCCTGCTCAGCCGTCTGTTCAGCAGCGACAAGGACGAGGCGCCGCGCGGGCTCTACGTCCATGGCGAGGTCGGCCGCGGCAAGACCATGCTGATGGATTTGTTCTTCCAGCACAGTACCGTCGAGCACAAGCGGCGCGCGCATTTCCACGAATTCATGGCCGACGTGCATGAGCGCATCTACGACTATCGCCAGGCCATCGCGCGCGGCGAAATCGCCGATGGCGACGTCATCACGCTGACCGCGCATGCGATCTTCGAGGAGAGTTGGCTGCTCTGCTTCGACGAATTCCACGTCACCGATATCGCGGACGCGATGATCCTGGGCCGGCTGTTCGCAAAGCTGCTCGAGCTCGGCACCGTCGTGGTCGCGACCTCCAACGTCGCGCCGGACGATCTCTACAAGGGCGGCTTGAACCGTTCGCTGTTCCTGCCCTTCATCAAGCAGATCACCGACCACATGGACGTGCTGCGGCTGGACGCGCGCACCGACTTCCGGCTCGAGAAACTTCAGGGCGTGCCGATGTGGCTGACGCCGGCCGACACTGACGCGGACACCGCGCTCGACCGCGCCTGGTCGAAGATGACCGGCGGCGCCACATGCAAGTCGCGTGATATTTCGATCAAGGGCCGCATCCTGCACGTGCCGTGCTCGGCCCATGGTGTGGCGCGGTTCACGTTCGCTGATCTCTGCGAGAAGCCGTTAGGGGCATCTGACTACCTCAGGCTCGCGCACGACTATCACACCATCCTGGTCGACCATATTCCAGTGATGGACTTGTCTCAGCGCAACTCCGCCAAGCGTTTCATCACGCTGATCGACACGCTCTATGACAATGCCGTGAAGCTGATGGCCTCGGCCGATGCCAACCCGATCTCGCTGTACCTGGCCCACGAAGGCAACGAGGCCAACGAGTTCAAGCGGACCTCGTCGCGGCTGATCGAAATGAGCTCGGAATCCTATCTGGCGCTGCCTCACGGCCGCAAGGATTCCACCGCCAGCGGCTCGACCAAGGGCCTGGTGGAGACTTAAGTCCTATTTGCCAGCGCTGTCATTCCGGGCGTCGCGGCTTGTCCGCCGAAGCTCGAAGGCGGAAGCGACAGCCCGGTGTCCATTCATCAGTGCGCTCTGTTGCCCGATGGATTCCGGGCTCGCGACTTTCGTCGCGCCCCGGAATGACAGGGCTGCGTGCCCGAGGCATCAGCAAGCCCGACAATTGGGCATCCACCGACTTGAACGGGGGAAGCGAAAGGGATAACCACCCTGTCAGTTTCCCCTCCTTGGATGTCTAGAGGACAGGCTCACATGGCGCGCGACAAGATTGCTTTGATTGGCTCCGGTCAGATCGGCGGAACGCTGGCTCATCTCATCGGCCTGAAAGAGCTGGGCGACGTGGTGATGTTCGACATCGCCGAGGGCGTGCCGCAGGGCAAGGCGCTCGACATCGCGCAATCCTCGCCGGTCGACGGGTTTGACGCGCACTACACCGGCGCCAATTCCTACGAGGCGCTCGACAACGCAAAGGTCTGCATCGTCACCGCCGGCGTGCCGCGCAAGCCCGGCATGAGCCGCGACGATCTCCTCTCCATCAACCTCAAGGTCATGGAGCAGGTCGGCGCCGGCATCAAGAAGTACGCCCCGGACGCCTTCGTCATCTGCATCACCAACCCGCTCGACGCCATGGTCTGGGCGCTCCAGAAGGCCTCGGGCCTGCCGCACAAGAAGGTCGTCGGCATGGCCGGCGTGCTGGATTCCTCGCGCTTCCGCTACTTCCTGGCCGACGAGTTCAACGTCTCGGTCGAAGACGTCACCGCCTTCGTGCTCGGCGGCCACGGCGACACCATGGTGCCGCTGGTGAAGTACTCCACCGTCGCCGGCATCCCGCTGCCTGACCTCGTCAAGATGGGCTGGACCTCGCAGGCACGCCTTGACGAGATCGTCGACCGCACCCGCAACGGCGGCGCCGAGATCGTCAATCTGCTCAAGACCGGCTCGGCCTTCTATGCGCCGGCAGCCTCGGCAATCGCGATGGCCGAGAGCTATCTGCGCGACAAGAAGCGCGTGCTGGCGAGCGCCGCCTACCTCAACGGCGAATACGGCGTGAAGGACATGTATGTCGGCGTGCCCGTCGTGATCGGCTCCAAGGGCGTCGAGCGCGTCGTCGAGATCGAGCTCACCGGCAAGGACCGCGAGGCCTTCGACAAGTCGGTCGGCGCGGTGCAGGGTCTGGTCGACGCCTGCAAGAAGATCGCACCCGATCTTCTCGGCCGCTAATCCCAACAATCCCGCCGAAGATCGAAAAACCGGTCTTCGGCGGTTTCACTTCCGGACCCCGCCAAACCTTAGTTTAAGGCTGGGCGGGTTCCGGGTTCGAAAGTCCAGAGATCTCGATGTCAGAGAATCCGGGTTGCAGTTCCTGTGGTATATGGTATGCCAGCCACAAGACTGAGGTGGGCCTACGAGGTCACCGCCCGCGGGTTCAGGGAGCGACTATATGAATATCCATGAATATCAGGCCAAAGCGCTGCTGAACGAGTTCGGCGTGGCGATCTCCAAGGGCGTTCCTGTCCTGAAGGCGGCCGACGCGGAAGCCGCCGCCAAGGCGCTCCCGGGTCCGGTCTGGGTGGTGAAGAGCCAGATCCACGCCGGCGGCCGCGGCAAGGGCAAATTCAAGGAGGCCTCGGCCGGCGACAAGGGCGGCGTCCGCATCGCCAAGTCGGCCGCAGAGGTCACCGAATTCGCCAAGCAGATGCTCGGCGCGACGCTCGTGACGATCCAGACCGGCCCCGCCGGCAAGCAGGTCAACCGCCTCTACATCGAGGACGGCTCCGACATCGACAAGGAATTCTACCTCTCGATCCTGGTCGACCGCGAGACCTCGCGCGTCTCCTTCGTGGTGTCGACCGAGGGCGGTGTCAACATCGAGGACGTCGCGCACAACAGCCCTGAAAAGATCGTCACCTTCTCGGTCGATCCTGCGACCGGCATCATGGGCCATCACGGCCGCACTGTCGCGAATGCCCTGAAGCTCACGGGCGACCTCGCCAAGCAGGCCGAGAAGCTCACCGCGCAGCTCTACACGGCCTTCGTCGCCAAGGACATGTCGATGCTGGAGATCAACCCGCTGGTCGTGACCAAGCAGGGCCAGCTCCGCGTGCTCGACGCCAAGGTGTCGTTCGACGACAATTCGCTGTTCCGTCATCCCGAGGTGCTCGCGCTGCGCGACGAGACCGAGGAAGACGCCAAGGAAATCGAGGCGTCGAAATACGACCTCAACTACGTCACCCTCGACGGCAATATCGGCTGCATGGTCAACGGCGCCGGCCTCGCCATGGCGACGATGGACATCATCAAGCTCTACGGCATGGCGCCGGCGAACTTCCTCGACGTCGGCGGCAGCGCCAGCAAGGAGAAGGTCACGGCCGCGTTCAAGATCATCACCGCCGACCCGAACGTGAAGGGCATTCTCGTCAACATCTTCGGTGGTATCATGAAGTGCGACGTCATCGCCGAAGGCGTCACGGCGGCAGTACGCGAAGCGGGTCTCAACGTGCCGCTGGTGGTCCGCCTCGAAGGCACCAATGTCGAGCTCGGCAAGAAGATCATCCGTGAATCCGGCCTGAACGTGGTGCCGGCCGACAATCTCGACGACGCCGCGCAGAAGATCGTGAAGGCCGTCAAGGGAGGCTAAGGCCATGACCCAAGACCATCTCGCCGCATCATCCCCGCTGCCGGAGCACGCGCGCCTTGCCGCGTTCGCCGGCGAATGGAATGGCGAAGAGATGGTCTTCCCGTCGCGCTGGACCGCCGGCGGGCCGGCCACCTCGCACACCGTCGCGCGCATGGATCTCAACGGCTTCTACCTGATCCAGGACTCGGTGCAGATGCGCGACGGCAAGCAGATCTTCGCCACCCACGGCATCTTCACCTACGACCGCGAGGACCGGACCTACAAATTGTTCTGGTACGACTCGCTCGGCTACACGCCGCCCTCGCCCGCCTCCGGCGGCTGGGTCGGCAAGACGCTGACGCTGGTGCGCGGCTCGCTGCGCGGCAATGCGCGCCACGTCTACGAGATCATCGACGACAATGCCTATTCGTTGAAGATTCAGTTCTCACCGGACGCGGAAGGCTGGGCTGACGTGCTCACCGGCGTCTACCGCCGCATCCACTGACCTCTCACTCTGTTAGTTTCGCGAAAGCAGACCTCATGTCCATCCTGATCGACAAGAACACCAAGGTCATCTGCCAGGGCTTTACCGGCAAGAACGGCACCTTCCATTCGGAGGCCACGATTGCCTACGGCACCAAGATGGTCGGCGGCACCTCGCCGGGCAAAGGCGGCGCGACGCATCTGAACTTGCCGGTGTTCGACACCGTGCGTGAGGCGCGCGAGAAGACCGGCGCCGATGCGTCGGTGATCTACGTGCCGCCGCCGGGCGCGGCGGATGCGATCTGCGAAGCCATCGACGCCGAGATCCCGCTGATCGTCTGCATCACCGAGGGCATTCCGGTCCTCGACATGGTGCGCGTGAAGCGCTCGCTCGCCGCCTCCAAGTCGCGCCTGATCGGGCCGAACTGTCCGGGCGTCATGACCGCCGGCGAGTGCAAGATTGGCATCATGCCGGCTAACATCTTCAAGACCGGCTCCGTCGGCATCGTCTCCCGCTCCGGCACGCTGACCTACGAAGCGGTGTTCCAGACCTCGCAGGAGGGCCTCGGCCAGACCACCGCGGTCGGCATCGGCGGCGATCCGGTCAAGGGAACCGAGTTCATCGACGTGCTGGAAATGCTGCTCGGCGACCCCAAGACCGAATCGATCATCATGATCGGCGAGATCGGCGGTTCCGCTGAGGAGGACGCCGCCCAGTTCCTCAAGGACGAAGCCAAGCGTGGTCGCCAGAAGCCGATGGTCGGTTTCATCGCCGGCGTGACCGCACCTCCCGGCCGCCGCATGGGCCATGCCGGCGCGATCATTTCGGGTGGCAAGGGCGACGCCGGTTCCAAGACCGACGCAATGAAATCGGCAGGGATTACAGTGTCTCCGTCTCCCGCCCGCCTCGGCCACACGCTTGCCGAAAAATTGAAGGGCTAATTCACTTCTTCGTGCTTTTCCGGGCGAAATTTCGCAGCAAATAGGGTAAATGGTGCCTGTCGCGATGAGCCTCTGCCGGGGAGCTCAGCGCCAGCGCCGTTTGTTATGCGCGAACCGAAATCGCCAGGAACTCAAGTATGTCTCGCCAAGACGCGAACGCAGCCTTTGCCCTCTCCTCCTTTTTGCAGGGCACCAACGCCACCTACATCGACGAAATCTACGCCCGCTACGAGAAGGACCCGTCCTCGGTCGACGCCGAGTGGCAGGAGTTCTTCAAGAGCCTGAAGGACCAGCCGGACGACGTCCGCAAGAACGCCCAGGGGCCGTCCTGGGAACGCGCCAACTGGCCGCTGACCCCACAGGACGACCTGACCTCTGCCCTCGACGGCAATTGGGCGGAAGTCGAGAAGGCGGTCGGCAGCAAGATCGCCGCCAAGGCGCAAGCGAAGAGCGGCGACAAGGGCTCCGCCATCTCCTCCGCCGACGTGCTCCAGGCGACGCGCGACTCGGTCCGTGCGTTGATGCTGATCCGCTCCTATCGCATGCGCGGCCACTTCCACGCCAAGCTCGATCCGCTCGGCATCGAAGCCCCGCGCAACCGCGAAGAGCTCGACCCGCGCACCTACGGTTTCAGTGAAGCCGATTTCGACCGCAAGATCTTCCTCGATCACGTGCTGGGTCTCGAATACGCCAGCTTGCGTGAAATCACCGCGCTTTGCGAGCGCACCTACTGCCAGACGCTCGGCGTCGAGTTCATGCATATCAGCAACGCTGCGCAGAAGGCCTGGATCCAGGAGCGCATCGAAGGGCTGGACAAGGAAATCTCGTTCACCCGTGAAGGCCGCCGCGCCATCCTGATGAAGCTGGTCGAAGCCGAAGGCTTTGAAAAATTCTGCGACACCAAGTTCACCGGCACCAAGCGCTTCGGTCTCGACGGCGCTGAATCGCTGATCCCTGCGCTCGAGCAGATCATCAAGCGCGGCGGCAATCTCGGCGTGAAGGAAGTCGTGGTCGGCATGCCGCATCGCGGCCGCCTCAACGTGCTGACGCAGGTGATGGGCAAGGCCCATCGCGCCCTGTTCCACGAGTTCAAGGGCGGCTCGGCCAACCCCGACGCCGTCGAAGGCTCCGGCGACGTCAAGTATCACCTCGGCGCGTCCTCGGACCGCGAGTTCGACGGCAACCGCATCCATCTGTCGCTGACCGCGAACCCCTCGCATCTCGAGATCGTCGATCCCGTGGTGCTCGGGAAGGTCCGCGCCAAGCAGGATCAGCACGGCGATCCGCCGGACCAGCGCATTTCGGTGATGCCGCTCTTGATGCACGGCGACGCCGCGTTCGCCGGCCAGGGCGTGGTCGCGGAATGCTTCGGTCTGTCGGACCTGAAGGGCTACCGCACCGGCGGCTCCGTGCACTTCATCGTCAACAACCAGATCGGCTTCACCACCTATCCGCGTTACTCGCGCTCCTCGCCCTATCCGTCGGATGTGGCGAAGATGATCGACGCGCCGATCTTCCATGTGAACGGCGACGATCCGGAAGCCGTCGTGTTCGCGGCCAAGGTCGCGACCGAGTTCCGGCAGAAGTTCCACAAGCCTGTCGTCATCGACATGTTCTGCTATCGCAGGCATGGCCACAACGAGGGCGACGAGCCGGCTTTCACCCAGCCGGTGATGTACAAGAAGATCGCAGCTCATCCCACGACGCTCGAGCTCTACGCCCGCCGCCTCATCAGCGAAGGCGTGATGACCGAGGGCGAGGTCGACAAGGCCAAGGCCGACTGGCGCGCGCGGCTCGATGCGGAGTTCGAGGCCGGTACCTCCTACAAGCCGAACAAGGCCGACTGGCTCGACGGCAAGTGGGCCGGTTTCAAGATCGCCGACCAGGAAGAAGATGCCCGTCGTGGCGTCACCGGCGTCGACGTCGCCGCGCTGAAGGACATCGGCCGCAAGATCACCAAGGTGCCGGACGGTTTTCGCGTTCACCGCACCATCCAGCGCTTCCTCGACAACCGCGCCAAGGCGATCGACACCGGCGCGGGCATCGACTGGGCGACTGGCGAGGCACTGGCGTTCTGCACACTGCTCAACGAGAACCACCATGTCCGCCTGTCGGGCCAGGATTCCGAGCGCGGCACCTTCTCGCAGCGCCACTCGGTCCTGATCGATCAGGAGGACGAGAGCCGTTACACTCCGTATAACCATCTCGGCAACGAGCAGGGCCATTACGAGGTCATCAACTCGCTGCTGTCGGAAGAAGCCGTGCTCGGCTTCGAATACGGCTACTCGCTCGCCGAGCCGAACACGCTGACCCTGTGGGAAGCGCAGTTCGGCGACTTCGCCAACGGTGCGCAGGTCGTGTTCGACCAGTTCATCTCCTCGGGCGAACGCAAATGGCTGCGCATGTCCGGTCTTGTCTGCCTGTTGCCGCACGGCTACGAGGGCCAGGGACCGGAGCACTCCTCGGCGCGTCTCGAGCGCTATTTGCAGATGTGCGCGGAAGACAACATGCAGGTGGTCTATCCGACCACGCCGGCGAACTACTTCCACGTGCTGCGCCGCCAGCTCCACCGCGAGATCCGCAAGCCGCTGATCCTGATGACGCCGAAGTCGCTGCTGCGCCACAAGCGGGCGGTGTCGCGTCTCGAAGAGCTTGCCAAGGGAACGACCTTCCACCGCATCCTCTATGATGACGCCCAGATGCTGCCGAACGAGGCGATCAAGCTCGTTCCGGACGACAAGATCCGCCGCATCGTGCTCTGCACCGGCAAGGTCTATTACGACCTCTACGAGGAGCGCGAGAAGCGTGGCATCGACGACATCTATCTGATGCGCGTCGAGCAGCTCTATCCGGTGCCGCTGAAGGCGCTGGTGGCCGAGTTGTCGCGCTTCAAGAAGGCGGAAGTGATCTGGTGCCAGGAAGAGCCGCGCAACATGGGTGCGTGGCACTTCATCGAGCCCTATCTGGAATGGGTGCTGAACCAGGTGAACGGCGCGAGCCGGCGTCCGCGTTATGTCGGCCGCGCCGCTTCCGCTGCGACCGCCACTGGTCTGATGTCGAAGCATCAGGCGCAGTTGAAGGCGTTCCTGGACGAAGCATTGAGCTGAGAAGTCTTTACACCTCGTCATGCCCCGCGACGGCGGGGCATCCAGTATTCCGCGGTGTTCGTTCTGATCACGAAGGTCACGACATACTGGATTGCCCGCCCCGGTGCGCAAGCGCGCACAAGGCGGGCAATGACTTATGAAATTCACGACCGCATTGGCGATCTCCTTAAGGAAAAGACCATGACTGAAATTCGTGTGCCGACGCTCGGCGAATCCGTCACCGAGGCCACCATCGGCCGCTGGTTCAAGAAGGCCGGCGATTCCGTCGCCGTCGACGAGCCCTTGGTGGAGCTCGAGACCGACAAGGTCACCATCGAAGTCCCGGCGCCGTCCGCCGGCACGCTGAGCGAGATCGTCGCTGCTGATGGCACGACCGTTGCGGTCGGTGCACTGCTCGGCCAGATCACGGAAGGCGCCGCAGGCGCTGCCAAGCCGGCTGCTGCGCCCGCCAAGCCTGCCGCTGCTGCTCCGGCTGCTGTGGCCGCTGCTCCCGCGCCGGCTCCTAGCGCGCCGAAGGCGCCGCCGGCCGACGCCCCTCTGGCCCCGTCCGTGCGCAAGCTGTCCGCCGAGACCGGCGTCGACGCCTCGACCGTTCCCGGTTCCGGCAAGGACGGCCGCGTCACCAAGGGCGACATGCTCGCCGCGATCGAGCGTGCGGCCTCCGCGCCGACCCCGGTCAACCAGCCCGCCGCCGCCGTGCAGGTGCGCACAGCCTCGCCGGCCGATGACGCCGCCCGCGAAGAGCGCGTCAAGATGACCCGCTTGCGCCAGACCATCGCGCGCCGCCTCAAGGACGTGCAGAACACGGCCGCGATGCTCACGACCTTCAACGAGGTCGACATGACCAACGTCATGGCGCTGCGCGCGCACTACAAGGATGCGTTCGAGAAGAAGCACGGCTCGAAGCTCGGCTTCATGGGCTTCTTCACCAAGGCCGTCGTGCAGGGTCTGAAGGATATCCCGGCCGTCAACGCCGAGATCGACGGCACCGACCTGATCTACAAGAACTACTACCACATCGGCGTCGCCGTCGGCACCGACAAGGGCCTCGTCGTGCCGGTGGTGCGTGACTGCGACAACAAGTCGATCGCCGACATCGAGAAGGGCATCGCCGATTTCGGTCGCCGCGCCCGTGACGGCCAGCTCAAGATCGACGAGATGCAGGGCGGCACCTTCACCATCACCAATGGCGGCATCTACGGCTCGCTGATGTCGACCCCGATCCTGAACGCGCCGCAGTCCGCCATCCTGGGTATGCACAAGATCCAGGAGCGTCCGATGGCGATCGGCGGCAAGGTCGAGGTCCGCCCGATGATGTATCTGGCGCTGTCCTACGATCACCGCGTCATCGACGGCAAGGAAGCCGTCACCTTCCTGGTTCGCGTCAAGGAGAGCCTGGAAGATCCGGCGCGGCTGGTGCTCGATCTCTGATCGCTGATGCTCTGCAAGCGCCGTCGCTCTTTGGCGCGACGGCGTGTGTCGAACCTTGGAGGCGCGCGTGACCGATAAAGTCGTTGTCATCACCGGCGGCAGCCGCGGCATCGGGCGGGCGACTGCGCTTGCGGCGGCTGCGCGCGGCTTCCGTGTCGTGGTCGGCTATGCCAGCAACAAGACGGCCGCCGACGAGGTGGTCAGCCAGATTGCGGCGAGCAACGGCAAGGCCATCGCGGTGAAATGCGATGTCGCCGAGGAAAGCGAAATCCTCGAACTGTTCAAGGCGGCGGACAAGTTCGGCACGCTCGGCGCGCTCGTCAACAATGGCGGCATCGTCGGCCAGAGCGGCGTGCGCGTCGACGAGATGTCGGCCGAGCGCATCCAGCGCGTGATGGCGGTCAACGTCACCGGCTCCATCCTCTGCGCGCGCGAAGCTGTAAAGCGGATGTCGACCAAGCATGGCGGCAAGGGCGGCGTCATCGTCAATCTGTCATCGGTTGCTGCCAGGCTCGGCGCACCGAACACCTATGTCGACTATGCGGCGTCCAAGGGCGCGATCGATTCCTTTACCATCGGCCTCGGTTATGAGGTTGCCGGCGAAGGTATTCGCGTCGCGGGCATCCGGCCCGGCCTGATCGACACCGAGATCCACGCCTCCGGCGGCGAGCCCGATCGGCACCATCGTCTGGCCCATATGGTGCCGATGAAGCGCGTTGGCACGGCGGAGGAAATCGCCAACGCCATCGTCTGGCTCCTGTCGGACGATGCCTCCTACATCACCTCAGCCATTCTCGATGTGTCCGGCGGACGCTGACGCGCCGCGCGGACGCTGACACCTCTCCTAACGCTTAACTCACGGGACTTTCTCTCATGGCTTCCTACGATCTCGTCGTCATCGGCACCGGACCGGGCGGTTATGTCTGCGCGGTGCGTGCAGCACAGCTCGGCATGAAAGTCGCTGTGGTGGAAAAGAACTCCACGCTCGGGGGCACCTGCCTCAACGTCGGCTGCATGCCCTCAAAGGCGCTGCTGCACGCGTCCGAAATGTTCGAGGAAGCCGCGCACTCCTTCGCCAAGATGGGCGTCAGCGTTTCTGCGCCGAAGCTCGAGCTTCCGGCGATGATGAACTTCAAGCAGCAGGGCATCGACGGCAACGTCAAGGGCGTCGAGTTCCTGATGAAGAAGAACAAGATCGACGTGCTCAAGGGCGCCGGCAAGATCCTCGGCACCGGCAAGGTGGAAGTCTCCGCCGACGGCAAGTCGCAAGTGGTTGAGACCAAGAGCATCGTCATCGCCACCGGCTCCGACATCGCGCGGCTGAAGGGCATCGAGATCGACGAGACGCGCATCGTGTCCTCGACCGGCGCGCTGTCGCTGGACAAGGTCCCCGGCAAGCTGCTGATCGTCGGCGCCGGCGTGATCGGTCTCGAGCTCGGCTCGGTCTGGCATCGTCTCGGCGCCGAAGTTGTCGTCGTCGAATTTTTGGACCGCATCCTGCCCGGCATGGACGGCGAGATCGCCAAGCAATTCCAGCGCATCCTGGAAAAGCAGGGCTTTGCGTTCAAGCTCGGCGCCAAGGTCACCGCCGTCGATACCTCCGGCAAGACGCTGAAGGCGACGATCGAGCCCGCCGCCGGCGGCGCCGCCGAGACGCTGGAAGCCGACGTCGTGCTCGTCTGCATCGGCCGCGTGCCCTACACCGACGGGCTCGGCCTGAAGGAGGCCGGCGTTGCGCTGGACAATCGCGGCCGGGTGCAGATCGATCCGCATTTCGCCACCAGCCTGAAGGGCGTCTATGCCATCGGCGACGTCGTCGCCGGTCCCATGCTCGCGCACAAGGCCGAGGATGAGGGCGTCGCGGTGGCGGAGATTATCGCAGGGCAGGCCGGCCACGTGAACTACGATGTTATCCCAGGTGTCGTGTATACCACGCCGGAAGTGTCCTCCGTCGGCAAGACCGAGGAGGAACTGAAGCAGGCGGGTGTGGCTTATACTGTCGGGAAGTTTCCCTTTACCGCCAACGGCCGGTCCAAGGTCAACCAGACCACTGACGGCTTTGTGAAGATTCTCGCAGATGCGAAAACCGATCGCGTGCTGGGCGTGCACATTATCGGCCGCGAAGCCGGGGAAATGATCCATGAAGCATGCGTTCTCATGGAGTTTGGCGGCAGTGCGGAAGATCTCGCCCGCACCTGCCACGCGCATCCGACCCGCTCGGAAGCCATCAAGGAAGCCGCGCTTGCAGTCGGCAAGCGGGCCATCCATATGTAGATACGCGCCCAGCGCTGAATCGGGCGGGAAACATATGCTGCGCCGCCTTCTTCAACCGGTCTGGGTCCTGCTGGCGATCATCTTCCTGATCGAAGCCTGGCTGTGGGACCATCTCGAGCCGATCGTCGCGCGGGTTGTCGCAATCATTCCGCTCGCCCGGTTCAAGCAGTGGCTGTCGGACCGCGTCGATGCGCTGTCGCCGGCCATGACGCTGATCGTGTTCGCGGTCCCGATCATCCCGCTATTTCCGCTCAAGCTGGTCGGCCTGTGGCTGCTCACGCATGAATACTGGACCAGCGCGGTGTTCACGATCCTGTTCGCGAAGTTGCTCGGCGTCGGCGTCACGGCCTTCGTGTTTGATGTGACGCGCGACAAGCTTCTGGAGATGCACTGGTTCGAGCGACTCTATGAGCTGATGCTCAAGCTGCGCGGCAAGGCCGCCGAGATCGTCGATCCGGTCAAGCGGCGCATCAAGGACATCGTCCGCGGCAACGGCGAAGGCTGGTCCTCACGCACGCTCCGCCTGATCCAACGTTTTCGCAAGAGCGTGCACGAAGCGCGCTGAGCGCTGTTTGCCACACACTCGCCGTCATCGCCCGGCTTGACCGGGCGATCCAGTATTCCAGAGACGTCAATTGGTTACGGAGAAGCCGCGGCGTACTGGATGCCCCGGTCAAGCCGGGGCATGACAGCTGAGTTGGTGGGACGAGTTTGCAGCCTTCGTACGAAGTTCTACCCGTGCAGATGCAGCAGATGCGGCCACCACGCGCCGAGTATGGTCATCGCAAGGCCGGCCAGCGTCAGCAGGCCGCTGATATAAGCAAGCGCGACCATGCCGGTGATGATGGTCGCCGACGCCAGCACGATGCCGATCTGGAAGGCGGCGGACGCAAGTTCGAAGTGGTGATACTTCGCGGTCGCCTCGTCGCGCTCATGCTCGGCGTCCTTGGCCTTCTCGGCGAGCTGTTCGGTACCTTCCTTGGTCTCCGGCTCGGAGCGGTAGCGCGCCGCGGTTTTCTGCCAGTCGTCGATCTGCTTCTGCACTGCGGCCTTGGTGGCATCGTCTGGCGTGGTGATCAGCTTGGCTCCCTCGGCCGCAGTCTGCACCACCGTGCGGCGGATGCTCTTGGCCTGGAAGAAGGCCCAGAGGTTGGAGGCCTCGACGTTCTTGCTGATCGATTCGGTCTGGGCGCCCTTGCCGAGCGTTTCCGAAATCGCCAGGAACAGCGCCAGCACGGCGATCAGAAGCGCGATCTTCCTGTTCTCGCCGGATGCGTGCTCGGCATGCTCCGCATGCTCCATGCTTTCATGTGCGCTCATGATGTCCCTCCTGCCTCGATTCCCCACGATTGACCGAACCGCGCGGCCTGCGCAAGAGGCAAGGACGTTATGACGTCAGTGTGTCAGCGCCGCGGATGCGCGCTCGCATAAACCTCCAGCAGCCGCTCGGAATCGATGCCGGTGTAGATCTGTGTGGTCGAGAGCGAGGAATGGCCGAGCAATTCCTGGATCGCGCGCAGATCACCGCCGCGCGACAACAGATGCGTGGCGAAGGAATGCCGCAGCGCATGCGGCGTGGCGCTGTCGGGCAGGCCGAGCGCGCCGCGCAGCCGCTCCATCGCGAGCTGGATGATGCGCGGGCTCAGGGGGCCGCCGCGCGCACCGAGGAAGATCGGGCCCTCCGGCGGCAGCGGATGCGGGCAGGTCGCGACATATTCGTCGACCAGCGCCAGCACGTTTTGCAGCACCGGCACCATGCGGGTCTTGTTGCCTTTGCCGGTGACGATCAGCACGTCGCCTTCGCCGGCCCGCGGCACCTCGCGGCGCTTCAGGCCGAGCGCTTCGGAGATGCGCAGGCCCGATCCGTACAAGAGCGCCATCACGGCGGCGTCGCGCACCAAAATCCAGGTCTCGCGATCCTCGCCGGCGCGCTCGTCGGCGTCCGCAAGGCGCTTTGCCGACGCCATCGGCAGCGGTTTTGGTAAGGTCTTGGCTACCTTCGGCGCGCGGATCGCCGAGAGCGCTCCGACCTTGCCCTTGCCCTCGCGTTCGAGGAAGCGGCCGAACGAGCGCAGCCCCGCCAGCGCACGCATCAAACTGCGACCGGCAATATCGTCGGCGCGGCGCATCGCCATGAAGGCGCGGATGTCAGTGGCTTCGAGCGCGGCGAAGCGCTTCAGCGTCACGCGCTCGCCCCAATGGGCGCAGAGGAAATCGAGGCACTGCCTGAGATCGCGGCCATAGGCCTCCAGCGTCTTCGGCGACAGCCGCCGCTCAGCGCCGAGATGCGACAGCCAGCGCGCCATCTCCTGCGCGATCGATGGATCGGCGCTGGCGAGCTCGATGTGTGGGGCGGCCGCTTTGCTCATGCGCTCTGGACGTGGTGATTCCGCACAGTATATCGCATCACACCCGTTTACTGTTCGCTAAGGCCGGCGCGTGGCGCTAGCCTTGAAGCCCCAGGTTCCGATTCTCCGCCCCAAAGACCCCCTTGATGGATCATTCGTCGCGTAGCCACACTGCCTCTGCCAACGCGACCCAAATGGTCGACGTGCTGGTGCCGGTCGCGCTCGACCAGACCTATTCCTACAAGGTGCCGCGCGGCATGGAGCTGAAGGCGGGCGATCTCGTCGGTGTGCCGCTCGGTCCGCGCGAGGTGATCGCCGTGGTCTGGGCGGAAAACGCCAATCCGGATCCGCGTCTGCATAATCGCCTCAAGGAGGTCAACGAGAAGCTCGATCTTCTGCCCCTGAAGCCCGAGCTGCGCGCGGTCGTCGACTGGGTCGCCAATTACACGCTGAGCCCGCGTGGCATGGTGCTGCGGATGTGCCTGCGGATGGGCGAAAACCTTGGCCCTGAGCGGGTGCGCGCCGGCGTGCGCCTGGTCGGCGATCCGCCAAAGCGGCTGACGCCGGCGCGGCAGCGCGTGATCGAACTGCTGTCGGACCGGCTGTTGCACGGCAAATCCGAGGCCGCCAAGGACGCCGGCGTGTCGGTCGGTGTGATCGACGGCCTCGTCGATGAACGCACGCTCACGGTCGAGCCGATGCCGCCGCCGCCGCGGCCACCCGCGCCCGATCCGGATTTTAGCCGGCCGGATTTCTCGCCGCTCCAGCGCGCCGGCGTCGATGCCATGCGCGCGCTCGCGGCCAACGGCACCTTCCACGTCGCGCTGCTCGACGGCGTCACCGGCTCGGGCAAGACCGAGGTCTATTTCGAGGCGATTGCGGAGGTCATCCGCCGCGGCAAGCAGACGCTGATCCTGATGCCGGAGATCGCGCTGACCGGCCAGTTCCTCGACCGCTTCGCGCAGCGCTTCGGAGTACGCCCGCTGGAATGGCATTCGGAGCTGACGCCGCGCACCCGCGCGCGTAATTGGGCGGCGATCTCCGACGGCAGCGCGCCGGTCGTGGTCGGAGCGCGCTCGGCACTGTTCCTGCCCTACGCCAATCTTGGGCTCATCGTCGTCGATGAAGAGCACGACCAGGCCTACAAGCAGGATGACGGCGTGCATTATCACGCCCGCGACATGGCGGTGGTGCGCGCGCATATCGCAAAGATTCCGGTCGTGCTGGCGTCGGCGACGCCCTCGGTCGAGTCCGAGGTCAATGCGCGCAAGAACCGCTATCAGCGCATCGCGCTGCCGTCGCGCTTCGGCGGCCAGCACATGCCGCATATCGAGGCGATCGACATGCGCCGCGAGCCGCCGGCGCGCGGCCGCTTCATCTCGCCGCGGCTGGCTGGCGAGATCAAGATCGCGATCGAGCGGCGCGAGCAGGCGCTGTTGTTTCTCAATCGCCGCGGCTATGCGCCGCTGACGCTGTGCCGCGCCTGCGGCCATCGCTTCGCCTGCACCATCTGCGATGCCTGGCTGGTCGATCACCGCTTCCGTCAGCGGCTGGTCTGTCACCATTGCGGCTTCTCGATGCCGCGCCCGCAGACCTGCCCGCACTGCTCGGCTGAGGAATCGCTGGTCGCGGTCGGCCCCGGCGTCGAGCGGCTACAGGAAGAGGCAGCTGCGCTGTTCCCGGAAGCCCGCACCATGGTGCTGTCGAGCGATCTCATCACCTCGATCGAGACGATGCGCAGCGAGCTGAACGACATTGCCGAAGGCCGCGTCGACATCATCATCGGCACGCAGCTCGTGGCCAAGGGCCACAATTTCCCGAGGCTCAATCTGGTCGGCGTGGTCGATGCCGATCTGGGCCTCAGCAATGGCGATCCGCGCGCCTCGGAACGCACCTGGCAATTGCTCAACCAGGTGATCGGCCGCGCCGGGCGCGAGCAGGGCCGCGGCGTCGGCTATCTCCAGACCCACCAGCCCGACCATCCCGTGATGAAGGCGCTGATCGCCTGCGACCGCGAGGCCTTCTACGACAGCGAGATCGATCTGCGCGAGCGCACGCTCTATCCGCCGTTCGGCCGGCTCGCGAGCCTGATCATCTCCGCAGGCGATCGGCCAAGCGCGGAAGGTTTTGGCCGCCGCCTCGTTGCGCTCGCGCCACGCGACGAGCGCGTGGTGGTGCTGGGCCCGGCGGAAGCCCCGCTCGCCGTGATCAAGGGCCGCTACCGCTTCCGCATCCTCCTGAAGTCGGCGCGCGGTTTCGATCTCTCGGACTATTTGCGCAACTGGCTCGCGGTCTGCCCGAAGCCGAAAGGCAATCAGAAGTTAGAGGTGGACGTCGATCCGCAGAGCTTTTTGTAAGGGCAGCGCTCGCAATGATGCGCCTGTAGCCCGGATGGAGCGAAGCGCAATCCGGGACAGGTCGATCCGCATACGAAGACCCCGGATTTCGCTGTGCTCCATCCGGGCTACGAATCGGGGCTCGCAATGACGGAGCCAACAAAAAGCCCGCCGTCCCCCAAGACGGCGGGCTTGTTTCACCTGCGCTGATCCGGCCGCTCACACGTCCCCACGGACGATGACGAGACCAGTGCTTGAGGCGCGTCGCGTGTCGTTAGGAGACGACTTCCGCGGTGACGCGGCCGACGCCGGCGCCGGTGAGGCCGATGGCGCGGGCAGCGCCCGTGGAGAGGTCGAGCACACGGCCGCGCACGAACGGGCCACGGTCATTGATGGTGACGATGACGCTCGAGCCACCATGAGTGACGCGCAGCTTGGTGCCGAACGGCAGCGAACGGTGCGCCGCAGTCATGGCATTCTGGTTGAAGCGCTGACCGGAGGCAGTCCGGCTGCCGGACTCGTTGCCGTAATAGGAGGCCATGCCGGAGAAGCTGCGGCCCGTGCCCGACGACGGCGTCATCGACGCATTGGCGTTGCGCCAATCGGAGGTCGCGTTGGAATCGTCCTGGGCCTGGTGGTGGTGATGGTGGGAGTACCGGTGGTGATGCCTGGATTTGGCGGAAGCTTCGGTGGCAGTTCCGCCAACGAGGAGAGTTGCAGCGACACAAGCGATCGCCGTACGCGGCCGGGTCACAAAGCCCAGCGTCTTCAAAGACAGCATTTAGTGGTCCCTAAGCTAGTATTGCCACATATGTGGCCAGTGGAGCCCCCATCAGGTTGCGAGCGAGTTGGCGTTTCGTTGGGCAATGAGGCATGAATTGGGCAGTAATTCCGCTATGTGTGCGGCTGAAACATCTTGTTACTCGCACCGATAGTCAGCCGATGCTCCGTCATCTTTCACTTTAACGATTTGTTAACTGATCTATTACTTGCGAGTACTGTAAAACTAAGTCTTTTCTCGAAGTGTTTAGAATTGGGTAAGTATTCGGCGGGTGAAGCGAACGAGCTCCGAGTCACGGCTCTGCGAGCCGTGTTCATGGCCGCTATGCGCTGAGGGCAGGAACGAATGGGCAGGTTGCCGCCGTTAAGGCTCGCGGCAATTCCGTGGCGCGGCAGGTCGTCGTGCAGGTCAGCGTGGAAGGGGCGCCGAGTGCGACGAACTGGCGACAGAACGTCGTGCCTTTAATTTGGCGTCATGTTGCACGTGCGCGCCTGCTATGTTAGCAAAGCCGCGATTTTAACGATCCCGGCGCTTCCCGTGCCGGTCGAAAATCGAAGTCCCGCTTGAATTCCAAGGGCTTGGATCGCTAGGCGCCGCTTCGTGGCGACGGTTTTTCCCTTGCGAATTTGACAGCTAAAAGAGCACGTCTGTGGCTGCAGAAGATACCTCCGTTTCCGGTGTGTCCGGCCGTTATGCAACGGCCTTGTTTGAATTGGCCCGCGACCAGAAAGTGGTCGATGAGGTCAAAGCCGATCTCGACAGGTTCGAGGGGTTGCTGAACGAAAGCGCCGATCTGAAGCGCCTCGTCCGCAGCCCGGTGTTCGCGGCCTCCGACCAGTCCAGGGCCCTTTCGGCCGTGCTGGACAAGGCCGGTATCGCCGGCATCTCCGCTAATTTCCTGAAAGTGCTGACCGCCAACCGCCGTCTGTTCGTGGTGGCTGACGTCATCCGCGCCTATCGCGCCCTCGTTGCCAGGTTCAAGGGCGAGGCGACCGCAGACGTCACCGTCGCGGAGGCGCTTTCGGACAAGAATCTCGATGCCCTCAAGGTTGCCCTGAAGTCGGTAACCGGCAAGGACGTCGCGCTCAACGTGAAGGTCGATCCCTCGATCATCGGTGGCCTCGTGGTCAAGCTTGGCAGCCGCATGATCGATAGTTCGCTTCGCACCAAACTCAATTCGATCAAGCACGCGATGAAAGAGGCAGGCTGATGGACATCCGCGCCGCGGAAATTTCCGCGATCCTCAAGGACCAGATCAAGAATTTCGGCCAGGAAGCTGAAGTCTCCGAAGTCGGACAGGTGCTGTCCGTCGGCGACGGTATCGCCCGCGTCTACGGTCTGGACAACGTCCAAGCCGGCGAAATGGTCGAGTTCGAGAACGGCACCCGCGGCATGGCGCTGAACCTCGAAACCGACAACGTCGGTATCGTTATTTTCGGTGGCGACCGTGAGATCAAGGAAGGCCAGACCGTCAAGCGCACCCGCGCCATCGTGGACGCGCCGGTCGGCAAGGGCCTGCTTGGCCGCGTCGTCGACGCGCTCGGCAACCCGATCGACGGCAAGGGCCCGATCCAGGCCGACAAGCGTATGCGCGTCGACGTCAAGGCGCCCGGCATCATTCCGCGCAAGTCGGTGAACGAGCCGATGGCGACAGGCCTCAAGGCGATCGACGCCCTGATCCCGATCGGCCGTGGCCAGCGCGAGCTGATCATCGGCGACCGTCAGACCGGCAAGACCGCGATCGCGCTCGACACCATCCTGAACCAGAAGCCGCTCAACGCGCAGACCGACGAGAACATCAAGCTGTATTGCGTCTACGTCGCGATCGGCCAGAAGCGTTCGACCGTCGCCCAGTTCGTGAAGGTGCTGGAAGAGCAGGGCGCGCTCGAATACTCGATCATCGTTGCCGCGACCGCCTCCGATCCGGCGCCGATGCAGTACATCGCGCCGTTCACCGGCTGCACCATGGGCGAGTACTTCCGCGACAACGGCATG
Organism: Bradyrhizobium sp. LTSP849; assembly: GCF_000938255.1. Classification (GTDB taxonomy): domain Bacteria; phylum Pseudomonadota; class Alphaproteobacteria; order Rhizobiales; family Xanthobacteraceae; genus Bradyrhizobium. The sequence continues at coordinate 47,450 of NZ_JYMR01000045.1, read as the reverse complement.
CACGCCGTCATCATCTATGACGATTTGTCCAAGCAGGCCGTCGCCTACCGCCAGATGTCGCTGCTGCTGCGCCGCCCGCCGGGCCGCGAAGCCTATCCCGGCGACGTGTTCTATCTGCATTCCCGCCTGCTCGAGCGTGCGGCGAAGCTGAACAAGGACCAGGGCTCGGGCTCGCTGACGGCGCTGCCGGTCATCGAAACCCAGGCCAACGACGTGTCGGCCTACATTCCGACCAACGTCATCTCGATCACCGACGGTCAGATCTTCCTGGAAACCGACCTGTTCTTCCAGGGCATTCGCCCCGCCGTGAACGTTGGTCTGTCGGTGTCGCGCGTCGGCTCCTCGGCGCAGACCAAGGCCACCAAGAAGGTCGCCGGCAAGATCAAGGGTGAGCTCGCGCAGTACCGCGAAATGGCGGCGTTCGCGCAGTTCGGCTCCGATCTCGACGCCTCGACCCAGCGCCTGCTCAACCGCGGCTCGCGCCTCACCGAGCTCCTGAAGCAGCCGCAGTTCGCGCCGCTGAAGATGGAAGAGCAGGTCTGCGTGATCTGGGCCGGCACCAACGGCTATCTCGATCCGCTTCCGGTCAGCAAGGTGCGCGCGTTCGAGGACGGCCTGCTCTCGCTGCTGCGCGGCAAGAATGTCGAGATCCTCAACGCGATCCGCGACAGCCGCGATCTCTCCGACGACAGCGCGGCCAAGCTGAAGTCGGTGGTCGAAGGCTTCGCGAAGAGCTTCGCATAAGAGAGCCGTCCGGCCATCCACGCCTCACCGCGTGGATGACGAAGGCCTGGACGTCGAAGATTTGGATGCCCGGGGCAAGCCCGGGCATGACGATAGAGATAGGCTAGCGGTTTGACCGCAAGGGATCGAACCGTCGGGGACGAAGAATGGCGTCACTTAAAGACATGCGGGTCCGCATCGCCTCCACCAAGGCGACGCAGAAGATCACCAAGGCCATGCAGATGGTTGCGGCGTCCAGATTGCGCCGTGCCCAGCAAGCGGCCGAGGCGGCGCGACCCTATGCGGACAAGATGAGCGCGGTGATCTCCAATATCGCCGGCGCCGCCGCAGGCTCGCCCGGTGCGCCGGCGCTGCTCGCTGGCACCGGCAAGGATCAGGTTCACCTGCTTCTGGTCTGCACTGGCGAACGCGGCCTGTCCGGCGCTTTCAACTCCTCGATCGTGCGCCTGGCGCGCGAGCGTGCCCAGGCGCTGATGGCGCAGGGCAAGGAAGTGAAATTCTTCTGCGTCGGTCGCAAGGGCTATGAGCAGCTCCGCCGCTTGTTCGACAGGCAGATCGTCGAACATCTCGACCTGCGCAGCGTGCGTCAGCTCGGCTTCGTCAACGCCGAGGACATCGCCAAGAAGGTGCTCGCTCGTTTCGACGCCGGCGAGTTCGACGTCTGCACGCTGTTCTACGCGCAGTTCAAGTCGGTGATCGCGCAGATCCCCACCGCCCAGCAGATCATCCCGCTGGTCGTCGAGGAAAAAGCCGCGAGCGGTCCGGCGACCTCATACGAGTACGAGCCCGAGGAGGACGAACTCCTCTCCGGCCTGTTGCCGCGGAATATCGCGGTGCAGATCTTCCGCGCGCTGCTGGAAAACAACGCATCGTTCTACGGTGCGCAGATGAGCTCCATGGATAACGCCACCCGCAACGCCGGCGAAATGATCCGCAAGCAAACCCAGATCTACAACCGAACCCGTCAAGCCCAGATCACCAAGGAGCTGATCGAGATCATCTCCGGCGCCGAGGCGGTCTGACGCACGAAGCAAACGACGGTTGTTCAAGTCCAGAATTTCGCAAGTACAGAATTCCGAAGGAGAGCTAATCATGGCCACAGCAGCTAACCAGGTCGGTCGCGTCACCCAGGTCATGGGCGCCGTCGTCGACGTTCAGTTCGAGGGCCATTTGCCGGCCATTCTCAATTCGCTGGAAACCAAGAACGGCAGCATCCGCCTCGTGCTGGAAGTTGCGCAGCATCTCGGTGAGTCCACCGTGCGTACGATCGCGATGGACGTGACCGAGGGTCTGGTGCGCGGCCAGGAAGTGACCGACACCGGCCAGCCGATCTCGGTTCCGGTGGGCGCTGGCACGCTCGGTCGCATCATGAACGTGATCGGCGAGCCGATCGACGAAGCCGGCCCGATCCAGTCCGAAGGCATGCGCGCCATCCACCAGGAAGCGCCGAGCTACACCGACCAGTCGACCGAAGCTGAAATTCTCGTCACCGGCATCAAGGTCGTCGACTTGCTCGCGCCCTACGCCAAGGGCGGCAAGATCGGCCTGTTCGGCGGCGCCGGCGTCGGCAAGACCGTGCTGATTCAGGAGCTGATCAACAACGTCGCGAAGGCGCATGGCGGTTATTCCGTGTTCGCCGGCGTCGGCGAGCGTACCCGCGAGGGCAACGACCTCTATCACGAGTTCATCGAGTCCAAGGTCAACGCCGATCCGCACAATCCGGATCCGAGTGTGAAGTCGAAATGCGCGCTGGTGTTCGGCCAGATGAACGAGCCGCCTGGCGCCCGCGCCCGCGTCGGCCTCACCGGCCTGACCGTTGCCGAGCACTTCCGCGACCAGGGCCAGGACGTGCTGTTCTTCGTCGACAACATCTTCCGCTTCACCCAGGCCGGCTCGGAAGTGTCGGCGCTGTTGGGTCGTATTCCTTCGGCGGTGGGTTATCAGCCGACGCTCGCCACCGACATGGGCGCGCTTCAGGAGCGCATCACCACCACGCAGAAGGGTTCGATCACTTCGGTGCAGGCCATCTACGTTCCGGCCGACGACTTGACCGACCCGGCGCCCGCGACCTCGTTCGCGCATTTGGACGCGACCACGGTGTTGAACCGCGCGATCTCGGAAAAGGGCATCTATCCGGCGGTGGACCCGCTCGATTCGACCTCGCGCATGCTCTCGCCGCTCGTCGTCGGCCAGGAGCATTACGACACCGCGCGTCAGGTCCAGCAGGTGCTCCAGCGCTACAAGTCGCTGCAGGACATCATCGCCATTCTCGGCATGGACGAGCTTTCTGAAGAGGACAAGCTGACGGTGGCCCGCGCCCGCAAGATCGAGCGCTTCCTGTCGCAGCCGTTCCACGTTGCCGAAATCTTCACCGGCTCGCCCGGCAAGTTCGTCGACCTCGCAGACACCATCAAGGGCTTCCGCGGCCTCTGCGAAGGCAAGTATGACCATTTGCCGGAAGCCGCCTTCTACATGGTCGGCACCATCGAAGAGGCGATCGAGAAGGGCAAGAAGCTGGCGGCTGAGGCCGCCTAAGCTGGCGAATAGCGAATAGGGAGTGGCGGATAGCTGCTCCCTGTTTTCACACTTCGCAATTCGCACCTCACCATTCGCAAGGCGTTCTCCATGGCCTCCTTCCACTTCGATCTCGTCTCTCCGGAAAAGCTCGCATTCTCGGGCGAGGTCGATCAGGTCGACGTCCCCGGCGTCGAGGGTGATTTCGGCGTGCTGGCGGGTCATGCGCCGGTCGTGGCTGCGATCCGCCCCGGCATTCTCACCATCACCACCGGCGGCAAGCACGAGAAGATCATCGTGCTCGGCGGCCTCGCCGAAGTCTCCGAGAAGGGCCTGACCGTGCTCGCCGACGTCGCGACGTCGCTGACCGAGCTCGATCGTGCCAAGTTCGCCGAGACCATCTCGGACATGGAAGAGAGCCTCAAGGAGCACGAGGGCAGCGAGCTCGATCAGGCCATCGAGCGGCTCGACCACTTCAAGAGCATCCAGCAGCAGCTCAACTCGACGGCTATGCATTAAGCCCCGGGGTACCGCTCCGGGGCTCGATCGAAATTTCCCGAATAAGTTCAGCGCTCGTCACGATCGTGACGGGCGCTGAAACTTTGTTGCACCGCGCCGCCGATAGCGGCATTCTGCGCGCGAGCTTTGTTCCGGGGCGGGTAGCAGATGAAACGCAAGATCGCGGCGATTTTCGCAGCCGATATTGCCGGTTACTCAAGGCTGGTCGCGGAAGACGAGGAAGAGACGCTGCGGCGTCTGGCCTCCTACCGTGAATTCATCGACGATTTCATCGCCAAGGCAAACGGCCGTATCTTCAATACCGCCGGCGATGCCGTGCTCGCGGAATTTCCGAGCGCCGTGGATGCGGTGCGCTGCGCGATCGACATCCAGGAAAGCTTGCGAACCCGCAACATGGCCTATCCGCCGAGCCGGCAGATGTCGTTCCGCATCGGCATCACCATCGGTGACGTGGTCGAGCGCGACGGTGATCTTCTCGGCGACGGCGTCAACATTGCGGCGCGACTGGAGGGCCTTGCCGAGGTCGGCGGCATCTGCGTCTCCCGTGCCGTGCACGAGCAGGTCGCCAACAAGCTGTCGGTGCAGTTCGCCGATATCGGCGCGCAGGAGGTCAAGAATATCCCGACGCCGGTGCACGCCTACATGGTGGCGATGCGGCGCGAAGACGGTACTTACTCCACGCCCAAGGTGAAGAAGGTCGCGAAGGCAGGCTCCGCGCCGAACTGGATGTGGCCGCTGGTGGTCGGCGTGGTCTCCGTCGTCGCCATCGGCGTCGGCGGTTTCCTCTATTTCACCAAGCTCGAGACCGCGACGGGACCGTCGACGGCCGCCGCGACAGCGCCGAGCTCGACGGTAACACCGAGCCCGACGCCCACCATGGCCGCGAAGTCGCCGATGCCCATGCCGACGCAAAATGCTGCGGCCACGCCGGCGCCGATGCCGTCGCCGCCGACCGCATCAAGCGGCAAACTCCCCGCGGACGCCGTGCCGTTCATCGGCGAGCGCCTGCGTAGCTATCTGGCCAACGAATATTCCGCCGCCGGCGACTACAAGGCCTTCGCCCTGAACATTGGCGGCTTTTCCGGCTCCGCGCTCAATCAGCCAAACGAGGAGGCCGCGCGCAATGCCGCGCTCGACCAGTGCCAGAAGCGCGCGGATGCCGCGCAATCGCCGCGGCGCTGCGAGCTCTATGCGGTCGGCAACAATGTCGTCTACACGCATGGCGGGCCGCCGATGCCGCCGAAGCCCTGGGTTCGGCACGACACCATGACCGAGCGCGCCTTCGTGACGAAGGACTTTCCGATGCTGCGCGACCAGGCGAAAGTCCGCGTCGAGAACATGTATGTTCCGGCGGCGAAATCGCGCTCGATCGCACTCGGTCCCGGCGGACAATATTTCATGGTGCTGGGGGCATCGTCGGTCGACGAGACGACGCGGCGTTCGCTGGAATCTTGCGGCGCGATCGCAGGCGTGGCCTGCATGATCGTCGCGGTCGACGATGTCTTCGTCGTGCCGATCCCAACCCTGCTCAGGGTCACCGGCTTCTTCCACGCCGCGAGCAATTCCTCGATCGTGGCCGATGCGCGCGACGATGTCGTGCGCAAGCTTGGCGAGGGCATGGGCTGGAACGCCGTCGCTGTCGGCAGCGCTGGTCGCCCGGGTCTCGGCCTGAAAGCCGCGGACGAGCAGACCGCCGTCAACACGGCCCTCGCCGATTGCGTCAAGCACGACAGCGACTGCCACGTGATCGCGATCGGCCCGTTTACGGTGGGACCGACGAATTAAACTTGCTTCGGCCTAAGCAGCAAACACCGCAAACTGCGTCGCCACGGCGCGATACACCTCGCGCCTGAACGGCACCACGAGATCGGCGACACGGTCGAGGCGCTCCCAGCGCCACGCGTCGAACTCCGCAGGCTGATCGTTGCGCGGTGTGAGCGGATCGATCTCCTCGTCGCGGCCGGTGAAGCGCAACGCGAACCATTTCTGGCGCTGGCCGCGAAACTTCGCCAGCCGGTGCGTCTGTGGCCCATCGTAAGGCGGAAACTCGTAGGTCAGCCAGTCGGTCTCGCCGAGATAGGTTGCGCTCTTCACGCTGGTCTCTTCCCAGAGCTCGCGTATCGCGGCATCGCGCAGGTTCTCGCCCTCGTCGACGCCGCCTTGCGGCATCTGCCAGTCGAGGCCCGGCAGGATGATCTCGGGGCCGTCACCCTTGAAGCGGTGCCCGATCAGCACGCGGCCATCGGCGTTGAACAGCGCGATCCCGACATTGGGACGGTAGGGTTTTTGATCAGTCACTCGTGCATCTTTCGTCGTCATTCCGGCTCGATGCTGCGCATCGAACCGGGACGACAATAAGGACTATTCTTCCGCCAGCGCGGAGAATTCCTTCACCACGCGCTCATAGACCGGGCGCTTGAAGGGAATGATCAGCTCGGTCAGGTTCTTCATCGGCTCCCAGCGCCAGCTAACGAACTCGGCCTTGTGGCCACCACCGGGGTTTTCGACGTTGATCTCGCTGTCCTTGCCGGTGAAGCGGACCGCGAACCATTTCTGACGCTGGCCGCGATAACGTCCCTTCCAGGCGCGTCCCGCGACCGTGCGCGGGATGTCGTAGATCAGCCAGTCCGGGACCTCGCCGAGCCGCTCGACCGAGCGCACGCTGGTCTCCTCATAGAGCTCGCGCCTGGCGGCGTCCCAAGTATTCTCGCCGGGATCGACGCCGCCTTGCGGCATCTGCCAGACATGGGTTTCGTCGACATGCTCGATGCCGCCGGCGCGGCGGCCGATGAACACCAGGCCCTTATTGTTGATCAGCATCACTCCGACGCAGGTTCGGTAGGGCAGATCCTCATAACGCGCCATTCCGCCAGACCTCTCGCGTACTGCCGGCAGGCATGTCGAGGACCCCTGCCGTACCAATTCGTTGATTTAGCTGGATTTTGATTTCAGCATCGCGGTTGTCAATGGCACCAAAAGGATACCCCGGTCGCTCAATGTCTTGGTCCAGGCGCCGAGCCGCTCGATCGAGACCGGGAGGGCGGAGGCGGTGCCGATGGCGACGCCGCGTTCCCGCGCTGTCGATTCCAGCTTGTTCAGGGCACGGTCGATCTCAGCCGGGGTCGGCACCGCGTCGATGGCGATGTCGCCCTTCCCGAACGGGACCGCCAGGCTACCCGCGGCCTGCGGCGCGATGCTGCGGGGCGAGGAACCGTCGTCGAAGAAGCCGAGCCCGCGCTTGGAGGCCTCGCGGATGATCGGCTGCATCGCCGCGTCCGTCGCCACAAAGCGGGCGCCCATGAAATTGGTGATGCCGGCATAGCCCTGCATCCGGCTCAGGTGCCAGTACAGCCGGTCGGTGTTCTGGTCGACGCTCAGCGAGGTCAGCAGCGTCTGCGGCCCCGGATCATTGTCCGGGAAGTCGTAGGGCTCCATCGGAATCTGAAGGAAGATCTCGTGGCGCTGGGCGCGGGCCCGCTCGGCAAGTTTTCCAGGATCTGATCCATAAGGCGTGAAGGCCAGCGTCACCGCCGCCGGCAGCTTCATGATTGCGTCGGTGGTCTTGGCGGCGCCAACGCCGAGGCCGCCGATCACGATCGCGACCACCGGCATTTTGGCGGCCTTGGCGCGGTCGGCATCGGCCGCGTAGACGTTGAACGGCTTCAGATCTCCGGCAACCACCGGGATCATGCCGTAGCGCGATTTCTCCAGCAGTTTGGGGTCGATCCCGGCCATGACGGCCGGCGCAGCGGAAGCTGCCTCGCCCTTGTCAGCGGCGTCGCCACCGCCGATCACCACGTCGCGGCGTGCGCCGGTGGAGCCGTCGATCATGGTGACGGTCTTGTTCTCGCCTGAAGCGGCCGGCTTCGGCGCCTCCTTGGTCTCGTGCTTGCTCTCTTGCCCATGGCCGGCGGCGGCCGCCTCGGCGGCGGGCTTCTCGTCGGTGGCTTTCGAGTCGCGGATCGCGATCCGCGTCATCGGTTCGCCGCCGAGCGGATCCTTGTTGAATATGGCAAAGCCGGCAAAGGCGACCAGGAACAGGCCGAGCAGGATGGCGAGTGCCTGCATGGCCGTGAACGGCAGCCGCAGCCGCCGTTTCCGGCGCGGCTTCTCCTGTCCGAGCGGGGCGCTCAGATCATCGGCCGTTTCAGTCATGCGCGATCCCGAATCACTGGTGCCGACGATACCACGCCGGGGTCAAGCGGCGGCAGGCCGGGATAGGCCGGGGGCGCGACGCGGAAGTTCCAAGCAAAAAGGGCGGCTCCAGGAGCCGCCCTTTTCGACAGATCGGATAAAGCGCTTAGTTCGCAGCTTTCGGCTTGTCGGCCGCCGCCTTGTCGGTGGTGCCCGGCGTGGGCGCCGCGGAGGCGCTGTTCTTGATGCCATGGAGCAGATCATCGGCCATCTTGAGCGCCTTGTCGTCCTTGGCGTCCGGCGGGACGTAGGACTGCGAGCCGGTCTTCTCGTCGCCATCGTTCTTGAGATGGCCGCGCAGCGAAGCCTCGCCCTTGGTGTCGGTGCGGGACTTCAGTTCATCCGGCACGTCCTGGAGCACTTCGATGTCGGGCACGATGCCCTTGGCCTGGATCGACTTGCCCGACGGCGTGTAGTAGCGCGCCGTGGTCAGACGCAGCGCGCCATTGCCCGAACCGAGCGGGATGATGGTCTGCACCGAGCCCTTGCCGAACGAACGCGTGCCGACGATGGTCGCGCGCTTGTGGTCCTGGAGCGCGCCGGCGACAATTTCAGACGCCGAAGCAGAGCCGCCGTTGACCAGCACGATCACCGGCTTGCCCTTGGTGAGGTCGCCTGAATGCGCAGTGCGGCGCTGGGTCTCCTCGGCATTGCGGCCGCGGGTCGACACGATCTCGCCCTTCTCCAGGAACGAGTCAGACACGGTGACCGCTTCCTCGAGCAGGCCGCCCGGATTGTTGCGGAGGTCGATGACGTAGCCCTTCAACTTGTCGCCGATCTGATTCGAGAGGTTGGCGACCTCCTTCTTCAGGCCTTCGGTGGTCTGCTCGTTGAAGGTGGTGATGCGGATATAGGCGATGTCGTCGGCCTCGATGCGAGCACGCACCGAACGGACGCGGATGTTGTCGCGCACCAGCGTGACGTCGATCGGATTGTCCTGGCCCTTGCGGATGATCTTGAGCTTGATCTTGGTGTTGACGGGGCCGCGCATCTTCTCGACCGCCTGGTTCAGGGTCAGGCCCTGCACCGCCTCCTCGTCGAGATTGGTGATGATGTCGTTGGCCATGACGCCGGCGCGCGAAGCAGGCGTGTCGTCGATCGGCGAGACCACCTTGATCAGGCCGTCTTCCATCGTGACCTCAATGCCGAGGCCGCCGAACTCACCGCGGGTCTGCACCTGCATGTCGCGGAAGCTCTTGGCATCCATGTAGCTCGAATGCGGATCGAGGCCGGAGAGCATGCCGCTGATGGCGGACTCGATCAGCTTGGTGTCGTCGGGCTTCTCGACATAGTCCGAACGCACGCGCTCGAAGACGTCGCCGAACAGATTGAGCTGGCGATAGGTGTCCGCGGTCGCGGCTCGCGCGCTGGAGCCCATGAACACCGCGCGCGGCTGGGTCACGAACAGCGTCAGCGCCGCACCGGTGGCAGCGCTGAGGAGGATAACTGAAGTCTTGCGCATCATCCGCGAACCTTCTCGCCTTCATTTGCGGCCCACCATGGGCCTGGATCGATTGGAGTGCCGTCTTTGCGGAACTCGACATAGAGCACAGGTTGACTCGCGTTCGTGGCAAGAATGGAGGCGACTTGAGAAGTCGACCCCATGGTCGCGACCGGCTCCCCCGTGAGCACAAACTGGCCGATGTTTACCGAAATGCGCTCCATCCCGGCGATCAGGACATGATACCCGCCCCCGGCATTGAGGATCAAGAGTTGTCCATAGCTGCGGAACGGTCCGGCATAGACCACCCAGCCGTCACACGGCGTTGTGACCTGCGAACCGGGCCTGGTCGCCAGTGAAATGCCCTTCTGGACCCCGCCGACCCCGTCGGAACCGCCAAAGTCCCTGATCTTGTTACCGTTAACCGGCAAGGGCAGCAGGCCCTTGGCCGAGGCGAAGAGAATCGCCGGGGTGGTCCGGGAACGGTCCTTGAAAGTGGCCGGGCCGGGCTTGGCGTTGGCGGCCGCGTTTGCAGCTGCCTTGGCCTCCTTGGCCTCGGCCTGCTTTGCGGCCTCAGCCGCCTTCTCAGCGGCCTTGGCGGCGCTTTGCAGGTCCTGCTCCATCTTGGCGATCAGCCCCTGGAGATCGCCGACCTGCTTTGACAGCGTGATCGCGCGCGAATTCTCGGCGTCGAGGTCCTTTTCCCGCGCCGACTGCTGGCGCTGCCGTTCGTCGACCAGGGCGGTGAGCCGGGTCTGGTCGTTGCGGACCCTGTCGCGGTCGGAGGCGAGCTGGTCGCGCTCGGCGGCGATGCTCTTGCGCAAGACAACGAGCTCGCCAAGCTCGCCTGCGATCTTTTCAGCGCGGCCGCGCAATTCCGGCACGACGGCGCCGAGCAGCATCGCGGTGCGCAGGGATTGCAGCGCGTCTTCGGGCCGCACCAAGAGCGCCGGCGGCGTGCGCCGGCCGGCGCGCTGCAAGGCCGCCAGCACCTCGACGATGTCGGCGCGGCGCGAATCAAGCGAGGCGCGTGTCTCCTGCTCGCGGCCGTTCAACGTCCGCAGCCGCGCTTCGGCCTCGTCGATCTTGGTCTCGACGGCGCGGACATTGGCGGCGGTGTCGATCAATTGCTGATTGAACTGGGTGCGGTCCTGGCCAAGCGCAGTGATCTCGCTTTTCAGCTTGGCTTGCGCTTCCTCCGCGCTCTTCTTGCTCGCGCGCGCGGCTTCGAGCTCCTGCTCGCGCTGCTTGATGGCGTCGGGTGAAATGGCTGCGGTCTGTGGCGCCGGCGTCGCCGTCTGAGCTTGCGCGAGGCTTTCTTCAGCGAAGAGGCTTGCGCCAGCGCAGCTTGCAATCAGCAACAAATTGAGGATCGGCGCTCGCATCGCTTTAAGCAAAGGTGCTCGTTGTGGCGCGCATCACGCGCGGTGATAGGGATGGCCGGCCAGAATGGTGGCGGCCCGATAAAGCTGTTCCAGAAGCATGACGCGGACCATTTGATGCGGCCAGGTCGCAGAGCCGAACGCGATCGCGAGCTTGGCCTTACGGCGCAATTCGGGCGAAAGTCCGTCCGCCCCTCCGATCACGAAGATAGTATGACCGGTGCCCTCGTCGCGCCAGCGTCCGAGATTCCGTGCGAATACGGTGGAATCGAGATTCTGGCCGCGTTCGTCCAGCGCCACCAGGATCGACTTGTCCGGAATATGCGCGGAGATCGCCGCGGCCTCCTCAGCCATCCGCGTCGCGGTATCGCGGGCACGGCTTTCGGGAATTTCGTGGACGGAGAGCTCGCGGAATCCGAGCTTGCGGCCGGCTTCGTCGAACCGCTCGAAATAGCGGTCGGCAAGCTCCCGTTCGGGGCCCTGCTTCAGCCGGCCCACCGCAATGACAGCAACACGCATGATGTTTTCAGGGTCGCGTTTCCAAGACCGCGCGCATGATGCGCGCGCACGACGCTAGCATGCGCGTCAGCCGATTCGAAATCGGCTCGTCAGGCCTCTAGATCGCCTTCGCCGCCCCTGGGCCCTGCGTGTACAATCTTTCCAGACTGTAGAACTCGCGGACCTCGGGTCTGAACACGTGCACGATCACATCGCCGGAATCGATCAGCACCCAGTCGCAATTGGGCATGCCCTCGACATGGATGTTCTTGATGCCGGTTTCCTTGAGGCTCTTCGTCACGTTCTCCGCGATCGCGCCAACGTGCCGGTTGGCCCGGCCCGTGGTGACGATCATGTAGTCGGAGTATGCCGATTTGCCGCGAAGGTCGATGGTGACCGTCTCTTCCGCCTTCATGTCCTCGAGGCGGGAGAGGATCAGGCTCAGCGTCTTGTCGGCGTCGGGTTGCGCCTTCAAGGCCGCAGCTTTGGTCGATGTTTTACGCGCCGGTTTCGTTGCCTTGGGTAAAACAGACTTGGGTGAAGCTGACTTGGACAATACAGACGTGGCCAGGGACCATTCCTTTCACTGTATCGCGAAGGCCGAATCCGGCCCTCACTGGTTACACTACATCATGTGGGGTTAAGGGTTTCAATATGCCAGAGAGCCCCAAAATCCACACGACTTCCGCACACTCCGTCTCACTTCGTACCTTTCCAGCTCCCGTCCGGGTTCCGTAAGCCCGTCGAGGAGAGATTCAGCTTCAATCCGGTCAGGAAGACCCAGGCGGGCGCCCGCTGGTCCGCAAGCAATGCTGCCTTATTCTCGGGCATGCGATAGCGCGAAAGCGCCTGGGCAGCCGGCGAGGCGAGGGCGCGAAAACTCTGTGGCGGGCGATCGATGACCGCAATCGGCACCTGGTCGGCGATGCGCCGCCAGTGCTGCCAACGATGGAATTGAGCGAGGTTATCGGCGCCCATAATCCAGACAAAGCGCAAGCCACTGAGACGGCGGCGCAAAATGTTGATCGTGTCGATAGTGTAGCGCGTACGAATGACGGATTCGAGACAGCTCACCTCGATCCTGGAATCGTTAGCGACGTCGCGCGCGGCCTGCATGCGCTCGCCGAGCTCATGCAGCGTGCCGTTCTCCTTCAGCGGATTGCCCGGCGTCACCAGCCACCACACGCGATCGAGCTGAAGGCGTTTCAGCGCGAATTGGCTGATGGCGCGATGGGCCTGATGCGGCGGATTGAACGAGCCGCCGAGCAGGCCGATACGCATGCCCTCGGTATAGGGTGGTATGGCCTGCGCAAAGAAACGTGGCGCGACGAAATTGTTACTCAATGCCCCGCGCCTCGCGACATGACTTACGGCCGCGTCTGACCTGTGCCGTGGACGCGATACTTGAAGCTGGTCAACTGCTCGGCGCCGACCGGGCCGCGGGCATGAAATCGCCCAGTCGCGATGCCGATCTCGGCGCCGAAGCCGAACTCGCCGCCATCGGCGAACTGCGTCGAGGCGTTATGCAACACGATCGCGGAATCGACCTCGCTCAGGAATTTCGTCGCAGCCGCCTGATCCTCACTCACGATCGCATCGGTGTGCTGCGAGCCGTGGTTCTGGATATGCGCGATCGCGCCGTCGACGCCGTCGACCACTTTCGCCGCGATGATCGCGTCGAGATATTCGGTGTCCCAATCGTCAGCGCTCGCAGGTTTTACGCGCGCATCGGCCTTCTGCACGGCGTCGTCGCCGCGCACTTCGCAGCCGGCCTCGATCAGCATCTCGACCAGCGGCTTCAGGCTCGAGGCCGCAGCGGCGCGATCGACCAGCAGCGTCTCGGCCGCGCCGCAGACGCCGGTGCGGCGCATCTTGGCGTTGAGGACGATCGACTTGGCCATGGCGAGGTCGGCGCTGGTATCGATGTAGACGTGGTTGACGCCTTCGAGATGGGCGAACACCGGCACGCGTGCTTCGGCCTCGACGCGCGCGACGAGGCTTTTTCCCCCGCGCGGCACGATGACGTCGATCGCGCGGTTCAACCCGGACAGCATCATGCCGACCGCCGCGCGGTCGCGCGTTGGCACCAGCGTGATCGCGGCCTCGGGCAGTCCGGCTTCACGCAGGCCCTGCACCAGGCACTCATGGATGGCGCGACACGAACGAAAACTGTCGGAGCCGCCGCGCAGGATCACGGCATTGCCCGCCTTCAGACACAGCACGCCGGCGTCTGCTGCAACATTGGGTCGGCTCTCAAAAATCACGCCGACGACGCCGAGCGGCACGCGTACGCGCTCGATGGTCATGCCGTTCGGCCGCTGCCAGCTCTCGGTGACGACACCGACGGGATCAGCGATACCGCGCACGATGCCGATGCCTTCGGCCATCGCCTCGACACGCGCCGGCGTCAGGGTAAGGCGGTCGATGAAGGACGCCGTCATGTTGCTGGACGCGCGCGCCTCCGCGACGTCCTCGGCATTGGCGGCAAGGATCGCCGCCGCATTCTGGCGGATCGCCCGCTCCATGGCTTCCAGCGCCCGGTTCTTCTGCTCCGGCGGCGCCAGCGCCAGCACGCGCGCGGCAGCGCGGGCACGGGTGCCAAGATCGGTCATCAGCGCCTGGAGATCGGCATTGCCGTCGACGGCTTTGAGGGGGGCGGCCATAGGAGAGTTCAACCTTCTGCTAAGGCAGTGTCCTAGCACGGAAATCCCGCTTCTGCGAAGGGTCGGGAGGGTATGGCTGGTCTCCCGGCCGCGTGCCGGCTAGGTCATTGGCCTAGCAAATTCCGTGAAAAAGCGGCCGTTGCGGCCTTACCCGCCCACCACCAGATCGTCGCGGTGGATCATCTCGGAGCGGCCGCTGCTGCCGAGGATGGTCATGACGTCCGGGGAGGAGCGGCCCTTGATCCGCTCGGCAACCTCGGCGTCATAGGCGATCAGGCCGCGGCCGATTTCGCTGGTGTCGGGGCCGCGCACGATCACCGCGTCGCCGCGGGCGAACTGGCCCTCGACCTTGATCACGCCGGCCGGCAACAGGCTGGCGCCGGCGCGCAGCGCCGTCACCGCGCCGGCGTCGATGGTCAGCGTCCCCTTCGGCTCCAGCGTGCCCGCGATCCAGCGTTTTCGTGAGGTGATGGGATTGGCCGGCGTCAGGAACCAGGTGCAGCGGCCGCCATTGGCGATCGCCTGCAACGGATGCTCGATCTTGCCGGAGGCGATCAGCATATGCGTGCCGCCGGTGGTGGCGATCTTGGCCGCCTCGACCTTGGTGCGCATGCCGCCGCGCGACAGCTCGGATTCGGCGTCTCCCGCCACAGCCTCGATCTCCGAGGTGATGCTGTCGACGACGGGAATGAGCTTTGCGTTCGGGTTGTTCTTCGGCGGAGCGTCGTAGAGCCCGTCGATATCGGACAGCAGCACGAGCAAATCGGCGCTCGCCATGGTGGCGACGCGCGCGGCGAGGCGGTCGTTGTCGCCATAGCGGATCTCGTTGGTGGCGACCGTGTCATTCTCGTTGATCACGGGGATGGCGCGCCACTCCAGCAGCTTGCCGATGGTGGAGCGCGCATTGAGGTAGCGGCGGCGCTCCTCGGTGTCCTGGAGCGTCACCAGGATCTGGCCGGCGCCGATGCCGTGGGCGCCGAGCACCTCCGACCAGATCCGCGCGAGTTCGATCTGGCCGACAGCGGCGGCGGCCTGGCTCTCTTCCAGCTTCAGCGGCCCGCGCGGCAACTTGAGCCGGCTGCGGCCGAGCGCGATCGATCCCGAGGAGACGACGAGCACGTCGCGGCCCTCGCGATGCAGCTTGGCCATGTCGTCGGCGAGCGCGGCGAGCCAGGACGCCCGCACCTCACCCTTATCGGAATCGACCAGTAGCGCGGAGCCGACCTTGACGACGATGCGGCGGAATTGACTGAGTTCGGGGCTGGCCATGGCGCGTGCGACGAATTGCTCTGCTTCGAAAGACGGCGGAGCGACAGGCGGCGCCGATGAGGCCTGCTTTTGCAGCAGGACGATGGCCGGCGCAAGGCGGCAGGCCCGGTAAACGGCCTTGTCCGGGACGCCCGCCTGGCTCTAATTGCAGCCAACTATAGTGGGCCAAACGAGGAAACGAATGGATCGCCGCAATTTCGTCGCCGGATGTCTGGGGCTGCCGCTGCTCGCGCAGGCAGGCGGGGCACAGGCGCAGGCCGGGCTCACCAAAATCATCTTTCCGTTCGCAGCGGGGGCCGGCGGCGATACGCTATGCCGCCTGATCGCGCAGGAGATGGCCCCGGTGCTGCAACGGACCATCGTGGTCGAGAACCGCACCGGCGGCGACGGCCTGATCGGCATCAAGGCGGTGAAGGGCGCAAGCCCCGACGGCAGCATGGTGCTGGTGACGACGGGTCCGACCATGTACCTGCTGCCGATGGTGGAGACGGTGCCGAGCTTCGACACCGCCAAGGACTTTGTGCCGGTGTCGCTCCTGGCGCGGTTCGAGTTCGCGCTCGTGGTCGGTCCGGCAGTCGATGTCACGGATTTCAAAGGATTCGTGGCGTGGCTGAAGGCGCATCCCGACAAGACGTCGTTCGGGGTACCGAGCAACGGCACCATTCCGCATTTTGCCGGATCGAAACTGGAGAAGGATCTCGGCATTCCCTTGACCCGCGTGCCCTATCGCGGCAGCGCACCGATCCTCAACGACATCATCGGCGGCCACATCTCGTTCGGGATCACGACGTTGGCCGACGCACTGCCACAGCATCGCGCCAAGGGCGTGACCATCATTGCGGTCTCGAGCGCGGAGCGTTCGCCCTTCGCGCCAGAAGTCCCGACGCTGAAGGAGAGCGGCATCGATCTCGTCGCGGATGCCTGGTACGGCATGTGGCTCCCCGCCGGCAGCCCGCCGGAATTCGCAAGCAAGCTCGGCGCTGCCGCGAGCGCGGCGCTCGCCAAGCCTGACGTGAAGGAAAGGCTCACCGCGATCGGCTTGATTCCGGTGGGCAGCAATGCCGAAAGTCTGTCCAAGGAGCTCGCCGCGAACACGGCGTTCTGGCAGCCGATCGTGACGGCGACGGGATACAAGATCGAGAATTGAATCCCTCTCCCTCGCCCCGCTTGCGGGGAGAGGGTCGGGGTGAGGGGGAGTCTCTGCGGGGACGGTGGCAGTTGGGCTCGCGGAGAGTCCCCCTCACCCGGATCGCATCTGACGATGCGATCCGGCCTCTCCCCGCAAGCGGGGAGAGGCGAAGACAAACTCACAGCTTCGCGCGCTGCGCGATCCCGTCCTTGATCGACGCAAGCTCGGCCTCGTCCCAGATGCCGATCAAAATCCCGCCCTTCACCTGGAGCTGGCTGTCGGCATAGTTCGCGATCTTCTCGCGGGGTGTGGTGATGTGGTCGTTCGGATGCAGCGCCCAGTCGAACAGCTCTGCCTGCAACCGCGCGATAACGCCGGCGCATTCGGGATCGTCACCGCGATCCAAAAACTCTTCCGGATCGGTCTCGAGGTCATACAGCATCGGGCGGAAGCCGGAGGCGTGGATGTATTTCCAGCGGCCGTCGAACACCATGAACAGGCGGCAGCGCTCGATCGGCTGGTTCAGCTTCAGCCGCACGTCCTGCATCGCGTAGTCGTATTCGGAGAAGGCGACCTTGCGCCAATCGGAAGGCGTGGGCCCGCGCAATAGCGGCAGCAGCGAGCGGCCTTCGAGAATGTGGCCCGGCACCTTGCCGCCGAAATAATCGACGAAAGTCGGCGCGAGATCGATGCCCTCGACCAGCGCATCGCTGCGTGTGCCGCGCGTCGCGTCGGCTTCCTTGGAGGGATCGATGACGATCAGCGGAATTTTGGCCGATTGCTCGTGGAACAGGTCCTTCTCGCCCATCCAGTGATCGCCGAGATAATCGCCATGATCGGACGTGAATACGATCATGGTGGTTTCGAGGAGGTCGCGTTCCTCCAGGAATTTCATCAGCACGCCCATCTGGTCGTCGATCTGGGTGATCAGGCCCATATAGGTCGGGATCACCTTTTCGCGGGCCTCGTCCCGCGCCATGTTGCGGGAGTAGCGCATGTCCATATAGGCGCCGAACACCGGATGCGGATTCTGGCGCTCGCGCTCGGAGCGGATGACTGGAATCATGTCATCCGTCGAATACATGCTCGCGTAGGGTTCGGGCGCGATATAGGGCCAGTGCGGCTTGATGTAGGACAGGTGCAGGCACCAGGGCCTGCCGTCGGTCTCGGCCTCGGTGATGAAGTCCATCGCGCGGCGCGTCATGTAGGGCGTCTCGGAGTGCTCGTCCGGCACGCGCGCCGCCTTGTCGGCGTGGACCAGCAGCCAGCCGTTGTGCAATGAGCCGTCGCCGGCGTCACCCGAATTGGCCCAGTGCTCCCAGGGGTTGGTTGCCTCGAATCCTTGGCTGCGCAGATACTCGTCGTATTTCGGGCGCGGCCGTCCCGTCGGATGCAGCCCGTCGTCGCGCTCGTACGGTTCAAAACCGCATTCGGCGACGTGCACGCCGATCATCGATTCCGGCGGGATGCCGAGCGCCTTCATGCCTTCGAGGTCGGGCGCCATGTGGGTCTTGCCGACCAGCACATTGCGCACGCCGATCTTTTTCAGGTGATCGCCGAGCGTGGGCTCACCGACGCGCAGCGGCCAGCCGTTCCAGTGCGAGCCGTGCGAGCGCATGTAGCGGCCGGTGTAGAACGACATCCGCGACGGGCCGCAGATCGGCGATTGCACGTAAGCCTTGCTGAACAGCACGCCGCGCTTTGCCATGGCGTCGATGTTCGGCGTCTTCAGCGTGGGGTGACCGGTGCAGCCGAGATAGTCATAGCGAAGCTGGTCGCACATGATCCAGAGAACGTTCTTCGCGCGCGCCATGCTCCGCCCCTGCCGCTTCTTGATTATTGAATGCTGCGCCATGGAGGGCGCGATGACAACCTCTCCCGGAGGGATGCGCGAGTCCGCGGCCTCACATTCCTTGTCGTCCCGGCGAAGGCCGGGACCCATAACCCCAGGGAGTAATTTGGCGACGACTAGCGGTTCGGTACTCCCACCATTCGCGATCGACAGATCTCGCGGTATGGGTCCCGGCCTTCGCCGGGACGACATTGGGGAGAGAGTTCAAGCCGACCAGGGCTCCGCTTCGGCTGTGCTCTTCGCCTTGGCGGAGACCGGGGCCTCGCCAATCACTTCGACGAGCGCGCGCAGTGCTTCCTTGACGCCCTCACCGGTGATTCCCGACATCAGCAGCGGCGTCTTCTTGGCGGCGCGCTTCAGCCGGTCTTTCTGCTTCTTCAGCTCGTCCGGCTCGACCGCGTCGGTCTTGTTCAGCGCGACGATCTCGATCTTGTCGGTCAGCAGCCCGCCATAGGCATCGAGCTCGTTGCGCACCGTCTTGTAGGCCTTGCCCGCGTGCTCGCAGGTCGCATCGATGAGATGCAGCAGCACGCGGCAGCGCTCGACATGGCCGAGGAAGCGATCGCCCAGGCCTGCGCCTTCATGCGCGCCTTCGATCAGACCAGGAATGTCGGCCAGCACGAATTCGCGGCCGTCGGAGTTCACGACGCCGAGCTGTGGATGCAGCGTGGTGAAGGGATAGTCGGCGATCTTCGGCTTGGCCGCGCTGACCTTGGAGAGGAAGGTCGATTTGCCGGCATTGGGCAGGCCGACCAGGCCGGCGTCGGCGATGAGCTTCAGCCGCAGCCAGATCCAGCGCTCCTCGCCGGGCTGGCCGGGATTGGCGTTGCGCGGCGCGCGGTTGGTCGAGGACTTGAAATGCGCGTTGCCGAAGCCGCCATTGCCGCCTTCGGCCAGCACGAATTTCTCGCCGACATTGGTGAAGTCGTGGATCAGCGTCTCGCGGTCTTCGTCGAAGATCTGCGTGCCCATCGGGACCTTCAGCGTGATCGGCTTGCCGTTGGCGCCATGGCGGTCCGAGCCTGCGCCGTTCTCGCCCTTCTGGGCCTTGAAATGCTGCTGGTAGCGGTAGTCGATCAGCGTGTTCAGCCCGTCGGCGACTTCGAGGATGACACTGCCGCCGCGGCCGCCATTGCCGCCGGAGGGGCCGCCGAATTCGATGAATTTTTCGCGGCGGAACGCCACGCAGCCGTTTCCGCCGTCGCCGGAGCGGATATAGACCTTTGCTTCGTCAAGGAATTTCATGGGCCATAGGTAGGCCAGCCGGTCCCGCGCGGCAACCCGGACTTACCCGCAAATCGGCGGAATTTCCGCGAATTTCGGCCCGTGCTTAACCAGTCGGCCGGCGGCCCCACTCGTCGTCCCGGACAAGCGAAGCGCAGATCCGGGACCCATAACCACAGGGAGGAGTTTGGCGAAGACTGGCAGTGAACAGGTCTCACGCGGTACGAGCACCTGTGTTCATCGATAGATCACGCGGTATGGGTCCTGGCTTTCGCCAGGACGACGTCAGAGCGGCCGGCGGCGGATCAGGAATTTCTGCGCCCCTTCAAGCACCAGCTCCTTGCGCTGGTTGTAGATGGTACTTGCGAGCGTCACCACGCCGGTCGAACGGCCCGGGGTGAGCTCGGTCACCTCGAGCGCGGGATAAATCGTGTCATCGGCAAAGACGGGCTTGAGGAACCGGCTCGATTGCTCGAGGAAGCCGACCAGGGAGTCCTCGACCATGAACGGAAACAGGCCCGCGCCGGGCGCGGTGTGGATCAGGGTCTGGAAACCGTGCGCGAGCAGATGCGGCATGCCGCGGCTGCGGCAATATTCCACGTCATAATGCACCGGGTGGGTGTCGCCGCTCGCGGTCTGGAACGCCGCGAACACCGCCGAGGTCTGGGTGCGGCTCGGCAGCACGAAGCGCTCGCCGACGACGAAATCCTCAAACCAGCGTTGTGTGGGGATCATGCGATGCTGGGTCGGATCGAAGTCGGCCATGGCTGAACTCTTTCGTCGGTGCGGCGCCTACCGCTACCGCGACGCAAAGAGTGCGACAATCCGTTCAATTCGTCTTGCGTGGGCTTGTCGCGGGCGCCTGCGTCATTACAACGGCGCTCGATGCCCCTGTTCAAGAATCTCTCCGCCTATGACGACCGCTCAGCGCGGCTGGCCGGCATTGCACTGATGGTGCTGGCGATCTTCATGTTCTCGTTCGGCGACGCCATGGGCAAGTTCCTGGTCGGGACTTATTCGGTGGGGCAGCTGCTGTTCCTGCGCGCCTGCGCGGCGCTGCTGCTGATGTCGCCACTGATCTGGCGTCAGCGTCACGACTTCTTTCACCTCGAGCGGCCGTGGCTCCAGCTGTTACGCGTCACACTGTCGACGCTGGATGTGGCGGGGTTCTTCCTCGCGTCCGTCTATCTGCCGCTCGCCGACGTCATCACCTATTATCTCGCTGGCCCGATCTTCGTCACCGCGATGTCGGCGATCTTTCTGGGCGAGCGCGTCGGCTGGCGGCGCTGGACGGCTATCCTGATCGGCTTCTGCGGCGTCCTGATAGCGCTGCGGCCGTCGGCGCAGACGGTCAGCCTGCCGGCGTTGATTGCGCTCGGCGGCAGCCTGTCGTTTGCGACGCTGATGCTGATCACGCGCAGCCTGCGCAAGACGCCTGACATCGTGATGGCGTCCTCGCAATTCGTCGGCACGTTCCTGCTGGGCGCGGTGCTGTCTGCATTCCACTGGGTGCCGCCGACGCCGGGCAGCCTGGTGATCTTCACGCTTGCCGGGTGCATCTCGGTGACGGCGCTGTTTTGCGTCAACCGGTCGCTCAAGCTCGCGCCGGCGAGCGTCGTGGTGCCCTACCAATATTCGATGATCGTCTGGGCCGTGATCTTCGGCTTCGTCGTGTTCGGCGACGTGCCAAAAATCGCCACCATCGTCGGCGCCGCCATCATCATCGGCGCCGGGTTCTATATTTACTTGCGCGAGCGCGATCTCGGGCGGGGCGCTGTGGACGTTAATCCGCCGGCGTAAACACGCCCACAGTGTCGTCCCGGCCTGCGCCGGGACGACACGCGGTAAGAGTTGGCCCTACCTCACCCGTCTCGCACTGCTCCAGCTCTTCAACGACGCCCACACCCCGCGCGAGAGGCGGAAGCAGTCGACCGGCGTGGACGAGCCCAGCGCCAGGAAACGGTGCAGCTGGACGCCGCTCCACTGGAAGCCGCACTTCTCGAGCACATTGCGTGACGTCGGATTGGTGACGCGCGCGCCCGCATAGAGATGATCGTCCTCGAACTCCTCGAAGAAGAAGTCGATCGCGCCGCGCGCGGCTTCGGTGCCAAAGCCCCGGCCCCAGTGTTCGACGCCGAGCCAATAGCCGAGCTCGGCATTGTCGGGCGTCGAACAGTCGATCCCGACCATGCCGACCGGCGTGGTGTCGTGCTCGATCAGGAATACGGTCTCGCTGCCGAGCTCGGCGGTGGCGCGGATGAATTCGACGGCGTCGTCTTGCGAATAGGGATGCGGCAGGCGGCGGGTGTTTTCCGCGACACGGCGGTCGTTGGCGAGGAGGGAAATGGTCCTGACGTCGGCGAGTGTCGGCCGCCGCAAGGTCAGCCGCTCGGTGGCGACGACGCTCGGTCTCGCCTCCCGCAAGGTCACGCTCGAAAAATCCTGCAACATGTCCGGCTCCGTCGAAGTCACTAAGTTAAAAGTGAGCAAGTCAAACGAAAGGGGAGGCCGGTTTCCCGCCTCCCCTGGAGCCTTCGATCTTTCGATCTTGAGGACTCCGCCGGTTCGGTCAGGGACCCGGCGGACTCCAAATTTGATCCACCGTCTATTCAGCTGCCTCTGCGAGCGGAAGCACCGATACAAAGGTGCGGCCGTTGGCTTTGGCCTGGAACGTGACGCGACCCTCGACCTTGGCGAACAAAGTGTGGTCCGTGCCCATGCCGACATTAAGGCCGGGGTGCCAGGTGGTGCCGCGCTGACGCGCAATGATGTTGCCGGGAATCACAACTTCCCCGCCGAACGCCTTGATACCGAGGCGCTTGCCTTTTGAATCGCGACCGTTGCGCGATGAACCGCCTGCTTTTTTGTGAGCCATAGCCCGTCTCCGAAACCTTGCGTATGTCTAGATCAATTCCTTGACGGAATCATTTCACAATTTTTCACGCATCAATTCGTGAATTGGCGTGATCAAATTATGCGGCGTCGGCTTCTTCCTTCGCCGGCTCCTTGACGACCTTCTCCCGCTTCGGACGCGGCCCCTTGGTGGGCTTGGCGTTGTCGGTCAGGATCTCGCTGATGCGCAGCACCGTGATCTCGTCGCGGTAGCCGCGCTTGCGGCGCGAATTCTTGCGGCGGCGCTTCTTGAACGCGATGACCTTCGGTCCGCGCTTGTGGTCGAGCACCTCGACGGCCACGGATGCACCTGCAACCGTCGGCAGACCCAGGATCGGCGTATCGCCACCGACCACCAGAACTTCAGTCAGCTGAATGATCGTGCCGACTTCGCCTTCGATCTTGCCTACTTCCAAGACATCATCCGGAACGACGCGGTACTGCCGGCCGCCGGTTTTGATGACTGCGAACATCGTTGTTTTCCTTCGTGTTCATTCCCGGCCTCGCGACGAAATTCGTCGGGGTCGGCTTTTTGTCAGTCGCTATGGGTTTATGCGAGTTTTGTGCGGGCGGGAGTTATCCCTTTGAAAACCAACGCAAAAACAAGCGGCGCGAGAAACGCCCCGCGCCGGTTGTGGGACTTATAGCCGCCGATCGCCGAGAGTCAAGGAAAAGCGGGCGAAAAGGCCCGGATTAGAAGGATTTGAGCGGGTCTGCGGGGCTGGCCGAATCCGCGGCCGGCTTTGCAACCAACGGGTTCCATCGCCGTTGTCCCCGCGAATTTGGACACGGGCAAGGGGCTTTTCATGGCAACGGACGAGCTGGTCAAGACGACGACGGGCATCGCCCATCACGGCGCCGGGCGGCTGCCGTCGGTGGATGTCGACAGCTTCAACATCGAGATCAAGGACGAGGACGGCTTTCTCGGCGACCGCGCCAGCAAGGGCGCGTTCCGCGAGATTCTCGACCGCTGGCGCAAGCCGCTGCGCAAATCCGGCGAAGACCCCTTCGGCGACGAACCGTCGGACCAGATCAGCAAGAAGACGCTGGATGCCATCCTGGTCGGCGACGACACCGAGGCCTCCGCGATCGTGCACAGCGCGATCGAGGATTTCGCCCAGGAGCTCGCCTATGTCACGCGGCGCTTCCTCAAGACCAAGGCCTGGGCCAAGACCGAGTGCATCGTGGTCGGCGGCGGTTTCCGCGATTCAAGGCTCGGCGAGCTCGCGATCGCGCGCACCCAGATCATCCTGAAATCCGAGGATTTCAAAATCGACATGGTGCCGATCCGCGCCCATCCGGATGAGGCCGGCCTGATCGGCGCGCTGCATCTGGCGCCCTCCTGGATCTTCGAGGCCCATGACAGCATCCTCGCCGTCGACATCGGCGGCACCAACATCCGCTGCGGTTTGGTTGAGACGCGCTGGAAGAAGGCCAAGGATCTGTCGAAAGCGGGAGTGTGGAAATCCGAGCTGTGGCGCCATGCCGACGACGAGCCGACGCGAGAGGGTGCGGTGAAGCGGCTGACCAAAATGCTGAAGGGACTGATCACGGAGGCTGAGAACGAAGGCTTCAAGCTCGCGCCTTTCATCGGCATCGCCTGTCCCGGCGTGATCAACGAGGACGGTTCGATCGAGAAGGGCGCGCAGAACCTGCCGGGCAATTGGGAGAGCAGCAAGTTCAACCTCCCGGCGAGCCTGATCGAGGGCATTCCGCAGATCGGCGAGCACGACACCGCGATTTTGATGCACAATGACGGCGTGGTTCAGGGCCTCTCGGAGGTGCCGTTCATGCAGGATGTCGACCGCTGGGGCGTGCTCACCATCGGCACCGGCCTCGGCAATGCGCGTTTCACCAACCGCCGCAAGGAAGGTAACGGCAAAGACAAAGACCGGGATTCTACTGAGAACGGGAAGAAAAAGGCCAAGGAAAGCAATAAGTCCGACAAGGAGTAACCTTGACTGGTTAGGTTAAGGGACGGATTGCGTTGCGGTGCACAGGTCACACGCTACGGTCGAATCGTCGCCTCACCTGGCCGGCGAAGCCGCCCTTCCTGGTCAGTTTTCAATGAGCGGCACGGGACCGCCAGTGTTTACCGCGTCTGGCGGTCCCACCCCTGTTTTCAGTTCCAGCCAATCCGCTGAAAGAACCCCGCGATCTCCGCGGCTGCGCGATCCGGATCCTCGCGATGCGGGAAGTGTCCGACGTCGGGAAACATCGCAACATCCACATTGCTGAAGGTCCCAGGCAGCCGGTCAGTCCAGGCATAGGGAAACAGCGGATCGTGCTCGGCCCAGCGCACGCAGGTCGGCACAGAGATCGGTGGCATCGGCGCGGCTTCGCCCTTCATCATCGCGACGCGGCCTGCATGCGACGCGCGATAATGCGCAAATCCGCCCGCGAGATTGCCCGGCTTGAAGAAATTGTCGACGAAATCGTCGAGCACGTCATCGAAGGCATTCTTCCGATGCGTCCAGCCCTTCAGGAAGTGCGAGATATAGAGCCGGCAGCTCTCCCGGCTCGCGCCAACGAGCGCGGGCGCCATCTCCATCTGCTGAAAGGACTGGTACCAGATGTGATTGAGCCGGTCGGGTGTCGCCATGCGCGGCCCGATGCCGGGATAGACGAAATCGAAGAAGAACAGCCCGACTAGCCGCTCCGGAGCCTGCCGCGCGAGCGGCTGCATCACGGCGCCGCCGACATCATGGCCGACCACGCCGAATCGGTCGATGCCGAGCCCGTCCATCACGGCCTGCATATCGGCCGCATGGCCGTCCGGCCCGTAAGGGCCGTCAGGCTTGTCGCTGTCGCCAAAGCCGCGCAGATCGGGCGCGATCAGCATGAAACGGTCGGCGAGCCGTGCCATGACCGGCTCCCAGGTCAGCCAGAATTCTGGCCAACCATGCAGCAAAAGCAGCGGTTTTCCGCGTCCGGCGCGGACCAGGTGGAAATCGGCGCCATTGGCCTTGATCGTGAGATGCTCCATGGCAGTTCCTCCCCGCATCCAGAGCGTTTTCAAGCGAAGTGGACCCCGGTTCGCGTCAAGAAAACGCGTCAAACAAGAATTGAGCCGGTGCGGGGCTGAAAGAGGCGGCGGATTTTCCCCTTTCGCGCCTTGTCTGGCCCGCCATCCTCGCCTATTAACGCCCCCGACCAGAGGGGTTACTGCCCCTCATCGGCACTTCAGGAGAGGTGGCAGAGTGGTCGAATGCACCGCACTCGAAATGCGGCATAGGTGCAAGCCTATCGGGGGTTCGAATCCCTCCCTCTCCGCCATAACAAACGGCTTCGAGAAAGCCCCGCCAAATACAGACTCTCAGCGTCAAAGCAGCCTCAGGTGTCGTCCCTAGAGGACCGCAGCCTGACACCGCACTTGCGGCAGATCCCCAAGCTTCTCCACAATGCCCCCTCGCAAGCCCCCTCCCGAGGATCTTCCGGATGACGGCTAAAATCGATCTGCTGACGCTGCAATTGTTCGTGGCGATCGTCGAGGAGCAGAGTATCGCGAAGGCGGCGGAGAAGAAGAACATTGCCGCGTCAGCGGTGAGCCGCCGCATCTCGGATATCGAGGACCTGTTCAAGGTCGAGCTACTGCATCGCCATTCCAAAGGGATCGAGCCGACACCTGCCGGTTTCGCCCTGCTCGAGCACGCCCGTGTCATCCTGGGAAATTTGAGCAAGCTCGAGACCGAACTGACGGGATACCGGCAGGGCAAGCGCGGGCTGATCCGGGTCTGTGCCAACAAGTCCGCGATCCTCGAAGCCCTGGC
Organism: Bradyrhizobium sp. LTSP849; assembly: GCF_000938255.1. GTDB lineage: Bacteria > Pseudomonadota > Alphaproteobacteria > Rhizobiales > Xanthobacteraceae > Bradyrhizobium. The sequence continues at coordinate 21,359 of NZ_JYMR01000045.1, read as the reverse complement.
GGACGAGCTCAGTCTGTTCCTGGAGCAGCATCCGCTGGTCCACATCGACATCGAGGAGGATCTCAGCCCCGCGATCGTGCGTGCGGTGATGGAGAACCGGGCCGACATCGGCATCTTCGGCGGCAACATCGACGGACAGGATCTGGAGTTGCTGTCCTATCGCAGCGACAGCCTGGTCGCGCTGGTGACGCGTGACCATCCGCTGGCGGGTCGTAACAGCGTTCGCTTCCGCGAGCTGGTCGATTTCGACTTCGTCAGTCTGGAGAAGGGCAGTTCGATCGAGACGCTGTGTGTCAGGGCCGCCGCGGCGCTCGGGCAGCACATGAAGGTGCGCATCCGCGTCAGCAGTTTCGATGCGCTGTTCCGCGTCATCGATGCCAGGATGGGGGTCGGCATCGTGCCGCTCGAGATCGTTCGCGACCGCTACGGCGTCGACAGCCTCGCCACCGTCCCGCTCGATGAGTCCTGGGCGCGGCGCGAGCTGGTCATGGGCGTGCGCGATTACAAGTCGCTGCCGCCGGTGACGAAGCTGCTGGTGGACCATTTGCGGACCCACGCTGATGCGCGTCCCGCCATCAGCGGGGTCTCCGACCGGCTGACGGTCGTGCCCGGCAGGGGCTGAGATCCGGCGCATCGCGGCCAGCCATCGCCGGCCGCGATGGCTGGCTGCCCAACCGTCACTTGCCCGGTTCCGGGGTCGACTTCTATCCTGCTTCCCAAGATCGCTGTCGGTCGGCATGATCGGCAGCAACACGGCACATCAGATGCCGAACATGGGAGGACGGATCGTGGACACGTGTGGCCGCACGCTGCTGGCCAAAATCTGGGACCAGCACGTCATTGCCCAAGTCAGCGATGATACCGATCTGCTTCATGTGGATCGCCATCTGCTGCATGATCTCGGCGGCTCTCGCGGCCTGATCGACCTCAAAAGCCGCAACCTTCCGGTCCACAATCCCGAACTGACCTTCGCCACGCCGGATCATGCGATTTCGACCGCGTCAGGGCGTGCCGGCACGATCAAGACCGGGCAGGAACTGCTGGCGGCGTTGCGGACCGAGACATCCGCCAGCAACATTCGGCTGTTCGACATCGACCAGCCGGGGCAGGGCATCGTCCATGTCATCGGCCCGGAGCTCGGCCTCAGCCTTCCCGGCTGCCTGATCGTCTGCGGCGACAGCCATACCTGCACCCATGGCGGGCTCGGCGCGCTCGCCTTCGGCATCGGTTCCAGCGAGCTCACGCACGTGCTGGCGACCCAGACCATCGTCCAGCGCCGGCCCAAGACCATGCGCGTGACGTTCGACGGCGCCCTGCCGTTCGGTGTGACGGCGAAGGATCTCATCCTCGCTCTTATCGGCCATGTCGGCGCCGCCGGCGGCACCGGCTATGCCGTCGAATATGCCGGCAGTGCGATCAGGGCCATGCCGATCGAAGGGCGGCTCACGATCTGCAATCTGTCAGTCGAGCTCGGCGCCAAGATGGGGCTGATCGCGCCGGATGAGACGACGTTTGCGTATGTCCGCGGCCGACCCTATGCGCCGCAAGGCGAGATGTGGGAGCGGGCCGTCGCGGCGTGGCGGACGCTTGCGAGCGACAGCGACGCAATGTTCGATCGCGAGGTATCGATCGATGTCGGAACCATCATCCCGCAGATCACCTGGGGCACCAGTCCGGAGCACGTGCTTGGTGTCGATGGGCGTATCCCGGATCCCGCAGACATTGCCGATCCCGCCCGCCGCGGCGCGATCGAGATCGCGCTCGATTATATGGGCCTGAAGCCCGGTGCGCCGATCGCCGGCACACCGGTGGATTGGGTCTTCATCGGCTCCTGCACCAACAGCCGCCTTAGCGATCTGCGTGCCGCGGCCGAGGTCGCGCGTGGCCGCAAGGTTGCGCCCGGCGTGCGCGCCTGGGTCGTGCCGGGTTCAGAGACCGTCAAGCGCGATGCGGTGGCCGAAGGGCTCGACAAGATCTTCATCGACGCGGGCTTTGAATGGCGCGAGCCCGGATGCTCGATGTGCCTCGCAGCAAATGGCGAAACCGTGCCGCCGGGCCAGCGCTCGGTGTCGACATCGAACCGGAATTTCATCGGCCGGCAAGGGCCGCGCGCCCGCACCCACCTGGCGAGCCCGGCCATGGCCGTGGCGGCGGCGATTTCCGGCGCCATCGCCGATGTCCGAACGATGGAGCGCTAGATGGCGCAAGCCTTCACCAAAGTGACCGCGATTGCCGCGCCGATCATGCGCACCAATGTCGATACCGACGTCATCATCAGCATCAACCGCATGATCGGAAATTCCGTCCGCGGCAGCCTCGGGAAATGGGCGTTCGGCTCGCTCCGCTACCGGCCGGACGGCTCGGAAAATCCCGAGTTCATCCTCAATCGCGAGCCGTATCGCGCGGCGGAAATCCTGGTGACCGGGCCGAATTTCGGTTGCGGCTCGTCGCGCGAGGCGGCGGTGTGGTCGCTCCAGGAAATGGGCATCCGCGCCATCATCGGATCCGGCTTCGGCGATATCTTCTTCGCCAACTGCTTCCAGAACGGCATCCTGCCGGTGGTGCTGGACAAGGCCACCATCGATGGCCTCGCCGCGGAGATCGAAGCGAGCCAGGGCGCCGGACGTCTCAGTGTCGATCTGGAGGAGCAGACGGTCACCTCGCCGTCTGGCATACGGCACAGCTTCGAGATCGATCCGCGCCGGCGCGCGGGCCTGCTCGAAGGACTCGACGAAATTTCGCTGACGTTGCGGCGCGAGGATGCGATCCGCGCATTCCAGGCGTCCGACCGCGCGACGCGGCCGTGGATTCACTTTGCAGGACATCAGGCATGAACACGCTCTCGAACACGATCAAGGTGGCTGTGGTCGGTGGTGAAGGCATCGGTCCGGAGGTGACCGACCAGTCCCATCGCGTTCTCAAATGGTTTTCCGACCGGCGCGGCGCTCCGGTGGTTATGCGCGAAGCGCAATACGGTCTCATACCCTATCTCGCGACAGGCAAGGTGTTGCCGGATGACACCGTCGAGGCGATGGAGGAGGCCGACGCGATCCTCTGGGGTGCGACGGGTGGCCCGGAAACCACGCAGGTCCCTCCGGCGGCGCGCAAGGCGGGAAGCCTGCTGTCGCTGCGCAGCAAGTACGACCTCTATGCCAATCTCCGGCCCATCGTCGCCAATCCGGCGCTGGCTGATTCCGCGCCGCTCAAGGCTTCGGTGCTGAAGGATGTCGACTTCATCATCATCCGCGAGCTCACCAGCGGCATCTATTTCGGCGAGCCGCGCGGCATCGAAACACTGCCCGACGGCCAGCGCCGCGGCTTCAACACCCAGCAATACACCACCAGCCAGATCCGCCGGGTGGCGCGAACCGCGTTTGAACTGGCCCGGACCCGCAAGGGCCGGGTCTGCTCGGTCGACAAGGCCAATGTGCTGGAGACCAGCGTGCTGTGGCGCGAAGAGGTCATCGCGCTGCATCAAGCGGAATTCTCCGATGTGGAATTGACGCACCTTTATGTCGACAACGCCGCGATGCAGATCGTGCGGGCGCCGTCGCAATTCGATGTCATGGTGACCTGCAATATCTTCGGCGACATTCTCTCCGATTGCGCCGCCATGGCGTCGGGCTCGCTCGGCATGCTGCCGTCGGTCTCGCTCGGCCCGCCGGACCGGCTGGGACGCCGCAAGGCGCTCTATGAACCGGTCCACGGCAGCGCGCCTGATATTGCGGGCAAGGGCATCGCCAATCCGCTCGGTTCGATCCTCAGCGTCGCAATGATGTTGCGCATCACGCTCAATCGGCCCGATGATGCCACGCTGCTGGAGAAGGCCGTGGATACGGCCCTGGCTGGCGGCGCAAGAACGGCCGATATCGCCGAACCCGGCGCAAAAAGACTTTCGACCCAGGAAATGGGCGATGCGGTGCTGAACGCGCTCGACAAGGTGGTCGGCAAAGAGAGGGAGCACGCGTGATGAGACCTCAGGTCACCAGACGGTCCGCGCTGACGATTGTCGCCGGCGCCGGTGCCTCCATGGCGGCAGGTCGGGCGTGGGCGGATGCGCCGTCGGGCCGCGTGATCTATCCGGTGGCCATTCCGGTCTATCAGTCGCAATTCGTCGCCGACCGGGCCGGGTTCTTCAAGGAGGCCGGCCTCGACTGCAAGCTGATCCAGGGCGGCAGCGGCGTGAAGACGCGCGAGATTATCGCCTCGTCGCAGGGCGATATCGGCATCGGCGATATCACCCACCCGATGCAGCTCAGCAATCACGGCCGCAACGCGCGGGTCCTGATGCCGGTCGATACCCGCAGCAACGCCGCGATCTTCATCATCCGCAAGGATCTCTTCGACCAGGGCATCACAACGCTGGAGGCGCTGGCGAAGTGGAAACGGCCTGATGGACGCAAGCCGATCGTTTCGGTGTCGTCGCTGGGAGGCACCAACCACGTATGGGCCTCCTACTACATGGAAACCATGGGACTGGACGACAAGGTGACCTGGATCGGCACTGGCAATGTCGACACCATGATGGGCACGTTGAAAACGAAACAGGTCGATGTTCTCATCAACTCGCCGTCGATCCTGAAGGATTCGATCGAGCAGGGCTGGGGCGCGCTGTTGTTCGACGGAACGGACGAGACAGTCTGGGCCAAGTATATCGGCGGCAAGGTCCCGGTGACGTCTCATTTCACCCTGCAGTCGACCATCGACAAGGACCCGCAGAAGATGCAGGCGTTCGTCACGGCGCTGTGGCGCGCGACCCAGTGGATCAAGGGGCACTCTCCCGAAGAGATCTATGATGCGATCGAGCCTTACGTCGGAAGCACGTCGCGCGACGCGAATATTTTCGACATCGGGATCATGAAGAAGGTCACCGACTACGAAGGCCTCATCGATGAAGCCAGCTTCGCACGCGGCCAGAAGGTCTGGTTTCGCGAAATGACCGGCATCAAGCCGCTTGCCATGGCCGACGTCGTCACGACCAGTTTCATCGAAGCGGCACGCAAGGCTTATCCGGCTTGAGTGTGCAGGCCATACCCGCGCCGCGGCCGGCTGCGTCGCCCGACATGCGGCGCATCGACGTGCGCGGATTGTGCAAGACCTTCCAGTTGGCGGGCACGGCCATCGAGGCGGTGCGCGACGTCTCCTTCAATGTGCGGCGCGGTGAATTCGTCGCTCTTTTGGGGCCATCCGGTTCAGGCAAGAGCACCGTCCTCAACATGATCGCAACACTGGTCAAGCCGACCAGCGGAGAGATCCTGATTGACGGCGTGCCCGTCGTTCCCGGACGAGCGACGCCGAATGTCGGCTATGTGTTCCAGCGCGATACCCTGTTTCCCTGGCGCACCGTCGCCGACAACATCGGCTACGGCCTGCAATTGGCGGGTGTCCCGGTGGCGGAGCGGAAGGATCGTGTCAGGGCTTGCCTGGCGCAGGCCGGACTGCAGGGTTTTGAGAACGCCTATCCCTCGACATTGTCTGGCGGCATGCGCCAGCGCGCCGCCTTGATGCGAACGCTGGTCGTTGAACCGCAGGTTCTGCTGATGGACGAGCCGTTCGGCGCGCTCGACACCCACACCAAGATCGACATGCACGATGTGTTGCTTCGCATCTGGGAACGCGAACAGCAGACCGTGCTGTTCGTGACCCATGATCTCGGCGAGGCCCTGACGCTGGCAGATCGCATCATTCTGTTTTCCGCGCGGCCCGGCCGGATCAAGGACATCTTCGAGGTGGATTTTGCCCGCCCACGCAATGCCGTGAAGATCCGGGAAACGCCGCGTTATGCCGAGCTGTTTCAGCTGGTCTGGCATTCGCTCGGCGAGGAATTCGTCAAGGGCCGAAGTCCATGAGACAAGCGCGCCGCCCCGGCAGAACCTTGGCCTGGCAGGCGTTGATCTGCGTCTGCTTTCTGTCGATCTGGCAATGGGGCTACGATCTGCACGGCCGCTTTCCTTGGTTGGTGCCGGATCTGCTCGATCCCTATTTCGTGTCCAAACCGTCGCAAATCTTCGAGCATTTCCTGATCCTGAGCTGCCTCAAGTCCAAGCTCGGAATGTTTAACGGCTGGTTCAATGGCGAATTCAGCCGCTGCATGGCGCGATCGGAGAACAATCTCTGGATCGCGACCGCCGTCACCCTGAAGAACACCTTCTTCGGTTTCGTGACCGGCGTCAGCAGCGGCTTTGCGGCGGGCCTCGTGCTGGGCCGTTCGGATCGGCTGAGCGCCATCTTCCAGCCGTTCATCACGGCGGTGAATTCGATCCCTCGCATCGCGCTGGCGCCGATTATCGTGCTGGCTTTCGGCATCGGTGATACCTCGAAGATCGTGACGTCGTGGATCGTGGTCGTCTTTCTCGTGTTCTTCAATACGTTCGAAGGCGCGCGGTCGATCGACGAGGGCTTTGTCAATGCGGCGCGGCTGCTCGGCGCCAGCGAGTGGCAGATCACCCGCACGGTGGTCGTCCCCTCGACCATGGCCTGGGTCTTCGCCTCGCTGACGCCTGCGATTTCCTTTGCCCTGATCGGCGTGATCGTCGGCGAGTTTATCGGTGCGGAACGGGGAATCGGGCGCCTGATCATCGAATCCGAGGCGCGCGCGGAGGCATCGGGAATGATGGTCGCCGTCATCGTGCTGATGCTGGTCGGCGTTGCTCTGTCCGCGTTGATCTGGCGATTGCAGGCCTATCTGCTGCGCTGGCAGCAGCACAATATGGCGGAGTAGCCCGAACGACGGTGTGCTGTCCGCTCGCTGCGCAGCATGCGTCAGCCGGTTTGCAAGGATAGTATTGTGCCCCTGTTTTGCCCGACGGGTCAAACGTCTACGATCGCCGCTTATCTCTACCGACCTCCGGAAGCGTGACCGGAATCCAATAACGCGCTCCAGCGCCGATCCAGACCCATCACCACCGGCGTGCGTCGCTCTCCGAATTTTGCTCGCCGCTTCAGATGCTTCGTCCGATGCAACGGGCGCCGCGCCGGCAACTGCCGTCTACTGTGCATGGGGTTGTTTTCGACATTTTTGTTGTCCGGTCGCAGGAAGCTACCGTAGAGCGGTGATAGGTTGAACCTGCCACCGGCGCGGTCCGACCAACAGCATCCCGCCAGGTAATCCACGACGATGTTCGACAAAACCTACCGGCAGCGCCTCGAAGCCGATCTTGCACAATGGGAGGCCGATGGCGTAATCGCACCGGCGGCCGCCGCCTCGATCCGCACTGCGCTGCCCCCGCTCTCGCCCGGCATCAACATCGCGGTGGTCGTTGCCATCGTCGGCGGCCTCTTGATCGCAGCCGCTTTCCTTGCCTTCGTCGCAGCGCACTGGACCGAGATCGCGCGGCTGCTGCGGTTCGCGATCCTGCTCGCCGGCATGGTCGTTGCCGGCGGCCTCGGGGCCTGGTTCGCCAGCACGGGCCGGGCGGTTCTTGCCGATCTCTGCGCAAGCATCGGCGCGATCATCTTCGGCGCAGGCATCGCGCTGGTCGGCCAGATGTATCACCTGGGCGATGACTTTGCCGGCGGCATGCTGCTGTGGTCGATCGGTGCATTTGTGGCGGCGCTGCTGACCGGCTCGCGCGGTGCTCTTGCGGTCGGTCTCGTGGCGGCCTGCATCTGGACCTGCATGCGCAGCTATGATGCGCCGGACGCGCTGCATCTTCCGTTCGTGGCGGTCTGGCTCCTCGCCGGCGGCCTCGCGCTCGCGTGGAATTCGCGCGCGGCCGCCCACCTCGTTGCAATTGCCGCGCTTCCCTGGTGGATCGCGACGGCGCTTCGCTTCGACTTCGATGGGGTACAGCCGTCATTCGTGCTCGCGAACGGTGCGGCGTTGCTGTTCGGTGCCGGGCTCGCGATCGCCGCGGCGCCGTCGCCAAGGGCGTTGCGCCTTGGGGCTGTTCTGTCGATCTACGGGGCGTTTTCGCTGGCCGTCGTCGCTGTCCTGGAAGTGATAACGGTCGACGACATCATCCGCTTCCGGACCGGCACTGCGCCAGCTCAACCGCTTTGGGCGATGTTGTGCGGCATTGCTGGCGTGATCCTCGCTTTCGTGTCTGCCAAGTTGACGAACCGCGCGGGTGAAGCCGTTGCAGGATGTGCGATCGGGCTCGTCCTGCTCGCGGCGCCGATCTGGCCGGCGTCCACGGGCGGCGAGCCGTGGTTCGCCTATGCCGCGCTGCTCTGCGCCATGCTCTGCCTCGTCGTCTCCGGCGTGCTCGATGATGTGCGTCCACGGATCGTCGCCGGCTGGCTCGGCATCGCCGGCGTCATCGCGGGCATCACCTGGGCGGTGAAGGGCTCGCTGCTGCGCCGCTCGGCCTTCCTTGCGGTGGCCGGAATCATCACCGTCGTGTTTGCAACCGCACTCAATCGCGCGCTGCCGAGGTCTGAGCGATGATCGAACTGGTCGCATCCGCCACAAAACTCTGGCAGCGCATTCCGAAAGCCGTGCTGTTCGGTGTCGCCATTCTGGTTCAATGCGTGCTGCTGGTCCTGATGGTCGCCGATCGCATGCAGATACTGCGCGAAGGCCGTGAGGTGACCTTGCAGACGCAGCCGGTCGATCCCCGCGATCTCCTGCGCGGCGACTATGTCGTGCTCCGCTACGACATCTCGCAACTGCCGGCAGGCGCGCTCGCCGGCCAGCCGGCCGCGGTGCGCAGCCCGATCGTGTTCGTCAAGCTCGCGCCCAATGCCAATGGCCTTTACGAGGCGGTCTCGGTGCATGCCGAAGCTGTGCCGGTCATGGCGCCCGAAGTGCTGATCCGCGGACGCCTCGCCAATTACGGCGGCACGTCCTGCGGCACGGATCGGCGCGCCTTCTGCGACAAGCTGGCTATACAATACGGTCTCGAAAGCTATTTCGTCCCGGAGGGAGAAGGAAAAAAGCTCGAGCAAGCCCGCAACCAGCAGAAACTGCGAGTCGTTGCCGCCGTGCTGCCATCAGGGCGCGCCGCCATCAAGCGGCTGCTGCTTGACGGCCAGCCGGTGTATGAGGAGCCGTGGTACTAGCGGGTCATTCGGGCCGCGCTTTCAACGCCCGCCGCAGCACGTCCCACATCCGTGGATCGTTCATGTGCGCCACGTTGAACCGCATGAAGTCCGATGCGGTCTGCGACACGCTGAAGACGTTGCCCGGCGCGAGCACGACATCCTCGCTCAGCGCGGTGCGCGCAACCTGCGTCGCATCCTGTTCGCCGGCCAGCCGACACCAAAGGAAAAATCCGCCGCGCGGCGTCAGCCATGGCTCGATGCCCAACGCCCCGAGCTTCCGCGCCACGTCGCGCCGTGCGCGCGTGAGCCTGTGCCTCAGCTCGTCCATGTGCTTGCGATAGCTGCCGCCGGCCAGCACCTTGGCGATGATCTCTGTCGCAACCGGGCTCGCACCGCCAAAGCTGGTTGCGATCTGGAGGTCGACGAGATGTTCGATCCAGTCGGCGCGCGCGGCAATGTAGCCGCAGCGCACCGAGGCCGAGAGCGTCTTGGAGAAGCTGCCGATGCGGATCACACGGTTCAGCCCGTCGAGCGCGGCGAGGCGCGGCGAGCGTTCCGGCTCGAAATCGCCAAAAATATCGTCCTCGATGATGGTGAGGTCGTGTGCGGCGGCAGCGGTCAAAAGCCGGTGCGCGGTCGGCAGCGAGAGCGTCGCGCCGGTTGGATTGTGGAGTGCGGAATTGGTGATGTAGAGCCGTGGCCGCTCACTGGCGAGGATCGCTTCGAAGCGGGTGACGTCGGGGCCCGATGGTGTGTAGGGTACACTGATGATCTTCACCTGGTGCGCCCGCAACAGCGCACGGAAATTGAAGTAGCAGGGATCGTCGACCAGCACCGTATCGCCGGGGCGGAGCAGGAAGCGGCAGACGAGGTCGGTTGCCTGCGTGCCCGAGCCCGTCAGCATGAGCTGGTTGATCGACGCCTCGATCGCGTCCTCGGCAAGGCGCGTGAGCAGGAGCCGGCGCAATGCGAGGGAGCCGGATGTCGAGCCGTAATTGGTCAACACGCTCGCCTCACTGCGTCCGAGCGCACGAACGGCGCGACGCAGAGCCTCCTCGGGCATCCAGTCCGGCGGCAGCCAGCCGCATCCCGGTTTTGGCACGGCGGCGTCGGTGTCGAGCGATTGCCGCGAGACCCAAAACGGATCGACCGCTCGATCGCGGCGCGGTTCGACCTCGGTGAGCGCAAGCGGCGGGGTGACGGTCGGCGACACATAGAAGCCGGAGCCGCGCCGCGCCCGGATCAGGCCTTCGGCGGCGAGGCGGTCATAGGCTTCAACGACAGTCGAAGGCGAAACGCCCATCGTCGTGGCAAGGCTGCGGATCGACGGCAGGCGGTCGCCGGCACTGAGCGCGCGGCCAGCGACCTTGCTGCGGATCGCGCGCATCACATCCGCGGTTCGCATTCCGCCGCGACCCCTCGTTTGCGCTTCGCTGTCCAAAGTGTATGACCTTCCATATCCATACAGATTTGCCAGATTGTATTGGATTGTCGCTGGTTTCGCCACTGGGGAAGACCGAGGATCGCGGTCCAAAAAAGGTAAGTCGGAATGCAAACTGCGGGCAGCGGCTGGGGCAACGGGCTTCTCGGCGTCATCATCTTCAGCGGCTCGCTGCCGGCAACGCGCGTGGCGGTCGGCGGCTTCTCCGCGTTGTTCCTGACATCGGCGCGCGCGGTCATTGCCGCGCTGATAGGTGTGGCCGTGCTCGCCCTGCTCCGACAGGTGCGGCCGGAGCGCAAGGATCTCGCCTCGCTCGCCATCGTCTCGCTCGGCGTCGTCGTCGGCTTTCCCCTGCTGACGGCGCTGGCGCTCCAGCACATCACCTCGGCGCATTCGATCGTCTTCATCGGCTTGCTGCCGCTGTCGACCGCGGTCTTCGCCGTGCTGCGCGGCGGCGAGCGGCCGCCGCCGATGTTCTGGCTGTTCGCGGTTCTCGGCAGCGTGACGGTGGTCGGCTTTGCCTTGTCGAACGACGGCACGGCGTCAGTCGCGGGCGATCTCCTGATGGTGGCCGCGATCGTGTTGTGCGGGCTCGGCTATGCCGAGGGTGCCGCGCTGTCGCGCCGGCTTGGCGGCTGGCAGGTGATCTCCTGGGCGCTGCTGCTGGCGCTGCCGTTGATGGTGCCGGTCGCGGTCTGGACCTGGCCTCCGACATGGAGCGGCGTCAGTGCGCCGGCCTGGATCGGGCTCGCCTACGTCTCGATCTTCAGCATGTTCGTCGGCTTCATCTTCTGGTATCGCGGCCTCGCAATCGGCGGCATCGCGCGCGTCGGTCAATTGCAGCAGCTCCAGCCATTCTTCGGCCTCGCGCTCGCCGGCCTCGTTCTGCACGAGCCGGTCGCCTGGAGCATGATCGCCGCGACCGCGCTCGTCGTCGTCTGCGTCTTCTTCGCGCGACGGTTTGCGTGAGGCAGAGGCTCCCACGGAGTCTAGAGCTTTTTGTTTTGACGCGTTTCTAGTCCGAGGCTTTCAGTTCGTTGATTCGACGGAGTTCAGATGCCGTGCGTCCGGTCTTTCGGCGCAAAAGCGTGCGAAGCGTGGCTGCGTTGACATAGCCGGTTTGCACCGCGATTTCATCCACGCTCAGTTGCGTGGTGCTGAGCAGATATGAGGCTCGCTCGACGCGGAGATCCTGATGGTAGGCCAGAGGCGACCGCCCGAGCACGGCATGGATCTTCCGGGATAGAGTTCGAGCACTGACCCCGACAAACCTTGCGGCGTCTTCCAAAGAGAAGCCGTTCTCGAGGTTGGCCCGGGCCCAACTCTCGAACGCGTGTACAGCTTCATCCGCATGACGCACATGGTCCGGGATCGCATAGGTTGCCTGAGGCGATCGAGGATCCAGCATCAGGTAGCGAGCAGTGACCGCGGCGAGTGACGGGCTGTGTTGACGGATGAACCATAATGCCAGGTCGAAATGTGCGAGGACCGCGCCGGCGGTCACGAGCCGTTCTGTCCGGACCAAAGTCCGATCATTCTCCAATGCAACCTGCGGATAGCGAGAGCGGAAGAAGGAGGCCAGCCACCAACTCGTCGTTGCGCTCTTCCCGTCAAGCAGCCCGGTCTCCGCCAGGACGAACGTGCCGGTGCACGCAGCCGCAATCGTTGCCCCCTGCGCATGCCATGTCCGCAACAGGTTCTTCGCACCGTCGATGTCGGGATTTCGCAGCGCGCGTGTCAGCGCCTCGTCGGTCTTCGCGCCGAGTGCGGGGACGAGAACCAAATCGGGTTTCGAAGACGAAAGCGCTCTCTTGGTCGGAATGGTCAAACCATGCGCTGTCCTTACGCCGCGCCGGACACTCAGCACGGTCGCGCTGAACGAAGCGCCTTCGTTGGGCTCGGCCAACTCGGAAGCTGTGGCCAACGTGTCCTGAAACGCGGCCAATCCGGTATCGAACACGCCATCGATTGCTAATATCACCGTCTTGGTCATGGCAAGAATGATATCAAAATAGTCAATATTGCCAAGCGCCCTTGTCGGCCATTCCCGTTAGAAGGCAGCCCGAGTGATCCGTGCCTTCGAGCACGTATCGCGCGAGCAACCTCACCACGAAGGAGACAACCATGGTGAATCTGGGTCTTTATGTTCGTTTGGAAGCGAAGCCGGACAAGGCGACTGCCCTCGAAGAGTTTTTGCGAGGTGCTTTGCCGCTGGCGAAGGCCGAGACGGGCACGCCGGTCTGGTACGCGCTGAAGTTCGGGCCGCGAAGCTTCGCAATATTCGACGCGTTCGCCAGCGATCAGGACCGGGACGCACATCTCAATGGCCCGATTGCGGCCGCGCTGATGGCTCGTGCCGACGAACTCTTGGCAAGTCCGCCGGCAATCGAACGGTGGGACGCGTTGGCAGTGAAGTAGATTTGGGCCGTAAAATAGATTTGGTTCTGCGCTTCGGGGCCGGGAGGTGTGTCGGTGAATACCTCTTGCGCCCCGGCGCCTCATTCGTTCCCCGTGATCACCGTCCGCGTCAGCGTGCTTCTGGCAAATTTCTTCAACGGCATCGGCTTGCCGAACAGATAGCCCTGCACGTGGTCGAAACCGAGCTCGTTGACGGCGAGCAGGTCGCCGCGGGTCTCGACGCCTTCGGCGGCGGCGCTGGCGCCGTAGCCCTGCGCGAGCTCGACGATGTGACGGCACACCGTCCGCTTCAGCCGGTCGTTGCCGCAGCCGGTGACGAAGTGCCGGTCGGCCTTCAGCTTGATGAAGGGGATCTTGTCCAGACCCATCAGCTCCGGCCAGTTGGCGCCGAGATTGTCGATCGAGAGCCCGATATTGTGGAAGCGCATTTCGCGCGCGGCTTCGGTGAGGAATGCGAGATCGTGGATGGCCTCTTCGCTGGCGATCTCGATCGTCAGTCCGCCGAAGGCCGGATGCGTCGGCACGCGGCGGCAAAGATCGCGAACGGCCTGCGGCTCCTTCAGATAGGGCGCGGGAAGATTGATCGACAGATCGACCGCGCTTTGCCGCTCCAGGAGATAGTGCCAGTCCTGCACCGCGCGCTCGATCACGAACTCCGACAGGTTGCGGAAATGCGGATCGTGCGCCTCGGGAATGAAATAGGCCGGCGGCACCACGCCCCAGGTCGGATGTCGCATCCGCACCAGCGCCTCGGCGCCGCAGCGGACCAGCGAGCGCGCGTCGATCTTTGACTGATACCAGAGCTCGAGCCAGCCGGCATGCAGGGCCTCGCCGACATGCACGGCCGGGCTCGGCGCCGGCTCGTCCGGCAGCAGCATCGCGACGCGCTCGCGCAGCGTCTCGGCGGCAAAGGGCGTGGTGAGCGGCGGCAGCATCGCAAGCCCGTATTCCTCGCCGACCTGCTGCACGGCTTTGACAATGATCGACTCGCGGGCACCGACGGCCAGAACCTTGCCGTCGAAGGCCTCGCGCACCAGCGTCTCCAGAAATTGGCCGGGCTCGATGCCGTCGGCGGCGATGCCGAGCAGGATCAGGTCCGGCAGATCAGTGGCGAGCACGGCTTGCAGCTCGTCCGCGCTGCCGCATTCGCTGGTGACGAAGCCGAGATCCTCGAGCACCTCGCTCATGAACGCGCGCAGATGGCGCTTGCCGTCAGCCACGCAAGCGCGCGGCATCATCTTCCGTCGTCCGAAGGTTTTGGGCCTCCGTCCGACGAGCTCACCAATCCCATCGTCCATCGCAAACCACTCCCGTTCCGTGACGGTGTGATAGCGGCGCGGGGGGCTGCAAATATGGAGAGCTTCAGCGCGAATGTTGAATTGTCCGGGTAACGTTAAAGCCGCCATCATTTGTAAAATTGTTCGGATTGTCTTTGAGAAGTTTTCATGTTTGTCGGCGATTGGCGCGCGGCAGCGCGACATTGTCTGAGATTTTCGGGACGACGCCGGCCGTGCGTGAGCGCGGCCGGTGTCCTGCAATTGGACGAAGCTGCGCGCGCTTCGCCCAAATCAATAACGCCGGTATCAGTTGGCCGTCGCCTTTTCGTGTTCGGCGATCCCGACCGCCTTATAGTCATAGGTCGGATAGAACTCGGTGCGGTACGGACCCCACGCCGTATCCTCGATGATGCGGTTGACCTCGCGCAGCCGCGAGGCCGGCAGCCGCAGCGTGATCACCTGGCCGATGCCCATCATCACGTACCAGCTTACGACCTCCACGCCCGCCGGCGGGAAGGCTTTACGAAAACCCTGCTTGTCGAGCTGTGGATTCAATTCGTTGAGCGGACGCGACTGGTCGTGCTTGAAGAAGATGGTGAGCAGGACGGCGTTATCGGCGGTCGGTGCGGTATTGCCAGGAGGCGGCGCGGTCTGTGCCATCGTCGTCGATGTCAGCACACAAGCGCCCACCAGCCACGCCATCACCGTCAACGTCAGTCGGATCGATCTCATCGCGAATTCCTTCCATCGCAGCATGCGATGATTAGAGAATAGGTGCGACACGTCCGGTCCATGAATTCATTTTCGCGCGATGCGCGCATGTTCAGGCCTCGCTCGTGACAGTGATGCGACAACTCGCCAGGGTGCTGGGGAGGTGGATGTGAAGCACTTCACATGCGTATTGCTGCACCTGCGCTATTGATCCGAGCAGCCGGTGGTGGGCTGTCGAGGATCGCAGCTATGACGACGCGGCGGTTGATGTATTGGTGGTTCAGGTTCGTGCTGTCAGGGCGATTTCTCGATCGCTTCCTGAGCCTGCCGCGGACGCCCGAGTAGCGCGGATCAGGTCGCCCCGATCAACTTGCGAAACGCCGCCGCGCCGTCCTCGATCGCGTCGCGTCCCTTCCAGGCCAGATAGCTCAGCTTGCCGCCCAGCGTGTCGTGACTGCGCAGCCGGCGCGAGCCGAGGATATGACCGACATTGGAGGGGAAGCGGCTGACCTCGGCCGACACCAGCGCCGCGATCGCGTCCATCAATTGCTGGAGCCGGACGCCCCATTCGCATTGCTCGATGCCGTCGATACGAACCTTGAGCGCATATTCGGTGTCGTAGACCTCGGTGAGCAGGTCGCGCGCGACCAGCACGCGGTTGTTCCGGAGCGCGATACGCAGCGCGAGGCGCTTGTCGTCGAGCCGGTCGAGCACCATGGGGACGGCGCAGGCGTAAGGCGCAGCGGCGACGTCGGCCGCGCTCTTGCTCGCGGCCGCCTTGGTGGCGAGGCGTGCCAACTCCCAGGACGTCTTCAGGCGCCTCGCCACCAGCGCCAGCGCGAAGGGCAGCGCATCGGGATAGGCCTTCTTGAAGGCGTCGAGCTGCGCGGTGATCTGGGCGACCTGGCCGTCGTCGAATTTCGCGATCTTCTCGGGCAGCTTCGCGTTGAACTTCGGCAGCGCGTCGCCGGCGCGCAGCACATGCAGCATCTTCCTCACGTCGTCGAAGGCGGTGCGCGAGGCCGTGTATTGCGCGAGCTTGGCGCGCGCGAACTCGGTGCTCTCGGCCGAGGCGAGGGTGTTCTCGAGGACCTTGACGACCTTGACCTGAAAGGTCGACGCGATCTTCAGCACTTCCTTCGGGTTGTTGGCGGTGACCTGGTCGTTGATCGCCTTGATATAGTCGCGCGCCATGGTCGGCAGCAGGTCGCGGCAGATCCACTCCCAGATCGGCGTGAGCGTGTTGCGCGAGATCCGCCCCATATTGGCGTGCTCGGGCGCGCCGTCGATCAAGAGCAGCTCAAGCGGCGCGAAGAAATAGCGTGAGGGATTGGTGGCGCGCGCCTGGGTCGATCCGTCCTTGCGGAACTCGGCGCGCAGCGTGGTCTGGACGCTGGTTGAGCCGGGCATGTCGATGCCGCACAGCTCGAGCCGCTCGAGCTCGCTGAGCAGACAGCTGCGCGACAGCGGCGTCAGCTTCTGCAAGAACTCCGATAGCTGATCGATCTCGTTCATGGCACGCAATCTTCCGCAACGAATCCCGCAGGCCTATCGGCCCAATGCGTGGAGGCATTTGCGCGCTCTCAAGTGGGACACAGAGAAGCAAGTCGCCGTTAATATATCCGTAAAATCCGGGGTTCTGGAGATCCGGTGTGGCGGCGATCGTTAAGACGGCTCTGCCCATCTGCTTGTGAATTAAGCAGGTTTATCAACCTCTGCATGGTCGGGGATGTCTTCGCGCAAGCATAAATTGTGCCGATGCCGATGTTTCAGCACAAAGCTGCCAAAATGACCGTAGTCTTACGGAGCAAAAAGTTAACCATAGATCGCCCCAAGTTCCGCTAAACGAGTCACATGGGGTCACACAACGATACGGCCACTGATTCGCGGCCGTCGGAATGGTACGAAAGCAGCGCTTCTCCACCTGAAGAGCTCGATTTCGTCCGACTGAATGCCGCCCGCGCCAAGGCCGCCGACGAGATGGCTGCCGCCATCGCCCGCGAGCTCAATGGTCCCCTGACCGCACTCCTGCTCTACATGGGCGAGATCAAGCATCACAGCGATCAGCTCGCGCCGGTGTTGGGCGACCGCGCCTATTTGCAGCGGGTGGTCGAGAACGCGCTGGCGCAGACCGAGCGCGTCTGCGGCCTGGTCAAGCGGCTTGCCGGTCCTCACAAGGGCGACTTGCCCACGCCGTCCACGACCGAGGATGCCGAGTTGAAGGCCGGCCGCGCACCGCAGACGCCGCGTGTGGCGAGCCCCGAGTTCTCGAGCCTGTCGGGCAAGCGGCTGACCAAGCGTGAGCGTGAGGTGCTGAGGCTGATCAGCGAGGGCTATTCGAACAAGCAGGGCGCGCTGCGGATGCAGATCAGCCCGCGCACCTTCGAGAGCCATCGGGCTGAGGCGATGCGCAAGCTCGGTGCACGCAACACCGCGGACCTCGTCCGCGCGGCGCTGCTGCATTCGATCGATTGAGGCTGTTGTGTTGCGCCGCCGGGCGGCGGCGCGGCCAAAGGCTTGGGATCGGCTAGAGAGACCCGATCTCGTTCAAAAATAGTCTTCGGCGAAGGGGCGGGCGCGCGAGGTGGGCCGCAGGACCTTCGGCTCTTCCTTCGGAGCATTCGGGATGATCGTGATGACCCAGCGCGGCGGCATGCTCGATTCCTGCTCCAGCACCGAACGCACGAAACCGGTCACCGTCGACTCGCCCGCTTTCACGGTCGCCATCCGGCCGTTGAACTGAGCGATGCGGAAGCGACGGACTTCTTTCTGGTCCGCAGTCTCATAGGTGAACATAGAAACCCTCCTGGTTTCCGGCGACTATCGCCACCTATGATTAGTCTTATATGAAAATCGTAAACCGTATAAGTACGGCGGAATGCACGCGGGGGTGGTCAGTCCTGCGGCTCCTGCTTCCGCGCAGCGGCGTAGGCCGCATCCATCCGCTCCAGAAGATCGCAAAATTCGGCATCTCCAAGCGTGTCCGCGGTTCTCTCCAACTGCTGTGCCAGCGTCGCGAGCCGGAGATAGCCGAACGTCCTGGCGGCGCTCTTCAGTGAATGCGCCTCGCGCCCAATCTTGCTGCGATGCTGGCCGAGGTCGAGCGTTCGGAACAGTTTGAGCCGCGCACTTGTGTCGCTCCAGAATACGGCTCGGACCTCGCCGGCACCGTCCTCGCCGATCTCGCGCACGAGCGCGTCGAACGCACCAGGCTCGCGCAGCGGCTCAAGCTCGGGCAGCGGATCAATATCGAGCGTGCTCTGCGCAGGCGCGAAAGTGGCTTCAAACATGCTCGGTCCCGGTCCCCAGTGGTACGCATCGCGAGCCCTGGGTCGCGATGCGCCGGGATATCTACGCCCGTTCCGATTTCGGTTCCGGTAGCGAGACGCGCGGTGTTTGCGGACGGCCGTCAACGGTTGGTTTACCACGTCCCGCTCTGCGCGGAGCGCGTCGTGCTTCGTCAGGACCCGAGCAGCCTGTCGTACTGGGCCTTCACCGTAGCGTAGCATTCGCACGCGGTCTGGCGCAGCCCGTCCAAATTGAGGATTTGGATGTGTCCGCGGCTGTAGTGGATGAAATTGGCCTGCTGCAAGGTATTGGCGACCAGCGACACGCTGTTGCGCCGCGCCCCGATCATCTGCGCCATGACCTCCTGGGTGAGCAGCAGCCGGTAGTCGCCCGACAAATCATGGGTGTGCAGCAGGCAGCGCGATAGTCGCGATTCCACGGGATGGGCGGCATTGCAGCCCGCGGTCTGCTGGACCTGGGCGTAGACCGCCAGCCCGTGGCGCGTCAGCAGCGTCCGCAGGGTGGTGCTCTGTTCGGCCGCGCCGCGCAACCGGTCGAGGTCCATCACCGATGCAGCGCCGGGAACCAGTACGACTGCCGTGTTCAGTGCGCAGGCATCGCCCATGGTCGAGAGCGTGCCGAGCAGGCTGTCGCGGCCGATCATGGCGACCTGCACGTGCTCGCCCTTGGCGAGCGTCACGACCAGCGAGATCACGCCACGGTGGGGGAAGTAGGCGCGCCTGAGCGTCTCGCCGGTCTCGACCAGCACCGCGTCGTGCGGCAGGTCGACCGTGCGCAGATGTGCACGGATCAATTCATAATCGTCTGCCGACAGCGCCGACAGGAAACCGTTGGATGGACGCACCATCGTTTCCAAAGCCGCCTCCCGTTTCCCCAGCCAATGAACGCTCCAGCGGATCTACTATTCCTCGCACGGGTAAGTTCCATCATCTTCCCGTCGGGATATATTGGCAATTGGTCAATTGTTCACAGGCGCGGCCCGGCAATCAGTCGATACCGCCTTGTGCGCACGCCGGAATGCAGTCGTTGGCGTTGGCCTGGCGTCATCGCGGGGCCTCTAACAGTCGCACGTGATGGGCCTTCACCGCGGAATAGCAGTCGCAGGACGCTGTTTCCAGCGCGCGCAAATCGGTGATCTCGATCTGGCCCCGGCTGTAGCGAATGATGCCGGATCATCAGGCTGCGGAACTGTACGCTGGCCGCGGCGACTGCCATCCTGATGAGATGGGGACGCAGCCGAGCGAAATCTGCCGCATCAAGTATTTGCAGCAGCTGGTTGGGCGGTCGGTAGCTCGCGGTCATGCAGGATCAATCCAGCGCGGTCTCGGATCGTGCGTTCGACATCCAGTTGCACGGTTGTATAATGCTACCGCAACGGTTGTGTTGTTGTCCATATACCCGTTGGAGGGCAGACAGCCTGCCTCATTTGCGGCGGAAATAAGAACTGCGTGCTGATTCGCGCACGCGCTTGGTCGCCAGTCTCGCGTCGCCAGTCGGGAAGAACCGGCAAGGGGGCCTTATGAGCCGGAAACTGGTCGACGGCAGACCTTGTGTCCACGATGCCATCGGACATTCGTCGATCCGCGCAGCCTTGCTTGTCCGCCAACTCATTTCAGCCGTCAGCGATTGCTTCGAGTCATTGCGTGGCGTGGCCGCAGATCTTGCGTTCATCCCGTCCGCCTTCTGCACCAGGCCAACCGCACGCGCGGCCATCACCATTTCGATTCAAGCCAGAGGAGAAAGGCGTGCCCCACGGTTCAATTGTTGAATCGCCGAAGCGGGAAACTCAAACGGGGACGGAAAATCTGAACCATATTCTCGTTGTCGACGACGACCCGATGGTATGCATGGCCATCGAGATCTATCTCCAGCGGAACAATCTTCGGGTGACGATCGCCGAAGGCGGAGAAGCAGGACTTCGCGCGCTCGAACACGAACAGTTCGATCTGATGATGATCGATATCTTCATGCCGCATATGCGCGGCTTCGAATCGATCCGGATCTTCCACGAGCGCGCGCCTGCCATTCCGCTGATCGCGATGTCGGGCTACGCCTTTGCAAATCTGAACTCGCCCGCGCCGGATTTCCTGAGGATGGCGCTCGAGCTCGGCGCGGCGCGCTGTCTGCGCAAGCCGTTCACGCCGGATGCGTTGCTCGCCGCCATCAGGGATTGCCTCGCGGAGCATCGTGCTGCTGCTGCGCGGCTGGGTTAGCGCGGTATTGACCGCGCCGCTCGCGGGGTAAGCGTCCGTTTACCGCAAGTGCAGGGATTTCGGATTTCAGCGGAAGATCAACGGGCGGTCGCGCACGCGATTCCGATTGCGAGTGATTTGATTCAATTCGCGCGGCCCGTGCATATCGTCCCTTGCCGGCAGGATTTTTTTGCGCAGGTCGTGACGCTGTTATCGGCGCGTTTACCTGTCGTGTCTCCCGCCTGAAGCGCGGCGCTGGATCTGCCGAAAAACGCAGCTGCATGCAGCCGAACGGCAAACTTCTCTTCAATATCCGTATTAGCACGGAGGCTGAAATTAACGGGACCGTGAAATGGGATGTCTAACGATCTAGGAGCGGGCTTCCGTTGATTCCACGTGCGGCTCAGGCGTCGAAGTCCAGATCAGTAAGGCGTACCCCATGGATGATCTGTTGCGGGAGTTTTTGACGGAGACCAGCGAGAGCCTGGACACCGTCGACAATCAGCTGGTGAAGTTCGAGCAGGATCCGAACAACGCCAAGATCCTGGATAACATCTTCCGCCTGGTCCACACCATCAAGGGTACGTGCGGCTTCCTCGGACTGCCGCGGCTTGAAGCGCTGGCGCATGCCGGCGAGACGCTGATGAGCAAATTCCGTGACGGCATGCCGGTGACGGCCGGCGCGGTGACGGTGATCCTGGCCTCGATCGACCGCATCAAGGAAATCCTGGCCGGGCTGGAAGCGACCGAAGCCGAGCCCGAGGGCACCGACCGCGATCTCATCGACAAGCTGGAAGCGATGGTCGAGCAGGGCACGGCCGCGATGTCCGCGTCGGCGCAGCCGATCGCGTCCGCTGCTGCTACTCCTGTCGCTGAAGCTCCGCCGCTGGTGCCGGAAGCCCCGGCTGCGCCCGCACCCGCAAAAGAAATGACCCAAGGCGCGCTGATCGACCAGACCCTGGAGCGTCCGCTGCGTCCGGGCGAAGTGTCGCTCGACGATCTCGAGCGCGCCTTCCGCGAGACCGC
>NZ_JYMR01000044.1 GCF_000938255.1 Bradyrhizobium sp. LTSP849 | reverse complement strand
CCTTCCTGCAGCTCGGCGGTGACGTTGGACAGCCGCTGCAACGGCACCTTGAACTCGGTGTCCTCGTTGCGGCGGGAGATCTCCAGCAGCTGGTTGCGGGTCAGCACCAGCTCGGAGACCATGGTCATCAGGTGCTCCAGCGTATCCACGTTGACGCGGATCGACTGGTTGGCGATGCGGTCGCCTTCGGAGGCGCCCTCTTCAGCCATCGACTTCTTCGGCGCGACCTTTTCCTTGGGCGCCTTGGTCTCTTTTGCGGCTTCCTTGGCGGCGACAGGCGCCGGAGCCTCAGCGACAGGCTCAGCCTTGGCAACGGGCGCCGGCGCTTCGATCGCGGTCTCGCGGAAGGCGCGCTCGAGATCGTCGAGCGACACTTCGCCCGGACGCAGCGGACGCTCCAGGGTCTGGTCGATCAGCGCGCCTTGGGTCATTTCTTTTGCGGGTGCGGGCGCAGCCGGGGCTTCCGGCACCAGCGGCGGAGCTTCAGCGACAGGAGTAGCAGCAGCGGACGCGATCGGCTGCGCCGACGCGGACATCGCGGCCGTGCCCTGCTCGACCATCGCTTCCAGCTTGTCGATGAGATCGCGGTCGGTGCCCTCGGGCTCGGCTTCGGTCGCTTCCAGCCCGGCCAGGATTTCCTTGATGCGGTCGATCGAGGCCAGGATCACCGTCACCGCGCCGGCCGTCACCGGCATGCCGTCACGGAATTTGCTCATCAGCGTCTCGCCG
Organism: Bradyrhizobium sp. LTSP849; assembly: GCF_000938255.1. GTDB lineage: Bacteria > Pseudomonadota > Alphaproteobacteria > Rhizobiales > Xanthobacteraceae > Bradyrhizobium. The sequence goes on along the minus strand of NZ_JYMR01000044.1, from coordinate 192 downwards.
GCATGCGCCAGCGCTTCAAGCCGCGGCAGTCCGAGGAAGCCGCACGTACCCTTGATGGTGTGGACCAGGCGGAAGATGTTATCCAGGATCTTGGCGTTGTTCGGATCCTGCTCGAACTTCACCAGCTGATTGTCGACGGTGTCCAGGCTCTCGCTGGTCTCCGTCAAAAACTCCCGCAACAGATCATCCATG
>NZ_JYMR01000043.1 GCF_000938255.1 Bradyrhizobium sp. LTSP849 | reverse complement strand
CGACGTTTGTGGCGCTGGGGCCTGATAACGGCATGGCGCCGGATGGTCGCTGCAAGGCGTTCTCAGCAGGCGCCAATGGCGCGGGCTGGAGCGAAGGCTGCGGCGTGCTGGTGCTGAAGCGGCAGTCGGATGCGGAGCGGGACGGCGACGAGATCCTGGCGCTGATCCGGGGTTCGGCCGTGAACCAGGACGGTCGGAGCCAGGGCCTGACGGCGCCGAACGGTCCGAGCCAGCAGCGGGTGATCCGCGCGGCGCTGTCGGCGAGCGGGGTGAGCCCCGACGAGATCGACGTCGTCGAGGCACACGGGACCGGGACCAGTCTTGGTGATCCCATCGAGGCCGGGGCCTTGGCCGCGGTGTTCGGGCCGACGCGGCGCGCGGATCGTCCGCTGTGGCTGGGCTCGTCGAAGTCGAACCTCGGGCACACGCAGGCAGCGGCCGGCGTTCTCGGCGTGATGAAGATGGTGCTGGCGCTCAAGCACGAGGTTCTGCCGAAGACGCTGCATGCGGAACATCCCAGCCACCAGATCGAGTGGGACGGCAGCGGGCTGTCGCTGCTGCAGGAGGCGCATGCGTGGCCGCGTGAGGCCTCGCATGTGCGTCGTGCGGGTGTGTCGTCGTTCGGCATCAGCGGGACCAATGCGCATGTGGTGATCGAGGAGGCGCCGGCGCGCACCACCGCTCGCAATACAGACACAGCTGAAGCGTCATCGCCCTTGATCCCGCTGCTGGTGTCCGGGCGCGACGAGGCGGCACTTCGTGCACAGGCGGGCCGGTATGGGGAGTGGCTGTCGCAGCATCCTGATGCGGACTTCCATTCTGTGATTGCGACGGCGGCATTGCACCGGACGCAGTTCGCCGCGCGTGCCGCGGTCTCAGTGCGCGATGCGGCGGAGACGGTAGAGGCGCTGCGATCGCTCGCCGAGGGTCGCCCGCATGCGGCGGTGTCGGTTGGTGAGGCCAGAGGTGAGTCCGGCAAGCTGGCATTCCTGTTCACGGGTCAGGGCGCGCAGCGGATCGGCATGGGCCGGGCGCTGATGGAGACATGTGCGACGTTCCGCGCAGCGTTCGAGGAGACCTGCGGCCATTTTGACGCGCTGCTGGATCTGCCGCTGCGCAGCGTGATGTTTGCGGAGGAAGGTTCGGAGGCGGCCTCCAAGCTGGACGAGACCGCCTATGCGCAGCCGGCTTTGTTTGCGGTCGAGGTGGCGCTGTTCCGTCAGTTGGAGCAGTGGGGCATCGAGCCTGACATTCTGCTCGGCCACTCCATTGGAGAGCTTGCGGCTGCGCATGTCTCGGGCGTGTGGTCGCTGCAGGATGCCTGCCGTGTGGTCGCGGCACGCGGGGCGCTGATGCAGGCACAACCAGCCGGCGGCGCCATGGTGGCGCTGGAAGCAGGCGAAGCAGAAGTGCTGCCGCTGCTTGCAGACGGTGTCGAGATTGCCGGGCTGAACGGGCCACGCTCGACGGTGATCTCGGGCGATGAAGCCGCCGTGCTGGCGCTGGCGGCGCAGTTCAAGGGCAAGGGCCGCAGGACCAGCCGTTTGCAGGTGAGCCACGCGTTCCACTCGCAGCGCATGGAGCCGATGCTGGAGGCGTTCGGCCAGGTGCTGGCGTCCGTAACCTTTGGCACGCCGCGATTGCCGATCGTGAGCAACGTGACGGGCCGCCTTGCGACCAAGGAGGAGCTTTGCAGCGCGGAGTACTGGATGCGTCAGGTGCGCAGTCCGGTGCGGTTCCTCGATGGCGTGCATGTGCTGGAAGCGGAAGGGGTGCGGGCAAGCCTTGAGCTTGGTCCGGACGGGATTTTGACGGGGCTTGCGACGGGCTGCCTGTCGGAAGCATCACCAATGCAGGTGGTGGCCACACAACGTCGCGGGCGCGACGGCACCGAGGCGCTGATGTCAGCGCTCGGCGCGCTGCACGTTCATGGTGTTGGTGTCGATTGGGCGAAGGCTCTCGGAGCGGACGCGAAGGCGCCGGTTGCGTCACTTCCGACCTATGCGTTCCAGCGTCAGCGTTACTGGCTGGAGGCTGAGAAGCCGGGCGGGGACGCCGCGACGATGGGGCTGTCGGATGCGTCGCATCCGCTGCTGGGGGCGGCGACGCCGCTGGCGGAGAGCGACGGCTTCCTGCTGACGGGCCGGTTGTCGCTGTCGGAAGCGGGCTGGCTTGGCGATCATGCGGTGTTCGGGACGGTGCTGCTGCCGGGGACCGGGCTGCTGGAGCTGGGCTTTGCGGCGGCGCGCGCGGTTGGATTGACGGAAGTGTCGCAGCTGACGCTGCTATCGCCGCTGGTGCTGCCGGCGGAGGGCGGTGTCCGGCTTCAGGTTCAGGTCGATGGGGCCGAGGCGGGCGCGGCCGGAGGCGGCCGAGGCATAAGCATCTACAGCCGCGCGGAAGATGGGGCTGAGGGCGGCTCGTGGACGCTGCATGCGCAGGGTGTGCTGGGCGAAGCCGCGGCGGAAGAAGTTGCTGCAGAAGACAGTGAGCTTGAAGTCTGGCCGCCTGTTGGCGGCGAGCCGATCGATCTGACCGGTCATTATGCGCGGCTGGCGGGACGCGGCTACGGCTACGGGCCGCTGTTCCAGGGTCTGGTCGAGGCGTGGCGTGTGGGCGATGCCATATACGGGCGGGCGGTGCTTGCGGAGGCGCTGTGGCCGTCGGCTGAGAGTTACGGCCTGCATCCAGCGCTGCTGGACAGCGCGCTGCATGTGTTGAGTTTTGACCGGATCGCAGGCGCCGATCTCGATGGCGGTGCCGATGCTCCGCTGCTGCTGCCGTTCGAATGGTCCGAGGTGTCGCTGGCCGCTCAAGGCGCGCGGGAGCTGCGGATCCGGGCCTCGGTCGAGCGCAGCGGCGAGGGCGAGGCGCTGGCGCATCTGCAGCTTGCGGATGGTCACGGTCGTGTTGTCGCGCATGTCGGGGGCTTGCGGCTGAAGCAGGCGAGCGAAGCGCAGATCCGCGATGCCGCGCGCGGCGAGGCACAGCATCTGTACCGTCTGGAATGGCGTGCGGTCGCCTTGGGTGAGAGCGGAACTCAAGCGCTTGCCCTGCCGCTGATCGTCGGAGGCGACGGCAAGCTGGCCGCAGCTCTGGGGCTTGATCACGCCGAGAGCGTTGCGGCTGTCGTTGCGCGGCTGGATGCAGGCAGTGCGATCCCGTCGCAGCTCGTGTTCGACCATCTGTCTGATCCGGCTGAACCAGCAGGCCCCGTGCTTGCGGCGACGCATGCGACGGCGGAGCGTGGCCTTGCCGAGCTGCAGGGGATTTTTGGCGAAGCGCGTCTGAACGAGACGCCGGTCGCGTGGCTGACGCGTGGCGCGGTGGCGACGGGTCCGGATGAGGGCGCAAGCGGACTGACGCGTGCGCCGCTGTGGGGCCTGGTGCGCAGCGCACGGGCGGAGCATCCCGATCGCCGGCTGCAGCTCGTGGACGTCGATGTCGTGCTTGCAGATGCATCGCTACTGGCGAAGCTGACGTCGACGACGTCGGAGCCGGAGCTTGCGCTGCGCCATGGTGCGGTGCTGGCACCCAGGCTGGCGCGCACTGGCGCGGGTGCGGGCACACTTCAGGCACCAGTGGCCGCGCCGGATTACCGCGTTGTGGTCACCGACCCCGGCCGGCTCGACGGCGTGAGCCTGGTGGCCGCAGGCGAGCTGTCGGAGCCGCTGGCATCCGGTGATGTCCGGGTCTGCGTACGCGCGGCCGGCATGAACTTCCGCGACGTGCTGATCACGCTGGGGCAGATTGCCTCGCCCGGCATCGGGTTCGAGTTTGCCGGCGTGGTGGAGGCGGTCGGCGCGGACGTGACGTCGGTTGCGGTTGGCGATCGCGTATTTGGCTGTGGGCGCGGCTGTTTTGGCACACGCGCGGTCACAGTGGCCGAACAGCTTGCAAGAATCCCTGCGGGGATGTCGTTCGAGGCGGCGGCGACGATCCCGCTGGCCTATCTGACGGCGCTGTATGCGCTGCAGGAGCTCGGGCATATCAGGTCCGGGGATCGGGTTCTGGTGCATGCGGCAGCCGGTGGCGTCGGCATGGCAGCGGTGCAGCTGTGCCGGCATTTTGGCGCGGAGGTCTATGGCACGGCGAGCCCGGGTAAATGGCCGGTGCTGGAACGGATGGGACTGGACGGACGGCATGTCGCCAACTCGCGCGATCTAAGCTTCGAGACCCAGTTCCGGTCGGCGACCAAAGGCGAGGGCGTCGATGTCGTCCTCAATGCGCTGACAGGCGAGTTCGTCGATGCCTCGCTGCGGCTTTTGCCGCGGGGCGGCCGCTTCCTGGAGATGGGGATCGCTGATGGGCGTGACGGTGCTGCGATCGCCGCAAAATACCGTGGCGTGAGCTACCATGCGTTCGTGCTGCCGACGGATCGGATGCCGGCGCTGCTGACGCAGATCATGGGCCTGTTCGCGGCCGGTGTGCTGGAGCCGTTGCCCTATGTTGCCTACGACATCAGGCAGATGCCGGCAGCGCTGCGGCAGATGGCGCAGGGGCGCCATGTCGGCAAGCAGGTGGTGCAATTGCCGCGGCGTCTTGAAGCCGGCGGCACGGTGCTGATCACGGGCGGTGCGGGCGAGCTCGGCCGCGAGGTCGCGCGGCACCTTGTGACTGAGCATGGTGTGCGTCATCTCTTGCTGACGTCGCGTCGCGGCATGGCCGCGCCTGGCGCATCTGAACTGGTGGCGGAGCTGCAAACACTGGGTGCACAGACGGTTGAGCTGGTGAGTTGCGACGTCGGAGATCGTGATGCGGTTGGCGCGGTCCTCAGCACCATCTCGCCGGAACGTCCGTTGACGGGCGTGTTCCATCTGGCAGCTTTGCTGGACGACGGCATCGTGCCGGCGCTCAACGTCGAGCGGCTGGAGCGTGTGCTGCGGCCCAAACTCGATGGCGCCTGGCACCTGCATGAGCTGACGGCGGACAAGGATCTTGCCGCGTTCGTGCTGTTCTCGTCGGTGGCAGCGCTTGGCAGTCCGGGCCAGGCGAACTACGCGGCGGCGAACGTGTTTTTGGATGCGCTTGCGGCGGAGCGGCGACATCGTGGACTGGCCGGGCAGAGCCTGCTGTGGGGGCTGTGGGAGCAGCGCGGCGTCGGCATGACGGCGCATCTGGGCCGGGCCGAGCTGATGCGGATGCGGCGTCAAGGCGTGCAGGCGCTGTCGCTGGAGCTGGGCCTCGCGCTGCTGGATGCGGCACAGGCGCAGCCCGAGGCCATGCTGGTCCCGATCCATCTGGATGTCGGCGCGATGCAGCGCCAGCTCAGTGACGACGTGCCGGCGCTGTATCGCGGCCTGGTGCGCAGCGGCTTGCGGCGGGCCTCAACCGCATCGAGCGGCGACACCAACAGTCTGCGGTCGCGGCTGGCGGCGCTGGCCAGCGAAGGCGAGCGGCTGGCCGCACTGGTGGAGCTGGCACAGGAGGAGATTGCGGCGGTGCTGGCGCTGCCCGGGGCCGCCTCGGTGCCTGCGGACCAGCCGCTGAAGGATCTCGGGCTGGACTCGCTGATGGCGGTCGAGCTGCGCAACCGCCTGTCGGGACGGGTCGGCGCCAAGCTGCCGACCACGCTCGCCTTCGATTATCCGACCGCGCGCGCCATGTCGC
>NZ_JYMR01000042.1 GCF_000938255.1 Bradyrhizobium sp. LTSP849 | reverse complement strand
TCGCTGGCCGCTCAAGGCGCGCGTGAGCTGCGGATCCGTGCCTCGGTGGAGCGCAGCGGCGAGGGCGAGGCGCTGGCGCATCTGCAGCTTGCGGATGGGCATGGCCGTGTGGTCGCGCATGTCGGGGGCTTGCGGCTGAAGCAGGCGAGCGAAGCGCAGATCCGTGAGGCCTCGCGCAGCGAGGCGCAGCATCTTTATCGTCTGGAGTGGCGTGCGGTCGGATTGAACGAGGCCGGGCAAGACAAACCTGTGTCTGATGCGCCGCCACTGATTGTGGGCGGCGACGGCGCGTTGGCGGCGGCTCTGGGGCTCGATCACGCCGAGAGCGTTGCGGCTGTCGTTGCGCGGCTGGATGCAGGCAGTGCGATCCCGTCGCAGCTCGTGTTCGACCATCTGTCTGATCCGGCTGAACCAGCAGGCCCCGTGCTTGCGGCGACGCATGCGACGGCGGAGCGTGGCCTTGCCGAGCTGCAGGGGATTTTTGGCGAAGCGCGTCTGAACGAGACGCCGGTCGCGTGGCTGACGCGTGGCGCGGTGGCGACGGGTCCGGATGAGGGCGCAAGCGGACTGACGCGTGCGCCGCTGTGGGGCCTGGTGCGCAGCGCACGGGCGGAGCATCCCGATCGCCGGCTGCAGCTCGTGGACGTCGATGTCGTGCTTGCAGATGCATCGCTACTGGCGAAGCTGACGTCGACGACGTCGGAGCCGGAGCTTGCGCTGCGCCATGGTGCGGTGCTGGCACCCAGGCTGGCGCGCACTGGCGCGGGTGCGGGCACACTTCAGGCACCAGTGGCCGCGCCGGATTACCGCGTTGTGGTCACCGACCCCGGCCGGCTCGACGGCGTGAGCCTGGTGGCCGCAGGCGAGCTGTCGGAGCCGCTGGCATCCGGTGATGTCCGGGTCTGCGTACGCGCGGCCGGCATGAACTTCCGCGACGTGCTGATCACGCTGGGGCAGATTGCCTCGCCCGGCATCGGGTTCGAGTTTGCCGGCGTGGTGGAGGCGGTCGGCGCGGACGTGACGTCGGTTGCGGTTGGCGATCGCGTATTTGGCTGTGGGCGCGGCTGTTTTGGCACACGCGCGGTCACAGTGGCCGAACAGCTTGCAAGAATCCCTGCGGGGATGTCGTTCGAGGCGGCGGCGACGATCCCGCTGGCCTATCTGACGGCGCTGTATGCGCTGCAGGAGCTCGGGCATATCAGGTCCGGGGATCGGGTTCTGGTGCATGCGGCAGCCGGTGGCGTCGGCATGGCAGCGGTGCAGCTGTGCCGGCATTTTGGCGCGGAGGTCTATGGCACGGCGAGCCCGGGTAAATGGCCGGTGCTGGAACGGATGGGACTGGACGGACGGCATGTCGCCAACTCGCGCGATCTAAGCTTCGAGACCCAGTTCCGGTCGGCGACCAAAGGCGAGGGCGTCGATGTCGTCCTCAATGCGCTGACAGGCGAGTTCGTCGATGCCTCGCTGCGGCTTTTGCCGCGGGGCGGCCGCTTCCTGGAGATGGGGATCGCTGATGGGCGTGACGGTGCTGCGATCGCCGCAAAATACCGTGGCGTGAGCTACCATGCGTTCGTGCTGCCGACGGATCGGATGCCGGCGCTGCTGACGCAGATCATGGGCCTGTTCGCGGCCGGTGTGCTGGAGCCGTTGCCCTATGTTGCCTACGACATCAGGCAGATGCCGGCAGCGCTGCGGCAGATGGCGCAGGGGCGCCATGTCGGCAAGCAGGTGGTGCAATTGCCGCGGCGTCTTGAAGCCGGCGGCACGGTGCTGATCACGGGCGGTGCGGGCGAGCTCGGCCGCGAGGTCGCGCGGCACCTTGTGACTGAGCATGGTGTGCGTCATCTCTTGCTGACGTCGCGTCGCGGCATGGCCGCGCCTGGCGCATCTGAACTGGTGGCGGAGCTGCAAACACTGGGTGCACAGACGGTTGAGCTGGTGAGTTGCGACGTCGGAGATCGTGATGCGGTTGGCGCGGTCCTCAGCACCATCTCGCCGGAACGTCCGTTGACGGGCGTGTTCCATCTGGCAGCTTTGCTGGACGACGGCATCGTGCCGGCGCTCAACGTCGAGCGGCTGGAGCGTGTGCTGCGGCCCAAACTCGATGGCGCCTGGCACCTGCATGAGCTGACGGCGGACAAGGATCTTGCCGCGTTCGTGCTGTTCTCGTCGGTGGCAGCGCTTGGCAGTCCGGGCCAGGCGAACTACGCGGCGGCGAACGTGTTTTTGGATGCGCTTGCGGCGGAGCGGCGACATCGTGGACTGGCCGGGCAGAGCCTGCTGTGGGGGCTGTGGGAGCAGCGCGGCGTCGGCATGACGGCGCATCTGGGCCGGGCCGAGCTGATGCGGATGCGGCGTCAAGGCGTGCAGGCGCTGTCGCTGGAGCTGGGCCTCGCGCTGCTGGATGCGGCACAGGCGCAGCCCGAGGCCATGCTGGTCCCGATCCATCTGGATGTCGGCGCGATGCAGCGCCAGCTCAGTGACGACGTGCCGGCGCTGTATCGCGGCCTGGTGCGCAGCGGCTTGCGGCGGGCCTCAACCGCATCGAGCGGCGACACCAACAGTCTGCGGTCGCGGCTGGCGGCGCTGGCCAGCGAAGGCGAGCGGCTGGCCGCACTGGTGGAGCTGGCACAGGAGGAGATTGCGGCGGTGCTGGCGCTGCCCGGGGCCGCCTCGGTGCCTGCGGACCAGCCGCTGAAGGATCTCGGGCTGGACTCGCTGATGGCGGTCGAGCTGCGCAACCGCCTGTCGGGACGGGTCGGCGCCAAGCTGCCGACCACGCTCGCCTTCGATTATCCGACCGCGCGCGCCATGTCGC
>NZ_JYMR01000041.1 GCF_000938255.1 Bradyrhizobium sp. LTSP849 | reverse complement strand
GGATGTTCCGCATGCAGCGTCTTCGGCAGAACCTCGTGCTTGAGCGCCAGCACCATCTTCATCACGCCGAGAACGCCGGCCGCTGCCTGCGTGTGCCCGAGGTTCGACTTCGACGAGCCCAGCCACAGCGGACGATCCGCGCGCCGCGTCGGCCCGAACACCGCGGCCAAGGCCCCGGCCTCGATGGGATCACCAAGACTGGTCCCGGTCCCGTGTGCCTCGACGACGTCGATCTCGTCGGGGCTCACCCCGCTCGCCGACAGCGCCGCGCGGATCACCCGCTGCTGGCTCGGACCGTTCGGCGCCGTCAGGCCCTGGCTCCGACCGTCCTGGTTCACGGCCGAACCCCGGATCAGCGCCAGGATCTCGTCGCCGTCCCGCTCCGCATCCGACTGCCGCTTCAGCACCAGCACGCCGCAGCCTTCGCTCCAGCCCGCGCCATTGGCGCCTGCTGAGAACGCCTTGCAGCGACCATCCGGCGCCATGCCGTTATCAGGCCCCAGCGCCACAAACGTCGAGGGCGTCGACATCACCGTCACGCCGCCCGCCAGCGCCAAATCGCACTCGCTTTGCCGCAGCGCCGCGCACGCCAGATGCAGCGCGGTCAGCGATGACGAGCAGGCCGTATCGACCGTCATCGCCGGACCCTCGAGGCCCAGCACGTAGGAGACGCGGCCCGCCAGCACGCTCGACGTCGTGCCGGTCGCCGTCCACATCGTCATCGCCTCGAGCGAATGCGTACCATAGTCGCCAGCCATCGAGCCGAGATACACCCCGGTCCGGCTCTCGCTCAGCCCCTCGGGTCGGATCCCCGCGCGCTCCAGCGCCTCCCACACCGCTTCCAGGATCAGACGCTGCTGCGGATCCATCTCCACCGCCTCGCGCGGCGCGATGCCGAAGAAAGATGCGTCAAAATCTGCAACCCCATCGATAAAGCCGCCTTGCTGCGACAGCCCGCCCGTGATCTCCTCCAGGCGCCGCAGCAGATCACGGCTCCAGCGGCCCGGCAGCGGGCCAACGCCGTCGCCGCCGCGCTCCAGCAATGACCAATAGCTCTCCGGACTCGCCGGGCCTCCGGGTGTGCGGCAGCTCATCCCGACAATCGCGATCGGCTCCGACGCCGATGCGGTAACCACTTGCCGCTTCTCCTGTCGAACAGGGGCACGAGCGAGCTCGAGCTTCTCGAGCAGCAGGCGCGACATGGCGCGCGCGGTCGGATAATCGAAGGCGAGCGTGGTCGGCAGCTTGGCGCCGACCCGTCCCGACAGGCGGTTGCGCAGCTCGACCGCCATCAGCGAGTCCAGCCCGAGATCCTTCAGCGGCTGGTCCGCAGGCACCGAGGCGGCCCCGGGCAGCGCCAGCACCGCCGCAATCTCCTCCTGTGCCAGCTCCACCAGTGCGGCCAGCCGCTCGCCTTCGCTGGCCAGCGCCGCCAGCCGCGACCGCAGACTGTTGGTGTCGCCGCTCGATGCGGTTGAGGCCCGCCGCAAGCCGCTGCGCACCAGGCCGCGATACAGCGCCGGCACGTCGTCACTGAGCTGGCGCTGCATCGCGCCGACATCCAGATGGATCGGGACCAGCATGGCCTCGGGCTGCGCCTGTGCCGCATCCAGCAGCGCGAGGCCCAGCTCCAGCGACAGCGCCTGCACGCCTTGACGCCGCATCCGCATCAGCTCGGCCCGGCCCAGATGCGCCGTCATGCCGACGCCGCGCTGCTCCCACAGCCCCCACAGCAGGCTCTGCCCGGCCAGTCCACGATGTCGCCGCTCCGCCGCAAGCGCATCCAAAAACACGTTCGCCGCCGCGTAGTTCGCCTGGCCCGGACTGCCAAGCGCTGCCACCGACGAGAACAGCACGAACGCGGCAAGATCCTTGTCCGCCGTCAGCTCATGCAGGTGCCAGGCGCCATCGAGTTTGGGCCGCAGCACACGCTCCAGCCGCTCGACGTTGAGCGCCGGCACGATGCCGTCGTCCAGCAAAGCTGCCAGATGGAACACGCCCGTCAACGGACGTTCCGGCGAGATGGTGCTGAGGACCGCGCCAACCGCATCACGATCTCCGACGTCGCAACTCACCAGCTCAACCGTCTGTGCACCCAGTGTTTGCAGCTCCGCCACCAGTTCAGATGCGCCAGGCGCGGCCATGCCGCGACGCGACGTCAGCAAGAGATGACGCACACCATGCTCAGTCACAAGGTGCCGCGCGACCTCGCGGCCGAGCTCGCCCGCACCGCCCGTGATCAGCACCGTGCCGCCGGCTTCAAGACGCCGCGGCAATTGCACCACCTGCTTGCCGACATGGCGCCCCTGCGCCATCTGCCGCAGCGCTGCCGGCATCTGCCTGATGTCGTAGGCAACATAGGGCAACGGCTCCAGCACACCGGCCGCGAACAGGCCCATGATCTGCGTCAGCAGCGCCGGCATCCGATCCGTCGGCAGCACGAACGCATGGTAGCTCACGCCACGGTATTTTGCGGCGATCGCAGCACCGTCACGCCCATCAGCGATCCCCATCTCCAGGAAGCGGCCGCCCCGCGGCAAAAGCCGCAGCGAGGCATCGACGAACTCGCCTGTCAGCGCATTGAGGACGACATCGACGCCCTCGCCTTTGGTCGCCGACCGGAACTGGGTCTCGAAGCTTAGATCGCGCGAGTTGGCGACATGCCGTCCGTCCAGTCCCATCCGTTCCAGCACCGGCCATTTACCCGGGCTCGCCGTGCCATAGACCTCCGCGCCAAAATGCCGGCACAGCTGCACCGCTGCCATGCCGACGCCACCGGCTGCCGCATGCACCAGAACCCGATCCCCGGACCTGATATGCCCGAGCTCCTGCAGCGCATACAGCGCCGTCAGATAGGCCAGCGGGATCGTCGCCGCCGCCTCGAACGACATCCCCGCAGGGATTCTTGCAAGCTGTTCGGCCACTGTGACCGCGCGTGTGCCAAAACAGCCGCGCCCACAGCCAAATACGCGATCGCCAACCGCAACCGACGTCACGTCCGCGCCGACCGCCTCCACCACGCCGGCAAACTCGAACCCGATGCCGGGCGAGGCAATCTGCCCCAGCGTGATCAGCACGTCGCGGAAGTTCATGCCGGCCGCGCGTACGCAGACCCGGACATCACCGGATGCCAGCGGCTCCGACAGCTCGCCTGCGGCCACCAGGCTCACGCCGTCGAGCCGGCCGGGGTCGGTGACCACAACGCGGTAATCCGGCGCGGCCACTGGTGCCTGAAGTGTGCCCGCACCCGCGCCAGTGCGCGCCAGCCTGGGTGCCAGCACCGCACCATGGCGCAGCGCAAGCTCCGGCTCCGACGTCGTCGACGTCAGCTTCGCCAGTAGCGATGCATCTGCAAGCACGACATCGACGTCCACGAGCTGCAGCCGGCGATCGGGATGCTCCGCCCGTGCGCTGCGCACCAGGCCCCACAGCGGCGCACGCGTCAGTCCGCTTGCGCCCTCATCCGGACCCGTCGCCACCGCGCCACGCGTCAGCCACGCGACCGGCGTCTCGTTCAGACGCGCTTCGCCAAAAATCCCCTGCAGCTCGGCAAGGCCACGCTCCGCCGTCGCATGCGTCGCCGCAAGCACGGGGCCTGCTGGTTCAGCCGGATCAGACAGATGGTCGAACACGAGCTGCGACGGGATCGCACTGCCTGCATCCAGCCGCGCAACGACAGCCGCAACGCTCTCGGCGTGATC
>NZ_JYMR01000040.1 GCF_000938255.1 Bradyrhizobium sp. LTSP849 | reverse complement strand
CGGCCACCTCAGAGCGTGTGATTTTTTGGCAGCGTGCCAGGTAAATCTGTCCGAATGCCGGTGGCATGTGATTCTCTGGCGATGATGGATTGGCGGGAGGCGAAGATGGCTGCCGATGAATTGTTCGGTGATCTGCCGGCGCAATCGAAGCCTGAAGCCGACGCGGCGCCGCTCGGCGCGCCACGGCTGCGTGAGCCACAGCGCGACCAGATCGCGTTGCGAGCGGTGGATATCGAGAGCCTGATCGGGGAAGACCATCCGGTGCGCCTGATCTGGTCTTATGTCGAAGAGCTTGATCTGAGTGAGCTGGAGAACCGGATCAAGGCCAGGGGCGACCGCCCCGGTCACCCCGCGACCTCGCCGCGGCTTTTGCTGGCGCTGTGGCTCTCAGCCACCAGCGAGGGCGTCGGCAGCGCGCGAGCATTGGAGCGACTGTGCGAGAGCCACGATGCCTATCGTTGGCTGTGCGGCGGGGTGTCGGTGAACTATCACATGCTGGCGGACTTCCGGGTCGGTTGCGCCGACCTGCTGGACCGGCTGCTCAGCGAGCATCTGGCGGCGCTGGCGAAGGCTGGTCTCGTCAATCTGGCGACACTGGCGCAGGACGGGGTGCGGGTCCGGGCCAGCGCGGGAGCCGCCTCGTTCCGGCGCGAGGCGACACTCGAGCGGCATCTGGCCCTGGCTGAGACGGTGGTGGAAGACCTCAAGCGCGAAGTCGACGTGCGCTCTGACGCCAGCAATCAGCGCGCCCGGGCAGCCAAGGAGCGAGCCGCGGAGGAACGCAGCGCGCGCGTGAAAGCGGCGCAGGCGGCGCTTGCCGAGATCAAGCAGCAGCGCAAGGAACGCGAGAGCAAGCAAGGCAATGGCAAGACGCCGAAGGAGCCGCGCGCGTCGACGACGGACGCCGATGCACGGGTCATGAAGATGGCGGATGGCGGCTTCCGCCCAGCCTACAACGTGCAGGTGACGAGTGCGGCCGGCGAGCAGTTCGTCACTGACGTTAAGGTATGCAACACGGGGTCCGACCGCGGGCTGATGCGGCCCATGCTGGAGCGGCAGCGCACGCGCCCTGGCGGCCTGCCCAAAGACCATCTCGTCGATGGCGGCTTTGGCAGTGCGGAAGACATCGAGTGGGCGCATGCCGAGGGCATAGAGGTTTTTTGCCCGCCCACTCAATCCAAGCACGGCACCGACCCCTACCTGCCGCGACGCGGCGACGGCGCGGGGGTACTGGCTTGGCGTGCGCGGATGGCGAGCAAAGAGGGCAAGGCCCGGTACAAGCCCCGTTCGATATGCGAGTGCATCCATGCCCGCTGGCGCAACTGGAACCTACGGCAATTGACCGTGCGCGGGATCGAAAAGGTCCGCGCCGTCGTGCTCTGGTACGCCCTCACCAACAACATCCTGCAAGGCAACCGCCTCCGCAGCGCATAAACGAGAGCTCATCGACGAACTCAGACCCGCCATTTACCGCGACAAGAAACTCCACTCCGTTCCGAACAAGTAAAAGCGTCACAAGCTCTCAGGATGACGGTGATGGATTGGTGCTTGCGGCCAGCGTTTTCGCCAACATCCTTGGCAATCCTATCGTTTCCGTAATGTGACGGCCCGCCCCTCGCGGAACCAGTCCGAAACCATTATCTTGCCCCACATCTCCAGATAATGGACGGACGCATGACCAACCCTGCCACAGCCTCCCTGCTCGACCGCGCCAATCTCGACCGCGACCAGGTTCGCAGCGAGCTCGCGCGCGGGCTTGCCGGCGCCGACGACGGCGAATTGTTCCTGGAATACAGCCAGACCGAAGCGCTGATGTTCGACAATGGGCGGCTGAAGCAGGCGACCTACGACACCTCGCAGGGCTTTGGCCTGCGCGCGGTCAAGGACGACGCGGTCGGCTATGCGCATTCCTCCGACGTGTCGCTGCCGGCGCTGATTCGCGCCGCCGACGCCGTCGCGGCCGTGCGCGGCGGCTACTCCGGCAGTTTTGCGGCGCCGCCCCCGCACACCAATGTGCGGCTCTATGGCGACGACAACCCGCTGGATGCGCCGGGCTTCGAGACCAAGGTCAAGCTGCTCGCCGAGATCGACGCTTATCTGCGCGACAAGGATCCGCGGGTGCGGCAGGTCAGCGTCAGCCTGGGCGCGACCTGGCAGGTGGTCGAGATCTTGCGGCCCGACGGCGAGAGCTATCGCGACATCCGCCCGCTGGTGCGCGTCAACGTCTCCGTGGTCGCAGGCCAGGGCGACCGCCAGGAGAGCGGCAGCAAGGGTTATGGCGGCCGCGCCGGCTATGCCGAATTCATCGAAAGCAAGAATTGGCGCGATGCCGCCGACGGCGCACTGCGCGAGGCGCTGGTCAATCTGGAATCGATTCCGGCGCCCGCGGGCGAAATGGACGTCGTGCTCGGCGCCGGCTGGCCCGGCGTGATGCTGCATGAAGCGGTCGGCCATGGTCTCGAGGGCGACTTCAATCGCAAGAAGACATCGGCGTTTGCCGGCCTGATGGGCCAGCAGGTCGCGGCCAAGGGCGTGACCGTGGTCGACGACGGCACCATCGCCTCGCGCCGTGGCTCGCTCTCGATCGACGACGAAGGCACGCCGACCAACCGCACCGTGCTGATCGAGGACGGCGTTCTCGTCGGCTACATGCAGGACCGCCAGAACGCGCGACTGATGAACATGAAGCCGACCGGCAATGGCCGCCGGCAGGGCTATGCCCACGTGCCGATGCCGCGCATGACCAACACCTACATGCTCGCGGGCGACCGCGACCCGGCCGAGATCCTCGCCTCGGTGAAGAACGGCGTGTTCGCCGCGAATTTCGGCGGCGGACAGGTCGACATCACTTCGGGCAAGTACGTGTTCCAGTGCACCGAGGCCTACAAGATCGAGAACGGCAAGATCGGCGCGCCGTTGAAAGGCGCCATGCTGATCGGCAACGGGCCGACCGATTTGCATCGCAT
Organism: Bradyrhizobium sp. LTSP849; assembly: GCF_000938255.1. GTDB lineage: Bacteria > Pseudomonadota > Alphaproteobacteria > Rhizobiales > Xanthobacteraceae > Bradyrhizobium. The sequence goes on along the minus strand of NZ_JYMR01000040.1, from coordinate 17,547 downwards.
CCGCATGATCGGCAACGACCTCGCGCTCGACACCGGCATCGGCACTTGCGGCAAGAACGGCCAGGGCGTGCCGGTTGGCGTCGGCCAGCCCTCGCTATTGATGGAGCGCATTACGGTGGGTGGAACGGGCGCATGAGCGTTGAAAAAGTGACTGTCACGACGAAGCGGAAGAGCAGCGGCTGGGCCGGTCAGCTGGTGCAGCTCGCCGGCATCGTCGCCGCCGTGTTCATCGCCAAGGGCGCGCTGGCCGAGCCGTTCTACGTGCCGTCGGGCTCGATGGAGCCGACGCTGTTGATCGGCGATGCGCTGCTCGCCTCGAAATTCCCCTATGGCTACGGCACCTCGTCGCTGCCGATCCAGATCAACCTGCCCGAGACCGGCCGCGTGTTCGCCGAGACGCCGAAGCAAGGCGACGTCGTGGTGTTCCGCTGGCCCGGCGATCGCTCGCAGGCCTGGGTCAAGCGCGTGGTCGGCCTTCCTGGCGACCGCATCCAGATGCGGCAGGGCCAGCTCTTCGTCAACGACCGTCCCGCCGAGCTGAAGCCGGATGGCGTCGGTGCTGCCGAGGACGACAATGGCGGCAGCGAACCCGCCTACCGCTATGTCGAGACGCTGCCGAACGGCGTGTCGCACCTGATCTTCAAGATGCGCGACAACGGCCCGCTCGACAACACGCTGGAAGTCACGGTGCCGGCCGGCCATCTGTTCGTGCTCGGCGACAACCGGGACAACTCGGCCGACAGCCGCGTGCCCTTGCGCTCCGGCGGCGTCGGCCTTTTGCCGGTCGACAATCTGGTCGGTCGTGCGGACGCCGTGCTGGGCTCCTGGGATCTCGGCATGCGCGGCCAGCCCGTTTGGACCTGGCTGTCCGGCTTCCGGCTCGCGCGGTTCTTCACCGCCGTGCGCTGAGCTGATCCCAAGACCTTGATCACATGACCTTCGACGACGTTAGGAAATTTGCGCTGACGTGGCCGGAGGTCGAGGACGGCACCTCCTACGGCACGCCCGCACTGAAAGTGCGCAAGAAGATGCTGGCGCGCTTGAGGGAGGATGGCGACAGTCTGGTGATGCCGGACGTCCCGATCGACGAGCGCGCAATGCTGGTCGAGAGCCAGCCGAAAATCTTCTACTTCACCGATCACTACGCCGACTATCCGATCGTGCTGATCCGGCTGTCCAAGGCCAAGCGCGCGATCGTCGAACCGTTCCTGCGGCGACGTTGGCGCGCGCTGGCCTCGAAGGCGGCACGGGCGAAGCATGATGCGGAGTGAGATTCCGTAGGGTGGGCAAAGCGACTTGTCCGCCATAGCTCGAAGAGCGAAGGCGGAAGCGTGCCCACCACGAGTAAACGTGATTGCAGAGAGATGGTGGGCACGGCGCTTCGCGCCTTTGCCCACCCTACGGCACCCTGGCTATCTCACCACGCCCGACGTGAATCCCGCCTTCCTGCGCGGCGGCTTGATTTCCTTTTTCAGGAAGCAGCGCGCTTCGCGCCCGGTGTAGCCGGGACGGGCATAGGTGAAGGCGCGGCATTTGTTGTCGGCGGTGCAGGCAGCCTTGCAGACGTCCTCGCCCTCGCCTTCCTTGAGCTCGAAATTGCGCAGATCCCCGCCGGGGCGGTCAATCGAGGTCTCCACGCCTTCGACGCGCGGCTCGATTACGCCGGCGCCGCGCACGCCGGAAATACAGCAACTGCCCGGCACCCGCGGCGGCACGGTATTCTTGAGCCAGCACACCGCCGCGGCGCCGTCGATGTCGGGATAGCTGAAGCTCCACGAGCGGCATTTACGATCGCGCTCGCACAGCAGCGCGCAATCCTCGGGATCGCCTGATGTGACAGGCGTGTTGAAATAGTCGCCGCCGGGCCGGTCGAACGCCGTCTGGGCACGCGCGGGCACGCTCGCAAACAGGAGCGAAAGCAGCGTGGCGCAGGCCACAACGCTTGCCATGACAGCCCCAGGCAGGCGGCCCTTCCCCATCGGAACAGCTTTCGAGTTATTGACGACGCTCAGGTTTTTTTCAGCCGGTCATTTGATCGCCGCAAACCTGTATGGGCGATGAACAGCCTAAATCCTGGTCGTTGGTCTAGAACGCGTATTCCGCGTAGGCCGGTTCCACCGAGCCTTTCCAGGCGCCGTTGAACTTCTCGAGCATTTCCTCGGCCGGCGTCCGGCCGGAATCGATGATGCGATCGAGCGGCTCCAGATGCCGGGTCTCGTCGCGGCCGAGCTGGTCGATGCGGCCGCGCCGGCGCAGGCCGGCATGTGCCAGAACGAGGCATTCCTTGGCGATCTCGAACAGATAGCGGTCCTTGATCCGTGCCTTGAAGCCGAAGCGCGGCACGTCGTCGCGCAGGGACTGGCGCTCGGGCGCAGTCCAGTGCTTCACCATGTCCCAGGCGGCATCGAGCGACACATCGTCGTAGAGCAGCCCGGCCCAAAACGCCGATAGCGCCGGCAGACGGCCCCACGGGCCACCATCAGAGCCGCGCATCTCGAGATAACGCTTGAGCCGCACCTCCGGGAAGATCGTCGAGAGATGGTTGGCCCAATCCGACAATGTCGGGCGCTCGCCGGGCAAATTGTTGTTGCGGCCATCGAAGAAGGCGCGGAACGAGGAGCCAGACACGTCGATGTAGTCGTCGCCGCGCTTGACGAAATACATCGGCACGTCGAGCGCGTAATCGACATAGCGCTCAAAACCCATGCCGTCCTCGAACGCCCAGGGCATCATGCCGGAGCGCGCATTGTCGGTGTCGCGCCAGATCTCGGAACGGAAAGAGAGGAAGCCGTTCGGTTGGCCTTCGGTGAACGGCGAATTGGCGAACAAAGCGGTTGCGACCGGCTGGAGCGCAAGCGACACGCGCAGCTTCTTGACCATGTCGGCTTCCGAGGAGAAGTCGAGATTGGTCTGCACCGTGCAGGTCCGGTACATCATGTCGAGGCCGTACTGGCCGACCTTCGGCATGTAATTGGTCATGATCTTGTAGCGGCCCTTGGGCATCACCGGGATGTCGGCGCGCGACCAGGACGGCGTCATGCCGAGCCCGAGGAAACCGATGCCGAGCGGGGTTGCGATCTCGCGCACCTGCGCCAGGTGCGCCATCAACTCGCTCTGGGTCTGATGCACGTTCTCGACCGGCGCGCCGGAGAGCTCGAACTGACCGCCCGGCTCGAGCGAGATCGCACCGCCGCCGGTGACGTCATAGAGGCCGATGATGTTGCCCTTCTCCATGATCGGCTCCCAGCCGAGCAGGAGCTTCATGCCTTCGAGCAGCGCGCCGATGCCGCGGGCGCCTTCGTAGGGCACCGGACGGTGGCCGTCGAGCGTGAACGGCGTCTTCTCGTGCTCGGTGCCCATGCGGAATTCGGACGGGTCCTTGCAGCCTGCCTCGAACCACGCAACGAGCTCGTCGCGCGATTGCAGCGGTGTCATATCGATCTGGTCTCGCGCCATATCAAACTCTAATCAAAGGCGCTTCGACCGAACGCGCGCGGGTGACAGGGATGGTCCGCGAACCTACCGGCTGCGCGGATGTGCTGGTTTGCCGCGCGATCATCGCGACGGCGTGCTTTCGTTGACGTTGACGACGGGCGGCAGCTTCATCTCGCCGCACGAGCAGCCCAGCCGGTCGAGCAGACCGCTGAGCTTGATGGCATCGGTATCGGACAGTTTCGAGCCGACATATTTCTCGATCGCGGCCGAATAGGCGCCCCACATCCGCTTCTGCAACTCGCGGCCGGCTTCCGTGATCTCGACGAACTGGCCGCGCTTGTCGATCTTGCATTCGCGCCGGGAGGCGAGCCCCTCGTCGACCAGACGATCAATCAACCGCGAGGTGGAGTATTGCGGGATCAACATCTGCCGTTCGAGTTCCACCGGCCGCAGCTCTCCGCTCGGCGCCCGCGACAGTTCGAGCAGCGCGTCATACCAGGCCAGCGGAGGGAAGCCGGCCTTTTTCAGGTCCTGCTCGACGCAGTCGAGCACACGGCTCTGCACCCGCATCAGGCGGATCCAGGCGGCAGTTGCCTCAGTCGATGGTTTGCGTTTCATGGTCCCGCTCAAACTCGTCGCCCGCTTCTTACCCCACTCGATGCACCTGCATCAATCTTGCTATTCCATGCAGGTGCATGTAGGCGTAGTTTCGCCTGGGCCAAGCCAAAAGAGGAGGAAATTCCATGAAATTGTATTACTCGCCCGGCGCCTGCTCGCTGTCCCCCCACATCGCGCTCCTCGAGGCCGACCTGCCCTATGAGCTGGTCAAGGTCGATATCCGGGCCAAGAAGCTCGAGAACGGTGACGACTATCTGAAGGTGAATCCGAAGGGTCAGGTCCCCGCGCTGGGCCTCGACAGCGGCGAGATCGTGACCGAAGGCCCGGTCATTGTCCAGATGATCGCCGACCAGGCCCCGGCCAAGGCACTGGCGCCCGCCCACGGCAGTTCCGAGCGCTACAAGCTGCTCGAATGGCTGAACTTCCTCACCTCCGAGGTGCACAAGAGCTTCGGACCGCTGTTCGCGCCGGCACTGAACGACGATGCCAAGGCGTTCTTCAAGGACCGCGTCATGGGCAAGCTGAAGCACATCGACAGCGAGCTCGCCGGCCGCGACTACCTCATGGGCAAGCAGTTCACGGTCGCCGACGGCTACCTGTTCACGATGCTGACCTGGGGCGACCGGATGAAGTTCGACCTCTCGGCGATGCCGAACCTCACCGCTTACAAGGCCCGCGTCGCCGCGCGGCCGAAGGTGCAGGAAGCCCTGAAGAAGGAAGGGCTGACGCAGGCTGCCTAAGCCGGGATCAGTAAACGACAAAAAGGCCGGATCGATCGATCCGGCCTTTCTTGTTCTCACGAATGCGTGAGACGGTTCAAGCTGCGCCTAGGCAGCGGCCTTCTTCGGCGCGAAGCGGCCGTAGAAGGTCTCGCCCTTCGCAGCCATCTCTTCCAACAGCTTCGGCGGCGTGAAGCGCGAGCCGTACTTGGCTTCCAGCTTGTGGCAGAGCTCGACGAACGTCTTCGTGCCCATGAAGTCGATGTAGGACAGCGTGCCGCCGGTGAACGGCGCGAAGCCGAAGCCGAGGATCGAGCCGACATCCGCCTCGCGCGGATCGGTGATGACGTGATCCTCGACCGTGCGCGCGGCTTCCACCGCCTGCACCACCAAGAAGCGTTGCTTCAGCTCCTCGATGTCGAGCGTGTCAGGATCGAGCTGCTTCGGCTGCAAGGCCGAGAGGCCCGGCCACAGGCTCTTCTGGCCCTTGCCCTTCTCGGGGTAGTCGTAAAAACCCTTGCTGTTCTTGCGGCCCAGGCGGCCCTGCTTCTCGACCATCTCCACCATCAGCTTCTTCTGATCGGGGTTGATGGCGTTGGGACCGAGATCGGCTTCCGTCGCCTTCATGATCTTGAGGCCGAGGTCGAGCGCAACTTCATCGGACAGCGAGAGCGGGCCAACCGGCATGCCGGCCATCTTGGCGCAGTTCTCGATCATTGCCGGCGGCACGCCTTCCAAAAACATCTCGTTGCCTTCGGCAACGTAGCGGCCGACGCAGCGGTTGGCGAAGAAGCCGCGCGAGTCGTTGACGACGATCGGCGTCTTGCCGATCTGCCGGACGTAATCGAGTGCGGTTGCGAGCGCGACATCGCCGGTGTTCTTGCCCTTGATGATCTCGACCAGCATCATCTTCTCGACCGGCGAGAAGAAATGGATGCCGACGAACTTGCCCTGGTCCTTGAAGGCCTCAGCAAGCGAAGTGATCGGCAGTGTCGAGGTGTTCGACGCGAAGACCACGTCCGGCTTCAGATATTCCTGCGCCTTGGCAAAGGTCTCCGCCTTGACCTTGCGGTCCTCGAACACCGCCTCGATGACGAGGTCGACATCTCTGAGCGCGGAATAGTCGGCGGTCGGCGTGATGCGCGCGAGCAGTGCTTCGGCGTCGCCGGGTTTGGCGCGGCCCTTCTTGATCTGCTCCTCGATCACTGTCTGCGCATGCGCCTTGCCCTTGTCGGCGCTCTCCTGATCGCGATCGATCAGGACGACGTCGAGGCCGGCACGCGCCGAAACGTAGCCGACGCTCGCGCCCATGAAGCCGGCGCCGATCACGGCGATCTTCTTCACCTTGGTCTGCGGCACATCCTTCGGACGGCGCGCACCCTTGTTCAGCTCCTGCATCGACAGGAACAGGCTGCGGATCATCGCAGCCGCCTCCTTCGAGCGCAGTACGGACGTGAAGTAGCGCGACTCCACTCGCAGCGCCGCGTCGATCGGCAACTGCAAGCCTTCATAGACGCAGCTCATGATCGCACGCGCCGCCGGATAGTTGTCGTAGGTCTCACGGCGATAGATCGCGTTGCCGGCCGGGAACAGCATCATGCCGGCCTTGGAGAACACGGGGCCGCCGGGGAGCTTGAAGCCCTTCTCGTCCCAGGGCGCCACCGCTTTGCCGCCGCTCTTGATCCAGTCCTTCGCCGCCTTGATGAGATCAGCTGCCGGTACGATGGCGTGGATCAGATTGAGCTGCTTGGCCTTCTCGACCGTGACCGGATCGCCCTTGAGCAAAATGGTCATCGCATCCTGCGGCTGGACCAGACGCGGCACGCGCTGGGTGCCGCCTCCGCCCGGGAACAGACCGACCTTGACCTCGGGGAGACCGAGACGCGTCTTGGGATTCTCCGCCGCCACGCGATAGTGGCAGCACAGCGTGATCTCGAAGCCGCCGCCGAGCGCGAGACCGTTGATCGCGGCCGCCCAGGGCTTGCCGGAGGTCTCGATGGAGCGCAGCACCTGCGAAAGGTGCCGACTCTGGTCGAACAGCATCTGGTTCGCCGCGGTCTCGCCCTGTTCCTTGAGGACCTTTGCGTAAGCCTGGTTCATGCCTTCGAGCATCGACAAATCGGCACCGGCGCAGAATGCTTCCTTGGCCGAGGTAATGACGACACCCTTCACCCCGGCGTCGGCCGTGGTCTCCTTCACGATCGCCTCGAGCTCGCTGCTCGAGGTCTCGTCGAGCACGTTCATCGAACGGCCCGGGATATCCCAGGTGACGAGCGCGATGCCGTCGGCGTCGGTCTCAACCTTGAAGTTCTTGTAAGCCATGTTGGTTGCTCCTCGGTGCCGCAGCCGATCTCAGGCGCGGCGGTTGACGGTGATCTCGTAGGGTGGGCAAAGGCGCCCTTGCGCCGTGCCCACCATCATTTGCTGAGACGTCAGTGGTGGGCACGCTTCGCTTTGCCCACCCTACGACGTCAAACGCGCTCGATGATGGTCGCGGTGCCCATGCCGCCGCCGATGCACAGCGTCACCAGCGCGGTCGACTTGTTGGTGCGCTCGAGCTCGTCGAGCACGGTGCCCAGAATCATCGCACCGGTCGCGCCGAGCGGATGGCCGAGTGCGATGGCGCCGCCATTGACGTTGATCTTGGCGTTGTCGATGTCGAAGGCCTGGATGTAGCGCAGCACGACCGAAGCGAAGGCCTCATTGAGCTCGAACAGGTCGATGTCTGACTTCTTCATGCCGGAGCGCGCGAACAGTTTTTCGGTGACGTCGACCGGGCCGGTCAGCATCATCGCCGGCTCCGAGCCGATATTCGCGAATGCGCGGATCTTGGCACGCGGCTTCAGGCCGTACTTGCTGGCCGCTTCCTTGCTGCCGAGCAGCACGGCGCCGGCGCCGTCGACGATGCCCGAGGAATTGCCGGCGTGGTGCACGTAATTGACGCGTTCGATCTCCGGATGCGACTGCACAGCGACGCCGTCGAAGCCGCCCATCTGCGCCATCATCGTGAACGACGGCTGCAGCTGGGCCAGCGACTGCATCGTCGTGGTGGGACGCATGTGCTCGTCCTTGGCCAGGATGGTGAGGCCATTGATGTCCTTCACCGGCACCACGGACTTGTTGAAGCGGCCCTCGTCCCAGGCCTTGGCCGCGCGCTGCTGGCTCTGCACCGCATAGGCATCGACGTCATCGCGCGAAAAGCCGTATTTGGTGGCGATCAGATCGGCCGAGACGCCCTGCGGCATGAAATAGGACGGCACCGCCATCGAGGGGTCCATCGGCCAGGCGCCGCCGGAGGCGCCGATGCCGACGCGGCTCATCGATTCCGCACCGCCGCCGATCACGAGCTCATGCTGGCCGCTCATCACCTGGGCGGCAGCAAAATTCACGGCGTCGAGGCCGGAGGCACAGAAGCGGCTGATCTGCACGCCGGGCACGGCTTCGCCGAGACCCGCCTTCAGCGCGGCAAAGCGCGCGATGTCGCTGCCGGCTTCGCCGACTGGATCGACCACGCCGAGCACGACGTCATCGACGCAGTCTTCGGGAAGGCTGTTGCGATCCTTGAGGGCCTTCAGCGGCACCGTGGCGAGCGCGAGCGCTGTCACCTCGTGCAGTGCGCCATCAGCCTTGCCGCGACCGCGAGGGGTGCGGACGTGATCGTAGATATAGGCATCTGCCATGGGAGCGTCCTGATTGCAGCGATTGGTTACGACCGCGACGCGATCGAGATGATTGGTGAAGCGAAAATTCTCAGAACGCTTCCGCGGGCAGTTCCATGATGGTGGCGCAGCCGGCCTGAATACGCGCAAGATTGGCCGCAGTTTCCGGCAGCATCCGCTCCATGAAGAAGCGGCCGGTGACGAGCTTGGTCGAGAGATAGGGCGTGGCCCCGCTCTCGGCAATCTTGGTCTGCGTCACCTTCGCCATCTTCGCCCACATGTAACCGAGGGCGACGAAGCCAAAGAGATGCAGATAGTCGGTTGCGGCGGCACCGGCATTGTCGGGCTTCGCCATCGCGTTCTGCATCAGCCAGGTGGTGGCCTGCTGGAGATGGCCGAGCGCGGTGGAGAGCGGGGTGACATAGGGCTTCATCGCCTCGTCGCCGCCGTTCTCCTTGGCGAAGGCCATGACCTCGCCGAAGAACGCCATGATGGCGCGGCCGCCGTCGCGCGGCAGCTTGCGGCCGACGAGGTCGAGCGCCTGGATGCCGTTGGCGCCCTCGTAAATCATCGCAATACGCGCATCGCGCACGAACTGCTCCATGCCCTGCTCGGCGATGTAGCCGTGGCCGCCATACATCTGCTGCGCCTGCACCGCGTTGGCGAAGCCGTACTCGGTGAGAAAGCCCTTCAGCACCGGCGTCATCAGGCCCATGTGATCGTCGGCGGCCTGACGATCCTTGGGATCCTCCGAGCGATGCGCGACGTCGCTCTTCAGCGCCGTCCACATTACGAAGGCGCGCGCGGCCTCGTTGAAGGCGCGGATCGAGAGCAGCGTGCGGCGCACGTCGGGATGCACGATGATCGGATCGGCAGGCTTGTCCGGCGCCTTTACCCCGGTGAGCGAGCGGCCCTGGATGCGCTCGCGGGCGTAAGCGACCGCGTTCTGATAGGCAACCTCGGACTGTGCGAGACCCTGAACGGCGACGCCGAGGCGGGCCTCGTTCATCATCACGAACATGCCCTGCATGCCCTTGTTCTCTTCGCCGATCAGCCAGCCGGTGGCGCTATCGTAGTTCATCACGCAGGTGGAATTGCCGTGGATACCCATCTTGTGCTCGATCGAGCCGCACACCACCCCATTGCGCGCGCCGACCGAACCGTCGGCATTGACCAGGAATTTCGGCACCACGAACAGCGACACGCCCTTGATGCCGGCAGGTGCGCCCTCGATGCGGGCGAGCACGAGGTGGATGATGTTGGGAGCGAGGTCATGCTCGCCGGCCGAGATGAATATCTTGGTGCCGGTGATCCTGAAGCTGCCGTCGGCCTGCCGCACCGCCTTGGTGCGGAGCATGCCGAGATCGGTGCCGCATTGCGGCTCGGTCAGATTCATGGTGCCGGTCCATTCGCCCGCCACCATCTTCGGCACGTAGGTCTTTTTCTGCTCCGGCGAACCGTGGACGATCAGCGCTGCGGTCGCGCCCATGGTGAGACCGCCATACATCGAGAATGCCATGTTGGCGGAGATCTGGAATTCGTTGACCGCCTGCGAGAGCGTCACTGGCAGGCCCTGGCCGCCGAACTCGGTCGGAGCCGACAGGCCGAGCCAGCCGCCCTCGGCGACCTGCTTGAACGCGTCCTTGAAACCCTTCGGCGTGGTGACGCTGCCGTCATCGGCGCGCTTGCAGCCTTCGAGATCGCCCACACGATTGAGCGGCTGGAGCACCTCTTCAGAGAGCTTTGCGGCTTCGCCCAGGATTGCTTCACGCACGTCGCTCGACGCATCGGAGAAGCCGGCGAGATTATCGTAGCGGTCGATCTGGAAGACGTCGTTGAGCAGGAAGTTCACGTCTTCGACGGGGGCTTTGTAGATCGGCATGGTGGTCTCCCGGCAAGGGCCTTGAAGTGATGATGTTAGCTTATGACTGGGCAGCAAGCTGCTCCGCCATCTGGCGATGCAGCATGTTGATGGCCTTGAGCGGACGCACCATCACCTTGAAATGGGTGATGCGGCCTTCGCTGTCGAAAGTGATGATGTCGACGCCATTGATCTCGATACCGTCGATCATGGTCTTGAATTCGAGCACGGCGCCGTTGGCGCTGGTCCACTCGCCGACATAGGTGAAGCCGGGACCACCGAGCACCGTCTCGGCGCTCGCGAGATATTTGAAGGTGATGTCGCGGCCGCGCTGGGGCGAGTGCACGACGGGGCTTTCGAAAACGGCGTCGGGATGCAGGAGGTCCCAGAGCGCTGTGCGGTCATGAGACTTCATAAAGCCGTACCAGGAGTCGAGGCCGGTCATGGTCAGGTTGCCTCCCTAAAGGCCGTGGCAAAAAGCTGAAAAACAACCCCATGCACAGTAGCGCGAACGCTGATTCCATTGAGGTTTTGGGAGCCTCTTTCCGGGCCCGCTTCATATGCATATTGACGCATATGCACCAATGCGCATAAAGTCAAGTCAATTGGTCGAGACTTCTCAAAGGAGCTGGTGCCATGGCACTCGGCGACGCAATCCTCGCATGCCTGACGGAACGTCCGATGACAGGCTACGAGCTTGCCAAGACGTTCGACTCCTCGATCGGCTTCTTCTGGAAGGCCGACCACCAGCAAATCTACCGCGAGCTCTCCAAGCTGCGCGACCGCGGCTACATCCAGGGCCGCGAGGTCGTGCAATCCGGCAAGCCCAATAAACTCATCTATACGCTCACTCCCGAGGGCCGAACAGCGCTGCGGCACTGGGCCGCGCGGCCGAGCACGCCGCCCTCGATCAAGGACGACCTGCTAGTGCGATTGCATGCGCTCGACAGCATCGACATCGAGCCGATGCGGACCGATTTGATGGCCCGGCTGGAGCACCATCGCGACCGCCACGAGAACTACGAGCGGATCCTGAAGAAGCGCTTCCCGGAAGGCACGGCGTCAGGCGTGCTCGACCTCGGCAATCTGCTCCTGCTCCGCCTCGGCGCCCGGCACGAGCAGATGGTGGCCGACTTCTGCGAGGAGACGCTGGAAGCGCTGTCGGCCATGAGCGGCAAGGCCACGGTGGTGCCGCTGGAGGACGGCAAGCGCGAGGGGAAGGGCTGAGGCGTCAATACGGCCGGGAATCTTGCCGGCGATCACTTGAAAGCTTCTGCGACGCTTGTCATATTGGATGCGACAAGTGGCGAGACTGACTGATGGTCGAATTTGCTCAATCTCCTGACGTAGTCCGGCTGGCGGCGGTCGCCCGACTCTTCGGAGGGACCTCTACCTTTCGGAAGATGCCTCGGAGCCCTTTGGAGGCTCACGAAATTCTTTTGCACGGCCTTCCATCCAAGGCGCTGCTGCATTTCGTCGACAACCTCGTGTTTCTCCGCTGGGACGATTCGTTCGCCAAGGCGATCGGAATGAGCCATCGAACCTACCAGCGCCATACGGCTGAAAATACTGGACAGCTCAACTCCGAGCAGAGCGGCCGCGCATGGAAGCTTGCGGAAATACTGACGAAGGCGACTTCGATTTTCGGATCGAAGGACGAGGCCGAGCAGTGGCTGGAGCGCCCCGCCATCGGCCTCGACCAACGCAAGCCGATCGATCTGCTGGCGACCCCTGCCGGGGTCGAACTCGTCGAAGACTTTCTCGCACGGCTCGAGTACGGCGTTTACGCGTGACGCCGCTTCCCGCACCGCTCGGAGGCCCCGAACTGGTGGCCTGGCGTCTGGATCAATCCAAATATGCAGCCACCTGGGACAGTGGCGAGGGAGCGTTTCTCGTCGGCGGCCGCTGGAACAGCAGGGGCGTTCGAGCCGTGTACTGTGCGATCGATCCCGCTACGGCGATTCTGGAGGTCGCCGTGCACAAGGGATTTCGCGCACTGGACACGGTGCCTCACGTCATCACAGCGGCAACCGTCGATCCAGCCGGCGTCTTCGTGGTCGAGCCCACGGCTGTTCCAAACCCCAATTGGCTGAGGCCGGGGATACCGAGCGCCGGCCAGCAGGCATTCGGGGATGACCTGCTGGCAAGGCATAGGTTTGTGGTCATTCCGAGCGTGGTTTCGACGGCGAGCTGGAATTTGATCTTCGCCGCCACGAATGCCGCCGGCTCGTACGAGCTGAGATCCCAAGAGCCGTTCGCCCTGGACACGCGCTTACACCCGCCGGGGCGCTAACGCCTACGGAGACATGGCCGGGCTTATCCCGGGCATGACGAGCATCCGTGCAAGCCGTCCCCCAGGTTCCCGCCGCCCAACTTTAAGCCAGCGGCGACGCGTTCCTTAACCCGTTATTTACCGTAACGGACAAAAGTCGGTTTTCGAGGCAGACGACCCGCGCCGAATTCGGTTGTCTTACAACCGGCACGCGTGGGGAGACTGGAGGCGCCGGGTGGGGCGCCGGAGTCGGAACCGGACAGAGTCATGAATTCGCGCGTATCGTGGAGTGTTGACGGCATCGATCCATCCGTAAGGGAGCGGGCCGAAGCTGCTGCGCGTCGCGCCGGCATGTCCCTCAACGATTGGCTGAACTCCACGCTCGGCGAGACTGCCCCGCCGAACTTTCGCGGACCTTACGAGCAGCGCCAAGATCAACGTCAAGATCAACGTCAGGACCAGCGTCCCGATCCGCGTTCGCCGCAAATGCCAAGCCAAGCACCTAGCCAGGAGAGCCGCGAAGTCGCCGACATCCATCAGCGGCTCGACGCGATCACCCAGCAGATCGAACGAATTTCAAAACCTGCACCGCGCCAGGACTCCTCGCGACCAGACGTCGCGCGCGAGCAGGGCGTCGCGCGCCAGCTCAACGACGCGATCTCGCGCCTCGATGCGCGGCTGTCGCAGATCTCAAAGCCACAACAATCCCAGCCACAGCAGCCCCAGGCGCCACGGCCGGCACCGGTCGAAACGCGCCAGCGCCAGGCCGATCTGGTCGAGCGCGCGGCAGCGCAAGTCTACCGCAACTCACCGCCGCTCAGCCCCGCTTCGTTCGACGTCGCGGTCGCCGAGATCACGGCGCGGCAGAGCGAGCTCGACGGATTCGCGCCGCGGCAGCTTCCGCCGCGCGCCGCGCCGTCGATTGCGCCCACAGCGGCCTATGCTACGCCCCTGCCGCCGATGGCACCGCCCACGCCTGCCTACGCTCCGCCGCCACCGCAGCCGGGGCCGGATTTCTCCTTGCTCGAACGGCACCTGCTCAAGATCACGAGCCAGATCGAGTCGCTCCAGCGTCCTGACAATACCGAACAGGCGGTCAACACCTTCCGCTCCGAGCTTGCGGAGATCCGCACCGCCATCACCGAGGCGATGCCGCGCCGCGCGATCGAGTCGATCGAGAACGAAATTCGCTCGCTGCACCGTCGCATCGACGAGACCCGTTCCAACGGCACCGACGGGCAGGCCCTCGCCGGCATCGAGCGCGCGCTATCCGACATCAAGCAGGTGCTGCGCACGCTGACGCCGGCCGAGCAGCTCACCGGCTATGACGAGGCGATCCGCAATCTCGGCACCAAGCTCGACCTGATTTTGCGCGCCAATGACGATCCTTCGACGGTGCGCCAGCTCGAGGGCGCGATCTCGGCGCTGCGCGGCATCGTCTCGAACGTCGCCTCCAACGAAGCGCTGGCACGGCTCTCCGAAGATGTGCAGCTGTTGTCGTCCAAGGTCGACCAGGTCACGCGCGCCTCTGGCCACAGCGACAGTTTTGCGGTGCTGGAGCAGCGCATTGCGGCGCTCACCGCCGCGCTGGAAACGCGCGAGCGGCCGCAAGCCACCGAGAGCACCGAGCATCTGGAAAGCGCGATCCGTGCGCTGTCCGAGCGTTTCGACCGCATGCAGGTCGGCAACGACTCGGCCTCGACGTTCACGCATCTCGAACAGCGGGTCTCCTATCTGCTGGAGCGGATCGAAGCCACCTCCGATCAGCGCGGCGGCAATTTCAGCCGCGTCGAGGACGGGCTGCACGACATCCTGCGCCACCTGGAGCGGCAGCAGGCGACCTATTCCGCGCTCGCTGAAAGCCGCAGTTCGTCGCAGCCAGCCGATTCCGGCGTGGTCGACCTCGTCAAGCGCGAGCTTTCCGACATCCGCTTCAGCCACGCCGAGACCAACCGCAGCACCCAGGATTCGCTGGAGGCCGTGCACAACACGCTCGGCCATGTTGTCGATCGCCTCTCCATGATCGAGGGCGATCTGCGTGCGGTGCGCACCGCGCCGCCGGCCCCTGCGCCGCAGCCGATGCAGCAGGCGATGCCCGAGCCCATGTCGATGGCTGCTCAGGTCGAGCCGGCGCCGATCGCGCGCGAACAACGGCCACTGCAACAGCCACAGCAGCCGAAATACGATCCGAAGCCCGAGCTGCAAAATCCCGCCGCCGCGCAACACGCGCACAGCGCTTTCGTGGCCGCGCCGCGCGAATTCCATGCCGCTGCACCTGCCGCGCCGCCGCCGATGCCGATGGCGCCGCCGGTACCGCCGCGCGCGATCAGCGAAATCCTGGAGCCGCACACCGCACCTGCGCGCGCCGCGATCGCGCCCGAATTGCCGCCGGATCATCCGCTCGAGCCGGGCACCCGTCCGGGCGGACGCGCCGCCACGCCGTCGGAGCGCATTGCCGCGTCCGAAAGCGCGATCAGCGAAATTCCTGCTGCGCCAAAAGAGCCGGTGTCGTCGTCGAGCTTCATCGCAGCCGCGCGCCGCGCGGCGCAGGCTGCCGCCGCACAACCGCCCGAAAAGCCTGCGCGCGGCGTCAAGGCCGCAATCGCAGCCCGCGTCAAGGACAAGGGCCAGGACGGCGGCTCGACCATCACTTCGAAGATCCGCTCGTTGCTGGTCGGCGCGAGCGTGGTCGTGATCGTGCTCGGCACCTTCAAGATGGCAATGAACCTGCTCGAAGGCGGCAGCACGCAGCCGGCGCCGCAGGCGATGGAGAATTCCAGCGAGCCCGCGCCGCAGGCTCCGCCGCCGGTCGAGATCAAGCCCGCCGCGCCCGAGCAGGTCACGCCATCGATGACCTCGCCGACGCCGATCGGGAAGCAGTCCCTCAACAATCCAGCCCCGGCTGCAACGAACCCCAGTGGGACGGCTTCGGTCGAAATCCCGCCCGCCCCCGCCGCAGCGCCACCTTCCAGCGACGTCACCGGCGCGCTGACGGGCGCGAGCCGCGCGCGGCTCGGCGTCGTCCAGGTGCCGCCGAGCGAGAAGCTGCCTGACGGCATCGGCGGCCCGAGCTTGCGCACCGCCGCGATGAAGGGCGATGCGACCGCGGCCTACGAGATCGGCGTGCGCTTTGCCGAGGGCAAGGGCGTGGCTGCGAATTACGACGAAGCCGCCAAATGGTATGACCGCGCGGCGCAGGCCGGCGTGGTGCCCGCAACCTTCCGCCTCGGCACGCTCTACGAAAAGGGCCTCGGCGTGAAAAAGGACGCCGACATCGCCCGCCGCTACTACACGCAGGCGGCAGAGCGCGGCAACGCCAAGGCGATGCATAATCTCGCGGTGCTCGACGCCGATGGCGGCGGACGCGGCGCCAATTACAAGAGCGCGGCGCAGTGGTTCCGCAAGGCTGCCGACCGCGGCGTCGCCGACAGCCAGTTCAACCTCGGCATCCTCTATGCCCGCGGCATCGGCGTGGAGCAGAACCTCGCCGAGTCCTACAAATGGTTCACCCTTGCGGCCGCCCAGGGCGACGCGGATGCTGCCGGCAAGCGCGACGACGTCGCCAAGCGTCTCGATCCGCAGTCGCTCGCCGCCGCCAAGCTTGCGATCCAGACCTTCAGCACCGAGCCGCAGCCCGACGACGCCGTCAACGTGACGACGCCCGCCGGCGGCTGGGACGGTAGTCCGCAGGCGAGCACGAAGCCAGCACCGAAGCCGGTCGCGAGCAAGAAGTCAGCGTCCGCGGTGCGTTGAGAGCGGCATAGCGTTAGATCGAACCAAGCGGGCCGCGGGCTCGGTGCACCTCTCCCGCTTGCGAGGGCTTTGCTTAATTGGCCGTGCGGGAGTGAGGCTCGATGTGGGGCATTTTTTTGTGTGGCCTCGGATGGCGAGCGAACGCAGACGGCCTTGTTTTCGTGGCCGATCGATGGCGTTGGGCTACGGCAGTCACGCCACACCTCCCGCGGGACACAGCACCGCCCATCGTTTGAGGTTCATGGCCAAGCAGAGAAGACGCAGATGGGTATGGTTGCGTGCCAAGCCCAGATAGCGAGCGCGCGCCCAGCCGTAAACGCCCTTGAGGCGCGCAAAGACCTGCTCGACCGGCGCGCGGCGGCGTCCCACGGCGTCGTTGAAGCGCTTCTTCCGCTCGGTCAGGGGATGATGCTTGTTGGGCCGGAACATCAGCCGCGGCTTGATGCCCCGGGCAGCCAGCCCGGCGCGGCGCTCGTGCTTGTCATAGGCCTGGTCGGCGTAGACCGCCTTCTCGTCGCCGCTGATCAATTCATCGGCCGGCACCGTATCGTTGACCGCAGCGTCGGTCAGCTTACTGCGACGGATGATCGCCGAGCACTGGTCGACACCGACATGCGCCTTGTAGCCGAAGTATCGCTTGCCACCCTTCTTGGTCCATCGCGCATCCGCATCGCGCTCGCTGTTGACCAGCTTGCTCGGCGCGCGCCCGTCTGGGCCGGGCGGCAGCGGGTCCTTTGGCGGCTTCGGCGGCTTCACCGCCGCCGGGATCAGGCTGGCGTCGATCAATGTGCCTCGACGCAGCACCAGCCCGCGCGCGTCGATCTGGCGCAGCATCTCGGCAAACAGCGTCTCGTCCAGACCGGCCTGCTGCAAAGCTTCGCGGAAGCGCCAGATCGTCGTATGGTCGGGCGTCTCGTCGCCCAGCGCAAAGCCGCAGAAGTCGCGGAAAGAGGCCCGGTCATCGAGCGCTTCTTCCAGTTCCGGATCGGACAGCCCGTACCATTGCTGCAACAGCACAGCCTTGAACATCACCAGCCGAGGATAGGCCGGCGCGCCACGCTCAGGTTCCGGAAGGCCGCACAGCACGCGCTCCACAGCCCCCCAATCGACCAGTTCGCAAATCCGCCTCAGCACCGCACCGCCTTTCCCACGCCGCGACGCCAGCGCATCTGCGAAGCTCGGTTGCCCAACCTGCCGATATGCCATCCCAAGACCCTCTTCAGATCTCTC